>CP178308.1:0-4628096 GCA_047199115.1 Escherichia coli | reverse complement strand
GAAAAATACTTACTAAGGCGTTTTTTATTTGGTGATATTTTTTTCAATATCATGCAGCAAACGGTGCAACATTGCCGTGTCTCGTTGCTCTAAAAGCCCCAGGCGTTGTTGTAACCAGTCGACCAGTTTTATGTCATCTGCCACTGCCAGAGTCGTCAGCAATGTCATGGCTCGTTCGCGTAAAGCTTGCAGTTGATGTTGGTCTGCCGTTGCATCACTTTTCGCCGGTTGTTGTATTAATGTTGCTAATTGATAGCAATAGACCATCACCGCCTGCCCCAGATTGAGCGAAGGATAATCCGCCACCATCGGCACACCAGTAAGAACGTCAGCCAACGCTAACTCTTCGTTAGTCAACCCGGAATCTTCGCGACCAAACACCAGCGCGGCATGGCTCATCCATGAAGATTTTTCCTCTAACAGCGGCACCAGTTCAACTGGCGTGGCGTAGTAATGATATTTCGCCCGACTGCGCGCAGTGGTGGCGACAGTGAAATCGACATCGTGTAACGATTCAGCCAATGTCGGGAAAACTTTAATATTATCAATAATATCACCAGATCCATGTGCGACCCAGCGGGTGGCTGGCTCCAGGTGTGCCTGACTATCGACAATCCGCAGATCGCTAAACCCCATCGTTTTCATTGCCCGCGCCGCTGCCCCAATATTTTCTGCTCTGGCGGGTGCGACCAGAATAATCGTTATACGCATATTGCCACTCTTCTTGATCAAATAACCGCGAACCGGGTGATCACTGTCAACTTATTACGCGGTGCGAATTTACAAATTCTTAACGTAAGTCGCAGAAAAAGCCCTTTACTTAGCTTAAAAAAGGCTAAACTATTTCCTGACTGTACTAACGGTTGAGTTGTTAAAAAATGCTACATATCCTTCTGTTTACTTAGGATAATTTTATAAAAAATAAATCTCGACAATTGGATTCACCACGTTTATTAGTTGTATGATGCAACTAGTTGGATTATTAAAATAATGTGACGAAAGCTAGCATTTAGATACGATGATTTCATCAAACTGTTAACGTGCTACAATTGAACTTGATATATGTCAACGAAGCGTAGTTTTATTGGGTGTCCGGCCCCTCTTAGCCTGTTATGTTGCTGTTAAAATGGTTAGGATGACAGCCGTTTTTGACACTGTCGGGTCCTGAGGGAAAGTACCCACGACCAAGCTAATGATGTTGTTGACGTTGATGGAAAGTGCATCAAGAACGCAATTACGTACTTTAGTCATGTTACGCCGATCATGTTAATTTGCAGCATGCATCAGGCAGGTCAGGGACTTTTGTACTTCCTGTTTCGATTTAGTTGGCAATTTAGGTAGCAAACATGCAGACCCCGCACATTCTTATCGTTGAAGACGAGTTGGTAACACGCAACACGTTGAAAAGTATTTTCGAAGCGGAAGGCTATGATGTTTTCGAAGCGACAGATGGCGCGGAAATGCATCAGATCCTCTCTGAATATGACATCAACCTGGTGATCATGGATATCAATCTGCCGGGTAAGAACGGTCTTCTGTTAGCGCGTGAACTGCGCGAGCAGGCGAATGTTGCGTTGATGTTCCTGACTGGCCGTGACAACGAAGTCGATAAAATTCTCGGCCTCGAAATCGGTGCAGATGACTACATCACCAAACCGTTCAACCCGCGTGAACTGACGATTCGTGCACGCAACCTACTGTCCCGTACCATGAATCTGGGTACTGTCAGCGAAGAACGTCGTAGCGTTGAAAGCTACAAGTTCAATGGTTGGGAACTGGACATCAACAGCCGTTCGTTGATCGGCCCTGATGGCGAGCAGTACAAGCTGCCGCGCAGCGAGTTCCGCGCCATGCTTCACTTCTGTGAAAACCCAGGCAAAATTCAGTCCCGTGCTGAACTGCTGAAGAAAATGACCGGCCGTGAGCTGAAACCGCACGACCGTACTGTAGACGTGACGATCCGCCGTATTCGTAAACATTTCGAATCTACGCCGGATACGCCGGAAATCATCGCCACCATTCACGGTGAAGGTTATCGCTTCTGCGGTGATCTGGAAGATTAATCGGCTTTACCACCGTCAAAAAAAACGGCGCTTTTTAGCGCCGTTTTTATTTTTCAACCTTATTTCCAGATACGTAACTCATCGTCCGTTGTAACTTCTTTACTGGCTTTCATTTTCGGCAGTGAAAACGCATACCAGTCGATATTACGGGTCACAAACATCATGCCGGCCAGCGCCACCACCAGCACACTGGTTCCCAACAACAGCGCGCTATCGGCAGAGTTGAGCAGTCCCCACATCACACCATCCAGCAACAACAGCGCGAGGGTAAACAACATGCTGTTGCACCAACCTTTCAATACCGCTTGCAAATAAATACCGTTCATTATCGCCCCAATCAGACTGGCGATTATCCATGCCACGGTAAAACCGGTATGTTCAGAAAGCGCCAGCAAGAGCAAATAAAACATCACCAATGAAAGCCCCACCAGCAAATATTGCATTGGGTGTAAACGTTGCGCGGTGAGCGTTTCAAAAACAAAGAACGCCATAAAAGTCAGTGCAATCAGCAGAATGGCGTACTTAGTCGCCCGGTCAGTTAATTGGTATTGATCGGCTGGCGTCGTTACTGCGACGCTAAACGCCGGGAAGTTTTCCCAGCCGGTATCATTGCCTGAAGCAAAACGCTCACCGAGATTATTAGCAAACCAGCTGCTTTGCCAGTGCGCCTGAAAACCTGACTCGCTAACTTCCCGTTTGGCTGGTAGAAAATCACCTAAAAAACTGGGATGCGGCCAGTTGCTGGTTAAGGTCATTTCGCTATTACGCCCGCCAGGCACCACAGAAAGATCGCCGGTACCGCTTAAATTCAGGGCCATATTCAGCTTCAGGTTCTGCTTCCGCCAGTCCCCTTCAGGTAAAGGGATATGCACGCCCTGCCCGCCTTGCTCTAACCCGGTGCCGGGTTCAATGGTCAGCGCCGTTCCGTTAACTTCAGGCGCTTTCACCACACCAATACCACGCGCATCCCCGACGCTAATCACAATAAATGGCTTGCCTAAGGTGATATTTGGCGCGTTGAGTTCGCTAAGACGCGAAACATCGAAATCGGCTTTTAACGTTAAATCACTGTGCCAGACCTGACCGGTATAAATCCCTATCTTGCGTTCTTCCACGTTCTGATTGCCATCAACCATCAATGACTCAGGTAACCAAAAATGGATAAAACTTCGTTTCCGCTCCACGGTTTTATCCTCTTCCTGCACCGTATAAAGCTCGGTCACAGGAATAGCGATGAGCGGCCCAACGAGTTTTTGCGGCCCGCTGGTACTTTGGCGAATCGCATCTTCCACATCGCTACGGTAATCAGCACGTTCGACAATCACCTGCCGAATCAGCATTATCGGAATCAACAACAGCAATACTGCACCAAACAGGCTAGTCATTTTCCAGAACAGGGGGGATTTCAACATAGTCTTCTCCTTTGCAATGGCAGCAGGATACGAAGACTATGTGGGAAGAATTTGAAGCTATGTGAAGTGACGGTGAAGTCGAAGCGAGGCCAGCACGCCACCTTCCTGCACGTTGCGCAGCGTGACTTCGCCGTTAAACAAACGGGCGACCTCACTGACGAACGCCAACCCCAGACCGCTGCTTTTTTGCCCATTTGCACGAGGCAAAGAGTAAAAGCGTTCAAAAATACGTGAAAGCGCGTAGTCAGGAATACCACTACCGGTATCCAGCACCTTAAGCGTGACGTGTTCCTGATCCACTTCGGCGCTTAGCGTGATGCAACCGCTCTCGGGGGTAAAATCGATGGCGTTATCCAGTAAATTTCCCAGCGCCTGCTCCAGTAACGCCGGTTCAGCAGCAACGTTAACCTCGGTGGGCGTAACATGCAGAGTGATTTTTTTTTCTGCCAACTGCACGGTGCGCGCTTCGCTGACGCGGCGGAATAATGCCGCCACATCAACAGCAGTCAGAACGACTTCCTGACGATTCTCCAGTCTTGCCTGGCGTAGTAACGTTTCTACCAATGCCTGCATACGCGCATTTTGCGTCAGAATGTTGTCAGTAAAACGAGCCACCACTTCCGGCGGCGGACCTTCGCGTAAAATTTCCGCCGCTCCACGAATCGCCGCCAGTGGGCTTTTTAGCTCATGAGTTAATGCGTAAACATACTGCTCAATATAGTTTTTCCCTTCCAGCTTCACGCGCATACTTTCCAGCGCCTGCGCGAGTTTACGCAACTCGCTACTACCGAGATCGGGGAGAGGAACGGGCTTATTGTCAGTGACGGAATCAGCATAGCGAGTGAGCCGGGCAATAGAGCGGTTGATCCACCAAACCATGCCTGCGCCAATCACCAGTGCAATCCCCAACAAAATGGCGCTGGCCCATAAAATTCGCCGCTCGCTACGCTTAATGACCGGAGCCATCGCCGCGTTCGGTTTGCCTACGCTCAAAACGCCAATAAGCCGCGAGCCGTCCATAATCGGTGCGGCAACATACATCACAGAACTTTCGGGATCGGCAGGATTTTGCAACGTGCTGCGCGCACCATACTGACCACGCAACGTTAGCCAGACGTCATTCCAGCGCGAATAATCCTGTCCAACGGCTTTATTTGCCGAATCGAACAATACTTTGCCCTGCGCATCGGTCATATAGACATGATATTCATTGCGCACTTTGTTAATGCCACCGATATTGGCGCGAAACGGGCGATGTTGTAGCTGATTAAACGCCTGCGCCAGTTGCCCATGCGTTGGGTCCCCAGAGAGCAAATCGGGACGCGCCAGCTCCGCCAGCAACGTTGCGGTGTCGATCAACGTCCCCTCCGTTGCTCTTCGCACGCCCGGTTTAACTTCTTTGACAAAAATGGCCAGTACGAACCAGGCTGCCACCGCCACCAGTAAAAAATAGCCCAGCAACAACCGCATGCCGATACGCATTACAGGCCCCTCAGGCTATATCCCATGCCGCGATGAGTATTAATCGGTGAAAGATCGGGGTTGATGGCGCGCAGCTTGGCACGCAGCGTTTTAATGTGGGTATCGACGGTGCGATCGTAGGTGTCCTGCGCATCTTCCCATACGCTATCCATCAGTTGCTGGCGGGACCAGACGCGGCCCGGTGACTTGAGTAACGTCTTCAACAATAAAAACTCATACCGAGTCAGCGCTAATGGCGTGTCAAACCAGCTGATCTGCGCCGCGGGTTCATTCAATTCAAAATGTCCAATACGGATGACGGGAGACGGCGTCGAGAACTTCTTCACCCGACGCAGTAAGGTGCGCACCCTGGCGCACACTTCGCGGGGTGAAAACGGTTTAGCCACGTAGTCGTCAGCACCAATTTCCAGCCCAAGCAGGCGATCGACCTCTTCACTTCGGGCCGTCAGGAACAGTACAGGTAACGCCGGATGGAGCGCCAGTAACTGGCGGCACAATTCAAAGCCGCTAATATCCGGCAGACCAACATCGAGAATCATGACGTCGGGTACCTGCTTGCGAGCTTTATCCAGCACCGGCAAGCCTCGCTCAAAGACCTCGACGGCAAAACCTTCCTGCTGCAACATGTAGACCAGCGTGTCGGCTATCCCTTGCTCATCTTCCACTAACCAGACCGTTTCCCGTTGCATAAATCGCCTCTGTTATTGCCGCCACGGCATGACAGGAACCGCGCTAATCGCGTTTTTCGGCGAACCTTCTACAACTTTGTCGGAGTAAGCCAGATAAGCGAGCGCGTTGCGTTTGGCATCATAAAAGCGCACGACCTGTAACGACTTAAAGACCAGGGACGTGCGTTTTTTGAATACTACCTCGCCCTGAGCTTTGCCGTTTTTAATACGATCCGACAGTTCAATCGGCCCGACTTGCTGACAAGAAATGGCCGCATCGGAGGTATCTTCCGCCAGACCCAATCCCCCTTTAATACCACCGGTTTTCGCCCGGCTCACATAACAGGTGACATTTTTCACATCGGGATCATCAAAGGCTTCCACAACAATTTTGTGATCCGGGCCGATCATTTTAAATACGGTGTCGACCGAACCAATCTCTTCTGCATGAGCCAATGGCCCCAGCATTATCAGGCTTAAAGACAGGATCAAATGCTTGTATTTCATATTGTTACCATTTTTATCTATTACACGAGCAATTAGTTCGTCACGGTAAATAACATATTGATTAAGAACAAAATCTCAATACTTTTATTTCCGTCAAGCCCTAAAACATACTCTACTAAGAAAAAAACACTGAATGCTAAAACAGCAAAAAATGCTATTATCCAATTACCTGATGTCAGGTGCTCGTTGTTGAAAGGATGAGGATATTTTATGGATCAGGCCGGCATTATTCGCGATCTCCTCGTTTGGCTGGAAGGTCATTTAGACCAGCCATTATCGCTGGATAATGTGGCGGCAAAAGCCGGTTACTCCAAATGGCACCTGCAACGTATGTTCAAAGACGTTACCGGCCATGCCATTGGTGCTTACATTCGCGCCCGTCGTTTATCCAAATCTGCCGTTGCGTTACGCCTGACAGCGCGCCCGATTCTCGATATCGCGCTGCAATACCGTTTTGACTCTCAGCAAACCTTTACCCGCGCCTTTAAAAAGCAGTTCTCGCTGACGCCAGCGCTGTACCGTCGTTCTCCGGACTGGAGTTCATTCGGTATGCGACCGCCGCTGCGTCTGGGCGAGTTTACGATGCCAAAATACGAATTTCTAACGCAGCCAACCACTCATCTGGTGGGCGTGACCCAAAGCTACACCTGCAAACTGGAAGAGATTTCCGAGTTCCGTCAGCAGATGCGCGTACCGTTCTGGACCGACTTCCTCGGCAATTCACCATCTATTCCACCGACGTTGTACGGGCTGCATGAGCCACGTCCAGTCAGGAGAAAGACGACGAACAGGAAGTGTTCTATACCACCGCACTAACGCAGGAGCTGGCAAACGGTTACCTCGATGCTGCATCCAGTTACCCTTGAAGGCGGTGAGTATGTGATGTTCACCTACGAAGGTCTGGGCACTGGGCTACAGGAGTTTATCCTGACGCTCTACGGCACCTGCATGCCAATGCTCAACCTGACCCGCCGTAAAGGCCAGGATATTGAGCGTTTCTTCCCGGCAGGATGAAGCCCGGAACCAGGAACCGCCGATTATGCTGCGCTGCGAATACCTGATCCCGATTCGCCGTTAACGCTGTAGCTCGTCCAATGCAGGGGTATCCAGATGTGAGATATCCCCTGCCGTTTCAACGACCCATCCCGGCGCCAGCCACAGGCTTTGCCTGATAATCTACCCGTGAAATTGAGCAGTTACGCAGACGTAACCGACGCTCCGCGTGCGCAGGCAATCCCCAGAATCGTACTCACCAGACAGCCCAGCGCAATCCCGTGGCTCACCAGCAGCGGGCGGCTTCCAGCCGGCAGATTAAGGCAAGCGGTAAGCCCGGCACGCATACGCTCGCTGAGTTCCTGCATCGACTCACCTTCAGGAATACGGCCGTTTGGCGTGCCATTCACCACCAGCCGACGCCACTCTTCTTCCTGTGCGCTCAGTGAATCAAGATGACGTTGTTCCAGAATGCCCATATCCAGCTCGCGCAGGCGGGCATCCAGCGTCACGCCACAGCCACAGGCATCGGCAATGATCTCGGCGGTACGCTGCGTACGGCCCAGATCGCTGGCGATAACGTGGGTGATGCCGTAGGAACGTGCACGCGTTCTCCCACCTGCACCGCCTGTAACTCACCTTTAGCCGTCAGAGGACTATCGGACTGGCCTTGAATACGCCGTTCGGCGTTCCACTGCGTTTCGCCATGGCGAACAAGATATACCTGTAACATGTTTTTTATCCGTTATACTGCGATGACATTTTATTGTATGGGTTGTGATTCTCTGCGAGTTTCGCGTTACGGGAAGATGGCAGGCAAGCGAATCACGATGAGCTGACTCAAATCGGTGATTTGCGTGAACGAACGCAGCCAAAATACCTGCAACATGAAATACGACGAGTATAGATTATGCATCAAGTTATTGTAGCTACCACCAATCCTGCCAAAATTCAGGCAATTCTTGCCGCATTTGACCAGATTTTTGGTGAAGGATCCTGTCATATCGACGCCATTTCCGTTGAAACCGGCGTACCAGAGCAGCCTTTGGCAGCGAAGAAACTCGTGCTGGCGCGCGTAATCGGCTGGCTAATGCGCGCCAGGTAAAGCCTGAAGCTGATTTTTGGGTGGCTATTGAAGCGGGAATTGATGAAGGTGCAACCTTCAGTTGGGTGGTGATTGAAAGCCGTGACCAGCGTGGAGAGGCGCGTTCCGCTACGCTGCCATTGCCACAAGCCATCCTTGAACAGGTTCGCGCAGGTGAAGCGCTGGGCGGGGGATGTCGAAATACACCGGGATCGATAAGATTGGCAATAAGGAAGGAGCGATTGGCGTATTTTCCGCGGGGCGCTGACCCGCAGCAGCGTTTATCATCAGGCTGTGGTACTGGCGCTAAGCCCTTTTCATAACGACCTGTTACCCGTCATAATAATCGCTAGTCAGATTACCGGATGGCGACAAAAGGCTATCCGGCTAACTGGCGGCAAGGCAATGTTCGGCACTCGCGCCGCTATTCCGTATGCCGATTGCGTTTTCGGTAACGTCTCTTCCAGCCATTGGCGCAGTTCAACCGGTGCCGACTCAGGCTGTTCGAGCCGCGGGTGATTGTCGCAATCCCCGCGCCAAGTTCATTTTTCAGCTCGCGCTAACTCACTTCACCGCGCAGTAATTCTTCGATAATCCGCACGCGCGTCCCCAGCGCTTCACGCTCATCCGGGGTCATCATTAAATTCAACAACGGCAGAGCAAGCTCGTCGGTATACGCCAGACGCAGAAGCTCCACAAAGCGAAGCCACTCCTGGTTACGTTGAACAGCAACCGTGGCTGAATAAGGGGATTGTTGGGTCATAATAGGCCACCGTGTTATGCATGTACTCTTAAGCGAGTACAAAGCATAACCATAGACTGCAATATCAGTAACGACGTTGCCACTCATTGCTGGTCAGAATCCTCCTTTCTCCCCCATAAAGTGACGATAATAGGCATCATAGGCCAGCACGTTTTTCACGTAGCCACGCGTTCCGAGAACGGAATGCTCTCGATAAATGCCACCGCGTCAATTCGTCCGGCGCTATTGCCAAGCCAGGAACTACCCGACCAGGACCGGCGTTGTACGCCGCCGAAGCAAAGATGCGGTTATTTTCAAATTGCTGATAAACGTACTGCAAATAGCTGGTGCCGATATTGATATTGGTTTCCGGATCTAACAACTGGATTGGATTACTGTAACCGGCGCTTAAACATCTCACCGTATGGGTCGCAGTGCCCGGCATAATCTGCGTAGCCCGCCTGCGCCCACCGGTGATTTCACTTTGGATTCCACGCGCTCTCCTGACGTGCAATGGCCATCGCGTAGCTCTGCGGTACATCTTTACCCGAGGTATAGCGCGTAAACAGATCCTTGTAAGCCAGCGGGAAACGTTCCTGCAGGTTGTCCCACAGCTTACCGGCGATCGTTGCCTGTACGCTGAGATCCCACCAGTTCTGCTCAAAGGCATAGCGCGCCAGCTGCGCCTGCTCGGTTTCGCTCGCTGCTGACCAGATTGGCCCACTCACTGCGGGCAGTGTTGTCGTGATTCCAGTACATCAGCTCGCGAACGCGCGCCATTTCCGCGCCGCTGGTTAGCGTCGAAGCGATTGCGCCTGGTGCTTCATCTATGCGTAGCGTATGGGTTCGCCCATCGTTGTGCTGCGACCATCGGGTAAAAACCACGCTGCTGCATCAGTGACAGTAAAATTTGTCGGGCTTCGTTATCTCGGCCCTGCTCCATCAACAGGTCAGCCTGCCAGTAGCGCCACTCGTCTTTCTCTTTCGCTTCCATTGGCAATCGTGCCAGCCAGGTGTTCAGCCCTGTTCGGTCTCCAGTCCCCAAGGCCATACGAACCCTACGCTCAACCAGCGAGGTCGATTGCGAGCGCATAATCGCATCATCACGCCAGCGAGCCTGCTCGTCGGTCACGTCAGACCCCATCAGGCGCCAGGCGACAATATCGCGCAACTCCTGGGTCTGCTCTTCATCGGCAAGCCTGTCGCTTGCACCAGCGATGGGATCATCAAGCGCGCATTTTCAACATCCTGGCGTGCCACGCTGTTAAAGGCCACCGCCGCCAGTTGGCGGGTAAAATCGGTCGCCCCCGTGCTGCGGGCAAAGGTCAGCACGTTGTTGGGATTATTTGCCAGGTCGGTAATCGCAGTAGACATGGTCTGGTATTCAGCGGGCATGTCGGAGGCCAGCGCTCTTAGCCAGCCCGCGGTATTTCCGGCTTTCATCACCAGCCGAATGCGTTCCAGATAGCGAGTGGATCCTGGGTGCCGGACGATCGCCAGGCGCTGAACAGCTTATCGCAGGCATTCGGGCGGTTTTGCCCGCTCGCCACAGCGCTTTTGCCCCTTCCCCAGCCCCCTGAGTATCACCCCACGGTATAAATTTGGCGTAGTAATAATTACACTGCGTTTCTGCGGTGCCCGGCTTGTCCGGGCTAAAGGCCAACAGGCCACGCCAGTCTTCGCGGCGCGCCAGTTCATTGATAAAGCGGTTTTTGAGCGTACGGGCAGGTGGCAACGTCGGGTTCGCCTGCACAAAGTTGGTCACAGCCAGCGCGGGCGTATTCATTAGATCGCCGGAAAGCTGACGATATTCCAGATAGGGGTACAGCGGATAGTCGCGCAGAGTTGGCATTAAGCTCTTCAACCATAATCCATCTGGCGGTTATCCCACGCCTGTTTGATTTGCGCATAGCGGCTGCGCTGTTGATCCAGTGAGTCAGCATAGGCCGCGCTACTGACGGTCAGCAGGCAGACACCCGCTGCCAGCAGACGCCACGTAAATTGTTTGGCTGTTTCCACAGGCTCTTCCTCGTTGTCACGTTACGTCAGTGCAGCATCGTGCCGCGTAATAGATTTATGCTAACTATCTGATGGCTAAATGTTTTCCACGTAATGAACACTTTTTTACGTTTTATCGGTGTATTTGCGCCACTGAATTTGCCTGCTGGGCTTGAAGGGGGAGGGCCCGCTACACTTCGCCTTTGAAAACTCTATTCATCACTATAAAAAGAGGCGAAGTCCACGTGGCTCAATTCGTTTATACCATGCATCGTGTCGGCAAAGTGGTTCCGCCGAAACGTCATATTCTTAAAAAACATCTCGCTGAGCTTCTTCCCTGGCGCAAAAATCGGTGTTCTGGGCCTGAATGGCGCCGGTAAATCCACCCTGCTGCGCATCATGGCCGGTATCGATACCGATATCGAAGGCGAAGCTCGCCCACAGCCTGGTCTCAAGATTGGTTATCTGCCACAGGAACCAAAAACTGAAACATGCCGGAACATACCGTTCGTGAATCCGTTGAAGAAGCGGTTGCCGAAGTGGTTAACGCACTGAAAGGCCTGGATGAAGTGTATGCAAAATACGCTGAGCCGGATGCCGACTTCGATAAACTCGCCGCGCAACAGGGCAAGTTCGAAGAAATTATTCAGGCACACGATGGCCACAACCTGAACGTGCAGCTTGAGCGTGCGGCTGATGCCCTGCGTCTGCCGGATTGGGATGGCAAAGTTGAAAGGCTGTCAGGTGGTGAACGCCGCCGCGTGGCGCTGTGCCGCCTGTTGCTGGAAAAACCGGACCATGCTGCTGCTCGATGAACCAACTAACCACCTGGATGCTGAGTCCGTGGCATGGCTGGAACGCTTCCTGCATGACTTCGAAGGCACCGTTGTGGCAATTACCCACGACCGTTACTTCCTCGGTGGCGCGCCAGTTTGGATCCTCGAGCTGGACCGCGGTGAAGGTATTCCTTGGGAAGGCAACTACTCCTCCTGGCTGGAGCAGAAAGATCAGCGTCTGGCTCAGGAAGCCTCTCAGGAAGCGGCTCGCCGTAAATCCGTTAGAAGAGCTGGAGTGGGTACGTCAGGGCGCTAAAGGCCGTCAGTCTAAGGGCAAAGCCCGTCTGGCACGCTTTGAAGAGCTCAACAATACCGAATACCAGAAGCGTAACGAAACCAACGAACTGTTTATTCCACCAGGAGCACGTCTGGGCGATAAAGTCGTTGAAGTGAGCGATCTGCGTAAATCCTATGGCGATCGTGTACTGATCGACGATTTAAGCTTCTCGGTACCGAAAGGCGCTATCGTCGGTATCATCGGTCCGAACGGCGCGGGTAAATCCACGCTGTTCCGCATGATAAAAGGTCAGGAACAGCCTGATAGCGGCACTATCTCGCTGGGCGAGACCGTGAAGCTAGCCTCCGTTGACCAGTTCCGTGACGCAATGGATAACAGCAAAACCGTTTGGGAAGAAGTCTCCGGCGGGCTGGATATCATGAAGATCGGCAACACCGAAATGCCAAGCCGTGCCTACGTTGGCCGCTTCAACTTCAAAGGTGTTGATCAGGGCAAACGCGTCGGCGAGCTGTCCGGTGGTGAGCGTGGTCGTCTGCATCTGGCAAAACTGCTGCAGGTTGGCGGTAACATGCTGCTGCTCGATGAACCAACCAACGACCTGGATATCGAAACCCTGCGCGCGCTGGAAAACGCCCTGCTGGAATTCCCAGGCTGTGCCATGGTTATCTCGCACGACCGTTGGTTCCTTGACCGTATCGCGACCCACATTCTGGACTACCAGGATGAAGGTAAAGTGGAATTCTTCGAAGGTAACTTTACCGAATACGAAGGTACAAGAAACGTACGCTGGGCGCAGATGCGCTAGAGCCAAAACGTATCAAGTACAAGCGTATCGCGAAGTAATGCGTAAAATGCCGGATGCGGCGCGAACGCCTTATCCGGCCTACAAAACCAGCAATTTCAATACGTTGTAAAACTGTAGGCCTGATAAGACGCGGTAAGCGTCGCATCAGGCATTGAGCACCGAATGCCGGATGCGGCGTGAACACCGTTTCCGGTCTACAACAGCCTTAGCATCCTCAATTTCGTGGCGGGTCACCCGTGCAGGTTTTTTCAAACCTTGTTTAATCTCGACAGCCTCTTCCAGAGAGGTTTTCAACTCATCAAAAAAACTCATTTTATACCTCGCCTTTGAGCAGTTTCATCACGGTTATCTCTGCTCCCCCATCAATTCCCTAACCAATTCGACACAGCGCAGGAACCGCGACCGTAATCTGACTCTTCAACATGCACAAACTCAATGTTGTTTTTCTCAAGCATCGATACCAGCAGCGTCTGGAACTCTTTGCGATCAACAGAGCTTCCCAGGCTGCATAATTAGTCCGCGACCCACGGCCTGTTGTTCTCAAGCAAAATGACCAGATCAAAGCGATATTCATCGATCAGAGCCTGAACAAAGGGATGTTCACGTCCTTCATACTTCTTACAAAATGCCTGCGTACTGACAAAGTCAGTATCAATAAAAGCCACCTTGTTTCACATTACTCCGCTGCGAAATGGATCTATTGCGCATGGCCAAGAGCGATTTTGTCATAGTCAGAAGTATTGCAGCGCCATCTCGTCACCGCCAAGATGAGAAAAGACATAGTCACGGCCATATTCCCACGCACTGGTGGTGTTGAAGATATTCGCCAGCTTGTTTACCAACGTCGATTTACCGCTAGACTCACCGCCGAGAATAGCCACCGTGCGCACAAAGAACGGCTTCACTTCCGTTGGAATATAATCCCAATAACGGAACGGGTTTTCACGAATCTGCGCACCCGCTGATATTCATAAACCTACGTTTCGGGTCAATCAGCACCGTTTCAACGCCCAGATGTTCAAGGTACTGCGGTGCATCCGCCTCTTCTGAGCTGTAAATCCAGTTAGGCTGAATTCCCTTCTCTTCCGCCTAAAGTTTTTTATCCCCGCGCTCCACACATCCCGCCCATGCGGATACGGTTCCATCCCCTCTTCATTGAAGGCATGAATACGGATATTTTTCTGATCTTGAAAGTCTGTAATAGCCAGCGCAGGCGATCCGATACGGTTGGTTGCTGCGACATCGCGCTCTCTTCAAACAACGCACGGTCGCGCATATCGTCATAACCCATGATGATATGCAGTTCCGTCGGTAGCCTGGCTACAGGCACGCTGGATAAGATAAATATGCCCCGTATGCAGGGGATAGAATTTACCAAATACCACGCCAATATTTTTCTGCTGACGTGGAAATTCCAGATTCAGAAAGCGATGTAATGCTTCCAGCTTTTGCGCGCTGGGGCTTTTAATTTTGGCGTTCAGAAGCTGGCTTGAATCGCCCCCTTGGTCATGCCGCTAGCGTCAGCGACCTGCTGTAACGTGCAGCCTTTCTGACGGATTGCGGTTTTAAGATAGTCAAACGACGACACGAGCCTCCTGCAAAAAATTGGGGTAAACCATGTACCCATTATACAAAAAACCCGGAAGCTCACTGTACTATCCGGGCCAATATGTCCGACAATATTTAGCAGCGTCAGAATCTATGAATATAAATCGTCAAATACGCCGAGCGCATCAGAGAGTTTCTTCACGCCAAATACCTGCATCCCTTCCGGAAGTTTCTTCGGTACGTTAGCGGCCGGGACAATCGCCCGACGAAGCCATGCTCGCCGCTTCCAAATACGCTCCTGCCACTGGTACAGGGCGTATTTCACGGCCAGACCGACTTCACCAAATACCACCAGATCGTGCGGCAGAGGTCTATCGCGCAGGCTGGAGACCATCGCTAGCAACAAAGCCAGGTCAGCACTCGTTTCGGTGACTTTCACGCCGCCCACCACATTAACAAACACATCCTGATCCGACATCTGCAGGCCGCCATGACGATGCAGCACCGCCAGTAAGATCGCCAGACGGTTCTGCTCCAGCCCCACGGCTACGCGCCTTCGGTTCGCCATCATCGATTGATCCACCAGCGCCTGAATTTCTACCAACAGCGGTCGCGTTCCTCCCCAAACCACCATCACCGAACTACCGGAAGTCACCTCATCGCCACGGCTTAAAGAAGATAGCTGAAGGATTACTAACTTCGCGCAGCCCCTGCTGCGTCATGGCGAAGACACCAAGTTCATTCACCGCGCCAAAACGGTTCTTATGGCTACGCAGGGTACGGAAGCGGGAATCGGCATCGCCATCAAGCAGCACAGAACAGTCGATGCAGTGTTCCAGCGCCTTCAGCCCACCAGCGAGCCGTCTTTGGTCACGTGGCCAACCATCACAATCGCCACGCCGCGCGTTTTGGCAAAACGCGTCAGATAGCGGCTGTCTCACGCACCTGCGCGACACTACCCGGCGATGACTGGATATCCGCCATATGCATCGCCTGGATGGAGTCAATAACCATCAGCTTCGGCTGCTCTTCCTCAGCAATCAGGCAAATCTGTTCGATGCTGGTTTCCGAAAGCATATTCAAGTTAGCGGTTGGCAGGCCAAGACGATGTGCACGCATAGCTACCTGCTGCAGCGACTCTTGCCCGGTGACGTACAGCGTTTTCATCTGTTCAGCCAGCTTGCACAGGGTTTGCAGCAACAGCGTCGTTTTTTCCCGGCCCCCGGATTACCGCCAATCAGGATGGCGCTGCAAGGCACAACACCGCGGCCAAGTACGCGATCGAACTCTTTAAACCGATAAAAAACAGGCAGCTCTTCAAGACTGATCTCCGACAGCTTTTGCACTTTCGCGACGCCTGCGTTACCCGCGTAACCACTCAGGCGCTCATTACGTGCAACCACAGGAGAAGCCGCAACACGCACTTCGGTGATGGTATTCCAGGCCTGGCAGGCGCTGCATTGCCCCTGCCAGCGAGGGTAATCCGCACCGCACTCATTACAGACAAATGCGCGTTCAAGAGGCTTTCGCCACGTTAACCTCTTTATTTCTGATTCAGGCTGCCGGAGAGGATACAAAATACCCCCATCAAATCGGCATGACGGATAGTGACTTCCGTACTGTCCATTCACTTTTGGCTTAGCATGATACGCAATACCCAGACCGGCCGTTTTGATCATCGGCAGATCGTTCGCACCATCACCGATAGCCACCGTCTGCGCTCGGGAAAATCATGTTTTTCCGCCAGCTCAAGCAGCGTTTTGGCTTTGTACTGCGCATCAACGATATCGCCGACAACTTCCCCCGTCAGCTTGCCATCGCGGATACCCAGCTCATTGGCAACCGCTGCGGTCAAACGTAGTTTATCGCGCAGGTATTCAGCAAAGAAGGTGAAACCACCGGAAGCAATCGCCACTTTCCAGCCCACCGTTTCTAGTTTAAGAACCAGTTGATTAACCCCGGCATGAGCGGCAACGTGTCGCGCACCTGACGCAAAATATTGGCGTCGGCATCTTTAAGCGTCGCCACGCGTTGGCGCAGGCTAGCACTAAAGTCCAATTCACCACGCATCGCTCGCTCGGTCACTAAGAGACCATCACCCGGTCCCCGCCAGCTTGGCAATTTCATCGATGCATCGATCTGAATCGCCGTGGAATCCATATCCATCACCAGCAGACCCGGCGTACGCAGGTGCGGTATTTTCCCGACGGACCACATCCAGCCCGGCCTCATGCGCCAGGCGCGTGGCTATAACATGTGAATGATCCAGCCAGACGAATCACCTGATAGTCTTCAACGCACCAGGCTGCTACGATCACCATAGCCGCACCCAGTTACCTCTGGTAAGTGGTCAGGCGATCTTTGTGAGGCCGCGGCCATACAGCAGCCAGCCGCTGCGCCCAGCGTGATAATCCAGCGGCATGACTTCATCGCCGCTAAGCGAAAGCGGCAACCAGGCCACAAGGAGACATCTTCAGGCAGGTCGCACCAGGTCAAACTGTTTGGCATTACAGCTCCAATCTTCTCTATAAGCCAGGAAAATAACGCATGAGGCTACCTTGTAACCAGCGCTTCTGGCAACATTAAGCTGTAAATTTTCAAAGGTGGAATATGGTTCGCACAAAACTGAAATTTTCAGGGATTGCATCGCACCGCGATTGTTCTGATATGCCTCGCTCTACTGGTCGCCCTGATGCAGGGTGCGTCCTGGTTCAGTCAACAAAGCCAGAAACAGCGCAATCCTCAGCTCGAAGAACTTGCGAGAACGTTGGCTTATCAGGTCTCGCTGAACCTGGCCCCATGATGAAAAGCGAAACGCCGGACGAGAAAAAAATCGGCAATTTACTTAAGCAACTCACCGGTAAAAGCCACTTCTTGATGCTGGGGTTTACGATGAACAAGGCGATCTCATTGCACGCGCTGGCGAACAGAGTCGATCTCCGCGATCGTCTGGCGCTGGACGGCAAAAAAGCCGGCAGCTACTTCAACCAGCGGATCGTTCGAACCGATTCAGGGGAAAAATGGCCCGCTGGGTTATCTTCGCCTGACGCTGGACACCCACACCATCGCCACCGAATCCGGACAGGTCGATAACACCACCAATATTTTACGCCTGATGCTGCTGCTATCACTGGCGATTGGCGTGGTGCTGGCGCCACGCTGCTGCGCGGTAAACGCACACGTTGGCAGCAGTCACCATTCCTGCTCACCGCCAATAAGCCGGTTCAGGACGAAGATAAAGATTGATCCTTAATACAAAAAAGGAAATCGCTATGTCAACGCTGCGCCTGCTGCTTTCAGACTCTCACGAACCGTCCGTTTAACCTCGCCGTTGAGGAGTGCATTTTTCGCCAGATGCCCGCCACGCAGCGGGTCCTCTTCCTGTGGCGTAATGCCGATACCGTGGTCATCGGCCGGGCGCAGAACCCGTGGAAAGAGTGCAATACCCGGCGTATGGAGGAGGACAACGTTCGTCTGGCACGCCGAAGCAGCGGCGGCGGCGCGGTGTTCCACGATCTCGGGAATACCTGTTTTACCTTTATGGCGGGTAAACCAGAATATGACAAAACCATCTCCACTTCTATTGTGCTGGAAGCGTTGAATTCTCTGGGGATCAGCGCCGAGGCTTCCGGACGTAATGATCTCATCGTCAAAACCGAAGAGGGAGAACGTAAGGTCTCTGGTTCAGCCTATCGCGAAACCAAAGATCGCGGCTTCCACCACGGTACCCTGCTGCTAAATGCCGACCTTAGCCGTCTGGCTAACTATCTCGATCCGGATAAGAAGAAGCTACAGGCTAAGGGGATAACCTCCGTACGCGGCCGCGTGGCGAACCTGGTTGAGCTTTTGTCGGATATCACCCACGAGCAAATTTGTGAGGCCGTTACCGAAGCGTTCTTCCGGCATTACGGCGAGCGCGTCGAGGCGGAGATTATCTCTCCCGATAAAGCACCAGAATATCCCTAACTTTGCGGAAACCTTCGCTCGCCAGAGTAGCTGGGAGTGGAACTTCGGCCAGGCGCCGGCATTTTCACATCTGCTTGATGAGCGCTTCACCTGGGGCGGCGTAGAGCTGCATTTCGACGTGGAGAAAGGGCTAATCACGCGTACGCAGGTATTTACCGATAGCCTGAACCCCGCACCGCTGGAGGCGCTCGCCGAGCGCTTGCAAGGCTGTCAGTACCGCTCCGACGTGCTACAGCAAACCTGTGAGGCGCTGACGGTTGATTTTCCGGAGCAGGAAAAAGAGCTACGGGAGTTATCGGCATGGATGGCGGGGGCTGTAAGGTAGTTACCCGCCCATGCGGGCAACTTTCTCTTCGATTTGCCGGATTTTTTCCGGCATTTCTTGCGCAATGTGGCGAAACGCCTCGCTGATACGCGGATCTCTGGCGACCGTTTGCCAGAACTGCTGCGCCAGCGGGATCGCCGTTAACCAAGCGCTTTTACTGACGTTAAGATCAAACTTCACCTCAATGGCAGCATCACGCAGCATTCCAGCGCTGTTTGGTGCATAGACCATCGGCAGCATGTCGTAGACGGGCGTCAGCGCAAATGGCGGTTCAGATAAATAAAACGATAAATTACCTGCGTGCATATCGCTGTTGGCGATAAGTCGCCCAAATGCCCAGATCACTTCTGTTTGCGCCACGCTCTGGTGAGTGACAAGTTGTTGCTCACACAAACGGCGCATTGCCTGCGGCCACGATCCCGGAGAAGAGATAAACTCACTCTGCACCGCCTCCAGCGACACAATAGGCAAGCGACCATCGTTACCTTTGCAGTCAAAGCGTTCCGCTTCGAGGAATACCTGCCTGTTACTTGTTACAAGCACCGTTGACTCGATGGCGTGGATCCCACCGTCACGCAGGATTTGCGCGGCAATAGATTCAGCAATTAGCAGGTCACCCCAACGTTGGCTGACCGCGGTTTGCTGTGGTACGGTGAATTTCACCAACACATGTTTATTGCCTGACGGCGTTTGTGCATAGTAGGTAAATTTTGGCTGCTCGCCGCCCGCAGAAGAACCCACAATTTCTCCTGCCAGTGCATCACTTGCCAGCTGTTCGTAATGGGTGAGTTTTTGATCCAGAGGAATTTCCGCAGGGTGTTGTGCAGTAATCCATCGCTGATAATTCCCCTCCCCGACCAACCAACCGCCAGTATATTCACCGTTAAATACGGTCAGGGCGTAGAGCACATCTTCTTCCTGCCAGAGACGTATATCATCAGTCAGATTCAGTTGCGCGGCTAACTTCCTGCCCCACGCGCGCCCTAAAAAGCCCTGCGGTCGGAGATCGGTCAAATACCAGGGCAAACCATCAAACCACTGTTCGTCGCCATCTGCGCCTGTTACCAGACAACTTCCCTGCGGCCAGCACAACCGGATGTCGGCGAATTTATGCGCCTTTCCGGTATCGTCCACCCGCCAGACGGGAATACGCTCAATTCCGCGATAAGGACGCAGCAGTGCATATCGCGTTGCCCGTGCTTTACCAAAGCGAATCACCCGATCTTCTCTGGCAACAAGGCGTGAGAACGTCGCCTGACTGATTGCCAGACGCTGGCGCAATTCCGGGGCAGAACGCGGCCCTTGCAGTAAAAGATCAGTCAGCTCGCTCATTAATGAATAGATTCGTGAATAGATACTTGAATAGATTTATTAACACATTTCACTGAAAAGTATAGCGAAAATATTCAAGCTGGAGAGAAAAATGAATAGATACTAAAAAGCCGGAGCAGTCTCCCGCTCCGGCTTCACAAGGCAATCGCCTTGCAGCGAAACACAATTACGCTTTATCGCCCAGCAGGACAGATTCCAACGCAATTTTGATCATATCGTTGAACGTCGTCTGACGCTCAGCAGCGGTGGTCTGCTCGTGGGTACGGATATGGTCAGACACGGTGGACACGGTCAGCGCTTTCGCACCGAACTCAGCCGCAATGCGGTAAACCAGCCGCTTCCATTTCCACGCCCAGAATGCCAAATTTCCATCACGTCGAACATGGTTGGGAGTCCGGGTATAGAACAGATCTGCAGAGAAGATGTTACCGACGCGAGCATCAACGCCCAGCGCTTTGGCTGCATCAACCGCATCACGCACCATGCCGTAGTCAGCGATAGCCGCGAAATCGTGATCTTTGAAAAACGCAGACGGTTTACTTTGGAATCGGTGCACGCACCCATGCCGATAACCACATCACGCAGTTTCACGTCAGCGCGAACTGCGCCACAGGTAACCCTGATATGAATGATTTTCTTCACGCCAAAGTCGGTGATCAGCTCTTTGGTGTAGATAGAGCAGGATGGGATACCCATACCGTGGCCCATCACGGGAATTTACGGCCTTTGTAAATACCGGTGAAACCTAACATGCCGCGAACGTTGTTTACTTCACGAACATCTTCGAGGAAAGTCAGCAATGTGCTTAGCACGCAGCGGGTCGCCTGGCATCAAAACTACGTCAGCGAAATCACCCATTTCTGCGTTAATGTGTGGAGTTGCCATCAATTTATCCTTATTAAAATTGAGAAGAATACCCTAAGAGTTTCGCGTTGAAGGAAGGCGACGAATTCGTGAATCCCCGGAAGCATAGATTCACTATATGCGACGGGGTGAGCGAATGAAGTCAACGCATCTACAGCGCGAAAGACAACGGGTATCACAGCATGTTTTTACCGTACGACATTGGTGAGGTACCGAAGTAGCTCGCCAGCGTTTGGCCGATATCCGCAAAGGTTTCACGGTGTCCCAAAGAGCCCGCTTTCACTTTCGGGCCGCAACCAGCACCGGAACATGCTCAACGGGCGCGTCAGTACCTGGCCAGCTTGAATCACAGCGGGCTGGCGGTCAGGATCAGAATGTCATCCTCACCCACCAGCTCCATCAGCTCAGGCAGACGGCGGTCGAACAGCTCAAGACCAGCAGCATAGCCCGCGATATCGCGACGGTGGCCCCAGGAAGAGTCGAAATCCACGAAGTTGGTGAAGACAATGGTCTCGTCACCGGCTTCTTTCATCTCTTTGATAAGCGGCGTTGAACAGCGCATCCAGGCCAGTAGCTTTCACTTTTTAGTGATACCGCAGTTGGCGTAGATATCGGCAATTTTACCGACAGAAACCACGTGCCCGTGTTTTTCATCAACCAGTTTCTGCAGAAACGTCGCGGCTGGCGGTTCAACGGCCAGATCGTGACGGTTGCCGGTACGCTCAGGAAGTTACCCGCTTTGTCGCCCACAAACGGACGACCATCACACGACCGATGTTGTAGCCGCCTTCGGTCAGCTCTTCACGGGCGATTTCACACAGCTCGTAAAGTTTATCCAGACCGTAGGTCTCTTCGTGACAGGCAATCTGGAACACGGAGTCAGCGGAGGTATAGAAAATCGGCTTACCGGTTTTCATATGCTCTTCACCCAGTTCGTCCAGGAGAACCGTACCGGAAGAGTGACAGTTACCGAGATAACCCGGAAGATTGGCACGCTTAACCAGTTTATCCAGCAGCTCCTGCGGGAAGCTGTTCTGATGGTCGCTGAAGTAGCCCCAGTCGAACAGAACCGGCACACCGGCAATTTCCCAGTGGCCTGACGGGGTATCTTTACCGGAAGAGAGCTATGCGCCCAACCGTACGCGCCAATAACTTCCGCGTTGCCGTCCATACCGGCGGCAATTTAACCGGTTGAACCTTCATGCGCTTTCACCAGACCCAGACGAGTCAGATTAGGCAAATTCAGCGGGCCCTTACGACCTTTGTCAGCCTCGCCTTTGGCGCAGGCTTCTGCAATGTGGCCCATGGTAACTGCGCCGACATCACCAAAGCGGTCAGCGTCTTCCGTTGCACGAATCCCAAAGGAGTCCAGCACCATAATAAATGCACGTTTCATCTTGTTCTCCATACATCTTGCGCTGCAAAAAAGCGATCAGATCAGTATATAACTATTCGGTGATGCGACGATAGACGGTCGGCGTAATTTCAGGCGCTTTGTCGTCCAGTTTAATCGCCGCTTTGACGGCTTTCGCCGCGTCCTGCCAGCTGGCTTCGTCTTTCGCGTGGATGATTGCCAGCGGACGTTGTCCGTCAACGCTGTCGCCCAAACGCGCCATGTCGGTGAAGCCGACGCTGTAATCAATGGTGTCAGATGCCTGACGGCGACCGCCACCCATCGAAACCACTGCCATTCCCAGTGCACGGGTGTCCATCGCGCTAACAAAACCTTCGGTATCAGCATAGACTGCTTTGCTGAGCATCGCCGTTGGCAGATATTTCGCATAGTTTTCAACGAAATCAGTCGGGCCTTTTTGCGCCGCGACCATACGCCCAAAGATATCTGCCGCTTTACCGTTATCCAGTACCGCCTGCAGCTTAGCGCGCGCTTCGGCATCATCCTTCGCCAGGTTGCCGGAAATCAGCATTTCCACGCACAGCGCCATGGTGACGTCAAACAGACGTGGATTACGGTATTCGCCGGTCAGGAACTGCACCGCTTCGCGTACTTCAACGGCGTTACCGGCGCTGGATGCCAACACCTGATTCATGTCGGTCAGCAATGCGGTAGTCCGCACTCCCGCACCGTTAGAAACGCCGACGATAGCTTCTGCCAATGCGGCAGACAGTTCGTAGGTTGGCATAAAGGCGCCGCTACCCACTTTCACATCCATCACCAGCGCATCCAGGCCTTCGGCCAGTTTTTTAGCCAGAATAGAGGCGGTAATCAGCGGGATTGAGTCCACGGTCGCGGTAATGTCGCGGGTGGCATAAAAACGTTCTCCGCCGGTGCCAGCGAGCTGGTTTGCCCAATAATCGCTACACCCACGTCTTTAATAATTTCGCGGAAACGGTTGTCGTCCGGGAAGATGTCGAAGCCCGGAATCGCTTCCAGTTTGTCGAGCGTACCGCCGGTATGGCCAAGGCCGCGACCGGAAATCATCGGAATATAGCCGCCGCAGGCTGCAACCATCGGGCCAAGCATCAGAGAAGTAACGTCACCGACGCCGCCGGTGGAGTGCTTGTCGACAATTGGGCCGTTCAGATTGAGGCTTTTCCAGTCCAGGACGGTGCCCGAATCCCGCATCGCCATGGTCAGCGAGACACGCTCCGGCATGCTCATATCATGGAAGAAAATGGTCATCGCCAGGGCTGCAATTTGCCCTTCAGAGATGGTGTTATCGCGAATACCGTTGATAAAGAAACGAATTTCCTCATCACTCAGTGCCTGACCATCACGTTTTTTACGAATAATTTCTTGAGCGAGAAACAAGGTACCCTCCTATGAAGTTAATAGCGAGGCGGGTGTTGCCCTGGTCCTTAACCCTTATCCGGCCTTCGAGGAGAGGGTCCCGTAACCTGAGAGTGCAGCGCATCAGCATAAAGACTTAGTAGCTGCTTGCGCTTTTACCGTCGCCGTGGCCCAGCGCTTTCAGGAGCAGGCTTGCCAGCAGGGAAGATGCGCCAAAACGGTAGTGACGGGAGTCAGCCCAATCAGCACCGAACAGTTCGTCAGCGATGGAAACAAAACTGCGCGTCTTCTGCGGTACGAACGCCGCCCGCTGGTTTGAAGCCCACGGTTTTTTCTACGCCCATATCACGAATCACTTCCATCATGATGCGCGCGCTTTCCGGGGTAGCGTTGACCGGCACTTTACCGGTAGAGGTTTTAATGAAATCAGCGCCAGCTTTGATGAGATTTCAGATGCTTTACGAATCAGCGCTTCTCTTTCAGTTCGCCGGTTTCGATGATCACTTTCAACAGCACGTTAGCCGCCGCACAGGCCTCTTTACAGGCTTTAACCAGATCAAAACCGACCTGCTCGTTGCCCGCAATCAGCGCACGGTATGGAAATACTACGTCAACTTCGTCAGCACCGTAGGCAATCGCCGCGCGGGTTGCTGCCAGCGCAATATCAATGTCGTCATTACCGTGCGGGAAGTTGGTGACGGTGGCGATACGGATGTTCGGCGTACCCTGCTCGTTCAGCGTTTTACGCGCAATCGGAATGAAACGCGGATAGATGCAGACCGCGGCAGTGTTGCCAACCGGCGTTTTTGCCTGATGACACAGGGCGATCACTTTCGCATCGGTGTCGTTTTCATTCAGGGTAGTTAAGTCCATCAACTGCAGCGCACGCAGGCTGCTTGCCTTTAAATCAGTCATTTTTCTCTCCGACGGCACTGTGCCGTGTAAATCGTTACCTTGCGGGTCTGTGACTATTGTAACAACTGCCCCGCGCTCACACTTCGACTTCAATTACACTTAGTGAAAACTTCGTACAAATTTGCATCACTGTAATGCGATCTGGTTCAAATAATTCACTTTCAAATGAATGCGTCAGTGGTGGCAAACGCATCAGGATCAAAGTGAACATCACGAAACTTCTTACAATGGCGCATCACCTTCGGCATAAAAGGAAAAGAAGATGCCCACTTCTCATGAAAATGCACTGCAACAACGTTGCCAGCAAATTGTCACCAGCCCAGTGCTTAGCCCGGAGCAGAAGCGCCATTTTCTGGCACTGGAAGCAGAAAACAATCTGCCTTACCCACAGCTTCCTGCCGAAGCCCGCCGCGCGCTGGATGAAGGTGTAATCTGCGATATGTTTGAAGGTCATGCGCCGTACAAACCGCGCTATGTCTTACCCGATTACGCCCGTTTTCTGGCGAACGGTTCCGAATGGCTGGAGCTGGAAGGCGCGAAAGATCTTGATGACGCACTCTCTCTGCTGACCATTCTTTACCACCACGTACCGTCGGTCACATCGATGCCGGTCTACCTGGGGCAACTGGATGCGTTGTTGCAACCGTATGTTAGAATTCTAACACAAGACGAGATCGATGTTCGAATAAAACGTTTCTGGCGTTACCTCGACAGAACCCTGCCAGACGCCTTTATGCACGCCAATATCGGCCCGTCTGATTCGCCCATTACCCGCGCGATCTTACGTGCAGATGCAGAGTTGAAGCAGGTTTCACCGAACCTGACCTTTATCTACGATCCTGAAATCACCCCTGATGACCTGCTGCTGGAAGTGGCGAAGAACATCTGTGAATGTAGCAAACCGCACATCGCCAACGGTCCGGTGCATGATAAAATTTTCACAAAAGGGGGCTACGGGATTGTGAGCTGTTACAACTCACTGCCGCTGGCGGGTGGTGGCAGCACGCTGGTACGCCTTAACCTGAAAGCCATTGCCGAGCGCAGCGAATCGCTGGATGACTTCTTTACGCGCACTCTACCGCACTACTGCCAGCAGCAGATCGCCATCATCGATGCGCGGTGTGAATTCCTCTATCAACAATCACACTTCTTTGAGAATAGCTTCCTGGTGAAAGAAGGGCTGATTAACCCTGAACGTTTTGTGCCAATGTTTGGCATGTATGGGCTGGCGGAAGCGGTTAACTTGCTGTGTGAAAAAGAAGGGATTGCCGCGCGCTACGGTAAAGAAGCCGCCGCAAATGAAGTAGGTTATCGCATCAGCGCGCAACTGGCGGAGTTTGTCGCCAATACCCCCGTGAAATATGGCTGGCAAAAACGCGCCATGTTACACGCACAGTCGGGGATCAGTTCCGATATCGGCACCACGCCGGGCGCGCGTTTGCCGTATGGCGATGAGCCAGATCCGATCACCCATCTGCAAACTGTCGCCCCGCATCATGCTTATTATTATTCCGGCATCAGCGACATTCTGACGCTCGACGAAACCATCAAACGTAACCCGCAGGCACTGGTACAGCTTTGCCTCGGTGCCTTTAAAGCCGGAATGCGTGAATTTACCGCCAATGTCAGCGGTAACGATCTGGTTCGCGTTACCGGTTATATGGTGCGTTTGTCGGATTTAGAAAAATATCGCGCCGAAGGTTCACGCACCAACACCACCTGGCTGGGCGAAGAAGCCGCACGCAACACTCGTATTCTGGAACGCCAGCCGCGCGTGATAAGCCATGAACAGCAGATGCGCTTTAGTCAGTAAGATTATCCCCTTCTCCTGCGTTGACGGGCCAGGCAGTCGTCTGGCTCTGTTTTTGCAGGGCTGCAATCTGCGCTGCAAAAACTGTCACAATCCGTGGACGATGGGACGTTGCAATGACTGTGGGGAGTGCGTGCCACAGTGTCCGCATCAGGCGTTGCAGATTGTTGACGGCAAAGTGGTGTGGAACGCTGTGGTTTGCGAGCAGTGTGATACCTGCCTGAAGAGGTGTCCGCAACATGCCACGCCCATGGCGCAATCCATGAGCGTGGACGAAGTGCTTAGCCATGTCCGCAAAGCAGTGCTGTTTATCGAAGGGATAACGGTGAGTGGCGGTGAAGCCACGACCCAGCTGCCGTTTGTGGTGGCGCTGTTTACTGCTATCAAAAACGATCCGCAACTGCGCCATCTCACCTGTCTGGTGGACAGTAACGGCATGTTGAGCGAAACCGGCTGGGAAAAATTGCTCCCGGTGTGCGACGGCGCAATGCTCGATCTCAAAGCGTGGGGGAGCGAATGTCATCAACAACTCACCGGACGCGATAATCAGCAGATTAAGCGCAGCATCTATTTGCTGGCAGAGCGCGGCAAGCTGGCGGAACTGCGTTTGCTGGTGATCCCTGGCCAGGTGGATTATTTGCAACACATCGAAGAACTGGCGGCGTTTATCAAGGGACTCGGCGATGTTCCGGTACGCCTGAACGCGTTTCATGCCCACGGCGTGTATGGCGAGGCGCAAAGCTGGGCGAGCGCCACGCCGGAAGACGTTGAGCCGTTGGCTGATGCGTTAAAGGTGCGCGGGGTGAGCCGGTTGATATTTCCGGCGCTCTATTTGTGACATGCCGGATACGGCCTACGGTTCGGCACAGACTTGTAGGCCTGATAAGACGCGTCAAGCGTCGCATCAGGCATTGTGCGCCAACTGCCGGATGCGGCGCGAACGCCTTATCCGGCCTACGGTTCGGCACAAACCTGTAGGCATGATAAGACGCGACAAGCGTCGCATCAGGCATTATGCGCCGACTGCCGGATGCGGCGTGAACGCCTTATCCGGCCTACGGTTCGGCACAGACTTGTAGGCATGATAAGACGCGACAAGCGTCGCATCAGGCATTGTGCGCCAACTGCCGGATGCGGCGTGAACGCCTTATCCGGCCTACGGTTCGGCACAAACCTGTAGGCATGATAAGACGCGTTAAGCGTCGCATCAGGCATTGTGCGCCAACTGCCGGATGCGGCGTGAACGCCTTATCCGGCCTACGGCACGTTAAACAACGTATACGTGTTATTAAGCAACGCTTGCGCAATCTCATCCGCCGGTTCCCGGCGCAACTCGCAAAGCACGGCGAACACACGGGCAGCCTGCTCCGGGCGGTTAGGCTGCCCCTGAAAACCGTTGAGCGGCATATCCGGCGCGTCGGTTTCCAGCAATAACGATGCCAGCGGTAATTTTGCGATGACATCGCGGGTTTTACTGGCGCGTGGATAGGTGATAGTACCGCCTACGCCAATTTTGTAGCCCAGCTGTACAAACCGTTCGGCCTGTTGCAGGCTGCCGGAAAAACCGTGAACCACGCCAGTGCGCGGTAAATCGTGGCGTTTAAGATGCATCGCCAGTTTGTCGTGCGTGCGCCGTGAATGCAGGATCACCGGCAGATCGTAGCGTTTCGCCAGTTTCAGTTGTTCGTCGAGTAACCACTGCTGCCTCTCAAATTGCGGATCGTCGCCAAAGAGATCCAGACCGATCTCCCCCACCGCCACCACCTTCGCCGGACGCCTTTCCAGCGCCTGCTGTAGCTGCTCAAGAGACACATCGCTATGTTTTTCCAACATACCAGGATGCAAGCCCAATGCGGCATACAGCGGTTGATAATTTTCCGCTAATGCCAACACACGGGCAAAATTTTCCGCCTCTGTTGCCGGAACAATGATCTTGCCTACGCCCGCTTGTGCCGCGCGTTGCAGGCTGGCCTCTTCATCGCCACTAAACGGCGGGAAATCAAAATGGCAGTGGGTGTCGATAAAACGGCAAATCAAGCCAGATCCTCATTGTTAAATGTCGGGTCGTTCGCCTGCGGAGCGTCGCTCACTTCGGCAACCAGCGTATCGTTGGCGACTGGCGCAGGCGGAATGACAATCGATTCCGGCGTCACCACTGGCACCAGATGGCGGGTAAGCGGCGCTTTTTCAGTTAATAGCTTGCCAACCGTGGCGAGGAAATAACGACCGCATAAACGCCCAAGTTTATAGTCTTCACGCAGCGCCGGAATCCGACTGCCAAGCGCGATACTATGTAATGGCTTCGGCGGATAAATTTCGAATATCCGCAGCTTGCCCGGTGGTTTCTCAATAAATTGCTGAATGTCACGATAGCTGGTTTCATGATGCTGCACCAGATTGACCAGCGGCTGCAGGCTACTGTCACCCAGCCAGCGTTCCATGCGTTTGAACCACTGCGGCGTGTAGTACATTTGTGACGGCACAGTGCGAATGACGACCAACGTTTTAGCGCCCTGCCTTGCCGCCTCTTTAACCGGAATCGCATCACTGATCCCGCCATCCAGGTAGTTAATGCCTTCCAGCGACACTCCGCTACGATAAAAGCCAGGTATCGCACTGGAGGCGCGAATCACATCCAGCCAGTTTTGTTTGGTTGGTAAAAAGTAATTCGGCGCGTAGTCATCCTGACGACAGGCGCACATATAAAACGATTTGCCGCTGTCAAACAACCGCGCGGCGGTATCCATTTGCAACGGCATCTGGCTTGCAGTGGCCTCCACCAGCCAGTCGAGATCGATAAGATTTCCTCCACGGACAAAGCGCAATGGATCGAAAAATTCGCGTTTTGTGGTATAGCGCATGATGACTTTGCGCGCGTAACCGGGCTGATTGCAGATAAACGCCGAGAGGTTCTGCGCCCCGGCAGATGTGCCGAGATAAAGATCGAAAGGATTAAACTGCGCGCGCATAAACTCATCCAGCACGCCAGCCGTGAAAATTCCACGCTGTCCGCCGCCTTCGCACACCAGAGCTATTCGTCCAGGCTGGAACGGCCTTAGCGACAACGGCGCAATATTACCAAGCGTTACAGGTATTCGCTGCCCCACCTCTGCCTTCCTGTTTTTGTTGTGAAAGAATGACAAAGTAACGCAATTTATTATTCGCTAAAACCGCAAAAGCCAGTCCGCTGGACTGGCTTTGGATAAAATTTTCTTAATGGTCTGAAATCTAGGGTCGTTTTCGGCCCATGAACAAACTCACCAGGAACAGAATAATCCCGACGACAAAGACAATTTTAGCTGCGCCTGCAGCGGTACCGGCCAGACCACCAAACCCAAGTGCGGCGGCGATTAACGCGATAACCAGAAATATGATGCCCCAACGAAACATAAGCGTCTCCTTTACCATAGTTAATGTCACCGCTTGATATGAGCGTGAAAATCACTCAATGCGATATTTTTAGTGTGGTGCACATCGCGCCTCCCGACAAAGTTCGGGAGGACGAATTACGACGAATTACTTAGTTTTCAGATCATTTTTAACGCTTTTCACACCATCTACCGCTTTGGCGATACTTTCAGCACGGTCACTTTGTGCCTGAGAATCGACGGTACCGGAGAGCTGAACCACGCCGTCGGTGGTTTCAACTTTCACATGACGGGAAGGGACGATATCGTCCGCCAGCAGTTTGGCTTTGATTTCACTGGTGGTGGCGGTGTCACCCGCGTAGCCCTTCACCGAGCCTTCTTTAGCGTCGCGAACGTGCAGTTTGTCGCTGACAGAGGTCACCCCTTCAACGCCTTTCGCCACTTTCACTGCCTCTTCGGCCTGGGCCTGGCTTTCAACGAAACCGCTCAGGGTCACGACTTTTTGATCGGTTTTTACAGAGATATCGGTGCTCTTGATGTTGTCATGATCCACCAGGGCCGCCTTCACTTTCGCGGTGATGGCGCTGTCATCCATGAAATTACCGACTTTATTCATAGAGCTATCGACTTTTTGCCCTGCGCTTTCATTGGTAGTCTGCGCGTTGTTTTCCGCGTAGGCAGAGCCGGTCGCGACGGCAGAGGTCAACATTACAGCCAGCAGAGTTTTCGAAATCTTCAGTCTTGTCATAGTCATCGATTTATTCCTGTATGTTTGCTCGTAATTTGAGCCTGGCAACACGAGGTTGCATTGCTGAATAGGGAGAGACTTCACCCTCTACAGAAGTCAATGGTCGCCATCACAAAAGCGATGAGTGATGAATAACGACCATTACAGCCTCTGAATCAGTTATTAATATCGGTAGAATGACAATCGACGGCTTTAGATACTGATATCTACGCATTGAACGGTATTTAACGCCGTCAGAAATGTCATCACTTTGTTAAATATAGATCACAATTTTGAAACCGCTCGGGATATCAGCGAAAACATAAGCAAAAGTGAATGTTTTAAGAACATTCCGTAAGCGGCTAATAAGGAAGGGAAATTGACAGGGCGCAGCGGCTACCGCGCCCTGGAGGCAAGAATTAATGCTCGCGGGTCTGGTGGAACTGAACGTCCGGATAACGTTCCTGTGCCAGGCGCAGGTTGACCATGCTGGTAGCGATGTAAGCGAGGTTATCGCCGCCATCAAGCGCCAGTTGGCTTTCGTTCTTACGCTTGAACTCTTCGAATTTCTTCGCGTCTGCACATTCTACCCAGCGGGCAGTGGCAACGTTGACTGACTCATACACTGCTTCAACGTTGTATTCGCTCTTCAGGCGCGCTACCACCACATCAAACTGCAGCACACCAACTGCACCAACGATCAGATCGTTGTTGGAGATTGGACGGAACACCTGCACCGCGCCCTCTTCGGAAAGCTGTACCAGCCCTTTGAGCAGCTGTTTTTGCTTCAGCGGATCTTTCAGGCGGATACGACGGAACAGTTCTGGTGCGAAGTTCGGAATACCGGTGAACTTCATCATCTCACCCTGGGTAAAGGTGTCGCCGATCTGAATGGTGCCGTGGTTGTGCAGGCCGAGGATATCGCCCGGATACGCTTCTTCAACGTGCGAACGGTCACCCGCCATAAAGGTCAGCGCGTCGGAGATCACCACATCTTTCGCAGTGCGCACCTGGCGCAGTTTCATGCCTTTTTCATATTTACCGGACACCACACGCATAAACGCCACGCGGTCGCGGTGTTTCGGGTCCATGTTGGCCTGAATTTTAAATACGAAGCCGGTAAATTTATCTTCGCTCGCTTCTACGGTACGGGTATCAGTCTGACGCGGCATCGGCGCAGGTGCCCACTCCACCAGGCCATCCAACATATGATCGACGCCGAAGTTACCCAGCGCAGTACCGAAGAATACCGGAGTGATTTCGCCCGCAAGGAACAGCTCTTTGTCGAACTCGTTAGACGCGCCTTTCACCAGTTCCAGTTCGTCACGCAGCTGCTGTGCCAGATCTTCACCAACCGCAGCATCGAGATCCGGGTTATTCAGCCCTTTAACAATGCGGACTTCCTGAATGGTGTGGCCTTTACCGCTCTGATAGAGATAGGTTTCGTCTTTATAAAGGTGGTAAACGCCTTTAAACAGCTTGCCGCAGCCAATCGGCCAGGTGATCGGCGCACAGCCGATTTTCAGCTCGTTCTCAACTTCATCGAGCAGCTCCATCGGGTCGCGGATATCACGGTCAAGTTTGTTCATAAAGGTGAGGATCGGCGTGTCGCGCAGACGGGTAACTTCCATCAGCTTACGGGTACGATCTTCAACACCTTTTGCGGCGTCGATAACCATCAGGCAGCAGTCCACCGCCGTCAGGGTACGATAGGTATCTTCCGAGAAGTCTTCGTGCCCCGGGGTGTCGAGCAGGTTAACCAGGCAATCGTGATACGGAAACTGCATCACAGACGTAGTAATGGAGATCCCACGCTGCTTTTCCATCTCCATCCAGTCCGACTTAGCGTGCTGGTTGGAACCACGGCCTTTTACTGTACCGGCGGTCTGAATGGCCTGTCCGAACAGCAGCACCTTCTCGGTGATGGTAGTCTTACCGGCGTCCGGGTGAGAAATAATGGCAAAAGTGCGGCGCTTCGCCACCTCTTGCAAATAAGGAGACAACGTCATAATTCTTTCTTCTTGAGTAAGCGGCATCGCGCCGCGCTTGTTGAAAACGAAAAATTGCGGCTATTTTACCCATCAACGGGGGGGAGGCAATCAGTGTTTACACAGGAGCTGCTCCAGTTCGTGCAACGAAGAAACGGTCCAGGTGGGCGCGATGCCTTCTGGTTGCTCGCGATGGTGTGCATTCAGCCAGCAGGTCGCAAGCCCGGCGTTGATGCCACCGAGAATATCGGACTCGGCAGTGTCGCCAACCATCAGCACGCGTGAACGGTCAGGATTGCCCGCCTGTTCCAGCGCATAATCGAAAATTTTCTTATTCGGTTTGGCAACGCCAACTTCTTCGGAAATCACCAGCAAATCGAAGTAATCACGCAGGCCCGTGCGTTCCAGACGCACCTGTTGCAAGGCACTAAAGCCGTTGGTGATGATGCCGATTTTGGCGTTGCCACGAATGGCGTTAAGCAGAGAAACCGCGCCCGGCAGCGGCGTGCAGATTTCCGCCATCGCATTAATAAAGGCTTCGTTGAGTTTACCTGGCTCGACGTTCAGCCGTTCGGCCCAGCTCTCAAACCGCCCGTGCTGAAGCTGTAATGAAGTGATCGCGCCGTTTTGATAATCCACCCACAGTGGCTTGTTAACGGCCTGATAGTCCTGAAAATCTTCAGCGGTAAAGGTGACGCTGTAATCAAGAAACATCCGCTGCAGGCCGGTGAATGAGTCAAAGGTAAACAGCGTTTCATCGGCATCAAAGAAAATCCAGTCCCACTTCATTATTCCACCTTGTATTACATACTGATTGGCAACGCCATGATGATGGCGTCTTCGCGACCGTCCGTGGTGGGGTAGTAATTGCGGCGAATCGTCGCCTCGTTAAAGCCTAAACTTTCGTACAGGGCAATGGCGGCAGCGTTTGAAGCACGGACTTCCAGCCATAGTGTCGCCACGCCGCGTTTTTCCAGTTCGTCGATCAGATGTTCCAGCAGCGCCCTTCCCAATCCCTGACGCTGATAGTCAGGATCGACCGCAATATTGAACAATGTAGCTTCATCCAGCACCACTTGCGTAATCGCAAACGCCGCCATTTTGCCGTTTTGCGTTAACTGAAAGTTGAGATAACGCTCGCCCTGGTTGCTGGCAAACGTTTTTTCACTCCACGGAAAGGCGTGGGCGCGTTGTTCAATGTGGTAAGCCGCCGGTAAATCAGTCGTTTCGAGGGAAGAAATCGTGTTCATATGTGCAAATTTGTTGCCATAACGCGGCGCGTGCCGTTGGGTTTGCCCGTAAATCGGTGAGCGCCGGTGATGCCACCTGAGCGCCTTCCAGTGATAGCGGTTCGTCAGTACCCAACCGCCAACTGTTGCAGTGACTGCCTTGCGGCAGCATCGCGATTTTTTCTGGCGTCAGTTGCAGCACCTGGTCGGGGCTGACGGTTAATGCGCGCAGAACATCGCTCACTAAAGGATCAGTCAGGGCGGGAAGATCGTTTGCCACCATCACCAGACGGACGTGTGCCGGGATCGCAATGGCAATCTCCCCCTGCAACGCGCCAGGGCGACGCAGCGACCACTGGGTAATGCCCAGTTGCTGTAACTGCCAGTCTCGTCGGGATGTCATAGCGAATCGCTCCTGTTGTCAGGGGCGCAAATATAGCAAATTCGTCGATACCGCGCCAACATATGGCTATAATCGCCGCCAGTATCAATTGAGGAGCATTCCATGTCTGCATTTACCCCGGCAAGTGAAGTCTTGCTGCGTCACAGTGATGATTTCGAACAAAGCCGTATTCTGTTTGCCGGAGACTTACAGGATGACCTGCCCGCGCGTTTAGATACCGCGGCCAGCCGTGCTCATACCCAGCAATTCCACCACTGGCAGGTATTAAGCCGCCAGATGGGGGATAACGCCCGTTTCAGTCTGGTCGCCACGGCGGATGACGTCGCAGATTGCGATACGCTGATTTACTACTGGCCGAAGAACAAACCGGAAGCCCAGTTCCAGTTGATGAATTTACTTTCTCTGCTGCCAGTGGGGACAGATATTTTTGTCGTTGGCGAGAACCGCAGCGGCGTGCGCAGCGCCGAGCAGATGCTGGCAGATTATGCGCCGTTGAATAAAGTCGACAGCGCTCGTCGCTGTGGCCTCTATTTTGGTCGTCTGGAAAAACAGCCGGTATTTGATGCGGAGAAATTCTGGGGCGAATACAGCGTCGATGGCCTGACGGTCAAAACGCTGCCTGGCGTGTTTAGCCGCGACGGTCTGGATGTCGGTAGCCAGTTGCTGCTCTCGACGTTAACTCCGCACACGAAAGGTAAAGTGCTGGATGTCGGCTGTGGCGCGGGCGTGCTTTCAGTTGCCTTTGCGCGCCATTCGCCGAAAATTCGTCTCACCTTGTGCGATGTCTCTGCCCCGGCGGTAGAAGCCAGCCGCGCAACACTTGCGGCCAACGGTGTTGAAGGTGAAGTCTTTGCCAGCAACGTCTTTTCCGAGGTGAAAGGTCGTTTTGATATGATCATCTCCAACCCGCCGTTCCACGATGGGATGCAAACCAGCCTGGATGCGGCGCAAACGCTGATTCGCGGTGCGGTGCGTCATCTTAATAGCGGCGGCGAGCTGCGAATTGTAGCGAACGCCTTCCTGCCTTATCCGGACGTGCTGGATGAGACATTTGGCTTCCACGAAGTGATCGCGCAAACAGGGCGCTTCAAGGTGTATCGCGCCATTATGACCCGCCAGGCGAAGAAAGGTTAATTATCTCGCCGAATACCGTGTCGGATGCGGCGTGAACGCCTTATCCGACCTACAAAACCTGCACGTTAGCCCTTCGTAGGCCAGATAAGACGCGCCAGCGTCGCATCTGGCATCTGCCCCCGCATGCATACCAAACCTGCACGCTAGTTTCCTGATGGACATTTTTCCAGCAATTACACCTCTGTCGATAATTAACTATTGACGAAAAGCTGAAAACCACTAGAATGCGCCTCCGTGGTAGCAATTCTTTTTAAGAATTGATGGTATGCGAAGGTGGCGGAATTGGTAGACGCGCTAGCTTCAGGTGTTAGTGTCCTTACGGACGTGGGGGTTCAAGTCCCCCCCCTCGCACCAAAAACCATGTTATATCGCTCGCACTGTGCGAAGGTGGCGGAATTGGTAGACGCGCTAGCTTCAGGTGTTTACATGTCCTTAGGGATGAATGGGACCAGTCCCCCCCCTCGCACCAACGAGGGCGATCCTGATCGCAAACGAGATTTCTGTGCGAAGGTGGCGGAATTGGTAGACGCGCTAGCTTCAGGTGTTAGTGTCGCTTGCCGATGTGGGGGTTCAGCACCCTCGCACCAATTATCTTTACTTCCTTTCTTGTTTCTTCCTTGATTTTTCATCCCTGATTCAAATTCATTATCATCAGCATGATGCCAGCAATAAGTGCCAGGCACGATGGTAGCAAAATGTAATGCCGCAACTGTTTGTGATACAGCATCATCGGCGTCAATACTAATCCCATCAGAATGACAATCCGCCACTGATCTGACGATAAATCCGCATACATCAGCCCTGCAATCAGCAATCCCGGCAGCAACACTCCCCAGCCACTGCCCAGCGTACGTTGCAACATGATTTCATCTCTTTCATTGATAATGATAACCAATATCATATGATAATTTTTATCATTTGCAAGCCAGATAAATCCCTTGCTATCGGGTAAACCTATCGCTATGATTAGCAATCATTATCATTTAGATTACTATCCCGATTATGGCCTATCGTTCCGCACCGCTCTATGAAGATGTCATCTGGCGAACGCATCTCCAGCCGCAGGATCCCACGCTTGCGCAAGCCGTGCGGGCGACGATCGCAAAACATCGTGAACATTTGCTGGAGTTTATCCGCCTGGATGAACCTGCCCCACTTAACGCCATGACGCTGGCGCAATGGTCATCACCGAATGTGCTAAGTTCTCTGCTGGCGGTCTATTCCGATCATATCTATCGCAACCAACCGATGATGATCCGCGAGAACAAACCGCTGATCTCACTATGGGCACAATGGTATATCGGCCTGATGGTGCCACCATTAATGCTGGCGCTACTGACGCAGGAAAAGGCATTAGATGTGTCGCCGGAACATTTCCATGCTGAGTTTCACGAAACCGGACGCGTCGCCTGTTTCTGGGTCGATGTGTGTGAAGATAAAAACGCAACACCACATTCGCCGCAGCATCGAATGGAAACGTTAATCAGCCAGGCGCTGGTTCCGGTTGTGCAAGCACTAGAAGCGACCGGAGAGATCAACGGCAAACTTATCTGGAGTAATACCGGTTATTTGATCAACTGGTATCTCACTGAGATGAAGCAACTGCTCGGCGAGGCTACTGTTGAATCGCTGCGCCATGCCCTCTTTTTTGAGAAAACGCTCACGAACGGTGAAGATAATCCACTCTGGCGTACCGTGGTACTGCGCGACGGCCTGCTGGTGCGCCGCACTTGCTGCCAGCGTTATCGCTTACCGGATGTGCAGCAATGTGGCGATTGTACGCTGAAATGAAAGCACTGCCGGGGAAGTAAACCCGGCATCATGCGGATTAATAGGGATGCAACACATTACTTGTTTCGCAATGCCGCATACATAACAGAATATCTGCGGCCTCCAACAACCCTGCGTCAGAACTGACGCCCAGTTTCGACATCACATTAAATTTATGTGCACGGATCGTTTTGATATTGCGTTTAAGCTGCTCGGCAATTTGTGTCATTGAGTAGCCACGCGACATAAAGCGCAATATTTCTCTCTCCGTCGGGCTTAACGTCCGGCTTTGGTTAATGTACCACTGATTGTTCAGTCGGTCGGTCGCCTGACGTACACCATTTAATGACAAAAAGAGTTCCTGATGAAAAATCTCCAGCGTTGACGCTTTACTTAATACACCGTCCAGCGGTGATGGCGACAATGAACCAATCAGCCGAGCTTCAATATCATCATCCGCAATAACTAAACGCCGGGTACGCGGAAACTTAATCGCCAGTTCAGTCAGGCAAGATAATCCCTCTCTGCGCTCACTTCTCATGGCAGAAAAAGAAAAAATGACCGCCGCAAACGAGATCCGCGACATGGCATCCTGAAATGACTCCTGACTGGTATAGGTATGGAGCTTATAAGGGTTACCCGCAAACTTTCTGAATAAACTCTCAATACCGATACTACTCATGACGCATTTTTCTATGAGTGCGACATTTCTCTTCTTAATTCGGCTGTGTTCCATTCTGCGGCATCTCCATAAACAGAAGGCAAGTTAAGTTCTCTTGCACCCTGCGCGCTATTTATCCATGCATACATTTCAGCGTTGCTGTGAATTGCCAGTCGACGCATCGCACTGTTTTTTTGGGCGCTGATAGTTTTATTACTTTTCTTAAGCAATGAAGCTATCTGGTTGATGCCCCATCCTTTACCTAATAGCCGCAGTACCTTGCGCTCTGAAAGAGTGAGAATGACGGAGCGATAGCTAAAATCATGAGTTTCAGTCATTGCCGGGGAGGTCAGCATGGCGCTGATACGCTCTGCGTGCGTATTGCCGGAACGTACGGTCTTGACCAGATTCTCAATGGGTTCAACATCAGACAATAACGTCGCCGTAGGGCACATGAGCAGTTCTACTGCCTGGGAATACCAGGAGCGTGACACCATGAAAACCCAGTGAATTTCCCGATATTGTGAGATTAAAGAATAATAATGTTCACAAACAGAACGTGGATCTTCACTTTCACCGGCTAAATCAGCAATGACTAATCCGGAACGACGTAATTGTAATAAGGTAAGGTCCTCCGCAGAGGCGCTGGATATTATTTCATATTCAGGGAAGTGAGTCCTCATGACCTCTTTTAACCCTGCTTGCATAACAGGTATTTTACTGATAACAATTCCATTTTTGCAGCATCCTGGCAACATATTTCCTCCACATCCACTGTCTAAAAATTATGATGGTTTATTCAGGATATTCATTCCTTAAATGTTTCCAGCAAATTAATAGATTAAGCGAATAAATTATCCTTAGCATTCACTTTCATATCAGCATACTCCTGCTGCACAACAACTCCACTGCATGTGTCAGAAGGTTAGCATCAAATGATAACCTGGTGAAATAGCCTGGAGACATTTAAAATATCTACATTAAGTTGTTAGGAATACTTAATGAAAAACAGAAATCACATTCATTTAATTTATAATTAAATGATATCCCTTCCCGCAGAATGCAAAATCACACAACCAATATTTATTCAATGAAATCTGATGGTTTTAGCTTGTTAACATTAAAAAACGTGCCCGGTTATCTATTATCCTGATTCGTAAAGGCCAAACAATAAATTCATTATGATGATAATATTCATGTGATAGTTTGTTTGCGGCGAGAGATAATTCGCTTTTTATCACCGAGCTTCTCCCGATAACCAGGATTAATCAGCGCAATTTTGATCTTAACCTACCGCAAAACAACCGTGCTTCATGATACAAATGGATTCTCATTATCTGAACAATACGCAGCACGTCTATGACAAAGGGCGAGTTATGCAAACTGAGCAACAGCGAGCCGTAACACGGCTTTGTATCCAGTGTGGATTATTTCTTTTGCAACATGGTGCGGAAAGCGCGTTGGTTGATGAGCTTTCCTCACGACTGGGTCGGGCACTGGGGATGGACAGCGTTCAAAGCGCGATCTCATCAAATGCGATTGTCCTGACCACCATCAAGGATTATGCCTCACCTCTACGCGCAAAACAGCGATCGCGGCATTAACATGCATGTCGTCACCGAAGTGCAGCACATCGTGATTATGGCTGAACACAAACTGCTGGATATCATAAGACGTCGCCAAGCGCTTTGCGCAGATTAAAACCGCTGCGCTACCCGCGCTGGCTGGTTGTGCTGATGGTTGGGTTGTCATGCGCCTGTTTCTGTAAGCTCAATAATGGCGGCTGGGATGGCGCGTTCATCACTTTGTGCGCCAGCACCGTCGCGATGTATATCCGCCAGATGCTCACGCACCGGTCCATGCATGCACAGATTAACTTCGCCCTGACCGCCTTGCGTGGCAACGACCGTCTACAGGGTTGATGCTACAGCTTCCGACATTCCAGCGAACCGTGGCCATGGCGGCCAGCGTGCTGCTGCTGGTCCCTGGTTTCCACTGATCAACACGGTGGCCAAGGACATACAAAGGGCATGTCGATGCACCGGGCTAGCCCGCTGGGCCATCGCCAGCCTGTTAACGCTGGCAACCTGCGTGGGTGTAGTCGATGGCTATGACGGTGTGGGGGCTACGCGGATGGGTGTAATAAAATTATGTACTACTGACGCAAGATATCGTGCTGTCGGCGATCCCTGCAGTCGGCTTTGCAATGGTCTTCAACGTTCCGCAGCGCGCGCTAGGCGTGTCACTACTTGGGGCCATCGGCCACGCTTCACGCTTTGTCATGATGACCTCAGGCTTTAATATTGAATGGGCCACCTTCCTTGCGGCGATGCTGGTCGGCAGTATTGGCATTCAGTGGTCACGCTGGTATCTCGCACACCCGCAAAGTTACGCCGTGTGGCAGCCGTGATCCGAATGCTCCCGGTATTTCCGCAGTATACGGCAATGATCTCGGCGGTGAAAATTAGCCGTGTCGCTATACCGAAGAGATGATGATCACCCTGTGACTAACTTCCTCAAGCGTTACATCCATCGTGAGAGCACTATCTCCAGTTGGCCTGTCAATTCCCGGGCTGTGGCTGTATCGCAAGCGTCCGCGGGTGTAACCACAAAGGCGGCGCGGGAGAGTGCCGCCCTTGCCGAAGCTTATGCTGCTTGTGTCCGTGTCGTTGGACTTCCCGCACCCTTCCCGTTTGTTTTTTATTTGAGATAGTGTTATGTCTCGCGAATTTTAACGCCCAACGTGATTGGTATTGATGCGTTCAACGCCAATCCCGTTGCTATTCTTGCGCAAACCCCCCAGGCGGTGCGCTTGCGGTGTGTTCCAATAATGCGCGCGTTTATTATGCCATTACGCAAGAACGGCTGGCACAACTGCTGGCGCTGGAAGAAAACTATCCCGTCCAGGCAGCGACGTGGCGCTGGATGCGCAGTTTTTGAAGAACCACCCCGGCACCTATCGCCGTGCCAATGGGCAAATTTGCCATGTACGCGGGCTGGCAGCCGGATGCGGAGACGCTGCGCCTTTCTGCGCTGTGGGGCATTGCGCTTAGCGAGCCAGTGACGCCGGAAGAGCTGGCCTCGTTCGTCCTACTGGCAAGCGGAAGGCAAAGTGTTCCATCACGTACAGTGGCAGCAAAAACTGGCGCGCAGCGTGCAAATGGGCCAGGGCAAACAGCAGCAACCAGACGCGCCGCGATATCCCAATACGGTCAGCGAACCTGACAGTCATATTCCACCGGGTTTCAGAGGTTGAGCATGAAAGACGTTGGCGAATTAATGAAACGCTTGCAGAAGATGATGCCGGCACATATCAAACCAGCATTCAAAACCGGCGAAGAAGCGCTGGCCTGGCAAAAGGAACAGGCGAGATCCGCGCCGCCGCGCTGGCGCGGGAAAACCGTGCCATGAAAATGCAGCGCACCTTCAACCGCTGCGGTATTCGTCCGCTGCACCAGAACTGCTCGTTTGATAACTACCGCGTCGAAAATGAAGGCCAGATGAACGCGCTGGCAAAGGCGCGGCAGTACGTCGATGAATTCGATGGCAACATCGCGAGCTTTATCTTCTCCGGCAAACCGGGCGCCCGGCAAAAATCACCTGGCGGCGGCCATCTGCAACGAACTGCTGCTGCGCGGTAAATCGGTACTGATCATTACCGTCGCCGATATTATGTCGGCAATGAAAGAGACATTCGGCAGCCGGGAAACCAGCGAAGAGCAGCTGCTGAGCGATCTCAGCAACGTTGATCTGCTGGTTATCGATGAGATCGGCATGCAGACCAAATCACGTTATGAAAAAGTGATCATCAACCAAATCGTCGATCGCCGCTCATCTTCCAAACGGCCAACCGGAATGCTGACCAACAGCAATCTGGACGAAATGAATAAAATGCTGGGTGAACGCGTGATCAATCGTATGCGCCTTGGTAACAGTCTGTGGGTTATTTTTAGCTGGGACAGTTATCGCAGCCAGGTCAACGGCAAAGAGTATTAAGATAAATCCGGTGAATGAGAGGAGTATACTCATTAGGTTAACTTTTACTTGCACACACGAGTCCATCCATGAAATCAGTAAAATCGATGCTTTGCCGCGTCATCATTGCTAGTGCGTTTGTTTCAACTGCGGCAGGTGCCGTATCGTTACAGGATATCCTGAGCAGCGCAGCGACCCAGCTTACCGGCGGCAACAGCACCACCCAAAGCGGCGGTTCCTCACTCTCGTCCTTAACCAGCCTGCTTAACGGCGAGCGTTTCAGTCATTGAGCTCCAGCTCAATGAACAATGCGGCTGGGATCATGCAATACTGCGCGAAACAGAAACTGGCTTCCGTCACCAACGTTGATAACGTGAAAAACCAGGTGCTGGATAAACTGGGCCTTAACGCCCACCGAGCAAAAAAGACACCGGCTACATGGACGGTATTGAAGGTCTGCTGAGTGCCAAAGATGGCCAGAAGCTGGATCTCGACAGTTTGGGTAATATCCCGAATTGGGCAAAAAAGTAAAAACGCGAAAGCCTGCGATCTGGTACTGAAACAGGGCGTTAACTTCCTTTCCTGATGCCTTTTTACGATGAATGAGATCCTTCATCTCATTCATCGTAAATATCCCGTAACACAAAAAATCGACTATTTCTAAACCAATTCTGAATAACACCACACTTTGATCACATTAGAATTGCAGACAGATGACGACACAATTAAATTGTGAAGTTAATTTCTGTTCAGCCAGCACGCCTGGCGCTGTCGAGGATAACGTGAAGTGCAGAGTTGTTATCTCTCGTACTGTTTCTGGCTTCTATCGCGATTTACGCGTGGAAGGCAGGGCGTAATAAATGGTGGTTTGCTGCCACCTTAGCGGTACTGGGCCTGTTTGTGGTCCTGAATATTACGCTGTACGCAAGTGACTACTTCACCGGCGATGGTATCACCGATGCGGTGCTCTATACCCTGACCAATAGCCTGACGGGCGCGGGTGTGGGTAATTATCTTCCTGCCGGGCCTGGGTACTGTCGCGCTGATCGCCGTTTTTGGCGGGCTAGGCTGGCTACTGCGCCGTCGCCGCCATCATCCTCACCATTTTGGCTATAGCCTGCTGGCACTGATTCTGGCCGTCGGTTCAGTGGACGCCAGTCCAGCATTTCGCCAGATTAGCGAGCTGGTAAAATCTCAGTCGCGTGATGGCGATCCTGACTTCTGGCCTCTATAAAGAGCCGTCAAAGACGATTCCGCAGCCGAAATTAAACCTCGTTTATATCTATGGCGAAAGCCTTGAGCGCACCTACTTTGACGAGCAGGCTTTCCCGAATCTGGCCCCTGAACTGGGCGCGCTAAAGAACGAAGGATTCAGGATTTAGTCACACCATGCAGCTGCCGGGCACCGACTACACCATTGCTGGCATGGTCGCCTCCCAGTGTGGTATTCCGCTGTTCGCACCGTTTGAAGGCAACGCCTCCACCTGGCTTCGAGCTTTTTCCCGCAGAATATCTGCCTTGGCGATATCCCTGAAAAACTCCGGCTACGAAAACTACTTCGTTCAGGGCGCCAACCTGCGCTTTGCCGGCAAAGATGTGTTCCTGAAATCGCACGGCTTTGATTATCTGTACGGCGCGGAAGAGCTGAAAACCACGTATCCCGACACCTGCCAGAATAACGACTCGGGCTGCCGACGACACCGTACTGGATGAAGCCTGGAAGAAATTTGAGACCCTCTCCCCGCGAAGGGAAACGTTTCTCATTGTTTACCCTAACCGTAGACACTCACCATCCGGACGGTTTCATTTCGCGCACCTGTAACCGGAAACGCTATGACATCAATGGCAAAGCCAACCAGTCATTTAGCGCCATCACCTGCCAGCCAGGAAAATATTGCCGAATTTATCAATAAGATCAAAGCATCCCAGTGGTTTAAAAACACCATTATCGTGGTTTCCTCCGATCACCTGGCGATGAAAAATACCGCCTGGGATGAGCTGAACAAACAGGATCGCAGCGATCTGTTCTTTATTCTGCGCGGCGACAAACCCGATGAGCAGGATCTGCTGGCGGTGAAACGCAACACGATGGATAACGGCGCCACGGTGCTGGATCTGCTCGGCGGCGATAACTTTATCGGCCTTGGTCGCAGCAGCCTGTCGGGACAGTCGCTTCCGAAGTGTTCCTCAACATGAAAGAAAAAGGTCTGGCCTGGAAGCCTGACGTTATCCGTCTGTGGAACTTCCCGAAAGAGATCAAAACATTCTCTATCGATACCCAGAAAACATGATCGCGTTCTCCGGCAGCCATTTCCGTCTGCCGCTGCTGCTGCGCGTTTCGGACAACCGCGTGGAGCCGCTGCCGGAAAGCGAATACTCCGCCCCGCTGCGCTATCAGTTGGCTGATTTCGCCCCGCGCGACAATTTCGTCTGGCGTTGACCGTTGCTACAAGATGGCACAGCTGTGGTCGCCAGAGCTCTCGCTTTCCACCAACTGGTGCGTCTCACAGGGCCAGCTTGGCGGTGAGCAGAAAGTACAGCAGGTCGATAAAGCGATGTGGAACGGCAAAAGCGAATTCAAAGATACGGTTATCGACATGGTGCGCTACAAAGGCAACGTCGACTCGCTGAAAATCGTCGATAACGATATTCGCTACAAGGCCGACAGTTTTATTTTCAACGTTGCCGGTGCGCCAGAAGAGGTGAAGAGCTTTAGCGGCATCTCACGGCCGGAGTCGTGGGGGCGCTGGTCTAACGCGCAGTTGGGCAAAGAGGTGAAGATTGAATATCAGCACCCGCTGCCGAAGCGCTTCGATATTGGTGATCACCGCCAAAGCCTATGGCCCTAACGCCGATAAACCGATCCCGATACGCGTGGGTAAAAACGAACAACTGTTGACGCTGAACAACGACGTCACCACCACCACGCTGCACTTCGAGAACCCATCGGAAGCCAGTACGCTGGTGATAGTCCCGCCCGATCCGCGCATCACGCAACGACGGCAATATACTCGGCCACTCCCCTCGTCAGTTGGGGATTGGCATGGTAGAAATCAAAGTGGTAGAACGTGAAGGGTAATTCCTGACTGATGTGTAGGTCGCATAGGGTGCGACCTACACGCCTTCTACGGCTTACAACACATTATTAAGAAACAAAAAAAACAGCGCCCAACACTTCCCCGGACGCTGCATGGCAACTTTAATAATCTCGCCTTATCAGAAAGTAATTACGCCTTTAATTAACTCACGATTGTTAATCACATCGCGCTCGTAGGTTTCTGCCAGCGTGGCGAACGGATAGCGATGGGTTAACATCATGTCAGCAGTGATTTTTCCTTCCGCCATCAGTCGACCGACTTTAGCAAAATCTTCCGGCGTGGCGTTGCGGCTGCCCATCATCGTCGTTTCTTTTTTATGGAATTCCGGATCGGAGAACTGCAACTCACCTTTAAACAGGCCGACAAATACCACCGTGCCGCCGTGACGAATCAAATTCACGGTGTTATTCATCGCATGTTGATTACCTGTCGCGTCGATCACTTTCTGCGCCAGCGAACCACCAAACTGCGCCCGTAGCTGCGCGTCAAAATCTTCGGCTGACGGGTCCAGTAAAGGTAATTCCAGACGCGTTGCCACATGTTCACGGCGCGCCGGACTGGTATCCGCCACCACCACCTGTGCGCCATCGGCTTTAGCGATTGCCGCCGCGCCCAGACCGATTGGCCCCGCCCCGACCACCAGCACCTGCTCGCCGGGAGCAATGGCTGCGCGACGCACCGCATGAGCGCTAATAGCGAAAGGTTCAATCAATGCTGCCGCCTGCGGGTCAATACCGTCTGCGGGCAAAATGTTCGCCACCGGCACGCTCAAATACTCACTAAAACCGCCATCCTGATGCACGCCAATGACTGAAATTTTTTCACAGCAATTGGTACGCCCGCTTTTACACGCCGGGCATTGCTGACAGGCAACATAAGGGATCACAGCAACTTGCTGACCATTTTTAAGATCAGCAATATTTTTACCCAGCCCAACAATCTCCCCACATATTTCATGGCCTAAAACACGTGGATAACTAAAAAATGGTTGATTTCCACCCCAGGCATGAATATCGGTACCGCAAATCCCGACAGACTTAATTTTTATTAATGCTTCATTGTCACCCGGAATAGGTATCTCGCGTTGTTTCCAGACTAATTCTTTCGGCTGCTGGCAAATTAAAACATTCATCGTAGACATGATTCGGCTCTCCACTTTTTGTTGCCTTAGATATCAATGAAAATGAAAAATGGCAGCGGAACGGAAAATCTTTTTTGTGAAAACACACGCATAAAAATGTTTTAAATCGGGTTTTAATGGACTCACAAGGAGGAAAATATGAGTCGTTCACAAAATTTACGCCACAATGTGATTAACCAGGTCATTGATGATATGGCGCGGGGTCATATCCCTTCCCCACTTCCATCGCAAAGTGCGCTGGCGGAAATGTACAACATCAGCCGCACCACAGTGCGTCATATTCTCAGCCACTTACGCGAATGCGGCGTCTTGACGCAGGTTGGAAACGACTATGTTATTGCGCGTAAACCTGACCATGATGACGGTTTCGCCTGTACTACCGCTTCAATGAGTGAACAAAACAAAGTGTTTGAGCAGGCTTTTTTCACGATGATAAACCAGCGCCAGTTACGCCCAGGGGAAACGTTTTCTGAACTGCAACTGGCTCGGGCCGCGGGTGTCAGCCCGGTTGTAGTAAGAGAATATCTTTTAAAATTCGGCCGTTATAATCTTATTCACAGCGAAAAGCGCGGCCAGTGGAGCATGAAGCAATTCGATCAATCCTACGCCGAGCAGCTGTTTGAGCTACGCGAAATGCTCGAAACACATTCACTTCAGCACTTTCTCAACCTGCCTGATCATGATCCCCGCTGGCTGCAGGCGAAAACCATGCTCGAACGTCATCGGCTACTGCGTGACAACATCGGCAATAGCTTTCGCATGTTCTCGCAACTTGACAGAGATTTTCACTCCTTACTGCTTTCAGCTGCCGACAATATCTTTTTTGATCAATCGCTTGAGATCATCTCAGTCATCTTTCATTTTCACTATCAATGGGACGAAAGCGATCTTAAACAGCGCAATATCATTGCCGTCGATGAGCATATGACCATTCTCAGCGCTCTGATTTGCCGCAGTGACCTTGATGCCACCCTTGCGCTCCGTAACCATTTGAATTCAGCTAAACAATCAATGATTCGATCCATTAATGAGAACACGCGTTATGCTCATTAAGTACGGATTAAAAACAGCAAACTATTAGCGGGTGCACGGTTTTATCAAAAGATAAATACCGGGAAATTCCCGCTTACCTATGCTCACAATCAGTCGACTAAAAATGTTTTTGTGAGCGGTAGTAAAGTCCTAAAACTTTAACCTGCCGTTAATGTCAACCTTGCGTAATGCACAATTACGTAAACAATTAAAATTATAAATACAGGAGTCCGGCGTGGAAAAAGAAAATATCACCATCGATCCGCGTTCTTCATTTACTCCATCTTCGTCGGCAGATATTCCCGTGCCACCAGATGGATTAGTTCAACGCAGTACCCGAATTAAACGCATTCAAACCACCGCCATGTTGTTATTATTTTTTGCGGCGGTAATCAATTATCTCGACCGCAGTTCGCTGTCGGTAGCAAATTTAACGATTCGTGAAGAATTGGGATTAAGTGCCACCGAAATCGGCGCTTTGCTCTCCGTGTTTTCACTCGCTTACGGGATTGCGCAACTTCCTTGCGGCCCACTATTGGATCGTAAAGGCCCACGCCTGATGCTGGGACTGGGGATGTTCTTCTGGTCACTGTTCCAGGCAATGTCTGGCATGGTGCACAACTTTACGCAGTTCGTGTTGGTGCGTATCGGTATGGGGATTGGTGAAGCGCCGATGAACCCATGCGGTGTAAAAGTCATTAACGACTGGTTCAACATCAAAGAGCGCGGACGCCCGATGGGCTTCTTCAACGCAGCTTCTACCATTGGCGTTGCCGTAAGCCCACCGATTCTGGCGGCGATGATGCTGGTGATGGGCTGGCGCGGGATGTTTATTACCATTGGTGTACTGGGGATTTTTCTCGCCATCGGCTGGTATATGCTCTATCGCAACCGCGAGCACGTAGAACTGACTGCCGTTGAGCAAGCTTATCTCAATGCAGGTAGCGTCAATGCCCGCCGAGATCCGCTCAGTTTTGCCGAATGGCGCAGCCTGTTCCGTAACCGTACAATGTGGGGAATGATGCTCGGATTCAGTGGCATCAACTACACTGCGTGGCTGTATCTGGCCTGGCTTCCTGGTTACCTGCAAACAGCCTATAACCTGGATTTAAAAAGCACAGGGTTGATGGCGGCTATCCCTTTCCTGTTTGGGGCTGCCGGGATGCTGGTCAACGGTTACGTTACCGACTGGCTGGTCAAAGGGGGAATGGCTCCGATTAAAAGCCGTAAGATCTGCATTATTGCCGGGATGTTCTGTTCTGCCGCCTTTACGCTGATAGTACCACAAGCGACAACATCCATGACGGCGGTTCTGCTGATTGGCATGGCACTGTTCTGTATTCACTTTGCCGGAACATCCTGCTGGGGCTTGATCCACGTCGCAGTTGCTTCTCGCATGACTGCGTCGGTGGGCAGTATCCAGAACTTTGCCAGCTTCATCTGCGCCTCTTTTGCGCCGATCATTACTGGTTTTATTGTTGATACCACCCACTCATTCCGTCTGGCACTAATCATCTGCGGTTGCGTCACCGCAGCGGGGGCACTGGCGTACATCTTCCTGGTTCGTCAGCCGATCAACGACCCACGTAAAGATTAATCTCCTTATGCCCGATAACATTTTGCTTATCGGGCATTTTCATGGCGATTAAAATGTTTCCCAGTTCTCCTCGCTATCTGCCACGGCCATTTTACGCGGCGCAGCTGGCGTCACGGTTTTTACCACAGCCGATGTTTCACGCTGCTGTTGCTGAATCCGGAACACTGCCACTGCTTCGGTCAGGCGACTGGCCTGCTCTTCCAGCGCGGCGGCGGCAGCGGCAGACTCTTCCACCAGCGCGGCGTTCTGTTGAGTTACCCGGTCCATCTCAGCAACCGCTAAGCCAACCTGATCGATACCACGGCTCTGCTCATCAGAAGCAGAAGCAATTTCGCCCATAATGTCCGTCACGCGGGTCACGGCGCTGACAATCTCCGCCATTGTTTCCCCGGCGCTTTCGACCAGCGTAGAGCCAACATCCACTTTCCCCACCGAGTCTTCAATCAGGCTTTTAATTTCACGAGCCGCCTGGGCGCTGCGCTGGGCCAGATTACGCACTTCTCCCGCGACCACCGCAAAACCGCGCCCTTGCTCACCCGCACGCGCAGCCTCAACCGCCGCGTTCAAAGCCAGAATATTGGTCTGGAAGGCAATGCCGTCAATTACGCTGATAATATCGGCGATTTTCTGCGAACTGGTGGAGATATCGCGCATAGTCTGCACCACGTTATCTACCACTTTACCGCCGCGTTGCGCCGTTTCAGAAGCACTTAACGCCAGATGGCTGGCCTGGCGCGCATTTTCGGCGTTCTGCTTCACCGTTGCGGTCAGTTGCTCCATGCTGGCTGCCGTCTCTTCCAGCGAAGCGGCCTGTTGCTCGGTGCGCGAAGAGAGATCGTTATTGCCGGTGGCGATTTCGCTGGCACCGCTATAGATGGCATTGGCCCCGTTGCGCACATCACCGACGGTACGCATCAGCTCTCCCTGCATATGGCGCAAACTCTCTGCCAGTTGCCCCATCTCATTAGAGCCATCCACCTCAATCGGTTTCACCAGATCGCCGCCTGCAATATGACGAATGCTGTCAATCAGGCGATTCATTGGCGCTACCAGCGAGGCTTTAATACCGAACCAGACGGCGAAGATGACCGCCAGTACGACGATCATCACGCCCACCAGAATCCACATCGCCTGGCTGTAGGAGGCATTGTTATCGCTGACGGCGATATCATGGAGCCGATCGTTTTGCTCCATGTAAGCCACATACTGCTTCTCGAAACCGTCCTGATATCCCTGGGTCGGCTGATCAAAGAACTCGTTGATTTTGCCTGCACCTAACAGTTGGATCAGCTCCGCCAGCGCATTGTGATAAATATCGTAATTACGTTTGATCTCTGCCGCTGCGGCGGTGCTCTGACGCGGGTCACGCGGCAACGCTTCGTAATCCGCCCAGTTTTTTTCCGCCTGTTTCAGCGAAATACTGGCACTCTCCATCAGCTCAGCAACGGTTGAACCGCTACCAATATTATTCTGATCCATCATGTAGCGGATACCCGCGCGGTTGAGGGTGTTACGCGTCTGCAACAACGCGACCCAGCTGCCATTCAGCGTGGATTGCTGCTGGCGAATGGTTTGTAAAACAGTGAAATTTTCTTTGTCATTCTTTAAGGCATTAAAGAACAGACCGCCTGATGTCAGTTGTAAAAGGCCAAAAACGGCCAAAACCAGCAGTAAGCTGGTCACAATTTTGATACGTTTTAACATGGTTTCTCTTTCCTGTGGACCGATGCAAGATTTTCGGCCTGGAAAGGAAAAACTTTATGAATATCCCGCGGAGATTACGCCGAGTGAATTTTATTCACACTCTGAATTTAAAAAGCCATTATTTACATAAATTATTCACAATATAAATATGTGATATGAATCACATATTTATCGTCACTTAAACGACGCCTTTGCCGCTCAACCGCAAAACTGACCGCTTACATCCCTAAAATAACCACTCAGTTATTTACCTTACTTTACACGCGCGTCGGTCTGGCAAAATTGTCCTCAGCATAACGGTCAATAACCTCCTCAACCCCAAACTCAATACAACGGCAGCTTCGGCTGAACATTCATCCTATAAAAACCAGGTTTTACTATGGATACGAAAAAGCTATTCAAGCACATACCCTGGGTGATTCTCGGAATCATCGGTGCGTTTTGCCTCTCGGTCGTCGCCCTGCGCCGCGGTGAGCACGTCAGTGCCCTGTGGATCGTGGTCGCGTCGGTTTCCGTTTATCTGGTGGCTTATCGCTACTACAGCCTTTACATCGCCCAAGGTGATGAAGCTTGACCCGACGCGCGCGACACCAGCAGTTATTAACAACGATGGCCTGAACTACGTGCCGACCAACCGCTACGTGCTGTTCGGCCACCACTTCGCCGCCATTGCCGGTGCCGGTCCGCTGGTTGGCCCGGTTCTCGCAGCACAGATGGGCTACCTACCGGGTACCCTGTGGCTGCTGGCGGGCGTGGTACTGGCGGGGGCGGTACAGGACTTTATGGTGCTGTTTATCTCCACGCGCCGTAACGGTTCGTCGCTGGGCGAAATGGTCAAAGAAGAGATGGGCCGCGTGCCGGGTTCCATCGCGCTGTTTGGCTGCTTCCTGATAATGATTATTATCCTGGCGGTGCTGGCGCTGATCAGTGGTGAAAGCCCTGGCAGAAAGCCCGTGGGGCGTGTTCACCGTCTGCTCGACCGTGCCAATTGCGCTGTTTATGGGTATCTACATGCGCTTTATCCGCCCGGCCCGCGTCGGCGAAGTGTCGGTGATTGGTATCGTGCTGCTGGTGGCCTCGATTTACTTCGGCGGCGTGATTGCGCACGACCCGTACTGGGGCCAAGCGCTGACCTTTAAAGACACCACCATCACCTTCGCGCTGATTGGTTATGCCTTTATCTCCGCGCTGCTGCCAGTGTGGCTGATTCTGGCGCCGCGTGACTACCTCGCCACCTTCCTGAAAATCGGCGTTATCGTCGGCGGCCTGGCGCTGGGGATCGTTATCCTCAACCCGGATCTGAAAATGCCGGCAGTAACCCAGTACATCGACGGTACCGGTCCGCTGTGGAAAGGCGCAATGTTCCCAGTTCCTGTTTATCACCATCGCCTGTGGCGCAGTATCCGGCTTCCACGCGCTGATCTCCTCCGGCACCACGCCGAAGCTGCTGGCCAACGAAAACGATGCTCGTCTGATTGGCTATGGCGCGATGCTGATGGAATCCTTCGTGGCGATTATGGCGCTGGTTGCGGCTTCCATCATCGAACCTGGCCTGTACTTCGCCATGAACACCCCACCAGCGGGCCTGGGCATCGCCATGCCAAACCTGCATGAAATGGGCGGCGAATGCGGCGCTGATTGCCGCACAGCTCAAAAACATCCGTACACGCGGCAGCGACCGTCAGCTCCTGGGGCTTCGTCATCTCCCCTGAGCAGATTCTGCAAACGGCGAAAGATATCGGCGAACCGTCGGTACTGAACCGCGCAGGCGGCGCACCAACGCTGGCTGTAGGTATTGCGCACGTGTTCCACAAAGTCCTACCGATGGCCGATATGGGCTTCTGGTACCACTTCGGTATTCTGTTTGAAGCACTGTTTATCCTCACCGCGCTGGACGCCGGTACCCGTGCTGGCCGCTTCATGCTGCAGAATCTGTTGGGTAACTTCGTGCCGTTCCTGAAAAACCGACTCTCTGGTAGCAGGCGTTGTAGCAACTGCGGGCTGTGTCGGACTGTGGGGCTACCTGCTGTATCAAGGCGTTGTCGACCCGCTGGGCGGCGTGAAGAGCCTGTGGCCGCTGTTCGGTATCTCAACCAGATGCTGGCCGCCGTGGCGCTGGTGCTGGGTACAGTTGTCCTGATTAATGAAGCGCTCTAATACATCTGGGTAACGACCATCCCTGCGGTATGGCTGCTTATCTGCACCACCTGGGCGCTGGGCCAGAAACTGTTCAGCACCAATCCGCAGATGGAAGGCTTCTTCTACATGGCCAGCCAGTACAAAGAGAAAATTGCTGCCGGTGGTGAACTGACTGCCCAGAGGTCGCCAATATGAACCATATCGTTTAACAACTACACCAACGCCGGCCTGAGTATTCTGTTCCTGGTGGTGGTGTACAGCATCATCTTCTACGGTTTCAAAACGGCTTACGGTGCGCAATAGCGATAAACGTACCGACAAAGAAACACCGTACGTGCCGGTTCCAGAAGGCGGCGTGAAAACCTCTTCACATCATTAACAGTCTGGCGGGTGGCGCTACGCTTACCCGCCCTACAATTCCCGTAGGTCGGATAAGGCGCTCGCCGCCATCCGACACACTGCAAGCACAGCATGTAGGCCGGATAAGGCGCCAGCCGCTATCCGGCTTTATCTATTATCGGGATGGCACAATGTTTGGTAACTTCGAGCAGGCAAAAAAATACCTCGGTCAGGCGGCAAGAAACGCTGATCGGCATTCCGGACTATGACAACTACGTTGAACATATGCAGACCAACCATCCGGATAAACCGTACATGACCTATGAAGAATTCTTCCGCGAGCGCCAGCAGGCACGCTACGGCGGCGATGGAAAAGGCGGCATGCGCTGCTGCTAAAAGGACCCACATGGCACCGATTGCAGTTACCCTACTTACCGGATTTCTCGGCGCGGGAAAAACTACCCTCCTGCGTCACATTCTCAACGAACAGCACGGCTTTAAAATTGCCGTCATTGAAAACGAGTTCGGCGAAGTCTCCGTTGACGACCAGCTGATTGGCGATCGGGCGGCCCAGATTAAAACCCTGACCAACGGCTGCATCTGTTGTTCGCGCTCCAACGAGCTGGAGGACGCGCTACTCGACCTGCTGGACAATCTCGACAAGGGCAATATTCAGTTCGACCGTCTGGTCATTGAATGCACCGGCATGGCCGATCCCGGCCCGATTATTCAGACCTTTTTCTCCCATGAAGTTTTATGCCAGCGTTATCTGCTGGACGGCGTGATTGCGCTGGTGGATGCGGTACATGCCGATGAGCAGATGAACCAGTTCACCATCGCCCAGTCACAGGTTGGCTACGCCGACCGCATTCTGCTGACCAAAACCGACGTCGCAGGCGAAGCAGAAAAACTGCATGAACGCCTGGCGCGCATCAACGCCCGCGCACCGGTCTACACCGTCACCCACGGCGACATCGATCTGGGCCTGCTGTTCAACACCAACGGTTTTATGCTGGAAGAAAACGTCGTCAGCACCAAACCGCGTTTCCACTTTATCGCAGATAAACAAAACGATATTTCGTCGATTGTGGTGGAACTGGATTACCCGGTAGATATCAGCGAAGTTTCCCGCGTGATGGAAAACCTGCTGCTGGAGTCGGCGGATAAACTGCTACGTTACAAAGGGATGCTGTGGATTGACGGCGAACCTAACCGCCTGCTGTTCCAGGGCGTCCAGCGCCTCTACAGCGCCGACTGGGACAGGCCGTGGGGCGATGAAAAACCGCATAGCACGATGGTGTTTATCGGGATCCAGCTGCCGGAGGAAGAGATTCGGGCTGCGTTTGCGGGGTTGAGGAAGTAAGGGGTTATGGGCCGGATAAGGCGCAGCCGCATCCGGCCTGATATTTCACTCAAAATAGTCCATATCCAGTTTCGGCACCTTCAACAAACGTGAAGAAACCCCTACTTCGTTTTCGATCATTAAGTGCACCAGGCGTTCCCCATCAACCAACACCATACCCTCGACGGATTGGGCAAAGTCACGCGCCTGAGAAGTAAATCCAGAAGTGGTAATAAACACCCCACGTTTCGCTTTTTGCCCAGCCAGTGCGCCGTAAAATGCCTGTAATTCTGGCCTGCCTACAGTATTCTGCCAACGTTTTGCCTGAACATAAACTTTCTCCAGGCCAAGTTTATCAAGCGATATCACACCATCGATGCCACCATCTCCAGTACCGCCAACACGCTGCAAATCATCACGGTGGCCGCCATACCCCAGGCGATGCAAAACATCCAGAACAATGACTTCAAAGCGCGAAGGAGAAACCTGCAATAAGTTTTCCAGAACCTCATCAGCCACCGCATCACGAAGCTCTTTTAGCGCCTGATCTAACCGATCGTCCGGGCTGCTCTTTGCAAGTTCTTCATGATCGGGAGAGTCGGCTTTCGGATCTAAATCGACGGCATCCGGCCGTGACTTAAGTTTGACATTCACAAAAGCGAAGGCCAGATGGTTCGTCTCCTGCTCCGTCATTGGCTGGGGATGAGACGCAACCCAGTCAAAACCCGCAGGAGTCAGGCACCATTTGCCACGCGACAAACTTTGCGACAACCCGGCACGTTTTAAACGGTCATGCGCCCAGCCTGCACGATTTTTATAAACAAGTTGTCCGCTGGTAATGACTTTCGCTCGCTGGCTGTCATCCAGTCCTAATGCATCCGCGGCAGCCTCATGAACATCACGCGCGGCTGCACCTTCCGGTTTTGTTGCCAGATAACGCAGAACAGGTTCAATAAATTTGTCATAGGTAGGAACCGTCATAGTACATCCTTGCAGAATCAGGTAGATGTTTTTCGGCTACTATAGCACTACAAAAATAGACGAACACGTTAGAAATGAGTCAGTTGCTGTGACCGTGGTCATTGCCCGGAAAGGTACAGAAAGCTAAGATGAGATGTTATGGGCCTTAAATATTTGGACAGGCCCGCACAGCAATGGATTAATAACAATGATGAATAAATCCAATTTTGAATTCCTGAAGGGCGTCAACGACTTCACTTATGCCATCGCCTGTGCGGCGGAAAATAACTACCCGGATGATCCCAACACGACGCTGATTAAAATGCGTATGTTTGGCGAAGCCACAGCGAAACATCTTGGTCTGTTACTCAACATCCCCCCTTGTGAGAATCAACACGATCTCCTGCGTGAACTCGGCAAAATCGCCTTTGTTGATGACAACATCCTCTCTGTATTTCACAAATTACGCCGCATTGGTAACCAGGCGGTGCACGAATATCATAACGATCTCAACGATGCCCAGATGTGCCTGCGACTCGGGTTCCGCCTGGCTGTCTGGTACTACCGTCTGGTCACTAAAGATTATGACTTCCCGGTGCCGGTGTTTGTGTTGCCGGAACGTGGTGAAAACCTCTATCACCAGGAAGTGCTGACGCTAAAACAACAGCTTGAACAGCAGGTGCGAGAAAAAGCGCAGACTCAGGCAGAAGTCGAAGCGCAACAGCAGAAGCTGGTTGCCCTGAACGGCTATATCGCCATTCTGGAAGGCAAACAGCAGGAAACCGAAGCGCAAACCCAGGCTCGCCTTGCGGCACTGGAAGCACAGCTCGCCGAGAAGAACGCGGAACTGGCAAAACAGACCGAACAGGAACGTAAGGCTTACCACAAAGAAATTACCGATCAGGCCATCAAGCGCACACTCAACCTTAGCGAAGAAGAGAGTCGCTTCCTGATTGATGCGCAACTGCGTAAAGCAGGCTGGCAGGCCGACAGCAAAACCCTGCGCTTCTCCAAAGGCGCACGTCCGGAACCCGGCGTCAATAAAGCCATTGCCGAATGGCCGACCGGAAAAGATGAAACGGGTAATCAGGGCTTTGCGGATTATGTGCTGTTTGTCGGCCTCAAACCCATCGCGGTGGTAGAGGCGAAACGTAACAATATCGACGTTCCCGCCAGGCTCAATGAGTCGTATCGCTACAGTAAATGTTTCGATAATGGCTTCCTGCGGGAAACCTTGCTTGAGCACTACTCACCGGATGAAGTGCATGAAGCAGTGCCAGAGTATGAAACCAGCTGGCAGGACACCAGCGGCAAACAACGGTTTAAAATCCCCTTCTGCTACTCGACCAACGGGCGCGAATACCGCGCAACAATGAAGACCAAAAGCGGCATCTGGTATCGCGACGTGCGTGATACCCGCAATATGTCGAAAGCCTTACCCGAGTGGCACCGCCCGGAAGAGCTGCTGGAAATGCTCGGCAGCGAACCGCAAAAACAGAATCAGTGGTTTGCCGATAACCCTGGCATGAGCGAGCTGGGCCTGCGTTATTATCAGGAAGATGCCGTCCGCGCGGTTGAAAAGGCAATCGTCAAGGGGCAACAAGAGATCCTGCTGGCGATGGCGACCGGTACCGGTAAAACCCGTACGGCAATCGCCATGATGTTCCGCCTGATCCAGTCCCAGCGTTTTAAACGCATTCTCTTCCTTGTCGACCGCCGTTCTCTTGGCGAACAGGCGCTGGGCGCGTTTGAAGATACGCGTATTAACGGCGACACCTTCAACAGCATTTTCGACATTAAAGGGCTGACGGATAAATTCCCGGAAGACAGCACCAAAATTCACGTTGCCACCGTACAGTCGCTGGTGAAACGCACCCTGCAATCAGATGAACCGATGCCGGTGGCCCGTTACGACTGTATCGTCGTTGACGAAGCGCATCGCGGCTATATTCTCGATAAAGAGCAGACCGAAGGCGAACTGCAGTTCCGCAGCCAGCTGGATTACGTCTCTGCCTACCGTCGCATTCTCGATCACTTCGATGCGGTAAAAATCGCTCTCACCGCCACCCCGGCGCTACATACTGTGCAGATTTTCGGCGAGCCGGTTTACCGTTATACCTACCGTACCGCGGTTATCGACGGTTTTCTGATCGACCAGGATCCGCCTATTCAGATCATCACCCGCAACGCGCAGGAGGGGGTTTATCTCTCCAAAGGCGAGCAGGTAGAGCGCATCAGCCCGCAGGGAGAAGTGATCAATGACACCCTGGAAGACGATCAGGATTTTGAAGTCGCCGACTTTAACCGTGGCCTGGTGATCCCGGCGTTTAACCGCGCCGTCTGTAACGAACTCACCAATTATCTTGACCCGACCGGATCGCAAAAAACGCTGGTCTTCTGCGTCACCAATGCCCATGCCGATATGGTGGTGGAAGAGCTGCGTGCCGCGTTCAAGAAAAAGTATCCGCAACTGGAGCACGACGCGATCATCAAGATCACCGGTGATGCCGATAAAGACGCGCGCAAAGTGCAGACCATGATCACCCGCTTCAATAAAGAGCGGCTGCCCAATATCGTGGTAACCGTCGACCTGCTGACGACCGGCGTCGATATTCCGTCGATCTGTAATATCGTGTTCCTGCGTAAAGTACGCAGCCGCATTCTGTACGAACAGATGAAAGGCCGCGCCACGCGCTTATGCCCGGAGGTGAATAAAACCAGCTTTAAGATTTTTGACTGTGTCGATATCTACAGCACGCTGGAGAGCGTCGACACCATGCGTCCGGTGGTGGTGCGCCCGAAGGTGGAACTGCAAACGCTGGTCAATGAAATTACCGATTCAGAAACCTATAAAATCACCGAAGCGGATGGCCGCAGTTTTGCCGAGCACAGCCATGAACAACTGGTGGCGAAGCTCCAGCGTATCATCGGTCTGGCCACGTTTAACCGTGACCGCAGCGAAACGATAGATAAACAGGTGCGTCGTCTGGATGAGCTATGCCAGGACGCGGCGGGCGTGAACTTTAACGGCTTCGCCTCGCGCCTGCGGGAAAAAGGGCCGCACTGGAGCGCCGAAGTCTTTAACAAACTGCCTGGCTTTATCGCCCGTCTGGAAAAGCTGAAAACGGACATCAACAACCTGAATGATGCGCCGATCTTCCTCGATATCGACGATGAAGTGGTGAGTGTAAAATCGCTGTACGGTGATTACGACACGCCGCAGGATTTCCTCGAAGCCTTTGACTCGCTGGTGCAACGTTCCCCGAACGCGCAACCGGCATTGCAGGCAGTTATTAATCGCCCGCGCGATCTCACCCGTAAAGGGCTGGTCGAGCTACAGGAGTGGTTTGACCGCCAGCACTTTGAGGAATCTTCCCTGCGCAAAGCATGGAAAGAGACGCGCAATGAAGATATCGCCGCCCGGCTGATTGGTCATATTCGCCGCGCTGCGGTGGGCGATGCGCTGAAACCGTTTGAGGAACGTGTCGATCACGCGCTGACGCGCATTAAGGGCGAAAACGACTGGAGCAGCGAGCAATTAAGCTGGCTCGATCGTTTAGCGCAGGCGCTGAAAGAGAAAGTGGTGCTCGACGACGATGTCTTCAAAACCGGCAACTTCCACCGTCGCGGCGGGAAGGCGATGCTGCAAAGAACCTTTGACGATAATCTCGATACCCTGCTGGGCAAATTCAGCGATTATATCTGGGACGAGCTGGCCTGACACGTATACACTTCATCCTTCAGGCTGCCTCTGCGTTGGCTGCGCTCGTTCACCCCGGTCACGTACTTCTGTACGCTCCCGGGGATTCACTCACTTGCCGCCTTGATGCAACCTGAATGATTTTGTGTATATTACCCTCGGCAATTTCTTCTTCTGCGGCTCGATGAATTTGGGCCGCTGCTTAATTTACGGAACTCACAATGAACAATAACGATCTGGTCGCGAAGCTGTGGAAGCTGTGCGACAACCTGCGCGATGGCGGCGTTTCCTATCAAAACTACGTCAATGAACTCGCCTCGCTGCTGTTTTTGAAAATGTGTAAAGAGACCGGTCAGGAAGCGGAATACCTGCCGGAAGGTTACCGCTGGGATGACCTGAAATCCCGCATCGGCCAGGAGCAGTTGCAGTTCTACCGAAAAATGCTCGTGCATTTAGGCGAAGATGACAAAAAGCTGGTACAGGCAGTTTTTCATAATGTTAGTACCACCATCACCGAGCCGAAACAAATAACCGCACTGGTCAGCAATATGGATTCGCTGGACTGGTACAACGGCGCGCACGGTAAGTCGCGCGATGACTTCGGCGATATGTACGAAGGGCTGTTGCAGAAGAACGCGAATGAAACCAAGTCTGGTGCAGGCCAGTACTTCACCCCGCGTCCGCTGATTAAAACCATTATTCATCTGCTGAAACCGCAGCCGCGTGAAGTGGTGCAGGACCCGGCGGCAGGTACGGCGGGCTTTTTGATTGAAGCCGACCGCTATGTTAAGTCGCAAACCAATGATCTGGACGACCTTGATGGCGACACGCAGGATTTCCAGATCCACCGCGCGTTTATCGGCCTCGAACTGGTGCCCGGCACCCGTCGTCTGGCACTGATGAACTGCCTGCTGCACGATATTGAAGGCAACCTCGACCACGGCGGCGCAATCCGTCTGGGCAACACTCTGGGTAGCGACGGTGAAAACCTGCCGAAGGCGCATATTGTCGCCACTAACCCGCCGTTTGGCAGCGCCGCAGGCACCAACATTACCCGCACCTTTGTTCACCCGACCAGCAACAAACAGTTGTGCTTTATGCAGCATATTATCGAAACGCTGCATCCCGGCGGTCGTGCGGCGGTGGTGGTGCCGGATAACGTGCTGTTTGAAGGCGGCAAAGGCACCGACATTCGTCGTGACCTGATGGATAAGTGTCATCTGCACACCATTCTGCGTCTGCCGACCGGTATTTTTTACGCTCAGGGCGTGAAGACCAACGTGCTGTTCTTTACCAAAGGGACGGTGGCGAACCCGAATCAGGATAAGAACTGTACCGATGATGTGTGGGTGTATGACCTGCGTACCAATATGCCGAGTTTCGGCAAGCGCACACCGTTTACCGACGAGCATTTGCAGCCGTTTGAGCGCGTGTATGGCGAAGACCCGCACGGTTTAAGCCCGCGCACTGAAGGTGAATGGAGTTTTAACGCCGAAGAGACGGAAGTTGCCGACAGCGAAGAGAACAAAAACACCGACCAGCATCTTGCTACCAGCCGCTGGCGCAAGTTCAGCCGTGAGTGGATCCGCACCGCAAAATCCGATTCGCTGGATATCTCCTGGCTGAAAGATAAAGACAGTATTGATGCCGACAGCCTGCCGGAGCCGGATGTATTAGCGGCAGAAGCGATGGGCGAACTGGTACAGGCGCTGTCTGAACTGGATGCGCTGATGCGTGAACTGGGGGCGAGCGATGAGGCCGATTTGCAGCGTCAGTTGCTGGAAGAAGCGTTTGGTGGGGTGAAGGAATGAGTGCGGGGAAATTGCCGGAGGGGTGGGTTATCGCCCCAGTATCTACGGTCACAACTCTAATCCGAGGAGTAACGTATAAAAAAGAGCAGGCAATAAATTATCTAAAAGATGATTATTTGCCTCTTATCCGTGCGAACAATATTCAGAATGGCAAGTTTGATACTACGGACTTGGTTTTTGTTCCTAAAAATCTTGTTAAAGAAAGTCAAAAAATATCTCCTGAAGATATTGTTATTGCAATGTCATCAGGGAGCAAATCCGTAGTTGGTAAATCCGCACATCAGCATCTACCATTTGAATGTAGTTTCGGCGCATTTTGCGGTGTATTACGTCCTGAAAAACTTATATTTTCTGGTTTTATTGCTCATTTCACAAAATCTTCTCTTTATCGAAACAAAATTTCATCACTTTCTGCTGGTGCAAATATTAATAATATTAAGCCGGCAAGCTTTGATTTGATAAATATACCAATCCCACCACTTGCCGAACAAAAAATCATCGCTGAAAAACTCGATACGCTGCTGGCGCAGGTAGACAGCACCAAAGCACGTTTTGAGCAAATCCCACAAATCCTGAAACGTTTTCGTCAAGCGGTATTGGGGGGCGCAGTTAATGGAAAATTGACAGAAAAATGGCGTAATTTTGAGCCGCAACATTCTGTATTTAAGAAGTTAAATTTTGAATCTATCTTAACTGAATTACGTAATGGTCTTTCATCAAAGCCAAATGAAAGTGGTGTTGGTCATCCAATACTACGCATTAGTTCTGTACGTGCTGGCCATGTAGATCAAAACGATATTCGGTTTCTAGAATGTTCAGAAAGTGAACTAAACCGCCACAAATTACAAGATGGAGATCTTTTATTTACTCGCTATAACGGAAGTTTAGAATTTGTTGGTGTTTGTGGGTTATTGAAAAAATTACAACATCAAAATTTGCTATATCCTGATAAACTTATTCGAGCTCGATTAACCAAAGATGCTTTACCAGAATATATCGAAATATTTTTTTCATCCCCCTCAGCACGAAATGCAATGATGAACTGCGTGAAAACAACTTCTGGTCAAAAAGGTATTTCAGGAAAAGATATCAAATCCCAAGTTGTTTTATTACCTCCAGTAAAAGAACAAGCCGAAATCGTTCGCCGCGTCGAGCAACTCTTCGCCTACGCCGACACCATAGAAAAACAGGTCAACAACGCCTTAGCCCGCGTCAACAACCTGACGCAATCCATCCTGGCAAAAGCGTTCCGTGGTGAACTTACCGCCCAGTGGCGGGCCGAAAACCCGGATTTGATCAGCGGAGAAAACAGCGCCGCCGCGTTGCTGGAAAAAATCAAAGCTGAACGCGCAGCTAGCGGGGGTAAAAAAGCCTCACGTAAAAAATCCTGAACATTATTTTCTGGCGCACCTTTCCGGTGCGCTTTTTATTATTTCACGCCAATCATAACCCACATAAATATATTTAAATCATTCCAGAAATTGCCCATTTTATTCTATTTTTAGCTGGACTTTCCCCATATTTACTGATGATATATACAGGTATTTAGCGCGGTGCGGATGTGCGCCAACACACCCGCATCGCTAATCACAATCACTATTCCTGGAGAATAGCAGTTATGACTGACACGCATTCTATTGCACAACCGTTCGAAGCAGAAGTCTCCCCGGCAAATAACCGTCATGTCACCGTCGGTTATGCGAGTCGCTACCCGGATTACAGCCGTATTCCCGCCATCACCCTGAAAGGTCAGTGGCTGGAAGCCGCCGGTTTTGCCACTGGCACGGCGGTAGATGTCAAAGTGATGGAAGGCTGTATTGTCCTCACCGCCCAACCACCCGCCGCCGAGGAGAGCGAACTGATGCAGTCGCTACGCCAGGTGTGCAAACTGTCGGCGCGTAAACAAAAGCAGGTGCAGGCGTTTATTGGAGTGATTGCCGGTAAACAGAAAGTCGCGTAACAGCGTTTACTCCCGGTTAACCACCGGGAGCCTTCCACTGACTCAATAGAAACTTTCCCCCTCAGTAAATATTTACCAGTCTGATTTTGCAGTAAAAATCTATTGTTTCAGTACGTTGCGAAAGCGATAATAGAGGCTTAGCAATGAGGAAGGCATATCTTATGGAATCTATTCAACCCTGGATTGAAAAATTTATTAAGCAAGCACAGCAACAACGTTCGCAATCCACTAAAGATTATCCAACGTCTTACCGTAACCTGCGAGTAAAATTGAGTTTCGGTTATGGTAATTTTACGTCTATTCCCTGGTTTGCATTTCTTGGAGAAGGTCAGGAAGCTTCTAACGGTATATATCCCGTTATTCTCTATTATAAAGATTTTGATGAGTTGGTTTTGGCTTATGGTATAAGCGACACGAATGAACCACATGCCCAATGGCAGTTCTCTTCAGACATACCTAAAACAATCGCAGAGTATTTTCAGGCAACTTCGGGTGTATATCCTAAAAAATACGGACAGTCCTATTACGCCTGTTCCCAAAAAGTCTCACAGGGTATTGATTACACCCGATTTGCCTCTATGCTGGACAACATAATCAACGACTATAAATTAATATTTAATTCTGGCAAGAGTGTTATTCCACCTATGTCAAAAACTGAATCATACTGTCTGGAAGATGCGTTAAATGATTTGTTTATCCCTGAAACCACAATAGAGACGATACTCAAACGATTAACCATCAAAAAAAATATTATCCTCCAGGGGCCGCCCGGCGTTGGAAAAACCTTTGTTGCACGCCGTCTGGCTTACTTGCTGACAGGAGAAAAGGCTCCGCAACGCGTCAATATGGTTCAGTTCCATCAATCTTATAGCTATGAGGATTTTATACAGGGCTATCGTCCGAATGGCGTCGGCTTCCGACGTAAAGACGGCATATTTTACAATTTTTGTCAGCAAGCTAAAGAGCAGCCAGAGAAAAAGTATATTTTTATTATAGATGAAATCAATCGTGCCAATCTCAGTAAAGTATTTGGCGAAGTGATGATGTTAATGGAACATGATAAACGAGGTGAAAACTGGTCTGTTCCCCTAACCTACTCCGAAAACGATGAAGAACGATTCTATGTCCCGGAGAATGTTTATATCATCGGTTTAATGAATACTGCCGATCGCTCTCTGGCCGTTGTTGACTATGCCCTACGCAGACGATTTTCTTTCATAGATATTGAGCCAGGTTTTGATACACCACAGTTCCGGAATTTTTTACTGAATAAAAAAGCAGAACCTTCATTTGTTGAGTCTTTATGCCAAAAAATGAACGAGTTGAACCAGGAAATCAGCAAAGAGGCCACTATCCTTGGGAAAGGATTCCGCATTGGGCATAGTTACTTCTGCTGTGGGTTGGAAGATGGCACCTCTCCGGATACGCAATGGCTTAATGAAATTGTGATGACGGATATCGCCCCTTTACTCGAAGAATATTTCTTTGATGACCCCTATAAACAACAGAAATGGACCAACAAATTATTAGGGGACTCATAGTGGAACAGCCCGTGATACCTGTCCGTAATATCTATTACATGCTTACCTATGCATGGGGTTATTTACAGGAAATTAAGCAGGCAAACCTTGAAGCCATACCCGGTAACAATCTTCTTGATATCCTGGGGTATGTATTAAATAAAGGGGTTTTACAGCTTTCACGCCGAGGGCTTGAGCTTGATTACAATCCTAACACCGAGATCATTCCTGGCATCAAAGGGCGAATAGAGTTTGCTAAAACAATACGCGGCTTCCATCTTAATCATGGGAAAACCGTCAGTACTTTTGATATGCTTAATGAAGACACGCTGGCTAACCGAATTATAAAAAGCACATTAGCCATATTAATTAAGCATGAAAAGTTAAATTCAACTATCAGAGATGAAGCTCGTTCACTTTATAGAAAATTACCGGGCATTAGCACTCTTCATTTAACTCCGCAGCATTTCAGCTATCTGAATGGCGGAAAAAATACGCGTTATTATAAATTCGTTATCAGTGTCTGCAAATTCATCGTCAATAATTCTATTCCAGGTCAAAACAAAGGACACTACCGTTTCTATGATTTTGAAAGAAACGAAAAAGAGATGTCATTACTTTATCAAAAGTTTCTTTATGAATTTTGCCGTCGTGAATTAACGTCTGCAAACACAACCCGCTCTTATTTAAAATGGGATGCATCGAGTATATCGGATCAGTCACTTAATTTGTTACCTCGAATGGAAACTGACATCACCATTCGCTCATCAGAAAAAATACTTATCGTTGACGCCAAATACTATAAGAGCATTTTTTCACGACGAATGGGAACAGAAAAATTTCATTCGCAAAATCTTTATCAACTGATGAATTACTTATGGTCGTTAAAGCCTGAAAATGGCGAAAACATAGGGGGGTTATTAATATATCCCCACGTAGATACCGCAGTGAAACATCGTTATAAAATTAATGGCTTCGATATTGGCTTGTGTACCGTCAATTTAGGTCAGGAATGGCCGTGTATACATCAAGAATTACTCGACATTTTCGATGAATATCTCAAATAAGCGGTAAGTTTTATAGAAAATACCGCTCCCGACACCACATCGGGAGCGGCTCATCATCAGGAGGCGATCACCTCCACCAGCACATCCGTTGCCCAACTCTCTTCGCTGTTGGCGACATTCCCTTCCTTGCAGGCCTGAGCCATTTTGACTAACTGGAAAGAAACGTCATCGCGGAAATCAAAGTAATGCCATTGCGATGAAAAGTTGATGCGCCAGTAGCCCATCCCCTGATCGAAGCGGATCTTCAATACCTGACCATCCTCAAAAGTCACCGTCAGTTTACGATGGTGAGGGATATCGCGCGGCGAGTCGAACACCGTCAGTTCTACCGGCCTGCCCAGCGCAGCAGCAAACCACTGATCAGCGAAATCCTGAAAATCCGCTATGCTCATCCAGTCATGGAAAGGCCGGTTACCGGGGCGATCTTTATCTTTAAATAGCGTATCCAGCGTCACTTCAGCGCCATCGGTCAGCTTTGTTTTTAGCGGTCTCAGAATTGATCCCAACAACGCCAGCGCAACCGGGTTTTGCAGATAGCGATCGGTATAGTGAACGCCGGTAATTCGCGTGTTATTCATCAGTGACTGCGCTTCTTCATGGTCGTTAAACAGCACGTCCCAGAAGCGTTGCCCAAACTGCGACAGTGGTCCATTCAACTGTTTGTGGATCTGAATGTCTTTGACCCGCTCGACAGCGTTGGTGGCTTTAGCCGGCAGAATAAACTCGTTCAGTTCTACCGTTTTATAACCGAGACTACGCACCACCAGTTCGTCATTCAGGTGCCACTCCGGCCCCGGAATCGTTGCCTGCTGGCTGCGAGAGGCCAGCGTCATCACGCGATCGGTATCAACCCCCATTTCCATGGTGGTGGAACAGTTGAGAACATTTAGTTGCCCATTCTTGAACATCTTTTCATAGCTTTGCAGACGTTCTGACGACTGCTGGGCAGAGTGCTCGGCAGTACGATAGTAGAAGCCGCCTTCCACGACACGATCGTTAATGTCTGTCCAGACGTTTTCCGACCGCAATTGTGCGATCAGCGGATCATGGCTGACCCAGTCGCGTGCTTTTGCCAGACCCTCTGCGTAGTCTTCCTGTGAACGATCCAGCTTCCAGATTTCCGGCATTGTGACTTTCTGCGCGACAAAAGTGTCATATTGCGCCAGGGTAAGATGCTCGAACGAAATATGGGTAGGCAGATAAGGGGTTAAGCCTTTAAAAGCCGTATCCAGGATTTTATTGGTTACCGGGCAAATCCAGGCATCCGTGATTAAAGAAAAAGTCATATGCTCTTTCGGTAAATAAAAACGGTTGCCATCGGGTTTCAGTACTGCAAGCGGTCCGGTAAGTTGGGCCCATGCTTCTTTCAGCCATGTATTGATAATATCAATAGTTGCCGCATTGACGGTTTTGAATCCAGCCCCCAGCATCAGCAACTTCGCTAAACGATGGGATACGTTGCCATTACGAATTTGAGGCCAGCGTCTGTTCTGATTATCTTCAGGATCTTTTGATTCCGGGTTACGGACGAATTTTGATGAAAAACGGCTACCAATCCAGTTTTTCAGCTCATCATCCAGCTGTGTGAAGTTGCTCTCGCGAACGTAATGATCCAACGTAACCTTGAGAAAATCGCGCCAGTCATCCAGCGTTAATCCTTTTTCCTGCCAGTGCAAGGGGCTCTTATGTATTTTCTCCAGCCCCTGGTAACCAACCTGAACCAGCCCCTGTGTTTCCAGGCTGTTAGTCCGTTTAGGGCGACGCATGAATTCCCGGAACAACAACATTTCAGAAAGCTTAAGGGGGCCGCCGTTTTCATTAAACACTTCAGGCTTAAGATAATGGTTATATTGCAGAACCGGCCCGCGGATATCGGCTCTCTCTTTAAGCTCGTTAACCATCTCCGTCCAGGTTCGGGATACCAGGATAGTCGCGGCTTTCCCACCGGTTGCAGCCTGATAAGCCTGTTCAAGCTGTTCAGCCTGTGCTTGTGACAATTTCGCCTGGTCTGGCATTCCCCAGCTTCGATATTCTTCTGCCTGCTCACGGGCTTGCTTCGCCCTGGCCGCTAATTTTTCCAGATCGGCATTGGCATTCGGCGCTGTAGACGTTTGCGTCCTTTGATGCCAGCTGAGAATTTCGACTACGCTTCCGCGTAAGCGACTGCGTTCTGCTTCTTGCTGCATACGCACCGCCATTCGGGCTGTCCCTTGTCGACTGTCTGTAAAGGTGATGAGTCGACGACCTCGTCCTGGCAACGAATCTGGTCCGACGCCCTCTTTGCCTTCATCACTGGTAAAGTCCTGACAATACTCTAGAACGGTGGGCACGATATTAGTAACGTAAAATGGCCCACCTAATAGTGCACGCCGGAAGGGCTGTTTCCCACTCATGCCTCTGTAGCCACAGCCACTGGCACTACAAACCTGTTCAATATCATTAATAATCAGCGGAATGCTGTCATTGTTAATAACGCCAATACGGCGCGTCTGACGGTCGAGGCGTTGTAGGGTATAACCTGCCTCGCTGGTCTCTCCTGCGGCAATAATCAACGGAGGCTGAAAACTGTTCTCTTTTTCGACTTTTTCTTCTGTAGCGTCATGTTCAACAGGTACTTCATCCTGCAAAGAGAATTCATCGCCACCTTTATTTTCCCACTGGACTAGTTTGCCCTTTTTGTCCCGTGCCAGAAGATGAGGCTCATTACAATCATTACAGAATGCAACTTCGTATACAGGGCTTCCACAGTCACAATTTTGTCGCTGGTTCACATACACATAGCCAAAGGGCCAGCCTTTGTCGAGCGGTGTACCGTGCTTTAATCTGCAATCTTTATCAACACAAGCCCATATTCCCTAGGTATTACGCTGGAAGATATGCGCCCTGACTTTAAGAAATGCGGGATCCTTTGCATTAGGTTGAGTCCCTGAACAGACATCGATCCAACGCAGTACTTCCTGCTGGCTGTAATGCTGTTTTGTCAGCACGTGTAACGCGTTACATCAATGCTTTGAATATCCGGTAGTGTAGAAATGACTTTTGGTACACCAATAAATGTTTCATCTGGATGACAAACCCAGCTTGCACGCTTTCCATTTAGAGCAAACCTTCCGATGCTGATTTGTTCTCTTCCGGTGCGAATCCGATAAGTTTCATTTGCTGTAACTGTAACGTCCTGACATCCCTTCACAGGTAGTGCTTTTAGTCCTAATACGTTTACTGCCCTCGATTGGCCATCAAAACCAGCAACATTGCTATTATCCCGAGGGAGCACAATCAGAACATCGCTGCTTCGCACACTGCAAGAAGCCTGTCCCTGTAACAGCCATTGATCTGCATCAACGATGAAGGTTAACGGCACCTCACCAATGGCAATTTCACTGTCATCAAGTTTAATGCTCCCAACAATCATCCCTCCAGCACGAGCCACTAACGACAAACCTGCCGATGGATTTTGCCTGCCAAATCTCACTTCGCTTTTACGTAATCGAACTGTTGCCTGTCTGTTTTCCAGAGAAGCATAGGCTGGCCCAAGGCCAGAGACTTCCTCACCATCTTCACAAATGGCAAGTTCAAAGCGCGTAGTTGACGGCTCGCTTGTTACAGGAAAGGAAACTTCGTCCGGAAGAGATACTATCACCCTAAGCTCATCTGGATGCTTTTCTGACCAATAGAATTGGCAACGCGTACTCTTATTTTTTTGTAGTCGAGGCTTAGCCTCTACAGAGGCTGCGCATAGCAGTCCATTCAAAAAATGCGTTCCTGTTTCATCATCTAACGGTATTGGAAACTCGCTTCGCCAGGTAGGGTGAACCTTCTCAAGCTGTTGTACTGGTTCTTTGTGATTTATTAGGTTGTGAGTAAGTACTAAGGAATTGAGGTTATCAGCCATATGACTGATAAGTTCTACAGAGGTATCTTCGCTAAAAACAGTTGGCAGCGCTGATTTTTCTATGACAGCTCTTGCCAGCGAAAGGGCAGAAAAACCTGACTGCTTTGCTTGCTCATATTGTCCAAGGATCCTGGAGAAAACAGCCAGAAAGCGACTGTCTGATTCTTTGAGTAGCCGGAAAGGTAAACCACCTTCACTGAATAATGTTCCGAGAAAATTGCGTCGTTCAGATTCATAAAATCGAATTGGGCGCAGCCAGTAATCTTCCATCCCTTTCGGTACGATAGTACCAAGCTCTGTGGCGGTGAATGAAATCCCTATTTTTTTATATATAGGGTCCCACGTCCATCCGCATTGCCGTTCATAATCCCTGCGGTACCACTCAGAGCAAAAAAGAACAAAACAGGCAGCAAAGTCCCTATTACATATATTAGATTGTGATTGACCGACTGCACGGAGTAGCTGCGTTAATTGGGTATATTCATCATTGGTTGCATGATATTCATAAAGAGGACGGCCATCCGGTTGTCTCAACCCTCTAAGATTCACAAAGTTACTTAGCCAGGAAGTACATTTTACCCATGAAATGTATTCTGATTGACCCAAAGCAAGCTCCTTAGAGATAAAAGATACAAAAACAAAACCCCACAACATTTCTAATTTGAAAGAAAACCTTTCAGAATATTGTATAGTTACTCAGGCGGCAACAACTATTTTTTCAGGTCGATACTATAAATCAATTTTAGATAAAAATGATATCAACCATCTATTAATCACAACTCATTTATCACCTGATTTTATAATTTCAAATGAAAATAAATCTCAAACAATCAAAAAGTATTCAGTAGCTGACATTTAACTTTCCAGGGTATAAAACAATTAGAGAAACTGCACAATAGCGAATAATGAGAGTTGTAAAGTCAGTCAAAAAACACAAGTAATCACTGTGCGTTTTTTGACCGTTATCGACATGAGTTTAAAGAGGTTAGTGAAGAAGATATTCCTGTACACTCCATACCTATTGATGAATTGTCTCGGGAAAATTTTTATAACTTAATTTAAAAACATAAAAACGTTTTATTATATATAAATCTATATCCCCCCTCACTCCACATCCTCCCTGCGTAACCCGATATCCTTCAACCGCTCATCACTCATCTGCTGTAACACGCGTCGGGTCTGCATTTGCCGCCGCCAACGCCTCACCGCCTGCCAGAGTTGCACCAGGCCGATAAACGGCGCTTTAGCTCTGTTTTCGTGAAATTCCATCTGCTACCTCCTCATCTTTCAGAGGCTTCATCATCCACCTTCTGGCAGTTCACAATACAGATTCAAATATTACTTTTATTTAACATACAGACAGGTTAAAACAGCATCTGCATCCGGTTTTTTAGCCTCATCTGTACCGGTTTTTCTCTCTGTATGGTCCACATAAGGAATACAGCATGACGCGTTATCAACATCTGGCGACTCTGCTTGCCGAACGGATTGAGCAAGGGCTGTATCGTCACGGGGAGAAATTGCCGTCGGTGCGCAGCTTAAGTCAGGAGCACGGCGTCAGTATCAGCACCGTGCAGCAGGCGTATCAGACGCTGGAGACGATGAAGCTCATCACTCCGCAGCCGCGTTCGGGTTATTTTGTCGCACAACGTAAAGCCCAGCCGCCAGTACCGCCGATGACGCGTCCGGTGCAGCGCCCGGTGGAAATTACCCAGTGGGATCAGGTGCTGGATATGCTGGAGGCGCATAGCGACAGTTCCATTGTTCCGTTAAGCAAAAGCACACCGGATGTCGAAGCGCCCAGCCTGAAACCGCTGTGGCGGGAGCTAAGCCGGGTGGTGCAGCATAATCTGCAAACCGTTCTCGGTTATGACTTGTTAGCCGGTCAGCGAGTATTGCGAGAGCAGATTGCCCGCCTGATGCTCGACAGCGGCTCGGTGGTCACCGCCGATGACATCATCATCACCAGCGGCTGCCATAACTCGATGTCGCTGGCGTTAATGGCAGTGTGTAAACCGGGCGATATTGTCGCGGTCGAATCCCCCTGTTATTACGGTTCGATGCAGATGCTGCGCGGCATGGGCGTGAAAGTGATTGAAATCCCAACCGATCCAGAAACTGGCATCAGCGTTGAAGCGCTGGAACTGGCGCTGGAACAGTGGCCGATTAAAGGCATCATTCTGGTGCCAAACTGTAATAATCCGCTGGGATTTATTATGCCGGACGCGCGCAAACGGGCCGTTCTCTCTCTCGCTCAGCGTCATGATATTGTGATTTTTGAAGATGATGTCTATGGCGAACTGGCGACGGAGTATCCGCGCCCGCGGACCATTCATTCCTGGGATATCGACGGGCGAGTGCTGTTGTGCAGCTCGTTCAGTAAAAGTATTGCACCAGGCCTGCGCGTGGGTTGGGTCGCACCGGGGCGTTATCACGATAAACTGATGCATATGAAATACGCCATCAGCAGCTTTAATGTGCCGTCCACGCAAATGGCGGCGGCAACGTTTGTGCTGGAAGGTCACTATCATCGCCATATCCGGCGGATGCGGCAGATCTATCAGCGCAATTTGGCGCTTTATACCTGCTGGATACGGGAATATTTTCCCTGCGAAATCTGTATTACGCGCCCGAAAGGCGGATTTTTACTGTGGATAGAATTGCCTGAACAGGTCGATATGGTCTGCGTCGCGCGGCAGCTGTGCCGCATGAAAATCCAGGTGGCGGCAGGCTCGATTTTCTCAGCTTCCGGCAAATACCGTAATTGTCTGCGCATCAACTGCGCTTTGCCGCTCAGCGAAACCTATCGCGAAGCACTGAAGCAAATTGGCGAGGCCGTGTATCGGGCAATGGAATAAATTCGAAATAGCGGCGAAGCGCCTGATTTCCTCTCATGCATAACCTGTGACTCGTTTTATCTTTGCTGGGTCATCGCCACGTTCCAGCCTGAATTAAGCAAAGTACGCTTTGTTCATGCCGGATGCCATGTGAACGCCTGACCAGGTCTACAAAAATCTTTAAAGTTCAATATATTTAATGGGTTATGTAGACCTGATAAGCATAGCGCATCAGGCTGCTTTGCGTTTGTCATCCGTCTCTGATTAGCTCTTGAGCCATGAATAGCGCTCACGCTCAGGCAAGGGCTGCCTTAATGCCTGCATTTGCTCTGCCGAAAGTCCGGTAATCTTTTGTATCCATTCAGGATCCGCCCCATTCTGCAACAACAATCGAAGAATGCGCTGCTCCCCTTTTATATATCCATCATTATGAATTCGCTCTGCAATCGTCATTATTCGCTCCCTGTGTTGTGGCATTCGACGGGTAAGTTCACTGATAAACTCATTAAAACGCGCTTCATCGCCAGTCAGTAAAATGTAATTAAACAGCGCTTTCAGTTGGCTGTCATTAGCACATCCAGTAACCAAGAGCATGGCAATTTGTTCCCACCAGCCCAAGCAGATCGCGCTGGCGAATATGCTTTTGCACCAGCTCCAGCAGCGCTACGCGCCGGTGCTGCACAATCTCGTCATCCGGGATCACCGTGATATCTACCAACGGGAAGGCTGTGGCATAAAGCCGTCGTGCCGAGCTGGAGTCGGCAAACTCATCCAGCCAGCACAGTGAAAAGGGATAGGGGCTTTGCGTACCGTGGTAGAACAGCATCGGAATCACCAGCGGTAGCGCTTTATGCCCGGCATCCAGATGCCGCTGCATCGCCGCAGCGCATAGCGCATCAATCGAAATGCCATATGGGCATCCGCCGTGCTTTGGTGTTCAATCACGACGTAGATATAGCCATCCCCTGCTGCCGTTTTTAACGACCATAAAATATCGGAGTGTAGCGCCCGCAATTTTTCATCGACAAAGCTGGCGGATTCCAGTTTTAAGCTATCGAGATCGCACAGTTCACGTAAATCTTTAGGTAAGTGAATCTCCATAAAATCCCGCGCAGTGTCAGGGTGCGTGAGAAAGGTTTTAAATAATGCATCATGCGGCGTGCTGGTCGTGAAGTTTGTCATGGCGATCCATCACCTGTTGAAAAAGATGGCCTGACTTTAGCGACTAACAAAACCATTCTCACCCGGCAATTTCCCATTCCCCGAGGCGCTTTCCAGGCTATTTTTATTCTTCTGCAAACGATACATTTTTCCGGAAACAAGCTCGCGTTTTACATGTCCTGTACCCGGCAGATATTCCCCTTTCCACCGCGCTCTTTTGATTAACCGCAAATTTTAATTACACTTAAGGTGTATATTTTCTATGCAACCCATCAATTCAAGAGGTGTAATGTGCTGATGACTATTTGTAATCGTTATACATTCTGACCCGAAGTCAGAAAGTATTTCTCTGTCTGTGTGTTCACAGGCAGTGTGGTTGATTACATGAAATTCAGTACATTTGCAGTCTCGTTGCCCTTCTCACCTGCCTTTCGTCATTACCGACGGTATTGAATTTCGTTTTCCCCGTTGGGGTTCTCCGGACAAGGAGTTGTTTGTTATGCCACGTTTTTTTACCCGCCATGCCGCCACGCTGTTTTTCCCGATGGCGTTGATTTTGTATGACTTTGCTGCGTATCTGTCGACGGATCTGATCCAGCCTGGGATCATTAATGTGGTACGTGATTTTAATGCCGATGTCAGTCTGGCCCCTGCTGCCGTCAGTCTCTATCTTGCTGGCGGTATGGCGTTACAGTGGCTGCTGGGGCCGCTTTCCGACAGAATTGGCCGCAGGCCGGTGCTGATTACCGGGGCGCTAATTTTTACCCTTGCCTGCGCCGCGACAATGTTCACAACGTCTATGACACAGTTTCTTATCGCGCGTGCAATTCAGGGCACCAGTATCTGTTTTATTGCCACCGTTGGTTATGTCACGGTGCAGGAGGCGTTCGGACAGACAAAAGGGATCAAGTTGATGGCGATTATCACCTCCATCGTACTGATTGCGCCGATTATCGGCCCGCTTTCCGGCGCAGCTCTGATGCACTTTATGCACTGGAAAGTCCTTTTTGCCATCATTGCGGTTATGGGTTTTATCTCATTTGTTGGCTTACTGTTGGCGATGCCAGAGACGGTGAAGCGCGGCGCGGTTCCGTTTAGCGCCAAAAGCGTCTTGCGCGATTTTCGTAATGTCTTTTGCAATCGGCTGTTCCTCTTTGGCGCAGCAACCATCTCTTTAAGCTATATCCCGATGATGAGCTGGGTGGCTGTCTCGCCGGTGATCCTTATCGATGCAGGCAGCTTAACAACTTCGCAGTTCGCCTGGACACAGGTTCCGGTGTTCGGCGCGGTGATTGTTGCGAATGCCATCGTGGCGCGTTTTGTTAAAGATCCGACCGAACCGCGGTTTATCTGGCGTGCCGTACCCATTCAACTGGTCGGCCTCTCGCTGTTGATTGTCGGCAATCTGCTGTCGCCGCACGTCTGGCTGTGGTCGGTGCTGGGCACCAGTCTGTATGCTTTCGGGATTGGTTTGATTTTCCCGACCTTATTCCGCTTTACGCTGTTTTCCAATAAGTTACCGAAAGGGACCGTCTCCGCATCGCTAAATATGGTGATCCTGATGGTGATGTCGGTCTCGGTCGAAATCGGCCGCTGGCTATGGTTTAACGGCGGTCGCTTGCCGTTTCATCTGTTAGCCGTTGTGGCGGGCGTTATCGTCGTTTTCACCCTGGCGGGATTGCTCAATCGCGTGCGCCAGCATCAGGCAGCCGAGCTAGTGGAGGAGCAGTGATTTTTGCGCGATCCGGCCGTCAGGCTCTATTCTTAACGTTATGAATAAACTCATCGAACTCAGACGCGCCAAAAGGTTGGCGCTCTCTTTACTGCTTATCGCCGCTGCTACCTTTGTCGTTACGCTGTTTTTGCCGCCCAATTTTTGGGTGAGCGGCGTGAAGGCGATTGCTGAAGCGGCGATGGTCGGCGCGCTGGCGGACTGGTTTGCGGTGGTGGCGCTGTTTCGCCGCGTGCCGATTCCGATCATTTCTCGCCATACGGCGATTATCCCGCGTAATAAAGACCGGATTGGCGAAAATCTCGGCCAGTTCGTGCAGGAAAAATTTCTTGATACTCAATCCCTGGTGGCATTGATTCGACGCCACGAACCGGCGTTGCTGATTGGCAACTGGTTTAGCCAGCCAGAAAACGCCCGCCGCGTTGGTCAGCATCTGTTGCAGATCATGAGCGGTTTTCTCGAACTTACCGATGATGCGCGTATTCAGCGCCTGCTTAAGCGCGCGGTCCATCGGGCGATTGATAAGGTCGATCTTTCCGGCACCAGTGCGTTGATGCTGGAGAGTATGACCAAAAACGATCGTCATCAGGTGCTGCTGGATACGCTGATCGCACAGTTGATCGCCCTTCTCCAGCGCGATAAATCGCGCAAGTTTATCGCCCAGCAAATTGTTCGCTGGCTGGAGAGCGAGCATCCACTGAAAGCCAAAATTCTCCCCACCGAATGGTTGGGCGAACATAGCGCGGAGTTGGTTTCTGACGCGGTGAATTCTTTGCTTGATGATATTAGTCGCGATCGTGCGCATCAGATCCGCCATGCGTTTGATCGCGCCACCTTCGCCCTGATCGACAAGCTGAAAAACGATCCGGAAATGGCAGCGCGAGCCGATGCCGTAAAAAGCTATCTGAAAGAAGATGAAGCTTTTAATCGCTATCTCAGTGAATTGTGGGGGGATTTACGGGAATGGCTGAAAGTGGATATCAACAGTGAAGATTCTCGTGTGAAAGAACGCATCGCACGAGCGGGTCAATGGTTTGGCGAAACGTTAATTGCCGATGATGCCTTGCGGGCGTCGTTAAATGGTCATCTTGAACAAGCCGCGCACCGCGTCGCGCCTGAGTTTTCCGCATTCCTGACGCGCCACATCAGCGATACGGTAAAAAGCTGGGATGCGCGGGATATGTCGCGGCAAATAGAGTTAAATATCGGCAAAGATCTGCAGTTTATTCGTGTCAACGGTACGCTGGTTGGCGGTTGTATTGGGCTAATTTTATATTTGCTGTCGCAGCTCCCGGCCTTGTTCCCCCTCGGCAATTTTTAGAAATCCATGAAAAACTAAGTGGCTAACCGCGAGAGAGATCAAATAAACCATACTAAAAGAATGGTAATAATGTGGCCTCTTTTCATTATCTCCCGTGGTACGGGGAAGGAAAATCATGTCACTTGTCACCGATCTACCCGCCATTTTCGATCAGTTCTCTGAAGCTCGCCAGACAGGCTTTCTCACCGTCATGGATCTCAAGGAGCGCGGCATTCCGCTGGTTGGCACTTACTGCACCTTTATGCCGCAAGAGATCCCGATGGCAGCCGGTGCGGTTGTGGTTTCGCTCTGTTCCACCTCTGATGAAACCATTGAAGAAGCGGAGAAAGATCTGCCGCGCAACCTCTGCCCGCTGATTAAAAGCAGCTACGGCTTCGGCAAAACCGATAAATGCCCCTACTTCTACTTTTCGGATCTGGTGGTCGGTGAAACCACCTGCGACGGCAAAAAGAAAATGTATGAATACATGGCGGAGTTTAAGCCTGTTCATGTGATGCAATTGCCCAACAGCGTTAAGGACGATGCCTCGCGTGCGTTATGGAAAGCCGAGATGCTGCGCTTGCAAAAAACGGTAGAAGAACGTTTTGGGCACGAGATTAGCGAAGATGCTCTGCGCGATGCCATTGCGCTGAAAAACCGCGAACGTCGCGCACTGGCTAATTTTTATCATCTTGGGCAGTTAAATCCTCCGGCGCTTAGCGGCAGCGACATTCTGAAAGTGGTTTACGGCGCAACCTTCCGGTTCGATAAAGAGGCGTTGATCAATGAACTGGATGCAATGACCGCCCGCGTTCGTCAGCAGTGGGAAGAAGGCCAGCGACTGGACCCGCGTCCGCGCATTTTAATCACCGGCTGCCCGATTGGCGGCGCAGCAGAAAAAGTGGTGCGCGCGATTGAAGAGAATGGCGGCTGGGTTGTCGGTTATGAAAACTGCACCGGGGCGAAAGCGACCGAGCAATGCGTGGCAGAAACGGGCGATGTCTACGACGCGCTGGCGGATAAATATCTGGCGATTGGCTGCTCCTGTGTTTCGCCGAACGATCAGCGCCTGAAAATGCTCAGCCAGATGGTGGAGGAATATCAGGTCGATGGCGTAGTTGATGTGATTTTGCAGGCGTGCCATACCTACGCGGTGGAATCGCTGGCGATTAAACGTCATGTGCGCCAGCAGCACAACATTCCTTATATCGCTATTGAAACAGACTACTCCACCTCGGATGTCGGGCAGCTCAGTACCCGTGTCGCGGCCTTTATTGAGATGCTGTAAGGAGTGGCAGTGGCATATTCGATTGGCATTGATTCCGGCTCAACCGCCACCAAAGGGATCTTACTGGCAGACGGCGTGATTACGCGCCGTTTCCTCGTTCCAACCCCCTTTCGCCCGGCAACAGCAATTACTGAAGCCTGGGAAACTCTGCGCGAAGGGTTAGAGACAACGCCGTTTCTGACGCTCACCGGCTACGGGCGGCAACTGGTGGATTTTGCCGATAAACAGGTAACGGAAATCTCCTGTCACGGGCTGGGCGCACGGTTTCTTGCGCCAGCAACGCGCGCGGTAATCGACATCGGTGGTCAGGACAGCAAAGTGATTCAGCTTGATGATGACGGTAACCTGTGCGATTTCCTGATGAATGACAAATGCGCGGCGGGCACCGGGCGTTTCCTGGAGGTGATCTCGCGCACGCTTGGCACCAGCGTCGAGCAACTCGACAGCATTACCGAAAATGTCACGCCGCACGCCATCACGAGTATGTGCACAGTGTTTGCTGAATCAGAAGCGATCAGCCTGCGCTCAGCGGGCGTCGCGCCAGAAGCGATTCTCGCAGGAGTGATTAACGCGATGGCGCGGAGGAGTGCCAATTTCATTGCTCGTCTCTCCTGTGAAGCGCCGATTCTGTTTACTGGTGGCGTTAGTCATTGCCAGAAGTTTGCCCGGATGCTGGAATCTCACCTGCGAATGCCGGTAAATACCCATCCTGATGCGCAATTTGCTGGCGCAATTGGCGCGGCGGTAATTGGTCAACGAGTGAGGACACGCCGATGAAAGAGTTTTTATTTTTATTTCACTCCACGGTCGGCGTCATACAAACCCGCAAAGCGTTGCAGGCAGCGGGCATGACTTTTCGCGTCAGCGATATTCCCCGTGATTTACGCGGCGGCTGCGGGTTATGCATTTGGCTGACCTGTCCCCCCGGCGAGGAAATACAATGGGTGATCCCTGGGCTGACTGAGTCAATTTATTGCCAGCAGGATGGTGTCTGGCGCTGCATTGCACATTACGGGGTTTCTCCGCGTTAAGGATTCATTAAGGTCGCTACGTATACTTCTCGATATCTTATTGATTTGCCTTAAAGGGATTACCGTGACAAAAAGTATTTCGTTAAGTAAACGCATCTCCATTATTGTGATTCTTTTTGCCATTGTGGCAGTGTGTACTTTCTTCGTGCAATCTTGCGCCCGTAAAAGCAATCATGCAGCATCATTTCAGAATTACCACGCCACCATTGACGGCAAAGAAATTGCAGGCATAACGAATAATATCTCTTCGCTGACCTGGTCGGCACAAAGCAATACTCTTTTTAGCACTATCAACAAACCTGCCGCCATTGTTGAAATGACCACCAATGGTGATTTTATCCGCACAATTCCTCTGGATTTTGTTAAGGATCTCGAGACGATCGAATACATTGGCGATAATCAGTTTGTCATTAGCGATGAGCGCGATTACGCCATTTATGTGATTTCACTGACCCCAAACTCGGAAGTAAAAATCCTCAAAAAAATAAAAATCCCGCTGCAAGACTCCCCAACCAATTGCGGTTTTGAAGGGTTGGCTTATTCTCGCCAGGATCACACTTTCTGGTTTTTTAAAGAGAAAAATCCGATTGAGGTCTACAAAGTTAACGGGCTGTTAAGTAGCAATGAATTACACATCAGCAAAGACGAGGCACTACAACGGCAATTTACTTTAGATGATGTGTCCGGCGCAGAATTTAACCAGCAAAAAAATACGCTTCTGGTGCTGTCTCATGAATCTCGCGCACTCCAGGAAGTAACCCTGGTTGGCGAGGTTATCGGTGAAATGTCACTAACCAAAGGCAGTCGAGGTTTGTCGCATAACATCAAACAGGCCGAAGGGGTTGCGATGGATGCCTCTGGTAATATTTATATCGTTAGCGAACCAAATCGTTTTTATCGCTTTACCCCTCAATCATCGCATTAACAGGCTGGCATGCTTCACCTTTTTGTTATTAACTTGTTAACAACAAAAATGACAAACAAGGTTAAACATGCCTTCGTCCACGCATCCCGTAGAACGCTTTTCTTTCAGCACCGCGCTTTTCGGGATGCTGGTTCTGACCTTAGGTATGGGTTTAGGCCGCTTCCTTTATACGCCTATGTTGCCCGTCATGATGGCGGAAGGATCGTTTTCATTTAGCCAGCTCTCGTGGATTGCCAGCGGCAACTATGCGGGGTATCTGGCTGGCAGTCTGCTATTTTCTTTTGGCGCATTTCACCAGCCATCGCGCCTGCGCCCATTTCTGTTGGCTTCTGCCCTGGCGAGCGGGTTGTTGATCCTCGCAATGGCATGGTTGCCGCCATTTATTCTGGTGTTATTGATTCGCGTCCTGGCGGGTGTCGCCAGCGCCGGTATGCTGATTTTTGGTTCGACGCTGATTATGCAGCACACGCGCCATCCTTTTGTGCTGGCAGCTTTGTTTTCTGGCGTTGGCATTGGCATCGCACTGGGCAATGAATATGTTCTGGCAGGCCTGCATTTTGACCTCTCCTCGCAAACGTTATGGCAAGGCGCCGGGGCGCTTTCTGGCATGATGCTGATTGCACTTACGCTTTTAATGCCCTCGAAAAAACACGCCATCACACCAATGCCATTGGCAAAAACGGAGCAACAGATAATGAGCTGGTGGTTACTGGCTATTCTGTACGGCCTGGCGGGATTTGGTTATATCATCGTCGCGACTTACCTGCCGCTCATGGCGAAAGATGCAGGCTCACCATTGTTAACCGCCCATCTCTGGACGTTAGTCGGCTTATCAATTGTGCCTGGTTGCTTTGGCTGGCTATGGGCAGCAAAACGTTGGGGGGCTTTGCCCTGCCTGACGGCGAATTTGCTGGTGCAGGCTATCTGTGTGCTGCTTACTCTCGCCAGCGACTCGCCTCTCTTGCTTATCATCAGCAGTCTTGGTTTTGGCGGTACCTTTATGGGCACGACATCTCTGGTGATGACTATCGCCCGCCAACTGAGCGTACCGGGAAATCTCAATCTTTTAGGCTTTGTGACGCTCATTTACGGCATTGGGCAAATCCTCGGCCCGGCGCTGACCAGTATGCTCAGCAATGGAACATCGGCGCTTGCCAGCGCCACTCTCTGCGGCGCGGCGGCGTTGTTTATTGCTGCGCTTATCAGCACAGTGCAATTATTTAAGCTACAAGTGGTCACTTCATGAGGGAAGTTTCCCTTACCACTCAAGAAACTCAACCGCAACCGTTGATGTCAGCCAGACCCCGTTTTCCGCTTGCCAGAAAGGGAGGCCTCGTTTCGCCATTTCCTGTGCTTTGACGGTTAAAATAACCGGCGATCCGTGTCTTGCTCCCACTTTGCGTGCCGTTGCTTCATCAGCAGAGAGATGTACGTAGTGACGCTCACCTGCAATCAGCCCCTGTTTTTTTATCTCGTCAAGGAAACGGCTTGCCGTACCGTGGTAGAGAAACTGTGGCGGTGTTTTTTCGGCAAAGGAAATAGCGACCTGCGAAGTCGAATGCCCCTGAACCGCGCGGATGCACCTACCATCACTGGAATAACTAAAACGCTTTTTATCGCTGGTGGCAACCACAGTATCCAGCAATGCACGGGTTAACCGCTTGCCCGCTTTTTGGGCACAAAGTATGAGCTTATCGATATCCGCCCATCCTTCACGGTCCAGTACGATACCAATCGCCTCCGGTTTGTGTCGGAGGACAAAACTTAAAAACTTGCTCGTATCCGCCAGCTCTTTTTCGTTGTACTTTGCCATCTCGTTTTCGTCCCTGGATTTTCTGTTTTTATTTACTGATGTCATTGTCACTTGGTTTATGAATTTTCTGCAACTCAATCCTGCGCAGAGCCTTTTCCACACAGCGTAATTTTTCCGCTATGCAAAAAACGCATAGCCAGAAACATACTTGCATTTTCCCCATACCCACATGGCTGATAAGGTTTTTCAGTTCCAGGAATTTTCCTGGCTCAAGCAACACACAAACACAAAAAAACAATGGGGATTGTTATGACACAACAAGGGGATGCTGTAGCCGGGGAGCTGGCGACAGAAAAAGTGGGCATTAAAGGGTATCTGGCCTTTTTTCTCACCATAATCTTTTTTTCCGGTGTTTTTTCCGGAACAGACAGCTGGTGGCGCGTTTTTGATTTTTCCGTTCTGAACGGATCGTTTGGGCAACTGCCTGGTGCGAACGGAGCCACCACCTCATTTCGCGGCGCGGGTGGCGCGGGGGCTAAAGATGGCTTTCTCTTTGCGCTGGAGCTGGCACCGTCAGTCATTCTCTCTCTGGGGATTATTTCAATTACCGATGGTCTTGGTGGATTACGCGCCGCGCAGCAGTTAATGACACCTGTGCTAAAACCGTTGTTGGGCATTCCAGGGATCTGCTCGCTGGCGCTGATCGCTAACCTGCAAAACACCGATGCCGCCGCCGGTATGACCAAAGAGCTGGCGCAGGAAGGTGAAATTACCGAACGCGATAAAGTGATTTTCGCCGCATATCAAACCAGCGGTAGCGCCATCATCACCAACTACTTCTCTTCCGGCGTCGCGGTGTTTGCCTTTCTGGGCACGTCCGTAATCGTACCTTTAGCCGTCATCCTGGTGTTTAAATTTGTCGGAGCCAACATTTTGCGCGTCTGGCTTAACTTCGAAGAACGTCGCAACCCAACGCAAGGAGCGCAAGCATGACAACTCAGGTCCGCAAAAACGTCATGGATATGTTTATCGATGGCGCGCGCCGTGGCTTTACTATCGCCACGACCAACCTGCTGCCAAACGTGGTGATGGCGTTTGTCATCATTCAGGCGCTGAAAATTACCGGCCTGCTCGACTGGGTGGGGCATATCTGTGAACCCGTAATGGCGCTGTGGGGATTACCCGGTGAAGCGGCAACCGTCCTTTTAGCCGCATTAATGAGTATGGGTGGCGCAGTCGGTGTTGCCGCCAGTCTGGCAACCGCTGGCGCATTAACCGGTCACGATGTCACCGTTTTACTGCCCGCGATGTATTTAATGGGCAACCCGGTGCAAAATGTCGGTCGCTGCCTGGGGACAGCCGAAGTGAATGCCAAATATTACCCGCATATCATTACGGTCTGCGTGATTAACGCATTGCTGTCGATCTGGGTTATGCAGCTTATTGTTTAACAAGGAGTTACCATGATTGATTATACCGCAGCCGGTTTTACCCTGCTGCAGGGAGCGCATTTGTATGCGCCGGAAGATCGGGGAATTTGCGATGTCCTCGTCGCTAACGGCAAAATTATCGCCGTTGCCAGCAATATCCCTTCTGACATTGTACCGAACTGCACGGTTGTCGATCTCAGTGGGCAGATCCTCTGCCCAGGTTTTATTGATCAACACGTCCATTTGATTGGCGGTGGCGGCGAAGCAGGTCCCACGACGCGCACGCCGGAAGTGGCGCTAAGTCGCCTGACGGAAGCGGGCGTCACGTCAGTGGTTGGTCTGCTGGGCACCGACTCTATCTCTCGCCACCCGGAATCCCTGCTCGCCAAGACCCGTGCGCTCAATGAAGAAGGCATCAGCGCCTGGATGCTGACCGGCGCTTATCATGTCCCTTCCCGCACCATTACGGGTTCCGTGGAAAAAGACGTGGCGATTATCGATCGTGTGATTGGCGTGAAATGCGCCATCTCTGATCACCGTTCTGCCGCACCGGACGTTTATCACCTGGCCAATATGGCGGCAGAATCCCGCGTTGGCGGTTTGCTCGGCGGTAAACCTGGCGTCACCGTGTTCCACATGGGCGACAGTAAAAAGGCGTTACAGCCTATTTATGACCTGCTGGAAAACTGCGATGTGCCGATCAGCAAGCTGCTGCCGACCCACGTTAACCGCAACGTACCGTTGTTTGAGCAGGCGCTGGAGTTCGCGCGCAAAGGCGGCACCATCGATATCACCAGCAGCATTGACGAACCGGTCGCCCCTGCCGAAGGTATTGCCCGCGCCGTTCAGGCGGGTATTCCGCTGGCACGCGTCACCCTCAGCTCCGACGGCAACGGTAGCCAGCCGTTCTTCGATGACGAAGGGAATTTAACCCATATCGGTGTTGCCGGTTTTGAAACGTTGCTGGAAACCGTGCAGGTGCTGGTCAAAGACTATGATTTCAGTATCAGCGATGCCCTGCGCCCGCTCACCAGTAGCGTAGCCGGTTTCCTTAACCTGACCGGGAAAGGCGAAATTCTGCCAGGCAATGATGCTGACTTGCTGGTCATGACGCCAGAACTGCGCATTGAGCAGGTATACGCTCGCGGCAAACTGATGGTCAAAGACGGCAAAGCCTGCGTGAAAGGAACGTTTGAAACGGCTTAAACGGTTGTCAGCCGCCCGAATGGACGTAGAATGCCCGCAAGGGCGGCTGACAGAGTAAAACGTAATGGATGACTGTGGTGCGATTTTGCATAATATTGAAACCAAATGGCTTTATGATTTTCTGACCCTGGAAAAATGCCGCAATTTTTCCCAGGCGGCAGTCAGTCGCAACGTCTCGCAACCGGCATTCAGCCGCCGCATCCGTGCGCTGGAACAGGCGATTGGTGTTGAATTGTTTAACCGCCAGGTAACGCCGCTGCAACTCTCAGAACAAGGGAAAATCTTCCATTCGCAGATCCGCCATCTGTTGCAACAGTTAGAGAGCAATCTGGCAGAGCTGCGTGGCGGCAGCGATTACGCGCAACGAAAAATCAAGATAGCCGCTGCACACTCTCTTTCCCTCGGGCTGTTACCGTCCATTATCAGCCAGATGCCGCCGCTCTTTACCTGGGCAATTGAAGCTATTGATGTCGATGAAGCGGTCGATAAACTGCGTGAAGGGCAAAGTGACTGTATTTTTTCCTTTCACGACGAAGATTTGCTGGAAGCGCCGTTTGACCACATTCGCTTATTTGAATCTCAATTGTTCCCTGTCTGCGCCAGTGACGAACACGGAGAAGCACTTTTTAACCTCGCGCAGCCACACTTTCCGTTACTGAATTACAGCCGCAACTCCTACATGGGGCGATTGATTAATCGCACCCTGACGCGCCACAGTGAGTTAAGTTTCAGCACCTTTTTTGTCTCTTCGATGAGCGAGCTTTTAAAGCAGGTTGCCCTCGACGGCTGTGGGATTGCCTGGCTGCCGGAGTACGCCATCCAACAAGAAATTCGCAGCGGGAAGCTCGTTGTACTGAATCGGGACGAACTGGTGATCCCGATTCAGGCCTATGCATACCGGATGAATACCCGCATGAATCCCGTTGCCGAACGCTTCTGGCGTGAACTGCGCGAGCTGGAGATTGTGCTTAGCTGACATTCTCCAGCGTCGCACTGCGCCAACCGCCATTATCCCAGACCAGATCAAACGTTAGCGGTTCATCGTCGTGGTACAGCATTATCTCAAGGCTGATCGCCAGAGTGTGGCAGTACGCTTCTTTCAAATTAACCTGCAACGCCGCAATCCGTGGCTCATGAAATAACAGTGCAGAACGCAGCTGACGGCAATACCAGCTCTGGAGATGTTTGTCGCTCGGGTTATGCACTTGCCACTCGGGCATGCCTGAAACAAGTAATGACGGTAATGCCGAATGAGGAGAATTAAAAAGAGTGAGGAGATCGCTGCATACCGATTTACGCAGCGATGACGTTTTATTGCCTGAAATTTCAGGTAAAACAGCCTGAAGTGATTGTCGCATCATTTTGCGCACTCCTGACGTTTAGCAACATATGCGGCTTGCCCTGAACACCGGGCACCACTGTATTGATGCTCATTTTCCATAGCCATTCCCTTTTGTTCATTACATCCATGTCAGTCTGAGACAGGCCTGAATCCTGTCAGCAAAGTATAAAACCTTACTTGCCTATGAATATCTACTGACTTTTCAGGAAAAAAGTCATGATTTGATAAAAATCATCAAACTCAAAAAAAAACCGCTAGTATATTCTGAATATTCCGAATAGTTACGTAGATGAAAATACTTGTCACCGCTGCTACTTAATTCCGGTGGGAAATTATTTATTTCCGCATAATCAGCCATGTATTATTTGAAACAATTAGTTTGTAAATAATATAAATTGATAACATATCAAATACATCAAAAATACCATTCACAGGCATTATTAATATAGACCTCAATATAGCAACATCAAATTCCAATTAGTAATAAGATATGCTTTTAAATTGCATGCAAATAATTTTAAATGAGCGTTTTTTGATACTTTAGAGTGTTTCCTACCCTTTAATATCACCGTGTAGAGTTGATATCACTACAACAGAAACATGCATGTCATTTGTTTACTTCTCTTTTTACTACAGAAAAATTTATCTATTTTTCTAAACATCAGTGAAATACTCATAAAAGGTAACTATTATGTCTATGCCATTAAGCAATGCCCTTCAGAGTCAAATTATTACAGATGCTCACTTCCTTCATCACCCAATAGTCGACAGTGAGTTTACACGTAAATTAAAATATGCACGCATGGATTCGGAAAACATCTATCTTCCGCCTCTTACTCGTGGCAATAACCATAATTACGATGGAAAAAGCGTTGTCGAAATTAGAAAACTTGATATTAGTAAAGAGCCTTGGCCATTTAATTATGTGACAGGAGCATGCAGAGAATCCGATGGTATTACAACAACAGGACGTATGCTCTATCGGAACTTGAAAATCACCTCAGCTTTAGACGAAATATATGGTGGCATATGTAAAAAGGCGCATGCTACCACAGAGTTAGCAGAAGGTTTACGGCTAAATTTATTTATGAAGAGCCCTTTCGATCCTGTTGAGGACTATACAGTTCATGAAATAACATTAGGCCCTGGTTGCAATGTTCCTGGTTATGCCGGAACCACGATAGGATATATTTCAACCCTTCCAGCTTCTCAGGCAAAAAGATGGACCAATGAGCAGCCAAGGATTGATATCTATATTGATCAGATAATGACGGTAACAGGGGTAGCAAATTCTTCCGGATTCGCCCTTGCCGCATTACTTAATGCTAATATTGAGTTGGGTAATGACCCAATAATTGGTATAGAAGCCTATCCCGGTACCGCGGAGATCCATGCAAAAATGGGATATAAAGTTATCCCGGGTGATGAAAATGCACCACTCAAACGTATGACTCTGCAACCGTCATCTCTTCCAGAACTGTTTGAATTAAAAAATGGTGAATGGAATTATATTGGTAAATAACTACCAGGAAGAATGAGTACTAACATTCAGGTTATACAGATAGCTAAACAATACCCTGCAATTTACAAAGTAATACTCATTGCGACTTCTTAATTTAAGAAAGCGCAAGGAACGTTTACCCTTGCGCTTATTATAATAAGTCAGGCGTCGACTTTATCCAGCGGCCATGAATCAAACAGATAGCCATCAAAATAAATATCGTCAACGTTCGAGAATTCCAGCAGACGTTGCTTAACGTTTTCCAGATGCTGCCACATTGCCAGCTTCGCCGCTCGGGCATCTTTTTTGATTAACGCGGCGAGGATCTGTTTGTGATCGCCCAACCACTCTTTGCGATACAGGCTGTCATCCAGATGGCTGTGCAACTGGATCCACATTGGATTGTTTTCCCGCCACTGCCAGGACTGACGGAACAGCTCCACCAGCATGCTGTTATGCGTTGCTTCGGCAATAGCGAGATGGAACTGCATGTCACCGCTTTCGCTGCTGCCCGGCGCACTGGAAGCCAGTTCACGCTCTTCCAGTTGCAATGCCTGACGCATTTTGACGATATCTTCGCGGGTAGCCTGCAAAGCGGCAAACTCGGCGATGTTGCTCTCCAATAACTGCCGCGCCTGTAACAGCTCAAAAGGACCGGCATCGTTGCAGACGTTGGCATCCGGACTGTCTGTGTTCTGGCTGCCTGAGTTATCAAGAACATAGATACCGGCACCCCGGCGTACTTCCACCAGCCCTTTGATCTCCAGCATGATCAGCGCTTCACGTACCACCGTCCGCGTGACATCAAGCATTTCTGCAATTTCACGCTCCGGCGGCAGCCGTTCGCCAGGATTGTACGGCGTCTTTATGATCAGATCGCGGATCATCGCCCCGACTTCCTGGTAAGGTCTTTGCGCAGAGGTGGCAGATTTCATGGTGTTGTGTCCGTTAGGTGCGGTTAATCAAATTTTTGCCGGATGCGGCGTGAACGCCTTATCCGGCCTACAACGGGCAATTTTACGGCCCCCGTTAATCTCAAACTATACCATTAGCACTGGAAGTTGGCACGTACAGGTGGGCAAAAAAACGAAAACTGGTCAACCAAATATCAGTTTGATTGACCAGTAAGTCTGTAGGGTAATCAGTTAGTTACAGCGCAGCCACACACTCGCGCGCACCGCGTTCGCACAGCTGCTGATATGCCGCCGTCACTGCGCCAACAAAGTCGGCATTCTGCGGCAGATCATCGGCAAAAATACCGCTCAGGCCCAGCAGCGCTTTCACGCGGTCTGCGCCCTGATACTGCGCGTTGATCTTCTGGAACTCCGCCAGCATCGGGTCGACCACGTCAATGGCATTACCCTGCTCATCCACGCCCTGGGTGTAACGCATCCAGCCAGCCACGCCCAGCGCCAGGTGACGCCAGCTGCCGCCGTTTTGCAGGTGCAGACGCACCGGGTCCAGCAGACGCTGCGGTAACTTCTGGCTGCCGTCCATCGCAATCTGCCAGGTACGGTGACGCAGAGACGGGTTGCTGAAACGCTCGATCAGCAGCGTCGCATAGGCGTTCAGGTCTGTACCTTCCGGCATCGACAGCGTTGGCGCTTGTTCCTGCATCATCAGGGCAAAGGCCGCTTTGCGATAAGCCGGGTTAGTCACGGTGTCGGCAATGGTTTCATAGCCGCCGAGGTAACCGAGGTACGCCAGAAAAGAGTGGCTGCCGTTCAGCATACGCAGCTTCATCATTTCGAACGGCACAACGTCTGCAACGAACTGTGCGCCCACTTTATCCCAATCCGGGCGACCATTAACGAAGTTATCTTCAATCACCCACTGACGGAACGGTTCGCAGGCAATGGCGCACGGGTCGTAAACACCCAGCTGGTCAGCAATTTCCTGTAAGGTTTCTGGCGTCGCCGCCGGAACGATGCGGTCAACCATGGTGCACGGGAAGGTGACATTTTCTTCAATCCATGCCGCCAGCTGCGGGTCACGCGCCTGAGCCAGCCCCAGTACCGCGACCTTCGCCACATGACCGTTTTCACGCACGTTATCGCAGGACATCACCGTAAACGCTTTCAACCCTTTTTCACGACGCAGACGCAACGCTTCGACGATGTAACCAATCGCGGACTTCGGCGCAGTCGGGTTTTCCAGATCGTGCTTGATCAGCGGGTTATTGAGATCCAGTTGACCGCTTGCCGCATCAGCGCAGTAGCCTTTTTCCGTGACCGTTAGAGAGACAATCGCCGTTTGCGGACGCGCCATCGCGTTGAGAATACCTTCGCAGCCATCGATTTCCGGATGCAGCGCTTCTTTCATCGAACCGATAATTTTCAGCTCGGTGCTCTCTGCGCCTTTTTCCGCTACGGTGTACAGCAGTTGCTGTTTTTTCAGGTTTTCGATCAGCACGCGGTCGTTGCCTGGCATCAGGTTAACTTCGCAGATGCCCCAGTCGCTGTCGGTGCTTTCCAGCAGATGATGGGTATACAGCGCCTGGTGCGCGCGGTGAAACGCCCCGCAACCGAGATGCACAATGCGTGATTCCAGACGAGAATGATCCCATGACGGGCGGGCAACCGGCAGATTGCTGTCAACAATAGTAGTCATCGTAAACTCCAGAATCCGTCTTCAAAGAGTGACGGCAAGGAAGAAGGAACCGGCACGGCGCGCAGCCATGCCGGTGGATATTAACGGCTAAAGAAAGCGCGCTGGATCGCCAGTTCGACACCGCGAACTTCGGCCAGGCCTTTCAGACGACCAATTGCGGAGTAACCTGGGTTGGTTTTCTTCTTCAGGTCGTCCAGCATCTGATGACCGTGGTCCGGACGCATCGGGATCAGGTCTTCTTTGCCTTCCGCTTTACGACGGTGTTCTTCTTCAACAATCGCTTTCACCACTTCGTACATATCAACGTCACCGTTCAGGTGCGCCGCTTCGTGGAAGGTTTTCGGGTTATCTTCACGCATGGTGGAGCGCAGATGGGTGAAGTAAATACGCGGACCGAACTGCTTGATCATATCAACCAGATCGTTGTCAGCACGCACGCCGTAGGAACCGGTGCACATGGTAAAACCGTTTGCCATGCTGTTTACGGTATCAACCATCCACTGCATATCTTCAATGGTGGAAACAATGCGCGGCAGGCCGAGGATCGGGCGCGGCGGATCGTCCGGGTGAACAGCCATACGCACGCCGACTTCTTCAGCAACTGGAATAATCGCTTTCAGGAAGACGGCAAAGTTTTCGCGCAGCTTCGCTTTGTCGATATCTTTGTACAGCTCCAGGTGTTTACGGAACTGGTCGAGGGTGTAGCCTTCTTCCGCGCCCGGAAGACCAGCAATGATGTTACGGGTCAGACGCGCTTTGTCTTCATCGCTCATAGTGGCGAAGCGTTCAGCTGCCTGAGCAATTTCTTCTTCGGTGTAATCCGCTTCCGCGCCTGGGCGTTTCAGGATATGCATTTCGAATGCAGCGAATTCGATCTGGTCGAAGCGCAGAGCTTTGGAGCCGTCTGGCAGCACGTATTCGAGGTCAGTACGGGTCCAGTCGAGCACCGGCATGAAGTTGTAGCACACGGTGCGAATGCCACACTGCGCCAGGTTGCGCAGAGTCTGCTGATAGTTAGCGATCCACTGCTCATAGTTGCCAGTGTGGGTTTTGATATCTTCGTGAATTGGCACGCTTTCTACGACAGACCACACCAGGCCTGCGTCTTCAATGATCGCCTTGCGTTTGAGGATCTCTTCAACGGACCATACTTCGCCGTTCGGGATATGGTGCAGCGCGGTAACCACGCCAGTTGCGCCCGCCTGACGGACATCAGCTAAAGAAACCGGATCGTTTGGGCCGTACCAGCGCCAGGTCTGTTCCATGATTTTTCCTCTTTCACATAGTGGGTTCCACAGCAAAGAGACGCGGAACCCTGGAGTTGTTTAGGTATCCGGATGAACAACCAGACCGCAGCCGTGGCGTTGCATCGGATGAGATGGCGTATAAGTTCTACCTTTTGGTAAGACATGTCAACCCGAATTCTGAAATTGGTTAACCACATCACAAGAATTTCACTCTCATGGTTGTTGCTGCAAATTGCAGCAAAGGGTAATCGATGGTTATTGATCAGAGGATGTGACATTCATCGCAACAATGGTTGACCAATTTACATAACATATCGCCCAAAATAACAACGGTTCAACCAGGTAAGGTAAAACGTTATGCATGTGCTTAACATTCTCTGGGTGGTATTCGGCATTGGTCTGATGCTGGTACTGAATTTGAAGTTCAAAATCAATTCAATGGTGGCTTTGTTGGTGGCGGCGCTGTCCGTCGGGATGCTGGCGGGCATGGATTTGATGTCGCTGCTGCACACTATGAAAGCGGGCTTCGGCAACACGCTGGGGGAACTGGCTATCATCGTGGTGTTCGGTGCGGTCATCGGTAAATTGATGGTCGACTCCGGCGCGGCTCACCAGATAGCGCATACGCTGCTGGCGCGTCTCGGTCTGCGCTATGTACAGCTGTCGGTGATTATCATCGGCCTGATTTTTGGTCTGGCGATGTTCTATGAAGTGGCCTTTATCATGTTAGCGCCGCTGGTTATTGTTATTGCCGCCGAAGCTAAAATTCCGTTCCTGAAACTGGCGATCCCGGCAGTAGCAGCTGCCACTACCGCACATTCACTGTTCCCACCGCAGCCGGGTCCGGTGGCGCTGGTGAATGCTTATGGCGCGGATATGGGGATGGTTTATATCTATGGCGTACTGGTGACGATCCCAAGTGTAATCTGCGCAGGTCTGATCCTGCCGAAGTTCCTCGGCAATCTTGAGCGCCCAACGCCATCATTCCTGAAAGCAGATCAACCGGTAGATATGAATAATCTGCCCTCTTTCGGCGTTTCGATTCTGGTGCCGCTGATCCCGGCGATCATTATGATCTCTACCACCATCGCCAATATCTGGCTGGTAAAAGATACCCCTGCCTGGGAAGTGGTTAACTTTATCGGTTCCTCGCCGATTGCAATGTTTATTGCGATGGTGGTTGCATTCGTACTCTTTGGCACCGCACGTGGTCATGACATGCAGTGGGTGATGAACGCTTTTGAAAGCGCGGTGAAGAGTATTGCAATGGTGATTCTGATCATCGGTGCGGGTGGCGTGCTGAAGCAGACCATCATCGACACCGGCATTGGCGACACCATCGGCATGTTGATGTCCCACGGCAATATCTCGCCCTACATCATGGCATGGCTGATCACTGTGCTAATTCGTCTGGCGACGGGTCAGGGTGTCGTTTCGGCGATGACCGCCGCCGGGATTATCAGTGCTGCAATCCTAGATCCAGCAACTGGTCAGCTGGTTGGCGTGAATCCGGCGCTGCTGGTACTGGCGACGGCTGCGGGTTCCAACACCCTCACCCACATTAACGATGCATCTTTCTGGTTGTTCAAAGGTTACTTTGACCTGTCAGTAAAAGACACGTTGAAAACCTGGGGTCTGCTGGAGCTGGTCAACTCCGTGGTTGGGCTGATTATTGTGCTGATTATTAGCATGGTAGCGTAAAAGGACACCAGAGCCTGCCAATGGCAGGCTCAGACTGATGACAAAGTCTAAAAATGTGCCCGGACAGTCCCCTCGCCCCTCCGGGGAGAGGGTTAGGGTGAGGGGAACAGACCAGCAAAGTGCGCTTTGTTTATGCCAGATGCGACGCTGACGCGTCTTATCTGGCCTACAAAGGGCTAACGTGCAGGTTTTTAGCTTCAGGTAATATTGCGTACCAGCATTAGCAATGTCCTGTGATTTCTTTATTGATAAACAAAAGTCACGCCAATAATCGATTGCACATTCCCTGCAGTCACCTGCCCTCCGGTACGTGCATAATTTGCCGTTAATCCCAGACTCACCGCCGAAGTCCCTACTGCTCCTAACGATACCGTGTTATTCGCTGGAATAATCGTACCGTTGCGCGTCAACTGTACGCCGACGCCCTGTGCAGGTGAAAACGACGCGGTATTGGTGAAAATCGAGTTGCCCGCATCTGCGGTTGTGCCGGAGAGGTAATACCCCAGGTTTTGGCTTTTCGCACAATAAACGGTAAGAGGAATTGGCACTGAACCAGGGTAGTCCGGCAGAGTAACGGTGACATCACGAGCAGAAACATCGCAGCCGCCAGTAGGCACCACCACATCATTATTGGCGTAAATATTCCACACAAACTGGAAATCATCGCTGTTATAGTTGTTGGTCTGTCGCAAAATAAGCACGGCAATTAATGAGCCAGCTTTAATCGCCACCCCGCCCGCACTGCTCACAGGCGTCAAATAAAGCGCCACCGGCCACGGCTTATCCGTTCTCGAATTATAAACAACGCGCGGCGTTTCGCTGGTGGTAGGAAATGGATAGCTACTGCCACTATATTTTACGGTCCCGGAAAAATTAGATAACACGCCGCCATAAGCCGAGCCTCGTTGCAGTGTGACATAGTCTGTAATGGTTTCCGGATAATCGTTATGGCAAAAGATTTGCGTCGAAAGATCCACGACCAGGTTTTGCCCCACATTCACGACGGGCGCAAGGTTTACATAAACATTGGCGCTGCCACCGCCAATAGGGATAGCGGTACCATTGGCGGTTTTACAGGCGAATGACCAGGCATTTACCGACCAGCCCATCAGCAGTACAGCAAACAGGGTAATAACTCGTTTCATTACAATCATCTCTTCGGGTTCAGCTGTAGGTATAGGTGATGCTAATCACTGCCTGAATGGTTCCCTGAGTGGCTCCGCCATTTACTGTCAATGCTCTGACCTGTAACGGGAAGTGCGCTGATTGTGAGGAATCATCCACCTGAACTGTTTTGGTTGCGCCAGTATTCAATGTGTTGCCACTGTCATCCTGTAGCTCTAACTGGATGTTTTGCGCGGTCCCCTGGTTTTTATAATATCCGGTACTGTCGGCTGCCCCGCTGAAGCTGGCAGTGACCCTCGACGTTCCCACCGGACAATTAGTCAACTCAAGCGCAACATCATGCCAGGCCGATGCCGCCCCGGCAGACATAAGACTGAAAGAATAAAGATCGCCGAGATCAACCGTGGCATTGGTGGTGGAAACCGTACACGGTTTGGCGACGACCTTACCGTTCACCGTGATGGTGACATCGGCTGCCTGTATCGTCGCACTTGCGAGCGCCAATATTGCCGCCAATACATACCCACGTTTGCACCATTTCATGAGCATCTCCAGTTACTGATATTCAAGAGTGAAGGTAGCCGTGGCATTGATATGCCCCGCAGTGACAGGCACCTGTGTCGCCATTAGCCGGGCGTAAAAATTCAGCGTATTTGGTTTACCCGGCGTCAGGGTCGTCCACGAAAGCGCGGACGATGGAGCATTAAGGGGTATTTGATTTTGCTGCTCATTCAGAAGCTGTATTCCCAGTCCCGAAGCCGCTGACACCGTATTTTCAAGTGCAAGCAGGTTGGCATTGTGGCTATCTGCAACGCCAGTAAACCCAACCTTTACGGCAGAAACGGCATTACCACAGGGTGACAGCAAAATACGAAATGGAACAACAGGAGTCGTCGCGCCAATGTTGTTAAATTGCTTCGCCGCGTTTTCCATCAGATCAACAGTAAAATTGGTTGATTCAGCGGCCACACTACAGCCGTTATCCCTGACATAGCCGCGGATAGTAATCGTGCTATCCGCAGCCAAAGCGTGACTCACCGCCAGCCACAAAAAAGCGCACAGAAGATAAAAAGGTTTGTTTCTCATCACGCCCCCTTAACGACATTCAGCTGATAGCTGGGTTAATAACTGCTGCTGACTCTCTGGTGGCAGTTGATAATTGGCGACACAGTGAGCATTTTCCTCTTCTCCCCATTTCACCTGAACTTTTCCCGCTAAAGGCATTCCGCTGAGGTAAACCTGACCATTATCCGCAACAATGCCGCTACTCTGGCTACTCTCTGATGTCACCATCGCCCCAAACGGCAGCGGCTTATTATTGTGGGTCAGCGTCATGAGCAGTTTTATCCCAACGCGCGCTTTAAACTCTGCTCGCACGATCGCCCCACGAGTGGGAACAACGTTAGCAACCGCGTTATCTAAATCGACGTTATCAGCCAGGGTATTGGTATCCAGCGCCACTCTATTTTCCCGATATTCAGTGGCATAAGGCAGCACGGCATAACCACGCCAGTCGGTACGCACCCCCGTCTGGTTTTCGACTTTTGCATCTTTTGCGCCAGGCGCTTTAACAAGCACCACCGTATCGTTTAACGGCTGCCCCAGCGTTACGCCATTGGCATGAGCCAGTACCCCACCGCTGACTCCGTAATAGAGCTGCTTAATATCATCGCTATGGCTGTAACCGATATTGGCATTGCCGTAACCACCGCGATAATTCAGCGTGGCGTAGCCTGTACTTCCGCTATTTCCATCGCCTCCCCCGGCATAGCCGGTTTGCACGCTATAGCTGAGGTTGTTGTCTTCCAGCAACGTACCGTATACACCAGCCAGATTGGTCATCCGACCGTTGAGATCGTGTGACATGCTGTAGCTGGCACTGGCATGTCGCCACTGAGATTTACTGTCAGAACGCAGCCAGTGGCTGAAAGGAATATTGACGTTAAGCGCTAACATCTGATCCCGTCCTTTTTGCCAGGCGTTTTTCGTCAGGCTATAGCTGAGCGTCCAGTTGATATCTTCGAACGCAGTATTTAATCCAGCCTGGAATTGCTCATCGACATTACTCGTTCCCCAATAAGTTTGATGGCTACCACTCAAATACAGTGTTGATGTGCGCCCGAGTTGCTGAGTAACGGTGAGTTGTAATTTCCCGCGTTTGTTATAAGCGAGGTTGTAATAGTCGGTGAATTTCGGCTTAACCTGAATAACTCCGTCCTGTGTTTCGATGTTGTAGCCATTCATTCGACTGTATGTTGTATCAGCGAAATTAAAATATCCGCTGGTCGAATAACGGTAACCCACTAACTGAATATTCGTGCCTGATTCATTGAGCGATTTGTTATAGAGAAAACGCACCGATTGTCCGTCATGCTGACTGTCATCGGGAAGTGTGGAATTAGCCTGCGTCATATCCACAGACAGCGCCCCCAGTCGCCCATATTCTTCCCCAGCCCCATATTGAACGCGCGATAGCGGTCCGCCAGTTGCGTACCGCCGTACAGCGTCCATCCAGCCGGGAGCCCATGTAGCAGGCGTCTTTGGAAGAAACGAAGGCTCTTCCTGCTGATCGTTACCGCTGCGATATTCACCCGCGGTGATGGCGTAACGAGTGTGGCCTTCACGCTGTAAAACCGGTACAGACGAATAAGGAACGGTGAAATTCTGGCTGCTGCCATCGGCTTCTTTAATCGACACCTGTAGATCGCCACCGTTGCCCGCAGCGTAGAGATCGTTAATGGCGAAAGGACCCGGCGAGACGGTGCTGTGATAAATTTCATAGCCATTTTGTTTCACCGACACCTGAGTGGTACCGCGTGCAATACCATGGATCACCGGCGCAAATCCTTTCTGAGGATTATCCGGGAGCATGTTGTCATCGGAGGCGAGCTGCATGCCGCGAAAGTTAATGCCATCAAAAACGTCACCGTTGGTATAGCTATCGCCCAACGTCAAACGCGAGCGTATTGGTGTGATATCGCGCTGCAAGCCAGGTGTTAACGTGCTGCCATTTGTTTTCGTTGCTCGACGAGCTTCCGCCGCTGGTATAGCTCCAGGTCGAGTTGTCGCGCAGCCGCCAGGCACCAAGATTCACGCCGCTTTGCAGATTCAGATAGGCATACTGGCCGCCGCCAGCAAACTCATCACGGACGTTGTTGCCAGTGAAGTTGTAATTCAGCAGCGCGGGATCAATCCCGTTATCCCAAAGCTCGGGAGGGATATAACCGCGCGCCTGGTTGCCCATAAAGGCCTGAGGAATAGTGAGATACAGCCTCTGCTGACCGACATCCAGACGAATAGTGGCGTCCTTAATCATTTCGATTAACGGTACACAAGCATCCGCTGCCAGGGCGTTGATTCCACGACCGCCTCCGCGTTCAGCCCCATACTGACAAGTTGCCCACGCGTCAGGCACGGCATCAGCCCATGGCCGTTTTCCCCTGCGCTGAAGGTGGCATCGCGCGTGGTCATATAGCCATCATTCATATAGATATCGACACGGTAGGTTCCCGGCGGCAGCTCTTGTCCCTTCTCAAAACTGGAGAGATCGGCCACCGCCGCCGGGTCGTCGGCCAGAAAGCGCGGGTTAAAATAGAGTTCCGCCCCTGAACCGGAAAGATTGATGTTGCCATGAATAAAATCAGCAGGCCGGGCAAAACCGGCTGAAAGTGGTGCGGAGCGCCGTATGCGCAAGCAAGACTCCAAATGGGCGAGTCCAAATCTCAGATATGACATAGTCCCTCCGGTTCGAAAACGCCCGGCTGTCAGTTCTTATTTTATTCGGCGAGGAAATGCTGGGTTCCCCTTCTTTTATTGCATGATGCCTTTCGTACGCGGGGTAAGCGCACCATAGTCATTGATGGTCTTATAGGTAATATCGCTACCCGCATCGCTCGGTAATTTCACCTGCGTTTCACCCATCGGCGGAACCAGCGCATTTTCCAGCACGCGCGTGCCCGCATTCAGCTCAGTCACCGTGAGGAAATAGGGCGTTGGGTTCACCAGCGTGAGCGTGCCCGCACTGCGGCGAAAACGTAGCTTTTCAGCGGCCTGATCTACGTACAAGGCCAGTTTAGCCGGGCGATAATAGAGTTTGATTGGCTGATAATGGCTAGCTGCAGCGTGTTATCGCCGAGCTTCGATTTATCCATCGATGGGATGGCTTTGACGTTCTATCCAGAACAGGCTTTCCCGGTCCTGCGGCAGTTGGTTATTGCTAGCATCAAGAATGCGTAGGGTGTTCTTTCTCGCCCTGCATAGCGAAGAGTGGCGCGATTCTCACCACAAAGCGCCCATCTTTAACGCCATCGGCGTTCTCTAACCCACGACTGGATCAGGTACGTGCTACTGTCATCATTGTTGGTGACCGCCAGCGGAACCTGTTTTTGTCCAGCGGGATAAATCACGCGGGTTGCGCCCAGCGCCACTCCAGCTTCTGCGCGACAGGCGCCATTCCAATGGCGGCTACCATCAGCACTCCAGCCAGTAAGCTGCGCGCCATTGTCCGTGTTTTCCTTCATGTATGCCCTTGTTATACTCACCGTTATGTCCTGTTTCGGTCTGACTGCGGGTTGATTACTGGTAGGTCAATGAGAACCAGGCCTGCGCGTTGGCAATACCGCCGGTGACCTGGCGTTCCGTTGAGCGATACTTCGCGACGAAATGCAGCGTGGTTGGGCCGTCATAGATTTTCGCCCATCGAGTCGGTGAACCGTTCACTGGGGATCTGGCTGCCATCACTATCAAACAAGGCCACACCGATACCGGTGGCGATTCCTGTCCCTTCCCCCACGGAAAGCACATCGGGATCCTTACCATCGGCAACGCCGTGAAAGGAGACGCCGACGCGTTGACTAACAGCCGTATTACAGTCAAGAAGATGAATATCAAAAGGAACCGGGCTGGAATCTTCCCCTGCCGCACGAAATCGCTGGCTGCTGATTCGCCCCATGTTCACCGTCATCAGACGATCGCCAGCGTCGACGCTGCAGGATTCAGCCACAATCTCACCCTGAAAGCGCATTCCCCCGCCCTGGTACCGTGATGTTCCAGTGATTCCCCGCCAGCACGGTCGTTGGCAGCAGCAGCAAAATCAGCCACAGCTTCTCCCTTCCCATTGTGATCACCTCCGTTCCATCACGGTTAATCAGCCGTCCTGGCTCAGATGGCCTCCATGCCAGATGTACTTACTGGTACTGCACTTTGAAGGTCGCATCCGCGTTAGCGGTACCGGCAGTTGCCGCACCCGTTGCGAAGTAACGAGCCTGGAACGGAATGACGTTAGTGCCATCGTTCAGGGTGGTTGCCGCGCTGAAGGTTGCGCCGTCCAGCGCCAGAGGTGTGCCTTTGTTATCGAGGATCTGCACACCGACGTTGGTTGCGCTACCAGCTGCAGAACCCTGCAGAGCCAGTACGGTGTTGTTGGTGGTATCTACCGCGTTACCGGAGAAAGCAACGGATGCTTTGGTGGAAACGCTGGTGTCACAATCGTCCAGCTGAATGTTAAAACCGACGGACGAGCTGGTGCTGCCAGCCGTTGCCAGTTTTGCGGAACGCACCTGGCCCATCTGTACAGTCTGATCTACGGAACCCGCATCAACCGCACAGGCGGCGTTCACGACTTCACCTTTGAAATGCACCGTACCGCCGTTGACCGTGACAGGATCCAGCGAACGCCGCCGTCGAAGCCAGGGACAGAGCAGAGATAACAACGATTGCCAGAGTTTTAATTTTCATGCTGCTTTCCTTTCAAAAAACTATTTCTAAATCGACATGGGCAGTCGTTCTGTACACTTTGTTTTGTAAACGAGTTTGACTGCCAACACTGCACAGTTTTCCCCCAAAAGATGAAACATTTGGGGCCATTTTGACTCATAGAGGAAAGCATCGCGGACAAACTTTTTCAGTTTATTTGTTGGCTTAATATTCTATTGTTATCTTTATTTATAGATGTTTATATTGCATGAGGTGGTTTTTGGAGAGAAGAATGAGGAAGATGCGTCGAGCCACAGAAACGTTAGCTTTACATATAGCGGAGGTGATGTGAAATTAATTTACAATAGAAATAATTTACATATCAAACAGTTAGATGCTTTTTGTCGTTTTTTAATATTTTTATGCTTGAGAAAAAATACGTAACTTATTTATGATATGGACAGTTTGGCCCCAATTGTCTTGTATTTATTTGTTTTTTTAACTTTATTATCAATAAGTTAAATCAAACCTCTTCTCTTTTTAATTTTTCGTTTATGAGATTATTTCTTTCCCATAATCCGGCAAAACGAGCAGCATTACTGGCGGTATAACGCACAGTATGGCGAATATTTCGATGCCCGAGATAATCCTGAATTAAACGAGTATCTGCACCACGCTCCGCCAATTCATAACCGCAAGCATGCCTTAACATATGAGGATGAGTCTGCGTTACGGTTCCAGCTTCAATACCGGCATCGCGAATAATGCGATAGGCCTGCTGGCGAGAAAGCCGACTCCCGCGGCGAGAAATAAATATAGCGTCAGTCCGGTCAGCGCCTTTCCAGTTAGCACGTTCCTGGGTCCAGCGTTCCACGGCTTCACGCTCATCAAAACGTAACGGGTGAACGGTAGAAAATCCGTTCTTCAGTCGGCGAATATTTATTCTACCTTCATTAAGGTCAAGGTCCTGATAATGCAGATCAAGCAGTTCACTAATACGCATCCCATGCCGATATGCCAACAGAATAAGACAATAATCTCTGGCTCCCGTTGCCCCGTAACAAACCGCCTGCATCATGGCCTGAACTTCTTTACCGGTAAGATAACGACGTTTACTCACAATAGTAGTACTCCTAACTGAGATATATTTGAATGAATACCTATAGGAAACCTCAATCGGTCAAAATTAGCCCAATAGATAAAAAGATAACCACACACGGAGTGATGTGGCTATCAGTCAATTACATTAAATATCATACAAAAATAAAATATCACTGATGTGACAACATCTATTTTCATTGATTTGATTCAATATAACAATAGATTGCAGTGGATTAACTTCCAGTTGCTTAAAAAATAAAGAAAAAAGTGCGGAAACAGGAGATTTTAAGTGATGTGTAAATTTATGAATGATTTTGTTTATTTATTTTGAAGAACATAAACCATTGTATTTTGTATGGATATGGTTAACTTAATGTTTATTATGATAATTAAGAATCACACTTACAATAACATCAATTAATAAATGGTTAATCATTTTTGATATATCGTAAGAATAATGTAGTTTTTAACACCATCCCTGGTATCTCAACTATCTCTATAAAACAGCGTGACGCTGTCGTCCTCTGGCTCTATCCCAGATGCCGTAAAAACGCCCTGCATTGCTGGCGGTATACCAGACAGTATGACGAATATTGCGATGCCCAAGATAATCCTGGATAAGTCGCGTATCTATTCCCATATTCGCCAAAGCAAAACCACACGAATGGCGTAACATGTGCGGATGAATCTCCAGTGACAACCCGGCATTACCACCGGAAGTCGAGATAATATGGTAAAACTGTTGCCGAGAAAGCGGATTCCCCTTACGTGATAAAAATACCCACTCGCTCTCAGCATGCGGGTACGAAGTACGGATACTCAACCAGTTTTTTAAAGCCTGAACTTCTTTATTCAATAGCGGGTGCGTTGTTGAAAAGCCTTTTTTTAATCGATGGATATATATACACTTTGCCTTAAGATCAATATCCGAAATCCTCAATCGACAAATTTCACTCGCCCGGAAACCATGAATAAAACAAAGCAAAGTCAGACAATAATTACGTGCTGCATGAGGCCCGGTATTTGCTGCTTTAAGGAGTGATTCGATTTCACTATGGGTCAGGAAGTTCCTTTTTTTGTTATCAGCCTTATTCTTCATCGTTTTTCCCTTATAATTACAGACGCGCACTAGCTGTGCTGGGTTAGCAATAATCCAACATTTTTATCCTGATTATGTTTATAAAAGCGAACGTTTGCTTAATAACTAACGTAAGTGGACCAGTTCTTCTGAGTGAACTTAAATGGAGTAGCAACTGTTAATTATAATAACGTTGCCATACAAACGCCATGCTCTTGCATGCTATGTACCTTTATATATTTATCAATCGGATACGAATCTAATAATAACCCTCATCATTAATGCAACTAATCTTATCTATATATCATGTGATATGTTCTGTAACAAGTAAAATCAACATAAAAAATTCAGCAAAATTTAATATTCGTTCAACTAGCCGTCTCACATATGACATTATTAGTCAACTCCATTTGCCACAAAATGGCTATTTCATGGAGCGCAGTAATTTCTTAGTGGCTATTATCATGCTAATTCTTAGGTCCCTAGCGATTATTCCTGCTGATTCGTCAGCTTACGCCATGAGATTGTTACATTCCTTTTTATCCTAGAGATATGGGGGAACGCAGGAGATGATTTTTTCATCTACATTCGTTGGTAAATATAGCTTTGGTCACTACGACTTAAACCTTCCTCAATCACAGCCATTCGCCGGGCGATACGGCAAACAAACTAAGTGAAACATCATCCTGAAAACACCAACATCAACAAGCCTCTCCAGATCGACTTCAGAAGTGACCAGTTACAAGCCACAAACCAGGAAACATATTTCATGATGAGAATTATGCTCAGCCTGATGGCGGGTAAACACTGATTTTCACCAAGCTCACTGAGTTAGCTTGCAAAGCTCCCCTTGTTTAGACTCTTAATAAATTATTTATAAAACAAATAGTTAAACTAAGATCTTTAGTTTTTGAAGACCACCGCAAGTGTTCGTCTGGCTTCACATGGCATCTTCCTCTTAGAAAAAGATCGACATATTTTGTGACACGAATTGCAAATCTGGTTTTGTTGTATGGATTGCGTGATTTTTGATCTGGTATAACAGGTATAAAGGTGCACCAAGATAGTCAATGAGACAGGGCATCTCGCAATCTATGGCAAACATCACTTCAGTTCTTTCTCATCGGGTGATGAAAACGCACTTCAGTCTGAAAGGAATATGAAAATGAGATCAACAGACATTCTATTTTATGACTCTGGGTAAAATGGATTGAGTAAGTGATATAGCTTACGAACATTCAAATCAATTAAACATCAGAAGAGATTTTATACTCAGGTATTTAATCTGGATCTCTGTTTATTTAAATAATGTGAAAAGAGATTTTTCACAGGAGACCTTATACAAAAAAATATAAAATACAGCTACCGGTTGCCAAAGACACTATAAGCCTGGCAAAAAAATATTACACAACATAAATGCTAATTGTTTATGCGGGCTTTGTATTGCTTTCTGTATCCTACAAATGAGTGAAATTTATGAAAAAGGCTAAAATACTTTCTGGCGTATTATTACTGTGCTTTTCGTCCCCATTAATTTCTCAGGCTGCGACACTGGACGTACGTGGTGGATATCGTAGTGGAAGCCACGCCTATGAGACTCGACTCAAAGTCAGTGAGGGATGGCAAAATGGATGGTGGGCAAGCATGGAAAGTAATACCTGGAATACCATTCATGATAATAAAAAGGAAAATGCCGCACTCAATGATGTTCAGGTTGAAGTTAATTACGCGATTAAACTTGATGATCAATGGACGGTGCGCCCGGGAATGTTAACGCATTTTAGCAGCAACGGCACACGCTACGGACCCTACGTAAAACTGTCCTGGGACGCGACAAAAGATCTTAATTTTGGCATTCGCTATCGTTACGACTGGAAAGCTTACCGACAACAAGACTTATCCGGTGATATGTCTCGTGATAACGTTCATCGTTGGGATGGATATGTCACTTACCATATTAATAGTGATTTCACCTTCGCATGGCAAACGACGCTATACAGCAAACAGAACGATTATCGCTATGCAAACCATAAGAAATGGGCGACGGAAAATGCATTTGTTCTACAATACCATATGACGCCCGATATTACGCCATACATAGAATATGACTACCTTGACCGTCAGGGTGTTTACAACGGCAGAGATAATTTATCGGAAAACAGTTATCGCATTGGTGTGTCATTTAAACTGTAGTAGACAGGAGACAGTCACAATGAATAAAACAATAACGGCGCTTGCTATCATGATGGCTTCATTTGCCGCAAACGCGTCTGTATTACCGGAAACTCCTGTGCCATTTAAAAGTGGTACCGGAGCAATTGATAACGACACTGTCTACATTGGTTTAGGTAGCGCAGGTACGGCATGGTACAAGCTGGATACACAGGCCAAAGATAAAAAATGGACAGCGTTAGCTGCATTCCCTGGCGGACCAAGAGATCAAGCAACCTCTGCATTTATTGATGGCAATCTGTATGTGTTTGGCGGCATTGGCAAAAACAGCGAGGGCTTGACTCAGGTATTTAATGACGTACACAAATACAACCCCAAAACCAATAGTTGGGTTAAATTGATGTCGCACGCGCCGATGGGCATGGCGGGCCATGTGACTTTTGTACACAACGGCAAGGCTTATGTTACTGGTGGTGTTAACCAGAATATCTTCAATGGCTATTTTGAAGATCTCAACGAGGCTGGAAAAGATTCAACCGCTATAGATAAAATCAATGCTCACTATTTTGACAAAAAAGCAGAAGATTATTTCTTCAATAAGTTTCTGTTGTCTTTTGATCCCTCAACACAGCAATGGAGTTACGCTGGCGAATCGCCCTGGTACGGAACGGCTGGTGCGGCGGTTGTGAATAAAGGTGATAAAACCTGGCTTATTAATGGCGAAGCCAAACCAGGATTGCGAACGGATGCCGTATTTGAACTTGATTTCACCGGTAATAATTTAAAATGGAATAAGCTTGCTCCCGTCTCATCACCAGATGGCGTAGCTGGCGGTTTTGCGGGGATAAGCAATGATTCTCTTATATTTGCCGGAGGGGCCGGATTCAAAGGTTCACGAGAAAATTACCAGAACGGTAAGAACTATGCGCATGAAGGCCTGAAAAAATCATATAGCACTGATATTCATCTTTGGCATAACGGGAAATGGGATAAATCGGGTGAATTATCGCAAGGTCGGGCCTACGGAGTATCATTGCCCTGGAATAATAGTCTATTGATTATTGGCGGTGAAACTGCAGGCGGCAAAGCGGTGACGGATTCAGTTTTGATCACTGTGAAGGATAATAAAGTCACAGTACAAAACTAACGCTTCAGGGCCCCGGTAAAGGGGCCCTGCTATCAATTTGTCATTTCAATTACGCGAAATTTATATGAACGCAATAATATCGCCCGATTATTACTATGTTCTTACCGTTGCTGGTCAGTCTAATGCCATGGCGTATGGCGAAGGACTGCCATTACCGGACAGGGAAGATGCGCCTCATCCCAGAATTAAACAATTAGCGAGATTTGCGCATACGCATCCCGGAGGCCCGCCATGTCACTTTAACGACATTATTCCACTGACTCACTGCCCACACGATGTTCAGGATATGCAGGGTTATCACCATCCTCTGGCAACGAATCATCAAACACAGTACGGCACCGTTGGCCAGGCACTGCATATTGCACGGAAATTACTGCCCTTCATTCCTGATAATGCAGGGATTCTTATCGTTCCGTGTTGCCGTGGCGGATCGGCTTTTACCGCGGGCAGCGAAGGGACATATTCAGAACGGCACGGAGCCAGCCATGATGCTTGTCGTTGGGGAACGGATACTCCGCTGTACCAGGATTTAGTCAGCAGAACGCGAGCCGCACTGGCAAAAAATCCGCAGAACAAATTCCTCGGCGCATGCTGGATGCAAGGCGAATTTGACTTAATGACCAGTGACTACGCGTCACACCCTCAACACTTTAATCATATGGTTGAAGCCTTTCGTAGGGATCTAAAACAATACCATTCTCAGCTTAATAATATTACTGACGCGCCGTGGTTTTGCGGCGATACCACCTGGTACTGGAAAGAAAATTTCCCGCATTCGTATGAAGCTATTTATGGCAATTATCAAAATAATGTTTTAGCCAATATTATTTTCGTCGACTTCCAGCAACAAGGTGAAAGAGGACTGACGAACGCGCCTGATGAAGACCCGGACGATTTAAGCACGGGATATTACGGTTCAGCGTACCGGTCACCGGAGAACTGGACGACGGCACTGCGAAGCAGTCATTTCAGCACTGCAGCCCGTCGGGGGATTATTTCTGACAGATTTGTAGAAGCAATTTTGCAGTTTTGGCGCGAAAGGTGAGCGGGGAGTTTATTCATGGGGGATGTCCTTGTTCGTTCTCAGAGTAGACAACAAAAAACAAATGAGATCAAGGTAATATCTCTTCACTTGCGGGCTCGAACAGCAGGCAATTGCCAATATAATAATCTGGCACAAGGGTGAAAAACGCGCACCGCATAAACCGTTGTTATTGCTTACAGATTAGCCGGATGCCTTAATAGACATCCGCGCCTTTTCGATTATGGCTCGGAAATCTACGAACATCTACACAGTTTACTGGAACGTTTTGGGCCACAGCGTTCGCAGCACCGTCCTGATATGCCGTTCTGGCGATTATAAGTCGACGGATTCTGGCAAATAGACGATGATGATATGCTTAATGATGTTCAAAGAAATTAGGCCATTATTATATTATTGCTTGCATTTTCTTTCATTCCTAAAAGCACCCGCCATTAATCCCAGGCGCATTATGCAAAGGAAAATGATTAGGTAAACAATAAGATTTATAATCAGGAAAGGCGACTCGCAATAAAACGGAAAGTCGCCTTAACATTGGTAAAATATGCCCTTTACTACTCCTGTATCATGAACGGCTCATCACATTTAAAGCTGACGTTGATCCAGACTACCATATATTGCCTTTATTTCATTTTTTACGCCTTCACCACGGTACACCAAAGACGTATCGTATCGTTGATACTTATCTTCCCGTGTAGCACTGAACCAGTTAAAAGATCCGACACACAGCAGTTCTTCATCCTCAATCACAATTTTGCTGTGAACACGATTAACCAATTTCGTAGCGATACCCATCTTATTGAGCTTTTCAACAGCATCATTCAGCAGATGTTGTTTCTCCTGACGCTTATCATCATCGACATGCGCTATATTGCAGTTTTTATCCGTCACCACGGTAATATCAATGCCCCGGGAACGGGCCAAAGCCATTGATGCCAGAAATCCCGTTTGCTCCACTTTTTGCCAGGATAACCAAGGGGAAATAATCGTTATTTTCTTTTGAGCTCCGGCAAGAGTCTTGTTCAAAAATTCATCATGCTGCTCCACACCATGCAGCGTTGAAATTTGTGTATGTGCGGAAATTAAATCCTGTCGTTTCTGAAACTCAAATTGCAACGCATTATTATCTGAAGAAAAGAGATATTTTGCCAATAACCCTCGCGGCGAAAATGCGGGCTGCATCTCGATAAGGTCCATATCGCCAAATACCAGAAAACTATCTTTAGCGCGTGAGACAGCAACATTGAGGATAGTGCTGTTGCTATCAAGAAACCTGCCATCTTCATGTTTTGAGTAGACAGGAGAAAAGAGAACAATCGCCCTTTCCGCCCCCTGCAAGGAGTGCACAGTCCCCACTGTCAGTAAACCCTGCTCGTCTTTGCCATTAATTTCCAGCTTACGCAATGACATTTTGATAGCATTAACCTGCGCCGAAAATGGCGTCACAACACCAACAACTTTGTACAGTGGTTCCCCGTAATGGCGCTCTATATCATCCTTATGTGCCACCAGCCATGCTGCTATTGTTTCAGCTTCAAGAGGGTTATGACGGCTCCCTCCATTTGGCTTCATGCCTCTACCATCAATATGTAAATATCCCATTGCGGGGAAAATCGTCCTTTTTCCATCCCTCTTTTAGGCTGCAACTTACCGTGATAGCAAAGTGAGTTACAGTAGTCGATGATGTTATTGAAACAGCGACGATGCTCATACAGATACATTCCGCGCTCGAACTTGGGATCATACTGGTAGTGAGAGTTGAACTGGGCTACCTGCATTACGCTGCCAGATGCTGCACTTTTTCCAGACCCATTTATTATCGAATACGGTGACCGCCTGAGCGGCCACCTTTAATCGTGGGCAGTTACACAGAATTATTTACAGGGTCTTGCTGGGAGTTCTTACACTTGCTCGCGATATTCAATTGGCCATTGTCAACAAATGACGCAGGTTTTGATTGGTGATATCTATTTACGTCAGCAATGCGATGTGTTTTGGCTCGGCTATACCATCAGTCCCGCTTATGCTCGCCAGGGATATGCAATTGAAGCAATTACCGCCACGATTGACTGAATAAAAGAGAACGGTTTTTCACTCATCAAAGCCGGTGTGAATCCGGAAAATACCCTTTCAAAAAAATTACTTATCAGGATTGGCTTCAATTTTTCAAGCATCGAAGATGGGTGAGCATATTTATGTTCTGGATTTAACAAAAGGAGAATAATCTCCCGAAGGGAAAAGCCGATGAGGCCATTTCAGGCGTACTTCAACATGCATTCGTCAGTGTCATCTGCCTTTTCCAGTAAATGGGTTGGCATTCAATTTCCAAAGTACATCACACTTTTTCTACTGAAACATATCCCTCCTATAACTACGTGTTAATATTCGCTCCGTAAATACCTTTCAACTCAACCCGAGGCTTTGATGCTGGAGAATGTAATCATCCGATAATCAGTTCCCCGACCTTTTCAGGCCGGACTGATTATCAATGCGCCGAAATCGAATGCGGACACCGCGGTGTGTTTGCACGTTTTGCACATGATGATTAAATAGGTTCTTCAGTATGAATTTATCCCGTCAGGAACAACATACCTTACACGTTCTCGCTAAAGGTAGACGTATTGCGCACGTCCGCGATTCTTCAGGCCGCGTCACTTCCGTTGAATGCTACAGCCGCGAAGGGCTGTTGCTGACCGACTGCACGCTCGCCGTCTTCAAAAAACTCAAAACCAAAAAACTTATCAAGTCCGTCAATGGCCAGCCCTATCGAATCAACACCACCGAGCTGAATAAAGTTCGCGCTCAGCTCGATAATCGCTAAGGAGAGTTTCTATGACAGTACACCACTTCACTTTTCATATCACAGATAAAAGTGATGCCAGTGATATCCGGGAAGTCGAAACCCGCGCATTTGGCTTCAGCAAAGAAGCCGATTTAGTGGCCTCTTTACTTGAGGATGAAAGCGCGCGCCCCGCGTTATCGCTGCTAGCCCGGTATGAAGGCAAAGCCGTCGGGCATATTTTATTTACCCGGGCAACCTTCAAAGGAGAAATGGATTCACCGTTGATGCACATCCTCGCTCCCCTGGCGGTCATACCGGAATACCAAGGGATGGGCGTGGGAGGACGGTTGATACGCACTGGCATCGAGCACCTGAGGTTGATGGGCTGCCAGACGGTTTTTGTTCTCGGCCACGCCACCTATTACCCCCGACATGGGTTCGAACCCTGTGCCGGAGACAAAGGCTATCCGGCACCTTATCCCATCCCGGAGGAGCACAAAGCCTGCTGGATGATGCAATCACTCACCGCTCAGCCCATGACCCTGACCGGCCACATCCGGTGCGCAGACCCTGATGAAACCGGAGCACTGACGTGAATAACAATCTTGTTGTGTCCTTTTTAAGGCTTAACCCAATAACAGGAATTAAATAATGGATATCCCACGTATTTTTACCATCAGCGAAAGTGAACACCGCATCCATAACCCGTTCACCGAAGAGAAGTACGCCACGCTGGGTCGCGTGCTGCGCATGAAGCCGGGCACCCGCATTCTTGACCTCGGCAGCGGCTCGGGCGAGATGCTCTGCACCTGGGCCAGGGATCATGGCATTACGGGGACTGGCATCGACATGAGTTCGCTCTTCACCGCGCAGGCAAAGCGTCGCGCGGAAGAACTCGGCGTCAGCGAACGCGTACATTTTATTCATAACGATGCGGCCGGTTACGTCGCAAATGAAAAATGTGACGTGGCGGCCTGCGTCGGCGCGACATGGATTGCCGGTGGGTTTGCCGGGGCGGAGGAGCTGCTAGCGCAAAGCCTGAAACCGGGCGGGATCATGCTTATCGGCGAACCCTACTGGCGTCAGCTACCAGCAACAGAAGAAATAGCCCAGGCCTGCGGCGTCAGCTCGACAAGCGATTTCCTGACGCTGCCAGGACTTGTCGGAGCGTTCGACGATCTCGGCTATGACGTGGTGGAAATGGTACTGGCAGACCAGGAAGGCTGGGACCGGTATGAAGCCGCAAAATGGCTGACCATGCGCCGCTGGCTGGAAGCGAATCCTGACGATGACTTCGCCGCCGAAGTCAGGGCCGAACTAAACATCGCGCCGAAACGCTACGTGACCTACGCGCGGGAATGCTTTGGCTGGGGCGTGTTCGCACTCATCGCCCGGTAACAACAGGTTCCCGGTATTTCTGGCTGGAAATATCGAGGCTTTACCTTTGCTTTGATCTGATGTATCACCTGCACAATACATATTCAGTATGTTTATTAATCAAGATGTCACCATAAGGAGCATCATATGTCACAACATGAACAGTTCTGTCAGGCTTGCGGAATGCCGATGTCGGCACCAGATGCACACAGTGCCAGTGATCAATATTGTGCGTAATGCAGCGACAGCAACGGCAATCTCAAACCCTGGGAAGAAGCGGTATCAGGTTTAGCCAGCTTCCTTGATTCCTGGCAAAAAGTCGGCCCGGAGGAAGCACATAAGCGTGCAAAACGTTATCTGACGGCAATGCCAGCCTGGGCTCATAAAGCGGAGAGTGATTTGAGCTGATTATCTATACTCCCTCTGAATCTATTCAGGAGATCCGATGTTTTCTTACATTATGCTGGGAACCAACGACCTGCCACGCGCCATTACATTCTAAGATCCGCTGATGGAGATGCTGGGGTATCCACGTGCAGGACGTAATGAAGAGGGAGCGTCCTGCAACAAAGTGGTGCTATAACAGTTACCGCGTTTTATTCATCCTCATTATTTCAACCATAATCACTGGTCTCTCCAGCCCGTAACTTTCACAAACGTTGAGCGCTTTTATTCCACTCGGCTCACATAATTTTTTATTTGTTCAGCTTTGCGCGTTTTCACGTGAACGTTCTCACAATTATTCGACCAGTCTGCGCCTATAAAACGCTCAACGAGTGATTGTTTTACGGTCTACGGAGATAGCTATGTCATTTTCTGTGCAGGAAACCCTGTTCTCGCTTTTGCAGCACAATGCGATTTCAGGACACGAAAACGCTGTCGCTGACGTCATGCTGTGCGAATTCAGGCGTCAGGCAAAAGAGGTCTGGCGAGACAGGCTTGGGAATGTCGTCGCGCGCTACGGTAGTGATAAACCCGATGCGCTGCGACTGATGATTTTTGCGCATATGGATGAAGTCGGTTTTATGGTGCGCAAAATAGAGCCGTCTGGATTTTTACGCTTTGAACGCGTAGGCGGTCCTGCGCAGGTCACTATGGCTGGTTCCATCGTCACCCTCACCGGGGACAAAGGGCCAGTCATGGGGTGTATCGGCATTAAGTCCTACCACTTTGCCAAAGGCGACGAGCGCACGCAGTCACCTTCTGTCGACAAACTGTGGATTGATATTGGTGCCAAAGACAAAGACGACGCTATACGGATGGGCATTCAGGTCGGTACGCCTGTCACTCTGTATAACCCGCCGCAACTCCTGGCAAACGATCTGGTGTGCAGTAAAGCACTAGACGATCGTCTAGGCTGTACTGCCCTGCTCGGTGTAGCGGATGCTATCAGTACTATGGAGCTTGATATCGCCGTTTATCTGGTGGCTTCGGTACAGGAAGAATTTAATATCCGCGGCATTGTTCCCGTATTACGCCGTGTAAAACCTGACCTGGCGATTGGTATTGATATCACTCCATCGTGTGACACCCCTGATTTACACGATTATTCCGAGGTCAGGATTAATCAGGGCGTTGGGATCACCTGCCTGAACTACCATGGTCGGGGAACGCTGGCCGGATTAATCACGCCTCCTCGCCTGATACGGATGTTGGAACAGACGGCTCTTGAACACAACATTCCGGTGCAGCGAGAAGTGGCTCCCGGCGTGATAACAGAAACCGGTTATATCCAGGTTGAGCAGGATGGTATTCCCTGCGCCAGTCTCTCTATTCCTTGTCGCTATACCCATTCTCCGGCGGAGGTTGCCAGCCTGCGTGATTTGACTGATTGCATCCGCCTATTGACCGCTCTGGCAGGTATGTCAGCAGCACATTTCCCCGTTGAGCCTGATTCAGGCACTACACAAGAGGCACATCCATTATGAAAAAGATCCTTGTGGCATGCGGTACCGGCATGTCGACTTCAACCATGATTGCACACAAGCTGCAAGAGTTCCTGACTGAACAGGGCATTTCAGCCACTACCGCCCAATGCTGTCTGAATGAGATCCCTCTTAACTGTAACGGTATGGACCTTATTGTAACCTCCATGCGAACCAACAGTGATTACGGCATCCCTACGCTTAATGGCGCCGCCCTGCTCACAGGGATCAACGACGACGCGTTAAAACAACAAATCAAGGCTCTGTTAACTCAATAAAAGGAGGCATTATGTTTGATTACATCCTGTCTCTCGGCGGTACCGTTTTCGTCCCTATCATCATGATCGTGATTGGCCTTATCTTCCGCATCCCCTGGCTGCAGGCGATTAAGGCAGGGGTAACGGTTGGGATTGGTTTTGTCGGTATGGGACTGGTGATCGTCATGGCGATCGACAGCCTCAGTCCCCCTATCAAAGTGATGATTGAGCGTTTCGGCCTAGCCCTGCATGTCTTTGACGTTGGCGCAGGCCCTGCCTCCGGCGTTGGTTATGCGACAGCCATTGGCGCCATGATTATCCCAGTTATTTTTCTTCTCAATGTCGCCATGCTGGTCACCCGTCTGACCAAAACGATGAACGTCGATATTTACAATTACTGGCACTACGCCATTACGGGTACGGTGGTCCAGCTTATGACCGGTAGCCTGATTTATGGTGTGCTGGGGGCAATCTGCCATGCGGCGCTATCGTTAAAAATGGCCGACTGGACGGCAAAACGGGTACAGAACATCGTCGGGCTGGAAGGTATTTCGATACCGCAAGGCTACGGTTCCAGTTCAGTACCGCTTTTCGTTCTACTTGATGCTATCTATGAAAAAATCCCTTTCATGAAGGGACGCAATATCGATGCTCAGGAGATCCAGAAACGCTACGGCATGGTCGGCGATCCGGTGATTATCGGCGTAGTGCTCGGTCTGATTTTTGGCCTGGCGGCTGGTGAAGGCTTTAAAGGTTGCGCCAGTCTGATGATTACCGTTGCGGCAATCATGGTGTTGTTCCCGCGCATGATCCGCCTGATTGTTGAGGGCCTGCTGCCCATCTCCGACGGTGCAAGAAAGTTCTTCCAGAAATATTTCAAAGGACGTGAAGTGTATATCGGTCTGGATACTGCTGTGACGCTGGGGCATCCAACCACCATTGCTGTCGGTCTGCTACTGATACCCATTATGTTAATTCTGGCCAGCATTTTACCGGGCAACAAAGTGTTACCCCTCGCAGACCTGCCGGTAGCACCGTTCTTTATCTGTATGGCTACGGTTATCCACCGCGGAGACCTGGTCAGGACGTTGATAAGCGGGGTCATCGTGATGATTACCGTCCTGCTGATCGCCACCCAGTTCGCGCCTTACTTCACTGAAATGGCGCTCAAAGGCGGTTTCAGTTTTGCCGGTGAAAGTGCGCAAATCTCAGCGTTGTCCGTGGGCAATATGTTCGGTTGGTCGATTTCTGAATTGATGTCGCTTGGGATTATTGGCGTTGTCGTGGCGGTCGGTATTGTCGCCAGCGTCGTGCTGTTCTTACGTAAACGTGAATTATCGGAATAAGGAGTACTTTCAATGAGTTGGCTGAAAGAGGTTATTGGGACGGAAAAAGCGGTCATCGCCATGTGCCATCTACGTGCATTGCCCGGCGACCCGAGTTTTGATGCGCAGTTGGGGATGAACTGGGTTATCGACAAAGCCTGGGACGATCTGATGGCGCTCCAAAATGGTGGGGTGGATGCAGTCATGTTCTCCAACGAGTTTAGTCTTCCCTATCTCACGAAGGTGCGTCCGGAAACCACTGCGGCAATGGCACGAATCATCGGGCAATTAATGAGCGATATCCGCATCCCGTTTGGCGTGAATGTTCTGTGGGATCCGGTCGCCTCATTCGACCTGGCGATGGCTACCGGCGCTAAGTTTATCCGCGAGATATTTACCGGTGCCTATGCCAGCGACTTTGGCGTCTGGGACACTAACGTCGGTGAGACCATCCGTCATCAACACCGGATTGGTGCAGGCGAAGTGAAAACCTTGTTCAATATCGTCCCAGAGGCCGCCGTGTATCTGGGCAATCGCGATATCTGTTCTATTGCTAAATCGACAGTATTTAACAACCATCCTGATGCGCTCTGTGTTTCTGGCCTGACCGCCGGGACGCGTACCGACAGCGCGCTGTTAAAACGGGTCAAAGAAACGGTGCCTGACACCGTCGTGTTGGCCAACACGGGCGTCTGCCTGGAAAACGTGGAGGAACAACTCAGTATCGCCGATGGCTGTGTGACCGCAACCACCTTTAAAAAGGACGGCGTTTTTGCCAATTTCGTTGACCAGGCGCGAGTCAGTCAGTTTATGGAGAAAGTGCATCATATACGCCGATAAGATGGGGATAAGCAGAGCGCTTATCCCCGGCAAAGAGCAATAACCCTTCTGCGATCCCTGCCGCCTTCGTCAAAAGTATCGACGGGGATCGCTACCAGATTAACCCGAATCGGCATGGAGTCAACGACGGATGATTAACGATATTAAATGGGTACAGGCACAACGTAAAGCCACCGACTGGCGTCAGGCCGTGGAAATCGCCACCCGCCCGCTGGTAGCCTATGGTGCCGCGCAGCCATGCTACGTTAATGGGATCATCGAAAATACCCTTAACTGGGGGCCTTATTATCTGATAGCCCCAGGAATCGCCTTGCCTCACGCCCGACCAGAGCAAGGCGCAAACTATAATCAGGTCAGTATCACCACGCTACGCACCCCGGTCGCCTTTGGTAACGAGGAGTGCGACCCCGTCTGGCTGCTTCTCTGCGTCAGCGCCACGGATGCCAACGCACATATTTTGACCATTCAGCGCATCAGCCAGTTTATTGATTCGCCACAACGCTTAACGGCAGTGGGAAATGCCAGCACAGACGATGCACTGTTTGCGCTGGTATCAGGTTAACGGAGGCGCTTATGATCCTGCACCCTTCTCTCGCCAGCGCAAATCCTCTGCACTATGGTCGTGAGCTGACGGCATTGGACAATCTGGATTTTGGGAGCCTGCATCTGGATATTGAGGACAGCAGCTTCATTAACAACATTACGTTTGGGATGAAAACGGTGCAGGCCGTCGCCAGACAGACGCCTCATCCCTTGTCCTTTCATTTCATGCTTGCCCGGCCACAGCGCTGGTTTAACGCGCTGGCTGAAATCAGACCCGCGTGGATCTTCGTTCATGCAGAAACGCTGGACTATCCTTCGGAAACGTTAACTGAGATCCGCCATACCGGCGCACGAGCCGGACTGGTATTTAATCCGGCAACCCCGATCGACGCCTGGCGATATCTGGCGTCTGAGCTGGACGGAGTGATGGTGATGACCAGTGAGCCCGATGGGCAGGGACAGCGGTTTATTCCCTCCATGTGCGAGAAAATCCAAAAAGTACGCACGGCTTTTCCTCAGACCGAGTGCTGGGCCGACGGTGGAATTACGCTGGCAGCTGCACAGCAACTGGCAGCAGCTGGGGCGCAACATATGGTGATTGGGCGCGCCCTGTTCTCTTCATCTGACTATCGCGCGACCTTAGCTCAATTCGCCACCCTGTAAGAGGAGATTGTTTCTGATGAGCCAACAGAGACCTGACCGTATCAAACAGATGCTGCACTACCTGTGGCAACATCGTCACCTCTCCACACAGCAGGCCATGGAGCTTTTTGGCTATGCGGAAGCGACTGTCCGTCGTGATTTCCAGTATATTGTCAACCAGTATCCAGGCATGATCCGCGGTCACGGTTGCCTGGACTTCGACGACAGTACAGACGACAAAGAGTACGTCTTCGACGTGAAACGTACATTGCAATCTGTGGCGAAAAGAGAAATAGCTGCCCTTGCCCGAACAATGATCAAAGATGGCGACTGCTTTTTTCTCGACTCCGGCTCAACCTGCCTCGAACTGGCGAAATGCCTGGCCGATGCGCGGGTAAAGGTCATCTGCAACGACATTAAAATCGCCAATGAACTGGGCTGTTTTCCCCATGTGGAAAGTTACATTATCGGAGGACTGATTCGCCCAGGTTATTTTTCGGTAGGAGAGAGTCTGGCGCTGGAGATGATCAATGCCTTTTCCGTAGAACGTGCGTTTATCTCCTGCGATGCGCTGTCGCTGGAGACGGGGATCACCAATGCCACCATGTTTGAGGTCGGGGTGAAAACACGGATTATTCAACGCTCGCGTGAAGTTATTCTCATGGCCGATCACTCAAAATTTGATGCCGTTGAGCCGCATGCTGTAGCAACACTATCATGTATTAAAACGATCATCAGTGACAGCGGGTTACCTGAGACTATTGCACAGCGTTATCAGCGAGCCGGATGTCAGTTGTTTTTACCTCATTCAATAAAGTGATAAGTAAGTTCATTCGAGAGGGATTTCAAGCAAAAATAATCAATGGCACCCAATAGAAAATATTGGCGATGCGCTCGAACGAATAAAGAAGCTCTAGGCGCAATCCACACACTACGATGTTGCAACAACACGCCATCTACTTTTTATTCTCATTCACTAAATGTGGCTGTTCTGGATTCATTATTCAAAGTGTGTACAAGATCACATTTAATCACATCATTACGGTTCAGCATGCTGAACAAAGCATATTTTCCACTATGTAATGCCGATACCATTTATTCCATGAGCAAGGAGGAGCCATTATGGTTCGCAAAGGGTGTAATTCATTAGTCCGTGCTGAAAAAATATTAACCCACATTGCATGGGTTGGTATGGCAAGTTATATGGAGTTATTAAATAAATTCCAGTACCCCAAAAGCAGCCTGCTTAATTTATTGAATGTAATGGTGGATTGTGGTTTCTTAATTAAAAACAAAAACGGCTACTATTCACTGGGAATAAAAAACTACGAATTGGGTTGTCAGGCGTTACACCGTCAAAATATATTTGAGGTGACTAAGCGGCCAATGCAGGAGTTGTCGCTGAAAAGTGGACTGGTTTGTCATCTTGGGGCGATGGAGAGCATTTCGGCTATCTATCTCGACAAGATCGAAAGTCCGGACTCTGTACCGACGAGCAAAAGCTGGATTGGCAAAAAACTTGAGTTGCATATTACCGCGTTGGGTAAGGCATTATTAGCCTGGAAGACACGAGAAGAACTGGATTATTTTTTAGAAGCACTCACGTTAACTCCACATACGCGCAATACATTTACCGATAAAAAATTGTTTCTGGAAGAATTACAAAAAACACGCCTTCGGGGATGGGCCATAGACAACGAAGAATCAACCTATGGGGCGGTATGTTTAAGTATGCCGGTATTCAATATGTATAACAGAGTTAACTATGCAATCTCACTTTCTGGCGATCCGGTAGTTTATTCAGGAAATAAGATAGACAGCTATCTGGAATTGCTCCGGAAATGCGCTGAGCAAATATCATATGGGCTGGGATACAGAAACGAAAATGAGCACTTACGAAAAGGAAACTGAGGTAATGAAAAAATTCAGCGGCATTATTCCACCGGTATCCAGCACGTTTCATCGTGACGGAACCCTTGATAAAAAGGCAATGCGCGAAGTTGCCGACTTCCTGATTAATAAAGGGGTCGACGGGCTGTTTTATCTGGGTACCGGTGGTGAATTTAGCCAAATGAATACAGCCCAGCGCATGGCACTCGCCGAAGAAGCTGTAACCATTGTCGACGGGCGAGTGCCGGTATTGATTGGCGTCGGTTCCCCTTCCACTGACGAAGCGGTCAAACTGGCGCAGCATGCGCAAGCCTACGGCGCTGATGGTATCGTCGCCATCAACCCCTACTACTGGAAAGTCGCACCACGAAATCTTGACGACTATTACCAGCAGATCGCCCGTAGCGTCACCCTACCGGTGATCCTGTACAACTTTCCGGATCTGACGGGTCAGGACTTAACCCCGGAAACCGTGACGCGTCTGGCTCTGCAAAACGAGAATATCGTTGGCATCAAAGACACCATCGACAGCGTTGGTCACTTGCGTACGATGATCAACACAGTTAAGTCGGTACGCCCGTCGTTTTCGGTATTCTGCGGTTACGATGATCATTTGCTGAATACGATGCTGCTGGGCGGCGACGGTGCGATAACCGCCAGCGCTAACTTTGCTCCGGAACTCTCCGTCGGCATCTACCGCGCCTGGCGTGAAGGCGATCTGGCGACCGCTGCGACGCTGAATAAAAAACTACTACAACTGCCCGCTATTTACGCCCTCGAAACACCGTTTGTCTCACTGATCAAATACAGCATGCAGTGTGTCGGGCTGCCTGTAGAGACATATTGCTTACCACCGATTCTTGAAGCATCTGAAGAAGCAAAAGATAAAGTCCACGTGCTGCTTACCGCGCAGGGCATTTTACCAGTCTGAGGAGAAACTCATGTCTGTTCGCAATATTTTTGCTGACGAGAGCCACGATATTTACACCGTCAGAACGCACGCCGATGGCCCGGACGGCGAACTCCCATTAACCGCAGAGATGCTTATCAACCGCCCGAGCGGGGATCTGTTCGGTATGACCATGAATGCCGGAATGGGTTGGTCTCCGGACGAGCTGGATCGGGACGGTATTTTACTGCTCAGTACACTCGGTGGCTTACGCGGCGCAGACGGTAAACCCGTGGCGCTGGCGTTGCACCAGGGGCATTACGAACTGGACATCCAGATGAAAGCGGCGGCCGAGGTTATTAAAGCCAACCATGCCCTGCCCTATGCCGTGTACGTCTCCGATCCTTGTGACGGGCGTACTCAGGGTACAACGGGGATGTTTGATTCGCTACCATACCGAAATGACGCATCGATGGTAATGCGCCGCCTTATTCGCTCTCTGCCCGACGCGAAAGCAGTTATTGGTGTGGCGAGTTGCGATAAGGGGCTTCCGGCCACCATGATGGCACTCGCCGCGCAGCACAACATCGCAACCGTGCTGGTCCCCGGCGGCGCGACGCTGCCCGCAAAGGATGGAGAAGACAACGGCAAGGTGCAAACCATTGGCGCACGCTTCGCCAATGGCGAATTATCTCTACAGGACGCACGCCGTGCGGGCTGTAAAGCCTGTGCCTCTTCCGGCGGCGGCTGTCAATTTTTGGGCACTGCCGGGACATCTCAGGTGGTGGCCGAAGGATTGGGACTGGCAATCCCACATTCAGCCCTGGCCCCTTCCGGTGAGCCTGTGTGGCGGGAGATCGCCAGAGCTTCCGCGCGAGCTGCGCTGAACCTGAGTCAAAAAGGCATCACCACCCGGGAAATTCTCACCGATAAAGCGATAGAGAATGCGATGACGGTCCATGCCGCGTTCGGTGGTTCAACAAACCTGCTGTTACACATCCCGGCAATTGCTCACCAGGCAGGTTGCCATATCCCGACCGTTGATGACTGGATCCGCATCAACAAGCGCGTGCCCCGACTGGTGAGCGTACTGCCTAATGGCCCGGTTTATCATCCAACGGTCAATGCCTTTATGGCAGGTGGTGTGCCGGAAGTCATGTTGCATCTGCGCAGCCTCGGATTGTTGCATGAAGACGTTATGACGGTTACCGGCAGCACGCTGAAAGAAAACCTCGACTGGTGGGAGCACTCCGAACGGCGTCAGCGGTTCAAGCAACTCCTGCTCGATCAGGAACAAATCAACGCTGACGAAGTGATCATGTCTCCGCAGCAAGCAAAAGCGCGCGGATTAACCTCAACTATCACCTTCCCGGTGGGCAATATTGCGCCAGAAGGTTCGGTGATCAAATCCACCGCCATTGACCCCTCGATGATTGATGAGCAAGGTATCTATTACCATAAAGGTGTGGCGAAGGTTTATCTGTCCGAGAAAAGTGCGATTTACGATATCAAACATGACAAGATCAAGGCGGGCGATATTCTGGTCATTATTGGCGTTGGACCTTCAGGTACAGGGATGGAAGAAACCTACCAGGTTACCAGTGCCCTGAAGCATCTGTCATACGGTAAGCATGTTTCGTTAATCACCGATGCACGTTTCTCGGGCGTTTCTACTGGCGCGTGCATCGGCCATGTGGGGCCAGAAGCGCTGGCCGGAGGCCCCATCGGTAAATTACGCACCGGGGATTTAATTGAAATTAAAATTGATTGTCGCGAGCTTCACGGCGAAGTCAATTTCCTCGGAACCCGTAGCGATGAACAATTACCTTCACAGGAGGAGGCAACTGCAATATTAAATGCCAGACCCAGCCATCAGGATTTACTTCCCGATCCTGAATTGCCAGATGATACCCGGCTATGGGCAATGCTTCAGGCCGTGAGTGGTGGGACATGGACCGGTTGTATTTATGATGTAAACAAAATTGGCGCGGCTTTGCGCGATTTTATGAATAAAAACTGAAAGCATAAATAAAAACATCCAGACACCTGAATTATCCGACTCTGCATCATTCGTTATTTGCTCAGTCGGATAATGATGGGTCGCTACCCTGTTATGAGAGGACGTTATGCCACTAATTATCGTTGTGGCAGGGATTGCTTTACTCCTGCTTTTAACCATAAAAATTAAGCTTAATACGTTTGTTTCGTTAATTATTGTCTCGATTGCTGTCGCCATCGCCAGTGGTATGGATTTGAGTAAAGTCGTCACCTCAGTCGAATCCGGACTTGGCGGTACGCTGGGCCATATTGGTTTGATATTTGGCTTCGGTGTTATGCTCGGTCGCTTGCTGGCCGATGCGGGTGGTGCGCAGCGAATAGCGCTGACCATGCTGAATTATTTCGGGAAAAATAAACTTGACTGGGCAGTGGTCTGTTCGGCGTTTATTGTCGGTATCGCACTTTTTTTCGAAGTCGGTTTAATTCTTCTGGTACCTATTTTATTCGCTATTGCCCGTGAAGCAAAAATATCACCGATGTTTATGTGTGTGCCGATGCTTTCTGGTTTGCTGGTCGCACACGGTTTTTTGCCGCCGCACCCCGGCCCGACTGTTATCGCCAGGGAATATGGCGCTGATGTAGGATTGGTACTGATATACGGTATCATTGTCGGCATTCCAACCTTTATTCTTTGCGGCCCGGTATTGAATAAATTCTGCCAGCGCATTATTCCGGACGCCTTTAAAAAAGAGGGGAATATAGCCTCTCTCGGCGCGACCCGCCGATTCAGCGAAAGCGAAATGCCAGGCTTTGGGATCAGTTTTCTCACGGCAATGCTGCCGGTGATCCTGATGGCGGTTGTCACCATCATCCAGATGACTCATGCCAAAAGTGCCGCGGATTCAGGCTTATTTTACAACGTGATACTGTTCTTAGGTAATTCAACGATCGCCATGCTGATTTCACTGCTATTCGCGATCTATACCATGGGCCTGGGGCGCGGGAAAACAATCCCTGACCTGATGGATTCTTGCGGAAAAGCTATCGCGGGTATTGCCGGTCTGCTGCTGATTATCGGTGGTGGTGGTGCATTCAAGCAAGTTCTCATCGACTCTGGCGTTGGTCAGTATATTTCCACCCTGGTTTCGGGTATGGATATTAACCCGATCCTGATGGCCTGGGGCGTGGCCGCATTCCTGCGTATTTGTCTGGGTTCAGCCACCGTCGCGGCGATCTCTACCGCCGGTCTGGTCATCCCATTGTTGGCAGTACATCCCAATACCAACCTGGCCTTGATTACGCTGGCTACCGGTGCCGGATCCTGTATTTGTTCTCACGTTAACGATGCCAGTTTCTGGATGATTAAAGACTTTTTTGGCCTGACCACCAAAGAAACGCTGTTATCCTGGACGCTGATGTCCACACTCTTATCCATCAGTGGGCTGATTTTTATTCTGCTCGCCAGCTTAGTTTTATAATCGGGTTCTTGCCAGTGAGCCAACCTGTTGTTCACTGTCCCCCATAATTTAGTGAGTGACGGCAACCGTCTGCACGGTGACGAATCGCTGGCGATCAAAAAGGGGCGATATTGAACCTTCGATTATGCTTGATGGGTGTATTCTCAGTAATACTGTAAAGCCGGAGCATGTCTCCGGCTTTACAGTATGGGGGAACAGCGGGCGATCGCTCAAATGGTATGCTGGTTTATTTCATGTAAAAGAATAAAATATCTGTATAAAATCATGCCACTGGCAATCTGCATCAACTCTCCGGGTAAACAGGGTTAAGATGAGCATTTCCCCGGTTTAATACAGGTATACAAAAGTGGATAGAGATCAAACAAACAGCAGCCTGTTCAATGATGATCCCGTACTTCATGCAACATGGCTGTACTATCAGGAAGGCAAAAGCCAGACTGAAGTTGCAGCTATCATGGGGGTGTCCCGCGTCACGGTTGTCAAATACCTGCAAACAGCCCGGGAAAATGGACTGGTTCATATCAACCTGGATGTGAATGTCTTTGGCTCTATCGACGCTGCTTTGCAAATTCGCGATAAATTCAATCTCCAGAGAGTGATCATCGTGCCGGATGGCGAACATGCCGGAAAACGTGATGATACAAAGCTGATGCGGACTCGCCTTTCACGTGCCGGTGGCATGTATCTGAATCAGGTGATTGAGAATGGTGATGTGCTGGGGGTTGCCTGGGGAAGAACAATCCATCAGATGAGCAAAACCATGACGCCGAAGTCATGTAAAAATGTCACCGTTATACAGATGCTCGGTTCCATGCCATCTCAGCCAGACCTGACGATCATTGAATCCTCATCGCAAATCGCCTACAAGCTTTCAGGCCGTGTCGCCTCGCTGCACGTGCCCGCCGTGGTATCAAGCGCCAGACTGGCCATGGAGTTACAGGCAGAGCCTATTATTCGATCGAATTTTGACGTTCTGACTCGCTGTACGAAAGCCTTTTTTGTCGTGGGTAACGCGCTTGATGAAAATCCCCTGATTCGGGTGGGCGTGCTGAATAAGAAGGAAATGCAGACGTATCGGGATTTAGGCGCAGTAGGTGTCATTTGTGGTCGCTTCTATGACAAGGAAGGGATGCCCGTCGTGGCTGATGTTGACCAGCGTATTCTGGGAATCAGTCTGGCTCAGCTAAGGCAGATTGAACGGAAGATCTTCCTTGCTGGTGGGGAAAGAGGCTATGACGCAACGTTGGGTGCCCTGCTGGGAGGATATGTCACGGACCTGATTGTTGATGAAGGAACGGCAGAGTTTTTGCTGGCGTGTGAATTACCACACTAAAAGAATGAACAACTGCCCCATGTAGATATGGGGCAGGATTTTATTGATTAGCGGCGATAATAAGAACAATACCCACAATGTATGAAATAAACATGGTTGGTAATGACTCCAACTTACTGATAGTGTTTTATGTTCGGATAATACCCGATGACTTTGTTAATGCCAGCGCCACCGATTTTGAGAACGACAGTGACTTCCTGCCCACCTTGCCAGATGCTGCCTCAGATTCTGGTTATGCCGCTGGATTCCTGCGTATATCGCTTGTTGATAACGTGCAGGTGTTCCCTTCAGGCGTGATTCATAAAGCGGCAGGCCATCCGTCATCCATACCACGACCTCAAAGGCCGACAGCAGGCCCAGAACGCTCCAGCATGGACAACGTGCGTTCATCGATAGCACCACAACCGTCCTCCGTATCCTGTCGGTGCACCGTAAACAACCAGCGCTGGCGTGATTAACGCGACGTAACCCCACTGTTCCATCCATTCCGCGCAAACAATGACGTCACTGCCCGGTTGTATGCGTGAGGTTACGGGCTGCAGTATCAGTTTTTTAAGTGACGTAAAATGGTGTTGAGGCCAACGCCCATAATGCGGGCGGTTGCCCGGCCATTAATAATCATGGCCATATCAATGATTTTCTGGTGCGTACCGGGCTGAGAGGCGGTGTAAGTGAACTGTAGCTGCCATGTTTTACGGCGGTGGAGGACGAGATAGCGCTGATGTCCGGCAGTACTTTTACCGTTACGCACCACGCCTTCAGTAGCTGAGCAAGACGTGGTTGGAGATGGAGACCACTGGAGCCTCGAAGACACCATCGTACACTAAATCAGTAAGTTGGCACCATTACCGAAATCCCCATCCTTTAGGGCAGTGAGGATGTCAATAATAGCAGACCACATCATGAGTCATTCTGACCGACACATGCCAGAAGCAGAGGCTCCATCCCATTTTATACCTACCTTATAACACTTAGAAAAACAACATGTTAAAAATGTCTATTGGAAACAATTTTATTTCCAATTGTAATGATAACCATTCTCATATTAATATGACTACGTGATAATTAACTTTTGATGCACTCCGCATGTCTGACCGCGCCACTACCACAGCTTCCTTAACGTTCGAGTCGCTTTATGGCACACATCACGGCTGGTTGAAAAGCTGGCTGACGCGCAAACTCCAGTCTGCTTTTGATGCAGATGACATTGCCCAGGACACTTTTTTGCGGGTAATGGTCAGCGAAACGCTCTCGACGATCCGCGATCCTCGCTCCTTCCTCTGCACTATCGCCAAACGCGTGATGGTGGACCTGTTTCGCCGAAACGCGCTGGAAAAAGCGTATCTGGAGATGCTGGCGCTTATGCCGGAGGGGGGAGCGCCTTCACCTGAGGAACGCGAAAGCCAACTCGAGACCCTACAACTCCTCGACAGCATGCTGGACGGGCTAAACGGCAAAACACGTGAAGCGTTTCTGCTTTCGCAACTGGATGGTCTGACATACAGCGAGATTGCGCACAAACTCGGTGTTTCCATCAGCTCCGTGAAAAAATACGTGGCGAAAGCCGTCGAGCACTGCCTGCTGTTCCGTCTGGAGTATGGGTTATGAATCCTTTGTTAACCGATTCCCGCCGTCAGGCGCTGCGTTCAGCTTCCCACTGGTATGCCGTGCTAAGCGGCGAGCGCGTCAGCCCACAACAGGAAGCGCGCTGGCAACAGTGGTATGAACAGGATCAGGATAACCAGTGGGCCTGGCAGCAGGTTGAAAACCTGCGCAACCAGCTTGGCGGTGTGCCTGGCGACGTTGCCAGCCGGGCGTTGCACGATACCCGCCTCACCCGCCGTCACGTGATGAAAGGATTACTGCTGTTGCTCGGCGCTGGCGGAGGCTGGCAGCTCTGGCAGTCGGAAACCGGCGAAGGTCTGCGGGCAGATTACCGCACCGCCAAAGGCACAGTCAGCCGTCAGCAACTGGAAGATGGCTCCCTGCTCACGCTGAATACCCAAAGCGCGGCGGATGTGCGTTTTGATGCGCATCAGCGCACCGTCCGGCTCTGGTACGGTGAAATCGCCATTACTACCGCGAAAGATGCCCTGCAACGCCCCTTCCGTGTCCTGACCCGTCAGGGCCAGCTCACTGCTTTAGGGACAGAATTTACCGTCCGCCAGCAGGATAATTTCACGCAGCTTGACGTGCAGCAGCACGCTGTGGAAGTGCTTCTCGCCAGTGCCCCCGCGCAAAAACGCATCGTGAACGCTGGTGAAAGCCTGCAGTTCAGCGCCTCTGAGTTTGGCGCAGTGAAACCGCTGGATGACGAGAGTACAAGCTGGACGAAGGACATCCTGAGCTTCAGCGATAAACCGCTGGGTGAGGTGATAGCCACGCTAACCCGTTACCGCAACGGCGTGCTGCGCTGCGATCCCGCCGTTGCCGGGCTGCGCCTGAGCGGGACGTTCCCGCTGAAAAATACCGATGCGATCCTGAACGTTATCGCGCAAACGCTTCCCGTTAAAATTCAGTCTATTACGCGGTACTGGATAAACATTTCACCACTGTAAGGAAAATAATTCTTATTTCGATTGTCCTTTTTACCCTTCTCGTTCGACTCATAGCTGAACACAACAAAAATGATGATGGGGAAGGTATGACGCCGTTACGCGTTTTTCGTAAAACAACACCTTTGGTTAACACCATTCGCCTGAGCCTGCTGCCGCTGGCCGGTCTCTCGTTTTCCGCTTTTGCTGCACAGGTTAATATCGCACCGGGATCGCTCGATAAAGCGCTCAATCAGTATGCCGCACACAGCGGATTTACCCTCTCGGTTGACGCCAGCCTGACGCGCGGCAAGCAGAGCAACGGCCTGCACGGCGATTACGACGTCGAGAGCGGCCTGCAACAACTGCTGGACGGCAGCGGACTGCAGGTAAAACCGCTGGGAAATAACAGCTGGACGCTGGAGCCCGCGCCCGCACCAAAAGAAGATGCCCTGACCGTGGTCGGCGACTGGCTGGGTGATGCGCGTGAAAACGACGTATTTGAACATGCTGGCGCGCGTGACGTGATCCGCCGTGAGGATTTCGCCAAAACCGGCGCAACCACCATGCGTGAGGTACTTAACCGCATCCCTGGCGTCAGCGCGCCGGAAAACAACGGCACCGGCAGCCACGACCTGGCGATGAACTTTGGCATCCGGGGCCTGAACCCGCGCCTCGCCAGCCGCTCGACCGTCCTGATGGACGGCATCCCCGTCCCCTTCGCCCCTTACGGTCAGCCGCAGCTTTCACTGGCTCCCGTTTCGCTCGGCAACATGGATGCCATTGACGTGGTACGCGGTGGTGGTGCGGTGCGTTACGGACCGCAGAGCGTGGGCGGCGTGGTGAACTTTGTTACCCGTGCCATTCCGCAGGACTTTGGTATCGAGGCGGGCGTGGAAGGTCAGCTCAGCCCAACCTCTTCACAAAACAACCCGAAAGAGACGCACAACCTGATGGTGGGCGGCACAGCGGACAACGGTTTTGGCACCGCGCTGCTCTACTCCGGCACGCGCGGCAGTGACTGGCGCGAGCACAGCGCCACCCGCATCGACGACCTGATGCTGAAAAGCAAATATGCGCCGGATGAGGTGCACACCTTCAACAGCCTGCTGCAATATTACGACGGTGAAGCCGACATGCCCGGTGGCCTGTCTCGCGCGGATTACGACGCCGATCGCTGGCAATCCACCCGCCCGTATGACCGCTTCTGGGGTCGTCGCAAGCTGGCGAGCCTGGGCTACCAGTTCCAGCCAGACAGCCAGCATAAATTCAACATTCAGGGGTTCTACACCCAAACCCTGCGCAGCGGCTACCTGGAGCAAGGCAAACGCATCACCCTCTCGCCGCGTAACTACTGGGTGCGCGGTATTGAGCCACGCTACAGCCAGATCTTTATGATCGGCCCTTCCGCGCACGAAGTGGGCGTGGGCTATCGCTATTTGAATGAATCAACGCATGAAATGCGTTACTACACCGCCACCAGCAGCGGGCAGTTGCCGTCCGGCTCAAGCCCTTACGACCGCGATACGCGTTCCGGCACCGAGGCGCACGCCTGGTATCTGGATGACAAAATCGACATCGGCAACTGGACCATCACGCCGGGTATGCGTTTCGAACATATCGAGTCATACCAGAACAACGCCATCACAGGCACGCACGAAGAAGTGAGCTATAACGCACCGCTTCCGGCGTTGAACGTGCTCTATCACCTGACTGACAGCTGGAATCTTTATGCAAACACTGAAGGCTCGTTCGGCACCGTACAGTACAGCCAGATTGGCAAGGCTGTGCAAAGCGGCAATGTTGAACCGGAAAAAGCGCGAACCTGGGAACTCGGTACCCGCTACGACGACGGCGCGCTGACGGCGGAAATGGGGCTGTTCCTGATTAACTTTAACAATCAGTACGACTCCAACCAGACCAACGACACCGTCACTGCACGTGGCAAAACGCGCCATACCGGGCTGGAAACGCAGGCACGTTACGATCTGGGTACGCTAACGCCAACGCTTGATAACGTTTCCATCTACGCCAGCTATGCGTATGTGAACGCGGAAATCCGCGAGAAAGGCGACACCTACGGCAATCTGGTACCATTCTCCCCGAAACATAAAGGCACGCTGGGCGTGGACTACAAGCCAGGAAACTGGACGTTCAATCTGAACAGCGATTTCCAGTCCAGCCAGTTTGCGGATAACGCCAATACGGTGAAAGAGAGCGCCGACGGCAGTACCGGCCGCATTCCCGGCTTCATGCTCTGGGGCGCACGCGTGGCGTATGACTTTGGCCCGCAGATGGCAGATCTGAACCTGGCATTCGGTGTGAAAAACATCTTCGACCAGGACTACTTCATCCGCTCTTATGACGACAACAACAAAGGCATCTATGCAGGCCAGCCGCGCACGCTGTATATGCAGGGGTCGTTGAAGTTCTGATGTGTTAACGCCCGGCTTGCCGGGCTTTTAGCTGGAATGTGATTATGTTGGCATTTATCCGTTTTCTTTTTGCAGGCCTGCTGCTGGTGATCAGCCACGCCTTTGCCGCCACGGTTCAGGACGAACACGGCACGTTTACACTCGAAAAAACGCCACAACGGATTGTGGTGCTGGAACTCTCGTTCGCCGATGCGCTGGCCGCCGTGGACGTCATCCCGATCGGTATTGCCGACGATAACGATGCAAAACGCATCCTGCCCGAAGTGCGTGCGCACCTGAAACCGTGGCAGTCCGTCGGAACGCGCGCGCAGCCGAGCCTGGAAGCCATTGCCGCTCTGAAACCAGACCTGATCATTGCCGACAGCAGTCGCCATGCGGGGGTTTACATCGCCTTGCAGCAAATCGCGCCGGTACTGCTGCTTAAGTCCCGCAACGAAACCTACGCTGAAAATTTGCAATCTGCGGCTATCATCGGCGAAATGGTGGGTAAAAAGCGAGAGATGCAGGCACGTCTGGAACAACATAAAGAGAGGATGGCGCAGTGGGCCAGCCAGCTTCCCAAAGGGACACGCGTGGCCTTTGGCACATCACGCGAACAGCAATTCAACCTGCATACTCAGGAGACCTGGACCGGCAGCGTGCTGGCCTCTCTGGGGCTGAACGTTCCCGCTGCGATGGCGGGTGCGTCCATGCCGTCCATCGGCCTGGAGCAACTGCTGGCGGTCAATCCTGCCTGGCTGCTGGTTGCCCACTATCGCGAAGAGAGCATTGTTAAACGCTGGCAACAAGATCCGCTCTGGCAGATGTTAACCGCCGCGCAGAAGCAGCAGGTTGCTTCGGTCGACAGTAACACCTGGGCGCGGATGCGCGGTATTTTTGCTGCAGAGCGTATTGCCGCTGACACGGTAAAAATCTTCCACCATCAGCCGCTTACCGTTGTGAAATGACCGCGATAAAACACCCGGTGCTGCTGTGGGGGCTTCCCGTTGCAGCACTTATTATTATTTTCTGGCTGAGTCTGTTTTGCTACTCGGCCATTCCTGTTTCCGGAGCAGATGCAACCCGCGCCCTGCTGCCTGGACACACGCCAACGCTACCAGAAGCGCTGGTGCAAAACCTTCGTTTGCCACGAAGCCTGGTCGCCGTTCTGATCGGCGCAAGCCTGGCGCTCGCGGGCACGCTGCTGCAAACCCTGACCCACAACCCAATGGCCTCTCCTTCACTGCTCGGCATTAACAGCGGCGCGGCGCTGGCTATGGCGCTTACCAGCGCGCTGAGTCCGACGCCGATTGCAGGCTATTCTCTGTCATTCATCGCGGCATGCGGGGGCGGCGTGAGCTGGCTGCTGGTCATGACCGCAGGAGGCGGATTTCGTCATACCCATGACAGAAACAAACTGATCCTCGCGGGTATCGCGCTGTCGGCCTTTTGTATGGGCCTTACCCGCATCACCCTGCTGCTGGCCGAAGATCATGCTTACGGCATCTTTTACTGGCTGGCAGGCGGAGTGTCCCACGCCCGCTGGCAGGATGTCTGGCAGCTCTTGCCGGTGGTGGTCACTGCAGTCCCTGTCGTGTTGCTGCTGGCGAATCAACTGAACCTGCTCAACCTCAGCGACAGCACCGCCCATACGCTGGGAGTGAACCTGACGAGGCTACGTTTGGTCATCAATATGTTAGTGCTGCTTCTGGTTGGTGCGTGCGTCAGCGTAGCAGGTCCGGTGGCGTTTATCGGTCTGCTGGTGCCACATCTGGCGCGCTTCTGGGCAGGCTTCGATCAGCGCAACGTACTGCCAGTGAGCATGCTGCTGGGGGCCACGCTGATGCTGCTGGCAGATGTACTCGCACGCGCGCTGGCCTTCCCCGGAGATCTGCCCGCAGGCGCAGTGCTGGCGCTGATTGGCAGCCCTTGCTTTGTCTGGCTTGTGAGGAGGCGAGGATGAAAATTGCGCTGGTTATTTTCATCACCCTTGCCCTGGCGGGCTGTGCGCTGTTATCACTCCATATGGGAGTGATCCCCGTGCCGTGGCGCGCGCTGCTGACCGACTGGCAGGCCGGACACGAGCATTATTATGTATTGATGGAGTACCGACTGCCGCGCTTGCTGCTGGCACTGTTTGTCGGTGCAGCCCTCGCCGTGGCGGGCGTGCTGATACAGGGGATTGTGCGCAACCCTCTGGCATCACCGGATATTCTCGGTGTTAACCATGCCGCCAGCCTGGCCTCTGTGGGGGCTCTACTTCTTATGCCGTCACTGCCCGTGATGGTGCTGCCGCTGCTGGCCTTTGCGGGCGGCATGGCGGGGTTGATATTGCTGAAGATGCTGGCAAAGACCCACCAGCCGATGAAGCTGGCGCTCACCGGCGTGGCGCTTTCTGCATGCTGGGCCAGCCTGACGGATTATCTGATGCTCTCGCGCCCGCAGGATGTGAACAACGCCCTGCTGTGGCTGACCGGCAGCTTATGGGGCCGTGACTGGAGCTTTGTGAAGATTGCCATCCCGCTGATGATTTTATTTCTGCCGCTGAGCCTGAGTTTTTGCCGCGATCTCGACCTCCTTGCACTCGGCGATGCGCGCGCCACCACGCTCGGTGTGTCGGTGCCCCATACCCGATTCTGGGCTTTGTTACTAGCTGTCGCCATGACATCTACCGGCGTGGCCGCCTGCGGCCCGATTAGCTTTATTGGTCTCGTGGTGCCGCATATGATGCGTAGCATCACCGGTGGACGTCACCGCAGACTGCTGCCTGTTTCGGCCCTGACAGGTGCGTTGCTGTTGGTGGTTGCCGATCTGCTGGCGAGAATTATTCATCCCCCACTGGAGCTCCCGGTTGGCGTGCTGACCGCCATTATCGGTGCGCCGTGGTTTGTCTGGTTGCTTGTGAGAATGCGATAAATGACTTTACGAACTGAAAATCTGACGGTCAGTTACGGGACAGACAAGGTACTTAACGACGTTTCACTCTCACTGCCAACGGGGAAGATCACCGCCCTGATCGGTCCTAACGGTTGCGGGAAATCGACGCTGTTAAACTGTTTTTCGCGGCTTTTAATGCCGCAGTCTGGCACCGTATTTCTCGGCGATAATCCCATAAATATGCTCTCATCGCGCCAGTTGGCCCGCAGGCTTTCGCTGCTGCCTCAGCACCATTTAACGCCAGAGGGGATCACAGTCCAGGAGCTGGTTTCGTATGGTCGTAATCCCTGGCTGTCACTCTGGGGGCGTCTCTCCGCTGAAGACAATGCACGAGTTAATGTCGCCATGAACCAGACCCGGATCAATCATCTTGCCGTTCGTCGGTTAACCGAGCTTTCCGGCGGTCAGCGCCAGCGCGCATTTCTGGCAATGGTCCTGGCCCAGAATACGCCCGTTGTATTACTTGATGAGCCAACCACCTATCTTGATATCAATCACCAGGTGGACCTGATGCGGTTGATGGGCGAACTCCGGACTCAGGGGAAAACGGTGGTCGCTGTGCTGCACGACCTTAATCAGGCTAGCCGGTACTGCGATCAACTGGTGGTAATGGCAAACGGACATGTTATGGCGCAAGGCACACCAGAAGAGGTGATGACCCCAGGATTGCTGAGAACAGTATTCAGCGTGGAAGCGGAAATACACCCCGAGCCGGTATCTGGCAGGCCGATGTGCCTAATGAGGTAGATTGCACAGGCCGTAAGAACCAAACCACGACTGAATGAAACTGGACTGGCGCCAGCAAGCCTGTTCAGACTGGGGCTGAACTTTTCCGGACTCTGAAAGATTACCAATACTCATCGTCCATCCGCTTGCTTTAGGCTGACAGGTTCATAATCAACGCAAACCAGAGCTGTACAGGCTTGGGCGCGGCTTTCAAACCAGTCGTGATCACGGCAATCAATTTTGAACTCTGCTTAACGGACATTTCTGTATAACCCTTACGGCAACGAAAAACGCGAAGTTAAAATTTTAGAAACCCAAAAACGTGACATGACTAAGTTTAGATTTCAGGGGGGAGATCAAAAAATTTCGCTCTGTGCCAGAGCGGACATTCACGGAGCTGGTTCATTACCAATGAGGTTGGGCTTTTGAGGATAAATCAATGATCAGACGCCAACGTAAATCAAAAGCAACCATGGAACGGAATTGCTAATCCAGTTTCTGACCATCGATTTTTCTAAAAAGTGTGCGTTTGCTACTACTTAGGTAGGTGCAGCTTTCTTAATCACCGGCAGCCACGTTATACAGGCCAGTTGATGGATCGATTGTTATCAATGATATCTTCATGAGTCGGTGTCTCACCCAGCTTACCGAAGCTGGCATAAAGTGAAGGCAGACGGGCCCGTCCTTCTCCCTTTTTCGCCAGAGGGAAAGCGCGAAGCATGGTGGCAGCCTCCCAGTCACAACAATAGGATGGTGTGCACGGCTGCTGACGCCATGATTCAGCGATAGAGCCGGAAAATACGGGGTCAAAGCCGGTATCATTAACCAGAGTCATCGTGACCTGTACTGCGGCTGGATGATCTCCTGCTACTGCAACTGCCAGGCGACCGCGGCTCCCTTCAGGTAGTCTGTTGTGGTCAACTAAAACTGGCCTCCGCGTTAGAGTTTTTCCAGTATCGGTTTTCTGATTCGTTTGGTGGTAACCCACCATTATATTCGTGCGGTCTTAGTGCGCTGTAATATCCAACGATATAGTCCGTTATTGCGTGAGCTGCATCGCTGAAGCTTACATAGCCCGTCGCTGGCACCCATTCGTTCTTCAGACTCCTGAAGAAGCGCTCCATTGGGCTGTTATCCCAGCAGTTTCCACGCCGACTCATACTCTGCCTGATCCGGTATCGCCACAGTAACTGCCGGAACTGCCTGCTCGTATAATGACTGCCTTGATCGCTTGGAACATCACCCCGACGGGCTTACCACGGGTTTCCCATGCCATTTCCAGTGCTTTCATGGTAAGCCTGCTGTCCGGCGAGAACGACATGGCCCAGCCCACTGGTTTTCTTGCGAACAGGTCGAGAACAACGGCGAGGTACGCCCAGCGCTTACCCGTCCAGATATAGGTCACATCACCGCACCACACCTGATTTGGCTCGGTCACGGCGAACTGCCTTTCAAGGTAGTTAGGGATAGCAACATGTTCATGACCACCACGTTTATACCGGTGAGTCGGCTGCTGACAGCTGACCAGCCCCAGCTCTTTCATGAGCCTGCCAGCAAGCCAGCGTCCCATCTGGTAGCCTCTCCGGGTTGCCATTGTGGCGATGCTTCTTGCTCCGGCCGAACCGTGGCTGATGCCATGTAGCTCAAGTACCTGACTGCGTAATACAGCCCGTCTGCCGTCTGGTTTTTCAGGACGGTTTTTCCTGAGGTAGCCTGAGTTTAACGGACACTCCTTCCTGAAATAGAATGGCATCAGAAGGAGCTAATAATGAGCAGAAAAACCCAACGTTACTCTAAAAAGTTCAAAGCCGAAGCTGTCAGAACGGTTCTTGAAAATCAACTTTCGATCAGTGAAGGCGCTTCCCGATTATCTCTTCCTGAAGGCACTTTAGGACAATGGGTTACCGCCGCCAGAAAAGGGCTCGGTACTCCTGGTTCCCGCACGGTGGCTGAACTGGAATCTGAAATTCTGCAACTGCGTAAGGCGTTAAATGAAGCTCGCCTTGAGCGAGATATATTAAAAAAAGCAACTGTAGATTCAATTGGTCAACGCAACAGTTATGTGAAAACATGGGGTTGCGGAGGTTTTTTGAATGAGACGAACATTTACAGCAGAGGAAAAAGCCTCTGTTTTTGAACTATGGAAGAACGGAACAGGCTTCAGTGAAATAGCGAATATCCTGGGTTCAAAACCCGGAACGATCTTCACTATGTTAAGGGATACTGGCGGCATAAAACCCCATGAGCGTAAGCGGGCTGTAGCTCACCTGACACTGTCTGAGCGCGAGGAGATACGAGCTGGTTTGTCAGCCAAAATGAGCATTCGTGCGATAGCTACTGCGCTGAATCGCAGTCCTTCGACGATCTCACGTGAAGTTCAGCGTAATCGGGGCAGACGTATTACAAAGCTGTTGATGCTAATAACCGAGCCAACAGAATGGCGAAAAGGCCAGGACCCGTACTACTGGATCAAAATTTACCATTTAAAAGCTTGTTCTGGAAAAGCTGGAGATGAAATGGTCTCCAGAGCAAATATCAGGATGGTTAAGGCGAACAAAACCACGTCAAAAAACGCTGCGAATATCACCTGAGACAATTACTAAAACATTATACTTTGCGTAGCCGTGAAGCGCTACACCACCTGAATATACAGCATCTGCGACGGTCGCATAGCCTTCGCCATGGCAGGCGTCATACCCGCAAAGGCGAAAGAGGTACGATTAACATAGTGAACGGAACACCAATTCACAAACGTACCGAAATATCGATAACAGACGCTCTCTGGGGCATTGGGAGGGCGATTTAGTCTCAGGTACAAAAACTTCTCATATAGCCACACTTGTAGACCGAAAATCACGTTATACGATCATCCTTAGACTCAGGGGCAAAGATTCTGTCTCAGTAAATCAGGCTCTTACCGACAAATTCCTGAGTTTACCGTCAGAACTCAGAAAATCACTGACATGGGACAGAGGAATGGAACTGGCCAGACATCTGGAATTTACTGTCAGCACCGGCGTTAAAGTTTACCTCTGCAATCCTGGAGTTACCTTGGCAGCGGGGAACAAATGAGAACACAAATGGGCTAATTCGGCAGTACTTTCCTAAAAAGACATGTCTTGCCCAATATACTCAACATGAACTAGAATCTGGTTGCTGCTCAGCTAAACAACAGACCGAGAAAGACATGAAGTTCAAAACACCGAAAGAGATAATTGAAAGGGGTGTTGCATTGACAGATTGAATCTACAGTAGCCTTTTTAATATTTCATTCTCCATTTCAATCCGTTGTAGCTTTTTCCTCAGCTTACGTATTTCGATTTGTTCTGGTGTTATCGGAGAGGCTTTTGGTGTTTTGCCCTGACGCTCATCACGCAGTTGTTTGACCCATCTTGTCATTGTGGAAAGGCCAACATCCATAGCTTTCGCGGCATCTGCCACCGTGTATTTCTGGTCAACAACCAGTTGAGCGGATTCGCGTTTAAACTCTGCGCTGAAATTTCTTTTTTTCATTGGAGCACCTGTGTTGTTCTGAGGTGAGCATATCACCTCTGTTCAGGTGGCCAAATTCAGTGTGCCACTTCAGCCCTGATTCGACTTTTACAATGACTTATCTGGACGCATGAAGAACGTCAGGAATATACCAATAACAAGCAATGCGACGGAACCGTAGAATGGTAAACTCCAGTTGCCTGTTTTGTCGATAATAATGCCAAAGGCGATAGGTGAAATAATGTCGGCGACAGCGGAACCGGCGTTCATCAATCCGCTGGCAATTCCCACATACTTCGGCGTAATATCCATCGGGACAGCCCGGATAGGCCCAATGGTCAGCTCATCGGCCAGCAATGTCGTGAACTGTGAGACGAAACAGCGTACACAGTTTGAATGTATCTACTTTTCCCAATACTGGGCGAAGGGAGATTTTATTGCGAAGCGCGCGCCAATTGGTCAGTGGGAACCTTATTCGGAAGAGTCACTACTTGGCATCATCGTCACCAGCGTCTGTCGTATTAAAGTCGCGATGCTAAAACCTGAACCTCCCAGAGATCCCCATATCCCGCTGATGGGGGATTTTAACTAAAACTTAGCGCTATCGCTGCGTATCGTAACTATCCCGTATTACGTAGCGTAAATTATGACGCCATATGGGGAACAAATACACAGAGGAAGAAAAAGATTAGATTGGTTTTAAGGGATGTTTTTATCATAAATGGCACTGCTAAAATTATGAGATTATCGAAGATAAAATTCTTGATCATACATAAAAGGCCTCCTGAATTAAATCAAGAGGCGTATAGTTTTTACATTACTGATGTATGTTTAATGATCTCACTGATTTTCACTTTCCTGTCCTGCGATCTTGAAAGAGTGGCAGCATCAGCAGTAGCAATCGCCGACATGGCCGCCTCACCATTGAGAAGGTCAATATAATCTTCTTCAGGTTTTGCACCACAGAGGATATTATGGAGGAATAACGTCTCCTTTCTTATTAAACTGGCAAGCCATAATGGTGTTTTTTTTCCTGGATGACCATATGCTATAGCGCCATCCATTTCTGAGGTCATATTGCCTTTCCGACGATCATCATCTTCTTCTTGTGTTTCATGGACCAAAAAATGCTTTGTCTGACCGCCAATCCTAAGTGACCCTGCTGTTTCTTGCATATCAATTTTAATAGAGCCTTTAGTTCCATTGATGATGACATAATGTTCCGGCCAGTTAAATGCACTCCCCCACTCTAAGGTTGCTAGTTTTCCTGACGGGAATTCCAAGGTCATAAATAACATATCATCTTCATTGCCAAATCCTGGACCAGAATGGGCCAAATTTCCACCAATCATAGTAACCGTCTCTGGTATTTCTCCAAGTAAATGCTGAACACAATCTAACTCATGTATATGATGATATAGATGTCCACCAGATTGTTCTTTCATCTTTTTCCAGGAAAGTCTCTCTTGTTTGTTTTCCCAGCCATTTCTCTTAGTATGACATGATAATATTTCGCCGATAACACCTTCTTTAATTAACTTCCGTGCATATTGAACCCCATTGAAAAAATTCATAATATGCCCGGCCATAAAGGTCACACCAGCTTCTTTACACGCTTTGACCATATCCACACAATCTTCATAACTTAATGCAATTGGTTTTTCACAAAAAACATGCTTCTTATTCTTTGCTGCTTTAATTACTGGTTCTTTATGCAGATAATTTGGGGTGGCTACGATCACGCAATCGACTAATTTACTTGAGACTAAAGCATCCAAGCTTGACATATTGATACACTGCAATTCACGGGCAATATTTTCTCCATTTTCAGGATCGTATACACATGTAATTTTTGCATTATCATGCATATTCATAAAACGAGCTAATTCAGCGCCAAAGTATCCAACACCAACAACGCCATAATTAATCATAAAGCCTCCAATCATTTAGCCACGGATAGTTTATAAATTTTACCTGGAATATCAAAACCAACTAACAAAATTAATAAGGCAGAGAATGCAACCGTAACAATGAATAATGAAACACCTAAGCCATAATATCCTGAAATGTATGTAGCTAATACAGGTGCGGCCATTCCTCCAGTTGCCCCTAAGTTATAAATAAGACCGGTCCCTAATCCTCTTAATTTTGTTGGAAAGTAATCATATATAAATTTTGGAACCAACCCTGCAATACCTAAATTTGTAAACATTAATCCAAAGAGACATAATCCTATAAGAGAAGAGTTTTTCACAGAAATAAAAAAAAGAGGACAAAGGAAAATAAATGAAGTTATTAGACCGACTACAAAGGCTTTTTTTACACCAATCTTATCACCAACAAAACCAAAAAATATTGTACCTGTCAGTGTTCCTAAACCTGCTATTGTCATCAGAGTTGAAATGACCACTGTATTAACTCCATTATCTGCCAGGTAGGAAGGAAGTAGTCCGTTTATCGGCCAGTTTGCACCAAATAGACAAAAACAGACGAGGAAAACGATCATAGAGATTGAAAGATGTGGTTTTCTGAAGACAGACAAAAATGTTGATTTATCCTTATATTTATCTTCAATCCACTCCTGACTTTCTGGAGCACTTTTTCTGATCCAAAGAACTAGTAAAACTGGTAACAGGCCTATAAAAAAAGAGTTTCTCCATCCATATACTTCAGCAAACTGAGGGATTATTTGTGCCGCAATAATATTTCCAACAGAAAAACCACTTACCAAAAAAGCACTAGCTTTAGATTGAAGATTTTTAGGCCAACTTTCTACCGCATAAGTTGAAGCACATGCATATTCACCAGACATCCCTAAGCCAACAATAAAACGGCAAACTGCGAGCATATATAAGTTTGTAGCAATACCGCTAAGGCCTGTTCCGACTGAGTAAATGAAAATTGCCCACATCATCATTGGCTTACGACCATATTTATCAGCCATGGCACCAAAAAAACCACCTCCAATAGGTCTGGCTATGAAGGCCACTGTCCCTATTAAAGTAGCCTGAATATCCGTAATGCCAAGATCTGCTTTTATAATATGAAGAATGTAAAATATCATCATAAAATCAAAGCCATCAAATACATATCCAAGCCATGCGGAAAAAAGAGCTTTCCGTTGTGGTGGATTAACTTGTTTATACCATGCTGTTGCCATATTTGTTTCCTGTGTTATTCTAATATAGCCCTTAAAGTAAATATTAGGGAGCCTCAACAATATCCAGAAATAATTATATTGTCTTCAAATACGCCAGTACTATTGATTGTTATCAATACCTAATCAGTACAATCTTTTCCTCCATTTCTTCTTAACATATTTCACTCTATGAAAGATAAAACTGATACCCACCTACAGTTTTGGGTCACCAACAAAAAACAATGTTCGCCAGATATTCCACCACTGGCACAGTTCAACCCTGCTTCAAAAATTGACTTATTCATTGTGCTCATTTTCGTAGTCCGTTCAGGTTGAATAAAACTCCCTTCGTCAAATGAGGAAAGACTGAGAGGTTATTACTTTAGCTTACGTTATAGCTGTTTTCCTTTGCAGTATTTCTTTGCTTTTCTGTATACCTTTATACCTGTTATACCAGATCAAAAAACAAGCAATCCACATAACAAAACGCGTTTTGTTACTGATGTCACAAATTGAGCATATTTTTGTAGCTGATAGTTTGTTACAAACACCAGAACCAAGATTAATGCCGATCAGTTAAGGATCAGTTGACCGATCCAGTGGCTGTGTAAGAATCCGGAAACGCTCACTTGTTTCCGGATTTTTTTATGCACATTGGACAGGCTCTTGATCTGGTATCCCGTTACGATTCTCTGCGTAACCCACTGACTTCTCTGGGGGATTACCTCGACCCCGAACTCATCTCTCGTTGCCTTGCCGAATCAGGTACTGTAACGCTACGCAAGCGCCGTCTTCCCCTCGAAATGATGGTCTGGTGTATTGTTGGCATGGCGCTTGAGCGTAAAGAACCTCTTCACCAGATTGTGAATCGCCTGGACATCATGCTGCCGGGCAATCGCCCCTTCGTTGCCCCCAGTGCCGTTATTCAGGCCCGCCAGCGCCTGGGAAGTGAGGCTGTCCGCCGCGTGTTCACGAAAACAGCGCAGCTCTGGCATAACGCCACGCCGCATCCGCACTGGTGCGGCCTGACCCTGCTGGCCATCGATGGTGTGTTCTGGCGCACACCGGATACACCAGAGAACGATGCAGCCTTCCCCCGCCAGACACATGCCGGGAACCCGGCGCTCTACCCGCAGGTCAAAATGGTCTGCCAGATGGAACTGACCAGCCATCTGCTGACGGCTGCAGCCTTCGGCACGATGAAGAACAGCGAAAATGAGCTTGCTGAGCAACTTATAGAACAAACCGGCGATAACACTCTGACGTTAATGGATAAAGGTTATTACTCACTGGGACTGTTAAATGCCTGGAGCCTGGCGGGAGAACACCGCCACTGGATGATACCTCTCAGAAAGGGAGCGCAATATGAAGAGATCAGAAAACTGGGTAAAGGCGATCATCTGGTGAAGCTGAAAACCAGCCCGCAGGCACGAAAAAAGTGGCCGGGACTGGGAAATGAAGTGACTGCCCGCCTGCTGACCGTGACGCGCAAAGGAAAAGTCTGCCATCTGCTGACGTCGATGACGGACGCCATGCGCTTCCCCGGAGGAGAAATGGGGGATCTGTACAGTCATCGCTGGGAAATCGAACTGGGATACAGGGAGATAAAACAGACGATGCAACGGAGCAGGCTGACGCTGAGAAGTAAAAAGCCGGAGCTTGTGGAGCAAGAGCTGTGGGGTGTCTTACTGGCTTATAATCTGGTGAGATATCAGATGATTAAAATGGCGGAACATCTGAAAGGTTACTGGCCGAATCAACTGAGTTTCTCAGAATCATGCGGAATGGTGATGAGAATGCTGATGACATTGCAGGGCGCTTCACCGGGACGTATACCGGAGCTGATGCGCGATCTTGCAAGTATGGGACAACTTGTGAAATTACCGACAAGAAGGGAAAGGGCCTTCCCGAGAGTGGTAAAGGAGAGGCCCTGGAAATACCCCACAGCCCCGAAAAAGAGCCAGTCAGTTGCTTAACTGACTGGCATTACAGAACCAAGATGCCTATTTCGTTTCAGCATCAACTGTTAAATTATCTGGTTGCCAACGAGAATACTGAGCTTTTTTGTCCCCAAGACTGACCGTCAACGCCACAATCTTTGACTGTTTGACATTGTCATGCCCGCAGGCCAGCGGATCTAAAGACATTAGACTGCTTGCATCAGCCAGTTGCGTATCTGGCTATGTCCCTTAATTGGTAAGGGTTCGAGGAACTCAACATTAACGCATTTTTTAGCGCATCACCGACAGTGTATATGAACGATTGCACTCTGACGATGGTTGATTTATTTGGTTGCGTAGGGGCTAGCTAGTCTGGTACCGGAGGCTAGATCTGAAGTACTGACCCCAGGAATAACGCCGGGCTAACTCATATTCTGACCCATTGTCAGCCCGCGTGTTTACTGCTCTAGCTCATTTCCTGTTGTCAGGCGTTCAATTCCCAACTGCAGGTTATGGCCCGGTGCACAAACACCTGACGGCAGGTATCACTTACCCGAAGAAGGTAAAGCCCTCAAGAGGCAGTAACTCAGCCAACCTCTCCTCCGGCCACTCCGGCAGACGCGTCAGGACGTCCGTCAGCCAAGCATGTGGCTCCAGACTGCGGTTCCCAGAAGGCTCATTATCTGTGCCGCGCGGTTCCCGGCCACCAGTGAACCAGCGAACAACCAGGCCTTTCGTCCCATAACGACCGGACGGATAGCACGCTCGCAGATATTGTTGTGTGTGCCTTGAAATGCACGATCTTTCCGTCGGTGAAAGTCCGCCCCGGCTAACTCTCGCTCCGACTGGAAGGACAAGAAGCGGTCCAGGAGGTAACAAAAGGGCTGAATCTCTCCCTGAAACGACTTCTTCAGGAAGTCAACGGGTTATGCGGGCCGTAACGTGAGTGAACACTGAGCAGCCATCGAAATGCCGTCGAGGGTGCTGACACGCCACAATAACGGGGAAGGCCGACGATGACCGGGAAGAGAGTGAGAAAGGCATCGGTCATACCCACCGGGGTTGTGGTGTCAGCATGCATAACAATTGATCGATCGTGCAACAAGAGAAGTCCATAACGGTGTCTGTCCGGGTGACGGGCAACAACGCCTCGCGAGGGGGTGAATCGGTTGTTATGGATGGCAGATGGGGTGTAGTAGTGAAAATACTGAGTAATGTCAGAGGAGCGAAGGCCCCCTCTTGCAGTACCAGTGTAACATGCAGGAAGAGCCCGGCGATTGCCATCAGCCTCACAACCCCGCTAGAACCGGTTCAGAACCTACAGAAAACACTACAGGAGAAAGCAAAGTGAACCGCCCCGTGTTTCCTGTTTATCATTTTCTGGTCAGTGCCGCGATTCTGGTATTCGTGGTGATTTTCTGGCGGACACACCATCGCGACCACCGTAACTGGCTGGCTCTACGGCTATTCGTATTATGCTCTGTAAACCGTTGGCCATTGCGGATGGTTAAAGGAACAGTTGTGGGGACAACTGACACATTACGTGAAATGCAGCGTTATGAACAACTGAGTAGCACGGGGCTGACAACTGGAAAATCCAGCCGGGAGCACCGTTATATGATACGATTGTTATTGTCACTGGTGAGAGTGTGCGCAGGGATTATATGTCAGTGTATGACTATCCCGTACCAACCACACCGTGGCTGAATACGGCACCCGGTTTATTTATTGACGATTATACCTCGACAGCCTCCAGTACAGTGTCTTCCCTGAGCCGGACACTGATTTATGACTATGAGCAGAACCCTGATTCCGGCAACAATGTGGTGGCGCTGGCAGCAAAAGCAGGATACAGCACATGGTGGATATCCAATCAAGGAAAACTGGGGGAGCATGACACACGCATCTCTGTTATTGCTTCTGATGCGGAGCATGCCACTTTCCTCAAGAAAGGCAGCTTCGCTTCCCGTAAAACAGATGACAAACTGTTGTTACAGGAAACAGAACGTGCGCTGGCGGATACATCCTCTCCGAAGATAATTTTCCTGCACATGATGGGTTCTCATCCAAATCCGTGTGACAGCCTTAACTCCTAGCCGAATAATTACCTGGAGCAGTATCCCCGAAAAATTGCCTGTTACCTCGCCAGCATCAGTAAACTGGATAACTTTCTTGGCCAGCTTGATGGTATCCTTCGCCGGTACTCACGTCATTTCGCCATGCTTTACTTTTCTGGCCTTGGGCTGTCGGTCAGCGACAGTGCCAATCCTGTTCATCATTATGGTCATGTGCAGGGAGGCTACAGTGTGCCACTGATTATTACCGCCAGTGACATAACGTCTCATCAGCCCGTCAGTAGAAAAATCAGTGCCCGTCATTTCGCAGGTATTTTTCAGTGGATGACCGGTATTTGTACTGAAAATATACCGCCATTCAATCCGCTGACAGACGAAGATAACTAACCTGTTATGGTTTTTAAGGGAGAGAGGAATATACCGGCAGACAGTTTGAAACCTCAGCCACTTATTCTTCCTGATCACAGGTAATCATATATGGCAGACTGTAATACAGTCGCTTGTACTGAAAAGTATTCTGTATAAAATATCCGTATTCATATCAGCACAAGGTGGATTTGCCCCTATATTTCCAGACATCTGTTATCACTTAACCCATTACAAGCCCGCTGCCGCAGATATTCCCGTGGCGAGCGATAACCCAGCGCACTATGCGGATGCCATTCGTTATAATGCTCGAACGCCTCTGCAAGGTTCTTTGCTGCCGTTAACCCGTCTGGTTTGGGCATGATACTGATGTAGTCACGCTTTATCGTTTTCACGAAGCTCTCTGCTATTCCGTTACTCTCCGGACTCCGCACCGCCGTGTTCTTCGGTTCAAGTCCCAACATCCGGGCGAACTGGCGTGTTTCATTAGCCCGGTAGCATGAACCATTATCCGTCAGCCACTCCACTGGAGACGACGGAAGATCGTTGCCGAAGCGGCGTTCCACCGCTCCCAGCATGACGTCCTGTACTGTTTCACTGTTGAAGCCGCCGGTAGTGACCGCCCAGTGCAGTGCCTCACGATCACAGCAGTCCAGCGCGAACGTGACACGCAGTCTCTCTCCGTTATCACAGCAGAACTCGAACCCGTCAGAGCACCATCGCTGATTGCTTTCTTTCACGGCCACTCTGCCTGTATGTGCCCGTTTCGATGGCGGTACAGCAGGTTTTCGCTCAAGCAACAGCGCATTCTGGCGCATGATCCGGTAAACACGTTTGGCATTGATCGCAGGCATACCATCAAGTTCTGCCTGTCTGCGAAGCAGCGCCCATACCCGACGATAACCATACGTTGGCAGCTCTCCGATAACATGGTGTATACGGAGAAGCACATCCGTATCATCAGTGTGACGACTGCGGCGGCCATCCATCCAGTCATCGGTTCGTCTGAGAATGACGTGCAACTGCGCACGCGACACCCGGAGACAACGGCTGACTAAGCTTACTCCCCATCCCCGGGCAATAAGGGCGCGTGCGCTATCCACTTTTTTGCCCGTCCATATTCAACGGCTTCTTTGAGGAGTTCATTTTCCATCGTTTTCTTGCCGAGCAGGCGCTGGAGTTCTTTAATCTGCTTCATGGCGGCAGCAAGTTCAGAGGCAGGAACAACCTGTTCTCCGGCGGCGACAGCAGTAAGACTTCCTTCCTGGTATTGCTTACGCCAGAGAAATAACTGGCTGGCTGCTACACCATGTTGCCGGGCAACGAGGGAGACCGTCATCCCCGGTTCAAAGCTCTGCTGAACAATTGCGATCTTTTCCTGTGTGGTACGCCGTCTGCGTTTCTCCGGCCCTAAGACATCAATCATCTGTTCTCCAATGACTAGTCTAAAAACTAGTATTAAGACTATCACTTATTTAAGTGATATTGGTTGTCTGGAGATTCAGGGGGCCAGTCTACAAGGGACCATCAAATCCCTGCAGCACTCCTTACGTCAGTTATCCCGCATCACCCTGTGAGTACAGGATTTTTTATGAGGTTACTTTTTTATTGAATGTATATAAATAATGAATAACCGCGGATTCTGATAATCCCCCCTGCAGGGAGCGGTAAATAGTAAATACATCAGTTAATACCGTTTGTCTTTTTTAACAAAGAAAATAATCCTAGAATAATTCCCGGGCATTTGCCCGGGATGATTACTGTTTTAATGGATTATTAATCTTTGCATATTCAAATGGACTGATAAACCTTTCTCTGTTTACATCCAGAAAATCGGCCCACCACTGTAGCATCAATCGCCGTTCTTCCAGATGCTCTGCTTTATGGATATACGCGGCCCTCACTGAATTTCGCGCCATGTGGCTCATCTGACGTTCAACAGCATCACGAGACCACAGACCTGATTCGACCAATGAACTACAGGCCATTGTTCGAAAGCCATGACCACAAACCTCTACTTTTGTATCATACCCCATGACCCGTAACGCACTATTTACCGTATTCTCACTCATGGGTTTGTGCGAATCGTGATCACCAATAAATATCAAGTCATGGGCCCCATAAAACTGTTTTATCTGCTTTAAAATTGCAAGAGCTTGCGTTGAAAGAGGCACTAGATGCGTTGTACGCATTTTTGAGCCTCTATGGGAATGTTTCACTCCAGGAATAGGCTCCCGCTCCGGTGGGATAGTCCATATAGACGCTTCGAAATCGATCTCTGACCAACGAGCAAAACGCAGCTCACTGGACCGAATAAAGATCAGCAAAGTGAGTTCTATCGCCCATCGGGTTAGCGGCCTACCAGTATAGCTATCTATTTTTGTAAGCAACTCAGGGATGCGCTTTAATTCAAGCGCGGGACGATGTTGTCGATTACAGGAAGCAACCGCCCCAGCCATCTCTTGTGCCGGGTTATAATCAATTAACCCACTTTGCACTGCATAGCGCATGATGGCTGTAGTGCGCTGCTGAAGACGAGCGGCCACTTCAAGACGTCCAGACATTTCTACGGCCTTAATAGGTGCTAATAAATCTCGAGTTTTTAACTCAGCGATATTACGTTCACCAAGCGCTGCAAAAAGATTATCTTCAAGACTTTTTAGCACACGATGGGCGTGATCTTCAGACCACTTTTTATTGGTGCCATGCCACTCAATCGCGACTTCTTTAAAGGTTCGTGCTTTACTCTGTTCAACCTTATCATTTTTCTTTTTGTCTCCCGGATCGACGCCATTCGCAAGCAGCTTACGCGCCTCGTCACGACGTACTCTGGCATCCGCTAGTGTGATTTCAGGATAAACCCCAAGTGCCAGCATTTTTTGCTTTCCCTCATAACGGTACTGCAAACGCCAGTACTTAGAACCATTTGGATGGACAAGCAGATGCATACCGCCACCATCAGTCAGCTAATATTGCTTATCCGTTGGCTTGGCTGCTCTGACTTTGATATCTGTTAATGCCATCGTATTCCCTCCCTGTTGGTACAAGCATTATCGAACCGGAAATACCATCATCTGTACCAACATATGTTGGTAGATGTACGTTGATATCGGTTGACCTTGAGAGAGTTAATATAGCGGGAAAGATAGATAAACACTGGATTTCAGGCATAAAAAAAGACCTCAGTTGAGGTCTATTTACATACTTTTGGTGCCGAAGGCCGGACTCGAACCGGCCTATATTTCTACGGTTGATTTTGAATCAACTGCGTACTGCATTCGCCGGCTCCAAGCGAAAGGTTTGCTGCGGAAAACGTTGTGGATTATACCTGCCACGCGCTGCCATGCAAGCGCCAGCTTGCTCGCACCTCGCTAAGTGCTGAAATTTTCAGCATTGCATACAGCGATGTGTAACCTTTGTCACACTCCAGGCACCCCGCCCTGCCATGCTCTACACTCTCAGTTCAACACCACACGAAAGAGATACACGATGTCCATAATAAAAAGCTACGCCGCTAAAAATGCTGGAGCGGAACTGGAAGTTTGGGAATACGACGCCGGCGAACTGCTGCCGGAAGACGTTGAGGTGAAGGTGGATTACTGCGGGATCTGCCACTCGGATCTGTCGATGATCGATAACGAATGGGGATTCTCGGAATATCCGCTGGTTGCCGGCCACGAGGTGATTGGCCACGTGGTAGCACTGGAAGCGCTGCGCAGAGTAAAGGGCTGAAGATTGGCCAACGCGTAGGCATTGGCTGGACGGCGCGAAGCTGCGGCCACTGCGATGCTTGTATCGATGGCAACCAGATTAACTGTACCGAAGGTTCGGTGCCGACCATCCTCAACCACGGCGGCTTTGCTGATAAGCTGCGCGCCGACTGGCAATGGGTGATCCCACTGCCAGACAACATTGATATCGAAACCGCAGGCCCAATGCTGTGCGGTGGGATTACGGTGTTTAAACCGCTGCTGATGCATCACGTCACCGCCACCAGCCGTGTCGGGGTGATAGGGATCTGCGGGGCCGGGCATATCGCCATTAAGCTGCTGCGCGCGATGGGTGCGGAAGTGACGGCGTTCAGTTCCAATCCGTCGAAAGAGCAGGAAGTGCGGGCGATGGTGAAATATCACGTGGTAAATAGCCGCTCACCGGAAGCGCTGAAAGAGCTAGCCGGTCAGTTTGATCTGATAATCAACACTGTCAACGTTGACCTGAACTGGCAGCCGGTATTTCGAAGCGCTGGCTTCGGGCGGTAATTTCCACACCGTGGGCGCCGTATTGACACCGCTGCCGGTACCGGCGTTTACGCTGATTGGCGGCGACCGCAGCATCTCCGGCTCTGCGACTGGGAACCCGTTTGAACTGCGCGCAAAAAACTGACGAAATTTGCCGGTCGCAGCAAGGTCGCGCCAATTACCGAGCTGTTCCCGATGTCAAAAATTAACGATGCAATCCAGCACGTGCGTGACGGTAAAGCCCGCTACCGCGTAGTCCTGAAGGCTGACTTCTGAAAATCATTCGCAGCGCTGATCTGAGGCGCTGCCCTCTTTCGCACATATTCTGTTTTGTCGTATCGCCAGCACAGCCTGCCGACATTGTTCGGTGACATTGGCAATATCATGGTTGATATCAATGCGCACAATATCCTGTTCATCTGCTTGTGGACGCTCCAGTGCCTCAAACTGACTTTTTAGTAACGCTACCGGCATAAAATGCCCAGCCCGACGCTGCATTCGCGCGAGAATAGTTTCATAGTCGCCATCTAACCAGAGGAAATGAACATGGGGGCTACCCTTGCGTAAAATATCACGATACTGTTTTTTTAATGATGAACAGACAATAAATCCTGTTTCATTCTTTTTATAAAGACTGTATGAAGCATCATTTAAGCGTTCCAGCCAGGGAAGTCGATCTTCATCAGATAATGGAATACCCTGCGACATTTTATCTATATTTTTGGCTGGATGAAGATCGTCACCATCAATAAATTTAGCAGATAATAACGCGGCAACCTTGCTACCAATTAATGTTTTACCACTCCCTGAAACGCCCATCAAAATAAAGCTTTCACCCGCCATTTAAAATCTCCTGAATCATCTTACCTGCTGCGATACTACGCCTGGCGGCATAATAATTTCACGTTTTTTTATTTCTACTGATAAGAATTACAAGGCACATCACGTTATGCGTAACATAGTAATGTAACAATTTTCTGACGTGATCTTCATCACAAATAATGACAGTTAAAACCGCTTAAATGCTTCCGAGGTGTCTACCTGACCAGTGAGGAATTTATGCAAGTGAAAACACAGTCCTGCGTTGTTGCGGGCAAGAAAACTGTTGCCGTTACCGAGCAGACGATAGATTGGAATAATAATGGAACATTAGTACAAATAACCCGAGGTGGAATTTGCGGTTCCGATTTACATTATTATCAGGAAGGAAAAGTAGGTAATTTCATGATAAAGGCACCGATGGTGTTAGGTCATGAAGTTATCGGTAAAGTTATTCATAGCGACTCATCAGAATTACATGAAGGGCAAACGGTAGCCATTAATCCGTCTAAACCGTGCGGTCACTGCAAATACTGCATTGAACATAACGAGAATCAGTGTACAGATATGCGTTTTTTTGGCAGTGCCATGTATTTCCCTCATGTTGATGGTGGTTTTACCCGTTATAAAATGGTCGAAACGTCGCAATGTGTCCCTTATCCGGCCAAAGCTGACGAAAAGGTTATGGCTTTTGCCGAACCTTTAGCCGTCGCGATTCATGCCGCACATCAGGCCGGCGAGTTACAGGGCAAGCGAGTATTTATTTCCGGTGTTGGACCCATTGGCTGCCTGATTGTCAGTGCAGTGAAAACACTGGGGGCCGCGGAAATTGTCTGTGCTGATGTGAGTCCCCGTTCCCTTTCGCTGGGCAAAGAGATGGGGGCGGATGTGCTCGTAAACCCACAAAACGACGACATGGATCACTGGAAAGCGGAAAAAGGCTATTTCGATGTCAGCTTTGAAGTGTCCGGTCATCCTTCATCAGTGAATACCTGTCTGGAGGTCACTCGTGCACGCGGCGTAATGGTGCAGGTAGGTATGGGAGGCGCGATGGCAGAATTCCCAATGATGACGTTGATTGGTAAGGAGATTTCACTCAGAGGCTCTTTCCGTTTTACCAGCGAATTTAATACCGCAGTGTCATGGCTGGCGAATGGCGTTATCAATCCACTGCCTTTACTGAGTGCTGAATATCCCTTCACTGACCTGGAAGAGGCGCTACGTTTCGCCGGTGATAAAACCCAGGCAGCAAAAGTCCAGCTTGTTTTCTAAGAGATAAATAAAGGAATAATACAATGAACGATCTATTTTCACTGGCAGGAAAAAATATCTTGATTACCGGTTCAGCACAGGGCATTGGCTTTTTACTGGCAACCGGCCTGGGTAAATATGGCGCACAAATAATTATTAATGATATTACTGCCGAACGCGCAGAACTTGCTGTAGAAAAACTCCACCAGGAGGGTATTCAGGCCGTTGCCGCACCTTTTAATGTTACTCATAAACATGAAATTGATGCCGCCGTTGAACATATCGAAAAGGACATCGGCCCCATTGATGTGCTGGTGAATAACGCCGGTATCCAGCGCCGTCATCCTTTTACTGAGTTCCCTGAACAAGAGTGGAATGATGTGATCGCAGTAAACCAGACCGCCGTGTTCCTGGTATCGCAAGCGGTAACTCGTCACATGGTTGAACGCAAGGCAGGTAAAGTTATTAATATTTGCTCGATGCAAAGCGAACTGGGACGTGACACCATCACCCCTTATGCCGCATCGAAAGGGGCGGTAAAAATGCTCACCCGCGGCATGTGCGTCGAGCTGGCGCGCCACAATATTCAGGTCAACGGTATTGCGCCGGGCTATTTCAAAACAGAAATGACTAAAGCACTGGTTGAGGACGAAGCCTTCACCGCCTGGTTGTGCAAACGGACCCCCGCCGCACGCTGGGGAGATCCGCAGGAACTGATTGGTGCTGCGGTGTTCCTTTCTTCAAAAGCCTCTGATTTCGTAAACGGCCACCTGTTGTTTGTTGATGGCGGCATGTTAGTGGCTGTTTAACAGCCCCCCTACGTGCAGCGCGAAAGCGCTGCTTTTCTGGCACTAATAAGAGATAAAGACTATGCCATTAATCATTATTGCGGCAGGCGTCGCGCTGCTTCTTATCCTGATGATCGGCTTTAAAGTTAACGGCTTTATTGCCCTCGTTCTGGTAGCTGCCGTCGTCGGATTTGCCGAAGGGATGGATGCACAGGCCGTCCTGCACTCTATACAAAATGGTATCGGCAGCACGCTCGGCGGGCTGGCAATGATCCTCGGTTTCGGGGCCATGTTAGGCAAGCTGATTTCTGATACGGGTGCGGCACAACGTATCGCCACTACGCTGATTGCTACTTTTGGTAAAAAACGCGTGCAATGGGCGCTAGTGATCACCGGTCTGGTTGTGGGCCTCGCCATGTTTTTTGAAGTGGGTTTTGTCCTGCTGTTGCCGTTGGTATTTACCATCGTAGCATCATCAGGATTACCCCTGTTGTATGTTGGCGTACCAATGGTAGCAGCGCTCTCTGTAACCCACTGTTTTCTGCCGCCACATCCAGGGCCTACTGCCATCGCGACTATCTTTGAGGCTAATCTCGGAACGACTTTACTGTATGGATTTATCATTACCATTCCGACAGTTATTGTCGCAGGACCGCTGTTTTCTAAACTGCTAACTCGCTTTGAGAAAGCACCACCGGAAGGCTTATTTAATCCTCATCTGTTTAGCGAAGAGGAGATGCCCTCCTTCTGGAACAGTATTTTCGCTGCCGTGATCCCGGTCATCCTGATGGCTATCGCCGCCGTTTGTGAAATTACGTTACCGAAAACTAACACCGTGCGCCTCTTCTTTGAATTTGTCGGTAACCCTGCCGTTGCGCTGTTTATTGCCATTGTTATTGCGATTTTCACACTGGGCCGACGTAATGGACGCACCATCGAGCAAATCATGGATATCATTGGGGATTCTATAGGCGCTATCGCGATGATTGTGTTTATTATCGCTGGCGGCGGCGCGTTTAAGCAGGTATTAGTAGATAGCGGTGTCGGGCACTATATTTCACACTTAATGACCGGAACTACACTTTCGCCGTTATTGATGTGCTGGACTGTTGCGGCGCTGTTGCGTATCGCTCTGGGCTCTGCCACCGTCGCGGCCATTACCACCGCGGGTGTGGTGTTGCCGATTATCAACGTTACCCATGCCGATCCCGCTTTAATGGTACTGGCAACCGGTGCGGGCAGCGTGATCGCGTCACACGTAAACGACCCTGGCTTCTGGCTATTTAAAGGGTATTTTAATCTGACGGTTGGTGAAACGTTGCGTACCTGGACGGTGATGGAAACCCTTATTTCTATTATGGGTTTGCTGGGCGTGTTAGCCATTAACGCCGTATTGCACTGAAAGAATAAAATATTGTGATGTAGTTTCGGGGGAAGATTGAAGATTCCCCCGACGTTGGGAGAAGTTATGCGCAATCACAGAATTTCTTTACAGGATATCGCTACGCTGGCTGGCGTAACAAAAATGACCGTGAGTCGTTATATCCGCTCGCCGAAAAAGGTGGCAAAGGAAACAGGCGAGCGCATCGCCAAAATTATGGAAGAGATCAATTATATCCCTAATCGCGCTCCCGGCATGTTGTTGAATGCACAAAGTTATACCCTCGGTATCTTGATTCCGTCATTTCAAAATCAACTCTTCGCTGACATTCTCGCGGGAATAGAATCCGTCACCTCTGAGCATAATTATCAGACCCTTATTGCTAATTACAATTACGATCGCGATTCCGAAGAAGAGTCGGTGATTAACCTGCTCTCTTATAACATTGACGGGATTATACTTTCGGAAAAATATCACACCATCAGGACGGTGAAATTTCTGCGTTCAGCCACCATTCCGGTCGTGGAATTGATGGATGTACAGGGAGAACGGCTGGATATGGAGGTCGGTTTTGATAATCGGCAGGCCGCTTTTGACATGGTGTGTACCATGCTGGAGAAGCGAGTCAGGCACAAAATTCTGTATCTCGGTTCCAAAGATGACACCCGCGATGAACAGCGTTATCAGGGGTATTGCGATGCGATGATGCTGCATAATCTTTCCCCATTACGCATGAATCCACGCGCCATCTCATCCATTCATTTAGGAATGCAGTTAATGCGTGATGCCCTTAGCGCAAACCCGGATTTAGACGGTGTATTTTGCACCAATGACGATATTGCGATGGGTGCGCTTCTGCTGTGCCGCGAGCGAAACCTCGCCGTGCCAGAACAAATTTCCATTGCGGGTTTTCATGGGCTGGAGATTGGCAGGCAAATGATCCCAAGCCTCGCCAGCGTAATTACTCCCCGTTTTGATATTGGTCGGATGGCCGCCCAAATGTTGCTGAGCAAAATTAAAAATAACGATCACAACCACAACACTGTTGACCTCGGGTATCAGATTTATCACGGCAACACGCTTTAGGTTATTTTCTCTTCATTACACGTATTCTCTTTGCCGGACGTTGCCTATACTCGACGCAGAGAAAATGGAGGATTACCCATGAGCGCACCTTTGCTGATTGCACGTACCCAGTACCCAGTATTGGTTTTACTCCCCGGCATGGCCAACCGTCATGGACTCATAACCGGTGCCACGGGGACCGGGAAAACCGTCACCTTACAGAAACTGGCGGAGTCGTTTTCCGAGATTGGCGTGCCGGTATTTATGGCCGATGTGAAAGGTGACCTGACCGGTATCGCGAAGGCAAGGCCTGCGAGAAGCTGCTGGCGCGGCTGAATAAAATCGGCGTGACCGACTGGGAACCGCATGCAAACCCGGTGGTGCTGTGGGATATCTTTGGCAAAGAAAGGGCATCCAGTACGCACCGCTGGTTACGATCGCGCCCCTGCTGCTGGCGCGCCTGCTGAACCTTAATGAGGTGCAGTCCGGTGTACTCAATATCATCTTCCGTATCGCCGACGACCAGGGTCTGTTGCTGCTGGATTTTAAAGACCTGCGCGCCATTACCCAGTACATCGGCGATAACGGCAGATCGTTCCAGAACCAGTACGGTAATATCAGCAGCGCCTCCGTTGGGGCGATTCAGCGCGGGCTGCTGACGCTTGAGCAGCAAGGAGCTGAGCACTTCTTCGGCGAGCCGATGCTCGATATCAAAGACTGGATGCGCGTCGACAGCAATGGCAAAGGCGTTATCAATATTCTTAGCGCCGAGAAGCTCTATCAGATGCCTAAACTTTACGCAGCCAGCCTGCTGTGGATGCTCTCCGAGCTTTTCAACTGCCGGAGGCGGGCGATTTGGAAAAACCGAAGCTGGTGTTCTTCTTCGACGAAGCGCACCTATTGTTTAACGACGCACCTCAGGTGCTGCTGGATAAAATCGAGCAGGTGATCCGTCTGATTCGTTCCAAAGCCGTCGGCGTCTACTTTTGTCTCACAGAACCCGGCGGATATTCCCGATGCTGTGTTGGGGCAGTTGGGAAATCGCGTACAGCACGCGCTACGCGCCTTCACGCCAAAGGATCAGAAAGCGGTGAAAACCGCGGCGCGCAAGCCATGCGAGCCAACCCGGCGTTTAGCACCGAACAGGCGATTCAGGAACTGGGTACCGGCGAGGCACTAATTTCATTCCTCGATGAGAAAGGCAGCCCTTCTGTGGTGGAGCGTGCGATGGTGATCGCGCCTTGTTCGCGGATGGGGCCGGTGACGGAAGATGAGCGTAATGGCTTGATTAATCACTCTCCGGTGTATGGCAAATATGAGGATGAGGTGGACCGGGAATCCGCCTATGAGATGTTGCAAAAAGGCTTTCAGGCCAGTACCGAGCAGCAAAATAATCCTCCCGCGAAAGGGAAAGAGGTAGCGGTGGATGACGGCATTCTTGGTGGATTGAAGGATATTTTGTTCGGCACTACCGGACCACGCGGCGGGAAGAAAGATGGTGTGGTGCAAACAATGGCCAAAAGCGCCGCTCGCCAAGTGACGAATCAGATTGTACGCGGGATGTTGGGGAGTTTGCTGGGGGGGAGAAGAAGGTAAGTCAGGCGAGATTTGTCTTTGCCTGATGCGACGCTGGCGCGTCTTATCATGCCCACCCCACTGCAATATATTGAATTTTAATTATTTTTCAGGAATGAACGAAGCACACTTTGCTAACAATAATAAAGGGAGCTTTCGCTCCCTTTATTCGTTCATTCGGTTACGATTTTCTCATTAACAGCCACAGGCTGATTAAGAAGAAGCTGGCGCTTGGCAACAGTGCGCCGATGATCGGCGGGATGCCATAAACCAACGTCAGCGGGCCGAAGATCTGGTCCAGTACGTAGAAGACAAAACCGAAACTGATACCGGTGACCACACGCACGCCCATCGGTACGCTACGCAGTGGGCCAAAGATGAACGACAGCGCCATCAGCATCATCACCGCCACAGATAGCGGCTGGAAGATTTTGCTCCACATGTTGAGCTGATAACGTCCGGCATCCTGACCGCTCGACTTCAGATACTTCACATAGTTGTGCAAACCGCTGATAGAGAGTGCATCCGGGTCCAGCGCCACCACGCCCAGTTTGTCCGGCGTGAGGTTGGTTTTCCAGGTGCCGCTCACCGTCTGCGAACCGGTAATCTGTTTCGGATTGGTCAGATCAGATTCATCAACCTGCGACAGACGCCAGACTTTATGTTCCGGGTCAAACTTCGCAGTAGCGGCATAGCGTACGGATTGCAGACGACGATTCTCGTTAAAGGCATAAATGCTGATGCCACCTAACTCTTCGTCACCTTTAACCCGCTCAATGTAGACGAAGTTGTTGCCATCTTTCGCCCATAAGCCTTGCTGGGTAGAGAGCAACGAGCCGCCGTACATCGCCTGCGCACGGTAGTTACGCGCCATCTGCTCGCCCTGCGGCGCGACCCATTCGCCAATCGCCATCGTCAGCAAGACCAGCGGAATGGCGGTTTTCATCACCGACAGCGCCACCTGCATACGGGTAAAACCAGAAGCCTGCATCACCACCAGTTCGCTGCGCTGCGCCAGCATCCCAAGACCAAGCAACGCCCCAAGCAGAGCCGCCATCGGGAAGAAGATCTGCACATCTTTCGGCACGCTCAGCAAGGTATACATTCCTGCGCCTAACGCGTCGTAACTCCCCTGCCCGGCTTTTTTCAGCTGATCGACAAACTTGATAATGCCCGACAGCGACACCAGCATGAACAGTGTCATCATGATGGTGGTGAAAATAGTTTTACCGATATAGCGGTCAAGTACGCCAAAAGGTTGCATCACACCGCTCCTTTACGCGAAAAACTGGCGCGCAGGCGGCGGACCGGCACGGTGTCCCAAAGGTTGAGAACAATCGCTAAAGCCAGATAAATCAGGTTAACGGTCCACATCCACAGCGTCGGGTCCAGCTTACCTTTACCGCCGTTCGATTTCAGGGAGGTCTGGATCAGGAAGAAAAGTAGATACAGCAGCATGGCTGGCAGCATCGACAGTACGCGTCCCTGACGTGGGTTAACCACGCTCAGCGGTACGACCATAAGTGCCATCATAAACACGGTGAATACCAACGTGATACGCCAGTTCAGTTCTGCGCGAGCACGATCGGTGTCAGTGTTCCACAATGTGCGCATGTCCATCTGGTCGGTATCGTTCGGGTCGAGCGCCACCGCCTGGTGACCAATGATCGCCTGATAATCCTGGAAGTCCGTAATGCGGAAATCACGTAACAATGCAGTGCCTTCGAAGCGCGTTCCCTGGTTGAGAGTGACGACCTGGGAGCCGTCGCGCAGCTGGGTTAAATGTCCGGAATCGGCCACCACCACAGAAGGACGTGCATTACCTTTTGGTCGAATTTGCGCGAGGAACACATCTTTGAAATCGCTGCCGTCAACGCTTTCGATGAACAGCACCGAGCTGCCATTAGTCGCTTGCTGGAATTGCCCTTGCGCCAGCGCCGCCATGCCAGGGTTCGCTTTCGCTTCTGCTAACACTTCATCCTGATGACGCGATGACCACGGTCCCGCCCACATCACGTTAACCGCCGCTACGATTGCCGTGAATACCGCAAGGATCATTGCCGCTTTCACCAGAACCGCTTTGCTCAGGCCGCAGGCATGCATTACCGTAATTTCACTTTCGGTATACAGTTTGCCCAGCGTCATCAGCAGCCCGAGGAACAGGCTTAATGGCAGGATAAGCTGCGCCATTTCCGGCACGCCCAACCCGAGAAGGGAGAGCACCAGATTCGCCGGAATATCGCCGTCAACCGCTGCGCCGAGGATCCTCACTAACTTTTGACAGAAGAAGATCAAAAGCAAGATGAAGAGTATCGCCAGCTGGCTTTTGAGCGTCTCCCGCACCAGATATCTTATGATTATCACTTTAAATACGCCCGTAAAAACTCGTCTTTTGCAGGATTTTAGCTTGTTTCATGGCTTAAACGTCATTTATTCTCTTGAGTCGTCGAAATCGTCGCTAAGATAATTATACTCAACGGATTCACCTCTCAGATTTTGTTCTGACGCGCCAACACCGTAATAACGTTAAGATTAACACGAAGTCACCGCAACAGCGGAAATGAGTTACGTAAGCTTGCAATTCTATCCGTAGCCACCGCCGTCGTCTTTAAGATTCAGGAGCGTAGTGCATGGAGTTCAGTGTAAAAAGTGGTAGCCCGGAGAAGCAGCGGAGTGCCTGTATCGTCGTGGGCGTATTCGAACCACGTCGGCTCTCTCCCATTGCCGAACAGCTCGATAAAATCAGCGACGGCTATATCAGTGCGCTGCTGCGCCGCGGCGAACTGGAAGGCAAACCGGGCAGGCTTAACCTTATTGCTGCATCACGTACCAAATGTGCTGTCAGAGCGTATTCTGCTGATTGGCTGCGGGAAGCAAGCGCGAGCTGGACGAGCGCCAGTACAAGCAGGTTATTCAGAAAACAATCAACACCCTGAATGATACTGGTTCGATGGAAGCGGTCTGCTTCCTGACCGAGCTGCACGTGAAAGGCCGCAACAACTACTGGAGACGCGGCGGTTGAGACGGCAAAAGAGACGCTGTACAGCTTCGACCAGCTGAAAACCAACAAAAGCGAGCCTCGTCGTCCGCTGCGTAAAATGGTCTTCAACGTGCCAACCCGTCGTGAACTGACCAGCGGCGAGCGCGCCATTCAGCACGGTCTGGCCATTGCCGCCGGTATCAAAGCAGCAAAAGATCTCGGCAACATGCCGCCAAACATCTGTAATGCCGCTTACCTCGCCTCTCAGGCGCGCCAGTTGGCTGATTCTTACAGCAAAAACGTCATCACCCGCGTCATCGGCGAACAGCAGATGAAAGAGCTGGACGCACTCCTATCTTGCGGTCGGCGATGGTTCGCAAAACGAATCCCTGATGTCGGTCATCGAGTATAAAGGCGTGGCATCGGAAGACGTTCGTCCTATCGTGCTTGTTGGTAAAGGCCTGACCTTTGACTCCGGCGGTATCTCCATCAAGCCTGCCGAAGGTATGGACGAGATGAAGTACGACATGTGCGGTGCGGCGGCGGTCTACGGCGTGATGCGTATGGTCGCTGAACTTCAGCTACCGATTAACGTCATCGGCGTACTGGCCGGCTGTGGCAGAACATGCCGGGTGGGCGCGCATATCGTCCAGGCGACGTACTGACCACGATGTCCGGTCAAACCGTTGAAGTGCTGAACACCGATGCCGAAGGCCGTCGGCGGGTGACGTCTTAACTTACGTTGAGCGCTTTGAACCAGAAGCGGTGATTCACGTGGCCACTTGTCCGCCAAGTAATCGCCCTGGCTCATCACATCACCGGCCTGATGTCGAACCACAACCCGCTGGCGCACGAGCTGATTGGCGCGTCCGAGCAGGCGGGCGATCGCGCATGGCGTCTGCCGCTGGGTGATGAGTACCAGGAGCAGTTAGAGTCTAACTTTGCCGATATGGCAAACATCGGCGGTCGTCCTGGTGGTGCCATCACCGCGGGCTACTTGTGCGCGCTTTACCCGTAAATATAACTGGGCTCACCTGGACATCGCCGGTACCGCATGGCGTTCAGGCAAAGCCAAAGGTGCAACCGGGCGTCCGGTCGCGCTGCTGTCCCAGTTTTCTGCTTAACCGCGCGGGTTTTAACGGCGAAGAGTAAAAGTTTGAAATTGCCCCGTAGGCCGGGCCATCTGGCCTACGGTGTGCAACAATAGCAAAGCATTTAAATCCACCACAAGAAGCCCCATATATGAAGAATGCAACGTTCTATATTCTGGACAACGACACCACCGTCGACGACCTCAGCGCCGTCGAGCAGTTAGTGTGTGAAATTGCCGCAGAACGTTGGCGGAGCAGGTAAGCGCGTGCTCATTGCCTGTGAAGACGAACAGCAGGCCATTCGCCTGGATGAAGCGCTGTGGACGCGTCCACCGGAAAGCTTTGTGCCGCATAATCTGGCGGGAGAAGGTCCGCGTGGTGGTGCCCCGGTCGAGATCGCCTGGCCTGCGAAAGCGCAACAGCAGCCCTCGCGATATACTGATCAGTCTGCGGGTAAATTTTGCAGATTTTGCCACCGCTTTCACAGAAGTGGTAGACTTCGTCCCTTATGAAGAAACTCTGAAACAACTGGCGCGCGATCGCTACAAGGCCTATCGCGTGGCTGGTTTTAACCTGAATACGGCAACCTGGAAATAATGGAAATACATATAACCCACAAGATATCGAACAGCCGCTTTACGAGCACTGGGAAACGCAGGGCTATTTCAAGCCTAACGGCGATGAAAGCAAAGAAGTCCTTCTGCATCATGATCCCGCCGCCGAACGTCACCGGCAGTTTGCATATGGGTCATGCTTTCCAGCAGACCATCATGGACACCATGATCCGCTACCACGCATGCAGGGTAAAAACACCCTGTGGCAGGCCGGTACTGACCACGTGGGTATCGCGACCCAAGTGGTGGTTGAGCGTAAGATTGCCGCTGAAGAAGGTAAAACCCGTCACGATTACGGTCGCGATGCATTTATCGATAAAATCTGGCAGTGGAAAGCAGGTACCGGCGGCACCATTACCCGTCAGATGCGTCGTCTCGGCAACTCTGTTGACTGGGGAACGCGAGCGTTTCACTATGGGAATGAAGGCCTTTCCAATGCCGTGAAAGAAGTCTTTGTCCGCCTGTATAAAGAAGACCTGATTTACCGTGGCAAGCGCCTGGTCAACTGGCACCTGAAACTGCGCACCTCATCTTCTACCCTGGAAGTCGAAAACCGCGAATCGAAAGGTTCGATGTGGCACATCCGCTATCCGCTGGCTGACGGTGCGAAAACCGCAGACGGTAAAGATTATCTGGTGGTCGCGACTACCCGTCCAGAAACCCTGCTGGGCGATACTGGCGTAGCCGTTAACCCGGAAGATCCGCGTTACAAAGATCTGATTGGCAAATATGTCATTCTGCCGCTGGTTAACCGTCGTATTCCGATCGTTGGCGACGAACACGCCGACATGGAAAAAGGCACCGGCTGCGTGAAAATCACTCCGGCGCACGACTTTAACGACTATGAAGTGGGTAAACGTCACGCCCTGCCGATGATCAACATCCTGACCTTTGACGGCGATATCCGTGAAAGCGCCCAGGTGTTCGATACCAAAGGTAACGAATCTGACGTTTATTCCAGCGAAATCCCTGCAGAGTTCCAGAAACTGGAGCGTTTTGCTGCACGTAAAGCAGTCGTTGCCGCAGTTGACGCGCTTGGCCTGCTGGAAGAAATTAAACCGCACGACCTGACCGTTCCTTACGGCGACCGTGGCGGCGTAGTTATCGAACCAATGCTGACCGACCAGTGGTACGTGCGTGCCGATGTCCTGGCGAAACCGGCGGTTGAAGCGGTTGAGAACGGCGACATTCAGTTCGTACCGAAGCAGTACGAAAACATGTACTTCTCCTGGATGCGCGATATTCAGGACTGGTGTATCTCTCGTCAGTTGTGGTGGGGTCACCGTATCCCGGCATGGTATGACGAAGCGGGTAACGTTTATGTTGGCCGCAACGAAGACGAAGTGCGTAAAGAAAATAACCTCGGTGCTGATGTTGTCCTGCGTCAGGACGAAGACGTTCTCGATACCTGGTTCTCTTCTGCGCTGTGGACCTTCTCTACCCTTGGCTGGCCGGAAAATACCGACGCCCTGCGTCAGTTCCACCCAACCAGCGTGATGGTATCTGGTTTCGACATCATTTTCTTCTGGATTGCCCGCATGATCATGATGACCATGCACTTCATCAAAGATGAAAATGGCAAACCGCAGGTGCCGTTCCACACCGTTTACATGACCGGCCTGATTCGTGATGACGAAGGCCAGAAGATGTCCAAATCCAAGGGTAACGTTATCGACCCACTGGATATGGTTGACGGTATTTCGCTGCCAGAACTGCTGGAAAAACGTACCGGCAATATGATGCAGCCGCAGCTGGCGGACAAAATCCGTAAGCGCACCGAGAAGCAGTTCCCGAACGGTATTGAGCCGCACGGTACTGACGCGCTGCGCTTCACCCTGGCGGCGCTGGCGTCTACCGGTCGTGACATCAACTGGGATATGAAGCGTCTGGAAGGTTACCGTAACTTCTGTAACAAGCTGTGGAACGCCAGCCGCTTTGTGCTGATGAACACAGAAGGTCAGGATTGCGGCTTCAACGGCGGCGAAATGACGCTGTCGCTGGCGGACCGCTGGATTCTGGCGGAGTTCAACCAGACCATCAAAGCGTACCGCGAAGCGCTGGACAGCTTCCGCTTCGATATCGCCGCAGGCATTCTGTATGAGTTCACCTGGAACCAGTTCTGTGACTGGTATCTCGAGCTGACCAAGCCGGTAATGAACGGTGGCACCGAAGCAGAACTGCGCGGTACTCGCCATACGCTGGTGACTGTACTGGAAGGTCTGCTGCGCCTCGCGCATCCGATCATTCCGTTCATCACCGAAACCATCTGGCAGCGTGTGAAAGTACTTTGCGGTATCACTGCCGACACCATCATGCTGCAGCCGTTCCCGCAGTACGATGCATCTCAGGTTGATGAAGCCGCACTGGCCGACACCGAATGGCTGAAACAGGCGATCGTTGCGGTACGTAACATCCGTGCAGAAATGAACATCGCGCCGGGCAAACCGCTGGAGCTGCTGCTGCGTGGTTGCAGCGCGGATGCAGAACGTCGCGTAAATGAAAACCGTGGCTTCCTGCAAACCCTGGCGCGTCTGGAAAGTATCACCGTGCTGCCTGCCGATGACAAAGGTCCGGTTTCCGTTACGAAGATCATCGACGGTGCAGAGCTGCTGATCCCGATGGCTGGCCTCATCAACAAAGAAGATGAGCTGGCGCGTCTGGCGAAAGAAGTGGCGAAGATTGAAGGTGAAATCAGCCGTATCGAGAACAAACTGGCGAACGAAGGCTTTGTCGCCCGCGCACCGGAAGCGGTCATCGCGAAAGAGCGTGAGAAGCTGGAAGGCTATGCGGAAGCGAAAGCGAAACTGATTGAACAGCAGGCTGTTATCGCCGCGCTGTAATCAAAACACAGTGATGAAAACGAAGGCCGGAGCATGCTCCGGCCTTTTTTATCTCTTACAGAAATGGTAAAGAAGGCATAACTCCCCGTGAAATACTGGCTAAGAAGCCTTTATCTGGTTGTTCTTCTTTATTGATTAAAGGAAGGTCATCCAAATCGCCCAGCAAATACGTATTTTTTGCCTGCCAGTCAATCATCCATATTTTCAGCAGTGGATAAGCCAGACCGCCCGTAATCCCGGATATCACCACCAACGCACACATGCGATAAAGCATACCGTGGTACGTTAAAGTTAAGCGAAAACGAATACGCCCATCATTCAGTGACAGGTTGCTCATAAAATGGTTTCGCAAAGACACCGTTAAATAACTTGTGCTAACAGCAATCCCAAAATAATAGATTAACTGCGCGATTATCATTTTACGTTGCATTTCCATAAATTGCTGTAAATTCTCAATGTCATCATTTGCATATACAGAACTATCATACGCATTTAATATTTGATCGAAGATAATATAACCAGCAACAGCGAGAAAAGGCAATAAAGCTAAAAATGCGAGAATGGCATATTTTATACAATACGTAGTATCTAATTTCACCTTGAAACGATGTATACCGAAACTGGTATTACTCCAGAGAAAACTCATTACCAGACTATATAAAGTACCATTAAAAATACCAATGGAAACAATACCAACTATTGCCATCAGAACCATGGATATAATAACACTACTTGAACTATTGGCAGGTAGCATCTTTGTCGAGATAAAGAAAACAGTCCCCATCCCAATGGCCATTAAAATCGGCAAGAAAAAGGTCACCCACCAGAACCCTTTCATAGAGCAATTAAAACTAAATCTTACGCCGTTGAGACTGGTCATTAAGGCCTGATGACGCAGTCCTTTTGCTGCCATAAATATAAGCAAAACCAACAGTAACAAAGTCAAAACACAACCAACAAGCGGCATATCTGCTGACACTGTCATTAAGATTGCGAAATAGAAAAAAACAAAAAAAAGACAACTAACAAAAACATTCCCACCGGTAATTCCATAAGAAAATCGTTGTCCGTTAACTTCCATATTAGCATAAAGATAACGCTTACATTTCATTAATGCCCATGGTAAATAGATACCTAGCGTTATAATCGTTAACAACACATTCACCACACAAATAAGAAAATATCTCTCACCTGTACCATGAAAAACAAACGAATGGGACGGAACATCCATTTCATTAATAACTTGAGCCATAAAAATTCCCTGAATTAAAAAATCCATTGATATAACTTATATATACAGACAGTAAAATGTTCTGCCACGTTACAATACTCTTATCAGTAATAGGCTGGCAAAAACTTTATTACTTTATAAGTCGCTTGCGTACGTAAGAAGAGAGTGGTATTAAACAAATGTATAATTACTTTATTTTTATTGGGTTAAACTATGAATAACATTGCGCCGCAATCACCTGTAATGCGTCGCCTGACGCTGCAGGATAATCCTGCTATCGCCCGCGTCATTCGTCAGGTATCCGCCGAATACGGTCTTACCGCTGATAAAGGCTACACCGTCGCCGATCCGAATCTTGACGAGCTGTATCAAGTATATAGTCAGCCTGGCCATGCATATTGGGTCGTTGAGTACGAGGGTGAAGTGGTCGGCGGCGGTGGGATAGCGCCATTAACCGGGAGTGAGTCGGATATTTGCGAACTGCAAAAGATGTATTTTCTTCCGGCTATCCGCGGCAAAGGGCTGGCAAAAAAACTGGCCTTAATGGCGATGGAGCAGGCGCGAGAGATGGGTTTCAAACGCTGCTATCTGGAAACGACCGCTTTTTTAAAGGAAGCCATTGCGCTTTATGAGCATTTGGGCTTTGAGCATATCGACTATGCGCTTGGCTGCACGGGCCATGTCGATTGTGAAGTGCGGATGTTGCGCGAACTCTAAAAAAATGCCCGCGTGTTCAACTCGCGGGCATTCGAACATTAACAACGTACGTTTTGTTTATGCCGGATGTGACATGAATGCCTTATCCGGGCTACAAATTCACCAGGTTGCAGGAACTACCTGGGCCTGATGCGCTACGCTTAATTAGTGGCGAACTCCGTCATCGTCTTCATCGACAAAATCTTCATCGTCGCCTTCTTCACCGTTAGGATCTTCGTAGTAGGTGCCCCAACCGTCGTAATCAACTTCAAATTTCTCAGCCAGATTCATCAGTTGCTCAACCTGAGCGTCGATAAGCTCAGCGTTCAGCGCACATTCGCTAAGAATATCGCAGCAGATGACGGTGTCGCCTTCTTCCACTTCCAGCTCTTCCGGCTCGGTCACTTCATAACCCATCTTGAACGCTTCAACCGCCGCTTTTTCCAGGCTTTCGAAATCGTCTGCAGAAAGGTGGTGTTCAATGGTGTACAGCGCGTCAGGATCGCTGCCGTCGTCCAGCAGTTCTTCAATGATCAGACGTGTTTCTTCACGCTGTTCTTCCAGGTGTTCCGGGTTTGCCATGGCTCGTTCCTCATAATGTGGGGCTGATACTCTTATTGTCACATACCGTTGCCATTGCCACCTTTCCGATAAAGATTTGTTATTGGGGTTGCAAATGAATATTCATCCATATAAAGTGAATTTTAATTCAATAAGTGGCTTGAGCCAGGTGAGGGAAAATGTCTAGTCTGTATAAAGAGCACTTCTTAAATTACTCGATTTTACCCCTGCAGAAATCACCACTCTGCTGCAGCTCGCGGCAAAACTCAAAGCGGATAAAAAGAACGGCACGGAGTCGCCGAACCTGACCGGTAAAAACATCGCGCTCATCTTCGAAAAAGACTCAACCCGTACACGATGCTCTTTCCTGAGTCGCTGTTAACCATCAGGGTGCTCGCGTCACTTATCTTGGATTCCAAGCGGTAGCCAGATTGGCCACAAAGAGTCGATTAAAGACACCGCCCGCGTGTTGGGTCGGATGTATGACGGTATTCAGTACCGTGGCTACGGCCAGGAGATTGTTGAAACGCTAGCGGAGTATGCCGGCGTTCCGGTGTGGAACGGCCTGACCGACGAATTCCATCCAACCCAGCTGCTGGCGGATTCGCTGACTGACGCAGGTACACCTGCCGGGTAAAGCATTCAACGAAATGACGCTGGTGTACGCCGGTGATGCGCGTAACAACATGGGTAACTCGATGCTGGAAGCCGCAGCGTTAACCGGTCTCGACCTGCGTCTGGTGGCGCCACAAGCGTGCTGGCCGGAAGCGAGCCTGGTCGCGGAATGCAAAGCGCTGGCGCAGAAGAATGGCGGTAATGTCACGCTGACCTGAAGATATTGCCAGCGGCGTGAAGGGCGCGGACTTTATCTATACCGACGTATGGGTATCGACGGGTGAAGCCAAAGAAAAATGGGCCGAACGTATCGCCCTACTGCGCGGCTATCAGGTAAACAGCGCGATGATGCAGTTGACCGGTAACCCGGAGGTCAAATTCCTCCACTGCCTGCCCGCGTTTCATGACGACCAAACGACGCTTGGCAAGAAAATGGCGGAAGAATTTGGCCTACATGGCGGTATGGAAGTCACTGATGAGGTCTTCGAATCTGCCGCCAGCATTGTTTTTGATCAGGCGGAAAACCGTATGCATACTATCAAAGCGGTGATGGTCGCGACGCTCAGTAAATAATTGCTATCGCTATAAAGATGCCGGGAAATACAAACCATCCCGGCATCACATTATTTTATGCAGTGATAGGTCTATTCTTCCACCCAAAGTGTTCTATTGCTATACGTAAATTTTCCGGTGGATTTAGTTTATTTAAACGCTGTTCATTAATATATGGTAATACATTAACTCTCGATTGCAAGATAGTTTGCATCATTCTAAATCTAAGTTTGTATTCATTATTCAGTTTTTCTTTGATAACATTATCTGGTTGATTCTTCAAAATTTCTTTATTAGATTCCTTATCATTATCATTTAAATCATATTTTAAATTATCAAAATAAATCTTTTCACCCTCATAACTCTTAAGTAACTGAGGGAAGTACCAATTAATCATCTCAGGATTTTTCATAAAGAAATCATTCATAAAAATATCATTCACTAAAATGCTGACAGGTACTTCATTAAATATAGACTCAACATTATCAAATAGCCTTTGTATTAAATTTGTTTTTTCTCGATTACTTAAGTTAAATTCATTGACATATACAACCAACTTATTCCAAATCAACCCCTGTAATTCAGGGCTATTTTTATAGGGTTCTTTATCGAGATTGAAAAATAATGTCTCAGCTATTTTAGACTGATCGCTGCGAAGATTAATATGATTTATTACGGAGCATGCATGCTTTATCTTTTTAGTATCATCAAAATATTGCATGCTTTTATTAAAACACCAATCCAGTATTCTTACATCATTAATATATGGGGATTTTGAAAAAGTCTCCAGAATCGAATCGATGACCGGTGTAAGGTTAACCTTTGCATCATCTAAGGAATCAATAAGAATATGAGACAGGTTAACTTTGATGTCATTAATTTCATTGTTACCTACTTTGTCATTATCAATTCCGTGATCATTTAATGCGTAGAGCTTATCTATTTCTTCAAGTATACCTTTTTCGCCCAGTAAGTATGAAATCGATTCATCACATACATGAGGCATTAATAGCAGATGTTCGTTCCTTATTGCTAATAATGCATTATTCAATGGTTCTTTTAATAAACCCGTAATCGTAGAATCAACTGAAACTGTACAACTCACCTTAGAGTTATTTAAGTCCTGAGAATTATTTAACTCCTGCGGATCATTTAACTCCTGTGGACTATTTAATTCCTGCGAGTTATTTAACTCCTGAGAATCATTTAAATTCTGCGGATTATTTAACTCCTGAGGATTATTTAACCCCTGTATATTATTTAACTTCAGTAGATTATTTAACTTCTGTAGATTATTTAATTTCTGTAGATTATTTAACTCCTGATTATTATTTAATAGACGCGCTATTTTCTTGTTAGCTTCACTTTGGTAACACGCCAGAACCTTGTTAGTAATCAGGTGTAATGAACTCTCATCTTTTCTTTCAAAGGACTTCCCTTCATAACGGTTAGTCGAACCATCAGGTTGTGGAAATATAATGGCTGTATGTCCTTGACGAGTCCCCATAGTAGTGATAGTGGAAAGTGAAATTTCTATAATCACCTTGGGTGAATCCGCTCGTTCCCCTACAGGATTATTCATGTAAAACTTCATTTTTTCATTGCCATTAGTATCTTTAGAATAAGATGAGGACTTAATATGAGCCATCATATTTCTACCCGCTTCGTTGGAGCGTTTGCTAAAATCCACATAACCCAGGGTAAATATCTTTGCCAAAAACTCTAAAAATGCTCCAGGAGAAAGAATATTCCTTCTGTTATCCTGCCCCCCGGCAATACGGGCAAAATCATTCATTCCAACACGCCAGGTATTTAAAACTTCACTTTTTTGTTTAAAATTGTCGGCTAATGTAATGTGTTGAGAATAATTTAAATCTGATATTTTGCTCATGACGAACTCCTTGAGTGAATAAGAACGTCTAAGCATTACAAATTTTACTCACAAAAAAATATCAAAAAACGCTCTTTTCACAAACTCGCCGTAAACCTTGAGTTATTTACGGCGAAAAGTCATCACGCCATCAGCATCTTCACTACTGCTTTGCGAACCTGGGCTGGCGCGCCCACTGCGCACAGCGGTTTATGCACTTCCCCCGGATAAAACACAACAAAATCACCTTCATTTAGAATAACTGTTTTCTCATCAACGCCTTCCGGCAAAAATGCGATGTCTTTATCAGCTAACCAGTCGGTATCCGGCGCGCCTGCAGGTTGCGTGCTGAAGGTCATGCCTTCCTGACCTTTTAACACAATCTGAATGTCAAGATAGCGGGCATGGTACTCCGCACGGCGAGCTTCGTACGGCTCGGTCATATCTTCCGAGATAAGATAAAACAGTCGATTGCCTTCGATATCGTGCTTGCCCTTTGGCGTTTCTGCCGTAACGTGTGCTTTGATATGCTCAATCGCCTGGCGTAACTCCTGGGGTAGCCACGGCTGAAGATTATGAATATTTCCGATGATCATCTTTTCCACTCCTTAATTAAAACAACGTTTCATTTCTATCGTTATACGAAAAGATAATCAATTCCGCTAGCCTTAACGCGTGAATTATTGTCTTATCACAACTTATCGGCAGGCGCTTTCCCGCCTTTCGGGTCAAGGCCCGCATCACTCCTCAAGAATAGTTTTTATCGCTTCCCCCGCCATTGCAGCTGTTGCACAGAGTTGTTCTATAGAGTGCCCCTCTCGTGCCTTCGCAGAAAGCCCAGACATCACGGTACTCATAAAATCAGTCACACATTGTGCGCGTTGTGGATGCCGCCTGGCGATGTAGTCATAAATGGTCGTTTCTGCGGCGTGATAATATTGAACGGCAATATCACGCGCTTGTGGATCATGACTATGAATACCTTCAAGAACCATACAGCCAGCGCAGCCGCCGTTTTGGCTATATCTGCGCGCCGCTTCTTTTAATACCTCAACCAGGCACTCGCCTACCGGACGATCATCACGAAGAATATCGGCAAGCGGAATAGCTTCCGTACCGACGTATTCATTGAGTACACGGCTAAATAACCCAGCTTTACTGCCAAAAGCCGCGTAGAGGCTCGGGGGGTTAATACCAAGATAATCAGTAACTTCAGCAACACTGACAGCATCGAAACCTTTTTGGTGAAAAAGCACTTTTGCCGCAGAGATTGCCTGCTCAGGAGCGAAACGTCTGGGACGACCTGGAACGCGAGATTGTTTTTTAGTGACCATTACAAAACCTGTTGACAGAAAGTTAAAACAGTTTTGTAATGCATGTTACATAATAAATCAAGGAGTCCTTATGGGCGCTTTTACAGGTAAGACAGTTCTCATCCTCGGTGGCAGTCGTGGTATCGGTGCCGCTATCGTACGTCGTTTCGTCACCGATGGGGCCAATGTACGATTCACCTATGCGGGGTCGAAAGATGCCGCTAAACGCCTGGCACAAGAGACTGGAGCGACAGCAGTATTCACAGATAGTGCTGACAGAGACGCTGTCATTGATGTCGTTCGTAAGAGCGGCGCATTGGATATCCTGGTGGTAAATGCAGGTATTGGCGTCTTTGGCGAGGCCCTGGAATTAAATGCCGACGATATTGATCGCCTTTTCAAAATCAATATTCATGCTCCTTATCATGCCTCTGTTGAAGCCGCCCGGCAGATGCCCGAAGGCGGGCGCATCTTAATCATCGGCTCCGTGAATGGCGATCGTATGCCTGTTGCAGGCATGGCTGCTTATGCCGCCAGCAAATCTGCCCTGCAAGGCATGGCGCGCGGGCTGGCCCGTGATTTTGGACCGCGTGGGATCACCATTAACGTCGTCCAGCCAGGGCCAATTGATACCGACGCTAATCCCGCCAACGGGCCAATGCGCGATATGTTGCATAGTTTGATGGCTATCAAAAGACATGGGCAACCGGAAGAGGTCGCTGGTATGGTCGCATGGTTAGCAGGGCCAGAAGCCAGTTTTGTTACCGGCGCGATGCATACCATTGATGGCGCGTTTGGCGCATAACCGACTACGCTCAATTAAGCCCAGCCATTATCCATGATGTCTGGGTTTTGTTTACTCACGTCGTCCGCTAAAAGCGGCTCCCGGTAAAGAGAAATCTTCTGTTCATGTCGTAAATCTTGAGGATAACCAAATGGTAGAAAGAACCGCTGTTTTCCCTGCTGGCCGACATTCACTATATGCTGAGCATCGTTATTCTGCGGCTATTCGTTCCGGCGATTTGCTGTTTGTTTCCGGGCAAGTAGGAAGTCGAGAGGACGGAACACCAGAACCCGATTTTCAGCAACAAGTCAGACTGGCATTTGATAATTTGCATGCGACCCTGGCAGCTGCGGGATGCACTTTTGACGATATCATTGATGTTACGAGCTTCCATACCGATCCAGAAAACCAATTTGAAGACATCATGACGGTGAAAAATGAAATATTTAGCGCCCCACCTTATCCAAACTGGACGGCGGTGGGTGTTACATGGCTGGCAGGCTTTGATTTTGAAATTAAAGTGATAGCGCGCATCCCTGAGCAGTAAGCAATAGTGTTAGCCGTTCGCTTTCACACTCCGCCCTATAAGTCGGATGAATGGAATAAAATGCATATCTGATTGCGTGAAAGTGAAAAAGGAAAAAGCAGGGAATGTCTGCAATTATTGATACCGAAGGACAGTTCCCCTGCAGAATCACATCAAATAAAAATGCATATACCTTGACTTTTAATTCAAATAAACCGTTTGCGCTGACAAAATATTGCATCAAATGCTTGCGCCGCTTCTGACGATGAGTATAATGCCGGACAATTTGCCGGGAGGATGTATGGTTCAGTGTGTTCGACATTTTGTCTTACCGCGTCTGAAAAAAGACGCTGGCCTGCCGTTTTTCTTCCCGTTGATCACCCATTCCCAGCCCCTCAATCGAGGGGCTTTTTTTTGCCCAGGCGTCAGGAGATAAAAGATGGCTAATCCGCTATATCAGAAACATATCATTTCCATAAACGACCTTAGTCGCGATGACCTTAATCTGGTGCTGGCGACAGCGGCGAAACTGAAAGCAAACCCGCAACCAGAGCTGTTGAAGCACAAAGTCATTGCCAGCTGTTTCTTCGAAGCCTCTACCCGTACCCGCCTCTCTTTCGAAACATCTATGCACCGCCTGGGGGCCAGCGTGGTGGGCTTCTCCGACAGCGCCAATACATCACTGGGTAAAAAGGGCGAAACGCTGGCCGATACCATTTCGGTTATCAGCACTTACGTCGATGCGATAGTGATGCGTCATCCGCAGGAAGGTGCGGCGCGCCTGGCCACCGAGTTTTCCGGCAATGTACCGGTACTGAATGCCGGTGATGGCTCCAACCAACATCCGACGCAAACCTTGCTGGACTTATTCACTATTCAGGAAACCCAGGGGCGTCTGGACAATCTCCACGTCGCAATGGTTGGTGACCTGAAATATGGCCGCACCGTTCACTCCCTGACTCAGGCGTTAGCGAAGTTCGACGGCAACCGTTTTTACTTCATCGCGCCGGACGCGCTGGCAATGCCGCAATACATTCTGGATATGCTCGATGAAAAAGGGATCGCATGGAGTCTGCACAGCTCTATTGAAGAAGTGATGGCGGAAGTAGACATCCTGTACATGACCCGCGTGCAAAAAGAGCGTCTGGACCCGTCCGAGTACGCCAACGTGAAAGCGCAGTTTGTTCTTCGCGCCAGCGATCTCCACAACGCCAAAGCCAATATGAAAGTGCTGCATCCGCTGCCGCGTGTTGATGAGATTGCGACGGATGTTGATAAAACGCCACACGCCTGGTACTTCCAGCAGGCAGGCAACGGGATTTTCGCTCGCCAGGCGTTACTGGCACTGGTTCTGAATCGCGATCTGGTACTGTAAGGGGAAATAGAGATGACACACGATAATAAATTGCAGGTTGAAGCTATTAAACGCGGCACGGTAATTGACCATATCCCCGCCCAGATCGGTTTTAAGCTGTTGAGTCTGTTCAAGCTGACCGAAACGGATCAGCGCATCACCATTGGTCTGAACCTGCCTTCTGGCGAGATGGGCCGCAAAGATCTGATCAAAATCGAAAATACCTTTTTGAGTGAAGATCAAGTAGATCAACTGGCATTGTATGCGCCGCAAGCCACGGTTAACCGTATCGACAACTATGAAGTGGTGGGTAAATCGCGCCCAAGTCTGCCGGAGCGCATCGACAATGTGCTGGTCTGCCCGAACAGCAACTGTATCAGCCATGCCGAACCGGTTTCATCCAGCTTTGCCGTGCGAAAACGCGCCAATGATATCGCGCTCAAATGCAAATACTGTGAAAAAGAGTTTTCCCATAATGTGGTGCTGGCCAATTAATTGCGGTTGGTAATAAAAGTCTGGCTCCCTATAATGAGCCAGACTTTTTACCGCTGTAATAAAGGAGAAATCATGAGCAAAACTATCGCGACGGAAAATGCACCGGCAGCTATCGGTCCTTACGTACAGGGCGTTGATCTGGGCAATATGATCATCACCTCCGGTCAGATCCCGGTAAATCCGAAAACGGGCGAAGTACCGGCAGACGTCGCTGCACAGGCACGTCAGTCGCTGGATAACGTAAAAGCGATCGTCGAAGCCGCTGGCCTGAAAGTGGGCGACATCGTTAAAACTACCGTGTTTGTAAAAGATCTGAACGACTTCGCAACCGTAAACGCCACTTACGAAGCCTTCTTCACCGAACACAACGCCACCTTCCCGGCACGTTCTTGCGTTGAAGTTGCCCGTCTGCCGAAAGACGTGAAGATTGAGATCGAAGCGATCGCTGTTCGTCGCTAATCTTGATGGAAATCCGGGCTATCATGCCCGGATTAAGTCTGATGACAAACGCAAAATCGCCTGATGCGCTACGCTTATCAGGCCTACGTGATTCCTGCAATTTATTGAATTTGTTGGCCGGATAAGGCATTTACGCCGCATCCGGCATGAACAAAACTCACTTTGTCTACAATCTGAATCGGGGCTATCGTGCCCAGTTTATTCTTTATTGCCAGCCGTAACGACGGCTATAGAACCCTTTCACCAACTGGGTTAATGTCATATACCCTGCCAGAATCGCAACCAGCCACGGGAAATAGCTTAACGGCAGCGCCTGTAATTGCAGATAACTGGCCAGCGGTGAAAACGGCAATGCGATCCCGACAATCATCACGATCACGGTCATGATCATTAACGGCCACGATGCACAGCTCTGAATAAACGGCACACGGCGGGTGCGGATCATATGCACAATCAGCGTTTGCGACAGTAAGCCCACCACAAACCATCCCGACTGGAACAGCGTTTGCGTTTCCGGCGTGTTGGCATGGAATACCCACCACATCAGGCAAAACGTCAAAATATCGAAGATCGAGCTGATCGGTCCGAAGAAGATCATAAAGCGCCCCAGATCCGCCGGATTCCAACGCTGCGGCTTTTGAATTTGCTCGTCGTCGACGTTATCAAACGGGATCGCCACCTGTGACACATCGTACAGCAGGTTCTGAATAAGCAAGTGTAACGGCAACATCGGCAGGAAGGGCAAGAAAGCACTCGCTACCAGCACGCTGAACACATTACCGAAGTTAGAGCTCGCCGTCATTTTGATGTATTTCAGCATGTTGGCGAAAGTGCGACGTCCCTCAATAACCCCCTCTTCCAGCACCATCAGGCTTTTTTCCAGCAGGATGATATCAGCCGCTTCACGGGCAATATCTACCGCGCCGTCCACAGAAATGCCGATATCCGCAGCGCGTAAGGCGGGCGCATCATTAATACCATCGCCCATAAAGCCAACCACATGCCCTTCGCGCTTCAGTAAGGTCACAATGCGTTCTTTATGCATCGGCGTCAGGCGGGCAAACAGCGTGGTACGCTGTGCAAGATTTGCCAGTTCGTCGTCAGATAGCGTTTCAATATCACTACCAATGACCACCTCTCCCGCGTCCAGCCCCACTTCATGGCACACTTTCGCTGCAACTAACTCACTGTCGCCAGTAAGGATTTTTACGGTAATTCCACTCGCTTTTAATGCCTTCAGTGCCGGAGCGGTTGTCTCTTTTGGCGGATCAAGAAAAGCAATATATCCTTCGAGGATCAGGTCGGATTCATCCGCCCGCTGGTAATCTCCTTCACGCGCTGGCAGGTATTTCGTCGCCACCGCAACCACGCGCAGCCCCTGACGATTCAGCGTATCAGTAACCCGCTTAATCTTACGCAGCATGATGTCATCGAGCGGCACAATCTCGCCATTGTGACGCACCTGCGAACACACATTGAGGATTTCCTGCAATGCACCTTTGCAAACCAGCTGATGGTGCTCGGTATTTTCTGCCACTACCACCGACATCCGGCGACGCTCGAAATCAAACGGAATCTCATCAATTTTTTGCCAACGACTGGCCAGCGAGCGCGCTGACTCTTCATCCGTACCTTCGAGCACCGCTGTATCGAGCAGGTTTTTAAGTCCGGTCTGATAATGACTGTTCAACCACGCGCTATGCAGCACGCGTTCGCTGGTTTTACCGGAGATATCGGTATGATTCTCCAGCACAATTTTATCCTGCGTCAGGGTGCCGGTTTTATCAGTGCACAGAATATCCATTGCGCCAAAGTTCTGAATAGCATCCAGATGTTTGACGATCACTTTCTGTTTCGACAGCTTTACTGCGCCGCGCGCCAGCGTCGAGGTAACAATCATCGGCAACATTTCCGGCGTTAGGCCTACCGCGACCGAAAGCGCAAACAGCGCCGCTTCCCACCAGTCGCCTTTGGTGTAACCATTGATTAACAGCACCACCGGTGCCATCACCAGCATAAAGCGAATCAGCAGCATACTGACGCGGCTGATCCCTTGCTGAAAGGCATTCGGCTCGCTTTCCTGCTCACTAACACGCCCCGCCAGTTGACCAAACCAGGTATTGGCACCTGTAGCAATCACCATTGCTTGTGCCGTGCCGCTCACCACGGTGGTGCCCATAAAACACAGCGTGTCGCACTCCAGCGGATTGCTGTGCTCCGGCTGGCGAGTGGTAGCGGCTTTTTCTACGGGCAGAGACTCACCGGTTAACGACGCCTGAGCGACGAACAGATCCCGCGCCTGCAAGATACGTAAATCTGCCGGGATCATATCTCCCGCCGCCAGTTTTATAATATCGCCGGGCACCAGCTGGTCGATCGGGATCTCCAGCCAGCCATTTTCGCCTTTGTCGTTAATTACGCGCAGCACCGTCGCAGTATTGCTGACCATCGCTTTCAGGGCATCTGCCGCTTTAGTGGAACGTGCTTCCTGAATAAAGTTCAGCAACGTAGAAATAGCGACCATTAGCGCGATAACGCCCGCAGCAAATAAATCTTCCGTGGCGTAAGAAATAGCGCCGAGAATGGTGAGTAAAATATTAAAGGGGTTGCGATAGCAGACCCATAAATGTACCCACCACGGCGACGGTTGTTGTGCGGGTAATTTATTTTCACCATGTTGTTCGCGGGCAGATTCCACTTCCGCCTGATTTAACCCTTCCGGATGGGTGTCGAACGTTTTCCACAATTCTTCTTCGGGCATCACCGCCATTTTCAGGCAATGCGCACTTAAGGACGGCGGGACCACCGTATTCACTGTCTGCTGCGCGCCAGGCAATGGATCACGATGAACCAGACGGGAAGGTAAATGGCGAATGAGCCGGGTAAAAATTTCTTTAAACATAAGGAGTCCCTCCGCACTGTCTGAAACAGTACAGAAATGTCTTCAGGCGTGGCGAAGCCTTACCTGAAGGTAATAAAGCTGAGCAGGGACGTTAAAACGTCACGGCCTTACGCATCCGGTAACGCCGTGAAAAGACGGGCTTACCGGAAAAGTTTTAATCTCCGTCGAGGGAGAGGCGTGGGATCAGGTTCCATATAACCTCCGGTAAGTGAAAAAAGCGCCGCAAATAATAAGGAGAATCCAATAATATTCGTAGCATCTATGGCGATATAATACCTGCTGACAACTAAACCAACGATAAACCAGACTTTACCCATTGCTGAATGCACGGGTAACGTTAGGCTCAAATAATTAAACAACACGTTACAGGACAACAGGATGCAAAATCGGCTGACCATCAAAGATATCGCGCGCTTAAGCGGCGTGGGGAAATCTACAGTTTCCCGGGTGCTGAATAACGAAAGCGGCGTGAGCCAGCTCACCCGCGAGCGTGTTGAAGCAGTGATGAATCAGCATGGATTTTCCCCTTCCCGCTCTGCGCGCGCTATGCGTGGGCAAAGCGATAAAGTGGTCGCCATCATTGTTACCCGTCTGGATTCGTTGTCAGAAAATCTCGCCGTTCAAACCATGCTGCCAGCGTTCTATGAACAAGGTTACGACCCAATCATGATGGAAAGTCAGTTTTCCCCGCAATTAGTTGCCGAACATTTGGGAGTGCTGAAACGGCGTAATATCGACGGCGTAGTGCTGTTCGGTTTTACTGGCATAACAGAAGAAATGTTAGCCCACTGGCAGTCATCGCTGGTTCTGCTGGCGCGTGACGCAAAAGGCTTTGCTTCGGTCTGTTATGACGACGAAGGGGCAATCAAAATCCTGATGCAACGGCTGTATGACCAGGGGCATCGTAATATCAGTTATCTCGGCGTGCCGCACAGTGACGTGACAACCGGTAAGCGACGTCACGAAGCCTACCTGGCGTTCTGCAAAGCGCATAAACTGCATCCCGTTGCCGCCCTGCCAGGGCTTGCTATGAAGCAAGGCTATGAGAACGTTGCAAAAGTGATTACGCCTGAAACTACCGCCTTACTGTGCGCAACCGACACGCTGGCACTTGGCGCAAGTAAATACCTGCAAGAGCAACGCATCGACACCTTGCAACTGGCGAGCGTCGGTAATACGCCGTTAATGAAATTCCTCCATCCGGAGATCGTAACCGTAGATCCCGGTTACGCCGAAGCTGGACGCCAGGCGGCTTGCCAGTTGATCGCGCAGGTAACCGGGCGCAGCGAACCGCAACAAATCATCATCCCCGCCACCCTGTCCTGATCGTTTCCTGAACGATAAATTGTGATCTTCGCTGCGTTTCGGGAACGTTCCCGTTTTTAAATTTTTCCGCGCAATATATTCTGCAGCCAACCAAAAATGTCATCTGCCATGGGGCTTTATGATGAGCAAAATAAACCAAACGGATATCGATCGGTTGATTGAACTGGTCGGCGGGCGCGGCAATATTGCGACGGTGAGCCACTGTATTACTCGCCTACGCTTTGTCCTCAACCAACCGGCCAATGCCAGACCGAAAGAAATTGAGCAACTCCCTATGGTGAAAGGCTGTTTCACCAATGCCGGGCAATTTCAGGTGGTGATTGGCACCAACGTGGGTGATTACTATCAAGCACTGATTGCGTCAACCGGACAGGCGCAGGTTGATAAAGAGCAGGTAAAAAAAGCCGCCCGGCATAATATGAAATGGCATGAGCAGTTGATCTCTCATTTCGCGGTGATCTTCTTCCCGTTGCTGCCCGCGTTGATTAGCGGCGGTTTGATCCTCGGTTTTCGCAATGTGATCGGCGATTTGCCCATGAGCAACGGTCAGACGCTGGCGCAAATGTACCCTTCCCTGCAAACGATCTACGATTTTCTGTGGTTGATCGGTGAAGCGATCTTCTTCTACCTGCCGGTCGGTATTTGCTGGTCAGCGGTGAAAAAAATGGGCGGCACGCCGATCCTTGGTATCGTGCTTGGCGTGACACTGGTTTCTCCACAGCTGATGAACGCTTATCTGCTCGGGCAGCAGCTGCCGGAAGTGTGGGACTTTGGCATGTTCAGCATCGCCAAAGTAGGCTATCAGGCGCAGGTGATCCCGGCACTGTTAGCCGGACTGGCGCTGGGCGTTATTGAAACTCGCCTTAAACGCATCGTGCCGGATTACCTCTATCTGGTGGTGGTACCCGTCTGTTCGCTGATCCTCGCGGTGTTCCTCGCCCATGCGCTGATTGGTCCGTTTGGTCGCATGATTGGCGATGGCGTTGCCTTTGCGGTACGTCACCTGATGACCGGCAGCTTTGCTCCGATTGGCGCAGCATTGTTTGGCTTCCTGTACGCCCCGCTGGTGATCACCGGTGTACACCAGACCACGCTTGCTATTGATTTGCAGATGATTCAAAGCATGGGTGGTACGCCAGTGTGGCCGCTGATTGCGCTGTCGAATATCGCTCAGGGCTCCGCCGTGATAGGCATTATCATTTCCAGCCGCAAGCACAATGAACGCGAGATCTCCGTGCCTGCCGCTATCTCCGCCTGGCTTGGGGTCACTGAGCCTGCAATGTACGGCATCAACCTGAAATATCGCTTCCCGATGCTGTGCGCGATGATTGGTTCTGGTCTGGCAGGATTGCTATGCGGCCTGAACGGCGTTATGGCGAATGGCATCGGCGTAGGCGGCCTGCCGGGAATTCTCTCGATTCAACCGAGCTACTGGCAGGTGTTTGCGCTGGCAATGGCTATCGCCATCATCATCCCGATTGTACTCACCTCGTTTATCTATCAGCGGAAATACCGCCTGGGCACGCTGGACATTGTTTAATTTTCTTCGGGGCGCAATTGCGCCCCCTCGCATTCGCAGGAATAACGTAATGACTCATCTTCCCCACTGGTGGCAAAACGGCGTTATCTACCAGATTTATCCAAAGAGTTTTCAGGACACCACGGGTAGCGGTACCGGCGATTTACGTGGCGTTATCCAACACCTGGACTATCTGCATAAACTGGGCGTTGATGCCATCTGGCTAACCCCCTTTTATGTCTCTCCCCAGGTCGATAACGGTTACGACGTAGCGAACTATACGGCGATTGATCCCACCTACGGCACGCTGGACGATTTTGACGAACTGGTGACGCAGGCAAAATCGCGCGGGATTCGTATCATTCTCGATATGGTGTTTAACCATACCTCTACCCAACATGCCTGGTTTCGCGAGGCGCTGAACAAAGAAAGCCCTTACCGCCAGTTTTATATCTGGCGCGATGGAGAACCAGAAACGCCACCGAACAACTGGCGTTCAAAATTTGGCGGTAGTGCGTGGCGCTGGCATGCGGAAAGCGAACAGTACTATTTGCATCTCTTTGCACCAGAACAGGCGGATCTCAACTGGGAGAATCCAGCGGTACGCGCAGAGCTGAAAAAAGTCTGTGAGTTCTGGGCCGATCGTGGGGTCGACGGGTTGCGCCTGGATGTGGTGAATCTGATCTCCAAAGACCCGCGTTTCCCTGAAGACCTGGACGGCGACGGGCGTCGCTTCTACACCGACGGGCCACGAGCACACGAGTTTTTGCACGAGATGAACCGCGATGTGTTTACGCCACGCGGGTTAATGACCGTAGGTGAAATGTCCTCCACCAGCCTTGAGCATTGCCAGCGATACGCGGCTCTGACAGGCAGTGAATTGTCGATGACCTTTAATTTTCATCACCTGAAGGTCGATTATCCCGGTGGTGAAAAATGGACGCTGGCTAAACCTGACTTTGTGGCGTTGAAAACATTGTTCCGCCACTGGCAACAAGGAATGCACAACGTAGCATGGAATGCCTTGTTCTGGTGTAACCACGATCAGCCGCGCATTGTTTCTCGCTTTGGTGATGAAGGTGAATACCGCGTGCCTGCGGCAAAAATGCTGGCGATGGTGCTGCATGGCATGCAGGGAACGCCGTATATCTACCAGGGCGAAGAGATTGGCATGACCAACCCGCATTTCACGCGCATTACTGACTATCGCGACGTAGAGAGCCTCAATATGTTTGCCGAGCTGCGCAACGATGGGCGTGATGCCGACGAGTTATTGGCAATCCTCGCCAGTAAATCCCGTGACAACAGTCGCACGCCCATGCAATGGAGCAACGGCGATAATGCCGGGTTTACGGCTGGCGAACCGTGGATTGGCCTGGGCGATAACTATCAACAAATCAACGTAGAAGCCGCGCTGGCCGATGATTCCTCGGTGTTTTACACCTACCAAAAGTTAATCGCACTGCGTAAGCAGGAAGCCATCCTGACATGGGGCAATTACCAGGATCTGCTGCCAAACAGCCCTGTATTGTGGTGCTATCGCCGTGAATGGAAGGGGCAAACCTTGCTGGTCATTGCCAACCTTAGCCGTGAGATCCAACCCTGGCAGGCAGGGCAAATGCGCGGCAACTGGCAGCTTGTGATGCATAACTACGAAGAAGCCTCACCACAACCCTGTGCCATGAATTTACGGCCTTTTGAGGCTGTCTGGTGGTTACAGAAGTAAATCTTCCCTAAGCCCCGGTAATGCCGGTCATTCCGGGGTTTTGTCTGTCAGTATGTTGTTTTTGTTGATTTTTCAACCAGCAAATTCATTAAAAAATTTACATATCCCCTCAGCGCCTGTCATCTGTACTCTTGCATTTTTACTTTGTTCTGCATCAATAAAAGCGTAAACATGTTTGATGCAAATCACTACATATAGAACTTAAAATGCTCCCCGGCCCTACATATGGTATTTATCGTCTATCATTGCAACAATGAGAATCACGAAAAAGATAGCCGGTATGTGGAGAACCTGGCTGCACTTAGGGGAAAGTATTGGTTAATGGAGCTATTGCGCCCAATCGTTGTTTTCCTACCGCTGTGGATAACCTGTTCTTATAAATAATGGAGTGATCATGACACCGCATGTGATGAAACGTGATGGCTGTAAAGTGCCGTTCAAATCAGAGCGCATCAAAGAAGCAATTCTGCGCGCAGCTAAAGCAGCGGGAGTCGATGACGCAGACTATTGCGCCACCGTCGCAGCAATTGTTAGCCAGCAAATGCAGGACCAGTCGCAGGTTGATATCACGAGATTCAGACCGCAAAACCAGCTGATGTCCGGGCCGTATAAGCAGCTGGCCCGTTCTTAATCGAATATCGCCATGACCGCGATAGCCAGCGCGAAAAGCGCGGCCGCCTGAACCAGGAAATTCGCGGTCTGGTTGAGAAGAACTACTCGCGCTGCTCAACGAAAACGCCAACAAAGACAGTAAAGTGATCCCTACCCAGCGCGACCTGCTGGCCGGTATCGTCGCCAAACACTACGCACGCCAGCACCTGCTGCCGCACGATGTGGTGATGGCGCACGAGCGCGGCGTGATTCACTACCACGATCTCGACGATTCGCCGTTTTTGCGAGTTCAACTGCGCGTAGATCGATCTGAAAGGCATGCTGACTCAGGGCTTTAAGATGGGCAACGCGGAGATTGAGCCGCCGAAATCCATCTCTACCGCCACCGCGGTTACCGCGCAGATCATCGCGCAGGTCGCCAGCCACATTTACGGCGGCACCACCATCAACCGTATCGATGAAGTGCTGGCACCGTTCGTCGCCGCCAGCTTCAACAAGCACCGTCAAACGGCCGAAGAGTGGCAGATCCCGAACGCCGAAGAGTATGCGCTTTCCCGTACCGAGAAAGAGTGCTACGACGCCTTCCAGTCGCTGGAGTATGAAGTGAAGACGCTGCATACCGCCAACGGCCAGACGCCGTTCGTCACCTTCGGTTTTGGCCTCGGCACCAGCTGGGAATCACGTCTGATTCAGCAGTCGATCTGCGTAATCGTATCGCTGGTCTTGGCAAAAACCGCAAAACCGCGGTGTTCCCAAAACTGGTCTTCGCCATCCGCGATGGCCTGAACCACAAGCCGGGCGATGCCAACTACGACATCAAACAGCTGGCGCTGGAGTGTGCGAGCAAGCGCATTACCGGACATCCTCAACTACGATCAGGTAGTTAAGGTAACGGGTTCGTTCAAAACCCCAATGGGCTGCCGCAGCTTCCTGGCGTGTGGGAAAACGAAGATGGCGAGCAGGTACACGATGGGCGTAACAACCTGGCGTTATCAGCCTGAACCTGCCGCGCATCGCGCTGGAAGCCAAAGGTGATGAAGCCGCATTCTGGTCGCTGCTCGACGAGCGCCTGCTGCTGGCACGTAAAGCGCTAATGACTCGTATTGCGCGTCTGGAAGGGGTGAAAGCCCGCGTGGCACCAATCCTCTATATGGAAGGCGCATGCGGCGTACGTCTGAAGGCAGACGATGACGTGTCTGAGATCTTCAAAAACGGTCGCGCGTCTATCTCTCTGGGCTATATCGGTATTCACGAAACCATCAACGCGCTGTTCGGCAATCAACACATGTACGACAGCGAAATGCTGCGTGAAAAAGGCGTGGCCATCGTCCAGCGCCTGCGCGACGCGGTTGATCAGTGGAAAGATGAAACCGGCTACGGCTTTAGCCTGTACAGCACGCCAAGTGAAAACCTGTGCGACCGCTTCTGCCGTCTGGATACCGCCGAGTTCGGCCTGGTTGAAGGCGTGACCGATAAGGGTTACTACACCAACAGCTTCCACCTCGACGTGGAGAAGAAGGTTAACCCGTATGACAAAATCGATTTCGAAGCGGCCTACCCTCCGCTGGCGAACGGCGGCTTTATTTGCTACGGCGAATACCCGAACATTCAGCACAACCTGAAGGCGCTGGAAGATGTGTGGGACTACAGCTACCAGCACGTACCGTATTACGGCACCAACACGCCAATCGACGAGTGCTACGAGTGCGGCTTTACCGGTGAGTTCGAATGCACCAGCAAAGGCTTCACCTGCCCGAAATGCGGTAACCATGACGCCGCCCGCGTCTCGGTGACGCGCCGCGTATGCGGTTATCTCGGCAGCCGGATGCGTGTCCGTTTAACGCCGGGAAGCAGGAAGAAGTGAAGCGCCGCGTGAAGCACCTGGGGAATGGGCAGTTAGGTTAAGTTAGCTCTGAGGTTGCCTTGCCCGCTGCGGCGTTAACCCCCTTCCCGCCTCCGCGGCCCTCGCTCCCTAAGGGAGAGGGCGAAACAGCCCGGTACCGATCGGGCCCCGGAGAGGGTTACCGGGTGAGCCTACAACGCCCTTCATATGCAAGTAGCAGAAATGAATTATCACCAATACTACCCCGTCGACATCGTCAACGGCCCCGGCACGCGCTGCACCCTGTTTGTTTCCGGCTGCGTTCACGAATGCCCCGGCTGCTACAACAAGAGCACCTGGCGAGTGAACTCCGGCCAGCCGTTCACCACAGAGATGGCCGACCGCATCATCGCCGATTTAAACGATACCCGCGTTAAACGTCAGGGGATTTCGCTGTCCGGCGGTGACCCGCTGCACCCGCAGAACGTGGCGGATATTCTCGCGCTGGTGAAGCGGATTCACGCCGAATGCCCGGGCAAAGATATCTGGGCGTGGACCGGCTATAAACTCGACGAACTGAACGCCGCGCAGATGGAGGTCGTCGACCTTATCAACGTGCTGGTCGACGGCAAGTTCGTACAGGATTTAAAAGACCCGGCGCTGATCTGGCGCGGCAGCAGCAATCAGGTTGTTCATCACCTGCGATGATAAGTTCCCTGTTACCTGAGTGCAGGCAACAGGGAAATGAGGAATTAACGATACTTCTTGTGATATGAATTGCGGGTCGTTTTCAGTTGCTCTGCAGCAGCCTGCGCTTCTTTTACTTTACCTTCATTTGCCAGCTTCAGCGCGTCGTCAATCTGACCGACCAGAATGTCGAAACCGTGGCGGAAATCTTTCATTTCCGGGCTGTCCGGTGATTTATCTTCGAGCTTCGGCGGCGTTGCTTTTTGCGCATCCAGCGCTGCGGCGCGCATCTTCGTTAACGCGTCTTTGACTTGCGCCGCGTTATCGGCTTTTTCGACCACTTTTAAATTGTCGTTGAGGGTTTCCATATTGTCTTCGAGATCAGCAGCAAATGACGCCGAACTGAATACCAACGAGGAGACTGCAAGAATAGTTCCTTTTTTATTTACACTTCATCCTTCACACTGCCTCATCGACGACTACGCTCATTCGACCGGGTCACGTACTGCGAGTACGCTCCCCGGCCCTCATTCACTTTCCGTCTCGATGCAGTGCGAATGATTTTGTGTAATTTTTTAGTTTATAGCGCGGCAGGTCGCGCCAGTTTTTTTACTGTCCGGCGATTTTCATCTCCGGCAACAGCACAGAACCACACTGTATATTACTGCGTGTTTCAATATCGTTACCGACGGTGACAATATTGCGCCACATATCTTTTAAATTACCTGCGATGGTGATTTCGCTCACCGGATACTGAATTTCGCCATTCTCTACCCAGAAGCCCGCTGCACCACGGGAATAATCACCGGTAATGGCACTCACGCCCTGGCCCATCAATTCCGTCACCACCAGCCCGGTGCCCATCTCTTTGAGCATCTGCTCGAAGCTTAGACCTTGTCCGGCAATCCGCCAGTTGTGAATACCGCCCGCATGTCCGGTGCTTTTCAGCCCCAGTTTCCGCGCCGAGTAGCTGGTCAGCAGCCACTGAGTCAGGATGCCATCTTTAATAATATCGCGACGCTCGGTGCGCACACCTTCGCTGTCGAATGGCGTCGACGCCAGCCCTTTCAGCAGATGCGGATGCTCTTCAATGGTCAGCCAGTCCGGCAGAATTTGTTTACCCAGCGAATCCAGCAGGAAGGTAGATTTACGATAAACCGATCCACCCGCTATCGCCCCCACCAGATGCCCAAAAAGCCCGGTTGCCACTTCATTGGCAAAAATGACTGGCGCTTTCATGGTGGAGAGTTTACGCGGTGACAGACGCGATAAAGTACGGCGAGCACAGTCGGCCCCAACCCACTCTGGCGTTTGCAGATCGCTCATCGCACGACCAATGGTGTAGGCGTAATCACGCTCCATATCGCCATTTTCTTCGGCAATTACACAGCTGGAGAGCGAATGACGCGTTGAGCAGTAACCCTGCAACATGCCGTGGCTGTTGCCAAAAACTTTGACACCGTAGTGGCTGTTAAAGCTGCCACCTTCGGTATTGGTGATGCGTTTGTCCGCCTGCAATGCCGCCTGTTCTGCGCGGGCCGCCAGTTCAATGGCTTCATCCGGGGAAACTTCCGCAGGGTGGAACAAGTCGAGATCTGGTGCGTCAAAGGCCAGCAGCTCTTTGTCTGCCACGCCGGCACAGGGATCTGGCGAGGTATAACGGGCAATATCCAGCGCCGCCTGTACAGTACGGGCAATGGCCTGCGGGCTTAAATCGGTGGATGATGCGCTACCTTTGCGGTTCTGGTGATAAACAGTGATCCCCAGCGCGCCATCGCTATTGAATTCAACATTCTCCACTTCACCATAACGCGTGCTTACGCTAATGCCGGTGGTCTTGCTGACGGCAACTTCCGCACCGTCCGATTTGCCTGAGGCCAACTCCAGCGCAGTGGAAACTGCTTCTTCCAGAATCTTGCGCTGCGCTTCAACTTGAGAGATTACTTTCATTGCAAGTGCCATAATGTAGAGAGTTTCTCTGAAGTCTAACAGAGAACCGTTTTTCAGTGCGCATCTTAACTGGTAACATTAGCCTCTTTTTTTAAGGAGCCTGAGATGACTAAGCAGCCCGAAGACTGGCTCGACGACGTTCCCGGTGATGACATCGAAGACGAAGACGATGAAATTATCTGGGTCAGTAAAAGTGAAATTAAACGTGATGCCGAGGAGCTAAAACGCCTTGGCGCGGAAATTGTTGATCTGGGGAAAAACGCGCTGGATAAGATCCCGTTAGATGCGGATCTGCGCGCGGCTATTGAGCTCGCCCAGCGTATTAAGATGGAAGGTCGCCGCCGCCAGTTGCAGCTCATCGGTAAGATGCTGCGCCAGCGCGACGTAGAGCCTATTCGTCAGGCGCTGGATAAGCTGAAAAACCGTCACAACCAGCAGGTGGTGCTGTTCCATAAACTGGAAAACCTGCGCGATCGTCTGATCGATCAAGGTGATGACGCCATCGCTGAGGTATTAAATCTGTGGCCCGATGCCGATCGTCAGCAACTGCGTACTCTGATCCGCAACGCGAAGAAAGAGAAAGAAGGGAATAAGCCGCCGAAATCCGCACGCCAGATTTTCCAGTATCTGCGCGAGTTAGCGGAGAACGAAGGGTAATTTTCGTTGTTGATGTGAGTATGGTTTGCCGGATACGGTGCACCTGTAGGCCTGATAAGACGCATCAAGCGTCGCATCAGGCACTATGCTCAAATGCCGGATGCGGCGTGAACGCCTTATCCGGCCTACGCATACTATATCTGGCTAAGGCCGAATTACTGCGCGGCTTCCGCTTTTTTCGCCAGACCATCCAGCAGTTTTTGGTCAATGCCACCAAAACCACCGTTGTTCATCACCAGAATATGGTCGCCTGGCTCAGCGTTTTTAATCACCATATCTGCCAGTGCATCAACGTCACTCCAGTGAGCTGGCTGCACGCAGGCTTCAGCCACTTCCGCAACCTGCCACGGAATATGCTGCGGCTGTAACAGGAACACTTCGTCAGCACGACCTGGGCCAGGTCGTCTTTGCAAACGCCCATTTTCATGGTGTTCGAACGCGGTTCCAGTACGGCGATGATTTTAGCCGTGCCGCCAACTTTACCGCGCAGCGCCTGCAGCGTGGCGAGAATAGCCGTCGGGTGGTGGGCAAAATCGTCATACACGCAGACGCCGTTGGCTTCACCGCGCAGTTCAAGGCGGCGACGGGCATTGATAAAGCTGCCCAGCGCGTTGGCGGCATATTGCGGGTAGCGCCAACGTGGCGTGCGGCGGCGATAGCCATCAGGCCGTTGTGCATGTTGTGTTCGCCAACCAGGCCCCACTTCACTTCGCCGACCTTTTCGCCATCCAGCAGCACTTCCCACTCGGAGGCGTCGGTATTCAGTTTCTTCGCCTGCCAGTGGCCCTGCTCGCCAACCATCTCCTGCTCGCTCCAGCAGCCCATCGCCATCACCTGCTTCAGGTTTAGCGTCGTTCTCCGGCAGGATGATGCGGCCTTGTCAGGGACAATACGCACCAGGTGGTGGAACTGTTTTTGAAATCGCTTTCAGATCGTCAAAAATGTCCGCGTGGTCGAACTCAAGGTTATTGAGGACCAGCGTACGCGGGCAGTAATGCACGAACTTGGAGCGCTTATCAAAGAAGGCGCAGTCGTATTCATCGGCTTCAATCACGAAGAACGGGCTCTCGCCCACAACGTGCGGAAACATCGAAGTTACCCGGCAGGCCGCCAATGACAAAACCAGGCTTGTAGCCGCAGGCTTCGAGGATCCAGGTCGCCATCCCGGCGGTGGTGGTTTTACCGTGCGTACCGGCAATCGCCACAACCCAGCGGTCGCGCAGCACGAAATCGTGCAGCCACTGCGGGCCGGACATGAACGGAATATTTTTCTCCAGCACCGCTTCCACGCACGGATTGCCGCGGGTCATTGCGCTGCCGATGATCACCAGATCCGGCTGAGGGTCAAGCTGGCTTGCATCATAACCTTGAATTAAATCAATGCCTTGATTTTCCAGCAGCGTGCTCATCGGGGGATACACATTGGCATCCCAACCCGTGACTTCATAAACCCAGACCAGCCACATGGCCAGGCCGCCCATGAAGGTGCCACAAATACCCAAAATATGAATGCGCATACGTCACTATCCTTTTGTAATCTGCCTCGCATTTTACCCATATGTTTGCCGTCAGAGAAATGCATTTAAGGATATTCCGTAGTTTGCTGGCGCAATTAGCCTGTGCGTATTTTTTTTTATTCTTTGTTAATATTGTTGCAGTCGCTTTACTCATCATCCAATGCAGGGAAAGTGTTATGAAAACGTTAGGTGAATTTATTGTCGAAAAGCAGCACGAGTTCTCTCATGCTACCGGTGAGCTCACTGCTTTGCTGTCGGCAATAAAGTTAGGTGCCAGAATCATCCACCGCGATATCAACAAGGCCGGTCTGGTCGATATCCTGGGTGCCAGCGGCGCAGAAAACCCAGGGAGAAGTACAACAAAAGCTCGATCTGTTTGCGAACGAGAAACTGAAAGCCGCGCTGCGCGCACGTGACATCGTCGCCGGTATCGCCTGCAAAGAAGAGAACGAAATCGTCGTCTTTGACGGCTGCGAACATGCGAAATATGTGGTCCTGATGGATCCACTGGATGGCTCATCTAATATCGACGTTAACGTCTCTGTTGGGACAATCTTCTCTATCTACCGCCGCGTGACCCAGTGGGTACACCGGTGACTGAAGAAGATTTCCTGCCAGCCGGGTAATCGCCAGGTTGCTGCGGGCTACGTGGTTTACGGCTCGTCCACCATGCTGGTTTACACCACCGGCTGCGGCGTACACGCCTTTACCTACGACCCTTCTTTGGGCGTGTTCTGCCTGTGCCAGGAGCGCATGCGCTTCCCGGAACGCGGCACCACGTATTCCATCAACGAAGGTAACTACATCAAATTCCCGAACGGCGTGAAGAAGTACATCAAGTTCTGCCAGGAAGAAGATAAGTCCACGCAGCGCCCGTACACCTCTCGCTATATCGGTTCTCTGGTTGCTGATTTCCACCGTAACCTGCTGAAAGGCGGCATTTACTTTGTATCCAAGCACTGCCAGCCACCCGGATGGCAAGCTGCGTCTGCTGTATGAGTGCAACCCGATGGCGTTCCTCGCGGAACAGGCTGGCGGTAAAGCCAGCGATGGCAAAGAGCGTATTCTGGATATCCTCAGCCGGAAACGCTGCACCAGCGTCGTTCGTTCTTCGTCGGTAACAACCATATGGTTGAAGATAGTTGAGCGTTTGATTCGCGAGTTCCCGGACGCCTAAGCTCCGGTACGAGGTTTCCCCTCACCCTAACCCTCTCCCCACGGGGAGAGGGAACCGATCGTCGGTTGTGGGGTTGTTTTTCCCCTCGCCCTTTTGGGGAGAGGGCCGGGGAGAGGGGAAAACCGACTACGACAACTGCAGACGGAACGAAGCCATCGCCGACGTAAGCGCCTGCGACTGTTCTTCCAGTGAACGGGTTGCCGCCGACGACTGCTGTACCAGCGCCGCATTCTGCTGCGCCGTTTCATCCATCTGACTGACTGCGATATTCACCTGCTCGATACCGCGACTCTGCTCCTGAGAGGCGCTAGCAATCTCGCGCATCAGTTTGGTCATACGCATGACTTCAGTAGCAATCTCATCCATCGTTTCCCCGGCCTGCTGCGCCAGGTCGCTTCCTTCACTCACATGATTCTGCGACGCGGAAATCAGCTGGCGGATCTCTTTCGCCGCATCGGCGCTGCGGCTGGCCAGATTACGCACTTCTCCGGCCACTACGGCGAAACCACGCCCTTGCTCACCCGCGCGGGCGGCTTCAACCGAGGCGTTAGAGCACAATGTTGGTCTGGAAAGCAATGCCATCAATCACCCCGAGAATGTCGGCAATACAGTAGAACTACCAGGCAATGTCCTGCATTTTTTCAATCACATAGCAGACCATTTCGCTGCCGCGATCGGCGGTATCAGAAACGTCTTTCGCCAGCTTGTGCGCCTGATCGGCGTTATCGGCGTTCTGCTTCACGGTCGCGGTCAACTCTTCCATACTGGCGGCCGTTTGCTCAAGCGACGTAGCCGTCGACTCGGTGCGCTGCGCCAGATGGTTGTTGCCCGCCGTCAGCTCGCGGCTGCCGATATCAATCTGTGAACTGGCGTCGCGCACCCGCATCACCGAATTCATCATCGACTCGCGCATCCCGGCAATCGCCCCGTTGAGACGTTTAATCTCCGCGCTATTGGCTTTCAGCGGTGAATCAGTTAAATCGCCGGAAGCAACCTGTTCCAGTTGAGCAAGTGCCACATCCAGCGGTTTTAGCAGCAGGTGACGCAGCTGGAGCCAGCCCAGCGCCATGACCCCGGCGGTCAGTAGAATGGCGATAGCCATCAGAGATCAGTCTTTTGTTTTTCGTGGCGTGTACCGCGGCAACTTCCACCTGGCCGCGAGATTCCCCTTCTGAAGATCAAGAATGGCGTTGAACTGGCGAGATACCGGAATCATGGTCTTTTCCAGCAGATCGTAATAACCATCGACGTTTTGCCCTTCGAGCGCCGCCAGCATCGGTTTGATCCCCTGGGTATTGTACTGGTCGTAGCTTTTTCGCCACGTTGGCCATCAATTTGGCGCCGTCAGCATCCATCGACGACTGGCTAACGGTAGCAATAATTTTTTGCGCCTGCGCCACTTCCCCGCTCAGCAGTTTGACCGCTTTCGCGGCGTCATCCAGCATGCCGATTTCCATCAGTCTCACCGCCTGGCTCGCTTCGTTACGCGCGCGCAGCAGCAGCGTATAACCTTCGTTGAGCGGGGTCGTTTGGTCACTTTGTAGATGGTCAATACGTTGCAGCGAGGCGGAGCTTTCGGTGGGGGCGGCAAACCCGACATACCGCTAACCAGAATCAGCAGCAGGGTCATCACGGCAAGCAGACGGCCGGTACGGATAGAAAGCGTTCTTAGCATCATAGTTTTGTCCGGTAGCAGGGGTACGTTTGGCGTAAAAGAAAAGTATCGGCTGCCACCGGAAAAACTTTTAACGTATCAGTATGTTAGTTCTTTGTTACTTCAGCATTGACGCGGGTTACCGCCGCATTCTGCCGGTTCTCCCACAGCACCGTCAGCCCGCGCTGAAGGGCGATAAAAATAAACAGCAGGATGCCGATAGCAATTTTGGTCCACCAGGAGCTCAGCGTGCCATCAAATTTAATGTAGGTTTGAATCAGCCCCTGAATCCCCACGCCAAACAACGTCCCCAGCACCGTACCAACGCCGCCGCTAAGCAACGTGCCGCCAATCACCACCGAGGCGATAGCATCCAGCTCCACCCCAACGCCTGCCAGCGCGTAGCCCGCCTGGGTATAAATGGAGAAGACAATACCGGCCAGCGTCGCCAGCCCGGTCGACAGCATATAAATGCGTACGATGGTGCTGCGGGTCGGAATGCCCATCAGGTTCGCCGAAGTGGCGCTGCCACCAATGGCATAAACCGATCGCCAAAGCGGGTACGATGAGCAAGAAAAATCCCCAGCACCACCACCAGCAGCATCAGCAGCCCCATGGCGCTGAGGCGTCCGCCGCCGGGGATAGTCCACGCCAGCCCGGGAGAAGGTGTCGTACAGCGGATGATCGATAGGAATTGACTCTTCGGATACCAGATAGCTGACGCCGCGCAGGAAAAACATCCCCGCCAGAGTGATGATAAAAGCCGGGATCTTCAGCGCATCAATCAGCCAGCCCATAAAAGCGCCAAAGGCGCAGCCCATGACCAGCACCAGCGGGAAAGCCACCAGCGGCGACAATTCCAGAAGCCAATGGCTTTCGCCAGAAATCACACCGGTGAAGGCGATCACCGAGCCGACCGAGAGATCGATCCCGCCGAGAGGATCACAAAGGTGATCCCCACCGCAACGATCCCCAAAAAGGCGTTATCGGTGAGGATATTGCAGATAACCCTCGTGGAGGCGAAGCCCGGGAATTGCGTCAGGCAGTAGAGGTAGCCGACGACAAATACGCGAAGGGCGATCATCAGCGGTAAATTACGTTTTATCATGGCCCCGTATCCTTTTCAGAATCTGAATAAAGCGCGGCGATTCGGACAATCAGCACGCACATCACCACCACCGCTTTCACCACCTGGTTAAGCTCCGGCTGAAAACCGAGAGCAAAATACCGGTAATCATGGCCTGAATAATCAGCGCGCCGACCACCGACAGCAGCAGGTTAAAGCGCCCGCCCATCAGTGAACCACCGCCGATAACCACCGCCAGAATGGCGTCCAGCTCCAGCCACAGCCCGGCGTTGTTGGCGTCAGCGCCACGAATATCCGCGGCACAATGACGCCAGCAATCGCTGCGCAGACACCGCTCAATATATAGGCCAGCATGACCACGATACGGGTATTCACCCCGGCATTTTTTGCCGCGCGAATGTTAATCCCCACCGCTTCAATAAACATGCCGAGCGCCGTTTTGCGGGCCACCACCCAGAAGAAGATAACGAGGGTGACCAGCGCAATAATAACCGGCGTTGGAAACAGCAACAGCGACCGCTGCCGAGCCAGGCCAACGCCGGCGAATCGAAGGTGACAATCTGCCCGGAGGTGATGAGCTGCGCGACGCCACGCCCGGCCACCATCAGGATAAGCATCGCCACAAAGGGCTCAATTTTCAGAATGGCCACCAGAATACCGTTCCACAGCCCGGCCAGAACGCCAGAACCCAGCGCTGCCAGCAGCACAATAGGCAGGCTGTGCCCGGCGACGGTCATTGAAGCGGCGGTCGCCCCGGCAATCGCCATCACCGCGCCCACCGAAAGGTCGATTCCTCCGGTGGCGATAACCAGCGTCATGCCGATAGCCAGCAGGGCGACGGGTGCCGCGCGGTTAAGAATGTCGATAGGGCTACCGAACAGGCGGCCATCCTGAAGAGTTATCTGGAAAAAGTGCGGTGCCACCAGGCTATCGACCAGCAGCACCAGGATAAGGGCCGCGATTTGCGGCATGCCCGGCGGCCAGCGAAAGCGGCGGCCGGACGTAGTTTGCCCCACGGATCGAGGCATCACGGTTAACTCCTTAGGCCGCAATAGCGTTCATAATGGCGGGAACGGAAAGTTCATCGAGCGGGATCTCGGCGATCTGCTGGCGATCGCGCATGATGATCACCCGGTCGGCGTAGCCCACCAGCTCTTCAGGTTCAGACGAGATCACCAGCAGCGCCAGGCCGTCCGCGCACAGGGTTTCAATCAGGCGAATAATCTCCGCATGCGCGCCAACGTCGATTCCACGCGTCGGCTCATCCAGGATCAGAAACTGTGGACGAGTCAGCAGCCAACGAGACAGCAAGACCTTTTGCTGGTTGCCACCGGAGAGAAACTCCACCGGCTGTTCAGCGTGGCCAGCCGGATCCCCAACTGGCGGATAAAGCGTTCGGCGATGTCGTTTTGCTCTTTGCGCGGAATGGGCCGTAGCGAGCCGCGCTGAGCCTGTAACGCCAGAATGATATTTTCCCGTACCGACGCGGCCGCAATAATGCCGTCGGTTTTACGATCTTCAGGGCAAAAACCGATCCCCAGGCAAGAGGCCTGGTGCGGCGATCGCAGAGTTTGCGGCTTGCCCTTGATCGTCGCCTGACCGCTATCGGCGGGACGAATACCAAAGATCACCTCGGCGGTTTCGGTGCATCCCGATCCCAACAATCCGGCGAGCCCGACAATTTCACCGGGGCGGACCTGAAGATCGAACGGCGCGATGGTGCCTTTTTTACAGTAACCCGCGAACGAGGCCACCGGTTTATCACTGAGCAGCGTACGCCCGGCGCGCTGCAACGCCTGGTGTTCCAGCTCGCAACGCCACGCATGATTTTGACCAGCTCAATCTGCGGTTTCAGGGTTTCCGGCAGCCAACAAAGCTGCCGTTACGCAGGACGGTGATACGATCGCTCACCGTGTAGACCTGATCGAGGAAGTGGGTGACGAAGATGGGCTGACCCCCTGATCGCGAAGCTGACGCATCAGGGTGAACAGCATTTCTACCTCTTTGGTGTCGAGGCTGGCGGTTGGCTCATAGGGATCAACACTTTGGCGGAGAGATCGATGGCCCGGCAGATAGCGACAATCTGCTGCATCGCCACCGAAAAACGGTTTAGCGGTTCACGCACGTCAAGTGAGAAACCGTAGGAAGCCATCAGCTCCGTGGCACGTTTTTCCATCTCTTTGCGCCGCAGGAGGCCAAAACGTTTTGGCTCGCGGCCGAATAAACAGGTTGTCCGCCACCGACATATTCGGCAGCAGGTTCACTTCCTGATACGCCGGTCCGAATGCCTAACTGCTGGGCGTGGGCGGTATTTTTCGGATTGATTTGCTGGCCTTCCAGCCAGATGGTGCCGCTGTTCGCGTGGTAGACGCCTGTCAGGGCTTTAATCAGCGTCGATTTTCCGGCACCGTTTTCGCCCAGCAGCGCCATGATTTCCCCGCGCCGTAGGCTGAATTGACGTTATCCAGCGCCTTTACGCCGGGGAAATACTGGCAAAGCCCCTCGGTGCGGAGGATCTAGCCGTATCCTCAGTCGAGTTCGTGCGTCCCACGCCTAGCCCTCTCCCCGCGGGAGGGGATGTGCTTGTGCCAACGACCCGCTCGGAATCTGACGCCCTGTACCGCTTTGCTCTCCCCTCCCCTCCTTCAGGGAGAGAAAGAAACCATTGTGCTAAGGCAAACTCTGAATCCCAACCCCCCTTGCACCGCTCGACTTCCCCTCCCTTTCAGGGAGAAAAAACCATTGTGCTAAGGCGAAACTCTGAATATCCCCCCCCTTGCACCGCTCGGCTCCCTCTCCCTTTCAGGGAGAGGGTTGGGGTGGTTGTCGGCGGCTTAGTAGCCCATATTTTTCTTCTTCTCTAACTCTTCTTTCGCCGTGTCCGGCAGGTAGAGCGTTGATTTGGTCAGGGTGACTTTTTCCGGCATGGTGCCGTCTTTTATTTTTCCAGCGCATCAAATGCCGGGCCGGCCATATTTGGCGTCAGCTCTCGCTGGCGTTGGCTTCACCGGCAATCATTGCTTTGTAGATGTCCGGTACCCCGTCAATCGAGCCGGTCAGAATATCTTTACCCGGTTTCAGTCCGGCCTCTTTGATCGCCTGATCGCGCCGATCACCATGTCGTCGTTGTGGGCGTAAACCATGCAGATGTTTTTGCCGTTGTTCTCGGCTTTGATAAAGCTCTCCATGACCTCTTTACCTTTACTGCGCGTAAAGTCACCGGACTGGGAGCGGATAATCTTGATGTTCGAGGCTTTAGAGATTATCGCCTCTGCAAACCCCTTCTTACGGTCAATCGCCACGCTCGCCCCAACCGTACCCTGCAGTTCAACCACGTTACATCACTTGCCATCAGCGGTTTTAATCAACCATTCACCAATCAGTTGGCCTTCCAGCACATTGTTGGCGGTCACGGTGGTCATATAGAGCGACGGGTCTTTCACATCGATGGAACGATCGAGCAGGAACACCGGGATTTTGGCCTCTACGCTCTTTCAGCACCGGTTCCCGCCGTTTTGCCACAACCGGGGCGATAAAGATTGCATCAACACCCTGGGCGATAAACGAACGCACCGCTTTGAGCTGGTTTTCCTGTTTTTGTTGCCCGTCGGCAATTTTCAGGGTGATACCGCGTTTTTCCGCTTCCTGCTTCGCGACGTTGGTTTCCGCCGCGCGCCAGCCGGATTCAGAGCCTACTTGTGAAAAACCCACCGTTAAAGGGGCAGATAACATAGACGACATGGCTGCGGAAACTGCTGTGACAAGAAGTAAGCGCTTCCACATAGAGATATCCTCGTAGGGGGGTTATTGTTGGTTAGATATTCATCTGCGAAAAAACTATAGACAATGGGATATGTAACGGAATGAGTTACATCACACTTCATAAAAGTAAATTATTTGTTAATCACCGATACATCGAAGAGTTGAGGAGGGAGAAGGCGTCACGCACCCATTGAGCGCTATTGGTTTTGTCAAAAAAAATGCGAGTCAGCGTCATTTTTTGCCGTGATGTAAACGCTTCCATCATTTTATTCAGTATGCAGCTATGTTTATGGATTTTTCTGTCATAAGAAGCGGCTGAAAAAGGCGGGGTCATGGGGATGAGACACAAAACAGGCCAAGACTTTCGCGGCGAGTTGGCTATAATACCGGGCACTAGTTTGCCATACATTCTAAAGGAAACAGACATGAGCTTACTCAACGTCCCTGCGGGTAAAAATCTGCCGGAAGATATCTACGTTGTCATTGAAATCCCAGCTAACGCAGATCCTATCAAATACGAAGTCGACAAAGAGAGCGGTGCACTGTTCGTTGACCGTTTCATGTCCACTGCGATGTTCTATCCGTGCAACTACGGTTACATCAACCACACCCTGTCTCTGGACGGTGATCCGGTTGACGTTCTGGTCCCAACTCCATACCCACTGGAGCCAGGTTCAGTCATTCGCTGCCGTCCAGTTGGCGTGCTGAAATGACCGACGAATCCGGTGAAGATGCGAAACTGGTTGCGGTACCGCACACCAAGCTGAGCAAAGAATACGATCACATCAAAGATGTGAACGACCTGCCAGACCTGCTGAAAGCGCAGATTACCCACTTCTTCGAGCACTACAAAGACCTCGAAGCAGGCAAATGGGTTAAAGTTGACGGTTGGGAAAACGCTGAAGAGGCTAAAGCTGAAATCGTTGCTTCCTTCGAGCGTGCGAAGAAATAAGATTTCTTTTCCTGCTTCTCAAACACCGCCTTCCCTCGGCAGCGGTGTTTTTATAATCCACAATAGCCTGAAGCCGTAGCAAAGACTCTTCAACCACGTTCTCCTCAGCCTTTGCCAACCACTTTGCCTGCCTGGCTTGCAGATCCATCATCCGCAGCTGATTTAGCAGCACTACGCCCTGAACATCCCCTTCCGTGCAGCTTACGGGAATAGCAAACCCTGCGTAGCGTGCGTAATTTCCGCCTTGAGAAATCGGAGCCACAAGCACCGTGCCTAACTGGTTAAACGCGCCTGTCGGAGAGCACTAAGGCTGGCCTTCCTACTCCCTTCTCTGCTCATGGCCGCATGCCGGGTCAAAGCCAACTAATACGATATCCCCACGCTGATAAACGGGGCGCTTTACCATATTTCATTTCCCACTTGGTTTATCCTGGCCCCAAATATCGTTTCCGCATAGTCGGCGCATCAGGATCGCACTGAGCCAACAGTTCATCGAGGGTATAGCGCCTGGCAATCGGCGTTAGCACCAACTGATTATTCTTCACACTGGCCTCCATAGATCGCCCCGGCTGCAAGCCGAGCTCCATCACAACGCCAAGGAATGACCATACCTGCGCTGTTTCCCCATTTCTTAATGATAATTCGCATCTCTCCTCCAGAGTTAGACAAAGTATAACCCGGGAAGAGATGAAAAGTCATCAAAATGTGCACTGGTTGAAAAAGAGACACCAGCGACGGCTCGGGCTAAAGCGTAAAGACGGGAGATGGGAAGCGGCAAAAGGTCAGCGTGAAAAAAAAGAGGTAAAAAATTGCAGACAAGAAAGGGTCGTGAGAGCTCGCAAAAAACAACGCCACCCGAAGGTGGCGTTGTCATAAGATCAATACTGGTCTTTGTCCAACCAGTTGCCGCTTTCTATCAGCGTGAATCCCTACCGGGCGCTGATAAACGTACATCCAGGTACTACCGTAAGGCGTCTGGATAAGATGGCGTGCGTATTCGCCCGCCTTGGTGCGCAGCGCATCCAGTTCGGCCAGCGTCGACGCGTCGATCCGATAGACTTCACCGTGGTAACCGCGCGAACGCCGGGCACCGCGCCTGGAAAGTGGCCCAGACTGTACAGTTGATAAAATCGGAAACGCTGTGATCGCCCAGCCACTGAGCGTTCGTCATCCAGTGGCTGTTGCCTTGTTTGCGCCGTAAACTGCCGTACACAAATATTCGCATTGCTAAAACTCAAACTGATAGAGCAAATCGAGCGCCTGGTCTACGCCAGACACCGCTTCCAGATACAGCTTAGGCATCAGGCGATAGCGTAACGTGAGCGTCGCTAAAGAGTCAAAGATCCCAACGCCATATTTCACCTGCAGACCTGGCAATACGTAACCGCTGACCACCACCTGGGAGGAATCACCCACCCCTTGCGTGTCTAAAGCCAGATCACTTACGCCAAACGTCTCGCCGATTTTACCCACAACTGGCCACTTTGCGCAACCCCCAAACCAATCAGCATCGAGGTCATTGCCGCACTGTCGCTCTGATCGCTCTCCAGCCCTTGTCCACGTAGCAAATAAGACAAGGCAGCTTGTTGCGACATCGCCGGGTCAGAGAAGATCTCCGCTTTCGGTTCGTCCGCCAGACCAGTGACGCGAACTCCGGCGATTACGTCGTCTTCTGTAGCATCCGGGTTACGAATAGCTTCAATATTAAGATACGGTTGATCTGGCGGACCAGAGAACAGTAACTCACCTTTACGCACAATCAGATCCTGACCATAGGCATGGAAGCGCCCTTCAGGGATGTTGATCTGCCCGTTCAGACCCAGCCCTTGTTTGTCCTGAACGACATTGAGATCGCCCGTCAGCCGCGCTTTCAGGCCAAAGGCGTCAATGCGCACATTGTTGCCAACGTGGACAATCAGGTTACTGTTAATCGGAATCGACGCCGTTTTCGGCTCTTCCGGTTGCAGGTTATCGTTAAGCATCACCACATCGCTGGAGACGCCTACTGCGCTTTCCGGCAGATCGTGCACCACGATGCGCGCCCAAGGGACATCCACGCGACCATCGAGGGTAAACAGGTTTGGTGTAGCCTCGAATACAACATCTGGCGATACATCCATTCGTACCATCGGCGGCACGGTGATCCGCACTTTACTGCCTTTCGCCGTTACCCGCGCCCGCCAGTTTTCAATTTGGCTCCAGTCGGCATCACCGTTCAGGTAGATTTCACCCTGCTGGGTCCGTACTGTACCGGCAAGCGTCGAGCGCATACCGTTAAAGTTGACCGCAAGCTGGCTCGGTTGCATATCAAACGGCATAAAGTTGCCATCGATATCCACACCCGTAACCTGAAGCTGACCAAACAACTGCGGGCTTTGCACATCACCACCCAGACGCAAGTTGGCACTCACCATCCCCGCTGCTTTTTCCCCACGGGTAAAGATGGGGTTTATCATCGCAAGGTTGAAGTTACGGATATTGACGTTGCCACCAAGATTACGGCGGCCTTGCGGATCGGTCACCTGCACCTGTCCATCAAACTGGCCGTTATTGGTCAGGCGGATGGTCCAGCCCAATTCGGCACGGTTGTTACGCAATTCCGCCGTCAGATTCAGTGTCTGAAACGCCACGGGCAGCGCCGCATCGTTGACGGTTTGCGTTACCTGCACGTTACGCCCCGAAAGGGTGATACTGCCCTGCGGCAGCCCCTCTTTCGTGGTGTCCCAGGCAACGTCCGCTTTACCCGTGAAGATACCGCTGGCCTGAGTGGTTTCTGGCATAAACGGTTTCAGCATGGCGAGGTCGAAGCGGTTGAGATTCACCACCGCACGCCCTTCGGCCCCCGCATCGATAGTTTGCGGCACGCACAGTTCCGCATTCGGGTTAAGCCAGCAGTGTGGCCCGATGCTGATTTTTTGCTCCTTATTGCGGTAATCCAGCGCAATATCGCGGGTCAGCGACCACGGGCCAACCGGCGTCTGGAAGCGGGTATTGCTAAGAGTTCCCTTCCAGCGTTCTTCTTTGCGATCAAAACTTCCTGCCAGATTAAGCTGCCCGGAGACAGGCTCCCCCTGAATCCGCAACTGTAGCTCGTGCTGCTTTTCGCTGCCTTTGGCATTCAGGGTGACGAGGTTGATATTTACATCCGGCTGCGAAATTTGCTCAACGCGTACGTCGAGTTTCCCGGCGATCTGATCGGTGGATTTGATATCGCCTTCCACGCGAACCTGCGCCACGGAAAGTTCCTGCCAGCGCAGGCCGCGCGCGGTGATATCTGCCAGTAGTTGTGGCGCTTCCACCGTGCCGCGTACTTTCACCAGCCCTTTCGCTGTACCGCCAAGCCCCGGCAGCGCGTTATCCAGCCCCGGCGCGTTGATGGTGGCATCAAGATTGAGATCTTTTACCCCCAGCTCGCCTTTCACTTCGGCACTGTTTGGCCCGAGTTCCAGATGAAGCCCTGGGATCATCCACTGCATATAACTGTTGCCTTTCAGCGTGCCGTCAACGTTCACTTTGTTCTGTTTAACGTTACCGGTCAGCTTCAACTCCGGCACGTCCATCTGCCAGGTGCCGCCGTACAGGCTACCGCGGGTTTTAATCAAGCCATTGAGTTTCGACGGCCAGTCCGGGAACTCTTTGGCGGTGTTAATGCCGTTAAGCGTTAGCTCACCGCGCCAACTAATGGCCTGTTGCCAGTCGAGCAACGCCTTGAGTTCAGTTTTCCCTTCCAGCGCCGCGACGGTGAGTTTGTCGAGATTGACCTGCTGTTCATTACCTTTGGCGTCGAGGGTAATAGTCGCGGGCGGGATCTCCTGTCCCTTCACTGCCGTACGCATAGAGAGCGTGTAATCGGTCATTTTGCCGGTAAGTTTCAGTTTCAGATCATCCGCCTGATACTGCTTCTCACCAGTGAACGGCCAGTAAAGCTGTTTGCTGTTCACTTCCACGTTGAGCGGCAATCCGGCTTCCGCCAGTCGCGTCTGGGCGCGTAAATCCATATCCACCGGACCGGAAAGATTAACGCCAATCTCCAGCTGTTCGCGCAGCGCGCCGCCCATTTTCAGCTTCACTTTTTCACCTTTCAACGGCTCCACGTTCAGTGTACTGTTGAGAGTGATGTCCACCGGCCAGTTGTCTGACAGCTGCGCCGTGCCGCTGGCGTTGACGATCCCTTGACTGGAATCGATATCCAGGGCGTCCAGTTTAGTATTGCCGTCAATGCTGCTCACTTTCAGCAGCATGGTGCTCACGGTGATGTCCGTGTCGCCCGTCACGCGCAGCTGCTCGCCCTTAAACTCTTCAATGTTCAGGTTAAGCGGCAAATGCACGTCGGTCATTTCCGGCAATACCGGGCGAGAAAAGAGATCTTTCAGCGTTTCGCCGAGCGGCTTTTCATCCGGCTGCGGATTTTCAATTTTCGGTTCGACCACTTCTTCCTGCGCCACTTCCGCCACTTTCGGCAGAGCAATCAGCAGGCCTTTCAGCGACGTCGGTTTCAGGGTCAGGGTTTTCTCCTGCCAGTTCAGGCCGGAGGTGAAGTCCATCACCGATACCGTGGTGTCATCAATCTTAATGTTGACGTTGTCCAGTGCCACCCGTGTCAGGGTGATGGGATACGGCGTGGAGAGATCCAGCGGACCGCTATCTTCCTCTTCTTCAACCTGTTCAGAAGGAGGCATTTTTTTACTGTCGATGTTGACCTGAATGTCTTTCAGCGCCAGATCATTAATACAAACACTGCTGTTCCACAGGCACTCAAGCCCGACAGCCAGATGCAGATTGCCCGCTTTTACCGCCACGCCTGGCTGCTCATAACGAACGTCAGACAAGGTGAGATCGCGCCAGCCGCCGGTGACCTTGCCAATATCCAGTCCTGGCACCCAGCGATCCGCCGCTTTAAATACCAGATGCAGGCCGCTGGTGGTGCCCACCAGAAACGCCACCGATCCCAGCAACAGTAAGATAACGATAACCACGCCGAGGCTGATTTTTTTCCATAAACTCATAATTCTGGCCCCAGACCGATGTAAAACTGTAACCCGTGTTCGTCTTTATCCGCGACCGGTACGGCAAAATCGAGTTTGATTGGCCCGACCGGCGATTCCCAGCGCACGCCGACCCCGGTACCGGTTTTAAAGTCGCTGCGGCGAATATCGCTTACCGCTTCGCCACTATCGACAAACACCGCGCCCCACCATTTTCCGGTCACGTTGTACTGGTATTCCAGCGATCCGGTTATCAACTTCGAGGCCCCTTTCAGGTCACCGTTGGCGTATTTCGGAGCGATAGATTTGTATTTGTAGCCACGAATACTGCGGTCGCCCCCGGCGAAGAAACGCAGATCCGGCGGTACTTTGTCGAAATCACCGGTTTCAATCCAGCCCAGCGTGCCGCGTGTAACAAAACGATGGCGATCGTACAGTGTGCGGATCCAGACGTTCTGCGCCTGGAAAACGGAGAAATCGACATCTGAACCCCAGGCCGTGTTGGAGTAGTCGATAGAGTAGCGTTGCGAGTCGCCCCAGGTTGGCATCAGGCCACCACGAGAACGCGTGCGGCTAATCATCACCCCAGGATAAAACAGCATCGTGGTATTGGTAATTTCACCCTGAGTAAAGTGGTCGAGACTCCAGCGCAGGTTAATGGCACGCTGCCAGCCGCTGGAGAGATCCCAGTAGCGAGAAGCCACCAGCGTAGTGGAGTCAGATTCGGTATCGTTCAGGTCAGTGCGCTTAAAACCGCCCTGCACCAAATAATATTGTTCCAGTGGATTCTTCAGCAGCGGCATTTTATAGCTGAAGTCGAGGGTCTGTTCCGGCGCGGAAATACTAGTACTGGTGGTCAGACTGTGACCATAAGAGTTCATCCACGGCTTTTTCCACGTCGCTTTCACGCGCGGTCCCACGTCCGTAGAGTAACCGACCCCGGTTTCGATGGTGTTTTCTGTTCGCGGCGAAACCACGCCCGTCAATGGTAATACTTTCGTTTCGCGCGCTTTATCAAATTGTGGAGCCACCACCACCGAGTTAAACCAGCCGGTAGCAGAAAGTCGGCGGTTCAGTTCTGCCAGATCTTTCGATTCGTACTCATCGCCCTCTTTAAACGGCACCAGATTTTGCAGGTATTCATCGCGGATTTGTGATCCTTCAAAGGTCACATGCCCAAAGCGGTAACGTTCGCCACTGTTATAATCAATATCCCAGAAGGCTTTATGCAGGCCGAGCGCAATGCCCAGCTGCGCTTTGGTAAATTCGCTATCGAAATAACCTTTACGCAACGCAATGCTGGTTAAGGACTTTTTGAAATTTTCATAATCGCCCTGGTTCAGTACCGTGCCAATAGCCGGGCGAGTATCGAGCAATTTCAAATAGTCTTTATCGGTCCGCGCGCCGCCGCGCAATACCACATCGGTGCCGCCAATTAACACCGGCACGCCTGGCGTGACTTTGGCGATCAATACCTGCCGCCCTTTCTTTGGCGGTGGACGGAGATCAAATTCAATGGTCGGCTGGTAATAACCCAGCGCTTTCAGACCTTCGCGGATGGCATCATCGACGCGTGCGCGAAAGCGACGGTCTGGCGTCACTTCATCACTTTCAATCGTAGAAAGCTGCGCACGAACGTTCTTTTCCAGCTGTCCCGATAACCCCTCGACCTGTAGACGGACGTTCGCGGCGACGGCAGATCCGCTTAAGCAGAGTAAGCTTACACAGCATAACTGTCGGATATAGCGCACATTTTCTCCTGAATATCCTTTTTTCCTGCCCCTGGAACGCCGTTAAACGGCTTAACAAAAATCCAGTAATATGGATTAAAAAGCAGACTAAACCCCAAATATTTCTTATGTTTTACTTTAGACCTATTCACGGTGGTTATTGTGTGCAAATACGCCTCTTGTTACAACCTTAACCCCAATGACCGATTTTCGGGAGAGCGACACCATGAGTTTATTTGATAAAAAGCATCTGGTTTCCCCCGCCGATGCCCTGCCTGGACGTAACACCCCGATGCCCGTAGCCACGCTGCATGCGGTCAACGGTCACTCAATGACCAATGTACCTGACGGAATGGAGATTGCCATTTTTGCGATGGGTTGTTTCTGGGGTGTGGAGCGTCTGTTCTGGCAGTTACCCGGCGTTTACAGCACCGCCGCAGGCTATACCGGCGGCTATACGCCAAATCCGACTTATCGGGAAGTGTGCTCCGGTGATACGGGTCATGCCGAAGCGGTACGCATTGTTTACGATCCTTCCGTCATCAGCTATGAGCAGTTGCTACAGGTATTTTGGGAGAATCACGATCCCGCCCAGGGAATGCGTCAGGGCAATGACCACGGCACGCAGTATCGTTCAGCGATTTATCCGCTGACCCCAGAACAGGATGCCGCAGCTCGCGCCAGTCTGGAACGTTTTCAGGCGGCGATGCTTGCCGCCGATGACGATCGTCACATCACCACGGAAATCGCTAACGCCACACCGTTTTATTATGCCGAAGATGACCACCAGCAATATCTGCATAAAAACCCGTATGGTTACTGTGGAATTGGCGGAATTGGCGTCTGTCTGCCGCCGGAAGCATAGCGTTACGGGTACAAATGTAGTTTGTTGATAAAGTGCTCTTTGTCTATGCCTGATGCGGCGTAAACGACTTACCAGGCCTACAAAATCGTCCAAATTCAATATATTGCAAGGACTGCGTAGGCCTGATCGGCATAGCGTATCAGGCAGTTTTGCATTTTTCAGCTGTCTGAATTTTAACCCTCTGGCGGCTTTACAGTGCTTTACGCTATATGCTGGCTAATGAGGATCGCCCCCCACCGCCTACGGGGCGATATTCAATATGCATTTCATGCGGATTATTCATTTCCCCTTTCGACAGGATCCCCGGCTGGACGGCCGGATAATAGATGCTCAAACAGCAGATTTCATCATAATTTGCCTGATTGCCGTCAGTGCGTTTTTCCTGACATCCTGAGATTTCACTCGCCGCATCACGCAAAATTAAACTGAAACTCCTTGCCGATGAAGGCAACATCAAACGCCAGGCGTGTTTGAAAAATGCAGGAAAGCCCCGGTATGTTCTTTACCGTGGTGCAAATTGGTCTTAACGCGGTCGCTATTCTCGGCGGTATCGTCGGTGATGCAGCGTCTCCCCCGCTTTCCACTCTCTGTTCTCCCAATATATGTCTCCGGAACTCTCCGAGCAGCTGAGCTTCATCCTCTCCTTCTCGCTGGTCACTGTGCTGTTTATCCTGTTTGCGATTTAACTCCGAAACGCATCGGTATGGTGGCGCCTGAAGTTGTGGCTCTGGCGTATTATCAACCCGATGCGCTTCTGTCTGTTCGTTTCTGTCCACTGGGTCGGTTCTTCAACGGCATGGCCAACATCATCTTCCGTATCTTCAGCTGCCGATGGAGCGTAAAGACGATCTCACTTCCTGATGATATTTATGCCGTCTTTGAAGCCGGTGCGCTGTCTGGCGTGCTGTGTAAGCAAGAACATGAACTGATTGAAAACGTGTTCGAACTGAAATCCCGTACCGTGCCGTCCTCTATGACGGCGCGTGAAAACGTTATTGGTTCGATCTACACGAAGATGAGCAGAGCCTGAAAAATAAGGTCGCTGAGCACCCGCATTCCAAATTCCTGGTGTGTAATGAAGATATCGACCACATCATTGGCTACGTCGATCTGAAAGACCTGCTGAACCGCGTGCTGGCGAATCAGAGCATGGCGCTGAACAGCGGCGTGCAGATCCGTAATACGCTGATTGTTCCGGACACCCTGACCCGTCTGAAGCGCTGGAAAGCTTCAAAGCGGCCGGTGAAGACTTCGCGGTGATCACGAACGAATATGCGTGGTGGTGGGGATCATCACCCTCAATGACGTGATGACCACGCTGATGGGCGATCTGGTCGGTCAGGGGCTGGAAGAGCAGATTGTCGCCCGTGATGAGAACTCATGGCTGATTGACGGCGGCACCCCAATTGACGACGTCATGCGCGTGCTGGATATTGACGAGTTCCCGCAGTCGGGCAACTACGAAACCATCGGCGGCTTTATGATGTTTATGCTGCGTAAGATCCCGAAACGCACCGATTCGGTGAAATTCGCCGGCTACAAATTTGAAGTGGTGGATATCGATAACTACCGCATCGACCAGCTGCTGGTGACCCGGATCGACAGCAAGGCCACCGCCCTTTCGCCAAAACTGCCTGACGCTAAAGATAAAGAAGAAAGCGTCGCGTAACCCCCAGAAACATCAACGGCTCCTGAATCAGGAGCCGTCTTATTACTGCATAGCACTTTTTACTGCATAGCACTTTGGTTAAGCCATCTCTGTTTGCAGACGCATAACCTGACGGTTAACTTCGGACATCACTGACAAATGCAGCTTATCCTTCACTTTTGGGATAAGAATCTTACCCTTATCGAATTCAAAAGCGCCAACGTCCTTGATGTATAACCGTCCACGGAACAGGATCTTTACGTACTTCGCCACCTGAAGTGGGTTGTACCGTTGGAAAATTTTCATTGTTATCTCCTGCTGAGTATTACGCCTGTGCGGTGCCACAATCGGCCCAACTATTATGAGGCGCAAATTTTAATGCTTAGTGACTATAGACTATCCGGGCAATGTTTCCACCGCGTATAACTTTTTTTACCTAAAGGTTACAATTATTCAGAATTATCTTTTTACCGAAGCGCGGTCTTCAGTATAAGCATTCATTTTTCATATGATTTGTGCGCTTGACCGCAAACTGGCATCACACTTGCGGGAAATTCGATAAATAGCACATATGATTAAAACTCAGACCCAAGTGGTCGGATCACCTGCATATCATAAGAAGGAAACACCATGACCCTACGCAAGATTCTGGCACTCACCTGCCTGCTGTTGCCGATGATGGCTTCCGCACATCAGTTCGAAACCGGTCAGCGAGTGCCGCCGATTGGCATTACCGATCGGGGCGAGTTGGTGCTTGATAAAGATCAGTTTAGCTACAAAACCTGGAACAGCGCGCAGTTAGTGGGAAAAGTGCGAGTACTGCAACATATTGCTGGTCGCACCTCTGCAAAAGAGAAAAACGCGACGCTGATTGAAGCGATTAAATCAGCGAAGTTACCGCACGATCGTTACCAGACCACCACCATTGTTAACACCGACGACGCGATTCCGGGTTCAGGGATGTTTGTGCGCAGCAGTCTGGAGAGTAATAAAAAGCTTTATCCCTGGTCGCAGTTTATTGTCGATAGCAATGGCGTCGCGCTCGGTGCCTGGCAGCTGGATGAAGAAAGTTCCGCTGTAGTGGTGCTGGATAAGGATGGTCGCGTGCAATGGGCCAAAGACGGGGCGCTCACACCGGAAGAGGTGCAGCAAGTGATGGACCTGCTGCAAAAGTTGCTCAAATAATGGCAATAACATAAATTCTGCAAAAATAATTTTCCCCTATCGTTATCTATGGGATAGGGGAATTAAGTCTCTGAGTTCTTACGCCGAACTAATACTGGTAACGCTAGTTGCTCTTTTTTAAACGCCTCAATGGTCGATTTATATTTCTCGCAAATCTTTTCTTTGGTAATATCGCTATCTGCGGCCAGATTCGCACTTACTATCGCATCCACTTGTTCGGCTAATTCGACTTGTTGGCAACCTGCATTAACCAGAAAATTATAAATAAGAGAGTAATCTTCATCCTCCAAAACAACAGAGGAACCATTACGAAAACGTTCATCCCCTCCATAGATTTTAAGCGCAAAGCCCAAAGATTCTATGACTATGGCAAAATTATCATCAATTATTTTTTCGTAAATATACCATCCATCGCATTCTTTAATTCCACCTCCTGGTATTTGGAGTTCAAATTTACCCCGTTTTAATTTGCTTACTATATCCTCCAATAAGGCATAACCTAAAGACACGTCACCAATCGCCTGGTGAATATAACCTTTAATCCTTTTCGGTATGTCAGACTGTTTTTTCTGTAGAATATCCCAGGCATACAATCGTCTGTTTTGTTCTAACGGAAATTCACGGTTTTTGAAATCCATGAATGAGTTATATTCATTTATTGTTATGGGTATTTCTTCGTATTCAAATCCACTACCTCGCAATGTCATTGTATATTCGGCACCGTTATCTTTAAGGCTGAAACTGATAAGAAACTTATCCATGGCGTGAACAGTTTCATTTTTTGATGAAAGCACCTGATAACCACTTTTATCAATCTGAGTTGCGCAACGAAAGAACTCCCTCAAAGTTAACAGGCTATCATAATTCGAAATCCAATCTTTTTTCTTAAATGCATGATGGATGTTGTTAAAAAAATTGTTTGAATGTGTTTTTGTATACGAAGACTTTACAAATAACTCCACCGCACCAATAAAATTATTGTGTCTGATCCTGGGTAACATATGACAACCTTATTTTATTTGGTTACTTTATGTCGCCATTAAATATCTCACTATAGAAGTAAACTATCAAAAAACGCTCATTATTAAAATGTAACTTATTAGCAATTGAATTTTTGCACTTTAAATACAATCTCTTTTTATTTATAACTTTTTAGGTTGGGAGAAATCAGGATGGCAGAATCAGGAAATACACTGTTTCTGCCATCTGAATTTAGTAAATAGACACTCTGAACCCCGGATTCAGGAACGACTCACGCGGAGTGTAATCCAGCGGTTTACCCTGCCAGTCGTGAACGTGCGCTCCGGCAGCTGCAGCTACAGCATGTCCAGCGGCGGTGTCCCAAATATTCGTTGGTCCGAAGCGCGGGTACAGCTGCGCCTGTCCTTCCGCCACCAGGCAGAATTTCAGCGAAGAGCCGATGGACGTGGTCTGATGTTCGCCAAGCTGTTGCAGATACTCTTTCAGCTCCGCATCCGCATGGGAACGGCTGATCACCACCAGCGGCGGGCGCGCATCGCGGACCTGAATCTGCTTGCGCACACCGCACTCTTCTTTCCACGCTTTGCCTTCTGCCGCGCTGTACATTACGTTCATTACCGGCGCATACACCACGCCTAAAATCGGTTTGCCATGGTCAATGAGCGCAATGTTAACGGTGAATTCGCCATTACGTTTAATAAACTCTTTAGTACCATCCAGCGGGTCTACCAGCCAGTAACGCTGCCAGTGCTGACGGACTTCCCAACCGGGAGGATCTTCTTCAGAAAGGACCGGAACATCCGGTGTCAGCGTACGTAAACCGTCCATGATAACGGTGTGAGCGGCAATATCCGCTGCCGTTACCGGAGAATTGTCCGCTTTGCTGACGACGTCCATCGGTTTCGTCCCGTCGTAGACCTGCATAATGGCATCGCCTGCATTCCGTGCAAGCTGGCATACTTGATCTAACATTTCTCCACCTCGTCTCTGTGAGCGGTGTTAACTTATTGTTTTACTTATACCCTATCGTTAATGAATGCGCCAACTGTGATAGTGTCATCATTTTCAAAGCGTAAAATTGTGGCATTCTTCACTGTTCTATAAGTAAGACGTTTATTCTCCCTTTTCTTTCGTATTCCCGATGATAAAAGGATGTCCCTGATGATTAAGTTTAGCGCAACGCTCCTGGCCACGCTGATTGCCGCCAGTGTGAATGCAGCGACGGTCGATCTGCGTATCATGGAAACCACTGATCTGCATAGCAACATGATGGATTTCGATTATTACAAAGACACCGCCACGGAAAAATTCGGACTGGTACGTACGGCAAGCCTGATTAACGATGCCCGCAATGAAGTGAAAAACAGCGTACTGGTTGATAACGGCGATTTGATTCAGGGGAGTCCGCTGGCCGATTACATGTCGGCGAAAGGATTAAAAGCAGGTGATATTCACCCGGTCTATAAGGCATTAAATACGCTGGACTATACCGTCGGAACGCTTGGCAACCACGAGTTTAACTACGGTCTGGATTACCTGAAAAATGCGCTGGCAGGAGCGAAATTCCCTTATGTAAATGCCAACGTCATTGACGCCAGAACCAAACAGCCAATGTTTACACCGTATTTAATTAAAGACACCGAAGTGGTCGATAAAGACGGAAAAAAACAGACGCTGAAGATTGGCTATATTGGCGTCGTGCCACCACAAATCATGGGCTGGGATAAAGCTAATTTATCCGGGAAAGTGACGGTGAATGATATTACCGAAACCGTGCGCAAATACGTGCCTGAAATGCGCGAGAAAGGTGCCGATGTTGTTGTCGTTCTGGCACATTCCGGGCTATCTGCCGATCCGTATAAAGTGATGGCGGAAAACTCAGTTTATTACCTCAGTGAAATTCCGGGCGTTAACGCCATTATGTTTGGCCATGCTCACGCCGTTTTCCCAGGTAAAGATTTTGCTGATATCGAAGGGGCTGATATCGCCAAAGGCACGCTGAATGGTGTTCCGGCGGTAATGCCAGGCATGTGGGGCGATCATCTTGGTGTGGTCGACTTACAACTCAGTAATGACAGCGGTAAATGGCAGGTGACGCAGGCGAAAGCGGAAGCACGACCGATTTACGACATCGCTAATAAAAAATCCCTCGCGGCGGAAGACAGCAAGCTGGTAGAAACACTCAAAGCCGATCACGATGCCACACGCCAGTTCGTCAGCAAGCCAATCGGTAAATCTGCCGACAATATGTATAGCTATCTGGCGCTGGTGCAGGACGATCCGACCGTGCAGGTGGTGAACAACGCGCAAAAAGCGTATGTCGAGCATTACATTCAGGGCGATCCGGATCTGGCAAAACTGCCGGTGCTTTCAGCTGCCGCACCGTTTAAAGTCGGTGGTCGCAAAAATGACCCGGCAAGCTATGTGGAGGTGGAAAAAGGCCAGTTGACCTTCCGTAATGCCGCCGATCTTTATCTCTATCCCAATACGCTGATTGTGGTGAAAGCCAGCGGTAAAGAGGTGAAAGAGTGGCTGGAGTGCTCCGCGGGACAGTTTAACCAGATTGATCCCAACAGCACGAAACCACAGTCACTCATCAACTGGGATGGTTTCCGCACTTATAACTTTGATGTTATTGATGGTGTGAATTATCAGATTGATGTTACCCAGCCCGCCCGTTATGACGGCGAGTGCCAGATGATTAATGCCAATGCGGAAAGGATTAAGAACCTGACCTTTAATGGCAAGCCGATTGATCCGAACGCCATGTTCCTGGTTGCCACCAATAACTATCGCGCTTACGGCGGCAAATTTGCCGGTACGGGCGACAGCCATATCGCTTTTGCTTCACCGGATGAGAACCGCTCGGTGCTGGCAGCGTGGATTGCTGATGAGTCGAAACGTGCGGGGGAAATTCACCCGGCGGCAGATAACAACTGGCGTTTAGCACCGATAGCTGGCGATAAGAAACTGGATATCCGTTTCGAAACCTCTCCGTCAGATAAAGCCGCAGCGTTTATTAAAGAGAAAGGGCAGTATCCGATGAATAAAGTCGCGACCGATGATATCGGGTTTGCGATTTATCAGGTGGATTTGAGTAAGTAAAACACTTCTTTTTCGGCCTATAAATCATCAACCGCATCCGGCATTTATTGGCGGATGCGATGCTGGCGCATCTTATCCGCCCTACAAGCCATGCACCGTAGACCAGATAAGCTCAGCGCATCCGGCAGTTATGCCGCACGTTCATCCCGCACCGCCAACACCTCGGGCAAATTCAACTCAATCCAGTCCGCCAGTGCAGCAACCTTTTCGCTCACCTGCTCGCCCAGCGGCGTGAGGCTATATTCCACATGCGGCGGCACCACCGGATACGCGATACGGTTAAGAAAACCATCCTGTTCTAACGCCTGTAACGACTGCGCAAGCATCTTTTCACTCACCCCACCGATTTTGCGCCGCAGGTCGCTAAAGCGATGAGTACCTTCGCGTAGCGCCACCAGAATCAACACCCCCCAACGGCTGGTGACGTGTTTCAACACCTCGCGCGACGGGCACTGTTCCGCAAAGAGATTACCCTCTTTCAGTTGTTGCGACAGGCTAACCTGACTCATTTCATACTTACCTTTTTGTACGTACTTACTAAAAGTAAGTTTAGGTGTTAGCGTATTTAAACACAAGACAAAACGATGGAGACTTCCCATGATCGCTATTACTGGTGCCACTGGCCAACTTGGTCACTATGTTATTGAATCCTTGATGAAAACGGTTCCTGCCAGCCAAATAGTGGCTATCGTTCGTAATCCGGCAAAAGCCCAAGCCCTGGCAGCACAAGGCATTACCGTGCGTCAGGCTGACTACGGCGATGAAGCCGCACTGACATCTGCACTTCAGGGAGTGGAAAAACTACTGCTGATCTCTTCCAGCGAAGTGGGTCAACGTGCCCCGCAGCATCGTAATGTTATTAATGCCGCAAAGGCGGCTGGCGTGAAATTTATCGCTTATACCAGCCTGCTACATGCAGATACCTCCCCGCTCGGCCTCGCCGATGAGCACATCGAGACGGAGAAAATGCTGGCTGATTCTGGCATCGTTTACACCCTGCTGCGCAACGGCTGGTACAGCGAAAACTACCTCGCCAGCGCCCCGGCAGCACTGGAACACGGCGTATTTATCGGTGCGGCGGGCGATGGCAAAATCGCCTCAGCAACGCGGGCAGATTATGCGGCAGCTGCGGCACGCGTGATTAGCGAAGCCGGTCACGAAGGCAAGGTTTACGAACTGGCGGGCGATAGTGCCTGGACGTTGACACAGTTAGCGGCAGAGCTGACCAAACAGAGCGGCAAACAGGTTACCTATCAAAATCTGAGCGAAGCCGATTTCGCCGCGGCACTGAAAAGCGTCGGACTGCCCGACGGACTGGCGGATATGCTGGCGGATTCTGACGTTGGCGCATCGAAAGGCGGTCTGTTTGATGACAGCAAAACACTTAGCAAATTGATTGGCCACCCAACGACAACGTTAGCCGAAAGCGTAAGCCATCTTTTTAATGTTAATAACTAGTTAATTAAAGTGGCATCCTCCCGCATCCTCTCTGATAATGACGGGATGCCGGGAGCAATCATGTCTGCTTCCTGAACTTTCTTCTGACAGATCAATGGATGCCAGTAATGATTAGCGGCGTGCTGTACGCCCTGTTAGCAGGGTTGATGTGGGGGCTTATTTTTGTCGGGCCGTTGATCGTGCCGGAATACCCGGCGATGTTGCAGTCGATGGGGCGTTATCTGGCGTTAGGGTTAATTGCGCTGCCCATTGCCTGGCTGGGACGCGTGCGTCTGCGTCAGTTGGCGCGTCGCGACTGGCTTACCGCCTTGATGCTCACTATGATGGGCAACCTCATCTATTACTTCTGCCTTGCCAGTGCCATTCAACGTACTGGCGCGCCTGTTTCCACGATGATTATCGGCACCCTGCCGGTGGTCATTCCTGTCTTTGCCAATCTGCTTTATAGCCAGCGCGACGGCAAACTCGCGTGGGGAAAACTCGCCCCAGCACTGATTTGTATTGGCATCGGCCTGGCGTGTGTGAATATTGCTGAGTTAAACCACGGACTCCCCGATTTTGACTGGGCACGTTATACCTCTGGCATCGTGCTGGCGTTAGTTTCCGTGGTCTGCTGGGCGTGGTATGCCCTGCGCAACGCCCGCTGGCTGCGGGAAAATCCCGACAAACATCCGATGATGTGGGCAACAGCGCAGGCGCTGGTCACACTGCCGGTTTCACTTATCGGCTATCTCGTCGCTTGTTACTGGCTGAATACGCAAACGCCGGACTTCTCCCTACCCTTTGGCCCCCGTCCGCTGGTGTTTATTAGTCTGATGGTTGCGATAGCCGTGCTTTGCTCATGGGTTGGCGCACTCTGCTGGAACGTCGCCAGCCAGCTATTACCGACAGTGATTCTCGGGCCGCTGATTGTTTTCGAAACGCTGGCAGGTTTGCTGTACACCTTTTTACTCCGCCAGCAAATGCCGCCGCTAATGACGCTGAGCGGTATCGCGCTGTTAGTGATTGGCGTGGTCATCGCGGTCAGAGCAAAACCAGAAAAACCTTTAACTGAATCTGTCTCAGAAAGTTGACACGCTGGCAGTGAGTTAAATAAGCCTCTGCTACGTAAGGGGTATATCTTCGCAGTAAAGATGCATTTAAAATACATCTTATATTATTGATGACGAGGTAACTGCTATGGCCTTCCGCGACCAACCATTAGGCGAGCTGGCGCTCTCCATCCCACGCGCATCCGCGCTTTTCCGTAAATATGATATGGATTACTGCTGCGGCGGTAAGCAAACGCTCGCTCGTGCGGCTGGCCGGAAAGAGCTGGACGTTGCGGTGATTGAAGCAGAGCTGGCGAAGCTGGCAGAAGAGCCGGTTGAGAAAGATTGGCGCGTGGCCGCGCGGCGGATACACGACCATATCGTGGTGCGTTATCATGACCGTCACCGCGAGCAGCTGCCGGAGTTGATTCTGCAGGCGACCAAAGTCGAACGCGTTCACGCCGACAACCGAACGTGCCAAAAGGTCTGGCGAAATACCTGACCATGCTGCACCAGGAACTGTCCAGCCACATGATGAAAAAGGAGCAGATCCTGTTCCCGATGATCAGCAAGGTATGGGCAGCCAGGCAATGGGGCCAATCAGCGTGATGGAAAGCGAGCACGATGAAGCGGGTGAACTGCTGGAAGTGATTAAGCACACCACCCAAAACGTCACACCTCCACCGGAAGCCTGCACCGCCTGGAAAGCGATGTACAACGGCATTAATGAAATGATTGACGATCTGATGGAGCACATCAGCCTCGAAAATAACGTCCTGTTCCCACGCGCGCTGGCGGGTGAGTGATCTAAAAGCTGGATGGCATTGCGCCATCCAGCATGATAATGCGGTTATTTCCGCAGTTCAGCAGCCCGCTTCTTACCAATAAACATCCAGCCCAGCCCCAGCACGATGAACCAAATTGCGTTCACCATCAGCGCTTCGCGGTATCAGCTTCCAGCGTCAGCAGCACCAGTACGAAGGCAAAGAACGCCATGCAAAACCCAGCACATCACTTTGCCCCAGGCGTCTGGTTCCTGGAAGACTCGTGCAGATGCGGGCGCTTTCTACTGTACACCGGTAAGAGCACAGGATAATCGTCCAGACGAACATAAACAGAATCGCCGACACGGTGGTTATCATGGTAAACGCGGCAATCACGCTTGGGTTCACCATCAGCATCACCACGCCACCCACAGACAGATACAGGAGAAGGTCAGGCCTTTCGCTGGAACGGCACGTTTGGAAAGTTTGGCAAACAGGCTCGGCGCGACGCCATCCTGTGCCAGACCGAACGACATACCGCTGGTAGAGAACACGCCGCTGTCGGCGGATGAGGTCGCAGAGGTCAGCACCACGAAGTTGATGATGCTGGCTGCGGCCGGCAGGCCAACCAGCATAAACAGCTCAACGAACGGGCTCTTATCCGGGACCACCGAGCTCCACGGTGTTACCGCCATAATGACGATCAGCGCGAAGACGTAGAACATAATGATACGAATCGGAATTGAGTTAATCGCGCGCGGCAGTGATTACCTCCGGGTCCTTGGTTTCAGCGGCAGTGGTACCCACCAGCTCAATCCCAACGAAGGCGAAGACCGCTATCTGGAAACCAGCGAAGAAACCGCTAATACCTTTCGGGAACCAGCCGCCGTCATTCCACAGGTGCGCGAACGACGCCTCAACACCGGTCGGGGATTAAAATCTGCATCAGCACCATCACCAGACCGACAATAATCAGCGCCACGATGGCGACGATTCTGATCATCGCAAACCAGAACTCCATCTCACCAACATCTTCACGGTGGCGAGGTTCAGGCTCAGCAGCAGGATAACCACCGCCAGTGAGGCAACCCAGTCAGAGAGTCCGGGGAACCAGAACTGGGCGTAGGCGGTAATCGCCACCACGTCGGCCATCCCGGTGACGACCCAGCAGACCCAGTAGGTCCAGCCGGTGAAATAGCCCGCCACGGGCCAAGAAGATCGGCGGCAAAGGCGCTGAACGACTTATATTCCAGATCGGAGAGCAGCAGCTCACCCATTGCGCGCATGACGAAGAAAAGCATAAAACCGATGATCATATAAACGAAAATGATCATCGCCCAGCGAGACTGATAGTTTTTCCCGATCCCATAAACAGACCTGTCCCGATGGCGCCGCCAATCGCGATAAGTTGAATATGTCGGTTAGTGAGGTTTCGCCGTAGCGATTGTTCAGTCGGCTCCTGCTCAGAGGCAGCAGCGACTTTGATCTGATCAACCATGTGATTTCATTCCTGTTGTTTCTGTCTGTGTTGTGCGGGCTCTACTGGCCCTTTATGTCGTCAAGCAAGACAATCTATATAGGATGCCTCGATATTAGGTAAGAATCGGAGGGATGAATACTATGATTTAAATATAATGTTAATTTTATGTTTAAAGTGAGTGTTATATCACCTCACCTATGGGAAACAGCTCACAAAAATACACGCAACAACGGTATTTGCAAGATTAAATCCCGGGATATATCAAACTTCAGCAGTTTGTATCCTCCTCCCCGAACGGAGAGAGGATAAACGTGATAGTTACAGGATTTCCAGTAACTCAACGTCGAAGACCAGGGTGCTGAATGGAGGAATAGAAGCCCCGCACCGCGCTCACCGTAAGCCAGTTCATGAGGGATAGTCAGTTCCCATTTAGCAACCAACCGGCATCAGAGTCAGCGCTTCAATCCAGCCAGGGATTACGCCGTTAACCGGGAATTCAGCTGGTTCGCCGCGTGCAACGGAGCTGTCGAATACGGTGCCATCAATGAGTTTACCGGTGTAGTGTACGCGAACGTGGTCGGTACGCGCCGGGATAGCGCCTTCGCCTGGGGTCAGAACGCGGAACTGCAGACCGGTTTCGGTGCTGTTTACGCCGTCTTTCTCACGGTTTTCTTCCAGGTATTTCACGCCATCTTGGCGATCGAAGGCAAAACGCTCGCGACGTACGGCATCCGCACGTTTGTGAATTTCACGCAGCGCACGGTGAACAACGTCTACCGGTACAGCTGGCTGTTTGCCTTCCAGCGCGTCGGCAATACCGGCAACCAGTGCTTCCGGCAGAAACCTGGAAACCCGGACTCGCTCAGCCGCTGTCCTACCTGCAGGCCGATACCGTAGCTTGCTTGTGCTTCAATGGTGTCAAAAGTCGGGGTGGCCATCGTCTTTCCTTTCTTCGGGTATAAGAGTGCAGCATAACAGCCACACTTCTTTGGGTAAAACTTTGTCGCGGGAATGATGACAAATCCCAGGGAAAAAGAAACAATAGCAATATCCCGTATGAATATAATAAAGGCGGGTTTACCACGGACATCATAGCGTTAGCTTATTCATAGGCTATGATTGAGGAACAAGACGCGGAGCAGGAGGAAACCATGCCCGGGCGCTTTGAACTAAAACCAACCCTGGAGAAAGTCTGGCACGCGCCGGACAATTTTCGCTTCATGGACCCGCTGCCGCCGATGCATCGTCGGGGGATCATTATTGCCGCCATTGTATTGGTGGTCGGATTTCTGCTTCCATCTGATGATACGCCCAACGCGCCGGTGGTGACGCGTGAAGCGCAGTTAGATATTCAGTCGCAATCACAACCGCCGACAGAAGAACAGCTGCGGGCGCAATTAGTTACCCCACAAAATGATCCTGATCAGGTGGCTCCGGTCGCTCCAGAACCTATACAGGAAGGCCAGCCAGAAGAGCAGCCGCAAACTACCCAAACGCAACCATTCCAGCCAGATAGCGGAATTGATAATCAATGGCGCTCTTACCGTGTCGAACCCGGTAAAACGATGGCGCAGCTGTTCCGCGACCACGGACTGCCCGCTACCGATGTCTATGCAATGGCGCAGGTAGAAGGCGCGGGTAAGCCGCTGAGTAATTTGCAAAACGGGCAGATGGTGAAAATCCGCCAGAACGCCAGCGGCGTGGTGACGGGCTTAACCATTGATACGGGGAATAATCAACAGGTCCTGTTCACCCGCCAGCCGGATGGCAGTTTTATTCGTGCGCGGTAGATGAAGGGTCAACCAAAAGCCAGCTAAGGATTGTCTCTTTGATGACCTTACGTCTGGCTTCCAGTGCCTGGGGTGAAACCATACTGATGTGATAAACCAGGCCAAGCGTATGCTGGTTGATCAAATAATATCCGCCAAGCGCAGCAATATTAATATTCACCTGCAATGGGTCGATATCTGGCTTAAAAATATTGTGTTTCTTCCCTTCATCCAATAAGGATTCCATTAACTGCAAGTGCGCATGGTTAATTTCTAAGAGACGCTGTGATTTTGCATAATGCACACCTTTACTTTGATTTTCACTATGCACAATTTTTAAAAACCAAGGATTAGCAATATAATAATCCCATGTAAAATCAATAATTTTCTCAATGGCTTTTTGTGGCTGGCTAACCTGCTGATTAACGAATACACCGATACCGACAGCGTAGAATAATTACATACCGCACAACAAGAATGTACGGTGTAAGGCGTGGAAGTCATTTTCTCCCCGGGTGCATCGTTATATCCATAATGAGCGATTTTTGATATTAATATCTTTCACCATCCGCTATTTTCACCACTTCAGAAAACAAACTTATTTTTATTAATATCGATTTTTTTCTGTGAACATTCAGCTGCGATATTTATAAAAACATTAAACAGGTAACATTACAATGACATTACCAACGACTATTTATTCATTTCCTGCATATTTATCTCGTTTTTCGTCCACCGACAAACCAGTAAAATTAAAATTTCATCAATACGCACGCGCTACATTACTTTCAAATCGTGGAAGAGATCATAATTGCGATGGCAGACGTACTGTTGAGATCCACAAACTAGATCTCTCAGACTGGCAAGCATTCAATAAGTTAGCGACGAGGTGTAATGCTTACGATGGAATCACAATGAATGGTGATAATTCTTTTGGATGGAACCATGAAGCTACATTAGATAATATTCACGCCCAGAAATACAATAAAGCTTACGCGGGTGCGAGGTTAACCGCAGAACTGAAATATTTATTGCAAGATGTCGAATCCTTCGAACCCAACAGTAAATACACAATACACGAAGTGGTTTTGGGACCTGGTTATGGTACTCCAGACTATACCGGCCAAACGATAGGATACGTTGTAACCCTTCCTGCCCAAATGCCTAATTGCTGGTCATCTGAACTACCAACAATCGATCTTTATATCGACCAACTTCGCACTGTTACAGGCGTTTCTAATGCCCTCGGATTCATCATTGCTGCATTGCTAAACGCGTATTCTGATTTACCCCATGATTTGAAAATTGGTCTGCGTTCCTTATCAAGTTCAGCCGCAATCTACTCGGGTTTGGGTTTCGAGCGAGTGCCGCAGGAGCGAGACATCAGTTGCGCTCGTATGTATCTAACGCCAGCAAACCATCCTGACTTATGGACACAAGAGAATGGTGAATGGATCTACTTGCGAAACTAATACCTGACGAAAAATAGAAAGCAAAACGCCGACCAATGGTCGGCGTTTTTACGTCTCGTTGAATAACGAATTATTCAGCAACAACGTTGATGATAACGTTAGCGAATCTTTCGCTGTGAACCTGGAAGTCCACTTCGTGCTCGCCAACAGTACGCAGAACGCCGTTCGGCAGACAACTCACTCTAGCAACTTTAACGCCTGCTGCAGTAACTGCATCAGCGATGTCGCGACCGATGGAACCGAACAGTTTACCTTCGTCGCCTGCTTTGACGCGATGGTTACTGATTCCCGTGCGCTGATCTGTGCAGCGCGAGCTTCTGCAGCACCCAGAGAAACGTCAGCCAGTTTAGCTTCCAGTTCTGCACGGCGTGCTTTGAAGAATTCAACGTTTTTCTTGGTAGCAGGAACAGCTTTGCCCTGTATCGTCCAGGAAGTTACGAGCGTAGCCCGCTTTAACGTTAACCTGATCACCCAGGCTGCCAGGTTGCTACTTTATCAAGCAGAATAACTTTGCGTTAGCTTATCCTCTTAAAGTAGTATTAATCAACAGCAGCCAATTACTGATGACGATCAGTGTATGGCAGCAGGGACAGGTAGCGAGCGCGCTTGATAGCAGCGAGCCAGCTGACGCTGGTATTTTGCACGAGTACCGGTAATACGGCTGGGACGATTTTACCGCTTTCGGTAATATGATTTTTCAACGTTGCGATGTCTTTGTAAATGGATACTCAACAACGCCTTCCGCGGTGAAGCGGCAGAACTTGCGACGACGGAAATAACGTGCCATATGGCTAGTCTCCAGAATCTATCAATTCAATCTGCTCGGCATGCAGAACCATTTTGCTCAGGCCATTCTTTGCTTTGTGGCAACAGATAAAACCCTGAACGATAACTGCACTGCCGACCGTTATACTGTGAGTAATAGCTTCCGGTTCTGTTGCCGCTAACAATAACTGGCATTTGACACCACGCCTGCCGGTGGAAACCGGCTTCCTCCTGCACAGAACAGATATTCAAGCACGAACTGGCAATGAGGAATTCCTGATGGGCTGACCTTTAGAGCGGCGTCCTGCACACTGTGCCGGATAACACCAGACGGTTGGTCATCAGAAATTATTCTTCAGAGTGCCAGCTTCAGCGTCATTGCGGAGGCTCGTTGCGAAATCATCGCGACGTTCACGACGCTCGTCTTTCGCTTTAACCATTGAGAAATGCTTCGGTAACAGCGTGCTTAGTACGTTACCATGCTGCGCAGGATTCGGCATCGTTGAAGCGGAAGTTTGTTCCAGCTCATCGATAACTTCCTGCAGGCCCTTCAACGTTCAGCAGAACGTTCAGTGAGCTTTGTGCGGTTTCTGTTTGATCGGGTAAGCCAGCTGACGGCGGCCCAGTCTTCCAGACGGTGGATCGTGCCTTCTGCTGCAGTGATTGCACCAGTGTAGCGTTCGATCATACCCGGAACCTGTTGGCTGCTGGTCAGGATGGACCATAAAAACGATTTCGTAATGACGCATCGAATTGCTCCTTGCGGTTCTTCAGCCTCCTGTCTGGGTCAGCCGAGGCCCATGGAGGCAAGGAACGTGTTCAAGGTTGGCTGAAAAATGACGCGTCATAATTCTTGTATGCCTCGCTAAACTCAAGGGCAGAGCCGAAATAAATCTCCCCTTTCGCAATTAACCTCTAACACGCTGATTTGAAGTTCATCACACTTCATCATGGTGTTTTTTTGAACAACTGCATCAGAAATGGTCACCATCAACTTCTTTATCATTGATTAAAATTAAATCAGAAGATCATCACAGAGGAGAGCACACAAAGTCAGCCGTCGAGGAGGTATCTATGTTCAGTCGTGTTTTAGCCCTTCTGGCTGTGCTTTTGCTAAGTGCAAATACATGGGCAGCCATTGAAATTAATAACCACCAGGCCAGAAATATGGACGATGTGCAAAGCTTAGGCGTGATTTATATCAATCATAATTTCGCCACTGAAAGCGAAGCACGTCAGGCATTAAATGAAGAAACAGATGCGCAAGGCGCAACGTACTACCACGTAATTCTGATGCGGGAACCGGGGAGTAACGGCAATATGCACGCCAGCGCGGATATTTATCGCTAGCACCAGGTATAACCAACGAAACATTGCCATAGTTTGCTTTGCCCCCTTCGCAGGGGGCTTTTTTTTGAAAAACGGCTGCGGAATTAGACCAGTTATCTCCCGAGGAAGGAAATTTCCGCAGCGCGTGTTCTACTTCTGCCCGTAATAAGCGTTAGGACCGTGTTTACGCATGAAGTGTTTATTCATCAGGAAGCTGTCGATGTGATTGAGTTGTGGGTTAATGCCGCGGGCAATCCACGCCATTTTCGCCACTTCTTCCATCACCACCGCGTTATGCACCGCATCGTGAGCATCTTTCCCCCAGGCGAACGGCCCGTGCTGATACACCACAATTCCCGGCGTATGCAGCGGCTCGGCGTTGCCCAGCGTTTCGATAATCACTTTGCCGGTGTTCAGTTCATACTCGCCCTGCACCTCTTCTTCGCTTAACCCGCGCGTACACGGAATGTCGCCAAAGAAGTAGTCGGCGTGCGTGGTGCCTAACGCCGGGATCGCCAGCCCCGCCTGCGCCCATGCGGTGGCATGAGTGGAGTGGGTATGGACAATGCCACCAAGCGACGGGTAACGACGGTAGAGTTCGAGATGCGTCGCAGTGTCGGAAGATGGGCGATACTCCCCTTCCACCACCTTGCCGCTCATATCAACCACCACCATATCGGCCGCTTTCATGGTTTCGTAGGCAACGCCGCTGGGCTTGATCACCACCAGCCCGCGTTCGCGGTCGATAGCGCTGACGTTGCCCCAGGTAAAGGTCACCAGCCCGTAGCGCGGCAGCTCCATGTTGGCTTCAAATACCTGCTGTTTTAGCTTTTGCATTATGCCGCCTCCACCATGCCCGCTTTCGCCATGCGCGCTTTCACCCAATCACGCGCTTTCGCCACTTCTGCCGCCGGGTCTTCCGCCGTTTCGCTCCACATCTCAATCAGGTACGGCCCGCAATAGCCACTCTGTTTGAGCGTTTCGAAACAACGTTCGAAATCCACTACACCTTCGCCAAACGGCACGTTTTTGAAGACGCCAGGTTTGGTGTCTTTCACATGTACCGCGACGATATGCCCGATTCCGGCCTGCAACTCCATCTGCACATCGTTGTCCCACGCCGACAGGTTGCCGATATCCGGGTAGAGCTGGAACCACGGATTGTTGAGATAGTGCGCGTATCCCAGCGCCTTGCTGATGGAGCTCATCAACGGATAATCCATGATCTCCATCGCCAGCGTCACCTGCGCGCGGCTTGCCATCTCAACGCTCTCTTTCAGGCCGTCACGGAAACGACGACGCGTTTCGTTATTGGCTTCCTGATAGTAAACGTCATAGCCCGCCAGCTGGATCACGCGAATACCGACATCCTGGGCGAACTGGATAGCTTTACGCATAATCTCCAGCCCCTGCGCCCGCACCGCGTCATCTTCACTGCCCAGCGGGAAACGACGATGAGCAGAAAGGCACATGGACGGCACGCGCACGCCGGTTTCAACAATCGCATTGACCAGCGCCAGACGCTGCTCGCGGCTCCAGTTGAGGCGCGACAGGCGATCGTCAGTTTCATCTACCGACATTTCGACAAAATCGAAGCCTAACGTTTTTGCCAGTTGCAGGCGTTCCAGCCAGCACTCCCCGGCGGGGAGCGCTTTTTCATAGATGCCAAGCGGGATTTGTTTGGACAACATATCCGCTCCTTAGCCCCACAGTTCAGCGATGGAACGTTTGAACTGACGTGCGGCTTCCACCGGAGAAGCGGCATCACGGATACTACGGCCCGCGATAAAGACGTGAATCGGAATACCCTTGAACAGCGGCAGATCTTCCAGCGCCAGGCCTCCGGTGACGGTGACTTTGAAGCCCATATCGGAAAGACGTTTGATCGCGGTGATGTCCGCTTCGCCCCACGCCACGCCTGCGGCCTGCGCGTCACGGCTGCGGTGATAAACCACCTGCCCAATGCCTGCATCGCGCCACTGTTGCGCCTGTTCCCAGGTCCAGTAACCGGTCAGTTCGATCTGCACGTCGCCGTTAAACTCTTTTGCCACGTCCAGCGCGCCTTTGGCGGTGTTGATATCCGCACAGCAAATTACCGTCACCCAGTCAGCGTTGGCTTCGAAGCACATACGCGAAAGGATTTTGCCTGCATCGGCAATTTTGGCGTCTGCCAGTACGATTTTGTGCGGGTAGAGCGCTTTCAGGTCACGAACCGCACGCACGCCTTCGCCCACGCACAGAATGGTGCCCACTTCGATAATGTCGACTTCTTCGGCAATCAGGCGAGTGGTTTCGTAGGCGCTATCCATAGTCTGGTTGTCCAGCGCGACTTGCAACATCGGTAATGACATGTTCAATTCCTTCTTAAGCTGCCGCGTTGGTGCGGTCAATGAGATCCAGTACTTCCTGCTCGGTACGGCAGGCGCGTAAACGGTCAAAATTCTCTTCATCTTCAAACAGGTTGACGATCTGCATGATGCCCACTTCCTGGTGAGTATTGGCATCGACCGCCGCCATGGTGATGAGGATATCCACCGGATCGTTGTCATCGTGGTTGAACTCCAGCGGCTTTTTCAGCGTTACCAGAGAGAAACCGGTTTTCTTAACGCCCTCTTCCGGACGCCCGTGCGGCATTGCCAGGCCCGGAGCGATAACGAAATAAGGACCGAACTGTTCAACGCCATCCAGAATCGCCTGGTAGTAACGCGGCTCTACCACATCTGCCGCCACCAGCAGGTCAACGCCGATTTTCACCGCTTCCTGCCATGTCTCTGCTTCAGCCTGCAGGCGGATGGATTTATTTTCCGCCAGCGAATCACGTAATTTCATGGCGCGTCCTTACTTCACATCCTGCGGGAAATGCTCTTTGATCACTTCCAGCAGTTTCGGGCCAAAGTCGGCAGGAGAGAGCATGTTGCGCACGCCAACCACGTATTTGTTGCCGGTCACGGTGATTTCGCCCGCAATGTGCGTAGAAGCGATGATGATATCCGCGCCACTCAACTCGCTTTTGTACTCGCCAACCGCGCAGCTGTTTACCGTATGGTCAATGTTTGATTGGGTTAAAAACTGGTCCACTTTCATCTTCATGATCATGGAACTGCCTTGTCCGTTGCCACACACAGCCAGAATACGTACGGTCATAATCAAAACTCCTTATTAAGCAGACTGTTCTGCCAGTTGTTTTTCTGCATCTTCTTCTGCGCGCAGCGCGCGGCCAGCGAAGAACATATAAGCCAGTGCAATTACAATGATGACGGCCATAAAGGCGATACCGATGGAGAAGAAGCCTTGCATCATCGGCGGTGCCAGAATCGACCAGTCCGCCATGCCCATCCAGGCACTCATACCGGTGAGTTTCACCGCCCAGACGCAACCAAAGATTTCGATCATCCCCATCACCAGACAAATCTTCAGCGCCGCACGCCAGCCGCCGAAGTGGTTAGCGAACACGCCGATGGTGGCGTTAGAGAAGAACATCGGGATAAAGCCAGGAATAATCAGGATCGAGGAGCCGCAGGCGACCAGGATGCCAACCGCAATCAGCTGACCGATGGTGCCCCACATAAAGCCCCAGACCACGGCGTTCGGCGCGAAGCTATAGATAGCTGCACAGTCAATCGCCAGAACCGCACCTGGGATCAGGCGCTGGGAAATGCCGTTAAATGCTTCAGAGAGTTCCGCCACAAACATGCGCACACCCTGCGTGATGATGAAGATCGCCACCGCAAAGGAGAAACCAGTTTGCAGGATGTACACCGTCCAGTGCACTTTGCCTGCCATCGCCTGCACGGTGTCGATACCGAAGGAGAGCAGAATGGCACCAAAGAAGATGGTCATCACAATCGCCGTGGAGACGATGTTGTCGTGGAAAATGTTCAGCCAGCCCGGCAATTTGAGGTCTTCAACGCTCTCCTCTTTTTTGCCGAGGAACGGCGCGACTTTATAGGCAATCCATGATGCAAACTGCTGCTGGTGACCGATGGAGAAACCACAGCCATCCGTCACTTCCTGAGTCGGCTTGTACATCATGTTGGAAGTGATGCCCCAGTAGAGCGAAACCAGAATCGCGGTACAGATAATGGTGGTCCACATGGAGTAGCCGAAGATAAACAGCGTAACGGCAATCAACCCGGCCTGCTGGAACATGATGTGGCCGGTCAACATGATTGTGCGAATGCCGGTAATGCGACGCAACAGCACGTAACAGATGTTCAGCGCCAGCGCTAACAATACGGCGTAACCCACCCAGCTATAGGCATCGCCCATGCGGTCGATGGTTGCCATCATTGAAGCGTAGGTATCGGAAATTGCGCCGTTAATGCCGTAGACTTCGGACATTTTCGCCACCACCGGTTTGAAGGTGCTGGTGAGGATGCCGGACCCTGCCTGCAACAACATGAAACCAATTATGGTTTTAATCGTGCCTTTAATAATAACGCTGACACTTTTGCGCAGTAGGATGTAGCCCAGACAGGTCACAATACCCAGCAACAACGGGGCATTGGTCATGACCTGGTTAAAAAACACGGTAAAGATGTTGTAGAGGATCTCCATAACGATCTCCTGAAGAAGAGGTAACCGGGTATTCCACACACCCGGAATGTTGTGCACTCACTCTAATTTTCAAAAGTAATCACAACAAGATTATTTATGATTAAATGTGACGCGACCCGCAAATAATTCCACATGGATAGAGTGGGATTCACACAACGAAACAATTATCCATTTAAATTCATTTAGTTAATTGAATTACACATTCCATTAAATCTTTCCATACTCAAAATCAACAACAACTTCCCTGGCAAAAAGTCAAAAAATGGTCATTGCCTTCCTGAAAAAATAGTGTCAGGATTAATCAAAACCAATCACATATTGATTCGAATTGAACTATCATGAAGGTAAATGGCGATGAGTAAAGTGAAAAGTATCACCCGTGAATCCTGGATCCTGAGCACTTTCCCGGAGTGGGGTAGCTGGTTGAATGAAGAAATTGAACAAGAACAGGTCGCTCCTGGCACATTTGCGATGTGGTGGCTTGGCTGCACCGGGATCTGGTTGAAATCGGAAGGTGGCACCAACGTTTGCGTTGATTTCTGGTGCGGCACTGGCAAACAAAGTCACGGTAACCCGTTAATGAAACAGGGTCACCAGATGCAGCGCATGGCTGGCGTGAAAAAACTGCAGCCAAACCTGCGTACCACCCCGTTTGTTCTTGATCCGTTTGCGATTCGCCAGATCGACGCGGTACTGGCGACTCACGATCACAACGATCATATCGACGTTAACGTCGCTGCTGCCGTGATGCAGAATTGTGCAGATGACGTACCGTTTATCGGACCGAAAACCTGTGTGGATTTGTGGATTGGCTGGGGCGTACCGAAAGAGCGTTGCATCGTGGTCAAACCGGGCGATGTAGTAAAAGTGAAAGACATTGAAATTCATGCGCTTGATGCTTTCGACCGTACTGCACTGATCACCCTGCCTGCCGATCAAAAAGCGGCTGGCGTACTGCCAGATGGCATGGACGATCGCGCGGTGAACTACCTGTTCAAAACGCCTGGCGGCTCCCTGTATCACAGCGGCGACTCCCACTACTCTAACTATTATGCGAAGCACGGTAACGAACATCAGATCGACGTGGCGTTAGGATCGTACGGCGAAAACCCGCGCGGTATCACCGACAAAATGACCAGCGCCGATATGCTGCGTATGGGTGAAGCGCTGAATGCGAAAGTAGTGATCCCGTTCCACCACGATATCTGGTCAAACTTCCAGGCCGATCCGCAAGAGATCCGCGTGCTGTGGGAGATGAAAAAAGATCGCCTGAAGTATGGCTTCAAGCCGTTTATCTGGCAGGTGGGTGGCAAATTTACCTGGCCGCTGGATAAAGACAACTTCGAGTACCACTATCCGCGCGGTTTCGATGATTGCTTCACTATTGAACCGGATCTGCCGTTCAAGTCATTCCTGTAATCTGTCGTTTATACCGGGTAGCGTGGAGAAGTTCGCGCTATCCGGCGTAGTATTTCCTGGCTATTTCAAATATCATCTAAAAAAATCAAATTTTATCGGAATAGCTCATGACTGAAGCACAAAGACATCAAATCCTCCTGGAAATGCTCGCACAATTGGGCTTTGTGACCGTTGAGAAAGTCGTTGAGCGTCTGGGAATTTCGCCTGCCACTGCGCGACGCGATATCAATAAACTTGACGAAAGCGGCAAACTGAAAAAAGTGCGCAATGGCGCAGAAGCTATTACCCAACAGCGCCCGCGCTGGACGCCGATGAATCTGCATCAGGCGCAGAATCACGATGAAAAAGTACGTATCGCTAAAGCGGCCTCGCAGCTGGTTAATCCGGGCGAAAGCGTAGTCATCAACTGCGGCTCCACCGCGTTTCTGCTTGGGCGGGAAATGTGTGGCAAGCCAGTGCAAATCATCACTAATTATCTACCGCTGGCAAATTACCTGATCGATCAAGAACATGACAGCGTGATCATTATGGGCGGACAGTACAACAAAAGTCAGTCCATCACTTTAAGCCCGCAGGGCAGCGAAAACAGTCTCTATGCCGGGCACTGGATGTTTACCAGCGGAAAAGGGCTGACCGCAGAAGGGTTGTATAAAACCGATATGCTGACAGCAATGGCAGAGCAGAAGATGCTGAGCGTGGTAGGGAAACTGGTGGTACTGGTTGATAGCAGTAAGATTGGCGAACGCGCGGGAATGCTTTTTAGCCGTGCCGATCAAATCGATATGCTTATCACCGGCAAAAATGCTAACCCGGAAATCCTGCAACAACTGGAAGCGCAAGGGGTCAGCATTCTGCGTGTTTAAAGATGCTGGCGGAAAAATGTCACGGCAGCATCTAACGCCTCAGGCGTAATGCGGTGACGCACGCCTGGCTGCCATGAACAGGTTAGCAGTTTATCCCGTCCCGTCTCGCTTAAGGCCTGCTGCAAACGTAGTGATTCGTCGGCAGGCACAACGTCATCGTCGAGGCCATGCCACAGCAGTAGAGGTCTGTCACTAAGTTGTTCCAGGTGGTTTGTCGCTTCCCACTCTGCCAGTGGCGCGACAATGTTATTGAATTCATTCTGCTGTGCTGCCGTTTCAGGTATCAGCGGTGGAAACAGTGAACGGGCGAGTGATGTAAAATAGCCCGATCCCATCATGCTGGCGGTACATCTCACCGTGGGGTGGCGAGCGGTAATCCCCAGTGCCGTCATCGCGCCCATCGACGCGCCACCGACTGCCAGACGGTCATCAAGCAGCCAGTTTTCTTCGGCTATTGCCGCACGTAAAGTAGTGAATTCCTGCATACTTTGTAGCAAGATTTGCCAGAATTGATTTAACCGCCGCGCTGCGTCACCACTAAAACGGCTACCGTGATCGGGCGCATCCGGCATGATCACCCGCAAACCAGCCTGCGCCAGCGCAACGGCAAAATAGCTATACACCAGACTGGATGAAGTAAAGCCGTGATAAAAAATTACGCACGGTAACGGGGTATCTTTTTGCCCGACAGGATAAGCATGAAGAACGGGAATATCTGCCAGCTCGCGTGATTCTATTTCAATCATCTGTCTCTCCTTTTTGTCTGGTATGACATGAAGAAATCCTTAGCACAAGTTTCTGCTGGCGGTATTAGTTCATAATGTTGAGATGTGGGTTACGCTTTCGTCACGTTTTCATTCGAAAATCGCGTACCAGGTAACAATTCGGGAACATTCCCCCAAAGTTAAATTAATAAGGCACTACACTATGGTTAGCAGGAAACGTAATAGCGTTATTTACCGGTTTGCCAGTTTATTATTGGTGTTGATGTTAAGTGCCTGTAGCGCACTGCAAGGTACGCCACAGCCAGCACCGCCAGTAACGGACCATCCGCAAGAGATTCGCCGCGACCAGACGCAAGGGTTACAGCGAATAGGTAGCGTAAGCACGATGGTTCGGGGTTCTCCGGATGACGCATTAGCAGAAATCAAAGCGAAAGCTGTCGCTGCAAAAGCTGATTATTACGTTGTCGTCATGGTGGACGAAACCATCGTGACAGGACAGTGGTATTCACAAGCCATTTTGTACCGTAAATAAATCAGACAACTTACATAGTCAGCTTTACATTGCTTTGCGTCCCTATGCGTTTACCTGTGCACAATAAATTACCGGCTGGAAGCCTGGGCGTTTATTACCGCGATGGAATGCCCTGCAACATGTGGGGAAACGAAAAATGGAGCTGACGATGAAACAATTACTTGCCTCACCCTCGCTGCAATTAGTGACTTATCCTGCGAGCGCCACGGCACAGTCTGCAGAATTCGCCAGTGCTGACTGCGTGACGGGCCTGAATGAAATAGGTCAGATCTCAGTTAGCAATATTTCAGGGGATCCGCAGGACGTGGAACGTATCGTGGCGTTAAAGGCCGATGAACAAGGTGCGTCATGGTACCGCATTATTACCATGTACGAAGACCAGCAGCCTGATAACTGGCGCGTACAGGCGATACTGTATGCATGAGTGTCATCTACAGCAAATGAACAATGCCGGATGCGGCGCGAGCGCCTTGTCCGGCCTACAATTTTCACATATTTCATTTAGTTAATCGAAACCAGCGTCGCATCAGTCGTATACGCTTACACACACACTCCCCCCGTCGCCCGCAGCAATAAATCATTCTGGATCTGCTCTGACAACCGTACGCCGCCGCGCGTATCTAACATCACCTGACACCACGCCTGCGCCATTGGCGGAGAAGCATATTTCAACATTTGCGCACCGCAGCCCAGCAGGAATAGCTGATGAGTAATCTCTCGCCCCAGTTCTTCAGCTGGCTTACGCAGCTGCTGCTGTAAACGACGAACCGCGCGATCAAAATAGCGATCCTGCCCTTTCACTTCCACAAATGCTTCCGACAATAAGTCGTATACGCCCGCTTGCTTATTGAGAACGCGCAACACATCCAGGCACATAATATTGCCGGAACCTTCCCAAATACTGTTTACCGGCATCTCCCGGTAAAGCCGCGGCAGCTCACTCTCCTCGCAATAACCAATGCCGCCCAGCACCTCCATCGCTTCGGCCACAAACGGCATACCTCTTTTGCAGATCACAAATTTTGCCGCAGGCGTAAATAAACGCGCCCACAGGGCTTCTTTGGCATCGGCACGCCGGTCCCACGCTCGCGCAAGACGAAACAGCAACGCCGTTTGCCCTTCAAGCTGAAGTGCCATGCGACTTAAGACATGACGCATAAGGGGCTGTTGGATCAATGGATTACCAAAAACATGGCGTTGATGTGCATGATAAATCGCCAGCGAAAATGCACGGCGCATCATGGCATGGCTACCCAGGGCGCAATCAAAACGCGTCATCCCACCCATTTTCAGGATCAGACGAATTCCTTCCCCTTCCAGCCCCAACAACCAACCAATGGCATCCTGAAACTCCACTTCGCAACTGGCGTTAGAGCGATTACCCAGCTTATCTTTCAGCCGCTCGAGGCGAATCGCGTTGCGTTGCCCGTCAGGCAAAAAGCGCGGCACAAAAAAGCAGGACAGACCACCCGCGGTCTGCGCCAGCACCAGATGCGCATCGCTTTGCGGAACCGAGAAAAACCATTTATGCCCCACCAGCCGATAAGAGCCATCTTCCAGACGCTCTGCACGGGTGGTGTTGCTCATAACATCGGAACCGCCCTGCTTTTCCGTCATTCCCATGCCAATCAACAAACCGCGTTTTTGCCCACCTGGCAATAAGTGAGAATCGTAGCGATCGCTCAATAGCGGCGTGGTCCAGTCCTGAAACGGCGCGGGTAACATCTGTAACAACAATGGCGTGGCGGCAAAGGTCATGGTTATCGGACATAACGACCCTGCCTCAACCTGCGCATGTAACATAAAACGCGCCGCGCGCGCCACAAATGCGCCGGAGCGAGCGTCTTCTTCCCAGGCAAGATTGTGCACCCGATTGGTACATAGCGCCTGCATCAGCAGGTGCCAGGCGGGGTGAAAACGCACATCGTCCAGACGGCGTCCTTGCGCATCGTAGCGCAATAATTCAGGCGGATTCACATTCGCCAGCCGCCCCAGTTCAAGGGATTCAGCCGTTCCTAACTGCTGACCAATACTGGCTAGAAAATCGCTATCCCAGCCAGCACCTTCACGCGTTACCGCTTCGCAGAGCGCGCCATCAGACAGGTATAAGTTGCTGTTATTTAATGGTATAGGTTGATTAAAAACGGTGTGAGTTTGCCAGTGCACTGTGTCTCCCTCCATCAATGGCAGTCACCATTAGTATGGTCACTGCCATGGATTCATGACAGAAAGAGATTGCTAAAACATTCTTATCCAGCAATGTAATGCGGAACGAAACGTGAGGTGTCTTTGGTGATCAGTGTGTTATCTTCACGGATCCCCATTCCGCACGCTTCATCATCGACAATCCAGCTACCGATGAGTGTGTAGCTATCGCCAAACCGCGGCAGAGGTTGAAACGCCTGGTAGATCATCGGTTCATCGGCGTAATCACCATCAGCGTGGTCAACAACGTTATTCTTGCCGTCAAAAATGGTGACGTTGCCGCCTTCGCGCGAATAGATTGGTTTACGCACATAGCTTTCGCCAGCGGCAATCTGCGGTTTCTCGCCATCGAACCAGGACGCAAGAAGATTAGGATGACCAGGGAAGAAGCGCCAAAGCAGCGGCATTAGCCCTTTATTACTCAAGATACTTTTCCATAACGGCTCCACCCATTGCTCGCGACGCTTGCGCAGCAGCGGACCGTTATCGTCACGCATCATCCACTCCAGCGGATACAGCTTAAATGCACGCTGGATGACATTATCATCAAGATCGGTCAGTACGCCGCCGACGCCCAAACCGAGATCTTCAATGTAGATAAACCGCGACTCCTGCCCTGCCTGCTGGGCGCAGTCCTGCAAGTACAGCACGGTACTCCTGTCTTCATCGGTGTCCTGACAGCAGCAAAAATAAAACGGTTCCCGACTGTAAAGCTCGCTAAAGCGTGAAATCAGGCGTTCCTGAATAGCATTGTACTGATCGGCATCACGCGGAATAATGCCGCTGCGCCGGGCATCCTCCAGCCACAGCCACTGGAAATAAGCCGACTCGTACAATGAAGTTGGCGTATCGGCGTTGTACTCCAGCAGCTTCACCGGCGCATTGCCACACCAGGCAAAATCCATCCGTCCATACAGCGAAGGATCGCGGGCGCGCCAGCTTTCAGCGATCACATCCCAGTACAACGGCGGGATCGCCAGTTGCGTCAGGATCTCTTCATCTTTTACCGCGCGATCCACCACCTCAAGGCACATCTGATGCAGTTCCGCAGTCGGTTTTTCGATCTGCTCTTCAATCTGGCGCAGAGTAAAACGGTAAGCCCGACTCTCATCCCAATAGATTTCATTGTCGATGATATGAAAGTCGAAACCGTTGTCAGCGGCGATCTGGTCCAGATCCCGTCGCACAGGAACGTTGTGTCTCAGCATGATTAGCCTCCCCAATGCCCACGGGCGCTGGAAGAACGACCATAGCCGCCGCGAGAAACGGTAGACGCTTTTTTGGTGGTAAAGCCGCCCGAAGAGTAAGACTCTTTTTTGCCAGAACCGGAGCGCCAGGAGTAATCACCAGAAGTGCTGCGCCAGACTGGGCGCGAAGCAAAAGAGGAACCGCCGCTGTTATAAACAAACGGCTCATCGCGATCTTTACGAATAACCCGGCTTAACAAAAATCCAGAAACGACCGGGATCCAACTCTGTTCAACATTGTCGTAGTAGCAATTTTCGTACTTAGACTGACAGTTCTGCTGAGTCATATTCTTCGGAACATCGGCATAAAATGCCGTTTTGGCGTTGTTCCAGCCACGCGCGCAAATGTCGGCATTATTACCGTCATCAATACAATCCTGCACTGTCGCGTAAAACGTTCCGTCGCCGTCGTTATCGACATCGCTACTATCGCTACAACCTTTCAATACGAAAAAAGCGGCACCGCCCATTAGCGCCAACGTTAAGTATTTTTGTGCGTAGCGATTGCGGCACGGTTCAAAAGGATTATTCGGTCTACCAATGCGACTAATCGCTCCGTGACCAATTTTACTGTTATTTCTTGATTTGCGTTTTCTGGCCATGATCGTCCATTACCATGTCATACAAGCTGCGTTAAAAATACCGCCAGCCAGCGCGGCGGTTCCCATAAACATTCCTGCTGCGGTATTGTGATTAATAATTTTTTCGCTTAATGCGGGCATATAAAGTCTGACACCAGCAAAAACGAGTAACTGAATCACCAGTGCAATCCCGCCCCAGGCGAAATAGTCTGGAATACTCACCGCATTGATTGCCGCACTGGATAAGGGGATAACGTAACCCAACAATGTACCGCTGAACGCCAGTGACGCCGCGGTATTATTGTTTTTGATTAACTGCCATTCGTTGTGCGGTGTAATTTTAGAATAGATAAACAGAAAAATAATCACCATAGCCACGCCAATAAAAAAATAGGCGCTAAAGGCAAGAAGTGAATCCAGTATATGCATTGTAAACGTCCTTGTAATTAACCAATAATATGAAGTGATGTCAGCGGGATATCGACACCCAACGCGCGCGAAAATAACCACTCTGGCTCGCCGAGATCGTTAAAAGATTCCTCACCATTTAGCAGCAAATATTCGTAAGTATCTTCGGTTACTTGCCGTTGGTAGCCCATGGTAAAATTATGGACCTCCCATTTGGCATGGTTTTGATTTTCTACTTTTTCCAGCATGTAGACGGGTTCGATATTTCCCGGTTCTTCGCTGTTAAAAAATCGCTGCCAGCGTTTTTCCTGCCAGTTTAAGGTCATTGCTCCCATCGCTTTGGCGTTGATCGCCTCGCGCCAGTGACTCTCTTTACTGATACCGTAGCTCTCTTCATAGACAAAGAGCTTGATATCATCAATGTCATCAATATCTTCGCCGCCGGTGGTATTGATTTGCAGAAACTCATCGCCTGAAGTGTAGTAGCGGAAAATCTGACTACCGCCGCCCAGATCGATGTGGCTGACGGCGGCTACCGTAAATTCCTCACCCGGCAGCGCAATCAGCAATTCATCTTCCAGCAAACGAAACGCTAACGTGTCGAGCGTAAAGCCACTATTGAGATGAAGTCCCAGCGGACCACGAGCGATAGCTGGCTTATTATCCTTGCCAAACAGACGCTGGAAAAAACCAGACATATTTTATCCTTAAAATAGTTGCCAGCCTTTTAGCGAGGCTGGCAAAAAAATTACTCGCCCTGTTGGCGTTGCAGTCTTGCTAATACATCCTGGGCGCTACTTTTATTGCTACCGCCAATTCCGGCTTCCGCCAGCTTTTCGTCAAGGTCGCGACCGTCTGCGACTTTCTCCAACTGTGCGGCAGCATCCAGGCGAGCCTGACGTTCGGCCTGACGCGTTTGCAGGCGTTTTAAGGATTCTGCCGCTGTCGAAACGCTGGAAGATGCGCCAACGGTAGAGGTTGTTACAGCCTGTTGTGCACGCTGCATGGCTTCAGTGGCTTTAACGACTTCCATTTGCTGCTCAAACTGAGCGATACGCTGCGCTGTCGCTGTAACTGCTTTTTCCACGCCATCACGGGAGACTTCCAGATTCGACAACACTTGCTCTTCAGCGGTAATGAGATTCTCAAGGCGCGCGATTTCTTCAGCAACTTCGTTAATCAACGACGGATTAACGTTCTTGCTTAACGCTTCCAGCGCACGGGCTTCCAGACTGGCTTTGCGCTCACGTAAATCTTTCAGCTTATCGTGACTTAATTTCACCCGCGCCAGCAGATCAACGCGAGATTTTCCGGCTTTATCGAGTTCAGCTTTAGCGTCACGAATATGCTGTTCCAGCATGCGCACGCCCTGGGTTTCTTCAATGGATTCTTCCGCCTGGGAGATAAACGATTTCCCCAGCGTAAATAAACTTTTTAAAATTCCCATAAATACCCGTCCTTGTAATTAGTGTGAATATTCTTCTGTAATTTCAGCCAGATCCAATGCGTTATCTACCAGCGAGGTTATCTCAAGCAGGATATCTTCAAGAGAAGATTTAAGCGATAACGCCCCGAAAACAATGTAATACTCTTCCTGTTGTACGCTGGAGATCCCTACCGATGACAACGGCATCATCTTCTGATTTCTTAATAAGAAGGTATTAAATTCATCTGGATTGCTGATACTACTCACCGGACAAATAAAGGTTTCGATAATCATTTGGCGGGAAGTAAAAAGAATATTGATTTGCAAATCGCCATAATCATTCATTTTAATAATTAATGCGTTCTCGCTATTTGTTACATCAATATTTTGTTCAGGTACAGTTTGCAGCGCCGTCGCTAGCGCCAACGGATTCCATGTCATATATTATTCCATATAGATTAAGTTTAAATATTAATAAAATGAATATTTGCAATACGTAATTATCTTACCAGCTATAGACAAAAAAAAACCATCCAAATCTGGATGGCTTTTCATAATTCTGAGAAATTAGCTGCGCTGGCGCACCGCTTCAAATAAGCAAATTCCGGTCGCAACCGAAACGTTCAGGGAAGAAACGCTTCCAGCCATCGGGATGCTGATCAACTCATCGCAATGTTCACGAGTCAGGCGACGCATACCTTCACCTTCCGCACCCATCACCAGCGCCAGGCGTCCGGTCATCTTGCTCTGGAACAGCGTATGAGTGGCTTCGCCAGCGGTACCGACAATCCATACGCTCTCTTCCTGGAGCATACGCATGGTACGCGCGAGGTTGGTCACGCGGATCAGCGGAACGTTCTCCCGCCGCACCACAGGCGACTTTTTTCGCCGTCGCGTTCAGTTGCGCCAGCGATCTCTCGGCACGATAACTGCATGCACGCCGGCGGCGTCTGCGCTACGCAGGCAAGCACCGAGATTGTGTGGATCGGTGACGCCGTCGAGGATCAGCAGGAACGGTTTTTCGATGGAAGCGATCAGATCCGCAGATCGTTTTCCTGATACTGACGACCTGGCTTCACGCGGGCGATAATTCCCTGGTGCACCGCACCTTCGCTTTTCTCATCCAGATACTGACGATTCGCCAGCTGGATAACCACGCCCTGCGCTTCCAGCGCATGGATCAGCGGCATCAGGCGCTTATCGTCGCGGCCTTTCAGAATAAAAACTTCCTCAAAACGTTCAGGTGCGCGCTCCAGCAGTGCCTGCACTGCGTGGATGCCGTAAATCATTTTCACTCATTAATGTACTCGTTGTTTACGTTTTGCCTGATGCACTACGTTTATCCGGCCTACATGATCTCTGCAATATATTGAATTTGCGTGATTATGTAGGCCGGATAAGGCGTTCACGCCGCATCCGGCATGAACAAAGCGCATTTTGTCAGCAATCTAACCCTCTTCTTTTAAAGAGGGTATTGATCACTCAGCGACGTTTTTCTTCGCCGCACGTTTTGCTTTAGTGGCTGCCGCAATTTTCTGCGTTTTCGCCGATGGCTTTTTGGCTTTCCGCGCGTCTTTCTTCGCCGCTTTCGGCTTCTGTTTTTTCTCGCCACGGAAAGCGCTGTCCGGTTCGAAATTCACTTTCTTGCCCGCCTGACGACGACGGCCATTGCTCTTCCCGGCCGGTGCTTGGCTTCTTCACGCTCGGTCTTACCGACGTTACGTGGCCCGCGCTCGCTGGAGATCAGACGAGAAGTCGATTTTACGCTCGTCCATGTTGACCGCTTCCACACGTACTTCAACGCGGTCGCCCAGACGGTAGGTCTGGCCGCCGGACTCACCGATCAGGCGCTGGCCAATCTGGTCAAAACGATAGTAGTCGTTATCCAGCGAAGAGACGTGTACCAGGCCGTCAATGAACAGCTCATCCAGACGGACAAAGAAGCCAAAACCGGTGACGCTAGCGATAACACCTTTAAAGACATTGCCCACCTGGTCCTGCATAAAGTCGCATTTCAGCCAGTCGGCGACGTTGCGCGTCGCTTCATCAGCGCGGCGTTCGGTCATCGAACAGTGCTGACCCAGCTGCAGCATCTCTTCCAGTGAATAGTGGTAGCCGCCGGTTTCAGTGCTGTTGCCTTTATGGCCCTGTTCTTTCGCCAGCAGATACTTAATGGCGCGGTGCAGCGACAAGTCAGGATAGCGACGAATTGGCGAAGTGAAGTGCGCGTATGACTGCAGCGCCAGGCCGAAGTGACCGCGGTTTTCCGGATACGTAAATCGCCTGCTTCATCGAACGCAGCAGCATGGTTTGCAGCATCTCGGCGTCTGGTCTGTCAGCCACCGATTCCAGCAGTTAGGCATAGTCGCGCGGCTCAGGCTTGTTGCCGCCTGGCAGTTCCAGACCCCAGTTCAGACAGCACCGAACGGAAGGCGGTAATCGCTTCGGTCGTCGGCTTGTCGTGAATACGGAACAGCGCGGGTTCGTTGGCTTTCTCAACGAAACGTGCCGCCGAGATATTCGCCAGGATCATCCACTCTTCAATCAGCTTGTGCGCATCATTACGTTGGGTCTGTTCGATACGCTCAATGCGGCGATCGGCGTTAAAGATAAACTTCGCTTCTTCGCTTTCAAACGAGATCCCGCCGCGCTCGGCGCGCGCCTGATCCAGCACCTTGTAAAGGTTGTGCAGCTCTTCAATATGTTTAACCAGCGGCGCGTACTGTTCACGCAGTTCCTGGTCGCCCTGCAGCATGTGCCAGACCTTGGTGTAGGTCAGACGCGCATGCGAGCTCATCACCGCTTCGTAGAATTTGAAGCCGGTTAAGCGCCCTTTGGTCGAGACGGTCATTTCAAACCATACACAGGCGGTCAACCTGCGGGTTCAGCGAGCACAATCCGTTATCGAGGATTTCTCCAGCAGCATAGGAACAACCTGCGTTGGGAAGTATACGGAAGTACCGCGGTTGCGGGCTTCACCATCCAGCGGTGTCGGCGGACGTACGTACCGTAGCTCACGTCGGCAATAGCGACCCGCAGGCGCCAGCCGCCGCCACGTTTCTTCTCGCAGTAGACCGCATCATCGAAGTCACGAGCATCTTCGCCATCGATAGTCACCAGCGGCAAATCACGCAGGTCAACGCGGCCGATTTTCGCTTCTTCCGGCACCTGTTCTTTCAGCCCTGCCACCTGCGCTTCAACCGCTGGCGGCCAGACGTGAGGGATTGCGTGGTTGAGCGCCATCTCAACGGCCATGCCGGTACCCATATTTTCGCCCGACTTCAACGATTTTACCGATAGCTTTCGTGCGACGGGTTGGGCGCTGGGTCAGTTCAACCACCACCACAAAGCCCATGCGTGCGCCCATCAACGACTCAGGCGGGATGAGGATATCGAAGCTAGACGGCTATCGTCCGGCACCACAAAGCCAACGCCTGCGTCGGTAAAGTAGCGACCGACAATCTGCGCATTGCGTGGTACCAGAACGCGGACGATACGCGCTTCGCGACGGCCTTTACGGTCGGCGCCCACGGCTGTGCCAGCACTTCATCGCCGTGCATACACATCTTCATCTGCTCGCTCGACAGATACAGGTCGTCTTTACGGCCTTCAACGCGCAGGAAGCCAAAGCCATCTCGATGGCCAATAACCATGCCTTTCAGCAGGTCGAGACGTTCCGGCAGCGCGTAGCACTGGCGGCGGGTAAAGACTAACTGCCCGTCGCGCTCCATAGCGCGCAGGCGACGGCGCAGAGCTTCAATTTGCTCTTCGCCTTCAATATTCAGCTCAACGGCCAGCTCTTCACGGTTCGCCGGTTTTTCGCGTTTTGTTAAGTGTTTCAAGGATGAATTCCCGGCTCGGGATAGGGTTGGCGTACTTTTCTGTTTCACGTTCCAGGAAAGGATCTTTTGACATGTCGGTTCCTCCGTCATCATCGCTGCCGGCGGTAGTAATAATTACTCCACCAGCAATAATTTATAAAGCGGTTGATTCTTATCAACCAAATCAGCCAGTGTGTAGTTATCCAGTTCCTTGAGAAAACTTTGCACGGCTTGAGAAAGTGCCTGTTTCAAACGACAGGCTGGCGTTATATGGCAAAACTATAAGTATGCAGTTCACCAGTGTTAACGGTTCAAGCTCACGAACCACATCTCCCACACGGACATCTTTTGCCGGTTTGCCCACCCGGATACCGCCGTTCTTGCCCCGTACCGCCATCACATATCCGGCACGACTCAGTTGGTTGATGATTTTAACCATATGGTTACGCGACACGCCGTAGACCTCGGTCACCTCCGAGATACTGGTCATCTTGCCTTCCGGCAGCGACGCCATATAAATCAGCGCGCGTAATCCATAATCGGTAAAACTTGTTAACTGCACATCAACCTCAGGGAAATGGGGAGTAAAAGAGTAAGCTTGTTGATATTAATTATATTGATGATAAACCAGCCAGCCGCTGAGCCGCTAATTTATTTCATGACGGGAAGGAAAAAAGCGAGGGGATAACGCACGATTAAGCCGGATGGCGACGACTGGCGTCTTATCCGGCCTACAGAGTCAGTAGACCTGACAAGCGCAGCACCATCGGGCGCTGCGCCATAGCCATGAATTATGCGTCAAACGGGTCGCGCAGGATCATGGTTTCGGTACGGTCTGGGCCAGTTGAGATAATGTCGATCGGCACGCCGGTCAGTTCTACAATACGCTGAATGTAGTCCAGTGCTGCCTGTGGCAGACCGCTACGTTCCTTCACGCCAAAGGTGGTCTCAGACCAGCCAGGCATGGTTTCATAGATTGGTTCGTACCTCCCCAATCATCTGCTGCCAGCGGAGTGGTGGTGACTTCACGACCATCCGGCATACGGTAAGCAACACAGATTTTCACTTCTTTCAGGCCATCCAGAACGTCCAGCTTGGTCAGGCAGAAGCCAGACAGGGAGTTAATCTGTACCGCACGACGCACGGCAACGGAGTCCAGCCAGCCGGTACGACGACGACGGCCGGTAGTGGCGCCGAATTCGTTACCCTGCTTGCACAGGAACTCACCGGTTTCATCAAACAGTTCGGTCGGGAATGGACCGGCACCCACGCGAGTGGAGTACGCTTTGATGATACCCAGAACCAGTCAACATAGCGCGGGCCCAGGCCAGAACCGGTTGCTGCGCCACCTGCGGTGGTGTTGGAAGAGGTCACGTACGGATAGGTACCGTGATCGATATCCAGCAGCGTACCCTGCGCGCCTTCGAACATCACGAAGTCACCGCGTTTACGTGCCTGATCCAGCAGATCGGAAACATCAACCACCATGCCGGTCAGGATGTCAGGCAACCGCCATCACATCGTCCAGCACTTTCTGGTAGTCAACCGCTTCAACTTTGTAGAAGTTGACCAGCTGGAAGTTGTGATATTCCATCACTTCTTTCAGTTTGTCGGCAAAAGTCGCTTTGTCGAAAAGATCGCCCACGCGCAGACCGCGACGAGCCACTTTGTCTTCGTAAGCAGGACCGATACCACGACCGGTCGTACCGATAGCCTTGGAACCGCGCGCTTTTTCGCGAGCGCCGTCCAGAGCCGGACGTGATAATCAAGGATTAACGGGCATGCTTCAGACAGCAGCAGACGCTCACGCACCGGGATACCACGGTCTTTCAGGCCTTTCATCTCTTTCATGAGCGCAGCAGGAGACAGCACGACACCGTTACCGATGATGCTGGTTACATTCTCGCGAAGAATACCTGATGGAATAAGATGGAGGACGGTTTTTTCACCGTTGATTACGAGAGTATGACCTGCGTTGTGGCCACCCTGATAGCGAACAACATATTTTGCACGCTCAGTAAGAAGATCGAGATCTTCCCTTTACCTTGTCACCCCATTGGGTGCCAGTACGACGACGTTGTTACCCATTTTCAAAATCACCGATTGCTTAAAAATGGATTCTACCATCGCTTTTTCAGATATACAGCACTTTTTAACCACAAAATCGTCTGGAAATGCTGTTTTTTAATCAGCCAACCGTTTTCGTCAACATGTAGTAGATGACGATGCCGGCAACCACAAGACCGCCGCCAAATCGACGTAACATCGTATCGGGTAGTTGAGTCATCGTAGAGATCATCTTGCCGCCAGGCTTTGGGATAAAACCTGGTCCAAGCCCTAAGAACACTGATCCAGCACGACACCCAAGCCGGATTGTTAAATACATTATTAGTCCGTGATATACCCTAAATTATTCAAGCTGCGGGTGGGTAAGCGAAACCAGCACCTGCAACGTAAAATATGACCAGTACAAAAAGAAAACCACCGGCTCCTTGGGGAGGCGGTGGTTTTAGTCATGCATTAGCACAATTAGCGCGTTGCAGTACCTGGTGTCTTCATGTAGCGGAAGAAATCGCTATCCGGGCTCAGGAACCATCACGTCCTGGTTGCTATCGAAGCTCGCTTCGTATGCACGCAGGCTACGGATAAAGGCATAGAAGTCTGATCCTGGCTGAATGCATCGGCAAACAGCTTAGCCGCTTCTGCATCGCCTTCACCGCACATGATGCACCCTGGCGTTCTGCTTCTGCCAGCGTCTTCGTCACTTCATAGTCGGCGGTAGCGCGCAGTTTTTCTGCCTCTTCCTGACCTTGTGAACGGTGACGACGGGCAACGGCTTCACGCTCGGCGCGCATACGGTTGTAAATAGCTCAGAAACCTCAGCCGGCAGGTTGATCTGCTTGATACGCACATCGACCACTTCAATACCTAACGCCGCCATACTGTTCGGGTTAATGGTTGGCCCTTTGATGTTAGCCTCGCTGCTCTACGCGCTCTGCGGCTTCCGCAATGGCGCTATCCGCCGGCTGGATAACATTCATCGTCTGCGCCGGAAGAACCGGAGTTCAGAGCGTCACGGACTTCCAGCGTCAAACGGCCACGGGAGTCGGTAACAATGTCTTTCACGTCCAGACGACCAATTTCAGAACGCAGACGGTCAGAGAACTTACGTTTCAGCAGCACTTCGGCCTCAAAGGGTGATGTCACCACCGCCAGTTGCCAGGAAGTAACGGCTGAAATCACTGATACGCCACTTGATATAGGAGTCGACGATCAGGTCTTTCTTCTCTTTGGTCACGAAGCGATCGGCCTGGTTATCCATAGTCTGGATACGGGCATCAAGCATTTTAACCGATTGAATAAATGGAACCTTAAAGTGCAGACCTGGTTCATAAATCAACGGTTTCTTATCGCCATCACGCACAACGCTGAACTGGAATTTAATCCCGCGCTCGCCTTCTTTAACCACAAAAATAGAGGTGTAAAGCACTACCAGCGCGATGATGATAATCGCAATAACTGACTTACGCATCGTTATTCCCCCTGACGCTGGTAATCGTTACGCTGCGCGTTAGCACGGCGTTGGTCCATGATATTGCCCTGAGTGGCAGACGACGTGTTGCTTGCGCTGCTGCTCCGGATGAGGACGCAGGCGGCAGGCGCAACAGGTTGTTCGCACCACTGCTATCGCTCTTTGCTGCAGGGGCGTTACCGCCTTTGAGCATTTGATCCAGCGGCAGAACCATCAGGTTGCTATTTTTGTTGTCGCTAACCAGCACTTTACGGGTATAGCTGGACAGCTTTTTTTCCATGGTTTCGATATACAGACGCTCGCGGGTAATCTGCGGTGCGGCTTTATATTCAGGCAGGATCTTCTCGAAGCGAGCCACTTCACCCTGCGCTTCCAGCACAGTCTGAGTCTTATACGCACGCGCTTCTTCCAGAATACGCTGCGCCTGACCGTTTGCACGCGGCTGAACTTCGTTGGTGTAGGCTTCCGCCTCACGGATGTACTGCTGCTGGACTCACGTGCGGCAATCGCATCATCAAATGCGGCCTTCACCTCTTCCGGCGGACGAGCGGCCTGGAAGTTGACGTCCAGCAGGGTAATACCCATGTCATACGGACGAATCGTCTCTTCCAGTTCGCGCTGAGTATCGCTACGAATCACGGTACGACCTTCCGTCAGAATGCGGTCCATGGTGTATTTACCGATAACTCCACGCAGGGCGCTGTCGGTAGCCTGACGCAGGCTGTCATCCGGGCTGGTCACGCTATACAGATATTTTTCCGGATTGGTGACGCGGTACTGCACGTTCATCTCAACGCGCACTACGTTCTCGTCCGACGTCAGCATCACACCAGAAGCGGCCAGTTCACGCACGGCTTCCACGTTCACCGGTTTGACTTCGTCGATAAACGTCGGTTTCCAGTTCAGACCCGGCTCAACCAGATGGCTGAATTTACCAAAGCGTGTTACCACGCCGCGTTCGGCTTCTTTAATGGTATAGAAACCACTGGCCGCCCAGATAATGACAATCGCTGCCGCTGCGATGGTAACGACACGACCGCCAAGCTGCGGGCGCGGGCCTTGCGATGAACTGCCACCGCCAGATCCGGTGCCTTTACCGCCGCCCAGACCACCGAGCTTTTTGCTCAGTTTGCGGAAGATATCATCTAAATCAGGTGGCCCTTGATCGCGACCGCCTTTGTTTCCATTTCCCTCAGAGTTGCCGCCAGGTTTGCTGCTTCCCCACGGGTCGCGGTCTTGTCCGTTATTACCGGGCTGATTCCACGCCATGTTTGTGCTCCATATTTGTTATGCGGTGATCCCTGTTGTCTTTCGACGCCAGAGGATATGACTCCACGCTTCAGACGCTACGCCGTTAGATCAGGTAATCGATCAACGCCGGTTCTTGTTTACAGAGGCGACGCCAGTCAACGATCGGCATACGAACTTGCAGACTTACGCTGCCGTCCTCCTCCATCCACTCTTTTTCTATTGCCTGAAGCTGATAAAAACGACTTCTCAGACGCCCTTCCTGCGGTGGCAGACGCAATGTATGCTGCGCCACCTCGCCGGAAAGCCGCTCCGTCAAAGCCTGAAAAAGCTGTGGTATCCCCGCTCCGGTCTGTGCGGAAAGCCAGACACGGTTCGGTTTGTTCTCTTCGTCCCGATCAATACGCGGTTCGAAATCTTCCAGCATATCGATCTTGTTCATCACCAGCAGGGTTGGGATCTCGTGAGCGTCGATCTCTTCAAGAACCGTATCAACCGCATCGATATTTCCCCACGCGAACATCTGCTGCATCGATAATGTGGAGCAGCAGCGTGGCTTTTCGCGGTTTCCTGCAATGTGGCTTTAAACGCCGCCACAAGGTCATGCGGCAGGTGGCGGATCAACCTTACGGTATCGGCTAATACCGTTTCACCAACATCCGCGACATCAATACGACGCAGGGTCGGATCGAGGGTGGCGAACAGCTGATCGGCGGCGTACACCTCCGCCTCTGTTAGGTGGTTAAACAGCGTCGATTTTCCGGCGTTGGTGTACCCCACCAGCGATACCCGTCGGAACATCAGCTTTGACGCGCGAACGGCGTCCTTGCTCACGCTGTTTGGCAACCCTTTCGATACGCGAAAGGATTTGCATGATGCGATTACGCAGCAAACGACGGTCAGTTTCGAGCTGGGTTTCACCCGGGCCGCGCAAACCGATGCCGCCTTTTTGTCTTTCAAGGTGCGTCCAGCCGCGTACCAGGCGGGTTGCCAGGTGGCGCAGCTGCGCGAGCTCAACCTGCAGCTTACCTTTCATGGGTACGCGCACGTTGGGCAAAAATATCTAAAATCAGACCCGTACGGTCAATAACCCGGCATTCACACAAACGCTCAAGGTTACGTTCCTGCGCGGGGCTAAGTGCGTGATCAAACAGCACAACGGAAGCGCCTGTCGCTTTTTACGGCTTCCGCAATTTCGACAGCCTTACCTTCACCAACAAAATATTTTGGGTGCGGGGCTTTACGGCTACCGGTAATCACCTGCAATGCTTCGACACCAGCGGAAGAGACCAGAGATTCAAACTCCTGGAGGTCTTCCATGTCTTTGTCTTGCGTAAAATAGATGTGTACCAGCACCGCCTGCTCACCGGCGTCATAACGGTCAAACAAGCGTTATATCTCCTGAAATACCAGCGGGGAACGCAGGATCGCTGGCTCCCCGTGTAAAAAAACAGCCCGAAACCTTATTCGGTTTCTTCGCTGTCCTGTTGCGCGGAAGTATTCTGCGCGCTGCTACCATGATGGTAGTTACTGCTGGTACCGCCACCGGCGTTGTTACTGTGATGAGAAACCGGGCGAGACGGGACAACAGTAGAAATCGCGTGCTTGTAAACCATCTGGCTGACCGTGTTTTTCAACAGGATCACGAACTGATCAAAAGACTCGATTTGCCCTTGCAGCTTAATACCATTCACCAAATAAATAGAAACTGGAACACGTTCCCGACGCAGTGCGTTCAGGAACGGATCTTGTAAAGATTGCCCCTTAGCCATTCTCTCTTTTCCTTATATGCTTATTTGTACTTTGAACCTTTCGATTCTGAAAAAATTGCGCACGATACGTCTCAATTGTACACATTCAGCCTGCGATAGCACCAACAACCTGTAATACTTCGTCACGCGCCTGTTCTGGTTTTTCACTGTCAAGCCAGTGAACCCCTTCCCAACCACGCAGCCAGGTTATCTGCCGCTTCGCCAACTGTCTCGTGGCGCAAACACCTCGATAAACCATTTCATCGTATGAGATTTCGCCTTCAAGGTAAGACCACATCTGGCGATAACCCACGCAACGAATGGAAGGCAAGTCCGTATGCAAATCTCCTCGGGCAAAAAGCGCCCGGACTTCTGCTTCAAAACCTGAAGCCAACATCTGATGAAAACGCTGCTCAATGCGTTGATGGAGCAGTTCACGGCTCGCCGGGGCGATGGCGAACTGATGCACCTGATACGGTAGAGCGTCTCCTGACGTTTGCGTCAGTTCCGTTAAAGTTTTACCCGAAATGAAAAAAACTTCCAGTGCCCGGGAAAGCCTTTGTGGATCATTTGGATGAATCCTTGCTGCCGCAACCGGATCTACCTCCTGAAGTTGACGATGCAATGACTCCCAACCTTGCTCTGCCGCCTGTTGCTCAATTCTGGCCCGTACTTCCGGGTCTGCCGACGGTAGCGGCGACAACCCTTCCAGCAATGCCTTGAAATACAACATCGTACCGCCCACTAACAGTGGGATCCGCCCCGCCGCGGTGATATCGGCCATTTCCGCCAGCGCATCGCGGCGAAAATCAGCAGCCGAGTAAGCCTGCGACGGATCGCGAATATCCAGCAATCGGTGCGGCGCGGCGAGTAACTCTTCAGCGTTCGGCTTCGCCGTCCCGATATCCATCCCTTTGTAAATAAGGGCAGAATCAACGCTTATCAACTCTACTGGTAAAATTTTACGCAGCTCAATGGCTAACGCCGTTTTACCGGAGGCCGTCGGCCCCATCAAAAAAATCGCCTTAGGCAGGCTCGCCTTACTGATATCACTCATCTTTCAGGGCTTTTATCGCCGGATGTAAATCAACAGATTGTAACAGACCACCCGGCGGCGTTTTCACAAGTTGCGGACATAACCGTTCCACGTCCGCCAGCAGGGTTATGGCCTGTGCCATTGACCACTGCGCATGTTCGCTCATCAGATTTCGTGCAATCCACTGCGCAATATTGCCAGGTTCGAATACGGACTGCTTCGCCAGGTAGCCTATCAGTTCAGGAATCAAGATTTGTAAATTTTGTTGGCGTAAGGGTAAAGGCACTGCCCTGATGGTCACATGCTGTGCATCTGACTGGAAATCAATACCCAATTCCGCCAGGGCAGACTGCGCTTTTTCTAATGCCGATTTTTCTTCGGCAGAAACTTTTAGCCGCAACGGAATCAGCAGCGGCTGGGCGCAAACGGGCGCTTCACCCGGCGTCAATTGTGCCTGACGCAGCCAACGTTCTGCCACTGGCAAGGATAAAAGTGAAATGTTGCCGTCGCGCTCCAGCAACGCACAGTCGGAATGGACGATAGTCAGTACCCGACCAAAACTCTGACTGTTCGCCGCAAGTGCAGGTTCCTGCGGTTCCGGCGCTTTTAATTTTTGCATCGGCGCGGGCGTTTGCAAAAGCTGGCGATACACTTCACCTTGCTGTTTCTGGTAGCCTGGCTGCGCATTCGGCCAGGGGGCAGCCGGACGACTGCCTGATGCTGGCGCAGGAGTGTAGCGCGGAGCTACCGGCTCACGAGCTGCCGGTTCTGCAAAGTGATTGCGCCCCGCCGCCACGCGGTTTTCCGGAATGGAACGCGGTGCAGGTTGGGGTTCATCGTCCAGCGGTAGCGGCGTTTCCAGTTGCTGTTGTAGCACGCTCAGCACGCCCTGATAGATAAAATCATGCACCAGACGCGACTGATGGAAACGCACTTCGTGTTTGGCGGGGTGCACGTTGACGTCCACCTGATGTGGGTCGATCTCCAGATACAACACAAATGCCGGTTGCTGATCGGCCCCCAGTTTGTCTTCGCAGGCCTGGCGGATCGCGTGATTGATCAGGCGATCGCGCATCATGCGACCGTTCACGTAGCAATACTGAATTTCTGCCAGTGCGGGCGTGGTGTGATTTGGATCGGCCACCCAGCCGCGTAGCGTGAGATCGCCGTGTTGCCATTCAATCGCCAGCGCTTGTTCAAGAAAAGCGGTGCCGCAAATCGCGCCTAAGCGCCGTTCTTTTTGCCCGCCTTCCGGCACTGCGCGGTACTGACGCACAATTTTACCGTTATGCGACAGGTTGATCGTGACGTCGAAACGCGCCAGCGCAATGCGGCGGATGATCTCATCAATGTGGTTAAATTCGGTTTTCTCGGTGCGCAGGAATTTGCGCCGCGCCGGGGTGTTGTAGAACAGATCCAGCACCTCCAGCGTCGTCCCCACAGGATGCGCCGCCGGTTTTACCGTCACGTTCATATCGCGCCCTTCGGCATAGGCCTGCCAGGCTTCCTGCTGTTCTGCGGTGCGTGAAGTGAGCGTCAGGCGGGAAACCGAACTGATACTCGCCAGCGCCTCACCGCGAAAGCCCAGGCTGATAATGGCTTCGAGATCGTCCAGAGAGGCGATTTTACTGGTGGCATGACGAGCCAGCGCCAGCGCCAGCTCATCTTTTTTGATACCGCAGCCGTTATCACGAATGCGGATAAGTTTCGCCCCACCGCGTTCGATATCAATATCGATACGCGTCGCACCTGCATCGAGGCTGTTTTCCACTAGTTCTTTGACTACCGACGCAGGTCGCTCGACCACCTCACCTGCGGCAATCTGGTTCGCCAGTTGTGGCGGTAAGACCTGAATTGGCATCAATCGTCCTTAGTTTGGCAGCGTGCGATCTGGCGTCGTCACCGTACTGGCAGTTTGTGCCGTTGCACCCTGCGGCGCAGATTGCATCGGATGCGCAAGGAAGTAATTGCGCAGGCCTTTGTAAATGGCTTCTGCCAGCTGTTGTTGGTAATCGTCGCTCGCCAGCAAACGTTCTTCGCTGTTGTTGCTGATAAAACCGGTTTCGACCAGTACTGATGGGATATCCGGCGAGCGCAGAACGCCAAGGCTGGCGTGTTCTGGTCGACGTTTATGTATTTCGCCAATGCGTTGCAACTGACTGATCATACTGGTCGCTACATCATACCCTACCCGCTGGGAATGACCGAACTGTAAATCCAGCACCGCCTGGCTTAAATAGGGGTCAGACTGACTGTTCGCCAGCACATCACCCGCCCCACCCAGCAGCTCCGACTGTTTCTCGTGCTGCTCCAGCCAGCTGGCCATTTCACTGTTGGCGCGACGGTTAGAGAGCACCCATACGGAAGCGCCAGTCGCACTGCGGTTCGGTGCGGCATCAGCGTGAATCGACACGAGGAAATTGGCGTTTTGCTTACGTGCCACATCACTGCGCCCCATCACCGAGATAAAGTAATCCCCGTCACGGGTTAAAACGCCTTTAAACATCGGATCGTCATTGAGCAAAGTACGCAATTTACGCGCGATGGCGATGGTGACATTTTTCTCCCGCGTACCACCGGGGCCGATAGCGCCAGGGTCCTGACCGCCGTGTCCGGCATCAATAGCGATGATAATTTTATCGCCAGTGTTAGCCGTCGCGCGCGCTGCCGGACGCGTTACCGTATTACTGCTGATAACACCCGTAGTGCGGTTACTTTCCGTTTTAAACGGATTGCGCGCCGGTTCGCTGACGCGCGGTGCGACAACCGCAGGCGTTTCAACGCGTTTCGCAACCACGGGCGGCGGAGGAGGCGGTGGCGGCACATCGGCGTTAATCGTAAAGACGACAGTGTAATTGCTGCCATTCTGCCGCTTCACCGCTTCGGTTTTACCGTTTTCGGTAAGATCGACCACCAGCCGTAGCGTTTGTGCATCTTTAGGCGTTCCAGAGCGAATCGCCTTCACCAGATTATTGCCGCTGAACAACAACGGCAGTCCCTGAATCACGCCCGTTTGTTTGATATCGAGCGCCACGGTGCGTTTGCTTTGATGGCTAAACGCATAATCAGGATCGCCAATAAAACTCAACGTTATCCGCGCCTGTTGATTACCGTTAGAAACCTGAATATCAGAGAGCGTCGCGGCACCCACCGGCGTGCACAGCAGCAGCAGCGTCGCTACCAACCAATTTCTGATGCGATACATCATCCCGCCACCTTTCAAAGGTTAACCGGCTAAACGCGCCAGCAACAATTCACCCGCAGAGGAAACCGCACTCACGCGCGCCTCACGGCCTTGTGCCTGATAATCAATGTGTATTTCGACATCCGGGTCAGGAAGAACACCTGTACCTTGTTGTGGCCACTCCACCAGGCAGATGGCATCGTTGGCAAAATAATCGCGGATCCCCATAAACTCCAGCTCCTCGGGATCGGCAAGGCGGTACAAATCAAAGTGATAGACCATTAAGTTGTCGAGCGTATAGGGTTCGACCAGCGTATAAGTGGGGCTTTTGACATTACCCTGATGACCCAGAGCCTGTAAAAAGCCCCGGCTAAAGGTGGTTTTACCTGCGCCTAAATCGCCATACAGATAGATTACGGTTGCGCCATCGCAGGCTTTCGCTACCCGCTCGCCCAGGTCTAATGTTGCCTGCTCATCAGGGAGCGGAATTACTCGATTCATCATGGTTTTTATCAGTCACTTCCGGGTTAACAATACGCTGTAGCGTGGAAAAGAGATCGGTTGCCAGCATCCCGCGCGTTCCAAAACGCGCCGCCAGTACGTCAGCTGCCGCACCGTGCGCGACACAGCCTGCACAGGCTGCATCATACGGCGACAGTTTTTGCCCAAGCAATGCGCCAATAATACCAGAGAGCACATCGCCCATGCCGCCGCTCGCCATGCCTGCATTTCCGGCATCAATAATGCCTAAAGCGTCAGGATGGGCGGCGACCACGGTTCCGGCACCTTTCAGCACCGCTACGCCGCCATAACGTTGTACCAGACGTTTGGCGCAATGTAAGCGGTCACTTTCAATTTCAGCGACGGAACAGCCTAACAACCGTGCGGCCTCGCCAGGATGCGGCGTGATCACGCGATTGTGACGCTTATCGGGATTGATTGCCAGCAGGTTCAATGCATCGGCATCCCACAACATCGGTTTGCGAAAATTCTCAACTTTTTGCAGTGCTTTTTTCCCCCACTCTTGCTGGCCCAGACCGGGACCAATCACCACCACATCGGCCCATTCCAGGCTTTCGGTAAGAGAGTCCATCGTCAGTTCATGCACCATCAATTCCGGTCGTGCAGTCAGCAGCGGCGCAATGTTTTCACTGCGGGTCAGTACTCGGACTAAACCAGCACCAGCACGCAGCGCCGCTTCCCCCGTCATACGAATAGCCCCCGCCGTGCCGTGATCGCCACCGATAATTACCAGCCGCCCGTGATCGCCTTTATGCGAAGTCGGGCGACGCGGTTTTAGCCAGTGAGAAAGTTGTTCTGCTGAAAACCGCTGAATTTTCGTCTCCTGACCTGCCAGCCAACTATCCAGCCCCAGTGAGTCAAAATGCAGTTGTCCGGTAACATCCCGCGCTTTTCCAGTGAGCAAGCCTGGTTTCAGCGCAATAAAAGTGATGGTGTGATCGGCGTTGATCACCGCGCCTGGCGTAGCGCCAGTTTCAGCCAGCAGGCCGGAAGGGATATCAACCGCCACAATCGGCGCAGGATGGGAATTAGCGTGGTCGATTAACTGGCTAATGGATTCGCGGGGCGCTTGCCGCAAACCGGTACCGAGCAGCGCATCAACAATCAGATCTACCGATTCGGGCCAGACAATATTCGAAGCATGGATCTCGCCACCCGCGTTTAACCATGCTTCGCGTGCCAGCGCGGCCTCTTCCGGCAACGGTTTGTCGCTCTCCTGGGCCAACAACGTGACCTCAATGCCGACCGCTTTGGCCAGTCGCGCGACCACGTAGCCATCGCCGCCGTTATTACCATGACCGCACAGCACCAGCCAGTGGCGGGCGTCAGGATACGCCGAACGACACACCTGGAATGCGGCCTCGCCAGCGCGAAGCATCAGCTCATAGAGTGTGAGCCCCAGCACATCTGCCGCCTCGCGTTCTCCGCGGCGGATATCGTCGGCGTACCAGACGGTGTGTGGTATACTTACGGGGTTTTTCTTCATTGTATGGTCCGTCATGTCAGAGCCCCTCGATCTCAATCAGTTAGCGCAAAAAATTAAACAGTGGGGGCTGGAACTGGGCTTTCAGCAGGTAGGTATTACCGATACCGATCTCAGCGAGTCCGAGCCCAAACTGCAAGCATGGCTGGACAAACAATACCACGGCGAAATGGACTGGATGGCACGTCACGGTATGCTGCGCGCTCGCCCTCATGAGTTATTGCCCGGTACGCTGCGCGTGATCAGCGTGCGGATGAATTACCTTCCTGCTAACGCCGCATTTGCCAGCACGCTGAAAAACCCCAAACTCGGCTATGTTAGCCGTTATGCGCTGGGCCGTGACTATCACAAACTTCTGCGCAACCGACTCAAAAAGCTGGGCGAGATGATTCAGCAACATTGTGTTTCGCTGAATTTTAGACCGTTTGTCGATTCTGCGCCTATTCTCGAGCGCCCGTTAGCTGAAAAAGCTGGGCTCGGCTGGACAGGTAAGCACTCACTTATCCTCAATCGCGAGGCCGGTTCGTTCTTCTTTTTAGGCGAATTGCTGGTCGATATTCCGCTGCCCGTGGATCAACCAGTCGAGGAAGGATGCGGCAAATGCGTGGCCTGTATGACGATTTGCCCGACCGGTGCCATCGTCGAGCCATATACCGTCGATGCTCGCCGCTGTATCTCTTATCTCACCATCGAACTTGAAGGGGCGATCCCGGAAGAGTTGCGACCGTTAATGGGAAACCGTATTTACGGTTGCGATGACTGCCAGCTTATCTGCCCGTGGAATCGCTATTCACAACTCACCACAGAAGAGGATTTCAGCCCGCGTAAGCCGCTACACGCACCGGAACTCATTGAGTTATTCGCCTGGAGCGAAGAGAAGTTTTTAAAAGTCACGGAAGGATCGGCGATTCGTCGTATTGGTCACCTGCGTTGGCTGCGTAATATCGCCGTAGCATTAGGCAATGCCCCTTGGGATGAAACGATTTTGACAGCGCTGGAAAGTCGTAAAGGTGAGCACCCACTTCTCGATGAGCACATAGCGTGGGCGATTGCGCAGCAAATAGAGAGACGAAATGCGTGCATAGTCGAAGTGCAATTGCCGAAAAAACAGCGTCTGGTTCGGGTGATTGAAAAAGGGTTACCGCGTGACGCCTGATTCATCCACAGCTTGTGAATAAAAATAAAAACGCATTGCAATTCAAGACGAATAAAATCGTCAAGTGATCGACTCGACAAAACGGAATCTTAATTTTTAACTTATCTATCAATAGGTTAAAAAAATACTATTCACCGTGCGAAGTTTCTTTGAAATTAAGATTACAGCCTGAGGCTGTGGATAACTCTGTTTACAAGAGTTTGTCAGAGACAACAAAAACCAGCAATAACGCATCGCGTCGCTGTGGATATTTTATTGAGAGAAGAATTTGGAGCGGGAAACGAGACTCGAACTCGCGACCCCGACCTTGGCAAGGTCGTGCTCTACCAACTGAGCTATTCCCGCTTGGGTGGTCTGTGCCTTACAGCACTTTCAAATTTTGGAGCGGGAAACGAGACTCGAACTCGCGACCCCGACCTTGGCAAGGTCGTGCTCTACCAACTGAGCTATTCCCGCTTGGGTGGTCTGTGCTTTGCAGCACTTTTCAAATTTTGGAGCGGGAAACGAGACTCGAACTCGCGACCCCGACCTTGGCAAGGTCGTGCTCTACCAACTGAGCTATTCCCGCGTACTACTTAATTTTGCTTTCGTAATTTTCGCATTTCTGCGTCGTTACGGGAGGCGCATTATACGAGAAATCTTTCCCTCTGCAACCCCCCAAAAAAGTTTTTTTTGCGTTTTTATCTCAAGTGCTGAAATTATCAGCAAGACGTTCAATTTAGCGTCAAAATCACGCCGCCGCAAGTGGATTCCGGCGCTTACGTGACCAGGAAAAATTTTACAGCTTGATAAAATGCTCGCGGTAGTAAGCCAGCTCCGCCACCGATTCACGGATATCATCCATCGCCTGATGCGTCCCCTGCTTGGTAAAACCATCCAGAATTTCCGGCTTCCAGCGGCGCGCCAGCTCTTTCAGGGTGCTGACATCGAGATAACGGTAGTGGAAGTAGGCTTCCAGCTCCGGCATGTATTTAAACAGGAAACGACGGTCCTGACCGATGCTGTTACCGCAAATCGGCGATTTTCCCGCAGGCACCCACTGTTTTAAAAATTCGAGCGTTGCCAGTTCAGCTTCCCGATCGCCCATCGTGCTCGCTTTCACGCGCTCTACCAGCCCGCTGGCGGTATGGGTGCGCACGTTCCAGTCATCCATCAGCGCCAGCTGTTCATCAGACTGGTGTACTGCAATGGTCGGCCCTTCTGCCAGAATATTCAGGTTGGCATCGGTCACCAGCGTGGCAATCTCAATAATGCGATCGCGCTCGGGATCCAGACCGGTCATCTCAAGATCGATCCAAATCAGGTTGTTTTCATTGGCACTCATGCTATTTTCCACCCATTCACAGTGACTATATTGATCCACAATTGCGTGTATCATAGATGTTTTGCCCATCAGGGGCGACCAGGAGTCTGTACGATTGAGTAAAAATAAACTCTCCAAAGGCCAGCAGCGCCGCGTGAACGCCAATCACCAGCGTCGTCTTAAAACGTCTAAGGAGAAGCCCGACTACGACGACAATCTGTTTGGCGAGCCTGATGAAGGTATCGTCATCAGCCGCTTTGGTATGCACGCTGATGTGGAATCCGCCGATGGCGACGTTCACCGCTGCAATATTCGCCGTACCATCCGTTCGCTGGTAACCGGCGACCGCGTAGTCTGGCGTCCGGGTAAACCGGCGGCGGAAGGCGTAAATGTCAAAGGGATCGTGGAAGCGGTGCATGAGCGTACCTCGGTGTTGACGCGTCCGGATTTCTACGACGGCGTAAAACCTATTGCCGCCAACATCGACCAGATTGTCATTGTCTCCGCCATTTTGCCGGAGCTGTCGCTCAATATTATCGACCGTTACCTGGTGGCCTGCGAAACCTTGCAGATTGAGCCGATTATTGTGCTCAACAAGATAGACCTGCTGGACGACGAAGGCATGGCGTTCGTCAACGAGCAGATGGATATCTACCGCAATATCGGTTATCGCGTATTGATGGTTTCCAGCCATACTCAGGATGGGCTAAAACCGCTGGAAGAGGCGTTGACCGGGCGCATCAGCATTTTTGCCGGGCAGTCTGGCGTCGGCAAATCCAGCCTGCTGAATGCGTTGCTGGGGCTGCAAAAAGAGATCCTGACCAACGATATCTCTGACAACTCGGGGCTCGGTCAGCACACCACGACCGCCGCTCGGCTGTATCACTTCCCGCACGGCGGTGATGTGATTGACTCCCCAGGAGTGCGTGAGTTCGGCCTCTGGCACCTGGAGCCGGAACAAATCACTCAGGGCTTTGTCGAATTCCATGACTATTTAGGTCTGTGTAAATATCGCGATTGCAAACACGATACCGATCCGGGCTGCGCTATCCGGGAAGCGGTTGAGGAAGGGAAAATCGCGGAAACCCGTTTCGAAAACTATCACCGTATTCTGGAAAGCATGGCGCAGGTAAAAACGCGTAAAAACTTTTCTGATACGGATGACTGACAATTAAGCTAACCGTCGTTAGAATCGTCCCCTTTTTTTCAGGATCCGGCATGTAGGCCGGATCAGGAACGACAAAACAATGGCCTGGAGGCTACCTTGTTAAATTCATTTAAACTTTCGCTACAGTACATTCTGCCGAAACTGTGGCTTACGCGTCTCGCAGGCTGGGGTGTAAGTAAACGAGCGGGATGGCTGACCAAATTGGTTATCGATCTGTTCGTCAAATTCTACAAGGTCGACATGAAAGAGGCGCAGAAGCCGGATACCGCCAGCTACCGCACTTTCAACGATTTCTTTGTTCGTCCGCTGCGTGAAGATGCCCGCCCGGTCAACACTGACCCAAGCGTTCTGGTGATGCCTGCCGATGGCGCTATCAGCCAACTGGGCGCTATTGAAGGCGATAAAATTCTGCAGGCCAAAGGTCACGACTATTCGCTGGAAGCGCTGCTGGCCGGCAACTACATCATGGCCGACCTGTTCCGTAACGTACCTTTGCCACCACCTATCTCTCCCCACGTGACTATCACCGCGTCCACATGCCGTGCAACGGTATCCTGCGTGAGATGATCTACGTGCCGGGCGATCTGTTCCGTGAATCATTTGACGGCGCAGAACGTACCAAACCTGTTTGCCCGTAACGAACGCGTTATCTGCCTGTTCGATACCGAATCGGCCCAATGGCACAGATTCTGGTTGGCGCAACCATCGTCGGCAGCATCGAAACCGTCTGGTCCGGCACCGTCACACCACCACGTGAAGGCGTGATCAAGCGCTGGACCTATCCGGCAGGCGATCAGGAAGGTTCTGTGGCGCTGCTGAAAGGTCAGGAGATGGGCCGCTTTAAACTGGGTTCAACGGTGATTAACCTGTTTGCGCCGGTAAAGTGACGCTGGTTGAAGCGCTGAAAATCCTGTCGGTGATGAAACTGGGTGAACCACTGGCTATCTCCACTGAAGCCATTGTGGCTGAACCAGAAAAACCGTCGTTGAGCCAGAAGCCGGTCGTTGAGCCGGAAGTTATCGTTGAGCCAGCCACCGAACACGTTGTTGAGCAGAACCTTGCTCCGCAGGCTGACGAAAAAAAGAGCAAAGCTAATTACTGAATAAGGGTCTGATGTGCGCCTGATTATCACTTTACTGATGGCCTGGTGCCTCAGCCAGGGGGCGTACGCAGCGACGGCCCTCAATGCTCGACAAATAGCCCAGGAACTGGAACAGGCGAAAGCGGCCAAGCCCGCTCAGCCTGAAACCGTCGAAGCATTACAAAACGCCCTTACTGCGCTCGAGGAGCAAAAAAGCTCCCTTGAGCGCACCGCGCAATACCAGCAGGTTATCGACAATTTCCCCAAACTCTCCCAGACGCTGCGCAGCCAGCTTAACAACCTACGTGACGAACCACGTCAGGCACCGGAGGGGATGAGCTCTGATGCGCTAAATCAAGAGATTTTGCAGGTTAGCAGCCAGCTACTGGAAAAAAGCCGTCTGGCCCAACAGGAACAGGACCGCGCCCGCGAAATTGCTGATCCGTCAACCAATTACCGCAACAGCAGACCGACGCCCGTCGTCAATTGAACGACGTTGAGCGCCGCCTCGGAACCAGCACCGGCACTTCTCGCCGTTGGCGCAGGCGCAGGCACTCAGCCTCGCAGGCCGACTCCAGCAAGCTGAAGGCATTGGTCGATGAACTGGAGCTGGCGCAGCTTTCCGCTAACAATCGTCAGGAGCTGGCGCGTATGCGCTCCGAGCTGGCGTAGAAACAGAGCGAACAGCTCGACGCTTATCTACAGGCGCTGCGTAATCAGCTCAATAGCCAACGCCAGCGCGAAAAAGCGGAACGGGCGCTCGAAAGCACCGAACTTCTGGCCGAAAAACAGCGAGAATCTGCCCGTAGGGATCGTTGACCAGTTTAAAATTAACCGCGAGCTTTCCCAGGCGTTGAATGAACAGGCTCAGCGCATGGAATTCCGGTCGCCTCCCAGCAGCGTCAGGCCGCGAACCAGACCCTACAAGTCCGCCAGGCGCTCAACACGCTGCGCGAGCAGTCACAGTGGTTGGGTGCATCGAATCTGCTCGGCGAAGCGCTACGTGCCCAGGTCGCCCGCCTGCCTGAGATGCCAAAACCGCAGCAGCTTGATACCGAAATGGCGCAGCTGCGCGTGCATCGGCTGCGCTATGAAGATCTGCTGAACAAAGCAGCCGCAATTACGCCATTTGATCAGGTTGACGGCCAGCCACTCACCGGCGAGCAAAACCGGGATTCTCGAGGCCCAGCAACGCACCCAGCGTGAACTGTTGAACTCCCTACTTCAGGGCGGCGAGACAATACTCATCCTTGAGCTCACCAAGCTGAAAGTCTCCAATAGTCAGTTGGAAGACGCGCTAAAAGAGGTGAACGAAGCGACGCACCGCTATCTGTTCTGGACTTCAGATGTACGCCCTATCGACTTTAGCTGGCCGATCGAAATCGTGCAGGATCTGCGTCGGCTGATCTCGCTGGATACCTTTAGCCAGCTCGGTAAAGCCAGCGTCATGATGGTCACTAGCCGCCAGACGTTATTCCCGCTATTTGCCGCGTTGATTCTGGTCGGTTGCAGTATTTACTCGCGCCGCTATTTCACCCGTTTTCTTGAACGTTCGGCGGCGAAAGTTGGCAAAGTGACTCAGGATCACTTCTGGCTGACGTTGCGCACTCTTTTCTGGTCGATTCTCGTCGCGTCACCGTTACCGGTGCTGTGGATGACGCTGGGTTACGGCTTGCGCGAGGCGTGGCCTTATCCGCTGGCGGTCGCGATTGGCGATGGTGTAACGGCCACCGTGCCGCTGCTGTGGGTAGTGATGATTTGCGCCACCTTTGCCCGCCCGAACGGCTTGTTTATCGCTCATTTTGGCTGGCCGCGCGAACGTGTTTCCCGTGGGATGCGCTACTACCTGATGAGCATCGGGCTTATTGTGCCGCTGATTATGGCGCTGATGATGTTCGATAACCTCGACGACCGTGAATTCTCCGGTTCGCTGGGACGGCTTTGCTTTATCCTCATTTGCGGTGCGCTGGCGGTGGTCACCCTCAGCCTGAAAAAGGCCGGGATTCCGCTGTATCTCAACAAAGAGGGCAGCGGCGACAACATTACCAACCATATGCTGTGGAACATGATGATTGGCGCGCCGTTGGTTGCCATTCTGGCGTCGGCGGTGGGTTATCTGGCAACGGCACAGGCGCTGTTAGCGAGGCTTGAAACCTCGGTTGCCATCTGGTTCCTGCTACTGGTGGTTTATCACGTTATCCGCCGCTGGATGCTGATCCAGCGCCGCAGGCTGGCGTTTGATCGGGCGAAGCATCGCCGGGCAGAGATGTTAGCGCAACGTGCGCGTGGCGAAGAGGAAGCGCATCATCACAGTAGCCCGGAAGGAGCAATTGAAGTCGATGAAAGCGAAGTCGATCTCGATGCCATCAGTGCGCAATCCTTGCGGCTGGTGCGCTCAATTTTGATGTTGATCGCCCTGCTTTCTGTCATTGTGCTGTGGTCAGAAATCCATTCCGCTTTCGGCTTCCTCGAAAATATTTCGCTGTGGGATGTCACCTCCACGGTACAGGGCGTAGAAAGTCTGGAGCCAATTACCCTGGAGCGGTACTCATCGCCATTCTGGTGCTGATCATCACCACCCAGCTGGTACGTAGCCTGCCCGCGCTACTCGAGCTCGCTATTCTCCAGCATCTCTCCCTGGCACCGGGTACCGGTTACGCCATTACCACCATCACGAAATACATTCTGATGATGATTGGCGGCCTGATGGGATTCTCGCTGCTGGGGATTGAGTGGTCGAAACTGCAATGGCTGGTTGCCGCCCTCGGTGTAGGTCTCGGCTTTGGTTTGCAGGAGATATTCGCCAACTTTATCTCTGGCCTGATTATCCTGTTTGAGAAACCGATCCGTATCGGCGATACGGTCACTATTCGCGACTTAACCGGTAGCGTCACGCGCATCAACACCCGTGCCACCACCATCAGCGACTGGGACCGCAAAGAGATTATCGTGCCGAATAAGGCGTTTATCACCGAACAGTTTATCAACTGGTCGCTGTCGGACTCAGTCACCCGCGTGGTGTCGACCATCCCGGCACCGTCGGACGCCAACAGCGAAGAGGTTGCGCAAATCCTGCTCACCGCCGCTCACCGCTGCTCGCTGGTGATCGATACACCGGCGCCGGAAGGGTTTCCTCGTGGATTTACAACAGGGGATTCAGATTTTCGAGCTGCGTATCTACGCCGCCGAAATCGGCCACCGCATGCCGCTGCGCCACGAACTGCACCAGTTGATTCTGGCCGGTTTCCACAGCACGGCATCGATATGCCATTCCCGCCGTTCCAGATGCGCTTAGAGAGTATCAATGGCAAGAAAACGGCGAACACGCTGACCTCTGCGGGCAAAGGTCGTCAGGCGGGAAGTTTGTAAGTTTGTGTGCCGGATGAACCAATCCGGCTCACAAACAAAACTGATAGCGCAGAAAAAACTGCCACAGCCAGTAGCCGAAAATAGCCAGCGCGGTGGCGTACATAAACCAGCCGCGTTTTTTTCGCCACAAAGCGAACCAGAGAAAAGGGAAAAAGAGCGGTAACGTCATTATCACACCAACATCACGGGTATCGTCTTCTTCGAGATACATCAACACATCGCAGACGTTGTTAATCCCGCGTCCATCAATCATCCACTCTTTGTCCAGCGCGGAAGTGATGGTTATCCAGAGGAACGCCACAATAAACCAGATGCAGCATAAGACAAACATGCGCGCACTCATAAGGTAACCGGTCGCTTAATTTCGCTATAGCGCATACGAAACAAATCGCCGTATCCCACTAATTCCCCGCGAAAAACCAGACATCGGATAAGATAAGCGCAATAAATATCCGGCAGGTTTCCCCACCGTTTACCATCGCGATCTTTGAGGGTGTTAATGGTGCTACCCACCACCATCGCCACTTTACGGGTGTGGCAGGCATCGACAAAAGAGAGAATCGTCTGCTCTATTTCCGCTACATCCCCGGCAGAAAATTGCAGCGCCCTGATTTCATCTTCGGTTATTGCCGGGTCCCGGCTGGTGTCATCCATAACATTTCCTGTCTTTACGCCCTATCGTCAGGTAGACGATAGGGCATCGGGTTATTCCACCGCCCACTGCGGATTTTTTGCCACTCTGCTGCAATAGTTCTGGTAAATCGCCATCGCTAACAGCGAGAAGAAGACAGGGCCGCCAATCATCCACAATGTGCTGTCCCAGTCTCCGGCTTCAACCACAGGTTGAATGATGGTGAAGACGTTCGCAAATGTCACCACCAGTACGACAACCACTGTCGCAATCATTGCCGACAAATGCGTTTTGAAAATCACAAACGGTCTGTCGAGATCCTGACGTGCTTTAAAGAACGGGAAAGCCAGCGCGAGGAACAGGTAAGGAAGCGTCATAGACACGTTCGCCATCAGCGTCAGCTTGTTAAAGAACGCCGATGCGGTACCGCCACCAAACGAAACCAGCAGGATGAAGACAGTAACCAACCCGCACTGCATCCACATGGCGATAGACGGCATCCCCATCGCATTCAGGCGCGTCATCGGTTCCGGCCACAATGCTTTCGGCGTCCCCTGGATGATGGCTTTCAACGGTGAATAGCAAAGCGTAAAGAACGCACCGGTATAGGCGAGGAACATCGAAAGTCCAGTAATACGCGCAAACCATACGCCCAGCGACAATGACGCTTCAGGTGACAAATGCAGTGCATTACCCAGCGTCATCCCAAGGCTCTTCATCAGCACATAGGTAATATTGCCGAGGTTAACGGAACCATTACTTAATACCTGCTGCCAGTTTGTGCTGACGCCCCATAAAAATATTGCCAGCGAATAACCGATTGAAATAACAATAGCGGCAAAAACAATACCTTTGGCAAAGTTCTTTTCTGGATTTTCCGTTTTATCGACCAGACCACCAACCGCTTCAATTCCGCCATAGGCAAAAATGGCAAATACCACAAACGATAGCATTGCCAGACCGGACTGATAACCCGGGTTCGGTGATGCAAGGAAATTAATATCCTGCGCGAAATGCCCACCATTTAATAACAAAATAGTAATGCTTACTAACAGCAATACTAAATTCAGACACATTACTGCAATACCGCCCACCGCAGTAATGCGGGCAATTTTATTAATCCCCTTAGAAGCAACGACGGTGACCAGAATCATCCATGCCACAGCCAGCAGACCAACCACCTGCGTAGGCTCCAGTCCGGCAATACGCCAGTGCTGGGTCATGTCGCTACCATAGAGGAATGTTGAGAACGGTACCCAAACTTTCGCGGAGGTACTCACCATCCAGATGATATAAGAGGAAAACCACATAAACGTACCAATGAAGGCAAAACGTGGTCCGACACTATTATTCATCCAGGAATAGATACCGCCTTCTTCTTTGCGATAAGCAGCTCCCATTTCAGCCATCATTAAGGCGAATGGAATAAAGAATAACAATGCAGAAAATATATAAAAGGGAATCGCACTATAACCCATTAAGTAATAAGCCGATGGGCTATTGGCAAATCCAAATACGGAAGTAAAGATCATCAATATGAGTCCTATCAGACTCATCTTTTTTATCGTGTGAGGCATGAAACCATCCTTCATTTCAGCGCGTGTATAACACGTGCCCACTGAACTGCACTGCGCAACATTGAGCAGGCAGCGTAAAAACCAATACAGAATTGATACCTGGATGATATCAAATATCCAGTCTTAAATTGTGGCCTTTAACGGAAAAATGAAAACATATGCTACAGAATGGCGCTTATCACGCCATTCTTCGCTGTTAATTCAGTAATTTTTCAGAATTATGCCCGGTCAACGCTAAAGGCGATGACTTCAGCCAGTGTCTCCGCGCCCAGCGCCAACATCACCAGACGATCAACACCTAATGCCACGCCGGAACAGTCAGGCATACCGACTTTCAAGGCTTCAATCAGATTCTGGTCAATGGGGTGCTGCGGCAAACCGCGCGCCGCGCGCTTACGGTTATCTTGTTCAAAGCGTTGTTGCTGCTCACGGGCATCCGTCAATTCATGGAAACCATTCGCCAGCTCAATACCTTTATAATAAACCTCAAAGCGTTCAGCGACCCGATGATCTTCGGTACTGATTTGCGCCAGTGATGCCTGGCTGGCTGGAAAGTGGTACACAAAGGTCGGTTTTTCTTTGCCAATATTTGGCTCTACGCCAAAGGTAAACAGCAATTGTAGCAGCGTGTCGCGGTCTTCTTCGGTATCAGCAACATTGCTCAAATCCAGTTTCGCTGCGACTTCCCGCAGTTGCGTTTTGTCGGCAGAGAGCGGGTCAATTTCCAGATAACGCAAGAAAGCTTGTTGATAAGAAAGGCTTTCTGCTGCCGGGCAGTCCAGCACCTGTTGTAAGAGATCGTCCACCTCGTTCATCAACCGGTACATATCATAGTGCGGTCGATACCACTCCAGCATAGTGAACTCAGGGTTGTGATAACGCCCCATCTCTTCATTACGGAAGCTGCGGCACAGCTGGAATACCGGCCCACAACCGGCAACCAGCAGGCGTTTCATATGGTATTCCGGGCTGGTCATTAACCAGAGATTCATCCCCTGCGAATGCCCGGGGCCAACGAAACGTGTCTCAAACGGGACCAAATGAATATCGGTTACCGTCGCCTGGCTCATACAAGGCGTCTCCACCTCCAGCACTCCACGATCGGCAAAGAAACGACGGATCTCCGCCATAATCGCCGCGCGTTTTAATAAGTTAGGAATGGATGCGCTCGGCTGCCAGGATGCCGTTTCGCTCATAGTTAAATCTCCAGTTTTTGACAAGGGCACGAAGTCTACTCGCAACGCGACGGCGAGACAAATTTTACGCAGGAATCAAACAGCGGTGGGCAGTGACTAAAAAAAGCACGATCTGATGGTTTAGTAATTAAATTAATCATCTTCAGTGATAATTTAGCCCTCTTGCGCACTAAAAAAATCGATCTCGTCAAATTTCAGACTTATCCATCAGACTATACTGTTGTACCTATAAAGGAGCAGTGGAATAGCGTTCGCAGACCGTAACTTTCAGGTACTTACCCTGAAGTACGTGGCTGTGGGATAAAAACAATCTGGAGGAATGTCGTGCAAACCTTTCAAGCCGATCTTGCCATTGTAGGCGCCGGTGGCGCGGGATTACGTGCTGCAATTGCTGCCGCGCAGGCAAATCCGAATGCAAAAATCGCACTAATCTCAAAAGTATACCCGATGCGTAGCCATACCGTTGCTGCAGAAGGGGGCTCCGCCGCTGTCGCGCAGGATCATGACAGCTTCGAATATCACTTTCACGATACAGTAGCGGGTGGCGACTGGTTGTGTGAGCAGGATGTCGTGGATTATTTCGTCCACCACTGCCCAACCGAAATGACCCAACTGGAACTGTGGGGATGCCCATGGAGCCGTCGCCCGGATGGTAGCGTCAACGTACGTCGCTTCGGCGGCATGAAAATCGAGCGCACCTGGTTCGCCGCCGATAAGACCGGCTTCCATATGCTGCACACGCTGTTCCAGACCTCTCTGCAATTCCCGCAGATCCAGCGTTTTGACGAACATTTCGTGCTGGATATTCTGGTTGATGATGGTCATGTTCGCGGCCTGGTAGCAATGAACATGATGGAAGGCACGCTGGTGCAGATCCGTGCTAACGCGGTCGTTATGGCTACTGGCGGTGCGGGTCGCGTTTATCGTTACAACACCAACGGCGGCATCGTTACCGGTGACGGTATGGGTATGGCGCTAAGCCACGGCGTTCCGCTGCGTGACATGGAATTCGTTCAGTATCACCCAACCGGTCTGCCAGGTTCCGGTATCCTGATGACCGAAGGTTGCCGCGGTGAAGGCGGTATTCTGGTCAACAAAAATGGCTACCGTTATCTGCAAGATTACGGCATGGGCCCGGAAACTCCGCTGGGCGAGCCGAAAAACAAATATATGGAACTGGGTCCACGCGACAAAGTCTCTCAGGCCTTCTGGCACGAATGGCGTAAAGGCAACACCATCTCCACGCCGCGTGGCGATGTGGTTTATCTCGACTTGCGTCACCTCGGCGAGAAAAAACTGCATGAACGTCTGCCGTTCATCTGCGAACTGGCGAAAGCGTACGTTGGCGTCGATCCGGTTAAAGAACCGATTCCGGTACGTCCGACCGCACACTACACCATGGGCGGTATCGAAACCGATCAGAACTGTGAAACCCGCATTAAAGGTCTGTTCGCCGTGGGTGAATGTTCCTCTGTTGGTCTGCACGGTGCAAACCGTCTGGGTTCTAACTCCCTGGCGGAACTGGTGGTCTTCGGCCGTCTGGCCGGTGAACAAGCGACAGAGCGTGCAGCAACTGCCGGTAATGGCAACGAAGCGGCAATTGAAGCGCAGGCAGCTGGCGTTGAACAACGTCTGAAAGATCTGGTTAACCAGGATGGCGGCGAAAACTGGGCGAAGATCCGCGACGAAATGGGCCTGGCTATGGAAGAAGGCTGCGGTATCTACCGTACGCCGGAACTGATGCAGAAAACCATCGACAAGCTGGCAGAGCTGCAGGAACGCTTCAAGCGCGTGCGCATCACCGACACTTCCAGCGTGTTCAACACCGACCTGCTCTACACCATTGAACTGGGCCACGGTCTGAACGTTGCTGAATGTATGGCGCACTCCGCAATGGCACGTAAAGAGTCCCGCGGCGCGCACCAGCGTCTGGACGAAGGTTGCACCGAGCGTGACGACGTCAACTTCCTCAAACACACCCTCGCCTTCCGCGATGCTGATGGCACGACTCGCCTGGAGTACAGCGACGTGAAGATTACTACGCTGCCGCCAGCTAAACGCGTTTACGGTGGCGAAGCGGATGCAGCCGATAAGGCGGAAGCAGCCAATAAGAAGGAGAAGGCGAATGGCTGAGATGAAAAACCTGAAAATTGAGGTGGTGCGCTATAACCCGGAAGTCGATACCGCACCGCATAGCGCATTCTATGAAGTGCCTTATGACGCAACTACCTCATTACTGGATGCGCTGGGCTACATCAAAGACAACCTGGCACCGGACCTGAGCTACCGCTGGTCCTGCCGTATGGCGATTTGTGGTTCCTGCGGCATGATGGTTAACAACGTGCCAAAACTGGCATGTAAAACCTTCCTGCGTGATTACACCGACGGTATGAAGGTTGAAGCGTTAGCTAACTTCCCGATTGAACGCGATCTGGTGGTCGATATGACCCACTTCATCGAAAGTCTGGAAGCGATCAAACCGTACATCATCGGCAACTCCCGCACCGCGGATCAGGGTACTAACATCCAGACCCCGGCGCAGATGGCGAAGTATCACCAGTTCTCCGGTTGCATCAACTGTGGTTTGTGCTACGCCGCGTGCCCGCAGTTTGGCCTGAACCCAGAGTTCATCGGTCCGGCTGCCATTACGCTGGCGCATCGTTATAACGAAGATAGCCGCGACCACGGTAAGAAGGAGCGTATGGCGCAGTTGAACAGCCAGAACGGCGTATGGAGCTGTACTTTCGTGGGCTACTGCTCCGAAGTCTGCCCGAAACACGTCGATCCGGCTGCGGCCATTCAGCAGGGCAAAGTAGAAAGTTCGAAAGACTTTCTTATCGCGACCCTGAAACCACGCTAAGGAGTGCAACATGACGACTAAACGTAAACCGTATGTACGGCCAATGACGTCCACCTGGTGGAAAAAATTGCCGTTTTATCGCTTTTACATGCTGCGCGAAGGCACGGCGGTTCCGGCTGTGTGGTTCAGCATTGAACTGATTTTCGGGCTGTTTGCCCTGAAAAATGGCCCGGAAGCCTGGGCGGGATTCGTCGACTTTTTACAAAACCCGGTTATCGTGATCATTAACCTGATCACTCTGGCGGCAGCTCTGCTGCACACCAAAACCTGGTTTGAACTGGCACCGAAAGCGGCCAATATCATTGTAAAAGACGAAAAAATGGGACCAGAGCCAATTATCAAAAGTCTCTGGGCGGTAACTGTGGTTGCCACCATCGTAATCCTGTTTGTTGCCCTGTACTGGTAAGGAGCCTGAGATGATTAATCCAAATCCAAAGCGTTCTGACGAACCGGTATTCTGGGGCCTCTTCGGGGCCGGTGGTATGTGGAGCGCCATCATTGCGCCGGTGATGATCCTGCTGGTGGGTATTCTGCTGCCACTGGGGTTGTTTCCGGGTGATGCGCTGAGCTACGAGCGCGTTCTGGCGTTCGCGCAGAGCTTCATTGGTCGCGTATTCCTGTTCCTGATGATCGTTCTGCCGCTGTGGTGTGGTTTACACCGTATGCACCACGCGATGCACGATCTGAAAATCCACGTACCTGCGGGCAAATGGGTTTTCTACGGTCTGGCTGCTATCCTGACAGTTGTCACGCTGATTGGTGTCGTTACAATCTAACGCATCGCCAATGTAAATCCGGCCCGCCTATGGCGGGCCGTTTTGTATGGAAACCAGACCCTATGTTCAAAACGACGCTCTGCGCCTTATTAATTACCGCCTCTTGCTCCACATTTGCTGCCCCTCAACAAATCAACGATATTGTGCATCGCACAATTACCCCGCTTATAGAGCAACAAAAGATCCCGGGTATGGCGGTGGCGGTAATTTATCAGGGTAAACCTTATTACTTTACCTGGGGCTATGCGGACATCGCCAAAAAGCAGCCCGTCACACAGCAAACGTTGTTTGAGTTAGGTTCGGTCAGCAAAACATTTACTGGCGTGCTTGGTGGCGACGCTATTGCTCGAGGGGAAATCAAGTTAAGCGATCCCACAACAAAATACTGGCCTGAACTTACCGCTAAACAGTGGAATGGGATCACACTATTACATCTCGCAACCTACACTGCTGGCGGCCTGCCATTGCAGGTGCCGGATGAGGTGAAATCCTCAAGCGACTTGCTGCGCTTCTATCAAAACTGGCAGCCTGCATGGGCTCCAGGAACACAACGTCTGTATGCCAACTCCAGTATCGGTTTGTTCGGCGCACTGGCTGTGAAGCCGTCTGGTTTGAGTTTTGAGCAGGCGATGCAAACTCGTGTCTTCCAGCCACTCAAACTCAACCATACGTGGATTAATGTACCGCCCGCAGAAGAAAAGAATTACGCCTGGGGATATCGCGAAGGTAAGGCAGTGCATGTTTCGCCTGGGGCGTTAGATGCTGAAGCTTATGGTGTGAAGTCGACCATTGAAGATATGGCCCGCTGGGTGCAAAGCAATTTAAAACCCCTTGATATCAATGAGAAAACGCTTCAACAAGGGATACAACTGGCACAATCTCGCTACTGGCAAACCGGCGATATGTATCAGGGCCTGGGCTGGGAAATGCTGGACTGGCCGGTAAATCCTGACAGCATCATTAACGGCAGTGACAATAAAATTGCACTGGCAGCACGCCCCGTAAAAGCGATTACGCCCCCAACTCCTGCAGTACGCGCATCATGGGTACATAAAACAGGGGCGACCGGCGGATTTGGTAGCTATGTCGCGTTTATTCCAGAAAAAGAGCTGGGTATCGTGATGCTGGCAAACAAAAACTATCCCAATCCAGCGAGAGTCGACGCCGCCTGGCAGATTCTTAACGCTCTACAGTAAAATTCCATCGGGTCCGAATTTTCGGACCTTTTCTCCGCTTTTCCTTGCTGTCATCTACACTTAGAAAAAAACCAGTAAGGAAACATTTATGCGCCTGCTCCCTCTCGTTGCCGCAGCGACAGCTGCATTTCTGGTCGTTGCCTGCAGTTCTCCTACGCCGCCGCGTGGCGTGACCGTAGTAAATAATTTCGACGCCAAACGTTATCTCGGTACCTGGTATGAGATTGCCCGTTTTGATCACCGCTTTGAACGTGGACTGGAAAAAGTCACCGCAACATACAGCCTGCGTGATGACGGCGGCCTGAATGTCATTAATAAAGGCTATAACCCTGACAGAGGAATGTGGCAGCAGAGTGAAGGGAAAGCGTACTTTACCGGCGCACCAACTCGCGCTGCGCTGAAAGTGTCATTCTTTGGTCCTTTCTATGGCGGTTATAACGTTATTGCACTCGATCGGGAATACCGCCATGCGCTGGTTTGCGGCCCGGACCGCGACTACCTGTGGATACTCTCCCGCACGCCAACCATTTCTGACGAAGTGAAACAGGAGATGCTGGCAGTCGCGACCCGGGAAGGGTTTGATGTCAGTAAATTTATTTGGGTACAGCAGCCTGGTAGTTAGTGAGTGCTGAGTTTCAGACCAATAATCCCCAATACGATTAACGCCAGACTCGCCAGGCGCATCGGGTTAGCGGACTCACCGAGCAGCACAATGCCGGTTATGGCCGCGCCGACTGCGCCAATACCCGTCCACACGGCATAAGCCGTCCCTACTGGTAACGATTTCATCGCCCAGGCAAGTAGCGCCATACTGACAATCATCGCCGTCACAGTAATAACACTCGGCGTCAAACGACTAAAGCCGTGGGTATATTTCAGGCCAACGGCCCATACCACTTCCAGCAGACCAGCAATAACTAAGATAATCCAGGACATATCAGGCTCCGGAGAATTGGGGCCGTCCCCGGTGAAAAGAGGCGTTTGCAGGTCGTCCTGCAAAGCTGATGGTTGAACGGATATTTTGCCAGGTGGCAGGGGAATTTCAACTATTACCTTTGTGACTATCGCAGAAAAAACAAACGGCACGACACAGCTGTCGTACCGTTATTGCTTATTGCTGCGCTTTCGTTGCTGCGCCAGAAATCGCGTTACCGCCATCAGAAATGTCTTCACCAACGCCACGCGTGGTGTTGCAGGCAGTTAATACTGTTGAAAGCACCAGAACAGAAAAGATCGCTGCAATTGTCTTCTTCACCATAACGTCTTCCTTTTAGGTAATGTTATTTATGTTTGCCTATAGCAAATTAATAATAGACAACATCGCCAAAAATGATGGGAATCTGATGATTTTTCGGAAGAGAAGAAAAATTAGCTGGCAGCGCGAGAGATGGAGTTGCCGAGATGTTTGATGTCTTCGCCGAAACCGCGAGCGGTGTTACAGCCCGTGAGCAGCGTGCTGGCAAGCAAAACAAGAACGATAAGGCGTTTCATCATCTCTGACCTGAATAAGTGATGGTGCAGCCTGCAGGCCGCACCACAACCGCATTACTTCACGCGAGAGACGTATTCACCAGAGCGGGTATCCACTTTGATGACTTCGCCGATTTGTACAAACAGCGGAACTTTAACCACAGCGCCAGTAGACAGGGTAGCCGGTTTGCCACCAGTACCTGCGGTATCACCTTTCAGGCCCGGATCGGTATCAACGATTTCCAGTTCAACGAAGTTCGGCGGAGTAACGGAGATCGGCTGACCATTCCACAGAGTTACGATACACTCTGCCTGATCCAGCAGCCATTTAGCGTTATCGCCAACGGCTTTCTCATCGGCAGCCAGCTGCTCGAAGGTTTCGTTGTTCATGAAGTGCCAGAACTCACCGTGGGTCTACAGGAAGGTCAGGTTCATATCGGCAACATCTGCACCTTCAGCGGAGTCGGTAGACTTGAAGGTTTTCTCTACACGAGTACCGGTCAGCAGGCGGCGCAGTTTAACACGTGCGAATGCCTGACCTTTACCCGGCTTAACGAATTCACTGGCTTCAACCGCGTACGGTTCGCCGTCCATCATGATTTTAAGACCAGCACGAAAATCGTTGCTATAGTAAGTCGCCATAAGGCCCTCTGAAATTGTTAAATGGTAGCTAAGCCACAAAATGGCGCATATTGTAACCCTAAATACCCCATCCAGAGAAGATTGGTTGATGCAACTTGCCGATGTTCTCACCGATCCGGATGAATTATTGGTTCTTCTGAATATAGACGCTGATGAAAATTTGCTCGCTGGCCGTGAAGCTAAGCGCCTTTTCGCCCTGCGCGTTCCACGTGCGTTCGTGACGCGAATGGAAAAAGGCGATCCTGAGATCCTCTTTTACGTCAGGTGCTTACCTCGCAAGAAGAGTTTATCACCGCGCCAGGTTTTTCCACCGACCCGCTGGAAGAACAGCACAGCGTGGTACCGGGATTGCTGCATAAATACCGCAATCGCGCGTTATTGTTGGTCAAAGGCGGCTGCGCGGTAAATTGTCGTTATTGCTCCGGCGCCACTTCCCGTACGCCGATAATCAGGGCAATAAGCGCAACTGGCAGGCAGCTCTCGACTACGTGAGTGCACACCCTGAACTGGATGAAATCATCTTCTCCGGCGGCAATGCCCTGATAGCAAAGAATCATGAGCTAAGACTGGCTGCTCACTCAGCTTGAGTCTATCCCGCATATCAAACGCCTGCGTATCCACAGCCGTTTGCCGATCGTTACCCACACGCGTTTACCGATACACTGATCAGCCGCTTTGAGCGTTCATCACTGCAGATCCTGCTGGTAAATAATATAACCACGCCAACGAAATCGGCGCGGAATTCCGTACCGCCATGGCAAATCTGCGCCGGGTGGGCGTGACGTTGCTCAATCAAAGCGTCTTACTACGCGGTGTTAACGATAACGCGCAAGCGTTGGCCAATATTTTCAGTAATGCGCTATTTGACGCCGGCGTGATGCCTTATTACCTGCACGTGCTGGATAAAGTGCAGGGTGCAGCTCATTTCCTCATTAGTGATGATGAAGCGCGTGAGATTGTGCGCGAATTACTCACTCTGGTATCCGGTTATATGGTACCTAAACTGGCCCGTGAGATTGGCGGTGAGCCGAACAAACGCCGCTGGATCTCCAGCTGCGCCAGCAGTAACTGATTAAACAGGGAAGTTAAACATTAAAATTGCCTGATTCGCTACGCTTATCAGGCCTACATCGTGCATTGAAATTGAATGGATTTGCAATGAACTGTAGGCCGGATAAGGCGTTTACGCTGCATCCGGCAAGAGCAACAAACGCAAGTACAGCAACCTGTCATTAAACTGGGAAGTTTAATCTTTGCCCGTTGCATAACCTTTAATTATTCATATGCATTGCTGTTGTTACTTTTTATATAGCTAACACCAATAATTAACCTTTCTTTTCTGTTTATATAGAGTGAGTACGGCTATTTATGTTATTTTAACAACTATTACTACCAAGCCCATTTATCTGGCTTATAAATTAAAATTAATTATTTAATTGAGAAATGGTTAGGGAGAACCTACATGGCCATAAGCATCAAGGGTGTTAATACCGGTGTTATTCGCAAGAGTAATAATTTCATTGCACTGGCGCTGAAAATTAAAGAACCTCGCAATAAAGAATCGTTGTTCTTTATGTCTGTCATGGAACTGCGCGACCTGCTGATTGCGCTGGAAAGTCGTCTGCATCAAAAGCATAAACTGGATGCTGCTGCACACCTTCAGTATGAGCAAGCTCGCGATAAAGTCATTAAGAAAATGGCAGAAAACATCCCAGAAATTCTGGTTGATGAGCTTAAAAATGCCGATATTAATCGTCGGGTTAACACGCTGGAACTTACCGATAATCAAGGCGAAAATCTTACCTTCGTATTAACGCTACATGACGGTAGCAAATGTGAGTTAGTCGTCAATGAGTTGCAGATTGAAATGCTGGCGCGAGCAATCATTCATGCAATTAATAATGCGGAAATGCGTGAACTGGCATTACGTATTACCTCACTGTTAGATTTCCTGCCGTTATACGACGTTGACTGCCAGGACAATGGCAATCTGGAATATGACACCTATTCCCAACCGGAATGGAAACATAACTTGTTCGACCATTATCTGGCGGTGCTTTACCGCTTTAAAGATGAAAGTGGCAAAGAACAATTTAGCGGCGCAGTGGTGAAAACGCGTGAAGCAACGCCGGGTAAAGAAATAGAAGCGATCACTCGCCGAATGCTTGATTTCAGCCCACGACTGAAAAAACTCGCGGGTGTGCCATGTCAGGTCTATGTTCGCACCGTAGCGGCGAATAACGCCCAACCGCTAACCCAGGATCAATGCTTACGCGCGCTGCATCACTTACGTGTTCAATCCACCAGCAAAACTGCACCACAGGCGAAATAATCTCATCTTTGCTAATGCGAGGCTGGAGCCATCCAGCCTGAAATGACTGATAACGTGATCGTTGGTCATGCCGGATGCGGCGTAAACGCCTTATCCGGCCTACAAATTCTCAAGCATTCAATCAGTTGCAATGCCTTATGTAGGCCTGATAAGCGAAGCGCATCAGGCAATTATACGTTTGTCACCCAGCCTCTGGATCTAATCAGTTCGGCACGGATAAACCTGGCCGTTCATTTCGCTATCGGTAGGAACGAAGCTGGACAACACGCCTTGCGTTGCTGCTGACACCAGAAACCACGTCACCACCGAGTTCAGCCGCATGGTTACGCAGCGCATTCGCCGCACCGCGCATTGAACCACCCTCTGCGCCCTGCTGACCGGATAGCCAGTTACCCTGCGTCCCGGTAGCTGTGCCCATCAGTTGGCACTCTGCACCCGGTTTATCTTCGACAAAGCGCACATTCTGGCCACCTGCGGTCAGCTCCGTGGTAGAGCTACAGCCAGCCAATAACAGCGCTGCGCCAACAATCCCTGCTAAATATTTTACCTGCATGTTATTCCCCATAATCAATGAGCTGGACGCATTGTCGTCCGTGTGTAAACCTTATACTAAAAAGATGACCAAAAGTAATCTTAACCATTTCTGCCCGGGGGTTTCTTGCCGTGATGGGCATACGCACGATTACATCATGCCGCCCATACCACCCATACCGCCCATACCGGCAGCAACCTAAGTCAGGTGCGTCGCCTTTAGGCAGGTCGGTCACCATACATTCGGTGGTGATCATCAGCACACGGAAGCGGCGTACTGCAGAGCAGAACGGGTCACTTTAGTTGGGTCCAGGATACCGATGTCGATCACGTTGCCGTATTCTTCGGTTGCTGCGTTGTAACCGTAGTTGCCGTCGCCCGCTTTCACGGTGTTAGCCACTACTGAAGGCTCTTCGCCGCAGTTCAGAACGATCTGACGCAGTGGCGCTTCCATTGCGCGCAGCGCAACTTTGATACCCACGTTCTGGTCTTCGTTCTGGCCACGCAGTTCACCCAGTTTGGACGCTACGCGAATCAGCGCAACACCACCACCGGCAACCACGCCTTCTTCAACCGCAGCACGGGTCGCGTGCAGGGCATCGTCAACGCGTGCTTTTTTCTCTTTCATTTCAACTTCGGTAGCTGCACCTGACTTCGATAACTGCAACGCCGCCAGCCAGTTTAGCTACGCGTTCCTGCAGTTTTTCACGGTCGTAGTCAGACGTTGCTTCTTCAATCTGCTTACGGATCTGAGCAACATGGCCTGTAATCGCAGTTTCTTCACCCACGCCATCGATGATGGTGGTGGTGTCTTTGTTGATCACAACGCGTTTTGCCTGGCCCATGTTTCCAGGGTTGCTTTTTCCAGCTCCATACCGATCTCTTCTCCAGAGATAACGGTACCGCCGGTCAGGGTTGCGATGTCCTGCAGCATAGCTTTACGACGGTCGCCGAAGCCAGGTGCTTTAACCGCAGCCACTTTCACGATGCCACGCATGGTGTTAACTACCAAGGTAGCCAGCGCTTCGCCTTCAACATCTTCAGCAATGATCAGCAGTGGTTTGCCTGGCTTTCGCAACGGCTTCCAGAACGGCAGCATTTCGCGGATGTTGGAGATTTTTTTGTCAGCCAGCAGGATGAACGGGCTTTCCAGCTCAACAGCACTGGTTTCTGGTTTGTTGATGAAGTATGGGGACAGGTAGCCACGGTCGAACTGCATACCTTCAACCACGTCCAGTTCGTCCTGCAGACCGGTACCGTCTTCAACGGTGATAACGCCTTCTTTACCGACTTTGTCCATCGCTTCAGCGATCAGTTTACCTACGGTTTCGTCGGAGTTAGCGGAGATGGTACCAACCTGAGCAATCGCTTTAGAGTCAGAGCATGGTACGGACAGCGCTTTCAGTTCTTCAACTGCAGCGGTAACCGCTTTGTCGATACCACGTTTCAGGTCCATCGGGTTCATGCCCGCAGCAACAGCTTTCAGACCTTCAGTGATGATAGCCTGAGCCAGTACGGTTGCAGTGGTGGTACCGTCGCCTGCAGCGTCGTTTGCTTTAGAGGCAACTTCTTTCACCATCTGCGCACCCATATTTTCGAACTTGTCTTCCAGTTCGATTTCACGAGCAACGGAAACACCATCTTTGGTGATGGTCGGTGCACCGAAAGATTTATCCAGAACTACGTTACGGCCTTTTGGACCGAGGGTAACTTTCACTGCATCTGCCAGTACGTTTACGCCGCGCAGCATTTTCACACGAGCGTCGTTACCGAATTTTACGTCTTTAGCTGCCATTATCTTTATTCCTTAAATTCGTATGTTCAGTGTCGTGCGCGGATTACGCTTCAACAATTGCCAGAATGTCGCTTTCGGACATGATCAACACTTCTTCATTGTCGATCTTCTCAGATTTCACACCGTAGCCATCGTTGAAAATAACGATGTCGCCAACTTTCACATCCAGCGGCTTCACTTCGCCATTTTCAAGGATACGGCCATTGCCGACAGCCAGCACTTCGCCGCGGGTGGATTTAGCCGCTGCAGAGCCGGTCAGAACGATGCCGCCAGCAGATTTAGTTTCAACTTCTTTACGCTTGACGATCACGCGATCATGCAATGGACGAATATTCATTGATAACTCTCCTTTGAGAAAGTCCGTATCTGTTATGGGTGACGCCGGAGCTTACGTGGTTTCCCGGCTGGTGACCAGAGAAATGGGGATGAGGCTTCGCCCCTTCAAGGGGGAAAAAGAAAAAAAATTCTGATCAGCACAAAATCGGGTGAAAACCCTGATTCACCTCACATTTCATCGCAATTTCTTCATCGCCGTCATAAGCGAATCTGATTGTGCTACCATCGAAAATCTACGCAGTTGCCCAAAATTTGGGCGCAATCGGACATCAACCCATGAGTGGACTCAAACAAGAACTGGGGCTGGCCCAGGGCATTGGCCTGCTATCGACGTCATTATTAGGCACTGGCGTGTTTGCCGTTCCTGCGTTAGCTGCGCTGGTAGCGGGCAATAACAGCCTGTGGGCGTGGCCCGTTTTGATTATCTTAGTGTTCCCGATTGCGATTGTGTTTGCGATTCTGGGTCGCCACTATCCCAGCGCAGGCGGCGTCGCGCACTTCGTCGGTATGGCGTTTGGTTCGCGGCTTGAGCGAGTCACCGGCTGGCTGTTTTTATCGGTCATTCCCGTGGGTTTGCCTGCCGCACTACAAATTGCCGCCGGGTTCGGCCAGGCGATGTTTGGCTGGCATAGCTGGCAACTGTTGTTGGCAGAACTCGGTACGCTGGCGCTGGTGTGGTATATCGGTACTCGCGGTGCCAGTTCCAGTGCTAATCTACAAACCGTTATTGCCGGACTTATCGTCGCGCTGATTGTCGCTATCTGGTGGGCGGGCGATATCAAACCTGCGAATATCCCCTTTCCGGCACCTGGTAATATCGAACTTACCGGGTTATTTGCTGCGTTATCAGTGATGTTCTGGTGTTTTGTCGGTCTGGAGGCATTTGCCCATCTCGCCTCGGAATTTAAAAATCCAGAGCGTGATTTTCCTCGTGCTTTGATGATTGGTCTGCTGCTGGCAGGATTAGTCTACTGGGGCTGTACGGTAGTCGTCTTACACTTCGACGCCTATGGTGAAAAAATGGCGGCGGCAGCATCGCTTCCAAAAATTGTAGTGCAGTTGTTCGGTGTAGGAGCGTTATGGATTGCCTGCGTGATTGGCTATCTGGCCTGCTTTGCCAGTCTCAACATTTATATACAGAGCTTCGCCCGCCTGGTCTGGTCGCAGGCGCAACATAATCCTGACCACTACCTGGCACGCCTCTCTTCTCGCCATATCCCGAATAATGCCCTCAATGCGGTGCTCGGCTGCTGTGTGGTGAGCACTTTGGTGATTCATGCTTTAGAGATCAATCTGGACGCTCTTATTATTTATGCCAATGGCATCTTTATTATGATTTATCTGTTATGCATGCTGGCAGGCTGTAAATTATTGCAAGGACGTTATCGACTACTGGCGGTGGTTGGCGGGCTGTTATGCGTTCTGTTACTGGCAATGGTCGGCTGGAAAAGTCTCTATGCGCTGATCATGCTGGCGGGGTTATGGCTGTTGCTGCCAAAACGAAAAACGCCGGAAAATGGCATAACCACATAATCCGGCGTTTCGACATTAATCCTGGCGATCGTCTTTATGATCAAGGCGGTCGCGCTCATCATCCTTTCGCTGGTACTCACCATCAAAAGTATTACCGCCACCGGTCCCGGCGCTAAAACCGCCGCCAGGCATGCGAGAAAAGCGCAAATGCGGCATCAACTTCACTGTCAGATGCTTTTGCACCGGCGGCAATAAAAGTAGAAGACCGAGGAAGTCGGTAAAAAAGCCCGGTAATAAAAGCAGCAAACCAGCAATGATCAGCGAAACACTTTTAATCATCTCCGCCGCTGGGTTTTCACCCGCCGCCATTTTTTGCTGCATCAGCACGAAATTCTTAAAGCCCTGGTTACGTACCAGTGACATACCGATAACTGACGTGAATATAACCAGCACGAGGGTCAGCAATACCCCCAATACATGGGCAACCTGAATAAAGATTGAAATCTCAATATAGACATAAAGGAAAATGGCAATAAAAGGTAACCAGCGCAAAGGTTTCTCCTGTAATAGCAGCCGGTTAACCCCGGCTACCTGAATGGGTTGCGAATCGCGTTTAGCTTATATTGTGGTCATTAGCAAAATTTCAAGATGTTTGCGCAACTATTTTTGGTAGTAATCCCAAAGCGGTGATCTATTTCACAAATTAATAATTAAGGGGTAAAAACCGACACTTAAAGTGATCCAGATTACGGTAGAAATCCTCAAGCAGCATATGATCTCGGGTATTCGGTCGATGCAGGGGATAATCGTCGGTCGAAAAACATTCGAAACCACATATATTCTGTGTGTTTAAAGCAAATCATTGGCAGCTTGAAAAAGAAGGTTCACATGTCAAACAACATTCGTATCGAAGAAGATCTGTTGGGTACCAGGGAAGTTCCAGCTGATGCCTACTATGGTGTTCACACTCTGAGAGCGATTGAAAACTTCTATATCAGCAACAACAAAATCAGTGATATTCCTGAATTTGTTCGCGGTATGGTAATGGTTAAAAAAGCCGCAGCTATGGCAAACAAAGAGCTGCAAACCATTCCTAAAAGTGTAGCGAATGCCATCATTGCCGCATGTGATGAAGTCCTGAACAACGGAAAATGCATGGATCAGTTCCCGGTAGACGTCTACCAGGGCGGCGCAGGTACTTCCGTAAACATGAACACCAACGAAGTGCTGGCCAATATCGGTCTGGAACTGATGGGTCACCAAAAAGGTGAATATCAGTACCTGAACCCGAACGACCATGTTAACAAATGTCAGTCCACTAACGACGCCTACCCGACCGGTTTCCGTATCGCAGTTTACTCTTCCCTGATTAAGCTGGTAGATGCGATTAACCAACTGCGTGAAGGCTTTGAACGTAAAGCTGTCGAATTCCAGGACATCCTGAAAATGGGTCGTACCCAGCTGCAGGACGCAGTACCGATGACCCTCGGTCAGGAATTCCGCGCTTTCAGCATCCTGCTGAAAGAAGAAGTGAAAAACATCCAACGTACCGCTGAACTGCTGCTGGAAGTTAACCTTGGTGCAACAGCAATCGGTACTGGTCTGAACACGCCGAAAGAGTACTCTCCGCTGGCAGTGAAAAAACTGGCTGAAGTTACTGGCTTCCCATGCGTACCGGCTGAAGACCTGATCGAAGCGACCTCTGACTGCGGCGCTTATGTTATGGTTCACGGCGCGCTGAAACGCCTGGCTGTGAAGATGTCCAAAATCTGTAACGACCTGCGCTTGCTCTCTTCAGGCCCACGTGCCGGCCTGAACGAGATCAACCTGCCGGAACTGCAGGCGGGCTCTTCCATCATGCCAGCTAAAGTAAACCCGGTTGTTCCGGAAGTGGTTAACCAGGTATGCTTCAAAGTCATCGGTAACGACACCACTGTTACCATGGCAGCAGAAGCAGGTCAGCTGCAGTTGAACGTTATGGAGCCGGTCATTGGCCAGGCCATGTTCGAATCCGTTCACATTCTGACCAACGCTTGCTACAACCTGCTGGAAAAATGCATTAACGGCATCACTGCTAACAAAGAAGTGTGCGAAGGTTACGTTTACAACTCTATCGGTATCGTTACTTACCTGAACCCGTTCATCGGTCACCACAACGGTGACATCGTGGGTAAAATCTGTGCCGAAACCGGTAAGAGTGTACGTGAAGTCGTTCTGGAACGCGGTCTGTTGACTGAAGCGGAACTTGACGATATTTTCTCCGTACAGAATCTGATGCACCCGGCTTACAAAGCAAAACGCTATACTGATGAAAGCGAACAGTAATCGTACAGGGTAGTACAAATAAAAAAGGCACGTCAGATGACGTGCCTTTTTTCTTGTGAGCAGTAACTTAAAAATAACAATCTAATATCAACTTGTTAAAAAACAAGGAAGGCTAATATGCTAGTTGTAGAACTCATCATAGTTTTGCTGGCGATCTTCTTGGGCGCCAGATTGGGGGGAATAGGTATTGGTTTTGCAGGCGGATTGGGGGTGCTGGTTCTTGCCGCTATTGGCGTTAAACCCGGTAACATCCCGTTCGATGTCATCTCCATTATCATGGCGGTTATCGCCGCTATTTCTGCCATGCAGGTTGCTGGCGGTCTGGACTATCTGGTTCATCAGACAGAAAAGCTGCTGCGCCGTAACCCGAAATACATCACGATCCTCGCACCGATCGTGACCTATTTCCTGACTATCTTTGCTGGTACTGGCAACATCTCTCTGGCGACACTGCCAGTTATCGCTGAAGTTGCGAAGGAACAAGGCGTTAAACCTTGCCGTCCGCTGTCTACTGCAGTGGTATCCGCGCAGATTGCGATCACCGCATCGCCAATCTCAGCGGCAGTGGTTTACATGTCTTCCGTGATGGAAGGTCATGGCATCAGCTACCTCCATCTGCTCTCCGTGGTCATCCCGTCCACCCTGCTGGCGGTTCTGGTGATGTCCTTCCTGGTCACTATGCTGTTCAACTCCAAACTCTCTGACGATCCGATTTATCGCAAGCGTCTGGAAGAGGGCCTGGTTGAACTGCGCGGTGAAAAGCAGATTGAAATCAAATCCGGTGCAAAAACGTCCGTCTGGCTGTTCCTGCTGGGCGTAGTTGGCGTGGTTATCTATGCAATCATCAACAGCCCAAGCATGGGTCTGGTTGAAAAACCGCTGATGAACACCACCAACGCAATCCTGATCATCATGCTCAGCGTTGCAACTCTGACCACCGTTATCTGTAAAGTCGATACCGACAACATCCTCAACTCCAGCACCTTCAAAGCAGGTATGAGCGCCTGTATTTGTATCCTGGGTGTTGCGTGGCTGGGCGATACTTTCGTTTCCAACAACATCGACTGGATCAAAGATACCGCTGGTGAAGTGATTCAGGGTCATCCGTGGCTGCTGGCCGTCATCTTCTTCTTTGCTTCTGCTCTGCTGTACTCTCAGGCTGCAACCGCAAAAGCACTGATGCCGATGGCTCTGGCACTGAACGTTTCACCGCTGACCGCTGTTGCTTCTTTCGCTGCGGTGTCTGGTCTGTTCATTCTGCCGACCTACCCGACGCTGGTTGCTGCGGTACAGATGGATGACACGGGTACTACCCGTATCGGTAAATTCGTCTTCAACCATCCGTTCTTCATCCCGGGTACTCTGGGTGTTGCCCTGGCCGTTTGCTTCGGCTTCGTGCTGGGTAGCTTCATGCTGTAATGATCAATCGCGGGGCGTTCACGCCCCGCTTTCTTTCCCGCCGACTAACATCCTTCCCCCGTCCGTTGTATAGTGACCTCTCTCTTGCGGTTCCATCTGTTCTTGCGAGGTGTTTATGCTTGATGAAAAAAGTTCGAATACCGCGTCTGTCGTGGTGCTATGTACGGCACCAGATGAAGCGACAGCCCAGGATTTAGCCGCCAAAGTGCTGGCGGAAAAACTGGCGGCCTGCGCGACCTTGATCCCCGGCGCTACCTCTCTCTATTACTGGGAAGGTAAGCTGGAGCAAGAATACGAAGTGCAGATGATTTTAAAAACTACCGTATCTCACCAGCAGGCACTGCTGGAATGCCTGAAGTCTCATCATCCATATCAAACCCCGGAACTTCTGGTTTTACCTGTTACACACGGAGACACAGATTACCTCTCATGGCTCAACGCATCTTTACGCTGATCCTGCTACTTTGCAGCACTTCCGTTTTTGCCGGATTATTCGACGCGCCGGGACGTTCACAATTTGTCCCCGCGGATCAAGCCTTTGCTTTTGATTTTCAGCAAAACCAACATGACCTTAATCTGACCTGGCAGATCAAAGACGGTTACTACCTCTACCGTAAACAGATCCGCATTACGCCGGAACACGCGAAAATTGCCGACGTGCAGCTGCCGCAAGGCGTCTGGCATGAAGATGAGTTTTACGGCAAAAGCGAGATTTACCGCGATCGGCTGACGCTTCCCGTCACCATCAACCAGGCGAGTGCGGGAGCGACGTTAACTGTCACCTACCAGGGCTGTGCTGATGCCGGTTTCTGTTATCCGCCAGAAACCAAAACCGTTCCGTTAAGCGAAGTGGTCGCCAACAACGCAGCGCCACAGCCTGTGTCTGTTCCGCAGCAAGAGCAGCCCACCGCGCAATTGCCCTTTTCCGCGCTCTGGGCGTTGTTGATCGGTATTGGTATCGCCTTTACGCCATGCGTGCTGCCAATGTACCCACTGATTTCTGGCATCGTGCTGGGTGGTAAACAGCGGCTCTCCACTGCCAGAGCATTGTTGCTGACCTTTATTTATGTGCAGGGGATGGCGCTGACCTACACGGCGCTGGGTCTGGTGGTTGCCGCCGCAGGGTTACAGTTCCAGGCGGCGCTACAGCACCCATACGTGCTCATTGGCCTCGCCATCGTCTTTACCTTGCTGGCGATGTCAATGTTTGGCTTGTTTACCCTGCAACTCCCCTCTTCGCTGCAAACACGTCTCACGTTGATGAGCAATCGCCAACAGGGCGGCTCACCTGGCGGTGTGTTTGTTATGGGGGCGATTGCCGGACTGATCTGTTCACCATGCACCACCGCACCGCTTAGCGCGATTCTGCTGTATATCGCCCAAAGCGGGAACATGTGGCTGGGCGGCGGCACGCTTTATCTCTATGCGTTGGGCATGGGCCTGCCGCTGATGCTAATTACCGTCTTTGGTAACCGCTTGCTGCCGAAAAGCGGCCCGTGGATGGAACAAGTCAAAACCGCGTTTGGTTTTGTGATCCTCGCACTGCCGGTCTTCCTGCTGGAGCGAGTGATTGGTGATGTATGGGGATTACGCTTGTGGTCGGCGCTGGGTGTCGCATTCTTTGGCTGGGCCTTTATCACCAGCCTACAGGCTAAACGCGGCTGGATGCGTATTGTGCAAATTATTCTGCTGGCAGCGGCATTGGTTAGCGTGCGCCCACTTCAGGATTGGGCATTTGGTGCGACGCATACCGCGCAAACTCAGACGCATCTCAACTTTACACAAATCAAAACGGTAGATGAGTTAAATCAGGCGCTCGTTGAAGCCAAAGGCAAACCGGTGATGTTAGATCTTTATGCCGACTGGTGCGTCGCCTGTAAAGAGTTTGAGAAATACACCTTCAGCGACCCGCAGGTGCAAAAAGCGTTAGCAGACACGGTCTTACTTCAGGCCAACGTCACGGCCAACGACGCACAAGATGTGGCGCTGTTAAAGCATCTTAATGTCCTTGGCCTACCGACAATTCTCTTTTTTGACGGACAAGGCCAGGAGCATCCACAAGCACGCGTCACGGGCTTTATGGATGCTGAAACCTTCAGCGCACATTTGCGCGATCGCCAACCGTGAACGACACTTGCAGTGGGAAAGACGGAGGAAAATAGCGTGCAACGTGAAGATGTACTGGGAGAAGCCCTGAAATTATTAGAATTACAAGGGATTGCCAACACCACGCTGGAGATGGTTGCTGAACGTGTGGATTATCCACTGGACGAGCTACGCCGCTTCTGGCCAGACAAAGAGGCAATCCTCTACGATGCGCTGCGTTATCTTAGCCAACAGATAGATGTCTGGCGTCGTCAGCTGATGCTGGACGAAACGCAAACCGCCGAACAAAAGCTGCTGGCACGTTATCAGGCGTTATCGGAGTGCGTTAAAAACAACCGCTATCCGGGCTGTCTATTTATCGCTGCCTGTACGTTTTATCCCGATCCTGGCCACCCTATTCATCAACTGGCCGATCAGCAAAAAAGCGCGGCCTACGATTTCACCCACGAACTGTTAACCACACTGGAAGTTGACGATCCGGCGATGGTAGCAAAGCAGATGGAACTGGTGCTGGAAGGCTGTTTAAGCCGAATGCTGGTGAATCGTAGCCAGGCGGATGTCGACACTGCACATCGGCTGGCGGAAGATATCCTGCGCTTCGCCCGCTGCCGCCAGGGTGGTGCATTGACCTGACAGAAACACAGAAAAGAAGCGATTTGCCGCAATAGTAAGCAGTTGAACAGCTTTTCCATGAATTTGGTTGACGTAAGGGAGCGACTACGGTTTAATGCGCTCCGTTGCCCGGATAGCTCAGTCGGTAGAGCAGGGGATTGAAAATCCCCGTGTCCTTGGTTCGATTCCGAGTCCGGGCACCACTTATTTAGAAACGGACGTCTACTGACGTCCGTTTTTCGTTTCAGGACGCCACGATTTAAGCGTTCTGCCTCCAAATCAATTCTACCGAACTCAACCAGATTCTCCCCACATCACCAGCAATTTGCGGGCATATCCCAATTCGGGAAAATTTGTTCCTGAGCTATAGCACTAACTGACGTGAAATGTCGTGCGGCCCCGTGATGCTGTTGAACGTCAAATGACGTCATCAGGAGCGTAACGCATCCATAAAGCACAACACCGGTCTGAACGGCGACTGATGAGATTTTCTGAATGAGAACAAAGAGAAATGTATCAGTTCGCTTGCTCATGCAAAGACTAACAATCCATTAAAATAGTAAGTGCTCCGGACAATTTTCCATGGATTATTTTCTGAACATTTTTCTTTGGCAAAGATGATGAATTTTGATGGTAAGGAATATTACTTCTGGTTCTCAGTAAAATCCTTTCGTAATACTATGTAATCAAGAAGTTTATGGCTGGTAAAAATAACGTCTTGCATTCACCAATAATATGTAAATAAACCCATCTATAGATGGTAAAAATAGGTTGTGGCAATTATCATTGCATCATTCCCTTTTCGAATGAGTTTCTATTATGCAACAACCTGTAGTTCGCGTTGGCGAATGGCTTGTTACTCCGTCCATAAACCAAATTAGCCGCAATGGGCGTCAACTTACCCTTGAGCCGAGATTAATCGATCTTCTGGTTTTCTTTGCTCAACACAGTGGCGAAGTACTTAGCAGGGATGAACTTATCGATAATGTCTGGAAGAGAAGTATTGTCACCAATCACGTTGTGACGCAGAGTATCTCAGAACTACGTAAGTCATTAAAAGATAATGATGAAGATAGTCCTGTCTATATCGCTACTGTACCAAAGCGCGGCTATAAATTAATGGTGCCGGTTATCTGGTACAGCGAAGAAGAGGGAGAGGAAATAATGCTATCTTCGCCTCCCCCTATACCAGAGGCGGTTCCTGCCACAGATTCTCCCTCCCACAGTCTTAACATTCAAAACACCGCAACGCCACCTGAACAATCCCCAGTTAAAAGCAAACGATTCACTACCTTTTGGGTATGGTTTTTTTTCCTGTTGTCGTTAGGTATCTGTGTAGCACTGGTAGCGTTTTCAAGTCTTGATACACGTCTTCCTATGAGCAAATCGCGTATTTTGCTCAATCCACGCGATATTGACATTAATATGGTAAATAAAAGTTGTAACAGCTGGAGTTCCCCGTATCAGCTCTCTTACGCGATAGGCGTGGGTGATTTGGTGGCGACATCACTTAACACCTTCTCCACCTTTATGGTGCATGACAAAATCAACTACAACATTGATGAACCGAGCAGTTCCGGTAAAACATTATCTATTGCGTTTGTTAATCAGCGCCAATACCGTGCTCAACAATGCTTTATGTCGATAAAATTGGTAGACAATGCAGATGGTTCAACCATGCTGGATAAACGTTATGTCATCACTAACGGTAATCAGCTGGCGATTCAAAATGATTTACTGGAGAGTTTATCAAAAGCGTTAAACCAACCGTGGCCACAACGAATGCAGGAGACGCTCCAGAAAATTTTGCCGCATCGTGGTGCGTTATTAACTAATTTTTATCAGGCACATGATTATTTACTGCATGGCGATGATAAATCATTGAACCGTGCCAGTGAATTATTAGGTGAGATTGTTCAATCATCCCCAGAATTTACCTACGCGAGAGCAGAAAAAGCATTAGTTGATATCGTGCGCCATTCTCAACATCCTTTAGATGAAAAACAATTAGCAGCACTGAACACAGAAATAGATAACATTGTTACACTGCCGGAATTGAACAACCTGTCCATTATATATCAAATAAAAGCGGTCAGTGCTCTGGTAAAAGGTAAAACAGATGAGTCTTACCAGGCGATAAATACTGGCATTGATCTTGAAATGTCCTGGCTAAATTATGTGTTGCTTGGCAAGGTTTATGAAATGAAGGGGATGAACCGGGAAGCAGCTGATGCATATCTCACCGCCTTTAATTTACGCCCAGGGGCAAACACCCTTTACTGGATTGAAAATGGTATATTCCAGACTTCTGTTCCTTATGTTGTACCTTATCTCGACAAATTTCTTGCTTCAGAATAAGTAACTCCGGGTTGATTTATGCTCGGAAATATTTGTTGTTGAGTTTTTGTATGTTCCTGTTGGTATAATATGTTGCGGCAATTTATTTGCCGCATAATTTTTATTACATAAATTTAACCAGAGAATGTCACGCAATCCATTGTAAACATTAAATGTTTATCTTTTCATGATATCAACTTGCGATCCTGATGTGTTAATAAAAAACCTCAAGTTCTCACTTACAGAAACTTTTGTGTTATTTCACCTAATCTTTAGGATTAATCCTTTTTTCGTGAGTAATCTTATCGCCAGTTTGGTCTGGTCAGGAAATAGTTATACATCATGACCCGGACTCCAAATTCAAAAATGAAATTAGGAGAAGAGCATGAGTTCTGCCAAGAAGATCGGGCTATTTGCCTGTACCGGTGTTGTTGCCGGTAATATGATGGGGAGCGGTATTGCATTATTACCTGCGAACCTAGCAAGTATCGGTGGTATTGCTATCTGGGGTTGGATTATCTCTATTATTGGTGCAATGTCGCTGGCGTATGTATATGCCCGACTGGCAACAAAAAACCCGCAACAAGGTGGCCCAATTGCTTATGCCGGAGAAATTTCCCCTGCATTTGGTTTTCAGACAGGTGTTCTTTATTACCATGCTAACTGGATTGGTAACCTGGCGATTGGTATTACCGCTGTATCTTATCTTTCCACCTTCTTCCCAGTATTAAATGATCCTGTTCCGGCGGGTATCGCCTGTATTGCTATCGTCTGGGTATTTACCTTTGTAAATATGCTCGGCGGTACTTGGGTAAGCCGTTTAACCACTATTGGTCTGGTGCTGGTTCTTATTCCTGTGGTGATGACTGCTATTGTTGGCTGGCATTGGTTTGATGCGGCAACTTATGCAGCTAACTGGAATACTGCGGATACCACTGATGGTCATGCGATCATTAAAAGTATTCTGCTCTGCCTGTGGGCCTTCGTGGGTGTTGAATCCGCAGCTGTAAGTACTGGTATGGTTAAAAACCCGAAACGTACCGTTCCGCTGGCAACCATGCTGGGTACTGGTTTAGCAGGTATTGTTTACATCGCTGCGACTCAGGTGCTTTCCGGTATGTATCCGTCTTCTGTAATGGCGGCTTCCGGTGCTCCGTTTGCAATCAGTGCTTCAACTATCCTCGGTAACTGGGCTGCGCCGCTGGTTTCTGCATTCACCGCCTTTGCGTGCCTGACTTCTCTGGGCTCCTGGATGATGTTGGTAGGCCAGGCAGGTGTACGTGCCGCTAACGACGGTAACTTCCCGAAAGTTTATGGTGAAGTCGACAGCAACGGTATTCCGAAAAAAGGTCTGCTGCTGGCTGCAGTGAAAATGACTGCCCTGATGATCCTTATCACTCTGATGAACTCTGCCGGTGGTAAAGCATCTGACCTGTTCGGTGAACTGACCGGTATCGCAGTACTGCTGACTATGCTGCCGTATTTCTACTCTTGCGTTGACCTGATTCGTTTTGAAGGCGTTAACATCCGCAACTTTGTCAGCCTGATCTGCTCTGTACTGGGTTGCGTGTTCTGCTTCATCGCGCTGATGGGCGCAAGCTCCTTCGAGCTGGCAGGTACCTTCATCGTCAGCCTGATTATCCTGATGTTCTACGCTCGCAAAATGCACGAGCGCCAGAGCCACTCAATGGATAACCACACCGCGTCTAACGCACATTAATTAAAAGTATTTTCCGAGGCTCCTCCTTTCATTTTGTCCCATGTGTTGGGAGGGGCCTTTTTTACCTGGAGATATGACTATGAACGTTATTGCAATATTGAATCACATGGGGGTTTATTTTAAAGAAGAACCCATCCGTGAACTTCATCGCGCGCTTGAACGTCTGAACTTCCAGATTGTTTACCCGAACGACCGTGACGACTTATTAAAACTGATCGAAAACAATGCGCGTCTGTGCGGCGTTATTTTTGACTGGGATAAATATAATCTCGAGCTGTGCGAAGAAATTAGCAAAATGAACGAGAACCTGCCGTTGTACGCGTTCGCTAATACGTATTCCACTCTCGATGTAAGCCTGAATGACCTGCGTTTACAGATTAGCTTCTTTGAATATGCGCTGGGTGCTGCTGAAGATATTGCTAATAAGATCAAGCAGACCACTGACGAATATATCAACACTATTCTGCCTCCGCTGACTAAAGCACTGTTTAAATATGTTCGTGAAGGTAAATATACTTTCTGTACTCCTGGTCACATGGGCGGTACTGCATTCCAGAAAAGCCCGGTAGGTAGCCTGTTCTATGATTTCTTTGGTCCGAATACCATGAAATCTGATATTTCCATTTCAGTATCTGAACTGGGTTCTCTGCTGGATCACAGTGGTCCACACAAAGAAGCAGAACAGTATATCGCTCGCGTCTTTAACGCAGACCGCAGCTACATGGTGACCAACGGTACTTCCACTGCGAACAAAATTGTTGGTATGTACTCTGCTCCAGCAGGCAGCACCATTCTGATTGACCGTAACTGCCACAAATCGCTGACCCACCTGATGATGATGAGCGATGTTACGCCAATCTATTTCCGCCCGACCCGTAACGCTTACGGTATTCTTGGTGGTATCCCACAGAGTGAATTCCAGCACGCTACCATTGCTAAGCGCGTGAAAGAAACACCAAACGCAACCTGGCCGGTACATGCTGTAATTACCAACTCTACCTATGATGGTCTGCTGTACAACACCGACTTCATCAAGAAAACGCTGGATGTGAGTTCCATTCACTTCGACTCAGCCTGGGGTGCCTTACACCAACTTCTCCCCAATCTATGCGGGCAAGTGCGGTATGAGCGGCGGGCGTGTAGAAGGCAAAGTTATCTACGAGACGCAGTCCACGCAACAAACTGCTGGCCGCGTCTCAGGCCTCCATGATTCACATTAAAGGTGACGTTAACGAAGAGACGTTCAACGAATCCTTTATGATGCATACCACCACCTCTCCGCACTACGGTATCGTGGCTTCCACCGAAACCGCCGCCGCGATGATGAAAGGTAACGCCGGTAAGCGTCTGATCAATGGTTCGATTGAGCGCGCAATCAAGTTCCGTAAAGAGATAAAACGTCTGAAAGGCGAGTCTGATGGCTGGTTCTTCGACGTCTGGCAGCCGGATCACATCGAGGGGCCTGAATGCTGGCCGCTGCGTTCCGACAGCCCATGGCACGGTTTCAAAAATATCGATAACGAGCACATGGATCCTCATCCGATCAAGGTCACAATTCTGACCCGGGATGAAGAAAGACGGCACCATGGATGAGTTCGGTATCCCGGCCAGTCTGGTGGCGAAATATCTCGACGAGCGCGGCATCATCGTGGAGAAAATGGTTCCATACAACCTGCTGTTCCTGTTCAGTATCGGTATCGATAAAACCAAAGCGCGAGCCTGCTGCGCGCGCTGACCGAATTTAAACGCGCATTCGATCAGCCTGCGAGTGAAAAACATTCTGCCAACGCTGTACAGCGAATCACCTGAATTTTATGAAAACATGCGTATCCAGGATCTGGCACAGAATATTCATAAACTGGTTGAGCATCACAACCTGCCGATGTTCCGCGCATTTGAAGTGCTGCCAGAAATGCAGATGACGCCTTATGCCGCGTTCCAGAAAGAGCTGCACGGTATGACCGAAGAAGTTTACCTCGACGAAATGGTAGGTCGTATTAACGCCAATATGATCCTTCCGTACCCGCCGGGAGTTCCTCTGGTAATGCCGGGTGAAATGATCACCGAAGAAAGCCGTCCGGTTCTGGAGTTCCTGCAGATGCTGTGTGAAATCGGCGCTCACTATCCGGGCTTTGAAACCGATATTCACGGTGCATACCGTCAGGCTGATGGCCGCTATACCGTTAAGGTATTGAAAGAAGAAAGCAAAAAATAATTAGCTCGTACAAGGGAAGTGGCTTGCCACTTCCCTTTTTTGCTCATAAGGAGAACACATGAAAACACCCTCACAGCCGCGCGCGATATACTATATCGTGGCGATCCAAATCTGGGAGTACTTCAGTTTTTACGGCATGCGTGCCTTACTCATTCTCTATCTCACCCATCAGCTTGGTTTTGATGATAACCATGCCATCAGCCTGTTCAGCGCATATGCTTCTCTGGTTTACGTTACCCCTATTCTCGGCGGCTGGCTTGCCGACCGCCTGCTCGGCAACCGCACTGCAGTGATTGCCGGCGCGCTGTTAATGACCCTTGGCCATGTGGTGCTGGGTATTGATACAAATTCAACCTTTAGCCTGTATCTGGCGCTGGCAATCATTATTTGTGGCTACGGTTTATTCAAATCAAACATCAGCTGTTTGCTTGGCGAGCTCTACGACGAGAACGATCATCGACGTGATGGCGGTTTTTCGCTGCTGTATGCTGCGGGCAATATCGGTTCTATCGCAGCCCCAATCGCCTGCGGCCTGGCTGCTCAGTGGTATGGATGGCATGTTGGCTTTGCCCTTGCGGGTGGCGGCATGTTTATCGGTTTGTTGATTTTCTTAAGCGGTCATCGTCATTTCCAGTCCACACGTAGTATGGATAAAAAAGCGCTCACTAGTGTCAAATTTGCCTTACCAGTATGGAGCTGGTTAGTGGTGATGCTCTGTTTAGCCCCAGTATTTTTTACTCTGCTGCTGGAGAACGACTGGTCCGGATATTTGCTGGCGATCGTTTGCCTCATTGCCGCACAAATCATTGCCCGCATGATGATCAAATTCCCCGAACATCGCCGTGCTCTTTGGCAAATTGTATTGTTGATGTTTGTCGGGACATTGTTCTGGGTACTGGCACAACAGGGCGGCAGTACCATCAGCTTGTTTATCGATCGCTTTGTGAATCGTCAGGCATTCAATATTGAAGTACCTACAGCACTATTCCAGTCGGTGAATGCAATTGCGGTGATGCTCGCTGGGGTTGTACTGGCCTGGCTGGCGTCGCCAGAAAGCCGCGGCAACTCAACATTGCGCGTCTGGCTGAAGTTTGCCTTTGGCTTACTGCTGATGGCTTGTGGCTTTATGTTGTTGGCATTTGATGCCCGACATGCAGCGGCTGACGGTCAAGCGTCAATGGGCGTGATGATATCCGGGCTGGCGCTAATGGGCTTTGCCGAACTCTTTATTGACCCGGTGGCGATTGCGCAAATCACGCGTCTGAAAATGTCTGGCGTATTAACCGGGATTTATATGCTGGCAACAGGCGCGGTCGCCAACTGGCTGGCAGGCGTCGTGGCACAGCAGACGACAGAGTCGCAAATTAGCGGTATGGCAATTGCAGCTTACCAGCGATTCTTTTCTCAGATGGGAGAGTGGACGTTGGCTTGTGTCGCGATCATCGTCGTATTGGCCTTTGCTACCCGTTTTCTGTTTAGCACGCCGACGAATATGATACAGGAGAGCAACGATTAACTGTCGTAAAAACAATTGGTTATGAATAAATTAACTTTCAGTTTATAACACTAACAAATCGAGATTAATAAGTCATTTAAACCATTTTGATGGTTATTTATTAGTGATATCAACTTGAGGTAAGCGTTAGTTTCGATAAGATAAACTGAGTTACTAATAGTCGAGGCAGATAATACAGTGTACCGATCTGTCTCTTTATCTACGCTAAATTGAAAGCTGGATTTAGAGGAACCAAAATGTCTGAACAAGAAACACGGGGAGCCAATGAGGCTATTGATTTTAACGATGAACTGAGAAATCGCCGCGAAAAACTGGCGGCACTACGTCAGCAAGGTGTGGCGTTTCCCAATGATTTTCGCCGCGACCATACCTCTGACCAGTTGCACGAAGAGTTTGATGCGAAGGATAACCAGGAACTGGAATCCTTAAACATTGAAGTCTCGGTTGCTGGCCGAATGATGACCCGTCGTATCATGGGGAAAGCCTCCTTTGTAACGTTGCAGGATGTCGGTGGCCGTATTCAACTGTACGTTGCAAGAGATAGCCTGCCAGAAGGTGTTTATAACGATCAGTTTAAAAAATGGGATCTGGGTGACATTATCGGTGCCCGCGGTACGCTGTTTAAGACGCAAACGGGTGAGCTTTCCATTCACTGTACTGAGCTGCGCCTGCTGACTAAAGCACTACGTCCTTTACCAGATAAATTCCATGGTCTGCAGGATCAGGAAGTCCGTTATCGTCAACGTTATCTGGACCTCATCGCTAACGATAAATCCCGTCAAACGTTTGTTGTCCGTTCAAAAATTCTGGCCGCTATCCGTCAATTCATGGTCGCGCGCGGCTTTATGGAAGTAGAAACCCCGATGATGCAGGTAATTCCAGGTGGGGCATCTGCTCGCCCGTTTATTACCCATCATAATGCTCTGGATTTAGATATGTATCTGCGTATCGCGCCGGAGCTGTATCTGAAACGTCTGGTTGTAGGCGGTTTTGAACGGGTATTCGAAATCAACCGTAACTTCCGTAATGAAGGTATTTCTGTTCGCCATAATCCTGAGTTCACAATGATGGAACTCTACATGGCGTATGCGGATTACCACGATTTGATTGAACTGACAGAGTCACTGTTCCGCACCCTGGCACAAGAGGTTCTGGGTACCACTAAAGTCACTTATGGCGAGCATGTGTTTGATTTCGGCAAACCGTTTGAAAAACTCACCATGCGCGAAGCAATCAAAAAATATCGTCCAGAAACCGATATGGCCGACCTGGATAATTTTGATGCTGCTAAAGCATTAGCTGAATCTATCGGTATTACGGTAGAGAAAAGCTGGGGGTTGGGACGTATTGTCACAGAGATCTTTGATGAAGTGGCAGAAGCACATCTGATTCAGCCAACCTTTATTACGGAATATCCGGCAGAAGTGTCCCCGCTGGCACGCCGTAATGATGTTAACCCGGAAATCACCGACCGTTTTGAATTCTTCATCGGTGGTCGTGAAATCGGTAATGGTTTTAGCGAATTAAACGACGCAGAAGATCAGGCTGAACGTTTCCAGGAACAGGTTAATGCTAAAGCTGCAGGTGACGACGAAGCCATGTTCTATGACGAAGATTACGTGACTGCGCTGGAATATGGTCTGCCGCCAACCGCTGGTCTGGGTATTGGTATCGACCGAATGATTATGCTGTTTACTAACAGCCATACTATTCGCGACGTTATTCTCTTCCCGGCGATGCGCCCACAGAAATAAATTTCACTTTAATGAACGAAGCAGTCAGGCGACTGCTTCGTTCATCGTTCCGCAAATCCAGTTTTGAGGAGAGACGCTTCGTTTCACGATAACCAGCGGGTCCACTCAACTACAGCTCCTAAAAGAGAGAAAAAAGTAATGCCACAGGCAGACTCATTGGCCAGGTTATTCCGACCAGGAATGCACTAAGTAAACGAATATGTGTTTTCTCATGTGAGATAAACCAGATAATGACAAAGGATATGTTCACACCAATCACATAAAAAATTAATATTTTAGAGAATAGTGCCATTTTTTATGTTCTTCTTATCCTTCCTGGCTACTTGTAAAACTGACGGAAATAGTCATCAACTGTCATAATGTTGAGGTCAAAATCAATATCCGGTAAGTCTAAGCATTTGAGCCTGATTAAATCTTCGATTTCACTTGCGGCTAACGATGTCGTTATTGCGAAGGAGTTTTCATTCAATTGTCGTGGTATCCCATATTCATCAGCCACGATAGAGGAGAAATTCATATCATACATCAATGATCTTAATCTTAAGAACACTGAGGAATAAGATGATGGATAATCAAAAGAAACAACATAAGTATTGAACTTGTTTTTACCTTCCATAATATGACTCCTATCAATATTAAACGCTCTGGGGACGCAAAACTTATTAACCCCGATTGATGATTCTCATATAGGAGATATTCTTTTTTTTGCTCAGTAAAGGGGATGACTTGGGACAAAAAAACGCGCTCTCTGCCCATTCTTTGTGCATCCCCCTACCCTTCAGATGCTCTCCTGCATCACATCGCGGAGAGAATGAAAAATATCGTGACTCTGTACTCTCCCATCAACTGCGAATATCATCATACTCCCGCGTTTTATCAAATTCATGTTTCGCAAATGGGCATAATGGGATAATTTTTCGTTTTTCCCGACGCATTTTTTCCACGACTTTCGCAACCAGCTGTTTACCAATCCCTTGCCCTTTCAGGCTTTCATCGACATCGGTATGTTCGATAATCGCTAAATTCTCTCCGGTCGGCACAAAGACAATTTCAGCGATTTGCTTGCCTTGTTTGTCATTAATGTAAAATTTATTGTGGCCTTCGCGTATTTCCATTTTACCCTCGCTTATTTATGACGGTATTTCAGCGCGCCGCTCGGGCACGTATCAATCACTTTAACCACAGTGGCGACGTCGACTTCATCCGGCATGATCCACGGCTTTCGTTTGAGATTAAATAACTTGCCGTTGCCACGTACGCAATTGCCAGAATGCTGACATATCGCAGTGTTGAAATAGACATCGATCTTTTCGCCGGTATAACAGCGATAACCCCCGTCCAGTAGCGCCTGATCCATGACCTTCCCTCTCTCATCAGTATGATTATCGCTATAAGCATAGCCCCGGAATCTTCATACAGCACTGGCAGTTTCCGTTGCCAGAGTCTCTTCCCCTATATAGCCAATCATTCTTACTCCCTTTGAATTACCCGCCTCATCAGAGATAATGCTTAAGAAATTTGTCACACAAGGAAGCTGATGAGACATTCATTGCCCTACCGCATGTTACGCAAACGTCCGATGAAATTGAGTACCACAGTGATCTTAATGGTCAGTGCGGTACTGTTCTCGGTGCTATTGGTGGTGCATCTGATTTACTTCTCGCAAATCAGTGATATGACGCGAGATGGGCTAGCCAACAAGGCACTGGCAGTGGCGCGTACCCTCGCCGACTCGCCGGAAATCCGTCAGGGCTTGCAGAAAAAACCGCAGGAGAGTGGCATCCAGGCCATCGCGGAAGCCGTACGCAAACGCAACGATCTGCTGTTTATTGTCGTTACCGATATGCAAAGTCTTCGCTACTCGCATCCTGAAGCCCAGCGTATTGGTCAGCCATTTAAAGGTGATGACATCCTTAAAGCGCTGAATGGCGAAGAAAATGTCGCTATCAATCGCGGTTTTCTGGCGCAGGCTTTACGCGTATTTACCCCCATCTACGATGAAAATCATAAACAAATTGGCGTGGTGGCGATCGGCCTTGAGTTAAGCCGTGTGACCCAACAGATCAATGACAGTCGCTGGAGCATTATCTGGTCGGTATTATTTGGCATGCTGGTCGGACTGATTGGCACCTGCATTCTGGTTAAGGTACTGAAAAAAATCCTTTTCGGCCTGGAACCCTACGAAATCTCCACGCTGTTTGAGCAACGCCAGGCCATGTTGCAGTCTATCAAAGAAGGCGTCGTTGCCGTGGACGATCGCGGCGAGGTCACGCTGATCAACGATGCCGCACAAGAATTGCTGAATTACCGTAAGTCGCAGGACGATGAGAAACTGTCGACGCTAAGCCACTCATGGTCACAGGTGGTAGATGTCTCGGAAGTGTTACGCGACGGTACCCCGCGCCGCGACGAAGAGATTACGATTAAAGACCGGCTATTACTGATCAACACCGTTCCGGTGCGCAGTAATGGCGTTATCATCGGTGCCATTTCAACCTTCAGGGACAAAACTGAAGTACGTAAACTGATGCAGCGACTCGACGGTCTGGTCAACTATGCTGACGCACTTCGTGAACGATCCCACGAATTTATGAATAAATTGCATGTGATTCTCGGATTATTGCATCTGAAGAGTTATAAGCAGTTGGAAGATTACATTCTCAAAACAGCCAATAACTATCAGGAAGAGATTGGCTCTCTGCTGGGTAAGATCAAATCTCCGGTTATCGCTGGTTTTTTAATCAGCAAGATTAACCGCGCGACCGATTTAGGCCATACGCTGATTTTAAACAGTGAAAGCCAGCTGCCAGACAGCGGCAGTGAGGACCAGGTCGCGACGCTGATTACCACGTTGGGAAATCTGATAGAAAACGCGCTGGAGGCATTAGGGCCGGAACCCGGAGGCGAAATTAGCGTAACATTGCACTACCGTCACGGCTGGCTGCACTGTGAAGTTAATGATGATGGACCGGGGATCGCACCCGATAAAATCGATCACATTTTTGACAAAGGTGTCTCGACAAAAGGAAGCGAGCGAGGCGTCGGTTTAGCACTTGTCAAACAACAGGTAGAAAATCTCGGCGGCAGCATCGCCGTGGAATCGGAACCCGGGATTTTCACACAATTTTTTGTCCAGATACCCTGGGACGGGGAGAGGTCGAACAGATGATCAATGTATTAATTATCGATGACGACGCAATGGTCGCGGAGCTGAATCGCCGATACGTAGCACAAATCCCAGGCTTTCAATGCTGTGGAACAGCCTCGACGCTGGAGAAAGCCAAAGAGATTATCTTCAATAGCGATACGCCTATCGACCTGATATTGCTCGATATCTATATGCAAAAAGAGAACGGGCTCGATTTACTGCCTGTCCTGCATAACGCGCGTTGCAAAAGTGATGTGATTGTCATCTCCTCCGCAGCCGATGCGGCAACCATTAAAGATTCGCTGCATTACGGTGTCGTGGATTACCTGATCAAACCCTTCCAGGCTTCCCGCTTTGAAGAGGCGCTCACCGGCTGGCGGCAAAAGAAAATGGCGCTGGAAAAACATCAGTATTATGACCAGGCCGAGCTTGATCAGCTAATCCACGGCAGCAGCTCCAACGAACAGGATCCTCGTCGCTTGCCAAAAGGCTTAACGCCGCAGACGTTACGCACACTGTGCCAGTGGATTGACGCGCATCAGGACTATGAATTTTCAACCGACGAGCTAGCCAACGAGGTTAACATTTCGCGTGTTTCCTGCCGTAAATACCTCATCTGGCTGGTCAACTGCCACATCTTGTTCACCAGTATCCATTATGGCGTCACGGGGCGTCCAGTTTACCGTTACCGTATTCAGGCAGAACACTACTCACTACTGAAACAATATTGCCAATAACGGATCGCTGGTTATCTGTAAGTAATAATTATTACCGTAATGCAAAATACCCCTGGCACAAGTTACATCCTTCATCAGTAAAACTTGTGCCAGATCAAATATAATTATCCCTCCATCATCGCTAAAAATTAATATCTCTTCAGGTGAACGGTGTTTTTAATTTCAAAACGCTAACAAAAGTTAATTAACTATTATGTCACCCGCATTATGTGTATTTTTACCCACAAATGGGTAGATCAGATTAATCTATAAACCTAATGACATCTGCCCTGAGAACAAAAAATAGACCGATAAATATCAATAAGATAACAGCAAACAAAACATTAACATCTGCGCAGTACAAACTATAAACCCATCGCCAGAGAGTCTTTCTCTCTGAAAAAGCCGCTTATCACAGTGCATAAATTTGCCGCTGCTTTAATCAGCCAATATTCACTGTGAGGTATTTGCTAAAGCCGGTAACGACCAAACGGATATTTAGTCAGGCTCTGAAAACAGTTCATACAAAACAGAACGTGACTGTGATCTATTCAGCAAAAATTTAAATAGGATTATCGCGAGGGTTCACACATGTTATTTACTATCCAACTTATCATAATACTGATATGTCTGTTTTATGGTGCCAGAAAGGGTGGTATCGCGCTGGGTTTATTAGGCGGTATCGGTCTGGTCATTCTGGTCTTCGTCTTCCACCTTCAGCCAGGTAAACCACCAGTTGATGTCATGCTGGTTATCATTGCGGTGGTGGCGGCATCGGCGACCTTGCAAGCTTCGGGCGGTCTTGATGTCATGCTGCAAATTGCCGAGAAGCTGCTGCGCCGCAACCCGAAATATGTCTCAATTGTCGCGCCGTTTGTGACCTGTACACTGACCATTCTTTGCGGTACGGGTCATGTGGTTTACACCATTCTGCCGATCATCTACGACGTCGCCATTAAGAACAACATCCGTCCGGAACGTCCGATGGCGGCAAGTTCTATCGGTGCACAGATGGGGATTATCGCCAGTCCGGTGTCGGTTGCGGTCGTGTCTCTGGTTGCGATGCTGGGTAATGTCACCTTTGATGGTCGCCATCTTGAGTTCCTCGATCTGCTGGCAATCACCATTCCATCGACGTTAATCGGTATCCTGGCGATCGGTATCTTCAGCTGGTTCCGCGGTAAAGATCTGGATAAAGACGAAGAGTTCCAGAAATTCATCTCCGTACCGGAAAACCGTGAGTATGTTTACGGTGATACCGCGACGCTGCTGGATAAAAAACTGCCGAAAAGCAACTGGCTGGCAATGTGGATTTTCCTCGGGGCAATCGCTGTAGTCGCCCTTCTTGGTGCTGATTCGGACCTGCGTCCATCCTTCGGCGGCAAACCGCTGTCGATGGTACTGGTTATTCAGATGTTTATGCTGCTGACCGGGGCGCTGATTATTATCCTGACCAAAACCAATCCCGCGTCTATCTCAAAAAACGAAGTCTTCCGTTCCGGTATGATCGCCATCGTGGCGGTGTACGGTATCGCATGGATGGCAGAAACCATGTTCGGTGCGCATATGTCTGAAATTCAGGGCGTACTGGGTGAAATGGTGAAAGAGTATCCGTGGGCCTATGCCATTGTTCTGCTGCTGGTTTCCAAGTTTGTAAACTCTCAGGCTGCGGCGCTGGCGGCGATTGTTCCGGTCGCGCTGGCGATCGGCGTTGATCCGGCATACATCGTGGCTTCAGCACCGGCTTGCTACGGTTATTACATCCTGCCGACTTATCCGAGCGATCTGGCAGCGATTCAGTTTGACCGTTCCGGCACCACCCACATCGGTCGCTTCGTCATCAACCACAGCTTTATTCTGCCGGGGTTGATTGGTGTGAGCGTATCGTGCGTCTTCGGCTGGATCTTCGCCGCGATGTACGGGTTCTTATAAATGCACTTTGCGTGCCGCCCGTGACTACGCGGCACGCCATTTTCGAATAACAAATACAGAGTTACAGGCTGGAAGCTATGTCAAACAAACCCTTTATCTACCAGGCACCTTTCCCGATGGGGAAAGACAATACCGAATACTATCTACTCACTTCCGATTACGTTAGCGTTGCCGACTTCGACGGCGAAACCATCCTGAAAGTGGAACCAGAAGCCCTGACCCTGCTGGCGCAGCAAGCCTTTCACGACGCTTCTTTTATGCTCCGCCCGGCACACCAGAAACAGGTTGCGGCTATTCTTCACGATCCAGAAGCCAGCGAAAACGACAAGTACGTGGCGCTGCAATTCTTAAGAAACTCCGAAATCGCCGCCAAAGGCGTGCTGCCGACCTGCCAGGATACCGGCACCGCGATCATCGTCGGTAAAAAAGGCCAGCGCGTGTGGACCGGCGGCGGTGATGAAGAAACGCTGTCGAAAGGCGTCTATAACACCTATATCGAAGATAACCTGCGCTATTCACAGAATGCGGCGCTGGACATGTACAAAGAGGTCAACACCGGCACTAACCTGCCTGCGCAAATCGACCTGTACGCGGTAGATGGCGATGAGTACAAATTCCTTTGCGTTGCGAAAGGCGGCGGCTCTGCCAACAAAACGTATCTCTACCAGGAAACCAAAGCCCTGCTGACTCCCGGCAAACTGAAAAACTTCCTCGTCGAGAAAATGCGTACCCTCGGTACTGCAGCCTGCCCGCCGTACCATATCGCGTTTGTGATTGGCGGTACGTCTGCGGAAACCAACCTGAAAACCGTCAAGTTAGCAAGCGCTCACTATTACGATGAACTGCCGACGGAAGGGAACGAACATGGTCAGGCGTTCCGCGATGTCCAGCTGGAACAGGAACTGCTGGAAGAGGCCCAGAAACTCGGTCTTGGCGCGCAGTTTGGCGGTAAATACTTCGCGCACGACATTCGCGTTATCCGTCTGCCACGTCACGGCGCATCCTGCCCGGTCGGCATGGGCGTCTCCTGCTCCGCTGACCGTAACATTAAAGCGAAAATCAACCGCGAAGGTATCTGGATCGAAAAACTGGAACACAACCCAGGCCAGTACATTCCACAAGAACTGCGCCAGGCCGGTGAAGGCGAAGCGGTGAAAGTTGACCTTAACCGCCCGATGAAAGAGATCCTCGCCCAGCTTTCGCAATACCCGGTATCCACTCGTTTGTCGCTCACCGGCACCATTATCGTGGGCCGAGATATTGCACACGCCAAGCTGAAAGAGCTGATTGACGCCGGTAAAGAACTTCCGCAGTACATCAAAGATCACCCGATCTACTACGCGGGTCCGGCGAAAACCCCTGCCGGTTATCCATCAGGTTCACTTGGCCCAACCACCGCAGGCCGTATGGACTCCTACGTGGATCTGCTGCAATCCCACGGCGGCAGCATGATCATGCTGGCGAAAGGTAACCGCAGTCAGCAGGTTACCGACGCGTGTCATAAACACGGCGGCTTCTACCTCGGTAGCATCGGCGGTCCGGCGGCGGTACTGGCGCAGCAGAGCATCAAGCATCTGGAGTGCGTCGCTTATCCGGAGCTGGGTATGGAAGCTATCTGGAAAATCGAAGTAGAAGATTTCCCGGCGTTTATCCTGGTCGATGACAAAGGTAACGACTTCTTCCAGCAAATCGTCAACAAACAGTGCGCGAACTGCACTAAGTAACCTCTTCGGCCCAGCGCCTGGCAGCATGCTGCCAGGTGATCCCCCTGGCCACCTCTTTTGCGATTGTAATTTCACGCTTGCTGGTGAATAGTCAGTATTTTCCCTGATTTGCGAACTCACCATGACCCGCACACTCAAGCCGTTAATTCTTAACACCAGCGCACTGACGCTAACGTTAATCCTGATTTATACCGGCATTTCGGCCCATGACAAACTCACCTGGCTGATGGAAGTCACACCGGTGATTATCATCGTGCCATTGCTGCTGCTGACGGCCAAACGCTACCCGCTGACTCCCCTGCTCTACGCGCTGATTTTCTTTCACGCCATTATTCTGATGGTTGGCGGACAGTACACTTACGCCAAAGTGCCGATTGGTTTTGATGTGCAGGCGTGGCTGGATTCAGCCGTAACCCGTACGATAAATTGGGCCACTTCTTCCAGGGGCTGGTTCCGGCGCTGGCGGCGCGGGGAAATTCTCGCCCGTGGACAATTTGTTCGTGGGCGTAAGATGCTGGCGTTTCTGGTGTGCTGCGTGGCATTGGCCATCAGCGCCACCTATGAACTTATCGAATGGTGGGCGGCACTGGCGATGGGACAAGGCGCGGATGATTTCCTCGGCACCCAGGGCTATTGGTGGGATACCCAGTCGGATATGTTCTGCGCCCTGCTCGGCGCGTTGACAACGGTCATTTTTCTGGCGGGCGTGCATTGTCGGCAGTTAAAGCGTTACGGCCTGATAAGCGCCTGACGCTTTCTCTGGCCGACACGCTGTCCGTGTTGGCCGGAGAGATTACCTCAACCGCTATCCTCGACGCAGCTTGATAATCAGAATCCGGAAGGCAAACAACAACGTTAACAGGTTCGCCAGACTGACCGCCGTATCTTCAATCATCACGCCGTAAATCAGCCACATCACTAATCCGCAAAAACAAACATCACGTACATCAGCCCGGATATTCCTGGGTATTGCGGGTGGAGATAACCTTAATCGCCTGCGGCAAAAAAGAGAGCGTTGTCAGGCTTGCGGCCAGATAACCAATTAGCGGGATCCATTCCATGGTTAAGCCTTCACTTCGCTCACCGCCGCGACGGGCGCAAGCGGCGCGTCGGTCGCCAGCGTCGGCTGCGGTACTTTGCGATACTTATCCAACAGATGAATTTGAATCTTACGCAGCATATCGCCGTTCAACCGGTAGTAGCGGAAGTAAAGCGCCAAGGTAATGGCGAAGAACAGCGTGGGCAGAGCAATCATAATAAACTGCATTCCGAGCACCGTTTCCACCGACTGAACGCCATTCGGCACGTAGCCAATCACCCCCAATACCACCGCGATAAAGAACGCCGCAAATGCCGACCCTCCTTTCACCACCATGGTTTGCACCGCATAGGCGATACTTTCGCAGCGCACATTAAACTTGTCTCACCGTAGTCGACGGTATCGGCCACCATAATCACCTGCAGCACCCAAAACAGTGCGGTACCAATATTGAGGAGTACGCCTGCCACGCAAATGAGCAAGAGATTGTGGAAGCCCGTCAGCGCCATCATCAGCAGCACACCAGCGCTCAGTATCGGCATCACCGATGCCCCCGACCACAGGATTCGCCGCGATAGCGCTTTTGCCAGTCGCGGGAAGAGCACCAGCGTCAGTAGGTTTGCTGCACCGGCGTACGACAGGTAGTACGGGAAAAGATCCGCATCACCCACGACATAGGTGAAGTAGTAGATAGCAAAGCCGGTGATGATATTCGACGCCACGTTATAGGCCAGCGCCATGCCCAACAGACACGAGAGCGCATCGTTTTTTGTAGATTTAGGCCAGAATCGATTTTAGCGGATAAGCGCGAGCTGTCCGCGGTGGCCTCGCTGTCGGAGGAGAAGACTTCACGCACGTTTCTCAACGTGACAATCGTCGAGACAATAAAGAATGCAATCAGCACCAGCGTGAACATCTGGAACCCGAACCCGTGATCCGCACCGCCCACGTAGTTCACAAAGGGCAGCGTGACTCCGGCAGTCACAAACCCAGCCAGGCTGGCAAAAAAGCGTGGGAATGGCACCAGTTGTTGACGTTCATGCTTATCGAGAGTGATAGTCGGCACAAGCGACCAGAACGGAATATCCATGATGGTGTAGGTCATGCCCCACAGAATGTAGGTCACACAAACGAAGACTATTTGCGCCGTCCCTTCAAACAGATGGGCGCTGAACAGTAAAAACAGCACCACAGAATTGGCCAGCGTGCCAAGCAGAATCCATGGTTTAAACTTACCCCACCGCGACGGGTGGCATTGACTACCACCCCATCACCGGATCGTCGATGGCGTTCCAGATTTTAGCCACCAGAAATAACGTCCCGACCACACCGACCGATAGACCGACAACATCGGTGTAGTAATACATCAGATACATATAAACGATGCCGATCGCGAGTTCCTTACCAAATGCACCGAACCCGTAACTTAGTTTGTTTTCAGAGAGATGCTCATAGGGTACCGGGTCACTGTTACCAGCGCCCGCCTGCTGTTATGGTGCGAGGTAAAACGCCGGAATACACCGCCCGGCGTCCGTTGGGTATTAACGCTGCAGCCAGGCCGGTAGCCAGTCGCCGTGAGCGGCGATCAGGTCATCCACCAGCGCGTAAATCTCCTCAATACCAAGTACCGCCGCGGTGTGCGGGTCCATCATCGTGGCGTGATACACCCGGCTACGGTTTTCGGTCAGAATGGCCTCCGTCAGAGCGTCTGGACGTTAATATTGGTCTGCATCATCGCCGCCAGGTGCGAAGGGATCGTCCCGACCTTAGTTGGTTGAATACCATTGGCATCCACCAGACAGGCCACTTCAACGCAGCCGCCCTGCGGCAGGTTATCGATAAGCCCGTCGTTACGTACGTTACCGTAAATCACGCTCGGTTCACCGGTCCAGATGGCATTCATGATGGTGCTGGCGTATTCACGCGACGGTTTGATATCAATTCGCTCTGCGGTTTTGTACTCTTCCAGCTCTTTATTCCAGTTCGCCAGCTGTTCAACGCAACGTTTCGGATATTCATCCAGCGGCACTTTATAGCGCGCAATCAGATCTTCGCGTCCCGGCTTGATAAACCACGGGGTGTATTCGGCAAAATGCTCAGAGGACTCGGTAACAAAGTAGCCCAGCTTTTTGAACATCTCGTAGCGTACGATATTCTCGCAGCGATCGTTGCCATGGACATTTGGCTTCGGCGCCTGCCCTGATTCATAGGCCGCCAACAGTTCCGGATACAGATTCACATAGCTGCCATCGGCCGTTTTACGTTCCAGCTCAAGGTAAAAAGCCATGTGGTTAATTCCCGCGCTGCGGTAGCGTAGCGTGGCAGGATCGATATCCAGGTCACGCGCCAGCTCCTCCGCGGTCCCCTGTACCGAGTGGCACAGCCCCACCTGTTTGATATGCGGGTAGCGGGCATACATGGCCCAGGTATTCATCGCCATCGGGTTAACGTAGTTCAGCATGGTGGCATCCGGCAGACTTCCGTCATATCGTCACAGATTTGCCAAAGATGCGGAATGGTACGCAGCGCACGCATAATGCCGCCAGGGCCAAGGGTATCGGCGATGGTTTGTTGCAGCCCGTGGCGTTTACAAACTTCAAAATCGGTGACGGTACAAGGTTCATAGCCGCCAATCTGGAAGGCGACGACGACAAAATCTGCATCCTGCAGCGCCGCTTTCTGGTTGGTATGGCAGGTGATATGGCCCGATGCGCCGGCGGAATCCATCAATTACGCACCACAATGTGCGACTCTTCCAGCCGCTTTTCATCAATATCCATCAGCGCAATATGCGCCGACTTTAACGCCTCGCGATGAAAAACATCGCCGAGAATATTTTTGACGAAAATAGTAGAACCCGCGCCGATAGAAAGGTAATCTTTGGTGCTGTCATCATGACTCTCCAGAACAGTAGGCTGAACACGTTCATGGTGGCACGGTGCCTGGCGAAAAACTCCCGCTTCCCTGAGGAGCATTCCCATAAACTCAGATCCTTGATGCCGATCTCATTCCGATCTGAGCTTTTGGGATAAAATCACCAGAAAAGCAGAGTATCCGGCCTCACTTTTCGCTCTATTATGAATAACAGGTGTTGGATATGTGTCCGTATTCGCGCTCTGCCGACGCCAAAGCTGGCATGATCCTACAATTAGGAAATGGAGTCACGATGAGTACCGAGCCGATAACCTTTATGTGCGACGGCGATGAAAAGCAGACCCGCAGCCCGCTGTCGCTCTATTCCGAATATCAACGCATGGATATTGAGCTACGCCGACCGCATGTTATGCCCACCAGCCACTGGCACGGTCAGGTAGAGGTCAACGTGCCGTTTGATGGTGACGTGGAGTATTTGATTAACAATGAAAAAGTGAATATCAATCAGGGTCATATCACGCTGTTCTGGGCCTGTACACCGCACCAACTAACAGATACCGGAACCTGTCAGAGCATGGCGATTTTTAATCTGCCGATGCATCTGTTTCTCTCCTGGCCGCTGGATAAAGACCTGATTAACCACGTCACTCACGGCATGGTGATCAAATCACTGGCCACACAGCAACTTAGCCCGTTTGAAGTGCGCCGCTGGCAGCAGGAATTAAACAGTCCGAACGAGCAAATTCGCCAGCTCGCCATTGATGAAATTGGCCTGATGCTCAAGCGATTTAGCCTCTCTGGCTGGGAACCGATTCTGGTCAATAAAACCTCGCGCACACACAAAAACAGCGTCTCGCGCCATGCGCAATTTTATGTTAGCCAGATGCTGGGCTTTATTGCCGAAAACTATGATCAGGCGCTGACCATCAACGATGTGGCTGAGCACGTCAAACTTAACGCCAACTATGCAATGGGGATATTCCAGCGGGTCATGCAATTGACGATGAAACAGTACATTACCGCGATGCGCATCAACCACGTTCGCGCGTTACTGAGCGATACCGATAAAAGTATTCTCGATATTGCCCTGACGGCAGGCTTTCGTTCAAGTAGTCGTTTTTACAGCACGTTCGGCAAATATGTCGGCATGTCGCCGCAACAATACCGCAAACTTAGCCAACAGCGCCGCCAGACGTTTCCCGGCTAAAGACGATATCAGTATCAGCCAAAAAAATAGTTTAGCCGTCGATAATAAGCAGTGAAAATAATTTAAAATAATCACATAACGTATTGTTTATAAAACTAAATATTTCAAAAATGTTTGTTTTTCACGCGCTTTACAGCCCGAAAAGGCCGGAAGATACTTGCCCGCAACGAAGATTCCTTCATAACCGGGTAAGCAATGATGAAAGTATTAATTGTTGAAAGCGAGTTTCTCCATCAAGACACCTGGGTCGGTAACGCCGTTGAGCGTCTGGCAGATGCTTTAAGCCAGCAAAATGTTACCGTGATTAAATCCACCTCCTTTGATGATGGTTTTGCCATTCTCTCTTCAAACGAAGCCATTGACTGCCTGATGTTCAGCTATCAAATGGAACATCCGGACGAACATCAAAACGTCAGACAATTGATCGGTAAGCTTCATGAGCGCCAACAAAACGTGCCGGTCTTCCTGTTGGGCGATCGGGAAAAAGCCCTCGCCGCAATGGATCGCGACCTGCTGGAGCTTGTCGATGAATTCGCCTGGATTCTGGAAGATACCGCCGACTTTATCGCCGGACGCGCCGTTGCCGCGATGACCCGCTACCGCCAGCAGCTGTTGCCGCCACTGTTCAGCGCGCTGATGAAATATAGTGACATCCATGAATATTCCTGGGCAGCGCCAGGCCACCAGGGCGGCGTTGGTTTTACCAAAACACCCGCCGGACGTTTCTACCATGACTACTATGGTGAAAATCTGTTCCGCACCGACATGGGCATCGAACGAACTTCCCTCGGTTCTTTGCTTGACCATACTGGCGCATTTGGCGAAAGCGAAAAATATGCCGCACGCGTATTTGGTGCCGATCGCTCCTGGTCGGTAGTCGTCGGTACTTCCGGCTCTAACCGCACCATCATGCAGGCTTGCATGACCGATAACGATGTCGTGGTCGTTGACCGTAACTGCCATAAATCCATCGAACAAGGTTTGATGCTGACAGGCGCGAAACCGGTCTATATGGTGCCAAGCCGCAACCGCTACGGCATTATCGGGCCAATCTATCCGCAGGAAATGCAACCTGAAACCTTGCAGAAGAAAATCAGTGAAAGCCCGCTGACCAAAGACAAAGCCGGGCAAAAACCGTCTTACTGCGTGGTGACCAACTGCACCTATGACGGCGTGTGTTATAACGCTAAAGAAGCGCAGGATCTGCTGGAAAAAACCTCCGATCGTCTGCACTTTGACGAAGCCTGGTACGGCTATGCACGTTTCAACCCGATCTATGCCGATCACTATGCCATGCGCGGCGAACCTGGCGATCACAACGGTCCTACCGTTTTCGCCACCCACTCCACCCACAAACTGCTGAATGCGCTGTCACAGGCTTCTTATATTCATGTACGTGAAGGTCGTGGGGCGATTAACTTCTCCCGCTTCAACCAGGCCTACATGATGCATGCCACCACCTCCCCGCTGTATGCCATCTGCGCATCCAACGACGTGGCGGTGTCGATGATGGACGGCAACAGCGGCCTGTCACTGACACAGGAAGTGATTGACGAAGCGGTTGATTTCCGTCAGGCGATGGCGCGGCTATATAAAGAGTTCACCGCTGACGGTAGCTGGTTCTTCAAACCGTGGAACAAAGAAGTCGTCACCGACCCACAAACCGGCAAAACCTATGACTTTGCTGACGCACCAACCAAACTGCTGACCACCGTTCAGGACTGCTGGGTAATGCATCCGGGCGAAAGCTGGCACGGCTTCAAAGATATTCCGGATAACTGGAGTATGCTCGACCCGATTAAAGTCAGCATCCTTGCTCCGGGAATGGGTGAAGATGGTGAACTGGAAGAAACCGGTGTTCCGGCGGCGCTGGTCACTGCCTGGCTTGGTCGCCACGGCATTGTACCTACCCGCACCACTGACTTCCAAATTATGTTCCTGTTCTCTATGGGCGTAACCCGTGGGAAATGGGGAACTCTGGTTAACACCCTTTGCTCCTTCAAACGCCACTATGACGCCAACACACCGCTGGCGCAGGTGATGCCGGAACTTGTTGAACAATATCCTGACACTTACGCGAACATGGGGATTCACGATCTGGGTGACACCATGTTTGCCTGGCTGAAAGAAAACAACCCTGGCGCACGGTTGAACGAAGCCTATTCCGGCCTGCCGGTGGCGGAAGTCACCCCGCGTGAAGCGTACAACGCGATTGTCGACAACAATGTCGAACTGGTATCCATTGAAAATCTGCCAGGACGCATCGCGGCAAACTCAGTTATCCCGTATCCGCCAGGAATCCCGATGCTGCTGTCTGGTGAAAACTTCGGCGATAAAAACAGTCCGCAAGTAAGTTATTTACGCTCGCTGCAATCCTGGGACCACCATTTCCCTGGATTTGAACACGAAACTGAAGGGACTGAAATTATTGACGGTATTTACCACGTTATGTGCGTGAAAGCGTAACCACTATTCCGCTGAAGGCGTAATTGTTTAAATAACATTACGCCGCCTGGCCTTAGGCCTTTTGAGTATGGCAACGTTTTCATAAAAATTGCTGCAAACAAAAATGTCATACTTTTTGCGCGGCCCCACCCCGCGCTTTTTTTTGCCTGTTATTTATCCTGTAAAAAAATATGTACATGAGAAATTACTATAAAAATTTGTACTATTAGTAAAACTCGTTATTTTTATGCATGTTTATATTCATCATACAATTATATAACCATTTCCCGGTATCGCTTTGCTTTAGCGAGAACTGGTCTTTTATTCGCACTCAGGAGTACATGTATGAGGATTTGCAGCGACCAACCTTGTATTGTTTTATTGACTGAAAAAGATGTCTGGATAAGGGTGAATGGGAAAGAACCTATTAGCCTTAAAGCTAACCATATGGCGTTATTAAATTGTGAAAATAATATTATCGACGTCTCCTCTCTTAACAACACTTTGGTTGCTCATATTAGTCACGACATCATCAAAGATTACCTCCGGTTTCTGAATAAAGATCTCTCGCAAATACCAGTATGGCAACGTAGCGCTACGCCCATACTCACCCTGCCATGCCTGACGCCAGACGTCTTTCGCGTTGCCGCGCAACACAGCATGATGCCCGCAGAAACTGAGTCAGAAAAGGAACGAACACGCGCATTATTATTCACGGTGCTATCCCGTTTTCTCGACAGTAAAAAATTCGTTTCATTAATGATGTATATGTTACGTAATTGTGTAAGTGACAGCGTTTATCAAATTATTGAAAGCGATATTCACAAAGACTGGAATCTTAGTATGGTAGCCAGTTGTTTATGTCTTAGCCCAAGTCTGTTAAAGAAAAAGTTGAAAAGCGAAAACACCAGTTATAGCCAAATAATCACCACCTGCCGCATGCGTTATGCCGTAAATGAATTAATGATGGACGGTAAAAATATCTCTCAGGTATCACAGTCCTGCGGCTACAACAGTACGTCGTACTTTATTTCTGTCTTTAAAGACTTCTACGGTATGACGCCGCTGCATTATGTTAGTCAGCACAGAGAACGCACTGTCGCCTGATTTTTAACCTTAACGAAGAGCTATATTAATAACGGCATCAGCGATAACCCGGTCGATAATAATTCAACTATCGAATGCAGGCGTATGATATGACGTAATTTATTGTCACGAAGCTCGCCTTCGCAGGAGTTTAATTATGTCTTCGGATGCTGATGCTCACAAAGTGGGCTTAATCCCCGTCACCCTGATGGTGTCGGGGAATATTATGGGGTCAGGTGTTTTTCTGTTACCTGCAAACCTGGCCTCTACTGGCGGGATTGCCATTTATGGATGGTTGGTGACGATTATCGGTGCACTGGGGCTCTCGATGGTATACGCCAAAATGTCGTTCCTCGACCCAAGTCCTGGTGGTTCTTACGCTTACGCCCGCCGCTGCTTTGGCCCGTTTCTCGGTTATCAAACCAACGTCCTCTACTGGCTGGCCTGCTGGATCGGCAATATCGCCATGGTGGTCATTGGCGTAGGATATTTAAGTTACTTCTTCCCGATTCTGAAAGATCCATTGGTATTAACCATCACCTGCGTCGTGGTGCTGTGGATCTTCGTCCTGCTGAACATTGTCGGTCCGAAAATGATCACCCGTGTGCAGGCAGTTGCCACCGTGCTGGCGCTGATCCCCATCGTCGGGATTGCCGTATTTGGCTGGTTCTGGTTCCGTGGTGAAACCTATATGGCGGCATGGAACGTCAGCGGCCTGGGCACCTTCGGTGCAATTCAAAGTACCCTTAACGTTACGCTGTGGTCGTTCATCGGTGTGGAAAGTGCCTCCGTTGCCGCAGGTGTGGTGAAAAACCCGAAACGCAATGTCCCTATCGCCACCATTGGTGGGGTATTGATTGCCGCCGTTTGCTATGTACTTTCTACCACCGCGATTATGGGGATGATCCCTAATGCCGCACTGCGCGTTTCTGCTTCGCCATTCGGTGATGCCGCACGGATGGCGTTGGGTGACACCGCCGGGGCCATTGTTTCCTTCTGCGCAGCTGCGGGTTGCTTAGGTTCACTGGGCGGCTGGACGTTGCTGGCGGGTCAAACGGCGAAAGCCGCTGCCGATGACGGACTGTTCCCACCGATTTTTGCCCGTGTAAATAAAGCGGGTACGCCAGTGGCGGGGCTGATTATCGTCGGTATTTTGATGACCATCTTCCAGCTCAGCAGCATTTCACCAAACGCGACCAAAGAGTTCGGTCTGGTTTCTTCCGTCTCGGTCATCTTTACACTGGTGCCATATCTTTACACCTGTGCGGCGTTACTGCTGCTCGGACACGGTCACTTTGGTAAAGCACGCCCGGCATATCTGGCAGTTACTACCATTGCCTTCCTCTACTGCATCTGGGCCGTGGTGGGGTCCGGAGCGAAAGAGGTTATGTGGTCATTTGTCACCCTGATGGTCATCACCGCCATGTATGCGCTGAATTACAACCGGCTACATAAAAACCCGTATCCCTTAGATGCACCAATAAGCAAAGATTAATTCCCCTTAATCCAGCAAACATAAAAGCCAACCTTAAGAACTTAAGGTTGGCTTAATTTTGCTTTGCGAGCATATGCGCACTTTGTTCGATGGAAACACCGTGATGTTGAAGCGCCTACTAAAAAGACCCTCTTTGAATTTACTCGCCTGGCTATTGTTGGCCGCTTTTTATATCTCTATCTGCCTGAATATTGCCTTTTTTAAACAGGTGTTGCAGGCGCTGCCGCTGGATTCGCTGCATAACGTACTGGTTTTCTTGTCGATGCCGGTCGTCGCTTTCAGCGTGATTAATATTGTCCTGACACTAAGCTCTTTCTTATGGCTTAATCGACCACTGGCCTGCCTGTTTATTCTGGTTGGCGCGGCTGCACAATATTTCATAATGACTTACGGCATCGTCATCGACCGCTCGATGATTGCCAATATTATTGATACCACTCCGGCAGAAAGTTATGCGCTGATGACACCGCAAATGTTATTAACGCTGGGATTCAGCGGCGTGCTTGCTGCGCTGATTGCCTGCTGGATAAAAATCAAACCTGCCACCTCGCGTCTGCGCAGTGTTCTTTTCCGTGGAGCCAATATTCTGGTTTCTGTACTACTGATTTTGCTGGTCGCCGCACTGTTTTATAAAGACTACGCCTCGTTGTTCCGCAATAACAAAGAGCTGGTGAAATCCTTAAGCCCCTCTAACAGCATTGTTGCCAGCTGGTCATGGTACTCCCATCAGCGACTGGCAAATCTGCCGCTGGTGCGAATTGGTGAAGACGCGCACCGCAACCCGTTAATGCAGAACGAAAAACGTAAAAATTTGACCATCCTGATTGTCGGCGAAACCTCGCGGGCGGAGAACTTCTCCCTCAACGGCTACCCGCGTGAAACTAACCCGCGGCTGGCGAAAGATAACGTGGTCTATTTCCCTAATACCGCATCTTGCGGCACGGCAACGGCAGTTTCAGTACCGTGCATGTTCTCGGATATGCCGCGTGAGCACTACAAAGAAGAGCTGGCACAGCACCAGGAAGGCGTGCTGGATATCATTCAGCGAGCGGGCATCAACGTGCTGTGGAATGACAACGATGGCGGCTGTAAAGGTGCCTGCGACCGCGTGCCTCACCAGAACGTCACCGCGCTGAATCTACCTGATCAGTGCATCAACGGCGAATGCTATGACGAAGTGCTGTTCCACGGGCTTGAAGAGTACATCAATAACCTGCAAGGTGATGGCGTGATTGTCTTACACACCATCGGCAGCCACGGTCCGACCTATTACAACCGCTATCCGCCTCAGTTCAGGAAATTTACCCCAACCTGCGACACCAATGAGATCCAGACCTGTACCAAAGAGCAACTGGTGAACACTTACGACAACACGCTGGTTTACGTCGACTATATTGTTGATAAAGCGATTAATCTGCTGAAAGAACATCAGGATAAATTTACCACCAGCCTGGTTTATCTTTCTGACCACGGTGAATCGTTAGGTGAAAATGGCATCTATCTGCACGGTCTGCCTTATGCCATCGCCCCGGATAGCCAAAAACAGGTGCCGATGCTGCTGTGGCTGTCGGAGGATTATCAAAAACGGTATCAGGTTGACCAGAACTGCCTGCAAAAACAGGCGCAAACGCAACACTATTCACAAGACAATTTATTCTCCACGCTATTGGGATTAACTGGCGTTGAGACGAAGTATTACCAGGCTGCGGATGATATTCTGCAAACTTGCAGGAGAGTGAGTGAATGAAAATTCTGATTGTTGAAGACGATACGCTGTTATTGCAGGGACTGATTCTGGCGGCGCAAACCGAAGGCTACGCGTGCGATAGCGTGACAACCGCGCGGATGGCGGAACAAAGCCTTGAGGCAGGTCATTACAGCCTGGTGGTACTGGATTTAGGGTTACCCGACGAAGATGGACTGCATTTTCTCGCCCGTATCCGGCAGAAAAAATATACCCTGCCGGTACTGATCCTCACCGCTCGCGATACGCTGACCGACAAAATCGCCGGGCTGGATGTCGGTGCCGACGACTATCTGGTGAAGCCTTTTGCGCTGGAAGAGTTACATGCCCGTATCCGCGCCCTGCTACGACGCCATAATAATCAGGGCGAAAGTGAGCTGATTGTTGGCAATCTGACGCTGAACATGGGTCGCCGTCAGGTATGGATGGGCGGTGAAGAGTTGATTCTGACGCCCAAAGAATATGCTCTGCTGTCACGGTTAATGCTCAAAGCAGGCAGTCCGGTGCATCGGGAAATTCTCTACAACGACATCTATAACTGGGACAATGAACCCTCGACCAACACCCTGGAAGTGCATATCCACAATCTGCGCGACAAAGTGGGCAAAGCCCGTATCCGCACCGTGCGCGGCTTTGGCTATATGCTGGTCGCGAATGAGGAAAACTAATTGAATCTGATGCATTTTCTGCGCCGACCAATATCGCTGCGCCAACGGCTGATATTGACCATCGGGGCCATTTTGTTGGTGTTTGAGCTGATCAGCGTCTTCTGGCTATGGCATGAAAGTACCGAGCAGATTCAGCTGTTTGAGCAGGCGCTACGCGACAATCGCAACAACGATCGCCACATCATGCGTGAGATCCGCGAGGCGGTCGCCAGCCTGATTGTCCCCGGCGTCTTTATGGTCAGCCTGACGCTATTTATCTGCTATCAGGCGGTACGCCGCATCACCCGCCCGCTGGCGGAGCTGCAAAAAGAGCTGGAAGCGCGCACCGCCGACAACTTAACGCCCATTGCCATTCACAGCGCCACCCTCGAAATCGAAGCGGTGGTTTCGGCGTTAAACGATCTGGTCAGTCGCCTGACCAGCACGCTGGATAACGAAAGGTTGTTTACCGCTGACGTCGCGCACGAACTGCGAACGCCACTGGCGGGGGTGCGTTTGCATCTGGAACTGCTGGCGAAAACGCATCACATTGATGTAGCACCGTTAGTGGCACGGCTTGATCAGATGATGGAGAGCGTCTCCCAGCTGCTGCAACTGGCGCGTGCCGGACAGTCATTTTCTTCCGGTAATTATCAACATGTAAAACTGCTGGAAGATGTCATTCTCCCCTCGTATGACGAACTCAGTACCATGCTCGACCAGCGACAGCAAACCCTGCTATTGCCAGAGAGCGCCGCCGACATCACCGTTCAGGGTGATGCAACCCTGCTGCGGATGTTATTGCGAAACCTGGTAGAAAACGCCCATCGTTACAGCCCGCAAGGCAGCAACATTATGATTAAGCTGCAAGAAGATGACGGAGCGGTCATGGCAGTTGAAGATGAAGGACCAGGTATTGATGAGAGTAAATGCGGGGAGTTGAGTAAAGCGTTTGTACGTATGGACAGCCGTTATGGCGGGATTGGTCTGGGGTTAAGTATTGTCAGCCGCATTACACAGTTGCATCACGGGCAGTTTTTCCTGCAAAACCGGCAAGAGACTTCCGGCACGCGGGCCTGGGTACGGCTGAAGAAAGATCAGTACGTGGCAAACCAGATATAAAGAAAGCTGCTGACCACCAGCACGCTGAACACGGTAGTTAAACTTTCATAAACACGGTTTTTCATTGCACTCTCCTCCGTTAACCTGGAGGAGAGTATGCGCGTCAGAGATTAAGTGAACCTTAAGAGTTCAATTGGCCTGATAAGACAGCGTCACATCAGGCCATCCGTTTCAGCTTATTCATCAATTCGCGGATGCTGCATCACCAGCTGCGTACGTTTCTCCTGCAGCGCGGCAATCTCCGAATCATATCTCAATCTTGTGTTCGATGTGGTCGTGATGCTCCCCCAGGATCTCCTTCGCTTCCGCGATATCCGATGCCGCAGGCGTGGCGCCTTTCAGCGGACGGTTGGCGGTCTCTTCATCATTACGCCGGTAATCAAACCAATCACCGCCACCACCATCAGATAATAAGCGGGCATCATCAGGTCCTGAGTCGACTCCACCAGCCAGGCAGCCAGCGTCGGCGTCAGACCGGCAATCAGCACCGAGATGTTAAAGGCACTCGCCAGCGCGCTGTAGCGGATATGCGTCGGGAACATCGCCGGTAACGATGATGCCATCACCCCGGTGAAGCAGTTCAGCATAACCGCCAGCAGCAGCAGGACAAAATCAGGCCAATCGAGTTACTGTTAATCAGTACGAAGGCCGGAATAGAGAACACCAGCAGCGCGATACTTCCCACCACCACAAACGGACGACGACCAAAACGGTCGCTCAGCAGCCCCATCACCGGCTGAACAAACAGCATACCAATCATAATGGCGATGATAATCAGCACGCCGTGATCTTCCGAGTAGTGCAGGTTATGCGACAGGTAGCTCGGCATGTAGGTCAGCAGCATGTAATAGGTGACGTTGGTTGAAATAACCAGACCAATACAGGCCAGCAGGCTGCGCCAGTGCTTGGTCGCACATCTTTTAAACGATAATTTGGGCCTTCCTGCAGACCCTGGCGATCGCCCTGTTCGAGCTTTTCAACGTGTTGCTGGAACGCCGGCGTCTCCTCCAGCGCGTGGCGCAGGTAAAGACCGATAATCCCTAGCGGCAGCGCGACGAAGAACGGAATACGCCAGCCCCACTCTAGGAAGTTTGCCTCACCTACGGCGGTGGACAGCAGAACAACCAGCCCGGCGCCCATCACGAATCCAGCAATCCAGCCAAAGTCCAGCCAGCTGCCCATAAAGCCGCGCTTGCGGTCAGGCCAGTATCGGCAACAAAGATAGATGCCCCGGTATATCCCCCACCGACCCCAGAAGCCCTGCGCCATTTTACACAGCAGCAGCAAGATCGGTGCCCAGATACCAATCGACTCGTACGATGGATAAGACCAATACAGAAGGTACTGACCGACATAATGATGATGGTCATAGAAAAAATCTTCTGTCGACCGTATTTATCCCCGAGCATCCCGAAGAACAGACCGCCAAGCGGACGAATCAGGAAGGGAACGAAGAATGTCCCCAGCGCGCAATCATCTGTACGCTGGGATCGGCATCCGGGAAGAACACATTACCTAACGCATAAGCAACGAAGCCGTAGACACCAAAATCAAACCACTCCATTGCGTTACCCAAAGATGCTGCGGTAATCGCCTTGCGCAATTTACCATCGTTGATGATGGTGATGTCACGTAACGTGATCGGTTTTACTTTTTTCCTTCTGAAGCATGGTTTTCCTCGCAGAGTTGGCCCATTTCCGCAAACGCCAGAAAAATCAGCGCGACGGCCGCAAAAGGGGAGCGGGAATTGCAGGATGCAATCTCTGTAACAAGCGTAGCGGGTTTGCTTACACCCTCCGGTTAAGGAATGTACAATCAAACCAGTTGACGCCTGAATTGGGCAGTTAATGACCTTTTTACCCTACCAGTGTTTAAATTTGTGATCAACTTCACACATGGATTTCGTTTAGGACTCATTGATGTAACTGATTATTTACGCCAAATTTACAGAGAAGATTTCCTCGAGCATTGCCCCCGCCAGACGCTGCGCTGAACAGAGTCGTGGCATCCCCAGCGCGACAGTTTGCCAGCGTTGGGTCACTGACCAGCAAACGGGTTGTTTATCTGCCGTGGTCCACTTTCCCAGCCAACTTAAAAAATCAGCATGCTCCCCGCCCGTCGGAACGGTCGAAGAGGCAAACCACTGATGGTAATAGTGACGCGTGGTCGGTGCCGCATTGATACTCTCTGCCAGATGTTGTGTCGCTTTCTCGAGCAAATCACCCAGCAACAACGCCACCGCTTGCGGGCTTCCCAGACGGCAGGCATCGCCAAATGCCCCCCAGCGCAACTCCTCCAGAACGATAAAACAGCGCCCAGGCAACGACCAGGCGTTATACGCCCCAGCACGCCAGCGGGTAAAAATTTGCTCGCTCTGATCACCTGCCTGCACCAGTAGGCCTCGTTGCGTTAACGCCTTTTCCTTCCAGCGACAACGGGCTGAAAACCACTCATACAAGGCGGCAATTTGCTGGGGGAGCTCCGGGAAAGCAGAGTGCTGGCGGTGATCCATTTTTTGCAGCAGCGCCAGATGCTGCGCGATCTGCGTCAGTGCCAGATGACCGGGATCCAGCATCGACGCCAGTTTTTCCACCAATGTCAGACGCAGGCTAAGCGGCGCATTTAACATGCCGCCGTTCGTCCATGTCTGAAGCTGCACACGCGAAAGAAGTTCCTGCATCAGTCGTTCACGAAACTGCTGCTGATGGGCTTGTGGAAGGCGGGCATCATCACCCTGCGCCAGATCCACTAAAAAGCGGGGATAAACCGACTCCAGCACGCGACCGGGGCCGTCAAGTAACGTCTTGGTCAATATCGTTCTGCCGTGAAAAGTGTTTGAATATCATCGCGTAACAGCTGGGCGTCGGTGTAAATCCAGCCGTGAGTCATCACAGTCTGCTGCAATTGCTGCTGCATCAGCCTGACCACCGATTCATTTTGTTGACGCAGAGCCAGACTTTCGCGTAAACGCGTCTGTAATTCCGTCAAACATGAAGCGAACTCAGCGAAAAAAGTATTCATGCCTGCCGTAACAGATTCATCGACCTGCTCTGCCAGAACTTTAGCCATTTGTTGGCAATAGAGATCGACTTCTGCGCTTAATGCTCGTTGCAACACACTGTAATCAACCGTTTCTGTCGGTGATTTCTCATTTCCCCGTCCCCAGTCGGGCTGATTCAACCAGCGCGAAAAAGTCTCACGCACAACGCCTAAACGCGTGCTCTGCTCGTCCGTTGCTTCCTGGCGCGAAATGACTTCACTGAACAGCTGGCGAGTGTTGAAGTGGGGAACTACGCCGTGAAAAACAGGAAAATGAAACCCAGGACGAAACCCTGACTCGCTCAATTCCATTTTGACTTGTTGCTCAATGGGGCGAATAACATCGGTTAACACCCGGCAAAGGGTGGATTCAAGCTCGGCAAAACGCAGCGTAAAGTCGCGACTGATGGTGTTCTGCGCCGTCTGTAACAGTGTCTCACAGCGGGTACGAATCTCGCTTAACGGCTCCGAATCATCCTGAAACAAGGCGGCTAACTGCACCTTCAGCGCATCTTGCTGTTGACGCAGAAAGTGGTTGGCGGAGGTCAGGGCCAGCTCGATTTCATGTTTAATCTCGCCGCTCACCTGCGCCTGATTGAGTTGCAATAGCTGCAAACTTTCTTCGATCTGGTGGATATTTTGCCGCAATTGTTCACAAGCGACGTTTAACCCGTGCGCACGAAAATCCAGGTATTCCCGCGCCTGCTGCGCGTAATTCAACAGTTTATGCGCGGCAGATCGCAGAGCATACAACGAGGCGTTAGCGTAAGCGGCATGAAGCAACGCCTGAATTGGCTGGGCGAACAGCGAATCTTCCCACAACTGATCGGCAGCATGACGAATATGTTCGAGGTCCGCCAGATCGGCATGACGCCAGCGCCTGCCAAGCGCGGCATGGGCAAAATCTTCCACCCAGCGTTGTTGCTCTGGCGGTGGTAACTTACCGTTGTTGGCTAACTCATAGCGCGCCCGATTCGCCAGGTAGCCCCACATCGACGACACCGGAAATATCTGCTGTGGCGTAATACAGCCTTTCATCAGCGTCCCGGAAATCAGTGCCCGCACCTGGTCGGCGTCGTCACTGTTACGATCCTGTTGATCGAACTTATTGACCAGCACGTACAGCGGCACCGATTGCCCCACCGCCAAAATCGCCTCACGGACCTCTTCATCGGAGATCGATTTCAGTTGCGTATAATCCAGCACCGCCAGTACCGCCGAGGCGCGTGCCAGCTGCTGGTTAAGCATTTTTTGCAGATGCGGTTGCCCGGCTTCATTTGGCCCGGGGGTATCCAGTAACGTCAACTGACCGGGATAACTCTCCAGCCCCGCTAGATGGACAAACTCCACTTCAATCACGGGAATATGCTCAATGGCGGCGTAAGCAGAAAAAGGAAAATCGACGTCCAGCGCCTTCGCCAGTCGCACTAAATCATTCAAACTTTTCAGACAATGAAAAATAGGCTGGGCACCCAGATAATATTTTTCGAAAGCGACGCCATTTTCGATCCGCTGCATAAGCGCACGCATATCTTTATCTATTTCCAGCACATCGGTCAGATGCTTAATATCGCAATCACGCAGGCGCTGTTGTAATTGTTGAATTAAACAATCGATTGGCGCGACATGTGAAAAATGCAGTACCGGTTCCTTTTGCCCGGGCGTATGGCGAATAAGCGTCGGCAGCGCAGTCATTGGGCGATTACGATTAGGCAGAACCTCCGTACCAACAATGGCATTAATGGTGGTTGATTTCCCTGCTTTCATGGTACCGACAATTGCAAGCACCATTTCCAGTCGGGAAATTTTACGCAACTCATTATTCAGCATCGCGTGACGTTCGGCGATATTAGGCTGACTCCAGGGTAAAGCCAGTTGTGGCGCGTCGTCTCCGGGTACAGAGAGAGGCATTTTTTCCAGTAACTGCAACTGTTGGCGAGAAAGCTGTAACAGGCGTTCAGCCTCCTGACTTAACTCATACAGGGTCTGTGTGTACATAGAAAATTCTTCCTTAAAGCAAATTTTGTTATTTTATTTAGCCAGATTGTTTTTGAGTTCTGTTTTCGGCTTTTATAATTACTGCAAGAAATAATTTTATATTTAGTGTGTTGTTTTTTATCAGAATAAATAACGTCTTCTGATACGTTTAAAACGTCAGAAAGATAAAAATATCATGTGAATTAAAAAAAGAACAAGTAGAGCATTAACATTATCTTAAATAATAAATAGAGGCAAAAAGATTATTTTCTTTTTGCGTTTCCTTTCAAATGAAAACGATCGTCGTCTAAAATCAGCAGTACCCCCGACAAACTCAGGGATTTTGTGTATAATTGCGGCCTTTTTCGGCAATCTGCCGTTTTTTGGCGCTTTTGCCCTGCTGACTTTTGAGGAAATCCACATGTCATTACCACACTGCCCAAAATGCAACTCCGAATACACCTACGAAGATAACGGCATGTACATCTGCCCGGAATGTGCCTACGAATGGAACGACGCAGAACCTGCACAGGAAAGCGACGAGCTGATCGTTAAAGATGCTAACGGCAATCTGCTGGCTGACGGCGACAGCGTTACCATCATTAAAGATCTGAAGGTGAAAGGTAGCTCTTCGATGCTGAAAATTGGCACCAAAGTGAAAAACATCCGCCTGGTTGAAGGCGACCATAACATCGATTGCAAAATCGACGGTTTTGGTCCGATGAAACTGAAATCTGAGTTTGTGAAAAAGAACTGATTGTATTGTGATCGGTAAGCCGGATAAGGCGCTCGCGCCGCATCCGGCAACGGTGCCAGATGCCTGATGCGACGCTTGCGCGTCTTATCAGGCCTACAAATTCCCGCACCCTCCGTAGGCCGGATAAGGCGTTTACGCCGCATCCGGCAACGGTGCCGACTGCCTGATGCGACGCTTGCGCGTCTTATCAGGCCTACAAATTCCCGCACCCTCCGTAGGCCGGATAAGGCGTTTACGCCGCATCCGGCAACAGTGCCAACTGCCTGATGCGACGCTTGCGCGTCTTATCAGGCCTACAAATTCCCGCACCATCCGTAGGCCGGATAAGGCGTTTACGCCGCATCCGGCAACGGTGCCGACTGCCTGATGCGACGCTTGCGCGTCTTATCAGGCCTACAAATTCCCGCACCCTCCGTAGGCCGGATAAGGCGTTTACGCCGCATCCGGCAATGGTGCCGACTGCCTGATGCGACGCTTGCGCGTCTTATCAGGCCTACAAATTCCCGCACCCTCCGTAGGCCGGATAAGGCGTTTACGCCGCATCCGGCAACAGTGCCGACTGCCTGATGCGACGCTCGCGCGTCTTATCAGGCCGCCTCTCATCTGTATAAATTTCGAACTACACTTAACTGGCTTCTCTTAACTGAGGTCACCATCATGCCGTTAAGTCCCTACCTCTCTTTTGCCGGTAACTGTTCCGACGCGATTGCCTATTATCAACGTACGTTGGGCGCGGAACTGCTCTATAAAATCAGCTTCGGCGAAATGCCAAAATCAGCGCAGGACAGCGCCGAGAACTGCCCTTCCGGAATGCAATTTCCCGATACCGCCATCGCCCACGCCAATGTGCGCATTGCCGGAAGCGACATCATGATGAGCGATGCCATGCCGTCAGGAAAAGCCAGCTACTCCGGCTTTACGCTGGTGCTCGATTCGCAACAGGTCGAAGAAGGAAAACGCTGGTTTGACAATCTTGCCGCTAACGGAAAAATCGAAATGGCCTGGCAGGAAACTTTCTGGGCGCATGGCTTTGGCAAAGTCACCGATAAATTTGGCGTACCGTGGATGATTAATGTCGTCAAACAACAACCAACGCAATAACCCGCCGGGAGGCCCGCCCTCCCGCACTGTCATCGAATTCCCGTTAACTCTTCATCTGTTAGTCACTTTTAATTAACCAAATCGTCACAATAATCCGCCACGATGGAGCCACTTTTTTAGGGAGGCTGCATCATGCAAACGATTATCCGTGTCGAGAAGCTCGCCAAAACCTTCAATCAGCATCAGGCGCTGCATGCGGTTGATCTGAACATTCATCACGGTGAAATGGTGGCTCTGCTTGGGCCGTCGGGTTCCGGAAAATCCACCCTTTTACGTCACTTAAGCGGTTTGATTACCGGCGATAAATCTGTCGGTAGCCATATCGAGCTGCTGGGCCGCACAGTCCAGCGCGAAGGCCGCCTGGCCCGCGATATCCGCAAAAGCCGCGCCCATACCGGCTACATATTCCAACAATTCAACCTGGTGAACCGCCTGAGCGTACTGGAGAACGTGCTGATTGGCGCGCTCGGCAGCACGCCGTTCTGGCGCACCTGTTTTAGCTGGTTCACCGGCGAGCAGAAACAGCGCGCGTTACAGGCGCTGACCCGCGTTGGCATGGTGCATTTTGCCCATCAGCGCGTTTCCACCCTCTCCGGCGGCCAGCAGCAACGTGTGGCGATTGCCCGTGCGCTGATGCAGCAGGCGAAAGTGATTCTGGCCGATGAACCCATCGCCTCGCTGGACCCAGAATCAGCGCGCATCGTGATGGATACCCTGCGCGACATCAACCAGACCGATGGCATCACCGTAGTGGTGACGCTGCACCAGGTCGACTATGCGCTGCGCTACTGCGAACGCATCGTCGCGCTGCGTCAGGGACACGTGTTCTACGACGGCAGCAGCCAACAGTTTGATAACGAACGTTTTGACCATCTCTACCGCAGCATTAACCGCGTCGAAGAGAACGCGCAGGCTGCCTGACATCCCCACAATGAGGAATGGAAATGAGCTATAAGACGGTTGCCGCGCTGGCCTTTACCAGCATGTTCAGTCTCAGCACCCTGCTCACCCCGGCGCACGCCGAAAGAGCAGGAAAAAGCGCTGAACTTCGGCATTATTTCGACGGAATCACAGCAGAACTTAAAGCCACAATGGGAACCGTTCCTGAAGGACATGGAAAGTCGCTGGGCGTGAAGGTTAACGCCTTCTTTGCACCGGACTATGCCGGGATCATCCAGGGTATGCGCTTTAATAAAGTGGATATCGCCTGGTACGGCAACCTCTCCCCCACTGGAAGCGGTGGATCGCGCTAACGGTCAGGTATTCGCCCAGACCGTCGCCGCCGACGGCTCCCCTGGTTACTGGAGCGTGCTGATCGTCAACAAAGACAGCCCAATCAATAACCTCAATGATCTGCTTGCCAAGCGTAAAGAACTGACCTTCGGCAATGGCGACCCAAACTCCACCTCCGGCTTCCTCGTCCCGGGCTACTACGTCTTCGCCAAGAACAACGCCTCCGCCAGCGACTTCAAGCGCACGGTTAACGCCAGCCATGAAACCAACGCGCTGGCCGTCGCCAACAAACAGGTTGATGTCGCCACCAACAACACCGAAAACCTCGACAAGCTGAAAACCTCCGCGCCGGACAAGCTCAAAGAGCTGAAGGTTATCTGGAAGTCACCGCTGATCCCTGGCGACCCGATTGTATGGCGTAAAAACCTATCCGAAACCACCAAAGACAAGGTCTACAGCTTCTTTATGAATTACGGCAAGACGCCAGAAGAAAAGACCGTGCTGGAACGTCTGGGCTGGGCGCCGTTCCGCGCTTCCAGCGACCTGCAGCTGCTGCCAATTCGCCAGCTGACGCTGTTTAAAGAGATGCAGACCGTGAAGGGCAACGGACGTGAATGAGAAGGAGAAGCGCAAACACGACTGAATCCAGTCCCGCCTGAACGACCTTGACCGAACCACCGCCGCGATTGGCGCGATGACTTCGGTGACCAAAGCGGTGCAGTAACCCTTTCCCCCTCTCCCACAGGGAGCAGGGAGAGGGGGAATTGGAACTCAAACGGAGCAAATTATGCAGCAAACCATCACCGTTCCTCCGCCGAAGCGCAGCTGGTTCTCGCTGATTAACTGGGCCATTTTGCTGGCGGTGCTCGTTGTCTCCTGGAAAGGCGCGGAAATCGACCCGGTGACGCTGTTCACCGACGCCGGCAACATGGCGACCTTCGCTGCCGACTTCTTCCCACCAGACTGCAGCCTATGGCAGGACTATCTCAAAGAGATGGCCGTAACCCTGCAAATCGCCGTGCTGGGGCACCGCGCTGGCGGTCGTTCTCTCCATCCCCTTTGGTTTGATGTGCGCTGAAAACCTGGTGCCGTGGTGGATTTACCAACCGATGCGCCGCCTGATGGACGCCTGTCGCGCCATTAACGAAATGGTCTTTGCCATGCTGTTCGTCGTCTCCGTGGGTTTAGGCCCGTTCGCCGGCGTGCGGGTGCTGGCGCTGTTTATTCACACCACCGGGGTGCTTTAACTGCTGTCCGAAGCGGTGGAAGCGATTGAACCCGGCCCGGTAGAAGGCATCCGAGCCACCGGTGCCAACAAAATTGAAGAGATTATCTACGGCGTTCTGCCGCAGGTGATGCCGCTCTTAATCTCCTATTCGCTATACCGTTTTGAGTCTAACGTCCGCTCCGCCACCGTCGTCGGCATGGTTGGCGCAGGCGGTATCGGCGTGACCTTATGGGAAGCGATTCGCGGCTTTCAGTTCCAGCAAACCTGCGGACACGGTGTTCATCATCACCACCGTCAGCCTGTTGGATTTCCTCTCTCAGCGTTTGCGTAAGCACTTTATCTGATTAGCGAGGTCTTGATGACTATGCACTTGTCTACACATCCGACCAGTTATCCTACGCGTTATCAAGAGATTGCCGCTCGCCTGGAACAAGAGCTGCGACAGAACTACCGCTGCGGCGATTACCTCCCCGCCGAGCATCAGCTTGGCGGCACGTTTTGAAGTCAACCGCCACACCCTGCGTCGGGCCATCGATCAACTGGTCGAAAAAGGCTGGGTGCAGCGCCGCCAGGGGATTGGCGTGCTGGTGCTGATGCGCCCGTTCGACTACCCGCTGAACGCCCAGGCGCGCTTTAGCCAGAACCTGCTCGATCACGGCAGCCATCCCACCAGCGAAAAACTGCTGTCGGTACTGCGCCCGGCTTCCGGCAAAATCGCCGACGCGCTGGGTATTGATGAAGGCGACAACGTGATTCACCTGCGCACGCTGCGCCGGGTCAACGGCGTAGCCCTGTGCCTGATCGACCACTATTTTGCCGACCTCAATCTATGGCCAACGCTACAGAGCTTTGGCAGCGAATCGCTGCACGACTTTCTGCGCGAGCAGTCCTGTATCGCGCTCAAGCGGAGCCAGACCCGCATCAGCGCGCGCCGGGCGCAGGCCAAAGAGAGCCAGCGGCTGGAAATTCCCAATATGGCGCCCCTGCTGTGCGTGCGCACCCTGAACCACCGTGAAGGCGATGACCAGGTGATGGATACTCCGTCAGCCTGACCGGCGCCGACATGATCGAATTTATTATGGAGCACTGAATGGACGCCAATAACGCGACTCGTCAGCACTGGATGTCGGTGCTGTCCCACTGCGACCCCGCCAGCCTCGCGACAAAAATGAGCGCCTTGAATATTACTGCGCAATACGAAGTTATCCGCGCAGCCGAAACTGGACTGGTTCAGCTACAGGGACGCATGGGCGGCACCGGCGAACGCTTTTTTGCCGGGGACGCTACTCTCACCCGCGCCGCCGTGCGCTTGAGCAACGGCACATTAGGCTACAGCTGGATCCTCGGGCGCGACAAACCGCATGCCGAACGCTGCGCGTTGCTTGATGCCCTGCTCCAGCAGCCCGCCCATTATCAAACATTATTAGAAACCCTCATTACCCCGCTGGAAGCGGACCGCACGGCGCGCATTGCCGCACGTCAGGCCGAAATCAACGCCAGCCGGGTCGACTTCTTTACGCTGGTTCGCGGAGATAACGCATGACCCTGGAAACCGCTTTTACCCTTCCCGTGCAGGATGCCCAACACAGTTTTCGTCGCCTGTTAAAAGCGATGAGCGAGCCGGGCGTGATTGTCGCGCTGCATCAGCTCAAGCACGGCTGGCAGCCGCTGAATATTGCTACCACCAGCGCCCTGCTGACGCTGGCCGACAACGAGCGCCGGTATGGCTGGCAGGCGCGCTGCATAACGATATCGTCAGCCAGAGCCTGCGTTTTCACACCAACGCACCGTCGGTTGAGCAACCGCAGCAGGCGACTTTTGCGGTGTCGAACGACACCATCAGCCGCGAACAGCTGGATGCGCTGTGTACCGGCAGCGCCATCGCGCCAGAAACCAGCGCCACGTTGATCGTGCAGGTTGCCAGCCTGAGCGGCGGCCGCATGCTGCGCCTGACCGGTGCCGGTATTCCGGAATAGCGCATGATCGCCCCGCAGCTGCCGGAGTGCATTCTGCATGAACTGACCGAACGCCCGCACCCGTTCCCGCTCGGCGTGGATCTGATCCTCACCTGCGGCGAGCGCTTGTTAGCGATCCCGCGCACCACCCACGTGGAGGTTTGCTGATGTATGTAGCCGTCAAAGGGGGCGAAAAGGCGATTGAAGCCGCCCACCAGCTCCAGGAAAGCCGACGCCGGGCCGACACCTCGCTACCCGAGCTGAGCGTCGCCCAGATAGAACAACAGCTGAATCTGGCCGTTGACCGGGTGATGACCGAGGGCGGCATTGCCGACCGCGAACTGGCGGCGCTGGCGCTAAAGCAGGCCAGCGGCGATAACATCGAAGCCATTTTTCTGCTGCGCGCCTACTGCACTACGCTGGCGAAGCTGGCGGTCAGCGAGCCGATCGATACCACTAAAATGCGCCTTGAGCGCCGCATCTCCGCCGTCTACAGACGTGCCCGGCGGGCAGCTTCTCGGCCCCACCTACGACTACACCCACCGCCTGCTGGATTTTACCTTGCTGGCCAACGGCGAAGCCCGGCGCTGAAAACCGAGGGCGGTGAGCCGTCATCAGCGCCGCATGTGTTCAGCCTGCTTGCCAGTTAGGGTCTCGGCGAAAGCGGAGCAGGATAACGGCGCAACGCCGGACGATATCACCCGCACGCCGCCGGTTTACCCGTGTTCACGCTCGTCCCGCCTACAGCAGCTAATGCGCGGCGATGAAGGCTATCTGCTGGCGCTGGCCTACTCCACCCAGCGCGGCTACGGGCGTAACCACCCGTTCGCGGGCGAAATCCGCAGCGGCTATGTCGAGATGGAAATTGTGCCCAAAGAGCTGGGTTTTGCGGTGAACGTCGGCGAACTGTTGATGACCGAGTGCGAAATGGTCAACGGTTTCGTCGACCCGGCGGACGAACCGCCGCACTTTACCCGCGGCTACGGTCTGGTATTCGGCATGAGCGAACGTAAAGCCATGGCCATGGCGCTGGTCTCTACTGCGCCTTGCAGGCACCGGAATATGGCGAACATGCGGTTGGCCCGGCGCAGGATGAAGAGTTCGTCCTCGCCCACGCCGATAACGTCGAGGCTGCCGGTTTCGTCTCACACCTCAAACTCCCTCATTACGTCGATTTCCAGGCCGAACTGGAACTGTTGAAATGGCCTGCAACGGGAGCAAAAAGATGGCTAATCTCAGCGGCTATAACTTTGCCTACCTCGATGAACAAACCAAACGCATGATCCGCCGTGCGATCATGAAAGCAGTGGCGATCCCCGGCTATCAGGTGCCGTTCGGCGGCCGTGAAATGCCGATGCCCTACGGCTGGGGGACCGGCGGCATTCAGCTCACCGCCAGCGTGATTGGCGAAAGCGGATGTGCTGAAGGTTATCGATCAAAGGGCGGATGACACCACCAACGCCGTGTCGATCCGCCACTTCTTCCAGCGGGTCACCGGAGTGCATACCACCGAGCGCACCGAAGACGCGACGCTCATCCAGACCCGTCACCGGATCCCGGAAACGCCGCTGGTCGAGGATCAGATCCCGATCTCCAGGCTGGGGATCCCGATACCTGATGGGTTTATCCAGCTGCGCGAAACCGAAACCCGCACCATGCACGCGCTGGAAGAGTACGGCGTGATGCAGGTGAAACTGGCACCAACAGATCGCCCGTTTCGGCCATATCGCCACCACCTATGCCTATCCGGTCAAGGTAAACGACCGCTACGTGATGGACCCCTCACCGATTCCAAAATTCGATAACCCGAAAATGGCAGATGATGCCCGCGCTGCAGCTGTTTGGCGCCGGGCGTGAAAAACGAATCTACGCCGTGCCGCCGTACACCCGCGTGGAGAGCCTCGATTTCGACGACCATCCGTTCACCGTTCAGCGCTTGCACGAGCCGTGCGCTATCTGCGGTTCAACCCACAGCTATCTCGACGAAGTGGTGCTGGATGATAGCGGCAAACGGATGTTTGTCTGCTCCGATACCGACTACTGCCGCCAACAGAGCGAGGCCAAAAATTCATGAGCCAACCCTTACTTTCCGTTGACCGCCTGACCCATCTGTACGCGCCGGGTAAAGGTTTTAGCAACGTCTCGTTTGATTTATGGCCGGGCGAAAGTGCTGGGCATCGTCGGTGAATCCGGCTCCGGAAAAACCACGCTGCTGAAGTCGATTTCCGCACGTCTGACGCCGCAAGAAGGGGTGATTCGCTACCAGGACAGTTCGCTGTACGCCATGAGCGAGGCCGAGCGCCGTCGCCTGCGCACCGAGTGGGGCGTGGTGCATCAGCATCCAATGGACGGCCTGCGCCGTCAGGTGTCGGCGGGCGGCAATATTGGCGAACGGTTGATGGCCACCGGCGCACGGCACTACGGCGAATATCTGCGCCACCGCCCAGCGCTGGCTGGAAGAGGTGGAGATCCCGGCGTCGCGTATCGATGACCTACCACCTTCTCCGGTGGCATGCAGCAGCGTTGACAGATAGCCCGCAATCTGGTCACTCACCCGAAGCTGGTATTTATGGATGAACCCACCGGCGGTCTGGACGTGTCGGTGCAGGCCCGCCTGCTCGACCTGCTGCGCGGCCTGGTGGTGGAACTGAACCTGGCGGTGGTGATCGTGACCCATGATTTGGGCGTCGCGCGCCTGCTGGCCGACCGTCTACTGGTGATGAAACAGGGCCAGGTGGTGGAAAGTGGGTTAACCGACCGGGTGCTCGACGATCCTCATCATCCCTATACCCAGCTGCTGGTGTCATCGGTGTTCGCAGAACTGACTCTTGTCGGGTGGCGGCTTCGCCTTACCCGACCTACAAGCGCTTCGTAGCGCCGGATAAGCGCAGCGACGCCCCCGATACTCGAAAATGATTAGGCACAAAATGATGCACGTCCAAAATGTGAGTAAAACCTTTGTTCTTCACCAGCAAAATGGCGTCCAGCTTCCCGTTTTGCATAATGCCTCACTCTCGGTCAGAAATGGGGAATGCGTCGTACTTCACGGCCATTCCGGCAGCGGTAAATCAACGCTGCTGCGCTCGCTTTATGCCAACTATCTGCCGGATGAAGGGCATATCCATATTAAACACGGCGACGAATGGGTGGACCTGGTCAGCGCCCCGGCGCGCAAGGTGGTGGAGATCCGCAAAACCACCGTCGGCTGGGTGAGCCAGTTTCTGCGCGTGATCCCGCGAATCTCGACGCTGGAAGTGGTGATGCAGCCGCTACTCAATACCGGCGTACCGCGTGAAGCCTGCGCCGCCAAAGCCGCCCAGCTGTTGACTCGTCTGAACGTGCCGGAGCGCTTATGGCACCTCGCACCGTCAACTTTCTCCGGCGGCGAACAACAGCGCGTCAACATCGCCCGCGGTTTTATCGTCGACTACCCCATTTTATTGCTCGACGAACCCACCGCCTCGCTGGATGCCAAAAACAGCGCGGCGGTCGTCAGCCTGATTCATGAAGCCAAAACCCGCGGTGCGGCCATTGTCGGTATTTTTCACGACGAAGTCGTCCGCAACCAGGTCGCTGACCGCCTCCACCCAATGGGTACACCTGCATGATTATCAATAATATAAAGCTGGTTCTTGATAACGATGTTGTTCAAGGTTCGCTGGAAGTGCAGGACGGCGAGATTCGCGCCTTTGCCGATAGCCAGAGCCGTCTGCCGGAAGCGATGGACGGCGAAGGCGGCTGGCTGCTGCCGGGGCTGATCGAGCTGCACACCGATAATCAGGATAATCTTCACCCCGCGGCCCAAAGTCGATTGGCCGGCCCACTCGGCGATGAGCAGCCACGATGCGCTGATGGTCGCCAGCGGCATCACCACCGTGCTGGATGCGGTAGCGATTGGCGACGTGCGCGACGGCGGCGATCGGCTGGAGAATCTGGAAAAGATGATTAACGCCGTTGAGGAGACGCAAAAGCGCGGCCTCAACCGCGCCGAGCATCGCCTGCACCTGCGCTGCGAACTGCCGCACCACACCACGCTGCCGCTGTTCGAAAAGCTGGTCAACCGCGAACCGGTGTCGCTGGTATCACTGATGGTCCACTCGCCGGGCCAGGTCAGTTCGCCAATCGCGAGAAGTACCGGATCTCAAGGTAAATACTCGCTGACCGATGCGCAGATGCGCGAGTATGAAGAAGAACAGCTGGCCCTGGCGGCACGCTGGTCGCAGCCCAATCGTACCGCCATCGCCGGAAGTGCCGCGAACGCCAAATCGCGTTAGCCAGCCACGATGATGCCACCCACGATCACGTCGTCGAATCACATCTATTGGGCAGCGTGATTGCCGAGTTCCCGACCACCTTTGAAGCCGCTGAATCATCGCGTCGTCACGGCATGAACGTGCTGATGGGCGCACCAAACATCGTGCGCGGCGGCTCGCACTCAGGCAACGTCGCGGCGCATCAGCTCGCCTCGCTGGGACTGCTGGATATCCTCTCCTCTGACTATTATCCAGCGAGCCTGCTGGATGCCGCCTTCCGCGTCGCGGATGACGAGAACAACCCCCTTTACGCTTGCGCAGGCCATTAATCTGGTAACGCAAAACCCTGCGCGGGCACTCAACCTTCACGACCGCGGCGTCATCGCCGAAGGTAAGCGTGCCGACCTGGTGCTAGCCCACCGCAAAGGCGAGCACATTCATATCGACCACGTCTGGCGTCAGAGAAAAAGGGTGTTCTGATGATGGGAAAACTGATCTGGTTAATGGGTCCTTCCGGCTCCGGCAAAGATAGCCTGCTGGAGGTGTTGCGCCAGCAGGAACACAGCGACCTGCTGGTTGCACATCGCTATATCACCCGTCCGGCAAGCGCGGGCTGCGAAATCCATTCGCACTGAGCGAGCAGGAATTTTTCACCCGCGCCGGGAAAGATCTGCTCGCTCTGAGCTGGCACGCTAACGGCCTGTACTACGGTGTGGGTGTCGAGATTGACCTGTGGCTGCACGGTGGATTTGACGTAGTAGTCAACGGTTCGCGAGCGCATCTGGCGCAGGCAAAAGCGCGCTACGCCAGCGCGCTGCTGCCGGTCTGTTTACAGGTGTCACCTGAAATTCTGCGCGAACGATTAACCGCGGGCGGAAAACGGCGTCGAAATTGCCGCGCGACTGGAGCGTGCCGCACGCTATACGCCCTCGGAGTGCCACACGCTCAATAACGATGGAAGTCTGCTACAGTCGGTGGATAAACTACTCACCCTGATGGGACGAAAGGAGAGAAGCCATGCCTGAGTGTGAACTGCGCCATGCGACGTTGGACGTCGACGACGAGTCTACGCGTTAATGTGCGAATTGAAACAAGCCGAATACGACCGCGACGCCTTTTATACCGGCTTCGCCGCGAACCTTGCGGATCGTAATCTGCATTATCAGTTGGCTCTGCAGGACGAGAACTTGTTGGCATGATTAGCCTGCATTTACAGTTTCATCTACATCACGCCAACTGGATTGGTGAGATTCAGGAACTGGTGGTGATGCCAAAAGTGCGCAGTTCAGGGATCGGCAGCCAGCTGCTGGCGTGGGCGGAAAAGACCGCCCGTGAGATGGGTGCGGAGATGACGGAATTATCGACCAGCACTAAACGAATTCATGCCCACCGCTTCTATCAGCGTGAAGGCTACGCGCCCAGCCACATCCGTTTCACCAAGGCGCTATGAGCCTGACGCTCACCCTTAGCGGGACCGGCGGCGCACAGGGCGTGCCCGCCTGGGGCTGCCATTGCCCGGCCTGCGCCAGACGCGCGCCGCAGTATCGACGTAAAGCCTGCAGCGGCGTGGTGATTTAACGATGCTGTCACCCTGATCGATGCCGGCAACACGATCTCACCGACCGCTGGCCGGCCGGATCTTTCCAGCAATTTTTGCTGACCCACTACCATATGGATCACGTTCAGGGGCTGTTTCCACTGCGCTGGGGGGTCGGCGATAGCGTGCCGGTTTACGGCCCGCCCGACGAACAGGGCTGTGACGATCTGTTTAAACATCCCGGCCTGCTGGATTTCAGCCATACCGTCGAGCCGTTTGTGGTCTTCCGCCCTGCAGGAATTGCAGATTACGCCCGTACCGCTGGCGCATTCGAAACTGACCTTTGGCTACCTGCTGGAAACCCCGCACAGCCGCATCGCCTGGCTCTCCGATACCGCCGGGTTGCCGGACAAAACGCTCACCTTTTTAAGCAACAATCGCCCGCAGCTGATGGTGATTGACTGCAGCCACGCCCCGCGCGAGCAGACTCCGCGTAATCACAGTGATTTGGCAACAATTCAGGCGTTAAACGCACGCATTCGCTGCCCCGGGTAATTCTGACGCACATCAGCCACCAGTTTGATGAATGGATGATGGAAAACGCACTACCGTCAGGGTTTGAGGTGGGGTTTGATGGGATGGAGATTGGGGTGGCGTGATGAGAGGGAATGTGCGCGCTGGCCCCCTCACCCTAACCCTCTCCCCAGAGGGGCGAGGGGACCGATTGTGCTCGATATTGAATATTGCGCTCGTTTTCTCCCTCTCCCCATTGGGGTGAGGGGCGATGCCTGCTCCATACCCAACCTCATCGCCCATACTCATCTTCCATTCTCCGCTCTTCATCCTCCAGTTGCCGACGCTCCTGATCAAGCTGGCGCTGGCGATCGTCCAGCTGCCTGCGGCGATCTTCAAACTGGCGGCGGCGGTCGTCATATTGTCTGCGCCGATCGTCGCTCACTTCACGCTGCCAGCCGTCGTCGCGCGAATCTTCATAGTCTCGCCCACGGTCAGGGTTATAAGCGTCATTAATCGCCTGCTGAATATTGCCAATGGTGTCGTCGATAATATCGGCCTGGGCCGGAACGGTGGACAGCGTGAGCAGGGTGAATAAAAGAAATAGCGGAAAGCGTTTCATTAGCCAACCTCAAAAAGAAACTCTATCCACATTAATCATTACTCATCCATGCAAGTAGTGGATGAATCTCAATTTCTCCGCTGCTCTATTGCCGTAATCGCCTCCACGCGTTGTTGATGACGACCGCCTTCGTACTGTGCGCCCAGCCACGCATCCACAATCATTTTTGCCAGTTCGAGGCCAACCACTCGTGAACCAAAAGCCAGCACGTTGGTGTCGTTATGCTGCCGCGAAAGTTGCGCGGAATAAGGTTCGCTACAGACGACCGCGCGAATTCCGGCAAACTTGTTCGCCGCTATCGAAATACCGACGCCAGTACCACAAATCAAAATCCCGCCATCAACCTCTCCGCCAGCAACAGCCAGTGCGACTTGACTGGCGTAATGTGGATAATCAGTACGCTCTGACGACCAGGTTCCTTTATCAATCACTTCAACGCCACGCTCAACTAAATGTGCCACTATTTCATGTTTTAAAATGAAACCGACATGATCACAGCCAAATGCAATCTTTTTCATTCATCTTCCCCGTCCGTGCAAAACTTCACAATCAAAAAACATTTGTGATGTTAATGAATTAAAAACACCCAAAATCGATGAATTACGCCTTCCTGATCTGTTTTACAGAGTTACATCTGACAGCGCAATAGCGTTAAAGACACTCACCATCCAGCAACATCTATCATCTAAAAAACCAGAAAAACAAATAACATCATGTTTTTAAACTAATTAAATGAAATAAAATTTTAAGCCACTCGCCATTGTTCACAATAAAATAAACTTTATAAATTTTATTTTTTTGTGAAGTCGCCAGCATCTTTTCTGTTCTTGCTGTGGTGATATAGTGGCGTCTTCAATTCAAGGACAAGAGAACGTGATGAGCCAGTCAGAGTTTGATTCAGCGCTTCCGAACGGTATAGGGTTAGCGCCTTACCTGCGAATGAAGCAGGAAGGAATGACAGAAAATGAAAGCCGCATCGTGGAGTGGTTACTCAAACCCGGTAACCTGAGTTGTGCACCCGCAATTAAAGATGTCGCAGAAGCTCTGGCGGTATCTGAAGCGATGATAGTTAAGGTATCAAAGCTGCTGGGGTTTAGCGGCTTTCGTAACTTACGCAGTGCGCTGGAAGATTATTTTTCTCAGTCAGAACAGGTATTGCCTTCCGAGTTGGCTTTTGATGAAGCGCCGCAGGATGTGGTGAATAAGGTATTTAACATCACTTTACGCACCATTATGGAAGGTCAGTCGATCGTCAACGTTGATGAGATCCACCGTGCCGCCCGCTTTTTCTATCAGGCCAGACAGCGGGATTTGTACGGTGCCGGAGGATCAAATGCTATCTGTGCTGATGTACAGCACAAGTTCTTGCGCATTGGCGTACGCTGTCAGGCCTATCCTGATGCTCACATCATGATGATGTCCGCTTCGTTGTTACAGGAAGGAGATGTTGTGCTGGTAGTGACCCATTCCGGGCGAACCAGTGATGTAAAAGCGGCCGTAGAACTGGCAAAAAAGAACGGGGCAAAGATTATTTGTATAACCCATAGCTACCATTCACCGATAGCGAAACTGGCCGATTATATTATTTGCTCACCAGCCCCGGAAACGCCGTTATTAGGTCGTAATGCCTCGGCAAGAATATTACAACTAACTTTGCTGGACGCTTTTTTTGTCTCTGTCGCCCAGCTCAACATTGAACAAGCTAATATTAATATGCAAAAAACCGGCGCAATTGTTGATTTCTTCTCACCAGGCGCGCTGAAATAAGAAAAAGGTAATTCCGCCATCGCGGAGTTACCTGTCCCCTTACCGTGAGAACATTATTATGAATAAATATCTGAAATATTTCAGCGGCACACTCGTGGGCTTAATGTTGTCAACCAGCGCTTTTGCTGCCGCCGAATATGCTGTCGTATTGAAAACCCTCTCCAACCCATTTTGGGTAGATATGAAAAAAGGCATTGAAGATGAAGCAAAAACACTGGGCGTCAGCGTTGATATTTTTGCCTCTCCTTCAGAAGGCGATTTTCAATCTCAATTGCAGTTATTTGAAGATCTCAGTAATAAAAATTACAAAGGTATCGCCTTCGCTCCATTATCCTCAGTGAATCTGGTCATGCCTGTCGCCCGCGCATGGAAAAAAGGCATTTATCTGGTTAATCTCGATGAAAAAATCGACATGGATAATCTGAAAAAAGCTGGCGGCAATGTGGAAGCTTTTGTCACCACCGATAACGTTGCTGTCGGGGCGAAAGGCGCGTCGTTCATTATTGACAAATTGGGCGCTGAAGGTGGTGAAGTCGCAATCATTGAGGGTAAAGCCGGTAACGCCTCCGGTGAAGCGCGTCGTAATGGTGCCACCGAAGCCTTCAAAAAAGCAAGCCAGATCAAGCTTGTCGCCAGCCAGCCTGCCGACTGGGACCGCATTAAAGCACTGGATGTCGCCACTAACGTGTTGCAACGTAATCCGAATATTAAAGCGATCTATTGCGCGAATGACACGATGGCAATGGGTGTTGCTCAGGCAGTCGCAAACGCCGGAAAAACGGGAAAAGTGCTGGTCGTCGGTACAGATGGCATTCCGGAAGCCCGCAAAATGGTGGAAGCCGGACAAATGACCGCGACGGTTGCCCAGAACCCGGCGGATATCGGCGCAACGGGTCTGAAGCTGATGGTTGACGCTGAGAAATCCGGCAAGGTTATCCCGCTGGATAAAGCACCGGAATTTAAACTGGTCGATTCAATCCTGGTCACTCAATAAAACTGAATGATGCCGGATGATGATGCTAATGAAGTGTCTTATCCGGCCAACAAAATAACCTGAACGTAGACCTGATAAATGTAGCCATCAGGCAATAATACGATATTTCGTGCAGAGAGGTTATTTATGGCCACGCCATATATATCGATGGCGGGGATCGGCAAGTCCTTTGGTCCGGTTCACGCATTAAAGTCGGTTAATTTAACGGTTTATCCTGGTGAAATACATGCATTACTAGGAGAAAATGGCGCGGGTAAATCCACGCTAATGAAAGTTTTATCCGGAATACATGAGCCGACCAAAGGCACCATTACCATTAATAACATTAGCTATAACAAGCTGGATCATAAATTAGCGGCACAACTCGGTATCGGGATTATTTATCAGGAACTCAGCGTTATTGATGAATTAACCGTACTGGAAAATTTATATATTGGTCGTCATCTGACGAAAAAAATCTGTGGCGTCAATATTATCGACTGGCGAGAAATGCGTGTCCGCGCCGCCATGATGTTATTACGCGTGGGCTTGAAAGTTGATCTAGATGAGAAAGTGGCGAATTTATCTATCAGCCACAAGCAGATGCTAGAAATTGCCAAAACGCTGATGCTCGATGCCAAAGTCATCATCATGGATGAACCCACCTCCTCACTCACCAATAAAGAGGTGGACTATCTGTTTCTGATCATGAATCAGTTGCGTAAAGAGGGTACGGCCATCGTCTATATCTCGCATAAGTTGGCGGAAATTCGCCGTATTTGCGACCGCTATACGGTGATGAAAGACGGCAGCAGCGTTTGCAGCGGCATAGTAAGCGATGTGTCAAATGACGATATCGTCCGTCTGATGGTAGGCCGCGAACTGCAAAACCGTTTTAACGCGATGAAGGAGAATGTCAGCAACCTTGCGCACGAAACGGTTTTTGAGGTGCGGAACGTCACCAGTCGTGACAGAAAAAAGGTCCGGGATATCTCATTTAGCGTCTGCCGGGGAGAAATATTAGGCTTTGCCGGACTGGTCGGTTCCGGACGTACTGAACTGATGAATTGTCTGTTTGGCGTGGATAAACGCGCTGGCGGAGAAATCCGTCTTAATGGCAAAGATATCTCTCCACGTTCACCCCTGGATGCCGTGAAAAAAGGGATGGCTTACATCACTGAAAGCCGCCGGGATAACGGTTTTTTCCCCAACTTTTCCATCGCTCAGAACATGGCGATCAGCCGCAGTCTGAAAGACGGCGGCTATAAAGGCGCGATGGGCTTGTTTCATGAAGTTGACGAGCAACGTACCGCTGAAAATCAACGCGAACTGCTGGCGCTGAAATGTCATTCGGTAAACCAGAATATCACCGAACTCTCCGGGGGAAATCAGCAGAAAGTCCTGATCTCCAAATGGCTGTGCTGTTGCCCGGAAGTGATTATTTTCGATGAACCTACCCGCGGCATCGACGTTGGCGCGAAAGCCGAAATTTACAAAGTGATGCGCCAACTGGCGGACGACGGAAAAGTCATCCTGATGGTGTCATCTGAACTACCTGAAATTATCACCGTCTGCGACCGCATCGCCGTGTTCTGCGAAGGACGACTGACGCAAATCCTGACGAATCGCGATGACATGAGCGAAGAGGAGATTATGGCATGGGCTTTACCACAAGAGTAAAAAGCGAAGCGAGCGAGAAGAAACCGTTCAACTTTGCGCTGTTCTGGGATAAATACGGCACCTTTTTTATCCTGGCGATCATCGTCGCCATCTTTGGTTCGCTGTCACCAGAATATTTTCTGACCACCAATAATATTACCCAGATTTTTGTTCAAAGCTCCGTGACGGTATTGATCGGCATGGGCGAGTTTTTCGCTATCCTGGTCGCTGGTATCGACCTCTCGGTTGGCGCGATTCTGGCGCTTTCCGGTATGGTGACCGCCAAACTGATGTTGGCAGGTGTTGACCCGTTTCTCGCAGCGATGATTGGCGGTGTACTGGTTGGCGGCGCACTGGGGGCGATCAACGGCTGCCTGGTCAACTGGACGGGGCTACACCCGTTCATCATCACCCTTGGCACCAACGCGATTTTCCGTGGGATCACGCTGGTGATCTCCGATGCCAACTCGGTATACGGCTTCTCATTTGACTTCGTGAACTTCTTTGCCGCCAGCGTAATTGGGATACCTGTCCCCGTTATCTTCTCACTAATTGTCGCGCTCATCCTTTGGTTTCTGACAACGCGTATGCGGCTCGGGCGCAACATCTACGCACTGGGCGGCAACAAAAATTCGGCGTTCTATTCCGGGATTGACGTGAAATTCCACATCCTGGTGGTGTTTATCATCTCCGGTGTTTGTGCAGGTCTGGCAGGCGTCGTCTCAACTGCACGACTCGGTGCCGCAGAACCGCTTGCCGGTATGGGTTTTGAAACCTATGCCATTGCCAGCGCCATCATTGGCGGCACCAGTTTCTTCGGCGGCAAGGGGCGCATTTTCTCTGTGGTGATTGGCGGGTTGATCATCGGCACCATCAACAACGGTCTGAATATTTTGCAGGTACAAACCTATTACCAACTGGTGGTGATGGGCGGATTAATTATCGCGGCTGTCGCCCTTGACCGTCTTATCAGTAAGTAAGGAATTGAACATGAAAATCTCCCCCTCGTTAATGTGTATGGATCTGCTGAAATTTAAAGAACAGATCGAATTTATCGACAGCCATGCCGATTACTTCCACATCGATATCATGGACGGTCACTTTGTCCCCAATCTGACACTCTCACCGTTCTTCGTAAGTCAGGTTAAAAAACTGGCAACTAAACCGCTCGACTGTCATCTGATGGTGACGCGGCCGCAGGATTACATTGCTCAACTGGCGCGTGCGGGAGCAGATTTCATCACTCTGCATCCGGAAACCATCAACGGCCAGGCGTTCCGCCTGATTGATGAAATCCGCCGTCATGACATGAAAGTGGGGCTGATCCTTAACCCGGAGACGCCAGTTGAGGCCATGAAATACTATATCCATAAGGCCGATAAAATTACGGTCATGACTGTCGATCCCGGCTTTGCCGGACAACCGTTCATTCCTGAAATGCTGGATAAACTTGCCGAACTGAAGGCATGGCGTGAACGAGAAGGTCTGGAGTACGAAATTGAGGTGGACGGTTCCTGCAACCAGGCAACTTACGAAAAACTGATGGCGGCAGGGGCGGATGTCTTTATCGTCGGCACTTCCGGCCTGTTTAATCATGCGGAAAATATCGACGAAGCATGGAGAATTATGACCGCGCAGATTCTGGCTGCAAAAAGCGAGGTACAGCCTCATGCAAAAACAGCATAACGTCGTAGCGGGCGTGGATATGGGGGCAACGCATATCCGCTTTTGTCTGCGGACAGCAGAAGGTGAAACGCTACACTGCGAAAAAAAGCGGACCGCAGAAGTCATTGCTCCCGGCCTGGTGTCGGGTATCGGCGAAATGATTGACGAGCAACTCAGGCGCTTTAACGCTCGCTGTCATGGTCTGGTGATGGGATTTCCGGCGCTGGTCAGTAAAGATAAACGCACCATTATTTCTACGCCTAACCTGCCGTTAACAGCGGCGGATTTATATGATCTCGCCGATAAGCTCGAAAATACGCTGAATTGTCCGGTTGAGTTTTCCCGCGACGTTAACCTGCAACTCTCCTGGGACGTAGTAGAAAACCGCCTTACGCAACAACTGGTTCTGGCGGCCTATCTCGGTACGGGGATGGGGTTCGCAGTGTGGATGAACGGTGCGCCGTGGACGGGTGCACACGGTGTGGCAGGCGAACTGGGTCATATCCCCCTGGGAGATATGACCCAACACTGCGCGTGTGGCAATCCTGGGTGCCTGGAAACCAATTGCTCTGGAATGGCGCTAAGACGCTGGTACGAACAACAGCCCCGAAATTACCCATTGCGCGATCTTTTCGTCCATGCGGAAAACGCCCCTTTCGTCCAGAGTCTGCTTGAAAACGCGGCACGGGCCATTGCCACCAGCATTAATCTGTTCGATCCCGATGCGGTGATCCTGGGCGGTGGCGTGATGGATATGCCCGCCTTCCCACGCGAGACTCTCGTTGCCATGACCCAAAAGTACCTGCGCCGTCCACTGCCGCATCAGGTCGTGCGCTTTATTGCCGCCTCATCTTCTGACTTTAATGGCGCTCAGGGTGCAGCAATATTGGCGCATCAACGTTTTTTGCCACAGTTCTGTGCTAAAGCCCCATGAGTAAAACGTTGGCACAGTAGCGCAATGTCCCGCTGTGCCAACGACAGGTACAATATATATAATAAACACATAAAACGACTCATATTATTTTCTGCAATGATAGTTTTACTGTAATTTTCCCTCTTCAGCACAAATGCCTAATAAAATGGCGCGTTCCGCTCACACTTCCACTTATTAAAGTCGCAATTTCCCAATTATGATAACGCCAGCTTTAAATGACGTATTTTGCATGGATTACATATTTACGACATAAATGATAAATGGAGATTTATATGAATAACTCTCGGTTATTCCGTTTGAGCAGGATTGTTATTGCGTTAACTGCCGCCAGCGGCATGATGGTAAATACCGCTAACGCGAAAGAGGAAGCGAAAGCCGCCACTCAATATACCCAACAGGTTAATCAGAATTACGCCAAATCATTACCGTTTAGCGATCGTCAGGATTTTGACGATGCCCAGCGTGGATTTATCGCCCCGCTGCTGGATGAAGGTATTCTGCGTGATGCGAACGGTAAAGTTTACTACCGCGCGGACGATTACAAATTTGATATTAATGCCGCAGCGCCGGAAACCGTAAACCCCAGCCTGTGGCGTCAGTCGCAAATCAACGGTATTTCTGGCCTGTTCAAAGTCACCGATAAAATGTATCAGGTGCGCGGCCAGGATATCTCTAACATTACGTTCGTTGAGGGCGAGAAAGGCATTATTGTTATCGACCCGCTGGTGACGCCGCCTGCCGCAAAAGCCGCACTTGACCTTTACTTCCAGCATCGTCCGCAAAAACCGATTGTTGCCGTTATCTACACTCACAGCCACACCGACCACTATGGTGGCGTGAAAGGCATTATCTCTGAAGCCGATGTTAAATCCGGCAAAGTTCAGGTGATTGCCCCTGCAGGCTTTATGGACGAAGCCATCAGCGAAAACGTGCTGGCGGGTAACATCATGAGCCGCCGTGCGCTCTACTCTTACGGTCTGTTACTGCCGCACAACGCGCAAGGCAATGTGGGTAATGGCCTTGGCGTGACGCTGGCAACGGGCGACCCGAGCATTATTGCACCGACGAAAACTATCGTCAGAACTGGCGAGAAGATGATTATCGACGGCCTGGAGTTTGACTTCCTGATGACCCCAGGTAGCGAAGCGCCAGCCGAAATGCACTTCTATATTCCGGCCCTGAAAGCCCTGTGTACCGCCGAGAACGCCACGCATACCCTGCACAACTTCTACACTCTGCGCGGCGCGAAAACCCGCGACACCAGCAAGTGGACCGAGTATCTGAACGAAACGCTGGATATGTGGGGTAACGACGCGGAAGTGCTGTTTATGCCGCACACCTGGCCGGTCTGGGGCAATAAGCATATCAATGATTATATTGGTAAATACCGCGATACCATCAAGTACATTCACGACCAGACCCTGCACCTGGCGAACCAGGGCTACACCATGAATGAAATCGGCGACATGATTAAGCTGCCGCCTGCACTTGCCAATAACTGGGCCAGCCGCGGCTATTACGGTTCTGTCAGCCACAACGCCCGCGCGGTGTATAACTTCTATCTTGGCTATTACGACGGTAACCCGGCTAACCTGCATCCGTATGGTCAGGTGGAGATGGGTAAACGTTACGTGCAGGCGCTGGGCGGTTCTGCCCGTGTCATCAACCTGGCGCAAGAAGCGAACAAGCAAGGTGATTACCGCTGGTCGGCAGAACTGCTGAAACAGGTGATTGCCGCCAACCCGGGTGACCAGGTCGCGAAGAATCTGCAAGCGAATAACTTTGAACAGCTGGGCTATCAGGCCGAGTCCGCCACATGGCGCGGTTTCTACCTGACCGGCGCGAAAGAGCTGCGCGAAGGGGTGCATAAGTTCAGCCACGGCACCACCGGTTCCCCGGACACCATTCGCGGGATGTCGGTCGAAATGCTGTTCGACTTTATGGCCGTTCGCCTCGATAGCGCGAAAGCTGCGGGTAAAAATATCAGCCTGAACTTCAATATGAGCAACGGCGATAACCTCAACCTGACGCTGAACGATAGCGTGCTTAACTACCGGAAAACGCTGCAACCGCAAGCCGACGCCTCTTTCTACATCAGCCGTGAAGATCTGCACGCCGTGCTGACCGGACAAGCCAAAATGGCGGATCTGGTAAAAGCGAAGAAAGCCAAAATTATTGGCAATGGCGCGAAACTGGAAGAAATTATCGCCTGTCTGGATAATTTCGATTTGTGGGTGAATATCGTAACCCCAAATTAATGTCACTCGCTTTTGGGGGCGCTGAAGCCCCCAAAAGTATTTATTTTAAAAATATATACAGCCAATTAATAAATAAAATAAATAAGTTATGAATGCTGTGGCATAATAAAGTTATATTTCTCAAATTAAAAAATCGCCATACTGGACTTTCTGTTTTTATTTTACATTCACTCCGGATATTGTTAGCAATACACAGGATGTTCTTCTTTATGCCAATAGTTAAATCCAGAATAGTGAGGCGGCTGAAAAAATGCGGCTGGCTCACGCTCGCGACGCTCTTGTCAGGATGCTCGTTTCCCCCGGCCATTCCCGTTATAGGCGCTTATTACCCCGGCTGGCTTTTTTGCATGATTGCCGGCGTCATTCTTGTGCTCATCACCCGACGGCTCATGCTGCAAAAATATAAAGTGATTTCATTCGCGGGCGTTATTTATACCGCCCTCTTTGCACTCTACTCCATGCTGTTCTGGCTGGTGTTTTTTTAACTCACATTGAGATGCGCCCATGGAAAGCTCGCAGAAGAAAGTTTCTCGTAATAAAGTACCGGCCCTGTTTCTGGTCATACTCGCCCTCGTGGTGATGGTATTTGTCATCTGGCGTTTGGATAGCTCACCGTCTACCAACGATGCCTACGCCTCTGCCGACACGATAGATGTGGTCCCGGAAGTCAGCGGACGTATCATCGAGCTGGCAGTTAAGGATAATCAGCTGGTTAAGCAGGGCGACCTGCTATTTCGCATCGACCCTCGGACGTATGAAGCCAATCTGGCGAAAGCACAGGCTACGTTGCATGCCCTCGATGAGCAGATCATGTTGACACAGCGCAGCGTAGACGCGCAGAAGCTGGCCGCCAACTCTGTTCAAGCGATGGTCGCCAAAGCGCGGGCGGCGGAAAAACAGGCTAGCAGCACGCTTAACCGCACGGCACCGCTGCTGTCGCAGGGATTTGTCTCGGCGGAAGATGTTGACCGCGCCCGCACCGCGCAGCGCGCCAGCGAAGCGGATCTCAATGCCGTGTTATTACAGGCGCAGCAAGCGGCCACCGCCGTTAGTGGTGTCGATGCTCTGGTGGCACAGCGCGTGGCGGTACAGGCAGATATCGCCTTAACCCAACTTCATCTTGAGATGGCCACGGTTCGCGCCCCCTTCGACGGTCGCGTAGTGTCGCTAAAAACGTCAATCGGTCAGTTCGCTTCGGCAATGCGCCCTATCTTTACCCTGATCGATACGCGCCACTGGTACGTCATCGCCAACTTCCGCGAAACCGAGCTAAAAAATATCCACTCTGGTACATCTGCCACCCTGCGGCTGATGAGCGACAGTGGCAAAACCTTTAGCGGCAAAGTCGACTCCATTGGCTATGGCGTGCTGCCTGACGATGGCGGTTTGGTGCTTGGCGGTCTGCCGCGCGTCACGCGTTCAATCAACTGGGTGCACGTCGCGCAGCGTTTCCCGGTGAAAATCACCGGTCAATCAACCGGACGCTGGAAATGTTCCGCATCGGCGCCTCGGCGGTTGCCACCCTTGAGTCACAATAATGAACGCGCTCAATTACCTGCCGTTGCCGCTGGTTCGACTGCTGGCGTTTTTTCATGACGAGTTGAGCGAGAAACACGTCCTGGACGGGTGTCACAAATCCTCCAGCTGTGGGTGTGCTGCCTGCTGGTGACGATTATTTCCATGACCTTCGAGATTCCTTTTATGGCAATCTCGCTGACGGTGCTGTTTTACGGTGTGCAGTCAAACGCGTTTTACACCAAATTTGTGGCGATCCTGTTTGTCGCCGCCACGATAATGGAAATTGGCTGCTTATTCCTGATCTACAAATGGTCGTATAGCTACCCGTCGATCCGCATGATCGTCGCCTGCCTGATTCTATTAGGCAGCATGTTCATGATGCGCACTCACCACCGGGACTGGTATTTTTTGCCCTCGCCAGTTGCCATTTACGGCCAGACTTTTCCCGCCATGGTGGATTATCCGGAAGTCGTCGTTCGACTCACCCTGTGGTGTATCGTCGTCGGTCTTTATCCCACGTTGCTGATGGTACTGCTTGGCGTGCTGTGGTTCCCCAGCCGGGCCGGGCAGCAAATGCAGGAATCACTGTGCGCGAGGCTGGATGATGCGCTCAGGCACCTGACGACGCCTCGCCTCCTCTGGCGGAAAAAACACTTGAGCGAGAAGCGCTGGCGCTGCAAAAGCTGACCGTATTCTGCATGGCCGATGATGCTGACTGGAAAGCACGTAGCGCCTGGTGGCAAAACTGCGTCGCTACCGTCACTTATTTGTACACCACACTTAATCGTTACAACCACGATACCGCCGCCTGCGCTGATATCTGCGCTGGGCATAAACTCGCGCAGGAAATTGCGTCACTACGACAAGCTATCCGGCGGAGGGTAACCCGTGGCAAACCGCCGGTGGGATCAGCGAAAGAACGCGCCTCTGCCCGGGAATGTGGGCTGGAAAATCTCTGCGAGCAGCTGCGTCAACTGGGGCAAATGGACCCCGAAACTCCGCCAGCCCCTGCCGCGAAAAAATCATCAATGGTGGCGGATGCCCTCAGTAATCCGGCCTATATTCGCTACGCGTTGAAAACGCTGCTGGCCTGCATGATCTGCTAGTCTTTTACTCCGGGATGGCTCACCGGAAGGTATCCACACTTGCATGTTGACCTGCGTCATCGTTGCTAACCCTAGCATAGCCTCGACCAGCCAGAAAATGGCATTACGCTTTGGCGGCGCAGCCGTTGGCGCACTGCTGGCGCTGCTCGTCACAATCTGCATAATGCCGTGGCTGGATGATATCGTTGAACTGCTGTGCGTGCTGACACCTATCTTCCTGCTCTCAGCCTGGATAGCCACCGGATCGGAACGATCCTCCTATATTGGTACACAGATAATCGTCACCTTCATGCTGGCGACCGTCGAGAACGTGTTTGGCCCGTCTTACGATCTGGTCGAGATCCGCGCATCCGCTTGCCGGTATGCTCTATTGGCACCGCCGTGTCGGCGCTGGTCTACACCTTTATCTGGCCGGAAAGCGAAGCCCGCACCCTGCCGGAAAAAAGAGCTAGCAAACGCACTGAACACGCTGGAAGCTACTGCGTATCCCGCCAGCACGACATCCCGACACTCAGCGCACTTATCTTCAGCTGCGCATCGGGCTGCCACGCCGCCTTCAACGCCTGTGAAGAGATGTATGACCGCGTGGCGCTGGAGCGCCAGTTAAATCATGCCGAACGTGGTCATGACTGCTCACGCAAAGCCGTGACACGCTACAGCGTGGTCGGGAGATTCTCTACGGTTGGGATAACGCCCCCAGCGCCACGCTCTATCCCTCTCTCGCTGAAGCGCTGGAGCAATATGCCACGAGGCTGACGAGCGGCGAGGCCGTACCGCCGTCACTCCCTAACAAAATCAAAATCGTCCACCGAATCTGAACAGGCGCAATGCGTAATGCGGCAGATAAAAGCCAGTTTGCCTGACTGGACTGACCCGGCACCGATAGTCGCCGGAAAGAACAAGCGCAAGGAGCCACACCACAATGACCCGGTTACTCCGAATTCTTATCTGCGGCCTGATTGGCAGCGCGACGGCACTCTCCGGCTGTGCGTTAATCCGCAATGATTCTGCCGCCCATTCACAGCTGCAACCCGCGCAAATCAAGCTGGCGGACGACATTCATCTGGCGATCCAGGGGTGGCCCCAGGCGCAGTGGTGGCGGCGGCTTAACGACCCTCAACTCAGTTCACTTATCGACAAAGCGCTGTCCGGTTCCCATACCCTTGCCGAAGCAAAACAGCGTGAAGAGAAAGCCCAGTCGCAAGCCGACCTGCTGGAAGCGGGATCGCAGCTCCAGATGGCGGCGCTCGGAATGATTAACCGGCAGCGTGCATCCGCCAACGGTTTCCTCGGCCCTTACGCGCTGGACGCTCCCAGACTCGGGATGGACGGCCCTTACTACACCGAAGCGACCGTCGGTCTGGTTGTGGGGTGGATCTCGATTTGTGGGGCGCTCATCGTTCCGCCGTTGCGGCAGCGATCGGCGCACAAAACGCGGCACTCGCTGAAACTGCGGCGGTGGAACTGGCTCTCTCAACCGGCGTGGCGCAGCTCTATTACAGCATGCAGGCAAACTATCAGATGCTCGACCTGCTTGAGCAAACCCGTAGCGTGATTGATTACGCGGTTCAAGCGCACCTGAGCAAAGAGTCTCATGGATTAGAAGCGAAGGTCCCTTACCACGGCACGCGGGCGCAGTTGCTGGCGGTAGATAAACAAATTGCCGCAGCGAAAGGGCAAATTAAAGAGACGCGCGAATCACTGCGCGCGCTCATCGGAGCCAACGGCAACGAACTGGCAGAGATCAAACCGGTCGCGCTGCCGCAGGTGCAGACGGGCATTCCTTCAACGCTTTCCTACGATCTGCTCGCCCGCCGCCCGGATCTGCAGGCGATGCGCTGGTATGTACAGGCTTTGCTCGATCAGGTTGATGCCGCGAAAGCGCTGTTTTATCCGAGTTTCGATATCAAAGCATTCTTCGGCCTGGATGCCATTCACATTGACGATTTGTTCAAAGCCCCCAGCAAGCAGATTAACTTTATCCCCGGCCTGCGCCTGCCGCTGTTCGACGGCGGTCGTCTGAACGCCAACCTGAAAAATACCCGCGCCACCAGCAACATGCTGATTGAACACTATAACCAGTCGGTGCTGAACGCCGTACGCGATGTGGCGATTAACGGTACGCGTTTGCAAACCCTGAACGAAGAACGCGAACTGCAGCTTGAGCGCGTCGATGCAAGCCGCTTTAGCCAAAGCGCCGCCGAAGCCGCGTTTAATCGCGGGCTCGGTAGTCGGTTGCAGGCCACAGAATCCAGCCTGCCGGTGCTTTCCGAGCAGATGTCTCTGCTGGTGCTGGACACTCAGCGCGTCATTCAAAGCATTCAACTCATCAAAACGCTCGGCGGCGGTTATCAGGCGCCGGTGTCCTCTCACTAATCCTCCCGCCGCGTGATAAATGTCACGCGGCTTATCATTTCGACACGTCAAATATGACGATGGCCTGTTTTTCGTCAGGGTTTTGTCCAAATTTTGCCCGTAACATCAGGGAATGCCCACAATAAAAAAGTGGCATAAAAGATGCATACTGAGGGCGACAGCGCGTATGCGCGATTTGATTAACTGGAGCGAGACCGATGAAAAAAGTCGTCACGGTTTGCCCGTATTGCGCATCAGGTTGCAAAATCAACCTGGTGGTCGATAACGGTAAAATCGTCCGGGCTGAGGCGGCGCAGGGGAAAACCAACCAGGGTACTCTGTGTCTGAAGGGCTATTATGGCTGGGACTTCATTAACGATACCCAGATCCTGACCCCACGCCTGAAGACCCCAATGATCCGTCGCCAGCGCGGCGGCAAACTGGAATCCGTTTCCTGGGATGAAGCGCTAAATTACGTTGCTGACCGCCTGAGCGCGATCAAAGCGAAATACGGCCCGGATGCTATTCAGACTACCGGTTCCTCACGCGGGACGGGTAATGAAACCAACTATGTAATGCAGAAATTTGCGCGCGCCGTTATTGGTACCAATAACGTTGACTGCTGCGCTCGCGTCTGACACGGCCCTTCGGTTGCAGGTCTGCACCAATCGGTCGGTAACGGCGCAATGAGTAATGCGATTAACGAAATTGATAATACCGATTTAGTGTTTATCTTCGGGTACAACCCGGCGGATTCCCACCCATCGTGGCGAATCACGTGATTAACGCTAAACGTAACGGGGCGAAAATCATCGTCTGCGATCCGCGCAAAATTGAAACCGCGCGCATTGCTGACATGCACATCGCGTTGAAAAACGGCTCGAATATCGCGCTGCTCAACGCCATGGGGCACGTCATTATTGAAGAAAACCTGTACGACAAGGCGTTCGTCGCTGCCCGTACCGAAGGTTATGAAGAGTACCGTAAGATCGTCGAAGGCTATACGCCGGAGTCCGTCGAAGCAATTACCGGCGTTAGCGCGCAGGAAATTCGCCAGGCCGCCCGTATGTATGCCTCGGCAAATAACGCCGCCATCCTGTGGGGCATGGGTGTTACCCAGTTCTATCAGGGCGTGGAAACCGTGCGTTCACTGACCAGCCTCGCGATGCTCACCGGCAACCTCGGTAAGCCAAGCGTTGGCGTTAACCCAGTCCGCGGCCAGAACAACGTTCAGGGCGCCTGCGATATGGGCGCGCTGCCGGATACCTATCCGGGCTATCAGTACGTGAAAGTTCCCGGAAAACCGCGAGAAATTCGCCAAAGCCTGGGGCGTGGAAAGCCTGCCGGCGCACACCGGCTATCGTATCAGCGAGCTGCCGCACCGCGCGGCGCACGGCGAAGTACGCGCGGCGTATATCATGGGTGAAGATCCGTTACAGACCGATGCCGAACTCTCTGCGGTTCGTAAAGGCTTCGAAGATCTGGAACTGGTTATCGTCCAGGATATCTTCATGACCGAAACCGCTGCGGCCGCAGACGTTATTTTACCGTTTTGTCCTGGGCGAACATGAGGCGTCTTTACCGCCGCCGACCGTGGCTTCCAGCGCTTCTTTAAAGCTGTTGAGCCGAAGTGGGACCTGAAAACGAACTGGCAGATCATCAGTGAAATCGCCACCCGTATGGGCTACAAAATGCACTACAACAAACCCAGGAAATCTGGGATGAGTTGCGCAGCCTGTGCCCTGATTTCTACGGTGCCACTTACGACAAAATGGGCGAGCTGGGCTATGTGATGTGGCCATGCCGCGATGAGTCTGACGCGGACCAGGGGACGTCTTACCTCTTTAAGTAGAGTTCTACAACCCCCAACGGTCTGGCGCAGTTCTTCACCTGCGACTGGGTTGCGCCTATCGACAAACTCACCGAAGAGTACCCAATGGTACTGTCGACGGTGCGTGAAGTTGGCCACTACCGTTGCCGTTCGATGACCGGCAACTGTGCGGCGCTGGCAGCGCTGGCGGACGGAACCGGGCCATGCCCAGATCAACACCGCCGATGCCGCCCGTTTAGGCATTGAAGATGAAGCGCTGGTGTGGGTGAACTCCCGTAAAGGTAAAGTCATTACCCGCGCCGCCGTCAGCGATCGCCCGAACAAGCGTGCAATTTACATGACCTATCAATGGTGGATTCGGGCATGTAATGAGCTGGTAACGGAGAACCTGAGCCCGATTACCAAAACGCCTGAGTACAAGTACTGCGCCGTGAACGTTGAGCCGATCGCCGACCAGCGTGCCGCCGAGCAGTATGTGATTGATGAGTATACGAAGCTGAAGGCCAGTCTGCGCGAAAGCGCGATGGGCTAAGCGGACTCGTTTCAACGCCCCCATTCGGGGGCGTTTTTTTATCCCTCGCCTTTATCTTTATACTGCCCACTTCCTCGGTCACCTACACAATAAAATGAAACACATTTTTGCATTGCTATGGCTGGTTGCGCTGTTCTCTCCCACGCGGAGATCGAGCCGGGTAGCCAATATTTGAAAGCCGCAGAAGCCGGAGATGCCCGTGCGCAGTACTATCTGGCAGATACCTGGTTTAGCTCACGCGATTTGAGCAAAGCCGAGTTGGGCGCAGAAATCCGCCGACGGCGGTGATGCAGATGCCTATGCCCTTCTGGCGCAGATTAAAATTACCAACCCGGTGGTTGCATTATCCGGCCGCCAAAGAGCTGGCGGAAAAAGCCGTGAAGGCGGGAAGCCGGCGGGCGAAGTGATCCTCGCGCGCGTGCTTATCAACAGCCAATCGGGGCAAACCGACTACCCGCGCGCGGTGACGCTGCTTGAGCAGGCATCTGCCAACGCGGAAAGCGATTTTGCCGTCGATGCGCAGATGCTGGCTGGGGCTGGATTTGACCAACGGCACCGGTGTGAAAGAAGACGATGATAAAGCCACCGGACTACTTTAAAAACAGTTCCGCGCTGTCGCGTACCGGCTATGCCGAACACTTGGCCGGGATGATGTTTCTGAACGGTGAGAAAGGCTTTATTACGCCGAATAAACAGAAGGCGCTGCAGTGGCTGAACCTGAGTTGTACCGAAGGGTTTGATACCGGCTGCGAAGAGTTTGAAAAATTAACCAACGGTTAAGATAGGCCTGATAAGACGCGGCAAGCGTCGCATCAGGCATTGATGTCGGATGCGGTAAACGCCTTATCCGACCTACAAAATCACGCTAAATCAGGCTATTGCGCTGTCTGGCGTAGGCCTGATAAGACGCGTTAAGCGTCGCATCAGGCGTTGATGTCGGATGCGGCATAAACGCCTTATCCGACCTACAAAATCACGCTAAATCAGGCTATTGCGCTGTCTGGCGTAGGCCTGATAAGACGCGTTAAGCGTCGCATCAGGCGTTGATGTCGGATGCGGCATAAACGCCTTATCCGACCTACAAAATCACGCTAAATCAGGCTATTGCGCTGTCTGGCGTAGGCCTGATAAGACGCGGCAAGCGTCGCATCAGGCGTTGATGTCGGATGCGGCGTAAACGCCTTATCCGACCTACAAAATCACGCTAAATCAGGCTATTGCGCTGTCTGGCGTAGGCCTGATAAGACGCGTTAAGCGTCGCATCAGGCGTTGATGTCGGATGCGGCATAAACGCCTTATCCGACCTACAAAATCACGCTAAATCAGGCTATTGCGCTGTCTGGCGTAGGCCTGATAAGACGCGGCAAGCGTCGCATCAGGCATTCACACATTGCCGGGTGGATATCCCCGGCAATCTTCTATTATTGGTCGGCCGTTTATCAAACTTGCCGAGCATCTCACGTTCATACGCTCGCGCTTTTTTAACGTCGAACTTGTGTTCCCACTTAGCGATGACCAGCACCGCCAGCGCGTTACCCACCACGTTCAGCGCGGTACGCGCCATATCGAGGATACGATCGACACCGGCAATAAACGCCAGACCTTCCAGCGGAATCCCCACGCTACCTAATGTCGCCAGCAGAACCACGAAAGAGACGCCAGGTACGCCCGCGATACCTTTCGAGGTCACCATCAGCGTCAGCACCAGTACGATTTCCTGCCAAAGAGACAGGTCGATACCGTACAGCTGGGCCATAAAGATGGCAGCAATACGAACAGCGTCGAACCATCGAGGTTAAGGAATACCCGGTCGGCACCACAAAGCTGGTGATCGACGCCGGTGCGCCGTAGGCTTCCATCTTCTCGATAATACGCGGCAGCACGCTCTCGGAGCTGGCGGTGGAGTACGCCAGAATCAGTTCGTCTTTAAGGATGCGAATCAGGATCCAGATGCTCAACCCGCAGATGCGCGCCACAATCCCCAGCACCACCAGCGCGAAGAACAGAATCGCGAAGTGTACCAGCAGCACCAGCTTCGCCAGCGGCCATAGGGAGGCAAAACCAAAGTTCGCCACCGTCACCGCAATCAGCGCGAACACCCCAACCGGCGCGTAGCGCATGACCATATGGGTCACTTTAAACATGGTTTCTGAGATAGAACGGAACACCGTCACCAGCGGTTCACGATGCGTAGCGGGCAGCGAGGAGAGGCCGAGGCCGAACAACACCGAGAAGAAGATAATCGGCAGCATTTCGCCTTTTGCCATCGACGCCACGATATTGGTCGGCACCAGGGATAGAATTGTCCCCATCAGCCCATGAGCGTGACTTTGCACTTCTGCAGTGGTGCTTTGGTATTTCGAAATGTCCGCCGTCGCCAGCTGCGACATGTCGATCCCAGCCCCTGGCTGGAGGGACATTCGCCAGAGTGATCCCCAAAATGATGGCGACGGTGGTGATCACCTCGAAGTAGATAATGGTTTTCGCGCCAATACGCCCGAGCTGTTTGGCATCACCAACACCCGCGATACCCACCACCAGCGTGGAGATCACAATCGGCACAACAATCATTTTAATCAGATGGATGAAGATATCACCCGCCGGAGAGAGCAAATTGACGACCAGCCAGTCGCGGCTGTCGCTATGGTAGTGCAGGTAGCTTCCCAGGAGAATGCCCAGCACCATAGCAAACAGAATCTGCCAGGCCAGGCTGAATTTTATATTTTTCATATGAATGACTTCCTCAATGGAGCGCCGTTCCCCGTTCAGAAACGCGAGAACGTGACATACTGCCAGGGCATGAATTGTGTTGCGTTGGTTTGTAGATTTTTTTAACGCTTATGATCAGTATCATTTGCGCGGTATGTTGCGCAACCCTTTAACAACAGAGCTTTTCGCTGCATTAATGCATAATAACGCGAGTTTATGGCAGGATTAATGAATAACCATTTGTTATGGAAAGATTTTTATTTGTTTAATCTGCAATAATACTGATTAGTGATTATTTTTGGCATATGTTCATTCGATTATTTTTTATGCAGCTCAATGACATAATCTTCATCACCAGATGATTAATCCAATCTCCGCTGCAACAATTTCGCCATATTAATCGACTCAACCAGCTGTGTTCGGTTAACTCGCGGTGAGTTGAGATCCATCACTTTTTGCCATAGTTCGATGGCTTGCGCGTAGTTCGCCTGCATAAACGCATCGGAAGCCAGCAGCATCAGGGCGGTGATTTCATTACTGTCCAGCGCGAGGGCTTTGTCGATCATTGCGCGAGTCTGGGCGGTCATATGCTGGCTGGCCTGGTAATAAAGCACCGTCGCCAGCGCCGCATACAGTTCAGCGTTCTCACCACGTAGTTGCAACGCCTGACGGTACGCCAGCAACGAATTGCTGTAATCGTTTTGCCACAGATAGTACTCGCCCAGTAACGCCCACTGTTCGCTGTTTTGTGGATTAGCGCGGATTTTATCCTGCAATGCCTGAAGCTGCGCTTCCGGGGTTTGCTGGCTGGCAAACTGATGTAGCGGATCGCGCTGACGCTGATACTCCGCACGTACCGCCTGCCATTTTGGGCTTAACAGATAACTGCCGACACAGAGAAATACCATCAATATCGTGAGTGTTGTCAGCATTTTCACCGGTATTTTGGGCTGTTTCATCGCTTCGCCCTCACTCGCCAGAGGATCAGTGCCATCAGCAGTAACAACACCACTGGCAGCGCCCATAACACCAGCGTCTGACCCGTTAACGGTGGGTTATAGCGAACAAAATCTCCGTAGCGTTCGGTCATCCAGCCAATGATTTCGACTTCGTTCTTCCCCTCCGCCACCATGCTGTAAACCTGATGGCGCATACTGACAGCCACCGGCGCGTTGGATTCCAGTAAGTTTTGATTCTGGCACTGCGGACAACGTAACTGGCTGGCAATATTTAACGCCTGTTGCTGTTGTTGCGGATTGGCGAATTGCCAGGTGTCTACGACCTGAGCGTGCGCAAAACAGGTAAATAACAGCAGTAGCGTGAGAAGCCCTTTATTCATCGCGCTTCTTCCCCCGCCATCCGCTTAACAATGCGCCCGCAATCATCAACAATCCTCCCCCCCAGATCCAGCGCACACCGCTTTGTACATACAAACGAAAAGCGTAACGATCCGGCCCAGTTTTCTCCCCCATGACCGCATACCAGTCATGGATGCCGTTCCAGCGAATTGACGGTTCCATCATTTGTTGACGGCGTGCTTCATAAAAACGCCGCTCCGGCGTCAGTTCACCAATGCGTTGCTGATGGTCAAACAGTGCCACTATCGCTTTTTCGCTGGTGTAATTGCCTTTGGCTTGTAGATCGAGGCACTCAAAACGGAAGGTGTATCCTGCCAGCGTCACCTGCTGACCCGGCTGTAAATTCAGGCTGATCTCCTGACGGCTGACGCTGGAGACCACGACCCCAGCGGCAAATAACAGCACGCCCGCATGAGCTACCAGCGCCGGAAGCTGCACGCGTTTGCCAGAGACAAACGTCGCCAGCACAATCACCACCAGCATCAACAGACCAAACGGTAACGTCGCGCGGTTAAAATACGGCGCGCCAACGGAGAGGCGTCCCCAGCCCAGCAGGCCGTAAATCATCGGATAAAGCGTTCCCACCAGCACGATCAGTAGCACTGCGCAAAACAGCAACAGCGTAGCGAGGATTAACATTTCCCGCGATAACCCCGAAAAATGCACCGCCGGGCCACCGTCCCGCGCTCGCCAGCCATACAGAGCCAGAGACGCAAGGCTAATCAGTGCAAACAGGCTGAACAACGGCACGGCGCGGACGTTATCCAGCGCGAACGCATGAACCGAAACCAGAATGCCAGAACGGACAATTAAGGTGCCCAGCAGCGACAGCATCAGAGTAACTATCGCCAGCAACAGCGACCAGTGGCAAAAAATCCCCCGCTGGCGTGTCAGGGACAAACTGTGCAGCAGCGCAGTGGCAGAAAGCCAGGGTAATAAAGAGGCGTTTTCCACCGGATCCCAGAACCACCAGCCGCCCCAGCCGAGTTCGCAGTAGGCCCACCAGGAACCGAGGATGATCCCCGCCGTTAATGCACTCCAGCCAGGTAACGCCCAGCGCCAGCAAATTCGGGCGCAGGCACCATCAAACTCGCCGCGCAGTAGACTCGCCAGCGCCACGCTCGCCGCTACCATCAAACCGCCATAGCCAAGGTAAAGCAGCGGTGGATGAAAGATAAGACCGGGATGTTGCAGCATCGGATTGAGATCGCGGCCTTCGATTGCTGGTGGAAATATCCGCACGAAGGGATCGGACCACAGCACCACAAACAGTAGCAGTGCGGCGAGCATGAGAGATAAAACGGCTAACGTCAGCGGAAATAGCGGATCGGTTTGCTGCCGATAATGCCAGGCAAACAGCGCGCTCCAGGCGGAAAGCAGCAGCACCCAAAGCAGCAGCGAACCTTCATGGCCGCCCCACACCGCTGCCAGCTTGAGTTCCCACGACAGCAGGCTATAGCTATGTTGCGCGACATAAATGACCGAGAAATCGCTGATGAGAAAACAATACGTCAGTACGCCAAAGGCGAGCAGCAGGAGCGCGAACTGCGCCAGAATGCCGATGCAAGTGAGTCGCATCATGGCAGGCCAGCGCAACCGCACTCCCGCGAAGGCCGTCAACGGGGTCAACACGTTGACCCCGAGACTTAACAACAACGCCAGAAAACCGACTTCAGGAAGGAATACGTCCAGAAACCACCTCTTTTCTGGCTTACGCCACCGTCAACTGTCCGGCGTAGAGAATGAAAAAGCGCAGCATCAACACGCCGACCAGACTGGCCCCACACGCCGCCAGCACGGCAGGAATGCCGGAACTGCGATTGACCCACGGTTTGAGCAGCATTGGCACAATCAGCCCCAGCCCGGCGACACCAAGCCAGAACCACCACGTCCAGAAACCGCCACCTAATGCCGCCACCAGCGCACGAACTTTACCGTCATCGCCCAGCGCCAGACCGACAAAAAACGCCACCAGCAGGAAGATTTCACCCCATACCACAGGGATTTCCATACGGTGTACAAACTGCGCTTCCGTGGAATGCGGGTTACTGCGTTGGCGTATCGCCATGGCGATCAGCGCCACCGCCGCACCGGACGAGATGCCGGAGAAGAGGAACAGCACCGGCAGGATCGGGTTATTGAGGAACGGATACGATTTCAGCGCCGACAGCAGAAAGCCGGTATAAGCCCCCAACAACACCGCCAGCACCAGCATCAATGTTTCCAGTCCGCGATGAACGGGCGTCAGCAGGCTCAGAACCTTTTGCACGATCCCCAGCTTCGGCAACCAGCGTTGTTGCAGGGCAAGCAAATCATGTTCAAAGATTTTCGCCAGCCACAGCACCAGCACCACCATGTAGAGCTGAAACAGCATCACCCCCATCGACATCACCGAGGTAAAACTGTAGTGGAACATCAGCTTCCAGAAGGTCCACGGTCTTGTCAGGTGGAAGACGAGGATCAACAGACCGAGGATCACCGCGCCCGGCCCGACAATCAGCGTGGTGCGCAGCAACGTACTGTCTGCACCGCCCGCCTGCGGGTAGAAGCGACGTAACAGCACGGCCAGCGTCACCAGACCAGCAGAAATACCAATCAAAAACAGGTAGATGGCAATCGGCCAGTCCCACACCAGCGATTCAAAATGAAATGCGGAAGTCTGCGTCATTGGCTCACCTCCCCGTATTTAAACGGTACGCGGTACAGCTTCGGTTTGGTTCCCAGCGCCAGCTTGTAGCGGTAAGTGGGCTTCTGGCGCAGCAGTTGCGAAATCTCACTGTTGGGATCGTCCAGATTGCCAAACGTCAGCGCCTTGGTCGGGCAAGCTTCAACGCACGCGGGCAACTTACCGGCCTGCAAATTGGTCTTACGGCAGAAATCGCATTTGTCCGCCGTCTTCGTGACCGGATGGATAAAGCGCACGCGGTACGGACAGGCGGCGATGCAGTACTGACAACCGACGCAGAGATCCGGATTAACATCGACAATCCCACTGGCAGCATCGCGAAAAGACGCACCGGTCGGGCAGACGTCAACGCACGGCGCATGATCGCAGTGCTGGCAAGACTTACGGAAGAAGCGATATTTCACATCAGGAAATTCGCCCTGCGGCTCGCTACGAATAATCGTCAGGCGCGAGACGCCTTCCGGCACCTTGTTCACTTCCCGACAAGCATCCATACAGGCGGTACAGCCGATGCATAACGACTCGTCATGCACCATGCCGTAACGCACCCCATTGATATTCAACGTTTTCGCCACCACGCGCCCTGCGGTGCCGCTGACGGCTGCCAGCACGCCGACGCCGGTGAGAAACTGGCGACGAGACCAGGTCATGGCTGCTCCTTAAGCAACGGAACAGACGCCGGGTTAAAGTTCGGATTGGTGCGCTGATCGCTGTGGCAATCGACGCAAATCTTAATCCGTCCTTTGTCACTTAACGTCTGCATCGTATCTTGCTGTGGATGCAGGGAATGGCAGCTGGCGCACGCCACTTTGGTTACGTGGACATCGTGCGGCCAGAACGCTTTTTGCAACTGTTCCGGCAGATGACAGGACATACAGACGCTGTTCTGCTCTCCAACCTTGTACATCGGCTCGTTAAAGCGCATCACATCTTTCACCCCTTCGCGGTGTTGCGGTGATGGCTGGCCGTGACAGTTGGTGCAGGTGACCGGCAGTTTGTTATTCGGGTTGATAACGGAAGCATGTTTTCCATGCATACCTTCGGTATCTGGTTTATGACAGTCCAGACAGGCGGCATCCGGGTTACGCTGCTGGGTAACTTCGTAGCGATCATCAGATGCCTGCGCCGCAGGGGTAGCGGTAATTCCGTTCAGGCTCCACAACAGGCCCGACGCCAGCACCCCGGCAGTTAATAACGAACGTAATACGCTCATATTCACTCCATTGTGTTTTCCGCCCCTTGCGAGGCGGAACGGGGTTATTGGCTTAACAGACCGTTTTTACGTGCCTGTTCTTCCCACTGCGGGATCACCGTTTTGATGAAGTCCTGCTTCTCGGCCTTGATTTGTTCCATGTTCAGGCCAATGGCCTGCTGGGCTTTCTCTTTGGTTGAGATATCCGGGATCTGGATTTCATGGGTGATGCCTTTGGTCGCCAGCAGGCGCGCCAGTTTGGTGCGTGCATCCGCCGCTTTATCCATCGCCGTACCGAGCATCCGTAAACCTTCTTCCGGTGCGTGCATATGAATGCCGTGGGAAGCGATCGCCAGATCCCAGCGCCACTGGGCATGACGGATATCGTCCTGAATTGGCTTCATTTCAGCTTCCGTCGCGCCTGCATCCAGCGCTGCTTTCGCTTCGAAGTGAGCGTGAACCAGTTGATCTTCAACCTTGATTTTCAGGTCGTTAATCGACTGCTTACGTTCCGCGACCACTTTTTGCAAGGCAGCTTTGTCCTGGGTATGGCAGTTCGCACAAGTCTGGGCGAAGTTATCAAACGGATTACCAATTTTATGGTCGGTGTAGAGTTTGCCTTCGGCGTTCTGCACTTTTGGCATATGGCAGTCGATACAGGTCACGTTGTTTTTACCGTGAATGCCCGCTGTCCAGGTTTCATATTCCGGGTGCTGCGCTTTCAGCATTGGCGTTTTCGACAGGGAGTTAGTCCAGTCAGAGAAGGCAATTTTGTCGTAATACTGCTCCATATTTTCGACTTTCATGCCGTCATCCCACGGGAATTTAACCGCTTTGTTTTTGCCGTCGAAGTAATACTCCACATGGCACTGACCGCAAACCATCGATTGCTGGTCGAAACGTCCGGCTTTCTCAAAAGGTTTACCAATGGCTTCCATCGCGCGAGCCGCATACGGACGGGAAAGGGTTAACTCCGGTTTGCCTTTGGCGAACTCTGGAGAGGCGGTGTTATGGCAATCGGCACAACCTAAGTTGTTGACGATTTCCGGACCGCCGCGCGCCCATTTACCGTGGAAGTAGCCATCTTCGCCGTCTTTCTGGATCAGACGCGCCACATCCGGGCTTTTACAACTCCAGCATGCCATCGGTAGCGGACCATCTTCAGCGTTTTTCGGCGCACCGGTACGCAGGGTTTCACGCACATCGGTCACAGCAAAAGCATGTCCACGCGGCTTGTTGTAATCGCGCGAGAAGGGATACCCCGCCCACAGGATCACCAGCCGTGGATCTTCCGCCAGGGCGTCAACACGCTCTGACTGTTCCGAGGTGGCTTTCCAGGAGAGATATTGATCGGGATGCTGCGGGGCAAAGGTTTCATTCTTCGCTTCCACAGTTACAGGTTTTGCGGGAGCAGCCGTTTGTTCAGCGTGAACAGAAGTGAAAAAGAAAAAAGGAATCAATAAGCTGAAGATACGGCGTGCGTTTATTTTTATCCTTGTCATAGGGGCTTCATCCGAATTGCGCCATTGTTGCAATGGCGGTTTTTATTGTTTTTCACGACAGTAACCGCACCTACACTGTCATGACATTGCTCGCCCCTATGTGTAACAAATAACCACACTGTGAATGTTGTCTTTAATCAATTGTAAGTGCATGTAAAATACCACTTTAGAGTTAGTCAGTATCTTCCTCTTTTTCAACAGCATGCATAACTGCATGTTCCTCAAAGAATTAATCAACTTTTGTTGCTGACCTTCAAAAATTACCCTGCCGTTTATTTGAACAATTCCACTAATGCGTGATCTGCCGCGCAAATAGTAAACAAAGCGTTTCTTCTCCCTCTGTTATTAACTTTTGTGCGACATATTATTAACATCCTACATGGAGAAAAAAAGCATGAGCCAAATTCACAAACACTCTATTCCTGCAAATATTGCAGAACGCTGCCTGATTAATCCGGAACAATACAAGACCAAATACCAGCAGTCCGTCACCAACCCTGATACGTTTTGGGCGGAAGAGGGTAAAATCCTCTACTGGATGCGGCCTTACACCAAAGTCAAAAACACCTCCTTTGCCCCTGGTAACGTCTCCATTAAGTGGTACGAAAGACGGCACCCTGAACCTGGCTGCCAATTGTCCTCTGATCGTCATCTTCAGGAGCGTGGCGATCAAACCGCTATCATCTGGGAAGGCGACGACGCCACTCAAAGCAAGCACATTACCTATCGCGAACTGCATCGCGACGTCTGCCGTTTCGGGAACACCCGCTCTCTTTAGGCGTGAAGAAAGGCGACGTGGCGGCTATCTATATGCCGATGGTGCCAGAAGCGGCCGTGGCTATGCGGCCTGCGCCCGCATTGGCGCTATCCATTCCGTCATCTTCGGCGGTTTCTCGCCGGAAGCCGTTGCTGGCCGTATCATCGACTCCAGCGCGCGTCTGGTTATCACATCCGATGAAGGCGTTCGCGCCGGACGTAACGTGCCGCTGAAGAAAAACGTCGACGACGCGCTGAAAAATCCGAACGTCAAAACCATTGAAAACGTGGTAGTGCTCAAGCGTACCGGCGGAAAAATTGACTGGCAGGAAGGCCGCGACCTGTGGTGGCATGACCTGCAAGAAAAAGCCAGCGACCAACATCAGCCGGAAGAGATGAAGCGGAAGACCCGCTGTTTATCCTCTATACCTCCGGTTCCACCGGCAAACCAAAGGGTGTATTGCACACCACCGGTGGCTATCTGGTGTATGCCGCGACCACCTTTAAATATGTTTCGACTACCATCCGGGCGACATCTACTGGTGCACCGCCGATGTCGGCTGGTCACCGGTCACAGTCATTTGCTGTACGGCCCGCTGGCCTGCGGCGCGACCACGCTGATGTTTGAAGGTGTGCCGAACTGGCCGACACCTGCCCGTATGTGTCAGGTAGTTGATAAACATAAAGTTAACATTCTGTATACCGCACCGACGGCGATTCGCGCATTGATGGCTGAAGGCGACAAGGCCACCGCCGGAACCGATCGTTCCTCCCTGCGCATTCTTGGCTCGGTGGGCGAACCTATCAACCCGGGAAGCCTGGGAGTGGTACTGGCAGAAAATCGGCAACGAGAAGTGCCCGGTGATGGATACCTGGTGGCAGACCGAAACCGGTGGTTTCATGATCACCCCGCTGCCGGGTGCCATTGAGCTGAAGGCAGGTTCCGCCAGCCGTCCGTTCTTCCGGCGTGCAGCCAGCGCTGGTCGATAACGAAGGCCATCCGCAGGAAGGCGCCACCGAGGGCAACCTGGTGATCACCGACTCCTGGCCGGGGCAGGCGCGTACGCTGTTTGGCGATCACGAACGCTTTGAGCAGACCTACTTCTCGACCTTCAAAAACATGTATTTCAGCGGTGATGGCGCGCGTCGTGACGAAGACGGTTACTACTGGATAACCGGCCGCGTTGATGACGTGCTGAACGTCTCCGGCCACCGTTTAGGCACCGCGAGATTGAATCGGCGCTGGTTTCCCATCCGAAGATCGCCGAAGCCGCGGTTGTCGGCATTCCGCACAGCATTAAAAGGTCAGGCAATTTACGCCTACGTCACGCTGAACCACGGGGAGGAACCGTCACCAGAACTGTACGCAGAAGTCCGCAACTGGGTGCGTAAAGAGATTGGCCCGCTGGCGACGCCAGACGTGCTGCACTGGACCGACTCCCTGCCTAAAACCCGCTCCGGCAAAATTATGCGCCGTATTCTGCGCAAAATTGCGGCGGGCGATACCAGCAACCTGGGCGATACCTCGACGCTTGCCGATCCTGGCGTAGTCGAGAAGCTGCTTGAAGAGAAGCAGGCTATCGCGATGCCATCGTAACCCACAATTGCCCGATGCGAGTCGGTAACGGTTTGTAGGCCTGATAAGACGCGACAGCGTCGCATCAGGCATTGATTGCCGGATGCGGCGTAAACGCCTTATCCGGCCTACATTCGGCAAGGGTTACCCGAGCGTTAACCTTCTCCCATAAGGGAGCGGGAATTAAAACAATCCCTACATTACCTCTGGAGAATCTGTGATGAATGGCACTATTTATCAGCGGATAGAAGACAATGCGCATTTCAGGGAGTTAGTCGAAAAACGGCAACGGTTTGCCACCATCCTGTCGATTATTATGCTGGCAGTTTATATCGGCTTTATTTTACTGATCGCCTTCGCGCCCGGCTGGCTGGGCACGCCGCTGAATCCGAACACCAGCGTCACACGCGGTATTCCAATTGGTGTTGGAGTGATTGTGATCTCCTTTGTTCTCACCGGTATCTACATCTGGCGGGCGAACGGCGAATTCGACCGTCTTAATAATGAAGTCCTGCATGAGGTACAAGCATCATGAAAAGAGTTCTGACGGCGCTTGCCGCCACACTCCCTTTCGCAGCTAACGCCGCGGATGCTATTAGCGGGGCCGTAGAGCGCCAGCCAACGAACTGGCAGGCGATTATTATGTTCCTGATTTTCGTCGTGTTTACGCTCGGCATTACCTACTGGGCATCAAAACGCGTACGTTCTCGTAGCGACTACTACACCGCAGGCGGCAATATCACTGGCTTCCAGAACGGGCTGGCGATTGCCGGGGACTATATGTCCGCCGCCTCATTCTTGGGGATCTCCGCGCTGGTGTTTACCTCCGGCTATGACGGCTTAATTTACTCGCTGGGCTTCCTGGTGGGCTGGCCGATCATTTTGTTCCTGATTGCCGAACGTCTGCGTAACCTGGGGCGCTACACCTTTGCCGATGTGGCCTCTTACCGTCTGAAACAAGGGCCGATTCGTATTCTTTCGGCCTGTGGTTCTCTGGTGGTGGTGGCGCTTTACCTTATCGCCCAGATGGTGGGCGCAGGTAAACTGATCGAGCTGCTGTTTGGCCTTAACTATCACATTGCGGTGGTGCTGGTCGGCGTGCTGATGATGATGTACGTCCTGTTCGGCGGCATGCTGGCGACCACCTGGGTGCAAATTATCAAAGCCGTGCTGTTGCTGTTCGGTGCCAGCTTTATGGCCTTTATGGTGATGAAACACGTCGGCTTTAGCTTCAACAATCTGTTCAGTGAAGCGATGGCGGTACACCCGAAAGGTGTCGACATCATGAAGCCGGGCGGGCTGGTGAAAGATCCGATCTCCGCGCTCTCTCTGGGTCTGGGACTGATGTTTGGTACGGCGGGCTTGCCGCACATTCTGATGCGCTTCTTTACAGTCAGCGATGCCCGCGAAGCACGTAAGAGCGTGTTCTACGCCACCGGGTTTATGGGCTACTTCTATATTCTGACCTTTATTATCGGCTTCGGCGCGATCATGCTGGTTGGTGCGAATCCGGAATATAAAGACGCGGCGGGCCATCTGATTGGTGGTAACAACATGGCGGCCGTTCACCTGGCGAATGCAGTGGGCGGCAACCTGTTCCTCGGTTTTATTTCAGCGGTTGCTTTCGCCACTATCCTCGCGGTGGTTGCGGGTCTGACGCTGGCGGGCGCATCCGCGGTTTCGCATGACTTGTACGCTAACGTCTTCAAAAAAGGCGCGACCGAACGTGAAGAGCTGCGGGTATCAAAAATCACCGTACTGATCCTCGGCGTGATTGCGATTATCCTCGGCGTGCTGTTTGAGAATCAGAACATCGCCTTTATGGTGGGGCTGGCGTTTGCCATCGCGGCGAGCTGTAACTTCCCGATCATTCTGCTTTCTATGTACTGGTCGAAACTGACCACGCGTGGCGCGATGATGGGTGGCTGGCTGGGGCTGATTACCGCAGTAGTACTGATGATCCTCGGCCCGACGATTTGGGTACAGATCCTTGGTCACGAAAAAGCCATCTTCCCGTATGAATACCCGGCGCTGTTCTCTATCACCGTGGCATTCCTCGGCATCTGGTTCTTCTCGGCAACCGATAACTCAGCGGAAGGCGCGCGTGAGCGTGAACTGTTCCGCGCGCAGTTTATCCGCTCCCAGACCGGCTTTGGCGTTGAGCAAGGCCGCGCGCATTAATCTCTCCCCTTCCCCGGTCGTCTGACCGGGGAATACTCTTCCTCTCCCAAATGCATCACCTTTTCCCATAATATTAAACAAATAAACTCATTAAAAAATGAGCGATTTTTGACAGTCGTAGAAAATGATAATGCAGAGAATATGCCTTTTCTTTCTTGTTAATTATAAGGATATTTTATGCGCTATAATGGTTTAAATAATATGTTTTTCCCTCTTTGCCTGATTAACGATAACCACTCTGTCACAAGTCCATCACATACAAAGAAAACAAAATCAGATAATTACAGCAAACATCATAAAAACACGTTAATTGACAATAAAGCCCTCTCTCTTTTCAAAATGGATGATCATGAAAAAGTGATAGGCTTGATTCAGAAAATGAAAAGAATTTATGATAGTTTACCATCAGGAAAAATCACGAAAGAAACGGACAGGAAAATACATAAATATTTTATAGATATAGCTTCACATGCAAATAATAAATGTGACGATAGAATTACGAGAAGAGTTTACCTTAATAAAGATAAGGAAGTGTCAATTAAGGTGGTATATTTTATAAATAATGTCACCGTCCATAATAATACTATCGAAATCCCACAGACAGTAAATGGTGGTTACGATTTTTCACACCTTAGCCTGAAAGGTATCGTGATTAAAGATGAAGATTTATCCAATTCGAATTTTGCAGGTTGCAGACTACAAAACGCTATTTTTCAGGACTGTAATATGTATAAAACGAATTTTAATTTCGCCATAATGGAAAAAATACTTTTTGATAATTGTATTCTCGATGACTCAAATTTCGCTCAGATAAAAATGACTGACGGAACTCTAAATTCATGTTCCGCTATGCATGTTCAATTCTACAATGCAACAATGAATAGAGCCAATATTAAAAATACCTTCCTTGATTATTCAAATTTTTATATGGCATACATGGCTGAGGTAAATCTTTATAAAGTAATAGCGCCATATATTAATTTATTTAGAGCCGACCTTAGCTTCTCTAAACTTGATTTAATTAACTTTGAACATGCTGATCTGTCTCGTGTCAACCTGAATAAAGCAACCCTCCAGAATATAAACTTAATTGATAGCAAACTCTTTTTTACGCGGTTAACAAATACGTTCCTCGAAATGGTTATATGTACCGACTCTAATATGGCTAATGTTAATTTTAATAATGCCAATTTAAGCAATTGCCATTTCAACTGTTCTGTTTTAACAAAAGCCTGGATGTTTAATATCCGTCTCTATCGTGTTAATTTCGATGAGGCTAGCGTCCAGGGAATGGGTATTACCATTCTCCGTGGTGAGGAAAATATCTCCATTAATAGTGATATCCTGGTAACACTACAGAAATTCTTTGAAGAAGATTGTGCCACTCATACTGGCATGTCACAAACTGAGGATAATCTTCATGCAGTCGCTATGAAGATTACTGCAGATATTATGCAAGATGCAGATTGAGGTTAAGTCGAAGAACAGCCAATGAATTGACTTTAAAAGAGAGATAATTTATTTGTTTTAGAATCATGAATGTTAGCCCGAGCTAACCTGTTAAAGGTGCAAAAGATTGCACCTTTTTCAGATTACCTCGGGCCTGGTTACGTCGCTTTCGGCTTACTGATTTTCCTCAATTAGCAACGCTTCAAGCAAATCGAGATCGTGCAGTAATTTTTGCAGCGTTTCGTTGCTGATCTCCCGTGTGGCGCGCAGGTGGTAAAGTTCAGCACGTTCAGAACGCAATGCCGCCAGACGGAAGCGACGCTCAAGGTTCTCTTCCTGCACGGAACTTTCAACGTCGTTACGTCCATCGGCGCGACGACGCAGGTTACCAATGACGCGAGAACTGACCTCCGTAAGCAGCTGGTTATCGATATTCTCTTCGGTATCCGCCGCCAGACGCTCCTCCATTTTCTGGATCGCCACAATCGCCACTTCTGCCGTTGCCGCTCGCGCAATACGTTCCTCTTTCAATTGTTGCGAATGATCCGCGACTTCAATGTGTTGTAGCAGAATAGGCAACATCACCACGCCGACAAACAGCGAGAAGAGAATGACGCCAGCCGCCAGGAACACCAGCTCATAGCGCGCCGGGAAGACGTTACCATCCGGCAAGAGCAGCGGGATAGAGAGCACACCGGCCAGAGTGATCGCCCCACGCACCCCGGCGAAAGACGCGATCAGGATTTCTCGTGTGGTCCACGAACCAAACTCCATCGGCTTCTTCTTCAGGAAGCGGTTGCTGAACTTTTTCATCGTCCACAGCCAGCCGAAACGGACCAGCATCAGCGCCGCATATATCAGAATAATATTGGTAAACAGCATCCAGATTTCGACGTTAGGGTCGATTTCTGCTGCCATCAGCGACGTCTCCAGAATACCCGGCAGCTGCAGACCTAACAGCAGGAACACCATGCCGTTAAAGACAAATTCCAGCATCGCCCAGGTGCTGTTTGCACGCAGGCGCATTGCCAGCGGCGCACGGCGCATCACACCGGAGCGGGTGATGGTCATCCCGGCGGCAACCGCAGCGAGGATGCCGGAAACGCCAATATGTTCGGCAATCAGATAAGAAGCGAATGGCAGCAGGAACAGCAGGACGATCTGCGTCGCGGGTTCATCACCGCCCCAGCGGCTGAGGAATCGCAGCGAGCGACCGTACAGCCAGCTCACCACAAAACCGGCGAGAATACCGCCAATGGCTACTTTCATAAATTCGACCGTCGCACCGCCGACGGTGAAGATCATCGTCCCCATCGCCACTGCTACGGCAAACTTCAACGACACCAGACCGGAGGCGTCATTCATCAACGCTTCGCCCTGCAAAATGCCCATGATTTTTTTCGGGATGCGCCCTTCGCCAACAATCCCGGAGAGCGCCACAGCATCGGTCGGAGAAAGCACCGCCGCCAGCGCAAAGGCAGGGATCAGCGGAATGCCCGGCACCACCCAGTAAATAAGGAAGCCAATGCCGACCACGGTGACCACCACCAGCGCCAGCGCGAGGCCGAAAATCTCTCGACCATGTTCGAGAAATTCACGGGTCGGCGTTTTCCAGCCATCAGCGAACAGCAACGGCGGGATAAACAAGACTAAAAAGAGTTCAGGATCAAACTCCACATGCAAACCAAACGTCGGCCACGCCAGTAGCGCACCGATGGCGATTTGCATAAGCGGAAGCGGGATCTGAAAGGGCATGACACGAGTGACCACCCCGGACAGCGAGACCACGAGGGTCATTATCAGTATGGTGAAGAAGATTTCCATGCGTTCCCTGTTTGCGATGTTTTTTATGATCTGAGAAAGACGTTATGCCTGAATTCTCATTTTTTTCAGAATATCGCAAAAGCTCACACAATGTGCGGAGAAAATAAAAACGGGCAGCCATTGCCACCCGTTTTCAGAATCCGATGAAAGATTAGATAGCCCAGCCACCCGCATAGAAGGTCACCAGCGCCACGGCGATAACGACCGTACCGATGTTCAACTTGCGCCATTCGCCGGAAACCAGACGACCAATCACCAGAGTCGCGAAGCCGATCATGATGCCTGTTACGATGTTACAGGTCAGCACGATGAATACAGCCGTAACCAGACCCGCCATCGCATCAACAAAATCAGCAAAGTCGATTTTCGCCACGTTGCTCAGCATCAGCAGGCCAACGTACATCAGCGCCGGAGCCGTTGCATACCCCGGAACGAGGTAAGAGAGCGGAGAGAGGAACAGAATCAGGAGGAACAGCACGCCAACGGTGATAGCGGTTAAACCGGTTTTGCCACCTGCCGCCGTACCCGCTGCGGATTCAATATAAACCGCTGCCGGAGCCGCACCTACCACCGCTGAGAACACGCTGCTCAGGGAGTCGGTGGTCAACGCTTTACCGCCGTTGATGATCTGGCCGTCTTTATCCAGCAGATTGGCCTGCCCGGCTACCGCACGGATAGTCCCGGTGGCATCAAACACCGCGGTCATTACCAGCGCCAGAACGCTTGGCAGAAACCACAGGATTCAGTGCGCCCATAATATCCAGGCTACCGATCAGCGAGTGACCGTTTTCATCGCTCAGCGACGGCATCGCGAAGATACCGGAGAACTGCACCTTCGGGTCGAAAATCAGGCCCACAATGGAGACACCGATGATGGTCAGCAAAATCCCGCCTGGAACCTTCATTTTTTCCAGACCGATAATCATCGCCAGACCAATCAGCGTCATGATCACCGGGAAGCTGTCGAACTGACCCAGCGCCACCGGCAGACCGTCGATTGGGTTCTTAACGACCATGCCCACGCCGTTTGCCGCGATCAGCAGCAGGAACAGGCCAATACCGATGCCGGTACCGTGCGCAATGCCCTGCGGCAGATTGCGCAAAATCCAGCTACGAATCCCGGAAGCGGAGATGACGGTGAACAGCACGCCCATCAGGAATACGGCACCCAGGGCAACCGGAATACTGATCTGCTGACCCAGCACCAGGCTAAACGCGGTGAAGGCGGTCAGTGAAATGGCGCAGCCAATAGCTAAAGGCAGGTTCGCCCACAGCCCCATCACGATAGAACCCACACCGGCAACCAGACAGGTTGCCACGAACACTGCCGCTGGCGGGAAACCGGCTTTACCCAGCATTCCTGGAACCACGATAACCGAGTAAACCATCGCCAGGAAAGTCGTAAGACCGGCGACAACCTCCTGACGAACAGAGCTACCACGTGCAGAAATTTTAAACCAGGCGTCTAACGAACCGCCGGTACGCGCTGAAGGCGTAGACATAGAAAACATCCCCTGAGAGTTTTTATCATTCGTTGGTCTGCGTGGTGGAACATCCACTGCCAGCTAAGCGTCATCTCCATGTGCTCTACGTTGCGGCAATAGGGGAGCCACAAAAAAGCAAACGATTAACTCCGCGCAGACAAAACGAGAATCGGATTCCTCATTGGCCCCGCTTGCGCATGGGGTGGACCCAGTCCTTTTCCGCCTTAGATGCGTCCCAAAATTTGAGGCAAACGATTTTCTGGCTTTTATACCCTCTTTTTCAACAGAAGTTTGCCTGCTTAATACAAATTTACCGATTGCCGATGAAGAAATAGGCAAGCCATGCGCAAACGTTATCGTGAATGCGCAATCTGGCAACAATTCTATGGCAAAAATGTCGCAATCCCCGGACGGAGATCGCGGTAGGCTATTCGTCTTCCATCAGCGCGCGCCGGTGCCCTCTTCGCCAACTTATCGCCAGGGTTACGCAACGGGCAATCGCGCAGCGACATGCAGCCGCAGCCAATGCAGCCGTTCAACTGATCGCGCAGCGCTTCCATGGCGTGAATACGTTTATCCAGCTCGTCGCGCCACTGGGGGGGAAATGCTTCCAATCTTTCGCCCTTAAGTATGGTTTTCGGCAGAACGCTAAAAGAGTCGCCGATGGTCGATAGCGGAATGCCCAGCCGCTGAGCGATTTTGATTATCGCCACGTAGCGTAGAACATCGCGCTTGTAGCGCCGCTGATTACCGCTATTTCTTGTGCTACGAATAAGACCTTTGCTCTCATAAAAATGTAACGCCGATACCGCAACGCCAGTTCGTTTCGCTACATCGCCGGGTGAAAGTAACGTTTTTATGCGCGTCGATTTTTTTTCCATAATCCGCTTTACCTCAAGTTAACTTGAGGAATTATACTCGCCAGCAGAACAGAAATCGACGCAAAAATAGACAACGGGGAGAGCCTTATGTCCCATCGGGAAATTATTCAGACGCTAATTGAATGGATTGATGAACATATCGAGCAACCGCTTAATATCGATATCGTGGCGAAAAAATCAGGCTATTCGAAGTGGTACCTGCAGCGGATGTTCCGCACCGTGATGCATCAGACGCTGGGAGATTACATTCGCCAACGCCGTCTGCTGCTGGCAGCAGAAGCGCTCCGCACCACCCAGCGCCCGATATTTGATATCGCCATGGATCTTGGCTATGTCTCGCAGCAAACTTTCTGGCGCGTATTCCGCCGCGAGTTCGACCGCACGCCAACGGACTATCGTCACCGCCTGTAATTTTATTGCCCGCGCGTTAACTCCCGCGCGGGTAATTGCTCCATCCATTGCATAAACACCTGCGGCGGCATCGCCTTCGCAAAGAACCATCCCTGGCAATAGCGCACGCCGCGTTTGCGCAGCCAGTTAACCTGCTCCTCAGTTTCGACGCCTTCAGCGATCGTTTTTAACCCCAGGCTGTGCGCCAGCTCGATGATGTGTTCCGCAATCAAATGACTGGTTTTGTGGGTGGTCAGCGTTTCAACAAACGATTTGTCGATTTTCAAAATATCGACATTCAATGATTTAAGGTTATGCAAGTTAGAGTAGCCAATACCAAAATCATCAATTGCCACTTCGTAACCTGCCTGGCGGAAAGCCAGAATAATCGGCGTCATTTTGTCAACATCAAGAAATGCATGCTCAGTCACTTCAAATTTAATTTGCTGCGGACGCACCGCGTATTGCTCTGTTTTCTGATTGATTCGCGCTATCAACCGTGACGTATGAAAATCGGAGGCCGACAGGTTAATAGAAACATAGCGATCTGCATGTGTTGCCAGGTAATCGCCCAGATCGCGGAAGACATTATCAATAACATAATCAGTTATCTGTTCTATCATCCCCTCCTTTTCTGCCAGCGGAATAAACTCTGCCGGATTCATTATTTGCCCCTGCTCACCAGGCCAACGTAACAACGCTTCAGCGCCGATACATTTTTCTGTTTTGATATCGATTATTGGCTGGTAATAAAGACAAAGTTGATGTTTTTCGAGGGCGCGTTGCAATTTACGTTTGGGAGATAAATAGTTTTGTCGAATACGTAGCCAGAGTAATAGCAGAACAAGACTCCCCAAAATACCGGCGGGCAACGCAAAAATAAGATGATTATAAAAATGGGTTATAAGACGTTGATATGAAGTCGCAACAATGGCTGCAATTGGGCGTTTTGTCGAATAAACTGTCGCATATAAATAGCCATTTCTTTGTACGGTTAAATCCTTCAAATGAATCAGCGGAGAAAACGTTGCTGCCGAGGCCTCTTTGCTTAACGAGAAAAAGGTTTTCGTCACCGTATCATACACACCCCATTGCAATGTCGGGTCATCAGACATCACTTCACTCCAGAAGAGAGGGTTGATAACCGCCACATAATTTCCCCGCTGCATATAGGTCATTTTATAGCCAGAGAAAAAAGGCGTATCGCGGTAATAATAGATAGAAACGTTAGGTTCACGCTTATAATCGGCCGGTGCAATCGTATAGCCGTTTACAGGCGCTATCAGCGATGAGCATAAAAAATGGTTATCACGGGCATAGATCAATTCATTAATATAAAGATAGCCACGAATAATATTCAACATTCGCTTTTGATGGGCTGGAGTGCAAACTTGCCCCTGATAGCGTTCAGCTGCATCGCTCACTAAATCTGCCTGGCGAATGACCAGCTCGGATTTATCCAGTGCCAGTTGAGCAAAGGTTCGGAGCTGATTATTCACTTCTGATTTTGCCCAAAGGAAGGCAATCCATAGCGAAAGAATGATGGGAAAGAGAACTAAAAAGATAATGCCCGGCAACGCCAGTAATTGGTGTCGTGCACGATGACTCATTGCTATCAATTTCCTGCCTGTTTATACCCGGCCATTGCAAGGTGAAAACCCTGGGTACCGACGTCTTTAGATAAATCTTACGGTATAAATAGCACTTTTGCCTGATTTGAAATTGATACCTTTCTAATCGTCACCTGGATGAAAATAATTCATTGATATTCAAAATTAATTTCCTACAGGAATGCAGAGGCGGCGGGAAGATATGCCCTTAATGCCACTGAAAAACCACATAATCTGTACAGCAATAAAAGTCACGGCCTAATATGGCTAACAAACAATCAATTGTGATATAGTTCACAAAATTAATGAAACAAACAGAGTGTTTCATTTTTGTGTTCTGCAAGCCCCGCGATAGCCAGAGTGTACCACGCCTCCCGTGAACAACGCCGCGCTGTCCAGGGCATCGGCTCTTTTCAGAGGAATTGTTTGATGGCTACCCTCACCACTGGCGTGGTTCTTCTTCGCTGGCAACTTCTTAGTGCCGTAATGATGTTTCTGGCCAGCACACTCAACATCCGTTTTCGTCGGTCTGATTATGTCGGGCTTGCGGTGATCAGCAGCGGTCTGGGCGTTGTTTCCGCCTGTTGGTTCGCAATGGGGTTGCTTGGCATCACAATGGCGGACATCACCGCTATCTGGCACAACATCGAGTCGGTGATGATAGAAGAGATGAATCAGACACCGCCACAATGGCCAATGATTTTGACCTGATACGTAGAAGCCTCCATAACGGAGGCTTCTTTTTTATGGCTGGCAGATGCTTTAATCATCCACCTTAAAACAATATAACCTATTGTTTTAATGACAAATCAGAATGGGATGTCGTCGTCGAAGTCCATTGGCGGTTCGTTAGACGGAGCTGCCGGAGCAGCTGCTGCTGCGGGCGAGACTGCGCGCCGCCGCTGAACTGGTTGCCGCCCTGTGGCTGCTGAGGCTGACCCCAACCGCCCTGCTGCTGTTGCTGACCGCCACCTGCTGGTGCGCCGCCGCCCTGACGGCCACCGAGCATCTGCATGGTGCCACCGACGTTAACCACCACTTCAGTAGTGTATTTTTCCTGCGCCGGCCTGATCGGTCCATTTGCGAGTACGCAGCTGGCCTTCAATATAAACCTGAGAGCCTTTACGCAGGTATTCACCCGCAACTTCCGCCAGCTTGCCAAACAGCACAACGCGGTGCCATTCGGTCTGCTCTTTCATTTCACCGGTCGCTTTATCACGCCAGGATCCGGAAGTCGCCAGCGTAATGTTGGCAACTGCGCCACCATTCGGCATGTAGCGCACTTCCGGGTCCTGGCCCAGTTTACCGACGAGAATCACCTTGTTTACGCCTCTGCTGGCCATGTTTGTCTCTCCTGAAAAATGTATCTTGATTAAGTGTAAACGCGCCAGTGTATCATTTCCAGACCGTATTTTAATAGCCAGCGATGCATATTCCATAAACATACTCGTCACTCTACAATTTTTCATCAACCGCCCGAATCGGCATTCTAATACTGTATATTCATTCAGGTTAAGTTGTGTCATAATTAGCCGTTTCTGCCGTTTGTCCTCGAACAAACCAGGCAATCCGTGTATCTTCTACCGGGAAAGGTGAATGGATAAGATCGAAGTTCGGGGCGCCCGCACCCATAATCTCAAAAACGTCGACCTCGTAATCCTCGCGACAAACTGATTGTCGTGACCGGGCTGTCTGGGTCTGGTAAATCTTCATTGGCTTTCGACACCCTCTACGCCGAGGGGCAGCGTCGCTATGTGGAATCGCTTTCTGCCTATGCGCGTCAGTTCCTGTCGCTGATGGAAAAGCCGGACGTCGATCATCTTGAAGGGCTGTCGCCGGCTATCTCCATTGAGCAGAAGTCGACCTCGCACAACCCGCGTTCTACCGTCCGGTACCATCACCGAAATTCACGATTTGCGTCTGCTGTACGCTCGCGTCGGTCAGCCGCGCTGTCCGGATCACGACGTGCCGCTGGCGGCGCAAACCGTCAGCCAGATGGTCGATAACGTGCTGTCGCAGCCGGAAGGCAAGCGCCTGATGCTGCTGGCACCGATCATCAAAGAGCGTAAGGGCGAGCACACCAAAACGCTGGAGAACCTGGCAAGCCAGGGCTACATCCGCGCGCGTATCGATGGTGAAGTCTGCGACCTGTCCGGATCCGCGAAGCTTGAACTGCAAAAGAAACATACCATTGAAGTGGTCATCGACCGCTTTAAAGTCCGCGACGATTTGTCACAGCGCCTGGCGGAATCGTTTGAAACCGCGCTGGAGCTCTCCGGCGGTACGGCGGTGGTCTCCGACATGGACGACCCGAAAGCGGAAGAGCTGCTGTTCTCCGCCAACTTCGCCTGCCCAATCTGCGGCTACAGCATGGCGCGAGCTCAACCGCGTCTGTTCTCATTCAACAACCCGGCCGGAGCATGCCCAACCTGTGACGGCCTGGGCGTACAGCAGTATTTCGACCCCGACCGCGTTATCCAGAATCCTGAGCTGTCGCTTGCCGGTGGCGCTATTCGCGGCTGGGATCGCCGCAACTTCTATTATTTCCAGATGCTGAATCGCTGGCGGGAACACTACCAGTTTGATATTGAAGCACCGTGGGACAGCCTCGGCGCGGTCGCACAGAAGGCGATTCTGTATGGTTCGGGCAAAGAGTGGATTAAATTAAATACATCAACGACCGTGGCGACATTTCCGTGCGCCGCCATCCGTTCGAAGGCGTGCTGCATAATATGGAGCGCCGCTATAAGGAAACGGAATCGAGTGCGGTCCGCGAAGAGCTGGCGAAATTCATCAGCAACCGCTCCTGCACTAGCTGTGACGGTACGCGCCTGCGTCGGGAAGCGCGCCATGTGTACGTTGAAAACACGCCGCTGCCAACCATCTCCGACATGAGCATCGGCCACGCGCTGGACTTCTTCACCAACCTGAAGCTGGCCGGTCAACGGGCACAAATTGCCGAGAAAGTACTGAAAGAGATTGGCGATCGCCTGAAGTTCCTGGTGAACGTCGGCCTGAACTCCTGTCACCCTTTCTCGTTCGGCGGAAACCCTCTCCGGTGGCGAAGCGCAGCGTATTCGTCTGGCCAGCCAAATTGGCGCCGGGCTGGTTGGCGTGATGTACGTGCTGGATGAGCCGTCAATCGGCCTGCACCAGCGTGATAACGAGCGCCTGTTGGGTACGCTTATCCATCTGCGCGATCTCGGTAATACCGTGATTGTGGTGGAGCACGACGAAGACGCAATTCGCGCCGCTGACCATGTGATCGACATTGGCCCGGGCGCAGGTGTTCACGGCGGTGAAGTGGTCGCAGAAGGTCCGCTGGAAGCGATTATGGCGGTGCCGGAGTCGTTGACCGGGCAGTACATGAGCGGCAAACGCAAGATTGAAGTGCCGAAGAAACGCGTTCCGGCGAATCCGGAAAAAGTGCTGAAGCTGACAGGCGCACGCGGCAACAACCTGAAGGACGTGACGCTGACGCTGCCGGTGGGTCTGTTTACCTGCATCACCGGGGTTTCAGGTTCCGGTAAATCGACGCTGATTAACGACACACTGTTCCCGATTGCCCAACGCCAGTTGAATGGGGCGACCATCGCCGAACCAGCACCGTATCGCGATATTCAGGGGCTGGAGCATTTCGATAAAGTGATCGATATCGACCAAAGCCCAATTGGTCGTACTCCACGTTCTAACCCGGCGACCTATACCGGCGTGTTTACGCCTGTGCGCGAACTGTTTGCGGGCGTACCGGAATCCCGTGCGCGCGGCTATACGCCGGGACGTTTCAGCTTTAACGTTCGTGGCGGACGCTGCGAGGCCTGTCAGGGCGATGGCGTGATCAAAGTGGAGATGCACTTCCTGCCGGATATCTACGTGCCGTGCGACCAGTGCAAAGGTAAACGCTATAACCGTGAAACGCTGGAGATTAAGTACAAAGGCAAAACCATCCACGAAGTGCTGGATATGACCATCGAAGAGGCGCGTGAGTTCTTTGATGCCGTACCTGCACTGGCGCGTAAGCTGCAAACGTTGATGGACGTTGGCCTGACGTACATTCGACTGGGGCAGTCCGCAACCACCCTTTCAGGCGGTGAAGCCCAGCGCGTGAAGCTGGCGCGTGAACTGTCAAAACGCGGCACCGGGCAGACGCTGTATATTCTCGACGAGCCGACCACCGGTCTGCACTTCGCCGATATTCAGCAACTGCTCGACGTACTGCATAAACTGCGCGATCAGGGCAACACCATTGTGGTGATTGAGCACAATCTCGACGTGATCAAAACCGCTGACTGGATTGTCGACCTGGGACCAGAAGGCGGCAGTGGTGGCGGCGAGATCCTCGTCTCCGGTACGCCAGAAACCGTCGCGGAGTGCGAAGCATCACACACGGCACGCTTCCTTAAGCCGATGCTGTAATCGTTAAGGCCGCTTTCTGAGCGGCCTTTTCCTTTCAGAGTTGCACCAGCAATTTACGTTTTTCTTCCGGCAGTAAATTCACCGCCTGCTGATAAGACGCATCCACCAGATAATAGATTTGCGAATCTGGCAGCGAACCGTCGAGATACACGGTGCTCCAGTGCGCTTTATTCAGATGGCGGCTTGGACGCACATCGCTGTGCTGCTGACGTAGCAGCTCCGCCAGCTCCGGGCTGGTTTTCAGCGAAACAGCTGGGCGATTTTCTACTTCTTTCACCATCGCAAACAGTACATCTTCCACTTTGATCTGCGTCGCTTTCCAGTCATTATGCACGCTCTGTTCTGCGCCTGGTTTTGCCATGCAATATTGTAGCAACTCCGAAATGGTCATTTTTTACTCCCCTTGTAGTGTCGCGATGATGCGACGCGATCCGCCGTGGATGCGATGTTCCCCCAGCCAAATGCCTTGCCAGGTGCCGGTCTGAATACGCCCTTTATGCACCGGCAATACAAGCGATGTTCCCAGCATTGAGGATTTGATATGAGAAGGCATATCGTCTGCTCCCTCATAGTCATGCTCATAATTTCCGTTGTCGGGAACGGTGCGGAGGAAAAAACGCTCCATGTCGTGGCGTACGGTGGGATCGCAGTTCTCATTAAGTGTCAGAGAGGCGGAGGTATGTTGCAGCAACAGATGCAGTAAGCCGATGTTAACGCGCGGCATATCAGCCAGCTGATTCAGAATTTCATCCGTTACCAGATGAAACCCACGAGATTTGGCGCTAAGCGTGAGCGTCTTTTGATACCACATGTGCTGCTCCTTGATAAAACTCTCTTAATCAGTTTGCAGCAAGACAGCGAAAGGATAAAGGTGTGATTAAAAAAACAGCATTCGGGAGAGCATCACGCTCTCCCGCTCTGTCAGTATTCTGAATTGACGATCACCTCTTCACCAAACGCACCCGCTTGTGGCAAGGGTTTGTAGGTAGAGTTGGAGGCGCGCAGAATGCGGATACCACGAGCGCCGACATCGCGTGCGGCGGTAATATCATTATCAGAATCGCCATAAAAAATTCGGATATTTTTATCCTGCAGCCATTGCGATTTTGTATTTTGCCCTGGTTTATCGCCCGCAAAGATCACCGGATTCATGTTGGTGGCAGGAATATGAAAATTATCCGCCAGCGTTTTTGAAACCGTTTCTGTTTTCGTCGGGCTACGACCAGTCACAAAGAAGATCGCGTCACCGCGGCGTACATGCATATCAATCAGCTGGCGAGCGACCTCTTTTGGAATGCTGAATTCATCCCAGCCATTGTTCATTTTTTCCCAGAACACAGGATTTTTCAGATAATCTTCGCTTTCTGGCGAGAAGGTTTTTTTGCCGCGCCAGAAGCCCGGACTGGAAAAAAGTACCGTGTCATCGATATCAAACCCCACCGCCATTGGCGGACGCCCTGCGAGGCTATTTTCAATTTGTGCGACCGAAACCCAATGAATGGGTGCCTGTTCAGCAAGCCTGGCAACGTTAGTCCCAGGGTTAAGCGGTGAAGGAGATGAGGCCAGGGCAACAGCGGAACTGTTTAGAGCGAACAATAAGCAAACGGCACTGATTGCCTGTGTGATCTTGCGCATATTTTTCCCTAAATAGTCAGTATGTTGAAACTTTTTATTGTGAGATTTGTTGCAAAAACCATCTGACCATAACGCCAGCTGCCGGGGAAAGGAAGGATTATCTGCGGTTTTTGTGATGAAAAGCAGGATGATTATATTTAACCCAGTAAATACGTTCCTGTCTTTTTTTGTATAAAAAATGTTTATTACTCGATGTAAGGATACATTAATTTTACGTTTATTATGATGAATCCTCGGCAAATGAGCGAAATTTGATAGAACATTTATCTGCTGTACGATTTAATGAACTTAATGATACAGCATTACAAAAACAATCGAAGTTTATAAAGATGATTTCTGATTGACCAGCCCCCTACCCTACAATGGTGATTAATTTTATTACTCGCGATGGAGATGATGATATGAATATATCATATGTGAATAGCAACAAAACGACATCTTTACCTGTTGAGCTAGATGCACTAAATAATAAAGATATCTCTTATGCCAAAGATTTCTTTTTATACATAGAAACACAGTTAAAAATTGCAAAAGATTTTTTAGACCTGGAGAAGAAGTATCAAGTTCTATTGCAAGTAAAGTTTTTCACGCATTTATTGATTTAGTTAACAAAATCAGGGGTAAGAAAGACTTTATGTATATTTGCACGCTTTGCTGTTTTGCCGAGGAGGTTAAAGGTGATTATTCTCATTACAGGACCTTTTTATTTGATATTGGTAATCAATATAAGGTTAAACTTACACAAAGCGGAAAAAAGAGTTCTCTTTAACATTAGAATTTAACGATACTATAATTGAATCTCAGAAAGTCACAGGCAATAAGGCAAAGCATATTCTTGAGGATATAGAAATATTCTATCGTAACAAACCCGATACTTATTATTAAATTTAATAATGGTTAGATGTGCAGAAATTATTACTCCACCCAAAAAAACAGGATAAGGAATTCCAGATAATTGGGATAAGCTTAACAATAAAAGAACTAACAACGTTTATTATCTCTCACGTAGAACGATGGCATCAAAAAAATCATCTATAAAGAAAGAGTGAAAGCGACGACAGTTTAATTTCACTGCAGGCTGGGTAGCTCCAGCCTGCTTTCCTGCATTACATCACCGCAGCAAACGCCTTTGCCACACGTTGTACATTTGCCGTATTTAACCCGGCGACACACATGCGACCGCTGGCGATGAGATAGACACCAAATTCTTCACGTAGTCGGTCAACCTGAGCGGCACTTAAACCAGTGTAACTAAACATCCCGCGTTGCTTGAGCAGATAGTCGAAATTGCCGTTCGGCATCTCTTCTTTCAGCACGTTGACCAGCGCCTGACGCATTTCCAGAATACGCGTACGCATTCCTTCCACTTCCGCCAGCCAGTTGGCTTTCAGCTCTGCGTCGCCCACGCCGCTGCCACCACCTGCGCCCCGAAGTTCGGCGGGCTAGAGTAGTTACGACGCACCGTCGCTTTCAGCTGACCCAGCACGCGCAGCGCGGTTTCGTTATCTTCGCAGGATAATCGACAGACCGCCGACGCGCTCACCGTACAGCGAGAAGATTTTGGAGAACGAGTTGCTGACCAGCGCAGGCAGCCCGGCCGCGGCAATCGCGCGGATGTGGCCGGCGTCCTCATCCATACCCGCGCCAAAACCTTGATAAGCGATATCGAGGAATGGAATCAGTTCACGGGCCTTCAGCACCTCAACCACCGCGTCCCACTGCGCAGGCGTAAGGTCGGCACCGGTTGGGTTATGGCAGCACGGATGCAGCAGCACGATGCTGCGCGCGGGCAGCGTGTCAGTTTTTCCAGCAGCGCATCCACGCGCACGCCGTTGGTTTCGCTGTCGAACCACGGGTAGGTACCGACGGTAAAGCCCGCACCTTCAAAAATTGGATCTGGCTTTCCCGCAACGTCGGCTTTCACCCACACGCCGGAATCAGGGGAAGTGGCCTGGAGATGCCGAGCCGACCTTCAGTGCCGCGGAGCCGCCGAGGGTTTGATGGCGGCCAGCACCAGCTTCTGCTGGAGAACCGGGTTGCCGCGCCGAACGGCAGCAGCGCCACGGTGTAGACGATAGCTGTTAAGCCCTTCCATCGGCAGATACAAAGACGCGCCGTGCGGCTGCGCGTTCAGATGCGCTTCGGCTTTCGCCACCGCTTGCAGCTGCGGAATGATACCGTCTTCGTTGTAGTACAGGCCGATGCTGAGGTTAACTTTGTCGCTGCGCGAATACTCTTTGAAGCGTTCCATTAATGAAAGAATGGGGTCGCCCGCATAGGCGTCAACTTTTTGAAACACGCGATGGTTCTCCAGGTTTACAGAAGGCAGGAAAAATAACACAATAAACCGGATGCTGCGGAAGGTCGAGAGGTAGTTTTACGGTGGGGTGAATGGAAATTACCAAAGGGTGGCGGCGTCAAAACACCTTATCCGGCCTACAGTCAATACGCGCTGTAGACCAGATAATGTAGTTCGAATAATGTAAGGTCGGATAAGCGCAGAAACGCCCCATCCGACGATTACTCTGCACACTGCCGGATAACGCTTAATCGATATATTTCATCGCCACCCGCGAAGTCAGGCGGGTAATAAGTTCGTAAGCACTCACTTTCGTGATTTCAGCGATGCGCTGAACCGGCAGCCCCTGACCCCACATGATCACCGTATCGCCGGTTTTGTCTTCCGCTTCAGGCCCTAAATCGACGCAAATCATATCCATCGCCACGCGACCAACAATCGGCACTTCACGGCCGTTCACCAGCACCGGCGTTCCGGATGGCGCTGCGCGAGGATAACCATCGCCATAGCCCATCGCCACCACGCCAAGGCGGGTATCACGCTCGCTAATCCAGGTACCGCCATATCCGACCGCTTCACCGGCTTTGCTCACGTACCGCAATCAGGCTAGAAGTCAGTGACATCACCGGCTGCATGCCAAAATCCGGGCCCCACGGCTTTTGCTCCAGCGGCGATACGCCGTAAGAATAATAATGCCCGGGCGCGCCCAGTCAAACGACTGCGGCCATAGCAGAATGCCGCCGGAAGCGGCGATAGAACGCAGCCCCGGCTTGCCTTCGGTAAAGGTATTGAAGATATCCAGCTGGCGTTCCGTCGCCCCACAATCCGGTTGTCGGCGCGGCAAAAGCGGCTGACGACATTCACCGGTTGACGGACGTTTTTTACTGGCTCAGGCGCTGATAGAAAGCTTCGGCTTCCTCCGGGCGAACGCCCAGGCGGTGCATGCCGGTATCCAGTTTCATCCACACGGTGACGGGCTCGCTCAGATCGGCGGTTTCCAGCGCTTCAAGCTGCTCAATGTTGTGCACGGCGGTATGCAGCTGCTGCGTCGAGATGGTCGGCAGGTCCGTGGCGTTGAAGAAGCCTTCCAGCAGCAGGATCGGCTGAGTGATGCCGCCGTCACGCAGGCGCAGGGCCTCTTCAAGACGGGCAACGCCAAAAGCATCGGCGTCGGGGAGCGTTCGCGCGGGTCCGAGGAGGCCGTGTCCGTAAGCGTTCGCTTTCACCACCGCAACCAGCTTGCTGGCAGGTGCCAGCTCACGCAGACGTTGCAGGTTGTGTCGCAGAGCGCGGCGGTTAATGACTACAGTTGCCGCTTGCATTTGTGTTCCTTGATAAGTGTTTGCTTGAATGACCTGATTCAGTGATTGTTATTCGTCGCCCACTGCGGCTGAGCGTAGTTATCGAAACGCGACCACTGACCGTTAAAGGTCAGGCGTGCCGTCCCGATTGGGCCGTTACGTTGTTTACCGATAATAATTTCCGCGATGCCTTTTAAATCACTGTTTTCGTGATACACCTCATCACGATAGATAAACATGATCAAGTCCGCATCCTGCTCGATAGAGCCAGATTCACGCAGGTCGGAGTTGACCGGGCGTTTGTCGGCACGTTGTTCCAGAGAACGGTTCAACTGGGACAGCGCCACCACCGGCACGTTCAGTTCTTTCGCCAGTGCTTTCAGCGAGCGAGAGATTTCTGCAATTTCCAGCGTACGGTTATCGGAAAGCGCCGGTACGCGCATCAGTTGCAGGTAGTCGATCATGATAAGCCCGATGCCGCCGTGTTCACGGGCAATACGGCGTGCGCGGGAACGCACTTCCGTTGGCGTCAGGCCGGAGGAGTCATCGATATAGATATTGCGTTTTTCGAGCAAAATACCCATGGTGCCGGAAATGCGCGCCCAGTCTTCGTCATCGAGCTGCCCGGTACGGATTTTAGTCTGGTCAACGCGCGACAGCGACGCCAGAGAACGCATCATGATCTGTTCTGATGGCATCTCCAGCGAGAAGATAAGTACCGGTTTATCCTGCAACATCGCCGCGTTTTCGACGAGGTTCATCGCAAATGTTGTTTTACCCATCGACGGACGCGCGGCGACGATGATCAAATCCGACGGCTGCAAGCCAGCGGTTTTTTTGTTGAGATCGTCATAACCGGTGTTTACCCCGGTAACGCCATCGTGTGGCTGCTGAAACAACTGCTCAATACGCGCCACGGTTGCGTCGAGCACATCGGCGATGTTCTTCGGCCCTTCGTCTTTGTTCGCACGACTTTCGGCAATTTTAAAGACGCGGGATTCAGCCAGATCCAGCAGATCTTCGCTGGTACGCCCCTGCGGATCAAAACCAGCTTCGGCAATCTCATTCGCAACCGAGATCATCTCACGGACAACGGCACGTTCACGCACGATGTCCGCATAGGCACTGATGTTAGCCGCACTTGGCGTATTTTTTGACAGCTCTGCCAGATAAGCAAAACCACCGACGCTATCGAGTTGCCCCTGGCGTTCCAGCGATTCCGCAAGAGTAATCAGATCGATAGGGCTACCGCTTTCCTGCAAACGCGCCATTTCAGTAAAGATATGACGGTGTGGGCGGGTGTAAAAATCGTCTGCTACCACACGCTCGGCTACATCATCCCAGCGTTCGTTATCTAGCATTAAACCGCCCAACACCGACTGCTCCGCTTCGATCGAGTGCGGAGGCACTTTCAGCCCGGCAACTTGTGGATCGCGTTCGCGGGGTTCAGCCTGCTGTTTGTTGAAGGGTTTATTTCCTGCCATAGTGAATGGAGTTACCGAGATAAAGAATGGGTCGAAACTTTATCATATGAAGCAGACCCTGACGATACGTTCTGGAGGACACATGGCAACACGAATTGAATTTCACAAGCACGGTGGCCCGGAAGTACTTCAAGCCGTAGAGTTCACTCCTGCCGATCCGGCGGAGAATGAAATCCAGGTCGAAAATAAAGCCATCGGCATCAATTTTATCGACACATATATCCGCAGCGGCCTTTACCCGCCGCCATCGCTACCCAGCGGATTAGGCACCGAAGCAGCAGGCATCGTGAGTAAAGTCGGCAGTGGTGTAAAGCATATTAAGGCAGGCGATCGTGTAGTCTATGCGCAGTCGGCGTTAGGCGCTTACAGCTCTGTGCATAACATTATTGCGGATAAAGCGGCGATTCTGCCTGCGGCAATTTCTTACGAACAAGCTGCGGCCTCATTCCTCAAAGGCCTAACGGTCTTTTATTCTGCTGCGCAAAACCTATGAAATCAAACCCGGCGAACCGTTTCTGTTTTTCATGCGGCCGCGGGCGGCGTCGGGCTGATTGCCTGCCAGTGGGCAAAAGCGCTGGGGGCGAAGCTAATTGGTACGGTCGGCAGCGCTGAGAAAGCACAGCGTGCGCTACAGGCCGGTGCCTGGCAGGTGATTAACTATCGTGATGAAAATATAGCCGAGCGGGTGAAGGCTATCACCGGCGGCAAAAAGCTGCCGGTGGTGTACGACTCGGTCGGCAAAGATACCTGGGAAGCGTCACTCGACTGCTTGCAGCGCCGTGGCCTGATGGTCAGCTCTGGTAACTCCTCCGGTCCGGTGACCGGCGTTAACCTGGGTATTCTCAATCAAAAAGGCTCACTGTTCGTGACACGCCCTTCTCTCAACGGCTACATCACGACCTATGACGAACTGAAAGAAGCCAGCCACGAGCTGTTTTCACTGATTGCCAGCGGGATCATTAAAGTGGATGTGGCTGCGAGCCAGAAATACCCGCTGAAAGAGGCGCGACGCGCGCATGAGATTCTGGAGAGCCGGGCAACTGAGGGATCAAGCCTGCTGATCCCATAAAACAAAAGGGCTTCCGCGTAGGAAGCCCTTTCTTTTTGTTCGGCTGTATGTAGGGTACAGCTCGATGAATTCGTTAACGCCAGCCATAGTGACAGATTTTTTACGCGAATCCTACGGCGTTTTAAGCAAAATTTTTGAGGTTGTGACGAATCCCTCAATACCTCCGGTAGTTGTCGCGCCAGGTCTGTTTTTCGGTAATTTCGGTGAATTAATCGCCCGAACGATCCACACCGCCACCACTGCCAACAGCAGCCACGGTAGAAGCTTTATCATCACCGCAAACAGACCGCCGACAAACATCAGTACCGTCGCCACCACCAGCGCGGCAATAATACCGAGCAGCGAAATGCCCGTGACCAGCAGCACGGCAAAAAACAATCACAAATAGTAGTTCCAGCATGGTCGCTCTCCCAGAATTCACACCTCTAGCTGGCTATTACAAAAACCGTGCCAAAATTAACCTATTGAAATTAAAGAAAACGCCCCGCGAGAGAGCGGGGGCGTGGTGAATTTGACCAGGTTTTAGCGAAATAATTAACGCTTATCGGCAACCAGCTTTAATGCGTGTTCCAGCACGTCAATTCCCGCGCCGGCTTTGTGCGCATTTTCACTCAGGTAGCGACGCCACTGGCGTGCGCCCGGAATGCCCTGGAACAGACCCAGCATATGGCGAGTAACGTGGCCCAGATAGGTGCCGTTGCTCAGCTCGCGCTCAATGTAGGGATACATCGCCCGCACGATAGCCACCGGGTCGGCATCGACATCGGCGGCCGAAGATCTCGCGGTCCACCAACGCCAGGATACCTGGATTCTGATAGGCTTCGCGCCCGACCATCACACCGTCCATATGCGCCAGATGCCCTTTGGCCTCTTCCAGCGATTTAATGCCGCCGTTGATAGACATGGTCAGATGCGGGAAATCACGCTTGAGCTGGTAAACGCGCGGGTAGTCCAGCGGTGGGATCTCGCGGTTTTCTTTCGGACTTAACCCGGACAGCCAGGCTTTGCGCGCATGGATAATAAACATCTCGCACTCGCCGCCCCCCGGATACCGTATCAATAAAATCGCAGAGGAATTCGTAGCTGTCCTGGTCATCAATACCAATACGCGTTTTGACCGTGACCGGAATCGACACTACATCGCGCATCGCCTTCACGCAATCCGCGACCAGCTGCGCATTACCCATCAGGCAAGCACCAAACATGCCGTTCTGTACGCGGTCAGACGGGCAGCCGACGTTGAGGTTAATTTCGTCATAACCCCGCTCCTGCGCCAGCTTCGCACAGTGCGCCAGTTGAGCCGGATCGCTGCCGCCAAGCTGGAGAGCAACCGGCTGCTCTCTCCTCGCTGTAGGCCAGATAATCGCCTTTACCGTGAATAATCGCCCCGGTAGTCACCATCTCGGTATACAGCAGCGTGTGGCTCGACAGCAGGCGCAGAAAATAGCGGCAGTGTCTATCCGTCCAGTCGAGCATTGGTGCAACGCTAAACCGACCACTCCAGTGAACGTCAGTTTTTTCAGGCATTGCGCTGGTTTGGTTGATTTTTTGCATTTCAGAATTACCGTGCATTTTCAAATGTAGAGATTATTTTATCGATATATCATGGGGTTATGTTATTCAGCATCACTATTCAGGAGGCTCAATAGCGGGGTACTATACCATAACAACAGGAAGCGCCTGTCTCATTGCAAAAGAAAATTGAGATCCTCTCAAGGCATGAAGCTCTCACGAAGTGATGGAAATAATCTTATTAGCCGTTAACTTTGTTAAGGCCAATGATAAACAATCCAGGTTCGACGATAAATAAAAAATCACACATTAAACTCTGGTGATATATCTCCCTGCTAATAGTATTGATAGAGAAAAAAGAACCCAATAAATATTGGGTCCTTTTATATAATGCCTTCCATACTATCGAAGAACTTCACATATTATTTCTCCGATTTAACCCCGAACAAATCATAAATTAATTTAGAAGTGTCTGTAAGTATTTTAATCTCTTCCTTTGAGGTTGGGTCAAACGACTTCGCGAAGCTAATTAATTGTGGTGCAGCATCTCGCATTTTGCTTAAAATATCAGGATCGAGCGTTCCTTCATTCACCAGATGTGACATCTTATCCAGATAGCCATCAAAATTCATTTCTCCCCCATCAGCCAGACGCTTCATCTCTCCCAGGTACTTCTTCATATCACGTTGAGATAATTTTTCAAACTGAGCTTTCAGGTAGCTCTCATTATTTTCATTAATATACACTGTTTCTGATAAATCTGCGTAGGCACTAGAATATGAAAGTGAAATTAACAGCGAAGCAAATAATTTTAAGCTGTTGTCATCATGTTCCTGGCAGGCATTAACAAACGTTAAAAAACCAGAACCTATTGCTTGAAAATGTATATTCGCTAAAGGTTCATTATCCTTAGATTCCTCATAAAATAGCTGAACCGTGGAGGGAAGGTCATTCTTAGTTTCTACATCAAAAGTACATTGTTCAATGGGCATTGCATCTTTATTATCCCCAGGATTACATATACTATTAATCGCGAAATGAAAAATAGCCCGGTCAACAACTGATGCAATAAAGTCACGATCGTTTAAATCCTCATCAGTGCAATCGTCAATATACTTATTGACCCACATTTTGAGATCATTTATTTGCACAATTAAAAACACATTTTTTTACGTGCATGCCATAAATTATGCGTGATTCGTTGAATAAACAAATCTATTTTTGCAATAATTATATCCCGATGACGCAGCGCTGCATAATCAATAGATTTACCATATATATTATTTAATTTACCTTTGATTGAACCTCTATTATCTAATTTATCTTTGATTGCATCTTCATTATCGAATTGATTTGAATTGAGTGTTTTATTAAAGTATCCAGTTGCACCGGGTATTATCTTCAACATGATTCATCTACCTTTTTTGTCGTACCGTGTCCTCCTTATAATTCTTTTGCCATCTGGTCACTATCAAAAATCGCTCATAATTTCTGAACTACAGGTATGCGTTTAAACCCAGTTAAATAAATAGCGAGTTAACTTGAAGCAATTTATTTAAAAATGAATTATTAATTATTATCGTGTTGATAATGGTACGACAAGGCAACATAACACCTTACCTACAAAACAGAAAATCAACATTACGGCAACAATAAGGGTTCTCGGTGTTTTTCCTGGAACATGGTAAAGTAAGGACATTCTTAACCCCCACTTTGAGGTGCCCGATGGATAAGACCACTACGCAAGAACTGCTAGCGCAGGCTGAAAAGCTGTGTGCGCAACGCGGCGTGCGCCTGACTCCTCAACGTCTGGAAGTGTTGCGCCTGATGAGTCTGCAGGAAGGGCAATCAGCGCCTACGATCTGCTCGACCTGCTGCGCGTCAAAAGAACCGCAGGCTAAACCGCCGACGGTATACCGTGCTCTGGAGTTTCTGCTCGAGCAGGGTTTTGTTCACAAAGTCGAATCCGCTAACAGTTACGTGCTGTGCCATCTGTTTGATCAACCGACTCACACCTCCGCCATGTTTATCTGCGACCGCTGTGGCGTGGTCAAAGAAGAGTGTGCGGAAGGGGTTGAAGACATCATGCATGCGCTGGCGGCGAAGATGGGCTTTGCCCTGCGGCATAATGTGATTGAAGCGCACGGGGTGTGTGCTCAACCTGCGTTGAGGTCGAAGCCTGCAAGGCGCATCAAGAGCACTGCCAGCACGATCATACGATTCAAATTAAGAAAAAATCCCGCTAGCAGGCGCTAAGCGGGATAGCGTACTTCCCTGTACGCGCTCGCCCTGGGCTTTTTTACCAGCGGTGGTTATGACGTTTATCCCAGCTATCGACCTCTTTTTCGGCCTGATCCTTCGCGTAGCCATAGCGCTCCTGAATTTTACCGACCAGCTGATCGCGTTTCCCTTCGATCACCGTCATATCATCGTCGGTCAGTTTGCCCCATTGCTCTTTCACTTTGCCTTTAAGCTGTTTCCAGTTGCCGCCGACTTCGTCTTTATCATCATCAAATCCTCGGGAGAGTCAGTGAGTGAATAGCGAAAGTGTCTCTACAGAACACACATCTTTTTCGCTAAGCGTGAGGTTAATTGTAGTCAGTCATTCCGACATCAAATTCACTATTCGGAATCTTTAACCATCACGTCAGGCAAACCAGCTGTTGTTTCGCCAGTGACGACGCCAGATAAACGCCAGCGACAGGCCACGTAGCGCCAGGAAGACGGCAAGCGCCAGCCACAGCCCGTGGTTGCCAAGCACCGGTAGCGCTAACCAGCGTGAGCGCAAATCCCGCCGCCGCAACGGCCATGCTGTTACGCATCTCCGCGCCGCGCGTCGCGCCGATAAACATGCCATCAAGCAGATAACACCACACGCCGATTATCGGGAGCACCATCTGCCAGATAACGTAGCGGTCAGCAAGCTCGCGTAGCTCGGGGGAATGGACGTCAGCAGCGCCACGATATGTTCCCCCAAACGGCAATAAACCAACGCGAACGCCAGTGCGACCACACCGGCCTGACGGCATGCCGCTCGCCAAACACCTTCCAGTAGTTTACTGCCGTCGCGCGCGCCGTAGGCCTGACCAGAATGGGCTTCAACCGCATAGGCGAAGCCGTCCAGCGCGTAGGCGGTGAAGGTAAGCATGGTCATCAGCACGGCATTCACCGCGACAATATCGCTGCCAAGACGAGCACCAAAAACGGTTACCGCACCAAAGCACAGTTGCAGCAGCAGCGAGCGCAGCATAATGTCACGGTTCAACGCCAGCAGACGCTGGAAGTCGCCAGGCCACAATTCAGCATGCAGCCAGGAAATCCCGCGTAGTTTGAGGATTTTACGCACCATTAGCAGACCAATCAGCAATGTTGCATATTCCGCAATAACCGTCGCCAGCGCCGCGCCCTGCACGTTCATATGCAGCCCCATCACCAGCCAGACATCCAGCACAATGTTGAGGATATTGCCGACCACTAACAAAATTACTGGCGCACGGGCATATTGCACGCCGAGTAACCAACCGAGTAATACCAGATTCGCCAGCGACGCCGGTGCGCTTAACCAGCGGATTTCAAGAAAGCGCCGCGCCTGTTCCAGGACTGCCTCACTACCGCCAACAATATGCAGCGCCAGATCGATAATCGGCGTACGCAGCAGCGCAATTAACGCCCCAGCCCCCAACGCCAACAGCAACGGTTGCACCAGCGTACGGGCTAATGCCTGAGGATTTTTGGCACCATAAGCCTGCGCAGTCAGCCCGGTGGTGCTCATGCGTAAAAACAGCAACAGCATAAAGAGAAAGCTGGTCGCCGTTGCACCAACCGCCACGCCGCCCAAATAAACCGGGCTATCAAGATGACCAATTACCGCCGTATCGACCAGTCCCAGCAACGGAACGGTGATATTGGAGAAAATCATGGGTAAGGCGAGATGCCAGAGTGCTTTATCAGATGAAGTGAGGAATGCCATGCAGACAAGCCTGATGAAGAGAGATGAAAAACAAACCGCGACGCCAGGCGGCATCGCGGTCTCAGAGATATGTTACAGCCAGTCGCCGTTGCGAATAACCCCAACCGCCAGCCCTTCAATGGTGAAGCTCTGCTGACGAAGGTCAACGACAATTGGTTTAAACTCGCTATTTTCTGGCAACAGTTCGACTTTATTGCCCTGTTTTTTCAGGCGCTTAACGGTAACTTCGTCATCAATACGTGCGACAACGACCTGACCGTTACGTACATCCTGAGTTTTATGCACTGCCAGCAAGTCACCATCCATAATGCCGATATCTTTCATCGACATCCCGCTGACGCGCAGCAGGAAATCAGCATTCGGCTTGAATAAGGAAGGATCGACCTGATAATGACCTTCAATATGCTGTTGCGCCAGAAGTGGTTCACCGGCAGCCACACGACCTACCAGCGGCAACCCTTCTTCCTCTTCCTGCAACAGACGAATCCCGCGTGATGCGCCGGAAACAATTTCAATAACGCCTTTGCGTGCCAGCGCCTTCAGATGTTCTTCAGCCGCGTTTGGGGAACGGAACCCCAAACGCTGCGCGATTTCCGCACGCGTCGGCGGCATACCTGTCTGGCTGATGTGATCACGGATGAGATCAAACACCTCTTGTTGCCTGGCCGTTAACGCTTTCATTCCGCCCCCTGGGTGTATATACAGTTATGCTGTGAGTATATACAGCAAAAGGCGATTTTGGAACCATAAACTGCACAATAAACCAGAGATTTATCGAATTCTGGAAGGGTTATCCAAAATGCGACCATAACAGAATGCACCAGGTAATCACGGCGACGATAATGGCAATCAGCACGGCGGCTGAGCCCATATCTTTCGCTCGCCCTACAGCTCGTGATACTCAGAGCCAATACGGTCGACGACCGCTTCCAGTGCACTATTGAGAATTTCCACTATCATCACCAACAGGACGGAGCCGATAAGCAGCACGCGGGTGATAGGGTCAACATCCAGCCAGCAGGCAATGATAATTGCCAGTACGGATAAAGCAACCCCCTCCTGGCGGAACGCGGCTTCGTTGATCCACGCCGCGCGAAATCCTTTCCAGGAATATCCAGCTGCTTTGATAATTCGGGTGAGCCCAGTGGTATTATTGGCCATCTCAAGAACCTTTTACGTTATGAACGTCAATGACAATGCGTACTTCACGTTGCTGTGGCGTTTACCGCCTTGCCGCCGCGCGAATCACTTAGTGTATTATTAAGAACCGGTAATAACAGACTTCTGCCAACTTTCTGATATTCTTGCCGCGCATTTGCATGATTAACCAGAGGCTTTACATCGTTTATGTCCGGCTGGCCACGAATTTACTACAAATTACTGAATTTACCATTAAGTGTTCTGGTAAGAGCAAGTCTATTCCGGCATAACTTCGCCCGCCAGGAATTGGGGCTTGATCACGTCCAATTATGTACGTCCTGCCTTACAACTCTAAGGCCGACTTACTGACGCTGCGCGCCCAGTGCCTTGCGCACGACCTGCCCGATCCGCTTGAACCGTTAGAAATCGACGGCACCCTGCTGCCGCGCTACGTGTTCATTCACGGCGGCCCGCGCGTGTTCACCTACTACACGCCGAAAGAAGAGTCGATCAAACTGTTCATCACTACCTCGACTTGCACCGCAGACAATCGACATTTGGATGTGCAAATGGTGCCGGTGTCGGTGATGTTTGGGCGTTCTCCGGGTCGCGAGAAAGGTGAAGTCAATCCGCCCACTGCGGATGCTGAACGGCTTCCAGAAATTCTTCGCCGTCTCCTGGGTCGCGATAGTTTCGTGCGTTTGTCCGTTTCCCTACGCCGCATGGCCGATGAACACGGCACGGATAAGACCATCGCTCAGAAGCTGGCCCGCGTCGCGCGCATGCACTTCGCTCGCCAGCGTCTGGCGGCAGTCGGCCCACGCCGGCCTGCACGTCACGACCTGTTCAAAAAGCTGCTGGCCTCCAAAGCCATTGCCAAAGCAGTAGAAGATGAAGCGCGTAGCAAAAAAATCTCCCACGAAAAAGCGCAGCAGAACGCGATTGCGCTGATGGAAGAGATTGCAGCGAACTTCTCCTACGAGATGATCCCGCCTGACCGACCGTATCCTGAACTTTACCTGGAACCGTCTGTATCAGGGGATTAACGTCAATAACGCCGAGCGCGTACGCCAACTGGCGCACGACGGGCACGAGATCGTTTATGTTCCCTGCCACCGCAGCCACATGGACTATCTGTTGCTCTCTTACGTGCTCTACCACCAGGGGCTGGTGCCGCCGCATATCGCCGCCGGTATTAACCTGAACTTCTGGCCAGCAGGCCCGATTTTCCGCCGCTGGGCGCGTTCTTCATTCGCCGTACCTTTAAGGGTAACAAGCTGTACTCCACCGTATTCCGTGAATACCTCGGCGAGTTGTTCAGCCGCGGTTACTCCGTGGAGTACTTTGTGGAAGGCGGTCGTTCCCGTACCGGTCGTCTGCTGGATCCGAAAACCGGCACATTGTCGATGACCATCCAGGCGATGCTGCGCGGCGGTACCCGTCCAATCACCCTGGTGCCAATTTATATTGGCTACGAGCACGTGATGGTAAGTGGGCACCTACGCGAAAGAATTGCGCGGCGCGACCAAATAAAAGAGAGCCTGCCGCAGATGCTAAAAAGGTCTGAGCAAGCTGCGTAATCTCGGTCAGGGCTACGTCAACTTCGGCGAACCGATGCCGCTGATGACCTACCTGAACCACCACGTGCCGGAGTGGCGCGAGTCTTATCGACCCGATTGAAGCCGTACGTCCAGCCTGGCTGACGCCAACCGTCAATAAAATGGCGGCAGAGCTGATGGTGCGTATCAACAACGCCGGTGCGGCCAACGCCATGAACCTGTGCTGTACCGCGCTGCTGGCTTCACGTCAGCGTTCTCTGACTCGTGAGCAGTTAACGCAGCAACTGGATTGTTATCTGGCCCTGACGCGATGCGCCATACGCGCCGGATGCGACTGCACCGAAAGCCTCTGCCAGCGAGCTTATCGATCACGCGCTGCAGATGAACAAGTTCGAAGTCGAGAAAGATACCATCGGCGATATCATCATTCTGCCGCGCGAGCAGGCGGTACTGATGACCTACTATCGCAACAACATTGCGCACATGCTGATTATGCCTTCGCTGCTGGCGTCGATTATGACCCAACATCGGGAGATCACCCTGTGGGCAGGTTGCGGACTATATCGATACTCTGTACCCAATGCTGAAAGCCGAGCTGTTCCTGCGCTGGGAGCGTGAGGAGCTGCCGACGGTTATCGATACGCTGTATTGCCGAGATGGAACGTCAGGAGCTGATTACCGTAAGCGGCGACGCACTGGCGCATCAACGCCTCGCACTCCCGTACGCTGCAACTGCTGGCGGCCGGTGCGCGCGAAACGCTGCAACGCTACGCCATCACCTTCTGGCTGCTGAGCGGCAACCCGTCGATGAACCGCAGCACGCTGGAGAAAGAGAGCCGTACGCTGGCGCAACGTCTGTCCGTGCTGCACGGTATCAACTCGCCGGAGTTCTTCGATAAGGCGGTGTTCTCATCGCTGGTGTTAACCCTGCGCGATGAAGGCTATATCAGCGACAGCGGCGACGCCGAACCAGAAGAGACGATGAAGGTTTACCAGATGATGGCAAGCCTGATCACCTCGGGACGCGCGCTTGACGATCGAAAGCGTGACGCAAGACGAAGAACCCGCGCCGAAAGACGCCTGATAAAGCGCTTCGCTTATCAGACCTACAAAGGTCGATGACTTGTCAAGGGCGGGCAAAAGTGAAGCGCCCCCGCCATAAAAAAGCCGGATAATTATCCGGCTTTTTTTATTGCATCAGAACTACCAGTAACTCATCGCCAGCCCAATAAACAGCACCAGACCGACGTAGTTATTATTGAGGAATGCCTGGAAGCAGGGGCCACGCTGCGTTGCGGATCAGCTTTTGTTGATAGACAAACAGCGCCCCGGCAATCAGGATCTCAACCAGCAGATTCGAAGCCTGCAGCCCGTTCAGCCAGCCAATTACCGCCATCAGCACCAGCACGCATGCCTGCAGAATACCAATAATTAAGCGGTCGTTTTCACCGAACAAAATCGCCGTCGATTTGATACCGATTTTCACGTCATCATCGCGGTCAACCATCGCGTACTGAGTATCGTAGGCCACCGCCCACAGGATATTCGCCAGCAACATTAACCAGCAACTCAATGGCACCGACTCACTCACAGCGGCAAAAGCCATTGGAATCGACCAGCCAAACGCCGCGCCCAGCACCACTTGCGGTAGATGGGTATACCGCTTCATAAACGGGTACACCCACGCCAGCGCTAGCGCGGCAATCGACAACAGAATGGTCATCGTATTCAGCGTCAGCACCAGTAAAAACGAAATCAGTACCAGCACGACAAACAGCGCGCGCGCCTCTTTCTCTGTTACCGCGCCGCTGGGAAGTGGTCGGTTCGCCGTGCGCTTAACATGACCATCAAACTTGCGGTCAGCATAATCATTCACCACACATCCGGCAGCGCGCATCAGCCAGACACCCGCGACAAACACCGCCAGGATCCAGAGCTGGGGAACGCCCGGTGTCGCCACCCACAACGCCCATAATGTTGGCCAGAGCAGCAGTAACGCGCCAATTGGCTTATCCGTACGCATTAAGCGATGAAACGCCAGCAGCTTATTCTGCGTCAGACTCCACTCCATATTTTTTTCCTCTTAGTACAACGGTGACGCCGGTAAAAACAGTTCTGTTAGCAACAGCGGTTTACCGCTTAATCGCAGGCGGGAACGTCGCCCCCACAGCCCGGCATCACGGCCTATCTCAATAAAGTCCCGGGTTAATGTCGATGATGTGAACAGATAGCGTCCTAACGGCGTTTTACCCAATTTTTGTAACGCCAGCTCCGGCCCGCTTAACGTTGACACAGGAACGACGGTACGACCGGCAAGCCACGGTTCACCATCGGCACATAACAAAATTTCACGTAACCAGTAACGAGACTCTTTCGGCAGCAGCGGCAGTTCTTCGGGGATTTCATTCTGCTCGACAAACCCTTCGCGGATCATCGTCACGCTTACCGTTTTTCCCTGCTGTTCAAAACGTTTTGTCATGGAATCCTCCAGCAACAGCCAGTCGAGCAGTTGCGGATCCAGGGCAGGGATCTCTTTACAATAGCGCAGCGCACGCAGTTGCGTTAACGCGGGGTGTGACATGCCGAACTCTCCGTTACATAACGTAAAGGCATTGTATCGCAGAAAAGTGTTTACGGGAGATGTAAAGCAAATTAAGTGATCTAATACGCAACAAAAACGCAACAATCGCATGAAGTGGTAAAACGATGTTGAACCTTACGCTTTACCGATGCCCGTGCTGGCGAGGGCAACCGTAGGGGCATCACCGTCCAGGATGCCAGGAACGGTGATGTTTTCCTTTACTTAAACACCCTTATTCATTATACGATGAGCTCGCCAACTCGCAGTAAAAATGGGGAAAAGCGCATATTTACCATGAGATTTGGAGCTGAAAAGTGTTTCCTGAGTAAGATTAACAGGCAACATCTCATGTCTGGATTTGTAGATATACGTGGAATTCCAATTGGTATCTTTTGTAGGATTCAACATATCATGTAAGCGCTGGGAGCTTACCACCATAACTGGCCCATCATCGACTGAGGAGAACAGGATAAAGATATTATCGTTTCGTGTTAATTCATTCGTGTTAAAGGTTCTTAAATTATCTTCAGTTTCTATAAATATAGGTGAAACATCATCACTACGAATCCACTCTTTATAAAGATGCCAAACATTTGCTTTGATCATATCATCCGTTGATCGTAAGGCCTGATCGATAAGTTGGATAAAAAAATTGTTATTTTTATCAATTAGCCATTTATTCGTATTAAATCTGTTAATAAAATCGATCATCTGTTGGGTATCGAAATTCACCTCACTGAATCGATGTTGACGCATAAAATCATCGAACTTGTTATCTTCATCAGAATGGATATAACTGCGTATAATGGGATCTTTTATATAAGGACAATGGCTAAATATTTTCTTCATATTCTCAATAAAGTTTTTATTAACAATATTAAGTATTTTTAATTGCATCACCAGTTTTACGGCCAGAACGGATTTCAATATCATTGCATTATCTGGCAATGTATCAATCATTTTTATAATGTTATTGATATAACCATCGAGATCTTCATTCCAAAATATATCTGAATAATCAATAGTTAATTCCAATTGTTCTGTAATGCAATCTTTAAAATTCCCTGTCGACATTCGCACATAATCAAACATAACAGCTGTCAAATTCGATTTAATAAATGATATTTCTTTGGCAGACAGAAACTCTGCTCTGGTGAAGTGCGAAGCGTAAAGATAACAATTATCGAAGTTTGAATTTCTAATCTGACATTCGCGAAAATTACTATGACCAAGTTGACTCTGCGAGAAGTCAACTGTATCAAGAATATTTTTGCTGAAATCGACACATTCACCACTCGCTTTGATAAAAATCACATTGTGTAAACGTCGACATCTAAATATGACATTATCAACTATTGCAGTAGTAAAATTGCAATCCCCAATTTCTTTACATTCGAATGTTACATGTTGTAGATTTGATGATAAAAAAGACACCTTCGATATAACGTCACCTTTAAAATGACAACTTGTTAAATCCAAATCAGACAGGTCGATATACCCCTGCGCATCTTTATCCATCAGAAAATTGCAAGCGCATTCAATTTTTTTCATTTCTGTAGAATTTTACACTTATAGTATCATTACTGATTGAGACTTCACGAAACATATTTATTGCATGATTTTTTCGTTCCGTTGTTTTATATTTGAAAAAATATTGCTGATATAAATAAAGTTATCTCTGTTTAAACCTGGCACCCCATTTAAATTACGTAGTAAATCAAGATCTACTATATTATTTCCTTGCACCACATCATGTTTCATCAAAGAGTTATTGCCGCCAGAATTTAGGATATGACTTATCATAAAACCTCTGCATAACAGAAATAAAATAACCTGGAAAAGTAGCCTGAATGTCCAGACACTACCGGCGAAAGGAAAAGAATCTCTGATAAGGCATTGAGATAATGGATATTCTTAGTGAAGAAGAAGTGAGTTACTATAAAAAATCGCTCATATCCCAGGAAGGAAGCATAAAAAAAGGTGCGCCAGGAGACGCACCAGTTGTTGCAAAATCAGCACTGTGGGGAGAACTACCCCCTTTGCCTTTTACAGCGCCGATAAAGGTGGAACGAGCAGATTTGGAGGCCAGGCGTTCGGCTTCATTCATCAGCTTCAGGGCCTTGTCGATATCCCCTTTCGCCACGGCCTGTTTAATACCGTTATTGAAGTAGATTTCCGTATCATTGAGCATCGGCTCGGCTTTCGCCGCCAGAGCTGGAGCTGCCACCGGCGCGGCAACAGGCGCTGCGTAGGCTGGTGCAGCAGTATTACCCACGGTTACCGGTGCCGGGCCGGAAGAACCAAACAGCGGGCCAACCAGTACGCTGGAGCCTCTGTTGGCTTTCACCTTCAGCTTCACCAGGCCATCGGTGGTGTGTTTAGCAATCGGGTCTGGAATATCCGGTACCGCGTTACCGGTGCCCCTTTAGCGTAGGCTTTCGCCGGATCCAACAGCGTGGTGGTCTGCTGGAGATCTTTTTCCGTCGTGAGAACCAGAACATAGAGTTTTTGCTGGCCCACGCCAGCGTCAGGCGCATTTCGCCTTCCAGACGGTCAGCGCTCATCACGCCCGGTGCCTGGTAGGTAAAGTAGCTGCTGGGAAGTAGGCCGAAGGAGTCATATTCTGGTCAAGAATCAACACATTCGGCGCGAAGACGTTAGTTTGTTTGTTCACTTCGCTGGTCAGCGTCAGCGTCAGCTCGCCAATATTGGCCGGAACGCTGTAGGCGACCACTTTACCGGTGATTCCCGGTACGTTAAGCGTTTGCCCGCCCACGGCAATCTGCGTGGACTGCACTTTATCATTGATCGACCGGCGTCCAGGTCAGCTGCTGCAGGTCGCTGTGTTGGAATGGTTGGCGCAGCGCTGGTATTTTGCGGCACATAGTTGACGTCAGCGAGGCTGATGCCCGGGACGCTCGCCAGCAATCCAGCGGATAAGCACAGAGCAACGAGACTTTTTTCATTTTCATTATGATGACCTCAGAAATCGTCAGATCTAGCGGTGGCCAGGCAATAGCGCGCTAAACCTTAGAAACAGAGGGGCTTGCGCCCCTCGTCGGTTGTTACATTAGGTTAGTGCTGAATTACCACCAGATTTCCATCTGTGCGAAAAAGAGCCATTCGTCGTTATCGCCACGGCTGTAGGTTTTCGCGCTGGTATCTTTGTATGCGATACCGTTGTTCCATAACCCCATTTTTCATCCCACTTGGCGTAGGTTGCGAACACGCGGATTGCCGGACGAGACCAGATGCTGTCGCCAGCCTGCCACTGTTGTGCCAGGGTGATTTTGTACTGGTTGTTGGTATCGCCAGTTTGCTGAGACTTTGACGTTGTCGTAGCCGACTTCCATCAGGGTACTCATGATTGGCGTCCACTTGTACATTGGACGAACGCCCACGGTACACCACTTGGTTCCGTTCCTCGTCATCCCAGTCGATGTCCTGGTACATACCGACATACATCATAACCTAGTTCTCACCCAGGAGATCGCACCATGATCAAGAACACGCACCAGGTGGCCGTTGTTGTTCATCCTTCGCACCTATTTCACGTCTTTACTCATGGTCATTACCGGAACCCTGTGACAGACCTTTGCCCTGAGTGGTCATGGAGTCAGTAGCGTACTGAACAACAAACTTGTTGTAGCCCTTCAGCATGCTCTGGGTGTGTTCAGCGGTGAACATCCAGCCATCTTTAGATGCGCCATCTGCAAAGCTATAGCCGTCAGTTTTGTTCGCACGGCCGTAGTCGACACCCAGCTCCAACACGCCGTCTGGGTTACTTTCCAGACCCGCTAAACGTACGTCGAATACGTCGTTAGCCGTGTCTTTGTATTTGCTATAGTATCGTTGCTGGTGAAGATGTAAGAGCCGCCGCTTCAGAGAACGGGTCGCTGCCAGAGACAGTTTACCGAAGCCCAGATCGACGTTTTCGATACCTGCACCAGGACCAGAAATATCCCAGTAGTAGAAGTCGATCATGTGAACGTCATGACGCTGGTAGAAGCGCTTACCGGCCCAGATGGTGGAGCCTGGCAGCCATTCGATCAGGTTTTTACCCTGCACGTTCGCTTCACGGAACGCTGGGTCAGTCGCTTCCCAGTCATTCTGCTGTGCAACGGAGTAAGCCACGTTGGTGTCGAAGTAGAAGCTCTTATCGCCCTCTTTCCACACTTCCTGGCCTAATTTAATTTCGGCATAGGTTTCACATTCGTTACCGAGACGGTATTTACTGCCGGCACCGGTTGCCTGGAAACACTGTTGTTCGCCACCGCTACCCGTCCAGCCAATGCCGGAACGTGCGTAGCCATGAAAATCTACGGCCATTGCCTGAGCAGACATAATGCCTGCTGCTACGGCAACCGCCACGGGGAGTTTGCGCAGAGTAATCATCTATTCTATCTCCTGAGATCATTGCTTTTCTTTAACATTCGACCCGGTAACGCCTGTGTCAGGCTTCATGCTTGTTTTGTTATGGGACTCTTAAACGCCGGGTTCTTTATGCAGCCGACGACATGCGGTGCCATCTTCACGGAACAGATGACAACGCTCTGGCGGCAAACCGATGGCGAATGTGGCACCCTCTTCTACCAACACCACGTCGTTCTGGCGGTACACCAGGTTTTGACGAATGGCGGGGATCTGGATATGAATTTGTGTTTCGTGACCAAGCTGTTCAACAACATTCACCACGCCTTCCAGCGTCACATCAGCGATGTGGCTAGGCAGCAGATGTTCAGGGCGGATACCCAGCGACATGTTGGTTCCCACGGTGACGTTGTTGCTCTCCACCGGTAGCCAGATTTGCTGGCGGTTTGGCAGGCGTTCAACCTGTACCTGCTCAATGGCAGTCGCCGTGACTTTGACCGGCAGGAAGTTCATCTTCGGCGAGCCGATAAAGCCCGCGACAAAACGGTCAGCCGGATAGTGATACAGCTCCAGCGGTTTACCCACCTGGGCTACTCGCCCCGCATCCAGCACCACGATTTTGTCGGCCAGGGTCATGGCTTCGACCTGGTCGTGGGTGACGTAAATCATCGTGCGGCCAAGGCGTTTGTGCAGACGGGAAATTTCAATACGCATCTGAACGCGCAGTGCGGCATCCAGGTTAGAAAGCGGTTCATCGAGCAGGAATACGCGAGGTTCTGCCACCAGCGTACGGCCAATAGCGACACGCTGACGCTGACCGCCGGAAAGGGCTTTCGGTTTACGTTCCAGCAGATGAGCCAACTGCAGGACTTCAGCAACCTGAGTCACACGCTGGTTGATAACCTCTTTTTTGGCACCAGCCAGCTTCAGGCCAAAGGACATGTTTTCAGCAACGGACAGATGGGGATACAGCGCATAGGACTGGAAAACCATGCCCACGCCACGCTCGGCGGGCGGGATATCGTTCATGCGGTTCCACCGATCATCAGATCGCCGCTGGTGATGGTTTCGAGGCCCGCGATCATACGCAGCAGGGTTGATTTACCGCAGCCCGATGGCCCGACAAACACCACGAATTCCCCTTCCTGGATATCGAGGTTGATATCTTTCGATACCACCACATCGCCCCAGGCTTTCGTTACATTGCGTAGCTGTACGTTCGCCATGCCCTTCTCCCTCGTTACAACCTGTCACCAAAAGACACAATCAAGATGGCCTGACTATGCAACAGCCATCATTTTGGTGAATCCTCCACCCCCCGGTTTTTTATGGGGGAGGAGGCGGGAGGATGAGAAGGCATGCTCTGCCCCCGATAACATGTAAGGAAGATCGTGATGGGGCTTGCAAAAAACGGCGCATTTTTTTGTGCGCTGGGCCGACATAACCGGGGATTTTGTTGCCAGGATCACACTATTAGCCCCGAGGGCGTAGACTCCAGGAGGATGGAAAGGGGTTGCTAAAAAAGAAACTCATCGACGTTAAACCACCTCTGTGTATCCACGAGTACATCACCAAAAAAGGACGGGATATATGAAAATCAAAACTGGCGCTCGCATCCTCGCGCTGTCCGCATTGACCACGATGATGTTTTCCGCCTCTGCCCTGGCAAAAATTGAAGAGGGAAAACTGGTTATCTGGATTAACGGCGACAAAGGCTATAACGGTCTTGCCGAGGTAGGTAAGAAATTCGAGAAAGACACCGGCATTAAAGTCACCATCGAACACCCGGACAAGCTGGAAGAGAAATTCCCGCAGGTTGCCGCCACTGGCGATGGCCCGGATATTATCTTCTGGGCGCACGACCGTTTTGGTGGCTACGCACAGTCTGGCCTGCTGGCTGAAATCACCCCGGACAAAGCGTTCCAGGACAAGCTCTACCCGTTCACCTGGGATGCAGTACGCTACAACGGCAAGCTGATTGCTTATCCAATCGCGGTGGAAGCACTGTCGCTGATTTACAACAAAGACCTCGTCCCTAACCCGCCGAAAACCTGGGAAGAAATTCCTGCGCTGGATAAAAACCTGAAGGCGAAAGGCAAATCGGCGCTGATGTTCAACCTGCAAGAACCGTACTTCACCTGGCCGCTGATTGCCGCTGACGGTGGTTACGCCTTCAAGTTTGAAAACGGTAAGTACGACGTGAAAGACGTGGGCGTGGACAGCGCTGGCGCGAAAGCGGGTCTGACCTTCCTGGTTGATCTGATCAAAAACAAACACATGAACGCGGATACCGATTACTCCATCGCCGAAGCTGCCTTTAACAAAGGTGATACCGCGATGACCATCAACGGTCCGTGGGCGTGGTCCAACATCGATAAGAGCAAGGTGAACTACGGCGTAACGCTGCTGCCAACCTTCAAAGGCAAGGCTTCTAAACCGTTCGTAGGCGTACTGAGCGCCGGTATCAACGCCGCTAGCCCGAACAAAGAGCTGGCGAAAGAGTTCCTCGAAAACTACCTGCTGACCGATCAGGGTCTGAATGAAGTGAACAAGGACAAACCGCTGGCCGCCGTAGCACTGAAATCCTTCCAGGATCAGTTAGCGAAAGACCCACGTATTGCGGCCACCATGGATAACGCCCAGAAAGGCGAAATCATGCCGAACATCCCACAGATGTCCGCATTCTGGTATGCCGTTCGTACCGCAGTCATCAACGCAGCAAGCGGCCGTCAGACCGTAGATGCCGCGCTGAAAGATGCACAGGGTCGTATCACCAAGTAATGTTTTTATCCCCTCTCCCCTAGGGAGAGGGTGTAGGGTGAAAAGGCGTTCGCCTCGCACCCCGGCTCTCTCCCCTGGAGAGGGAGAAAAGAACAATCGTTGTAGAGGAAGATCCCCATGGATGTCATTAAAAAGAAACATTGGTGGCAAAGCGACACGCTGAAATGGTCAGTGATTGGTCTGCTGGCCTACTGGTGGCTTACCTTGTTGTTTTAATGTATGCACAAGGGGAATATCTGTTCGCCATCATGACGCTGATTTTAAGTTCAGCGGGCCTGTATATTTTCGCCAATCGTAAAACCTACGCCTGGCGCTATGTTTACCCAGGCGTGGCCGGGATGGGGCTGTTCGTCCTGTTCCCACTGATTTGTACTATCGCCATTGCCTTTACCAACTACAGCAGCACCAACCAACTGACCTTTGAACGCGCCCAGGAAGTTCTGATGGACCGTTCCTATCAGGCAGGTAAAACCTACAACTTTGGCCTGTATCCTGCGGGCGATGAGTGGCAGCTGGCCCTCACCGACGGCGAAAGTGGTAAAAACTATCTCTCCGACGCCTTTAAATTTGGCGGCGAGCAAAAACTGCAGCTCAAAGAAACCGACGCCCTGCCAACCGGCGAACGCGCGGCATTACGCATCATCACCCAGAATCGTCAGGCGCTAAACCAGCTGACGGCGGTTCTGCCGGATGAAAGCAAAGTCACCATGAGCTCGCTGCGCCAGTTTTCTGGCACCCAGCCGCTCTATACGCTGGCCGATGATGGCCTGCTGACCAACAACCAAAGCGGCGTCAAATACCGTCCTAACGGCGATATTGGCTACTACCAGACCATCAACGCCGACGGTAGCTGGGGCAGTGAAAAACTGAGCCCGGGCTACACCGTCAGCATCGGCTGGGACAACTTCACCCGCGTCTTTACCGATGAAGGTATCAAGAAGCCGTTCTTCGAAATCTTCGTCTGGACGGTGGTCTTCTCGGTTCTGACGGTGGTACTAACCGTGGCGGTCGGCATGATTCTGGCCTGCGTCGTCCAGTGGGAATCGCTGAAAGGCAAAGCCATCTACCGCGTGCTGCTGATTCTGCCGTATGCCGTACCGTCGTTTATCTCGATTCTGATTTTCAAAGGGCTGTTCAACCAGAGCTTTGGTGAAATCAACATGATGCTGAGCGCGCTGTTTGGTATCAAACCGGCCTGGTTCAGCGACCCAACCACCGCGCGCTCGATGATTGTTATCGTCAACACCTGGCTTGGCTATCCGTACATGATGATCCTGTGCATGGGCCTGCTGAAGGCGATTCCGGACGACCTGTACGAAGCGTCGGCGATGGATGGCGCAGGGCCGTTCCAGAACTTCTTTAAAATTACGTTCCCGCTGTTGATTAAGCCGCTAACGCCGCTAATGATCGCCAGCTTCGCCTTTAACTTTAACAACTTCGTGCTGATTCAGCTGTTGACCAACGGTGGCCGGATCGTCTCGGCACCACCACGCCGGCCGGCTATACCGACCTGCTGGTCAGCTACACCTACCGTATCGCCTTTGAAGGCGGCGGCGGCCAGGATTTTGGTCTGGCGGCAGCGATTGCAACGCTTATCTTCCTGCTGGTGGGGGCGCTCGCGATAGTGAACCTGAAAGCCACTCGTATGAAGTTTGATTAAGGGAGACAACGATCATGGCTATGGTACAACCGAAATCTCAGAAACTGCGGCTCTTCACCACGCACCTTCTGCTACTGATTTTTATTGCGGGCGATTATGTTCCCGCTGCTGATGGTTATCGCGATTTCTCTGCGTGAGGGTAACTTCGCGACGGGCAGTCTGATCCCAGAAAAAATCTCCTGGGAGCACTGGAAACTGGCGCTGGGCTTCAGCGTTGAGCACGCGGATGGCCGCGTAACGCCGCCGCCGTTCCCGGTACTGCTGTGGCTGTGGAACTCGGTGAAAATCGCGGGCATCACCGCCATCGGTATCGTGACGCTTTCCACCACCTGCGCCTATGCATTTGCCCGTATGCGTTTCCCGGGGAAAGCGGCGTTGCTGAAAGGGATGCTGATTTTCCAGATGTTCCCGGCGGTCCTGTCGCTGGTTGCGCTGTACGCATTGTTTGACCGTCTGGGCCAGTACGCATTCCGTTCATCGGTCTGAACACCCACGGTGGGGTCATCTTCGCCTACCTCGGCGGTATTGCGCTGCACGTGTGGACGATTAAAGGTTACTTCGAAACCATTGATAACTCTCTGGAAGAAGCGGCTGCGCTGGATGGCGCAACTCCATGGCAAGCATTCCGCCTGGTGCTGCTGCCGCTCTCCGTACCGATTCTGGCGGTGGTGTTTATCCTGTCGTTTATCGCCGCCATTACCGAAGTACCGGTTGCATCACTGCTGCTGCGTGATGTGAACAGCTACACCCTGGCCGTAGGTATGCAGCAATATCTTAACCCACAAAACTACCTGTGGGGCGACTTTGCCGCAGCGGCTGTTCTTTCCGCCATCCCTATTACCGTGGTCTTCCTGCTCGCGCAGCGTTGGCTGGTAAACGGCCTCACGGCCGGCGGCGTGAAGGGCTAAGTTTCATCGTTAAATGCCACTGTTATCATCCTCAACTTGCAAGAACCCTAACTTGTGACTGTTTTCGGCGCTCTCCGGAGCGCCCTTTTTTCTTTCGTCTGCAATCTGAATCGTTCGCCGGTTAATATTTCCATCATAGAGCTTATTATTTTTACGTTATTTGTTTTCCCACTTACGATAATTCTCTTTCGTGCTCTGAGTCACGGCAATAGTATTGTTTTTATCAATTTTGGATAATTATCACAATTAAGATCACAGAAAAGACATTACGTAAACGCATTGTAAAAAATGATAATTGCCTTAACTGCCTGACAATTCCAACATCAATGCACTGATAAAAGATCAGAATGGTCTAAGGCAGGTCTGAATGAATACCCAGTATAATTCCAGTTATATATTTTCGATTACCTTAGTCGCTACATTAGGTGGTTTATTATTTGGCTACGACACCGCCGTTATTTCCGGTACTGTTGAGTCACTCAATACCGTCTTTGTTGCTCCACAAAACTTAAGTGAATCCGCTGCCAACTCCCTGTTAGGGTTTTGCGTGGCCAGCGCTCTGATTGGTTGCATCATCGGCGGTGCCCTCGGTGGTTATTGCAGTAACCGCTTCGGTCGTCGTGATTCACTTAAGATTGCTGCTGTCCTGTTTTTTATTTCTGGTGTAGGTTCTGCCTGGCCAGAACTTGGTTTTACCTCTATAAACCCGGACAACACTGTGCCTGTTTATCTGGCAGGTTATGTCCCGGAATTTGTTATTTATCGCATTATTGGCGGTATTGGCGTTGGTTTAGCCTCAATGCTCTCGCCAATGTATATTGCGGAACTGGCTCCAGCTCATATTCGCGGGAAACTGGTCTCTTTTAACCAGTTTGCGATTATTTTCGGGCAACTTTTAGTTTACTGCGTAAACTATTTTATTGCCCGTTCCGGTGATGCCAGCTGGCTGAATACTGACGGCTGGCGTTATATGTTTGCCTCGGAATGTATCCCTGCACTGCTGTTCTTAATGCTGCTGTATACCGTGCCAGAAAGTCCTCGCTGGCTGATGTCGCGCGGCAAGCAAGAACAGGCGGAAGGTATCCTGCGCAAAATTATGGGCAACACGCTTGCAACTCAGGCAGTACAGGAAATTAAACACTCCCTGGATCATGGCCGCAAAACCGGTGGTCGTCTGCTGATGTTTGGCGTGGGCGTGATTGTAATCGGCGTAATGCTCTCCATCTTCCAGCAATTTGTCGGCATCAATGTGGTGCTGTACTACGCGCCGGAAGTGTTCAAAACGCTGGGGGCCAGCACGGATATCGCGCTGTTGCAGACCATTATTGTCGGAGTTATCAACCTCACCTTCACCGTTCTGGCAATTATGACGGTGGATAAATTTGGTCGTAAGCCACTGCAAATTATCGGCGCACTCGGAATGGCAATCGGTATGTTTAGCCTCGGTACCGCGTTTTACACTCAGGCACCGGGTATTGTGGCGCTACTGTCGATGCTGTTCTATGTTGCCGCCTTTGCCATGTCCTGGGGTCCGGTATGCTGGGTACTGCTGTCGGAAATCTTCCCGAATGCTATTCGTGGTAAAGCGCTGGCAATCGCGGTGGCGGCCCAGTGGCTGGCGAACTACTTCGTCTCCTGGACCTTCCCGATGATGGACAAAAACTCCTGGCTGGTGGCCCATTTCCACAACGGTTTCTCCTACTGGATTTACGGTTGTATGGGCGTTCTGGCAGCACTGTTTATGTGGAAATTTGTCCCGGAAACCAAAGGTAAAACCCTTGAGGAGCTGGAAGCGCTCTGGGAACCGGAAACGAAGAAAACACAACAAACTGCTACGCTGTAATCTTCCTGTCCAGCACGCCGCGCCATTTCGGCGTGCTGACTTTTTACTCCCGCTTCAGCCGTTTCGAATTACACAGCCACAGGGTGATCACCAGTAACAGGATCGCAGCCGAGTAGATCAACACATCCAGTGGCGATTTATGATCGACGATGATCAAGCGCACAATGGCGGTGATCCCAATATAGACAAAGTAACGTAGCGGGAAGTGAAAACCGGACTGAAAGTACTTCACAATCAGCGCGATAAATTCGAAATAGAGAAAGTAAACCACCAGTCCTTCTACCAGCTCATATTTGCTGGTTTGTTCTGGCGCGAACAGCACATCAGCCAGATGCACCGTTTCTTTGCCGAGGAAGACAACCAAAATCAGGCCGAGGCACAGCAGGCCAAGATTGAGTACGGTCTGCAAAATGGTGGAGATAAACTCCACGCGCGGACGAGAGAGTGACGTCATAGCAGTACCTCCTTCACAGTGGCGAGCTTCCTGTATAACGCAAAAATGTGACGGAGATCTATATTTTTTGTGTATGTTTTGTTCAACCTGGATTTGGAGCGCGCCTCCACCAAAGCCGGATATACCTACCCGTAGGCCGGATAAGCCGCGCCTGGCGGCGCATCCGGCAAGACAAACCGCACCAAAGCCGGTAATTCAAAAATCACCCATTCAGGTGATTCCCAGCCACCAGCAATGCGCGAAAAATCGACAATGTTCCTCTGGAACAAATGAAACGTAACCTGATAAAGGTGGTAAAAATGAAGCCTTATTTTGCTGCTTTGATGTTATCAGTCTCTGTTCTTCCTGCTTATGCTGGTCCGCTCGGTACTGCTGATAAAGCCGACCTACCGCAAAGCAATGTCTCCAGCCCAATGATGGCCCAGTCGCTCAGGCAACCAGACCTGCAACCGATATCGACGGACAGGAAGACAGAATGTTTTCGCCTTTACACACCAGATCGCAAACCGGGAGTGAACTGCGTTCCTGATGGCTCGACAGGCCATTAAGAATGAAGGTGCCAGTGAGTGCGAAAACTGGCACCTTTCCCATGACTTAGCGGAAATTGACGCTACGGTCGCTGGTCATGTCATACAACTGGAACTTACGCCCAAGTTGCTGACCACCGTCGCGCGTCAACGGCGTCCAGCCGACGGAAGCCCGGCTGCGGGTTGGGCCGGAGTGAAGAGATCCATCGGGATATTCACATACACCCCTTTGGTGAATTCCCCTTCCCCGTACTCATCCGCCGACACGTTGGTAATTGTGGCATACGCCCCCACGATGATACCGCTGTCAAAGTGCTTCGAGATGTCCAGCGTGCCGCCTTTGTCCCCGCAGATACTGCCCGACGCTGGCTTTCACCAGCACGGTCCTTGGCAAATGACGGCGTCCAGTACGCGGTGAGATGCCCGGTTTTGACGCTGTAATCGGTGAACGTCATCATGTCCTGCGCGCTGCGCCAGTCACGCTGCTTCACGTCGTTGGCGTTCAGGCCAAAGGCCCATTTACTGTCAACCGGACGGTAAAACACTTCCGCCCCTGCACCGCCGTACATGGTTTCCAGATAGCCGCCTAACCTGACCGTAGAAATCATCGCCCAGAATACTGGAAGTAGTCGGCCTGCAGGTTATTGACGTAAACATCGTTCTCAACGTATTCACGAATATCGGTTCGCACACGCGGCAGCGCCAGTCCTTCGGCGGATTGGTGTAGTTAAACTTATCGTCGTTTTTGGCAATGTTGGCAAACAGCTGCCGCTGGTCAGCAGGTGGTCCGTAACCCACCAATCCGCGGTGCCCCTCACGCCGACTGATACATGTAGAAGCTTTCCGGGCCGCCGATAGACTGGCTCAGCACCGGATCGAGATGGAAATCGAAGCGCGATTTATCGATATACCAGCCCTGCTCGTTCACTCCGGCATTACCGGCGCCATACGTTTATGCACCAGCGGCGTTTCCTGGCCTAGCGGCTCCCCTTCCAGATGACGTTTAAGGCTAGCCACGTCCGTTTCGGTGGTCACTTCCGGCAGGTTAAAACGGGTTTCGGTAATACGGATGGTGCGGATCCATCAGGAAGAACGTTCATGACGATCCGATTAGCCCGTTCGATCCCTTCACGGAACCGCGGTACTTCACCTGCTCGCCGGTTACGTACAGCGTATCGCCTTCACCTGCAGTGTCGGGGCGGCAAATCCGGCGTTGTACTTCAGCATGGTTAGCTGATTTGCCACCACCGGTCGAAGGATCGCATCCTGCGGCTGCGGGCAGTCAGCAGCGCGTTGTCGTTGTACGACGGGCGCAGGTCGTTAAAGTTGGTGCGCAGAGTTGAAAACCAAACATCACGGTGTTACCGCGCTGGATCACTTTTAAGGTTCACGTCGGCCCAGTGGGTGACGCGATAAATGGCGCGACGTTAAACTTGCTCTTTTGCTCTATCTTGCCGGCAAAATCCTGCTGATAGTTATTGCCTTCATATTGCCACTTAAGACGCAGCGGCTGCCACGGCGTCTGGTATTCAATACCGCCAAACCGCGCCGCGGGCCGTGGAACATCTGGCTCCCGTCAACGGAACCGGCTTTACCGATGGCTCTTTATCGCGGTAGCAATATTTATCACTGGCTGAACAGAGCGGATTTTTCACATTACCGCTGGTGCCCAAATACCCCCAGCCCAGGCCGAGCGTAAAATCGAACGGCCCCCAGGCTTTGCTGGCAACAAGATATTCCGCATCAAACAGCCCCGTACCGCCGATATCCCGCGCACCAACCGCCACTTGCGGCAGCCAGTAACTCTCTTCCCACAAACGCAGTTTGAGATCGAAGGCTTTATCTTTATACGTTTGATCGCCAGAGAACGCTTCGACGCTGCTGTACTGCCGGGTGCGCACGTCGGTGTAGCGCAGCGTTGTTTCCAGCCACGGGAAGAGTTGCACTGAAGCTGAGTAATAACGGTACTGATCGTTATCGCGATAGTTCAGACTCAACTCCCCTTCCCGTGCCATACGCGCGGTGGGCGTTTGTAATAATCCTACGCCACCGAAATCCGACTGCGACGGACCAATGGGCGCAGGATATGTTTCGCCGTAGCAAGCTGTGCTAATGCCCAGCGCCAGTAAGCTAAGCAGATGTCTTTTTTTCATTATTGAGGTATCCGCTGCGTCAGAGTCTGAAGAATGTCGGCGTTAAGGGCATCAGGCGTCTCACTCCAGACGGAGTCCGCGAGGCCAACATAAATAATGCTGCCGGGCATCGGCTCTACGTGACGCTTGTTCCAGTAAGCCACCGGCGCTTTTTGCGTGCGTCCGTCCGGGTAAACCACCCACGCGTAGCTGCGATCCGCACCGCTGAGCAGGCTCTGGTCAGAGAGATAGCTCGCCACGTCGCGACCTGGAGTGAATGGCTGCTTGCCAGGACGGCTGATAAGCCCGAACAACGTGACCGTGGACGGCGGTGGTCCGACCCACAGCGTGTAGTTGCCCTGCAACGGCGGGTTACCGCGTTCGGCAACGCGGACGATATCGGGATCAAGATTGATTTTTTGCCTGCCCGTCACTTTCAACGCCTGAATTTGCTGGCGTAAGGCGTTAATCGCAGCGGCATCGTCGGCGCTGGAATCTGCGCCCTGTTCTGCCAGCCGTGTCAGCAACGCCTGCTGCTGACGCAATGCTGCCGCCGTTGCCAGCTCTTCGCTAATCACCGCACCGGGCCACCAGCTGTTTGCCAGCCGCGGTTGGCCTACCAGATCGATTAAATGCTCTGCGCCCGTTAGCGTTTTGGCCTCACTGCTGCCATTGCTGAACACCTTGACGGTTCCTGCCGCGAAGACCGATGACGCTCCCACACTCAAAAGCAACGCGACAATAGTTTGTTTAATCATTGTTTTGCCGCCTTGATGAGAGTGGTTTTCACCGGAAAATAATCCGCGCCGAGATACTGTTCCGACTGGCGAATTTGCCCTTCGCTGTCGATCCAATAGCGGTTATGCCAGCGCGCCTGGTCGGTGGAGACTTCTTCGTCCAGCACGCGAACCGGGGTTTCATCGCTGCCGACTTTGACGGTATCGGTGCCATCCCATTTGAAGACTGAGCGTGCGGTGGCGTAGCGTACCTGCTGGTACTCGGTCCAGCCCATCGTGCGCGTCCAGCTTGCGCCATCAACGATTTGTGCGGGTTTAATCAGCGGGTCGGCAGCAAGGTTATTCACTTCAATCAGGTTGTCGCCGCCGAGCAGAGTCTTCACCAGACGGCCATGTTGGGTAACGAGAGTAGCCTGATCCTGAGTGACCCATTTTTGTTGTCCGTCTTCAGCGAAGGCCAGCACCACAAATAACTGCGGCCCGCCATTAAGCTGCATGTACTGGCTGGCGTAGGGCATATTTTGAATATCATCATCCGTCAGCTGTACGCCTGGCGTGCCGAACAGACTGTCCCACAGTGAATTGCCCAGCTCTTTAGTCGTGGCTGAACAGGCCTGTAATAACAGGCAGATAAGAATGAGTGCAGGTCGCTTCACGACTCTTCTCCAGAGGGGCAGAATAACCACACCGGAGTGTGGTTATGGTTAATCCCTTCATACTTCTAGCCACAGATGCAATGACTCGAATTATTTTGGGGATACATACTTTATTACTGGGTACTGGTGGTCGTGGTTGTGGTGGTCCCGGTATTAGAACCATCACCGCCACCGGTTGCCGCAAGCGCGACACCCACCGCCGAGCTTACGGTGCTGACGCTGGTCGCGGAGGAACTCCCCGCCGAAACCGACGTTGCTGCCGACCCTGCCGCTTCGCCCACCTGTACAGGTGCAGCCCACGCAGAAGTCGCCGCAAGCGCAGATATGGCAAAAATGCCATACAGAACTTTTTTCATAACAATTTCCCTTCATTGAATGAATGGAGATTTACCCAAAAACATTTCGGGCGGGATCGAGTATACACAACTAAAGCATGCGAATTACGGCGCGGGGAATTAGCGATGGCGTTTTAGGATAATTGGAATGAATATCAAATATAAGTTTCAACTTATATTTAAATAACAATAAAAATCATAAACTTAAAATAAAAACAAAAGCAATTAATCTGCGTATTTTCCGAAATAAACAACGATTAAAAATCTATTTTAGGATTAACCTCACGGTATGATTTCCGTTAAATTACAGACAAGGGGATTTATCTGATAAAAAAATGCCGACATAACGTCGGCATTGTTATTAAGGTTATTTAATCAATCGTGCTATGTATTAATTGCCGAATACGATGTACATATCGGCATCGACCTGTAGGCCTGATAAGACGCGACCGCGTCGCATCAGGCATCGGTTGCCGGATGCGGCGTGAACGCCTTATCCGGCCTACATATCGACGATGATTAACCGCGCCACGCTTTATAGCGGTTAATCAGACCATTGGTCGAGCTATCGTGGCTGCTGATTTCTTTATCATCTTTCAGCTCTGGCAGAATACGGTTCGCCAGCTGTTTACCCAGTTCCACGCCCCACTGGTCGAAGGTGAAGATGTTCAGGATCACGCCCTGAGTAAAGATTTTGTGCTCATACAGCGCAATCAACGCACCCAGGCTGAACGGAGTGATTTCACGCAGCAGGATGGAGTTGGTCGGGCGGTTACCTTCGAATACTTTGAACGGCACCACGTAGTCAAGCGTTGCCGGATCTTTACCCTGATCACGATATTCCTGCTCAACCACTTCGCGGGATTTACCAAACGCCAGCGCTTCGGTCTGGGCGAAGAAGTTAGACAGCAGTTTCTGGTGATGATCAGAGAGCGGGTTATGGGTGATAGCCGGAGCGATGAAATCGCACGGTACCATTTTGGTTCCCTGGTGGATCAGCTGGTAGAACGCGTGCTGACCGTTAGTGCCTGGTTCACCCCAGATAATCGGGCCAGTCTGGTAATCCACAACGTTACCGTTACGGTCAACATACTTACCGTTGGACTCCATATTGCCCTGCTGGAAGTACGCCGCGAAACGGTGCATATACTGGTCATACGGCAGAATCGCTTCAGTTTCCGCACCAAAGAAATTGTTGTACCAGATGCCAATCAGCGCCAGCAGTACAGGCAGGTTTTTCTCGGCAGGCGTGGTGGAGAAATGCTTGTCCATCGCGTGTGCGCCGGAAAGCAGTTCAACGAAGTTATCAAAGCCGATGGAGAGAACAATCGACAGGCCAATCGCTGACCACAAAGAGTAACGGCCGCCAACCCAGTCCCAGAACTCGAACATGTTGGCAGTATCAATACCAAACTCGCCAACGGCTTTGGCATTGGTGGAAAGCGCCGCAAAGTGTTTTGCAACGTGTTTTTCATCACCTGCCGCTTTCAGGAACCAGTCACGCGCGCTATGGGCGTTGGTCATAGTTTCCTGAGTGGTGAAGGTTTTAGATGCTACCAAGAACAGCGTGGTTTCCGGGTTTACTTTTTTCAGCACTTCCGCGATGTGAGTCCCATCGACGTTAGAAACAAAGTGCATGTTCAGGTGGTTTTTGTACGGACGCAGAGCTTCGGTCACCATGTATGGGCCGAGGTCAGAACCGCCGATCCCGATGTTCACTACGTCAGTGATTGCTTTGCCGGTATAACCTTTCCACTCACCGGAAATAATCGCTTCTGAGAAGGTTTTCATCTTCTCCAGCACCGCGTTGACTTCCGGCATTACGTCTTTGCCATCAACCAAAATCGGGGTATTGCTACGGTTACGCAGCGCTACGTGCAGCACGGCGCGGTTTTCAGTGCGGTTGATCTTCTCGCCAGAGAACATCGACTTAATCGCGCCCGCCAGATCGCACTCTTTCGCCAGATCCTGTAATTTCGCCAGCGTCTCTTCAGTGATGCGGTTTTTGGAGTAATCCACCAGCATCTGATCGTCGAAGGTTGCGGAGAACTTAGAAAAACGATCGCCGTCTTTAGCAAAAAGATCGGCGATCGTAACGTCTTTCATTTCATCGAAGTGTTTCTGTAGTGCCTGCCACGCAGCGGTCTGCGTTGGGTTGATGTTTTTCATTAGCAATACCCTTCTGATTTAAAAAATCGTAACTGTCCTCGATTGTAGCGCCAGTCACAAAAAATTGTGATGGTTTTAATGGGTTATCCCCCTGTCGGATGACAAAATCGTGCACAAAACAAACAAAAACATCGTCTTTATAAGCCTCGTTACTGAGGGGGATGCAGCCCACGAAAAATCCGCATAACCCCAGCGTTCAACTTACCCACTAACCCTTTATTTATAAATGTATTTACCTGCGCATAACGCAGGCCAGAAGAGGCGCGTTGCCCAGGTACACGGTGTTTGAGGAACCAGTCCTGTGAAAACATCTGAAGGGGAGCAACGCCGAGATGATTGAACAACCGGTTATGTTCATCATCGGCTACAGGGGCTGAATCCCTGGGTTGTCACCAGAAACGTTCGCAGTCGCACGTTTCACAAGTGGTGGAGCACTTCTGGGCGAAAATCGTAGCTGTTTATCGCTCGGCGCCTACCGTCTTTCGCTCTCCCCTTGTGCCAAGGCTGAATAATTTGGACTGACTTTATCTAAGCCAGCCCTCCCCTGACACGAGGTGATCATGACAGCATTAAGAGTTGCCAAATTTGGCGGAACCAGCGTAGCCTATTTTGATGCTATGAACCGCAGCGCCGACGTGGTGCTTTCCGACGCCAGCGTGCGTGTTGTTGTGCTGTCTGCCTCTGCAGGTATCACCAATCTGTTGGTTGCCCTGGCTGAAGGGCTGGAATCCACCGAGCGGCTCAGGCCAAGCTCGACGCGATTCGCGCCATTCAATACGCCGTCCTTGAGCGCCTGCTCTAATCCTGCGGTGATTCGCGATGAAATCGAGCGCCTGCTGGAAAATCTGGCAAAAAGCTGGCAGAAGCCGCCGCGAGCGAAACCTCTACCGCCCTGACCCTGAATGATCTGGTCAGCCACGGCGAACTGATGTCGACCCTGCTATTCGTTGAAATCCTGCGTGAGCGTAGCGTTCAGGCACAGTGGTTTGACGTGCGTAAAGTGATGCGCACCAGCGACCGATTTGGCCGTGCCGAACCGGATGTTGCCGCGCTGTCTGAGCTGGCGACCCAACTGCTGGTACCGCGTCTGGACGAAGGTCTGGTCATCACCCAGGGCTTTATCGGGAGCGAAAGCAAAGGCCGCACCACTACGCTGGGCCGCTGGCGGCAGCGACTACACCGCCGCCCTGCTTGGCGAAGCGTTGCAATGCCACTCGCGTTGATATCTGGACCGACGTTCCGGGGATCTACACCACCGATCCACGCGTGGTACCTGCCGCAAAACGCATTGATGAAATTGCCTTTGAAGAGGCCGCAGAGCTAGCGACCTTCGGTGCTAAAGTCCTGCACCCGGCAACGCTATTACCTGCGGTACGCAGCGATATCCCGGTATTTGTCGGCTCCAGCAAAGACCCGAAAGCCGGCGGCACGCTGGTGTGTAACGAGACCGCTAACCCGTCGTTCCGTGCGCTGGCGCTGCGTCGTAAGCAAACGCTGCTGACCCTGCACAGCCTGAATATGCTGCACTCCCGTGGTTTCCTTGCCGAAGTGTTCGGTATTCTGGCGCGCCACAATATCTCAGTGGATTTAATAACCACTTCAGAGGTAAGCCAGCGCGTGGACCCTGAAACCAGACGGTTCCACCTCGACCCGGCGCACCCGGTGAAGTCCTCGCTGATGGAACGTTGCCCTGGCGGCTGGTTGAAGTGGAAGAGACTGGCTTTGGTCGCGCTGATTGGTAACGACCTGTCGAAAGCTTGCGGCGTAGGTAAAGAGGTGTTTGGCGTACTGGAACCGTTCAATATCCGCATGATTTGCTACGGCGCATCCAGCCATAACCTATGCTTCCTGGTCCCAGGTACGGGAAGCCGAACAGGTGGTGCAGAAACTTCACCATAATTTGTTTGAGTAAATACTGTATGGCCTGGAAGCTATATTTCGGGCCGTATTGATTTTCTTGTCACTATGCTCATCAATAAACGAGCCTGTACTCTGTTAACCAGCGTCTTTATCGGAGAATAATTGCCTTTAATTTTTTTATCTGCATCTCTAATTAATTATCGAAAGAGATAAATAGTTAAGAGAAGGCAAAATGAATATTATCAGTTCTGCTCGCAAACGAATTCCCGTACACTGAACTCTCTGGCTCACTGAGGGCACCCCTATGGCACTCCCCCGCATTACGCAAAAAGAGATGACCGAGCGCGAACAGCGTGAACTGAAAACGCTGCTCGACCGCGCGCGCATCGCGCATGGCCGTCTGCTGACGATTGCAGAAAGCAACAGCGTGAAAAAGGAGTACATCGATAAGCTGATGGCTGAACGAGAAGCCGAAGCGAAAAAAGCCCGCCAATTGAAGAAAAAGCAGGCTTATAAACCGGATACCGAAAGTTCATTTTCGTGGTCGGCGAATACGCCGACGCGCGGTAGACGTTAACGCCCTTTCTTTTTACGCCCCGGTGAGACGAAACGTTTCCCGTTCGCCGCCGGGCGCGCAGGTTTTTCGCTGGTTTTTTCCATCTTCACCACCGGACGCTTAATGCCCGCGGTTTTTGGCTTGGCCTTCGGTTTCGGCTTGGCTTCCGACGATGACCCCTCGATCAACTTGAAGAGATCGATAAGCTCATCATCGGTCAAATCGCGCCATTCACCCAGCGGAATACCCGACAGGCTAACGTTCATGATGCGCGTACGCTCAAGTTTGGTGACTTCAAAACCAAAGTGTTCGCACATGCGGCGAATCTGGCGGTTCAGCCCCTGAACAAGGGTGATACGGAAAACAAACGGCGCTTCTTTCTTCACCTTGCACTTCTTGGTGACCGTGCCCAGAATCGGCACGCCCGCGCCCATTCCGCGAATAAAGTCATCGGTGACTGGTTTATCGACCGTCACCAGATACTCTTTTTCATGATCGTTGCCAGCACGCAGGATCTTGTTCACCAGATCGCCGTGGTTGGTCAGGAAGATCCAACCCTGAGAATCTTTATCCAGACGCCCAATCGGGAAGATACGTTTGCTGTGGTTGACGAAATCAACGATGTTGTCACGTTCGCCATCTTCGGTCGTACTGACAATGCCGACAGGTTTGTTTAGCGCAATCAGCACTAAATCATCCGCTTCCCGCGGCTCAATCAACTGACCGTTAACCTTAACAACGTCGCCTGGCTTCACCTGGTCGCCAATCGTGGCGCGCTTACCGTTAAGGAACACGTTGCCTTGTTCGATATAGCGATCGGCCTCGCGACGTGAGCAAATCCCGCTTTCGCTGATGTATTTATTTAATCGGGTTGATGAGTCTGGCAGCATAAATTCTCCTGTAAAAGCGAAATATACCTCACCTTTGGGTTGATAAAAAATAGTCATGAGCGAACTATTTGTTATTTCCATTGGCTTGAATTCGTTACCTGCTCAAATCACTTTCCAGAAGCAATGTGCGACATCGTGAGCCATGTCAGTAAGTGGTTAAATTCGCAGTGGTAGCATGCCTCCCGTGATTTCTTACTAACCGGAGAAGTAATGGAACTGCTTTTATTGAGTAACTCGACGCTGCCGGGTAAAGCCTGGCTGGAACACGCGATGCCGCTGATTGCCTCACAGCTGAACGGCCGCCGCTCTGCGGTGTTTATTCCGTTTGCAGGCGTCACGCAGACCTGGACGAGTACACCGCGAAAACTGCCGCCGTTTTTGCACCGCTGGGCGTCACGGTGACCGGTATTCATACTGTCGCCGATCCCGTCGCAGCCATTGAAACGCCGAACTGGTTATCGTCGGCGGCGGCAATACGTTCCAACTGCTCAAAGAGAGCCTGTGAGCGCGGTCTGCTGGCACCCATTGTTGATGTAGTCAAACGCGGTGCGCTGTACATCGGCTGGAGCGCCGGGGCAAACCTTGCCTGTCCAACCATTCGCACCACTAACGACATGCCAATTGTCAATCCAAAAGGCTTTGATGCGCTGGGTCTGTCTCCGCTGACATGAACCCGCACTTCACCAATGCCCTGCCGGAAGGGCATAAGGGCGAAAGCCGCGAGCAGCGCATTCGCGAACTGCTGGTGGTGGCGCCGGAGTTAACGGTTATTGGTCTGCCGGAAGGCAACTGGATTCAGGTGGCGCAAGGACACGCAACGCTGGGGGGGCGAACACGACGTACGTGTTTAAAGCCGGTGAAGAAGCGGTCGCACTGGAAGCTGGGCACCAGTTTTAAATTCTGCCGCGGGGCTGGGGCTGGCATCGTGCCAGGCCCGATGCGGCGAAGACGCTAGCTTATCCCGCCTACGGTCTCCCGTCACTTAGTAATCGTCACGGTCGTCGTCTTCATCCGGCTGCTCCAGAACGCTGTATGCCACCGAACAGAACAACGAGTTCAGACGCAGCATATCGCCCAGCAAAGCCAGGTGCAGCGTACTGGTTTCAATGCTCTGTACGTTTTGCTGATGCAGACGATCAACGTGTGCGTGGGCATAGCGGCGGTTCATAATGCGGAAACGGTGCTTGCTGCGGCGCAGTCGGCGCGCGCTGGTCACATCACCGGAGAAGAACACCGACATCGCCAGCTGCAGATTGCTCAGCAACAGTTCATGAAGCGCGTCCAGCTCTTTTAAGCCTTCCACCGAGAACGCGCGACGGGCCGCCAGCGATTTATCCGCGATCTCACTGCCCATACGTTCGACAATGTCCGATGCCTGCTCAAGGTTGAGCGACATTTCGATAATTTCCGCCCAGCGCCGGGACTCTTCCTCCGCCAGCTCATCTTTCGGCATCCGCGCCAGATACAGTTTGATAGCGGTATAGAGCACGTTGATGTCATCGGCCTGTTTACGCAGATTTTTCTCTTCGCGCGGCTCGCCGTTCATCACCTTTTTTAAGCCATCCAGCATCTGTTCCGTCGCGTCACCGATACGCAGCGTTTCGCGCGCGGCGTTGGCTAATGCCAGCGTAGGAGTATCCAGCGCGGTCACATCGAGATGCTTTGGCTTCAGGTGCGCATCAAGCTCAGGTTCGTCGCGAATCAGACGTTTGCATAAGCGTGCCATCGGCTCGGCAAACGGCACCATCGCCACGCAGCGGATCAGGTTGTAGAAGACGTGGAAGTAGATAACCAGCTCGGATTCCGGCAGCGGTAACTTTTGCAGCGTCGTTGCCAGCACATGAACAAACGGCAGGATCAGCAGGCTACCCACCAGCTTAAACAGCAGGCTACCGAGCGCCACGCGGCGGGCTGAGGCGTTGGCGGCGCTGTTATTGAGCATCGCCAGCAGGCCGGAGCCAAGGTTAGCGCCATCACCAGACACAGCGCGACCGGAACGAGATAACGCCCGTGGTGGTCAGCGTGGCGGTTAACAGCACCGCCGCCAGGCTGGAGTAGCTGATTATCGCGAATACGGCACCAATCAGTGCATCCAAAAGAATATCGCCGGTCAGCGAGGCAAAGATAACCTGTACGCCGTTGGCCTGAGTCATCGGCGTGACCGCCTGCACAATCAGCTCCAGCGCCAGCAGGATAAGACCGAGACCAATCCCCACGCGGCCAAGCTGGCCCTCTCGCGTCTGTTTGCGACCAAGGAAGAAAGTGACGCCGATAAAAATCAACAGCGGCGACAGCCAGGAGAGATCGAAAGTCAGAATACGCGCCATCAGCGCGGTACCCACATCGGCGCCGAGCACAATTACCAGTGCAGGCGTCAGGGCAACAAGGTCCTGGGCGACAAAGGATGTCACCAGCATGGTGGTAGCGTTGCTGCTCTGAACCAGCGCGGTGACGCCAATGCCCGCGCAGAAGGCGAGCGGCTTTTTCTCAACGCTGCGGCTGAGGACGGTACGCAGGCGGGCGCCAAAGACGCGCATCACCCCGGTACGAACAATGTGGGTGCCCCATACCAATAGGGCGACGGCAGAAAGCAGATGTAGCAGAGTTAACACAGAATCCGGTTCTCCTTATCGTTATTTGTTCCTGAAATCATCAGGCCTGCAATGACCCCTGGTCTTTTCAGTATAAGGGTTTACGCACAATAAAGAGACAGGGCGCTCATTGAGCGCCCTGTTGAGTTGTAAGGAAAGATGACGGTTTTGTGAATTAGTCAGCATCGTACCCGAGGTTCGGCGCTAGCCAGCGCTCCACTTCCGTCACGCTCATTCCTTTGCGGAGGGCGTAATCCTCAACCTGATCGCGCTGAATCTGCGCCACGGCGTAGTACTTGCTATCCGGTGACTGAAGTACCAGCCGGAAACCGACGCGCCAGGCCACATAGCGAAGGGGTTCGGGGTCAGGCTTCATTCTGGTGTGGGTTTTCCACGTCCAGAAGCTCCAGGATGAGTGCCTTTTTCGGTGTGTTCCGGACAGGCCGGGTAGCCCGGTGCCGGGCAAATCCCCTGGTAGTTTTCGCGGATTAGCTCGTTGCTACAGGTTTTCATTCGGCGCATAGCCCCAGTAAACCTTACGCACGCGCTCATGAAGATACTCGGCAAACGCTTCTGCCAGACGATCAGAAAGCGCCTTCACCATGATTTTGTTGTGATCATCGTGCTGAGCTTCGAAAGCATGGCCAGGGTATCTTCTCCAGACCGCCGGTGACCGCGAAGGCGCCGATATAATCGGCCTTGCCGGATGTCTTAGGTCCGCGAAACTGAGACAGACAGTAGTTAGCAAAACCGACTTTTTCGGTCTGCTGGCGCAGGTGACGGCTGACGGTCAGTACATGGGTTCGCGTCTCATCGCGGTAAATTTCCACGTCGTCGCCGACGCGGTTGGCTGGGAACAGTCCTACCACGCCGCGCGGGTTCAGCAATTTCTCCGCACTCAGCTTATCCAGCATGTCGTTAGCGTCTTTAAACAGACGCTTAGCCTCTTCGCCCACCACCTGGATCTTCCAGGATGCGCGGATATTTACCGGCCAGCGACCAGGTCATAAAGAACGGCGTCCAGTCGATGTAGTTACGCCAGGGTTTCGATGCTGGCTTCCACTTCCTGGACACCTAAACGGTGCGCCACCGGCGGAGTGTAATTTTGCCACTCAAACGCCAGATCGTTCTCGCGCGCGGCAGCCAGCGTGACCGGCGGGGTTCGCGGTTTCTTACGCCCGTGCTGGATACGCACGGTTTCGTATCTTTTACGGGTTCGGGCGACGAAATCGTCATGCTGCGTATCGGACAGCAGCGCGGCGACCACGCCCACGGTACGCGAAGCGTTTTGCACATAGACCGTTGGGCCGCTGTAGTTCTGCTCGATTTTCACCGCCGTGTGCGCTTTTGAGGTCGTCGCGCCGCCAATCAGTAACGGAATAGTGAAGCCCTGACGCTCCATCTCTTTCGCCACGTTAACCATCTCGTCCAGCGACGGCGTGATAAGCCCCGAAAGGCCAATCAGATCAGCATTCACTTCTTTAGCGGTACGGAGAATTTTTTCCGCAGGCACCATAACGCCGAGATCGACAATTTCGTAGTTGTTACATTGCAGCACCACACCAACGATATTTTTACCGATGTCGTGGACGTCGCCCTTCACGGTGGCGATCACCATCTTGCCGTTGGTTTTGCCCTGCTCTTTGCTGGCTTCAATAAACGGTTCGAGGTAGGCCACCGCCTGTTTCATGACGCGCGCCGATTTGACCACCTGTGGCAGGAACATTTTCCCTTCGCCAAACAGGTCGCCGACCACATTCATGCCGTCCATCAACGGGCCTTCAATCACTTCAATCGGGCGCGTAGCCTGCTGGCGGGCTTCTTCGGTATCCTGCTCGATAAACTCGGTAATGCCTTTGACCAGCGAGTATTCCAGACGTTTATTCACTTCCCACGAGCGCCACTCCGCCTGCTGGGCGTTGGCGGTGTCGTCGGTTTTGCTGCCGCGATATTTCTCGGCAAGCTCCAGTAAACGCTCGGTGCCATCGTCGCGACGATTAAGAATCACATCTTCCACCGCGTCGCGCAGTTCAGCGGGTAGGTCGTCGTAAATCGCCAGTTGCCCGGCGTTGACGATCCCCATATCCATGCCATTGCGAATAGCGTAGTAGAGGAACACTGCGTGAATGGCTTCGCGCACCGGATCGTTGCCACGGAACGAGAAAGAAACGTTAGATACGCCGCCGGAAATCAGCGCGTGCGGCAGTTCGCGTTTGATGTCTTCACACGCGCCGATAAAGTCCTGCGCGTAGTTGTTGTGCTCTTCAATGCCAGTTGCGACCGCGAAGATGTTTGGGTCGAAGATGATATCTTCTGGCGGGAAGCCAACCTCTTCGGTGAGGATTTTGTACGCCCGACGGCAAATCTCGATTTTCCGTGCGCGAGTATCGGCCTGTCCCTGTTCGTCAAAGGCCATTACCACCACTGCCGCACCGTAGCGACGCAACAATTTCGCGTGATGGATAAAGGCATCGACGCCCTCTTTCATCGAGATAGAGTTAACAATGCCTTTGCCCTGGATACACTTCAGACCTTTTTCAATGACGTCCCATTTTGAGGAGTCGATCATAATCGGCACGCGAGCGATATCCGGTTCACCGGCAATCAGATTGAGAAAACGCACCATCGCCGCTTCGGCATCGAGCATCCCTTCATCCATGTTGATATCGATAATCTGCGCGCCGTTTTCCACCTGTTGACGCGCGACATCCAGCGCCTCGCTGTATTTCTCTTCTTTGATCAGGCGCTTGAACTTAGCGGAACCGGTGACGTTGGTGCGTTCACCCACGTTCACAAACAGGCTATCTTCGCCAATGTTCAGCGGCTCCAGGCCGGACAAACGGCAGGCTACGGGAATTTCCGGCAGTTTGCGCGGCGCTAATCCTTCTACTGCACGACTCATCGCTGCAATATGTTGTGGCGTGGTGCCACAGCAGCCGCCGACGATATTGAGAAAACCCGCTTGCGCCCATTCACGTATCTGTTTTGCCATCGTGTCGGCGTCGAGATCGTACTCACCAAAGGCGTTGGGTAGCCCGGCGTTCGGGTGCGCGGTGACGTAGCATTCCGCAATCCGTGACAGCTCCTGCACGTACTGGCGCAGTTCATCGGGCCCCAGCGCACAGTTCAGGCCAAAGGTCAGAGCTTCGGCGTGGCGCAATGAGTTGTAAAATGCTTCGGTGGTCTGCCCGGAGAGCGTGCGCCCGGAGGCGTCGGTGATGGTGCCGGAGATCATAATCGGCAGCTCAACGCCCAGCGCTTCAAACTCCGTTTTCACCGCAAATACCGCCGCTTTGGCGTTAAGGGTGTCGAAAACGGTTTCAATCAGGATCAGATCCGCGCCACCTTCCACCAGCGCTTTGGTGGACTCTCGATAAGCCGCCACCAGCCCGTCAAAAGTGATATTACGAAATGCCGGATCGTTGACGTCCGGAGAAATAGACGCCGTGCGGTTGGTCGGGCCGAGAACACCGGCAACGTAGCGCGGTTTCTCTGGCGTGCGCGCGGTCCACTCGTCAGCACAAGCTCGCGCCAGTTTCGCCGCCGCAAAGTTGATTTCCGCCGACAGGGATTCCATCTGGTAATCCGCCATCGCAATGGTCGTGGAGTTGAAGGTGTTGGTTTCGATGATATCCGCGCCCGCTTCAAAGTAGGCGTTGTGGATAGCGGCGATCACTTCCGGTTTACTGAGTACCAGCAGGTCGTTGTTGCCTTTGAGGTCGCATGGCCAGTCGGCAAAGCGTTCACCACGAAAATCGGCTTCGTTCAGTCGATAACTCTGGATCATGGTGCCCATACCGCCGTCCAGCACCAGAATACGTTCATTTAACTGCGCACGCAGTTGTTCCACTTTGCTGCTCACACTTGCTCCCGACACGCTCAACCCAGATTTAATAAAAATTCAACAAACCATACTGGCATAAACGCATCTGTGGTAAAAGCGACCACCACGCAACATGAGATTTGTTCAACATTAACTCATCGGATCAGTTCAGTAACTATTGCATTAGCTAACAATAAAAATGAAAATGATTTCCACGATACAGAAAAAAGAGACTGTCATGGTCGCACCCATTCCCGCGAAACGCGGCAGAAAACCCGCCGTTGCCACCGCACCAGCGACTGGACAGGTTCAGTCTTTAACGCGTGGCCTGAAATTACTGGAGTGGATTGCCGAATCCAATGGCAGTGTGGCACTCACGGAACTGGCGCAACAAGCCGGGTTACCCAATTCCACGACCCACCGCCTGCTAACCACGATGCAACAGCAGGGTTTCGTGCGTCAGGTTGGCGAACTGGGACATTGGGCAATCGGCGCACATGCCTTTATGGTCGGCAGCAGCTTTCTCCAGAGCCGTAATTTGTTAGCGATTGTTCACCCTATCCTGCGCAATCTAATGGAAGAGTCTGGCGAAACGGTCAATATGGCGGTGCTTGATCAAAGCGATCACGAAGCGATTATTATCGACCAGGTACAGTGTACGCATCTGATGCGAATGTCCGCGCCTATCGGCGGTAAATTGCCGATGCACGCTTCCGGTGCGGGTAAAGCCTTTTTAGCCCAACTGAGCGAAGAACAGGTGACGAAGCTGCTGCACCGCAAAGGGTTACATGCCTATACCCACGCAACGCTGGTGTCTCCTGTGCATTTAAAAGAAGATCTCGCCCAAACGCGCAAACGGGGTTATTCATTTGACGATGAGGAACATGCACTGGGGCTACGTTGCCTTGCAGCGTGTATTTTCGATGAGCACCGTGAACCGTTTGCCGCAATTTCTATTTCCGGACCGATTTCACGTATTACCGATGACCGCGTGACCGAGTTTGGCGCGATGGTGATTAAAGCGGCGAAGGAAGTGACGCTGGCGTACGGTGGAATGCGCTGACTTTTTCTGGCGGGCAGAGGCAATATTCTGCCCATCATACCTGAGTGGCAATAGAATAAGGGTGTCTGTTAATCGCATTGACGCCAAAATAACTTAATGTCATACACTTCACACACTTTTATTAACTCAGCATTATTTTTAAACATCAAACCACTTAATTATTAACAAAATCGCAAGATCTCATTCCACCGAAACTTTTACGGCTGCATTATGAGATTGAGCGATTTATGATATTTCTTTAGTTGTAATCATATTAAATTTTTTCACTGTTCTGATAGTTAAAATTCAAGACATCAATAAACAATGAGATATTTAAATGATTACTCGTATTCCTCGTAGTTCTTTCTCTGCAAATATTAATAATACAGCCCAGACAAATGAACACCAAACCCTGAGTGAATTGTTTTATAAAGAACTCGAGGATAAATTTTCTGGCAAGGAGCTGGCGACGCCTCTATTAAAAAGCTTCTCAGAGAACTGTAGACAAAATGGTCGTCATATCTTTAGCAACAAGGATTTTGTCATTAAATTTTCCACGTCCGTCTTACAAGCTGATAAGAAAGAAATTACGATAATTAATAAAAACGAAAACACGACACTTACTCAAACCATTGCCCCAATATTTGAAAAATACCTAATGGAAATTTTACCTCAACGCTCAGACACTCTTGATAAACAAGAATTAAACCTAAAATCAGATAGAAAAGAAAAAGAATTCCCAAGAATTAAACTTAATGGTCAATGTTATTTTCCGGGGCGACCCCAAAACCGTATAGTATGCCGACACATTGCTGCACAATATATTAATGATATTTATCAGAATGTTGATTACAAACCCCATCAAGATGATTACTCTTCAGCTGAAAAATTTCTCACGCACTTCAACAAAAAATGCAAAAACCAGACTTTGGCGTTGGTTTCCAGCCGTCCTGAGGGGCGTTGCGTTGCTGCCTGCGGTGATTTCGGGCTAGTTATGAAAGCATATTTTGACAAGATGGAATCAAATGGCATCAGTGTTATGGCAGCCATATTACTGGTGGATAACCATGCTTTGACGGTCCGGCTAAGAATAAAGAACACAACTGAAGGATGTACCCATTACGTGGTTTCGGTTTATGATCCTAATGTAACTAACGATAAAATAAGAATTATGAGCGAAAGCAAAGAGAATATTAAACACTATTCTCTGATGGATTTTATGAATGTAGATTATAGCCTCCTGAAATGGTCAAATGATCATGTTATTAATCAATCTGTTGCAATAATTCCAGCACTTCCGAAAGAACAGCTATTGATGTTAAAAGGATCTGTGGATGAAATAACCCCTCCATTATCACCTGCAACGATGAATTTGCTAATGGCAATTGGTCAGAATCACCAACTTACGCAACTGATGATTCAACTCCAGAAAATGCCAGAACTACATAGAACAGAAATGTTGACTGCCTATAATAGTATTAACCTGCCAGGTTTATATTTGGCTATAAATTATGGTAATGCGGATATCGTTGAGACTATTTTCAATTCATTGTCAGAAACAGGATATGAAGGATTACTCTCGAAAAAAAATCTCATGCATATTCTGGAGGCAAAAGATAAAAATGGTTTTTCTGGATTATTTTTAGCGATATCACGTAAGGATAAAAATGTTGTAACCTCGATTCTGAACGCCTTACCTAAACTGGCCGCAACACATCATTTAGATAACGAACAAGTGTATAAATTCCTGAGTGCCAAAAATAGAACGTCCAGCCATGTTTTATACCATGTTATGGCGAATGGTGATGCCGACATGCTGAAAATTGTTTTGAACGCGTTACCTTTGTTAATTCGCACATGTCATTTGACTAAAGAACAGGTACTCGATCTCCTGAAGGCAAAGGATTTTTATGGTTGCCCAGGACTATATCTGGCGATGCAAAATGGACATAGCGATATCGTGAAAGTTATTCTTGAAGCATTGCCCAGCCTAGCCCAGGAAATTAACATTTCAGCTTCCGATATTGTAGATCTTCTGACCGCTAAAAGTCTTGCGCGCGACACGGGTTTGTTTATGGCCATGCAGCGCGGACACATGAACGTTATTAATACTATTTTTAACGCATTACCCACTCTGTTTAATACGTTTAAATTCGATAAAAAAAATATGAAGCCCCTCCTCCTGGCAAATAATTCTAATGAATATCCCGGTTTGTTTTCAGCGATACAGCATAAACAACAAAATGTTGTAGAGACGGTTTATCTTGCTTTATCTGACCATGCACGCCTGTTTGGATTTACCGCTGAAGATATTATGGATTTTTGGCAACACAAAGCCCCACAAAAATACTCTGCCTTTGAGTTGGCTTTTGAATTTGGTCACCGGGTTATTGCTGAATTAATCCTTAATACATTAAATAAGATGGCTGAAAGCTTTGGCTTTACGGATAACCCTCGATACATTGCGGAGAAAAATTATATGGAAGCTTTACTCAAAAAAGCATCTCCCCATACCGTACGCTAAACCGCTGACGGCGGCGGTAGGCGTAAACATCCTCCACGTGGCCATTTTTGATGCGTGTTTGCAGGCCGCGCCAGTAATCGGCGCTGAATAAGTCGGCGTGCATTTCCTCAAACAGCGGCCCAATACGCGGGTCGGCGCAAAGCCAGTGGCGAAACTCTTCCGGGAACACATCACCGGGCGAGACGCTGTACCACGGCTCGCTGGACAGCTCATCTTCCGGGTAACGCGGCGGCGGAATATGGCGGAAATTCACCTCCGTCATGTCGCAAATTTCATCGTAATCGTAGAACACCACGCGCCCATGTCGGGTGACGCCAAAGTTTTTAAACAGCATATCGCCGGGGAAAATATTGGCGGCAGCCAGCTGGCGGATGGCGTTGCCGTACTCTTCAATAGCATCGCGCAGCTGCTGGCCTTCCACGCGCTCCAGCCAGATATTGAGCGGCACCATCCGTCGCTCGATATAGAGGTGGCTAATGGCGATTTTATCCCCCATATCGACGATTTTCTCCGGAGCTTCCTGTAATAACAACGCCATCAGCGCCGGAGAAATTTGTCGTTTATCCAGCACGAAATTTTCAAATTCCTGGCTATCCGCCATGCGCCCGACGCGGTCGTGCTCCTTCACCAGTTGATAGCAGGCGCGAACGTGGGCGGCAGACATTTCCTTTTGTGGCGCAAATTTGTCTTTGATAACTTTAAACACCCGTCAAAACCCGGCAGCGTGAACACCAGCATCACCATGCCACGAATGCCAGGCGCTTCAATAAACGGCTCATTGGCGTTGGCAATGTAGTGCAGATACTCGCGGTAGCTTTCGGTTTTGGCATGTTTCTGGCAGCCAATCGCCATATACAGCTCAGCGGTGGTTTTGCCCGGGAGAATGTCCCGCAGCCACTCAACCAGCGCAGCCGGCAGCGGGGCGTAAACCATAAAGTAAGAGCGGGCGAAGCCAAATACGATGCTGGCCTCTTCCGTGGTGGTGAGGCAGGTATCGACGAACAGCTCGCCTTCATCGGTACGATGAATCGGGATCAGAAACGGCAGCGTGGCATTGGGCGTGATCAGCTTGCCGATCAGCCAGGCGGCCTTATTGCGATAAAACAATTCGTTATTGATCTGCAGATGCGAGTGACGCAGCGTTTCCGTGTCCAGCGTTTCACTCAGATGCGCCATGATGTAGCCCACGTCGCGAAACTTATTCTGCCAGGGCAGGCGTAACGGCAGGTCGCTGAGCATTTTAAAGATCACCGCCTCCCAGCCGTGTTCGGGGAAGAAATCTTTTGCCAGCGGTCGGGGAATGGCGCGAAAACGGCGCTCGGGCTGCGAGCTGAAAATAAACAACCGCTCAGGACTAAGCGAGCGGTGGTCAAATAACCGACAATAGACGGAGTTGAAAAAGCTCTCCGCAATCTCGAAGCGTGGGTAATCAGGTAACAACCGCGTGTACTGTGCTTTTACCCGCAGCAGAAAATCGGCATCGGTACTTTTGCCGTCGGTAATGCAGCGCAGCTGTTCAACCACCAACCCCACGTGATGGTCGTACAGATGGATACGACTTTTCATCGCCTGCTGTACTGCATGCCAGTCGGCCTGTTCAAAACGCTGCTGCGCGCCGGAAGTGACTTCCAAAAATCGCCCATACTGCGCGTCAAAACCTTGCAGGATGGTTTGAGCAATCAGTAATTCCAGACCACGCGACATCTTTCACCCTCATTTGCCAGATGGCGGCGGATCGCCTTATCCGGCCTACCCTCGATTATGTAGGCCGGATCAGCGCAAGCGCCATCCGGCAACGCACCGTCGAGAACTGCGACTCTTCCGTCCGATCCCGTCAGCGCCGTCACTGAAGAGGCACCGCCCTGAATAATTGTAGTGACCTTATCGAAGTAGCCGGTGCCCACTTCCTGCTGGTGAGAAACAAAGGTATAGCCATCTTTTGCCGCCGCGAACTCTGGCTGCTGAACCTTATTCAACATAGTGCTTCATGCCTTCACCCTGCGCGTACGAGTGCGCCAGATCGAACATGTTGAACCACATGCTGTGAATACCCGCCAGGGTGATGAACTGGTATTTGTAGCCCATGTCGGACAGCTGCTGCTGGAAGCTGGCAATGGTTTTGTCATCCAGCTTTTTCTGCCAGTTAAACGATGGCGAGCAGTTATAAGCCAGAAGTTTGCCCGGGTATTTCGCGTGGATAGCATCAGCAAAGCGCTCACCAGTTCCAGGTCCGGCGTCGAGGTTTCACACCACACGAGATCGGCATACGGGGCATACGCCAGGCCGCGGCTAATCGCTTGTTCAATCCCCGCAGCGGTTCGATAGAAACCTTCGCTGGTACGCTCACCGGTGATAAATTCGCTGTCATACGGGTCGCAATCGGAGGTGATCAGATCCGCCGCATCAGCATCGGTACGGGCAACCAGCAGGGTTGGAACGCCCGTCACGTCAGCTGCCAGACGCGCCGCGACCAGTTTCTGAATAGCTTCCTGAGTTGGCACTAAAACTTTGCCGCCCATGTGACCGCATTTCTTCACTGACGCCAGCTGATCTTCGAAGTGAACTGCCGCTGCACCGGCTTCAATCATCGCTTTCATCAGTTCAAAGGCATTCAGGACACCGCCAAAACCGGCTTCCGCATCGGCAACGATCGGCAGGAAGTAATCGACATAGCGCGGATCGCCCGGCTCAATGCCCGCGGACCATTGGATCTGATCGGCACGACGGAAGGTGTTGTTGATCCGCTCCACCACAGCTGGCACCGAGTTTGCCGGATAGAGCGACTGATCCGGATACATGCTGGCCGCCAGGTTAGCGTCCGCCGCTACCTGCCATCCCGACAGATAGACTGCTTCAATACCCGCTTTCGCCTGTTGCAGCGCCTGACCGCCAGTCAGTGCGCCGAGGCTGTTGATGTAGCCTTTTTTCGACTCACCGTGCAGCAGACGCCACATTTTCGCTGCGCCCAGTTGCGCCAGCGTGCATTCAGGATTGACTGAACCGCGTAATTTCACCACATCTTCCGCACTGTATGGGCGAGTAATGCCTTCCCAACGCGGTTGAGTCCACTCTTTCTGTAATTCTTCAATTTGTTGTGTACGGGTTTTCATGTGCAGATGCTCCATAGTTATGTGGTGGTTTACGCTAACAGGCGGTAGCCTGGCAGGGTCAGGAAATCAATTAACTCATCGGAAGTGGTGATCTGTTCCATCAAGCGTGCGGCATCGTCAAAACGCCCCTGGGAGAAACGTTCTTCGCCCAGTTCGCTGGCAATGACTTTCATCTCTTCGCCCAGCATCTGGCGGAACAAGGCTTTGGTCACCGGTTTGCCATTGCTCAACGTTTTTTGATGATGGATCCACTGCCAGATCGAGGTACGGGAAATTTCAGCCGTCGCCGCATCTTCCATCAGGCCATAAATCGGCACACAGCCGTTGCCAGAGATCCACGCTTCGATGTACTGCACAGCCACGCGAATGTTGGCGCGCATACCTTCTTCGGTGCGTTCACCATCACAAGGTGCCAGCAGCTGATCGGCAGTAATCGGCGCGTCTTGTTCGCGCATCACTTCAAGCTGATTTTTACGGGAGCCGAGAATGTCGTTGAATACCGCCATTGCCGTGTCCGCAAGGCCTGGGTGAGCGATCCATGTGCCATCGTGACCGTTATTGGCTTCCAGCGATTTATCCGCTTTTACTTTGTTGAGCACCTGGTTATTGTGCTCTTCATCTTTGCTCGGAATAAACGCCGCCATGCCGCCCATCGCAAAAGCACCGCGTTTATGGCAGGTTTTAATCAACAGGCGTGAGTAAGCATTCAGGAATGGTTTATCCATCGTCACTGCCTGTCTGTCTGGCAGGACGCGATCGGGATAGTTTTTCAACGTTTTGATATAGCTGAAGATGTAATCCCAACGACCGCAGTTCAGACCAACAATATGGTCACGCAGCGCGTGAAGGATTTCATCCATCTGGAACACGGCGGGCAGCGTTTCAATCAGCAACGTCGCCTTGATGGTGCCGCGCGGCAGATTAAAGCGATCTTCTGCATAGCTGAAGACTTCGCTCCACCAGGCCGCTTCCTGCCAGGACTGGGTTTTCGGCAGATAGAAATAGGGACCACTGCCCTTTGCCAACAGTGCCTGATAGTTGTGGAAGAAATAGAGCGCAAAATCAAACAGGCTGCCGGGGATCGCTTCGCCACGCCAGGTGACGTGTTTTTCCGGCAAATGCAGGCCGCAACACGGCAAACCAGTACCGCCGGGTCTGGTTCCAGCTGGTAAATTTTGCCCGCGTCGTTGGTGTAGCTGATGGTGCCGTTGACCGCATCGCGCAGGTTGATTTGCCCTTCGATGACTTTATTCCAGTCTGGCGCCAGCGAGTCTTCAAGTCAGCCATAAAGACTTTGACGTTGGCATTCATGGCGTTAATCACCATTTTGCGAAAACAGGGCCGGTAATTTCCACGCGGCGATCCTGTAAATCAGCGGGAATACCACGGACGGTCCAGCTTCCCCTTCACGAATGGAAGCGGTTTCCGACAAAAATCCAGGCAGTTTTCCGTCGTCGATATCCTGCTGTTGCTGAATGCGTGCGGCGAGCAGCTTATTGCGTTTCGGCGTAAATCGGGTCACCAGTTCGGTCAGAAACTCCACCGCTTCCGCAGTCAGCAAACCTGCGTCCTGCTTGCGGCATAAGGCATTCAGAAAAGCCAGTTCATCGGTTGTTGTGGCCTGTTGTGTCATACTGCAGCTCCGCTCAATGTTTCCCAATAGTGTCCCGAAAAGATGGGCTAACGATTGTTGTCGTTTTTTTTGCCCAACGTGTTTAAGCCTAATCAATAAAATTAAAAAATCAAAAACGATTTCCATTTTTAATTAAAAATAAATGTAATTCATTGATTATAATATGAGATTAAAAATTAATTACTTACTTGGGTGGTTTTGTAAAATAAAAAAGGCACCCGAAGGTGCCTGATTGAGGATGCTGAAACGCTCCAGGATCGTACAGGGGTAGTCGATCAATCCAGCGTTGGATTCATATTCCGGAATATCGTATGGTGTGATTTGGTAGACATAGTAGTTGAGCCAGTTAGCAAACAGCAGATTGCGATGGCTGCGCCAGGTAGCATGCGGTTTATTTTGTGGGTCATCTTTGGGGAAATAGTTGTAGGGCACTTCCGGGCTTAAACCGGCTTCCACGGACTCCTGGATGACCAGTGACAAAGGCAATACGCTTGTCTTTGCTGGCAAACAGGTAGGCATCTCCATCGGCCGTTTCGGCGAGGATTTCGAGATCGGTATAGTCACGAAATCAGTTTTGCCGGAAAATCAGCATAACGCGAGTGTGGGGCAAGGAAAGCGTCATCAAAACCACGCGTTAGAAGAGCGTGTGGGTGAAGAATGTGGTGCTGATAAACGCCGGAGAGTTTGTCGTTGCGGGTCTGTTTTGGATCGTAGAGAATATTTAGCGCGGCCTGTACCGCCCAACAGACAAACAACGTCGAGGTGACGTGGTCTTTCGCCCACTCAAGCACCTGCTGGATCTGCGGCCAATAGGCAACATCATTGAATTCAACTAATCCCAGCGCGTAGTGAAACGATCAATCCATCGAAGTTTCTCGTGGCGAATATCGTCGAAATTGCAGTAAAAGTTATTAAGATGCTCCGTCGGCGTGTTACGCGACTCGCGGGCATCGATGCGTAGCAACTGGATATCGACCTGCAAAGGTGAGTTTGAAAGCAGGCGCAGAAACTGATTTTCAGTTTCAATCTTCTTCGGCATCAGGTTAAGGATCAGAACCTTAAGTGGACGAATTTCCTGACCAGACGCACGAGAAGTTGTCATCACAAAGACGTTTTCTTCACGCAAGAAATTGACGGCGGGTAGCTCGTCCGGCACACGAATCGGCATAACCTGATTACCTCACTACATACGCTTATACGTTTAGACATCCAGATAGCTGAAGATAACCAGAAAATTTGCCAATGTCGAGCCTGCATGTTGAAGGTGAGAAAGTTTCAAGGAAAAGACTACGTTAGAATATAAGAATGACTAAAAGGAGAGAAAATGGTTATTAGTATTCGCCGCTCACGGCATGAGGAAGGGGAGGAACTCGTTGCGATTTGGTGTCGTTCTGTCGATGCCACTCACGATTTTCTATCAGCAGAGTATCGGACCGAGCTGGAGGACCTAGTTCGTTCCTTCCTGCCGGAAGCGCCGTTGTGGGTCGCGGTTAATGAGCGGGATCAGCCGGTTGGATTTATGTTGCTAAGTGGGCAGCATATGGATGCGCTGTTTATCGATCCTGATGTGCGCGGCTGCGGCGTAGGTCGGGTGCTGGTGGAGCATGCGCTCTCGATGGCACCGGAACTGACAACCAACGTTAATGAGCAAAATGAGCAGGCGGTTGGGTTCTATAAGAAGGTGGGTTTTAAGGTTACGGGACGCTCTGAGGTGGACGATTTGGGGAAACCGTATCCGTTGCTGAATCTGGCGTATGTGGGGGCGTAGGCGATTTTTTCTCATCCCGGTGGGCTGAACTTCAGGTTTAGTACCCACCAATGGTGACACGATTATTTCTGCTTAAGCATTGCCATGACCGCACTATCACTGAGTACCGCTGATTGCGCATGGATGTGGAACTGGCGATATTTCATTAACGTTGCCCCAGCGACCACTTCATGGAGAATGCGTTCCTCAACCTGTGACAAACCGCCCTCATTCATTTCCAGTGCGCTCACAACAATATCCATACGTTTTGCTGGCAAAAAAGAATGCCAGGTTGAACGTGGGTGGAGTTGCAGAACAAGATCTTGCAGAACTTTTTCTGCAACAAAGAAATTGGCGATTAACAGGCGCTGGTTACTGAAGGCAGCGTCTCCTGACACTTCACGTTTGCTTTCAAGATCGCGAACAGTAATTTGATTACGACGAATTTGGATATACAGAACTGACATGAGATTCCCTTCATCATGCAAATAATTGATATGCAAAAAACCCCGGCCTTATGGACCGGGGTTTTTCTAATTTGATGCCTGGCAGTTCCCTACTCTCGCATGGGGAGACCCCACACTACCATCGGCGCTACGGCGTTTCACTTCTGAGTTCGGCATGGGGTCAGGTGGGACCACCGCGCTACTGCCGCCAGGCAAATTCTGTTTTATCAGACCGCTTCTGCGTTCTGATTTAATCTGTATCAGGCTGAAAATCTTCTCTCAATCCGCCAAAACACCTTCGGCGTTGTAAGGTTAAGCCTCACGGTTCATTAGTACCGGTTAGCTCAACGCATCGCTGCGCTTACACACCCGGCCTATCAACGTCGTCGTCTTCAACGTTCCTTCAGGACTCTCAAGGAGTCAGGGAGAACTCATCTCGGGGCAAGTTTCGTGCTTAGATGCTTTCAGCACTTATCTCTTCCGCATTTAGCTACCGGGCAGTGCCATTGGCATGACAACCCGAACACCAGTGATGCGTCCACTCCGGTCCTCTCGTACTAGGAGCAGCCCCCCTCAGTTCTCCAGCGCCCACGGCAGATAGGGACCGAACTGTCTCACGACGTTCTAAACCCAGCTCGCGTACCACTTTAAATGGCGAACAGCCATACCCTTGGGACCTACTTCAGCCCCAGGATGTGATGAGCCGACATCGAGGTGCCAAACACCGCCGTCGATATGAACTCTTGGGCGGTATCAGCCTGTTATCCCCGGAGTACCTTTTATCCGTTGAGCGATGGCCCTTCCATTCAGAACCACCGGATCACTATGACCTGCTTTCGCACCTGCTCGCGCCGTCACGCTCGCAGTCAAGCTGGCTTATGCCATTGCACTAACCTCCTGATGTCCGACCAGGATTAGCCAACCTTCGTGCTCCTCCGTTACTCTTTAGGAGGAGACCGCCCCAGTCAAACTACCCACCAGACACTGTCCGCAACCCGGATTACGGGTCAACGTTAGAACATCAAACATTAAAGGGTGGTATTTCAAGGTCGGCTCCATGCAGACTGGCGTCCACACTTCAAAGCCTCCCACCTATCCTACACATCAAGGCTCAATGTTCAGTGTCAAGCTATAGTAAAGGTTCACGGGGTCTTTCCGTCTTGCCGCGGGTACACTGCATCTTCACAGCGAGTTCAATTTCACTGAGTCTCGGGTGGAGACAGCCTGGCCATCATTACGCCATTCGTGCAGGTCGGAACTTACCCGACAAGGAATTTCGCTACCTTAGGACCGTTATAGTTACGGCCGCCGTTTACCGGGGCTTCGATCAAGAGCTTCGCTTGCGCTAACCCCATCAATTAACCTTCCGGCACCGGGCAGGCGTCACACCGTATACGTCCACTTTCGTGTTTGCACAGTGCTGTGTTTTTAATAAACAGTTGCAGCCAGCTGGTATCTTCGACTGATTTCAGCTCCATCCGCGAGGGACCTCACCTACATATCAGCGTGCCTTCTCCCGAAGTTACGGCACCATTTTGCCTAGTTCCTTCACCCGAGTTCTCTCAAGCGCCTTGGTATTCTCTACCTGACCACCTGTGTCGGTTTGGGGTACGATTTGATGTTACCTGATGCTTAGAGGCTTTTCCTGGAAGCAGGGCATTTGTTACTTCAGCACCGTAGTGCCTCGTCATCACACCTAGCGTTAACAAAGTCCGGATTTACCTATCAAACTCTCCGCCTACATGCTTAAACCGGGACAACCGTCGCCCGGCTAACATAACCTTCTCCGTCCCCCCTTCGCAGTAACACCAAGTACCAGGAATCTAACCTGTTTCCCATCGACTACGCCTTTCGGCCTCGCCTTAGGGGTCGACTCACCCTGCCCCGATTAACGTTGGACAGGAACCCTTGGTCTTCCGGCGTGCGGGTTTTTCACCCGCATTATCGTTACTTATGTCAGCATTCGCACTTCTGATACCTCCAGCAACCCTCACAGGCCACCTTCAACGGCTTACAGAACGCTCCCTACCCAACAACACATAGTGTCGCTGCCGCAGCTTCGGTGCACAGTTTAGCCCCGTTACATCTTCCGCGCAGGCCGACTCGACCAGTGAGCTATTACGCTTTCTTTAAATGATGGCTGCTTCTAAGCCAACATCCTGGCTGTCTGAGCCTTCCCACATCGTTTCCCACTTAACTGTGACTTTGGGACCTTAGCTGGCGGTCTGGGTTGTTTTCCCTCTTCACGACGGACGTTAGCACCCCGCCGTGTGTCTCCCGTGATAACATTCTTCGGTATTCGTAGTTTGCATCGGGTTGGTAAGTCGGGATGACCCCCTAGCCGAAACAGTGCTCTACCCCCGAAGATGAGTTCACGAGGCGCTACCTAAATAGCTTTCGGGGAGAACGAGCTATCTCCCGGTTTGATTGGCCTTTCACCCCCCAGCCACAAGTCATCCGCTAATTTTTCAACATTAGTCGGTTCGGTCCTCCAGTTAGTGTTACCCAACCTTCAACCTGCCCATGGCTAGATCACCGGGTTTCGGTTCTATACCCTGCAACTTAACGCCCATTTAAGACTCGGTTTCCCTTCGGCTCCCCTATTCGGTTAACCTTGCTACAGAATATAAGTCGCTGACCCATTATACAAAAGGTACGCAGTCACCCTGATAAATCAAGGCTCCCACTGCTTGTACGTACACGGTTTCAGGTTCTTTTTCACTCCCCTCGCCGGGGTTCTTTTGCCTTTCCCTCACGGTACTGGTTCACTATCGGTCAGTCAGGAGTATTTAGCCTTGGAGGATGGTCCCCCATATTCAGACAGGATACCACGTGTCCCGCCCTACTCTTCGAGTTCACAGCACATGCATTTTTGTGTACGGGGCTATCACCCTGTATCGCCGGACTTTCCAGACCGTTCCACTAACACACATGCTGATTCAGACTCTGGGCTGCTCCCCGTTCGCTCGCCGCTACTAGGGGAATCTCGGTTGATTTCTTTTCCTCGGGGTACTTAGATGTTTCAGTTCCCCCGGTTCGCTTCGTTAAGCTATGTATTCACTTAACGATAGTGTGACGAATCACACTGGGTTTCCCCATTCGGAAATCGTCGGTTATAACGGTTCATATCACCTTACCGACGCTTATCGCAGATTAGCACGTCCTTCATCGCCTCTGACTGCCAGGGCATCCACCGTGTACGCTTAGTCGCTTAACCTCACAACCCGAAGATGTTTCGTAAAACATTCCGCGTTGCGAAAATTTGAGAGACTCGAACACACCGCTTATCTGTTCTTATTACGGAGAACAGACACAGTGTGTCGTTTCGATTTTCAGCTTGATCCAGATTTTTAAAGAGCAAATATCTCAAACGTAACTCAGAGAGTCAGTTTTGAGATATTGAGGTCGGCGACTTTCACTCACAAACCAGCAAGTGGCGTCCCCTAGGGGATTCGAACCCCTGTTACCGCCGTGAAAGGGCGGTGTCCTGGGCCTCTAGACGAAGGGGACACTGAAGTCTCAATCGCAAGACGCCTTGCTATTTACTTTTCATCAGACAATCTGTGTGAGCACTTCAAAGCACGTTTCTTTAAGGTAAGGAGGTGATCCAACCGCAGGTTCCCCTACGGTTACCTTGTTACGACTTCACCCCAGTCATGAATCACAAAGTGGTAAGCGCCCTCCCGAAGGTTAAGCTACCTACTTCTTTTGCAACCCACTCCCATGGTGTGACGGGCGGTGTGTACAAGGCCCGGGAACGTATTCACCGTAGCATTCTGATCTACGATTACTAGCGATTCCGACTTCATGGAGTCGAGTTGCAGACTCCAATCCGGACTACGACATACTTTATGAGGTCCGCTTGCTCTCGCGAGGTCGCTTCTCTTTGTATATGCCATTGTAGCACGTGTGTAGCCCTACTCGTAAGGGCCATGATGACTTGACGTCATCCCCACCTTCCTCCAGTTTATCACTGGCAGTCTCCTTTGAGTTCCCGGCCGAACCGCTGGCAACAAAGGATAAGGGTTGCGCTCGTTGCGGGACTTAACCCAACATTTCACAACACGAGCTGACGACAGCCATGCAGCACCTGTCTCAGAGTTCCCGAAGGCACCAAAGCATCTCTGCTAAGTTCTCTGGATGTCAAGAGTAGGTAAGGTTCTTCGCGTTGCATCGAATTAAACCACATGCTCCACCGCTTGTGCGGGCCCCCGTCAATTCATTTGAGTTTTAACCTTGCGGCCGTACTCCCCAGGCGGTCGACTTAACGCGTTAGCTCCGGAAGCCACGCCTCAAGGGCACAACCTCCAAGTCGACATCGTTTACGGCGTGGACTACCAGGGTATCTAATCCTGTTTGCTCCCCACGCTTTCGCACCTGAGCGTCAGTCTTTGTCCAGGGGGCCGCCTTCGCCACCGGTATTCCTCCAGATCTCTACGCATTTCACCGCTACACCTGGAATTCTACCCCCCTCTACAAGACTCTAGCCTGCCAGTTTCGAATGCAGTTCCCAGGTTGAGCCCGGGGATTTCACATCCGACTTGACAGACCGCCTGCGTGCGCTTTACGCCCAGTAATTCCGATTAACGCTTGCACCCTCCGTATTACCGCGGCTGCTGGCACGGAGTTAGCCGGTGCTTCTTCTGCGAGTAACGTCAATCGCTGCAGCTATTAACTACAACGCCTTCCTCCTCGCTGAAAGTACTTTACAACCCGAAGGCCTTCTTCATACACGCGGCATGGCTGCATCAGGCTTGCGCCCATTGTGCAATATTCCCCACTGCTGCCTCCCGTAGGAGTCTGGACCGTGTCTCAGTTCCAGTGTGGCTGGTCATCCTCTCAGACCAGCTAGGGATCGTCGCCTAGGTGAGCCGTTACCCCACCTACTAGCTAATCCCATCTGGGCACATCCGATGGTGTGAGGCCCGAAGGTCCCCCACTTTGGTCTTGCGACGTTATGCGGTATTAGCTACCGTTTCCAGTAGTTATCCCCCTCCATCGGGCAGTTTCCCAGACATTACTCACCCGTCCGCCACTCGTCACCCAAGAGCAAGCTCTCTGTGCTACCGTTCGACTTGCATGTGTTAGGCCTGCCGCCAGCGTTCAATCTGAGCCATGATCAAACTCTTCAATTTAAAAGTGTTTGATGCTCAATGAATTAAACTTCGTAATGAATTACGTATGTTCACTCGTTGAGACTTGGTATTCATTTAGCGTCTTGCGACGTTTAAGAATCCGTATCTTCGAGTGCCCACACAGATTGTCTGATAAATTGTTAAAGAGCAGTGCAACACGGCTTTCGCTCACTGTTGCGAGGTGGCGTATATTACGCTTTCCTCTTTCAGAGTCAACCGTTTAATTTCGCTTTTTCTCTTCAACCGAACCGGCGGTTTGTGTGAAGTGGTTCCCGTCTCAGTGGGTGCGCATTATAGGGAGTTTCTCTCGCAGCCCGCAATAGCTAAATTGCAGAAAAATGACTGGCTGCTGCAATCCCCAGCAGAACCCCGCCTTATACCCATTTACACACAAACTTATCCACAAAGTTAATGGTTAGCCCTCATCCATTTATCTTAAGCCTTATATAGAGGGCCAAAATAACGGCTTCGGCGGAATGCGAAAAATTCGCGAGCGTTGCGCAAACGTTTTCGTTACAATGCCAGCGCAAAACAAGGATGCCCGTAAGGGGCGTTAGCTGAGTTTTTCCGCAAGAATTCGCCTAACGCTCTCTGTGATCGTCAGATCCAGGGGATTTACCATGCAACAACGTCGTCCAGTCCGCCGCGCTCTGCTCAGTGTTTCTGACAAGGCCGGTATCGTCGAATTCGCCCAGGCACTTTCCGCACGCGGTGTGGTACTGCTATCGACGGGCGGCACCGCCCGCCTGTTAGCTGAGAAAGGTCTGCCGGTGACCGAAGTTTCCGATTACACCGGTTTCCGGAAATGATGGATGGACGTGTAAAAACCCTGCATCCGAAAGTACACGGCGGTACTCTTGGCCGTCGTGGTCAGGACGATGCCATTATGCAGCAGCACCATATCGAGCCTATCGATATGGTGGTCGTTAACCTGTACCCGTTTGCCGAGACCGTTGCCCGTGAAGGCTGCTCGCTGGAAGATGCGGTAGAGAATATCGATATCGGCGGCCCAACCATGGTTCGCTCCGCCGCCAAGAACCACAAAGACGTGGCTATCGTGGTGAAGAGCAGCGACTACACCTCTATTATTAAAGAGATGGATGCCAACGAAGGTTCTCTGACCCTCGACACCCGTTTCGATCTCGCCATCAAAGCTTTCGAACATACCGCCGCTTACGACAGCATGATTGCCAACTACTTCGGTAGCATGGTTCCGGCATACCACGGTGAAAGCAAAGAAGCCGCCGGTCGCTTCCCGCGCACGCTGAACCTGAACCATTAAGAAGCAGGATATGAGTTATGGCGAGAACAGCCACCAGCAAGCTGCTTTCTATATAGAAGAGAATGTTAAAGAGGCCTCTGTGGCCACCGCAACTCAGGTGCAGGGTAAAGCACTCTCTTATAACAACATCGCTGATACCGATGCCGCGCTGGAGTGCGTCAAAGAGTTCCACGAGCCAGCCTGCGTTATCGTCAAGCACGCCAACCCATGCGGCGTCGCGGTTAGCACTTCCCTTCTCGACGCCTACGACCGCGCGTACAAAACCGACCCAACCTCCGCATTCGGCGGCATTATTGCTTTCAACCGCGAGCTGGATGCCGAAACGGCGCAGGCCATCATCTCTCGTCAGTTTGTTGAAGTGATCATCGCGCCATCAGCCACCGGAAGCGCTGAAAATTACCGCCGCTAAGCAGACGTTCGCGTTCTGACCTGCGGTCAGTGGGCTCAGCGTGTTCCGGGACTGGATTTCAAACGCGTTAACGGCGGCTTACTGGTTCAGGATCGTGATCTGGGCATGGTGAGCGAAGGCGAGCTGCGCGTCGTCACCAAACGTCAGCCGAGCGAACAAGAGCTGCGTGATGCGCTGTTCTGCTGGAAGCTGGCGAAGTTCGTTAAGTCTAACGCTATCGTCTACGCCAAAGAGAACATGACCATCGGTATCGGCGCAGGCCAGATGAGCCGCGTGTACTCCGCTGAATGCCGGGATTAAAGCCGCCGACGAAGGACTGGAAGTGAAAGGTTCCGCTATGGCCTCTGACGCCTTCTTCCCGTTCCGCGACGGTATTGATGCTGCTGCGGCCGTGGGCGTGACCTGCGTTATCCAGCCTGGCGGTTCTATTCGTGACGAAGAAGTGATTGCCGCCGCCGACGAGCACGGCATCGCAATGATCTTCACCGACATGCGCCACTTCCGCCATTAATCCACGGAGCAGACGATGAAAGTATTAGTTATTGGCAACGGCGGCGTGAACACGCGCTGGCCTGGAAAGCGGCCCAGTCACCACAGGTTGATACCGTTTTTGTCGCACCGGGCAACGCGGGTACCGCGCTGGAACCGACCCTGCAAAACGTGGCGATTGGCGTTACCGATATTCCGGCACTGCTGAGCTTTGCCCAGAAAGAAAGATCCATCTGACTATCGTCGGCCCGGAAGCGCCGCTGGTAATTGGTGTGGTCGATGCTTTCCGCGCCGCCGGTATGACCATCTTCGGGCCAACCGAAGGCGCTGCGCAGCTGGAAGGCTCCAAAGCCTTCACCAAAGATTTCCTTGCTCGTCACCAGATCCCAACGGCCGAGTACCAGAACTTCACCGAAATCGAGCCTGCGCTGGCCTATCTGCGCGAAAAGGCGCGCCGATCGTCATTAAAGCGGACGGTCTGGCTGCTGGTAAAGGCGTTATCGTAGCGATGACGCTGGAAGAGGCCGAAGCTGCCGTACACGACATGCTGGCAGGTAACGCCTTTGGCGACGCGGCCCACCGGATCGTTATCGAAGAGTTTCTTATGGTGAACAGGCGAGCTTTATCGTGATGGTCGACGGCGAGCACGTGCTGCCGATGGCAACCAGCCAGGACCACAAGCGCGTAGGCAATGGCGATACCGGCCCAAATACCGGTGGCATGGGCGCTTATTCACCTGCCCCGGTCGTTACGGACGAAGTCCACCAGCGCACCATGGAACGTAGTATCTGGCCCCGCTCACTGGCACGGCGGCGGAAGGCAACACCTACACCGGTTTCTTGTACGCGGGCCTGATGATCGACAACAGCGCCACCCGAAAGTTATCGAGTTCAACTGCCGCTTTGGCGATCCAGAAACGCAGCCGATCATGCTACGCATGAAATCGGATCTGGTGGATCCGTGCCTGGCGGCCTGCGCCGGTAAGCTTGACGAGAAAACCTCCGAGTGGGACGAACGCGCCTCGCTGGGCGTCGTGATCGCCGCCGGTGGTTACCCGGCAGACTACCGTACCGGTGATGTGATCCACGGCCTGCCGCTGGAAGAAGTTGCCGACGGCAAAGTGTTCCACGCAGGGACAAAGCTTGCTGACGATGATCGTGTTCTGACCAACGGTGGCCGCGTGTTGTGCGCCACCGCCCTGGCCATACCGTCGCCGAAGCCCAAAAAAGTGCTTATGCCCTGATGACCGATATCCACTGGGGACGGCAGCTTCAGCCGTAACGACATCGGCTGGCGCGCCATCGAGCGCGAGCAAAACTAACGGCTGAGCTTAGCCAACAGCGTTTTTCGCGTAATGCCCAACTGGCGGGCGGCTTCAGTTTTGTTGCCGCCCGTTTTTTCGAGCGCCGCCTGAATCACCTCTTTCTCCACTTCCACCAGCGGTTGAATTCCCTTCTTCGGTCGATGATGCCGGAATGGAAGCGCCGATAATCGCCAGCGGTAGCTCACGTTCCGAAATATAGTCTCCCGTCAGCAAGACCACCGCACGCTCTACCGCGTTTTCCAGCTCGCGGATATTACCCGGCCAGGCGTAGTGAATCAGCAGGTCCATGGCTTGAGGCGTAAAACCCTGCACCGTTTTACGATTACGCTCGGCATAGCGTTGCAAAAGTAGTGTGCCAGCTGCGGAATATCTTCATGGCGCTGGCGCAGCGGCGGCATATCGATAGTCACCACGTTCAGACGGTAGTAGAGATCCTGACGAAAACGCCCGGCGCTGACCTCTTCGGCTAAATCGCGATGCGTCGCAGCAATCAGGCGCACATTGACCGAAATCGTCTGATTACTACCTACGCGCTGCACCTCCCTTTCCCTGAATAGCCCGCAGCAGGCGAACCTGCATCAACGGCGAAATATCGCCAATCTGATCCAGAAACAGCGTGCCTCCATCGGCCTCCACAAAACGCCCTTCCCGCCGCTTATCCGCACCCGTAAACGCGCCTTTCTCATGACCAAACATCTCTGATTCGAGCAGTGATTCATTCAGCGCCCCACAGTTGAGCGTCACCAGCGCTTTATCACGACGAGCGCTGCTGGCATGCAGTGCCCGTGCAACCAGTTCTTTGCCGGTACCGGATTCGCCATGAATGAGCACGGTCGCATCCGACGGTGCCACCAGCGCGATATTATTCAGCAGCGTCTGCATTGCCGGGCTATCGCCGACCATACCAAACTGCGCCGCAGGACCTGGCGTAGCAGAACGCTCAGGCTGGCGCGTATGGGCTAAAGCCTGAGCCAGCGTTTGCTGTAGGCGGTCAAAGTCCAGCGGCTTTATCAGATAATCCTGCGCGCCGGACTTCAATGCCTCTACCGCCGTGTCGACACTGGAGTACGCCGTCATAATCAGCACCGGTATCGATGGGTTAAACGCTTTTTTCTCTTTTAGCGTTTCGATACCGTCCATCTGCGCCATACGGATATCGCAGAGCACCAGATCGAAAACCTGCTCCCGATTTGCTCCAGCGCCTGCACACCGTTATTGGCCAGCGCAACCTGATATCCCCAGCCCCGCAGTAGCGCCTGTAGGATGGTGCAGTGGCTAATATCGTCGTCCACCACCAGAATAGTGATCTGTTCCTGACTCATCCTTGTGCTTCCTTTTGTTGCCCATTGACCGGCAGGTAGAGGGTGAATACCGCTCCCTTGCCGGGCATGCTTTCAACGTGAATTGTCCTGCCGTGCTGCTCAACGATATTCTGAACGACCGCCAACCCCAACCCAGTACCATCGGCTTTAGTGGTGAAGTACGGGGTAAAGATGGCCTGCAATTTTTCGCCGTCATCCCCTTACCGCTTCCGCCACGCTCAGCTTAATGCGCCCATCACCACATTCCGCGACTGCCACCGCAATAATCACCCTCACGCCCTTCGCCGAAGGCGTTGAGATAGAGGTTCAATAGCACCTGATTGAGACGGTCCGGATCGGCCTGAATACGGCATAGCGAAGGCTGGGCGGTAAATTTCGTAATGTCCCGCCTGACGCATCCTGACTCACCAGCTGAAGCGAATGGCCAATCACCCTCGGTTGAGATCCACCGGTTGCCATTTTAAATGTGCCGGACGTACCAGCTCCAGCAGCTCGCTGACCACCCGATTGAGGCGGTCGGCCTCTTTCGCCATCACCTGCGCCAGTTCATAGGCCTCTCCTCCGGCGGTGTACGTTCGGCGAAATATTTCGCCAGCCCTTTGATTGACGATAGCGGATTGCGAATTTCGTGGGCTACCCCGGCCGCCAAATGACCTAGCGCCATCAGCTTTTCTTTACGATGGGTGGCCTCCTGCAGCAGTTTGCGCGAGCGCTGATAGCGGCTGAGACCAGAACTGCGCAAGGACCGTTGCCACCATCACCGACGCCAGCAGCACACAGCATGACAATCAGAATATTGCGCAGCACCCGCGCGCCTGGCTTCAGCATCCAACTCGCGGGCATCGAAGGCGATAAAAATAACCTGCGGCGTCTCGACCACACAATTGCGGCGCATCATCATGCGCATATGGTGCCCCAATACCGGGAGGGCGTCAAGGGGGCGAAACTGGCGATAGATTTCCAGCGCCGGTTCGGTGACGTCAATCGCCGCCAGCGCTCGGTATCGCCTGGCGTGATGCTCTGCATCGTCCGGGCGTCGTAAAGCGGCTGTCCCACCTGCTGCGCGTCACTGTGGGCGATAATTTTCCCCTGTTCATCGGTCACCGCAAACCACAGTACGCCAGGCTGCCACGCCATCTCTTCCAGCATGGCTGGAGCTGCGCATGATGCATGCGCATTCCCATCCCGACACGCGCCCCGGACTCCAGCGCGCGGATAAGGACGCTGCCCTTCTCCTGAATAGTTTGCTGTGCCGACGCGCTTTCTCGGCCATAGTCGCGAACGAAATGAGCGCAGAGAACAGACACACCAGCAGAGACTATCCCCGCTCAGCAACCAGCTGATGCCGGTCGCCATCGAATCCTTCTGTAAGTCGTATGAGAGCCATGGAGCTTCCTTTTCTTTTCCCTTTGCTACCCTACAGCAGAAATGGTACCACCTTTCAGGCCCCATAACCCGGCCTGCGAGCACAAACGGCCAGAATGAACGACAAGTAAAATCATTCGCCTGGATACCCATCGCGGGTCATTTTTACTCGCTTCCGAAAAAATAACGCCCGAACACCGGCAATTATCGCGGCATGAGAAGCTGGCACAGAAGATGCAATAGCCAAGGAGAACACACTACAGGAGAACCAACCATGAAACGGAACAGTAAACTGCCTCTCGCGCTATTAGCCTTCGCTACGCTTACCCTGACAGCGGCGTGGCCCTTGCGGCCCTACTCGAAGCAAAATGCCGCGCCATTACCGAGGCCCAGCAGGCACCGTGCAAAAGCTGCGTAACGACTATTACACCCAGACCAATGCACTGCGTCAGCAGTTAACGTCCAAACACTATGAGTACAACGCGCTGCTCACAGCGGATAAACCCGATAGCCCAAAATTGAGGCCGTCGCCAAAGAGAGAGAGGCATTGAGCCAGCAGCTTGACCAGCAGCGGGTTAAGTTTGATGTCGCAATGGCTGAGGCCGGTATACCGCGCCACGGAGGAATGGGCTATGGCTGCCAGGGCGGCCAGCACAACGGTGGCGGTCATATGGGCGGTATGAATCGCGGGTAAATATTAGAAGTTTTTTTCGGTTGGCTGCCAGGTGCAGTAGTCCTGGTTCGCCACCAGCAGGAGCTGGAGCCTTCTGGAGCTTCCAGCCAGGCAATGCTCACCTCAGCCGTAGAACGGCTCTGGCGACTGGCAATATGCCCGAGAGCGCGCGAGTCAAAATCAGGTTTAACCGTCTCACCTTCGCATGTCGTCACCGTCTTGTCAGCATGCCAGCGCCCCTGACGCAACACCACTTTCCCCAGCCGCAGCGCATCGCTGGTCTGACGGATCTGCTCCGCACGATAGCGATAAAGCGCGACCTGGTCGCTGGAGAGCTGTTGTTTTTGTCCATCAATCTCGCGCTGCATAAAACTCAGCTCGCCGTTACTGTCGAAACGGGCGCGGATGTGTTCGGAGGGTTTACCGTAGATATTCAGTTCGATAAGCCGCAGCTTATCATCCTGCCAGCGATACTCGCTGGTTGAGGTGCTGCCGTTGTGCCACGGACTTAAGGTGGCCAGAAGGTGCGTTTCACCGCTGCTGTCTTTACGCCAGATGCGCACGGCACCCTGCGTGTCAGCGTAACCGCTGGCGGTAAAGGGAGGTAATTCGCTGTTATGGCTACAGGCTGTCAGCAACAGTACGCCCGCCAACCCCGATAAACGGCGCCAGAGAAACGAAAGGGGCGAAACCGCCCCTTCTTTAAAACTGTTCACTGCCACGCAATCTTACTTAACAGCGTCTTTCAGTGCTTTGCCAGAAACAAATGCCGGCACGTTGGCTGCGGCGATTTTGATTTCATTACCGGTCTGCGGGTTGCGGCCAGTACGCTCAGCGCGGTGGTTCACTTTGAAGGTACCGAAACCAACCAGTTGCACAGCATCACCTTCTTTCAGAGACTCAGTAAGCAGCCAGGGTGGATTCCAGTGCAGCTTTAGCCTGGGTTTTAGACAGTTCAGCCTTGTCCGCAATTACATCAATCAGTTGAGTCTTGTTCATAAGTTATCCTTACAATGTGTTTATCGCTTGCTAAGCATCGAGTGCGACGAAAATGCCAGAAAAGCACTCTCCTGCATACACGCACCGATAGCCACTTTTTTTCGCCCTCCAAATGTAGACCAGACGGGGGGCAGATGTGAAGCCTTCAGGCGTGACAATTCAGGCGGTAAATCACGTTTTATTGCCTCATTGCTGAAAATTTATACCAATATTGCTTTCGCCAGCTTCGCGGAGGTCTGCGCGCAGCCCTTTAATCAGTTCAATATCGCGTTCTTCACACTCGGCTAAAAGGCGGAAAATCTCCCACTGAATGTCCCATTCTTGCTCTACAGCGGGGTTCAATTTCAGCTCTTCGTCGGTCATTTCGCGACCAGCCTGAGTCATTTCCAGCATCGCTACGGAGGTAATCGAACACTTACTGACTTCGACAGCGTGCTCGAGCGTTTCGCCACTTAAGCGGGAGTGGATTAATTCGCTCAATGCCACGCAGGCATCGATTGCCGGGTACACACCGTACAGATCGTAGTCATCAGCCACAGGAATCGCTTCTTCAAACTTTTCCAGCTGGCTGTCGAAGTTGATTTTCGCATCTTTAACCGTCAGTGATTCCCACACCAGATCGAGGATGCGGCGGTGAATCTGACCATCGTTAAATTCGGTTTGCTTACAGAACATGGCGTAGTTCGGGTACATGCGTTCACATAGGCAAGCCATAAAGGTGACGTGCTGCCAGCTTTCCAGCTTCTCCAGACGCAGGTGAATCGGGTTTTGTAACATGATGAGTTCTCAAATACGGAAATTAACCGCAGTTTACCTGATATGGGGCATTTTTGCTGCAAGGCGCGTAAATGCCGGGCGTTCCGATGCCACCGCGTCAGCCCAGCGCGTGGGCTCTGGCAGACGATAGCCGTTCATGCAGCGCTGCACCCAGCCCAACGCGCTATCGACGCTGATGCGGTGGCCCGTTGAGATAAACAGCGGGTTGCAGCGTGCTTTACTGCGCCATACCCAGGCCAGCAGCTCGCTTTTATCCATCAGCGGTGCCAGCGCGCCGGGTTCAGCCGTCAGCGGCTCAAATTGACCACACAGGCGCTTTTTCGCCACGCCAAGGGTGGGAACATCCACCAGCAGGCCAAAATGGCTGGCCACGCCAGACGACGCGGGTGAGAAATACCGTGGCCGTCGACAAACAGCAGATCAGGCTTTTGCGACAGCTGCTGCCATGCCGCCATCAGCGCCGGCGCTTCACGAAACGAAAGAAAACCGGGAATGTACGGCATGGTGGTGGCAATCCGCGCCACCTGATACTCGACCAGCTCCAACGAAGGATACTTCAGCAGCACCATCGCCGCTCGCGTCACCTCGCCGCCCTGCTCAAATCCCACGTCGGCACCGCCGATAAGACGCGGCGGATCGATAACAAACGATCCTCACGACAAATTGATGCCGCCAGCTCAAGCTGCTGCGCGCGCAGCGACGCGAGATCCATGCCTATTCCTTACCGGTGATACTGCGCCGACAAACGGTGTACGCCTCCACGAAAACGCCCGCGTGTTCCGGCGGCACATCCTGATGGATGCCGTGACCGAGGTTAAAGACGTGGCCTTCACCCTCACCAAAACCGGCAAGGATCGTCGCCACTTCTTCTTCAATACGTGGACCCGGCGCATAGAGCATGGACGGATCGATGTTGCCCTGCAGCGCAACCTTATGGCCCACGCGGCGGCGCGCATCGGCAATATCGGTGGTCCAGTCAAGGCCCAGCGCATCACAGCCGGTTTCGGCCATCGCTGCCAGCCACTTCCGCCGCCTTTGGTAAACAGCGTCACCGGCACGCGGCGGCCATCATTTTCTCGCAGCAAACCATCAACGATTTTATGCATGTAGTACAACGAGAACTGCTGATAATCGCGCCCCGTCAACACGCCGCCCCAGGTATCGAAAATCATCACCGACTGCGCGCCAGCTTTAATCTGGGCGTTCAGGTACAACGTGACGCTTTTGGCCAGCTTATCCAGCAGCAGATGCAGCGTCTTCGGATCGGCGTACATCATCTTTTTAATGACGGTAAAGGCTTTACTGCTGCCACCTTCCACCATATAGGTCGCCAGCGTCCACGGGCTACCGGAGAAGCCAATCAGTGGGACTTCGCCTTTGAGCTCACGGCGAATGGTACGCACCGCATTCATGACGTAGCCCAGCTCGCCTTCCGGATCCGAAATCGGCAGCTTTTCGACATCGGCTTTGCTGGTAATTGGCGAGGTAAAGCGTGGGCCTTCCCCGGTTTCGATAAAGCCCCAGCCCCATCGCATCGGGGATGGTCAAGATATCCGAGAACAGGATCGCCGCATCAAGCGGGTAGCGACGCAGCGGTTGCAGCGTCACTTCACAAGCCAGCTCGGCGTTTTTGCACAGCGACATAAAGTCGCCAGCCTGCGCGCGGGTGGCTTTGTACTCCGGCAAATAGCGGCCTGCCTGGCGCATCATCCACACCGGAGTCACATCAACGGGCTGGCGCAGCAGCGCACGCAGATAACGATCGTTCTTGAGTTCGGTCATTTTACATTCCTTAGCGTTGATGCGCTCAGTGTATACACCACCACCCAACATAGATCATCACGGCGACTAATTAATGAACCGCGAGCTTACTGAAGTAAGTAACTGGGGTGAATGAATGCAGCCAACAAAGAGCCAATTTGAATGATGAAGTGTCATGTCACTCGTATTCAGCCCGACACATTGCCACGGTATCTTCTATCAGCCGACGCGCGACGGTGCCCGGCGGTGGAGAAACGGTAAATCATCGTAGCGATACCAGTTGGCGTTCAGCAGCTCTTTCGGGTCGATAACAATCTCACCGCTGTCGTACTCCGCCATGTAGGCGGTCATCAGCGACTGTGGGAACGGCCAGGGTTGAGAGGTCACGTAGCGTAGATTTTTTACCTTAATGCCGCTTTCTTCCATGACTTCGCGCGCACCGCCTGCTCCAGCGTCTCGCCGACTTCCACAAAGCCCGCTAACACGGTATGCACACCGTTACGGTGACGAACGTGCTGGGCAAGGAGAATGGAATCATCGCGGCGAATGGCGACAATAATCAGGGAGCAATTTGCGGGTAGTAGCGTTCGCGGCAGTGACTACAGAGCATCGCCCATTCGGTTTTGCTCGGATGCATGGTGTGGCCACAGTAGCCGCAGAATTTGTGCGAGCGATAAAACTCCGTCAGCTGCACGCCGCGCCCGGCAAGCTGGAACAGGCCGACGTCTTGATCGAGCACCTGGCGCACCTGATCCCATCATGGCGGCGCGACTGTTGAACCAGCCACACCGGAGATCTTTCCCATTCACCAATCTGCAGCGCGCGCTGCCCCACAAGATCGAAATTTACCGCTTCGCCATGTGGTATTTCGCCACCGGGCAACCATAATTTTTGTTCGTGGCTGACTATCCACCAGCCGCGATCCAATTTTTCAATTATACGATCCATATCTCTTGCGCAACCTTTGCTTCACAGGCATGTTATTAACATTATTATTACATTTTGACGTGAGCAGATTTTAATCTTAACGATGCGGGGGTCAACCTATGCTAAACCAGTTAGAGAGCCTGACAGAACGTGTAAAAGGAAGTAACAAACTGGTTGATCGCTGGCTACATGTACGTAAGCATCTGCTCGTGGCTTACTACAATCTGGTTGGCATTAAGCCTGGCAAAGAATCGTACATGAGGCTAAACGAAAAAGCCCTTGATGATTTTTGTCAGAGCCTGGTCGATTACTTGTCTGCCGGACATTTCAGTATTTATGAGCGCATTCTTCATAAGCTGGAAGGCAACGGGCAACTCGCGCGCGCCGCGAAGATTTGGCCGCAACTCGAAGCCAATACTCAACAGATTATGGATTACTACGATTCCAGTCTGGAAACCGCCATCGATCATGATAATTACCTTGAGTTTCAACAGGTTTTATCTGACATCGGCGAGGCGCTGGAAGCGCGCTTTGTGCTGGAAGATAAGCTGATTCTGCTGGTGCTTGACGCCGCCCGCGTCAAACATCCTGCTTGAGTTCTGCGCTGTTAACGCGTAATTTACATTCAATGCCCCATTTGCGGGGCTAATTTCTTGTCGGAGTGCCTTAACTGGCTGAGACCGTTTATTCGGGATCCGCGGAACCTGATCAGGCTAATACCTGCGAAGGGAACAAGAGTTAATCTGCTATCGCATCGCCCCTGCGGCGATCGTCTCTTGCTTCATCCGTCGTCTGACAAGCCACGTCCTTAACTTTTTGGAATGAGCTATGTCTGCAACAAAACTGACCCGCCGCGAACAACGCGCCCGGGCCCAACATTTTATCGACACCCTGGAAGGCACCGCCTTTCCCAACTCAAAACGCATTTATATCACTGGCACACACCCCGGCGTGCGCGTGCCGATGCGTGAGATCCAGCTTAGCCCGACGCTAATTGGCGGTAGCAAAGAACAGCCGCAGTACGAAGAAAACGAAGCGATTCCGGTCTACGACACCTCCGGCCCGTATGGTGATCCGCAGATTGCCATTAACGTGCAGCAAGGGCTGGCAAAACTACGCCAGCCGTGGATCGATGCGCGCGGCGATACCGAAGAACTTACCGTGCGCAGTTCCGATTACACTAAAGCGCGGCTGGCAGATGATGGCCTCGACGAACTGCGTTTTAGCGGCGTACTAACACCAAAACGCGCCAAAGCAGGACGCCGTGTCACCCAACTGCACTACGCCCGCCAGGGCATCATCACGCCGGAAATGGAATTCATCGCCATCCGCGAGAATATGGGCCGCGAGCGCATCCGTAGCGAGGTTTTACGCCACCAGCATCCGGGAATGAGCTTTGGCGCACATCTGCCGGAAAATATCACTGCGGAATTTGTCCGTGATGAAGTTGCTGCCGGACGTGCGATTATCCCGGCCAACATTAATCATCCGGAATCGGAGCCGATGATTATTGGTCGCAATTTCCTGGTAAAAGTTAACGCCAATATCGGCAACTCGGCGGTCACCTCTTCCATCGAAGAAGAAGTGGAAAAGCTGGTATGGTCCACGCGCTGGGGAGCGGATACGGTGATGGATCTCTCCACCGGTCGCTATATTCACGAAACCCGCGAGTGGATTTTGCGTAACAGCCCGGTGCCGATCGGTACAGTGCCGATCTACCAGGCGCTGGAGAAGGTTAACGGGATCGCCGAAGATCTTACCTGGGAAGCGTTCCGCGACACGCTGCTGGAACAGGCCGAGCAAGGTGTGGATTACTTCACTATCCATGCGGGCGTACTGCTGCGCTATGTGCCGATGACCGCGAAACGCCTGACCGGTATCGTCTCTCGCGGCGGTTCGATTATGGCGAAATGGTGCCTCTCCCATCATCAGGAAAATTTCCTCTATCAACACTTCCGCGAAATTTGTGAAATCTGTGCCGCTTATGACGTTTCGCTGTCGCTGGGCGACGGTCTGCGCCCCGGTTCTATTCAGGACGCCAACGATGAAGCGCAGTTTGCCGAGCTGCATACGCTGGGCGAACTGACCAAAATTGCCTGGGAATATGACGTGCAGGTGATGATTGAAGGCCCAGGCCACGTGCCGATGCAGATGATCCGCCGCAATATGACCGAGGAGTTAGAGCACTGCCACGAAGCGCCGTTTTACACTCTGGGGCCGCTAACTACCGATATTGCGCCGGGCTATGACCACTTCACGTCGGGGATTGGTGCGGCGATGATTGGCTGGTTTGGCTGCGCGATGCTCTGTTACGTAACGCCAAAAGAGCATCTGGGTCTGCCCAATAAAGAAGATGTTAAGCAGGGGCTTATCACCTATAAGATTGCTGCCCACGCCGCTGACCTGGCGAAAGGGCATCCGGGCGCGCAAATTCGCGATAACGCCATGTCGAAAGCCCGCTTCGAATTTCGCTGGGAAGACCAGTTTAATCTGGCCCTCGACCCGTTTACCGCCCGCGCTTATCACGATGAAACCCTGCCGCAAGAGTCAGGTAAAGTCGCCCATTTTTGCTCCATGTGTGGGCCGAAATTCTGCTCGATGAAAATCAGCCAGGAAGTGCGTGATTACGCCGCCACGCAAACTATTGAAATGGGAATGGCGGATATGTCGGAGAACTTCCGTGCCAGAGGCGGAGAAATCTACCTGCGTAAGGAGGAAGCGTGATGTATCAGCCTGATTTTCCTCCTGTACCTTTTCGTTCAGGACTGTACCCGGTGGTGGACAGCGTACAGTGGATCGAACGTCTGTTGGATGCAGGCGTACGTACTCTCCAGCTACGCATCAAAGATCGGCGCGATGAAGAGGTGGAAGCCGATGTCGTGGCGGCAATTGCGCTGGGCCGCCGCTATAACGCGCGATTGTTTATCAACGATTACTGGCGGCTGGCGATCAAGCATCAGGCGTATGGCGTCCATTTGGGGCAGGAAGATTTGCAAGCCACCGATCTCAATGCCATCCGCGCGGCAGGCCTGCGGCTGGGCGTTTCGACACATGACGATATGGAAATCGACGTCGCGCTGGCAGCACGCCCCTCTTATATCGCGCTGGGACATGTGTTCCCGACGCAAACCAAACAGATGCCTTCTGCACCGCAGGGGCTGGAACAGCTGGCACGGCATGTTGAGCGACTGGCGGATTATCCCACCGTGGCGATTGGCGGTATCAGTCTGGCACGCGCGCCTGCGGTGATAGCAACGGGTGTCGGCAGTATCGCCGTCGTCAGCGCCATTACTCAAGCCGCAGACTGGCGTTTGGCAACGGCACAGTTGCTGGAAATTGCAGGAGTTGGCGATGAATGACCGTGACTTTATGCGTTATAGCCGCCAAATCCTGCTCGACGATATCGCTCTGGACGGGCAGCAAAAACTGCTCGACAGCCAGGTGCTGATTATCGGTCTGGGCGGGCTGGGTACACCTGCTGCGCTGTACCTGGCGGGCGCTGGCGTCGGGACGCTGGTACTGGCAGATGACGACGATGTGCATTTAAGCAATCTGCAACGACAAATCCTCTTTACCACTGAAGATATCGATCGCCCGAAATCGCAGGTCAGCCAACAGCGACTGACACAGTTGAATCCCGACATTCAACTGACAGCATTACAACAACGGTTAACGGGTGAGGCGTTAAAAGATGCGGTTGCACGGGCCGATGTGGTGCTCGACTGTACCGACAATATGGCGACTCGCCAGGAGATTAATGCCGCCTGCGTGGCACTCAACACGCCGCTTATCACCGCCAGCGCGGTCGGATTTGGCGGTCAGTTGATGGTACTGACGCCGCCCTGGGAGCAGGGGTGTTACCGCTGCCTGTGGCCAGATAACCAGGAGCCAGAACGCAACTGCCGCACGGCGGGCGTGGTTGGCCCGGTGGTCGGGGTTATGGGCACTTTGCAGGCACTGGAAGCCATTAAGTTATTAAGCGGTATAGAGACACCTGCGGGAGAACTCCGACTGTTCGACGGTAAATCGAGCCAGTGGCGCAGCCTGGCGTTGCGCCGCGCCAGTGGTTGCCCGGTATGCGGAGGAAGCAATGCAGATCCTGTTTAACGATCAAGCGATGCAGTGCGCCGCCGGGCAAACTGTTCACGAACTACTGGAGCAACTCGACCAACGACAAGCGGGCGCGGCTCTGGCGATTAATCAGCAAATCGTCCCGCGTGAGCAGTGGGCGCAACATATCGTGCAGGATGGCGACCAGATCCTGCTTTTTCAGGTTATTGCAGGGGGTTGAAATGTTACGTATTGCGGACAAAACGTTTGATTCACATCTGTTTACCGGCACAGGGAAATTCGCTTCTTCACAACTGATGGTGGAGGCGATCCGCGCTTCCGGCAGCCAGCTGGTGACACTGGCGATGAAACGTGTCGACTTGCGCCAGCACAACGACGCTATCCTCGAACCGCTTATCGCGGCGGGTGTGACCCTGCTGCCAAATACATCCGGGGCGAAAACAGCGGAAGAAGCCATTTTCGCCGCCCATCTGGCTCGTGAAGCGTTAGGCACAAACTGGTTAAAATTAGAGATTCACCCTGACGCCCGCTGGCTGTTGCCCGATCCCATCGAAACCCTGAAAGCCGCCGAAACGCTGGTACAACAGGGATTTGTCGTGCTGCCTTACTGCGGGGCCGATCCGGTATTGTGTAAACGTCTGGAAGAAGTCGGCTGTGCAGCGGTGATGCCGCTCGGCGCGCCGATTGGCTCGAATCAGGGACTGGAAACCCGCGCCATGCTGGAGATTATTATCCAGCAGGCCACAGTGCCGGTGGTTGTCGATGCTGGCATCGGCGTTCCCAGCCATGCCGCGCAGGCGCTGGAAATGGGGGCCGACGCGGTGTTAGTGAATACGGCGATTGCCGTCGCGGACGATCCCGTCAACATGGCGAAGGCATTTCGTCTGGCGGTAGAAGCAGGCCTACTGGCACGTCAGTCCGGACCGGGCAGCCGCAGTTATTTTGCTCATGCCACCAGCCCGCTGACCGGATTTCTGGAGGCATCGGCATGAAAACCTTCAGCGATCGCTGGCGACAACTGGACTGGGACGACATCCGCCTGCGTATCAACGGCAAAACGGCTGCTGACGTAGAGCGGGCGCTAAATGCCTCGCAACTCACCCGCGACGACATGATGGCGCTGTTATCGCCTGCCGCCAGTGGCTATCTGGAACAACTGGCCCAACGGGCGCAGCGTCTGACCCGTCAGCGATTTGGCAACACAGTTAGTTTCTACGTCCCGCTTTATCTTTCCAATCTTTGCGCTAACGACTGCACGTACTGTGGATTTTCCATGAGTAATCGCATCAAGCGCAAAACGCTGGATGAAGCGGATATTGCCAGGGAAAGTGCCGCTATACGGGAGATGGGCTTTGAACATCTGCTGTTAGTCACTGGTGAACATCAGGCGAAAGTGGGGATGGATTACTTTCGTCGTCATCTCCCTGCCCTTCGTGAACAGTTCTCTTCACTACAGATGGAAGTGCAACCGCTGGCGGAGACGGAATACGCCGAGTTAAAGCAACTTGGTCTGGATGGCGTGATGGTTTATCAGGAGACATATCACGAGGCGACTTATGCCCGCCATCATCTGAAAGGCAAAAAACAGGACTTCTTCTGGCGGCTGGAAACGCCGGATCGGCTGGGGCGTGCGGGGATTGATAAGATAGGCCTCGGCGCGCTAATTGGCCTTTCCGACAACTGGCGCGTTGACAGCTATATGGTTGCCGAACATTTGCTATGGCTGCAACAGCATTACTGGCAAAGCCGTTACTCTGTCTCCTTTCCGCGCCTGCGCCCGTGTACTGGCGGCATTGAGCCTGCGTCGATTATGGATGAACGCCAGTTAGTGCAAACCATCTGCGCCTTCCGACTGCTTGCACCGGAGATTGAACTGTCACTCTCCACGCGGGAATCACCGTGGTTTCGCGATCGCGTTATTCCGCTGGCGATCAATAACGTCAGCGCCTTCTCGAAAACGCAGCCAGGTGGCTATGCCGATAATCACCCCGAGTTGGAACAGTTCTCACCGCACGACGATCGCAGACCGGAAGCGGTTGCTGCCGCGTTAACCGCTCAGGGTTTGCAGCCGGTATGGAAAGACTGGGACAGCTATCTGGGACGCGCCTCGCAAAGACTATGAGACGGAATGTAAGAACGTAAATTTATTCCGAGCCGCTACGGAAGATGAAAAACGCAAGGTTGTTGAAAGCGTTGTGTTTTTTTATGGTAGTGCCGTCAGCAGGAATGTTGTCCAGGGCGAAAAGCTTCTTCCTCGTTTCGCCCTGCCTTTCTTAAAAATTCCGTAATGCAAAGTCTGAAGCCATCGCCTGTTGAGCAATGAAAGAGATCTGATTGTAAGAGAGTAAATACTCAACTATGATAGAGACGAAAATAAGAACACATGTTCTCATCTTCCAGGATGCAGCAGACTGAAGAAATTCAGACATCCCGCAACCTGCGATTATCGCAAGGTCAAGGCAAAGTCCGGTAATGGCGTTCTGAATACCAGAGATAATTCTCTGGCGAAACCCACCTTAAGGTGGGTTTTGTTATTTTGAGGGCTGAGGAAGCTGCTTATTTCTCAATAAGTTGTAGGCAATGGTGAAAAATTTCACTGATTTACCTTTCTGTTTTTCAGAAATGGGATAAGCGCTAGTTACATGCAAACGGAGTTTTTTCTTTTCCCTGAAAGCCCTGAACGCAACAAAGTAAAATGCCTTATCTCCTCCGTCTAAGTCCACCTCAATCACGGCATAGCTACCATACCCGGCATGAATAACGTTGCTTTCTGGCAGCGCCAAAATAGTTCTTTTTAAGTGTGTGCGCGCTAAGTTATAACGGTGCTGGCAGAAGGGACGAGATTCTTTAGGCGCGTGGTACATTAACGATTGTTTTTCTTCGTTCGTCTGATGTTCATAATCTTTTGTGAAGCAGTGAAGAGAGTAGGTAACCCAAAAGCGATACTCTAAAGGCTCTTTGCCCTCATGATGCTGAACGTAGACAGCCTGATGAGCATCAAGAAATGATAAATCACGAATATCACCATCCGGATGTCCAAAAGGTCGCCACTTTTCCACTTCCTGTTTCATTCTCGTTCCTTAAGAAAGTTACACAGGAATAGTATCGAATCCTTGCCGAGTTTGACTCAATTAGTTCAGTCAGTTTCAGGATATTAGTCATCTCTACATTGATTATGAGTATTCAGAAATTCCTTAAATATTCTGACAAATGCTCTTTCCCTAAACTCCCCCCATAAAAAAACCCGCCGAAGCGGGTTTTTACGTTATTTGCGGATTAACGATTAGTCGTTATCGGAACCGCCCAGACCTGCGTTCAGCAGTTCTGCCAGGTTTGCAGATGCTTCTTCTGCACTTACCTGTGGTGCTGCAGGCTGTTCGCCCGCTGCGCGACGGCGCATACGATCCTGGTGGTACGCATAACCGGTACCCGCTGGGATCAGACGACCTACGATAACGTTCTCTTTCAGGCCACGCAGTTCGTCGCGTTTGCCCGCAACGGCTGCTTCGGTCAGGACACGAGTAGTCTCCTGGAACGATGCGGCAGAGATGAACGATTCGGTTGCCAGAGACGCTTTGGTGATACCCACAGGTCGCGAGCATAGGTTGCCGCCACTTTGCCGTTCGCTTCCAGATCGCGGTTTGCAATCTTGACGCGGGAGTATTCAACCTGCTCGCCTTCCAGGAAGTCGGAGCTACCGGCATTCTCGATGGTCGCTTTACGCAGCATCTGACGAACGATAACTTCAATGTGTTTATCGTTAATCTTAACGCCTTGCAGACGGTAAACGTCCTGTACTTCGTTGGTGATGTAACGCGTTACCGCGTGTACGCCACGAAACGCGGGGTGCGCGTGCGGTGCTTCTGGACCATCGGAAACCACGTCACCACGTTCTACACGTTCGCCTTCGAACACGTTGAGCTAACGCCATTTTGGAATCATCTCTTCGTATGGATCGCTACCGTCTAACAGCGTGATCACCAGGCGACGTTTACCTTTGGTTTCTTTACCGAAGGAAATGATACCTGTGATTTCCGCAAGGATAGCTGGCTCTTTCGGACGACGTGCTCCGAACAGATCCGCAACGCGTGGCAGACCACCGGTGATGTCCTTGGTACCACTGGATTCCTGAGGAATACGCGCCAGGGCGTCACCAGAGTGAATCTGAGCACCATCTTCCAACTGAACAATCGCTTTGCCCGGCAGGAAGTACTGAGCAGGCATATCGGTAGCTGGGATCAGAACGTCGTTACCGTTCGCATCAACGATTTTCAGAGCTGGACGCAGGTCTTTACCACCAGCAGTACGCTCAGCAGAATCCAGAACAACCAGCGAAAAACAGACCGGTCAGCTCGTCGGACTGACGAGTAATGGTCTGGCCGTCAATCATGTCGGTGAAGCGAGGAAACCGCTAGCTTCGGTGATAACCGGCATGGTGTGTGGATGCCGGGTTCCAAATTTCGCCGCCAGTAACCTGTTCGCCATCACCTTTGCCCATAACAGAGCCGTAAGGCACTTTATAGCTTTCTCTTGGTACGACCGAATCGTCGATCAGTTTCAGCTCGGTGTTACGAGAAGTGATAACCAGTTTACCGCTGGAGTTCACAACCGACTTCGCGTTGCTGAGCTTGATGCTACCTTTGTTTTTCACCTGGATGCTGGATTCAGCAGCCGCACGAGATGCCGCACCACCGATGTGGAACGTACGCATCGTCAGCTGTGTACCCGGCTCACCGATGGACTGTGCCGCGATAACGCCGATAGCCTCACCTTTGTTGATGATGTGGCCACGCGCCAGGTCACGACCGTAGCAGTGCGCACATACACCAAAGTCGGTGTCACAGGATACAACGGAACGCACTTTGACGGAGTCAACGGAGTTCTCTTCCAGCAGGTCACACCACTGCTCGTGCAGCAGAGTATTGCGTGGAACCAGAATGTCCGCCGTGCCCGGCTTCAGAACGTCTTCAGCAGTTACACGACCCAGTACGCGATCGCGCAGTGGCTCTTTAACGTCACCACCCTCGATAACCGGGGTCATGGTGATGCCTTCCAGCGTGCCACAGTCGTCTTCAGTAACAACCAGATCCTGTGCAACGTCAACCAGACGACGCGTCAGATAACCGGAGTTAGCTGTTTTCAGTGCGGTATCCGCCAGACCTTTACGAGCACCGTGAGTGGAGATGAAGTACTGGAGTACGTTCAGACCTTCACGGAAGTTCGCGGTGATTGGCGTTTCGATGATGGAGCCATCTGGCTTAGCCATCAGACCACGCATACCTGCCAGCTGACGAATCTGTGCTGCAGAACCACGAGCACCGGAGTCGGCCATCATGTAGATGCTGTTGAAGGAAACCTGCTGCTCTTCGACGCCGTCACGGTTAATAACGGTTTCAGTTTGCAGGTTATCCATCATCGCTTTGGATACACGATCGTTCGCCGCAGCCCAGATATCGATAACTTTGTTATAGCGTTCGCCAGCGGTTACCAGACCAGACTGGAACTGCTCCTGAATCTCAGCAACTTCAGCTTCCGCTTCGCTGATGATTTCGTATTTCTTCTCTGGGATAACCATATCGTCGATGCCGACAGATGCGCCGGAGCGCGCTGCATAGGCAAAGCCGGTGTACATGGTCTGGTCAGCGAAGATTACGGTCGGCTTCAGGCCCAGAATGCGGTAACAGGTGTTCAGCATTTTGGAGATAGCTTTCTTGCCCAGCGCCTGGTTGACGATGGAGAAAGGCAGACCTTTCGGCACGATCATCCACAGAATCGCACGGCCAACGGTCGTGTCTTTAATGCTGGTGTTCGCAACGAACTCGCCGTTTTCATCTTTTTCGTATTCAGTGATACGCACTTTAACGCGCGCATGCAGAGAGGCCAGACCTGCGCGATAGATACGCTCAGCTTCTTTAGGGCCAGTCAGCACCATGCCTTCGCCTTTGGCGTTAACACAGTCACGGGTCATGTAGTACAGACCCAATACAACGTCCTGAGATGGAACGATGATTGGCTCGCCGTTCGCAGGTGACAGGATGTTGTTGGTCGACATCATCAGCGCACGCGCTTCCAGCTGGGCTTCCAGCGTCAGCGGTACGTGAACAGCCATCTGGTCACCATCGAAATCGGCGTTATATGCCGCACAGACCAGCGGGTGCAGCTGAATAGCTTTACCTTCGATCAGTACTGGCTCAAACGCCTGGATGCCCAGACGGTGCAGTGTTGGTGCACGGTTCAGCATTACCGGGTGTTCGCGGATAACTTCGTCCAGGATATCCCAAACGACAGCTTCTTCACGCTCAACCATTTTCTTAGCGGCTTTGATGGTGGTGGCCAGGCCACGCAGTTCCAACTTGCCGTAGATGAACGGTTTGAACAGCTCCAGTGCCATTTTCTTCGGCAGACCGCACTGATGCAGACGCAGGTATGGACCTACGGTGATTACAGAACGACCGGAGTAGTCAACACGCTTACCGAGCAGGTTCTGACGGAAACGACCCTGTTTACCTTTGATCATATCGGCCAAAGATTTCAGAGGACGTTTGTTAGAACCGGTGATTGCACGACCGCGACGACCGTTATCCAGCAGGGCATCGACCGCTTCCTGCAGCATACGTTTTTCGTTACGTACGATGATGTCAGGTGCAGCCAGGTCCAGCAGGCGTTTCAGACGGTTGTTACGGTTAATGACGCGACGATACAGATCGTTCAGGTCAGAAGTCGCGAAACGACCACCATCCAGTGGAACCAGCGGACGCAGATCTGGCGGCAGAACCGGCAGAACGGTCAGAATCATCCACTCTGGCTTGTTGCCAGACTGAACGAAAGCTTCCAGCAGTTTGATACGCTTGGTCAGCTTTTTACGCTTGGTTTCAGAGTTGGTTTCGTTCAGCTCTTCACGCAGAGTTTCACACTCTTGCTCCAGATCCATGCTTTTCAGCAGGGCCTGGATCGCTTCCGCACCCATCTTCGCGTCGAATTCGTCACCGAACTCTTCCAGCGCGTCCAGATACTGCTCTTCAGTCAGGATCTGTTGACGTTCCAGGTTGGTCATACCGCCTTCGATAACAACATAAGATTCGAAGTACAGTACGCGTTCGATATCACGCAGTGGCATATCGAGCAGCAGACCGATACGGGACGGCAGCGATTTCAGGAACCAGATGTGCGCAGTTGGACATGCCAGCTCGATGTGGCCCATGCGCTCACGGCGCACTTTAGTCTGGGTCACTTCAACGCCGCACTTCTCACAGATCACACCACGGTGTTTCAGGCGCTTGTACTTACCGCACAGGCACTCGTAATCTTTTACTGGCCCAAAGATACGGGCGCAGAAAGGCCGTCACGCTCAGGCTTGAACGTACGGTAGTTGATGGTTTCCGGCTTTTTAACTTCACCGAAAGACCATGAACGGATCATATCTGGCGATGCCAGAGCAATTTTGATCGCATCAAACTCTTCGGTTTTAGTCTGCGCTTTCAGAAACTTTAATAAATCTTTCACGGATTTGCTCCCGTCGGAGTTAGCACAATCTGGCGCCGGGTCTTACCCCGGCACCAGTGACCTGTTTGAGCGAGAGTTACTCGTCTTCCAGCTCGATGTACATACCCAGCGAACGGATTTCTTTCAACAATACGTTGAAGGATTCCGGCATGCCTGGTTCCATCTGATGGTTACCATCTACGATGTTTTTATACATCTTAGTACGGCCATTCACGTCATCAGACTTAACGGTGAGCATTTCCTGCAGGGTGTATGCTGCGCCATATGCTTCCAGCGCCCACACTTCCATCTCCCCGAAGCGCTGACCACCGAACTGCGCCTTACCACCCAGCGGCTGCTCAGTAACCAGGCTGTAAGAACCGGTAGAACGCGCATGCATCTTGTCATCAACCAAGTCGTTCAGTTTCAGCATGTACATGTAACCTACGGTTACCTGACGCTCAAACTGCTCACCGGTACGACCGTCGAACAGGGTAATCTGACCAGAAGAAGGCAAACCGCCGAGTTGCAGCAACTCTTTGATTTCTGACTCTTTAGCACCATCGAATACTGGCGTTGCGATTGGCATACCTTTTTTCAGGTTCTCTGCCAGACGCAGCACTTCGTCATCGGTGAAGGTGCTCAGGTCGACTTTCTGACGAACGTCGGTACCCAGATCGTATGCACGCTGGATGAACTCGCGCAGTTTCGCGACTTCTTGCTGCTGTTTCAGCATGGCGTTGATCTTATCGCCGATACCTTTCGCAGCCATACCCAGGTGGGTTTCAAGGATCTGACCGATGTTCATACGCGATGGTACGCCCAGCGGGTTCAGTACGATATCTACCGGCGTACCGTTAGCATCGTGTGGCATATCTTCGATCGGGTTGATCTTGGAGATAACACCCTTGTTACCGTGACGACCTGCCATTTTATCACCAGGCTGGATACGGCGTTTAACGGCCAGGTATACCTTAACAATCTTCAGCACGCCCGGTGCCAGATCGTCGCCTTGGGTGATTTTACGGCGTTTCGCTTCAAGTTTTTTCTCGAACTCGTGTTTCAGTTCGTCGTACTGCTCAGCCAGCTGTTCCAGCTGATTTTGTTTCTCTTCGTCGGTCAGGCCGAGTTCCAGCCAGCGATCGCGAGGCAGTTTGTCGAGCTTCTCAGCTTCAACACCACCGGCAACCAGCACCGCGTAGATACGGCTAAACAGGCCAGCTTCGAGGATCTGCAGATTCTCAGACAGGTCTTTTTTGGCCTGCTTCAGCTGCATCTCTTCAATTTCCAGCGCACGTTTGTCTTTTTCTACGCCATCGCGAGTAAAGACCTGAACGTCGATAACAGTACCGGAAACGCTGTTTGGTACGCGCAGAGAAGAGTCTTTAACGTCAGACGCTTTCTCACCGAAGATCGCACGCAGCAGCTTCTCTTCTGGGGTCAGCTGGGTTTCACCTTTCGGCGTTACCTTACCAACCAGAATGTCGCCACCGGTCACTTCCGCACCGATGTAAACGATACCGGATTCATCCAGTTTGGAGAGCGCAGCTTCGCCCGCGTTAGGGATGTCAGCGGTGATCTCTTCAGGCCCAGCTTCGTGTCCCGGGACACACAGCCAGTTCCTGAATGTGGATGGTGGTGAAACGGTCTTCCTGAACAACACGCTCGGATACGAGGATGGAGTCTTCGAAGTTGTAACCGTTCCATGGCATGAATGCCACGCGCATGTTCTGACCGAGCGCCAGCTCACCGAGGTCGGTAGATGGACCATCTGCCAGCACGTCGCCGCGCTCGATTGGCTCGCCCAGAGCACACAAGGCATCTGGTTAATACAGGTGTTCTGGTTAGAACGGGTGTATTTGGTCAGGTTGTAGATGTCGATACCCGCTTCGCCCGGATACATCTCGTCTTCGTTAACTTTGATAACGATACGGGATGCGTCGACGTACTGAACGGTACCGCCACGCTTAGCAACTGCAGTAACACCGGAGTCAACGGCAACAGCACGTTCCATACCGGTACCAACCAGCGGCTTATCAGCACGCAGAGTTGGAACGGCCTGACGTTGCATGTTCGCACCCATCAATGCACGGTTGGCGTCATCGTGTTCCAGGAACGGGATCAGGGACGCACCGACGGATACCACCTGTTGGGTGGATACGTCCATGTAGTCAACCTGGTCGCGGCTGAAGAGGCTCGATTCGCCTTTGCTACGGCAAGTTACCAGGTCTTCTACAAAGTGGCCTTCGTCATCCAGGTTGGAGTTCGCCTGAGCGATGACGTAGTTACCTTCTTCGATAGCAGACAGGTAATGAATTTCGTCGGTAACAACACCATCAGTCACTTTACGATACGGAGTCTCGAGGAAGCCGTATTCGTTAGTCTGTGCGTACACGGACAGGGAGTTGATCAGACCGATGTTTGGACCTTCAGGCGTTTCGATTGGACATACGCGACCGTAGTGAGTCGGGTGTACGTCTCGAACTTCAAAGCCTGCACGTTCACGGGTCAGACCGCCTGGGCCGAGGGCAGAGATACGACGCTTGTGCGTAATCTCAGACAGCGGGTTGTTCTGGTCCATAAACTGAGACAGCTGGCTGGAACCAAAGAACTCTTTCACTGCTGCAGAAATCGGCTTGGCGTTGATCATATCCTGAGGCATCAGGGTATCCGGATGGCCAAGACAGACGCTCTTTCACCGCACGCTCTACACGAACCAGGCCAACGCGGAATTGGTTTTCCGCCATTTCGCCTACGGAACGGATACGACGGTTGCCGAGGTGGTCGATATCATCGACTTCGCCTTTACCGTTACGGATATCGATGAGCTTTTTCATCACTTCGATGATGTCTTCTTTGCTCAGGATACCGGAACCTTCGATTTCGTCGCGCAGCAGAGAACGGTTGAACTTCATACGACCGACCGCAGAGAGGTCATAACGGTCTTCAGAGAAGAACAGGTTCTCGAACAGGCTTTCTGCAGCTTCACGAGTCGGCGGCTCACCAGGGCGCATCATGCGGTAGATTTCTACCAGCGCGCTCAGGCGGTCGTTGGTTGGGTCGACACGGATAGTTTCAGAAATGTATGCGCCATGGTCCAGATCGTTGGTGAACAGCGTTTCGATACGCTTGTGGCCAGACTGGCTCAGCTTAGCCAACAAATCCAGGCTCAGCTTCCATGTTCGCTGCACAGATCAGCTCACCGGTAGATTCGTCAACGTAGTCTTTGGCCGCAACTTTACCCGCGATGTACTCAACCGGAACTTCGATATGCTTGATATCGTCTTTTTCCAGCTGGCGAATATGACGCGCAGTAATACGACGCGCTTTTTCTACGTAGATCTTGCCATTTGCTTCGATATCGAAGGAGGCAGTTTCACCACGCAGGCGCTCTGGCACCAGTTCCATCTGCAGTTTGTTGTCGCGAATTTCGAAGACAACTTTGTCAAAGAACAGGTCAAGGATCTGTTCAGTGGTGTACTGCAGCGCACGCAGAATGATGGTCGCAGGCAGTTTACGACGACGGTCGATACGGACAAACAGGTTGTCTTTCGGATCGAACTCGAAGTCCAGCCAGGAACCACGGTAAGGGATGATACGCGCGTTATACAGCACTTTACCCGAAGAGTGGGTTTTACCTTTATCGGAGTCAAAGAAGACGCCTGGGCTACGGTGCAGCTGAGAAACGATAACACGCTCAGTACCGTTGATAACAAAAGTACCGTTGTCGGTCATGAGCGGAATTTCGCCCATGTACACTTCTTGTTCTTTGATGTCTTTAACGGTGCCTTCCGGCGCTTCGCGCTCGTAGATCACCAGACGCAGTTTTACGCGCAGCGGTGCGGAGTAAGTCACGCCACGAATCTGACATTCCTGAACGTCAAACACCGGTTCGCCCAAGCGGTAGCTGACGTATTGCAGCTCCGAATAACCGCTGTAGCTTTTAATCGGGAATACGGAACGGAAAGCTGCTTCCAGACCATACTGACCTTCGGGATCTTGCTCGATAAACTTCTGGAACGAGTCAAGCTGGATAGAAAGGAGATAAGGTACTCCAGAACCTGCGGACGTTTACCAAAATCCTTACGAATACATTTTTTCTCGGTATAGGAGTAAACCATAGGGTTCCTCAGCTCGCTGACAAGTCGACGCATCTGTCCATTGGCAGACAGTTTGTGCAACACTATTTTGTTGACCGGAAAATGGAACACTTTCCGCAATACCTGTTGCTATCACGCTTAAACCATTTCATTGCGATTTACACAGAGCGAGCACCCTGTCGCAATATATTAAGTCATCATAAAACAGGCATTGTCAGGACAGCCAGCAGTCAAACAGTGTGAAACGCTACTGGCGCCTTACAGCGCAAAATGGCTGGTGACTAAAAAGTCACCAGCCATCGGCCGATTTCTCAGGCTTCAACTAGAAAAGTTGGCTTATTTAACTTCAACTTCAGCGCCAGCTTCTTCCAGAGATTTTTTCAGTGCTTCAGCGTCATCTTTGCTCACGCCTTCTTTCAGAGCAGCTGGAGCAGATTCTACAAGGTCTTCAGCTACTTTCAGACCCAGGCCAGTTGCGCCACGTACTGCTTTGATAACAGCAACTTTGTTAGCGCCAACTGCTTTCAGAACGACGTCGAATTCAGTTTTTTCTTCAGCAGCTTCAGCTGGACCTGCAGCAACAGCTACAGCGGCAGCAGCAGAAACACCGAATTTTTCTTCCATTGCAGAAATCAGTTCTACAACGTCCATTACGGACATAGCTGCAACTGCTTCGATGATTTGATCTTTAGTGATAGACATTTAAATTGTTCCTGAAAATCAGAATAAGTTTATACGTAAGCAAATACTTTACAAAGACAACTGCTATTAAGCAGCTTCTTTCGCATCGCGTACAGCAGCCAGAGTGCGAACCAGTTTGCCAGCCGAAGCTTCTTTCATGGTTGCCATCAGGCGTGCAATTGCTTCTTCGTAGGTTGGCAGTGTAGCCAGGCGATCGATTTGCGATGCCGGGATCAACCACCTTCAAAGGCTGCGGCTTTGACCTCAAATTTTGCATTCGCTTTCGCGAACTCTTTGAACGACGAGAGCAGCGCCCGGGTGTTCCATAGAGTATGCGATAGATGAGGACCAACAAACGTGTCTTTCGGCACTTGAACTGAGTACCTTCAACGACGCGGCGCAGCAGGGTGTTACGAACAACACGCATGTATACGCCAGCTTCACGACCTGCTTTACGCAGTTCAGTCATTTTGTCTACAGTTACGCCAGGAATCCGCAACTACTGCAGACAGCGCGCCTTGGCTACTTCGCTGACTTCAGCAACAATCGCTTGTTTGTCTTGAAGATTTAAAGCCATTAGCTTTGCTCCTGGATGTTTGCCGGAACTCATGTTCCGGAACTCACTTCACTCTCCCCAACGGAAAGAGCGTCTAAATACGGTGAGCAGAAACAAGCCAGAGTATTAAAAATAATCTTACGTTCTGTCACCGTCTACGCAGGGCATTAAGCTTCTTTCGAAACACCTGCGGTCTTCGACGGAGGCCTGGATAGGCCAGGCTCCAACGAACAAATCTTGTCTATCCATCACTATTCAATCTGTAGCGGCGTTGCCTGCCTTCGCTCACACCAATCACATAGTGAACTATGCTTCTGGCGATTCACTCAGTTGGCGCCTTGCTACAGCCTGAATATCTCGGATATACATCTGCTATTAGCAGAAACGTGGGGGTCAGATTGTAGACAAATCCACCGCCCACGTAAAGGCGAATCTTAGTTCGCTACCGCGCTCAGGCCAGCCTGATCAACGGAAACACCCGCACCCATGGTGGTGGAGATGCTAACTTTCTTGATGTACACGCCTTTAGCCTGAGTTGGTTTAGCTTTTCAGCGCAACCAGCAGAGATTCCAGGTTTTCTTTCAGTTTGTCAGCGTCAAAGTCCACTTTACCGATGGTGGTGTGGATGATGCCGTTTTTGTCGTTACGATAACGAACCTGACCTGCTTTAGCGTTCTTAACCGCTTCAGCAACGTTAGGAGTTACAGTACCAACTTTCGGGTTTGGCATCAGACCACGTCGGCCCAGGACCTGGCCCAGCTGGCCAACAACGCGCATTGCATCAGGAGATGCAATAACAACGTCAAAGTTCATTTCGCCTTTTTTGATCAGGTCAGCCAGATCTTCCATACCTACCAGCTCTGCGCCAGCAGCTTTAGCTGCTTCAGCGTTAGGGCCCTGGGTAAATACGGCAACGCGAACTGAACGGCCAGTACCGTGCGGCAGTACAGTTGCACCACGTACGTTCTGGTCAGATTTACGAGCGTCGATGCCGAGGTTAACAGCAACGTCAACGCTTTCGTTGAATTTAGCAGTGGCCAGCTCTTTCAGCAGAGCAATGGCTTCGTTGATGTCGTACTGTTTAGTAGCATCAACTTTTTCACGGATCACGCGCATACGCTTGGTCAGTTTAGCCATTTCTTAATCCTGCACTGCCGGCCCATGGAACGTGCAGTACCTTCGATTGAGCGAGTCATCGCTTCAATGTCGGCGCCAGTCATGTCGGCAGCTTTGGTCTGCGCGATTTCCTGTACCTGAGCACGGGAAACTTTACCTACTTTGTCTTTGTTCGGCTTGCCGGAACCAGACTTAATACCAGCGGCTTTTTTCAGCAGAACTGCTGCTGGAGGCGTTTTGGTAATGAAGGTGAAAGAACGGTCAGCGTAAACGGTGATAACAACCGGAATTGGCAGACCTTTTTCAATGGAATCAGTTTTTGCGTTGAACGCTTTGCAGAATTCCATGATGTTCACGCCCTGCTGACCAAGTGCTGGACCAACCGGTGGACTTGGGTTCGCCATACCAGCTGCAACCTGCAGCTTAACGTAGGCTTGGACTTTCTTAGCCATTCTAAAATCCTCTAATTGGGTGATAGCGCCTCAGGGGCTCCCCGTGATAAAAAATTCGTTTTACAGGCAGATGCCCATAAAAACAAAAGGCGCGAAATTGTATGCCAATTTCGCGCCTAGTGCAACGATTAAATCGATGCTTTTTTGATCGCCGTCTCTACGCTTTCTCAACCTGAGCAAAGTCGAGTTCTACCGGGGTCGCACGACCAAAGATAGAAACAGAAACTTTCAGGCGGGATTTTTCGTAATCAACTTCTTCAACAACGCCGTTAAAGTCTGCGAACGGACCGTCGCTGACGCGAACCATTTCACCAGGTTCAAACATTGTTTTAGGACGCGGCTTATCGCCAACCTGCTGCAGGCGGTTCATGATCGCATCAACTTCTTTGTCGCTGATAGGCGCTGGGCGGTAAGAGGTACAACCGATAAAGCCCATCACGCGCGGAACGCTGCGTACCAGGTGCCAGCTTGCATCGTTCATCACCATCTGAACGAGCACGTAGCCCGGGAAGAATTTACGTTCGCTTTTGCGACGCTGGCCGCCACGGATTTCGACCACTTCTTCGGTCGGAACCATAACTTCGCCGAACAGCTCTTCCATGTTTTGTAATTTGATATGCTCGCGCAGCGACGTGGCTACACGGCCTTCAAAACCGGAAACACGCTGAAGACAGCGTACCAACGCTTTTAGGTGCTTCAGACATCTTAGAACCTCAGGCCAGTGATAAAGAATACCAGGCGAACCAGAATACCATCCAGTCCCCACAGGATCGGTGACATTACCGCAGTGACCGCAGCAACGATCAGCGTAGTGTGCAGCGTTTCCTGGCGAGTCGGCCAAATCACCTTACAACTTCAGTTCTCGCTTCACGAGGAAACGGAACGGTCGCTTTGCCTTTGTCGTCAACAGCGCGACACCACCCGCTGCAGCAATAATAATTACTACGGCCAGCGCACGCAGCGGCAGCATCATGTCACGATAAAGGTAGTTACCTACGATTGCTACGATCGGCAGGTACGGCAACGGCTACCCACTTCATCGCTTCCAGGCCGCGCCCGCTCCCTTGAGCTTCGGTATTCGCACTCATAAACCAACCTGTCAGAAGTATTCTACAAACATTTCCACCCGCGAGTGCGAGGCGATCCAAACCGAAATTTGGATTTCGGACTAAACGCCCTCTACAGAGCCTGTCTCAGCAATGATTATGGCAAAAATAATCACTGATGAGCCAGGTTCTGGTTCGACAGCGTATAAAAAGGGCATCAAATGATGCCCTTTTATTGCGCATTGCGTCAAATAATATCAGCAATTACCTCATTACTTTGGCAACAACGCCCGCGCCAACGGTACGGCCGCCTTCACGGATTGCGAAACGCAGACCGTCATCCATCGCGATTGGGTCGGATCAGGGTAACAACCATTTTGATGTTGTCGCCCGGCATTACCATCTCTACGCCTTCTGGCAGTTCGATGGTACCAGTCACGTCAGTTGTACGGAAGTAGAACTGTGGACGGTAGCCTTTGAAGAACGGAGTATGACGGCCGCCTTCATCTTTGGACAGGATGTAAACTTCAGATTCGAACTTCGTGTGCGGCTTGATAGAGCCTGGCTTAGCCAGTACCTGACCACGTTCGATTTCTTCACGTTTGATACCACGCAGCAGAACACCAACGTTCTCACCAGCACGGCCTTCGTCCAGCAGTTTGCGGAACATTTCAACGCCAGTACAGGTAGACTTAGCAGTCTCTTTGATACCAACGATTTCAACTTCTTCGCCAACTTTAACGATACCGCGCTCTACACGACCGGTAACTACAGTACCACGGCCGGAGATGGAGAATACGTCTTCGATAGGCAGCAGGAATGGCTTGTCAATCGCACGCTCTGGTTCTGGGATGTAAAGTCCAGGAAGCCAGCCAGTTCGATGATTTTTGCTTCCCACTCAGCTTCGCCTTCCAGCGCTTTCAGCGCGGAACCACGAACGATAGGAGTGTCGTCGCCTGGGAAATCGTACTGAGACAGAAGTTCACGAACTTCCATTTCTACCAGTTCCAGCAGCTCTTCGTCATCAACCATGTCGCATTTGTTCAGGAACACGATGATGTACGGAACGCCTACCTGACGACCCAGCAGGATGTGCTCACGAGTCTGTGGCATAGGGCCATCAGTCGCAGCAACAACCAGGATAGCGCCATCCATCTGCGCAGCACCGGTGATCATGTTTTTAACATAGTCGGCGTGGCCTGGGCAGTCTACGTGTGCGTAGTGGCGAGTCGGGGTGTCATATTCAACGTGGGAAGTGTTGATGGTGATACCACGAGCTTTTTCTTCTGGTGCGTTATCGATCTGGTCGAAAGCACGAGCAGCACCGCCGTAGGTTTTAGCCAGTACGGTAGTGATTGCAGCAGTCAGGGTAGTTTTACCATGGTCAACGTGGCCGATAGTACCGACGTTGACGTGCGGTTTGGTACGTTCAAATTTTTCTTTAGACATCGATAGTCCCTCTAATACACGGATAAATCGGTGATATCACCACATCAACCAGACGATAAGCCTGAACTGTTGAATGCATAATTTAAACAGAAGAGAAACGGGAAGGAGAAGTGAAGTGGTGCTGATACCCAGAGTCGAACTGGGGACCTCACCTTTACCAAGGGTGCGCTCTACCAACTGAGCCATATCAGCACGTCTGGAGCGGGCAGCGGGAATCGAACCCGCATCATCAGCTTGGAAGGCTGAGGTAATAGCCATTATACGATGCCCGCATCCTGAAACTCAGCTACCCCAGCGTCTTTCTGCAATACAAAAAAAGAGATTTCTCTCTTTTTTTGAGCTAGTTATCTTACCAACCAACTCTGGCTTCGCAATGCTTAGCCTGAAAGTGGTGGTGGGGGAAGGATTCGAACCTTCGAAGTCTGTGACGGCAGATTTACAGTCTGCTCCCTTTGGCCGCTCGGGAACCCCACCTGATGGTGCCGACTACCGGAATCGAACTGGTGACCTACTGATTACAAGTCAGTTGCTCTACCTACTGAGCTAAGTCGGCATCAAGTAGCGCGCATTCTATGGAGACACGCGGCGACATGCAACTAAAAATTTGCATAAAATGTTCTATCGCTCATGTTTTGTGCGTTTGCGCGTAAAAACCAAGCAACATGCCAGTTTTATGACTTTATACCAAAAATAGTGCTGCAAGCAAGAGAACTTCTTTTAGCCTGCTGGTTATGGCATAAGTTTGCCACCTGATGGTCGATTAACTGACTTTCTCTTTCTATATAGCTATCATCAATTCTTGTCCCCCCAGAGTGCCAAAAAGAGCGGGGTTTTTCTCCCGAAAGCGCCATTCATTTGGATTTTTTCTTCTTTTTCTCTTCCATCTGGTGTTAACCTCCTGCCCATTGTCCTGATTAACTTAATGTGAAACGTCATGGCAAATCAGCGCGGTAGCCAGAACATGCTTATGAATAAACAAGAGCAAACGTTAATGACACCTTATCTACAGTTCAATCGTAGCCAGTGGGCGGCGCTGCGTGATTCAGTGCCAATGACCCTGACTGAAGGACGAAATGCCCGCCTAAAAGGTATCAACGAAGATCTGTCGCTTGAAGAAGTGGCGGAAGATCTATTCGCCTTTATCACGTTTACTGAACTTTTATATTAGTTCTAACCTACGCCGCCAGGCGGTACTTGAGCAGTTCCTGGGACGAATGGCCAGCGTATCCCTTACATCATCAGTATTGCTGGCAGCGTCGCTGTGGGAAAAGCACTACTGCACGTGTACTGCAAGCATTACTCAGCCGCTGGCCCCGAGCATCGCCGCGTTGAGCTCATCACCACCGATGGTTTCCTGCATCCTAATGAGGTGCTGAAAGAACGTGGGCGTGATGAAGAAGAAAGGGTTCCCACAATCCTATGATATGCGCAGGCTAGTGCAATTCGTTTCCGATCTGAAGTCAGGGGTTCCGGACGTTACTGCCCCCGTATATTCCCATCTGATTTATGATGTGATTCCTGATGGCGATAAGACAGTTACCCACCCGGATATATTAATTCTTGAAGGGTTAAATGTTCTGCAAAGCGGGATGGATTATCCTCACGATCCACATCATGTATTTGTTTCCGATTTTGTCGACTTCTCTATTTACGTTGATGCACCAGAGGGTTATTAAAACCTGGTATATAAATCGATTTCTTAAATTCCGTGAAGGGGCTTTTACTGACCCGGATTCCTATTTCCATAACTATGCGCAGCTTTCTAAAGAGGAAGCGATTAACGTTGCGACATCACTATGGAATGAGATTAACCTCAAGAATTTAAACGAGAATATCCTACCAACCCGCGAGCGTGCGAGTTTAATTCTGACTAAAAGCGCTAATCATTCTGTAGAACAGGTACGCCTAGAAAATAATGATTAAAAAAAGGGAGCCTTGGCTCCCCTTTCTTTATTCCGCGCTACGCAGTGAGATCTCCCCACCAATCCAGGGTTTAATTATCCCATCCTGTTCTAGCAATAATGCGCCCTGTGTATCAATACCTCGGGAAATACCAAAGACTTCTTTATCACCAATAATCAATTTGACCTGTCGGTTAATAAAGTTATCTAATTTGTCCCAACGAGCAAGGTATGGAGCTAGTCCTTCTTGTTCAAATAGTTGTAATGCATCGTGTAATTCATTTAACACCCGCGCTGCCAGGATATTGCGGTCAAATCACAATTCCAGCTTCCTGCAAGTTGATCCATCCCTGATTAATCACATCTTTTACCCGGCGCATCACCAGGTTAATGCCTGCACCAATCACGATTTGTGCCGCATCCCGGTTTTCCCTGTCAATTCGACGCAGATACACGGCCAGTTTTCGATCGTTCAGGTAGAGATCGTTTGGCCACTTTACACGTACCTTATCAGCACCCAGGCTTTGTAAAACCTCAGCCATCACGATCCCGATAACCAGACTCAGACCGATAGCGGCCGCGGGCCCCTGCTCAAGACGCCAGAACATAGAAAGATACAGGTTGGCACCAAACGGAGAAAACCATTTACGCCCGCGTTCACTGCGCCCTGCCTGCTGGTATTCTGCTACACAGGCATCGCCAGACTGCAGCTCACTAATTCGGTCCAGCAGATACTGGTTGGTCGAATCGATAACAGGCAGGACAGCAACATTGCCGTAATTAACCGCGCGACGGAATAACGCTCCAACATCCAGTAATTGAATTGGTTCTGGCAGGCTGTAACCTTTACCGGGAACGGTAAAAACATCTACTCCCCAGTCTCTTAAGGTCTGCATGTGTTTGTTAATGGCTGCCCGGCTCATACCTAACCGCTCGCCCAGCTGTTCACCAGAATGAAAATCACCATCAGCAAGCAGGGAAATGAGGGTCAATGGCACCGTAATGTCTTTCATCTTATTACCTCAACCGCGCTAACTTCACCTTTATTGCTGAATAAAACGCACTTCCGGCTCCAGCCAAACGTTAAATTTGTCTCCAACCTGCTGGCGAACAAAATGGGCCAATTGAACTACGTCACAGCTCTGTGCATTAGCGACGTTGACTAGCACCAGGGCTTGCTGCTGATGGACCGCGGCGCCGCCTTCGGTGTGGCCTTTTAACTGGCATTGATCGATAAGCCAGCCGGCTGCCGGCTTATACTGGCCATCAGCCTGCGGATACAGGAGGCGCTCTTCGGGAAATTCTCCCAGCAGAGCGTCCGCGGCATATTCGGCGCTGACGACTTGGGTGTTTTTAAAGAAGCTACCGGCGTTACCATTCACTTTAGGATCAGGCAATTTGGTCATTCGCATATGACATACGGAGTCGAATACGTCGTGGCGTAACCGTTTGTGGGGTCCAGGCGGGTGGAGATCGCGGTGCACAAGAACCGGCTGCCATTTTTTTGCAAGGCGGAAGCCAACGGCAACAATGGCGAAACCGTTCTGATAGGCATGCTTGAAGATGCTATCACGATAACCAAACTGACATTGTGCAGCGGATAGGCGCTGCTGCTCACCGGTAGCCAGTTCAATACAGTCAACATACTCGCAGACATGTTGCAGTTCGACGCCATAGGCACCGATATTCTGGATAGGGGAAGATCCGGCGCAGCCAGGGATCAATGCCAGATTTTCCAGACCTGGCATATTATTTTCTAGAATGCAAACCGCACTAGCTCATGCCAGTTTTCTCCGGCGCCAACGTGCAGATGCCATGCATCAGCCGTTGTCACTCACCCCGATACCTTTAATTCGGTTAAGAATTACGGTACCGGAATAGTTTTCCAGAAAAAGTACGTTACTTCCTTCACCCAGAATCAAAACTGGCAAGCCTTCCAGGGTAGATCGCTGCCAGGCGCTCAGTAATTGTTGTTCATTTTCAGCGCTTACGATGTGTTTAGCATTATGGTCAATGCCGAAGGTATTCCAGGGTTTCAAGGAGTGGGTCATGATTGCTTTCCGACGCCATATCCACGGTAGTTTACCGTATCTGTAGCGGGAAGGCTTGCGGTTATATAGGAGAGGAAGAAGGCTCGTAGCTGGCCGGTAACAGCCGTTTTTCCTACACTGCACAGACGCAAAAAAAAAGCCCAGTCTTCCGACTCGGCCTTCGCTTTATTTGATGCCTGGCAGTTCCCTACTCTCGCATGGGGAGACCCCACACTACCATCGGCGCTACGGCGTTTCACTTCTGAGTTCGGCATGGGGGTCAGGTGGGACCACCGCGCTGTTGCCGCCAGGACTGTTATTAACCCGCCTTCCGGCCAGTTAAATTTAATCTGTATCAAGCTGATTATTGGTCTCTTCACCAAAAACATCTTTGGCGTTGTAAGGTTAAGCCTGACCAGTCTTTCATTAGTACTGGTTAGCTCAATGTATCGCTACACTTACACACCCAGCCTATCAACGTCGTAGTTCTTCAACGTTCCTTCAGGACTCTCAAGGAGTCAGGGAGAACTCATCTCGGGGCAAGTTTCGTGCTTAGATGCTTTCAGCACTTATCTTTTCCGCATTTAGCTACCGGGCAATGCCATTGGCATGACAACCCGAACACCAGTGATGCGTCCACTCCGGTCCTCTCGTACTAGGAGCAGCCCCCCTCAATTCTCCAGCGCCCACGGCAGATAACTGAATCTGTCCACGACGTTCTAAACCCAGCTCGCGTACCACTTTAAATGGCGAACAGCCATACCCTTGGGACCTACTTCAGCCCCAGGATGTGATGAGCCGACATCGAGGTGCCAAACACCGCCGTCGATATGAACTCTTGGGCGGTATCAGCCTGTTATCCCCGGAGTACCTTTTATCCGTTGAGCGATGGCCCTTCCATTCAGAACCACCGGATCACTATGACCTGCTTTCGCACCTGCTCGAGCCGTCACTCTCGCAGTCAAGCTCACGCCATTGCACTAACCTCCTGATGTCCGACCAGGATTAGCTAACCTTCGTGCTCCTCCGTTACTCTTTAGGAGGAGACCGCCCCAGTCAAACTACCCACCAGACACTTGTCCGCAACCCGGATTACGGGTCTACGTTAGAACACCAGCCATTAAAGGGTGGTATTTCAAGGTTGGCTCCATGCAGACTGGCGTCCACACTTCAAAGCCTCCCACCTATCCTACACATCAAGGACCAGTGTTCAGTGTCAAGCTATAGTAAAGGTTCACGGGGTCTTTCCGTTCTTGCCGCGGGTACACTGCATCTTCACAGCGAGTTCAATTTCACTGAGTCTCGGGTGGAGACAGCCTGGCCATCATTACGCCATTCGTGCAGGTCGGAACTTACCCGACAAGGAATTTCGCTACCTTAGGACCGTTATAGTTACGGCCGCCGTTTACCGGGGCTTCGATCAAGAGCTTCGCGTTGCCGCTAACCCCATCAATTAACCTTCCGGCACCGGGCAGGCGTCACACCGTATACGTCCACTTTCGTGTTTGCACAGTGCTGTGTTTAATAAACAGTTGCAGCCAGCTGGTATCTTCGACTGATTTCAGCTCCATGGGTAAACCACTTCACCTACATATCAGCGTGCCTTCTCCCGAAGTTACGGCACCATTTTGCCTAGTTCCTTCACCCGAGTTCTCTCAAGCGCCTTGGTATTCTCTACCTGACCACCTGTGTCGGTTTGGGGTACGATTTGATGTTACCTGATGCTTAAGGCCTTCCTGGAAGCAGGGCATTTGTTACTTCAGCACCGTAGTGCCTCGTCATCACACCTCAGCGTTAACAAGAGTCCGGATTTACCTAAACTCTCCGCCTACATGCTTAAACCGGGACAACCGTCGCCCGGCTAACATAGCCTTCTCCGTCCCCCCTTCGCAGTAACACCAAGTACAGGAATATTAACCTGTTTCCCATCGACTACGCCTTTCGGCCTCGCCTTAGGGGTCGACTCACCCTGCCCCGATTAACGTTGGACAGGAACCCTTGGTTTTCCGGCGTGCGGGTTTTTCACCCGCATTATCGTTACTTATGTCAGCATTCGCACTTCTGATACCTCCAGCAACCCTCACAGGCCACCTTCAACGGCTTACAGAACGCTCCCCTACCCAACAACACATAAGTGTCGCTGCCGCAGCTTCGGTGCACAGTTTAGCCCCGTTACATCTTCCGCGCAGGCCGACTCGACCAGTGAGCTATTACGCTTTCTTTAAATGATGGCTGCTTCTAAGCCAACATCCTGGCTGTCTGAGCCTTCCCACATCGTTTCCCACTTAACGTGAATTCCGGACCTTAGCTGGCGGGTCTGGGTTGTTTCCCTCTTCACGACGGACGTTAGCACCCGCCGTGTGTCTCCCGTGATAACATTCTTCGGTATTCGTAGTTTGCATCGGGTTGGTAAGTCGGGATGACCCCCTAGCCGAAACAGTGCTCTACCCCCGAAGATGAGTTCACGAGGCGCTACCTAAATAGCTTTCGGGGAGAACCAGCTATCTCCCGGTTTGATTGGCCTTTCACCCCCAGCCACAAGTCATCCGCTAATTTTTCAACATTAGTCGGTTCGGTCCTCCAGTTAGTGTTACCCAACCTTCAACCTGCCCATGGCTAGATCACCGGGTTTCGGTCTATACCCTGCAACTTAACGCCCAGTTAAGACTCGGTTTCCCTTCGGCTCCCCTATTCGGTTAACCTTGCTACAGAATATAAGTCGCTGACCCATTATACAAAAGGTACGCAGTCACCCTGATAAATCAAGGCTCCCACTGCTTGTACGTACACGGTTTCAGGTTCTTTTTCACTCCCCTCGCCGGGGTTCTTTTCGCCTTTCCCTCACGGTACTGGTTCACTATCGGTCAGTCAGGAGTATTTAGCCTGGAGGATGGTCCCCCCATATTCAGACAGGATACCACGTGTCCCGCCCTACTCTTCGAGTTCACAGCACATGCATTTTTGTGTACGGGGCTATCACCCTGTATCGCCGGACTTTCCAGACCGTTCCACTAACACACATGCTGATTCAGACTCTGGGCCGCTCCCCGTTCGCTCGCCGCTACTAGGGGAATCTCGGTTGATTTCTTTTCCTCGGGGTACTTAGATGTTTCAGTTCCCCCGGTTCGCTTCATTACGCTATGTATTCACTTAACGATAGTGTGTCGAAACACACTGGGTTTCCCCATTCGGAAATCGTCGGTTATAACGGTTCATATCACCTTACCGACGCTTATCGCAGATTAGCACGTCCTTCATCGCCTCTGACTGCCAGGGCATCCACCGTGTACGCTTAGTCGCTTAACCTCACAACCCGAAGATGTTTCGTAAAACATTCCGCGTTGCGAAAATTTGAGAGACTGAACACACCGCTTATCTGTTCTTAATACGGAGAACAAACACAGTCGTTTCGATTTTCAGCTTGATCCAGATTTTTAAAAAGCAAATATCTCAAACGTAACTCAAAGAGTCAGTTCGAGATATTGAGGTCGGCGACTTTCACTCACAAACCAGCAAGTGGCGTCCCCTAGGGATTCGAACCCCTGTTACCGCCGTGAAAGGGCGGTGTCCTGGGCCTCTAGACGAAGGGGACACGAAAATCTAGATCGCGTCTCAATCGCAAGAAGACGCCTTGCTATTGACTTTCCATCAGACAATCTGTGTGAGCACTTCAAAGCACGTTTCTTTAAGGTAAGGAGGTGATCCAACCGCAGGTTCCCCTACGGTTACCTTGTTACGACTTCACCCCAGTCATGAATCACAAAGTGGTAAGCGCCCTCCCGAAGGTTAAGCTACCTACTTCTTTTGCAACCCACTCCCATGGTGTGACGGGCGGTGTGTACAAGGCCCGGGAACGTATTCACCGAGCATTCTGATCTACGATTACTAGCGATTCCGACTTCATGGAGTCGAGTTGCAGACTCCAATCCGGACTACGACATACTTTATGAGGTCCGCTTGCTCTCGCGAGGTCGCTTCTCTTTGTATATGCCATTGTAGCACGTGTGTAGCCCTACTCGTAAGGGCGATGATGACTTGACGTCATCCCCACCTTCCTCCAGTTTATCACTGGCAGTCTCCTTTGAGTTCCCGGCCGAACCGCTGGCAACAAAGGATAAGGGTTGCGCTCGTTGCGGGACTTAACCCAACATTTCACAACACGAGCTGACGACAGCCATGCAGCACCTGTCTCAGAGTTCCCGAAGGCACTAAAGCATCTCTGCTAAATTCTCTGGATGTCAAGAGTAGGTAAGGTTCTTCGCGTTGCATCGAATTAAACCACATGCTCCACCGCTTGTGCGGGCCCCCGTCAATTCATTTGAGTTTTAACCTTGCGGCCGTACTCCCCAGGCGGTCGACTTAACGCGTTAGCTCCGGAAGCCACGCCTCAAGGGCACAACCTCCAAGTCGACATCGTTTACGGCGTGGACTACCAGGGTATCTAATCCTGTTTGCTCCCCACGCTTTCGCACCTGAGCGTCAGTCTTTGTCCAGGGGGCCGCCTTCGCCACCGGTATTCCTCCAGATCTCTACGCATTTCACCGCTACACCTGGAATTCTACCCCCCTCTACAAGACTCTAGCCTGCCAGTTTCGAATGCAGTTCCCAGGTTCAGCCCGGGGATTTCACATCCGACTTGACAGACCGCCTGCGTGCGCTTTACGCCCAGTAATTCCGATTAACGCTTGCACCCTCCGTATTACCGCGGCTGCTGGCACGGAGTTAGCCGGTGCTTCTTCTGCGAGTAACGTCAATCGCTGCAGCTATTAACTACAACGCCTTCCTCCTCGCCCCAAAGTACTTTACAACCCGAAGGCCTTCTTCATACACGCGGCATGGCTGCATCAGGCTTGCGCCCATTGTGCAATATTCCCCACTGCTGCCTCCCGTAGGAGTCTGGACCGTGTCTCAGTTCCAGTGTGGCTGGTCATCCTCTCAGACCAGCTAGGGATCGTCGCCTAGGTGAGCCGTTACCCCACCTACTAGCTAATCCCATCTGGGCACATCCGATGGTGTGAGGCCCGAAGGTCCCCCACTTTGGTCTTGCGACGTTATGCGGTATTAGCTACCGTTTCCAGTAGTTATCCCCCTCCATCGGGCAGTTTCCCAGACATTACTCACCCGTCCGCCACTCGTCACCCAAGAGCAAGCTCTCTGTGCTACCGTTCGACTTGCATGTGTTAGGCCTGCCGCCAGCGTTCAATCTGAGCCATGATCAAACTCTTCAATTTAAAAGTGTTTGATGCTCAATGAATTAAACTTCGTAATGAATTACGTATGTTCACTCGTTGAGACTTGGTATTCATTTAGCGTCTTGCGACGTTTAAGAATCCGTATCTTCGAGTGCCCACACAGATTGTCTGATAAATTGTTAAAGAGCAGTGCCGCTTCGCTTTTTCTCAGCGGCGCGGGATGTGCATATTACGCTTTCCCGCTTCAGAGTCAAGCGTTTAATTTCGCTTTTCTCTGTCGAAGCTCTCCGTAAACCCCGCTGACCCGGCGGCTTGCGTGCCGTTGTTCCGTGTCAGTGGAGGCGCATTATAGGGAGTTCTCCAGAGACGTTGACAACCCCTGTTTTAAAAAAACTTTTCAACCGTCTCTTTTTTGTCTCAATTCAGGCCGAAACAGGCAGTTTTTCGAGCGTTTCAAAGCCATAGCGCTGTAAAACGGGTAAAAGTTGCTCAGTTTCTGTCGTTAATGCCATGCAGTAAGCCAAATTAGCGTCGCTGGATTTTGCATCCGGCGCTTCATGCTCCAGCAGCCAGGCAGTACGACGGGCAATTGCCGCCCCCGAATCCACCACCCTCGTTCCCTCCGGCAGCACCTGTAAAAGCTCCTCTTGTAATAGAGGGAAATGGGTGCAGCCCAAAACAACGGTATCCGGCGGCTCCTGCATGCGCAACCATGGACGGAGAATACGACGCAGCTCTTCCAGTGAAACGGGTTCGCCGTGCAGCTTCGCTTCTGCCAGCTCAACCAGCTCGGCGGAACCCAACATTTCGATTTTGCATTCATCTGCAAAGCGTGCAATGAGCTCATGGGTATAAGGGCGCTTCACCGTTCCTCGCGTTGCCAGCAGCCCAACAATACGGTTGGCCGACAGACGTGCCGCCCGTTTGATGGCTGGTACCACGCCCACAACCGGAAAGCAAACCGTCACGTAGCGCGGGCCCGTGACACCGTGCTTGCCGTGTTGCAGGCAATAACTGCGAGCGCTAACGGATAGCGTTGCTGTACAGCGGTGACAATCTCGAGGACGCGTTCAACGATAAACTCTTCGCTCCTTTTCCCCATACGGGAAAGCGACGTTATCGAAAGCGTAGATATAATGAAGGTCCGGCAAAAGATGCCGGATCTCATCGTAGACCGACAACCCACCGACCCCGGAGTCAAAGACCAGGACGGTGGGACGTGGTTTAGAAAGTGTAGCTGCCAGACAAGGTGTATTCCCGTCCTGCAGTTTGGTAGCCATAAACTGTCTCGTAATCTTTATCGAACAGGTTGGCTATTTTACCACGAACTGTCAGGTGTGAGGTGATTGGATACGCAACCGCAAGATCCCACAAGCTCACACCGCCCATTTTAACGGTTTGATAAGGATAAGATGAGTAATCCTTATCATAGCGAGTGCCTAAATACTGATAAGTAATACCCCAGTCGAAGTCATACAACTGCCAGTCGAGCTGGTATTTCACCTGCTGTTTAGCACGGCGTAACAACGGCGTGTCGGTAATCGCATTGCGCGCATCGACATAATCATAACTCACAGTATGCGTCAGTGGTCCGGTATCAAAATTGGCGGTCGCCTCGACGCCCTTAATCCGCGCTTTCCCTTCGTTGTAATATTTCAGGGTGTGATCATCATAATCGATCAAGTCACTGACATCGTTACGATATCCGGAAATACGCCAGTTCACCCCAGCGGTTAAGCCTTCAAACGCGCCTTCCCACTGTTTGCTTTTCTCCGGGTCCAGATTCGGATTTCCGTAGAAGCCATACAGTTGCCCCAGATTTGGTGCCTTATAAGATGTCCCGTAGGAAGCAATGAAGCGATAACCTTCGATGAATTCCCAACCGGCGCTGGTTTGCCAGGTTCCATGACGACCAAACTGTGAGTTATCGTCACTGCGTGCTGCGCCTTCAAAGGTAAAATCGCCGACTTGTTGCAGCCCGGTCAGATAGATGCCGGTATTACGTTGATCATATCCATCCTCAACATAACCTGTACCCGGCGTCGTAGTCTGTTTCTGCCAGTCGACACCCGCACCAATACTACCGTGACCAACGATGACATTGTTTGCCCACTGGACGGTGTATTGCTTCATCTCATCGAGCGTCGCCGACGAATCATAACGACCATAATGGGGATCGTAGTTGTAATCTTTGCTATGGCTATAGCTGGTAATGAGTTGTGATTTAATCAGTTCGCCGTTATAGCGCAGCCCGGCGTCCCAACTTTGGCTATAGAGTTTACGGGTATCGAGCAACGGTGAACCGGGAGAATAATACGCGTCATAATTGGTACGGTTATCATAGCCATAGCCGCGCACAAAGCCGCTCCAGGCATCAGTAAAGTTATGCTCCAGCGCGCCATAAAGCGTTTTACTTAAAAAACCATCGTTATCTGTCTGCGCTTGCGTTCCGGTATTACCATAGGCAACAACATCATAACCATGAGTATGGGCATAATCGCCCAACAGCGTTACCCGTGTCTTATCCCCCAGTTGTTGCTGCGTAGAGACATCATAGTTCTGATAACTATTGCTTCCCCACCCTGCTGAAATTTCCGTTCCGGGTTCATCGCGCGTCGTGATGATATTCACCACCCCGCCTATTGCATCGGAACCATAAACAGCGGAGCGCGGCCCACGGATATATTCAACACGCTGGACAAGCGCAATAGGGAACTGGCTAAGGTCGGCAGAACCACTCACCCCCGCCAGATTCAGGCGTACGCCATCAATTAACACCAACACATGACTGGCATTTGTACCGCGAATAAAAATAGATGAGAGCTGACCTGAACCGCCGTTTTGGGTGATATCGACGCCCGGAAGACGGCGCAGCACATCATTGACCGAGGTCGACTGCCAGCGGTCGATATCCTGACGGGTCACAACGGTGGTTGGTGCAAGCACAGTGCTGCGCGGCTGTTCAAAACGGTTAGCAGTAACGACGAGAGTATCCGGGCTGGTATCCTGTGCCCAAGCGGAAAATGCCGTGACGGAACACGCCGTCAGCAGCGAAGCTTTTTTAATCATTGTAAAGCATCCACAATAGAAGAAGGATGCCGCAGGTTTCATCAATATTACGCGATGATGAGAACCAGATGCGACGTTGGCCGGCAGGTCTTCGGGCTTGGAGGGGTATCTAAGATACTAAGAGATGATGACTTCCCACCGAATGGCAGTGTCCGCATAACGCAATCATCGCACCTTTCCTTACCGCTGCGCGTCAGCTCCAGATTCGCACTGGATTCCCTATTAACTCACAGGACCGGCAAGTGGATGCTACAGGTTGTAACAAGTTACTGTCCAGACGTAGCTCACAAATAGGAATTCATCAAGATCTGGACATCTGATGAGCAATCCCTACAATCGCCGCGTACTTTAATTTTTCAGGATACATCATGACCCCCGAACACCTTCCAACAGAACAGTATGAAGCGCAGTTAGCCGAAAAAGTGGTACGTTTGCAAAGTATGATGGCACCGTTTTCTGACCTGGTTCCGGAAGTGTTTCGCTCGCCGGTCAGTCATTACCGGATGCGCGCGGAGTTCCGCATCTGGCACGATGGCGATGACCTGTATCACATCATTTTCGATCAACAAACCAAAAGCCGCATCCGCGTGGATAGCTTCCCCGCCGCCAGTGAACTTATCAACCAGTTGATGACGGCGATGATTGCGGGTGTGCGTAATAATCCCGTTCTGCGCCACAAGTTGTTCCAGATTGATTACCTCACTACACTGAGTAATCAGGCGGTGGTTTCCCTGCTATACCATAAGAAGCTGGATGATGAGTGGCGTCAGGAAGCGGAGGCCCTGCGCGATGCACTGCGCGCGCAGAATCTGAATGTGCATCTGATTGGTCGGGCAACGAAAACCAAAATCGAGCTGGATCAGGATTACATCGATGAACGTCTGCCGGTCGCAGGGAAAGAGATGATCTACCGTCAGGTAGAAAACAGCTTTACCCAGCCGAACGCGGCGATGAATATTCAGATGCTGGAATGGGCGCTGGACGTAACCAAAGGCTCAAAAGGCGATTTACTGGAGCTGTACTGCGGCAACGGTAACTTTTCATTAGCGCTGGCGCGTAATTTTGATCGGGTATTAGCCACCGAAATCGCTAAGCCGTCGGTTGCTGCTGCGCAATACAACATCGCAGCTAACCATATTGATAACGTACAAATTATTCGTATGGCGGCAGAAGAATTTACTCAGGCGATGAATGGTGTGCGCGAGTTTAACCGCCTGCAAGGGATCGACTTAAAGAGTTATCAGTGCGAAACCATTTTTGTCGACCCTCCGCGCAGCGGTCTGGACAGTGAAACCGAGAAAATGGTGCAGGCGTATCCGCGTATTTTGTACATCTCCTGTAACCCGGAAACGTTATGCAAGAATCTGGAAACATTAAGCCAGACGCACAAGGTCGAACGTCTGGCTCTGTTTGATCAGTTCCCCTACACGCACCATATGGAGTGCGGCGTATTACTGACCGCGAAGTAAAACCCATGCCGGATGCGCCAGCATCCGGCATAATACCGATTACTCAGCAACTTCCTGCTTACGGTTACGCATCTTCGCGCCAATCCAGAACACCATAATGACGGAGAGTACTGCCGGGAAGAAGTTAGAGCCGATATCCGGATATTCCGCACGAACTACCGTGCTGTACAGCAGTACGCCGAGAATAAAACAGGCAGCTGCCAGACCCGGCAAGCCTACCGGCATAGTGCGATTAAGATAACGTTGATGCAGGCAGTAAACCGTCAGCACCAGGGAAATAATCGGGAATACAGAAAATGGCACAATGGAGCTAAACAGCGCTGCGAAAGTACCATTAATCGATAAGCCAGCAACTAACGCCAGCAGCAGCGTACCTCTATCTTGATTTGCTTGTTTCATTACTCGTCCTTCACATTTCCCGGAATAATTGCGGTTTTCTCTTGTTCACGGCGATACCAGTAATAAGCCCCTTTCGAAATCATTCGCAGTTGCAGTACCAGTCGCTCTTCTAATTGCCGACGTTGTTCGACGCCGACGTCCAACGCCTCGGCACCCGCACTGAAGACAATTGTCACCATTGCTTCGGCTTGCGCTTCAGTAAACGCACGCGGCATATGGTTTTCGAGTTCCAGATAGTCCGCAAGTTCCGCAATGAAGTGCTGAATTTCACGCGCAACGGCGGCACGAAACGCAGCGGAGGTGCCGGAGCGTTCCCGCAATAATAACCGGAAGGCGTTAGGATTATTACCGATGAACTCCATAAATGTGGAGACCGAGGTGCGGATCACACTCCCGCCTTTGGCGATACGCTGACGCGCCTGGCGCATGAGTTGGCGTAGCATTAAACCGCTCTCATCAACCATGGTCAGACCCAGTTCGTCTACGTCGCGGAAATGCCGATAAAAAGAGGTGGGAGCAATGCCCGCTTCACGCGCCACTTCACGCAAACTCAGGCTGGCGAAGCTGCGTTCAGCACTTAATTGGCTAAATGCGGCTTCCACCAGCGAACGGCGGGTTTTTTCTTTTTGTTGCGCTCTTACGCCCATCACGATGTCTGAATCCTTGCCAAAAGTACTGCTGGCACTATACCAGAGAATGAACATACTGGATTGCTCCAGTATTGTGAATGAACGGTAACGCAATAAAACATATTTACTGCAATTCTTTGGCCGGTTCTTTTACGTACAGCGGAAACCTGCCGCTTAAACGGAGAGTATCGTCGATAAAAATCCAATAAAACGTCAGGGCAAAAGTAAGAAACAGACAAAGCAAAGGCCGCTCAGGATATAGCCAGATAAATGACGGGGATCAATTGGCTTACCCGCGATAAAATGTTACCATTCTGTTGCTTTTATGTATAAGAACAGGTAAGCCCTACCATGCCACATTCCTACGATTACGATGCCATAGTAATAGGTTCCGGCCCCGGCGGCGAAGGCGCTGCAATGGGCCTGGTTAAGCAAGGTGCGCGCGTCGCAGTTATCGAGCGTTATCAAAATGTTGGCGGCGGTTGCACCCACTGGGGCACCATCCCGTCGAAAGCTCTCCGTCACGCCGTCAGCCGCATTATAGAATTCAATCAAAACCCACTTTACAGCGACCATTCCCGACTGCTCCGCTCTTCTTTTGCCGATATCCTTAACCATGCCGATAACGTGATTAATCAACAAACGCGTATGCGTCAGGGCTTTTATGAGCGCAACCACTGTGAAATGCTGCAGGGCGACGCCCACTTTGTCGATGAACACACCATCGCGCTGAAATGCCCGGATGGCTCAGTCGAAACGTTGACCGCCGAAAAGTTCGTGATCGCCTGCGGGTCCCGCTGACTGCCCGGCGGACGTCGACTTTAATCATCCTGCGGATCCACGACAGCGACTCTATTCTCAGCCTGCACCATGAACCTCGCCACGTCATTATCTACGGCGCAGGGGTTATCGGCTGTGAATATGCGTCTATCTTCCGCGGCATGGACGTGAAAGTTGATCTCATCAGCACCCGCGACCGTCTGCTGGCATTCCTCGACCAGGAGATGTCAGATTCGCTGTCCTATCACTTCTGGAACAGCGGCGTGGTCATTCGCCACAACGAAGAGTACGAGAAGATCGAAGGTGTAGACGATGGGGGTCATCATGCACCTGAAGTCCGGCAAAAAGCTCAAGGCCGACTGCCTGCTGTTTGCCAATGGCCGTACCGGTAACACCGAACCGCTGGCGCTGGAAAACATTGGCCTTCAGGCCGATGGCCGTGGCCAGTTGAAAGTGAACAGCCTCTACCAGACCGCTCAGCCGCACGTCTATGCCGTAGGTGATGTTATCGGCTATCCGAGCCTCGCTTCCGCCGCCTACGATCAGGGCCGCATCGCCGCACAGGCGCTGATGAAAGGCGAAGCTGCCGGGCATCTGATCTGAAGATATTCCAACCGGGATCTACACCATTCCGGAAATCAGCTCCGTCGGTAAAACCGAGCAGCAGCTGACGGCGATGAAAGTGCCGTATGAAGTAGGTCGTGCGCAGTTTGAACACCTGGCGCGGGCACAAATCGTCGGGATGAGCGTGGGTAGCCTGAAGATCAAATCGATCGTGTCAGCTAAACCCTGGTATTCACTGCTTTGGCGAACGCGCAGCCGAGATCATTCATATCGGCCAGGCGATTATGCAGCAGAAAGGTGGTGGTAACACCATTGAGTACTTCGTTAACACCACCTTTAACTACCCGACAATGGCGGAAGCCTATCGAGTAGCGGCGCTGAACGGCTTAAATCGCCTCTTTTATCGCTTTGTCGAAATGGCCGTCCATCGTTTCACGGACGGCCTCTGCCAGCTGCTCATAGCGGTGGCGCAGCGGCGACCCCGGACGATAAACCAAGCCAACGGTACGGCGCGGTTCCGGCTTAATACACGGCAGATACACCACGCCGTCGCGTTTGCGTTCCGGCGGTACCGCCAGCGCAGGTAGCAAAGTAATTCCGCTTCCCGCCGCCACCATATTACGCAGCGTTTCCAGACTGGTTGCGCGGAAATGGGTATCTTCATCCGCACCGGCTTCAAAACAGAAGCCCATCGCCTGATCGCGAAGGCAGTGACCGTCTTCCAGCATGAGCAGCTTTTCGCCCGCCAGATCCGACATCGGCACGCGATCGCGTTCCGCCCACGGGTGATCTTCGTAGATCGCCAGCAGCATCGGTTCGTCATACAGCGGAACTTCGATAAATGCCTCGCTCTCCTTCACCAGCGCCAGAATCACGCAATCCAGCTTACCGCTGTCGAGCTGCGCCAGCAGCTGATGGGTTTGCGCTTCATGCAGATACATTTCCAGCTTCGGGGGTTTGATGCAGTATTGGGATAATATGAGGTAACAGATACGGGCCAACGGTTGGAATCAGGCCGATATGCAGCGGGCCGGACATCGTCTCCCCCTGCTGGTTTGCCATCTCCTTAAGCACTTTGACCTCGCGTAACACGGTACGCGCCTGGTCCACCAGCAGCAGCCAGCCTGGGAGAATAGCACTTTGCGGCTGGTACGCTCCAGCAACATCACGCCCAGTTCATCTTCCAGTTTACGAATCTGCCCGCTGAGGGTTGGCTGACTGACATGGCAGGAATCTGCCGCCCGGCGGAAGTGCCGATGCTCAGCTAACGCCACCAGGTATTCAGGATCGCGAATATTCATTATTCTTCCTCCATCGCCACGATAGCCCATGGCGATAAAAAAATAGCAACGAATGATTATCCCTATCAAGGATTCTGTTTAATAATACACCACAGAAACAGGTGACCCTCGTTTAACCCTTGAAGTCGACACAGCTGATCGGAGATTCTCAACTGACTAACAAAAGCCAACATGGACGTTTGCGGGCCCCGTGGCCCGCTTTTTTTTTGCGCGTCAAAAAACCCGGCCCCGCTAAGCACCGGCTCAATATTACCTTACTGTATTTTCCGAAGAGCCGAAACCACCCGAAGCCACCCGCGGCCCCGATGTGCCCGTCGCCGCGAGGCTGATCGGCCCTACACAGACAAAGGTTACGCCAGACGCACCTGCGCATCGCGAATGGCCTGCGCCACCTGCTGCGGCGACACGCCGCCTTTGGCTGCACGTTTATCAAGGCAAGATTGCAGCGACAGAATTGGATAGCATCATCGCCAATCACCGCGCTCAATTTCTGCGGTCAACCAGCGCCAGCTCTTCCAGCGGTTTGCCCTGGCAATCGCTTCAACCACCGCCTCACCCACGATATGGTGCGCTTCGCGGAACGGAACGCCTTTCGCGACCAGATAGTCCGCCAGTTCAGTGGCGTGGCATAACCCTGCTGGGCCGCTTCCTGAACGTGGACGTTTCACCTGAATGCCGTCAAGCACCAGCGCCGCCATGTGCAGACAGTCCATCCAGGTATCGAGCGCATCGAAGACCCCTTCTTTGTTTTCCTGCATATCTTTGTTGTAAGCCAGCGGCAGACCTTTCAGCGTCATCATCATGCCGGTCAACGCGCCCTGCACGCGGCCGCATTTGCCACGAATAAGCTCGATGTATCTCCTGGCGTTCTTTTCTGCGGCATCAGCGAAGAGCCAGACGTCACGCGATCAAAGAGCTTAACGAAACCGGCTTCACCGGTATTAAAGAAGATCAGATCTTCGGTGAAACGCGACAGGTGCACCATACCAATAGAAGCATTGGAGAGCAGCTCCAGCACGTGGTCACGGTCAGAAACGCTATCGAGGCTGTTACGGGTCGCGGAGGCAAAGCCCAGCCAGCCGGCGAAGCGTTCACGGTCAATCTCATACGCAGTACCCGCCAACTCCACCGCAGCCCAGCGGGCTCACGTCGAGACGCTTGAGGGTATCGTGCAGACGGCTTTCATCACGCGCCAGCATCTCAACGTAGGCCAGGCACCAGTGAGCAAAGGTCACCGGCTGCGCACGCTGCAGGTGGGTATAACCCGGCATCACCGCATCCTGGTTGGCCTGTGCGGTCTCCACCAGCGCGCTTTGCAGCTGACGGTTTGCCGCCAGTAGCTCGGCTACGGTGTCTTTACACCACAAAATCGAGATCGGTCGCGACCTGGTTGTTACGGCTACGCCCGGTGTGCAGTTTTTTACCCAACTGGCCGACTTTGTCGATAAGCTTGCCTTCAACCCAACTATGAATATCTTCGGCATTGCTTTCGAGAATTTGCTGTGGGTTCGCACGAACCTCTTCCAGCAGCACGCTCAGCGCCTCTTCCAGCTGGATCTGTTCCTGCCCGGTCAGTACGCCAACCGTCACCAGCGCTTTCGACCAGGTAGATAACTGACAATATCCTGCTCGGCCAGGCGATAATCAAAGCGTAAAGAGTCGTTGAACTGTTTGAACCGCTGATCGTCTGCCTGAGTAAAACGCCCGCCCCAAAGTGCCATAACAAATTTCCTTAAATTCTTCGATTTCACTGCCGGATGGCGCTGCGCTTATCCGGCCTACAGGTTCTGTTCACGTTGGTCGGATAAGCGCAGCCGCCATCCGACACATAAAAACTTATGCCAAAATACGCGTACCGATCGGCGTGCCGTTAAACAGCGCCGGCAGCTGCTCGGCATGACGCCAGGAGGCGATATCGACCGGGCGACCCAGGGTACGTGCCGCATCGAGCGCCGCATTCACCTTCACAATCATGCCGTCGGTAATAATTCCCTGGTCGATCAGCTGTTCGGCTTTCGCCGCCGTCATCTCAGCAATACGTGGCCTTTACCGTCCAGAATACCCGCTAACGTCGGAAAAGCAGGATCAGGTCCGCACCCAGCGCAGCCAGCGCCGTTGCCGCCGTCAGCGTTGACGTTCATCAACTGCCCCTCGGCGGTTACGCCGACCGGAGCTCACCACCGGCAGGAACCCGCCTTCCAGCAGCAGGTTAATCAGCTTCGGTGAGCCAGGCTGCGCCAGACCTACGTGGCCCAGCTCTTCATCCAGTTTCGTCACGTTTACGCTGTCGCCGTCGCCAAGGAACAGGCCAACGGAGGCAATATCATGTTTCTTCGCCCACGCCAGCAGCGTTTTGTTGGCGGTCCCCGCCAGCGCACCGGTAATGATGTCGATTTGGTCAGCAGGCGTAACGCGCAGGCCATTTTTCTTTTTCACCGGCAGGTTAAGCTGCTTCATCAGCTCTATCATCACGCAGCCGCCGCCGTGGACAATCACCAGCGGGCGCTGATGTGATTCGCCATAGTTCACCAGCGCGGTAAACAGACGCTCCAGCGCTTCTTCGCTATCCAGTAACACGCCGCCCAGTTTGATAATTAATGGATTCATCGCTATCACACCTTAGATAAGAGACTGCGTCTCAGCGAAGCCGAAACGGATATTGGCGCACTGCACGGCCTGTGCGGCAGGCGCCTTTTAATAAGTTGTTTTCGGTCGCCACTACGATTAGGTGTTCACCCTGCACGGCAAAACCGATATCGCAGAACGGCAGGCCAACCACGTTTTTCAGCGCTGGCACACCTTTGTCGTATAAACGGACCATTGGCTTGTCGGCATAAGCCTGCTGCAGCGCCTCGGCCACCTGTGCTTGCGTGACGCCCGGCTTCAGACGGCAGGTAATGGTTTCCAGAATACCGCGCGGGAAGTTGCCCAGATGCGGGGTGAAAATCACATCTGCACCAAGATGGCTGGCAATTTCAGGCTGATGACGGTGGGTAAACACGCCGTACGGCTGCAGGCTCACTTCGCAGAAGCTATTGGAGATAGCCGCTTTACGCCCCGCGCCGCTGACGCCGGAGGTGGCGTTGATCACCGGCCACTGATTGAGATCCAGCAAATCGCCATCGATCAGCGGTTTTAGCGACAGCTGTGCCGCCGTTGGATAACAGCCCGGTACCGCAATCAGCTTCGCCTCTTTCAGCGCGTCGGCGCTCCACTCGGCAAGGCCATACACCGCCTGCGCCAGCAGCTCCGGATGCTGATGAGTAAAGCCGTAATATTTTTCATAGAAGGCGCCGTCGTTCACGCGGAACGCACCGGACAGGTCGAATACCACACAGCCTGCCGCCAGGAACTGCGGTGCCAGATCGTGGCTCACTTCATGTGCAGTGGCGAGAAACACCACGTCGACTCCCGCGCTGAATTCACTGATGTCGGACATCGGCTGCAACGGCAGGTCGACAATGCCTTTTAGCTGTGGATGCAAATCGGAGATTAGCTTTCCTGCATCATTGCTTTGCGCTGAGACCGTCAAAGCGGTTATGTTCATATGAGGATGGCGATTTACATAGGTCACAAGCTCTGCGCCAGCATAACCGCTCGCGCCCACAATCAGCGTATTCAACATCGGTGCAGTTCACCTTCTTATGTCTGTTTGCCTGATTAAGCGTAATCACTTCACCCTACAGTTGGTGGGTTTTATTACGCCTAATGATAATGTATTTTTATTCACAAATACTGCATGAATATTGATACTATCACGACCCGAGGTGTGTCAACAATGAAAAACAATTTACCCCCATTTATCGAGATTTACCGTGCGTTGATCGCCACCCCGTCCATCAGCGCAACCGAAGAAGCGCTCGATCAGAGCAATGCGTCTTTAATCACTCTGCTAGCTGATTGGTTCGCCTCTTTAGGCTTCCAGGTTGAGGTGCAGCCGGTCCCTGGTACCCGCAATAAAATCAACCTGCTCGCCAGCACCGGTCAAGGTGCGGGCGGTCTGTTACTCGCCGGACATACCGATACCGTCCCCTTCGACGACGGCCGTTGGACGCGCGATCCCTTCACCCTCACCGAACATGACAACAAGCTCTACGGTTTGGGTACCGCCGATATGAAAGGTTTCTTTGCATTTATCCTCGACGCTCTGCGTGATGTGGATGTGACGACGCTGAAAAAACCGCTCTACATCCTGGCCACCGCCGACGAAGAGACCAGTATGGCCGGCGCCCGCTACTTTGCCGAATCCACCGAGCTGCGCCCGGACTGCGCGATTATTGGCGAACCAACATCGCTACAACCGGTACGCGCCCATAAAGGCCATATGTCTAATGCTATTTCGTGTGCTCGGCCAGTCGGGCCACTCCAGCGACCCGGCGCGCGGAGTTAACGCGATAGAAATTATGCACGACGCCATTGGCCGGGTGATGCAGCTGCGCGACTCGCTGAAAGAGCGCTATCACTATGACGCCTTCACCGTGCCGTACCCAACGCTCAACCTGGGTAGCCTCCACGGCGGCGACGCTTCTAACCGTATTTGCGCCTGCTGTGAGCTGCATATGGATATTCGCCCACTCCCGGGGCATGACGCTCAACGACCTTAACGGCCTGCTGGATGAAGCGCTGGAACCGGCTGAGTGCACAGTGGCCGGGCCGTTTGACCATCAGCGAACTGCATCCGCCGATTCCGGGTTATGAATGCCCGCCGGATCACCAGCTGGTTGAAGTGCTGAAAGTGCTCGGCACCAAAAACGAAGTCATTAACTGCTGCACCGAAGCACCGTTTATCCAAACCTTTACCCGCCCCCGTCTTTGGGCCTGGCTCAATTAACCAGGCGCACCAGCCGGACGAGTACCTGGAAACCCGCTCTATCAAACCGACACGCGAATTAATTTCTCAGCTGCTGCTTCATCCTTCTGTTGGCATTAATCTGTGTTGCCCGGTGGCCGAAGGTTCCCGGGCAATCCCAGCCGGCATGTTGCCCGCCCCCCACTAAGGTTCCCGCCTGCACAGCCGCATCGTCCGCCCTCTTCCTTACATCGTCTACTTCCCGCGATCTCCTTCACATTTTCATAAGCATTTCTTATCTGGCAGGAAGCAAATTAAATTTCGTAAATTGCCGCGATTTATTCGTTTGCTGAAGCGATTTCGCAGCAATTGACGTACGGTTTTTACGTGGCTTTATAAAAGAGGTGTCTTTATCTCGCGCCCTCCGTTCCGTCGAAGGCCGGGATATAACAAAATAAAATGAGATGGGGTGTCTGGGTTAATGAACTCAACAATTCCGCGTTGCGTAGTAATGTCAGTATGCTCGGTAAAGTGCTAGGCGATACCATCAAGGATACGTTGGGAGACAATTCTGACCGTGTAGAAACGATCCGTAAGTTGTCCAAATCTTCTCGTGCGGGCAACGAAGCCAATCGCCAGGAGCTGCTCAGCACGCTGCAGAACCTGTCCCAACGATGAGCTGCTGCCCCGTCGCCCGTGCGTTTAGCCAATTCCTGAATCTGGCCAACACCGCCGAGCAATATCACAGCATTTCGCCAAAAGGCGAAGCGGCGAGCAACCCGGAAGTGATTGCCCGGACTCTGCGTAAACTCAAAGACCAACCCGATCTCAACCAAACCACCATTAAACAGGCAGTTCATCCCTGTCGCTAGAACTGGTGCTAACCGCGCACCCGACCGAAATCACGCGTCGTACGCTGATCCACAAGATGGGCGAAATCAACAACTGCTTAAAACAGCTCGATAATACCGATATTGCCGACTACGAACGCAACCAGGTGATGCGCTGTTTGCGCCAGCTGATTGCCCAGTCCTGGGATACCCTGATGAAATTCGTAAACATCGCCCAAGCCCGGTTGACGAAGCCAAGTGGGGCTTTGCGGTGGTCGAAAACAGCCTGTGGGAAGGTGTTCCCAACTACCTGCGCGAACTGAACGAACAGCTGGAAGAAAACCTCGGCTATAAACTGCCGGTCGACTTTGTGCCGGTGCGCCTTCACTTCCTGGATGGGCGGTGACCGCGACGAGAACTGAACGTGACGGCCGAAATTACCCGCCACGTGCTGTTACTGAGCCGCTGGAAAGCCACCGATCTGTTCCTGAAAGATGTCCAGGTGCTGATTTCTGAGCTGTCGATGGTTGAATGTACCGACGAGCTGCGCGAGCTGGTGGGTGAAGCAGGTGCGACCGAACCGTACCGCTACCTGATGAAAACCCTGCGTGGACAATTGATGGCAACCCAAGCCTGGCTGGAAGCGCGTCTGAAAGGCCAACGTCTGCCAAAACCGGCCGGTCTGATTAGCCAGAACGAGCAGCTGTGGGAACCGCTATACGCTTGCTATAAATCGCTGCAGGCCTGCGGGATGAGCATCATCGCCAACGGCGAACTGCTCGATACCCTGCGCCGCGTGAAATGTTTTGGCGTACCGCTGGTACGTATCGACGTGCGTCAGGAAAGCACTCGCCACACCGAAGCGCTGGGCGAGCTGACCCGTTATCTGGGTATCGGCGACTATGAAAGCTGGTCAGAAGCCGACAAACAGGCCTTCCTGATCCGCGAACTGAATTCTAAACGCCCGCTGCTGCCACGTAGCTGGGAACCAAGCAACGACACCCGCGAAGTGCTCAACACCTGCAAAGCGATTGTTGATGCTCCGCAGGGTTCGGTTGCCGCCTACGTCATCTCAATGGCGAAGACGCCGTCCGACGTGCTGGCCGTACATCTTCTGCTCAAAGAAGCGGGTATCCCGTTTGCGCTGCCGGTTGCTCCGCTGTTTGAAACGCTGGACGACTTGAATAACGCCGACGACGTGATGACGCAACTGCTGAGCATCGACTGGTATCGCGGCTTTATTCAGGGCAAACAGATGGTCATGATTGGCTATTCTGACTCGGCAAAAGATGCGGGCGTAATGGCCGCGTCCTGGGCGCAGTATCAGGCACAGGATGCGCTGATCAAAACCTGTGAGAAAGCCGGTATTGAGCTGACGCTGTTCCACGGGCGCGGCGGTTCCATCGGCCGTGGCGGCGCACCCGCTCACGCCGCGCTGCTGTCTCAGCCTCCGGGAAGCCTGAAGGGCGGCCTGCGCGTCACCGAGCAGGGCGAGATGATCCGCTTTAAATACGGCCTGCCGGAAGTTACCGTCAGCAGCCTGTCGCTGTACACCAGCGCCATTCTGGAAGCCAACCTGCTGCCACCGCCGGAACCAAAGGAAGAGTGGCGCGGCATCATGGACGAGCTGTCGGATATCTCCTGCGAGATGTACCGTGGCTATGTGCGTGAAAACAAAGATTTCGTCCCTTATTTCCGTTCCGCTACGCCGGAACAGGAGCTGGGTAAACTGCCTCTGGGCTCGCGTCCGGCAAAACGTCGTCCAACCGGTGGCGTGGAGTCTCTGCGCGCCATTCCGTGGATCTTCGCCTGGACCCAGAACCGCCTGATGCTGCCAGCCTGGCTGGGTGCCGGTGCCGCGCTGCAAAAAGTGGTCGAAGACGGTAAACAGAGCAAGCTGGAAACCATGTGCCGTGACTGGCCATTCTTCTCTACCCGTCTGGGCATGCTGGAGATGGTTTATTCGAAGGCCGACCTGTGGCTGGCGGAATACTACGATCAGCGTCTGGTGAAACCGGAACTGTGGGCGCTGGGTACCGAACTGCGCGACCTGCTGGAAGCCGACATCAAAGTAGTGCTCGATATCGCCAACGATGCACACCTGATGGCCGACCTGCCGTGGATTGCCGAATCTATCCAGCTGCGTAACATCTACACCGACCCGCTGAACGTTCTGCAGGCCGAACTGCTGCACCGTTCACGTAAAGCGGAAGAAGAAGGCCAGGAGCCGGACCCTAACGTTGAGCAAGCGCTGATGGTCACTATCGCGGGCGTTGCCGCCGGTATGCGTAACACCGGTTAATCTTCCTCTTCTGCAAACCCTCGTGCTTTTGCGCGAGGGTTTTCTGAAATACTTCTGTTCTAACACCCTCGTTTTCAATATATTTCTGTCTGCATTTTATTCAAATTCTGAATATACCTTCAGATATCCTTAAGGAATTGTCGTTACATTCGGCGATATTTTTTCAAGACAGGTTCTTACTATGCATTCCACAGAAGTCCAGGCTAAACCTCTTTTTAGCTGGAAAGCCCTGGGTTGGGCACTGCTCTACTTTTGGTTTTTCTCTACTCTGCTACAGGCCATTATTTACATCAGTGGTTATAGTGGCACTAACGGCATTCGCGACTCGCTGTTATTCAGTTCGCTGTGGTTGATCCCGGTATTCCTCTTTCCGAAGCGGATTAAAATTATTGCCGCAGTAATCGGCGTGGTGCTATGGGCGGCCTCTCTGGCGGCGCTGTGCTACTACGTCATCTACGGTCAGGAGTTCTCGCAGAGCGTTCTGTTTGTGATGTTCGAAACCAACACCAACGAAGCCAGCGAGTATTTAAGCCAGTATTTCAGCCTGAAAATTGTGCTTATCGCGCTGGCCTATACGGCGGTGGCAGTTCTGCTGTGGACACGCCTGCGCCCGGTCTATATTCCAAAGCCGTGGCGTTATGTTGTCTCTTTTGCCCTGCTTTATGGCTTGATTCTGCATCCGATCGCCATGAATACGTTTATCAAAAACAAGCCGTTTGAGAAAACGTTGGATAACCTGGCCTCGCGTATGGAGCCTGCCGCACCGTGGCAATTCCTGACCGGCTATTATCAGTATCGTCAGCAACTAAACTCGCTAACAAAGTTACTGAATGAAAATAATGCCTTGCCGCCACTGGCTAATTTCAAAGATGAATCGGGTAACGAACCGCGCACTTTAGTGCTGGTGATTGGCGAGTCGACCCAGCGCGGACGCATGAGTCTGTACGGTTATCCGCGTGAAACCACGCCGGAGCTGGATGCGCTGCATAAAACCGATCCGAATCTGACCGTGTTTAATAACGTAGTTACGTCTCGTCCGTACACCATTGAAATCCTGCAACAGGCGCTGACCTTTGCCAATGAAAAGAACCCGGATCTGTATCTGACGCAGCCGTCGCTGATGAACATGATGAAACAGGCGGGTTATAAAACCTTCTGGATCACCAACCAGCAGACGATGACCGCCCGCAATACCATGCTGACGGTATTTTCGCGCCAGACCGACAAGCAGTACTACATGAACCAGCAACGTACGCAGAGTGCGCGTGAATACGACACCAACGTGCTGAAGCCGTTCCAGGAAGTGCTGAATGACCCTGCGCCGAAGAAACTGATCATTGTTCATCTGCTGGGTACGCATATCAAATACAAATACCGCTACCCGGAAAATCAGGGCAAGTTTGATGGCAATACCGATCATGTTCCGCCGGGATTAAACGCGGAAGAGCTGGAGTCATATAACGATTATGACAACGCTAACCTGTATAACGATCATGTGGTTGCCAGCCTGATTAAAGACTTTAAAGCAGCAAACCCGAACGGTTTCCTGGTTTATTTCTCTGACCACGGTGAAGAGGTTTACGACACGCCGCCGCACAAAACTCAGGGGCGTAATGAGGACAACCCGACGCGTCATATGTACACCATTCCGTTCCTGCTGTGGACGTCAGAAAAATGGCAAGCGACTCATCCCCGTGATTTCTCGCAGGATGTTGATCGTAAATACAGCCTGGCGGAACTGATCCACACCTGGTCAGATTTGGCGGGCTTATCTTACGACGGTTACGATCCAACCCGTTCAGTGGTGAATCCGCAGTTCAAAGAAACTACCCGCTGGATTGGTAACCCGTATAAGAAAAACGCACTGATCGATTACGACACACTGCCCTATGGCGATCAGGTGGGTAATCAGTAATTATCAGCCAGGCGCTATTTGCCGGATGCGACGCTTGACGCGTCTTATCCGGCCTACAGATCGCGGCGGTAGGCTGGATAAGGCGTTTACGCCACATCCGGCAATACAACTGCCGCAATGTTTACATCGAACTCCCCTCAGGCCACACTTTTCAGGTGGCCTTTTTTAATAATGCCAGTTACTGTTTTCCCGTCTACATACCTAAGGGAATAACATGTATCACGACGTCAGCTATCTGCTCTCCCGCCTGATCAACGGCCCGCTGTCCCTGCGCCAGATTTACTTTGCCAGCAGTAACGGCCCGGTGCCCGATCTTGCGTATCAGGTCGATTTTCCACGGCTGGAAATTGTGCTGGAAGGTGAGTTTGTTGATACCGGCGCTGGAGCAACGTTAGTTCCCGGCGATGTGCTGTACGTTCCTGCTGGTGGCTGGAATTTTCCACAATGGCAAGCCCCCGCTACTACCTTTAGCGTGCTGTTTGGCAAACAGCAACTCGGCTTCAGCGTCGTGCAATGGGATGGCAAACAATATCAAAATCTGGCGAAGCAACACGTCGCCCGACGCGGCCCACGCATAGGTTCTTTTCTGCTACAAACGCTCAATGAAATGCAAATGCAGCCGCAGGAGCAGCAAACGGCAAGGCTTATCGTCGCCAGCCTGCTTAGCCACTGCCGCGATTTGCTTGGCAGCCAAATCCAGACCGCCTCACGCAGCCAGGCACTATTTGAAGCTATTCGCGATTATATCGACGAACGCTATGCCTCCGCGCTTACCCGCGAATCTGTTGCACAGGCGTTTTATATTTCGCCAAATTACCTCTCGCACCTGTTTCAAAAAACGGGGGCCATTGGTTTTAACGAATACCTGAATCACACGCGACTGGAGCACGCTAAGACGTTATTGAAAGGCTATGACCTGAAGGTAAAAGAAGTGGCGCACGCCTGCGGCTTTGTCGACAGCAACTACTTCTGCCGTCTGTTTCGTAAAAACACCGAACGCTCGCCGTCGGAATATCGCCGGCAGTACCACAGCCAACTGACAGAAAAACCGACTACTCCAGAATAAGATGGGTTTGCTGCGGCGCAGAAAGCACTTTGCGCACCGCGCTCATTACCCGCTGCGGCTCACGCAGGAATGCGTAGATGCTGCATTGCACATAGCGGCAATGTTCAAATCGCTCGGCACCGGCAAGCTCGATATCCGTAATCAACAGAGCAACATCCGCCCGGCGGATATCCTCATCCGCTAAACGATTCTCCGTTCCCAGCGCGCCCTGAGTTTCAATGCTGACTCCCCACTTCTCTAACAGGCACAACTTTTCCAGCCGTTCCGCCGCCATATAAGTATGCGCCACGCCGCTTACGCAGGCGGTTACTGCCACCAGGTATGCCATTTTAACCTCCCACGGTAACCTGAAGTCCGGCCCGTTCTGCCATTTCGCGCATCGTTGCCACATCAGCTGACGACGGCGCAGGCACCTCTTTCATCGACCATGTTTTCCCCAGCAGGCGGTATTTCGGTTCGCCGTACTGATGAAACGGTAACAGATGGATCTGCCTGATATTCAGCGGGATCAGTACATCCAGCGCCTGCTGCATATTCTCCCGGCTGAGCGTGAAACCGGGGATCAACGGCAGTCTTCGGGATCACGTTGATCCCCTCGCTAGCCCGCACGAAAGTTCTCCACACGCGCGGCTGGTTGATGTTCAGGACGCGTCGTGCCGTTTCGCTATCCATGATTTTCAAATCGAACAGCACTTCATCACAGGCTTGTGCCAGTGGCAGCAAGCGATGAGGGGAGGTAGTCGCCGGCCGTTTCGATGGCGGTGCGAATCCCCCCATTGCTTCAGGCGCAGTAAGAAACGGCTAGCGAACTCGGCCTGCATCAGTACCTCGCCGCCGGAGAGCGTGACGCCGCCGCCGGAGGCGCGGAAAAAAACCCTCGTCTTTTAGCACTTCCCGCTCAAGGGAAGCCAGCGTCACATCGCGGCCAATGTTTTCCCACGCCCGGAGGGGCACTCTTCGGCGTCCTGCTGGCAGGTGGCGCAGTGCAGGCACTTGCTTTCCCGCCGCACGGTGTCGATTTTTGGTGAGATGGATTCCGGGTTGGCGCACCACGGGCGGCGATGCGGGCAGCCTTTAAAAAAGACCACCGTACGAATACCGTGGCCGTCGTTTAATGAATAGCGCTGGATGTTGAAAATGCGCGCCGTATCGGCGCGCATTTCAATCACCTCACAGCTGATGCGCGGTGCGGCGGATAATGTCATCCTGAATCTCCTTCGACAGCTCGACAAAGAAGGCGCTGTAGCCCGCCACGCGAACCACCAGCCCGGCAAAATCCTGCGGCCGCTGCTGGGCTTCACGCAGCGTCTCGGCATTCACCACGTTGAACTGAATATGCTGGAGCTTCAGTTTGGTAAAGGCGTGGAGGAAATCCGCCAGTTTGTGGGAGGCCGCTCTCGCCTTCCAGCGTTGCCGGGGTGAATTTGACGTTCAACAGCGTGCCGTTAGAGAGCAGATAGTTGTCGAGCTTGCTTACCGATTTCAGCACTGCCGTTGGTCCCTGACCATCCTGACCGACCATCGGCGACAGCCCGCCGTCCGCAAGTTGTTCTCCCGCAAAACGCCCGTCCGGCGTGGCACCGCCACTAAGCCAGCGGCACGTGCGCCGACACGGTATATGAACCCGGCGTAAACTGCCCGCCGCGCGGATTGCGATATTTCTCGACCTCTTTGCAGTAAAAACGCAGCAGATCGGCGCTGATGTTATCGACATCGTCGATGTCGTTGCCGTACTTCTCGAAGCGGTTAATCAAGCGGGCGCGAACTTTTTCCCCTTCAGGCGTTGCGAAGTTGGCCTTCAGCACCGCCAGCAGTTCGTCGAAGCTCATGCGCTGCTGGTCAAACACCATGCCTTTTAGCGCGTGCAGCGAGTCGCTGAGGTTGGCGATACCAATGCCCTGCACGCCGGAGAAGTTGTAGCGTGCGCCGCCTTCGGTAATGTCCCTCCCGTTAGCGATACAGTCCTCAACAAACGAGGAGAGCAGCGGGACCGGCGCCCAGTCGCGGTGGCCGATATCGCAGATGTTGCTGCCTTCCACCATCAGCTTAATGTAGTGCTGGATTTTATGGCGAATGCTGGCCAGCAGGCTGTCGTAGCTAATCTCCTCATCACCTTCATGTTCCAGCATGACGATCTCCATCACCTTCAGCAGGTTGAACATCGCAATGTCGTGCAGCCCGTAGGTGCGGCCGGAAATCGACAGCTCCACGCAGCCGACCACCGCATAATCGCGGGCATCTTCCAGCGACACGCCGCGGTTGAAAAACGCCGGCACCACCACTTCATCATTAAAAATCTGCGGAATACCGGTGCCTAAGCGCACGGTCTCGGCGGTTTTACCAGGAAAGGACGGTCGATAAGTTCGTTGACCCGCACCCCAAGGTTGGGCTGCGGCAGACGAACGTTTTGATAGGCGTCGAGGCAGGTGAAGGAGAGAATATTGACTGCGCTGCGCCCGTTTTCGGTCAGGCCACCTAAAAGAGCGGTGTAGCCGGTCGGGAAGCCGGCAAAATAGCGCGCGCTGCTGGTGGAGCGCAGCAGCACGATGTCGTTGCATTTCACCCACAATGATTCCAGCAGCTCCTGCATAAACGCCGGGTTTTCACCGTGGTTCAGCGAGGCCTGCCAGAACGGCGGCGTGTCTGATCAAAGCGACCCAGCGAAATGGAGCTGGCGTTTGATTCATACTGCAAAATGATGTTCATGTACCAGAACAACTGGCTGGCCTGCCAGAAATCCTGCGGCTTTTGCCCGGCGTTATGATGAAGATACGGGCAATGGTCTCCAGCTCCTGACGGCGCTGCGGGTCGTCACATGTGGCCGCCATCTCTTCAGCCAGCGCGGCATAGCGCAGGATATGGCGCTGGGAGGCTTCAAGCAGAATCAACACCGCGCGATAAAACACGTTATCCGGCTGCTGACGCAGATGCGCCTGCATCTCGTGGACCAGCGCCTCAAGCCCATTATTAAGCAGGCGCGGATAATCAATGATGATATGGCCCTGGCCTTTATCGGTCTGGTTCACGCTGAAAATTTGTGTGCTGACCGCGGCTTTAACCTCATCGGTCATCTGGGCGTTGATGAAATCTTTCATTGAGCGTTTTTCCCAGTACCGGGAACAGCTCGTCGCGGTACAGGCGCTTGTCGTCATCGCTGATATTAAAGCGGTCCTGTGGACGGGTCGGGAACTGGTCGAGTTCTTTTAGCAGCCAGTACGGGTCCATCTCCGGCGACATGATCCCGGCGCGCGGTTTTAAGTGCGGTTGCCGGCAATCAGTTCGTCGTCACGAATGCTAATGGCGACGTTATCGAGAATATGCGCGGTGGCTTTGGCGCGGCGGATAATCACCGGCTCGCCTTCGGTCTGGCGATGGCTTTCGGTATACAACACGGCGCGCTCAAGCGAAATTTCACGTGGATTGGCAAACAGTGCAGTTTTGAGGCGAGAGATACGATTCGTCATGAGGAACTCCTGTGGGAAAGCGAACCCGCCCTTGCGAGCGGGAGAAGAACTTAAGCGCTCTGCGATAAGTGTGCCTCAATCTTATTCATAATAGCGTCGGCACGTTTAACCGCATCGCTAATATTTACCCGCACAATCGTTTTGCCCGCGAAACGCTCTTCAAACTTGATGCCGATATCTTTGGTCAGAATCACCATGTCAGCGGCCGCCACGTCGCTTTGCCGTCAGCTCATTTTCCTGACCAATCGACCCCTGCGTTTCGACCTTGACGTGCCAGCCTTTGGATTTTGCCGCACTCTCCAGCGCTTCCGCTGCCATATAGGTATGTGCCACACCGGAAGGACAAGCCGTTACCGCAATAATATTGGTCATAATCTTCACTCAATCAGTTAATTTCGAAATCCAAACCAGGTCGTCTTCTTTTTCGACGACGCCCCTTTTTTGTTCTTCCGCGCCAGACTTTTCGCAGGTTGACGCTGACGGCGGTCACCACCGCACCCACGACGATTGCCAACAGATAACCCAACTTGCCTTCCACCACCGGCAGGACAATCAAACCGCCCCATCCGGCGTAGCACTGTGCCCCGTCAGCGCGGCGGTCACGGCACCGCACAAAGCCCAGCGTAATCGAAGGAATAACACGCAGCGGGTCAGCGGCGGCGAAGGAATCGCCCCTTCGGTCACGCCGACGCAGCCCATCACCAACGCGGCTTTCCCGGCTTCGCGCTCTTCGTTGTTGAAGTTTTCACGATTAATGAGCGTGGCTAATCCCAGCCCCAGCGGCGGCACGCAATACCCACGGCGGCGATTGCCACCACGGTATAAACCCCCTGAGAGACGCCAATCAGCACGAAGGCGTAGGCCACTTTATTCACCGGGCCGCCCATATCGAACGCCAGCATCAGCCCCATAATCACCGCCAGCACCACGATGCTGCCGGCTTGCATCCCTTGCAGCCAGTGGGTCAGGCTGCTGGTCAGCAAGCCAACCGGCTGGCCAAACCCCACATCATGATGCCTGCGGTAATCAGCGTGCCGATAATCGGGATAACGAAAATCGGCATCACCGAGCGCGGACTTCATGCACCAGAATTTTCTCCAGATAGTAAACGACGATACCGCCGATAATCCCGGCGATCAGCGCGCCAAAGAAGCCGGCACCGAAGCTATTGCCCACCCACGCGCCAATCGCGCAGGGTGCCAGCGCGGAGCGCTCGGCGATGGAGTAGCCGATGTAGGCGGCGAGGAATCGCACCATCAGCGTCAGGCCCGCGACACCAATATGAAACAGTTTTTTCCGGTCGGGATCGGTGGCAACATCCGGAACCGCGCCTTGCCGTACAGCATGACGGAGACCGCCAGTAAGATGCCCCCGCCACGACAAACGGGATCATGTGCGACACGCCCGTCATCAAATGCTGACGGGTATTTCCTAGATATGCACTAATTCTTTCATCAGTCGCTCCTGGGCTTTATGAGCCCATGTCTATTAAATGTGGCCAAACAATAGGCAATTGGCGGCGGGACAAACAATGGACAAAAATGCCATTTACTGGATTTTTGTAATGTCCGAAGAAAAATGCGAGCGACCTCTAAAGTTGGCATCAACTGCGTCTTTATAAGCAGAGAATGCAACGTCCGTGAGGTCGCCTCGCATTTTCTATGTGAACCATAACATTTGTCCAGTTTTTGACATAAATGTCAGATAGCCGTGCCGATAACAAGCCTCCTATTCTGTTACCCCCATATCGAATGATTTGGGAGATAGGGTTATGACGTTGGTTGTTGAATTTGTCTGCGAATTACCGAATGGCGTGCACGCCCGTCCTGCCAGCCATGTCGAAACGCTGTGCAACACGTTCCAGCTGCGAGATTGAATGGCATAACCTGCGCACGGACCGTAAGGGCAACGCCAAAAGCGCGCTGGCGATTATCGGCACCGACACGCTGGCGGGCGATAGCTGCCAGCTGCTGATAAGCGGGGCTGATGAGCAAGACGCCCATCAACGCACCGTGTGGCTCAAAGAAGAATTTCCGCTGTGCGACGCCCCGTTGGCGCAGGCCGGCCAGCGTAACAAGAAGCGTTGCCAGAGTCCTTAACCCGTTTAAACCCTACACTATTCCGCGCTCTGCCGGTCTGTGGCGACGCAGGCGGCGTGCTCACCCGCCTGGCCGCACTGGATCTCAACAACCTCGGCGAGCTACCGCCGGCAAAAAGTCCGGAGCAGGAACGATCCGCTCTCGATAGCGGCTTAACCATGTTGGTCAAAACGCTGGAACTGCGCCTGCTGGAAAACGACAGTACCGCCAACGCGATTCTCGAAGCGCACCGCTCGCTGGCCACCGACACTTCACTGCGCGAGCATCTGTTGGCAGGCATCAACAGCGGCTTAAGCTGCGCACAAGCTGTCATCGAGAGTACCTGTCATTTTTGCGCCGAATTTGCCCGCTCTAGCAGCAGCTATTTGCAGGAGCGCGCGCTCGATATGCGCGACGTTGGCTTCCAGCTGCTACAGCATATTTATGGTGAACAGCGCTTCCCGGCGCCGGGCCAGCTCACTCAGCCGTCTATCTGCGTCGCCGAAGAGTTGACTCCAAGCCAGTTCCTCGAACTGGATAAAACGCTGCTTAAAGGTCTGCTGCTGGAAAGCGGCGGGACGACCTCACATACCGTCATCCTTGCTCGCTCCTTTAATATTCCGACGCTCGTAGGCGTGGATATTTCAGCACTGACGCCGTGGCAGAATCAGACGGTCTATCTCGACGGCAACGCCGGGGCGGTGGTTGTCGCGCCAACCGAAGCCATTACCCGCTATTACCAGCAGGAGGCGAGCGTACAGGCAGCGATTCATGATCAGCAAAGCGAGTGGCTACACAAAGAAGCGCGCAGCGCCGATGGCATTCGCCTTGAGGTGGCCGCCAATATTGCTCATTCGGTGGAAGCACAGGCGGCATTTGGCAACGGCGCGGAAGCGGTAGGCCTGTTCCGCACCGAAATGCTCTATATGGATCGCACCAGCGAGCCAATTGAAAGCGAGCTGCACAACACATTTTGTCAGGCGCTGGAATCCGCTGACGGGCGGAGCATTATTATTCGCACCATGGATATCGGCGGCGACAAGCCGGTGGACTACCTCATCTTCCGGCAAAAACCCGTTCCTCGCTACCGCGCGGTACGTATTTATGAAGAGTACTCGCAGCTTTTCACCACTCAGCTGCGGGCCATCCTGCGCGCCTCGGCGCACGGCAGCCTGAAAATAATGATCCCGATGATCTCCTCAATGGAAGAGATCCTCTGGGTTAAAGAGAAAGTGGCCGAAGCCAAACAGCAGCTCCGCAGCGAACACGTGGCGTTTGATGAGCGCATTCCACTCGGCATCATGCTGGAAGTGCCGTCGGTGATGTTTATCATCGACCAGTGCTGCGAAGAGATTGATTTCTTTAGCATCGGCAGCAATGACCTGACGCAATACCTGCTGGCGGTGGACCGTGACAACGCCAAGGTGACCCGCCATTACAACAGCCTGAACCCGGCCTTCCTGCGCGCACTCGATTTCGCCGTGCAGGCGGTGCACCGTCAGGGGAAATGGATGGCCGTGTGCGGCGAACTCGGAGCCAAGGCTCGGTGCTGCCGCTGTTGGTGGGCCTGGGCCGGACGAAATCAGCATGAGCGCACCGTCGATTCCCGCAACCAAAGCTCGTCTGGCGCAGCTCGACAGCCGCGCCTGCCGCCAGTTACTCAACCAGGCCATGGCCTGTCGCACCTCGCTTGAAGTAGACATCTGCTGGCCCAGTTCCGCATGAGTCAACAGGACGCACCGCTGATTACCCCGCGCTGCATCTCGCTGGATAACGACTGGCGCAGCAAAGAAGAGGTGATCAAAGGGATGACCGATAACCTGTTGCCGCCGGCGCTGCCGCTACCCGCGCAAGCTCGGAAGCCGATTTATGGGCGCGTGAAGCGGTGTTCTCCACCGGGCTGGGCTTTGGCTTTGCCATTCCGCACAGCAAGTCCGAACATATCGAACAATCGACTACGACCTTTCCCGGCTACCCGCCCCCGTCACCTGGGGCGATGAAGAAGCGCAGTTCATTATTATGCTGACGCTCAACAAACATGCCGCTGGCGATCAGCACATGCGCATTTTCTCGCGCCTGGCGCGTCGCATCATGCATGCCGAATTCCGCAACTCACTGGTTAACGCCGACTCTACCGACGCCATTGCCAGCCTGCTGCAACACGAACTGGAACTTTAAGAGGAAATATCATGGAATGTATCTGGATACCGCTAATGTGCAGGAAGTTGAACGTCTGGCCCGTATTTTCCCGATTGCCGGTGTGACCACCAACCCGAGCATTATCGCCGCCAGCCGCGAGTCTATCTGGGATGTGCTGCCGCGCCTGAAACACGTCATCGGTGAAAACGGCACGCTGTTTGCCCCACCCATGAGCCGCGATGCCGACGGCATGGTCGCCGACGCCCGCAAACTCCATGACGCCATTCCCGGTATTGTGGTCAAGGTTCCGGTGACAGCAGAAGGGCTGGCGGCAATCAAAATACTGAAAAAAGAGGGTATTACTACACTTGGCACTGCTGTATATAGCGCCGCACAAGGGTTATTAGCCGCACTGGCAGGGGCAAAATACGTTGCTCCGTATGTTAACCGCGTAGATGCCCAGGGCGGAGACGGCATTCGTACGGTTCAGGAGCTGCAAACGCTGTTAGAAATGCACGCGCCAGAAAGCATGGTGCTGGCAGCCAGCTTTAAAACGCCGCGTCAGGCGCTGGACTGTTTACTGGCAGGATGTGAATCCATCACCCTGCCCTTAGATGTAGCGCAACAAATGCTCAACACCCCTGCGGTAGAGTCAGCTATAGAGAAGTTCGAACACGACTGGAATGCCGCATTTGGCACTACTCATCTCTAAAGGAGCAATTATGGACCGCATTATTCAATCACCGGGTAAATACATCCAGGGCGCTGATGTGATTAATCGTCTGGGCGAATACCTGAAGCCGCTGGCAGAACGCTGGTTAGTGGTGGGTGACAAATTTGTTTTAGGTTTTGCTCAATCCACTGTCGAGAAAAGCTTTAAAGATGCTGGACTGGTAGTAGAAATTGCGCCGTTTGGCGGTGAATGTTCGCAAAATGAGATCGACCGTCTGCGTGGCATCGCGGAGACTGCGCAGTGTGGCGCAATTCTCGGTATCGGTGGCGGAAAAACCCTCGATACTGCCAAAGCACTGGCACATTTCATGGGTGTTCCGGTAGCGATCGCACCGACTATCGCCTCTACCGATGCACCGTGCAGCGCATTGTCTGTTATCTACACCGATGAGGGTGAGTTTGACCGCTATCTGCTGTTGCCAAATAACCCGAATATGGTCATTGTCGACACCAAAATCGTCGCTGGCGCACCTGCACGTCTGTTAGCGGCGGGTATCGGCGATGCGCTGGCAACCTGGTTTGAAGCGCGTGCCTGCTCTCGTAGCGGCGCGACCACCATGGCGGGCGGCAAGTGCACCCAGGCTGCGCTGGCACTGGCTGAACTGTGCTACAACACCCTGCTGGAAGAAGGCGAAAAAGCGATGCTTGCTGCCGAACAGCATGTAGTGACTCCGGCGCTGGAGCGCGTGATTGAAGCGAACACCTATTTGAGCGGTGTTGGTTTTGAAAGTGGTGGTCTGGCTGCGGCGCACGCAGTGCATAACGGCCTGACCGCTATCCCGGACGCGCATCACTATTATCACGGTGAAAAAGTGGCATTCGGTACGCTGACGCAGCTGGTTCTGGAAAATGCGCCGGTGGAGGAAATCGAAACCGTAGCTGCCCTTAGCCATGCGGTAGGTTTGCCAATAACTCTCGCTCAACTGGATATTAAAGAAGATGTCCCGGCGAAAATGCGAATTGTGGCAGAAGCGGCATGTGCAGAAGGTGAAACCATTCACAACATGCCTGGCGGCGCGACGCCAGATCAGGTTTACGCCGCTCTGCTGGTAGCCGACCAGTACGGTCAGCGTTTCCTGCAAGAGTGGGAATAACCTACTCCAAACTCCCGGCTTGTCCGGGAGTTTGAACGCAAAATTGCCTGATGCGCTACGCTTATCAGGCCTACGCAATCTCTGCAATATATTGAATTTGCGTGCTTTTGTAGGCCGGATAAGGCGTTCACTCCGCATCCGGCACTCTGTGCCAGTAATCTGAAACTCCCACGTTGTTCAGGAATTTTTTATCCGCTTCTGGACATTTTCTCTACAGAACAATCGTTAGCCCGGAAGGTCGAATCTGTGACTCTTATTTTCACGGACGAACCAGATGAAAGCTTCACTGGCGCTGCTCAGCCTGCTAACGGCATTTACCAGCCACTCCTTAAAATCTCCCGCCGTTCCACCAACCGTGGTACAAATCCAGGCCAATACCAACCTTGCCATCGCAGACGGTGCCAGACAGCAAATTGGCAGCACGCTATTTTACGATCCGGCGTATGTGCAGCTTACTTATCCTGGCGGTGATGTTCCGCAAGAACGCGGTGTATGTTCCGATGTGGTGATCCGCGCATTGCGCAGCCAGAAGGTCGATTTGCAGAAACTGGTTCACGAAGATATGGCGAAGAATTTTGCTGAGTACCCGCAAAAATGGAAGTTAAAGCGCCCGGACAGCAACATCGATCACCGTCGGGTGCCTAATCTGGAAACCTGGTTTAGCCGCCATGATAAAACACGCCCCACCAGCAAGAACCCCAGTGACTATCAAGCGGGCGATATTGTCTCCTGGCGACTGGATAACGGGCTGGCACATATTGGGGTGGTTTCAGATGGCTTCGCCCGCGACGGTACGCCGCTGGTGATACATAACATTGGCGCAGGCGCGCAGGAAGAAGATGTGCTGTTTAACTGGCGGATGGTGGGGCATTATCGTTATTTTGTTAAATAAGAGATCGCCCCACATGAAGAAAAAATTCAGATCCTTTTTACACTGACGGCTTCTTTTTTCTTACGGCTCACCAGCGCCAGTGCCAGCACAATCAGCACAATACCGCTACCTTCAACGGCCCCCGGATTCTCGCCGAGCAGCCACCAGGAAAAGAGTACGCCGCAAACGGGAACGGCCAGTGTGCTTAAGCTGGCAATACTGGCAGGCAAGTTTTTCAATACAAACAACCATAAGCTCCACGCCAGTGCCGTCGCCAGAATCGCACTGTAGGCCAGCGCCCAGAACACGGTGGGCTGCCAGTCAATTTCACGTTGCGGCACCAGTAAAGCGACCACACTCATCACCAGCGCCGCATACAGCATCTGCCAGGATGTTAACGACAATAAATCCACGCGCGGATGACGGGCATACAGACGTTTAGCAACAATCGCGCTCGCCCCCCAACTGACGCCGGAGAGGATTGCCAGCATGGCACTTTTCATCGAAGAGAAATCGAGTTGCCACGGCTGCAACACCAAAAATAAGCCGAAAGCGGCAATCAGAATCGCGAAATATTGCCCACGTCGCAGGCGTTCACCGAGAAACAACGCGGCGAAAATCACCACCCAGAACGGCATGGTATAGCTCAGGATCGCCACCTTCCCCGCACCTCCGCTGACCAACGCCCACTGCGCCAGACCAACCATCCCGCAGGTTTGTAACAGGGCAATGGCTAAGGTGTATTTAAACGGTGTCGGGCGCATTCCGCGACCACGTAATAAAAGGACGATGAATAAAACGAGAGCGCCGAAAATGCAGCGTAAGGCGGTAAAGTCGAAGGCACCGATGTAACTGGTGACTTGCTTCATGAAAATCCAGCTATAACTCCAGATAAGTGTGAGCACAACCAGGCCACTGATTGCCAGTGGGTTGCTCTTTCCTGCGGCAGACATGAGAGATCCAGTGTGTAGTTTTCGTTCGCCCACTATACGCTGGTAAAGAACGTTCAGCGACTGCCAGCAAGCAGCCGCTGAACGGGGTCAGATTACAGCAGGTCAAAACGATCCAGGTTCATCAACTTTCACCGAAGCCGCCACGAAGTCTTTCACAAACTTCTCTTTCGCATTGCTGGCATAAACTTCCGCCAGCGCGCGCAGTACGGCGTTGGAGCCGAAGACCAGATCAGCACGGGTCGCGGTGTATTTCACTTCACCACTGGCGCGATCGCGGCCTTCGAACAGCTCTGAAGAGGCATCGGTCGCTTTCCACTCGGTGCGCATATCCAGCAGATTGCTAAAGAAATCGGTGCTGAGTACGCCCACGTTGTCGGTCATAAATACCGCGCTGGCTTTCATCAAAGTTCGCACCCAACGCGCAGACCACCTACCAACACCGTCATTTCCGGTGCAGTCAGCGTCAACAGCTGTGCTTTATCAATCAACAGAGATCGGTCGTCGCTTCGCCCGGTGCTGCGCGATAGTTACGGAAACCATCGGCAATCGGTTTGAGCAGCTCAAACATCTCGATATCAGTCTGATCCTGACGCGCATCTACGCGGCCCGGAGCAAATGGCACCTTGATGTTCACGCCAGCCGCCTGCGCCGCCTTCTCGACGCCAACAACGCCTGCCAGCACGATGATATCGGCCAGTGATGCTTTGTGCGCCGACTTTAAAGATGCCTTCCAGCACCGGCAGAACGCGTGCCGCCGTGGCGTTAACGTCCCAACCTCTCTGCGGAGCCAGCGCCAGACGAGCGCCGTTCGCGCCGCCGCGTTTGTCACCGCCACGGAAGGTGGAAGCCAAAGGCCAGGCCACGGAAACCAGCTCGCTTACGGTCAGGCCAGAAGCCGCAATCTCAGCCTTCAGGCTTTCGATATCATCAGCGGATGGCTGGAAGAACGGATGCGGCAGCGGATCCTGCCGATCGATCTCTTTTGGTACTTCCGGGCCGATGTAGCGCGCTTTTGGCCCCATATCACGGTGGGTCAGTTTGAACCACGCGCGGGCAAAAGCTTCGTTAAAGGCCTGCGGGTCGTTAAGGAAACGACGAGAAATCTTCTCGAAGTCCGAATCCAAGCGCAGCGTCAGGTCAGTCACCAACATAGTTGGCTTACGTTTTTTCGACGGGTCGAACGGATCTGGGATCATGTGGTGCATCCACCGCTTCAAACTGGATTGCGCCAGCCGGACTGCGGGTCTGCACCCATTCGTATTGAACAGGTTCTCGAAGAAGTAGTTGCTCCACTGGGTTGGCGTCTGTGTCCAGACCACTTCCAAACCAGAGGTAATGGCGTCCGCGCCAACGCCGCTGCCGAAGCTGTTTGCCCGCCGAGGCCCTGCGACTCAATTGGCGCAGCTTCAGATGGCCCCGACGTGCGTAGCTTCCGCCGCGCCGTGAGTTTTCCACGTATGACCACCGGCGATCAGCGCCACGGTCTCTTCGTCGTCCATCCCCATGTTGCCGAAGGTGGCACGAATCGCCGCCGCTGCTGACAGCGGTTCACCACTGGCGTTTGGCCCTTCCGGGTTCACATAAATGAGGCCCATTTCTGTCGCGGCCAGCGGACGTTTCGCCAGCTCTTCTGGGTCACGGTGCGCGGCACGAGGCTTTCATCACCCCCATTGACGTCCAGATCCGGTTCCCACACATCTTCACGACCGGCACCGAAGCCGAAGGTACGGAAGCCGGAGTTTTCCAGCGCCACGTTACCCGCGAGGATATACAGGTCAGCCCAGGAAATTTTCTGGCCGTATTTTTGTTTGATTGGCCACAGCAGACGGCGCGCCTTATCCAGGCTCACGTTGTCTGGCCGAGGACGCTCAGCGGGGCGAAACGTTGCTGACCACGGCCAGCACCACCACGACCGTCCAGTGAACGGTAGGTGCCCGCACCGTGCCATGCCATGCGGATAAACAGCCCTACGTAGCTGCCCCAGTCGGCTGGCCACCAGGATTGAGAAATCAGTTAACAGCGCGCGGATATCACCTTTTAACGCGGAGTAGTCCAGTTTGCTGAATTCTTTGCGGTAATCGAAATCCTCACCCAACGGGTTGGAACGATTGGAATGCTGATTAAGAAGATCAACGCGGAGCTGCTTCGGCCACCAGTCTTTGCTACTGGTTCGCCTGCGCCTGCGCTCTGATCGTGCCCACCACCGTGGTGGAAAGGACATTTACCTGCGTTGTGGGTATCGTCTGGCGTGCTCATCACTATGCTCCCTTACAGTATTTATCATTAAGATATACACCCATGCTGATAAGTTATAGCTGAAATGACCCACGGATTTGATAGTTGAGATCTTACATATTGTTGGTTAAAGAGATGTAGATCAAATTGATCTTAATTAAGCTTTTTTGATTATGTCCGAATTCGGACAAATGCTTTATAAAAAAGGGTTTTAGCTTCATATCCTTCAAGTAATGAGGGAGAAAACAAGGCTGATAACCTTATTTTCCCGCCCTCATTTCGAGGCAGCATTTTGTGCTCTGTTTAAAATTTGTGATCACTGTGTGATTTTCACAAAAGCCACACTATTTATAAACCAGGTCGAACCCCCAGCGTATGGCAAATCGCGTAACTCATTTCAGCACGGTTAAGCGTATAGAAGTGGAAATCTTTCACTCCTTCACGGCTTAAAATCTTCACCATATCCATGGCAATATTCGCGCCAACCAGTTTGCGGGTTTCGGCATCATCATCCAGACCGTCGAACATTTGCGCCATCCACGCCGGAATACGCACGTTGGTCATATCGGCAAATTTCTTCGCCTGTTTAAAGTTAGATACCGGCAAAATTCCCGGAATAATTTCCACATCAATGCCCGCCGATACACAGCGGTCACGAAAACGCAGGTAGCTTTCGACATCGAAGAAGAACTGAGTAATCGCGCGGTTGGCTCCGGCATCCACTTTGCGTTTCAGATTAAGCAAATCCGCCTGAGCGCTTTTTGCTTCCGGGTGAACTTCCGGATACGCCGCCACGGAGATATCGAAATCTGCCACTTCTTTTAACAGCGTCACCAGGTCAGAAGCATACATTTCTGGCTTACCACTTCCCGGCGGCAGATCGCCACGCAGCGCCACGATATGACGAATACCGTTATTCCAGTAGTCGCGTGCAATGGTGCGCAGCTCGTCGGGCGTCGCATCAATGCAAGTAAGATGCGGTGCCGCTTCCAGACCAGTGCGATCTTTAATGCCTTTAATAATGCTGTGCGTACGGTCGCGCTCGCCGGAGTTCGCGCCATAGGTCACCGATACAAACTTCGGTTTCAGGCTGCTAAGGCGATCGATGGAGTTCCACAGGGTCTGCTCCATTTCACTGGTACGCGGCGGGAAAAACTCGAACGAAACGTTAATCTGCCCCTGGACTTCTGCCAGGCTCTGATTCAGGGCATCCCGCTGGCTGGCGTGAAAAAAGCTCATACCTTACCTCATCAATCGCTTGTAGTTATATGTTGTGTTGTGCACATCTATCCGTTTAGACGTCCAGATGTAAAGATGAAGGAAAAGCCGAAGGGCGTCAACCGAAAAATGACCAATGATGGTGAGGAAAAATCAGGGAAGATGAAAAAACTTCAGGATGGTAAGAAAAAGAAAATCCGGTATGCAAAGCAAACCGGACTGCAAATATAAACTAACCATGTACTTATTGCTTCTTGCCGGATTCGTCGTAAACGCTTAATCCGGCCTAATCCTATGATAATTCAATATATTTCATTAGAAACCATAAACCCGAAAACATGAGTACCGGGCATTATTAAATTTCTGAAATTACAGCAGCTGCGCCAGACGGTTGATATCCGACTGAATTGCCCCGGCGGTAACATCGCGACCGGCACCCGGCCCACGGATAACCAGCGGGTTATCGCGATACCAACGGCTTTCGATAGCAAACACGTTATCGCACGGCAGTAATGCCGCCAGCGGATGCTCTTGACGCACGGCTTCCACGCCAACACGCGCTTTGCCGTTGGCGTCAAAACGCGCCACGTAGCGCAGCACCAGTCCCATTTCCTGAGCCGCTTCCAGACGCTGGAGCATTTGCTCGTTGAGCTCATCACCGTTTTCAAAGAAATGGTCGATGGAGCCATCTTCACAGTGCGCAGGAACCAGAGACTCAACGCGCACCTGATCCGGCTCGATGTCGTAGCCCGCTTCGCGCGCCAGAATCACCAGTTTACGCATCACGTCTTTACCGGAAAGGTCAACGCGCGGGTCCGGTTCGGTCAGCCCTTGCTGCCACGCCTGATCGACCAGATCGGTGAACGGCACGCTGCCATCAAACTGCAGGAACAGCCAGGAAAGTGTGCCGGAGAAAATACCGCTGATGGCCAGAATGCTATCGCCGCTGTCGATAAGATCGCGCACGGTATGGTTCACCGGCAGGCCTGCACCAACGGTGGCGTTATACAGCCAGTGGCGCCCCGTTTTTTCAAACGCGTCGTGAATCTGACGGTATTTATCGCTGCTGCTGGCCCCGGCCAGTTTGTTGGCGCTGATTACGTGGAAACCATGGCTGGCGAAATCCAGATACTGATCGGCCAGCTGTTCGCTGGCGGTAATATCCAGCACCACTAAATCGTCATACGGGTGGGCGCGCATCCACAGGAATAATGATTCTTCATCCTGTTCAACCGCCTCATCATCGAAGAAGGCCAGCGCACGGCTAGCATCAAGCCCTTCGTAGCTCAGCAGGCTGCGGCGACTATCCACCACCCCTGCCAGCACAAATTCAAAACCGGTACGCGCCGAGAGCGTACCCTGCTCGCGAGCAAACAGCTCCAGCCAGCGGGAGCCGATATTGCCTTTGCCAAACAGCACCAGACCAATGCGTTTTTCCGCGCGGAACAGCGACTGGTGCAGCCCCTGAATCAGACTTTCGGTTGGGCCTGCGCGCAACACGGCGACCAGGCTGATGCCCTCTTCCGACTGCCAGGTGAACTCAACCGGTTGGCCTTTCAGCTGCTGCCAGAAACGGTGGCAGTGCAGCGGGTTACGGGTGACGCCCGCCCCAACCATCGCCACCAGCGCTAGCCCCTGACGCAGGCGCAGTTCGCCCGGTAGACCGGCTTCATCAAGAATTTTCAGCGCGCTGTCGGCGACTTCCGAGGTGTAGCAGAACTGCAGCAACTGGTGATCGGCATGAATGCCCACCGCCAACGGGCGGATCTGCGCACGCTTAAGTAACTGGTCAATTTCTTTGTACGCCAGCTTAAAGTCCTGGCTGGCAGGAACGCGAAACTCAATCAGGCAGACGTCGTCGTGGCTGGTGACGATGCGTGCGCCGGTACCGGAGGCCAGCACGCGCTCAATGCGCGTTGAGCCTTGATCCGGCGTGTAGCTACAGCGTAATTGCAGGTCGATGTCGCTACCGGAAACCGGCTGTAGCGTACGGGTGTGCAGTACCGGTGCCGCCAGACGCGCCAGCTCGCTGGCTTCGTCCAGGCGCAGCAGCGGCAGCAGACAGGCATCTTTGACTTTACGCGGGTCAGCGCTGTAAACACCGGCGACGTCGCTCCAGATGGTCACGCGGGAAACACCCGCCAGCGCACCGATTTGCGTGGCCGAGTAGTCAGAACCGTTACGCCCCAGCAGTACGGTTTCACCAGCGTTACTACGGCTGATAAAACCGGTGACCACCAGACGTTTACCCGGATGTTGAGCCAGCAGTTGTTGCAACAGCGGGTAAGACAAGCCTTCGTCGACCTGCGGCTGGGCGCTGCGTTCTGCGCGTAAGAAGGCGCGCGCGTCGAGCCAGGCGGCGGCAACATTTTGTAACTTCAGGACTTCCGCCATCAGACGCGCGGACCATATTTCACCGTGGCCGACCACTTCCGCATACACTGCATCGTTGACGCCCGCATCCAGCAGCCCGGCCAAACGCTCCAGGTCGTGGATAAAATCGGCAATCATGCCGTCAGCAATGTCTGCCGGTAACAGGCCGCTAATCAGATCCGACTGATAGCGGCGCAGCGCCTGCTGAACCTGATGCGCAGAGAGGCGATCGGTCTGACTGAGCTTCAGCCAGTTGATCAGCTGGTTGGTGGTGCTACCGGCGGCGGAAACCACCATCATATCGCCGGGCTGCGAGTACTCGGCCATAATACCGGCAACGCGCAGGTAACACTTCACATCCGCCAGACTACTCCCACCAAATTTATGCAGCTGACGCTCTTTCGCCCCTGCCTGCGCAATCACACTCATGTTTACCCCTCGGCTGCGATCCGGAATCCATTTTCCAGATCGGCAATTAAGTCTTCACTATCTTCAATACCGGTTGAGATACGCAATAGCGTCTCAGAAATACCTGCGGCGGCGCGCGCTTCTGGCGCCATACCGGCGTGCGTCATGGTGGCCGCATGAGAGATCAGGCTCTCAACGCCACCCAGCGATTCTGCCAGCGTGAACAGCGACAGCCCGCTCAGGAAACGACGCAATGTTTGCTCATCGCCACCCAGTTCAAAGCTGAGCATCGCACCAAAACCCTTCTGCTGACGCGCGGCAATTTCATGCCCCTGGTTTTCCGGCAGAGAAGGATGATACAGCTTTTTCACCAGCGGCTGTGTTTTCAGGAAGTCGACAATGGCATAAGCGTTACGTTGCGCCACTTCCATACGTGGAGAGAGCGTACGCAGACCGCGCAGCAACAGGTAGCTGTCGAACGCGCTGCCGGTGACGCCGATATTATTCGCCCACCATGCCAGTTCTGTGACGGTATCCGGATCTTTTGCAATCACTACGCCTGCGACCACGTCGAGTGGCCGTTCAGATATTTGGTGCAGGAGTGCAGCACCAGGTTAGCGCCTAACGCCAGCGGATTTTGCAGCGCCGGGCTCAGGAAGGTATTGTCCACCACGCTGACCGCTCCGGCCTCGCGTGCCAGCTCGCAGATTTTGGCGATATCGACCACGCGCAGCAGCGGGTTGCTTGGACTTTCGACTAACACCAGCTTCGGTTTTTCCGCCAGTGCCGCTTTCAGCGCCGCCTCATTGCCCTGATCGACAAACAGCACGCGATAGCAGCCACGTTTTGCCAGGCTGTCAAACAGACGGTAGCTGCCGCCGAGCAGTAGCTCTCATGCGGAGCCACCAGCAGGTCGCCCGGCTTCAGGAATACGGTAGTCACCAGGTGAATCGCCGACATCCCCGTATTGGTCATCACGGCGCCTGCGCCCCCTTCCAGCTCGGCCAGCGCCCGCTGAACGACATCGCGCGTCGGGTTCCCGCGACGAGAGTAATCATGCGCACGCGGTTCATTAAAACCGGTAAAATTGTAGGTGCTGGAAAGGTGGATAGGCGGGACAACACAACCATACTGCTCGTCGTCATTAAACCGCTACGCACTCCGCTATGGTGGCCTGTTTACGGGTCATGAGGATTCGTTCCCTGGCAAGGTCTGTGAAAAGTCAGACCCCAGAATAAACATAGTTTACATAGCCGTCAATACATCTAGACTTCTAAACTTCTTTGCGTATAGATTGAGCGATCGGCAAATAGCCGTTAAAATTATATGCATTAGCGCACATCTGCGAGAGGGACTTAACTCGTGCCAGAACGGGGCCTGTACGGTAAACTGCGCGCGATCATGGTCGTGAATCGGCCTGTTACTAATGACTAGAGGATTAAAGGTATCTCATGGCTGAATGGAGCGGCGAATATATCAGCCGAAGACGCTGAGCACGGTAAGAAGAGTGAGCAAGTAAAAAAATTACGGTTTCCATTCCTCTGAAGGTGTTGAAGATCCTCACCGACGAACGCACGCGTCGTCAGGTCAACAACCTGCGTCACACGCCACCAACAGCGAATTGCTGTGTGAAGCGTTCCTGCATGCTTTTACCGGTCAACCGTTGCCTAACGATGAAGACCTGCGTAAAGAGCGCAGCGATGAAATTCCAGAAGCAGCGAAAGTGATTATGCGTGAGCTGGGGATTGACCCGGAGACGTGGGAATATTAAAGCAAAAAAGAGCGGCGCGGAGTGGAATCGCCTGATGCGCTACGCTTATCAGGCCTACGTCATATTGCAATTTATTGAATTTGCACGAACTTGTAGGCCGGATAAGGCGTTCACGCCGCATCCGGCATAAACAACGAGCACGTTGTCTGCGACCCACCGCTTTTTATACATGGACGTTTAACTATGAAAAACAGGCTGCTGATCCTCAGCCTGCTGGTTTCTGTACCTGCCTTTGCCTGGCAGCCACAAACCGGCGACATCATCTTTCAGATCTCTCGCTCATCGCAAAGTAAAGCGATCCAACTGGCGACCCATACCGATTATAGCCACACCGGTATGCTGGTGATACGCAACAAAAAGCCCTACGTTTTTGAAGCAGTCGGCCCGGTGAAATACACCCCGCTCAAGCAGTGGATCGCCCATGGTGAAAAGGGCAAATACGTTGTTCGCCGCGTTGAAGGCGGACTGAGTGTTGAACAACAGCAAAAACTGGCGCAAACGGCAAAACGTTATCTCGGTAAACCGTATGATTTCAGCTTCTCATGGAGCGACGATCGCCAGTACTGTTCGGAAGTGGTGTGGAAGGTTTACCAGAACGCGCTGGGAATGCGCGTGGGCGAGCAGCAGAAGTTGAAAGAGTTCGACCTGAGCAGCCCACAAGTTCAGGCAAAGCTCAAAGAACGTTACGGCAAGAATATTCCGCTTGAGGAAACGGTGGTCTCGCCACAAGCCGTTTTCGATGCGCCACAACTCACCACGGTCGCCAAAGAATGGCCGCTGTTTTCGTGGTAATACGACCAAAATTCAGACACAAAAAAAGCGCCCAGGCGCTTTTTTCGACTTACTTGCTGCCTGGGACGCTGAAACGCTTGTTGAAGCGGTCAACACGGCCACCGGTAGCAACGTCACGCTGCTTGCCAGTGTAGAACGGGTGGCATTTACCGCACACGTCCAGGTTCAGGTCGTGACCTACGGTAGAGCGGATTTTCATGATGTTACCGCAAGAGCAAGATGCAGTAATTTCTTCGTATTTAGGATGGATATCTTTTTTCATGGGGAAAACCTCGGTTAAGGCCGCGTCGCTCTTCCAGCCCTAACGCCAGACACCACGCGATGTTAATGTAGTATATTTCCTGATGCCAAAATGCATCCAAAGGCGGCGAACTCATACAGAATTTGACCAGTAGATGCAAACTGATCCGCACTCCTACCCAATGTGTATGGTGCTCGCCAGATTTCAAGTCAGGAAAAAACCATGCCCGTTGTCAACGTTGCCCGCCTGTTCCACTGCCCCGTACGTTCGACTACCTGCTGCCTGATAGCCTCAGCGCCAAAGCAGGCTGCCGCGTGCGCGTGCCGTTTGGCAAACACCAGGAGCGCGTGGGTATTGTGGTGGCGGTCAGCGAAAAAAGCGAACTGCCGCGCGATGAGCTGAAAGCCGTTATCGAAGTGCTGGACGATGAACCGGATTTTCTCCCGCCGTCTGGCGCTGCTGCTGTGGGCGGCGGACTATTATCACCATCCGATCGGCGACGTGCTGTTCCACGCGGCGCCGATTCTGCTGCGTCAGGGGAAACCTGCCAGCGCCACGCCACAATGGTTCTGGTTTGCCACCGAACAGGGGCAGGCGGTGGATATCAATACCCTGAAACGTTCGCCGAAACAGCAACAAGCGCTGGCGGCGCTGCGCCAGGGGAAAATCGGCGTCATCAGGTCGCGGAAATGGAGTTCAACGAGAGCGCCATGCAGGCGCTGCGTACAAAGGGGCTCTGCGAACTCGGCAGTCTTGCGCCGGAAACCGTCGACTGGCGGACAACTACTCGGTGCCGGGCGAACGACTGCGGCTGAACACCGAACAGGCGACGGCAGTGGGCGCTATCCACAGCGCCTCCGATGAATTCTCTGCCTGGCTGCTAAAGGGCATCACCGGTTCGGGCAAAACCGAAGTCTATCTTAGCGTGCTGGAGAACGCGCTGGCACAGGGCAAACAAGCGCTGGTGATGGTGCCGGAAATCGGCCTGACGCCGAACCATCGCTCGCTTTCGCGAACGTTTTAACGCGCCGGTGGAAGTACTGACTCCGACCTAACGACAGCGAAGGTCTGCCTGCTTGGTTAAAAGCCAAAAACGGTGAGGCGGCGATTGTTATCGGCACCCGCTCGTCGCTGTTACGCCGTTGAAAAATCTCGGCGTCATCGTCATTGATGAAGAGCACGATAGCTCTTATAAGCAACAGGAAGGCTGGCGCTACCATGCACGCGACCTCGCCGTCTGGCGCGCCCACAGTGAACAAATCCCGATTATTCTCGGCTCGGCTACGCCCGCGCTGGAAACATTGCGAACGTGCGTCAACAGAAGTACCGTATGCTGCGTTTAACCCGCCGAGCGGGCAATGCGCGCCCGGCGACCCAGCATGTGCTCGATCGGAGGGGCCAACATCTACAGGCCGGACTTTCCCCGGCGCTGATTAACCGTATGCGTCAGCACCTACAGGCCGATAATCAGGTAATCCTATTCCTGAACCGCCGAGGCTTTGCGCCTACGCTCTTGTGCCATGACTGCGGCTGGATTGCTGAATGTCCGCGCTGCGACAGCTACTACACGTTGCACCAGGCGCAGCATCATCTACGCTGCCATCACTGCGACAGCCAGCGCCCTATTCCGCGTCAGTGCCCATCCTGCGGCTCCACGCATATGGTGCCGGTCGGTCTGGGACGGAGCAGCTTGAACACGCGCTGGCCCCCATTTTCCCTGGCGTACCGTTGTCGCGCATCGACCGCGATACCACCAGTCGCAAAGGAGCATTAGAGCAGCATCTGGCGGAAGTGCATCGCGGCGGCGCACGTATTCTCATTGGCACTCAGATGCTGGCAAAGGGACACCATTTCCCCGACGTCACGCTGGTTGCGCTACTGGACGTTGATGGCGCACTCTTCTCTGCCGATTTCCGCTCGGCGGAACGCTTTGCTCAGCTGTATACCCAGGTCTCTGGCCGTGCCGGACGCGCAGGGAAACAAGGCGAAGTGGTCCTGCAGACCCACCATCCAGACCATCCTCTACTGCAAACGTTGCTATACAAAGGCTATGACGCCTTTGCCGAACAGGCGCTGGCGGAGCGCCAGACCATGCAACTTCCGCCGTACACCAGCCACGTATTGATGCGCGGGAAGATCACAACGCCAGCAGGCGCCGCTGTTCTTGCAACAGCTACGTAACCTGATTCAAGCAAGCCCGCTCGCGGACGATAAGCTGTGGGTACTTGGCCCGGTTCCCGCCCTGGCTCCAAAGCGCGGCGGCCGTTACCGCTGGCAGATTCTGCTACAACATCCCTCACGTGTGCGCTTGCAGCACATTGTTACCGGCACGCTAGCACTCATCAATACGCTCCCGGAATCCCGCAAAGTGAAGTGGGTTCTCGACGTCGACCCTATCGAAGGTTAATGGCAGACGTTGAGAGCGGGATCGTGAAATGAAACAATCATCACACTTTTGATGAAAAAAATGTACAGATCCCCCTAACTATCTGATAAAAGTGTGTCAGATGTCAGGTCACAAAGGATGTGCCTGCGCCAGTGCAAGTCGAGGAGAAAATCAGGTGAAGGCTAAAAAACCGGTTGTTGCCGCAACCATGAAAGATGTTGCCCTACAAGCGAATGTCTCTACGGCAACCGTATCTCGTGCATTGATGAATCCCTGAAAAAAGTTTCGCAGGCGACGCGCAACCGCGTTGAGCAGGCGGCGCTGGAGGTAGGTTATCTCCCGCAGTTGCAGGGGCGTAACATGAAGCGCAATGAATCGCGCACCATTCTGGTTATCGTCCCGGATATCTGCGATCCCTTCTTTAGTGAAGTGATCCGGGGGATCGAAGTCACCGCGGCAGCTCAGGGTTATCTGGTACTGATTGGCGACTGTGCGCATCAAAATCAGCAGGAAAAAACCTTTATCGATTTGATCATCACCAAGCAAATTGATGGCATGTTGTTGCTGGGTTCAAGGCTGCCGTTTGATGCCAGCATTGAGGAACAGCGTAATCTGCCGCCGATGGTGATGGCGAACGAATTTGCACCGGAGCTGGAGCTGCCTACAGTTCATATCGACAATCTGACCGCCGCATTTGATGCAGTAAATTATTTATATGAGCAAGGGCATAAACGGATTGGCTGTATAGCCGGTCCCGAAGAGATGCCGCTGTGTCACTACCGCCTGCAAGGCTATGTTCAGGCGCTGCGTCGCTGCGGCATTATGGTTGATCCGCAATACATCGCCCGTGGCGACTTCACCTTCGAAGCCGGAAGCAAAGCGATGCAGCAGCTGCTTGATCTTCCACAACCGCCTACTGCTGTCTTCTGCCATAGCGATGTGATGGCGCTCGGCGCACTTTCTCAGGCAAAACGCCAGGGGCTGAAAGTCCCGGAAGACCTTTCCATAATCGGTTTTGATAACATCGACCTGACGCAATTTTGTGATCCGCCGCTGACAACCATCGCGCAGCCGCGTTACGAAATCGGTCGGGAAGCTATGCTGTTATTGCTTGATCAAATGCAGGGGCAACACGTTGGCAGTGGCTCTCGTTTAATGGACTGCGAACTTATCATCCGGGGATCAACACGCGCGTTACCTTAAAGTAAACCTTTAAGACTGCCGTGACTGGTCAAAGGCCCGCCGCTTAAGTAACATGGCGGGCTGACGAACGAATAAATACAGCGAAACGATAGTGGCACAACGAGATTATGTACGCCGCAGCCAACCGGCACCTTCGCGGCGAAAAAAGAGCACCTCACGGAAAAAGCAACGAAATCTGCCTGCGGTTTCTCCCGCTATGGTCGCTATTGCTGCCGCCGTTCTTGTGACCTTTATCGGTGGTCTGTACTTCATTACGCATCACAAGAAAGAAGAGTCCGAGACGCTGCAAAGCCAGAAAGTGACCGGAAACGGACTACCACCAAAACCAGAAGAACGCTGGCGCTACATTAAAGAGCTGGAAAGTCGCCAGCCGGGAGTGCGTGCGCCCACAGAACCTTCTGCCGGTGGTGAAGTGAAAACGCCGGAGCAACTGACACCAGAACAACGTCAGCTTCTTGAACAAATGCAGGCTGATATGCGCCAGCAGCCAACGCAGCTGGTTGAAGTTCCGTGGAATGAACAGACGCCGGAACAGCGTCAGCAAACGCTACAGCGCCAACGTCAGGCGCAGCAATTAGCGGAACAGCAACGCCTGGCTCAGCAGTCGCGTACGACTGAACAAAGCTGGCAGCAGCAGACGCGTACGTCGCAAGCCGCACCGGTACAGGCGCAACCGCGCCAGTCTAAACCGGCTTCTTCTCAGCAGCCGTACCAGGATCTGCTGCAAACTCCTGCGCACACGACTGCGCAGTCGAAGCCGCAGCAAGCTGCGCCAGTTGCTCGTGCCGCTGACGCGCCAAAACCGACGGCGGAGAAAAAAGACGAACGCCGCTGGATGGTGCAGTGCGGTTCGTTCAGAGGCGCGGAACAGGCAGAGACGGTACGTGCTCAGCCGGCCTTTGAAGGCTTTGACTCCAAAATCACCACCAATAACGGCTGGAATCGTGTGGTTATCGGCCCGGTCAAAGGCAAGGATAACGCCGATAGCACCATTGCTCGCCTGAAGATGGCGGGTCACGCAAACTGCATTAGGCTCGCTTCAGGGGGTCGAAACCCCCAAAATCCCCCCCATCTTATAATCTCATCCGGCCCCGTACACGGTACGGGGCCTCTATTTCCGTATTTGCAACAAAGGGGTCTGCTCGTGACAACAATAGTAAGTGTTCGCCGTAACGGCCACGTTGTAATTGCCGGTGATGGCCAGGCCAACGTGGGCAATACCGTCATGAAGGGCAACGTGAAAAAGTTCGTCGTCTGTATAACGACAAAGTAATCGCCGGTTTTGTGGGTGGTACTGCGGACGCCTTCACGCTGTTCGAACTGTTCGAACGTAAACTGGAAATGCACCAGGGGCATCTGCGGTTAAAGCCGCCGTTGAGCTGGCTAAAGACTGGCGTACCGACCGTATGCTGCGCAAGCTGGAGCCTGCTGGCAGTCGCGGATGAAACCGCCTCGCTCATCATCACCGGTAACGGTGACGTCGTGCAGCCGGAAAATGACCTGATTGCTATCGGTTCTGGCGGCCCGTACGCCCAGGCCGCAGCCCGTGCTCTGCTGGAAAACACCGAGCTTAGCGCGCGTGAAATTGCTGAAAAAGCGTTGAATATTGCAGGTGATATCTGCATTTATACCAACCATTTCCACACCATCGAAGAATTACCGTCTAAGGCGTAAGGATCTCCCATGTCTGAAATGACCCCACGCGAAATTGTCAGCGAACTGAACAAACACATCATCGGTCAGGACGCGGCCAAGCGCTCCGTTGCTATCGCCTTACGTAACCGCTGGCGCCGTATGCAGCTTGATGAAGAGCTGCGCCACGAGTAACGCCGAAAAACATTCTGATGATCGGCCCAACCGGCGTCGGTAAAACCGAAATCGCCCGTCGTCTGGCCAAGCTTGCCAACGCACCGTTCATCAAAGTTGAAGCCACCAAGTTCACCGAAGTGGGCTATGTGGGTAAAGAAGTCGACTCCATCATTCGCGATCTGACCGATTCGGCGATCAAAATGGTGCGTGTGCACGCCATCGAGAAAAATCGCTATCGCGCCGAAGAGATGGCCGAAGAGCGCATTATCGACGTGCTAATCCCACCGGCTAAAAACAACTGGGGCCAGTCTGAACAGCCGTCTGAACCTTCTGCTGCGCGTCAGGCATTCCGCAAAAAACTGCGCGAAGGCCAGCTGGACGACAAAGAGATTGAGATCGATCTTGCGCCGCTCCGATGGGCGTAGAAATCATGTCGCCTCCAGGAATGGAAGAGATGACCAGCCAGCTGCAGTCCATGTTCCAGAACCTGGGCGGTCAGAAGCAGAAACCTCGCAAGCTGAAAATTAAAGATGCGATGAAACTATTGATTGTTTTTTTTTCGGCGAAGCTTTTGTACCCAGAAGAGCTCAAGCAAGACGCTATCGAGGCGGTTGAACAGCACCATATCGTGTTCATCGATGAGATCGATAAAATCTGTAAGCGCGGTGAATCTTCCGGCCCTGACGTCTCTCGTGAAGGCGTACAGCGTGACCTGCTGCCGCTGGTTGAAGGCTGCACCGTTTCCACTAAGCACGGTATGGTTAAAACCGACCACATCCTGTTTATCGCTTCTGGCGCATTCCAGGTGGCAAAACCGTCTGACCTGATCCCCGAACTTCAGGGCCGTCTGCGAATTCGCGTTGAACTGCAGGCGCTGACCACCAGCGACTTCGAGCGTATCCTGACCGAGCCAAACGCGTCCATTACCGTGCAGTACAAAGCGCTGATGGCAACCGAAGGGGTGAATATCGAATTCACCGAGTCCGGTATAAAGCGTATAGCCAAAGCGGCCTGGCAGGTTAACGAAACCACCGAGAACATCGGTGCACGTCGTCTGCATACCGTTCTGGAGCGTTGATGGAAGATATCTCCTATGACGCCAGCGACCTGAACGGCCAAAGCATCACAATTGATGCGGAATACGTGAGCAAACGTCTGGATGCATAAATCGCAGATGAAGATCTGAGCCGTTTTATCCTATAATCGCGGACACTGCATTTTCATCTTTAAATTGATGGGGCTGAAAGCCCCATTTTACTGGCTGATAACTAATAACTAATGACACCTACACCGCACCAGGCCTGGCTGGAAAGTCTGCGCCCGAAAACATTACCTCTGGCCTGTGCCGCGATAATCGTAGGCACCGCCCTCGCCTGGTGGCAGGGACGCTTTAATCCCGCCGTCGCCGTGCTGTCATTGATTACCGCCAGCCTGCTGCAAATTCTCTCTAACCTCGCCAATGACTACGGCGATGCGGTGAAAGGCAGCGATAAACCGGATCGCATCGACCCATTGCGCGGGATGCAAAAAGGGGTAATTACCCAGCAGATGAAACGGGCGCTGATGATTGCCGTTGCGCTTATCTGCCTCTTTGGCCTGGCTTTGCTGTTTACGGCCTATCAAACGCTGGGTGACTTTATCGGCTTCCTGGTGCTGGGGCTGCTGGCGATTATTGCAGCCATTACCTACACCGTCGGTACCCGCCCTTACGGCTACATTGGCCTGGGCGATGTGTCGGTACTGATTTTCTTCGGTTGGCTGAGCGTGATTGGCAGCTGGTATTTACAGGCGCACAGTCTGAGCAGCGCGATTATCCTGCCCGCTACTGCCTGCGGCCTGCTGGCAACGGCGGTGCTCAATATCAACAATCTGCGCGATATCGACAGCGACCGTGAGAACGGTAAAAACGCGCTGGCCGTTCGCTTCAGGCATCATCCACGGTATCACGTTTGTCTGCTGATGGGGACACTGGTCTGTCTGGCGTTGTTTAACCTTTTCACCCTGCACAGTCCGTGGGGCTGGCTGTTCGTGCTGGCAGCGCCACTGCTGGTGAAACAGGCGCGCTACGTGATGCATGAACTCTCGCCGCAGGCGATGCCGCCGATGCTCGAACGGACGGTAAAAGGTGCGCTATTAACTAACCTGCTGTTCGTCATCGGAATCGTGCTGAGCAAGACGTTGGCTTAACTGACAAATATCAATTAACAATTGATGATTTTGCCAACAATGCATAGAGCGCGATATACTAAAATCACTCGCAGCAACTGAGCGTTAATCCTATGAAATACGATACTTCCGAGCTTTGCGACATCTACAGGAAGATGTCAACGTCGTGGAACCCCTGTTCTCCAACTTTGGCGGACGGTTGTCGTTTGGTGGACAAATTATCACCGTAAAATGTTTCGAGGATAACGGGTTGCTGCCGATCCTGCTCGAACAGAACGGCCGGGGCCGCATTCTGCTGGTCGACAGCGGCGGTTCTGTCCGTCGCGCACTGATTGATGCCGACCTCGCCCGCCTGGCCACGCAAAACGAGTGGGAAGGCATTGTGGTTTACGGCGCAGTCCGTCAGGTCGATGATTTAGAAGAGTTGGATATCGGCATCCAGGCGATTGCCGCGATTCCGGTAGGCTCCGCAGGCGAAGGTATTGGCGAAAGCGACGTCCGCGTCGATTTTCGGCGGCGTGACCTTCTTCTCCGGCGACCATCTCTATGCCGATAACACCGGTATTATCCTGTCGGAAGATCCGCTGGATATTGAATGATAAGAAAGGCACCGCAAGGTGCCTTTTTTCTGCGTTACCTGTTGGCCTACACAGTAAAGAAATTACGCGGAAGATGAAGCGTAATCACACTTCTTCCATGCGACCCAGCAGTGCTTGCAGACGATCCTGCCAGCCATTCTGCTGTTCTTTCAGCTGGCCATTTTCACGCTCCAGCTCTTCACGGTTATGCTGCGCAGCCTGAACGTCCTGCTCCAGCGATGTTGCTGTTCTTTTTCTTTCAGCTCTTCGATTTCCATCTGCAACAGCGTGATGGTATCAATCGCCTGCTGAACTTTTGCTTCCAGTTTCTCAAACACTTCTAATGACATCGTCCTATATCTCCTGATCTTGCAAGGCGTTGATATCGTCCCGGAACCCCGGCGACGCCTTAACCCAAATAAAAGCGCACGGCTTGTGGTCGATTGTATGAAGCCCCGTCGCCCCTGTCCAGCGCCAGAGCCTGGGGGCATTGCGGTTGTCCGCAATTTTCGGCCGGTCCTGGCCTGTTTGCGCACATTCCCGTTTCGATATGTTAACGAATTAGAAACGAATCAAATGTTTCCGCCTTCACACTTTTCGCCTCCTGGAAAAACGGACCCATTATTTGGCGCGAAAACGCTCATTTCTTGACGAGGTACACACATTTTGATTTCGATATTTCTCGTTTACGCTCGTTAACGATAAATTAACACTATGCCTACATGGCAACGTGAGCGTCATGAAGAATGCTCATGCATACAATAATCATCAAATTGTTCAGGATTCCGATTATGAGCCAGACATCGACCTTAAAAGGCCAGTGCATCGCAGAGTTTCTTGGTACCGGGTTGTTGATTTTTTTCGGCGTGGGGTGCGTTGCGGCGCTTAAAGTAGCGGGCGCAAGTTTTGGGCAGTGGGAAATCAGCATCATTTGGGGTTTGGGTGTGGCAATGGCCATCTACCTGACCGCAGGCGTGTCTGGTGCACATCTTAATCCCGCCGTCACCATCGCCCTTTGGCTATTCGCTTGCTTCGACGGACGTAAAGTTGTCCCATTCATTGCCGCCCAGTTTGCTGGCGCATTCTGTGCCGCCGCGCTGGTGTACGGACTTTACTACAACCTTTTCTTCGACTTCGAACACACGCACAATATGGTGCGCGGCAGCGTCGAAAGTCTTGAACTGGCTGGCATTTTCTCGACCTATCCGAATCCGCATATCAATTTTGTGCAGGCCTTCGCGGTAGAAATGGTGATTACCGCTATCCTGATGGGCGTGATTCTGGCGCTGACCGACGACGGCAACGGTATTCCACGCGGGCCGCTGGCACCGCTGCTGATTGGCCTGCTGATTGCGGTTATCGGCGCCTCCATGGGGCCACTGACCGGATTTGCGATGAACCCAGCGCGTGATATCGGGCCAAAAGCCTTCGCCTGGCTGGCAGGTTGGGGCGACGTTGCCTTCACCGGCGGCAAAGATATTCCTTATTTCCTGGTGCCGCTGTGTGCGCCAATCGTTGGCGCCGCACTGGGTTGCATTCACCTATCGTAAGCTGATTGGCCGCCATCTGCCGTGCGACACCTGCGAGGTTGAAGAGCAAAGTGGCGCCAGCCAAAATCAACACAATGCTTCGCTGTAATCTGACTACGGAACGTTCATTATGACTGACAAAAAATATATCGTTGCGCTCGACCAGGGCACCACCAGCTCACGCGCCGTCGTTATGGATCATGACGCCAACATCGTCAGCGTGTCACAGCGCGAATTCGAACAAATTTACCCTAAGCCAGGCTGGGTCGAGCACGACCCAATGGAGATCTGGGCGACTCACAGCTCAACGCTGGTTGAAGTGCTGGCAAAAGCGGACATTAGCTCCGACGAAATTGCCGCTATCGGCATCACCAACCAACGCGAAACCACCGTAGTGTGGGAGCGTGAAAGCGGTAAAACCCATCTACAACGCCATTGTCTGGCAGTGCCGTCGTACGGCGGATATCTGCGAGCAACTCAAACGTGACGGCATGGAAGAGTACGTACGCAGCGCCACCGGCCTGGTGGTTGACCCGTACTTCTCCGGCACCAAAGTGAAGTGGATCCTCGACCACGTTGAAGGCTCCCGTGAGCGCGCTCGTCGCGGCGAACTGCTGTTCGGCACCGTCGATACCTGGCTGGTCTGGAAAATGACTCAGGGCCGCGTGCACGTTACCGACTACACCAACGCCTCGCGTACCATGCTGTTCAACATCAACACCCTCGAATGGGATGACAAGATGTTGGAGGTGCTGGACATCCCACGCGCCATGCTGCCAGAAGTGCGCAAGTCATCAGAAGTGTACGGTCAGACCAACATTGGCGGTAAAGGCGGCACCCGTATTCCTATCTCCGGCATCGCCGGTGACCAGCAGGCGGCGCTGTTCGGCCAACTTTGCGTCAAAGAAGGGATGGCGAAAACACCACGGCACCGGCTGCTTTATGCTGATGAACACCGGTGAGAAAGCGGTGGCTTCCAGCCACGGCCTGCTGACCACTATCGCCTGCGGCCCGCGCGGTGAAGTGAACTATGCGCTGGAAGGCGCGGTGTTTATGGCCGGAGCGTCCATCCAGTGGCTGCGCGATGAGATGAAGCTGATTAGCGACGCGTTCGACTCCGAATACTTCGCCACTAAGGTGAAAGATACCAACGGCGTGTACGTGGTGCCTGCCTTTACCGGCCTCGGCGCACCTTATTGGGACCCGTATGCGCGTGGGGCGATTTTCGGCCTGACCCGCGGCGTGAACTCTAATCACATCATCCGTGCAACGCTGGAATCCATCGCTTACCAGACGCGCGACGTGCTGGAAGCGATGCAGGCTGACTCCGGTATTCGTCTGCACGCCCTGCGCGTAGACGGTGGCGCGGTAGCCAATAACTTCCTGATGCAGTTCCAGTCCGATATCCTCGGTACCCGCGTAGAGCGTCCGGAAGTGCGTGAAGTCACAGCACTCGGCGCGGCCTACCTTGCCGGTCTGGCGGTTGGTTTCTGGCAGAACCTCGACGAACTACAGGAAAAAGCGGTAATTGAGCGCGAATTCCGTCCGGGGATTGAAACCACCGAGCGTAACTTCCGCTACAGCGGCTGGAAGAAAGCGGTGAAACGCGCATTAGCGTGGGAAGATCACGAAGAGTAATGTAAATGCCGAATGAAGCGTTTATGCCGCATCCGGTAGTCCCGAAACGTGCGGGGGCAACCCCGCACACATCAATAATCCCTCCCTTCCCCTGTGCTACACTTCGCGCCATTCCTTACTGCTTAGAGTTTGCTATGAGACGAGAACTTGCCATCGAATTTTCCCGCGTCACCGAATCAGCGGCGCTGGCTGGCTACAAATGGTTAGGACGCGGCGATAAAAACACCGCGGACGGCGCGGCGGTAAACGCCATGCGTATTATGCTCAACCAGGTCAACATTGACGGCACCATCGTCATTGGTGAAGGTGAAATCGACGAAGCACCGATGCTCTACATTGGTGAAAAAGTCGGTACTGGTCGCGGCGACGCGGTAGATATTGCTGTTGATCCGATTGAAGGCACGCGCATGACGGCGATGGGCCAGGCTAACGCGCTGGCGGTGCTGGCAGTAGGCGATAAAGGCTGCTTCCTCAATGCGCCGGATATGTATATGGAGAAGCTGATTGTCGGGCCGGGAGCCAAAGGCACCATTGATCTGAACCTGCCGCTGGCGGATAACCTGCGCAATGTAGCGGCGGCGCTCGGCAAACCGTTGAGCGAACTGACGGTAACGATTCTGGCTAAACCACGCCACGATGCCGTTATCGCTGAAATGCAGCAACTCGGCGTACGCGTATTTGCTATTCCGGACGGCGACGTTGCGGCCTCAATTCTCACCTGTATGCCAGACAGCGAAGTTGACGTGCTGTACGGTATTGGTGGCGCGCCGGAAGGCGTAGTTTCTGCGGCGGTGATCCGCGCATTAGATGGCGACATGAACGGTCGTCTGCTGGCGCGTCATGACGTCAAAGGCGACAACGAAGAGAATCGTCGCATTGGCGAGCAGGAGCTGGCACGCTGCAAAGCGATGGGCATCGAAGCCGGTAAAGTATTGCGCCTGGGCGATATGGCGCGCAGCGATAACGTCATCTTCTCTGCCACCGGTATTACCAAAGGCGATCTGCTGGAAGGCATTAGCCGCAAAGGCAATATCGCGACTACCGAAACGCTGCTGATCCGCGGCAAGTCACGCACCATTCGCCGCATTCAGTCCATCCACTATCTGGATCGCAAAGACCCGGAAATGCAGGTGCACATCCTCTGATTGATTTGATCGATTGAGCCTTCCAGTCCTTCGGGACTGGAATTTTTTTGTTCGGAGAACGAAGATAAGGCAAGTCAATCAAAACAGGAGAAAAACATGGCTGATTGGGTAACAGGCAAAGTCACTAAAGTGCAGAACTGGACCGACGCCCTGTTTAGTCTCACCGTTCACGCCCCCGTGCTTCCGTTTACCGCCGGGCAATTTACCAAGCTTGGCCTTGAAATCGACGGCGAACGCGTCCAGCGCGCCTACTCCTATGTAAACTCGCCCGATAATCCCGATCTGGAGTTTTACCTGGTCACCGTCCCCGATGGCAAATTAAGCCCACGACTGGCGGCACTGAAACCAGGCGATGAAGTGCAGGTGGTTAGCGAAGCGGCAGGATTCTTTGTGCTCGATGAAGTGCCGCACTGCGAAACGCTATGGATGCTGGCAACCGGTACAGCGATTGGCCCTTATTTATCGATTCTGCAACTAGGTAAAGATTTAGATCGCTTCAAAAATCTGGTCCTGGTGCACGCCGCACGTTATGCCGCCGACTTAAGCTATTTGCCACTGATGCAGGAACTGGAAAAACGCTACGAAGGAAAACTGCGCATTCAGACGGTGGTCAGTCGGGAAACGGCAGCGGGGTCGCTCACCGGACGGATACCGGCATTAATTGAAAGTGGGGAACTGGAAAGCACGATTGGCCTGCCGATGAATAAAGAAACCAGCCATGTGATGCTGTGCGGCAATCCACAGATGGTGCGCGATACACAACAGTTGCTGAAAGAGACCCGGCAGATGACGAAACATTTACGTCGCCGACCGGGCCATATGACAGCGGAGCATTACTGGTAAGCGGTTACTTATCGATAAACGGCACGATGAGCAAATCCGCACTCATCTTATTGATCATCCCGCGATATGCCGGCATCAAACGGTTGATAAATGAGTGATGATGACCACAGACAAGGAGGTCGCACTGCTCTTTTTGCATAATTTCCAGCAGTGTTTCCGGCATTTCTCCGCGTTCAATACGCAGTTTTGTCTTCGGCCATTGAATATTTTTCGTCAGTTTATACAGCTTGTTATCCGACTTATTCTTCAACAATTGAAGAATATCTTCTGTTGCAGGGAAGTAGATACCCGGATACAACTCGCTTAAGCCATCATCAATATGAATTAACGTCAGGTGAGCGTCATTATGTCTGGCGAGCTCCAGGGCTTTATTCACCAGTAAGGCATCTTCTTCATTCCCGGAAATTGCCACGCCAATGTGTTTATAAGCCATGTTTAACTCCTTCTAAAGCAACTCCATCAAGCTAACGAACGCAGTGATAACTCAAAAATAATCATCTCGGCCTGGCATGAGAAAGTGAAGGCCGCATCAAGCTCAACTTGCCCCTCCAGATCCTTAATCTTATAGGCCACGCTGGCCCCTTCATCTGCAGAGGATGTAGCGGCGGCAAGCTCTTTCAGTTTGGTCATAAAAGACTCTGCTTCTTCGCGGGTGGCAAAAAAGCGCGAAAACTTACTGGTACAGTTGTCGTTATCAATCACCGTACCGATATCAATCGCACATCCTTTAGTACTGCATTTATCTACGACATCTTTCATAGGGCACCTCTGTATATTCGCCTCTCTGTCGATTACGACTTAAGAATAATGCGCCGTTAAGGGAAGAACAAACAAGTAATGATCTTATGGATTACCATTTTTTTTGATATTGCTTAAGGTGAAGAGTTCAGAAGGATTTTCCGGGTATTGTCATTTGCATCGTGGAAATAACAATCCCGGAAAAAAATAGCAGTAAGAGATATATTAAAGGTTAATTACTTGATTTATTGTCGGCTTTATACTTCACATCCTGAGTATCTTTACCGTATTTGTTTTGCCCTGGGTGCCAACAAATGCGCCCAGATCGATCAGCATCATCACGATAATCAGCGTTGGGATAAAACGCCCAACGCCCCACTGCCAGACGCTCGGCAACATTGCCCAGTTTCCGGCCAGTAACATCCACGCCAGCACCATCAGCAGCGCCCAGAGGCCAGACTTTCCACGATCGTGCAGGCGTTTAATCGTCACCGCCGCCGTTGGCCACAACAGGCACACCAGCATAAATGCCGCCGTCTGCAGGTCAATAAGACCCGCCGCCCGCGAGGCTAAACAGCGCCACCATCGTGACTGCCCAGATGACAATCCAGATCCAAAAATCACGGCGTCCAATGCGCCCTTTAATAGAAAACAACCACTGCTGTAAAGTCATGCACCGTTTCCTTTCTCTTCGTGCGCGTAGTTTACCCTGAAGCGGGCACATTTTGACAAGCGCGTCGGTTCCCGTTTTAATCGTATCTGCAAGAGGAGAACGATTGGCATGAAAAAATGGATAACGCTATGTCTGGTTGGGCTCGTCACGCTCTGTCGACCGGCCAAAAGGCCCATGTGCTGTCGGCGGAAACGTCCACGGCCGTCGCCCCGTAATCCCGCGACGGGGGCGCTCCGGCATTTGATCTCTTTATCAGCCAGTTTCGGGAAAAATTCAATACCGACAACCCTACCCTGCCGCTTGGCGAGTTCCGCTCAATGCTTCAAGAGCCGCTGACCACGCTGACGATTACCCGCGCCGCCAGCAAAATTAATGAAAATTTATACGCCTCCGCCGCGCTTGAACGCGGTACGTTGAAAATCAAATCGATCCAGATAACCTTGGTTGCCGATTCAAGGGCCGGAGCAAAAAGCGGCGAAAGCTTAAAGCGCAGGAGATACGGGAGCGCCTTAATGCGCGCGGTGCTTCCGACGCTGACGAAACCGCAGAGCCGGCATCCGGCAAAAGCTACTGACCCAAGGCAAAGGCAAACACTACTTCGCCAGCACCGAAGGCGCGGTTCGCTATGTTGTCGCAGATAATGGCGAAAAGGGGCTGACCTTCGCCGTTGAACCGATTAAGCTGGCGTTATCTCAAAATCTTGAGGGGCAGAATAAATGATAAAAAGCAAAGCCTTCATGCCTTTCAATCTCTATACTGTTTCACAGACCATGCTGCCCTGACGGGCGGCCAGATCCAATCCGCTGACAAGCGTGGAGAATCGAAATGCGACATCCTTTAGTGATGGGTAACTGGAAACTGAACGGCAGCCGCCACATGGTAAACGAGCTGGTTGCTAATCTGCGTACCGAGCTGGCTGGTGTTTCTGGCTGTGGTGTAGCTATCGCTCCGCCAGAAATGTACATCGATCTGGCTAAAACACGCGGTGGCCGGCAGCCACATCCACCTGGGCGCGCAGAACGTTGACCTGAACCTCGGCGCATTCACCGGCGAAACCTCCGCTGAAATGCTCAAAGATGTTGGCGCAAACGACATCATCATCGGTCACTCTGAACGTCGTACTTACCACAAAGAATCTGACGAACTGATCGCGAAAAAATTCGCGGTGCTGAAAGAGCAGGGCCTGACTCCGGTTCTGTGCATCGGTGAAACCGAAGCTGAAAATGAAGCGGGCAAAACTGAAGAAGTTTGCGCACGTCAGATCGACGCGGTACTGAAAACTCAGGGTGCTGCGGCATTCGAAGGTGCGGTTATCGCTTACGAACCTGTATGGGCAATCGGTACTGGCAAATCTGCAACTCCGGCTCAGGCACAGGCTGTTCACAAATTCATCCGTGACCACATCGCTAAAGTTGACGCTAACATCGCTGAACAAGTGATCATTCAGTACGGCGGCTCTGTAAACGCGTCTAACGCTGCAGAACTGTTTGCTCAGCCGGATATCGACGGCGCGCTGGTTGGTGGTGCTTCTCTGAAAGCTGACGCCTTCGCAGTAATCGTTAAAGCTGCAGAAGCGGCTAAACAGGCTTAAGTCTGACAGGTGCCGGATTTCATATCCGGCACTTACTTTCCTTAACTCTTCGCCTTAACGCAAAATCTCACACTGATGATCCTGAATTTCCTCGGCTGAAGCACGGTTAAGCGTCAGTAGATTTCGTTGTGTCGCCAGCAATACAAATGAGTTATCACTCTGCCGTACCATCGCCAGCCCGTAGCGTCCCATATGTTCCCGCGCCTCAGGTACTTCTTCTGCCAGCATCATAAATGGGCTGCGTTGTACCAGTTCGCTTTCCGTTACCCGACGCGCCAGGTATTCATGCCCGCGCAAACCACCTGGCAGTGGCAACCAGCGGCTGCTGATGTTCGCCAGATTGTTATCCAGCTGTTTGCGCACATCAGGACGAATACAAGAGATATGAATATGAAAATGGTTTTGCGTACGCCCGGTGCGGGAGTTGATCGCCAAAGAAACCGCGCGATCGGGAACCGGCTGGCCGTATTTTTTGCTCATAAAATCACGCGCCTGCCAAGCCAACCAAAAGAAGTTCGGCGTTGAAGGATCGGTCAACAAAGGACTTTCAGTACCGTTAATACGATACGTTGGCATCAACAGATATTGCAGTGGGCCATTAAGATCTTTTAAAACCACGTATCCGGCATTGGGTTTGACTTCCGCACATGGCGAAGGATTTTGATTTTGCTGCTGATTGGGCAAACATTCCTCAAGGACAATCTTACGTAATGTATCCGACTCTTCACCGGTTAATTTCCAGTAACCAATACCGGCAGCCACAACGGCGATAACTATCATCACCAAAAAAAGAAGACCCGCTTTTTTCATCTTTTTTTCCCTGTACCTCAAAGAGATGCAAGGGTAACGCAAAATCGTGACAAATAAAAAACCCGGTCGCGAGAAACCACCGGGTTTGATAATTATCCTGGGAAAATTAACGTTTACTGATCTGGTCGAAAGTGCCGCCGTTCGGTAATTTCTGTTCCGCTTTCGTCCAGCCGCCGAACTCTTCATCAATCGTAAAGAGTTTTTGGTTTCCAGAATGGCGATTCATACTTCTTCGCAACCTGCGAGTCACGCGGCGGTAGAATAGTCTTTCGCCGGCAATCCTGGCCTTCCGGCGAGTGAGGGATCTCCAGTGGGCTCGGCCGCCGCGGTGGTGGCTTTCTGCGATTTTATCAACGACTGAGACGGTCGGTTCAGCAAGGATAGATTCAGCTCGGCGTGACGATTTCAAACTCTCTTTGCCCAGTTCGTTAGTCGCCAGCAGCGCTTGGTTTCCCCACGCAATCAGCGCGTCACCGATCCACGTTCAACAAAGGTATTACTTAAGCCACGCGCGCCCGATCCAGCGCTTGCAACATTCTTATTAGGCGCCTTCGCGAAGTCCTGCAGCTTTCAGGCCTGATCGTTGTTGTTGTGGTGCAGCGCATAACCCAGGCCGCCAGATAACTAAGCATCGCGGACTTTTGGGTTGGGGTGATCGGAAACGCCGGTTTAATCAGGTCGTTCCAGTCGTGAATATGTTTTCGGGTTGCCCTTACGGACCAGGAACACAATGGTGGAGGTACGGCGCGGAGCTATCCGGCAGACGTTTAATCCAGTTCTTATCGATACGGCCGCGTTCAGCAATGGCATCAACATCATAAGCCAGCGCCAGGGTCACCACATCCGCATCGATACCGTTGATGACGGAAGTCACCTGCTTTCCGGAACCACCGTGCGATTGGCGGATAACAACATTATCGCCAGTATCCTCTTTCTTTAGGTGTGCGCACTGAAGCCTGTCTTGATACGTACAGCTCCGCGCGTTGGATCATAACACGTTAAGTAACTGAATATCCTTAGCCAGTACGCTGGTGGAAGCCAGCAAAAGAGTTAACCCTACGCCCCACTTGTTCATCGCCCGCTCTCTTATCTGTTGTGTTGTAATAAGGGCTAGCCTGCCGAGATGGAACCAAAATGGTAAAGAATGAAAAAAGATTGGCTATAACTTGCGGGTATATGTTGAGGGATTAAAAAGGCGGAAGAAATCCGCCTCATATTGCTGACAAAGTGCGCTTTGTCCATGCCGGATGCGGCGCGAACGCCTTATCCGGCCTACAAAAGTTTGCAAATTCAATAAATTGCAGAATTCATGTAGGCCTGATAAGCGAAGCGCATCAGGCATTTTTGCTTCTGTCATCGGTTTCAGGGTAAAGGAATCTGCCTTTTTCCGAAATCATTAGTACAGCATCTTAGCGCATTCCAGCCAGTCACCCTTGAATCGGCGCTTCATGCTTTCGATAGCGTCGATGATGTCATGGTGAACTAGTTTTTCGTTCTGGATGCCCACGCAACGACCGCCAAAGCCCTGCTGCAGCAGTTCAATCGCGTACGCGCCCATACGGGACGCCAGGATACGGTCGTAAGGAACCGGGGAGCCGCCGCGCTGAATGTAGCCAACGGTAGCACGTGTCTCACGGCCGGTTTCAGTTTCGATAAACTGCGCCAGCTCGTCGATATCGCACATGTGCTCGGTAATCGCCACAATCGCGTGTTTCTTACCTTTCGCGATACCGGCTTTGATTTCAGCAACCAGATCGTCACGTTTGAATTCAACTTCCGGAACCACGATAAATTCGCAGCCGCCCGCAATTGCCGCCGCCAGAGTCAGGTCGCCACAGTAGCGGCCCATCACTTCAACAACGGAAATACGCTGGTGGGAAGAAGAGGTGTCACGCAGACGGTCAATCGCTTCAACGACGGTGCTCAGCGCAGTGAAGAAACCGATGGTGTAGTCAGTACCTTTGATGTCGTTATCAATGGTGCCTGGCAGACCGATGCATGGGAAGCCCATTCAGTCAGGCGCACAGCACCCATATAAGAACCATCACCGCCGATAACAACCAGCGCATCAATCCCGCGTTTTTTCAGGTTTTCGATAGCCACTGCACGAGAAGATTTTCGTCGCGGAATTCCGGGAAGCGCGCGGAACCCACGGATGTGCCGCCACGGTTAATCATGTCGGACACGCTGTAGCGGTCGAGCGGAACCATACGGTCTTCGTACAGGCCGAGGTAACCGTCATAGACACCCATGACTTCTATACCTTCCGTCAACGCTGCGCGCACAACACCGCGAATGGCGGCGTTCATACCCGGCGCATCACCGCCACTTGTCAACACACCGATTTTCTTGATCATGACTACCTCTGAACTTAGGAATGCTAAAAATTAATTCTTTTGCCCGAAGCGCTCCCATCAATCTCGAGGGAACCACGAATCTAGAGATAGTATATCAAGCGCTTCTTGCTGAATTGATTCAGGTCAGGCTAAACGGCGGTAATTTATACAAATAATGCCAATGTAGCTCACGTTTTGTACAACCACTGCGAAAGTTCAAATTCCTCTGCTGCCCTGTGGACAACAGAGCAGGGTCCTGATGAATAATCACATCGGATCCGGGAAAACGAGTGCAAAATCGCCTGCTCTACCTGGTCGGCAACGTAATGCGCCTGAACCAGAGGCAGGTCATCTTCCATTTCCAGATGGATCTGAATAAAGCGGTCGGCCCTGACTGCCGCGTTCGGAGATCGTGAGCACCGCTCACGCCAGGCCAGGCGGTCACGATGTCGAAAATTTCCTGTCGTTCTTCATCGGGTAGAGCACGATCCAGTAACGACTGAACCGCTTCGTATCCCATGCGTAACGCGCTATATAGAATATAGATGCCAATTCCTAATGCAAACAGCGCATCTGCACGATGCGAGCCGTACCAGGAGAGGCCGAGTGCGATAAGAATCGCACCGTTCATCATAACATCAGACTGATAATGAAGCATATCTGCGCGTACAGCCTGACTTTGTGTTCTTCTCACCACCCAGCGCTGAAACGTTACCAGAATTAAGGTACTGATAAGCGCAATCACCGTGACGATGACGCCAATGCCCGGCTGATCATTGGCGTTGGACGCGCCAGATGCTGAAAACCGGTTAAAAACAGAAACAGCGCCGACCCTGAAATAAACATACTTTGCGCCAGCGCCGCCAGCGACTCCGCTTTTCCGTGGCGAAAATATTGCTTTTGGTCTGCCGGCTGTAGCGAATAGCGCACCACCAGCAGGTTGGTCAGCGAGGCGGCAATATCCACCAGCGAATCACCAGGGCCGCTAAAATACTCACCGACCCGTTACCACCACGCAAAAATTTTAATCACCAGCAACAGCGACGCCATCACCGTTGCCGCTATCGCCGCGCGACTGACCAGTCGGCCATAAGTTTCATTCATAAACGCTCCCCCTTCAGATCTGCGTATATAGCGGAATGTATGGGGGTGCGCGGTGACGAATTTAAGACAAAAAAAACCCCCACATCATGTGGGGGAAGACAGGGATGGTGTCTATGGCAAGGAAAAACAGGGTTGTTACTGGTTGCTACGGGTATTGCTACTAAACAGGGTCTTACTCGAACCTTGTTGCATCCGTGCAACATCACGCAGCTGCTCCATGCGCTGCGGTGCTTCTCGTTTTAAGCCGCTTGCTGCTCAGGTGTAAGCAAGCGATACATCTGGTTGCGAACCTTCGCCAGTTCAACCTGGCGGTTCACCTGCTCCTCAGCCATTTTTTCGGCTTGAGTACGCACAGCGGCTTCATCAAATTTTTCTGCGGTGACAAGGCGATGCATTGTCTCCATTTCGCTAACATTAACGGGTGGACGTTCGTGTCGTGCCCGGTGCATCAGATCGCGCATTTGTTGGCGCTGATGTTCGGTTAAACTAATACCGTCGAACATATGGCCCTGGCCCACTTCGTGGCGGAGCTTCCGCCGGGTGCCAGTTAACGCTGGTGACGACTTCATCTGCCTGGCTTAGTGCACTGAATGCCAGCGTTGAGGCCATGACGGCAGCGATAACATTGCGCATCACATGCTCCCAAAAACTTTTGTGTCGCGAATCAACGAGAGACAGTTTACGATTCAGGCTGCAAACATGCGTCAGGGGGTGTAAAACAACGTAAAGTCATGGATTAGCAAGCCCTGATGACGTAATTTCTGCCTCGGAGGGATTAAAATATGAATAAAATTTTGTTAGTTGATGATGACCGGGAATTGACTTCGCTGCTCAAGGAACTCCTTGATATGGAAGGCTTTAACGTTCTTGTTGCCCACGACGGCGAACAAGCGTTAGCGCTGATTGATGACAGCATCGACCTACTTTTACTCGACGTGATGATGCCGAAAAAGAACGGTATCGACACACTAAAAGAATTGCGACAGACACACCAGACACCCGTCATTATGTTGACCGCGCGCGGAAGCGAGCTGGATCGCGTTCTGGCCTCGAACTGGGCGCAGATGACTATTTGCCTAAGCCATTTAACGATCGCGAGCTGGTCGCGCGTATTCGCGCTATTTTGCGCCGTTCACACTGGAGCGAACAGCAGCAAAATAGCGATACCAGTTCGCCAACCGTCGAAGTGGATTCCCTGAGCCTGAACCCAGGCCGCCAGGAAGCCAGCTTTGATGGCCAGACGCTGGAGTCGACCCGTACCGAATTTACCCTGCTTTATCTGCTCGCACAGCACCTGGGCCAGGTGGTTTCTCGCGAACACTTAAGTCAGGAAGTGCGGGTAAACGCTTAACACCGTTCGACCGCGCCATTGATATGCACATTTCCAACCTGCGCCGGAAGCTGCCGGAGCGTAAAGACGGTCATCCATGGTTTAAAACCCTGCGTGGTCGTGGCTACCTGATGGTCTCCGCTTCATGATCTGGAAGTTTAACCGCACGCATCTTCGCCATCTTCTGGCTCACGCTAGCGCTGGTGTTGATGCTGGTTTTAATGTTGCCGAAACTTGATTCACGCCAGATGACGAGCTGCTGGATAGCGAGCAGCGCCAGGGTCTGATGATCGAGCAGCACGTTGAAGAAGAGCTGGCGAACGATCCCCCAATGATTTGATGTGGTGGCGTCGGCTGTTCCGCGCAATTGATAAATGGGCCCCGCCGGGCCAGCGTCTGCTGCTGGTCACCAGTGAAGGCCGCGTGATCGGCGCAGAACGCAACGAGATGCAGATTATCCGTAACTTTATCGGCCAATCTGACAATTCCGATCATCCGCAGAAGAAAAAATACGGCCGCGTAGAGTTGGTCGGGCCATTTTCTATCCGCGACGGTGAAGATAACTACCAGTTATACCTGATTCGCCCAGCCAGCAGCTCGCAGTCCGATTTTATCAACCTGTTGTTCGACAGGCCGCTGTTATTGCTGATTGTCACGATGCTGGTCAGCGCGCCGCTATTGCTATGGCTGGCGTGGAGTCTGGCGAAACCGGCGCGTAAGCTGAAAAACGCCGCTGATGAAGTGGCCAGGGCAACCTGCGTCAGCATCCGGAGCTGGAAGCCGGGCCGCAGGAGTTTTTAGCGGCGGGCGCGAGCTTTAACCAGATGGTGATGGCGCTGGAGCAAATGATGACCGCACAGCAGCGTCTGCTCTCCGATATCTCTCACGAGCTGCGTACACCGCTGACGCGCCTGCAGTTGGGCACCGCCCTGCTGCGTCGCCGTAGTGGTGAAAGCAAGGAGCTGGAGCGTATCGAGACGGAAGCACAGCGCCTCGACAGCATGATCAACGACATGCTGGTCATGTCGCGTAATCAGCAGAAGAATGCGCTGCTGAGCGAAACGCTAAAAGCCAATCAGCTGTGGGGCGAAGTGCTGGACAATGCTGCGTTTGAAGCGGAGCAGATGGGTAAATCGTTCAGCGTCGATTATCCACCAGGGCCATGGCCGCTGTACGGCAACCCGAATGCGCTGGAAAGCGCGCTGGAGAACATCGTCCGCAATGCGCTGCGTTATTCGCATACCAAAATTGCGGTGAGCTTCTCGGTCGATAAAGACGGTATCACCGTCCATGTCGATGATGACGGCCAGGTGTTAGCCCGGACGCAGAGAACAAATTTTCCGTCCGTTCTACCGTACCGACGAGGCACGCGACCGCGAGTCTGGCGGCACAGGGCTTGGCCTGGCAATTGTTGAAAGCGCCATTCAGCAGCACCGTGGTTGGGTCAAAGCCGACGACAGCCCGCTGGGGGTTTGCGATTAACGCTCTGGCTACCGCTGTATAAGCGAACCTAAAAACAATATCGGCGTGCGCCAGCAGCCGCATTTAGCAGGTTTCTGCAGTCATTATAGCGTTGTTCAGCCACACTCCCCGGCCTATTTACCCCATAATCTTCGGGAATTATCTTCAATCTTGCCGCTTAAGCGGCGCTTTTGCATCGTTCTGCTCCAGCTCACCGACAGCCCGGCAGCGGGCAGCAACCGGTGGTACTGCTCGTCATCAAACGGCAAAAACCAGGCATAACGCCCGCCTCATGCACCGACACATCGCTCAGCCGCGATACCAGTTCCAGAGGTGCATTGCTGGATACGTTCCGCCGCTGCAATCACCCGATACAGCCAGCCCGTTTTGCCGCTGTTTTGCATTACCGAGGCCATGTCGCTGATGGCAAAGTGATAATTGAGCTTAAAGCACGGAGAGCGCGGCTGAGTGACCTGGATTAACGTTTCACCCCAGCGAATAATATCGCCGATAAACACGTTGTGTTCGGTCATGCCGCTGTCGATAGGTTTTCCCCATACGCCGGGGCGTAAAATAAAGAGGCCTGTTCAGGGAAGTCTCGCGCCCACTCGGCGTAATGCTCGCGAGGGTAGTGGCATAGCGCGCGGTCAGGGCCGCCGTGAATCTTTTTTTCCGCCTGTTCATCGCCCAGCAGCCCTAAATCGGTGAGCTCCAGCTCGCCGTCTATCTGCACTTTAGCAATGGCGCTTGGGCGGCTACCGTCGATAGTCGCGGATTTTGCCAATAAACACGTCAACCGGATAATGCATCTGGTCCTGCTCCTTACGTGCCAGGATACGAAAAAAAGCGAGTCATCAGACTCGCTTCTCAAGACCGGCAATGCAAATTATTTTTTAGCTGCGAAACGCGCCGCTGCTTCGTCCCAGTTCACCACGTTCCAGAACTCTTTGATGTAGTCCGGACGACGGTTCTGGAATTTCAGGTAGTAAGCGTGTTCCCACACATCCAGGCCCACGATTGGGAAACCGGACGCGCCAGAAACAGCTTCACCCATCAGCGGGGAATCCTGGTTCGCGGTAAAACCACCAGCCAGTTTGTCGCCTTTCAGCACCAGCCACGCCCAGCCAGAGCCGAAACGGGTCGCCGCTGCTTCAAATTCAGCTCGAAGTTATCAACGGAACCGAAGTCACGCTCGATAGCTGCCACAAGATCGCCCTGCAGGGTGGTGCCTTTTTTCAGGCCTTTCCAGAAGAAGCTGTGGTTAGCATGGCCACCTGCGTTGTTACGCAGAACGGTTTTCTTATCAGCCGGCAGATGATCCAGTTTCGCGATCAGTTCTTCCGCAAGCCGGGAAGCGAACTCCGGCAGGCTCTCCAGCGCTGCATTAGCGTTGTTGACGTAAGCCTGGTGATGCTTGCTGTGATGGATTTCCATCGTCTGTTTGTCGAAGTGCGGTTCCAGGGCATCGTACGCATAAGGCAGTGATGGCGGGGTTATTCCTCATAATCATCTCCATTATTGTCGGGCGGCAAACCTGTAAACGCCGCGTAATCAGTTGGTTCATTATAGTTAATTAAATGATATTGAAAATGATTATCAATGCCGTAGTTTTTATAAGGATATAACCGCGAGTTATGGTTAGCATTTTGTCGAGGGAAGAAACAGCCAATATTGCACCGTTCACTGCCAGTATTTGCTCATGAATGGCAGCGACCGGAAGGTCGAAAAAAAATTGACTAAATTTTTACACTCATCACGTTGGACGACGATTCGTACGATAAAAAACGGATGAGGATAGAACGCAATGAACCATGCAATTACGATGGGTATTTTTTGGCATTTGATAGGTGCAGCCAGTGCAGCCTGTTTCTATGCCCCGTTCAAGAAAAAGTCAGCGTTGGTCATGGGAAACCATGTGGTCTATCGGCGGGATTGTCTCCTGGATTCTGCTTCCTGGACAATCAGTGCCTTACTGCTTCCCGATTTTTGGGCTTACTACCACTCTTTTAGCGCTTCAACGCTCCTGCCGGTGTTCTTATTCGGCGCCATGTGGGGGATTGGTAACATCAACTATGGCCTGACCATGCGCTATCTCGGCATGTCGATGGGAATCGGTATTGCGATTGGTATTACGCTGATTATCGGGACGTTAATGACGCCCATCATCAATGGCCAATTTAGCGTCATTAGTCCACTCTCAGGGCGGCCAGATGACGCTGCTTGGCGTGCTGGTTGCTGTTATTGGCGTAGGCATTGTGACCCGCGCAGGGCAGTTGAAAGAACGCAAGATGGGGATCGAAGCAGAAGACTTCAATCTGAGAAAAGGGCTGGTGCTGGCCGTCATGTGCGGCATCTTCTCTGCCGGGATGTCCTTTGCGATGAGTGCCGCAAAACCGATGCATGAGGCTGCGGCCGCATTAGGCGTTGACCCCCTGTATGTCGCCTTACCTAGCTACGTGGTGATCATGGGCGGTGGCGCGCTGGTCAATCTCGGGTACTGCTTTGTTCGTCTGGTAAAAGTCAAAAACTTGTCGATTAAAGCAGACTTCTCGCTGGCAAAACCGCTGATCGTCAGCAATATCCTGTTGTCCGCCCTAGGCGGATTAATGTGGTATCTCCAGTTCTTCTTCTACGCCTGGGGCCACGCCAGCATTCCCGCACAGTATGACTACATGAGCTGGATGCTGCACATGAGCTTCTACGTGCTTTGCGGTGGGATAGTCGGTCTGGTCCTAAAAGAGTGGAAAAACGCGGGCAGCCGTCCGGTCAGCGTGTTGAGCCTGGGCTGTGTGGTGATTATCATCGCCGCCAACATTGTTGGCTTAGGTATGGCAAGTTAATCATTCGGCGGCAACGCGACTGCGCTGCCGCCACTGCCCCGGCGTCACCCCAATTTCCCGGTTAAACACCACGGAAAAATAGTTACTGTCTTCAAACCCGCACAGCATCGCCACTTCACTAATGAGCATTTCGGTGTGTTGCAGCAAGTACTGCGCATGGCAAATCCGCAGCTGACGTAAATAGTGGTTCACCGTCATCCCCGTTTGGCTTCGGAACTGCTGGCGCAGCGTACGCTCACTGCACCCTGCTCACAGAAAATATCCAGCGCAAACGGCCCATTAAGGCTGCCGGCCAGCACCGTCAGTAGCTTATCCAGCAGCGCTTCGCTCTGCGTTCGCCGCTGCTTATCCGTCGCGTAACGATAACGTTTAAGGCAGACGACCAGTTGAGCAAATAGCAGCTCGGACATCTCGTTGGCTAACGCGTCGTCTTTACGACTCTCCTGTTCCAACTGGGCCATTATCTGCCGCGCCTGGGTCATACCGGTGCTACCGATACGCCAGTGCGGTGCCCAATGTGAGCCGTGCAACCCTGGAATATGGGAAAGCCAGTCGAGATTAAGCTTTAAGCGTTCAGGACAGTAGATAATATTCTGTAAAACCAGATCGTTAACCGAGGCGTAGGAGTGCTCTATCTTCGGCGCGGATGTAGAAGAGATCGCCGCGAGTGATGCGATAGGGGCGATCGTTCAGGATGTGTAGCCCGTTGCCTCGCCAGACCATCACCAGCTCGCAGAAATCATGGGTGTGTTCGGCAAACACGTTCTGCGGGTAACGGTCGGCCACCGCGACGGCCTGCGTCGGGCTGGCGAAAAAGTCGGATTTTCGAAGAATTAACTGGCCTGACACGCGGGCACCTCACGGCTAACAACTTTTTATTATTAGCCGTTTTGCGGTAAAAAACGGTGATTACCTTCGCGTTACTGAAGCATCGTATCGCGCCCCTGGCGGATATCGCGCGGCGACCAGTTAAATTCCCGGCGGAACAGCGTCGAGAAATGGTTGCTGTCACCAAAACCGCAACGATAGGCAATATCGGTGACGCTTTCATCGCTATGGCGCAGCAGATGACGCGCTTAAATCAGGCGCAGACGGTTGAGATAGCGCTGTGGCGTGAGGCCGGTACAGTGCTTCAACTGCCGGTGCAGCGTGCGTAAAGAGAGCGAAAAATCATCCGCCAGCCCTTCCCAACATACCTCTTGTGCAAAATTCTCTTCCAGCCAGGCCATCAGCTGGTTAAGGCGGGCATCGTTATCCTCGGTCCTGTTCCTGACTGCCTTTTCGTAGCACGACCAGCAGTTGCATAAACAGAATCTCACGGTTAGCCAGCGACATCATATCGGTGCCGTCCTCCACCGCTTCCATCTGGCTGACCATAGACCTGACCTGCTGCAACGTACTCTGGTTCACGCGCCAATGAGAAGGATAGTGGCCGTCCTGCTCCTGCGGCAGCAATTTGTTCAGACCTGACAAGAACTGGAAAGCATCCGGCGCACGGTACAGCACGTTGGTCAGACACAAATTATCGGTGTGTTCATAGAGATGTCGGTCGAAGTCACGGACAAAGCAAACCGTGCCTCCGCAAATGGTATGAGGCTGACCATTGAACACATGAATACCTGACCCATGTTCAACAATAACAATCTCATTGAAATCATGATGATGTTCGGGAAAGGCGGCCTGCGGAAGTCGTGGTTCGATAGCAACGGCGCTTGACCTGATGAGAAGAAATCCACGCTGTGTAGTACGGTCATAACGACTCCCGACGAGAATATTATCAGGATAGTAATAGTCGGTGAGCGATCTGACCTTGACGTTTTGACACTAAACCGCGCAAACCCCGTCGTTTTTTCAAGAAACAGCCGGAAAGATCGGGAAATGAGGTCGCCATCACACCGCCCCCAAATGGCCTCATCACAGGAATTTGTGAACTCCCTCACGTTCATCTTTGCTTTCTTGCCAGCGCCCTATTTCGCCTGTCAGTGGCGAGAAGGTTGTGTCATTGCCCTTTTTCCTAGACTGGGCGGTAATGACTCATAGAAGGACTCTTACCATGACTTTTCGCCATTGCGTGGCCGTCGATTTAGGTGCCTAAAGCGGACGTGTAATGCTGGCGCGTTTCGATGCCGCACAACGTTCGTTGTCACTGCGCGAAATCCACCGTTTCGTGAACAACCTGCACAAACAGGACGGTTTGAGACCTGGGATATCGACGGCCTGGAAGCCGAGATCCGCATCGGGCTCAATAAAGTGTGCGATGAAGGCATTCTTATCGACAATATCGGTATTGATACCTGGGGCGTGGACTATGTGCTGCTGGGCAAAGATGGCCAACGAGTTGGCCTGCCGGTGGCGTATCGCGACAACCGCACCGACGGCGTGATGGCTATCGCCAGGAACCACTGGGCAAAAGCAACATCTACCGCCGCAGCGGCATTCAGTTTTCTTCCCTAATACGCTATATCAGCTGCGCGCGCTGGTTGAACAGCAGCCGGAGCTGGTGTCGCAAGCCGCTGATGCGCTGCTGATCCCGGATTACTTCGGCTATCGTCTGACCGGAAAAATCAACTGGGAATACACCAACGCCACCACCACGCAGCTTATCAATATCGACAGCGATAACTGGGATAAAGACCTGCTGAACTGGACCGTGCGCCGGCATCATGGTTTGGTCGCCACCGATCCTCGCAACGTAGTTGGTCACTGGATTTGCCCGCAGGGCAATCAAATTCCGCTTGTTGCCGTCGCCAGCCACGATACCGCTAGCGCCGTGATTGCATCGCCATTGGTGAGTGCCGACGCCGCCTATCTCTCTTCAGGTACCTGGTCGCTAATGGGCTTTGAAAGTAAACAGCCCTACACCAGCGAGCAGGCGCAGCGCGCCAATATCACCAACGAAGGCGGCGCAGAAGGCCGTTATCGAGTGCTGAAAAACATCATGGGGCTGTGGCTGTTACAGCGCGTACTGAAAGAGCAAAACATTCGCAACCTGGCGGAGTTGATTGCCGAAACTGCGGCGCTGCCAACCTGTCGCAGCCTGATTACTCCGAACGATGACCGCTTTATCAACCCGGAAAATATGAGCGCCGAAATTCAGGCTGCCTGCCGTGAAACTGCACAGCCGGTTCCATCGACCGCGGCTGAACTCGCGCGCTGCATTTTCGACAGCCTCGCGCTGCTCTACGCCGACGTATTAAACGAACTGGCACAGCTGCGCGGTAAGCCGTTTATCCAACTGCACATTGTCGGCGGTGGTTGTCAGAACCAGCTACTCAACCAACTGTGTGCCGATGCCTGCGGTATCACCGTGGTGGCGGGCCCAATTGAAGCCTCCACCCTCGGCAATATCGGCATCCAGTTAATGACGCTGGACGAGCTGTCCAACGTCGACGATTTCCGCAAGGTCGTGAGCTGCAACGGTCTCACGACCTTTACCCCTAATCCAGACCATGAAATTGCCCGTTACGTTGCGCAGTTTCAGCAACAACGACAGACTAAGGAGCTTTGCGCATGACCACTCAACTTGACCAAGCCTGGGAACTCGCGAAACAACGCTATGCCGCCGTCGGTATCGACGTCGAAGAAGCCTTACGCCAGCTCGACCGCTTACCGGTATCTATGCACTGCTGGCAGGGTGATGACGTAGCGGGTTTTGAAAATCCAGAAGGTAATTTAACGGGTGGGATTCAGGCGACCGGTAATTATCCGGGCAAAGCGCGTAATGCCACCGAACTGCGTGCCGATCTGGAACAGGCATTGAGTCTGATCCCAGGGCCAAAACGCCTGAACCTGCATGCTATCTATCTGGAATCTGATACCCCGGTTGCGCGCGACAAAATCAAACCAGAACATTTCAAAAACTGGGTTGAGTGGGCGAAAGAACACAAGCTGGGTCTCGATTTTAACCCGTCATGCTTCTCGCACCCGCTGAGCTCTGATGGCTTTACCTTGTCCCACGCTGACCCGAAAATCCGTCAATTCTGGATCGATCACTGCAAAGCCAGCCGCCGCGTGTCCGCTTATTTTGGCGAGCAACTGGGTACGCCATCGGTGATGAATATCTGGATCCCGGATGGTATGAAAGACGTAACCGTTGACCGCCTGGCACCACGCCAGCGTCTGGCCGCCGCGCTGGATGAAGTCATCAGCGAAAAACTCGACCCGGCGCACCACATTGATGCTGTAGAAAGCAAACTGTTCGGTATTGGCGCTGAGAGTTACACCGTCGGCTCCAACGAATTCTATATGGGTTATGCCACCAGCCGTCAGACCGCACTGTGCCTGGATGCCGGTCACTTCCACCCGACTGAAGCGATCTCCGACAAAATCTCCGCCGCCATGCTGTACGTCCCTCATCTGCTGCTGCACGTGAGCCGCCCGGTACGCTGGGACAGCGACCACGTGGTGCTGCTGGACGACGAAACCCAGGCTATCGCCAGCGAAATCATCCGCCACGACCTGTTCGACCGCGTCCACATTGGCCTCGATTTCTTCGACGCCTCAATCAACCGTATCGCAGCATGGGTCATCGGCACTCGCAACATGAAGAAAGCCCTGCTGCGCGCGCTGCTGGAACCTACCGCCGAACTACGTCAGTTGGAAGCGTCCGGCGACTACACCGCACGTCTGGCGCTGCTGGAAGAGCAAAATGCCTGCCGTGGCAAGCGGTGTGGGAAATGTATTGCCAGCGCAACGACACCCCTGCGGGCAGCCAGTGGCTGGAAAGCGTTCGTGGCTACGAGAAAGAGGTTCTGAGCAAGCGCGGGTGAAACTGCCCCTCCCCCCGGCCCTCTCCCTACAAGGGAGAGGGAGAAAACCGAACAGTTCCCTATCCCTTGTAGGGAGAGGGAGAAAACCGGACAGCGCCCTCACACAATGGGGTAAACCGCAGCACCGAACGGTCCCCTCTCCCCTTTGGGGAGAGGGTTAGGGTGAGGGGAAAACCCGCACCAATACAACAGTCATTGCAGGCCCGATAAGCGCAGCGCCATCGGACATTAAAGTACACAGGACAACCATACTATGCACAACATTACCGATTCCTGGTTCGTTCAGGGCATGATCAAAGCCACCTCCGACGCCTGGTTAAAAGGCTGGGACGAGCGTAACGGCGGCAACCTGACCCTGCGTCTGGACGAAGCCGACATCGCGCCATTCGCCGCAGATTTCCACGCCAAGCCACGCTATATCGCCCTGAGCCAGCCAATGCCAATGCTGGCAAACACACCGTTTATCGTCACCGGCTCCGGTAAATTCTTCCGTAACGTCCAGATCGACCCTGCCGCCAACCTTGGCGTGGTGAAGGTCGATAGCGACGGTGCGGGCTACCATATTCTGTGGGGGCTGACCACGAAGCTGTACCGACGTCCGAGCTGCCTGCGCACTTCCTGTCACACTGTGAACGTATCAAGCTGACCGGCGGTAAAGACCGCGTGATCATGCACTGCCACGCCACCAACCTGATCGCCTTGACCTACGTACTGGAAAACGACAGCGCGCTGATTACCCGAAAACTGTGGGAAGGCAGCACCGAGTGTCTGGTGGTCTTCCCGGACGGCGTGGGCATTCTGCCGTGGATGGTGCCGGGCACCGATGAAATCGGCCAGGCAACCGCAGTATCCATGCAGCAGCACTCCCTGGTGCTGTGGCCGTTCCACGGCGTCTTTGGCAGCGGCCCGACGCTCGATGAAACCTTTGGCCTGATTGATACCGCCGAAAAATCCGCCGAAGTCCTTGTAAAGGTGTACTCAATGGGCGGCATGAAGCAAACCATCACCCAGCAAGAACTGATAGCCCTCGGCCAGCGCTTTGGCGTTACGCCACTCGCCAGTGCGCTGGCGCTGTAAGGAGCAAACATGATCCGCAAAGCCTTTGTCATGCAGGTAAACCCCGACGCCCACGAAGAGTATCAGCGTCGGCATAATCCCATCTGGCCAGAACTGGAAGCAGTGCTGAAATCTCACGGTGCGCATAACTACGCCATCTATCTCGACAAAGCGCGTAATCTGCTGTTTGCCATGGTAGAGATTGAATCTGAAGAACGCTGGAATGCGGTTGCCAGCACTGATGTTTGCCAACGTTGGTGGAAATATATGACCGATGTTATGCCCGCTAACCCGGATAACAGCCCGGTGAGTAGCGAGCTGCAAGAAGTGTTTTACCTGCCGTAATTGCCCAATGTGCCAGAGATGCCTCCGGCACAATATTTTAAATTTCGATTTGAAAAATTAAACATATTACATCTCCCGGTAAGTTATATTTCCCTGATACATTGTGAGTAAATCACAAAAATAATGAATAACCCATTAATGATTCATGTGGTTTATTTAAATAACCATTATGTGCATTACTCCGCAAATCTGACCTTTCACTCTGTCTCAAATTGTCATTGTTTACCGACATATCGCCTCTCATCACTTAATCGCTCCACCATTACAATTGATTAAAATATATTTTATGGAGTCCGATTAATGGCAGCTCTTACAGCAAACTGTATTGACCTGAATATTCAGGGTAATAGCGTTTACTCCATCCTCAAACAACTGGGGATATATGGCCTTTCAAAACGGCTACGCTCACGCATTGTAATCAGTCTTTGCAAACCCTGCTCCAGCGGAAAAACTGCACTCCACCGGCTTTGGTTCGGGTATCTCCGTTCCTCATGGCAAGAGCGCCTGCGTAAAGCAGCCCTTCGTTCTGTTCGCACGTAAATCCAACATACGTGGACTGGAAAGCCAGCGATGGCGAAGACGTCAACTGCTGGATTCGTCTCGGCGTACCGCAAACCGGCGAAGACGCCCAGGTCCAAATCATTGGCACCCTGTGCCGCAAAATTATCCACCAGGATTTTATCAACCAGCTGAAACAGGGCGATGCCGACCAGGTACTTGCGTTGTTAAATCAGACCTTAACCTCATAGGGAAACGGCTATGGAGTCATCCTTACGTTTAGTGGCAATCACCAACTGTCCTGCGGGAATTGCTCACACCTACATGGTCGCAGAAGCGCTGGAGCAAAAAGCGCGCGCCCTCGGCCATACGATTAAAGTCGAAACACAAGGTTCCAGCGGCGTCGAAAACCGTCTGACTCATGAAGAAATTGCCGCCGCTGATTACGTTATTCTAGCGACCGGGCGAGGGTTAAGCGCTGATGACCGCGCACGCTTTGCCGGGAAGAAAGTCTATGAGATCGCGATTTCCCAGGCGCTGAAAATATCGACCAGATATTCAACGCAGTTACCTTCACATTCACAGCTGTTTGCCGCGGATAGTAGCGTGAAAAAGCCTGGGTAAGCAAGATGTGCTGAGCAAGGCAGCGTGATGAGCCATCTGATGGCAGGCGTCTCCGCCGCACTGCCGTTTGTTATCGGTGGCGGTATTCTGGTGGCTATCGCCAATATGCTGGTGCAGTTTGGGCTACCGTATACCGATGTCGAAAGGCGCGCCGTCGTTCACCTGGATTGTCGAGTCCATCGGCTATCTTGGCTTCACCTTTATGATCCCGATTATGGGGGCGTACATCGCATGGTCGATTGCCGATAAACCGGCCTTCGCTCCGGCGTTTCTGGTTGGCGACCTGGCAAACCACAAAGGCCTGCTGGGCAACGCAATCCGGCGCGGGCTTTCTCGGCGCCGTGGTGTGGGGGCTGGCAATCGGCTACTTCGTACTGTGGTTTCGCAAAGTACGCCTCGGCAAAGCGCTTCAGCCGCTGCTTGGCTCAATGCTAATCCCATTCGTCACCTTACTGATCTTTGGCGTGCTGACCTATTACGTCGTCGGCCCGGTAATGTCAGACATCATGGGTGGCCTGCTGCACTTCCTGAACACCATTCCGCCATCCATGAAATTGGGCGCGGCGTTCCTCGTCGGCGCGATGCTGGCGTTCGATATGGGCGGGCCAATCAACAAAACCGCGTGGTTCTTCTGCTTCTCACTGCTGGAAAAACACATCTATGACTGGTACGCCATCGTCGGCGTCGTGGCGCTGATGCCGCCCGTCGCCGCGGGTATTACCACGTTCATTGCGCCCAAACTGTTTACCCGACAGGAAAAAGAGGCTGCCAGTAGTGCCATTGTGGTCGGTGCCACAGTCGCAACCGAACCGGCTATTCCTTACGCTCTGGCAGCTCCGTTGCCGATGATTACCGCCAATACGCTGGCGGGCGGCATTACCGGCGTGCTGGTGATCGCTTTCGGAATCAAACGTCTGGCACCTGGTTTGGGTATCTTTGACCCGCTGATCGGCCTGATGTCGCCGGTGGGTTCGTTTTATCTGGTGCTGGCGATTGGCCTCGCGCTGAACATTTCATTCATTATCGTCCTGAAAGGATTGTGGTTACGCCGCAAAGCGAAAGCCGCGCAACAGGAGCTTGTCCATGAACATTGAGTTACTGCAACAGTTGTGCGAAGCCAGCGCCGTCAGCGGCGATGAACAGGAAGTTCGCGACATTCTGATAAACACGCTGGAACCTTGCGTGAATGAAATCACCTTCGATGGTCTGGGCAGCTTTGTTGCCCGTAAGGGGAATAAAGGTCCAAAAGTTGCCGTTGTCGGACATATGGATGAAGTCGGCTTTATGGTCACCCACATCGACGAGAGCGGTTTTCTGCGTTTTACCACCATTGGCGGCTGGTGGAATCAGTCGATGCTCAACCACCGGGTAACCATACGCACACACAAGGGAGTGAAAATCCCTGGTGTGATTGGTTCCGTCGCGCCTCATGCGTTAACGGAAAAGCAAAAGCAACAACCGCTGTCATTTGATGAGATGTTCATTGATATTGGCGCGAACAGTCGCGAAGAGGTGGAAAAGCGCGGCGTGGAAATTGGTAATTTTATTAGCCCGGAAGCCAATTTTGCCTGCTGGGGCGAAGATAAAGTGGTCGGCAAGGCGTTGGATAACCGCATCGGCTGCGCAATGATGGCTGAACTATTGCAGACGGTGAATAATCCCGAAATTACGCTGTATGGCGTTGGCAGTGTGGAAGAAGAAGTTGGGCTACGCGGGGCGCAAACCTCGGCGGAACACATTAAACCGGACGTCGTGATCGTGTTGGATACCGCCGTAGCGGGCGATGTTCCGGGCATTGATAACATTAAATACCCGCTGAAACTGGGCCAGGGGCCGGGGCTGATGCTGTTTGACAAGCGCTACTTCCCCAACCAGAAACTGGTAGCAGCGTTAAAAAGCTGTGCCGCACATAACGATTTACCGCTGCAATTTTCCACCATGAAAACCGGTGCGACGGATGGCGGGCGCTACAACGTGATGGGCGGCGGGCGTCCGGTTGTCGCGCTGTGTCTGCCAACTCGTTATCTGCACGCCAACAGCGGTATGATTTCAAAAGCCGATTACGAAGCTCTGCTCACGCTGATACGGGGTTTTCTGACGACCTTAACTGCGGAGAAAGTCAACGCGTTTAGCCAGTTCCGTCAGGTGGATTAATGCTAAACGAACGCCAGTTAAAGATTGTCGATCTGCTGGAGCAACAGCCGCGCACGCCTGGCGAGCTGGCGCAACAGACTGGCGTTTCAGGCAGGACCATCCTGCGTGATATTGACTATCTCAACTTCACCCTTAACGGCAAAGCCCGCATTTTCGCCAGTGGCAGTGCGGGCTATCAGCTGGAAATCTTCGAGCGCCGCAGCTTTTTTCAGTTGCTGCAAAAGCACGATAACGACGATCGGCTGCTGGCGCTGTTATTACTGAATACTTTCACTCCCCGTGCGCAACTCGCCTCGGCGCTTAATTTGCCAGAAACGTGGGTAGCAGAGCGTCTGCCCCGGTTAAAACAGCGTTATGAACGCACTTGTTGCCTGGCCAGCCGCCCTGGTTTGGGCCATTTCATTGATGAGACAGAAGAGAAACGCGTTATCTTGCTGGCGAACTTGCTGCGCAAAGATCCGTTTTTAATTCCGCTGGCGGGCATAACACGAGACAACCTTCAGCATTTATCCACGGCCTGCGACAACCAACACCGCTGGCCGCTCATGCAGGGTGATTATCTCTCCAGCCTGATTCTGGCGATTTACGCCCTGCGTAATCAACTGACCGATGAGTGGCCGCAATATCCCGGTGACGAGATAAAACAAATCGTTGAACATAGCGGTCTGTTTCTTGGTGATAACGCTGTAAGAACCCTGACGGGTTTGATAGAGAAACAGCATCAGCAAGCGCAGGTAATTTCAGCCGATAATGTGCAGGGGTTGCTGCAAAGGGTGCCGGGCATCGCGTCATTGAATATTATTGATGCGCAGCTGGTTGAGAATATTACCGGGCATTTATTACGTTGCCTTGCCGCACCAGTGTGGATTGCTGAGCACCGCCAGAGCAGCATGAATAACCTGAAAGCCGCCTGGCCTGCGGCCTTTGATATGAGTCTGCACTTTATTACGCTACTGCGTGAACAGCTCGATATTCCCCTTTTCGACAGCGATCTGATCGGTTTGTATTTTGCCTGTGCGCTGGAGCGGCATCAAAACGAACGCCAGCCGATCATTTTGCTCTCGGACCAGAACGCGATTGCCACTATTAATCAGCTCGCCATTGAGCGCGATGTTTTAAATTGTCGGGTAATTATTGCCCGTAGCTTAAGCGAACTTGTTGCCATTCGCGAAGAGATTGAGCCGTTATTGATCATTAACAACAGCCATTATTTACTGGATGACGCGGTAAATAATTACATCACCGTAAAAAATATCATTACGGCTGCCGGTATCGAACAAATAAAACATTTTCTGGCGACGGCATTTATTCGCCAACAGCCGGAGCGTTTTTTCTCTGCCCCCGGAAGTTTTCATTATTCGAATGTACGCGGTGAAAGCTGGCAACATATTACCCGGCAAATTTGTGCGCAATTAGTCGCACAACACCATATTACCGCCGATGAAGCACAACGCATCATCGCCCGCGAAGGCGAAGGTGAAAACCTGATTGTTAATCGCCTCGCCATCCCACATTGCTGGAGCGAACAGGAGCGACGTTTTCGTGGATTTTTTATTACCCTCGCCCAACCAGTTGAGGTGAATAACGAAGTCATTAACCATGTCTTGATCGCCTGCGCCGCCGCCGATGCGCGTCATGAGCTAAAAATATTTAGCTATCTGGCAAGCATATTGTGTCAGCATCCGGCGGAGATTATTGCCGGGTTAACAGGATATGAGGCATTTATGGAGTTACTTCACAAGGGGTGAACTGTGTCGGATGCGCCGCATCCGACACTGCATTTATCATCAAAAACGTTTAACGCAGGCTATTATAGTCATCAACCATTTCGTTGTACTCGCGTAATGCTCTCGGGAAAGAGTCTTCGACCATCCAGCTTGAGTTTGCGTCCTGAAGTTGCTCTTTATCCCAGTCAGAGTACGGGACTTTATCTCTGATGCGGCGAACGTATTTTTTAGCCTCGAGTTGATACTGGCCTGCCGAATTAATAAACGAGAAATTCATGCCGCCTTTATCCGCTTCTTTGGCCTGCGCCACTAGCGTTTCCAGTTCAGACACTTTCTTCATTGCCGCTTCTGCATCAAACTTATCTTGCGATATCAGGTTATTAATTTGTTTCGCTGAAATCATGACTGCCAGAGAGTAGTAGTGGAATGTTTTCCCTTCTCTTTCTTCAATATTTTTCAGTTCCGCAAGCTGACGCTTATCATTAATTTCCTGAATCGCCGCATGATAAGATTCGGCTACAGGTTCAAAGGCTTCCAGATTTTTTAAGAATGTCTGGTGCAGCGTTTTCCCTTTCGCAAACGCATCGTCTTTATAATTTTCCTGGGTGTAATATTTATCCATTTCGTTAATGGTATTACCCAACGCCACGGCAGCATCGATATAACTCACCGCCACGCCATCAATTGGTTGCAGCGCAGGCGTTAACGCCACAGCACTTTTTACGCCTTTTTCACACTCAGCGAGGTTGGATTCACTAATGCCGTAGATGCCATAAACAGTACGCTCTTCACCGGTAGGCCCCTGTTTAAAATCTTTCAGCCAGTCAGCATAACGCGCCAGACTGCGCTGTACCGGGATCTGTAACTTGTTGTAGCACTTGATATAGACATCCATTTTTTCGTCGAAAACCGCTTGTTCATCGACCACCGGTTGCGCAGGTGTTTCAGGTTTAGCTTCTGCTTTTGCAACGGGAGCTTCAGTAGGTTTCGCTTCAGGAGCTGGTGCGGCAGGTTGACTATTGGCAGGCGGGAGCGTTTCTGTTTCGGCTTTTTTATCATCACAACCCGTCAGACCGAGGGACATGATGGCGACTATAATAGCGGAAGATAATAAATTCCTTTTCATTTAATTGCCTTATAAATATATAGATAAGAGAGTGAACATAATAAATGAAAAAAGAAAACGCCACTACACGCATTTTGTTTATAAATAAAATAATAAAATTCACGAAATGAATAAGTCCTGCAATTTAATATATTTCGCAGGACTTATTTTAATTAATTGCTCAAACGCTGCGGATGGGTATAAACCGTTGCCCGACCCGGTTTACAAAAACCTACCAGTGTCAGATTACAGCGCTCAGCCACTTCTACAGCAAGCGTGGTCGCGGCAGACACCGCAAACAAAATCTCTACGCCGCACATCGCCGACTTTTGCACCATTTCATAACTGGCACGACTGGAAACCAGTACCGCACCTTGCTGCCAGCTTTCCCCTTCTTGTGACCGGCGGCCTAACAGTTTGTCCAGCGCCACATGGCGACCCACGTCTTCATGCCCGCCGACCAGTTCGCCAGATGGCAACATCCAGGCAGCGGCGTGAGTACAACCAGTCAGTTGCCCCACTGGCTGAAAATCGTTGAGATGACGTAATGCATCATCCAGTTTGTTGAGATCAAACGTCTGGGTGAACGGTAGCGGCTGCACCGGTTTTCCGATGTCATTAAGTTGCTCCACGCCGCATACGCCACAGCCCGTACGTCCCGCCAGCGCCCGGCGGCGCTCCTTCAACCCCATAAAGCGGCGGCTGGAAAGCTCAATTTGTACTTCAAGACCATTACAGGAAGGAACGACATCCATGCCGAAGATATCGCGCGGACTTTCGATAATCCCCTCGGAAAGCGAAAAACCGAGCGCAAAGTACTCAAGGTCTTTGGGCGACGCCATCATCACCACATGCGAAATGCCGTTGTAGACCAGCGCAACGGGAACTTCTTCCGCGACCTCATCTAACCGTGGGTGTTGTAAATCATCACGCCGCCATAACTCAATTTGACGAACACCTGTGATATTTGTCACATTTTCGATTTCTTTTCGCTGTGTTTTTTTCACTTTCTCTTAACCAGATAAGAACACACACACCAACATTATGGTATTCTGTTACAAACCCTTCCTGGATGGAGGGAAATTGAGCCAATTCTGGACCTTTGCGGCCCCTTCCGCAAAGAAAAATAACTCCCACTCCCTGCACACGCAGCAAGCGAATGTAAATGGGACGTGACAATGTCGAAACAAGGAGCAATCCATGCAGGTCAGCAGAAGGCAGTTCTTTAAGATCTGCGCTGGCGGTATGGCAGGCACCACGGCAGCGGCACTGGGTTTTGCACCCAGCGTAGCACTCGCGGAAACCCGGCAGTATAAACTGCTGCGCACCCGCGAAACCCGTAATACCTGCACCTATTGTTCCGTAGGCTGTGGGCTGTTGATGTACAGCCTCGGTGACGGAGCAAAAAACGCGAAAGCCTCGATTTTCCATATCGAAGGGGACCCGGATCACCCGGTAAACCGTGGCGCACTGTGCCCGAAAGGTGCAGGTCTGGTGAACTTATCCACTCTGAAAGCCGTCTGAAGTATCCAGAATATCAGCACCAGGCTCCGATAAATGGCAGCAAATCAGTTGGGATGAGGCTTTTGACCGCATCTCTAAACTGATGAAAGCCGACCGTGACGCCAACTTTATTGAAAAAAATGATGCCGGAACCACCATCAACCCGCTGGCTCTCCACCGGTATGTTGTGCGCGTCTGCATCCAGTAACGAAACCGGCTTTTTAACACAGAAATTCACTCGCGCGCTGGGTATGCTCGCGGTCGACAACCAAGCGCGTGTCTGACACGGACCAACGGTAGCAAGTCTTGCTCCAACATTTGGTCGCGGTGCGATGACCAACCACTGGGTCGACATGAAGAAGCCCAACCTCATCGTCGTGATGGGTGGGAACGCGGCAGAAGCGCATCCGGTGGGATTCCGCTGGGCGATGGAAGCCAGAATCCACAATGGCGCGAAGCTGATTGTTATCGATCCCCGCTTTTCGCGTACCGCGTTGGTGGCATTTCTACGCCCCTATTCGCTCCGGTACTGACATTACCTTCCTGTCAGGCGTCATGCTGTACCTGTTGAATAACGAAAAATTCAACCGCCAGTACACCGAGGCCTACACCAACGCCAGCCTTATCGTGCGCGGAAACTTTACGCTCGACGACGGTCTGTTCAGCGGTTATGACCCACAAGCCCGTAAATACGATAAGACTTCCTGGAACTACGAGCTGGATGAGAACGGTCACGCCAAACGCAATACCACCCTCAGCCATCCACGCTGCGTCTGGAATCTGCTGAAGCAGCACATTTCCCGCTACACGCCGGAAGTGGTTGAGACATTTGCGGTACGCCGAAAGCGGACTTCCTGAAGGTCTGTGAGTACATCGCAGAAACCAGCGCCCACGATAAAACCGCGTCGTTCCTGTACGCACTGGGCTGGACTCAGCACTCCATCGGCGCGCAGAACATCCGCACCATGGCGATGATCCAGTTGCTGCTGGGTAACATCGGGATGGCAGGCGGCGGTGTGAACGCCCTGCGCGGTCACTCCAACATCCAGGGGCTCACCGATCTCGGTCTGCTGTCACAAAGCCTGCCGGGCTATATGACGCTGCCAAACGAGAAGCAGGCTGACCTGCAAACTTATCTCGCCGCCAACACGCCAAAACCGCTGCTGGACGGCCAGGTTAACTATCGGGGCAACTACCCGAAATTCTTCGTCTCAATGATGAAGACCTTCTACGGCGATAAGGCAACGGCGGAAAACAGCTGGCGCTTTGACTGGCTGCCGAAGTGGGACAAAGGGTATGACGTCCTGCAGTACTTCGAAATGATGAACCAGGGCAAGGTCAACGGCTATATCTGCCAGGGCTTTAACCCGGTCGCATCGTTCCCGAACAAGAATAAGATTGTCGCGTCACTGTCAAAACTGAAGTTCCTGGTGACTATCGATCCGCTCAATACCGAGACGTCGACCTTCTGGCAGAACCACGGTCAGTCGAACGATGTCGACCCATCCAAAATTCAGACCGAAGTCTTCCGTCTGCCATCGACCTGCTTCGCCGAAGAGAACGGTTCTATCGTCAACTCCGGCCGCTGGTTGCAGTGGCACTGGAAAGGTGCGACGCCCCGGGGATTGCCAGACCGACGGCGCGATCCTGGCCGGTATCTTCGTGCGTCTGCGTAAGATGTACGCCGAAGAGGGCGGTCCGGTTCCGGAACAGGTACTGAACATGAGCTGGAACTACTACACCCGGAAGAACCTGCGTCCGAGGAAGTGGCGATGGAGAGCAACGGCAAAGCGCTGGCCGATGTAATCGACCCGGCCACTGGTGCGGTTATCGTGAAGAAAGGCCAGCTACTGAGTTCGTTTGCCCAACTGCGCGATGATGGTAGTACCGCCAGCGGCTGCTGGATTTTCGCCGGTAGCTGGACGCCTGATGGCAACCAGATGGCACGCCGCGACCGCCGATCCATCCGGCCTTGGCAATACGCTGGGCTGGGCCTGGGCTGGCCGCTGAACCGCCGCATTCTGCATAACCGTGCTTCTGCGGACCCGCAGGGTAACCCGTGCGATCCGAAACGTCAGCTCCTGAAATGGGACGGCGCGAAGTGGGGCGGCGTGGATATTCCGGACTGCAGCGCTGCCGCACCCGGAGCAACGTCGGGCCGTTTATCATGCAGCCGGAAGGGATGGGACGCCTGTTTGCCCTCGATGAGTGGCTGAAGGTCCGTTCCCAACACTCCCCCATGAAACACCGCTGGGCACGAACCCACTGCACCCGAACGTTATCTCTAACCCTGCCGCCCGTATCTTTAAAGGAGATAAGGAAGCGTTGGGTACCGCGGACAATTCCCGTACGTCGGTACCACCTATCGTTTAACCGAGCACTTCCACTACTGGACCAAGCATGCGCTGCTGAACGCTATTGCTCAGCCGGAACAGTTTGTCGAGATCGGGGAGGAGCTGGCGAACAAGCTTGGCATCGCTCATGGCGATACCGTCAGAGTCTCCTCCAACCGTGGCTACATTAAGGCCAAGGCGGTGGTGACCAAGCGTATTCGCACGCTGAAAGTAGACGGTAAGGATATCGATACCATCGGTATTCCAATCCACTGGGGCTATGAAGGTGTGGCGAAAAAAGGCTTTATTGCCAACACATTGACGCCATTCGTCGGCGATGCGAACACGCAAACGCCGGAGTTTAAGTCCTTCCTCGTGAACGTGGAAAAGGTGTAACGGAGACGACCTATGGCTTATCAATCGCAAGCATTATCCGTCGTTCCGCCACTAACGGTTTCACCCCCGCGCCTCGGCGCCGGGATCACTTCCGGAAGAGGTGGCGAAGCTCATCGACGTCACCACCTGTATCGGCTGTAAAGCCTGTCAGGTCGCCTGTTCTGAGTGGAACGACATCCGTGATGAAATCGGTAGCAACGTCGGGGTGTACGATAACCCCGCCGATTTAACCGCCAAATCCTGGACGGTGATGCGGTTCTCGGAAGTGGAGCAGAACGACAAACTGGAGTGGCTTATCCGTAAGGATGGCTGCATGCACTGTGCCGACCCGGGCTGCCTGAAGGCATGTCCAGCTGAAGGCGCTATCATTCAGTATGCCAACGGCATCGTCGACTTCCAGTCTGAGCAGTGCATTGGCTGTGGTTACTGCATCGCAGGCTGCCCGTTCAACGTGCCGCGCCTCAACCCGGAAACAACCGCGTCTACAAATGTACGCTGTGCGTCGACCGCGTGACGGTAGGCCAGGAACCGGCCTGCGTGAAAACCTGCCCAACCGGCGCTATCCACTTTGGTTCCAAAGAGGATATGAAGGTGCTGGCAGGCGAACGCGTCGCTGAACTGAAAACCCGTGGCTATGACAATGCCGGCCTATACGACCCGGCTGGCGTGGGCGGTACGCACGTGATGTACGTGCTCCATCATGCCGACAAGCCAAATCTGTATCACGGGCTGCCGGAGAACCCGGAAATCAGCGCCACCGTGAAGTTCTGGAAGGGCGTCTGGAAACCGCTGGCGGCTATCGGCTTTGCCGCAACGTTTGCAGCAAGTATCTTCCACTACGTCGGTGTCGGTCCAAACCGTGCTGAAGAGAAGAAACAATCTGCATGAAAACAACGATGAGGTGCGCAAATGAAAAAACGTGACACCATCGTGCGCTACTCAGCGCCGGAACGTATCAACCACTGGGTCACCGCCTTCTGCTTCATTCTGGCGGCGGTGAGCGGGTTGGGATTTTTCTTCCCATCCTTCAACTGGTTAATGCAAATCATGGGCACTCCGCAGCTGGCGCGAATTCTGCACCCGTTTGTCGGCGTTATCATGTTTGCTTCGTTTATCATCATGTTTTTCCGCTACTGGCACCACAATCTAATCAATCGGGATGATATCTTTTGGGCGAAGAATATTCGTAAGATCGTCGTCAACGAGGAAGTAGGTGATACCGGGCGTTATAACTTCGGCCAGAAATGCGTATTCTGGGCGGCGATTATCTTCCTGGTGCTGCTGCTGGTGAGCGGTGTGATTATCTGGCGTCCGTACTTTGCGCCTGCTTTCTCGATCCCGGTGATCCGATTTGCGTTAATGCTGCATTCATTTGCCGCAGTGGCGTTAATTGTGGTTATCATGGTGCATATTTACGCCGCCCTTTGGGTGAAAGGCACCATTACCGCGATGGTGGAAGGATGGGTAACCAGTTCATGGGCGAAGAAACATCACCCACGCTGGTACCGTGAAGTCCGCCAGAAACAGGAAAAGTCATCTGAATGAGTATCCGCATAATCCCGCAAGATGAGCTGGGTTCGAGCGAGAAACGCACGGCGGAAGTGATTCCGCCGTTACTATTCCCCAGACTCAAGAACCTCTACAACCGCCGCGCTGAACGTCTGCGCGAGCTGGCAGAGAACAATCCGCTAGGTGATTACCTGCGCTTTGCCGCGCTTATCGCCCACGCCCAGGAAGTGGTGCTGTATGACCATCCGCTGCGGATGGATCTGACTGCGCGTCTAAAAGAAGCGAATGACCAGGGCAAGCCGCCGTTGGACATTCACGTTCTGCCGCGCGACAAGCACTGGCATACCCTGCTGCAATATCGATGATTGCCGAGCTGAAGCCGGAAATGAGCGGCCCGGCGCTGGCCGTGATTGAAAACCTGGAAAAAGCCTCTGAGCAAGAGCTGGAGAATATGGCCAGCGCGCTGTTTGAGTCCGACTTCTCCTCAGTCAGCAGCGACAAAGCCCCGTTCATCTGGGCTGCGCTGTCGCTCTACTGGGCGCAGATGGCTAGCCTCATTCCAGGCAAAGCCCGTGCGGAATATGGTGAACAGCGTCAGTTCTGCCCGGTTTGCGGTTCAATGCCGGTTTCCAGCATGGTGCAGATTGGTACCACGCAGGGGCTTCGCTATCTGCACTGCAACCTGTGCGAAACCGAATGGCACGTCATGCGTGTGAAGTGCAGCAACTGCGAGCAGAGTCGTGAATTTACACTACTGGTCGCTGGACAACGAGCAGGCCTCCGTCAAAGCCGAAAGCTGCGGTGACTGCGGGACTTACCTGAAGATTCTGTATCAGGAAAAAGACCCGAAAGTCGAAGCGGTGGCTGACGATCTCGCCTCATTGGTACTGGACGCGAGAATGGAGCAGGAGAAGGTACGCCCGCAGCTCTATCAACCCGTTCCTGTTCCCGGGTGAAGGCGAGTAATCTCTGACGTTTTCCGGGTGGCGCAGGTCGCCCGGATTACAGCTCATAGGGTGTGACGACACCATCTCTCGTATTCCGCGTTACCACCTCAAGCTATGCCGCCAGTGCCGGTTTGGCCTCAATTTACCCACCACCACATCAATAAGGTTATGGGCATGAGACTGATGACAAGCGTAAGATTGCCTGATGCGCTGCGCTTATCAGGCCTACCAATAAACTGCAATACATTGAATTTATACGACTTTGTAGGCCGGATAAGGCGTTCACGCCGCATCCGGCATGAACAACGCGCACGTTGTCAGCAATCTGATTGACATCATTTTTTCCCATTACCATTCCTCGCGCAGCTTACGCTGATATTCGACACCATCTTCCTCACACCCTTGCCAGATGCCAGGAACACTGGTTCTTGCTGTTTGCGATTGATTTATCAGGTATTGATCTACCGCTTCCCTTAATAGGTCCGCACGAGGAAGATTACGCTGCACCTCGAGATCATCAAGTTGCTTAATCACCTCATTCGATAAATCGAGTAAAATTCTGCCCATATCTATACCTGCCAGAGAGTTCATAAATATCTCGCCAATATCATTTTTGAATCTATGGAGAGAAAAGTACCCTTGCCGAATCTTTAAAGAAAGCTCATTTACGCATCATTTTTTATTTTTGCGAGGCGTTTTCCAGATATGATGTAACAGTTGCAGTTATTATAAGTTCAAGTAAAACAGCCTTGTATTAATACCAGAATAAGGGCATCTGTTTTTTATATTCAAGAATGAAAAATTTTTGTCATTCCTTATGCTCCTTACACTGATCATCAACACCAACTACCTCCCCCTTTTGCCTGCCTCCCTTTGCTTTACGCACCGGGAATTGCTGACGTTCCAGATATTGCTCTACCGCTTCGCGTAAAATTGCAGATCGTGAAACCTTACGCCAGCCCCGAAGCTTGTTCAGCCGTTTAATTGCCTCTTCTGATAAATGAAGAAAAACCGTATTCATCGCCATTACCAATACCTTACATATATTACTCATTAATGTATGTGCGAAAATTACGCCGGAAAATCATTTAAAAAAAGCGGATTTTTGCATGTTGTTTTGTTTTTGCGAGGCGTTTTCCAGAAATAATAAGAGTGTTGCAGTTGTTTCATTTATTACTCAAAAATGGTTTAGTTATCGCCCAGGATGAATTATGGGTGCTATGAATATATTATATTCAGAGATATTTATTTGCATAATCTGAATGGTGTAGCCGAAAAACGTCAGCATCCTAACAGCACCAGGATTTAAGGTGAAATTAATCTTTCATCACAGACCGGTCAGTACTGCCACCAACCGGTCTTTACTTGCTCATCGTTATAATTTTGTTGGTAACAGTTCGGGAAAGTTGTTTTTCTAAATTAACAACAGAATAACTTTCTTGTTTAATGAGATTAATATTGGCAACCATTATAGCCTCCTTCCCACGGTTTAAGAGCAAACATACAACATAATTATTCATAACATACAGAGCAGTAAATGAATGATACTGACAATGATGCTAGTCCATTATCTTTGCATAATATTTGTTAGCTATAGATTTTAAAAATATTTATGAGAAAAGTATGGCACCAGAGGGGGTTTTGACTATCAAAAATCGCTCAAACATGAACTAAGATGATGAATTAAGCATTATCTGCGATAATTGCCACTCAGTTCTACAAATAATATTTAAATGCTCCTGAACAGTGATGTAGCAAGACACGTATGGAGCCAACGAAGAATAAAAATTTATAGAGTTCTTATTTAATATAACCGAAATAGCCAAGGACTAATATAAATGACCTGAATGAGAGAGGCAGCACCGCCCCTCTCCATCAGCTACTCTTCTTCGTTACCGCCCTCTTCGTAGGCACCAAAGGGTTTGGCGGGCAATACAATATAAGTGCCTTCGAATATCACGCCCGGCGCGTCGTCGCCAAACAGCTCAACCTGCATCTGGACGCGCGCTTTACGGCCTCTTGCCAGACGGTCCAGATCGCCACTCAGCGACCCCAGGTCAGCGATAGCCGTTGGTCTGCCGGTGATGGGTCTACTATAGCGAATATGGGCATCGGCGAGAATAATCGTACCGCCCAGATGACGCTCGCGTAGCATCAACCAAATCAGCCCCCAGCCGGTCAAGGTGGCCAATGAGAACAGGCTACCGGCGAACAGCGTATGGTGTGGATTCTGGTTGCCGGTTTCCGGCATGGTGGTAATAAATTTCTGTCCGGTGTACTGCTGAATGCGCACGCCCATCTTTTCGCTCAGCGGGATATGATCGTACCAGGCCTGCTGTAGCTGGGCGCACCAGTCACCGCGATGCAAAATATCATCAAGCGAAGCAACCGGTTTAATCATCAAAAAGTGGCGAACCGGGGTGGTTTGCGGCGTGGTAATTTCGCCCTGATTCACAAAACCCAGCCGGCGAAAAACGGCACCGCATCTTCGCGGGCGCTACAGGTCACGCGCTTAACCCCCTCCTGGCGTGCAACGGACTCCAGGGTCATCGCAATCAGCGTTCCCAGGCCTTTATCCTGCACATCAGGATGCACTGCCATAAAGCGGATAGAGGCTTCGCTGTCGGCGTTAATGTACAGGCGCCCAACGGCCACCAGCCTTCCTTCTTCGTCCACGACCATCTGGTGGTGTGCCAGCGCATCCCAGGCATCGCGCTCGGAACCTTTGGGTTGATGTAGTGGTTTACGCAGCATTTCCCAGCGGAACTGGTAATACTGATCTACCCTTCTGCCGTTTGCGGTACTCGGAGATGGTACATAATGGCACTCTCTTTTGTCCCCCGCGTTCTACCGGGAAGTTGGCTCATACCCGCAACCAGAACGTGACCGGGCCATCGTTGACCAGCGACACCTGCATATCTGCAGCAAATCGTCCTGTTTGGGTGTTCATTTCCTGTTGGCGGCAACGCTCAACAAAATATTGATATAGCGCTTCAGCTCTGTCGGGCGCGGCACCTTTCGAGAAACCAGGGCGCATACCGCGTTCGGTATCGACGGCCAGCGTAAATTGCGATACCACCAGCACGCTGCCCCCCGCCTGCTTCACGTTGAGGTTCATTTTGCCGTCAGCATCCTAAAGATTCGGTATCCCAACACGCGCTCGCAGAGGCGGTTGGCCTTTTGTTCGTCGTCGTCTCTCTCTACGCCCAGCAGCACCAGCAGCCCAAGGCCGATTTCCCCAGTAACCTCATCCGCCACGCTAACGCTGGCACGGGTTACGCGCTGAATTAATGCAATCATGGTTACTCTGCTTCTTGTTGTTCTGTTTTCAATTTTCGGTATTCACCGAGAGTGACAGTTATTTCTGCGCCAAGCAAGACGATACACCACGTCCAGTAGACCCAGACAAACAAAATGGGGATCACTGCCAGCACGCCGTAAATCAGCTGGTAGGAAGGGAAAAGCGGTGATATAGAGGGAGAAAACTTTTTTGCCTAATTCATGCAGCAGCGCGGCGACCAATGCGCCAATCACCGCATCACGATTCGGCACCTGCGTGGTGGGCACAATGCTGTACAGCAGCCAGTACGACCCAGGGAGCAGGAGCGGAAAGACGCGCAATACGTTATCGATAACGCCATGTAGCTCACTGGCCCAGCGTAATGAAAGTAAATAGGAACTGATGGCCAGGCTAACCCCGGCCAACAATGGCCCTAGGGTCAGGATCATCCAGTAGACCGCGAACGAGTAAATCTTCGGCCGCGCGCGTTTGCTGCGCCAGATGGTGTTCAGCGCGCTGTCGATAGAGTACATCAACAGCAGTGCGGTAATAATCAAACCGCAGGCGCCAAATGCGGTCATCCTGCTAGAGTTGGCAACGAACTGCTCGATATAGCGCTGAATGACGTCACCGGTCGCCGGTAGAAAATTGGCAAACACGAAGTGACGGATCTGCAGGCTAACTTCCGAAAACATCGGGAATGCCGCGAATAGCGCGAAAATCACCGCCACCAGCGGCACAAGTGACAGTAACTACACATAGGCCAGGTTTCCGGCCAGTGTCGTCATATTATCTTCTTCGATGCGCCGCCAGAGGAATTTACTCCACGCCACCAGCGGCCGGGTATGATGAATACATTTTTGATGAACGATTTTTAACATAACGACTTCATAAAGTAGTCGGGTAGGGTTTCTCTCCCGGTCACCAGCACGCTGGTGATCCCCAACTGGTTAGCTCCTTCTATATTATCGGCGTTATCGTCAAAAAAGACCGCATCGGCGGCAGAAAAACCTTCAGACTCAAGCACCCGCTGGTAAATCCTCGCTTCCGGTTTACGCATCCCCATCTCCTGAGACAGATAAACGTGGTCGGCGGCAGCGTAGATTTGCGGATATTCATTCGGCCAGAAGGTGGTGTGCAGCGCATCAGCAATATTGGAGAGAACAACTACACGATGCCCCTGCTCACGCAAGTTGTTCATGATGTCGATAACTTCGGGACGCAGGCCGACAAATATCGCCTGCCAGCCGTGGGCAAACTGCTCATAGCTGAGCGGGAGTTCCATGTCATGACACATGGCTTTTGCAAATTCTTCGTCAGATATCTCACCGCGCTCATGCTGATGAAACACCTCACCCATGGTAAAACTCTGCTTTAGCCGGGCCAGCGGCACGCGGGCAAGATCGCTCCACGTTCCCAGAACACGGTTGAAATCAATGTCGACAATCACATTACCTAAATCAAAGATATAGAGCATTTTTGCCTCCGTTCACGCCGTGGAAATTTTACTGTAGCGGGAAAGCCGGAGTTTGACTATGGGCAAGGTATGAAGCCAGGTTAACGGTCACAAAAATCTACGCGTCTTCCTGGGGAAGAATGATTTCAATTTGGCTGTCTTGTAAGCGTGATTTTAGCGCAGCGGGCGGCAGCTCGTCGGTAAAGAGCGCAGTGACCTGTGCCACGTTACCAATTTCAACCGCCGCCGAAGCATGATACTTAGTGTGATCGGCGACCAGCAGAATATTTCTCGCGTGCGCCATCATCGTTTTCACCACGTTAGCTTCGTTTACATCAAACTCCATCAACGCGCCATCGCTCTCAATCGCCCCAACGCTTGTTACCAGATAATCAGCACGAAAATCAGCCACAAAGGACGCCGCTGAAGGGCCAATGATCCCGCTATTATGAGAGCGCAACGTACCGCCGGGCACCATCACTTCAAAGCGCGGGTTGTGGTAAAGAATATGCGCCACACGCAGGCTGTTGGTGATTATCCGCAAATGATTATGGTTAAGTAACGCCCGGGCAACATGCTCAACAGTCGTACCAATGGTGATAAATATTGTTGAACCATCAGGAATATAGTCTGCCACCGCTTCGGCAATCGCTTTTTTTTCCTCGGTTTGCGAAACCTCACGCTGCTCGAACGCCGTATTAACGACGCTGGAAGCCCGACCCGCGCCACCGTGATGGCGCGTAATCAGGCCTTGCTCGCTTAATTTACGAATATCCCGGCGGACCGTCTGCGTGGAGACATCCAGCAGATTTGCCAGCTCATCAATATTCATATACCCACGCTCGGCGATCAGCATGAGGAGTTGGTCGTGCCGCGGGTTACCGGTTAGTTCGGTAAGGCTCATGAAAATTCCTCGAAAAACCATCACCCTGGCATTTTATACAAAAAGTGACAAAAAAGATCGGGTTTGATCACAGTCAGGGATCCCGGCTCGTCCACCGGGACGTGTGCATTTTAACGCCGCTACACCGCTGGCGAAGCGGACTGACTCCGCTAAATCCCCACTTGTTGCCAGCGCCACCGCCAAAGCGCCGTGAAAAACATCACCCGCACCTGTGGTATCTACCACATCAACTTTGAAGGCCGGTTGATGCTGACGCCCACCATTTTCCAGCCAGTCGCAGCCTGCGCTACCCTGGGTCACATAGACATGACCATTTGTGAGCGTTTGTGCCTGTTTTAGCGCACTGGCCATCTCTTTCACGCCCGTTAAGCGCGCCAGACCCGGTTCTGAAAAGGCCGCGTGATCGCTTAATGCCACCAGCTCACTGATATCCTGCGGCGTAATGTCCCCGTCCAGAACGGTCATCACACCCGCCTGACGGGCCAGGGTGAAGGCTTTTTTAGCGCCGTCGTGCCAGCGTACATCTGCCAGCACAACATCCCACTGAGAGAAATCAATTTCCTCCAACCACTCTGCGTCAGGCAGCAGATCCGGGCTGGGGTAGTTAATGATTATCCGCTCGCCTTTGGTATCCACCATGATGGCGGATTGCGAAGATTTCGCCTGGTTATACCGTTTGGTGTAACGGGTGTTAACGCCCCAGGATTCCAGCTCTGCCAGCAGGCTGTTGCCCGTGTCGTCATCACCTACGCGACCAATAAAATCGACCTGCGCCCCCAGCCTTGCCGCCGCAACCGCTGCCGTCGCCGCTGGCCCGCCACCAACTTCCGTATAATTTCTCGCCACGTATTTACCGCTCTCCGTCGGTAACCCTTCCACGTAATAGATGCGATCCATCACGGTTATACCTACACAAGCAACACGAATCATGGTCATTCCTTAAACATTTTGGGATGCGTTCATTTTAATTTCACCAATTGTTTAAAAAGTGACGGCTGTCAATTTTTTGACGATAAATTACAAATACGATCAAAAACAGACAAGCAAAGCATGTCATAAATGACAAAAAGTGACATAACTGTATTCAGGAGAGGGTTATGGCAGCAATCGCGTTTATCGGTTTAGGACAAATGGGTTCGCCAATGGCGAGCAATTTATTGCAGCAAGGGCATCAACTTCGCGTCTTTGATGTGAACGCCGAAGCTGTGCGGCATCTGGTAGACAAAGGTGCGACTCCCGCCGCCAACCCGGCGCAGGCCGCTAAAGATGCCGAATTTATCATTACCATGTTGCCGAATGGCGATCTGGTGCGCAACGTGTTGTTCGGTGAAAACGGCGTTTGCGAAGGCTTATCTACCGATGCGCTGGTCATTGATATGTCCACCATCCATCCGCTGCAAACCGATAAATTGATTGCCGATATGCAAGCCAAAGGCTTCAGCATGATGGATGTTCCGGTAGGCCGTACTTCTGCAAATGCCATTACCGGTACTCTGTTACTGCTGGCTGGCGGCACCGCTGAACAAGTTGAACGTGCCACACCGATCCTGATGGCGATGGGCAGTGAGTTGATCAACGCTGGCGGTCCGGGCATGGGGATCCGCGTTAAGCTCATCAACAACTACATGAGCATCGCGCTCAATGCGCTTTCGGCAGAAGCCGCCGTTTTGTGCGAAGCCCTGAATCTTCCCTTCGATGTTGCCGTCAAAGTGATGAGCGGTACCGCCGCCGGTAAAGGTCACTTCACCACTTCCTGGCCAAACAAAGTCCTCAGCGGAGATCTTTCTCCCGCCTTCATGATCGATCTTGCCCATAAGGATCTTGGCATCGCCCTTGATGTCGCCAACCAGCTGCATGTGCCAATGCCGCTGGGGGCCGCCTCACGGGAGGTTTATAGCCAGGCGCGCGCAGCGGGTCGCGGTCGCCAGGACTGGTCCGCCATTCTGGAACAGGTCCGTGTCAGTGCCGGGATGACTGCCAAAGTAAAAATGTAACGACTGGATAAAGGAATAAATGAATGAATAAGTACACCATCAACGACATTACGCGCGCATCGGGCGGTTTTGCCATGCTGGCGGTCGATCAGCGCGAAGCCATGCGCATGATGTTTGCCGCGGCTGGGGCACCCGCTCCGGTAGCCGATAGCGTTTTAACTGATTTCAAAGTTAACGCTGCAAAGGCCCTCTCGCCTTATGCCTCGGCGATTCTGGTAGATCAACAATTCTGCTACCGCCAGGTGGTTGAGCAAAACGCGATTGCCAAAAGTTGCGCCATGATTGTCGCCGCCGATGAGTTCATTCCTGGCAACGGTATTCCGGTCGATAGCGTGGTTATTGACCGCAAAATCAATCCGCTACAGATCAAACAAGACGGTGGCAAAGCCTTAAAACTGCTGGTGCTGTGGCGTAGTGATGAAGATGCGCAGCAACGTCTGGATATGGTGAAAGAGTTCAACGAACTGTGCCACTCACACGGTCTGGTAAGCATCATTGAGCCAGTCGTCCGCCCACCGCGTCGTGGCGATAAATTCGATCGCGAACAAGCGATCATCGATGCCGCCAAAGAGCTGGGCGACAGTGGCGCTGACCTCTACAAAGTTGAAATGCCGCTTTATGGCAAAGGTCCGCAACAAGAGCTTCTCTGTGCTTCACAACGTCTGAATGACCATATCAATATGCCATGGGTGATCCTCTCTTCCGGTGTCGACGAAAAACTGTTCCCGCGTGCCGTACGCGTGGCAATGACGGCGGGCGCATCGGGATTCCTGGCAGGCCGTGCAGTCTGGGCATCGGTCGTCGGTTTACCAGACAACGAGCTGATGCTGCGTGACGTTTGCGCACCGAAATTACAACAACTTGGCGATATCGTCGACGAAATGATGGCTAAACGCCGCTAAGATGAGGATAAAAGGAATGAAATGGTTTAACACCCTAAGCCACAACCGTTGGCTGGAACAGGAAACCGACCGCATCTTTGATTTTGGTAAAAATTCCGTAGTGCCGACTGGTTTTGGCTGGTTAGGCAATAAAGGGCAAATCAAAGAAGAGATGGGCACCCATCTGTGGATCACCGCTCGTATGTTGCACGTTTATTCCGTTGCTGCGGCGATGGGTCGACCTGGCGCTTACTCGTTGGTTGATCACGGTATCAAAGCCATGAACGGCGCACTGCGTGATAAAAAATATGGCGGCTGGTATGCCTGCGTGAATGACGAGGGCGTGGTGGATGCCTCCAAACAGGGCTATCAACACTTCTTTGCTCTGCTGGGTGCCGCCAGCGCCGTCACAACGGGTCACCCGGAAGCGCGCAAGCTGCTCGATTACACCATTGAAATTATCGAGAAATATTTCTGGAGCGAAGAAGAGCAGATGTGCCTGGAATCCTGGGACGAAGCCTTCAGCAAAACCGAAGAGTACCGCGGCGGCAATGCCAATATGCACGCGGTGGAAGCTTTCTTGATTGTTTATGACGTCACTCACGACAAAAAATGGCTGGATCGCGCGATTCGCGTGGCTTCCGTGATTATCCACGACGTCGCCAGAAATAATCATTATCGCGTTAACGAACACTTCGATACCCAGTGGAATCCGCTGCCGGATTACAACAAAGATAACCCGGCGCATCGCTTCCGCGCGTTCGGAGGTACACCAGGCCACTGGATCGAATGGGGCCGTTTAATGCTGCACATCCATGCTGCCCTGGAAGCCCGTTGCGAACAACCACCAGCATGGCTGCTAGAAGATGCCAAAGGTCTGTTTAACGCCACCGTGCGCGATGCCTGGGCACCCGATGGCGCGGACGGGATTGTTTATACCGTTGACTGGGAAGGAAAACCGGTGGTCCGCGAACGTGTACGTTGGCCTATCGTCGAAGCAATGGGTACGGCCTACGCGCTCTACACCGTCACTGGCGATCGCCAGTATGAAACCTGGTATCAAACATGGTGGGAGTACTGCATTAAGTACCTGATGGACTATGAAAATGGTTCCTGGTGGCAGGAGCTGGATGCGGACAATAAGGTCACCACCAAAGTCTGGGACGGCAAACAGGATATTTATCACCTGCTGCATTGCCTGGTGATCCCGCGTATCCCGTTAGCGCCCGGCATGGCTCCAGCGGTTGCAGCGGGTCTGCTGGATATTAATGCGAAATAACTGATCTGAAAATAGGGTGCGGGTTTTCCCCTCTCCCTAACCCTCTCCCCAAAGGGGCGAGGGGACCGTCCGGTGCAGTTTTTGGGTTTGACATCAGCCTCACGGGAGGCTGTATGTCGTTAATTAAGGTGCCTTGTATGCAAATCACCAATATGCATTGCAGTGGACAGACCGTTTCACTTGCCGCGGGGGATTATCACGCGACCATTGTGACCGTCGGTGCTGGTCTGGCTGAATTAACCTTTCAGGGTTGTCATTTAGTCATCCCGCACAAACCCGAAGAGATGCCGCTGGCGCATCTGGGTAAAGTGCTTATTCCGTGGCCGAACCGGATCGCCAACGGCTGTTACCGCTATCAGGGGCAGGAATATCAGTTACCCATTAATGAACATAGTTCAAAAGCCGCTATTCACGGGCTGCTTGCCTGGCGAGACTGGCAAATTAGTGAATTAACCGCCACCAGCGTTACCCTGACAGCTTTTCTGCCGCCCAGTTACGGCTATCCGTTTATGCTGGCTTCACAAGTTGTTTATTCGCTCAACGCACACACGGGTCTTTCCGTTGAGATCGCAAGCCAGAATATCGGCACTGTCGCAGCGCCTTATGGCGTGGGTATTCATCCTTATTTAACCTGCAACTTAACATCTGTTGATGAATATCTGTTCCAGCTTCCGGCAAACCAGGTTTATGCCGTCGATGAGCACGCGAATCCGACAACGCTTCACCACGTTGATGAGCTGGATTTAAATTTCACGCAGGCGAAAAAAATAGCCGCGACAAAAATCGACCACACCTTTAAAACCGCTAATGATTTGTGGGAAATGACCATTACCCATCCACAGCAGGCGCTTTCGGTAAGCCTTTGTTCCGATCAACTCTGGGTGCAGGTTTATAGCGGTGAAAAATTACAGCGTCAGGGACTGGCAGTTGAACCTATGAGTTGCCCGCCTAACGCCTTTAATTCAGGTATCGACTTATTATTACTGGAATCAGGAAAACCGCACCGCCTGTTTTTTAATATTTACGGACAGAGAAAATAACTTGTATTGATTAGCAGTCAAAATCATTGAAGAACATTTCACTCGCTAAAGGCAACATTATGTATCTTCAATTTATTAAGTTAAAAACAGCTCAGCTTCTGTAAAGTTTTTATATATCAGTTTTATGAGAATCATTTTACATAAGCCTGTAATAACAGGAAGGCAACAATCTCGTTCTCAACTCTATGGAGATTAGTTATGGATACGCCACGTCCACAGTTATTAGATTTTCAATTTCATCAGAATAACGACAGTTTTACCCTACATTTTCAACAACGTCTTATTTTAACCCATAGCAAAGATAATCCTTGTTTATGGATTGGCTCAGGTATAGCGGATATCGATATGTTCCGCGGTAATTTCAGCATTAAAGATAAACTACAGGAGAAAATTGCGCTTACCGACGCCATCGTCAGCCAGTCACCGGATGGTTGGTTAATTCATTTCAGCCGTGGTTCTGACATTAGCGCCACGCTGAATATCTCTGCCGACGATCAGGGGCGTTTATTGCTGGAACTACAAAACGACAACCTTAACCACAACCGTATCTGGCTGCGCCTTGCCGCTCAACCAGAGGACCATATCTACGGCTGCGGCGAACAGTTTTCCTACTTCGATCTGCGTGGCAAACCGTTCCCGCTATGGACCAGTGAACAAGGCGTTGGTCGCAACAAACAAACCTATGTCACCTGGCAGGCCGACTGCAAAGAAAATGCGGGCGGCGACTATTACTGGACTTTCTTCCCACAGCCTACGTTTGTCAGCACGCAGAAGTATTACTGCCATGTTGATAACAGTTGCTATATGAACTTCGACTTTAGTGCCCCGGAATACCATGAACTGGCGCTGTGGGAAGACAAAGCAACGCTGCGTTTTGAATGTGCTGACACATACATTTCCCTGCTGGAAAAATTAACCGCCCTGCTGGGACGCCAGCCAGAACTGCCCGACTGGATTTATGACGGAGTAACGCTCGGCATTCAGGGCGGGACGGAAGTGTGCCAGAAGAAACTGGACACCATGCGTAACGCGGGCGTGAAGGTCAACGGCATCTGGGCGCAGGACTGGTCCGGTATTCGTATGACCTCTTTTGGCAAACGCGTGATGTGGAACTGGAAGTGGAACAGCGAAAACTACCCGCAACTGGATTCACGCATTAAGCAGTGGAATCAGGAGGGCGTGCAGTTCCTGGCCTATATCAACCCGTATGTTGCCAGCGATAAAGATCTCTGCGAAGAAGCGGCACAACACGGCTATCTGGCAAAAGATGCCTCTGGCGGTGACTATCTGGTGGAGTTTGGCGAGTTTTACGGCGGCGTTGTCGATCTCACTAATCCAGAAGCCTACGCCTGGTTCAAGGAAGTGATCAAAAAGAACATGATTGAACTCGGCTGCGGCGGCTGGATGGCTGACTTCGGCGAGTATCTGCCCACCGACACGTACTTGCATAACGGCGTCAGTGCCGAAATTATGCATAACGCCTGGCCTGCGCTGTGGGCGAAGTGTAACTACGAAGCCCTTGAAGAAACGGGCAAGCTCGGCGAGATCCTTTTCTTTATGCGCGCCGGTTCTACCGGTAGCCAGAAATACTCCACCATGATGTGGGCGGGCGACCAGAACGTCGACTGGAGTCTCGACGATGGCCTGGCGTCGGTTGTCCCGGCGGCGCTGTCGCTGGCAATGACCGGACATGGCCTGCACCACAGCGACATTGGCGGTTACACCACCCTGTTTGAGATGAAGCGCAGCAAAGAGCTGCTGCTGCGCTGGTGCGATTTCAGCGCCTTCACGCCGATGATGCGCACCCACGAAGGTAACCGTCCTGGCGACAACTGGCAGTTTGACGGCGACGCAGAAACCATCGCCCATTTCGCCCGTATGACCACCGTCTTCACCACCCTGAAACCTTACCTGAAAGAGGCCGTCGCGCTGAATGCGAAGTCCGGCCTGCCGGTTATGCGCCCGCTGTTCCTGCATTACGAAGACGATGCGCACACTTACACCCTGAAATATCAGTACCTGTTAGGTCGCGACATTCTGGTCGCTCCGGTGCATGAAGAAGGCCGTAGCGACTGGACGCTCTATCTGCCGGAGGATAACTGGGTCCACGCCTGGACGGGTGAAGCGTTCCGGGGCGGGGAAGTTACCGTTAATGCGCCCATCGGCAAGCCGCCGGTCTTTTATCGCGCCGATAGCGAATGGGCGGCACTGTTCGCGTCGTTAAAAAGCATCTAATCACATCCGCCCGTGGGGAAACTCATGGGCAAAGGGAGAACATCGATGAGTCACATCACAACGGAAGATCCAGCAACTTTACGCCTGCCCTTTAAAGAGAAACTCTCTTACGGTATTGGCGACCTGGCCTCTAACATCCTGCTGGATATCGGTACGCTTTATCTTTTGAAGTTTTATACCGACGTTCTGGGGCTGCCAGGCACCTATGGCGGCATTATCTTTTTGATTTCAAAATTCTTTACTGCGTTTACCGATATGGGTACCGGCATTATGTTGGATTCCCGACGCAAGATCGGTCCAAAAGGTAAGTTCCGTCCTTTTATTCTGTATGCGTCATTCCCGGTCACCTTACTGGCGATCGCCAACTTTGTCGGCACACCGTTTGATGTCACCGGTAAAACGGTGATGGCCACTATTCTGTTTATGCTTTACGGACTGTTTTTCAGCATGATGAACTGCTCCTACGGCGCAATGGTTCCCGCTATCACCAAAAACCCCAACGAACGCGCCTCACTGGCGGCATGGCGTCAGGGCGGCGCTACGCTGGGCCTGCTGCTGTGCACGGTGGGATTCGTGCCAGTTATGAATCTTATCGAAGGTAATCAGCAACTTGGCTATATCTTCGCCGCCACGCTGTTTTCACTGTTTGGCCTGCTGTTTATGTGGATCTGCTACTCGGGCGTGAAAGAGCGTTATGTCGAAACCCAGCCTGCTAATCCGGCGCAAAAGCCGGGCCTGCTGCAATCTTTCCGCGCAATTGCGGGTAACCGCCCGCTGTTCATTCTGTGCATTGCCAACCTCTGCACTTTAGGGGCGTTTAACGTCAAGCTCGCCATCCAGGTCTATTACACCCAGTACGTGCTTAACGATCCCATCCTGTTGTCGTATATGGGATTTTTCAGCATGGGCTGTATTTTCATCGGCGTATTCCTGATGCCTGCCTCAGTCAGACGTTTTGGCAAGAAGAAAGTTTATATCGGCGGCCTGCTGATTTGGGTGCTGGGCGATCTGCTCAACTATTTCTTCGGCGGCGGTTCGGTCAGCTTCGTGGCGTTCTCCTGCCTGGCGTTCTTTGGCTCAGCGTTTGTTAACAGCCTGAACTGGGCGCTGGTTTCCGACACCGTCGAGTACGGCGAGTGGCGCACCGGCGTGCGTTCGGAAGGAACGGTCTACACCGGTTTTACCTTCTTTCGCAAAGTGTCTCAGGCGCTGGCTGGTTTCTTCCCCGGCTGGATGCTGACGCAAATTGGCTATGTGCCGAACGTCGCACAGGCTGACCACACCATTGAAGGGTTACGCCAGTTGATCTTCATCTACCCAAGCGCACTGGCGGTAGTCACCATTGTGGCGATGGGTTGCTTCTACAGCCTGAACGAGAAGATGTATGTCCGCATTGTGGAAGAGATAGAAGCCCGTAAACGCACGGCGTAATAATAATAAACGACGCCCTGCGGGGCGTTATAAGGAGTGATTATGTCTGACCATAATCCACTGACATTAAAACTGAATCTGCGGGAAAAAATCGCCTATGGTATGGGCGACGTCGGTTCGAATTTAATGCTCTGCATCGGTACTCTGTATCTCCTCAAATTTTATACCGATGAATTAGGGATGCCTGCTTACTATGGCGGGATTATCTTTCTGGTGGCGAAGTTTTTTACCGCGTTTACCGATATGCTCACCGGATTTTTACTCGACTCGCGGAAAAATATTGGGCCTAAAGGCAAATTTCGTCCCTTTATTTTATATGCAGCGGTTCCGGCGGCGTTAATTGCAACGCTCCAGTTTATCGCCACCACCTTTTGTTTGCCGGTTAAAACGACGATTGCCACCGCGCTGTTTATGATGTTTGGACTTTCATACAGTCTGATGAACTGCTCGTATGGTGCGATGATCCCGGCAATTACCAAAAACCCGAATGAGCGCGCGCAGCTCGCGGCTTACCGCCAGGGTGGTGCAACCATAGGGCTATTGATTTGTACCGTGGCGTTTATTCCGTTGCAGTCGCTTTTTTCTGACTCAACCGTCGGTTATGCCTGTGCGGCACTTATGTTCTCCATTGGCGGCTTTATTTTTATGATGCTGTGCTACAGAGGCGTCAAAGAGCATTATGTGGACACAACGCCAACCGGACATAAAGCCAGTATTCTCAAATCATTTTGCGCGATATTTCGGAATCCGCCATTGCTGGTTTTATGCATTGCTAACTTGTGTACCCTGGCGGCATTTAATATCAAACTGGCGATTCAGGTCTATTACACCCAGTATGTGCTGAATGATATTAATTTATTGTCGTGGATGGGATTCTTCAGTATGGGATGCATCCTCATCGGCGTATTACTGGTGCCATTAACTGTAAAATGTTTTGGTAAAAAACAGGTTTATCTGGCTGGCATGGTGCTGTGGGCGGTGGGTGATATACTGAATTATTTCTGGGGAAGTAACTCTTTCACTTTCGTCATGTTCTCTTGTGTCGCCTTTTTTGGCACGGCCTTTGTAAACAGCCTGAACTGGGCACTGGTACCAGATACCGTAGATTACGGTGAATGGAAAACCGGTATTCGTGCCGAAGGTTCTGTTTATACCGGTTATACCTTCTTTCGTAAAATTTCTGCCGCACTTGCTGGCTTCTTGCCAGGCATTATGCTGACGCAAATTGGTTATGTTCCCAACATCGCGCAAAGCGATGCGACATTACAGGGTTTGCGTCAGCTCATTTTTATCTGGCCTTGTGCACTGGCAATTATTGCTGCATTGACGATGGGATTCTTTTACACACTCAATGAAAAACGGTTTGCATTGATTATTGAGGAAATCAACCAACGCAAAAATAAAGAGATGGCGACAGAAGAAAAAACGGCTTCCGTAACGTTATAAATGTCAATAGCCGCTATTTCCATCCTGGTGGGTGGCGGCCTCCCTACGTTTAAAAAATGGACTTATTATGAAAAAGATTAATGCAATAATTTTATTATCTTCTCTGACCTCTGCCTCGGTATTTGCTGGCGCATACGTCGAAAACAGGGAGGCATATAATCTTGCCTCCGATCAGGGCGAGGTTATGCTACGTGTGGGTTATAACTTCGATATGGGCGCGGGTATTATGTTAACCAATACCTACAACTTTCAGCGAGAAGATGAACTAAAACATGGATATAACGAAATTGAAGGCTGGTATCCGTTATTTAAACCAACCGATAAATTAACCATCCAGCCCGGTGGCTTAATTAATGATAAGAGTATCGGTTCGGGTGGTGCAGTGTATCTGGACGTCAACTATAAATTTGTACCATGGTTTAATCTGACAGTACGAAATCGCTATAACCATAATAACTATAGTTCAACAGATTTGAGCGGGGAACTGGATAATAATGACACCTATGAAATTGGCACCTACTGGAATTTTAAAATCACCGATAAATTTTCCTATACATTTGAGCCACATTACTTCATGCGAGTGAATGACTTTAATAGTAGCAACGGGAAAGATCATCATTGGGAAATCACTAACACCTTCCGTTACCGTATTAATGAACACTGGCTCCCTTATTTCGAATTGCGCTGGTTAGACCGCAACGTCGAACCGTACCACCGCGAGCAAAACCAGATCCGTATCGGGACGAAGTATTTCTTCTGATGTGAAACTGCCGGATGCGGCGTAAACGCCTTATCCGGCCTACGGTTGATACGGTTTTCGTTGGCCGGATTAAGCACATCCGGCCATTAATTAAGCTTCAGCCGCCAGCATCTCTTTCTTACGTTGGCTAATACGCTTAACCAGCATTACGGAAACCACCGCACCACTGAATGCGAAGCAGGCCATAATGCCAAACACGATTTTGTAGCCAATAATCCCCGGATTTAAATCCAGAATGTAGCCATACAGACTGAAGCAGAACATCGCCGGAGCGTAACCAATAAAGCTACCCAACGCCATCGCCGCACCTGTTTTATTTTCAGCAATTTTTGCTTCGCCGATAGGTGCAAAAAATACGGCTCGCTGTGTAAAGACTATCGCGCCAAAGCCCAGCGTACATGCCATCCCTAAATAGACCGGCATACTTTCGTGCGGCAGCATAATCAACAGTACGAGCGCAGCGGTACTAATGATAAAGGTGTAGCATAGATATTTACTTGGCGATTTCAGGATCTTATCTGAAATCATGCCACCAATCGGTCCACCAATCATTTTCAGACAGTATTGGTTAATGATGCCGTAAGCCCCCACCAGCGCAACGGGCAATAGATAGATGTTTTTCAGGAATGGAATGAAGAATGTCAGGCCACAGTAAACCGCGTAAACGAAGAAGACGTTAAAAGCGATAAGCCAGATAGTTTTGTCTTTCAGCACCGAGGTCATACTGGTGTTTTTCGATGCTCCGTCTTCTTTTTTCACCTCAACGGACGGTGCCTCTTCTTTGTCATTCAGGACAAAGAAAATAATAATGCCTACGGCAATCACAATAAGGGAATAGAACCAGATGCCTGCTTTAAAACCTAATAAGCCACTGCCAAACCAGGTAAATACTGCCAACGCAGAAAATGCCACCACGGTATCGACAATGCCACGCCCTGTTTCGAAGAAGCCAAACAACCGACCTTGTTGTTCGCTATTGCCCAATCGACTTACCGACTTGAGCAAGACCGGCCAGTTCATCATGTCGCAAGTAACGCCAAATAGCGCCCAGACAAAGAGGATGCCCCAATACCCCGGCATTGTCGTCAAATAAACACCCAGTAATCCTGTCGCAATGAGTGAGAATGACATGGTGTATCTGCGCGGTAGTTTATCGGCAAAATAAATAGACAGAAAAAAGCCCACTGTGGTGACAAATGAGTTTACCGACATAGCATTACCAATTTGACCATTGGTCAAATGGAAATATTCCTGCATCGGGATATAAAACGCATCTTTCAGCGACGGTAATTTATAAATTGTACCGCCACACAGTGTTAATAGACTAAATAACGCCCATTTCTTTTTCGTGAGCATAACATCCCCTAAGCGATTTTTAAAATCACTGTTTTAAAGGCAATAAGATACCGACCATTCATATGGAATGGTTTTATTAACTGCGTATGAGTTAAAACTTATTAGTGGTTCAGAAGATGGTTTGCCTCTTGTTTGATTTGTTGTAGTACGTTACGCACATGATTTATCTGATTAATTGCATCTTCTTTTTCTTTACGTAACCGCGCATCCAGTAAATGATTTTCTGGCAATGGTGTTTCACTCATCTGGCGATAAGGGATCCACGGATTATCATCTTCGTCTTCAAAGCGGAACGCCGGCGCATAGTAATCAACCTCTTCTTCCAGGCCATATGCCGTCACCTGCGGCTCATCATCACCCAGGCAGATAAGGTGCGTTAATAACGCTTTGAACGGCATATCACCCTGACCTGAAATACAGGCTTTATGACCCAGGCCACCCGGTTCTTTAACGATCAAGGCATCTTTGATATGGACCTGGGTAATATGCGGTGCCATCGTTTTTAAAGCGTCGATGGGATGCTCATTTGCATTGATCATGTTCGCAAAATCAAACAGTAAGGAAAGAGATTCCATCTCACTTTCTTTGACCAGCGACACCAGCTCATGACTTTTTAAATCTTCATGCTGCTCGATCGTAAAAGTCAGGCCGCTGTCCTGATACGTTTCCCGTACATAGGCAATGTCGTTAGCGATAATCGATAATACGTCGCGCAAATTACCTTCATAACGTGGATAAAAACGTACGGACGATGCCCCAGTTTTCAACGCGATGGCGACGGCTTCGTCAATAGATGCCTTATCTGAGGCGCTGGTTTCAATATGAATATCAAGGTTCAGACGGCGGGCTTTATCCCCAAAGGCAGAGAGTTCTTTATCGTCCATATTACCAAGAGAAAAACGCTCGCCATCGAGAACATGGATTTTGACGCCACGTAGATTATTTTCACTTGCGATATCAAGTAAATCAGCAGGCAACACTCTTTCCAGCCGCATATTTAAATGAAAGGCATAAGCATGTAAATAAAGAGGAAGAGTGTCGACACGTTGTAGAATCTTTCTTGCGTTATTTATTGTCACCATAAAACACCTACAGATTAATGATGAGGTCTACGGCCTCAAATCGCCAATATTCAATATCTATTTGGACAATATTGCCTTGCTGGTCGGCGCGATGCTTTTCAATTAAGATCGCTGGCATACCCGCAGAACCGCCAAGATACTTGCTGATATCGCCCGGCATTCTGACGGGTTTGAAAATCAATTTTTTTACTACCGTCTCTTTTTGGTAGCACTTTTCCCAGACTGCAGAAAATGAGTGGTTTTCAAGTTGTTCAATAAAGCCCGGAGCAACTTCAGGATTAATATATGTTTCGTGATAGAAAACTTTATGTCCTTCCAGCGCCCCCCAGCCGGTGATGCGATAGAGTTCAGTTGATGGCGTCACTGCAATCAGTGGCGCGAGCGTCTCGGGAATATCGCTGGTACGGTTTTTCTCGGTAAACCCCCAGGAAGGCTCTCGCCCTTGCTCAATTGCGGCCCGCTGAAAGCTCGCCGACAGCTCCGGACTGTAATTAAATCGCGGCTGGGTCACGAACCACCCCTTACGATCCTTACGGAAGATTTTGGATTCTGCCTCGAGGTTCAACAACGCCTGGCGCAGCGTCATACGTTTAATGCCCAGCAGTTCTCCCAGCTCTCTTTCTGAAGGGAGTTTTCCACCCGGCGTGGTGATGCCATCTTTCAACCACCGATCCAGTTTCTCTTTTGCATTTTCTACGGTGGATTGATTCTCCGCCATTGTTTAATCCTTTTGGTTTAAACCAGATGAAGCATCTTACGCTTACGCCAAAAAAGAAAGCAATTAACGGCGTATGACTTTGCAGATAATTGTGACAAAGCTCTCTATTGACGTAACCACAGACTTATAAGGGAGATACTCGCATTGGTGTGCGCTCACGACAGGCAAAAAAAAACCTGCCATCGCTGGCAGGTTTTTGTATTCCGCTAAAGAGAGAAATTAATCTTCTTTAGGACCACGGTTCGCACGTTTGCGATCGTTTTCAGTCAGGTGACGTTTACGGATACGGATAGAAGTTGGTGTTACTTCTACCAGTTCGTCGTCATCGATGAATTCCAGAGCTTGCTCCAGAGTCATTTTCTCAGCTGGGACCAGCGTGGTTGCTTCGTCAGTACCGGAAGCACGCATGTTGGTCAGTTTCTTACCGGTCAGGCAGTTTACAGTCAGGTCGTTAGAACGGCTGTGAATACCGATGATTGGCCTTCATAAACTTCTGCACCGTGACCCAGGAACAGCTTACCGCGGTCCTGCAGGCTGAACAGTGCGAACGCAACTGCTTTACCCTGGCCGTTGGAGATCAGAACGCCGTTCTGACGCTGGCCCACTTCACCCGGACGAACGTCGTCGTAGTGGCTGAAGGTGGAGTACAGCAGACCGGTACCGGAAGGTCATGGTCATGAACTCAGAACGGAAGCCAATCAGACCACGGCTTGGGATCACGTAGTCGAGACGTACGCGGCCTTTACCGTCTGGATTCATGTTTTTCAGGTCGCCTTTACGTTCGCCCAGCGCCTGCATTACAGAACCCTGATGCTGTTCTTCAACGTCCAGAGTCACGTTTTCATACGGCTCTTGTTTACGACCGTCGATTTCACGGAAGATAACTTTCGGACGGGATACCGCCAGTTCGAAACCTTCACGACGCATGTTTTCGATCAGAACAGACAGGTGCAGTTCGCCACGACCAGAAACGCGGAACGCATCGGCGTCTTCGGTTTCTTCTACGCGCAGCGCAACGTTGTGTACCAGTTCTTTGTTCAGACGATCCAGGATCTGACGAGACGTTACGAACTTACCTTCTTTACCGCAGAACGGCGAGGTGTTAACGCAGAAGAACATAGAAACGGTCGGCTCATCAACGGAGAGTGCCGGCAGCGCTTCAACGTTTTGCGTGTCGCAAACGGTGTCAGAAATGTTCAGTTCGCCAAGGCCCGTGATCGCAACGATATCGCCAGCTTCCGCCAGATCGGTTTCGATACGTTCCAGACCGAGGTGGCCCAGCACTTTACCGACTTTCGCGTTGCGGGTTTTGCCTTCGCTATCGATGATAGTGACCTGCTGGTTCGGCTTCACTTTACCGCGCTTGATGCGGCCAATGCCGATAACGCCAACATAGCTGTTGTAATCGAGCTGAGAAATCTGCATCTGGAACGGACCGTCAAGGTCAACGTCCGGCGCAGGAACGTCGTCAACGATCGCCTGATACAGCGGGGTCATGTCTTCCGCCATATCTTCGTGATCAACACCCGCAATACCATTCAGCGCGGAAGCATAAATGATAGGGAAGTCGAGCTGTTCGTCGGTCGCGTCAAGGTTAACGAACAGGTCAAATACCTGGTCAACAACCCAATCAGGACGTGCGCCGGACGGTCAACTTTGTTGATAACGACAATCGGCTTCAGACCGTCGGATGCTTGGTCACGAAGCGCGTCTGCGGCATGGGGCCATCCATTGCATCAACAACCAGCAGCACGGAGTCAACCATAGACATGACGCGCTCAACTTCACCACCGAAGTCGGCGTGCCCTGGGGTATCAACGATGTTGATACGGTAATCATTCCATTTGATTGCGGTGTTTTTCGCGAGGATGGTAATCCCACGCTCTTTCTCCAAATCGTTGGAGTCCATCACACGCTCTTGTGTTTCAGCACGCGCATCAAACGTACCGGATTGCTGGAGCAGCTTATCAACCAGGGTAGTCTTACCATGGTCAACGTGCGCGATGATGGCGATGTTACGCAAATTTTCGATCACAACTTTGCCTCGGGCATTGAAATAGCGCGTTATTGTACACGGATTAATCGCACTACAAAACAGGATCACAGAGATCCTCCGCAAACAAGTATTGCAGAGTTTCTTTGTGATCGCTTTCACGGAGCATAAAAAGGGCACCCAATCGCAATTTGCACCAATATGGTGCTCAACAATCACAGATAAGCACTATAATGGTGCAAACAAGCTATCGTGGTGCAGCCCTTTTGCCTATGGTGCGCATGATAACGCCTTTGGGGGTAATTTAAAAGTTGGCACAGATTTCGCTTTATATTTTTAGGGCAACAACGCCACTTTAAGCAGTGATTGAAGACCTCGTTACCACGACGACAATGATAAATCCGGGAGATGTTAAGTATGTCCGCTGAACACGTTTTGACGATGCTGAACGAGCACGAAGTGAAGTTTGTCGATTTGCGCTTCACCGATACCAAACACAACAGCACGTCACTATTCCTGCTCATCAGGTAAATGCCGAATTCTTTGAAGAAGGCAAAATGTTTGACGGCTCCTCGATTGGCGGCTGGAAAGGCATTAACGAGTCCGACATGGTGCTGATGCCAGACGCATCCACCGCAGTGATTGACCCGTTCTTCGCCGACTCCACCCTGATTATCCGTTGCGACATCCTTGAACCTGGCACCCTGCAAGGCTATGACCGTGACCCGCGCTCCATTGCGAAGCGCGCCGAAGATTACCTGCGTTCCACTGGCATTGCCGACACCGTACTGTTCGGGCCAGAACCTGAATTCTTCCTGTTCGATGACATCCGTTTCGGATCATCTATCTCCGGTTCCCACGTTGCTATCGACGATATCGAAGGCGCATGGAACTCCTCCACCCAATACGAAGGTGGTAACAAAGGTCACCGTCCGGCAGTGAAAGGCGGTTACTTCCCGGTTCCACCGGTAGACTCGGCTCAGGATATTCGTTCTGAAATGTGTCTGGTGATGGAACAGATGGGTCTGGTGGTTGAAGCCCATCACCACGAAGTAGCGACTGCTGGTCAGAACGAAGTGGCTACCCGCTTCAATACCATGACCAAAAAAGCTGACGAAATTCAGATCTACAAATATGTTGTGCACAACGTAGCGCACCGCTTCGGTAAAACCGCGACCTTTATGCCAAAACCGATGTTCGGTGATAACGGCTCCGGTATGCACTGCCACATGTCTCTGTCTAAAAACGGCGTTAACCTGTTCGCAGGCGACAAATACGCAGGTCTGTCTGAGCAGGCGCTGTACTACATTGGCGGCGTAATCAAACACGCTAAAGCGATTAACGCCCTGGCAAACCCGACCACCAACTCTTATAAGCGTCTGGTCCCGGGCTATGAAGCACCGGTAATGCTGGCTTACTCTGCGCGTAACCGTTCTGCGTCTATCCGTATTCCGGTGGTTTCTTCTCCGAAAGCACGTCGTATCGAAGTACGTTTCCCGGATCCGGCAGCTAACCCGTACCTGTGCTTTGCTGCCCTGCTGATGGCCGGTCTTGATGGTATCAAGAACAAGATCCATCCGGGCGAAGCCATGGACAAAAACCTGTATGACCTGCCGCCAGAAGAAGCGAAAGAGATCCCACAGGTTGCAGGCTCTCTGGAAGAAGCACTGAACGAACTGGATCTGGACCGCGAGTTCCTGAAAGCCGGTGGCGTGTTCACTGACGAAGCAATTGATGCGTACATCGCTCTGCGTCGCGAAGAAGATGACCGCGTGCGTATGACTCCGCATCCGGTAGAGTTTGAGCTGTACTACAGCGTCTAAGTGTTTTAGTTGCCGTGGAAACTTTTCGCCTGTCTCTGGCAGGCCTGGGATCGGTGGCAAGCACATCACGCCGGATGCGACGCAAATGCGTCTTATCCGGCCTACACGGTGATGATGTGGTAGGCCGGAGCAGGTGAGTCGCTCTCCAACGTGAAGTTTGTCAGCTATCTGTAGCCCATCTCTGCATGGGCTTTTTTCTCCGTCAATTCTCTGATGCTTCGCGCTTTTTATCCGTAAAAAGCTATAATGCACTAAAATGGTGCAACCTGTTCAGGAGACTGCTTTATGGCAACAGGCACGCAGCCCGATGCTGGGCAGATCCTCAACTCGCTGATTAACAGTATTTTGTTAATCGATGACAACCTGGCGATCCATTACGCCAACCCTGCCGCGCAACAACTGCTCGCCCAAAGCTCCCGCAAATTGTTTGGTACACCGTTACCGGAACTGTTGAGCTACTTCTCATTAAATATCGAGCTGATGCAAGAAAGTCTGGAGGCGGGGCAAGGTTTTACCGATAACGAAGTGACGCTGGTCATCGACGGGCGCTCGCATATCCTTTCTGTGACGGCCCAGCGTATGCCGGACGGCATGATCCTGCTGGAGATGGCTCCGATGGATAACCAGCGCCGCTTAAGTCAGGAACAGCTACAGCACGCCCAGCAGGTTGCTGCCCGTGATTTAGTGCGCGGCCTGGCACATGAGATTAAAAATCCGCTTGGCGGTTTACGTGGCGCGGCGCAGCTGCTCAGCAAAGCGTTACCTGACCCATCACTACTCGAATATACCAAAGTGATTATCGAACAGGCGGACCGGCTGCGAAATCTGGTCGACCGTCTGTTGGGGCCGCAGCTGCCCGGTACGCGCGTTACCGAAAGTATTCACAAAGTGGCTGAACGCGTGGTAACGCTGGTGTCGATGGAACTGCCGGACAACGTGCGGTTGATTCGTGATTACGATCCCAGCCTACCGGAACTGGCGCACGACCCGGATCAAATTGAACAGGTCTTGCTGAATATTGTGCGCAATGCGCTACAGGCGCTGGGGCCGGAAGGCGGTGAAATCATTCTGCGTACCCGCACCGCGTTTCAACTGACCTTACACGGCGAGCGCTACCGGCTGGCGGCGCGGATTGATGTGGAAGATAACGGGCCGGGCATTCCGCCTCATTTGCAGGATACGCTGTTTTACCCGATGGTCAGCGGCCGCGAAGGTGGCACCGGGCTTGGCTTATCCATCGCTCGTAATTTGATTGATCAGCATTCAGGCAAAATTGAATTTACCAGTTGGCCAGGGCATACCGAGTTCTCGGTTTACCTGCCTATCAGGAAATAAAGGTGACGTTTATGCAACGAGGGATAGTCTGGGTAGTCGATGACGATAGTTCCATCCGTTGGGTGCTTGAACGTGCGCTCGCTGGGGCAGGTTTAACCTGTACGACGTTTGAGAACGGCGCAGAAGTGCTGGAGGCGCTGGCGAGCAAAACGCCGGATGTGCTGCTTTCAGATATCCGTATGCCGGGAATGGACGGGCTGGCGCTGCTCAAGCAGATTAAACAGCGCCATCCAATGCTTCCGGTCATCATTATGACCGCACATTCCGATCTGGATGCTGCCGTCAGCGCCTATCAACAAGGGGCGTTTGATTATCTGCCCAAACCGTTTGATATCGACGAAGCAGTGGCGCTGGTTGAGCGCGCTATCAGTCATTACCAGGAACAGCAGCAGCCGCGTAATGTTCAGCTTAACGGCCCAACGACCGATATCATCGGCGAAGCGCCAGCCATGCAGGACGTGCTCCGCATTATTGGTCGCCTTTCTCGTTCCTCGATAAGCGTATTGATTAACGGCGAATCCGGTACCGGTAAAGAACTCGTCGCCCACGCGCTGCACCGCCACAGCCCGCGCGTCAAAGCACCGTTTATTGCGCTGAATATGGCGGCCATCCCGAAAGATCTGATTGAATCCGAGCTGTTTGGCCACGAGAAAGGGGCTTTTACCGGCGCCAACACCGTACGTCAGGGACGTTTTGCAAACAGGCTGATGGCGGCACGCTCTTCCTTGATGAGATTGGCGATATGCCGATGGACGTGCAGACCCGCCTGCTGCGCGTGCTGGCCGATGGCCAGTTCTACCGCGTCGGCGTGATGCGCCGGTGAAGGTGGATGTGCGCATCATTGCCGCCACCCACCAGAACCTTGAGCAGCGCGTGCAGGAAGGCAAATTTCGTGAAGACTTATTCCACCGCCTGAACGTCATCCGTGTTCATCTGCCCGCCGCTGCGCGAGAGACGGGAAAATATTCCTCTTGCGCCGCTGATCATTTCCTGCAGGTTGCTGCACGTGAGCTAGGTGTTGAAGCCAAACTGCTGCATCCCGAAACAGAAGCTGCGCTAACGCGTCTCGCCTGGCCGGGTAACGTTCGCCAGCTGGAAAACACCTGCCGTTGGCTAACTGTGATGGCCGCCGGACAAGAAGTGCTGATTCAGGATTTACCCAGCGAGCTGTTTGAAGCCAGCATGCCGGACAGCACCGCATCGTCCTCGCTCCCTGATAGCTGGGCAACGTTGCTGGCGCAATGGGCCGACCGTGCGCTGCGTTCCGGTCATCAAAACCTGCTTTCCGAAGCGCAGCCCGAGATGGAGAGAGTATGCTGCGCACCGCGCTACGTCATACGCAGGGGCATAAACAAGAAGCCGCCCGCCTGCTCGGGGTGGGTCGCAATACCCTGACGCGCAAGCTGAAAGAATTAGGGATGGAGTAAGGCCAGGGTGAAGTGTAAATATTGCTCGATTCGCGCAAACTGCTGCAATTTTAAGCAACTACTGTTCCGATGAGTTAGGTATGATGCTGCCCGGCAATCCACGGGACGAAAAAAAATGCTTGAATCATTGATTAACCTGGCGTCGAGCGGCGCTGCCGGCCATTCGCCACAAACGGCAATGGCTGCGGTACTTTGCGCGGCGCTGGTCGGGCTGTTTAGCTGAGATTTCGTGCGGGACGGCGCTAACGCCCATCCCGCCCAAATGCCATAGTGCAGGCCCGGTAGGCAGAATGCCGCCGGGCTGTTACTTAGATAACCCGTGAGAATTGCTGCATTCGCGCCTTTTGACGCAGGTAAGCGTCAAAGCACATGCAGATATTACGAATTAACAGACGGCCTTTGGCAGTCACCTGAATCCCCTGCTCACCCACATCCACCAGCCCATCTTTCGCTAGCGGTGCCAATAGCGCCAGGTCCTCAGCAAAATATTCACTGAAGTTCAGCTCCCACTGTTTTTCTACCGCCGTGAAATCGAGGCTGAAATTACAAATCAGCGCCTTAATCACATCACGCCGAACACAATCGTCCCGGGTTAACGCAATACCGCGCCACAGGGCATTCCCCTGCTCAGCGACCTGCTGATAGTAAAGCTTCAGCTCTTTCTGGTTCTGCGCGTAGCTGTCGCCAATCATGCTGATGGCGGAGACGCCCATGCCCAGTAAATCGGTATCGCCTTGGGTGGTGTACCCCTGAAAATTGCGATGCAGTACGCCTTCACGCTGCGCCACCGCCAGTTCATTATCCGGGCGAGCAAAGTGATCCATCCCGACGAACTGGTAGCCCGCTTCGGTCAGCGAACCGATAGTCTCCTGCAGAATATCCAGCTTCTGCTGCGCCGACCGGCAGATCGGCATCTTCGATTTTCCGCTGTGCGGCGAACAGCGTCGGCAGGTGCGCGTAGTTAAACACGCTCAGACGGTCTGGATTCAGTTCGGCAACACGCTTGAGCGTAAAAGCAAGCTTTCCGGCGTCTGCTTTGGCAGACCGTAAATCAGGTCGATATTGGTCGAGGTGAAGCCGATTTCGCGAGCGCGGTTAAGCAGTGCGAAGATAAAATCTTCATCCTGTTCGCGGTTAACCAGTCGCTGCACTTCTTTGTTGAAGTCCTGTACGCCCATGCTCAGGCGATTGAAGCCTTCACTACGCAGATGGTCAATCACATCCAGTTCGATTTCACGCGGATCGACTTCAATCGAAATCTCGGCGTCGGCATCGAAATGGAAACTCTCACGCAGCAACGTCATCAGGCGACTGATTTGCGCTTTATTGAGATAGGTTGGTGTGCCGCCACCCCAATGTAGCTGGCTGACATGTCGGCCGGAAAATAGCGGCGCGCGCTGGCGAATTTCCTGCTCCAGGACGTCGAGGTATTGATCGGCTTTGTGCTGCTGGCGGGTAACAATTTTATTGCAGCCGCAGAAGTAGCAGAGTTTATGGCAGAACGGTATGTGCACGTACAGCGACAGCGGCCGCTCTGGATAACGCGCAACGGCGTTAAGAAACTCACTTTCGCCAAAGGCATCAGAGAATTCCAGCGCGGTGGGATATGAGGTATAGCGCGGCCCGGAATAGTTATATTTCTGGATCAGGGCCAGATCCCAGTCGATTAACTGCACAGACATGCTCACTCCTTGCGATGGTGTCGAGAACGACGACGGCTTGCCGGTGTTAACCATTGCTGCGCCCCAGCCGGTTGCGCAGCCAACTTTGACGCCGGACAACCGTCGTAGTTTAACGAATAACCACCCCAGATAACATACAACCAAAAGGGTTATAAGCAGGACTGGCAGGCCAATCGGGTGCAAACGTTATCCACCTCGCAGCAGGCGCATCATGTTTTCCTTGCCCTCCTTCCTCCTCTTCTTCATCATCGTCGTAAGAGAGGCCGAGTTGCTGCATCAGCTCATCAATTCTGTCCAGTTTGGCATCAACCCATTTCTGATCTTCAGCTGACAGGGTCTCTCATCATTTTCCAGACGTTCCAGCAGCGCATCCAGGCGCTCATCACTCTCCAGCATATCCAGCTCGGCCTGCGGTGAAAGCATAGGTTTCTCGCTCTTCGGTTTGGGCTGTTTAGCGACAGGCGCGTCGGTCACGCCCAGCGCTATCGGTTTTTTACTACCAATACGAGGATCTTTTTGCTGCTTTTGTTTATTGGAGCCGGAAATGCAACCGTCAGTGCCTGACGCATGGCTGCCTGCCGCGTTGCCACGGTGCTTTTTGTCGTTTTTACGATCGCGAGCTTCCAGGTTCAATTCTTCACGCGTTTTACGACGCTGTTTGCCCGGAGCTTTACTGCGCGGTGCAGAGGTTGGTTTTTTCATGATGGTCAGTCTTTAAGCCGTTTTATTCAGTATAGAATTGAGCCGGAATCTAGCAGAAAGCAAACAAAGAAAAAAGGCGACAGAGTAATCTGTCGCCTTTTTTCCTGACTCACAACCCATTACGGGTTCTACATTCCATGTTGGCTTACAACACGCCCTGTTTATCCATTAGCTTTATAACAGTCCGTGTTATTGTTCCCTATCCCTGCGTAGCGTCTCCAGACGCTTGTCATCCTGACAGATTCCTTCGGTTTCGCCTCCTGGCGTTCCTGACCTCGCTCATCCTGAGTCTAAATCCTTCGTGAGGCCTTGCCGATGGGTGCTACTTTACAGCGTTGAGTTAAACTAACAAGCGACGAAACGGCGAAAAATAAAAAAAAAATCCCAGAATATTACCCAATGTTAATTATATGATTTTAAAGACTTTGAATATTCTATAGCCTGCATTTTCTCTTATATTTTCGCATAGTCCAGATGGCAAATGTCTTACAAAACGGAAGGACATGGGCTTACATCCGTTGATGCCTGAAAAACCAGCCTTTTTCTACCGATCGGGTATAATCGCCCCCTTGCCTTATTTAACGGAGATAACCGTTTTGACTAACTTGAACTATCAACAGACGCACTTTGTGACAAGTGCGCCTGATATCCGTCACTTACCTTCCGATACCGGAATCGAAGTGGCCTTTGCTGGCCGTTCCAACGCGGGCAAATCCAGCGCCCTGAATACGCTGACCAATCAAAAAAGCCTGGCCCGTACCTCAAAAACACCAGGGCGTACGCAGCTGATTAACTTGTTTGAAGTCGTTGAGGGTAAACGTCTTGTCGACCTGCCAGGTTATGGCTATGCGCAGGTTCCGGAAGAGATGAAGATCAAATGGCAGAAAGCGCTGGGTGAATACCTGGAAAAACGCCTGTGCCTGAAAGGATTAGTCATTCTGATGGATATCCGCCATCCGCTGAAGGATCTCGACCAGCAGATGATCGAGTGGGCCGTCGCCAGCGAGATTCAGGTTCTGGTACTGCGACCAAGGCAGATAAGCTGGCTAGCGGCGCCCGTAAAGCGCAGCTCAATCAGGTACGTGAAGCCGTTGTTGCCTTTAACGGCGACGTGCAGGTTGAAGCATTCTCTTCGCTGAAAAAACTGGGCGTCGACAAACTGCGTCAGAAGCTGGATAGCTGGTATAACGAGATTCCACCGCAGGAAGAACCAGAAGCAGCAGAAGAGTAATCCCCGCCATAATCCCGGATAGCGGCGCCTCGCGCCCTGTTCCGGGCCCGTTCTATTCCTTCGTTTAACCTCATCGCTTATCACAATGACTGATGCAAAAAGTTTTCTTTCGCCGAATAAAAAACGCCCCAGTCATTACTGACTGGGGCGGCTAAAATATTCAGCCAAATCCGATTACGTGAAGTAAAAGGTCTGAAAGATAGAACATCTTACCTCTGTACCCTACGAGATTAACTCTACTCTTTTCTTTTTCACAGAAAGCATTTTTTGTAGTTTTTTTTCACTTGTTACATAACGAATTCTAATGTTCATCACAAAAATAGATAAGTTATGTTCTTTACTTACATAAAATGACGTTAATCATCCAACCCTTAATGCGCTTGATCCCCATTTTTCGCCAGCGCCGACTTCCACCAGCAGCGGGACATCTAGCCGAGTACTGTTTTCCATTAACTCATGAACCTTCTTCGACACCGCATCCACGTCATCTTTATGGACCTCAAAGACCAATTCATCGTGCACCTGCATGATCATGCGTACGCGCGGTTTCTCACCTTCTAACCAGCTATCAACGGCAATCATCGCCCGCTTAATCACGTCAGCGGCGGTCCCTTGCATTGGGGCGTTAATCGCCGCACGCTCGGCACCAGCACGCCGCGCACCATTGCTCGAAGCAATATCAGGCAGATACAGGCGACGACCATCCAGCGTTTCGACGTATCCTTGCTCTTTCGCCTGCGCACGGGTGCATTCCATATACTCCAGGACGCCTGGATAACGCTCGAAGTAGAGATCCATATACTTCTGCGCCTCTTTACGCGGAATGTTCAGCTGACGCGCCAGACCGAAGGCACTCATGCCATAGATCAGACCGAAGTTGATCGCCTTCGCGCTGCGACGCTGCTCACCGGTAACACTCTCCAGCGGCATCCCAAACACTTCGGCAGCCGTGGCGCGGTGGATATCCTTACCTTCGGCAAACGCCTTCAGCAGCCCTTCATCACGTGACAGGTGCGCCATAATACGCAATTCGATTTGCGAGTAGTCCGCAGACACAATGACGTAATCTTCTGGGGCAATAAACGCCTACCAATGCGGCGCAGCTTCTCGCTGCGCACCGGAATGTTTTGCAGGTTTGGATCGGTGGATGAGAGACGCCGGTCGCCGTCACCGCCTGATGATAGGAGGTATGTACGCGCCCGGTTTTCGGGTTAATCATCAGCGGCAGTTTGTCGGTGTAGGTCGACCTTCAGTTTCGCCAGCCCGCGGTACTCCAGAATCACTTTTGGCAGCGGGTAGTCCAGCGCCAGTTCTTCCAGCACTTCTTCTGAGGTAGATGGCGCGCCGCCCGGCGTTTTCTTCAGCGGCTCGATGCCCTGTTTTTCAAACAGGATAGTCTGCAGCTGTTTTCGGGAAGGGAGGTTAAATTCTTCGCCCGCTATCTCATAGGCTTTCTGCTCCAGCTCAACCAGACGCTTGGCGATTTCCTGCGAGTGCGCATGCAAGACCGTAGGATTAATTTTTACACCGTTGCGTTCAATACGCGACAGTACCGGCACCAGCGGCATTTCAATTTCATTGAAGATGCGCAGCGGCCCCTCTATCTTCTGGAGTTTTGGCCACATTTTCAGATGCAATTGCAGGGTGACATCAGCGTTCTTCTGCGGCATAGCGACCCGCTTCTTCCAGCGCAATCTGGTTGAAAGTAAGCTGATTTTTACCCTTACCGGCAATCTCTTCAAAGGTGATGGTTTTATGCTTCAACCAACGGTCGGAGAGGCTATCCATATCGTGGCGCCCAGCAACGCTATCCAGCGTGTAGGATTCCAGCATGGTATCGAAGGCAATTCCGCGCAGCTCAACGCCATAATTAGCCAGATACCGCGATCGAACTTCAGATTCTGGCCAACCTTCAGCAGGCTGTCATCTTCCAGCAGGGGCTTGAATAACTCAATGCACGCTCGCGGGTGATTTGATCCGGCGCATCAAGATAGTCATGGGCAACTTGGGACGTACGCGGCCACGCCGGGTTCGATAGCGAATGACAGGCCAACCATATTGGCGGAGATATTATCCAGGCTATCCGTTTCGGTATCGAAGGCGAACAGCGGCGCTTTTTTCAGTTTCTCAATCCACGTCAGCAGCGTTTCTTCATCAAGGATGGTAACGTAATTTCATAAGACATAGCGGTCTGCTGTCTCTTCCGGCTCAGTGACTGTCGCTGCTGCTTGCGCAGGTTTTGCGGCTGGTTTAGCACCTTTAGCCTGCATCCAGGTACCGGACTCAACGTCGGTTATCCAGCGTTTAAATTCATATTTTTTAAACAGTTCCAGCAATTCATCTGCCGCCGGTGGCGCCACGTCCAGCTGTTCACAGCCCAGCTCCAGCTCAACATCGGTTTTAATTGTTGCCAGTTTGTAAGAAGAGATACAGAGGCCAGATCTTTATTCTGCTCCAGCTTAGCCGCCATGGTCTTCGCGCCGCGGAAGGTCAAGCCAGCAATTTTTTCCGGTTCGCCATACAGCCCATCAAGGCCACCCAGGCCCTGCAGCAACGCCTGCGCCGTTTTTTCACCCACACCAGGAACACCAGGGATGTTATCTGAGGAGTCACCCATTAGCGCGAGGAAATCGATAATCAGCTCTGGAGGTACGCCGTATTTCGTGACCACCTCCTCCGGGCCAAGAATAGTATTGGTCATGGTGTTGATAAGCGTAATGCCCGGCGTCACCAGCTGTGCCATATCTTTATCACCGGTGCTGATCGGCACCGGGCTGTCGTATTCGGCTTCGCGTGCCAGCGTACCGATAACATCATCGGCTTCCACTCCAGAGACCGCCAACAGCGGCAAGCCCATTGCCTTCACCATGGTGTGCAGCGGTTCAATCTGCGCACGCAGATCGTCCGGCATCGGTGGACGGTGGATTTGTAGTCCTCAAACAGTTCGTCACGGAAGGTTTTTCCCTTCGCATCAAAAACCACAACCGCATGAGTCGGCTGATATTGCAGGATCAGACTGCGCAGCATATTCAACACGCCATACATAGCGCCGGTTGGCTCGCCTGCACCGTTAGTTAGCGGTGGGAATGCGTGATATGCCCGGTAGAGATAAGAGGAGCCATCAACGAGGATAAGAGGGTTTTTTGGGATCTGAACCATAATTTCCGTGCCTGTTTATCAGATTATGGGTAAAGGATGCCACAGACAGCATGAAAACATGAATTTTTCGCCAAAATAACGCGAAAAGATTTTGAGATCTTCGCGATCGCGCGTAAAACAAATTGTGGATAAGTTTGTGAATAGTTTTACTCTTTTTATTATAACAAACAGATGTAACCCAGAGTTAAATTAAAAATAGTCATTAATTTTCAATTAGTTGATCGTGGATCGTTACGATAAATTGTGATCCTGAACATAATTCACACAATGTGGATAGACATGATGGCCTCTTTTCTATTCTGCTAAGACCCATCATTTAGCGCGTTTTCTGGTAAAATCAGCGCCTTGTGTTCTTTTATCTGCACACGTTAAATAACTAACTATCTGAATAAAAAAAACTATGTCGAGATTGCTCGCAGCGATAACGCTACCGATCAGTATCGCGCTCACCATTTTACTGACTATATTGTGCTCCATTCCTATCATCCTCGCAGGGATCATAAAGCTTATCTTTCCTGTTCCGGTGATCTGGCGTTCAGTCTCGGTATTTTGTAATTTTATGATGTTCTGCTGGTGCGCAGGGCTTGCCGCGCTGCTGCATTTTAATCCCTGGCTTAAATGGGATATTGAGGGGCTGGATACCTTAAATAAGAAGAACTGGTATCTGCTTATCTGTAACCACCATAGCTGGGCAGACATCGTGGTGCTGTGCGTTATTTTCCGTAACCATATCCCGATGAATAAGTATTTCCTCAAGCAGCAGTTGGCAGGTTATTTTCTCACGGGGTGTGGCGCGTGGGCGTCCGATATGCCTTTTATGCGCCGCTATTCCCGCAGCTATCTGATTCGCCATCCTGAACGTCGTGGCAAGGATGTTGAAACAACCCGCCGTTCGTGTGAAAAATTCCGCGCGCATCCAACGACTATCGTTAACTTTGTGGAAGGCTCTCGTTTCACACCAGAAAAACGCCTACAGACCCGCTCGCCGTATAAGAACCTGCTGCCTCCTAAAGCTGCCGGCATCGCCATGGCATTAAATGTGTTGGGATCTCAGTTTGATAAGTTGCTCGACGTGACGCTGGTGCTACCCGGAAAACGATAAAAGACACCGTTTTACGATATGCTGAGTGGGAAGCTGACGCGTATTGTGGTCCGCGTTAATTTACGTTCCATCGACCCAGAGTTGCACGGCGATTATGTTGCGGATAAGAACTTCAAGCGGCGCTTCCAGCTGTGGCTGAATGCGTTATGGGAAGAGAAAGACCAGCAAATTGCTGCCACAAAAAGCAGAATAAAACGCCGGTCAATGACCGGCGAAATTTTCATTTCATTATTTCATCTCACACGAGCTGTTTCACGGCATCCGCATACTGAGCCACAAAGACATCCATATTACTGGTGTCCATACCCTGTGGGTTCAGCTGGTATTTACCGTTAACAAACATCGCCGGAACACCCTGTAGCTGAAGGTCGGCGGCTGCTTTTTCTTGCTGAGCAACCATCGATTTCACCACGAAGCTATTCCATGCCGCATCATAATCATCGCCTTTCACGCCAGCGTTGATAAAGACATTACGAATATCACCCTGAACCCGTTTGTGTTTTCTGAACGGCTTCAAACATCGGTACAGTCACCTTGTCTTCAACACCCAGCGCCATCGCAACCGCCCACGCCTGAGTCAGATCTTTGCCCAGTGGGCCCAGGAACTCAACGTGGTACTTGGTCATTTTGACGCCTTCAGGAAGCTTTTTCTTCACGTTATCAGAAACGTGCAGAACTTCCTCGAACTGATAGCAATGCGGGCAGTAGAAGGAGAAGAACTCCAGCACCTGCGGCTCACCTGCAACCGGTTTATCGATGGTAATATATTGTTTGCCTTCGGTAATCCGAGCAGCAGATGCGTGAATGCCAGAATCATACCTGCCAGCGCAAGCCAAACCTTTTTCATAAACTCACTCTCTCCTGACTGTGTCGAATTAATACATTGGCGTTAGCTGTAGAGGGGGTTCTTGCAGAACCTTCACCTGCTCAACGAAAGTAGCAATCTGCCGATGCCAGAAATCTTCCCCGGTTAACCAGGGAAAATTTTTCGGAAATGCAGGGTCATCCCAGCGCCGGATAATCCAGGCAAGATAATAAACCAACCGCATTGCGCGTAAAGGCTCAATCAGCGCCAATTCGTCTGAATTAAAGCTGCTGAATTCTTCGTAAGCCTCTACGATCATTTCAAGCTGCATACGCCTCTCAGCAACAGAGCCGTTAAGCAACATCCAAAGATCCTGAACCGCGGGACCATTGCGCGCGTCATCGAGATCGACAAACATTGGACCATCACGCCAGAGAATATTCCCCGCATGACAGTCGCCGTGTAAAACGCAGCGCATCAAAACGTCCGTGCCACAGCCCCATGACAGCATCAATAAGGTCATCGGTTGTTTTCAGAAAAACGGTCTTTTAACCCGGCGGGGATAAGCGCCGAGTGTTCAAATACGGCACGCGAGTTCAATAAGATATTCTTTGACGCCGATATCCGGGCGAGCCGTGAAACGCGATTTGCGTCCCGTCTGGTGTAGGCGACCAAGATAACGTCCAACCCATTCCATCTGGTCCAGATTATCTGCCCGAACCGCCGGCCACCCACGCTTGGGAATACGGTAAAGTAGAAGCCGTCATGGGTCAGCAGGGTTTTATCATTAAAGGCGAGCGGGGCCACAACCGGTACATCACCCTTAACCAGTTCCAGCGCAAACTGATGCTCTTCGAGAATCTGCGCGGCAGACCAGCGCTCCGGACGATAGAATTTCACCACCATGCGACGGCGGTTACATCCTGAAACCGGTAAACCCGATTCTCATAGCTGTTAAGAGGGGTGACACCAGAATCCACCCGGATGCCCTGTTCAAACAGAGCATCAATAATTGTATCCGGGTGGAGAGTCTGGAAACTGAAAGCCTTGTCGTTCATCCTGACATCCGACTAACGATACGAATGAGTCAGGATATCATTTCACGGCGGGTTGATCGGCTCTGCTTACAACCTTTTACTCTTTAATCACTCCACGAGCGCGTAGCAGCGCGGTTTTGAAATCTTCTTCATAATCTTTCTGGAAACCCGGCATCACCGTGTCTTTTGCCGAGTCGCGCATTTTCAGATGGTAGATCAGAATATCGTCCGTTAAATCGGCCAATTCACCGTCATAGCCTGACTCTTTCGCCAGTTTCTGCAAAAATTGCATGAGATCAGCTCAGGCTCTTTCTGCCAGGCTGGCTGGAGGAGTTCAATAACTTCATTCAGACGTTTACATTTCATGGTCGTGCTCCTTACGCTTGATAAAGATACGGTAGCAGGGTAAACCCCACAATAAAAGAGGCGATAGTAGTGAAAGCGAAGAGCCAGATAACCGGCGTGGTGCTAGCAGGCGGCAAAGCCTCCAGAATGGGTGGTAGGATAAGGGTTTGCTGCTAAACGGTAAACCTTTATGGCAACACGTGGCCGACCGTCTGCTTCCCCAGGTCAGCAGGATTGTGATTAGCGCGAATCGTAACCACCAATTTATCAGGCAAGCGGTTTACCGGTCATTGCCGATACGCTCTCTGATTATCCAGGACCGCTGGCCGGTATTTTATCGGTAATGTAGCAGAACCCAACCAATGGTTTCTGTTTTGTCCTTGTGACACTCCTTTTATTCCCGATATTTGGCTAGCGTTTAGAGGATAAACGCCTTCAGGCACCCGTCGTTTGGGTTCATGACGGAGGACGCGATCACCCCGCCATCGTCCTGATACACCGAAGTCTGGCAGCAGAAATAAAAAAAAGCCTATCTGAAGCTCGTGGCGAACGTCGCGTTATGGTCTTTATGCGTGAGGTCGGAGGCCATTCGGTAGACTTTAGCGGCATGAAGGCGGCATTTCACAACATGAACACTCTGGAAGATTGCACGGTGGCAGGAAAATCGTGATCCCGCTCTTAGCGATTGCGGCATGGAGCGGTACCGGAAAAACCACGCTGCTGAAGAAGTTGATACCTGAACTCTGCGCGCGTGGGATTCGCCCGGGATTGATTAAGCATACCCATCACAATATGGATGTTGATAAACCAGGCAAAGATAGCTACGAACTGCGTAAAGCGGGGGCTGCGCAAACGCTGGTTGCCAGCAAGCAGCGTGGGCATTGATGACAGAAACTCCTGAGGAACAGGAGCTCGATCTCGCCTGGTTGGTCAGCCGAATGGATGCCTCAAAATTGGATCTGGTATTGGTTGAAGGATTCAAGCACGATGCCATCGCAAGATCTTACTGTTCCGTGAGGCAGCGGGACATAGCATGTGTGAACTAACGATCGAAGCATACGATCGCGGTGGCCAGCGATACCGCATTAAATATTGATATACCGGTGCTGAACCTGAACGATCTGCATCCGATGGAGGGATTGTGGGTGGGGTGGTTGGAAAACTGACGGACGTAAAGATGGTAGATTGAACAAATCACCCAGACGGCGGATCTAGCCAATGTCTGGCATGCATAGCCAACCAGGTTGAAATTAACACCTTAATCTAACAACCTACTTAACGTCCTGCATCCACTTTCTTCACACTGCACAAAACGCAAAAAAAGCCCAGTCTTCCGACTGGGCTCTTCGCTTTATTTGATGCCTGGCAGTTCCCTACTCTCGCATGGGGAGACCCCACACTACCATCGGCGCTACGGCGTTTCACTTCTGAGTTCGGCATGGGGTCAGGTGGGACCACCGCGCTACTGCCGCCAGGCAAATTCTGTTATTAACCCGCCTTCCGGCCAGTTAATCTATCTGTATCAAGCTGATTATTGGTCTCTTCACCAAAACATCTTTGGCGTTGTAAGGTTAAGCCTCACGGTTCATTAGTACTGGTTAGCTCAATGTATCGCTACACTTACACACCCAGCCTATCAACGTCGTAGTCTTCAACGTTCCTTCAGGACTCTCAAGGAGTCAGGGAGAACTCATCTCGGGGCAAGTTTCGCGCTTAGATGCTTTCAGCACTTATCTTTTCCGCATTTAGCTACCGGGCAATGCCATTGGCATGACAACCCGAACACCAGTGATGCGTCCACTCCGGTCCTCTCGTACTAGGAGCAGCCCCCCTCAATTCTCCAGCGCCCACGGCAGATAGGGACCGAACTGTCTCACGACGTTCTAAACCCAGCTCGCGTACCACTTTAAATGGCGAACAGCCATACCCTTGGGACCTACTTCAGCCCCAGGATGTGATGAGCCGACATCGAGGTGCCAAACACCGCCGTCGATATGAACTCTTGGGCGGTATCAGCCTGTTATCCCCGGAGTACCTTTTATCCGTTGAGCGATGGCCCTTCCATTCAGAACCACCGGATCACTATGACCTGCTTTCGCACCTGCTCGAGCCGTCACTCTCGCAGTCAAGCTAGCTTATGCCATTGCACTAACCTCCTGATGTCCGACCAGGATTAGCTAACCTTCGTGCTCCTCCGTTACTCTTTAGGAGGAGACCGCCCCAGTCAAACTACCCACCAGACACTGTCCGCAACCCGGATTACGGGTCTACGTTAGAACACCAGCCATTAAAGGGTGGTATTTCAAGGTTGGCTCCATGCAGACTGGCGTCCACACTTCAAAGCCTCCCACCTATCCTACACATCAAGGACCAGTGTTCAGTGTCAAGCTATAGTAAAGGTTCACGGGGTCTTTCCGTCTTGCCGCGGGTACACTGCATCTTCACAGCGAGTTCAATTTCACTGAGTCTCGGGTGGAGACAGCCTGGCCATCATTACGCCATTCGTGCAGGTCGGAACTTACCCGACAAGGAATTTCGCTACCTTAGGACCGTTATAGTTACGGCCGCCGTTTACCGGGGCTTCGATCAAGAGCTTCGCGTTGCCGCTAACCCCATCAATTAACCTTCCGGCACCGGGCAGGCGTCACACCGTATACGTCCACTTTCGTGTTTGCACAGTGCTGTGTTTTTAATAAACAGTTGCAGCCAGCTGGTATCTTCGACTGATTTCAGCTCCATGGGTAAACCACTTCACCTACATATCAGCGTGCCTTCTCCCGAAGTTACGGCACCATTTTGCCTAGTTCCTTCACCCGAGTTCTCTCAAGCGCCTTGGTATTCTCTACCTGACCACCTGTGTCGGTTTGGGGTACGATTTGATGTTACCTGATGCTTAGAGGCTTTTCCTGGAAGCAGGGCATTTGTTACTTCAGCACCGTAGTGCCTCGTCATCACACCTCAGCGTTAAAAGAGTCCGGATTTACCTAAACTCTCCGCCTACATGCTTAAACCGGGACAACCGTCGCCCGGCTAACATAGCCTTCTCCGTCCCCCCTTCGCAGTAACACCAAGTACAGGAATATTAACCTGTTTCCCATCGACTACGCCTTTCGGCCTCGCCTTAGGGGTCGACTCACCCTGCCCCGATTAACGTTGGACAGGAACCCTTGGTCTTCCGGCGTGCGGGTTTTTCACCCGCATTATCGTTACTTATGTCAGCATTCGCACTTCTGATACCTCCAGCAACCCTCACAGGCCACCTTCAACGGCTTACAGAACGCTCCCCTACCCAACAACACATAGTGTCGCTGCCGCAGCTTCGGTGCACAGTTTAGCCCCGTTACATCTTCCGCGCAGGCCGACTCGACCAGTGAGCTATTACGCTTTCTTTAAATGATGGCTGCTTCTAAGCCAACATCCTGGCTGTCTGAGCCTTCCCACATCGTTTCCCACTTAACTGTGACTTTGGGACCTTAGCTGGCGGTCTGGGTTGTTTCCCTCTTCACGACGGACGTTAGCACCCGCCGTGTGTCTCCCGTGATAACATTCTTCGGTATTCGTAGTTTGCATCGGGTTGGTAAGTCGGGATGACCCCCTAGCCGAAACAGTGCTCTACCCCCGAAGATGAGTTCACGAGGCGCTACCTAAATAGCTTTCGGGGAGAACCAGCTATCTCCCGGTTTGATTGGCCTTTCACCCCCAGCCACAAGTCATCCGCTAATTTTTCAACATTAGTCGGTTCGGTCCTCCAGTTAGTGTTACCCAACCTTCAACCTGCCCATGGCTAGATCACCGGGTTTCGGGTCTATACCCTGCAACTTAACGCCCAGTTAAGACTCGGTTTCCCTTCGGCTCCCCTATTCGGTTAACCTTGCTACAGAATATAAGTCGCTGACCCATTATACAAAAGGTACGCAGTCACCCTGATAAATCAAGGCTCCCACTGCTTGTACGTACACGGTTTCAGGTTCTTTTTCACTCCCCTCGCCGGGGTTCTTTTCGCCTTTCCCTCACGGTACTGGTTCACTATCGGTCAGTCAGGAGTATTTAGCCTTGGAGGATGGTCCCCCCATATTCAGACAGGATACCACGTGTCCCGCCCTACTCTTCGAGTTCACAACACATGCATTTTTGTGTACGGGGCTATCACCCTGTATCGCCGGACTTTCCAGACCGTTCCACTAACACACATGCTGATTCAGACTCTGGGCTGCTCCCCGTTCGCTCGCCGCTACTAGGGGAATCTCGGTTGATTTCTTTTCCTCGGGGTACTTAGATGTTTCAGTTCCCCCGGTTCGCTTCATTACGCTATGTATTCACGTAATGATAGTGTGTCGAAACACACTGGGTTTCCCCATTCGGAAATCGTCGGTTATAACGGTTCATATCACCTTACCGACGCTTATCGCAGATTAGCACGTCCTTCATCGCCTCTGACTGCCAGGGCATCCACCGTGTACGCTTAGTCGCTTAACCTCACAACCCGAAGATGTTTCGTAAAATACATTCGCGTTGCGAAAATTTGAGAGACTCGAACACACCGCTTATCTGTTCTTATTACGGAGAACAGACACAGTGTGTCGTTTCAATTTTCAGCTTGATCCAGATTTTTAAAGAGCAAATTCTCATAACTTTTCAGGTACACTCAGAAGTTGTTTTTATTTTCACTAAAGAGATGGTGGAGCTAGCGGGATCGAACCCCAGACCGCCGCGTGCAAAGTGGCGCTCTCCCTTCTGAGCTATAACCCCATCACATGAAGTTAAATCCTCTCCGCAATCATGCCGTGGAAACTTGGTAGCCTGGTGGACTTGAACCTCCGCCCTCCCTTAGACAGGGGGCGCCAACCACCTGAAGCTACAAGCCTGCAAGAGCTTTTACTGCTTTTCATCAGACAATCTGTGTGAGCACTTCAAAGCACGTTTCTTTAAGGTAAGGAGGTGATCCAACCGCAGGTTCCCCTACGGTTACCTTGTTACGACTTCACCCCAGTCATGAATCACAAAGTGGTAAGCGCCCTCCCGAAGGTTAAGCTACCTACTTCTTTTGCAACCCACTCCCATGGTGTGACGGGCGGTGTGTACAAGGCCCGGGAACGTATTCACCGTAGCATTCTGATCTACGATTACTAGCGATTCCGACTTCATGGAGTCGAGTTGCAGACTCCAATCCGGACTACGACATACTTTATGAGGTCCGCTTGCTCTCGCGAGGTCGCTTCTCTTTGTATATGCCATTGTAGCACGTGTGTAGCCCTACTCGTAAGGGCCATGATGACTTGACGTCATCCCCACCTTCCTCCAGTTTATCACTGGCAGTCTCCTTTGAGTTCCCGGCCGAACCGCTGGCAACAAAGGATAAGGGTTGCGCTCGTTGCGGGACTTAACCCAACATTTCACAACACGAGCTGACGACAGCCATGCAGCACCTGTCTCAGAGTTCCCGAAGGCACTAAAGCATCTCTGCTAAATTCTCTGGATGTCAAGAGTAGGTAAGGTTCTTCGCGTTGCATCGAATTAAACCACATGCTCCACCGCTTGTGCGGGCCCCCGTCAATTCATTTGAGTTTTAACCTTGCGGCCGTACTCCCCAGGCGGTCGACTTAACGCGTTAGCTCCGGAAGCCACGCCTCAAGGGCACAACCTCCAAGTCGACATCGTTTACGGCGTGGACTACCAGGGTATCTAATCCTGTTTGCTCCCCACGCTTTCGCACCTGAGCGTCAGTCTTTGTCCAGGGGGCCGCCTTCGCCACCGGTATTCCTCCAGATCTCTACGCATTTCACCGCTACACCTGGAATTCTACCCCCCTCTACAAGACTCTAGCCTGCCAGTTTCGAATGCAGTTCCCAGGTTGAGCCCGGGGATTTCACATCCGACTTGACAGACCGCCTGCGTGCGCTTTACGCCCAGTAATTCCGATTAACGCTTGCACCCTCCGTATTACCGCGGCTGCTGGCACGGAGTTAGCCGGTGCTTCTTCTGCGAGTAACGTCAATCGCTGCAGTTATTAACTACAACGCCTTCCTCCTCGCTGAAAGTACTTTACAACCCGAAGGCCTTCTTCATACACGCGGCATGGCTGCATCAGGCTTGCGCCCATTGTGCAATATTCCCCACTGCTGCCTCCCGTAGGAGTCTGGACCGTGTCTCAGTTCCAGTGTGGCTGGTCATCCTCTCAGACCAGCTAGGGATCGTCGCCTAGGTGAGCCGTTACCCCACCTACTAGCTAATCCCATCTGGGCACATCCGATGGTGTGAGGCCCGAAGGTCCCCCACTTTGGTCTTGCGACGTTATGCGGTATTAGCTACCGTTTCCAGTAGTTATCCCCCTCCATCGGGCAGTTTCCCAGACATTACTCACCCGTCCGCCACTCGTCACCCAAGAGCAAGCTCTCTGTGCTACCGTTCGACTTGCATGTGTTAGGCCTGCCGCCAGCGTTCAATCTGAGCCATGATCAAACTCTTCAATTTAAAAGTGTTTGATGCTCAATGAATTAAACTTCGTAATGAATTACGTATGTTCACTCGTTGAGACTTGGTATTCATTTAGCGTCTTGCGACGTTTAAGAATCCGTATCTTCGAGTGCCCACACAGATTGTCTGATAAATTGTTAAAGAGCAGTGCAACACGGCTTTCGCTCACTGTTGCGAGGTGGCGTATATTACGCTTTCCTCTTCAGAGTCAAGCGTTTAATTTCGCTTTTCTCTGCCGACGTTCTCAGGAGAACCCCGCTGACCCGGCGGCTTGTTTGCCGTTGTTCCGTCTCAGTGGGGCCGCATTATAGGGAGAGATTCCGATCCACAAGCATAAATATGAAAAATGTTTTCGTTCGCTCACTTTCCAGGCGATCCGTCGAATTACCGCCCTATTTGCGTGAAAGTTGCGCTATTTCACGGGCGAAATCTGCGACCTGTTGCCAATCGGTATAAACCACTTCTTTACTCGTATCCGTTTCGCCACCGGTCATCTTCATAATAAGACGAATCATAAAGCGGTCGAACCATCCATAACGTGGATAACGTAATGCTCCCGCAAACACCGCGCAGCTATCCGGTTGCCATGGAGAACGCAGCAGGAACTTGCGCGTGTAGCTATTAGTCTGCGGTGAACGCTTCTCCGGTTTACGTGCTACCAGGTTCACCGAGAAGAACGCACTGGGTACTGCCTGCAATGCCGCAGCATGCTTTTTCACAAAACGGTCGAGCACCGGATGGAAATGGCCATAACGAATAGAAGCACCAATAATGATTCGATCATACAGCTGCCACTCAATATCATCCGTACGATTCAGATCGAATCAGCGCCGTATCCGCACCCAGTTCATGGAGCTGAGAGCAAAGATAGGCGGCGATTTCGCGCGTCTGCCCATCACGGGTAGAAAAGCATTAATGTTTTCAACGCTGACTCCTGTTATTCGCGCCAGAATGTTGGAGTAAAGAGCACCAACAACGTAAAGACCTCAAGACGACCGAATAGCATATTCGCAATCAGGATCCACTTAGCCACCGGATTCATACTGGCAAAGTTATCCGCCACCACGCCCAGCCCTGGGCCGAGGTTGTTGAGCGTTGCCACAACGGAAGCAAACGCCGAGAAGTCATCTACACCGGTCGCGATGATCGCCAACATACTAATAATAAAGACCAGCGCATAAGCGGAGAAGAATCCCCACACCGCTTCAAGAATTCTTTCCGGTAGCGCACGGCTGCCCAGCTTAATGCTGTAGACCGCATTCGGGTGGACGAGACGTTTCAGTTCGCGGTTCCCCTGCTTGAACAACAACAGAATACGAATCACCTTCAGACCACCGCCCGTCGAACCCGCACAGCCACCGATAAATGCCGAACATAATAGAAGTACCGGCAGGAATAGAGGCCAGCGCGCAATACTGTCGGTCGTGAAGCCCGCCGTTGTCGCCATCGAGACAACCTGGAAGAAGGCCTGGTTTAGCGTCGTCACCGCAGATGCGTAGACATTGTGGAACCACAGAACCAATGTGCAAATCACCACCAGCGTTAGCTGGACACCGATAAACATGCGGAATTCCGGGTCACGCCAGTAAACCTTCAGGCTTCGTCCACTTAATAAAGAGAAGTGCAGACCGTAGTTACAGCCGGAGATCAGCAAGAAGATAGCAATAATGGTGTTGATGGTCGGGCTATTAAAGAAGCCGACGCTGGCATCGTGCGTTGAGAAACCGCCGATGGCGATTGTCGCAAAGCTGTGGCCGATAGCGTCAAACGCCGGCATCCCGGCAAACCATAGCGCCAGCGCGCACGCCACCGTCAGTAATACATAGATAAGCCATAGCGTTTTGGCCGTTTCGGCGATACGCGGCCGCATTTTGTTGTCTTTCAGCGGCCCGGGCATCTCCGCCCGATAAAGCTGCATCCCACCAACGCCGAGAATTGGCAGAATCGCCACCGCCAGCACAATGATCCCCATACCGCCAAACCACTGCAGCATTTGTCGATAAAAGAGGATAGCGTGAGGTAACGAGTCCAGCCCCACCAACGTCGTCGCCCCGGTAGTGGTTAACCCCGAGAATGATTCAAAGAACGCATCGGTCACCGTGAGGTTCGGCTGCTCGGAGAAGATAAACGGCAGCGCACCCACGCTTCCCAGCACCGTCCAGAACAGGACGACTATCAGGAACCCTTCGCGTGATTTCAGCTCGCCCTTTTCCCGACGGTTCGGCCACCACAGCAGCGAACCAATCGCCAGTGCGACAAAAAAGGTCTGGGTAAATGCGCGCCCGGCGCCATCGCGGTAAATCAAAGCCACCAATCCCGGCAGGATCATTGTCCCCGAGAATAAAATGACCAGAAGTCCAACAATTCGAGTAATGGCACGAAAATGCATTTCCGGCGCGTCCTTTGATATTCAAAAAAAGTCTGGAGGGGATTATTCGTCAATCGCTAACAATTGCAATGAACCACGACTAAAATCGGCCAGTCTTGCGGAAAAATCAGCCACTTTAGCCTGAGGAAGCGCCACGCGAAGCTGCACCGCAGCCTGATAGTCGCTGGTGACGATTTGGCCGGATACTGCCCAACCAGCGCTTCAACGCCCGCTAGCTGTCCGTATTCACATGACAAAGTATATTCGGTTAACGGCGTCTTAACCTGTGTCGTCAGTAGATTGAGCGCCTGCTGCACTCCACCACCGTAGGCCTTCACCAGACCGCCGGTCCCCAACAGGATACCGCCGTAGTAGCGCACCACTACGGCGGTGATTTCGCCGATGCAGCTGCCCATCAACTGGGCAAGCATCGGTTTTCCGGCCGTGCCCGCCGGTTCACCGTCATCGGAGAAACCCAGCTGTTGTGAATCGTCAGGCCTACCTGCAACCCATGCCACGCAATGGTGGCGGGCATCCGGGTGTTCAGCACGAACCGACTCAACAAACGCTTTTGCCGCCTCTACCCCGTTGGTATGTGCCAACAGGGTAATAAAGCGACTTTTTTTGATCTCTTCAACGAAGGTGACCGACTCGGCCGGTATTCGCCAACTGTCCATTAGGCCAGCTTCAGGTCGCGCGTCATGTTTTCGATATTGTTCTCGTGGATAACCACGTTATCTTCAATACGAATACCGCCGAACGGCTTCAGCGCTTCAATTTTCTGCCAGTTGAAGTGCTTGCTGAACTGGCCTTCACGCCACGGCGCGAGCAGAGACTCAATAAAGTAGATGCCCGGCTCAATGGTCAGCACCATACGCGGTTCCAGCATACGGGTGCAGCGCAGGTACGGATATTTGGACGGAGCCGCCAGATGCGTACCGGTATCATCCTGCATAAAGCCCGCAACATCGTGAACCTGCAGACCCAACGGGTGGCCGATACCGTGCGGCATAAACGGCCCGGTCAGGTCGTTTTCCACCATCGCCTCTTCGCTCATGTCGGTCACGATCTGATGCTTACGCAGCAGTTTGGCAATTCGCTGATGGAACTGAATGTGGTAATCCACATAGCTGGTGCCCGCCTTCATGGTGGCGATCAGCGCCAGCTGTTCGGTGTTCACATCTTTAACCAGATGCGCATAGTCATTATCGCTGTGCGCCGACCAGGTACGAGTGAGGTCAGCGGCGTAGCCGTTGTACTCGGCCCCGGCATCAAGCAGGAAGCTGCGGATTTCAGACGGCGCGCGGTGATCGAGCTTGGTGTAGTGCAGTACGGAAGCGTGTTCATTCAGCGCCACGATGTTGCCGTAAGGCACATCGGTATCGCGGTGGCCGGTCGCCGTCAGATAAGCAAGGTTGATATCAAACTCGCTCATGCCAGAACGGAAAGCTTCTTCTGCCGCGCGATGGCCGTTAACTGCCATCTTCTGCGCTTCTCGCATACACGCCAGTTCGTAATCTGTTTTGTAGGCGCGATAGTAGTGCAGATAATCAATCACCCCTTTCGGGTTGATATTGTTCGCGGCGATTCCTAAGCCCAGCGCACGCTCCGGAACCGGGCCGATATAACCGATATTGCCACGGTCAGCCGGCAACAGGCTGCCAATACCGTCAGCCTTCGGTAACGCGATCACTTCAATATCTTCGGTCCAGAACGAGGTCGGCAGCGGTTCAACGTTGTGCCAGTAGTCCACCGGCAGGTAGAACCACAGTTTAGGTTTATTCACTCCATCAACCAGTAACCAGCAGTTTGGCACCTGAGTAACCGGCACCCAGGCTTTAAACTGCGGGTTGACCTTGAACGGGTACGCGTGGTCATCCAGAAAAACATTCATCAGCTCGCCAGAGTGGATAAGCAGCGCATCAAGCTTAAAACGCTCGAGTGCGTTACGCGCCCGCTCTTGTAAGGTAAGGATATGATTTTTATAAAGTGCGGCCAGTGATTCCATTATTTACCCTTCTGAATTTTTTGCCCTCAAGTCCCCGCATATTAGCACACCTCATTCAGCCTGCGTGATTTACACCGGACGTGATCCGACCAGCAAATATTTAAAGACTCATTTGCATTTATTTAACACAAAATACACACTCGACTTTATCTGGTACGACCAGATCACCTTGCTGGATTCAGGAGACTGACATGCTCTACAAAGGCGACACCCTATATCTCAACTGGCTGGAAGATGGCATTGCCGAACTGGTGTTCGATGCCCCCGGTTCCGTGAACAAACTTGATACCGCGACCGTCGCCAGCCTCGGCCAGGCGCTCGACGTCCTCGAAAAACAAAAAGAGCTGAAAGGACTGCTGCTGCGCTCTGAAAAAGCGGCCTTTATTGTCGGCGCGGATATCACCGAATTCCTTTCGCTGTTCCTGGTGCCTGAAGAACAGTTCAGCCAGTGGCTGCATTTCGCTAACAGCGTCTTTAACCGCCTGGAAGATTTGCCGGTCCCCACCCTTTCTGCCATCAATGGCTATGCACTGGGCGGCGGCTGCGAATGCGTATTGGCTACCGACTTCCGTCTGGCAACGCCGGACCTGCGTATCGGCCTGCCAGAAACTAAATTAGGCATTATGCCGGGCTTTGGCGGTTCCGTTCGTCTGCCGCGTCTGTTGGGTGCGGATAGCGCACTTGAGATTATCGCGGCAGGTAAAGACGTTGGTGCCGAACAAGCGTTAAAACTGGGTCTGGTTGACGGTGTAGTTAAGCCGGAAAAACTGTTTGATGGCGCGCTGGCTGTTCTGCGCCAGGCCATTAACGGCGATCTCGACTGGAAAGCTAAGCGTCAACCAAAGCTGGAACCACTGAAACTTAGCAAAATTGAAGCCACTATGAGCTTCACTATTGCCAAAGGCATGGTGATGCAGACGGCGGGTAAACACTACCCGGCGCCAATCACGGCGGTGAAGACCATTGAAGCGGCGGCCCGTTTTGGCCGTGAAGAAGCGCTGAATCTGGAAAATAAGAGTTTTGTCCCACTGGCCCATTCTAATGAAGCCCGTGCGCTGGTCGGCATTTCCTCAACGACCAATTTGTAAAAAGTCAGGCGAAGAAACTGACCAAAAACACCGAACCACCAAAACATGCCGCCGTGCTGGGTGCAGGCATCATGGGTGGCGGGATTGCTTACCAGTCCGCCTGGAAAGGCGTGCCGGTTATCATGAAGGATATTAACGAGAAATCGCTGACACTTGGCATGAACGAAGCCAGCAAGCTGCTCAATAAACAGCTGGAACGCGGCAAAATTGATGGTCTGAAGCTGGCGGGTGTTATTTCTACCATTCAACCAACCCTCGATTACGCCGGTTTCGACCGCGTTGATGTCGTGGTTGAAGCCGTAGTCGAAAACCCGAAAGTGAAAAAGGCGGTTCTGGTCGAGACCGAGCAAAAAGTCCGCCCGGATACCGTGCTGGCCTCCAACACCTCGACCATTCCTATTGGTGAGCTGGCCGACGCGCTTGAACGTCCAGAAAACTTCTGCGGGATGCACTTCTTCAACCCGGTGCACCGTATGCCACTGGTTGAAATCATTCGCGGCAAGAAAACCTCCGACAGTACCATTGCGAAAGTGGTCGCCTGGGCGAGCAAGATGGGCAAAACCCCTATCGTGGTTAACGACTGCCCGGGCTTCTTCGTCAACCGCGTGCTGTTCCCGTACTTTGCCGGTTTTAGCCAGTTGCTACGCGACGGTGCCGACTTCCGCAAAGTGGATAAGGTGATGGAGAAGCAGTTTGGCTGGCCAATGGGCCCTGCCTACTTGCTCGACGTGGTTGGCATTGATACCGCGCACCATGCGCAGGCCGTTATGGCCGCTGGTTTCCCACAGCGGATGCACAAAGATTATCGTGACGCCATAGATGCACTGTTTGACGCCAGCCGCTATGGGCAGAAAAACGGTCTGGGCTTCTGGCGCTATAAAGAAGACAGCAAAGGCAAACCGAAGAAAGAAGAAGATTCTGCGGTGGATAGCCTGCTGGCAGAAGTCAGCCAGCCAAAGCGTGACTTCAGTGACGAAGAGATCATCGCCCGTATGATGATTCCGATGGTCAACGAAGTGGTACGTTGTCTGGAAGAAGGCATTATCGCAACCCCAGCTGAAGCCGATATGGCGCTGGTCTACGGCCTGGGCTTCCCTCCATTCCACGGTGGCGCATTCCGCTGGCTGGATACGCTAGGCAGCGCGAAGTACCTCGATATGGCACAGCAATACCAGCACCTCGGCCCACTGTATGAAGTTCCGGCCGGCCTGCGCGACAAAGCGCGTCATAACGAAGCGTACTATCCCCCGGTTGAGCCAGCCCGCCCGGCTGGTGAGCTGAAAACGGCTTAAGGAGTCACGATGGAACAGGTTGTTATTGTTGATGCAATTCGTACCCCAATGGGCCGTTCGAAGGGCGGTGCGTTCCGCAACGTGCGCGCGGAGGATCTCTCCGCCCATCTGATGCGTAGCCTGCTGGCTCGTAACCCGGCGCTTGAAGCGGCGGCTATCGATGACATCTATTGGGGCTGCGTGCAGCAGACGCTGGAGCAGGGCTTCAATATTGCCCGTAACGCCTCGCTGCTGGCAGAAATCCCTCACTCGGTTCCGGCGAATACCGTCAACCGTCTGTGTGGCTCTTCGATGCAGGCGCTACACGACCGCGGCGCGTATGATCATGACCGGCGATGCGCAGGTCTGTATGGTCGGCGGCGTTGAGCACATGGGCCACGTACCAATGAGCCACGGCGTAGACTTCCATACCAGGAATGAGCCGCACCGTCGCAAAAGCGGCTGGCATGATGGGGCTAACGGCAGAAATGCTCTCCCGCATGCACGGTATCAGCCGTGAAATGCAGGACGCTCGCTGCACGTTCCCATGCTCGCGCCTGGGCGGCAACACAGTCCGGTGGCTTTAAGAATGAAATCATTCCCACCGGCGGCCACGACGCTGACGGCGTACTGAAACAGTTTACCTACGACGAAGTCATCCGCCCGGAGACAACCGTTGAAGCACTGTCCACTCTACGCCCGGCGTTTGATCCGGTTACTGGTACCGTTACGGCAGGTTCTTCTTCTGCCCTCTCCGACGGCGCCTCCGCGATGCTGGTGATGAGCGAAAGCCGCGCGCGTGCGCTGGGCTTAACGCCACGACCGTATCCGTTCAATGGCGGTGGTTGGTTGTGACCCTTCGATTATGGGTTACGGCCCGGTTCCGGCGTCAAAACTGGCGCTGAAAAAGCGGGGCTTTCGGCAAGCGATATTGATCGTTTAGAGATGAATGAAGCGTTTGCCACGCAGATCCTGCCATCATAAAGATCTGGGGCTGATGGAGCAGATCGATGAGAAGATCAACCTCAACGGCGGGGCTATTGCGTTCAGGCCACCCTGTAGCGGTATCCGGTACGCGTATCACCACCACCTTGCTGAACCTGATGGAACGCAAAGACGCCCAGTTTGGTCTGGCGACTATGTGCATCGGCTTAGGTCAAGGCATCGCGACAGTTATCGAGCGGGTATAAAAAACACGCCCGGTACCGCATTACGGGACCGGGGCAAGCGGTATGTCGATCGTCCGGATAGGGCGCGCTAGCGTCGCTACCCGGCGAGCAACCTTATTACAAAAAAGTTTAGTTGCCGTTCTTCCCGCCTGTCAGGGGCGGGCTTTTTTATCCACGCATCAGATAAACGCGAAAGCATCACCAAACAGACGATCTTCACGCGCCTGGCGTTCGTTACAGAACAGGTCACGGGCAATTTTCGCCATTTCAAAACGGCCAGCGATATAGATATCGTGGTTTGCCAGCGTACCGTAGTCCTGCAATACCGCCGTCAGCACGGTACCAGAACGTCCGCGCCAACCCTCTTCCGGCTGTTCAACCACCGGTTGGAGCGCGCAGTTTGGATGGTTCACCGATAACGCTTCCAGTTGGACGAGATAAAGTACAGATGCTTCTCTTCGCGACCACCCCAGTAAATCGTAACATCACGATTCGGGTTGCGCGCCAGCGCGGTCAGCAAAATAGAACGCACGTACGAGAAGCCGGTACCGCCGGCAATCAGCACCAGAGGACGTTCGTCCTCATCGCGCAGCCAGGCTTCGCCGTGTGGGATATCAACAACCACTTCGCGCTCTTTGAGAATTCTGTCCATCACGGCCATCGCATACAGATTCAGCTCTGAGGCGCCGATGTGCAGCTCAATAAACGCTTTTTCGTCCGGCGTAGAGGCCATGGAGAACAGGCATTTATCGCGCTCATCCATCACCACCATCAGGTACTGGCCGGCACGAAATGGAAGAGCAGCTTCGGGTTCTAAACGAACGCGATATACCGTATCGGTAATCGCATCCACCGAGGTCACTTTACAGCTTAAGGTTGTCATGCGCTCCCTCTGTCGGGTCTTCTCCCCATCATCATGGGCGATACAGGACGTATGCTCCACTGATGATTTAGGGGGATATTTATCATTTATCGTCGGAAAAAATGGCCAGCTCATCCCAGATTTCATCGATACGCGCCGTAACGGCGGGGATCTTTCTTAATCGGGCGGCCCCACTCGCGCTGGGTTTCCCCCACCAGCTTGTTGGTGGCATCCAGCCCCATTTTCGACCCCAACCCGGAAACCGGCGAGGCGAAATCAAGATAGATCAATCGGCGTGTTTTCTACCAGCACGGTGTCCCTCGCAGGATCCATGCGGGTGGTAATCGCCCATATCGCATCGTTCCAGTCACGTGCGTTCACGTCATCATCGCAGACAATCACGAATTTTGTGTACATAAATTGGCGTAAGAACGACCATACGCCCATCATCACGCGTTTTGCATGCCCTGCGTACTGTTTTTTCATGGTGACGACGGCAAGGCGGTATGAACACCCTTCCAGCAGCAGGTAGAAATCAACAATCTCCGGGAACTGTTTTTGCAGAATCGGCACAAACACTTCGTTCAGCGCCACGCCCACGCCGGTTCATCTGGTGGACGCCGGTGTAGGTGGAATGATAAATCGCATCTTCACGCTGGGTAATGTGGGTCACGGTGAAACAGGGGAAGTTATCAACTTCGTTGTAATAACCGGTGTGGTCACCATAGGGGCCTTCCGGAGCCATCTCACCAGGGCTCGATGTAGGCTTCAAGCACAATCTCGGCGCTGGCCGGAACTTCCAGGTCGTTAGAAAGACACTTCACCACTTCGGTTTTGGTACCGCGCAGCAGGCCAGCAAAGGCATACTCGGAAAGCGTATCCGGTACCGGCGTCACCGCCCCAGAATAATGGCAGGATCGGCGCCTAGCGCCACCGACACCGGGAAGCGTTCACCCGGATGTGCCGCACACCACTCCTGAAAATCAAGCGCGCCCGCCGCGATGCCGACAGCCAGCGCATAATCAGTTTGTTTTTGCCGATCACCTGCTGACGATAAATCCCCAGGTTTTGCCGCTCTTTATGCGGCCCACGAGTGGGCTGCAGGCCCCAGGTAATCAGCCGAGCCGCATCTTCTGGCCAACAGGTCATCACCGGGATGCGGGACAGATCAACGTCATCACCGGAGATAATTTTTTGCTGGCAAGGCGCGCCACGCAGACGTTTCGTCGGCATGTTTAGCACCTGCTTGAACTGCGGCAGCTTATCGAACAGATCGCGGAAGCCCTTTGGCGGCTCAGGTTCTTTCAAAAAGGTTAATAATTTACCCACTTCGCGCAGCGCGCTGACATCTTCCTGCCCCGCATCCCGTACGCCACACGCTTCGGGGTACCGAACAGGTTACACAGCACCGGCATGGAATAACCGATAGGATTTTCAAACAGTAACGCGGGACCACCGGCGCGTCAAGTGCGATCGGCAATTTCGGTAATTTCCAGATGGGGATCAACCGGGAGGCTAATACGCTTAAGCTCACCCTGCTGCTCAAGCTGTGTCAGAAAGTCACGTAGGTCTTGGTATTTCATGGGGTAATTATTGGCCTCCTGGTTAAGCGCCTCATTATACGGCGAATGGTTCCGTGATGCTGTAATTTTGTTAAATTAGCGTAAATTAAAGCAGTAATAATCAACATCGCGGAATATTTTGACTGCACTTTTGTTATGCTTTCGCCCTAAAGAGCGGAAACGAGTCATTATGCAAGCTTGGTATTTACTGTACTGCAAACATGGGCGACTTCAGCGTGCCCAGGAACATCTTGAACGGCAGGCGGTGAACTGTCTAACGCCGATAATAGCCCTGGAAAAGATGGTGCGCGGTAAACGTACTACCGTCAACGAGCCGCTGTTCCGAACTACCTGTTTGTCGAAGTTGACCCGGAAGTGATTCACACCACCACCATAAACGCGACCCGTGGCGTCAGTCATTTTGTCCGCTTTGGCATCCATCCCGCAACGGTTCCGTCTTCAGTCATTCACCAGCTTTCCATCTATCAGCCGGAGAAACATCACCGAGCCCGGAAACCCCTTATCCTGGTGACAGCGTCGTCATCACCGAAGGTGCGTTCGAAGGGTTACAGGCAATCTTTGCTGAACCTGATGGCGAAGCGCGTTCAATGCTGCTGCTCAACCTGCTCAACCAGCAGATCAAGCAGAGCGTTAAAAACACCGACTTCCGTAAAGCCTGAGTTAAAAGTTGATATTAAACAACTGTCTGACGTTGTTGTCTGTGACGCCTTCCAGCCATTGCGCTTCTTCGCCTCGCCATTCGGCGACGCGCGCCAGAATATGCGGAACAAACGCCGGCTCATTGCGTCGTGACGCCGGTTTAGGTGTCATATCACGCGGTAATAAATACGGCGCATCCGTCTCCAGTAACAGGCGTTCTGCCGGGATCATCGGCAGCAACTGGCGCAGCTCAAGCCCTCGACGTTCATCGCACACCCAGCCTGTTAATACCGATAAACAGTCCGTGATCCAGACACGCCTGCAGTTCGTCCCGCGTGCCGGTAAAACAGTGCAGCACGGCACCCGGCAGATGATCAAGCCAGGGCTCCAGCGACGCGAAGAAGCGATCGTGCGCATCGCGACAGTGCAGGAACACCGGCATTCCCAGTTCAGCGGCCATTGCCAACTGGGCGCTAAAAGCCGTTTCCTGCTCGGCTGGCGTTGAGAAGTTACGGTTAAAGTCCAGGCCGCATTCACCCACCGCCACCACTTCCGGTTTATTCACCAACGTATAGATTGCTCCGGCCACTTCCGGTGACCAACTGCTGCTATGGTGCGGATGAACACCCGCGGTAGACCAACAGAGCGTTCAAAATGCTCTGCCAGGCGTTGCGCTTCTTCGCTTTCATGACGATTGGTTCCGGTCAACAGCATACCGTGTACGCCTGCCGCACGGGCACGCGCGACAACCTCGTCGCGATCGCGGGAAAACTGCGAGCTGGTGAGGAATTTAACTCCGATATCAAACATCATGGCCCCCATATGACAACCGCCCTGACGGGCGGTTGGGTTATTCTTCAGATTCTTCGGGCTTCCGCGTCTTCATCACGCGTCGCTCGCTTCCCGGCGTAGAAGCGGGAAAAAACAGCCCCACTCAAACCGGCAGTACATCGGGATGGCCAGCAGCGTTTGCGAAAACACATCCGGCGGGGTCAGCAGCATGCCGACCACGAAGGCACCCACCAGCACGTACGGACGCTTCTTGCGAAGATCATCCGGCGTGGTCACGCCCACCAGCACAGCAGCACGATAGCGACCGGCACTTCAAACGACACGCCAAACGCGATAAACAGCGACATGACGAAATCGAGGTAGCTCTTGATATCCGTGGATACCAGTACCCCGCCGGGGCCGCATGCGTCAGGAATCCAACGCGAGCGGGAACACCACAAAGTAGGCAAACGCCATACCGGTGTAAAACAGCAGGGTGCTGGAGACCAGCAGCGGCATCACCAGGCGGCGTTCACGCTTATACAGCGCAGGGGCAACAAACGCCCATACCTGGTACAGAATCACCGGCGCGGGAGGATAAGCGAAACCATAAAGGTCAGCTTGATCGGCGTGAAAAACGGCGATGCAACATCCGTTGCAATCATCGTCGCCCCGTGCGGCAGCTGTTTAATCAGCGGCGCAGACACCAGTTGGTAAATGTCGTTGGCGAAATACACCAACGCCAGAAAAATAACGATGACCGCGATGATGCTGTTAAGCAGACGCTTACGCAGCTCAATCAAATGAGCGATCAGCGGTTGAGTATCTTCTACGGTCATGTTTACGATTTATCACTCGATACGGGGGATGAATCAGGAACCGCAGCCGCAGAAACTTTCTCTTTCTCTACCGGTTTGGCCGCTTCAGCGGCTGGTGCCGGGGCTTCTACCGGTGACGAAACGGGTTCGTCAGCATGCGCCACCTGCGGATCGGCAGTGGCCGGCTGCGCGGCTTCCTTATCCTTCACCACAGGATTATGGATAGTATTGGCCTCATCGCTCGCCTTTTCAGGATCGTGCGCAGAGTAAGAACGCTTCATCGACTCAGCCGCTTCGCGCAGCTCGTCCATCGAAGCCTTCAGCTCAGGCGTCAGGCTATCCAGACTCGCTTTCTCCACTTTCTTCAGGCTGTCCTGAAATTCCTGGAGTTTAAGCTCCTGCGTCAGCTCATTTTGTACGGTTGTCGCCAGCGAGCGCAGCGCCCGGATCCAGCCAACAACCGTCTTCACTGCAACCGGTAGACGTTTTGGCCCTAATACGACAAGGCCAATCACAAACACCAGCAGCAGTTCACTGAAACCAATATCAAACACGAATTACACCTGCTCGTTGTCGTGGCGTTTCGCTTCGTCTTTCTTCGCACTTTCCTGCTTATCAGTAATTGATTGCGCAGTGAAATCTGCATCCTGGCTCGGTTTATCTTTCTTCTCGTCTTCATCACCCATGGCTTTCTTAAAGCCTTTGATGGACGCGCCTAAATCCGACCCAAGTGAGCTCAGCTTTTTTAGTCCCAAAAAGCAGAACCACGATAACGACGATAATCAGCAACTGCCAAATACTAATACCACCCATACATGTTCCTCTGATAGATGATGAAATAATCAGCGCGCATTATACGTTATGCAGCGCCCTGTTAGCGACGCAAAAATCAGCGCGTCTTTCGCCAGCCTGCGAGCCATACCACCAATCCTCCGGCCATAAGCCATGCGGGTGTCAGGCCCATTCTGGGCGGTAAACCAGTAATACTGTACCGCTCAGGAGTAAAACCGCGCCTATACCAAAGAGATAACGCGACTGCCCCTGTCGGGTGTGATGCGTTGCCATATCCTGCGAAATCTTTGCAAGACTGGCCTGCATCTGCTTGCTTTGGCGCAGGCTGTCGTACACCAGCTCCGGTAATTCCGAGAATTTTTCAATCCAGAACGGCGCTTTGTCTTTCAATGCACGGAATAGTGCCGGCACCTGCCTGATCCTTAATCCAGGACTCCAGGAACGGTTTTGCCGTCTCCATAAATCTAACTGAGGATAGAGCTGTCGTCCTACCCCTTCTACGTAAAGTAATGTCTTTTGCAGTAACACCAGCTGTGGCTGAACTTCCATATTGAAGCAGCACGGTGTTAAACAGGTTCAGCAGCACGTGGCCAAACGAGATTTGTTGACGGTTTTGAAGATGGTGTATCGCCCGGTACGAATAGCGAACTCAAACTCTTCCACGTTGGTATCCGCGGGCACCCCCACCGGAGTCAACGTGCAGCTCGGCCACTTTGCGATAATCGCGGTTGAAGAAAGCGATGAAGTTTTCCGCCAGATAGCGCTTATCGTCTTTATTCAGCGAGCCGACAATACCGCGATCAATCCCGATGTACTGCGGATCCTCCGGATGCTCGTAGCTGACAAAGATATTGCCGGGGTGGTACGCAGCATGGAAGAAACTGTCGCGGAATACCTGGGTAAAGAACACCTGTACGCCACGTTCGGCCAGCAGCTGCATGTTGGTATTCTGCTTTTCCAGCGTCTCAATATCGGATACGGGAATACCGTAGATGCGCTCCATCGCCGCATATCGACGCGGCGGTCAGTTGAATACACTTCCGGTACATAGAGCATCGGGCTGTTTTTGAAGTTACGCACAGCTGATGGCGTTCGCCGCTTCACGCAGCAGGTTCAGTTCGTCGAGCAGCGTTTTTTCGTAGTCGCGTACCACTTCCAAAGGACGCAGACGACGTCCATCCGGCAACAGGCGAGGCACCCAGCGCGCCAGACGGTAGATAAGCTTCATATCTGCTTTGATGACCGGCAGGATATCCGGGCGGATGACCTTGATAACCACTTCCTGGCCGTTTTCTTTCAGGCGCGCGGTAGTACCTGGGCAATCGATGCGGAAGCCAGCGGCTCAATATCGAAGTCATCGAACCAGCTTTCAACAGGAATATCGCCCATCGATTTTTCAATTTGCTGTTTTGCCAGCTTGCCATCAAACGGGGCGACGCGATCCTGCAGCATCACCAGCTGATCGGCGATATTCGGCGGGAAAAGGTCACGGCGGGTGGAAAGCATCTGCCCGAACTTGATCCACACAGGGCCAAGCTCCTGCAAAGCCAGACGCAGGCGTTTGCCCAGCCGTTTATTTTTGTGGCGATTTGGCATCCAGAACAGGAAGCACGCCCGATACGCAGCGGCAGCGTGATTCGCATTTTGGGAATGAGCTCATCAAGCCCGTAGCTCAAAAAGGTGCGGATGATAGTACAGGCGCCGTAATTCTCCTGCGTCATTTCCCCTCCAGTTTTTCCAACCGTTTGGTCAGTGCGGCAAGCTCGCGCTCTACGGCCATTGCTTCTTCAGCAAACCAGGCGATTTCCAATGCACCCGGTGCCAGCCGCCACTCTTCGGTCAGCGTTTCCGCAACATAACGCTGCTGACGACCCAGCCCATGCTGTACAAACTTCGCCCCGCCGCGCAGCAGTTTACTCACGCCCTCTGCGGCAATATCACCGGTGTAAGGCGCCAGCAGTTCCGCAGGATCAAACTCCGCAAGATCGGCAAGCGACACCAGGTTTTGAACCACCTGGAGATCGCCCTGCACTTCGAAATCGTTATTGCGGATAAGCGCCGTCAGTTGCTGGCGGTTACGCAGCTGCGGTAATACGCTGACGCGAGTGATAACGGTGCAGTCTGCCTCGCCTTCCCACGCACCCAGCACATCAACGTGACGTTCACTGAAAACCAACACCAGCGGCGAGGAGAACTCTTTGAGTTCAATGCGCAGCACTTTGCCAATAAGACGTTGGCGCGCAGGCTTTAAAGCCTTCTCACGCCAAAGCAGCGTATTAATGGCGGTTTGAATTCTGCCGGTCACTAAGCGTTTTAAAGGCATAGCTGCACCTCCAATCAGAATTTATAACCGCGATGCAGCGCGACGATCCCGGCCGTCAGGTTGAAGTACTCAACGTTTTCCAGGCGAGCATCCTGCATCATCTCTTTCAGGGTGTCCTGATTCGGGTGCATGCGGATGAACTCCGCCAGATAGCGGTAGCTGTCGGCGTCGTTTGCCACCATTTCACCGATACGCGGCAAAAAGTGGAATGAATAGGCATCGTCAGGCTTTGCTCAGCGGCTCGATAATCGGTTTGGAGAATTCGAGCACCAGCAGACGGCCACCCGGTTTCAGCACGCGGTACATGGAGCGCAGCGCTTTATCTTTGTCGGTGACGTTACGCAGGCCAAAGGAGATGGTGATACAGTCAAAAGTGTTATCAGGGAATGGCAGCGCTTCTGCGTTCGCCTGCACGTATTCAACATTACCAACGACGCCGATGTTACGCAGCTTTTCACGCCCCATCTTCAGCATGGAATCGTTGATATCGGCCAACACCACGCGCCCGGTTTCACCCACCATACGCGAGAATTTCGCCGTCAGGTCGCCGGTGCCGCCCGCCAGATCGAGAACTGTCTGTCCACGGCGCACGCCGCTGCAATCAATGGTAAAACGCTTCCAGAGACGATGAATACCGAATGACATCAGGTCATTCATAACATCGTATTTTGCGGCGACAGAATGGAATACATGCGCCACCATGTCTACCTTCTGAATCTTTGGCAATTGTTCGAAAGCCAAAGTGCGTCGTTTCTTGTGAATCCTCAACCATCTGTCTGCCTGCTTATCAGGAAATGTTCATGGAGTGTAACAGATTGGGCTCGATTGCCCTACGATTCCACCCCGTTACGAAATCCGTCCCGTCGCTGGATCAGTGACGCTCTGCCGCCAACGGATTGCCATCATTCAGCTCTTCATCATCGCGCAGCCGGAACTCATCATCCTGCGACGTGGCCTGCTCGACGAGATCTGGATTAATCTCGCGCTTCACCTCAACGCCGAGATGGCGGAATGCTTCCGCCTGCGCCAATAGATTCCCGCGCCCGGAAGTGAGTTTTTTCATCGCCTGGCGGTAGTTATCCTGCGCTTTATCGAGGCTCTGTCCGATCGACGACATATCATCAACGAACAGGCGCATTTTGTCATATAAGCGGCTGGCACGTTAGCAATATGTTGCGCATTGCGGCTTTGATGCTCATAGCGCCACAGATTGGCAATGGTGCGTAGCGCCACCAGCAGGGTCGTTGGGCTCACCAGCATAATATTATTTTTAGCGCTTCGCTTATTAGCTCTGGCTGCCTATCCAGCGCCAGTAAAAAGGCAGGTTCAACGGGGATAAACATCAAAACATAGTGCAGGAAGCACCAGCCCCGGCAGCTGCTGGTAGTCTTTACGCCCACAGGCGGATATGGTTACGTACCGCCGCAATGTGCTCCTGCAGCGCCGCTTCGCGGGTATAGTCATCCTCAGCATTGAAATAGCGCTCGTAGGCCACCAGCGTCATTTTGGCATCGACCACCACATCTTTGCGATGCGGCAGACGGACGATAACATCCGGCTGCATGCGGGAATTCACATCCGTATTGATGCTGACCTGGGTTTCATACTCATGCCCTTCCCGCAGCCCGGAAGCCTCCAGCACACGAGTCAGAACCACTTTTCACCAGTTACCCTGGGTTTTCTATCGCCTTTCAGCGCCCGGGTCAGGTTGACCGCCTCCTGCGCCATCTGGGCATTCAACTGCTGTAAATTGCGAATTTCATGCGCCAATGTATGGCGTTCGCGCGCCTCCTGGCCGAAGCTATCCTGAACCTGGCGGCGGAAGCCGTCCAACTGCTCACGCAGCGGCGTCAAAAACCCTGCAAGCTCTGACGATTTTGCTCATCAACGCGGCGGTTACTCTGTTCAAAGATGCGATTAGCCAGATTTTTCAAACTGCTCACTCAGACGCTGCTCGCTGTTGAGCATGAGTCGATACTTTTCATCGCCGTGCTGGCGCGTGGTTTCCAGCAGCGTAGTGACTTCCCGGAGATCGACCTCCAGCAAGAAGTCATCCCGCGGGCTGCGCAGTTCGTTGTTAAGCAGTTCGCACTCTTCACGCCAATGAGCATTCTGGGCAACTTGCTGTTTCGCCGCGCTCAGTTCGCCGTACACATCGCGTTCTTCCGCAAGCTGCTCGGCCCGCTGCTGCGCCACGCGATAGCTCGCTGCCAGCCAGCCAATCGCCATGCCTGCCAGCGCCACCAACGCATAAATCACCACGGCAATATCCACAACGCCCCCCGCTTATATCCGTTATCTGCACAAAATAGAATTGTGCTGTATAAACGTCCAGTTTTAAAGCAGTTTCCTGCGAGGCGCTACGCAAAAAGAAAAAGGCCGAACAGAGACTTCGGCCTTTTACACGAGAGGAAGAAAGGAGAACTACAGCAGACGACGCGCCGCTTCCACCACGATTTTCACCGCATGACTTTCGGTTTTCTTCATGGTTTCAGCGTTCAGGAATTTCCTGCTGGGTACGGTTGACGATAACGCCAGCGACCATACCCGCACGCAGACCCTGGCTGACACATGGTCAACCAGGTGGCGGATTCCATTCGTAGTTCATCACACCCATTGACTGCCACTCTTCCATGGAGCCTTTGAAGTTTCTCACTACGCGGCCAGAGAAGGTGTCATAACGTTCCTGGCCCGGGTAAAGGTGTCAGAAGAGGCGGTCACACCCACGTGAGTGGTTGCACCGACGGCTTTCGCCGCTTCTACCAGCGCGGTGGTGCAGGCAAAGTCGGCCACAGCTGGATATTCCATCGGTGCAAAGTGCAGGCTCGCACCGTAAGACGGACGGATGCGGTATCCAGTACGTCACCAACGTTGATGTTTGGCTGAATTGCGCCAGTGGTTCCGACACGCAGGAACGTGCGGATACCCAACTGTGCCAGCTCTTCCACGGCGATCGAAGTGGATGGGCCACCGATACCGGTTGAGCACACGATCACTGATTTGCCATCAAGCTCAGCACGCCAGGAGGTAAATTCACGATGAGATGCCAGTTTTACCGGCTTTTCCATGAGCGCGGCGATCTTTTCCACACGCTCCGGGTCACCGGGGACGATAGCCAGCGTAGCCCCTTTTGTAAATCGTTTTTGGTGAGGCCGAGATGAAAAACATCAGACTTGGACATAAAGAACTCCTCTGTGGTTCAGTTTTGTCAGAAGAAGCAAAAATGTACTTTATAGAAAACCACGACTCTTTTTTCGTGATTGCCATCACTAAGGAATAAAAATATTACATTAAATTCCATGCAATTAGTGATTCACATCACATTAACAAGTTATTGTGAATCTCCGCTGCACAAAAATACGCCGTATTGAGGCACTGTGATTGGCTGTCGGTTTTTTGATCAAGGGTACGGAGAATGCCATGACAATCAATAAACAACCTGGATTTGCACCTGCTGCTTCACCTCATGCCTTGACCACCGTCCATACGCCCGAAGAGGCTATCACGGCGGGAGAAACCTCGATTCCCTCACAGGGGATACTGCCCGCCTATCACGCCCGTCCTAAACATAGCGATGCGCCTCTCCCGGTAATCATCGTCGTGCAGGAGATTTTTGGCGTCCACGAACATATCCGCGATATCTGCCGCCGTCTGGCGCTTGAGGGCTATCTGGCTATCGCACCAGAGCTCTATTTTCGTCAGGGCGATCCGAACGACTACGACGACATCCCATCGCTGTTCAGCGGCCTTGTCACTAAAGTCCCTGACGCTGAGGTGCTGGGCGATCTGGACATGTCGCCAGTTGGGCGGCGCGTAACGGCGGTGACGCCAACCGTCTATTCGTGACCGGCTTCTGCTGGGGTGGGCGCATTGCGTGGCTGTATGCAGCGCATAACCCGCAGCTCAAAGCCGCAGTGGCGCGGTATGGCCGTCTGACCGGCGACAAAACGTTAAGCAGCCCGAAACATCCGGTTGATATCGCGGTCGATCTGAGCGCGCCGGTACTGGGGTTGTACGGCGGCCAGGACACCGGGATCTGGCTCGATCCGTTGAGACCATGCGTCAGGCGCTGCGTGCGGCAAATGCGAAAGCTGACATTGTCGTCTACCCGGAGGCCGGTCACGCGTTTAATGCTGACTATGAACCGAGCTATCATGAAGAGTCGGCCAAAGATGGCTGGCAGAGAATGCTGACATGGTTTGCGCAGTATGGCGGGAAAAAGGGATAACCTTTTAATAAAGTAAAACGGAGGCTTTCGCCTCCGTTTATTTTACGCCTCGCGTAAATTCTGCGCCGCTTTCACCATATTCGCCAACGCCGCGCGGGTTTCCGGCCAGCCTCGAGTTTTCAGGCCGCAGTCCGGGTTAACCCACAGGCGTTCCGCGGGGATCCGCTGCTCCGCTTTCTTCAGCAAGGCTTCAATCCACTCTACGCTCGGGACGTTCGGTGAGTGGATGTCATACACTCCACGTCCCATTTCGTTCGGGTAGTCAAACTCTTCAACGACCCAGCAGTTCCATATCAGAGCGCGAAGTTTCAATGGTGATCACGTCAGCATCCAGCGCTGCGATAGAATCCATGATGTCGTTGAATTCGCAGTAACACATGTGGGTGTGGATCTGCGTTTCGTCTTTCGCCACCGCAGCATTGATGCGGAAGGCTTCCACGCCCCACTCGAGATAGGCCGCCCAATCGCTGCGACGCAGCGGCAAACCTTCACGCAGTGCCGGTTCATCAATCTGGATAATACCGATACCGGCAGCTTCCAGGTCCGCTACTTCATCACGTAGCGCCAGCGCAATTTGTTTGGCGATGGTTTCGCGGGTCACATCTTCACGTGGGAACGACCAGCAAAGAATCGTTACCGGACCGGTCAGCATGCCTTTCACCGGTTTCTCGGTCAGCGACTGTGCGTATTTCGCCCACTCCACGGTAATCGCTTCTGGACGGCTGACGTCACCAATCACCACCGGGGGCTTCACGCAGCGGGAACCGTAGCTCTGCACCCAGCCGTTTTGGGTGAAGATGAAGCCGTCGAGGTGCTCACCGAAGTATTCCACCATGTCGTTACGTTCCGCTTCGCCGTGGACCAGTACATCAAGACCCAGACGCTCCTGCTCAATAATCGCCTGCTTGATGTGCTCGGCGATACCCGTGCGATAGTTGCCGGCATCGAGATTGCCCTTTTTGAAATCCAGGCGCAGTCCGCGAATTTCAGTGGTTTGTGGGAATGAGCCAATTGTGGTGGTTGGCCAGGCCGGTAAATTAAAGCGCGCACGCTGGGCTTCAGCACGCGCCGGATAGGCGCTATTGCGCTGGCTATCCTTCGCAGTAATCGCCGCCAGACGTTTTTCGACCGCCGCATTATGTACGCGGGTTGAATGGCGACGAGCCTGAATTGGCGCGCTCCATTCGGTAATAGCGTTGGTGTCTCCGCTGTTCAGCGCATCACGTAGCAGGGCCAGTTCTTCACATTTTTGCAGCGCAAAGGCAAACCAGCTCTTCACTTCTGCGTCTAGGCGCGTTTCCACGCTCAGGTCAATCGGGCTGTGCAGCAGGGAGCAGGAAGATGCCACCCACAGCGCACGTTTGCCGACGATGTCTTTAATCTGCGCGTATTTCTCGGTGAGATCGGCACGCCAGACGTTACGACCGTTCACCAGGCCCGCAGATAGCAGCCAGTTGGCCGGTAGACGCTTATGCAGCTCCGCCACATTATCTTTACCGTGGACCAGGTCAACGTGCAGACCCTGCACCGGCAGCGCGGTGATAGTATCGAGATTCGGCGTCACGCCTTCGAAATAGGTGGTCAGCAGCAGTTTGAGCTGGCCAGCCAGCGCATCGTATGCCGGTTTGAACGCATCCAGCCACGCTTTTTGGCAGCTCCAGCACCAGCGCCGGTTCATCAATCTGTACCCACTCGATTCCGCGTTTTGCCAGCTCCGTCAGTACCTGTTGGTAAACAGGCAGAATATCGTTCAATAGGCTCAGGCGATCAAACGCTTCGCCTTTCGCTTACCCCAGCCACAGATAGGTCACCGGCCCTAAGAGCACAGGTTTCACCTTGTGGCCTAGCGCCAGCGCTTCATCCACCTCGTCCAGCAGCTGGGTCCAGGTCAGTTTGAACTGCTGGCCTTTGGTGAATCCGGCACCATGTCGTGATAGTTCGTGTTAAACCATTTGGTCATTTCTGCCGCCGCCGCAGCCTTCCCGGTCGGTGCGCGACCACGGCCAATGCGGAACAGGGTGTCGATATCGAGTCCATCTTGATTCTGGTGGCGAGCAGGCACGTTGCCCAACAGCAGGCTGGTCGTCAGGACATGATCGTACCAGGCGAAATCCCCAACCGGCAGCAGATCGATACCCGCTTGTTTCTGCTGTTCCCAGTGGCGAGCGCGCAGTTCACGGCCTGTCGCCAATAATTCTTCACGGGAGGCGTTACCCCGCCCAATAGCTCTCTTGCGCTTTTTTCAGCTCACGACGAAGGCCGACGCGAGGGAAACCGAGGGTGTGGTTTTGAATACGTCATCATATGCCTCTCATGGATTTTTGGTATTTTAGCCGTCCAGATGTTTACACATCCATAATCGACAGGTACTGTATATTCCTCAAGCGCAAATTGTTCATGCCGAAGTGAAGGACTTCATGATCGAGATTAAACACCTGAAAACGCTCCAGGCGTTGCGGAGTAGTGGTTCACTGGCAGCCGCCGCGGCGACGCTGCATACGACCCGATCCGCCCTTTCTCACCAGTTCAGCGATCTGGAACAACGCCTTGGCTTTCGGCTATTTGTCCGTAAAAGCCAGCCATTGCGCTTTACGCCGCAGGGAGAGATCCTGCTGCAGCTGGCAAACCAAGTACTGCCGCAAATTGGTCAGGCGCTGCAGGCTTGTAATGAGCCGCAGCAGGCGCGCTGCGCATCGCGATTGAATGTCACAGCTGCATTCAGTGGCTGACGCCTGCGCTGGAGAATTTCCACAAGCAGTGGCCGCAGGTTGAGATGGACTTTAAATCTGGTGTCACTTTTGACCCACAGCCGGCCTTGCAGCAGAGCGAGCTGGATATCGTGCTAACCTCCGACATTCTGCCGCGCAGCGGGCTGCATTATTCGCCGATGTTTGATTTCGAGGTGCGTCTGGTGCTGGCTCCCGATCACCCGCTGGCGACCAAAGCGCGCATTACGCCGGAAGATTTAGCGTCGGAAACGCTGCTGATTTACCCGGTGCAGCGCCAGCGTCTGGATATCTGGCGTCACTTCCTGCTGCCAGCCGGTATCAGTCCACAGCTAAAAAGCGTGGATAACACCCTGTTGCTGATTCAGATGGTGTCGGCCCGTATGGGTATTGCTGCGCTGCCGCACTGGGTTGTGGAGAGTTTTGAGCGCCAGGGTCTTATCGTCACTAAAACCCGGGCGAAGGACTGTGGAGCCGACTGTACGCCGCCGTGCGCGATGGCGAGCAGCGTCAGCCGGTAATGGAGGCGTTTATTCGCTGAGCGCAGGAACCACGCTTGCGATCATCTGCCGTTTGTGAAGAATGCGGAGCAACCCAACGCCGATGTACCCACAGTAAGGCCAGGATCACCAGCAGCCCCTGTAAGGAAGCTCGGCCAGTGGGGCTGTTGATCCCAGATTGCCAGGTTAACCAACAGCCCCGCAGGCACATGCATGTTGTTCATGATACCTAGCGTGCCTGCGTCCACCTGAGTGGCACCGTAGTTCCACATAAAGTAACCAATCCCTGAAGCCACCACGCCAAGAAACACCAGAATGCCCCACTGCGGCATCGTCTGCGGCATTTTCTGCGCATTCCCCAGGGGCCCAAGCCACCACCGCCACTAAAAACGCGCCAAGATAGAACCAGGCAAAAGCGTTGTGCTGTGGCATTGGACGGGTTTCCATCAGGCGCTTGTTACCCACCATCCCGATGGCAAACGTAATATTGGAGAGTTGGACCAGCAGAAGCCCCATCCAGAAATGGCTGGTCACGTGGTCGTAGCGAATGATCCCTGCGCCAATCACCGCCAGCAGCGCGCTAAACGCGTAGCTCCAGCGCAGGCGGCGTCCGCTCATCAGGTCGTAAATCAAGGTGATGTAGAGCGGCGTCAGCACGGTAAACAGCAGCAGCTCCGAAACGGTCAGGTACAGATAGGCCCAGGAAGCTCAGCATATACATGATGCCAAGCTGCATCGCGCCCACCGGCGTATTACAGGCCGATAGTTTTCAGGCTGTGTCCGCGCGTACGCAGAAACAGCAAAAATACCACGCCAGCAAGGCCGACGCGCACCAGCACAGCAAATAGCTATCGATATGTCCGGCAAGATACTCGCCGTAAAAGCTAAACGAGAAGGCCCACAGGATCGTGGTAATAATCAGGAGCGCCACAATGAATGTCTCATAGGAAGATGAGCATTCATTGTAGCGGAGATGTTAGTTGACAACTGACCAGTTAATAGCCAGTCGTCAATTTTTACATCAAGATACAGTTTACGCAGATAGTGCGGAACCGCGTCATCGGCATTAGAGCCAATCACTTCGAGATCGGGATGTAAATCTTTCAAGCGCTGGTGCGCGCCTTCCATGATGCAGCCCTTCCCGCCATCGACAGCATCTCGGCATCATTCATACCGTCACCAAAGGCAATGCAGTCTTTAAGCGTATAGCCCATCGCTTTCGCCACCGCTTCCAGCGCATGGCCTTTCGACACACCGCCCGCCATCACTTCCAGGCAGGTCAGCGTCGAGAAGCTGACGTTGACGCGATCGCCCAGCGCGCGTTAATCGCCTGCTCCAACGGCAGCAGCGTTTAGTGGTCGTTGCAGGTAAAGAACACCTTGCTGACGCCCTCGGCTTCCAGCATACCCTGCTCATACAGGGTGTAGTTCTGAACCGCTTCTTTGAAGAAACGCATCTCCTCCGGGCGGTGGCGGTTCATAAACCACTCATCGTCACGGTAGACGTTCATCCATAATATCGGGGTTTGCATTGACGATACCAAGAAGATCGGTCGCAATGTCGAGGTCCAGGTTATGAGCAAAGACCTGTTTGCCATCGGCATCGTGCACGCGCCGCCCGTTGGAGGTCATCGTCTACGATTGATCCCGAGATTATCGCGGATCTGCCCGACATCAATGTAGTGACGCCCGGTAGCAAAGACGAAGTTCAGACCGCGCTCGGTCAGCAGCTTCAACGTCTCTTTGGCATATGGCGTTAAGTGGTGGTCAGGGGAGAGTAAGGTGCCATCTAAATCAGACGCAACGACCTGGTACATAAACGAATTTAACCTCTAAACAGTGCGGCGCTGGCGCCGATTAAAGAATGTCGATGGAAAAAATCGACAATGGCAGTGAGTGCGACTGATCGCATAGCGTCCTTTTCAAAAAGGATTCTCATGGTAGGCGCCCTGTATGACAAGCGGCTTACCGCCATCACAAGGATGGCCCGCTTCGGCGCGAATATCACAATAACGGTCGTGCATGCGGTTATCAACAACCCGCTCTTCTTCCGCCTGGATAAGCAGGACGGGAAAGGTATCTTTTTTGGCGGCAGCGAGAATGTTCTCCCGGCCAGAATACCCTCTCGCACCCAGTGATAGGTGGGGCCGCCTAAGCGTAGCTGAGGCTCATCAGCATAAAAACGGACATTACGCCGATAACGCTCACGGCTATGGGTCAGCACGTTAACGCCGAACGGCAGCGCGTGCCATCGCCCGGTCCCCATCGCATAGCCTTCCCGAAGACGCTGATGGCCCTCAGCCCAATCGAGAAGCGGCCGGACAACCCATTCCGGCAAGCGCATGATAATACCGAACATCGGCGCACAAAGCGCGATAGCATCACAGCCCTGCGGTTTACGCTGTAAAAACTGCGTCGCAATCGCCCCGCCCATCGAATGAGCAAGGATGAATCGCTGACGCCAGCGACCCGGGAGAACCTCTTGCTGCCAGAAGGCCTCAAGATCATCTACATAATCGCTGAATTTCGCCACATGGCCGCGATGCGAGTCCGAAAGCATACGCCCGAGCGCCCCTGGCCCCGATGGTCGATGATTAACACATCAAAACCACTGTGGAAAAGATCGTACGCCAGTTCAGCGTACTTCACGTAGCTTTCAATACGCCCAGGACAAACAACGATAACGCGGTCATGCGCAGGCGAACTGAAACGAACAAACCATACTGGAATTCCATCGACGCCGATAAACTCGCTTCTTCCCGTGACGCCGAAATCATCAATGGACCGGTGGTAAACGCAGCGAACGCGTTTTCTCTTGTATTCCAATCCTTTTGCTGTTGAAACATCGGGCTTCACCCCAGTTAACCGCTGAAAATTGTTTTTTTGTGGCGCCTAACACAGCGCCTATACAATAGCGTATTGTGGCATAAAAACAGACAATCAGGGAGTTTCTCATGACCTTTGAATGGTGGTTCGCCTACCTGCTAACATCCATAATTCTCAGCCTGTCGCCGGGCTCAGGGGCGATCAATACCATGACCACCTCAATCAACCACGGCTACCGCGGTGCGGCAGCGTCAATTGCCGGATTACAAACCGGGTTGGCCATTCATATCGTTCTGGTGGGTGTCGGTCTCGGGACGCTGTTTTCCCGCTCGGTAATGGCGTTTGAAATTCTGAAGTGGGCCGGCGTGGCCTACCTTATCTGGCTTGGCATCCAACAGTGGCGTGCAGCTGGAGCCATCGACCTCAATACGCTGGCGAAAACCCAGAGCCGCGGCAAACTGTTTCAACGCGCAGTGTTCGTTAACCTGACCAATCCGAAAAGCATTGTGTTTCTTGCCGCGCTCTTTCCGCAGTTCATCTCACCCGACCAGCCACAGGCCATGCAGTACCTGGTCTCGGCGCGACCACCATCGTCGTCGATATCATTGTGATGATTGGTTACGCCACCCTGGCGCAGCGCATTGCGGTGTGGATCAAAGGGCCAAAACAGATGAAGGCATTGAATAAGGTGTTTGGTTCGCTGTTTATGCTGGTTGGCGCGCTGCTCGCATCAGCGCGGCACGCGTAAAAAAAAGTGAAGCAAAAAGGCAGCCGACCCCCAAGCGAGTGGGCAAATACTTAGCGTGAAATAATCAGGTGAATACCGAATCCCGCAAAAAGAGTTCCCGCTACGCCGTCGATCCACTTCGCCGCGCGTTGATAACCGCGACGCATCGCCGGCAGCGCAAACAGACTCGCCACCACGGTAAACCAGGCCAGCGTTTCCAGGATTATCAGCACGAAAATCCCCCAGCGCTCACCAGCGCCGACGCTATCGCCGACAAACAGCGAGAATACGGAGCCGAAATAGATAATCGCTTTCGGGTTGGCAAGGTTAGTCAGCAGACCTTTCATAAAGCTGCGCCCGCCTTGCGCCAGTTCAATCTGAGGCTCGGCTTCGTCTGCCGCTTTGTCCTTCTTCAGCGCCCCGCGCAGCATCTGGTAGCCCATCCAGCACAGATACAGACCACCGCCGACCATAATAATGGTATGCAGCCACGCCATTTTTTCGATAATCAGGTGCAACCCGAGTAGCGCAACGCCCGCCCAGACCATGACGCCGCAGGTAATTCCCAGTACGCCCATCATCGCCTCTTTGCGCGAACGGCTGACGGCTGTCTGAGAAACGAAAAAGAAATCTGGCCCAGGGCTCATCAACGCAATGATGTGCACCAGCGCCACGGTAAGGAACAGCGTTATCATGATAGACCTACCAAACAAGAATAAATTTGCGAAAAAAAATCGCGGGAAAATGTCCGCAAATCCATCAAACCGATTCAAGGGCGGAAGGGGCCGTAACCCCCCGACCCCGAAGACATCACTCATTGGGGTTAACGACCGCGGCCAACGCGGTGGCCGTTTGAAAGATGCTGCATACTGACACTTTTTCAGAGCACTGACTACTCTTCATCGTCGCCGTCGACGTGGGCGCGGATAAGCGCCAGAAACTCGCGACCGAAGCGTTCCAGTTTACGCGTCCCAACGCCGTTCACGCTGAGCATGTCGCTCGGTGAAACCGGCATCTGTTCTGCCATCTCAATCAGCGTGGCGTCGTTGAAGACGACATATGGTGGGATATTTTCTTCATCAGCAATGGCTTTCCGCAATTTGCGCAATTTGGAGAACAGCTGACGGTCATAGTTGCCTACCGCCGCTTTTTGCATCACGCGCGGTTTTAGTGCCACGATACGCGGCACCGCAAGCTGAAGCGGCACTTCGCCGCGCAGCACCGGGCGAGATGCGTCGGTAAGCTGTAACGCCGAATGCTGAGCAATATTCTGGGTCACGAAGCCGAGGTGGATCAGTTGGCGGATCACGCTCACCCAATGCTCATGGCTCTTCTCACGACCCATGCCGTAGACTTTCAGCTTGTCATGGCCGAACTCGCGAATACGCTGACTGTTGGCGCCGCGAATCACTTCCACCACGTAGCCCATACCGAAGCGTTGATTAACACGTCCGATGGTCGACAGCGCAATCTGTGCGTCCTGTGCTCCATCATATTGTTTCGGCGGGTCGAGGCAGATATCACAGTTGCCGCACGGCTCCTGACGCCCTTCACCAAAGTAGTTAAGCAGCACCAGACGGCGACAGGTCTGCGCTTCAGCAAATGCCCCCATCGCGTTGAGCTTATGGCGCTCAATGTCCAGCAGCATGCCTGCTGGCTTCTCTTCCAGACAACGCCGCAGCCAGGCCATATCGGCCGGATCGTAAAACAGCATCGCTTCCGCAGGCAGACCGTCACGCCCAGCGCGGCCGGTTTCCTGATAATAAGACTCGATATTGCGCGGAATGTCGAAATGCACCACGAAACGAACGTTCGGTTTGTTGATACCCATACCAAACGCCACGGTGGCGACGACAATCTGCAGGTCGTCGCGCTGGAATTTCTCCTGCACCTCAGCGCGCACGCTGTTCTCAAGACCCGCGTGATAAGCTCCCGCGCTAATACCGCGGCTTTGCAAACGCGCGGCGGTATCTTCCACTTTCGAGCGACTGTTGCAGTAGATAATGCCCGACTTGCCCTTTTGCTCCTGGACATAGCGCATCAGTTGGTCGAGAGGCTTAAACTTCTCCATCAGCATGTAACGAATGTTCGGGCGGTCGAAGCTGCTGATCTGGATATAGGGGTCGTTAAGCCCCAGCAGGCGCACGATATCGTTACGGGTGGTGTCGTCCGCAGTCGCGGTAAGCGCCATAAACGGCAGCGCCGGGAAGCGCTGACGCAAATGGCCCAGCGCAGCGTACTCTGGGCGGAAGTCGTGTCCCCACTGGGAGATACAGTGTGCTTCATCGACGGCCAGCATTACCGGGTTCCAGTGCGCCAGATGTTCGAGGAAGTTATCCAGCATCAGGCGCTCCGGGGCAATATAGAGCAGACGAATCTGCCCAGTGCGGCACCCGGCCATGACTTCCTGCTGCTGTTCGCGAGTCTGGGTGGAGTTAATGCAAGCCGCCGCAACACCGTTCGCCAGTAGCTGGTCGACCTGGTCTTTCATCAGGGAAATCAACGGTGAAACCACTACCGTCAGGCCATCAAGCACCAACGCGGGGATCTGATAACACAGCGACTTTCCGCCGCCGGTTGGCATCACGACTAAGCAGTCGCGCCCTTCCAGCACGGTATTAATGATTGTGTCCTGGCCCGGGCGGAATTGCTGATAGCCAAAGGTCTCCTGCAAAACCTGTTTAGCCAGCGATTCCTGATTCAAAACTTCCGCCTGTGCCACATTGACCCCATTCACCTGAAATAAAAACAGGCGCTATTTTCAGCGCCTGCGTGCCAAACTGCAATGTTTTAGACGAATTCCTTCAGCCGTACTCGCAACATACTGACGGTTAGGCTGTTAAAACAGATCGTTAAGCATCACACCGACGCCAACGCGCGTCTGATTAAAGTTATAGTCGATAAGCGATTCACCGTAACCGCTATAAACCTGGGTATAAACGCGCACGTGTTTGGTGAGCGGATAGCTCACGCCTAGCTCCGCGCCGCCGTAGCCGGTGTTCCAGTTATATTGCCCTTGCGCGCTCAGTACCGCATCCCCTAACTGATAGCCGATTTTCAGCCGGTAATAGCCCATATATTTGGTGATATCCGGGTTGTCATCGGTTTCGCCCACCACATACCAGGGTTTCACTTCCACCAGCCAGTTACCATTTTGCGCCATCAGACGGGTATACAGGCGGTTCCAGCTACGTGATGTTGGGTCGGCTCGGCCATTCGAATCATGGTTATACCCCACTTCAACGTCGCGAAGCGTCCAGCCGGCAAACTGGTAATCGGTAGCAAAACCGAGGAACAGCTGCGGTTCATAGTTCGTTTCACGAAACGGTGCAGACTCACCGCTGTTGGAAAGCTGCCACCAGGATCGCTGCGTATAAGAAGCCGCCAGTACCGAGTTATCGCCAAGGATCCCGCGCCACAGCGGGAACGCCAGGCTGAGCTGAAATTTGACTTCATCCTTACGCGCATTTTCCGCCCAATCGTAGGAACTAATCGCCTCTTTGTTGAGATCGCTGGTCCAGGTGTACAGCAGGTAGTTGCTTTCATAAGGGTACAGCGTGAACGGATTATCATGCTCTTGCAGCAGGTTGGCGATAATACTGCCGCGCACTGCGGGCACATCGTGCACTTCTTTAATCGTTGCTTCCTGTGCAACGCGCTACAGGAACAGCAGCGCCACCAACTAACCCTCCTGAGAGCCGCATCGGTCACTTTCCCCTGAGGTCTATAAAAATAATGAATAGCAAAATGACACGCATTCTACCCGGTTTGCACTGTTCTTGCTCATCAAACCTTTCTGAAAGTAGTAATCAACATGCAATAGGCATAAAATCAACATTTCATTAACATGCCAAGCAAGGTCATTATGTCTGCACAACTATCCGCCGAAGTTATGCTTTAAAGCTGGTTGGCGAAATTTTTGTCTACCATATGCCGTTTTACCGCGCGCTGAATCTGGAACTGGAGGTCTACGAAAAGGCCTTTGCGCAGATTGGTTTTAACAATCAACCAATGATGGTAGGCAACTGGGCGCAAAGCATTTTGCACGGCGGGTGATTGCCTCGGCGCTGGACGTTGCCGCCGGGCTGGTGTGCGTGGGCAGTACGCTAGCGCGCCATGACACCATCAATGAAGACGAGCTGCGCCAACGCCTGTCGCGGATGGGCACCATTGATTTGCGCGTGGACTATCTGCGTCCAGGCCGTGGTACACGCTTTACCGCCACCAGTACGCTACTGCGCGCGGGCAACAAGGTTGCCGTTGCTCGCGTTGAGCTACACAACGAAGAACAGACACATATCGCCAGCGCGACGGCGACTTATATGGTGGGTCGGCCATAATCGCGTAAAATTGCGTTACTTTTTTAAAATGGATGTTTCTCATGGATCCCAAACAGACGCGTCAGGGCGTGCTTCTTGCCCTCGCCGCCTGTTCTATCCGGGGCATCGCCCCAGCCTACTTTAAGCTGATTTACTACGTTCCTGCCGATGAGATCCTGACCCACCGCGTCATCTGGTCGTTTTTCTTTATGGTGGCGCTGGTGAGCATCAGCCGCCAGTGGTCGCAGGTCAGAACGCTACTCAAGACGCCAAAGAAGGTGTTTTTACTGGCGCTTTCAGCGGTGCTGATCGGCGGCAACTGGCTGCTGTTTATCTGGTCAGTCAATAACCATCACATGCTGGAAGCCAGCCTGGGTTACTTTATAAACCCATTGGTGAATATTGTGTTGGGGATGATTTTCCTCGGGGAGCGCTTCCGCCGTATGCAATGGTTGGCGGTATTCCTGGCGGTTTGCGGTGTGCTGGTACAGCTATGGACTTTCGGTTCGCTGCCGGTTATCGCCTTAGGTCTGGCCTTCAGTTTTGCCTTCTACGGCCTGGTGCGTAAGAAAATCGCCGTCGATGCGCAGACCGGCATGCTGTTTGAAACGCTCTGGCTGCTGCCGGTAGCGGCAATTTATCTATTCGGTATCGCCGATAGCGCAACCAGCCATATGGGGCAAAATTCATGGTCGCTGAATCTGCTGCTGGTTGCCGCAGGCGTCGTGACCACGGTACCTCTGCTCTGCTTTACCGGCGCCGCAACCCGTCTGCGCCTGTCGACGCTGGGTTTCTTCCAGTATATCGGCCCAACGCTGATGTTCCTGCTGGCGGTGACGTTCCTACGGTGAAGTGCCGGGGGCGGACAAAATGGTGACCTTCGCGTTTACCTGGGTCGCGCTGGCGATTTTTGTGATGGATGCCATTTTATACCCAGCGACGGGGCCGTCGCGGGTAGAGGGACGCCGGATGGCGCTACGCTTATCCGGCCTACAAACATGTATCACTGTAGGTCGGATAAGGCACAGCCGTCATCCGACCGTCATCCGACACAAACCGCGACTTCACGTAGGACAAACCGAGAATTGACGTAGCCGCCATGTCGCCGATAAGACAACCACCCGTCCATCCGACACGCAAAACCGCACATTCACGTAGTCGGATAAGGCGCAGCCGCCATCCGACACAGAGCTTACAGCCAGTTCTTGCGCCTTGAAGTAGAGATACGGCGCAAGCCCCGCCAGAATCATAAAGATAATCGCGCCAGGATAGCCAAACCTCCAGCGCAGCTCCGGCATAAACTCAAAGTTCATCCCATAGCTGGACGCCACTAGCGTCGGCGGTAGGAACACCACCGAAACCACCGAGAAGATCTTGATGATGCGGTTCTGCTCGATGTTGATAAAGCCCATCGCCGCCTGCATCAGGAAGTTCACCTTCTGGAACAGCGATTCGTTGTGCGGCAGCAGGGATCCGATATCTCGCAGGATCTCTCGCGCCTGCTCCAGCGGGCGGCCCGGTAAGCGCGCCTTGCGCACCAGGAAGTTCAGCGCGCGCTGGGTATCCATCAGACACAGACGAACCTTCCAGCCGATATCTTCCAGCTCTGCCAGCGTCGAAAGCGCTTCGTCATACTCGTCGCCCTGACGCCCTTCCATAATCACACGGCTGAGCTTTTCCAGGTCGCTATGTTTTTCAATTTCTCCGCCAGCTGTTCGATTTTGGTTTCGAACAGATCGAGCAGCAGTTCGTAGGCGTTGCCATCCACCATCAGCTGGCTACGCGCGCGCATACGATACAGACGGAACGCGGGCAATACGCTCACGCAGGGTAAACAGGCGCCCTTCGCGGATAGTAAATGCCACGGTCGAGTTACCGGCATGATCGTCCGCATCTTCATAAAAGAAGAAGGAGTGAATATGCAGGCCGTCTCGTCTTCAAAAAAACGTGCGGATGCTTCGATGTTTTCCAGTTCAGGGCGCGTTGGGCGGTCTGGCCCAAATCCTTTTGCACACGGTTTCGTTCATCGTCATCCGGCTCGACTAAATCAACCCAAACCGAACTGGCCAGGTGCTCAATCTCGTCCGCTTCAAGACGCGTTAAACGATTATTTTCCAGTTGAAATGCGCTCAGCATGACCGGAACTCCCAATGCAAAAAATTATCGGACAGCCGGTGGGCACACAGAAACTACAGGGGTTTCAGACCATTAAACAGCCTGACTCAATGCGACGGGATAAATACGGGTCGCTGACAACCGCTAAGGCTATCAGCATAAGAGGATAGCCTTAGGAGTTGTTCCTGGATGACAGGAAGGTGAGCCAGCATCTACTGGGTGTGTCCAAGGCTTTGTCCTCTTAGCGTGATCGTGCGCGATGTTACGCCAGCAAAAAAACGGCGTCAACACGCAACGAAACGCTAACCGGCATTAATTACCTTCAGTTCAGTAAGGTCTAGCAGATTAACGTTACAAAATAATGATATTTTTCTCCAATGTTATACGGTTTCCAGTCTGGCATAGGCTGCCACCAGCCATTTAATCCCCTGCCCCTGGAACGCGACCTGCAGGCGGCTATGCTCGCCGCTGCCTTCCAGATTAACATCGGTGCCTTCGCCAAACTTGGCGTGACGAACGCGCTGACCAAGCTTGTAGCCGGTGTCGTTTTCCGCCATCGGCGTGCCCATGCGCTGATGGTTCACCGGGCGGCTCACCGTCGCACGTAGGCGCACTTCTTCCACGCACGCTTCTGGCAATTCACCGATAAAGCCGCCATGGACGATGGTACACCTCTTTGCCGTACAGGCGGCGCGTTTCCGCATAGGTCAGCGTCAGCTTCTGCATGGCGCGGGTCACGCCAACGTAGGCCAGACGACGCTCTTCTTCCAGACGGCCGCCTTCATCCAGCGACATCTGGCTGGGAACATCCCCTCTTCCATACCGACGATAAATACCTGCGGGAACTCCAGACCTTTGGCCGAGTGGAGGGTGATGAACTGCACCGCATCCTGCCAGGTATCGGCCTGGCCTTCGCCCGCTTCCAGCGCCGCGTGGGAGAGGAATGCCTGCAGCGGCAGTAAATCCTCTTCTTCTTCGTTGTAGCTGAACTGGCGCGTCGCCGTCACCAGTTCGTCTAAGTTCTCGATACGCGTCTGGCCCTTCTCGCCTTTCTCCTGCTCGTACATCATGCGCAGGCCGGAATCTTTCACCACCCGGTCAGTCTGTACGTGCAGCGGCATATCGGCAGTTTCCTGCGCCAGTGCGTCAATCAGTTCCATAAAACGCTGTAACGCGCTGGCAGCGCGCCCGGCGAGCGCCTTCTCCTGCAACAGTTCGCAGCAGGCCTGCCACAGCGTAAGCTGACGGTCGCGCGAAGTCTGGCGCACCACGTCCAGCGTGCGATCGCCGATACCGCGCGTTGGCGTATTCACTACACGCTCAAAGGCCGCATCGTCGTTGCGGTTGGAAATCAGGCGCAGGTAGGAGAGCGCGTCTTTAATTTCCTGACGCTCGAAGAAGCGCATACCGCCGTAAAGACGGTACGGCATACTGACCTGCAGCAACGCCTCTTCCAGCACGCGCGATTGGGCGTTGCTGCGATAGAGAATTGCGCACTGCTCAAGCGCACCGCCGTTGTCCTGCCAGGTTTTAATGCGGTTAACCACGAAGCGGGCTTCGTCGAGTTCGTTGAATGCGCAGTAGAGCGAAATCGGTTCGCCGTCGACGCCGTCGGTCCACAGCTTTTTGCCGAGATGCCCGTTGTTGTTTTCAATCAGGGCGTTAGCGGCGCTCAGAATATTGCTGGTAGAGCGGTAGTTTTGCTCCAGACGAATAGTTTCGGCACCGGGGAAATCATTAAGGAAACGCTGAATATTCTCCACCTGCGCCCCGCGCCAGCCGTAGATTGACTGGTCGTCATCACCGACGATCATCACTTTGCCGGTGTCGCCCGCCAGCAGGCGGATCCACGCGTACTGAATGTTGTTGGTATCCTGGAATTCGTCCACCAGGATATTGGTAAAACGTTCGCGGTAGTGTTGCAGGATATGCGGCTTGTTAAGCCACAACTCGTGAGCGCGCAGCAGCAGCTCGGCGAAGTCCACCAGGCCCGCGCGGTCACACGCTTCCTGATACGCCTGATACACCTTCTGCCAGGTCTGCTCCACCGGATTACCGTAGCTTTGAATATGATGCGGACGCAGGCCTTCATCTTTCTGGCTGTTGATGTACCACATTGCCTGCCGCGGCGGCCACTGCTTCTCGTCGAGGTTCATGGCTTTGATCAGACGCTTAAGCAGGCGTAGCTGGTCTTCACTGTCGAGGATCTGGAAATCCTGCGGCAGATTGGCGTCCATATGGTGCGCACGCAGCAAACGGTGCGCCAGCCCGTGGAAGGTGCCGACCCACATACCGCCCTGGCTCGTGCCCATCAGTTGCCCGATACGATGACGCATCTCCGCCGCCGCTTTGTTGGTAAACGTCACCGCCATAATCGAGTATGGCGAGCAGTTTTCCACGCTCATCAACCAGGCGATACGATGCACCAGTACGCGCGTCTTACCACTGCCCGCGCCCGCCAGCACCAGAAGGTTGCTGCGTGGCGCGGCCACCGCTTCGCGCTGTTTGTCATTAAGGCTGTCGAGCAGGTAAGAAACGTCCATTGGCACCGCCGCGTAAAAATAGGTTGGGCGGAGAAGCGCAACGCCCTCCGCCAAAAAGCTGGGTATATATACAGATTTGCTGATTATATCAGCGAGGTCAGAGATGCCAACCGGGAAATTTCCAGATGCGGCAGTAAACGGCTGTCCCAGGTTTGCATCAGATCGCCATTTTCCGGTCTGATCCAACAAGCCTGCATTCCGCTGCGAATTGCCCCACCCACGTCAGTGGTGAGATCGTCCCCAACATGTAAGATCTCGCCGATCGGCACGTTGAGTTTTTCCGCAGCCAAAAAGTACATATCGCTGAACGGTTTTGAGCGCCCGTGCGGGCCAGCGCGCAGCACAAACTCAAAATAATCCCCCAAACCAAACAGCTCCGGCTGGGCGTTACCGTTGGTGATCGCCACCAGCGGCCATTTCTTCGCCAGCTGTTTTAAGGTGTCGTGAGTTTGCTGCGGGACGTCGATTCGGCTGCGCCATTTGGCAAAGTTGATCATTGCTGCGTGTGCGCCTGCACTGGCTTCTTCGGCACTCAGCCCGGCGTCGAGCATCGCTTGTTCAATCGAACGAAAACGCCAGCGCGTCACGTCGTGATAAATCTCGGGTTCCGCTTCCCGTACCGCCTGGCGCAGGCGTTGCAGATCTTCATTCTGGAAGCTGCGCAGCGCCGGATGATAATTTTGCACAAAGGTAAGCGCCTCTCGCTCGGTGCGCAAAATCACCGGACGGTTATCGTAAAGGGTATCATCCAGGTCAAAGGTGAGCGCCGAGATGCGCCCCAAAGGCCGGTAAAAACGCATTATTTCCCCCGTTTGGCGCGTGGATGCGCCGCATCGTACACCGAGGCAAGGTGTTGAAAATCAAGATGAGTATAGATTTGCGTGGTGGAGAGGTTGGCATGACCCAGCAGCTCCTGCACACCACGAAGATCGCCGCTCGACTCCAGCATATGCGTGGCGAACGAGTGACGTAATTTATGCGGATGAACGTGATTATTCAGCCCTTGTTTTATGCCCCATTCGGCAAAGCGTTTCTGCACATTACGCGCGGAGATACGCTTGCCCAGTTTCGACAGAAAAAGCGCGTCGTCTTCGCTACCAAACAGGTCGCGCAAATCAAGCCAGTGCTCAATCCACGCCACAGCGTTGCGACCAATCGGCAGGCGGCGCTCTTTGCTGCCTTTCCCCATAACCCACACTTCACCAGACTCCAGGTCGAGGTGTTTAATATCCAGCCCCACCAGCTCAGAAAGACGCAGACCCGCGCCGTACATCACTTCCAGCATTGCACGGTCGCGTACAGCGAGGGGATCATTGATATCAATATCCAGCAGCCGATTCATATCGTCGACGTCGATGTTTTTCGGCAGATGACGCGGCGCTTTCGGTGCCGAAACACCTTTCGCCGGGTTAGCTTTGAGTTCGTTCTGGCTGACCAGCCAGTCAAAAAAGCTACGTAGCGCAGAAAGCCGTAACGCCAGACTTGCTGCTCCCAGCCCTTTACGGCGACTGCGTACAGCAAAATTGCGCACCATCGTCACATCACATTGCTGCCAGCTTTGCAGGCCGTTTTCGCTGGCAAAATTGATGATCGCCTCAAGCTGACGCTGGTAGTTAAGCAGGGTTATCGGGCTAAGCTGGCGCTCCACGCTCAGATAACGTAGGTAGCGTTCTACATCGGTGTGTAAATCGGTCATACGCGTTCAATCCAACGCTCCAGAAGCTCCGGCAACATCAGCGCAATTTCATGAAGTAACTGCGTTCCTTGCCCTTGTTGATAGTGACTGGCATCGCGACTGGTAAACAGCACGACACCCAAATCAGCATCGCTTCCCAGCATCGACATCGCCACCGATCCCACCGCTTTCGCTTCCGGTAGCACCACCAGCAGCTCTGGTCCGTTAAGCGGCCCAAGATAGTGCTGTTCCTGCCCCAAACGCTGAATACGCAGCGGTTCGAAAGACTGACGGCTTAATGCCAGATGAGTGTGGTTCGACGGCGCACCTAAGCGCCAGCGATCCGGAAACAGGCGCAGACTCGCACCTGCCAGGCCGAGATCGCGCGCCCAGCGGTGAAAGCGCATCAGCATATCGTCGAGACTGCTGGCGGCGGTGAGACTGCGCTGCAGGTAGAGTAGGCGATAAAACAGCCCTTCGTTGGCTGCGGCCTGATCCATCAACTGGTCCATATTCTCTTCGAGCATCGCGATGATAGTTGCGCGAACGCGCCATGTGCCACTCAACCAGTGACACCATACCCCGCGCCCGGGTGCGGGACGCGCATTTGCTCAACCACGGCAGCATTACGAATAAAGAACTCAGGATGTTGCAACAGATAGTCCGCCACCGCGTGGTCATTTAGCGCAGTGGCTGCATCCTGTTGTTCTTCCCCGACGTGTTTCATAGGTGAATAAATCCGTCATAGACATGTGCCGCCGGGCCAGTCATAAACAACGGTTGGCCCGGGCCCTTCCAGGCGATATCAAGACGCCCGCCCCGGTAATTCCACGCGCACTTCTTCCGCCAGCAAACCTTGTTGAATACCGACGGCGACCGCAGCACAGGCCCCGCTTCCGCAGGCCTGCGTTTCGCCCGCGCCGCGTTCATAGACCCGCAGACGGATGTGTTCGCGCTTCACGATCTGCATAAAACCGATCTGGCGCGCTCAGGGAAACGTTCATGGCTTTCCATCAACGGGCCCAGTGTTTCAACCGTGGCCGTATCAACGTCATCAACCTGAATCACGCAGTGCGGGTTCCCCATGGAGACCACGCCGCACAATACTGTCTGTTCGGCCACACGCATAATATAGGTCTTTTCCGCTTTGTTAGCGCGGAACGGTATTTGCGATGGCTGCAAAGTTCAGGCTCACCCATGTTGACGCGAACCAACTCATCATCCGTAACGGTTAATACCATACGACCATTCGCCGTACTCACGCGGATCTCACGTTTATTGGTCAGGCCTTTCAGGCGCACAAAACGTGCGAAGCAGCGCGCGCCGTTACCACATTGCGAAACTTCGCTGCCATCGGCGTTGAAAATGCGATAGTGGAAATCCAGATCGGGATCGTAAGGCGGTTCAACAACCAATAGCTGGTCGAAGCCCACGCCGTGATGCCTGTCGGCCAGGCGACGAATCAGCTCTGGCGAGAAAAAAAACATTCTGCGTTACCGCGTCGACAACCATGAAATCGTTGCCGAGGCCATGCATTTTAGAAAACTGCATCATCTACTCCAGTTGCGCGGAACAGAACGTAATTAATTAGTAATTAACCTGGGATGGACCATCGCCAGTGGCGCGATCGTTTTTATCCGGCACCGTGGATTGCGTTTGCGTCTCTACCGGTTTGGTCGGCGGCGGTGCGTTTTTATCTGCAGGCGGGAAATAGAGCGGACCTTTCAGACCGCAGCCCGTCAGGCTGAAGAGAGTAAGTAATACAGTGAGTGCCTTAAACACGTTTTTCATTATGGATTGCCTGTAAAGTTCATCGCTTTCTGCTTTCTATCATCGCAGGAGAAGACGTAAAAGCAAGCGTTTAGCGACTCTTTATGAAGTCTGAAAAGTGAGGAAATGCTGCGAGTATAACGCTTACTCGTGGGGATTTATGTTTTGCTGGTAGTTTCGTGATCGGCACCTCGCGCCAGGATGGCTTTATGCACTATCGCAATGTGGTTTGTTTGTTGTCTTTTTTAGTTCCGTCAGCGTGAGGATGCTCGCTCGGTAAACCTGATCATAATGTTTACCAGAAACAGGGAAAGACGTGGTGTAACTGCGCCCTAATGAAGAGACAAATCTTTCGCTACACAGAGACATCATTATTCCGGTGACGGATGAATCGTGCCGGAACGCAGCCGCAGAGGTGCAAACTTTGAAGCCCTGACCCCATGCCGCTATACTGCCGAGATCACTAAAAAACGGGAAACGACAATGAACGCAGCGGATTCATCGCCTGGCCGATACCCTGTGGCTAACCATTGTAGAACGTTGACGATCGGGATGGCGACAGCGATATCGACTGCGAAATCAACGGTGGCGTACTGACTATCAGCTTTGAAAACGGTAGCAAAATTATTATTAACCGCCAGGAGCCATTGCACCAGGTGTGGCTGGCTACCAAGCAGGGCGGCTACCACTTTGACCTGAAAGGCGACGCAGTGGGCTGTGTGATCCGCAGCGGCGAAAAATTCTGGGATTTACTGGAACAGGCGGCTACGCATCAGTCGGGCGAAACGGTGAAATTCCGTTAAGATTTCTTGCCGGATAACGGTGTAAACCGCCGTATCCGGCATTTAGAACGATGCTGTTTTACGAAACACTGCTGCAACAGCGGCGTATTATCGTTGTCGTGATGAGGACGGTGGCGGCAGTCAGCGCCTGGCTGCGGAAAGGAATCACCTGCGCACGGCCATCAACCTTCACAATCTGGTAGAACTGCGGCAGGTTGAAGTTGATAAAGCTGGAGCCGTAGGTGAAGCGATCTGTGCGACTACGAGTAGAACCGGCTGACATCGCGCACCAGCTCTTCTTTACTGCCCTCACAGTGGTGATACACCTCTGCGCGGTTGCTCTCATCCAGAATATAGATATTAAAGCCCCTGTTCTTCACCTGACTCTTCAAAGAAGAACTGGATGATCCGCTGGCGAAGCCGTCAACCACCTGTGGCAATTCGACGTGATTGGTCTCAACCTGCACAGACAGGCCGTGCAGCTTGTTATGCGAAATCGCGCCATAAAACTCGATGGCGTTTTCCAGTTTCTGTACCGATACATTCAGGCGTTCGAAGAACAACCCCCAGGTTTGACCAGAAACGCGCAGCGCCTTGAAACGCCCGGTTTCCTGGCGGGTGCTGGAAAGACGCAATTCAATACACTCAGAAACCAGTTGCTGCACGCGAGTACGAATTAAGCCGCGCAGATGCTGGCTATAACAGAAGACTTCCACGCTATCTGGCGGTGCGGCGTCCTGATGCATTTTGCCGAGAATAGTTTTCAGGGCTTCGATCATCGATTGCTCGCCGTTGAAGTGCAGCGTACGCACTTCGTTCCACGAGTTGCGGTACAGCAGGTCAACGCTACCTACCAGGCAATTTTGATTCTCGCCAAAGCTGAAGACATCCAGCTTACGGAAATCGAAATGCACCACCTGATTGCGGAACGCCGCTGTCGGGTCATATTCCAGGTTAACGATAATCGCCAGATGGCGGATCTCACACGGGCTGTAGAGCGCCTTCGGTGTCGGTGCAGGTAAGCGCAGCGGGAAATGGTGCGACACGTCGGCGACCATCTCCTGCAACTTAGGCAAATCGACAATGCCGTTACCTTTAATATACAAACGGGTGCGCGAGGTCAGCAGGCCGTTAAACCATGCCCACGCCACCAGTTTATTCAGGTAACGGTTATATTCCAGCGGCTGATGGCTGATGATCGACTCAATATTTGGCGCGCGGTTATACAGATACCAACCTGAACGGTTAGCCCGGCCCGGCGGCACATAAATAAAGGTCAGATTCGGTTCCGAGAGATCGGGTGAAATCTGCGGGTTTACCAGCGTCACTTTACCTGGTAATGCTTCAAACGCGGCATACAGCTTACGCGTCAGCACGCCGATATCCTGCGGACTGGCGGAGACGCTAAGGTTATTGCGACGCGCAAAGCGGATCAGATTACGGTAGCTCTGCATCATCGCGTCGAGCAACTCGTTGTGCGCCTCACGCACCTGATCAATCTTCCAGTTAGCGCGGTTATCGAGCATTGCCAGACGAGCTTCGTCCCAACCCCACTCGCTCACTAACTGGCTCAACACTGCGCGACGCCAGCCTACGCAGGCGCGTTCACGGCTGAGCTTTTCGCACACTTTTAAATAGAAGCAGCGACGTACTAAATCCAGACGGGTAAAATCTTCAATCGCCGTCAGGTATTCAGTAACACGCTCCAGCATCATGCAGTATGGATCGAGACCAAACGATACAATCTCGCCGTCGTGCAAACGCTGTTTGATATCTTTCGCCAGCAGACGTGGGTTCGGGTATTCCCAGGAATAGGCTTCCAGCAGCAGTGTTTTCAGTACCGCTTTGTATGGGGAATCGATACTCTTGTAGAGCTGCCAAAGGCTGGCACCAAAGTACTCTTCAGCAGAAAGCGAGCTTAAGCCACCGAGATCCAGCCATTCATTTGGCGTCAGCACGCCCTGCGCGTAAAGCGTCATCACATAGTCGTCGTAATGCTCTTCTTCGTCGCACGGCACCATATTCCACAGAATACGCTTACCGGCGAGACGCACGGCGGTACGATAAAATTCGTCAAGCAGCAGTAAAATATGTTGCGTTGAGCCACAGTCTTACTAGCCGCCGAGGCTACCGCTTTCATTGTGAGAACAGTATCATCGATTAGGAAAGAACTGACTCAACGCCCAGCGATGCCGCCCAGCTTTCCAACAGGCTACATTTGCGCTGTAATGGTACCGGCGTTCGTCATTATCGAGCCACGATTGGTGACAGACCCAGATATTCCAAATCAGAAGAGCAGCTCTGGCCGACGGACGAGGTACTGCCCATCGAGTAGATGCCGGTGATCGGCAGCTCACCCTCGCAGAAGTCTGCGGCGGCATACCGCGATGCAGCTCGAGTTCGTCGAGATAATGACGTTGGGTTTCATCAGGCGTGTAGAGGCAGATGCCCTTGGGAACGTTACCGTCAAGGTAACCCGGCATTAGCGGATGATGATAATGTAATAATGTCGGCAGTAGACTGTATACCTGCTGGAGAGCAGGACCATGGCAGCAAGCGCGCGATCTACACGCAGTTGGTTGATGGCATCCAGTCTCTGTTTTAGCGTCTCAATATAGAGGTACAAGACATATCGCCTGATGTCTCAAAACCGCGGCCTATAGTAAAACGCGATACGGAGGTTTTTAATATTTCAACAAGAAGAACCGTTACCGTTTCTCGTCCGCCGTTGTGATTATCAAAATTCGAACAAATCGGTTTAAAACGTGATCAATCTAACACCTTGCCGGTTGACCGTAAAGAATGTTGCACTACAACAAGTGTAGCATTGAATGCTGCTGTAAACCCCGCATACAATCAAGACAGTGCCAGTAATAAACGGTAAACACAACCCCGTTTATACCTGCCACCATTTACGCAACAGGCACATTTCCTGCATTGCGATTTGATTAGGGTATGAAACCCTGAAAACTAACATCATTAAGGTAACAATGTTACGATGAACAACGGACGATAATGACGGTAACAAGCATGTTAGACAAAGTTTTGAGAATTGCCACACGCCAAAGTCCGCTCGCTCTCTGGCAAGCGCACTATGTAAAAGAACGCCTGATGGCCTGCCATCCAGGGCTGACGGTGACGCTTGTCCCGATGGTCACCCGCGGCGATATTATCCTTGATACTCCGCTGGCTAAGGTGGGCGGCAAAGGGCTGTTTGTTAAAGAGCTTGAGCTGGCATTGCTTGAAGACCGTGCCGATATCGCCGTGCATTCCATGAAAGATGTCCCGGTCGAGTTCCCGCAGGGGCTGGGTCTCGTCACCATCTGCGAACGCGAAGATCCGCGTGACGCCTTCGTTTCAAATCATTACGCCTGTATGGATGACCTCCCGGCAGGCAGCATCGTCGGCACCTCCAGCCTGCATCACCAGTGCCAGATTGCCCCACGCCGTCCGGACCTGGCGATTCGCTCGTTGCGCGGCAACGTCGGCACTCGCCTCAGCAAACTCGATAACGGCGATTACGATATGCCGTACCATCTTCCTGGCCGTTGCGGGGCTTAAACGCCTTGAGCTGGATGCCCGTATCCGCCAACCGATGCCGCCAGAAGAGTCGCTCCCGGCCGTTCGCCAGGGTGCATCAGGTATTGAATGCCGTCTGGATGATGCACAAACGCGCGCACTGCTCGCGCCGTTGAACCACGATGAAACAGCGATTCGCGTATGCGCTGAACGCGCCATGAACATGCGTCTGGAAGGCGGCTGCCAGGTCCCTATCGGCAGCTATGCCGAGCTTATTGATGGCGAAATCTGGCTGCGTGCGCTGGTCGGCGCGCCGGACGGTTCGCAGATTATTCGCGGTGAACGCCGCGGTGCGCCGCAAGATGCCGAACAAATGGGGATTTCGCTGGCAGAAGAGCTACTGAATAACGGCGCGCGCGAGATCCTCGCTGAAGTCTATAACGGAGACGCCCCGGCATGAGTATCCTTGTCACCCGCCCGTCTCCCGCTGGAGAAGAGTTAGTGAGCCGTCTGCGCACACTGGGGCAGGTGGCCTGGCATTTTCCGCTGATTGAGTTTTCTCCGGGTCAACAATTACCGCAACTTGCTGATCAACTGGCAGCGCTGGGGGAGAGCGATCTGTTGTTTGCCCTCTCGCAACACGCGGTTGCTTTTGCCCAATCACAGCTGCATCAGCAAGATCGTAAATGGCCCCGACTACCTGATTATTTCGCCATTGGACGCACCACCGCACTGGCACTACATACCGTAAGTGGACAGAAGATTCTCTACCCGCAGGATCGGGAAATCGCGAAGTGTTGCTACAATTACCTGAATTGCAAACTATTGCCGGTAAGAAAGCGCTCATCCTTCGCGGCAATGGTGGCCGGGAACTGTTAGCCGAGCACTCACCGCGCGCGGTGCAGAGGTAACGCTTTGTGAATGCTATCAGCGCTGTCCTGTTCACTATGATGGCGCCGAAGAAGCCATGCGTTGGCAGGCCCGTGAAGTCACCACGCTTGTCGTCACCAGCGGTGAAATGCTGCAACAACTTTGGACGCTTATCCCCCTGGTACCGGGAGAGCTGGTTGCTCAAATGCCGGTTACTGGTCGGAGCCAACGTATTGCAAAACTGGCCCGCGAATCGGCCGCCAGGAGATTCAGGTTGCCGATAGCGCAGACAACGATGCGCTGCTGCGCGCAACACAATAACTCTCGAAATTGGAAGCCATAATGACGGAAACAAAAACTCCGCCGTGGTTGAAGAGTCCGGGGAAGCCGTGAACATCACGCCGCAGCCCGATCTAATCAGCCCGCAACCGCTGAGAAAAAAAATAACAGCGGAAAAACCAGCCTCGTTCTGAGCGCGGTCGCCATTGCCATCGCGCTGGCAGCAGGCGTTGGCCTATACGGCTGGGGCAAACAGCAGGCCGTCAACCAAACCACCACCAGCGATACCCTCGCCAATCAGCTCATTGCGCTGCAAAAAGCGCAGGATGCGCAAAAAGAGGCGCTGGAAACGACCATCAAACAGCAGGCAACCCAGTTGGATGAGGCGAAAGCCCAACAAGGTGAAATGGCCAAACAGCTGGATGAAGTGCAGCAAAAAGTGGCCGCAATCTCCGGCACCGATGCCAAAACCTGGCTTCTTTCTCAATCTTGATTTTCTCCTTAGCTGGCTGGTCGCAAACTGTGGAGCGATCAGGACGTGACCACCGCCGCAGCGCTGTTAAAAAGCGCTGACGCCAGCCTTGCCGACATGAACGATCCGAGCTTCATCACCGCTCGCCGGGCGCTGACGGAAGATATTGCCAGCCTCGCGGCAATCTCACAGGTGGACTACGACGGCATCATTCTCAAGGTGAATCAGCTGGCCAACCAGGTCGATAACCTGCGTCTGGCTGACAATAACAACGATGACTCACCGATGGACAACGACGACGGCGAGCTGTCGGCGTCGCTCAGCGAATGGCGCGTCAATCTGCAGAAAAGCTGGCAGAGCTTTATGGACAGCTTTATCACTATCCGCCGCCGCGATGAAACCGCCGTGCCGCTGTTGGCACCAAACCAGGATATCTACCTGCGGGAAAATATTCGCTCGCAACTGTTAGCCGCCGTACAAGCGGTACCTCGTCATCAGGATGAGACCTACAAACAGGCGCTGGATAACGTGTCCACCTGGGTTCGTGCCTACTACGACACGGAAGACGCCACCACCAAGGCGTTCCTCGACGATATCGAAAAACTCAGCCAGCAAAGCATCAGCATGGACGTACCAGAAACCCTGCAAAGCCAGCCGATTCTGGAAAAGCTGATGCAAACTCGCGTGCGTAACCTGATGGCACAGCCTGCCATTGCACAGCCCGCTGACGCGCAACCTGCCGTGACGGAGCCTGCACCAGAGCAGCCAGCCGCCGCCGCGCCGCAAGGAGAATAATCGATGCTGAAAGTTCTCTTACTCTTCGCACTGCTGATTGCGGGCATTGTTGTTGGTCCGATGATCGCAGGCCATAGGGCTATGTCCTGATTCAGACAGATAATTACAACATCGAGACCAGCGTAACCGGGCTGGTCATCATCATGATTCTGGTGATGGTGGTGCTGTTCGCCCTGGAGTGGATTCTACGCCGTATTTTCCGTACCGGTGCCCATACTCGCGGCTGGTTTGTCGGACGTAAACGTCGCCGTGCGCGTAAGCAAACGGAACAGGCGCTGTTGAAGCTGGCGGAAGGCGATTATCAGCAGGTTGAAAAGCTGATGTCGAAAAATGCCGATCACGCAGAGCAGCCGGTGGTGAACTACCTGCTGGCAGCGGAAGCCGCGCAGCAGCGCGGCGATGAAGCACGTGCCAATCAGCATCTGCAGCGCGCGGCGGAAAATGCCGGTAACGATATGATCCCCGTCGAAATTACCCGCGTTCGCCTGCAGCTTGCTCGCAACGAAACCCACGCGGCGCGCCACGGTATCGATAAGCTGCTGGAAATCACCCCGCGTCATCCGGAAGTGCTACGTCTGGCCGAGCAGGCCTACATTCAGACCGGAGCATGGAGTTCACTGCTGGACATCATCCCATCGATGGCGAAAGCCCATGTCGGCGACGATGCTCACCGCGCCGCACTGGAGCAACAGGCGTGGATTGGTCTAATGGATCAAGCTCGTGCCGATCAGGGTAGCGAAGGGCTGCGCGACTGGTGGAAAAACCAGAGCCGTAAAACTCGCCATCAGGTCGCTTTGCAGGTCGCCATGGCCGATCACTTGATTGAATGTGACGATCATCTGACGACACCGCCCACGATCATCATCGACGGCCTGAAGCGCCAGTATGACGATCGTCTTGTCATGCTGATACCGCGCCTGAATACCAACAATCCGGAACAGATGGAAAAACTGCTGCGTCAGCAGGATTTAAAACGGTGGGCGATCGTCCGCTGCTATGGAGCACGCTGGGCAAGTCACCGACGAAACACGGTGAATGGCAGGAGCGAACCCTGGCCTTCCGCGCGGCGCTCAAACAGCGTCCGGATGCGTTCGACTATGCCTGGCTGGCCGATGTGCTCGACCGCCTGAAGCAGCCAGAAGAAGCCGCGACAATGCGCCGGACGGGTTGATGCTAACGTTACAGAACAACCCGCCAGCGTAAAGTCTGGAATATTTCCTGGAGGGGACCGAAAGGTCCCCTTTTATTGGTGAGGCCTCTCCCGCGACCTTTGCCCAAACGCCTGCTCGTTTAGGAGCAGGCGTTAAACAGGTTTAATTCGACAACATAATGGGTGCTTCACTCAACGTTATGTCCATGGTGTCTGATGAGGCTAAAGCGACATCTGTCAGTGGACGATAAGCACCGTAAACGGCTCTGCGTCATTCCTGGGTTTATGAAGCCGTAAGGCGAGCATAAGAGATGGAATTAGCATCTACTCGTTTATTATGCCACAGAGAATCGGGAAATAACATCCCTTAACACTTGTTATGAGATAATTCTGTAATCCTCTTTGCTTCCTGAGTAATAACTTCCTGAGTGAATATTTAACCTGAGCTTGATCCTACACATACTTATTATGAATGATAAAATTCATTCAATTAATAACACATATATTAATTGCCGTTAAAACTAAAAACAGCATCAATAATCAACGCGATATAATAAACCTGCCTTACATATCAACTGCGCCAGAGGTAGGATTGAAAACGCTCTCCTGATTTTCCAATTCATTTTCTGGATAAATAAATAATTTATTTTTGTCACTATTATTTATGTAATCATCCTGTCAGGGAGAGGGATCTCAATTATCAATGCTTAATTACGTCATCATTTTGATGACATGAAACCGGAGCATTTTGCATGGAATTTTCGTTTTCACCCAAACGTCTTGTTGTTGCTGTCGCCGCCGCTCTTCCTCTCATGGCCAGCGCAGCAGATACCCCGTCAACTGCCACCGCACGCAAAGGCTTTGCCGGATACGATCACCCAAACCAGTATCTGGTTAAACCGGCGACCACTATTGCCGACAATATGATGCCAGTAATGCAGCATCCGGCGCAGGATAAAGAAACCCAGCAGAAGCTGGCAGAACTTGAGAAAAAAAAAGGCAAGAAACCAAAAGATTGCTTACTTCCTTCTGCATGACGTGGGCTGGATGGACGTTGGTTTCAACGGCGGTGGCATTGCAGTCGGTAACCCAACTCCGGATATTGATGCCGTTGTAAACCAGGGCCTGATCCTTACCTCCGCATATTCTCAGCCAAGCCCTCCCCTACCCGTGCCACAATCATGACCGGACAATACTCCGCCACCATGGCAATCCGGTCTATGAAAAAATGACTGGCTAGCCTGGCGGTCTGGAAGGTTAAACCCCACTGACCCTAACTACTGCACGACCAGGGCTACGTCACTCAAGCCATTGGCAAATGGCACATGGGGGATAACGAAGGCTCACAGCCGCCGCAGAACGTCGGTTTTGATGACTTCCGTGGCTTCAACTCAGTTTTGATGATACCCAATGGCGTGATGTCCACATGAACCCGGAAGTAGCTCTGAGCCATCTGACCCCGAGTTCATCAAAAACATGCCGTTTAGCAAAGATGACGTACACGCAGTTCGTGGCGGCAAGGAAGAGGCCATTGCCGATATCACGCCAAAAAATATATGGAAGATCTCGATCAGCGCGGCATGCAATACGGCGTCGACTTCCTCAAGCAACAGGGCCACGAAGCGACAAGCCGTTCTTCCTCTACTACGGCACGCGCGGCTGTCATTTCGACAACTATCCAAACGCCAAATACGCGGCAGCTCACCAGCGCGCACAACCTACAGCGACTGTATTGTGGAGATGAACGATATATTCGCCAATCTCTATAAAACGCTGGAAGAAAATGGTCAGCTCGATAACACGCTCATTGTCTTTACGTCCGATAACGGCCCAGAGGCTGAGCTTCCGCCGCACGGCCGTACACCGTTCCGCGGTTCGAAAGGATCCACCTGGGAAGGCGGCGTACGCGTCCCGACATTTGTTTACTGGAAAGGCATGTCGAACTGGTGTAAAATCAAAGAGATCGTTGATTGGCGGATCTGTTCCCAACAGCGCTGGCGCTGGCCGGTAAGCCAGGTGCAGAAGTTTCCAAGCTGGTGCCAAATACCACCTTTATCGATGGTGTCGATCAGTCCTCTTTCTTCATCAGCAAAGACGGCCAGTCTAACCGTGCAAGCGGAGCACTATTTCCTCAACGGCCAACTTTCCGCCGTACGTATTGATGAGTTCAAATTCTATACATCCTGCTGCAACAGCCATTCGCCTTTACTCAGAGTGGATATCAGGGTGGCTTCACCTGAACGGTAATGCCAGCGGCGGGAGCGATGCTCTTTAACCTATATGCTGACCCACAGGAATCAGATTCTGTTGGTATCCGTCATACCCCGATGGGCATACCGCTAAAACGTTGAAATAGAAGAATATAAGAAAATCCTGCAGAAATACCCGCCAAAAACACAAATTAAGTCGTAAGTCAAAAATTAGGCCCCACTTCCCTTAACCGGAGGTGGAGCCTCTTTTATTGACCCACTTTAATCAGATTCGCGCGCATGATATCGCTGGCGGGTCGACCATTTGCCAGCAGCTCCGCCATTGCTTTCAGAGACCGGCGGCAAATGGCGAAAATAGCGCTGATAACCAGCGCACAGGTAATTCAATCCAGGCTCACCTGTTGCCGTCAGTGAGAAGCGGTGTTTCGGGGCAACCGCCCCAACAGGCCTTCAGAACCTTGCATTCGCGACACTGAGTAGGCAAACGAGCATAAATTTATCTTTGCCAAACCCATGCTCCTGCGCTGGAGAGTCGACCATGGCTCGCGAACGTATCATGATGCGGTTGCCCAGTCGGTATTCGGGATAATAACGAAGTGATCGCAGGCATAAACATCACCGTTATGCTCCACAACCAGCGATGCTCAGCAGGTAGGTTGATGATGACAGACCGTCCCCGACGCGCCGACAAAGCTGGCGAAGGCCCACTCAATATTCATCACAAACAACGCGCCCTACGTCGCGCTGTGGATCCAGCGGTCAAACACCGCGCGCCATCAGAGAAATCACCCATGTACGCTTGTGGGGGCAGACACGGCGTCAGTGAACTCTTCCCCCATTTCTCCAGGCGGATCCAGCGTGAAGCCGCCTGTGCAGCGGTCTCATCAGCCAACCGTTCGACAACAGGGATAAACTGAATATATTCAACGCCCGCCTCACACAGGAAATCATAGACCTGCAATGGTTCACGGACGCTGGTATGGTTAACGCAGGCCAACACGTTGTAGTTAACCCGGTGTTTTTGTAGCAGTCCCAGCGCCCGCATCACCAGCTATGCGTTGGGCGGCCGCCTTTCGTCACACGATACTGGTCGTGGATCTCTGCCGGACCATCAAGCGACAACCCCACCAGAAACTGATGCTGCGCCAGGAACTGGCACCACTCATCATCCAGCAGTACGCCGTTGGTCTGAAAGCTATTGCTGATGTCGTCGCCCCTCACCATATTTCTGTTGCAGAGCCACGGCACGCCGATAGAAATCCAATCCCAGCAGCGTCGGTTCTCCTCCCTGCCAGGTAAAGGCGACCTCATTTTGCGGTTCGCTAGCGGCAATATAGTGACGGACATACGCTTCCAGCGTGTCATCGTCCATATGCGTGACTGGCTTTTCGCGGTAAAGGGATTGTTTTTCGAGATAAAAACAGTAGTCACAGTTCAGATTACAATCGGAACCGCTCGGTTTCGCCATCACATGAAAAGCACGCGTTGGAACCTGTTGCAGCATGGTCGCTCCTTGCCTGAAGTCATCCTTCAATACGTTAAGGGCGAAATCATACCGTGGGGCAATGAGTTATTACGGGCGTTTATTGCGAAGGGAGGGTGACGAAATGCACAGAAAACAAAAAACCCCGCCGAAGCGGGGTTCAAAATTGGTCGGCGAGAGAGGATTCGAACCTCCGACCCACTGGTCCCAAACCAGTTGCGCTACCAAGCTGCGCTACTCGCCGAAATACTGCTTTTTGAATTTTTAGTTCAATTCTTTAAAGTCGTGGTGCGAGGGGGGGGACTTGAACCCCCACGTCCGTAAGGACACTAACACCTGAAGCTAGCGCGTCTACCAATTCCGCCACCTTCGCATTGTCACAACTTCTAATAATGGGGTGGCTAATGGGATTCGAACCCACGACAACTGGAATCACAATCCAGGGCTCTACCAACTGAGCTATAGCCACCACTACAAATCTTGTTACGCGGTATTACTACCACCGCAGCTCAAGCGCCGGGACTAAATGGCGCGCCCGACAGGATTCGAACCTGAGACCTCTGCCTCCGGAGGGCAGCGCTCTATCCAGCTGAGCTACGGGCGCTTAGCGCCGTTGCGGGGGTGGATAATACGGACTTCCCACCCCTCTGTCTAGTCCCTTTTTAAATAAATTGCGCGTTTGGTTACGGTTTGTGCGTTTTGCTGCTTATTCCTCCAGTTTATGCGCTTTCCCGTGGCGATTAAGGCCAAAAACTTTATAAATCGCCGTCACCGCCAGCATAAAGATGATGCCAACAAACAGCGACATACGGGTATCTTCATTGAATCCCATCCCCACTAGCACACAAACCAGGAACGCCATGGTGACATAGTTAGACCATGGGAACAAAATGGAACGGAACGGGTGGCTGGCAATCGCTTCTTTGTGGGTACGACGGAAAGCGCAGTTGGCTAATCAGGATAACAAACCACGGCACCATCCCCGGCAATACGCTGGCGCTGTAGACATAAACAAACACACGCTGTGGGTTTGGAATGATGTAGTTAGACATGAGCCAATCAGCAGGATAACAATCGATACGCTTACACCCGCCGCCGGTACGCCACTTTTCGTCACTTTCGCCATCGCCGCCGGGAGCTGACGGTTTTTCGCCAACGCGTAGAGCATACGCCCGCAGCTATACATGCCGCTGTTACAGCCGGAAAGCGCCGCCGTCAGCACCACGAAGTTAATAATCCCTGCCGCAGCGGTAATCCCAATTTTGGCGAAGGTCAGTACGAACGGGCTGCCGTTAGTGCCAATTTCATTCCACGGGAAGATAGTGACGATAACAAAAATCGCGCCCACATAGAAAATCAGGATGCGCCACAGCACTTTGCCAACTGCACTACGCAGAGTGACCTGTGGATTTTTCGCTTCACCTGCGGTCATACCGATAAGCTCTACGCCCTGGTAGGACGCGGACGATCTCACAGCGCCGTCAGGAAGCCCTTCCAGCCGCCGGCAAAGAAACCGCCATGCTCAGTCAGATTGCTAAAACCAATCGAGGTGCCGCCGTTGCCAAAGCCGAAGAAGATGACCCCAAGACCAATGACAATCATCACGATGATGGTGGTGACTTTAATCATGGCGAACCAGAATTCGATCTCACCGTACAGGCGTACCGCGGCCAGGTTTGCTAGCGCGACCAGCCCCACGGCAATCAACGCAGGTATCCACTGCGCCATATCCGGGAACCAGAACTGGACGTAAACCCCGATGGCAGTGATTTCAGAGATGCCTACCGCCATCCACATAAACCAGTACGACCAGGCGGTGAGATAACCGAAGAACGGGCTCATATAGCGGTGAGCATAGACAGCAAACGAACCGGTCACCGGTTCGATGAATAACATTTCACCCATCGAGCGCATAATGAAGAACAAAATCCCCGCCAGAATATAGGCCAGCAGAACCGAGGGGCCGGCCCAGCTAAGGGTACTTGCCGAGCCCATAAACAGGCCGACGCCGATGGTGCCTCCAAGGGCAATTAATTCGATGTGTCGGGCTTCCAGACCGCGCTGGAGCTCCGGTTTTTTCTCTGCCATAAATCCTCTTGTGTTTGCGTATGCCCGGTCATTGCCGGTTTTTTTTATAGTAAAAAGTAGATGTCTGTCGGATGTGGACGTATGCGTAAAAATACGAATATCATCGTCGGGCATGCGAATGGTTTAACAATTTCGAAAAAATGGCAAATAGAAATGAGGAATAAAGTGTCGAAGATGTGAACGTATCACGCAGGAAATGCGCGATACGTTCAGGCTAATACAGCAGGATATTCAGAGATTATTGGTGTAGTGCCAGCGTAAATAGCGCAGCAGGCGTAGCTGACGTTTAATGCGGCTTGGCTGAGACAGCAGACGGTACAACCACTCCAGCCATGTTCTGCCACACTTTCGGCGCACGCTTTACGTGACCCGTGAAGACATCATAGGTGCCACCTACGCCCATATACAGCGCATCAGGATGCACCTGTCGGCAGTCGCGCATCAGGATCTCCTGCTTCGGCGACCCCATCGCAACGGTAACAATTTTCGCCCCGCTATCGCGAATGCGTTCGAACAGCGCTGGCCGCTCATCCGGCGTAAAATAGCCGTCCTGCGTGCCGACCCGGTCCAATTCCACTGCTGACGCAGTTTCGCGGCCGTCTCGGCCGACACTTCTGGCTTGCCGCCAATCAGGAATACCGGCGTGCCTTCCCCGCTCCGCCCGCGCCATCAGCGCTTCCCACAGGTCAGCCCCCGCCACGCGTGAAACGTTGGCATCCGGGTATTTCTTGCGAACGGATCGCACCACGCTGATGCCGTCGGCGTATTTATACTCCGCCGCGTCAATCAGCGTTCTTACCTCGGCATTATCTTCCAGCGTCAGCATCTTCTCGGCGTTAATCGCCACCAGCGTCCCCTGCTTCAAATTGCCGTCCGCGTACAGATAGTCCAGCGCGTGCTGCATATTGCGCCAGCCAATCAGCTTCAGGCCGCGCAACATGTAGGTTGGCGCGGTCAGTGAATCAGCCATTTTGTCCCTCTTCCAGCGTGCGAAGGGCGTTTTAGCCGCTGATGTATCAGCCCCGCGCTTTCAAACAACCAGTACAACAGTTTTGCCACCAGCAAGCAGACCCCAAAAATAACCATAAAGAAACCACGCGGGAGCCAAAGGAATCCAGCCCTTCGCGAGCCAGCACGATCATATTGAAGATCGCGCCAAAACAGAAGACTCTGCAAAATCGCTGATTTATAGCGATTAAGCTCCTGGTTGCCAGCATATACAGCCAGTCGAACCATTTGATAATCAACCCTACCGCCACCGCACCCAACGGCACAAACCACATACCGCCCATGACCACCAGCGAACCGATCAGCGTTGGGGAGATAGCCAGCCCGGAGTGGTTATTCAAAACTTCCCAGGTAAAGTAGTTGGCCGTATTCAGCACAATGCCAGGCCGGGACGGCCACAGCCAGCTGGGAATAAAGACGTAGAAGTCGCGCACCATCGGCGCCAGCCCCTGGAACTCTATCTTGTCGTAGTGTTGCAGCAGCAGCGCCAGGTTTTCCCACGGCGAGAAAAGTATGGCGCGTCAGATAGAGGAAGGTGTAAAACGCTTCATCACCGCTCACATCCATGCCATAACGCTTAAGCGCCAGCCAGAACATGCCGACAATTCCCATCACGCCCGCGGCCACCAGCATCCACAGCGAAATCCAGCCGCGAATAATTCCAATAAACAGGAAGATAGCGAAGGCAATAATGATATTTGCACGCGTACCGCCAACGATAGCGTAGGTCAGCAGACCAAAAGCTACGGTGGCAATCAGGAAACCAATCCACGCCTTCCAGCCAGGTTTTAAGAAATAGACCACTAGCATCGCCGGAATGAAGAAGTAAAAGAAACGCTTCAGTGCGACCCCAGAGACTTCACTGGAGAAAATCTGGCTATACGAATGCAGCTTAAACAGCAGGAATCCGTTATGCAGGAAGAACGTGCCAACCGTAAACAGCGCCAGGCTCATCAACAGGATCCAGGTGATGTGCGTCTCTACCCGGTTCATGGTGAACAACGGGCGGCGCGGTGCGCTGGCGGTTGCCGAGCGTAACCGGGTTTTGTAGGTGACGTAGTACACCGCGTAGAAGCAGACCGAAATCAGCAGCGTTTGCAGCAGCACATCCGGCGGCGACACGCCGACCCCAAAACGGAACACCAGCGTACAGGTCAGCGGGAAACCGAAGAAAAAGGTCAGCAAAAACAGCAGCGAGAAGAAGAACGTTGAAGTTAAAGCGCACGCGGCGGAATTCAAACCACGTCAAGGTACCGATAAACAGCGTCGACAGCAGCCAGACGACAAACAGCCCGGTAAATTGCATTTCGCTCATACCGCCTCTCCTGCCGCCAGTGTCAGCGCCCGATACCACGGCACCAGATAGTTAGGTTTAAAAAAGGCGATGTCACTTTTATCGACCAGCGCCAGCTGTCGCTGCGCTTCACGCACCACCGGCACGGTCAGCTCATCATCGGTGAACAGGACTGGAATGTGCTGCTCGGCCATGTCCTGCCAGAACGGGTTCTGCCGATTCAACACACAGGGGATCCCCGCCTGAATCAACAAACAAAGCGTGCCAATCCCCTGCTGGCGGGCAAAAATAAAGTAGCCCAAATCACAACGGCGTAATAGCGCAAGATAGTCATCAAACTCGAGTTTTTCGCGCAGAATCTGCCGGCGCATTGTTATCGCTAAACAGTGCTCAGCAGCACCGCTTTTTCACTTCAGCAATATAGCCGTCATTGTTCGCAGGGTAGCCCATCGGGACAATCACATTAACCGTGTCGCCGAACTGCTGATGTACCGCCTTCAGCGCGGCAACGTGTTGGTTACTGCGGTCGCCAGAGTTGCCCACCAGAATGGTCAGTTTGCCATCGCGCGGCGTGGTATCGGCTAACCCGTTCAGCGTCGGATCCATTCGCGTCGGGAAATCGAGCAGTTCGCCCGGGACCTGACGATGCAAAGCCGCAAAATAACTAAGATCGCCACGGGTGGCGAACACCCGACCAACCCGTCCCTGCGCCATCCGGCGCAACGGGTAGAACCAGGCGAAACTTCAGGCCGCGGGAAACTTCATACAAATCCGCGCCCCAGGATATTGCCAGCTCACCTGCGACGGCTTCAGGCCACCGCTCAGCAGAGCCAGCCAAATCCCGGTATTAAACTGACCGTGGAAGAAGAACCGCTGCTGGCGATTTGCTTTGGCTTTCGCGATGACGGCTTTCGCCAGCGCTGATTTATCGGTATAGCGGTCAATCGCCAACGCGGGAAACGCTGCCGCCAGGCCGTCTTCTTTGCTCACCACCATAAACTGACGGGCGTGCGCATGCTCTACGGCAAGCTCATCGGCAAAAAACCGCAGCACCGTCTGGTTATGATGAGGGATATCCGATCCCAGGATGTGTATCAGTTCGGTCATTGCCGTTTACGCCAAATGAAAAATACGCCGCAGCACAGCGTGAAATAAACAATATAGGTTGCCATGTAGGCCTGCGCTGCCCACGCACCATGTGCGGGGATCAGCCAGTGAGAAAATGCCGTCAGCAACGTAAACTGGCTCAATTCGGCCAGAATATAAAAACGCAGCGACGCCCTGGCAATCACTAAATAACCAAAAACGTAAGCGCCTACTTTCAGTACATCGCCCCACAACTGCCACGCAAACAAGTCACGCATGGCGGTAAATTTCGCCGAAAACAGCAGCCAGATAGCAAAGTCGCGCAGCAGCCAGACCGTCGGACTGGCAGCCGCCACTGCCGGCAATACAAACTTCAGCGAACGACCAATCTCACGGGAAACATCCTGCTTCGCGGTCAGCCGCGACAGCGTTGGCAGCAAATAGACGCTAAACGAGGCGGTGATAAATTGTAGGTAAGCGTCGGAAATACTGCTCACGCCCTGCCAAATCCCCACCTCATCCCAGCTATACTGCGCCGCCAGCAGTTTACGCATCATGATGTAAGCAACAGGCAAGGTCACCGACGTAATCAACGCCATGAGCGTAAATTTGCTCAACTGCCCTGCCAGACCGTTATCCCAGCTGGGTTTCAGATAGCTTAACGGGATGACACCACGTTTGATCAACATGATGGCGGCAGGAATTACCACCAGCGCGGGAATCAGCGCCAGACCCAGCAACGCCCCTTCATAACCGCCCAAACGGTAACTGACGTAGTACGCGAGAACGCCAATCAAGCTGCCGACAATCAGCGATAACGCATTACCTGCGGCATCGCGAAAGCCTTTCATCAGCGCCAGTAACAGGTTGCCCCAGGCGATCCCCATTTGCACCAGCGCCACTAAACGCACCAGCCCCTGATAGTCGGTATTACCAAACAATCCCTGGCTGATTGGCGCAGCTGCCAGCACAAAAACCAGCGCCATCAGCGTAGAGAAACCAAGTACCATCGCTGATGAAGTGCCGACCACGCGGCGCAGCTGTTGCGGATTATCATGGTACTGGGCAACGTATTTGGTTACACCGTTAAAGATGCCAGCCCCGGCAAGCACGCCGAGCACGGTAATCAACTGGCGGAAATTTGCCGCCAGCCCAAGCCCCGCCGGACCAAATGACACCGCCAGCAACTTACCGACCAGTAACCCGGCACCAATCTTGACCAGTGTACTGGCCGCCGTCCACAAGGACGCTTTTGCCAACGACATATCAGGAAAAGTAGTTCAACAAAGTCGCAATTACCGTACGCTGATTGACGGGCGACAGGTTGTAGAACAGCGGCAGGCGCAGCAGGCGCTCGCTCTCTTTGGTGGTGTAGCGATCTTCACCGTGGAACTCACCAAAGTGTTCCCCCGCAGGGCAACCGTGCAGCGGAATGTAATGAAACACCGCCATGATTTCCGCTTCTTTCAGAAAGTTAATCAACGCGCTCCGGTCATCAATATCCCGCAGTTTAATGTAGAACATATGCGCGTTCTGCACGCAGCCATCGGGAATCGACGGCAGCTCGATACGCCCGGCTTTCGCCAGAGGCGCTAACGCATCGTAGTAGTTTTGCCACAGCGCCAGACGTTGCTGGTTGATACGATCCGCTGCTTCCAGTTGCGCCCACAGGTATGCAGCTTGCAGATCGGACATCAAATAGCTGGAGCCAATATCGCGCCAGGTATATTTATCGACCTGACCACGGAAGAACTGGCTGCGGTTAGTGCCCTTTTCACGGATGATCTCGGCTCGTTCGATTAACGCTTTATCGTTAATCAGCGTCGCGCCGCCTTCACCGCCCGCCGTGTAGTTTTTGGTTTCATGGAAGCTAAAGCAGCCAATATGACCAATGGTTCCCAGTGCACGCCCTTTGTAAGTGGACATCACGCCCTGAGCGGCATCTTCTACCACAAACAAATTATGCTTTTTCGCCAACGCCATAATGGTGTCCATTTCGCAGGCCACACCCGCGTAATGGACCGGCACGATAACGCGCGTTTTGTCGGTGATCGCCGCTTCAATCAGCGTTTCGTCGATGTTCATGGTGTCCGGGCGAACATCCACAAAAACGATTTTTGCGCCACGCAGCACAAAGGCATTGGCGGTGGAGACAAAGGTGTAGCTCGGCATGATCACTTCATCGCCAGGCTGGATATCGAGCAGCAGCGCCGCCATCTCCAGCGAAGCGGTGCAGGACGGCGTCAGTAACACTTTGGCGCTGCCAAAACGTTGCTCCAGCCACTGCTGGCAGCGACGGGTAAAACCGCCATCGCCACACAGTTTGCCGCTACCCATTGCCGACTGCATATAGTCGAGTTCGGTTCCCACCACCGGCGGTGCGTTAAATGGAATCATGTGATCACCTGTATAACCAGTACGCGGTGCTTTCTACATTCGCACCACTTTGTATGTATCGTTTAAGCGCGGCGGTGTTGCCCATTTGGGTCGCCACCCGCAAAGTTGTTTTACCGCGAGCATACGCCCAGTTTAGCGCCGTTTGCATCAGCTCAGCACCTGCACCGCGTCCAGCCAGCAGGCCAATTCGCGCATCTGTCGCATTGAGTTCCCGTAAAGAGACATAGCCGCGAATATCGCCGGACGCCGCACGTAAAATCAGACATTGATGATCAAAGGTGCCGCGCACGGCATTTTCAATCCACTGTGCATAAAAGCGACTGCTGGCGTCAGGCGCATACCACGGCGCACGAAAACGGCTTTGCGCAAATGCGGCGCTGGCTAACTGACGTAATGCGGGAATATCGGTCTCTTGTGCCACTACAGCACCGCTATCACTGGCATTGTTCACGGGTAGCGCCAAATCAACTTCACCTTCTACCAGGGAGAATCCCAGCTGTTGCAGGGCATCCAGTTCACCCGTATTTGATGCCGCAATTTTGGCCTGCACCCGTGACCACGGCGCTAACGCGTCTGGCGTCAGGAGCGGTGCTTCAGACGTAATGCGCACGATGGCGCTGTTAACACCAAAGAAGGCGTTTTCCCAGGTTAGTGGCTCAATACTGGCGCGGACGGGCACGAAGTAACTCCAGCAGATATTGGCCGTAGCCAGTTTTCGCTAATGAACTGGCAGCACGCTTCACACCCTCGTCATCGAGCCAGCCGTTACGCCAGGCAATCTCTTCCAGGCAGGCAATCTTAAAGCCCTGGCGTTTTTCCACCGTCTGTACAAAGGTGCTGGCTTCAATCAGGCTGTCGTGAGTGCCGGTATCCAGCCAGGCAAATCCGCGCCCGAGCAGTTCAACGGTCAGGTTGCCCGCCTCGAGGTACATCTGGTTGATGGAGGTAATCTCCAGTTCACCACGCTCCGACGGCTTCACCTGCTTTGCGTACTCCACGACTTTACTGTCGTAGAAATAAAGCCCGGTCACCGCCCAGTTTGACTTCGGCTGTTTTGGCTTTTCTTCCAGCGAGATAGCGCGGAAATTGTCGTCAAACTCCACCACGCCAAAGCGTTCCGGGTCCATCACCTGATAGCCAAAAACCGTCGCCCCTTCGGTGCGCGCCGCAACATGACGCAGCTTCGGACTGAAGCCCTGACCGAAGAAGATGTTATCGCCCAGCACCAGACAAGAAGGTTCACCATTAAGGAAGGTTTCACCGATGATAAAGGCCTGCGCCAGACCGTCCGGGCTGGGCTGTTCGGCATATTCCAGCTGGATACCGAACTCACTACCATCGCCCAGCAGGCGCTGGAAATAACCTTTATCTTCCGGCGTAGTGATGATGAGAATTTCGCGGATACCGGCCAGCATCAGCACCGACAGCGGATAGTAAATCATTGGCTTATCGTAAATCGGCAACAGTTGCTTCGATACGCCGCGCGTAATCGGATGCAATCGGGTGCCGGAACCGCCCGCCAGGATAATACCTTTCATGTTTGCCTCCGCTGAAAATTAGCCTTTCAGACCTAAACGCTCGCCCTGATAGCTGCCGTCCTGCACCTGCTTCCACCAGCTTTCATTAGCCAGATACCACTGAACCGTTTTACGCATTCCACTTTCAAAGGTTTCCTGCGGCAGCCAGCCAAGTTCACGGGCAATTTTCGAAGCATCAATGGCATAACGCAGATCATGCCCCGGACGGTCAGCGACAAAGGTGATCAGGTCACGATAGTGCGCCACGCCGTGCGGCTTGTTCGGAGCCAGTTCTTCCAGCAGCTCGCAAATGGTTTCCACAACATCGAGATTCTTACGCTCGTTGTGACCACCAATATTATAGGTTTCACCGACTTTCCCGGTGGTCGCCACGCAATACAGCGCGCGGGCGTGATCTTCCACATACAGCCAGTCACGGATTTGCTGCCCGTTGCCATATACCGGCAGCGATTTACCCGCCAGCGCGTTGAGGATCATCAGCGGGATCAGTTTTTCCGGAAAGTGGTAAGGGCCGTAGTTATTCGAGCAGTTGGTGATAAGCGTCGGCAGACCATAGGTCCGCAGCCAGGCGCGCACCAGATGGTCGCTGCTGGCTTTTGACGCGGAATAAGGGCTGCTCGGCGCATACGGCGTGGTTTCGGTGAAGAAATCATCCGTCGAGTGCAGGTCACCATATACTTCGTCAGTGGAGATATGATGAAAACGGAACGCTGATTTTTTATCTTCCGTCAGCGCATTCCAGTAAGCCCGCGCCGCTTCAAGCAATGTATAAGTCCCGACAATGTTGGTTTCAATAAACGCTGCCGGGCCGTCAATAGAACGGTCAACATGGCTTTCGGCTGCCAGATGCATGACACAGTCTGGCTGATGCTCAGTGAATACGCGTGCCAGTTCTGCCCGATCGCAGATATCAACTTTCTCAAAGGCAAAGCGCTCGCTTTGCGCGACCGGTGCCAGCGACATCAGGTTTCCGGCGTAGGTCAGCTTATCGACCACTACCACCGCGTCGCTCGTTTCGTTGATGATATAACGCACCAGCGCCGAGCCAATAAACCCGGCACCACCTGTTATCAGAATTTTTCTCATCAGCGCCAGACTCCTTTGGCATCGACGACATACTGCTGATGGACATTGTCGCCATTGATAACTTTGAACTGACTATGATCGACCAGCATCACCAGCACGTCTGCCGTTGCCAGCGCCTCGTCAAGCTGCGCCAGAGTACAAAGCCCGGTCAGTTTTTTCGGCAACTGGTGGATGTTAGGCTCAACAACCAGAGTTTCGCCGCTATGCCACTGGGCGATCAGTTCAGCGATTTCCATCGCCGGGCTTTCGCGCAGGTCATCAATATTCGGTTTAAACGCCAGACCAAAGCAGGCGATTTTCAGTTCACTGGCGCGTTTATCGGTAGCCGCCAGGCAATCAGCCACCGCCGCTTTCACCTGATCGATAACCCAGAACGGTTTGTGATCGTTCACTTCGCGCGCGGTACGGATAAGCCGCGCCTGCTGGGGGTTCTGTGCCACGATAAACCACGGATCAACAGCAATGCAGTGACCGCCCACGCCAGGGCCAGGCTGAAGAATATTAACGCGAGGGTGACGATTCGCCAGGCGAATCAGTTCCCAGACGTTAATCCCCTGATCGGCACAAATCAGCGACAATTCATTAGCAAAAGCGATATTCACATCGCGGAAGCTGTTTTCGGTGAGCTTACACATTTCCGCCGTCCGCGAGTTAGTGACGACACACTCACCTTCGAGGAAAATTTTGTACAGTTCGCTGGCGCGGGCCGAACAAACCGGCGTCATACCACCAATCACGCGATCGTTTTTAATCAGCTCGACCATTACCTGTCCTGGTAACACGCGTTCCGGGCAGTAAGCAATGTTGACGTCCGCCTGCTCGCCCACCTGCTGCGGGAAAGTGAGATCCGGACGCATCTCTGCTAACCATTCTGCCATCTTCTCGGTTGACCCCACCGGCGAGGTGGATTCAAGGATCACCAGCGCGCCTTTTTTCAGCACTGGCGCAATGGAGCGAGCAGCCGATTCAACGTAGGTCATATCTGGCTCATGATCGCCCTTAAACGGCGTGGGTACAGCAATCAGCCAGGCATCCGCTTCAACTGGCGTCGTGCTCGCTCGTAAAAAACCGCCTTCTACGGCAGTTTTTACTACACTCGCCAAATCAGGTTCGACGATATGGATTTCGCCACGATTGATGGTATCAACCGCATGTTGGTTGATATCGACACCAATTACCTGTTTTTGCCGTGAGGCAAACGCTGCTGCCGTTGGCAGCCCGATATAACCCAGTCCGATAACAGAAATGGTCGCAAAACTCATAGTGATATCCGATTATTTTTTAACGCTTCCAGAATGCGAGAGCATGCCTGACCATCACCATACGGGTTATGGGCGCGGCTCATAGCTTGATATTCGTTTTCGTCTTTTAAAAGACGCGTCACTTCCTCGACAATTCGCTGCTTATCCGTGCCTACCAGACGCACCGTACCCGCCGTCACCGCTTCCGGACGCTCAGTGGTATCGCGCATCACCAGCACAGGTTTCCCCAGCGAAGGCGCTTCTTCCTGAATGCCGCCTGAGTCGGTCAAAATCAGCCAGGCGTGGTTCATCAGCCAGACAAACGGTAAATACTCCTGGGGATCGATCAGAATGACATTTTTCACATGCCCCAGAATGCGATTGACCGGTTCTCTGACGTTCGGGTTGAGATGCACCGGATAGACAATCTGGATGTCCTGGTGCGTGGTGGCGATGTCTGCCAGCGCGTGGCAGATTTCTTCAAAGCCACGACCGAAACTCTCACGCCTGTGACCGGTCACCAGAATCATCTTTTTATCGGGGTCGATAAACGGGTAATTTGCCGCCAGTTCTGAACGCAGCTTGTCGCTGCTCATCACCTGGTCACGCACCCATAACAGTGCATCAATGACTGTATTACCGGTAATGAAGATTCGGCTATCCGCAACGTTTTCACGCAGCAAGTTTTGCCGGGAAGTTTCGGTTGGAGAGAAGTGATACATCGCCAGATGCCCGGTCAATGTACGGTTAGCCTCTTCCGGCCACGGCGAATAGAGATCGCCCGTGCGCAGACCAGCCTCAACGTGACCAACAGGAATACGCTGATAAAACGCCGCCAGGCTGGTTGCCAGCGTCGTCGTCGTATCGCCGTGAACCAGCACGACGTCTGGTTTGAACTCGGCAAGAATAGGTTTTAGCCCTTCCAGAATCCGACAGGTTATCTCTGTCAGGCCCTGTCCTGGCTGCATTATGTTGAGATCGTAGTCAGGTACAATGGAAAAGAGTTTCAGCACCTGATCGAGCATCTCCCGATGCTGCGCAGTGACGCAAACTTTAGCCTCAAAAAAAGGATCTTTTGCCAACGCATGCACCAACGGCGCCATCTTGATGGCTTCCGGGCGCGTACCAAATACAGTCAGTACTTTCACATCGATTCTCTTCGAATAAGCGGCGAGCGCCTTTGCGCTCACCGCAGCAGTGTTGCTATTTCGAGCAACGGCGGGTTAATGCGACACCAGCCCCGATCAGCCCCCCGACAATGCCCCACATAATCATCAGGAAGGCACGACGTGGGCTATCGCGTTTTACCGGTTCTTCCGGCGTACGCAAATAGCGATAGGTCTGAAAACGCGGATCCAGGGTTGGACCAACATTCAGGGTGTTTAACATGGCCCGATTCTGATCATAGTCGAGATCAAAGGCCGGACCGACGGCCTGTAAATTTTCCAGTCGAGCCTGAAGCATTGGACGCCCAAGCAGGAACATTTCTGAATCAGGTAATTCCTCGGCAGGTACATCTGTCGCACTGCGCGAAATATTATGCTGCTCAGCAATTTTCAGCGCCTGCTCAATGCTGTTCATCCGGCGGTCGTAGATGGCTTTCGCCACCTCTTCCTGACGCTTCACCTGAGCTTTCATCTGGATGGTACGCGCCGCCCATGCGCCTTTCAGCTCATCATTCAGATGGCTGGCTGCACGCTGGCTGGCAAAAGCAACATACTGACGTAACAGGTTATTAGCGTCAGGCGCGGTTTCGGCAATAAGCTTCACGCTGTCATTGACCGCGCGGGTAAAGTCTCCGGGGATAAACTGGATGTTGTTAATCATTTCATCCAGCAACGCCGCATCGGCTTTGCTGTTGCCCACCATCCGCTGTTTGTAATAGTCGGTTTGCAGCCAGAACTCTCTGCGGGTATCCCACGAGGCCAGTTGCATAACAAACTCTTTATAGGCTTCGTCCATGACCGATGGTTGGTCGGCAGAAGCCATGTTTGAACGGACATCCAGGTTACGCAAAAATTGCTGCTGCGAGTAATATCCCCCCAGCATATTCACCGTTGGACGATCGGTAATCGCCGTCGAGCTCCACTCCTGACGAGCAAAAAACGTATACGCCAGCGCGATTAACGCAAACGCCAGCCCCATGCCAATAATCCATAGCTTCCCAGCCCACAAGGTACGAAACAACCCACGAATATCCAGTTCATTTTCAGCGTCTTCGGCCGGTTTCCCAGGCATTGGTTGTGTCATCACATCCTCATTTATTTGGTTAAATTGGGGCTGCCACCACGATTTCTACGCAGTCTGCGTTTTACGCGCTTAATAAAGCGAGCAACTTTCCAGGCACGCTTAATGCAATATCCATAGAGGAAGAATGCTAGCAAAAAGAGCACCAGCATGACCCACTCCGGGACAAAATGAGAATATTCTGCCAGCACGCCAATGGAAGCGAGCAGTGCTGCGGCAAGGGTAATCAGCACAAACGCCTGACGGGAAGTAAACCCGGCACGCATGATCAAATGGTGAATATGCTGACGGTCAGGAGAGAATGGGCTCATGCCTTTACGCAGGCGACGGTACATAATCGCCACCATATCCATTAGCGGAATGGCGATTATCCACAAAGCGGTAACCGGGCTGATGGGATGGGTTTTGCCCTGGGTCGTTTCGAGCAGGATCCAGATAACGGTAAAACCAATCAGCGTACTGCCCGCATCACCCATAAAGACTTTGTAGCGGCGACCCAGGATACCAAGGTTAAGCATGATGTATGGCAGGATGGCGGCGATCATCGCAAAGCACCAGATTGCGAGGCTGGTTTGCCCGTCGAACCACAAAATCATACCGATTGCTGCAAACGAGACGCAGGACAACCCGCCCAGCAAGCCATCAATGCCATCAACCATGTTGAACGCATTAATGGCCGCCCAGACGGCAAATAGCGTCAGGAAGTAACCAAACGGTCCGAGCACCATCTCCCAGGAGCCAAAGATATAACCCAGGCTACTGAGATAAAGCTTGCCGAACACCATCATAACAATGCCAACAGCGGCCTGTATGGTGGCACGGATTTTTACGCTGATATCAAAACGGTCATCCAGCGCGCCAATGAAAACAAGCACACCGGCACAAGCGAGATAGAGAGATGCATGCGGAATATAGTAATCGACAATTCCGAACGTGAAGCAAATCCCTGCGTAAACCGAAATCCCCCCAACGAGAGGTATCAATCCCTGGTGACGTTTGCGGAAGTTTGGTTTATCCACTAAACCGACTTTTTTTGCCACCTTACGGGCAAAAAACAGAAACAGTGTCGTGAATAAAAAAATACTGATGAGATCAGTACTCACTGTCAGTAAATTCACAATGCATGCTCTCAGAGAAAATTATTAGCAGAAGTATAACCACGAAGACCTTTATTCAGAAGGGAAAGTCCGTTCCAAACCCACCAGTCCTGTGCAAAAATTAACCATTTGATATGCAAATTGCATAACATGCCAGCAAATTCCAGGAATTTTCCTAACATCGCCAGCGCGGCATTAAGATTACAGATATAAAAGCAAAACGCCACGTAAACACGTGGCGTTTTTGGCATAAGACAAATTTATGAGCGTTTCATCATTTCGAAGAAATCGTCATTGGTCTTGGTCATTGCCAGTTTATTAATGAGGAATTCCATTGCATCGATTTCGCCCATCGGGTGAATGATTTTGCGCAGGATCCACATTTTCTGCAGTTCTTCCTGAGTCGTGAGCAGCTCTTCTTTACGGGTACCAGAACGGTTGTAGTCGATAGCCGGGAAGACGCGTTTTTCAGCGATCTTACGAGAGAGGTGCAGTTCCATGTTGCCTGTACCTTTAAACTCTTCGTAGATAACTTCGTCCATTTTAGAACCGGTATCGATAAGCGCCGTCGCGATAATGGTCAGGCTGCCGCCCTCTTCCACGTTACGCGCCGCACCAAAGAAGCGTTTCGGACGATGCAGGGCGTTGGCATCCACACCACCGGTCAACACTTTACCTGACGCCGGAACAACGGTGTTGTAAGCGCGCGCCAGACGAGTGATGGAGTCGAGCAGAATGATAACGTCTTTCTTGTGCTCAACCAGGCGTTTGGCCTTCTCGATCACCATTTCCGCAACCTGAACGTGGCGAGATGCGGGTTCGTCAAAGGTAGAAGCAACAACTTCACCTTTTACCAGACGCTGCATCTCGGTTACTTCTTCCGGACGTTCGTCGATCAGCAGAACCATCAGCACACAATCCGGGTGGTTGTAAGCAATGCTCTGAGCAATGTTCTGCAGCAGCATGGTTTTACCGGCTTTCGGCGGTGCCACAATCAGACCACGCTGACCACGACCGATAGGTGATGCCAGATCCAGTACGCGAGCAGTTAAATCTTCAGTAGAACCGTTACCACGTTCCATACGCAGACGAGAGTTTGCGTGCAGCGGGGTTAAGTTCTCAAAGAGGATTTTGTTGCGGGCGTTTTCAGGTTTGTCGAAGTTAACTTCGTTAACTTTCAGCAGCGCAAAATAGCGTTCACCTTCTTTCGGCGGGCGAATCTTACCAGAGATGGTATCACCAGTGCGGAGGTTGAAACGGCGGATTTGGCTAGGGGAAACGTAGATGTCATCAGGACCGGCGAGGTAGGAGCTGTCTGCGGAACGGAGGAAACCAAATCCATCCTGCAATATCTCCAGTACGCCATCACCAAAGATATCTTCGCCACTCTTTGCGTGCTGCTTCAGGATGGCAAAAATAATGTCCTGCTTACGCATACGAGCCAGGTTTTCCAGCCCCATATTTTCGCCGAGAGTGATCAGCTCAGAAACCGGCGTATTCTTTAATTCGGTAAGATTCATAGTGGTGTGAGTTCTTAAACTTGGGGTAAATCTCGAACTTAATGTTGTGAATGGTATGGCAGGATCATCCATGCCTGTTTACGGTCATCGACTCATGTCTTTTCGCTGCCTGGTCACAGGAGAGTACGCAGAACTGAAACGACAAGACGGATTGAGTGACGAGCCAGAAATCTGTTCACTTCGCATTTAAGATAAAACGGGAAGCGTTGGAAATTACAAGATTCAAACTTAATAAGGTATGTTTAATACGAAGTCAACACTAAGTTAGCATGACTCACGCCGGGCGTCCAGTTTTTAGCGACGGGGCACCCGAACATGAAATTCCCTTACGCCAGGTTAGCGTCGAGGAACTCTTTCAACTGACCTTTAGACAGTGCACCCACTTTGGTTGCCGCCACTTCACCGTTTTTGAACAGCAGCAGAGTCGGGATACCACGGATGCCATATTTCGGCGCAGTGCCAGGGTTTTGATCGATGTTCAGTTTTGCAACGGTCAGTTTGCCCTGATATTCGTCAGCGATTTCATCCAGAATCGGGGCGATCATTTTGCACGGACCGCACCACTCTGCCCAGAAATCGACGAGGATCGCCCCGTCCGCTTTGAGTACATCCGTGTCAAAACTGTCGTCAGTCAGGTGAATAATTTTATCGCTCATATATAACTCCACAGGAATAAGCCTGGCGTGTTGGTTTCGTTGTTGGTGTAACATTAACCAACTAAAGGTTGACTTTATTTCACCGGATACGCTTTCGTAAAGCAATAGTAAGCTGATATTCTACCACACTATGAGCAAAACACATTTAACAGAACAGAAGTTTTCCGACTTCGCCCTGCATCCGAAAGTGGTTGAAGCCCTTGAAACGCAAAGGGTTTTATAATCGCACGCCCATTCAGGCGCTGGCTTTGCCCACGCTTGCTGGACGGTATGTGGCTGGCAGGCGCAAACCGGTACCGGGAAAACGATGGCGTTTCTGACGTCCACGTTTCATTATCTCCTTTCTCACCCAGCGAGTGGCGGACCGCCAGGTGAACGCAACCGCGCGCCTTAATTATGGCGCCAACCGTGAGCTGGCAGTGCAGATTCACGCCGACGCAGAGCCTCTGGCTCAGGCGACTGGCCTGAAACTGGGTCTGGCTTATGGCGGTGACGGCTATACAACAGACTGAAAGTGCTGGAAAGCGGCGTCCGACATTCTGATCGGCACCACGGGTCGTCTTATTGATTATGCAAAACAGAACCACATCACCATGGGCGCGATCAGGTGGTGGTGCTGGACGAAGCCGATCGCATGTACGATCTGGGCTTTATTAAAGATATCCGTTGGCTGTTGCGTCGCATGCCGCCACCAACCAGCTCTGAATATGCTGTTCTCCGCAACGCTGTCCTACCGCGTCCGCGAACTGGCGTTCGAACAAATGAACAACGCCGAGTATGTGGAAGTCGAGCCAGAGCAGAAAACGGGCCACCGTATTAAAGAAGAGCTGTTCTACCCTTCCAACGAAGAGAAATTGCGTTTGCTGCAAACGCTGCTCGAAGAGAGTGGCCGGACCGCGCGATTATCTTCGCCAACACCAAACATCGCTGTGAAGATATCTGGGGTGATCTGGCCGCAGACGGTCATCGCGTAGGTCTGCTGACCGGCGACGTCGCGCAGAAAAAACGTCTGCGTATTCTTGAAGATTTCACCAGCGGTGATATCGACATTCTGGTCGCCCCGATGTTGCGGCACGCGGCCTGCCGTCCACCCGTTACCCACGTCTTCACCTACGATCTGCCGGATGACTGTGAAGACTTCGTTCACCGTATCGGCCGTACCGGTCGTGCTGGCGCCAGCGGACACTCCATCAGCCTTGCTTGTGAAGAGTACGCGCTGAATCTGCCAGCGATTGAGACCTATATTGGTCACTCAATTCCGGTAAGCAAATACAATCCGGACGCATTGATGACCGATCTGCCAAAACCGCTGCGCCTCACGCGCCCGCGCACAGGCAATGGTCCGCGTCGTACTGGCGCTCCGCGTAATCGTCGTCGTTCAGGTTAAATAAAAAATGTCATACTCAAAATCATTCAAACTGTATCAAGATGGCAAGAGAATGAATCCCGATGAGCTTACTGTAGTAAGTGATTCAGGTGAAAGAATGCAGCCAACACAGAGACAGATTGAAGGATGAAGAGTATGGGTTCCACCTCGTCGCTGTATGCAGCCATTGATCTCGGTTCGAATAGTTTTCATATGCTGGTTGTGCGCGAGGTGGCTGGAAGCATCCAGACGCTGACGCGAATAAAACGCAAAGTGCGTCTGGCTGCTGGCCTGAATAGCGAAAATGCCCTCTCCAATGAAGCAATGGAGCGCGGTTGGCAATGTTTGCGCCTGTTTGCTGAACGTCTGCAAGATATTCCTCCCTCGCAAATTCGCGTTGTCGCTACGGCGACGTTACGCCTTGCCGTCAATGCGGGTGATTTTATTGCCAAAGCGCAGGAAATTCTCGGTTGTCCGGTACAGGTGATCAGCGGTGAAGAGGAAGCACGTCTGATTTATCAGGGCGTTGCTCACACCACTGGTGGTGCCGATCAGCGCCTGGTGGTGGATATAGGCGGAGCCAGTACTGAACTGGTAACCGGCACGGGTGCACAAACCACCTCGTTGTTCAGCCTGTCGATGGGCTGCGTCACCTGGCTGGAACGCTATTTTGCCGATCGTAATCTGGGGCAGGAAAATTTTGATGCTGCAGAAAAAGCGGCACGCGAAGTGTTACGTCCGGTTGCCGATGAATTACGGTATCACGGCTGGAAAGTGTGCGTTGGTGCTTCCGGCACCGTGCAGGCGTTACAGGAAATCATGATGGCACAGGGGATGGATGAACGCATTACCCTGGAAAAGTTGCAGCAATTGAAACAGCGAGCCATTCATTGCGGTCGGCTGGAGGAACTGGAGATTGACGGGCTGACGCTGGAACGTGCGTTAGTGTTCCCGAGTGGTCTGGCGATCCTGATCGCCATTTTTACCGAACTGAATATTCAGTGTATGACCCTGGCGGGCGGTGCGCTGCGTGAAGGCCTGGTCTACGGCATGTTGCATCTGGCCGTCGAGCAGGATATTCGCAGCCGTACGCTGCGTAATATTCAACGCCGCTTTATGATCGATATTGATCAGGCACAGCGCGTAGCCAAAGTTGCGGCTAACTTCTTCGATCAGGTGGAAAACGAATGGCATCTTGAAGCAATAAGCCGCGATTTGCTCATCAGCGCCTGTCAGCTTCATGAAATCGGCCTGAGCGTTGACTTCAAACAAGCGCCGCAACACGCTGCTTATCTGGTGCGTAATCTGGATCTTCCCGGTTTTACCCCCGCACAGAAAAAATTGCTGGCGACGCTACTGCTCAACCAGACTAATCCGGTCGATCTCTCATCGCTGCATCAGCAAAATGCCGTACCGCCGCGCGTCGCAGAACAACTCTGCCGTTTACTACGCCTGGCCATCATTTTTGCCAGCCGTCGCCGTGACGATCTCGTGCCAGAGATGACATTACAGGCTAACCATGAACTGTTGACCTTGACGCTTCCGCAAGGTTGGCTAACCCAACATCCGCTGGGTAAAGAGATTATTGCTCAGGAAAGCCAGTGGCAGAGCTATGTCCACTGGCCGCTGGAAGTGCATTAATGAGTAAGTGCCGGATGCGATGCTGACGCATCTTTTCCGGCCTTGATTATTTCCCTCGTTTTGCCGCCATCATCGCTTTCAGATTCGCCAGATGGCTTTGCCCTTTCTGCATCCGTTCTTCGGCGCTGACCACTTTGCGCTCCTGTTCCCAAATCAGATCATCCTGCGGCAGCTCCAGCAAAAAGCGGCTCGGCTCCGGGCGCACCAGTTCGCCGTACTGACGGCGTTCTTTACACAGCGTAAAGGTCAATTCCTTCTGGGCGCGGGTAATGCCGACATAGGCCAGCCGCCGCTCCTCATCGATATTATCTTCATCGATGCTGCTCTGGTGCGGCAAAAACCCTTCTTCCATACCGACCATGTAGACATAAGGAAACTCCAGCCCTTTCGACGCGTGGAGAGTCATCAGTTGCACCTGATCCAGCTCTTCTTCACTCTCACCACGCTCCATCATGTCGCGCAAAGTAAAGCGCGTCACCACCTGGGTGAGCGTCATCGGCTCATCCAGTTCACTGCCTTCCAGCATCTCCGTCATCCAGCTAAACAGTTGGTTGACGTTCTTCATGCGCATTTCGGCGGCTTTCGGGCTGGGCGATGTTTCGTACAGCCAGGATTCATAATCCATGCCATGGATCAGATCACGCACCGCGGCAATCGGCTCCCGCTCCGCCAGACGCTGGATTTCTGCCAACCAGTGAGTGAAGCGGGTCAATGCTTCATAACCACGTCCGCTAAGCGTCTGACTCAGGCCCATATCAAAGCTGGCGGTAAACATGCTTTTATTGCGCGTCATCGCCCACTCACCCAGCTTTTTCAGCGTAGCCGGGCCAATCTCTCGCTTCGGCGTGTTAACGATACGCAGAAATGCGCTGTCATCGTCCGGGTTAGTCAGCACGCGCAGATAAGCCAGCAAGTCCTTGATTTCAGGACGAGAGAAAAACGACGTACCACCAGATATTTTGTACGGGATGCGGTTTTGCATCAGGAATTTTTCAAACACCCGCGACTGATGGTTACCGCGATAAAGAATGGCGTAATCTTTGTACTGCGTTTTATTGACGAAGTGATGGGCGATCAGCTCGCCAGTAACGCGCTCAGCCTCATGTTCTTCGTTATTCGCGCTTAATACTTTTAGCTCCGCGCCATAACCCAGTTCGGAGAACAGACGCTTTTCAAAGACGTGCGGGTTATTGGCGATCAGGATGTTCGCCGCTTTCAGAATACGCCCGGAAGAGCGATAGTTCTGCTCAAGCTTAATCACCTTCAGCGCCGGAAAATCCTGACTCAGCAGCACCAGGTTTTGCGGACGTGCACCGCGCCAGGAGTAGATCGACTGGTCATCGTCACCCACCACGGTAAAGCGCGCGCGGCTGCCCACCAGCAGTTTCACCAGCTCATACTGGCTGGTGTTGGTGTCCTGATACTCATCCACCAGCAGATAGCGAATTTTGTTCTGCCAGCGCTTGCGGACTTCTTCATTGCGTTGCAGCAGCAACGTCGGCAATAAAATCAGATCATCGAAGTCGAGAACGTTACAGGCTTTCAGGTGTGCATCATACAGCCCATAACAATGGGCAAAAATACGGTCCCGCTCGCCAATCGCACTTGCTGCCGCCTGGGACGGTGTTTTGAGATCATTCTTCCAGTTAGAGATGGTCGAAATCAGTTGTTGCAGGAGAACTTTGTCATCTTCAATCAGCCCCTCGGTCAACTCTTTAAGCAAAGCAAGCTGATCGGTATCGTCAAACAACGAGAAGTTCGCTTTCATCCCAAGCGCCGCATACTCGCGTTTGATGATATCCAGCCCCAACGTATGGAAAGTGGAGATCATCAGCCCACGCGCCTCTTTGCGCCCCAGCGTCTGCCCTACACGCTCTTTCATCTCGCGCGCTGCTTTATTAGTAAAGGTCACCGCCGCAATGTGCCGCGCCTGATAACCGCAACCGCGGATCAGATGGGCGATTTTATTGGTGATAACACGAGTTTTACCGGAACCCGCGCCCGCCAGCACCAGGCAGGGGCCGGTAACGAATTCGACAGCTTGTTGTTGGCCGGGGTTTAGACGCATAGGTGTATTGCTCAATCTTCGAACGGGGGGAGGATTGTAGCAGAATCGCATTTGAATGTGACCGCGTGTAAGCCGCTAACCGGTTGGCTGCGGATGTTTAAATCAGAGAGAGAAGACCGAAATCGGAGTTCATCGTGAATCCATTAGACTTAGAAAATATCGGGTCGTAACGTTGTGTTATTACTTTTTCAGAGTTTACTAAGGAGAGGTTTACTCGTGGCGATTAATTTCAGCCCTAAGGTTGGTGAAATACTGGAATGCAACTTTGGTAACTATCCTGTTAGCCAAAATGGACCGTTCAGCACGACGTATTACGATGGCCGCATTCCTCCTGAAATGATAAAAAACAGGTTAGTTGTCGTGCTCAACGGAAAAATTAATGGCAACGCATGCATCGTCGTTCCATTATCAACCACTCGCGACCAGACAAGTTAAAACGTGGAATGCATGTTGAAATAGCCAGTAATGTTATCAATGACCTGCAATTCTTTGATCAGCAGATTCGTTGGGCCAAAGCCGACCTGGTACAACAAGTCAGTCGAAACAGATTAAACAGAGCAAGGACTTACAGAGGGTATCTTAATCAATGTTTGCCACATGAGTTGGTTGCAGACATACAGAGGGCGGTCATCAAGTCAATCAATGCCATATCGCTCATAAATTGACAATAAAATAACCATCCCCGATAATGACTTTGTAGCCCATAGAGGCCCTAAGTTTTCTCCCCTTGAGGGACCTGCGAAGCCCGGATTTTCCGGGCTTTTGCCATATATGTACCAGCCACTCCCTGACTGACAATTACGTTAGCATCTGCGGATCATGCTAAAATCGCCGCCTGACAATTATTCACTCAAGGCACGATCATGGCAAAAACAGCAGCAGCACTGCATATCCTTGTAAAAGAAGAGAAACTGGCTCTGGATCTTCTCGAGCAGATTAAGAACGGGGCCGATTTCGGCAAGCTGGCGAAGAAACACTCCATTTGCCCATCAGGCAAACGCGGCGGTGATTTAGGTGAATTCCGCCAGGGTCAGATGGTTCCGGCGTTCGATAAAGTGGTTTTCTCTTGTCCGGTACTGGAGCCGACCGGCCCGCTGCACACCCAGTTCGGATATCACATCATTAAGGTGCTGTACCGCAACTAATAGCAAGGCCTTCTCCAGGAGAAGGCCTTGAGTGTTTTCTCCCTCTCCCTGTGGGAGAGGGTCGGGGTGAGGGCATCAGCGCGCACTTAACCCGCAACAGCAATACGTTTCATATCTGTCATATAGCCGCGCAGTTTCTTACCTACCTGCTCAATCGCATGGCCGCGAACGGCTTCGTTCACGTCGCGCCGCTGGGCGTTGTCCACCGCACCTTCGGCAATCGCTTTGCCCAGGTCGCCGGTCTGCAGCGTAGTCATGAACTACTTCAGCAGCGGTACGCAAGCGTAAGAGAACAGGTAGTTACCATATTCCGCGGTATCAGAGATAACCACGTTCATTTCGTACAGGCGCTTACGGGCAATGGTGTTCGCAATCAGCGGCAGCTCGTGCAGTGATTCGTGGTCAAGCAGACTCTTCGATGATGCCGGAATAAGCCATAGTTTCGAATGCCAGCTCAACGCCCGCTTTCACCATCGCAATCATCAGTACGCCTTTATCGAAGTACTCCTGCTCGCCGATTTTACCGTCAAACTGAGCGGCAGTTTCAAACGCGGTTTTACCGGTCTCTTCACGCCAGGTCAGCAGTTTTTTATCATCATTGGCCCAGTCCGCCATCATGCCGGAGGAGAATTCGCCGGAGATGATGTCATCCATGTGTTTCTGGAACAGCGGCGCCATGATCTCTTTCAGCTGTTCGGACAGCGCGTCCGCCAGCGCGCAGTTTCGCCGGGTTCAACAGACGGTCCATCATCAGGGTGATACCACCCTGCTTCACGCTTCGTGATGGTTTCCCAGCCGAACTGGATACGGTTTCTCTGCGTATGCCGGGTCGGTACCTTCTTCCACCAGCTTGTCGAAGCACAGCAGAGAACCGGCCTGCAGCATACCGCACAGGATAGTCTGTTCACCCATAGGGTCAGTTTCACTTCCGCAACGAAGGAAGACTCCAGAACGCCCGCGCGGTGACCGCCGGTTGCCGCAGCCAGCTTTAGCAATCGCCATGCCTTCGCCTTTCGGATCGTTTTCCGGGTGAACCGCAATCAGGGTTGGCACACCAAAACCACGTTTGTACTCTTCACGCACTTCCGGTACCCGGGCACTTCGGCGCCACCATCACTACGGTGATGTCTTTACGGATCTGCTCGCCCACTTCAACGATGTTAAAACCGTGAGTGGCCCACGCCGCGCCGTCTTTCATCAGCGGCTGTACGGAACGTACAACGTCAGAGTGCTGTTTGTCTGGCGTCAGGTTAACGACGAGGTCAGCCTGCGGGATCAGTTCTTCGTAAGTACCGACTTTAAAGCCGTTTTGGGTCGCTTTTCGCCAGGAAGCACGTTTCTCAGCAATCGCTTCGTTACGCAGGGCGTACAGCAAATCCAGACCAGAGTCACGCATGTTCAAACCCTGGTTTCAGACCCTGAGCGCCACAGCCGACGATGACCACTTTTTTACCCTGAAGGTAGCTTGCGCCATCGGCGAATTCGTCGCGGCCCATAAAGAGCGAGAGTTGCCCAGCTGTGCCAGCTGCTGGCGCGGGTTCAGTGTATTAAAGTCATTAGCCGTGGTCGTATATACCGTGATGTTGTACTGTCTTATTGTTCGGTTCGCGTTTTGCGAGAGATTTGAGACCACATTACAACAGGAAATTTATTGCGGAAATTGATATATTCACAACGTCACGTTGCGATTTGTGCAACGTAAAATCGTAAATGCGATCTGGGATTTACGCGATCTAAAAACCTTCCTCATCTGGCGGAAAGCCGCCGTTTCAGGGCCGCAGCGCCCAGGGCGATGCACGTCAGCCCCTCCCACGCTTTCCCGGCAGATTCAGCGGCTGGAAGAGGACCTCGGCCAGCCGCTGTTTGTGCGCGATAACCGGACGGTTACGCTCACCGAAGCGGGCGAAGAACTGCGCGTTTTCGCTCAGCAGACGCTGCTGCAGTTGTCGCAATTGCGTCATACCCTCGATCAGCAGGGGCCATCGCTGTCGGGTGAGCTACACATTTTATCTTCCGTCACCGCCGCCTACAGCCATCTGCCGCCGATTCTCGATCGCTTTCGCGCCGAACACCTGACCAGTTCGCGATCAAACTCACTACCGGTGATGCGGCAGATGCGATGGAAAAGGTGGTCACTGGTGAAGCGGATCTGGCGATTGCGGGTAAACCGGAAACCTTGCCCGGCGCAGTGGCGTTTTCGATGCTGGAGAATCTGGCAGTAGTGCTGATTGCCCCCGCGCTGCCCTGCCCGGTGCGTAATCAGGTGTCGGTAGAGAAGCCGGACTGGTCAACGGTGCCGTTTATTATGGCCGATCAGGGGCCGGTACGCCGCCGCATTGAACTGTGGTTTCGACGCAATAAAATCAGTAACCCGATGATTTACGCCACGGTTGGCGGGCATGAAGCGATGGTATCGATGGTGGCACTCGGCTGTGGCGTGGCATTGTTGCCGGAAGTGGTGCTGGAAAACAGCCCCGAACCGGTGCGTAACCGCGTGATGATTTTAGAGCGCAGCGATGAGAAAACGCCGTTTGAGCTGGGCGTGTGTGCGCAGAAAAAGCGGCTACATGAGCCGCTAATTGAGGCATTCTGGAAGATTTTGCCGAACCACAAATGACGTTGTCGCGCGGGTAGGCCTGATAAGCGAAGCGCTATCAGGCATTTTTCCCTAACCCGCCAAAAAGAACCTGAACGCCGGGTTATTGGTTTCGTCGTGGCAATCGTAGCCCAGCTCATTCAGCCGGGTTTCGAAATCCGGTTCATGGTCGCCAAGTTCGAACGCCGCCAGTACGCGCCCGTAGTCGGTGCCATGGCTGCGATAGTGGAACAAAGAAATGTTCCAGTACGTACCCAGCGTGTTGAGGAAGCGCAGCAGCGCGCCCGGTGATTCCGGGAATTCGAAGCTGTAGAGGCGTTCCTGCAACGGATGCGATGGACGTCCGCCGACCATATAGCGCACGTGTAGCTTCGCCATTTCGTCGTCGGAGAGATCAACCACGCTGTAGCCGCCGTCGTTGAGCATCTGCAAAATTTCTTTGCGCTCTTCGAGGCCGCGGCTCAGGCGCACACCGACAAAGATGCAGGCGTTTTTGGCATCGGCAAAACGGTAGTTGAACTCGGTGACCGAACGCCCGCCAAGCAGTTGGCAGAATTTGAGGAAGCTGCCTTTTTCTTCCGGAATGGTCACCGCCAACAACGCTTCACGCTGTTCGCCCAGTTCGCAGCGTTCTGAGACGTAGCGCAGGCCGTGGAAGTTCACGTTGGCACCGGAAAGAATATGCGCCAGCCGTTCGCCGCGAATGTTGTGCAGGGCGATATATTTTTTCATTCCCGCCAGCGCCAGCGCGCCAGAGGGTTCCGCCACCGCGCGCACATCTTCGAATAAATCCTTCATCGCCGCACAGATCGCATCGCTATCGACGGTGATGATGTCGTCGAGATACTCCTGGCATAAACGGAAGGTTTCGTCACCGATGCGTTTTACCGCTACGCCTTCAGCAAATAGCCCTACGCGCGGCAGATCAACCGGATGACCCGCATCCAGCGCTGCTTTCAGGCAGGCGGAGTCTTCCGCTTCTACGGCGATCACTTTGATTTGCGGCATCAGTTGTTTGATCAGCACCGCCACGCCAGCAGCCAGACCGCCGCCGCCGACTGGCACAAATACGCGGTCGAGATGGGCGTCCTGCTGGAGCAGTTCCAGCGCCAGCGTGCCTTGCCCGGCAATCACCATCGGATGATCGAATGGCGGCACCCAGGCAAAAGCCCTGCTGCTGCGACAGTTCAATCGCTTTCGCTTTCGCTTCATCAAAGTTCGCGCCATACAACACAGGACTTCGCCGCCGAAACCGCGAACGGCATCGACTTTGATATCGGCGGTTGCCACCGGCATCACGATCAGCGCCTTCACGCCCAGGCGGGGGGAAGCTGAGAACGCCACCCCTTGCGCATGGTTGCCAGCGGAAGCGGTAATCACCCCGTGAGATTTCTGCTCGGAGGTTAAGCCCGCCATCATTGCGTAAGCACCACGCAGCTTGAAGCTGTGCACCGGCTGGCGGTTTCGCGTTTGACCAGGATAACGTTATCGAGGCGCGAAGAGAGCTTGTCCATTTTCTGCAGCGGTGTCACCTGCACCGCTTCGTAGACCGGTGCACGTAGCACCGCTCTGGATACTCGGCACCTTCAGGGGTGCCGGATAGGGGTTGCGAGTCCGCCATGGTTCTTAACCTCCCAGTTTGGATTTATCGCGTACCGCACCTTTGTCGGCGCTGGTTGCCAGGCTGGCATAGGCGCGAAGGGCAAAGGAGACCTGACGTTCACGATTTTTCGGCGTCCAGGCTTTATCACCGCGAGCTTCTTGTGCTTCACGACGAGCTGCAATTTCAGCATCGCTCAACTGTAGCTGAATGCCACGGTTCGGGATGTCGATAGCAATCATGTCGCCATCTTCAATAGCGCAATGTTGCCGCCGCTGGCCGCTTCCGGGGAAACGTGGCCGATCGACAGGCCGGAAGTCCCGCCGGAGAAATCGACCGTCGGTTATCAGCGCACAGGCTTTACCCCGGCCCATGGATTTCAGGAAGGTGGTTCGATAGCATTTCCTGCATGCCCGGCCCGCCTTTCGGCCCCTTCGTAGCGAATCACCACCACGTCACCCGCGACCACTTTACCGCCGAGAATAGCGTCTACGGCTTCGTCCTGGCTTTCGTACACTTTGGCCGGCCCGGTAAATTTCAGGATGCTGTCATCAACACCGGCGGTTTTAACGATACAGCCATTTTCCGCGAAGTTGCCGTACAGCACCGCCAGACCGCCATCTTCGCTGTAGGCGTGTTCCAGCGAGCGGATACAGCCTTCAGCACGGTCGTCATCCAACGTGTCCCAGCGGCAATCCTGCCGAGAACGCCTGAGTGGTGCGAATACCCGCCGGGCCTGCGCGGAACATTTTTTTCACCGCCTCGTCCTGAGTCAGCATCACATCGTAGCGATCCAACGTTTGCGGCAGAGTCAGCCCCAGTACGTTTTTCACATCACGGTTCAACAGCTCAGCGCGATCCAACTCGCCTAAAATGCCGATGACGCCACCCGCACGGTGGACGTCTTCCATATGGTATTTTCTGGGTACTCGGCGCCACTTTACACAGCTGCGGCACTTTGCGTGACAGCTTATCGATGTCACTCATGGTGAAGTCGATTTCCGCTTCCTGCGCCGCAGCCAGCAGGTGCAGTACGGTGTTGAAGAACCGCCCATGGCGATATCCAGCGTCATGGCGTTTTCGAACGCCGCTTTGTTGGCGATATTACGCGGCAGTGCGCTTGCGTCATCCTGCTCGTAGTAACGTTTGGTCAGCTCAACGATGCGCTGGCCAGCGGTGAGGAACAGCTCTTTACGGTCGGCATGCGTAGCCAGCAGTGAGCCGTTGCCCGGCTGCGACAGGCCCAGCGCTTCGTCAGGCAGTTCATCGAGTTAGCGGTGAACATGCCGGAACAGGAGCCACAGGTTGGGCAGGCTGTGCGTTCAATCTGGTCGCTCTGCGAGTCAGACACTTTCGGGTCAGCGCCCTGGATCATCGCATCGACCAGGTCGAGCTGATAATCTTTGTCCGACAGCTTGGTTTTCCCGGCTTCCATTGGGCCACCGGAAACAAAAATTACCGGGATGTTCAGACGCAGAGAAGCCATAGCATCCCTGGGGTCATTTTGTCGCAGTTGGAGATACACCATCGCACAGCGCAGTGGGCGTTCACCATGTACTCGACGGAGTCGGCGATCAGTCCGCGGGACGGCAGTGAATACAGCACCCCCCCGTGGCCCATGGCGATACCATCATCCACAGCGATGGTATTGAACTCTTTCGCCACGCCGCCGGAGGCTTCAATCTGCTCGGCAACCAGTTTACCAAGGTCGCGCAGGTGAACGTGGCCCGGCACGAACTGGGTAAACGAGTTTACGACGGCGATAATTGGTTTGCCGAAGTCATCATCGGTCATCCCGGTGGCGCGCCACAGTGCGCGGGCGCCCGCCATATTGCGGCCGTGGGTGGTAGTGGCGGAACGGTATTTAGGCTGCTTGACTCCCAGTCTCTGTCTCGTTAGTGGGACGGTGCGTGCCGCCCCATTTCTATATCCTTATTGAGCAGCCTGATCCAACCAACCCCATTTATCTTCGGTTTCACCGGTGAAGAGGCCAAAGAACGCTTGTTGAATACGTTTGGTGACTGGCCGCAGCGGCCTTCGCCAACCTGAATACCATCGACGCTACGCACCGGAGTAATTTCAGCGGCGGTACCGGACATAAATACTTCATCAGCCAGATACAAGGATTCGCGGGACAACACCTGCTCACGAACTTCGATACCGATCTCTTTCGCCAGCTTAATGATCGCATCGCGAGTAATACCCGGCAGTGCGGAAGAAGTGAACGGTGGCGTGAACAGAATGCCATCTTTCACTTCAAACAGGTTTTCACCAGCGCCTTCAGACCAAGTAGCCGTTAACGTCCAGCGCAATACCTTCCTGATAGCCATGACGGCGCGCTTCGCTGCCTACCAGCAAAGAAGAGAGGTATACCTCCCGCTTCGCGGCAGTTGGGATGGTGTTCGGCGCAACACGGTTCCACGAAGAGACCATTGCATAGATCCCCTGATCAGCGCTTCAGCACCCAGATAGGCGCCCACGGGAACGCGGCGATGATCACATCCGTGGTGTAGCCTTCAGGCGGGTTAACGCCGATGCCCACGTCACCGACGAAAACCAAAGGACGAATATAGGCACTGGTCAGGTTATTTTTACGCAGTACGGCACGGCAGGCTTCCATCAACTCATCAACGCTTTGAGATACAGGGAAACGATAAATTTTGGCGGAGTCACGCAGGCGCTGCATGTGCTCGCGGTGGCGGAAAACAACCGGGCCTTTGTGAGAGTCGTAGCAACGGATGCCTTCAAATACGAAAGTGCCGTAGTGCAGCGCGTGGGACATGACGTGCACTTTGCCTCTTCCCAACGTACCATTTCACCGTTGAACCAGATGTAATCCGCTTTTTTCGTCGTCATTTCCCTTCCTTTTGCGCTCAGGCGCGAATTTGTTGTTGTGATGTGCTTGTACACTGCTGAACGGCAACTGAGGCCACGTCCACCAGTTTATTTAATTGGCTAAACAGTAAGTCGACCGGACGTTGGCTGGCAACGGTCAACTCAATATTTATATTCTGGGTGTCGTTTGCGGTTTCCATATTCATTGAGCAAATCTGAAAACCACGGTGACGTACCACACGTAAGACGCGTTCTAAGGTTTCCGGGTTGAAGCGGGCCTGCACGTTGACCTATGTTGCATCATGATAATTTCTCCAACATTTCTGAATTACTGGCGCCAGGCGGCACCAGCGGCCAGACGTTCTCAAGTTCGTCGATTGAGACATGAAGCAGGTATGGCCCATCACTGTTCAGCATGGTGTCGAGTGCCGCTTCAACCTGGTCTTTCCGGGTGATGTGTTGGCCATGGATGCCGAAGGCGCTGGCTAACATGAGGAAATCGGGGTTATCAGTAAGGGTGGTTTCGCTGTATCGTTCCTGAAAAAACAGTTGCTGCCATTGTCGAACCATCCCTAACCGTTGGTTATCGAGTAAGACGATTTTCAACGGTAACTGCTTGCGTTTTACGGTGCCCAGCTCTTGCACATTCATCATGAAAGAGCCGTCACCGGAGATACAGACAACGGTATCGTTCGGTCGCGCGACTTGTGCGCCAACCGCCGCCGGTAAACCAAAACCCATGGTACCTAAACCGCTGGAGGTGATGAAATTTTCCGGGCGAGTGTGGGCGATGTGCTGCGCAGCCCACATCTGGTGCTGCCCCACATCTGTGGTCACGACGCAATCCGCAGGTTTACGATCCGACAGTTGTTTTAACAACAACGGCGCGTAGATAGCGTCACCGGGATGGTCGTAACGCCAGGAATGTTCATCACGCAGCTGCGCGCAGTGTTGCTGCCAGTCATTGATTTAACGGCTGCTGTAATGCTGGTAACAGAGCATTTAAATCACCTTGTAATGCCACATGTGCCTGACGCAGCTTGTTCATTTCTGCCGGGTCGATATCCATATGGATAACACTGGCGTGTGGCGCGAAGGTGTTCAGTTTGCCGGTCACCCGGTCATCAAAACGTGCGCCCACGGCGATCAGCAGGTCACACTCCTGCACCGCGAAGTTTGCCGCTTTGGTGCCGTGCATCCCCAGCATGCCCAGATAGTACGGATAATCTGCTTCTACTGCGCCCAGCCCTTTCAGCGTACAGGTGGCAGGCATTTTTGTGGCAGCGAGAAATTCACGCAAAGCCGGAACTGCCTGCGCCATACCCACGCCACCGCCAACGTACAGCATCGGTTTTTGCGCTTTTGCCAGCATCTGGCGCGCTTGCTCAACTTCGGCATGTGGGAAAGTCACTTCGTTTTCAACGGTGGTGAACCACGGTTCCAGGTCACCGCTGGCTAACTGGATATCTTTTGGGATATCGACCAGAACCGGACCAGGACGACCTGAGCAGGCAACGTCGAATGCTTCAGCCATGATGCGCGGCAACTCTTCCAGCGACTGCACCAGAAAGCTGTGCTTGGTACAGGCTAACGACAATCCCAGGACATCCACTTCCTGAAATGCGTCAGTGCCGATAAACGGTGCGGACACTTGACCGGTGATGGCAACAACAGGGATGGAATCTAACAGTGCGTCCGCAAGCCCGGTTATCAGGTTGGTTGCGCCCGGACCAGACGTGGCGATACATACGCCAGTTTTGCCGGTAGCACGAGCATAACCGATAGCCGCCATTGCCGCACCCTGCTCATGTCGGCATAGCAAGTGCTCCACGCCGCCGTCATACAATGCATCGTAAACCGGCATAATTGCGCCACCCGGATAACCGAAAACGGTGTTCACACCCTGTGCCCGCAACGCATGTACCACCCACTGTGCGCCATTCATAGTTAGTTCCCCGTCCTGAATCTTGAGAAACAGAATTTTGTGCTGTTATTCATTGTCTGCTCCTCGGTTATGTTTTTAAGGTCAAAAAAAACCCCCGGACCTTTCGGTGCGGGGGTCTTAGTTCGTTAAGGCTTGATCTCTAAGCCTTTCCTCGTCCAAGTGCAGCCCCGCACGGTGGGATAATAATCACCACCACGCTAATCACGACCAGGCTAATCACTCGTAGAAGGGCTGTCATTTTGTCTTTTCTTGCATCTTGTTCGAAGGAATGCCTAAAGAGTTACCATAGGTTTTGTAAATAGTACAAGATATTTTTTGGCCGATTTTTATGATGCGTTTAATAATTTCAATATAAATTGTTGTTTTTTAAAAATAAAATAGTGAGTGAAAAAAATTCAATTTCAGTATGAATGTTGTTCCCTTCCTCGTAGTTCATCCTTTGTCCGCTGCATTTTTGCGAGCATCATTCCACCGCCAGAACAACTCAACTTCACTTGCACAAATAAACAGGAATCAGCCACTAAAATTCACGAATTAGCGGGCTACAGCAGCGATATCTTATGCACATAATGGTGACTCAAGGAGGGCTTATGTCACTGTCAATTGTTCATACCCGCGCAGCCCTGGGAGTAAATGCGCCCCCGATCACTGTTGAGGTACATATCAGTAAAGGTCTACCCGGCTTAACGATGGTGGGCTTACCAGAAACAACGGTAAAAGAAGCTCGCGATCGCGTGCGCAGCGCCATTATCAATAGCGGATATGAATATCCGGCGAAAAAAATCACCATCAACCTGGCTCCAGCTGATCTGCCAAAAGAAGGGGGACGATATGATTTACCTATCGCCATTGCGTTGCTGGCGGCCTCAGAACAGCTTACAGCCAATAAGTTAGATGAATATGAATTAGTCGGAGAACTGGCGCTTACAGGCGCTCTGCGTGGCGTTCCCGGCGCAATCTCCAGTGCAACTGAAGCTATTAAGTCGGGCAGAAAAATTATCGTCGCGAAAGATAACGAAGATGAAGTGGGGCTAATTAACGGTGAAGGATGCCTGATAGCCGATCATCTGCAAGCTGTCTGTGCGTTTCTGGAAGGTAAGCACGCTCTCGAACGCCCGAAACCAACTGATGCAGTATCCCGGGCGCTACAACATGATCTCAGTGATGTTATCGGTCAGGAACAAGGAAAGCGAGGACTGGAAATTACCGCTGCTGGCGGGCACAACCTTTTACTGATTGGGCCGCCGGGAACAGGTAAAACAATGCTCGCCAGCCGTATTAATGGCCTGTTGCCAGATTTAAGCAATGAAGAGGCACTGGAGAGTGCTGCGATATTAAGTCTGGTAAATGCTGAATCAGTACAAAAACAATGGCGGCAGCGCCCGTTCCGCTCACCTCATCACAGTGCATCGTTAACTGCGATGGTAGGCGGTGGCGCAATTCCAGGGCCCGGTGAAATTTCGCTGGCGCATAACGGCGTGCTTTTTCTTGATGAGCTACCTGAATTTGAACGGCGTACACTGGATGCCTTGCGAGAGCCGATTGAATCCGGGCAGATCCATCTTTCACGCACACGAGCAAAAATAACCTATCCAGCCCGTTTCCAGCTTGTTGCGGCGATGAATCCCAGCCCTACCGGACATTATCAGGGAAACCATAACCGCTGCACGCCAGAACAGACATTACGTTATCTCAACCGGCTCTCGGGGCCCTTTCTCGACCGCTTCGATCTCTCACTGGAGATCCCATTACCACCCCCCGGCATTTTGAGTAAAACGGTAGTGCCGGGAGAAAGCAGCGCCACCGTTAAACAACGCGTAATGGCCGCCAGAGAGCGCCAATTTAAGCGGCAGAATAAACTGAATGCCTGGCTGGATAGTCCGGAAATACGCCAATTCTGCAAACTTGAGAGCGAAGATGCGATGTGGTTGGAAGGAACACTGATCCATCTGGGGTTATCGATTCGTGCCTGGCAGCGGTTATTGAAAGTTGCACGAACCATTGCTGATATTGATCAGTCTGACATTATCACACGTCAGCATTTGCAGGAGGCAGTTAGCTATCGAGCGATTGACCGTTTGCTCATCCATCTGCAGAAACTACTGACATAAAAAAAGGGCATTTCGCCCTTTTTATTAATCGTCAGAATCGGTGTAGTCTTCAGCACCTTCAACCTGCGGTTTACCGCCGGAAAGGGTGTGAAAACGTTTTGGACGCTTAATACGCGTCATATACTTGGACCACACGCGTTCTGCTTCTGTCACTGGCTCACGTTCGCCACGGCATACTGCTACGAAGAGTTTCTCTTCCTCGGTAACCGGCTCGCGTTTGCCAAGATCCAACTCATTGAAGGCATAACCATGACGCTCAAGCAGTTGTGCCTCTTTGATGGTGAAATCACCATGACGAGAGAATCCACGTGGATAATGTTTATTGTCGAAATATCGATTAGTCGTCGTAAAGCTTTCCGCCATCCTGCACGCTCCTAATTCTTTGACCGAGCTAGTTATGGCGCGGAGTATTAGTTACGCTTGACAGAGTGTAAAACAAAACATTTAAATCATAACGACAAATAATTTTGCGGAGAGCACTGTGGATACGGAATTGTTAAAAACTTTCCTGGAAGTTAGCCGAACGCGTCACTTTGGTCGAGCGGCTGAATCGCTCTATCTGACCCAGTCAGCAGTGAGCTTTCGAATCAGACAACTGGAAAATCAACTGGGTGTGAACCTTTTCACCCGCCACAGAAACAATATCCGTTTAACCGCTGCCGGTGAAAAACTACTGCCTTATGCAGAAACGCTCATGAGCACCTGGCAGGCCGCCCGTAAGGAGGTGGCGCATACCTCACGACATAACGAGTTTTCTATCGGTGCCAGCGCCTCGTTGTGGGAATGTATGCTTAATCAGTGGCTGGGACGCTTGTATCAAAATCAGGATGCCCATACAGGCTTACAGTTCGAAGCGCGAATTGCCCAACGGCAGTCTCTGGTAAAACAGCTGCATGAACGCCAGCTTGATCTTCTTATTACCACTGAAGCGCCCAAAATGGACGAATTTAGTAGTCAGTTGCTGGGATATTTCACTTTAGCGCTTTATACCAGTGCCCCTTCAAAACTAAAGGGAGATCTTAATTATCTGCGACTTGAGTGGGGGCCAGATTTTCAACAGCATGAGGCAGGTTTGATCGGTGCTGACGAAGTGCCCATTCTGACAACCAGTTCTGCTGAACTGGCACAGCAACAGATTGCGATGCTTAATGGTTGCACCTGGCTACCCGTCAGCTGGGCGCGTAAAAAAGGCGGCCTGCATACCGTTGTCGATAGCACAACACTTTCACGGCCGCTTTATGCCATATGGCTGCAAAATAGCGATAAAAATGCGTTGATTCGCGATCTTTTGAAAATTAACGTGCTGGATGAAGTGTATTAATATGAATGGCTGGCAAGGATGCCGGTAGAAGGATTTACTTCGGAGAGGGTTATTTCAGATAAAAAAAATCCTTAGCTTTCGCTAAGGATGATTTCTGGCAGGGGCGGAGAGACTCGAACTCCCAACACCCGGTTTTGGAGACCGGTGCTCTACCAATTGAACTACGCCCCTAATTAGGGTGGCGGAACGGACGGGACTCGAACCCGCGACCCCCTGCGTGACAGGCAGGTATTCTAACCGACTGAACTACCGCTCCACCGAATTCTTTTACAACCACCGGTTTTATGACCGGCTTACTGCTTAATTTGATGCCTGGCAGTTCCCTACTCTCGCATGGGGAGACCCCACACTACCATCGGCGCTACGGCGTTTCACTTCTGAGTTCGGCATGGGGTCAGGTGGGACCACCGCGCTACGGCCGCCAGGCAAATTCTGTTTCATCAGACCGCTTCTGCGTTCTGATTTAATCTGTATCAGGCTGAAAATCTTCTCTCATCCGCCAAAACATCTTCGGCGTTGTAAGGTTAAGCCTCACGGTTCATTAGTACCGGTTAGCTCAACGCATCGCTGCGCTTACACACCCGGCCTATCAACGTCGTCGTCTTCAACGTTCCTTCAGGACTCTCAAGGAGTCAGGGAGAACTCATCTCGGGGCAAGTTTCGTGCTTAGATGCTTTCAGCACTTATCTCTTCCGCATTTAGCTACCGGGCAGTGCCATTGGCATGACAACCCGAACACCAGTGATGCGTCCACTCCGGTCCTCTCGTACTAGGAGCAGCCCCCCTCAGTTCTCCAGCGCCCACGGCAGATAGGGACCGAACTGTCTCACGACGTTCTAAACCCAGCTCGCGTACCACTTTAAATGGCGAACAGCCATACCCTTGGGACCTACTTCAGCTCCAGGATGTGATGAGCCGACATCGAGGTGCCAAACACCGCCGTCGATATGAACTCTTGGGCGGTATCAGCCTGTTATCCCCGGAGTACCTTTTATCCGTTGAGCGATGGCCCTTCCATTCAGAACCACCGGATCACTATGACCTGCTTTCGCACCTGCTCGCGCCGTCACGCTCGCAGTCAAGCTGGCTTATGCCATTGCACTAACCTCCTGATGTCCGACCAGGATTAGCCAACCTTCGTGCTCCTCCGTTACTCTTTAGGAGGAGACCGCCCCAGTCAAACTACCCACCAGACACTGTCCGCAACCCGGATCACGGGTCCACGTTAGAACATCAAACATTAAAGGGTGGTATTTCAAGGTCGGCTCCATGCAGACTGGCGTCCACACTTCAAAGCCTCCCACCTATCCTACACATCAAGGACCAGTGTTCAGTGTCAAGCTATAGTAAAGGTTCACGGGGGCTTTCGTCTTGCCGCGGGTACACTGCATCTTCACAGCGAGTTCAATTTCACTGAGTCTCGGGTGGAGACAGCCTGGCCATCATTACGCCATTCGTGCAGGTCGGAACTTACCCGACAAGGAATTTCGCTACCTTAGGACCGTTATAGTTACGGCCGCCGTTTACCGGGGCTTCGATCAAGAGCTTCGCGTTGCCGCTAACCCCATCAATTAACCTTCCGGCACCGGGCAGACGTCACACCGTATACGTCCACTTTCGTGTTTGCACAGTGCTGTGTTTTTAATAAACAGTTGCAGCCAGCTGGTATTCTCGACTGATTTCAGCTCCATGGGTAAACCACTTCACCTACATATCAGCGTGCCTTCTCCCGAAGTTACGCACCATTTTGCCTAGTTCCTTCACCCGAGTTCTCTCAAGCGCCTTGGTATTCTCTACCTGACCACCTGTGTCGGTTTGGGGTACGATTTGATGTTACCTGATGCTTAGAGGCTTTTCCTGGAAGCAGGGCATTTGTTACTTCAGCACCGTAGTGCCTCGTCATCACACCTCAGCGTTAAAAGAAGTCCGGATTTACCTAAACTTCCCGCCTACATGCTTAAACCGGGGACAACCGTCGCCCGGCTAACATAGCCTTCTCCGTCCCCCCTTCGCAGTAACACCAAGTACAGGAACATGAACCTGTTTCCCATCGACTACGCCTTTCGGCCTCGCCTTAGGGGTCGACTCACCCTGCCCCGATTAACGTTGGACAGGAACCCTTGGTCTTCCGGCGTGCGGGTTTTTCACCCGCATTATCGTTACTTATGTCAGCATTCGCACTTCCGATACCTCCAGCAACCCTCACAGGCCACCTTCAACGGCTTACAGACGCTCCCCTACCCAACAACACATAAGTGTCGCTGCCGCAGCTTCGGTGCACAGTTTAGCCCCGTTACATCTTCCGCGCAGGCCGACGCGACCAGTGAGCTATTACGCTTTCTTTAAATGATGGCTGCTCTAAGCCAACATCCTGGCTGTCTGAGCCTTCCCACATCGTTTCCCACTTAACTGTGACTTTGGCACCTTAGCTGGCGGTCTGGGGTTGTTTCCCCTTCACGACGGAGCGTTAGCACCCGCCGTGTGTCTCCCGTGATAACATTCTTCGGTATTTGTAGTTTGCATCGGGTTGGAAGTCGGAATGACCCCCTAGCCGAAACAGTGCTCTACCCCCGAAGATGAATTCACGAGGCGCTACCTAAATAGCTTTCGGGGAGAACCAGCTATCTCCCGGTTTGATTGGCCTTTCACCCCCAGCCACAAGTCATCCGCTAATTTTTCAACATTAGTCGGTTCGGTCCTCCAGTTAGTGTTACCCAACCTTCAACCTGCCCATGGCTAGATCACCGGGTTTCGGGTCAGTACCCTGCACTTAACGCCCAGTTAAGACTCGGTTTCCCTTCGGCTCCCCATCCGGTTAACCTTGCTACAGAATATAAGTCGCTGACCCATTATACAAAAGGTACGCAGTCACCCGAAAAATCAAGGCTCCCACTGCTTGTACGTACACGGTTTCAGGTTCTTTTCACTCCCCTCGCCGGGGTTCTTTTCGCCTTTCCCTACGGTACTGGTTCACTATCGGCAGTCAGGAGTATTTAGCCTTGGAGGAGGTCCCCCCATATCCAGACAGGATACCACGTGTCCCGCCCTACTCTTCGAGTTCACAGCACATGCATTTTTGTGTACGGGGCTATCACCCTGTATCGCCGGACTTTCCAGACTGTTCCACTAACACACATGCTGATTCAGACGCTGGGCTGCTCCCCGTTTGCTCGCCGCTACTAGGGGAATCTCGGTTGATTTCTTTTCCTCGGGGTACTTAGATGTTTCAGTTCCCCCGGTTCGCTTCGTGAAGCTATGTATTCACTTAACGATAGTGTGACGAATCACCTGGGTTTCCCCAGTCCGAAACGTCGGTTATAACGGTTATATCACCTTACCCACGCTTATCGCAGATTAGCACGTCCTTCATCGCCTCTGACTGCCAGGGCATCCACCGTGTACGCTTAGTCGCGAACCTCACAACCCGAAGATGTTTCGTAAAAAACATTCCGCGTTGCGAAAATTTGAAAAACTAACAAACCCACTTATCTGTTGTTTACGGAGAACAGACACAGTGTGTCGTTTCAATTTTCAGCTTGATCCAGTTTTTAAGAGCAAACTTCTTAATGCACTCGTATAGTACATTCAGAAGTTCATCATGCTTCTTAATGTACTGTAAGTACATTCAGAAGTTCATCATTCCCATCAGACAATCTGTGTGGACACTTCAAAGAACGTTTCTTTAAGGTAAGGAAGCGATCCAACCGCAGGTTCCCCTACGGTTACCTTGTTACGACTTCACCCCAGTCATGAATCACAAAGTGGTAAGCGCCCTCGCCGAAGGTAAGCCACCTACTTCTTTTGCAACCCACTCCCATGGTGTGACGGGCGGTGAACAAGGCCCGGGAACGTATTCACCGTAGCATTCTGATCTACGATTACTAGCGATTCCGACTTCATGGAGTCGAGTTGCAGACTCCAATCCGGACTACGACATACTTTATGAGGTCCGCTTGCTCTCGCGAGGTCGCTTCTCTTTGTATATGCCATTGTAGCACGTGTGTAGCCCAACCGAAGGCCCATGATGACTTGACGTCATCCCCACCTTCCTCCAGTTTATCACTGGCAGTCTCCTTTGAGTTCCCGGCCGAACCGCTGGCAACAAAGGATAAGGGTTGCGCTCGTTGCGGGACTTAACCCAACATTTCACAACACGAGCTGACGACAGCCATGCAGCACCTGTCTCAGAGTTCCCGAAGGCACTAAAGCATCTCTGCTAAATTCTCTGGATGTCAAGAGTAGGTAAGGTTCTTCGCGTTGCATCGAATTAAACCACATGCTCCACCGCTTGTGCGGGCCCCCGTCAATTCATTTGAGTTTTAACCTTGCGGCCGTACTCCCCAGGCGGTCGACTTAACGCGTTAGCTCCGGAAGCCACGCCTCAAGGGCACAACCTCCAAGTCGACATCGTTTACGGCGTGGACTACCAGGGTATCTAATCCTGTTTGCTCCCCACGCTTTCGCACCTGAGCGTCAGTCTTTGTCCAGGGGGCCGCCTTCGCCACCGGTATTCCTCCAGATCTCTACGCATTTCACCGCTACACCTGGAATTCTACCCCCCTCTACAAGACTCTAGCCTGCCAGTTTCGAATGCAGTTCCCAGGTTGAGCCCGGGGATTTCACATCCGACTTGACAGACCGCCTGCGTGCGCTTTACGCCCAGTAATTCCGATTAACGCTTGCACCCTCCGTATTACCGCGGCTGCTGGCACGGAGTTAGCCGGTGTCTTCTTCTGCGAGTAACGTCAATCGCTGCAGTTATTAACTACAACGCCTTCCTCCTCGCTGAAAGTACTTTACAACCCGAAGGCCTTCTTCATACACGCGGCATGGCTGCATCAGGCTTGCGCCCATTGTGCAATATTCCCCACTGCTGCCTCCCGTAGGAGTCTGGACCGTGTCTCAGTTCCAGTGTGGCTGGTCATCCTCTCAGACCAGCTAGGGATCGTCGCCTAGGTGAGCCGTTACCCCACCTGACTAGCTAATCCCATCTGGGCACATCCGATGGTGTGAGGCCCGAAGGTCCCCCACTTTGGTCTTGCGACGTTATGCGATATTAGCTACCGTTTCCAGTAGTTATCCCCCTCCATCGGGCAGTTTCCCAGACATTACTCACCCGTCCGCCACTCGTCACCCAAGAGCAAGCTCTCTGTGCTACCGTTCGACTTGCATGTGTTAGGCCTGCCGCCAGCGTTCAATCTGAGCCATGATCAAACTCTTCAATTTAAAAGTGTTTGATGCTCAATGAATTAAACTTCGTAATGAATTACGTATGTTCACTCGTTGAGACTTGGTATTCATTTAGCGTCTTGCGACGTTTAAGAATCCGTATCTTCGAGTGCCCACACAGATTGTCTGATAAATTGTTAAAGAGCAGTGCAACACGGCTTTCGCTCACTGTTGCGAGGTGGCGTATATTACGCTTTCCTCTTTCAGAGTCAAGCGTTTAATTTCGCTTTTCTCTGCCGACGTTCTCTGAAGAACCCCGCTGACCCGGCGGCTTGTTTGCCGTTGCCGTCTCAGTGGGGCCGCATTATAGGGAGTTAATTCTTCCTGACAAGGGGAAATTTAAAATATTTTATCGCTCGCTAACTTTTTCACCAGATTGTTTATGAATACGCCGTTAAAAGCCCGATTTGCTGTTTTTAACACCGATCCAGCACGTCAAATGGCATACTAAAGAAAGATAAATAATAGGAATGGCATTTATGTCTCTAAGCGCACAGCAACTGGCAGCTCAAAAAAACATCTCCTGGGTTCTGGCTGAGAAATAGCTCAAAAGATATTAACCGGTGAATATCCGCCGGAAAGCATTCTCCAGGCGAAATGGAGTTAGGTGAGATCTTCGGAGTCAGCCGAACCGCCGTTCGCGAGGCGGTGAAGACGCTCTCGGCAAAAGGCATGCTTCTTCCTCGCCCGCGCATCGGCACCCGGGTAATGCCGCAGGCATACTGGAACTTTCTCGATACGGAACTGATCTCCTGGTGGCTCACCACCGATAACTTCCAGTCCGTCATGAAGCACTTCCTGGTGCTGCGCCGCAGTCTGGAGCCACAGGCATGTATGCTGGCCGCAACGCTGGGTACCGCCGAGCAGAAAGCGCATCTGAACACCTTAATGGGAGAGATGGCCCATTGAGAAAGAGTTTAACCGCGAACGCTGGATAGATGTCGACACATCCTGGCATGAGCATATCTATGAGATGAGCGCGAATCCGTTCCTGACCTCATTCGCGAAGCTCTTCCATTCCGTGTACCACATATATTTCACTTCTATTACTGAAGATGAAGTCATTGAGCTGGCTAGCCACCAGGCTATTGTTGATGCTATTCAGGCGGGTGATGGTCCGCAGGCGCTTATTGCCTGTCAGGCTTTATTGAATGCACCGCATATCCGTGCGGTCGTATAAAGGAAAGCGAATGACTGAAATGAAAGCGCGGAGCATGGCAGGCCTTCCCTGGATTGCCGCCATGGCCTTCTTTATGCAAGCGCTGGACGCCACCATTCTGAATACCGCGCTTCCCGCGATCGCCCATAGTCTCAACCGCTCCCCCTTAGCGATGCAGTCGGCCATTATCAGTTATACCCTCACCGTGGCGATGCTGATCCCGGTGAGCGGCTGGTTGGCCGACCGTTTCGGCACCCGGCGCATCTTTATGCTGGCCGTCAGCTTATTCACCTTAGGTTCGCTAGCCTGCGCGCTGTCTACCTCATTATCTGAGCTGGTTATCTTCCGCATCATTCAAGGGGTCGGCGGTGCGATGATGATGCCCGTTGCCCGCCTGGCGTTACTGCGCGCTTATCCGCGTAGCGAACTTCTGCCGGTGCTTAACTTCGTGACGATGCCGGGGCTGATAGGGCCTATTTTGGGGCCAGTACTGGTGGCGTTTCGTCACCTGGGCCACCTGGCACTGGATTTTCCTGATCAACATTCCTATTGGCGTTGCGGGGTTACTGTATGCCCGCAAATATATGCCGAACTTCACCACGCCGCGTAGACGCTTCGATCTCTCCGGTTTTCTGCTGTTCGGATTTAGCCTGGTACTGTTCTCTATTGGGATGGAACTGTTGGGCGAGCAGATTGTAGCGAGCTGGATTGCCTTGATGGTGGTGCTGTTCAGTCTTCTTTACTACTCCTATATCCGCCACGCCCGCAAACACCCGGCGCCACTAATCTCGTTATCATTATTTAAAACCCGCACCTTTTCCGTCGGCATCGCTGGCAACCTGGCCACGCGTTTGGGTACCGGCTGCATACCGTTTCTGATGCCGCTGATGTTACAAGTGGGGTTTGGCTATCCGGCGTTGGTTGCCGGCTGCATAATGGCACCGACGGCCATCGGCTCGATTCTGGCGAAATCGACCGTGACGCAGGTGTTGCGCCGATTAGGCTATCGAAAAACGCTGGTCAGCGTGACGCTGTTTATCGGCGTGATGATTGCTCAGTTCGCGTTTCAGTCGCCGACAATGCCGGTATGGTTATTGATTCTGCCGCTCTTCGTGCTGGGGATGGCGATGTCAACGCAGTTCACATCGATGAATACCATCACGCTGGCTGACTTAACCGACGACAACGCCAGCGGCGGTAACAGCCTGCTGGCCGTGACGCAGCAATTGTCTATCAGTCTTGGGGTGGCAGTCAGCGCCGCGGTGCTGCGCTCATATCAAAGTCTTGAAGGGGCGAGCACTATCGATCAGTTCCACTATACCTTTATCACCATGGGCGTTATCACGGTGATATCGGCATTGATGTTTATGCTGCTGAAAGCCAAAGATGGGCGCAACCTGATTAAGGAAAAACACTAGCCTTAAACGGAACCGCGAACCACCAGCTCGGGCGTCAGCTGCATACGCTGCTGCTTTTGCCCGGGTTGGGCGATTCTATGAATTAAGACATCTATTGCCAATTCACCCAGTTCATCTTTCGGCTGGTGAATCGTGGTCAGCGGTGGCGTCATATAGCGCGCCAGCTCAATATCGTCATAACCAATCACCGCCACATCCTGTGGGATACGCAGTCCAGCCTGATAAAGCGACTGATAAACGCCCACCGCCATCGCATCGTTGCCAACAAATACCGCATCCGGCCGAAGCGGGTGCGTGAGCAGTTGCTGCATGGCATCAAAGCCGCCACCAAACTCAAAGTTACTGGTAATTTCATACCCTTCAGGGATCGGCACGCTGTGCGTTATGCATCGCTTCCCGATACCCTTCCAGACGCAGACGCGCAGGGGTTTTATCCAGCGGCCCGGCAATACAAGCAATGCGAGTGTAACCCCGCTCAATGAGATAGCGCGTGGCCATATCACCGCCGAGCAGTGAGTTATCCTGAATCAGGTCACTGTCACCGTCGAACGGTGCCCAGTCCATCATCACAGAAGGAATAGAAGGATAACGTTGCATAATTTCCAGCGACGGCTGGTGCGTTTCGGTACACAGCAGCAGCAGCCCATCGACGCGCTTTTGCATCAGCGTCTCAAGATTGCGGTTCATCCGCTGTTCATCACCTTCGGTATTACACAGTACTAAACTGTAGCCCCGCTCAAAGCAGCTCCGCTCTACGCCGCGCACCAGTTCAGAATAGAACGGGTTGGTACTGGCGGTGATAAGCATGCCGATGGTACGTGTCTGATTCAGTTTGAGACTACGCGCCAAAGCAGAAGGCGCGTAGTTCAGTTCTTTAATCGCCGCATCAACTTTCCCGGTAATGGCATCGCTGACAAACCGGTCTTTATTAATGACGTGAGATACCGTTGAGGTGGAAACGCCCGCCAGGCGAGCAACATCCTTCATCGTGGCCAAGCATTACCCCTTTGACGTAAAAATTCGTCGATCTCTTCACGCCACGGAACAGAAGGCTGCGCGCCTTTGCGTGTTACGGCAATCGCCGCCGCCGCATGGGCAAAGCGTAGCGCATCAGACAGCGGCGTATTTTCCAGCAGCGCCGTCATCAGCGCACCGTTAAAAGTGTCACCCGCAACAATAGTATCAATGGCCTGAACTTTAAAGCCCGGCACGCGGCGACCTTCGCCCTTCACGCTGGCCCATACGCCACGGCTGCCGAGAGTAATAATCACGGTGTCGATCCCTTTGCCATGCAGAACGCTGCGCGGCTTTCGCGGCATCGTCATCGTTTTCAACCCGCACGCCGGTTAGCTTTTCCGCTTCGGTTTCGTTCGGGTAATAATATCCACCAGCGACAGCAGCACATCCGGCAGCTCGCGCGCCGGGGCCGGGTTCAATACCACGGTGGTTTGGTTCTGGTGAGCTATCTGCGCAGCCAGCAGTACGCTGTCCAGTGGGGATTCTAGCTGCATCAGCAGCGCATCAGCGTTAGCGATTCGCTCGCGCTGGGCTTCCACTAAGGCAGTAGATAATGCAGCGTTAGCACCGGCGTGATTACCGATGACGTTTTCACCTTCACCATTTACAAAGATCAGCGCGACGCCGGTCAATTCACCGGAGACAGCGCTCGCTGGCGCACGTCAATACGATCAACTACCAGCTGCTTGCGAATACGCTCACCGATATCGTCGTCGCCGGTACAGGCAATAAAAGCAATATCCCGCTCCGCTGCGCCCGGCAGCAACCGCCTGGTTAGCACCTTTGCCGCCAAAAGCGACCTGATAATGGCTACCGGTGACGGTTTCGCCCGGCGTCGGGAAAGATTCAAGATTCAGAATGTGATCGGCATTGATGCTGCCAAGGACGACGAGTTGCCTGCGGTTTTCATTTTCAGAGTGTCCGGTAAGATGCGCCACCGGATAACCGGTGGCGCGTGCCCTACTTTTCTTATTGATGTTGTCCATCAGGCTATAGACAGCCTGAATCGCATTCGCGTTATTACTGCTTGATTACCAGCTTCAGGTCAACAGGATATTTTGCCTGTACTTTTTCGCCTTTCAGTACTTTATCAGCGGTTTCAACGCCTTTAGCACCAATCTGGTCAGGCAACTGTGCGATTGTCGCCGCCAGTTTGCCATCTTTTACCGCTTTCTCACCATCTGGTGTGCCGTCAAAACCAACCACCATCACATCGGATTTACCGGCAGTTTGCAGCGCACGCAGTGCGCCCCTGGCCATTTCGTCATTCTGAGCGAATACCGCTTTCACGTCAGGATGCGCGGTCAGCAGGTCCTGCATGACGTTCAGACCTTTAGTACGGTCGAAATCTGCAGGCTGGCTGGCCAGGACATTGAATTTATGTGCAGCCACGGCCTGCTGGAAGCCTTCACCACGTTCACGCGCGGCGGATGTTCCGGCAATCCCCTGCAGTTCGATAACTTTTGCACCTTCGCCTTCTTTCTTAGCGATATAGTCACCGGCAATTTTGCCCGCCCAGTACGTTGTCGGAAAATATGGCTGACGACGTCGCCCTTAGAAGCAACGCGGTCAAGGGTGATAACCGGGATTTCGCCTGGTTTGCCATCTTGATGGCGTTACCCACCGCGTCGGAGTCCGTTGGGTTGATCAGCAGGATTTTGGTGCCGCGAACAGTCAAATCCTGAACGTTAGCCAGCTCTTTCGCCGGGTTGTTCTGCGAATCCAGAACCACCAGGTTGTAACCCAGTTGTTCCGCTTCTTTCTGCGCGCCATCCTTCAGAGAAACAAAGAACGGGTTATTCAGGGTAGAGATAACCAAAGCAATGGTGTCTTTTGCCATCGCGTTCGCGCTGACGGTCGCGCTGAGCGCAACCGCGGAAACCAGGGTAGCCAGTTTTTTCATGTTCATATCTAAGATGTCCTGTCGTGTTAAGATACATTACTGCTTTTTGTTGTCCACCAGCACCGCCGCAAGATCACGACTGCTTTAACGATGATCTGGTAATAAGAAGAAACACCTAACAAGTTCAAAACCATTGTTCAGAAAACCAAGAATCAGCGCACCGATAAGCGTGCCGACGATACGACCCTTACCGCCTGCCAGGCTGGTACCGCCCACGCCACCGCCGCGATTGCATCCAGCTCATAGCCGGTACCCGCAGTTGGTTGTGCCGAGGAGAGGCGCGCAACTTCAATAATGCCCGCCAGCGCCGACAGTAACCCGCACAAAGAGATAGACGATAATTTCTGACTTTATTGACGCTGATACCGGAGAGGCGAGTTGCCGCTTCGTTACCGCCCAGCGCATAGATATAACGACCCAGACGGGTGTGATGCAGCATGTACCAGGCCGCGGGAAAACAATCCCCATGATCCATACCGGCATTCAGATGCCACGGGCGGCCAATACCGAACCAGCCGGAGAACATCGGCATTATCGGTAAATCCGGTATTCACCGGGCTGCCGTTGGTGTAAACCATCGTCACGCCGCGCAGCAGTAGCATCATCACCAGGGTGGCAATAAACGCCTGAACTCGCCCCTTGGCAACAATGACACCAGTAACAGCCCCGAATTGCGGCACCTAATGCGAGTGCGGCAGCAACCGCCACCAGCGCATTGACTTCGATACCCACAATCGACGCGGCGACTGCGCCGGTCAACGCCAGCAACGAACCGACGGACAGGTCGATCCCCGACGTTAAAATGACCAGCGTCATCCCGACCGCCATGATCGCATTCACGGAGGTTTGCTGCAGGATGTTGAACAGATTATTGACGGTAAAAAAGTTTGGGCTCATGGTCGACACAACCGCTATCAGCACCAGCAGGGCAATCAGCGATTTTTGCTCCAGCAGCCATGCTTTAGTGAAATAGCGGCGACCTGCCACAGACTGGGTTGTCATCTTTTTTACTCCTGGTTCGCGCGGTTAAGCTTGCCCACTGCGGCAGCCATTAATACTACCTGGGTGGCCTGCTCGCAAGAAAACTCACCGCCGAGATGCCCTTCATGCATCACAATAATGCGATCGCTCATCCCCAATACTTCCGGCATCTCAGAGGAGACCAGAATAATGCTCAGACCATCGGCCTTGAACTGGTTGATTAGCTGATAAATTTCTTTCTTAGCGCCCACATCAACGCCGCGCGTTGGCTCATCGAGGATCAGTACTTTTGGGCGGGTCATCAGACCGCGCGCAATGGCCACCTTTTGCTGGTTGCCGCCGGACAGCAGGCCAATCGCCTGTTCCATAGATGGGGTTTTGACGTTGAACAAACGGATAAAGTCGCTTACCGCCTGCTGTTCGTCTTTATGTTTAAGGCTACCGCCGGCGCGACTGAAATAGCGCAGCGCGGTCAAAGACATGTTCTCTTTGACCGACATGCCCACACCAGACCGTCGCGTTGCGGTCTTCGGAAATACAAACGATGCCGTTTGCCAGACCATCCTGCGGGGAACGGCACGACTTCATGGCCGTCGAGCGTCACGTAGCCGCTGGTGCGCGGCAGCGCGCCGTACAGTACTTTCATCAGTTCCGTACGTCCGGCGCCCATGAGCCCGGCAACGCCGAGAATTTCGCCCTTACGCAGGGTGAAGGAAACATCTCGACGCCCGGCCCACACAGCGCATCGACTTTCAGGCGAATCTGACCCGGCTGTTTATCAAGCCGCGGATATTGATCTTCCAGCTTGCGCCCGCCGTCATTTCGATCAGCCGATCTTCATCGAGGCTGGCCACTTCGCGCTCGGCAATAAATTGCCCATCGCGGAAAACCGTCACATCGTCGCAAATCTCGAAAATCTCTTTCATACGGTGGGAGATAAGACAATGCCGCGCCCCTGCGATTTCAGCTCGCGGATGACGCGGAACAGGGATTCGGTTTCGGTATCGGTCAACGCATCGGTCGGTTCATCCATAATGATGACCTTCGACTCAAAGCTCAGCACTTTGGCAATTTCCACCATCTGCTGGTCGCCAATCGACAGTTCGCCCACCAGGCGGTCGCTGCTAAAGCGCAGATTCAGTTTTGCCAGCAGAACGTCGGCTTCGGCATACATCCTTTTCCAGTCGATTTTGCCAAGCGGCCAACAACCTCACGGCCAAGAAAAATGTTCTCGGCGATCGTCAGCTGTGGGATCAGGTTAAGCTCCTGGTGGATGATACTGATCCCGGCTTCCTGGGAGGATTTTGGACCGGTGAAGGTCGTGTCTTTACCCAGCCATAATAATGAACCAGCGTCGCGGGCGTAAGATCCCGGTCAGCACTTTCATCATGGTGGATTTGCCCGCGCCGTTTTCTCCACCAGCGCCATCACGCGCCCGGAGTAGACATTAACGCAGCACCGGAGAGCGCCTTCACGCCCGGGAACGATTTATCGATCCCTTTGAGTTGTAAGAAGTGCGTCCATGATGGCCTCAGAAAGTGACGCCAGCACAGAGAATGATATTCGCATACGGAGACATTCCCCGCTGCGAAATACCGCCTGACTGTCCGCGGTTTGTTGTTTGAACTGCTCATGCGAGACATAACGAACGTCAATGCAATTTCCCTGGTGTTGTTGCAGTTGCTCGATGTGTTTGAGCAACGTTTCGTGGAGCTGCGGATTATGTTGTTGAATTTCCGTCGCGAGAATGGCGGCCTCGACCTGCATCTCCTGAGTCACTACGCCCAACACCTGCATAAAGGTGGGAACGCCCTGGGTTAACGCCATATCAATGCGCGCGGTGCTGTGGGGAATAGGTAAACCCGCATCGCACACTACCAGCGTATCGGTATAACACAGACGGGAGATAACCGTAGAGATTTCAGAGTCGGTACCTACCTTCCTCATTTGTTTTCTTGCTCCACTAGCGAAACGTTTCGCTACCTTAAGTTTAGTCTCACCAGACGAAAAACCATCATCAGGTTATAGAAATGTGATCACCATCGAAACGTTTCGCAAACCGAAATTAGCGATAAAAAAACGCCCTCCATCAAGATGAGGGAGGGCGTTGATTATTTTAGATTTCAACCTGGGTACCAGTTCGATAACCCGGTTAGGCGGGATTTCAAACTGATCCGGCGCGCGCAGCGCATTGCGCTGGAGCAGGTAACGCTGCCGCGCAGGCGCAGGTACCACGGCCGCTTGCCGACAATCAGCGACTCGTGCGACATAAAGAACGACGTTTCCATCATCCGGCGACTTAAGCCTTCAAGACCGCAGCGGTGGAACACTTCTTCAACATTCGGCGTTTCACGCCAGCCATAGCTGGCAACCACGCGCCAGAAGGTAGGCGACAGCTGCTCTATCTGCACGCGGCGAACATTGTGTACATAAGGTGCATCTTCGTCAGGGTCAGCAGAATCACGCGCTCATGCAGGACCTTGTTATGTTTAAGGTTATGCATCAGCGCAAAGGGAATGACGTTGATTGCACGCGACATATACACCGCGGTCCCGGGCACGCGAACAGGCGGTGATTTCTCCAGCGAAGCAATCATCGCTTCCAGAGAGTTACCATGTTCATGCATCCGCCGCAGCAAGCGGAAACGCTCGCTCTTCCAGGTGGTCATCACGATAAACATCACAGTACCGAGGCTCAATGGCAACCAGCCGCCGGAGAGCAGTTTATCGAGGTTAGCGGTGAACAATGGAATATCGACACAAAGGAAAGCAATCAGGATCAGCGCAACAAAATACTTATTCCAGTGCCAGTTCTGACGTGCCACGGTAGTCGAGAGAATAGACGTCAGCACCATGGTTCCGGTCACCGCAATCCCGTACGCCGCCGCCAGGTTGCTGGAGTGCTCAAAGCTGACAATCACAATCACGACCGCGACATAGAGCATCCAGTTCACAAACGGAATATAGATTTGCCCTGACTCCATTTCGGAGGTGTGAATAATGCGCATCGGCGACAAATATCCCAGACGTACCGCCTGACGCGTCAATGAGAAGACGCCAGAGATAACCGCCTGCGAGGCAATTACCGTCGCCAGTGCGGCGATGATCAGCAGCGGGATCAGCGCCCAGTCCGGTGCCAACAGGAAGAACGGGTTCTTAATCGCTTCCGGGTTCTTTAACAACAGCGCTCCCTGACCGAAGTAATTAAGGGTCAAGGAAGGTAATACGACGGTGAACCACGCCAGGCGAATAGGGAACTTACCAAAGTGCCCCATATCAGCATACAGCGCCTCGACCCCCGTAATCGACAACACCACTGCCCCTAATGCAATAAAAGAAACCGTTTTGTATTCAAGGAAGAAATGCACCGCCCACATTGGATTCAGCGCATGCAGCACTTCCGGGTTAGCAATAATGCTACGTAACCCCAGTCCTGCCAGAATCAAAAACCAGGTCAGCATGATCGGCGCAAACAGCTTACCGACCATAGCCGTGCCATGTTTTTGAATCATAAATAATAAAGTGAGAACGATAATTGAGAGGGGAACTATCCAGGTATCCAGCTGCGGGGCGACGATTTCCAGACCTTCAATGGCTGACATCACCGAAATAGCGGGTGTTATGACGACTTCACCATAGAAAAAGCTGCCGCCGATTAGCCCCATAATCACCAGCATTGATGTGGTTCGCGCCGACGTATTACGCCCGGCAAGCGACATCAACGTCAGGATCCCCCCCTCACCGGCGTTATCTGCCCGCATCACGAAGGTGAGATATTTAATGGAAACCACAAAGATTAGCAGCCAGAAGATCAGCGATAAAAAGCCAAACACGGCATCGCGTTCAACGCCAAAACCAAACTGGCCGGACAAACATTCACGAAGTGTATATAACGGGCTGGTACCAATATCGCCGTAGACAACTCCAATCGCCGCGAGGGTAATCGCGGGCAATGATTGCTTATTATCAGTGCTCATAGACTAGTCTTTCGTTGAAATATGAAATGTGTGCTTAGTCCCTTGGCCCACAAAAAAGCGCACAGTATGCACGATTAACGGCAAAATCGTACTCCTAAATGCGGCCACATTAACCTGGCTCAAAGAAAAATACCCCCCCTTTGAGACTATTTTAGCCACCAGCAAGAAACGTCTATACTCGCAATTTACGCAGAACTTTTGACGAAAGGACGCCACTTCATTATGGCTCACCCTCATTTATTAGCGGAAAGAATTTCCCGCCTGAGCAGTTCGTTGGAAAAGGGGCTTTATGAACGTAGCCACGCCATCCGCTTGTGTTTATTAGCGGCATTAAGTGGTGAAAGTGTGTTCCTCCTTGGCCCGCCAGGTATTGCCAAAAGTTTGATCGCCCGGCGCTTAAAATTCGCCTTTCAGAATGCCCGCGCGTTTGAATATCTGATGACCCGCTTCTCCACGCCGGAAGAAGTTTTTGGTCCCCTTTCTATTCAGGCGCTAAAAGATGAAGGGCGCTATGAACGTTTAACCAGCGGTTACCTGCCGGAAGCAGAAATTGTCTTTCTGGATGAGATCTGGAAAGCGGGCCCGGCAATTCTTAATACCTTGCTCACCGCCATTAACGAGCGCCAGTTCCGCAACGGTGCACACGTAGAAAAAATCCCGATGCGTCTGCTGGTGGCGGCCTCCAACGAGCTGCCGGAAGCAGACAGCAGTCTGGAAGCGTTATATGACCGCATGCTGATTCGTCTGTGGTTAGATAAAGTGCAGGATAAAGCGAATTTCCGCTCCATGCTGACCAGTCAACAGGATGAAAACGACAATCCGGTTCCTGATGCCTTGCAGGTCACAGATGAAGAATATGAACGCTGGCAGAAAGAGATTGGTGAAATTACGCTGCCCGATCATGTATTTGAGCTGATTTTTATGCTGCGCCAGCAACTGGATAAATTACCGGATGCGCCTTATGTCTCGGATCGTCGCTGGAAAAAAGCGATCCGATTATTGCAGGCCAGCGCCTTTTTTAGCGGTCGCAGTGCTGTTGCCCCGGTAGATCTCATTTTGCTGAAAGATTGCCTGTGGTATGACGCGCAAAGCCTGAATTTGATACAACAACAAATTGATGTATTGATGACCGGTCACGCCTGGCAACAGCAAGGGATGTTGACTCGCCTTGGCGCGATTGTGCAACGTCACCTGCAACTCCAGCAGCAACAAAGCGATAAAACAGCCTTAACGGTAATTCGTCTGGGCGGCATTTTCAGCCGTCGTCAGCAGTATCAACTTCCTGTTAACGTTACTGCTTCCACTCTGACTCTACTGCTGCAAAAACCGTTAAAACTGCATGATATGGAAGTGGTTCATATCTCCTTTGAGCGTAGCGCGCTGGAACAGTGGCTGAGCAAAGGTGGTGAAATTCGCGGTAAACTGAACGGTATCGGCTTTGCCCAGAAACTGAATCTGGAAGTTGATAGCGCCCAACATCTTGTCGTTCGCGATGTAAGTTTACAAGGCAGTACGCTGGCACTTCCCGGTTCATCGGCTGAAGGTCTGCCTGGTGAAATAAAACAACAACTGGAAGAGCTTGAAAGCGACTGGCGCAAGCAACACGCTTTATTCAGCGAACAGCAAAAATGTCTGTTTATCCCTGGCGACTGGTTAGGTCGCATTGAAGCCAGCCTACAGGATGTCGGTGCACAGATTCGCCAGGCACAACAATGCTAACGCTGGATACGCTTAATGTGATGCTGGCCGTCAGCGAAGAGGGATTGATCGAAGAGATGATCATCGCACTGCTGGCCTCACCGCAGCTGGCGGTCTTCTTTGAAAAATTCCCACGCCTGAAGGCGGCAATCACTGATGATGTTCCCCGCTGGCGTGAAGCGCTGCGCAGTCGGCTGAAAGATGCCCGAGTCCCGCCGGAACTCACCGAAGAGGTGATGTGCTATCAGCAAAGCCAGCTCCTCTCCACGCCACAGTTTATTGTGCAGCTACCACAGATCCTGGACTTACTGCATCGTCTGAATTCTCCATGGGCAGAACAAGCCCGACAGTTGGTTGATGCTAACAGCACGATCACTTCAGCGTTACACACGCTTTTTCTCCAGCGTTGGCGTTTAAGTCTGATCGTGCAAGCAACGACGTTAAATCAACAGCTATTAGAAGAAGAACGCGAACAACTGTTGAGTGAAGTTCAGGAACGCATGACGCTGAGCGGACAACTTGAACCGATTCTCGCAGATAACAATACTGCAGCTGGTCGTCTGTGGGATATGAGCGCCGGTCAGCTTAAACGTGGCGACTATCAGTTGATTGTGAAATACGGTGAATTTCTTAACGAACAGCCGGAACTGAAACGCCTGGCAGAGCAGCTGGGGCGTTCTCGGGAAGCCAAATCAATACCGCGCAACGATGCGCAGATGGAAACCTTCCGCACCATGGTGCGCGAACCGGCGACGGTTCCTGAGCAGGTTGATGGTCTGCAACAAAGCGATGATATTTTACGTCTCCTGCCGCCAGAACTGGCGACACTAGGGATAACGGAACTGGAGTATGAGTTTTACCGTCGGCTGGTGGAAAAACAGTTGCTCACCTATCGCCTGCACGGTGAGTCGTGGCGTGAAAAAGTGATCGAACGTCCGGTGGTACATAAAGATTACGATGAACAGCCGCGCGGGCCGTTTATTGTCTGTGTGGATACTTCCGGCTCAATGGGCGGCTTTAATGAACAGTGTGCGAAAGCGTTCTGCCTGGCCTTGATGCGCATTGCTCTCGCAGAAAACCGGCGCTGCTATATTATGCTATTTTCCACCGAGATCGTCCGTTATGAGCTTTCAGGCCCACAAGGCATCGAACAAGCAATCCGTTTTTTAAGCCAGCGTTTTCGCGGCGGTACCGACATGGCGAGCTGTTTTCGCGCCATTATTGAACATCTGCAAAACCCGCAGTGGCAGGATGCTGACGCGGTGGTTATCTCAGATTTTATCGCCCAGCGACTGCCGGATGAAGTGGAAGTAAAGAAAGGTCGGGGATCTGCAGCATAAGTACCAACATCGTTTTCATGCCGTGGCGATGTCTGCACATGGGCAAACCGGGATCATGCGCATTTTCGATCATATCTGGCGCTTTGATACCGGGTTAAGAAGCCGCCTGCTGAGACGCTGGCAGCGTTAATCTTTAATTACAGCAGAGAAGAGACGCTCTCACGTACCTGTGCTGGCCACACACCGCATTGTACCTGGCCGATATGCGGAAGCTGCAGCAGCAGCATTGTCAGACGCGACTGGCCAATCCCACCGCCGATAGTCTGCGGCATTTCGCCGCCCAACAGCGCCTGGTGCCATTCCAGCTGCAAACGATCTTCGTCACCGGTCAGTTGAAGCTGATGTTTCAGCGCTTTGGCATCCACGCGAATCCCCATGGAAGAGAGTTCAAACGCGTTCTTCTAGTACCGGGTTCCACACCAGGATATCGCCGTTGAGACCGGCTAAACCGCTGGTAGATTGAGTGCTCCAGTCGTCATAGTCCGGCGCACGAACATCGTGACGCTGACCGTCGGATAATTTGCCACCGATACCGATAAGGAAGACCGCGCCCAGCTCTTTGGCGATCGGACGTTCACTGACCTTTTGCATCCAGTCCAGGATAACGGCTCAGCAGCGTTTCGCTGTGGACGAAGTGGATCTGTTCTGGCAGGAACGGTGTCAGACCAAATTCTTTGCTAACCGCAGCTTCGGTTGCTTTAATTCCCGCCCAGATCGCCTCTACCGTGCTTTTCAGAGTCGAGAATTGACGCTCACCGTCGCCCATTACGCGTTCCCAGTCCCACTGGTCAACATAGACCGAGTGCAACGGAGAAAGACGGTCTTCATCGGGGCGAAGGGCTTTCATGTGCGTGTACAGCCCTTCGCCCGCGCTGAAGTCGTGTTGCCCTAAGGTCTGACGTTTCCACTTCGCCAGTGAATGAACCACTTCGAACTGGGCATCAGGCAGAGCTTTCACTTTTACCTGCACCGCTTTTTCACAGCCCGACAAGTTATCCTGCGTGCCATCCCCCACACGGCTAAGAATCGGCGCCTGGACTTCGATCAGCCCCAGACGTTCTTCCAGTTGACGAGAAAAGTGAGATTTCACGAAGCTAATTTGACGTTGTTTGGCAATGTAAGCGGTTTTCATTTTTTATACTCCTGCGTCCTGTTGCTTATGATTAAGCAACAAAAACCGACACACATGCAATAATCATTCAATAAAAAGCCTAACTCACTTTTGATTCATTAAAAAAGAAGGCTAAAATAGAATGAATCATCAATCCGCATAAGAAAATCCTATGGAAAATTATCTGATCGACAATCTGGACCGTGGCATCCTGGAAGCATTAATGGGCAATGCGCGCACCGCTTACGCCGAACTGGCGAAACAATTTGGCGTCAGTCCGGGGACGATTCACGTTCGAGTAGAGAAAATGAAGCAGGCGGGGATCATTACCGGGGCGCGTATTGATGTCAGCCCGAAGCAGCTCGGTTATGACGTAGGCTGCTTTATCGGCATTATATTAAAGAGCGCCAAAGACTACCCTTCCGCGCTGGCAAAGCTGGAAAGCCTTGATGAAGTCACTGAAGCCTATTACACAACCGGCCACTACAGCATCTTTATAAAAGTGATGTGCCGTTCGATCGACGCTCTCCAGCATGTACTTATCAACAAGATCCAAACAATTGATGAAATTCAGTCCACCGAGACATTGATCGTCCTGCAAAACCCGATCATGCGTACCATCAAGCCCTGATCGGCTTTTTTAATCCCATACTTTTCCACAGGTAGATCCCAACGCGTTCACAGCGTACAATACGCCACTCTTAATAAAGGTGGCGGTTTATGGCAGATATCACTCTTATCAGCGGCAGCACCCTCGGCGGTGCCGAATATGTAGCAGAACACCTGGCTGAAAAGCTGGAAGAGGCGGGTTTTACCACCGAAACGCTGCACGGTCCGCTGTTAGAAGATTTACCTGCCTCAGGGATCTGGCTGGTTATCAGCTCCACCCACGGTGCCGGAGATATTCCGGACAACCTTTCTCCTTTCTATGAAGCATTGCAGGAACAGAAGCCCGATCTTTCTGCAGTCCGCTTTGGCGCAATCGGTATTGGCAGTCGTGAATATGACACCTTTTGTGGGGCTATCGATAAACTCGAGGCAGAACTCAAAAATTCCGGTGCAAAACAGACAGGCGAAACACTGAAGATCAACATTCTTGATCACGACATTCCGGAAGATCCGGCAGAAGAATGGCTGGGATCGTGGGTTAATTTACTCAAATAAGTATACAGATCGTGCGATCTACTGTGGATAACTCTGTCAGGAAGCTTGGATCAACCGGTAGTTATCCAAAGAACAACTGTTGTTCAGTTTTTGAGTTGTGTATAACCCCTCATTCTGATCCCAGCTTATACGGTCCAGGATCACCGATCATTCACAGTTAATGATCCTTTCCAGGTTGTTGATCTTAAAAGCCGGATCCTTGTTATCCACAGGGCAGTGCGATCCTAATAAGAGATCACAATAGAACAGATCTCTAAATAAATAGATCTTCTTTTTAATACCCAGGATCCCAGGTCTTTCTCAAGCCGACAAAGTTGAGTAGAATCCACGGCCCGGGCTTCAATCCATTTTCATACCGCGTTATGCGAGGCAATCACCATGTTTTATCCGGATCCTTTTGACGTCATCATCATTGGCGGGGGTCATGCAGGCACCGAGGCCGCGATGGCCGCGGCGCGTATGGGTCAACAGACTCTGCTTTTGACACACAATATCGACACTCTGGGGCAGATGAGCTGCAACCCGGCGATCGGCGGTATTGGGAAGGGACATCTGGTAAAAGAAGTGGATGCACTCGGCGGTCTGATGGCGAAAGCGATCGATCAGGCGGGTATCCAGTTTAGGATACTAAACGCAAGCAAAGGACCGGCGGTTCGCGCTACCCGAGCTCAGGCGGATCGTGTGCTCTACCGTCAGGCGGTACGTACGGCGCTGGAGAACCAACCGAACCTGATGATCTTCCAGCAGGCGGTTGAAGATCTTATTGTCGAAAACGATCGCGTGGTCGGTGCTGTTACCCAAATGGGACTGAAGTTCCGTGCCAAAGCCGTCGTGCTCACCGTTGGGACGTTCCTCGACGGTAAAATTCATATCGGTCTGGATAATTACAGCGGTGGCCGTGCTGGTGATCCGCCGTCCATTTCGTTGTCCCGCCGTCTGCGTGAGCTGCCGCTGCGCGTCAGCCGTCTGAAAACCGGGACACCGCCGCGTATTGACGCACGGACCATCGATTTCAGCGTGCTGGGTCAGCAAAATAGCGACAATCCGCTGCCGGTTCTCTCATTCCTGGGCAAAGCATCTCAGCACCCTCGCCAGATGCCGTGCTATGTCACGCACACCAATGAGAAAACCCACGAGGTAATCCGTAATAACCTCGATCGTAGCCCGATGTATGCCGGTGTGATCGAAGGGATCGGCCCACGCTACTGTCCGTCGATCGAAGACAAAGTGATGCGCTTTGCCGACAGGAATCAGCATCAGGTTCTCCTCAGCCAGAAGGGCTGACCTCTAACGAAATTTATCCGAATGGTATCTCCACCAGCCTGCCGTTCGATGTGCAAATACAAATCGTCCGCTCCATGCAGGGGATGGAAAACGCCCGTATCGTTCGCCCAGGCTATGCCATCGAGTACGATTTCTTCGATCCGCGCGACCTGAAGCGAACGCTTGAGAGCAAATTTATCCAGGGTCTGTTCTTTGCGGCGGGATACTCAACGGCACCACCGGCTATGAAGAAGCCGCCGCTCAGGGGATGCTGGCGGGTCTGACGCCGCACGTCTGTCGGCCGAGAAAGAAGGTTGGGCTCCGCGTCGCGATCAGGCTTACCTGGGCGTGCTGGTGGACGATCTTTGCACCTGGGGGACCAAGCAACCGTACCGCATGTTTACCTCTCGTGCGGAATATCGTTTGATGCTGCGCGAAGACAACGCCGATCTGCGTCTGACAAACTTGGCTGCGAATTGGGTATGGTGGATGACGTCCGTGGGCACGTTCAACCAGAAACTGGAAAACATCGAGCGTGAACGTCAGCGTCTGAAATCGACCTGGTGTTAACCCATCGGCGGAGACTGCAGCCGAAGTAGCGAATGCTCACCTGAGTGCGCCACTCACCCGTGAAGCCAGTGGTGAAGATCTGCTGCGTCGTCCGGAAATGACTTATGAAAAATTAACCACGCTGACGCCGTTTGCCCCTGCGTTGACAGACGAACAGGCGGCGGAACAGGTTGAGATTCAGGTTAAATACGAAGGTTATATCGCGCGCCAGCAAGATGAGATCGAAAAGCAGCTGCGTAACGAGAACACCCTGCTACCCGCGACACTGGATTACCGCCAGGTATCCGGTCTTTCTAACGAAGTGATCGCCAAACTTAACGATCACAAACCAGCCTCTATCGGCCAAGCTTCGCGTATTTCCGGATCACTCCTGCGGCGATCTCCATTCTGCTGGTGTGGCTGAAAAAACAGGGCCTGCTGCGCCGTAGCGCGTGATAGCGCCGTTCACCCGGCATTTCGGTGGATGCTGATGCATCCGCCTTATTGATTCATTGGCCCGGTCAGCGTCATGCTACCGGGCAAACGGTTCCAGACAGGGTAATCACCGTGCTCAACAAACTTTCTCGTCTGCTCATATGAAGCAGGAATTTCGCTCACCGATCACCAGAAAAATCATCTTGTGGCGTATGTGGAAGACGCCGCACAAGTGGAACAAAGCGTACAACCTGACCTCCGTCTGATCCTCAACCAAATGCTGGTTCGCCACATTCTCGATAGCATCGTGGTCGCGCCATCGCTGAAAGGTGAGCGCTTTATCGACGTCGGTACAGGCCCGGGATCACCGGGTATTCCACTGCTCATCGCCGTCCTGATGCCCATTTCACCCTGTTGGATAGCCTCGGTAAGCGTGTACGTTTCCTACGGCAGGTACAGCATGAGCTCAAGCTTGAGAACATTACGCCGGTGCAAAGCCGCGTTGAAGAGTTCCTGGCTGAGCCTCCATTTGATGGCTAATTAGCCTGTCTTCGCTTGATGACGGATATGGTGAACTGGTGTCATCATCTGCCAGCAGAAGACGGTCGCTTTTATGCCTTGAAAGGCGTGCTAAAACCAACAGACGAGATTGCGCAACTTCCCGCTCAGTTTTAGCGTGGAGTCGGTTGTTGAACTGAAGGTGCCTCACCTGGAAGGGGAGCGTCACTATGGTGATTATTAAGCCAAATAAAAGTTAATTTTTATCAAAAAAAGTGCATAAAAAGTGCGGTTTTTAGGTGTTAACAAATGGGTGAAAAAAAGGTCTGGTATGGCTTGCTATGTTTAACCCCATACCTTAACGTTGTTTGGATCTTCTCGATAACTCAGCTTTTTTGTTAATGATAAAAATAGTAAACATGGAAAATATCAGCCTGCTAAAAATCAGCTTTGACGTCATTCTGTATGTTAATAAGTTATTATAAATGTCAATGAATGGTTTTTGTTCTGTAAATCGGCGTGTTTTTAAAAGAGTGGGCAATTTTAGTCTTAGATATCAAAATGATGAGAACTCATCTTTTGCTGAATTTATTCAAGAGGCTATAAGTAACGTTTAATATGTGATCTTGTGCACGCTTTATAATCACTGTTTTCGCTGCTTTTGCACTTTTGTACGATTGTTGACACCTTTGTCGAAAAGTAGAAAAAATAGCGCGAATGGTAAAAATATTTAAATATTTATTCACGTTTTGGCTACTTATTGTTTGAATTAACGGGGGCGTCACCGTATAATTTGACCGCTTTTCTGATGCTTGACTCTGAGCTTTAAAGAACGTTTTATACGACACGCGGCATACCTCAAAGGGAGCAGGAGTTAAAACGTGATGTCTATGTCGCTGGTGAGTCGTAAACGTTGCAAGCTTTCGTTCATTCAGCTTCTGGCAGCAATAGCAAGTGGATTGCTGTCTACGTCAATCCCCTTCTGGGGCATCTCCGCCGCGTGTGGGGGGCCTGGCAGTGTTACTGCCTAATATGTTGTTTATGATATTTGCCTGGCGTCATCAGGCGCATACACCCGCTAAAGGCCGAGTTGCCTGGACGTTCGCCTTCGGGGAAGCGTTCAAGGTGTTAGCGATGCTGGTGTTGCTGATAGTGGCGCTGGCGGTTTTGAAGGCGGTATTCTTGCCGCTGATCGTGACATGGATTTTGGTGCTAGTGGTTCAGATACTGGCACCCGCTGTAATTACAACAAAGGGTAAAAGGCATCATGGCTTCTGAAAATATGACGCCGCAGGAATACATAGGTCATCACCTGAATAACCTTCAGCTGGACCTGCGTACATTCTCGCTGGTGGATCCACAAAACCCCCCAGCCACCTTCTGGACAATCAATATTGACTCCATGTTCTTCTCGGTGGTGCTGGGTCTGTTGTTCCTGGTTTTATTCCGTAGCGTAGCCAAAAAGGCGACCAGCGGTGTGCCAGGTAAGTTTCAGACCGCGATTGAGCTGGTGATCGGCTTTGTTAATGGTAGCGTGAAAGACATGTACCATGGCAAAAGCAAGCTGATTGCTCCGCTGGCCCTGACGATCTTCGTCTGGGTATTCCTGATGAACCTGATGGATTTACTGCCTATCGACCTGCTGCCGTACATTGCTGAACATGTACTGGGTCTGCCTGCACTGCGTGTGGTTCCGTCTGCGGACGTGAACGTAACGCTGTCTATGGCACTGGGCGTGTTTATCCTGATTCTGTTCTACAGCATCAAAATGAAAGGCATCGGTGGCTTCACGAAAGAGTTGACGCTGCAGCCGTTCAATCACTGGGCATTTATTCCTGTCAACTTAATCCTTGAAGGGGTAAGCCTGCTGTCCAAACCAGTATCTCTGGGTCTGCGACTGTTCGGCAACATGTATGCCGGTGAGCTGATTTTCATTCTGATTGCTGGTCTGTTGCCGTGGTGGTCACAGTGGATTCTGAATGTGCCATGGGCCATTTTCCACATCCTGATTATTACGCTGCAAGCCTTCATCTTCATGGTTCTGACGATCGTCTATCTGTCGATGGCGTCTGAAGAGCATTAATTTACCAACACTACTACGTTTTAACTGAAACAAACTGGAGACTGTCATGGAAAACCTGAATATGGATCTGCTGTACATGGCTGCCGCTGTGATGATGGGTCTGGCGGCGATCGGTGCTGCGATCGGTATCGGCATCCTCGGGGGCAACTCCTGGAAGGCGCAGCGCGTCAACCGGATCTGATTCCTCTGCTGCGTACTCAGTTCTTTATCGTTATGGGTCTGGTGGATGCTATCCCTATGATCGCTGTAGGTCTGGGTCTGTACGTGATGTTCGCTGTCGCGTAGTAAGCGTTGCTTTGAATTAAGTAAGAGCAATATCAGAACGTTAACTAGATAAGAGGCATTGTGCTGTGAATCTTAACGCAACAATCCTCGGCCAGGCCATCGCGTTTGTCCTCTTCGTTCTGTTCTGCATCAAATACGTATGGCCGCCATTAATGGCAGCCATCGAAAAACGTCAAAAAGAAATTGCTGACGGTCTTTCTTCTGCAGAACGAGCTAAAAAGGATTTGGACCTTGCACAGGCCAATGCGACCGACCAGCTGAAAAAAGCAAAAGCGGAAGCCCAGGTAATCATCGAGCAGGCGAATAAACGTCGCTCCCAGATTCTGGACGAAGTGAAAGCTGAAGCAGAACAGGAACGCACTAAAATCGTGGCACAGGCTCAGGCAGAAATCGACGCCGAGCGTAAACGTGCTCGCGAAGAACTGCGTAAGCAAGTTGCTATCCTGGCTGTTGCTGGCGCCGAGAAGATCATCGAACGTTCCGTGGATGAAGCCGCTAACAGCGACATCGTGGATAAACTTGTCGCTGAACTGTAAGGAGGGAGGGGCTGATGTCTGAATTTATTACGGTAGCTCGCCCCTACGCCAAAGCAGCTTTTGACTTTGCCGTCGAACACAAAAGCGTGGAGCGCTGGCAGGATATGCTGGCGTTTGCCGCCGAAGTGACGAAGAACGAACAAATGGCAGAGCTTCTGTCTGGCGCGATGGCGCCAGAAACGCTCGCTAAATCGTTTATCGCTGTCTGTGGTGAGCAACTGGACGAAAATGGTCAGAACCTGGTTAAGGTCATGGCTGAAACCGGTCGTCTTAAGGTGCTCCCGGATGTCTCTCGAGCAGTTCATTCACCTGCGTGCTGCGAGTGAGGCTACCTCTGAGGTAGAAATGACTTCAGCCATCGCATTGAGTGAAGAACAGCTTGCGAAGATCGGCGCCGCGATGGAAAAGCGTCTGTCACGCAAAGTTAAGCTGAATTGCAAAATCGATAAGTCTGTAATGGCAGGTATTATCATCCGTGCGGGTGATATGGTCATTGATGGTAGCGTACGCGGCCGTCTTGATCGCCTTGCAGACGTCTTGCAGTCTTAAGGGGACTGGAGCATGCAACTGAATTCCACCGAAATCAGCGAACTGATCAAGCAGCGCATTGCTCAGTTCAGTGTCGCGAGTGAAGCTCACAACGAAGGTACTATTGTTTCTGTAAGTGACGGTGTTATCCGCATCCACGGCCTGGCCGAATCTATGCAGGGTGAAATGATTTCCCTGCCGGGTAACCGTTACGCTATCGCACTGAACCTGGAGCGCGACTCCGTAGGTGCAGTTGTGATGGGTCCGTACGCTGACCTTGCTGAAGGCATGACCGTTAAGTGTACTGGTCGTATCCTGGAAGTTCCTGTTGGCCGTGGCCTGCTGGGACGTGTGGTTAACACCCTGGGTGCACCAATCGATGGTAAAGGCGCGCTGGACAACGACGGCTTCTCTGCCGTTGAAGCTATCGCACCAGGCGTAATCGAACGTCAATCCGTTGATCAGCCAGTTCAGACTGGTTATAAGTCCGTTGATGCCATGATCCCAATCGGTCGTGGTCAGCGTGAACTGATCATCGGCGACCGTCAGACCGGTAAAACCGCGCTGGCAATCGACGCCATCATCAACCAACGTGATTCCGGCATCAAGTGCGTATACGTGGCTATCGGCCAGAAAGCGTCCACCATTTCTAACGTGGTACGTAAACTGGAAGAACACGGCGCGCTGGCTAACACCATCGTTGTTGTGGCAACTGCGTCTGAATCCGCTGCACTGCAATACCTGGCACCATATGCCGGTTGCGCAATGGGCGAATACTTCCGCGACCGCGGCGAAGATGCGCTGATCATTTATGATGACCTGTCCAAACAGGCTGTTGCTTACCGTCAGATTTCCCTGCTGCTCCGTCGTCCACCAGGACGTGAAGCATTCCCAGGCGACGTATTCTATCTGCACTCCCGTCTGCTGGAGCGTGCTGCGCGTGTTAACGCCGAATACGTTGAAGCCTTCACCAAAGGTGAAGTGAAAGGGAAAACCGGTTCTCTGACCGCTCTGCCGATTATCGAAACCCAAGCGGGTGACGTTTCTGCGTTCGTTCCGACCAACGTAATTTCCATTACCGATGGTCAGATCTTCCTGGAAACCAACCTGTTTAACGCCGGTATTCGTCCTGCGGTTAACCCGGGTATCTCCGTATCCCGTGTTGGTGGTGCAGCGCAGACCAAGATCATGAAAAAACTGTCCGGTGGTATCCGTACCGCTCTGGCACAGTATCGTGAACTGGCAGCGTTCTCCCAGTTTGCATCTGACCTTGATGATGCAACCCGTAAGCAGCTGGACCACGGTCAGAAAGTAACTGAACTGCTGAAACAGAAACAGTATGCGCCGATGTCTGTCGCGCAACAGTCTCTGGTTCTGTTCGCAGCAGAACGTGGTTATCTGGCGGATGTTGAACTGGCGAAAATCGGTAGCTTCGAAGCCGCTCTGCTGGCTTACGTTGACCGTGATCACGCTCCGTTGATGCAAGAGATCAACCAGTCCGGTGGCTATAACGACGAAATCGAAGGCAAGCTGAAAGGCATCCTCGATTCCTTCAAAGCAACCCAGTCCTGGTAAAGTATAGCGGCCTGTCTTAGGGCAGGCCGTAAGGCATTGAGGAGAAGCTCATGGCCGGCGCAAAAGAGATACGTAGTAAGATCGCAAGCGTCCAGAACGCGCAAAAGATCACTAAAGCGATGGAGATGGTCGCCGCTTCCAAAATGCGTAAATCGCAGGATCGCATGGCGGCCAGCCGTCCTTATGCAGATACTATGCGCAAAGTGATTGGTCACCTTGCGAACGGTAATCTGGAATATAAGCACCCATACCTGGAAGAACGCGACGTTAAACGCGTGGGCTACCTGGTGGTGTCTACCGACCGTGGTCTGTGCGGTGGTTTGAACATTAACCTGTTCAAAAAACTGCTGGCGGAAATGAAGGCATGGTCCGAAAAAACGTTCAGTGCGATATCGCAATGATCGGCTCTAAAGGTGTGTCCTTCTTTAATTCCGTAGGTGGCAACATCGTCGCTCAGGTAACAGGTATGGGTGATAAACCTGCCCTGTCCGAACTGATCGGTCCGGTAAAAGTGATGTTGCAGGCCTACGATGAAGGTCGTCTGGACAAGCTTTATATTGTCAGCAACAAATTTATTAACACCATGTCTCAGACGCCAAACATTGTTCAACTGCTGCCGCTGCCGGCATCAGATGATAGCGAGTTGAAGCGTAAATCCTGGGATTACCTGTATGAGCCAGACCCGAAAGCGCTGCTGGATACCCTGCTGCGTCGTTATGTCGAGTCTCAGGTTTATCAGGGCGTGGTAGAAAACCTGGCCAGCGAGCAGGCCGCACGTATGGTGGCGATGAAAGCCGCGACCGACAATGGCGGCAGCCTGATTAAAGAGCTGCAGTTGGTATACAACAAAGCTCGTCAGGCCAGCATTACTCAAGAAATCACCGAGATCGTCGGTGGTGCTTCGCGGTATAACCAGGTTAATTCGTAGCGGATTCAAGATGGCTACTGGAAAAATTGTCCAGGTAATCGGCGCCGTAGTTGACGTCGACCCTCAGGATGCCGTACCGCGTGTGTACGAAGCCCTTGAGGTTCAGGATGGTAATGAAGTGCTGGTGCTGGAAGTTCAGCAGCAGCTCGGCGGCGGTATCGTACGTACCATCGCTATGGGTTCTTCCGACGGTCTGCGTCGCGGTCTGGATGTAAAAGACCTCGAGCACCCAATCGAAGTTCCAGTCGGTAAAGCAACACTCGGTCAGATATCATGAACATACTGGGTCAACCGGTAGACATGAAAGGCGACATCGGTGAAGAAGAGCGTTGGGCTATCCACCGTTCAGCTCCTTCCTACGAAGAGTTGTCAAACTCTCAGGAACTGCTGGAAACCGGCATCAAAGTTATCGACCTGATGTGTCCGTTTGCTAAGGGCGGTAAAGTTGGTCTGTTCGGCGGTGCTGGTGTTGGTAAAACCGTAAACATGATGGAGCTTATTCGTAACATCGCGATTGAGCACTCCGGTTACTCCGTGTTTGCGGGCGTAGGTGAACGTACTCGTGAGGGTAACGACTTACCCGCGAATCACCGACTCCAACGTTATCGATAAAGTATCCCTGGTTTACGGCCAGATGAACGAGCCACCAGGAAACCGTCTGCGCGTAGCGCTGACCGGTCTGACCATGGCTGAGAAGTTCCGTGACGAAGGTCGCGACGTACTGCTGTTCGTCGATGACATTATTATCGTTACACCCTGGCCGGTACAGAAGTATCTGCACTGCTGGGCCGTATGCCTTCAGCGGTAGGTTATCAGCCGACTCTGGCGGAAGAGATGGGCGTTCTGCAGGAACGTATCACCTCCACCAAAACCGGTTCTATCACCTCCGTTCAGGCGGTACTGGTTCCCTGCGGATGACTTGACTGACCCATCCCCAGCAACCACCTTTGCTCACTTAGATGCAACCGTGGTACTGAGCCGTCAGATCGCTTCCCTGGGTATCTACCCGGCAGTTGACCCGCTGGACTCCACCAGCCGTCAGCTGGATCCGCTGGTTGTTGGTCAGGAACACTACGACACCGCTCGTGGCGTTCAGTCCATCCTGCAGCGTTATCAGGAACTGAAAGACATCATCGCCATCCTGGGTATGGATGAGCTGTCTGAAGAAGATAAACTGGTGGTAGCACGCGCTCCGTAAACTTCAGCGCTTCCTGTCCCAGCCGTTCTTCGTGGCAGAAGTATTTACCGGTTCTCCGGGCAAATACGTCTCCCTGAAAGACACCATCCGTGGCTTTAAAGGCATCATGGACGGCGAATACGATCACCTGCCAGAGCAGGCGTTCTACATGGTCGGTTCCATTGACGAAGCAGTGGAAAAAGCCAAAAAACTTTAACGCCTTAATCGGAGGGTGATATGGCAATGACTTACCACCTGGACGTCGTCAGCGCAGAGCAACAAATGTTCTCTGGTCTGGTCGAGAAAATCCAGGTAACGGGTAGCGAAGGTGAACTGGGTATTTTCCCGGGTCACGCACCGCTGCTCACCGCCATTAAGCCTGGTATGATTCGCATCGTTAAACAGTTCGGTCATGAAGAGTTTATCTATCTGTCCGGCGGCATTCTTGAAGTGCAGCCTGGTAGCACGACCGTTCTGGCTGATACAGCTATTCGTGGTCAGGATCTCGACGAAGCGCGAGCTCTTGAAGCGAAACGTAAACGGAAGAGCACATAAAGAGCTCTCATGGCGACGTGGATTACGCTCAGGCGTCTGCGGAACTGGCCAAAGCGATCGCTAAACTGCGCGTTATCGAGTTGACCAAAAAAGCGATGTAACACCGGCTTGAAAGGCAAAAAGCCAGTCTGGTTTCCAGGCTGGCTTTTTTTTGCGCGTGTGACCCGTCCTGAATAGCGTTCACATAGATCCTGCTGATATAAAACCCCCCTGTTTTCCTGTTTATTCATTGATCGAAATAAGAGCAAAAACATCCACCTGACGCTTAAATTAAGGTACTGCCTTAATTTTCTGCAGACAAAAGGCGTGACGATGGTCGAAAATGGCGCTTTCGTCAGCGGGGATAATCCGTTATTGAACAATTTATCCTCTGTCCATTTCATGCTGAAAAATATGTAGAATTTTCAACGCGAACCCGGTTTACCTTCATACTTAAACTAAAGACAGGATACCTATGTCTAACCGTACCATGAGCGTTGTGATCCTTGCCGCTGGCAAAGGCACGCGTATGTATTCCGATCTCCCTAAAGTACTGCACACCCTCGCGGGTAAACCGATGGTGCAGCATGTCATTGATGCCGCTAACCATGTTGGCGCAACCCAGGTACGTGCGTACGGTCACGGCAGTGATCTACTCAAGCAACCTTAACCGAAGGCAACCTCAATTGGGTGCTGCAGGCTGAACAACTGGGCACCGGCCACGCGATGCAGCAGGCCGCGCCGTTCTTTGCCGATGACGAAGATATTCTGATGCTCTACGGCGATGTCCACTTGATCTCCGTTGAGACGCTCCAGCGTCTGCGCGATGCAAAACCGCAGGGCGGTATTGGCCTGTTGACGGTGGTGCTGGACGATCCGAGTGGTTACGGGCGAATTACCCGTGAAAACGGCAAAGTCACCGGTATTGTTGAGCACAAAGACGCGACCGATGAGCAGCGTCTGATCCCAGAAATTAATACCGGCATCCTGATTGCCAACGGTGCGGATATGAAGCGCTGGCTGGCGAAGCTCGACAATAACAATGCACAGGGCGAATTCTATATCACCGATATTATCGCCATGGCGTACCAGGAAGGGCATTGAATTGCCGCGGTACATCCGGAGCGCTTGAGCGAAGTGGAAGGGGTGAATAACCGCCTGCAACTCTCCCGTCTGGAGCGTGTTTATCAGTCCGAACAGGCTGAAAAACTGCTGTTAGCAGGCGTTATGCTGCGCGATCCAGCGCGTTTTGATCTGCGTGGTACGCTAACTCACGGGCGCGATGTTGAAATTGATACTAACGTTATCATCGAGGGCAACGTGACTCTCGGTCATCGCGTGAAAATTGGCACCGGTTGCGTGATTAAAAACAGCGTGATTGGCGATGATTGCGAAATCAGTCCGTATACCGTTGTGGAAGATGCGAATCTGGCAGCGGCCTGTACCATTGGCCCGTTTGCCCGTTTGCGTCCTGGTGCTGAGTTGCTGGAAGGTGCTCACGTCGGTAACTTCGTTGAGATGAAAAAAGCGCGTCTGGGTAAAGGCTCGAAAGCTGGTCATCTGACTTACCTGGGCGATGCGGAAATTGGCGATAACGTTAACATCGGCGCGGGAACCATTACCTGCAACTACGATGGTGCGAATAAATTTAAGACCATTATCGGCGACGATGTGTTTGTTGGTTCCGACACTCAGCTGGTGGCCCCGGTAACAGTAGGCAAAGGCGCGACCATTGCTGCGGGTACAACTGTGACGCGTAATGTCGGCGAAAATGCATTAGCTATCAGCCGTGTGCCGCAGACTCAGAAAGAAGGCTGGCGTCGTCCGGTAAAGAAAAAGTGATTCTGGCCGGCTAACCCGGTCACATGGGATGAGGAGATAACATAATCTCCCTCCCACAAGCAGTAACTATAAAAATAACCCCACTCTCTACAAGGCTCGGGGCGCCCGAAAAAACGGGCATACAGGTTGACCGACAACGATATAAATCGGAATCAAAAACTATGTGTGGAATTGTTGGCGCGATCGCGCAACGTGATGTAGCAGAAATCCTTCTTGAAGGTTTACGTCGTCTGGAATACCGCGGATATGACTCTGCCGGTCTGGCCGTTGTTGATGCAGAAGGTCATATGACCCGCCTGCGTCGCCTCGGTAAAGTCCAGATGCTGGCACAGGCAGCGGAAGAACATCCTCTGCATGGCGGCACTGGTATTGCTCACACTCGCTGGGCGACCCACGGTGAACCTTCAGAAGTGAATGCGCATCCGCATGTTTCTGAACACATTGTGGTGGTGCATAACGGCATCATCGAAAACCATGAACCGCTGCGTGAAGAGCTAAAAGCGCGTGGCTATACCTTCGTTTCTGAAACCGACACCGAAGTGATTGCCCATCTGGTGAACTGGGAGCTGAAACAAGGCGGGACTCTGCGTGAGGCCGTTCTGCGTGCTATCCCGCAGCTGCGTGGTGCGTACGGTACAGTGATCATGGACTCCCGTCACCCGGATACCCTGCTGGCGGCACGTTCTGGTAGTCCGCTGGTGATTGGCCTGGGGATGGGCGAAAACTTTATCGCTTCTGACCAGCTGGCGCTGTTGCCGGTGACCCGTCGCTTTATCTTCCTTGAAGAGGGCGATATTGCGGAAATCACTCGCCGTTCGGTAAACATCTTCGATAAAACTGGCGCGGAAGTAAAACGTCAGGATATCGAATCCAATCTGCAATATGACGCGGGCGATAAAGGCATTTACCGTCACTACATGCAGAAAGAGATCTACGAACAGCCGAACGCGATCAAAAACACCCTTACCGGACGCATCAGCCACGGTCAGGTTGATTTAAGCGAGCTGGGACCGAACGCCGACGAACTGCTGTCGAAGGTTGAGCATATTCAGATCCTCGCCTGTGGTACTTCTTATAACTCCGGTATGGTTTCCCGCTACTGGTTTGAATCGCTAGCAGGTATTCCGTGCGACGTCGAAATCGCCTCTGAATTCCGCTATCGCAAATCTGCCGTGCGTCGTAACAGCCTGATGATCACCTTGTCACAGTCTGGCGAAACCGCGGATACCCTGGCTGGCCTGCGTCTGTCGAAAGAGCTGGGTTACCTTGGTTCACTGGCAATCTGTAACGTTCCGGGTTCTTCTCTGGTGCGCGAATCCGATCTGGCGCTAATGACCAACGCGGGTACAGAAATCGGCGTGGCATCCACTAAAGCATTCACCACTCAGTTAACTGTGCTGTTGATGCTGGTGGCGAAGCTGTCTCGCCTGAAAGGTCTGGATGCCTCCATTGAACATGACATCGTGCATGGTCTGCAGGCGCTGCCGAGCCGTATTGAGCAGATGCTGTCTCAGGACAAACGCATTGAAGCGCTGGCAGAAGATTTCTCTGACAAACATCACGCGCTGTTCCTGGGCCGTGGCGATCAGTACCCAATCGCGCTGGAAGGCGCATTGAAGTTGAAAGAGATCTCTTACATTCACGCTGAAGCCTACGCTGCTGGCGAACTGAAACACGGTCCGCTGGCGCTAATTGATGCCGATATGCCGGTTATTGTTGTTGCACCGAACAACGAATTGCTGGAAAAACTGAAATCCAACATTGAAGAAGTTCGCGCGCGTGGCGGTCAGTTGTATGTCTTCGCCGATCAGGATGCGGGTTTTGTAAGTAGCGATAACATGCACATCATCGAGATGCCGCATGTGGAAGAGGTGATTGCACCGATCTTCTACACCGTTCCGCTGCAGCTGCTGGCTTACCATGTCGCGCTGATCAAAGGCACCGACGTTGACCAGCCGCGTAACCTGGCAAAATCGGTTACGGTTGAGTAATAAATGGATGCCCTGCGTAAGCGGGGCATTTTTCTTCCTGTTATGTTTTTAATCAAACATCCTGCCAACTCCATGTGACAAACCGTCATCTTCGGCTACTTTTTCTCTGTCACAGAATGAAAATTTTTCTGTCATCTCTTCGTTATTAATGTTTGTAATTGACTGAATATCAACGCTTATTTAAATCAGACTGAAGACTTTATCTCTCTGTCATAAAACTGTCATATTCCTTACATATAACTGTCACCTGTTTGTCCTATTTTGCTTCTCGTAGCCAACAAACAATGCTTTATGAATCCTCCCAGGAGACATTATGAAAGTTATGCGTACCACCGTCGCAACTGTTGTCGCCGCGACCTTATCGATGAGTGCTTTCTCTGTGTTTGCAGAAGCAAGCCTGACAGGTGCAGGTGCAACCTTCCCTGCGCCGGTGTATGCCAAATGGGCTGACACTTACCAGAAAGAAACCGGTAATAAAGTTAACTACCAGGGTATCGGTTCTTCCGGTGGCGTAAAACAGATTATCGCTAATACCGTTGATTTTGGTGCCTCTGACGCGCCGCTGTCTGACGAAAAACTGGCTCAGGAAGGTCTGTTCCAGTTCCCGACCGTGATTGGCGGCGTGGTGCTGGCGGTTAACATTCCAGGGCTGAAGTCTGGCGAACTGGTGCTGGATGGTAAAACCCTCGGCGACATCTACCTGGGCAAAATCAAGAAGTGGGATGATGAAGCCATCGCCAAACTGAATCCGGGTCTGAAGCTGCCTTCGCAGAATATCGCCGTAGTGCGTCGCGCTGATGGTTCCGGTATCTTCCTTCTGTTTCTCCACCAGCTACCTGGCGAAAGTGAACCAAGAGTGGAAATCCAAAATCGGTTCTGGTTCTACCGTGAACTGGCCGACCGGCTTGGTGGTAAAGGTAACGACGGTATTGCTGCCTTCGTACAGCGTCTGCCGGGTGCAATTGGCTACGTTGAATATGCTTACGCTAAGCAGAACAACCTGGCTTACACCAAGCTATTTCTGCTGACGGTAAAGCGGTTAGCCCAACCGAAGAAAACTTCGCCAACGCCGCTAAAGGCGCTGACTGGAGCAAATCCTTCGCGCAGGATCTGACCAACCAGAAAGGTGAGGCGCATGGCCAATCACCTCTACAACTTTCATTCTGGTTCACAAAGATCAGAAGAAACCGAGCAAGGCGCTGAAGTGCTGAAGTTCTTTGATCGGGCGTACAAAACGGTGGGAAGCAGGCTAACGAACTGGATTATGCTACCCTGCCGGAAAGCGTGGTTGAGCAGGTTCGTGCTGCATGGAAGACCAACGTAAGAGATAGCAGCGGTAAAGCGCTGTACTGATTACGGTGGAGCCCGGAACGGTGAAACGCCGGGCATCTGCAAAATGACGTCGTCCGCGGATTTTAAACTGAAAGAGTGATTTATGGCTGCAACCAAGCCTGCTTTTAACCCACCGGGTAAAAAGGGTGACATGATATTCAGCGCGCTGGTAAGACTGGCTGCGCTGATTGTGCTATTGATGTTGGGTGGGATTATCGTCTCCCTTGTCATCTCTTCCTGGCCCAGTATGGAGAAGTTCGGCTCGCCTTCCTGTGGACCAAGAGTGGACGCACCGAACGATGTCGACGGCGCGCGGTACCGATTTACGGTACGATCGTCACCTCCGTTATCGCTTTGCTAATCGCCGTTCCGGTGAGCTTCGGCATCGCTCCGTCCTGACCGAACTGGCACCAAACTGGCTTAAACGCCCGTTAGGTATCGCGATTGAACTGCGGCGTCATCCCCAGTATTGTTTACGGCATGTGGGGGCTGTTTATCTTTGCTCCGCTGTTCGCGACCTACTTCCAGGAGCCGGTCGGCAATATCCTTTCTAACATCCCGTTTGCCGGCGCTCTGTTCTCCGGCCCTGCGTTTGGATCGGTATCCTGGCGGCAGGTGTCATCCTGGCCATCATGATTATCCCGTATATCTCCGCCGTTATGCGTGATGTGTTTGAAGAGACCCCGGTGATGATGAAAGAGTCGGCCTACGGCATCGGCTGCACGACCTGGGAAGTTATCTGGCGTATCGTCCTGCCGTTCACCAAAAATGGGGTTATCGGCGGCGTGATGCTCGCCCTGGCCGCGCGTCGGTGAAACGATGGCGATGACCTTTATTATCGGTAACACCTACCAGCTCGACAGCGCCTCGCTGTATATGCCGGGCAACAGTATCACCTCTGCGCTGGCGAACGAATTTGCGGAAGCGGAATCCGGTCTGCACGTTGCCGCACTGATGGAACTGGGCCTGATCCTGTTTGTGATTACCTTCATCGTCCTCGCCGCATCGAAGTTTATGATTATGCGCCTGGCTAAGAATGAGGGGGCACGCTAATGGCTATGGTTGAAATGCAAACCACTGCGGCGCTGGCTGAATCTCGCCGCAAAATGCAGGCGCGTCGCCGCCTCAAAAACCGTATTGCGCTGACGCTCTCGATGGCGACGATGGCCTTCGGCCTGTTCTGGCTGATCTGGATTTTAATGTCCACCATCACTCGCGGTATCGACGGTATGTCGCTGGCGCTGTTCACTGAAATGACGCCGCCGCCCAATACGGAAGGTGGTGGTCTGGCGAACGCTCTGGCGGGTAGCGGGCTGTTAATTTTGTGGGCCACGGTATTCGGTACGCCGCTGGGCATTATGGCGGGGATTTATCTGGCGGAATATGGTCGTAAATCCTGGCTGGCAGAAGTGATTCGCTTCATTAACGACATTCTGCTCTCTGCGCCGTCGATTGTGGTTGGTCTGTTTGTTTACACCATTGTGGTGGCGCAGATGGAGCACTTCTCCGGCTGGGCGGGCGTGATTGCCCTGGCGTTGTTGCAGGTGCCGATTGTTATCCGCACCACCGAGAACATGCTGAAACTGGTGCCGTACAGCCTGCGTGAAGCGGCTTATGCGCTGGGTACACCGAAGTGGAAGATGATCTCTGCGATTACGCTGAAAGCGTCGGTGTCCGGGATTATGACCGGTATCCTGCTGGCGATTGCCCGTATTGCTGGTGAAACCGCGCCGCTGCTGTTTACCGCGCTCTCCAACCAGTTCTGGAGCACGGACATGATGCAGCCGATCGCCAACCTGCCGGTGACGATCTTTAAGTTTGCGATGAGCCCGTTTGCGGAATGGCAGCAATTGGCCTGGGCCGGGGTATTGATCATTACCCTGTGCGTACTGCTGCTGAACATTCTGGCGCGCGTTGTTTTTGCGAAGAATAAACACGGTTGATATTGCTGACACGGTTTTCCCCTCACCCTAACCCTCTCCCCAGAGGGGCGAGGGGACCGACCGAGCGCCTTTTTGACTCTGTACACGGTTAACACTTTGCCGGATGCGGCGTGAACGCCTGATCCGGCCTACGGTAAGCCTGATTAGCGAAGTGCATCAGGCACGATGAGGAAAAGATTGCAATGAGTATGGTTGAAACTGCCCCGAGTAAAATTCAGGTTCGTAATTTGAACTTCTACTACGGCAAATTCCATGCCCTGAAAAACATCAACCTGGATATCGCTAAAAACCAGGTAACGGCGTTTATCGGGCCGTCCGGCTGCGGTAAATCGACGCTGCTGCGTACCTTCAACAAAATGTTTGAACTGTACCCGGAGCAGCGTGCGGAAGGTGAAATTCTGCTTGATGGCGACAACATCCTGACCAACTCTCAGGATATCGCACTGCTGCGTGCGAAAGTGGGCATGGTGTTCCAGAAACCGACGCCGTTTCCGATGTCCATCTACGACAACATCGCTTTTGGCGTTCGTCTGTTTGAGAAGCTCTCCCGTGCCGACATGGACGAGCGCGTGCAGTGGGCATTGACCAAAGCCGCATTGTGGAACGAAACCAAAGATAAATTGCACCAGAGCGGTTACTCTCTCTCTGGTGGTCAGCAACAGCGTCTGTGTATTGCGCGTGGTATCGCCATTCGCCCGGAAGTGCTGCTGCTCGACGAACCGTGTTCGGCGCTCGACCCTATCTCTACCGGGCGTATTGAAGAGCTGATCACCGAACTGAAGCAGGATTACACCGTGGTGATCGTCACCCACAACATGCAGCAGGCTGCGCGTTGTTCCGACCACACGGCGTTTATGTACCTGGGCGAATTGATTGAGTTCAGCAACACGGACGATCTGTTCACCAAGCCAGCGAAGAAACAAACAGAAGACTACATCACCGGTCGTTACGGTTGATTCAGGAGTGCGTTATGGACAGTCTCAATCTTAATAAACATATTTCCGGCCAGTTCAACGCCGAACTGGAAAGTATCCGCACGCAGGTGATGACCATGGGCGGCATGGTGGAGCAGCAGCTTTCTGATGCAATCACCGCGATGCATAACCAGGACAGCGATCTGGCGAAGCGCGTCATCGAAGGCGACAAGAACGTCAACATGATGGAAGTGGCGATCGATGAAGCCTGCGTGCGCATTATCGCCAAACGTCAGCCGACGGCGAGCGACCTGCGACTGGTTATGGTGATCAGTAAAACCATTGCCGAGCTGGAGCGTATTGGCGACGTGGCGGACAAAATCTGCCGTACTGCGCTGGAGAAATTCTCCCAGCAGCATCAGCCGTTGCTGGTAAGTCTGGAGTCGCTGGGCCGTCATACCATCCAGATGCTGCACGACGTGCTGGACGCGTTCGCGCGGATGGACATTGACGAAGCGGTACGTATTTATCGTGAAGATAAAAAAGTCGATCAGGAATACGAAGGTATTGTTCGTCAACTGATGACCTACATGATGGAAGATTCGCGTACCATTCCGAGCGTACTTACTGCGCTGTTCTGCGCGCGTTCTATCGAACGTATTGGCGACCGCTGCCAGAATATTTGTGAGTTTATCTTCTACTACGTGAAGGGGCAGGATTTCCGTCACGTCGGTGGCGATGAGCTGGATAAACTGCTGGCGGGGAAAGATAGCGACAAATAATTCACCAGACAAATCCCAATAACTTAATTATTGGGATTTGTTATATATAACTTTATAAATTCCTAAAATTACACAAAGTTAATAACTGCGAGCATGGTCATATTTTTATCAATAGCGCATTGCTATTTTCTCTGCACGCAATTAAATTAATTTCCGAACCTGGATGTTCGTTATAAAAACCATTAATAAATGACTGGATTGTTACTGCATTCGCAGGCAAAACCTGACATAACCAGAGAATACTGGTGAAGTCGGGTTTTTTTGTTTATAAAAAAGGTCCTTGCTATGAACATGCAAATCACCAAAATTCTCAACAATAATGTTGTGGTGGTTATTGATGATCAACAGCGGGAAAAAGTCGTCATGGGGCGCGGAATTGGCTTTCAAAAACGCGCTGGCGAAAGAATTAACTCAAGTGGAATAGAAAAAGAGTATGCCTTGAGCAGTCATGAACTGAACGGGCGATTAAGCGAACTCTTAAGTCATATTCCTCTTGAGGTGATGGCAACCTGTGATCGTATTATCTCTTTAGCGCAGGAGCGCTTGGGAAAATTACAGGACAGTATTTATATCTCGCTAACTGACCATTGCCAGTTTGCGATTAAACGCTTTCAGCAAAACGTGTTGCTGCCCAACCCGTTGCTGTGGGATATCCAGCGGCTTTACCCGAAAGAGTTCCAGCTAGGGGAAGAAGCGTTAACCATTATTGATAAACGGTTGGGCGTGCAGTTACCGAAAGATGAAGTGGGCTTTATTGCCATGCATCTGGTCAGTGCCCAAATGAGCGGAAATATGGAGGATGTTGCAGGTGTCACGCAGTTAATGCGCGAAATGCTGCAATTAATAAAATTTCAGTTCAGCCTTAATTACCAGGAAGAAAGCTTGAGTTATCAGCGACTGGTTACACATCTGAAGTTTTTATCCTGGCGTATTCTTGAACATGCTTCAATTAACGATAGTGATGAATCATTACAACAAGCAGTAAAACAAAATTACCCGCAAGCATGGCAATGTGCGGAACGGATCGCCATTTTTATTGGTTTGCAGTATCAACGTAAAATTTCACCCGCAGAGATTATGTTTTTAGCCATAAATATAGAGCGCGTGCGCAAAGAACACTGAAATATTATTACTGAGTAAAGGATTGTTACCGCACTAAGCGGGCAAAACCTGAAAAAAATTGCTTGATTCACGTCAGGCCGTTTTTTTCAGGTTTTTTTTTGGAGTTTTGCCGCAAAGCGGTAGAGGGCAAGTTATGACGGAGTTAGCCAGAAAAATAGTCGCAGGAGTCGGGGGCGCAGATAACATTGTGAGTCTGATGCATTGCGCAACGCGATTACGTTTTAAATTAAAGGATGAAAGCAAAGCGCAAGCAGAGGTACTGAAAAAGACCCCCGGTATTATTATGGTGGTGGAAAGCGGTGGCCAGTTTCAGGTGGTCATAGGTAACCATGTGGCCGATGTCTTCCTGGCGGTTAACAGTGTGGCAGGCCTTGACGAAAAAGCGCAACAGGCACCGGAAAATGATGATAAAGGTAATCTGCTAAACCGCTTTGTTTATGTTATTTCAGGTATTTTTACGCCTCTGATCGGTTTGATGGCGGCAACCGGGATCTTGAAAGGTATGCTGGCTCTGGCGCTCACTTTTCAGTGGACGACCGAACAAAGTGGTACTTATTTAATTTTATTCAGCGCCAGTGATGCCTTGTTTTGGTTCTTCCCGATAATCCTGGGATACACCGCGGGGAAACGCTTCGGCGGTAATCCATTTACTGCCATGGTGATTGGTGGAGCGTTAGTGCATCCATTAATTCTGACTGCTTTCGAGAACGGGCAAAAAGCGGATGCGCTGGGGCTGGATTTCCTGGGTATTCCGGTCACATTGTTGAATTACTCGTCATCGGTTATTCCCATTATTTTTTCTGCCTGGTTGTGCAGCATTCTGGAACGCCGACTTAATGCGTGGTTACCGTCGGCAATCAAAAATTTCTTCACACCATTGCTATGTCTGATGGTTATCACACCCGTCACCTTTCTGCTGGTGGGGCCGCTATCAACCTGGATAAGCGAACTGATTGCCGCCGGTTATCTCTGGCTTTATCAGGCGGTTCCTGCATTTGCGGGCGCGGTAATGGGCGGCTTCTGGCAAATCTTCGTCATGTTCGGACTGCACTGGGGCCTGGTGCCGCTGTGTATCAATAACTTCACCGTGCTGGGCTACGACACCATGATCCCGCTGTTAATGCCCGCCATTATGGCGCAGGTCGGGGCGGCGCTCGGCGTCTTCCTCTGCGAACGCGATGCGCAGAAAAAAGTGGTGGCGGGATCAGCGGCGTTGACGAGTCTGTTTGGTATCACCGAACCAGCGGTATATGGCGTCAACCTGCCGCGTAAGTACCCCTTTGTTATCGCCTGTATCAGTGGGGCTTTGGGGGCCACCATTATTGGCTACGCGCAAACGAAAGTCTACTCCTTTGGTTTGCCAAGTATTTTCACCTTCATGCAAACCATCCCGTCAACGGGAATTGATTTCACCGTCTGGGCCAGCGTTATTGGCGGTGTCATTGCCATCGGTTGCGCATTTGTCGGTACGGTGATGCTTCATTTCATCACCGCTAAACGTCAGCCAGCGCAGGGTGCCCCGCAAGAGAAAACACCAGAGGTTATTACACCACCTGAGCAGGGCGGTATCTGTTCACCGATGACGGGAGAGATTGTGCCGCTCATTCACGTCGCTGATACCACGTTTGCCAGTGGCCTGTTGGGTAAAGGTATTGCCATTCTGCCCTCGGTTGGTGAAGTGCGTTCTCCGGTTGCGGGTCGAATTGCTTCGTTGTTCGCCACATTACACGCCATTGGCATTGAGTCAGATGATGGTGTGGAGATCCTGATTCATGTCGGTATCGACACCGTAAAACTGGACGGCAAATTCTTTTCCGCTCACGTCAACGTGGGTGACAAGGTCAATACAGGCGATCGGCTGATTTCTTTTGATATCCCTGCTATTCGCGAGGCCGGATTTGATCTGACGACGCCGGTATTAATCAGTAATAGCGATGATTTTACGGACGTATTACCCCACGGCACGGCGCAGATAAGCGCAGGTGAACCGCTGTTATCCATCATTCGCTAACGATAAAAGGAGTTAATTATGAAAACATTCCCGCATACGTTTCTTTGGGGCGGCGCGACCGCGGCAAATCAGGTCGAGGGCGCTTATCTGGACGATGGCAAAGGGCTATCGACCTCCGACGTGCAGCCGCATGGCGTTTTTGGTGAGGTGGTCGAGCGTGTTCCGGGTGATTCCGGATCAAAGATGTGGCTATCGATTTTTATCACCGCTACCCGGAAGATATCGCGCTGTTCGCCGAGATGGGCTTTAACTGCCTGCGCGTCTCCATTGCCTGGACGCGTATTTTTCCCAACGGCGACGATGCCGAGCCAAATGAAGCCGGGCTGGCGTTTTACGACAAGCTGTTCGATGAAATGGCACAGCACAACATCACCCCGCTGGTAACGCTGTCGCACTACGAGATGCCGTGGGCGCTGGTGAAAAACTACGGCGGTGGGGCAACCGCAAGGTGATTGGCTTCTTTGAGCGCTACGCCCGCACGGTGTTTGAACGCTTCAAAGGCAAAGTAAAGCTGTGGCTGACCTTTAATGAAATCAACATGTCGTGGCACGTACCGATGGCACCGGCGTTGGCCTGCCTGCCGACAGCAGCAAAGCCGAGGTCTATCAGGCCATTCACCATCAGCTGGTGGCGAGCGCGCTGGCGGTGAAAGCCTGCCATGAAATCGTCCCAGAGGGAAAGTTGGCAATATGCTTCTCGGTGGGCTGGTTTACCCCCTCACCTGCCAGCCACAGGATATGTTGCAGGCCATGGAAGAGAACCGGCGCTGGATGTTCTTTGGTGATGTTCAGGCGCGTGGCCAGTATCCCGGCTATATGCAGCGTTTCTTCCGCGACCACAATATCACCATTGAGATGACTGAAAGTGACGCAGAAGATTTAAAACATACCGTCGATTTCATCTCTTTTAGTTATTACATGACTGGTTGTGTTTCCCACGACGAAAGCATTAATAAAAATGCGCAGGGCAACATACTGAATATGATCCCCAATCCGCATCTGAAAAGTTCAGAGTGGGGGTGGCAAATTGATCCGGTTGGATTACGGGTTCTGTTAAATACGCTTTGGGATCGTTATCAAAAACCGTTATTTATTGTCGAGAACGGATTAGGCGCAAAAGACAGCGTTGAAGCGGATGGTTCGATACAGGACGATTATCGAATTGCCTATTTAAACGATCACCTGGTACAGGTAAATGAAGCGATTGCCGATGGTGTGGATATTATGGGGTACACCAGTTGGGGGCCAATTGATTTAGTCAGTGCATCTCATTCACAAATGTCTAAGCGCTACGGCTTTATTTATGTGGATCGTGATGATAATGGCGAAGGAAGCCTCACAAGAACACGCAAGAAAAGCTTCGGATGGTATGCAGAGGTGATCAAGACGCGGGGGCTGTCATTAAAAAAAATAACCATTAAAGCACCTTAATTATCGTCGCATTCAGAACAGTCTGGATGCGATGCGTTAATTCTTTCTTTGCACCATAAAGGGATATTATGTTTAGACGAAATCTTATTACCTCTGCCATCTTATTAATGGCACCGTTAGCCTTTTCTGCACAATCATTGGCTGAATCATTAACGGTGGAACAACGCCTTGAGTTATTAGAAAAGGCGTTAAGAGAAACGCAAAGCGAACTCAAAAAGTATAAAGATGAAGAGAAGAAAAAGTATACGCCAGCGACGGTGAATCGTAGCGTAAGTACGAATGATCAAGGGTATGCCGCCAATCCGTTCCCGACCAGTAGTGCCGCAAAACCTGATGCTGTACTGGTCAAAAATGAAGAGAAAAATGCCAGTGAGACAGGCTCGATTTATTCTTCCATGACTCTGAAAGATTTCAGTAAATTTGTGAAAGATGAAATTGGCTTTAGTTACAACGGCTATTACCGTTCTGGTTGGGGGACCGCCTCTCATGGTTCACCTAAATCATGGGCGATTGGTTCTCTGGGCCGCTTTGGTAACGAATACTCCGGCTGGTTTGATTTGCAGTTAAAACAACGTGTCTACAACGAAAACGGCAAACGGGTTGATGCCGTTGTGATGATGGATGGTAACGTTGGTCAGCAGTACTCTACCGGCTGGTTTGGCGATAACGCCGGTGGCGAGAACTATATGCAGTTCTCCGATATGTACGTTACCACCAAAGGTTTCCTGCCCTTTGCGCCAGAGGCTGATTTCTGGGTGGGTAAACACGGTGCGCCGAAAATTGAAATCCAGATGCTTGACTGGAAAACGCAGCGTACTGATGCCGCAGCGGGTGTAGGTCTGGAAAACTGGAAAGTCGGTCCGGGTAAAATTGATATCGCGCTGGTTCGCGAAGATGTCGATGATTACGATCGCAGCCTGCAAAACAAACAGCAGATTAATACCAATACCATTGATTTACGCTATAAAGATATCCCGTTATGGGATAAAGCCACCTTAATGGTAAGTGGTCGTTATGTCACGGCAAACGAAAGCGCATCGGAAAAAGATAATCAGGATAATAACGGGTATTATGACTGGAAAGATACCTGGATGTTTGGCACATCTTTAACGCAGAAATTTGATAAAGGTGGCTTCAACGAATTCTCCTTCCTGGTCGCGAATAACTCTATCGCCAGTAACTTTGGCCGTTATGCTGGCGCAAGTCCATTTACCACCTTTAATGGTCGTTATTATGGTGATCACACCGGCGGAACAGCGGTACGTCTGACTTCGCAGGGCGAAGCCTATATTGGCGATCATTTCATTGTAGCTAACGCGATTGTTTACTCCTTCGGTAACGATATATATAGCTACGAAACAGGCGCCCACTCTGATTTCGAATCTATTCGTGCGGTTGTTCGCCCGGCCTATATTTGGGACCAATATAACCAGACAGGTGTTGAACTGGGCTATTTCACCCAGCAAAACAAAGATGCGAATAGTAATAAATTTAATGAGTCTGGTTATAAAACCACGCTCTTCCATACCTTTAAAGTCAATACCAGTATGTTGACCTCGCGTCCGGAAATTCGTTTCTACGCCACGTATATCAAAGCCCTGGAAAACGAACTGGATGGCTTCACCTTTGAAGACAATAAAGACGACCAGTTTGCTGTCGGTGCCCAGGCTGAAATCTGGTGGTAATGGAACTTAATGAAAGGAATATTACGATGAATATAAAAATTGCTGCTTTAACGCTGGCTATTGCCAGCGGTATTTCTGCTCAGTGGGCCATAGCAGCGGATATGCCAGCCAGCCCGGCACCCACTATCCCGGTGAAACAGTATGTGACTCAGGTCAATGCCGATAACAGCGTGACCTTTCGCTACTTTGCCCCTGGGGCAAAAAATGTCTCTGTAGTGGTGGGTGTTCCGGTTCCGGACAATATTCACCCGATGACCAAAGACGAAGCAGGAGTCTGGTCGTGGCGCACACCTATCCTGAAAGGCAACCTGTACGAGTATTTTTTCAATGTTGATGGTGTACGCAGCATTGATACAGGCACCGCAATGACTAATCCTCAGCGCCAGGTTAACTCCAGTATGATTCTGGTGCCAGGCAGTTATCTGGATACGCGTTCTGTTGCGCATGGTGATTTGATCGCCATAACTTACCACTCCAACGCATTGCAATCTGAACGTCAGATGTATGTCTGGACCCCGCCAGGATACACCGGCATGGGCGAGCCTTTGCCAGTGCTCTATTTCTATCACGGCTTTGGTGATACCGGACGTTCCGCTATCGATCAGGGGCGTATCCCGCAAATCATGGATAACCTGCTTGCTGAAGGGAAAATTAAACCGATGCTGGTGGTGATCCCGGATACAGAAACCGATGCGAAGGGCATTATTCCCGAAGATTTCGTGCCTCAGGAAAGACGTAAAGTCTTTTATCCGCTGAATGCTAAAGCGGCAGATCGCGAACTGATGAACGATATTATCCCGCTGATTAGCAAGCGTTTTAATGTCCGTAAAGATGCCGATGGCCGCGCGCTGGCAGGGCTTTCACAAGGCGGGTACCAGGCGCTGGTTTCCGGAATGAATCATCTGGAAAGCTTTGGCTGGCTGGCCACATTCAGTGGTGTTACCACGACAACCGTACCGGATGAAGGTGTCGCGGCCCGACTGAACGATCCGGCAGCTATCAACCAGCAACTACGTAATTTTACTGTGGTTGTGGGGGATAAAGATGTCGTAACCGGCAAGGATATCGCCGGGCTGAAAACTGAGCTTGAGCAGAAAAAAATTAACTTTGATTACCAGGAATATCCGGGTCTGAACCATGAAATGGATGTCTGGCGACCAGCCTATGCAGCCTTTGTACAGAAATTATTTAAATAAAATAAGGCATTAAGATGAAATTAATCATTACCGAAGATTACCAGGAAATGAGCCGTGTCGCGGCACACCATCTGCTTGGTTATATGTCGAAGACGCGTCGTGTTAACCTGGCAATTACCGCCGGTAGCACGCCCAAAGGCATGTATGAATACCTCACCACCCTGGTTAAAGGTAAGCCCTGGTACGATAACTGCTATTTCTATAATTTTGATGAAATTCCATTTCGCGGCAAAGAGGGAGAAGGCGTAACGATTACCAATCTGCGTAATCTGTTTTTCACCCCTGCGGGGATCAAAGAAGAGAATATCCAGAAGCTCACTATTGATAACTACCGCGAGCATGATCAGAAACTGGCGCGTGAAGGCGGACTGGATTTGGTGGTGCTGGGATTAGGTGCAGATGGTCATTTTTGTGGCAATTTGCCGAATACGACCCATTTCCATGAGCAAACCGTGGAGTTCCCGATCCAGGGAGAGATGGTTGATATTGTGGCGCATGGCGAGTTGGGCGGCGACTTTTCGTTAGTGCCTGACAGCTACGTGACGATGGGGCCGAAAAGCATCATGGCGGCGAAAAACTTGCTGATAATTGTCAGCGGCGCGGGTAAAGCGCAGGCACTGAAAAATGTTCTGCAAGGTCCGGTTACCGAAGATGTTCCAGCTTCCGTGTTGCAGCTGCATCCTTCGCTGATGGTAATCGCTGATAAAGCCGCTGCCGCAGAATTAGCACTCGGTTAAGCTTAAGAAATAAGGCCGGATGTGTGAATTACGCTCCGGCCTGTTCTCATTATTTAAATAACTACGAAAAATCACCCCACAGTCTCAGCTTGCCGCAGTGGAGACAGCGGAAGAGATAACCCTGACAATGACCACCCTTTTGCAGGCATTTAGCTAGATCAGAATTTCTAATACCGAAATTCTCACAATCTTCTTCAAGGTTGGCAAATTCATCGAGGCGATCTTTTATATCATTCCAGCCCACATAGCCGATAAAAACACAGAAATCGCCACAATGCGCGAGCCAGAATTCCTGCTGCCATCCATGATAACCTGGCGTGCGTTCAACCAACTCTTTCAGCATTTCATCAGGATATGTGTTCTTAATACCGGCAAATTCGTCCTCTTCATCATACTCAAATTCAACACCTTCTATGCTGGCATCATCCTGAAAACTACCTGCAAACTTTTCAGCAGCAGAACCGTCCGCAATACACCACGGACAGAGATGTTCAACTTCATCAACGCAATAAAAGGGACCCGAGTAATAAACTGACGTCTGTTGTTCACAGCAATCGCACTCTACGGTTTTATCCTGTTCAAATGCGCCTGTTTCCAGTGGCTTGGGATGATATTTGAATTGGGGTAACGGCCTGATATTTTGAGTCATAGAAACATCCTGTCTGCTTTTGAGTAGCCCAAAGATAAAGTATCCCGCTTAACTTAAAGAGTCTGTTTCAGGACATGAAATATCCAATCCGGGTAGACGGGTAATGATTCTGCTCATCACCACACCTGCCAGCAATGCAGGAATGATGCGGACAACGAGACTGTCACCAGAAAGAATGTTTTCAAACAACTCCGAGGAAGCCATGCCCTTAATATGTACAATAACTGCACAATAGATCTCGGTGATAACGACGCCACCTATGCCACCAGCCAGACAACGATAACGTTTCTGTGACCCGATCTTTTCCGGCAGACAGGCAACCATTACACCGGTTAACAACGCAGGAATAGCTCCCGTAGTTATCGACAATAAGAGAAAAATTGGATGTATTATCACCCAAAGAACCAGCGGTTCTTTTGCGAAGAATATGTAGAGGACAAGAAACAGAACACCAATTAACGGTCCTAAAACTGCAAAATAAAGTCCGTGATGTATTACCCGACGTGAAACAGACATATCAAACTCCCTTTACTTACCTTTGAGCGCCAATTTAAGCGGGGTAAGTGAAGGGAGTGTGAAGAACTATGCCGTAATATCCCAACCACGCGCTTTCCACAGTTCAGGTAACTGCGAAAGATGGGTAAAGGTGGTGACTTTCGGGTGAACGATCGGCTTATTGTGCGGGTCGGCGCAGAAGTAGAACACTTCCATACCTGCGTCGATACCAGATTGTGCACCGGCAACTGAGTCATCAACCAGAATGCAGTTTTCTACATTTACATTCATCGCTTTTGCCGCATGGAACATTAACGCCGGGTCTGGCTTCCAGCGCTGAATATCGTAGCCGCTGAACAGTTTATCCGGGAAGTAGTGCAACATATTCAGCTTGCCCATAGAATGCTGCATTTTGTTATTTGGGCCGTTAGATACCACACACATTGGCGCAGTGATCGCTGACAGGAGCGCTCCAGCCCCTTCGATGGCTTCCAGTTCTGAATCGAACAGCCGAGCGACTTCTGCACGGTAAACGTGTTCAGCTTCTGTTTTCGCTAACGTAACACCATGTTCAAGGGAAACAATATCGATGATTTCGTAGAGCTTCACGCCCTCGAAACGTTTAAAAATATCTTCCAGATCGAGCGTGATACCAAATGTTTTAAACATATGGACGTAGGCCCGTGAACAGATAACCTCGCTGTCAACCAGCGTGCCGTCACAGTCGAAAAAAACCGCTTCAACTCCGGACATGTCATTTCCTTTTTAACAAGTTTAACGTTTACGTAAGAATTAAGAGACGCAATCGTTGCCGTATAAGCAAAATCAATGAAAAAGTATCTCATAACCGCGCCTATCGTCGCATTTTGGTATAGGATAGCGACGAATTTTCCTTCCTTTCTGGGGAATAGATAATGAGTCAACAACACACCACCCCGGCTTCCGGTCAGGGGATACTGGAGCGCGTGTTTAAACTGCGCGAACACGCACAACGGCACGCACCGAGTGATCGCCGGTTTCACCACCTTCCTGACGATGGTCTACATCGTTTTCGTAAACCCGCAAATTCTTGGCGTAGCCGGAATGGACACCAGCGCGGTGTTCGACGACCTGTCTGATTGCGGCGTTAGGCAATATCCTGATGGGGGTGTTCGCCAACCTGCCGGTGGCGCTGGCGCCAGCGATGGGCCTCAACGCCTTCTTCGCGTTTGTGGTGGTACAGGCCATGGGCCTGCCGTGGCAGGTAGGTATGGGCGCCATCTTCTGGCGCAGCGGGTGCTGCTGCTGTAACTATTTTCCGCGTACGTTACTGGATGATTGCTAACATCCCGGAGCCTGCGTGTGGGGATCACCAGCGGTATCGGGCTGTTCATCGGTATGATGGGCCTGAAAAATGCTGGCGTTATCGTCGCCAACAAGGACACGCTGGTGTCATCGGCAACCTGACCTCCCCCAGCGTACTGCTGGGCGCGTGGGGGTTCTTTATCATCGCGATTCTGGCGTCCCGCAATATTCATGCGGCAGTGCTGGTGTCTATCGTGGTGACAACCCTGCTGGGTTGGACGCTGGGTGACGTTCACTATAACGGTATTGTGTCCGCACCACCGAGCATTACCACGGTTGTTGGTCACGTTGATCTCGCCGCGGTCATTTAACCTGGGCCTTGCGGGCGTTATCTTCTCCTTCATGATGGTGAACCTGTTTGACTCCTCCGGTACGCTGATTGGCGTCACCGATAAAGCGGGTCTGGCAGATGAAAAGGGTAAGTTCCCACGTATGAAGCAGGCGCTGTTTGTGGATAGCGTGTTTCAGTAGCCGGTTCCTTTATCGGGACTTCTTCCGTCACCGCGTATATCGAATCCTCTTCCGGCGTTTCCGTTGGCGGGCGTACCGGTCTGACGGCGGTGGTGGTTGGTCTGCTGTTCCTGCTGGTGATTTTCCTGTCGCCTCTGGCGGGGATGGTGCCGGGCTATGCGGCTGCGGGTGCGCTGATTTACGTTGGCGTGCGGATGACTTCAAGCCTGTCGCGCGTGAAGTGGGATGACCTGACTGAAGCGGTTCCGGCGTTTATTACCGCGGTGATGATGCCGTTTAGCTTCTCGATTACCGAAGGTATCGCGCTGGGCTTTATCTCTTACTGCATTATGAAAATCGGTACCGGTCGTTTCCGCGATCTCAGCCCGTGCGTGATTATCGTCGCACTGCTGTTTATCCTGAAGATTGTGTTTATCGACGCCCACTAAGATGCGGTTTGGGGTATCCGGACAATAGAGGCCCGGCAAGCGTTAGCGCTGCCGGGCTTTTCTTTATGCCTTAACGCGCTGAATATATTCGCCAAACGCGGTCAACTGACCGGTCAGATGGTCCAGCGTGCCCGCTCAATCACTTCACCCAGCTGCGGGTCGACCTTATTCTGAATCACGCCGCCCATAAACTCTGGCTTGTTCATCACCATCGCGTCGAGGAACACCAGAATCTGGCGCAGATGGCACCGACAGCGTGCGCCGCCAATGGCGCCCATGGAGCTGGTCTGGATCAGCACTGGCTTACCGGCCAGCGGTTGATCCGGCAGGCGAGACAGCCAGTCGATGGCATTTTTCAGACCACCCGGCACGGAGTAGTTATACTCCGGCGTAACGATAACCACGCCATCAGCCTGGCGAATTTGCTCAGCCAGCGCTTCAACGCTTTGCGGGAATCCATCTTCTTGTTGCAGGTCAGCATCGTACAGCGGGATATCGCCAATCGACGGAAGCGGATAGAGTGCTCATGCCCGCCGGAGCGATTTTCGTAAGGGTGCGTGCAACCATACCGTTAAATGAACCTTTGCGCAGGCTTCCCAATAACGTAACAACTTTCAACGCTTCAGACATGATTACTCCTTTGCATCATGAGGCTGTTTTCCAGCCCAATCAGTTGAGTATAAGCGCTTTCTCCGCCGGTAGGAAGCTGGTGGGAATCTCATCACGCGCGCCGCGGGTTCATTAGCCCGGGTTTGCGCATCTGGCAGGCTACGCCAACCGTATTTGCCATCAATCTCCTTATAATCCGCAGTTTTTCAATTGATGGCGAAACGGCGAGTGACCAGGCCAGAACGTCCTCCGCATCACAAATGACCTCGAGCTGATCGGTGGTGGGCGGAACGCAGACGACCAGAGCCGGGAGAATCTGCAGAGCCTGCGGTGAGTTGAGATGAACGTCGCCGGTCATCTTGAGCACACTCTGGCGCAGCGCAATGAGCTGCACGCGCGCTTCGTGTGGATCGCTCTGGTTGTTAATCCACAGATTTTCATTACTGGTAAATCGGTAGTTTTCCATCATCGTCGCCTGCGGAGTATTAACGCAGCACGTGCAGCAAGCTCCATATCGAGGCCGCATGTGCCTTCGGTGGTCAGCGCCACGCCAACGATATTGCCCGCATAGGCGATGGAAAAATCAGGCAGTTGGCTATCTTTAAAGAACGGTTTGCCTTCCGTCTGGTCACCATTTCGGGCAGTTTGCTGATGCCGTAAAACACGGCAACAGCAGCTCGGCCAGCAACGCCCGCGACGCCAGATAGCGAGTGCGGCGATAGGCCGGAAGCTGGCGTGCGATGTTGTGGCCCTGGTGGATGATAGCCTGACCGACAGTAGATGCCCGTCCTTGAGGATCCCTCTTGCAAAGTGCGTCGCCATTTTTCTCGTCCGTGATTAATGGACGCATGTGGATATTGTGAGAGTAAACATTTAGCGCAAATGATGATCAGGTTTTACTGCCTAAAAGTGCGAATAGAAAAGGGGTATTACGAGACTTTTACACTTTCCCTTAACTGAAACACATTAATTTTTTATGAATAATGAGTCAGGAAAAAAAAGTGAGGTATAGGGATTTGAGGGTTTCGCGTAGCCAAATAATTTTTGGGTTGTGACTATTTCGTTTATGCCAAAGAAGGGTAAACGGGACCAGCAATTTATCCAATTGTGCAGCGTCGAACGGCAGAGGTCGTGCGACCAGCGATAGCTGGTGAAGCTGGTTATAGTAGCGACAATAGCGCGGCGCGGTGGCCAGCATATTGTGATCCTGGTGGGCGGCCATAAATAGCGACTGTTCAAATCCCGGTAGGTTTAAGGCGATGTTGCGCTGATGCCCCATTTCCTGAAGCACATCGTCCAGCGCCCAGGTATCGCTTTGCTCCCAGCTGATACTGATATGTGGGTAGCGTAGAAACGTCTCCCGACATTCGACTCTTCCTGAAGCGCTGGATGATCCTCGCGTAGCCAGACGCAGGGAAGATCGGAAAACAGCACTTCATGGTCAATCGACAGCGGCAGCAGGCTCAGGAGTTCGCGCGAACGTGGATGGCTTTCACGCCCGGTAAGCCCATATCCACTTCGCCGCGAATAATAGCGTCCAGCGAATCGTAGTCCCAGTTGCGCACTTTAATTGTTGCCTGAGGATAGCGCTGGTAGATCTGCTGCGATAGCGCATTGACATGATCATCACCAGCGGCGTTTCGGCCACCAGATCAAACTTCAGCCCGCGCGGCGTTTCATGATCTGGCTCATCCAGTAGCTGATCGCCCATTTGCATCCACTCCGCCAGGCTGTGCTCCATGCTGAGCATCAGCGGCGTTGGTGTGAGCCCCAGCGGGGTGTCGACAAATAGCGGATCGTCAAACCAGGCTCTCAGCTTCGATAGCGATTTACTGACCGCCGACGGCGTAACGTTCATCCGTTTGGCGGTTTTAGTCACGCTACGCTCCTGCATCAGGAGCTGTAGGCAGAGCAGTAAATTAAGATCGAGACTGCGAGGCATTTCTTCACTAGTTGGCGCGGACCGGTTAGAAGCAACAGTGATAATCAACATGATACTCACTATGCTACAGACAATCAGAATCCCGATCAGCATATTCAGCGCATCAAGACCGAGGATCGCAGCCAGCCAAATCCACAGCGGTATTAACTGCAAACCTGCGCAATACCTAATGCTGAGCTTGCCACCCCCGCACGAAGCGAGAAAGGACCCAGCGCCTGGCTCATGGCAACCCCAAAGCCGACCGAGAAACCGGCGCAAATTAAGGTGAGCCCAAACAGCGTGACCGCGTTTGTGCTGGCGAGGGTTAAAAACACGATGAACCAGCGGTCAGGAACAGCACCTGTGAAGCCAGCATGAGGGTTCCTGGGTCTGAACAGGCTGAAGGTGAACGGCGTGGAGAACGACACCGCCATGCTGACACCGGCGGTCATCGCCATGGTGGTGGCATATTCCCCCACGGTCAAACCCATCACTTCCATCAGCAGTACCGGCGAGGTATTCACGAAGGTGAGGATCACCGACACGCTGAGGATGCATTCGCGAGGCGGTGAAGGAAAAAGCGATTTAACAGCGATTCGGCGCCACGCTCTGTTGGTGTCGACGCGCTCAAGAGCCGTGGGCGGTGACTCGCAGGATAAATACCGACAACAGGCAGACAACTACACCCACGCCCGTACCCCCAATCGCGTAGAACAGGCTCTGCCACGGGTATTTGAGCATAATCAGATGCCCCATTACCGGCGCTAAGACTGGGACGATACAGGTGATCCCGTTGAGTAAAGACAGCACCTTCGCCCGGCTGGCGTTGTCACAGCGTATCGCGCAGTATCGCGATGCCACCACGTAATAACAGCCTGCGCCGATACCCTGAATAAAGCGCCCCACCAGGAATGGCGTACCGCTCTCAGCCAGCGAATATAGCGCCGAGGCGAGAATATAGATAATTGCCCCTGATGATGGCGACCGGCTTGCGGCCCGATCGGTCTGCGACTTTACCGGCGAACAGCATGGCGGTTGCCATCCCGGCCAGATAGACCGAAAACGCAATATGCAGCTGTGCTTCGCTGGCCTGTAAATCAGCCGCTATGCGGGGGTAACCCCACCAGATACATATCAATACCTGCGGGATACAGCAGAACCAGAGCAAAACTACAGATCAGAAAGCGCGTCATAGCAACCTCATAAGGAATGTGGCGCTAAGCATACGGGGAAGAGGGTCTGCGGCACGAGTTGCCATTTGCACAACCGTGATTTCCTGAGAGGCAAGAAGCCAGCGAATGGCTGGCTTCTTGAAGGATTTAGCCAAATTTAGGTAACACGTTAAAGACGTTGCCGAACCAGCACAAAATCACGGTTATACCAAAGAGAATGACAATCGCCGGAATAAGATTGCCGCCCCAGACCGTGAACATCTGATTGGGAAACTTCTTGCGAGCTTTGATTGCAAGCACTGCGGGAATAATGACCGCCCAGATGGTGGCGCACAGCCCGGCACCGCCGATCCCGTAAATAAAGCCGTTCGGGAAGATCAGATACAACAACGCAGGTGGCAGGAAGGTTAACAGCACGGTTTTGAAACGCCCGCCGTGGGAGTTATCAATCTTAAACAGGTCCGCCAGATAATCGAACAACCCCAGCGTGACACCAAAGAACGAACTGGCAACAGCTAAGTTAGAGAACACCAGCAGGCAAAACTCGATAATGCCGTGCTGTTTGGTGCCGAGGAACGATTTCACCAGCGAATCAACGTTGCCGCCTGAGGAGATAATCGCCTTAAAGCTTTCTCGCGGAATATTCCCCATGGTGCAATAGAGCCAGAAGAGATAAATCACCAGCGCCAGCAGCGAACCAAATACCACGCTTTTGATTAACTTATCTTTGCGTTTTCCATAGCAAATAATCAGGCTGGGAATATTGCCGTGGAAACCAAATGACGCCAGACACACCGGCAAAGCCATAAAGATATACGGGAAGTAAGACGTTCCCGCAGTGGAGCTGGTGGCGTCGCGCAGAATGGAGTAATCGACCTGGAAGAAAAAAGAACCAAACACGATCACAAAGGAGATAATCTTCAGCCCGAGGAACAATGAGGTAATACGACTGGCGGCTAACGAACTTAACCACAATACGCTGGCAACGAAAATGGCTGTGCAGATCCCGACAATACGTGGATTAGCGTGATAACCCAAATTCATTGATATCGTTTCACTAATGATCGCACCATTAGCAGAGATATAGGCATAAGTGAGGATATAGAGAACGAAGGCAACGGTAATACCGCTGATAATGTTCCAGGTGTTACCGATTAAATCTTTGGTGATGGTATCAAAACTGGAACCGACCGGATAGTTGAGGTTGGCTTCTAATAGTAGTGTCCCGGAGTGAAGCATTGAGAAGCCCGGTGCTTTATTAGAATAAATGCGCCCCAAAAAAACCAGGCTCCGGCAAGGTCAACCGGTAAAGCAAACATCCCGCCACCAATGACGGTGCCGGCAATGACCATAATTGCCCAGAAGGAGGAATGTTTTGTATTCGAATCTTCGTCCATGGCCTTCCCTTAATAATAACGGTTAAGTTGATGTTGTGTCAGGAATGAAATAATGCCAGGTGCCAGAATCCAAAATGGCTATTATCAGAGATATAGCCAATATGGAGTTATTGAAGGTTAAATTTCTTTTAATTTTGCGGTGAAGTGACGCAATACTTTTGGCTCATAGGTGAAGGTCAGGCCTTTAATGTTGGCGGCATTCTCTTTCACATGCTCGAACGCTTCGATAATAAAGTCCATATGCGTTTGGGTGTAGGTGGCGCGCGGAATGGTTAAACGCAGTAATTCAGCCGGGCACGGAAGCTGTTTACCGGTTTTCGGGTCGCGGCCGAGCAGGAATGAACCAATTTCTACGGCGCGGATCCGGCAACCTTATACAGCTCGCAGGCCAGCGCCTGGGCCGGGAACTGCTCGGCTGGAATGTGTGGCAACAGTTTGCCCGCATCGACAAACGCCGCATGTCCGCCCGCCTGTTTCCGACAGGTCACGCCAATGGCTTCCAGGCCATCAACCAGATATTGAATCTGCGTAATACGGTAGGATAACCAGTCCTGGCCCATCCCATCGTATAAGCCTACGGCCAGGCGCTCCATTGCCCCACCTTCCAAACCACCGTAGGTTGGGAAACCTTCCTGAACTACGCAAATGGTGCGGCGCTCGGTATAGACGTCAAAGAAGCCGTCATCCTTCATACACAGCAGACCACCCATCGGCACCATCGCATCTTTCTTCGCTGACATGGCCAGCATATCGGCGTATTTGTAGGTTTCACGGGTGATTTGTTCAATTTCCAGTCCTGATATCCCGGCTCTCTTTGCTGAATGAAATAAGCGTTTTCGGCAAAGCGTGCGAGTCCATTACCACCGGAATATCGTATTTCTTCGCAATGTTATACATCGCCTTCAGGTTAGCCAATGAAACCGGCTGACCACCTGCAGAGTTACTGGTGATGGTTGCAACGATATACGGCACGTTATTCGGACCAACTTCTTCAATACCGCGTTCTAATCCCTCAAGGTCAAAGTTGCCTTTAAAGTCGTAACGCACGCCCGTATCGAAGGCTTCTTTGATATAGACGTTACGCACGGTACAGCCGTTGATCTGGCTATGGCCCTGCGTGGTATCAAAGAAATAGTTAGAGAACGCCACCATTTTGCTGCGATCCAGGCCTTTTTCCTGCTCGCGTTTTTTAATCAGTACCGGAATATAGATTTGCTCTGCGCCACGGCCCTGGTGAGTCGGAATGGTGTATTGATAACCAAAGATATTTTTCACTGACTCGGCTAACGCATAGTAGCTACGACTGCCGCTGTAGGCTTCGTCGCCGCGCATCATCGCAGCCTGCATGCTCTGCGTCACCGCCCCGGTGCCGCTGTCGGTCAGTAAATCGATAAAAACATCTTCGCTATCCAGCAGGAACGGGTTCATACCGGATTTAATAATTGCCTCTTCACGATAAGCGCGAGTGGTACGTTTTACTGGCTCAATAACACGAATGCGGAACGGTTCAGGGAGATGTTTAAAGTTTTCCATTACATAATCCTTCATTTATTTTAATTACAGTGATCCCTGTGAATATTACATCTGCTATACCGATTAATTCGCCAGATATATATGCAAGCACCATCATTTACTAAAACAAGTAAATAAACGAGAGATGACCTTTGCAAAAGGCAAAATTAAGATATAGCAAACAAATAGATCACATTGAATCTAATCGGTTTGGCTCTGGTGATGGCTACAGAAGGGCAAATCAAGGGCGGTGATCGACAATTTTGTTGTCAATATTGAACCATTTTGAGGTCACACATATATGTAAGATATTCATAATGCACTTATCCTCGCAAGACACGAGGCTACATTATTACACTCAGAGTTTTTGTCTATTCTGAAATTGTTTAAATGTGAATCGAATCACAATCGTTCGGGGAGCAATATTAAATGCTTTTTTTAAAGATTATAAATTACGTAAGAATTTTAATGTTTAAAAAAAGGGTTGAGGAATAACAGGAGTGGTAACAATGAAGCGAAGCCGCATCTGACAGTCAGAATGCGGCTTCGTAAGCGCGGTTACTTACCAATACAGAAGCTGGAGAAAATCCGCCCCAGCAGGTCGTCTGAAGTAAATTCCCCGGTGATTTCGCTTAAGTTCTGCTGTGCCAGACGCAACTCTTCCGCCAGCAGTTCACCTGCCCAGGCTCCCAACAGTTGCGCTTTGCCCTGTTGTAGATGTTCCGCTGCCTGTTCCAGCGCCTGTAGGTGGCGACGACGCGCCAGGAAGCCGCCTTCCATGTTGGTGTCAAAGCCCATGCTCTGTTTGAGATGGTTACGCAGCACGTCCACGCCTTCACCAGTCCTTGCCGAGAGACGAATTAACGCGTGACCGTTCACTTCACTCATTCCCAGCGTTTCGCCGGTGATATCGGCTTTATTGCGCACCACGGTGATCGGCAGTTTCGCTGGCAGACGGGCAATAAATTCCGGCCAGATCTCTGCCGGATCCACGGCGTCTGTTGTGGTGCCATCGACCATAAACAGCACGCGGTCGGCCTGTTCAATTTCCTGCCACGCGCGCTCGATACCAATACGTTCTACTTCGTCACTGGCTTCACGTAGCCCGGCGGTATCGATGATATGCAGCGGCATTCCGTCAATGTGGATATGCTCACGCAGCACGTCACGCGTAGTTCCGGCGATATCGGTTACGATTGCCGCTTCACGCCCCGCCAGCGCGTTTAACAGGCTCGATTTACCGGCGTTAGGACGTCCGGCAATCACCACTTTCATCCCTTCGCGCAACAAACTACCCTGACGTGCTTCAGCACGCACTGCATCAAGATCGGCAATAACGTCATTGAGCTGGGCTTCAATTTTTCCGTCGGAGAGGAAATCGATCTCTTCATCGGGGAAATCAATTGCCGCTTCGACGTAAATGCGCAAGTGGGTGAGGGCTTCTACCAGATGATTAACCCGTGCGGAGAATGCGCCTTGCAGCGAGTTAAGTGCCGAACGGGCCGCCTGTTCCGAACTGGCGTCGATAAGATCGGCAATCGCCTCGGCCTGGGCTAAGTCAAGTTTATCGTTAAGAAACGCGCGTTCGGAAAACTCACCAGGGCGAGCAATCCGCAGGCCGGGAATGGTCAGAATGCGTTTTAACAGCAGGTCGAGGATCACCGGACCGCCATGACCTTGCAGTTCCAGCACATCTTCGCCGGTGAACGAGTTCGGGCCAGGGAACCATAGCGCAATCCCCTGATCGAGCACGCTGCCGTCGGCGTCTTTAAACGGAAGATAATCGGCGTAGCGCGGCTTAGGCAGTTTACCCAGCACGGTTTCGGCAACTTCACGGGCTTTGAAGCCGGAGATGCGCAGGATGCCAACGCCGCCACGTCCCGGAGGCGTGGCCTGGGCTACGATAGTGTCATTATCGCTCATGATGTTCCTGTTGCTTTGTGTGGCGGATGCGCGGTGCTTATCCGCCCTACGAAAAGAAAAAAGGCGGTCAACTGACCGCCCTTATTTTAGCGAAAACTCACCGAATCAGGATTTTTTCTTCTCGCGGCTATGCAGGCCACGTTTTTCCAGACCACGGTAAATCAGCTGCTGCTGAATAATGGTTACCAGGTTGCTGACGATATAGTACAGCACCAGACCTGACGGGAACCACAGGAAGAACACGGTGAAGATGACCGGCATAAAGGTCATGATCTTCTGCTGCATCGGGTCGGTCACTGTGGTCGGCGACATCTTCTGAATGAAGAACATCGTTACGCCCATCAGGATCGGCAGGATGTAGTACGGGTCCTGTGCCGACAGGTCGTGGATCCACAGTGCAAACGGTGCCTGACGCAGTTCAACGGAACCCATCAGCATGTAGTACAACGCCAGGAAGATTGGCATCTGGATCAGCAGCGGGAAGCAGCCGCCCAGCGGGTTAACCTTCTCAGCTTTGTACAGCGCCATCATTTCCTGGCTGATACGCTGTTTGTCATCGCCCAGACGCTCACGCATTGCCTGAATCTTCGGCTGCAACATACGCATCTTCGCCATGGAGGTGTACTGCGCTTTGGTCAGCGGGTACATGATGCCACGAACGATAAAGGTGATGATGATAATGGAGAAGCCCCAGTTACCCACAAAGCTATGGATCCATTTCAGCAGTTTGAACAGCGGCTGAGAGATGAACCACAACCAACCGTAATCAACGGTCAGATCCAGGTGCGGAGCAACAGCTGCCATTTTGTCCTGGATTTCCGGGCCAACCCACAGGGTGCTGTTCATCGCGCCAGTCTGACCAGGCTGAACCAGTACCGGCTGAGATTTATAGCCGATAGCGGCGATGCCGTTACCCAGATTAGCGGTATAGAAGTTGTTGGTACCGTCGTTATGCGGGATCCACGCCGTCGCGAAATACTGTTGCAGCATCGCCACCCAACCACCTTTCGAAGAGATGTTCAGGTTTTCGTTATCGGCAATGGTATCGAACTTGTATTTCTCATACTTCTCGTCAGGCGTGGAGTACGCCGCGCCACGGAAGGTGTGCAGTGCGAAGTTGCTGCTTCCGGTATCGAGATGCGGTGGCAGAGTGATGGATTGCTTCAACTGACCAAACGAGGAGATTTCCAGCGGTTTCTCGCCAGCGTTCTGCACGTTGTAGTTGACGTTGACAGCGTAATCACCACGTTTCAGGACAAACGTTTTGGTAAACGTGTTGCCTGCCGCGTCGGTATACGTCATCGGCACCTGCAGTTCGTTTTGACCTTCAGCCAGCACATAAGCGTCTTTTTCAACGTTATACAGCGGACGCGGGCCGTTAGCCGGGTTATCCGGGCCATCACGACCGGTCAGACCGCTCTGTGCCTGATAAATAAACTGCGGTGAAGTTTCCAACAGCTGGAACGGCTGGGTAGAGTTCAGCTCTTTCGGGTAAGCAGGCAGCAGAGCTTGCTCAACATCACCACCACGGGTGTTGATGGTCAGATCAAGCACGTCGGTCTTAACCGAGATCAGTTTCCCCTGGCCACTGGCCGGTACGCCCTGGTCGGCGGCGCTACCCGCTGCGGTGGTCGTTGTCTGCGTGGTCTGTTGGGCCTGAGGTTGCGGGTTTTTATCCTGCTCCCAGGCTTGCCAGATCATGAAAGACACGAACAGCAAAGCGATGACTAAAAGATTGCGTTGCGAATCCATCGTTAGTGTTCTCTGGTATCAAATGGTCCGGGCGGGACGGGATCGTCACCACCAGGGTGTAAAGGGTGGCATTTTAATACGCGTTTCACCGTCAACCAACTGCCTTTTATCACTCCAAACCTGCGCAATGCCTCAATTCCGTAGCTTGAACAGGTTGGAGTGAAACGACAATGCGGCCCGAGTAGCGGACTAATCAGGCGTTGATAGACCCGAATGAGGGCTATCAGGACCCGCGAGCCAGGCGACAGTGGCGGCGCCATAATTTTTCCAACGCTTCCGAGAGAGCACGGTTATCGAGGTCGGCAACCCCTTTTTTCGCCACCACCACGAAATCCATAGCCGGGAGTTCATGTTGGCGCAGACGGAAGCTTTCACGCGTCAGACGTTTAATCCGATTGCGTTCATGGGCGCGTCGAACGTTTTTCTTGGCGACTGTAAGACCGATACGGGGATGCCCCAGCGAATTCAGGCGGCCGAGAATGGTAATTTGCGGCGTGCCAGCCCGTTGTGGCTGCTGGAAGACGAATGTGAATTGACTGGGAGTTAACAAGCGTAACTCCCTGGGAAATGCGAGCTTAACCACTCAGGGGTTAGCTTTATTACTTAGAAACGGTCAGACGAGCGCGGCCTTTAGCACGACGACGTGCCAGAACCTGACGACCATTTTTAGTAGCCATACGAGCACGGAAGCCGTGAGAACGGTTGCGCTTCAGTACAGACGGTTGAAAAGTGCGTTTCATGGCGATTTCTACCTAAACTTGAATAAATTCAATGGCTTTATTGGATATCCGCCGAAAAATGAAACGATGGACACCGAAGCCATGGGTGATTAAAGAGGCCGGATTGTAATAATTGTACACTCCGGAGTCAATTCTCTTTCCTTATTTACCGCGCTTTTCCGCACCTTTTCGCAGGGAAAATGTACGACCTCACACCAGTGGAAACCAGCATGGCGCGCCGGGTGGAGGATTATACGGGCTGATGGGTAAAGCGCAAGGATCGTCCTGGATCTTTATTAGATCGATTAAGCCAATTTTTGTCTATGGTCATTAAATTTTCCAATATGCGGCGTAAATCGTGCCCGCCTCGCGGCAGGATCGTTTACACTTAGCGAGTTCTGGAAAGTCCTGTGGATAAATCGGGAAAATCTGTGAGAAACAGAAGATCTCTTGCGCAGTTTAGGCTATGATCCGCGGTCCCGATCGTTTTGCAGGATCTTGATCGGGCATATAACCGCAGACAGCGGTTCGTGCGTCACCCTCAAGCAGGGTCTTTTCGACGTACGTCAACAATCATGAATGTTTCAGCCTTAGTCATTATCGACTTTTGTTCGAGTGGAGTCCGCCGTGTCACTTTCGCTTTGGCAGCAGTGTCTTGCCCGATTGCAGGATGAGTTACCAGCCACAGAATTCAGTATGTGGATACGCCCATTGCAGGCGGAACTGAGCGATAACACGCTGGCCCTGTACGCGCCAAACCGTTTTGTCCTCGATTGGGTACGGGACAAGTACCTTAATAATATCAATGGACTGCTAACCAGTTTCTGCGGAGCGGATGCCCCACAGCTGCGTTTTGAAGTCGGCACCAAACCGGTGACGCAAACGCCACAAGCGGCAGTGACGAGCAACGTCGCGGCCCCTGCACAGGTGGCGCAAACGCAGCCGCAACGTGCTGCGCCTTCTACGCGCTCAGGTTGGGATAACGTCCCGGCCCCGGCAGAACCGACCTATCGTTCTAACGTAAACGTCAAACACACGTTTGATAACTTCGTTGAAGGTAAATCTAACCAACTGGCGCGCGCGGCGGCTCGCCAGGTGGCGGATAACCCTGGCGGTGCCTATAACCCGTTGTTCCTTTATGGCGGCACGGGTCTGGGTAAAACTCACCTGCTGCATGCGGTGGGTAACGGCATTATGGCGCGCAAGCCGAATGCCAAAGTGGTTTATATGCACTCCGAGCGCTTTGTTCAGGACATGGTTAAAGCCCTGCAAAACAACGCGATCGAAGAGTTTAAACGCTACTACCGTTCCGTAGATGCACTGCTGATCGACGATATTCAGTTTTTTGCTAATAAAGAACGATCTCAGGAAGAGTTTTTCCACACCTTCAACGCCCTGCTGGAAGGTAATCAACAGATCATTCTCACCTCGGATCGCTATCCGAAAGAGATCAACGGCGTTGAGGATCGTTTGAAATCCCGCTTCGGTTGGGGACTGACTGTGGCGATCGAACCGCCAGAGCTGGAAACCCGTGTGGCGATCCTGATGAAAAAGGCCGACGAAAACGACATTCGTTTGCCGGGCGAAGTGGCGTTCTTTATCGCCAAGCGTCTACGATCTAACGTACGTGAGCTGGAAGGGGCGCTGAACCGCGTCATTGCCAATGCCAACTTTACCGGACGGGCGATCACCATCGACTTCGTGCGTGAGGCGCTGCGCGACTTGCTGGCATTGCAGGAAAAACTGGTCACCATCGACAATATTCAGAAGACGGTGGCGGAGTACTACAAGATCAAAGTCGCGGATCTCCTTTCCAAGCGTCGATCCCGCTCGGTGGCGCGTCCGCGCCAGATGGCGATGGCGCTGGCGAAAGAGCTGACTAACCACAGTCTGCCGGAGATTGGCGATGCGTTTGGTGGCCGTGACCACACGACGGTGCTTCATGCCTGCCGTAAGATCGAGCAGTTGCGTGAAGAGAGCCACGATATCAAAGAAGATTTTTCAAATTTAATCAGAACATTGTCATCGTAAACCTATGAAATTTACCGTAGAACGTGAGCATTTATTAAAACCGCTACAACAGGTGAGCGGTCCGTTAGGTGGTCGTCCTACGCTACCGATTCTCGGTAATCTGCTGTTACAGGTTGCTGACGGTACGTTGTCGCTGACCGGTACTGATCTCGAGATGGAAATGGTGGCACGTGTTGCGCTGGTTCAGCCACACGAGCCAGGAGCGACGACCGTTCCGGCGCGCAAATTCTTTGATATCTGCCGTGGTCTGCCTGAAGGCGCGGAAATTGCCGTGCAGCTGGAAGGTGAACGGATGCTGGTACGCTCCGGGCGTAGCCGTTTTTCGCTGTCTACCCTGCCAGCGGCGGATTTCCCGAACCTCGATGACTGGCAGAGTGAAGTCGAATTTACCCTGCCGCAGGCAACGATGAAGCGTCTGATTGAAGCGACCCAGTTTTCTATGGCGCATCAGGACGTTCGCTATTACTTAAATGGTATGCTGTTTGAAACCGAAGGTGAAGAACTGCGCACCGTGGCAACCGACGGCCACCGTCTGGCGGTCTGTTCAATGCCAATTGGTCAATCTTTGCCAAGCCATTCGGTGATCGTACCGCGTAAAGGCGTGATTGAACTGATGCGTATGCTCGACGGCGGCGACAATCCGCTGCGCGTACAGATTGGCAGCAACAACATTCGCGCCCACGTTGGCGACTTTATCTTCACCTCCAAACTGGTGGATGGTCGCTTCCCGGATTATCGCCGCGTTCTGCCGAAGAACCCGGACAAACATCTGGAAGCTGGCTGCGATCTGCTCAAGCAGGCGTTTGCTCGCGCGGCGATTCTCTCTAACGAGAAATTCCGCGGCGTACGTCTTTATGTCAGCGAAAACCAGCTGAAAATCACCGCCAACAACCCGGAACAGGAAGAAGCGGAAGAGATCCTCGACGTTACCTATAGCGGTGCGGAGATGGAAATCGGCTTCAACGTCAGTTATGTGCTGGATGTTCTGAACGCGCTGAAATGCGAAAACGTCCGCATGATGCTGACCGATTCGGTTTCCAGCGTGCAGATTGAAGATGCGGCCAGCCAGAGCGCGGCTTATGTTGTCATGCCAATGAGACTGTAATGTCCCTCACCCGCTTGTTGATCCGCGATTTCCGCAATATCGAAAACGCGGATCTCGCGTTATCCCCCGGCTTTAACTTCCTGGTTGGCGCTAACGGCAGCGGCAAAACCAGCGTGCTGGAAGCTATCTATACGCTTGGCCACGGTCGGGCGTTTCGCAGTTTGCAGATTGGTCGCGTTATTCGCCACGAACAGGATGCTTTCGTACTTCATGGGCGTCTAAAGGGTCAGGAGCGTGAAACATCCATTGGCCTGACGAAAGATAAGCTTGGTGACAGCAAGGTGCGCATTGACGGCACCGACGGTCATAAGGTCGCTGAGCTGGCGTTGTTGATGCCGATGCAGTTGATTACGCCCGAGGGGTTTACTTTACTCAACGGCGGCCCCAAATACAGAAGAGCCTTCCTTGATTGGGGGTGCTTCCACAACGAAGCCGGATTCTTCAACGCCTGGAGTAACCTGAAGCGGTTACTGACGGCGCAACGCTGCGCTGCGCCAGGTGAACCGTTATGAACAGTTACGCCCCTGGGATAAAGAGCTGATTCCCCTTGCGGAACAGATCAGCCGCTGGCGGGCGGAATACAGCACCGGTATTGCCGAAGATATGGCGGATACCTGCAAACAATTTCTCCCGGAATTCTCTCTCGCTTTCTCTTTCCAGCGCGGCTGGGAAGAAGACCGACTATGCCGAAGTGCTGAAGAAGCCGAAACGCGTCGTTGTGCTTAACCTACACAGCACACGGCCCGCACAAGGCGGACTTCCGCAGTTGCGCTGACGGCGCGCCGGTGAAAAACGCTTATCGCGCGGGCAGCTAAAGCTGCTGATGTGCGCACTACGTCTGGCACAGGGCGAGTTTCTGACCCGTGAGAGCGGACGACGCTGCCTGTACCTGATAGATGATTTTGCCTCGGAACTTGATGACGCGCGGCGCGGCCTGCTGGCTAGCCGTTTAAAAGCTACGCAGTCGCCGGTTTTTGTCAGCGCGATCAGCGCTGAACACGTTTTATAGACATGTCGGACGAAAATTCGAAGATGTTTACCGTGGAAAAGGGTAAAATAACGGATTAACCCAAGATTAAATGAGCGAGAAACGTTGATGTCGAATTATTATGACTCCTCCAGTATCAAAGTCCTGAAAGGGCTGGATGCGGTGCGTAAGCGCCCGGGTATGTATATCGGCGACACGGATGACGGCACCAGTACTCACCACATGGTATTCGAGGTTGTGGATAACGCTATCGACGAAGCGCTCGCGGGTCACTGTAAAGACATCGTGGTGACTATCCATGCCGATAACTCTGTATCGGTAACGGATGATGGACGTGGCATTCCGACCGGTATCCACCCGGAAGAAGGCGTATCCGCTGCTGAAGTTATCATGACCGTCCTGCACGCAGGCGGTAAATTTGATGATAACTCATACAGAAAGTTTCCGGCGGTCTGCACGGCGTAGGCGTATCCGTAGTAAACGCCCTGTCGCAGAAACTGGAACTGTTGATTCGCCGTGAAGGCAAAGTGCATCAGCAAACTTATGTGCACGGCGTGCCACAGGCACCGCTGGCCGTTACGGGTGATACTGAAGCAACCGGCACCCAGGTCCGTTTCTGGCCAAGCCATGAGACCTTCACCAATGTGGTTGAATTTGAATACGACATTCTGGCCAAGCGTCTGCGTGAGCTGTCCTTCCTGAACTCAGGCGTCTCTATTCGCCTGAAAGACAAACGTGACGGCAAAGAAGAACCATTTCCACTATGAAGGTGGCATCAAGGCGTTTGTTGAGTATCTCAACAAAAACAAAACGCCGATCCACCGATCTATTCTACTTCTCCACCGAAAAAGACGGTATCAGCATAGAAGTTGCGCTGCCAGTGGAACGATGGTTTCCAGGAAAACATTATTGCTTCACCAACAACATTCCACAGCGTGATGGTGGTACCCACCTTGCAGGCTTCCGTGCGGCGATGACCCGTACGCTGAACGCCTACATGGACAAAGAAGGCTACAGCAAAAAAGCCAAAGTCAGCGCCACCGGTGATGATGCCCGTGAAGGCCTGATTGCCGTGCCTTCCGTGAAAGTTCCGGATCCGAAATTCTCCTCACAGACCAAGGACAAACTGGTTTCTTCCGAGGTGAAAACGGCGGTTGAACAGCAGATGAACGAACTGCTGAGCGAATACCTGCTGGAAAATCCATCTGACGCGAAAATTGTTGTCGGCAAGATTATCGATGCGGCGCGTGCTCGTGAAGCGGCCCGTCGTGCGCGTGAAATGACGCGTCGTAAAGGTGCGCTGGACTTAGCCGGTCTGCCGGGCAAACTGGCTGACTGCCAGGAACGCGACCCCGCCCTCACTCCGAACCGTACCTCGTGGAAGGGGACTCTGCGGGCGGCTCTGCAAAACAGGGGCGTAACCGTAAGAACCAGGCGATTCTGCCGCTGAAGGGTAAAATCCTCAACGTCGAGAAGGCGCGCTTCGACAAGATGCTCGCGTCCCAGGAAGTGGCAACGCTGATTACTGCGCTGGGCTGCGGCATTGGTCGCGACGAGTACAACCCGGACAAACTGCGCTATCACAGCATCATCATCATGACCGATGCGGACGTCGATGGCTCGCACATTCGTACGCTGCTGTTGACCTTCTTCTACCGCCAGATGCCAGAAATCGTTGAGCGCGGCCACGTCTACATTGCGCAGCCGCCGCTGTACAAAGTGAAGAAAGGCAAGCAGGAACAGTACATCAAAGACGATGAAGCGATGGATCATTATCAAGATCTCCATCGCCCTTGATGGCGCAACGCTGCATACCAATGCCCACGCTCCGGCGCTGGCAGGTGAAGCGCTGGAAAAACTGGTGGCCGAGTTCGACGGTACCCAGAAAATGATCCACCGCATGGAGCGTCGCTTTCCGAAAGCGCTGCTGAAAGAGCTTATCTATCAGCCAACGCTGGTTGAAACCGATCTCTCCGACGAGCAGAAAGTCACCCGATGGGTAAATACCCTGGTTTCCGAGCTCAACGAGAAAGAACAGCACGGCAGCCAGTGGAAGTTTGATGTTCGCGAAAACGTCGAACAGCAGCAGTTCGAACCGATTATTCGCGTTCGTACCCACGGCGTAGATACTGATTATCCGTTGGATAATGAGTTCGTGACCGGTGGTGAATACCGCCGCATCTGCACGTTGGGTGAGAAACTGCGCGGTCTGGTAGAAGAAGATGCGTTCATTGAACGTGGCGAACGCCGTCAGCCGGTTGCTAGCTTCGAGCAGGCGCTGGATTGGCTGGTGAAAGAGTCCCGCCGTGGCCTCTCCATTCAGCGTTATAAAGGTCTGGGTGAAATGAACCCAGATCAGCTGTGGGAAACCACCATGGACCCAGACAGCCGCCGTATGCTGCGCGTCACCGTAAAAGATGCGATTGCTGCTGACCAGCTGTTCACCACCCTGATGGGCGACGCCGTTGAACCGCGTCGTGCGTTTATCGAAGAGAACGCCCTGAAAGCGGCGAACATCGATATCTAATCGTGGGGTTGAAACTAAACGAAAACGCCTGAATCTTTCAGGCGTTTTTTTTTGCCTTTCATCCCGCAATCACCTATACTTCACGACGTTTCTTATTAACCGCAATTTGGAGGCGGAAGCATGGGACTTTTTGATGAGGTGGTTGGGTCGTTACTACAAGGGGATTCCGGGAAATATCAGGCAATCCTGACTTGGGTAAACGAGCAGGGCGGTGTTCAGGCGCTGCTGGAAAAACTACAAAACGGTGGGGGGCGATATCGCATCATCGTGGATTAGCAATCAGCAGAGTAACCAGCCGATTAGCGGCGATCAGGTTGAATCCGCACTGGGAACCTCTGCCGTGTCAGATCGTCAAAAACTTGGCGTTGATACCGGTTCTGCCTCTGCGATGCTGGGAAGACTATTTGCCGAAGATTATTGATGCGCTCTCGCCGCAGGGTGAAGTTGATCCGCAGGCGCACAATGACCTTCTGTCAGCCGGCATGAATCTGCTCAAGGGCGGTAAGCTTTTTGGCTAGCTGAGACATAAAGGGGGAGCGCGCATTATGCGTTGTATCCCCGTTTTAAACCGTATATATCTGCTGTTCTTTCAGCTCAACCGGGTTAGCATGAGGGCAGATCATTTAACCTGGGGATCTCATGGCTATTAAACTGATCGCAATCGACATGGACGGAACATTGCTGTTGCCGGACCACACTATTTCTCCTGCGGTAAAAAGTGCGCTGGAAGCTGCGCGCGCGAAGGGAGTTAACGTGGTCTTGACCACCGGGCGTCCGTACGCTGGCGTGCACAGCTACTTAAAAGAGCTGGGTATGAACAGGCCGGGAGATTACTGCATTACCTACAACGGCGCGCTGGTACAGAAAGCCGGTGACGGTAGCACGGTGGCACAAACCGCGCTGAACTACGACGACTATCGCTTCCTGGAAAAACTGTCCCGTGAAGTTGGCTCTCACTTCCACGCACTGGATTGCACACCCTGTACACCGCTAACCGTGATATCAGCTACTACACGGTGCATGAATCCTTTGTCGCGACTATCCCACTGGTCTTCTGTGAAGCCGAAAAAATGGACCCGGCGATCGAATTCCTGAAAGTGATGATGATCGATGAACCGGCTACCAAAACAAAGCGATCGCTCGTATCCCGGCAGGAAGTGAAGAGAAGTACACCGTGCTGAAAAGCTCGCCGTACTTCCTCGAAATTCTCGATAAACGCGTGAACAAAGGCACCGGCGTGAAATCGCTGGCCGATGTGCTGGGCATCAAGCAAGAAGAGATCATGGCCATTGGCGATCAGGAAAACGACATGGCGATGATTGAGTTCGCTGGCGTTGGTGTGGCGATGGATAACGCGATTCCTTCGGTCAAAGAAGTGGGCGAATTTTGTCACTAAATCGAACCTTGAAGATGGCGTGGCTTACGCTATCGAGAAGTTTGTCCTGAATTAATCTGTGGGCGGGCAAACAGCATAAACGCGTTTGCCCGCTTACTGATTATTGGTTTACTGCATATACAACCAGAAATTGCAGCGGTGCAGTAATGATGTCCAGCGTAACAGTCACTGGCAGTAATGCTGCGGAAACACCATCCGGAATGCCTCTGGGTGAATAGTATTCATAAAATCGCACTTTAAATGGATGGTAGAACGCCATCACCTTTGAGTAATCCATGTTTTTATTTTTCTCATGGATTGTGCCTTTTAGGTTTTCCAGTGACCTGGTACAGTGTTGAACACCACAGGCAAAACCATAATGCGTTGCCAGTGCCTTTTCTTCTTCGTTATTCCAGTAGTAGTAAAGCGATATTGTGCCGGTAAATTTCTTTTTCCCCGCATTTAAAACAAATCTTGCGTCATCGGCAACCTGAATATTGTGCCGGTTAAGTGCTGGATCATTGAGCATCTTAACGATGTCATCGGCACCATCAGTGATAAGGTAATCCAGCGATTCCCCTACAAAAACATAGCCTTTTGTTCCATTACTATCTTTTGCCTGCGATAGCCCAGTGATGGTGTCTGACTGCGATTGATACTTTCCTGAACTACCCTTTGCGGTATGGGAAACCAGAGCATACGAGATACAGCCTGAAAGCATCAGCGCCAGTGGGAATAAACCGGCAGCCTTAAAAAATCCCTTAAAATTCAACTTCATGATTAATCCTTTAAACGAGTAGCTAAGCCGTTGAAAGCATACTCTTCTTTCCCTCCTGTTTAGCGCCTGATATCCCTTTTCAGATTTCTGCCCGACGCATGTCATTTTTTTATGCATTGTTCTTTTTGTGATCTAAATTGTAGTACAACAATATAAGTTTGTACTACATTACACGCACGGCAAACGCGAACGTCATCACGCTGGTACTACAAAGTTGCCGCGTTATGCATCGATCGGGGTAAAGTAGAGAAGAACATACAGAGCACAAGGACTCTCCATGACTCTCAATAAAACCGATCGCATTGTCATTACGCTGGGTAAACAGATCGTTCACGGCAAATACGTGCCAGGCTCGCCGCTTCCGGCTGAGGCGGAACTCTGTGAGGAGTTTGCAACCTCGCGCAACATCATCCGTGAGGTGTTCCGTTCGCTGATGGCGAAGCGGCTGATTGAAATGAAACGTTATCGCGGGGCGTTTGTGGCACCGCGTAACCAGTGGAATTACCTCGACACTGACGTACTGCAATGGGTGCTGGAAAATGACTACGACCCACGGCTTATCAGTGCCATGAGCGAAGTGCGAAATCTGGTGGAACCGGCGATTGCCCGTTGGGCAGCAGAGCGCGCGACTTCCAGCGATCTGGCGCAGATTGAATCGGCGCTGAACGAGATGATTGCCAACAATCAGGACCGCGAAGCGTTTAACGAAGCGGATATTCGCTACCACGAGGCGGTGCTGCAGTCGGTGCATAACCCGGTGTTACAGCAACTTAGCATTGCGATCAGTTCGCTGCAGCGGGCGGTTTTTGAACGAACCTGGATGGGCGATGAGGCCAACATGCCGCAAACGCTCCAGGAACATAAGGCGCTGTTCGATGCGATACGACATCAGGACGGCGATGCGGCAGAGCAGGCGGCGCTTACCATGATCGCCAGCTCGACACGAAGGTTAAAGGAAATCACATGACAGCTCGCTACATCGCAATTGACTGGGGATCGACCAATCTGCGCGCCTGGCTTTATCAGGGCGACCACTGCCTGGAGAGCAGGCAATCAGAAGCAGGCGTCACGCGCCTGAACGGAAAATCTCCGGCTGCGGTGTTAGCAGAAGTCACGACCGACTGGCGTGAAGAGAAAACGCCAGTGGTAATGGCAGGAATGGTTGGCAGCAACGTCGGCTGGAAAGTTGCACCGTATTTATCTGTTCCTGCCTGTTTTTCGTCTATTGGCGAACAATTAACGTCAGTTGGCGACAATATCTGGATTATTCCCGGATTATGTGTCTCTCATGACGATAACCACAATGTGATGCGCGGCGAAGAAACACAATTGATCGGCGCGCGAGCTCTGGCTCCTTCCTCTCTTTATGTCATGCCCGGAACCCATTGCAAATGGGTGCAGGCCGATAGCCAGCAAATCAACGATTTTCGCACCGTGATGACCGGTGAATTACATCATTTACTGTTAAATCACTCATTGATTGGCGCAGGTTTGCCGCCGCAGGAAAACTCTGCCGATGCCTTCACAGCTGGCCTTGAGCGTGGTCTTAATACGCCCGCCATATTGCCGCAGCTTTTTGAAGTTCGCGCCTCGCATGTGCTGGGAACACTTCCCCGCGAACAGGTCAGCGAATTTCTCTCTGGTTTGTTGATTGGCGCAGAGGTCGCCAGTATGCGCGACTATGTGGCCCATCAACACGCCATCACCCTTGTCGCCGGAACATCGCTGACCGCGCGCTACCAGCAAGCCTTTCAGGCGATGGGTTGCGACGTGACGGCGGTGGCGGGCGACACGGCATTTCAGGCTGGTATAAGGAGCATCGCTCATGCAGTGGCAAACTAAACTCCCGCTGATCGCCATTTTGCGCGGTATTACGCCCGACGAGGCGCTGGCGCATGTTGGCGCGGTGATTGACGCCGGGTTCGACGCGGTTGAAATCCCGCTGAATTCCCCACAATGGGAGCAAAGCATTCCCGCCATCGTTGATGCGTACGGCGACAAGGCGTTGATTGGCGCAGGTACGGTACTGAAACCTGAACAGGTCGATGCGCTCGCCAGGATGGGCTGTCAGCTCATCGTTACGCCCAATATCCATAGTGAAGTGATCCGCCGTGCGGTGGGCTACGGCATGACCGTCTGCCCCGGCTGCGCGACGGCGACCGAAGCCTTTACCGCGCTCGAAGCGGGCGCGCAGGCGCTGAAAATATTTCCGTCATCGGCTTTTGGTCCGCAATACATCAAAGCGTTAAAAGCGGTATTGCCATCGGACATCGCAGTCTTTGCCGTTGGCGGCGTGACGCCAGAAAACCTGGCGCAGTGGATAGACGCAGGTTGTGCAGGGGCGGGCTTAGGCAGCGATCTCTATCGCGCCGGGCAATCCGTAGAGCGCACCGCGCAGCAGGCAGCAGCATTTGTTAAGGCGTATCGAGAGGCAGTGCAATGAAAATCACCAAAATTACCACGTATCGTTTACCTCCCCGCTGGATGTTCCTGAAAATTGAAACCGATGAAGGCGTGGTCGGTTGGGGCGAGCCCGTGATCGAAGGCCGCGCCCGTACGGTGGAAGCGGCAGTTCACGAGCTGGGTGACTATTTGATTGGTCAGGATCCATCGCGCATCAATGACTTATGGCAAGTGATGTATCGCGCCGGATTCTATCGCGGCGGTCCGATCCTGATGAGCGCCATCGCCGGGATTGACCAGGCGTTATGGGATATCAAAGGTAAAGTGCTGAATGCGCCGGTCTGGCAACTGATGGGCGGCCTGGTTCGCGACAAAATTAAAGCCTACAGTTGGGTTGGCGGCGATCGTCCGGCGGATGTTATCGACGGCATTAAAACGCTACGCGAAATCGGCTTCGATACCTTCAAACTGAACGGTTGTGAAGAACTGGGGCTAATTGATAACTCCCGCGCGGTAGATGCGGCGGTTAACACCGTGGCACAAATTCGTGAAGCTTTTGGCAATCAGATTGAGTTTGGTCTTGATTTCCACGGTCGCGTCAGCGCGCCGATGGCGAAAGTGCTGATTAAAGAACTGGAGCCGTATCGCCCGCTGTTTATTGAGGAGCCGGTGCTGGCGGAACAAGCCGAATACTACCCGAAACTGGCGGCACAAACGCATATTCCACTGGCGGCGGGTGAACGCATGTTCTCACGCTTCGATTTTAAACGCGTGCTGGAGGCAGGTGGTATTTCGATTCTGCAACCGGATCTCTCCCACGCGGGCGGTATTACCGAATGCTACAAAATCGCCGGAATGGCAGAAGCCTATGACGTGACCCTTGCGCCGCACTGTCCGCTCGGACCGATTGCACTGGCGGCTTGCCTGCATATCGACTTTGTTTCCTATAACGCCGTACTTCAGGAACAAAGTATGGGAATTCATTACAACAAAGGCGCGGAGTTACTCGACTTTGTGAAAAACAAAGAAGACTTCAGCATGGTCGGCGGCTTCTTTAAACCGTTAACGAAACCGGGCTTAGGCGTGGAAATCGACGAAGCTAAAGTGATTGAGTTCAGTAAAAATGCCCCGGACTGGCGTAATCCGCTCTGGCGTCATGAAGATAACAGCGTAGCAGAGTGGTAATTCCTGCCACGTAAGCCCCTCATCGGGCACTAAAACAGCAATACAAAAATATAACCCTCTGTAAATTACAGGGCATGGTGAGCGGCTTCGCTATGCCCAAAATCTGGAGAAAGCTCGCTATGGATATTCCCGTTAATGCAGCAAAGCCGGGGCGTCGGCGTTATCTGACGCTGGTGATGATCTTTATTACGGTAGTCATTTGTTATGTCGACCGCGCCAACCTGGCCGTGGCTTCCGCCCATATTCAGGAAGAGTTCGGCATTACCAAAGCGGAAATGGGCTATGTATTTTCGGCCTTCGCCTGGCTTTATACGCTATGTCAGATCCCCGGCGGTTGGTTTTTAGATCGCGTAGGTTCTCGCGTGACTTATTTTATTGCGATATTTGGCTGGTCAGTGGCGACTTTATTCCAGGGCTTTGCCACGGGCTTAATGTCATTAATTGGTCTGCGCGCGATAACCGGTATTTTCGAAGCGCCTGCTTTCCCGACCAATAACCGGATGGTGACCAGCTGGTTCCCGGAACATGAACGCGCTTCTGCCGTTGGTTTTTATACGTCTGGTCAGTTTGTCGGTCTGGCGTTTCTGACGCCGCTGCTGATCTGGATTCAGGAGATGTTGAGCTGGCACTGGGTGTTCATTGTCACTGGTGGTATCGGCATTATCTGGTCGCTGATTTGGTTTAAGGTTTATCAGCCGCCGCGCCTGACCAAAGGTATCAGCAAAGCTGAACTGGATTACATTCGTGATGGCGGCGGTCTGGTGGATGGTGATGCGCCGGTGAAGAAAGAGGCGCGTCAGCCGTTAACAGCCAAAGACTGGAAACTGGTGTTCCATCGTAAACTGATCGGCGTTTATCTTGGGCAATTTGCGGTGGCTTCTACACTGTGGTTTTTCTTAACCTGGTTCCCGAACTATTTAACCCAGGAAAAAGGAATCACGGCGCTGAAAGCAGGCTTTATGACCACGGTGCCATTCCTCGCGGCGTTTGTCGGCGTCCTGCTCTCTGGCTGGGTAGCGGATCTGCTGGTACGTAAGGGCTTTTCACTGGGCTTTGCGCGTAAAACGCCGATTATCTGCGGCTTGCTGATCTCCACCTGCATTATGGGCGCTAACTACACTAACGATCCGATGATGATTATGTGCCTGATGGCGCTGGCATTCTTCGGTAACGGTTTTGCTTCGATTACCTGGTCGCTGGTTTCTTCTCTGGCACCGATGCGCCTGATTGGTTTAACCGGCGGCGTGTTTAACTTCGCCGGTGGTCTGGGCGGCATCACCGTTCCGCTGGTGGTGGGGTACCTGGCGCAGGGTTACGGTTTCGCACCTGCACTGGTTTATATCTCCGCCGTCGCGTTGATTGGCGCGCTCTCTTATATCCTGCTGGTGGGCGATGTGAAGCGCGTTGGCTAATCCTTCAACTGTGGAATATGTGCCACACCACTGCGCATAATCCACTTTCTTAAAGCCGGTGCGGTCAGGCATCGGCTTTTTACTATCTTGCCGAAGAGTTTTAAACGCAGTTTGCGGGTGGCGCGCCAGTAAGCGGTATTGAGCTTCTCTGGCTGCTTCAGTAACACCGAACGCAGAATGTCTGTGCTATCCAGCGCATAGCTAATCCCCTCCAGCGAGCTGGCGCTGATAAATCCCGCCGCTTCACCAATCAGAAAGGCGTTGTCCTTACCGCAGACAAAATCCTGCCAGCGCGAGGGAAACAGCACCGTGCATTTTTCGCTTTTCACCGTCTTACCAAACTGGAACTGAAAGGCGCTCATTTTCTCTTTCAGCGTCGTGAAACGCGTCTGACCGTCTTTCATTGGATAGGCACCGCCAAAGATAAAATAACCGTCTTTGCTGATACTCCATGAATAACAGTTAGTTATCGAATTATCAAAGATGCAGGAGTAGAACGGCACCGGATGTTTCTCCGCGAACCACTGCTGGATAGCGACATATTTACGGATTTGATGATCCGGGTAGAGATGTCGCCGCACCATCGAGTTTGCGCCATCGGCACCGACCAGATAGCGGGCGGTAATATGTTGCTCCCAGCCGTCTGCACGAAAAATGACATGCCATTTATCATCCTCACGCCAGATTTTTCGGCACAGGCTGTCGTGATAAACCTCAACGCTGGCGGGGATCAGCGATTTCATCCACAAGTCGAAAGCATGGCGATTAATATTGATATAGCTTCGCTGGTAGTTACGCGTGAGCGATGCGGCGACGTCGACGGTTTTGACGCTGAAAATCTGCGGATTAGCGATCACATCGACAGGAAGCGTCAGCCCATCGCGAATAAAAGATCGCTGCGCGTCCGGTGCCAGCAGACCGCCGCAGGGTTTGCTGAAACCTTCAGTACCACACTGGTGCTTTTTATCCAGCGCGATCACCTGCATTTTGCCTGCTAACTTTCGTGCCAACGCCGATCCTGCCGGGCCGAGGCCAATAATCGCCACGTCGAAATGTTCCATCTTTTCACTCACATTCATCACGATGGCAAAAGACTATTGTCTGAAAGTGAAGTCCTTGTGAAGTATGATGGCGGGACCCGTTTTGTATCAGGACCGCGCCATGAAACAGATAACCTTTGCTCCCCGTAATCACCTGCTCACCAATACCAATACCTGGACGCCCGACAGCCAGTGGCTGGTATTTGACGTGCGTCCTTCTGGCGCGTCGTTTACCGGCGAGACCATTGAGCGTGTGAATATCCATACCGGCGAGGTCGAGGTTATCTATCGCGCGTCACAGGGCGCACACGTCGGCGTGGTGACCGTTCATCCGAAGTCAGAGAAATATGTTTTCATCCACGGCCCGGAAAATCCTGATGAAACATGGCATTACGACTTCCATCATCGGCGCGGAGTGATTGTTGAAGGCGGCAAGATGAGTAACCTTGATGCGATGGATATTACCGCGCCGTATACGCCAGGAGTGCTGCGCGGCGGCAGCCATGTGCATGTCTTTAGCCCGAACGGTGAAAGGGTGAGCTTTACCTATAACGACCATGTAATGCATGAACTCGATCCGGCGCTGGATTTGCGAAACGTCGGTGTTGCTGCGCCGTTTGGCCCGGTCAACGTACAAAAGCAGCATCCGCGTGAATACAGCGGTAGCCACTGGTGCGTGCTGGTGAGCAAAACCACGCCCACGCCACAGCCTGGCAGTGATGAAATCAATCGTGCTTATGAAGAAGGATGGGTAGGAAATCACGCGCTGGCATTTATTGGCGACACACTTTCGCCAAAGGGCGAGAAAGTGCCGGAGCTGTTTATCGTTGAGTTACCGCAAGATGAAGCTGGCTGGAAAGCGGCAGGTGATGCGCCGTTAAGCGGAACGGAAACAACCCTGCCCGCGCCACCGCGTGGCGTCGTGCAGCGACGTTTAACCTTTACCCACCATCGGGCTTATCCGGGGTTAGTCAACGTCCCGCGCCACTGGGTGCGCTGTAATCCGCAGGGTACACAAATCGCGTTTTTAATGCGAGATGATAACGGCATTGTGCAACTGTGGCTTATCTCGCCACAGGGCGGCGAGCCGCGCCAGTTAACCCATAACAAAACGGATATTCAGTCTGCATTTAACTGGCATCCGTCAGGAGAATGGTTGGGCTTTGTGCTGGATAATCGAATTGCTTGTGCCCATGCGCAAAGCGGCGAGGTTGAGTATTTAACCGAACACCACGCCAATTCACCTTCTGCGGACGCCGTGGTCTTCTCGCCGGATGGTCAGTGGCTGGCGTGGATGGAAGGCGGCCAGCTGTGGATCACCGAAACTGATCGCTAAATCAGTTATCAGGCATTCTGGCCGGTGGAATAACCGCATTGGTGGCTTGCGCGTTGGCTTCGCTTTTTTCAACGCGCGAGCGCACCGAGCTGTCTTTGCGGAACACATCCCACGGCAGTAAAAGCGTGTCCATCACAGCGGTAAACGGCATATCGAGAATCGCCAGCGACTTAGTGCCCCAGTTGGTTTCATCGTCGCCAATCATGGTTGCGCTGGCGCGGGTGCCGGGATACGTTCCTTCTTTCCCTCCGGTATGGGACATCACGCTGGAGCATCCTCCGAGTAATGTCATTCCGCTGCATATCATGAACGCTAACAACACATTTCTTATCATAATAAATTCATCTGTTGATCGTGGGTGTTGGCCTGATGAGTTATAGCGATCCCTTGCTGAAAATAACATCATCATTACGTCGCTCTGTGGCGGCTGTCGCACTTTGGCCTTTTGTGCTCTGACCAGTGTAAGCCTTCTTAGAGAGAAAAGTGCAAAAAAAGTTCAGACAAGAGGTCTTGAAAAAGATTCCTTACCCCCTCATTTTATAGGTGTAGCCGAAGAGAACATGCCTGCGGGGTGTTCGGGCTTCACCGACCTGTCCATGATGGAAGGTTTTTAATTTCTCGCTGATTTTCAGGAGCTATTTGATTACTATGCGTAACTTTGACTTATCTCCGCTGTACCGTTCTGCCATAGGTTTTGACCGCCTGTTCAACCTGTTAGAAAACAATCAAACACAAAGTAACGGTGGCTACCCTCCGTACAACGTCGAGCTGGTCGATGAAAACCACTATCGCATTGCGATTGCCGTGGCTGGTTTTGCGGAAAGCGAACTGGAAATTACCGCGCAGGATAACGTGCTGGTGGTGAAAGGCGCTCATGAAGCGGATCAGAAAGAACGCACCTATCTCTATCAAGGTATTGCCGAGCGCAACTTTGAACGCAAATTCCAGTTAGCGGAAAACATCCACGTGCGTGGCGCTAACCTGGTCAACGGTCTGCTGTATATCGAACTGGAACGCGTGATTCCAGAAGCGAACAAACCGCGCGTGTCGAAATCCACTGGATTGTTCCCGGGCCGCTGGCGCAGCAGGTTGATCATCCATCAGGCTTGCCGTCAGGGAGCCGAAAGGTACTTACTGGCTTCTTAGAAGGAGAAACACAATGCGTAACTACGATTTATCCCCACTGCTGCGTCAATGGATCGGTTTTGACAAACTGGCGAACGCGCTGCAAAGCGCCGCTGAAAGCCAGACTTTCCCACCGTATAACATCGAAAAAAGTGACGATAACCACTACTATCGCATTACCCTCGCGTTAGCTGGGTTCCGTCAGGAAGATTTAGAGATTCAACTGGAAGGTACGCGCCTGAGCGTAAAAGGCACGCCGGAGCAGCCAAAAGAAGAGAAAAAATGGCTGCATCAAGGGCTTATGAATCAGCCATTTAGCCTGAGCTTTACGCTGGCTGAAAATATGGAAGTCTCTGGCGCAACCTTCGTAAACGGTTTACTGCATATTGATTTAATTCGTAATGAGCCTGAACCCATCGCAGCGCAGCGTATCGCTATCAGCGAACGTCCCGCGTTAAATAGCTAACTAGCTATTCTCTTTGCCCCGCCATTCTGGTGGGGCTTTTTTTGTCTTACTTACTCAACAATGCGTTAAATTTCGACTGTTTAAGATATTTCGGCACGTTCTTTCCCGTGATAATGTGCGCTATAAGGCAAATCTGCTTCACCGATTCAGCCATAATCCGTAGCAATTAATAATGTTATATCACAGGGATAAAAGACGATGAGTGATATAGCATTGACGGTTAGTGTCCTGGCGCTGGTGGCGGTTGTTGGGCTGTGGATTGGTAACATCAAAATCCGCGGTATTGGCTTTGGCATCGGTGGCGTGCTGTTTGGCGGAATTATCGTTGGCCACTTTGTCGATCAGGCTGGTATCACCCTGAGTGGACCGATGCTGCACTTTATTCAGGAATTTGGCCTGATTCTGTTCGTCTACACCATCGGCATCCAGGTGGGGGCCGGGGTTCTTTGCCTCGCTGCGGGTCTCTGGCCTGCGGCTAAATCTGTTTGCCATTCTGATTGTTATTCTTGGCGGTCTGGTCACGACGCTGCTGCATAAAATCTTCGCTATCCCGCTTCCGGTGGTGCTGGGCATTTTCTCCGGTGCAGTCACCATATGCTGCCCTGGGGGCTGGTCAGCAAATCCTGCGCGATCTCGGTGAGCCATTCAACGTGGTCGACCAAATGGGCATGAGCTATGCCATGGCCTATCCCTTTCGGTATCTGCGGTATTTTGCTGACCATGTGGCTGGTACGCCTGTTCTTTCGTATCAATGTCGAGAGAGAGGCTCAGCAGTTCGAATGAGCAGGCTGGCTCCGGGCATTCGCATCTTAAAACCATCAATATCCGCGTTGAAAACCCCAACCTGAACCGCATGGCGATTCAGGACGTGCCGGTGATTAACAGCGATAAAAGTACCTCCTCACGCTTGAAAGGGGGTGAAACCCTAATGTGCCGTCGCCCACCACCATTATTCAAACCGGCGACCTGCCCGCACCTGGTCGGAGAAGCGGCGGATCTGCACAATGCGCAGCTGGTGATTGGCAAAGAGGTGGAAACCTCGCTGTCGACGCGTGGAACCGACATGAAAGTCGAAAGGGTGGTCGTTACCAACGAGAAGGTTTTAGGCAAAAAAATCCGCGATCTGCCTATAAACAGCGCTATGACGTGGTGATCTCCCGCTTAAACCGCGCCGGGGTTGAACTGGTCGCCAGTAGCAATGCCAGCCTGCAGTTTGGCGATATCCTGAATCTGGTAGGCCGTCCAGCGGCGATTGAAGCGGTGGCGTCTGACCTTGGGAACGCGCAGCAGAAACTCCAGCAGGTGCAGATGCTACCGGTGTTTATCGGGATCGATCTGGGCGTGCTGTTGGGCTCTATCCCGCTGTTTATTTCCTGGCTTCCCGGTAGCATTGAAGCTGGGGCTGGCCGGTGGGCCGCTGATTATGGCGCTGATTCTGGGCGTATTGGCAGCATTCGTAAGCTATATTGGTTCATGCCGCCGAGCGCCAACCTGGCGCTGCGCGAGCTGGGGATTGTACTGTTCTTGTCGGTGGTGGGGCTGAAATCTGGCGGTGATTTCGTTGAAACGCTGCTGCACGGCGAAGGGCTAAGCTGGATTGGTTACGGGATTTTTATTACCGCTATTGCGCTGCTGACGGTGGGCAGTTGGCCCGCATCTTCACGAAGATGAATTACCTGACGTTGTGCGGCATGCTTGCAGGTTCGATGACCGATCCACCGGCGCTGGCCTTCGCTAACAACCTGCATGCGACTAGCGGCGCGGCCGCGCTCTCGTACGCCACGGTTTATCCGCTGGTGATGTTTTTCTGCGCATCATCACCCCGCAGCTTTTAGCTGTGCTGTTCTGGGGAATGAGTTAGCGGCTCTTACCCGGCGCAGGTGGTAATCCACCTGGTATCGCTGGCGTTACGGAACATCACGGAATAATTAAGAAACTCGCCGCTGTCGCTGTAGGAAAGGGAGGTGATACGCAGCAGCGGCGTTTGCTCCGGCAGATTCATCGACAGCGCCAGCTGTTTGTCGGCCAGCACCGGCGTCAGGCTTTCATAGTTGCCGCTGATGGTGATGCCGCACTCTTTCTCAATATAATCAAATTTAGACCCCTCCAGATGCACCAGTGACAGCGTGCGAAACAGTTTGACCGGCATATAGCTGTCTTCCAGCATCAGCGGCTTGCCGTCCACATAGCGTACCCGGCGCGAGAGATAGATCCGCTCGTTAATCTGAATTCTGAGCTCGCTGGCGATAGCGGGTGGGGCGGGGCATCATTTCAAACACCAGCACCTTGCTGACCACCTCTTTACCTTGTTGGCGCAGCACTTCCGCCAACCCGGTCAGGTTAGTGGTTTCGTGATGAATATCTTTGTGCGCCACGTAGGTGCCGCTGCCGTGCTTTCTGACCACCAGCCCCCATTCAATCAGCAGATCGATGGCTTTACGGATGGTCATGCGCGCCACCCCAAACTCTTGTGCCGAGCGTTTTCTCACCGGGTAACGGGCTGCCGATATTGAAATCGGATGAATTCAGCCGCAAACGCAATCTATCGGCAATTGATTTGTAGATCACAACTAGACCTCTTATCGCTTCAAGAAAGGGAAATTATTGAACCGGTGTTTCTTATTAATGGTAAATTATTACAGCTGAATACAGAGTCTTTCTTGAGAGTGAAAAAAAGTGATTTTAAACATGTCTATTTTTTATATAAAAAGTAGAAAACAACATTGCACGAATTAAAACCATGAATGCGATCACGAATCGCAACGCTATAACATGTTGTTGGGCGGGAGCAAATTCCTATTCTCATATCAGGCCGGAGATAAAGATAAATAAGGCCACTCACCCTACGAGTTGTTAAATGAGGATTCTCAAATGCTCAGTCAAATACAACGCTTTGGCGGCGCAATGTTTACCCCAGTTTTACTGTTTCCATTTGCTGGGATCGTGGTGGGTATCGCAATCATGCTGCGCAACCCGCTGTTCGTTGGCGAAGCGCTCACCGCTTCCGATAGTTTATTCGCTCAGATTGTTCACATTATTGAAGAGGGCGGCTGGACGGTATTCCGTAATATGCCGCTGATTTTTGCCGTCGGCCTGCCGATTGGCCTGGCAAAACAAGCGCAAGGCAGAGCCTGTCTGGCCGCTCTGGTCAGCTTCCTCACCTGGAACTACTTTATTAATGCGATGGGGATGACCTGGGCCACTTCTTTGGCGTCGACTTCTCTGCCTGATCCGAACAACAGGCAGTGGCCTGACGATGATTGCCGGAATTAAGACGCTCGATACCAGCATCATCGGTGCGATTGTGATTTCCGGTCTGGTGACCGCTCTGCATAACCGCTATTTCGACAAACCGCTCCCGGTATTTCTCGGCATTTCCAGGGTTCTTCGTTGTGGTGATTATCGCCGTTTCTGGCCATGATCCCCTGTGCCTGGCTTACGTTCCTCGGTTGGCCGAAAGTACAATTGGGCATTGAATCTCTTCAAACTTCCGCAGTGCGCCGGGCGCTGGCCGTCTGAATTACACCTTCCTCGAACGCATTTTGATTCCAACCGGCCTACACCACTTTGTCTACGGCCCGTTCATCTTTGGCCCGGCGGCGGTTGAAGGTGGAATTCAGGTTTACTGGGCGGAGCATTTGGAGGCGTCAGCGAAAGCACCGAGCCGTTCAAAACACTGTTCCCGGAAGGCGGATTCGCCCTGCACGGTAACTCTAAAGTGTTGGCTCCGTGGGCATTGCCTTAGCGCTGTACTTTACTGCGGCACCGGAAAACCCGGGTCAAAGTGGCTGGCCTGCTCATTCCCGCCACGCTGACGGCGATGTTAGTCGGGATCACCGAACCGCTGGAATTCACCTTCCTGTTCATCTCCCCACTGCTGTTTGCCATCCATGCGGTGCTGGCAGCGACGATGGCCACTGTGATGTACATGTGCGGCGTGGTGGGGATTTTTGGCGGCGGCCTGTTGCATTAGTTCCTGCCGCAAAAACTGGATACCGATGTTCCATAACCACGCCTCAATGATGTTCATCCAGATAGGCATCGGGGGGTGCTTCACCGCGCTCTACTTCGTGGTCTTCCGCGCGCTGATCCTGCGAATCGACCTGAAAACGCCGGGCCGCGAGAAAGCGAAATCAAACTCTACAGCAAAGCGGATTATCAGGCTTCACGTGGCAAAACCACCGGTGAAGGCGCTGCTGGCGCGAAACCGAGCCAGGCTGCAGGCATTCTGCAGGCGCTGGGCGGGGCCGCCAACATTGAGAGCATCAACAATTGCGTCACCCGGCTGCGCATCGCGCTGGTTGATATGGCGAAACCAAAATGACGACGTCTTTAAAGCACTGGGCGCACACGGCGTCGTGCGACGCGGCAATGGCATACAGGTGGTTATTGGGCTGCATGTCCCGCAGGTTCGCGACCAGTTGGAACGCTTAATGAAAAATTCTCACCGACCGAACAAACCACCATGACGGAGGCAGTATCATGAAAAAATTCTCAGTTGTTATCGCAGGCGGCGGCAGCACATTCACCCCAGGCATCGTTTTAATGCTGTTGGCAAACCAGGACCGGTTCCCACTGCGGTCGCTGAAATTTTACGACAACGACGGCGCGCGCCAGGAGACCATTGCCGAAGCGTGCAAGGTCATCATGAAAGAGCAGGCACCGGAGATTGAATTTAGCTACACCACGACCCGCAGACGGCATTTACCGACGTGGATTTCGTGATGGCGCATATCCGTGTCGGCAAATACCCGATGCGCGAAAAAGATGAAAAAATTCCGCTGCGCCACGGCGTATTGGGCCAGGAGACCTGCGGGCCTGGCGGGATCGCCTACGGCATGCGTTCGATTGGCGGTGTACTGGAACTGGTGGATTACATGGAAAAATATTCGCCGAACGCCTGGATGCTCAACTACTCCAACCCGGCGGCGATCGTGGCGGAAGCGACCCACCGTCTGCGCCCGAACGCCAAAATTCTCAACATCTGCGATATGCCCATCGGCATTGAAGGGCGTATGGCGCAAATTGTGGGTCTACAGGACCGCAAACAGATGCGCGTGCGCTACTACGGGCTGAACCACTGGTGGTCGGCGATATCCCGCAGTTTCAGAAAGGGTTAATGAGTCAGCAAGTGGCGGTGGAAAAACTGGTCGTGGACGCCTGGGAACAGCGTTCATATCAGCACCTGTGGCAGGCGATTACGTTGTCGAAAACGGTACCGAGCGCCTCGGTCGCCAAAGCTATTCTGGATGAGTTGCTGGAGGCCAACAAAGCGTACTGGCCAGAGTTACGTTAATTGTGTGGACTGGCATCCGTTGGGTGCTGGTCCGTATTCTTTAGCACGGCTGACGGCGCATAACCAAATTTATGTTTAAAGGCTTTGCTGAAATGAAAGGAGTCGAAGAAGTTGAGCGTATCAGCGACTTCGCCAACCGAGTTTCCTTGTTGCTTTAATAGCGATAGCGCCAGATCCAGACGCGCATCGAGGTAATATTCTTTCGGCGTCTTGCCGGTATAGCGTAAAAACAGACGACGCAACCAGGCTTCGCTACAGGGGATCGTGGCAGCCATATCAGCTACGCTCCAGCGTTGTTGCAGACTGGCATGTAAAGTGGCAATTAATTTTTCAATTTGCCGCCGTTGTGGATCTTTTTTACCATCTGCGTACATAAGACAAATCCACTGATAAATAATTTTCGTCAGAAAAGCGACTGCCAGATTATTTTTTATTGCTTCTGGTGAAGTTATTAACTCAGCAACTTCGGTGAGTTCCTGATTATAAATTTCGCCATTATAAATAACGCTTTGCTGACCAACGGGAATATCCATCATACTGGTGGGGGTAAATTCCATCCAGTACTGTTCCCAGACTAAACCTTCACAGTGATAAGAGTGAATATCCATTGGCTTTAAGAATATAATACAGTTGCCATGCAGTGTTATTTGTTCGCCATTCTTTAAAAGAATTTTCCCACATCCTTGTACGGTATACACCGCAACCCATGAGTTGGCGATAAGCGGTTTCTTCTTGTCCCGCGGCCAGATCACCCGGTAATGCTCGTCGGCGTAGGTATGCCAGAGCGAGATCAGAGAAATTCCGCTGGAGATCACATTTTCGTTAATCAATAAGGGAATATTGTACGGAGTTTCGTTTTTTACATCTGAACTTTGCAATTTTCCATTCATTTTAATATCCCTCCGGCGAATTATGCTCACAACCTGAACTTAACAGAAAACAATCCGTTCAGGGATACGACGTTTGTATTTTAAGAATCTGACTGCCTGACCCGACGCATTTTACCTCTCCCTATATTCATGCGTCCGGGACATAAACATAAATAAGGGCTATGAGATGAATTCGTTACAAATCTTGAGTTTTGTCGGTTTTACGCTGCTGGTGGCGGTGATCACCTGGTGGAAGGTCCGCAAAACAGATACCGGATCGCAACAAGGCTATTTTCTTGCCGGACGTTCACTAAAAGCGCCGGTTATTGCCGCTTCGTTAATGCTAACCAACCTTTCCACGGAACAACTGGTCGGCCTTTCCGGGCAGGCCTACAAAAGCGGCATGTCGGTGATGGGCTGGGAAGTGACTTCAGCGGTGACGCTGATCTTCCTCGCGCTAATCTTTTTACCGCGCTATCTGAAGCGCGGCATTGCCACCATCCCCGATTTTCTGGAGGAACGTTATGATAAAACGACGCGTATTATCATCGACTTCTGCTTCCTAATTGCCACCGGCGTCTGCTTTCTGCCGATTGTTCTCTACTCCGGCGCGTTGGCGCTCAACAGCCTGTTTCACGTCGGGGAATCGCTACAGATTTCTCACGGTGCGGCTATCTGGCTACTGGTAATTTTGCTTGGTCTGGCGGGAATTTTGTATGCGGTGATCGGCGGACTGCGCGCAATGGCAGTGGCGGACTCCATCAACGGTATTGGGCTGGTTATCGGCGGGTTGATGGTGCCGGTATTTGGCCTAATCGCGATGGGCAAGGGCAGCTTTATGCAGGGCATTGAGCAACTCACCACCGTTCACGCCGAGAAATTAAACTCAATCGGTGGCCCGACCGATCCCTTGCCGATTGGCGCGGCATTTACCGGTTTGATTCTGGTGAACACCTTTTACTGGTGTACAAATCAGGGCATCGTGCAACGCACGCTGGCGTCAAAAAGCCTGGCGGAAGGGCAAAAGGGGGCGCTGTTAACGGCGGTGCTGAAAATGCTCGACCCGCTGGTACTGGTGCTGCCAGGGTTGATTGCGTTTCATCTGTATCAGGATTTACCGAAAGCCGACATGGCCTACCCGACGCTGGTCAATAACGTTCTGCCAGTGCCAATGGTGGGTTTCTTCGGCGCGGTGTTATTTGGTGCGGTGATCAGTACCTTCAACGGCTTTCTGAATAGCGCCAGTACGTTATTCAGTATGGGTATTTACCGTCGCATCATTAACCAGAATGCCGAGCCGCAGCAGCTGGTCACCGTCGGGCGCAAATTTGGTTTCTTTATCGCTATCGTTTCGGTGCTGGTCGCGCCGTGGATCGCCAACGCGCCGCAGGGGCTGTATAGCTGGATGAAACAGCTCAACGGCATTTACAACGTGCCGCTGGTTACCATCATCATTATGGGCTTTTTCTTCCCGCGCATCCCGGCGCTGGCGGCAAAAGTAGCGATGGGGATTGGCATAATCAGCTACATCACCATCAACTATCTGGTGAAGTTCGACTTCCATTTCCTCTATGTGCTGGCCTGTACGTTCTGCATCAACGTGGTCGTGATGCTGGTGATCGGTTTTATCAAACCGCGCGCCACGCCGTTCACCTTCAAAGATGCGTTTGCGGTGGACATGAAACCGTGGAAAAACGTCAAGATCGCGTCAATTGGCATCCTGTTCGCGATGATTGGCGTCTATGCCGGGCTGGCTGAATTCGGCGGCTACGGTACGCGCTGGTTAGCGATGATCAGTTATTTCATTGCCGCCGTAGTGATTGTCTACCTGATTTTTGACAGCTGGCGGCATCGTCACGACCCAGCCGTAACCTTTACTCCCGACGGGAAGGATAGCCTATGAAACGCCCCAATTTTCTGTTCGTCATGACCGATACCCAGGCCACCAATATGGTCGGTTGCTATAGCGGTAAACCGCTGAATACGCAAAATATTGATAGTCTGGCGGCGGAAGGTATTCGCTTTAATTCCGCCTACACCTGTTCACCGGTTTGTACGCCTGCACGGGCCGGACTATTTACCGGTATCTACGCTAACCAGTCCGGCCCGTGGACCAACAACGTCGCGCCAGGCAAAAACATCTCCACTATGGGGCGCTACTTTAAGGATGCCGGCTATCACACCTGTTACATCGGCAAATGGCATCTCGACGGTCATGACTATTTCGGCACTGGCGAGTGTCCGCCGGAGTGGGACGCTGATTACTGGTTCGATGGGGCGAACTATCTTAGCGAACTGACGGAAAAAGAGATTAGCCTGTGGCGCAATGGCCTAAACAGCGTCGAAGATTTACAGGCGAACCATATCGACGAAACCTTCACCTGGGCGCATCGTATCAGCAATCGGGCGGTGGATTTTCTGCAACAGCCTGCGCGCGCAGACGAGCCTTTCCTGATGGTGGTTTCGTATGATGAGCCGCATCACCCGTTCACCTGTCCGGTGGAGTATTTAGAGAAATACGCTGATTTTTACTACGAGCTGGGCGAGAAAGCACAGGATGACCTGGCTAACAAACCGGAACATCACCGCTTATGGGCGCAGGCGATGCCATCGCCAGTCGGTGATGACGGGCTTTATCACCATCCGCTCTATTTTGCCTGTAATGACTTTGTTGATGACCAAATCGGACGGGTCATCAATGCCTTAACGCCAGAGCAACGTGAAAATACGTGGGTTATTTATACCTCCGATCACGGCGAAATGATGGGCGCACATAAGCTGATCAGTAAAGGGGCGGCGATGTATGACGACATCACCCGCATTCCGCTGATCATCCGTTCGCCGCAAGGGGAGCGGCGACAGGTCGATACGCCAGTCAGTCATATCGATTTACTGCCGACAATGATGGCGCTGGCAGATATTGAAAAACCAGAGATTCTGCCGGGGGAAAATATCCTTGCCGTGAAAGAGCCACGCGGCGTGATGGTGGAATTTAACCGCTACGAGATTGAGCATGACAGCTTTGGCGGTTTTATTCCGGTGCGTTGCTGGGTGACGGATGACTTTAAACTGGTACTCAACCTCTTCACCAGTGATGAACTTTACGATCGCCGTAATGACCCAAATGAAATGCATAACCTGATCGATGATATCCGTTTTGCAGACGTTCGCAGCAAAATGCATGACGCCTTATTGGATTACATGGACAAAATTCGCGATCCGTTCCGCAGTTACCAATGGAGTCTGCGTCCGTGGCGTAAAGATGCACGGCCGCGCTGGATGGGGGCGTTTCGTCCACGTCCACAAGATGGCTATTCGCCAGTTGTACGCGACTATGACACCGGCCTACCGACACAAGGGGTGAAGGTGGAGGAGAAAAAACAGAAGTTCTGACGATAATGCCCGCTGATGATCACCCGGCGGGCATTATTCAGGCTGCTTAAACCAGTGAACCGCCGGTCAGGAAGGAAAAGATAAGGAATATCAGCAAAATGCTGCACACGATGCCGATACCAAAAAGCAAGGTATGGAAAGCCAGCGTCCCGCCGCCAAAAACCAGCGCGCCGCGAATGCCCCAGCGATTTTCCTTACGCATACCGCCAATAAATGCGCAAAGTAGCGCAGCAATGGCCAGTGCGATACCGCTTTGATTGAGGATTTTATCGACATCTACGTCCTCTTTTTTCTCCACGGTGGTAATTTTTTCGCCTTTTATTCCGGCGAGAAGACCTCTTTTAATTTCAGCCGTTTTGTCCGCCACGATGCTTTCAAACGTTGGCGGTGGTGCGGAGAAAGGGCCGAATGAAAAGTGGATAATCCCCATCATTAAAGCGATGGCACCGAACAGCATGCCCAATGAACTGATTTTATTTTGAGCTATGATACCCATCTGACCTCCTTGTAGCGGATGGCAAAAGCATATCAGGAAACGGGCGGACGAAATTCTTAAAAAAACCGCTAAAGGTAGAGCGTTAGTGAAATTGCAAAGGAGCAACAATGAAAATTTCCCGCCTCGGAGAAGCGCCTGATTACCGCTTCTCGCTGGCTAATGAGCGTACTTTTCTGGCGTGGATCCGTACTGCACTAGGATTTCTGGCGGCGGGGGTTGGGCTTGATCAACTTGCGCCAGATTTCGCCACGCCCGTCATTCGCGAACTGCTGGCGTTGTTGTTGTGTCTGTTTTCCGGCGGGTTAGCGATGTATGGCTACTTGCGCTGGTTACGCAATGAAAAAGCGATGCGTCTGAAAGAGGACCTGCCCTACACCAACAGCTTATTAATCATTAGCTTAATATTGATGGTCGTGGCGGTGATCGTTATGGGACTGGTGTTGTATGCCGGATAGCCGCAAAGCCAGACGCATTGCCGACCCAGGACTGCAGCCGGAGCGCACATCACTGGCGTGGTTTCGTACCATGCTGGGCTACGGCGCGTTGATGGCGTTGGCTATCAAACACAACTGGCACCAGGCGGGCATGTTATTCTGGATTTCGATTGGCATTCTCGCCATCGTGGCGCTGATCCTCTGGCACTACACCCGTAATCGCAATTTAATGGATGTCACGAATAGCGATTTTTCCCAATTTCACGTAGTCCGTGACAAATTTTTGATCTCCCTCGCGGTGTTATCTCTCGCAATACTGTTTGCTGTAACGCATATACATCAACTTATCGTATTTATTGAGAGAGTCGCATGACAGGAAGTCAGGTCATTGATGCTGAAGAGGACAGGCATAAACTGGTTGTAGAGTACAAGGATGCTCTGCAACCTGCCGATTTTTATCACAATTTCAAACAGCGGGGCATCCGCTCCGTACAGCTCATTCCCTATCTTGAATTTGATGACCGGGGCGATCTGACGGCCGCTTCGGTGACAGCAGAGCTGTGGGGGAAATTTTTAATTGCCCTGTTCGAGTGTTGGGTGCGGGCAGATATCAGTCGTATCTCGATTGAGCTTTTTGACGCCACCTTACAAAAATGGTGTGGCAGCGAAAACCCGCAACCGCGCTGTGACTGCCAGGCGTGCGACTGGCATCGCCTGTGCCCGCACGCTCGGCAGGAGACGCCAGACAGCGTGCTTTGTGCGGGCTATCAGGCGTTTTATTCTTACTCCGCACCGCATATGCGGGTGATGCGTGATCTGATAAAGCAGCATCGTTCTCCCATGGAGCTGATGACGATGCTGCGGTGACGTGCGCTTAAACGGGCTGCCCCTGATGCGACATCCGCGTCGCCAGCGGCAGCCAGCACAGCACGATCAACAATCCCATTAAGGTCATCAACAACCCCAGGCTGCCCTGACCGGTTTGCGGCAACATCGCAGAGAGCGACGCCAGCACGCCGGAACCAATGTTTTGCAGACCGCCGACCAGCGCGCCAGCCGTGCCCGCCAGGAAGGGGAACGGCTCCATCGCGCCGCTGGTCGCCAGCGGAAACAGCATCCCGGCACCGAAAAAGAACAGCGCGGCGGGAACGAGCAGCGTCCAGACATTCATCACGCCAAACCAGTCGGGGATCCACATCAGCAAGCCAGCCAGCAGGCAGCAGATAACCGACTGCCACATTAACGTGGAGAAGCGTTTATTGGGACGTCCGGCAAACCATGCGCCAAAAAACGCTGCCGGAATCGGCAGAATAAACAAAATACTGACCGTCATACTGCTCAGCCCTAACACCGCGCCCATCAGCACGCCGGAGCAGGCTTCAAAGGCGGCAATCCCGGCCAGACCGCCAATCAGCATCAGCAAATAACAGTTAAAACCGCTGTTACCGAAAAGCGTTTTATAACTGGTAAGCAGGCGCGTGCGCGGTGCATCGACCGGACGCGTTTCCGGCATCCAGCGGGCCATACTGAAGGTCACACCAGCACAAAGAACCAACAAAAAGAGATAACAGGCGCGCCAGTTCCACATCGTATCCAGCAGACCGCCGATTAGCGGTGCGAGCAACGGACTGACGAGAATCCCCATGTTTAACAGGCTGTTAGCATGGCGCAACTGTGTCCGTTCATATAAATCTCGCGGTAAAGTACGCGCCATTACGCCGCCAACGCCGGTGCCCATCCCCTGCATCGCGCTGGCGGCAATCAACACCGTCAAACTGGAGGTCGTGACCGCGACCAGCGTTGCCAGCATAAAAATGGACATTCCGACGAGGATCACCGGTCGGCGGCCCACGCGGTCGGAAATCGGGCCATAAAACAGCTGTGAGACACCGTAAGTCAGCAGATAAGCGCCCATTACGCTCTGCACCGCCCCTTCACGGACGTTGAGATCGCGCGCCATATCGGCAATAGCTGGAATATAAATGGTTTGCGCCATCTGACCGACGGCCACGAGTAATACCAACATCAATAACAAATTGACGTTTCTTTGCCTTTTCATTATCACGGATGCTTTTATAAAAATAATTAGAATAAGTCACTACGCATTCCCATAAATGCGGGAGAGGAATCTATCACATTGATGAATGTTAGCCAGATATACGCCAGGAATGGGGAATTGTTTAGCGGCAGAATATGTAAACAAAAGCGGCAATAAATGTTGCCGGGAGAGATGGTAGGGCGGATAAGATGCGTCAGCATCGCATCCGACACCAACCCGCACGCTAAATATAAAAGGGGAGCGGTTTCCCGCTCCCCTTTGGTGCGACTTGAATCTGAATTACTTCAGGTATTTCAGAACAGCATCAAGCAGTTGCAGTGCTGCAACAATGAGTTTGAGGATAAGAATGGCGATATCCACCAGGTTCATACGCGTCTCCTGTGGTTCAGGAGCACTGCCAGCTGACGTACCTTTCCGCTGCCTGTTGCCAGCTGTTGTGCACGCGGTATCTCAAGGAGAAACGTTGTGCTTGTTGACATAACACAGTGTGCTCACGCGGGGTTAAGGCGCTGACGGCACCACCCGTTTCAGCCAGGACTTAGTGCGCCGGGTAACGATGCGGCCCCCGCATAACACATTGCGTACAGTGATATTATAGAAGTTTACTGTATAAATAAACAGTAATATTTGGACAAAACGCAAACTGTGATCGATACTCAACTATGCACTAAATACGTCAAAATTCGTGCCGAAATTGCGCGTTCTGCGCGGAACACGTATACTTTCAGTGTTGACATAATACAGTGTGCTTTGCGGTTACCAGCCGCAGGCGACTGACGAAACCTCGCTCCGGCGGGGTTTTTTGTTATCTGCAATTCAGTACAAAACGTGATCAACCCCTCAATTTTCCCTTGCTGAAAAATTTTCCATTGTCTCCCCTGTAAAGCTGTGCTTGTATAAATATTGTTAAACACAAAACCAACAAGGTCCCCAATGACTACTTCCATGCTCAACGCAAAACTACTACCAACTGCGCCATCCGCCGCAGTGGTCGTCGTGCGTGTGGTGGTGGTCGTCGGCAATGCGCCGTAGGGACTGGAACAACACACGATTCCAAAACCCCGCCGGCGCAAACCGGGCGGGGTTTTTCGTTTAAGCACCTCCCGGAAAGTCGGCCCAGAAGAAAAGGACTGGAGCATGGCAAGTTCGGGCACAACATCGACGCGTAAGCGCTTTACCGGCGCAGAATTTATCGTTCATTTCCTGGAACAGCAGGGCATTAAGATTGTGACAGGCATTCCGGGCGGTTCTATCCTGCCTGTTTACGATGCCTTAAGCCAAAGCACGCAAATCCGCCATATTCTGGCCCGTCATGAACAGGGCGCGGGCTTTATCGCTCAGGGAATGGCGCGCACCGACGGTAAACCGGCGGTCTGTATGGCCTGTAGCGGACCGGGTGCGACTAACCTGGTGACCGCCATTGCCGATGCGCGGCTGGACTCCATCCCGCTGATTTGCATCACTGGTCAGGTTCCCGCCTCGATGATCGGCACCGACGCCTTCCAGGAAGTGGACACCTACGGCATCTCTATCCCCATCACCAAACACAACTATCTGGTCAGACATATCGAAGAACTCCCGCAGGTCATGAGCGATGCCTTCCGCATTGCGCAATCAGGCCGCCCAGGCCCGGTGTGGATAGACATTCCTAAGGATGTGCAAACGGCAGTTTTTGAGATTGAAACACAGCCCGCTATGGCAGAAAAAGCCGCCGCCCCCGCCTTTAGCGAAGAAAGCATTCGTGACGCAGCGGCGATGATTAACGCTGCCAAACGCCCGGTGCTTTATCTGGGCGGCGGTGTGATCAATGCGCCCGCACGGGTGCGTGAACTGGCGGAGAAAGCGCAACTGCCTACCACCATGACTTTAATGGCGCTGGGCATGTTGCCAAAAGCGCATCCGTTGTCGCTGGGTATGCTGGGGATGCACGGCGTGCGCAGCACCAACTATATTTTGCAGGAGGCGGATTTGTTGATAGTGCTCGGTGCGCGTTTTGATGACCGGGCGATTGGCAAAACCGAGCAGTTCTGTCCGAATGCCAAAATCATTCATGTCGATATCGACCGTGCAGAGCTGGGTAAAATCAAGCAGCCGCACGTGGCGATTCAGGCGGATGTTGATGACGTGCTGGCGCAGTTGATCCCGCTGGTGGAAGCGCAACCGCGTGCAGAGTGGCACCAGTTGGTAGCGGATTTGCAGCGTGAGTTTCCGTGTCCAATCCCGAAAGCGTGCGATCCGTTAAGCCATTACGGCCTGATCAACGCCGTTGCCGCCTGTGTCGATGACAATGCAATTATCACCACCGACGTTGGTCAGCATCAGATGTGGACCGCGCAAGCTTATCCGCTCAATCGCCCACGCCAGTGGCTGACCTCCGGTGGGCTGGGCACGATGGGTTTTGGCCTGCCTGCGGCGATTGGCGCTGCGCTGGCGAACCCGGATCGCAAAGTGTTGTGTTTCTCCGGCGACGGCAGCCTGATGATGAATATTCAGGAGATGGCGACCGCCAGTGAAAATCAGCTGGATGTCAAAATCATTCTGATGAACAACGAAGCGCTGGGGCTGGTGCATCAGCAACAGAGTCTGTTCTACGAGCAAGGCGTTTTTGCCGCCACCTATCCGGGCAAAATCAACTTTATGCAGATTGCCGCCGGATTCGGCCTCGAAACCTGTGATTTGAATAACGAAGCCGATCCGCAGGCTTCATTGCAGGAAATCATCAATCGCCCTGGCCCGGCGCTGATCCATGTGCGCATTGATGCCGAAGAAAAAGTTTACCCGATGGTGCCGCCAGGTGCGGCGAATACTGAAATGGTGGGGGAATAAGCCATGCAAAACACAACTCATGACAACGTAATTCTGGAGCTCACCGTTCGCAACCATCCGGGCGTAATGACCCACGTTTGTGGCCTTTTTGCCCGCCGCGCTTTTAACGTTGAAGGCATTCTTTGTCTGCCGATTCAGGACAGCGACAAAAGCCATATCTGGCTACTGGTCAACGATGACCAGCGTCTGGAGCAGATGATGAGCCAGATAGACAAGCTGGAAGACGTGGTGAAAGTGGCGCGTAACCAATCTGACCCGTCGATGTTTAACAAAATCACCGTTCTTCTTTGAGTAACCCGCTGAAAGTTGAACGCCAGCGCGCTTATGGTTAAGGTAAGCGCGTTTTTTACCCGCCAGGACAGAATTCATGATCACCATTGCCCTTATTGACGACCACCTTATCGTCCGCTCCGGCTTTGCGCAGCTGCTGGGGCTTGAGCCTGATTTACAGGTGATCGCTGAGTTTGGTTCCGGTCGTGAGGCGCTGGCGGGGCTGCCCTGGACGCGGCGTACAGGTCTGCATCGGCCAGTATCACATGCCGGATATCTCCGGGCTCGAGTTGTTAAGCCAGCTACCGAAAGGCATGGCGGTGATCATGTTGTCGGTTCACTCACAGCCCGGCGCTGGTAGAGCAGGCGCTAAACGCCGGTGCGCGCGGGTTTCTCTCCAGGCGCTGTAGCCCGGACGAGCTGATCGCGGTGGTCCAGACGGTGGCCACCGGCGGCTGCTATTTAACGCCGGATATCGCCGTCAAACTGGCCGCTGGACGTCAGGACCCGTTGACCAAGCGCGAGCGGCAGGTGGCGGAAAAACTGGCGCAGGGGATGGCAGTGAAAGAGATCGCCGCCGAGCTAGGCCTATCGCCTAAGACGGTACACGTACATCGCGCTAACTTGATGGAAAAGCTTAACGTCAGCAACGACGTTGAGCTGGCCCGCCGGATGTTCGACGGCTGGCAATGAAAACGCTCCTCTCCCGCTTCATCACCGTTATTGCCTGCTTTTTTACTTCTCCGCCGCGCGGTTTTGCCTGTGGAGTATCAGCCTGCATCTGGTTGAGCGCCCTGATATGGCGGTGCTGTTATTTCCGTTTGGTCTGCGTCTGGGGCTAATGCTGCAATGCCCGCGCGGATACTGGCCCGTATTGCTGGGCGCGGAGTGGCTGCTGATTTACTGGCTAACGCAGGCGGTCGGTTTAACCCATTTTCCGTTATTGATGATCGGTAGTTTACTGACGTTACTGCCCGTAGCGCTGATCTCGCGCTATCGCCATCAGCGTGACTGGCGCACCTTGCTGTTACAGGGGGCGGCGTTAACGGCGGCGGCGTTGTTGCAGTCGCTGCCCTGGCTTTGGCACGGCAAAGAGTCGTGGAATGCGCTGTTGCTGACTTTAACTGGCGGCCTGACGCTGGCCCCGATATGTCTGGTGTTCTGGCACTATCTCGCCAATAACACCTGGCTGCCGCTCGGTCCGTCACTGGTTTCTCAGCCAATCAACTGGCGCGGGCGACATCTGGTCTGGTACTTGCTGCTGTTTGTTATCAGTCTCTGGCTCCAGTTGGGATTGCCGGACGAACTGTCGCGCTTTACGCCATTCTGTCTGGCGCTGCCGATTATCGCGCTGGCCTGGCACTATGGTTGGCAAGGGGCGCTGATTGCGACGTTGATGAACGCCATCGCGCTGATCGCCAGTCAAACCTGGCGCGATCATCCGGTGGATTTATTGCTCTCGCTGCTGGTGCAAAGTCTGACAGGGTTGTTGCTTGGCGCTGGCATCCAGCGGTTGCGTGAACTTAACCAGTCGCTGCAAAAGGAACTGGCGCGCAATCAGCATCTGGCTGAACGGTTGCTGGAAACCGAAGAGAGCGTGCGCCGTGATGTGGCGCGTGAGCTGCATGATGATATCGGTCAGACCATCACTGCTATTCGTACTCAGGCGGGCATTGTTCAGCGGCTGGCGGCAGATAACGCCAGCGTGAAGCAGAGCGGGCAGCTCATCGAACAACTATCGCTGGGCGTTTACGACGCGGTGCGCCGTTTGTTGGGTCGGTTACGTCCGCGCCAGTTGGATGATCTCACCCTGGAGCAGGCCATCCGCTCACTGATGCGGGAAATGGAGCTGGAAGGGCGCGGTATTGTCAGCCATCTCGAATGGCGAATCGATGAATCAGCGTTAAGCGAAAACCAGCGCGTGACGCTGTTTCGTGTCTGCCAGGAAGGGCTGAACAACATTGTGAAACATGCTGATGCCAGCGCGGTCACCCTGCAAGGCTGGCAGCAGGATGAACGGTTGATGCTGGTTATTGAAGACGATGGCAGCGGTTTGCCGCCGGGTTCCGGGCAACAAGGTTTTGGCCTCACCGGAATGCGCGAGCGCGTAACGGCGCTGGGTGGCACATTACACATTTCCTGTCTGCACGGCACGCGTGTCAGCGTTTCTCTACCTCAACGCTATGTCTAAGGTTTGATGATGTTGCCGTTTCTGAAAGCGCCTGCCGATGCGCCATTAATGACTGATAAATATGAAATTGATGCCCGCTATCGCTACTGGCGTCGGCATATTCTGCTGACCATCTGGCTGGGTTACGCGCTGTTTTACTTCACGCGGAAAAGTTTTAACGCCGCCGTACCAGAAATCCTTGCTAACGGCGTGCTCAGCCGTAGCGATATCGGCCTGTTAGCGACCCTGTTTTACATTACCTATGGCGTGTCGAAGTTTGTCTCCGGCATTGTCAGCGATCGCTCAAATGCCCGTTATTTTATGGGGATAGGGCTTATCGCCACGGGCATTATCAACATTCTGTTTGGCTTCTCGACGTCGCTATGGGCGTTTGCCGTGCTCTGGGTGCTGAACGCCTTTTTCCAGGGCTGGGGTTCACCGGTGTGTGCGCGTCTGTTAACGGCCTGGTATTCACGTACCGAGCGCGGCGGTTGGTGGGCATTATGGAACACGGCGCATAACGTCGGCGGCGCACTCATTCCCATTGTGATGGCAGCGGCTGCGCTGCATTACGGCTGGCGTGCCGGGATGATGATTGCTGGTTGTATGGCGATAGTCGTGGGGATTTTTCTCTGCTGGCGGCTACGCGATCGCCCGCAGGCGTTAGGTTTACCGGCGGTCGGTGAATGGCGACACGACGCGCTGGAAATTGCTCAACAACAAGAAGGGGCAGGGTTGACGCGTAAAGAGATCCTCACTAAATACGTGCTGTTTAACCCGTATATCTGGCTGCTTTCCCTGTGCTATGTGCTGGTGTACGTGGTTGGCGCGGCGATCAACGACTGGGCAATTTTTATATGTCCGAGACGCTGGGCGTCAATATGGTGACTGCCAATACCGCGGTGACCATGTTCGAGCTGGGCGGATTTTATCGGCGCGCTGGTGGCGGGTTGGGGATCGGACAAGCTGTTTAAGACGGCAACCGTGGGCCGATGAACCTGATTTTTGCCGCCAGAATACTCTCGGTGGGCTCGCTGTGGCTGATGCCGTTTGCCAGCTACGTGATGCAGGCGGCGTGCTTCTTCACCACCGGATTTTTCGTCTTTTGGCCCGCAGATGCTGATTGGTATGGCGGCAGGTTTCAGTGTCGCGCAAAAGGGCGGCAGGTGCTGCCACCGGGTTTGTTGGGCTGTTCGCCTATCTTGGCGCATCGCTCTCCGGCTGGCCGCTGGCGAAGGTGATGGAAGTCTGGCACTCGACCGGCTTTTTCGTGGTGATCGCCATCGCGGCGGGGATTTCCGCGCTGCTACTGCTGCCGTTCTTAAACGCTCGCGGCACCGCGCGAAGCGTGACCCGCTTCACCTTTCTACGTTGAATGACCTAAAACCAGGAAATTTTCCCGGTTTCACCTGGACGCTGTCTCAGGCATCTCTCCCGGCTGATTTTTACAATGCCTGCTATTCGCCATATAAAATAAGCTGCGGAGTAACCCAATCATGCTGGCCTTCTTAAACCAGGTGCGTAAACCGACCCTGGATCTGCCGCTCGATGTGCGGCGTAAAATGTCGTTCAGAGCCGACTTTCATGCAGTCCTATCTGGTGGTCTTCATCGGCTACCTGACCATGTACCTGATCCGCAAAAACTTCAACATCGCGCAGAACGACATGATCTCCACCTACGGGCTGAGCATGACGCAGCTGGGGATGATTCGCCTGGGCTTCTCCATCACCTACGGCGTGGGTAAAACGTCTGGTTTCCTACTACGCCGACGGCAAAAACGCCAGCAGTTCCTGCCGTTTCTTGTTGATCCTCTCCGCCATCTGTATGCTCGGCTTCAGCGCAGGCATGACGCGGCTGACCAGCCTGTTCCTGATGATTGCCTTCTACGCGCTGAGCGGTTTCTTCCAGAGCACCGGTGGCTTCGTGCAGCTATTCCACCATTACCAAATGGACGCCGCGCCGTAAGCGCGGCTCCTATCTCGGGATGTGGAATATTTCCCACAACCTCGGCGGCGCGGGTGCGGCGGGTGTGGCACTGTTTGGTGCCAACGTCCTGTTCGACGGCCACGTTATCGGCATGTTTGTCTTCCCGTCGATTATTGCTCTGATTGTCGGCTTTATTGGCCTGCGCTATGGCAGCAACTACCCGGAATCTTACGGCCTTGGCAAAGCAGAAGATCTGTTTCGGCGAGGAGATCAGCAAAAGGACGAAAGAGACTGAAGAAAATGAGATGACCAAATGGCAGATCTTTGCTGAGTACGTGCTGAAAAACAAAGTTATCTGGCTGCTGTGCTTCTCCAACATCTTCCTTGTACGTGGTGCGTATCGGCATCGATCAGTGGTCTACCGTCTACGCTTTCCAGGAGCTGAAGCTCTCCAAAGAAGTGGCGATTCAGGGCTTTACCCTGTTTGAAGTGGGTGCGCTGGTCGGCACGCTGCTGTGGGGCTGGCTCTCTGACCTGGCAAACGGTCGTCATGCGCCTGGTGGCCTGTGTGGCGCTGGCGTTGATTATCGCCACCCTCGGCGTCTATCAGCACGCCAGCAACCAGTACGTTTACCTGGCTTCGCTGTTTGCCCTTGGTTTCCTGGTGTTTGGTCCACAGCTGTTAATCGGCGTGGCAGCGGTTGGTTTTGCCAAAAAAGCGATTGGCGCGGCAGACGGCATGAAGCACCTTCGCTTATCTTATCGGTGACAGCTTCGCTAAGCTCGGCCTCGGGATGATTGCCGACGGTACGCCATCTTTGGCCTGACCGGCTGGGCGGGTACTTTCGCCCGCGCTGGATGCTGCCGCTATCGGCTGTATCTGCCTGATGGCCGTGGTGGCGGTATTTGAAGAACGTAAAATTCGCCGCGAAAAGAAAATTCAGCCGGACAGTTTAAAAAACCGCTTGAGTATGTAGGCAGTAATGTTTTCCGGCCACTGCGCCGGGCTTTTTTATGCTTCGCGCTGGCTGGTTTCATGCAGCAGTTCACGCGACCCGCTGCTGCGCCGCATCGCGGTGGCATCGTGCGGCCATGCTTTTGGTGAAGCCCTGAATCTCGACCAGCAGTTGCTGGACGCGGATCAAAGCCGGTGAACAGGCCATTCGGCTGGGCACGACCGCGATCATTTCGCTCACCGCCAGCATTTCTGGCGGCACCAGGAAACTGCTCACCGACAGCCCAATACCGACGCTTGCGCCGACTTTCGCCAGCGCATCATCAGTAACCCCCAAAACTTTCTCCTTCATAGGAGACCAGAATATACTGCAGCGCCGAAGCGGTCGAGCGTCAGCGGCCATTGGTGGATCCAGATGCTGGCGCGCAGGGCCGCATGCAGACGTAGCGCTCCTCGTACAGCGTGCGGCTGTGCAGGTCGCCGGGCGTGGTGCTGGGCGTGAGCAGGGGCCGGGAATCAGATCTTTCCCTGCTCAAACTGAGCTCCTAACCGCTCGGGTTCGACCGGAACCACCCGTACGCGGATACCCGGTGCCTGCACTTTCAGCGCGGCAATAAACGGCACCACCACCGCCTTTAGGGCGTAGTCGGTGGCGGCGAGGGGGGCGAAGGCCCGTTCGGCGGTGCGCGGATCAAACTCGGTGGGCTGAAGCAGCGCATCTGATATCGCTCAAGATCTTTTTCACCGTCGGCGCGAGCTGCTGGGCGCGCAGGCGTGGGCGCCCATGCCGTGCGGTGCGCGAATAAATAGCGGGTCGTCGAAGTTATCCCGTAGACGGGTCGACATACCGCTGACGGCGGGTTGCAGCGTGAGCGACGATCGCGCCGCCGCGCGCGTCACGCTCGTTCGTCGACAGTGCATCCAGCGTTTTCAGCAGGTTAAGGTCGGGTGACGGATATCCGTTTTCATCCCCTGGTTCACTCTTCCGGTTGCGGTTTTCTGATGCGAGTCAGCGATCTCCTGAGCGGTAAATGTCAAACGTTTCGCCGTCAAAAAGCCCCATGCTGGTGAGTTTTAATGCCGGGATAACCGGCAGCGAGAGGAACGCCATCTGGATAAACGGCTCATCCGGGAGCGAACCGCAAGCGCGGCCAGCGGCCTTCAAATCGTCGATTTTCGCCGCCAGCGTGTCGGCGGTATCGGTGCTCATAAGACCTGCAATAGGCAGCGGCAGGTGGCTTTGTACTTTGCCTTCGCGCACCACGCACTGCCCGCCACCATCGGCAATCACCTGATTCACCGCCAGCGCCATCTCCTCGGCGCGACGACCGATCACCACAATATTATGGCTGTCATGGCTGACGGTCGAGGCCAGCGCGCCTTCGCGTAACCCAAAGTGGCCCAACAAACCACAGGCCGGAGGAAGCTGGTGACCATAGCGATCGAGCACCGCGATGTAGCAAATATCCTCACGTTCAAAGCCATTCTCCGTGTACCGCGTGGATCCGGCGGGCGTCACCAGCTCGTTGGCAATCACCTCGATCACCCGGTAGCGCTTGCCAGGCGTGAAGTGCAGGACGAAATCGCTCGCGGAAACGGGCTGGCGGGCAATGGTGTTGCCATACGGCGGGGCCGTTTGCTCAAGCCTGGTGGGCTCTTGCGACTGGAGGGTGTCGGCATCAATAGGCTTACCTTTGATAAACACCTGCTGCACCGTCACGTTAGGACATCGCTTAGCAGCACAATATCGGCCTGTTTTCCCGGCGCCACAAGGCCCAGATGATGCAGGCCAAAGTGGCGCGCGGCGGACCAGCTGGCGACGCGATAGGCCACGTGAGGCGGTACGTTATGCTGTAAAATGAGACGGCGAATCAGCGCGTCGATATGCCCTTCGTGGGCAATCTCCCAAGGGTTGCGATCGTCGGTACACAGCATACACTGCGGGCTATTGAAGGCGTTCAGCAGCGGAGCCAGCGCGTTGAGATTACGGGCGGCCGACCCTTCTCGCATCATCAGTGCCATACCCAGTTCGAGTTTGCGTCGTCCCTCTTCCAGCAGATAGCTTTCGTGGCAGTTTTCCACTCCGGCAGCGATGTAGGCGTTCAGCGCCTTACCGCCCAATCCCGGGCAGTGGCCGTCGATTGTCAGTCGGCGGAAGGCGTCAATTTTGTTGAGCTGAAATGTCTTGCCGGCGGATACGCCCGGGTAGTCCCATCATCTCCGCCAGCCCGGTGACTAACGGGTGATCGCGCCATTTCACCATTTTTTCGAGGGGAAACCCCGCGCCGTTTACATCGCAGCCCGCCAGCGCAGGCACGCAGGAGCTGACCTGCAGATACTGGTTTTGCATGGCCTGTTCGGCACAGCGGACAAACCAGGCAAACCCGGTTTCACCCATAACGTTGACGATTTAGCGGGTCGCAGATGACGGTGGTCAGCCCGCGCGGCAGCGTCGCCGTTTCAAACGTGACCGGCGTCATCATGCTGGACTCGATATTAATGGGCGTCGATAAAGCCGGGAACCGCCGTAGCGCCGTGCGCATCGACGTACTGCCGTGCGGGGGCATCAGTGTACTCGACGCCGATACCGGCAATATGTCTCCCCTTAATCACGATAGGGCCAGCGATTTCACCGCCATTGATTAAATCAACCACCCAACATTATCAATAATATAATCGGCAACCGCCTCGCCACGAGAAACAGCTAACAATTCCTGCTGTTCCTGGCGACTAATATAATGAAATTTATGGTTAATGGGATTATTCATGTTTTTCTCATTTTGATTTTATCAATTTGATTATTATTTATCACAAAACATTCCTGGTAATTATTTTCAGTCTATCGACTAACGTACCTTGGCAATGTGATTGCAATCACTGAATCAAGGTTGGCAGATACTTTAAAAAGAGATGACATTATCTCTGAATAAATGGACGAAAAAATGAAAGTCAGTTATTGATGATGTAAATAATAAATCAGGTCGCCTCGCCAGGTTATTTAAACTTCATCAACATGGTACGACCGTGCGTACCGAAATGATTGCCGGGATGACAACTTTTTTAACCATGGTGTACATCGTGTTCGTCAACCCTCAAATACTGGGCGCCGCGCAAATGGACCCGAGTGGTGTTTGTCACCACCTGCCTGATTGCCGGTATAGGCAGCATCGCAATGGGACTCATTGCTAACCTTCCCGTGGCTCTGGCACCGGCGATGGGCCTGAATGCCTTTTTCGCCTTCGTCGTGGTAGGGGCGGTCGGAGTCAGCTGGCAAACGGGGATGGGAGCCATATTCTGGGGAGCTGTCGGATTATTTTTACTGACGCTTTTTCGGATTCGTTACTGGATGATTTCAAATATCCCGTCAATTTACGCGTCGGCATCACCAGCGGCATTGGCTTATTTATTGCGCTGATGGGGTTAAAAAATGCTGGCGTCATTATTGCCAACAAAGATACGCTGGTCGCTATTGGTGACTTAAATTCTCATTCCGTACTGCTTGGTATTTTAGGCTTCTTTATTATCGCCGTCCTGTCATCACGAAATTTCCATGCAGCGGTGCTGGTTTCCATTGTGGTGACATCCTGCTGCGGGTTATTTTTCGGTGATGTTCATTTTAATGGCGTCTATTCGATTCCACCAAGTATTAGCGGCGTGATCGGTGAGGTTGATTTACGCGGCGCGTTATCGCTTGATCTGGCCGGGATTATTTTTTCTTTATGCTGATCAATTTATTTGATTCATCAGGGACATTAATTGGCGTCACGGATAAAGCTGGGCTAATCGATAGTAATGGTAAATTCCCCGCGATTGAATAGAGCGTTGTATGTCGATAGCCTCAGTTCAATCGCCGGGGCCTTTATCGGCACTTCTTCAGTCACCGCGTATATTGAAAGCACTTCCGGCGTAGCGGTCGGCGGCCGTACGGGGCTGACGGCAATTGTGGTTGGCGTCTTGTTCTTACTGGTGATGTTCTTCTCGCCGCTGGTGGGGATGGTTCCCGCCTATGCCACGGCGGGGGCGCTGATTCGTCGGTGTGCTGATGACATCGAGCCTGGCGCGGGTCAACTGGGATGACTGACCGAATCGGTGCCCGCGTTTATTACCACCGTGATGATGCCTTTTAGTTTCTCTATCACCGAAGGGATCGCGCTGGGCTTTATGTCCTACTGCATTATGAGCGTAGCTTTACTGATGTTCTCGGCCAGCTCCGTACTGGCGTGGTCGTGGTGGCTGTGTTATTTGCGCTGAAGATCACGCTGGTGGATTAGTACAGGTGGGTGGTTTCCAGAATATCATGGGCGCTAAGACAAGGAGAACTCATGGTCTGGATTATGCTGGCCACATTGGTCGTGGTCTTTGTTGTCGGGTTTCGGATGCTCCACTTCCGGGCCGCGACGGGCGATTCGCCGTTCAGCGATCGGCTGAACATCGATGTCGTACCCGTGGAGTCGATGGTCGATCAAATGGGAAAGTCAGCTGGTGACGAATTTTTACGTTATTTGCATCGTCCGGATGAGTCGCACCTGCAAAACGCCGCGCAGGTGTTGCTCATCTGGCAAATTGTCATTGTCGATGGTAGCGAACAGAACCTGCTGCAATGGCATCGGATTTTACAAAAAGCTCGCCTCGCCGCGCCGATTACCGACGCTCAGGTCAGGCTGGCGCTAGGTTTTCTGCGCGAAACCGAACCTGAAATGCAGGATATTAATGCTTTTCAGATGCGCTATAACGCGTTCTTTCAGCCTGCCGAGGGCGTTCACTGGTTGCATTGAAACCGTTTCGTCTTATCAGCCTACAGACCGCGCCTGACCTGTCGGGTGGATAAGACGTTCACGCCGCATCCGGTAATCTTTGCCCTGTTCCGTTTCGATCTTAACTCCAGCTCAAGCAACACCGTAAAAGTTGCCAAAACGTTAAATACGTCACAATCTAAAATGTTACACTGCGTGGCTTTTCTCCAAAAACTCCTCCGCAGGTAACAATAATGAGCACACATATCGAAGAAAAAACCCGCGCTGAGGGCGTCGCGCGGCCAACTGGTCGGCAGTGTTTGCCGTCGCGTTTTGCGTCGCCTGCCTGATTACCGTCGAGTTTCTACCGGTCAGCCTACTGACGCCGATGGCGCAAGACCTCGGCATTTCCGAAGGCGTAGCCGGGCAGTCGGTTACAGTCACCGCATTTGTCGCCATGTTTGCCAGCCTGGTCATTACCCAGGCGATCGGTGCCACCAACCGCCGCTACGTGGTGATCCTGTTTGCCGTCCTGCTCACGCTCTCTTGTCTGCTGGTGTCGTTCTCCAACTCATTCACGCTGCTGCCGTTAAAAGGCCGTGCCTGTTTAGGGCTGGCGCTGGTCGGGTTCTGGGCGATGTCGGCGTCGCTGACCATGCGTCTCGTTCCCGCGCGGACGGTGCCGAAAGCGCTGTCGGTGATATGGCGCGGTGTCGATTGCGCTGGTGATCGCCGCGCCGTGGGCAGCTTTTTAGGCGGCATTATCGGCTGGCGCAACGTCTTTAACGGCGCGGCGGTGATGGGCGTGCTGTGTACGATTTGGGTGCTCAAAGCCCTGCCTTCGTTGCCGGGTGAACCTGCCCACCAGAAACAAAACATGTTCAGCCTGCTGCAGCGTCCCGGCGTGATGGCTGGAATGATTGCCATCTTTATGTCGTTCGCCGGGCAGTTTGCCTTCTCACCTATATTCGCCCGGTGTATATGAATCTGGCCGGATTTGACGTCGATGGCCTGACGCTGGTGCTGCTGAGCTTTGGTATCGCCAGTTTTGTCGGCACCTCGTTCTCGTCGGTCATTCTCAAGCGTTCGGTCAAACTGGCGCTGGCTGGTGCTCCTTTCGTGCTGGCTTTGAGCGCGCTGGTGCTGGTGCTGTGGGGCAACGATAAAGTGGTGGCGGCGGGCATTGCCATTATCTGGGGGCTGGCTTGCACTGCATACCGGTCGGCTGGTCAACGTGGATCACCCGCTCGCTGGCCGATCAGGCGGAAAAAGCCGGTTCTATTCAGGTTGCAGTCATTCAGTTAGCGAATACCTGTGGTGCGGCGGTGGGTGGTTTTGCGTTAGATAATATTGGCCTGGTTTCGCCGCTGATTCTCTCCGGCATATTGATGCTGCTCACCGCGCTGCTGGTGACCGTTAAGGTGAAGATTAAGAAATCCTGATATCAGGTAAAGAAGCGTTGGTCAGTAGTTGTTGCTGTTCTTACATATCCGGGCATTCTACCTTACCCAACGCTTCCCAATAATTGCTCTGATTATTACGTTCCATCGCCACGATGGCCTCGCGTATATGTTGTTTATTGTTTTCATCTGACAACATTAACTTTTCCCACGCTTCATCTGATAATGACGCCTGTGGCGTGCAAATTTTACGTAAATCTTGTAATACCGTGGTTTTCTCTTTTGCGGACTGCAGTGAGCTAAAAGGCGACTCGGCGTATACGATGCCTGGCATAGCGAAAAAAGTGAAAATAAGCAGTAGTGTCGTTGGTTTCATGGATTCAACCTTTTACAAATGTGTATCGAATGAAGCATAAGTGTAGTTTGCTTTCATCGCTCTCATCATGCTGTACGAAACGCGCTTGCGTGGTCAGTAAGAAGTGCCAGACTTTATATTCCACTTTTATTCCTTTTTATTCTTATCGATAGCGTTTCGTTTTTTAAACCGCAGCGACCTTACCGCTATAGTCAGGTAATCATTAATAAAAGGATAAAAAAATGAAACTGACAACACATCATCTACGGACAGGGGCCGCATTATTGCTGGCCGGAATTCTGCTGGCAGGTTGCGACCAGAGTAGCAGCGATGCAAAACACATTAAAGTTGGCGTTATAAATGGCGCAGAACAAGATGTCGCGGAAGTCGCTAAAAAGGTGGCAAAAGAGAAATATGGCCTCGATGTTGAACTGGTAGGATTTAGCGGTTCGTTGCTACCGAACGATGCGACAAATCATGGCGAACTTGATGCGAATGTCTTCCAGCATCGACCCTTTCTTGAACAAGATAATCAGGCGCATGGTTATAAACTGGTAGCGGTGGGAAATACGTTTGTCTTCCCTATGGCGGGTTATTCCAAAAAAATCAAAACCGTGGCGCAAATAAAAGAAGGCGCGACAGTGGCGATCCCCAACGACCCGACCAACCTTGGTCGCGCACTTTTACTGTTGCAAAAAGAGAAGCTAATTACTCTGAAAGAGGGAAAAGGGTTATTACCTACCGCGCTGGATATAACCGATAATCCTCGTCATTTGCAGATTATGGAACTCGAGGGGGCGCAGCTCCCGCGCGTACTGGATGATCCCAAAGTTGATGTAGCGATTATCAGCACCACTTACATTCAGCAGACCGGGCTTTCTCCGGTGCACGACAGCGTATTTATTGAAGATAAGAATTCGCCGTATGTGAATATTTTGGTGGCACGGGAAGATAATAAGAATGCAGAAAACGTGAAGGAATTTCTGCAATCTTATCAATCACCCGAAGTCGCTAAAGCGGCAGAAACCATTTTTAACGGTGGCGCGGTGCCTGGCTGGTAATTCTCACTTATGCCGCGCCGGACGATTTATTTTTCTGGCGCGGCGACGGGAATCCATTGAAATCAAAATCACCGATGACAGAATCAGCAGCGTTCCCAGCCAGTCCGGTAATGTGAACGTGATCCCCAGCAACAGCAAAGAGAGTAGCGCGCTACTTAATGGTTCTGCACAGCTCAAAATGCTGGCTTTTGGACCGCCAATTAATTGTGCTCCTTTCAGGTACAGACTAAATGTCAGGGACGTACCAATGACCACCAAATAAAAAAACGCCAGAATCAAACTGCCGTTAACGACAAAGTTTGTTCCTTGTCTGGCATAAAAAGGCAACAGAATCAGACCGCCAATCAGCATACTCCAGCCGACGACTGGTAACGTGCCATAGCGGGCAATTAGCGTTGAGGGATAGGTGGTATAGAATGCAGCAGCAAATGCCGAGGCAATGCCCCAGAACAACGCGGCAGGAGAGATCGATAATGACGTCGGATTACCGTGTGTCACCAATAAAAAAGTCCCGACCAGCGATGTCAAAATAGCGCAGAAAACCAGAATGCCCGGGCGCGATTTACGCACCAGTGAGAACCAGGCGACGATAATCGTCGGTGAGAGGAATTGCAGCACCGTTGCCGTGGCTGCGTTCGATTTTTCGATGGTTAGCAAAAAAGTGAGCTGTACAGTTAGCGCGCCAACCACGGAAAAAATCAGCAGGCTAATGGCATCTTTATGATTGTTAATAATAGAAAAGATTTTATCGCCATGAACAAATGACAGCGTCAGTAGAATCAAACCGGCGAATATCAAACGCGTCATAGTCAAAAACTGCGACGACATCTGGCTTTGCTCCATGATGTATTGCGCGCAGACCCCTGAACTTCCCCACAACACGGCGGCAATCAGAACGTTCAGCATCCCCTTTCTGGTGGAACCCATTTTTCCCTCTGCATACTGTTTTGTCGTTTATGTATGCAGGCATGATAGCAAAAATGGCGAGGATGGCTCTGTTTGCGCCACGCCGATTTTTCTTAGCCCAGACTGGTGAGCTAAATATCTTTAATAAACAGCAGGCAAATCATCGCAATACCCAACATCCCTATCGCCAGCCAGAACAACGCATGGTAGCTCCAGATTTCAACCATAATTCCGTCAACAGAGCCGGCGATAATCCAGCCGACGCGTGAAGTATTTGCATATAACGTTGTCGCAGAGCCTATTTTTTCAGGCATCAAGTCCTGAAAATAAAGCATGCCGATACCACAGAGAATACCAAGGAAGATGGCATTAAGAATTTGCAATTCCAGCTCAACCGCCGGAGTCGTCGCCATGAGTACGCTGGCGTAAAAACACATTCCACTCACGATAGCAATGAGCATTAATAGTCGCTTGCCAATACGTTTCATGTAATAGCCTGCGATTAACATCATCGGAATTTCCAGACCGGCAGCGATACCAATCATTTCTCCAGTCAGTTTATCGGTTAGATGCAGTTCATCAATAATAAATAGCGGCATATTTATCATGTAGAGATTATTCGCCGCCCACATCATTGAACAGACCACAAAAAGTAGCCGCGTATCCCGCTTCCTGTGGGTGGAGGGTAAAATTTCTACGGGTTGGGTAACGACAGGAATATTTCTTTGTATTGATGGCAAAAACAACCAGACTATCAGTCCGCAAACAACAAATGCGATGGCAGCGGTGAGATACATCACTTTAAAACTAAATCCCATTGCCAGTTCATAAGCGAGCGGTGGCCCGATAACCCAGGCAAGCGAGATCTGAGCACGTAAAAATGTACTGAACATGACCGTCTCACGGCCTGTTCTGTCGGCGTGTTCACGGGCGAGGGCGAACATTTGCGGGTTTGCGGTGGAAGCAAAACTACTCAGAAGTACGCCCGTTGAGAGGAGAATGAAGTAGTTGCGATTCCACGCAAAAAGCGTGCAGGCCAGCACTCCAAATAAGCAACATAGCAGAATCAGTAATTTACGGTCGCCTTGTTTATCGGAGTGCCTTGCCAGAAATTGACTGACCAGAATTCCCATAATAGCGCTACCGGTGAAGAAAAAACCTACCATTATAGGACGGGCTTTCAGTTCATCTGCGAGGAATATACTTAGGGTAGGAGTCTGAAGAGCGCCCGCAATACCCGTCAGAAAGGCGACAAGTAAAAATGCCGCGGCAGTGAGATCAAGTATTTTTGATGGAGTGGTAGCCGTTTTTTGCATTCTTCTGAATCACCGGGCGAAAAAATATAACTGAGTTACAAATAAGTACCAGTCGAATGAGTATTGTATTAAGAATTTTTGAGTATCGCTGATACAACCAGAAAGCAATGCTAGCGCAATATTATAGGGCCAGCAATTGAGATTATTAGTAAAAGCATGTTAAGAATTAATTACCGAATTTATATATTAATTATAGTAAGGCAATGAGCTATTTTTGATAGTAAAAATAAAACAAGTTGATTTGATATATTAAATGAACAAATTAATCTTGATGGCAGTCTGATTATTGGTGAAGTTTATAGTCAGTTTTTTTCGCCAGCGGTTAAAGAAATAGAATAGTCGTATAAAAAAGGGTGTTCTGGGGCGAGTAAAACAACATCTTCACCTTAATGGCGATACAGTTGGCTGAGAGTCAGCAGGGGGGCAAATCACCTGCAAATAAACACGGCGCATACTGGCGTGAATATCGCGGATGCGTTCGAGGACAGAAGAACCGACAGGCGGATTCTTCAGCCGCTCATCGTCCATCACAAAACCTTAGACCAGGTATTCCTGAAGCCGATTGAATATTGAGCAGTAGAAAATATCTGGATTGACAGTATTACAAGGGGTTGGAGAACGTCAGGAGAGGCATTTTGGCGGAAATCACAGGAGTCGAACCTGCCCAGGACCGTTGGAGGCTCCCACTGGATCTGAAACCATTCGTCTCACCGGAGACGACGATCTTCCGCGCCTCGATTGCTACATGGAGGCGGGGCGCATTATAGCTACTTTCAAGCAGTTACCACATCTTTACTTACATTTTTCACCATCTTTTTTATATCCCTCACGGCTGTCGCTCAAGATCTCTATAAATTCCGTAAGTTACACTTAGACATACTCTATCCGCCATCCCAGATCACAGAAATTAAGAAACGTAATTTGATAACGAGATATCGCAATAATCACCTTATGGCGTGGATGGTTTACAAAACGGTAACCGGTTCCGGCGTGGGCTCGGTGCAAAGGGGTTTGCAAGATGAAGATCTGAAGTATTATCTGCCAAAGAGAAAATCGGTTACGGCATGGGCGATGCTGCCAGCCATATTATTTTCGATAACGTCATGCTGTACATGATGTTCTTCTATACCGATATCTGGGTCTACCCGCAGGTTACGTTGGCACTATGTTTCTCCTGGCGCGCGCGCTGGACGCCATTTCCGACCCGTGCATGGGGCTGCTGGCTGACCGTACGCGCAGCCGCTGGGGCAACTTCCCGCCCATGGGTGCTGTTTGGCGCGCTGCCGTTCGGCCTCGTCCTGTAGCCTGCACGCGATCTCAGCTACCAACGGCAAACTCATTTATGCCGCGGTCGCCTACACGCTGCTGACTCTGTTCTATACCGTGGTCAATATTCCTTACTGCGCGCTGGGCGGGGTGATCACCAACAACCAACGCGACGCATTCCCCTACAGTCCTGGCGCTTCGTGCTGGCAACCGCCGGCGGCATGCTCTCTACCGTGCTGATGATGCCGCTGGTCAATCTGATTGGCGGTGAAAACAAAGCGCTCGGCTTCCAGGGCGGCATTGCGGTGCTGTCAGTGATCGCCTTTATGATGCTGGCCTTCTGTTTCTTCACCACCAAAGAGCGCGTTGAAGCGCCGCCAACCAACAACTCGATGCGTGAACACCCGCGATATCTGGCAAAACGACCAATGGCGTATCGTCGGTCTGCTGACCATCCTCAACATTATGGCGGTCTGCGTCCGCGGCGGCGCGATGATGTATTACGTCACCTGGATTCTGGGCTCCCCGGCGCTGTTTACCGCCTTCCTCACCACCTACTGCGTCGGCAACCTGATTGGCTCGGCGCTGGCTAAACCGCTGACCGACTGGAAATGCAAAGTCAGGCGTCTTCTGGTAGACCAACGCCATCCTGGCGGTGCTGGCGTCGGCGATGTTACTTGTACCGATGAACGCCAGCGTGACTGATGTTCGCCTTCATCTTCGTGATTGGCGTGCTGCACCAGCTGGTGACGCCGATTGAGTGGGTGATGATGCCGACACCGTCGACTACGGCGAATGGTGCAACGGCAAACGCCTCACCGGCATTAGCTTTGCGGGCACGCTGTTCGTGCTGAAGCTGGGCCTGGCGCTGGGCGGCGCAATGATTGGCTGGATGCTGGCAGGCGGCGGCTACAACGCTGGCGACTACGCAAAACCCCCACCACCATCAGCATCATTATTGCCCTGTTTACTATCGTACCGGCTATTTGCTACCTGCTGAGCGCCGTGGTGGCGAAGCGCTTATACCCTGCAAAACGCCGTTCCCTGGTCAAGATGATAGCCAGACTGTCGCAGGGCGCGCACCGCAATCAGCAGGACTTTGAAAACGTATCCATGAAGCAATCTTTAGAGAATTAAGAGGACGAGCTATGAAAATCAGTGATGGAAACTGGCTGATCCAACCGGGCCTGAATTTAATTCAACCTGTTCAGGTGTTTGACGTTGAACAGCCGGACAATGAGATGGTGGTGTACGTGGCGGCACGTGATGTCCGCGAACGCACCTGGCAGTTGGATACACCTATCTTTACCCTGCGCTTGTTCTCGCCACAGGAAGGGGTTATCGGGGTGCGTATCGAGCACTACCAGGGCGCGCTGAAGACCGGCCGAACTATCCGCTGAATGTGCTGAAGGATGTGCACGTGGAGATGCAGAACACCGCTGAATTTGCCGAGCTGAAAGCGGCAACCTCAGCGTGCGCTTACCAAAGGTGAGTTGGGGCATTAGATTTCCTGCGTAATGGCATGCGTATCACCGGTAGCCACCTAAAAAACAACGGCTACGTGCAGGACACTAACGATAATCGCAACTACATGTTCGAACGCCTTGATCTGGGCGTTGGCGAAACGGTGTATGGCCTTGGCGAGCGCTTTACCGCGCTGGTGCGCAACGGTCAGAACGTTGAAACCTGGAACAAAGACGGCGGCACCAGCACCGAGCAATCCTACAAAATATCCCGTTCTACCTGACCAACCGCGGTTACGGCGTGCTGGTGAATCACCCGGAAAACGTCTCCCTTGAGATTGGCTCTGAGAAGGTGTCCAAGGTGCAGTTCAGCGTGGAAGGCGAGCATCTGGAATACTTCGTCATCGACGGTCCCACCCCGAAAGAGGTGTTGAACCGCTACAGCCAGTTCACCGGGCGTCCGGCGCTGCCGCCGGCCTGGTCATTCGGCCTGTGGCTGACGACTTCGTTCACCACCAACTACGACGAAGCGACGGTGAACAGCTTTATCGACGGCATGGCCGAGCGCGACCTGCCGCTGCACGTGTTCCACTTCGACTGTTTCTGGATGAAAGCCTTGAGTGGTGCGATTTCGAATGGGATCCGGTGACCTTCCCTGATCCAAAAGGGATGATTCAGCGCCTGAAAGACAAAGGGCTGAAAGTGTGCGTCTGGATAAACCCGTACATCGGCCAGAAATCCCCGATTTTCAAAGAGCTGAAAGAGAAAGGCTATTTGCTTAAACGCCCGGACGGTTCTTTGTGGCAGTGGGATAAATGGCAGCCGGGGCTCGCGATTTATGATTTCACCAACCCGGAAGCCTGCGCGTGGATCACCGACAAACTGAAAGAGCTGGTGGCGATGGGCGTTGACTGCTTCAAAACGGACTTCGGCGAGCGTATCCCGACCGACGTGCAGTGGTTTGATGGCTCCAACCCGCAGAAAATGCACAACCATTACGCCTTTATCTACAACGAAATGGTGTGGAACGTGCTGAAAGAAACGCTCGGCGAGAAGAAGCGGTGCTGTTCGCCCGCTCGGCCTCGGTGGGCGGCCAGCAGTTCCCGGTGCACTGGGCCGGCGACTGCTACGCCAACTACGAATCGATGGCGGAAAGCCTGCGCGGCGGCCTGTCGATTGGCCTCTCTGGCTTTGGCTTCTGGAGCCACGATATCGGCGGCTTCGAAAACACCGCGCCGGCGGATGTGTACAAGCGCTGGTGCGCGTTCGGTCTGTTCTCCAGCCATAGCCGCCTGCACGGCAGCAAATCCTATCGTGTGCCATGGGCGTACGACAGCGAGTCCTGCGACGTGGTGCGTTTCTTCACTGAAATGAAGTGCCGCATGATGCCGTACCTGTACCGCCAGGCGGCGTTAGCCAATGAACAGGGCACGCCAATGCTGCGCGCCATGATGCTGGAGTTTCCGGACGATCCGGCCTGTGATTATCTCGACCGGCAGTACATGTTGGGCGATTCCCTGGCCGTTGCGCCGGTCTTCACCGAAGCAGGCGACGTGGAGTTCTACCTGCCGGAAGGCCGCTGGACGCACCTGTGGCATAATGATGAAATACAGGGCAGCCGCTGGCATAAACAGCATACTTATTTTATGAGCCTGCCGGTTTATGTCCGCGAGAACACTGGTGGCGTTGGGTAACAACAACCAGAAACCTGACTATGCCTGGCACGAAGGCACCGAGTTCCAGCTGTTCCAGCTGGCGGACGGACGTGAAGCAGTGTGCGAAGTACCGGCGCTGGACGGCTCTGTGGCCTTTACTTTAAAAGCAGCACGTACTGGCAACACGATTACTGTGACTGGTGCGGGCGAGGCGAAGAACTGGACACTGTGCCTGCGCAATGTTGTGAAAGTAAATGGTCTGCAAGACGGTTCGCAGGCTGAAAGTGAGCAGGGGCTGGTGGTGAAGCCTCAAGGGAATGCGCTGACAATTACGTTGTAATCTATTGATGGAATGCCGGGTACGTCTGAGTCGTACCCGGCGAGATTGATGTTTACCGCACCGGCTCCGTCGATGTAACTTCACCGCTGGAAACGATGCCAGCATTCATGGTTTGAGTCACTTGCTGCTTTGCGGCGTTCACCGCATGCAGTTGCCCATTTACCGTGGGTTTCAGCGGAGTATTGGCCTGCACGCTGCCGCTGGCGGTGAGCTGAATATTACCGTCGCCGTCAATCGACAGCGGCGGCCATCCCCACTGTTGCAGGATGTTGAGCTGGACGCCGCGCCCGTTGAGGGTCACGCTGGTGTGACGCTGCGGCTGTTGCGATACCGTAGCGGTGGCTTCAAGAATGCCTTTTTCAGTAAAGGCGCTCAGCTCCGTCACGTTGACGTTCGAGGCATCAGCGTTCAGTGCTAGCGATGGGCGACGCACGTCGATGCGGTTGAAGGTTGCCGCCGCGCCGTTCAGCGTTGCGCTACCGCTCCATACTCCCCACTGGCCATTTTTCACCAACTGGATATTGGCGCCATAGCCATCCAGCGCGGTGATCTGCCATGGGAATTCCGGGTCGATATCAATCACCAGGTTGCGGCTGGCGCCAAATTTTTTCAGCGTCACGCTTTGCAGCCAGGCTGGCAGCGGCTCCATCCACAGCGTTTTCCAGTTCTGCGGCAGGATATTCCAGCCCCGGCGAATACCGTATCGTCGAGCACTAGCGACTTGCAAGCCGTACCAGTTGCCGGAGCTACGCACCATGCCGCCTTCCCAGCGGGAGGTGAACTGGCGCAGCGAACGCCCTGCTCGGAGAACTCGGCGTTCAGAATTGGGTCGAGCAGATGCAATGAGCCGTAGATAAACTCGCTGGCGTTCAGGGATATCTTACCGTCTGCGCTTTGCCATCCGCCGTTACTGAGCGTCAGGTTGCGCAAGTTTAGATCCAGGTCGGTTACCGCCCAGTCCGGGCCTTGCAGGCTGGCATCGGTCACGTCGAGACGGCCAATTTGCAGAGATGGCACGGTAGTGAGCGGGGCGAGGAAGTTGAGCAGCGACTTGTCGCTTTGCAGGCGGATATCGTTGAGGCGCAAGTTATCCACCACCCAACTGCCGTCGCCGTTGCGTCGTGCATTGCCGGTCAACGAACCGCGCGCCATATCCGCGCCAACGGTCGTCAGCATCACTTCGCCGCCGTTGATATCGCCTTCAATCAGCGCGTTAGTCGCCGGAATACCGTTTAATAGCAGCGAACCTGCGCTCATCTGGATGTGCGCTTTTTGGCCCAGTACATTACCCGCGACCGGTGCCCACGGCATCACGCCGCCAAAAACGCGCTGCGCGCTCAGCTCCCAGCCGGTTCTGGGCTGTTTAGCGCCATATTCTTCAGCTGCAGGCGATCGGCGGCAAACGGCAGCGGTGCGTTAGAAGGAGAGAGGTTCAGCGTGCCGTCCTGCAATAAAATCGTATCGACGTGCAGCGGGTCGGTTATCTGGCGGGAACTCAGGCCTGATATCGACGTCTTTTGCGACCAGCGTGGCGGGCTTGCTGTTGCGGCCAAAGGTGACGTTTTTCAGCAGGATATGTGAAGGCGAAGAGAAGCGATGACCCTATCGCATCAAACGTGACCTGATAGGCGGTGTTGTCGGTGAGCCAGTGGCTAATCTGACGGGCGCCCCAGCGCGTTTGTAGCAAAAAATAGAAGGCCATAATCACCAATAGCAGGGCGATCAGCAGCCAGATAATGAGCTTTCCAAGAAATTTCATGATCTTCCGTCCTGAGAAGGGCACATAAACCTGTTATGCATGATTCATGCGCAATCCTCAAGGCAGGATTCGTATTATTCGATGTCAGCGGCAGTGGCGATGACCGGACTGCCGCCCGTCGGGTTTACTCTTCTCTGGCGGGAACACCAGGTTCAATAAATCGCCGCGATCCCGCCTGCAGCAATACCGGAAGAGAGCAGGTTTTTCAGCCAGTCCGGGGCGAACTGGAGGATTTGTGGCTGCTGAGAAACGCCAAGGCCGACGGCCAGCGACAGCGCAATAATCAGGATTGCGCGGCGGTTCAGCGGCTCGCGGGAGACCATACGTACGCCGGATGCGGCGATGGTGCCAAACATCACCAGCGTTGCGCCGCCGAAGACCGGTCTGGAATATGCTGCACAAAACCGCTCACCGCCGGAACAGGCCCAGCACGATAAGCATCAGCGCCACCACAAAACCAACGTAGCGGCTGGCAACACCGGTCAACTGAATCACGCCGTTGTTTTGTCCGAAGCAGGAGTTCGGGAAGGTATTGAATACCGCAGAAACACAGGAGTTCAGGCCGTTAGCCAGCACGCCGCCTTTCAGGCGTTTCATGTACAGCGGGCCAGAAACCGGCTGCTCTGAGACGTCGGAGGTCGCGGTGATATCGCCAATAGTTTCCAGCGAGGTGATCATAAACACTAGCATCAGCGGCAGCAGCAGGTTCCAGTCGATACCTAACCCGTAGTACAGCGGTGTCGGGACCATCATCAGGCTGCTATTGGTTGGCGCGGTATTTTCCGGCAGCATGCCGAGAGCCCAGGCCGTCAGGTAGCCCGCCGCCATGGCAATCACCAGCGAGGCAATACGCAGATAAGGGTTACGCTGACGGTTAAGCAGAATAATGATGGCCAGCACAATGCCCGCCAGCAGCAGATTTTAGGGGCACCAAAGGTGTTGTTTGCTATTGCCGCGTAGCCGCCGCCGATAGACGTCAGCCCGACCTGAATCAGCGACAAACCGATAATCATCACTACCACGCCTGAGACCAGCGGGGTGATCACGCGGCGTGCCAGGTGCAGAACACGGATAACACCATTTCGGTGCAGCTTGCCAGCATCAGCGTACCAAACAGCGCCGCCATCATCGTTGGCACGTCAGCGCCGCCGGTTTTCAGCGTGGTACCGCCCATGATCAGCGGGGCGACAAAGTTGAAGCTGGTACCCCGATAGACAGCAGGCCAGAGCCCACCGGGCCCCAGGCTTTAATCTGAATAATAGATGCCACACCGGAGGCCAATAGCGACATGCTGATAATGTGTTGGGTATCTTCGGCTGGCAGACCCAGCGCCTGACAAATCAGCAGCGCGGGGCTAATCACCGCAACAAACATCGCCAGCAGGTGCTGGGAGTGCGGCGAAAGCGTTCTGTGGAAGCGGCGGACGGTTTTCCAGACGGTAAATTAGTTCGCTGTTCTGCTTCTGCGCAACCGGTTGCGCATCGGCTTGATCCAGGGTGTTAGAGGACATCTCTTCTGGTACAATCCCGTGATGGAAAAGTGGCGATTTTAGCGGACTGGCCGGTAAAAGCAATCGGTTGCTTTCATCTGAGGGAAAAATTTAATTGCGGAAAATACCCTTATAACCTGCATGTATTTAACGGGAAGAGTTAACAAAATTAATGAGGAAAAACTCTTTCTATCATTTTCCCCTACCGTTGCCTTGCTTACACTCCATTCGGCTGAGAGCCTCATGACGACGCCATCATCAATCGGAAATTTGTCGCGTGTGAATGGATCATGCGTTTAGTAAGGAGCTGCATTTATGTTCTTCGATCTCATAACCTGATTGACGCTCGTTGCCGCAACGCTGGTGTTGCTGCTCGGACGAAAGCTGGTCCAGAGCGTTCCCTTCCTGAAGAAATACATAATCCCTGAACCCGTTGCGGGCGGCCTGCTGGTAGCGCTGGCGCTGCTGGTGCTCAAGAAAAGCATGGGCTGGGAAATTGACTTTGATATGGGGCTGAAAGACCCGCTGATGCTGGCGTTTTTCGCCACTATCGGTCTTAACGCCAATATTGCGAGCCTGCGCGCGGGCGGGAAAGTGGTCGGCACCTTCCTGATTGTCGTCGTAGGGTTGCTGTTGTTGCAAAACACGCTCGGTATTGGCATGGCCAGGTCGCGGGGCTTGGATCCGCTAATGGGTCTGTTGGCTGGCTCCATTACGCTGTGGGCCGGGCACGGTACGGGGCCGCGTGGAGTAAGCTGTTCATTGAGCGCTACGGCTTTAGCAATGCCACCGAAGTGGCGATGGCCTGCGCCACGTTTGGTCTGGTCCTTGGCGGCTTGATTGGCGGTCCTGTTGCGCGTTACCTGGTAAAACACTCATCGTCCCCGAACGGTAACCCGGATGACCAGGAAGTCCCTACGGCGTTTGAAAAACCGGACGTTGGGCGAGTGATTACTTCGCTGGTGCTGATTGAAACCATCGCGCTTATCGCTATCTGTCTGACGTTAGGGCGGGTGATTGCGCAACTGTTGGCCGGAAGCGCGCTGGAACTGCCGACGTTCGTCTGCGTGCTGTTTGTTGGGGTCATCCTCAGCAACGGTCTGGCGATGGTGGGCTTTATCGGTGTCTTTGAACGTGCGGTATCGGTGTTGGGTAACGTGAGTCTATCGCTGTTTCTGGCGATGGCGCTGATGAGCCAACGCCGGGAACTGGCGGATTCCTGGCGCTGCCAATGCTGGTGATTCTGGCGGTACAGACGCTGGCAATGGCGCTGTATGCCGTTTTCGTAACCTATCGACTGATGGGCAAAAATTACGATGCGGTGGTGCTGGCGGCGGGTCACTGCGGTTTTGGCCTTGGCGAACGCCACCGGCAATTGCCAACATGCAGGCGATTACCGAGCGTTTCGGCCCATCGCATACCGCTTTCCTGGTGGTGCCGATGGTGGGGGCGTTCTTTATTGATATCGTCAACGCGCTGGTGATTAAGTTGCTCCTGATGCTGCCGATGTTTGCCGGTTAACCGATGAAGCGGCGGTAGAAGTGCCGCCGCAACAAAGACAAATGCCTGATACGCTTCGCTTATCAAGCCTGCGTATTGATTCATAATTTATTGAATTTGTAGGGTGATGAATCGCATCCGGCAGGAAGGTAGGGTAACCTGAAATGGCGGTCTTCTCACTGCCGCCTTTTACGCATTCGAGTAACGTTCCGTCTCCGGCATCCAGCGTTCTATCAGGGCTTTTGCCTGTTGTGGGTAACGTTCGTGAATATGGCGTGCCAGGCGCTGAACTTCCGGGATCATCGCCTGATCGCGCAGTAAATCCGCCACTTTAAATTCAGCATTACCCGTCTGACGCGTGCCTAACAATTCGCCAGGGCCGCGAATCTCCAGATCTTTTTGCGCAATCACAAAACCGTCGTTACTGTCGCGCAGCACTTGCAGGCGAATTTGCGCCGTTTTAGAAAGCGGCGTTTTGTAGAGCAGCACGCAGTGAGAAGCCACCGCGCCACGACCTACGCGCCCGCGCAGCTGGTGTAACTGCGCCAGACCCAGACGCTCCGGGTTTTCGATAATCATCAGACTGGCGTTAGGCACATCAACGCCGACTTCAATAACGGTTGTGGCAACCAGCAGGTGTAGCTCACCTTGTTTAAACGACGCCATCACCGCCTGTTTCTCGGCAGGTTTCATCCGCCCGTGTACCAGGCCAACGTTCAACTCTGGTAGCGCCAGTTTCAACTCTTCCCAGGTAGCTTCCGCCGCCTGCGCTTCCAGCAATTCCGACTCTTCAATCAACGTACAAACCCAGTATGCCTGACGACCTTCAGTTATGCAGGCGTGGTGCACGCGGTCAATGATGTCGGTACGGCGGGTATCAGGAATAGCGACCGTAGTCACTGGCGTGCGGCCTGGCGGCAGCTCATCTATCACCGAGGTATCGAGATCGGCATACGCAGTCATTGCCAGCGTGCGGGGGATCGGCGTGGCGGTCATGATCAACTGATGCGGATGGAAGCCCTGCTGCTGGCCTTTCTCCCACAATGCCAGACGCTGATGCACGCCAAAACGATGCTGTTCGTCGATAATCACCAGCGCCAGGCCGTTAAACTGCACCTGTTCCTGGAAGATGGCGTGTGTACCGACAATCATCTGCACCTGACCGCTGGCGATGGCTTCCTGCTGTGCCAGCCGTGCTTTACCTTTCTGCTTACCGGCGAGCCAGCCCACTTCGATACCGAGCGGTGCAAACCAGTTGCGGAAGTTATTGGCGTGCTGCTCGGCGAGTAATTCGGTTGGTGCCATCAATGCTACCTGTTTGCCGTGGGCAATCGCACGCAACGCGGCGAGGGCGGCGACCAGCGTTTTACCGGAACCTACATCGCCCTGCACCAGACGCATCATCGGCACATCCAGCGCCATATCGCGCTCGATCTCCGCCACTACGCGTGCCTGTGCGCCCGTTGGCTTGAACGGTAAGGCGGCGAGGAGTTTATTTTTCAGCGTGTCATTGGCGCTCAGCGGCTGGGCATGAAAACGCTGTGCTCCGGCACGTAAGGCTAACATGCTGAGGTTGTGCGCCAGCAGTTCTTCCAGAATCAGACGACGTTGCGCCGGATGCTGCCCGGTTTCCAGATCGCTAAGCTGTAGCGTCGGTGGCGGGCGGTGCAAAGTGCGCAACGCTTCCGGTAGCGTCATCATTCCTTGTGACAGTTCCGGCGGCAGGAGTTCTTCAATGGCGCAGGTGTCGAGCAGATCCAGCGCCTGGTCGGTTAATTTACGCAGCGTGGCCTGCTTTACGCCTTCCGTTGTTGGATAAACCGGCGTGAGCGTTTCCTGTAATTCTGGCGTGCTGAGATCGCCCTGCACGCGGTATTCCGGGTGGATCATCTCCGCACCATATTTACCGCGCTTTGCTTCGCCATAAGCCAGTACACGGCGGCCCGCCGCCAGGCTATTTTTCATTGCCGCGCTGAAATTGAAAAAGCGCATGGTGAGGATGCCGGAGCCATCGCTTATCTGGCAGGTCATCATCCGGCGGCCGCCGAAGGTGATGGTGCTGTTCAGGACTCGCCTTCGACGCTAGCGTAAACACCGGGGAGCAGTTCACCGATAGGGTAGAGCTGAGTACGGTCTTCGTAACGTAGCGGCAGGTGCAACAGGAGGTCTTGCACCGTGTGGAGACCAATCTTTGCCAGCCACGCTCTGCGCGGCGCCGACGCCCGGCCGGGTGCTGAGCGGAACGGCATCCAGCAGACGGCTTTGCATAGCGCTTACCCCTCTGGCCTGCATGGTGGCCCACCATGAGGTGTCGGCCTCAACCTCACCCTGCTCGTTGACGCGAGGGTAGGGGAGACCGTACGTTTAGCGACGTTTGCCAGCACCGGATAACCGCCTTCAAACAGCAGACCCTGCTGCTCTGTCATCCGGCAACATGCTGTTATCGCGGCGATACATGCCGGCGTTTTGCCGCTGGCGCTGGGCTTCATAGAGGATAAGGGCGGAGGCGACGGAGACGTTGAGCGACTGCACCATCCCAATCATTCGGGATGATAATGTCCTGGTCTGCCAGATCTAACGCTTCCTGAGTGATACCCGTTTTTCCTGGCCCATTAAAATACAGGTCGGGCGGGTGTAGTCGATTTCGCGGAAATCGACGGCTTTGTCAGAGAGATGGGTGGCTAGAATCTGCATGCCCTGGCCTTTCAGGTGGCTGACGGCATCGCTGATGGTGGGGTGAGTTTGCACCTGAACCCAGCTGTTGCTGCCTGCTGCTGCAGAGACCATCGTGCGCATACGGCTGCCAGGCCAGACGGCGTGAACTTCATGGACGCCGACCGCATCAGCGGTGCGAACGATCGCCGAGACATTATGAGGTTTGTGGACCTGCTCCATGCAGACCGTCAGATCAGGCTGACGCCTGGCGAGCATCTCACAAATTCGCGCATAACGCTGTGGATTCATCGGCCCTCCTTCCTTCAATTCCCCCGGCGTTACCTGACCTCCCAAAAACGCAGCGCTGTACGTTTCTGGAGAATTCATTCATCTGCCGCCTTACGCAGTTCGAACGATGTTGTGTCTAAAACTAGTTACGGTTACGGGTGACTTTGATGACGTCTGGCATAACGCGGATTTTGCGCATGATATTAGCCAGATGCACGCGGTCGCGAGCGGTCAGACGGATAAAGGCGCTGTATACGCGGCCGTCTTTTTCTTCCGTATTCAGACTTTGAATATTGGATGTCGCAGTATTGATGGCTGCCGTCAGGTTGGCTAAGGCCCCCTGATGGTTGAACATATCGACCTTAATCTCGGTGATAAATTCCTGTGCCGTCTCTTTGTCCCACTCTACCGCCATGAACTTCTCAGGTTCTTTCTGATAGCCGCGAATGTTGCGGCAGGATTCATGGTGGATGACCAACCCTTTACCCGGGCTGACGTGAGCAATGATCGGGTCGCCTGGAATTGGACGACAGCATTTCGCAAAGGTGATCAGCACCCCATCAGCGCCTTTAATCGGCAGATGGGTAAGCCCAGAGGCTCCCGGCGCCAACGGCGTGGCTTCGCCATGCTGCAGGTTTTTCGCTACCACCACGCTCATCGCGTTGCCGAGGCCAATTTCCGCCAGCAGGTCGTCGAGCGAAGTCAGGCGCATGCGATCAATCTCACGCTGAATATGCTCAGGTGAAATTTCAGCCAGTTTGCGACTGCCGCCTAACGCGTCGTTCAGAAGACGGCGCCCCAGACTGACGGAGTCATCGCGCTTGAGGTTTTTCAGCATTTGGCGAATTTTGGCGCGCGCTTTCGAGCTGACGACAAAATTGAGCCATGCGGCATTCGGACGTGCGCCCGGTGCGGTAATGATTTCAACGGTTTGGCCGCTGGAGAGCGGTTGCGACAGCGGGTAAGGCTGGCGATCTACGCGCGCACCCACGCAGGCGTGGCCGATATCGGTATGCACGGCGTAGGCAAAGTCTACCGGCGTCGCGCCAGCAGGCAGTTCGACAATACGGCCTTCCGGGGTGAAAACGTAAATCTCATCCGGGAAGAGATCGGATTTAACGCTTTCGATAAATTCAAACGAGCTACCGGCGCTTTGCTGCAGTTCCAGCAGGCTCTGCATCCAGCGCTGTGCGCGGATTTGTGCGGTGGTGCTGCTTTCACCGCCGTGTTCTTTGTAGGCCCAGTGCGCCGCCACACCCATCTCTGCCATCTGATCCATATCTTCAGTACGGATCTGGACTTCAACCGGCACGCCGTGCGGCCCGATCATTGAAGTATGCAGGGATTGATATCCGTTCGCCTTAGGAATGGCGATGTAGTCTTTGACGCGACCCGGACGGGGTTTATACAGGCTGTGCATCTGCCCCAGAACGCGGTAGCAGGTGTCGAGATCGTGAACGATCACGCGGAAGGCGTAGATGTCCATGATCGAGTGAAAACGCTGCTCTTTGAGCACCATTTTGCAGTAAATCGAATACAGATGTTTTTCGCGACCGCTTACGCGGCACGCAATTCCCGCTTCCTGCAAACGCCCTTCGATCTCAGAGAGGATTTTTTGAACCATCTCTTTACGGTTCCCGCGCGCGGCTTTCACCACTTCTTTAATAACGCGGTAACGGTTAGGGTACAGCGCTTCAAAGCCTAGCTCTTCAAGCTCGGTCTTGATGTGGTGGATACCTAAACGGTGCGCCAGCGGGCTGTAAATTTCGAGGGTTTCACGGGCGATACGACGACGTTTGTCCGGGCGTAATGAGCCCAACGTGCGCATGTTGTGGGTGCGGTCAGCAAGTTTGATGAGGATGACGCGGATATCCTGCACCATCGCCATAATCATCTTGCGAAAGTTTTCGGCCTGCGCCTCTTTCTTATCGCGGAACTTGAGCTTATCAAGTTTCGACACCCCCTCTACCAGTTCGGCGACGCTCTTACCAAAGAGCTGCTCCATATCCTGATAGGTGGCAGGGGTATCTTCAATCACATCATGCAGCAGGGCGGCCATCAGCGTTTCGTAGTCGAGTTTCATCTCGGCCAGAATGCAGGCTACCGCTACCGGGTGCGTGATATAGGGTTCACCGCTTGAACGTGTCTGCCCCTCGTGAGCGTCACGTGCAACGAGATAGGCCTGCCGAAGACGCTTAATCTGGTCTTCCGGCAGGTAGTGTTGAATCAGCTGATTCAGGCTCTCAAACAGATACAAGGGCGACCCGCAATCTAATTAACGACGACCTTCAGCAATAGCGGTAACAGCTTGTAATTCAGCGGCTTCCTGCTCTTGCTGTTCCTGGCGCTCACGCACGTCGAGGATCTGGTTGTTGATAAGACCCTCTTCGATTTCGCGCAGTGCGATAACGGTGGTTTTATCGTTTTCTTCCGGTACTAACGGATTTTTCCGCCAACCTGCATCTGACGAGCGCGACGCGCGGCGACCAGTACCAGGTCAAAACGGTTACCAATTTTCTCTACAGCGTCCTGAACAGTTACGCGTGCCATACTTTAGTGCTCCACAGATGAAGAAATAACGGGGCATGATACTGAAAGTGGGTTCAGTCTGCCAATAATTTGCTGATTAAAGCGTCATGTCGCTGCTTTTGGCGGCTCATGCGCAGACGCTCAGCGCGGATGATCGTTTTCAGATCGCCCAGTGCGGTATCAAAATCATCGTTGACGATAAGGTAATCATATTCCGCGTAATGGCTCATTTCTGCAACTGCCTGAGCCATACGTTTTGCAATCACCTCTTCGCTATCCTGACCACGGCCGCGCAGACGGCGGTCCAGTTCAATTTTGGACGGCGGTAAAATAAAGATGCTGCGTGCGCTCGGCATGCTTTTACGGATCTGCTGCGCGCCCTGCCAGTCGATATCGAGGAAGACATCCACGCCGGTCGTCAGAACCTGCTCAATCGCTTTACGCGAGGTACCGTAGTAGTTACCAAAGACTTCAGCGTGTTCAAGAAATGCCTCATCGCCAATCATCGTGCGGAATTCGTCGTGATTCACAAAGAAATAATGTTCGCCGTGCACTTCACCCGGACGCGGCGCGCGCGTGGTATGTGAAACAGATACCTGGGAATCGTACAGCGGTTGGGTTTTCAATAAAGCCGAATCAGGCTGGATTTACCCGCGCCATGGGGGCGGAAACAATATAGAGCGTGCCTTGAGCCATGAGTGTCTTTTGTATGTGATTATCGAAAGAGAACTTACATACGAGCCGATTATACACGGCGTGGCTACGCGACGTAGCCTTTGTCACACTTTTTGCGTCAGTTTATTTCATTTTGCGTAGCTGCTTCCGCATTTGCCTGTCATTCACTGCAATAAAGACGATTTTCAGGAAGCGTCCTCGCAGACTCCGTTTTTGCCACTCGGCTTTGCTTTCATCACGTTGTATATCTGCCTGACTATCTACAGCGGAGGTGATGATGAAAGTATGGATGGCGATATTAATAGGTATCTTGTGCTGGCAATCATCTGTGTGGGCGGTCTGTCCGGCCTGGTCGCCAGCCAGAGCACAGGAAGAAATTTCCCGCCTGCAACAGCAAATAAAACAGTGGGACGATGACTACTGGAAGGAAGGAAAAAGTGAGGTGGAAGACGGTGTTTACGATCAGTTAAGCGCCCGTCTTACGCAGTGGCAACGCTGCTTTGGGAGCGAGCCCCGCGACGTGATGATGCCGCCTTTAAATGGTGCGGTTATGCATCCGGTTGCCCATACGGGTGTACGCAAAATGGTGGATAAAAACGCATTAAGTCTGTGGATGCGAGAACGTAGCGATCTTTGGGTGCAGCCAAAAGTTGATGGCGTTGCGGTAACCCTGGTTTATCGGGACGGGAAACTGAACAAAGCAATCAGTCGCGGTAATGGCCTGAAAGGCGAGGACTGGACGCAGAAAGTTAGCTTAATTTCCGCTGTGCCGCAAACCGTTAGCGGGCCTTTAGCCAACAGTACGCTTCAGGGGGAAATATTTCTCCAGCGCGAGGGGCATATCCAACAACAAATGGGGGGAATAAATGCCCGCGCAAAAGTTGCTGGCTTGATGATGCGCCAGGACGATAGCGACACGCTGAATTCTCTGGGCGTTTTTGTCTGGGCATGGCCGGATGGACCGCAGTTAATGTCTGATCGTTTAAAAGAGCTGGCTACCGCAGGTTTTACTCTAACGCAGACGTATACCCGTGCGGTGAAAAATGCTGATGAAGTTGCGCGCGTACGCAATGAGTGGTGGAAAGCGGAATTACCCTTCGTCACCGATGGCGTAGTTGTACGAGCGGCGAAAGAGCCAGAATCCCGCCATTGGCTACCGGGCCAGGCAGAGTGGCTGGTGGCCTGGAAATATCAACCTGTAGCTCAGGTTGCCGAAGTGAAGGCAATTCAGTTTGCGGTGGGTAAGAGCGGTAAAATATCGGTGGTTGCGTCACTCGCACCTGTCATGCTGGATGATAAAAAAGTCCAGCGGGTGAATATTGGTTCCGTCAGGCGCTGGCAGGAGTGGGATATTGCGCCTGGTGATCAGATTCTCGTCAGCCTTGCCGGTCAGGGTATTCCTCGCATTGATGATGTGGTGTGGCGCGGTGCAGAACGTACAAAACCGACACCGCCAGAAAACCGCTTTAACTCGTTGACCTGCTACTTTGCTTCTGATGTTTGTCAGGAACAGTTCATTTCACGCTTAGTCTGGCTGGGGGCAAAACAGGTTCTTGGGCTGGATGGCATTGGTGAGGCCGGTTGGCGCGCGCTGCATCAGACTCATCGCTTTGAACATATCTTTTCCTGGCTTTTATTAACGCCAGAGCAATTACAGAACACGCCGGGGATCGCGAAAAGTAAAAGTGCGCAGCTATGGCATCAGTTTAATCTGGCTCGTAAGCAGCCTTTTACTCGCTGGGTGATGGCAATGGGAATACCGCTAACCCGGGCGGCGCTTAATGCCAGTGATGAACGGTCCTGGTCGCAACTTTTATTTAGCACGGAGCAGTTCTGGCAGCAGCTGCCGGGGACTGGATCGGGACGCGCCAGACAGGTTATTGAATGGAAGGAAAATGCGCAAATCAAGAAGCTGGGCAGTTGGCTGGCTGCCCAGCAGATCACAGGTTTTGAACCTTAGTGTCCTTCGTGGCTGTAGTAAAAGACCGGTAATCCCAGCTTAAGGCGTAGCGCCAGTAAGCGGGCAAAAAAGCCGAATACCAGGGTGGAGATAATTACCACATCATGGTTAGAAACATAGTGTTGCAGCGCGATGTACAGCACGGCGGAGGCAAATGAGACACCGGCATACAACTCTTTCTGGAATACCAGTGGGATACGTTTACAGAACATATCGCGCAAAACGCCGCCAAACACGCCGGTGGTTACCGCCGCGACAACGGCAATAATTGGGCCGTGCCCCATATCCAGTGCAACCTGTGCCCCGATGATAGAAAAGACCACCAGTCCGAGCGCATCGAGCACCAGAAACACTTTGCGCAGGTAAGGCATTACAGGAGCAACGATAGTGGTGAGTACTGCGGCGGTAGCGACGATAATCACATATTCCGGGTGTTTGACCCAGCCGAGCGGATAGTGGCCCAGCAGAATATCGCGCACTGACCCTCCGCCAATTGCGGTGGCGGTCGCAATAATAATTACGCCAAATGTATCCATGCGCCGTCGTCCGGCCGCCAGCGCCCCCGTCATGGCTTCGGCAGTAATGCCAACCAAATACAAAATGTGTAACAGCATGGTTCTCTCCCTAAAAATCTGTCTGGCAGGGTAGCGATTTGTGCGCATTGTCACGATTGAGATTTTTTAAGGGGAGGGGAAATTGATAACTTGTAGTTATGTGAAATCGCTATTTTCTGTAGCAGAGATGCATTCTTCTGACTTCTTGTCTGAGAAAATGCATAAGAAAAAATAGGTTAAAACTGAGGGGGAAAAGAAAGGTGCAATATTTAGCCATTGTGTTCACTGCACCTGGACCTTGGCTTACGCATCGGGTGTCTCAATCAACAAAAAGAGTTTTTAGTTTCTGCTATTTCTTCTCTGTAATTTTTACACTGTTTTCCAACTGCTTGATGCTGACCTGCGGGGTCGGCAACTCCTCAGGCATGGTTCCGCCAAGTTCCTGAATGGTTTGCCTCACCTTGCGACCCACGTCAAAGTGTGTGGTGTTTGCTTGCTGTTTTGAATTCACGCCATCCCGCTTGAGTTTTTCTTCTGTTTGGGTAGCTCGAAAGAGATTAGCCGCCAGTTCTGTTGAACCCATATGATCCAGGATCTTCTGATTCTTTTTCAGCCCCTTCCGCTGATGAATAGCTTTCTGATCTAATCCACCATACAGCCCCTGGTAACCATGATTCTGAAATATGGCGAAATCAGTAGCTGTCGCTACCCCAGCTTGCTGTGCTGCCTCAACCAATTGTTTGTTATGTTCTTTCAACTCATTTCTCAGAAACAGACGCTTTTCGTCTTCACGAAGTTGCTTAAATGCTTCATCGTCAGCAAGCTCCTGCCGTCGGGTCTGGATAGCAAAATAAGTCTGCCCTGCCGCAATGACCGGTTTCGCAGGGTCGCCGTTTTGTACTACCAGGTAACAGGCATAGCGGGAGAGTACGATGTCTTTTAATGCTCTTTTGGCATTTGAGCCAATTTTGACCATATCGAGGATCTCCTCGAAATGGTCATCAATTGTGTGACCACTGTTCTCACAGGCTTCTTTGGCGCGCGTTAATACAGGTATAAAGTGACGATACTCTGAATAACCCAGTAGTTTCCCAAGTTGTCTTGCTGACCATTGTTCTGCTCCGTTTGCATTAATCAGTTTTATCTCTTCAAAAGGTTGATGATGTTCGTTCATTGCCCACTCCATGTGATATCAATTGCAAAGAAAGTAAATCTGTAACTGTATTTATATACAGTTGTGAGTATCTCACGTTCTCAGTGTGCTGGGCAAAAAAACATCGCAAAATCTGGAGCAGGCACGCAAAACAGAATTGAATGTTGCGGGGAAGAAAAATGCCGCTCTGTTTGAGTGGCGGCATTTGTGAAGGCGGAAAAGTAAGAATTGGCGTTACGAGTTATTCGATGTTTTGGATCTGTTCGCGCATTTGCTACGATCAAGACTTTCAGTTCAATGGCAGACTCGTTACGTCGGCATTAATAGATTTTGAGGCCAGCGTATTCGATTCGCGGTTGAATTCCTGCATCATGAAGTCCAGACGGCGGCCAACGGCCTCTTTCTTCTTCAGAATGTTATAGGTTTCTTTAACGTGCGCCTCTAAACGATCCAGCTCTTCAGCAACGTCGATACGCTGTGCCATCAGCACCAGCTCTTGTTCCAGACGGTTGTTTTCCAGCTGTACTTCCGCATCTTCCAGTTTGGCGACCAGACGCTCGCGCTGCCATTGCAGAATTTCTGGCATATGGGCACGCACTTTGGTCACTTCACCGCTGACGCCTTCCAGCCGCTGCTCAATCAACGCTTTCAACGCCTGGCCTTCGGTTTCGCGAGCGACAATGAAATCGTCCAGCGTGCCATCCAGTGCCGCCAGAATGTCTGTTGCGATAGCGTCTAAATCTTGCTCTTTAGCGGCCATCACGCCAGGCCAGCGCAGAATGTCGACCGGGTTAATTTCCCCTTCATCGCTCTGCATTTTGACCCAGTTCGCGGCGTTAACCAGCTGCTTTGCCAGATTTTCGTTAAGGATAAGCTCCCCTTGCGCACTGGCATCAGGCTCAAAGCGCAAAGTACATTCTACTTTCCCACGGGTCAGGCGGGTACGCAGGCGTTCACGAACAACGGGTTCAAGGCTGCGGAACTGCTCCGGCAGACGAAAATAGGTTTCGAGATAACGCTGGTTAACCGAGCGCAGTTCCCAGGCGGCGCTGCCCCAAGTGCCCTTGATTTCTCAGGGCATAGGCGGTAATATTATCAGGATCATAGACGTTCCTGTTTTTAAAGGAGAGATGGGGGATTATAGCCTCCAGGGGCTTATCAGGATAGGAATAAGCGGCGTAAATCCGTATAATGCGCAGCCACATTCGTTTCAAGCCGGAGATTTTATCATGCGTCCATCAGGTCGTAGTGCCGATCAGGTGCGTCCCGTCACCCTGACCCGTAATTATACAAAACACGCTGAAGGCTCCGTGCTGGTCGAATTTGGTGACACCAAAGTGCTGTGCACAGCTTCTATTGATGAGGGTGTGCCACGTTTCCTGAAAGGTCGCCAGGCTGGATCACCGCTGAATACGGTATGTTACCGCGCGCGACCCACACCCGTAACGCTCGCGAAGCGGCAAAGGGTATGCCGGCGGCCGCACCATGGAAATCCAGCGTTTAATCGCTCGTGCGCTGCGTGCGGCGGTAGACCTGAAGGCGCTGGGTGAATTCACCATTACGCTGGACTGCGATGTTATCCAGGCTGATGGTGGTACTCGTACCGCGTCTATTACCGGTGCCTGCGTGGCGCTGGCCGATGCGCTGGGTAAGCTGGTTGCTGCAGGAAGAAGCTGAAAACCAACCCGATGAAAGGGATGGTGGCGGTTTCCGTTGGGATCGTGAACGGCGAAGCGCTGTGCGACCTGGAGTACGTGGAAGATTCCGCGGCGGAAACCGACATGAACGTAGTGATGACCGAAAACGGTCGTATCATTGAGGTTCAGGGGACGGCAGAAGGCGAGCCGTTCACCCACCGAAGAACTACTCACCCTACTGGCGCTGGCCAGAGGGGGAATCGAATCTATTGTCACGACGCAGAAGGCGGCGTTGGAAAATTGATTTTAAGGGCGACGTTGTCGCCCTTTTTTGTCCGTAATAAAGTGAGATGAGGAGCGAATCCATGAAACCGTATCAGCGCCAGTTTATTGAGTTTGCGCTTAACAAGCAGGTACTTAAGTTTGGCGAATTTACGCTGAAATCCGGGCGCAAGAGCCCCTATTTCTTCAACGCCGGGCTGTTTAATACCGGGCGCGATCTGGCACTGTTAGGCCGTTTTTATGCCGAAGCGCTGGTGGATTCCGGTATCGATTTTTTCGATACCTGTGGCCCACCTACAAAGGTATTCCAATCGCTACGACCACCGCGGTGGCGCTGGCGGAACACCACGACCGTGATTATCCGTACTGCTTTAACCGTAAAGAGGCCAAAGACCACGGTGAAGGCGGCAATCTGGTGGGGAGTGCGCTGACCGGGCGTGTCATGCTGGTGGATGATGTGATAACTGCCGGTACGGCGATTGCGTGAATCGATGGAGATTATCCAGGCTAATGGCGCGAAGCTGGCCGGTGTGCTGATCTCACTCGATCGTCAGGAGCGTGGTCGCGGCGAAATCTCAGCAATCCAGGAAGTGGAGCGTGATTACGGCTGTGAGGTGATTTCGATAATCACCCTGAAAGACCTGATTGCCTATCTGGAAGAAAAACCAGAGATGGCAGAGCACCTGGCATCAGTGCGGGCCTATCGCGAAGCGTACGGCGTATAAAAAATAGCCCGGTGAAAGCCGGGCTATTTTAACGAATTATTGCAGTTGGGCGAGAATCAACGGCCAGCGGGCCTCAAAGTCGTCGGTGGGACGATATTTGAATTCGCTGCGCACAAAGCGTGAGCATACCTCACCGAAAGCCAGCAGTTGGCTTCCCAGTATCGTTTCATCCGTTTCGTAACCTTCCCCCTCACGCATTTTTCGTTCACGCAGCACCTGACGCAGTTGAGCTTCAATACGTTCAAACAGCTGGTTAATGCGGCCCTGCAAGCGATCCTGTTCGAACATTAGCGCGTGGCCTGTCAGGATGCGGGTCAGGCCTGGATTACGTTCACCAAAGCCGAGGACCAGCAAAACAATCAAACGCAGGCGCGCGGTGGTGTCCTTTTCATCCTTCAGAATCAGGTTGATACGGGTAATCAGGCTATCTTCGATAAACTCGATAAGGCTATCGAACATGCGGGTCTTGCTGGGGAAATGCCGATACAGCGCCGCTTCGGAAACGCCTACGGAAGCCGCCAGTTTTGCCGTCGTGATACGTTGGCTTCCATCGCTGGATTCCAGCATCAGCGCCAGAGACTGAAGTATTTCCTCGCGACGGTTCCTTTTCGCAGTTTGTTTTTCTGCCATGTTACAAAATACCCCTGAAAATAAGCACTTGCCAGGCGGCACCCACGCTATGACCGCAAACGAAATGTTTGCGGCTATGTTATGACGTTATTCGGATGCGTATGTGTTACTGACGACCAGAGTGACCAAAGCCGCCTTCACCGCGGTCGGTGGCGTCGAAATCTTCCACCAGATTAAATTCAGCCTGTACTACCGGAACAAAAATCATCTGGGCGATGCGTTCGCCAGGTTGAATGGTGAAGCTGTCCTGACCACGGTTCCACACGGAAATCATCAACTGGCCCTGATAGTCAGAATCGATCAATCCTACCAGGTTACCAAGCACGATACCGTGCTTATGTCCCAATCCGGAGCGCGGCAGCATCATTGCCGCCAGTGAAGGATCGGCAATATGAATCGCCAGCCCGGTCGGAACCAGCGTAGTGTCACCCGGAGCCAGTTCTACGGCGTCGTTGAGACAGGCACGCAGGTCAAGTCCGGCAGAGCCAGAGGTGGCATAAGTCGGGAGCGGAAATTCCTTCCCAACGCGCGGGTCCAGAATCTTAACGTCGATTTTTTTCATCATAACGGGTCACGATCTCGTCGAGTAATAATTGGCCAAGGAGCTCTTTGCGCTCAAGCGGTAAGACTTTATCTCCGTCCTGCCAGAAAAGGTGTAATGCGTTGTTGTCGCTGTTAAATCCTTGAGTTGGCTGGGAAACATCGTTCGCGCAGATCAGATCAAGGTTTTTACGGATACGTTTTTGCCGGGCGTATTCTTCCACATTATTTGTTTCGGCGGCAAATCCAACGACGTAGGGTCGATGGTCTTTTAGTGCGGCAACGCCTGCGACGATATCGGGGTTTTTAACCATTTTTATTGTTAATTCATCACCCTGCGTGGCCTGCTTTTTGATTTTCTCTGGGGCCACGGTAGCTGCGCGATAATCCGCCACGGCGGCGCAGCCGATAAAAATATTTTGCTGCTGTACAGAAGCATTCACGGCGGCTTCCATTTCCAGCGCGGTCATCACATCAACACGTTTAACAAACGGTGGCGTCGGTAGTGAAACCGGACCTGATACCAGCGTGACGTTCGCGCCACGACGGGCAGCGGCGGCGGCGATAGCAAAACCCATCTTGCCGGAGCTGTGATTAGAGATATAACGCACCGGATCGAGCGGTTCACGCGTCGGGCCGGCGGTAATCATAATGTTCAGATGTTTCAGGTCGTTGACGGGCGAAAAATGCGCTACCGCCATATCCACAATGGTTAACGGATCGAGCATTCGCCCAGGACCGATATCACCACAAGCCTGACTGCCACTGTCTGGCCCCCAGATGAGCAAACCACGGGAAGCAAGCACCTCTAAATTATGCTGCGTGGCAGCGGCACGGTACATCTGCTGGTTCATGGCGGGGAGCACGGCTACAGGCGCAGGTGTAGCCAGACAAATCGTCGATACCAGGTCATTCGCCATTCCGGCAGCAACACGGGCAATCAAATCTGCCGTGGCAGGGGCGAGAATCACTAAATCAGCCCATTTACCCAGCTCAATATGGCCCATAGCGGCTTCGGCTGCCGGGTCCAGCAGACTGTCGGAAACGGGATAACCAGAAACCGCCTGCAAGCTAAGTGGGGTGATAAAGGCTTTTGCCGCTTCGGTCATGGCTACGCGGACGTCGGCCCCGCGATCGCGCAAACGACGCACCAGTTCAGGGGTTTTATAGGCAGCAATACCGCCGCTAACGCCGAGAACGATTTTTTTACCGGCCAGGCTCATGATGATTTTTCCTGTAGGGTGACACCAGAAGTTGGCGATTTTATCACAATACTTTTGTTGTCGTGCCTTCACCTGAGATTCACTTTGCGAGGCGCTTTCCAGGATTGAAAACTGGCCGTCGATTTAACGAAACGGCTATGACAGGATGCGAGCACCACAAAGGAGGTGAAGGTGAAAAACAATTCACAGCTGTTGATGCCGCGCGAAAAAATGCTGAAGTTTGGTATTAGCGCCTTAACGGATGTCGAGCTGCTGGCGCTATTTCTGCGTACCGGAACGCGCGGTAAAGATGTATTAACCCTGGCAAAAGAGATGCTGGAGAATTTCGGCTCTCTTTATGGCTTGTTAACCTCTGAATATGAACAATTTAGTGGCGTTCATGGAATTGGCGTGGCGAAATTTGCCCAGTTAAAGGGGATTGCTGAACTGGCGCGGCGTTACTACAACGTGCGGATGCGTGAAGAAAGCCCTTTACTCAGCCCGGAGATGACGAGGGAATTTTTACAAAGCCAGCTCACGGGTGAGGAGCGGGAGATCTTTATGGTGATCTTTCTCGACTCCCAACACCGGGTTATAACGCATAGGCGTCTTTTTTCCGGCACGCTAAACCATGTTGAAGTCCATCCTCGGGAAATTATCCGCGAAGCGATAAAAATAAACGCCTCGGCGCTGATCCTTGCACATAATCACCCTTCGGGTTGTGCTGAACCCAGTAAAGCGGATAAACTCATTACTGAACGGATAATAAAGAGTTGTCAGTTCATGGATTTACGCGTGCTCGACCATATCGTGATTGGGCGTGGAGAGTATGTTTCTTTTGCCGAACGCGGCTGGATTTAACCCGCTATGCGCGATCCTTCGGGATCTTTGTCTGTTCGGGACTTGAGCACATCGCTGAGTCAGCGTATACTACGCCACCTTTGAGAATCTCGGGTTTGGCATTTGGGCCTGGCAATCGAGAGTTCACATAGAACTGCGATGACCGGGCTGTAAAGCCTGACGAGGCGCCAATACCCCATACGAAGCTCGAGCTAATTTGATTTTTGGAGAATAGACATGTCCCGAGTCTGCCAAGTTACTGGCAAGCGTCCGGTGACCGGTAACAACCGTTCCCACGCACTGAACGCGACTAAACGCCGTTTCCTGCCGAACCTGCACTCTCACCGTTTCTGGGTTGAGAGCGAGAAGCGTTTTGTCACCCTGCGCGTATCTGCTAAAGGTATGCGTGTAATCGATAAAAAAGGCATCGATACAGTTCTGGCTGAACTGCGTGCCCGTGGCGAAAAGTACTAAGTACTTAGAGGAAATAAATCATGGCTAAAGGTATTCGTGAGAAAATCAAGCTGGTTTCTTCTGCTGGTACTGGTCACTTCTATACCACTACGAAGAACAAACGTACTAAGCCGGAAAAACTGGAACTGAAAAAATTCGATCCAGTTGTTCGCCAGCACGTGATCTACAAAGAAGCGAAAATCAAATAATTCTCGCTTTGATGTAACAAAAAACCTCGCTCCGGCGGGGTTTTTTGTTATCTGCTTGCCCCCATATTGACTGCATCTGTTCATTCCTGGAGATGCTATGCCTGAATTACCCGAAGTTGAAACCAGCCGCCGCGGCATAGAACCGCATCTCGTTGGTGCAACCATTCTTCATGCAGTGGTGCGCAACGGACGCTTGCGCTGGCCGGTTTCAGAAGAGATCTACCGTTTAAGCGACCAACCAGTGCTTAGCGTGCAGCGGCGGGCTAAATATCTGCTGCTGGAGCTGCCTGAGGGCTGGATTATCATTCATTTAGGGATGTCTGGCAGCCTGCGCATCCTTCCAGAAGAACTTCCCCCTGAAAAGCATGACCATGTGGATTTGGTGATGAGCAACGGCAAAGTGCTGCGCTACACCGATCCGCGCCGCTTTGGTGCCTGGCTGTGGACCAAAGAGCTGGAAGGGCATAATGTGCTGACCCATCTTGGACCGGAGCCGCTTAGCGACGATTTCAATGGTGAGTATCTGCATCAGAAGTGCGCGAAGAAAAAAACGGCGATTAAACCGTGGCTGATGGATAACAAGCTGGTGGTAGGGGTAGGGAATATCTATGCCAGCGAATCACTGTTTGCGGCGGGGATCCATCCGGATCGGCTGGCGTCATCACTGTCGCTGGCAGAGTGTGAATTGTTAGCTCGGGTGATTAAAGCGGTGTTGCTGCGTTCGATTGAGCAGGGTGGTACAACGCTGAAAGATTTTCTGCAAAGTGATGGTAAACCGGGCTATTTCGCTCAGGAATTGCAGGTTTACGGGCGAAAAGGTGAGCCGTGTCGGGTGTGCGGTACGCCGATTGTGGCGACTAAACATGCGCAGCGGGCAACGTTTTATTGTCGGCAGTGCCAGAAGTAATTCATGCGCGCCGGATGGCATACCATCCGGCATAAACGCTACGCTAACTTCGCCATCAGCGCCTGATGGACATTCTCCGGCAGGAAATGGGTGACATCGCCCTGATGGCGCGCCACCTCTTTCACCAACGATGAAGAGATAAACGACCACTCTTTCGACGGCATCAGAAACACACTTTCCAGTTCCGGCATTAAGTGGCGATTCATATGCGCCAGCTGCATTTCATATTCAAAATCTGCCACCGCACGCAGGCCACGAATCAGCACCGTAGCGTGTTGATTACGGGCGAAGTTCGCCATTAAATCACTAAACCCGACCACTTCCACGTTCCCCAGATGCGCGGTTGCCTGCTGTGCCAGTGCCACACGCTCTTCCAGGGTAAACATCGGTTTTTTACTGGGGCTGGCGGCAATCGCCAGAATAACGTGATCGAACATCTGCGTGGCGCGCGTCACGATATCGATATGACCATTGGTAATGGGATCGAAAGTACCCGGATAAATCGCCCGTTTTTGCATAACAACCTCAATGCGTTTTCGGTGGCAGGTAAGGTTCCAGCAGTTGAAGCAGACGCTGTAGCGCGCCCTGGTTTTGATACAGTACTTCAACGGCATGACGGCCATAGAAACTACGGTAATCGGCGTCGGTGAGTAAAGAGGAAACCTCTTTTGCAAGCGTAGTGGCATCGGTAACGGTAATCAGCCCGCTTGCCTGCTCCAGCCGCGCGCAAATGTCTTTAAAGTTAAAAGTATGCGGCCCCATCAATACCGGAATAGCGTGTGCGGCAGCTTCCAGCGGATTATGCCCACCACGTTCAACCAGTGAACCGCCAACAAAGGCGAGATCGGCAATGCCATACAGTAACATCAACTCGCCCATCGTATCGCCAACCACAACCTGCGTGCTGGTGGAGGGGACTTCCCCTGAAGAGCGTGTGATATAGCTTAGTCCAGCCTGGCGGACAAGGTTAATCGCATCCGGGAAGCGTTCCGGATGACGGGGTACCAGGATGAGCAATAAATTCGGGAATTGCTGTAACAATGCCTGATGTGCGGCGATCACCACACTCTCTTCGCCTTCGTGAGTGCTGGTGGCAATCCATACCGGGCGGTGTGGTGCCCACTGGCGGCGCAGCGTCACGGCTTTAGCAGCCAACTGCGGCGTTACAGAAATATCGAATTTCAGGCTACCGGTAACGGTCACCTGATTATTTTTTGCGCCCAGCGCCACAAAACGTGCACCATCTTCTTCATTTTGCGCAGCAATCAGCGTAATACGACGCAGCAAGCGACGGACGAATTTACCCAGTTTGGCATAACCTGCGGCCGAGCGGGCAGAGAGTCGCGCGTTAGCGATCACCAGCGGAATTTTACGTTTATGTAGCGCCGCAATCAGGTTAGGCCATAGTTCGGTTTCCATAATCAACACCAGTTTAGGGTCGACTTTATTCAGGAAACGGTTGAGTGCATCGGGCAGATCATACGGCAGATAAACGTGCTGAACATCCTTCCCGAAAGCCGATTGTACGCGCTCCGAACCGGTTGGCGTCATGGTTGTTACGGTAATCGGTAAATCAGGATAACGATGACGCAGCGCGCGCACCAACGGGATTGCCGCCAGAGTTTCACCGACGGAGACGGAGTGCAGCATAATGCCGCCTGGTTTTAGCGGATGGCGGTAAAAACCGTAACGTTCACCCCAGCGTTTTCGATAGGCCGGAGCCTTACGTCCGCGCACCCAGAGCCGTATCCAGATCAGCGGCTGAATAAGGTAGAGAAGGGCGGTGTAAAGCAATTCGAGCATAGTAAATAGCTGACTTATGGATGTGCTGGGGATTCTATGTATTTAGCTGTGGCTTTACCATTACTTTTCCCGTTTTTGACTTAAATAGCTTCAGTTTGGTCTGATCTGCCGCTACATCTTCATTTTTTTTGTATTTTTATGCGATTCATTGAAACTCGGCCCCATTTTCAAATCTACATAGGCCGTACTGACATTATCGAAATGCTATTTTTTATCTATTTGATTTTTATGATTAAAGTATATTTTGTGTATAAAAATCATTCGGGTCGGATTGCTGCGAAAGAAATGATACACTAGCACGTCAAAGTAAGTGCGTTATCAGTATTCAGGTAGCTGTTGAGCCTGGGGCGGTAGCGTGCTTTTTTCTGCTTAACTTAACCAGACAATCACACAAAAGAGTCGCTAGTGGAAAAGCCATTTCGAAAAATCCTGGTCATAAAGATGCGATATCATGGGGATATGTTATTAACTACTCCTGTCATCAGTACGCTCAAGCAGAATTATCCTGATGCAAAAATCGATATGCTGCTTTATCAGGACACCATCCCTATTTTGTCTGAAAACCCGGAAATTAATGCGCTCTATGGGATAAGCAATAAAGGTGCGGGAACTTTCGATAAAATTAAAAATGTGCTTTCGTTGATAAAAACTCTGCGTGCGAATAATTATGACCTGGTCATTAATCTTACGGATCAGTGGATGGTGGCGCTGCTGGTACGTTGTTTACCTGCACGGATGAAAATATCGCAACTTTATGGTCATCGGCAGCATGGTATTTGGAAAAAAAGCTTCACACACTTAGCGCCAATACACGGTACACATATTGTTGAGCGTAATTTATCGGTCCTTGAGCCATTAGGTATTACCGATTTCTACACCGACACAACAATGAGTTACGCCGAAGATTGCTGGAAGAAGATGCGCCGGGAATTAGATGCCCTGGGCGTAAAAGATCATTATGTTGTCATCCAACCGACAGCGCGTCAGATATTTAAGTGTTGGGATAACGATAAATTTTCTAAGGTTATCGATGCGCTGCAACAGCGAGGCTATCAGGTTGTGCTAACCTGTGGGCCCTCGGCAGATGATCTCGCTTGTGTAGATGAGATTGCACGAGGTTGCGAAACAAAACCCATTACTGGCCTTGCAGGTAAAACACGTTTTCCTGAACTGGGTGCATTAATTGATCATGCAGTGCTTTTTATTGGTGTGGATTCTGCGCCGGGACATATTGCAGCGGCAGTGAAAACGCCAGTCATTAGTCTATTTGGTGCAACGGATCACGTATTCTGGCGTCCCTGGACCGAGAATATTATTCAATTCTGGGCGGGGAATTATCAGAAAATGCCGACCCGGCATGAACTTGACCGCAACAAAAAATATCTTTCTGTTATCCCAGCGGAGGATGTGATCGCCGCTACGGAAAAGCTGTTGCCAGAAGATGCCCCTTCAGCTGACAGGAATGCACAATTATGATCGTGGCGTTTTGTTTATATAAATATTTTCCATTTGGTGGGCTTCAACGTGACTTTATGCGCATTGCATCAACAGTTGCCGCACGGGGCCACCATGTTCGGGTATATACACAGTCGTGGGAAGGCGATTGCCCGAAAGCATTTGAGCTTATTCAGGTGCCAGTTAAGTCCCATACCAACCATGGACGCAATGCAGAATATTATGCCTGGGTACAAAATCATCTCAAAGAGCATCCCGCAGATCGCGTTGTTGGGTTTAATAAGATGCCTGGCCTGGATGTTTATTTTGCCGCTGATGTTTGTTACGCCGAGAAAGTTGCGCAAGAAAAAGGTTTTTTATATCGTTTAACATCACGATATCGCCATTATGCCGCATTTGAGCGAGCGACTTTCGAGCAGGGTAAATCGACGAAACTTATGATGCTGACCGATAAGCAAATCGCCGATTTCCAGAAGCATTATCAAACTGAACCTGAACGTTTTCAAATTCTTCCTCCCGGTATTTATCCGGACAGAAAATACAGTGAGCAAATCCCAAACAGCCGTGAAATTTATCGCCAGAAAAATGGCATAAAAGAGCAACAAAACTTATTACTGCAGGTTGGATCAGATTTTGGCCGTAAAGGTGTAGATCGCTCAATTGAAGCTTTGGCATCGTTACCGGAATCATTACGTCACAATACGCTTTTATTTGTTGTTGGTCAGGATAAGCCGCGAAAATTTGAAGCGCTGGCAGAAAAACTCGGCGTGCGGAGCAATGTGCATTTCTTCTCCGGTCGCAATGATGTGTCAGAATTAATGGCAGCCGCTGATTTATTACTGCATCCCGCTTATCAGGAAGCCGCGGGTATCGTTCTTCTAGAAGCGATCACTGCTGGGTTACCTGTTTTAACAACAGCGGTATGTGGGTACGCGCATTATATTGCGGATGCCAATTGTGGAACGGTCATCGCTGAACCTTTCTCTCAGGAACAATTAAATGAAGTTTTACGTAAAGCGTTAACTCAGTCGCCATTGCGAATGGCCTGGGCGGAGAATGCTCGCCATTATGCCGATACTCAGGATTTGTATAGCTTGCCAGAAAAAGCCGCGGATATCATTACAGGTGGTTTAGATGGTTGAATTAAAAGAGCCGCTTGCCACACTTTGGCGTGGTAAAGATGCTTTTGCAGAGGTCAAAAAACTGAACGGCGAGGTCTTTCGTGAACTGGAGACTCGTCGTACATTACGCTTTGAACTGTCCGGGAAAAGCTATTTTCTTAAATGGCACAAGGGGACGACATTAAAAGAGATTATAAAAAATCTACTCTCATTGCGGATGCCCGTTTTGGGCGCAGACAGAGAGTGGCACGCTATTCATCGCCTGAGTGATGTTGGCGTTGATACAATGAAGGGCATTGGGTTTGGCGAAAAAGGGTTAAATCCATTAACTCGCGCATCATTTATTATTACCGAAGATCTCACTCCCACAATTAGCCTTGAAGATTATTGTGCCGATTGGGCAGTCAACCCGCCTGATATACGTGTTAAGCGTATGCTGATCGCACGTGTAGCAACTATGGTGCGTAAAATGCATACTGCAGGGATAAATCACCGCGACTGTTACATTTGCCACTTTTTGCTTCATTTGCCATTTACTGGCCGGGAAGATGAATTAAAAATTTCAGTTATCGATCTGCATCGGGCACAGATACGTGCAAAAGTACCGCGCCGCTGGCGCGATAAAGACCTGATTGGTTTATATTTCTCATCAATGAATATTGGCCTGACGCAAAGAGATATCTGGCGATTTATGAAGGTTTATTTTGGGATGCCTTTACGCAAAATATTGTCTCTTGAACAGAATTTATTGAACATGGCAAGCGTTAAGGCCGAGCGTATTAAAGAGCGAACACAACGCAAAGGATTATAAAAATATTTATTAGTATGTACTGGAACTAACTTTATTATGACTATTTATTTTATAAATTGGGTTGCAGATTATGAATTAAAAATGATTCAGTACCTGAAAAAAAAGTACAAGATAAAAAATATAACAACACCAAAAAAATATAACTGGATTAATAAAAAAATATCAAAAATAGGGATGGATAATGCATGGCTGGGGCGATTATTCATCAAGCATTACCTCAATGATATTAAAAAAGATGACATAATTATCATTAATGACAGTGTTGTTAATAAAGGTATCAATAAACAAATATTAAAAAATATTAACTGTCATAAAGTTTTGCTTCTAAGAAATACTGTTGGCGAAGATTTTATTCTTGATAACGCGAATTATTTCGATATTATATATGATTTTGAGCATAGATTTATAGGGAATGAAAAGATCAAGGCAATAGAACAATTTTTTCCTATAGGAATGGATGAAATTAGAAATTATAGTTTATCTGACAAAAATAACAGCCAGCCAATATGTTTTTTCCTTGGTCGTGATAAAGGGCGTCTTCAAATAATTAATGAGTTAGCCGAGAGATTAACAACACTAGGATGTAAGCTAGATTTTAATGTTGTCAAAGATAAGACATCATCTACGACTTCAAAGTATTTGATTGAAAAACAAATATCTTATGAAGAGAATATTAGAAGAACATTAAATGCTAATATAATTGTTGATATAACCAAAGAAAACCAATCTGGCTGGACTCTTCGTATACTTGAGGCACTATTTTTCAATAAAAAATTAATTACTAATAATATAAATGTATTTGGTTCAGAAATCTATAGTGAATCTCGCTTTTTTATAATAGGTCATGATGATTGGGATAAGTTAGAGTATTTTATTAACTCATCTGTTAAACCAATGGATTATGATAGTTTATATAAATTCAGTCCAGATAAAATGATGTCAACGATTGTTTCTGATTTTATAGACAAATAAAACCGTTAAAACAGTGAGTTTTACTCAATTAATGAGAGTTTCTATGAAAATAGCGTTTATCGGCGAAGCTGTTTCTGGATTTGGCGGCATGGAAACTGTCATCCGTGATGTTATTACTACCTTCAGGCAACAACATATCCAAAGTGAAATGTTTTTCTTTTGTCGTAATGACAAAATGGATAAGGGATGGCTGGAAGGTATTAAATACTCATGTTCATTTTCCAATATTCGTTTAGGTTTTTTGCGTCGGGCGAAACATATTCATGCTCTAAGTAAATGGCTTCAGGAGTACCAACCAGATATCGTTATTTGTATTGATGTGATCTCCTGCCTGTTTGCCGCAAAAGCACGTAAAAAATCAGGAATTGATATGCCAGTATTTTCATGGCCACATTTTTCTTTAGATCACAAAAAACATGCTGAATATATCACCTGTGCCGACTATCATTTAGCAATCAGCTCTGGCATTAAACAGCAAATGATTAATCGAGGTGTAGCAGAATCGACGATAAATGTTATTTTTAATCCCGTCGAAACTAAAGACTCAGTCATTCCCGCGCCCGAGGAAGGTGAAACGGCAACGTTTATTTATGTTGGGCGTATGAAATTTGAAGGCCAGAAAAGAGTTAAAGACCTGCTTGATGGCTTATCACAAGCGAAAGGTAACTGGAAACTCCATGTATTGGGTGATGGCTCCGATTTCGAAAAATGCCAGGCTTATGGTAGAGAATTAAATATTGATGATCGAATTGTCTGGTATGGTTGGCAACAATATCCCTGGGAATTGGTCCAGCAAGATATTGAAAAAGTGAGTGCGTTATTGCTCACGTCATCTTTTGAAGGTTTCCCAATGACCCTACTTGAAGCCTTGTCGTGGGGGATTCCTTGTATCAGTGCCGATTGTGTCTCCGGGCCTGCTGACATTATTCAACCTGATGTCAATGGCCATCTGTATCAACCGGGAGATATTGCTGGTTTTGTAACTCTTCTAAATAAATATATAGCAGGTGAAATTCATATCGAACATGAAAAAATTCCTGCGTCGATCGATGAATTTTACCAATCGAAGTATTACGATAGATTACATAAGGTAATTATTTCTGCTATTTCCCGGAGGAAATAATGCAGCAGGTGTTTTTCCAGGAAACTGAGTTTCTTAATTCAGTTATTGATTATGATCATAAAGTAGAAACAGAAAATCTTTGTCTGGACATCGCTTATGGAACTGACAAAAACTTTCTATTTGGTTGCGGAATTTCGATTGCTTCAATATTAAAATATAATGAAGGAAGTCGATTGTGTTTCCATATTTTTACTGATTATTTTGGTGATGATGATCGTAAGTATTTTGATGCCCTGGCGTTGCAGTATAAAACCAGAATTAAAATATATCTGATTAATGGTGATCGACTGCGCTCATTGCCTAGCACTAAGAATTGGACTCATGCAATATATTTTCGTTTTGTTATTGCAGATTACTTTATTAATAAGGCGCCTAAAGTCCTTTATCTGGATGCAGATATCATTTGTCAGGGGACTATTGAGCCACTAATTAATTTCTCATTTCCTGACGATAAAGTCGCAATGGTTGTTACAGAAGGGCAAGCTGACTGGTGGGAAAAACGCGCCCATTCGTTAGGTGTTGCGGGAATTGCTAAAGGTTACTTTAACTCCGGTTTTTTATTGATTAATACTGCCCAATGGGCGGCTCAGCAGGTTTCTGCACGAGCTATTGCAATGCTAAATGAGCCAGAAATAATCAAAAAAATAACACATCCTGATCAGGATGTGTTAAATATGTTGCTGGCGGATAAACTTATTTTCGCTGATATTAAATATAACACCCAGTTCAGCTTAAATTATCAACTCAAAGAAAGCTTTATAAACCCAGTAACCAACGATACTATTTTTATCCATTATATCGGGCCAACCAAGCCCTGGCATGATTGGGCCTGGGATTATCCTGTATCACAAGCCTTTATGGAGGCAAAAAATGCTTCGCCATGGAAGAATACGGCGTTGCTGAAACCGAACAATAGCAATCAATTAAGATATAGCGCAAAACATATGCTTAAAAAGCATAGATATCTAAAAGGATTTAGCAACTATCTTTTTTATTTTATTGAAAAGATAAAGCATTAAAACTGGGAAACTATAAAGTAATGATATAAGGGTAGCATTGTGGACTCATTTCCTGCCATAGAGATAGATAAAGTTAAAGCCTGGGATTTTCGGCTAGCTAATATAAATACTTCTGAATGTTTAAATGTTGCCTATGGTGTCGATGCTAATTATCTTGATGGTGTAGGTGTTTCCATCACATCAATTGTCCTAAATAATCGACATATTAATCTTGATTTTTATATTATTGCTGATGTTTATAATGATGGTTTTTTTCAAAAAATTGCAAAGCTTGCAGAGCAAAACCAATTAAGAATCACGTTATATAGAATTAACACTGATAAGCTCCAGTGCTTGCCTTGTACACAGGTCTGGTCAAGAGCAATGTACTTCCGTTTATTTGCATTTCAATTATTGGGTTTAACGCTTGATCGTTTGCTTTATCTTGATGCAGATGTTGTTTGTAAAGGCGATATTAGCCAACTATTACATCTGGGTTTAAATGGAGCGGTTGCTGCTGTTGTTAAAGATGTTGAGCCAATGCAAGAAAAGGCGGTATCCAGGTTGTCTGATCCTGAATTACTTGGGCAGTACTTTAATTCCGGTGTCGTTTATTTAGACTTAAAAAAATGGGCTGACGCAAAACTAACAGAAAAAGCGTTGTCTATTCTTATGAGTAAAGATAATGTTTATAAATACCCTGATCAGGATGTTATGAATGTCTTACTGAAAGGGATGACATTATTTTTGCCTCGTGAGTACAATACAATTTATACAATTAAAAGTGAATTAAAAGACAAAACACATCAAAACTATAAAAAGCTGATTACAGAAAGTACTCTTCTTATTCATTATACAGGTGCAACTAAACCGTGGCACAAATGGGCAATTTATCCATCGGTAAAATACTATAAAATAGCTTTAGAAAATTCCCCCTGGAAAGATGACTCTCCACGAGATGCGAAATCAATTATTGAATTTAAAAAAAGATATAAACATCTTTTAGTGCAACATCATTATATCTCAGGAATTATAGCAGGAGTCTGTTATCTTTGCCGAAAATATTACCGTAAATAACATTTAACTGGTTTATTATGATTCAGAAGAGCAAGATCAAAGACTTGGTTGTTTTTACCGATGAAAACAATTCAAAGTACCTCAATGTATTAAATGACTTCTTGTCTTATAATATAAATATCATCAAGGTTTTTCGTTCTATTGATGATACAAAAGTTATGCTTATTGATACCGATTACGGTAAATTGATTCTTAAGGTTTTTTCTCCGAAAGTTAAGCGTAACGAACGTTTCTTTAAGTCTCTGTTAAAAGGTGATTATTACGAACGCCTTTTTGAGCAAACCCAAAAAGTACGAAATGAAGGGTTAAATACACTCAATGACTTTTATTTATTGGCTGAACGGAAAACCTTACGTTTTGTCCATACTTATATCATGATCATCGAGTATATTGATGGCATAGAGTTGTGTGATATGCCCGATATTGATGATGCGCTAAAAAATAAAATTCAGCAATCAATTAATGCCTTACATCAACATGGCATGGTTTCTGGCGACCCCCATCGTGGTAACTTCATTATAAAAAATGGTGAGGTTCGAATTATCGATCTCTCCGGAAAGCGTGCTTCAGCGCAGCGTAAAGCGAAAGATCGTATTGACTTAGAGCGTCATTACGGTATTAAAAATGAGATTAGAGATCTAGGCTATTATCTTTTAGTATATCGTAAAAAAATGCGCAATTTTATGCGGCGTTTGAAAGGGAAACCAGCGCGCTAAAAAAAATCCCACAATTACATGTCTTCACCAGGACAGTTTTAAGCGGAGTTATTTATTTCACAGGTTTATCATGAAGAATATTAGATACATTGACAAAAAAGATGTTGAAAACCTGATTGAAAATAAAATATCTGATGATGTTATTATTTTTCTTTCGGGCCCTACATCGCAAAAAACACCTTTGTCAGTATTACGAACAAAGGATATTATTGCTGTCAATGGTTCTGCGCAATATCTGTTAAGTAATAATATCGTTCCTTTTATATATGTACTTACAGATGTCCGATTTTTACATCAGCGTCGTGATGATTTTTATAAATTTAGCCAGAGAAGTCGTTATACCATAGTAAACGTTGACGTTTATGAACACGCTTCCAAAGAAGATAAACTTTATATCCTCCAGAACTGCCTCGTATTACGGTCCTTTTACCGTCGGGAAAAAGGTGGTTTTATAAAGAAGATTAAATTTAATATTTTGAGACAGATTCACAAAGAACTGCTGATCTCTGTACCGTTGTCTAAAAAAGGTCGTCTGGTTGGATTTTGCAAGGACATTAGTCTTGGTTATTGCTCATGCCATACTATTGCCTTTGCTGCAATTCAAATCGCATATTCACTTAAGTATGCGCGGATTATTTGTTCTGGTCTTGATTTAACGGGTAGCTGTTCTCGTTTCTATGATGAGAATAAAAATCCCATGCCCTCGGAATTAAGTAGGGATTTATTCAAAATATTGCCATTTTTTCGTTTTATGCATGATAATGTAAAAGATATTAATATTTATAATTTATCAGATGATACAGCTATTTCTTACGATGTAATTCCATTTATTAAACTTCAAGACATCAGTGCAGAAGAATCAAAAGATATGACAAGAAAAAAAATGCAATATAGAACTTCAACCGATTCTTATGCTAATTAATCATCCTGAAACTAAAATAATATGGTATAAAAATGCGCTTAGGAACTTTTCACAAAAAGAAAAGATTTTATATAAACAAAATCAAGATTAATTTCCTTTCTTTTTTATTTCGTAATAAAATAAATAATCAAATTACAGATCCAGCACAAGTTAAATCATGCCTTATTATTCATGATAATAATAAACTTGGTGATCTAATTGTATTAAGTTCGATTTATCGTGAACTTTATAGTAAAGGGGTTAAAATAACTCTTCTCACAAATAGAAAGGGTGGGGAATTTCTCTCTAATAATAAAAATATATTTGAGTTCTGTATTAAAGAATCAACCGGTTTTCTTGAAATGCTTACTCTATGTAAGCATCTGCGGGATTTACAGTTCGATATTGTATTAGACCCCTTTGAAACTATGCCCTCATTTAAGCATAGCTTAATATTATCAAGTTTAAAAGATTCTTACATTCTGGGTTTTGATCATTGGTATAAGCGTTACTATTCATTTTACCATCCCCACGATGAATGTTTAAAAGAACATATGAGTACACGAGCAATAGAAATACTGAAGCATATTTATGGTGAGGGTAAATTTTCCACCAACTACGACTTGCATTTACCAGTAGATGTTGAAGATAAAATAAAAGAATTTATTGGAGATACAAGAATAGTCATTATTAATCCATTAGGTGCAAAAAAAATATGCCGTCTTACGTTTGAGCAAATAAAAGTTATATATCAAGAAGTGAAAACACACTTTGAAAATTATCGGATTATATTTACCGGGTTACCGCAAGATTTATTGACAATACCAATACTTGAAATCGAAACACTACCATTTGATGAGTTTATTTATACCGTTGCGTTGACCAAGTATAGTGATTTTGTCATTTCTGTTGATACAGCTCTTGTTCATATCGCTGCGGCTTATCATAAACCAACGCTTGCATTTTACCCTAATTCACGTACTCCGGAATATCCCTCGCATTTAATTTGGTCCCCGAATCATCATAAATCTATACAAATAGTATCCCCAACATATACGGTAAAAGATATCGATACTGAAACTTTAACTAATTCAGTAAAGAGATTAAGTTGTATAGATAAGAAGTGAGTTTTAACTCACTTCTTAAACTTGTTTATTCTTAATTAATTGTATTGTTACGATTATTAATGACGAGTAAGAGGACTATAGCGGATATAATGATAATTGGAATGCTGCGTGCCCATATGATCACATCACTGAGTCCAATCCCCACAATGCCAAGCGTTAATATCAACAAACCCAAAGCTCGTTTTTTATATGCTATATAAAATAGTGAAAAATAGAGGAAAAGTGTGGAAAAAATTCCCATCAGACCTTTCAGTGACCCTGCTTCAATTATCTCATTATGTAGATGTACGTTAGAAAACTCCAATGCCCCTCTTAGCCTATTGTGTTCTGCAACTAACAAATTCATACTTTCAGCGCGTGACTCTGCTGATCTAAATGAAAAAGGTGACTTTATGAATATATTTAAACCAATTTCGTACATTGCCAGTCTTGCACCTAGGGAAGTAACACTATTAGCATTGGTATAACTGTTTAAGTCATTTAATGCTTCATTATAGCGATTCTGTATTGGTTTATTAAATATAATAACAATGCTAGCTAATATAGCAATTAGTAGAACAATAGAGGAAGTGAATTTCTTGGGTGATTTATTATAATAAGCTATTAATGCAGCAACACAAATTATAGGGAACAGGAGTAGGGTTGCTCTGGTTTGTGTTAGCGCCAGAACATAAAGTACCGCGCAACTATTTAATAAAAATAAAAAAGGATGATTTTTCTTAGTATAAAGAATCGCAACGCCACTAACTATCCCTATTAGCATTGTTGAATATGCTGCTCCTGTTGCCGTTCCTACACCAAAAGAAATGCGGTCATTTTCATGAATGCTATTAATATACATTGCATATCCAGCAATTAGAAATGACAGAGAATACAAAGTGTATAATACACTCTCTTTTTTTGATTTTAGCTGGCTAGTTAGTGTCAAGAAAACAATAAAAGAACCAAATATAAATATTTTGGCAGTATTTAAATAACTATGGTAAGTAGCACGAAATGGCGAATTATCTACTTTAAACGCAGAATACCAAATTAAATCAAGCAAGCCTATTAAAAATATAGAAAGGGGAAGAATAAGGTTTTTTATATTATAATTTTCTTGTCTGCCACGTAAAATTAGTGACAATAAGCAAACTATAGCAGTGATATTATATATTTTTATGCTGAAAGTATTATCGACGAATGCAATTATCATTGAAAAAAAACATAATATATAAGTTATTATCTCTAAAATCATTGATGATTTCAGAGTGTAAGGTTTCAATGAATGAAGTTTAAAGGATGTTAGCATGTTTTACCTTTATAATGATGATAACTTTTCCAAAACTGCTTGACTGTTGAGGTTAATTAAATTTTCTCTTGGAGCCCTACATACCATCTGATTCTTCCCATACCCACCAATTAATCCCGGATCGGTTGGTCCATAAACCGTGATATTGGGTCTATCCAGTGCCGCCGTTAAATGGCTTAACCCCGTATCCACCGACACTACAAATTTAGCCCCGGCCAGCACGCGGGCAACGCCTTCCAGACTCATCTTCGGCAATACTTCAACATAAGCAAATCCTTCCGCCAGTCGTTTCGCCCGTTCTTCCTCATGCGGCGCGCCCCACGGAAGTTTAATCCGTATTCCTGAATCAGCCAGTAAACCAATCAATTCTCGCCAGTGTTCTTCCGGCCAGTGTTTATCATCACGGGTCGTCGCATGAAGAAATACGGCATATTCGCCAGCATCTGTAGGCAGGTTCGTCAGAAAATGCTGTGCGATAGCATAATCGCCCTGGGTTTGCGGTTTGCTATAGCCCAAACTTTTGGCAAACAGTTCGCGGGTGCGTTCTACGGCGTGCTGCTGTTTTGCAATATGATGCTTACGATTGTAAAACAGGCTGGCTAAAGGTTCGCGAGCGGTTTGCCAGTCCATGCCATGCTTTACGCCATGCGCCAGACGCGTCACCAGCGCCGCGCTTTTTACCAGCCCCTGAGCGTCGATAACTGCGTCATAGTTCTCTGCTTGTAGCGCTTCACGAAACGCTTTGCGTTCCGCTTTTATGGGGGCCGAGAACCAGGCTTTACGCCAGCGACGTATTGCCACAGGAATAACTCGCTCAACGGCAGCGTGCCAGGAAGGAATCTGTGCGAACCCTTCTTCCACCACCCAGTCAAACTTAATCCCTGGGATTGCCTGCTGGGCATCAGTGAGTGCGGGCAACGTATGGAGAACATCGCCCATCGACGATGTTTTAACGATCAAAACCCGCATCCGTCAGGCTTCCTCTTGTAACAATAGCGCGTTGAGTTCTTCCAGTACGCGCTGGGGAGTAATGTCGATTAAGCTCTGGTGATAACCCTCCGCAGCGTCACCTTTACGCACTTTGTGATAGCCGGTAATCAAACGGATCACGCGCGCTTTATGGGATAGCGGCGGTGTGAAGTCCGGGCTACTCGGACCATACAGGGCAACCAGCGGACGATTGAGCGCCGCCGCAACATGCATCAGGCCAGAATCGTTAGTGACAATGGCTTTACAGGCTGCAATCAGGATAACCGCTTGATCAAGCTGTGTTTCCCCCGCCAGGTTCCGACACCATGCCTGCTGCTCGGTATTCAAAGCGGCAAGAATCTCATTGCCCGCTTCATGATCTTTCGCCGAGCCAAACAGAACCACCTGATAACCTTCATCAATCAGCTGCTTTGCCAGCTCCGCATAGTGGTAGTGTGGCCAGCGTTTTGCCGGACCAAACTCCGCACCCGGGCAAAAACCAATCATCGGACGTTCTGATGAAAGCGAAAATTGATTACAGGTATATGATTTTTCACCTTCGCTCACCTGCAACTGCGGCCATAACAATGGCTGCGGCAGATCTTGTGCTGTGCGCATAATGCCTTTGTCATAGGCCAGCGCTATATAGCGTTCCACCATTAGCGGCCAGGCTTCTTTATCGAGCACGCGTACATCGTTGAGTAAACCGTAGCGCATCTCGCCGCGCCAGCCGGTGCGATGAGGAATACCCGCGAAGAAAGGCACTAATGCAGATTTGAAGGAGTTGGGTAAGACGTAGGCGCGGTCGTAGCGCTTTTCACGCAGGCTATGACCCAGTTTGCGGCGTTCGCCGATTTCCAGCGCTCCGTGACCGAGAGGCATAGGAATAGCTTCGTTAACTTCCGGCATCCGCGATAATAATGGACGGCACCATGCCGGTGCCATCACATCGATTATCGCCTGGGGATAGCGCGCCTGGAGCGTGCGATAGAGACTTTGCGACATCATCATGTCGCCAACCCAAGACGGGCCGATCACCAGTATTTTCATGCAGAGCTCTTATGCGTCGCGATTCAGCCAGGCCATGTATTCCGTTACACCTTCAGCAACGGTTTTGAACGGTTTGTCGTAACCCGCCGCGCGCAGATTTGTCAGATCTGCCTGAGTGAACGCCTGATAGCGGCCTTTCAGTTTATCCGGGAACGGAATGTATTCGATCTGGCCTTTCTTGTGATAAGCCAGCGTAGCATCAGCTACCGCCTGGAAGGATTCCGCACGACCAGTACCGAGATTGAAGATGCCGGAAACGCCATTTTCCAGGAACCACAGATTCACATCAGCCACGTCGCCCACATAGACGAAGTCGCGTTTGAAGTTCTCGCTACCTTCAAACAGCTTCGGTGATTCACCGTTGTTAAGCTGGGTGTTGAGATGGAAAGCGACGCTCGCCATGCTGCCTTTATGGCCTTCACGCGGTCCATAAACGTTGAAATAACGGAAGCCAACAATCTGCGAGTTCGCTTCAGGCAGGATTTGACGAACATATTCATCAAACAGGAATTTTGAGTAACCGTAGACGTTCAACGGTTTTTCGTACTCGCGGGATTCAATAAAGTCGGAGGTGCGTCCGCCGTAGGTGGCTGCGGAAGAAGCGTACAGGAACGGGATTTCACGCTCCAGGCAGTAGTGCAGCAGCTCCTTGGAGTATTGATAGTTGTTATCCATCATATACTTGCCGTCCCACTCGGTGGTGGAAGAGCACGCGCCTTCGTGGAAAATCGCTTCGACATCGCCGAACTCTTCGCCAGCCATAATCTGGATCAGGAAGTCTTCCTTATCCATATAGTCTGCGATATTCAGATCCACCAGGTTCACAAACTTGGTGCCGTCTTTCAGGTTGTCCACCACCAGAATATCGGTGATGCCTTTATCATTCAGGGCTTTAACGATGTTGCTGCCGATAAAGCCCGCGCCGCCGGTAACGATGATCATAACTGTAACCTTCGAATTATGGAGTCAGAGACAATCTCAGACACGAATGTCTGTAATCATACCATCACATCCGAATCCCTTCAGCCCTTTACATAGAGGTGCAAGGATGCTAATTGCAACAAACTAGTTTGGGTTTTAGCTAGTCCTTCATGGCGGATGTTGGTTTTGCATGTGAATAGTGCTTTAGTATCAATATTCCGATGTATGATAAATAACGGAAGCATTTGAATGGATAATATACAGTATACATTCTATTAATATTTATGATATAATTCTTTTTTTATATTAATGGTCTTATTAGTAATGAAATCATCCACCACAATTATCACTGCATATTTTGACATTGGTAGAGGGGATTGGACTGCTAATAAAGGGTTCCGTGAAAAACTAGCTCGTTCAGTTGATGTTTATTTTAGTTACTTTGAGCGTCTGGCCGCACTTGAAAATGAGATGATTATTTTCACTTCTCCCGATTTGAAACCAAGGGTTGAAGCGATTCGCAACGGAAAACCAACAACGGTTATCGTTATCGATATAAAAAAGAAATTTAGATATATCAGAAGTCGTATCGAAAAAATTCAAAAAGATGAGTCGTTTACAAATAGACTTGAGCCTCGACAATTAAAAAACCCAGAGTACTGGTCACCAGAGTATGTTTTGGTATGTAACCTTAAGGCCTATTTTGTAAATAAAGCTATCAACATGGGCTTAGTGAAAACGCCTCTTGTTGCGTGGATAGATTTTGGCTATTGCCATAAGCCAAATGTAACTCGAGGATTGAAAATTTGGGATTTCCCATTTGATGAAAGTAAGATGCATCTTTTCACTATAAAAAAAGGGCTTACTGTCACATCTCAACAACAGGTTTTTGATTTCATGATTGGCAATCATGTATATATTATTGGGGGCGCAATTGTTGGTTCACAGCATAAATGGAAAGAATTCTATAAATTAGTTCTGGAAAGTCAAAAAATAACACTAAATAATAACATTGTGGACGATGACCAGGGCATTTTTGTCATGTGCTATTACAAACGCCCCGATCTCTTCAACCTAAACTATCTGGGGAGAGGAAAATGGTTCGATTTGTTTCGCTGCTTCAGGAGTAACACTTTAGGGGCAAAAATGCAGGCGCTGAGAATTTTCCTTTCAAGAAAATAGGTTTCCCTCCATTAGTGGGTAGCGTTTTGATACCAACTGAGATAGGAAAAATGATGCTTTGGCATCATTTTTTCTTTTTATATCAATGCAGTAAAATCAATCATCATTATGCCCAGCCAAAACTGTACAGTTTTTCTACTATCTGTAGGTGTTGAGAGACATCAAGTTACACGTTATTTATCCTGAATTTTGCAGAAGTGTTAACGCGTTATCTCGTCGCGACCTATAAGTTTGGGTAATATGTGCTGGAATTTGCCCTGTCTGGAGAATCGCAATGCGTGGAGAATTTTATCAGCAGTTAACCAACGATCTGGAAACCGCACGGGCGGAAGGGTTGTTTAAAGAAGAGCGCATTATTACGTCTGCGCAGCAAGCAGATATCACTGTGGCTGATGGAAGCCACGTCATTAACTTTTGTGCCAACAACTATCTCGGGCTGGCGAATCATCCTGATCTGATTGCGGCGGCAAAGGCGGGAATGGATTCTCACGGTTTCGGCATGGCTTCGGTGCGTTTTATTTGCGGCACTCAGGACAGCCATAAAGAGCTTGAACAAAAACTGGCGGCCTTCCTGGGGATGGAAGATGCGATTCTCTACTCTTCCTGCTTTGATGCTAACGGTGGCCTGTTTGAAACGCTTCTGGGTGCGGAAGACGCCATTATCTCCGACGCACTGAACCACGCGTCTATTATTGATGGTGTGCGTCTGTGCAAAGCTAAACGCTATCGCTATGCCAACAACGATATGCAGGAGCTGGAAGCACGTCTGAAAGAAGCGCGTGAAGCCGGTGCGCGTCATGTGCTGATCGCCACCGATGGTGTGTTCTCAATGGACGGCGTGATTGCCAACCTGAAGGGCGTTTGCGATCTGGCAGATAAATATGATGCCCTGGTGATGGTAGACGACTCCCACGCGGTCGGTTTTGTCGGTGAAAATGGTCGTGGTTCCCATGAATACTGCGATGTGATGGGCCGGGTCGATATTATCACCGGTACGCTTGGTAAAGCGCTGGGCGGGGCTTCTGGTGGTTATACCGCGGCGCGCAAAGAAGTGGTTGAGTGGCTGCGCCAGCGTTCTCGTCCGTACCTGTTCTCCAACTCGCTGGCACCGGCCATTGTTGCCGCGTCCATCAAAGTACTGGAGATGGTCGAAGCGGGCAGCGAACTGCGTGACCGTCTGTGGGCGAACGCGCGTCAGTTCCGTGAGCAAATGTCGGCGGCGGGCTTTACCCTGGCGGGAGCCGATCACGCCATTATTCCGGTCATGCTTGGTGATGCGGTAGTGGCGCAGAAATTTGCCCGTGAGCTGCAAAAAGAGGGCATTTACGTTACCGGTTTCTTCTATCCGGTCGTTCCGAAAGGTCAGGCGCGTATTCGTACCCAGATGTCTGCGGCGCATACCCCTGAGCAAATTACGCGTGCAGTAGAAGCATTTACGCGTATTGGTAAACAACTGGGCGTTATCGCCTGAGGATGTGAGATGAAAGCGTTATCCAAACTGAAAGCGGAAGAGGGCATCTGGATGACCGACGTTCCTGTACCGGAACTCGGGCATAACGATCTGCTGATTAAAATCCGTAAAACAGCCATCTGCGGGACTGACGTTCACATCTATAACTGGGATGAGTGGTCGCAAAAAACCATCCCGGTGCCGATGGTCGTGGGCCATGAATATGTCGGTGAAGTGGTAGGTATTGGTCAGGAAGTGAAAGGCTTCAAGATCGGCGATCGCGTTTCTGGCGAAGGCCATATCACCTGTGGTCATTGCCGCAACTGTCGTGGTGGTCGTACCCATTTGTGCCGCAACACGATAGGCGTTGGTGTTAATCGCCCGGGCTGCTTTGCCGAATATCTGGTGATCCCGGCATTCAACGCCTTCAAAATCCCCGACAATATTTCCGATGACTTAGCCGCAATTTTTGATCCCTTCGGTAACGCCGTGCATACCGCGCTGTCGTTTGATCTGGTGGGCGAAGATGTGCTGGTTTCTGGTGCAGGCCCGATTGGTATTATGGCAGCGGCGGTGGCGAAACACGTTGGTGCACGCAATGTGGTGATCACTGATGTTAACGAATACCGCCTTGAGCTGGCGCGTAAAATGGGTATCACCCGTGCGGTTAACGTCGCCAAAGAAAATCTCAATGACGTGATGGCGGAGTTAGGCATGACCGAAGGTTTTGATGTCGGTCTGGAAATGTCCGGTGCGCCGCCAGCGTTTCGTACCATGCTTGACACCATGAATCACGGCGGCCGTATTGCGATGCTGGGTATTCCGCCGTCTGATATGTCTATCGACTGGACCAAAGTGATCTTTAAAGGCTTGTTCATTAAAGGTATTTACGGTCGTGAGATGTTTGAAACCTGGTACAAGATGGCGGCGCTGATTCAGTCTGGCCTCGATCTTTCGCCGATCATTACCCATCGTTTCTCTATCGATGATTTCCAGAAGGGCTTTGACGCTATGCGTTCGGGCCAGTCCGGGAAAGTTATTCTGAGCTGGGATTAACACGAACAAGGGCTGGTATTCCAGCCCTTTTATCTGAGGATAATCTGTTAAATATGTAAAATCCTGTCAGTGTAATAAAGAGTTCGTAATTGTGCTGATCTCTTATATAGCTGCTCTCATTATCTCTCTACCCTGAAGTGACTCTCTCACCTGTAAAAATAATATCTCACAGGCTTAATAGTTTCTTAATACAAAGCCTGTAAAACGTCAGGATAACTTCAGAGGTCGTCGGTAATTTATGATGAACAGCACCAATAAACTTAGTGTTATTATTCCGTTATATAATGCGGGCGATGATTTCCGCACTTGTATGGAATCTTTAATTACGCAAACCTGGACTGCTCTGGAAATCATTATTATTAACGATGGTTCAACGGATAATTCTGTTGAAATAGCAAAGTATTACGCAGAAAACTATCCGCACGTTCGTTTGTTGCATCAGGCGAATGCTGGCGCATCGGTGGCGCGTAATCGTGGGATTGAAGTGGCAACGGGCAAATATGTCGCTTTTGTCGATGCTGACGATGAAGTCTATCCCACCATGTACGAAACGCTGATGACCATGGCGTTAGAGGACGACCTCGACGTGGCGCAGTGCAACGCTGACTGGTGTTTTCGTGAAACGGGAGAAACCTGGCAATCCATCCCCACCGATCGCCTTCGCTCAACCGGCGTATTAACCGGCCCGGACTGGCTGCGGATGGGGCTTTCTTCGCGCCGTTGGACTCACGTTGTCTGGATGGGGGTTTATCGCCGTGATGTTATTGTTAAAAATAACATTAAATTTATTGCCGGATTACATCATCAGGATATTGTCTGGACAACAGAATTCATGTTTAACGCGCTGCGTGCGCGATATACCGAGCAATCATTATATAAATATTATCTGCATAATACGTCAGTGAGTCGGTTGCATAGACAAGGGAATAAAAACCTTAATTATCAACGTCACTATATTAAGATTACCCGCCTGCTGGAGAAATTAAATCGAAATTATGCCGACAAAATTATGATTTATCCGGAATTTCATCAGCAAATAACTTACGAGGCATTGCGTGTTTGCCATGCGGTGCGCAAAGAGCCGGATATTCTTACCCGCCAACGGATGATTGCCGAGATATTTACTTCCGGTATGTATAAGCGCCTGATTACCAATGTGCGCAGCGTGAAGGTCGGTTACCAGGCGTTACTGTGGTCTTTCCGCTTATGGCAATGGCGCGACAAAACGCGGTCGCACCATCGCATTACGCGTAGCGCCTTTAATTTGCGCTAGCGTTAAACTTCGCCGCTTCGGGCTGTTTGCCCCAGCCTTGCCACTGATGCTGGAAGTAAACGATCAGCGTGCTCTGGCTGATGCTTTCGCTTAATACTTCAAAGAAGCGATTAGCATAAACAGGTTCTATCGGTTTCTTCGGTTTGCACAGCTTCACGCCACGGAACGGATTACGCGGTGCATCAGGCACAGCGTTTTTCGGCGGTGTAGAAGTATCAACCTGCGGTTCATTCAGCAAGCTGCTGGCTTTCACCAGCGTAATGTCTGGCGGCAGGTTATAAACCATCTGTTGCAACACGCGTACCGTTGCAGGGTGAGGATGCCCAATGGCAATGGTCGAACCGTTGCGACGCGCCAGGTCAATTGCGCGATTAAATTGCACACGGATGTCCGCTTCATTTTGCGAATCGTCGAGGAATACCTTCCGTTTGATCACCTTCACGCCAGTGCCTTGCGCGGCGCGCATCGCCTGGGTATTACCGATGGTTACGCTGTCGAGGAAGTAAAGATTGTAACGCTCCAGCGCCTGCATCACTTTCTGCATACCAAACAGGTTAGAGGTCATCTTGCTGCCCATGTGGTTGTTGATCCCCACGGCATAGGGCACGTTATTGACCGCACTACGAATAATGCGCTCAATTTCGTCGCTGCTCATCTCCGGGCGTAGCGTATTTTTCTCCAGCGGCTGTTTACTCAACGGTGCCATCGGGAGATGAATCAACACTTCGTGCCCGCTGTTATGCGCTTTGGTCGCCATCTCTCTGGCGTGCGGTGAATCGGGTAATACAGCGACGGAGATAGCGGAAGGCATCGCCAGCACCTGGTTTTCGTTGTGCGGGCGATACCCAAAATCATCAATGACGATGGCAAGTTTGCCAGCAAGTACGGGGGAGGAGAGCGCCAACAGAGCGGCAAATGCAAGAACGTTACGACGAAATGGAAACAAAACTTATCTTCCCAACCACGGCTGTGGATTGACCGCCTGACCCTGGCGGCGAATTTCGAAATAGAGTGAAGGCCGACCCTGACCGCCACTGCTGCCCACCAGTGCAATCGGCTGGCCCGCGCGAACCTGCGAACCAACGCTCACCAGTGCGCTCTGATTATAGCCGTAAAGACTCATGTCGCCTTTACCATGCTCAACCACCACCACCAGACCGTAGCCTTGCAGCCAGTCAGCCAGAATCACCCGACCGTCGGCAATCGCTTTAACTTCAGTACCTTCAGAAGCACCGATAACCATACCTTTCCAGCGTAATTCACCCTGTAGCTGTTCGCCATAGCGATGCAGCGTCGGCCCGCGAACCGGCCAGAATGCCTGACCACGCGGCGCGCCCAGACCACCGGTACGGGACATCAGCGATTTTTCGCTTTCGGTCGGTTTGTAGGTGGTGCCTTTGCGCGTCGCTTCTTTCTGGCGGTCGCGAACCGCCTGGGCCTCACGTGCTTCTCGTTCTGCACGCGCTTTCGCCGCGGCTTCCGCACGGGCAATGCTGTTACGCAGACGGGATTCGTTGGCGCGCAGCTCGCTCAACTGTTGCTGACCTTGCTGGATGGAAGACTCCAGCCCTGCCAGCGTCTTTTTACGCTCGTTCAGCGCCTGAGTCAGTTTCGCCTGTTGGGCGCGCTGCTCATATAACAGCGTTTGTTGCTCGCTCTGTTTCTCTTCCAGTTCAGCACGCTGCATGGCGACTTCTTCACGCGTTTGCTTCAACTGGGCAATGGTTTCTTGTCGCGCCTGGTTGAGATAGCCGAAATAAGCCTGTAAACGCTGTCCACGCTGGCTTTCTTCACCGCTGAGAATCAGCTGAATACCGGTATGCTCGCCCTGACGGAATGCGGCATCCAGTTGTGCGGCGAGGCTGCGCTCCTGGGCGGCTTTTTGCTGCTCCAGTTTGGCAATCGACGCGTTCATCTCATCAATCTGTTTATTGAGTTGATTGAGCGTGTTTTGCGTTTCGCGCAGCTTACGGGTGGCTTCAGAGATCGCTTCTTCCTGCTTTTTCAATTGTGCGAGCAGGCTTGCGCGTTGTTGTTGCTTTTGGCGTACCGCGCGCTCTTTTGCGGCGATGTCAGCCTGAATAGATTTGAGTTGGTCACGCTCATCCGCGTGGGCGGAAAAGGCGCACAACAATACGCCAGCGCTAAGAACGCTGGCGTAGATGATGGGCCTGATTGCAAACCTGCGCGGTTTCACGGCCCGTGTCATGGTATTAATCGCCTTTCCCCTCATGGGGAGGGATTATTCCACGATGAACAGCGGCTTACCAGTCATCTCTTGCGGGATTTCCATACCCATCAGCGACAACATGGTCGGCGCGATGTCAGAAAGTTTGCCGCCTTCAACCGCTTTCACGTTCTTATCACCAACGTAAATCAGCGGAACTGGCAGGTTGGTGTGTGCCGTGTGTGCCTGACCCGTTGCCGGATCGCGCATCTGCTCAGCGTTACCGTGGTCAGCGGTGATCAGCAGTTGTCCACCCACGGACTCAACCGCTTTCGCGACTTCTTCCACGCAGTGATCCAGCGCTTCAACCGCTTTAACCGCCGCTTCCATCACCCCGGTGTGACCTACCATGTCGCCGTTCGGATAGTTACAGATGATGGTGTCGTATTTGCCGCTCTTGATGGCCGCAACCAGTTTTTCGGTCAGCTCTGCGGAGCTCATTTCCGGTTGCAGATCGTAGGTAGCCACTTTCGGTGAGTTGATCAGAATGCGATCTTCGCCTTTGAACGACTCTTCTACGCCACCGTTGAAGAAGAAAGTAACGTGGGCATATTTTTCGGTTTCGGAAATACGCAACTGAGTTTTGTCGTTTTTCGCCATCCACTCGCCGAAGGTGTTAACCAGGGAAGCGGGTGGGTAAGCAACCGCAGTTTTGATGTCAGCGGCGTATTCGGTCAGCATCACGAAATCGACGTTAACCACTTTCTTACGGGCGAAACCATCGAAGTCGGCGTTCGCAGAAGGCGCGGGTAATTTCACGCGCACGGTCGGCACGGAAGTTCGTGAAATCAGACACGTTGGCCGTCTTCCATGGCTGCATCAGCCGCCGCCAGCTGCGCGGATTCAGTAGCTTTCAGGCAACCGTCGTTCTCCGTGCGCGCATAACGAGAATTCAGTCCCTGCGACAGGCAGATATCTCCCTGGAATTCGCCTTTTGCTTCAACCAGCAGGTTGTAGGCTTGTTAACGCGATCCCAACAGTTATGTCACGGAGTAGATCGCGTAGTAACGACCAATGATCGAGCGCACGCGACCTTTGCCCATAGCAGCAATGTTCTCCGAATTTCTGCAGGAACCTTTAGCGCTGCGCGGCGGGGTGTCACGGGCCATCGAGGAAGACCGTGCCAGATAGATTTTTTCTGCGCCACGTTCGGCGGCCAGCTCAACCATGGCCATGATGTTGATCTTCGTGGCTGTGAACGCCACCGGCAGACGAGCAGGCCCATGATGTGCACGGCTTTGCCTGCGGCAACGGCTTTATCGACTGCACCGGACAGTACCGGGTTACGAAGAAGGTACGCTCTTTGATTTCAACATCAAGGCGGGTCAGATCCTGGTAGACGATACGACCCGCGCCCAGGTTAACATGACCGACCTCGAGTCCATTCATCTGACCATCCGGCAGACCCACTTCCAGGCCAGCATAAATCAGGGTATGCGGACGTTTTGCCCACAGCGCGTCCATTACGGGAGTTTTTGCGCTGAAAATAGCGTTATCCTGCTGCTCTCTTCGCGGTAGCCGTAGCCATCCAGGATCACCAGTACCATAGGTTTTTTCAGAAACCGACATTGCGACAACCTCATGCTCTAAAGACAGAAAATTTGCGTAATTTTACTACAGCTGAATCGATAAAATAACAACGAGAGATCAAAGAAAGCGGGGAAGATGGTGGAGCGAAAAGCGCACATTTGCCCGCTTTTTTTCTGTAGCGCTCCGCAGAAAACGCATTACATCACCTGCGCTGGCTGTATTTGCGCCACGCCGCAGGTATACTCCCTTCCCTGGTTTTTAAACATTACCACGTCGGGAGCTGTTTCCCCCCATGCAAGAGATTATGCAATTCTTTGGTGGTATCACCCTGTCCTGAGCATCGCGTCGATCGCGCTGCTGGCGGCCGTGCTGTTCACTACCTTTAAAGGGCTGATGTCCAAAGTTAAAGTCATCAATCGCGGCGAAGCGACGCGTTTGATTAACAAAAGAAGAACGCGGTAGTCGTTGACCTGCGCCAGCGTGATGATTTCCGTAAAGGGCATATCGCCGGTTCCCTGAACCTGCTGCCAACTGAAATCAAAGCCAACAACGTCGGCGAGCTGGAAAAGCATAAAGATAAGCCGGTTATGTATTTTCATGGTTCGCTATGCAGGCAACCAGTCCGCCACCTTGCTGTTGAAAGCGGGCTTTCGAGAAAGTCTTCGTACTGAAAGAAGGTATCGCAGGCTGGAGCGGTGAAAACCTGCCTTTGGTTCGCGGTAAGTAATTTACCTGTCGTCTTTCATGATGCAGGCCGTTAGCTGCAATTAGGCCCCCAGCGACTTATTGTTATAAGCTTCTGGGGACACTCCATTTTGCTGCCGCCCTGCAACATGAAATTTCAGGGTAAAAAAACAGGAGCTAATTTATGGCCAATGTTGAAATCTATACCAAAGAAACCTGCCCGTATTGCCATCGTGCAAAAGCACTGCTGAGCAGCAAGGGCGTGAGTTTCCAGGAGCTGCCGATCGATGGCAACGCCGCCAAGCGTGAAGAGATGATCAAACGCAGCGGTCGCACCACGGTTCCCCAGATTTTTATTGACGCACAGCACATTGGCGGCTGTGATGACTTGTATGCATTGGATGCACGTGGTGGACTGGATCCCCTGCTGAAATAACGTGTGAACGTTGGCATTACATTGCGCAGTATTTAAGGACAACACTTAAGGGTTTTCTACACATGTCAGAACAAAACAACACTGAAATGACTTTCCAGATCCAACGTATTTATACCAAGGATATCTCTTTCGAAGCGCCGAACGCGCCGCACGTTTTCCAGAAAGATTGGCAACCAGAAGTTAAACTTGATCTGGATACGGCATCTTCCCAACTGGCAGATGACGTATACGAAGTGGTACTGCGTGTTACCGTAACGGCCTCTTTGGGCGAAGAAACCGCGTTCCTGTGTGAAGTTCAGCAGGGCGGTATTTTCTCCATCGCGGGTATCGAAGGCACCCAGATGGCGCATTGCCTGGGAGCATACTGCCCGAACATTCTGTTCCCGTATGCTCGTGAGTGCATCACCAGCATGGTATCCCGCGGTACATTCCCGCAACTGAACCTTGCGCCGGTTAACTTCGATGCGCTGTTCATGAACTATTTGCAGCAGCAGGCTGGCGAAGGTACTGAAGAACATCAGGATGCCTGATGAACCAACGTAATGCTTCAATGACTGTGATCGGTGCCGGCTCGTACGGCACCGCTCTTGCCATCACCCTGGCAAGAAATGGCCACGAGGTTGTCCTCTGGGGCCATGACCCTGAACATATCGCAACGCTTGAACGCGACCGCTGTAACGCCGCGTTTCTCCCCGATGTGCCTTTTCCCGATACGCTCCATCTTGAAAGCGATCTCGCCACTGCGCTGGCAGCCAGCCGTAATATTCTCGTCGTCGTACCCAGCCATGTCTTTGGTGAAGTGCTGCGCCAGATTAAACCACTGATGCGTCCTGATGCGCGTCTGGTGTGGGCGACCAAAGGGCTGGAAGCGGAAACCGGACGTCTGTTACAGGACGTGGCGCGTGAGGCCTTAGGCGATCAAATTCCGCTGGCGGTTATCTCTGGCCCAACGTTTGCGAAAGAACTGGCGGCAGGTTTACCGACAGCTATTTCGCTGGCCTCGACCGATCAGACCTTTGCCGATGATCTCCAGCAGCTGCTGCACTGCGGCAAAAGTTTCCGCGTTTACAGCAATCCGGATTTCATTGGCGTGCAGCTTGGCGGCGCGGTGAAAAACGTTATTGCCATTGGTGCGGGGATGTCCGACGGTATCGGTTTTGGTGCGAATGCGCGTACGGCGCTGATCACCCGTGGGCTGGCTGAAATGTCGCGTCTTGGTGCGGCGCTGGGTGCCGACCCTGCCACCTTTATGGGCATGGCGGGGCTTGGCGATCTGGTGCTTACCTGTACCGACAACCAGTCGCGTAACCGCCGTTTTGGCATGATGCTCGGTCAGGGCATGGATGTACAAAGCGCGCAGGAGAAGATTGGTCAGGTGGTGGAAGGCTACCGCAATACGAAAGAAGTCCGCGAACTGGCGCATCGCTTCGGCGTTGAAATGCCAATAACCGAGGAAATTTATCAAGTATTATATTGCGGAAAAAACGCGCGCGAGGCAGCATTGACTTTACTAGGTCGTGCACGCAAGGACGAGCGCAGCAGCCACTAACCCCAGGGAACCTTTGTTACCGCTATGACCCGGCCCGCGCAGAACGGGCCGGTCATTATCTCATCGTGTGGAGTAAGCAATGTCGTGTGAAGAACTGGAAATTGTCTGGAACAATATTAAAGCCGAAGCCAGAACGCTGGCGGACTGTGAGCCAATGCTGGCCAGTTTTTACCACGCGACGCTACTCAAGCACGAAAACCTTGGCAGTGCACTGAGCTACATGCTGGCGAACAAGCTGTCATCGCCAATTATGCCTGCTATTGCTATCCGTGAAGTGGTGGAAGAAGCCTACGCCGCTGACCCGGAAATGATCGCCTCTGCGGCCTGTGATATTCAGGCGGTGCGTACCCGCGACCCGGCAGTCGATAAATACTCAACCCCGTTGTTATACCTGAAGGGTTTTCATGCCTTGCAGGCTTATCGTATTGGCCATTGGCTGTGGGGACAGGGGCGCCGCGCGCTGGCGATTTTCCTGCAAAACCAAGTGTCGGTCTCTTTCCAGGTGGATATCCACCCGGCAGCAAATCGGCCGCGGCATCATGCTCGACCACGCGACCGGCATCGTGGTGGGTGAAACCGCGGTGATTGAAAACGACGTGTCGATTCTGCAGTCCGTGACCCTCGGCGGTACCGGCAAAACCAGCGGCGACCGTCACCCGAAAATTCGTGAAGGCGTGATGATTGGCGCCGGGGCGAAAATCCTCGGCAATATTGAAGTCGGACGCGGTGCGAAAATAGGCGCTGGTTCCGTGGTTCTGCAGCCCGTCCCTCCGCATACCACGGCGGCAGGCGTACCGGCGCGCATCGTCGGCAAGCCGGAGTCGGATAAACCGGCGATGGATATGGACCAGCACTTCAACGGTATTAACCACGGATTTGAATACGGCGACGGTATCTAAGTCGTTCATGTGTCGGCCGGGTAAGACGCTTTCTGCGCTATCCGGCGGACGGATCCGTCCCGCAAAATCGCGCCCGGATATCCCAGCTGGCGCCATGCCTCATACACAACTACCGATACCGCGTTCGACAGGTTCATACTGCGGCTGTCCGGCATCATAGGAATTCGAATTTTTTGCTCCGGCGGCAGCGCGTCCAGAATGGTAGCGGGTAGACCGCGGGTTTCCGGGCCAAACATCAAAAAGTCACCGTCCTGATAGCTCACCGCGCTGTGTGCGGGCGTGCCTTTAGTCGTCAGGGCAAATAAACGCTGCGGCTTAGCGCTTTCCACAGAAATGCGGCGTAATCAGCGTGGCACTGCACGGCGGTGAACTCATGGTAATCCAGGCCCGCGCGGCGTAAGCGTTTATCGTCCCAGGCAAAGCCCATGGGTTCAATAATATGCAGATTAAAGCCCGTATCAGCGCACAGACGGATGATGTTCCCGGTATTCGGCGGGATTTCAGGTTTGAATAAAGACGATGTTAAGCATACTGCCCCCTTGGATTGCGCGGGCAGGATAGCAGAATTTGGCGCAAACCCTCACCCCGGCCCTCTCCCTAAAAGGGGAAGGGCGCAGAGCAGGTCTGTGAACATTCAAACGATGCAAAACGTTCCCCTCGCCCCCGCGGGGGAGAGGGAGAGGGAAAACGCGAGTAAACTTACGCTGCGCTACCCTGCTTAATGGCCTGGAACACCTCCCGCCACCTCGGCGCTCTGCACCAGTGAATCGCGGCTAATCTCTTTAATCGACTTCGCTCCGGTCAGCGTCATGGCGACCTTCATCTCTTTTTCAACCAGGTTCAGCAGGTTAGCCACCCCTGCCTGGCCATGCGTCGCCAGCGCATACAGATAAGCGCGGCCCACAGAACGCTATCGGCGCCGAGCGCAATCATACGCACCACATCCAGCCCGTTGCGAATACCGCTGTCGGCGAGAATGGTGATATCCCCTTTCACCGCGTCAGCAATCGCAGGCAGGGCGCAGGCCGAAGAGAGCACGCCATCAAGCTGGCGGCCGCCGTGGTTGGAAACGACAGTGCCGTCTGCGCCGAAGCGCACAGCATCGCGGGCGTCTTGTGGATCGAGGATCCCTTTGATCACCATTGGGCCGTCCCAGAATTTCGCGGATCCATTCGAGGTCTTTCCAGGAGATAGACGGATCGAAGTTATTCGCCAGCCAGCCGATGTAATCTTCCAGTCCGGTCGGTTTGCCAAGATAAGCGGAGATATTACCTAAATCGTGCGGACGACCGTTCAGACCGACATCCCATGCCCACTGCGGGTGAGTCGCGGCCTGCCAATAGCGACGCATCGCCGCGTTTGGACCGCTCATTCCGGAATGCGCGTCGCGATAGCGCGCGCCCGGCGTTGGCATATCAACGGTGAACACCAGCGTTGAGCAACCGGCCGCTTTGGCGCGTTCCAGCGCGTACGCATAAAACCACGATCGCGTAGAACGTACAGCTGGAACCACATCGGACGCTTGATGGTCGGCGCCACTTCTTCAATCGGACGCACCGATACGGTAGAGAGCGTGAATGGAATGCCTTTGGCATCCGCTGCCGCCGCTGCCTGTACTTCGCCACGACGGGCGTACATGCCGCACAGGCCGACAGGGGCCAGCGCCACCGGCATGGAAAGCTGCTTAAACAGCGTGGTTTCCAGGCTCAGGTCGGACATATTTTTCAGTACCCGCTGGCGCAGCGCTACGTCCGACAGAATCTTCCACGTTGCGGCGCAGAGTGTGTTCTGCATATGCACCACCGTCGATGTAGTGGAACAAGAACGGCGGCAGGATGCGCTGGGCGGCGGCGCGGTAGTCACTCGCGGCGGAAATAATCATGCTTTTTTCTCCCTGGAAATATCGGTGTGGTCGTCTGGCAAGCGGGTGATCCGCGCCTGGCGGGCCAGGTCTTCATCAAAACGTTTAATCGTGGTGTGGACAAACCCAAGGTGCGCCATCATCGCCTGGCGCGCTCCTTCAGCGTCACCGACGGTAATTGCATTCAGCACCGCCAGATGCTGTTCGGTGAGTTTGGCAAACACCGGCGGCACCAGATACATGCGCTCGCGGCTCTGAATCACCGAAGATTGCAGCAGGTCGAAAAAGCCGCGCATGGTTTGCAGCAGCACCACGTTGTGGGACGCCTCGGCAATCGCCAGATGAAAGCGCACGTCGGCCTGTGAGGCGAGGTCCGGATCATACGCTCTGGGTGGCTTCAAAACAGAGACGGATTTTTTCTTTGTCGGCGTCGGTTGCGCGCATTGCGGCGTACCACGCGGTGCTGGCTTCGATAGCATGACGGGCTTCAAGAATGTCGAAGCTGTAGTCAGGATCGTCAGCCAGTAAGGTTTTTAGCGGTTGCACAATATTCTGTTCAGACCAGCCTTCATGCTGCCAGCGTACGAAGGTGCCACCGCCACGACGGCTCAGCAGCAATCCCTCACTCACCAGCTTCGCCAGCGCTTCGCGCAGTGAATTGCGCGAGACGCCGAGCTGGCTGATTTTGTCTCCGCGGGCAAACGCATGCCCGCTTCCAGCTGTTGTTCTTCGATCAGCGCCCGCACGCGGCAGGCGACATCGTCTGACAGACGTTTGGGGGCCAGTGTTATCACGGGATCATCCACGTTAATACGTAAGCCTGTAGCGTGGTGATCACGCCACCATGCAGGTGAAAATCAGGCTGTGCTTCACGGTGAAGCGGAACAGGTCGGACTCTTTACCCACCAGACCCACCGCCGCACAGGCGATAGCGATGGACTGCGGCGAAATCATTTTGCCGGTCACGCCGCCGGTGGTGTTGGCCGCAACCGGCGGCACCGTTCCGAGACGCCAATTTGCTGTGCGGCGGTGGCCTGCAGCGCGGCCAACAAGGCGTTGGAAGAGGTGTCTGAACCGGTCAGGAACACGCCAAGCCAGCCAAGGAACGGCGAGAAGAAGGTGAACGCGTGGCCGGTATGCGCCAGCGCCAGGGCTAGCGTAGAGGACAGACCTGAGTAGTTAGAGATAAAGGCAAATGCCAGAACCATGCGATGGAGTTGAGAATCGGCAGCGCCAGCTCTTTGAGCGTGGAACCGAAGGTGGTGATGGCGTCTTTGGGCTTCATCCGCAGCCATACGATGGACAGCAGGGCGGCAAACAGGATTGCGGTGCCGGTGGCGGAAAGCCAATCGAACTTATAGACCGCGGCATAAGCGGTGGCCTGATTGACCACCGGCGGCATACAGCGACCAGCTTGTCGAGGTACGGAACCGGAATATTCACAACCAGTTCATACAACGCGCCACCCGGGGCGAACAGCGCTTTAAACGGCGGCACGCTCCACAGGGTCACGGTGGCGGTCAGGAACAGGAACGGCGACCAGGCGCGAACAATCTGCCCGGCGTTGTAGCGGGTGCGCGAGAGCGTCCATATCGACCTGCGATGCGCCCATATCGCCAAGCGGAAAATACGTACCGGCTGCCAGCGTTTAAGGAACAGCGTCAGACAGACCAGTGAAACCAGCGATGAGATAATATCCGGCAGTTCAGGGCCGAGGAAGTTGGAGCTGAGATACTGCGCGATAGCAAATGAACCGCCGGCCACCATCACCGCAGGCCAGGTCTGCTTGATGCCACGCCAGCCGTCCATAATCGCCATGATCCAGAACAGCACGATAATGGTCAGGAACGGCAGCTGACGGCCTACCATCTGGCCGATTTCAAAGCTATCCAGCCCCGTCACCTGGCCGGCAACCAGAATTGGAATACCCATCGCGCCAAAGGCTACCGGAGCGGTATTGACGATCAGACACAGTCCTGCTGCATACAGCCGGTTTAAGCCGAGGCCTACCAGCAGTGCCGCGGTAATCGCCACCGGCGCGCCGAAACCCAGCCGCCCCTTCAAGGAAAGCACCGAAGGAGAAACCGACGATCAGCATCTGCAGGCGTTGGTCAGGGGTAATGGAAGACATCGACGAGCGAATAATGTCGAATTGCCCGGTCTTCACCGAAATTTTGTAGACGAAGACGGCGGCGATAATAATCCAGGCGATAGGCCACAACCCGTAGAAGAAACCATAAACCACCGAGGCCAGCGCGTTAGCGACCGGCATTTTATAGAACAGCAAAGCCACGGCAAGGGCGATTGCCACCGTCCACGAGGCGGCGACGTATCCTTTCAGTTTGAGCTTAATCAGCGCAAAGAAGAAAAACAGGATGGGAAGCGATGCTATCAGACTGGAAAGCCAGATATTCCCGGCGGGATCGTAGTTTTGTTGCCAGAGATTCATTGCAGGTCTCCTGGAGTCCACGCACATCGTGTAATGAGTCTGTTGCTCATCTCCTTGTCACACGTTGTGTAAAAGTGGCACTGCCAATTGTGTTGTGTAGGGATAATGACAATGAATGGTTAACTAAATGTTATGTATTGGCAACATTGATGTGAGTTTTAATTGGGAAATTGTGAACCAGAGGTCAGATAAGCGAAGAATTGGTAGGGCCAATTCTTGTGGGGGGAGATGTCTGGTAAAGAAAAGGGCAATCCTCATCAGAGAATTGCCCTTAGGTTGTTGATCCAGAGCGCCTTATCTTGCCGGATGCGGCGTGAACACCTTACTCGGCCTATAGGAATGTGCAGAATCACCCTGTAGATACTGTGTTCTTAAAACGCGGTCTTTGAAAACCCAGTCATCTCCTGCAGGCCCATTTCGCGGCCCAGTGCGGTCATTGGGTGCACAACGACCAGTCCGCGAACACTTTTCTTCAGCTTGCCCATATCAGCCTGCTCTTTTTTGGTAATTGCGCGCTGGAATGGCATCTTCATCAGCTTCTGTGCTTCTTTACTCAGTTTTTGGCTATGAACTTCACGCAGGCGAGCAATTTCTGCTTCCAGCGTGGCTTTCTCTTTTTCCAGCTCGGCATATTTGTCTGCGGCTTCAACCAGCGAAAGATCGGCCTGCTGGTGGCGGATGGCGTCCAGGCGATCGCTGAGGCGTTTGATTTCGTTTTTTTCGACTTCTTTCATGTGATGGCTTCTGATAAAGATAAATTTATAGCCCCTAGTATGCGCGACCAGGTGCTTTGTTCACAACTAATGACATTGTAATAGTTCTGTAACGTAATCATTAACATGCTCAAAAACTGCGCAATTCGTTGATTAATTAAGAAATCTATAGAAAAAAGATAATAAACAGCAGCGGATGATTATTGAGGATTCAGCACGTTTTCCTTAATGTCATCTTTACCGGGAACCTAAACTAAAATTGGCGGCCGCGCATTCCCGGCGCGGGGTAATACGGAGATATCATCATGGGCAAATTAGGTGAAAACGTTCCGCTTCTTATCGATAAAGCCGTAGATTTCATGGCATCAAGCCAGGCGTTCCGGGAGTATCTGAAAAAACTTCCTCCCCGTAACGCGATTCCGTCCGGAATACCCGATGAAAGCGTGCCGTTATATCTACAACGTCTGGAGTATTATCGTCGGCTTTATCGGCCGAAGCAGGTAGAGGGGCAGTAAGCAGACGTTGCTTACTTTTGAAAGGCTTTTTTTAAGCTGATTTTGGAAATCAGCTCAGTCAGTGAAAGGACCATTGTTGATCGCACAGCCTGTTGATAGCGCTGAATTTGCATTGCATACAAACTGGAGTCTGCTGGTTCAAACTGTGGCGGCGGTGGTAACGCCGCCACGCAGTGCAGTTCACCAAAGGGTCCAAGGATTTCGTCGTCGGTAAAGGCGTACTCGTTGCCGTCGTGATTTAGCTCTTCACGCAATGCCATCAGCAGTTCCGCATCTTCGTATTCCTGGCGGTTAATGACGCCCAACCCGTAAATGAGTTTTAAACGCACAGAAAGATCGCCCAGCGGACCATCGCCGTCGAGTAACGGTTCTACAGCATACTTCACCGCGTAATCGTCTTTGCGGAATACCTGAAGCACCAGAAGATTTACCGCCTCGGTCAGGAGCTCGACGGCGGTGATCAGAAAGCTTCGCACGGTTTTGCCAGCATTCAGACGCTCAAGCACACGGTTTTCAAAGGCCTGGGTTTGTTCCATTGTTGCCTGCATATCTGACAATCTGTTATTCGGGCGCAGGGTGTCCTGCGCCTGGTCCACCATTATTGCATTGCTTTATAAGCGGTTACCGCCTCGGATACAACCTCGCTGTTGGCATCAAGACCGGAAATCTGTGCCAGCGCCGCCTGCGGACCTTTGTCAGCGATCAGTGCTGCCAGTTCCTGAGCCTGCGGATCATCTTCACTGCGGAAGTGCATTGCAGCGGCAATACCTTCAATCAGGTTTTTATGTGGCAGACCATATTCCAGCGTACCGAGCAGTGGCTTGATCAGACGGTCGCCAGCACTCAGTTTACGCAGTGGCTGACGGCCTACGCGCTCTACATCATCTTTCAGATACGGGTTCTCAAAACGGCCGAGAATTTTCTGGATGTACGCCGCATGCTTGTCAGCGTCAAAGCCGTAGCGCTTGATCAATACTGCACCACTTTCTTCCATCGCACCTTTTACCACCGCGCGGATTTTCTCGTCGAGAATCGCGTCACGAATGGTCTGATGACCGGCCAGTTTTCCGAGGTACGCGGTTATAGCATGACCCGTGTTCAGGGTGAAGAGTTTACGTTCGACAAATGCCATCAGGTTGTCGGTTAACTCCATGCCTGGGATGTTCGGCAGTGCGCCTTTGAACTGCGTTTTATCGACAATCCATTCGCTGAAGGTTTCTACCGTCACTTCCAGCGGATCGTTAGTTGCCGAAGCCGAAGGCGGTACGATGCGGTCAACGGCGGAATCGACAAAGCCAACGTGTTCTTCTACCCACGCTTTGGCGTCTTCCGGCAGGGCGTTCATCACATGGCCTTTCAGCTGCGTGGTACCGCGTACCATGTTTTCACAGGCGATGATGTTCAGCGGGGATTCATTACCTTGTTCTTTACGTTTCACCTGCCCTTTGGCGATTGCCGGAGCAATACGTTCCAGCACAACCGGGCCAACGGCGGTAGTGACTAAATCAACCTGAGCAATCAGATCAACGACATCATCACCAATGCTGCTGACAGCATTGACGCCGGAAACGGTATCTACCTGCTCGGTTTCACCAACCACATGTACCTGATAGCTATGACGGGCATTCAGGGCATCAAGTACCACCTGATTGACATCGGCAAACGTCAGTTGGATACCCGCGTCTGCCAGCAGTTTACCGATAAAGCCACGACCGATATTACCTGCGCCAAAATGTAATGCTTTCATAGTATTAACCTTCATCAATGTTTTTACCCGAGAGGGCTGGGGTGAGGCTTTTCCCTCACCCAAACCCTCTCCGTGAGGAGAGGGGCAGCGCCGGATGCGGCGTAAGCGCCTTATCCGGCCTACAAGAACGTGCAAATTCAACAAATTGTGATGCATCCTGTAGGCCTGATAAGCGTAGCGCATCAGGCAATTAACCCCACCTTCTCCATGTGGAGAGGGTGGGATTGGATTACTTACGACCTGCCAGCAGTTCCAGCACTTCATCCACGCTGGTGGTGTGTGCCAGACGCTCGATGACGGACTCATCATCCAGTGCATTGGTCAGGCTGGTGATAACCTGAATGTGCTCGTTGTTACGGGCAGCAATACCAATCACCAGACGGGCAATGTCATCTTCTTCTTCACCGAAGCGCACGCCTTCCGGGTACTGGCAGAACACGACGCCCGTTTTCAGTACGCGATCTTTCGCTTCAACCGTACCGTGTGGCACCGCGATAGACTCACCCAGATAAGTCGGGGTCAGTTTTTCACGATCCAGCATCGCCTGAACGTATTCCGGCTCAACGTAACCGCCTTTCACCAGCTGCTCGCCAGCAAAACGAATCGCTTCTTCTTTGGTTGCCGCTTTGCGACCGAGGAAGATGTTCTCCGCGCCTAGCTTGAACAGGTTAGCACTGGAATCGTCAAAGCTGTCTTTCAGGCTGTCTTTTACTTTCTCTTCGTTTGCCGTGTGGCGTTGGGCAGCAACCAGACGTTCGGTCAGGCTGGTGTACAGGCCGCTGTCGAGGAAGTTGGTCAGCGAAATATGCTGTGCCTGCGGAACCTGGCGCATAGCGCGTTCGGTCAGGTCACGGTGAGTGATGACGAGGTCCACATCTGGCGGCAGGTTGTTGATCGCGCTGTTAGTAACAGAAATCTGCGACAGACCTGCATCCTGAATTTTCTTACGCAGAACGCCTGCGCCCATCGCACTGGAACCCATACCGGCGTCACAGGCAACGATGATTTTACGTACGTGGCTCAGGTCGTTAGTCACATCGCCAGCAGACAGCGGAGATGCGCCTTTAGACTCAGCTTTCATGTCCTGCATACGACGAGTTGCTGCTTCAATATCATCTTCTTCTTTCACTTTGCTGGTTTTCAGCAAAATAGCAGAGACAACGAAGGAGACAGCCATCGCCGCACACACACCCGCGATGTTAGCGAAGTAAGCACCTTTTGGTGTCATCGCCAGTACAGCAAGGATAGAACCCGGAGATGCCGGAGAAACCAGACCACCGCCCAGGATAGTCAGCGTGAACACGCCAGTCATACCGCCGAGGATGACTGCGAGGATCAGACGCGGATTCATCAGCACATACGGGAAGTAGATTTCGTGGATACCCCCCAGGAAGTGGATGATTGCCGCACCGCCCGCAGACTGTTTAGCGCTACCACGACCAAAGAACATGTACGCCAGCAGCACGCCCATACCTGGACCTGGGTTAGCTTCAATCAGGAAGAAGATTGATTTACCCAGTTCATGGGACTGCTGAATACCCAGCGGCGAGAAGATACCGTGGTTAATGGCGTTGTTGAGGAACAGGATTTTCGCCGGTTCAACAAAGATAGACGCCAGCGGCAGCATGTCATGGACAACCATGAAGTTAACGCCCGCAGCCAGCATTTTGGACAGGGCTTCAACAATCGGGCCAATGCCGAGGAATGCCAGAATAGCGAGGATCATCCCGATGATGCCTGCGGAGAAGTTATTCACCAGCATCTCAAAACCGGATTTGATCTTACCGTCTACCCAGCGGTCGAAGTGCTTAATGCACCAGCCGCCCAGCGGACCTGCAATCATAGAACCGAGGAACATCGGCATGTCTGCGCCGACGATAACGCCCATGGTGGTGATGGCACCGACTACGCCGCCACGTTCGCCGCCTACCAGCTTACCACCGGTATAACCGATCAGCAGCGGCAGGAGATAAGTGATCATCGGCCCGACCAGCTTCGCCAGCGTCTCGTTCGGTAACCACCCTGTTGGAATAAATAACGCGGTGATGATACCCCACGCGATAAACGCGCCGATATTTGGCATCACCATGTTGCTGAGGAAACGACCAAAGCTTTGCACTTTGATCTTAATATCGGATGACATAAAAACACCCCTTCTTATGTTTGCTGTCGCGCAGGCTGGAAGCCCGAGGTTTTTTGTTAATGTGGCGGCAGAGGTAGCCGGACCTTGTAGATACTGCGAAATCTGGCACTGAATCGGTTAACTGTCCAGTCGACGGCCTTTTGTGTGATATCAATCACATAAATATAGGGGGTAGAGAGGTAATTGACGTGACGTTCATCACAAAACGCTTGTGTAAAAAAGCAACAAGGCGGCGATTTTCGCTAAAAATGGCATTTAAATGTGAGTAGTGTCACATTTTTGTTTTGATGGTTTGTTGAATCTTTGTGATCTGAATCACAAGATATTTTCTTACGGCGTTCACCTGATGTGATCTACAGCATGTTATGCCTTCGTCATACAATCGTTATGTAACTAAGCAACTCATCACCTCTAAAAATTCCCCTTCGGTATGATGGCGAAAATCACCAACGCACATTATCTTCACTAATATCAGCCTGAATTGCGTGCGGCTGCCTCCGGTCTATAACTCTTATTAGCGTAATTCGCAGCAAGTATGTTTCTAACTTATTTTGCGTTGGGTGGTGCCGATCTTCGTCTTTCTGGTGCTCTGTTTACGGAATCATCATGATTCACGATATTCCTTATACGATTGCGAAAAAGCGTAATCATCCTCATGCGGATGCTATTGATACCGGAGGTTGGGTGAGTCTATTTTGACGCTGCACGTAAATTCGGGTGGTTTTTGAACCCATCGGCTACGCTGGATCAGCTAATGCGCCGTTGGCCTACGTTGTACAGGTCGGCATACCAGTTCCAAAGCCAGTGCCCACGGGTGAAGATGCGCGAACTCAGCTCTCGGCGGGTTGCAGAGCTGGAGCAAAAGATCGCGTAATTTGTCCCTCAACTCATACGCAACACGCCGGAGCAATAATCATGGATCTGCTGATTGTTTTGACCTATGTCGCGCTGGCGTGGGCGGTATTTAAAATATTCCGTATTCCGGTAAACCAATGGACGCTGGCCACGGCGTCGTTAGGCGGTATATTTTTGGTTAGCGGGCTCATTCTATTAATGAAATATAACGACCCTTATACCTTTACTGCGCAAAAAGCGGTTATTTCGATTCCGATTACGCCGCAGGTCACAGGTGTGGTTAGCGAGGTTACGGATAAAAATAACCAGCTGATCAAAAAGGGTGAGGTGTTATTTAAAATCGATCCCACGCGCTATCAGGCCCGGGTCGATCGCCTACAGGCGGACTTGATTACGGCGACGCACAATGTGCAGACGCTAAAGCCCAATTATCTGAGGCGCAGGCCAACACCACCCGCGTGTCGGCGGAAGCGAGACCGCCTGTACAAAGATCACCAGCGATACTTAAAAGGCAGCCAGGCGCGGGTCAATCCGTTCTCAGAAAGTGATATTGATAACGCGCGGCAAAACGACCTGGCGCAGGACACGATGGTCAAAGGCTCCGTGGCTGAACAGGCGCAGATACAAAGCCAATTAACAGCATGGTTAACGGCGAGCAGTCGCAGATTGTCAGTCTGCGAGCACAGCTTACGGAGGCGAGGTATAACCTCGACCAAACCGTTATCCGTGCGCCGAGTGATGGCTATGTCACCCAGGTTCTTATCCGTCCGGGCACTTACGCCGCCGCGCTGCCACTGCGTCCGGTGATGGTTTTCATTCCCGATCAGAACGGCAGATTGTCGCCCAGTTCCGCCAGAATTCGCTGTTGCGTCTGGGGGGTGATGATGATGTGGAAGTGGTGTTTAACGCCCTACCCGGGCAGGTTTTCCATGGCAAGTTGTCGAGCATTCTGCCGGTCGTGCCTGGAGGTTCCTATCAGGCGCAGGGAGCATTGCAGTCGTTAACCGTGGTGCCGGGGACCGACGGCGTTCTGGCGCTGATTGATTTGGATCCAAATGCCGATGTCGATGCGCTCCCGGACGGTATCTACGCTCAGGTGGCGGTTTACTATTTCGCCCACGTTTCGGTGATGCGTAAGGTGCTGCTGCGCATGACCAGCTGGATGCATTATCTCTATCTGGATCATTGAGGGGGAGGGGGGAGATTATGGAACTTTGCTCCTTGTAAGGACTAATTATTTTTGCATATTACTTCATTAGCTTCGATGATTTTTCTTTAATATTCATTATGTTAATAAGTTCTGGATGAGTGTGCTCTCATTGGATTTTTTATCCGTCTTGTTCTGCCGCAGGATGAGACTATACATCGTCGAGATCGCAATGATGATATGAGTTGTTCCTCCTGCGACGGCTCTAATCAAAAAAGAGCAGGAGTGCTTTTCCATCTATTGCGATGATGGCTTTATTATCTGAAGGATGACAGTCACATTTAAAAAATATTTAATCTATAGATCACAATGTAGGGTCATGGAATATATGTATACAACTATTTTCTTCTTCACTTTTAATTATCGTATTCATTATAAAACTAAGTTAAAAAAACTCCTGGAGAGTGAGTTATTAATATATTTTTAAATAAAATTAAGTTATCATTCATCGATGCACTTTATAGAATCATCAATGGCCATAATAGTACTATTAACTCTCAATTTTATATTTTTATCATCACTACAAATATTAACTGAATTTATATCAATGATTTTTTTTATTCTTATCTTTTATTTTATTTACTGTTTCAATGCAATCAGCGGCAAGTTGGAGTGGATTTAGATTTTTCAGATATGGTCTTATGATCTTTCCCTTACTTAATAAATAGCATGTATAGGATTCGGAAAGTCCAGCATCTATTTTGTACCTCATTATATTAGATAAGGATGTGAGAAATTCCTTGTTATCATTCGCAGCCATATATGCCAGTCCGAGTTCAGCCTCTGCGGCCTTACAGGCAAAATAGCTTAGTGAACACGCTTTTCGTCCCTCTTTAGTACTGGCTGATATTAGTGCCCATAATATTGCTTTGTCTGCCAAATCTAACTCTCTCTGAAATTGTCTTGCAGTAACTGCACTCGCAGAAATAGAGAAAAAAATACAATTGTTAATAACCTTGCCATATTTTTTAGTCCGTAACTGTTAATGTGCTATCTGGCTCTGAAAATATTAACTCATTTAATTTTTGCATGTCATTAGATAAACCAGTTATACAACCCTCGGAACAGAATCGAGGTCCTAAAGACGGACCAAAAGCGTTTAAACAACTATGTATTGAAAATCCATTGCGATTATAAGTTCCTGTATTAACTGACGGTACTAATCGTATGCCGTCAGGTTTTCTATTGCTTGCTCCCGGGTCATTAACATTCCAACTCCATAGGCCTTGAGGTATTGGCCATCTATTTATAAATGTGTACAACGGGGATTATTTTTACATTGCATATTATTACCAGAAGCGACTGGAATACTAAGCACATCATAAAAATTATCATCACATGGTATATCTGAAACACACGAAAGCATACCTAAAGTTATGCTGTATAAACAGGTGGCTAATCCCAAGGGGATCGATTCCAGAAATCGGGTTCAACGGATACTGATAAAAATTCCACCTACCTTCCAGCCCAATCGGAGCCTGAGTGTTATACCGCCCCTGCTGCGGTTAATGTTACCGATAATAGTTATAGTACAGCCCTGATTCATCATCATACTACTGCTGCGGCAGTCTGATGAACTATTGCTTTTACGGATTCTCCTTATTCTTCCTTCTATCCATTCGCTTTAGCTTTTTGAGCTCTTGAAGTTTGCTCTTTGCATCAATATTACCGTTATTTACAGCGAATTCCATCCAATAAATAGCTCTATTCAAATTATAATATTCTGATAATGTTGGATTTGTATCTGATAAAAAGACCCCATAATTAAACTGCGCTGTAACATTCCCCTGAGATGCTGATCTTTCCAAGAATCGCAATTGTTTGTAAATGTTATTTTTAGTAAAGCAGTAATATTGATATAGTCGAAATGATGCCTCTGAATCACCATGTTGTGATTTATACTTCAGTTTCATCAACTTTTCTTCACTTAAATCATAGGTCATTGCTGTAGACCCCATCATACTTTCGTTTTGTTTTATTTTCACATCAGCACCATGCAATTGACAAATAAAAGAGAAATAAAAAAATAGTAACAAGCATGCTTTCATACATCTACAACCTATCTTATATCACTGGGTTTTTCTGGCGTACCTTGCATATTAGAAATGGGGTGCCCAGATGGCCCATATGTTATCCAATTACCAAGGTCTTTTGTTGTTATAGCCATTAGATCCTTATTTGAATTAAGGTTCGTTGGTGCTGTTAGCACTGTATCCATTTTTAACTTACCATTAGTTCCTCGCCCCCACCACGTCCATAGCGTGTCAGGTCCTATTACATTTGTATGTAACTCTTTAGCTAATTAGCTAGCAAATGAATTTTGTCCTTTACCTGTATTACAAGAAAATAACCAAACTGTCATCCCATCTTTATAATTCCCATCAAATTTAATTAGATATGCTAGATCTTTAGCTGTCATGATACTGCGCGTTGCGGATTCAATAGATGTGGGGGTACCATGCCCCCCGATTGTGAAAACGCCTGGGATATTAATCTCATCAGCTACAGAATGGATAAGATCACTTTCGGGGTATAAATTTATATCAACCAAACCTTGCGGATCTACATTTATGACCGGATTCAACGGATACTGATAAAAATTCCATCCCCCCTTCAGTCCAATCGGATCCTGAGTGATATACCGCCCCAGCAGCGGGTCATAATAGCGGTGGCGGTTGTAATACAGGCCGGACTCCTCATCATACTGCTGACCCGGCAGGCGAATGAGCTGCTGCAGATGATGCGGGTTCTCATCACTCAGCAGGTTGCCCCATTCATCATATTCTGCGCACCACGCTGTTGCCCCTTCCGTGCTGATGAGCGCCAGCGGCAGGCCGCGATGGTCGCAGTGGTACAGGTGGATTTTTCGCGCCGGCGTGTACACCGGGTCCATCTGGTTTTTCATCTGCTCCACGGTCAGGCCGCACGATGCCAGCCAGCGGCGGCTTTCCTCACTCACCCGGTCAGCCAGGATTTCACTTTCCAGCCGGTCGAGCATCTGCACCGTGCCGGCGGGAATCCCCCACTGTGCATAGGCAACTCACGCTATGAACGCTTCAGCTTATCAATAGCGGAAGTTATAATTTCATTGTCATCAAACTTGTACAACATAGTATCTAAAACAGGAAGTAGCGTTTTATCACCTAATTCACCCGCAGCTTCAATGATATCATCATAAACAGTATTTTTTTTTAACTCATCGCATAAAACAGATAAAACCCTTTTATCTTTTCTGTAGGAAAGTCCGATTATTGCTTCAATACGGACTTCCTCATTTTTATCCTGAAGCATCTCCACAAAACAATCCCTAATATCACTATTATCATATTTATTGATATTTATTGCAAATGCGGCCCAGTTTCTGACATCTCCATTTGGATCTTTTAACAGATTAATCAATAGTGGAATTGTTGCTTTATCATTGATAACAGAAATAGCAAATGCTGTAGCACGTCTGACATTAGTCGATTTATCAAAAGCAGTAATTTGAGATTGTTCTACTATTTTAGGTGAATAAATTGGGTTTTTCTTGCATCGCTGAGCCGTTGACTCGATTGCCGTAGCTCGAACGCAAGCGCTCTTATCATTCAATGCCATATTGTTCAAAATATTAAAAACATTATCTTCGCATTTTTTGCAAATTTTTATTTGCCCGAGTATAAATGCTCCGATATCTCTACGGATATAATTTTTATCAGAGCAGAACTCAATTGCCAATCTAACAGCGTCTTGCCCACCTCTTAACTGTAATACTCTGGCAGATGAAATCCTTTTCAAGGAATTGTGATCATCAAGTAAGCGAAATAATTCATCATCATTTAGTTTCTTACATTGATTATATAAACCATACTCTTTACTTGCCTTTCTTTTCTGGTATGTATTTGACATTGCAGGAACCTCCACAAGGGCTATCTTTTTTTATCGTTTGACTGTCTGGAGTGACGACAATTCCAGGCTTTCTGTGTGCTTTTTGCATCTTTAGCACTAATATCACCACAATCAATTAGTTCCTGAAGTACGTCACATCTGTCGGGTTTTTTCCCATCACTCCAGAATCTGTCATTTATTATGTCATTGACACGATCAGTTATCCCTGTGTCTGCAACATTTCCACGAGAAGCTATCATTGTTATATCTAATGCTAGTCCCGGATTATTCAATATTAGAGAGTCAAATATTCTTTGTGATGCTGTATCGTTCCACCATTTTGTCAATGCTTTTGCAGCATTATCATCTGCTTGCTGCTGTGCAGGGCTTTTGGGCCATGGAATTGGCAAGGGGAATGGTCTAGGAAAAACTTCTAACCCCAGAGGATCTGTATTCGTAACTGGATTCAACGGATACTGATAAAAATTCCATCCCCCCTTCAGCCCAATCGGATCCTGAGTGATATACCGCCCCTGCAGCGGGTCATAATAGCGGTGGCGGTTGTAATACAGGCCGGACTCCTCATCATACTGCTGCCCCGGCAGGCGGATAAGCTGCTGCAGCTGATGCGGGTTCTCTTCATTCAGCAGGTTGCCCCATTCATCGTATTCTGCGCACCATTCTGTTGTCCCTTCCTTGCTGATAAGGGCCAGCGGCAGGCCGCGATGGTCGCAGTGGTACAGGTGGATTTTTCGCGCCGGCGTGTACACCGGGTCCATCTGGTTTTGCATCTGCTCCACGGTCAGGCCGCACGATGCCAGCCAGCGGCGGCTTTCCTCACTCACCCGGTCAGCCAGGATTTCACTTTCCAGCCGGTCGAGCATCTGCACCAGCACCGGCGGGAACACCACACTGCCACCGTCTTCGCCGCCGGACTGCTGAAGCGCATCCGCCAGGCTGCGGCGCTGCGTTTTCGCCAGCTCACCGGTGGCGGTTTCAACTCTGATGAGTGGCGTGAAGCTCCCCGGCTGATAAATCGTCTGGATGCGGGTTCTGTCGTTCTGTATTGTGGTCAGCCGGTCGCCGTCCCAGCCGTACCAGGTCACTTGCGGTTTCCGTGACAGCGACATCCAGCCCGTCAGGTCCCGTTCACGCCGCCACACCCGTTTTGCCACCCTGCGGCCCAGCGGGTCGTAAAGATAGCGACTTTCGACCAGCGGCTCTTCATATTGTGTCCGCGTGTAGTGCACCAGCCGGTGCTGACTGTCGTAATGGTACCGGTGAGTCCGCTCATCATCCGTGCGGATAACCCCTTCCGGGATGAGGTCGGTTTTCTCTGTCAGCCTGCCGTGACGGTCATACCGGTAAAGATAGTGCGCGTCACGGGCGATACGGTTATCCGGCCACATGCTGAGGGTGCTGTCCGGGTGCAGCTCCGGGTCGGGCAGGCGGTTACCTGCCGGGTCTGTGGCATACGGGATGCGGATATCCAGATTCGCTGCGGTGGTGTGAACGCCGGTCAGCCTGCCGGTGGTGCTGTAGCTGTAACTCCGGGTCTGGCGCGGGCTGCTGATGCGGATGAGTTCGCCGTTGTCGTTCCAGGTGTAATCGCGGTCAGACAGCAGGCTGTTCAGGTGCTGGCTCTGTAACTGCCCGGCAGGGGTATAAGCGGTGGTGAGTTCATAACGGCCGAAGCTGCGCAGCGTTTCCCGGTGCAGGCGGTCGCGGGTGTACTCCACCAGCGGTGTGTCGCCGAGTTTCATGCCTGCCAGGTAACCGCTGCCGTAGGTCAGCCATTCCACGGCGGGCAGGCTGTCCGGTATACAGCGGTTCGCCAGCCCCTGCGCGTTGTACGCATGTCTGGTCTCATGCTGCCAGAGCAGTGCTTCCGTCTGCGGGTGATGCACCGTCTGACGCTCACCGGTCAGCCGGCCTTTCTCATCATACCTGTAATGCACCGCCACCCGGTGCCCTTCGCTGATATGGCTGATGTCTGTCAGCCAGCCACGTTCGTCATACTGCCACCGCTCTGCGGTTTCACCCTTCACGGTGCGGTGCGTGAGGCGGTCTGCTTCGTCATAGTGCCAGTGGGTGACCAGACCCTCATCCTCGCTGCGGATAAGTTTGCCGGTCAGGTCGTGGTGATAACGCTGTGTGCGGCCGTCAAAGCCGGTTTCCTGTATCAGCCGGTCAAGTACATCGTAACGGAAGGTGGTGTGGCTGCCGTTTTCACTGGTCAGGCGGATGACCCGTCCGGCAGCATCGTATTCCATACTGCGCGTTAGCCCGCCCTGCGTGGTACGGACGGCCTTTCCCCACGCATCGTACTGTGTCCCGTTTCTGCTGCCGTCCGGGGCAATGACGGCGGTCAGGTCACCGGCGATGTTGTATTCATACCGCGTTTCATGGCCCTGCGTGTCTTTCACGGCAATTAACTGTCCACGGCTGTCGTATGCGCGGTACTGACTCAGCCCTTCCTCGCGGTGCACCGCCGTCATCTGCCCGAAGCGGTCATGGTCATAACGGGTTACATAACCGGAACAGTCGGTGAAGCTCAGCAACTGACCGTAACGGCTCCACGTCATGGTTTTCCGGCTGCCGGTGGCATCTTCCGTTGCGCAGGGTAAGTCACTGTGTGGATTATCATAACGGTAGCGGGTGATATCGCCGTCAGGGGCAGTTTCCTGAATCAGACGGCCCAATTCATCATATTCCCGGCGCAATTCCAGCCCGTCAGGCCCGGTGGCTGACGTTAACTGGTTGTGGTGGTTATAGTAAAACGCCGATGCCCTGCCATCCGGCGTGGTTATGCGCGTGATGAGGCCCGTCACCACATCCGGGCTGTACTCTGTTGTCCTGCCTGCGGCATCCGTCTGTGCCCTGAGCCTGCCCACGGCGTCAAACTGACTCTGCGTGACGCTGCCGTCCGCGTGTTCCTTTTTCACCACCCGCTTCAGCCCGGCTTCGCCCTGCGTGTGCAGCACTTCACGGCGGTCCAGGCTGTCGGTGATGGTGATGCGGTCTTTCTCATACTGATACGTGTAGCTTAAGCCTGCCGGGTTTAGCTGTTCTGTCACCCGCCCGTCGCTGTCGTAACGGTAACGGATTTCCGGCCGGCCCGTGTGACGGTGCGCCACCATCCGGCCCCGGTATTTATCATCGTAAGTAAAGCTGCGCACCTGTTTGCCACTACGGTCATACACCACCGCCAGTTCGCCGCGTGGCGTCCAGCCATAGCGCACCAGCGGCGCGGCAGGTAAATTCTCCGGGTATTCCGGGTCGTGCGTCAGCCACACGGCAGACAGACGGATGCCGTTGTCCCGGCCATATTCGGTGTAACCCGGCAGGGTATCAGGAAAAGCGGACGGTTCCGTCCCGCCGGAAATGGCCTGCTGCCGGGCTTCTTCTGCCCGCTGCGCCTGCGTGGTCAGTACCAGCCGGAAGTGACGCCAGGCACCATCCGTCACGCCGGTGATTTCGCCGCTGAATTCACCGGCGGCTTCGCGGTGGAACGTCTGTGTGCGCCCGAAGCGGTCCACCAGCCCGGTCAGTACCCGGTACGGCGGCAGCGGCGCAGGCAGCACCTCATCCGCTTCCGGCACCCGCTCACACCAACCGAGCAGCCACCACGGCCCCTGCGGACTGTTTGTCGCCAGATAACGATGCGGACTTAAGCGGAGTTCTTCCGGCAGCGCCTGCCAGAGTGCGGCCAGCCGGTGACCTTCATCCAGTTTCGCCACGCCGCCGCGCACCAGCCACAGTGACTCGCTGCGGCTGTAACCGTCCTCACCGGGAAACAGGTGCTCAAAATACAGGCTTCTGCCGCCGTTATCACTGAGTATCAGTGTGTTATCGCGCAGCTGTAAGCGGATATCCGCAGGCATTTTCCAGCCGGGGCCGAGGCTCCCCACCGGCGCGGGCGTTTTTGTCCGGTAACTGCTGTAGGTGCGGGAGAGGATGAACGGCAGCGGGCCGGGCAGGGCGATGTCGGTTTCACCGGGAAGGACCTTTGCACCGAGCAGGGGATTGACCGGATGGCCGGACGTCACTCCGCCGGGGCACACCGAACAGGCCACGCCGGTGGGGGCACCAATGCGCACCCCGGCTGAACCCTGAACAATGCTACCGCCATACTGCGTCATGTCGCCCTGACGCGCTGCCGGTTTTCCGCTCATTTCTCATCCTTGTTTTATCGGGTTATTTGTCTGCTGACAGGCGAAACCCTACAGATTTATAAGAAAGCCTGAAGTGAGATATCCATCAGAGTGAAATAATTAGGAAAATATTTATATCACCATGATAAATATGTGATTTATTTGGAAGTAACAAACCATCAACATTTTCTGCCCTTTTTCCCATCACCAGGCCATACTGATATTTTTCCTCGCACAAAGGACTCGGCATGAAACTCGTCGGTAGCTACACCAGCCCGTTTGTACGCAAACTTTCTATTCTGTTGTTAGAAAAGGGCATAACTTTCGAATTTATTAATGAACTGCCCTATAACGCGGACAACGGCGTGGCGCAATTTAACCCGTTAGGAAAAGTGCCGGTGCTGGTGACCGAAGAGGGCGAATGCTGGTTTGATTCGCCGATCATCGCTGAATATATTGAATTAATGAATGTCGCTCCGGCGATGTTGCCGCGCGATCCGCTGGAGTCGTTGCGGGTGCGCAAAATTGAGGCACTGGCGGATGGCATTATGGATGCCGGGCTGGTATCGGTGCGTGAACAGGCGCGTCCAGCGGCGCAGCAGTCTGAAGATGAATTGTTACGCCAGCGGGAGAAAATCAACCGCAGTCTGGATGTGCTGGAAGGATATCTGGTCGATGGCACACTCAAAACCGATACGGTCAATCTGGCGACTATCGCCATTGCCTGTGCCGTCGGATATCTCAATTTCCGCCGCGTTGCGCCAGGTTGGTGTGTCGACCGCCCACACTTAGTCAAACTGGTCGAAAACCTGTTTAGCCGCGAAAGTTTTGCTCGCACCGAACCGCCAAAGGCTTGATGCGCGATATGTCCTCCTGACCCATCTCACGTTACAATCCGTGGTTATGTTAAACGCCCTTCTCCGTGTGAGAGGGCCTTGATCAGCCAGGTTTCCTATGACAACCGAAACGCGTTCCCTCTATAGTCAACTTCCGGCTATTGATCGCTTATTGCGCGATAGCTCCTTCCTTTCTTTGCGTGATACTTATGGTCACACCCGCGTGGTGGAATTGTTGCGTCAGATGCTCGACGAAGCGCGAGAAGTGATTCGTGGCAGCCAGACGCTGCCTGCGTGGTGTGAAAACTGGGCGCAGGAAACCGCGAGCCGTTTACAGCAAGATGCCCAGAACGCACTGCGCCCGGTCATTAACCTGACGGGAACCGTGTTGCACACCAATCTGGGGCGTGCACAGCAGTCGCAGTCGGCAATTGAAGCCGTCACGCAGGCGATGCGCGACCCGGTGACGCTGGAATATGATTTGGACGGGGCGCGGTCGTCGCAATCGCGCGCTGGCGGATTTGCTGTGCCGTTTAACCGGAGCGGAAGATGCTGCATCGTCAATAACAATGCCGCCGCGGTGTTGCTGATGCTGGCAGCGACGGCAGCGGGCAAAGAGGTTGTGGTTTCCCGTGGCGAGCTGGTGGAGATTGGCGGCGCGTTGCGCATTCCCGACGTCATGCGTCAGGCTGGCTGCGTGCTACATGAAGTGGGCACGACCAACCGCACTCACGCAAAAGATTATCGCCAGGCGGTGAACGACGACACCGGGCTGCTGATGAAGGTACACACCAGTAACTACAGCATTGAAGGCTTTACCAAATCGGTGGATGAAGCGGAGCTGGCGGCAATGGGCCGCGAGCTGGATGTGCCTGTCGTTGCCGATCTGGGCAGCGGTTCACTATCGATCTCAGCCGCTACGGCCTGCCGAAAGAACCGATGCCACAGGAGATGATTGCTGCGGGCGTGAGCCTGGTGAGCTTCTCCGGTGACAAACTGCTAGGCGGCCCGCAGGCTGGCGTATCGTCGGGAAAAAAGCGTTAATTGCCCACCTACAGCAGCACCCGCTCAAGCGTGCGCTGCGGGTGGATAAAATGACTCTGGCCGCACTGGACGCTACGTTGGCTTCTATCTTAATCCTGAAAAACTGGCGGCAGAACTGCCAACGCTGCGGCTGTTGAGCCGCAGTGCGCAAGACATTCAGCAGCAGGCCGAACGCTTACGCGAACCGCTGGCTGCACGCTATGGCGATGAATTTTCCGTGCAGGTGATGTCGTGCGCGTCGCAAATTGGCAGCGGTTCACTGCCGTCAGAAAGCCTGCCTAGTGCGGGGTAATCGCGCTGACGCCGCTCGACGGTCGAGAGGGAGTCAGCTGGAAGCGCTGTCGACCCGCTGGCGCAGCCTGCCTATCCCGGTTATCGGGCAACTTTATGATGGTCGTCTGTGGCTCGATTTACGCTGCCTTGAAGATGAACCTCGTTTTCTGGAGATGTTGTTGAAATGATTATTGCCACCGCCGGGCACGTTGAGCCACGGCAAAACCACCCTGCTGCAGGCGATTACCGGTATTAACGCCGATCGTCTGCCGGAAGAGAAATCCCGCGGCATGACCATCGATTTAGGGTACGCCTACTGGCCGCAGGCGGACAGACGCGTACTGGGTTTTATCGATGTGCCAGGCCATGAAAAGTTTCTCTCAAATATGCTGGCGGGCGTGGGGGAATCGATCATGCCCTGCTGGTGGTGGCGTGTGATGACGGCGTGATGGCGCAAACGCGTGAACATCTGGCGATCCTGCAGCTGACCGGTAATCCAACACTCACCCATGGCGCTCACCAAAACCGACCGCGTGGACGAAGCGCGTGTTGATGAGGTTGAACGCCAGGTAAAGGAGGTTCTGCGGGAATACGGTTTTGCTGAGGCAAAACTGTTTATCACCGCAGCAACCGAAGGTCGGGGAATGGATGCCCTGCGCGAGCATCTGCTTCAGTTGCCGGAACGCGAGCACGCCAGCCAACATAGTTTCCGCCTCGCGATTGACCGCGCATTTACCGTAAAAGGTGCCGGGCTGGTCGTCACCGGTACGGCGTTAAGCGGGGAAGTGAAGGTAGGCGATTCACTCTGGCTGACTGGTGTAAATAAACCGATGCGTGTACGTGCGCTGCATGCGCAAAACCAGCCAACAGAAACCGCCAATGCCGGGCAGCGTATCGCGCTTAACATCGCGGGTGATGCGGAAAAAGAGCAGATTAACCGTGGCGACTGGCTGCTTGCCGATGTGCCGCCAGAGCCGTTCACACGGGTGATTGTCGAGCTTCAAACCCATACACCGCTGACCCAGTGGCAGCCGCTGCATATTCACCACGCCGCCAGCCACGTCACGGGACGCGTTTCACTGCTGGAAGATAACCTTGCTGAACTGGTCTTCGACACCCCGTTATGGCTGGCAGATAACGACCGCCTGGTATTGCGCGATATCTCTGCCCGCAACACGCTGGCCGGAGCGCGCGTCGTGATGCTTAACCCGCCGCGTCGCGGTAAACGTAAGCCGGAATATCTGCAATGGCTGGCGTCTCTTGCACGGGCGCAGAGCGATGCCGATGCGTTATCTGTTCATCTGGAACGCGGCGCGGTTAACCTTGCGGATTTCGCCTGGGCGCGCCAGCTCAACGGCGAAGGGATGCGCGAATTGCTGCAACAGCCAGGCTTTATTCTTGCCGGCGATAGCCTTCTGGATGCGCCGCTGGCGGCACGCTGGCAGCGCAAGCTATTAGACGCGCTGGCGGTTTACCACGAGCAGCATAAAGATGAACCAGGCCCTGGACGCGAGCGCTTACGCCGCATCGCTCTGCCGATGGAAGAAGAGGCGCTGGTACTGACGCTGATTGAGCGGATGCGCGAAAGCGGTACGATTGCCAGCCATCACGGCTGGCTGCATCTGCCGGATCACAAAGCGGGTTTGACCGATGAGCAACAGGCTATCTGGCTGAAAGCCGAGCCGCTGTTTGGCGATGAACCATGGTGGGTGCGAGACCTGGCGACCGAAACCGGTACGGATGAGAACACCATGCGCGTTGTACTACGTCTGGCGGCGCAGCAGGGGATGATTACCGCGATAGTGAAAGATCGCTATTATCGTAATGACCGTATTGTCGCGTTTGCCAGTATGATTCGTGAACTCAATCTGGAAAAAGGCTCGACCTGTGCGGCTGATTTCCGCGATAAAAAAAAGAATGTGGGCCGTAAATTAGCGATTCAGATCCTGGAATATTTCAACCGTATTGGTTTCACGCGTCGCCGTGGAAATGATCATTTATTGCGCGATGCATTACTGTTTCCGGAAAATAAAAATTAACAATTAATGTAAAAAATATATCATTCTGAATACAAAAACATATTAATTAATAATCAGCACGTTAGGAATCTTAACCTGGCGTGCTTTTTATTTTTTCGAACGGTGAAAATGCAATGATGATCATATTTTCTTCTCTTTCTCGCCTGTATTCTCTTGGGCCTGCTTACTAAATAAAGGAACTATCATGGCTGCATCCACTTTCTTCATTCCATCAGTGAATGTTATTGGTAATGGCGCATTAAATGATGCAATGAATACAATGAAAGAATATGGCTATCGCCATGCCTTAATTGGGACGACGCAGTTCTGAATAAGCTGGGCGTTGTGGGTGATATTCAAAAACGCCTTCAGGGATATGATATTCAGAGCGTCGTTTTTGATGGAACCCACCCGAACCCAACCACGGTCAACGTAGAGGAGGGTCTAGAAGCTGCTTTGGCCCATAATTGTGACTGTGTGATTTCACTGGGCGGTGGTTCTCCACACGACTGTGCAAAAGGTATCGCGCTGGTTGCCGCGAACGGTGGTCATATCCGCGATTATGAAGGCGTTGACCGCTCTGCCAAGCCACAGTTGCCGATGGTTGCCATCAACACCACGGCGGGTACGGCGTCTGAAATGACCCGTTTTTGTATCATCACCGACGTGACGCGTCATATCAAAATGGCGATTGTGGATAAGCACGTGACGCCTGTTCTGTCCGTCAACGACTCCTCCCTGATGGAAGGAATGCCGAAAGGGCTGACCGCAGCGACCGGTATGGATGCGCTGACCCACGCCATTGAAGCTTATGTGTCTATTGCTGCAACCCCGATTACCGATGCCTGCGCGCTGAAAGCGATCACCATGATTGTCGAAAATCTGCCAACGGCGGTGGAAAACGGCAGCAACAGCGAAGCGCGCGAAGCGATGGCCTACGCGCAGTTCCTGGCAGGGATGGCGTTCAACAACGCATCGTTGGGTTATGTCCATGCGATGGCGCACCAGCTGGGTGGCTTCTACGATCTGCCGCATGGCGTGTGTAATGCCGTGCTGCTGCCGCACGTACAGGTGTTCAACAGCAAAGTGGCGGCCGCGCGTCTGCGTGATTGTGGCCATGCGATGGGCATTGATGTGAGTGCAATGAGCAATGATCAGGGCGCACAGGCCTGTATCGACGCCATTCGCAAACTGGCGCGTAAGGTGAACATTCCGGCGGGTCTGCGCGATCTGAATGTAAAAGAAGAGGACATTCCTGTTCTGGCCACTAACGCGCTGAAAGATGCCTGCGGCTTTACCAACCCGATTCAGGCCACGCACGACGAAATTATGGCGATTTTCCGCGCGGCGATGTAATTAACCGCGAAGAGTGAAACGGCCTACGAATCGTATGATTTGTAGGCCGTATTAGTTGATGTTTCCGTCACGCCCTGTTCTCAAATCCTTCACGCAGCCACGGGGTAATCGTCACCCCAGTTAGTAAACCTTCAGGACTCAGCAAGCGCGTCACCGATTGCCCCCACGGTTCCATACGGTTAGCGATTAATAATGTGTAGCCCTGAGTGAGCAGCGCCTGGGCGGCGGCTTCAATATCACGGACTTCAAACTCAATCCACGCTTGAGGGATAGGCAGGTCAGCGGGCCATTGTTCCTGACCAAAACACGAAGTTGCTGCCTGTGACAGCGGCCAGAGTGCAAAATGTTTCACGCCCTTCAGTTGGTCAACGTCTGTCAGCAGGTACTCCTCGTTCCCCTCCATTGCTTTGAGCGGTAGACCTAACGCGGTCTGATAAAATGCGGCGGTGGTATTCGTGCTGCGCGTGATAGGGCCAAAACCGGCCACAAATAACACCTCAACGCCGGGGATCTGTTGTTCCATTATATCTCCTTAAGGCGCTGGCGGATAAAAACGTGACCGCAGTCGTAAAGCTGTAACCTGCTGGCGAATATTTCGCCAGGCCAGTCTACCTTTGTAGTATTCCCACACAGCAAGGAGATGGTCATGACCAATAACCCCCCTTCATCACGTATCCAGCCCGGCGAATATGGTTTCCCTTTAAATTGAAAGCACGCTACGACAACTTTATCGGCGGCGATTGGGTCGCTCCGGTTGATGGTGAATACTATAAAAACCTCACGCCAGTCACCGGCCAGCTATTGTGTGAAGTCGCCTCGTCAGGGACGCGCGATATCGACCTGGCGCTGGACGCCGCGCATCGCGCAAAGGATAAAGGCGAACACGTCCGTACAGGATCGCGCTGCAGTCCTGTTGAAAATTGCCGATCGCATGGAACAAAACCTGGAGCTATTGGCCACGGCTGAAACCTGGCATAACGGTAAACCGATTCGCGAAACCAAGCGCTGACGTGCCGCTGGCCATCGACCATTTCCGCTACTTTGCCTCCTGTATCCGCGCGCAGGAAGGCGGTATCAGTGAGGTTGATAAAGACACCGTGGCTTATCACTTCCACGAACCGTGGGCGTGGTGGCGCAGATTATCCCGTGGAACTTCCCGCTGCTGATGGCGAGCTGGAAAATGGCGCCCGCGCTGGCCGCGGGTAACGGCATTGTGCTCAAACCCGCGCGGTTAACGCCGCTGTCCGTGCTGCTGCTGATGGAGATTATTGGTGACCTGCTGCCGCCGGGCGTGATTAACGTGGTGAACGGTGCGGGTGGCGAAATTGGTGAATATCTGGCGACCTCCAAACGGATCGCCAAAGTCGCCTTTACCGGCTCAACGGAAGTCGGCCAGCAAATCATGCAGTACGCCACGCAAAACATCATTCCGGTAACCCTGGAGTTGGGCGGTAAATCGCCAAACATTTTCTTCGCCGACGTCATGGACGAGGAAGATACTTTCTTTGATAAAGCGCTGGAGGGCTTTGCCCTGTTTGCATTTAACCAGGGTGAAGTTTGGCCGCCCAAGCCGTGCGCTGGTGCATGAGTCGATCTACGAGCGTTTTATGGAACGTGCAATTCGCCGGGTAGAGCGTATTCGCAGCGGGAACCCGTTGGATGCGGTAACGCAAACGGCGCGCAGGTCGCACAGGGGCAGATGGAAACCATCCTCAATTACATTGATATCGGCAAAAAAAGAAGGTGCCGATGTGTTAACCGGCGGGCGGCGTAAGCTTCTGGACGGCGAGTTGAAGGACGGCCATCACCTTGAGCCGACTATCCTGTTTGGTCAAAACAACATGCGCGTCTTCCAGGAAGAAATCTTTGGCCCGGTGCTGGCGGTAACGACCTTCAAAACCGTGGAGGAAGCGCTGGCGCTGGCTAACGATACGCAATATGGCCTGGGGGCGGGTGTCTGGAGTCGTAACGGTAATCGGCGTATAAAATGGGGCGTGGTATTCAGGCCGGGCGCGTGTGGACCAATTGCTATCACGCGTATCCTGCTCACGCGGCGTTTGGCGGCTATAAGCAATCTGGTATTGGGCGCGAAACCCACAAAATGATGCTGGAGCATTATCAACAGACAAAATGTCTGCTGGTGAGCTATTCGGATAAACCGTTGGGGTTGTTCTGATATAAGAAGCTGGTCGCATTGGGTATTCATTGCCTGATGCGACGCTTACGCGTCTTATCATGCCTACGGGAACCTGACCGTAGGCCGGATAAGGCGTACACGCCGCATCCGGCATAAACAAAGCGCACGTTGTTACAATTTACGTTTTAAACCTACGTGCGCAATAACCCAGACTACGCCAACAGAAGTACGTTTCTGGGGCGTGTTTTGTCAGGAGTTTAATCTCGCGTTTCGATGGTGAGCGGGCGAACCAGGCCGTAAATCACCATTGGTGATCCGAGGCCAATCAGCAATAAACGGTAGATAATTGAAGGTTTAATACGCTTAATCTGTACTGTGGATGTTTTACTGGAGTTATTCATTAGTTTGGCCAATAGTTCCACTATTTCAATATGATAAACCTCGTCCTGTTGAAAAACCAGACAGCACATTTAAGAAAGTATATAAAAAACAATATGTCGTTATATAAATAAGGAAATTGCACTGCATCATGGCATTTCATAATATGCGTTAATTGTTCTTTTTTATATTCTTTGAGGGAAATATGTTCCTGGACTATTTTGCACTGGGAGTGCTTATTTTTGTATTTCTGGTGATCTTCTATGGGATCATTATTTTACATGATATTCCCTACCTGATTGCCAAAAAACGTAATCATCCTCATGCCGACGCCATTCATGTTGCTGGTTGGGTGAGTCTTTTTACGTTACATGTTATCTGGCCGTTTTTGTGGATTTGGGCCACGCTTTACCGCCCGGAGCGGGGATGGGGAATGCAAAGCCATGATTCATCCGTTATGCAACTGCAACAGCGCATTGCCGGGCTGGAGAAACAGCTCGCCGACATCAAATCCTCTTCTGCCGAGTAATACTTATGGATTTACTGATTATTTTGACCTATGTGGCTTTTGCATGGGCAATGTTTAAGATCTTCAAAATTCCCGTAAATAAATGGACCATTCCCACAGCGGCCCTGGGTGGAATATTTATTGTCAGCGGTCTAATTCTGTTAATGAACTATAACCATCCGTATACCTTTAAAGCGCAAAAAGCGGTTATTTCTATTCCTGTTGTCCCACAGGTGACTGGTGTGGTGATTGAAGTGACGGATAAGAAAAATACGCTGATTAAAAAAGGTGAGGTGCTATTTCGACTGGACCCGACGCGTTATCAGGCGCGGGTGGATCGGCTGATGGCGGATATCGTTACCGCAGAACATAAACAGCGGGCGTTGGGCGCAGAGTTAGATGAGATGGCGGCGAATACTCAGCAGGCAAAGGCCACGCGGGATAAATTCGCTAAAGAGTATCAGCGTTACGCACGTGGCAGCCAGGCGAAAGTAAACCCGTTTTCAGAACGCGATATCGATGTGGCGCGGCAAAATTATCTGGCGCAGGAAGCCTCCGTGAAGTCATCGGCGGCGGAACAAAAACAGATCCAGAGCCAGCTGGATAGCCTGGTGTTGGGTGAACATTCTCAAATCGCCAGCCTGAAAGCACAGCTCGCGGAAGCAAAATATAACCTTGAGCAGACGATAGTGCGTGCGCCGAGCGATGGTTATGTGACCCAGGTACTGATTCGTCCGGGTACCTATGCCGCGTCGCTGCCGCTACGTCCGGTGATGGTGTTTATACCCGATCAGAAACGACAAATCGTGGCGCAGTTCCGTCAGAACTCCTTGCTGCGACTGGCTCCTGGCGACGATGCGGAAGTGGTGTTTAATGCTCTGCCAGGTAAGGTATTCAGCGGTAAGCTGGCAGCCATTAGTCCAGCCGTTCCCGGCGGAGCTTATCAGTCGACCGGCACCTTACAGACGTTAAACACAGCGCCGGGTTCAGATGGCGTTATCGCGACCATTGAACTGGATGAGCACACTGATTTGAGCGCTTTACCAGACGGTATTTACGCCCAGGTGGCGGTTTACTCTGATCATTTCAGCCATGTCTCGGTGATGCGCAAAGTGCTATTACGCATGACCAGCTGGGTGCATTACCTTTATCTCGATCATTAATCTTCGCTTTCCGCCGCTTGTTCAGGCCGCAGTTGCTGCGACTGAGCAAGCTGGTGGCGAATTTCACGCAGCATTTCATCCAGCACATACTGGACCCGCCAGGGCTGGTATTCCCGTTTACGGAAGATAGCCACCAGATCCAGCCACCATTCATAGGGTTGCTGAAAGCAGGGCACCAGCGTGCCGTCTTGCAGGTCGCTCTGCACACTTTTGTCTGGCGCAAACACAATCCCCAGGTGATTTCGTGCCAGCTCCAGCGCAGATTGCGTGTTGTCGCAAACGTAATTTCCCTTCACGCGATAATCCCGCACCTCTTTACTCCCGGCGACGTTGAAGCGCCAGATATTCGCGTCGTCGATCATCATCGAGTCGATCAAAATACAGGAGTGATGTTCGAGTTCGTCAGGACGGCTAATGGGATGTTTCTCAAGATAGCGCTGGCTGGCATAAGCGGTTACGGCATATTGGGTAATAAAACTGGCAACCAGCGATTCATCTTTTGGTGGAGCGTAGCTGATTAAAACATCACAATCATCAGGAAATTCGACGCCTTCATAAAAGGCATTACGCTCAAGATTGCAGGTTTTTAGCGATAAGGTGATATCACCGATATCTTTAATTTTATCGATTACATGTTTGGATAAATAGGTAATTATGCCGGTTGGGGCGTAGATGGTGACCCGACCACGTTTCTCATGCTTATAATCTGCAATAAAATTATTAAGTTGCTCGTTTCTGTCCAGCATGTCGTTGATGTACGGTAACAGCGCGGTGCCAAAAGGTGTGAGCATCAGCTGCCGGGTGGTTCGGTCAAAGACTTTTAAACCCACTTTTGATTCAAAATCAGCAAGATATTTGCTGACGTTGGCCTGTGCGATGCCAAGTACAGTCGCGGCATGGCTGATATTTTCACTGGCAGCGATTACCGAGATAATTTTTAACTCCCGGTACTTAAGTTGTAATTTTGTCATCGCAACAGCCCAATTATATATAATTTTATATATTACTATATAAATATGAATCTTGCACCGGAGAAATTGTAAGCATTATTATGCCGACTCTTTTTTATCTTATTTTAAAATGGAATACCGGACATGTTAATTAATCGCAATATTGTGGCGTTATTTGCGTTGCCTTTTATGGCAAGCGCAACTGCTTCTGAATTATCCATTGGTGCTGGTGCGGCTTATAATGAATCGCCTTATCGCGGTTATAATGAAAATACGAAGGCAATTCCGCTGATTAGTTATGAAGGTGATACTTTTTATGTTCGTCAGACCACGTTAGGTTTTATTCTGTCGCAAAGTGAAAAAAATGAACTTAGCCTGACCGCATCCTGGATGCCGCTGGAATTTGACCCTACCGATAATGACGATTATGCCATGCAACAGCTTGATAAGCGTGATAGTACGGCTATGGCGGGGGTTGCCTGGTATCACCACGAGCGTTGGGGAACCGTGAAAGCCTCTGCAGCTGCGGACGTTCTGGATAACAGCAACGGCTGGGTGGGGGAGCTATCGGTATTCCACAAAATGCAGATAGGTCGTCTGTCGCTGACACCTGCGCTGGGCGTTCTCTATTATGACGAGAATTTCAGTGACTATTACTATGGCATTTCAGAGAGTGAGTCCCGTCGTAGCGGTCTGGCAAGTTATTCCGCGCAGGATGCCTGGGTGCCCTATGTCAGCCTGACGGCAAAATACCCGATAGGAGAGCACGTCGTATTGATGGCGAGCGCAGGATACAGCGAGCTGCCGGAAGAGATTACCGACAGCCCGATGATTGATCGTAATGAGAGTTTTACCTTTGTCACCGGGGTGAGCTGGCGTTTTTAATTCACCGGTGGATGTCGGTGCGGCTGGTGCTCCGTCGTAATGCCACAAAGGTTGTTGCTCTGGATTGCTCTGTTCATACCGGGAACCTGGCGTCTGAATCAGGATCTTATGGCTGAACAATCCCTTGCCTTCAAATGTCGTAAATGGCGCATCGGCGGGCAGCAACAGGTTATGCAGTGACTCGACGTTGTCGGCCTGCTCCATGCAATACGGTTTAATGACGTTGGCTATTTCCGGCAGATTTTTCAGAAACATACTGGTTTAACGCCAGCAGCGTGGAAGCGGCGTTACAGCAAGGAACATATCAATTCGTAGTGCCGGGGCGATGAAGCCCCGGCGTGAGGGATTACTGCCCGTAATAGGCATTGGCCCCATGCTTACGCAGGTAGTGCTTATCCAGCAGTTCGTTTTGCATCGCAGGGAGCTGCGGCGCAAGCTGGCGCGAGAATAGACCCATATAGGCGCATTCTTCGAGTACTACGGCGTTATGCACGGCATCGGCGGCGTTTTTACCCCATGCGAACGGGCCGTGAGAATGCACCAGCACCGCCGGGATTTGTGCCGGACTCCTGCCACGTTCTTCGAAGGTTTCAATGATCACTTCGCCGGTCTGATATTCATATTCGCCGTTAATCTCCTCTGCGGTCATCTGTCGCGTGCAGGGGATGGCACCGTAAAAATAATCGGCGTGGGTGGTGCCCCAGGCGGGGAGATCCAGCCCGGCCTGTGACCAGATGGTGGCGTGGCGCGAGTGGGTATGCACAATACCGCCAATTTCGGCATAGCGACGGTAGAGCGCCAGATGCGTTGGTGTATCGGAAGAGGGTTTTTTGCTGCCTTCCACCACCTTACCGCTGGCTATCTCAACCACCACCATATCGTCGGCGGTCATCACGTCGTACTCGACGCCGGAAGGTTTGATTACCATCCATTGCCGCGTTTCGTCTACCGCGCTGACATTGCCCCAGGTGAACGTCACCAGATGGTGAGCGGGAAGCGCCAGATTCGCCGCCAGCACGTCGGCTTTCAGTTGCTCTAACATATAAATCCAGCCTCCTGCATACGCGCTTCAATCCAACGCCGCGCCTGAATAATCTCCAGCACCGGCTCTTTGGCTTTTTCGGTCCACATCTCAATCAGGAAAGAACCGCGATAGTTCAGTTTATGCAGCGTTTTGAAGATGCCAACGAAATCGACGCAGCCTTCGCCAAACGGCACGTCGCGGAACTGTCCGGGACTTTGCCCGGTGACTGGCTGGGTGTCTTTCAGGTGGATCGCGGCGATACGGTCAATGCCCAGTTTCAGTTCGGCGGGAACATCATTGCCCCAGGCGCTGAGGTTGCCGACGTCCGGGTAGACGGTGAACCACGGTGAGGCGAGCATCTCGTCCCATTTTTTCCATTTGCTGATGGAGTTCATAAACGCGGTATCCATAATCTCCACCGCCAGCATTACTTGTGATGCCGCCGCCTGTTCGACTGCCCACGCCAGCCCTTCAGCAAAACGTTGCCGGGTGCCTTCGTCGTGGTCTTCGTAATAGACGTCATAACCTGCCAGCTGGATGGTGCGAATGCCGAGATCGCGCGCCAGGCGAATCGCTTTACTCATGATTTCCCGCGCCCGTTCGCGCACTGCCTCGTCACGGCTACCAAAGGGAAAGCGACGATGTGCGGACAGGCACATCGACGGGATCCCAACACCTGTTTCGATCATCGCGGCAACCAGCGAAGTCCTTTGTGCGGCGCTCCAGTCAAGACGTGAGAGCCGTTCGTCGGTTTCATCCACCGACATTTCGACAAAATCAAAACCGCAGCTTTTTGCCAGCACCAGCCGCTCCGGCCAGGAGAGATCTTTCGCCAGCGCTTTTTCATAAATCCCTAACTGATGATTACGCACGCGCACCTCCCCAGATAGCGTCGATTTGCGCATGGAAATCGCCAGCCACTTGCGCCGGATTTGCCGCGCCTGCCAGTGCCCGCCCGGCAATAAACGCTTTCACGCGGATATCTTTAAACAGCGGCAGGTCAGCAGGGGTAATCCCGCCAGTAATGGAAAGCTCAAGGCCGATATCTGAAAGCGCCTTCATGCGTGCCAGATCGGCTTCGCCCCACTGTTGCCCGCTGGCCTGTGCATCACGACCGCGATGATAAATGGCCTGCCGCACGCCAATACGATGCCAGTCGCGGGCGTCGTCCAGCGTCCAGTTACCGAACAGCTCTATCTGAATTTCACCCCCGCAGCGTTGTGCCATTGCGTGGCCTTTTTCTACCGTCGCGAGCGGCGCGGCGCAGATGATGGTCATCCAGTTAGCGCCTGCGCCAAACGCCTGTTGCGCGAGCGTTTCACCAGCGTCGGCGACCTTCCAGTCAGCAACGATGATTTTGTCCGGGCACTGTTCGCGCAAGGCTTTCACCGCGCCAAGCCCTTCGTTTAAACAGAGAATGGTGCCCGCTTCGACGATATCGACGCTGTCTTTTAACAGCGTCACGTCGCGCTGCGCGGCTTCAAGTGATGAGTGGTCGAGGGCCAGTTGCAGAAGTGGTCGGCTCATAATGTGTGCTCCTTAATGCGGGCGTGAAAGCCCTGAAGTGCGGCAATGAGATGCTGATAACGTTGATATTTTTTTTGGTAAAGCTGATGGGCGGTCATATCTGGCAGCAGGGTGCGCACCGGGTGTCGCAAGTCACGTTGGGCTTCGCTGAAGTTGTGATAAACCCCGGTGCCGACGCGGGCGGCAAGGGCCGCACCAAAGCAGCCGGTTTCTTCCACCTGCGGCAGCTCGATACGCAGACCGCTGACGTCCGCCAGCATTTGCATCCAGACATCGGAGTGCGCCGGGCCGCCAGTGACGCGTAGGGTGTGAACATCAGTAAAACGTTCGCGCATTCGGTTGAGGTGGGTCATATGGCTGAACACCACCCCTTCATAGATGGCCTGCAACAGGTGCGCGCGGGTGTGAATGGCCTGCATCCCGTAGAAACCACTGGTCATCTCGAGTCCGGCGTTGCTGCCGTACAGGAACGGCAGGAAAAAGAGATCGCCCCCAGCCTTCGGCAAGCTGGCAACGGCCTGATTGATCTCATCAAACGAGATTTCTCCCCACTGTGCGGTAAACCATTCGAGGTTGCCGGAAGAGGTAGGGCTGGCTTCGTGAACGATAAATTCACCATCGTTAACGTAGCGACCATAGACATACGGATGCGCTTCACCGTCACGTAAACCGCGGGTTATGCCGCTGGTCACCGCCCAGGTCCCCATCACCGCATTGAGGGTAAATTCGTCTTCGATCCCGGCGCAGAGTGCGGTGGAAACCACATCAAACAGGCCGCCAACAACGGGCGTACCCGCTTTCAGACCGGTCAGGGCGGCTGTCTGAGCGGTGATCTCCCCGCAGATTTCGGCAGATCCGACAACAGGCGGCAGGGCGTGATTGATTTCAGCGATCCCCAGCCAGTCGGTGAGGCACGGGTCATATTCCCCAAGACTCATGTTGTAGAGGTTGGACTCGGAAATATTGCTCTCTTCACAGCCTTTGACGCCAGTTAAACACCAGCGCAGGTAGTCGTGCGTCATCATCACGCAGCCAATTTGCGCGTAGCGTTCTGGTTCGTGCTCTTTCAGCCAGCGTAACAGCGACACCGGATGCCCGGTCCACAAGGTTTGTCGGGTCAGCGGGTAGAGTTTTTCCGGGATGCCATCTTCCTGCCAGCGACGAACGATTTCCATCGCCCGGCGGTCCGAGGACAAAATAGCATTCCCGAGCGGTTTGTCGTTTTTATCCAGCAAAAACAAGCCCTTTCCCTGTGCGGAGATGCCGATACCGACAATTTGTTCCCCGCTAACACCAGAATGAGTAAGCAGGGCGCGAATGACAGCCATGCAGCATTGCCACAGTTCTGCCATATCGCGCTCTGCCCAGCCTGGCTGCGGGCTTAATGCGCACAGCGGCAGGCGCTGCACGCCTGCCTCCCGGCCTTCGCGGTCATACAGCCCGGCTTTCAGCCAGCTACCGCCACAATCTAACCCCAGCCAGTATTGCGTCATGGTTTATTGCACCTCATCCACGGCTTTCAGCAGATCAGCTCCCTGCGGCACATCTTTAACAAACATGTCGCGAACCTGATTCCCCAGTGCGTCGCTAAAGGCTTTGCGGTCGAGATCGGTGATGACTTCCACGCCCGCTTCTTTCATGCCGTCGATGATTTTTTGCTGATCTTCAGCAACCAGTTTGCGCTGATAGTTACCCGCTTCTTGTGCAGATGAAACTAGCGCCTGCTGGAACTCCGGACTTAAGCCATCAAACTTCGCTTTGTTGATCACCACCAGAAGCGGGGAATAGGCGTGGTGCGTCAGAGAAAGGAACTTCTGCACTTCGAAAAATTTTGCTGACCAGACGACGTTGATCGGGTGTTCCTGAGCGTCGATAGTGCGGGTTTCCAGCCCGGTATAGACTTCGGCAAACGGCATCGGGATCGGGTTAGCGCCAAAGACTTTGAATGCGGCGATATTCATCGGGCTATTGTTGGTGCGGATTTTCAGCCCTTTCAGGTCGGCGGGGGTTTTAACCGGTGCGCGCGAGTTGGTGACATCGCGCCAGCCGTTTTCCCAGTAGGCCAGTACTTTCAGTCCTTTACCTTCAAGTGAGGCTTTCAGATCATCACCGACTTTGCCGTCGAGCGTTTTATGCGCGTGAGCGGTATCGCGGAACAGGAAAGGGACATCAAGCAAGTTCATCACTGGTGATAACCCGGCAAAGTTATTCGAGCCGGACATTTCCATATCGATGGTGCCGCCACGTACGCCGCTGATCATCGCCTGCGCGTTACCGAGAGTGCTGTCCGGGAACAGTTTTAATTTCAGCTCGCCTTTGGTTCTCTCCTGCAATAAATCATTGAATTTTTTCGCCGCAATATGTTGCGAGTCGGTTTGTGATGTTTCATAACCGAAACGTAAAGATTGTGCCGCCAGAGAAGATGTGCTGAATGCAGCCAGGCCAGCAATGAATAATGCGTAGGTTACAGAGCGTAATTTCATAATATTTTCCTTTTAATTAATCCATTTCAAAGGGAGGATGATGAGATCGGGAATAAAAACAAATACGACTAATAATGAATATAAAACCAGGACGTAAGGGAAAACGCCTCTGACTGCATCATCGAATTTGAGTTTTGCCACCCCTGAAATAACGTTAAGTACATTACCGATAGGCGGTGTAATTAAGCCGATTGAGCAGTTAATGATAAACATGACACCGAAATAAATCGGATCGATTCCTGCCTCTTTAACTAAAGGCATTAATACCGGGGTAAGAATTAATACCGTCGGCGTTAAATCCATGACCATGCCGACAATCAGGATAGCCACCATAATGACGATAAACAGCAGACGCGGTGAATCGACCAACGGTTGCAGTAAATCAGAAACCATCATCGGCAGTTCAGCAATGGTAATCAGCCAGGCGGAAACTTGTGCCGAGGCCACCAGAAACATAACCACTGAGGTGGTTTTCGCCGCGCCAATGAGTACATGCCAAAGTGTGGCGAAGGTCATTTCACGGTAAATAACTGTGGCGACAAACAGCGCATAGAAAGCAGCAACGGCCCCGGCTTCGGTAGGGGTAAACAGGCCGGAGCGAAACCCGCCAATAATGATGACTGGAAGAAACAGCGCCCAGATACCGGAGACAAAAGAGTGCCAGATTTCCTGCATCGTTGCTTTTTGCTGGCGGGGTAAATTAAGGCGACTGGCCTGCCACCACCAGGTAAGCATCAGCGTTGCGCCCATCATCATGCCAGGGGCAATGCCCGCCATAAACAGCTTACTGATGGATAATCCGCTGGAAACGCCGAAGATAATAAACGGAATGGAAGGGGGAATAATTGGCGCGATAATGCCGCCAGAGGCAATCAGCCCCGCCGCCCGGTTGACCGGATAGTTGGCGCTGCGCATCATCGGCACCAGTAGAGCGGCAACGGCGGCGGTATCCGCAACGGCAGAACCAGAAAGGCTCGCCATAATCATAGCTGCCAGCACGCCGACGTAGCCCAGCCCGCCTGGTTTATGCCCCACCAGTTTCATCGGCAGGTCAACAATGCGTTTTGACAAGCCGCCCGCATTCATGATTTCACCCGCCAGCACAAAGAACGGAATCGCCAGCAGGGAGAAGCTATCGGCTCCGTTCACCAGCGTTTGTGCCATGATCTGGACATCAAACATGTCCAGCCAGAACATTAACGCCGCCCCGCACAACAACAGTGCCCAGGCAATAGGCAAACCGATAGCAATACCACCCAACAGACAGCCCAGAAAAATCAGCACAGCCATGATTAAGCTCCTTGCGGTGGCGACGTTAGAGAATTGCTACGCGTGATGAGTTGATATAAATGACGCAGTTCAAAGAATGCGATAACGAGGCTGGTGGGCAGACAAGCGGCATACATCAGGCCGATGGGTAAACCGAGGATCGGTGAATAATCGCTCCAGTCCTGAATTGTTTTTAGCGTTGCGCCCCAGGCCAGTGCGCCACAAATAAATAAGATTAAGGAATGGGTAACCAGAGCGACTCGTCGCTGCCATGCGGGGGAGAGTTTCTCCACCAGAAAGGTGACCTGAACGTGGGCGTTATCCATAAAAGCTACAATCGCGCCAATAAACGTTAACCAGACAAATAAATAACGTGACAATTCATCAACAGATAAAATGCTTGTCTGAAAACCATATCTTAAAATAATGTTTATAAATACAATACAGGAAAGTACGGCGAGATTAATCGCCAGTATTGCTTCGAGTATTTTTTTCATAGCTATTCCTTGAGGCTATGTCTGTCATAATTCAAGTCGCATGTGCAGCAACCTGAATTATTAATATAGTTAGAGCAATAACATTACCCAGGCGTTCTGGCGTAGACGATTATTCGATTAATTCAGCGCCGTTAATGCGACTTTAACCACAATTTTTCGTATCTCAGAGGCTGTTTGCATAATACAACCTGGTCGGTGAACATCCTGCGGAAAGAAAATTGCGTAGCTGCCCGGTATCATTTCTATAAATGATTCATGTTCACTGTCGTGATAAAAAATAATATTGCGCTGCTCTAATAGTGATTCGCTGACTTTATTATTTCCCGTATCAATAGCAATGCCGATTTTCTCTTCGCCCCACGCCAGAAACTGAATATCGATATACCGACGATGCACTTCCGGACGGTTTACCACCGCTTCGCGTGTGGTTAAATCGATAATTTGCGTATAAATATTTTTGCCGTCGATTTCGACAACGCCCGGCTCCAGGGCGTTGAAATCGGTAGCGCGCAGAAAATCGAGCGCCTTTTCAATGGCGGCGGGCAAACGGCACGGATTGGGCTGCGCGATATGTCCAAAAATCATGACTTATCTCCTCATAACGCCTGGATTTTGGCCCACACGCTGTCATCAACAGTGATGCCGTTACGGCGGTTTTCGGCCAGCAGGGTAGTAAATTCATGGCCGGGTAAGCGAATGGCCTGATTTTCGTCAGCACGCTCGGCACTAGTAACGTAATCCATGATGCGTTGCAGCTTGGCATCGCGGGTGGGACCGTCGATAAGCTTGTCCACTTCAATGGCAATAAAAATTTGTGAAATGCCGTATTCGTCGCTGTTGTCCTGGGTGACTTCGGCAACGGATGCGCCGTCGGAAAGGAGAGTAGCGATCATATCCAGCACAATCGACATGCCAGAACCTTTCCAGTAGCCCATCGGCAAAATGCGGCGATTCTTCTCGATAACGCCAGGTTCTTTGGTCAAATTGCCCTCATCATCAAAGCCACCATCGACCGGGAGCTGACGACCTGCCAGACGGTTAACTTCTAACATGCCGTAAGAGAACATCGACATCGACATATCGACCATGGTGATCGGCGTGGAAGGAATGGCGACGATCAGCGGGTTAGTGCCTATGCGACACTCTTTTGCGCCCCACGGCGGCATTACGGCGATGGAGTTGGTCCAGCAAATGCCAATATAGCCTTTTTCCGCCGCCTGCCAGCCGTAGCTGCCGCCGCGCATCCAGTGGTTGGCATTACGTAGTGCCACCAGACCAATACCGTGATCGGCAGCCAGTTCAATGGCGCGATCCATCATCTTTTTCGCTGTCAGGTTACCGATCGAACGCTGGGCGTCCCACTGTTCAATTGCGCCGAGGCTGGTTATACGTTTGGGTTGGGCATCAGGAATGATATCGCCGTTTTCCAGTTGTTGAATGAAACGAGGGAAACGATTAACGCCGTGAGAATAAACGCCGGATTCGGTGGTGCGGGCGAACATCTCTGCACAGGCGTCAGCCGTTTCGCTGTCAACGCCGCGTGAAATTAAGACCCGATTAAAGGCTGCTTTTAACTGCTCAAATGTCACTTTCATCCCAGGCTTCCTTGTTTTTTTGATCGCTTTTTTGGCTTAAAATTTCAATATGCGAAACTTGATTTCAAATATATCGATCACTTTTTAACAAGGCAATCTGATTGATGAATTTCAAAAGACATAAAAATCAATTGGTTATAAATTATCTGTCGAGATCGTGAACTACGGCACACTTTGCGCTACCATCAGGACGCGACAAAATGGGGAAAGAAGTGATGGGAAAAAAAGAGAACGAGATGGCGCAGGAAAAAGAGCGTCCAGCCGGAAGCCAGAGTCTGTTTCGCGGGTTGATGCTGATTGAGATTTTGAGCAACTATCCAAACGGTTGTCCGTTGGCGCATCTTTCGGAGCTGGCTGGTTTAAATAAGAGTACCGTCCATCGCTTATTGCAGGGATTACAGTCCTGCGGCTATGTGACCACCGCGCCTGCCGCAGGGAGTTATCGCCTGACCACCAAATTTATTGCCGTCGGGCAGAAGGCGCTGTCTTCGCTGAATATCATTCATATCGCCGCTCCGCATCTTGAGGCACTGAACATCGCCACTGGTGAAACCATTAACTTCTCCAGCCGCGAAGACGATCACGCTATTTTGATTTATAAGCTGGAACCCACAACCGGGATGCTGCGAACCCGTGCCTATATTGGCCAGCATATGCCGCTCTACTGTTCCGCAATGGGCAAGATCTACATGGCGTTTGGTCACCCGGACTACGTGAAGTCATACTGGGAAAGCCATCAGCATGAGATCCAGCCGTTAACCCGCAATACCATTACCGAGCTGCCCGCGATGTTCGACGAACTGGCGCACATTCGTGAAAGCGGAGCGGCGATGGACAGAGAAGAAAACGAACTCGGCGTCTCCTGTATTGCTGTTCCGGTGTTTGATATTCATGGGCGGGTGCCGTACGCCGTGTCGATTTCGCTTTCGACATCACGTCTGAAACAGGTGGGAGAGAAAAATCTCCTGAAACCACTGCGTGAAACCGCGCAGGCTATTTCTAATGAACTGGGATTTACTGTCAGGGATGACCTGGGCGCGATCACATAACGCTTTGGACAAGTGCCAAAACTTTAACATTTCCTTCGTTGGATCAAAGCAGTAGGGACGCGCTCTCTGGCACTCTGCTGTTTTAGTGCAAAGGAGTGATCATGAACCGGTTTATTATTGCGGATGCGACGAAATGTATCGGTTGCCGTACCTGTGAAGTGGCTTGCGCAGTGTCGCATCATGAGAATCAGGATTGCGCTGCGTTGTCACCAGACGAGTTTATTTCCCGTATTCGTGTCATTAAAGACCACTGCTGGACCACGGCAGTAGCCTGTCATCAGTGTGAAGATGCACCGTGCGCGAATGTCTGCCCTGTTGACGCGATAAGCCGCGAACATGGGCATATTTTCGTTGAACAAACACGTTGCATTGGCTGTAAAAGCTGTATGCTGGCTTGCCCGTTTGGTGCGATGGAGGTCGTTTCTTCGCGCAAAAAGGCGAGGGCGATTAAGTGCGATCTGTGCTGGCATCGGGAGACGGGACCGGCCTGTGTTGAAGCCTGCCCGACAAAGGCGTTGCAGTGCATGGATGTCGAGAAAGTGCAGCGGCATCGGCTACGGCAGCAGCCTGTTTGAAACGTTTTCCGGCGTTTCTCAACGCCGGAACAGTGCGCTTTGTTTATGCCAGATGCGGCGTAAACGCCTTATCCGGCCTACAAATTCTTCCAAATTCAATATATTGCAGAAATCATGTAGGCCTGATAAGCGTAGCGCATCAGGCAATTTTTAGTGACTTTCAGCCCAGGCTATTTCAATTTCTTCGGCAAGGATCTTAACCCCTGCTTCTATTTTTTCTGGCTCTGGGAACATAGTTCATACGCATACATTGATGAGTATGCTCCCAGGGTTTATCCAGGCCCGGAAGAATAAGTCGCCAGGGACCATCAAAGCCACGTTTTTTCAACCGCTGATACAGTTCTTCAGTGGTAATGGGCAAATCTTTAAACCACAGCCACAGGAAAATAGCCCCTTCCGGTTTATGGATGAGGCAGCGCTCTTCGGCAGATAGCGGCGAATAGTCGCGATCGTTTCCTGGAAACCGCTGGTACAAAGTCGTGTTCGATCACCGTTTCAGATAAGTGCAGCAGCTCCTTGCGCTTGATCATTTCGCACATGATGGCAGGCCCAACCCCGCCGGGGGCAAAGCTGAAATGCCGTTCATGTTGCTGATGGCGGTAATAATCTCCTCGCTGGCGATAATAATCCCGCAGCGACTGCCCGGCAGGCCAAGTTTGGACAGACTCATGCACAGTACGGTGTTTGGATTCCACAGCGGCGTGGCTTCGCTGAAGATGATTCCCGGCAAGGGAACGCCATAGGCGTTGTCGATAACCAGCGGTACACCGTGCTGGTAAGCTAACGCATCCAGTTGTTTCACTTCGTCATCGGCGACACCACGTTACCCGTTGGGTTGGTTGGGCGCGAGACGCAAATCATCCCGGTGTTTCACCAATCGGCAAATTATCGAAATCGACGTGGTACTTAAACTGCCCTTCAGGAAGCAACTCAATATGAGGACGGGTGGAAACGAAGAGGTTGTTTCGAAAACCGAATCCGCGTAGCCGATATACTCTGGTGTCAGAGGGAAAAGCACCTTGCGGGTGGTGCCATCCGCGCGACGCCCAGCAAACAGATTAAACAAGTAGAAAAATGCGCTTTGGCTGCCATTTGTCAGTGCAATATTCTGTGGGCCAATCTCCCAACCTAATTCATTACGCAGCATATCGGCGAGGGCAACCAGCAGATCGGTCCTTCCCCTGCGGGCCATCATAATTACAAAGTGCTTCAGGAGCTCCGCCGCTTTCCAGCATCTCAGCCAGGAGATTCGTGAAGTAAAAATGAATTGATCCTGCATCTGCGCCGGATTACCGCCGCCTGAGCATGATAGCGCCAGGGGTGCGTAAACCGTCGTTGAGGTCTTCCATCAGGCGGGCGATGCCTGTATGGCGGGTAAACTTGTCGCCGAAAAGTGAGAATGTCATAGCTGATTTTCTATTGGGCTTGTTCTGTGGAAGTGGAGGTAACGATAACGCCACTCACGATGTGGTGCAAATGGCCCCTCGGAGACTTGCGTAGCGTATAACGCGTCATATTAACCCTGCTTAGTGGTTGGGATTTTATCCTGATAACCCTGGCGCCTGGGCGCAGGAGAGTCCAATGTGAAGTCTCAAAACTCAGAGATTACCGGCCCAAACCACCATCACTTTATCCTGCCCATTTTCACGGACAAAACCGTAACCCTGGCGGGTAACCAGAGTGTTGTTTGTTTACCCATGCCAACGGCAGAATGACTCAGCGCGGAAATCGCCCACTTTTTCGGTGCCCTACCGTTGCGGACTTGCCTGCGATATCCTGCCAGTTCATCTGTGAACGCGTGCCCTGTAGTGGGTCAGAGCCGGTTGGGCCAAATGGACGGTTGGACTCATCGCCGTAGAAAATTTGCACCGTGCCGGAGTCAGCAGCAACAGTTCGGCTGCGTGACTGCCGTTCTCCCGGAACAGACGGGTATCGTGGGATGATAGATAGCTCAGGACATTAAAGTGCTGTAGTTTGTCGGCCATTTGCTGCCAGGTGAGATCGATATTCGCCAGACAACTTGCGGCTTTCGTCGCCTGATCCTGGTATAGAAGTTAATCATGGCGTCAAAGCCATGGCGGTAATATTCGCTCTCCATTACACCATCACCCGAGGCCTCGCCTGTCATCCAGAATGGCGCGTCATCCAGCGCCTTTTGCGGGTTGGCTTTTTTCCATGCGGCGAGCGCTTCAATAGACTGCGTTTTCAACTGCTGCCATCCCGCCATTTCAACATGTTTGGCGGTATCAACACGAAAACCATCAATGCCTAATCGCGCACCCATTGGCTGAGCCAGTGGGTGAGGTAGTCGCGCGGCGTGTAGCCGTCGATATCTTTGGCGCGGGTATCCGGTTTGTGACGATAGAAATTGGGTAGCCCGGCCGGCGTGGTAGACTCGGTTTTCAGATCGGGTAAGAACGCCAGCGCGAGTCAGATCGTCAAAGCCGGGATTGTCATAATCGCCAATGTCGGTACGGATCCAGGCTTTGCCCCACCAGGTCTGATCGTCATCGCTGAAATCGATGTAGTCGTTAAAGCTGTGCCAGCTCTGCCTGGGCCCGGTTTCCAGTTGGTCCAGTGCTGGCCCAGCGTTTTGCTTATCTCATCGCCTTGTAGGTACAGCGCGCCAAACTGATATTGCTGCATATCAGCAAGCGTGGCGTAACCGGTGTGATTCATGACGACATCAAACAGAATGCGAATGCCACGCTGGTGGGCGCCATCGACCAGCGCGCGCGCAGGTCGTCCTCGGTGCCCATATTGGCATCAAGCCGTGTCCAGTCTGGGTGTAGTAACCATGATAGGCATAATGAGGGAAATCACCTTTGGTGCCGCCGCCGACCCAACCGTGGATCTGCTCCAGCGGTGAGCTTATCCACAGCGCGTTAACGCCTAGCTCTTGCAGATAATCGAGCTTACTGGTGAGCCCCTTAAGATTGCCACCGTGGAAGGTGCCAATTTCCTGCATACCATCTTTATGGCGACCATAGCTATTGTCGTTGCGGGTATCGCCGTTGACGAAGCGGTCGGTCAGTACGAAATAAACCGTGGCGTTATGCCAGCTAAACGGTGCGCTCTGGAGTTACGTCTGCACTTTCAAGCAACAACAGGCCATTGCTGCCGTCGGCAGGCTGGAGCGTGATTTTTCCTTGTTGCACCACCGCCGTTTGTCCGCTGTAGAAATCGCGGACGGTACCACCCTCGCAAACGTTTTGCCGACATCCAGCGTCAGCGGTTTTCCATCCCAGCGAGGGCACTGGCGGACGTTGAACTGTTCGACGTTGCTCTGGCGGCGCTTTTAACCGCAATCGTCAGCGTTGGTGTACCGGATCGGGTGTCCACTTCCAGCGTATACACGCCATCGCGGAACAAACCCGCCATAAGGGAGCATCCCCCCGACAGGGCTCCAGAGAGAGCATCTGATTGAGCCGAATAGCGGAAGTGGGGGGCTGCCAGCACTTGCGGTCAAAATTCAGTCTGAGAGGGCGAGTACCCTTCGTGAGTGTTTTTTGGCTGCTGAATTTTCCCGTCCCGTCGGCGGAAAAGGCAGGGAAGTCATCCGGATCCGCCAGCTTGCAGCGCTAGCGAGGGCGGGGAACAGTAACGGTATGATAGCGGCGAGTTTCATTCCAATCAATCCGGTGCCAGAAGGTTTTTTCTTTAGTGTGCCAGCCGTTAGCTGCACTGGGCCATCCCTGAAATCCCAGGAGGAGGGAAAGGGCTGAGTGATGAAGGTCAAAAAATGAACTAAAATGAGAGCTGCCCGGCATTTTACCTGTGTAAATTAAGTCATATGCTGAATCGCGTCCCGTGAGGCCGTTTCGGAATCGGAATCTATCTCTGTACGTGCGTTTACGGGCTATTTTTGCTATAATTTGAGATTCAGCTCTCAATTTTATCAAATAAGAAGGCGTTGGAATGATTGCATCCGACCAGGAGACCTAATGATATCGACACCCATTCGACGATATGGGGCCGCGATACTAATGTTACTCATCTGCACATTTTCAGGTGGGGTGTTCGCAAAAACACACACGGTAACAAGAGCAATCAGAAAGCCTCGGTAACCAAAGACAAGTTTTAGTAAGGCCAGCAATAGAAGCAAGAGATTCTCGCAATAGTGTAAAGAGCAGTTCACTTCCTGATTTGCGAAAATACCCTTCCGGGACACCAGGAAAGAGCGTTTCTCCGGACGGTAATGCCTTATATCACGAGTCAAAATGCTGCCATCACGGCGGATCGTAACTGGTTGGTTTCCAAACAGTACGAAGGCCGTTGGTCGCCGTCTGAGCGTGCGCGTCTGAAAGACATTGCCGCTCGCTACAAAATTAGCTGGAACGGCAACACCCGTAAAGTGCCGGTGGATCCTTCTGTCAGCGCTGGACATCATCCCGGGTAGCATGGTTGCCACCATGGCTGCAGCAGAAAGCGGCTGGGGTACTTCTAAGCTGGCGCGGACCAACAACAACCTGTTCGGCATGAAATGCGGTAAAGGTTGTAAAAACGGCTCGGGTTCAGTTAACGGCTACACCAAGTTTGAGTCAGTTAAAAGAGTCCGTACAGGCGTACGCAAGTAAATTCGCGAACACTCATCCAGCCTATGCCTCATTCCGTAAATCACGCGCGCAGTTGCGTAAGACGGATCAGGAAGTCACCGCTACCGCGATGATTCATAAGCTGAAAAGGGTATTCGACCAAGCGTTCTAGCTACAACGACTATCTGTTCGCGATGTACCAGGACAACCAGCGTCTGATTGCCGCACATATGTAATCGGAAACTTGAAGAATAAAAAAGCCTTCCAATCACTGGAGAAGGCTTTTTATTTACCTGTAAACCGGCTGAACGTTGTCGCCCAGGTGGGGCGGCGCTCGCGGATTAAAGCCTGAATCAGCGCCTCGCTATGCTGCCTCCCGATACTCTTTCGGCGTGGTGTCATACTCTTTCTTAAAGACAGAATAGAAGTACTGCAGCGACGGGGTAGCCGCACATCTGCGAGATTTCGTTGATCGACAGCGAAGTTGAGATACCAGCAGGCTGCGCGCTTTTTCCAGCTTCTCGCTGTGGATCACCGCATGAATGGTCTCGCCGACTTCTTCTTTAAAACGCTTTTCGAGGTTAGAGCGAGAAATGCCCACAGAATCCAGCACCTGTTCGACCTTGATGCCCTTACAGGCGTTATTGCGGATGTAGTGCATGGCCTGAATGACGGCCGGATCGTTCAACGAACGATAGTCCGTAAAGCGGCGCTCCATCACCCGCATGGGCGGCACCAACACGCGTTGTAGCGGCAGGACTTCACTATCGAGCAGCCTCTGCATCAGCTTAGCGGCCTGATAGCCCATCTGGCGTGCGCCTTGGGCCACCGACGAAAGAGCGCCACGCGGGAGAGATAGCGGGTCAATTCTTCATTGTCGATACCGATAACCTGAGTTTTTCTGGCACCGGGATATGCAGATGCTCACAGGCCTGCAAAATATGGCGCGCGCGGGATCCGGTGATGGCGATGATCCCGGTTTGTGGCGGCAGCGTTTGCAGCCAATCGGCCAGCCGATTCTGGGCATGCTGCCAGTTCTCTGGCGCGGTTTCCTGGCCCTGATAAATCACGCCGCGGTATTTCTCTTTGGCGACAATCTGGCTAAACGCGTACTCGCGCTCCTCGGCCCAGCGTTTACCACTGGCGGTGGGCAGGCCGTAAGATGCGGGGCCCACGGACCCCTTTTTCCTTCAACGGCAAAAATGCGCTTTCAACCAGCGCATAGTTATCGGTCGCGATGGAAAGCCAAACGCAATAATCTCCTGGCCAGGTGGTAAGAGCCGCCAACGCCGACGATAGGCACATTGACATCGGTCAGCAGCGCCTCGATGGTGGCGTTCATCCGTAGTCGGCGATAACGCCATCTCCGAGCCACTCTTTGATGTTTTCATATGTGCGAAAATCTTCTTCAATGAATATATCCCACTCTGACTGCGACGCCTGTAAGTATTCACCCACACCTTCGACCACCTGACGGTCGAAGGCTTTGTTAGCGTTGAATAACAGCGTCACGCGGTGACGTTTTCCAAACATGGTTCAGGGTTCCTCGCGAATCATGAGGGGGCTGCCGCAGAAACGCTAATCGGCAACACCACGGCCAGGCAATTACGCGCGCCGTTTGGTGGCGGAGTCCATCCATACGGCAAGCAATAAAATCGCACCTTTAACGATATATTGCCAGAAAGTCGGGACGTCCATCATAATGATCGCGTTGTCATGATACGCCATCAACGTCACCGATAACGGCCCCAGCCACGCTGCCGACGCCGCCCGCGAGGCTGGTGCGCCACCGATAACGCATGCGGCGATCGCATCCAGTTCGGCAATATTCCCCGCCGAGGGCGAACCGGCGCCAAGTCGCGAGCTGAGAATCAGCCCGGCAATCGCCACCATCAGGCCGTTAATGGCGAATACGGCTAGCTTGTTGCGCTCGACGTTAATGCCCGACAGGCGGGCGGCCTCAATATTCCCGCCGATGGCATAAATGCGCCGACCGAAGGCGGTACGCATGGCCATAAACATTCCTGCCCAGCATCAGCAGCGTCAGCAGCAGCACGGGTGTAATAGCACGGTACCCGGTCCAGCAGCCAGATAGCGCCCAGAACAATGACCGCCGTCAACGACTGACGACCCACCATTCCGGTGGAGGCGGGAGTCGCAAGACCCAGCGACTGGCGGCGCATCCGGCCTCGCCACTGCCAGGCGACAAATGCCATCAGCCCGATGGCGCCGAAGGTGAAGCCAACCCCATCTGGTAACAGCTCAGGCGAATTTGCGACATAGCGGCGCTGGTAGGCGAGACCGTCGTGCCGTTGGTGATACCAATCAAGACGCCGCGGAAGGCGAGCATTCCGGCGAGCGTGACGATAAACGAAGGCACCTTGCGATAGGCCACCCACTACCGTTCCACGCGCCAAGCACCAGACCCATAGCCAGCGTCACGATTATGGTTAACGGCAGCGGCCAGCCGAGCCAGACGTCAAAAATTGCCGCTGCCCCACCCAGCAATCCCATCATTGAGCCGACGGACAGATCGATTTCGGCGGAGATAATGCAAACACGATACCCACCGCCAGGATGCCGGTAATAGCGGTCTGGCGCAGCAGGTTAGAAACATTACGTGCGCTGAGATACGCGCCGTCGGTGGTCCAGGTGAAGAACAGCATGATCACGACGATCGCGGCGATCATGACGAAGACCTGCAGATTCAGCGAATTCAGCCCGCAGCAGCCGCAGACGGCGCAGGGGCTGCCAGTTTGAGTTCAGACGGATTGTTTTTCGACATGGCGTTCGCTCCTTAAGGCGGCTTCCATCACTTGTTCCTGGTCAGGTTATGGTTCACCAGGTCGGCTTTGAGTTTTCCTTCATGCATAACCAGCACCCGGTCGCTGAGACCCAGCACTTCCGGTAATTCAGAGGAGATCACGATGACGGCAACGCCTTGCTGCACCAGTTGGTTGATCAGTTTGTAGATTTCATACTTCGCGCCAATATCGATACCTCGTGTCGGTTCATCGAGAATCAGGATGCGTGGATTTAGCAACAGGCAGCGCGCCAGAATGGCTTTCTGCTGGTTGCCGCCGCTCAAGCGTCCGATGGCGAGATCGGGTGAAGAGGTTTTGACTTTCAGGCGCTGGATAGATCGCAATATGCACTGCTGTTCTTTCGCGTCGTCGAGACTGCTTACGCACCGCTAAAATCATTTAGCGCGGCGAGGGTGATATTTTTGCCAACCGCCATCACCGGTACAATGCCATCTTTTTTGCGGTTTTCCGGCACCATGGCGATACCGCTGGGCAATTGCCTGCTGACAATTGCGGATATCGACCTGTTTACCATCAATGAACACTTTCCCTTCCCAGCGGCCGCGCCAGACGCCGAACAGGCACTGTACCGCCTCGGTGCGCCCTGGCACCGACCAGCCCAGCGATGCCGAGGATTTCCCCGCGTTTCAGGCTAAACGAAATATCGTTAACGCGTTTAATGTGGCGGTTAACCGGATGCCAGGCGGTGAGATGTTCTACGCGCAGGATCTCATCTCCCGCCGCGTGGGGCTCGTTGGGATACAGAGCCGTCAGCTCACAGACGTCCGACCATCATGGTGATGATGTCATCTTCGGTCATGCTGCTGGCATCGCGGGTGCCAATATGTTGACCATCGCGGATAACGCAGATGGTGTCGGAAATCGCCTTCACTTCGTTAAGCTTATGGGAGATATAGACGCAGGCGATGCCGTGGTTTTGCAGGTCACGGATGATATCCAGCAGCACCGCGGTCTCTTGCTCGGTTAATGAGGCGGTGGGTTCATCGAGGATCAAGCAGCCGAACCTGTTTATTCAGCGCTTTGGCGATTTCAACCAGCTGCTGTTGGCCAGCTAAATCACCTACTCGGGCATCCGGTGAAATCGCCAGATTGACCTGAGCGAGGAGTTTCTCGCAGCGTAACGTCATGGTGTCGTAATCGAGCACGCCGTGGCGGCTGACTTCCGCCCCAAGGAAAATATTTTCCAGCACGGTCAAGTGCTTAACCAACGCCAGCTCCTGGTGAATAATCGCGATACCCTTGCGTTCGGTATCACGAATATGTGTCGGCTGGAAGCACCCCCGGCAAAAATAATCTCACCGTCGTAGCTGCTATGTGGGTAAATGCCACATAACACCTTCATTAAGGTCGATTTGCCGGAGCCGTTCTCACCGCACAGGGAAACCACTTCGCCTGCGGTTTAATCGTAGGCTGACATTGTCGATAGCCTTAACGACCCCGAAGGTTTTGGTGATGTTCTTCATTTCGAGTAAATACGGCATAAGTGCTTGTGCTCCACGTTAACCTGGCCGCTGCGGAAATTACCGCCGGCCAGGCCCGCCCCAGCGCCAAGCTGGGGCATGCGATTTAGAGTTCGCTTTTCTTATGGAAACCATCTTTTACGACGGTCTCCGTCAATATTGGTTTTATTGACTTCAATTGGGGTAAGCAGGCGGGATGGGACGTCTTTCAGGCCATTATTCAGCGTGGCATCTGACTTCGGCTGTTGACCATTGCCCAGCTCGAAAGCGATCTCTGCGGCGCTGTTTGCCAGCAGCGTTATCGGCTTATACACGGTCATGGTCTGTGTACCGTTCATGAACGTTTGATACCCGCAAAGGTCTCGCATCCTGACCGGAATAGATAGCCACTTTGCCCGCCAGCCCCTGCGCGCTTAGCGCCTGGATAGCCCCACCGGCGGTGGCGTCGTTTGAGGCAACAACGGCATCAACTTTGTTATTGTTGGCGGTCAGCGCATTTTCCATAATCTTCAGCGCATTTTCCGGTAGCCAGCCGTCAACCCATTGATCGCCGACGACTTTAATTTTGCCATCGTCAATATACGGTTTTAATACTTTCATCTGGCCGGCACGGAAAAGTTTGGCATTATTATCAACCGGCAAGCCGCCCATCAGGAAATAATTACCCTGAGGAACCTGGTTGACCATAACTTTGCGCCTGCATTTCGCCCACTTTTTCGTTATCGAAAGAAATGTAGAAATCGATATCGGCATTATTAATCATACGGTCATAGGCGAGGACTTTAATTCCTTCTTGTTTTGCTTCTTTAATTACGTTGCTAAGTACCTGGCCATTATAAGGAATAATAACAAGGACATCGACGCCGCGATTGATCATATTTTCAATCTGCGACATCTGAGTCTCTTCTGTTGCCGTTTGCGGACTGAACAAACACTTTTGCGCCCAGCTGTTCGGCTTTATTCACAAAGATATCGCGGTCTTTCTGCCAGCGCTCAAGGCGCAGATCATCAATAGCCATGCCGATTTTAACTTCTTTGGCGCTGCTTGCCATGCTGGTCAGGAGGAGCGATGCGCAGAGTGTGAGGCAAAGGTTCTTTATCTTCATAATCGTAATGCCTTCTGTAGGGATAGGAGATGAGATTGGCGATAAAGAAGCAGGGACGCACTAACACGCAGCAAATTTTTAACATGTATATAGCGGCTGGCAATTACAGATTTTTATCTTCCCATTACGATATTTCGTTTAATTTCTAATTTTTGACCGCGATCTGATTTTAAAAAAAATCATCAAATGCAAGATTCTACGACAAAAGAGAAGATGGAAGATCCTTTTATTTTGCGAGCCAGCGCACATTTGTGGATTATCTTAATAGCAGTGTGAAATAACGTAATTGAGCAACGGCAATTCAGTATTCAGTATGACAACACGAAGTATTCCTCGCCGCGTGTCAGATTATGGAGTTCATTATGCAAGCTTATTCCGACCAACTGGATCGTGTTCGTTTCGAAGGCCCAAAAACCGAGAATCCGCTGGCCTTCCGCCACTACAACCCGGACGAGCTGGTGCTGGTAAACGTATGGAAGACCATCTACGCTTTGCCGCCTGCTACTGGCACACCTTCTGCTGGAACGGCGCAGATATGTTCGGTGTTGGCTCATTTGATCGTCCATGGCAGCAGCCGGGCGAAGCCATCGAGCGTAGCGAAACGTAAAGCTGACGTGGCGTTTGAATTCTTCCAACAACTGAATGTTCCTTACTATTGTTTCCATGATGTCGACGTTTCTCCGGAAGGCGCAGCAAACCTGAAAGAGTACCTGAATAACTTTGCTCAGATGGTCGATGTGCTGGCAGAAAAACAACAGCAGAGCGGCGTGAAGCTGCTGTGGGGGACCGCAACTGCTTCACTAACCCGCGTTACGGTGCCGGTGCGGCAACTAACCCGGACCCGGAAGCGTTCAGCATGGCGGCAACTCAGGTGTTCACCGCCATGAATGCGACCCACAAACTGGGCGGCGAAAACTATGTGCTGTGGGGCGGTCGCGAAGGTTACGAGACCCGCTCAATACCGACCTGCGTCACGAGCGCGAGCAGATTGGCCGCTTCATGCAGATGGTGGTCGAGCACAACATAAATCGGTTTCCAGGGCACCCTGCTGATTGAACCCAAACCGCAGGAGCCAACCAAGCACCAGTATGACTACGATGCGTCAACGGTATATGGCTTCCTGAAACAGTTCGGCCTGGAAAAAGAGATTAAGCTGAATATCGAGGCTAACGACGCGACGCTGGCGGGTCACTCTTTCCATCATGAAATTGCCACTGCGATTGCGCTGGTCGTTTGGCTCCGTGGATGCCAACCGTGGCGACCCGCAGTGGGTGGGATACCGACCAGTTCCCGAACAGCGTAGAAGAAAACGCGCTGGTGATGTATGAAATCCTTAAAGCGGGCGGTTTCACCACCGGCGGGATGAACTTTGATGCCAAAGTTCGTCGCCAGAGCACCGACACACGACCTGTTCTATGGTCATATCGGCGCAATGGATACCATGGCGCTGTCGCTGAAAGTGGCTGCTCGCATGGTTGAAGGCGGAGAACTGGATAAACGCGTCGCTAAACGCTATGCCGGCTGGAACGGCGAATTGGGCCAGCAGATCCTTAAAGGCCAGAGGTCACGCAGGGACCCGGCGAAATACGCCGAGCAGCATCAGTTGGCACCGCAGCATCAGAGCGGTCATCAGGAACTGCTAGAAGGGCTGGTTAACCACTACCTGTTCGATAAGTAAGGTTTGAGTCCTGCAGGATAAATAATGCCCGGGGAGCGTAAGCTTGCCGGGCATCGTACTAATTAAAGGAGCAGTCGCGATGTATATCGGCATAGATCTCGGAACGTCTGGCGTAAAGGCGATCCTGCTTGATGAGCAGGGCACCGTGCTGGCTTCGCAAACAGAAAAATTGACGGTTTCTCGTCCGCACCCTCTTTGGCCGGAACAGGATCCTGAGCAGTGGTGGCAGGCAACCGATCGCGCCATGAAAGGGTTAGCCGCGCAGCATAGCCTGCAGGGTGTGAAAGCGCTGGGGATCGCCGGGCAAATGCACGGGGCGACTCTGCTGGATAAACAGCAAAAATTGCCGCGCCCGGGGAATTTGTGGAACGATGGCCGCTGTGCGGAAGAGTGCGAGCTGCTGGAAGCGCAGGCCGAAGACGTCACGGCAAATCACCGGCAATTTGATGATGCCCGGTTTTACCGCGCCGAAACTGCTGTGGGTGCAGCGCCATGAAGCGGAGATTTTTCGCCAGGTTGATAAGGTCCTTTTGCCTAAAGACTATCTGCGGCTGCGGATGACCGGCGAGTTTGCCAGCGATATGTCCGACGCGGCGGGCACGATGTGGATGGACGTGGCGAAGCGTGACTGGAGCGATGAAATGCTCGCGGGCCTGGGCTGACTCGCGACAATATGCCCGCGCTGTTTGAAGGCTGTGACATTACCGGTGCATCTGCTGGCATCGGTCGCCAGCGCCTGGAAAATTCCAGCGGTGCCGGTTGTTGCCGGCGGCGGGGATAATGCCGCCGGTGCGGTTGGCGTCGGAATGGCGGATGCCGGGCAGGCAATGCTGTCGTTGGGCACATCGGGGCGTCTATTTCGCTGTTAGCGAAGGCTTCCTGAGTAAACCGGAAAGCGCGGTGCACACAGCTTCTGCCACGCGTTACCTGGTCGCTGGCACTTAATGTCAGTCATGCTCAGTGCCGCATCTTGCCTGGATCGGGCGGCGAAGCTTACGGGCGTAGGGACGGTTCCTGCGCTGATTGACGCCGCGCAAACGGCGGATGTGAGAGCGGGTCCTGTCTGGTTCCTGCCGTATCTTTCCGGTGAACGCACGCCGCACAACAACCCCGAGGCTAAAGGCGTGTTCTTCGGCCTCACGCATCAGCATGGCCCAGCCGAACTGGCGCGTGCGGTGCTGGAAGGCGTTGGCTTCGCGCTAGCCGACGGGATGGACGTTGTTCATGCCTGCGGCGTTGAGCCGAAGAGCATCACCCTCATTGGCGGCGGCGCACGTAGCGCCTATTGGCGTCAAATGTTGGCGGATATTTGTGGCAAGCAGCTTGATTACCGCACCGGTGGCGATATCGGCCCGGCGCTTGGCGCTGCCCGCCTGGCGCAGTTGGCCCATCTGTAAAGACACAGGTCATACGCGGAGTTATTACCGCAGTTGGCTCTGGAGCAGGCGCATCATCCTGATGCCGAGCGCGTGGCGTACTATGCGCCATTGCGTAAAACGTTCCGTCAAATCTATCAGCAGCTTCTGCCTTTAATGTCCTGATGCCCCTTCGACCCGCGCCTTCCGGGGCGGGGTCGTTTGCCGCTCTTCGCTAACGTCTCATTGATACATTCCATATTGGATGAATTCTGCGCTGCGCTCTTTCTTGGCTGTTGTGAGGTGTGAAAAATAAATCTCTGGCCATAATGGTGACGCGTGAGGGATGAAGGCAGATGCACCATGAGGGATATCGTTAAGTCACCACGCATCGCGCTTATTTATCGCGTTTTACTGTACCTTTTCTGCCTTTGGCGGGAACGTGCCCGCCCAGCTGGAAGATAAAGGCTATTTTCTGGCGGTGCTGGTGCTGGGAAGTTTTGCTATCGTTGCGCAAAAAACCGCCAAAGGCCGCCCAATCACCCAAGCAGTTTGAAAAAAGGCTTTGAATGGGGCTGATGCTGCTCCTGCGGCCGAAGGCTGCTCGTTGGTCGGGCGTCTTGAATATGCCGCTGGCGCTTGCCTACAAAAAGGACTCTATCAAACCGTGCTGGCATGGGAAATTTGCCCCTGCATGTAAACGGTTCGTCCGGTTTGAGGGCATCATCGCTACAGCAAAGGACTAGCTAACCAGCCGGCGCTTATCTATGCGCTGTAGGGCCAGAAGCAGCAGGTGACCCCCGCGCAGTGTGGTGGCGAAAACCCACAGGATATCCAGCGCTGGCCAGTTTTTGAGGTCAATATTCCAGCTACGCAGCGCATAGATAATAAAGGCGTGGAAACCGTAAATACCCAGCGAATGCCGTGAAATCCTCCCCAGCCCGGGGATAACGCGCTGGTTTAGCGTGTTCTTAATAACAATAAACAGCGCCGCCGCGCTGATAAACACCATTGGCCCGCAGTAGACATACCAGGTGTCCGCGAAATTGCCGCGCCATTGCAGCTCATACAATGTGCCGCGTGAAATAATCGATACCGCCACGACAAACAGCGTACCGCATATCCACGTTAGTGATTTCTCCCGGTCTCCATCATTCCCAGCGCTCGCCCAAGTAGCCCGTACAGCACGTAGTAGAAGGTATCGCCGTTGATGTACAGGTTGACTGGAGCCATTTGGCCCCACCCTGTGGAGAGGAACCGTATTAGGGTTCGCCACAATGCCAATCACCACCATTAGCGCCAGCAGCATCTTCCCGCTAATGGCTTTGACCTCAATCAGCGGAGAAACCAGGTAAATCACCATGATGGCGAAGAAAAACCACAGATGGTAGAACACCGGTTTTTGCAGCAGGTTCTTCAATGACATTTCCACATTGATGTGGGTGAAGGCGGCGATAAAGAGGAGTGCTATAGCGCTGTAAAAAAAAAGACACAGGGCGATACGCAGAAAATGGCGCGGCTGAGCGCTACGCGGGCCGAAAAACAGAAAGCCCGAAATCATAAAAAACAGTGGAACGCTGACGCGAGATGCAGAATTAAGGACGTTGGCGAAATCCCAACTGAGTGGCGTGATTTGATGTGGATTGGTCACAAACCAGGTGGTGGTGTGGATCATCACCACCATCAGACAGGCGATTCCGCGTAGGTTATCAATCCAATTAATCTTTGCTTGCATCAGATGCCTTTTTCCCTGGTCAAATAGAGTCAGACTCGCCCCTTAGCTGGCGCTATTTCAATGGAATAATTCTGAGTTTTCCGCCCCGTACCCATTGTGGAGTCGCTGAAGCGAGATTCGCACAATGCGGTGGCAATAAAGGGCTACAGCCTAAAAATAAAACCGCCCGGAAATAGAAATAATGATGATGAAGTCTCTCCCGCTTTTGCTGGTTGGTATCCTGCTGGTAGGGTGCTCGAACCGGAACCGCCGGTGGTGCAGAAAACGCAAAGCGCCAGAGTGAATCCTGCGCTCTCGCTGGAAATGGAGCGCTATGCAAAAATAACGCGGCCCAGCGTTATAATACGGCGTCGAAGAAAATCGACGTGACCGGTTTTGAGCGTTATCAGGGCAGCTATGAGCTGCGCGGCTATACCCTGCGCAGAATGAAAGTTTTGTCTGCTCTTTTGATGCGGACGGCAGTTTTTTAATCTCCCACGTGCTAGATCAGGAGAGAATCCAGTAAAATTCGCTCGGTTTTCCCCAATTTTCCCTAAACAACCCCGTTTCGTACTGTATATCTCGCAGCCAGCGGGTATACTGGATCCTTCCCATAAATCCACACGTATCCAGCACGAAATCATATGCAAAAGTTTGATACCAGGACCTTCCAGGGCCTGATCCTGACCTTACAGGATTACTGGGCCGTCAGGGCTGCACCATTGTTCAACCACTGGACATGGAAGTTGGCGCGGGCACTTCTCACCCAATGACATGCCGCGCCACGGGCCCAGAGCCAATGGCAACTGCCTACGTGCAGCCATCCCGTCGTCCAACCGATGGCCGCTATGGCGAAAACCCGAACCGTTTACAGCACTACTATCAGTTCCAGGTAGTGATTAAACCGTCTCCGGACAACATCCAGGAGCTGTACCTCGGGTCTCTGAAAGAGCTGGGTACGGATCGACCATCCACGATATTCGTTTCGTGGAAGATGCGGGAAAACCCAACGTGGCGCTGGGGTCTGGGTCGGGAAGTGTGGCTGAACGGTATGGAAGTGACGCAGTTCACCTACTTCCAGCAGGTTGGCGGCATGGAATGTAAGCCGGTGACCGGTGAAATCACCTATGGTCTGGAACGTCTGGCGATGTATATCCAGGGCGTGGACAGCGTTTACGATCTGGTCTGGAGCGACGGCCCGTGGGTAAAACTACCTACGGCGACGTGTTCCATCAGAACGAAGTGGAGCAATCCACCTACAACTTCGAATACGCCGATGTGGACTTCCTGTTTACCTGCTTCGAGCAGTACGAGAAAGAAGCTCAGCAGCTGCTGGCGCTGGAAAACCTGCTGCCGCTGCCTGCCTACGAGCGTATTCTAAAAGCCGCCCATAGCTTTAACCTGCTGGATGCGCGAAAGCCATCTCCGTCACCGAGCGTCAGCGCTACATCCTGCGTATCGCACCCTGACTAAAGCAGTGGCAGAAGCTTACTATGCTTCCCGTGAAGCCCTTGGCTTCCCGATGTGCAACAAGAATAAATAAGAGGCGGCCATGTCTGAAAAAACTTTCCTGGTGGAAATCGGCAAAAAAGAGCTGCCACCAAAAGCACTGCGCAGCCTGCCTAACCCTTTGCTGCGAACGTGACCGCAGAGCTGGATAACGCTGGCCTCGCGCACGGTAAAGTTGAATGGTTTGCTGCACCGCGTCGTCTGGCGCTGAAAGTGGCAAGCCTGGCGGCTGCACAGGCCGATCGCGAAAGTCGAAAAACGCGGCCCGGCGATTGCCCAGGCGTTCGACGCGGAAGGTAAACCAAGCAAAGCGGCCGAAGGTTGGGCGCGTGGATGCGGTATTACCGTTGATCAGGCTGAACGTCTGACCACCGACAAAGGTGAATGGCTGCTGTATCGCGCACACGTGAAGGGCGAAAGCACCGAAGCGCTGCTGCCGAACATGATTGCGACCTCGCTGGCTAAGCTGCCAATTCCAAAACTGATGCGTGGGCGCGTCCGACGTGCAGTTTGTGCGTCCGATTCACACCGTGACCCTGCTGCTCGGCGATAAAGTCGTTCCTGCGACCATTCTCGGCATTCAGTCCGATCGCGTGATTCGCGGTCATCGCTTTATGGGCGAGCCGGAATTCACCATCGACAATGCCGATCAGTATCCACAAATTCTGGCTGAGCGCGGCAAAGTCATTGCTGACTATGAACAACGTAAAGCCAAAATCAAAGCCGATGCTGAAGAAGCGGCGCGCAAAATTGGCGGTAACGCCGATCTGAGCGAAAGCCTGCTGGAAGAAGTGGCCTCCCTGGCGGAATGGCCGGTTGTTCTGACGGCGAAATTCGAAGAGAAATTCCTCGCGGTTCCAGCCGAAGCGCTGGTTTACACCATGAAGGGCGACCAGAAGTATTTCCCGGTTTACGACAACGCGGGCAAACTGCTGCCAAACTTCATCTTCGTTGCCAACATTGAATCGAAAGATCCAATCCAGATTATCTCTGGTAACGAAAAAGTGGTTCGTCCACGTCTGGCGGATGCCGAGTTCTTCTTCAACACTGACCGCAAAAAACGCCTGGAAGATCATCTGCCGCGTCTGCAAACCGTTCTGTTCCAGCAACAGCTCGGTACGCTGCGTGACAAGACCGATCGCATTCAGGCTCTGGCGGGCTGGATTGCCGCACAGATTGGCGCTGACGTTAATCACGCCACCCGCGCGGGCCTGCTGTCCAAGTGTGACCTGATGACCAACATGGTCTTCGAGTTCACCGACACCCAGGGCGTGATGGGGATGCACTACGCGCGTCACGATGGCGAAGCGGAAGATGTGGCGGTTGCCCTGAACGAGCAGTATCAGCCGCGCTTTGCGGGTGATGACCTGCCGTCCAACCCGGTTGCTTGTGCCGTAGCGATTGCCGATAATATGGACACCCTGGCGGGTATCTTCGGTATCGGCCAGACATCCGAAAGGCGATAAAGACCCGTTTGCGCTGCGTCGTGCGGCGCTCGGCGTGCTGCGTATCATCGTTGAGAAAAACCTGAACCTCGATCTGCAAACGCTGACCGAAGAAGCGGTTCGTCTGTACGGTGACAAGCTGACTAACGCCAAAGTGGTGGATGAAGTTATCGACTTCATGCTCGGTCGTTTCCGCGCCTGGTATCAGGATGAAGGTTACACCGTCGATACTATTCAAGCGGTACTGGCACGTCGTCCAACGCGTCCAGCAGACTTTGATGCACGTATGAAGGCAGTTTCACACTTCCGTACCCTGGAAGAGTTTCTGCGCTGGCTGCGGCCAACAAACGCGTATCGAATATCCTCGCGAAATCTGACGAAACGCTGAATGACATCGTTCATGCGTCGGTACCCTGAAAGAAGCGGCGGAGATTAAGCTGGCCAAGCAACCTGGTTGTTCTGCGCGATAAGCTGCAGCCGTACTTTGCTGAAGGCCGTTACCAGGAAGCGCTGGTTGTACTGGCATCCCTGCGTGAGCCGGTGGATGAGTTCTTCGAGAACGTGATGGTTAACGCCGAAGACAAAGATGTGCGTATCAACCGCCTGACGCTGCTGTCCAAACTGCGCGATTGTTCCTGGCGTAGCGGATATTTCCCTGCTGCAGTAATACGCTTTTGGATAGTCAAAAACCTGCCCTCGGGTAGGTTTTTTTTATCGCTAAATAATACAGCAACCTTTAATAATCTTCTGCTGAATAAAGATTATCTCATATATTAATTTTATGAGATTTTTTTAGGATTATATCAAGGAGAAGAAACAAACTTATTAAGCTAGAATAGCCACGGGTGCTTGAGACTGTTTGTCTCAGGTATTCACCGAAAGGCAGACAGAGAAAAGCCCCACCTGACTATAAATCAAAGTTTGTACTGACCCCAAAAAGTTGGACAGTTAAACACGAGGCATATAGGTCTGATTCCGATATTCAATTGGAGTCAGACCTTTTAATTTCAGGCTAATTCTTCTGCTGTTGTAGTATTCAATATATTCCGTAACAGCATCCTTCAGTTCGCTTATATTACTGAACTCATCAAGATAAAAACACTCCGACTTTAAGGTTCCAAAGAAACACTCCACCACAGCATTATCCAGACAATTGCCTTTTCTGGACATGCTTTGTTTAATACCATGTTCTTTAAGGATATTTTGATATCTTCTCATACGATACTGCCATCCCTGGTCAGAGTGCAGAACAGGATGCTCGTGAGGATTAAGCTTTTTGAATGCCTGATCGAGCATATTCTCAACCATGTTCATCACTGGTCTTTCCGAAAGGCTGTAAGAAATAACTTCGTTGTTGAAGAGATCTATTACTGGAGACAAATACAGCTTGCGCCCATTGACTGCAAATTCAGTAACATCGGTAACCCACTTCTCGTTTGGCCGCGTAGCCTTGAAATCTCTTTGGAGAACATTAGGGGCGGTTTGCCCTACCTCTCCTCTGTAAGAGCGGTATCGCTTGACCTTAATCGCTGCTTTAAGTGAGAGGGTTCCCATCAGGCGCTGAACAGCTTTATGGTTAATCTGTTTCCCTTCTCGATGAAGAGACAGCGTTACCCTACGGTATCCGTATCGGCCTCTATTCTCGTGATAAATCTCACTAATACGCTTTTTAACGTCCGCATACTTGTCAGGCTTGCTGAGAGCCTTTAGATGATAATAAAACGTACTGCGCGGTATCTCCGCAGCCCTGAGAAGCTCATCAAGAGGATAAAACTGCCTTAGCTCGTTGAGTACTTTCACTTTTTCGTGGGATGAGCTAAGGCTTTCAGCTTTTTTAGATACATAAGCCGCGTTTCAAGAAATCGAACTTGCCTTTCAAGATCCTCAATGCGTCGGTCTTTTGACAGCTCCAATGCTGATGCCGCTTTTTCTGGATCAACTGATATTGCAATGTTTCTTTTGGTGCCAATCTTGAGCGCGCGTAAACCAGCTTCTCCGCGCTCTTCATAGACCTTCAGCCACCTGGCTACAGAACCACTACCAGCAAGCATAAAGTGAGCAGCAGCCTGATTAAGGGACATGTGCTGCTCGATCACAGCTTTCACGACCTTAATACGCAACTCTGGATCAGCACTAACGCCTTTAGGTTTGGGAATTAAACCTTTTTCTCCATGTTTTTCATAGAGGGCAACCCATGTCCTGACCTGGGTTCGGGGGACACCAAAACGTGCCGAGATGATCCTGTAACCATCATCAGTTGTGAAGTAGTGATTCACGACTTCAAGGCGCTTTTCAAAAGGGTATTTTGGCTTTGACATATTAGGGGCTATTCCATTTCATCGTCCAACAAAATGGGTGCAGTACATACTCGTTGGAAATCAACACAGGAGGCTGGGAATGCCGCAGAAATATAGATTACTTTCTTTAATAGTGATTTGTTTCACGCTTTTATTTTTCACCTGGATGATAAGAGATTCACTGTGTGAATTGCATATTAAACAGGAGAGTTATGAGCTGGCGGCGTTTTTAGCCTGCAAATTGAAAGAGTAAGAGTCTTCGGCGGGAAATTATTCCCGCCTTACTTACGGCGTTGCGCATTCTCATTGCACCCAAATTTATTCTTCACAAAAATAATAATAGATTTTATTACGCGATCGATTATTTATTTCCTGAAAACAAATAAAAAAATCCCCGCCAAATGGCAGGGATCTTAGATTCTGTGCTTTTAAGCAGAGATTACAGGCTGGTTACGTTACCAGCTGCCGGGCCTTTAGCGCCGCTTTCGATGGTGAAGGACACTTTCTGACCTTCGTCCAGAGATTTGTAACCATCGTTCTGGATAGCAGAGAAGTGTACGAACACATCTTTAGAGCCATCGTCAGGAGTGATGAAGCCGAAGCCTTTGTCAGCGTTGAACCATTTTACGATACCAGTCATTTTACCGGACATAGTGTATTACCTTTAATAATTAAGTGTGCCTTTCGGCGATATGGCGTGCTTTACAGATTTTGAAGCGTTAAAGGAATGTGCACTACGAGGGGTATCAACGATAACTCTTGAAGGGACTTGCCTTACTACACTGCTTTAATGGTCTGTACGTCAAACCGTTGATGTGCATTAAGCCACGCATTGGCGGGTGATGCAACAATTATTTTTCATATTTATGATTAATCGGTTGGAAAACGGTCCTGTCATCAGGACCGTAAACAGCAATAAAGTGGATAAAAGTCTATTCCATCAACTGCTTACTTAATGCCGGGTTGGCTTGAATCAAACGCATCAATTTTAGTTCGGCACTTGAAGGCTTCACGCGTCTGGATTCCCATTCCTTTACCATGGCGACTGATACGCCCAAAACCCGGGCGAAATCATCGATTTTTAATCCTGTCCCTTTTCGTAACTGCTCAATTTCGGTACAGGACGTTGTTCTGTGCGTCAGGGTAATTTTCTGCGTTTCATCTTTAAAAACAATCTGTTCCAGGCTGCTCAACAGCTCATGCATTGGATCTTTATATTCCATTGAAAACTCCTCAAATCACACTGCGGGATCGTGAATTGCATCGAAGCTCATTAAGAATAGTCGGGAAAAGCAGACACAGCGGGGTGAAGTCAGGGCATGCTCTGGCTATGATTCGATTCAGCCTGTCATTTAGCGTGACTTATAGCCACCTAACGATCTGATAAATGCCGATATATCTCTTACCACTCCTGTTTTGTAAAGATTTCGAAAATCTAACCTTCTGCGAAGGCGTAAATCTCTGGCTACAAAAAAGGCAACGGCACTATCATTTTTTAACAATGAAACAACAAATTAACCTTGTTTCATTTTCTCCATGATTTTACCAGGAAGATTACGTAGAAAGGGTATCCTGCAAGCCTGTCCTGGACTATCCTTGTCACCGTTAGGCACGCGTGTGCCGGTTTGCGCTTTTTTTGGCTGAAGGAGTAAGAAAATGGCGACGGAAAGTCCTGCTCTCGCTGGTTTGCGCCTATTGCGGCGTTATTGATGGTTGTTAGCCTGAGTGGGTGTTTTGATAAGGAAGGCGATCAACGTAAAGCATTCGTCGATTTCCTGCAGAATACGGTGATGCGTGGTGGTGAACGTCTGCCGACGCTGACAGCTGACCAGAAAAAACAGTTCGGGCCGTTTGTTTCCGACTATGCCGTCATTTATGGCTATTCACAGCAGGTGAGCCAGGCGATGGAGCCGTTACGCCCGGTCGTTGATAGCGTTAACGCGATTCGCGTACCGCAGGATTATATAACTCAGCGCGAGCCGCTGCGTCAGGCCAATGGTTCGCTGAACGTACTGAGCCAGCAGCTGCAGAATGCGAAAATGCAGGCTGATGCCGCACATTCCGCGCTGAAACAGGCCGACGATCTGAAGCCGGTGTTTGACCAGGTGTATAGCAAAGTGGTTACTGCGCCGTCCGACGCGCTGCAGCCGCTGATTCCTGCTGCACAGATCTTTTACCCAGCAGCTGGTGCAGGTTGGCGATTTTGTCGCTCAGCAAGGCACTCAGGTGAGCTTTGTGGCTAACGGTATTCAGTTCCCGACGTCACAACAGGCAAGCCAGTACAATACGCTGATTGGGCCGCTTGGCATCGCAGCATCAGGCATTTAGTCAGGCCTGGACTGCGGCAGTGAACGCGACCAAAATAAGTATTCATGCAGCCCGGCGTTCGCCGGGCTGTTTCGTTTTACCCCGCGACCTGCGGTTCACGCAGTTCTTCTCTACTTTCCCCTGCAAGGCATCAATCAGGTTATCCACCGCACAGGCCGCCATGTTGTAGCGCGTCTCGTGAGTGGCGGAACCGATATGCGGCAGCGCCACCACGTTCGGCAACTTCAGACAGCGGTGAGTCGACCGGCAGCGGTTCCTTCTCGAACACATCCAAACCCGCGGCATGAATTTCGCCATTTTGCAGCGCAGCGATAGGCACTTCGTGGACTACCGGGCCACGACCGGCGTTAATGAAAATGGCGGAGGACCTTCATGCGGGCAAACTGCTCGGCACCAAACAGGTGATGCGTCTCTTCGGTTAGCGGCAGGATCAGGCAGACAAAATCGGCCTCTTCCAGCAGGGTATTTAAATCGCAGTAGCGGGCATTAAAGCGCTCCTCCGCCTGCGGATGCTGGCGACGGGCATTGTACAGAATCGGCATGTTGAAGCCGAAATGGGCGCGCTGCGCCAGCGCCATCCGAATCCGCCATCCCGACGATGCCCAGCGTTTTGTGGTGCACATCGACGCCAAACCAGTCCGGACCAATACCCCCCTCCATTCGCCCGCTTTCACCCGCTCGGCCACTTCCACTGCCCGGCGGCCGGCCTTTAACACCAGCGTCATTAGCGTGCTCGGCGACGGTCTCGGTCAGGACGGTTGGCGTGTGCATCAGCAAATATACGCGGCGCGCATTCAGCGCGTCCACGTCAAAGTTATCGTAACCTACGGAGATAGTTGAGGTCGCGCGCAGCTTCAGCATCTTCTCCAGCAGGGCGGTATTGACGGCTTCGCTGGAGCCCACCAGGCCTTCCGCTTCGGCAAAAGCCTGTTGATGTTGCGCGACGGTTTCCGGACGCAGGTTAGCCACCTGGGTCACGGTAAAATGCTCTTCCAGGCGATGCAGTAAATCGTCAGGTAACGCTTTATAGAGAATAATGGACGGCTTCATGCTGATCTCCATTCACTGATAAGGCGATCACCTTAGCCTGAAATATGATGAAGGAAAACTGAAGAATGCCAGGTGATTTCTGCATCACCTGGCATGAAAGGGATTACAGCGGGCTTAAGGTAATTTCTACACGGCGGTTTTGCGCCTTACCTTCTGCGGTGCTGTTGCTGGCGATTGGGTTAGCCGGGCCAAGGCCCTGAGTACGGATGCGGCTGGCGTCCACGCCCTGGGTGATCAACGCGCTGGCAACGGAATCCGCACGTTGCTGGGAGAGACGCATGTTCAGGTCGTGACCACCCGTGCTGTCGGTATAACCAATCACGTTAACCGCCGTTTTCGGATACTCTTTCAGTACCATTGCCACGCCGGTCAGGGTGTTAGCGCCCGCCGGTTTCAGGGTCGCGCTGCTGCTGTCGAAGGTCACATTGTTCGGCATATTGAGGATAATGTTATCCCCGCTGCGGGTTACGCTAACACCAGTGCCGCGCATTTTGTCGCGCAGCTTCGCTTCCTGCACATCCATGTAATAACCAACGCCGCCGCCCAGAGCTGCGCCTGCTGCTGCGCCAATCAGCGCGCCTTTACCGCGATCTTTCTTCGAAGAAGAGAGCGCACCAATACCCGCGCCCACGAGAGAGCCCAGACCTGCGCCGATAGCAGATTTACCTGCTTCGCGTTCGCCGGTGTAAGGGTTAGTTGTGCAGCCAGATACCGCCAGAGCGCCACTCACTACGGCGGCAATAAGATAAACACGTTTCTTCATTGTTAATCCTTAATAACCTTTTTATTCTTTGCCACGGGTTCCGTGGCGGGAGATTATGCCGCGTGAACATGAAGATTATTCCTGGGAATACTCGGAAATTTGTAAGTAATATTTAACTGCTCAATACATCTAACCTTTCAGGAGTCTTCGGTTTGGCCAACTCATCCTCACGATATTCCGTTCTGACTGCCGCCCATTGGGGGCCCATGCTGGTTGAAACCGACGGCGAAACCGTGTTTAGCTCGCGTGGCGCGTTAGCCACAGGAATGGAAAACTCCTTGCAGAGCGCGGTTCGCGACCAGGTTCACAGCAATACGCGGGTACGATTTCCAATGGTGCGAAAAGGCTTTCTTGCGTCACCGGAAAACCCGCAAGGCATTCGTGGGCAGGATGAATTTGTTCGCGTGAGTTGGGATGAGGCGCTGGATCTTATTCACCAACAACATAAACGCATTCGTGAGGCTTATGGTCCGGCATCGATTTTTGCTGGTTCCTACGGCTGGCGTTCAAACGGCGTGCTGCATAAGGCCTCGACATTATTACAACGCTATATGGCGCTGGCAGGCGGTTATACCGGGCATCTGGGGGATTATTCGACCGGCGCGGCACAGGCGATCATGCCGTATGTCGTGGGTGGTAGTGAAGTTTATCAACAGCAGACCAGTTGGCCGCTGGTGCTGGAACATAGCGATGTCGTGGTGCTGTGGAGTGCTAACCCACTCAATACGCTGAAAATTGCGTGGAATGCATCCGATGAGCAGGGGCTTTCTTACTTTTCTGCACTGCGTGACAGCGGGAAAAAGCTGATCTGCATTGATCCAATGCGATCGGAAACCGTCGATTTCTTTGGCGATAAAATGGAGTGGGTGGCACCGCACATGGGCACCGATGTTGCGCTGATGCTGGGGATCGCCCATACGCTGGTGGAAAATGGTTGGCACGACGAAGCGTTTCTGGCGCGTTGCACCACAGGTTATGCCGTCTTCGCCTCTTATTTGCTGGGCGAGAGTGACGGAATAGCGAAAACCGCCGAATGGGCAGCAGAGATTTGTGGTGTTGGCGCAGCGAAAATCCGCGAGCTGGCGGCTATTTTCCACCAAAATACCACCATGCTGATGGCAGGCTGGGGAATGCAGCGCCAACAGTTTGGTGAGCAAAAACACTGGATGATCGTCACGCTGGCAGCAATGTTGGGGCAAATCGGCACACCCGGCGGCGGTTTTGGTCTTTCTTACCATTTTGCCAATGGTGGTAACCCCACGCGGCGTTCTGCGGTGCTCTCTTCCATGCAGGGCAGCTTGCCGGGTGGCTGCGATGCGGTGGATAAAATCCCTGTTGCCCGCATTGTTGAAGCACTGGAAAACCCTGGTGGCGCATATCAACACAACGGTATGAACCGACATTTCCCGGATATTCGTTTTATCTGGTGGGCGGGCGGTGCCAACTTTACTCATCATCAGGATACCAATCGCCTGATCCGTGCCTGGCAAAAACCGGAGCTGGTGGTGATCTCTGAATGCTTCTGGACGGCGGCGGCAAAACACGCGGATATCGTTCTGCCTGCGACTACCTCTTTTGAGCGTAATGATCTCACCATGACCGGTGATTACAGTAATCAGCATCTGGTGCCGATGAAGCAAGTGGTGCCGCCACGCTATGAAGCGCGTAATGATTTTGATGTTTTTGCCGAGTTAAGTGAACGCTGGGAGAAGGGCGGTTATGCACGTTTTACGGAAGGAAAAAGTGAGCTGCAATGGCTGGAAACGTTTTATAACGTTGCCCGACAGCGCGGGGCAAGCCAGCAGGTTGAATTGCCGCCATTTGCTGAGTTCTGGCAAGCCAACCAGTTAATTGAGATGCCGGAAAACCCGGACAGCGAGCGGTTTATTCGCTTCGCTGATTTTTGCCGCGATCCGCTGGCGCATCCGTTAAAAACCGCCAGCGGCAAGATTGAAATCTTCTCACAGCGTATTGCCGATTACGGTTACCCGGATTGCCCTGGGCATCCAATGTGGCTGGAGCCGGACGAATGGCAGGGCAATGCCGAACCAGAACAGTTGCAGGTACTTTCTGCCCATCCGGCGCACCGCCTGCACAGCCAGCTGAATTACAGTTCTCTGCGCGAATTGTACGCGGTGGCAAATCGTGAGCCTGTCACCATTCATCCTGACGATGCCCAGGAGCGCGGCATACAAGATGGCGATACTGTTCGGTTGTGGAACGCACGCGGGCAAATTCTTGCCGGAGCGGTCATTAGCGAGGGAATTAAACCTGGCGTGATTTGCATTCACGAAGGGGCATGGCCGGATCTGGATTTAACCGCTGACGGTATTTGTAAAAACGGCGCAGTGAACGTGCTGACCAAAGATCTCCCCAGCTCGCGGCTGGGGAATGGCTGTGCGGGTAATACGGCGCTGGCATGGCTGGAAAAATACAACGGTCCGGAACTGACACTTACAGCGTTTGAACCACCGGCCAGCTCATAATCCATGTGGGTAGTTGGGTTTCATCCTGCCATGCGCAATCGACAATGTGAAAACCCTGTGCCTGGTAAAAATTTATCGCCGGTTGATTTTTTTGATAAACCTCCAGCATCAGGTGGGGATGGCGCTGCTGCACATACTGCATCAGCGCCTTACCAATACCGCGCCTGACGGCCTTCGGTGCGACAAACATCGCTGCCAGAAATCGGCCTTCCATAATGCTGACAAAACCGAGAAGCTTACCGTCTTCTTCCCAGACCCAGTTTTGCGCGTTGGCAAGATAGGCATCCCGCACCAGCGGAATGCAGTCACGCCAGTAATTCGCTTTTATAAAGGGATGCCCCCAGGTTGTACTTTCCAGCCACAGTTCGAGGATCGCGGGGAGTTCTGAACGTTGCGCTTCCCGAATCATGGTTTATTTCCCGGATAGCAACAGCAGCCAACCACATGATCATTCACCAGCCCACATGCCTGCATAAAGGAGTAACAGATTGTGGTGCCGACAAACTTAAAACCACGTTTTTTCAGTGCCTTAGATAGGGCGTCGGAGGCGGACGTAGATGTGGGAATTTCGCTCAACGTTGTGGCTTGTGTCACCTGTGGCTGATGATTTACAAACGACCAGACAAAGTCGACAAACGGTTCGCCGTTCTGTTCCATTTGCAGGTACGCCCGCGCATTACCAATAATTGCCTGAATTTTCCCTCGATGGCGGATAATCCCGGCGTCCTGTACCAGTCTTTCGACATCCTCTTCCTGCATTGCTGCGACCTTCACCGGATCGAACTGATGAAAGCAGGCGCGATAGTTTTCGCGTTTTTTGAGGACGGTGATCCACGATAATCCAGCCTGCTGCCCTTCAAGGCAGATCATTTCGAACAGTTTTTTACTGTCAGTTTCAGGCACGCCCCACTCATTATCATGGTAGGCAATATAAAGCGGGTCCTGACTCACCCAGCCGCAACGTTCCATACTTTCCCTCGCTATGTACCCGATCGTAAAAATTTCAGCCGCTTTTCTTGACGCATCGGTGAAAAAGTCAATATTTAATACAGGGCTACTATGCCCGATATCCTTCATACAATGACAATAATATTGCCGAATTCGGCTCTTCCCTGGAGTCGTGTTAATGATCATAAAAAAAAGCGGTGGTCGCTGGCAGCTAAGCCTGCTGGCGAGCGTGGTAATCAGTGCCTTTTTTCTCAACACAGCTTACGCCTGGCAACAAGAATATATCGTTGATACGCAACCCGGACTTTCCACAGAGCGTTACACCTGGGATAGTGATCATCAACCTGATTACAACGATATTTTGTCGCAACGTATTCAAAGTAGCCAAAGGGCGCTGGGACTGGAAGTCAATCTGGCGGAAGAAACCCCTGTGGATGTGACCAGCAGTATGAGTATGGGCTGGAATTTTCCTTTATATGAACAGGTTACAACCGGCCCGGTCGCGGCATTACATTACGATGGCACAACCACCTCGATGTATAACGAGTTTGGCGACAGTACTACCACGCTGACCGATCCGTTATGGCATGCCAGCGTGAGTACCTTAGGCTGGCGTGTTGACTCCCGGCTTGGCGATCTCCGACCCTGGGCGCAAATCAGCTATAACCAGCAATTTGGCGAGAATATCTGGAAGGCGCAATCAGGCCTGAGCCGGATGACGGCGACAAACCAGAACGGCAACTGGCTGGATGTCACCGTAGGCGCTGATATGTTGCTCAATCAAAATATTGCCGCCTATGCCGCGCTAACTCAGGCAGAAAATACCACTAATAATAGCGACTATCTGTATACGATGGGGGTTAGCGCCAGATTTTAACGTAACAGTCACAATTGAAACCATTAAATAACAATAGTTGTGGCGATAGTGGGTGCTAACTTACCAAATAATAAATTTGGTGAATAATTGTCGCGTCATTCATTCCTGAACTAAGGCATTTCATTCCGTTCTGATGGCATTTCATGCCGTTTTTCCCCAGGCATAAAGTGCACTTCGTTATGGTTGTCGGCAGAGATTTTTCCTTTTTATTACTGCAGGAATACTGCCATGACACCTTCAAATTATCAGCGTACCCGCTGGCTGACACTCATCGGTACTATCATTACCCAGTTTGCGCTGGGGTCGGTTTATACCTGGAGCCTGTTTAATGGCGCGCTTTCCGCCAAGCTGGATGCGCCGGTAAGCCAGGTCGCTTTCTCTTTCGGCTTGTTAAGTCTGGGGCTGGCAATTTCGTCTTCTGTTGCGGGCAAATTACAGGAACGTTTTGGCGTTAAACGCGTCACCATGGCTTCCGGCATTTTGCTGGGATTAGGCTTCTTCCTGACAGCGCATTCTGACAACCTGATGATGCTGTGGTTAAGCGCCGGTGTGCTGGTGGGACTGGCAGATGGCGCGGGTTATCTGCTGACGCTCTCTAACTGTGTGAAGTGGTTCCCGGAGCGTAAAGGTCTGATCTCCGCGTTCGCTATCGGTTCTTATGGTCTGGGTAGCCTGGGTTTCAAATTTATCGACACGCAGCTGCTGGAAACGGTCGGTCTGGAAAAAACCTTTGTGATTTGGGGAGCGATTGCGCTGTTGATGATTGTTTTCGGCGCAACGTTAATGAAAGACGCACCAAAACAGGAAGTGAAAACCAGCAATGGTGTGGTGGAGAAAGATTACACGCTGGCAGAGTCGATGCGTAAACCGCAGTACTGGATGTTAGCGGTAATGTTCCTGACCGCCTGCATGAGCGGCCTGTACGTGATTGGGGTAGCGAAAGATATCGCCCAAAGTCTGGCACACCTTGATGTGGTTTCCGCAGCCAATGCAGTCACTGTTATTTCCATCGCCAACCTTTCAGGTCGTCTGGTGCTGGGTATTCTGTCTGACAAAATCGCCCGTATCCGTGTTATTACCATTGGTCAGGTGATATCGCTGGTGGGTATGGCGGCCCTGCTGTTTGCACCATTGAATGCAGTGACGTTCTTTGCAGCGATTGCCTGCGTGGCATTTAACTTTGGCGGCACTATTACCGTCTTTCCGTCACTGGTCAGTGAGTTCTTTGGCCTCAATAACCTGGCGAAAAACTACGGTGTGATTTATCTCGGTTTCGGTATCGGTAGCATTTGTGGTTCGATTATCGCCTCACTGTTTGGCGGCTTCTATGTGACCTTCTACGTGATTTTCGCCCTGCTGATTCTGTCATTGGCGCTTTCTACGACGATTCGTCAGCCAGAGCAGAAAATGTTGCGTGAGGCGCATGGCTCCCTTTAATGCTCAGCCGCGAGCTACTGGGCTTCAGCTTCCGTGTGCATCAAACGCATCAACGAAATGTATAAACAATGACTCGTAAAATTTGGGCCAATTAACTGGCCCTTTTTACTGCTTTTTGTAACGCTAAAGTCTCTTTTCAAACTTGCATTTTTGTAAATTTGTGCTTCATGCACACTCTTTCCCCACACTTTTTCCCTTTGCTGTGGTCTACTTATTCGCGCGTGTAGATTTTACTTATCTGACTACCTCCGCACTTTTTCCCTGCCGGGCCTGAAAAGCCACTAAGCAGGGTGTTATCACCTGTTTGTCCAGGGTTTGTTTGCATGAGATACATCAAATCGATTACACAGCAGAAGCTGAGCTTTTTGCTTGCAATCTATATTGGCCTTTTTATGAATGGCGCGGTTTTTTACCGCCGCTTCGGCAGCTATGCGCACGATTTTACCGTCTGGAAAGGCATTTCTGCTGTTGTTGAACTGGCCGCCACCGTACTGGTGACCTTCTTTTTACTACGTCTTCTTTCGCTGTTTGGCCGCCGCAGCTGGCGTATTCTGGCATCGCTGGTGGTGCTCTTTTCCGCAGGTGCCAGCTATTACATGACCTTCCTTAATGTGGTCATTGGTTATGGCATCATCGCTTCCGTCATGACCACCGATATCGACCTGTCAAAAGAAGTTGTTGGTCTGAACTTTATTCTCTGGTTAATCGCCGTTAGTGCATTGCCTCTTATCCTTATCTGGAATAACCGCTGTCGCTACACCTTGCTCCGACAACTGCGAACCCCAGGGCAGCGTATTCGCAGCCTGGCGGTCGTCGTACTGGCGGGTATTATGGTTTGGGCACCGATTCGTTTGCTGGATATCCAGCAGAAGAAAGTGGAGAGGGCGACCGGCGTTGATTTGCCGAGTTATGGCGGTGTCGTAGCGAACTCTTATCTGCCATCAAACTGGCTTTCTGCGTTGGGGCTGTATGCCTGGGCGCGGGTCGATGAATCTTCCGATAATAATTCATTGCTTAATCCGGCGAAGAAATTCACTTATCAGGCACCGCAAAACGTTGATGACACTTATGTCGTGTTTATCATCGGTGAAACCACGCGTTGGGACCATATGGGTATTTTCGGCTATGAGCGTAATACCACGCCGAAACTGGCCCAGGAGAAAAATCTGGCGGCGTTCCGTGGTTACTCCTGTGATACCGCAACCAAACTCTCACTGCGTTGCATGTTTGTACGTCAGGGGGGCGCGGAAGATAATCCGCAGCGCACATTAAAAGAACAGAACATTTTCGCGGTTCTGAAGCAGTTAGGATTCAGTTCTGACCTCTACGCTATGCAGAGCGAAATGTGGTTCTACAGCAACACGATGGCGGACAACATTGCTTATCGTGAGCAGATTGGTGCGGAGCCACGTAATCGTGGCAAGCCGGTAGATGATATGTTGCTGGTAGACGAAATGCAGCAATCGCTAGGGCGCAACCCGGATGGTAAGCATCTGATCATTCTGCATACCAAAGGTTCGCATTTTAACTACACCCAGCGTTATCCGCGTAGCTTCGCGCAGTGGAAGCCGGAATGTATTGGTGTTGATAGCGGCTGTACCAAAGCGCAGATGATCAACTCCTATGACAACTCGGTGACCTATGTGGATCACTTTATCTCCAGCGTGATTGATCAGGTTCGCGATAAGAAAGCGATTGTGTTCTACGCAGCTGACCACGGTGAGTCAATTAATGAACGCGAGCACCTGCACGGCACGCCGCGTGAACTGGCACCGCCGGAGCAGTTCCGCGTACCGATGATGGTCTGGATGTCAGATAAATATCTGGAAAATCCGGCCAATGCGCAGGCGTTTGCGCAGCTGAAAAAAGAAGCCGACATGAAAGTGCCACGCCGTCACGTAGAGCTGTACGATACCATCATGGGTTGTCTTGGCTATACTTCACCGGATGGTGGAATTAACGAAAACAACAACTGGTGTCACATCCCGCAGGCAAAAGAGGCAGCGGCTAACTAAGCGGCCTGCTGACTTTCTCGCCGATCAAAAGGCATTTTGCTATTAAGGGATTGACGAGGGCGTATCTGCGCAGTAAGATGCGCCCCGCATTCGGTGATTGGCGCAGCCTGGTAGCGCACTTCGTTCGGGACGAAGGGGTCGGAGGTTCGAATCCTCTATCACCGACCAAATTCGAAAAGCCTGCTCAACGAGCAGGCTTTTTTGCATCTGCAGCTCATGAGGATGAGAACCTCCGGGGGCAGGGAGGTTCGACTCGAGCGAAGCGAGAGAACGTTGCGCCAGCAACGGCCCGCAGGGCGAGCCACGAAGTGGCGAGTAATCCTCTATCACCGACCAAATTCGAAAAGCCTGCTCAACGAGCAGGCTTTTTTGCATCTGCAGCTCATGAGGATGAGAACCTCCGGGGGCAGGGAGGTTCGACTCGACGTAGGCCTGATAAGACGCGTCAGCGTCGCATCAGGCAAATGTGCCGGCCATTGTCGGATGCGGCGCGACCGCCTTATTCGACCTACACGACACACATTTCCCTGCCAAATTTGCGCCCCATATCTCACTATCCATTAACGGATTTCGTGACATATTCCATTGCTTTTTTTTTATCCGCATAGATGAATCTTTTTTCACGCTGCTTATGACTAGACCCAGCATTTTCCCCTGTGCGTTTTAACGTTCATGACATTAATCGCTCAGATATTCATCATATCGAAATAAATTTTTCACATATAGGCTAATTGTTAATCACTAGATGTTGCAAAGTATTAAGTGAATAACTCTGCTTTAGTGCCGAATAGCAGCAAAGATCTCTGCTGAAAATAGCCCTTCGGGGGTTTTTTTAATCTTTGCCCATCCATTCTCACCTTCAATACAAATCCCGGATAACTGTATTGACGTTTTCACATTCTGTTGACAGATTGTAGGGCATGAGGGGCATTTCATGGAGAATCCGCGCTGCAACTCAGTTGTTCCAGTGAGAAGGAATCCCGCCTCCTACAACACATCGACCAAGCCGGGTAAAACACAAATAAAGGCCAGGCGGTGTAACCCAATGCAAAGGGTAAAAACAACACAAATCACTTTGGAGCAGAATAATGAGTATTTCCTTGAAGAAGTCAGGGATGCTGAAGCTGGGTCTGAGCCTGGTCGCTATGACCGTTGCTGCCAGCGTACAGGCGAAAACCCTGGTTTATTGTTCAGAAGGCTCGCCGGAAGGCTTTAACCCACAGCTCTTCACGTCTGGCACCACCTATGATGCCAGCTCCGTACCAATCTATAACCGTCTGGTTGAATTCAAAACCGGTACCACTGGAAATCGTTCCGGGTCTGGCTGAGAAGTGGGACATCAGCGCAGAGGGCAAACCCATACCTTCCACCTTCGCCCTGGCGGCTAAGTGGCAGGACAACAAAGACTTTAAACCGACGCGTGATATGAACGCCGATGATTGTCTTCCCTTCGACCGTCAGAAAAATGCCCAAAACCCGTACCACAAAGTCTCTGGCGGCAGCTATGCATACTTTGAAGGCATGGGCCTGCAAGACCTGATTAGCGAAGTGAAAAAAGTCGACGATAATACCGTTCAATTCGTTCTGACCCGTCCAGAAGCGCCATTCCTGGCTGACCTGGCGATGGACTTCGCCTCTATTCTGTCAAAAGAAAGACCGACAACATGCTGAAAGCCGGTTCACCGGAGAAAGTTGACCTGAACCCAATCGGTACCGGTCCATTCCAGCTGCAGCAGTACCAGAAAGACTCCCGTATTCTGTACAAAGCTTTCCCGGGCGACTGGGGGCACCAAGCCGCAGATCGACCGTCTGGTTTTCTCCATCACGCCTGACGCTTCCGTGCGTTATGCCAAGCTGCAGAAGAACGAATGCCAGGTGATGCCGTATCCGAACCCGGCAGATATCGCGCGCATGAAAGAAGACAAGAACATCAATCTGATGGAACAGGCTGGTCTGAACGTGGGCTACCTCTCCTTCAACAACCGAGAAAAACCGTTTGATGACGTGAAAGTCCGTCAGGCGCTGACCTACGCGGTGAACAAAGAAGCGATCATCAAAGCCGTTTATCAGGGTGCTGGCGTTGCGGCTAAGAACCTGATCCCGCCAACCATGTGGGGCTATAACGACGACGTCAGACGACAGCTACGATCCGGAAAAAGCCAGGCACTGCTGAAAGAAGCGGGCGAAGGCGATAAAGGCTTCACCGTTGAGCTGTGGGCGATGCCGGTACAGCGTCCATACAACCCGAACGCTCGCCGCATGGCTGAGATGATTCAGGCTGACTGGGCGAAGATTGGCGTACAGGCCAAAATCGTGACCTACGAGTGGGGCGAATACCTCAAGCGTGCGAAAGCGGGCGAGCACCAGGCTGTCATGATGGGCTGGACCGGCGACAATGGGGATCGGAACAACTTCTTCGCGACGCTGTTTAGCTGCGCGGCGGGAAAGACGGTTCCAACTACTCTCGCTGGTGCTACAAGCCGTTTGAAGACCTGATTCAGCCGGCACGTGCGACCGACAACCACGAAAAACGCGTTGAACTGTACAACAGGCTCAGGTAGTGATGCACTATTAAGCGCCAGCGCTGATTGTTGCCCACTCCACCGTATACGAGCCGGTGCGTAAAGAAGTCAAAGGCTATGTGGTTGATCCATTAGGTAAGCACCACTTCGAAAACGTATCCATCGAATAATAAAAAAGACGAAACGCCTTAACCGGCAAAAAAAAGCGCACGCTTCACTACCCCCCTTGGGGAGTGGAAAGGAAGCCGCGCCGTATCCCTGCGTCTGTCTCCGTTTGAGATGGTGCATATTTGTGAGCAATATACGTCCTGCGACCAGGCGGGCCGTCATTATAGAGAATCAGGGCTATGTTCCTTACAGTTTATCCTCAAACGGTTGGGTCTGGTGATCCCAACGTTTATCGGTATCACCCTCCTGACGTTTGCCTTCGTGCAGATGATCCCCGGCGATCCGGTGATGATTATGGCCGGCGAACGCGGTATTTCCCCGAGCGCCACGCCCAGCTGCTGGCTGAACTGGCCTCGATAAGCCGATGCTGGCAACAGTACCTCCACTCAGATCCTGGGGCGTACTGCACGGTGACTTAGGGATTCAATTAAAAAGCCGACTTCCGGTGTGGGACGAGTTCGTGCCGCGTTTTAAAGCGACGCTGGAACTCGGTATCTGCGCCATGATTTTTGCTATCGCCGTCGGGATCCCGGTTGGCGTACTGGCTGCGGTTAAACGCGGTTCCATCTCCGATCATACCGCGGTTGGCCTGCGCTGACCGGCTACTCCATGCCGATTTTCTGGTGGGGCATGATGCTGATTATGCTGGTATCGGTGCAGTGGAACCTGACGCCGGTCTCCGGGCGTGTCAGCGATATGGTGTTCCTTGATGACAGCAACCCGCTGACCGGTTTCATGCTGATTGATACCGCGATCCTGGGCGAAGAGGGCAACTTTATCGATGCGCTGGCGCATATGATTTTGCCAGCGATGGTGCTCGGCACGATCCCTCTGGCGGTTATCGTGCGTATGACCCGTTCGTCGATGCTGGAAGTTCTGGGTGAAGATTACATCCGTACCGCCCGTGCCAAGGGCTTGACCCGGATGCGCGTCATCGTGGTTCACGCGCTGCGTAACGCGATGCTGCCGGTGGTCACCGTTATCGGCCTTCAGGTCGGTACGCTGCTAGCCGGGGCCATTTTGACGGAAACCATCTTCTCCTGGCCAGGCCTGGCACGCCGGTCGATCGATGCTCTGCAGCGCCGCGACTATCCGGTGGTTCAGGGTGGGGTGCTGCTGGTGGCGACGATGATTATTCTCGTCAACCTGCTGGTAGACCTGCTGTACGGCGTGGTAAACCCGCGCATCCGTCATAAGAAGTAAGGGGCCGTCATGACACAAGTTACTGAGAACAAAGCGGTGTCCGCACCGGTGCCGATGACCCCTTTCCAGGAATTCTGGCACGACTTTAAACGCAATAAAGGCGCCGTCATTGGCCTTGTCTACGTGGTCATCGTGCTGTTTATTGCTATCTTCGCCAACTGGATTGCACCGTATAACCCGGCAGATCAGTTCCGCGATACCCTTCGGCCCGCCTGCGTGGCAGGAGGTGGCTCATGGGCGCATCTGTTTGGTACCGATGACGTCGGCCGCGATGTGCTGTCGCGCCTGATGTACGGCGCGCGCCTGTCGCTGCTGGTGGGTTGTCTGGTGGTGGTACTTTCGCTGGTCATGGGGGTTGTGTGGGCTGGTTGCCGGTTACTTCGGCGGCATCGTCGACACATCATCATGCGCGTCGTCGATATCATGCTGGCACTGCCAGCCTGCTGCTGGCGCTGGTCTCGGTGGCGATCTTCGGTCCTTCTATTGGTAACGCCGCGCTGGCGCTGACCTTTGTTGCCTTACCGCACTACGTCCGCTTAACGCGCGCGGCGGTGCTGGTGGAGGTCAACCGCGACTACGTGACCGCCTCTCGCGTGGCGGGTGCCGGTGCGATGCGCCAGATGTTCGTCAATATTTTCCCAACCGCCTGGCGCCGCTGATTGTTCAGGCGTCGCTCGGTTTTTCTAACGCCATTCTCGATATGGCTGCCCTTGGCTTCTGGGGATGGGCGCACAGCCGCCTACGCCGGAATGGGGCACCATGCTCTCTGACGTTCTGCAGTTCGCGCAAAGCGCCTGGTGGGTTGTGACCTTCCCGGGCCCGGCGATTTTGCTGACGGTGCTGGCATTTAACCTGATGGGTGACGGGCTGCGTGACGCGCTCGATCCCAAACTGAAGCAGTAAGAGGTTCGAGATGGCGTTATTAAATGTAGATAAATTATCGGTGCACTCGGTGACGAGGGCACACCGTTTAAAGCCGTAGACCGCGTGAGCTACAGCGTAAATCAGGGTGAAGTGGTCGGTATCGTCGGGGAATCCGGCTCCGGGAAATCCGTCAGCTCGCTGGCGATCATGGGGCTGATCGACTATCCCGGCCGCGCGATGGCCGAGAGCCTGCAGTTTAACGGTCAGGGAAAAACAAACGCATTTCAGAGAAAGAGCGTCGCAATCTGGTGGGCGCCAAGTGGCGATGATCTTCCAGGACCGATGACCAGCCTCAACCCGTGCTACACCGTCGGTTTCCAGATCATGGAAGCCATCAAGGTGCATCAGGGTGGTAACAAACACAAGCTGCCGTCAGCGGGCGATTGACCTGTTGAATCAGGTCGGTATTCCGGACCCGGCATCACGCTCTCACGTTTACCCGCACCAGCTTTCTGGTGGTATGAGCCAGCGTGTGATGATCGCCATGGCGATTGCCTGTCGTCCAGAAAGCCGCCGATCGCCGATGAACCGACGACGGCGCTGGACGTGACCATTCAGGCGCAGATCATTGAGCTGCTGCTGGAACTGCAGCAAAAAGAGAACATGGCGCTGATCTGATCACTCACGATCTGGCGCTGGTGGCAGAGGCAGCACACAAAATTATCGTGATGTACGCAGGTCAGGTTGTGGAAACCGGGGCGGCGAACGATATTTTCCGCGCCCCTCGTCATCCCTATACCCAGGCCTTGCTGCGCGCGCTGCCGGAGTTTGCTCAGGATAAAAGCGCGTCTGGCGTCGTTGCCGGGCGTGGTGCCGGGTAAATACGATCGCCCGTCTGCTGAACCCACGCTGCCCGTATGCAACCGATAAATGTGCCGCAGCGTTGAACCTGAACTGAATCTGCTTAATGGCGGTCGCCAGTCGAAATGCCACTACCCACTCGATGATGCCGGGAGGCCCACATTATGAGTACGCACGAGGCCACCTCGCAGCAGCCGCTGCTGCAAGCCATTGACCTGAAAAAACACTACCCGGTGAAGAAGGGCTTTTTTGCCCCTGAGCGCCTGGTGAAAGCGCTGGACGGCGTATCGTTTACCCTTGAGCGCGGTAAAACGCTGGCGGTCGTGGGTGAATCGGGCTGTGGGAAATCCACACTTTGGCCGCCTGTTGACGATGATTGAAATCCCGACCGGCGGTGAGCTCTATTACCAGGGCCAGGATTCCCGCCAAGCACTACCTGCACGCCCAAACTGCGTCGGCAGAAAATCCAGATTGTGTTCCAGAACCCGTACGGCTCCCTGAACCCGCGTAAGAAAGTGGGGCAGATTCTGGAAGAGCCATTGCAGATAAACACTTCGCTTTAGCAAAGAGCAGCGCCGTGAAAAGGCGCTGGCGATGATGGCGAAAGTGGGGCTGAAAACCGAGCACTATGATCGCTACCCGCATATGTTTTCCGGCGGTCAGCGTCAGCGTATCGCGATTGCCCGTGGCTTGATGCTCGATCCCGACGTGGTGATTGCCGACGAACCGGTCTCCGCGCTCGACGTTTCCGTGCGTGCACAGGTATTAAACCTGATGATGGATTTGCAGCAGGAGTGGGACTGTCCTATGTCTTTATCTCCCACGACCTGTCGGTAGTGGAACATATCGCGGACGAAGTGATGGTGATGCAATCTGGACGCTGCGTGGAGAAAGGGACGAAGGACCAGATCTTCAATAACCCTCAACATCCGTACACGCAGGCGCTGCTCGCCACGCCGCGCTTGAACCCGGACGAACGTCGCGAGCGTATTAAACTGACCGGCGAACTGCCAAGCCCGCTGAACCCGCCTCCGGGTTGCGCGTTCAATGCCCGCTGTCGCCGTCGCTTCGGGCCGTGCACTCAGCTTCAGCCGCAGTTGAAAGACTATGGTGGACAGCTGGTGGCGTGCTTCGCGGTCGATCAGGATGAGAATCCGCAGCGTTAACTCACAAAACCGGGGCCATGCGCTCCGGTTTACTCAATCAGCTTCAACAGTGGCGACAAGCATAGCAAAATGCCGTACAGCAGAATCAGCCAGGCTTTAAATCCGCGAAGTTTTTCCAGTTGTGCGACTTTATAGATCAGGAAAAACGGAATGAGGCACGACACAATACCATATAACGGGCTTCCCAACTGAAAGAACACCAGCACCGATACACGAAACGAAACCCAAATCGTCAACGTAATGACGATAAAAGCGCAGATCGCCAGAGTCAGCACGCGTGAGTTAATTTTCTTGGTATCAATAATTCGGCTTAACAGATTGAGAATAATGCCTTTAATGGCCTCGTGGAAACCGAGATAAATGCCAAAGAATGCGGTCAGTACGGCAAAGATATTAAGCACCGTAGAGGTGATATGAATGATATGCCCAGGGATCACCTGCGCGGCCAGCGCCAGTGCTGAGATATTTTGTTCAAAGGCAGAAACGGCTTCTTCGTGGCTAATTGAGAAGGTAAACGAAAAGGCAAAAAACAGGATCACCGCGATGAGCGTGATATAACTAATTCGGTGGGTACGCAGCGCGAGCCGGGTTGCCAGTACTTTATCCGCTTCCCGTTTACGATAGGCAATATTCATTGGGTTAAGTACCTGAATAAATACTGCAGAAAAGAAGCAAAATGGAATGGTAAGCAAGACATCGCGGAAAAAGACGGAGGCTTGCGGGAAGGCGGTTATATTGGCGAAATTCCAGTGCGGGATCATCGCAAAACCGAACACGACAATAATCCCTACTTTGACCACCACCATTGGCCCGGAAATCTTAAACAGTAATCGTTCACCACCAGACGCAATCGCCACCAGTACGGCGAAAATAGCGACTTTATAAAGTAGAGATTGTGAAAGATCGGCATCGGTTAAACCGAAGGTTTTCAGGTACGAGGCGCTGTCGAAAACCACGGAGAGAGAGTAGATAAAAATCCCGTGGATAATCATCAAAAAGTAGATAACCCCGAGGAAAATTCCCCAGTTCTTCCCCAGGTAATGACTGATAATATCGGTGTAGTCATTACAGGAATCGCTTTCAGAAAGGGTTTTTAAATAAATGTCCTGCACTACCCAGGTGGCAGGATAAGCAATGATCGCTGCGGTAATAAATACCCAAATTCCCTTCAAGCCAATTTGTACTGGCATCAGCACGGTTCCGGCACCAATCGCCATGCCTATGCATAATAAAACCCAGCCGAAGTCGTAGCGTGTAAACGGCAATTTCTGATTGTGTTTCGATAGTGTGTTGTGCTGCATAAAGTCCTGTCCAGAAAGAAGTCGGCCTCGCAAAAATGAATAAACCCAGTTTCTCTTGCGCAACAGGTGGAGAAGTCGAATACGCAGTATGTAAAAAATGAGGCAACAGATTCACTGGGGAGGTCGCGAGGAGGCGCAATTCTACAAAATTGCGCATTTCACTACCAGTCTGGAGTCAGCCCGGATATGAACTGCAACTATTGCAAATAAAGAAATTAAGCTGGAAGGCATCGCGCAATGAGGAAGATTGCCGGGTGCTGACAGTAAAAAGCAATCGTAGAATCAGCGGCAAGCCGGAAAGGTTCCGGTGAGGCGCAATGTTGCGGGGGCTTTATCCCTGGTGGCATTGGTTGCTGGAGAGAGAAAACCCCCGCACGTTGCAGGTATGCACCTGACAACACCACGGGGGCTAATCTTGACTCTAGACCACTCAAGAATAGCCGCGAAACGTTGTCATTACAACACAGGCGGCTATATGACGTTCGCAGAGCTGGGCATGGCCTTCTGGCATGATTTAGCGGCTCCGGTCATTGCTGGCATTCTTGCCAGTATGATCGTGAACTGGCTGAACAAGCGGAAGTAACGTGTCATGCGGGCGTCAGGCTGCCGTAATGGCAATTTGCGCCCGGACCAGGCCGCAGGGGGGAAACTCTGCGGCCTTTTTCGTTCTTACTGCGGGTAAGGCACCCAGTCGCCGCCGTTCAGGCGAACGTACGGTTTATCCTGGTATTGAATAACTACTGCATTTGAGTTCTCGGAGACCGGTGCTGTTTGTGGCAACCCACTGGTGAGTTTTTTCCAGTCAACATTGTCTTCGGTGAAAATCTTGCCATCGAGAACGCGAACCACCAGATCGGAGATAGCCAGGAAGCTGCTCGGTTGTTCGATGACAATCGGTGCCCCCTGATGCGGTGCCTTCATGCCGAAGAATTTCACCCCAACGGGGACGTCGGTGATAGACGGGCTAGGGATATCACGTAGGCCAGATACCTGCATTCTGTCGCCCTTCAGCGCGCCGCCGTGTTCCGGCACCACGACCACCATCACTTTACGACCCGATTTCTCAAGTTCAGTAAAGAAGGCGTCCAGTTCATCAAAGAATTTCTGCGCCCGCGCTTTGTAATCCGCTGTTTTGCTGACCCCCGGATAATGGTTGCCGTCATGCAGTGGAAGCGTGTTGTAGAACGTGGCACTACGGCTGTTTTTATCTTTTTCGGTAACGTCCAGCCAGCGGTTAAGCACAGCGGTATCGTCATAAACCGGCGAACCATCAAAGCCCAGCAAAATAACCGGCAGATTTGTTTGATCCATCAATTCGCTCTGCATGCCGCCATTTTCGCGAACTTCTTTCAAAAAACCGCCGAACTGGCCGTTATGTCCCATCATCAGGTGCTGGGTAAAGCCCAGTTTCGAAAGGTTATCAAACAGATAGCAGTCGTTATTTGCCGGTTGATACAGATTAGTGTGCGAAGTCTGCCCGCAGCTGGCGCGCAGTAAACGGATCGCCGCCGGGCCACTGTAGGAGGTGGCGGAGTTAAAGTTCTTGAACTCAATATCGAAATGCGACCACAGTGGATGCGACATCAACCCGGCGGCTTCTATATCCGACCAGGAAAGCGAACAGATGTTAATCACCAGTAGTTCAAATGGCTGAGCATCAGCGGGCAGCGAAGACGGGAAGGTCGATTTACGTTTCGCCTCCGCGTTATAGAAATTATTCAGCCAGGCGTTAAGGTTCGCCGTTGTTGGCGGTGCAGTTTGTGCGGGCATATCACCCACTACCGGTGCGCCACCCGTCGCCGCAACGGTTGCCGCTGCGTTACCACCCGTCGTTGTTACAGTGGTCGTCGGTTGTCCGGCTGGCCACAAGGAGAAACTTGGTCCCGCCAGGGTAAGTACGTTCAGCCATAGCAGTATGGCAACCACAAAAACGGTAATGCGAATCCATTGTGACAGGAATAACCAGGCCACTAATAAAACAAAAATGGCCCCAATCATCTGCCAGTTAATAAAGCGTGTGACAAGGTCGATTAAATAATCGGTACTGAACCCCGCCACCTGCGAACCCTGGCTCATTATGCTTTCCGGGCCAGGCAACCAGGTGTCATGCCAGAACAAAGCAAAGCCGATCGGCAGGGCAATCCAGTGGCGCAAGCGATGCAGGCTGTAGCGCGGAAGGGGCATCAGCAGAAACGCGGCAAACACCAAATTGAGGAGCGGATGGAAGTTAAGATATCCCGCCCACAACAGGCCGAACTTAACCAGAAAATAGAAGTTCCAGCCGGAAAGGCCGCGCCAGTATTGCCAGAGGGAAGAAGGCATGGCGGTATTTTGCGTAAATTGAGTCATTTTTTGGTTGCCCTGGCTTTTTCCGTGCGGCGTAACGTCCCGGCCGGTTTAACATAACGAGGTTTAGCAAAGAACAAACGTAAGGTGTCGCGAATGCGTCGCAAAGAGTGCCGCGCCAGATAGCCCAGCGGGAAAAATATCAGTGCGCAAACGACAATAATTTCAATGATATCGCTGATGGTCATCATGATGAGCGCTCCACAGCATCATCTAACAGTCGCATGGGTTCTGGTATTCGTCGCCAGTGGCGACCATCGTGCTCGGCATTGATGACCGGTTTAGAACTTTGCGTTAAAGGCAGCGGCATGCCCCATTGTTCTGGGGCAAGCAAGCGCATCTGCACCAGCTCGGCACTGATTTGATCATCTTCAAACCAGACCATACGGTTTGAGAAAATGTCGCCAGTAGGCAATGGGAAAATATGATTCAACGCGGTATCCAGATCGTTAATCCGACAGAATGAGAGAAACAGCACCAGCCGATTACCGCCAATGGTCATGATATCGCCGGTACGGTTAGGGCGACACAGCGTCAGGGCTTGTTCAACGCGGATACCCGGTACCGGACGTAGGGCAACCAGAACGCCTTTACCGTGGGCAGGTAATAGAGGGTTATTCATCATGTTGTTGACGGCATTACAGAACACATCCCACTTCTGGAAACCACGCAGTTTGAGCGGCTGGGTCATTGACAGCAAGGTAGTGATATCTTCCGGCACATAGCGACTAAACTTCTGCCCTTGCACGCTTTCGATCATCGTCAGACAACGGGAGAGTGGCGCATTCCACGGAATAACCATATTTGCACCGCAGGCCAATAACAAACGTTCATCGGTGGCGCGCAGGCTAGCGGTATTTTCCCGCACGAGGATTTTCATCGCACTACCGCGCTGGCGACGCAGGGTATGAATGCTGCGGGCCAGTGGCTCGATTTGCGCATTTTGCTGTAAAGAAAAGACCACCGTCGCCGCCTGAGCGGTACGGGCTTCATTGAACAGGACTTCGTTATTGTTGAACAGTTGCCAGTGTTCCGATAGCGGCGGCGCACCTTCCAGTACAGCAACATTACTCAGAATGCGTTTTTCGTCGCTGCGTGGTTGGATCTCCGCCTCTTCGCTTTGAACTAATGTCCAGATACCATTTTGTTGCTGAACGCTAAGCTGCTGACGGGCGCTGACCCCTTTTTCGTTGCACCAGAAGGCAATATCCAGCAAATGTTGGTCACCCTGAAAACGCAAACTGGCAAGACCAAAAAGTGAACGGTATTCCTCAAGCAACAATGAAAATTGTTTATCGTTATTATTTCCGGGATTAATTACCAAAAGCGAACAATGGTTTAACCTGCTCCATTTATTCATTTTATCCAACCATGAGCGAAGCCGCTCGGCAGGAATGTTTTGCCATGCGTTATTTGCGCAAACAAGAATAAAAAGGTAATTATGGGGATCAATAGAACACTGCAAATCACGGGTCAAATAGTATAGACCTTTTTCATGATTTAGCATTGAAAATAATTTTATTTTTTCCGGCCCTTGAGAATCATCTAATTGAAAGATTTTCGCCGGATCGCTGTCCATGCTAATGACCGCGACGTGTGCGGTTTCAGCCTGGGATGCAATTGTTTGATTCGCCAGACTGATAGCATCTTCATGGCGATCGACGTTAAACCACCAGACGCCGCCTGCTGGCATATGTCGCAGCTCATCCCATAATGATGAGATACCGATAGAGAATACAGGGTCCACAATGTCCCTCATGTCACCATTTTGTCTGATTATCAGTTTACTAGCGAAAGCTAAGAAATAAACCTACCATTGAAATTAAAACTTATCAGATTTAGCATGTGAATCAATTTAGAAGGTCACAAGACGTGTGATTTTAGTCTTTTCGTTTTTAACTTTTTCTGTTGCGTAACGGAAAGTCAAAAAGTGAGCAAATTCCCGTCTCGCCGTAAACAATAAACCGGCGAAATGCTCACGGTTAGAATTGTCTCATGAACGGTACGGTTATTTCATAGGGATCAAGCAAAATGAATAACAATGAACCAGATACTCTGCCTGATCCCGCGATAGGCTATATCTTCCAGAATGATATTGTGGCGTTAAAGCAGGCATTTTCACTGCCTGATATTGATTATGCCGATATTTCCCAACGCGAACAGTTGGCCGCGGCATTAAAACGCTGGCCGTTGCTGGCAGAGTTTGCGCAACAAAAGTAGGGGATTGGTGAATGGCCGTACTGGGATAGCAGGGGGTGCGGGGAGGCGTGGGGACAACAACCATCACCGCCGCATTAGCCTGGTCATTACAAATGTTGGGAGAAAATGTCCTGGTGGTCGATGCCTGCCCGGACAACTTGTTGCGCCTGTCATTTAATGTTGATTTTACCCACCGTCAGGGCTGGGCCAGAGCGATGCTGGATGGCCAGGACTGGCGTGACGCTGGGTTGCGCTACACCTCGCAGCTCGATTTGCTGCCTTTTGGTCAGTTATCCATTGAAGAACAAGAAAATCCACAGCACTGGCAAACCCGGCTGAGCGATATTTGCTCCGGCTTACAGCAACTAAAAGCCAGCGGGCGTTACCAGTGGATTTTAATCGACTTACCGCGTGATGCCTCGCAGATAACCCACCAGCTGCTGAGTTTGTGCGATCACTCGCTGGCAATCGTCAATGTGGATGCCAACTGCCATATCCGACTGCATCAGCAAGCGCTGCCGGATGGCGCACATATTTTGATTAATGACTTCCGTATTGGCAGTCAGGTTCAGGACGATATTTACCAGCTTTGGTTGCAAAGCCAGCGCCGATTACTGCCGATGCTCATTCATCGTGATGAAGCGATGGCTGAATGCCTGGCGGCTAAGCAACCAGTAGGTGAATATCGCAGTGATGCGCTGGCGGCTGAAGAGATACTGACGCTGGCGAACTGGTGCCTGTTGAACTACTCCGGGCTGAAAACGCCAGTCGGGAGTGCATCATGAGTATCCTGACCCGGTGGTTGCTTATCCCGCCGGTCAACGCGCGGCTTATCGGGCGTTATCGCGATTATCGTCGTCACGGTGCGTCGGCTTTCAGCGCGACGCTCGGCTGTTTCTGGATGATCCTGGCCTGGATTTTTATTCCGCTGGAGCACCCGCGCTGGCAGCGTATTCGCGCAGAACATAAAAACCTGTATCCGCATATCAACGCCTCGCGTCCGCGTCCGCTGGACCCGGTCCGTTATCTCATTCAAACATGCTGGTTATTGATCGGTGCATCGCGCAAAGAAACGCCGAAACCGCGCAGGCGGGCATTTTCAGGTCTGCAAAATATTCGTGGACGTTACCATCAATGGATGAACGAGCTGCCTGAGCGCGTTAGCCATAAAACACAGCATCTGGATGAGAAAAAAGAGCTCGGTCATTTGAGTGCCGGGGCGCGGCGGTTGATCCTCGGTATCATCGTCACATTGTCGCTGATTCTGGCGCTGGTGTGCGTGACTCAGCCGTTTACGCCGCTGGCGCAGTTTACCTTCTTGATGTTGCTGTGGGGCGTTGCACTGTTGGTGCGACGAATTCCAGGGCGCTTCTCCGCGCTGATGCTGATTGTCCTGTCGTTAACCGTATCCTGCCGCTATATCTGGTGGCGCTATACCTCAACGTTAAACTGGAACGACCCGACAAGCCTGGTCTGCGGGCTGATTCTGCTGTTTGCTGAAACCTATGCCTGGATTGTGCTGGTGCTCGGCTACTTCCAGGTGGTGTGGCCGCTGAACCGTCAGCCCGTTCCGCTGCCGAAAGATCTCCAGTAAATGGCCGTCGGTGGACATCTTTATCCCGACCTATAACGAAGACCTTAACGTCGTTAAAAATACCGTTTACGCTTCGCTCGGATCGACTGGCCGAAAGATAAAAATATCGGTCTGGATCCTTGATGATGGTAATCGCGAGGAGTTCCGTCAGTTCGCCAGGGATGTTGGCGTAGAGTATATTGCCCGAGCCACCCATGAACACGCGAAAGCCGGGAACATCAACAACGCCTTGAAATATGCGAAAGGCGAGTTTGTGTCTATTTTCGACGTGACCACGTGCCGACGCGCTCATTCCTGCAAATGACCATGGGCTGGTTCCTGAAAGATAAGAAGCTGGCGATGATGCAGACGCCGCACCACTTCTTCTCGCCCGATCCGTTTGAACGTAACCTGGGCCGTTTCCGTAAAACGCCGAACGAAGGGACGCTGTTCTACGGGCTGCTGCAGGATGGTAACGACATGTGGGATGCCACCTTCTTCTGCGGCTCCTGTGCGGTTATCCGACGTGAACCACTGGATGCCATCGGCGGTATTGCCGTTGAAACCGTGACCGAAGATGCGCAGACCTCACTGCGACTTCACCGTCTGGGTTACACCTCTGCCTATATGCGTCTACCGCAGGCGGCGGGGCTGGCAACCCAAAGTTTGTCGGCACACATTGGCCAGCGAATACGCTGGCGCGAGGGATGGCAAATTCCCGCCTCGATAACCCATTGTTTGGCAAGGGGATCGAAGCTGCCTCAACGGGTGGTGCTACCTCAACGCGATGTTCCACTTCTTGTCCGGTGTGCCGCGCTTGATCTTCCTGACGGCTCCGCTGGCCTTCCTGCTGCTGCACGCCTATATCATCTACGCTCCGGCGCTGATGATTGCGCTGTTTGTCTTGCCGCACATGATTCACGCCAGCCTGACCAACTCCAAGATTCAGGGCAATATCGCCACTCTTTCTGGAGCGAAATCTACGAAACCGTGCTGGCCTGGTACATCGCGCCGCCAACCATGGTCGCGCTGTTTGCGCCGCACAAAGGGACCTTCAACGTCACGGCGAAGGGCGGTTTGGTGAAAGAGGAGTATGTCGACTGGGTGATTTCCCGGCCGTACATCTTCCTCGTGTTGCTAAACCTGGTGGGCGTGGCGTTTGGTATCTGGCGTTACATGTATGGCCCGGCAGACGAACATTTCACCATGGCGTGAGCCTGGTATGGGTGTTCTACAACTTGGTTATTCTCGGTGGCGCAGTGGCGGTATCGGTAGAAAGTAAGCAGGTGCGCCGCTCGCACCGTGTGGAAATTAAGATGCCCGGGCTATTTCCCGCGAAGACGGTCATCTCTTCTCCTGTACGGTACACGACTTCTCCGACGGCGGTGTGGGGATCCACATTAACGGCGACGCCCAGGTGCTGGAAGAGCAGAAGGTCAACTTGCTCAAACGTGGTCAACAAGAATATGTCTTCCCAACCCAGGTTGTGCGCGTCCAGGGGAGTGAAGTGGGGCTTAAATTACTGCCGATGAGTACCCGTCAACATATTGATTTTGTGCAGTGTACGTTTGCGCGTGCGGATACGTGGGCGCTCTGGCAGGACAGCTTCCCGGAAGATAAACCGCTGGAAAGTCTGATGGATATCCTGAAGCTAGGGTTCCGTGGTTATCGTCACCTGGCCGAGTTTGCGCCGCCGGTGGCAAAAGAAATTTTCCGGTCGCTCACCTCGCTAGTGGCATGGGTGGCTTCATTTGTACCGCGTCGTCCAGAGCGAGAGGCTGTTATCGAGCATCCGCTATCGGCTATGGCTCAACAACAATAATGATGATTACACGATGAAAAGAAACCTTTCCTGGATTTGTGCAGTGGCAGTGGGCGTAGGTAGTTTACTACCGCTCACGACGCATTCAGAACCAACAACAGGGTATCAGTTACTCCGTCTGTTCAGGATAACGCAGCGGCTTCGGTGGAAGCGGCTACGCCTGCTAACACACCGGTAGTGGTGGAAGATGCGCCGACGCGCGACGTAAAGCTTTCTTTTGCTCAGATTGCGCCACCTCCGGGCAGCATGGTACTGCGCGGGTCTAACCCTAACGGTGGGGTTGAATTTGGTATGCGTAGCGACGAAGTGGTGTCGAAGGCATTGCTGAATCTAACCTATACGCCGTCACCATCGCTGCAGCCGGTGACTTCACAGCTCAAGGTGTACCTCAACGAAGAGTTGATGGGTGTCCTGCCGGTCACCAAAGAGCAGTTGGGTAAAAAGGTGACGGCGCAGATGCCCGTTGATCCGCTGTACATCACCGACTTTAACCGGGTGCGCCTCGAGTTTGTGGGCCATTACCGTGACGTCTGTGAAAACCCGTCGAACAACACCATTTGGCTGGATGTGGGCCGTAACAGCTCGCTGGATTTAACCTACCAGTCGCTGAAGGTGCGTAATGACCTGTCTCATTTCCCGTACCATTCTTTGACGCCCGCGATAACCGCGCACTGAAACTGCCGATGGTGTTTGCCGGTTCCCCGGACCTGCAGCAGCAGCAGGCGGCAGCGATTATCGCTTCGTGGTTTGGTGCGAAATCCGGCTGGCGTGGTCAGACTTTCCCTGTGCTGTATAATTCAGTGCCCGATCGTAACGCGATAGTCTTTGCGACCAACGATCATCGTCCGGACTTCCTGCGCGAACATCCGCCGGTTACCGCGCCGACGATCGAAATGATCGACCATCCGAACAACCCATACATGAAGCAGCTGGTGGTGTTTGGGCGTGATGATAAAGATGTTGCAAGCGGCGCAGGGTATTGCGGCTGGGAACATTCTGTTCCGTGGCAACAGCGTGACGGTCAATGAAGTCAAACCGCTGCTGGCTCGCGTGCCGTACGATGCACCAAACTGGGTACGTACCGATCGCCCAGTGACCTTCGGCGAGCTGAAAACCTATGAGCAACAGCTGCAGTCTACCGGGCTGGAACCAGCGTCTATCAACCTGTCGCTGAACCTGCCGCCGGACTTATATTTGCTGCGCAGCACCGGTATCGATATGGACTTGAAATATCGCTACACCATGCCGGCTATCAAAGACAGCTCGCGCATGGACATCAGCCTGAACAACCAGTTCTTACAGTCGTTTAGCCTGAATAGCAGCCAGGACATCAACAAACTGATGATGCGCCTGCCGGTGTTACAAGGTCTGCTGGACGGTAAAAACGATGTCAGCATTCCGGCGCTGCGTCTGGGTGCGATGAACCAACTGCGCTTTGACTTCCAGTACTCAAACCCGATGCCGGGCGGCACAATCGATAGCTGCGTGACTTTCCAGCCGGTGCAGAACCACGTAGTGCTGGGCGATGACTCGACCATCGATTTCTCGCATTACTATCACTTCCTGCCGATGCCGGACCTGCGTACGTTTGCCAACGCGGGCTTCCCGTTCACGCGGATGGCGGATCTCTCCGACACGACTATCGTGATGCCGAAAAAACCGTCTGAAGAACAGTTCAGCACGCTGCTGAACACCGTCGCGGTGATTGGCGGTCAGAGCGGTCTGGCGGGTACGAACATGACGATGACCGATGACGGTAGCCAGATTGCCAACAAAGATGCCGACCTGCTGCTGATTGGCTCAATTCCACAATCGCTGAAAGACGATAAGAAAGTGGATCTGCTGGTGGATGCGACCCAAAGTGGGCGAAAACGCCAGACGCCACAACCGATCTGCCGAGCATCTACGTGGACGAGGATGACCGCACTGCCAGCATACAAACCGGAGGTTTCATCCTCCGGTCCGATGGCGGCTATCGTGGGCTTTGAATCGCCGTACCACAAACAACGTAGCGTGGTTGCGCTGCTGGCCGATAGCAGCTACAGCCTGCTCAACGATGCGCTGAATGACAGCGGTAAACGCGCGGCCATGTTTGGTTCGGTGTCGGTTATCCGCGAATCCGGCGTGAACAGCCTGCGTGTGGGTGATGTGTACGATGTGGGCCACCTGCCATGGTTTGAACGCGTGTGGTTCGCTCTGTCTAACCACCCGGTTCTGCTGGCCATCTTTGCCGCTATCAGCATCATCCTGCTGGCATGGGTATTGTGGTGACTGCTACGTATCATCAGCCGCCGTCGTTTGAATCCGGAAGACGAGTAAGCCGCGATGAGGATGTTACGCTGGATTCGTGAAGTGCCCGCCGCGGGCGGCCAAGCCCAGGCAGCCTGTAACCGGCCTGCCTGGAACAGTTCAAAAAAAGTACGTCAGCACAGAAGGGCGTGTGATTGATACCAGCGACGCCCGCAAAATCACCACCTCAGAGGGGCAAAGCTACGCGCTGTTCTTTGCCCTGGCGGCGAACGATCGTGAAGTGTTCGCGACCTTGCTGAATGGACGCAGAACAACCTCGCCGAAGGCTCCCTGCGCGAGCACCTCCCCGCCTGGCTGTGGGGGAAAAAGGGTGACAACGAATGGACGGTGCTGGATACCAATTCCGCATCCGACGCTGATGTCTGGATCGCCTGGACGCTGCTGGAAGCTGGTCGGCTGCGGAAAAACCGATTACACCGCCACCGGGAAGGCGCTATTGGCGAAAAGATTTGCCGAAGGCGAAGTGGTGAAAGTACCGGAATGGGCCGCATGCTGCTGCCCGGACGAGTAGGCTTTGCTGAGGAGAAACACTGGCGCTTTAACCCAAGCTATTTCCCTCCACAGGTGGCCCAGCATTTCAGTCGTTTCGGTGCGCCGTGGACGACCCTGCGTGACACTACCACGGGGAGCTGCTGCTGGAGACTGCGCCGAAAAGGCTTTTCCCCGGATTGGGTGGGGTATCAGAAACCCCCGGCTGGCAGGTAAAGGCCGCGGATAAAATCATCGGTAGCTATGATGCGATTCGTGTCTATCTGTGGATTGGCATGATGCACCACGCAGACCCGCAAAAAGCACCTCTGCTTAAACGCTTTAACGCGATGGTGACGGAGACCGTGCAGGAGGGCCTCCTCCGGAAAAAGAGGATTGGCCACCGGAAAACCGACCGGTAATGGCCCGGTGGGTTTTTCAGCTTCTATTCCCCCTTCTTACAAAACCGTGACGCCCAGGCCGCTCAGCGGCAGCGCGTTGCTGATAATTTTCCCGGCGCGGACGGCTACTACAATTATGTTCTGACCCTCTTTGGGCAAGGGTGGCATCAACACCGTTTTCGCTTCAACGCCCGCGGCGAATTACGACCGATGGGGCCAAACGCGCAAGTTACACTAAGTCTAATCACACTCCGCGCGACCTGGTGTCAGCCAGGGCTATGCGGATACCTCGGTGAGGAGCACCGCCCGAGCCGTCCCGTTGGGAGAAGCGACCAAACGGGATGATCCGGTGCAGGAGTCGGTGCCCGGCTGGAGTTGATCGATCCCAACAACCCGCAGGTTCTGGCAGCGCGTCTGCGTTACCTGCTGCGTCAGAACGATACGGCCGGAGCGCAAAAACAGTTAGAGAAACTGGCTCAGGTGGCCCCAGGCTCGGCCGAAACAAATCGTCGCGGTTTGAAATGGGGACGGAAAAGCGGGGGCCGTCAGGCGCTCCAGCAGGCGCGCCTCCAGGCGACCACCGGACACGTTCCGGAAGCGGTGGCGAACTACGAGAAAGCCTTTGATGGTGCGCCGCCGGATGGCGACATGGCCGTTGAATATTGGTCGACGGTGGCGCGCATTTCAGGGCGTGAAGCAGAGGCGATGGGCCATCATTCAGGCACTGAACAAACAGAATCCAAAAGGCAAAACGTCAGCCTACAAACGGCGCTGGCGAGATATGCTGTTGTCTAACGATCAACGCGCTGCTGCATATGCCATTCTCGAACAGATGGCAAAATCGTCCAGCGGGCGTGGAACGGCGGGTGATATCTGGCTTAACGGAAATATCAAAAACAAGCCCAAAATGGTAAAAGCGAGAAAGCGTTACAACAATTCCCTGCAGGTTTTCGACAGCGGCGACAACGATGCCAATGATGCGCGTACGCTACTGGCCGAGCAGCAAAAACAGCTCGCCGATCCGGTATTCCGCCAGAAAGGCGGCCGCGGCCGAAGCTGAGGCCAATAAACCAGCAAAAACCTGAGCAGCAATATCACCCTGGCACCGTTGCTGCGTAAAAGCCGATCAAGCGGGCGCTCAAGGCCGGAAATGTTGCGCAGGCTGAAAATCTCTACCAGCAAGCACACAAACTCGACGCTACCGACAGCTATGCGGTTCAGGGATGGGTGATGTCGCACTGACGCGTAAAGATAGCGCTAGCGCCGAGCGTTACTACCAGCAGGCACTGCGTCTTGACCGTACCAACAGCGGTGCGGTGCGCGGCCTGGCCAATATCTACCGTGAAGATTCGCTGAGAAAGCTACCGACTTTATCAATACCCTGTCTGCCAGCCAACGGCGCAGCATTGATGATATCGAACGCAGCCTGACGAACGACCGATTGTCGCAGCAGGCTGAAACGCTGGAAAAACAAGGGCGTTGGGTTGAGGCGGCTGAAGTACAGCGCCGTCGCTTAGCCATGTCGCCGGATGATGTATGGACGACCTATCGACTGGCGGAGCCAATCTCTGGCGAGCGTGGGAAGAAAAAAGCGAAGCCGATAATCTGATGCTCAATCTGGCGCGCAAAAAACCGACAGATACCGATCAGGTGTACGCCTACTCGCTGTATATGTCCGGTAATGGACAGGATCAGGCGGCGCTAAAAAATGCATCCCTGGCCGCGCTGCCGACGTCACAGTGGAACGGATAACATCCGGCGAACTGGATACGCGCCTGCGCAACGACCAGATTATTGCTCAGGCTAACCGCCTGCGTGATGGCGGCCAGGAAAAACTCAGGCAATGATGCGCTGTTAAAAACAGCAGCCGGAATCGGCGCGGATTCACTCGACGCTGGCCGACTGGGCGCAGCAGCGTGGCGATGACCGCGACCGCGCTTAGCCGAATACAACGCCGTGCTGAAAAAGATCCAGCATGACGAAGATGCTCATTCTGGGTCTGGCCGAAGTGTACGCCGCAGACGGCAATAAACTGGCTGCTCGCCAGCAGCTCGCCGAGCTGTCCCACCGAGGGCTAATGTTCGCTGAATACCCAGCGGCGTATTGCGCTGGTGAACGCGCAGCTTGGCGATACCGAGACGGCGCAGAAGATGATGACTGCGCTGATACCGCAGGCTAAATCCCAGCCGCCATCGATGGAAAGTGCGATGGTACTGCGCGATGCGGCGAACTATCAGGCGCAGAGTGGGGATCCGAACAAGGCGCTGGTAACCTACAAAGATGCGATGGTGGCGGCGCAGGTGACGCCAACGCGTCCTCAGGATAACGACAGCTTCACTCGCCTGACTCGCAACGACGAAAAAGACGACTGGTCAGGCGTGGTGTGCGTAGCGATGCCGCCGATCTCTATCGTCAGCAAGATCTTAACGTCACGTTGCAGCATGAATTTTGGGGCTCTAGTGAGACGGGCGGTTACTCGGATCTGAAAGCACACACCACCATGTTCCAGGTGGATGCGCCGCTCTCTGATGGCTGCATGTTCTTCCGCTCAGATTTGATCAATATGGATGCTGGCAGCTTCTCAATAATGCCGATCAAAAATGATGCCAACTGGGGTACCGTGATTTAGCCACTCCTGCTAACGGCTCACGAAAAACCAATCTGGCAATCAGGCGCCAGCGTCGCGATCGGCTGGAAGAACGACACCTGGAGCGCCGATATCGGTACCACTCCGATGGGCTTCAACGTGGTCGATGTAGTGGGTGGGCTGAGCTACAGCGGTGATGGCCCCTGGGTTATACCGTGAATGCGCACCGTCGTCCGATCTCCAGCTCGCTGTTAGCGTTTGGCGGGCAAAAAGATAACAGCAGCGGCGCGCATCCTGGCACCGCCCGGGCCGGTGTGCGTGCTGACGGTGGTGGTCTGAGCCTGAGCTATGACAAAGGCGAAGCCAACGGCGTATGGGCGTCCCTTAGCGGCGATCAGCTTACCGGGAAAAACGTGGCTGATAACTGGCGCGTACGCTGGATGACCGGCTACTACTACAAGGTCATCAACGAGAATAACCGCCGGGTAACGGTGGGGCTAAACAATATGATTTGGCACTACCAGAAAGACCTGAGCGGTTATACGTTGGGTCAGGGCGGCTACTACAGCCCTCAGGAGATAGGTGTCATTTGCGGTGCCGGTTAACTGGCGTCAGCGCACTGAGAACTGGTCGTGGGAGCTGGGCGGCTCCGTGTCGTGGTCGCATTCGCGCACCCGCACCGAACAGAGCTATCCGCTGATGAGCCTCATCCCATCGCAATGGAAGGCGGACAGCAAGCGTGCACCAACAGCAGCAGCAGTCAGGGCTTCGGCTATACGGCGCGGGCTATTGTGGAGCGCCGCGTGACGTCCAACTGGTTTGTCGGCGCCGGTGTCGATATTCAGCAGGCGAAAGATCACCCCCCAGCCACGCGCTGTTGTACGTACGCTACTCTGCCGCAGGCTGGCAGGGCGATCTCGATATACCTCCGCAGCCGCTGATCCCGTACGCGGATTGGTAATCTCTCTTATACCCCTCGTCTTATATGACGCTGGCACCATGCCGGGTATAATCGTTGCGCCAGTCTATTTTGACTTTGCCGCCAGCCTCGTTATTCTCATTGCCTGTGCAACACGTTCGTATCAGTGGAGAGCTCTTTTGCGCGTCAGCCGTTCACTTACAATAAAACAAATGGCTATGGTTGCTGTTGTTACCATGTTGTTTTTATTTGTTTTTTGCTTCATTTTACTGTTCCACTTCGTACAGCAGGATCGCTATAACACCGCTACGCAACGGAAAGTATTGCGCGCTCTGTGCGCCAGCCCCTGTCGGCTGCCATTCTGAAAGCCGACATTCCAGAGGCCGAGTCCATTCTCGGACGTATTCAACCTGCGGGGATTGTCAGCCGCGCGGACGTGGTGTGCCAAACCAGTTTCAGGCGCTGCGCATGAGCTTTATCCCCGAATGGCTGGTTCCGGGGAAATCACCCGTATTTTTGAGCTGCCGGTACAAATTTCGCCGCCGCTCTATTCGCTGGAACGCCCGGCAAACCCGCAGCCACTGGCCTATCTGGTGCTGCAGGCTGATTCTTATCGCATGTATAAGTTCGTGATGAGCGCGTTAGCAACGATAGTGACCGCTTACTTCCTTTTAGTGCTGATCCTCACCGTGGCGTTGACCTGGTGCATCAACCGGTTGATTGTCAGGCCGCTGCGCAAGATTGCCTATGAAATCCACGGACTCGCCTGGGGCTGACCGCATAGGGCATCAGCTGACGCTGCCGCGCCTGCATCATGATGATGAAATTGGTACGCTGGTGCGCAGCTATAACCGCAATCAGGAGCATTATTGCCCAGTCAGTACGACGAACTTAGCAAGCCAATCCGACCCGTTTCCCTTTTTCTGACCTCCCTAACAAAGCATTTCTGCTTGGGCTGCTGGAGCAGAGCCTGGAGCGTACAAACGCCGGTGGCTTTACTGACTATTGCCTGTGAAACCCTGCAGGATACGGCCGGTGTACTGAAAGAAGAGCAGCGCGAGATGTTGCTGCTGACGCTGGCGGAGAAAGTGAAGCAGGTGATTTCGCCGCGCATGGTGCTGGCGCAGATTAGCGGCTATGACTTTGCTATTCTGGCCTACGGTATCAAAGAGCCGTGGCATGCCATTACTTTAGGTCAGCAGGCTCACTATTATTAATGAGCGGCTGCCGCTGCAAGGTATTCAGCTACGCCCAAGCGCCAGCATCGGGATTGCCATGTAACAGCGATGTCACGGCGGAACAGTTCTACCGGCGCTCGCTCTCTGCGGCCTTTACCGCACGGCGTAAAGGCAAAAATCAGATTGAGTTCTTCGTATCCGGAGCAGATGGTGAAGGCACAAAAACGCCTGACCGAAGAGAGTGACATCCTGGTGGCGCTGGATACCCAGCAGTTTTCTATCTGGCTCCAGCCGCAGGTTGAGAAGACGGGCGAAAGTTTGCAGCGCCGAAGTGTTGCTACGAAGCGGCAGCCGGACGGCAACTGGGACCCGCCCATGCTCGACCACATCGAATCCTGTGGCCTGATGGTGACCGTGGGTCATTGGGTGCTGGAGGAGCTGCTGCCAGCTAGCGGTATGGCAGTCGCGTGGCATTATGCTGCCGCTGTCGGTGAACATTTCCGCGCTACAGCTCTTACATCACGATATGGTTTCAGACATGTTGGCGCTGCTTAACCGCTACCGTATTGCGCCGGGGACGCTGGTGCTGGAAGTGACGGAAAGCCGCCGTATTGATGATCCAAAAGCCGCGGTGGCCATTCTGCGCCGTTACGCAACGCCGGGGTGCGGATTGCGCTGGATGATTTCGGTATGGGCTATGCCGGACTGCGTCAGCTGCAACATATGAAATCGGTGCCGGTCGACATCCTGAAAATCGACAAAATCTTTATCGACACCCTGCCGGAAGATGCCAGTATGGTGGCGGCGATCATTCAGGTCGGCGCGGTGCGAACCTGAAGATGGTTGCTGAAGGTGTTGAAAATAAACCACAATATGATTGGCTGAAGGCGGAAGAGGTCGATGTTCTTAAAAGAGCTTCCTGTTTGCGTGCGCGGGCCCAGCAGAGGTTTTTGAGCAGGATTATTTAGGCGAGGAGAAATCACTGCTACCGGGATAAAAAATGGATAAAGCCAGATTGTGCGTGTCAGCTCAGGGTTTTAACAATTAAGTATCAAAATTCACGTACAAATATTTCGATTATGTTCTCTGGATGTTAGTTTGGGGCCACAGGTGAAAAATAACCCTCTTTCCGTGGCTATAGCTTAAGGACATCCTATGAAAACCTCTTTCTTTAAAAGCCTCTATTTCCAGGTGCTGTCGGCGATAGTGATCGGTGTGCTCATCGGTCACTACGACCCGGAACCTGGGCGCGGAAATGAAACCGCTGGCGATGCCTTCGTCAAACTAATTAAAATGATTATCGCCCCGGTTATCTTTTGTACCGTCGTCACCGGGATTGCTGGCATGGAAAGTATGAAAGCGGTAGGCCGCACCGGCGCCGTCGCATTACTGTACTTTGAAGTGGTCAGTACCATTGCTCCGTTGATTGGCCTGGTGGTGGTTAACGTACTTCAGCCGGGTGCCGGCATGAACGTTGACCCGGCGACGCTGGATGCGAAAGCGGTCGCTATCTACGCTGAACAGGCAAAAGATCAGGGGATTGTCGCCTTCCTGATGGATGTCATCCCGTCGAGCGTGATCGGCGCGTTTGCCAGCGGTAACATTCTGCAGGTGCTGCTGTTTGCGGTGATGTTCGGCTTTGCGCTGCATCGTCTGGGCAACAAAGGCCAGCTGATTTTCAACGTCATCGAAAGCTTCTCGCAGGTGATTTTCGGCATCATCAATATGATCATGCGCCTGGCACCGATTGGTGCATTCGGGGCGATGGCCTTCACCATTGGCAAATACGGCGTGGGCTCGCTGGTACAACTGGGGCAGCTGATTATCTGCTTCTACATCACCTGTATTCTGTTTGTGGTGGTGGTGGTGGGATCTATCGCTCGTATGACCGGTTTCAGCATTTTCAAATTCATTCGCTATATCAAAGAAGAGCTGCTTATCGTGCTGGGGACATCGTCCTCCGAGTCTGCGCTGCCGCGTATGCTCGATAAGATGGAGAAGCTGGGCTGCCGTAAATCTGTGGTGGGTCTGGTTATCCCGACCGGCTACTCGTTTAACCTCGATGGTACGTCTATCTATCTGACGATGGCGGCGGTGTTCATCGCTCAGGCGACCAACAGCCACATGGATATCTTCCATCAGATAACCCTGCTGGTGGTGTTGCTGCTTTCCTCTAAAGGGGCGGCTGGCGTTACCGGCAGCGGATTTATCGTGCTGGCGGCAACCATCTCGGCGGTTGGCCATTTACCGGTCGCGGGGCTGGCGCTGATTCTGGGTATTGACCGCTTTATGTCGGAAGCTCGTGCGCTGACCAACCTGATTGGTAACGGTGTAGCGACCATCGTAGTGGCGAAGCGTGTGAAACAATTAGATGCAAAACAGTTAGATGACGTGCTCAATAACCGTCCGAACGTAACAAAATCGCACGAATTATCCTCTTAATCCCATCACTTAAGCCCGTACTCCCTTGCTGGAGTGCGGGCTCCTGCGCATAATTAGGCGGCGTTATTCGTTGGCCGTGATAGCCTATGGCTATCGCACGTTTTATTTTACTTAGCCATGTGACGTTTTTACGATTGCGTGGTCTTACTGACGTATTTACTTCAAGATTTTAGGCAATCGCTTGAGTCGGTTGTCTTTTATACCCGGAATAGCGCGCAGGCGACTTACGTATCTGCGGACTTAACTATGAAGGGAATCACCAGGAATGTTCATCAGGGGTTCACATGCAGGGCACAACAATTCGACTTTTAGCCGGTGGTTTGCTGATGATGGCAGCGGCCAGCTCTGTGCAGGCAGAAACGCTCCAGCCGGACCCGGCCTGGCAACAAGGCACGCTGCCGAACGGCTTCCAGTGGCAGGTGCTTGCCACGCCGCAGCGCCCGAGTGACCGTGTAGAAATCCGGCTCTCGATCGATATTGGCTCGCTGAACGAAAGCGCTCAGCAGACCGGCTACAGCCACCTTATTCCGCGCATCGCGTTGACGCAAAGCGGCAGCATGCCAGCTGCGCAGGTGCGTTCGATGTGGCAGCAGAGCATCGACCCAAAACGACCGCTGCCGCCAGCGATCGTCTCTTACGATTTCACTCGCTTTAATCTGAGCATGCCGAATAATCGCAGCGACCTGCAAAAAGAGGCGCTGACCTCCTGGTTCTGCTAACTTTGGTAAACCGGACATTACGCCGGACACCATCAGCTATGCGCTAAGCGTGCAGGATATGGTGGCGACGTGGCCACAGGATACCAAAGAGGGCTGGTGGCGCTACCGCCTGAAAGGCTCAACCATGCTGGACACGATCCCGCCGAGCCGCTGAAGCTGCCGGTTGATGCGAAACAGCTGGCCGAGTTTTATCACAAATGGTACACCCCGGACGCGATGACGCTCATCGTGGTGGGGAATGTAGATAGCCGCGCGACGATCGAACAGATCGGCAAGATCTTTGGCGAACTGAAAGGCAAGCGCGAAACGCCCGCCGCGGTACCAACGCTGTCCCCGTTGCGCCCGGAAGCGGTGAGCATCATGACCAACGCGGTACAGCAGGATCGCTTATCCATCATGTGGGACGGCGCATGGCAGCCTATCCGCGAGTCGGCAACTTTGCTGCGTTACTGGCGTGCCGATCTGGCCCGTGAGGCGCTGTTCTGGCATGTTCAGCAGAAGCTGAGCCGTACCAACATGAAAGATGTCGGCCTGGGCTTTGACTGCCGCGTGCTCTACCTGCGCGCACAGTGCGGGATTAATCTGGAATCACCGGGCGACAAGCTCGAGGGCAATCTGGGACTGGTGGCGCGTGAGCTGGCCGCCGTGCGTGATAAAGGCCTGCCGGCAGACGAGTTTAATGCGCTGGTTGCGCAGAAAAAGCTTGAGCTGCAAAAGCTGTTTGCGACCTACGCCCGGCATGGACACCGATGTGCTGATGAATCAGCGGATTCGCTCGCTGCAAAATCAGGTGGTGGACATCGCGCCTGAGCAGTATCAGAAGCTACGCCAGAGTTTCCTTGAAACGCTGTCGCTGGATATGCTCAACCAGGATCTGCGTCAACAGCTGTCGCAGGATATGGCGCTGATTTTGCAACAGCCGACCGGCGAGCCTGAGTTCAATATGAAGGATTTGCAGGATCCCTGGAACAAAATCATGCTGACCTCGAAGCCGGAAGCGGCTGCGGTGGTCCGGATGATAACCACCAGGATGTCACCGATATCCCGCCTGCGCAGTAAGCGCAGTGACTGCCCCCTCACCCTAACCCTCTCCCTACAGGGAGAAAGGGGACAAATCGAGCAGGAGGGTGGGCTCGGTGTTCATTCTTTTATCCTGACTCTGCTGGTTTAGAGAGGGGAACTGAACGCGCGGTGGGTTTTGCCTTTCCCCTCGCCCCTTTGGGGGAGAGGGCCGGGGTAAGGGGAAACCCTGGCTGCCAGACGAAAAAAAACCTCTCCAGCTGGAAGGATTTTTAAATCCAGATATTACGCTGGCATCGCGTCGCGCGGAATAATCGCCCCGCGATGCTGAATCACGGTGCTCGCCGTCTGATGACCGCGTTTTGCTGCTGCCTGCGCATCGCCGCCGGTAAGGCGGACGGACAGATAGCCCGCGCTAAAGGAATCGCCCGCCGCGGTAGTATCCACCACTTTCTCTTTTGGCAGCTTAACCGCCGGTACATCGACCAGCGCTTCGCCGACAACGGAAAGCCGGCAAGAGTCTGCGCCGCGCTTCACTACCACTTCGTTAACATCCGGCTGCGTCGCGTACGCGCGATAACCTCTTCAACCGGCTTCTCGCCCCACAGCGCATCTTCGTCGTCCAAGGTCAGGAAAGCGATGTCGGTGCATTCCAGCATCTGCTGGTACACCTGCTGAGTCTCTTCTTTGCTTGCCCACAGGCGCGGACGGTAGTTGTTATCGAAGATAACTTTGCCCGCCGTTGGCGCGGCATTGGCTCAGCAGCGCCAGCAGTTTTTCACGGCTCGCCGGGCTTAAGATAGCCAGGCTGATGCCACTCAGATAGAGGTAGTCAAAGCTCGCCAGCTGTTCGCAGATAGCGGCAGACTGCTCGCTCTCCAGCCAGAATTTAGCCGCCGGCTTCGTTGCGCCAATAGTAGAACGTACGCTCGCCGGTCTGGTCGGACTGATGTAGTACAGGCCAGGCATACGGTCGCTCATGCGCTGAATCAGGTCAGTGTTTGACGTTTTTCCGCCTGCCAGGCATCCATCATCTGCTGGCTAAAACTGTCCGTTCCCAGCGCCGTTACGTAATGAACGGTTAATGCCGCAGGATCGACCTGACGGGCGATATAGACGGAAGTGTTCAGGGTATCGCCGCCGAAACCGCGCTTAACGTCCGCGCCTTTCTCGGAAAGCTCAATCATGCATTCGCCAATCACGGCAATCTTTTTGGACATAGTCGTGAACCTGATCTGTAAAAAATTAGCGTTAGTTTGCGCTGTGGTGGTTTGCTGGTCAACCATATTAAAACAGTGTTCCATTATTTTTTTGAGCCAGAACGTATTCCTGAAAGATTCCGTTGTGGAGTGAGGAAATTTACCCCGGCCAGGCGGTAAAGTTCTGCCCTTACGCGCCGATAATCTTTGTCGAGTCCGGGCAGCATCACTTTTAAACACAGGACATCTTTGATGATAAGGCAGGTTATCCAGCGAATAAGCAACCCTGAAGCAAGCATCGAGAGCTTGCAGGAACGGCGTTTTTGGTTGCAGTGTGAGCGTGCTTACACCTGGCAGCCGATCTATCAAACATGCGGGCGGTTAATGGCCGTGGAGCTATTAACGGTGGTCACGCATCCCTTGAACCCTTCGCAACGCCTGCCGCCGGATCGCTATTTTACTGAAATCACCGTCAGCCATCGGATGGAGGTTGTGAAAGAGCAGATTGATTTGCTGGCGCAAAAAGCCGACTTCTTTATAGAGCACGGCCTGCTGGCATCGGTCAATATTGATGGCCCTACGCTCATCGCCCTGCGTCAGCAACCAAAAATCCTGCGCCAGATTGAGCGTCTTCCCTGGCTGCGTTTCGAACTGGTGGAGCATATCCGTCTGCCGAAAGATTCAACCTTTGCCTCGATGTGTGAATTTGGCCCGCTGTGGCTGGATGATTTTGGTACCGGGATGGCAAATTTCTCTGCGCTAAGTGAAGTGCGTTATGACTACATCAAAATCGCGCGAGAACTGTTTGTGATGCTGCGTCAGTCGCCGGAAGGACGCACACTCTTTTCTCAGCTTTTACATCTAATGAATCGCTATTGTCGCGGGGTGATTGTCGAGGGCGTAGAAACGCCGGAAGAGTGGCGTGATGTTCAGAACTCGCCCGCATTCGCCGCACAAGGCTGGTTTCTTTCACGCCCGGCACCGATAGAAACGCTGAATACGGCGGTTCTGGCGCTATAAGCTGCCTCATTTTCCGCCTGGCTGGACTATCTTTAGGACTGGCACAGGAAGAATATGAGGAAGCGAACGATGAGCAAGGCAGGCAAAATAACCGCTGCGATTTCAGGGGCTTTCTTGTTGTTGATTGTCGTGGCGATCATTTTGATTGCAACTTTTGACTGGAATCGACTCAAACCGACTATCAACCAGAAAGTCTCTGCGGAGTTGAATCGTCCGTTCGCTATCCGTGGCGATCTGGGCGTGGTGTGGGAGCGGCAAAAACAAGAAACTGGCTGGCGCAGCTGGGTGCCGTGGCCCCATGTACACGCGGAAGACATCATTCTTGGCAATCCACCGGATATTCCCGAAGTCACGATGGTGCATTTGCCACGCGTAGAGGCAACGCTGGCCCCGCTGGCGCTGCTGACCAAAACGGTCTGGCTGCCGTGGATCAAGCTCGAAAAGCCCGACGCGCGCCTGATTCGCCTCTCTGAAAAGAACAATAACTGGACGTTTAATCTTGCCAACGATGATAACAAAGACGCGAATGCAAAGCCGTCGGCATGGTCGTTTCGGCTGGATAATATTCTTTTCGATCAAGGGCGGATCGCCATTGATGACAAAGTAAGCAAAGCGGATCTGGAGATTTTTGTTGATCCCTTAGGCAAGCCGCTGCCGTTCAGCGAAGTTACTGGATCGAAAGGTAAAGCGGATAAAGAAAAGGTGGGCGATTACGTTTTTGGCCTGAAGGCGCAGGGACGATATAACGGTGAACCGCTCACGGGTACGGGAAAAATAGGCGGTATGCTGGCGCTGCGTGGCGAAGGGACGCCGTTTCCGGTACAGGCTGATTTCCGCTCTGGTAACACCCGTGTTGCTTTTGATGGCGTCGTGAATGACCCAATGAAGATGGGCGGTGTCGATTTACGGCTTAAATTTTCTGGCGATTCACTGGGTGATCTCTATGAACTGACGGGCGTTCTGCTGCCCGATACCCCGCCGTTTGAAACGGATGGTCGGCTGGTAGCGAAAATCGACACTGAAAAATCGTCGGTCTTTGATTATCGCGGTTTTAATGGGCGAATTGGTGATAGCGATATCCACGGTTCTCTGGTCTACACCACCGGAAAGCCACGACCAAAACTGGAAGGTGATGTCGAGTCGCGGCAATTGCGGCTGGCGGACCTGGGACCGTTGATTGGCGTTGATTCCGGGAAAGGGGCAGAAAAGTCGAAACGGTCTGAACAGAAGAAGGGCGAAAAAAGCGTTCAGCCTGCGGGCAAAGTGCTGCCTTATGACCGCTTCGAAACCGATAAATGGGACGTTATGGATGCCGATGTTCGCTTCAAAGGGCGGCGCATTGAGCATGGCAGTAGCCTGCCGATTAGCGATCTTTCTACTCATATCATCCTCAAAAATGCTGACCTGCGCCTGCAACCGCTGAAATTTGGCATGGCGGGCGGCAGCATTGCGGCGAATATTCATCTGGAAGGCGATAAAAAGCCGATGCAGGGGCGGGCAGATATTCAGGCTCGTCGACTGAAACTGAAAGAACTGATGCCCGATGTGGAACTGATGCAGAAGACGCTGGGGGAAATGAACGGTGACGCGGAACTACGCGGTAGCGGTAACTCGGTGGCGGCACTTTTAGGCAACAGTAACGGCAACCTGAAACTGTTGATGAATGACGGGCTGGTGAGCCGCAACCTGATGGAGATTGTTGGGCTGAATGTCGGCAACTACATTGTCGGTGCGATATTTGGTGATGATGAGGTGCGGGTGAACTGCGCGGCGGCGAATCTGAATATTGCCAACGGCGTGGCGCGCCCGCAGATTTTTGCTTTCGATACTGAGAACGCGTTGATTAATGTTACCGGCACGGCAAGTTTTGCTTCGGAACAGCTGGATTTGACTATTGATCCGGAGAGTAAAGGAATTCGGATTATCACACTGCGTTCGCCGCTGTATGTGCGGGGGACGTTTAAAAATCCGCAGGCTGGGGTGAAAGCCGGACCGCTGATTGCCCGTGGTGCTGTTGCTGCGGCACTGGCAACGCTGGTAACACCGGCGGCGGCGTTACTGGCACTGATCTCACCTTCCGAAGGGGAGGCTAATCAGTGTCGGACGATTTTGTCGCAGATGAAGAAGTGATGATAATTGCCGGATGTCTGACATCCGGCAATTAAACAGATTTAGATTGTTGGCAAAGTGTGCTTTGTTCATGCCGGATGCGGCGTGAACGCCTTATCCGGCCTACAAATCCTTGCGAATTCAATATATTGTATGGAAATTCAGGCCTGATAAGCGTAGCGCATCAGGCTTTTCACTCTTATTACAACGACTGATGTCGCGTCTCATGGGTCAGCAGCAGGGCGATTAACGTCAAGCCAGCCATCGCCGCCAGATATAACCCCACCGCACCTAGCCCGTAGTTAGTCTGCAACCAGGCTGCGATATATGGCGCAACGGAAGCCCCGAGAATCGACGCTACGTTGTAAGAGAACGATGCTCCGGTGTAACGCACTTCTGTCGGAAACAGCTCTGGTAACAGCGCACCCATTGGCCCGAAGGTCAGACCCATCAGACTTAACCCCAGCAGCAGGAAGGCAAAAACCAGAATCGGGTTGCCAGAACCGAGCAGTGGGTTAAAGGCGAACAGCGCGAACAGGATGATCAGCGTGGTGATGATTACCATGCTTTTACGGCGACCAAAGGCATCAGCCAGTAATCCAGCGACTGGCACCATCACGCCAAAACCAATAACTGCCATCATCAACATCCACAACACTTCGTTACGCGGCAGGCCAAGCCCAACTGGCGCGGCGGCGGTACTAAAGGTCATAGAGTAGACCGTCATGATGTAAAACAGCGTATAGGTTGCCAGCATAATGAACGTACCCAGTACGGTTACGCGAACATGTTTGGTCAGCAGCGTACCCAGCGGGATCTTCACCTGTTTTTTCGCTTTAGCGACTTTCTCAAACACCGGCGACTCATGCAGCGACACGCGAACATACAGGCCGATAATGACCAGCACCGCCGAGAAGATAAATGGCACACGCCAGCCCCAGCTCATAAACTGCTCGTCGGTCAGTAGCCAGGAAAGCAGCAAGAAAGTGCCATTGGCAAAGAAGAAGCCAATCGGTGCGCCCAGCTGCGGAAAGGAGCCATACAGTGCACGTTTGCGCGGTGGGGCGTTTTCAGTCGCCAGCAGCGCCGCGCCGCCCCATTCACCGCCTAAGCCCAGACCCTGACCAAATCGAGCCAGCGCCAGCAGCAGCGGGGCGAAAATACCAATCGTGGCATAGCCCGGCAGCAGACCAATCACCACGGTCGAAATCCCCATCGTTAGCAACGAGGCGACCAGCGTCGCTTTACGCCCAACGCGATCGCCAAAATGACCAAAAACGGCAGAGCCAATGGGGCGCGCGACGAAGGCGATGGCGAAGGTGGCGAGCGACTGTAGCGTTGCTGCCGTAGGATCGCCCTGCGGGAAGAAGATATGCGGAAACACAATAACGGCCGCAGTGGCGTAAATGTAAAAGTCGAAGAACTCAATGGCTGTGCCAATGAGAGAGGCGACAAGGACTTTATTACGCGAGTTGATCGGCGTGTATTCTTGCTCGTGGTCGAGTGTTGTGGCTGTTGCTTGCATAATCTTTTCTTATTTTTTGGCTAACGAATAGCCATATTACGCACAGCAAAAGTGATATTTCAATGTGTAACAAATCGCGGAAATGGTCAAAAATCAGGCAAAAAGGGGATAATGTTTAGGCCAGTGATTTTTCTTCTATGAAATGCTTCACATAATTTTATAAATAGTGGATAAAACTGGTTTCAGGTTAAATAAAAGTTACCAACTGGATTTATATGCTGGGGTTATGAGTTGGAATGAAATTGTTTGCTCCCAAATAGATGGCTGAAGAGGCTCTGGGGACGAGTTTCAAGAGGTTATGTGCGCATTATAGCCGGATGCGATGCTGGCGCATCTTATCCGGCCTACGGGGAGCCAGGCCGAATAAAATCGTATGCCGGATAAGGCGTTTACGCCGCATCCGGCCTATTTTAAGGCTGCGTTTTCCCCGGCATTCGCGGGTCGTCTTTATATTCGGCGGTGGCAATCCACGCCGCGCAAAACAGCGTCAAACGGGCGAAGAAGTAGAAAAATGCCATCAGCCCCAGCACGGAACCAAATGCTGCGCCAGAGGGGGATTTCATCAACGATGGCAGGGTGTAGGTCATCACGATTTTAATCACTTCAAAACCAATAGCAGCCAGAAATGTTCCGCGAATCAGGGCTTTTTTGCGCGGACGGTGGCGCGGCAACCGCCAGAAGATCCAGAAGAAAAGCAGATAGTTGGCGAAGATGGAAATCGCCAGGCCAATCAATCGCCACGTCGGTTTCAGCCACTCAATGCTGTTCAGGTGCAGGGCGCTAATAATCATTTGCTGCGCCGAACCGGCAACCGAGGTGATCGAAAGCGTCACAATCAGCGCAATCAACAAACCAATCAGCGAAATAAAATCTCGCAGATATTTTACCCAGAACTTCTCCTGATCTTGCGGCGAGCGTTCCCAGACATCGCGCGACTGGGCACGAATCGCTTCACGCAGGTTACCCATCCAGTTGATGCCGGAATAAAGTGCCACCGCCAGGCCGACAAGCCCTACAGTCGTACGCTGCTGAACGGCGGTGTTGATGGTGTTTTTCAACGTGGCGGCTAGCGTCGGATCGCTGATGTTTTGCAGAATTTTGTCGAAGATATCCTGTAGCAACATCGGATGGGAGGCCAGCACAAAGCCCCCTGCGGCAAACGACACCATCAAAATTGGTATCATCGACAAAAATGAGAAATAGGTGATAGCCGCACCAAACTGGTTACCCAGCCGATCGTTAAAGCGTTCTGTCGCGCGAATCAGGTGCGCAATAACCGGTTGGCGTTGGACTTTTTCGGCAGTGGTGGTGACGGTTTCCAGCGCCTGGCTAACTTTGCTGCCTTTCTCGCTATTATCCAACGGCTTAATCGGCTCGTGCTCCAGATCCTGGATGGGACGTTTGATCTCGTTTTCCTGCGTCATCCGCTCTTTTGTCCTTCTGTCGTGGTCATTCTTAAAAAGTATAGTCGGTCAGTCCAGGTACTCTTTCATTACGCCAGCCAGCCACTGCATAAACAGGTTTACACGCCGGGAAAGCTCCCGACGCTGCGGATAAACCAGCGAAAGGGAGAGCGGCTCGGCACGGTAGCCAGGTAATACTTCAATAAGCCGCCCGGCACGCAGGGCTTCGCGCACGGCAATGCGCGGGATCTGAATAATCCCCAGACCGGCAAGACCGGCGGTGAGATAGTTTTCGCTACTGTTTACCGTCAACATGCCGCCAGACTTAAACCACTGGACGCCATTAACGCTGGCAACCTCAAAACCTAACGGATGTACACCCAGGTGCGGTGTATAACGCACTATTGCGTGTGAAGTCAGATCATCGGGGCTTTGCGGATAACCAAAGCGCGTCAGATAGTGCGGACTGGCACAGTTGACCATGGTCAGTTTGCCGAGGGGACGGGCGATAACGCCATCTTCCGGTAACGCGCCAGTGCGTATCACGCAATCAAAACCATCATGAAGAATATCTACCGGACGGTCATGGCTACTCAGTTCCAGCTCAATTCCCGGATGCAGATAGAGAAATTCCGACAGGCGCGGCAGTAACAGGCTTTTCGCGATTCCTGGCGGGATGTCGATGCGTAATTTACCGCTGATACTGGTGGCATCCTGTTGAAACAGACCGTCCAGTTCGCTGAGATTACTCAACACATCTTTTGCTCGTTGATAATAGGTCATGCCTTCTGGCGTGAGTTTGACCCGTCGCGTGGTGCGCTGGAGAAGCTGGGTGCCAAGTTGATGTTCCAGTGCCTGTATCTGGCGCGAAACACTTCCCTTTGGCAAAGCAAAGAAATCCGCTGCGCGGGAAAAACTTTCCAGCTCCGCGACTTTGATGAACAACTGCATTGCGTGAATTTTATCCATTTCTTTGACCGATTGTTGTTCACAGCGAAACAGTAACGCGCATATCGCATTGTTTATTGTTTTTTCTAACATCTAATGCCGGGTTTCACAATGTTGTCATGCCGAATGTGGCGATTTCTCAGCAGGAAAAGGGCGGAATAGCTTTCTGAGAAAGGTGAATCCCCTTAAACAGAGCGTATTTTTCAGCGATTCCCTTTAAAGTGAACAGAGGACGTGTTGGCTATTTGTGCTTATTTTTGTCTCCTTGCCGTTTGTTATTTTGGCTTGTGGTCGCGGAATTTCATTTTTAATTGCATGCGTACTAACCACCAATATAAGGAAATCCTCAAAATTGTTTTAAATAGTGCCCTCGACATGTAATTTCAGGCGTTTAGCTGTAACTATTTATATCGGTAACTATTTTCTACACGTCATCTCTGTAGAATGGCCACCGCCAAATGGCGAATTCTTATTTTTTCTCGCGGGTAATACCCTTCCACTACTTAAGTCTTTTTAACGTATTCAGGTGGAGATTCAGTTATGCAAATAGTCATGTTTGACAGGCAGTCAATATTTATTCATGGAATGAAAATCAGTTTACAGCAGCGTATTCCAGGAGTGAGTATTCAGGGGGCCAGTCAGGCAGACGAGTTATGGCAAAAGCTGGAAAGTTACCCTGAAGCCTTAGTTATGCTCGATGGCGATCAGGATGGTGAGTTTTGCTACTGGTTGCTGCAAAAAACCGTGGTGCAATTTCCTGAGGTTAAGGTGTTAATTACGGCGACGGATTGCAATAAACGGTGGTTACAGGAAGTTATCCATTTTAATGTGCTGGCCATTGTGCCTCGTGATTCAACCGTCGAGACATTTGCGTTGGCGGTAAATAGTGCGGCGATGGGGATGATGTTTCTGCCTGGAGACTGGCGGACGACGCCGGAAAAGGACATTAAAGATCTCAAATCGTTAAGCGCCCGCCAGCGGGAGATTTTAACCATGTTAGCGGCGGGCGAATCAAATAAGGAGATCGGCAGAGCGCTGAATATCAGTACCGGAACGGTAAAAGCGCATCTGGAATCCCTGTATCGCCGTCTGGAAGTGAAAAATCGCACCCAGGCGGCAATGATGTTAAATATCTCCTCCTGAAGAGGATAATTTTACAGCCAGCAGGAAGTTAGCGGCTGGCTGTAAAAATATTATGGTTCGCCGTACAAACCAATTAAACGGCGTACCACACCGTTAGTCCAGCCAAACCCATCCTGCAACGGATACTCGCCACCGCCGCCTTCGCGGGGAACACCATCGGCAATATGGTATTTTTCGATCAGTTTGTGCTGTTCCAGATAGAACTGATTCACCGTCTTCAGCCAGCTTCGCGCGATTTCATCACCCAGAAGGTCATCGCCGTACATTTTAAATCCCTGAATCGCCATCCATTGTAACGGTGCCCAGCCGTTGGGTTTATCCCACTGTTCACCGGTTTCGTACTCGCTTGCCAGAATCCCGCCAGGTGTCAGTAACCGACTGCGCACGGCGTTTGCCAGACGATCGGCCTGTTCATGGTTCGCCATACCGACATAGAGTGGCACAATGGCGGCAGCGGAAAACAGCGCCAGTTGTTCGCGTCGCCAGTCGTAATCGCGGTAGATGCCGTTTTCATCATCCCAGAGGTAACGGTTTACCGCATCGCGACGGGCACTGGCTTTCTGGCGGAACAGTGCTTCTGTCTCTTTCTCGCCTTTCAGCGCCGAGATGTTGGCGATGGCGCTCTCCAGTTTAAACAGGAAGGCATTCAGATCGATGGGGATGAACTGGGTGGTACGAATGCTCGCCAGACGACCAGTATCACGCAGCCAACGGGAAGAGTAATCCCAACCGGAGGCCGCCCCCGCGCGTAAATCGCGGTACACCTCGTTGGGCGGGCGACCAGAATGTTTCGCGGTTTCAACGTCCTCAAGCCAGGATTCGTCACGCGGCGTGTCGCGATCGTCCCAGTAACGGTTGAGCAGCGATCCGTCCGGCATCCGCACAACATGGCGATAGGCCTGATTAGGGATTAACGATTCTGCACCGTCCATCCAGAAGGCATATTCCATTTTAAGGTGGTCGAGATAGCGGCGCGCACCGCGTACACCATCTTCTTCAAACAACTCCACCATCAGCGCAAAAACCGGTGGTTGCGAGCGGCTCAAATAATAGGTGCGGTTGCCGTTGGGGATGTGACCGTAGTTTTCGATCATCCAGGCGAAGTTATCGGCCATGCATTTCAGCAAATCTTCCCGACCACTTTCCGCCAGCCCCAGCATGGTGAAATAGGAATCCCAATAGTAGGTTTCGCTAAAACGGCCGCCCGGGACAATATATGACTGCGGCAGCGCCAGCAGAGAAGACCACGGAATGTGATCCTGTGGTTCGCGGGTTAGCACCGGCCACAGCTGGTCGATATGCTCTTTCAGGGAATTTTGCGGGTCCGATACATACTCGCTGGAGTAGACCTCCGGCAGCCAGAAGTGGTTTTCAACAAACTTGCGCAAGTCAAAATCACGATGACGGCGCACTTTACGGTAGCGGATTAAGATATCCAGCGGGTCCATTTTAGGTGCGCAGTCGGGAAAGGTTTTACTGTCGGGGAAAATTTTCGCCGACTGAACATGCTCGAACAGTTCGAGATAGCGATCGGCAGGCGTCAGCGCATCAGAGGCAGGCAGCCCTTCAATCATCTCGGGTTCCGGTTCTGCCTCGATCATCTCATCCAGTTTTAATTCATACGGGTCCAGCTCATAGCAGAGATCGACTTCGATCATCAGTTCGTCTGGATTAGGGTTTTGAATTTTCTGATTGAGCATAAGGATCCAACCTCCGAAATTCGTCGCTAATTATCGGCTTTTCTTTAAGGGTAGTCATTCGCTCCGCCTGGTGGGCGACAAAGCGTGCGGTGGATCACGTTTATTAACCTGTCAAAAAATATAACGCACTAATATCAATGGAATTTATAAAAATACCGATTTGGTGTTGTTTTTCATTTTCAGAACATTCAATCCTGCTCTCGCCGCAATCATGATATGCCATTCCTGATCTGGGTAATAGGCACAGGCTATCTTATTGATAGTTTATATTCATGTAATTGATTGATTCCTATCAAAAAGCGTATCTCCCTGTTTTTTATGATGGCTTTGTCTCGCAGAGACGTTTGCAGCATTCTGGAAAATTTTCTGGGTCACAATAACTCACCACCGTGAGGGAAGAATAATGAAAATGGTCTCACGTATTACCGCGATCGGCCTGGCTGGCGTCGCGATTTGCTATTTAGGGTTATCTGGTTATGTGTGGTACCACGATAATAAACGCAGTAAACAGGCCGATGTTCAGGCATCTGCTGTCAGTGAAAATAATAAGGTTTTAGGCTTTCTCCGCGAAAAAGGATGCGACTATTGCCACACGCCTTCGGCAGAATTACCCGCCTATTATTATATTCCTGGCGCGAAACAGTTGATGGATTACGACATTAAGCTTGGATATAAATCTTTTAACCTTGAGGCCGTGCGTGCGGCACTGCTGGCTGATAAACCCGTTTCGCAAAGCGATTTGAATAAGATTGAATGGGTGATGCAGTATGAAACTATGCCACCAACGCGTTATACCGCGCTACACTGGGCGGGTAAGGTGAGTGATGAAGAGCGGGCGGAAATACTGGCCTGGATTGCAAAACAGCGCGCGGAATATTACGCCAGCAATGATACTGCTCCGGAACATCGCAATGAACCGGTGCAGCCCATCCCGCAAAAACTGCCTACCGATGCGCAAAAAGTGGCGTTGGGTTTTGCGCTGTATCACGATCCCCGTTTATCGGCTGATAGCACCATTTCATGCGCTCATTGCCATGCGTTGAATGCGGGGGGCGTCGATGGCAGAAAAACATCGATTGGTGTTGGTGGCGCAGTTGGGCCGATTAACGCGCCGACGGTATTTAACTCAGTATTTAACGTTGAGCAGTTCTGGGATGGTCGTGCGGCAACATTGCAGGATCAGGCTGGTGGACCGCCGTTGAACCCGATTGAAATGGCGTCGAAATCCTGGGACGAAATTATTGCTAAGCTGGAAAAAGATCCGCAGCTTAAAACGCAGTTCCTCGAAGTCTATCCGCAAGGTTTCAGTGGCGAAAATATTACTGATGCCATTGCTGAATTTGAGAAAACATTAATTACGCCGGATTCCCCATTTGATAAATGGTTGCGCGGAGATGAAAATGCGCTGACGGCGCAACAGAAAAAAGGCTATCAATTATTTAAAGATAATAAATGTGCAACTTGTCATGGTGGTATTATTCTCGGCGGACGTTCCTTTGAACCGTTGGGGCTGAAAAAAGACTTTAACTTTGGGGAAATTACGGCGGCGGATATTGGTCGTATGAATGTGACTAAAGAAGAGCGTGATAAATTGCGTCAGAAAGTACCCGGTTTACGTAACGTTGCTTTAACGGCACCGTACTTCCATCGCGGTGACGTGCCGACGCTGGACGGGGCGGTGAAACTGATGCTGCGCTATCAGGTAGGCAAAGAGCTGCCGCAGGAGGATGTGGATGATATCGTAGCTTTCCTGCACAGTCTGAACGGGGTGTACACGCCGTATATGCAGGATAAACAATAATTAATTTGATCGCCCGAACAGCAATGTTTGGGCGATTTTTATTACGATAATAAAGTCTGTTTTTAATATTATCATGTTAAATGTTTATATTATAAAAAGTCGTTTTTCTGCTTAGGATTTTGTTATTTAAATTAAGCCTGTAATGCCTTGCTTCCATTGCGGATAAATCCTACTTTTTTATTGCCTTCAAATAAATTTAAGGAGTTCGAAATGGACCAGAAGCTGTTAACGGATTTCCGCTCAGAACTACTCGATTCACGTTTTGGCGCAAAGGCCATTTCTACTATCGCGGAGTCAAAACGATTTCCGCTGCACGAAATGCGCGATGATGTCGCATTTCAGATTATCAATGATGAATTATATCTTGATGGCAACGCTCGTCAGAACCTGGCCACTTTCTGCCAGACCTGGGACGACGAAAACGTCCATAAATTGATGGATTTGTCGATCAATAAAAACTGGATCGACAAAGAAGAATATCCGCAATCCGCAGCCATCGACCTGCGTTGCGTAAATATGGTTGCCGATCTGTGGCATGCGCCTGCGCCGAAAAATGGTCAGGCCGTTGGCACCAACACCATTGGTTCTTCCGAGGCCTGTATGCTCGGCGGGATGGCGATGAAATGGCGTTGGCGCAAGCGTATGGAAGCTGCAGGCAAACCAACGGATAAACCAAACCTGGTGTGCGGTCCGGTACAAATCTGCTGGCATAAATTCGCCCGCTACTGGGATGTGGAGCTGCGTGAGATCCCTATGCGCCCCGGTCAGTTGTTTATGGACCCGAAACGCATGATTGAAGCCTGTGACGAAAACACCATCGGCGTGGTGCCGACTTTCGGCGTGACCTACACCGGTAACTATGAGTTCCCACAACCGCTGCACGATGCGCTGGATAAATTCCAGGCCGACACCGGTATCGACATCGACATGCACATCGACGCTGCCAGCGGTGGCTTCCTGGCACCGTTCGTCGCCCCGGATATCGTCTGGGACTTCCGCCTGCCGCGTGTGAAATCGATCAGTGCTTCAGGCCATAAATTCGGTCTGGCTCCGCTGGGCTGCGGCTGGGTTATCTGGCGTGACGAAGAAGCGCTGCCGCAGGAACTGGTGTTCAACGTTGACTACCTGGGTGGTCAAATTGGTACTTTTGCCATCAACTTCTCCCGCCCGGCGGGTCAGGTAATTGCACAGTACTATGAATTCCTGCGCCTCGGTCGTGAAGGCTATACCAAAGTACAGAACGCCTCTTACCAGGTTGCCGCTTATCTGGCGGATGAAATCGCCAAACTGGGGCCGTATGAGTTCATCTGTACGGGTCGCCCGGACGAAGGCATCCCGGCGGTTTGCTTCAAACTGAAAGATGGTGAAGATCCGGGATACACCCTGTACGACCTCTCTGAACGTCTGCGTCTGCGCGGCTGGCAGGTTCCGGCCTTCACTCTCGGCGGTGAAGCCACCGACATCGTGGTGATGCGCATTATGTGTCGTCGCGGCTTCGAAATGGACTTTGCTGAACTGTTGCTGGAAGACTACAAAGCCTCCCTGAAATATCTCAGCGATCACCCGAAACTGCAGGGTATTGCCCAGCAGAACAGCTTTAAACACACCTGATAACATAACGTTGTAAAAACCGAATGCCCAGCCTTTAAAAAAACAGCTGGGCATTCGGTTGCTTATTAATCGCAATAATATATTGGCTGTCTATTCATCGTGTTGATAAGATATATGTTATATGAATGTTTATTAAATGTAGCGATTACCTTTAATGTCACGAAAAGGGATTATTTGCTTACTATTAATTTCCCTGTGTTCTTAAACACGTTTTTGTATTATAAATCCAGTCATCCTGCCCGTAGAACATCACACATTATCATCCTGTTCTCCCGCTTCGTTTAAATTTATTTATCAATCAATTTGACTTAAGAGGGCGGCGTGCTACATTAATAAACAGTAATATGTTTATGTAATATTAAGTCAACTATGCAATCACTACATGGGAATTGTCTAATTGCGTATGCAAGACATAAATATATTCTCACCATGGTTAATGGTGAATATCGCTATTTTAATGGCGGTGACCTGGTTTTTGCGGATGCAAGCCAAATTCGAGTAGATAAGTGTGTTGAAAATTTTGTATTCGTGTCAAGGGACACGCTTTCATTATTTCTCCCGATGCTCAAGGAGGAGGCATTAAATCTTCATGCACATAAAAAAGTTTCTTCATTACTCGTTCATCACTGTAGTAGAGATATTCCTGTTTTTCAGGAAGTTGCGCAACTATCGCAGAATAAGAATCTTCGCTATGCAGAAATGCTACGTAAAAGAGCATTAATCTTTGCGTTGTTATCTGTTTTTCTTGAGGATGAGCACTTTATACCGCTGCTTCTGAACGTTTTACAACCGAACATGCGAACACGAGTTTGTACGGTTATCAATAATAATATCGCCCATGAGTGGACACTAGCCCGAATCGCCAGCGAGCTGTTGATGAGTCCAAGTCTGTTAAAGAAAAAATTGCGCGAAGAAGAGACATCATATTCACAGTTGCTTACTGAGTGTAGAATGCAACGTGCTTTGCAACTTATTGTTATACATGGTTTTTCAATTAAGCGAGTTGCAGTATCCTGTGGATATCACAGCGTGTCGTATTTCATTTACGTCTTTCGAAATTATTATGGGATGACGCCCACAGAGTATCAGGAGCGATCGGCGCAGAGATTGTCGAACCGTGACTCGGCGGCAAGTATTGTTGCGCAAGGGAATTTTTACGGCACTGACCGTTCTGCGGAAGGAATAAGATTATAGAGTTTTACTCAGACATAAAAAAAACCCGGCATAGGGGACCGGGAAGAGGATAGTCTGCCGTCTCCAGACTAATAAACCGTTATAACACTCCCTGTTGGCACGGGAAACTTTGTGCTCTCAGTAAGTTAAATATAACTTTTACTGGAAATAAGATCAGCCATTTTTTTATAAACATAAGCTATACGCTGTGCGAAAATATATTCGTGCTGCATTTACTTATTATCAATTAACTGTTATGCAAAACTACTTTGTGGATAAATTTTGGTCCTACCAAATCTGGCAGTTTTTGCGCTAAGAAACAGTCTGGCATCATTTCATTAGTATACTGAAATTGAAATAATCGCAGTATGAAATATAAGGGATAATCATGACTCATGTCTGCTCGGTGATCCTCATTCGTCGTTCATTCGATATTTATCATGAACAGCAAAAAATATCGCTGCATAACGAGAGTATTCTGCTGCTGGAGAAAAATTTGGCAGACGATTTTGCGTTTTGTTCACCGGATACGCGACGACTGGATATCGATGAGCTGACAGTTTGCCATTACTTACAAAATATTCGTCAGCTACCACGCAATTTAGGGTTACACAGCAAAGACCGTTTGTTAATTAACCAGTCACCCCCCATGCCGCTGGTGACGGCGATTTTTGATAGCTTCAATGAATCCGGGGTAAATTCACCGATACTGAGCAATATGCTCTACCTTTCCTGTTTATCGATGTTTTCTCATAAGAAAGAACTGATCCCCTTACTTTTCAATAGCATCAGCACTGTTTCAGGAAAAGTTGAACGCCTTATTAGCTTTGATATCGCCAAACGTTGGTATCTGCGCGATATCGCGGAAAGAATGTATACCAGCGAGAGTCTAATCAAAAAAAAGTTGCAGGATGAAAATACCTGTTTCAGTAAAATATTACTCGCCTCCAGGATGTCGATGGCCAGACGATTACTCGAGTTACGTCAAATTCCTCTGCATACTATTGCGGAAAAATGTGGCTATAGCAGTACATCGTACTTTATAAACACATTTCGACAATATTATGGTGTAACGCCACATCAGTTTGCGCAACATTCGCCAGGTACCTTTTCCTGACATATTTCGCATTTGAATATTGGTCAGGATCTCACACCTGCTTCATGTGAAACTCTTCCCTGATGATTTCTGCCGGGCTACCGGCTAGTTCTCTTTCGCAGTTTGCCAGGCGGTATCGGTATTTTCAGGAGGAAAAGACTCGGCATGTTTGGGATTATTAAGCTGACAATTCATACGATTACGGGAATGTGGGTCAGTATTGTGTTGTTCAAATTGATGACGAATGGCTGGAGTGGTTTCTACTTTCAGTGCTGTGTACTAAGCCTGGTATTCCTGACGGTTAGCTGGTTGTTGAGTGGTGAATGGTTAGCAGGAAAGAGTAAGGCTGAACCTTCATGTTCAACCTTACTCTCATTTACACGTTACGCTTTTTTAAAGCGGGCAAAGAGATGTTCCACTACAACGAAAAAGACCGGAACGAAGTAAATTGCCAGCACTGTTGCGGCAAACATCCCGCCCATCACGCCGGTACCTACCGCGTTTTGCGCGCCAGAACCGGCACCATGACTGATAACCAGCGGCAGCACGCCGAGAATAAAGGCCAGAGAGGTCATCAGGATTGGGCGTAAACGCATCCGCGCCGCTTCGATGATTGCCTCTATCGGCGTTTTCCCTTCTTTCTGCATCATCTCAACGGCAAATTCGACAATCAGGATGGCGTTTTTGGCGGAAAGCCCGATGGTGGTCAGCAAACCAACCTGGAAGTAGACGTCATTACTTAAGCCGCGCAGATCGGTGGCCAGTAATGCGCCAACGACGCCTAACGGAACAACCAACATCACCGAGAACGGAATTGACCAGCTCTCATAGAGTGCGGCGAGGGCGAGGAACACCACGACCAGTGAAATCGCATACAGCGCAGGAGCCTGATTTGAGGATAACGCTTCCTGATACGATAGTCCGGTCCATGAGTAGCCGACGCCTGCCGGAAGTTTAGCGACCAGGTCTGCCATAAATTTCATGGCGTCACCGGTACTTTTCCCGGCCGCCGCTTCACCTAAAATCTCCATTGACGGGATGCCGTTGTAGCGTTCCAGTCGCGGTGAACCATAGGTCCATTCGGTAGACGAGTAGGCAGAAAGCGGTGCCATCGTGCCAGAGGCGTTGCGTACATACCATTGGTTGATGTTATCCGGCAACATACGGAACGGCGTGCCTGCCTGGACATACACTTTTTTCACCCGCCCCTGGTTGAGGAAGTCGTTCACGTAGCTGCTGCCGAAGGCGGTGGAAATTGTCTGGTTGATATCAGACAGCGCCACGCCCATCGCTTCAGCTTTCGCAGCGTTGACGTTCACTTTGAACATCGGCGTATCTTCCAGGCCGTTCGGGCGTACCCCGGTGACCTGATTCGGTGATTGCGCTGCCAGTGATAACAGCTCGTTTCGCGCCTGGGTTAGTTTTTCGTGCCCCAGGTTACCGTTGTCCAGCAGTTCCATATCAAAACCTGACGCGGTACCCAGTTCAGCCACCGCGGGTAAGTTGAACGGGAAGACGACGGCTTTATTGATACTGCTTAACGCAATCATTGCCCGCTGAATGATCGCGGTAACCGAGTTTTCCTCACCGACACGTTCAGACCACGGCTTGAGACTGATAAACGCCAGGCCGTTGTTTTGCCCCTGACCGCTGAAGCCAAAGCCGCCAACGGTAAACACCGACTGGACATTATCTTTCTCTTTAGTCAGATAATAATCCGTCACCTGTTGCAGCACTTTCGTGGTGTTAACCATGGTGGCACCGGAAGGTAACTGCGCGGTGGTCATAAATACCCCCTGATCCTCTTCTGGTAAGAAAGAGGTCGGCGTGCGCAGGAACAGCACCGCCATCCCGGCGCAAATCAGCAGGTAGACCACCATGTAGCGACCGGTACAACGCAACAGCGAGCGGGTGCTATCGGTATAGTGTTGAGTTGATTTTTCAAACAGCGTGTTGAAGCGTGCGAACAGGGCGTTAGGTTTGTGACCGCCTTCCGGCGCGGCTTTCAGAATGGTGGCGCACAGGGCAGGGGTCAGGCTCATTGCCACAAATACTGAAAGCAGCATGGAGGAGATCAGCGTGATGGAGAACTGGCGGTAGATCTCCCCGGTTGCACCGCTCATAAAGGCCATCGGCATAAACACTGCGGAAAGAACAACGGCAATACCGACCAGCGCACGTTGGATCTGCCCCATCGATTTATGCGTCGCTTCCTTCGGCGGTAGCTTATCTTCCGCAATGACACGCTCGACGTTCTCCACCACCACGATGGCGTCATCCACCAGTAACCCTATCGCCAGCACCATCCCGAACATAGTCAACGTGTTGATGGTGAAACCGACCGCCGACAAGATCGCAAACGTCCCGAGAATAACCACCGGTACGGCAATCGTCGGGATGATTGTGGCACGGAAATTCTGCAAAAACAGATACATGACCAGGAAGACTAGGATGATAGCCTCAACCAGTGTTTTGAAAACTTCCTGAATAGAAATTTCGATAAACGGCGTGGTGTCGTAAGGATAAACCGTCTTCAGACTTGCCGGGAAATAGGCTGATAAGCGGTTCAGTTCCTCTTTGACTGCCCGCGAGGTATCCAGGGCGTTTGCTCCGGCAGCCAGTTTGATGGCGATCCCGGCAGCAGGTTTGCCGTTATAGCGTGCCACGGTGGAATAATCTTCCGCCCCAAGTTCGACGCGAGCGACATCACGCAGCAGCACTTGCGAACCATCTTGCTGAACTTTCAACAGGATTTTGCCAAATTCTTCCGGCGTTTGCAGACGCGTCTGCACAATGATCGAGGCGTTTAGCTGCTGGTCTGCCGCCTGTGGCATGCCACCCAGTTGACCACCGGAAATCTGGTTGTTTTGCACCTTAATCTGGGAAATAACATCGGAAGGTACCAGGTTATATTTATTGAGTTTTTGCGGGTCCAGCCAGATACGCATGGCATACTCGGAACCAAAGAGTTGTACGCTACCAACGCCCGCGGTACGGCTTAGCGGGTCTTTGATATTAGACGCTACATAGTCCGCGATATCGTACTGGTTGAGGCTGCCGTTATCAGAAATAAACGCCGCTACCATCAGGATATTACTGCTCGACTTATCGACGCTAATCCCCTGCTGCTGCACTGCTTCAGGTAATGAAGGCATAGCGAGTTGCAGTTTATTTTGCACTTGAACCTGTGCGATATCAGGAGATGTCCCAGTCTCGAAGGTCAGAGTGATAGAGGCATTGCCCGCCGCATCACTGGTTGAAGACATGTACATCAGGCCATCAAGCCCATTCATATTTTGCTCAATCACCTGAGTGACCGAGTCTTCTACCGTTTGCGCATCGGCACCTGGATAGGTAGCGCTGACGGTAATGGTCGGTGGCGCAATCTGCGGATACTGCGCAACCGGTAAGTTCATGATCGCCAGACCACCTGCAAGCATCATAATAATGGCAAGTACCCAGGCAAAAACCGGGCGATCAATAAAATAGTTAGCCATGAAAGTCCCCTTAAGCCTGCAACGTTATTGTTTCGATTCGGTGCTGGCGTTTTCCTGGCTGGAGGAAATTGCTCGTGCTTTGATACCCGGACGAATGCGTTGCAAACCGGAAACGATCACCCGATCGCCAGCCTGCAAGCCAGAGGTGACGACCCACTGGTCGCCGATGGCTTTGCTGGCTTCAATTTCGCGTAGCTGCACGACATCGTCTTTATCCAGAATGAGCGCCGTTGCTTTACCCTGGGCGTTGTGGGTGACGCCTTCCTGCGGCACCAGTAATACATTCTGGCGGCTACCTTCATCCACTAATGCCGTGACGTACATGCCAGGCAGCAAGTCACCATTTGGGTTGGGGAAAATCGCCCGTAACGTCACGGAGCCCGTGGTTTCATCCACTGTCGGGTCGGAGAATTTCAGCGTGCCGGTCTGGCTGTAGCGTTTACCATTTTCCAGATTGAGCTGTACTGGCGTACTGCCCTGAACCTGTTTGATTTGCCCACTGGCGACCTCTTCTTTCATGCGTAAGAAATCTTGCACCGACTGCGTGAGATCGACATAAATCGGGTCCAGACGTTGTACGGTAACCAGCGAATCTGCCTGATTAGCGGTAACGAGTGCGCCGACGGTCACCGACGATTTCCCGCTGACGCCCGTAATCGGCGAGGTGACATTCGCGTATTGCAGATTGATCGTCGCCTGTTCAACAGCCGCTTTGGCGACGGTGACATTGGCTTCTGCTTCATTCAACTGGGTGCGCGCGGTGTCGTAATCCTGACGGCTAACGTAGTTGGTCTTCAGCAACGATGCCTGGCGGTTAAAGGTGATGCGGGCATTGCTGGCGGTAGAGAGCGCTTTCGCCAGCGAGCCTTTGGCGGAGTTTAGCTCGGCCTGTAAAGGTGCAGGATCAATCTGATACAGCGAATCGCCCTGGTTCACTTTATCGCCTTCGATAAAGTTGCGTTTAATGATAATACCGCCCACCTGGGGACGTATCTCGGCAACTTCATAAGGAACGGTTCTACCGGGCAATTCGCTCAACACATTGACCGAACCGGGGGAGAGTGTGACGACACCGACCTCAGGCGTCATGGCGGCGGCGTTTTCCGCCGATTTGTCATCGCAGGCGGTGAGCATCGCGCCGCAGAATAACAACGGTATTAACAGCTTTCTTCTTCTGTTCATTTTAGTCCCTGAAAATTCTTGAGAAATAACGGTTCTTTAAATTGCGCGCGAGGAGAGATATGAGGGATTTACAGACCAGCGGCATAGTGGGGTTGTCAGCCAGTAAGGTGGGATACAGGCACAGTGATCGACATGGTGAGGTCAACGACAAAAAAAATGTTGCCGTTCTGCCAACAGTTCCTGCCAGCATTCGGGCAACGAAGGGTTCTACTGGTGGATACACATACCAGGGGAATAAAGTCGTTTTAGCCTCTCCTTTAGTAATCACCGGGGGTAATGAAATCAGCATCTGCATCCCTCGTCATGCCAGCCATCAATTTCAGTTGCTTATGTCCTGACTAAAAATAAGATGTGATACCCAGGGTGACGATGTCGCTCATACGTCTTAGTTTCAGCTTGTACATAATGTTGAATTTCTGAATCTTTAATGTTTGTTGCGAAATATTGAGCGTCGACGTGATATTGCTTTCATTTTTATTTTTCAGAATCAGTTGCATAATTTTGAACTGATTATGTGAAAAACATAATTGTGAATTCTTATGGGGCAAGTGTTTACCATAAGTAATCTCAAGAAGATTTTTGATACTTTCTTTGCGGCTAACAAAATAAATAGGCGCTTTAGCTTTTAGTTTACTGATGTGATAAGGTGCCAAAACAATAATTCTCTCGGCATCTAATTTCTCCAGAAATTTAATCGCTTCTTCATCAAGGATATGATTGTGATAGGTATCAATGATAACCTTGAAGGGTTTATTGCCTACTTTTTTGATCTCTGACAGGGAATTGATTTTTATCATTTCGTGATTATCTTTCAACTGCCAAAAGCCCTGTAAAAGAAAAGAATCTTTCGTCATGAGAAAAATCATAACTTGCTCCTTAGCCGTTATCGTTTCGAATATGTCATCCTTTTCATTATTTACATCCTTGTCCGAATCGTTGTTCAATATAGTAAACGCCTATAAGAACTTTACCCTTCGTGAACTAATACGTCTATTAACACTAATCAATACTTCAGATTTATCCATCACGCACTCCATATATTGATCCTAAGTAAGATTCCTGGTTGTTATCAGCTTGTAAATAGCAAACAAAAAGTTAACGTTTGCGGATTACTGCCCAAGAATAAGTTATCAATAACCAGTTTGTGATCTCTGAAGAATATTACTAAAGTTAAAATGTAATCCGATTTAAATATCGAGTCTCCTTGTTTCGACTTAAGCTGGCAATTGGATTGCCAGCTTTCTTTTAACGCATTGAAATTACCTGAGTAAATAACGCATTCATGTCTTCAGGTTTTTATATAGCGTCTGGAGACACGGATATTTATGCAATGTAATCAACGCCAGTTGCAAAAAAATGAACCCGGATTACTTATTTAACCGCCCATAGCATCAACGCTTACGGAACTCTTTGTTCACTTTCCCACAGCACTTTTAAAACATTAAACCTGACTACGGAAAATATCAGCCATGATAATGTTTGAAATGGCTAATTTGCCATAGAGTGAAAAAAATTAGATGAAATTCAGTAGGTTGAAATAATCACTAGCAGGTAATTATTTCAATGATAGTGCGCAATTGATCTACAACACTGCGTAGCGGAGAGAGTATTAATCGGATCATAGTCACATCAAGTGACTATGATCCGGGTGACAACCGGGGTAATTATTGCTGCTTAACGAACAAACTGGCGAAGCTGAACAGGCTGGCGGCGCTAAATATCAGTTCAATTCCCACCAGTGTGGAAACCAGCGTTACAGACACCATCGGCGTTGCACCAAGGAATATCCAGGCAATGACGATATCCAGCACACCAATAACGAGCTGTAGCCAGCTGCCTTTCATTGAACGCTGACGATACCAACTCATCAGGCGAATAACCCCTGCAACACAGAACAAACCGGCAATAAATGCCGCAATGGCAAAAATGCCCAGCTCCGGTGCGCGGATGAAGAAATAGCCGATCAATAAATAGGCGACTGCGACGAGGAAACCGGATAATACCGGCCAGAAATTATGACTGCGGTTGCTGAATAACCCGACAATAAGCGCAATACCCGAGCAGATTAATAATGCACCCACTACTGTGCTTAAAATATCGCCAGAGACGAACGGGAAACTGATACACAGCAACCCGACGATAAACAGCAGCACGGCAATAAACTGGATTGCTCTGCGATGTTTTTTAAGCATCTCCAGATCAAACTTCAAAATTGTTGCCTTATCTATATATAACATAGAACCACCCTATAAAATTAAGAAGAAAATCCCCTGCTATCAATCTATGCCAAAAACGCGTCTAAGAATGCAGTCGATTTAATAAAAATTTCCTAATTGCAGTATCTGATGCATCTGTAACTCATTGTATTGAAATAAAAATATCTGATTTTGATATTTTCCATCAACATGACATATACAGAAAACCAGGTTATAACCTCAGTGTCGAAATTGATTCGTGACGGCTCTTTCACTTTATAGTTGAGGATATTACGATGAAAAAAGTATTAGGCGTTATTCTTGGTGGTCTGCTTCTTCTGCCAGTTGTGAGCAATGCAGCGGATGCGCAAAAAGCAGCTGATAACAAAAAACCGGTCAACTCCTGGACCTGTGAAGATTTCCTGGCTGTGGACGAATCCTTCCAGCCAACTGCAGTTGGTTTTGCTGAAGCGCTGAACAACAAAGATAAACCAGAAGATGCGGTTTTAGATGTTCAGGGTATTGCAACCGTAACCCCAGCTATCGTTCAGGCTTGTACTCAGGATAAACAAGCCAACTTTAAAGATAAAGTTAAAGGCGAATGGGACAAAATTAAGAAAGATATGTAATTCCGGGAATGCGTTACATCGTACTTCCTTGCATATTGAACAGGCCGGAATATCTTCTTTAAAAGCAGCTATTCCTCCTGTTCATATATAATCTCTATATTGAATGGGTTACAAAATGAATATTTCATCTCTCCGTAAAGCGTTTATTTTTATGGGCGCTGTAGCGGCTTTGTCACTGGTGAACGCACAATCTGCGTTGGCAGCCAATGAATCCGCTAAAGATATGACCTGCCAGGAATTTATTGATCTGAATCCAAAAGCAATGACCCCGGTTGCATGGTGGATGCTGCATGAAGAAACAGTATATAAAGGTGGCGATACCGTTACTTTAAATGAAACCGATCTCACTCAAATTCCTAAAGTGATCGAATACTGTAAGAAAAACCCGCAGAAAAATTTGTATACCTTCAAAAATCAAGCATCTAATGACTTGCCGAATTAATGAGGTGCAAGTAAAAAGGAGTAGCAAGTTGAGCCATCTTGCTGCTCCTTTTTGCATTTTTATATGACAGCAGAATTTATTATACGTCTTATACTCGCGGCAATTGCCTGTGGCGCTATTGGCATGGAAAGGCAAATGCGCGGCAAAGGAGCAGGGTTACGCACACATGTATTAATTGGCATGGGAAGCGCCCTGTTTATGATTGTTTCGAAATATGGTTTTGCTGACGTGCTGTCTTTAGATCACGTCGGACTCGACCCCAGCCGTATTGCTGCTCAGGTGGTGACGGGCGTCGGGTTTATCGGTGCAGGTAACATTCTCGTTCGTAACCAAAATATTGTAGGTCTGACGACGGCAGCGGATATCTGGGTGACCGCCGCCATAGGTATGGTTATTGGCAGCGGTATGTACGAACTGGGTATTTATGGTTCAGTGATGACCTTGTTGGTGCTGGAAGTCTTCCATCAATTAACCTTCCGCCTGATGAACAAAAATTACCATTTACAGCTGACATTAGTGAACGGTAATACGGTATCAATGCTCGACTGGTTTAAGCAGCAAAAAATAAAAACTGATTTAGTTTCGTTGCAGGAAAATGAAGATCATGAAGTGGTCGCCATTGATATCCAGCTTCATGCCACAACGTCGATAGAAGACCTGTTGCGATTATTAAAAGGTATGGCAGGGGTGAAAGGCGTTTCAATTAGCTAATCTGTGTGGCAGCGTAGCCAGACTCACCGTAAGCCTGAAATTCACACCAGATAATCAATATGCTGATGGCGTACCAGCTCATTGATCCGCTTAAGATTGAGGATCATCATGATATTGTGTTTATGGCAGTAGAACGTTTTTAGCGATATTTTCAGTTTCTCCAGAATATCTTCCGTTGTCATTTGATTCGCAATGCAGCTCAGAACCTGATGTTGCTTGCGCGAAAGTGACACAGCCGCTTCAGGCACAGAGCAGTAACTGCCATTGATGAGTGCGACAAAATCAATGATAGTGATAGTCCGCGGAACAAAGGTCACCGGCACTTTCCCCAGGCAGCGTTTAATATTAAAGGGGGAGAAAATAATGACATGGACAGGTTTTAATCGTTCAATTTGAGTGAGAAAATTAGAATGAAATACATTATTCATTAATGTATCAATAATGACGAAGGCATTCTGATGCAACATTACGTCGATCTCTTCTTCGTTCTGTATATGAACGACATTACCTTTACTCAGAATGTTTTTCATCGCGGTGAAGAACATCGTATCCCTGGTAATTATAAGAAACATAACCGACTCCTGGTGCGGACATTAACTTTATAATCAGTTTGCCAAAGGTAATTAACAGGACAGGGCTTATAATAATAATAGTTAGCTTACTGTGTATTAATTTGATGTAATGCATGATGCAGATGCTGAGAAAGCATCTGCATCTTTCGGTGGTGTTATTTGACCAGCTCAGGTGTTACCTGACTCACCGCATTGGTGTAGTAAGGCGCACCCCAGCCCGGTTCCGGCCAGAATGCACCATAGCCGTAATCCCACAGGTTATAGGTGGTATTAACCACTTCTCTCAAATGCCACACCTGGATGCCCTGCATATTCACTTCCAGGAAGTTATACGGGACTTTATTGATAAAGCCAGGTTGTTCACCCTGAATGGTGCCGAGGATGGTAACAAAGTGATTACGATAGTTCACTGGATCAAGGAAGCCGCTTTGTCTGGCGAGCAGTCGGCCCTGATAGTTGGCTTCAATATCAGGCTTCGCATAGCTATCCAACGGTAATACAGAGATTTCTAACAACGTATCCGTTTTGCCATTGATAACGTTGATAACCTTCCCACCAAAGCGCGCTTGTTGACCAACATATAACCCCGGCTGGTTATGAACAGCAACAAAACTTTTTTGAATATCAGGTTGGTTATTGCCTTTGATATTTTGCGGAATTGAACTACATGCGGCAAGCAAAAATGAAAGGCTGAGGATGAGTGCACCTTTTGTCATGTTCATGTTACTATCCTTATCAACAAATATTAAAACCATAATAGATATTTCTTTATAGTTTTCATCTGATTCTGAGGTGATATGCCTGATAGTAACGTAAACCTGTCTGATGTTTATATCCTTTCTGTTTAGGTGAACTCAGTTAATTTTGGGGCGTGACATGAATATCCATCACCCCATAATATAGTGCATTGTTTTAAAAGTACATAAAATCTATTTTTATTCAATGATTATAAAGTGCTAATAATCAATATTATGGTATTATATTCTGGTAATGATTTGATAAGCGAATTCTTTTACCAGATGGTATTTCTATTTCCACCCCATAATTTATATCTTTTTCATTAGGCAGTGGCCTCTTTAAATAAGGCGTGTGTGACATTTTTTTTGGGTTAAGCGTCTCGTATTGAAATACTTCGAATTGATATTCAGACATTTCTGCCCATGTTTGAATTTTATTGTATCGGGAGAGTGTCGTAAAGGCTTTAACTTGCTTATAACATTGTCTTTGGAATTCTTGCTGATATTTTAATATGTCATTGTATGAAAGATTGGTTATCCTGGCCTCTAAAAATTTAATTATTGTCGAAGCAATTTCCGCTTTTGCTCGTAAAAGGTTGTCATTAATGGTTAATAATGTTGAAAATAAACCTTCGATTTGTTTGTCAAGATATTGTCCATCTTTATATAATTTGGGGGTAGGGTGTTCTTTATGTAAAAAAATAGTGTCACCTAAGGAAGGTGCGAACAAGTCCCTGATATGAGATCATGTTTGTCATCTGGAGCCATAGAACAGGGTTCATCATGAGTCATCAACTTACCTTCGCCGACAGTGAATTCAGCAGTAAGCGCCGTCAGACCAGAAAAGAGATTTTCTTGTCCCGCATGGAGCAGATTCTGCCATGGCAAAACATGGTGGAAGTCATCGAGCCGTTTTACCCCAAGGCTGGTAATGGCCGGCGACCTTATCCGCTGGAAACCATGCTACGCATTCACTGCATGCAGCATTGGTACAACCTGAGCGATGGCGCGATGGAAGATGCTCTGTACGAAATCGCCTCCATGCGTCTGTTTGCCCGGTTATCCCTGGATAGCGCCTTGCCGGACCGCACCACCATCATGAATTTCCGCCACCTGCTGGAGCAGCATCAACTGGCCCGCCAATTGTTCAAGACCATCAATCGCTGGCTGGCCGAAGCAGGCGTCATGATGACTCAAGGCACCTTGGTCGATGCCACCATCATTGAGGCACCCAGCTCGACCAAGAACAAAGAGCAGCAACGCGATCCGGAGATGCATCAGACCAAGAAAGGCAATCAGTGGCACTTTGGCATGAAGGCCCACATTGGTGTCGATGCCAAGAGTGGCCTGACCCACAGCCTGGTCACCACCGCGGCCAACGAGCATGACCTCAATCAGCTGGGTAATCTGCTGCATGGAGAGGAGCAATTTGTCTCAGCCGATGCCGGCTACCAAGGGGCGCCACAGCGCGAGGAGCTGGCCGAGGTGGATGTGGACTGGCTGATCGCCGAGCGCCCCGGCAAGGTAAGAACCTTGAAACAGCATCCACGCAAGAACAAAACGGCCATCAACATCGAATACATGAAAGCCAGCATCCGGGCCAGGGTGGAGCACCCATTTCGCATCATCAAGCGACAGTTCGGCTTCGTGAAAGCCAGATACAAGGGGTTGCTGAAAAACGATAACCAACTGGCGATGTTATTCACGCTGGCCAACCTGTTTCGGGCGGACCAAATGATACGTCAGTGGGAGAGATCTCACTAAAAACTGGGGATAACGCCTTAAATGGCGAAGAAACGGTCTAAATAGGCTGATTCAAGGCATTTACGGGAGAAAAAATCGGCTCAAACATGAAGAAATGAAATGACTGAGTCAGCCGAGAAGAATTTCCCCGCTTATTCGCACCTTCCCTAAATTTGCGTCAGTGAAATTTATATTAAGTAGATCTTCGAAATAAAACCTTGACAAGGTTAGAACGAACCCGGACAGGTTCTGTCCTGTCATATTGAAATCAATAAAGTTGGTTCCGGCAAAGACTTTCATCCTGTTTTTATTTTCACTGTGCTCAATATATAACTTCGTCATTTTTTGATACAGGCTTTGAATATCTTTTATATTAGTTGGTAAGTCAGCTCGTTGTTCAGCAATAAAATTAGTATCTGAAAACATGGTTTGGACACTGAATGTTATGGGTATTCCCTCTTCTACGCTAATTTTAGTTATGATTGCCTTGTCGGGTTTAGGATTAGCGATAACAATGATTCGACATTCAGCACTTTTGTTTTTTTCATATCTAATGTTATTAATCTGATTAAGTATTGATTGTGTCTGTTGCGTAAGTTGTGTCGAACTTATCGTTTCAATGTTAGTAATAAGACTTACAAGTTGAGCCACAACTTTTGAGTAGTCTGCATTTGTATATGTAGTGTTCGTGTGGCACGCATTAATTTGTTGAAGTTGGTGTTGCGCTAAATCATATTGATCAGAGATATATCCTTCTCCAGAGAATGTGGAATTAATGGGTTGTTGTTCTTCCCAATTATCGCAAGGCCACTTCGGTGTGTCTGGCGTTTTAGCATTATCGGTATTTGTTGTGCAGTTATAAATATCGCCGTGATATGTATTTATTATACCTGGGGTAAAGTCAATTGACATAAAATTCCTTATTCATCATTTGTTTTATGCTAAGATGTTTAAATTGGATAATTAGAACAGGAATGGATTTTCTTCTACACACAATAAATGTAATGCGTTATATCTTCCTGATATAATTACCTTTGATTTCCCTTTTATCTCCACCCGGTAATATTTGTGTGTAAAAAAAGGGTAGTGATAGTATCGTAAAGGAAATCGTTAACAACTATCAAAATGCGCTCATTTTAAAAAGTTATTATGTTCTCTGATAGTGTGTGAAGTGATTTTTTTTGTGATGTTTTAGATGTGTAATAATAAAATGGGTTAAGGTATCTTATAATTATTTAATAATTTGTTGTGTAAACCACTGATAAATCATAATCCAGTACGTCTTTAAACTACTGCGCTGTATCGCTGATAACTAAGCAGCTCACTGATACACCATGCTGGACGCGATAATTGGAATCTCACGCAGGGAGTACTGTGTAAATAGCAAAATCGCCTGATGCGCTACGCCTGTCAGGCCTACAAATAACATACTATTCATCGAATTTTCATAACTTTGTAGGTCGGATAAGACGCGCCAGCGTCGCATCCGACATAAATAAAGCGCACTTTTCTAACAACCTGTGGGGGGGATATCGCCGCTTTATTTCAATCGCTTACCTGCTGCATCAACGATTTTCTCGCACCATCTTCCTTAGCGAAAGCCGCTTTCTGCGTATCTGGCAGAATATCCAGAACCACCTCGGAAGGACGGCACAGTTTGGTTCCCAATGGCGTTACCACAATCGGACGGTTAATCAGAATCGGATGCTGCAGCATAAAGTCTATGAGTTGATCGTCAGTAAATTTATCGGCTGCAAGACCCAGTTCCTCATACGGCTCGACGTTCTTGACGCAGCAAAGCCCGGACGGAAATGCCCATATCCGCAATGAGTTTGACCAGTTCATCACCTGAAGGTGGGGTCTCGAGGTAAGAAATAATCGTCGGTTCAGTACCGCTGTTGCGGATAATCTCCAGCGTATTACGCGAGGTGCCGCAGGCCGGGTTGTGATAAATGGTGATGTTGCTCATATCAGTATCTCATTACAAAGTGACAGAGAGACGTAGCGCCAGCGCGGCCAGCGTTACAAACAGAACCGGCAGAGCTATGACGATACCGGTGCGGAAATAGTATCCCCAGGTGATGGTCATATTCTTTTGTGAAAGCACATGCAGCCAAAGCAGCGTTGCCAGGCTACCAATAGGTGTAATTTTGGCTCCTTGATCCAGCGAATCACGTTGGCATAAATCGTTGCCTCTTTGATAACGCCGGTTGCGGTGCTGCCATCAAAAGAGAAGCGCGCCAACCAGCACGGTAGGCATGTTGTTCATGATGGAAGAGAGAAATGCCGTCAGGAACCCAGTACCAAAGGTCGCGGCCCACAGGCCTTTAGCTGCCAGCACGTTCAGTATGCCGGAGAGATATTCCGTTAGCCCGGCGTTACGCAGGCCATAGACCACCGTATACATCCCCAGCGAGAGATCTACGATCTGCCATGGGGCGCCGCGCAGCACTTTACCGGTATTAATAGCATGCCCTCGTTTCGCCACCGCAAACAGGATCGCAGCCCCAACAGCCGCAATCGCGCTAACCGGAATACCCAGCGGCTCAAGAACGAAAAAGCCAACCAGCAGAAGAATCAACACTATCCAGCCGGTTCTGAAGGTTGCCAGATCTTTAATCGCATTTGCCGGTGCTTTCAGGAGAGCCAGGTCGTAAGTCGGCGGAATATCTTTGCGGAAGAACAGATGCAGCATCACCAGCGTGGCGATAATAGCGGCAATATCAACCGGCACCATTACTTACGCATATTCAGTGAACCCTAGCCCGAAGAAGTCGGCAGAAACGATGTTAACCAGATTCGAGACGATAAGCGGCAGGCTGGCCGTATCGGCAATAAACCCGGCGGCCATGACAAATGCCAGCGTCGTGCCTTTCGTGAACCCTAACGCCAATAGCATGGCGATGACTATCGGCGTCAGAATAAGTGCTCCTGCGCCATCGTTGGCAAACAGTGCCGCCACTGCCGCACCGAGCAGAACAATATAGGTAAACAGCAAACGCCCACGACCATTACCCCAACGTGAAACGTGCAGCGCCGCCCATTCGAAAAAGCCGGATTCATCCAGAAGCAAGCTAATGATGATAACGGCAATAAACGTCGCGGTTGCATTCCAGACAATATTCCACACCACCGGGATATCGCCAACGTGTACAACACCAAAAATCAACGCCAATACCGCGCCCAGCGTCGCACTCCAGCCGATTCCTAATCCCTTCGGCTGCCAGATAACCAAAACAATGGTCAGGACAAAAATAGCGCCTGCCAGTAGCATAAATCCTCCCGGATAAAACACATCTGAAAATTCATATGTGTTTAGCTAAATTTTTAACTGCAAATGTTCTTACTGTCCCCGGAACAGTTTTGTCGAGCCAGGTTGCGGACAATCGCCTGAACCTTTTCCTGTTCACATCGCCAGGCCTCATCAATAATTTTCGCCGCCCATGCTGGAATATGCGGTGATAAGCGGTAATGAACCCACTTACCTTGCTTGCGGTCCAGCAATAGCCCGCTTTCACGCAGCAATGCCAGGTGGCGGGAGATCTTGGGCTGCGACTGGTCGAGAGCAGTGCAGAGATCGCAGACGCATAACTCTCCCAGTTCGCTGAGCAGTAAAACGATGCCCAGACGGGTTTCATCAGCAAGAATTTTGAACAATTGGATGGGTAACAGAAATGACATATTGCGCTCCTGATTGTTGCAGGTAGTGTCTCTCTTCGAAGCGGATAAGTCAAAAACATATATGACTTAACGAATGTGTAAGTGCAGAGGAAGGTAATAGGTGTGAATTTTGAGTTGGCTATTCATTTGAAAGGAGGTCTGAATCAGGACGTAAAAAAACCGACTTTGCGTCGGTTTTTTACTTTCCAGCCCTGAGTTGGTGGCTCTGGCTGGAGTGAGAGAGTTCTTATCTAACAGCTCAATACTATTAGCCAGTGGCTAACATTGCAAGAATTAGCGATTTCTTCAGCTGGCGGAGGGAGCACTTCGGTATATATCGCAGTGACGATTTATATACTTTCACTGGGTCATCGTCATATTAAGCCTTGTCCGAATCCGGATGTAAAAAAACCGACTTTGCGTCGGTTTTTTACTTTCCAGCCCTGAGTTGGTGGCTCTGACTGGAGTGAGATAGCCATCATCTAACGCATCAATGCTAATACCATACTGAAACTATTGCAAGGACGTGCTGGTTTTATAACCTGCATGTACTGTATGATTATCCAGTTAGCTCTGAGGCATTTTCACTCTGGCAATGCGCATAAACGCTTTCAAAGTCCTGGTCAGAAGTACGGGTGGTGCCGTTAACTGATGCTCTGGCCGGAGTGAGAGAGTTCTTATCTAACAATGAGACATGCGCCGTGACAGGCAGTGGATGAGTAAGCGGATGCATTCTCACTCCATCGCATGGAGAAAACGGGTGATTGATAAAGCAATCATCGTTCTAGGGGCGTTAATTGCGCTGCTGGAACTGATCCGCTTTCTGCTTCAGCTTCTGAACTGATAGCGGAAACGTAATTAAGGGCTAAGAGCACACTACTCTTAGCCCTTTAACATTTAACGCATCGTGACGAATTCTTCTGACGCCGTTGGGTGAATGGCGACGGTATTGTCGAAGTCTTTTTTGGTCGCGCCCATTTTCAGCGCCACGGCGAAGCCTTGCAGCATTTCATCCATCCCGAAGCCGATACCGTGAATGCCGACAATCTTCTCTTCTGGACCGACGCAAACCAGCTTCATACGACACGGCTGACGGTGCGAGGTCACGGCGGTATACATGGCGGTGAAGGAGGATTTATACACCTTCACGGCGTCGTCACCGTACTGCTCACGCGCCTGTGGCTCGGTTAAACCAACGGTGCCAATTGGCGGGTGGCTGAAGACCACGGTCGGAATATTGCTGTAGTCCAGGTGCTCATCCGGCTTGTTGTTAAACAGGCGTTCTGACAGACGACGGCCCGCCGCGACGGCGACCGGCGTCAGCTCGACGGCTCCGGTGTTATCGCCAACCGCATAAATTCCGGGCACGTTGGTGTTCTGGAACTTATCCACCACGATGTAGCCTTTATCGTCGGTTTTCACGCCCGTTACCGACAAATTGAAATCATCGGTAGCCGGTTGACCACCAATCGCCCAGATCAGGCAATCGACGGGCCCGCCGCGGCCATCTTCAGCTCCAGGGTCAGGCTGCCATCGGCATTCTTCACCACGGCTTTTGGAATGGCGTTGTGTGCAGCTGCGGGCCTTCAGCGTTCATCACTTCGACCAGCGTCTCGACGATCAGCGGATCAAAGCTGCGCAGCGGCGCGTGTTTACGCACGAACAGGTGCGGCCTCCGAGCCCAGGCCATTAATCACGCCTGCCAGCTCAACGGCAATGTAGCCTGCGCCAACCACCGCAACGCGTTTTGGCAACGCGGGCAGCTCGAAGAAACCGTTGGAGTCGATACCGAATTCGACGCCTGGAATGTTCGGGTGGTGAGGACGACCGCCGGTGGCGATCAGAATATGATCGGCGGCGATCGTTTCGCCGTTCACTTCGATGGTTTTCGCATCGACAAACCGCGCAAAGCCTTTAATCACGTCGACCTTGTTCTTACCCAGTACGTTGTCGTAGGAGGTATGAATGCGGTCGATGTAGGCGGTACGGCTGGCGATAAGACGGTCCCAGTCGAAGTTATTGATGGTGGCGTCGAAACCGTAATCCGGGCCATACAGATGGATTGCTTCGCGAATTTGCGCGGCATGCCACATCACTTTCTTCGGTACGCAACCGACGTTGACGCAGGTACCGCCAAGGTCTTTGGCTTCAATCAATGCGCACTTTTGGCCATACATGGCCGCACGGTTAATCGAGGCGATACCGCCGCTGCCGCCGCCTGATGGCGATGTAGTCGTAGTTTTGGTCATGGCCGCTCCTCGGAACGTTCAATGTCGGACGGGTGAGCGTCATGCCCACCGTCAAAATACTCGCGATTGTATACCTGAAATTAAATAGGTTCCAATCCGATGTCTGCGATTACTCCGGCACAATCCAGTTGACCAGAGCGTATGGCCGATACCGGTCGGTACCAGTTTGCTGTGCAGCCACGGCAGAACGTTGTTCATCTGGGCTTCGAGCTTCCACGGCGGGTCAATCATCCCGGAAGCGGTCATGCCGCGCTGATCGCTGTCGGGACGAACCGCCAGTTCGATCTGCAGGATTTTACGAATGCCGGTGGCTTCAGATCTTTAATCATGCGCTTGATCTGCGCGCGCAGCACCACGGGATACCACAGTGCGTAGGTGCCGGTAGCAAAACGTTTGTAGCCTTCGTGAGATACCGGCAACTACCGCCTGATAGTCGCTTTTAATTTCGTACGGCGGATCGATAAGGATCAGGCTGCGAACCAAGTAAGCCGGTGGCAGTTTGGATTTAAGCTGCTGATAGCCATCGGCTTTTTCCACGCGCGCACGATCGTCTTTCGGGAAAACGAGAGCGCAGCAGCGGGAAATCGCTTGGGTGCAGTTCAGTCATCTGCAGGCTGTCCTGCTCGCGCAGCAGCTGGCGAGCAATCAGCGGTGAGCCTGGAAGAGTAGCGCAGCTGGCCGCTACGGTTGAAGTGCTCCATACTGGGAGATATGACTTTTAGCAGTTTTTCGGCAGATCGTCCTGCTGCCAGATACGCGAGATGCCTTCGAGGTATTCACCAGTGCGCTCGGCGTGTTCGCCGCTCAGCTGATAGCGGCCTGCACCGGCGTGGGTGTCCAGATAAAGAAATGGTTTTTCTTTCTCTTTGAGTGATTCAATGATCAGACTCTGAACGGTATGTTTTAGGACGTCGGGTGGTTGCCAGCGTGAAAGCTGTGGCGATAACTGAGCATGGGTAAAGGTGTTCCGGTAAGTAAAAATCGGCCCGTATTCGGGGCGCACAAAAGCGTATCAGGACAGTATACCGAAAAGAGGCCGCCGCCGCGAAAGCGTAACGTTTCTCATTGAAATTCACTACACTTAACCCCATGCTACACACATTATGTAAAGCGCCGTTGAGCGCTTCATTTCTTTCTTAGACCAGGACTGCGCAAATGACCAATCCGTTACTGACCCCCTTCGAGCTGCCGCCGTTTTCCGAGATCAGCCAGAGCACGTTGTTCCTGCCGTCACCAAGGCGCTGAACGACTGCCGTGAAAATGTGGAACGTGTCGTCGCACAAGGGGCGCCGTATAGTGGGAAAACCTCTGCCAGCCGCTGGCGGAAGTGGACGATGTGCTGGGGCGTATCTTCTCGCCGATTAGCCACCTGAACTCGGTTAAAAACAGCCCGGAGCTGCGTGAAGCCTATGAGCAGACGCTGCCGCTGCTGTCTGAGTACAGCACCTGGGACGGCAGCACGAAGGGCTGTACAAAGCCTACCGCGACCTGCGCGATGGCGATAACTATGCGACGCTGAGCGTGGCGCAGAAGAAAGCGGTGGATAATGCACTGCGTGATTTTGAACTGTCCGGTATTGGTCTGCCGAAAGAGAAACAGCAGCGCTACGGGCGAGTCGCCACTCGTCTGTCTGAACTGGGCAACCTCTACAGCAACAACGTGCTCGACGCGACCATGGGCTGGACCAAGCTGGTGACCGATGAGTCCGAACTGGCTGGCATGCCGGAGAGCGCGCTGGCCGCGGCTAAAGCCCAGGCCGAAGCCAAAGAGCAGGAAGGTTATCTGCTGACGCTGGATATCCCAAGCTACCTGCCGGTGATGACCTACTGCGACAATCAGGCGCTGCGTGAAGAGCTGTACCGCGCCTACTCGACTCGTGCTTCCGATCAAGGGGCCGAACGCCGGTAAATGGGACAACAGCCCGGTGATGGCAGAATCCTTGCGCTGCGCCACGAGCTGGCACAGCTGTGGGCCTTGAAAGCTATGCTTTTAAATCTCTGGCCACCAAAATGGCCGAGAATCCGCAGCAGGTGCTCGACTTCCTGACCGACTTGGCGAAACGCGCTCGTCCGCAGGGTGAAAAAGAGCGGCCCAGCTGCGCGCCTTCGCTAAAGCTGAATTTGGCGTCGATGAGCTGCAGCCGTGGGATATCGCCTACTACAGCGAAAAACAGAAACAGCATCTGTACAGCATCAGCGATGAGCAGCTGCGCCCATACTTCCCGGAAAACAAAGCCGTTAACGGCCTGTTTGAAGTGGTAAAACGCATTTACGGTATCACCGCCAAAGAGCGTACCGACGTGGACGTCTGGAGCCCGGAAGTGCGCTTCTTCGAGCTGTACGATGAGGCAAACGAACTGCGCGGCAGCTTCTATCTTGACCTGACGCTCGCGAACACAACGCGGCGGGGCGTGGATGGATGACTGCGTGGGGCAGATGCGCAAGCGACGGCACGCTGCAAAAACCGGTCGCCTACCTGACCTGTAACTTCAACCGTCCGGTCAGCGGCAAACCGGCGCTGTTTACCCACGATGAAGTGATCACCTTGTTCCACGAATTTGGTCACGGGCTGCACGATATGCTGACCCGCATTGAAACCGCAGGCGTGTCCGGCATTAGCGGGGTACCGTGGGATGCCGTTGAGCTGCCAAGCCAGTTTATGGAAAACTGGTGCTGGGAGCCGGAAGCGCTGGCGTTTATCTCGGCGACTATGAAACCGGTGAACCGCTGCCGAAAGAGCTGCTGGATAAAATGCTGGCGGCGAAAAACTACCAGGCGGTGCTGTTCATTCTGCGTCAGCTGGAGTTTGGCCTGTTCGATTTCCGTCTGCACGCTGAATTCAGCCCGCAGCAGGGGGCGAAAATTCTCGAGACGCTGGCCGAGATTAAAAAGCAGGTTGCCGTGGTACCATGCTGAAGCCGGGCCGCTTCCCGCACGCCTTCAGCCACATCTTTGCCGGTGGCTACGCGGCGGGTTACTACAGCTATCTGTGGGCCGACGTGCTGGCGGCAGACGCCTTCTCCCGCTTTGAAGAGGAAGGCATCTTCAACCGTGAAACCGGCCAGTCGTTCCTCGATAACATCCTGACCCGCGGCGGTTCTGAAGAGCCGATGGCGCTGTTCAAACGCTTCCGTGGCCGTGAACCTCAGCTCGACGCGATGCTGGCGCATTATGGGATTAAAGGCTGATTATTCGCGTGAAGATCTGCTTAATAGATGAAACGGGCGCCGGAGACGCGCCTTATCTGTCTTGCCGCCCGTGGGGGCTGGAACAGGACGATGACAATCTGATGGCGCTGGTGATGACGCCAGAACATCTGGAACTACGCAAACGCGATGAGCCAAAACTTGGCGGCATCTTTGTCGATTTTGTCGGCGGCGCGATGGCGCACCGGCGTAAGTTTGGTGGTGGTCGCGGTGAAGCGGTGGCGAAAGCCGTTGGCGTCAAAGGCGACTATTTGCCGGATGTGGTGGATGCCACGGCGGGGTTAGGGCGTGATGCGTTCGTGCTGGCGTCGGTTGGCTGCCGCGTGCGGATGCTGGAACGTAACCCGGTTGTGGCGGCGCTGCTCGATGATGGTCTGGCGCGCGGCTACGCTGACCCGGAAATGGGCGGCTGGTCGCAGGAACGCCTACAGCTCATTCACGCCTCCAGTCTGACGGCGTTAACCGATATCACGCCGCGCCCGCAGGTGGTGTATCTCGACCCGATGTTCCCGCATAAGCAGAAAAGCGCGCTGGTGAAGAAAGAGATGCGCGTGTTTCAGTCGCTGGTGGGGCCGGATTTGGATGCCGATGGGCTGCTGGCGCCAGCGCGATTGTTGGCGACCAAACGGGTAGTGGTGAAGCGCCCGGACTATGCGCCACCGCTGGCGGAGGTAGCCACGCCGAATGCGGTGGTGACCAAAGGGCATCGCTTTGATATTTATGCCGGGACGCCAGTGTAAAACTAAAACAGGGTAGCGATAACGCTACCCTGCTTTCTGCAAGAATAATTAATGGCTTTCCGGCGTCGCAATCATGCGTTTCAGCCACGGCACCATCAACAGCATCACTACTGCAACGCCCAGCGTGACCAGACCAATCTTACCAAACACGTTGGTATAGACGGGCAACGTCTCAAGCGGATCGGTAATGTTGTCCGGCACCGCGGTAAATGTTGCCACATAGCCGCCCAGCAAGAACGCGGCAGCCTGCGTCAGGAACCACATCCCGAGAATAAAGCCCATCAAATGCTGCGGCACCAGGGCAGCAATCATCGCCAGGCCAAGGGCGCTAATAAACAGTTCACCTAAGCTCTGGAATAAGTACACCAGCACGATAAACCATGGCGATGTCAGCCCTTGTGCATCCGCAAACCACATTCCCGCAGCTGCCGCCGTCAAAAAGCCCAGTGAGCACATAAACATGCCGAGAGTAAATTTCATCGGCATCGAGAGGTCTTTGCCTTTGTTACCCAGATGCGTGTAAATGCCTGCCAGTATTGGGCTGGCGAGTACCACCCAGAACGGGTTAAGCGCCTGGAAGCTGACCGGGTTGATGGAAAAACCGAGAATTTCATGATGCACGTTGTTGATGGCAAAGAAGTTCAGCGATGTTGGCATCTGGGCGTAGAGAATGTAAAACACCACCGCTTCGAGCATCAGGACAAAGGCGACAAACATTTTATTGCGCCCGGTTTTATCCAGCTTGAATGCCTGACGAAAGAAGATGATGGTGACGACGATGGAGAGAACAATCAGCACCAGATTGGCGACTTCTACGTTGTGCATCAGCCATGCGCATACGAAGATCATCACCACGCTGCCAAGTAACACGTACAACAGTTTGCTGAAGCTCATTGGCCGGAAGTCGGGTTCAGAACCAATGTCTTTCACCATTCCACGACAGGCGATGTAAACCAGTAATGCGATAATTAACCCCGCCCCGCACAGGTTGTAGGTGACTGAATAACCGAATCTATCAGCGATCACAGGGGCCAGCGATAACGCTATCAACGAGCCGATGTTGATCGACATATAGAACAGGGTGAATGCGCCATCAAGCCGCGGATCTTTCGGCGGATAGCACTTCGAAAGCAAGCTGGCTGGGTTAGCTTTAAACAGGCCGTTACCGACAGCGATAGTCCCCAGGGCGATGAAAATCAGGTCAGGCTTAAGTAGCGACATGCCGGTCATGAAGTAGCCAATCGCCAGCACAAGTGCTCCAAGAACAATGGTGCGTTTGGTCCCCAGCAGGTGGTCGCCGACATAGCCGCCAATGGAAATGAGGCCATAGACCAGCGCAGCAAAAGCACCAAAAGTGACAAAAGCCTGCTCTTGCGAGAATCCAAGCTGTTTAACGAAGAAAACCGCCAGTACGCCCTGCACGCCGTAGTAGCCGAATCGCTCCCATAACTCGACAAAAAAGATCATGAAAAATGGGCGAGGTTGCTGCAGCATCCCCATGGGTGTTGTTGTATTCATATTTATTAACCTTCCAATACCATCCTGAAAAGTATGAACGCGTAAGGGATAACGCGCGAAAAAGTTTACATCTGTCAGAGATTCTTAATATTGATGCGGTGAATAGATTAATACACTATTACAACAGAAAATAACCAGATGATCACACTAATGATGGAAAATATGATGGTGTTAAATGTTGTATTGGCTGGGGATTTTGATTGCGTACGCAGACCGTAGGCCAGATAAGGTGTTTACGCTGATCAGGTAACAAGGCGCGCCAAAAAGCAAAACGCCCGCAAAAGCGGGCGTTAGCATCAGTACGAACCGTAAGCATTATTCTTCTTCGTCGTCGCGCAGCGGAACAATCAGCATATCGACGTGGACGGTGTGGATCAGCTGACGTGCTGACGACATCGTTTGCTCCAGAAATCCTGGTGATGACCGCAAACAACCAGATCCATATCGTATTTCTTAATGGCATCAACCAGTACCTGACCCAGGTCGCCGCTGCCGCTCAGGGTTTCGGTGATTGGATAGCCAGCGCCAGTGGACAGCTCGCTCAATGCGTGGTGAGTTTCTTCAGAGATACGTTTTTGCATATCGCCAGATTAACGTCGATAAGACCGGTGTACAGGTCTGAATAGTTCACATCAACGTGAATCAGAGAGACTTTGGCATTGTAAGGGCGAGCCATAGATACCGCTTTCTCGACCAGCACTTTGCTTTCTGGTGAAAGGTCGACGGCAATGAGAATGTGTTTGTAAGCCATGGTGTTACTCCTTCCATAAAGTTGTCGATGACTGTTGGACCAGACAGCCCATACGCTGTCCCTTGCCCGCGTCCTGCGTGCGACATCCGCGGGGTACCCATCCATTAAAGACCTAATTGTAGTAAGATATTTCTTACCTTATCTTGGCCTTCAGGCGCCGTCCATCCGCATCCGTTCACCAATTAGTTAAACAAATTTTTCTATTCTACGTATTGATAACGATTAACCTTGTGGTAAAAAATTTAACGGATCTCCTACACTATTAAATGAGCCGGATCGAATATTTTAAACGTGATCGGTATCTCACTCTTATACTGAGCCGATGGTTGGATATGGGGAAGCGGTATGTTCCAAATTGGAGATGTCTTCGGGGACTGGTCGCCGGGGAGGCGTTATGATAAGCACGATTGCGCTGTTTTGGGCCCTGTGTATCGTTTGTGTTGTAAATATGGCACGTTACTTTTCATAACTGCGTGCGTTATTGGTTGTACTACGTGGTTGCGAATCCCTTGCTCTATCAGTACGTTGATGGCGGTGGTTTCTTTACCTCCCACGGCCAGCCTGGCAAGCAGGTGCGACTGGTCTGGTACATTTACGGACAGCGCTACCGCGATCATCACGACGACGAGTTTATCCGTCGCTGCGAACGGGTGCGTCGGCAGTTCATTTTGACCAGCGCATTGTGTGGTCTGGTGGTGGTCAGCCTGATTGCATTGATGATTTGGCATTAAGCACTTCAGCAATAATAACGCATAAAAAAAGCGGGCCAGTAAACTGACCCGCTCGAGACTGATTACAAACGCAAAATTGCCTGATGCGCTACGCTTATCAGGCCTACATAATCTCTGCAATCTATTGAATTTGCATGTTTTTGTAGGCCGGATAAGGCGTTCACGCCGCATCCGGCATGAACAAAGCGCACTATGTCACAATCTGAAGCGGGCCAGCTGACCCGCTCGTTTTGGTGCGTACGATTACAGGAACTGCAAGGAGAGCCAGTACAGCCCGCCGGAAAGCAGTACCGCAGCCGGAAGGGTAAACACCCAGGCCATCAGAATGCTGGTCACGGTTTTACGCTGTAAGCCGCCACCATCTACCACCATCGTCCCCGCGACAGAAGAGGAGAGTACGTGAGTAGTGGAAACCGGCATCCCGGTATGGCTTGCAGCGGATGGAGACAGCAGAGGTCATCTGCGCCGCCATACCCTGTGCGTAGGTCATCCCTTTCTTACCAATCTTCTCACCGATAGTGGTTGCCACGCGACGCCAGCCGATCATCGTACCGATGCCTAACGCCAGCGCGACGGCCATGATAATCCACACCGGAGCGTACTCAATGGTGCTCAGCATGTCGGTTTTCAGCTTTTTCAGCAGACGCTGGTCGTCGGCATTCACTTCCGGCATCTTCGCCACTTTATCGGTGGTATCAGATATGCAAAGCATAATGCGGCGCAGCTGGCCACGCTGTTGGAGCGGGAGCTTATCGTAGCTTTCGATGTTGGTCAGCATCGCTTTGGTGCGGTCAAGCGCGTTGATGGTATTCGCTGGATGACAGTGGAATTCCACCGCCCAGCCATGGCTTCAGGCGTCAATTTCTCAGCGTTGTCGGCCACTTTCTGCAGCAGCTCAGGACGCTGTTGGAAGAAGTTTTCAACGTTGTTGACTGCATCACGGTTACGGCTATTGCGTAACCGGAAGCATTCATATTGACCACGAAACCAGCCAGGCGAACTCCAGATCAGCACCAACATCACCAGACCAATGCCTTCTTGACCGTCGTTGGCACAGTGGGAGAATGCCACGCCAATGGCCGGACGGGATAAGAGAGCAATACGCGTCCAGAATGGCGGCTTTTTCTTACCGTCTTTCTTTTCACGTTCAGCAGGAGTCGGTGGATACGGGCGCGTTTTTGGTACCGCTCCAGTAACGGCGCAGCAGGAAAATCAGACCGCCAGCGACGACCAGACCCACAATTGGCGAGATGATCAACGACGCGAAAATGTTGATCACTTTCGGGATGTTGAGGGCATCAACCACTGACGTGCCGGTCATCAGCGCATTGGCTAAACCAATACCGATGATAGCGCCAATCAGCGTGTGGGAACTGGACGGCGCGAGCCGAAGTACCAGGTGCCGAGGTTGCGATTGATAGCAGCCAGCAGCATGGAAAAGACCATGGCGAGGCCATAACACCAGAACCATATAAACAAGAAAATCCGTCGGCAACATGCACAATCGCATAGGCTACACTCGAGCCGCCAACAAACGCCCAGGAAGTTAAAGATTGCTGCCATTGCAACCGCAAGCTGCGAGCGCATGGCACGAGTATAAATCACGGTGGCAACCGCGTTAGCCGTATCATGGAAGCCGTTAATGGCTTCATCAGAAAAGAACAAACACAAGTGCCAAAACTAACAACAGCCCGGTATGTAAATCCAGGCCAGCGAACAAATGTAACATAGGACGTTACGCCATTTTGAGGACATGAACGCGCGGCATTATCAGGGACTTTGGCAGCGCGGGCAAAGTGAAATCTCTATTTTTTTTGATAATTATCTGCGCCTTGTCAGTGAATGCAAATAATTATTTCTATTGTATCGATCAGACAATAGTCGGGTTTGTGGATATTTCACTGGTATGACATCCATGAAAAATTTACACTTCCCGACAATACCTATGTTAAAGAGGATAGTGCAAAGTGGAAAGGTTTGATGCCATTGTAGTGGGTGCCGGAGCGGCAGGAATGTTTTGTGCAGCCATGGCCGGGCAGGCGGCGTCGCGTTTTGCTGCTGGATAACGGTAAAAAACCGGGGCGTAAAATCCTTATGTCCGGCGGTGGTCGTTGCAATTTCACTAACCTTTATGTCAACCCCGCGGCCTATCTCAGCCAAAACCCGCATTTTTGCAAATCTGCGCTCGCGCGTTACACCCCCAGTGGGACTTTTGGGCATCGTGGTCAAGCACCGGCATTGCCTGGCATGAAAAGACCCTGGGGCAGTTGTTCTGCGATGACTCTGCCGAGCAGATTGTCGCAATGCTGGTCGCCGAGTGTGAAAAAGGCAACGTGACCACCCGCCTGCGCGGCCGAACTGTTTAGCGTCACTCAGGATGAAACGGGCTATACCCTGCAGCTTAACGGCGACGCGGTGGCAGATAAACTGGTTATCGCCAGCGGCGGCCTGTGGATGCCAGGATCTGGGTCAGAATCGGTTATAAAATTCCAGAGCAGTTTGGTCTGAAGGTGCTGCCAACCCGCGCAGGGCTGGTACCATTTACGCTGCACAAACCGATGCTCGAAGAGTTACAGGTGCTGGCGGGCGTGGCGGTGCCTTCCGTGATTACCGCTGAAAACGGCACCGTTTTCCGTGAGAACTTACTCTTCACCCACCGCGGCTTGTCTGGACCGGCGGTGTTGCAGATTTCAAGCTACTGGCAACCGGGGGAATTTGTCAGCATCAATCTGCTACCGGATGTGGACCTCGAAACCTTCCTGAATGAGCAGCGTAACGCACATCCGAATCAAAGCCTGAAAAACACACTGGCGGTTCATCTACCGAAGCGGTTGGTTGAACGCTTACAGCAACTCGGGCAAATCCCGGATGTTTCGCTAAAACAGCTCAACGTGCGTGACCAACAGGCACTGATTAGCACATTGACCGACTGGCGCGTACAACCCAACGGCACTGAAGGCTATCGCACTGCCGAAGTGACGCTCGGCGGCGTGGACACCAACGAACTCTCTTCACGGACGATGGAAGCGCGCAAAGTGCCTGGGCTGTACTTCATCGGCGAAGTGATGGACGTCACCGGCTGGCTGGGGGGCTATAACTTCCAGTGGGCGTGGTCGAGTGCGTGGGCTTGTGCGCAGGATTTGATTGCAGCAAAGTCGTCCTGACCTATTTCCTAAAGATGAAAATTATTAGAGTCGCATTAAAAATGAGCTAATTTTGATAGTGGTTATCTTGTGATTATTTTCTAATGAGCCCGTGAACTGAAACCCTCCATGCTTAATATAAGGTGGATGGAAAGGTGATTGAAAACTCACTCAGTGGCCAGATCTTTATGAAATATGAACAGGTTGAAAAAAACAGTAACTTTGCTGTTTTTTATACTTAACCACTATGCATTAATGCTGCGTTATTTCATGATGCCTAAGAAAAACCAGCGTTACGCAAATGGTCAACGCTGGTTTTATCCGGTACGTTGCAATTATTTTTTAGCAGAACCCGCTTCTAATATTGAAACGATTGAGAACAACGTAAAGCATACCGCTCCCAAACCGACCAGAACTCGCGAAGGAATAAAATATCCCATGTCGGTCTGCGCCATTTCCGCAAGAAACGATGCCAGGAAAAGGCAAAACAGGCAGGTGAAGACGGGAATCATCGGTATTCTGTTGGCTAACGAACAGGTACGTCTCCATACCAGTGCCAGTAGCCAGACTTTTGAGAATATGCTGTAACAGATCATTCCGAGGCAAATAAGAATAATGCCGGGAGCCAGTCGGGCGCTTGCATCGGAACTGACTAAGACGTATATCCCCTGCAGTACCGTGATTGAGCCGAGAAAAATAACCCAATAACACCACAGCCAGTGTTCTTTAGTTGAAAACGTATTACGTGTTTGATGGACAATTGTGGCAACAAGGCCAATTAGACAGGCACAGATTGCGGTTAACCCAAGCAATACGTGACCCGCGACATAATGCGGAGTTATGTCAGCACTACGTAACAGCGTAATAGACCAAATGAAACCGAGCAGGGTGAGTAAAACGGGAACGGCAATGAGGCAGTTACCGATTAATGAAGAATAAGCCTGTACCGGTGTTCCGTCGCTCTTGCTCCCCGCTGCATTTTTGGGAATGAGCAGAAAGTGACCGGATGACGCTGCCACCGTCGATACACAGGCGGCAATCATACCAACGCCGAAAATAACATGGCCGGCGACAAACTCGTCTGCCATCACATCATTGCCTGCTAACAGTGCCCAACCCCATATCATGGTGATAATTGACCCCGCATAGCCAATAATGGGGAACAATGTATTGTAAAACGTATTAACGCCGCGCGTGAGCTGCGAAATGATAATAAATGCGGTAGTGAATAATGCCAGGCATATGGCCGCCAGAGAAATCAGCACATGACCCGCGACGAAATACTCGCTTTGCCCTGAACTTTCCAGCACAAAGCCACCTAACGCGATACAAATTAAGCCCATAATCAAAGGGATTAATTTGAAAAGCCACCCGATATATATGTTCACTTTAAACTCCTCAGGTATCCCTGCTAATATTGAAATATGCATTAATGATAATTTCATCCTGTTAATATAATGACGAGATATCATTAAAGACAAATGCATAGCATAACTATAGCGGGGTTTACTTTGCAGAGCGCTACTTTTCAGCGTTCAAAAGGCCATGATAAATAAAAATTTATCCTAAGATTAATTCTTATGCTGTTGTTTTTTACAATTATCTTCCAGGGAGGGATTATTCTTCATTATTTGGTAAAAGACCGGATAGTCTCGGTGCTTAAAATCAGCGAACATATAAGTATTATTATTTTATATCGTCGTAAATCTGTTTTTCAGACAAGTATCATTTATTTTGTTACAAACAATTCAAAAATATCACAGGTTATTTATGAAAGCAATTGACAATCAGATTAGAAACATCTCTTCAAGCCATCAAGATAAGCATTCAGATAAAGTTAACAGTCATCAACACCATGGCAAGGTTGATAAAACACATCGTGCAAAGATAGTTGAATTTGATAAACTGGATAATGATTCGCAAATAGATAACGATTTTGGCCTGCATATCATCTATTTCCTGCAACATGGTCACTGGAAGGTAAATGATCGTAGTCACCAGATGGAGAAAGTATGGTTTTATAATAGTGAACCTTCTATAGATATTCAAGAATATAATAGATTCGCCGACAATACTACTGATACGTTTATCTTTACAATTATACCAGACAATAACCATGTGTTAAAATTATCGTCTCCCATTACCGTTACTGTTGAGTGTAAGGGCGGTTATTATTTTATTAATTCCTCTGGAGATAAATCAGATATAATTTATAAAGTTGATGGGCTTTCTATCATAGCGAGAAATTTCTTTACTCTTCTTAGTGGTAATTTCAAACCTGACTGGCGTTGGGATGTCTCTAAAGAGACGTTTACTAAGGAAAAGTTTGATAGCTATGTTAAATCTGTGTTTTCAAAAATAGACTTCTATAAACAGTGTGGTGTGATTAACCCACAAAATGCCAACACGGCTTATTTTGGCGATACAGATGGAAGAGTAGGCGCTGTACTTTATGCATTGCTCGTTTCAGGGCATATAGGCATCAGGGAAAAGGGTTGGAGTTTATTATGTGAATTATTAAAACACGAAGAGATGGCTTCATCTGCATACAAACATAAAAATAATAAAGTGCTCTACGATTTATTAAATACGAGAGACATGATCTTGAATGAGTTGCATCAACATGTTTTTTTAAAGGACGATGCGATAACCCCTTGTATCTTCCTTGGGGATCATACAGGCGATAGATTTAGTACTATTTTTGGTGATAAATATATCCTTACTTTGCTAAATTCTATGCGAAATATGGAGGGTAATAAAGATAGCCGTATTAATAAAAATGTCGTCGTTCTGGCTGGAAATCATGAAATCAATTTTAATGGTAACTATACTGCACGACTAGCAAATCATAAACTCTCTGCCGGTGATACGTATAACTTAATTAAAACGCTCGATGTTTGTAATTATGACTCAGAAAGGCAAGTTTTAACCAGTCATCACGGAATAATAAGAGATGAAGAAAAAAATGTTATTGTCTCGGTGCTTTGCAGGTTCCATTTAATCAGATGAAAAATCCTACTGATCCTGAGGAATTAGCCAATATTTTTAATAAAAAACATAAAGAACACATGGATGATCCTCTATTCCATCTAATCCGAAGCAATACTTTGAAACCCACACCTGTATATGCTAATTATTTTGATAACACTACTGATTTCAGACCAGCACGTGAACGTATCTTCATATGTGGGGAGACACTCAAAGGTGAAGACCCCAGCAAATACATTAGACAAAAATATGGGCATCATGGGCCCGGGGTAGATCATAATCAACAATTTGATAATGGTATTATGGGGCTAAATTCCCTGAAGGAAGCACGTGATAAAAATAATAAAATAATTTATTCCTCAGGGCTTAGTTGTTTTCAACTACATTAAAACTCCATGAATACGGTGGTATGTCTTTTTAATCCTGCCAGTATTTCATAGGTTTTCTTAATCGATTGTAGAGGCATGTTCTGATGACGCCTCTACAATCTTTAGGGACTTTCTCTGCTATGAGATAAGAAATTTCATATTATGCTTTGAGGCTGAATGATTTGTGCAAAATATAATTATTTTCCCATCGAACATGAGGTGTATGTCATAAGATAAAATGTTAACTATGTATTCCTCGCGGTAAATAATATGAGGTAAAATATGAAAATTGGAACTGTGGCAGGCACTAACGACAGTACAACGACAATCGCAACAAATGATATGGTGCAAGAGCATGTTACCAACTTCACTAAAGAACTGTTTGGGTATATTGCAAATGGTATAGGTGATGATATATCAAGTATTGCCAGGACAATGCTCGGTGAGGTTGTGGAAAAAATAGATGATTGGCAAATAGAACGGTTCCAACAATCTATTCAAGATGACAAAATTTCATTTACCATACAAACGGATCATTCAGAAAAATATAGTATGCTATCGGGCATGCGTGCTCATATTCTACGTAGGAATAATAATTATCAGTTTATTGTGACAATTAATAGCAAAAATTACGGTTGCTCTCTTGATAATACCGATATTAATTGGTGCAGTATTGTTTATTTACTTAATAATATGACAGTAAATGATAATGCTAATGATGTTGCAGTTACTGAGTCGTACAAACCCATCTGGAACTGGAAAATATCGCAATATAATGTATCTGATATTAAATTCGAAACAATGATAAAACCCCAGTTCGCTGACAGAATCTATTTCTCCAATTGTTTACCCGTTGATCCCACAAGTACCAGACCAACCTATTTTGGTGATACCGATGGCTCAGTCGGTGCAGTTTTGTTCGCGCTTTTCGCAACGGGACATTTGGGAATCATGGCTGAAGGAGAAAATTTCCTTAGCCAGTTGCTTAATATAGAAGATGAAGTTCTCAACGTATTGCTAAGGGAGAACTTTAATGAGCAACTTAACACTAATGTTAATACAATAATCAGTATCCTGAACAGAAGAGACATTATTTTAGAAAGTCTTCAGCCTTATTTAGTTATTAATAAAGACGCTGTGACGCCATGTACGTTTCTGGGCGACCAAACCGGCGATCGATTTAGCAATATCTGTGGTGATCAATTTATCATCGATTTGTTAAAACGCATAATGAGTATCAATGAAAATGTTCATGTATTAGCTGGAAATCATGAAACGAATTGCAATGGTAACTATATGCAGAACTTCACGCGTATGAAACCACTCGATGAGGATACCTACTCTGGGATAAAAGATTATCCTGTATGTTTCTATGACCCCAAATACAAAATAATGGCAAATCATCATGGGATAACTTTTGATGATCAGCGAAAACGTTACATTATAGGACCGATAACAGTCTCTATTGATGAAATGACCAATGCTCTCGATCCGGTCGAATTAGCGGCAATTATCAATAAAAAGCATCATGCTATAATTAATGGCAAAAAGTTTAAAACTAGCCGGGCTATCTCTTGTCGATCCTTTAATCGTTATTTTTCTGTTTCGACAGATTACAGACCTAAACTTGAAGCACTATTAGCATGTTCACAAATGTTAGGTATAAATCAAGTTGTTGCACATAACGGAAATGGTGGAAGAGAACGCATAGGCGAAACGGGGACAGTTTTAGGTCTTAACGCCCGTGACAGTAAACATGCTGGAAGAATGTTCAGCATGCATAATTGCCAAATTAACCCTGGTGCAGGGCCTGAGATAACCACTCCCTGGAAGTCTTACCAGCATGAAAAAAACAGAAATGGACTTATGCCTTTGATTAGAAGGCGCACAATGTTACAGCTCTGAACCATAGACAACATGAATATTAATGTTACTATCTGGTTGAGACTGTTGATAAAACGTAAAAAGGAATGCTCTGTTCCTGCAACTGAACAGGCGTGAAACGCTATCCAACAGGATGGATACCGTTTTGTCAGCCAGTTTTATAGATCACACTTATGAGTATGCGTGTTTCATTTACGGCCAGGAATGCTGATGATGACAACATTACTACCCGTTTTCACTAAGCCTTCCCCGTTGGCGCTCAATGCTCTGCGCGCTGGTCGTATTTGCCGTTTCCTTCTTATCCCGGATGGAAGAATCCGCTGAACGTCGTTCGGCGGCAGTTGTAACACGCGTCGTTTGCTTACAGGGATTATGGCGGGTCGATTATGGATAAGAGTAAGCGCCATCTGGCGTGGTGGGTTGTCGGGTTACTGGCGGTGGCGGCTATCGTGGCGTGGTGGCTGTTGCGCCCGGCAGGTGTGCCGGAAGGCTTTGCTGTCAGTAATGGGCGCATTGAAGCGACGGAAGTGGATATTGCCAGCAAAATTGCCGGGCGTATCGACACCATTCTGGTGAAAGAAGGCAAGTTTGTTCGCGAAGGTGAAGTGCTGGCGAAGATGGATACTCGCGTGTTGCAGGAACAGCGACTGGAAGCCATCGCGCAAATCAAAGAGGCACAAAGCGCCGTTGCTGCCGCGCAGGCTTTGCTGGAGCAACGACAAAGCGAAACTCGTGCCGCACAGTCGCTGGTTAATCAACGCCAGGCAGAACTGGACTCCGTAGCAAAACGTCATACGCGTTCCCGTTCACTGGCCCAACGAGGGGCTATTTCTGCGCAACAGCTGGATGACGATCGCGCCGCCGCTGAGAGCGCCCGAGCTGCGCTGGAATCGGCGAAAGCTCAGGTATCGGCTTCTAAAGCGGCTATAGAAGCGGCACGCACCAATATCATTCAGGCGCAAACCCGCGTCGAAGCGGCACAAGCCACTGAACGGCGCATTGCCGCAGATATCGATGACAGCGAACTGAAAGCCCCGCGTGACGGACGCGTGCAGTATCGGGTTGCCGAGCCAGGCGAAGTGCTGGCGGCAGGCGGTCGGGTGCTGAATATGGTCGATCTCAGCGACGTCTATATGACTTTCTTCCTGCCAACCGAACAGGCGGGCACGCTGAAACTGGGCGGTGAAGCCCGGCTGATCCTCGATGCCGCGCCAGATCTGCGTATTCCTGCAACCATCAGTTTTGTCGCCAGTGTCGCCCAGTTCACGCCAAAAACCGTCGAAACCAGCGATGAACGGCTGAAACTGATGTTCCGCGTCAAAGCGCGTATCCCACCGGAATTACTCCAGCAGCATCTGGAATATGTCAAAACCGGTTTGCCGGGCGTAGCGTGGGTGCGGGTGAATGAAGAACTTCCGTGGCCTGACGACCTCGTGGTGAGGTTGCCGCAATGACGCATCTGGAACTGGTTCCCGTCCCGCCTGTCGCGCAACTGGCGGGCGTGAGCCAGCATTATGGAAAAACCGTTGCGCTGAACAATATCACTCTCGATATTCCGGCCCGCTGTATGGTCGGGCTGATTGGCCCGGACGGCGTCGGGAAGTCGAGCTTGTTGTCGTTGATTTCCGGTGCCCGCGTCATTGAACAGGGCAATGTGATGGTGCTGGGCGGCGATATGCGCGACCCGAAGCATCGCCGCGACGTCTGCCCGCGCATCGCCTGGATGCCGCAGGGGCTGGGCAAAAACCTCTACCACACCTTGTCGGTGTATGAAAACGTCGATTTTTTCGCTCGCCTGTTCGGTCACGACAAAGCGGAGCGGGAAGTGCGAATCAATGAGCTGCTGACCAGCACCGGGTTAGCACCGTTTCGCGATCGTCCGGCAGGGAAACTCTCCGGCGGGATGAAGCAAAAACTTGGGCTGTGCTGCGCGTTAATCCACGACCCGGAACTGTTGATCCTTGATGAGCCAACAACGGGGGTTGACCCGCTCTCCCGCTCCCAGTTCTGGGATCTGATCGACAGTATTCGCCAGCGGCAGAGCAATATGAGCGTGCTGGTCGCCACCGCCTATATGGAAGAGGCCGAACGCTTCGACTGGCTGGTAGCGATGAATGCCGGAGAAGTGCTGGCAACTGGCAGCGCCGAAGAGCTACGGCAGCAAACGCAAAGCGCTACGCTGGAAGAAGCATTTATAAATCTGTTACCGCAAGCGCAACGCCAGGCGCATCAGGCGGTAGTGATCCCACCGTATCAACCTGAAAACGCAGAGATTGCCATCGAAGCGCGCGATCTGACCATGCGTTTTGGTTCCTTCGTTGCCGTTGATCACGTTAATTTCCGCATTCCACGCGGGGAGATTTTTGGTTTTCTTGGTTCGAACGGCTGCGGTAAATCCACCACCATGAAAATGCTCACCGGACTGCTGCCCGCCAGCGAAGGTGAGGCGTGGCTGTTCGGGCAACCGGTTGATCCAAAAGATATCGATACCCGCCGTCGGGTGGGCTATATGTCGCAGGCGTTTTCGCTCTATAACGAACTCACCGTGCGGCAAAACCTTGAGTTACATGCCCGTTTGTTTCACATCCCGGAAGCGGAAATTCCCGCAAGAGTGGCTGAAATGAGCGAGCGTTTTAAGCTCAACGACGTTGAAGATATTCTGCCGGAGTCATTGCCGCTCGGCATTCGCCAGCGGCTTTCGCTGGCGGTGGCGGTGATTCATCGCCCGGAGATGTTAATCCTCGATGAGCCTACTTCTGGTGTCGATCCGGTGGCGAGGGATATGTTCTGGCAGTTGATGGTCGATCTCTCGCGCCAGGACAAAGTGACTATCTTCATCTCCACCCACTTTATGAACGAAGCGGAACGTTGCGACCGCATCTCACTGATGCACGCCGGAAAAGTGCTTGCCAGCGGTACACCGCAGGAACTGGTTGAGAAACGCGGAGCCGCCAGTCTGGAAGAGGCATTTATCGCCTATTTGCAGGAAGCGGCAGGGCAGAGCAACGAAGCCGAAGCGCCGCCCGTGGTACACGACACCACCCACGCGCCGCGTCAGGGATTTAGCCTGCGCCGTCTGTTTAGCTACAGCCGCCGCGAAGCGCTGGAACTGCGACGCGATCCAGTACGTTCGACGCTGGCGCTGATGGGAACGGTGATCCTGATGCTGATAATGGGTTACGGCATCAGTATGGATGTGGAAAACCTGCGCTTTGCGGTGCTCGACCGCGACCAGACCGTCAGTAGCCAGGCGTGGACACTCAACCTCTCCGGTTCCCGTTACTTTATCGAACAGCCGCCGCTCACCAGTTATGACGAGCTTGATCGTCGGATGCGTGCGGGCGATATCACGGTGGCGATTGAGATCCCGCCCAATTTCGGGCGCGATATCGCGCGTGGTACGCCTGTGGAACTCGGCGTCTGGATCGACGGAGCGATGCCGAGCCGTGCTGAAACGGTAAAAGGTTACGTGCAGGCCATGCACCAGAGCTGGTTACAGGATGTGGCGAGCCGACAATCGACACCCGCCAGCCAAAGCGGGCTGATGAATATTGAGACGCGCTATCGCTATAACCCGGACGTAAAAAGCCTGCCAGCGATTGTTCCGGCGGTGATCCCGCTTCTGCTGATGATGATCCCGTCAATGCTAAGCGCCCTTAGCGTGGTGCGGGAAAAAGAGCTTGGGTCGATTATCAACCTTTACGTGACCCCCACCACGCGTAGTGAATTTTTGCTTGGTAAACAGTTGCCATACATCGCGCTGGGGATGCTGAACTTTTTCCTGCTCTGCGGCCTGTCGGTGTTTGTGTTTGGCGTACCGCATAAAGGCAGTTTCCTGACGCTCACCCTGGCGGCGCTGCTGTATATCATCATTGCCACCGGAATGGGGCTGCTGATCTCCACCTTTATGAAAAGCCAGATTGCCGCCATTTTCGGAACGGCGATTATCACGTTGATCCCGGCGACACAGTTTTCCGGGATGATCGATCCGGTAGCTTCGCTGGAAGGGCCTGGACGTTGGATCGGCGAGGTTTACCCGACCAGTCATTTTCTGACTATCGCCCGCGGGACGTTCTCGAAAGCGCTGGATCTGACTGATTTGTGGCAACTTTTTATCCCGTTACTGATAGCCATCCCGCTGGTGATGGGCTTAAGTATCCTGCTGCTGAAAAAACAGGAGGGATGATGCGCCATTTACGCAATATTTTTAATCTGGGTATCAAAGAGTTGCGCAGTCTGCTCGGTGATAAAGCGATGCTGACGCTGATTGTCTTCTCGTTTACGGTGTCGGTGTATTCGTCAGCGACCGTTACGCCAGGATCGTTGAACCTCGCGCCGATCGCCATTGCCGATATGGATCAATCGCAGTTATCGAACCGGATCGTTAACAGCTTCTATCGTCCGTGGTTTTTGCCACCGGAGATGATCACCGCCGATGAGATGGATGCCGGACTGGACGCCGGACGCTATACCTTCGCGATAAATATTCCGCCTAATTTTCAGCGTGATGTCCTCGCCGGACGCCAGCCGGATATTCAGGTGAACGTCGATGCCACGCGCATGAGCCAGGCATTTACCGGCAATGGGTATATCCAGAATATTATCAACGGTGAAGTGAACAGCTTTGTCGCGCGCTACCGTGATAACAGCGAACCGTTGGTATCGCTGGAAACCCGGATGCGCTTTAACCCGAACCTCGATCCCGCGTGGTTTGGCGGGGTGATGGCGATCATCAACAACATTACCATGCTGGCGATTGTATTGACCGGATCGGCGCTGATCCGCGAGCGTGAACACGGCACGGTGGAACACTTACTGGTGATGCCGATAACGCCGTTTGAGATCATGATGGCGAAGATCTGGTCGATGGGGCTGGTGGTGCTGGTGGTATCGGGATTATCGCTGGTGCTGATGGTGAAAGGTGTACTGGGCGTACCGATTGAAGGCTCGATCCCGCTGTTTATGCTGGGCGTGGCGCTCAGTCTGTTTGCCACCACGTCAATCGGCATTTTTATGGGGACGATAGCGCGTTCAATGCCGCAACTGGGGCTGCTGGTGATTCTGGTGCTGCTGCCGCTGCAAATGCTTTCCGGTGGTTCCACGCCGCGCGAAAGTATGCCGCAGATGGTGCAGGACATTATGCTGACCATGCCGACGACACACTTTGTTAGCCTCGCGCAGGCCATCCTCTACCGGGGTGCCGGATTCGAAATCGTCTGGCCGCAGTTTCTGACGCTGATGGCAATTGGCGGCGCATTTTTCACCATTGCGCTGCTGCGATTCAGGAAGACGATTGGGACAATGGCGTAAATACAATTGCCCGATGCGTAAGCTTATAGGGACTACGCATCGGTGCAATTTATTGAATTTTAGTTGTTTTTAGGCCGGATAAGGCGTTTATGAACTGACCCCCAAAACCTGGACAGTTTCAGTTAACCGGCTTTTTGATACTCAGTCCTGTATTCAGGGCAAGATTACGAAAGCCCGCTCCCCGCAAGGACTGACGCCAGATAGTTTCTGTCCATGGCTGCTTTTCGCATCTTACGTCTTAACCCTGCCTTGAATACCTTATCATTCGTCAAAATATTAATAGCAATGTGCCGTATCCCTGAAAATAATTCTGCTGCATTTCCTCTTCTTATTTTGCAGTCGTCTTCATTCATTACCACGTCCAGACGCCAGTGCAGCTTATTCTCCACGTGCCAGTGATTTCGGATCGCTGTGGCGAATTTCTCAGCGGTTAAATCAGCAGAACTGATATAATATCTGACCGTCATTTCTGGCTCTTTCTTTTGTTCTGCTATTATGGACCGAAAGGAGACTGCCACGCATAATTTCTTCAGCCCTTTCCATTCAAACGTGAAATCAATAAGTTCATCAGGGACATCGCAAACAATATGAAGACGGATTTCTTCTCTGCCGTGACTCTTTTCACTGATTGCGTAACTGTCATGCTCTGGATTATTTAATTCTTTCAGCGGAAATTTTTCCTCAAAGGCTTTATTTAGCCGCCCCTGGGTTCCTTTTACCGCGAATAAATAATCACCTCCCTGTTTTTGTATCTTCTCTGCAATATCTTTCTGGCAACCCATCGCATCAGTTGTGATGATTTTTCCTTTAATATCCAGCATGTTAAGAAGTTCTGGGATAGCTGTAATCTCATTAGATTTCTCATCCGTCTTGATCTGTCCGATGACCAGACTGTGCATTGTTGAGAACGCACTAATGACATGAATCGCTCCCCTGCGGCGACTCTTGTCATAAGAGTGCCGGAGCGTTTTTCCATCAATTGCAATGACGTCTTTATCATCTGAAGAATGGCAGTCACGCATCCAGTTAATAAAGCACTCGTGAAATTTTGCAGGACTGATACAGGATACAACTCTGGCAATGGTATCGTGAACAGGAATACCATTTTCAAAATCACCATATTGCTTCAAAAAATCGAGATGTGTTTCCCCAAAATCCTCTATATCTTCCCAACCTTCTGCACCAGAAATAACGGCACAAATAGTCAACAGTAGAATATCCGATAATTTATGTTCCACTTTCCAGGTTTGTCTGTAATCGGGGATAATAGAAATATGTTCCATCAATTTTTTAAGTTCCATTTTGTTCTCCTTAATTAGGTAAGGAGTATTTGATCATGTATAAGCAATAAAAAACAGCTTCAGGTAATAAGGAATATCTCAATTTTTAAACATAAAATGCGAATTATTTAGTGCAAAAAGTGAACTTTTGATGATCTTTCCCTGGCCGTTGACTCGATTGCCGTAGCTCGAACGCAAGCACTCTTATCATTCAATGCCATATTGTTCAAAATATTAAAAACATTATCTTCGCATTTTTTGCAAATTTATATTTGCCCGAGTATAAATGCTCCGATATCTCTACGGATATAATTTTTGTCAGTGCAGAATTCAATTGCCAATCTAACAGCGTCTTGCCCCCCTCTTAACTGTAATACTCTGGCAGATGAAATCCTTTTCAAGGAATTGCGATCATCAAGTAAGCGAAATAATTCATCATCATTTAGTTTCTTACATTTATTATATAAACCATACTCTTTACTTGCCTTTCTTTTCTGGTATGTATTTGACATTGCAGGAACCTCCATAAAGGCTATCTTTTTCTATCGTTTGACTGTCTGGAGTCCTCCACCTACTCTGCCATCAGCGCACACGATGTTTGATTATCCTTACATACTTATTTTCCGTGGCCAAAATTCAGAATTCTCCCATCATTTTTGCCTATTTCTATAATAAAAACCCCACCAGCAATTTGGTCTGAGTGAATGGTACCTTCAACAACCCAACTTGTTGTTAACTCAGTGATTTCGTATGGTTTTTCTTCTTCTGCGGCATCCTGTCCATAACGATTCTTAACATATATCTCAGCTAATTCCAATGCTATAGCTTTATTTTTAACCAAATTTCTAACGGTATATTTACCTTCACTTTCATACTTGCGCATTATTTTAATATTATTATTACACTGCGCCCATGTGTTGTATGTAAAAACAAACAAAGATACAATGACACAGTTCCTAAACAATATTTTTTTACATATTACCATGAACTCTGCAGACATTAGGTAATCCTTTTCTGTTTGTTATTTCCTTCCCGTGGTTATCTATTGCTTTAAAATTACCACTGGGCGTACCTAAATAAAATGACTTGATATTGTTATCTTTACTTTTAACTATTTTCTCATCTTTACCTGAAAATATTTCGTCCCAATATTCTCCATGACTATCTGCACCATGAGTATGATAAGCTGATACTTTCTCAGTACCATTAGGGCAAGGGCTATTGAATGGATATGATCCTTTTCTTTCTCCTCGGTTAGGTGCTGTTGAGAAATATCTGCCACTATTATCCTTACATATTAAACCAGCGAACTCTTTATCTTCGCAAATAGATTGGCTATTTATTTTATTTAAGGCGTCATATGCGGTGCTATCTATAGAATCAAATTTATCTGGACCTATCATAGCGGATAGTGTGCCGCAAAGACCATTAGTACATGCCCCCGATTTTGCATCCTCCCACATAGATAAACCCAGGGGGTCGATGTCTGATATCGGATTCAATTGATATCCATACAGGTTCCATCCCCCCTTCAGTCCAATCGGATCCTGAGTGATATATCGCCCCTGCAGCGGGTCATAATAGCGGTGGCGGTTGTAATACAGGCCGGACTCCTCATCATACTGCTGCCCCGGCAGCCGGATAAGCTGCTGCAGCTGATGCGGGTTCTCTTCATTCAGCAGGTTGCCCCATTCATCATATTCTGCGCACCACGCTGTTGCCCCTTCCGTGCTGATGAGCGCCAGCGGCAGGCCGCGATGGTCGCAGTGGTACAGGTGGATTTTTCGCGCCGGCGTGTACACCGGGTCCATCTGGTTTTGCATCTGCTCCACGGTCAGGCCGCACGATGCCAGCCAGCGGCGGCTTTCCTCACTCACCCGGTCAGCCAGGATTTCACTTTCCAGCCGGTCGAGCATCTGCACCAGCACCGGCGGGAACACCACACTGCCACCGTCTTCGCCGCCGGACTGCTGAAGGGCATCCGCCAGGCTGCGGCGCTGCGTTTTCGCCAGCTCACCGGTGGCAGTTTCGACCCTGATGAGTGGCGTGAAGCTCCCCGGCTGATAAATCGTCTGGATGCGGCTCCTGTCGTTCTGTATCGTGGTCAGCCGGTCGCCGTCCCAGCCGTACCAGGTCACTTGCGGTTTCCGTGACAGCGACATCCAGCCCGTCAGGTCCCGTTCACGCCGCCACACCCGTTTTGCCACCCTGCGGCCCAGCGGGTCGTAAAGATAGCGACTTTCGACCAGCGGCTCTTCATATTGTGTCCGCGTGTAGTGCACCAGCCGGTGCTGACTGTCGTAATGGTACCGGTGAGTCCGCTCATCATCCGTGCGGATAACCCCTTCCGGGATGAGGTCGGTTTTCTCTGTCAGCCTGCCGTGACGGTCATACCGGTAAAGATAGTGCGCGTCACGGGCGATACGGTTATCCGGCCACATGCTGAGGGTGCTGTCCGGGTGCAGCTCCGGGTCGGGCAGGCGGTTACCTGCCGGGTCTGTGGCATACGGGATGCGGATATCCAGATTCGCTGCGGTGGTGTGAACGCCGGTCAGCCTGCCGGTGGTGCTGTAGCTGTAACTCCGGGTCTGGCGCGGGCTGCTGATGCGGATGAGTTCGCCGTTGTCGTTCCAGGTGTAATCGCGGTCAGACAGCAGGCTGTTCAGGTGCTGGCTCTGTAACTGCCCGGCAGGGGTATAAGCGGTGGTGAGTTCATAACGGCCGAAGCTGCGCAGCGTTTCCCGGTGCAGGCGGTCGCGGGTGTACTCCACCAGCGGTGTGTCGCCGAGTTTCATGCCTGCCAGGTAACCGCTGCCGTAGGTCAGCCATTCCACGGCGGGCAGGCTGTCCGGTATACAGCGGTTCGCCAGCCCCTGCGCGTTGTACGCATGTCTGGTCTCATGCTGCCAGAGCAGTGCTTCCGTCTGCGGGTGATGCACCGTCTGACGCTCACCGGTCAGCCGGCCTTTCTCATCATACCTGTAATGCACCGCCACCCGGTGCCCTTCGCTGATATGGCTGATGTCTGTCAGCCAGCCACGTTCGTCATACTGCCACCGCTCTGCGGTTTCACCCTTCACGGTGCGGTGCGTGAGGCGGTCTGCTTCGTCATAGTGCCAGTGGGTGACCAGACCCTCATCCTCGCTGCGGATAAGTTTGCCGGTCAGGTCGTGGTGATAACGCTGTGTGCGGCCGTCAAAGCCGGTTTCCTGTATCAGCCGGTCAAGTACATCGTAACGGAAGGTGGTGTGGCTGCCGTTTTCACTGGTCAGGCGGATGACCCGTCCGGCAGCATCGTATTCCATACTGCGCGTCAGCCCGCCCTGCGTGGTACGGACGGCCTTTCCCCACGCATCGTACTGTGTCCCGTTTCTGCTGCCGTCCGGGGCAATGACGGCGGTCAGGTCACCGGCGATGTTGTATTCATACCGCGTTTCATGGCCCTGCGTGTCTTTCACGGCAATTAACTGTCCACGGCTGTCGTATGCGCGGTACTGACTCAGCCCTTCCTCGCGGTGCACCGCCGTCATCTGCCCGAAGCGGTCATGGTCATAACGGGTTACATAACCGGAACAGTCGGTGAAGCTCAGCAACTGACCGTAACGGCTCCACGTCATGGTTTTCCGGCTGCCGGTGGCATCTTCCGTTGCGCAGGGTAAGTCACTGTGTGGATTATCATAACGGTAGCGGGTGATATCGCCGTCAGGGGCAGTTTCCTGAATCAGACGGCCCAATTCATCATATTCCCGGCGCAATTCCAGCCCGTCAGGCCCGGTGGCTGACGTTAACTGGTTGTGGTGGTTATAGTAAAACGCCGATGCCCTGCCATCCGGCGTGGTTATGCGCGTGATGAGGCCCGTCACCACATCCGGGCTGTACTCTGTTGTCCTGCCTGCGGCATCCGTCTGTGCCCTGAGCCTGCCCACGGCGTCAAACTGACTCTGCGTGACGCTGCCGTCCGCGTGTTCCTTTTTCACCACCCGCTTCAGCCCGGCTTCGCCCTGCGTGTGCAGCACTTCACGGCGGTCCAGGCTGTCGGTGATGGTGATGCGGTCTTTCTCATACTGATACGTGTAGCTTAAGCCTGCCGGGTTTAGCTGTTCTGTCACCCGCCCGTCGCTGTCGTAACGGTAACGGATTTCCGGCCGGCCCGTGTGACGGTGCGCCACCATCCGGCCCCGGTATTTATCATCGTAAGTAAAGCTGCGCACCTGTTTGCCACTACGGTCATACACCACCGCCAGTTCGCCGCGTGGCGTCCAGCCATAGCGCACCAGCGGCGCGGCAGGTAAATTCTCCGGGTATTCCGGGTCGTGCGTCAGCCACACGGCAGACAGACGGATGCCGTTGTCCCGGCCATATTCGGTGTAACCCGGCAGGGTATCAGGAAAAGCGGACGGTTCCGTCCCGCCGGAAATGGCCTGCTGCCGGGCTTCTTCTGCCCGCTGCGCCTGCGTGGTCAGTACCAGCCGGAAGTGACGCCAGGCACCATCCGTCACGCCGGTGATTTCGCCGCTGAATTCACCGGCGGCTTCGCGGTGGAACGTCTGTGTGCGCCCGAAGCGGTCCACCAGCCCGGTCAGTACCCGGTACGGCGGCAGCGGCGCAGGCAGCACCTCATCCGCTTCCGGCACCCGCTCACACCAACCGAGCAGCCACCACGGCCCCTGCGGACTGTTTGTCGCCAGATAACGATGCGGACTTAAGCGGAGTTCTTCCGGCAGCGCCTGCCAGAGTGCGGCCAGCCGGTGACCTTCATCCAGTTTCGCCACGCCGCCGCGCACCAGCCACAGTGACTCGCTGCGGCTGTAACCGTCCTCACCGGGAAACAGGTGCTCAAAATACAGGCTTCTGCCGCCGTTATCACTGAGTATCAGTGTGTTATCGCGCAGCTGTAAGCGGATATCCGCAGGCATTTTCCAGCCGGGGCCGAGGCTCCCCACCGGCGCGGGCGTTTTTGTCCGGTAACTGCTGTAGGTGCGGGAGAGGATGAACGGCAGCGGGCCGGGCAGGGCGATGTCGGTTTCACCGGGAAGGACCTTTGCACCGAGCAGGGGATTGACCGGATGGCCGGACGTCACTCCGCCGGGGCACACCGAACAGGCCACGCCGGTGGGGGCACCAATACGTACCCCGGCTGAACCCTGAACAATGCTACCGCCATACTGCGTCATGTCACCCTGACGCGCCGCCGGTTTTCCGCTCATCGTAAAATCCTTTTCTATTATTTTAATGACAGTATCTTCATACGAAAAAGCGAAGAAAAACTTGTGGTCACAATGAATTGAAGATTTTTAGGAATATATTTAGAACGTTACAAAAGAGAAGGTTCGGATAGGGTATTTAGAGAGGAATCAGGTGTGCTAGTGGCCCTTTGTTGATCGTTCACCAAAGGACCCAATAATAGACTCAATCTTCCTTCGGCAAACACTGCAAATGGCCATGACGAACGCCGCGCTGGGCGATAACGTCATCGGCAAAATGCTGTACATCACCCATGTCACTTTAGCACCGCAATCTCAAGGCAGTCCTCGTGGTTAATGTGTACGTGCAGTGTTGAAACACTGAGATCGTGATGATGATGCTGAGTGGATACCAGGCGGCTGGCTAAATCACGCTTCTCATGTTCATAAACATACGACAGGACCGCAAAGCCTTGAGTGCCGTGCTGCTGCGTGGTTTCTTGTGCCAGCGTATCGCGCAGGATATCACAATAGCTTCTGAACGATTATGATACCCACGGCGTTGGCTGAGGTTATCGAGCGTGGCGAGTAAATCATCATCCAGGGTTATGGTGACGCGTTGCATCGGGTTAGACCTTATTTCGGCGAAGGGGGAAGGCGGGAAGCACTGCATTTTGCAATTCTTGCCCCAGCAAGAGGTCAACGTTGGTTGCTTCGCCGACCAGTTGTGTTTCGACGATTTGACCGCCGTCCATCACCATCACCCGCTGGCAAAATCGCTCAACCAAACGTAAATCATGGGTGATAAACAGACAGGCAGTACCAAACTGTTGTTGTAGCTTTTTGAGCAGGCGAATCACGCCCGCCTGTAGCACCAGATCGAGATTAGAGACGGCTTCGTCAAGGATCAGCAGTTTTGGTTCCACCACCAGCGCTCGCACCAGGCACACCCGCTGAAGCTGGCCGCCGCTCAACTGCGGGGGGCGTTTGTCGAGCACGCTGTGGTCAATCACGGCGTTGAGCATGGCGCTGGCCCGCGCCAGTTGCTCGGTTTTATTGAGTGACAGCAGATGGCGCATGGGTTCGCGTAAAATATCGCGCACGGTTTTGCGCAGGGTTCACCGCGCTGATGGCGTCCTGAAAGACCATCTGAATGTCGCGGCGAAACGCCTTCTGCCGGGCGCGGGTGCCGGTTTGTCAGCGGTTCACCGCGCCAGCAGACGTCCCCTGCGCGGGAGACTCCAGGCCAACCAGCGGACGCACTAGTTGCTGCCCGCAGCCGCTACGCCCCAGAAAGCGCAACGGTTTCACCGTTTTTCAGCGCCATTGAAACATTATTTAGCACACGGATTCCGGAATAATGCTGTGAAACTGTCGAGACGCTCAGGACTGTCATGACGCTAACTCCAGGCCGTAGAGGGCCAGATGTGCCGCCACCAGATTGCGGGTGACGCGATGTTGCGGTGCGCGAAACAGGTGTCGACATCGCCATGCTCCACAATGATGCCGTTGTCCATTACCGCGACATCATCGGCCAGCCGGGCAACCACGCCCATATCATGAGTCACCAGCAGCATTCCCGGCGCACGAGTTTTTGCATCATCTCAGCCAGCAGATCGAGAATGCGCGCCTGGGCGACAACGTCGAGATCGGTGGTCAGCGTCATCGGCGATGATAAACGGCGCATCGCACAGAACTGCCATCGCAATCATCATGCGCTGCAGCATGCCGCCGCTCATTTCAAACGGGTAGAGCGCCAGCACACGTTCGGCATCCGCCAGCCCACGGAGGATAAAGTGGCGATAAGCGTGTCGTCGTCAGCGGGTTTACCTAACGCCCGGCAGGTTTCCCGCGCATGGGCTGCCATAGTGTGTAGCGGATTAAACGCGCTGCGCGGGTTCTGCATAATGGTGGCGATGGTGCCACCGCGTAAATTGTCGGTGCCGAGGAATGCCATCCGCGAGGATTGTCCACCCGTCTGGCGAACGCCTGCGGGTTGAAGTGCCAGCGCCGCCGCGCAGGTCAGCGATTTTCCGCTACCGCTGCCGCCGACCAGCGCCAGCACGCGGCCACGCTGAACCGTCAATGAAACGCCGTGTACCAGCGGACGTTCAGCCTGCCAGAACGTTATATCTATGTCGATTTTTTGCGGCATCAGTGGGCGGCCTCCGTCACCAGATGAGGATCGAGGTGATCGCGCAGCGTGTCACCCAGCAGGTTAAAGGCCATCACGCAGATAAATAGCATCAACCCCGGCCAGAACATTTGCAGCGGTTGAGTCCAGATGTACTGCCGCGCGTCGTTTATCATCACCCCCATTCGGCGGTGGGCGCAGTCACGCCAAGGCCAAGGAAAGACATACCGGCAACGTGCAGCATCATATGACCAATATCCAGCGTCGCCAGCACCAGCAGCGAGGGAATGACCGCCCCCGGCCAGATGATCGGTAAACACCCGCAGATGTCCAGCACCGGAAAGCCGGGCGGCGAGCACAATTCGCGCTGGCGCAGGGCAATTGTCAGGCTGCGCACCATCCGCGCATACCATGCCCAGTGCGACAGCGCGATGGCGATAATCACGTTGCTGAGCCCGGTTCCCCAATACGCCGACCACTAAAGAACGACAGAATGGAGGTCGGGAAGGTCATAAACATATCGGCGATACGCATCGTTATTTGATCAACGCGGCCACCGAGCAGCCCAGCGCTGCCGCCAATAATCAACCCGAGAACTAACACCAGCAGCAGGCAGGCAATGACCGAACCCCACGATACGCGGGTGGCCGCACGAGGAATCTTCGCGTCCCAGTGGATCGGTGCCCCACCAGTGCTGGCTCCCGGCGGCCTGTAAACGTGAGGGCAAATCAATCGCCTGAGGATCGTAAGGGAGCCACCACTGGGCGGTGAGCGCCACTAGCGCCAGCAGAGTAATAATGACGATGGCCAGGCGTACCGACCACCGCGAGGAGACGAAAAAGTTCACGAATGCGCTCCTTCATGACGGCGAATACACGATCCAGCATGGCGTTAAGCGCATCGACCATCAAATTGCAGACCACAAAGACAATCACCATCATCAGCGTAAAGCACTGGATAACCGGGTAGTCGCGGTTAAAAATCGCCGAGACGGCGTAGCGCCCAACGCCCGGCCAGGCGAAGATTTTTCGATAATCATCGTCCCGCCGATCGATTCACCGACGTGCATACCGACCGCGGTCACGACCGGCAGCGAGGCATTGCGCAAAATATGACGCCGCTCGGTTTGCTTGTTGCTGAGACCGCGAAGTCTGGCCCGTGACATGGCGTTGTCCGGCCACTTCCAGCATGCTGGCACGCAGCAGGCGGGCATTTAAGCGCCAGCGACATAAAGGCTATCGATACAGCTGGCAGCAACAGGTGCTGCCAGCCGCCGTCCCCCACGCGGGCAGCCACTGTAAATAGACCGAGAACACCATCACCAGCAGGAAAGCCAGCCAGAAATTGGGCATCGACGCGCCGAGAAAGGCGATAATTCGCACGATAAAATCCGGCAGGCGATCGCGATGACGCGCGGCCCAAATGCCGAGTGGGACCGAGGTCAGCAGGATCAGCACCAGCGCGGCTCCCGCCAGTTCCAGCGTGGCGGGCAGAAAGTCCAGCATGTCATCCAGCACCGGGCGCTGGCTGGCAAATGAAAGGCCAAAATCCAGGTGCAGCGCTTTCCACAGCCAGTTGCCGTACTGAGCAATTAGCGGCTGATTGGTCCCAGCATGACTCGCGTCGAGGCGACCATTTCGGGCGTTGGCGGCAGGTTAGAAAGACGCAAATAGTCGAGCGCCAGGTAGCCGGTGCCCAGCGCAGGCGTCAGGAAGATAATCACCGAGGCGGCAAACACCATCGGGATCAGCAGCGCAATGCGCCGTAATACGTAGCGCAGCATCAGGGTTTCACCGGCGTAATCTGTTCAAATGGAATTTCCGCAGCAATCGGCGCGTAGGGAATGTATCGCCAGCTCCGGCCTGGCAACCACCATCATTGAGATGTAGCTGATGGGTAAATAGACGGCATCATTATGCAGACGGGTCAGAATGTCGCGATACAGCGCCTGACGCTGGGTTTTATCGCTGGTTTCCAGCACTTCGCGAATCTCTTTATCGATAATCGGCTTGTCGGCTAATCCCTGTTGCGCCTGGAAATCGGCGTGTGACGGCACGCGCATTGAACTCATAAAGGCGTGTGGATCGTACGGTGCGCCCCAGGTGCGGTTGAAAATCATGCCAAAGCGGCCATCGCGCTGGCGCGCATAAATGCTGCTCTCTTCCTCGCCGACCAGCGCCACATCAACACCTATCTGGCGCATATCGGCCTGAATGATTTCGGCCATCGATTTACTGAGCGCGTCGGTGCCGATGAACGAAAGTTCAATGCGCAGCGGCTGACCATTTTTCTCGCGGATGTCTTTGCCCGCAGGCAGCGTCCAACCGGCTTTTTCCAGCAACGCTTTCGCTTTTTGCGGATCGTACTGGCTCGGTTTCAGGCCGAGGTTGGCGTAGGGCACAGAAGGGGCAAACAGGGTGTCGGCGACCTGCTGGGTGCCATACAACGCGTTATCAATCAGCGATTTTTTGTTTACCGCGTAATTAAGAGCTTCACGTACTGCCAGCTCGTTGGTGGGGGCTTTGGCGGTATTGAGCGCCAGCATCACGGTTTCGATCGGCTGTGACAGTTGGGTGTGGTAAGCCGGATTCTGGCTAAAGCGGGCGAAGGTATCGAGCGGTAATAACCCTTCGTTTCCGTACAGCAGGTCGATATCGCCAGTTTCAAACGCCACCGCGCGGGTAGTCGGGTCCGGGATGACGTTAAAGGTGATCTTTTTAATCGCTGGCTTTTCGCCCCAGTAGTTTTCGTTACGGACGAAGACATCGTACTGATTCAGTTTCGATTCCTGCAAAATCCACGGTCCGGTGCCAATCGGCGCTTTAATTCCGTTCATGGTTTCATGGTTTTTAAACTGCGAGGGAGCGATAAAACGGAAAGGACGGGGCAGGGCCAGTTCTTGCAGGAAAGGATAGTAGGCGCTTTTCAGGGTAATTTGCAGCTCTGTTTTACTGAGTGCTTTAACATCAACAATCTGGTTTGCCAGCTCCAGCCAGGCGTGACGTTGACGGTTATCGAGCACTGCGCGGAAGTTTTCTGCCGCCGCCTCGGCATCGAACGGTTCACCGTTGGAGAATTTCACGTCATCACGCAGGGTGAAGGTCCAGGTTTTACCATCTTCTGAATGAGTCCAGCTTTTTGCCAGCCACGGGATCACCGAACCGTCTGCCTGATATTTCACCAATGGTTCATAAACCATGCTCTGGGCGAACATCTGGTTAGGCGTGTAAAGGTGCGGGTTTAGTGGCCCGACATTCACCGGCCAGGCGGTGGTGATTTCATCTGGTGCAGCGGCATGGACGATAAAAGACGCACAAGCCAGCAGCGCAAATAGAGTGCGGCGGAGTGTGGAGAGCATGGTAACCCCAATGGATTAAAATAGATGGCGGAAATAAGTATGACGATTTTAAGTATTCGTCATACTGATTACCTGTTCTGGATCAATAGATGGGCAGTCGGGTGGGCGGATCAGTTAACTGAATCGATCCATTGCACACTGTCGGCGGTGAGCGTAAAGGGAGTAGGGGTGCAGATCGCAAGGCTTAAATTTTCAAGCTGACAATGGCTGACTGACAGCGAGGAGTGATAGGTGCTGTCTACGCTGACGATTTGCCAGGCGCTGCCGCCACGCTGTTTAACGATGGCTTCTTTGCGCGTCCAGATGCGCCAGAACATTTCCAGTTGCTGATCAGGATGCACGGCGTCCATCTCAGCGTGTTCCCCGAGGCTGAATACGGCGTTCGCCAGCCAGCGCCAGTTGGCGCGCGGGCGAATCACTTCGATATCGCAGCCGACTTCGCCTTCATCACTCAACAGCAGGGCGATATCGTCACCGCTATGGCTTAAGTTGAACCATAGCGGCATTTCCGGCGCAAATGCAGGTTTGCCTTGTTCGCCATAGATGATCTCCGGTAGCGGGGAAAGCGTGTGCGAAAGCAATGCACGCCCCGCCAGCCAGCGTTCGCGTCGTGGACCTTGCGGTGCTTGCTCGCGTAAACCCGGTGGCAGTGGAGCTGCGCTTAAGGTCGAAACTTTCCCCAGAACTATCCGATACATATCAGGGCCAACGTTTAATGGAAAATGAAAGTGCGTATCGTATCACTTGTCGCCTCATCCCGGTAACCGACTTTTCGGTCTGCCCGGCCCCAGTAAAATCGCCAGTTTGCTACCGCCTTTGGTGGTTTCCATCCAGATTTTACACACGCTGGTTAATGGCACCGAAAGTAGCATCCCTACCGGGCCGAGCAGCCATCCCCAAATTAACAATGAAAGAAATACCACCATGGTGGACATCCCCAGGCGATGGCCCATCATCCGTGGTTCTAAAATATTGCCGATGACCATATGGACCACTAAAAACAATGCGCCGACCAGAATACATTCGTAAACACCATTAAACAGCAGCACCTGAATCATTGGCGGTACGGCGGAAATTACCGCGCCGATATTGGGCACGTAGTTGAGCAAAAACGCCAGTACTGCCCACATCAGCGCAAACTGCACCCCCATCAGCTCCAGCCCCAGCCAGACGATGACACCTGTCCATAAACTGAGTAGCGTCTTCAATGCAAGATAGTGCGAAACGCCTTTAAGTGCGCGGTGTAATCCCGCGATGTGAATCTGTGGATTATTCAGCGCAAAACGCATTTTGTAAGGGACGTGGCGCACTTCAAACAGCATAAAAACTACGGTCATCACCAGCAAAAGCACGCTCGCCATTGCCCCGGAAAGCCCGGTCATTAGCGCTGTGGTGAAGGTAACCACTTTTTCCGAGTCCATCCGCTGCAGCATTCGCTCCGGCGACATATGCAAATTAAGAAAAGGCAACATCTCCTGCAATTTAAAAAGTTTGCGCGTCAGCTCCTTATTAAACTTCGGCAGCATAGAGATAAATTCGTTAAACGATGCCGCCAGTACGCCGACCAGCGCGGTTAGTGCGATCAGCATCACCACCACTACAATCGTAATGGCAACGGGGCGTTGTACTCCCCGACGAATAAACCAGGTGACGAGCGGGTTGAGGACGATGGCAAAAAACAGCGCCAGTAACAGCTGCACAATGATATCTGCCGCTGCGTGAATGCCCGCGAGGATCACTACCAGCGAGGCCAGCTTGAGCAGAATGTGCATGCCCGTTTTATCGGGTTGAGGGGTTTCCATTGGGGCTTCCTTGTGACTTTTTGTATTAAGTGTAGCGGGAGTCACGCCAGCAATATTCTGATTCTTACTGCTGATTTTCACGTCAGCACGTGGTAAAAATGAAACACTGTTGTAAAAATGTGGTGATCCTCATGCCCGAACCCGTAGCCGAACCCGCGCTAAACGGATTGCGCCTCAATTTGCGTATTGTCTCCGTCGTTATCTTTAACTTCGCCAGCTACCTCACGATTGGCCTGCCGCTAGCGGTGCTGCCAGGCTATGTCCATGATGTCATGGGCTTTAGCGCCTTTTGGGCGGGGCTGGTGATTAGCCTACAGTATTTCGCCACGCTGCTCAGTCGCCCTCACGCTGGACGCTACGCCGACCAGCTCGGGCCGAAAAAAATCGTCGTCTTTGGCTTATGCGGCTGCTTCCTCAGCGGGGTTGGTTATCTGCTGGCGTCACTGGGTAGCGGCTGGCCGCTGGTGAGCCTTGTACTGCTGTGCATTGGCCGCGTGATCCTCGGTATTGGCCAAAGTTTTGCGGGAACCGGCTCCACCCTGTGGGGCGTTGGCGTGGTCGGTGCTCCCCATATTGGCCGGGTTATTTCCTGGAACGGTATCGTCACCTACGGTGCGATGGCGATGGGCGCGCCGCTGGGCGTACTTTGCTATCGCTATATCGGTCTGCAAGGGCTGGCGCTGGCGATCATGGCGGTGGCCGCGGTGGCTATTCTGGCGGCACTCCCACGTGCGGAGGTGAAAGCCGCCAAAGGCAAACCGATGTCGTTTCGCGCCGTATTGGGCCGCGTCTGGCCCTACGGAATGGCGCTGGCCCTGGCATCGGCCGGGTTTGGCGTGATCGCCAGCTTTATCACGTTGTTCTACGACGCTAAAGGGTGGGATGGCGCAGCTTTCGCGCTCACGCTGTTTAGCTGTGCCTTCGTCGGCACCCGGCTGCTGTTCCCCAACGGTATCAATCGTCTGGGTGGTTTGAACGTGGCGATGATCTGTTTTTGCCGTTGAGGTTCTGGGCCTGCTGCTGGTGGGCGTCGCGGCGACGCCGCTGATGGCAAAAGTGGCCCCTACTCCTGGCGGGCGCGGGCTTTTCGCTGGTCTTCCCGGCATTGGGCGTCGTTGCCGTCAAAGCGGTGCCGCAGCAAAATCAGGGCGCGGCGCTGGCAACTTATACCGTGTTTATGGATCTGTCGTTGGGGATAACCGGGCCGCTGGCTGGGCTGATGATGGCGTGGATGGGCGTGTCGACTATCTATATTGCGGCGGCAGGGCTGGTCACGTTGGCACTGCTGCTGGGATGGCAGCTAAAAAAACGGCCTCTGGCGTAACCACGCGAGAGGCCGTTGGGTCATCAAAACGAAATTAGTTAATGACCAGCGTATTAATGATTTTTTCCGCATCGGCCTGCGCCTGCTGCTGGTTATCCGCTGGCAGCGTAACCTGCAGGGTCAGCAGTTTATTGTCAACTTTACCCAGCGCCCCACGGAAGAGTGAAGCGGTCTGCCCTTTGGCAGAAATGATGCTATCGAGCTGTTGCAGGGTATGGCCCTTCACATCGATAGATTTGTTGGTGACAACCTGCAGCTGTGGATCACGACTGCGCTGTTGTTCTTCCAGACGATTGGTCAGCACGGCCAGATCTTCATTGGTGCCGTCGCCGACGATAACGATGATCGCTTTCTGGCCGGTGGCATCAGAATAAACGTGCATGTTGTTGCTTTGGGTGCCGAGCTTACCGCTCTGGTCGGTCATCCCGGCCGGTAGCGTGAAGCTGAGTTTACCGTCTAACAGGCTGATAGCCTGACCGGCGGCGTCACTTGCGGCAGCCGAACCCTGTGCAGGGGTGCTGGTATCGCTGTTGTCACAGGCAGCAAGACCCACAACCAGCAGGCCAATACCAACATATTTCACCAATTTGCGCATTGACTTCTTCCTTTCGATAAACAGCCACTAACGGCTCATTCCGCTATCTTATCACAACCAATGTCATGAACTTCTAGCCCCGGGCTGTGCTGCGAGATAAATCGGATTTATCTGCCAGCCTTTTCATCAGCATATTCAACAATACGCCATACATCGGCAGGAAGAAAACAATGCTGATCAGCACTTTAAAGGTGTAGTCCACGAGGGCGATTTCCACCCAATGGGCCGCCATAAAGGGATCGGTGCTGCGCCAGAAGGCGATGAAGAAGAACGCCAGCGTATCGCTGATATTACCGAACAGCGTGGAAGCCGTAGGCGCCAGCCACCAGTGTTTGCTTTGACGCAGACGGTTAAAGACGTGGACGTCGAGAATCTGCCCTAAGGCGTAGGCCATAAAGCTTGCGGCGGCGATACGGGCGACAAACAGGTTGAAGTGCGCCAGCGCAGCGAAGCCCTGCCCATTCCCCCATGTAAAACAGAGAGGATATGGCGTAGGAAATCATCAGCGCCGGGATCATCACCGCGAAAACGATGCGACGAGCCAGCGGTGCGCCAAAGATCCGCACGGTGAGGTCGGTTGCCAGGAAAATAAACGGAAAGCTAAACGCACCCCCAGGTGGTGTGGAATCCGAAAACGGACACCGGCAGCTGCACCAGATAGTTACTGGAGGTGATCACCAACAGGTGAAATAACGATAGCCAAACCAGCGCATGACGGCGCTGCGTCGGAGGTAAAGGGAGTCATATTGTACCTTTTTAGTGGCATTGGGGTGAGGGAACCCAATGATCTGCAAACCAATTGCAGGGGCGGAATGATACTGCTTTCCCATTGCATTGCAATGGTTGTTTTCACGCGATCGTTAACCTTGTTGCGTTGCGAGGGTCAAGGCGTAAACTAATGCCGTTTTTTCAAATGATGAGATGATAATGACCGATTTGTTCTCCAGCCCCGACCACACTTTAGACGCGCAGGGACTCCGTTGCCCGGAGCCGGTAATGATGGTGCGCAAAACCGTGCGTACGATGCCGGTGGGCGAAACGGCCTGATTATTGCCGACGACCCGCGACTACGCGCGATATCCCCGGTTTTTGCCGTTTTATGGAACACGAACTGGTTGCTAAAGAGACGGATGGACTGCCTTATCGTTATTTGATTCGTAAAGGCGGTTGATAGGGGCTGATTGGCTTCGATGCCGCCTTTTCCCCTCACCCTAACCCTCTCCCCAGAGGGGCGAGGGGACCGATCGCGCTCAATGTTGCGATCGGTTTGCCTTATCTCCTGCGCAACAATCTTAACGCATTCGCTGTCACCAGCACCGTCGCCCCCGTATCTGCCAGCACTGCCAGCCACAACCCGGTCATCCCTAACAGCGTGGTGACGAGGAAGATCCCTTTCAGCCCCAGCGCAATAGTGATGTTCTGGCGGATATTGGCGTGAGTGGCGCGTGCCAGTTCAATCATTTGCACCAGGCCGCGCAGGTGGTTATGGGTTAATGCTGCGTCGGCGGTTTCCAGCGCCACGTCTGTGCCGCTACCCATTGCAATCCCGATGGCGGCAGCTTTCATCGCTGGCGCGTCGTTAATACCGTCACCGACCATCGCCAGCGGCGCATGTTGATTCAGCTCGGTCACCGCTTTGACTTTATCTTCCGGCAACAGGCCCGCTTTAAACTCCAGCCCCAGCTCCCCGGCAATTGCCGCCGCTGCGCGTGGATTATCGCCGGTGAGGATCACCCCTTTGACGCCCAGCGCGTTCAGTTCACTGATGGCAGTTGCAGCATCGGCGCGCAGGGTATCCTGTAACGCAATGACACCAAGCACGTCATCGTTACGTACTACCAGCACTACCGTTTGCCCGGCGCTTTCCAGTTCGTTAATTAAACCAGTAAATGCATCAGCGGGATGTTTCCCGGCAGCGCAAATCAATACGCGCTCACCGTTAACCTGCGCTTCAATGCCAGACCCGACCAGCGCCCGCTGTGATTCGGCGGTGGGAATGGCGAGTTCAGCAACCTGTGCTTCGCGTACGATGGCTTGCGCCAGTGGATGCGTCGCGCCTTGCTCGACCGCCGCCGCCAGTGTCAGCAGTTCAGATTCACTAATACCCGTTGCCGGATGAATCGCGGTAACGCGCGGTTTACCGACGGTCAGCGTACCGGTTTTATCAAACGCCACCTGAGTAACACGACCCAGCTGTTCCAGCGCCGCTCCGCCTTTAATCAACGCCCCACGACGCGCTGCCGCCGCCAGCCCGGAGGTAATCGCCGCAGGCGTTGAGATAACTAACGCACACGGGCAGCCAATCAGCAGCAGCGTCAGCCCTTTATAAATCCACTCCTGCCAGCTGGCGGCAAACAGCAGCGGTGGCACCAGCGTCACCAGCAGAGCGACGGCCATAATCACCGGCGTGTAAATGCGGCTGAAACGGTCAATAAAGCGTTCGATTGGCGCGCGGCGTTCTTCCGCTTCTTCGATCAGGCGCAGGATGCGGTCGATGGCGCTGTCGCCGGGTTTAGATATCACGCTGAGCTGTACCAGACGGTCGGCGCTGGTGGCACCTGCTGGAACGCTTTCGCCGGCGTTGCGTTCAACCGGAATCGACTCGCCGGTTAAGGCGCTTTCGTCAAAGCTGGCGAACGGAGTCATCAGCTTGCCGTCGGCAGGCAGACGCCCGGCGGCGACTTCAATCACATCGCCGGGCTGTAAATCCTTTTGGGCCACGGTTTCCCGCTGGCCGTCACGCACCCGCACGGCGGTATCGGGCTTCAGCGCCATCAATGCGCTCACGCCCTGACGCGCGCGGTTGGCAGCACCTTCCAGTCGCTCGCCGATTAAAAACAGCAGCAGTACCATCGCCGCTTCCGCCGTCGCGCCGATAAATAGCGCACCGATGGCCGCCACGCTCATCAGCGTTTCGATGGCAAACCAGCTGCCGCTCTTAATCAGGCGCAGCGACTGGCGAGCGATCAGGAACAGCCCGACCAGGGTGGTGGCGATAAAGGCCAGATTGCCGAGCGGATGGTTGAACTGTTCCAGCCCCCAACTGATGGCCATCAATACGATAAGCGCTATCAGCGGCAGGTTTTCCTTCAGGCGGGAGGACTTCAGCTTCCGGTGCGGAGGCATCCTCGCCGCGCAGCGTATAGCCCGCGGCGCTGACCGCTTTTTCAATCTGTGCGCGGACGTCTTCATCGGCATCGACCAGCAGTTTTTCCGTGGCGAACAGCACTTTGGCCTGCTTCACCCCGGGGACCTGGCGCGCGGCGGTTTCCACTTTGCGGGCGCAGGCGGCGCAGTCCATCCCGTTAACCACCCAGCTGTAGCGTGCTTCCAGTGCGCTTTCTACCGGTGTTTCCACGGTGGAGCATTGGCTATCGCAGCAGCAATCGTCCTGCGCCTGCGGGCAGGAGCCAGCTTGAATGAGGAGAACTGCGGGGCTTTTTTGTCATGCGTCTCTGGAGTCGACATCGTATCCTCCGGTTAATGATCGTTGTTTCATTAAGCGCAGCATACACTCTGGAGTCGACTCCGGAGTGAGCGAGAAGAATTACAAATAAAGTGCGCGAACGATAAAGAAGTGTCCGGCAAAGTAGCAGGCGGCGTAAATGGCAGTATCCGCGCGGAAGCGACAACGGTACTGACTCACCAGCCAGACAATATTGCCGAGCAGCAATCGCGGCACCAAGAGTCCGGACATCGCGGTATCGGTTGGGCGCAGGAACCACAGTTCGCCCGCCACCCAGACCATCACCAGCGTCATGCCAACAAATGCCAGCACCGGCAGACGCATCTCTTCCAACCTTGTCCAGATTGTGACTAGCAGCAGCGCGCCAATCACCAGTAATATTACCGGCAGCGGCCAGAAGAAGGTGAAGGTCAGCTGACCGGCAAACCAGATGGTATAGAGCAGGTGTGAAAGGAAAAAGGCCCCCACCGCGTAGAGCATGCGCTGTCGCGGCAGCAGCGTTAGCGCATCACCGACCAGCGCGGCGCACAGACCCGCCAGCACCAGATAGCTGATGGCGTTAAACATCGGCGCCTGCCAGGCGAGAAACAGCAGTAAAATTAGGGTGATAGGTTTGAATGCCCAGCGCTGCCAGGCTGGGCCACGGTAGGCGGCGTCAACGTAGAGCCACCCGGAAAAGAATACTGCGATAAACGACCAAAGCATATTAAGTCCCTGTATCTGTTATCTTAATAGGTAACGGTGTTGCCAGTCCTGAATGTCCAGTGTAGTAGTGGTGGCGGCCAGATGACAATGACTGACTTCGCCGTTTACTCTGATTTGCGTAAATTCTTATGAGAACCTGAAATGAGCAAAATGCCTTTGTTTTTCGTCGTTGTGGTGGCGATTATCGTTATTGCCGCTTCGTTTCGCTACGTTCAGCAGCGACGGGAAAAAATGGATAACGACGCCGCGCCGCTGATGCAAAAACGAGTGGTGGTGAGCAATAAACGTGAAAAGGTGCTGAATGACCGCCGTTCGCGTCAGCAGACGGTTACTCCCGCGGGCAGCGAGATGCGCTATGACGTAAGCTTTAAGCCTGAGCAGGGTGGGCTGGAGGTGAGTTTCCGCGTGGAAGCCGCGCAGTATCACCAGTTGACCGTGGGTGACAAAGGAACGTTAAGTTACAAAGGCTCGCGCTTTGTCGATTTTAAGGCTGAATAGTTAACGGTCTACATCCCGCAAGATCTTATTTCTTCTTTTTCAGGTGACCGTTTTCTTTTGCCACACCAGCAGTTCAAACACGCCGAAGAGGAAGATGCGAACTTTCTCGCCGAACGTCATCTGTGGCCCATCTTTTGGCATCGTGGATTGCAACAACGCCATCTGCATACCGTGCATCAACACCATAAAAATCAGTGCGACGTTGACGAAAATATTCAGCGGACGCGGGAACGGCTGGATGACATTCAGTACCAAAAATGCCCACACGCACAGCATCAACAAGCGACCCAGATTAATCAGCATCCTTTTCTCCCTGCACTTCACGATGATAGAGGCGATAAGCGACCTGACCGGCGATTTTTTCCCGATGCAGACTCCAGCTGGCAGGCACCGGCGGCAGGCCGTTTTCTACTTCGCTTTCGACGTAAATAAGCGCGCCATCTGCCAGCCAGCCGTTCACTTCCAGCAGATTTAGCGTCTCTTCCAGCAGCCCTTTACGGAACGGTGGATCGACAAACACCACATCGTGCGGCGTGCCGCTCTGGTTAAGGTAGGTCAGGGTGTTGGTGTTCACCACTTTGCCGTGTTCCGGCTTTTCACGTGGCGAGATTTTTTTTGCAGCTGTTGAGCCACATGACGCTCCATCTCCAGCAGCGTGGTGCTGGCGGCGTAGCGGGAGAGTGCTTCTGGCCCCAGCGCGCCGCTTCCGGCGAAACAGTCCAAGCAGCGGGCATCTACCATCGACGGTGCCAGCCAGTTAAAAAGGGTTTCACGCACGCGGTCGGTGGTGGGTCTGAGACTGGGCTGTCGGGGACAGGAAGTTTACGGCCGCGCCCCTGTCCGCCAATAATGCGGATCTGGCCACTGCCGCCGGAGGTTGGTTTTTTCATTTGCTCGCTCTGATCGCTCTTTCAGCCTGCTATTCTAGCGGCTCCTCTGCCGGGTGAAAGCGGTGAAGCCAGGGAAGTTAAGTGGTAGACTAAGCGACTAATTTCATCATTATTTCAGCCTTCGCGTCGATTGTGGCGAAGTGGCGCCATCAATTATCTGCGGGGAGTGTGGTCGAAAATGGCAAAAGAAAAAAAACGCGGATTTTTTCCTGGCTGGGCTTTGGTCAAAAAGAACAGGATCAGGTTGTTGAATCAGAAGACAAAATTAGAAGAACAGCCGGCGGTAGAAAATCGTCCGGTCGTCGAGCCTGAAACGGTTGTTGAAACGCCCGCTGTTGAAGATGTAGTGGCCGAAGAGACTGCCGTAGCGCATCCGGTTGAAGAAAAGTGAAGTTTTCGCCGCTGATGTGGTTGACGTCACTGAACAGGTTGCGGAAAGCGAAAAATCGCAGCCGCCACTGAGCGTCGAAGAGGCCGCACCGGTAGCGCTTTAGAAGAAACCCGGAGAAGGGCTCTCGAAAACGTGAAGAGCTGCCGGTTGTCGAAAAAAAACGGCGGCGGTACGCGTTGAAGATCTGCCGGTCGCTGACGTGATTGCGCCTGAAGTTGAAGCCGTTGCTGAAACCGTCGCAACCGAAGAAGCCGACGCTAAAGAGACTGAGCTGACGGACGAAGAGCTGGAAGCGCTGGCGCTGGCCGCCGACCGGCAGAGACGGCGGTTGAAGATGTTGAAGAAGAGAAGCGGTGAAGTGAAGCACCCGCCGCGCAGCAGGAACAGGAAAAACCGACCAAAGAAGGTTTCTTCGCGCGCCTGAAACGCAGCCTGTTAAAAACCAAAGAAAACCTCGGTTCCGGATTTATCAGTCTGTTCCGCGGCAAGAAAATCGACGATGATCTGTTTGAAGAGCTGGAAGAGCAGCTGTTGATTGCCGACGTCGGCGTGGAAACAACCCGTAAAATCATCGCCAGCCTGACCGAAACGGCCAGCCGGTAAGCGGCTTAAAGATGCGGAAGCGCTGTACGGCCTGCTGAAAGATGAAATGGGTGAAATTCTCGCAAAAGTGGATGAACCACTTAATATTGAAGGCAAAACCCCATTCGTTATTCTGATCGTCGCGTCAACGGCGTGGGTAAAACCACCACCATCGGCAAGCTGGCGCGTCAGTTCGAGCAGCAGGGTAAAACGGTGATGCTGGCGGCGGGCGATACCTTCCGTGCGGCAGCGGTTGAGCAGCTTCAGGTGTGGGGCGAGCGCAACAATATTCCGGTCATTGCACAGCACACCGGCGCAGATTCCGCTTCGGTGATTTTCGATGCGATTCGGCGGCAAAAGCACGTAACGTTGATGTGCTGATTGCCAGACCGCCAGGCGCTCCAGAACAAGTCGCACCTGATGGAAGAACTGAAGAAAATCGTCCGTGTGATGAAGAAGCTGATGTTGAAGCACCGCCTGAAGTGATGCTGACGATTGACGCCAGCACCGGGCAAAATGCCATTAGCCAGGCCAAACTGTTCCATGAAGCGGTGGGCCTGACCGGCATCACGCTGACTAAACTCGACGGAACTGCCAAAGGCGGGGTGATATTCTCCGTGGCAGATCAGTTCGGCATTCCGATTCGTTATATCGGCGTCGGCGAACGTATTAAGGACTTACGTCCGTTTAAAGCGGGCGATTTTATTGAGGCACTTTTTGCCCGAGAGGATTAATCATGATTCGCTTTGAACACGTCAGCAAAGCCTATCTCGGCGGGAGACAAGCGCTGCAGGGAGTGACTTTTCACCTGCAGCCAGGCGAGATGGCATTCCTGACCGGCCATTCCGGTGCAGGTAAAAGTACTTTGCTGAACCTTATCTGGGGATTGAGCGGCCAAGCGCCGGGAAGATTTTGTTCGGCGGCCACGATATCAGCCGCCTGCAAAACCGTGAGGTGCCGTTCTGCGCCGCCAGATCGGCATGATTTTCCAGGATCACCATCTGCTGATGGACCGTACCGTGTTTGATAACGTGGCTATTCCGCGATTATCGCCGGTAAGTGCGACGATGATATTCGCCGCCGCGTCTCTGCGGCACTGGATAAAGTTGGCCTGCTCGATAAAGCGAAAAACCTCCCGATTCAGCTATCCGGCGGTGAACAGCAGCGCGTGGGGATCGCCCGTGCGGTGGTCAACAAACCGGCAGTTTTGCTGGCGGATGAACCAACCGGTAACCTCGATGACGCGCTGTCGGAAGGCATTCTGCGCCTGTTCGAAGAGTTCAACCGCGTGGGGGTGACGGTGCTGATGGCGACGCACGACATCAATCTGATTTCTCGTCGTTCATACCGCATGCTGACGCTGAGCGACGGCCACTTGCATGGAGGCTTGCCGGGTGAATAAGCGTGAAGCAATGAATCAAATTCGCCAGTTCGGCGGTCGTCTCGATCGTTTTCGCAAGTCGGTAACGGCATCTGGCGATGCGGGCGTGATACACGAAGCGCGGCAAACCGGCACCAAAACCCTAACTCGCGTAAAACCAACGTGTTCAATGAACAGGTGCGTTACGCCTGGCAGGGCGCGGTGCAGGACCTGAAAAGTAAGCCTATCGCCACTTTCCTGACGGTGATGGTTATCGCTATTTCCCTGACGCTGCCGAGCGTCTGCTACATGGTTTACAAGAACGTCAACACGGGCGGCTTCGCAGTACTATCCCTCCCCGCAAATAACGGTCTATCTGGAAAAAACGCTGGATGACGATGCGGCGGCGAAAGTGGTTGGACAGCTGAGGCCGAGCAGGGCATCAATAAAGTGAACTATCTCTCCCGTGATGAAGCGCTGGGCGAGTTCCGCAACTGGTCGGGCTTTGGCGGCGCGCTGGATATGCTGGAAGAAGATCCACTGCCAGCTGTGGCGGTGGTTGTCCCGAAAATCGATTTCCAGACCACCGATGCCTTAAACACCCTGCGTGACCGCGTGGCGCAGATTCAGGGCGTTAATGAAGTGCGTATGGATGACAGCTGGTTCTCCCGACTGGCGTCCATTACCGGACTGGTTGGTCGCGTATCGGCAATGATCGGCGTGCTGATGGTCGCAGCGGTATTCCTCGTCATTGGTAACAGCGTGCGTCTCAGTATCTTCGCCCGCCGTGACACCATTAATGTGCAGAAGCTGATTGGTGCAACGGATGGCTTTATTCTGCGTCCGTTCCTCTATGGCGGTGCGTTGCTGGGCTTCTCCGGTGCATTCCTGTCACTGATTCTGTCGGAAATTCTGGTGATGCGGCTGTCATCGGCGGTGACGGAAGTGGCACAGGTTTTCGGAACGAAGTTTGATATCAATGGCTTATCATTCGATGAATGCCTGCTATTGCTGCTGGTATGCTCGATGATTGGCTGGGTGGCAGCGTGGCTTGCCACGGTACAACATTTACGCCACTTTACGCCTGAATAATAAAAGCGTGTTATACTCTTTCCCTGCAATGGGTTCCGTAGCAGGGAAAGAGACCCCGTTGTCTCTTCCCGGTATTTCATCTCTATGTCACATTTTGTGCGTAATTTATTCACAAGCTTGCATTGAACTTGTGGATAAAATCACGGTCTGATAAAACAGTGAATGATAACCTCGTTGCTCTTAAGCTCTGGCACAGTTGTTGCTACCACTGAAGCGCCAGAAGATATCGATTGAGAGGATTTGAATGACTGACAAAATGCAAAGTTTAGCTTTAGCCCCAGTTGGCAACCTGGATTCCTACATCCGGGCAGCTAACGCGTGGCCGATGTTGTCGGCTGACGAGGAGCGGGCGCTGGCTGAAAAGCTGCATTACCATGGCGATCTGGAAGCAGCTAAAACGCTGATCCTGTCTCACCTGCGGTTTGTTGTTCATATTGCTCGTAATTATGCGGGCTATGGCCTGCCACAGGCGGATTTGATTCAGGAAGGTAACATCGGCCTGATGAAAGCAGTGCGCCGTTTCAACCCGGAAGTGGGTGTGCGCCTGGTCTCCTTCGCCGTTCACTGGATCAAAGCGGAAATCCACGAGTACGTGCTGGCGTAACTGGCGTATCGTCAAAGTGGCCACCACCAAAGCACAGCGTAAGCTGTTCTTTAACCTGCGTAAAAACAAGCAGCGTTTGGGTCGTTTAACCAAACGCTATGAAGTGGGAATGGTTGCCCGTGAGCTGGCGCTATCCAGCAAAGACGTGCGCGAGATGGAATCTCGTATGTCAGCGCAGGACATGGCGTTTGATATGTCCTCTGACGATGATTCTGAAAGCCATTCCGTTGCACCTGTGCTCATCTGGAGGATAAATCGTCCAACTTTGCCGATGGCATCGAAACAAGATGCAGACCTGGGAAGAGCAGGCAGCCAACAAGCTGACCGACGCGACTGCGGCAGGGGGTCGGATGAACGTAGTCAGGACATCATTCGCGCCCGCTGGCTGGACGAAGACAACAAGTCCACGCTGCAAGAACTGGCCGACCGTTACGGCGTTTCCGCCGAAGCGTGTTCGTCAGCTTGAAAAAGAATGCGATGAAAAAATTGCGTGCTGCCATTGAAGCGTAATTTCCGCTATTAAGCAGAGAACCCTGGATGAGAGTCCGGGGTTTTTGTTTTTTGGGCCTCTGTAATAATCAATTTCCCCTCCGGCAAAACGCCAATCCCCACGCAGATTGTTAATAAACTGTCAAAATAGCTATTCCAATATCATAAAAATCGGGTATGTTTTAGCAGAGTATGCTGCTAAAGCACGGGTAGTCATGCATAAAACGAAATAAAGTGCTGAAAAACAACATCACAACACACGTAATAACCAGAAGAATGGGGATTCTCAGGATGAACATAAAGGGTAAAGCGTTACTGGCAGGATGTATCGCGCTGGCATTCAGCAATATGGCTCTGGCAGAAGATATTAAAGTCGCGGTCGTGGGCGCAATGTCCGGTCCGGTTGCGCAGTACGGTGACCAGGAGTTTACCGGCGCAGAGCAGGCGGTTGCGGATATCAACGCTAAAGGCGGCATTAAAGGCAACAAACTGCAAATCGTAAAATATGACGATGCCTGTGACCCGAAACAGGCGGTTGCGGTGGCGAACAAAGTCGTTAACGACGGCATTAAATATGTGATTGGTCACCTCTGTTCTTCATCAACGCAGCCTGCGTCTGACATCTACGAAGACGAAGGCATTTTAATGATCACCCCAGCGGCAACCGCGCCGGAGCTGACCGCCCGTGGCTATCAGCTGATCCTGCGCACCACCGGCCTGGACTCCGACCAGGGGCCGACGGCGGCGAAATATATTCTTGAGAAAGTGAAACCGCAGCGTATTGCTATCGTTCACGACAAACAGCAATACGGCGAAGGTCTGGCGCGAGCGGTGCAGGACGGCCTGAAGAAAGGCAATGCAAACGTGGTGTTCTTTGATGGCATCACCGCCGGGGAAAAAGATTTCTCAACGCTGGTGGCGCGTCTGAAAAAAGAGAATATCGACTTCGTTTACTACGGCGGTTATCACCCGGAAATGGGGCAAATCCTGCGTCAGGCACGCGCGGCAGGGCTGAAAACTCAGTTTATGGGGCCGGAAGGTGTGGCTAACGTTTCGCTGTCTAACATTGCGGGCGAATCAGCGGAAGGGCTGCTGGTGACCAAGCCGAAGAACTACGATCAGGTTCCGGCGAACAAACCCATTGTTGACGCGATCAAAGCGAAAAAACAGGACCCAAGTGGCGCATTCGTTTGGACCACCTACGCCGCGCTGCAATCTTTGCAGGCGGGCCTGAATCAGTCTGACGATCCGGCTGAAATCGCCAAATACCTGAAAGCGAACTCCGTGGATACCGTAATGGGACCGCTGACCTGGGATGAGAAAGGCGATCTGAAAGGCTTTGAGTTCGGCGTATTTGACTGGCACGCCAACGGCACGGCGACCGATGCGAAGTAATCATTAATCGGCAACTTTGGGTTGCCGCCAAATTGCTAATATCGAGTACGTTGCTTCATGCCGGATGCGGCGTAAACGCCTTATCCGGCCTACAAGATCCAAAGAAATCAGTAAATTGCAACACACATTGTAGGCCTGATAAGCGTAGCGCATCAGGCAATATCACTTTTGAAATCAAACTTGACGATTAACACTTCTCCCAGCCGCCCTGTTGTGCCGTAAACCCCAGCGCCTGCATAAACGCCGTCATCACACCGCGATCTTCCACGCCTGCATCCGCCATCCACCAGCATGAAACGCCAGGATTGTTACGCAAAACCTCTTCCAGCAGATATTGCCCCACACCGCGACGGCGGGTGACTTCCCGCACGCGCAGGGAATCCAGTGCTCCCTCGGTGCCGCTTAAGGTTACCCGCACGGCAGCGAGCAGGCGCTCGTTAAAACGCGCGGCGTAGATACGGTGGTTATCGTCAACCTGTAACGAGGAAGGGGAATACTCCGGCCAGATCTTTTGCAGGTCAATCCGGTCTTGGTCGCTAAATTTTTCTAATCGAATGATGGTCAGCTTCATGGGTAACCCGTGTAAATCACAAAAGTGGAACCAGTGTAGCGAAATAATTTAATCGGAGGCTTTCTCTTTTTTATTTCTTTTGGCAGGTGATTAATTTTTTAACAGCAATAATTACAAAATTAAAACATTAGAGAATGAAAAATGTCCAGCATAATCCCCTGAATGATAGTGAATTATTCCGCCCTTTGTGCCGTTATTTTATGCTGACAAAGGCACTTTTTTCTGTTTATCCATTGCAAAAATCAGAATATTATCTTTTCTTAATAGACTGAAAAATAGAGAATTTAGTCTGTATTTGGTTAAAAAAACTGCGCTAACCCATTAAAAAGATAATGGTAAAAGTAGCGTTGTATAATAAAAGTACAGAATGCTTTTTAACCACATAATTACAAAATATATACACGCCACGACGTGTAAACACGACATCACGAATGGGGATCCCGAAGTATGAAAAGGAATACAAAAACAGTAATCGCAGGGATGGTCGCACTGGCTATGTCACACACGGCACTGGCGGCTGATATTAAAGTTGCGGTTGTAGGGGCCATGTCTGGCCCGGTCGCGCAGTGGGGCGACATGGAGTTCAACGGCGCACGTCAGGCCATTAAAGACATCAACGCCAAAGGCGGCATTAAGGGCGACAACTGGTCGGCGTGGAATACGACGACGCCTGCGATCCAAAACAAGCGGTGGCGGTTGCCAACAAGATCGTCAATGACGGTATCAAATACGTGATGGCCTCCTCTGTCCTCTGCACCCAGCCTGCTTCTGACATCTAGAAGAGAAGCTTTCTGATGATCTCTCCGGGGGCGACCAACCCGCAGGCTGACCCAGCGTGGCTATCAATACATCATGCGTACCGCGGGCCTCGACTCCTCCCAGGGGCCACGGTGGCTAAATACATCCTGGAAAGTCAAAACCGCAGCTGACCGCCATCATTCATGACAAACAGCAATACGGTGAAGGTCTGGCGCGCTCCGTTCAGCAGAGCCTGAAAGCGGCGAAGGCCAACGTGGCTCTCTCTATGGCATCACCGCCGCGATAAAGACTTCTCCGCGCTGCTCGCCCGTCTGCAAAAAGAGAACATCGACTTCGTTTACTACGGTGGTTACACCCGGAAATGGGCAACGCTGCGTCAGGCGCGCTCGGTGGGCCTGAAACCCAGTTCATGGGGCCGGAAGGCGTGGGTAACGCCTCGCTGTCGAACATCGCTGGCGATGCCGGTGAAGGGATGCTGGTGACGATGCCAAAACGCTATGACCAGGATCCGGCAAACAGCGCTATCGTCGATGCCCTGAAAGCGCACAAGAAAGATCCGCGGTCCATACGTCGAGGATCACCTATGCCGCCGTGCCGTCTTGGCAACTGCCATTGAAAATCCCGTTAACGATTATCGCTGGCGCTGATTAAAGATTTAAAAGCCAACGGGGCAAAAACCGTGATTGGGCCGCTTTCCTGGGATGAAAAAGGCGATTTGAAGATTCGAGTTCGGCGTCTTCCAGTGGCATGCCGACGACTCGTCCAATATCGCGAAGTAATCATCCCCCGCCGGGCGTAGAGTCCGCGCTGAGCAAAAGGCTAATTTATGTCAGAGCCGTTTCTTACTGCGTGCAGCAGATGTTTAACGGCGTTACGCTGGGAAGCACCTATGCACTGATCGCCATCGGTTACACCATGGTGTACGGAATTATCGGCATGATTAACTTCGCCCACGGCGAGGTCTACATGATCGGTAGTTATGTCTCCTTTATGATCGATCAGGCGCTGATGATCATGGGCATCGACACCAGCTGGCTGCTGGTGGCGGCTGGCTGATGGGGCAATCGTCATTGCCAGCGCTTGCCGCTGGAGGGCATCGAACCGGTGCTACCGCCCGGTGCGTGACCCGAACATCTTCATGCGCTGAATCTCGCTATCGGGATGTCTCCTGCAGACTATCGTCGCCTGACCAAAGGCTGGCGATGTCGCGCTGCGAGTCTCTTTAACGGCCGTGGATTATCGGTAGCAGCGAAAACTTCTCCGCATCTATCACCACAGTGCATCGTTATCGGATTGTGCTTTTATGGCCATGCTGGCGCTGACGCTGTTTATCCATTTCTGGGATGGGCCGCGCCTGTCGTGCCTGTGCTGAAGACCTGAAAATGGCCAGCCTGCTCGGCATTAATACCGACCGCGTGATTGCCCTGACGTTTGTTATCGGCGCAGCAATGGCGGCAACGTGCCGTGCTTTGTGGTCGCTGTTCGGCGTGATCAACAGCAGCATTGGCTGTTCGCGATGAAGGCTTTCACGGCGGTCATGGGCCATCTGCTGGTGATAGGTGGGCTGATGGTTTGTCGGAAGCGCTGTCGTCGGCGTATTTCAGTACTGAATACAAAGACGTGGTGTCGTTCGCGCTGCTGATCGTGGTGCTGCTGGTGATGCCAACCGGCATCCTGGGCCGCCCGGAGGTAGAGAAAGTATGAAACCGATGCAATTTGCGATGGCGCTGCTGTCGGCGGCGATGTTCTTTGTTCTGGCAGGCGTCTTTATGGGCGTGCAGGCTGCAGCTTGACGGCACCAAACTGGTGGTCGGCAGCGCGGCCAGACATACGCTGGCAGTGGATCTTTATCGGTACCGCCGTCGTGTTCTTCTTCCAGATGCTGCGTCCGCTGTTCCAGAAGGGCTAAAAGCGTCTCCGGCCGAAGTTTATTCTGCCGGCGGTGGCTTGACGTCAACGAAACTGTTGTCGGTCCTGTCTGGTAATTGCCGTGGCGTGGCCGTTTATGGTGTCGCGCGGCACGGTGGATATCGCCACCCTGACCATGATTTACGTCATCCTCGGCCTGGGGCTGAACGTGGTGGTAGGGCTGTCGGGCCTGCTGGTGCTAGGGCTACGGTGGCTTTACGCCATTGGCGCTTATACCTTCGCGCTGTTGAACCACTATATCGGTCTCGGCTTCTGGACCTGCCTGCCGCTGGCTGGCTCGGTGTCGGCGGCAGCGGGCTTCCTGCTGGGCTTCCCGGTACTGCGCCTGCGCGGTGACTGTATCAGGCGATTGTGACCTTAGGCTTTGGTGAGATTGTCCGTATTCTGCTGCTGAACAACACCGAAGTGACCGGCGGCCCCGAACGGGATCGCCAGATCCCTAAACCGACCTTCTTCGGCCTCGAGTTTTAGCCGTAGCGCCCGTGAAGGCGGCTGGGATCTTCAGCAACTTCTTTGGCGTCAAATATGACCCTTCCGACCGCGTCATTTTCCTCTACCTGGTGGCGCTGCTGCTGGTGGTATTGAGCCTGTTCGTGATTAACCGCCTGCTGCGTATGCCGCTCGGCCGCGCGTGGGAAGCGCTGCGTGAAGATGAAATCGCCTGGTCGCTGGTCGATCCTCGCCGTCGAGCTGACCGCTTCGCCAGTGGGCGCCCGCATTGGGCTTGGCTGGGACGCTGTTGTACGGTCGGGCTGGTCCGCCCGGAATCATCACCCTTGCCGAGTGGCTTGTGTTATGGGCGATTATGTGGTGCTGGGCGGGATCGGCTCGCGACTTCAGGTGATCCTCGCGGCGATTCTGCTGGTGGTGTCGCGTGAACTGATGCGTGACTTCAACGAATACAGCATGTTGATGCTCGGTGGTTTGATGGTGCTGATGATGATCTGGCGTCCGCAGGGCTTGCTGCCCATGACGCGCCCGCAACTGAAGCTGAAAAACGGCGCAGCGAAAGGAGAGCAGGCATGAGTCAGCCATTATTATCTGTTAACGGCCTGATGATGCGCTTCGGCGGCCTGCTGGCGGTGAACAACGTCAATCTTGAACTGTACCCGCAGGAGATCGTCTCGTTAATCGGCCCTAACGGTGCCGGAAAAACCACGGTTTTTAACTGTCTGACCGGATTCTACAAACCCACCGGCGGCACCATTTTACTGCGCGATCAGCACCTGGAAGGTTTACCGGGGCAGCAAATTGCCCGCATGGGCGTGGTGCGCACCTTCCAGCATGTGCGTCTGTTCCGTGAAATGACGGTAATTGAAAACCTGCTGGTGGCGCAGCATCAGCAACTGAAAACCGGGCTGTTCTCAGGGCTGTTAAAAACCCCTGCTTTCCGCCGTGCGCAGAGCGAAGCGCTGGATCGTCCGCACCTGGCTTGAGCGTATTCGTCTGCTCGAGCACGCCAACCGTCAGGCCAGCAATCTGGCCTACGGCGACCAGCGTCGCCTGGAGATAGCCCGCTGCATGGTGACGCAGCCGGAAATCCTGATGCTCGATGAACCCGCAGCGGGCCTCAACCCGAAAGAAACCAAAGAGCTCGACGAGCTGATTGCCGAGCTGCGTAATCATCACAACACCACCATCTTGCTGATTGAACACGATATGAAGCTGGTGATGGGAATTTCTGACCGCATCTACGTGGTGAATCAGGGCACGCCGCTGGCCAACGGGACACCGGAAGAGATCCGCAACAACACCAGACGTGATCCGCGCTTCTGTGGTAAGGCATAAAAATGGATAAAGTGATGTTATCGTTTGATAGAGTCAGCGCCCACTACGGGAAGATTCAGGCTCTGCACGAGGTCAGTCTGCATATTAACCAGGGCGAAATCGTGACGCTTATCGGGGCTAACGGCGCGGGCAAAACCACGCTGCTTGGCACGCTGTGCGGCGACCCACGAGCCACCAGTGGACGGATTGTCTTTGATGATAAAGACATTACCGACTGGCAGACGGCGAAAATTATGCGCGAAGCGGTGGCGATTGTTCCGGAAGGGCGTCGTGTGTTCTCGCGCATGACCGTGGAAGAGAACCTGGCGATGGGCGGCTTCTTTGTTGAACGTGACCAGTTCCAGGAACGCATCATTTGGGTCTATGATCTGTTCCCACGCCTGCACGAACGCCGTATTCAGCGTGCGGGAACCATGTCCGGCGGTGAACAGCAAATGTTAGCCATTGGTCGTGCGTTGATGAGCCAGCCGCGTCTGCTGCTGTTGGATGAGCCATCTCTGGGGCTGGCGCCGATTATCATCCAGCAGATCTTCGACACCATCGAGCAGCTGCGCGAACAGGGCATGACCATCTTCCTCGTCGAGCAGAACGCCAACCAGGCGCTGAAGCTGGCCGACCGCGGCTACGTGCTCGAAAACGGTCACGTGGTACTGGAAGATACCGGCCATGCGCTGCTAGCCAATGAGGCGGTGCGCAGCGCCTATCTCGGCGGTTAATTTTTTTTCTGCGGTAATTACCGGATGAGCGGCGTAAATGCTATTTTTACCCGACCTACATCTCCTGTAGGTCGGATAAGGCGCTTGAACGTCGCCATCCGACGTTCTTTACTCCGATAGCAGCATCGTACCTATACGTGTCTCAGCTCCACTTTTGCCTTCTTCGAAGCGTCACCGCCTTGCCATCCCTTTGTCGCCTTACTATCTTTTTTTTGTAATAAAAAAGTTATTTTTCTGTCATTCGAGCATGTCATGTTACCCCCGCGAACATAAAACGCGTGATATCGCGCATCCCGGCACAAAAAGAGGGATGACCGATAAGATCGTTACGACATACAGCTTTAGGATTGGCAATGAGTCTGGCATTCCTGCCAGCCAGGCAATGGCAGTCACCACCATTCCATTCTGGCATTCAATGGAAGGTGAACTGGGGAAAGAGGTCGACTCTCTGGCGCAGCGCTTCAACGCCGCCAACCCGGATTATAAAATTCAGCCGATCTACAAAGGTAACTACGAGCAGAGCCTGAGTGCGGGTATCGCTGCCTTCCGTACCGGTAATGCCCCGGCGCTTTTACAGGTGTACGGAATCGGTACCGCCACCATGATGGCCTCGAAGGCGATTAAGCCGGTCTATCAGGTGTTCAGCGATGCCGGTATCAAGTTCGATGAATCTCAGTTTGTGCCAACGGTTTCCGGTTACTACACCGACTCCAAAACCGGCCATTTGCTCTCCCAGCCGTTTAACAGCTCCACCCCGGTGCTGTACTACAACAAAGACGCCTTCAAAAAAGCGGGCCTCGACCCAGAGCAGCCGCCAAAAACCTGGCAGGATCTGGCTGACTACACAGCGAAGCTGAAAGCGGCAGGGATGAAGTGCGGCTACGCCAGCGGCTGGCAGGGTTGGATCCAGATTGAAAACTTTAGCGCCTGGCATGGCCTGCCGGTAGCGACCAAAAACAACGGCTTCGACGGTACCGATGCGGTGCTGGAGTTCAATAAGCCAGAGCAGGTAAAACACATCGCCATGCTCGAGGAGATGAACAAGAAGGGCGACTTCAGCTACGTCGGTCGTAAGGATGAATCCACCGAGAAGTTCTATAACGGTGATTGCGCGATGACCACCGCCTCTTCCGGTTCTCTTGCCAACATTCGCGAGTACGCCAAATTTAACTACGGCGTAGGCATGATGCCTTACGACGCCGATGCGAAAGATGCGCCACAAAACGCCATTATCGGCGGAGCCAGCCTGTGGGTGATGCAGGGTAAAGATAAAGAAACGTATACCGGTGTGGCGAAGTTCCTCGATTTCCTCGCGAAGCCAGAAAACGCTGCCGAGTGGCATCAGAAAACCGGTTATCTGCCAATCACCAAAGCAGCGTATGACCTGACCCGTGAGCAGGGCTTTTATGAGAAAAACCCAGGGGCGGATACCGCGACGCGTCAGATGCTGAATAAGCCGCCGTTGCCGTTCACCAAAGGGCTGCGTCTGGGCAACATGCCGCAGATCCGCGTGATTGTGGATGAAGAGCTGGAGAGCGTGTGGACCGGTAAGAAGACACCACAGCAGGCACTGGATACCGCCGTTGAGCGTGGAAATCAGTTGCTGCGCCGCTTTGAGAAATCGACGAAGTCTTAATCAGTGTAATGTCGGATGCGTTTCGCTTATCTGACCTGGCATCGCGTGTAGGCCGGATAAGCGAAGCGCATCCGGCACAGTTCAGGAATTAACCGTAATGTCATCATCCCGTCCGGTGTTCCGCTCGCGCTGGCTGCCTTATCTGCTGGTCGCGCCGCAGCTCATCATCACCGTTATCTTTTTTATCTGGCCTGCGGGCGAAGCGTTGTGGTACTCGCTACAAAGCGTCGATCCGTTTGGTTTCTCCAGCCAGTTTGTCGGCCTGGATAACTTCGTCACGCTGTTCCATGACAGCTACTATCTCGACTCCTTCTGGACGACGATAAAATTCAGCACCTTTGTCACCGTCAGCGGTTTGCTGGTATCGCTGTTCTTTGCGGCGCTGGTGGAGTACATCGTGCGCGGCAGCCGTTTCTATCAAACCTTAATGTTGCTGCCTTACGCCGTGGCTCCCGCCGTTGCCGCCGTATTGTGGATCTTCCTGTTTAACCCCGGTCGCGGGCTGATCACCCATTTTCTCGCGGAGTTCGGCTACGACTGGAACCACGCGCAAAACAGCGGTCAGGCAATGTTTCTGGTGGTGTTTGCCTCAGTATGGAAGCAAATCAGCTACAACTTCCTGTTCTTCTATGCCGCGCTGCAATCCATTCCCCGTTCGTTGATCGAAGCCGCAGCCATCGACGGTGCAGGGCCGATTCGCCGCTTCTTTAAGATTGCGCTGCCGCTTATCGCCCCGGTGAGTTTCTTCCTGCTGGTAGTGAACCTGGTGTATGCCTTCTTCGACACCTTCCCGGTGATCGACGCCGCCACGTCCGGCGGGCCGGTTCAGGCCACCACGACGCTGATTTATAAGATCTACCGCGAAGGTTTTACCGGACTGGATCTGGCTTCGTCTGCCGCACAGTCGGTGGTGTTGATGTTCCTCGTCATCGTGCTGACGGTGGTGCAGTTCCGCTATGTTGAAAGCAAGGTGCGTTACCAATGATTGAGAACCGTCCGTGGCTGACGATATTCAGCCATACCATGCTGATCCTCGGGATCGCGGTGATCCTCTTCCCGCTGTACGTGGCGTTTGTCGCGGCGACGCTGGATAAACAGGCCGTCTATGCCGCGCCGATGACGCTCATCCCCGGCACACATCTGCTGGAAAACATCCACAACATCTGGGTGAACGGGGTAGGCACGAATAGCGCGCCGTTCTGGCGGATGTTGCTTAACAGCTTTGTGATGGCGTTCAGCATTACGCTCGGCAAAATTACCGTCTCGATGCTCTCGGCATTTGCCATTGTCTGGTTTCGTTTTCCGCTACGTAACCTCTTCTTCTGGATGATTTTTATCACCCTGATGCTGCCGGTTGAAGTACGTATCTTCCCGACGGTGGAAGTCATCGCCAACCTGCAGATGCTCGACAGCTACGCCGGTTTAACGCTGCCGCTGATGGCCTCGGCGACCGCTACTTTCCTGTTCCGCCAGTTCTTTATGACGCTGCCGGATGAGCTGGTGGAAGCCGCGCGGATCGACGGCGCATCGCCAATGCGCTTCTTTTGCGACATCGTTTTTCCGCTCTCCAAAACTAATCTGGCGGCGCTGTTTGTGATCACCTTTATCTACGGCTGGAATCAGTATTTGTGGCCGTTGTTGATTATTACCGATGTGGATCTCGGCACCACCGTGGCAGGGATCAAAGGGATGATCGCTACAGGCGAAGGCACCACGGAATGGAACTCAGTGATGGTGGCGATGTTGTTAACGCTTATCCCTCCGGTGGTGATTGTTTTAGTGATGCAGCGTGCCTTCGTGCGCGGCCTGGTCGATAGTGAGAAATAAGATGGCAGGACTGAAATTACAGGCAGTAACCAAAAGCTGGGATGGTAAAACCCAGGTCATTAAACCGCTGACCCTTGATGTGGCGGATGGCGAATTTATCGTGATGGTCGGGCCGTCTGGCTGCGGGAAATCGACGCTGCTGCGCATGGTTGCCGGGCTGGAGCGGGTGACAGAAGGCGATATCTGGATCAACGACCAGCGCGTGACTGAAATGGAGCCAAAAGATCGCGGGATTGCGATGGTGTTCCAGAACTACGCGCTTTATCCGCATATGAGTGTCGAAGAAAACATGGCGTGGGGGCTGAAAATTCGCGGCATGGGCAAGCAGCAAATTGCCGAGCGCGTTAAAGAAGCGGCGCGCATTCTGGAGCTGGACGGTCTGCTCAAACGTCGCCCGCGCGAGCTTTCCGGCGGTCAGCGCCAGCGTGTGGCGATGGGCCGCGCGATTGTGCGCGATCCGGCGGTGTTCCTGTTTGATGAGCCGCTCTCTAACCTCGATGCCAAGCTGCGCGTGCAGATGCGTCTTGAACTGCAACAGTTGCACCGTCGCCTGAAAACGACTTCACTCTACGTTACTCACGATCAGGTTGAAGCGATGACGCTCGCCCAGCGAGTAATGGTGATGAACGGCGGTGTTGCCGAACAGATTGGCACACCAGTTGAAGTCTACGAAAAGCCCGCCAGCCTGTTTGTAGCGAGTTTTATCGGCAGTCCGGCGATGAACCTGCTGACAGGCCGCGTGAATAACGAAGGCACGCATTTCGAACTGGACGGCGGTATTGAGCTGCCGCTAAACGGTGGCTACCGTCAGTATGCCGGGCGTAAAATGACTCTCGGCATTCGCCCGGAACATATTGCGCTAAGCTCGCAGGCAGAAGGCGGCGTACCGATGGTGATGGACACGCTGGAGATCCTCGGCGCAGATAACCTGGCGCACGGACGCTGGGGCGAGCAGAAGCTGGTGGTGCGACTGGCGCATCAGGAGCGCCCGACGGCAGGCAGCACGCTGTGGCTGCATCTGGCGGAAAATCAGCTGCATCTTTTTGATGGTGAAACAGGACAACGAGTATGAGTAACTGGCCTTATCCCCGCATCGTCGCTCATCGTGGCGGCGGTAAGCTGGCCCCGGAAAACACCCTGGCGTCAATCGACGTCGGGGCAAAATACGGTCATAAGATGATCGAATTTGACGCGAAGTTATCGAAAGATGGCGAGATCTTCCTGCTCCATGACGACAATCTCGAACGTACCAGCAACGGCTGGGGCGTCGCGGGTGAACTGAACTGGCAGGATTTACTGCGCGTGGATGCGGGCAGTTGGTACAGCAAAATGTTTAAAGGTGAGCCGCTACCGTTGCTTTCGCAGGTGGCGGAACGTTGCCGCGAACACGGGATGATGGCGAATATCGAAATCAAACCCACCACCGGCACCGGGCCATTAACGGGCAAAATGGTGGCGCTGGCGGCACGCGAGCTGTGGGCCGGTATGACGCCGCCGCTGCTGTCATCGTTTGAGATTGATGCTTTAGAAGCTGCACAACAGGCGGCACCGGAACTGCCGCGCGGTTTGTTGCTGGATGAGTGGCGCGACGACTGGCGCGAACTGACCGCGCGGCTGGGCTGCGTCTCTATTCATCTCAATCATAAGTTACTCAATAAAGCGCGAGTGATGCAGTTGAAAGACGCCGGACTGCGGATTCTGGTTTATACCGTCAATAAACCCCAGCGCGCAGCAGAGTTGCTGCGCTGGGGTGTGGATTGCATCTGTACCGATGCGATTGACGTGATTGGTCCGAACTTTACGGCCCAATAGTTTTCAACGGAATGTCAGGCTGCGGCGTGCTGGGCTGATTCAGCATGTCGCCGTTTCTCCTCTCCGGCAGCATATGCTGCTGATTCAACGAACTATCCGGATTACGGTTGCTGTTTAACATCCCGCCGTTGGTGTTGGGCAGCATTTGCTGCCGGGCGGGATTTCGCTCCCCCGGCTGTGACTGCAACACCCGCTGAGAATTATTGTTTATCTGGTTTTCTAAATGCTGCTGTTGCAACTGAGTTTGCGTTTTCAGTTGCTGATTCAGCATCCCTTTTTGCTGGATTTGCTGAGTCTGCATCTGGGTTTGCATCCGCTGCTGGCTGGGTATCTGATACCCCGGCTGGTTAGGGTTGTTCAGAGTATTAATGGGCTGTGCAAAGCCGACAAACGGCAGGAGTGCCGTAAGAATCAGAAGTCGTTTCATCGCGTATCCTCCTCTGAAGATATCCTTTAAGTTTACTCGCTTCCCGACAAAACGATGATTAATTCAGAGTTATATACCAGGCTTAGCTGGGGTTGCCCCTTAATCTCTGGAGAATAACGATGATAAAACCGACGTTTTTACGCCGGGTGGCCATTGCTGCTCTGCTCTCAGGAAGTTGTTTTAGCGCCGCCGCCGCGCCTCCTGCGCCGCCCGTCTCGTATGGTGTGGAGGAAGATGTCTTCCACCCGGTACGCGCGAAACAGGGAATGGTAGCGTCTGTGGACGCCACTGCCACTCAGGTGGGGGTGGATATTCTCAAGGAGGGCGGGAATGCCGTTGATGCCGCCGTGGCGGTGGGCTACGCGCTGGCGGTAACGCATCCGCAGGCAGGGAATCTGGGCGGTGGTGGTTTTATGTTAATCCGCTCGAAAAATGGCAATACCACGGCTATCGATTTCCGCGAAATGGCACCCGCCAAAGCGACCCGCGATATGTTCCTCGATGATCAGGGCAACCCGGACAGCAAAAAATCACTCACTTCGCATCTGGCTTCCGGCACACCGGGTACGGTAGCAGGTTTCTCGCTGGCGCTGGATAAATACGGCACCATGCCGCTGAACAAAGTCGTGCAGCCCGCGTTTAAACTGGCACGCGATGGTTTTATCGTTAACGACGCGCTGGCTGACGATCTCAAAACCTACGGTAGCGAAGTGTTGCCGAATCACGAAAACAGTAAAGCTATCTTCTGGAAAGAGGGCGAGCCGCTGAAAAAGGGCGACACGCTGGTGCAGGCGAACCTGGCAAAGAGCCTGGAGATGATTGCTGAAAACGGCCCGGACGAATTCTATAAAGGCACGATTGCGGAACAGATCGCCCAGGAGATGCAGAAAAACGGTGGCTTGATCACTAAAGAAGATTTAGCAGCCTATAAAGCGGTCGAACGCACTCCGATAAGCGGCGATTATCGCGGGTATCAGGTTTACTCCATGCCACCGCCATCCTCCGGCGGGATCCATATCGTACAAATCCTCAATATTCTGGAAAACTTCGATATGAAGAAATACGGCTTTGGCAGCGCCGATGCGATGCAAATCATGGCAGAAGCGGAGAAATACGCCTACGCCGACCGCTCGGAATATCTTGGCGACCCGGATTTTGTCAAAGTACCGTGGCAGGCGCTGACCAATAAAGCCTATGCCAAATCTATTGCCGATCAAATTGATATCAATAAAGCGAAGCCATCCAGCGAAATTCGCCCCGGCAAGCTTGCGCCTTATGAGAGTAATCAAACTACCCATTACTCAGTGGTGGATAAAGATGGTAACGCGGTGGCGGTGACCTATACGCTGAACACCACCTTCGGTACGGGCATTGTCGCGGGCGAGAGCGGTATTCTGCTTAATAACCAGATGGATGATTTCTCCGCCAAACCGGGCGTACCGAACGTTTACGGGCTGGTGGGCGGTGATGCCAACGCCGTCGGGCCGAACAAACGCCCGCTGTCGTCGATGTCGCCGACCATTGTGGTGAAAGACGGTAAAACCTGGCTGGTTACCGGTAGCCCAGGCGGTAGCCGGATCATCACTACAGTGCTGCAAATGGTGGTGAATAGCATCGATTATGGCTTGAACGTCGCCGAAGCGACCAATGCGCCGCGTTTCCACCATCAGTGGTTGCCGGACGAGCTGCGTGTCGAAAAAGGGTTTAGCCCGGATACGCTCAAGCTGCTGGAAGCAAAAGGTCAGAAAGTGGCGCTGAAAGAGGCGATGGGCAGTACACAAAGCATTATGGTTGGGCCGGACGGTGAGTTGTACGGCGCATCCGACCCGCGCTCGGTGGATGATTTAACGGCGGGGTACTAAGGTTAGCGGCCCTCTTCGTGGGAAGAGGGCTATTTTGTCAGGGCAAGCCGAAGGTAGCCTTTTTTATTTCGTAATCCTGTAGATATTCTTCCAGCGGTTTTGCCGTTCCCAGAGAATGAATTTCACCACTGTCTTTATCAATAATAAAAGGTGCGTTACCAGCTAAGCGCGCGGCCTCATCTCCAGTTTCGAGAAATTCTCGTGCTTCGAAACAGAAATACCAGCCCTGGCTAAAGCGTCCATGTAGAGTAATGACGACCGGGAGATCTGCATCATCAAGGTAATGGTTCGCTTTCGCGAATGCGTCGTGATAAGTAATCATAATTATAATAAATATTATTGTTGAGTGTTATATTATTATTCCTGTGTGATACATTGAGCAAAGACGCGTTCATCTTCGTCAAAGATATTATTAAATGCTGGTTTTGAAAAAAGTTCATCGGATAAGATATAGTCACGAAATAAGTATCTGCTAATATTTTATGATTTCTTTTTCAGAACGTCGAACGGGATTTTCTTATTTAAGATATCAGAATCTTATGATTCGGGTAAAATTCTAAATAAATCAACATGTCATTAAAATCATCATAGCCATTAGCTATTTCGGCTAAAATAGAGACTACATGTCTTCGGTCCATCTCACTTAAGGAGTGTAGTTCCGTTGTAAGTTTTTCCATAGCTTGCACTGCTAAATTTCGAACAAGGAATTTTCTGCTGGTAATCTCTAAAAAGATGGCATGGTTTACAATGATTTTTGTTTCCTTTTGATTATTATGAACAACTGTCCATGATTTCGTTTAAGAATGAAGAGAAATCACTAAACGAACTGAATATATTTTCTGTGCCAATATTATCTCTAATTTCAAAAAAGTTACTTTTAATGTCGGTAATGACTCCAACTTATTGATAGTGTTTTATGTTCAGATAATGCCCGATGACTTTGTCATGCAGCTCCACCGATTTTGAGAACGACAGCGACTTCCGTCCCAGCCGTGCCAGGTGCTGCCTCAGATTCAGGTTATGCCGCTCAATTCGCTGCGTATATCGCTTGCTGATTACGTGCAGCTTTCCCTTCAGGCGGGATTCATACAGCGGCCAGCCATCCGTCATCCATATCACCACGTCAAAGGGTGACAGCAGGCTCATAAGACGCCCCAGCGTCGCCATAGTGCGTTCACCGAATACGTGCGCAACAACCGTCTTCCGGAGACTGTCATACGCGTAAAACAGCCAGCGCTGGCGCGATTTAGCCCCGACATAGCCCCACTGTTCGTCCATTTCCGCGCAGACGATGACGTCACTGCCCGGCTGTATGCGCGAGGTTACCGACTGCGGCCTGAGTTTTTTAAGTGACGTAAAATCGTGTTGAGGCCAACGCCCATAATGCGGGCTGTTGCCCGGCATCCAACGCCATTCATGGCCATATCAATGATTTTCTGGTGCGTACCGGGTTGAGAAGCGGTGTAAGTGAACTGCAGTTGCCATGTTTTACGGCAGTGAGAGCAGAGATAGCGCTGATGTCCGGCGGTGCTTTTGCCGTTACGCACCACCCCGTCAGTAGCTGAACAGGAGGGACAGCTGATAGAAACAGAAGCCACTGGAGCACCTCAAAAACACCATCATACACTAAATCAGTAAGTTGGCAGCATCACCTTTAATGTCATAAGTAAATATTGAAATGCTATAATCCCCGATCACTAACCGTTCTTGTAGATCAGGGTTTATGAAATCATCATTATTTCTATAAAATTCATTTACGGCAAAAAGGTTTTTAACTGAAGGTTCTGGAATCGAGAGGCTAAATAATCGTAATCCATTAACTTCGAATCCATCCATTGCTCTTAAAAAAGTAAGATAATCAGGTTGATTCTTAAAAAGAATACTAACTTCATTACATAACTTCTCCAGGCAATTAGTTGAATTAGAATTAAATTCTATTTGGATTATACTTTCAATAAATGATTCCTTGAGCGGTGCTTCAAATGGATAGTCTAAATCATTCATCATTTTTATTAATTTATTTATTTGGGTTTTAGTCATCATTTTGTGTGGTCCATAATATTTTTCATGGGAGGATAAATTGAGCCAGATGGAATGGCCCAGGGAGTGATTTTGCTTTCACCTACTAATATTCCCTTAGCTATTCGTGATTGCATGTTAGTAAAAACTTTATGATATGGTTCGTTTTCGATTAATACTAAATTTTCGAAATCATTAGTACCACCATCATCTAGAGATAGTTTATGGTGAACATTATAATTTAGAGGAACATTGCCCTTTCTCATTCTTAAAAGGTCTTCGGCGTTGAATCTTCCAGATGCTTCGGAGGTTTTTGCAAGTTTGATAAGAAAATTTTTTCTTACAGTTTTATTAAACTCCTTTCGTAAGTTAGCTAAGTCTTTTGAAGGTCTCTTAATGTATATTATTTCTATTATGTCTATACCATCAAGAAGTTTTTGTTGACCTCTAAGTTTGCCTAAGTAACTATTTATTTCTGTATATGTATCAACATTAGAACGCTTTGTTAAAAGAATAGATGCTGTTGCTATCGCTATGCCCGCTGTTTTTTCATTTAGTATTTGATCATAGCCTTTTATTGCATCTCCACCCAGTTTTTCCGCAGTATCTCTGAATCCTTCAATGTTCCCATTGTATACGCCACCAGCAGCAAGTAGCCTGCCAATAGCTTTGCTGTTTAACGTTTTGAAACGATTATTTGTTTGGTTTTTTGAATTTGGTAAAAACAAACGGTTATAATTTTCAGGGAGTGCCAAATAGCTGAACTCGGTATTTGCGATAAGATGTTGACAGAGGATAAATTCATAACTAATAGTTATTGTTTCTGTATCCAGTTGGTTTTCAATGATCTGGTGATGAATAGCCGATAAAAAAGCGCCTCTTAGTTGTATATAATAATACTTTTCCAATCTACCAAATCTATTTATTCGATAGAAGTCAAATCCCATAAATAATTGTTCATTATTGTTAATGGAATTAATAAATAATGGAGTGCTTTTATCAATTAATTTACAAAATGTTATACCATGGAACTGTGAACCAAGCCCCGTATTATTAATATTATTTAAGAGTGAGAATGTAAATATTTCATCCTCATGCCCGCTCTGCCAACGATTACCTGTAGACTCAGAAGTCCCACAACCTGCGGAGATGCTTCCTTGTTGTTCTCCCGTTACTGTCAGGTAAACAATATTACTCATCCCTGAAAAGTCCTTTTATGGCATGCTATTTTATCAATGGCAATATTATGCTTGTTAATTGTTATTTATTTACTCCAGGAAATTGTAGGCGTATATATTAAAAAATAAAATATTACACTTTAGGAAGTAATTATGAGTTAAATCTCAATATATGTATTGGGCAAATAAATACCTTAAAGGAAGGTATGTCGATTTTGAATGACACCCTTTTTCCATCTCAGAAAAAGGGCACTATCTTACTTCACCCGCGCCATATAATATGCATCGACATATTCACCATTACGCAATGCGTACTTCTTACCAGTCCCTTCAATTTCAAAGCCGTATTTTTTATAGACCTTAATTGCCGGGGCGTTATCGACAAACACGGTTAGTTCAATGCGATCTACCCGCAACCAGTTGTCGCACATTTCAATCATCTCTCGCATCAGGGCGCTGGCGACGCCGCGGTTCTTCCAACGAGAGTCGACACAGATACCAAAATCGGCAACATGACTGCGGCGTGGGCGCTGTTGCACGTCAATGGTGAGATGGCCCACGACGTCTCCATCAATACAGGCGACGAGTTGCTTGATGCCGGGACGATCGGCGAGTCGCTCCTGCCACATATGATCGGAAGGATGAGGCACCTGTAGTGTGTTGCAATACACCTCCGGCTGGGCGTGAATCTGCCTGATGGCCTCGTAATCCCGTGTTTCTGCGTGGCGTATTACTATCTCACTCATTCCTTTGTCCTCTTTGGGGTAAATGTCCCTTTCAACATCATTGACTTTCAAATGCGAGTCAAATGCATTTTTTTGCAAAAAGTGTTGGACAAGTGCGAATGAGAATGATTATTATTGTCTCGCGATCAGGAAGACCCTCGCGGAGAACCTGAAAGCACGACATTGCTCACATTGCTTCCAGTATTACTTAGCCAGCCGGGTGCTGGCTTTTTTTTTGATCTTTCGTTCTCAATTTATCCACGGGAGTGCTTGTGTTCGTTATGCGCACTCCAGTAGGAACCACGTCCGCTTTGCGCTAAGGTGTAAATAACCACCTTAAAAAGGACTGAATCATGACCCTACACTGCGCCTTCATTGGCTTTGGCAAAAGCGCCACCCGCTACCATCTCCCGTACGTTTTTTACACCGCAAAGCCGACTGGCACGTTGCCCATATTTTTCGCCGCAGCCCGAAGCCGGATGAACAGCAGCCGCAGTACGCGCATATCCACTTTACCAGCGAGCTAAACGACATCCTGCACGATCCTCAGGTCAAGCTGGTGGTGGTCTGTACCCATGCGGACAGCCATTTTGAATATGCGAAGAAAGCGCTGGAAGCGGGCAAGAACGTCTGGTCAAAGGCGTCACCCCAACGGTTGGAGCAGAGGGAAAAACTGTTTGCGCTGGCGAAAAGTAAAGGCTTGACCGTATCGCCGTACCAGAATCGCCGCTTTGATGCCTGTTTCCTGACGGCGAAAAAAGCCATCGAGAGCGGTAAGCTGGCGACATCGTGGAAGTGGAAAGCCACTTCGACTACTCCAGCCGGAAGCGCCAGATTCCAGCCGGGACGCCCGCAGGACGGCGCGTTTTATGGTCTCGGCGTTCATACCATGGACCAGATCATTTCGTTGTTTTGGCCGTCCGGATCATGCGGCGTCTGACATCCGTAGCCTGCGCAACCCGGCCAACCCTGATGATACTTTCGAAGCACAGCTGTTTTACGGCAACCTGAAGGCGATTGTGAAAACCAGCCATCTGGTGAAAATCGACTATCCGAAATTCATCGTTCACGGCACCAAAGGGTCGTTTGTGAAATACGGCATCGACCAGCAGGAGACCAGCCTGAAGGCGGGGATTATGCCGGGTGATGCCGCAGGGTCCGCGGCGGACGATACTTTAGCGCGGCTGGAGTATGTAGACGACGCGGGTGAAACGGTGAAAGAAGAGTGGCGAGCCCCAGCAGGGCGATTATGGCCTGGTGTATGATGCGCTGTATCAGACGCTGGTAAACGGCACGCCAAATTTCGTCAAGGAAACTGAGGCTCTAACCAATATGGAGCTGCTGGAAAGGGCCTTCGAACAGCCATCTCCTGCCACGATAACCCTCGCCAAATCAGCGATATTGGCTCCTCTGTTGTTGTTCATATTTTTTGAACAGAGAGTCAATTTTCACCCACTATCATCCCAGGCTGTTTACGTCCAAACTTGTTTCATCGAAAACATGAAGGGGGTAAAAAAAAATGATTTTCTTACGCAAAGCAAACGAACGTGGTCACGCAAATCATGGTTGGCTGGACTCCTGGCATACCTACTCTTTTGCTGATTATTACGATCCGAATTTTATGGGCTTCTCCGCGCTGCGCGTCATTAACGATGACGTGATTGATGCCGGTCAGGGTTGCGGTACCCATCCGCATAAAGACATGGAAATCCTGACCTACGTTCTGGAAGGCGCCGTTGAACACCAGGACAGCATGGGTAATAAAGAACAGGTTCCGGCGGGTGAGTTCCAGATTATGAGTGCGGGTACCGGGATTCGTCACTCCGAGTACAACCCAAGCGCCACCGACAAGCTGCACCTGTACCAGATCTGGATCATTCCAGAAAAAACCGGTATCACGCCGCGCTACGAACAGCGCCGCTTCGACGCCGAACAGGGCAAACAGCTGGTGCTCTCGCCGGATGCGCGAGATGGTTCATTGAAAGTGCATCAGGATATGGAACTGTACCGCTGGGCGTTGCTGAAAGATGAGCAGTCGGTGCATCAGATTGCCGCTGAACGCCGCGTCTGGATCCAGGTGGTGAAAGGCAATGTCACCATTAACGGCGTGAAAGCCTCGACCAGCGATGGTCTGGCAATCTGGGATGAGCAGGCAATCTCCATCCATGCGGATAGCGACAGCGAAGTGTTACTGTTCGATCTGCCGCCGGTTTAAAACTCAACGGCATCTTTGAAGCCTGCCTTTTTGCAGGCTTCCTCGCTCGCTCCGGTCGCGTGCTGATGTACGCTTCCGGGGTTTTGCCGCGTCGTTAGCACAATGCGATGCAATTGATTTAGTGTATATCTAATAATTGTAAACAAGCACTGTTTTCCCCGGGAAGGTTCTGATGTGTCCGTGTTAAACTAAGAGAATCTATCTCTTTTGTACCTTCAGGACGATGAAAAAGAAAAGACCCGTACTTCAGGATGTGGCTGACCGTGTAGGCGTGACCAAAATGACGGTCAGCCGTTTTTTACGCAACCCGGAGCAGGTTTCCGTCGCTCTACGCGGCAAGATTGCCGCGGCTCTTGATGAACTGGGCTATATTCCCAATCGTGCGCCCGATATCCTCTCTAACGCCACCAGCCGGGCGATTGGCGTCCTGTTACCTTCTCTCACCAACCAGGTTTTCGCGGAAGTATTACGCGGAATCGAAAGCGTCACCGACGCGCACGGTTATCAGACCATGCTGGCGCACTACGGTTATAAACCGGAAATGGAGCAAGAACGCCTCGAATCCATGCTCTCCTGGAATATCGACGGCCTGATCCTCACCGAACGTACCCACACGCCGCGCACCTTAAAGATGATTGAAGTGGCGGGTATTCCCGTGGTGGAACTGATGGACAGCAAGTCGCCATGCCTTGATATCGCCGTCGGTTTTGATAACTTTGAAGCAGCACGCCAGATGACCACTGCCATTATTGCTCGCGGGCATCGCCACATTGCCTATCTCGGCGCACGTCTCGACGAACGTACTATCATCAAACAGAAGGGATACGAACAGGCGATGCTGGATGCAGGCCTGGTGCCATATAGCGTGATGGTTGAGCAATCTTCTTCTTACTCTTCCGGTATTGAACTGATTCGCCAGGCGCGGCGGGAATATCCGCAGCTGGATGGCGTGTTCTGTACGAATGATGACCTGGCGGTCGGCGCGGCGTTTGAATGTCAGCGTCTGGGGTTAAAAGTTCCTGACGATATGGCGATTGCCGGTTTCCACGGTCATGACATTGGTCAGGTGATGGAGCCACGACTTGCGAGCGTGCTGACGCCGCGTGAGCGGATGGGCAGTATTGGCGCTGAACGCCTGCTGGCGCGTATTCGTGGCGAATCTGTGACACCGAAAATGTTAGATTTAGGTTTCACCTTGTCACCGGGCGGATCTATTTAAGCCCACAAATTTGAAGTAGCTCACACTTATACACTTAAGGCATGGATGGATATTGCTTCTGATATTGTCCGGCTGGACAATGTTACCGATAACAGTTACCCGTAACATTTTTAATTCTTGTATTGTGGGGGCACCACTTTGAGCACGACTAACCATGATCACCACATTTACGTCTTGATGGGCGTATCGGGCAGCGGCAAATCTGCGGTCGCCAGTGAAGTGGCGCATCAACTTCATGCCGCGTTTCTTGATGGCGATTTCCTCCATCCACGGCGCAATATCGAAAAAATGGCGTCTGGCGAACCACTGAATGACGACGATCGCAAACCGTGGTTGCAGGCGCTGAACGACGCCGCGTTTGCTATGCAGCGCACTAATAAAGTGTCGCTGATCGTCTGTTCTGCATTGAAAAAACACTATCGCGACTTGCTGCGTGAAGGTAATCCGAATCTCTCTTTCATCTATTTGAAAGGCGATTTTGATGTGATTGAAAGCCGCCTGAAAGCGCGCAAAGGCCATTTCTTTAAAACCCAAATGTTGGTGACGCAGTTTGAAACGCTGCAGGAGCCGGGTGCGGACGAAACCGATGTACTGGTGGTGGATATCGATCAACCGCTGGAAGGTGTTGTGGCAAGCACCATTGAGGTTATTAAAAAAGGCAAATAAGTAGTGACTACATTAACGCTTGTTTTAACAGCAGTAGGGTCTGTTTTACTGCTGCTGTTTTTAGTCATGAAGGCGCGTATGCACGCTTTCCTGGCTTTAATGGTGGTGTCCATGGGGGCTGGCCTTTTTTCTGGTATGCCGCTCGATAAAATCGCAGCGACGATGGAAAAAGGGATGGGAGGCACCCTCGGCTTCCTGGCGGTGGTTGTCGCCCTGGGAGCTATGTTTGGCAAGATCTTACATGAAACCGGCGCAGTCGATCAGATTGCCGTCAAAATGCTCAAATCCTTCGGTCACAGCCGCGCGCATTATGCCATCGGCCTTGCGGGGCTGGTCTGTGCGCTACCGCTGTTCTTTGAAGTGGCGATAGTTCTGCTGATTAGCGTTGCTTTCTCAATGGCGCGCCACACCGGTACGAACCTGGTGAAGCTGGTAATCCCATTATTTGCAGGCGTGGCGGCAGCGGCGGCATTTCTGGTGCCTGGACCAGCGCCGATGCTGCTGGCATCGCAGATGAATGCCGACTTTGGCTGGATGATCCTGATTGGCCTGTGTGCGGCAATTCCGGGAATGATTATTGCCGGGCCGCTGTGGGGTAACTTCATCAGCCGTTACGTTGAGCTGCATATTCCTGACGACATCAGCGAACCGCATCTCGGCGAAGGCAAAATGCCATCTTTCGGATTCAGCCTGTCGCTGATCCTGCTGCCGCTGGTGCTGGTAGGGCTGAAAACCATTGCCGCGCGTTTTGTGCCGGAAGGATCAACTGCTTACGAATGGTTTGAGTTTATCGGTCATCCGTTTACCGCGATTCTGGTTGCTTGTCTGGTGGCGATTTACGGTCTGGCAATGCGTCAGGGCATGCCAAAAGACAAAGTGATGGAGATTTGCGGTCACGCGCTGCAACCGGCGGGGATCATTCTGCTGGTGATTGGTGCGGGCGGCGTGTTCAAACAGGTGCTGGTTGACTCTGGCGTAGGTCCGGCACTGGGCGAAGCGTTAACCGGCATGGGCCTGCCGATTGCTATCACCTGCTTCGTGCTGGCAGCTGCAGTGCGCATCATTCAGGGTTCTGCCACCGTAGCCTGTTTAACGGCGGTAGGACTGGTGATGCCGGTTATTGAACAACTGAACTACTCCGGTGCGCAAATGGCGGCGCTGTCGATTTGTATCGCTGGTGGTTCGATTGTTGTCAGCCACGTTAACGACGCCGGTTTCTGGTTGTTCGGTAAATTTACCGGCGCGACCGAAGCCGAAACGCTGAAAACCTGGACCATGATGGAAACCATCCTCGGCACTGTCGGTGCCATCGTTGGGATGATTGCGTTCCAGCTGTTGAGTTAAGTTTGTTCGCCCGGTAGTTGTGACGCTACCGGGTTCTTTTCGAAAAACTCTCCTCGTTACCCCTTCATCCACATTCGAATGCCGTCGAGGAACATCTGGGTTGCCATCATCACCAGAATCAATCCCATCAGGCGTTCAAGTGCGTTCACCCCTTTCTCGCCCAGCAGACGTAAAAATAGCGAAGACTGTAGCAGGATGACAAAGGTGCCGCCCCAGGCCAGCAGCAGAGCAATCACCAGATGCCCCATCTGATTCGGGTACTGATGAGACAACAACATCAGCGTGGCGAGAATAGTCGGCCCGGCGACTAACGGAATTGCCAACGGCACGATAAATGGCTCTTCACCTGCCGGAAGCCCGCTGCTATTTCCTGAAGCGCTGGGGAAAATCATTTTAATGGCGATCAGAAACAGAATGATGCCGCCAGAAATGGAGACGGTTTCTGCTCGTAGGCTAAGAAATGCCAGAATTTTCTCACCCGCAAACAGGAACACCAGCATCACCAGGAGAGCAATAAGCAACTCTCGCACCATGATTGCCCGCCGTCTTTTCGGTTCAGTATGTTTCAGTACGGACATGAAAATAGGTAGGTTTCCGAGCGGATCCATAATCAGGATCAATAAAACTGCTGCAGAAATGATTTCATTCATAACTCAAATTCCCTGATAATTGCCGCGGACTTTCTGCGTGCTAACAAAGCAGGATAAGTCGCATTACTGATGGCTTCGCTATCATTGATTAATTTCACTTGCGACTTTGGCTGCTTTTTGTATGGTGAAAGATGTGCCAAGAGGAGACCGGCACATTTATACAGCACACATCTTTGCAGGAAAAAAACGCTTATGAAAAATGTTGGTTTTATCGGCTGGCGCGGTATGGTCGGCTCCGTTCTCATGCAACGCATGGTTGAAGAGCGCGACTTCGACGCCATTCGCCCTGTCTTCTTTTCTACTTCTCAGCTTGGCCAGGCTGCGCCGTCTTTTGGCGGAACCACTGGCACACTTCAGGATGCCTTTGATCTGGAGGCGCTAAAGGCCCTCGATATCATTGTGACCTGTCAGGGCGGCGATTATACCAACGAAATCTATCCAAAGCTTCGTGAAAGCGGATGGCAAGGTTACTGGATTGACGCAGCATCGTCTCTGCGCATGAAAGATGACGCCATCATCATTCTTGACCCCGTCAATCAGGACGTCATTACCGACGGATTAAATAATGGCATCAGGACTTTTGTTGGCGGTAACTGTACCGTAAGCCTGATGTTGATGTCGTTGGGTGGTTTATTCGCCAATGATCTTGTTGATTGGGTGTCCGTTGCAACCTACCAGGCCGCTTCCGGCGGTGGTGCGCGACATATGCGTGAGTTATTAACCCAGATGGGCCATCTGTATGGCCATGTGGCAGATGAACTCGCGACCCCGTCCTCTGCTATTCTCGATATCGAACGCAAAGTCACAACCTTAACCCGTAGCGGTGAGCTGCCGGTGGATAACTTTGGCGTGCCGCTGGCGGGTAGCCTGATTCCGTGGATCGACAAACAGCTCGATAACGGTCAGAGCCGCGAAGAGTGGAAAGGGCAGGCGGAAACCAACAAGATCCTCAACACATCTTCCGTAATTCCGGTAGATGGTTTATGTGTGCGTGTCGGGGCATTGCGCTGCCACAGCCAGGCATTCACTATTAAATTGAAAAAAGATGTGTCTATTCCGACCGTGGAAGAACTGCTGGCTGCGCACAATCCGTGGGCGAAAGTCGTTCCGAACGATCGGGAAATCACTATGCGTGAGCTAACCCCAGCTGCCGTTACCGGCACGCTGACCACGCCGGTAGGCCGCCTGCGTAAGCTGAATATGGGACCAGAGTTCCTGTCAGCCTTTACCGTGGGCGACCAGCTGCTGTGGGGGGCCGCGGAGCCGCTGCGTCGGATGCTTCGTCAACTGGCGTAATCTTTATTCATTAAATCTGGGGCGCGATGCCGCCCCTGTTAGTGCGTAATACAGGAGTAAGCGCAGATGTTTCATGATTTACCGGGAGTTAAATAGAGCATTGGCTATTCTTTAAGGGTGACTTAGTACCGGAGGTATTAAGTTGTTGCCTGAGGTGGGACGACGAGAGAGGATGCACAATTGTGCTGCGCCGTTCAGGTCAAAAAAGTGTCACTACCTGATGTCGAAAATCAGTTGGAAGGGGTGACGCCATAAAACAGGATGACAACCATGTCCGTTCGTATCGATAGAGACGTGATTAATGCGCTAATTGCAGGCCATTTTGCGGATCCTTTTTCCGTACCCGGATGCACGAAACTGATGCTGGACTTGAAGTCCGCGCCCTATTACCTGACGCCACCGAAGTGTGGGTGATCGAACCGAAAACCGGACGCAAAGTCGGCAAGCTGGATCGCCTCGACTCTCGCGGTTTTTTCTGTGCAGTACTTCCCCGCCGTAAAAATTTCTTTCGCTATCAGTTGGCCGTTGTCTGGCATGGACAGCAGAATCTGATTGATGACCCTTATCGTTTTGGCCCGCTGATCCAGGATATGGATGCCTGGCTGTTATCTGAAGGTACCCACCTGCGACCCTACGAAACCCTGGGTGCGCATGCGGATACCATGGATGGCGTGACCGGTACGCGCTTCTCCGTCTGGGCGCCTAACGCTCAACGCGTGTCAGTGGTTGGGCAGTTCAACTACTGGGATGGCCGTCGCCACCCAATGCGCCTGCGCAAAGAAAGCGGTATCTGGGAGCTGTTTATCCCCGGCGCGCAGCATGGTCAGCTGTATAAATACGAGATGATTGATGCCAACGGTAAGCTGCGAATCAAAGCGGACCCTTACGCCTTTGAAGCGCAAATGCGCCCGGAAACCGCGTCGCTTATCTGTGGTCTGCCGGAAAAAGTAGTGCAAAGCGAGGCGCGCAAAAAGCCAACCAGTTTGATGCACCGATCTCTATCTATGAAGTTCACCTGGGGTCATGGCGTCGTCATACCGATAACAACTTCTGGCTGAGCTACCGCGAGCTGGCGGATCGGTTGGTGCCGTACGCCAAATGGATGGGCTTTACCCACCTCCAACCGTTGCCGATTAACGAGCATCCGTTCGACGGTAGCTGGGGCTACCAGCCTACCGGCATGTATGCGCCGACCCGTCGCTTCGGGACGCGCGATGATTTCCGCTATCGTGATGCCGCGCATCAGGCGGGGCTGAACGTCATTCTCGAGGGGGTGCCGGTCATTTCCCGTCGGACGACTTTGGTTTGGTGTTTGATGGCACCAACCTGTATGAGCACAGCGACCCGCGCGAAGGATATCACCAGGACTGGAACACGCTGATCTACAACTATGGTCGCCGTGAAGTCAGCAACTACCTGGTGGGTAATGCTCTGTACTGGATCGAACGCTTTGGTATCGATGCGCTGCGCGTGGATGCCGTGGCGTCGATGATTTATCGCGACACAGCCGCAAGAGGGGGAATGGATCCCAAACGAATTTGGCGGTCGTGAAAACCTTGAAGCCATTGAGTTTTTGCGCAATACCAACCGCATTCTTGGCGAGCAGGTGCCAGGTGCGGTGAGCATGGCGGAAGAGTCGACCGACTTTGCCGGCGTTTCAAGACCACAGGATATGGGTGGTTTCGGTTCTGGTACAAGTGGAACCTCGGCTGGATGCACGACACGCTAGACTACATGAAGCTCGACCCGATTCATCGTCAGTACCATCACGACAAGCTGACCTTCGGCATGCTCTACAACTACACCGAAAACTTTGTCCTGCCGCTGTCGCATGATGAAGTGGTACACGGTAAAAAATCCATTCTCGACCGCATGCCGGGGATGCATGGCAGAAGTTTGCCAACCTGCGCGCCTATTACGGCTGGATGTGGGCCTTCCCGGGCAAAAAGCTGCTGTTTATGGGCAACGAGTTTGCGCAGGGACGTGAATGGAACCATGACGCCAGCCTCGACTGGCACCTGCTGGAAGGTGGCGATAACTGGCACCACGGCGTGCAGCGTCTGGTGCGCGATCTGAACCACACCTACCGTCATCACAAAGCGCTGCACGAGCTCGACTTTGACGCCGATGGCTTTGAGTGGTTGGTGGTAGATGACAACGAACGTTCGGTGCTGGCTTTCGTGCGTCGTGACAAGGTCGGCAATGAAATCATCGTGGTCAGCAACTTTACGCCTGTGCCGCCGCCACGGCTATCGCTTCGGTATCAATCAGCCAGGCAAATGGCGTGAGATCCTCAATACCGACTCGATGCATTACCACGGTAGCAATACCGGCAACGGCGGTGCGGTGCACAGCGATGAAATCGCCAGCCATGGTCGTCAGCACTCACTGAGCCTCACGTTACCGCCGTTGGCAACGATCTGGCTGGTCCGGGAGGGGTAATGACGCAACTGGCAACCGGCAACGCCACCCCCCATGGTGCAACGTATGACGGCCATGGTGTCAATTTCACACTCTTCCGGCCCACGCTGAACGCGTTGAATTATGCGTATTCGATGAGCAAGGGTGCGAACTTCGCTATGACCTGCGGGGGCGTAGCGGTGATGTCTGGCACGGCGATCTGGCGAACGCCCGGCCCGGTCTGCGCTATGGCTATCGTGTTCATGGCCCATGGCAACCGCAGCAGGGCCACCGGTTTAATCCGGCCAAGCTGCTGCTTGACCTTGTGCCTGTCGGGTGGATGGCGAGTTAAAAGATAACCCGCTGCTGCACGGTGGGCTAAATGAACCGGATCATCATGATAATGCCACCATCGCGCGAAGGGCGTGGGGTGGTTGATTATATGACTGGAGGATGATACCCCGCCGCGCACGCCGTGGGGCAATACCGTGATTTACGAAGCGCATGTCAAAGGGTTGACGTATTTGCATCCAGACCTGCCGGAAGAGATTCGCGGAACCTACAAAGCGCTGGGCCATCCGGTGATGATCGATTACTTCAAGCGCCTGGCATTACCGCGCTGGAGCTGCTGCCGGTGGCGCATTTTGCCAGCGAACCACGGCTTCAGCGCAAGCGTGCTGTCGAACTATTGGGCTACAACCCGGTAGCGATGTTTGCACTGCATCCGGCCTATGCCTGTTCGCCGGAGAGTGCGCTTGATGAGTTTCGCGACGCGGTAAAAGCGCTGCACAAAGCGGGGATTGAGGTCATTCTCGATATCGGTTTGAACGACAGCGCCGAGTCTGGATCTCAAGGCCCCGTTCTCGCTGCGCGGAATTGATAACCGTAGCTATTATTGGATCAGGGACGATGGTGATTACTACAACTGGACCGGTTGTGGGAACACCCTCAATCTGAGCCATCCGGGCGTTGTGGAATACGCATGTGAATGCCTGCGTCATGGGTCGAACCCGCCATGTGGATGGTTTTCGTTTTGATTTGGCTTCCGTCATGGGGCGTACACCTGCCTTTCGTCAGGATGCGCCACTGTTTACCGCGATCCACTTGTCCGCTGCTCTCACGCGTTAAGCTGATCGCGGAACCGTGGGATATTGGTGAAGGCGGGTATCAGGTGGGGAATTTCCCCCGCCGTTTGCCGAGTGGAATGACCATTTCCGCGATAATGCCGCGACCCGACGCTTCTGGCTCCAGCGTAATCTCTCGTTGGGTGAGTTTGCCGGGCGTTTTGCGGAGTCAAGCGACGTGTTTAAACGCGATGGTCGCAAACCCAGCGCGACGGTCAATCTGGTGACTGCGCACGACGGTTTTTAACGCTACGCGACTGTGTGTGCTTCACAAATAAGCACAATGAAGCGAATGGTGAGGAAAATCGCGACGGCACTAGCAATAACTACAGCGACAATCATGGTAAAGAAGGATCAGGCGGCACGCTGGACCTGATTGAGCGGCGGCGCGACAGCATTCATGCGCTGTTATCCACGCTGTTGCTCTCCCAGGGGCACGCCGATGTCGCTGGCGGGCGATGAGCATGGTCATAGCCAGCACGGCAACAATAACGCGACTGCCAGGATAACGCCCTGACCTGGCTGGACTGGCAGCAGGCAGGAACAGCGGACTAACCACATTTACCGCTGCCCTGATCCATCTTCGCCAGCAAATTCCTGCACTAACGGGTGATCGCTGGTGGGAAGAGGGCGATGGCAATGTTCGTTGGCTGGAATAAGTACCGCACAACCCTTAAGTGCGGATGAGTGGCAAAACGGCCCGAGGCAGATGCAAATCCTGCTTTCAGACCGTTTTTTGATTGCAATAAATGCCACGCTTGAGGTGACAGATATCGTTTTACCTGAAGGGGAATGGTGCGCCGTTCCCCCATTTGCCGGAGAGGATAATCCGGTGCTTACGGCTGTCTGGCAGGGACCTGCGCACGGACTGTGTGTGTTCCAGAGAAGATAAAAAAGGAGTTAGTCATGGTGAGTTTAGAGAAGAACGATCGTGTAATGCTGTCGCGCCAGTTACCGCTTAAATCCGTGGCCCTGATCCTCGCCGGCGGGCGCGGTACCCGATTAAAAGACCTGACCACTATTCGCGCAAAACCTGCGGTGCATTTTGGCGGTAAATTCAGAATTATTGATTTTGCCTTATCAAATTGTATTAACTCCGGAATAAGACGTATTGGGGTTATTACACAATATCAGTCGCATTCACTGGTGCAGCATATTCAACGCGGTTGGGCATTCTTTAACGAAGAGATGAATGAGTTCGTGGATTTATTACCGGCACAGCAGCGGGTGCATGGGGAGAACTGGTATCGGGGGACGGCGGATGCTGTGACCCAAAACCTGGACATTATCCGCCGCTATGATGCGGAATATGTCGTTATTCTGGCCGGGGACCATATCTACAAACAGGACTACTCGCGGATGCTGCTCGATCACGTTGAAAAAGGCGCGCGTTGCACCGTGGCCTGCATGCCGGTCCCGATTGAAGAGGCAAACGCGTTTGGCGTCATGGCCGTGGATGACAACGAAAAAATCATTGAATTTGTTGAAAAACCCGCTAATCCACCAGCCATGCCTGGCGACGAAACCCACTCGCTTGCCAGTATGGGCATTTATGTGTTTGATGCCGATTATCTATACCAGCTGCTGGCGGAAGACGATCGGGATGAAGGCTCCAGCCACGATTTTGGCAAAGACATTATTCCCAAAATAACGGCGGCAGGTGAGGCGTATGCGCATCCGTTCCCGCGGTCCTGCGTACAGTCCGATAATAATGCCGAGCCATACTGGCGCGACGTCGGGACGCTGGAGGCGTACTGGAAAGCGAACCTCGATCTGGCCTCTGTGGTGCCTGAACTGGATATTTATGATCGTAACTGGCCTATCCGGACTTATGTCGAGTCGCTACCCAGCGAAATTTGTTCAGGACCGTTCCGGCAGTCATGGCATGACCATGAATTCTCTGGTATCCGGCGGCTGTATTATTTCCGGCTCGGTGGTGGTGCAGTCCGTTCTGTTCTCGAAAGTTCGCATTAACTCGTTTTGTAATATTGATTCGTCAGTTTTATTACCGGGCGTCTGGGTCGGTCGCTCCTGCCGCTTAAGTCGCTGCATGATCGACAGGGGATGTGTTATTCCGGAGGGAATGGTGATTGGCGAAAACGCCGTTGAGGATGCGCAGCGTTTTTATCGTTCGGAAGAGGGGATTGTCCTGGTCACGCGGAAATGCTACGGAACTTGCATAAACAGGAGCGATCCATGCAGGTTTTACATGTAGGAGCGGAGATGTTCCCTCTGTTGAAAACCGGGGGGCTGGCTGATGTGACCGGTGCTCTACCGGCGGCGCAAATAGCCGACGGCGTGGATACCCGCGTGCTGCTGCCGGGGTTTCCCGCGATTCGCGACGGAGTTGGCGAAGCGCAGGTGGTGGCCCGTCGGGAGACCTTCGCCGGACCGATGACGCTGTTGTTCGGCGATTTCAACGGCGTGGGCATTTACCTGATTGACGCGCCGCATCTCTATGACCGACCCGGTAATCCTTATCATGACCCACAGATGCAGGATTATCCCGATAACGTCCTGCGTTTCGCGCTGTTGAGTTGGGTCGCGGCTGAGCTTGCTGGCGGTCTGGATCCGTTCTGGCGGCCTGAAATCGTCCACGCCCATGACTGGCATGCGGGCCTCACGCCGGCTTATCTGGCCGCCCGCGGGCAACCCGCCAGGTCAGTGTTTACGGTGCACAACATTGCCTATCAGGGCTTGTTCCTCGCCCGGCATATGGCGGAGATCGCTTTACCGTGGTCATTCTTCCAGATGCATGGGGTGGAGTTTAAAGGACAGATCTCCTTCCTTAAGGCGGGCCTCTATTTCGCTGACCATATCACCACCGTCAGCCCGACGTATGCCCGTGAAATTACCGAACCGCAGTACGCGTTCGGTCTGGAAGAGTTGCTGCGGCAACGTCAGCGGGAAGGGCGACTGTCGGGGATCCTTAACGGCGTCGACGAAAGCATCTGGGATCCGCGCCGCGATCCGCTGCTGGCTGCGCCTTACGACCGGAACTCGCTGGCTGAGAAAGCGAAGAACAAGCAGCAGCTGCAGACGACGCTGGGGCTGAAGGAGGACGGCCGGGCGCTGTTGTTCACCGTCGTGAGCCGGCTCACCAGCCAGAAGGGGCTGGATCTGCTCCTTGGCGCACTGCCGGGAATCATTGCGCAGGGAGGGCAGCTGGCGCTACTGGGATCCGGCGACCCGGATTTGCAGGCCCGTTTTCTTGCCGCTGCGGCGCAATACTCCGGGCAGGTGAGTATCCGGATCGGTTACGACGAGGCGCTGTCGCATCAGATGATTGGCGGCGCCGACGTCATCCTGGTGCCCAGCCGTTTTGAACCCTGCGGTCTGACCCAGCTCTATGGCCTTCGCTACGGCACATTGCCGCTGGTTCGTCGCACCGGCGGACTGGCGGATACCGTCGCCGACTGTTCGCTCGAAAACCTTGCTGACGGGATCGCGAGCGGATTTGTGTTTACCGACAGCGAGACTGAATCACTATTACATGCCATCCACCGGGCCTTTGTCCTGTGGTCCCGTCCATCGCTGTGGCGGTACGTGCAACGTCAGGCAATGAGCATGGATTTTAGCTGGCAAATTGCCGCTAAGTCTTTCCACCAGTTGTATCAGCGTTAATTATTTAATTGCTACGGATAAGAAAAATGGAACCACGCTTAAGTTATATTTCACCCAGTCTGAATGAAGAAGCGCTACAGCATGCTATCGCTTATAAGCTCATGTTTATTCTTGGTAAAGACCCTCACTTGCCAATAAACATGAATGGCTCAACGCCACGCTGTTCGCCGTTCGCGATCGGCTGGTAGAACGTTGGCTGCGGGCGCATCGGGCGCGGATCTCGCAGCAGGCCCGGCAGGTTTATTATCTGTCGATGGAGTTTCTCATCGGCCGAACCCTCTCTAATGCCTTACTGTCGCTGGGCATCTATGAGGATGTGAAAACGGCTCTGGCAGGGATGGGGCTGGATCTGGAAGAGCTGATTGATGAGGAGAACGATCCGGGGCTGGGCAACGGCGGTCTCGGTCGTCTGGCGGCCTGTTTTCTCGATTCCCTGGCCACACTGGGGCTGCCAGGCCGCGGCTATGGTATCCGCTACGACTACGGTATGTTCAAGCAAAACATCATCGACGGCCGGCAGATGGAGTCACCGGACTACTGGCTGGAGTACGGTAACCCGTGGGAATTCGAGCGCCATAAAACCCGCTATACCGTGCGCTTTGGCGGACGTGTTCAACATGAGGGCAAAAACTCACGCTGGCTGGAAACCGAAGAAATTATTGCCGTGGCCTACGATCAGATTATCCCGGGTTATGACACCGATGCCACCAACACCCTGCGTTTGTGGAGTGCCCAGGCCAGCAGTGAAATTAATCTCGGTAAATTTAACCAGGGGGACTATTTCGCCGCCGTGGAGGATAAGAACCACTCTGAGAACGTTTCCCGCGTGCTTTACCCGGACGACTCGACCTATTCCGGGCGTGAACTGCGCCTGCGTCAGGAGTATTTCCTTGTTTCGGCGACGGTACAGGACATCCTCACCCGTCATTACCAGCTGTATCAAACCTATGACAACCTGGCGGATAAAATTGCTATCCACCTCAATGACACCCATCCGGTGCTGTCGATCCCGGAGCTGATGCGTCTGCTGATTGACGAACACCGCTTCAGCTGGGATGACGCGTTTGAGGTGACCTGTCGGGTCTTCTCCTACACCAACCATACCCTGATGAGCGAAGCGCTGGAGACCTGGCCTGTCGATATGCTGGGGAAAATCCTGCCGCGCCATTTGCAGATTATCTTCGAGATTAATGACTATTTCTGAAAACGATGCAGGAGCACTATCCCGATGATATGGCGTTGCTGAGCCGGACCTCGATTATTGATGAGTCCAATGGTCGCCGCGTGCGGATGGCCTGGCTGGCGGTAGTGGTCAGTCACAAGGTTAACGGCGTGTCGGAACTGCACTCCCGGCTGATGGTGGAGTCGCTATTTGCCGATTTCGCCAAAATCTTTCCGCGACGCTTCACCAACGTCACCAACGGTGTCACGCCGCGCCGCTGGCTGGCGGCCGCTAATCCGTCCCTTTCCGGGTTCTGGACCGTTATATTGGCCAGAACTGGCGCACAGATTTAAGTCAGCTGAGTGAAATGGGGAATATCAGGATTATCCGCTGGTTAACCAGGCCGTCAGCGAAGCCAAACTGGCGAATAAACAGCGGCTGGCCGATTATATTGCCCGCCAGCTGGGGGTGGTGGTTAATCCGAAGGCGCTGTTTGATGTGCAAATTAAGCGCATTCACGAATACAAACGCCAGCTGATGAATGTGCTGCACGTGATCACCCGCTATAACCGTATCAAGGCTGACCCGCAGGCCGACTGGGTGCCGCGAGTGGTGATTTTCGCCGGCAAAGCCGCATCCGCTTACCACACGGCAAAACAGATAATCCATCTGATTAACGATGTAGCCAAAGTCATCAACAGCGATCCGCAGATCGGCGACAAGTTAAAGGTGGTGTTCATTCCCAACTACAGCGTCAGTCTGGCGCAGACCATCATTCCGGCCGCGGATCTTTCTGAGCAGATTTCGCTGACAGGGACCGAAGCCTCCGGGACCAGTAACATGAAATTCGCCCTCAACGGCGCGCTGACCATTGGCACGCTGGACGGCGCCAACGTTGAAATGCTGGAGCACGTGGGGGAGGAGAATATCTTTATCTTCGGTAATACCGCCGAACAGGTTGAGGCGCTGCGCAGCAACGGCTACCAGCCGCATGATTACTACGACCATGATGAAGAGTTGCGCCAGGCGCTGACCCAGATGGGGACCGGGGTGTTCAGCCCACAGGAGCCGGACCGCTATCGCGGTCTGCTGGATTCGCTGATTAACTTTGGCGACCACTATCAGGTTCTGGCCGATTACCGCAGCTATGTTGACTGTCAGGACAGGGTGGATGCGCTCTACCGAACCCCGGAAGAGTGGACTGCCAAAACAATGCACAACATTACCAACATGGGCTATTTCTCATCGGACCGTACTATCAAAGAGTACGCCGATCATATCTGGCATATCGATCCGGTGAGATTGTAAGTTCACCAATAAATAGAACGGGGCCAAAGGGTCCCGTTTTTTTCCGCCATCATTTCGGAAAAGTGTCCAGAAGGGGCAAGGGGACTCGGGGAGTATAATTTCACCATTCAAAAAGAATGGAAAGAATAATGCAAAACAGAAAATGGATTTTGACCTCGCTGGTAATGACTTTTTTCGGCATCCCCATACTGGCGCAATTTTTGGCGGTGGTTATTGCCATGCTGGGTGTCGGACTTGCCGGTATTATTGAAGTTTGTAATATCCTTATCACGCCAACAATTTACCTTCTGCTCAAAATTTTTATGCTGGCGCTGGGCGCATTAATGCTATTTTTCTCGGGGCGAGTGGGGAACGTGCCTGAGTTTTGTTACGTTGGGTATGATGGCGTGGGCTTTGCGGTAATTCCCTGAATTAAAAAGTAGGTTAGATTTTTGACAAAGTGCGCTTTGTTCATGCCGGATGCGACGTGAACGTCTTATCTGGCCTACAAGACCATGCAAATTCAATATATTGCATAAACCACGTAGGCCTGATAAGCGTAGCGCATCAGGCAGTTTTGTGTTTGTCATCAGTCTCAGGCCAGATTGAAATCTGACCTGATCACCTTACGTTAATTTACGACGCCAGCGATAACCTCTGCTGCGTATACTCCACCAGCCACTGACTCACACGAGATTGTTGATCCGCATTTAGCCACATGCCTTGTTTTGTGCGACGCCACAGGGCGTCGTCGGCGCGGCGGACCCATTCGTGATCCACCAGGTATTTCAGCTCCGCTTCGTAGAACTCATGACCGAAATCTTCCCCGAGATCGCTTACCGTTCCCGCATTGCCGAGCAGCAGCTCGCTGTTGCTGCCGTAAGTGCGAGCGTAATGACGCGCCAGCGATTCAGTCAGGAACGGATAGCGGCGGCGCAGGCGAGCGGCATAATCGTCGCGGTCGCCTTCAATGGCGCCACCCGGTAGCACACTCTCTTTCGTCCATGCCGGGCCAATACCCTGATAATACGGCGTTAGTTTTTCCAGCGCATGTTCCGCCAGTTTTCGGTAGGTGGTCAGCTTACCGCCGAATACCGACAGCAGCGGTGCTTTGCCATTTTCATCATGAATATCAAGGGTGTAATCACGGGTAATAGCCTGCGGCGAGTCGGACTCATCATCACACAGCGGACGCACACCGGAGTAGGTCCAGACGATATCGTCACGGCTTAACTGCTTTTTAAAGTGCGTGTTATACACATTCAGCAGGTAATTGATTTCACTCTCTTCAATCTTCACCGCTTTCGGATCGCCTTTGTACTCGACATCGGTAGTGCCGATGATGGAAAACTCGTCCATCCACGGGATCACGAACACAATACGTTTATCTTCGTTTTGCAGAATGTAGGCTTGCTTCTGGGTATGCACGCGCGGCACCACAATATGGCTGCCTTTGATCAGGCGAATGCCATAAGGCGAAGGCAGATGCATCCCGTCGTCGAAGAACTGTTTCACCCACGGGCCGGTGGCGTTAACCAAGCCGCGCGCTTGCCAGCTATATTTTTTGCCGGTATCGATATCTTCCGCTTCCACAATCCACAGGCCGTTTTCGCGGCGAGCAGAGGTGGCGCGAGTCCGAGTAAGCACTTCACCGCCTTTCTGTACCACCATTTGCGCGTTGGCTAACACCAGACGAGCATCATCTCCACGTCGGAATCTCGAAACCGCGCACGATTTCTGGCTTCAGAACGGATTCTGCGCCAAAACGCACGCCGGTAAAGGCGCGGCAGGCTGGTACGTTTTCCAGATAAATAAGTACATAAACAGACCGGTGCCGGATCATCCACGCGACGCAGTGCGGACGGTGATGAAAAACGCATGGGAATGGCGATGTGCGGGGCCATTTTTAGCAGCACTTCGCGCTCGGCTAGCGCTTCGCTAGACCAGGCGAAAATCGTAGTGCTCAAGGTAGCGCAGACCGCCGTGGATAAGCTTTGAGCTGGCGCTGGATGTGGCACGCGCCAAATCTTTCGGCTTCAGCATCAGGACGGATGAACCACCACCCCGCCGCGTCTGCCGCAATGCCTGCGCCGTTGATGCCGCCACCTTATCACAATCAAATCTTTGGTTTTTCCATTATTGCTACCTCAAGGACTTTCGTTATAGCTCATTAATGTTCGATATCGCTCATAATAGCAAGTAAACGCGCCTTTGGTAACATAGAAAAAACATTTTAGAGTGATGTGCATAACATATTGGCGTTTACGTGGCATGACGACGTACACTTGGCGGTAAAATGTGGTAAGACACCTGCCATAATGATAAGAGAGCACCATGGATCAGTTTGAAATATATAGAACGTCGACCGGCGCACCAGAGAAAGCTGCAGCAGAAAGCGGCCGTGCTGGTGGATATTCGTGACCCGCAAAGCTATGCCGTTGGCCATACGCCGGGCGCGTTTCATCTGACGAACGACACGCTGGGTGCGTTTATGCGCGATAACGATTTTGAAACGCCGGTTATGGTGATGTGCTGTCGCCGGCAACAGCAGTAAAGGCGCGGCGCAGTACCTGCTTCAGCAGGGTTATGACCAGGTTTGGCGTTGTCGATGGCGGCTTTGATGCCTGGCATCGCCACTTTCCGGCAGAGGTCGAACGCACGGTATTTTAACCACCGTAACGATTTTTACCCCCAATACCGCCTGCTAATGGGCGGTGATGGTGTAGCATTGCGGCTGCCGTTAGGGTTTGGGTATATACTGTCCTCTTTTGTGTGGAATAGAAGCGACCTGCTGTATGTTGATGATCACCTCTTTTACCAACCCCTGGTGTCAGCCCGCCTTTGTAGACTATATCGGCGACACCAGGCATTATATTGAGCTATCCAGCAGCATGAACGTAGCGATGTCTGGCTTTCTGATGCCTCGCAGGAGGCGCGCATTAGCGCCAGAGAAGCTGGAACAATTCCTCGATAACCCGGCCGACCCGCGCTATCTGGCGGCGAGCTGGCAGTCTGGGCAAACCAATAGTGGTCTGCACTATCGTCGTTATCCTTTCTTTGCCGCCTTGCGTGAACGCGCAGGTCCGGTAACCTGGGTGATGATGATCGCCTGCGTGGTGGTGTTTATTGCCATGCAAATTCTCGGCGATCAGGAAGTGATGTTATGGCTGGCCTGGCCATTCGATCCAACACTGAAATTTGAGTTCTGGCGTTACTTCACCCACGCGTTAATGCACTTCTCGCTGATGCATATCCTCTTTAACCTGCTCTGGTGGTGGTATCTCGGCGGTGCGGTGGAAAAACGCCTCGGTAGCGGTAAGCTAATTGTCATTACGCTTATCAGCGCCCTGTTAAGCGGCTATGTGCAGCAAAAATTCAGCGGGCCGTGGTTTGGCGGGCTTTCTGGCGTGGTGTATGCGCTGATGGGCTACGTCTGGCTACGTGGCGAACGCGATCCGCAAAGTGGCATTTACCTGCAACGTGGGTTAATTATCTTTGCGCTGATCTGGATTGTCGCCGGATGGTTTGATTTGTTTGGGATGTCGATGGCGAACGGAGCACACATCGCCGGGTTAGCCGTGGGTTTAGCGATGGCTTTTGTTGATTCGCTCAATGCGCGAAAACGAAAATAATTCCAGGGATTTATAAATGAAACAAACACAACGTCACAACGGTATTATCGAACTGGTTAAACAGCAGGGTTATGTCAGTACCGAAGAGCTGGTAGAGCATTTCTCCGTCAGCCCGCAGACTATTCGCCGCGACCTCAATGAGCTGGCGGAGCAAAACCTGATCCTGGCCATCATGGCGGTGCGGCGCTGCCTTCCAGTTCGGTTAACACGCCGTGGCACGATCGCAAGGCCACCCAGACCGAAGAAAAAGAGCGCATCGCCCGCAAAGTGGCGGAGCAAATCCCCAATGGCTCGACGCTGTTTATCGATATCGGCACCACGCCGGAAGCGGTAGCGCACGCACTGCTCAATCACAGCAATTTGCGCATTGTCACCAACAATCTCAACGTTGCTAACACGTTGATGGTAAAAGAAGATTTTCGCATCATTCTCGCCGGTGGCGAATTACGCAGCCGCGATGGCGGGATCATTGGCGAAGCGACGCTCGATTTTATCTCCCAGTTCCGCCTTGATTTCGGCATTCTGGGGATAAGCGGCATCGATAGCGACGGCTCGCTGCTGGAGTTCGATTACCACGAAGTTCGCACCAAACGCGCCATTATTGAGAACTCGCGCCACGTTATGCTGGTTGTCGATCACTCGAAATTTGGCCGTAACGCGATGGTCAATATGGGCAGCATCAGCATGGTAGATGCCGTCTACACCGACGCCCCGCCGCCAGTAAGCGTGATGCAGGTGCTGACGGACCACCATATTCAACTGGAGCTGTGCTGATCCTGCACGGCTTCCCACGTCAGACCAAAACGCGCCAGGTATTTGCGTAGCCGATCCGCGTCATTGACGCTGGCTTTGCCCTGGCGCGAAACGTCAAAAAGCTGGCGTCCGGCTGCGGAAAGCGACTTTGCCTGGCGGCAGATAGCGATAACGTGTTCCAGTTGCATACGGTCGAAGAGATCGATGTTTTCTGCCTCTGCGCCCAGCAACGCCGTAAGCGCGGAGGGGCGGCTCTCCTGCCAGTTATAGCGCAGACGGTTTATCTCATCTTCAACCACGTCCAGAGTGATGCGTCCGCTAGTGGCAAAGGTGGCCATCCGCGTGACGCTGGCAGAAAGTTCGCGAAAGTTACCGCGCCATGTTGCCTGGGGAGAGGTCGCAAAAGCCAACCAGGCGCGCCGCGCTTCGGTGTTAAAACGCACGCTGTCGCCAGTGAGTGAGGCGTGGCGCTCCACTTCATAATCCAGGTTCGGTTCAATATCTTCCTGGCGCTGGCGTAGACCCGGCAGGGTGAAGGTCCAGAGATTGATCCGCGCGTACAGATCTTCGCGAAATTTGCCTTCGGCAACCAGCTGGCGCAAATCGCGCACCGTTCCGGCGATAAGCTGAAAATCACTGCTCACCTGGCGATCGCTGCCAAACGGGTAAAAGGTTTTCTCTTCAATGGCTTTCAGCAGCATTGCCTGTTCGTCTGCGCCCAGTTCGCCAATCTCATCAAGAAACAACATTCCGCCGTTGGCGCTGCGTAATAAACCTTCACGAGATTCCCGCGCCCCGGTAAACGCGCCTTTTACATGACCAAACAGCGTCGACATGGCGGTATCGCCGCGCAGGGTGGCGCAGTTCACTTCCACAAACGCGCCGCTAAACTGATGCCGCGCCTGTTTTAACTCTAAGATGCGTCGCGCCAGAAATGACTTGCCCGCGCCGGTTGGACCGTTAAGCAGAATCGGCGCGCGGGATTTGATCGCCACTTTTTCGATCTGCTCAATCATGCGGTTGAAGTGGGGGTTACGCGTGGCAATGCCGGACTTAAGAAAATCAAGCGTTTGCTGGCGTTCCTCGGCAAAGCGGCTGGCGATGGCGTTATAACGGCTTAAATCGAGATCGATAATCGTTACTTCACCTGGGCCGCGCGGCTGTTCTTTTTTGCGCGGAGGTGAAGATTGTATCAGCCGGGCGGGCAGGTAACGCGCTTCTGCCAGCAGAAACCAGCAAATCTGCGCGACGTGGGTACCGGTGGTGATGTGAATTAAATAGTCTTCTTTTTCTGGCTGAAACTCGTAACCACGGGCGAAATCATGCAGGCAGGCGTAGACCTCTTCGAAATCCCACGGGTTATGCAGTTCAATCTCAACGCTCACCACTTCTGTTTCTGGCGAAACGCTGGCGATATCGCGTTTAAGCGTTTCAAATAGCGAGCGCGAGCGGGCGTCGTGCAACAATTCCAGTCGATCGATGACCAACGATTCTTGCTGGCATAAACAGAGTGTCGGACGCCATTTTGACCAGCGCTGACTGCCGCGCCCGGCATAATCCAGTACGGTACCGACAAAGCCAAAAGCCACTGTTTTACGCATCTTAGATATCCTTATAAAAGACGATATTTCATTATCGGTAAATTGGCTTTGCGGGAAATCTCCGGTTACGGACGTAAAGATATAATCTTTTTTAAAACAATGAATTAAAAAATTAAGCTGCTTATTTAATTTTCTGGCACGACGGTTGCAATTATCAGGACAGCAAACAACGAAAAGAGAAAAACAAAATGAATTACGAATTACTGACCACTGAAAATGCCCCGGTAAAAATGTGGACCAAAGGCGTGCCGGTAGAGGCCGATGCGCGTCAGCAACTTATTAATACGGCGAAGATGCCGTTTATTTTCAAACATATTGCGGTAATGCCTGATGTACACCTGGGTAAAGGTTCCACCATTGGTAGCGTGATCCCGACCAAAGGGGCGATTATTCCGGCGGCGGTGGGCGTGGATATTGGCTGTGGAATGAACGCGCTGCGTACCGCGTTAACGGCGGAAGACCTGCCTGAAAACCTGGCAGAGCTGCGTCAGGCGATTGAAACGGCCGTGCCGCACGGGCGTACCACTGGCCGTTGTAAACGTGATAAAGGTGCCTGGGAAAATCCACCTGTTAACGTCGATGCTAAATGGGCTGAGCTTGAAGCCGGTTATCAGTGGTTAACGCAAAAATATCCCCGTTTCCTGAATACCAATAACTATAAACACCTGGGAACGCTGGGAACCGGTAACCACTTTATTGAAATCTGCCTTGATGAGTCGGACCAGGTGTGGATTATGCTGCACTCCGGTTCACGCGGAATTGGTAACGCCATCGGGACTTACTTTATCGATCTGGCACAAAAAGAGATGCAGGAAACGCTTGAGACGTTGCCGTCGCGTGATCTGGCGTACTTTATGGAAGGTACGGAATACTTTGATGATTACCTGAAAGCCGTGGCCTGGGCGCAGCTTTTTGCCAGCCTTAACCGCGATGCGATGATGGAAAACGTGGTAACGGCATTGCAGAGCATTACGCAGAAAACGGTCAGACAGCCACAAACGCTGGCGATGGAAGAGATCAACTGTCACCACAACTATGTGCAAAAAGAACAGCACTTTGGTGAAGAGATCTACGTGACGCGTAAAGGCGCGGTGTCTGCGCGTGCTGGTCAATATGGAATTATTCCCGGTTCGATGGGAGCAAAAAGCTTTATCGTCCGTGGGCTGGGAAATGAAGAGTCGTTCTGTTCGTGCAGCCACGGTGCCGGGCGGGTAATGAGCCGAACTAAAGCGAAAAAACTGTTCAGCGTGGAAGATCAAATTCGTGCCACCGCGCATGTGGAATGCCGTAAAGATGCCGAAGTGATCGACGAAATCCCGATGGCGTATAAAGATATTGATGCGGTGATGGCGGCACAAAGCGATCTGGTGGAAGTTATCTATACCCTGCGTCAGGTGGTGTGCGTAAAAGGATAAATGATGAAAAGGATGATTGCGCTGGATGGCGCACAGGGCGAAGGTGGCGGGCAGATCCTGCGCTCGGCGCTGAGCCTGTCGATGATAACCGGCCAGCCATTTACCATCACCAGCATTCGTGCCGGGCGGGCGAAACCGGGGCTGTTGCGCCAGCATCTGACCGCGGTAAAGGCGGCGACGGAAATTTGCGGAGCAACCGTGGAAGGCGCGGAGCTGGGGTCGCAGCGTCTGCTCTTCCGGCCCGGCACCGTGCGCGGCGGCGATTACCGCTTTGCTATCGGTAGCGCCGGAAGTTGTACGCTGGTGCTGCAAACGGTGCTGCCCGCGCTGTGGTTTGCCGATGGACCTTCGCGTGTTGAAGTGAGCGGCGGCACCGATAACCCGTCGGCGCCGCCTGCGGATTTTATCCGCCGGGTGCTGGAGCCGCTGCTGGCGAAAATAGGAATTCATCAGCAAACCACGCTGTTACGCCACGGTTTTTACCCTGCCGGAGGCGGTGTGGTGGCAACGGAAGTCTCGCCCGTGGCATCGTTTAACACCTTGCAACTTGGCGAGCGCGGGAACATTGTGCAGATGCGTGGAGAAGTTCTATTAGCTGGTGTGCCGCGCCATGTTGCTGAGCGTGAAATCGCTACACTGGCGGGGAGTTTTTCCCTGCATGAACAGAATATTCATAACCTGCCGCGCGACCAGGGGCCGGGTAATACCGTCTCGCTTGAAGTCGAAAGTGAAAATATCACCGAACGCTTTTTTGTCGTCGGTGAAAAGCGCGTCAGTGCCGAGGTGGTTGCGGCACAGTTGGTGAAAGAGGTGAAACGCTACCTGGCAAGCACGGCGGCGGTGGGGGAATATCTTGCTGACCAACTGGTGCTACCGATGGCGCTGGCGGGCGCGGGGGAATTTACGGTCGCCCATCCCTCATGCCATCTGCTGACCAATATCGCGGTGGTGGAGCGTTTCTTGCCGGTGCGGTTTAGTTTGATAGAAACAGATGGCGTAACGCGGGTGAGCATTGAATGATGCAGAGATGTAAGCCGGATCTGGCGCGTTATCCGGCTAAACTTAGACGCCGTAACCCATCATCTTCAGCAGTTTCTGTGCATGTTGTACCGCATCCTGACGATGCGCCACGCCCAACTTTTGATACAGATTACGGATATGCGTTTTGATGGTGGTTGCGGCGACATCGAGTTCACCGGCAATCTGCTCATTGCTGTAGCCGGAATAGATAAGCCCCAAAACCTGCCACTCACGCTGGGTGAGCGGGCTGGTGCGGATAAGCTCCGGTACTTCCGGGTGGTTAAGCAGGCGCTCCACGAAGCTCTCATCGAAGTGGGCGAACTTATGCCGATGATGCTGGTTAATCTCGCGCAGAATACGCTGGGCACGGTGCTGGTCAAGCTCCGGCAGCGTATTCAGCTGGATCAACTGACGCAGCTGCTGCGCCATGGCTTCACCTTCAATCACGAAGTGGCTGATAAACCCGGTGCGGTTTGCTAATTGCAGCGCTTCCAGCAACATACGCTGGGCTTGGTTCTTATTACCGGACTGCCAGTGCAGCTGATTAAGTAACAGCAGGTTGCGGTTGAGATCGCTCATCAGACGCAGCGAACGGGCGTTTTCGTTGAGCTCTTCCAGCACCATTTCGGCAGAATCAAATTCACCGAGTAAAATCTGTACCCGGGCGATGTTGCGCCATTGGCCCTGCAAGAAGTGGTTATTGGCGAATTCAGGTTTCGGCGTATGGCGAAGCCAGTTGGCGGCGGACTTTTTGTCGCCGACCATCTGCAGTAAATCACCCGGACTTTGTCTGCGTTGGAGACCCCAGTCGCTGTGATACGCACCGTTGCCCAGGCCTGGATTAGAGACGGTTCAGGTGATTGCGAGCGTTGTCCAGATCGCCACGCGCCAGCGAGCACTGAACCTGCAACGACAGGCACTGGAGCTGTTGCTGCGGCTGGAAACTGCTGAGCACTTCAATACCGGTGCGAGCAGCGGCTTCCGCTTCGTCGAGACGCGCCCAAGCCCACAGTAGCTGTGAACGATAGCAGCAGGAACTCATGCATCGGCAGCTGTTCAAGATGTTGTTCGCGAATCAGCTGGAAGCCTTTCTCCTGACATTGCCACGCAGCTTGCCAGGAAGCCCTGGGCGAACAAAATTTCGCTTTGCTGGATAAGGCTCACAGCGCGTAGTGCCAGATATCGTGACGACGCGCCATTTGCTTTTCAGTTTGCTGCATCACCGCGATCATTGGCTCAGCAGCCCTTTGCAGTGCAGCACCTCGCCATGTACCGAGGTGGCGACGATGCGGCTATAGAAATTAGCCAGCGGCAGCTCTTCCAGCGCGACGGTGGAAAGGCGCTCCGCTCATCCTGGTCGCCGTCGTTGATGGCGACCTGGGCGCGCAGGGCGTTGAAATCACCATGCAGCGAGGCGTCCATTATCTGAGGTCAAAAATTTCCTGCTCGGCGCGGGCCAGCAGAGTGTTCACTTCGCTGTAGCGGTGCTGGCTTTGCATCAGCCAGGCCTGTCGCAGCACCAGGCGCGGGTTCTCCAGCAGACTTTGCCACGGCAGCGCAGAAAGCGACTCTTCGAGCAGCGTCAGTTCGCTGTGGTGGAACAGTCCCCACGCGTGGTTTAGTAGGATGTCGCGCAGCATTTTCGGGTCACCCGCGGCCAGCGCGTGGTGAATGGCTTCGCTTGGGAAACCTTGTGCCATCCAGCTTTCTGCGGCGGCACGGTGAATTTCCGGCAATTCGGCCGCCAGTTTCCCACTGGCAGCGCTGACGCAGGAAGCTACAAAACAGCGGATGGTCGTTGAACCATTCGCCGGAGTTATCCATCGAGTTGCAGAAAAAGCCCCTGGCGCTCGATCTCTTCGAGACGCATATTCGTCTCGCCGGTGACGCGGGCGATAAGCGAGTCGTTCATCGAGCGCAGCAGCGAGCTTTTCAGCAGAAAGTTACGCGTCTCCCGATCGACGTTATCGAGAACTTCATCGACCAGATAATCGGATAGATGGCTGGCATTAATTCCCCACAGACGGCGCGCAGAGTGCTGGGTGGCGTTGTTACGCTGACGAGCGGAGAGCGCAATCAGCTGTAGCGCGGTGGCCCACCGGCGACGTCGTCACACAGACGGCTGCTTTCCGCCACTTCAATCGGCGACGCTAAGCGGCAGTCAAAAAATTGTTTGGTTTCGGCATGCGTGAAAGAGAGCTGTTGGCTACCACCTTCCCAGCAGTTGATCGCGCACGCGCAGGTTGGCAATGCGAGGCTCCGGTCGGTTACGCGACAGCACAACCAGCGTGAGATTCTCCGGCTGGTGGCGCAGGAAAAAACGCATCGCATCGTGGATCACCGGATTGGTGATCAGATGGTCATCATCAATGACCAAATAGAGCGGACGCTGCCATTCGCTGAGTTCAATGAAAAGCTGAAGAAAGGGAGCTCAGGCTCGCGTACTGGCGCTTTTGCACCATGTTTTCGCTGGCCTCGCAATGGCCGCCCGTCGCCTGCTGAATTGCAGCGATCAGGTAGCTGGCAAAACGCTCCTGCTGGTTGTCACCTTCATCAAGTGAATACCAACCGAGATCGCTCATCCCTGCCGCCCATTGTGGCGCCGAGCGTGGTCTTTCCATAGCCAGCCGGACTGGTTATCAGCGCCAGACGATAATTGTTCGCGCCTGAAAGTTTCGCCAATAGCCGCTCACGAACCACCGTGTGTTCGAGACGGACTGGTCAACTTAGTTTTGACGGAATCAACATAGCTAATCACTTCACTGTGAGGATTGGAAAACGAGAATTTTTTTTGCGCTTCGTAATTAATCCATACAAAGGTCGGTCAAATAGCTATGTATTGCAAGTTATCCATTTTCATGCTTGCGAATTTGCTATATGTCACAATTTTTTATATTTAATGGCATCTTTCGTATTATGCCTTGCAGAGCGCGAAAATGCTGACTTCCGTAAGTGTTTGTCAGTTACAAATGAAATAGATTATCGGTAATTTTCCAAATCAACTTTCACTTAAAGATGTTTCATACCAGGTAATTTTCCGTAGAAACAATCCATATTAAATTGTTGCGTATTTTCGTTGAGAAATAGTTTCCTTATTTGCATATTCATTACAAAACACCATTTCACTCTATGAGCTAAGGCGAAAACCTCTTTGGTTTAATCCCTGACCCTATATAGGGATATGATGGCGTTTAGAGCTGACTAAAAATGTACGATTTGGCCGCCGACAGCTAACGTTATAGTGGCAGCGATCACACTTCCTTCGCTCATCCCTGCGACTCCTCCCTGGCTAATCGCCGACAGGATGAGGAAGATCGCGCAATCCAGCCCGGCACACTAGCGCTAATGTTTATGTAAAAAGGATTCTAATTCGCTATGTCACAGCCTACCTTTAATCACGATTATCATTCCAGGCTGCCCTGACGCGTCAGTGGCAGCGCTTTGGCCTACAGGCCGCTTCCGAAATGACGTCTCACCAGTGGTGGCAGGCTGTGAGCGGCGCGCTGGCGGAGCAGCTTTCCCGCACAGCCGGTAGCTAAGCCGGCAAAAAATAGCGTCATGTGAACTACATCTCCATGGAGTTTCTGATTGGCCGTCTGACCGGCAACAATCTGCTCAACCTCGGCTGGTACGAAGGCGTCAGCGAGGCGCTGAAAGGCTACAACATCAACCTGACTGACCTGCTGGAAGAAGAGACCGATCCGGCTCTGGGCAACGGTGGGCTGGGGCGTCTGGCAGCATGCTTCCTCGACTCCATGGCCACCGTTGGCCAGTCGGCGACCGGCTACGGCCTGAACTACCAGTACGGCCTGTTCCGTCAGTCCTTTGACGACGGCCATGAGATGGAAGCGCCAGACGACTGGAAGCGCGGCAGCTACCCGTGGTTCCGCCATAATGCGGCGCTGGACGTTCAGGTAGGTATCGGCGGTAAAGTGGTGAAAGGAGAAAAATGGCAGCCGGCATTTACCATCACCGGTGAAGCCTGGGATCTGCCGGTGCTGGGCTACCGTAACGGCGTGGCGCAGCCGCTGCGTCTGTGGCAGGCTACCCACGCGCACCCATTTAACCTGACCAAATTCAACGACGGCGATTTCCTGCGTGCAGAACAGCAGGGTATCGACGCCGAAAAGCTGACCAAAGTGCTTTACCCGAACGACAACCATACCGCCGGTAAAAAGCTGCGCTTGATGCAGCAGTACTTCCAGTGTGCCTGCTCGGTAGCCGATAATTTGCGTCGTCACCATCTGGCGGGCCGTAAGCTGCACGAACTGGCCGATTTCGAAGTGATTCAGCTTAATGACACCCACCCAACGATCGCCATTCCAGAACTGCTGCGCGTACTGATTGATGAGCATCAGCTGAACTGGGACGACGCCTGGGCCATCACCAGCAAAACTTTCGCCTACACCAACCACACGTTGATGCCGGAAGCGCTGGAGTGCTGGGATGAAAAACTGATTAAAGCGCTGCTGCCGCGTCACATGCAGATTATCAACGAGATCAATAAGCGCTTTAAAGTGCTGGTCGACAAAACCTGGCCGGGCGATGAGGCAGTTTGGGCGAAGCTCGCCGTGGTGCATAACAAGCAGGTTCGCATGGCGAACATGTGCGTCGTTAGCGGCTTTGCGGTCAACGGCGTGGCTGCACTGCACTCGGATCTGGTGGTGAAGGATCTGTTCCCGGAATATCACCAGCTGTGGCCGAACAAATTCCATAACGTCACCAACGGCATCACGCCGCGCCGCTGGATCGAACAGTACCGATACCGGCGCTGGCCGCGCTGCTGGATAAATCGCTGAAGAAAGAGTGGGCTAACGATCTGATCAGCTGATCAATCTGGAAAAATACGCCGACGATGCGAAATTCCGCCAACAGTACCGCGAGGAATCAAGCTGGCGAACAAACAGCGTCTGGTGAAATTTACTAAAGCGCGTACCGGTATCGAGATTACCACTAACGCCATTTTTGATATTCAGATCAAACACCTGCACGAGTACAAACGTCAGCACCTGAACCTGCTGCACATTCTGGCGCTGTATCAGATTCGTGAAAATCCGCAGGCAGACCGTGTACCGCGCCTGTTCCTGTTTGGCGCAAAAGCGGCTCCGGGCTACTACCTGGCGAAAAACATCATCCTGGCTATCGACAGGTTGCCGAAGCGGTGAACAACGACCCGAAAGTGGGCGATAAGCTGAAAGTGGTGTTCCTGCCGGATTACTGCGTGTCGGCGGCTGATGTCTGATCCCAGCAGCAACGTTTCCGAACGATCTCCACAGCGGGCAAAGAGGCCTCCGGTACCGGCAACATGAAGCTGGCGCTGAACGGCGCGCTGACCGTCGGTACCCTGGACGGTGCAAACGTGAAATCACCGAGCAGGTGGGTGAGGAAAACATCTTTATCTTCGGTCATACCGTCGAGCAGGTGAAAGAGCTGAAAAGGCGAAAGGCTACGATCCGCTGAAATGGCGTAAAGCTGACAAGCAGCTGGACGCGGTGCTAAAAGAGCTGGAGAGCGGCAAATACAGCGACGGCGACAAACACGCGTTTGACCAAGATGTACGTGGCGTTTCGGCAAGCAGGGCGGCGACCCGTATCTGGTCATGGCCGAGCTCGCAGCCTATGTCAAAGCGCGAGCAGGTTGATGTGCTGTACCATAACCAGGAAGCCTGGACGCGTGCCGCAATCCTGAATACCGCGCGCTGCGGCATGTTTAGCTCCGATCGCTCTATCCGCGATTATCAAAAACGTATCTGGCAGGCAAAACGCTAAGGACAGGCAATGGAAAGCAAACGCCTCGATAATGCCGCGCTGGCGGCGGGGATTAGCCCAAACTACATCAATGCCCACGGTAAGCCGCAGTCTATCGGTGCCGACACCAAACGGCGTTTGCTTGACGCGATGCACCACGGTGCTGCTGCCGAAGTGGCAGCCACGCCGGTACCGAATGTGATGGTCTGGACATACGGCAAGAAAATGGCGCTGCCGGTGGAGGGAAGGGCAGATTTACGCTGGATCCTCACCACTGAAGAGGGCAAGCGGTCCGGACGGTGGCTGCGGGAGCCACAGCCTGCCGACCCGCTTGTCGGAAGGGTATCATTCACTGACTTTGACGCAGAGCGATGAACGCTGGCACTGCCGGGGTGATTGTTGCCCCTGAGCGCTGCTATGAACCGAAGCCGCCTGAAGGAAGCGAAAAAGCTGTGGGGTGCCTGCGTGCAGCTTTAGCCCTGCGCTCGGAGAAAAACTTGGGGGATTGGCGATTTTGGCGACCTGAAGGCGATGCTGCCGGAAGTGGCCAAACGAGGCGGCGCGTTTATTGGCCTCAACCCAATCCACGCGCTCTACCCGGCGAACCCGGAAAGCGCTAGCCCTTACAGTCCTTCTTCGCGCCGTTGGATGAACGTTATCTATATCGACGTCAACGCGGTAGAAAATTTGCTAAAAGTGATGAAGCACAGGCGTGGTGGAAACTACCGGCGACGCAGAAGAAGCTGAAAGCGGCGCGTGAAGTGGCGCAGGTAGACCTACACGGCGGTTACTGAGCTGAAAATGACCGCGCTGCGTATGGCGTGGAAGCGCTTTGCTAAACGCAATGATGAGCAGGTAGTGGCCTTCCGCTACTTCGTGGACAAAGAAGGTAGAGAGTCTGTATTGGCAGGCGGCGTTTGATGCGCTGCACGCCAACCAGGTGAAAGAAAACCCGATGCGCTGGGGATGGCCGGTTTGGCCTGAAGCGTATCGCACCACCGATAGCCCGGAAGTACACGACATTTTTGTAAAAAGTATGCCGACGAGGTGGATTTCTACCTGTGGCTGCAATGGCTGGCGTATAGCCAGTTTGCCGACTGCTGGGAAACCAGTCAGCGCGATGACATGCCAATTGGCCTCTACCGCGACCTGGCGGTGGGCGTGGCAGAAGGCGGTGCGGAAACCTGGTGCGACCGCGAGCTTTACTGTCTGAAGGCATCCGTTGAGGCGCCGCCGGATATCCTCGGGCCGCTGGGGCAAAACTGGGGGCTGCCGCCGATGGATCCGCATATCATCGCGGCCCGTGCCTATGAGCCATTTATCGAACTGCTGCGCGCTAACGTCAACTGCGGCGCGCTGCGTATCGACCACGTTATGTCGGTGCTGCGCTTGTAGTGGATCCCGTACGGTGAAACCGCCGATCATGGTGCCTACGTGCAGTATCCGGTGGATGCGCTGCTGTCGATTTTGGCGCTGGAAAGTAAGCGTCACAACTGTATGGTGATTGGCGAAAAGCTAGGAACGGTGCCGGTTGAAATCGTCAGTAAGCTGCGTAAGAGCGGTGTTTACTCCTACAAAGTGCTCTATTTTGAGAATGACCACGAGAACGTTCCGCTCGCCAAAAGCGTATCCGGAGCAGTCGATGGCCGTGGCTACCACCCATGACCTGCCAACGCTGCGCGGCTATTGGGAGAGTGGAGACCTGACGCTGGGCAATGAGCTGGGGCTTTACCCTGACGCTGACGTTCTGCGCGGGCTGTATCAGGATCGCGAACTGGCGAAACAAGGGCTGCTGGATGCGCTGCACAAGTACGGCGCGCTGCCGAAACGTGCGGGTCACAAGGCGTCGCTGATGTCGATGACCGCCACCTTAAGCCGCGGTATGCAGCGCTATATTGCGGATAGCAACAGCGCGCTGCTGGGACTGCAACCGAGGATTGGCTGCAAATGTCCTCGCCGGTGAATATTCCGGGAACCAGCACTAGAAATACCGAACTGGCGGCGTAAGCTCTCCACCTCGCTGGAAGCGATGTTTGCTGACGACGGTGTGAACAAGCTGATTAAAGATTTGGATAAGCGCCGGAAAGCGGCGAGAAGAAGAAGTAAAAACAAAAACGCCGGAGAGGCTTGCCGCGTTTTTTTCGGCGTTTTTTTATCTATCTGTCATTTATTTGTGGTGTTAAACCACCATCCCCCGCCAGCAGACAACCTACCAGACCGCAAACCGAGATAATGGTTTCCAGCATCGACCAGGACTTGATGGTCTCGCCGATAGTCAGGTTGAAGTACTCTTTGAACAGCCAGAAACCTGGATCGTTGGCGTGAGAGAAGATGACGGAACCGGAACCGACCGCAATAACCATCAATTCTGGGCTGACGCCGGTGGTGGCAATCAGTGGTGCCGCGATGCCGCCTGCGGTAATGGCCGCAACGGTCGCTGAACCCAGCGCAATACGCAGAACGGCAGCGATAGACCACGCCATAAACAGCGGAGAGACGTTAGATTCGTGCATGATAGAGGCGATGTATTTTCCACGCCGCTGTCGACCAGAACCTGTTTGAACGCACCGCCACCGCCGATAATCAGCAGCATCATGGCGATGATTTTGATGAAGGAGATCAGCGTATCGTTGATTTCGTCCATCGAACGACCACGGTTCAGACCGAAGGTGAAGATAGCAATCAGCACCGCAATCAGCGTCGCCATCACCGGGTCGCCGAAGAACTCAGCGGCAGGCAACAGGGCGTGGCCTTTCGGCAGTACCATTTCAGCAACGGCACGCAGCGCCATCAGAATAACCGGAACCAGAGAAGTCCAGACGCTGACGCCGAAGGACGGCATTTCTGCATCGGTGAAGGTTTTCGGGTTGTGCAGACCTTCTGGAATTGGCTTGTCGATGCCTTTCAGGCAGCGAGCGTAAACCGGGCCCGCCAGAATAACGGTAGGGATTGCCAGCAGCGTACCGTACAGCAGCGTTTTACCCATATCCGCATGGAAGATGGTGGCGATAGCCGTTGACCCGGTGCGGTGGCAGGAAGCCGTGGGTAACGGACAGAGCCGCAGCCATTGGCACACCGACGTACAGCAGAGGAATACGCGCGGAAGCGGCGATAGTGAACACCAGCGGCAGCAGCAGTACGAAGCCGACTTCAAGAATAGCGCGAAGCCCACGGTGAAGCCGGTAAGTACAACGGCCCACTGGATGTGTTTGCGACCAAATTTATCGATAAGGGTAGTGGCGATACGCTGTGCGCCACCGCAGTCGGCCAGCATCTTACCGACGTGGCGCCGAAGCCCATAATCAGCGCCAGACCACCGAGGGTGCCGCCTACGCCGTTTTTAATGGAGACGATCACTTTGTCCAGGGGCATGCCCTGCATTAATCCGACGGCAAGTGCCACCAGAACCAGTGCGATGAATCCGTTCATTTTGAAGCGGATCATCAACAGTAATAAGAGGATAACGCCGATTGCTACGATGATTAATGGCATAATTTTCCAGCCTTTAATATGTTATGGGTAACGTCATTGTTGCTGCGACAACTTCCAATTGTCCCTACAGAGGGAATAGGACTACCTCCGCCACCACAATTTCACTCACCAGAAAATTATTTACCACACGACAGGAGTATGGCGGGCACAACACATATGGATGATACGGGTAACATAGTGCGCTTGAGAATATGCCAGAGGGTGGAAAATGTGAAATATGCGACTCCAGTCCAACTAGGGGCAACGAAACGAGGGGATTGGACAAGTGAGCGCCAACCGGGAAATGATACAACCCGTCGGCGAAAACGGGTGAGCGTCGCATCCGGAAATACACACGAATACTTAGTAGTAAGAGTGCTCGCCGCGCTGGTGTTCGGTGAATCGCGTACGCCTTTCAGCTCAGGGAACTCAACCAGCAGCTGTTTCTCGATGCCTTCTTTCAGGGTCACGTCGACCATGGAACAACCATTAGACCGCCGCCAAACTGTAGGATGGCCAGGCCGTCGTCGGTGATTTCCATCAGCGTAACGCGGCCGCCGTGGCCTGCCAGCTGTGGGTTAATCTGTGATTGCAGCATGTACTCAACGCGCTCAGTCGGCGGTTCGTCATGGTCACTTTACGCATTTTGGCGTTCGGCGCCTTCAGCGTCAGTTGGGAACCCAACTGGTCGGTGACGAAATGAATTTCCGCATCTTCCAGATACGGAGCGCTCAGTTCATCGACATAGGCGGTGATCTGTTCAATTTTAGTGTTGTGTCACTTGCTTCCACCGCATCCGGCGGGCGATCAGAAACGCCGCATACTGCGTAGGCGTACCAGGTTAATCACGAATACACAGATATTGTCCCCTTCTTCCTGATTTTGCAGAAGTTTGGCAAAGTGCGCTTGCGCAGTATCGGAAATACGGATCATAGCTTTGACCTAATAGTTGACTCTTTTAGTTGGTTATAATACGCCCATCGCTGGGGGTCTACAAGGTGCGACACAGACACCATACCTGAACGCTCGCCGCGCCATTTCGCAAAAGCAGGCGGGAAATATCAGGCCACGGTGCTGCCCGTCGTAACAACATCATCCACAATAACCATATGGCGACCCTGCAGCGGTAATTCAAGCTGGAAAGCATTTTTCAGGTTGTGCCGACGCAGCCTGGCGCTGAGTTGATGTTGCGTAGCGGTGGGGCGGTTGCGGGCAAGCGTTCGTGGGTCATATTCGCAGGGCAACCATGCGCTGAGACGCCTTACACAGCAGTTCACTTTGATTAAAGCCGCGCCGCCAGTGCCGTCGCTGCCATAGAGGCACGCTGATAAGTTGCCCTCGGGGGCAGGTAAGTCCAGAGTGCTGGCGAACGGCTAAAAGCGGCAGGAAGAGCGCGCCAACGTGGATGCCAGTTCGGCCTGGCCGCTGAACTTGAAGCGATGCACCATCTGGTTGAGCGGCGGCTGGTAGTCATTCACCGCCACTAATCGTTGCCAGACCGGATCGCTTTTGCAGGCAGCGGCCACACGGTGTATTCACGCTGGCTGATGGTAATCCACACTGCGGACAACCGCACATCTCGCTAAATAACGTTCTGGCACAGCGTGAGCAAACGCCCCATGCGGGCAGCGCCAGCGGCATTTTGCATAGCCAGCATAAGCCGTGGACTGTTAGCATAATCCCCCCTGAAGCGAAGAAATGAGAACAATAGCTGATGAACGACATCTGGTGGCAAACCACGGGCGAAGGAAATTGTCATCTTGTGCTGCTGCACGGATGGGGACTGAATGCACAGGTCTGGGATTGCATCACGGCGGAATTAGGCGCGCATTTCACATTGCATCTGGTCGATTTACCGGGCTACGGACGCAGCGTCGGTTTTGGCGCTTTATGGCTGCGATGGCCGAGAAGAGTGCTGGAGAAAGCGCCAGCGCAGGCCGTCTGGCTTGGCTGGAGCCTGGGAGGGTTGGTCGCCAGCCAAATTGCATTACGCAGTCCTGAACGCGTACAGGCGCTGGTGACCGTTGCGTCATCGCCATGCTTTGCTGCGCATGATGAGTGGCCGGGCATCAAACCCGAGGTACTGAGCGGACTTTCCAGCAGCAGCTTCAGCGATGATTTCCAGCGTACCGTCGAACGTTTCCTGGCGCTGCAAACCATGGGCACCGAGAGTGCCAGTCAGGATGCCGAGAGCGCTGAAGCAGACGGTACTGTCTTTGCCTATGCCGTCATCGCCGAGGTCCTTAACGGTGGGTTGGAGATTCTAAAAACTGCCGACCTGCGTCAGTCGCTGCTGGAACTGAGTGTGCCATTTTTGCGTATGTACGGGCGGCTGGATGGGTTGGTTCCGCGTAAAATCATCCCGCTGCTCGATGCGTTGTGGCCAGCGAGTGAATCGGTGATGTTTGATAAGGCGGCGCACGCACCGTTTATCTCTCATCCGCAGGCGTTCTGCGAACCGCTGGTGGCGCTAAAAAGCAGTTAGCGAATTAATTCTTGTGGGACGTGGTAAAAAAGATAAACTCATAAGCAATACTTAAGCTGTTGCGACAGGATAGATTATTTCATCTGAACGTCGTGGCGCAAAAACAACCCTTATGAGAGAGTAGAGGCTATGAAAACTTATTATACAGGTAATTGTTGCATCTCTGGTAATTGGCTCCCTGTCGTTCGGTGCGTTTGCTGCTAAAGAAGATCCAAAAAGATGATGTCGCCAAGATGAAGTTTGACCAAAATCGGCAACATCCACCACCTTCACGAACCACGTCACCAATGGACGCTAAGCGCGATCTGTCTAAAAAGGCGGAATGGCTGGGCGGGAAGTGGGACTGCGTGAGATCATGTGCCGGGTGGGAAAAACGAAAAAAAACCGTTCACGGTAATGCGGACGTACCGGATCGCTTTTTAACCTTCTGTTCCCGGCGTCAGGTTAACGCCGGGAACAGGTATGAACGCAGTGCCCACCCGTCTCGTAAGCAGGCTTTCCCTTCCGGGCAGCTTTTGCAGCTGCCGGAAAGGCAGCTATCAGGATCTTCGCTAATCTTCACGACTTTTCCCATGGCCTCCAGGCGGCCCAGCATGGCATCGACCAGCGCCTGTGGTGTATGCAGTTGGGCGCTAAGCTGTGCAGCTTCCATGCGTCCTTGCAGTGCCAACATATCGCGTACTTCGATCAATGATGCCATTTTGACTCCTAGTGGCAATCGCCAGCCGGGCTGGAGCAGCATGACGCTGGCGTTTTGCGTGTTGCCAGCAGACGAAACTTCTACGCGGCTACGGGCACGGCGCAGTAGCCCCATTAGCACTACGTTGAACAGAATCACCGCCAGAATGCACACCAGGCTGTAGCGCGGATGCTGGCTAAAGCTGACGGTCTGGTAGTACAGCGTGGAAAGCGAGTAGGCGATGTTCAGACCCACAGGATAGAGAAGGTCATCCAGCCACGGCTCAACTACGCGGGCAACCGCCCCCATTACCGAGATGCATGGAATGTAGAGCAGAACGAAAATCAGGTAGCTGTAGGCTGCTGCCGCGCTGCCAAACTTGCTGCTCATCGCCGTCGCCGGTTTCCATTTCACCATCGCCTTTACTGGCTTCAATTGGGTTTGCCAGTACGCTCAGGCTGAAGGTGTCTTTCAGGCCCTGCCAGGTTTCATCTGCGGCGGCCAGCAGTTCATCTCCAAGGTGGAATTCCTGCGGGTTAAACTCTTCGTTCTGAATGTTTTCCGCGGTGTAGAGGGTGTTCAGCGTACCGACAACCACCTCTTTGGCCATGGCACCAGTGAACAGACCGACGGTGGCCTGCCAGTTATCTTCGTGGACACCAATTGGTTTAAACACCGGCGTGATGACTCGGCTAACGGGAGAGGCTGCCAGCGCAGAATCGTTGATGTTATAGACGATCTTACCGCTGAACGAGAAGCTGTTCAGCGCGCTGAGGAAGATGCTGACGATAACGATAACCTTACCGGCGCGCAGCACGAAGCCTTTTTCAGACGTTGCCAGGTCTGGATGATCGGGCTCTTCACGTGCGGTACGTGATACACCGGAAGCTCCATCACGAACGGCGATGCTTCACCACGCATGATGGTGTATTTGAGCATCAGGCCGGTCAGGATGGCGATAGCTCGATCCCCAGCACGTATAGCGAGAACGACCAGCGCCGCCGCCCTGACCGAAGAAGGCCGCGGCGAAGAAACGGCAAAAATCGCCAGACGCGCGCCCCAGGACATAAACGGCGCCGTCACGATGGTCATCAGACGTTCGCGAGGTGCATCCAGCGTACGCGCACCCATCACCGACGGCACGTTACAGCCGAAGCCGACGATCAGCGGCACGAAGGATTTACCCGGCAGACCTAAAGCCTGCATCAGACGGTCCATCACGAACGCGGCGCGGGCCATGTAACCGGAATCCTCAAGGAAGGAGAGGAACAGATACATCATGCCGATTTGCGGCACTAACGGCAGGACGGTGTTGATCCGCCGCCGATACCTTGTGCCAGGAACACGGTGAGCCAGTCAGGGAAGTGCAGCGTGTAGCCAATCCACTGAATGCCGTGGATAAAGATAACAACCGAACCGCCGTCAAAAATAGGCTGTAGCGCGCCGCCGATGTTGATCGCCAGTAAAAACATCAGATACATGACGAACAGGAAAATCGGTAATCCCCAGCACCCGGTTAAGGATGATTTTGTCGAGTGCAGTGGTGAAACGGCTCGGTTCTGCGGTTAAGGTATTGCTGACGGCGTCGCAGATTGCGGCGATGCTCTGGTAACGGGCATCGGCGATATACAGCGCCGGGTCATCCCATCTCTCCGCTCAGATTGGCGAGATCAGAATCCAGCTTGTGTGCGGCGTCGCCGGCATAGGCGCGGCTATAAATATCGCCTTCCAGCATTTGCATGCCCACCATTGGCGCTGACGCTCTGGGATATCCTGCGCCATTTCGCGGGCCAGATTATCCGCTTCGCGCAGCAGCGGCTGCGGGTAGTGCACCAGTTCCAGCGGCTTATTCGCCTGGTGGCGGTCGATGGCCATCTTCAACGCTTCAATACCGCGACCACGGGTTGAAACCAGTGGTACAACCGGGCAGCCGAGGCGAGCGGCGAGGGCGTCAACGTCAATGCGAGAATTGTTGCTTCTCGGCAATATCCAGCATGTTCAGTGCGACCACGCAGGGAATGCCCAGCTCCAGCGGCTGCCGAGTCAGGTAGAGGTTACGCTCGAGGTTGGAGGCGTCGACGACGTTAATCAACAGGTCCGGCGCATCGCCGCTGAGGATATAGTGACAGGCGATCTGTTCATCCAGCGAGGTCTGCGACGATATGGTGGTGAGTGAATAGGTACCCGGTAAGTCGACCAGCGTAACCTGATTGTCGGTGGTGGCAAATGCCCCTTCTTTACGCTCAACCGTGACCCGGCCCAGTTCCCGCGCGCTGGCGCGCCCGGTTAACTGATTGAATAACGTTGTTTTGCCGGAATTAGGATTGCCAATTAAACCAATGGTTAATTTTTTCATATTTCAGACTCTTAGTACCAGGCTGGAGTTACTGTGCAACGGCTTCTAATTCAATGAGCGCGAGATCTTCTTTACGCAGCACCAGGCTAACGCGACGGGTTTCGATATGAATAGGATCGCCGAGCGGAGCCACGCGAACTACGTTAAATGATGAACCCGAAGCGTGCAGGACAGCAGTTTCTGACGATAAGCTGGGCTAATTTCGCGGGAGAAACCGACAATCTTCCACGCAGTATCAGGTGTAAATTGCATATAACCTACTTGTGTATCAGCTAGCTGAACAGCGGAGATACCGCCGCGCGCTGTGAGCAGCGGCAGGGATATCGTCAACAAATGAAGAGTAAAGGCTTACTGGATATAATGATAATGAGAATGGTTTTTATCATCAATACATAACATGCGATTGAAAGAAATTTCGGCGGAAAAAATTTGCACTTTTTTTTGATATGACGCAAGCAACGCCGTGTAGCGGTAAATGAATTAAATATTCTTTACTTCACTTAATGTTTAATTAAGGTTTCATTGGTTAATAAAAAATAAAAACGGCTGAAGCGTATTATTATCAAATGGAAAATAATATAACGTTGGAGAGAGGTTCCGGAAAGATTATTGCGCTCCCGATTTCGGGTATTGCCGGATGATGGCGTGAACGTCTGATTGGCCCTGTGAGGGATTATGTAGCCCGGCGTCGCAGCGCTCGACCGGGCTAAAAGAACGACCGATTAGCGTTTTTTACCCATGGCGGCTGCGAGGGCATCCATCATGGCGCTGTTGCCCGCAGGCTGAGCTTCGCGAGCACGTGGTTTAGCCGCTTTCGCCGCCGGGCGGTTGTTGCCCTGGCTACGATCGTTGCCTGAACTGCGGCGGGCGTTAGTTTCCCCTGGCTGCTCGTCCAGACGCATAGTCAGCGCAATACGCTTACGCTGCAGGTCCACTTCCATCACCTTCACTTTGACAATATCACCCGCTTTCACCACGGTATGTGGATCTCGACGAACTTATCCGCCAGCGAAGAGATGTGTACCAGACCATCCTGATGCACGCCAATATCGACAAAGGCGCCAAAGTTGGTGACGTTGGTCACTTGCGCTTCGAGGATCATCCCCGGCAGCAGGTCGTTCATGGTTTCCACACCGTCGGCGAACTTCGCGGTTTTAAACTCAGGGCGCGGATCGCGACCCGGTTTTTCCAGCTCTTTGATGATGTCGGTAACGGTTGGCACACCAAATTGCTCATCGGTGAAGTCGCTAGCCTTCAGATCGCGCAGTTCGCTGCTGTTACCCATCAGGTCTTTAAGCGCCTGCTGGGTCGCTGCCAGAATGCGTTCAACGATAGGATACGCTTCCGGGTGAACGGTGGAGGCATCCAGCGGGTTATCGCCGTGGTTGATACGCAGGAAGCCCGCGCGCTGCTCGAACGCTTTCGGCCCCAAACGGCTCACCTTTAGCAACTGCTGGCGGTTCTGGAACTGACCGTTTTCATCGCGCCAGGCGACGATGTTTTGCGCCATCATGCGCGTTAAACCAGCCACGCGAGTCAGCAGCGGTACCGGAACCATATCCAGGTCTACGCCAACGGCGTACGCAGTCTTCCACTACCGCATCCAGTTTACACGCGCCAGTTGCGTCTGGCTAACGTCGTGCTGGTACTGGCCCACCCCGATGGATTTCAGGTAAGAATTTTTACCAGCTCTGCCAGCGGATCCTGTAAACGACGGGCGATAGAGACCGCGCCGCGCAGGGAAGCATCAAGATCCGGGAACTCGAGTGCAGCCAGCTCGGAGGCGGAATAAACCGATGCGCCCGCTTCGCTGACGATCACCTTCTGGGCAGTGACTTTTGGGAACTGCTCTGCACATCAAGGAAGAAGCGTTCAGTTTCACGTGAGGCGGTACCGTTACCGATAGCCACCAGTTCAACGTTGTGCTTTTCACACAGTGCCGCGACGGCGACTGCGGCTTTCGCCAGGCTTTTGCCGGTATGTGGGTAAATAGTGTCGGTGGCGACCAGCTTGCCGGTGCCATCCACGACCGCGACTTTAACCCCGGTACGCAGGCCTGGATCGAGGCCCATGGTGGCGCGCAGGCCAGCGGGCGCGCGGCCATCAGCAGATCGTGCAGGTTACGGGCGAGGACGTAATCGCTTCATCTTCCGCGCGCGCTCACGTACGGTGCCCATCAGCTCGGTTTCGAGGTGCATCAGCACCTTAATTCGCCATGTCCAGCTAATGACGGCTTTACGCCAGCTGTCTGCTGGAGCGTTGTTTAGACGCAGGCCGAGGTGGTCAATAATAATTTGCTCGCAGTAGCTCTCTTTTGGTGGCTCATCGAACTGCGGGTCGGCATTCAGCGCCAGCTGCGACGCGCCTTTTCGTTACGCCCGCGGAACATCGCTGGCGCGCGGTGGGGAAGGGGTGGTTGAAATCGGTTCGTGGTGGTCGAAGTAGTCGCGGAATTTAGCGCCTTCCTCTTCCTTGCCGCTGACCACGGTGGCGACCAGATGGGCATTTTTCCACAGGTAGTCACGCACTTTTGCCAGCAGTCCGGCATCTTCAGCGAAACGCTCCATCAGGATATAGCGTGCGCCATCGAGGGCTGCCTTACTGTCAGCGATACCTTTATCTGCATCGATAAATTTGGCGGCTTCCGTTTCCGGATCGTGGGATGGATCGCTCCACAGCAGATCCGCCAGCGGTTCCAGACCGGCTTCAATGGCTATCTGTCCGCGCGTACGGCGTTTTTGTTTGTAAGGCAGGTAGAGGTCTTCGAGCTCGGTTTTGTTCAGCGTGCCGTTGATGGCTTTCGCCAGTTCATCGGTCAGCTTTCCCTGCTCAGAAATGGATTTCAGGATGGTCTGACGGTGGTCTTCCAGCTCACGTATAAATCCCAGTCGTGTTTCCAGATTACGCAATTGCGTATCATCCAGACCGCCGGTGACTTCCTTACGATAACGTGCGATAAACGGCACGGTGTTCCCTTCATCAAGCAGGCGAACGGCGGATTCCACCTGTTCTGCTCTGGCCTGAATTTCACCCGCAATAATGCGGCAGAGCGAATCATTCAACATGGCTTGGTTTCACTGTTAGGTCATAAAATCAGGGGACAGTTATACGGATTGACTGGCAAAAATGCCAGCCATCAGCAGGGTTTCGCATTGTTCCCGGCTCATTTAACGTATTCAATCTCGTTAACGTACCAGCTGGCTTCACCGGCAGGGGTATTGACTACCGCCAGGTCGCCCACCTCTTTTTTCAGCAGCGCGCGGGCCATCGGAGAGTCGATGGAAATGTAGTCGTTACGGCCAAAGATTTCATCATAGCCGACGATGCGAAAGCGCTTCGTCGCGCCGTCGTCGTTTTCTATTTCGACCCAGGCGCCGAAGAAGACTTTGCCTTCCTGCTGCGGTGAGTAATCAGACTATTTTTAAGTATTCGAGGCATTTCGTTAAATAACGGACGCGGCGATCGATTTCTCTTAGCCGCTTTTTATTATATTGATAGTCAGCATTTTCACTGCGATCGCCAAGGCTTGCCGCCCAGGTTACTTTTTTGGTGACTTCCGGGCGCTCTTCGCGCCAGAGATAATCCATCTCTTTTTTGAGCTTTTCGTACCCTTCACGGGTGATCAACGGTGTTTTCATCTCGTTGATTCCCTTTGTCTGTTTGATAATGCGCACATTGGGTATAACGTGATCATATCAACAGAATCAATAATGTTTCGCCGAATAAATTGTATACTTAAGCTGCTGTTTAATATGCTTTGTAACAATTTAGGCTGAAATTCATACCAGATTTAGCTGGTGACGAACGTGAGCTTTTTTAAGAATACACGCTTACAAATTGTTGCGAACCTTTGGGAGTACAAACAATGCAAGAGAACTACAAGATTCTGGTGGTCGATGACGACATGCGCCTGCGTGCGCTGCTGGAACGTTATCTCACCGAACAAGGCTTCCAGGTTCGAAGCGTCGCTAATGCAGAACAGATGGATCGCCTGCTGACTCGTGAATCTTTCCATCTTATGGTACTGGATTTAATGTTACCTGGTGAAGATGGCTTGTCGATTTGCCGACGTCTTCGTAGTCAGAGCAACCCGATGCCGATCATTATGGTGACGGCGAAAGGGGAAGAAGTGGACCGTATCGTAGGCCTGGAGATTGGCGCTGACGACTACATTCCAAAACCGTTTAACCCGCGTGAACTGCTGGCCCGTATCCGTGCGGTGCTGCGTCGTCAGGCGAACGAACTGCCGGGTGCGCCGTCCCAGGAAGAGGCAGTGATCGCCTTTGGTAAGTTCAAGCTAAACCTCGGCACCCGCGAAATGTTCCGTGAAGATGAACCTATGCCGCTGACCAGCGGAAGTTTGCGGTTCTGAAAGCGCTGGTGAGCCATCCACGTGAACCGCTGTCCCGCGATAAACTGATGAACCTGGCGCGTGGCCGTGAATACTCCGCGATGGAGCGTTCTATCGATGTGGAGACATTCTGTCTGCGCCGCATGGTGGAAGAAGATCCGCACATCCTCGTTATATTCAGACCGTTTGGGGTCTGGGCCACACGTTTCGTCCCGGACGGTTCGCAAGCATGAGGCGATCGCGCTTCTCGCCACGAAGTTCGTTTGCCCGCACGCTGTTGCTGATCGTCACCCTGCTTTTTGTCAGCCTGGTGACAACTTATCTGGTGGTGCTGAACTTCGCGATTTTGCCAGCCTGCAGCAGTTTAATAAAGTCTTAGCCTACGAAGTCCGTATGCTGATGACCGATAAACTGCAGTTGGTAAGACGGGACGCAGCTTGTCGTGCCGCCGGCATTTCGCCGCGAGATTTATCGTGAGCTTGATCTCACGCTGATTCCGACGAAGCCGCAGAGGAAGCGGGGCTTCGTTGGGCGCAGCACTATGAGTTTTTGAGCCAACAGATGGCCCAGCAGCTTGGTGGGCCGACCGAAGTTCGCGTTGAAGTGAACAAAAGCTCTCCTGTGGTTTGGGTGAAAACCCTGGCTGTTGCCCAGGATCCTGGTGCGGGTGCCGCTGACTGAAATCCATCAGGGAGACTTCTCTCCGCTCTTCCGCTATACCCTCGCCATCATGCTGCTGGCGATAGGCGGCGCATGGCTGTTTATCCGCATCCAGCAACCGACCCTCGGTCGATCTGGAGCATGCGGCGCTGCAGGTGGGTAAGGGCATCATTCCGCCGCCGCTGCGTGAGTATGGCGCATCAGGGCGTTCGGTTACCCGGGCCTTTAACCATATGGCCGCGGGGGTGAAGCAGCTGTCTGACGACCGGTACGCTGTTGATGGCCGGCGTCAGCCATGACCTGCGTACACCGCTGACCCGTATTCGTCTCGCCACTGAGATGATGAGCGAGCAGGATGGCGATCCGGGCGAAGTCGATCAACAAAGATATCGAAGAGTGCAACGCCATCATTGAGCAGTTTATTGACTATCTGCGTACCGGTCAGGAGATGCCGCTGGAGCTTTATCGATCTCAACGCCGTGCTCGGTGAGGTGATTGCGGCAGAAAGCGGTTACGAACGTGAGATCGACACGGATCTGTTTGCGATGAAAAATTCCGGTACGTGCTGCATCCGCTTTCCATCAACGGTGCGCTGGCCAATATGGTGGTGAATGCTGCGCGTTACGGTAACGGCTGGATTAAAGTCAGCAGCGGTCGTGAAGCGCATCGCGCCTGGTTCCAGGTGAGATGATGACGGCCCGGGCATAAAGCCTGAGCAGCGTAAGCATTTGTTGCACCGTTTGTGCGCGGCGACAGTGCCCGTACCATCAGCGACAGGGGCTGGGGCTGGCGATGTGCAGCGTATTATCGATAACCATAACGGGCTGCTGGAACTGGATACCAGCGAGCGGGATGGGCTGTTGAGTCGCGCCTGGCTACCGGTACCGGCAAGCCGCGTACAGGGGCCGACGAAAGAGAGTTAAAAAAACCCGCGGAGAGGCCCCCGCGGTTTTTTCTATACTATCCTGGTTGGACATTCGCCACGCTAATAGCTTTATTCCATTACAGCTTGGCCCTGCGCTCACCAGCGCGGCGCCTGCAGGCGTATCGGTGTACCTGTCAAACCCTTCCGCCGCGTAACCAGCTTCTCGGCTTTCTCTGCCCCTGCTCTGGCAACCGTAGGTGCGGCGCGGGTCGAGGATATGGCTATCGACGCCTGGCAGTGCGGTTGGGATTTGCAGGTCGAACATTGGCAGGTGAAGGTTTCTGCATTATCCAGAGAACCGTCGAGAATCGCATCGATGATGGCACGCGTATTTTTAATCGAAATACGTTTGCCGGTACCGTTCCAGCCGGTGTTGACCAGATACGCCTGGGCACCTGCGGCCTGCATGCGTTTCACCAGCACTTCTGCGTACTGCGTTGGGTGCAGTGATAAGAACGCTGCGCCGAAGCAGGCGGAGAAGGTTGGGGTCGGTTCGGTCACGCCACGTTCAGTTCCTGCCAGTTTGGCAGTAAAGCCTGAGAGGAAGTGATACTGCGTCTGGTCGGCGGTGAGGCGCGATACCGGAGGCAGAACCCCAAACGCATCTGCGGTCAGGAAGATAACTTTGGTGGCATGGCCCGCTTTCGACACCGGCTTAACGATATTGTCGATGTGGTAAATAGGGTACGAGACGCGGGTGTTTTCAGTTTTGGAACCGTCGTCGAAATCAATGGTGCCATCTTCGCGCACTACCACGTTCTCCAGCAGCGCGTCGCGGCGGATAGCGTGATAGATATCCGGCTCTGCCGCTTCGGAGAGTTTGATAGTCTTCGCGTAGCAGCCGCCTTCGAAGTTAAACACGCCGTCGTCGTCCCAGCCGTGTTCATCATCGCCAATCAGGCGACGTTTCGGGTCGGTAGAGAGTGGTTTTACCGGTGCCGGAAAGACCAAAGAAAACTGCCACATCGCCTTTCTCGCCAACGTTCGCCGAGCAGTGCATGGAGGCAATGCCCTGCAGCGGCAGCAGGTAGTTCATGATAGAGAACATCCCTTTTTTCATCTCGCCGCCGTACCAGGTCCCGCCGATAAGCTGGACGCGCTCTGTCAGATTAAACGCGACAAAGTTTTCTGAATTCAGGCCCTGTTCTTTCCACTGCGGGTCAGCGCGATTTGCGCCGTTGATCACGATAAAGTCTGGCTTGAAACGTCTCCAGTTCTTCATCGGTGGGGCGAATAAACATGTTCTTGACGAAGTGTGCCTGCCAGGCCACTTCGGTGATAAAACGGACCGACAGACGGGTGTTCTCGTTGGCGCCACAGAAGGCATCAATAATGAACAGGCGTTTGCCGGACAGCTGTGTAGAGACCAGGCCTTTAAGATGTTGCCAGATTTCAGGCGACAACGGTTTGTTGTCATTTTTCCCGTTACCCTTATCAGACCACCATACCGTATCGCGTTGTCTCATCACGAACGATATATTTGTCCTTTGGGGAGCGGCCGGTAAAAATACCGGTGTCGACAGAAATTGCGCCCAGACTTGTTAGCACACCGCGTTCGTAACCTTCCAGGTTAGGATCGAGCTCTTCTTGATACAGAATGTATCGTAGTCTGGGTTATAGACGATATTCTGTACGTCGTTGATACCATAAGCCTTGAGGTCCTGCGGGGTTATACCGTTCTGCGCATTTCACTGCTCCTTAGCCAATTTGTACTACCATAAATTCTATGGGTATTTCAGGGTGTTGACCGCGACCAGGCTCATAGATTTACGTATCCCGACAAACGTCTTACTTACGAAAACGTTGTGACTCCTGTCACGAAGCGACAGGGATTATGACAGGAAAACCCGAGTATTTGGCGTGAAATGTTCTTAAATGGTTAATAAATGGTTTAACTGACGGCATAAATGTGAAATTAATCGCATTTATGAAGAAAATTACGTAATGCTCCTTCATCCGAATAAACAATCGATTCACCTCGCTGAGCGAAATCCGTCTTTTTGATTACTAACGGATACCTAAAAAAAATGGCCTTATTCTTTACTTCAGGAACGAAAGATTATCGATAAAAAAATGGATGCTGTGACTCCTCTTTCATCACCGACGCGTTCGGGCATGGTGATACGGGCGTAGTACAAGGGCTATTGTGTTATCTGCTCACGGTCTACCTGATTCCGAAAGAGATCGGGTGGATGTATTACTGGCCTGCCGGGAAGCCTGGCATTATCTTCTGTACTGCTATTTACCGTTGTCTCCTTCAAACAGCGGGCGTTGTGGGGTTGGCTGGCACTGATCCTTGTGGTGGTGCTGGGAATGGGGATGGCTGAAGAGCAGTCTCAGCGGCGAGAACCTGGCGGCAGTACAGCGCCATGTGGAATTACGGCTGGTGTCTGCTGCTGATGACGTTACTGGTGCTGCCGTGGATGCAGTATCGCCTTCCAACCCCAACCTGAACACGACGCGCTACACGCACTTCTATACGCAACAGTAGGCACACAATGCTGACCTTAGTGCTGATTGCCGTGGCGAATGGAACCTGGTCTGGCTAATTTTGCTGTTGTGGAGCGGGCTGTTTGAGCTATGGCGAATATTACCTTCTTTTCGTCGGCTGTTCTTTGAAACTCAATGGTTTGTTTACCTGGTTGTGGGGCTGGTTACTGCGCTGACGGTGATTCTTGCGCGCCAGCAAACGCGACTGATTACCGCCATTCATAAGCTGCTGGCGCTTGTCGCTACCGGCTTGCTACCGCTGGTATCGCTGCTGGCATTGCTGTTTCTGGCCACGCTGCCGTTTAGCGGGTGTGGCGGTGATTCAACCAGTTTCAGCCGCCGGGCTGCTCTCGGCGCTCTCGCGCTGATTCAGCTCCTGTTGACGGCAATGGTCTGGCACAGCCGCAAAAACCAGCTTCCCTACCCGCAGGCGCTTCGCTATCTGATCCTTGCGGCAATTGCGCGTTAATGCCGGTCTACGCGCTGATTGCGGGCTGGGCACTGTGGCAGCGTATTGGACAATATGGCTGGACGACGGATCGGCTGTATGGCGCGCTGGTGGTAGTGGTGCTGCTGGTGTGGTCGGTAGGTTATCTGGTGAGGTCCTGTTACGCTATCGCGGCAAGATCCCCTTCTGCGTCGATGGGCAAGGTGCATTTGGCCGTATCGCTGTTAGGCCTGGTTCTGCTGGTGGTCGCTGATAAGCCAGTGCTTGATAGCTGGCGCATCAGCGTGAACAGCCATATGGCGCGTTATCACAGCGGAAAAATCACTGCGGACCAGGCCAGCCTGTATATGCTTTCACGCAGCGGTAAACCCGGGCGCAAGGCGCTTCCCTTGAATTAAAAAACGATGCTGAATTTACCAAGGATGCCAAGCCAGCACGGGGGATGCTTACGCGCTTGATAAAGGGCGAGGTCTCCAGTCCGGTAAAAGAAACACTGACGGCAGCGACGCTGGCGAAAAATGTGCTGGTGGCAAAGGGCAGCTTGTCAGCGGATGACGCGCTATGGGCGGCGGTGATAGAGCGGCGCTATCAGGTGCTGAATCATGCAACGATATGGATAGCTGCGTGCTGGTGAGTCAGGATTTGAACGGTGATGGCCAACCGGAGCAGGTTCTGTATGCCTTTGGCGATCGCACGGTGCTGGTGGATCAATTAGCCGCGGACAGAAAGGTGGAGTTTAAAAGGCCAGCGCCCAATCCGCAATTGCCCCCGCAGGGAATAACCAAAACGACGTTGCTGGAGGCGGTGAAAGAGGGCCGCGTAGGGGCCAAGCCAAAAGCCTGGCGCGACATGACGCTGGGAGATGAGACGGTGGTGTGGAGGCTGCGGTAGGTGCGGCTGAACGCTGCCACAGCAGCAACAGGTGCGATGCTTTCTCATTGTCGTCAAACGAAGCAATGCCGCCGGAGTGGGGATGAATGACTGCACCTGGATCCGCCGGAGAAGCGTTGCTACGGATCTCCGCAATGTTCATGGAATTGAACACGTAGTGGCTGCCGCAGTAATCACAGTGCATGTCGATCTGCCCTCTTCTTGCCAGGATGCGATCAATTTCTTCATCCGGCAGCGTTCTCAGCGCGTCGGCCAGCGTTCGCGTGAACAGGTACACTTGAACTCAACGCCCTGTGGATCGTACAGCGTGACTTCTTCTTCGTGGTAAAAACGCCACAGCACATCGTTGGCCGGCAGCGTAAACAGCTCTTCGGCTTTGATGGTGTCGGTCAGTGCCGCCAGGTGTTCGAAATCTTCCGGCTGTGCGTTTTGCGCTGGCATGACCTGCAGCAGCATACCGCCCGCAGCAGGTTTGCCTTCTGACTCACCGGTACGGATGATCAGACGCGTTGGCAGCTGTTCGGAACGCTGGAAGTAATCTTCCAGGCACGCCGCCAGCGTATCGCCTTCCAGACCCACCACGCCCTGATAACGCTCACCTTCCGCCGGGGAAATGGTGATAACCAGATAGCCGTTGCCAATCAGCGTTTTCAGGTCAGCATCTGCTGGAATATCGCCTTGCACGCGCGCAACGCCGCGCAGCTGCTGGTGATTGTTGCCGTTAATCACCGCCAGCGTCATCGGGCCATCGCCCTGAAGCTGAACGGTAATATCGCCTTCGAATTTCAGCGTAGCGGTCAGCAGACTGGTGGCGACCAGCAGCTCTGACAGCACGTTTTTCACCGGCTGCGGGTAGTTGTGGCCAGCCAGGATCTGTTCGAGCGTTTGCGATACGGTGACCAGTTCGCCACGCACGGCATAGTTTTCAAACAGATAGCGATGTAATTGATCGTGTTGAGTCATAATTTTCTCTCTTGGGGTGGCAGTTATTCACTGTCGCCGTATTTAAATCTCATCAGGTCGCGCCGCTCCTTTTTTTATCCGGTCGTCTGTCCCGATGCGGCATCGTCAGCGCATTGAGCTTGCGCGCGAGCGCGACTTTTTCGCGCTTCTCGATACTTTCCGCCGTCTCTTCATACAACACTACGGCTTCTGTCGCCGGGCGTCGCTGTTCCGTGATGGCTTTTATCACCACGGTGCGTTCATCATTTCCTTGACGAAGCGTGAACTGGGCGTTGAGTTCGACCACTTTGCTGGGCTTGCTGCGCTGCCCGTTGTAGTGGACTTTACCGCCTTCAATCATCTCTCGTGCAATGGCGCGGGTTTTATAAAAACGCGCGGCCCAGAGCCATTTATCCAGCCTGACGCCTTCGATGGACTTCTCTTTCACGGTTACTCCTTCACGTTAAGTGAGGGGATCAAACGACGATAATCGTTAAGCGCGGGATGACGCCGGTACTGCTTCCGCCAGACCCAGTCGGGATTGGAGACACCGAGGCAATAGCGGATCCCAAAGTGGGCGGCAGCGTCCAGAATCGGCTCGCTATCGTCGATAAACAACGTGCGTCCGGCTTCCAGACCCGTATGTTCCGTGACTGCCTGCCATAACCGCTGATCCTCTTTCGGATAACCAAATGTATGGGTGGAAGTAATAAATGAAGGTGCCCGTCCAACCCCGGTGTGCTCAATTTTTACCGCCAATTGTGCGGGTGAGCGTTGGTCAGCAGAATACGCCGCTTGCCGTTGGCCTTGAGGGGATCGAGAAGGAACGGTATCATGGCGCAGCCGCCGCGTGGGCCCTGCTGGCTGGTCATGGCACAAATATCCAAACCCAGCCGCTCGCTCCAGTAGTCCAGGCAGTACCAGTTTAGCGTATGTTGCACCGCATGATACTCCTGGCTGATGGCCTCGCGCCGCCTGAGGGCTGAACCCCGCTTCGCACCGTAAGTTTCCGGCACCAGTTTCTGCCAGAAATAGTTATCGAAGGCGAGGTCAGAAGGGTGCCATCCATGTCCAGAAGAACGGTATCCACCTCTTGCCAGGCGATATCAAAATGCATGGTGAGTCTCCAGACGGAAGAATTGCGCGACAGATTAGCACAACCTGTCGCGCGGTGTGATGGGGCTTAGTTCGTCGGGAAGTCCGACTTAAAGTTATCCGCGGCTGGGAGCAGGACGGGATTGATGCAGCTTTCGTCAGTGTTTGAATATCCGCCAGACGTTCCGATGGCGCTGATAGCGGCGAAGCGCCTGCACTCCGTTGTAAATTGCGCACACAATCATCGCCAGCATCAGCAGCGTGGTTTCGATGTAGTGCCACAGCCCGCTGTCCGGCATCCGGTGCAGGTTCACGTGCTGCTGGTGCCGTTGGCATCGGTGAAGACATCGGTGACAATCCCTTCAGCACAGATCGGTATGCATCGGCGTGCCCGCCAGCCGCTGGAATTCATCCCATTGCTGGCGCCCAGGATAATCGTACCCGGCTCGTCAAGGGTACGGCCACTGACCAAAAATCACTGCCTTCATCGCTGGTAATCAGAAAACCGCCGGGAGCCGGGCTGTTCAACGACTGCGCCGCGCGTGCGGTTTCGCGCAGGATGAACGGTGCCGTGGAGGTATCAACCAGATTATCCAGAGATTCTGCGCTGACCGGGCGTAGCAGGACGTTCACGCCGTCGAGCTTGCCGGAGTTGGCACGCTTGACCAGCGCATCCCAATCGCGGGTATTGCCGAGGTTCACCAACGCATTTTTCAGCCGTACGCAGTCGTCGGCGGCTGCGCACAGATCTTTGGTCTTCAGCACGATATCGGCGAAGTCGTCGAGCAGCACCATCCCGGATTTTTGGATGGCCGAGCGCAGGGCCGGGCTGACGCGAGAATCATCATCCGGCGTTGGGTGAAGCTGTCGACTGACGGCCTGGACCAGCGCGGTGGCTTTATTAACGGTTTCCGATTCCGGAAGCGGCAGACGAGGCGCGTCGTTCCAGATTATCTGTGAGCAGTCGAACGGCAGGAACGGCGAGTTTCGCGCAGTCCAGGTCCCCGGGGAATGAATGTTACACATCCCGGTGCCGCGGATGTGCAGCGTATCACCGACGCGAATCCCCGCTTGCGCCAGCTGGCGTACGTCGCTGGCTTCAATGGTTTGCGCACCTTTGAGCCAGGAGAGAGTAAATTTGAATGGCATATTCAGCGGCACGCTGACCCACATCATCACCACTACCAGTAGCGCGCCGCAGCCGATAACCATGCTGCGAAGCCGGTGCTGAAGCGGGAAATTTTTAACTTCATCGTGCAGGGGAGAGAAAACGACCCTGACGCACAACGTGTCTGTCCAGGTAGATATCGATATCGGTTTTCTGCCCAGATCCTGAGCAACAAACGGCTGCCAGTGACGCGGGTAGATGAGGTCGATTATGCCCAGGGAAATATTGTTGATCTGCTCTTGATCGTTTTCACCAAACAGCCCCCAGCGCTTTGGTGTGCCGCGCAGGCAGTGGATCTCGCGCAGTGATGATTTGGTCGGCGGTGCAAACAGTCCCCATAGCCCACCGCATAGCATGAGCACGGCTCCGCATAAAATCCATGGGCTAAATACGACAGGTGAAATCAAGCTACAGTAAAAGAGCAAGAAGGCGGCCGCAATCAGCAGGGCTTCGCGCAGACCGTCCGGGCGGCTGAGCGCGTGCTCTTCGTGGGTTTCCTGACGAATATTTAGCAGCTCTATCTGCTCGCTTTCTTCGCCGCGGATGGAAGCCTGAGTTGAGGATGAGGACTCGAGTACGAACTGTCTGTTTTCCTGAAAGTAAGCTTTGAGCGAGTGGCCGTTCAGCGTAATCACCAGCGGCATATCGTCAGTAACGATAAGCTCAATGCTGTTTTCATCGGTGATGTGCTGCTCCCAGAAAGGCGGCAGGTGAACTTCCACGGAGTCGAGGAAATAGCGCCATTTATTAAGGATCGTCAGTGGTGATGCCGTAGCGCGTAATGGCGCGGGTCAACCGGAAAACGGTGTGGCTTTGGGCGCTGAGCGTCAGCGCAGCAGGCGCGATGGTTGCTCCAGAAGCCGGTACCTGTCTGTCACGGTTGAGATCGCCGAGGTAGTTTTCAACGCCCTGACGTTCTTCATCGGTCAATTTACGTGTCGTTGCGCCTGGGAACAGGTGCAGCCACGGAAGTTGCAGACGTTTAGTCCTTTCACGAAACAGCCAACCGACCAGCACGGCGCAGAACAGTATCGCTATGGTAAAGATTATCAGGTGTGCCCATGCTTTTCCCATCATACTTATATTAGAGGTTTTTCTTTAGTTGCCTGCTTTTTGTATAAACCATTGGCACGTATTGCAGAGGTTATCAATTGAGAGCTTATAGACTCCCGCAACACGTAAGCATAACAAACCCATAGCGCGTCGAGTATCAGTTAATTCCCGATTGTAATTCAACCTCTTGACATTTATCCATAAATGAGCGATGAGAAGTAAAAGGTTGCAACAATGTAAATAAAGCGCTTTATGCATTGCTGGAACCGCATACCTATCGCACAATGATAAAAGTCCCTACAGCAAAGATCCCGGCCAATGAGCAAATCATTACAGAAACCCACCATTCTTCATGTTGAAACCGTCGCGCAATTCTCGTCTTTTTTGTGGAAAGCGTTGATTTAGAGTTCAGCAATGGCGTACGTCGCGTTTATGAACGTATGAAGCCGTCCTCGCGCGAAGCGGTGATGATCATGCCGATTGTCGACGATCACATCATCTTGATCCGTGAGTATGCGGTGGGTACTGAATCCTATGAGCTCGGCTTCCCGAAAGGACTTATCGATCCTGCTGAAAGGGTGAACGAAGCGGCCAACCGCGAGCTGAAAGAGGAAGTGGGTTTTGGCGCCCATCAGATGGTGTCTTAAAAAATTGAGCATCGCACCGTCCTATTTCTCCAGCAAAATGAATATTGTGGTGGCGGAAAATCTCTCACCCAGAATTCGCTGCCTGGCGATGAACCGGAACCTCTGCCGCAGGTGCGCTGGCCGCTTGCCCAATCTGATGGCGCTGCTGGATGACCCTGATTTCAGCGAGGCGCGTAACGTCAGTGCGCTGTTTCTGCTGCGCGAGTGGCTGCAGGCGCAGGGGCGTTTCTAAGGCACGTATCCACAATAAAAAAAAGGCGCCGGGGCGCCTTTTTTGTCACCATGAGCCAGAAAACCTCGCCAGGGTGGAACTGGAACTGCCACATAAACTGGCAGTCCTTCGGTTTGACTAGAACAGCCTCGTGGGTTTCCCCGTTATCAATAACCTCAGTACCCACTTCATGAACCGCCTGCTGCGTTGGCTGCGTTCCCTTAATAAAATACTCCTGACGGCTGCTGCCACCGTTGGCTAACTGCCCGGTGTTGCGGTCAATATTGACCGTTATAATACCCGGTGGTGGGGTCAGCGGCTCTACGGGAACGCCAGCCGAACCTGCTTCATAAAGGCATCCCATGCGGGTTGTGCGCTCTTCGCGCCGCCTTCGTAGCCGGAAATCTCATCCTTGATCGCCCCGGGTGGCGTGGTACGACCGAGATCGCGGCGGTGATCGTCAAAGCCAATCCATACCGACGTCACGACACCCGGACCATAACCGGAGAACCAGGCATCTTTCGAACTGTTGGTGGTGCCGGTTTTGCCGCCGATATCCTGACGCTGCAGGTCACGGCCAGCACGCCAGCCGGTGCCCTGCCAGCCCGGTTCACCAAAGATGTTGGTGTTCAGCGCGCTCTTAATCAGGAACGATAGCGGCGTATTGATCACGTGCGGAGCGTATTCCTGGGCGCCAGTCTTCGCCACTAACGCCTGATTTGCCTGCTCCAGCTGCGGCATTGGTACAGAAACATTCTGCTGCTCGCGGGAGATAGCGACATCTTCAACATCGTTATTTTCCAGCACGTTCGATTTCTGCGTATCACCGTAAATCACCGGAATATCGCATTCCGGGCAGGCTACTTTCGGTTTCGCTTCGAAAATCACGCCGCCCTGATCGTTTTCAATTTTGCTGATAAACCACGGGTCCACCAGGAAGCCGCCGTTCGCCATGACCGCGTAGCCGCGCGCCACCTGCATTGGGGTGAAGGACGCTGAACCCAGCGCCAGCGATTCGGTGTGGACAATGTTTTGTGCCGGGAAGCCGAAGCGTTGCAGATATTCTGCAGCGTAGTCGACGCCCATCGCCCGCATTGCGCGTACCATCACCACGTTTTTCGACTGACCCAGCCCCTGACGTAAGCGAATTGGACCAGCATACTGCGGTGGTGAGTTTTCGGCCGCCAGTTAGAACCGGCGCCTGGCATCCCAACGGGAGATAGGGACGTCGTTCCAGCATGCTGGCGAGGGTTAACCCTTGTCCATGGCGGCGGTGTAGAGGAACGGGTCCCAGATCCAACCGACCTGGCGCATCGCCTGCGTGGCACGGGTCAACTCTGTCTTTGTTGAAATCGAAACCACCGACCAGCGCAATAATCGCGCCGTTTTTTGGGTCAGTCCATACCAGCGCGGGAGTCGACGTCAGGAATCTGCCCCAGCCACCAGCTGTCACCGTTTTGACGGCACCGAAATTCGTTGTCCTGCCTGAACCACATCCGTGACTTTGCGCGGCGTCGGGCCTTGCGCCGTATGAAACGATAAGGACGTGCCCAGCGCATGCCTTCCATGGTTAATGAGACTGACGTGCCATCGGCTAGTTCAGCGGTGGCTTCTTGCGGATTGGCCGCTGTCACAACCGCTGCTTGCATCGGGCCATAAGACGGCAGCGGGCTCAGCCAGGTGCGACTCTCGGGCCATCCCTGACGCGGGTTTGCCAGTTTTCCACAGCACGTTGGACGGGCCGCGGTAGCCGGTGACGGTATGTCGTAATCCATCACGTTATTGCGCAGCGCCTGTTGGGCCGCCTGCTGGTCTTCCGGGTGATGGTGGTGTAAACGCGATAACCGTCTTCGTAGGCCTGTTCACCGTACTGCTCCACCATATCCTGACGTACCATCGCTGAGATACGGCGAGGAGAAGGCGATTTCCGCGCGTGATAATTGGCATCAATCGCTTCCCCCGCGCGCCTGGTCGTACTGCTGCTGGCTGATATAGCCTTCGCTCAGCATGCGCGACAGCACGACATTACGACGCGCGATAGCACGGTCCATCGAGTACAGCGGGTTGAACGTCGATGGTGCTTTGGCAGACCGGCGATCACCGCTATCTCGCTCAGCGAAAGCTGGTCGGCGGGTTTGCCAAAATAAACCTGCGACGCCGCCGCGACGCCATAAGCGCGGTAGCCGAGGTAAATCTTGTTCAGATACAGTTCCAGGATCTTACTTACTCAGCAACTGCTCAATGCGGATAGCAAGGAACACTTCCTTTATTATCGCATCAGCGTTTTTTGGACTAAGGAAGAAGTTACGGGCCAACTGTTTGGGTAATGGTGCTGGCACCCTGTGACGCATGGCCGTTGACTAGCGCTACGCTTGCCGCACGGAAGAAACCAATTGGATCAATCCCGTGGTGCTCGAAGAAGCGGCTATCTTCGGTCGCAATAAACGCCTTGACCATCACCGGCGGGATCTGGTCAGGGGTCATTGGGATACGACGTTTCTCGCCATATTGCGCGATCAGTTCGCCGTCCGCGCTATAGACCTGCATCGGCACCTGCAGGCGCACGTCTTTGGGCGTCGCCACGTCTGGCAGCCGCGGCTCGATATATTTGTAGAGGCCATAGATCGAGCGTGCTCCAGCAGAATGCAACAGACTGCAAGGATGAATAAATACTTTACGAACTTCACCGGAGATTTCCCATCAGTGTCATTTGGGCAGTTTATAAACAAACGCGCGGTAGTATAAAGGCAAGCCTGAATCATTGATATAGCCGTCAGAGTGACGGGTGATAAGGAGATCATCACAATGGCATTTAAGATCTGGCAAATTGGTTTGCATTTACAACAGCAAGAAGCGGTAGCGGTTGCGATCGTGCGGGGCGCAAAAGAATGCTTTTTGCAACGCTGGTGGCGGTTGCCGCTGGAGAACGACATTATCAAAGATGGGCGGATTGTTGATGCGCAGCAGCTGGCTAAAACGTTGTTACCGTGGAGTCGCGAACTGCCGCAGCGTCATCACATTATGTTGGCGTTTCCCGCCAGTCGCACATTACAGCGGTCATTTCCGCGCCCGTCGATGTCCCTTGGTGAGCGGGAGCAAACGGCCTGGCTGTCAGGGACGATGGCCCGCGAGCTGGATATGGATCCGGACTCCCTGCGCTTCGATTACAGCGAAGACTCACTCAGTCCCGCCTATAACGTGACTGCCGCGCAAAGCAAAGAGCTGGCAACGCTGCTTACTCTGGCAGAAAGGTTGCGTGTTCATGTGAGCGCGATCACCCCGGATGCCAGTGCATTACAGCGATTCCTGCCTTTTTTACCTTCTCATCAGCAATGTCTGGCCTGGCGTGATAACGAACAGTGGCTGTGGGCGACGCGCTATAGCTGGGGGCGCAAACTGGCGGTGGGGATGACTAGCGCGAAGGAGCTGGCGGCAGCGTTATCCGTTGATCCCGAAAGCGTCGCGATATGTGGCGAAGGCGGATTTGATCCCTGGGAGGCCGTTTCTGTTCGTCAGCCGCCGCTACCGCCGCCAGGTGGAGACTTTGCCATCGCGCTGGGGCTGGCGCTTGGGAAGGCGTACTGATGAACCCGCCAATTAATTTTTTGCCCTGGCGACAGCAACGCCGGACCGCTTTTCTGCGTTTCTGGTTGCTGATGTTCGTTGCGCCTCTGCTGCTGGCCGTCGGGATAACGCTAATACTGCGTCTGACAGGCAGCGCCGAAGCGCGCATAGACGCAGTTTTGCTTCAGGCGGAACAACAACTCGCCCGCAGCTTACAGATAACGAAGCCACGTTTGCTGGAGCAACAGCAGTTACGCGAACAGCGTTCGCAACGGCAGCGCCAGCGACAATTTACCCGCGACTGGCAATCTGCGCTGGAAGCACTGGCGGCGCTTTTACCCGAGCACGCCTGGCTGACAACGATAAGCTGGCAGCAGGGAACGCTGGAGATCAAGGGGCTGACAACAAGCATTACCGCGTTAAACGCACTAGAAACGTCACTCCGCCAGGATGCATCTTTTCATCTCAATCAGCGGGGAGCCACGCAGCAGGATGCGCAGGGACGCTGGCAATTTGAGTATCAGTTAACAAGGAAGGTTAGCGATGAACATGTTCTTTGACTGGTGGTTCGCCACATCACCCCGCCTCCGCCAGCTTTGCTGGGCATTCTGGTTGCTGATGTTAGTTACGCTCATTTTTCTGTCATCGACACACCATGAAGAGCGCGACGCATTAATTCGACTACGGGCAAGTCATCACCAGCAGTGGGCCGCACTGTATCGCCTGGTAGACACCGCTCCCTTCAGCGAGGAAAAAACGCTGCCCTTTTCGCCACTGGATTTTCAGTTATCCGGCGCGCAACTGGTTTCCTGGCATCCATCCGCGCAGGGAGGCGAGTTGGCGTTGAAAACGCTGTGGGAAGCAGTGCCGTCGGCATTTACACGGCTGGCAGAGCGCAACGTCAGCGTGAGCCGTTTTTCGTTAAGCGTGGAAGGTGATGATCTTTTGTTCACGCTACAACTGGAGACGCCGCATGAGGGTTAAACGCTGGTTGTTGGCAGGTATTGCATTGTGCCTTTTAACCGGTATGCGTGACCCTTTTAAACCGCCGGAAGATCTATGCCGGATTAGCGAACTTAGCCAGTGGCGCTATCAGGGGATGGTAGGGCGAGGCGAGCGCATCATCGGTGTAATAAAAGACGGGCAAAAGAAATGGCGACGGGTGCAGCAAAACGATGTGCTGGAAAACGGCTGGACAATTTTACAGCTGACGCCAGACGTACTAACGCTGGGTACCGGGACAAACTGCGAACCGCCACAATGGTTGTGGCAACGGCAAGGAGATACAAATGAAGCAATGGATAGCCGCACTACTGTTGATGCTGATACCCGGCGTACAGGCGGCAAAGCCGCAAAAAGTGACGCTGATGGTGGATGACGTTCCGGTAGCTCAGGTGTTGCAGGCGCTGGCTGAACAGGAGAAGTTGAACCTGGTCGTGTCGCCAGACGTCAGCGGTACGGTGTCGTTACATCTAACAGATGTTCCCTGGAAGCAGGCACTACAAACTGTAGTGAAAAGCGCCGGACTGATAACGCGGCAGGAAGGCAACATTCTCTCAGTGCATTCCATTGCCTGGCAGAATAACAATATCGCCCGCCAGGAGGCGGAGCAGGCGCGGGCGCAGGCAAATCTGCCGCTGGAAAATCGCAGTATAACCCTGCAATACGCCGACGCGGGAGAACTGGCGAAAGCGGGGGAGAAGCTACTGAGTGCCAAAGGGAGTATGACCGTCGATAAACGCACCAATCGCCTTTTGCTACGAGATAACAAAACGGCGTTAAGCGCGCTTGAACAGTGGGTAGCGCAAATGGATCTGCCGGTCGGTCAGGTGGAGTTGGCGGCGCATATTGTGACGATTAATGAGACGAGCCTGCGGGAGTTGGGGATCGAATGGAGCCTTGCGGATGCCGAAGGAGCAACTGGGGCGGGAAAAATAACCGCATTAAGCAGCAATCTCTTGGTCGCCGATGCCACCACGCGTGTCGGTTTTAACATTGGCCGTATTAACGGAAGACTGCTGGAGCTTGAACTTTCCGCTCTGGAGCAAAAGCAGAAGGTCGATATTATCGCCAGCCCACGGCTGCTGGCGTCGCGTTTGCAGCCGGCAAGCATCAAACAGGGTAGTGAAATCCCTTATCAGGTATCGAGTGGCGAAAGCGGTGCCACCTCGGTGGAGTTTAAAGAAGCGGTGCTGGGTATGGAGGTCACGCCGACGGTTTTGCAAAACAACCGTGTGCGCCTGAAGCTGCAGGGATCAGTGAAAATATGCCGGGGCAGGTGCTGCAACAAGCCGATGGCGAAATTATGACTATTGATAAGCAGGAAATTGAAACACAGGTCGAAGTGGTCAGCGGCGAGACGTTGGCGCTGGGCGGTGTCTTCTCACAGAAGCATAAAAATCGCCAGCGATAGCATTCCGCTGCTGGGTGATATTCCTCTGTTAGGCCATCTTTTTCGCCACGACGGCAAAGATAATGAGCGGCGTGAATTGGTGGTGTTTATTACCCCGCGTATTATTTCGTGCACAATAGCAGCCGATAAAGACAGGACTATTTCAAGGGGGAAGATACGGGTATTTGACGTGGGACCAGAAATTAAGCATACAAGGAGTACCGATTGAGAGATGTTCACTGAATTACCATCTCGGTCTCATGCAGTCTGCTGATTTAATCTGTTGCCAAACCAGTCGTAGTATTGAGATAATTTTCAGTCTGACTCTCGCTCTATTGCATAAGAGGTTTCAGTTCATGTCCTGCGACGCGCACGACGCGACGCGGGTTTTATCATTAACGAATAGTCTTAGTAGTACCAAAAAAATGGCAGAGAAACGCAATATCTTTCCGGTTGGGCCCATGGGTGCCGGCAAAAGCACTATTGGGCGCCAGCTGGCTCAACAGCTCAATATGGAATTTTACGATTCTGATCAAGAGATCGAGAAACGAACAGGCGCTGACGTGGGCTGGGTTTTTGATGTCGAAGGCGAAGAAGGTTTCCGTGACCGCGAAGAAAAAATCATCAATGAGTTAACGGAAAAGCAGGGCATCGTTCTGGCAACAGGCGGCGGCTCTGTAAAATCACGTGAAACGCGCAATCGTCTCTCCGCTCGTGGTGTCGTCGTTTATCTGGAAACGACCATTGAAAAACAGCTAGCACGTACTCAGCGTGATAAAAAACGCCCGCTGCTGCAGGTTGAAACACCGCCACGCGAGGTGCTCGAGGCGCTGGCTGATGAACGTAATCCGCTGTATGAAGAGATTGCTGACGTCACCATTCGCACCGACGATCAGAGCGCAAAAGTTGTCGCCAACCAGATTATCCATATGCTGGAAAGCAACTAATACTGGCCCGCAAGGTAGAACGCCAGCGAATCTAAGTCACTAAGGTGGACGTCGCGTTATGGAGAGGCTTACTGTAACTCTCGGGGAACGTAGTTACCCGATAACCATCGCGGCTGGTTTGTTTAACGAGCCAGCTTCCTTCTTACCGCTCAAGTCTGGCGATCAGGTTATGCTGGTCACCAACGAAACGCTGGCACCTCTCTACCTGGACCAGGTTCGTTCCGTGCTGGAGCAGATTGGCGTGAAAGTTGATAGCGTCATTCTGCCGGACGGCGAACAGTATAAAAGTCTGTCGGTCATGGATACCGTCTTTAGCGCGTTGCCCTCCAAAAACCGCACGGTCGTGACACCACACTCGTCGCATTAGGCGGCGGTGTGATTGGCGACTTAACCGGTTTTGCTGCGGCGAGCTATCAGCGCGGCGTACGCTTTATCCAGTCCTACCACCTTGCTGTCGCAGGTGGATCCTTCGGTTGGCGGCAAAACCGCGGTCAACCATCCTCTCGGTAAAAATATGATCGGTGCATTCTGGCAGCCAGCGTCCGTCGTGGTTGACCTTAATTGCCTGAAAACGTTGCCGAAACGTGAGTTATCATCCGGCCTTGCTGAAGTGATTAATACGGCATCATTCTTGATGCACCGTTCTTCGACTGGCTGGAAGAGAATATCGATGCGCTGATGGCGCTCGATGAAAAAGCGATGGCGAACTGTATTCGCCGTTGCTGTGAGCTGAAAGCCGATGTTGTCGCTGCCGACGAGCGCGAAACCGGGTTACGTGCTTTACTCAATCTTGGACATACATTCGGTCATGCGATCGAAGCTGAGATGGGTTACGGTAATTGGCTCCACGGTGAAGCGGTTGCTGCCGGTATGGTGATGGCGGCGCATGCCTCCGAACGTTGGGGCAATTTGCTGCCAAAGATACGCAGCGCATTATCACTCTGCTTAAGCGTGCGGGTCTGCCGATTGCCGGGCCTCAGGAAATGTCAGCAGAAGCCTATCTGCCTCATATGATGCGAGATAAAAAAGTCCTGGCGGGCGAGATGCGGTTAGTGTTGCCGCTGGCCATCGGGAAGAGTGAGGTACGCGGTGGCGTATTCCACGAGGTTCTTGGCGCTATCGCTGATCAGGGGCGAACAAAAAGAAAGAATGTCTAGCCGCGTTTTGCGGTGTTTTAACTTCAGGCGATATGCAAGAGTCGTAGCATAAGCCTTTTAGTGGGGTGTGAAATGGATGAATTTAAACCAGAAGACGAGCTGAAACCCGATCCCAGCGATCGTCGTACTGGTCGCTCTAGTCAGTCTTCCGATCGTGACAGCGAGCCACAGATCAATTTTGATGATGTGGAACTCGATGCCGACGAGCGTCGTCCGCCCGTAGCCGCAAAGCAACGTGAAAGCTGAAACGGAATACGAATATGATGAATCTGATGATGAAGATAGCGCAGATGAAGCGGTAAGCGTCGCCCGCGGAAACGTAAAAATGCGGCGCCGAAAAACCGGCTTCCCGTCAGTACATTATGATGGGTCTGGGTATTGTCGTGTTGCTGGTGCTGATTGTTGGCATCGGTTCGGCATTGAAAGCACCTTCATCGTCCAGCGATCAAAGCGCATCAACTGAAAAGAGCGTCTCTCTTTCCGGTGGATGTGCCTCGCAAACTGCGGCAACGACTACGCCATCTGCTCAGGAAACTACCCCAGCAGGAATGTTTCTCTGCCGCCAATTTCCTCACGCCGACTCACGGCCAGGAAGCGACTGCGCCAGATGGTCAACAGCGTGTGGAAGTGCAGGGCGATCTAACAATGCGCTGACCCAGCAGCAGGGCCAGATTGATAACGCCGTCGTGAACTCTACGCTGCCGACTGAACCTGCTACCGTTGCACCGATCGGTACGGTGGTGCGCCCAGCGGTGACTGCGCTCCGGAAACCCCGCGTCAGACCACGGTAGCTACGCCGCGTCCTGAACGTAAAACATGCGGTTATCGAAGCGAAGCCTCAGCCAGTGGCCACGGCGAAAACGTCGACCACGCCCCTGCGCAAAGCCAAAGCCTGTTGTCGAAGCGAAGCCGCAGTGACGACCGCGCCTAAGGCGACGGCAACGACCACCACACCGGTGAAAGCGCCAGCAAACGACGACTGAAACGGCTAAACCAGCAGCGACCACCGCACCAGCGGCAACTGCGACTGCTGCCACTACGGCGCCTGCCGCAGCGGCAACCGGTATCTGCGGGTGACGTTAACGCGCTGAAGTCCGCTTCGGGTTCGCATTACACCCTGCAGCTCAGCCGTCCTCTTCCAACTACGACAACCTGAACGGTTGGGCGAAGAAAGAGAATCTGAAAAACTACGTTGTGTATGAAACCTCCCGTAACGGCCAGCCGTGGTATGTGCTGGTGAGCGGTATTTATGCGTCTAAGGATGATGCAAAAAATGCCGTAACCACGCTGCCTGCCGATGTTCAGGCGAAGAACCCGGTGGGCGAAACCGCTGCGTCAGGTTCAGACCGACCTGAAATAAGCGTCGTTTCAATATCAACACTGTTCCTTCGTGTGGCCCTTACGGCACATGAAGGAACGAAGAAGCGCAGGATGCTGTCGGAGCCTTTCTCCACAGCCGGAGAAAGTGTAATTAGTCAGGCCGCATGAAAAAAAATCGCGCTTTCTTAAAATGGGCCGGGGGCAAGTACCCTCTACTCGACGATATAAGACATCATCTGCCCACTGGCGATTGTCTGGTTCAACCCTTCGTTGGTGCTGGATCGGTATTCTCTGAATACCGATTTTTCGCGTTATATTCTGGCTGATATCAACAGCGACCTTATCGAGCTCTACAAAATCGTTAAAACACGTGCCGATGAGTACATTACGCAGGCGCAGGCTCTGTTTGTGCCTGAAACCAACGATGCCAATGCTATTACCAACTGCGCGAAGAGTTTAACCTATGCACCGATCTGCTCCAGGTCTCGGCGCCCCTGTTTTAACACCCATCGTCATGGTCAATAACGGCCTGTGCCGCTATAACCTGCGCGGTGAGTTTAACGTCCCGTTCGGGCGTTATAAAAAACCTTACTTCCCGGAAGCCGAACTGCGTCACTTTGCCGAGAAAGCCCAAAATGCTGAGTTTTACTGCGAATCTTATGAAGAGTGCATGAAGCGAGCTGGGAAGGATGCGGTCGTTTATTGCGATCCACCGTATGCGCCGCTCTCGGCGACGGCGAATTTTACCGCCTATCACACCAACAGCTTCAAGCCTCAGCAGCAAGAAATTCTGGCAAAGAAGGCTGAGGAACTGATGGCAAAGCGGGGGATCCCGGCGTTGATTTCCAATCACCGAGACGCCGCTGACGCTGGACTGGTAACAAAAACGCGACGGATACCCATACCGTAAAAGTTCGACGCGTATCAGCCGCAATGGCGGCACGCGTAAAAAGGTGGAAGAGCTGCTCGCGCTCTACCGGCCACCTGGCAAAATAACGTCAGCAGCCTAATGGGATAGGCTTTGAGGAGATGCGGATGAAACAGTACCTTATTGCCCCTTCAATTTTGTCGGCTGATTTTGCCCGTTTGGGGGAGGACACTGCCCGTGTGCTGGCCGCCGGGGCAGATGTGGTTCATTTCGATGTTATGGATAACCATTACGTGCCGAACCTGACCATCGGACCGATGGTGCTCAATCGCTCCGTAATTACGGCATCACCGCACCTATTGACGTGCACCTGATGGTGAAGCCAGTCGACCGCCTGGTTCCTGACTTTGCCGCCGCAGGCGCCAGTATCATCACCTTCCATCCGGAAGCTTCCGAACAGATCGACCGTACTTTGCAGCTTATCAAAGAGAATGGCTGTAAGGCGGGCCTGGTGTTTAACCGAGCAACCCCGCTGAACTATCTGGACTACGTGATGGATAAGCTGGACGTGATTTTGCTGATGTCGGTAAACCCCGGCTTTGGCGGCCAATCTTTGATCCCTCACACCCTGGAAAAGCCGCGTGAAGTGCGTCGCCGCATTGATGAATCCGGCCCGACATTCGCCTGAAGTGGATGGCGGCGTGAAGGTCAACAATATTAGTGAAATCGCCGCTGCCGGTGCTGACATGTTTGTCGCCGGTTGGGCGGTTTCGACCAACCACTACAAAAAAGTCATTCATGAAATGCGCAGTGAACTGGCAAAGGTAAGTCATGGATAAATTACAGACCATTCGCGGCGTCGCGTTTGACCTCGACGGCACGCTGGTCGACAGCGCGCCGGGAAGCCGCCGCGGTAGATAGCGCGCTGTACGCGCTTGAACTGCCGGTCGCTGGCGAAGAACGAGTTATCACCTGGATTGGTAACGTGTCGATGGGCTGATGGAGCGGGCGCTGAACTGGGCTCGCCAGGAGCGTGCAACGCTGCGCGCCTCGCAGGGCAAACCTTCCGTCGATAGCCACGATATCCCGCAGGATGAGCAGCTTCGTGCGCGGCGCGGCTGTTCGACCGCGACTAGCGAATTTGCCGAAGAGGGCAGCTTCCTGTTCCCGCACGTTGAGCAGACTCTGGCAGCGTTGCATGACAGCGGCCTGCCGCTGGCGCTCGTCACCAATAAGCCGACGCCGTTTGTGGCACCGATTCTGGAACGTTGGGCATCGCCTGATATTCACGGTGGTGATTGGCGGCGACGACGTACAGAACAAAAAGCCGCATCCAGAGCCGCTGCTGAAAAAAGCGAACGAAGGGATGGCGCCGCAGCCATACTGTTCGTTGGCGATTCCCGTAACGATATTCAGGCTGCAAAAGCGGCAGGTCGCCCATCCGTCGGCCTGACCACGGCTATAACTATGGCGAAGCCATCGCGCACAGCGAACCGGATGTTATCTTCGACCATTTCAATGAACTTTTGCCCGCTCTCGGGACGGCATATCGAACCTCCGGAATCGGACCATGACTAAGCCCATCGTATTTAGCGGCGCACAGCCGTCAGGTGAACTGACCATCGGTAACTACATGGGTGCGCTGCGTCAGTGGGTTAACATGCAGGATGACTACCACTGCATCTATTGCATCGTTGACCAGCACGCCATCACCGTTCGTCAGGACCCTCAGGCACTGCGTAAAGCGACGCTCGACACCCTGGCGCTGTATCTGGCCTGCGGTATTGACCCGGAAAAGAGCACCATCTTCGTCGAGTCCCACGTACCGGAGCACGCACAGCTGGGTTGGGCGTTGAACTGCTACACCATTTCGGCGAACGAGCCGTATGACCCAGTTCAAAGATAAATCTGCGCGCTATGCGGAAAACATCAACGCCGGTCTGTTTGACTACCCGGTACTGATGGCGGCCGATATCCTGCTGTACCAGACTAACCAGGTTCCGGTTGGTGAAGACCAGAAACAGCACCTGGAGCGAGCCGTGATATCGCCCAGCGCTTCAACGCGATTTATGGTGATGTGTTCAAAGTCCCTGAGCCGTTCATTCCGAAGTCCGGTGCACGCGTGATGTCCCTGCTGGAGCCGACTAAGAAGATGTCGAAGTCGGATGACAACCGCAATAACGTGATTGGTCTACTGGAAGATCCGAAATCGGTGGTCAAGAAGATCAAACGTGCAATGACCGACGGAGATGAGCCGCCAGTTGTGCGCTACGACGTGCAGAACAAAGCGGGCGTTTCTAACCTGCTGGACATTCTCTCCGGCGTTACCGGCCAGAGTATTTCTGAGCTTGAGAAGCACTTCGAAGGCAAAATGTACGGTCACCTGAGGCGTGAAGTGGCCGAAGCGGTTTCCGGCATGCTGACCGAGCTGCAGGAACGCTATCACCGTTACCGTAACGACGAAGCTTTCCTGCAGAAGGTGATGAAAGACGGAGCGGATAAAGCGAGTGCACGTGCAGCGCAGACGCTGAAAGCGGTATACGAAGCGATTGGTTTTGTGGCCAAACCGTAATTCACTATTGCTGGCAAATTGCGCTTTGTTCATGCCGGATGCGGCGTGAACGCCTTATCCGGCCTACAAAGTAATGCACATATTGCAAGGAAATGTAGGCCTGATAAGCGTAGCGCATCAGGCAATTTTGCTTTTATCATCACTCTGAAACCGGGGAAACCCGGTTTTTTTATCCTCATTTGCAATAATCCGAAAAAATGTGAAGTGCCTCGCCGTTTCCACATCTCGCTGTTGCGCCTTATCTTCAAATTCCTGAAGATATAAATATTCAATTTACTGAAAATTTATTATGCGTCGAACGTTTATCAAAAAAGAAGGCGTCGTCATCACGACGCTGGCCCGTTATTTGTTGGGTGAAAAGTGCGGTAATCGATTGAAAACCATAGATGAGCTGGCAAATGAATGCCGTTCATCCGTTGGCCTGACGCAGGCCGCGTTGAAAACGCTGGAATCAAGCGGAGCGATACGGATTGAACGCCGTGGGCGCAATGGCAGTTATCTGGTCGAGATGGATAACAAAGCATTGCTGACTCATGTGGATATCAACAACGTGGTATGTGCAATGCCCTTGCCCTATACCCGTTTGTACGAAGGCCTGGCGAGCGGATTGAAAGCCCAGTTTGATGGCATTCCTTTTTACTATGCGCACATGCGTGGCGCGGATATTCGCGTGGAGTGTCTGCTTAATGGCGTGTATGACATGGCGGTGGTTTCGCGACTAGCGGCGGAAAGTTATCTCACGCAAAAAGGCTTATGCCTCGCGCTGGAGTTGGGGCCGCACACCTACGTTGGCGAGCACCAGTTGATTTGCCGTAAAGGCGAGTCCGCAAACGTGAAGCGCGTGGGGCTGGATAACCGTTCGGCGGATCAGAAAATCATGACCGATGTTTTTTTTGGCGGTAGTGATGTGGAACGAGTCGATCTCTCTTATCACGAGAGTTTACAACGCATTGTTAAAGGCGATGTCGATGCGGTGATCTGGAACGTGGTGGCGGAAAACGAACTGACCATGCTGGGATTAGAGGCGACGCCGCTCACAGACGATCCGCGATTTTTACAGGCCACCGAAGCCGTGGTCCTGACGCGAGTCGATGATTACCCAATGCAACAACTGCTGCGTGCCGTTGTAGATAAACACGCCCTGCTCGCCCATCAACAACGGGTAGTGAGTGGGGAACAGGAACCGAGTTATTAAACGAAAGGCATCTGATATGGAAACCAGACTCAACCTGCTTTGCGAGGCAGGCGTTATTGATAAGGACATCTGCAAAGGCATGATGCAGGTCGTCAACGTACTGGAAACAGAGTGCCATCTGCCGGTGCGCAGTGAGCAAGGAACGATGGCGATGACACATATGGCGAGTGCACTGATGCGCAGTCGCCGTGGTGAAGAAATAGAGCCGCTGGATAACGAGTTGCTGGCAGAACTGGCGCAATCCAGCCACTGGCAAGCCGTTGTGCAATTGCATCAGGTGTTGTTGAAGGAATTCGCACTGGAAGTTAACCCGTGTGAAGAAGGCTATTTGCTGGCCAACCTTTATGGATTATGGATGGCTGCTAACGAAGAGGTTTGAAGCTCCCGACAAATCCACGTCGCACAACCTAAATATTCAAAAAAATGAATATTTAATTCAAGGAACAGAAACGAGGCAACAAGATGTTTGTAGAAGCATTGAAACGCCAGAACCCGGCGCTGATTTCCGCCGCACTAAGCCTGTGGCAGCAGGGCAAGATCGCCCCGGACAGCTGGGTGATCGACGTGGATCAGATACTGGAAAACGGTAAGCGGCTGATTGAGACGGCGCGGCTTTACGGCATTGAACTGTATCTGATGACCAAGCAGTTTGGTCGTAATCCGTGGCTGGCGGAAAAATTGCTGGCATTAGGCTACAGCGGCATTGTGGCGGTGGATTACAAAGAGGCGCGAGTCATGCGCCGCGCTGGTTTGCCTGTGGCGCATCAGGGGCATCTGGTACAAATCCCTTGTCATCAGGTTGCTGACGCCGTTGAACAGGGCACCGACGTCATCACCGTGTTTACTCTCGACAAAGCGCGGGAAGTTTCTGCGGCGGCGGTGAAGGCCGGGCGAATCCAGTCTGTGCTGCTTAAAGTTTATAGCGACGATGATTTTCTTTATCCGGGCCAGGAGAGCGGTTTTGCCCTCAAGGTGTTGCCGGAGATTGTCGCCGAAATCCAGAATCTGCCAGGGCTGCATTTAGCCGGACTTACCCATTTCCCTTGCCTGCTTTGGGATGAGGCTGTCGGAAAAGTTTTGCCGACACCGAATCTTCACACGCTGATACAGGCACGGGATCAACTGGCGAAATCTGGTATTGCACTTGAGCAACTGAACGCGCCTTCAGCGACCAGCTGCACTTCGCTGCCATTACTGGCGCAATACGGTGTGACTCATGCCGAACCCGGTCATGCGCTGACGGGCACTATTCCGGCAAACCAGCAGGGCGATCAGCCTGAACGTATCGCGATGCTCTGGTTAAGTGAAATCTCCCATCATTTCCGTGGCGACAGCTACTGCTACGGCGGCGGTTACTATCGTCGTGGTCATGCGCAACATGCGTTGGTGTTTACGCCAGAAAATCAAAAGATTACTGAAACCAATCTCAAAACTGTGGATGACAGCAGTATCGACTACACCCTGCCGCTGGCAGGCGAGTTTCCGGTAAGCAGTGCAGTGGTGCTCTGTTTTCGCACGCAGATTTTTGTCACCCGTAGCGATGTGGTGCTGGTGTCCGGTATTCATCGTGGCGAACCGGAAATCGTCGGTCGTTATGACAGTCTTGGAAACTCTCTGGGGGCGTAATGGCGCGATTTGTGGTGTTAGTGATTGATAGCTTTGGCGTAGGGGCAATGAAAGATGTCACGCTGGTGCGTCCGCAAGATGCGGGAGCGAATACATGTGGTCACATCCTGAGCCAGTTGCCGCATTTGCAGCTACCAACGCTGGAGACGCTGGGGCTAATCAACGCATTGGGTTATGCGCCAGGCGATATGCAGCCGTCAGATTCCGCAACCTGGGGCGTGGCAGAGCTGCAACATGAAGGTGGCGATACCTTTATGGGGCATCAGGAAATTTTAGGCACGCGCCCGTTACCGCCGCTGCGGATGCCTTTTCGCGATGTGATTGACCGTGTTGAGCAGGCATTAGTTTCCGCTGGCTGGCAGGTGGAGCGCCGTGGCGATGATCTGCAATTTCTGTGGGTCAATCAGGCGGTTGCGATTGGCGATAATCTCGAGGCGGATTTAGGCCAGGTCTATAACATTACCGCCAATCTCTCTGTGATCTCTTTTGACGACGCAATCAAAATTGGTCGTATCGTGCGTGAGCAGGTACAGGTCGGTCGGGTCATTACATTTGGTGGCCTGTTAACCGACAGTCAACGCATTCTCGATGCCGCAGAAAGCAAAGAAGGGCGCTTTATTGGTATCAATGCGCCGCGTTCTGGCGCTTATGACAACGGTTTCCAGGTCGTGCATATGGGCTATGGCGTCGATGAAAAAGTGCAGGTGCCACAAAAACTGTATGAAGCAGGCGTGCCAACCGTGCTGGTGGGTAAGGTGGCAGATATCGTCAACAATCCTTATGGCGTGAGCTGGCAAAATCTGGTGGATAGCCAGCGGATTATGGATATCACCCTCAACGAATTTAACACCCATCCGACGGCGTTTATTTGCACCAACATTCAGGAAACCGACCTCGCTGGTCATGCAGAAGACGTCGCACGTTATGCCGAACGTTTGCAGGTCGTTGACCGTAACCTTGCCCGGCTTGTTGAGGCGATGCAGCCAGATGATTGCCTGGTCGTGATGGCGGATCACGGCAACGATCCGACCATTGGTCACAGCCACCATACCCGCGAAGTGGTGCCAGTGCTGGTTTATCAGCAAGGGATGATCGCTACGCAGCTCGGTGTGCGCACCACGCTTTCTGATGTGGGGGCTACCGTGTGTGAATTTTTCCGCGCGCCACCGCCACAAAATGGTCGCTCTTTTCTTTCCTCCCTCCGGTTTGCAGGAGACACCCTATGAGTTTTGATCCGACGGGTTACACCCTCGCCCATGAGCATCTGCATATTGATCTCTCCGGCTTTAAAAACAACGTGGACTGCCGCCTTGATCAGTATGCGTTCATTTGCCAGGAGATGAACGACCTGATGACCCGGGGCGTGCGTAATGTGATTGAGATGACCAACCGTTACATGGGGCGCAATGCGCAATTTATGCTTGATGTAATGCGCGAGACGGGGATCAACGTGGTGGCCTGTACCGGTTATTACCAGGACGCGTTTTTCCCGGAACATGTGGCGACCCGCAGCGTGCAGGAACTGGCGCAGGAGATGGTCGATGAAATTGAACAGGGTATCGATGGCACGGAGCTGAAAGCCGGGATCATCGCGGAGATCGGCACCAGCGAAGGAAAGATTACGCCGCTGGAAGAGAAGGTATTTATTGCCGCTGCGCTGGCGCATAACCAGACCGGACGCCCGATCTCCACGCATACGTCGTTCAGCACGATGGGGCTGGAGCAACTGGCGTTGCTACAAGCCCACGGGGTTGATCTTTCGCGCGTCACCGTTGGTCACTGCGATCTGAAAGACAACCTCGACAACATTTTGAAGATGATCGATCTCGGCGCGTACGTGCAGTTCGACACCATCGGCAAGAACAGTTACTACCCGGACGAAAAGCGTATTGCGATGCTTCATGCGCTACGCGACCGTGGGTTGCTGAACCGCGTCATGCTGTCGATGGATATTACGCGCCGCTCCCATTTAAAAGCCAACGGTGGTTATGGCTATGACTATTTACTAACCACCTTTATTCCGCAATTGCGCCAGTCAGGATTCAGTCAGGCCGATGTGGATGTGATGTTACGTGAAAATCCCTCTCAATTTTTCCAATAAGGACAGACTCATGAAAAAGATTGGCGTTGCAGGCTTACAGCGTGAGCAGATTAAAAAAACTATTGAAGCGACGGCTCCTGGCTGTTTTGAAGTTTTCATTCACAACGACATGGAAGCGGCAATGAAGGTGAAATCCGGGCAACTGGATTATTACATCGGCGCGTGTAATACCGGTGCGGGCGCGGCATTGTCGATTGCCATCGCGGTGATAGGCTATAACAAAAGTTGCACCATTGCCAAACCAGGCATTAAAGCGAAAGACGAGCATATCGCCAAAATGATCGCTGAAGGAAAAGTGGCGTTTGGCCTTTCCGTTGAGCACGTCGAACACGCGATTCCGATGCTGATTAACCATCTGAAATAAAAGGCACGACTATGGATCTGTATATTCAGATTATCGTGGTGGCGTGCCTGACGGGTATGACATCGCTTCTGGCGCATCGCTCGGCGGCTGTTTTTCATGACGGCATCCGCCCGATCCTGCCGCAACTGATTGAAGGCTATATGAACCGTCGCGAGGCGGGGAGTATCGCTTTTGGTCTGAGCATTGGTTTTGTGGCCTCGGTGGGGATCTCTTTTACCCTGAAAACCGGGCTGCTCAACGCATGGTTACTCTTTCTTCCTACCGATATCCTCGGCGTCCTGGCGATAAACAGCCTGATGGCGTTTGGTCTTGGCGCTATCTGGGGCGTGTTGATCCTTACTTGCCTGTTGCCAGTAAACCAGCTGCTGACCGCGCTGCCGGTGGATGTATTAGGTAGCCTGGGGGAATTAAGCTCGCCGGTGGTTTCAGCTTTTGCACTGTTCCCGCTGGTGGCGATTTTCTACCAGTTTGGCTGGAAGCAAAGTCTGATCGCCGCCGTGGTGGTACTGATGACCCGTGTGGTAGTCGTGCGCTATTTCCCACATCTTAACCCTGAATCCATCGAAATCTTTATTGGCATGGTGATGCTGCTGGGGATCGCGATAACTCACGACCTGCGTCATCGTGATGAAAATGACATTGATGCCAGCGGGCTTTCGGTGTTTGAAGAACGCACGTCACGGATTATCAAAAACTTACCCTATATCGCCATCGTGGGAGCATTGATTGCCGCCGTTGCCAGCATGAAGATTTTTGCTGGCAGTGAAGTGTCGATCTTCACACTGGAGAAAGCATATTCCGCAGGCGTAACGCCGGAACAATCGCAAACGCTGATTAATCAGGCGGCTCTGGCAGAATTTATGCGCGGACTGGGGTTTGTGCCGTTGATTGCCACCACCGCGTTAGCAACGGGTGTGTATGCAGTTGCGGGCTTTACCTTTGTTTATGCGGTGGACTATCTCTCGCCGAATCCGATGGTTGCAGCGGTATTAGGCGCAGTGGTTATTTCGGCGGAAGTCTTGCTGCTTCGTTCGATCGGCAAATGGCTGGGACGCTACCCGTCGGTGCGTAATGCGTCGGATAACATCCGTAACGCCATGAATATGCTGATGGAAGTGGCGCTGCTGGTCGGTTCGATTTTCGCAGCAATTAAGATGGCGGGTTATACCGGATTCTCTATCGCGGTTGCCATTTACTTCCTCAACGAATCCCTGGGCCGTCCGGTACAGAAAATGGCGGCACCGGTCGTGGCAGTAATGATCACCGGTATTCTGCTGAATGTTCTTTACTGGCTTGGCCTGTTCGTTCCGGCTTAAGGAAGGCACCTATGAAGACGTTTCCTCTGCAAAGCCTGACGATTATTGAGGCGCAGCAAAAGCAGTTTGCGCTGGTGGATAGCATTTGTCGCCATTTCCCCGGCAGCGAGTTTCTTACTGGCGGTGATTTAGGCTTAACGCCAGGACTGAATCAACCGCGCGTTACCCAGCGTGTGGAACAGGTGCTGGCTGATGCATTTCACGCACAGGCTGCGGCGCTGGTGCAGGGCGCGGGGACTGGCGCGATTCGCGCCGGGCTGGCGGCTTTGCTCAAACCGGGGCAGCGTCTTCTGGTGCATGACGCGCCTGTTTACCCGACGACACGGGTTATTATTGAGCAGATGGGGCTGACGCTTATTACTGTTGATTTCAATGACCTGTCGGCACTGAAGCAGGTCGTCGACGAGCAACAACCGGATGCGGCGCTGGTGCAGCATACGCGCCAGCAGCCGCAGGACAGCTACGTGCTGGCAGATGTGCTGGCAACGTTGCGCGCGGCAGGTGTTCCAGCGTTAACCGATGACAACTATGCGGTGATGAAGGTGGCTCGAATCGGCTGTGAATGCGGCGCGAATGTCTCGACATTTTCCTGCTTCAAGCTATTTGGGCCAGAGGGTGTTGGTGCAGTGGTCGGCGATGCTGATGTTATCAACCGTATTCGCGCCACGCTTTACTCCGGCGGTAGCCAGATCCAGGGCGCACAGGCGCTGGAAGTATTGCGTGGTCTGGTGTTTGCGCCAGTGATGCACGCGGTGCAGGCAGGGGTATCTGAACGGTTGCTGGCTTTGCTTAACGGTGGTGCGGTGCCGGAAGTGAAAAGCGCGGTGATTGCTAATGCGCAGTCGAAGGTGTTGATTGTCGAGTTTCATCAGCCGATTGCCGCCAGAGTGCTGGAAGAGGCGCAAAAGCGCGGTGCCTTGCCTTACCCGGTGGGTGCAGAGTCGAAATATGAAATCCCGCCGCTCTTTTATCGCCTTTCCGGAACGTTTCGCCAGGCGAATCCACAATCAGAACATTGTGCGATTCGCATTAACCCGAATCGCAGCGGTGAAGAGACGGTGCTGCGGATTTTGCGTGAGAGTATTGCCAGTATTTAATGCTGGATAGCACCGTCAAGCTAAATTCCGTACTGAACGGTCCCCTCGCCCCTTTGGGGAGAGGGTTAGGGTGAGGGGAACGTACGGGATGTAAAATTCAACGCGCCAGCATCGCCGGATGCGATGCTGGCGCATCTTATCCGGCCTACGGTTAATGTCTTTTATTATCAATAGTTAAGGTGATGCGATTGGCGCGGCAGAAGAGTTCGGAGACGTGCACCGGTTTGTCATTCTGATCAAAGGCGATTTTGCTGATGCGAAACAACGGTTCGCCCAGTTCGCATTTCAGCCATTTTGCCTGCGGGCGGGTGGCGGCAAAGATATCGATGGTCTTTTTGTCGCTGACCACTCGCGTGTCAAAACGCTCCTGAAATAACTGATAGGTGGAGCTTCCTTCGACGTAAATCTCATCAAAGTCAGGATAACGCGACAGCGGGATCCATGAACTATCAATAAACAGCGGCTCTTTATCGAGATACATCACCCGGCAGAGATGGAACACTTCGCTGTTTCCGGGGATGTTCAGCTTTTCGCAAAACGGCGCGGCGCTGACCCGTTCCTGTTCGATCACTTTCTCTTTCGTCGCCTTGCCTTGTGAGACGCCAAAATCGGTAAAACCACTGACAGTAAGCAGGGCGTTTTCAACTTTCTGGCTTTGTACAAAGGTGCCTTTTCCCTGCCAGCGGATCAGTACGCCGTCTGCCACTAAGTCGCTGATGGCTTTGCGAATGGTAATGCGGCTGACGTTATATTGTGTACAAAGCTCGTTTTCGGTAGGGATCTGTTGCCCGGCCTGGTAAACCCCCTGCGCGATATCATCCAGCAGTCGCTGGCGGACGGTAGCGTAGAGGAGTTGATGAGAGTAGCGGTCCGTAGCTGACATAATCGACCCTGAAATAAAGAATGAATTACTCGGATTATAGGGTCGTTTTCCGGCAAGTAACAGCACGTTGGCGTGAAGATGCTCACGCCAACGTTATACCTACCAGGCACCGTGGTACTGAATGGTTTTCGCCGCGCACGCCGTTCCCTGCGCTATCGCCTGCGGTAATGTCATCCCCGCAGACCAGCCGCAAAGGAATCCGGCAATGAACGAATCTCCGGCACCCATGGTGTCGATAACCGTCACCGGTTCAGGAGCCTGACGCCAGAACTGCGCGCCATCCCAGGCAATGCTGCCGTTTTCACCCAGCGTGACAATCACTGTTCCTGCGCCACGGGCAACAATCGCTTTCATCTTCAGACGCAGCGTTTCGTCTTCTTGCGGTGCGGAGGCAAAGGCAAAATCGAGATGCGGCACCAGTGTCTGCCAGAGCGGGCTGTCCCACTTGTCGGAGAAGTCGAAAGCGGTAAGTTTGCCCGCAGCGTGCAGCTGTGGGAATGCGTCTTCCGCATGTCCCCAGATTGCCGCGTGCACAATGTCATACTGCGCCAGCCAGGCGTAATCCTCTTCACTCAGGGCAAAGTCGGCCATCACGCCTTCGGTGTAGTCGCCAAAAACGCGATCATTGTCGTGCAGTTCCACCTGAGTTTGTGCGGTAACGCCGTGTTTCGTATGGACATGGCTGATATCGACGCCCATGCGGGCGAGATCCTGCTTCAGCTTTGTGCCGTAGTCATCGTCACCCACCCAGGTAATGCATCCCGGCTGTATGCCGTAGCGAGTGCAGTACACCGCCACATTGACCGCATTACCGCCAGAAAACGCTTTATTCAGTTGCGGGTAGATATCGACGCAGTTATCGCCGATTGTCGCCAGGGTTTTCATCTCTCATCCTCCGGCAGCAGCGCGCGAAAGCGTTCCAGCGCCTGGCGGGCATAGAGTCTGGGCTCGTTCATATACATCGTCACCAGCTCCACCGTACAGTAACCCTCATAGCCCCGCTCAATAATATCGCGCATCAGTTCCCGCAGCGGCATTTTGCCTTCTCCAGGAATGTAATGCGTGTCGCTGGCCCCGTCGCTGTCGACAATATGCAGATGACGTAATTTATCGCCCAGTTTGTCGAAATAACTCATCACCGGTTCCGCCTGGACATACGGCGCGCAAATGTCGACCATGCTGAACAGGCGCGGCGAAGGCACCAGCGCCAGCGCATGAAGCACATCATTAGCATTACACACGACGTTCGATTCATACGGCGTTAACGGTTCGAGGATTAGATCCATGCCGATGTTTTCCGCGTACTCACACAGTTCGCTTAGGTTCTCTGCCAGCCGTCCCCAGATAACATTAGGTGGCGTGAGATAGCCCGCGTGGGCCGCGGAAATCAGCGTATAACCCGCGTTCATCTCTTTTGCCATATCCATCGCCAGCTTGATCATGTCGAGGCTTTCGCGACGCATATGTTCATCGCCCAGCATCATGTTATACGGATAGCCGTTGGTTTCTGGCGTATAGCCGATAATCGGCATCTGATACGTCTGCGCCAGCGCCTTGATTTGTTTGATGCCGCCCGCTTTTAAGTCCGGCGCGAACGCGTGCGGGCGACCGCCCCAAATTTCGATGCCGTCGTAACCCAGCTCGCTTGCATCACGAAATGCGTGTTCAATAGGCAGCCGCTGGTGGCCGCAGGTAAACATACCTGTTTTCATCGGGTAACTCCTTGCGTAAATCCGGCCCGTTGCCGGGCCGGGAGAGGGATTAATATTCCACCAGACCACCGTAATAGCGGCGTTCATCCGGGTTGTGATCTTTGTAAATAGACAGGTAGTAGCAGAGCCACTCCATTGGCACGAACATCAGGAACGGTGCCAGCCACGGGTGCAGCCCTTGCGAAATTTCGGCGTAATCGATGACGATCACGTTGTCAGTACGCTGTTTAACAAAGTTAATGGCGCGTTCGGTGGTGTGGCGACTTTCATCATTGCCGAGCAGGAACAGGAACGGAACGCCCGGTTCGACAATCTCCAGCGGGCCATGGCGGAACTCTCCGCTCTCAATCACGCAGCCGTGCGTCCAGGTAAATTCCATCAGCGTTACAATGCCTTCTTTGTAACCCAGCGGACGCAGCGGACCCGCAGCAACGGTATAAATCATCGGCCACTGGCTGGCCAGTTCACCAAGCTGGCGGCCTTTTTCTTCCCAGGTGCGTACCAGATGACCGAGCGCATTCGGCAACTGCTTGAGATCGTTTTTGATCTTGCCGATTTCCGCGTTCGGCGCGAGGCGGGTGATCATCTCCAGCACCACGCTGTAGCAGAGCAGCAGGTGAATTTCCCAGATACAGTCGGCCTGATAATCAATGCTAAATTCCGCCGCCGAGGTAATCGGGCTATCCGCGCGTTTGGTGAACGCCGCAGTGAGTGCGCCGCAGGCCCGGCCCAGCTCCAGCGCTTTGATTACCTCTTCGGTTTTACCGTAGTCAGAAACGCCAATTACTGCGCAACGATCGTCGAGGCGATACGGGGTGTTATCGCAGAACTCCCAGCCGGAAATGGCGTAGACCTGAAGATCGGAAAAGCGATCCGCCAGATGTTTCGCCGTTTGCGCCGCGTTGAGTGGCGATCCGCAGGCAACGAAATAAATACGATCAATGTCGCGCTTCACCATCTCTTCCACGATGGCGTGCACCAGCGGAACGTCATGGCTGAGAACTTTTTCCACTTCCTGAACCATATTTTCGGTGACCAGAAAGTCCACGGTGCTTTTATCAATATCCAACATTTTATTTTCTCCAGATAACATTACGACAAAGCGTTGAGCTGGCGGCTACGCTTCGCCCAGAAGGCGTAAGCAGGCAGACCAGTAGCAATAACGATGACGGCGCAGATAAGGCCGGGAATCGGTGCCCAGACAAAGGTTGAGGCGACCAGAATGAGGCTTGACGCAATGGCGAGGGTGGTCATCAGCCCGAAAGCCGGAGTACGCCACAGCGGTTTGTAATCGTCGCGTTTACGACACCAGATGATGGAGCCGAAGGTGAGGGTATTTTTGAAACACATCACCAGGGTGAAATAACCCAGCAGGCTGGTGAGATCGGAAACGAAGATGAAGAAGATCCCCAGCGCCCCTTGCAGGATGATGGAGACATCCGGCGTGTTGTATTTCGGATGCACATGGCCGAAGCATTTAAAGAACAGGTTGTCTTTCGCCATCGCGTATTCCAGCCGCGGCTGGTACATCACGCAGCTGGAAAGCGAACCAAGAATGACGATCATCGCCGTGATGGCAACAAAGATCCCAGCGGTGCTGCCGAGTGCGGGGATCCAGGTCAGGGCGTCGGAAATCGGCGTTTCAGAATTGGCGAGTTTGTCGAAGGGCATCAGGCCGGAAATCACCAGCGCCAGCAGGGTGTAGAGCACCAGAACCAGCAGACAGGAACCAATCAGCGCTCGTGGCATGGTTTTTCCGGGGTTTTTAATTTCGCCGGTCATATAACAGATAGAGGCCATGCCGGTATACGACCAACTGGTGGCAGAGATCCCCGCCAGCAGCGCCATAAAGCTGCCCGTTGCGCCAATCGCAGTGGTGGTAGGGGCGGCAAAATTCTCCGCTTTAAACCAGAAGATCCCAAGGCCAATGACGATAGTGAACGGGATAATTTTGGCGATGGTAATTAGCGTCTGAAACGCTGCGCCGCCTTCAACGGAGCGCAGGTGTAGCAACATAAAGGCGATAATTAATCCGGCGGCGATAAATTTACCGAGCAACGGATCGATAGGCGTTAAAAAGCCAAGATTGCTGACAATCGCCAGCGCCATAATCGACAATGACGGCGCATCGTTGGCCCAGAAGCTGGCCCAGCCGGAGAGGAAAGCCAGCGGTCGGCTTCCGGCATTTTTCAGATAAACATAATCTGCGCCATTTTCCGGATAAGCGGTGGATAGTTCCGCATAGACGCACATTTGCGGGATCACAATTAACCCGCCAATGACAAACGCGAGCACCGTAAGCCACGGCGTGCCCGCTGCTTTTGCCACTTCACCCACAGATACAAAAATACCGGAGCCGACGGTTGTCCCGACGGCGATTGCAAGAACGGCCCAAAATCCGAGCTTGCGTTGGAGTTCCTGGCTTCCCATAGCGATACCTTTTTCTTGTCCAATACGTTGTAGGGGAGAGTTTGCAGTCATTTAAAAGGTAACATGACAATGCATGATGAATATAACAACATATGATGTTATGTAATGTGGAGGAAGATCACAAAATTTCGCACAGGATCGCGCTGTGGCTAATGGATGTAGTTATCAAATTGAATTTAAAGTGAAAATATTTTTACGGGCGGGGGCAAGAAGGACATAGAAACAAATACGCCCTCGGAAAATCCAGAGGGCGTCGGGCAATTAAACCGGTGTTAGCCGATTTCTGTCAGAGACTTACTGTGCAGTAGGACCGCAACCGCCAATGATTTTAGAAATAGAAATTGCCGGGTGCAGCAGGTAGTCGTAAGAGCAGTTCTTATCACGGTTTTCAATATGACCAGTACATGCAGTTAACGTAGCCAGTACTGCACCTACCAGTGCAACTTTAATAAATTTGTTCATTTACATTCCCTATGTATTATATATTAATTAATATTCATTGATTATATGAATATAAGCAGACTGCTCGTTAAGAACGATACAGGAATATTTAATTGGCGTCAGTGAGCGAATGACTTAATTTTGTAAGTCGCTGTAACGGTGAATATAACCCATTAGCAGATAATATTTATTAAGGGGCTATGTTTTATTTGCTGAATATATAAAAAGAGTCATTAAGAAGGCCAGAATTCTCTGGCCCGGGTTAAATTAATGGTTAGAGAACCAGTTGAGTTTGTCGCGAAGTCCCACCACGCGGCCGACGATAATCAACGCCGGGCTGGCCATTTGCTGTGCCAGTTCGCCCAGCTGTGTCAGTTGGCCGTCAATCACCCGCTGGGTAATCGCGAGCCCTTGCTTCTTGACGATAGCTACCGGCATATCGGCCTGCATACCGTGTTCAATCAGTTTCTGCTGGATAGTGGCAGCCTGGTTAAGCCCCATATAAAACACCAGCGTTTGCTTTTCTGCCGCGAGGTTTTCCCAATCCAGCTCGCCACCGGTTTTCAGGCGCCCGGTAACGAGACGTACGCTCTGCGCGTAGTCACGATGGGTTAGCGGAATACCGGAATAGGTGGAGCAGCCAGAGGCAGCGGTAATGCCTGGAACCACCGAGAAGGGGATTCCGGCGTCACACAGTGTTTCCAGCTCTTCGCCGCCGCGACCGAAGATGAACGGGTCGCCGCCTTTCAGGCGCACAACGCGTTTACCCTGCTGAGCTTCACGCAGCAAAATCTGGTTAATTTCATCCTGCGGCACGCAGTGGTAGCCGCGCGTTTGCCGACAAAGATGCGGTCCGCGTCGCGACGCACCAGATCCATAATATCGTCGGAAACCAGACGGTCGTAGACCACCACGTCCGCCTGTTGAATTTGTTGTAGCCCTTTCAGCGTCAGCAAACCGGCATCGCCTGGGCCCGCGCCGACCAGTACCACTTCGCCACGATGCACATCCAGTGGCGTATTGAGCAGATGCTCGGTGGTATCAGCAATTGCCTGTTTATCCTGATTCGCCAACGACTGTGCCAGGCGGTCATTCATAAACAGCTTTTCCCAGAAGCGGCGGCGCTCGCCCATGGTGGCAAACTGTTGCTTCACGCGTGCGCGCAGCTGTCCGGCGTAAAGCGCAACCTGGCCCAGATGCTGTGGCAGGATGGCTTCCAGCTTCTCGCGCAGCAGACGTGCCAGTACCGGCGAAGTACCGCCAGAGGAGACGGCGACCATCAGCGGCGAGCGGTCGATAATCGAAGGCATACGAAAGTTCTGCCGCTTTCGGCGCATCCACCACGTTGCAGAAGATGCGGCGAGCTTCTGCTTCATCGCTCACCTGTTGATTGACGGCGTCATCGTCGGTGGCGGCAATCGCCAGCCAGCAGGTATCCAGCAGAGCGGGCTGAAAGTCGCCGGTTGCCCAGCGTGAGCATTCCCGCGTCGGCCCAGACGTGAAACTGTGGGAAACGCTAATCCCGGGCATTTACCGTCAGACGCGCGCCCGCGTCGAGCAGCAAGCGTGCTTTACGTTCAGCAACATCACCGCCGCCGACCAGCAAGCAGTCGCGATTGCGCAGTTGGCAAAAGATGGGTAAGTGATCCACGTAAAAACCCCTTAGTAATTAACCGGCAGCCGTTTCAGTTTGATTAAATTTGTCCGCAACCGGACGATTCGCTTTCGGCGTAGCATACCAATAACCCAATCCCATGAATACGGCACCTGATAAAGTATTACCCAGCGTCACCCACAGCAGGTTATGACCAATACCCGCCAGCGTGTAGGCTTCGCTGTGGTTGCCGAACCAGGAGAGCGCGAACAGCGTCATGTTAGCGATAGAGTGCTCGTAGCCGGACGCGATAAATGCCAGCAGACACCACCAGATAGCGATAAATTTCGCCGCCCCTTCAGTGCGCAGCGCCATCCAGATTGCCAGGCAAACCAGCCAGTTACACAATGCACCTTTGAAGAAGAGTACCATTGCCGGTGCAGTGGTTTTAGCCAGCGCGACGGAGTGAACGATGCTGGTATCTACCGGCAGCAGGCTACCGCCGCCCCAGCTATAGAGCATGGCAACGAAGACGGAACCGACCAGGTTACCCAGCCAGGTTTGCGGCAGGATTGCCCACATTTGCCCGTGGCTGATGCTGCCCGCTTTTACCCCAAAGGTGAGGAACATGGTGTGTCCGGTGAACAGTTCAGAACCGGCGATAATCACCAGCGTTAAGGCGATACCAAAGGTCGCGCCCATCACCAAAGGGCGTACGGATGGATCGAGCAAATTACCGAGCGTGAAAATCAGGATGATCCCAAGACCCACATACGCGCCCGCCATGGCGGAGCTGACCCAAAAGCCGAGCGGGTTATTTGCCGACAGGCGTGCAATGCGCGCAGCGTTAGCCGCACACTTATTAATAGTGTCTGTAAACATTTGATTATCCTTTAAAAAATAAAAACAAAAAATAAAACAAAAAGTTTAAAAAATGTCCTGCAATATACCGAAGATTATTACAGGACCATGCAAAAAGGGGAGGCATTGCGCCTCCCGTTAAAACATTAACCGCGCAGCTGTACCTGGCCGTCTTTGACGCGTGCTTCATAGTGGGCGATGGAATGGTTTTCATCTTCCATGCACAGGCCATCACTCAGACGGAAACGCTGTTTTTTCAATGGACTGGCAACCCACAGTTCACCTTGATGTTCAACAATCAGTCCACGAGAGAGCACGCTGGACTCGAAGAACGGGTCGATGTTGCTGATGGCGAACACCTGGTCGTCGGCGTAAGGGCGGAACACGGCGACCTGTTTGTCACCCACAGTGCACAACGCCCGTTGCTGGCAGGATAGCGTCTATCTTGCAGATATTTACCCACTGGCTCATGCGTTTTCCTCCACCAGAGTGACCGGGATGCGTTCGTAAGGCGTAGCCGGACGGTGCTGTGCACGCTCGGCAACCACCTGCACGTTCGGGTCACGCTGTTCGCTGTTGATAAAGATGTTTGAAACGAACCTGAGCGGCAGGATCGTTAACCGTTTCAGTCCATTCGCAGGCAAACATGGCGCGCAGGCGGGCGATCTCTTCTTCCAGATGCTCGTTCAGGCCCAGTTTATCGTCGACGATCACGGAACGCAGGTAGTCGATACCGCCCTCCATGTTGTCCAGCCACGGTGCGGTACGCGTCAGTTTATCGGCGGTACGGATGTAGAACATCATGAAGCGGTCGAGGTATTTGACCAGCGTATCGCGGTCGAGGTCGGCTGCCAGCAGATCCGCGTGACGCGGTTTCATGCCGCCGTTACCGCAGACGTACAAGTTCCAACCTTTCTCGGTGGCGATAATCCCTACGTCTTTGCCCTGGGCTTCCGCACATTCACGCGTACAGCCGGAGACGCCGAACTTCATCTTATGCGGGGTACGAATGCCCTTGTAGCGGTTTTCCAGCTCGACGCCGAAGCCTACGCTGTCGCCCACGCCGTAACGGCACCAGGTGCTGCCTACGCAGGTTTTCGCCATGCGCAGCGCTTTGGCATAGGCATGACCGGTTTCGAAGCCGGCTTCAATCAGCTGACGCCAGATTTCCGGCAGGTCATCTTTCTGCGCGCCGAACAGGCCGATGCGCTGAGAACCGGTGATTTTGGTGTACAGGTTAAACTCACGGGCGATCTGACCGACAGCGACCAGCCCTTCCGGCGTGATTTCACCGCCTGCGGAGCGCGGGATCACGGAGTAGGTACCGTCTTTCTGGATATTAGCCAGGAAGTTGTCGTTGGTATCCTGCAGCGGCGTGTGCCCGTGGTTTGAGGATGAACTCATTCCAGCAGGAGGCCAGCAGGGAACCGACGGTAGGTTTACAGACTTCACAGCCGTAGCCTTTGCCGTATTTCGCCAGCAGCTCATCAAAGGTTTTGATGCCTTCGACGCGAATCAGGTGGTAAAGCTCCTGACGGGTAAAAGGCGAAGTGTTCACACCAGGCTGTGGTTAACTTCGATGCCCTGTTTCGCCAGTTCGGCGTTCAGTACCTGAGTTACCAGCGGAAAACAGCCGCCGCAGCCGGTGCCGGCTTTGGTTTCAGCTTTCAGCGCCGCGACGGTATGGCAACCTTTGTTGATGGCGGAAATCAGCGCACCTTTGGTGACGTCGAAGCAAGAGCGAAATCTGCGCGCTGTCCGGCAGCTTGTCGACGCCGATAGACGGTTTACCGCTACCCGAGTGTGCTGGCAGGATCAGGGAATCCGGGTTTTCCGGCAGTTCGATAGCGTTCAGCACCAGTTGCAGCAGGTTACCGTAGTCGCTGGTATCGCCCACCAGTACCGCACCGAGCAGGGTTTTGTTGTCTTCGCTGACAATCAGGCGTTTGTAGATCTCTTTACTTTCGTCGAGGTAAACGTAGCTACGTGCGCCAGGCGTGCGACCGTGCGCATCACCAATACCGCCTACGTCTACGCCCAGCAGTTTCAGCTTGGCGCTAAGGTCAGCACCTTCAAAGGCGTTTTCGCTACCGAGAATATGGTCAACGGCGACCTGCGCCATTTTGTAGCCAGGTGCTACCAGACCAAATACACGGTTGTTCCAGCTTGCGCATTCACCGATGGCGTAGATATCCGGATCGGAAGTCTGGCAGGAATCATTAATGACAATACCCCCACGCGGAGCAACGTCCAGACCACACTGGGTTGCCAGCTTATCGCGCGGACGGATACCGGTAGAGAAGACGATAAAGTCGACTTCCAGTTCGCTGCCGTCGGCAAAACGCATGGTTTTACGCGCTTCAACACCTTCCTGCACAATCTCAAGGGTGTTTTTGCTGGTGTGAACGCGCACGCCCATACTTTCGATTTTGCGACGCAGCTGCTCGCCGCCCATCTGATCAAGCTGTTCTGCCATCAGCATAGGGGCAAATTCGATAACGTGGGTTTCAATACCTAAGTTTTTCAGCGCGCCTGCGGCTTCCAGACCTAACAGGCCGCCACCAACAACGGCACCGCGTTTGCTGCGACGGGCGCAGGATTCAATGGCGTTGAGGTCTTCAATAGTGCGATAGACAAAGCAGTCCTGAGTATCAGAACCTTTGATTGGCGGGATCCACGGGTAGGAACCGGTTGCCATGATCAGCTTGTCATAAAAAACGGTACGTCCGGCGCTGGAGTGAATCACCTTCTCCTGACGGTTGATGGTGATAGCGCGTTCGCCGACCAGAACTTTGATGCCGTGTTTCTCGTAGAAGCCTTCGCGCACCAGCGACAGCTCTTCGGCGGTGTGGTGAGAGAAGTAAGACGAGAGGTGTACGCGGTCATAAGCGATGCGCGGTTCTTCACAGAAAACGGTAATATCAAAGTTGGCCGCATCAGATTTATCAAGAAGATCTTCGATAAAGCGATGGCCGACCATACCGTTACCGATAATTGCGAGTCTGACTTTGCTCATTTTTGCCTCGATTTCTTTTCTATTACCGCCTACCTTAACGATTCAGCAACCCCGCTTATTGATGTAAATCAAATTCACCTTTATATACTCCTTAATGGGTATATTGCTGATTTGTATAAATTTTCTTAAGTCACGGAATTGTCTGATATTTCATGTTTGTGCAAAAAATAGACAAAATGAGCGGGTTTATAGAAATAGATGCACGTAGCGGGGGAAGAGAGGAAAAGGCCGGACGACGATAGTGCCGTCCGGCATGAGCAATTAATGAGAGGTCAGGGTGTTATGCTGACGGTGACGGCTGACGAAACCTAACAGGAAGCACATCACAAAGACGACAGCGTACAGACCGTTTGCTGTAAGCAGTGCCGCCTGCGGACCGCTATGTTCAACGATCGGGCCGGTAACCACAAAGGTCAACATAGTACCGATGGTTCCGCAGGTCAGGACAAAGTTAACCAGTTTTGGCGACGGTACTTTGGTCTGCTGTGAACCCAGGGTGATGATGGTGGTATAGATCGCGCTGGAGAAGAAGCCCAGAGCGAGAATTGACCACGCCATATGTGCTGGTGTTCCGGTGTTAAAGACGTACATCAGAATCGCAGCCAGACCAGCCAGTACGGTCAGAATGCGTTGCAAATCAAAGAAGCGAAGAATAAAGCTGAACGCCCACATGCCGACCATGTATGACATCCAGAAGTTACTCACCAGCGTGCCCGCGTCGTTCAGGCTCATGCCCAGGCCTTTGGCATACTCAGGCACCCAGGAGATAAAACCTAACTGACCGAGGATGTAGCACAACGCCGCAACAGAGAGAAACAGTACGCCGATCCCCCACTTTTCTTTCTCTACCGGAGCATCCGTTTTTGGCGCATGTTTGCCCAGCGCCGGGAACTCACAGCCGAAGGTCAGAATAAAAATAGCGACATACACCAGCCCGATGCAGGCATAAACCCAGTACCACTCAATGCTGCGCGCCAGTAGAAACGCGGCGATCATTGGGAAAATCATCCCAGCCATACTGAAGAAGGAGTCGGTAAATAACAGGCGGGAACCGCGCTGACGCCCTTCATACATTTGTGTTACCAGGAATGTACCAATCGACATGGTGATGCCGCTGACCACCCCGAGAATGAACATCGCCGCCGAGAACAGCGCCAGGCTGTGGCTGAACATCAAACCGGCAACCGCCAGCACCATCAGGAGAAAGCCAAAACGTAACTGCGTTTTCAACGGGACGATTTCCATCAGCCAGGCGTTGAGGAAGATAGAGATTAAAATGCCGGCGTTGAGGAAGGTGAAGGTATTACTCATACTGGAAACAGGCAGATTGAAATAATCGGCGATATTTCCCATCACCATCCCGGTGACAATAACCAACGCACCAGTCAGTGCGTAGGAGAGAAAGCTAATCCATGTGAGCTTGATGCGATTGCTGTTAGTCATGATTGGCCTGCGTTCAAAAATAAAATGGCATAGCGGGATATGCCGCGAGCGGGCGATTTTAGGTGATTTTGTGATCTGTTTAAATGTTTTATTGCAATCGGTTGCTAAATTGCATTTTAAGAGGTGATTTTGATCACGGAATAAAAAGTGATCGTCAGGTTACATATATTTCAGATACGTAAAATTAGGTAAAGGGATGGCCTTGTTCTTGAAGGCTATTTAGAATCTCTTCACTTGCTTTTTTTCTGCTCTGTTTGTTAAGGAAATCTCATGTTCAAATCGACCCTGGCGGCGATGGCTGCTGTTTTCGCTCTTTCTGCTCTTTCTCCCGCAGCAATGGCAGCGAAAGGGGACCCGCACGTATTGTTGACAACCTCAGCTGGTAACATCGAACTGGAGCTGGATAAACAAAAAGCGCCAGTGTCTGTGCAAAACTTTGTCGATTATGTGAACAGCGGTTTTTATAACAACACTACCTTTCACCGCGTCATTCCTGGCTTTATGATTCAGGGCGGCGGTTTCACCGAGCAGATGCAGCAGAAAAAACCAAACCCGCCAATCAAAAATGAAGCCGATAACGGCCTGCGCAACACGCGTGGCACCATCGCGATGGCACGTACCGCTGACAAAGACAGCGCCACCAGCCAGTTCTTTATCAACGTTGCCGATAACGCCTTCCTTGACCATGGTCAGCGTGATTTCGGTTACGCGGTATTTGGTAAAGTGGTGAAAGGCATGGACGTTGCCGATAAGATTTCCCAGGTGCCGACTCATGACGTTGGTCCGTACCAGAATGTGCCGTCAAAACCGGTAGTTATCCTTTCCGCTAAAGTCCTGCCGTAATGATTTCTCGCGCGGGCAATCTTGCCCGCGCTTCTGCTCTCCCGGCGTAACCCGGATTTGCCGCTTATACTTGTGGCAAATGGACACGTTCAGGGAGGCATCAAGTGAAGAAACTCACCGATAAGCAAAAGTCCCGTCTCTGGGAGCTTCAGCGTAATCGTAATTTTCAGGCCAGTCGCCGTCTTGAAGGCGTCGAGATGCCTTTAGTCACTCTTACTGCCGCAGAGGCTTTAGCGCGCCTTGAAGAGCTGAGGAGTCACTATGAGCGATAAATTCGGCGAAGGGCGCGATCCGTATCTTTATCCAGGCCTTGATATCATGCGTAACCGGCTGAACATCCGCCAGCAGCAGCGGCTGGAACAGGCCGCTTACGAAATGACGGCGCTGCGTGCTGCGACCATTGAGCTTGGTCCGCTGGTGCGCGGTTTACCGCATTTGCGAACTATCCATCGCCAGCTGTATCAGGATATTTTCGACTGGGCAGGGCAACTGCGTGAAGTTGATATTTATCAGGGTGATACGCCGTTCTGCCACTTTGCTTATATCGAAAAAGAGGGCAATGCCCTGATGCAGGATCTGGAGGAAGAAGGTTATCTGGTTGGCCTGGAGAAAGCGAAGTTCGTCGAGCGGCTGGCGCATTACTATTGTGAAATCAACGTGCTGCATCCCTTCCGGGTGGGAAGTGGTCTGGCACAGCGGATCTTCTTCGAGCAACTGGCGATTCATGCCGGATATCAACTGAGCTGGCAGGGTATCGAAAAAGAGGCCTGGAATCAGGCAAATCAGAGTGGGGCAATGGGGGATCTCACCGCACTGCAGATGATATTTAGCAAAGTGGTAAGCGAAGCCGGGGAATCTGAGTAAAATAGCGCGGTTCTTTTGTACCGGAGCCGCCATGATTCTGCTGATTGATAACTACGATTCTTTTACCTGGAACCTCTACCAGTATTTCTGTGAGTTGGGAGCCAGCGTAACGGTCAGGCGAAATGACGACATCACCCCTGATGAAATCGCTCAGCTCGCGCCGGACAAAATCGTTATCTCACCCGGCCCCTGCACGCCGGATGAAGCCGGTATCTCCCTCGATGTGATTCTCCACTATGCCGGTAAAGTACCGCTGCTCGGCGTCTGCTTAGGCCACCAGGCTATTGCTCAGGCATTCGGGGCGCGTATCGTTCGTGCGCAGAAAGTCATGCACGGCAAAACCTCACCAATTACCCATCAGCAGCAGGGCGTGTTTCGCGGCCTGAATAATCCGCTGACCGTGACCCGTTATCATTCATTGTTGATTGAGCCGGATACCCTTGCCGACTGCTTTGAAGTCACCGCGCGCAGCGAAGCCGGTGAAATCATGGGGATCCGCCATCGTGAATGGGATCTGGAAGGCGTGCAGTTCCATCCGGAAAGCATCCTCAGTGAACAGGGGCATGAGCTGCTGGCTAAGCTTCTGGATCGATAGTAGTTGCTATGGTGTGATTTTTTATGCATATTTTGTTGGATAGAATTTCACAATCATTGCTGCATCGTTTGAAGAAGGGCATGACATGGTAACCAAACAACCTGCAATCACCCGCGCGACCTTCGACCAGGTCATTTTGCCAATCTATGCACCGGCGGAATTTATTCCGGTGAAGGGCAAAGGCAGCCGCATGTGTGGGATCAGCAAGGCAAAGAGTACGTCGATTTTGCGGGCGGTATTGCGGTGACGGCGCTGGGCCACTGCCACCCGGCGCTGGTTGAGGCGTTGAAAAGCCAGGTGAATGCTGTGGCATACCACCCAACGTGTTTACCAACGAGCCTGCGCTACGCCTCGGGCCAAAAGCTGGTGGATGCCACCTTCGCCGAGCGCGTGGTGTTTATGAACTCGGCGCCAAAGCAAACGAAACCGCGTTCAAGCTGGCGCGTTATTACGCTTCTACCCGTCATAGCCCGTACAAAACCAAGATTATTGCCTTCCACAATGCTTTCCACGGGCGTTAGCTTTTTACCGTCTCCGTCGGCGGTCAGCCGATCTTCCGACGGTTTTGGCCCAAAACCGGCTGATATTATCCACGTCCCGTTTAACGATCTGCATGCGGTCGAAGCGGTGATGGACGATCACACCTGCGCCATGGTGGTGGAGCCGAACCAGGGCGAAGGCGGCGTGCTGGCGGCAACGCCGAATTCCTCCAGGGCCTGCGTGCGCTGTGTGATAAACATCAGGCGCTGCTGGTATTTGATGAAGTGCAGAGTGAGATAGGCCGTCACCGGTTAATGTTTGCCTATATGCACTACGGCGTGACGCCGGACATTCTGACCAGCGCTAAAGCGCTGGGCGGCGGTTTCCCGGTGAGCGCGATGCTAACCACCGAGGATATCGCCAGCGCATTCCACGTCGGTTCCCACGGTTCAACCTATGGCGGTAACCCGCTGGCCTGTGCGGTGGCGGGTGCGGCATTCGATATCATTAACACTGCGGAAGTGCTGAACGGTGTGAACGCGAAACGCGAACGCTTCGTACAGCACCTGCAGCAGATTAACAACGAAGTACGACGTCTTCAGCGATGTACGCGGTATGGGCCTGCTGATTGGCGCTGAGCTGAATGCGAAGTACAAAGGCCGGGCGCGTGATTTCCTCTACGCGGCGGCAGACGTTGGCGTGATGGTGCTGAATGCAGGCCCAGATGTGATGCGTTTTGCACCGTCGCTGGTGGTGGAAGAGGTGGATATTGACGAAGGTATGCAGCGTTTCGCCCAGGCCGTGGCGAAGATCGTTAGCTAGTCCGTCGTTTTAACCAGCCGCCTTGCCGTGGTCTCTGTCGCCAGGCCACTGAAGAGATGGTGTGCATGGTGTTCAGATGCCCCAGAATACGCTGGAGATGCTGTTCCATGGTGCTCAATGGCCCATGGGACAGTGCGTCCGGCGACTCCGTGATGTTGACCTCACCGCTGCTTCCGCTTCATCGTATTCCAGACGCTGCTGACAGCGCTGGAGCGCAATTTCACTCGACTCCAGATACTGTTGCGCCAGATTAGGCGTCAGCATCTCATGCTCGCGCGCCAGCGTGGTCATGGCGTTGATATGTTCGACGATAAACCGACTGTGAGTTACCCACAGCTTCATATCTTCCAGATAGCGCGAGTTAAAGCCCGGTTCCTGCATCGCCTGATTGAGGGTGTTAAACAGCGTGTTATGCGCCTGGTTTACGCGCATACGCAGATACGCCAGTTTTAGGCGCCTGCGGATCGGGGCTTAAAATCAGGCGGATAGCTTCCTGATCGGCTTCCAGTGCGGCCTGGGCGTTCTGCCGTAGCTGGCCGCTTGCCATTGGGGCCACAGCCAAAGCATGCCGCCGAAGGCAATCAGGCAGCCGATGATGGTGTCGATAAAGCGGGCAACGATAAATTGCTCGCCGTTGAGCGTTAGTATTTGCAGTGTGTATACCGCGGTGACGGTGAACCCGACCGTCGCCCAGCCAGTAGTTGCGGCGAATGATCGATAGCTGCCAAGCGTGATAAGCAGCATCCCGGAGAGTGCCAGCCCCTGCGGCGTATGGACAAGTGCAGGGCGAAGGCGGCGATCACCAGGCCTGCTAAGGTTCCCGCCGCTCGGTGGAAGATACGTACCCGAGTTGCCCCATAGCCGTTTTGCGTCACCAGCAGTACCGTCATCAGGATCCAATACGGTTTGGGTAAATGCAGCGCCGTCCCCATCAAGCTGGCAATACTCAGCATCACGCTCAGCCGCGCGGCGTTACGCAGCGCCGGGGATTTCAGCGACAGATAGCTTTTCAGCGCCGGGAACAGCGGCAGACGCCGCTCTTTGTCAGCCATCAGGTTGCGTGGATACAGCGGACGCTGGCTGCGTAGCACTTTGGCGATGCGGCTAAAGTGCCAGGCGCGGATTGGCCAACGGGGTTATCCGGGTGCTGGTGGGCAATTTTTTCCAGCGCGCCGATCTGCTTTTCCATCGTGAAGCGGCTGGGATAGCGATGGTCAGGATCTCGTCCGCCAGTACGCGCAGGCGGGCGGCCACGGTCTGGGCATTCCAGCGGATCACTGCTTCGGCGTGGCTACATTCGACCCACTTTTGCACCTCTTCCGGTTGATGCAGACTGACGGAAATGTGTCTGTTAAATCCAGCCCAACCTGAAACGCCCGCAGCAGACGCTTGTAATCGTTGTGCTGATTGGCAGCCAGCATATGCAGCTGCTGGTAGCACTGGGAGATTAAATCCACCACCTTCTGCTGACGGTTTAACAGCGGGGGCAGCGCGGTGCTGGGATCGGTATGCTGGGTCAACAGGCTGTACTTTGCTTCACAGTAGTCGGCAAGTTGACGATAGAGCAGACTTAGCGATTCGCGCAGCGGCTGTTCCCGCCACATCCAGAACCACCACCAGTTGAATAAACCGAACCACAGCGTACCCAGAGCGTAGAGCAGCAACGGCTGCCAGATAGGCATATTGCCGGCGAGGCTGAGGGTGAAAATAGAGGCAATAAGCGATGCCGGCAGCAGACGCCCGTGCAGCGCGCTGATCTGCGCCGTCACGCAAGTCGGCGCAAGCCCGGTCAGTATTAACGGCAGCGAGTCATTCTTCCAACGGCGACTCTACACAAGGCTCCATCCGGCAAACAGGCAGCCACCGATAGTCAGACGTTTAAAAAAACGTTTATGCGGTGTATCAAGACCGGCGATATTGCAGCAGGCGGGAACCAGTGAAAACAGGAGGCCTTGCTGAAGGTGGCCAATAAGCGCGATGGCAACCGGCAAACATAACACCAGCGTTTGCCGCAGTGCGTCACGTTGACTTCCGGATGGTAAATCAGCCTGCGCCACATAAGGGGATAAGTAAAAACGGCATATTGTTTCAGACAATATGCCGTTTTAAGCGGGATCAGCGGGTACCGTAAACGACAATGGTCTTGCCGTGTGCGGAGATCAGGTTTTGATCTTCCAGCATTTTCAGAATACGGCCCACGGTTTCGCGGGAACAACCGACGATCTGACCGATTTCCTGACGGGTAATCTTGATCTGCATACCATTCTGGGTGAGTCATGGCGTCAGGCTGTTTGGCCAGATTCAGCAGAGTCTGAGCGATACGCCGGTTGGCGTCCAGGAATGCCAGGTTACCCACTTTTTCAGAAGTAATCTGCAGACGACGTGCCATTTGCGAAGAGAGACGCATCAGGATGTCTGGGTTAACCTGAATCAGCTGACGGAATTTTTTATAAGAGATTTCAGCAACTTCACAAGCGGTTGCTTACCCATGCGCTGCGTTCCTGGCCTTCTTCAAACAGGCCTAACTCACCGATGAAATCGCCCTGGTTGAGGTCGAATAAGTGTTGCCTTCTTCAACCTTGATGAGTACAGCCACTGAGCCTTTTACGATGTAATACAGCGTCTCTGCCTTTTCACCCTGGTGAATCAGCGTGCTCTTCGATGGGTACTTATGAATATGGCAATGAGACAAGAACCATTCGAGAGTCGGGTCTGTTTGCGGTTTGCCAAGCACCATGCGCGGTTATCCTCTGTTATAAGCTCTTCCCCAGCGGCAAAACCTTGCAGCCACTGGTTGCAATAGTATTCCTCCCGTTACCTGGGAAGTCGGCTGTCGAATAGCGCCGCAGCCTGTAATGTGATGTCCTCTGCATACATGCAGTACGTTTATGTATTACCGTAGCATCCCGACAGTTTTAGCATAGCTTTAGCCGCGTGTCTCCTGGTGTCTCGCTTCAGCATGACGGGAATAGCCTTCCGTTGCGAGAATTGTTATGTGCGCGTAATCTGAGAAGAAACCCCAACCTGGGAGTTAAAAATTATGCAAGCACGTGTGAAATGGGTTGAGGGGTTAACCTTCCTCGGTGAGTCTGCTCAGGACACCAAATTCTGATGGACGGCAATTCTGGTGATAAAGCGCCAAGCCCTATGGAAGTGGTGCTGATGGCCGCGGGTGGCTGTAGCGCCATTGACGTGGTTTCTATTTTGCCGAAAAAGGTCGCTACAACGTGACCGACTGTGAAGTGAAGCTGACTTCCGAACGCCGTGAAGAGGCTCCGCGCCTGTTTACCCATATCAATCTGCACTTCATCGTGACCGGCAAAGAGCTCAAAGACGCGGCGGTATCGCGTGCGGTAGATCTCTCTGCCGAGAAGTACTGCTCCGTGGCGCTGATGCTGGAGAAAGCGGTCAATATCACCCACTCTTACGAAGTTATCGAGGGGTAATCCCCTCGACGTTAATTTCGACCTTCCATCAGACGCTGCACCAGCGGCGTCATGATGTAAGTTCCATCGCCAGCACCATCTTCCCGCCGGGCACCACCAGCGTGTTCATATGTGAGATGAATGACCCCTGCAGCATGGCTAATAGCCATGGGTAATCGATCCCTTCCAGATTGCGGAAATGAATCACCACAAAACTCTCATCAAGCGACCAGAATATTTTACGCGGCGAACGGGTTTGAGTGTCTACCGTGGGTACGCGCTGGAAGTTGATATGGGTGCGAAAACTGCGGCGTAATGAAGTTGATGTAATCTTCCATTGAGCGCACGACGGAGTCCATCACCGCCTCGCCGGAGATGGCCGCGCTCGCTGGTGTCACCGATCATTTTCTGGATCCACTCTAGGTTAACGATAGGCACTACGCCCACCAGCAGATCGACATGGCGCGCGACGTCGTGCTGCGGCGTGACGACGCCGCCGTGCAGCCCTTCATAAAACAGCACATCGGTCGGTTCCGGCAGCGGCTGCCACGGGGTAGTACGCCCCGGCACCTGATTCCACGGCACCGCTTCATCGTAAGTGTGCAGGTATTTGCGCGATTGCCCCTTACCGTTCACGCCGTAGTCGCGAAAGGTTTGTTCTAGCAGGCCGAAATCATTGGCGTCCGGGCCGAAGTAGCTGATATGGCGGCCCAGATCGCGGGCTTTACGAATCGCCATATCCATTTCAGGACGGGTATAACGGTGGAAGCTATCGCTTCGACTTCCACAGCTCGCAGATTGAGTTGAGCGAAGATTTTACGAAATGCCAGGCTGGTGGTGGTGGTTCCGCTTCCTGGAGCCGGTGACGGCGATAACTGGATGTTTGGCAGACATGCGAATAACTCCCTGAACAGGCTATCGGAAGCAGGGGCATACTCCGATAAGTATAGTTAACCGCGAAATTGGTTACGGGGCATGATGTTGACGGTCTCGTGAAGTTCAGACCACACCAGCACCGCTTCGCCTGTTTGTCAGCTGGTGTTTTACGTCGGCGACCTTTTGCGCAAGTGAACGCTCATATTCACCATAATCAGTGCCTTCGCGCAAGACAAAGCTTTCAATGAATCTATCCAGCGTTTCCGGGTCGAGGTCCTGCCAGGGAATCATCATGCTTTGGCTCCAAGCCAGGTCATTAGCCAGGCGGGGATGCGTTTCTCCAGCCACATTTCCGGGTGAAGGGTGCCGCCGATAAATCCGACGTGGCCGCCATGCTCGGTTAACTGGTACTCCACGTTATCCGGCAGCTCTTCCTGGGCGGGAATAGAGTGGTGATCCATAAACGGATCGTCTTTGGAATGGATGATAAGCGTCGGCTTGGTGATTTTGCTTAACGTCGGCATCGCGCTGCACTGGCGGTAGTAGTCGATAGCATCGGCGAAGCCGTGGATCTTCGACGTAATCGAATCATCAAATTCACGGATTCGGCGCATGCTCTTCAACTGGCGCAGGTCAACCGGCAGCGAGCCTGGATAGGCTTTGAGTTTACGTGCCGCATTGCCTTTGAGCAGGTTCAGCAAATAGCGCTGATAGACGCACAGAGAAGCCTTTATCCATATGGTAGCTACAGGCTTCGAGCATGAACGGCGCGGAGACGATCACCGCCGCATCAATCGGGACCTCATCACCTTCTTTTGCTAGCAGGCAGGCCAGCATATTACCGCCGAGTGAATAACCGACTGCGGCGGTTGGCGCGGGGCCAAACTCACGCGCCAGCCAGCGTAAGAACCAGCTACCGTCTTCCGTTTCACCGGAATGGTAAATACGGTTCAGGCGGTTAGGTTCGCCACTGCAGCCACGAAAATGCATCACCACGCCCACCAACCCTGCTGTTTTGCGGCATTAATCAGGCCGTGGGCGTAAGGGCTTCGCTGCAGGCTGCCTTCCAGACCATGAAACACCACCAGCCGCGGTTTATGCCGCGCGGCCTCGGGATCTTCGCTCCACGCTAAATCGACAAAATCGCCATCGGGCAGTTCAAGGCACTGCCGGCGTGGCGGTCGGAACTGCAGCTTGCGGCGGATAAGCCGTGGCAACATCGTCTGGAGATGACGATTGCTGACGCCGCGCATGGGGATGAATTCAGCACTGCTGCTGAATTCATTGGCATCGGTCGTCGTTATCTGCGCCATCAGTTGCTTTGGCCTTCCAGCAGCATCTGCTCAAGCTGCTCCTGGGCTTCCAGCCATGCCATTTCGCACTCTTCCAGGCCGGATTTGGCGCTGGCTTGCTGTTGCAGGCAGGCGGTCAACTCCGCTTTACGGCTCTGGTCATACAGTTCGCTGTCGCCGAGTTTCTCTTCCGCCTGCGCCAGTTGCGCGTTCAGCTTCTCCATCTCTTTTTCCAGACGGGCAATCTCTTTACGCAGTGGCTGGGTTTGCGCACGCAGCTCAGCTTCCCGACGCTTCTGATCTTTACGTGCCTGGGCGCTGTTCGCATTCTCTTTTGGCGCTTCGTCGGTCTGGTTTTCCTGCTTTTGTACGTCGCTCAACCACTGTTGATAATCTTCCAGATCGCCGTCGAACGGTTCGACTTTACGATCGTGAACCAGGTAGAGATCGTCAGTGGTGGAACGCAGCAAATGACGGTCGTGCGAAACGACAACCAGCGCGCCTTCAAACTCGATTAATGCTTCGGTGAGTGCCTGACGCATGTCGAGGTCAAGGTGGTTAGTCGGTTCGTCGAGCAGCAGCAGATTCGGCCGCTGCCAGACAATTAATGCCAGCACCAGGCGGGCTTTTTCCCCACCGGAGAAGCGGCGCGTTTCTTCGGTTACTTTATCGCCCTGGAAACCAAAGCCGCCGAGGTAGTCACGCAGTTTTTGTTCCAGCTCCTGCGGCGCTAAACGTGCCAGATGTTGAATAGGTGATTCGTCGGCGCGCAGGTATTCAAGTTGATGCTGGGCGAAGTAGCCGAGTTTGATCCCTTTCGCCAGACCAATTTCACCGCTGACTGGCGCAAGTTCACCGGCTAACAGTTTGATTAATGTCGATTTACCCGCGCCATTGCGGCCCAGCAGGCCGATACGCGAGCCAGGCACCAGGTTCAGCTTGATGGATTCGAGGATGGTGGTCGCCATAACCGGCGCTGACCTTTTCCATCTTCAGCAGCGGGTTTGGCGGGCTTCTCCGGCGTACGGAAGCTAAAGCGGAATGGGTTATCCACGTGCGCTGGGGCAATCAGCTCCATGCGTTCGAGCATTTTGATACGGCTCTGCGCCTGCTTGGCCTTGGTGGCCTGAGCGCGGAAACGGTCGATATAGCTTTGCGGTGACGCGCTCCTGCTGGCTTTCGTACAGCGCCTGCTGTTGAGCAAGGCGCGTGGCGCGTTGACGTTCAAACGAGCTGTAGTTACCGGTGTATTCGAACATGGTTTGCTGTTCGATATGGATAATTTTGTCCACTACCGGGTCGAGGAAGTCGCGGTCATGGGAAATGAGAATCAACGTGCCCTGATAGCTTTGAGCCATCTTTCCAGCCAAATCACCGCATCAGATCGAGGTGGTTAGTCGGTTCATCGAGCAGCGGCGGCGAACAACGATCACGCCTGTGCCAGGTTAAGGCGCATACGCCAGCCGCCGGAGAAGTCGCTCACCGGGCGTTCAAGCTGTTCTTCATTGCTAAAGTTGCAGGCCGTGCAGCAGGCTGGAGGCGCGAGAGCGGATGGTCCACGCGTCGACGTCCACTCTGCCGTGAACGGTGGCGATCGCGTGCCCGTCGTTACGTTCATCAGCATAGTGCAACTGGGCTTCGAGTTGACGGAACTCACGGTCGCCGTCAATCGCATAGTCTAGCGCCGGTTCGGCGAGGGCTGGCGTTTCCTGGTTAACCCACGCCAGCTGCCAGTTGCCGGGGTAGGTAAAGTTGCCGCCATCGGCGCTAATCTCGTTTTTTAGCAGAGCGTCAGATTTACCGCAGCCATTTTTTCCACCAGGCCGATTTTTTGCCCAGGGTTGATAGTGGCCGTTGCGTTATCCAGCAGGACACGCACGCCACGACGAATTTGTAACGAGGAGAAAACAATGCATAAGGCGCCGTATGTTCTGACTATGTTAAATTGTCATTGTGATAATGTAATGTGAGCAATGTGCCGCACCGAGGCGCAATGGTAGCCTAAAACGTCGAAAATAGACAAAAGACAAAACCGGGAGGGGAATGATGTCTCAGACAGCGAAAGTGTTGCTGCTGTATGCCCATCCGGAATCTCAGGATTCGGTGGCTAACCGGGTTTTGCTTAAACCGGGCTCCAGCGGGCGATTAAACAACGTAACCGTGCACGATCTCTATGCACACTATCCTGATTTCTTTATTGATATCCCCCGTGAACAACAGCTGCTGCGCGAGCATGACGTTATCGTGTTCCAGCATCCGCTTTATACCTACAGCTGCCCGGCATTGCTGAAAGAGTGGCTCGACCGCGTGCTCAGCCGAGGCTTCGCCAGTGGCGTAGGGGGAAATGAACTGGCGGGAAAGTACTGGCGTAGCGTCATTACTACCGGCGAGCCGGAAAGCGCCTATCGCCACGATGGTCTGAATCGTTATCCGATGAGCGATATTCTGCGCCCGTTCGAACTGACCGCCGCCATGTGCCATATGCACTGGTTGAGTCCGATTATCGTCTCTGGGCGCGCCGACAGCCGCCGGATGCGTTTGGCGAGCCATGCTAAAGCCTATGCCGACTGGCTGGCTGCGCCGATTACGGCAGGACGATGATGGAAGGTTCCGATTTGTTACTGGCCGGGGTGCTGTTTCTGTTGCGGCGGTTCCGCGGTGCCGTTGGCGGCAAGGCTGGGCATTGGCGCCGTTTTAGGCTACCTGCTGGCGGGGATTGCCATTGGCCCTGGGGGCTGGGGTTTATCAGCGACGTTGATGAGATCCTCCACTTTTCGGAACTCGGCGTGGTATTCCTGATGTTTATCATCGGCCTTGAGTTGAATCCCTCCAAACTTTGGCAACTGCGGCGTTCGATTTTTGGCGTAGGCGCGGCACAGGTGCTGTTAAGCGCGGCGTTGCTGGCGGGATTATTGATGCTGACGGATTTCGCCTGGCAGGCGGCGGTGGTCGGTGGCATTGGCCTTGCGATGTCTTCAACTGCAATGGCGTTGCAATTGATGCGTGAGAAAGGGATGAATCGCAGCGAATCCGGCCAGCTCGGGTTTTCGGTTCTGCTGTTTCAGGATCTGGCAGTAATCCCAGCACTGGCGTTAGTGCCGTTGTTGGCGGGGTCGGCAGACGAACATTTCGACTGGATGAAGGTCGGCATGAAGGTGCTGGCGTTTGTCGGCATGCTGATTGGTGGGCGCTATTTACTGCGTCCGGTATTCCGCTTTATTGCAGCTTCTGGCGTGCGGGAAGTGTTCACCGCCGCGACGCTGCTGCTGGTGTTGGGTTCCGCATTGTTTATGGATGCGCTGGGGCTGTCGATGGCGCTCGGTACATTTATTGCGGGCGTGCTGCTGGCGGAAAGTGAATATCGCCATGAACTGGAAACGGCTATCGATCCCTTCAAAGGCTTGCTGCTCGGTTTGTTCTTTATCTCTGTCGGCATGTCACTCAACCTCGGGGTGCTTTATACCCATCTGTTGTGGGTAGTGATAAGCGTGGTTGTGCTGGTGGCGGTGAAAATTCTCGTGCTGTATCTGCTGGCGCGATTGTATGGCGTGCGTAGCTCAGAGCGGATGCAGTTTGCTGGCGTGTTGAGTCAGGGTGGTGAGTTTGCCTTTGTCCTCTTTTCTACCGCTTCTTCACAACGCTTATTCCAGGGCGACCAGATGGCGTTGTTGCTGGTGACGGTGACGCTTTCCATGATGACCACGCCGTTGCTGATGAAGCTGGTGGATAAATGGCTATCCCGCCAGTTTAACGGACCGGAAGAAGAAGACGAAAAACCGTGGGTCAACGATGATAAACCCCAGGTCATTGTCGTGGGCTTCGGGCGTTTTGGTCAGGTGATTGGTCGTTTGCTGATGGCAAATAAAATGCGCATTACCGTGCTGGAGCGGGATATCAGCGCCGTTAACCTGATGCGTAAATACGGCTACAAAGTTTATTACGGCGACGCCACGCAGGTCGATCTTTTACGTTCTGCGGGTGCAGAGGCCGCTGAGTCTATCGTCATTACCTGTAACGAGCCGGAAGACACCATGAAGCTGGTGGAAATATGCCAACAGCACTTTCCGCATTTGCATATTCTTGCGCGAGCGCGCGGACGTGTGGAAGCGCATGAGTTATTACAGGCAGGGGTGACGCAGTTTTCCCGTGAAACATTCTCCAGTGCGTTAGAGCTGGGGCGCAAGACGCTGGTCACGCTTGGCATGCATCCGCATCAGGCGCAGCGCCGCTCACTTTAAGCGTCTGGATATGCGTATGCTGCGCGAGCTGATGCCGGTGCACCCAGCGATACCCAACAAATCTCGCGCGTGCGTGAAGCAGAGCGTGAGCTGGAAGAGATTTTCCAGCGGGAGATGCAACAGGAACGGCGGCGGCTGGATGGCTGGGACGAATTTGAATAGAAGGTGAAGCATGGCGGTACGTAAACGTTTTATCGCGGGCGCAAAATGCCCATCGTGTCAGGCGCAGGATTCTATGGCGATGTGGCGCGAATGATATCGATGTGGTTGAATGCGTTAAGTGCGGACACCAGATGCGGGAAGCGGTAAAGAAGCACGCGAGCACGTGCGCAAAGAAGAACAAGTTATCGGAATTTTTCATCCGGAGTAGCGTTCCGTGCTGTCTTTTTAAGCTAATGGGTACACGGGTGCAGAATTCCGCTACAATCTGCGCCACGAAATATTCCCATGCTCAGGAGATATCATGAAAGTAGCAAAAGACCTGGTGGTCAGCCTGGCCTATCAGGTACGTACAGAGAACGGTGTATTGGTTGATGAGTCTCCGGTAAGTGCACCGCTGGACTACCTGCATGGTCACGGTTCCCTGATCTCCGGCCTGGAAACTGCGCTGGATGGTCACGAAGTTGGTGATAAATTTGACGTGGCAGTAGGCGCAAATGACGCTTACGGTCAGTACGACAGAAAACCTGGTTCAGCGCGTTCCTAAAGACGTCTCCATGGGCGTTGACGAACTGCAGGTTGGCATGCGCTTCCTGGCTGAACCAACCAGGGTCCAGTTCCGGTTGAAATCACCGAAGTGGAAGACGAGCACGTAGTGGTTGATGGTAACCACATGCTGGCGAGTCAGAACCTGAAATTCAACGTTGAAGTTGTGGCGATTCGCGAAGCGACTGAAGAAGAACTGGCTCATGGTCACGTTCACGGCGCGCACGATCACCACCACGATCACGACCACGACGGTTGCTGCGGCGGTCATGGCCACGATCACGGTCATGAACACGGTGGCGAAGGCTGCTGTGGCGGTAAAGGCAACGGCGGTTGCGGTTGCCACTAATACCGAAAAAGTGACAAAAAAGCGGGGAATCCCCGCTTTTTTTACGCCTCAATAATGTGGCGGTGGCGTTTCTTCAGCCTGCGACGCGATGTTCGACGGCTGGCTGGCTTTTAACTTCTCGGTCAGCAGACGCAGATGATCGCGCAGTTTCGCCATCTCCATTTCATGAGCGGTCACCGTGACGTTCAGTTCTTCAATGGTGATTTCCTGAAAAGCCAGTCGGCTCTCCAGCTCTGCCAGGCGTGCTTCCAATGATAAATCCTGCATGATTCACCTCTTTTGTCGAATGGTCGCCGCGGATTCTACTTAACTTTGCTGCCCGAGACAGCACTCATTTCGCGGTCATCGAAACTAATTTAAACAAAAAGAGTCTGAAAATAGATGATAATAGGGCGTGTCTGTATGTAGATTTGTTCGACAACGCTTTATAGTACCCTTCTGATAATAGTTAACCCTGGGGTGAGATGCCCCGATCCTGGAGATATGGATGAAATCACTGTTTAAAGTAACGCTGCTGGCGACCACAATGGCCGTTGCCCTGCATGCACCAATCACTTTTGCTGCTGAAGCTGCAAAACCTGCTACAGCTGCTGACAGCAAAGCAGCGTTCAAAAATGACGATCAGAAATCAGCTTATGCACTGGGTGCCTCGCTGGGTCGTTACATGGAAAACTCTCTAAAAGAACAAGAAAAACTGGGCATCAAACTGGATAAAGATCAGCTGATCGCTGGTGTTCAGGATGCATTTGCTGATAAGAGCAAACTCTCCGACCAAGAGATCGAACAGACTCTACAAGCATTCGAAGCTCGCGTGAAGTCTTCTGCTCAGGCGAAGATGGAAAAAGACGCGGCTGATAACGAAGCAAAAGGTAAAGAGTACCGCGAGAAATTTGCCAAAGAGAAAGGTGTGAAAACCTCTTCAACTGGTCTGGTTTATCAGGTAGTAGAAGCCGGTAAAGGCGAAGCACCGAAAGACAGCGATACTGTTGTAGTGAACTACAAAGGTACGCTGATCGACGGTAAAGAGTTCGACAACTCTTACACCCGTGGTGAACCGCTTTCTTTCCGTCTGGACGGTGTTATCCCGGGTTGGACAGAAGGTCTGAAGAACATCAAGAAAGGCGGTAAGATCAAACTGGTTATTCCACCAGAACTGGCTTACGGCAAAGCGGGTGTTCCGGGGATCCCACCGAATTCTACCCTGGTGTTTGACGTAGAGCTGCTGGATGTGAAACCAGCGCCGAAGGCTGATGCAAAGCCGGAAGCTGATGCGAAAGCCGCAGATTCTGCTAAAAAATAAGCATTAAGAACCGCCGCCTGACCAGGCGGCGGTTTTTTTATTACAGGCCGGATATAATTAGTGCTGGAAAGCGGAACCTCCGCTGTATTAATTTAGTTACCCGCATCATTAATGAGCCTGCCCTGAAAAGTTAACGACAGGCTCCTGAAAAGGAGTGCTTTTTTTCATGTCCAGGTCGCTTTTAACCAACGAAACCAGTGAACTTGATTTACTGGATCAACGTCCTTTCGATCAAACTGACTTCGATATCCTGAAATCCTACGAAGCGGTGGTGGACGGGTTGGCGATGCTCATTCGTTCCCACTGTGAAATCGTGTTGCACTCACTGCAGGATCTAAAGTGCACGGCAATACGCATTGCAAACGGCGAACATACCGGCCGCAAAATTGGTTCTCCGATTACCGATCTCGCGCTACGTATGCTGCACGATATGACGGGAGCGGATAGTAGCGTTTCCAAATGCTATTTTACTCGCGCCAAAAGTGGCGTATGGATGAAGTCCGTCACCATTGCCATTCGCAATCGCGAGCACCGTGTTATCGGTTTACTGTGCATCAACATGAACCTTGATCTACCCTTGTCGCAGATCATGAATACCTTCATTCCGCCGGAAACACCGGAAGTCGGCTCTGCGGTTAACTTTGCCTCTTCGGTTGAGGATCTCGTTACCCAGACGCTGGAGTTCACCATCGAAGAGGTAAATGCCGATCGCAACGTTTCCAATAACGCCAAAAATCGTCAGATCGTGCTTAATCTTTACGAGAAAGGGATCTTTGATATCAAAGATGCCATCAACCAGGTTGCCGACCGCCTGAACATCTCCAAACATACGGTTTATCTCTACATTCGCCAGTTCAAAAGCGGTGATTTTGTGGGGCAAGATAAGTAATGCGTTTTGCCATCATGGTGACTGGCCCTGCTTACGGCACGCAGCAGGCAAGCAGCGCGCTGCAGTTTGCCCAGGCTGCACTGGCGGAAGGCCATGAGATAGCCAGCATCTTTTTCTACCGGGAAGGGGTGTATAACGCCAACCAGCTGACTTCTCCGGCCAGCGATGAGTTCGATGTTGTCCGCGCGTGGCAGTCGCTCCATGACGCGCATGGCGTGGCGCTGCATATTTGTGTTGCTGCGGCGTTGCGCCGTGGTATCACCGATGAGAAGGAAGCCGCGCAGTTAGGGCTACCGGGATTTAATCTACAGCCTGGCTTTTCTCTTAGTGGGTTGGGTGCGCTGGCTGAAGCCGCGCTGACCTGCGATCGAACGGTACAGTCTGATGAAGCGCGTTGCGTTTGTATTTACCTCTGCGCCGCATGGCAGCTCTGCGGGCCGGGAAGGGCTGGACGCGCTGCTGGCGACGTCAGCATTAAGTGATGACCTCGGCGTCTTTTTCATTGGCGACGGCGTATTTCAGCCATTGAGCCAACAAAAGCCTGGCGTGATTCTGGCGCGCGATTACATCGCGACCTTCAAACTGCTGGCGCTTTATGACATCGAGAACTGCTGGGTTTGCGCGGCCTCCATGCGTGAGCGTGGGCTGACGGCAGAAGCGGTTGTAAGTAAGGAAGTGGAAGCGACTGGAAGCGGACGCGTCGCGTAGCAGCTGACAAATACGATGTGATTTTGCGTTTTTGAGGCCCCTATGCTGCATACGCTAAGAACCTCTCCGTGGCATGCCGATATCACGGTTATTCTCCGTCTGGACGACGAGGGTGATGATTTATTGTTAATAAAGCCCGATGGCGTGGCTGGCCGCAGTAGAAAAAAACAGCCATTTTGAAACCCCCCGCACGCCCCCATATCCATCTACGTGTTGAATGAGGAAAAAAATGCGCAGGCGCGGGGTCTTTGGGTGCTCAAATTTCGAGCGATGCTATGATGGTCAGAGCTATACTGACTTCGTCAGGTTAACGGTAAAACACCCGGCGCAAATCGCCTGGTAACGTGTGACCGTTGTATATTTCTTGACACCCTATCGGCATAGCCCTAAAATTTCGCGTCCTCATATTGCATGAGGCGATTTATTACGTGTTTACGAAGCGAAAGCTACAACCAGGAGCTATTTAATGGCAACAGTTAACCAGCTGGTACGCAAACCACGCGCACGCAAAGTTGCAAAGAGCAACGTGCCTGCGCTGGAAGCCTGCCCGCAGAAACGTGGCGTATGTACTCGTACACACCACCACTCCTAAAAAACCAAACTCCGCACTGCGTAAAGTATGCCGTGTGCGTTTGACTAACGGTTTTGAAGTGACTTCCTACATCGGTGGTGAAGGTCACAACCTGCAGGAACACTCCGTGATCCTGATCCGTGGCGGTCGTGTAAAAGACCTTCCGGCGTTCGTTACCACACCGTTCGTGGTGCGCTTGACTGCTCCGGCGTTAAAGACCGTAAGCAATCACGCTCCAAGTATGGCGTGAACGTCCTAAGGCTTAATGGTTCTCCGTTAAGTAAGGCCAAACGTTTTATATTAATGTCAAACTAAACTCTTAGAGTTTTGGACAATCCTGAATTAACAACGGAGTATTCCCATGCCACGTCGTCGCGTCATTGGTCAGCGTAAAATCCTGCCGGATCCGAGTTCGGATCAGAGCTGCTGGCGAAATTTGTAAATATCCTGATGGTAGATGGTAAAAAATCTACTGCAGAAACCATCGTATACAGCGCGCTGGAGACCCTGGCTCAGCGTTCTGGTAAAGATGGCCTGGAAGCTTTTGAAGTAGCCCTCGAAAACGTGCGTCCGACTGTCGAAGTTAAGTCTCGCCGCGTTGGTGGTTCTACTTATCAGGTTCCAGTTGAAGTCCGTCCGGTTCGTCGTAATGCTCTGGCAATGCGTTGGATCGTTGAAGCTGCTCGTAAACGCGGTGATAAATCCATGGCTCTGCGCCTGGCGAACGAACTTTCTGATGCTGCAGACAACAAAGGTACTGCAGTTAAGAAACGTGAAGACGTTCACCGTATGGCAGATGCCAACAAGGCGTTCGCACACTACCGTTGGTAATCCCTTCGGAGTATTAGTCACCAGGCGGGCGCTTCAGAGAAGTGGCCGCTTTGGGTTACTTAACTGAACGCCTAAAAAGATAAACGAGGAATCAAATGGCTCGTACAACACCCATCGCACGCTACCGTAACATCGGTATCAGTGCGCACATCGACGCCGGTAAAACCACTACTACCGAACGTATTCTGTTCTACACCGGTGTAAACCATAAAATCGGTGAAGTTCATGACGGCGCGGCTACCATGGACTGGATGGAGCAGGAGCAGGAACGTGGTATCACCATCACTTCCGCTGCGACTACTGCATTCTGGTCTGGTATGGCTAAGCAGTATGAACCACACCGTGTAAACATCATCGACACCCCGGGGCACGTTGACTTCACTATCGAAGTAGAACGTTCCATGCGTGTTCTTGATGGTGCGGTAATGGTTTACTGCGCAGTTGGTGGTGTTCAGCCACAGTCTGAAACCGTATGGCGTCAGGCAAACAAATATAAAGTTCCACGCATTGCGTTCGTTAACAAAATGGACCGCATGGGTGCAAACTTCCTGAAAGTTGTTGGTCAGATCAAAACCCGCTGGGCGCGAACCCTGTTCCGCTGCAGCTGGCGATTGGTGCTGAAGAAGGTTTCACCGGTGTCGTTGACCTGGTGAAAATGAAAGCCATCAACTGGAACGAAGAAGATGCAGGCGTAACCTTCACTTATGAAGATATCCCAGCTGACATGCAGGACCTGGCTGACGAATGGCACCAGAACCTGATCGAGTCCGCTGCTGAAGCTTCAGAAGAGCTGATGGAGAAAGACCTGGGTGGTGAAGAACTGACTGAAGAAGAGATCAAAAAAGCTCTGCGTCAGCGTGTTCTGAACAACGAAATCATCCTGGTAACCTGTGGTTCTGCGTTCAAGAACAAAGGTGTTCAGGCGATGCTGGATGCGGTAATTGATCACCTGCCATCCCCAGTCGACGTACCTGCGATCAACGGATGCTGGACGACGGTAAAGACACTCCGGCTGAGCGTCATGCAAGTGATGAAGAGCCGTTTGCTGCGCTGGCGTTCAAAATCGCAACCGACCCGTTTGTTGGTAACTTGACCTTCTTCCGTGTGTATTCCGGTGTGGTTAACTCTGGCGATACCGTATACAACCCGGTGAAATCCGCTCGTGAGCGTTTTGGCCGTATCGTTCAGATGCACGCTAACAAACGTGAAGAGATCAAAGAAGTTCGCGCGGGCGACATCGCTGCTGCTATCGGTCTGAAAGACGTTACCACTGGTGATACCATCTGTGATCCAGATAACGTGATCATTCGGGAAGCGCAACCGGAATTCCCTGAGCCGGTAATTTCTATCGCCGTAGAACCGAAAACCAAAGCTGACCAGGAAAAAATGGGTCTGGCTGGTCGTCTGGCTAAAGAAGATCCATCATTCCGCGTATGGACTGATGAAGAATCTAACCAGACCATCATCGCTGGTATGGGTGAACTGCACCTCGACATCATCGTTGACCGCATGAAGCGTGAATTCAACGTTGAAGCGAACGTCGGTAAACCTCAGGTTGCTTACCGTGAAGCGATTCGCGCGAAAGTTACCGATATCGAAGGTAAACACGCTAAGCAGTCTGGTGGTCGCGGTCAGTACGGTCATGTTGTTATCGACATGTACCCACTGGAGCCGGGTGTGAATCCGAAAGGCTACGAGTTCATCAACGACATCAAAGGTGGTGTAATTCCTGGCGAATACATCCCGGCCGTTGATAAAGGCATCCAGGAACAGCTGAAATCTGGCCCACTGGCTGGCTATCTGGTTGTCGATCTGGGCGTTCGTCTGCACTTCGGTTCTTACCATGACGTTGACTCCTCCGAGCTGGCGTTTAAACTGGCCGCTTCTTATCGCCTTCAAAGATGGCTTTAAGAAAGCGAAACCAGTTCTGCTTGAGCCTATCATGAAGGTTGAAGTAGAGACTCCGGAAGAGAACACCGGTGACGTAATCGGTGACTTGAGCCGCCGTCGTGGTATGCTCAAAGGTCAGGAATCCAACGCTACTGGCGTTGTGATCCACGCTGAGTTCTGCTGTCCGAAATGTTCGGTTATGCAACTCAGCTGCGTTCACTGACCAAAGGCCGTGCTTCTTACTCCATGGAGTTCCTGAAGTACGACGATGCGCCGAACAACGTCTACTCAGGCCGTTATTGAAGCCCGTGGTAAATAAGCCACAGGATCAAAACCTAAGTCCCGTGCTCTCTCCAAAAGGGGAGAGCACTATAGTAAGGAATATAGCCGTGTCTAAAGAAAAATTTGAACGTACAAAACCGCACGTCAACGTTGGTACTATCGGCCACGTCGACCACGGTAAAACTACCCTGACTGCTGCAATCACTACCGTACTGGCTAAAACCTACGGCGGTGCTGCTCGTGCTTTCGACCAGATCGATAACGCACCAGAAGAAAAAGCTCGCTGGCATCACCATCAACACTTCCCACGTTGAGATAGACACCCCGACTCGCCACTACGCACACGTAGACTGCCCAGGCCACGCCGACTATGTTAAAACATGATCACCGGTGCTGCGCAGATGGATGGCGCTATCCTGGTTGTTGCTGCGACTGATGGCCCTATGCCGACAGACTCGTGAGCACATCCTGGTGGGTCGTCAGGTAGGCGTTCCGTACATCATCGTGTTCCTGAACAAATGCGACATGGTTGATGACGAAGAGCTGCTGGAACTGGTAGAAATGGAAGTTCGTGAACTTCTGTCTGAGTACGATTTCCCAGGCGACGACACTCCTATCGTTCGTGGTTCCGCGCTGAAAGCGCTGGAAGGCGAAGCTGAGTGGGAAGCAAAAATCATCGAACTGGCTGGCTTCCTGGATTCTTACATCCCAGAACCAGAGCGTGCGATTGACAAGCCATTCCTGCTGCCTATCGAAGACGTATTCTCCATCTCCGGCCGTGGTACTGTAGTTACCGGTCGTGTAGAGCGCGGTATCGTTAAAGTTGGCGAAGAAGTTGAAATCGTTGGTATCAAAGAGATGCGGTCTACCTGTACTGGCGTTGAAATGTTCCGCAAACTGCTGGACGAAGGCCGTGCTGGTGACAAGAACGTTGGTGTTCTGCTGCGTGGTATCAAACGTGAAGAAATCGAACGTGGTCAGGTAATGGCTAAGCCAGGCTCTATCAAGCCGCACACCAAGTTCGAATCTGAAGTTTACATCCTGTCCAAAGATGAAGGCGGCCGTCATACTCCGTTCTTCAAAGGCTACCGTCCACAGTTCTACTTCCGTACAACTGACGTGACTGGTACCATCGAACTGCCAGAAGGCGTAGAGATGGTAATGCCGGGCGACAACATCAAAATGGTTGTTACCCTGATCCACCCAATCGCGATGGATGACGGTCTGCGTTTCGCAATCCGTGAAGGCGGCCGTACTGTAGGTGCGGGCGTTGTTGCTAAAGTTCTGGGCTAATTACACGTTAATTAGTTTTGAATTGAAAAGGGCGCTTCGGCGCCCTTTTTGCATTTGTTGACGGCATATCTTATTCGTACTGTCAGAACGAATAAATTATTCATATTTAAAATATCAATTCAATTTAACATTTTAAATATGAATGTTTCTGTTTTTAAAATGCTTCATTTGTCAGGCTTTTTTCTTATTTTTAATGCCGTAATTTAATTCATATTGAAGGGTTCTCGTAAAACGTAAATAATTCCTGCGTAGGACTTTTGTTTTGCAGTTTTTACGTCACAAGGGATTATAATGAAATTAAATATATTTACTAAATCTATGATTGGTATGGGGCTGGTGTGTTCCGCTCTGCCAGCATTGGCAATGGAAGCATGGAATAACCAACAAGGTGGTAATAAATATCAGGTTATTTTCGATGGCAAAATTTATGAAAATGCCTGGTGGGTTTCTTCTACAAATTGCCCGGGAAAAGCGAAAGCAAATGATGCAACTAACCCGTGGCGTTTAAAGCGTACCGCAACAGCTGCTGAAATTAGTCAGTTTGGCAATACACTTTCCTGCGAAAAGAGCGGCAGCTCATCTTCTTCAAATTCAAATACGCCTGCATCCAATACGCCGGCTAATGGCGGTTCGGCTACACCAGCACAGGGCACTGTTCCGTCTAATTCTTCTGTAGTTGCCTGGAATAAACAGCAGGGCGGTCAGACCTGGTATGTCGTCTTTAATGGTGCGGTATATAAAAATGCCTGGTGGGTAGCCTCTTCTAACTGTCCGGGTGATGCGAAAAGCAATGATGCCAGCAACCCATGGCGTTATGTTCGTGCCGCTACGGCAACGGAAATCTCAGAAACCAGTAATCCACAGTCCTGTACTTCAGCACCACAGCCTTCACCGGATGTGAAACCGGCACCGGACGTTAAACCGGCTCCTGATGTTCAGCCAGCCCCAGCTGATAAGTCAAACGACAACTATGCTGTAGTAGCCTGGAAAGGTCAGGAAGGTTCTTCTACATGGTACGTTATCTATAACGGCGGCATTTATAAGAACGCCTGGTGGGTAGGCGCGGCAAATTGCCCAGGCGATGCGAAAGAAAACGATGCCAGTAACCCATGGCGTTATGTTCGCGCGGCAACGGCAACAGAAATCAGCCAGTATGGTAACCCTGGCTCCTGTTCCGTTAAGCCGGATAATAATGGCGGTGCTGTGACTCCGGTTGATCCAACTCCGGAAACACCGGTGACCCCAACTCCGGATAACAGCGAGCCATCAACACCAGCGGATAGCGTTAACGATTACTCATTGCAAGCGTGGAGCGGCCAGGAAGGTAGCGAAATTTACCATGTTATTTTCAATGGTAATGTTTACAAGAACGCCTGGTGGGTTGGGTCTAAAGATTGCCCACGGGGTACCAGCGCTGAAAACTCCAATAACCCATGGCGTCTCGAGCGTACAGCTACCGCTGCGGAATTGAGTCAGTACGGTAACCCGACTACCTGTGAAATTGATAACGGCGGCGTCATTGTTGCGGATGGTTTCCAGGCCAGCAAAGCGTACAGCGCGGACAGCATCGTAGATTATAACGATGCACATTATAAAACTTCTGTCGATCAAGACGCATGGGGCTTTGTCCCGGGCGGCGATAACCCGTGGAAGAAATACGAACCGGCGAAAGCATGGTCCGCATCCACTGTGTACGTGAAAGGTGATCGCGTTGTTGTTGATGGGCAGGCTTATGAAGCGCTGTTCTGGACGCAAAGTGACAACCCTGCTCTGGTGGCGAACCAAAACGCCACCGGTAGCAATAGCCGCCCGTGGAAGCCGTTAGGTAAGGCTCAGAGCTATAGCAACGAAGAGCTGAATAATGCGCCGCAGTTTAATCCAGAAACGCTTTATGCCAGCGATACGCTGATTCGCTTTAACGGTGTGAACTACATTTCTCAGAGTAAAGTGCAGAAAGTTTCTCCTTCTGACAGCAACCCGTGGCGTGTTTTTGTTGACTGGACCGGAACCAAAGAGCGCGTAGGTACGCCGAAGAAAGCGTGGCCGAAACACGTTTATGCACCGTATGTCGACTTTACGCTGAATACGATCCCGGATCTGGCTGCGCTGGCTAAGAATCATAACGTCAACCACTTCACGCTGGCGTTTGTGGTGAGTAAAGATGCGAACACCTGTCTGCCGACATGGGGTACCGCTTACGGTATGCAGAATTACGCTCAGTACAGCAAAATCAAAGCTCTGCGTGAGGCTGGCGGCGATGTGATGCTGTCTATCGGTGGTGCTAACAACGCTCCGCTGGCTGCTTCCTGTAAGAACGTAGACGATCTGATGCAGCATTATTATGACATCGTTGATAACCTGAACCTCAAAGTCCTGGACTTCGATATCGAAGGCACCTGGGTTGCGGATCAGGCATCTATTGAACGTCGTAACCTTGCTGTGAAGAAAGTGCAGGATAAATGGAAGTCAGAAGGCAAAGATATTGCTATCTGGTACACCTTGCCAATTCTGCCGACTGGCCTGACGCCGGAAGGGATGAATGTCCTGAGCGATGCCAAAGCGAAAGGTGTTGAGCTGGCGGGTGTGAACGTGATGACAATGGACTACGGTAACGCGATTTGTCAGTCTGCAAATACCGAAGGCCAGAACATTCACGGTAAGTGTGCAACGTCTGCGATTGCCAACCTGCATTCACAATTGAAAGGCCTCCATCCCAATAAGAGCGATGCAGAAATTGACGCTATGATGGGTACCACGCCGATGGTTGGCGTGAACGACGTTCAGGGCGAGGTGTTCTATCTCTCTGATGCTCGTCTGGTCATGCAGGATGCGCAGAAGCGTAATCTCGGTATGGTTGGTATCTGGTCAATCGCGCGCGACCTGCCGGGCGGCACTAACCTGTCTCCGGAATTCCACGGCCTGACTAAAGAACAGGCACCGAAGTACGCATTTAGCGAAATCTTCGCGCCGTTTACTAAGCAATAAATGTGTTGGCGATACCTTCCAGTATCGCCGCATTTTTTGTCAATGGGCTACTTTTGGTAGCCCATTATTTTTATTCATATTTCTATTCTTTGCTTAAAAAAGAGTCTTTCCGTAATTGAAATAAGAACTATTTTCATTTATTTTTGAAGAAAGTATACGGGAGTCTCTATGTACGTTTGTCTTTGTAATGGTATCAGCGATAAAAAAATTCGTCAGGCTGTGCGCCAGTTTTCCCCTCACTCGTTCCAGCAATTAAAAAAATTTATTCCGGTCGGCAATCAGTGCGGTAAATGTGTCCGGGCCGCGCGTGAAGTGATGGAGGATGAATTAATGCAGCTGCCGGAGTTTAAGGAGTCCGCATAAACGGAGTGTGTTTTTTGACTTACTCGTAAGCCGTTCTACTCTTCAAAGAGTGGAAGCGAAGGAGTCAAAAAATGAAAGGTGATACTAAAGTTATAAATTATCTCAACAAACTGTTGGGAAATGAGCTTGTCGCAATCAATCAGTACTTTCTCCATGCCCGAATGTTTAAAAACTGGGGTCTCAAACGTCTCAATGATGTGGAGTATCATGAATCCATTGATGAGATGAAACACGCCGATCGTTATATTGAGCGCATTCTTTTTCTGGAAGGTCTTCCAAACTTACAGGACCTGGGCAAACTGAACATTGGTGAAGATGTTGAGGAAATGCTGCGTTCTGATCTGGCACTTGAGCTGGATGGCGCGAAGAATTTGCGTGAGGCAATTGGTTATGCCGATAGCGTTCATGATTACGTCAGCCGCGATATGATGATAGAAATTTTGCGTGATGAAGAAGGCCATATCGACTGGCTGGAAACGGAACTTGATCTGATTCAGAAGATGGGCCTGCAAAATTATCTGCAAGCACAGATCCGCGAAGAAGGTTGAGCCGTGTCGGGAGGGAGAACCCTCCCGGTTAATAAGAGATCCAGGCCAGATACCCCAGGTTTATCATGCTGCCGAGCGCAAGCCACGGGCCGAATGCGATAGTGGTTATAGTCCGGCGTTGCAGAAGTTGTGAAACGATGGCGTAACCAATGCCACCCAGCGAGGCAATCAGCAGTATCATTGGCAACGTTTGCCAGCCACACCATGCGCCTGCAGCGGCCAGTAGCTTGAAATCACCGTAGCCCAATCCCTCTTTGTGACAAACTAACCAGACGCCCCAGTAAACACACCACAGCACCCCATAGCCCGCTACCGCGCCGTAAACCGCATCATGTAAATCAATTAATCCATACTGCGCATTAAATACCAAGCCAAGCCAGAGCAGCGGTAAGGTGAGTTTGTCGGGCAGGAGCTGAGTGCGAAAATCAATAACACTGAGCGTGAGTACGAAACAGAAATAGAGAAAGAGTGCGCCAGTCACGATGGGCGTGAAAGGTGCCAGGGCGCAGGCGATAGCAGCAGCAACACAAAGTATCAGGGGCACTGTATCATGCCAGGCATATTTTTTTTGCCTGAAATGAACCAATACCTGGCGAAACGTTAACGCCGTTTTATCCTCCAACGGCGAGAGGTGATAGGCGATGGCATTAACAAAATAATCTGCAATAAAACCAACCAGAATGAAGAGCGGCAGTAGCATTGTCATTATTGTTGCTCCCTGAAGGACAAATGCCTGAGGGTGATCTCTTCGTTTCCGGCAAGAGTAAACTGAAGGTCTTCAATAACAATACCGTATGTTACCTGTGCCGTAGTGAGCCAGCGGGAGACGTTTTCGAGGGGAGCTGTGACAGGATGAATTGTCAGAGTATTGTCCGGGCCGTTTTCCAGCGTGATAGCCAAATTCTCACGTTTTGCTTCCTCGAGAAGGATATTTTTGATGGGCTGCGTAAGCGCAGGATGACCGAGTAAACCATGGGTGCTCGCTTGATCCTGCATCCATTTGATGTCCTTCTTAATTTTTTGCGCGTGGGACTGATGCTCTGCAATGTAGGTATCTATCGGTTTTATCACCCCAAGCCAACAAAAAACGCCGAGCGAGAGAACCGCCAGTGCCGCAACGATCTGTTTTTCCGATGTGGATTTTTCTGCCCACCATGATTTAATCATTTCCCTGAGTTCCTTACTGTCCATACACCACTGACCGGATCTTTTTCTGTTTTTTCCATCGGAAGCCAGGACTGTGTTAACTCACAGAAACGATCGATATTAGCTTCACTCTTAGCACTCATTTTTAAGGTCAGCGACTTTTGCTTCTGGCTATAGTTCGCCTCCATTAACTGCAGTTCAGGGTGTTCCAGCAGAAGTGTTTGTAAATGATAGAGCAACGGCACAGCTTCAGGATATTGCTGAGCGAGTTGCTGCTTAAAGTAAAAACGAAAATTGTGGGTGCGTTTGATCTGCGGGAAATAACGTTGCCAGGTTTCTTGCTGTTGTTGCTGAAGTTGATCTTCAATCTTAAGCGTATGCCAGAGCGCGATGCTCCGGCTGCCAACAAAAGAAAGAATGGCGAGAACGAGACAGCTTACTGCCAGGCGGGCGAGCCATTTTCCCGATTTGCTTACAGTTTTCTGTTTACGAAAAATACCATGCAGCATGTCATAGCGCTGGAATGCAATATCGGCAGAATACAAACTCAGTGATGGTATTTCAGGATGCTGGATAAGTGGATTGGCCGCTGCAACGCCGTGAGGTACTACACCATAACAAAGCATATTCTCAGGCGGAAACTGGGCAGCAAGATGCTGTAACCAGTGTTCATCCAGTTCGTTGAAGGCATGTGCGGCACTGCGAATGAGCCAGCTTGTTTGCTGGTTAACCAGAGTCCAGCTATCTACTTCCCAGGGAAGATAGCAGCCATCTGGCAAAACCCGCGTCACGTTGAGTCCGGCAGTATGTAAACGCTCAAGATAGCGACTGAGTTTCTCCGACTGAATGCCTATCACCTCGACACTTTCGTTTTGTTTATCGACAACCGTCCAGTGCCAGTCCTGGGTGTTGTCGGGTAACGTCTCCTCTGCCAGCCATTGTAATGTTTGTGCGGTGAGTTTGTATTTGGCGTTGGGCAGCGTGAGGGAACGATATAAAAGGCCCTCTGGTGGGATCAAAAGATGAACATTTCCGGCACCGGGCTGATCGGCCAGCGACTCCAGCGGAAGATCGTCCGTGAGCGTATGTACCGAAGATACGCTATCTGCGGAGAACGTCATCCATTCCCAATGCTTACGCAGCGTCGAGGAAGAACGTATGACCATCAACGATTCAGGCATCACGATCCTTATGATTAGTAGAGTTGCAGCGTACGCCGATAGATTTGGGCGCTCTGCTGTTTACGGTTGAAAAAAATATGGCTTTGCCATCCCTGGGATTGTTCGTCGCTGATACTTTCCGTACTCAGCGTAAAATAGCGGCTATAGGGAAAGAGATGCCTTTTCACCTGAGCAACCAGTGGCTTCACACCGGAGAAATCCTGCTGCGCCCAGTAAAGAAATGCATCCGTGGTTAGCCAGCCTTCCCTCGGCCTTTTTTGCAATAAGACCCGAGCGTCAGCATCCGTGATGTTATTGAGGAATAACGCTCTGAAGAGCGGAATATCGTTCTCCGTTAGCATATTAAGATTGATGCTAAGTTCCGTGGTCGGGAGAACGCAGACATACGGGATAAGCCGCTGATAGATGTTTTCGGTTATGCCTTTTATCTGACGTAATTCGCCAGTCAGAAAAAGCATCTGATTGGCACTATGCCGGGGCGGCGTCTGGCTTTGGTAAAAGCTATCTTCTGCGCCGTGAAAGCGTGGTGAGTCATCGACATCAATATAGTCAGCGATTGATTGCACGATCTCATCGGTGTTTCCGCGATCGATACCGGCGTTAATCAGCAGCGCACTGAATACCTGGGCGGGGAAATCAGGGGAAGCCAGCGGGTCGTCAGAGATTTTTGCTAACGCATTGAGATTAAAACAGTGCTGGGCATCGCGTAACTGCCACTTCACTGTATTGCCATCTTCCAGCTGCAACTGTTGTGGCTGTGCCCAGTACTGCTGCAACGTGGTCTGTCTGTCGTTATCTTTAACGTCCTGGGTGAGGCTGGCAAGCGCAAGTTTCTCCGCCAGTTCAATATCATATTGCCGTTGCAGATGATGGTTTACCTGGCGGGTTCGCTGAAGCTGGCTGTGAAAACTGAGCGTCATGTCTGCTGCCAGAGCAGCCATGAGCGCCAGTAACATGAGTACAATGAGCAGCGCGACGCCGCGTTGTTCATTATTCATGGTTATTATTCCCGGCCTGCGTCTGAGCTGGCGACTCTTCTCTCGCTAACTGCTCAGGTAATGCAAAACGGCGCTGTAACCCCCCATATTGCTGAGTCTGCAGATGTAACGTGACTGAGAGAGGAAGTTCCTGGCTTTCCCCGCTGTTACTTTCCAGAAGAAAGCTCTCGACATGTTCCAGCATCGCCTGGGCGGGTTGATCCTTCCTGCCATCCACAGAAGTACGAACAGCACGGTAGAGCGTATGATTTCGCAGATACCAGTGAACAGTGAGTAAGGTTTGTGCTTCACTGAGAGGAGCCAGCGGATCGCGACTTTGCGTGGTAAAAATAGCTTCTTCACCCAACACCATGATTTTGTCCGTACTCCGATTCCTCCGGGCGACCAGTTGCAGGAGATCGTTATCAAGAATGGTGATGGTGCGCTGTAGCTGATTGAACTGCTGGATTTCTTTCTGTGAGCGTTGATGCAACTCGGAAGCTTGCGAAAAAATCATAAACGCCAGCACGCTAAGCATTGAGAAAATCGCCAGCGCCGCCATGACCTCCAGCAATGTGAAACCCTGCTGGCGATTAATCATCTTGTGCCTGCCCGGATTTATTATCGATGCTTTGATAACGCGTAAGCGAGGTTGTCTGACCGCTGGGTAATGTCACCGTTATGGTGCGTTCCAGAAGCGTGCCGTCTTTGCTTGAGTGGATATCGCTGCGCCAGTTCCACTCTTCGCCATTTATTAACTCTTTGCCAGAACTGGACGTGTTTTCCTCGCCGAATGAATCTTGTGACTGAAGCTGGTTATCCGCTATCCACAATGCCAGCGTCTCGTTACGCATTCGCTCGATGGCATTTCGTTGCCCTTGCATACTGCTCATTAAAGTCAGAGCAACAGCGGTGAAAATACTCATCGCCAGTAAGACTTCAAGCAGTGTCATCCCTGATTGTTTGTTCATGGGCGGGTATCTCTGGCGAGCGTTTGATCCAGGGGCCATGAGCCTGAACAGACTAACGTCAGGAGCGGCTCACCGGTCCCGGCGTTAGCCATCAACAAAGAGAAGGGCGTGATTTGTCCGTCGGCCAGAATCACAACCTGTGGCTGGTTGCTGTCATCAGGTTTAAATGGCTGAAGATGAATTGAGAGTTCTTCATCCCAGTCATTTTGGCTCTCGTCTGCGGCATCTTCTTGTAATGGAACCCAGCGCCAGGCTGATGGTGTTTTGCCCGGTACCATAATGCGCCATGCTGAATCAGAGAAATGGATACCGACAGGCTGACCACTGAGCGTGGCGCGGTCGATGGCTAATTCAAGTGCAGCGGTAAACCGCGCCGCTGTTTCGCGCGCACGAGTGCTGGCGACATCCTCCCGGCCATATGTGAAGAGCACCACGCTTGCCGTGATAGCGACCAGCGCCAGCACCAGCATCATCTCCAGCAGGGTAAACCCGCGTTGCTGATTCATCGCTGACTTACTTTTTCTTCTTGCTCAAACCCCAGTTGGTGATGTCGTCCTCGGTTCCCATTTCACCATCGGGCCCTGCTGAAAGCAGATCGTATGCACCATGTTCACCAGGATTAACGAGGACATAATCATTGCCCCAGGGATCGGCAGGCAGACGCTTGATATAACCTTCCTTGTTATAGTTTGCGGCCAGCGGTGGCAGTGTCGGCGCTTCTACTAAGGATTCAAGCCCCTGATTTGTGGTTGGATAGTGATGATTGTCGAGTTTGTACATATCAAGGGCGTTTTCCAGCGCCACAATATCGCTGACGGCTTTTTGCTTATCCGCCTTTTCTTTATTGCCCATTAGGTTAGGAACCACCAGGCTGGCAAGTACGCCGATAATGACGATCACCACCATAATTTCCAGTAATGTAAAACCGCGTTGCTTATCCGTTGCGCGCATATGCTTTCCTTAATTAATCATTGAGTTAAGTTGAAGAAGAGGTTGGAGTACCGACACGACAATAAACAGGACGATCAGTGCCATCGTAATAATGAGTGCTGGCTCGAAGATGGAGAGCGTTAAGGCGATCCGATTTTGTTGGAGTGTCTCCTGGTTATCTGCGGCTCTGACCATTAATGTGCCGAGCTGCCCGCTTTTTTCGCCAGAGGCCACCATGTAGAGCATCATCGGCGGGAAAATTGCGGTTTGTTCCAGCGAAAGATGAATGCTGTTACCCTGGCGAACGTTCTCTGCCGCATTTGCCAGACGCTGGCGAATTTCGAGGTTGTTGAGGCTTTCGGTGGACAAATTCATCCCATCCAGCAGAGGGACGCCGCTGGATTGCAAAATACTTAAAGTGCGGAGATAGCGTGCGCTGTTAATGGCGCAAATCAGCGGGCCGATGAGCGCAACGCGCAGCAACATGGCATGAAAACGGTGGCGGTTATTGCCGCGTTTTAACCAGAGCCAGAAACCTACAGCGACAATAAACACTGTCGCTAATAATGTCGGGCCGGTACGTTGCAACGTGTCGCTCAGACCTAAAAGAATGCGTGTACTCAGCGGCAGTTGCTGCTTCATATGCACGAACTGTTCGGTAATTTTGGGCACGACAGCAGTGAGGAGAATAATCACGACCCCAATCGCCACCGTAGTGAGCATACAGGGGTAGATCAGTGACTGAATGAGCTTGCTGCGGATTTTCTGCCGGTTTTCATTGTAATCAGCCAGCTTTTCCAACACCGGGGCCAGCAGCCCGCTCTTTTCGCCCGCTTTTACCAGGGTACGATAGAGCGAATCGAAAAGCGTGGGAAAATGCTGTAATGCATCGGAAAGGGGATGCCCTTCAAGGATGGCGCTGCGTACCTGATTTAACACGTCACCCAGTCGTTTATTACTGCTTTGTTGACCGATTACGGCAAGGCTCTCTTCCAGGGGTAATGCCGCTGCGCTTAAGGTTGCCAACTGCCGGGTGAAAAGCGTCAGTTCACTATGGCTGATCCTCGGGCGACGTGTTTTTACTCCCGAACTTTTTTGGGGGCGAATATCCAGCAGGAAAAGCCCTTCTTCACGCAGCCGCAGTCGTGCCTGACGTTCATCGTTAGCATCAATGATCCCTTGCAATTTTTGACCATCCTGGGTCATGGCGCGATAGCGATAATTCATGCTTCGCTCTCCAGCGTGGCACTGGCGACGCGCATAACCTCATCCCAGGAGGTGTCACCGCTTATCACTTTTTGCAGGCCATTTTTGATTAAGGCCTTGTGTTGTTGCCGGACTAGTCGCTCCAGTGCTTGTTCATCCACATTTTCATGAATAGCGGCCCGTAATTCCGGCGTCACCACCATCATTTCGTGGATCGCCATGCGCCCCTGATAGCCGGATTGATGGCAATGAGGGCAGCCTACGGGAGTGCCAATTGTTGTCACCGCGAGCTGATGATATTTAAACATCTGCGCTTGTTGGGGTGATACGGGCGTGAATTGTCGGCATTGCGGACACAGGCGACGAACCAGACGTTGCGCGATAATCCCTGCCAGGGAAGACGAAAGCAGGAATGATTCGACGCCCATGTCGCGGAGCCGGGTCACTGCGCCTGATGCACTGTTAGTGTGGAGTGTTGAGAGTACCAGATGGCCGGTGAGCGAGGCCTGAACCGCAATCTGCGCGGTTTCTGTATCACGAATTTCCCCCACCATGACGACATCCGGGTCCTGGCGAAGTATGGCGCGCAGGCCGCGAGCGAAAGACATATCCACACGGGTATTCACCTGCGTTTGCCCAATGCCTTCCAGCTCATATTCCACGGGATCTTCTACCGTCAGAATATTGCGGCCGGGAGTATTCAGCGCCGAAAGGATGGCGTAGAGCGTGGTGCTTTTACCGGAGCCTGTCGGCCCTGTCACCAGGATAATACCGTGCGGAAGCTGAATGAGATTTTCTAAATCCTGCTTATCCGCTGCCGTCATCCCCAGGTTGTTCAATGAAAGCTGGAGGCTGTTTTTATCCAGCAGGCGGAGTACGGCGCGTTCACCATAGATGGACGGCAGTGTGGATACGCGGACATCTATGTTACGTCGCCCGATACGCAAACTAATTCTTCCATCCTGTGGAATACGTTTTTCGGCGATATCAAGACGAGCCATGACCTTAATTCGGGAGATAAGCAGTGCCGCCAGTTTTTTGTTTGGCTGTAAAATTGTCCGCAAAACGCCGTCGATGCGAAAACGGATCGACATTGTTTTTTCATAGGTTTCAATGTGGATATCAGAGGCGGTTTCTTTGATGGCCTCACTCAAAATCGCATTGATCAAGCGGATAACCGGTGCCGCTGAATCTTCATTCAGGAGATCTTCATTTGCGGGCATCTCTTCCGAAAGCGAGAGAAGATCGACGGATTGATCGATATCCTGCGCAATCTGTTGCGACTCACCGGTATTCTGATGGAATACCGCTTCCAGCCGAGCTTCAAAATCAGCCTGTGACAAGCTGGTCATGGTCTGGCACTGGCCAACCTGACGTTGAATATCGAGTAACCGCTCGAATGGCGTATCGGCGAGATAAATAATCTCGCCCTCTGAATAGAGATAACCAATTCGTTGTGCCAGCGCCCAACTGGCGGGGTACGGTGAGTGAATTCTCATATGAATGCCTCACCGTGACGATGGCGCAGGGGCGTGACTGTTGAACGTGTTTTCATCCAGCACCGGCAAATCTTCCGAGCCAACCAGCGCTTTTGATTTCCCGTCGATCCGCTGTTGTTGCTCCTGACGGTAACGGGTGTATTTCTCTTTTGACAGTGAGCGATAAACATCATCGTCACGGATAATCGTCGGACGGATAAATACCATCAGGTTGCGTTTAGCGCGCTCGGTGGAGGTATAGCGGAAGAGTTGCCCCACTAAAGGAATATCGCCAAGCAGAGGAACCTTTGACACTTGCTCTTTAGAAAAATCATCCAGCAATCCGCCCAGGACCACCGTTTCACCGGTTTTGACCAGCACGGCGTTTTGAATAGTACGGGTATTAAACGTCGGGCCGAGCGTCGAGTTAGAGGAAGAGTCAACGCTGGAGACTTCCTGCTCTATTTCGAGCAACACCGCGTCGCCTTCATTGACCTGCGGAGTAACTTTGAGTTTTGTCCCCACCGTTTTGCGTTCGACGGTATTAAAGACGTTATCCCCTGAAGTGGTCTGTGACCCGGATAGCACCGGCACATCCTGCCCCACGTTGAAGGACGCGAGTTTATTATCCAGCGTTACGATGCTTGGGGTGGCGAGGATGTCATTTTTATTGTTACTGGCCAGCGCGGTAAGCAGTACTCCCCAGTCGCCATTGAAGAAGCCTGCGGCCATGCCATTGTAGGCGCTAAACATATCCCAGGCAGGATTCGCGCTGGTGATCCCACCATTCTTTTTATAATCAGCCACACCTTGCGCAGCGTTAAAAATCGGTAATCCGGTATTGGTAAATTGCTGTGCGCCAACGTTTTTATTCGCCCATTGCACGCCGAGGTTTAGTCCATTTCCATCCTGAACTTCAACGATGATTGCCTCAACCAGCACCTGTGCACGGCGAATGTCCAGACGCGCAATTACCGTGGCGAGTTTTTCCTGGACGGACTGGTCAGCGGTAATGACCAGAGAGTTAGTCTGTTCATCGGCGGTAATGGCGACGTTATCCATCGCGCCAGAAGAGGAGGGCTTACGCGCATTCCCTTTTTCATCTTTCAGCTTTTCGGAAACACCGGTTAGCACTTCCACCAGATTCGTGGCTTTAGCATATTTCAGGTAATAAACCCGGGTATTTCCTTCCTCGCTCTCTTCGACATCAAGGCTTTTCAGTAATGAAGTGATGCGCTGGCGTGCTTTTTCCGGTCCACTGATGATAAGAGAGTTGGTTCGCTTATCCGCCACAATCTTCGCGGAGAGGAGGGCTGGCATCTGGCTTTTACCGTGGCTTTCGCTGATTAATTGATTAAGAATCTCGGCGAGATCTTCCGCTGACGCATATTCCAGATGAATAATTTGCTGCTTCTCTGTGCCGATGACATCAACGCGCTTTATGACTTCAATCAGTTTATTAATGGTGGAGGCACGACCGGTCAGAATAAGAACGTTGGAGGGTTCATAATGCACAACATTACCGACGCTACCCGCATCCATCATCTGGCGGAGCAGGGGGGCCAGGTCACGAGCAGGAACGTTCTCAAGCGGTACAATTCGGGTGACCAACTCATCACCTACGCCTGGACGAGAACTGTCAGCAATCATCCCTGGCGATGTTTTTACATTAGCTGAGCGAACCACTTTCAGAAAACCATTGTCCAGCGTGATCACGGAATAACCGTAAAGATCAAGAATACTTAAAAAGAACTGGTAGTACTCCTGTTGGCTAAACGTATCATTACTGCGTACGGAAATGGTTCCCTGTACCGAAGGGTCGATCAGGATCGTTTTGCCAAGATGCTGACCCACTATTTCCACGAACTGGCGGATATCGGCGTTATTGAAGTTCGCGCCGTATTGTTCGTTCTCAGCGTGTCCTGCACAAGGCATGAGTAGTGCTGCCAGCAAGCAGCAGGTGATTTTATTGAGTCCTTTCATGACGCAGTCCATTCATTCCTGTAAGTTCCCCGACGGAAACATTTATCAAGCGGGGTACGCCGTTGCGACGAATTGTAAACTGAGCACTTTGTTGAGTTAGCAGTAAACTTAATGCCTGTGAAACCTCATCAGGGTGGGTCAGCGAAAGATTATTGATCCTGAGGGCGATATCCCCTGGTTGTAGCAAGCTGGTGGTAAATGCATTGAGGCCCTTACGAGGGTTCAATCGAAGCCCGTATATCTGTTCTCCATCACGTATAGGCGTGGCGATAATATAATCAGCGAGTACATTTTGACTTTCTGAATCAGGCTGCTTGATGATGTCAGGTAGCCCTGGATGGAGAGTTACTTTTTCGTAATGCCCGTGAGTTTCAAACACAACGCTGGTTTTATTTATTTTTCTAATAAACGTTCCCGGCGCTGACTCAAGGGCTTCGTTGAGGGAGTATCGCTTTTGTTCGCTCCCCTCATTAATTAAGACAAAAGAAGTCTCATCATTCGATGTGAGTACAATGCCATTAAGCGCTATAGAGAGCTTAGGTGTTTCCTGATTAACTGCCACGGGATTTGCATCTTTTACCCCAGCATGATTTTCGTTACGCCATAAAGCGGCAAGGCTGAAATCAGACTGAAATGCGTTTGTTGGTTGATTAATGATCTGTCCATTTTTAACTATAGTTGTATGGAAATAATTCACATTAAAAATAATCGACCCTATGCTTATAAATATAATCAATATATTGATGGCAGCATCTTTATTATGATTCGCCAGATGGAAGGGGAAACGTAGTGTGGGCACGATGTATGTTCTAATAAAATAGATTGGGTGGGTTGTATATTGACGTTAGTATAAATAGTATTAATGCCGCTTGCATGAATCAAGCAAAATTTATTTATATTAGTAATATGTATTTAATTAATAAATACATACATTATTTTTATGATTAAGGATAATCAATAATTAAAACAGGAAGTTCTATGTCTACGAGAAGAGAAGTTATTCTTTCCTGGTTGTGTGAGAAACGTCAAACCTGGCGTCTATGCTATTTGTTGGGTGAGGCTGGAAGTGGAAAAACCTGGCTGGCGCAGCAACTGCAAAAAGATAAACATCGCCGTGTGATTACTTTAAGCCTCGTTGTTTCCTGGCAAGGTAAGGCCGCATGGATCGTTACCGACGATAACGCGGCTGAACAGGGCTGCCGTGACAGCGCCTGGACGCGAGATGAGATGGCGGGGCAATTACTGCATGCGCTTCATCGAACTGATAGTCGCTGCCCTCTTATTATTATTGAAAATGCTCACCTGAATCACCGCCGCATACTTGATGATCTCCAACGCGCAATATCTCTTATTCCTGACGGTCAATTTTTGCTGATCGGCAGACCCGATCGAAAAGTCGAACGTGATTTTAAAAAACAGGGCATTGAACTTGTCTCGATAGGACGTCTGACGGAGCACGAACTTAAGGCAAGCATCCTTGAAGGTCAGAATATTGACCAACCCGATCTCCTTTTAACCGCCAGAGTTCTGAAACGGATAGCTTTATTATGTCGGGGCGATCGCAGAAAGCTGGCGCTTGCCGGCGAAACAATTCGCTTATTACAGCAAGCCGAGCAGACCAGCGTTTTCACAGCAAAACAATGGCGAATGATTTACCGCATATTGGGTGATAACCGCCCCCGGAAAATGCAGCTTGCCGTGGTGATGAGTGGAACCATTATCGCTCTTACCTGTGGTTGGCTACTGCTGTCCTCTTTTACAGCTACGTTACCCGTTCCTGCGTGGCTGATACCCGTAACGCCAGTAGTTAAACAAGATATGACTAAGGATATTGCTCATGTGGTGATGCGCGATAGTGAGGCGCTAAGCGTGTTATACGGCGTATGGGGGTACGAGGTCCCAGCTGATTCGGCCTGGTGCGATCAGGCAGTAAGAGCGGGGCTGGCATGTAAAAGTGGGAATGCTTCTTTACAAACATTGGTAGATCAGAATTTGCCCTGGATCGCATCGCTTAAAGTCGGGGACAAAAAATTGCCTGTTGTGGTCGTTCGCGTCGGTGAGGCTAGCGTTGATGTCCTCGTAGGTCAGCAAACGTGGACGCTGACACATAAATGGTTTGAGTCGGTATGGACGGGTGATTATCTTCTGTTGTGGAAAATGTCGCCGGAAGGGGAGAGTACCATTACGCGTGATAGCAGCGAGGAAGAGATTCTCTGGCTGGAAACGATGTTAAACCGCGCATTGCATATTTCGACAGAACCTTCGGCGGAGTGGCGTCCCTTGTTGGTAGAAAAAATAAAGCAATTTCAAAAAAGCCACCACTTGAAAACTGACGGTGTTGTTGGCTTTTCAACGTTAGTACATCTCTGGCAGGTGGCAGGGGAGAGTGCCTACTTATATCGGGATGAAGCAAATATTTCCCCGGAAACAACAGTGAAGGGGAAATGACATGTTTGAATTCTATATCGCCGCGCGTGAGCAGAAAGAAACAGGTCACCCTGGTATCTTCTCCCGACAAAAACACAGCACCATAATATATGTAATTTGTTTATTACTGATTTGCCTGTGGTTTGCAGGAATGGTGCTGGTTGGTGGGTATGCCAGGCAGCTATGGGTGCTTTGGATAGTAAAAGCCGAAGTCACTGTAGAGGCTGAAACGCCCGCTTTTAAACAATCAACACAACACTATTTCTTCAAAAAACAGCCACTCCCCGTCGTCGAATCCGTCGAGGAGGAAGATGACCCAGGCGTCGCGGTTGAGAATGCCCCCTCTTCTTCTGAAGACGAAGAAAATACTGTGGAAGAAAGCGAAGAGAAAGCCGGTTTAAGAGAGCGTGTCAAAAATGCACTGAACGAACTTGAGAGATAACCCGAAGGCTGTTTACTTTACTAGCAATACGCTTGCGTTCGGTGGTTAAGTATGTATAATGCGCGGGCTTGTCTAATATTGACAGCGGTTCGATATGAGCCACCGGTACTGCGAAAGCGATACCAGACAATGTTCCCAATCGGGGAACTCTGTAAGAACGGTTACACTCTCCCATCAATCGTAATGGGTTTGAGGAGTAACTATTTCGTCTGAATTAATTGGAGCTCTGGTCTCATGCAGAACCAAAGAATCCGTATCCGTTTGAAAGCGTTTGATCATCGTCTGATCAATCAATAGACCGCGGAAATCGTCGGTTTGCAAGCGCACTGGTGCGCAGGTTCGTGGTCCGATCCCGCTGCCGACCCGCAAAGAGCGCTTTACCGTTCTGATCTTCCCGCACGTTAACAAGACGCGCGTGATCAGTACGAAATTCGCACTCACAAGCGTCTGGTTGACATCGTTGAGCCAACTGAAAAAACCGTTGATGCTCTGATGCGTCTGGACCTGGCTGCCCGGTGTAGACGTGCAGGACATCAGCCTGGGTTAATCAGGTCATAGAGCGATTGAGAGGTTCATACAATGATTGGTTTAGTCGGTAAAAAAGTGGGTATGACCCGGCATCTTCACTGAAGATGGCGTCTCTATCCCAGTAACCGTAATCGAAGTCGAAGCAAACCGCGTTACTCAGATCAAAGATCTGGCTAACGATGGCTACCGCGCTGTTCAGGTTACCACTGGTGCTAAAAAAGCTAACCGTGTAACCAAGCCGGAAGCTGGCCACTTTGCTAAAGCTGGCGTAGAAGCTGGCCGCGGCCTGTGGGAGTTCCGTCTGGCAGATGGTGAAGAATACACCGTTGGTCAGAACATTAGCGTTGAACTGTTTGCAGACGTTAAAAAAGTTGACGTAACCGGTACCTCTAAAGGTAAAGGTTTCGCTGGTACCGTTAAGCGCTGGAACTTCCGTACCCAGCACCACATTCACGGTAACTCCTTGTCTCACCGCGTTCCGGGTTCTATCGGTCAGAACCAGACTCCGGGCAAAGTGTTCAAAGGCAAGAAAATGGCAGGTCAGATGGGTAATGAGCGTGTCACTGTTCAGAGCCTTGAGCGTAGTACGCGTTGACGCTGAGCGCAACCTGCTGCTGGTTAAAGGTGGTGTTCCGGGTGCGACCGGCTGCGACCTGATCGTTAAACCAGCTGTGAAGGCGTAAGGGGATAGCAATGGAATTAGTATTGAAAGACGCGCAGAGCGCGCTGACTGTTTCCGAAACTACCTTCGGTCGTGATTTCAACGAAGCGCTGGTTCACCAGGTTGTTGTTGCTTATGCAGCTGGTGCTCGTCAGGGTACTCGTGCTCAGAAAACTCGTGCTGAAGTAACTGGTTCAGGCAAAAAGCCATGGCGCCAGAAAGGTACCGGCCGTGCGCGTTTCAGGTTCTATCAAGAGCCCGATCTGGCGTTCAGGTGGCGTGACCTTCGCTGCTCGTCCACAGGACCACAGTCAAAAAGTTAACAAAAAGATGTACCGCGGCGCACTGAAAAGCATTCTGTCCGAACTGGTACGTCGCGGATCGTCCGATCGTTGTCGAATCATTCTCTGTTGAAGCGCCTAAAACTAAGCTGCTGGCACAGAAACTGAAGAGACAGCATGGCTCTGGAAGATGTGTTGATCATCACCGGTGAGCTGGACGAAAACCTGTTCCTGGCTGCGCGCAACCTGCACAAGGTTGACGTACGCGATGCAACTGGTATCGACCCGGTTAGCCTGATCGCCTTCGACAAAGTCGTAATGACTGCTGATGCTGTTAAGCAAGTTGAGGAGATGCTGGCATGATTCGTGAAGAACGTCTGCTGAAGGTGCTGCGCGCACCGCACGTTTCTGAAAAAGCGTCTCTGCGATGGAAAAAACAAATACCATCGTTCTCAAAGTTGCTAAAGACGCGACTAAAGCAGAAATCAAAGCTGCTGTGCAGAAACTGTTTGAAGTCGAAGTCGAAGTCGTTAACACCCTGGTAGTTAAAGGGAAAGTTAAACGTCACGGACAGCGTATCGGTCGTCGTAGCGACTGGAAAAAAGCTTACGTCACCCTGAAGGAAGGCCAGAATCTGGACTTCGTCGGCGGCGCTGAGTAAGTCGGAGGAGTAATACAATGGCAGTTGTTAAATGTAAACCGACATCTCCGGGTCGTCGCCACGTTGTTAAAGTGGTCAACCCAGAGCTGCACAAGGGCAAACCTTTTGCTCCGCTGGTTGAAAAAAACAGCAAATCCGGTGGTCGTAACAACAATGGCCGCATCACCACTCGTCACATCGGTGGTGGTCATAAGCAGGCTTACCGTATTGTTGACTTCAAACGCAACAAAGATGGTATCCCAGCTGTTGTTGAGCGTCTTGAGTACGATCCGAACCGTTCCTGCGAACATCGCGCTGGTTCTGTACAAAGATGGCGAGCGCCGTTACATTCTGGCCCCTAAAGGCCTGAAAGCTGGCGACCAGATTCAGTCTGGCGTTGATGCTGCAATCAAAGCAGGTAACACCCTGCCGATGCGCAATATCCCGGTTGGTTCTACCGTTCATAACGTAGAAATGAAACCAGGTAAAGGCGGTCAGCTGGCACGTTCCGCTGGTACTTACGTTCAGATCGTTGCTCGCGATGGTGCTTATGTCACCCTGCGTCTGCGTTCTGGTGAAATGCGTAAAGTCGAAGCAGACTGCCGTGCAACCATGGGCGAAGTTGGCAATGCTGAGCATATGCTGCGCGTTCTGGGTAAAGCAGGTGCTGCACGCTGGCGGTGGCGTTGTTACTCGTTCGCGGTACCGCGATGAACCCAGTCGATCACCGACATGGTGGTGGTGAAGGTCGTAACTTCGGTAAGCACCCAGATCCCTGTGGGGCCTGCAGACCAGGCAAACAAACCTGCAGCAACAAGCGTACTGATAAATTCATCGTACGTCGCCGTAGCAAATAATTTTAGAGGATAAGCCATGCCACGTTCTTTAGAAAGGTCCTTTTATTGACCTGCACTTGCTGAAGAAGGTAGAGAAAGCGGTGGAAAGCGGAGACAAGAAGCCCCTGCGCACTTGGTCCCGTCGTTCAACGATCTTTCCTAACATGATCGGTTCTACTATCGCTGTCCATAATGGTCGTCAGCACGTTCCAGCTTTGTTTCCGACGAAATGGTTGGTCACAAACTGGCGAATTCTGACCTGACTCGTACTTATCGCGGCCACGCTGCTGATAAAAAAGCGAAGAAGAAATAAGGTAGGAGGAAGAGATGGAAACTTTAGCTCAACATCGCCATGCTCGCTCTTCTGCCCAGAAGGTTCGCCTTGTAGCAGACCTGATTCGCGGTAAGAAAGTGTCGCAGGCCCTGGATATTCTGACCTACACCGATAAGAAAGCGGCTGTACTGGTTAAGAAGGTACTGGAATCTGCCATTGCTAACGCTGAACACAACGATGGCGCTGACATTGATGATCTGAAGCTTACGAAAATTTTCGTAGACGAAGGCCCAAGCATGAAGCGCATTATGCCGCGTGCTAAAGGTCGTGCAGATCGCATCCTGAAGCGCACCAGCCACATTACTGTGGTTGTGTCCGATCGCTGAGACTCTGGAGACTAGCAATGGGTCAGAAAGTACATCCTAATGGTATTCGCCTGGACATTCGTCAAACCATGGAACTCTACCTGGTTCGCGAACACCAAAGAATTCGCTGACAACCTGGACAGCGATTTTAAAGTACGTCAGTACCTGACAAAGGAACTGGCGAAGGCGTCCTTATTCGTATCGTTATCGAGCGTCCAGCTAAGAGCATCCGTGTGACTATTCACACCGCTCGTCCTGGCATCGTAATCGGTAAGAAAGGCGAAGACGTAGAAAAACTGCGCAAGGTCGTAGCGGATATCGCTGGCGTTCCTGCTCAGATCAATATCGCTGAAGTTCGTAAGCCTGAACTGGACGCGAATCGGTTGCTGACAGCATCACTTCTCAGCTGGAACGTCGCGTTATGTTCCGTCGTGCTATGAAGCGTGCTGTACAGAACGCAGTTGCGTCTGGGCGCCAAGGTATCAAAGTTGAAGTTAGCGGCCGTCTGGGCGGCGCGGAAATCGCACGTACCGAATGGTACCGCGAAGGTCGCGTACCTCTGCACACTCTGCGTGCTGACATCGACTACAACACCTCCTGAAGCGCACACCACTTATGGTGTAATTGGCGTTAAGGTATGGATCTTCAAAGGTGAGATCCTGGGTGGTATGGCTGCTGTTGAACAACCGGAAAAACCGGCTGCTCAACCTAAAAAGCAGCAGCGTAAAGGCCGGAAAGAACAACGTTGCTGATGTTACAACCAAAGCGTACAAAATTCGGAAAAGTGCACAAAGGCCGCAACCGTGGTCTGGCGCAGGGTACGGATGTTAGCTTCGGCAGCTTCGGCCTGAAAGCTGTTGGCCGTGGTCGTCTGACTGCACGTCAGATCGAAGCAGCACGTCGTGCAATGACCCGTGCAGTTAAGCGTCAAAGGGCATCCGGATCCGTGTATTCCCGGACAAACCGATCACCGAGAAACCGCTGGCAGTGCGTATGGGTAAAGGTAAAGGTAACGTGGAGTATTGGGTTGCCTTGATTCAGCCGGGTAAAGTCCTGTATGAAATGGACGGTGTTCCGGAAGAGCTGGCCCGTGAAGCATTCGGCCTCGCTGCAGCGAAACTGCCGATCAAAACCACCTTTGTAACTAAGACGGTGATGTAATGAAAGCAAAAGAGCTGCGTGAAAAGCGTCCAAGAGCTGAACGCTGAGCTGCTGAACCTGCTGCGTGAGCAGTTCAACCTGCGCATGCAGGCTGCAAGCGGCCAGCTTGACAGACTCACCTGCCCAGCAGGTTCGTCGTGATGTTGCACGCGTTAAGACTTTACTGACTCAGAAGGCGGGTGCGTAATGACCGATAAAATCCGTACTCTGCAAGGTCGCGTTGTTAGCGACAAAATGGAGAAATCCATTGTTGTTGCTATCGAACGTTTTGTGAAACACCCGATCTACGGTAAATTCATCAAGCGTACGACCAAACTGCACGTACATGACGAGAACAACGAATGCGGTATCGGTGACGTGGTTGAAATCCGCGAATGCCGTCCGCTGTCCAAGACTAAATCCTGGACGCTGGTTCGCGTTGTAGAGAAAGCGGTTCTGTAATACAGTACACTCTCTCAATACGAATAAACGGCTCAGAAATGAGCCGTTTATTTTTTCTACCCATATCCTTGAAGCGGTGTTATAATGCCGCGCCCTCGATATGGGGATTTTTAACGACCTGATTTTCGGGTCTCAGTAGTAGTTGACATTAGCGGAGCACTAAAATGATCCAAGAACAGACTATGCTGAACGTCGCCGACAACTCCGGTGCACGTCGCGTAATGTGTATCAAGGTTCTGGGTGGCTCGCACCGTCGCTACGCAGGCGTAGGCGACATCATCAAGATCACCATCAAAGAAGCAATTCCGCGTGGTAAGGTCAAAAAAGGTGATGTGCTGAAGGCGGTAGTGGTGCGCACCAAGAAGGGTGTTCGTCGCCCGGACGGTTCTGTCATTCGCTTCGATGGTAATGCTTGTGTTCTTCTGAACAACAACAGCGAGCAGCCTATCGGTACGCGTATTTTTGGGCCGGTAACTCGTGAGCTTCGTAGTGAGAAGTTCATGAAAATTATCTCTCTGGCACCAGAAGTACTCTAAGGAGCGAATCATGGCAGCGAAAATCCGTCGTGATGACGAAGTTATCGTGTTAACCGGTAAAGATAAAGGTAAACGCGGTAAAGTTAAGAATGTCCTGTCTTCCGGCAAGGTCATTGTTGAAGGTATCAACCTGGTTAAGAAACATCAGAAGCCGGTTCCGGCCCTGAACCAACCGGGTGGCATCGTTGAAAAAGAAGCCGCTATTCAGGTTTCCAACGTAGCAATCTTCAATGCGGCAACCGGCAAGGCTGACCGTGTAGGCTTTAGATTCGAAGACGGTAAAAAAGTCCGTTTCTTCAAGTCTAACAGCGAAACTATCAAGTAATTTGGAGTAGTACGATGGCGAAACTGCATGATTACTACAAAGACGAAGTAGTTAAAAAACTCATGACTGAGTTTAACTACAATTCTGTCATGCAAGTCCCTCGGGTCGAGAAGATCACCCTGAACATGGGTGTTGGTGAAGCGATCGCTGACAAAAAACTGCTGGATAACGCAGCAGCAGACCTGGCAGCAATCTCCGGTCAAAAACCGCTGATCACCAAAGCACGCAAATCTGTTGCAGGCTTCAAAATCCGTCAGGGCTATCCGATCGGCTGTAAAGTAACTCTGCGTGGCGAACGCATGTGGGAGTTCTTTGAGCGCCTGATCACTATTGCTGTACCTCGTATCCGTGACTTCCGTGGCCTGTCCGCTAAGTCTTTCGACGGTCGTGGTAACTACAGCATGGGTGTCCGTGAGCAGATCATCTTCCCAGAAATCGACTACGATAAAGTCGACCGCGTTCGTGGTTTGGATATTACCATTACCACTACTGCGAAATCTGACGAAGAAGGCCGCGCTCTGCTGGCTGCCTTTGACTTCCCGTTCCGCAAGTAAGGTAGGGTTACTAAATGGCTAAGCAATCAATGAAAGCACGCGAAGTAAAACGCGTAGCTTTAGCTGATAAATACTTCGCGAAACGCGCTGAACTGAAAGCGATCATCTCTGATGTGAACGCTTCCGACGAAGATCGTTGGAACGCTGTTCTCAAGCTGCAGACTCTGCCGCGTGATTCCAGCCCGTCTCGTCAGCGTAACCGCTGCCGTCAAACAGGTCGTCCGCATGGTTTCCTGCGGAAGTTCGGGTTGAGCCGTATTAAGGTCCGTGAAGCCGCTATGCGCGGTGAAATCCCGGGTCTGAAAAAGGCTAGCTGGTAATTGTCACCAATTGAATCACGGGAGTAAAGACAGATGAGCATGCAAGATCCGATCGCGGATATGCTGACCCGTATCCGTAACGGTCAGGCCGCGAACAAAGCTGCGGTCACCATGCCTTCCTCCAAGCTGAAAGTGGCAATCGCCAACGTGCTGAAGGAAGAAGGTTTTATTGAAGATTTTAAAGTTGAAGGCGACACCAAGCCTGAACTGGAACTTACTCTGAAGTATTTCCAGGGCAAAGCTGTTGTAGAAAGCATTCAGCGTGTCAGCCGCCCAGGTCTGCGCATCTATAAACGTAAAGATGAGCTGCCGAAAGTTATGGCGGGTCTGGGTATCGCAGTTGTTTCTACCTCTAAAGGTGTTATGACTGATCGTGCAGCGCGCCAGGCTGGTCTTGGTGGCGAAATTATCTGCTACGTAGCCTAATCGGAGGAAAAAATGTCTCGTGTTGCTAAAGCACCGGTCGTTGTTCCTGCCGGCGTTGACGTAAAAATCAACGGTCAGGTTATTACGATCAAAGGTAAAAACGGCGAGCTGACTCGTACTCTCAACGATGCTGTTGAAGTTAAACATGCAGATAATACCCTGACCTTCGGTCCGCGTGATGGTTACGCAGACGGTTGGGCACAGGCTGGTACCGCGCGTGCCCTGCTGAACTCAATGGTTATCGGTGTTACCGAAGGCTTCACTAAGAAGCTGCAGCTGGTTGGTGTAGGTTACCGTGCAGCGGTTAAAGGCAATGTGATTAACCTGTCTCTGGGTTTCTCTCATCCTGTTGACCATCAGCTGCCTGCGGGTATCACTGCTGAATGTCCGACTCAGACTGAAATCGTGCTGAAAGGCGCTGATAAGCAGGTGATCGGCCAGGTTGCAGCGGATCTGCGCGCCTACCGTCGTCCTGAGCCTTATAAAGGCAAGGGTGTTCGTTACGCCGACGAAGTCGTGCGTACCAAAGAGGCTAAGAAGAAGTAAGGTAACACTATGGATAAGAAATCTGCTCGTATCCGTCGTGCGACCCGCGCACGCCGCAAGCTCCAGGAGCTGGGCGCAACTCGCCTGGTGGTACATCGTACCCCGCGTCACATTTACGCACAGGTAATTGCACCGAACGGTTCTGAAGTTCTGGTAGCTGCTTCTACTGTAGAAAAAGCTATCGCTGAACAACTGAAGTACACCGGTAACAAAGACGCGGCTGCAGCTGTGGGTAAAGCTGTCGCTGAACGCGCTCTGGAAAAAGGCATCAAAGATGTATCCTTTGACCGTTCCGGGTTCCAATATCATGGTCGTGTCCAGGCACTGGCAGATGCTGCCCGTGAAGCTGGCCTTCAGTTCTAAGGTAGAGGTGTAAGATGGCTCACATCGAAAAACAAGCTGGCGAACTGCAGGAAAAGCTGATTGCGGTAAACCGCGTATCTAAAACCGTTAAAGGTGGTTGTATTTTCTCCTTAGATAGCTCCTGACTGTAGTAGGCGATTAACGGTCGCGTTGGTTTTGGTTACGGTAAAGCGCGTGAAGTTCCAGCAGCAATCCAGAAAGCGATGGAAAAAGCTCGTCGCAATATGATTAACGTCGCGCTGAATACCGGCACCCTGCAGCACCCAGTTAAGGGTACTCACACAGGTTCTCGTGATTCATGCAGCCGGCTTCCGAAGGTACCGGTATCATCGCCGGTGGTGCAATGCGCGCCGTTCTGCGAAACCAGGGTTCGTAACGTTCTGGCTAAAGCGTATGGTTCCACTAACCCGATTAACGTGGTTCGTGCAACTATCGATGGCCTGGAAAATATGAAATCTCCAGAAATGGTCGCTGCCAAGCGTGGTAAATCCGTTGAAGAAAACTGGGAAATAAACCATGGCAAAGACTATTGGCAGGACTCAAACCCGCAGTGCAATCGGTCGTCTGCCGAAACACAAGGCAACGCTGCTTGGCCTGGCGTCTGCGTCGTATTGGTCACACCGTAGAACGCGAGGATAATCCTGCCGTTCGTGGGATCGGTCAATGCGGTTTACTTCATGGTTAAAGTTGAGGAGTAAGAGATGCGTTTAAATACTCGTCCCCGGCCGAAGGCTCTAAAAAGGCGGGTCGCCGTTGGTTGTGGTATCGGTTCTGGCCTCGGTAAAAACCGGCGGTCGTGGTCACAAAGGTCAGAATCTCGTTCTGGCGGTGGCGTACGTCGTGGTTTCGAGGGCGGCCAGATGCCTCTGTACCGTCGTCTGCCGAAACTCGGCTTCACTTCTCGCAAAGCAGCGATCACAGCGGAAATCCGTCTGTCTGACCTGGCGAAAGTGGGAAGGCGGTATTGTTGACCTGAGCACGCTGAAAGCAGCTAACATTATCGGTGTCCAGATCGAGTTCGCGAAAGTGATCCTGGCTGGTGAAGTTTCTACTCCGGTAACTGTTCGTGGCCTGCGCGTGTCGAAAGGCGCTCGTGCTGCTATCGAAGCTGCTGGCGGTAAAATCGAGGAATAAGTAGCAGATGGCTAAACAACCGGGATTAGATTTTCAAAGTGCCAAAGGTGGCTTAGGCGAGCTGAAACGCAGACTGCTGTTTGTAATCGGTGCGCTTATTGTGTTCCGTATTGGCTCTTTTATTCCGATCCCTGGTATTGATGCCGCTGTACTTGCCAAACTGCTTGAGCAACAGCGAGGCACCATCATTGAAATGTTCAACATGTTCTCTGGTGGTGCTCTCAGCCGTGCTTCTATCTTTGCTGGGGATCATGCTGTACCCTTCGGCGTCGATCATTATCCAGCGGCTGACGGTGGTTTATCCAACGCTGGCTGAAATCAAGAAAGAAGGGGAGTCTGGTCGTCGTAAGATCAGCCAGTACACCCGTTACGGCACTCTGGTGCCTGCAATATTCCAGTCGATCGGTATTGCTACCGGTTTACCGAATATGCCTGGTATGCAAGGCCTGGTAATCAATCCAGGCTTTGCATTCTATTTCACCGCTGTTGTGAGTCTGGTTACAGGGACTATGTTCCTGATGTGGCTCGGCGAACAGATTACTGAGCGTGGTATCGGTAACGGTATCTCAATCATTATCTTCGCTGGTATCGTTGCGGGACTCCCGCCAGCCATTGCCCAGACCATCAAGCAAGCGCGTCAAGGCGACCTGCACTTCCTCCTGTTGCTGTTGGTTGCAGTATTAGTGTTTGCAGTGACGTTCTTTGTTGTATTCGTTGAACGTGGTCAACGCCGCATTGTGGTAAACTACGCTAAACGTCAGCAAGGTCGTCGTGTCTATGCTGCACAGAGCACACATTTACCGCTGAAAGTGAATATGGCAGGGGTTATCCCAGCAATCTTCGCTTCCAGTATTATTCTGTTCCCGGCGACCATCGCGTCATGGTTCGGGGGCGGTACCGGTTGGAACTGGCTGACAACAATTTCGCTGTATTTGCAGCCTGGCAACCGCTTTATGCGTTACTTAATGCGTCTGCAATCATCTTCTTCTGTTTCTTCTACACGGCGTTGGTTTTCAACCCGCGTGAAACAGCAGATAACCTGAAGAAGTCCGGTGCATTTGTACCAGGAATTCGTCCGGGAGAGCAAACGGCGAAGTATATCGATAAAGTAATGACCCGCCTGACCCTGGTTGGTGCGCTGTATATTACCTTTATCTGCCTGATCCCGGAGTTCATGCGTGATGCAATGAAAGTACCGTTCTACTTCGGTGGGACCTCACTGCTTATCGTTGTTGTCGTGATTATGGACTTTATGGCTCAAGTGCAAACTCTGATGATGTCCAGTCAGTATGAGTCTGCATTGAAGAAGGCGAACCTGAAAGGCTACGGCCGATAATTGGTCGCCCGAGAAGTTACGGAGAGTAAAAATGAAAGTTCGTGCTTCCGTCAAGAAATTATGCCGTAACTGCAAAATCGTTAAGCGTGATGGTGTCATCCGTGTGATTTGCAGTGCCGAGCCGAAGCATAAACAGCGCCAAGGCTGATTTTTTCGCATATTTTTCTTGCAAAGTTGGGTTGAGCTGGCTAGATTAGCCAGCCAATCTTTTGTATGTCTGTGCGTTTCCATTTGAGTATCCTGAAAACGGGCTTTTCAGCATGGAACGTACATATTAAATAGTAGGAGTGCATAGTGGCCCGTATAGCAGGCATTAACATTCCTGATCATAAGCATGCCGTAATCGCATTAACTTCGATTTATGGCGTCGGCAAGACCCGTTCTAAAGCCATCCTGGCTGCAGCGGGTATCGCTGAAGATGTTAAGATCAGTGAGCTGTCTGAAGGACAAATCGACACGCTGCGTGACGAAGTTGCCAAATTTGTCGTTGAAGGTGATCTGCGCCGTGAAATCAGCATGAGCATCAAGCGCCTGATGGATCTTGGTTGCTATCGCGGTTTGCGTCATCGTCGTGGTCTCCCGGTTCGCGGTCAGCGTACCAAGACCAACGCACGTACCCGTAAGGGTCCGCGCAAACCGATCAAGAAATAATCGGGGTGATTGAATAATGGCAAAGGCACCAATTCGTGCACGTAAACGTGTAAGAAAACAAGTCTCTGACGGCGTGGCTCATATCCATGCTTCTTTCAACAACACCATCGTGACTATCACTGATCGTCAGGGTAACGCGTTGGGTTGGGCAACAGCCGGTGGTTCCGGTTTCCGTGGTTCTCGCAAATCCACTCCGTTTGCAGCTCAGGTTGCAGCAGAGCGTTGCGCTGACGCCGTGAAAGAATACGGCATCAAGAATCTGGAAGTTATGGTTAAAGGTCCGGGTCCAGGCCGCGAATCTACTATTCGTGCTCTGAACGCCGCAGGTTTCCGCATCACTAACATTACTGATGTGACTCCGATCCCTCATAACGGTTGTCGTCCGCCGAAAAAACGTCGCGTATAACGCCTCGTTTTCCAGGTTTGTTGGAGAAAGAAAATGGCAAGATATTTGGGTCCTAAGCTCAAGCTGAGCCGTCGTGAGGGCACCGACTTATTCCTTAAGTCTGGCGTTCGCGCGATCGATACCAAGTGTAAAATTGAACAAGCTCCTGGCCAGCACGGTGCGCGTAAACCGCGTCTGTCTGACTATGGTGTGCAGTTGCGTGAAAAGCAAAAAGTTCGCCGTATCTATGGTGTGCTGGAGCGTCAGTTCCGTAACTACTACAAAGAAGCAGCACGTCTGAAAGGCAACACCGGTGAAAACCTGTTGGCTCTGCTGGAAGGTCGTCTGGACAACGTTGTATACCGTATGGGCTTCGGTGCCACTCGTGCAGAAGCACGTCAGCTGGTTAGCCATAAAGCAATTATGGTAAACGGTCGTGTTGTTAACATCGCTTCTTATCAGGTTAGTCCGAATGACGTTGTAAGCATTCGTGAGAAAGCGAAGAAGCAGTCTCGCGTGAAAGCCGCTCTGGAGCTGGCTGAGCAGCGTGAAAAGCCAACCTGGCTGGAAGTTGATGCTGGCAAGATGGAAGGTACGTTTAAGCGTAAGCCGGAGCGTTCTGATCTGTCTGCGGACATTAACGAACACCTGATCGTCGAGCTTTACTCCAAGTAAAGCTTAGTACCAAAGAGAGGACACAATGCAGGGTTCTGTGACAGAGTTTCTAAAACCGCGCCTGGTTGATATCGAGCAAGTGAGTTCGACGCACGCCAAGGTGACCCTTGAGCCTTTAGAGCGTGGCTTTGGCCATACTCTGGGTAACGCACTGCGCCGTATTCTGCTCTCATCGATGCCGGGTTGCGCGGTGACCGAGGTTGAGATTGATGGTGTACTACATGAGTACAGCACCAAAGAAGGCGTTCAGGAAGATATCCTGGAAATCCTGCTCAACCTGAAAGGGCTGGCGGTGAGAGTTCAGGGCAAAGATGAAGTTATTCTTACCTTGAATAAATCTGGCATTGGCCCTGTGACTGCAGCCGATATCACCCACGACGGTGATGTCGAAATCGTCAAGCCGCAGCACGTGATCTGCCACCTGACCGATGAGAACGCGTCTATTAGCATGCGTATCAAAGTTCAGCGCGGTCGTGGTTATGTGCCGGCTTCTACCCGAATTCATTCGGAAGAAGATGAGCGCCCAATCGGCCGTCTGCTGGTCGACGCATGCTACAGCCCTGTGGAGCGTATTGCCTACAATGTTGAAGCAGCGCGTGTAGAACAGCGTACCGACCTGGACAAGCTGGTCATCGAAATGGAAACCAACGGCACAATCGATCCTGAAGAGGCGATTCGTCGTGCGGCAACCATTCTGGCTGAACAACTGGAAGCTTTCGTTGACTTACGTGATGTACGTCAGCCTGAAGTGAAAGAAGAGAAACCAGAGTTCGATCCGATCCTGCTGCGCCCTGTTGACGATCTGGAATTGACTGTCCGCTCTGCTAACTGCCTTAAAGCAGAAGCTATCCACTATATCGGTGATCTGGTACAGCGTACCGAGGTTGAGCTCCTTAAAACGCCTAACCTTGGTAAAAAATCTCTTACTGAGATTAAAGACGTGCTGGCTTCCCGTGGACTGTCTCTGGGCATGCGCCTGGAAAACTGGCCACCGGCAAGCATCGCTGACGAGTAACCGGATCACAGGTTAAGGTTTTACTGAGAAGGATAAGGTCATGCGCCATCGTAAGAGTGGTCGTCAACTGAACCGCAACAGCAGCCATCGCCAGGCTATGTTCCGCAATATGGCAGGTTCACTGGTTCGTCATGAAATCATCAAGACGACTCTGCCTAAAGCGAAAGAGCTGCGCCGCGTAGTTGAGCCGCTGATTACTCTTGCCAAGACTGATAGCGTTGCTAATCGTCGTCTGGCATTCGCCCGTACTCGTGATAACGAGATCGTGGCAAAACTGTTTAACGAACTGGGCCCGCGTTTCGCGAGCCGTGCCGGTGGTTACACTCGTATTCTGAAGTGTGGCTTCCGTGCAGGCGACAACGCGCCGATGGCTTACATCGAGCTGGTTGATCGTTCAGAGAAAGCAGAAGCTGCTGCAGAGTAATCTGAAGCAACGTAAAAAAACCCGCCCCGGCGGGTTTTTTTATACCCGTAGTATCCCCACTTATCTACAATAGCTGTACTCTTTTTGTTCATCCCCTGGAGTATTTATGTGGTTACTTGACCAGTGGGCAGAGCGCCATATAGCAGAAGCGCAAGCGAAAGGTGAGTTTGATAACCTGGCAGGTAGCGGCGAACCATTGATACTGGATGATGATTCTCACGTGCCACCGGAATTACGTGCGGGGTATCGCTTGCTGAAGAATGCCGGTTGCTTACCGCCAGAACTTGAGCAACGGAGAGAAGCAATTCAGCTTCTGGATATTCTCAAAGGTATCCGTCACGATGATCCGCAATATCAAGAGGTTAGCCGTCGATTGTCATTACTGGAATTGAAGCTGCGACAAGCTGGATTGAGTACCGATTTTTTACGCGGCGATTATGCTGACAAGTTGTTGGACAAAATCAACGATAACTAGTGGAGTATGTATGTATCGCATTGGTGAGCTGGCAAAAATGGCGGAAGTAACACCCGACACGATTCGTTATTACGAAAAACAGCAGATGATGGAGCATGAAGTGCGTACTGAAGGTGGGTTTCGCCTATATACCGAAAGCGATCTCCAGCGATTGAAATTTATCCGCCATGCCAGACAACTAGGTTTCAGTCTGGAGTCGATCCGCGAGTTGCTGTCGATCCGCATCGATCCTGAACACCATACCTGTCAGGAGTCAAAAGGCATTGTGCAGGAAAGATTGCAGGAAGTCGAAGCACGGATAGCCGAGTTGCAGAGTATGCAGCGTTCCTTGCAACGCCTTAACGATGCCTGTTGTGGGACTGCTCATAGCAGTGTTTATTGTTCGATTCTTGAAGCTCTTGAACAAGGGGCGAGTGGCGTTAAGAGTGGTTGTTGATTTTTTGCACTGGCAGGATTACACTCGCGCCGTTAAATAACCAACTGGAGTTTTTATGAGTCGATATCAGCATACTAAAGGGCAGATAAAGGATAATGCGATAGAAGCATTACTACATGATCCCTTATTCCGACAGCGCGTAGAGAAAAATAAGAAGGGGAAAGGCAGTTACATGCGAAAAGGAAAACATGGCAATCGGGGGAACTGGGAGGCCAGTGGCAAGAAAGTAAATCACTTTTTTACCACTGGTCTTCTGCTTTCAGGCGCTTGTTAAGAGCGGTTATTCTGCTCTTTCAGCAAATCACGAATTTCTGTCAGTAATACTTCTTCTTTAGTTGGTGCAGGTGCGGCTGCTGGTTCTTCTTTTTTCCGATTCAGTTTGTTGATTAGCTTAATTGCCATAAAGATAGCGAAGGCGACAATGACGAAGTCAAAAATATTCTGAATGAAAATCCCGTAGTGCATGACAACAGCAGGGATATCACCCTGTGCGGCACGTAACGTCACGGCAAATTGTTTAAAGTCGACCCCACCAATTAACAGTCCCACGGTGGCATGATGATATCTGCAACTAAAGACGATACGATCTTACCAAACGCAGCACCAATAATAACCACCGCCAAATCAACAACATTCCCGCGCATCGCGAACTCGCGAAACTCTTTAATAATGCTCATTTTATTCTCCCTTGTGCTAGCTGACGTTTATAAGTTTAACAAATGTTTATCTATTTTCCATTGGCGATAATAAATATGCGCGAATTAATTAACCCTTATATAAGAGTGGGTTAATAAAAAGGGCCTCGCTGAGTGCCTTTGGAGAATTAAAGGAAGAAGGGGCTTGGCTGGAAAAGACGTTCGACATCCGAAATATACTTTTTATCGGTGAGGAACATAATAACGTGATCGCCTTGCTCAATACGCAGATTGTCATTGGCGATCATCACGTCATTGCCGCGAACTACCGCGCCGATAATTGTACCTGGCGGTAGCTTGATTTCATGCAATTACTCGTCCCACCACGCGTGAGGTACTTTCATCACCATGCGCAACGGCTTCAATAGCCTCGGCTACCCCGCGACGCAGTGAGGAAACACCGACGATATCCGCTTTACGGACATGGCTTAACAAGGCGAAATCGTTGCCTGTTGTGGCGAGATCGCAATATCAATGACGCTGCCCTGAACTAAATCGACATATGCCTTACGTTGGATCAGCACCATCACTTTTTAGCGCCCATCCGTTTTGCCAGCATCGCAGACATAATACTCGCTTCGTCATCGTTGGTGATGGCAATAAACAGATCCACTTGAACAATATGCTCTTCCATCAGCAGCTCTTAATCGATGCATCACCAAAGAAAACGATGGTGTTCTGTTAATTTTCCGCTAGCTCAGCCGCGCGCTGCTGATCGCGTTCGATAAGCTTGACGCTGTAATCTTTTTCCAAGCAACGCGCCAGGCCTGCGCCGATGTTGCCACCACCTACCAGCATGATGCGCTTGTCGGGTTTCTCCAGGCGTTGCAACTCGCTCATTACCGCGCGAATATGCTGCGATGCGGCGATAAAGAACACTTCGTCCCCGGCTTCAACGATGGTCGATCCCTGCGGGCGAATCGGTCTGTCATGACGGAAAATTGCTGCGACGCGAGTATCAATGTGTGGCATATGCTCGCGCATAGTTGAGAGAGCATTCCCCACCAATGGCCCACCGTAATAGGCTTTCACCACCGCCAGACTCGCTTTACCTTCGGCGAAGTTAACCACCTGCAGTGCGCCAGGGTATTCGATTAAGCGGTATATATTGTCGATAACGAGCTGCTCAGGGGCGATCAAGTGATCGATAGGCACCGCATCGCTGCTTGGAATAGCTTCTCGGCATCGCGAACGTAGTCCGGTGAACGGATGCGGGCGATACGATTCGGTGTGTTAAATAATGAGTAGGCGACCTGACAGGCCACCATGTTGGTCTCATCCGAACTGGTGACAGCGACCAGCATATCAGCATCATCGGCACCAGCCTCGCGTAATACGCGAGGATGGGAGGCATGGCCTTGTACAACGCGCAGGTCAAATTTGTCCTGTAGGCTACGCAGACGCCCGCCGTTGGTATCGACAATAGTGATGTCGTTATTTTCCCCGACCAGGTTTTCCGCCAGCGTACCGCCAACTTGCCCGGCGCCAGAATGATAATTTTCATCAGTTGCGACCCGTTATCTCATTACTTCTTGATTAGCTTAGCGTAGAAGAAACCATCGCCTTCTTCTGCACCGGGTAAACTCTGGCGGCCAGGTTGCTCTGGAGTGCCTGTCTCGCTCAATTCTGCATCTGGGGTACGCTCCAGGAATGCCGCGATCTGCCGTTGATTCTCTTCTGGCAGCAGAAAAACAGCAGGTCGCATAAACCAACGTGCCACCAGCCTTAAAATGTGTCCAGGTAGCGTTGAGGATCTCAGACTGTAGCTGAGCCAGCTCGGGAATATCACGGTCGCGACGTAGCCATTTAATATCCGGATGGCGGCGAATCACGCCGGTAGCCGAGCAGGGTGCGTCCAGTAAAATACGATCGAACTGCTGCTCACCGCACCATTGGTGAGGGAAGCGGCCATCACCCTGTTTGACGGTGGCCTTCATGCCCAGACGCTTGAGGTTATCGTAGACGCGAGATAAACGTTTTTCATCAACGTCAACGGCCATCACCTCGGCATCCGGAGCAACTTCAAGAATATGCGTAGTTTTGCCGCCTGGGGCAGCATAAATCAAGAACCTGTTCGCCGTTTTGTGGTAGCAGGTAGCTCATGCAGCCCTGTGCAGAGGCATCCTGCACTGTTACCCAACCTTGTTCAAAACCGGGTAATGCAAGCACTGACGTAGGTGTTTCCAGACGTACGGCATCAGGATAGTCAGGATGCGGGAAGCCGGTAAGACCGGCCTCGGCCAATAATGCCAGCCAGCTATCACGAGTCTGATGATTACGGTTGACGCGCAGCCACATCGGCGGGCGTTGATTATTGGCTTCAAGAATGCTTTCCCACTGCTGCGGGTAAGCATCCTTAATGCGTTTTACCAACCAGGATGGGTGCAGGAAGCGTAGCTCGCTTTGTGCGAACTCGGTCAGCAGCTCTTCCTGGCGGCGTTGAAACTGGCGCAGTACGCCGTTAATCAGGCCTTTCAGCTGTGGACGCTTGATAACAACTGCACCTTCAACCGTCTGGGCCAGTGCCGCATGTGGTGGAATACGCGTATGCAGTAATTGGTACAGGCCAACCATGATCAGGTAATGGACGGTACGCTGTTTTCCCGTCATCGGGCGTTCCATCAGCTGTTTAATCATCCATTCCAGCTGAGAGAGCGAACCGCAGCACGCCAAAGCAGAGCTCCTGCAGCAGCGCTTTATCTTTATCACCAACTTTTTGCTGCATCGCGGGCAAGACGTTGCTTAACGACTGTCCCTTCTCGACGACCTGCTCAACGGCCTGAGCCGCCATACTGCGTAAATTCAGATGTTTTTTCATAACCGTAGAAATAAAAATGCCCGGATACACCGGGCTTTAAAAGAGATGAACCGTCAGAGGAGACGATTTCCGGGTACAAACCATTCCCGGCGCGAATTCAGGAGATCCTGCGCGCTCATGGCTTTTTTACCTGCGGGCTGCAGCGAGATAAGGTTCAGAATACCGTCGCCGGTGGCGACCTGAATACCCTGGCGGGTCGCTTCCAGAATCGTGCCCGGTTCGGCGTTTGCGGTTTTATCAATAACCGTTGCCTGCCAGATTTTAACCGGCTGATCGTCTATCACGATGTAGCTCATTGGCCATGGGTTAAAGGCTCAATGCAGCGCTCGAGTTGAGCGGCCGGAGCGTCCAGTCTACTCGTGCTTCTTCTTTACTGAGTTTCTCAGCGTAGCTCACCAGCGTCTCGTCCTGAACTTCAGGTTTGGCGTTACCGGTTGCCAGCAGATGTAGCGTATGCAGCAGTCCCTGTGGGCCGAGTTCCGCCAGCTTGTTGTAAAGACTCGCGCTGGTGTCTTCTGCGGTTATCGGACAGGAGAGTTTGTGCAGCATATCACCGGTATCCAGACCGACATCCATCTGCATGATAGTGACGCCCGTTTCGCTATCGCCGGCCCACAGTGAACGCTGAATTGGTGCAGCGCCACGCCAGCGAGGCAACAGGGAACCATGAACGTTGATACAGCCAAGGCGTGGCATCGCCAATACCGCTTTTGGCAGGATCAGCCCATAGGCCACCACGACCATTACGTCGGCGTTGAGTGAGGATACCAGCTTTTGGTTCTCTTCCGGGCGCAGCGAAGCTGGCTGGAAAACCGGGATACCTTTCTCTTCCGCCAGCACTTTGACCGGGCTAGGCATCAGTTTCTTACCACGGCCAGCCGGGCGGTCAGGTTGGGTAAATACGCCAACGACCTGGTGTTCCGACGACAGCAGCGCATCAAGATGACGCGCTGCAAAGTCAGGAGTACCCGCAAAAATAATACGTAGTGAATCTGACACGTTAATCCTTATCCTTAGGCACGCGCGTTCAGGCGATCCAGTTTTTCAACTTTCTGACGAATACGCTGCTGTTTTAGCGGAGAAAGATAATCGATAAACAGTTTACCGACTAAGTGATCCATTTCATGTTGGATACAGATAGCCAGCAGATCGTCAGCTTCAAGTTCGAATGTTTTACCGTTACGATCAAGTGCGCGGATCTTCACGCGCTCGGCACGAGGAACCAGTGCCCGCTGCTCAGGAATAACAGACAGCCTTCTTCAATACCGGTGTCACCGTTTTTTTCGAGCAGCTCTGGGTTTATCAACACCAGTTGATGATCGCGATTCTCAGAGACATCAATAACGATAATTCGTTTATGGATGTCGACCTGCGTTGCCGCGAGGCCAATACCTTCTTCGGCGTACATTGTCTCGAACATATCGTCGACAATACGCTGGATTTCTTCATTCACTTCTTTTACCGGCTCAGCGACTTTGCGAAACAGCTCGTCCGGGATATGTAACACTTGCAAAACTGCCATAAATATCCGAGTTCTGTTCAGGAGTAGGAAAGATTATTACCTCTATTCTAGACAAAACCCCCTCTAATTGACAGCATCACTGACCAATCGCAAGGATTGCTATGCCGCATGTGGCAAGGGAGAAAAGGATGTCACCTGAAGAGGTCGCCTTCCGTCTCTTGAAGGTCAACAATTTATGTGGTGATCAAATGCTGCATGTGCTGCACGTCCTGTGTCAGCAGGCAAATATCACCCGTCAAACCTTATCTACAATTGGGTTTAGCGCTAAACAAGTTGAGCGTTTTTTTTCTTTTTATCCGTAGAATTCGATGCAGCCGAGAGATGGCTGGCGATGCCTGATAGTACGCTTTTGTTGGCTGATTCACCGCTATATCCTGAGTCGTTACGGGCTATCCGTGATTATCCTGCAGTGCTGTGCATTCGTGGCAATGTCGATTTGCTTCGTTCACCGCAGCTGGCTGTCGTAGGTAGCCGTCAGCATTCACTCTACGGTGAACGCTGGGGGCGTTACTTTGCGAGGCGCTGGCGAGCGAGGAGTAACATTACGAGCGGGTTGGCGCTGGGTATTGATGGTGTCGCCCATCGCGGCGCTCTGCAGGTGGGTGGTGGGACGATTGCGGTACTCGGCAGTGGCCTGAATCACATTTATCCCCATCGTCATCGACAGCTCGCTGAAAGCATCGTAGCCAGCGGCGGCACCTTGGTGTCCGAGTTCTCTCCTCGACGCAACTCCCGTGGCGTATCATTTCCCCCGCCGTAACCGGATTATCAGTGGGTTGAGCTACGGTGTTTTGGTCGTGGAGGCCGCGCTGCGCAGTCGATCCCTTGTCACCGCTCGCTGTGCGCTTGATCAAGGGCGAGAAGTTTTCGCGATACCGGGACCGTTGGGTCATCCGGGAACTGGGGGTCCGCACTGGCTTATCAAGCAAGGCGCTGCGGTGGTTACTGAACCCGAAGATATTCTGGCGCAATTCCCATCTTTAAACAAACAGTTGCCCGAGAAGGCGGAGATGACAAATTATTGTGCAGATCAGGAATCTGTAGCATTGCCATTTCCTGAGCTCCTGGCTAACGTAGGAGATGAGGCAACACTTGTTGACGTCGTCGCTGAACGTGCCGGCCAACCTGTGCCAGTTACCGTGGCTCAGCTACTTGAACTGGAGTTAGCAGGATGAATCGCAGCAGTACCCGGCGGCTATGTCCGATTAAGGAGGGCAGGCCATGTTCGACGTACTAATGTATTTGTTTGAGACCTACATCCATAAACAAAAGAGAAATGCGCGTAAATCAAGGACAACTGAACTGGATCTTACCGATGCAGGGTTCGAACGTGAAGATATCTTCAACGCGCTAATGTGGCTGGAAAAGCTCGCCGACTATCAGGAAGGCCTCGTAGAACCGATGCAGCTTGCATCCGATCCTCTCTCCGTGCGTATTTTCACACAGGAAGAGAGCCAGCGGCTGGATGCTAGCTGTCGAGGGTTCCTGTTATTCCTGGAGCAGATTCAGGTGCTGAACCTCGAAACGCGGGAAATGGTGATTGAGCGCGTGATGGCTCTGGATACCGCAGAGTCCGAACTGGAAGAGTTGAAATGGGTCATTTTGATGGTGCTGTTCAATCTTCCCGGCTGCGAAAACGCGTATCAACAAATGGAAGAATTACTCTTCGAGACGAATGAAGGTATGCTGCACTAAATTCTTTTAGTGGGGCATGAGTTGTTATGGTCAAATCAGCACTGTTTTCGGTGCCTAAAAACGAGCCCTGTCCGCAGTGTGGGGCTGGACTCGTCATACGGTCCGGCAAGCACGGGCCGTTTCTTGGCTGCTCTCATTATCCGGAATGCGATTATGTCCGTCCCCTGAAAAACCAGGCGGATGGACATATCGTTAAAGTACTGGAGGGGCAGTCGTGTCCTGAGTGTGGCGCCGAGCTGGTGTTGCGTCAGGGACGTTTTGGCATGTTCATCGGATGCAGTCAGTATCCTGAATGTGAACACACTGAAGTTATCGATAAACCAGATGAAACGGCAATCACTTGCCCTGCGTGTCAACAGGGGCAGTTGGTGCAACGTCGCTCTCGCTTTGGTAAAAATTTTCATTCCTGCGATCGCTATCCGGAATGTCAGTTCGTCATTAACTTCACACCGGTAGCGGGGAGTGCCCTGAGTGCCACTACCCGCTGCTTATCAAAAAGAAAACGGCGCAGGGCGTAAAAACGTTTTTGTGCCAGTAAACAATGTGGAAAGCCGGTACCGGCGAAACAAATCAGTGAATAAAAACCTGCCATCAGAGGCCGTACAGCGTGCGGTTATTGCTCTGAATAATAAAGAGAGTCATCGCCTATCCAACCGAAGCCATTCGCATCGGTCTGCGATCCCGACAGTGAAGAAGCGGTTATGAACCTGCTGGCCTTAAAACAGCGCCCGGTAGATAAAGGTCTCATCCTCATTGCTGCCAGCTTCGAACAGCTTCAGCCCTATATAGACGACAGCATGTTGAGCGAAGAGCAGCGTGCGGCCATCTTTTCCCCCGGTGGCCAGGACCGGTAACGTTTGTCTTCCCGGCGAAGGCAAGCACACCGGGTTGGCTAACGGGCCGATTTAACTCACTCGCCGTCAGAGTCGACAGATCATCCGGTGGTGATTGAACTGTGCAAGGCTTATGGTAAACCGCTGGTTTCAACCAGCGCTAACCTGAGCGGTGAACCACCGTGTCGGACAACAGCTGAGGTCATCGCACAGTTTGGTGATGATTTCCCAGTGGTAGCTGATGCGCAAACGGGCGGGCGGTTGAATCCGTCAGAAATTCTCGATGCCCTGACGGGTGAACGTTTTCGCCAGGGATAATGTAATGGAAAGCTACGTTGTTTTTGGCAATCCGATCGCGCATAGCAAGTCGCCGTTCATTCATCAGCAGTTTGCAGAGCAGTTGCAGCTGATTCACCCCTATGGGCGCATGCTGGCACCGCTCAATACCTTTATCCCTACCTTAGATGCTTCCAGCAGAATCGGGGGTAAAGGAGCTAACGTTACGGTTCCCTTTAAAGAAGAAGCATACGCGCGAGCCGATGAGTTGACCGAGCGCGCGGCGCTGGCGGGGGCGGTGAATACGCTTAAACGGCTTGATGATGGGCGCATTCTCGGTGATGACGCCGACGGCGCATCGGTTTGTTGAGCGACCTTGAACGACTGAAGCTGATTAAACCCGGTTATCGTGTACTATTAATTGGTGCGGGCGGCGCGGCGCGTGGCGTCTTGCTACCTCTGCTTTCACTGGACTGTAGCGTCACCATTACTAACCGTACTCATGTGCGAGCGCAGACGCTGGCCGAACTGTTCCGTCACACGGGGAGCGTGCAGCGCGCTGCCGATGTCAGAGCTTGGTGGTCATGAATTGGATCTCATCATTAATGCAACCTCCAGCGGTATTGCCGGTGAAACGCCGCTGATACCGGCATCAGTGGTGAACGCACGCGTATGTTGTTATGACATGTTTATCAGAAGGGTAATACCGCATTTACTCGCGTGGGGTCCGTCGAGCATATCGGCGCGAAGCGTTATGCCGATGGGCTGGGAATGCTGGTGGGCCAGGCGGCACATGCCGTTTTATTGTGGCACGGTATTTTGCCTGACGTTGAGCCGGTCATTGAATCACTCAAACGCGAGCTTGGCGTATGGATCAGGCCATTCAGTTCCCGGATAGGGAAGAGTGGCGTGCAGATATCAATGCGGTCTGCTTCCCAGTGCTGGTGAACGGTATGCAACTGACATGCGCGATCTCTGGCGAGAGTCTGGCGTATCGCTTTACTGGAGATACGCCAGAACAGTGGTTAGCGAGTTTTCGTCAGCATCGCTGGGACCTGGAAGAAGAAGCGGAAAACTTAATTCAGGAACAAAGTGAAGATGATCAAGGCTGGGTCTGGTTACCCTGATCCAGATATTCGTCCTTCCATTTCACGTAATTATTCGCGGAATAGCGTAACCCAGCCTTCTCTTCATCACTTAACGGGCGGATCTGTTTGACGGGGCTACCGAGATACAGATATCCGCTCTCCAGCCGTTTATTTTGTGGGACCAGACTACCCGCACCAATCATCACATCATCTTCTACTATTGCGCCATCAAGTAAAATTGAGCCCATCCCAACCAAAACTCGATTGCCAATGGTGCAGCCGTGGAGCATCACCTTGTGACCAACAGTGACATCTTCGCCAATGGTTAATGGGTTGCCATCTGGGTTGTACGAGGATTTATGAGTGACATGCAACATACTGCCATCCTGGATATTGGTGCGTGCTCCGATCTGTACATAATGTACATCTCCACGAATCACAACGAGCGGCCAGATCCCCACATCATCAGCCAGACGAACGTCACCAATCACGACACTGCTATCGTCGATCATTACGCGCTGACCGATTTGTGGAAAAAGATCGCGGTATGGGCGTAAAACATCAGACATACTTACCTCAGCAATAAATGATTTACTAATGACTTTGGGGGCATTATTGGCCTTGTGCAAGTCTTTTAGTATGCAAAAAAGCACCGTTTTGTGTGCGATTGCAGCAAAAAGGGTGAAAAAACAACAAACAGAAAAAAAGATCAAAAAAATACTTGTGCAAAAAATTGGGATCCCTATAATGCGCCTCCGTTGAGACGACAACGTGAAACACTTCACAGGATGGTCGGAACAACGAAGAGAAAAAAATCCTGAAATTCAGGGTTGACTCTGAAAGAGGAAAGCGTAATATACGCCACCTCGCGACAGTGAGCTGAAAGCCGCGTCGCAACTGCTCTTTAACAATTTATCAGACAATCTGTGTGGGCACTCGAAGATACGGATTCTTAACGTCGCAAGACGAAAAATGAATACCAAGTCTCAAGAGTGAACACGTAATTCATTACGAAGTTTAATTCTTTGAGCATCAAACTTTTAAATTGAAGAGTTTGATCATGGCTCAGATTGAACGCTGGCGGCAGGCCTAACACATGCAAGTCGAACGGTAGCACAAGAAAAGCTTGCTCTTGGGTGACGAGTGGCGGACGGGTGAGTAATGTCTGGGAAACTGCCCGATGGAGGGGGATAACTACTGGAAACGGTAGCTAATACCGCATAACGTCGCAAGACCAAAGTGGGTTACGCGGGCCTCACACCATCGGATGTGCCCAGATGGGATTGGCTCGTCAGGTGGGGTAACGGCTCACCTAGGCGACAATACCTAGCTGGTCTGCGATGACCGCCCAGCACTGGAACTGAGACACGGTCCAGACTCCTACGGGAGGCAGCAGTGGGGAATATTGCACAATGGGCGCAAGCCTGATGCAGCCATGCCGCGTGTATGAAGAAGGCCTTCGGGTTGTAAAGTACTTTCAGCGAGGAGGAAGGCGTTGTAGTTAATAGCTTTGCAGCGATTGACGTTACTCGCAGAAGAAGCACCGGCTAACTCCGTGCCAGCAGCCGCGGTAATGCGGAAGATACGCCTGTTAATCGGAATTACTGGGCGTAAAGCGCACGCAGGCGGTCTGTCAAGTCGGATGTGAAATCCCCGGGCTCAACCTGGGAACTGCATTCGAAACTGGCAGGCTAGAGTCTTGTAGAGGGGGGTAGAATTCCAGGTGTAGCGGTGAAATGCGTAGAGATCTGGAGGAATACCGGTGGCGAAGGCGGCCCCCTGGACAAAGACTGACGCTCAGGTGCGAAAGCGTGGGGAGCAAACAGGATTAGATACCCTGGTAGTCCACGCCGTAAACGATGTCGACTTGGAGGTTGTGCCCTTGAGGCGTGGCTTCGGAGCTAACGCGTTAAGTCGACCACTGGGGAATTAGGCCGCAAGGTTAAAACTGAAAATGAATTGACGGGGGCCCGCACAAGCGGTGGAGCATGTGGTTTAATTCGATGCAACGCGAAGAACCTTACCTACTCTTGACATCCAGAGAACTTAGCAGAGATGCTTTGGTGCCTTCGGGAACTCTGAGACAGGTGCTGCATGGCTGTCGTCAGCTCGTGTTGTGAAATGTTGGGTTAAGTCCCGCAACGAGCGCAACCCTTATCCTTTGTTGCCAGCGGTTCAGGGAACTCAAAGGAGATTACAGTGATAAACTGGAGAAAGGTGGGGGAATGGTGACCCCGAGTCATATAGGCCCTTACGAGTAGGGCTACACACGTGCTACAATGGCATATACAAAGAAAAGCGTATCCTCACCGAGAGCAAGCGGACCTCATAAAGTATGTCGTAGTCCGGATTGGAGTCTGCAACTCGACTCCATGAAGTCAGATCGCTAGTAATCGTCAATCAGAATGCTACGAGTGAATGCGTTCCCGGGCCTTGTACACACCGCCCGTCACACCATGGGAGTGGGTTGAAAGAAGTAGGTAGCTTAACCTTCGGGAGGGCGCTTACCACTTTGTGATTCATGACTGGGGTGAAGTAGTAACAAGGTAACCGTAGGGGAACCTGCGGTTGGATCACCTCCTTACCTTAAAGAAACGTGCTTTGAAGTGCTCACACAGATTGTCTGATGAAAAAAGTAAATTAGCAAGGCGTCTTGCGATTCAGACTCAGTGTCCCCTTCGTCTGAGGCCCAGGACACCGCCCTTTCGCCGCCGGCGGTAACAGGGGTTCGAATCCCCTAGGGGACGCCACTTGCTGGTTTGTCGAGTGAAAGTCGCCGACCTCAATACCTCAGAGTACCTGATAAGGATTACTGAGAAGTTTTGCTCTTTAAAAATCTGGATCAAGCTGAAAATTGAAACAACTGTGTCGCCGTCATAAGAAGAACGAAAGCGGTGTTCGAGTCTCTCAAATTTTCGCAACGCGGAATGTTTACGAAACATCTTCCGGTTGTGAGGTTAAGCGACTAAGCGTACACGGTGGATGCCCTGGCAGTCGAGGCGATGAAGGACGTGCTAATCTGCGATAAGCGTCGGTAAGGTGATATGAACCGTTATAACCGACGATTTCCGAATGGGGAAACCCAGGTGTTTCGACACACTATCGTTAAGTGAATACATAGCTTAACGAAGCGAACCGGGGGAACTGAAACATCTAAGTACCCCGAGGAAAAGAAATCAACCGAGATTCCCCTAGTAGCGGCGAGCGAACGGGGAGCAGCTCAGAGTCTAAATCAGCATGTGTGTTAGTGGAACGGTCTGGAAAGTCCCCGCATACAGGGTGATAGCCCCGTACACAAAAATGCATGTGCCGTGAACTCAAAGAGTACGGCGGGACACGTGGTATCCTGTCTGAATATGGGGGGACCATCCTCCAAGGCTAAATACTCCTGACTGACCGATAGTGAACCAGTACCGTGAGGGAAAGGCGAAAGAACCCCGGCGAGGGAGTGAAAAGAACCTGAAACCGTGTACGTACAAGCAGTGGGAGCCTTGATTTATCAGGGTGTGACTGCGTACCTTTTGTATAATGGGTCAGCGACTTATATTCTGTAGCAAGGTTAACCGAATAGGGGAGCCAGGGAAACCGAGTCTTAAATCGGCGTCAAGTTGCAGGGTATAGACCCGAAACCCGGTGATCTAGCCATGGGCAGGTTGAAGGTTGGGTAACACTAACTGGAGGACCGAACCGACTAATGTTGAAAAATTAGCGGATGACTTGTGCTGGGGGTGAAAGGCCAATCAAACCGGGAGATAGCTGGTTCTCCCCGAAAGCTATTTAGGTAGCGCCTCGTGAACCTCATCTTCGGGGGTAGAGCACTGTTTCGGCTAGGGGGTCATCCCGACTTACCAACCCGATGCAAACTACGAATACCGAAGAATGTTATCACGGGAGACACACGGCGGGTGCTAACGTCCGTCGTGAAAAGGGAAACAACCCAAACCGCCAGCTAAGGTCCCAAAGTCACAGTTAAGTGGGAAACGATGTGGGAAGGCTCAGACAGCCAGGATGTTGGCTTAGAAGCAGCCATCATTTAAAGAAAGCGTAATAGCTCACTGGTCGAGTCGGCCTGCGCGGAAGATGTAACGGGGCTAAACTGTGCACCGAAGCTGCGGCAGCGACACTATGCGTTGTTGGGTAGGGGAGCGTTCTAAGCCGTTGAAGGTGGCCTGTGAGGGTTGCTGGAGGTATCAGAAGTGCGAATGCTGACATAAGTAACGATAATGCGGGTGAAAAACCCGCACGCCAGAAACCAAGGGTTCCTGTCCAACGTTAATCGGGGCAGGGTGAGTCAACCCCTAAGGCGAGGCCGAAAGGCGTAGTCGATGGGAAACAGGTTAATATTCCTGTACTTGGTGTTACTGCGAAGGGGGGACGGAGAAGGCTATGTTAGCCGGGCGACGGTTGTCCCGGTTTAAGCATGTAGGCGGAGAGTTTTAAGGTAAATCCGGACTCTTATTAACGCTGAGGTGTGATGACGAGGCACTACGGTGCTGAAGTAACAAATGCCCTGCTTCCAGGAAAAGCCTCTAAGCATCAGGTAACATCAAATCGTACCCCAAACCGACACAGGTGGTCAGGTAGAGAATACCAAGGCGCTTGAGAGAACTCGGGTGAAGGAACTAGGCAAAATGGTGCCGTAACTTCGGGAGAAGGCACGCTGATATGTAGGTGAAGTGGTTTACCCATGGAGCTGAAATCAGTCGAAGATACCAGCTGGCTGCAACTGTTTATTAAACACAGCACTGTGCAAACACGAAAGTGGACGTATACGGTGTGACGCCTGCCCGGTGCCGGAAGGTTAATTGATGGGGTTAGCGGCAACGCGAAGCTCTTGATCGAAGCCCCGGTAAACGGCGGCCGTAACTATAACGGTCCTAAGGTAGCGAAATTCCTTGTCGGGTAAGTTCCGACCTGCACGAATGGCGTAATGATGGCCAGGCTGTCTCCACCCCGAGACTCAGTGAAATTGAACTCGCTGTGAAGATGCAGTGTACCCGCGGCAAGACGGAAAGACCCCGTGAACCTTTACTATAGCTTGACACTGAACACTGGTCCTTGATGTGTAGGATAGGTGGGAGGCTGAAAGCGTGGACGCCAGTCTGCATGAAGCCGAGCCTTGAAATACCACCCTTTAATGGCTGGTGTTCTAACGTAGACCCGTAATCCGGGTTGCGGACAGTGTCTGGTGGGTAGTTTGACTGGGGCGGTCTCCTCCTTTAAAGAGTAACGGAGGAGCACGAAGGTTAGCTAATCCTGGTCGGACATCAGGAGGTTAGTGCAATGGCATAAGCTAGCTTGACTGCCGAGAGTGACGGCTCGAGCAGGTGCGAAAGCAGGTCATAGTAATCCGGTGGTTCTGAATGGAAGGGCCATCGCTCAACGGATAAAAGGTACTCCGGGGATAACAGGCTGATACCGCCCAAGAGTTCATATGGACAGAGGCGATCTTGGCACCTCGATGTCGGCTCATCACATCCTGGGGCTGAAGTAGGTCCCAAGGGTATGGCTGTTCGCCATTTAAAGTGGTACGCGAGCTGGGTTTAGAACGTGGTGAGACAGATTTCGTCCTATCTGCCGTGGGCGCTGGAGAATTGAGGGGGGCTGCTCCTAGTACGAGAGGACCGGAGTGGACGCATCACTGGTGTTCGGGTTGTCATGCCAATGGCATTGCCCGGTAGCTAAATGCGGAAAAGATACATGCTGAAAGCATCTAAGCACGAAACTTGCCCCGAGATGAGTTCTCCCTGACTCCTTGAGAGTCCTGAAGGAAGCAACGTTGGAGAAAACTACGACGTTGATAGGCTGGGTGTGTAAGTGTGACGATACATTGAGCTAACCAGTACTAATGAACCGTGAGGCTTAACCTTACAACGCCAAAGATGTTTTGGTGAAAAGAGACATCAATACTCAGCTTGATACAGATAAATTAACTGGCCTGATGGCGGGTTAATAACAAGATTCCTGGCGGCGACGGCGCGGTGGTCCCACCTGACCCCATGCCGAACTCAGAAGTGAAACGCCGTAGCGCCGATGGTCATGTCGGGTCTCCCCATGCGAGAGTAGGGAACTGCCAGGCATCAAATAAAGAACGTGTTCACAATACAGTTGTGGATGGTTCGAAGAATAAAGTGTGCTGATATGGCTCAGTTGGTAGAGCGCACCCTTGGTAAGGGTGAGGTCCAGTTGGACTCTGGGTATCAGCACCAGTTTTTAGGTTAAAGTTCGGCGCTAGTAAAAGAATTTGTATGGCGGCAACAGCGCGGTGGTCCCACCTGACCCCATGCCGAACTCAGAAGTGAAACGCCGTAGCGCCGATGGTAGTGTGGGGTCTCCCCATGCGAGAGTAGGGAACTGCCAGACATCAAATAAAGCAAAAAGCCCAGTCGAGAGACGGGCTTTTTGCTTTATCTGTTGTTTGTCGGTGAACACTCTCCCGAGTAGGACAAATCCGCCGGGAGCGGATTTGAACGTTGCGAAGCAACGGCCCGGAGGGTGGCGGGCAGGACGCCCGCCATAAACTGCCAGACATCAAATCAAGCGAAAGGCCATCCGAAAGGATGGCCTTTTTGCTTTTCGAACTAACATTCAATTAATGGATTACCTGCGATAAAAATGCCCTCGTACGCTCTGATTTAGGATGCGCAAAAAATTCATCAGGTGCAGCTTGCTCCACTATTTCCCCACGATCCATAAAAATTACCCGGTCAGCGACGGTTCGTGCAAACCCCATCTCATGTGTTACACACAACATTGTCATACCCGACTGCGCCAGCCCAATCATCGTATCCAGCACCTCTTTCACCATCTCAGGATCGAGCGCCGACGTTGGCTCATCAAACAACATAATTTTCGGCTTCATACACAGCGAACGCGCAATGGCAACGCGTTGCTGCTGACCACCTGAAATCTGTCCGGGAAACTTATGCGCATGTTCGGCAATTCTCACCCGCTCTAGGTAATGCACCGCCAGATCTTCAGCCTCTTTCTTAGGCATCTTGCGTACCCAAATCGGTGCCAGGGTACAGTTCTGTAAAACGGTCAGATGAGGGAAGAGATTGAAATGCTGAAAGACCATTCCCACTTCCTGCCTGACGCGCTCAATATTGCGGATATCTTCATTAAGTTCGATGCCATCTACCACGATCCGTCCCTGTTGATGTTCTTCCAGATGATTAATACAACGAATGGTTGTCGATTTACCGGAACCTGAAGGGCCACACAGAACGATCCGTTCTCCCGGTTGCACGGTTAAATTTATATTTTTCAAAACATGGAATTGTCCATACCATTTATTGACGTTTTCCAGCGTAATCATCGCGTTAGCAGGTTGCAGTAAAATTTGGCTCATAGTGTCCTCAATGCGGTGTACGCCCGGTGTTAAAACGTTTTTCCAGATACTGGCTATAGCGCGACATGCTGAAACAGAAGATCCAGTAGATCAGCGCGGCGAAAACATACCCTTCCGTCGACATACCCAACCAGGCGGGATCAACGGTTGCCTGCTGAACGCTACTGAAAAGATCGAACAACCCGATAATGATCACCAGGCTGGTATCTTTGAAGAGTGCGATGATGGTATTTACCAGCCCAGGAATTACCAGCTTCAACGCCTGTGGCAGAATAACCAGCCCCTGAGTTTTCCAGTAACCCAACGCCAGCGACTCTGCCGCTTCATATTGCCCTTTAGGCAGCGCCTGTAATCCACCTCGCACGACTTCCGCAACATATGCTGACTGAAACAGGATCACGCCAACCAGCGCGCGGATCAATTTGTCGATACTGGTGCCTTCTGCCATAAACAACGGCAGCATGACCGAAGACATAAACAGAACGGTAATCAGCGGCACGCCGCGCCAGAATTCGATAAAAATGACCGATAAGATACGCACAATCGGCATATGGGAGCGGCGACCTAACGCCAGTAAGATCCCCCACGGTAGCGCCCCCGCAATCCCAACTGATGCAATAATTAAAGTTAGCGTCAGCCCGCCCCATTGCCGGGTTTCAACCCGCTCAAGAGCAAAAAAACCGCCATACATCAGCCACCAGACAATCAGTGGGTAAATCACCGCCCAGGCCGCAATATAGCGACCGCGATGCGGGAGTATTTTCCAGAACATTGGTGCGATCGACACAAGCCCAATCAGTAATGCGAGGTTAATTCGCCAGCGTTGGTCGTGTGGGTAAAGCCCATACATAAACTGACCAAATCGTTCGTGGATGAAGACCCAACAGGCACCGGCTTTTGTGCAGTCGGCACGCGTTGAGCCAACCCAGTTAGCCTGCAAAAATGCCCAGTTCAGCAACGGTGGGATCAGTTCCCACATCAACCATATGCAGCCAATAGTCAGCAGGCTATTGCTCCAGCTGGAGAACAGATTTTTTCGCACCCACACCATCGCGCGGCTTGAGTTATGGCTCGCCGGGCGCGGGGGATGAGACAGCAATACTTTTGTCATCATGACTCCTTAGCGTTCAACGATCGCGATGCGGCGGTTATAGATATTCATCAGCAGCGAGATAGTCAGGCTGATAATCAGATAGACCGACATGGTCATGGCTATCGTCTCGATGGCTTGCCCCGTCTGATTCAGCACGGTGCCGGCAAACAGCGAAACCATATCGGGATAGCCAATAGCGGCGGCAAGAGAGGAGTTTTTGACGATGTTGAGATACTGGCTGGTTAACGGTGGAATAATCACCCGCAATGCCTGGGGAATAATGACCTGGCGTAGCGTAACCGGGTTGGGTAATCCCAGTGACCGAGCCGCTTCATGTTGACCATAAGGCACTGCCTGGATCCCAGCGCGGATAATCTCGGCGATAAATGCAGATGTATAAACCGAAAGTGCCAGCGTTAAGGCTGCCAGTTCAGGAATTAAAACCATCCCGCCGCGGAAGTTAAAGCCTCGTAGGGCTGGGACATCCCAGTGTAGTGCTGCGCCAAAAAGCCATTGCGCCAGTAAAGGCAAACCAATGATCAACACTGCGGCGATCGGCCAGGTGCGGCGCAGTTGTCCGGTCTTTATCTGGTATGTTTTATTAAAGCGGAATAGCCCAACAGAAAGGACTATAGCCATAACAACAGCCAGGATAAACGCAATAAATCCGTCTCCCAGCTGCGGTGACGGAATATAAAGCCCACGATTGCTCAAAAAGGCCAGATCAAACGCGCTCACAGCCTGGCGTGGTCCGGGCAAATTGCGCAACACGGCAAAGTACCAGAAGAAGATTTGCAGCAGCGGGGGAATATTACGGAAGATCTCAATATAAATTGTGGAAAGCTTTCGTAGCAGCCAGTTATCCGAAAGTCTCGCCAGACCGATAAAGAAGCCCAAAACAGAAGCGAACACAATACACAATGCAGAAACCAGTAGCGTATTGAGTAAGCCGACAATAAAAACGCGTCCGTAGGTGTCGCCCTGCTGGTAATCGATCAAATGCTGGACAATACCGAAGCCAGCGCCGCGATCCAGAAAGGCAAAACCTGAAGTAATGCCACGATTATTGAGATTCGTTACAGTGTTGTGAAATAACCAACCAACAATGCCGACAACAGCAACAACGGCAAGGATCTGGAATAACCAGGCGCGAACCGTAGGGTTGGCAAAAGAGAGTGAGCCTTTAACGGTTGAGCGGCGATGAGACATAGAAACCTCGGAAAGCATAACGCTGAAGAGAGCGCCGCCGTAGCGACGCTCGTTACCTCACACCGACTTAACGCACGGGCGGTGCGTACTGAATACCGCCGTTATTCCAGAGATTATTTTGCCCACGTTTAATTTTCAGCGGGCTTTCTGAACCTACGTTACGCTCAAAAATTTCCGAGTAGTTACCCACCTGTTTGATGATGTTATAGGCCCATTTATTATCCAGCTTCAGATCCTTGCCGTAATCGCCTTCTTTACCCAGCAGATGTGCCATATCAGGCGTTGCTGGATTAGCCGCTTTTTCATCGACGTTCTGGGAATTGATGCCCATCTCTTCAGCATTCAGCATGGCGAAAAGCGTCCAGCGTACAATCGAGAACCATTCATCATCGCCACGACGAACTACCGGACCAAGCGGTTCTTTTGAGATAACTTCCGGTAAGACAATCCATTCAGCTGGGTTGCTTAATTTGATGCGCAGGGCATACAGTTGTGATTGATCCGAGGCCAGCGTATCGCAGCGACCAGATTCCAGTGCCTTCGCTGATTCGTCAGAGCGATCGAAAGTCACCGGTGTGTACTTCATATTGTTTGCCTTGAAGTAGTCGGCGACGTTGAGTTCGGTATCAGTACCCGCCTGAATACAGACGGTAGCGCCATCCAGTTCTTTCGCGCTTTTTAGCCCCGCTTTATCGTGCGTCAGGAAGCCAATGCCGTCGTAATAAGTGACGCCGGTAAATGCCATTCCCATCCCGGCATCGCGAGATGAAGTCCAGGTCGTATTACGGGAGAGCAAATCCACCTCCCCTGACTGTAAAGCGGTGAAGCGTTCTTTTGCAGTGAGCGGGGTATATTTCACTTTCGTGTCGTCACCAAATACAGCAGCGGCAACACCACGACAAATATCAACATCAATACCTGAAAACTTACCGTCAGCATCGGCATAAGAGAACCCAGGTAATCCATCACTGATCCCGCATTGCACAAAACCTTTTTTCTGAACGGCATCAAGCGTCGCGCCAGCAGCGCCTGATTTGCAACGGCAAGCAGCACGCTGGCGGCAGCCAGTGTGGCTATCATCATCTTTTTCATAATGCTTCCTGTGAGGCGAAAATTATCGTTATAGGACGTTTGGGAAACGTCTTTTACCTGTCTGTGGCCATCCTCTTATAAGCAAAAGTAGTGCCAGCTTTTGCGCACGATTTCGCGTCGCAATAAGCTGAGTGTAGACAGGAAATAATAAAAACAGCGCCCCGCAATGGTGCGAAAATGAAACATGCGCCACATTTTGGCGCAAAATATTTACGCGTGTTTTACTAAGCAGAATAATGATTGTTAGCGTGAGTATATTTCTGGTGGGAAGTGTGAAAATTAAATTGATGCGTTATTTCGAAAGCAGCGAAATAACGCGATGTAACATGCTAAATCAGCAGGGAATTACCCAGCAGAATATAGCAATATTTTATCTTATGGAGAGATACTGTATCGTTAAAAAGAGCGCGGAACTCCGCGCCCTGTTCAGTTATTTCGATAGAGCGATGATCCCCATCGTCAGGCCAGCAACAGCAGCTGCCCCGCCGGCAATAGCCCCAGCCGTTTCCCAGTTATCCTGAGTCGTGCCTTTCATACAGGTATTGGTGTGAACCAGACGACCCTGATCGTCATAAACCGGAACGCAGGGCGAATCGTGAGCACAGCCCGCCAGCAATGCGGTGAGCAATGCCACAGGAATTAATCTTTTCATGGTGTTACCTCAGTAATAAACGCTAACGCTTAATAAGTTAACTCTCTTATTAACGAGCTGAATGCCATTTTATCACCGGAGGTTATAAATCTTGCGGAATGAATAATGACAAATTATGTGAATTGTAAAAATAGTGAAGGGAGCGGGAACTATAGAAAGCTTTTAAAGAGTGAGCAGAAGAATATCTTATTAATTTTTATGGGTTTCACTGGAAATAATAAAGGCACCCGAAAGCGCCTTTATGTTTCTGATTTATCCTTTAAAGCAACGGCGGATCACCACAAAGAACACCGGTACGAAGAAGATTGCCAGCAACGTTGCAGAGACCATTCCTCCCATTACCCCGATACCCACAGCGTTCTGCGCGCCACTGCCGGCACCGTTACTGATAGCTAGCGGTAATACGCCGAGAATAAAGGCGAGAGAGGTCATCAGGATAGGACGCAGACGCATACGTACTGCCATCAGTGTCGCTTCAACAACACCTTTACCCTCTTTCTCCATGAGATCTTTAGCGAACTCAACGATCAAAATAGCGTTTTTGGCCGACAAGCCAATTGTCGTTAGCAAGCCCACCATAAAGTAGACGTCATTTTTTTGATTAAAGAGTGTCGCCGCCAGCAGCACGCCGACAATCCCTAACGGCACTACCAACATAACCGAGACAGGAATTGACCAGCTTTCATAGAGTGCAGCAAGGCACAGGAAAACAACCACAAAGGAAATTGCTACCAGAGCGGGAGCCTGGTTTCCCGATAAGCGTTCCTGATACGACATACCCGTCCAGTCATAACCAATGCCCGCAGGTAATTTTGACGCAAGGTTTTCCATCAACGCCATGGCATCGCCGGAACTGGTTCCTGGCGCGGCTTCCCCCTGAATCTCCATTGACGGCAGACCGTTGTAGCGTTCCAGTCGCGGAGAGCCATACACCCAATGTGAAGTGGTAAAGGCCGAGAATGGCACCATTTCGCCGTTGGCGCTGCGGACATAAAGTTTATCGACATCTTCTGGCAGCATACGGAATTTGGCATCCGCCTGAACATACAACTTTTTCACGCGGCCACGGTCGATGAAGTCGTTAACGTAAGTCCCACCCAGCGCCGTTGAAATGGTCTGATTGATGTCAGAAAGTGAAACACCTAATGCCTGCGCCTTTTCCTGGTCAACTTCCAGTTTAAACTGCGCGGTGTCTTCCAGGCCATTAGGGCGCACGCTGACTAAGCTGGCAGGATGTTGCGCCGCCATACCAAGCAACTGGTTACGGGCCTGGGTTAGGGCATCGTGACCCAGCCCAGCCTGATCAATTAACTCAAAGTCGAAACCCGTTGCCGTGCCCAGTTCAACAATGGCTGGCATATTGAATGGAATGACAAAACCGTCGCGGATCTTGCCCAATTCCATTTTGGCACGATGGATTACCGCTTCCGCACTGTTTTCGTCACCATTACGCTCTTCCCACGGTTTCAGACTGACGAAGGCCATACCGGCGTTTTGTGCCTGGCCGCTGAAGCTAAAGCCGTTAACCGTAAAGACACTTTCAACGTTCGCTTTCTCGTTCTTCAGATAGTAATCCGTAACTTGATCCAACACTTTTTGCGTCCGCTCTTGCGTCGCGCCAGCGGGTAACTGAATCATGGTCAGAAAGACACCCTGATCCTCTTCAGGTAAGAAGGAAGACGGAAGACGTAAAAACAACACCACCATTCCTGCAACAATCAGCGCATAGATCAGTAAATATCGTCCTGTGGATCCGAGGATTTTGCCGACGCTGTTGGTGTAGTGGTTAACGCTATGATCGAAGGTGGTATTAAACCAACCGAAGAAACCGCCCTTATTTTCGTGATGCTCAGCAGAGACGGGTTTAAGCAGCGTTGCACATAACGCAGGGGTAAGAATCAATGCCACCAGAACAGAAAGCGCCATTGCCGAAACGATGGTGATAGAGAACTGGCGATAAATTGCCCCAGTAGAACCGCCGAAGAATGCCATCGGAATAAATACCGCTGACAGCACCATCGCGATACCCACCAGTGCGCCCTGAATTTGCGACATCGATTTTTCCGTCGCTTCTTTTGGCGGGAGCTTATCCTCCATCATCACGCGCTCGACGTTCTCCACCACCACTATCGCATCATCGACGAGCAGCCCGATGGCAAGCACCATCCCGAACATCGTTAGTGTGTTGATGGAGTAACCAAAAGCGGCGAGGATGGCAAACGTCCCTAACAACACCACGGGTACCGCAATGGTGGGGATCAGCGTTGCTCGCATATTCTGCAAGAACAGATACATCACCAGGAACACCAGCATAATGGCTTCGAACAGCGTTTTTACCACTTCGTGAATAGAAAGCTGGACGAATGGCGTGGTGTCATAAGGGTAGAGAACCTTCATTCCCTGCGGGAAGAATGGCTGTAATTCCGCCAGTTTTGCCTTAATGGCTTTCGCGGTATCGAGAGCATTCGCGCCGGTTGCCAGCTTAATCCCCAGGCCCGCCGCCGGTTTTCCGTTGATACGAGCGATAACGTTATAGTTTTCACCGCCAAGTTCAACCCGTGCGACATCTTTCAGGCGTACCACCGAGCCGTCACTGTTTACGCGCAGGGTCACTTTGCCGAATTCTTCCGGATTTTTAAACCGCGTCTGAGCAATAATCGAGGCGTTCAATTGTTGCCCTGGTAACGCTGGCGTTCCGCCCAACTGTCCGGCAGCGATCTGATCGTTCTGTACCTTCAACTGGTTAATCACATCAACCGGTGTCAGTTTATATTTGTTTAGCAGATCGGCATCCAGCCAGATACGCATCGCATACTGTGCGCCGAAAAGCTGTACGTCACCGACGCCATTCAGACGGCTAAGCGTATCTTTAACGTTAGAGGCCACATAGTCCGAGATATCGTCCTGTGTGGTGCCTGGGTTATCAGAGACAAAGCCCGCCACCATCAAATAGCTGCTACTGGACTTTTCAACACTGATCCCCTGCTGCTGAACCTCCTGCGGCAGCAACGGCGTGGCGAGCTGGAGTTTGTTCTGCACCTGCACTTGCGCGATATCAGGATCGGTCCCGGACTGGAAGGTAAGGGTAATTGTCACGCTACCGGCGGAATCGCTGGTGGAGGACATATACATCAGGTTATCGATACCGTTCATATTCTGTTCGATAACCTGCGTCACCGTATCCTGCACGGTCTGCGCATCAGCGCCCGGATAGTTTGCTGAAACAGAAACCGCAGGCGGTGCAATTGTTGGATACTGAGCGACGGGCAATTGTAGGATCGCCAGTGCGCCCGCCATCATCAGAATAATGGCCAGCACCCATGCAAATATCGGTCGTCGAATAAAAAAGTTTGCCATGTCAGATTACCTTACTTCGATGCAGTATCTGCGGGGGTATCGGTAGTGGCTTTAACCTGCTCTCCCGGACGCGCTTTTTGCAGGCCGCTGACAATGACTTGATCGCCAGATTTCAGTCCTTCACTAATCAACCATTTATCGCCAATCGCCTGACTGGCAACGACAGGGCGCGCTTCAACCTGACTTTTATCGTTAACAATCAGCACGGTTGCATCACCACGCGGTGTGCGGCTAACGCCTTGTTGCGGGATAAGAATGGCGTCAGGTTGGACGCCTTCATCAATCCGTGCACGCACAAACATACCCGGCAAAAGCGTATGTTGCGGGTTAGGGAAGACAGCACGTAGGGTTATGGAGCCGGTGCTTTCATCAACGGTCACATCGGAGAATTGCAGCGTACCTTTCAGGGGATAGGTTTGACCGTTTTCCATGACCAACTCTACGTTGCTGGTGGCGTTTTCCTTATGCAAATTTCCTTGCTCTACGGATTGCTTCAGCCTCATAAAATCGTTGCTGGATTGGGTCACATCAACGTAGATAGGATCGAGCTGCTGGACAGTCGCCAGTTCAGTCGTTTGCCCATTAGTGACAAGAGCGCCTTCGGTCACAGTCGATTTGCCGATACGTCCGCTAATTGGCGCAGTGACTTTGGTATAAGCAAGATTGATGCGAGCGCTTTCGACTGTGGCTTTTGCGGCAATCACGGCGGCATCGGCCTGACGAGCATCAGCAATGGCCTGGTCGTACTCCTGCTGGCTGATGTATTTCGTACCCACGAGCGGAACGTAACGTTTTACCGTCAAATGCGCGATGGCGGCGGCGGCTTCACTTTTCGCCAGTTCGCCTTTCGCGCTGTCATAATTTGCCTGATAGGTCGCGGGATCGATCTGGTACAGGGACTGGCCTGCTTGCACATCGCTGCCTTCAGTGAAATTGCGATTCAGTACGATCCCGCTAACCTGTGGGCGAACTTCGGCTATACGATAAGCATTGGTGCGGCCTGGTAATTCAGTCTTAACTTCTAACGGGGCCGTTTTTACAATATGAACGGTAACCTGCGGTTCACCGACGTGAGCTTTCTCTTCTCCCTTATCGTTACAACCGGCGATTAAAGCCGCGGAGATCAGAATAAAGGAGGGCAGGAGGAAAAACCTGGCATGTTTCGTCATTACTATTCCTCAAAAAACCAAAAGCGCGTTATTTACCCAAAAAGGCAACGCGTTAACTCGCAGAAAGAAAAATACAGTTCGCTATCCTACAAATTATCATTCGTCGATGTAAGGAATAGTTATGAATACAGGCATCTCAAGGCACATAAACACAAAAAAAGATTAATATTCTACTGTTTTATTTTGACGCGGGTTGAAAGAGGCAGAATTAAAACCTCGTAAATTGAAATATATATTGATGTAGTGAATGTATCTTAGGTAAATAATATATATTATTTATTTAACGATTTATAGCAACTCAATATTAGCCTCTCGTATAAATACACATTAGGTGATAGATTAACCTTCGCTATTTTCTCACTCTGTGTCGAATATATTTATTTCCTGAATAATTAATCATGGCAAAAAGAACCAAAGCCGAAGCTCTGAAGACCCGGCAAGAACTGATTGAAACTGCCATCGCCCAGTTTGCGCAGCATGGCGTAAGCAAGACGACGCTCAACGACATTGCCGACGCCGCTAACGTTACGCGTGGCGCTATCTACTGGCACTTCGAAAACAAGACTCAACTGTTTAATGAGATGTGGTTGCAACAGCCTTCATTGCGGGAGTTAATCCAGGAACACTTGACGGCTGGATTAGAGCATGACCCGTTTCAACAATTGCGTGAAAAATTGATTGTCGGCTTGCAATATATTGCCAAAATTCCCCGCCAGCAGGCGTTGCTGAAAATCTTATATCACAAATGTGAATTTAATGATGAGATGCTGGCCGAGGGAGTGATACGCGAAAAGATGGGCTTTAATCCGCAGACTCTCCGCGAAGTATTGCAGGCGTGTCAGCAACAAGGTTGTGTAGCAAATAACCTCGATTTAGATGTTGTGATGATTATTATTGATGGTGCCTTCAGCGGAATTGTTCAAAACTGGTTAATGAATATGGCGGGTTATGATCTTTATAAACAAGCCCCCGCTCTGGTCGATAACGTATTAAGAATGTTCATGCCAGATGAAAACATAACGAAATTAATTCATCAAACGAATGAATTAAGTGTCATGTAAATTCACATTCTGTCCTGAAAATTCAGTTCGTCACAGTTAACCAGTTTTAGTGGATTAACTGAGTTCATATTGCGGCATTTGTCTGTTTCTGTTGCCAGCAGTTCAATCCACTGCATCAGTAAAGTATCAAACAGAAAAACGAAGACAGCGAAAACGACGAGCCACCAATACTTGCGAATCATTACCTGAGCCTGTGCATGTTTAACCAAGTCTGGCAGGAAATATACACGAAATGAATAATCTGAAAACCAGGCTTACACATCCTTTACTTTGTAATGAGATCGGGGTCAACTTCGCTTAACCGGCTTCGTTTTGACAGGTTGCCGGTCTTTCTTTTTTTCACTTTCGCCAGTTCTTCCGCAGAGTAATGCGACGCGACATCCAGCCGTCGAAGCCCCATTTTGATGTACTCGCTGTTGATCTCAATACCAATGAATTTTCGTCCGCTGGCGATGGCTACGGCACCGGTAGTAAAGCTACCAGCAAACGGGTCGAGAACGATATCGCCTGGGTTGGAAGAGGCGAGAATAATGCGTTTCAGTAAGGCTTCCGGTTTTTGCGTCGGGTGGTTTTCATATTCATCCATCAAATAACGCACGCGCGGAAAATCCCAAACGTTACCCGGTACTTTTTGATGATTGTAAGGCTGTGGAGGATTTTTGCGATAATCGATCAACGCGCGCTGCGATCCGGTTTTGGCTTCTACCAGAATAGCATCACCGTTGAATGTGTAGTTCTTTGCGTCTTTCACCATCATCAGGATGGGTTCGTACATGGAGCCGTAGTGTTTTTTCGCCTGCACTCCAGAACTGTCATATGACCAGACGATGCGACTTTTGATGGTAAAAAGCTTGCGGCACTGGAGATCGATAAAGGGCATGTTTTCCGTACTGTTCATGATGTACATGCTGCCCTGCTTTTTCAGAACGCGGTGGCACTCTGCAATCACTTCAAACAGCCAGTCGATAAACAGATCTTCTTTCCAGGCTTCGATCAGACCATCAAAATTTTTACCGATGTTATATGGTGGGTCGGCAAAGATCAGATCGACACTTTCGGCGGGGATCTTTTTAAGTTCGGCAAGCGCATCACCGTGAATAATGGTCTTAGCTTCATTACCAAACCGGGTCGGTTCACATCCTGTTCTCATGGTCACTCCCTTTGTGACACCTATAAAAAAGGCGCGTCCCCATGCCGAGTAGCGCCTTCTTAAAACAGCAACTTAACTTACTAGTATCAGTTCATGCCGTATTTTTTGAGTTTCTTACGCAGAGTACCACGGTTGATACCCATCATCAGGGCAGCGCGGGTCTGGTTACCACGGGTGTATTGCATCACCATGTCCAACAGGGGCTGTTCTACTTCAGCCAGTACCAGCTCATACAGATCATTAACATCCTGACCATTCAGTTGAGCAAAATAGTTCTTCAGTGCCTGTTTAACCGAGTCACGCAGGGGCTTTTGAGTTACCTGATCCTGAGAGTTAACGGTAGAAACGGTCAGTACGTCAGAATTTACGCGTTGTTCGACATAGTTCTGTCAGCTCTTTATTTCTAATTACGCAAAATTTTCGAAGTATGCCTCCAACGCCGCCAGCTGTTCGCCGGCATCTTCAATGGCGTTGAATGTGCGCCGAAACTGGTCATTTGGAGCGTGTTCCTGGAGATACCAGATAACGTGTTTCCCGCAATTCGGTACCCTTTCGCCTGACCATAAAAGTCATGCAGTTCCCGAATATGCGAACAGAGCAAGCGCTTCACCTCTGCCAGAGGCAGTGGAGGCAGCAGCTCCCAGTGTCCAGATAATGCTGGATTTCCCGAAAGATCCAGGGTCTTCCCTGAGCCGCACGTCCTATCATCAGGGCAACCGCCCCCGTATAGTCGAGTACAGCTCTGGCTTTAAGCGGGTCAGTAATGTCACCATTCGCGATAATCGGAATGGAAACGTTCTGCTTAACTGCCCGAATGCTGTCGTACTCAGCTTCTCCGTTAAACAAGCAGGCGCGTGTGCGTCCGTGAATAGTCAGAGCTTGAATGCCACAGTCTTCAGCGAGTTTGGCAATTTCTACACAGTTACGGTGCTCTGGAGCCCAGCCAGTGCGAATCTTGAGCGTGACAGGAACGTCCACTGCCTTAACAACCGTTTCCAGGATAGCCTTCCCTGAGATCCGGGTATTGCAGGAAGGCTGAACCTGCGAGCTTGCGATTCACCTTTTTTGCCGGACAGCCCATATTGATATCAATAATCTGAGCGCCGCTTTCCACATTAATGCGGGCGGCTCCGGCCATCTCTTCAGGATCGTTTCCGGCAATTTGCACGGTACGAATACCTGGTTCATCAATGTGCACCATTCGTAAACCAGATTTGTCGCTCTCCCAAACCTGCGGGTTTGAGGACATCATCTCGGATACCGTTAAACCGGCTCCCATCTCGTAGCACAGCGTCCTGAATGGTCTGTCAGTGATGCCAGCCATAGGTGCTGCGATCAGGTGATTTCTGAGCTGATATTGTCCGATGCGCATGAGTTAAGAAATGACCATACTGTGACTGCAAGGCGGCGTATATTACGCATTTTTTGCACGAGATGAAAGGCCAAACTTTGAGCAATCAGATGTTGTAGATCAATGAATCTCAGCAACCGGAGCGAATGGTTATAATAGATTATATTAATCATCACATTAAATAAAACTGGATAATTTGTGCACATCAATAAAATCGTAAAACTTCTCGCGCTTTCTTACGTAATGCATACGACTTAGTGAATAAAGAGATGATTTTATGAACGAAAATGGCAGCAATAAATGGGAGATCTGCTTCTCATTTATGAGGTGGGAGGGGGAAATAACAGGGCAAACGCGGCCCGTAGGCCGCATTGAAAAACGATCATTTTTTCGCGCCCGGTAATCCGGCACCACTCTTCTTTTTCCACCACTGGGTCGAGGTCGAAAGAGATCGGCGTAAGCTTCACAAACGCTTTCCGCCTGGCTTGCCAGAATACCGGAAAGGCCCAGCAGGCCGCCTGTAACCGGCAGCACGCTGATTAATGGGGGGGGTGAACTCGCGTAATGGGCCTGCCAGGATGTTAGCGACCACCACGTCGGCTTTCATGGCTTCTGGCTGGTCCTGCGGGACAGACAGTTCCAGACGTTCGGAAACGCCGTTACGCTGCGCGTTATCACGGCTGGCCTGGATGGCCTGCGGATCGATATCGATCCCGATAGCCTTTGCTGCACCCAGCTTCAGTGCAGCGATCGCAAGGATCCCGGAACCACAGCCAAAATCGATAACCGTTTTACCTTCCAGATCCGTCCAGCCTGGTCCAGCCACTGCAGGCACAGGGAGGTTGTTGGATGGGTGCCGGTACTGAACGCCAGGCCCGGATCGAGCATCACGTTGACGGCATTCACGTCCGGCACATCGCGCCAGCTTGGGCAGATCCACAGTCGTTCGCCGAAACGCATTGGGTGGAAGTTATCCATCCATTCACGTTCCCAATCTTTATCTTCCAGCTGTTCAATTTTATGCGCAAAGCCCGCACCCAACAGAGGATGCTGCTCGAGGATAGCAACCACCTCTTTCATGTCGGTTTCTGCATCGAACAGGCCGATAACGTCGGTATCGCCCCACAGGCGAGTTTCACCCGGCAGTGGCTCAAATACCGGCGTGTCATGCGTATCCTGGAAGGTGATGGAGACCGAACCGGCTTCCATCAGCGCATCGCTAAGGTCTTCGGCATTCGCGCCGGTTGTGTTCGTTTTAGTTGGATCCACGGCATGGCAAAACTCTTTATTTATCAGTAGAAATTACGGCGTTCTGCGGGACGGGTTGACCGAAACGGTTCCCCACCACAAACGCCAGCAAACTTAGCAGTAACGAAGGCACAATCGGATGGAAGCCCAGAATACTGAATTTTAAAGGTGGCCAGCACGGCATACAGGATGCCACCGACGATCATTGCGCTCAGCGCTCCAGGCGTTAGCACGCTCCCAGTACAGGCCCAGCACCAGCGGCCACAGAAACACAGCTTCCAGCCCACCAAACGCTAACAGGTTTAGCCAGATAATCATCTCTGGCGGACGCCAGGCGGCCAGCATCATCAAAATACCCAGTACCAGCGTGGTCCAGGTCGAGATACGCTTCAGGCGACGCTCATTATGCATTTTAGTCGGGCTCCAGCTACAGATCTTCCCCGATGGTCGCGGATGCCTGTAGCAGGTGAGCGTTCACTGTTTGACATGATAGCGGCCATCGGCGCGGCAAGGAATAAGCCCGCCGCCCACGGCGGTAAGACCTGCACCATTAGCGTTGGGATCACCAGGTCCGGAACGGTCAGGTGCGGCAGCACCGCGCGACCGAATGCGCCCGCCAGGTGCATCCCCAGCATCAGCAGCGCCACCACGATGGTTCCGATGATAATGCCGCGATGTACTGCCTTGCTGTCTTTATAAGAGATACAGCGCACGGCGGTGTGCGGCAGACCGATGACTCCGAAGCAGACCAGCACCCAGAAAGAGGTCATAAAGGTTGGCGTCAGGATATCGTCGGCACCCTGCGGCGACACCAGCTTAGGATCAATCTGCTCCAGCGTTTCGACCGCGTTATGCAGCCCACCCGCGGCGTGAACCACGCCTACCAGCAGGACAATGGTGCCAACCAGCATCACCATGCCCTGCATCGTGTCATTAAGAACGCTGGCACGGAAACCGCCGAACGCGGTATACAGCGCAATGGTGATACCAAAAATCAGCAAGCCATTTTCGTATTTAATGCCCGCCGCTGTTTCCAGCAGACGCGCACCGCCAATGAACTGCACCGCAATGGCGCCGACGAAAGCGACCAACAGGCTGATACTAGCAATCCACACCACTGCACGATTCTGGTAGCGCGCTTGCAGCATGTCATTGAGGGTAATAGCGTTGTAGCGGCGGGCCAGAATAGCGAACTTCTTGCCAAGCACCCCAAGCGACAACCAGATAGTCGGCACCTGAATCATCGCCAGCAGCACCCGCCAGGGCCATATTTATAGGCGACTGCTGGGCCGCCGATGGATGAGCTGGCGCTCATAAGGTGTGATGAGCGTCACGCTAACACTAAAGCGCCCATCGAGCGGCTGCCAAGGAAGTACTGGCTGAGGAAGAACCGGTACTCCGTTTACGCATGGCATAAAGCGGCGACCGAATACGACCAGCAGGTAAAGCCCCGCACGACAATAATTCCATTCTGCATCGTTATCCTCCAGCGGGATATCACGGAAGATAAAACGCACCATCGCCCAGCACAGCAGGATGAAAATCAGCGGCATCAGCAAACAGGCCATTTCAAACCAGTGCGGTAGGCCGGTGAAACCCTGCATTGAGTCTGGTAAGTAAGCACCGCAACCATGCCGCAAGAATAAAGAAGGGTTAGCCACAGCGCCCAGCGCGCCTCTTTATGGGCCTGAACAAAACGCTTGTCCATTTTTTGTCCCTTGTGATGAAGAAAGCGGGGATTGTACCGTAATGAGAGGAGAGGAAGAGAAAAAGAAAAAAGGCCGGAAAATCCGGCCTTTTGCTGCGAGAACAGGATTATTTTTCCTGAAACCGAGTTTTTTCTCCAGATAGTCGATGTTAGTCCCACCATGCTGGAAGTGCTCGTCGCTCATAATGCGCATCTGCAGATCGACGTTGGTTTTGATGCCATCGATGATCAGTTCCTGCAGCGCATTCTTCATGCCGGGAAATCGCCACGTCACGGGTCTCACCGTAGCAGATGAGTTTGCCGATCATTGAGTCATAGTACGGTGGTACGGTGTAGCCAGCGTAGATATGAGACTCCCAACGAACGCCAAAACCGCCAGGCGCGTGGAAACGAGTGATTTTACCCGGCTAGGCAGGAAGGTGTTTGATCTTCGGCGTTGATACGGCATTACCGCATGGCCGCGAACCTGCACTTCTCGCTTGATGGACAGCGGCTGACCGGCAGCGATACGCAGCTGTTCTTTGATAAGGTCAACGCCGGTGATCATCTCTGTTACCGGACGTTGTACCTGGATACGGGTGTTCATTTCAATGAAGTAGAACTCACCGTTTTCGAACAGGAACTCGAAAGTACCCGCGCCGCGGTAGCCGATATCCACACAGGCTTTGGAGCAACGTTCGCCGATGTAGCGACGCAGTTCCGGAGTAATGCCCGGTGCTGGTGCTTCTTCGACAACTTTCTGGTGACGACGCTGCATGGAGCAGTCACGTTCAGCCAGGTAGATAGCGTTGCCCTGACCATCTGCCAGTACCTGGATCTCGACGTGGCGAGGATTTTCCAGGTATTTCTCCATGTACACCATGTCGTTGCTGAAAGCCGCTTTGGCTTCAGCTTTGGTCATGGCAATGGACTGCGCCAGGTCGGTGTCGCTGCGCACAACGCGCATACCACGACCGCCGCCGCCGCCGGAGGCTTTGATGATAACCGGATAGCCGATGCGTTTAGCATGAGCGCGGTTCGCGTCCATGTCGTCGCCCAGCGGGCCGTCAGAGCCCGGAACGGTCGGTACGCCGGCTTTCTTCATAGCGGTGATTGCAGACACTTTGTCGCCCATCAGGCGGATGGTGTCAGCTTTCGGCCGATGAGACAAGCCAGAACGTTTCAACCTGCTCGGCGAAGTTGGCATTCTCAGAGAGGTAGCTGTAGCTGGGGTGAATCGCAACAGCGCCGGTGATCTCAGCTGCGCTGATGATAGCCGGGATGTTCAGGTAGCTTTTCACGGATGGAGCCGGGCGAATACAAACCGTCTCATCCGCCAGTAATACGTGTTTTAAATCGCGATCCGCAGTGGAGTGCACGGCGACGGTCTTGATGCCCAGTTCTTTACAGGCACGAAGAATACGCAGTGCGATCTCGCCGCGGTTAGCGATAACAATTTTATCCAGCATCTTCGCCTCGTTACTCGATGACGACCAGAGGCTCGTCAAATTCAACCGGTTGACCGCTTTCTACCAGGATTGCTTTCACAGTACCTGATTTATCAGCTTCGATCTGGTTCATCATTTTCATCGCTTCAACGATGCACAGGGTGTCGCCCACGTTAACTTTCTGACCAACTTCCACGAATGCTTTGGCATCCGGGCCTGGAGTGCGATAGAAAGTACCAACCATCGGGGAACGTACGATGTGACCACTGATTTCGGCTTTGGCCGGAGCTTCAGCCTGCAGCCGGTGCTGCTGCCGCAACAGGTGCCTGCGGTTGCATAACAGGCGCTGCGTAGGCCTGCTGCATCACTGGATAGCCGGTGTTCGGTGCTGAGCGGCTGATACGTACAGACTCTTCGCCTTCAGAAATTTCCAGTTCGTTGATGCCAGACTCTTCGACCAGCTCGATCAGTTTTTTAATCTTAACGAATATCCATGAGTGGGTTCCGTACTCTTTGTTTAGTGTGATTGTGACAGGCGTTTGACCGCCGTCTGTAAAGCGTATGCCCCGACAGCTGTATGCATAGCGATAAATTCCAGCAGGCCGGGACGCCGGTCTATTTTGCCCCAGAGTGTCAATGTTAGACTTGACGGACATTGTGCAGCGATCTGCTGCTATCCTCCGGCAAAAAACAAAATATACCTTCGTTGCGCCAATGTCACCTTTTCCGCAGCGCAAAAACTGCGTCAGGGAGGACGAGGTCGCACATTATAACGATTTCGTAGCAATTGGCAGCTAAATACTGGTCTTATCAGGGAAGATAATCAACAGCTAACATGTAAATAACCTTCAACACCGTGTAATTTGCAACAAGCCGCACAATTCACGAAATTAGCGCCATCATCGACGGAACTTCTTATAACGTAAGGTGAAAAGCTGAAAAGCCAGCCCTGCGAAGATGAGGGGCTGCAATGAGATAATCTTCACAGACCACAAATAATGTAGGGATGCCAGGATCGCGACAAGATAGACGACATTACGCAGCGGTTGCTGGGGATTACCCAATTTTCACTGCATCGTCTGGATAGATGTGAATGCTAAAGCACGCAAAATTAACCGATTGACAATGCTCAGCATTAAATAGGTTCGAGTGATTAATTTGTAGTCAAACAAAATCAGATTATTCACCCCATGGTACCAGAAATAAGTAAGGGGCTAAGCGTAGCGTCGCCCAGGCAAAGCAACATAAACCTAACAGGCGACGGAGGCGTATCAATAATAGCTGTTTAGTGGAGTATCAATGCGCATCAATTTGTGGTCAGTCGAAATCATGACTTTCCAGTTTGGATGATGTTGTATAACTTCCTGACCAAGGTGTTCGACGAAAGCTGTCCGGCTAACCGCTTTTCCCGTTAACCGATTGAATAATGATTTCAAAATGAGTTCCCTCTCTTATTATTCCCTGCTAAATGGTTAGTTAACCTTCACCAGCGTGCGACCCTGGATCTGGTTATTAATGATGGCCTCGGCAAAGTTCGGTGCCTCTGACAGAGATATCTCTTTTGCCGCCTGGGTATAGAATGATTCCGGTAAATCGGCGACCAGTCGCTGCCAGGCTTGTGCGCGGCGTTCTGGTGGCGTCATTACTGAATCCACCCCTTGCAAACGGACATTACGCAGAATAAATGGCATGACCGTGGTTGGCAGAGTAAAACCACCCGCCAGACCACAGGCCGCCACGCAGCCGCCGTAATTCATTTGCGCCAGCACTTTTGCCAGCACTTTGTCGCCAACGGTGTCAATTGCCCCAGCCCAGACTTGTTTTTCCAGAGGACGGGATTCGGCAAACTCATCACGAGGGAGAACACGGCTAGCACCTAAACTTTTCAGATATTCATGGGTACTTTCGCGACCGGAAACGGCAACGACCTGATAACCCAACTTATGCAGCAGCGCCACGGCGGTACTGCCGACGCCACCACTGGCACCCGTCACGACAATCTCCCCGTCCTGCGGGCGAACACCGGCATCTTCCAGCGCCATCACACACAGCATGGCGGTAAAACCGGCAGTACCGATAATCATTGCTTTACGCGCGTCCAGCCCTTGCGGCATGGCAACCAGCCAGTCACCTTTCACTCGCGCCTGCTCCGCCAGCCCACCCCAGTGGTTTTCACCAACGCCCCAGCCAGTGAGTAACACCTCCTGACCGGCATGAAAACGCGGATCTTCGCTGGTGCGTACAGTTCCGGCAAAATCGATCCCAGGAATCATCGGAAAATTACGGATGATTTTTCCCTTACCGGTAATCGCCAGCGCATCTTTATAGTTCAGGCTCGACCAGTGAACATCGACCGTGACATCGCCCTCCGGCAGGCGACTTTCGTCCAGAGTCTGTACTGATGCGAGAGTTTTGCCGTCCTGCTGTTCTAAAAGTAACGCCTGCATAAGTGGTCCTCATGTGCATGATGGATTGGAAAATAATTTCTGAAGACTATACTCGCTAATGGAAAAGCAAAGCCGATGAAGCGCAATAAATTGCGAGATAAATCTGATTTGCTAGTATGCCCGCTTCCTCACTATCGGAGTTAACACAAGGATGAGATTAACGACGAAATTTTCGGCCTTTGTTACGCTGCTCACCGGGTTAACAATTTTTGTGACTTTGCTGGGCTGTTCGCTAAGTTTCTACAACGCCATTCAGTATAAGTTTAGTCATCGCGTTCAGGCGGTGGCGACGGCGATTGATACCCACCTTGTGTCGAATGACTTCAGCGTATTAAGGCCACAAATTACCGAATTAATGATGTCGGCAGATATCGTTCGTGTAGACCTGCTCCATGGTGATAAACAGGTTTATACCCTGGCCAGAAATGGTAGTTATCGTCCAGTTGGCTCCAGCGATCTGTTTCGCGAACTGAGCGTTCCGTTGATAAAGCATCCGGGGATGTCGTTGCGTCTGGTTTATCAGGATCCGATGGGCAACTATTTCCATTCGTTGATGACCACCGCGCCGCTCACGGGGGCGATTGGCTTTATCATTGTTATGCTCTTCCTGGCGGTACGCTGGTTACAACGGCAACTTGCCGGGCAAGAATTGCTGGAAACCCGGGCTACTCGTATCTTAAACGGTGAGCGTGGCTCTAATGTGTTGGGAACCATCTATGAATGGCCGCCCAGAACCAGCAGTGCGCTGGATACGCTGCTTCGTGAAATTCAGAACGCACGCGAACAACACAGCCGTCTTGATACGCTGATCCGCTCTTATGCCGCCCAGGACGTGAAAACCGGCCTCAATAACCGACTCTTTTTCGATAATCAGTTAGCAACGTTACTGGAAGATCAGGAGAAAGTAGGTACCCACGGGATCGTGATGATGATTCGTCTGCCGGATTTCAATATGTTGAGCGATACCTGGGGGCACAGCCAGGTTGAAGAACAGTTCTTCACTCTGACGAATCTGCTGTCGACATTTATGATGCGCTACCCTGGCGCACTGCTGGCGCGTTACCACCGCAGTGATTTTGCTGCGCTGTTACCGCACCGTACCTTAAAAGAGGCGGACAGTATTGCCGGACAATTATTGAAGGCGATTAATAGTGTTCCGTTGGCGAAAAAATTCTCGATCGTGATGACATGATGCATATCGGTATCTGCACCTGGCGCAGCGGGCAGACCACGGAACAGGTTATGGAGCATGCTGAAGCCGCCGTACGCAATGCCGTTCTGCAGGGTAGCAACAGCTGGGCCATCTATGATGATTCACTGCCGGAAAAAGGGCGTGGCAATGTCCGCTGGCGCACCCTGATTGAACAGATGCTTAGTCGTGGCGGTCCGCGTATTTACCAGAAACCTGCAGTGACTCTGGATGGTAAAGTTCATCATCGGGAGCTGATGTGCCGCATCTTTGATGGTAAAGAAGAGGTGATTGCCGCAGAGTATCTGCCGATGGTACTGGAGTTTGGACTGGGTGAAGAGTACGACCGCCAGCAGATTAGCCGTCTTATCCCATTTTTGGGGTACTGGCCGAAGAAGATCTGGCAATCCAGATTACCGTCGAGTCGCTGGTTCGCCCACGTTTTCAGCGTTGGCTGCGTGATACGTTAATGCAATGCGAGAAATCGCAACGCCGACGTATTATTTTTGAACTTGCAGAGGTAGATGTCTGTCAACATATCACGCGCTTACAACCAGTCGTGCGTTTAATTCACGCTCTGGGCGTTCGGGTGGCGGTAACACAGGCGGGGTTGGCCTTAGTCAGCACCAGTTGGATTAAGCAACTGGAGATTGAGTTGATTAAGATAGATCCCGTGCTGGTGCGAAATATTGAAAAACGGAGTCAAAACCAGCTACTGGTACAAAGTTTAGTGGAAGCGTGTAAAGGAACGTCAATACAGGTTTTTGCTGCCGGAGTCCGCAGTCGTAGCGAGTGGCAGGTGCTGACCGAATGCGGAGTTTTCGGCGGTCAGGGTGATTTTTTTGCCGCCTCACAGCCACTTGACTCCAATGTGAAAAAATATTCGCAAAGATATTCGGTTTGACCTGCTGTTTAACGTGTTTATCACGTAGAATGACGCGCGCGGTTTTTTCTGGGAGTGTGCATGTCCGCTTGCCGGAAAAAATAACGCATCACGCATGTGACGACCTTTGACAGGTACAAATCCAGGAAGGAGCTGCAGTGAGTTTACCTGCACTGAAGGAGTCAGGTTGGATTTGTAACAAAGGTAACGAACTGCACTAATTTTCACCGTTGCAGATGATTTTTGCGCCTTGTCGCTGCTACGTGTGGTTGGTAAAGTAAGCGGATTTTATTTTTCCGCCCCAGCTTTCAGGATTATCCCTTAGTATGTTGAAAAAATTTCGTGGCATGTTTTCCAATGACCTGTCCATTGACCTGGGTACCGCGAATACCCTGATTTACGTAAAAGGACAAGGCATCGTATTGAATGAGCCTTCCGTGGTCGCCATTCGTCAGGACCGTGCAGGTTCGCCGAAAAGCGTCGCTGCCGTTGGTCATGACGCAAAACAGATGCTTGGCCGTACGCCAGGCAACATTGCGGCCATCCGCCCGATGAAAGACGGTGTTATCGCCGACTTCTTCGTGACCGAAAAAATGCTCCAGCACTTCATTAAACAGGTTCACAGCAACAGTTTTATGCGCCCAAGCCCGCGCGTACTGGTGTGTGTGCCGGTTGGCGCAACTCAGGTTGAACGTCGTGCAATCCGTGAATCCGCTCAGGGTGCCGGTGCGCGTGAAGTGTTCCTGATTGAAGAGCCAATGGCTGCTGCAATCGGTGCAGGCCTGCCAGTTTCTGAAGCAACCGGTTCCATGGTTGTGGATATCGGTGGTGGTACCACTGAAGTGGCCGTTATCTCCCTGAACGGTGTGGTTTACTCCTCTTCCGTACGTATTGGCGGTGACCGTTTCGACGAAGCCATCATTAATTATGTGCGTCGTAACTACGGCTCCCTGATTGGTGAAGCGACCGCTGAACGCATCAAACACGAAATCGGCTCAGCTTACCCTGGCGATGAAGTGCGTGAAATCGAAGTACGCGGCCGTAACCTGGCTGAAGGTGTTCCACGTGGCTTCACGCTGAACTCCAACGAAATTCTTGAAGCTCTGCAGGAACCGCTGACCGGTATCGTTAGTGCGGTGATGGTTGCGCTGGAACAGTGTCCGCCAGAACTGGCTTCCGACATCTCCGAGCGCGGTATGGTGCTGACCGGCGGCGGTGCGCTGCTGCGCAATCTCGACCGTCTGCTGATGGAAGAAACCGGTATTCCAGTTGTTGTTGCTGAAGATCCGCTGACCTGCGTAGCGCGTGGCGGCGGCAAGGCGCTGGAAATGATCGACATGCACGGCGGCGATTTGTTTAGCGAAGAGTAGTCAGCATGAAGTTCGGGGTAGCCAGCAGGCTACCCTCAATTTCACTGACACGAGAATACGCATAGCCTATGAAGCCCATTTTTAGCCGTGGCCCGTCGCTGCAGATTCGCCTTATTCTGGCGGTGCTGGTGGCGCTGGGTGTCATTATCGCCGACAGCCGCCTCGGTATGTTCAGTCAAATCCGAACATACATGGATACTGCCGTCAGTCCTTTCTACTTTGTTTCCAATGGTCCTCGTGAACTGCTGGATAGCGTTTCGCAAACGCTGGCATCACGCGATCAGCTTGAGCTTGAAAACCGCGCATTACGCCAGGAACTGTTGTTGAAAAACAGCGACCTGCTGATGCTGGTCAGTACAAACAGGAAAATGCCCGTCTCCGTGAACTGTTAGGTTCGCCGCTGCGCCAGGACGAACAGAAAATGGTGACGCAGGTGATCTCGACGGTTAACGACCCGTATAGCGATCAGGTTGTTATCGACAAGGGTAGCGTTAACGGCGTCTATGAAGGGCAGCCGATTATCAGCGACAAAGGCGTTGTCGGTCAGGTTGTGGCGGTTGCCAAACTGACCAGCCGGGTGCTGCTAATTTGCGATGCAACCCATGCGCTGCCGATTCAGGTATTGCGTAACGATATCCGCGTGATTGCTGCCGGTAACGGCTGTACGGATGACCTGCAGCTCGAACATCTGCCTGCTAATACCGATATTCGCGTCGGTGATGTGCTGGTGACGTCGGGGCTGGGTGGACGTTTCCCGGAAGGCTATCCGGTGGGCGTGGTCTCTTCTGTGAAGCTGGATACGCAGCGCGCGTATACCGTGATTCAGGCGCGTCCAACCGCGGGCCTGCAGCGTTTACGTTATCTGCTGCTGCTGTGGGGAGCTGACCGTAACGGTAGCAACCCGATGACGCCAGAAGAGGTGCACCGCGTTGCCAACGAACGCCTGATGCAGATGATGCCTCAGGTTCTGCCATCGCCGGAAACGATGGGGCCGCAGCTGCCTGCGCCTGCCGTCTGACCGGTCTTACTACCACGCCGTCCGCGGTGACGCCGCCACAACCCTCGACAAGGGGGCAATAGTGGCAAGTTACCGCAGCCAGGGACGCTGGGTCATCTGGCTCTCGTTTCTTATCGCACTGCTGCTCCAGGTTATGCCATGGCCGGAAAACCTGACCGTTTTCCGGCCAAACTGGGTTCTGCTCATTCTGCTTTATTGGGCGCTGGCGCTGCCGCACCGGGTGAATGTTGGCACGGGCTTCGTGATGGGTGCCATACTGGATTTAATCAGCGGTTCAACGCTTGGCGTGCGTGCGATGTCATTGAGCATCGTCGCCTATCTGGTCGCGCTCAAATATCAGCTGTTTCGTAACCTGGCGCTCTGGCAACAGGCGCTGGTGGTCGTACTGCTCTCGCTCGCGACGGATATTATTGTTTTCTGGGCAGAGTTTTTAGTGATCAACGTCTCTTTCCGACCTGAAGTGTTCTGGAGTAGTGTAGTAAACGGCGTGCTCTGGCCGTGGATCTTTCTTCTGATGCGTAAAGTTCGCCAGCAATTCGCTGTTCAATAAGGTCGTTATGGTATCTCTCTATCTTGCTTCAGGTTCCCCGCGTCGCCAGGAACTTCCTCACACTTAGCTTTCCTTTCGACAAAGTTACCGGCATTGAAGAGTTGCGCCGTCCGCATGAATCGGCGCAGCAGTATGTAGGGCGACTGGCACGAAAAAAGCCCAGGCGGGCGTGGCACTAACGGCTCACGACCTTCCTGTGCTCGGGGCAACACCATCGTCATTTTAAACGGTGAAGTGCTGGAGAAACCGCGTGATGCTGCACATGCAGCCGTCATGCTGCGTATGCTCTCAGGAAATACCCATCAGGTGATGACCGCCGTGGCGCTGGCTGATAGCCAGCATACGCTCGACTGTCTGGTGGTGACTGAAGTCACTTTCCGGACGCTGTCGGATGACGACATAACACACTATGTCGCGAGCGGAGAACCTTAGATAAAGCAGGTGCATACGGTATTCAAGGGCTGGGTGGCTGTTTCGTCAGGAAGATCAATGGCAGCTACCACGCCGTAGTCGGCTTACCGCTGGTGGAAACGTATGGGTTGCTGAGTGACTTTAACTCGCTACGTGAAAAAAGGGATAAACATGACGGCTGAACTATTAGTTAACGTGACGCCATCGGAGACGCGAGTGGCGTATATCGATGGCGGCATTTTGCAGGAAATTCATATTGAGCGTGAAGCGCGACGCGGAATAGTAGGCAATATCTACAAAGGTCGCGTCAGTCGAGTCTTGCCGGGAATGCAGGCGGCTTTTGTCATATTCCGCCTGATAAGGCGGCATTCCTTCATGCCTCCGATATCATGCCGCATACCGAATGTGTGGCCGGTGAAGAGCAAAAACAGTTTACCGTCCGCGATATTTCCGAACTGGTGCGTCAGGGGCAGGATCTGATGGTGCAGGTGGTCAAAGATCCACTGGGCACCAAGGCGCGCGTCTGACTACCGATATCACGTTACCGTCTCGTTACCTGGTCTTTATGCCGGGTGCTTCTCACGTCGGCGTGTCACAGCGTATCGAAAGTGAAGTCAGAGCGTGACCGATTAAAGAAGGTCGTGGCCGACTACTGCGATGAGCAGGGCGGATTTATCATTCGTACCGCAGCGGAAGGGGTATGTGAAAAAGATTTAGCGTCAGATGCCGCCTACCTGAAACGCGTCTGGACCAAAGTGATGGAGCGTAAAAAACGCAACAGACTCGCTACCAGCTGTACGGTGAACTGGCGCTGGCGCAGCGTGTGCTTCGTGACTTTGCCGATGCCCAACTGGATAAAATCCGCGTCGATTCCCGTTTGACCTATGAAGCGCTCATGGAATTCACGGACGAAAATATGCCGGAGATGACCAGTAAGCTTGAGCACTACAGCGGTCGCCAGCCTATCTTCGACCTGTTTGATGTTGAGAATGAAATCCAGCGCGCGCTGGAGCGTAAAGTCGAACTCAAGTCCGGTGGCTATCTGGTTATCGACCAGACCGAAGCGATGACCACCGTCGATATCAACACCGGGGCTTTTGTTGGCCACCGAAATCTCGACGACACCATTTTCAATACTAATACTGAAGCAACGCAGGCTATCGCCCGTCAGCTGCGCTTGCGCAATCTTGGCGGCATTATCATCATCGATTTTATCGACATGAGTAATGAAGATCACCGCCGTCGGGTGCTGCACTCATTAGAGCAGGCGCTAAGTAAAGAACGCGTGAAGACCAGCGTGAACGGTTTTTCCGCGCTGGGTCTGGTGGAAATGACCCGTAAGCGTACCCGCGAGAGCGTTGAGCATGTGCTCTGCACTGAGTGCCCAACCTGCCACGGCCGCGGTACGGTGAAAACCGTCGAGACGGTATGTTACGAAATCATGCGCGAGATTGTTCGCGTGCATCATGCCTATGATTCTGACCGTTTCCTGGTGTACGCATCGCCTTCCGTTGTTGAAACGCTGAAGGGAAGAGTCCCATGCGCTGGCGGAAGTGGAAGATCTGCTTGGTAAGCAGGTTAAAGTCCAGATCGAACCGCTCTATAACCCGGAGCAGTTTGACGTGGTGATGATGTAATTACGCAGCCTGCTGCAACCCAAGGAGAGATGCGTGAGGCGATTGCCGGGGATTTTACTGCTCACCGTTGCCACACTGATTGTGATCGCCGCGTGCTGGTGAGCGGCCTGCGTCTGGCCTTGCCACATCTGGACTCCGTGCGCCCGGCGCTGCTGGGGAAAATCGAGGCGGCAACGGGATATACCGCCATTCTGCCTCACAGATAACCGCGAGCTGGCAAAATTTCGGCCCGACGCTGGATGTCCGCGACATTAAAGCCGGACTTAAAGACGGCGGAGAGCTGTCTATTAAGCGCGCCTCTATGGCGCTGGACGTCTGGCAAAGCCTGCTGCATATGCGCTGGCAGTTCCGCGAGCTGACCTTCTGGCAACTGCAAATTGACACCAATACCCCGCTGCAAAATAACGACGGCGGCGACGGCAGTCAAAACGCATCGCATCGCCGATCTGTTTCTGCGGCAGTTTGACCACTTTTACCCCGCGTGATAGCCAGCTCGGTTTCCTGACGCTCTCCGGCCAGCACGCTGAACCGACCATCCCGCAGCTCACTGGCTTAACGACAAAAATCGCCACCGCGCCGAGGGCGAGCTGGGCCTCTCAAGCCTGACCGGTCAGCACGGGGTGATGAAAGTCCGTATGGATCTCCGCGATGAAAACGGCCTGTTGAATAAAGGCCGCCTGTGGCTGCAGGCGGACGATATCGATGTGAAACCCTGGTTAGGCCACTGGATGCAGGCAACATCGCGCTGCCACGGCCCCGTTTTCCTTGAAGGCTGGGCATCGCTGGACAAAGGCGAAATTCCCAGCGGCGACGTCTGGTTGAAGCAAGGTGGCGCGAGCTGGCAGGGTGACAAGCAGCAGCACCATCTGGCGGTGGATAACCTCACCGCACACCTGTCGCGCGAAAAAGAAGGTTGGCAGTTCCGCATTCCTGATACCCGTATCACCGTCGATAACACGGCATGGCCGCGCGGCGCGCTGGCGCTGGCGTGGATCCCGTCGCAGGAAGTGGGTGGCAAATCATCAGCGCAGCGATGAACTGCGCATTCGCGCCAGCCACCTGTCGCTGGCAGGGCTGAACGGCCTGCTGCCGATTGCGGAAAATCTGTCACCTGAGCTTGCTGACATCTGGCGCACTACCAACCGCGGCACGGTGCGGCTTTGCGATGGACATTCCTCTACAGAACACGGCCAAAACGCGCTTTAACGCCAGCTGGAACGAGCTGGCCTGGAAGCAGTGGAAGCTGTTGCCGGGTGCTGAACATGTTTCTGGTAGCATCGCCGGTAGCGTTGAGAATGGTTCACTGCAGGTCGCGATGCAGAAGGCATTGATGCCTTACGAGCACGTATTCCGCGCGCCGCTGGAGATAGCCAACGGCGTCGCCACCCTTAATTGGGTGAATAACGACAAAGGTTTCATGCTGGATGGTCGCAACATAGATGTGCAGGCGACGGGCGTTCGCGCAGCCGGTGGCTTCCGTTATCTCCAGCCGAAGGACGATCAGCCGTGGCTGGGTATTCTGGCGGGGATCAGCACCAACGATGGTGGCCAGGCATGGCGCTATTTCCCTGAGAACTTGATGGGCACTAAGCTGGTTGACTATCTGAGCGGTGCGATAAAGGCCGGTAAGGCTGAAAATGCGACGCTGGTTTACGGCGGTAACCCGCATCTATTCCCATATCCGCATAACGAAGGCCAGTTCCAGGTCTACGTACCATTGCACGACGCCACCTTTGCTTTCCAGCCGGACTGGCCGGCGCTGACTGACCTCGATATTGAGCTGAACTTTGTCAACAATGGCCTGTGGATGAAGGCGGATAAGACGTATGCTGGGCGGTGTCACCGCTCGCAATCTTGATGCTTCGATTCCGGACTACGCCAAAGAGAAGCTGCTCATTGATGCTGATATCAACGGCCCAGGGAAAGCGGTTGGTCCGTATTTCAAAGACACGCCGCTCAGTAAATCGTTAGGCGCCACGCTCGACGAACTTCAGCTTGATGGGGATGTGAGTGCTCGCTTACATCTTAATATTCCGCTGGACGGCAAGTTGGTTTCCGCGACTGGCGACGTAGCGTTGAACAATAACAGCCTGTTTATCAAACCGCTGGGCAGCACGCTGCATAACCTCAAAGGTAAATTCAGCTTTAACAATGGCAACCTGACCAGTGAACCACTGACCGCCACCTGGTTTAACCAGCCGCTCAACGTTGATTTTACCACCACCGAAGGGGCAAAAGAGTACCAGGTGGGCGTGAATATGCAGGCGGATTGGCAACCGGCCCGGACCGGCGTGTTGCCAAAACAGCTGAATGACGCGCTTAAAGGTAGCGTACCGTGGAAAGGCAATATCGCTATCGAACTGCCGTACGGCGGTAGCGGCACCTACAAGGTTGGCATTACCGGCGATTTACAGAATGTGAGCAGCGATTTACCTCCTCCGGCGAATAACGTGCCGGCCAGCCGCTGCCGCTGAAAATTAATGTCGATGGCAATCTGCGTAGTTTTGACCTGACCGGTAACATTGGGCCGACAAATCATCTCAACAGCCGCTGGCTGCTGGGCAATAAGCTGAGGCTGGAAAGCGCTATTTGGGCCTCGGACAGCCGGACAATTCCGCCACTGCCGCAACCGGGTATTGAGCTCAATCTGCCGCAGATGGACGGTGCGCAGTGGCTAGCGCTGTTCCAGCATGGAGCGGCCGAGGGCGTAAGTAGCGCCACCACCTTCCCGCAAAACGTGACGCTGCGTACCCCATCGCTGACTTTTGCCGGGCAGCAGTGGAATAACCTGAGTATCGTTTCGCAGCCGACGGCCGGTGGCACACGCATTGAAGCTCAGGGGCGCGAAGTTAACGCCAGCCTGACGATGAAAGATGCCCCGTGGCAGGCAGCGGTGCGCTATCTCTATTACAATCCATCGGTAACCCGCTGGCGGCAGCATCGAGCGTGACTACAGCCGGCCAGCCGATAAGTAACCCGATCGATTTCCACGGCTGGCCAGATCTCCAGCTGCGTTGCGCTGAGTGTTGGCTGTGGGGACAGAAGTTCGGCCGTATTGACGGCGACTTCAGCATTAAAGGCGACACGCTATCGCTGGCAAATGGTCTGGTCGATACCGGTTTTGGGCGTTTGACCGCCGATGGTGTGTGGGTCAACTCGCTTTCCGGTCAGCGCACCTCTCTGAAAGGTAAAATCCACGGTAACAAGATTGATGATGCGGTGACTTTCTTCGCGTTTCCACGCCGATTCGCGATTCTTCTGTTGATGTGGACTACGATTTACATTGGCGCGATAAACCGTGGCAGCCGGATATGGCATCGCTGAACGGTATCCTGAAATCGCATATCGGCAAGGGGCAGTTTACCGATCTGTCGACCGGACATGCCGGGCAGCTACTGCGCCTGCTGAGCGTGGATTCACTGCTGCGTAAGCTGCGCTTTGACTTCAGCGACACCTTTAGCGAAGGTTTCTACTTCGATTCCATTCGCAGCACCGCGTGGATTAAAGACGGTGTGCTGAATACCGACGATACGCTGGTGGATGGGCTCGAGGCTGATATTGCCATGAAGGGGTCGGTTAACCTCGTACGCCGTGAAGTAGATATGGAAGCGATTGTTGCTCCGGAAATTTCGGCGACGGTCAGCGTGGCGACCGCCTTTGCGGTGAACCCAATTATCGGTGCGGCGGTATTTGCCGCCACGAAGGTGCTGGGGCCACTGTGGAATAAAGTGTCGATACTGCGCTATCGCATCCCGGCCCAATCGATAAGCCACAAGTGAATGAAGTGCTGCGCCAGGCGCGCGGCGATAAAAAGCCATGATTTGACGCAAGCCTTGAATTGCCTCAATCTCATAACACTAACACTAACACCCGGAATACAGGCCCGAAATGCGTAAACACCCGGGCATACAGGCCCCAAATGCACGCGCGCACCCGGAATACAGGCCCGAAATGCGTAAGACGCGCGGGCATGCGTTAACGAGTAGCGAAATAATGAGTCTAAATCTGGTAAGTGAACAATTGCTGGCGGCGAACGGCCTGAATCATCAGGATCTGTTTGCTATTCTTGGTCAACTCACGGAGCGCCGTCTTGATTATGGCGATCTCTATTTCAGTCCAGCTATCACGAATCCTGGGTTTTAGAAGACCGCATCATTAAAGATGGTTCTTACAATATCGACCAGGGCGTTGGGGTACGTGCGGTAAGCGGCGAAAAAACCGGTTTCGCCTATGCCGACCAGATCAGCCTGCTAGCGCTTGAGCAAAGCGCGCAAGCGGCGCGTACCATCGTACGTGACAGCGGTAATGGCAAAGTACAGACCCTTGGTGCCGTTGAATATTCGCCTCTGTACACCACGCTCGACCCGCTGCAAAGCATGACCCGCGAAGAGAAACTGGACATTCTGCGCCGCGTCGACAGCGTCGCCCGTGCTGCTGATAAGCGCGTGCAGGAAGTGACCGCCAGCCTGACCGGCGTCTATGAGCTTATCCTGGTGGCGGCTACTGACGGTACGCTGGCAGCGGACGTTCGTCCACTGGTGCGCCTGTCGGTGAGCGTGCAGGTTGAAGATGATGGCAAACGCGAACGCGGTGCCAGCGGTGGCGGCGGTCGTTTTGGCTATGACTATTTCCTCGCCGACCTTGACGGTGAAGTGCGTGCCGACGCATGGGCGAAAGAAGCCGTGCGCATGGCGCTGGTGAACCTGTCGGCGGTTGCGGCTCCGGCCGGAACGCTGCCGGTTGTGCTAGGCGCGGGCTGGCCTGGCGTACTGCTGCACGAAGCGGTAGGTCATGGCCTGGAAGGCGACTTCAACCGTCGCGGCACGTCGGTCTTCAGCGGCCAGATGGGGCAACTGGTGGCTTCCGAGCTGTGTACTATTGTCGATGACGGCACGATGGCCGACCGTCGTGGTTCCGTGGCTATCGATGATGAAGGGACGCCGGGTCAGTACAACGTGCTTATCGAAAACGGTATCCTCAAAGGCTACATGCAGGACAAGCTCAACGCGCGTCTGATGGGCGTGGCGCCAACCGGTAACGGCCGTCGTGAGTCTTACGCGCATCTGCCGATGCCGCGCATGACCAACACCTATATGCTGGCCGGTAAATCGACGCCGCAGGAAATTATTGAGTCCGTTGAATACGGCCTGTATGCGCCGAACTTTGGTGGCGGTCAGGTCGACATCACCTCCGGTAAGTTTGTCTCTCGACTTCAGAAGCCTACCTGATTGAAAACGGCAAGGTGACTAAGCCGGTGAAAGGGGCGACCCTGATTGGCTCCGGGATCGAAACCATGCAGCAGGTCTCGATGGTGGGTAACGATCTGAAGCTTGATAACGGTGTGGGCGTGTGTGGTAAAGAAGGCCAGAGCCTGCCGGTCGGCGTAGGTCAACCGACGCTGAAAGTGGATAGTTTGACGGTAGGCGGTACTGCGTAATAATTTCACTATTTTCAGAAGGATAATTAATCTTTCTACGTGCACGAACGGTCCCCTCGCCCCTTTGGGGTGAGGGTTAGGGTGAGGGGAACCCGTTGGCACAGGTTTGTACAACGTAACAGTACAATATGAATTACTTCTCTTTCCCGCGCCCGTGCATCTCCTGAAACAATTTACCGACCTCAACAAAATAATCCGTCAGCGAGTTGATCACGACCTGTACCTTCAGCGGCAGCTTATCTTTTTCGGTATATAACGCATAAACCGGGCGTGGATCTGACTGGTAACGCGGCAGCAGGATCTCCAGCTCCCCACGATTGATCTCGTTGATCACCCACATCAGCGGCACGTAGGCGATCCCGGCACCCGCCGTCAGCCAGCGCACCAGCGTCATCGGATCATTAGTCACAAATCTTCCTTGTGGGATCAGGCGAGTCGAGATCCCTTCCGGTGCGATCAGTTCAAATTCATTGTCGGGCCGCACGCTGTATTCAAGCCATGAATGACTACTCAAATCGGCGGGTTTTTCCGGTATGCCGTATTGTGTGAGATAGCTTTTCGCGGCGCACACCACCATTGGCATCGCGCCCAGACGGCGGGAAAACAGGCTGGAATCCTGCAACGCGCCGACGCGGATCACCACATCCAGACCGTCGGCAATCAGGTCGGGGGCTGGAATTCCGGTAACCAGATTGACGCTCAAACCTGGGTATTCTTTCAGCATTTTGGCTGTCAGCCCGGCGAGAACATTTTGTGCCATAGTTGAAGAACAGCCAATGCGTAGCGTCCCGATGGGGGTGTTATTGAAGGCATACAGTTGCTCATGAACATCCTGCACTTCATGAAGCATACGACGGCAGCCCTGGTAGTAAATTCTACCGGCTTCGGTCAGGCCAATGCTGCGTGTGCTACGGTTTAACAGCTTTACCTGCAACTCATCTTCCAGTTTTGATACCGTCTGACTGATGGACGAAACGCTCATCTGTAGCTGTCTGGCGGCGGCGGTAAAAGAGCCAAATTCAACTACTTTGGCAAACACCGACATGCGTTTTAGTCGTTCCATTATTCACTCTGACTTAAAAGTGATTTAGATCACATAATATAGATAACAGCATAACAGTTACGCTAATATATTAAATATCAATCTACAGCAATGTTGCTCTCGCCCGGCTTTCCATGCCCTTCTCTGCGGCGACAGATGCTGAAAATAATAACGCCTGCTCTCTCTTTACAACCAAGGTCAACATGAGTCTGTTTCCCGTTATCGTGGTGTTTGGGCTGTCCTTCCCACCGATCTTCTTTGAGCTGCTGTTATCGCTCGTCATTTTTTGGTTGGTGCGTCGGCTACTGACGCCAACCGGGATCTATGATTTCGTCTGGCATCCCGCGTTGTTCAATACCGCGCTGTACTGCTGTCTGTTTTATTTGATATCACGTTTGTTCGTTTGAGGTGGAAGTGAAAACACTAACAAGAAAAATCTCTCGTACCGCCATTACGGTGATACTGGTTATCCTGGCGTTCATCGCGATTTTCCGCGCCTGGGTTTATTACACCGAATCGCCGTGGACGCGTGATGCCCGCTTTAGCGCAGATGTGGTGGCGATCGCCCCGATGCTCGGCCTAAATTATCAGGGTTCGGTAAGGATAACCAACTGGTTACTAAAAATTCAGGTTCTGTTTGTTATCGACCAGCCGCGTTATCAGAAAGCGCTTGCCGAAGCGGAAGCAGAGGACGTTTCCTACTACAAGGCGCTGGCGGAAGAGAAAAGCCGTGAAGCCGGGCGTCGTAACAAGCTTGGCGTAAGTGCCATGTCGCGTGAAGAGATTGATCGATCCAATAACGTACTGCAAACCGTGCTGCATCAGATGGCTAAAGCGCAGGCCACGCGCGACCTGGCGCGTCTTGACCTCGATCGTACCGTCATTCGCGCTCCGGCAGATGGCTGGGTTACCAACCTCAACGTTTACGCGGGGGAATTTATTACCCAGTGGTTCAACGGCAGTGGCGCTGGTTAAACAGCACTCTTTCTACGTCATGGCCTACCTTGAAGAGACCAAACTTGAGGGCGTTCGCCCACTTGTACCGCGCTGAAGTGACGCCGCTGGGCAGCAACCATGTGCTGAAAGGCACCGTCGATAGCGTCGCCGCCGGTGTGACGAACGCCAGCAGCAGCGTGGACAGCAAAGGCATGGCAACCGTCGATTCTAACCTTGAATGGGTGCGTCTGGCCCAGCGTGTGCCGGTGCGTATTCGCCTGGATAAAGAGCCGGGCAACCTCTGGCCAGCAGGCACCACCGCCACGGTGGTGATTACCGGCAAAAAGATGCGTGATGCCAGCCAGATGACTTCTTCCCAGAAACTGGCGCTGCGCCTGCGTGAATTCGGTTAATCGCCATGGGCATTTTCAGTATTGCTGACCGGCACGTTATTCGCTTTGCCATCAAGCTGGCCTGCGCGGTGGTGCTGGCGCTTTTTGTTGGTTTCCACTTTCAGCTTGAAACCCCTCGCTGGGCCGCGCTGACCGCCGCGATTGTTGCGGCAGGTCCGGCGTCCCGCGGGCGGTGAACCCTACGCCGGGGCGATCCGCTATCGCGGGATGCTGCGTATTGTCGGCACCTTTATTGGCTGTATCGCCGCGCTGGTGATTATCATCATGATCCGCGCTCCGTTATTAATGCTGCTGGTGTGCAGTATCTGGGCCGGGTTCTGTACCTGGGTATCGTCGCTGGTGCGGCTGGAGCTTTCCTACGCCTGGGGGCTGTCCGGCTACACGGCATTGATTATTGTCGTTACCATTCAGGCAGAGCCGCTGCTGACGCCACAGTTTGCCGTTGAGCGCTGCAGCGAGATTGTTCCGGGATTATCTCGCGATCGTTGCCGATCTGCTGTTCTCTCCGCGCTCGATCAAAGAGATCGATAACGAACTCGACGCCATGCTTATGATCAATACCGCCTGATGCAGCTGTGCATCAAGCATGGCGATAGCGATGAAATCGACAGCGCCTGGCTGGCGCTGGGGCGTCGTACCGCCGCGCTGGAAGGGATGCGCAGCAACCTGAATATGAGATCCTCGCGCTGGGCACGGGCCAACCGCCGTCTAAAAGCGCTGAATACCGTTTCGCTGACCATGATTACCAGGCCTGCGAAACCTTTATTATGCAGAACTCACACCCGGAGATCGTCACTGACGCCTATCGTGACTGATTTGAAGAGCCGGTTGAACGGTGCAGGATGTGCATCGCCAGCTCAAACGTATGCGTCGCGTGTTGGCATGGACGGGGGAACATGATAGCCCAGTAACCGTCCCCAGCTGGGTTGGCGCGGCGACGCGCTATCTGCTGCTCAAACGTGGGGTGATTGGCAACGCTAAAATCAGCGCTCGTGAAGAAGAGATCCTGCAAAGTGAAGTGGTGGTGCGCCCGGACTCCGCCAAGCACCATCATGCGATGATCAACTTTTGGCGTACTACTGTTTCCTGTGCGTGGCATTTTATTCTGGCTGTGGACCGGCTGGACTTCCGGCAGCGGTGCGATGGTGATGATCGCCGTGGTGACCTCACTGGCGATGCGTTTCGAACCCGCGCATGGTGGCGATTGATTTCCTCTACGGCACTATCGCTGCTCTTCCCATCCGGGCGTTCTACTTCCTGGTTGTTATGCCTGCTACCAGCAAAGTCTGCTGCTGCTGTGCCTGAGCCTGGCGGTGATGTGCTTCTTTATCGGGATTGAAGTACAGAAAAGGCGTTTGGGTTCGCTCGGTGCGTTGGCCAGTACCATCAACATTCTGGTGCTGGATAACCCGATGACTTTCCACTTCAGCCAGTTCCTCGACAGTGCGTTAGGGCAAATCGTCGGCTGCTTTATGGCCTTCATCGTTATCCTGCTTATCCGCGATAACTCCCGTCTGCGTACGGGGCGTGTGCTGTTAAACCAGTTTGTATTTGCCGCCGTGTCGGCAATGACTACCATGCGGCGCGACGCAAAGAAAATCATCTGCCGGGACTTTATCAGCAGCTCTTTTAACTGCTGAACAAATTCCCGGTCGATATTGCCAAGTTCCGTCTGGCGCTGACGCTGATTATTGCGCACCAGCGCCTGCGAAATGCGCCGATCCCGGTGAATGACGATCTGTCTGAATTTCACCGCCAGCTGCGTCGTACCGCTGACAGGGTGATTTCCGCCAGCAACGATGATAAACGTCGCTATTACTTCACGCGATTGTTGGGGGAGCTTGAGGTGTATCAGCAGAAGTTGCGCACCTGGGAAGCCCCCAGCGCAGGTTACGGAGCCGGTTGAGCGTCTGGTAGTCATGCTGCATAAATATCAACATGCGTTGACCGATAGTTAAGTCAAAACCGACGCCAAAAGCGTCGGTTTTTTCATGGCTATACTTAGCGATGCACGGCAGAACTCGCCGCGAAACGTGACGGTGGCAACAGATGAATATTTATACCTTTGATTTTGATGAGATTGAGAGTCAGGAGGATTTTTATCGTGACTTTAGCCAAACCTTTGGTCTGGCGAAAGATAAGGTACGCGATCTCGACTCACTATGGGATGTGTTAATGAACGATGTCCTGCCGCTACCACTTGAGATTGAATTTGTTCATCTGGGAGAGAAAACGCGTCGCCGTTTTGGCGCGTTAATATTGCTGTTTGATGAGGCAGAGGAAGAGCTGGAAGGGCATTTGCGTTTTAATGTTCGTCATTAGCGCAAAAAAAAGCCCCCGAACCGGGGGCAATATCGTCGGACAAGACGATGAGGGTTTATTTGTACAGTTCAGCCGTAGCGTGCCAGGTGTCACCGCTACGAGCTTCAGTAATCTGGTAGGCCGTTGCGCCTTTCTCTTCCGCTTTTTTGTTCAGCATTTCACGCATATCCATTGGCGAAGACGCCACACCACTTACGGATACGGTCCCGATTGCTTCACGATTTTGTGCTTGTGCAGCATCAATGGAGTCGGCAGCGAATGCACCGAAAGAGAGAACAGAAAGTACGCTTAATGCAGCAACAGTGGTTTTGATTTTCATGATTTTTACCTCGACATAATCTTTTAGCTGGGCCTTTGTTTCGTGACCCATATCACAAAATCAAGTATACACTAATTATTGAGCTAATTAATACCGCGCTAACTGTTTCAGTTGATACTAAGTGTTAAAAATGTGAATTTTAATAACAAAAAAGAATTAAAAATACGGTTATTTATCGTTAATTCTAGTTTTTTCAATTAGATAATGAATTTTGCATAATGTGCTTTTTTTACCTTATGTATTCATTGTGTGAATGACATGTCGCAGTAAAACGCACTATTCGTTAAATTAATCGCAGGGGAAAGCAGGGGGTTGAGAGGGATAAGCAACATTTTCCCCGCCGTCAGAAACGACGGGGCAGAGATTAAAGCTCCTGGTCGAACAGCTCTAAAATCGCTTCGTACAGGTCTTTGACTGTGAAACCGTTAGCAGGGGTGGTAAAGATGGTGTCATCGCCAGCGATGGTGCCCAGAATACCTTCTGCTTTGCCCAGTGAGTCCAGCAGGCGAGCAATTAACTGCGCCGCGCCAGGGCTGGTATGAATCACGACAACTGCATCGTTGTAGTCGATATCCAGCACCAGATTCTTCAATGGACTGGAGGTGGTTGGTACACCCAGTTCAGCTGGCAGGCAGTAAACCATTTCCATTTTGGCATTGCGTGTACGTACAGCACCAAACTTGGTCAACATCCGCGAGACTTTAGACTGATTAATATTGTCAAAGCCTTGCTCCTGCAACGCGGCGACGATTTCGCCCTGGGAGCTAAATTTCTCTTCTTTAAGTAATGCTTTAAATGCTTTAACTAGTTCTTCTTGCTTAGCCGAGCTTCGCATAAGTCACCCGATATGGTGGTTGATACAACATTATTGTGCATACAGATGAATTTTTATGCAAACAGTCAGCCCTGAAGAAGGCTGAAATAATGTTATGAAAGAGCGGGATTTTATCAAATTTCGTTATTGAGAAACATGCCTGCGTCACGGCATGCAAATTCTGCTTAAAAGTAAATTAATTGTTATCAAATTGATGTTGTTTTGGCTGAACGGTAGGGTATATTGTCACCACCTGTTGGAATGTTGCGCTAATGCATAAGCGACTGTTAATTACGTAAGTTAGGTTCCTGATTACGGCAATTAAATGCATAAACGCTAAACTTGCGTGACTACACATTCTTGAGATGTGGTCATTGTAAACGGCAATTTTGTGGATTAAGGTCGCGGCAGCGGAGCAACATATCTTAGTTTATCAATATAATAAGGAGTTTAGGATGAAAGTCGCAGTCCTCGGCGCTGCTGGCGGTATTGGCCAGGCGCTTGCACTACTGTTAAAAACCCAACTGCCTTCAGGTTCAGAACTCTCTCTGTATGATATCGCTCCAGTGACTCCCGGTGTGGCTGTCGATCTGAGCCATATCCCTACTGCTGTGAAAATCAAAGGTTTTTCTGGTGAAGATGCGACTCCGGCGCTGGAAGGCGCAGATGTCGTTCTTATCTCTGCAGGCGTAGCGCGTAAACCGGGTATGGATCGTTCCGACCTGTTTAACGTTAACGCCGGCATCGTGAAAAACCTGGTACAGCAAGTTGCGAAAACCTGCCCGAAAGCGTGCATTGGTATTATCACTAACCCGGTTAACACCACAGTTGCAATTGCTGCTGAAGTGCTGAAAAAAGCCGGTGTTTATGACAAAAACAAACTGTTCGGCGTTACCACGCTGGATATCATTCGTTCCAACACCTTTGTTGCGGAACTGAAAGGCAAACAGCCAGGCGAAGTTGAAGTGCCGGTTATTGGCGGTCACTCTGGTGTTACCATTCTGCCGCTGCTGTCACAGGTTCCTGGCGTTAGTTTTACCGAGCAGGAAGTGGCTGATCTGACCAAACGCATCCAGAACGCGGGTACTGAAGTGGTTGAAGCGAAGGCCGGTGGCGGGTCTGCAACCCTGTCTATGGGCCAGGCAGCTGCACGTTTTGGTCTGTCTCTGGTTCGTGCACTGCAGGGCGAACAAGGCGTTGTCGAATGTGCCTACGTTGAAGGCGACGGTCAGTACGCCCGTTTCTTCTCTCAACCGCTGCTGCTGGGTAAAAACGGCGTGGAAGAGCGTAAATCTATCGGTACCCTGAGCGCATTTGAACAGAACGCGCTGGAAGGTATGCTGGATACGCTGAAGAAAGATATCGCCCTGGGCGAAGAGTTCGTTAATAAGTAATTGATTAGCGGATAATAAAAAACCGGAGCACAGACTCCGGTTTTTTGTTTTGAGCGCACGACTTAATTGGTTGCCGGATATTCCTGAATGGTGACCTGCAGCGTTAACTGCTTATCATCACGCATCACTACTACAGGGATCACCGAACCAGGGCGAATTTCCGCCACCTGATCCATCGTCTCCAGAGCAGAGATGGCCGGTTTGTTATCCACCGAAATAATCAGATCGTTGACCTGAATACCCGCATTCGCCGCCGGGCCGTCAGGTGACACTTCATTAACCACGATCCCTTGCAGTTGATCTATACCACCGCCCTGCGCGTGCAGTGGTGCGATCTCACGTCCGCCGATACCAATGTAGCCGCGGATCACGCGACCATCGCGGATCAGCTTATCCATAATTTTGGTTGCTAACTGGAAAGGAATCGCAAAGCCGATACCTTCCGGCGTTTCGCCATCGTTACTCTTATCAAACGACAGCGTATTAATGCCCATCAGTTCGCCCAGCGAGTTCACCAGCGCGCCGCCAGAGTTACCGTGGTTAATGGAAGCATCGGTTTGGAGGAAGTTTTGCCGCCCGGTCGGGTTCAGACCGATTCGACCCGTGGCACTAATAATCCCCTGGGTAATGGTCTGCCCGAGGTTGTACGGGTTACCGATCGCCAGTACTACGTCGCCAATGTGCGGTACGCGACGTGCATTAATTGGAATGGTAGGTAAACCGCCAGTGGCATTAATTTTAAGTACCGCCAGATCGGTTAGAGAGTCAGATCCCACCAGCAATGCTTCAAATACACGTCCATCCTGTAAGGCGACGATGATCTGATCGGCGTCGTTGATGACGTGTTTATTGGTGATGATATAACCGCGTTGATCCATGATTACACCGGATCCCAGGGTGCGGATCTCAAGCTGGTTGTGAGAGTTGGTGTTCAAACCACGGTTGTAAACGTTAACCACCGCTGGCGCGGCGCGGCGAACCGCCAGATTATAGCTGGCAGGCGTCTCATCGGTACTGTCAAATTGCGGAGTGGAAAGCGGGTTAAGGCTGCGCAGCGAAGGCATGGCAACCAGCAGAATAGCGCCGACAATTAATCCAATCGCAACGGAACGTAAGAGCTTCACAAACATGATGGAGGCGTCATTAAAAAAGGGAACGGCAGCAGCATACCACGAGTTAACCGGACATCACACGTAAGCCTGATGCCCGGTTTACGACATTAACGCATCAGCAGATAGATGCTTTCATTGCCGCGTACAATTTGCAGGGCGATGATGGCCGGTTTTGCCGCCAGCACTTTACGCATTTCAGCAATCGAGTTCACCCGATCGCGGTTGACGCCAATGATCACATCGTCTTTTTGCAAGCCAGCCTGAGCAGCTGGGCTTCCTTTGACAACTTCATCGATTTTAATACCTTTGCCGCCATCTTTTAGCTGACCATCGCTCAACGTTGCACCTTCCAGCGCTGGCGTGATCATTTCAGCGCTGGCCGACGAAGAGGTGCTGGTATCGAGCGTCACTTCTACTTCCAGTGGTTTGCCGTTACGCAGCAGGCCAAGCTTCACTTTCGTGCCCGGCTCGGTGGTCGCGATACGAGAGCGCAACTCAGCGAAGCTGTTGAGCGGTTTACCGTTCAGGCTGGTAATCACATCACCTCACTTGATCCCAGCTTTTGCTGAGCCTGAACCCGGCAATAACTTCGCTGACGAAGGCGCCACGCTGGACGTTGAGGTTAAAGGCTTTAGCGATATCAGCGGTCATTTCGATCCCGCGGATGCCGAGCAGACCACGCTTGATTTCGCCAAATTGAATCAGCTGTTGAGCCAGGGTCTGCGCCAGGATATCGCCGGCATGGCGAAGCCTATCCCCACGCTGCCGCCGCCGGGGGCCAGAATGGCCTGTTTATACCAATCAGTTCACCGTTCAGATTTAGCAACGCACCGCCGGAGTTGCCGCGGTTAATGGCGGCATTGGTCTGAATAAAGTTCTCCAGCCCTTCAAGATTCAGGCCGCTGCGACCGAGCGCCAGACCATCCCGGAGGTCACGGTCTGCCCGAGGCCAAACGGATTACCGACGGCCACGGCGAAGTCACCCACGCGCAGTTTGTCGGAGTCGGCGATAGCGATTTGCGTCAGGTGGCTGGCTTTCTGGATTTGCAGCAGGGCGATATCGCTTTGGTCATCGCTGCCGATAAGTTTGGCGTCGAACTCCCGACCATCGTTAAGTTGCAGGCTGATCTTCTGCGCGTCACTTATCACATGGTTGTTGGTCAGCACGTAGCCTTTAATAGCGTCAATGATGACGCCAGAGCCCAGTCCTTCAAACTGCTGTGTCGGTTGATTGGGCGTGCTGCCGCCATCGTCACCAAAATATTTCTTTAATTCTTGTTAGGGACCTGCCGATCGACCGGCGCGGTACCTTCAACCTGCACGCTTACCACCGCCGGCAGAACTTTCTCCAGCATCGGCGCGAGGCTAGGCAGTGCGCCCTGGCCGGGAACCTGGCGTAGGTAGCGATGCCAGCACCGGTGCCGGGGTGACGGCAAGAGACATAACCCGATGCTTAACGCTAACGCACTTAACAGTAAAGTCGATTTGCTCGATCCAGCTGCCTGGCCCTCATGACCCTGGATATAGAGGACAATGCTTCCCGAAAAGACTGATGTTATTGGAAGTAAATATAGTCGGCGTGCGCACAAAATACGGGCGCATAGCATGCGCCCGTAAAAAATAACTGAAATGCAGATTAATCGCGTTTAGCGCCGCTACGCAGCAGGCCAGAAGCACCGTCCCAGAATAGTCGCGTGGCATCTGAACCGGAGCCTGATCGTTACCCGCTTCGGATTCCGCCAGACGGTTGCGGAACGGGTTGGCTTCAGGCGACATGCCCGGCAACAGGTTGCTGGAGCTTTTCGCCATGTGCTGGTAGATCTGGCGATAATCGTCCGCCATGTTATCAAGCAGCTCTGCGCTGCGGGCGAAATGGCTGACCAGCTCTTCGCGGTACTCTTCCAGTTCGGCTTTATTTTTCTCCAGTTCGTACTGCAACGCTTGCTGCTGGCGTAGCTTACTATTACCAAAACGCATGGCCACGGCACCGATAATGATACCAACCACTAACCCAATTAGCGCGTATTCCCAGGTCATGAACATCTCCCGTTGTTTTGTTGTTCCGTAGGGTCTTGGCGGCTTCGGCAGTCCCAATGCCTACGCCCGATAGTGCCACTATACCCGCTAATCCCGTAGAAAAGCGGTAATCCTGACGCATCATCGCGTAGTGTAGAACGGACTTTTTTCTGGTCAACTGCGTAAGACATACCGGTTTTCAAAGGAATAACAATTAGATCATGCAAAGCCTGTCCCCCACATCGCGCTATCTTCAGGCCCTCGAACAGGGCAGTCACCAACCCGATGATGTCCAGCGTGAGGCGGTAAACCGCCTTGATGTCATTTACCAGGAACTCCTCAACAGCAAAACAGTGGCTCCAGCCTCCGGCGCGTGGACTGAGGGCGCGCTTTGGTAAGCTGCTGGGTAAAAAAGAAAATCACACAGCCCGGCTGCAGTTCGCGGCCTTTATATGTGGGGCGGCGTGGGGGCGAGGCAAACCTGGCTGATGGATATGTTCTACCAAAGCCTGCCGGGCACGCGTAAACAGCGGCTGCGCACTTCCACCGTTTTATGCTGCGCGTGCACGAAGAGCTGGCGGCATTGCAGGGGCACAGCGACCCGCTGGAGATTGTGGCGAAACGCTTTAAAGCCGAAACCGACGTGCTCTGTTTCGATGAATTTTTGTCTCTGATATTACCGACGACATGTTTCGGGGTGGTTTGATGAAAGCGCTTTTTGCCCGCGGCATTACGCTGGTGGCGACGTCAAACATTCCGCCGGATGAGCTCTACCGTAACGGCCTGCAGCGGGCACGTTTTATGCCGGCGATTGAGGCTATCAAAGAACACTGCGATATCATGAATGTGGATGCGGGTATCGACTATCGCCTACGGACGTTGACCCAGGCGCACCTGTGGCTTTCACCGCTCAATAGCGAAACGCGCCAGCAGATGGACAAGCTGTGGCTGGCGTTGGCGGACGACCCAGAAAATTCAGACCACGCTGGAGATTAACCATCGTCAACTGCCGACGCTGGGCGTAGAGAATCAAACGCTGGCCGTCTCGTTTACGACCTTGTGCGTTGATGCGCGCAGCCAGCACGACTATATTGCACTCTCGCGCCTGTTCCATACGGTGATGCTGTTTGATGTGCCGGTGATGACGCCGATGCTGGGAAAGCGAAGCGCGGCGTTTTATTGCGTTGGTGGACGAATTTTACGAACGCCACGTGAAACTGGTGGTGAGCGCTGAAGTCGAGCTATACAACATTTATCAGGGTGAACGGCTGAAATTTGAGTTCCAGCGCTGCCTCTCGCGCCTGCAGGAGATGCAGAGCGAGGAGTATTTGAAGCGCCCGCATATGCCGTGAGGCTAAACCCCGCATAAAACCCTGCGCAAATCACATAAAGGGGTCGATCTTTAACCCCGACTTCTCTATACTCTTGAGACCCCACGTTACGGAGAGTTTTTTTCCCAAAACTTTCTATGTGCCGGCATAGGCTATTTGAAGGGGTAGGTTTGCTGGACAATGTCGTGTGAACCTCATCTGACTAAACGTTTGGGTGTTCACCAACGTGTAACTAATTTATTTGGGTAAGCTTTTAATGAAAACTTTTACAGCTAAACCAGAAACCGTAAAACGCGACTGGTATGTTGTTGACGCGACCGGTAAAACTCTGGGCCGTCTGGCTTCCGAACTGGCTCTGCGCCTGCGCGGTAAGCATAAAGCGGAATACACTCCGCACGAAGATACCGGTGATTACATCATCGTTCTGAACGCCGATAAAGTTGCTGTAACCGGCAACAAGCGTACTGACAAAGTGTACTATCGTCACACTGGCTACGTCGGTGGTCTTAAAGAAGCGACCTTTGAAGAGATGATTGCTCGCCATCCTGAGCGTGTGATTGAAATCGCGGTTAAAGGAATGCTGCCAAAAGGCCCGCTGGGTCGTGCAATGTACCGTAAACTGAAAGTTTACGCAGGTAACGAGCACAACCACGCGGCACAGCAACCGCAAGTTCTTGACATCTAATCGGGATTATAGGCAATGGCTGAAAATCAATACTACGGCACTGGTCGCCGCAAAAGTTCCGCAGCTCGCGTTTTCATCAAACCGGGCAACGGCAAAATCGTTATCAACCAACGTTCTCTGGAACAGTACTTCGGTCGTGAAACTGCCCGCATGGTAGTTCGTCAGCCGCTGGAACTGGTCGACATGGTTGCAGAAACTGGATCTGTACATCACTGTTAAAGGTGGTGGTATCTCTGGTCAGGCTGGTGCGATCCGTCACGGTATCACACGCGCTCTGATGGAGTACGACGAATCCCTGCGTGGCGAACTGCGTAAAGCTGGCTTCGTTACTCGTGATGCTGGTCAGGTTGAACGTAAGAAAGTCGGCCTGCGTAAAGCACGATCGTCGTCCTCAGTTCTCCAAACGTTAATTGGTTTCTGCTTCGGCAGAAGGCAATTGCAAAAAACCCGCCTCGGCGGGTTTTTTTATGTCCGTAAATGGCGTTAACAGGCTCTTTTTCCCCGTTTTCCAGAATCCCCTCACCACAAGTCGTTCAAGATCTGGTAGACTATCATCCAATTTTCTGCCCAAATGCGCGCGATTGTTCATTTTTTGTTTAGTTTGTGAACGAGATATTGTTGTCTAACGTGCAGATGAGGCACCTTCTGGCTAGCCGCCGTTGTGGCTGGTAGCAGTACAAATTCTGATTATACCTGGAGGTTTTCATGGCTGTCGCTGCCAACAAACGTTCGGTAATGACGCTGTTTTCCGGTCCTACTGACATCTATAGCCATCAGGTCCGCATCGTGCTGGCTGAGAAAGGTGTGAGTTTTGAGATAGAGCACGTGGAAAAGGACAATCCACCACAGGATCTGATTGACCTCAACCCGAATCAAAGCGTTCCGACACTGGTAGATCGCGAGCTGACCCTTTGGGAATCTCGCATCATTATGGAATATCTCGATGAGCGTTTCCCTCATCCACCGCTGATGCCGGTTTATCCGGTTGCGCGCGTGAAACCCGCCTGTACATGCACCGTATCGAGAAAGACTGGTATTCGCTGATGCATACCGTGATGAACGGTTCTGCCTCTCAGGCTGATGCTGCACGTAAACAGCTGCGTGAAGAGCTGCTGGCCATTGCGCCGGTCTTCACCCAGAAGCCGTTCTTCTTAAGCGATGAGTTCAGCATCGTAGATCGCTACCTGGCTCCGCTGCTGTGGCGTCTGCCGGTGATGGGCATTGAGCTGGTTGGTGCTGGTGCGAAAGAGCTGAAAGGCTATATGACGCGCGTCTTTGAACGTGACTCATTCCTTGCGTCCTTAACGAAGCCGAGCGCGAAATGCGCATTGGCCGGGGTTAATTGAATGGACGTTTCACAGCTTTCTCCGCGTCGCCCGTATCTGCTTCGCGCGTTTTATGAGTGGCTGCTGGACAACCAGCTGACGCCACACCTGGTGGTTGATGTTATGCAGCCGGGAATAAACGTACCGATGGAGTATGCGCGGGATGGTCAGATTGTGTTGAACATCGCGCCACGTGCGGTAGGCAATCTTGAGCTGTCCAACGATGAAGTGCGCTTTAATGCGCGCTTCGGCGGCGTACCGCGTCAGGTTTCCGTCCCGCTGGCAGCCGTGTTGGCTATTTATGCGCGCGAGAACGGTGCTGGAACCATGTTTGAAGCTGAAGCGGCTTATGATGAAGAACGCTGAAGGTTTCAACGACGATAACGTGGAAAACGCTGGAAGCGAAACGGTGATGTCGATCATCGATGGCGATAAGCCTGACAGTGACGATGACCATCTTCCCGGATGACACTCCGCCGCCGCCGCGCGGTGGCCGTCCGGCGCTCCGTGTCGTGAAGTAACGTAATAAGAACAGACCCAACGGTCTGTTTTTTTTCACGCCCTACGTCCAGATCCCCGCACTCAATTTCCCCTACACTTTTTGTGATATGATGAAAACGTTGTACATTTTCCCCATCTACCCCAGGTTAAACGGTATCTATGAGCGCATTTGACTCCAACTCAGAAGAACACAAATCGGCAACAGCCTGCGCCGCCGCCCTTTGGCACGCAAAAAGCTGTCTGACATGGTGGAAGAGAAGCTGGCAATAATTATCCGCCGCCGTGAATTTGGTGAAGAAGGGCAACTGCCGTCCGAACGAGAGCTGATGGCGTTCTTTAACGTTGGCCGCCCCTCGGTGCGCGAAGCGCTGGCCGCGCTCAAGCGCAAAGGGTTGGTGCAGATCAACAACGGCGAACGCGCGCGCGTCTCGCGGCCATCGGCGGACACTATCATTGGTGAACTCTCCGGTATGGCGAAAGATTTTCTTCGCATCCCGGCGGTATCGCCCATTTTGAACAACTGCGTCTGTTCTTCGAATCAAGCCTGGTACGCTATGCCGCTGAGCATGCCACGGATGAACAAATTGCCCTGCTGAATAAAGCGCTGGAAATTAACAGCCAGTCGCTGGATGATAACGCGCAGTTTATTCGTTCCGACGTCGACTTCCACCGCGTGCTGGCGGAGATCCCCTGCAATCCTATCTTTATGGCGATCCACGTGGCGCTGCTGGACTGGCTGATTGCGGCACGCCCTAAAGTAGCGGATCAGGAGCTGCACGAACATAATAGCGTCAGCTATCAACAGCATATTGCGATCGTCGAAGCTATCCGCGCCCACGATCCGGAAGAAGCCGATCGCGCCCTGCAGGCCCACCTCAATAGCGTTTCTGCCACCTGGCACGCCTTCGGCACAAAGCTAAAAAATCCCGTAAATGATCCTCGTGTTGCGATCTTTAGTGAAGTCGATCGCACAATAAGCTTTCTGTATTACGCTGCTGCAAAAACTATCTGGTATAACAGGTATAAAGGTACACAGCTAATTAGTTAAATATCACTACGAGGTATGTATGGCTAACAATTTACGTGGCGTGATGCCCGCGCTTCTGACTCCTTTCGATGCCCAGCAGAAAATCGATCAGGCCAGTCTGCGCCGCCGGTGCGCTTTAACATTGAGCAGGGTGTTGATGGGGTCTATGTCGGCGGTTCAACCGGTGAGGCTTTTATCCAGAGCCTGGTGGAGCGTGAAGAAGTTCTTGAAATTGTGGCGGAAGAAGCCAAAGGAAAGATTACGTTAATTGCGCATGTTGGCTGCGTGAGTACGGCGGAAAGCCAGCAGTTAGCGGCTGCGGCAAAACGCTACGGCTTCGATGCTGTCAGCGGGTCACCCCGTTCCACTACCCGTTCAGCTTTGAAGAACATTGCGATCACTATCGTGCCATTATTGATTCAGCTGATGGATTACCGATGGTGGTCTACAACATTCCGGCACTGAGCGGGGTAAAACTGACGCTGGATCAGATTAGCACGCTGGTGACGCTGCCGGGCGTCGGTGCCCTGAAGCAAACGTCGGGCGATCTTTATCAAATGGATCATTGGCGCCGCGCCCATCCGGATCCGGTGCTTGATAACGGCTACGATGAAATCTTCGCCTCTGGCCTGTTAGCGGGTGCCGACGGTGGTATTGGCAGCACCTATAACATCATGGTTTGCGCTATATGGCGATTGTACAGGCGCTGAAAGAAGGGGATATCGGCAAGGCCCAGGCGCTGCAGGGGGAGTGTAAACAGGTTATCGATCTGCTTATCAAAGTCGGCGTATTCCGTGGGCTGAAAACTGTGCTGCACTACATGGATGTGGTTTCCGTACCGCTGTGCCGCAAGCCGTTTGCGCCGGTGGATGAACAATTCCTGCCGGAGCTGAAAGCGTTGGCGCAGCAGTTGATGCAGGAGCGTAGCTAATACCGCACTCGTGGCCCCTACCGGGTGAGGGGAGAGGTAGGCGAATCCCGCCTCTTTTCATACCAAAGCGCGTGGGCATCGCCCACCGCGGGAGACTCACCATGAGTACAACAACCCAGAACATCCCGTGGTATCGCCATCTCAACCGGGCACAGTGGCGGGCATTTTCCGCCGCCTGGTTGGGGTATTTGCTTGATGGTTTTGATTCTGTCTTAATCGCGCTGGTGCTGACCGAAGTCCAGGGCGAGTTCGTTTTAACCACGATCCAGGCGGCGAGCCTGATTTCCGCCGCCTTTATCTCCCGCTGGTTTGGCGGCCTGATGCTTGGCGCTATGGGCGATCGCTACGGCCGTCGTCTGGCGATGGTGACCAGCATTATTCTTTTCTCCGCGGGCACGCTCGCCTGCGGCTCGCCCTGGCTACACCTCGTTGTTCATTGCCCGTCTGGTTATCGGTATGGGGATGGCGGGAGATGACGGCTCCAGCGCCACCTACGTCATCGAAAGCTGGCCGAAGCAGCTGCGTAATAAGGCCAGTGGTATCCTGATTTCCGGTTTCTCCGTTGGCGCAGTTATTGCGGCACAGGTTTATAGCCTGGTGGTTCCCGTTTGGGGCTGGCGAGCGCTCTTCTTCATCGGCATTGTGCCGATCGTATTGGCCCTCTGGCTGCGTAAAAACATCCCGGAAGCGAAAGACGGAAGCCAGAAGCACGAAGGCAAAGCGCCGGTGCGCACCATGGTCGATATTCTCTACCGCGGCCAGTATCGGGTGATGAACATTATCATGACCTGTGTGGCGGGGGCGTCGCTGTGGTACTGCTTTGCCGGTGAAGCGCGCATTGCCGGGCTGGTGGCGCTGCTGGGCCTGGTCTGCGCCATTATCTTCATCAGCTTTATGGTGCAAAGCAGCGGGAAACGCTGGCCGACCGGGGTCATGCTGATGGTGGTGGTGCTGTTCGCCTTCCTCTACTCATGGCCGATTCAGGCCTTACTGCCGACGTACCTGAAAACCGAACTGGCCTATGACCCACACACCGTTGCCAACGTGCTGTTCTTTAGCGGCTTCGGCGCGGCGGTAGGCTGCTGCGTCGGTGGTTTCCTCGGCGACTGGCTGGGCACCGGTAAAGCCTACGTTTGCAGCCTGCTGGCTTCGCAGCTGCTGATCATCCCGGTGTTTGCGATTGGCGGCACCAACGTTTGGGTGCTGGGCTTCTTACTCTTCTTCCAGCAGATGCTGGGGCAGGGGATCGCCGGGATCTTACCGAAACTGATCGGCGGTTATTTCGATACCGACCAGCGTGCGGCGGGCCTGGGCTTTACCTACAACGTCGGGCGCGCTGGCGGTGCGCTGGCGCCGATCCTCGGCGCGTTGATCGCGCAACGGTTGGATCTGGGAACCGCGCTGGGTTCGCTCTCCTTCAGCCTGACCTTTGTGGTGATCCTACTGATAGGCCTCGATATGCCGACGCGCGTTCAGCGGTGGATCCGTCCGGAAGCATTGCGTACCCACGATGCCATCGACGGCAGGCCGTTTAGCGGCGCAGTGCCGCTCGGCAGTAGCAAAAGCGGTTTAGTGAAAAGTAAAAGTTAACCAGGGAGCCCGGGCGTTTGTCGGGCAGTCCCTGAGGAAGTGATGATGTCTTTACTCGAACAGCTTAATCAACGAATATGCGCACCGGTGGCCTGATTGTCTCCTGCCAGCCGGTTCCCACAACCCGCTTGATAAACCTGACATTGTGGCTGCGATGGCGCTGGCGGCAGAGCAGGCGGGTGCCGTGGCTGTGCGTATCGAAGGTATTGCCAATTTACGCGCCACGCGTGCGGTGGTTTCCATCCCGATAATCGGCATTCTCAAGCGCGATCTCGACGATTCGCCGGTGCGCATTACCCCTTTCCCTGATGATGTGAGCGCGCTGGCGCAGGCCGGTGCCGATATTATCTCTATCGACGGTACCGACCGCGTGCGCCCGGCCACCGTAGCCTCGCTGCTGGCGATCGTTCACCAGCACGGTTTACTGGCAATGACCGATTGCTCAACCTTTGAAGATGGCATGGCGTGCCAGCGGTGGGGGCAGACATTATCGGTACCACGCTCTCCGGTTACACCACGGCGGAAATACCCGATGAGCCGGACTTTGAATTGGTGAAAGCCTTAAGTGATGCCGGCTGCCGGGTCATTGCCGAAGGGCGTTTACAACACGCCAGCACAGGCGGCAGAGGCAATGCGATGCGGCGCGTGGGCGGTGACGGTGGGCTCGGCAATTACCCGTCTGGAGCACATCTGCCAGTGGTACAACACGGCGTTAAAACAGGCGGTGCTATGACGACGCTGGCGATTGATATCGGTGGGACCAAACTGGCCGCCGCGCTGGTGGATGGTGCGTTGAATCTTCTTGAACGCCGTGAGTTACCCACGCCCGCCAGCCAAACACCCGATGCGCTACAAGCGGCTTTAACGGACTCGTTCTCCGTAGCACCGCTCTTTCCCCGCGCGGACCGCGTGGCGATTGCGTCTACGGGATGATTCGTGACGGCATGCTGTTGGCCATCAATCCGCAAAAATCTGGGCGGATTACTCAATTTCCCGCTGGCGGAAACGCTGGCTGCGATAACGGGTCTGCCCACGCTGGCAGTGAATGATGCCCAGGCTGCGGCATGGGCGGAATTCCATGCCTTGGGCGGTGATTATCGTGACATGGTGTTTATCACCGTTTCTACCGGCGTGGGCGGTGGCGTAGTGACTGATGGGCAAGCTGGTGCGCGGTTCGGGTGGCCTTGCCGGACATTTAGGGCATACGCTGGCCGATCCTGACGGGCCAATGTGCGGTTGCGGCCGTCGCGGCTGCGTGGAGGCAATAGCTTCCGGGCGCGGGATCGCCGCTGCCGCGCAGGGTGAACTGGCGGGATGTGATGCTAAAGCCATCTTTCTTCGCGCAGGAGAAGGTAATGAACAGGCTGCACAGTTGATTCACCGTTCCGGCGCAGACGCTGGCGAGACTCATCGCCGATGTGAAGGCGACCACCGACTGTCAGTGCGTGGTGATTGGCGGCAGCGTTGGGTTAGCGGAAGGTTATCTACGCAGGTTGACGCTTATCTGGCGCAGGAACCGCTGGCCTATCAGGTTCGGTTACAACCCGCATATTACCGGCATGATGCTGGATTATCTGGGGGCCGTGCTGTTGGCTCAGGGAGATTAAACATGGTAACAGGTGATATTCAGGTGCTGGACCCTCCGCGGGGCTACATCCGGTTGCTGACCGAGGCGCTCACGCTGGCGTTAGCCGCTCGCCCGCAGGACAAAGTCCCGGGGCGCTATGAGCTGCGCGGATGATATTTTTATGAACGTGATGGCCTTTGCCACGCAAAAGCCTGCGGAAAGCAAAAAGGCGGAGCTGCATGCGCAATACGTTGATATCCAGCTTTTGCTGAAGGGTGAGGAGCGGATTCTGTTTGGCGTCGCAGGAACCGCAAGGCATTGCGAAGCATGGCATGTGGAAGAGGATTATCAGCTTTGTACCGTAATGGAATATGAGCAGAGTGTGACGCTAAGACCGGGGATGTTTGTGGTGTTTATGCCGGGTGAGCCGCATAAGCCGGGGTGTGTGGTGGGTGAAGCCGGAGAGATTAAGAAGGTGGTGGTCAAGGTGAGCGCTGATTTAATGGCTTAAAACTTAGTTCGTTTTAAAGATTCTGCAGACACTGTCTGCAGAATTCGAAACCGCTGAAATTAACGGCGTCTATAGCCTTCCTCTAGCACCGCCTGTGTTCGAACGAGTTCATCTGCGAGTCGTTTCTCATCAGGTAGTTGCATCTTATATTCGCTTGCCAGAACGGTGTTAGGCAAACCTGCCAGAGCATAATGCGCTTCTCCGGCTCCTTTCTCTGCACAGAGAACCAGACCGATGGGCGGATTTTCATCCGGTAGCGTCCAGTGCTCTTTGGCGTAGTTGAGATACATATTCATCTGTCCGGCATCGCTATAGCTGAATTTGCCCACTTTTAGATCGACGATTAGCAGGCAGCGTAAACGGCGGTGGAAAAACAGCAGATCGACACGAAACCAGTTGTCATCAATGCGTAACCTTCGCTGCCGACCAACAAAGGCAAAATCATCCCCAAGTTCCAGCATGAAATCCATCAGGTGGTTGATCAGCGCCTCCTCAAAATCGGATTCTGAATATTCATCTTTCAATTCCAGAAATTCGAGCACAAAGGGATCGCGTATCGCCTGTTGCGGAAGAATATGCGTCTCGGCAGGAGCGTGTTGTTGCAGCATGGCTGATTTGTCATGTGACAGTAGTGTCCGCTCATAAAACTGGGTCGCAATTTGCCGCTCTAGCTGGCGAACAGACCAGCCACAGCGGAGCGTCTCTTTTTCATAAAAGCTGCGGGCGTCAGCGTTTTTAACGGAAAGTAAACGGACGTAGGTGGACCTGGGCAAGGGGAAAGATTTGGCAGACAGCGTCTGCCAAATCTTTGCCGATGGGAATTCTGCAGACGGTGTCTGCGGAATTCCCAATGGTGTTAATTCGCCAGACATTGTCTGGTGAATTTCAACATGTTGAAAAAAGAGGTAAAAAAGCCTCATTTGGCGTAAGTTTTTTGCAGAGAACCCACGCTTATACCTTAGACATAAATCCTTTGATAGTCGCTTGATTAGCTGCGCACCATACGCAGCCCTGGCCTCGCCACCTTGTTCAAATTCGACAATTCGTCGGCCAATTTCCTGGTACGTCGCGGTCATTAACGCGTTAACGCTACGTACCGTTTCCGTCCGGGCGCTATCGACCAGATGAATAATACCGTCGTGGATTTGCTGGTAGCCTGCTGTGGTTCCTTCTGAGAGCGATTCCATTATCTGTCCCTTTATATGGAGCTAAGTTGAATAATGGAATGAGCTATACTCTGGGGGGTGAGCACTGAACAATTAAGAACAGCGTATTACATTTACTTTCCCCAAGATATGCGAAGAGCTTTCCTGAAACATTAACCGATCGTATAAAACGAATGCCTGATAGTACTCCTGTCCGGCATTGTTATCACAAGTAGACTACGCTTATCACAGCTTTCCCATCAAGTTCGATTTTTTCTGAACCGCCTAAATCATTCGCGATAGATGCGCTCACCTGAAGCGGTATAATGGCGTTCGTTACAGGAGTTGGGGTTGTTTCACCTGGTTTTACAAAGGTGTAATAATAGCTTTGATCGACTGCAAGCGGATAAGCGGTGAGCGTTTGCCATGCTCTTTTTTGCCCTGTTATGACGGCATCTGCACCTGCTATTGATACAGCTAACGTCTGGCTACCATTGCTGGCACTAATGTTGTTGCTATCAATTAACACGGCATAACTACCGATATTTTTATTATCTTTTGTTTTCCCTAAGCCGAATAAGCGCGTTGTCTGGCTAATATAACCTCCGCCATTTAAGGTATATTTTACACCACTCTGACCCCCACTATCTTTTCCGGTGGTCATACTATCCATTCGTGTATCACGAGCGGTAATCGCAATGCCGGTAGCGGATTCGCAAGTTATAGTCATATTAATATTACGTGTTCCAATCTGTGTGTAGTGCTGCGTTGAAAGTCTATTGACTGAATGACTACCGAAGTTAACAACTCCGCCGTTGCTTAGTATTGGAGTACAAGCTGCAGCTTCCAGAGTCACCTTAACGTCAATTGATACTCTATCAGCGGCTTGCGCTGACATGGCAAAAAAGGCACTTCCGGCAATCAGTAATTTTACATTGTTCATTTTGCCTCCACCAGGACCGTCAGATTGCCTGTAATATCTGTCATGTCGGTTAGTTCCCCTTCATCCTTAAAAGCTGGAGCCATTGTCAGTGTGAGGCTAACGCTTTTACCGCTATCAATTACCACTTCTTGACCATTTTGCATAAACACCAGCCAATTATTGGGGGAAGTACTAAGGAAGGTGCGAACAAGTCCCTGATATGAGATCATGTTTGTCATCTGGAGCCATAGAACAGGGTTCATCATGAGTCATCAACTTACCTTCGCCGACAGTGAATTCAGCAGTAAGCGCCGTCAGACCAGAAAAGAGATTTTCTTGTCCCGCATGGAGCAGATTCTGCCATGGCAAAACATGGTGGAAGTCATCGAGCCGTTTTACCCCAAGGCTGGTAATGGCCGGCGACCTTATCCGCTGGAAACCATGCTACGCATTCACTGCATGCAGCATTGGTACAACCTGAGCGATGGCGCGATGGAAGATGCTCTGTACGAAATCGCCTCCATGCGTCTGTTTGCCCGGTTATCCCTGGATAGCGCCTTGCCGGACCGCACCACCATCATGAATTTCCGCCACCTGCTGGAGCAGCATCAACTGGCCCGCCAATTGTTCAAGACCATCAATCGCTGGCTGGCCGAAGCAGGCGTCATGATGACTCAAGGCACCTTGGTCGATGCCACCATCATTGAGGCACCCAGCTCGACCAAGAACAAAGAGCAGCAACGCGATCCGGAGATGCATCAGACCAAGAAAGGCAATCAGTGGCACTTTGGCATGAAGGCCCACATTGGTGTCGATGCCAAGAGTGGCCTGACCCACAGCCTGGTCACCACCGCGGCCAACGAGCATGACCTCAATCAGCTGGGTAATCTGCTGCATGGAGAGGAGCAATTTGTCTCAGCCGATGCCGGCTACCAAGGGGCGCCACAGCGCGAGGAGCTGGCCGAGGTGGATGTGGACTGGCTGATCGCCGAGCGCCCCGGCAAGGTAAGAACCTTGAAACAGCATCCACGCAAGAACAAAACGGCCATCAACATCGAATACATGAAAGCCAGCATCCGGGCCAGGGTGGAGCACCCATTTCGCATCATCAAGCGACAGTTCGGCTTCGTGAAAGCCAGATACAAGGGGTTGCTGAAAAACGATAACCAACTGGCGATGTTATTCACGCTGGCCAACCTGTTTCGGGCGGACCAAATGATACGTCAGTGGGAGAGATCTCACTAAAAACTGGGGATAACGCCTTAAATGGCGAAGAAACGGTCTAAATAGGCTGATTCAAGGCATTTACGGGAGAAAAAATCGGCTCAAACATGAAGAAATGAAATGACTGAGTCAGCCGAGAAGAATTTCCCCGCTTATTCGCACCTTCCCTAATTGATGCTGTTCCTGTGCTGCCCGGATTGTCATTTTTGCCACTGGCTAACGCCAGGTCGAGATTGTTACTACCTGAAAATGCATCGCTGGCGATCAGATTTAATGAACCATTCGGGCCAAATCCAAATCCGTTGTTGGAAATATTAGCGGTATTCAACTGAACACGAATATGAGCGTCCTGATCGCATTGCATTACCAGCGTGATTGTTCTGTCTGCTAATTGTGTTGTTTTACCCCGGTCAACTTGGCGCATGGCAGCACTTCGTTTGCCATAGTCGATATTTTGTATGCTACTGGAGATATTACACTCTGCCTGAGCGGCCATGGCGAAGTTCAGCAGCAGGCATCCTGTTATTATCCGTTTCATTGGCACTCTCCTGTTGCTGTCTCATAGAACACATCTTTTGGTGCATCTTCTGGGAATGTAAGGTGAATACGGCATGATTGCTGCTCATCTTTTATATCTAGCACCATGTCCGGTTTGATGTTATTGAGGAATACAACACCGTCATCCACTGATGTTGTCAGATAGTTGCCTTCACTATCTTCAATCGCAACGCCTCTGGGCAGTTTTTTGCCGTCGGAAAGTGTGATATTGAGTAATGCACGGCGTTGTGTTATCGCACTGAATCCGACTTTCCCTACTGCACCACGGCCTTGTTTGATCATTTTTGTGCCGTTACCGATATCGACATTTTTTGGCAAGCTGGCGGTATCGATCTCAACTCCTGATGTTCGCCACGGCTGGATTGATGGAATGACGGCATTACCCCGAAAATCTGTCCATACTGGGCCTGCCTGAGATGTAATTCTGACACCTGCAATATTGTTATCCATTTTTGCGATGGCGAAAGTGTCATTGATAGTCCACGGTGAAAAGGTCACTCCCTGATCATGTACGGCAATACCACCTGACATCGTACCGTTGTAAGTACGGCTATCACTGCCGCTTGCTCCTGCGGCAAGGCTGACTTGGGTGTAATGGAGATTGGAACTGATACTGCCGTTCAAGCTCGTTTCACGTTCGTCGTGATCTCGTTCAGCATTCACATAGTAGGACATCTCATCTGAGACGACTCCCATGACACCAGTACCATAGTGGGTTTTATGATCGTCATGGCGAGTATACAGTGTGGCGGTGTTTGATCTGCCAAATGGAATACTGATGTTGACGTAGAACAGATCACCATCGTCTTCATTATTTTCTGAAGCACTAAGTTGATGCTGCCAGTTGACGGAAACCGTGGCGTGTTTGAACGCTTTGTTCCAGTTAATATTAAGGTTGCTTGAGTCATTGTCACCGTCGTAACTATATGTTTTATAGCCACTGATGTTGAAACCACCCAGAATGGAGTTAGACCAGTTTAAACCAAGCGCATAAGTGCTTTTAGTCGGATCGGTATAATCATCATCAATCGCTTCAGACAGTTCGCGATAATGGCGATCAGATCGAGTGAGGCTGGTTGTTAGCCCAAGTGAAAATGGGAGATTGTAGTTCGCGTCAAGACGATATTTCTGTCCTTGCAGTGAGTCTTTCGTATCCTGCGATGTACTAATTTGGCTGCTCACTGTTAAATCGGGCAGGGGAACCAGACTCGACCGGATTGATGCCGCCTGATAATTTTCTGCTACGATAACGCCGCCGTTCATTGCACTCCAGCGTGTCAGATTCCATCCGCTCGATGCACTAATTACCCAAGGTGATTCGTCATAGTCATCGTCTACCCGCCCTATCGCGAAGCGATAACCCTGGAAGCTTTCTACATGCTGATTAAACAGGGTGGAGGGAACAATATAGTTGTGCGAACTACCGTCTGTTTCGACAACGGTGACATTAAGATCACTATTACCATTGCGAACAGGTACATCAGGGATAGTGAATGCGCCCGCAGGAACCAGAATGGAATGAATTAAAACTCCTTGTTGACGAATCTCGACACGAGCCTGAGAGGTGTTGGCTATACCAGTAACTTGCACACCACTGCCGCTGGTTTGCAATGCGTTGTCCGGTGCGATTTCGATACCGTAAATACTGGCTCCTTCCAACACGCTATTATTGAGGTTAACTTCACCTGCTCGCATGAGTGTTTTAAGATCTGTAAAGGTACGTTGAAGGTAGGTTGACGAGTTCTGGTTACTGAATGTGCCATTTGTTTGTGTAAGGAACTGATGGCTGCGTAACATCCAGTCATTAATATTAATCCCGCCTTCAAGTGCAGCCTGGGAGTAGTCCGAACTCCCATTAGAAAATTCTGCACGGCTGCTCATCAGAGAGTAGTTTAGCAGCGCAGCTGTTCCACCAGTTGCTGCGTTTGTGAGATCCAACCCTATGGGAATGATCGCCTGTGGTGAAACGATAATATCTAACGCTTCCTGGTTAGGTAATGGTGTGATTGTGGTACCCGGGTAGGACAATATATAGTCGTAACAGCCATTTTTTTCTTCAGAAGGAATTTTTAAACCGGCTTGTTGCAGAAATGCCTGATCAAGACAAATGTCGCCATTTTCATCAAAGCGCGTAGCAATGTTGCCTTTTTTTTCGCCATTTACTGATACTATCAGTGAATATTCACCTGGCAAAAAACGGGCTGAACGGGAAAAATAATGCGATATATTAGGATCTACACCTAGTGATTTTAATGTTTCCCGATCAAAATCAACAGCGGCAATCTCTATACCATCTGCATTGGCTGGGGGAGAAAAGGCAAAACCAATGGTGTAGGCCAGTAACGTTTTTTTTAACATCCTTGTCGCTCCAGGCAAAGTTATTTTAAGTCAGTGACATATTTATTACCGCGATAACCATATCGGCTGGCTGGGTAAAACTCGACTTTTGTATCCGTAGCGTTTGTTAATGCAGTAGTTGTACTGGTGTGTGGTAGAAAATAGGTCTTATTTATAGCCCCCGTTTTTCCTGAAGGGAGCGTTTTAAATTGTAAGGTCATACGAACGACATAATTACTGGGGTTGCTAATCTCAATTTGGTCGCCATTTTTACGCCATTCCAGGAATTTCCAGGTCTCTCGCTCTTCCGGCAGGGAAGCCGGGTGGATCAGTACAGGTAGATCCTGACGAATTGAAACAGTAACTCTGCTGCTCTTGTCATCTTTTGGTGGAATACCTTCGAACGTTACGCGTTTCAGCTCTTCTGATTGCAGAGGAACAGTCGCCTGAAGTAAAAATCGAACCTGTTGTACTTGACCGGCTTCAACACGAATAACGGGCTGAGTCGGGATTAAACGAATTGATTTATTGCTTTCAGGCAAATCAACAATGGTGGTGTAAAGCAATGAAGGATGATCATCTGTATTCTTAATATTAATACTAGCTTCACCACGCTTTTCATCAACCAGCAATACTGATGTTTCAGGAACCATCCCTGTGGCTAAGGTATTCATTGATGTTGTTATAAATACAGTGAATGTAATGTGTCTGAGCATTTAAATTAAAACTCCTGTAATAATGATAAATAACGCAGAAACATATTGTTAATATATGTTATGCACTGTTTGCGATGAGATTGATTAAGACAGACCATGTCATAGGGCATAATCTGTCCGAGTTATAGCTAACTGGTTAATGCGTAAAAATAAAAACTGTATTACAAGTTCTTATAAATACTGAACGCTGATAGTGACGTTACCATCCAGTTTGATCGTTTCATCAGAACCAAGAATAGTATTGTCATTTACCGCAGCATCAATCAGTAACGGGAAGGTGACCGCTGTAATAGCAACAGGTGTCAGTTCCCCTGTTTTTGCAACAGAATAACCGCGCTCGATTGCTGAGCAACTTGTCAGCGAGCAGAATGCGCCATTAGATGAGGCTTTCCATGTGGGGGTCGCTGCTGACCAGTGGTCAGTTTGAATCAGGTCGACAGGAATTTCACCTGTATCGTCCGCCGCGTGAATCCCACCATTAGACCTGTCAATACCAATGGATGCAGCGCCAATTTTTTGTCCATTAGGCGCAGAACCTAAACCAAAGGCGTTTTTCGTTCCCTTCATATCTACGAGAGTATCATAAGCTTTTTCAATATAGGATGTGTCGTTTAACGCTACAATGGTCGACTGACGGTTATCCTTGGAGGTTACAGCAATTAGCGTTGGTGCTGTGCAGGTTATATTTAATGTGCTGTTTTTGCGGCCCAGTTGAACCAGTTTATTACTTTTACCGGTCGGATTCAGCGCACTGTTATGATGTTTCCCATAGTCAACAATGCCGCCGCCCGTAACAACTGGGGTACATGCACCAGGGGTATACTCGCCGATGATAGTTAATTCTGTATCAGTTGAATCTGTTGCCATGGCACTGAATGCTGCAACAGAAAGTGCTGCACAAATAGCAGCTGTTGTGAGGTTCTTTTTGAAAAACATATGAACATATCCTTAATAACAAATTTATTTTTTAAAATAAAAAGCTGAAGCAGTATATATATCTGTTTGTGAATGTAAATAAATAACTCGTTCAGAAATAGCCAACTTGCTGGGATGTATTTATTTAATGAATTTTATAGTTACGATCATGTGAATAATAAGGTGCTGGTGAGGTGGTTTGTGGTGATAATTATTCATTACATGAATGTTTGCGCTGAAAAATAGGAAAATATATAGATAATTAAGGATAATATATTGGTTTTTTATATTCATATTTTGTATATTAATATCGAGACAATTTACATGGAATGAAAAGACTGAATAGCTTGCAGAATCGGTATTGTCAGAGGTGTTAACAAGTAATTGAGACGGATTGTAAATGAGAAATTGCTTGATGTGCTTCACTCATCAGACTTGGTGAACAAAGCACAATTTATTGAAAATTATCCCTATTATAGGAAAGGTCAAACGCTCATGCCGCATTTGCCAGAAAACAACGCGCACTTCGTCAGTAATTTGATTCGCCAGACACAGTCTGGCGAATTCATTGTTACCTCGCTTAAACTTCCAGCCAGTTCATAATACCGTCTGCCGCCTTACGACCTTCGGCAATAGCGGTCACCACCAGATCGGAACCACGGACGATATCGCCGCCAGCAAAGATTTTCGGGTTGCTGGTCTGGAAGGCGTTGTCGCTGCCTTCCGGGGCGATGATGCGGCCTTGTGAATCCAGCTCGACGCTGTGTTTTGCCAGCCATTCCATGTTGTGTGGACGGAAACCAAACGCCATGATCACCGCATCTGCCGGAACGATATGTTCGGAACCTGCAACGATCTCCGCGCGGCGACGGCCTTTGGCGTCCGGTTCGCCCATCTCGGTACGAGCCATTTTCACGCCGCACACTTTACCGTTGGCATTCACTTCCACGCCCAGAGGCTGAACGTTGAACTGGAACTCCACGCCTTCTTCACGCGCGTTTTTCACTTCGCGTTTGGAACCCGGCATGTTCTCTTCGTCACGACGATAAGCGCAGATAACGTGGGTCGCGTTCTGGCGAATAGAGGTGCCGTTCGCAGTCCATCGCCGTATCGCCACCGCCCAGTACCACAACGCGCTTGCCTTCCATGCTGACATACGGCTCGTGGATGATTTCGCCGAAGCCCATGATCTGCTTGGTGTTAGCGATCAGGAATGGCAGAGCGTCGAATACGCCAGAGGCATCTTCGTTCTCCAGCCCGCCGCGCATCGACTGATAGGTGCCCACGCCCGGGATCCGGCATCGTAATCCTTCAGCAGGTCATCCACCTGAACATCACGGCCCACTTCAACGTTGAGTTTGAACTCAATGCCCATGCCGGTGAAGATTTCACGGCGGCGGGTCATGACTTCTTTCTCCCAGCTTAAAGGCCGGAATACCGAAGGTGAGCAGACCGCCGATTTCCGGGTGGCGGTCAAAGACCACCGCCTTCACGCCGTTGCGGGTCAGCACATCGGCACAGGCCAGGCCTGCCGGGCCAGCACCGATGATGGCGACTTTCTTACCGGTCTGCTTCACGCCGGTCAGATCCGGACGCCAGCCCATTTCGAACGCTTTATCGTTGATGTAGCGCCTGATGTTGCCGATGGTTACTGCACCGAACTCATCGTTCAGGGTACAGGAACCTTCGCACAGACGATCCTGTGGACAGACGCGGCCGCAGACTTCTGGCAGGGTGTTGGTCTGGTGTGACAGCTCGGCTGCCTCAAAAATACGCCCTTCGTTGGCCAGCTTCAGCCAGTTCGGGATGTAGTTGTGTACCGGACATTTCCACTCGCAGTAAGGGTTGCCGCAAGACAGGCAACGATCTGCCTGTGCTTTGGCCTGACCTTCGGAAAACGGCTCGTAAATCTCGATAAATCTGGATCTTCCGGATCTTCCTCCAGCGGCTTCTTCGGCGGATCAACGCGCTGCAGGTCGATAAATTGATAAACGTTCTGACTCATAGATGAACCCCTTACTGCGCCTGCACACGCAGCTCTGCTGCGCTACGACTACGGTGACCCAACAGTGCTTTCACATCACTGGATTTCGGTTTAACCAGCGCGAATTTCGCGGAGAACGCAGGCCAGTTCCGCCAGGATCTCTTCACCACGTGATGAACCGGTCAGCTGTACGTGCTCGGTAATCAGACCACGCAGATGCTCTTCGTGAATCGCCAGGGTTTCGACGCCCAGCACTTCCACCAGTTCCGGGTTCACGCGTTTGCGGAAATCACCGCTTTCATCGAGAACGTAAGCGAAACCGCCGGTCATGCCCGCACCGAAGTTAACGCCGGTTTTACCCAGAATGCAGACGATACCACCCGTCATATATTCACAACCGTTGTCGCCAATGCCTTCTACCACGGTGATAGCACCGGAGTTACGCACGCCGAAACGTTCACCCGCGCGGCCTGCGGCATACAGACGACCACCGGTCGCGCCATACAGGCAGGTGTTGCCGATAATGCTTGCTTCATGGCTGCGGAAGGCGGAACCAACCGGAGGACGAATGGCGATTAAGCCGCCCGCCATGCCTTTACCGACATAGTCGTTGGCATCACCGGTCAGGTACAGTTCCACGCCGCCCGCGTTCCACACGCCGAAGCTCTGGCCTGCGGTGCCGTTGAAGTACGCTTTGATAGGATCGGCTGCCAGCCCCTGATCGCCGTGCGTCTGGGCGATATAGCCTGAAAGCGACGCGCCGACAGAACGGTCGGTGTTGCGAATATCGAACCAGAAGGTTTTGCTCTGGCGCTCATCGACAAACGGTTTCGCCTGTTGCAGCAACTGCGCGTTCAGCAGGCCGTTATCAAACGGCGGGTTGTTTTCGGTGCAGTAGAGTGCCTTACCTGGATGCGGTTCGGCAGTCTCCAGCAGCTTCGACAGCGCCAGCTTCTGCTGTTTGGCGGTGAAACCGTCCAGCTCTTTCAGCAGGTCGGTGCGACCAATCAGATCCACCAGACGTGTTACGCCAAGCTGTGCCATCAGCTCGCGGGTTTCACGGGCGATAAACTCAAAGTAATTCGTCACCTTGAATGGCAGGCCGTGATAGTGGTTCTTACGCAGTTTGTCATCCTGAGTTGCTACACCCGTTGCGCAGTTGTTCAGATGGCAAATACGTAGATATTTACAGCCGAGCGCCACCATCGGGCCAGTGCCGAAGCCGAAGCTTTCTGCGCCGAGAATCGCCGCCTTGATGATATCGACACCCGTTTTCAGGCCGCCATCGACCTGCAAACGGATCTTGTGACGCAAGCCGTTAGCAACCAGCGCCTGCTGGGTTTCAACAAGCCCCAGCTCCCACGGACAGCCTGCGTATTTCACCGATGAAAGCGGACTTGCGCCGGTGCCGCCGTCATAGCCTGCGATGGTGATCAAGTCCGCATAAGCTTTTGCCACGCCAGTCGCGATGGTGCCTACTCCCGGTTCGGAAACCAGCTTCACGGAGATCATCGCTTTCGGGTTAACCTGCTTGAGGTCGAAAATGAGCTGCGCTAAGTCCTCGATAGAGTAGATATCGTGGTGCGGCGGCGGGGAGATCAGCGTCACTCCGGGCACCGAATAGCGCAGTTTGGCGATGTAAGGCGTGACTTTATCACCCGGCAACTGACCGCCTTCGCCTGGCTTCGCGCCCTGGGCGACTTTAATCTGAATGACGTCGGCATTGACCAGATACGCCGGAGTAACCCCAAAGCGACCGGAAGCCACCTGCTTGATGCGCGACACTTTGTTGGTGCCGTAGCGCGCCGGGTCTTCGCCGCCTTCACCGGAGTTCGAATTACCGCCGATGCTGTTCATCGCTTCCGCCAGCGCCTCGTGGGCTTCCGGGCTTAACGCGCCGATAGACATCGCGGCGGTATCAAAGCGTTTAAACAGTTCGCTTGCCGGTTCAACATCAGCAATGTTGACCGCGTTTTCACCCGGCGTAATTGCCAGCAGATCGCGCAGCGTGGTTGCCGGACGCTCATTAACCAGCTTCGCGTATTCCTGATAGTCGCTGTACTCGCCGCTTTGTACCGCTTGTTGCAGCGTGCGCACCACGTCCGGGTTGTAGGCGTGGTATTCGCCGCCGTGGACGTATTTCAGCAGACCGCCCTGGCTGATGGGCTTACGCGCCAGCCAGGCACGTTTCGACAGATTCAGCAGATCCTGCTGGAAGTCTTCAAAGCTTGCTCCACCAATGCGGCTGACCGCCCCCTGGAAGCACAGGCCCACTACATCATCGTGTAGACCGACCGCTTCAAACAGTTTCGAGCAGCGGTAAGAGGCGATGGTGGAGATGCCCATTTTGGACATGATTTTGTACAAGCCTTTGTTGATGCCGTTACGGTAGTTGAGCATCACGGTACGATAATCTTTGGCAATCGCATGGGTGTCTACCAGGCGGCCCAGCGTTTCATAGGCAAGGTATGGATAAATAGCCGTCGCGCCGAAGCCCAGCAACACGGCGAAGTGGTGCGGATCGCGGGCGCTGGCGGTTTCGACGATGATGTTGGCATCGCAACGCAGGCTTTGATCGACCAGACGGGTCTGGATCGCGCCAACCGCCATCGGGGCTGGAACCGGCAGGCGATCTTTAGCGATATTCCGGTCGGAGAGCACCAGCAGCACGGTGCCGCTACGTACCATTTTTTCGGCTTTGTCGCACAGCTCTTTGACTGTCGCTTCGAGCGTGGTTTTAGTGACGTCAAAGGTGATATCCAGCGTATCTGCGCGGTAGTGCTCCTCTTTCATCGTCGTGAGCTGTTTGAAATCGGAGTAGAGCAGAATCGGCGATTTAAAGCTTAAACGGTGCGCCTGGCCCTCTGCTTCGCAAAAGACGTTCATTTCACGACCGATACTGGTGGCGAGCGACATAACATGCGCTTCACGCAGCGGGTCGATTGGCGGGTTAGTCACCTGGGCAAACTGCTGGCGGAAGTAGTCGTAAATAATGCGCGGCTGACTGGAGAGCACGGCGAATGGGGTATCATCGCCCATCGAACCGACCGCTTCCTGACCGTTTTCGCCCAGTACGCGAATTACGGAGTCCAGCTCTTCCGCGCTGTAGTTAAACTGTTTCTGGTAGCTGGCAAGCGTGTCGTCGTCCAGTTCGCGGCTACCCACTTCTTCATCGGGCAGATCTTCAAACGGTACCAGTCGGCGGACGTTTTTCTCCATCCACTCTTTATATGGATGGCGGCTTTTCAGATCGTCATCGGTTTCTGCCGAGTGCAGAATACGCCCACTGCGGGTGTCGATAACCATCAGTTCGCCTGGCCCGACGCGGCCTTTTTCGACCACTTCGTCAGGCTGGTAATCCCAGATACCGACTTCAGAGGCGCAGGTGATGAGCTTATCTTTGGTGATGACGTAGCGCGCCGGACGCAGACCGTTACGGTCGAGGTTACAGGCGGCAAAACGACTGTCGGACATAACGATACCCGCAGGACCATCCCACGGCTCCATGTGCATGGAGTTAAAGTCGAAGAACTCAACGCAGATCCGGGTCCATATCCGGTTGTTCTGCCAGGCGGGAGGTACCAGAAACGCATCGCGCGAATGATGTCCATACCGCCTGCCAGCAGCAGCTCCAGCATGTTATCCATCGAGCTTGAGTCGGAGCCGGTTTCATTTACGAACGGCGCGGCGTCGTGCAGATCTTGGGATTAACGGAGTCTGGAATTTATAGGTACGGGCGCGCGCCCACTGGCCGTTGCCGGTAATGGTGTTGATTTCACCATTGTGCGCCAGATAGCGGAACGGCTGCGCCAGCGGCCAGCGCGGCAATGGCGTCGGTGGAGAAGCGCTGGTGGAACAGGCAGATAGCTGATTCCAGGCGCAGGTCCGCAGATCCAGGCAGAAGCGTGGCAAATCCGCCGGCATACACAGACCTTTATAGATGTTGACCAGGTTAGACAGGCTACAAACGTAGAAGTCTTTATCTTCCTGGAGATGTTTTTCATATGCGGCGCGCAATGAACAGGCGACGTTCCATATCACGTGGACGCCAGCCCGCAGGGGCGTTCACGAAAATCTGCTCAATACGCGGCAGAGAAGACAGGGCGATTTCACCTAACACGCCTTCATTGGTTGGCACATCGCGCCAGCCGACGATAGACAGGGTTTCGCGCTGCAGTTTCTTCTACAATCATGACGGGAGCGGCGGCCAGTTCAGGATCTTGATCCAGAAATAGCATCCCGACGGCATAGTTTTTCGCTAAGCGCCAGCCGCGCTCTTCGGCGACGATGCGAAAGAAACGGTCAGGTTTTTGTAGCAGCAGACCACAACCATCGCCAGTTTTACCATTCGGCGAGGATTCACCACGGTGCTGCATGCGGGCCAGTGCGTGTATAGCGGTACGCACTACCTTGTGGCCAGGTTCGCCTTCTATGTGGGCGATCAGGCCGAAACCACAGTTATCCCTCTCAAGGGATTTATCGTACAACATATCAGTGAACCTCCCCAGGCTCTACGGGAGACCCTCTTAATCGATTGCGCGCAAGGCACAGCAAGAGCATGGCGACGGGGTATGGCATTCTTTGCCTACCTCGCATTCGCCCTCTTTTATCCTTTTCGCGTAGGTCACACAAGTTTGAGGACTTGCTTAGAGGGAATCTCAATTACGGCATACAGATTATGAGCAGGCTGCTCATCCAGAAAGCTTCCAGCGGATTTCCAAGTTATCAAAAAAATTGATACATAGGTCAAATGGCAATCTTATTTATACAGAAATGTGCTATAGAGTAAAAAAATTAACGCAATGAATAGTAAAGAAAATGTGACGTTTTGATCTCGTAGAATACGGGAAATGAAGGGCAGATGTGAGTGTGATTGTCCCATCCCGACCTATCATGAAAGCGCTGTGATAATCGTTATGCGCTGATTTTGCTCGCATTAAGTAGCATTTAATGCTGGCGGAATGAGTGTGGGGATATAGGATCGGCTCATGTTTTTCAACCACGCGTGGATTATTGCAAATTTGTCGGCAGATATAAGCAAAAATAATCACATCACTTGTGAATGAAATTGCAGTTATTTTGATTTGTTATGCAATGAGGTAAAGGGTTTCATGGCGATTGATCCAGGTTATTGCCGATCGAGACTAAAAATGGCAGGCTTGGCCCCTTTCTTCAGGCACGGTTTATCAGATTATGCAGTTACAAAAATTAGTCAATATGTTTGGTGGCGATCTACGCGTCGATATGGCGAAAAGGTCCATAAACTGACGCTGCATGGTGGATTTAGCTGCCCGAACCGCGATGGCACCATTGGACGCGGCGGTTGTACGTTCTGCAACTTAGAGCTCGTTTGCCGATGAAGCGCAGCAGCACAAGTCCATTGCCGATCAGCTGGCGCATCAGGCGCAGCTGGTGAACCGCGCCAAACGCTATCTGGCTGATTTCCAGGCCTATACCAGTACCTTTGCCGAAGTGCAGGTGCTGCGTTCGATGTACCAGCAGGCGGTAAGCCAGGCCAATATCGTCGGGCTGTGCGTGGGGACGCGCCCGGACTGCGTGCCGAAAGCCGTGCTCGACCTGCTCAGCGAATACCACGAGCAGGGCTACGAAGTGTGGCTGGAGCTGGGGCTGCAAACCGCACACGACAAAACGTTGCACCGTATTAATCGTGGTCATGATCTTGCCTGCTACCAGAAAACCACACGGCTGGCGCGTGAGCGCGGTTCAAGGTGTGCACGACCTTATCGTTGGCTTGCCGGGAGAAGGGCAGGGAGAGTGTCTGGAGACGCTTAAACGGGTGGTTGAGACCGGTGTCGACGGCATTAAGCTGCACCCGCTGCACATCGTGACCGGCAGCATTATGGCGAAGGCCTGGCAAGCCGGGCGTTTGAATGGGATCGAACTGGACGATTATACGGTCATCGCCGGTGAGATGATCCGCCACACGCCGCCGGAGGTGATTTATCACCGTATCTCCGCCAGCGCTCGCCGCCCAACGCTGCTGGCGCCGCTGTGGTGTGAGAACCGTTGGACCGGAAGGTCGAGCTGGATAAGTACCTTAATGAACACGGCGTGCAGGGCTCGGCGCTGGGTACGCCTTGGCTTCAGCCTGATTAGTATTGCGCGGGCGGGGGCGTTACCGTGACCCCGGAACTGGACCTGGATTCTCCCTGGGGCCTCATTCCCCCCTGCATGTCGCCCATTTCACAGATAATCCTCGCATTTTTCGTACAACCTACCGCGCCGCGCCCAGAATTGAGTATTATTGAGCGATGTCGTTGTCAAGGAACTCCTCATGAAGCAAATCCGTATGCTGGCCCAGTATTACGTCGACCTGATGATGAAGTTGGGTCTGGTACGTTTCTCTTTGCTGCTGGCGCTGGCGCTGGTGGTGTTGGCCATCGTCGTTCAAATGGCGGTGACCATGGTGCTGCATGGCCAGGTGGAAAGCATTGATGTTATCCGCTCCATCTTCTTTGGCCTGTTGATCACCCCGTGGGCGGTCGATCCCCTGTCCGTGGTTGTCGAACAGCTCGAGGAGTCGCGGCAACGACTGTCTCGTCTGGTGGAGAAACTCGAAGAGATGCGCGAGCGCGATCTGAAGCTGAACGTGCAGCTAAAGGACAACATCTCGCAGCTTAATCAGGAGATTAGCGACCGTGAAAAAGCCGAGGCCGAGCGCCAGGTGACGCTGGAGCAGCTGAAAATCGAGTGGCGGGAGCGTGAAGAGACGCAGATCCGCCTCGAACAACGATCCTCCTTCTTGCGCTCTTTCCTTGATGCCTCGCCGGATTTGGTTTTCTATCGCAATGAAGATAAAGAGTTTTCTGGCTGTACCCGCGCCATGGAGCTACTGACCGGCAAAAGCGAGAAGCAGCTGATTCACCTGCACCCTGAAGAGGTTTACACCCCAGAAGCAGCGGCTAAAGTCATTGAAACCGATGAGAAAGTTTTCCGTCATAATGTTTCGCTGACCTACGAACAGTGGCTTGATTATCCGGACGGGCGTAAAGCCTGCTTTGAGATCCGCAAAGTGCCGTACTACGATCGCGTGGGTAAGCGTCATGGCCTGATGGGCTTTGGCCGTGATATCACCGAACGTAAGCGCTACCAGGATGCGCTGGAGCGTGCCAGCCGCGACAAAACAACCTTCATTTCCACCATCAGCCATGAACTGCGTACGCCGCTAAACGGTATCGTTGGGCTGAGCCGTATTCTGCTCGACACCCATTTGACCGCCGAGCAGGAGAAGTACCTGAAAACCATCCACGTATCGGCGGTGACGCTGGGTAATATCTTTAACGACACTATCGACATGGACAAAATGGAGCGCCGGAAAGTCCAGTTGGATAACCAGCCTGTCCACTTCACCGGTTTTTCTGGCCGATCTGGAAAACCTCTCCGGTCTGCAGGCGCAGCAAAAAGGGCTACGCTTCGTGATGGAGCCGACGCTGCCGCTCCCGCATAAAGTGATTACCGACGGTACCCGTCTGCGTCAGATCCTGTGGAACCTGATCAGCAACGCCGTGAAATTTACTCAGCAGGGCAATGTGGTGGTGCGCGTGCGTTACGACGTGGGCGATATGCTGCACTTTGAGGTCGAAGATTCCGGCATCGGTATCCCGCAGGAAGAGCAGGATAAAATCTTCGCCATGTATTATCAGGTGAAAGACAGTCAGGGTGGCAAACCGGCCACCGGCACCGGGATCGGCCTTGCCGTCTCACGCCGCCTGGCGAAAAGTATGGGCGGTGATATAAAAGTTTCCAGCCAGCCGGGACACGGCTCGGTCTTTACCCTGACGGTGCATGCGCCGGCGGTGGCTGAAGAAGTGGAAGATGCGTTTGAAGAAGACGATATGCCGCTGCCAGCGCTGCACGTACTGTTGGTGGAAAACATCGAATTGAACGTGATTGTTGCCCGCTCGGTGCTCGAGAAGCTGGGTAACAGCGTCGATGTCGCCATGACCGGTAAAGCCGCGCTGGAGATGTTCACTCCGGGTGAATATGACCTGGTGTTGCTGGATATTCAGTTGCCGGACATGACCGGGCTGGATATCTCCCGCGAGCTGACGCGTAAATACCACGCCGACGATCTGCCGCCGCTGGTGGCGTTGACGGCTAACGTGCTGAAAGACAAAAAAGAGTATATGGACGCAGGCATGGACGACGTGCTGAGCAAACCGCTCTCGGTACCGGCCCTGACGGCGATGATCAAAAAATTCTGGGATACCGTTGAAGAAGAGGAGAGTGCCGTGACCCCTGTTGAGAGCGGTAAATCGCAGCAGCTGCTGGATATTCCGATGCTGGAACAGTACATCGAACTGGTTGGGCCGAAGCTGATTACCGACGGTTTAACCGTGTTTGAGAAGATGATGCCGGGCTACCTGTCGGTGCTGGAATCTAACCTGACCGCCCGGGATAAGAAAGGGATCGTTGAGGAAGGCCATAAAATCAAAGGTGCAGCAGGCTCCATCGGCTTGCGTCATTTGCAGCAGCTTGGACAGCAGATCCAGTCGCCCGATTTACCCGCGTGGTCAGATAACGTCGGTGAATGGGTTGAAGAGATGAAGTCTGAGTGGCAACACGATGTGGCGGTATTGAAAGCCTGGGTAGCGGCGGCTGAAAAAATGACCCCGGCAAGCCGGGGTGCGAATACTGCGCCAACACCAGGGAACTGGTGGTTGCGTCAGATAAATTATTTTGATTTTTTTTGAGACACAACCTGAATTACGATTGCACGTTCAATAAGATAGCAAATCTTATAATGATTGTTACGTGAATCAGTAAAATGTGTGAACCATAGCGTCTTAATCAGAAATATTAATCAGTGTCAAGAGGGTTAGCGTGAGGAAGAAATGGCTTTTAGAAAGAGTAGCAGGGCTTAAACGTCTGTTAGAGGCGTACTGTTGCTTCCAGCTGCTGGCAATTTTCTGGGCGGCGGCATTGCGCTATTCAGTATTTTACCGGTTCCATTTTCTGCAGTGATGATTGAACGTCAGGTTGGGGCGTGGCTAACGGGAAACTTTAGCTACGTTGCTCATTCGGATTGGGTCAGCATGGATGAGATGTCGCCGTGGATGGGGCTGGCGGTGATCGCCGCAGAAGATGGCACCTCCCCATCAAGGGGGTTTGATGTATCGGCAATTGAAAAAGCGCTGGCCGACAATGAGCGCAACGAAAACCGTATTCGCGGGGCTTCAACCTGTCGCAGCAGACGGCGAAAAAATCTGTTTCTGTGGGATGGCCGAAGCTGGCGGCGCAAAGGCTTAGAGGCCGGTCTGACGCTCGGTATTGAGACCGTGTGGAGCAAGAAGCGCAATTCCTGACCGTCGATCTCGATATTGCCGAGTTTGGCGATGGCGGTGTTGGCGTGGAGGCGGCGGCTCAGCGCTACTTCCACAAACCGGCTAGCAAAATGACGATGGCGGAAGCGGCGCTGCTTGCTGCCGCGCTGCAAACCCGATTCGTTTCAAGGCGACGCGCCGTCAGGTGATGCTGCGCAGTCGTCAGGCGTGGATTTTACGCCAGATGAGGCAGTTGGGGCGGGGAAGGGTTTATGCGGGAGAATAAGCTTCTTTTATCAGCCTGATTCCACGTGGTGACAAATTACCCAGCTTGTCAGCCCCCGAATGGCGGCGCAAAAGTGCCGCCATCCGGTCCAGCTTTCGTTGAAACCGGCGTTAAACAGCGCGATCACCGCTGCCAGCGCTTCGACTTCCTGCGGCCCGGTGGCTTCGACTTCAATCTGCCGCCCTTTGGCCGAGTCCAGCATCAGTAGCGCAATCACGCTGTTGGCTTCCGCTTCGGTGCCTTCATCATTACGCAGCAGCACTTCTGCGTCGAAATCCTGCATCAGTTCGAACAGCTTCATTGTGGGCGGTGGGTGCACGCCCAGCTTATTGGTGATTTCAACGGTCTGCTTTACGGTCATGATTTACGTTTTTCCAGCGTCCGATGACGAGACTGCACGTTCTTACCGCGCAGCGGAAGTAGTCAGCCAGCTGTTCGTACATAGTACCCGAACGGTGCTGTCCCGCCAGTACAACCAATGGCTACCGTTAATAGCTGCGGTTGTTGGTTTCCAGCATAGGTAACCATAGCTCAAGATAGCTACGCGTCTGGTAAATAAAGTTGTGTACTTCCGTATGGCGATCGAGGAAGGCGGCCACCGGCTTGTCGAGCCCGGTCATTGGGCGCAGCTTCGCATCCGAGTGCGGGTTAGGCAGGAAGCGCACGTCAAAGACGTAATCAGCGTCAATTGGAATACCGTGCTTGAAGCCGAAAGATTCGAACACCATCGTCAACTCGCGTTCACGTTTACCCAGCAGGCGGGTACGCAGCATTTCAGCCAGCTCGTGGACGGACATTTCAGAAGTATCAACGATGAGGTCGGCGCGCGAGCGCAGCGGTTCCAGCAGATTGCTCTCTTCATCGATGGCGCTTTCCAGCGACAGATTTTTACTCGACAGCGGATGCAAACGGCGAGTGTCGCTGTAGCGACCAATCAGCGTGTTGCGGTCGGCATCAAGGAACAGCAGCTGAGGCGAGAAGTTTCCCCCGACACTTTCCATCGCCCGTTCGAAGATTTCCGGTGATCCGGCATGTCACGCACGTCGATGCGACGGCCGCCGAATCTCACGGATCGGCCAGGGTTTTTGCCAGCTCAGGCAGCAGCACAACCGGGAGGTTGTCGACCTGTAAAACCCCCATATCTTCCAGCGCGCGCAGGGCAACAGACTTTCCCGAGCCAGAGCGGCCGCTGACGATTGTCAGTACCATTTACCGTTTCTCCTCAGTACGTTCGATGTGATGTCCATTATTCATCATCGTGGGTTTCCGTATCGGTGATGATTTGATACAGCTCTTCGTCGCTCTGCGCTGCGCGCAGACGGCGACAAATGGTTTTATCCGCCAGACGTTTCGCCACCAAAGAGAGCGTATGCAGGTGGGTTTTGGTCGGTCGGCCGGCACCAGTAGCGCAAACAGCAAATCAACAGGCTGATTATCGATGGCGTCGAAGGCAATCGGCGTTTCCAGTTGCACAAAGACACCCACCGCGCGCAGCGTATCCTCTTCCAGTTTACCGTGAGGAATAGCGATGCCGTTGCCGATGCCGGTACTGCCCATCTTTTCACGGGTGAGAATGGCTTCGAACACCACCTGCGGAGAGCAGGCTAAGCTGTTTAGCCGCCAGCTCGCTGATGATTTCCAGCGCACGTTTTTTACTCTGACAGTGCACTGCACTGCGCATACATTCCTGGTTAAGGACATTGCTCAGTTGAAGAGCCGAATCATTATTTGTCATAATTTCGCCTAAGGCCCGCCCGATCATGCGGCGGCATAGGCGTCTGGGCGATAGCTGATCGCTCGGACAATCAGTGTTGTTTTAGTTTATCTTTGTGTTTATTCAACTGTCTCGACAGTTTGTGAATCCCAGCCGTCGATGGCGGCGTACATATCCTTCCCTTCCGCACTGGCATGAAGTTCGCCGCCGTTAACATGCAAAATGTTGCATCCGAGATGTGCGTCAATTTTTCCACTTTTAACACAATATAGACCTGATCGATCCTCTCGAAATACGTTCGAGCTAACGAATTTCGCATTGACGAATTCGCGCATCGCTTCGGTAATTTCGACGTTGTGTCCAGTGATGTTGAGCTGCACAGTGTCTTCCTTATCAGTAGAGTCAGACCAGTTGTTTACGCTGGTTACAGCGGATGGATAAAGACTCTCGGTACTTCGAAACGGTACGCCGTCCACCATCATACCCTGTTCAGAGAGCAGGGTGGTCAGTTTACTGTCGCTCAGTGGTTTCGCGGGGTTTTCCGCGGCAATTAATTTCTTCACCAATGCGCGAATTGCCGTGGAAGAGGCTTCGCCTCCGCCTTCGGTACTCACGTGGCTGGAGAAGAAATACTTAAGCTCAAAAATGCCCCGTGGGCTATGCAAATACTTTTGCGTGGTAACGCGAAAATCGTGGACTCGTGCATCTCGACGGTCTGGGCGATATCCGCCAGCACCATCAATTTTTCATATGTTCTTCGCCGAGATCGGAAAAAGGCCTGCTGCTGTTCAACGATGCAGCGACTGACGCGCAGCAGCGTATCGTTACGGCTCTCAAGACTCTTAATCAGCCATTTGGCATCCTGCAGGTTGCTGCGGATAAACTGGCTATCGGCGTCGTTACGGGCGTTATTACACATACCAGCGTAGTGCTGGTTTATCTGCAAACGCGGAATACTGTCGGCATTCAGCTCAACCATCCAGCGGCCGTTGACCTTACGGACCAATACGTCAGGAATCACGTATTCCGGCTCACCGGTCTGGATCGACTGGCCTGGGCGCGGATCTAACGATTGGATTGATCGACGGCTTCCTTCAACACGTCTTACTTCAGACGCGTGACGCGCATAAGCGAGCGGAAGTCATGGTTGGCGAGGAGATCGAAGTGCTCGGCAATGATCAGCCGTGCTTCGGTAATTCGCGGTGTGTCTGGGCGAATTGTGAAAGCTGGATCAACAGGCAGTCACGCAGATCTTTAGCGGCTACGCCAACTGGATCGAAGCGCTGGATACGTTTAAGTACCGCTTCCACTTCATCAAGGCCGATCTCGTCATTGCCGATGCTCTCACGAATATCTTCCAGCGTGACGGTGAGATAGCCCGTTTCATCGACGGCATCAACAATCGACGTGGCAATGGCGCGGTCGGTGTCGGTAAACGGCGTCAGCTCAACATGCGACATCAGATAGTCCTGCAAGGACTGGGTGGTTCACCCTGATAGACCGGCAGCTCGTCGTCCTGATAATCAACCCCAGTGCCTGACGGTGTCCCGGCGGTGTAGACCATATCCCAGCTAGCGTCTAGCGGCAGCTCTTCAGGCATCTCTGCCTTTTCCAGCGCGTCGACGCTGTCCAGCGTTTCGGTATCAACGGTTTCCTGGGTTTCTACTTCCTCGTGAAGATCGGTTTGCTCAAGCAGCGGATTGCTTTCCAGTGCTTGCTGGGTTCTTGCCGAAGTTCCAGCGTTGACAATTGCAACAGACGGATCGCCTGTTGCAACTGCGGCGTCATGGCAAGCTGTTGGCTGAGCCTTAATTGCAAACCTTGCTTCATGTTCAGAACGAATCTCTCCCGCTAACGTCGTTAACCATACCCTATCAGAGTCTGAAGTCTTCCCCAAGATACACGCGTTTAACTTGTTCGTCTTGTAGGATCTTCTGAGGTGTTCCGTGGGCAATCAAATGCCCCTGGCTGACGATATAGGCGCGCTCACAGACCGCTAATGTTTCGCGCACATTTGGTCGGTGATAAGAACGCCAAGGCCGCTGTCGCGCAGGTGTTCGATAATACGTTTGATGTCGATAACAGAGATCGAGTCAACGCCGCAAACGGTTCATCCAGCAGGATAAATTTAGGGTTTGCCGCCAGCGCACGGGCAATTTCTACACGGCGGCGCTCACCACCGGAGAGTGCCTGGCCTAAGTTGTCACGCAGGTGTTCAATGTGGAACTCTTCCATCAGCTCTTTGCGCGGTCTTCACGCTGCTCGGCGCTCAGATCGTCACGGATCTGTAGCACCGCCATCAGGTTGTCATAGACGCTCAGGCGACGGAAAATAGACGCTTCCTGCGGCAGATAGCCAATCCCGCGACGGGCACGGGCGTGCAGCGGCAGCAAGCTGATGTCTTCGTCATCGATGATGATATTACCGGCATCGCGCGGAACAATCCCTACCCCATGTAGAAGGTGGTAGTTTTACCCGCGCCGTTCGGCCCGAGCAGACCGACAATCTCACCGGAATTCACGGTCAGACTGACATCTTCCACGACGCGACGGCCTTTGTATGCTTTCGCCAGGTTTTTTCCAGTTAATGTCGCCATAACGAATTAGTTACTCTTTTTCTTGGCGCGTCTGGCCTTGGGATTTGTCCTGGATCTCGACGGAACCAGAACGGTGGTGACGCGTTTACCTTTGTCGCTAAACGCCTGCATTTTCTGCTCTTTCACCAGGTAGGTAATCTTGTCGCCTTTAATATTGCTATCAAGCTGCTCAAGATAAGCGTTGCCGGTCAGCACCACGAAATCGTTCTGCAGTTCATAGTGCATTTTTGACGCATGGCCTTTCACCGGTTTGCCGTTGTCCTGCATCCCGGTAGAAGGTCGCCGGATTACCGTAGCCGTCAATCCCTTCTGTTGCCCTTGTTCTCCGCCGGGCGAGTCACCACGACTTTGTCGGCATTAATTTTGATCGTGCCCTGCGTCACCACCACGTTGCCGGTGAAGGTAACAATATTGCCCTGCATATCCAGCGACTGCTGATCGGATTCAATATGAATCGGCTGATCGGTATCTCCGGTAAGCGCCATTGCCGGCAGGCTAGCCGCTAACAAGGAACCCGCGAGCGCCAGCTTAAGGCTGAGTTTGTTTGTTCTGAATTTCATAAGAGGTTCTAACCTTTCAATCAGCTCGGCGGTTTTGCTGCGTAAATTGCCGCGCATTTTCAGGCCGCTGGAATTAAATGATGTTCCGTATAACGTCACGAGGTCGTCAGAGGCAACGTCCTGAGTAATCAGGTTCACCTGGGCATTATCCGTCGTAATCTTACGCAGTTGTCCATTCTCTCTCAGCGCGTTGATTTCAACGTGCCCGTAGAGGTACAGCATGCGATCGTTAGTCAGTTTGGCTTTATCTGCTTTAATCGACCAGGTTGGTACTTTATTAGTATCAAAAGTTGTCAGTACCGGGCGGGTAAACCACGACAGTGCCTGATCGGAAAAATACTCCACGTGCTCGGCAATTAACCGGTAGCTGAGCGCGCCTTCCGGGCTGTAAACCACGGTATCGGTATGTTCGCTTTGATAGGTCGGATCATTGGCATTCGCCACATACTGGCTGGTATCGTCCTTGTCGGCAAGATTCAGGCCGATGAGGACCAGTGCCGTCAGTCCGAGCAGAATAATCACCCAACGTCTGGTTTTACTCATATCGATTTCCCTTTGGCTTCGTCCAGCTTACCTTGTGCCAGCAGTAACAGGTCGCACACTTCGCGGACAGCGCCGCGGCCACCCGCAATACGGGTGACGTAATCTGCGCGTGGCAGCAGCAGCGGGTGCGCATCGGCAACGGCGACGCTTAAGCCGATTTCTGCCATCACCGGCCAGTCAATCAAATCGTCGCCAACGTAGGCAACTTCATCCGGCTGCAGTCGTAGCTCCGCCAGCAGTTCGCGGTAGGCGATGAGCTTATCTGACTGCCCCTGATAGAGATGGGTGATGCCAAGCGTTGTGAACGGTCTTCTAACAGTTTAGCTTTTCGCCCGGTAATAATCGCCACATCGATACCTGAGGTGAGGGCGCAGCGAATACCGTAGCCATCACGCACGTTGAAGGCTTTTAGCTCTTCACCGTTGTTACCCATATAGATAAGGCCGTCCGAGAGCACCCCGTCAACATCGAGGATCAACAGCGCAATTTTTTCCGCCTGCGCAATAAATTGTGGGCTCACCGGGCCATAACAGGTGGCGACCGGGGTAACAGCATGACTCATTCTTTATATCCTTGACAATTACACTACGCCTGCGCGCAGTAGGTCGTGCATATGTATCACACCTAGCAGATGGTCGCCATCGGCAACCAGCACGCAGGTGATATGACGTGATTGCATCAGGTTCAGGGCGTCCACCGCCAGCATTCCTGGGCGAATACGAATACCGCCCGGCGTCATCACGTCGGCAATGCCGAGAGTGCGAACGTCAACGCCATTTTCGAAGATCCGTCGCAGGTCACCGTCGGTGAAAATGCCTTTAATCTGCATATTGTCATCGCAGATGGCGGTCATACCCAGGTTCTTACGGGTAATTTCCAGCAGCGCATCGCGCAGCGAAGCATCGATGCGTGCGGAATTTCATCGCCAGTGTGCATGATACCGCGTAACCCGCAGCAGCAGCTTGCGGCCGAGTGCGCCACCGGGGTGTGACAGAGCAAATCTTCTGCCGTAAAGCCACGTGCTTTTAATAGCGCGACGGCAAGGGCATTGCCCATCACCAGTGCCGCGGTAGTGCTGGAGGTCGGCGCCAGCCCTAACGGACAGGCTTCGCGCGGTACCTTCACGCAAAGATGAATATCGGCGGCATGCCCACGCCGCTGTCAGGCTTACTGGTCATGCAGATAAGCGGCACGCGCAGGCGTTTCAGCACCGGGATCAGCGCCAGAATTTCATTGGACTCGCCGGAGTTGGACAGGGCGATAACCACGTCCTGCGGCGTGACCATGCCTAAGTCACCGTGAGCCGCTTCGCCGGGATGGACGAAGAACGGTACCAGGTCCCCGGTGCTGGCAAAGGTCGCCGCCATCTTACGGCCAATATGCCCGGACTTGCCTATCGCCATCACCACGACTTTGCCGCTGCAGTAGAAAATTTTCTCGCAGGCAGTCGCTGAAATCCTGATTAATGTATTGATCCAGCTGTTCCAGCCCTTCCCGTTCAATCTCCAGAACTTCTTTTCCCGCCTGCAGGAAATCGAAATTCGGCTGCAAAATCTATTTGCGACATAAAGCGTCATCCCGATTCATTCGATGAAAAGCGGCGTGCCCCAAAAGAGCAGTGCCAGCCATACCATAAATCCGCCGATCAACAGCAAGCCCGCGCCACGGCCCTATCTGGCGGCGGCGCCAGCACAGTAGGGCGAAAACAACGCTGACCAATACCATTACGCCATAGTCTCGACTGAACGCGAGTGGGTTAAAATCGTCCTGCGCCAGTACCGGCAGGGATCCCCAAAACGATAGCGATATTAAAGAAATTGGAGCCGATGATATTGCCGACAGCGATATCAACTCCCGCCTTTACGTACCCCGGCAATTGCGGTGGCCAGTTCAGGCAGACTGGTGCCGTAGCGCCACAATAGCCATCAGGCCAATGGTCAGTTCACTCATGGCGAAATAGTTCGCCATCACCGTGGGATCACTGATAACCATGCGGGTCGCCATTGGCATGATGATGAGTGCGACACCAAGCCATAAGCAGGCGACGGGTAAAACGAACCGTCGCGCGGCAGCTCGGCGAGCCGCTCCTGCGTAAATTTGTCATTGCCCTGACGTTCGGCCAGCCGGGCTATTTTAATGATAAACAACAGCCACAGGACGGTGAGAATAAATAAAAACATGCCGTCGAGGCGGGACAGCTCGCCATCATACAACACATATCCTGCCAGCAGGCTCACTACCAACATTAGCGGTATTTCGCGGCGCAGGATATCAGAATGCACGGTAAACGGGTGGAACAGCGCGGTGAGCCCGAGGATCAGCAATATATTGATAATGTTTGAGCCGAGGGCTGTACCAACGGCTAAATCGCGTTGTTCGTGCAGAGACGCGGCAAGCGAGACGATGACTTCTGGTAACGATGTACCAATACTGACCACCGTCATGCCGATGATCAGCGGCGGGATGCCAAAGGTTCGGCAAAGAATAGACGCGGCAAAAACCAGGCGGTCGGCACTGTAAACGACCAAAAGTAAACCAACAATTAACAGTGCCGTAGCTAAAAGCATCTAACGTCCTTTCTTCAGGTATACTCGCCGGTCCGCTGAAGATTTTCAGAAAGCCGTAACGGATGCTTAATTTTGACTTTATGCGGCTAAAAAGTAAAACAAATGCCAGCTTTCGCTAACCACGGCGGGTAATATTCTGTAAATATGTTGGGTTCAAGGTTAAATTGAGCGCCATGCTTAGAAAATCAACGCAAGACGAAGGGTGAATTATGGAGCAGTCTGTGGCGAATTTAGTCGATATGCGCGATGTCAGTTTTACGCGTGGCAATCGCTGCATCTTCGATAATATTTCCCTGACCGTGCCGCGAGGGAAGATCACGGCGATCATGGGGCCATCGGGCATCGGTAAAACGACGCTACTCCGTCTGATTGGCGGGCAAATCGCACCAGATCATGGTGAGATCCTTTTCGATGGTGAGAATATTCCGGCGATGTCTCGTTCGCGCCTGTATACAGTGCGCAAACGGATGAGCATGTTATTTCAGTCCGGGGCGTTGTTCACTGATATGAACGTATTTGACAACGTCGCCTATCCACTGCGCGAACATACCCAACTTCCCGCGCCATTGTTGCATAGTACGGTGATGATGAAGCTGGAGGCCGTGGGGCTGCGTGGAGCGGCTAAACTAATGCCTTCTGAACTTTCCGGTGGGATGGCGCGGCGTGCAGCGCTGGCGCGTGCGATTGCGCTGGAGCCGGATCTCATCATGTTTGATGAACCTTTTGTTGGGCAAGATCCCATCACCATGGGCGTACTGGTGAAGCTGATTTCTGAGCTGAACAGCGCGCTGGGCGTGACTTGTGTGGTGGTTTCTCACGATGTGCCGGAAGTGTTAAGTATTGCGGATCACGCCTGGATCCTGGCGGACAAAAAAATTGTCGCTCATGGCAGTGCCCAGGCGTTGCAGGCGAATCCTGATCCGCGCGTACGTCAGTTTCTGGACGGGATAGCTGACGGGCCTGTTCCGTTCCGCTATCCTGCCGGCGATTATCACGCTGATCTTTTACCAGGGAGTTAAGCCACTCATGCTGTTAAATGCGCTGGCGTCGCTCGGACATAAAGGGATTAAAACCCTGAGAACGTTCGGGCGGGCCGGGTTAATGTTATTCAATGCGCTGGTCGGCAAACCGGAATTTCGCAAACATGCGCCGCTGCTGGTGCGCCAGCTCTATAATGTCGGCGTCCTGTCGATGCTGATTATTGTGGTTTCTGGCGTGTTCATCGGAATGGTGTTGGGGCTGCAAGGTTATCTGGTTCTGACCACTTATAGTGCGGAAACCAGTCTGGGTATGCTGGTGGCGTTATCGCTACTGCGTGAACTGGGGCCGGTGGTTGCCGCGTTGTTGTTTGCCGGGCGTGCTGGTTCGGCGCTAACCGCAGAAATCGGCCTGATGCGCGCTACAGAGCAACTCTCCAGTATGGAGATGATGGCGGTGGATCCGCTGCGTCGGGTTATTTCTCCCCGTTTCTGGGCTGGGGTTATTTCATTACCACTGTTGACGGTTATTTTCGTCGCCGTGGGGATCTGGGGCGGATCTCTGGTCGGCGTCAGTTGGAAAGGCATTGATAGCGGGTTCTTCTGGTCGGCAATGCAAAATGCCGTCGACTGGCGTATGGATCTGGTCAACTGTCTGATTAAGAGCGTGGTGTTCGCCATCACGGTGACGTGGATTTCGTTGTTTAACGGCTACGACGCCATCCCGACGTCTGCCGGGATTAGCCGGGCAACCACTCGCACCGTTGTCCACTCGTCTCTGGCTGTTCTGGGGCTGGATTTTGTGCTGACCGCATTGATGTTTGGGAATTGAGTTCATGCAAACGAAAAAAAATGAAATTTGGGTGGGTATCTTTTTATTAGCAGCACTGCTGGCGGCGCTGTTTGTTTGCCTGAAGGCGGCGAACGTGACGTCCATACGTACTGAACCGACCTACACGCTTTATGCGACGTTCGATAACATTGGCGGCCTGAAAGCGCGCTCTCCGGTCAGTATTGGTGGCGTTGTTGTGGGTCGGGTGGCGGATATTACGCTGGACCCGAAAACCTATCTGCCGCGCGTAACGCTGGAAATTGAACAACGTTATAACCACATTCCAGATACCAGTTCGCTGAGCATTCGTACTTCCGGCCTGCTGGGGGAACAATATCTGGCATTAAACGTCGGTTTTGAAGACCCGGAACTGGGGACTGCTATCCTGAAGGATGGCGATACAATTCAGGACACTAAGTCTGCGATGGTGCTGGAAGATCTCATTGGTCAGTTCCTTTACGGTAGTAAAGGCGATGACAATAAGAATAGTGGCGATGCGCCAGCTGCTGCGCCAGGTAATAATGAAACCACTGAACCTGTGGGTACAACGAAATAATTTCAGGAGAACCGACGCATGTTTAAACGTTTAATGATGGTCGCTTTGCTGGTGATTGCACCTCTGAGTGCGGCAACCGCGGCAGACCAGACCAATCCGTATAAGCTGATGGACGAGGCGGCGCAGAAAACGTTCGATCGCCTGAAGAATGAGCAACCGCAAATTCGGGCCAACCCGGATTATCTGCGTACCATTGTTGATCAGGAACTGCTGCCATACGTACAGGTGAAATACGCCGGTGCGCTGGTGCTGGGCCAGTATTACAAGAGTGCGACCCCTGCTCAACGTGAAGCCTACTTTGCCGCTTTCCGTGAGTACCTGAAGCAGGCTTACGGTCAGGCGCTGGCGATGTATCACGGTCAAACCTATCAGATTGCGCCAGAACAGCCGCTGGGCGATAAAACCATTGTGCCTATTCGCGTTACCATTATTGACCCGAATGGCCGTCCGCCGGTGCGTCTGGACTTCCAGTGGCGTAAAAACTCCCAGACGGGCAATTGGCAGGCTTACGACATGATTGCTGAAGGCGTCAGTATGATCACCACCAAACAAAACGAGTGGGGAACGCTGCTGCGTACCAAAGGTATCGACGGCCTGACTGCGCAACTGAAATCGATTTCTCAACAGAAAATCACTCTGGAAGAGAAAAAATAATGAGCGAGTCACTGAGCTGGATGCAGACGGGTGACACGCTGGCGTTATCCGGAGAGCTGGATCAGGACGTTTTGCTACCGCTTTGGGAAATGCGTGAGGAAGCGGTGAAGGGGATTACCTGCATCGATCTTAGCCGTGTCTCCCGCGTGGATACGGGGGGACTGGCACTGCTGCTCCATCTTATCGATCTGGCGAAAAAGCAGGGCAACAATGTGACGCTTCAGGGGGTAAACGACAAAGTGTATACCCTGGCGAAATTGTATAATTTGCCTGCTGATGTTCTGCCTCGTTAAATTTTTTCAGGCCGGATATGGCGTTAACCGCCTGTCCGGCAAACCTGCCTGCAAGTCGAGCCTTGTCTGATTTATCAGCGAGGCTTTTTGCTTGTTTAAGACTGCGCCACTTTCCTCTAAGATGTGGGGCTGTTTTCACTCTCACAATGAAATGCGAACCTATGGAAAATAATGAAATTCAGACCGTGCTGATGAATGCACTCTCCCTTCAGGAAGTTCTCGTTTCTGGTGATGGCAGTCACTTCCAGGTGATTGTTGTGGGTGAGATGTTTGACGGCATGAGCCGGGTTAAGAAACAGCAAACTGTCTATGCCCCGCTGATGGAGTACATTGCGGACAACCGCATTCATGCCCTGTCGATTAAAGCGTATACCCCCGCAAGAGTGGGCGCGCGATCGCAAACTCAACGGTTTTTGAGCCAGGGGAAAAGTGGCATCACTTTTCCGGTGGCGAACGTGAATACTTAACAGAGATTAGATTTGATGGATAAATTTCGTGTGCAGGGGCCGACCCGCCTTCAGGGCGAGGTCACCATTAGCGGTGCTAAGAATGCTGCCCTGCCGATTCTTTTTGCCGCTTTGCTGGCAAGAACCCGGTTGAGATTCAGAACGTACCAAAACTGAAAGACGTCGATACCTCCATGAAGCTGCTGACTCAGCTGGGTGCGAAGGTAGAGCGTAACGGTTCGGTATGGATCGACGCAGGCCCGGTTGATGTATTCTGTGCGCCATATGACCTGGTGAAAACCATGCGTGCCTCTATCTGGGCGCTGGGGCCGTTAGTGGCGCGTTTTGGTCAGGGTCAGGTTTCTCTGCCTGGCGGTTGTACCATCGGTGCGCGTCCGGTTGACCTGCACATCTCTGGCCTTGAGCAGTTAGGCGCAGAAATCAAGCTGGAAGAAGGCTACGTTAAAGCATCCGTCAATGGTCGCCTGAAAGGCGCACATATCGTGATGGACATGGTCAGCGTTGGCGCGACCGTCACTATCATGACTGCCGCAACGCTGGCAGAAGGTACTACCATCATTGAAAACGCCGCGCGTGAGCCGGAAATCGTCGATACGGCGAACTTCCTCAACGCGATGGGCGCAAAAGTGACGGGGCAGGGTACCGACCGCATTACCATTGAAGGCGTCAAACGCCTGGGCGGCGGCGTGTATCGCGTTCTGCCAGACCGTATTGAAACCGGCACCTTCCTGGTCGCTGCGGCGATTTCCGGCGGTAAAATTGTCTGCCGTAACGCTAAGCCTGATACGCTGGACGCTGTGCTGGCGAAGCTGCGTGAAGCTGGCGCTGATGTTGAAGTCGGCGAAGACTGGATTAGCCTTGATATGCACGGCAAACGTCCAAAAGCAGTGAACGTGCGTACTGCGCCACACCCGGCGTTCCCGACGGACATGCAGGCACAGTTCACTCTGCTGAATATGGTGGCAGAAGGGACCGGCGTCATCACTGAAACGGTATTCGAAAACCGCTTCATGCACATTCCGGAACTGATCCGTATGGGCGCTCGCGCGGAAATCGAAAGCAACACCGCGATTTGTCACGGCGTTGAGCAGCTCTCCGGGGCTCAGGTGATGGCAACTGACCTGCGCGCTTCTGCAAGTCTCGTTCTGGCTGGCTGTATTGCTCAGGGCACCACGATCGTGGATCGTATCTACCATATCGACCGTGGCTACGAGCGTATTGAAGACAAGCTGAGCGCATTAGGCGCGAATATCGAACGTATTAAAGGCGAGTAATCGCTGCCGCTTATAAACGCCCTCAGGCTTGTCTTGAGGGCGTTATTTACTCTTCTTAGACTGTTCCGCATCATCTGCGTTCTGTCGATAAATTCGTGAGTGATGGGATCGTGATAGCGTGATGGCCAGATCGTCCACGGATCGGTCTCCAGCGCTTTCGCAATAATCACTTCACCTTTCGGCCACGGACGTGACAGCACATTCGCTAACGTCGAAGAACTGAGACCGTTCTTTACGCGATTCTGCGGCCATTGATGTACCTTTCTTGCGTAACCCCGCGATAATATCTGCCGGATGCAAGTAAACGGAATATTCCATACTTCCTCCTTGAGAGCGGTGTATTTAAATACGCCATGTTGAGTGAAGTCTGTACTGTATCGCGCTTTTCGATCGGATTCTAAAAAGTTCTTGTAAAAGTGTGATTAATAGAAAAAAGATAATTTTTTGCAGCAACATAGGCATGTTTGAGAATTTTAGGAATTTTCCCGCGCAAGGCGCGGGAAGGGATTAACGATCGCGCTGAACGGCGATATGGGCAAGTGCGATGAGCGCATCACGCCATTGGGTATCAGGCAGCGGTGCCAGGGCGGCAATCGCTTTATCGGCTTCTTCTTCAGCACGCTGGCGCGTCCATTCCAAAGAGCCACAGGCCGCCATCACTCTCAGAGCACTGGCTCAAGCAGATGCCGGCCATTGCCCTGTTCAATTGCGCCACGAATCAGCAGCGTTTGTTGCCAGGCGTACCGTTACGCATGGCGTGTAACAGTGGCAGCGTCGGTTTGCCTTCGTTGAGATCGTCGCCAACGTTTTTACCCAGCGTCTCACCATCGGCGCTGTAGTCGAGCAAATCGTCAATCAGCTGGAAAGCGATTAAACAGGTCGCGGCCATAATCCTGCAACCCTTTCTCCTGCTCTGGCGTACAGTCGGCAAGCAAACCTGAACATTGGGCCGCCGCTTCAAACAGGCGCGCGGTTTTGCTGTAAATCACGCGCATGTAGTTTTCTTCGGTGATGTCCGGGTCATTGACGTTCATCAACTGCAGCACTTCGCCTTCGGCAATCACGTTGACCGCTTCAGACATGACTTCCAGCACTTTCAGCGAGCCGAGGCTGGTCATCATCTGGAAGGCACGCGTATAGATAAAGTCGCCAACCAGTACGCTGGCTGCGTTACCAAAGGCCGCATTTGCCGTTGCTTTACCGCGGCGCATGTCGGACTCATCGACGACGTCATCGTGCAGCAGCGTTGCAGTGTGAATAAATTCGATCGGCGCGGCGGAGATATTGACGTGGGCATTTCCCTGATAGCCAACGGCACGAGCGGCCAGTACGGCAATCATCGGACGAATTCGTTTTCCGCCGCCGCTGACGATATAATAACCTAGCTGATTGATTAACTGGACGTCCGAGTTGAGCTGCTCAAGAATCGTCGCATTAACACCCGCCATATCCTGCGCGGTTAACTCATTGATTTGTTGTAAATTCATCGCAAAAGCCGGGCTTAATGTCCTGTTTACCCACTTATCCATACGGGATAACGAAGGTTTTACGTTAGCGTTGTACCTACGATTGTACTGAAAAAACGCCACAGATAAACGTTGTCGTGCCTGTTGTCTTTTTTTTCTGCATCTATCTGATGCTAGCACTTGTCAAAGGCTCACGTTTTGCGTAATATTCGCGCCCTATTGTGAATATTTATAGCGCACTCTGAATCACAAAAAGTTGTGCGCGGAAGCGGAGTTTATATGTACGCGGTTTTCCAAAGTGGTGGTAAACAACACCGAGTTAGCGAAGGTCAGACCGTTCGCCTGGAAAAGCTGGACATCGCAACTGGCGAATCTGTTGAATTCGCTGAAGTTCTGATGATCGCAAACGGTGAAGAAGTCAAAATCGGCGTTCCTTTCGTTGATGGCGGCGTAATCAAAGCTGAAGTTGTTGCTCACGGTCGTGGCGAGAAAGTTAAAATCGTTAAGTTTCGTCGTCGTAAACACTATCGTAAGCAGCAAGGCCATCGTCAGTGGTTCACTGATGTGAAAATCACTGGCATCAGCGCTTAAGTTAAGGGGAGCAGACTTCAAATGGCACATAAAAAGGCTGGTGGCTCGACTCGTAACGGTCGCGACTCAGAAGCTAAACGTCTGGGCGTAAAACGCTTCGGCGGCGAATCCGTTCTGGCTGGTAGCATCATCGTTCGTCAACGTGGTACTCAGTTCCACGCTGGTTCTAACGTAGGCTGCGGCAAAGACCACACTCTGTTTGCTAAAGCAGACGGTAAAGTGAAATTCGAAGTGAAAGGCCCGAAAAACCGTCGTTTTATCAGCATTGTTGCTGAATAAGTTTTTCGCGTCCCGGTAACGGATGAAAGCCCCGCAACGTGTTGCGGGGCTTTTTTCATTCGACGCCAGGAAAACTCGGGACAGGGAATCCGGTATGAAGCAACAGGCGGGTATTGGCATTCTTTTGGCGCTCACGACAGCAATCTGTTGGGGAGCCTTACCGATCGCCATGAAACAGGTTCTGGAAGTGATGGAACCGCCTACCATTGTGTTCTACCGCTTCTTGATGGCGAGCTGCGGTCTGGGCCTCATCTTGTTCTGGAAGCGCAGACTTCCTCCCCTACGGGTTTTCCGCGATCCACGCTGGCTGGTGTTGTTGTTGATTGCCACCGGGGGGCTGTTCGGTAACTTCATTCTGTTTAGCTCATCGCTACAGTATGTCAGCCCAACGGCGTCACAGGTGATTGGTCAGCTCTCACCCGTCGGCATGATGGTTGCTAGCGTCTTTATCCTCAAAGAGAAGATGCGTGGTACGCAGATAATTGGCGCTATCATGCTAATCTGCGGCCTGCTGATGTTTTTCAACACCAGCCTTGTCGAAATTTTTACTCGTCTGACTGACTATACCTGGGGCGTTATCTTCAGGGTCGGGCGGCGATGGTCTGGGTGAGTTACGGCGTCGCGCAAAAGGTGTTATTGCGGCGGATGGCTTCACAGCAGATTCTTTTTTTATTGTACACTTTATGTACGATAGCACTGTTGCCGTTAGCAAAGCCCGAGGTTATTGGGCAACTGAGCGACTGGCAGCTAGCCTGCCTGATCTTTTGTGGTCTGAACACATTGGTTGGTTACGGGGCGTTGGCGGAAGCCATGGCACGCTGGCAGGCGGCACAGGTAAGCGCACTAGTGACGCTTACTCCCTTGTTTACACTGTTATTTTCAGATCTATTATCAATGGCCTGGCCCGATTTCTTCGCCCGACCGATGTTGAACCTTTTAGGTTACCTCGGTGCGTTTATCGTGGTTGCGGGCGCGATGTATTCCGCCATTGGTCATCGCCTTTGGGGGCGGTGGCGTAAGCGTGAAGCGGTTGTTCCGTTACCCCGCGCAGGCGAATGATTTACGGAGAGTAAAATGAAGTTTGTTGATGAAGCAACGATCCTGGTCGTAGCAGGTGATGGCGGTAATGGTTGCGTTAGCTTCCGCCGTGAAAAGTATATTCCACGCGGTGGTCCAGACGGCGGCGATGGTGGTGATGGCGGTGACGTATGGATGGAAGCCGACGAAAACCTGAACACGTTGATCGACTACCGTTTCGAAAAATCTTTCCGCGCTGAGCGTGGTCAGAACGGTGCGAGCCGCGACTGTACCGGTAAACGTGGTAAAGACGTCACCATCAAGGTGCCGGTTGGTACGCGTGTTATCGACCAGGGCACCGGCGAAACTATGGGTGATATGACCAAACACGGTCAGCGCCTGATGGTTGCGAAAGGCGGCTGGCACGGTCTGGGTAACACCCGTTTTAAATCTTCCGTTAACCGTACTCCGCGTCAGAAGACAATGGGTACGCCGGGCGATAAGCGTGATCTGCAGCTCGAACTGATGCTGCTGGCGGACGTTGGGATGCTGGGGATGCCGAATGCCGGTAAATCCACCTTCATCCGTTCTGTTTCTGCAGCGAAACCGAAAGTGGCGGACTATCCGTTTACGACGCTGGTTCCAAGCCTTGGCGTGGTGCGTGTCGATAACGAGAAGAGCTTCGTAGTTGCCGATATTCCTGGCCTGATTGAAGGCGCATCTGAAGGCGCTGGCTTAGGTATTCGCTTCCTCAAGCACCTTGAGCGCTGTCGCGTCCTGCTGCATATCATCGACATCGAGCCGATTGATGGTTCCGATCCGGCTGAAAACGCCCGTATCATCGTTGGTGAGCTGGAGAAATACAGCGAGAAGCTGGCCGGTAAGCCACGTTGGCTGGTGTTCAACAAAATCGACCTGATGGATAAAGCCGAAGCGGAAGCCAAGGCACAGGCGATTGCTGATGCCATGGGTTGGGAAGGTAAGCACTACCTGATCTCTGCGGCGAGCCAGATTGGCGTTAAAGACCTGTGCTGGGACGTGATGAACTTCATCATTGAGAACCCAATCGTGCAGGCTGAAGATGCGAAACAGCCAGAGAAAGTTGAATTCATGTGGGATGACTACCATCGTCAGCAGCTTGACGAAGTGGCAGCCGAAGCTGAAGAAGACGACGAAGACTGGGATGACGACTGGGACGAAGACGACGAAGAAGGCGTAGAGTTCATCTACAAACGTTAATCTCGTGGCCGGAGAGTGCTGCTGCGCTTATCCGGCCTACAAAATTCAACGGGCGCAATTGCCCGTTTTTGTGGTTCGTTGCCATCCGGCAAGAACTGAATCAGTTGTTCTGATAAATATCTTTATACAAGCGGCTCTCAAAGCGGACTAACGGAATACGTCGGTTGCGCTGATCGGCAGGCGAAACCGCGTAGCCCGACAGATACTGTACAAACGCCATTCTCTGCCCGCTGGCGGTAGTGATAAAGCCTGCGAGGTTGTAGACGCCCTGCAGGGATCCCGTTTTTGCCGACACTTTGCCATCGACACCGGCCTGATGAAGACCCGCGCGGTACTGGAGTGAACCATCGTGCCCGGCAAGCGGCAGCATCGAGATGAAATCCAGTTCGTTGTCATGCTGAGCGATGTATTGCAGTGCCTGCATCATGGTGGCCGGCGCAATCAGGTTATGTCGTGACAGACCTGAGCCATCGGCAATGATCGTGTTACCTAAATCAACACCGGCCTGCTGACGCAGGATCTGGCGGACTGCATCAGAACCTGCACGCCAGGTACCCGGTACGCCGAAGCGCGCGTGACCAATCATGCGGAAAACGGTATCGGCAATCATGTTGTCTGATTTTTTCAGCATGATCTTCAGTAAATCGTGAAGCTGCGCCGACTGTTTGCTGGCAATCACCGTGCCTGGTTCGTTAACCAACGTTTGACGTAGCAGGGTACCGCTGTAGGTGATCCCGGCCTGCTTCAGCTCGTCTTTGATAATCGCCCCGGCGTAGCTGGCGCCATCCTGAATCGCGAACGCCAGCGGCAGCGGCTCGGAACGCTGCGGCAGGCAGCCGGTCAAGGTAAAGCGATTCAGATCGCCGCTGGCACGACATCCAGTTCACAGTACTGTGCATCCGGTGAACCTTTTGCCAGCGTGCGGACCTGGCTAAACATGGTGACTGGGTAGTAAGAAGCGATACGAATAAACGCCATATCATTGGCTTTTTGGGCGCTGTATAACGAAATCGAGAAGCAGTTACGGTCGATAATTGCCGCCGCCGGAGGGGCGCTAAAACACTGCGTCATATCGTTCCACGGCCAGCCTGGAGCTTTATCGTGGCTGGCAAAAATGGAGGTATCGATGAGTATGTTACCCTCGATATTTTGCACGCCAGATTTTTTCAGCGTTGCCACCATATTGCGAATATCTTGACGTTTTAGCGTCGAATAGCCGCCAAATCGTGCAATAAGGTCACCTTTCAGCGTACCGTTATCAACACTGCCTTTGGTCTCAAGCGTGGTGGTAAAACGGAAGTCTGGGCCGAGCTGTAACAGCGCCGCCAGCGCGGTCAGTACCTTCTGCGTACTGGCTGGCAGTGCCATCTGTTGCCCGTGATAATCAATGAGCGGCGCGGGAGCGCCCACTTTCTGTACCAAAAGCGCGAGGTTGGCCCCGGCAGGAAGCTGATTGATGTATTCATCAACATTCGCGGCCTGAACGCTAAACGCTATAGTGGTAGTCAATCCGATGATAAATCTGGAAAATCGCATAATCTCGCGCTAACAACCTGGAAACAAGCCGTCATACTACGGCGCAAAGCCCTGTAAAGTAAACGATGACCCGTAGTGAACTTCAGGGTAAAATACGTATCAAATTAAAAATTACTGCTGACCTGGGGCTTTGCACCCGGGTCGGTTTTCTTTTGCTTCTGGCCTGGTGTTGATAGCGACACAGGCGGGCTTAACAGCCGGAGCGGTGTGAGTCGCTCCCTACAGGAATGTTTAAGAGGTATAACGATGCAAGCTATTCCGATGACCCTTCGTGGTGCAGAAAAACTGCGTGAAGAACTGGATTTTCTCAAGTCCGTACGTCGCCCGGAAATCATCGCGTCCATCGCTGAAGCGCGCGAGCACGGTGACCTGAAAGAAAACGCCGAGTACCATGCTGCGCGTGAGCAGCAGGGCTTCTGCGAAGGTCGTATCAAGGATATCGAGCGAAAAAGTTGTCTAATGCGCAGGTTATCGATATCACCCGGATGCCAAACAATGGCCGTGATCTTTGGTGCCACCGTGAAGGCGTTGAACCGACAACGATGAAGAACAAACCTACCGTATCGTGGACGTTATGAAGCTGACTTCAAACATAACTTGATTTCTGCGTACTCACCGATCGCTCGTGGTCTGACCGGCAAAGAGCAGGATGACGTGGTCGTTATCCGCACACCGGGCGGCGAAGGTTGAGTTTGAAATCATCAAAGTGGATTATCTGTAAGTTTTGTTCTGACACTCAAAATGTTGATTGAGTGTAAAGATAAGAAAAAGGCCGCATAGCGGCCTTTTATCAAGCTTGAGAGCGTGGCATGTTGCTAGCCCTCTCTAAGAAAATCCCTCATTTAACACAATGTTGTGTCAGAAATTAAGGATATTCTTAACGTGGCAACGAGATTTTGCGTTCTTTACCAGGGCGATAAAGCACCAGCATTTTACCTATGACCTGTACGTTACAGGCGCCGGTTTCGCGCACGATAGCGTCCACGATCAAGGTTTTGGTTTCGCGATCTTCCGAGGCGACTTTCACCTTGATAAGTTCATGGTGCTCTAACGCTTGTTCAATCTCGGCGATATCCCTTCGGTCAAACCATTATTGCCAAGCAGAACCAACCCGGCTTGAGCGGATGTGCAAGACCTTTCAGGTGCTGTTTTTGTTTAGTACTCAGATTCATCGTATATTTTTGCTTAGGTTGGGATTGAAAACGGGTCATTCTACCGCCATCTCCCTTATATCGCCAAATGATGCGTAGAAATTTTCTTACGCCATAGGCTACGATGAACTGCCCCGATGGGAATGTTAAATGACAGGTAAAAAACGTTCTGCCAGCTCAAGCCGCTGGCTACAGGAACACTTGAAACGATAAATATGTTCAAGAGGCACAGAAAAAAGCTTACGTTCCCGCGGTTGGTTTTTAACTTTCTTACGTACAGCAAAGTGACAAACTTTTTTAAACGGGGATGACGGAGTTGATCTTGTGCCGCCCCAGGAGGCTGGTCACAGAATGTGGTCATGCAGATTGGTGGCAAAGGCCGCATCATTGCTTGCGATCTTTACCTATGGATCCAATCGTTGGTGTGGACTTCCTTCAGGGCGATTTTCGTGATGAACTCGTGATGAAGGCATTACTGGAACGTGTCGGTGACAGTAAAGTACAAAGTTGTCATGTCAGATATGGCACCAAACATGAGCGGAACGCCGGCGGTTGACATCCCTCGGGCCATGTATCTGGTGGAACTGGCGCTTGAAATGGCTCGTGATGTGTTGGCGCCGGGCGGAAATTTTGTAGTGAAAGTGTTCCAGGGCGAAGGTTTCAATGAGATCTAAGGGAAATTCGCTCCCTGTTTACGAAGGTCAAAGTTCGTAAGCCGTACTTTCTCCGTGCGCGTTCACGTGAAGTGTACATTGTAGCGACCGGGCGAAAACCATAACCGGCAATTTCAGATGAAAGTTTGAAAGACACCGGATATAGCGTATCCTGACGCTGTTTTTAACACAGTTGTAATAAGAGGTTAATCCCTTGAGTGACATGGCGAAAAACCTAATACTCTGGCTGGTCATTGCCGTTGTGCTGATGTCAGTATTCCAGACTTTGGGCCCAGCGAATCGAACAGCCACAAGGTGGATTATTCTACCTTCCTGCAAGAGGTCAATAACGACCAGGTTCGCGAAGCGCGTATCAACGGACGTGAGATCAACGTTACCAAGAAAGATAGTAACCGTCACACGACCTATATTCCGGTTAACGATCCGAAGCTGCTTGATAACCTGCTGACGAAAAACGTCAAAGTGGTTGGCGAACCGCCTGAAGAGCGAAGCGTGCTGGCTTCTATCTTCATCTCCTGGTTCCCAATGCTGCTGCTGATCGGTGTCTGGATCTTCTTCATGCGTCAGATGCAGGGCGGCGGTGGCAAAGGTGCCAGGCCGTTCGGAAGGCAAGGCGCGCATGCTGACGGAAGACCAGATTAAAACCACCTTTGCCGACGTCGCTGGCTGTGACGAAGCGAAAGAAGAGGTGGCTGAACTGGTTGAATACCTGCGCGAACCGAGCCGCTTCCAGAAGCTGGGCGGTAAAATCCGAAAGGCGTCCTGATGGTCGGCCCTCCGGTAACGGTAAAACCCTGCTGGCGAAAGCCATCGCGGGTGAAGCGAAGGTTCCGTTCTTTACCATTTCCGGTTCTGATTTCGTGGAAATGTTCGTTGGTGTCGGCGCATCTCGTGTGCGTGACATGTTCGAACAAGCCAAGAAAGCGGCACCATGATCATCTTCATCGATGAAATCGATGCCGTAGGCCGCCAACGTGGCGCGGGCCTGGGCGGCGGTCACGATGAACGTGAGCAAACGCTGAACCAGATGCTGGTTGAGATGGACGGCTTCGAAGGTAACGAAGGTATCATCGTTATCGCGGCAACTAACCGTCCGGACGTACTTGACCCAGCGCTGCTGCGTCCAGGCCGTTTTGACCGTCAGGTTGTGGTCGGTCTGCCAGACGTCCGTGGTCGTGAACAGATTCTGAAAGTGCATATGCGTCGCGTACCGCTGTCTCCGGACATTGATGCGGCAATTATTGCTCGCGGTACTCCAGGCTTCTCCGGTGAAACCTCGCGAACCTGGTGAACGAAGCGGCTCTGTTTGCAGCACGTGGCAACAAGCGCGTGGTATCGATGGTTGAGTTCGAGAAAGCGAAAGACAAAATCATGATGGGTGCGGAACGTCGCTCCATGGTGATGACGGAAGCGCAGAAAGAATCTACCGCCTACCACGAAGCGGGTCACGCAATTATCGGTCGCCTGGTTCCGGACACGATCCGGTGCATAAAGTGACCATCATTCCGCGCGGTCGTGCGCTGGGCGTGACCTTCTTCCTGCCTGAAGGCGACGCGATCAGCGCCAGCCGTCAGAAACTGGAAAGCCAGATCTCTACCCTGTACGGCGGTCGTCTGGCGGAAGAAATTATTTACGGGCGTAGAACATGTGCTTACCGGTGCGTCGAACGATATTAAAGTCGCGACTAACCTGGCACGTAACATGGTGACCCAATGGGGCTTCTCCGACAAACTCGGTCCGCTGCTGTACGCGGAAGAAGAGGGGAAGTATTCCTGGGTCGCTCTGTTGCTAAAGCCAAACACATGTCTGATGAAACGGCACGCATCATTGACGAGGAAGTGAAATCGCTCGTTGAACGTAACTACAATCGCGCGCGTCAGCTTCTGAACGAAAATATGGACATCCTGCATTCGATGAAAGATGCGCTCATGAAATATGAGACCATCGATGCGCCGCAGATTGATGATCTGATGGCTCGCCGCGATGTGCGTCCGCCAGCCGGTTGGGAAGAACAAGGTCTTGATCCAACAATTCCGGCAGCAACGGCACACCGAGTGCGCCACGTCCAGTTGATGAACCACGTGCGCCAGACTCTGGCACGATGTCAGAACAGTGTGGGCGACAAATAAGTTTTCCCTTCGTGGATGACTGTGCTTAACCGGTGGGGCTTGCCCGGGTTTTTTATACGTGTCATACTGCAACTCACATGACTTCGCGTATTTATCCTGAAATCAATAACCCAAAGGAAAACCTCGCTATGAAACTCACCGCCCAGGGGGCTGATCCCTGGATCTCCCCCATCGACACGTTATGGGGATCCTCAACGTCACGCCGGACTCTTTCTCCGACGGCGGAACGCATAACACGCTGGTTGAGGCGGTGAAGCATGCCAATCTGATGATTAATGCCGGAGCGACAATCATTGATGTCGGCGGTGAGTCCACCCGTCCTGGTGCACTGGATGTGAGCGTTGATGAAGAGCTGGAACGCGTGATTCCGGTTGTCGAAGCGATTGCTCAGCGCTTTGAAGTGTGGATATCCGTTGATACCTCTAAACCAGAAGTCATCCGTGAGTCAGCGAAAGTTGGCGCTCACATTATTAATGATATCCGCTCCCTTTCCGAACCTGGCGCTCTGGAGGCGGCTGCAGAAACCGGTTTACCGGTTTGTCTGATGCATATGCAGGGAAATCCAAAAACCATGCAGGAAGCTCCGAAGTATGACGATGTCTTTGCAGAAGTGAATCGCTACTTTATTGAGCAAATAGCACGTTGCGAGCAGGCGGGTATCGCAAAAGAGAAATTGTTGCTCGACCCCGGATTCGGTTTCGGTAAAAATCTCTCCCATAACTATTCATTACTGGCGCGCCTGGCTGAATTTCACCATTTCAACCTGCCGCTGTTGGTGGGTATGTCACGAAAATCGATGATTGGGCAGCTGCTGAACGTGGGGCCGTCCGAGCGCCTGAGCGGTAGTCTGGCCTGTGCGGTCATTGCCGCAATGCAAGGCGCGCACATCATTCGTGTTCATGACGTCAAAGAAACCGTAGAAGCGATGCGGGTGGTGGAAGCCACTCTGTCTGCAAAGGAAAACAAACGCTATGAGTAATCGTAAATATTTCGGTACCGATGGGATTCGTGGTCGTGTAGGGGATGCGCCGATCACACCTGATTTTGTGCTTAAGCTGGGTTGGGCCGCGGGTAAAGTGCTGGCGCGCCACGGCTCCCGTAAGATTATTATTGGTAAAGACACGCGTATTTCTGGCTATATGCTGGAGTCAGCACTGGAAGCGGGTCTGGCGGCAGCGGGCCTTTCCGCACTCTTCACTGGCCCGATGCCAACACCGGCCGTGGCTTATCTGACGCGTACCTTCCGCGCAGAGGCCGGAATTGTGATATCTGCATCGCATAACCCGTTCTACGATAATGGCATTAAATTCTTCTCTATCGACGGCACCAAACTGCCGGATGCGGTAGAAGAGGCCATCGAAGCGGAAATGGAAAAGGAGATCAGCTGCGTTGATTCGGCAGAACTGGGTAAAGCCAGCCGTATCGTTGATGCCGCGGGTCGCTATATCGAGTTTTGCAAAGCCACGTTCCCGAACGAACTTAGCCTCAGTGAACTGAAGATTGTGGTGGATTGTGCAAACGGTGCGACTTATCACATCGCGCCGAACGTGCTGCGCGAACTGGGGGCGAACGTTATCGCTATCGGTTGTGAGCCAAACGGTGTAAACATCAATGCCGAAGTGGGGGCTACCGACGTTCGCGCGCTCCAGGCTCGTGTGCTGGCTGAAAAAGCGGATCTCGGTATTGCCTTCGACGGCGATGGCGATCGCGTGATTATGGTTGACCATGAAGGCAATAAAGTCGATGGCGATCAGATCATGTATATCATCGCGCGTGAAGGTCTTCGTCAGGGCCAGCTGCGTGGTGGCGCTGTGGGTACATTGATGAGCAACATGGGGCTTGAACTGGCGCTGAAACAGTTAGGAATTCCATTTGCGCGCGCGAAAGTGGGTGACCGCTACGTACTGGAAAAAATGCAGGAGAAAGGCTGGCGTATCGGTGCAGAGAATTCCGGTCATGTGATCCTGCTGGATAAAACTACTACCGGTGACGGCATCGTTGCTGGCTTGCAGGTGCTGGCGGCGATGGCACGTAACCATATGAGCCTGCACGACCTTTGCAGCGGCATGAAAATGTTCCCGCAGATTCTGGTTAACGTACGTTACACCGCAGGTAGCGGCGATCCACTTGAGCATGAGTCAGTTAAAGCCGTGACCGCAGAGGTTGAAGCTGCGCTGGGCAACCGTGGACGCGTGTTGCTGCGTAAATCCGGCACCGAACCGTTAATTCGCGTGATGGTGGAAGGCGAAGACGAAGCGCAGGTGACTGAATTTGCACACCGCATCGCCGATGCAGTAAAAGCCGTTTAAAGCGTTAGATAACTGGCTAAAAAGGCGGCGATTGTCGCCTTTTTTCTCAGCGAACACATCGGTTTTGCTGTTTTTTTCCGCAGTTGATACAATGCGATAAAATTGCCCTTGCGAAGGTCATTCGCTTTGGTTAGTATTCACACCCGCTTCAGTGGGAAAGATTAAAAACTCCCGCTTTATTGGTTGAAGCATTGGTACGCGGCAACTCCGCAAGGAACAGGTTGATTATGTATGAAGCTCTTTTAGTAGTTTTCCTTATTGTGGCAATTGGCCTTGTTGGTCTGATCATGCTGCAGCAAGGTAAAGGCGCTGATATGGGAGCCTCCTTCGGAGCAGGCGCTTCCGCTACGCTGTTTGGTTCAAGTGGTTCTGGTAACTTCATGACCCGCATGACGGCGCTGCTGGCAACGTTATTCTTCATCATCAGTCTGGTGCTGGGTAACATCAATAGCAACAAAACCAATAAAGGTAGCGAATGGGAAAATCTGAGTGCACCGGCGAAAACCGAACAAACTCAGCCAGCTGCTCCGGCTAAGCCGACCAGCGATATCCCGAACTAAAAAGTAGTATCCGTGCCGAGGTGGTGGAATTGGTAGACACGCTACCTTGAGGTGGTAGTGCCCAATAGGGCTTACGGGTTCAAGTCCCGTCCTCGGTACCAAATTCCAGAAAAGAGACGCTGAAAAGCGTCTTTTTTCGTTTTGGTCCTGGTCTGAGGAATGGTTGTCAGGTATCTGTATCTCGTCCAGTTGCTTTACTCGTAGCTGGTACCTTGAAACGATGGTGCCGGTACGCCTTAGTTATAAATTTTTCCCTTCTACTGACATAATTGGCACTTTATTGTGTCAACTCCAGTTCCGGTACGAATACGGATATGTTTACTTCTCGATAAACCATCCTGCTCCTGTCAGTATAACGACTGATGGCTACGTTCTGCGTAATGTTTAGAGACGCATTGATAATGTTATTTAATTACTGAGAACGCAATGGCCGCATCATTTAAAAAGAAAAAACTAACAGTGTTTCGTTCTGATATGGATCAGAGTTGAAAAACATGTCTGATATAAAATTAAACATTGTTGATAATTGTTTATATTGGTTGTGAACTTGGATTTCTGGATGACAGTATTCAACAAATTTGCTAGAACTTTTAAATCTCATTGGTTGTTGTATCTTTGTGTTATTGTTTTTGGTATTACGAACTTAGTCGCTTCTTCCGGAGCGCATATGGTTCAGCGCTTGCTGTTCTTCGTTCTGACCATCCTGGTTGTAAAACGTATATCATCCCTTCCGCTTCGCCTGCTTGTTGCCGCACCATTTGTGTTACTGACTGCGGCAGACATGAGTATTAGCCTCTATTCATGGTGTACCTTTGGTACAACTTTCAATGATGGATTTGCGATTAGTGTGCTCCAGAGTGATCCGGATGAAGTTGTCAAAATGCTGGGGATGTATATCCCTTATCTATGTGCCTTTGCTTTTTTATCCCTTCTTTTTTTGGCAGTAATAATAAAATATGATGTTTCCTTGCCGACAAAAAAAGTGACAGGAATATTATTGCTGATTGTCATTTCGGGCAGTTTATTTTCCGCTTGTCAATTTGCTTATAAAGATGCAAAAAATAAAAAAGCGTTCAGTCCATATATACTAGCGTCGCGATTTGCTACCTATACGCCGTTTTTCAATCTCAACTATTTTGCTTTAGCAGCGAAAGAGCATCAAAGATTACTCTCAATTGCAAACACGGTGCCGTATTTTCAATTATCAGTCAGGGATACAGGTATTGATACCTACGTGTTGATTGTGGGGGAGTCTGTACGTGTCGACAATATGTCTTTGTATGGATATACACGCTCTACGACACCGCAAGTTGAAGCACAAAGAAAACAGATCAAACTGTTTAATCAAGCAATAAGCGGCGCACCTTACACTGCGCTGTCGGTTCCCCTTTCTTTAACTGCTGATTCTGTTTTGAGTCATGACATTCATAATTACCCCGACAACATTATTAATATGGCTAATCAAGCAGGATTTCAGACTTTCTGGCTAAGCTCGCAATCCGCTTTTCGGCAGAATGGTACAGCAGTTACCAGTATCGCCATGCGCGCCATGGAAACAGTTTATGTCAGAGGATTTGATGAATTGTTGTTGCCGCATTTATCGCAAGCATTACAGCAAAATACGCAGCAAAAGAAACTGATTGTTCTTCATTTAAATGGAAGCCATGAACCGGCTTGTAGCGCCTATCCGCAATCCAGCGCCGTGTTTCAACCGCAGGACGATCAGGATGCCTGCTATGACAACTCCATTCATTACACAGATAGTTTGCTAGGTCAGGTTTTTGAATTATTAAAAGATCGCCGCGCCTCGGTCATGTATTTTGCCGACCACGGCCTGGAACGTGACCCTACGAAGAAGAACGTCTATTTTCATGGAGGCAGGGAGGCTAGCCAGCAGGCATATCATGTCCCGATGTTTATCTGGTATAGCCCCGTTCTTGGGGATGGCGTGGATCGCACAACGGAAAACAACATCTTTTCGACAGCTTACAATAATTACCTTATTAATGCGTGGATGGGGGTAACAAAGCCGGAACAGCCGCAAACGCTTGAGGAAGTGATTGCACACTATAAAGGAGACTCACGGGTTGTGGATGCAAACCATGATGTTTTCGATTATGTGATGCTCAGAAAGGAGTTTACAGAGGATAAGCAAGGTAACCCCACCCCTGAAGGGCAGGGTTGATGTCGAATTACTGGCCTTTATTTTCCAGGTTCTCTACCTGCGGTACGCCGCTTGTGGAGGAAGCAGACAGCAGGCCCGTTTTTGCATAGCCAAACAGCTTCTCACGGGTATCGGTGATATCCAGGTTACGCATGGTCAGCTGGCCGATACGATCTTCCGCGGTGAACATGGAGTCACCTTTCTCCATGGTCAGACGCTCTGCTTTATAAGTCAGGTTGTCGGAGACCGTGTTCATGATTGAATAGTCATTACCGCGACGCAGTTCCAGCGTGACTTCACCTGTAATCTGGCTGGCAACCCAGCGCTGCAGTCCATCACGTAGCATCAGCGCCTGAGAGTCGAAAGCTAATGGCCCTGGTATAGTAGCAGACGCCCTAACTGACGACCATGCGCATGGTACTGCTCAATGGTATCTTCGTTGTGGATACCGGTCAGCAGACGCTCGTAAGCAATATGCAGCAGCGCCATCCCCGGGGCTTCGTAGATGCCACGGCTCTTTGCTTCGATGATACGGTTTTCAATCTGGTCGCTCATGCCCAGACCGTGACGGCCGCCAATACGGTTAGCTTCCAGCATCATCTCAACGTCATCGTTGAAGGTTTTGCCGTTCAGCGCCACCGGATGACCCTGTTCAAAACGCACGGTGACTTCTTCCGCTTAACTTCTACGCTCTCGTCCCAGAATTTCACGCCCATGATCGGGTTAACGATTTTGAGGCTAGAGTTCAGGAACTCGAGATCTTTCGCCTCGTGGGTTGCGCCCAGCATGTTGGAGTCGGTTGAATAAGCTTTCTGCAATGCGGACATCTTGTAGTCAAAACCGCAGGCTATCATGAACTCGGACATTTCATGGCGTCCGCCAAGCTCATCGATAAAATCGGTATCCAGCCACGGTTTATAAATCTGTAGTTCAGCGTTAGTCAGCAGGCCGTAACGATAAAAACGTTCAATATCGTTTCCTTTATAGGTACTGCCGTCACCCCAGATGTTGATGCTGTTTCTTTCATGGCGGCAACCAGCATGGTACCGGTGACTGCACGGCCCAGCGGAGTGGTGTTGAAGTAGGTCAGACCGCCGGTGGTGTTGTGGAATGCGCCACACTGAATAGCGGCGATACCTTCAGCAACCAGCTGCTTGCGGCAGTCGATCAGGCCAGCGTTCTCTGCGCCATATTCCATAGCACGACGAGGGATAGCATCATAATCATCTTCGTCTGGCTGGCCCAGGTTCGCAGTATATGCATAAGGGACAGCGCCTTTTTTTCGCATCCACAGCAGCGCTGCGCTGGTGTCCAGACCGCCAGAGAAGGCGATACCAATACGTTGACCTGCTGGAAGATGCTTGAGAATCGTCGTCATAAAGTAAAACCCTGCTTAAGTGACTGAAGGTGAAATCACCTTTCGCTGTCAGTGAATTTTTATGCAAAATAAATGAGTTTTAATTTAATCATCTTTTGCTCGGATGGAAGGAAGTGATTCGTGCATTTTTATTCAAAAAAAACGAGCTACCAGCGACAGTCCCGGCAGGATACTTTATCGCGCGTAATGACCCGCATCTTCCTTCCCCTGCATAGAATGTGAGGTTGACAGATGTGAACGACATCACTATAAAAACTGTAGGTCCTATTCACGTCCGTCTCTTGAACCAAATCCCAGCATTATTTGCATTTTTTACTCAAAACGCGTAAAATTTGCCACGTTTCAGGCGCGGGTGGAGCAGCCTGGTAGCTCGTCGGGCTCATAACCCGAAGGTCGTCGGTTCAAATCCGGCCCCCGCAACCACTTTCCCTTACAAGTTCTTTTTCAAATATACTGTGAAGACTTAGGCCTTCCGAGCTGGATTTGAAAAAAATTCTTTTGGAAGGTTCTCCAGGCCGCAGTTGCGGCTATAGGGTTCAGTTATCTAAAGCCCCGATTTATCGGGGTTTTTTGTTATCTGACTACAGAATAATGGGCTTTAGGCCCTTTTTTTATGTCTTGGGGGTGGGTTTGTCCACATTAGAGCAAAAATTAACAGAGATGATTACAGCGCCGGTTGAAGCCTTAGGCTACGAACTGGTCGGCATCGAATTTATTCGCGGTCGCACATCGACACTGCGCATCTATATTGATAGTGAAGATGGCATCAATGTTGATGATTGTGCTGATGTGAGCCACCAGGTCAGTGCGGTAATGGACGTTGAAGATCCAATTACCGTGGCCTACAACCTGGAAGTTTCTTCTCCGGGCCTCGATCGTCCTATGTTCACCGCGGAACACTACACGCGTTTCATGGGTGAAGAGGTAACGCTGGTCCTGCGCATGGCGGTACAGAACCGTCGTAAATGGCAGGGCGTTATCAAAGCGGTGGATGGTGAAATGATCACTGTCACAGTCGAAGGTAAAGATGAAGTGTTCGCGCTGAGTAATATCCAGAAGGCGAACCTGGTTCCCCACTTTTAACAGTCTGGATTGAGGTGAAAAGCCCGCGATGAACAAAGAAATTTTGGCTGTTGTTGAAGCCGTCTCCAACGAAAAATCACTGCCACGCGAGAAAATTTTTGAAGCGCTGGAAAGTGCGCTGGCTACAGCAACAAAGAAAAAATACGAACAAGAAATTGACGTTCGCGTAGAAATCGACCGTCGTAGCGGTGATTTTGACACGTTCCGTCGCTGGGTTAATCGTCGAAGAAGTCACCCAGCCGACTAAAGAAATCACCCTGAAGCCGCACGTTATGAAGACGAAAGTCTGAACGTGGGTGAATACGTTGAAGATCAGATTGAATCCGTCACTTTTGACCGTATTACTACCCAGACGGCAAAACAGGTTATCGTACAAAAAAGTACGTGAAGCCGAACGTGCGATGGTTGTCGATCAGTTCCGTGAACACGAAGGTGAGATCGTCACCGGCGTGGTGAAGAAAGTAAACCGCGATAACATCTCTTTGGGATCTGGGCAGCAATGCTGAAGCCGTTATCCAGCGTGAAGATATGCTGCCGCGCGAAAACTTCCGTCCAGGCGACCGTATCCGTGGCGTTCTGTATTCCGTACGTCCGGAAGCGCGTGGCGCTCAGCTGTTCGTCACCCGTTCCAAGCCGGAAATGCTGATCGAACTGTTCCGCATTGAAGTGCCGGAAATTGGCGAAGAAGTTATCGAAATCAAAGCTGCCGCTCGCGATCCTGGTTCTCGTGCGAAAATTGCCGTTAAAACTAACGACAAACGTATCGACCCGGTTGGCGCTTGCGTCGGCATGCGTGGCGCACGTGTTCAGGCGGTTTCTACCGAACTGGGCGGCGAGCGTATTGATATCGTCCTGTGGGATGATAACCCGGCACAGTTCGTCATCAACGCGATGGCGCCGGCTGATGTTGAGCATCCATCGTGGTTGACGAAGACAAGCACACCATGGATATCGCCGTTGAAGCCGGTAATCTGGCCCAGGCGATTGGTCGTAATGGCCAGAACGTCCGTCTGGCCTCGCAGCTGAGCGGCTAACTAACGTAATGACCGTTGATGACCTGCAGGCTAAGCATCAGGCTGAAGCGCATGCAGCCATTGATACCTTCACCAAATATCTCGATATTGATGAAGATTTCGCAACGGTACTGGTTGAAGAAGGCTTCGCAACGCTTGAAGAATTGGCTTACGTACGAAAGAGCTGCTGGCTATCGACGGCCTGGATGAAGCAACCGTTGAAGCACTGCGCGAGCGTGCTAAAAACGCACTGACCACTCTGGCACTGGCCCAGGAAGAGAGCCTCGGTGATAATAAACCGGCTGACGATCTGCTGAATCTGGAAGGATTGGATCGTGAGATGGCCTTCAAACTGGCTGCCCGTGGTGTTTGTACGCTGGAAGATCTCGCCGAACAGGGCATTGATGATCTGGCTGATATCGAAGGGTTAACCGACGAAAAAGCCGGTGAGCTGATTATGGCTGCCCGTAATATTTGCTGGTTCGGTGACGAAGCGTAATAAACTGTAGCAGGAAGGAACAGTATGACAGATGTAACCGTAAAATCGCTGGCTGCAGACCTCCGTGGATCGCCTGGTACAGCAATTTGCTGATGCTGGTATCCCGAAGTCTGCTGATGACTCTGTGTCCGCACAAGAGAAGCAAACCTTACTGGCGCATTTGAACCGTGAAAACGGTTCTGCCCCGGATAAGTTGACTTTGCAGCGCAAAACGCGCAGTACTCTCAACATTCCTGGTACCTGTGGAAAAAGTAAATCGGTACAAATCGAAGTCCGCAAGACACGCACCTTTGTGAAACGCGATCCGCAAGAGGCTGAACGCCTGGCCGCGGAAGAGCAGGCGCAGCGTGAAGCGGAAGAGCAAGCCCGTCGTGAGGCAGAAAGAAACGGCCAAACGCGAGGCGCAACATAAAGCTAACGCCAGGCCGCAGAACAAGCTAAACGTGAAGCCGCTGATAAAGCGAAACGTGAAGCTGCGGAAAAAGAACAAAGCGTAGAATTAACAGACCGACGATATGACAAAAACCGCCCAGGCCGATAAAGCCCGCCGTGAAAAATGAAGCAGCTGAAGCTAAGCGTAAAGCGAGAAGAAGCACGTCGCAAGCTTGAAGAAGAAGCGCGCCGCGTAGCGGAAGAAGCTCGCCGTATGGCAGAAGAAAACGAGAAGAATGGTGTGAATACCGCTGAACCGACTGAAGATACCAGCGATTATCACGTCACCACCTCTCAGCATGCTCGCCAGGCTGAAGACGAAAACGATCGTGAAGTTGAAGGCGGCCGTGGCCGTACTCGCAGCACGAAAGCGGCTCGTCCCAGCGAGAAAGGCAACAAGCACGCTGAATCTAAAGCCGATCGTGAAGAAGCGCGTGCAGCGGTTCGTGGCGGTAAAGGCGGCAAGCAGCGTAAAGGTTCTTCCCTGCAGCAGGGCTTCCAGAAGCCAGCTCAGGCAGTTAACCGTGACGTTGTGATTGGCGAAACCATCACCGTTGGCGATTTAGCTAACAAGATGGCGGTTAAAGGTTCTCAGGTCATCAAAGCGATGATGAAACTGGGCGCAATGGCTACCATCAACCAGGTCATCGATCAGGAAACCGCACAGCTGGTTGCCGAAGAGATGGGCCACAAAGTTATCCTGCGTCGTGAAAACGAACTGGAAGAAGCGGTAATGAGCGACCGTGACACCGGCGCTGCGGCTGAACCGCGCGCACCGGTTGTGACCATCATGGGTCATGTTGACCACGGTAAAACCTCTCTGCTGGAGATGACATTCGTTCAACGAAAGTCGCCTCTGGCGAAGCGGGCGGCATTACCCAGCACATCGGTGCATATCACGTTGAAACGAAAACGGGATAATCACCTTCCGATACCCCGGCACGCCGCATTTACTTCTATGCGTGCTCGTGGTGCTCAGGCAACGGATATCGTTGTTCTGGTTGTTGCAGCAGATGACGGCGTGATGCCGCAGACCATCGAAGCTATCCAGCATGCGAAAGCTGCTCAGGTGCCGCTGGTTGTTGCTGTGAACAAAATTGATAAGCCAGAAGCCGATATGGACCGCGTTAAGAACGAACTGTCTCAGTACGGCGTTATGCCGGAAGAGTGGGGCGGTGAATCTCAGTTCATCCCAGTTTCTGCAAAAGCAGGTACCGGTATTGATGACCTGCTGAACGCTATCCTGCTGCAGGCTGAAGTTCTGGAGCTGAAAGCGGTTCGTAAAGGTATGGCAAGCGGTGCCGTTATCGAATCCTTCCTGGATAAAGGTCGTGGCCCAGTTGCTACCGTCCTGGTCCGTGAAGGTACCCTGAACAAGGGCGATATCGTACTGTGTCGGGGCTTTCGAATCTGGCCGTGTTCGTGCAATGCGTAACGAACTGGGTCAGGAAGTGCTGGAAGCAGGTCCGTCTATTCCGGTTGAAATCCTGGGTCTGTCCGGTGTGCCGGCTGCCGGTGACGAAGTGACCGTGGTTCGTGACGAGAAGAAAGCGCGTGAAGTTGCACTGTATCGTCAGGGCAAATTCCGTGAAGTTAAACTGGCTCGTCAGCAGAAATCTAAACTCGAGAACATGTTTGCTAACATGACCGAAGGCGAAGTTCACGAAGTAACATCGTTCTGAAGGCTGACGTTCAGGGTTCTGTGGAAGCGATCTCCGACTCCTTGCTGAAACTGTCTACTGACGAAGTTAAAGTGAAGATTATCGGTTCTGGCGTAGGTGGTATAACCGAAACCGACGCAACCCTGGCTGCTGCATCCAACGCTATCCTGGTTGGCTTCAACGTTCGTGCGGATGCTTCTGCGCGTAAAGTGATTGAATCCGAAAGTCTGGATCTGCGCTACTACTCCGTCATCTATAACCTGATCGACGAAGTGAAAGCGGCAATGAGCGGCATGCTGTCTCCGGAACTGAAACAGCAGATCATTGGTCTGGCTGAAGTCCGTGACGTGTTCAAATCACCGAAATTCGGTGCGATTGCCGGCTGTATGGTTACCGAAGGTACCATCAAGCGTCACAATCCAATCCGCGTTCTGCGCGACAACGTGGTTATCTATGAAGGCGAGCTGGAATCCCTGCGCCGCTTCAAAGATGACGTTAACGAAGTCCGTAACGGTATGGAATGTGGTATCGGCGTTAAGAACTACAACGACGTTCGCGTTGGCGATATGATCGAAGTGTTCGAGATCATCGAGATTCAACGTACCATCGCATAATCTTCGTCGTCTTTAGGGCTGCTTAGTTGCGGCCCAAAGTCCTTAGACGATGATGTTGTGTAGGCCGGGTAAGCGAACGCGCCACCCGCCAATTATTTCAAAAGGGGCTGATAGCCCCTTTCTGCTGGAGAATTTATTATGGCGAAAGAATTTGGTCGCCCGCAGCGCGTGGCCCAGGAGATGCAAAAAGAGATTGCTCTCATTCTGCAGCGTGAAATTAAAGACCCGCGCCTGGGCATGATGACCACCGTTTCCGGCGTTGAAATGTCCCGTGACCTGGCCTATGCCAAAGTGTTTGTTACCTTCCTGAACGACAAAGATGAAGCGGCCGTCAAAGCCGGCATCAAAGCGCTGCAGAGCGTCTGGCTTCATCCGCTCGCTGCTGGGCAAAGCCATGCGCCTGCGTATCGTGCCGGAACTGACCTTCTTCTACGATAACTCGCTGGTTGAAGGGATGCGTATGTCTAACCTGGTCAGCAACGTGGTGAAACATGACGACGAACGTCGTGTTAACCCGGACGACAGCAAGGAGGACTGATGAGTCGTCCTCGTCGTCGCGGTCGTGATTAAGGCGTATTGTTGCTGGACAAGCCGCAGGGCGCATCCAGCAATGATGAGATCAAAAGGTAAAGCGTATTTATAACGCCAACCGCGCTGGCCACACCGGCGCGTTGAATCGCTGGCAACCGGTATGCTGCCGATTTGCCTCGGCGAAGCCACTAAGTTCTGCCAGTACCTGCTGGACTCCGACAAACGTTATCGGGTGATTGCGCGCTTAGGGCAGCGTACCGATACCCTAGATGCCGACGGGCAGATTGTGGAAGAACGTCCGGTAACCTTTAGCGCAGAGCAGCTGGCAGCGGCACTGGATACTTTCCGTGGCGATATCGAACAGATCCCTTCGATGTATTCAGCACTGAAATATCAGGGCAAAAAACTGTACGAATATGCGCGTCAGGGCATTGAAGTTCCGCGTGAAGCGCGTCCGATTACCGTTTATGAATTGCTGTTTATTCGCCATGAAGGCAATGAGCTGGAGCTGGAAATTCACTGCTCAAAAGGCACTTATATCCGCACCATCATTGATGACCTGGGTGAAAAACTCGGCTGTGGCGCGCATGTTATTTACCTGCGCCGTCTGGCGGTAAGTAAATATCCGGTTGAACGGATGGTGACCCTGGAGCACCTGCGTGAACTTGTTGAGCAAGCTGAACAGCAGGATATTCCAGCCGCGGAGTTACTTGATCCATTACTGATGCCAATGGACAGTCCAGCTTCGGACTATCCGGTGGTGAATCTTCCGTTAACGTCTTCTGTTTACTTCAAAAATGGTAACCCGGTTCGTACATCTGGTGCGCCACTGGAAGGACTGGTTCGCGTCACCGAAGGCGATGAAGGGAAATTTCTCGGGCACCGGCAAATCTATGACGAAGGCCGCGTGGCTCCACGCTGCCTGGTGGTCGAATACCCCGGAAGAAGCCTGACCGGCGGCTTGCGATAACTGAGCGCTGCGGGTAGAATATCGCGGCTTAACATCTGCGTAATTGTTTACAATTGGTGGATGTTATATCAGGGGCTGCTGAATTAGAGATCGGCCTACCTTTCTTTTAAATCCCATGGAGTTCCAAAATGTCTCTAAGCGTTGAAACAAAGCACAAATCGTTTCTGAGTTCGGTCGTGCGCAAACCACAGGGTTTTTACCGAAGTACAGGTTGTACTGCTGACTGCAATATCAACCACCAGCAGGGTCACTTTGCAGAGCACAAAAAAGATCACCACAGCTGTTGTGGTCTGCTGCGGATGGTTCCAGCGTCGTAAACTGCTCGACTACCTGAAACGTAAAGATGTTGCACGCTACACCGCGCTGATCGAGCGTCTGGGTCTGCGTCGCTAACTCTAACGAGTTTCAGAAGCAGGGGCTCTTTACTGCCTCTTTTTCATCAAATACGATACAGCAATTTATGAGAAAAAAGTACCCGCAAAATTACGGTCTGATGCCCAGGTAAAGCCATCTCGTTTAGACAAAATTGAGCTGGAATTACCAACACAGCAGTATTTTGAAAGATAACGGGTATAATGTATTGTTGTTCTACATATTCTTCCGTTGCAGAGGTTCGCGCGGCTAATGAGAGGCTTTACCCGGACTGGGTTAGGATTGTCATTAGTCGCGAGGATGCAAAGAAGATCGGTTTCATCTGGCTGGCACACCAGGGTGTTCTGCCGCATATTAAGAAAGGATAGAATTTTGCTTAATCCGATCGTTCGTAAGTTCCAGTACGGCCAACACACCGTGACGCCGGAAACGGCATGATGGCGCGTCAGGCGACCGCAGCCGTTATGGTTAGCATGGATGACACCGCGGTATTCGTTACCGTTGTTGGCCAGAAAAAAGCGAAACCAGGCCACTCTTCGCTCGACCGTTAACTATCAGGAGCGTACTGACGCTGCTGGTCGGATCACCGGCAGCTTCTTCCGTCGTGAAGGCCGTCCAAGCGAAGGCGAAACCCTGACGCGCGTCTGATTGACCGCCCGGTTTGTCTCGCTGTTCCCGGAAGGCTTCGTTAACGAAGTTCAGGTTATCGCTACCGTTGTTTCCGTGACCCGCAATATTAACCCAGATATCGTGGCAATGATCGGTGCATCCAGCCGCGCTGTCCCTGTCCGGTATTCTGTTCAACGGCCCAATCGGTGCTGCACGCGTAGGTTATATCAATGACCAGTACGTGCTGAACCCGACTCAGGACGAACTGAAAGAAAGCAAACTGAACCTGGTGGTTGCTGGTACCGAGGGGCTGTGCTAATGGTGAATCCGAAGCAAACGCTGACCAAGACCAGATGCGGGGTGCTGTCGTGTTTGGTCACGACCAGCAGCAGATTGTTATCAGAAATCAACGAACTGGTGAAAGAAGCCGGTAAACGACGTCGGGACTGGCAGCCAGAGGAGTTAACGAAGCGCTGAACGCGCGCGTGGCAGCACTGGCTGAAGCGCGCCGGAGCGACGCTTACCGCATCACTGACAAACAAGAGCGTTATGCTCAGGTTGGCGTGATCAAGTCTGAAACCATCGCAACGCTGGTTGCAGAAGACGAATCCCTGGACGCGAACCGAACTGGGCGAAATCCTGCACGCTATCGAGAAAAACGTTGTTCGTAGCCGCGTACTGGCAGGCGAACCGCGTATCGATGGCCGCGAGAAGAGACCATCCGTGGTCTGGACGTGCGTACTGGCGTGCTGCCGCGTACCCACGGCTCCGCGCTGTTCACCCGTGGCGAAAACGCAGGCGCCGATTACCGCGACCTGGGCACCACCCGTGATGCGCAGAACCTCGACGAACTGATGGGCGAGCGTACTGACAACTTCCTGTTGCTCTACAACTTCCCTCCGTACTGCGTCGGCGAAACCGGCATGGTTGGTTCTCCGAGGCGTCGTGAAATCGGTCACGGTCGTCTGGCAAAACGCGGCGTGCTCGCTGTGATGCCTGATCCGGACAAATTCCCGTACACCGTACGTGTTGTGTCTGAAATCACCGAATCCAACGGTTCTTCTTCAATGGCTTCCGTGTGTGGTGCTTCCCTGGCGCTGATGGACGCAGGCGTGCCGATTAACCGGCCGTCGCGGGTATCGCGATGGGTCTGGTGAAAGAAGGCGAAAACTACGTTGTTCTGTCTGACATCCTGGGCGACGAAGACCACCGGCGCCATGGACTTCAAAGTTGCGGGTCCCCGCGACGGTATCTCTGCGCTGCAGATGGATATCAAAATTGAAGGTATCACCAAAGAAATCATGCAGGTTGCTCTGAACCAGGCTAAAGGTGCACGTCTGCACATTCTGGGCGTGATGGAACAGGCGATTAACGCGCCGCGCGGCGATATCTCTCAGTTCGCTCCGCGTATCCACACTATCAAGATCAGCCCGGACAAAATCAAAGACGTTATCGGTAAAGGCGGTTCTGTTATCCGTGCGCTGACCGAAGAGACGGCACCACCATCGAAATCGAAGACGACGGTACCGTGAAAATCGCAGCGACCGACGGTGAAAAAGCGAAATACGCTATTCGTCGTATCGAAGAGATCACGGCAGAAATCGAAGTTGGCCGTAATCACAACGGTAAAGTGACCCGTATCGTTGACTTTGGCGCGTTTGTTGCCATCGGTGGCGGTAAAGAAGGTCTGGTTCACATCTCTCAGATCGCTGACAAGCGCGTTGAGAAAGTGACCGACTACCTGCAGATGAACCAGGAAGTACCGGTTAAAGTCCTGGAAGTTGATCGTCAGGGCCGCGTACGTCTGAGCATCAAAGAAAGCAACCGAGCAGTTTTCTGCCGCACCGGAAGCTCCGGTAGCAGAACAAGGCGAGTAAGGTTTGCCTTTTGCCCTCCGCGCTTGCGGAGGGCACATTTGAAGCCTGCCGGATGCCTTGTTTGCAGCGGGGGACAGGACGTTCATCCAATTGTTGTTTCTGGAGTGGGAAATGAAGCCTTTTTTGCGCTGGTGTTTCGTTGCGACAGCACTCACGCTGGCAGGATGCAGCAACTCTGCCTGGCGTAAGAGTGAAGTCCTCGCGGTGCCATTGCAACCGACTTTACAGCAGGAAGTAATCCTGGCACGCATGGAACAAATACTTGCCAGTCGGGCTTTAACCGATGACGAACGCGCACAGCTTTTAGATATGAGCGCGGAGTGTTGTATGATAGTCTTGGTTTGAGAGCACTGGCGCGCAACGACTTTTCGCAAGCGCTGGCTATCCGACCTGATATGCCTGAAGTATTCAATTACTTAGGCATTTATTTAACGCAGGCAGGCAATTTTGATGCTGCCTATGAAGCGTTTGATTCTGTACTTGAGCTTGATCCAACTTACAATTATGCGCACTTGAACCGCGGCATCGCGCTTTATTACGGTGGCCGTGCGAAATTAGCGCAAGATGATCTGCGAGCGTTTTATCAAGACGATCCCAATGATCCTTTCCGCAGCCTGTGGCTATACCTCGCTGAGCAGAAGCTCGATGAGAAGCAGGCCAAAGTCGCGTTGAAGCAACGCTTCGACAAATCGGATAAAGAGCAATGGGGATGGAACATTGTCGAGTTCTACCTGGGCAACATTGACGAAAAATCGTTAATGGAACGCCTGAAGGCGGACGCAACGGATAACACCTCGCTCGCTGAGCATCTCAGTGAAACCAACTTCTATTTAGGTAAGTACTACCTAAGTCTGGGGGACAAGGACAGCGCTGCGGCACTGTTCAAACTGGCGGTTGCCAACAACGTACACAACTACGTTGAGCACCGATACGCATTGTTGGAATTAGCGCTCTTGGGCCAGGAGCAAGACGACCTGGCAGAATCGGACCAGCAATAGCTGACGTACACATCAGCCCGTAATCACATTTGATTGCCATCACCTTCACGGGTGAGGGCGTTGTTGTTCGTTAATACATCTACTTTGAGCCGGTTCACACTTTTAATGAAAATTACCGAAAATTTTCACGATAAGTTATGTAGACTGGCCGCCATTAATTTTGAGGCACACGTACTACATGGCTGAATTCGAAACCACTTTTGCAGATCTGGGGCTTAAGGCTCCTATCCTTGAAGCCCTTAACGATCTGGGTTACGAAAAACCATCTCCGGATCCAGGCTGAGTGTATCCCACACCTGCTGGGCGGCCGCGATGTTCTGGGTATGGCCCAGACTGGTAGCGGAAAAACCGCAGCGTTCTCTTTGCCGCTGCTGAACAACCTTGATCCTGAGCTGAAAGCACCACAGATTCTGGTGCTGGCCCCGACCCGCGAACTGGCGGTTCAGGTGGCTGAAGCAATGACTGATTTCTCTAAACACATGCGCGGCGTGAACGTGGTAGCCCTTTACGGCGGCCAGCGTTATGACGTGCAGTTACGCGCCCTGCGTCAAGGGCCACAAATTGTTGTCGGTACCCCGGGTCGTCTGCTGGACCACCTGAAGCGCGGCACTCTGGACCTCTCTAAACTGAGCGGTCTGGTGCTGGACGAAGCTGATGAAATGCTGCGTATGGGCTTTATCGAAGACGTTGAAACCATCATGGCTCAGATCCCAGAAGGTCATCAGACCGCTCTGTTCTCTGCAACCATGCCGGAAGCTATTCGTCGTATTACCCGTCGCTTTATGAAAGAGCCACAGGAAGTACGCATCCAGTCCAGCGTAACGACTCGCCCGGATATCAGCCAGAGCTTCTGGTCTGTATACGGCATGCGTAAAAACGAAGCGCTGGTACGTTTCCTGGAAGCGGAAGATTTTGATGCGGCGATTATCTTCGTACGTACCAAAAACGCGACTCTGGAAGTGGCTGAAGCCCTGGAACGTAGCGGCTATAACAGCGCCGCGCTGAACGGTGATATGAACCAGTCCCTGCGTGAGCAGACTCTGGAACGTCTGAAAGACGGTCGTCTGGACATCCTGATCGCGACCGACGTTGCGGCACGTGGTCTGGACGTTGAACGTATAAGCCTGGTTGTGAACTACGACATCCCGATGGACTCCGAGTCTTACGTTCACCGTATCGGCCGTACCGGTCGTGCGGGTCGTGCTGGCCGTGCGCTGCTGTTCGTTGAGAACCGCGAGCGTCGTCTGCTGCGCAACATCGAACGCACCATGAAGCTGTCTATCCCAGAAGTAGAACTGCCGAACGCAGACCTGCTGGGCAAACGCCGTCTGGAGAAATTCGCCGCTAAAGTACAGCAGCAGCTGGAAAGCAGCGATCTCGATCTGTACCGTGGTCTGCTGGCTCAAATCAAGCCGACTGCAGAAGGCGAAGAGCTGGACGTTGAAACCCTGGCTGCGGCACTGCTGAAAATGGCACAGGGCGAACGTTCTCTGATCGTTCCACCAGATGCGCCAATGCGTCCTAAGCGTGAATTCCGCGAACGTGACGAGCGTTTTGAACGTCGTGATCGTAACGATCGTAACGACCGTGGTCCACGCGATCGTAATGACCGTGGCGGCGAAGATCGTCCTAAGCGTGAACGTCGTGAAGTTGGCGATATGGAACTGTACCGCATTGAAGTTGGCCGTGATGATGGTGTTGAAGTTCGTCATATTGTTGGCGCTATCGCTAACGAAGGTGATATCAGCAGCCGTTACATCGGTAACATCAAACTGTTCGGTACCCACTCTACTATCGAACTGCCAAAAGGCATGCCGGGCGAAGTGCTGCAGCACTTTACTCGTACTCGCATCCTGAACAAACCGATGAACATGCAGCTATGGGTGATGCCCAGCCGCCCCCTGACCGTGGTGGTCGTGGTGGTGAGCGTCGCGAAGGCGGTCGTCCTTTCGGTGGTGAACGTCGTAACGAAGGTCGCGGTGAAGGCCGTGGTTTCAGTGGTGAGCGTCGTGAAGGCGGTCGTGGTGATGGTCGTCGTTTCAGCGGCGAACGTCGTGACGGCCGTGCGCCGCGTCGTGATGATGCTGGTGCAGCCCCACGTCGTGATGACTCTACCGGTCGTCGTCGTTTCGGCGGTGACGCATAAGCCTCATGGCTTATTAGCGTAAAGTAAACGATACAGCCCCGATCTTAACGATTGGGGCTTTTTTTTATTTCATTTGTACTCGTGTACTGGTACAGTGCAGCACATTGAAATGCAGTAGCAAAATAATACACTGGAGAAAAGGCTGTATGGCGACACTAACCACCACCCAAACGTCACCTTCGCTGCTTGGCGGCGTGGTGATAATCGGCGGCACAATCATTGGTGCGGGGATGTTCTCCCTGCCAGTCGTGATGTCCGGTGCGTGGTTCTTCTGGTCAATGGCGGCGCTGGTGTTTACCTGGTTCTGTATGCTGCACTCGGGGCTGATGATCCTTGAAGCGAACCTCAACTATCGAATTGGTTCGAGCTTCGACACCATCACCAAAGATTTGTGGGCAAAGGCTGGAACATTGTTAACGGCATCTCCATCGCCTTTGTGCTTTATATCCTGACCTACGCCTACATCTCGGCCAGCGGCTCGATTCTGCATCATACCTTTGCGGAAATGTCGCTAGACGTCCCAGCGCGCGCCGCAGGCTTTAGCTTTGCGCTACTGGTGGCATTTGTGGTGTGGTTAAGCACCAAAGCGGTTAGCCGAATGACGGCCATCGTGCTGGGGGCGAAGGTGATTACCTTCTTCCTGACCTTCGGCAGCCTGATGGGCCACGTCACGCCGACGACGTTGTTTAACGTTGCTGAGAGCAACGCATCGTATACGCCGTACCTGCTGATGACCCTGCCATTCTGTCTGGCGTCTTTCGGCTATCACGGTAACGTGCCGAGCCTGATGAAATACTACGGCAAAGATCCGCGCACCATCGTGAAATGTTTGGTTTACGGAACGCTGCTGGCGCTGGCGCTCTACACCGTATGGTTGTGGGAACGATGGGCAATATCCCGCGTCCTGAATTTATCGGCATCGCGCAGAAGGGCGGTAACATCGATGTGCTGGTGCAGGCGCTGAGCGGTGTGCTCAATAGCCGAAGTCTGGATCTGTTGTTGGTGGTGTCTGAACTTTGCGGTGGCGAGCTCGTTGCTGGGCGTAACGCTGGGCCCGTTCGACTACCTGGCGGACCTGTTTGGTTTTGATGATTCCGCGTGGGTGTTTTAAAACTGCGATCCTGACCTTCCTGCCGCCGATTATCGGTGGCCTGCTGTGGCCGAATGGGTTCTTGTATGCGATCGGATACGCGGGTCTGGCCGCGACCATGGGCGGCAATCGTGCCGGCGCTGCTGGCGCGTAAATCCCGTAAACGCTTTGGTAGCCCGAAATTCGCGTTGGGGGGTAAGCCGATGATTGCGCTGATTCTGGTGTTCGGCGTTGGTAACGCACTGGTGCATTTCCTGTCGAGCTTTAATTTACTGCCGGTCTATCAGTAAACAGCAGTGCCCGGTGGCGCTGCGCTTACCGGGCCTACCGAGGATATGTAGAAGCCCGGATAAGGCGCACCGCGGGAAGCCCCCTATCCCAACAAATCTTTTTTCACATCCATCGCCAAATCAAACGAATGTAAACGCGCCTGATGGTCAAAGATCTGGCCGTTAACCATAATCTCATCCGCCTGGGTTTCACGCAGAACTGACTCAAGCCCGTGACGCACTTTCTCTTTATCGCCAACCAGCGACATGCCTAACGCCTGATCGACGCCGTATTTCTCCGACGGCGACCAGAATTTACTCATATCTTCAATCGGTGGTGGCAGCTGCCGGTTTCACCACGGCGCAGTTTAGTGAACGCCTGCTGCATGGAGGTGAAGAGGAATTCCGCATCGCGGTTACTGTCGGCGGCGATAATATTGATGCACACCATGGCGTATGGTTTTTCCAGACGCGCCGACGGCTTGAAGTTGGTGCGGTAGAGATGCAGTGCCTGGAACAACATATCCGGGGCGAAATGCGAGGCAAAGGCGAACGGCAGCCCAAGCTGCGCTGCCAGCTGTGCACCGTAAAGACTTGAACCCAGCAGCCAGACGGGAATCTTCTCGCCGTAGCCCGGCACCGGACGCACCTGCGGATTTGGATCGCGGGCGTCGAACCAATCGACCAATTCCGCCACATCGCGTGGGAAGTTATCAATATCGCCCCCCATATGACGGCGCAGCGCGCGCATCGTTGGCTGATCGCTGCCCGGCGCGCGGCCAAGGCCGAGATCGATGCGTCCTGGGTAGAGCGTATTCAACGTACCGAACTGTTCGGCAATCACCAGCGGCGAGTGGTTGGGCAGCATCACGCCGCCTGAGCCCAGTCGCAGCGTGGTGGTGTTGGCCGCCAGATAGCCAATCAATACCGACGTGGCCGCGCTGGCGATGCCGGTCATGTTGTGGTGTTCGGCCAACCAATAGCGGTGGTAGCTGCGCTTTTCCGCGAGCTTCGCGAGGTCGAGTGAATGGGAGAAGGCTTCCCGTGCGGAAGAACCCTGAGGGATCGGCGCGAGGTCGAGCACCGAGAATGCAACGGTTTTGTCAGTCATAAAGGCTCACTTTGCTACAGCATATACTCCTCCTTTAGGGGGGGACACCATTTTCCGCGGAAAACCGCAAGATTCCACCCGCATCATCAGCATAAAGGGTCTTCTTCCAGCCGGGAGATACCCGGCCAGAAAAGCTGCAACTTTAATAATGCATTAAAAACTGATGACTGTTGTTAACAAAGTGAGCGGTTTTTATCAGGCCTGCAGTTCCAGCCCGGCCAGACGTTTCCAGTAACCATTACAATCACTGTTGGCGGTCAGCGGCAGCGGCGCGGTGCCGTTTTCGTTGGCGCGGAAGGCGTCGAGCATAGCGAAGGTTTCATTACCCATCGGCGACAGGCGCACCATGTCGACCAGCCCGTGCATTGAGGTCAGCTCATTGCCCAGGTTATAGACGTAGCCGCTCATGGTCTGGATACCGTTAAGCACGAACACCTGCTGATTTTCCTGTGACAGCATGCTGCGCCCGGTAGGGTATTTGATGCAGCAGGTCTCGCATTCATCTTTCGGTTTGTCTTCGGAACGCGCGGTAAAGCAGCGAGCAGAGTAGGCCAGCGGCAGATGACCGTAGCTCAGTACTTCCACCTCGAACTTATCGCGAATACCCAACTCTTCACACTGATTGAGCAGGTTCAGCAGCCAGTCGCGCGACAACTCGACCGGCATACACCAGCGGGTCATGCCCTGCCTTTGCAGTACACGCAGGGTCACGGCGTTGTAGCAGTTCAGCGCGTGGCCGGCCACGAATGGCAGCTTACGCTCGGCACACAGATTCACCACGCCAAGGTCGCTGGCTTCTACCAGGAAATCACCGTTTTCGACATAGCGCTTGAGTTCGCCCAGCTCGGACGAGGCTTGAACCAGCGCTAATGTGGAGAGCACCACCTGCTTGCCGCTGCCCGCGAGGGATTTGGCCATATCCAGCCAGTCGCCGACTTTAGTGGCGCGACGCTTGCTGCACACCGCTTCGCCCAGATAAATAGTATCGGCGCTGCTGGTGGCGGCCTGCTGATAAAAATCTTCCAGCGTCTCTTTTGGCCAGTAGTAAAGCACGGGCCCTAATGAATATTTCATTGCTGTTCCTACTGCCATTTACGGTGATACGCACCGAGGGTGGTCGGAGTCCCTTCGGACATGGAGCCAAGCGCTTCCATCCATGAAGCCTGTGGGACGAAGTTTTGCGGGTCGGCTTTACAGCGGTCAATCGCCTGACGCCAGACTTTCGCCACCTGGCTGACATATGCCGGGCTACGCTGACGGCCTTCGATTTTCACCGAGGCGATATTCGCAGCCAGTAGTTCCGGCAGCAGCTCCAGGGTGTTGAGGCTGGTCGGTTCTTCCAGCGCGTGATAGCGCTCGCCGTCGACCGAGATAGCGGCCTTTGCACAGCGTCGGATAACCGGCGTTTTCACCATCTTGATAGCGGTCGATCAGCACTTCATTAAGACGTGATTCCAGCCCCTGTGGCGTTTGTTGCCAGCGCACGTAGCGTGCAGGCGAACAGGCACCGACGGTGTTTGGCGACTCGCCGGTCAGGTATGAGGAAAGATAGCAGCGGCCTTCGGCCATAATGCACAGGCTGCCAAACGCGAAGACTTCTAGCGGTACCGGGGTGACGCGGGCCAGCTGTTTCACCTGGTGAATCGACAGCACGCGCGGCAGGACCACACGGTCAACCTCGAAGTTGCGATGGTAGAAATTAATCGCCTCTTCATTGGTCGCCGATGCCTGAACGGAGACATGGCGCTCAATATGCGGGTAGCGCTCTGCGGCATACCAAGCATGGCGAGGTCGGCGAGGATCAGCGCGTCGGCACCCAGCTGTGCCGCCATATCCACCGCACGCTGCCAGCGCACGTAGCCATCAGGGTGCGCAAAGGTATTGATGGCGATATGCAGTTTGCGGTTATGCTGGTGAACGAAGTTTACCGCTTGCTGCAGCTTCTTCTCGGTGAAGTTAAGACCGGCGAAATGGCGGGCGTTGGTATCATCCTTCAGCCCGATATACACCGCATCGGCACCGTTTTCGATAGCCGCCTTAAGCGCCGGAAGGTTTCCGGCAGGGCAGAGCAACTCCATAATTCTTCCTGAGAGTTCGCGGCCCAGCAGGGGCGCATTATTGTTAATGATTAGGGATTTTAGTTAACCTATCGCTAATCATTTTTGATTTGAGGCAGACAAAAGCGTATTGATGGGAAGCCACAATAATCCCTCTGCCTCACGACATAATTGTTGATTTACGCCGCTATGTCGTTTATCTGATATGGCAAAATAACGGAAACTATTGCATTCAGGGAGTAAAGCTTGTGTTGGATAAACTGCGTTCACGTCTGGTCCATGTAGCGCCAACTTTGATGAGCGTCCCGGTGAAATTTACGCCGTTCGCCCTTAAACGCCAGGTTCTGCAACAGGTGTTAAGCTGGCAGTTCCGCCAGGCGCTCAATGACGGTGAACTGGATTTCTTGACGGCCGCTGGCTGAGCATTGAGGTTCGTGATATCGGCCTCAAATGGTTTACCTCGGTACAGAACGAACGCTTAATTGTAAGCGATACCGCCCAGGCGGATGTCAGCTTCAGCGCGGATGCCAGCGATTTACTGATGATCGCTGCGCGTAAACAGGACCCGGATACGCTCTTCTTCCAGCGTCGGCTGGTGATTGAAGGGGATACGGAGCTGGTCTCGATGTCAAAAACCTGATGGATGCCATTGAGCTTGAGCAGATGCCAAAAGCACTGCGCGTGATGCTGATGCAGCTGGCCGATTTTGTCGAAGCTGGCCTAAAATCACCATCAGAAACTAAACATACATCGGTAGGTGAGCCATGCTGATTCGAGTAGAAATTGGAATTGATGCCCCGGGAATCGACGCGCTGCTGCGTCGCGCATTCAACGGTGATGGCGAAGCCAGTCTGGTACGCGATCTGCGTGAAGACGGCCTGATTACGTTGGGACTGGTGGCTACGGACGATGAAGGCCATGTCGTCGGTGACGTTGCCTTTAGCCCGGTTAGCGTTGAAGGCGAAGAGCTACAGTGGGTTGGTCTCTTACCGTGGCGGTTGATGAAGAGTACCGCGGACAGGGTCTGGCGCGGCAGATGATCACGAAGGGCTGGACTCGCTTAATGAGTTCGGCTATGCGGCGGTCGTTACTCTGGGCGACCCGGCGCTATATGGTCGTTTTGGCTTTGAACGCGCCGCGCAGTACGATTTACGCTGCCGCTGGCCGGGCACCGAAGAGGCGTTTATGGTCCACCCTCTGGCGGATGATGCGCTGAAAGGGGTTCATGGTCTGGTGGAGTATTCGGACCACTTCAACCGATTTTAATAAAGGCTGTCCAGTAACGTTTCAAACATGCCAACCGTCCACCTAGCGACGAGGCGCTCTTTCTGGCGCTTCGTCAGCTGCTCATGCGATACTCGAGGCGCAGCGCCAGCGAGTGCTCGCCGACTTCACCGTAAAATGCCAGCTTCAGCTCACCTTTACCGCGTAGCGCTTTTGCCCCTTTACCGCTTTGATGCTGGTGGAATCGCCGTTCAACATCGGTGGTGATACCGGTGTACAATTTATTGTCCTCGGTCCGGAACGAGATAAAGAAACCAACGCACCGTGTGCCAACCTATCTGCAAAAAAGATGGACGCACCATAGCATAACGGAGAGAACAGATGGAAACGCTCGCTGCCATTAACCGCTGGCTAGCAAAACAACACGTAGTGAGCTGGTGCGTGAGCCAATGAGGGCGAGATGTGGTGCGCCAGCGCGTTCTACGTCTATGACCCGCAGCGTGTCGCCTTCTAATTTACTCAGCGAAGAGACCACCCGTCACGGGAAGATGACCGGCAGGCAGGCGCTGGTAGCTGGCACCGTCAACGGCCAGCCGAAAACGGTGGCACTCATTCGTGGCGTGCAGTTCAAAGGTGAAATTCGCCTGCTGGAAAGGGATGAAGGCCGCCGAAAGAAGCGCTTTACGTTCGCCGGTTCCAGGTTGCCCGCATGCTCCCCGCCCCGGTTTGGGAGCTGCGGCTGGACGAACTGAAGTTCACCGACAACACGTTAGGCTTTGGTAAAAAAATGATTTGGCTACGCGACTCAGGCACCGAGCAGGCGTAACGCCTCGCGGTTAAACGCTGGCAGATCGTCCGGTGTCCGGCTGGTAACCAGCTGATCTTTATCAACCACGACTTCCTGATCGTAAAATTCCGCGCCCGCATTTTTAACATCAATAATGATCGGTTTAACTGCGGTCAGTTTGCGCCCCCGAATCACATCGGCGCTGATCAGCAACTGCGGGCCGTGACAGATGGCAAACACCGGTTTGCCACTATTCACAAAATCACGGGTAAAGGTGACAAAACGGTTGTCCCCACGCAGATAATCCGGTGAATGGCCGCCCGGTAGCAGCAGGGCATCAAACTCCGCAGGCGTCACTTCATCGATGGATTTATCGATGGTCACGCTGGCTTCTCCTTTTTTGCCTTTCACCGTTTTACCCGCTTGTTTTTCAATGGTAATCACTTCGTGTCCGGCTTTACGGAACTCGTCTGCGGGTGAAGTAAATTCTGAATCCTCAAATTCATCAGTGATTAAAACGGCAATTTTCTTACTCATGCTTCCTCCGCGTTGTTGCATTGGATGAGGCGAATTTCCCACAATCGGGGATAATTACCTCATGGTCTATTAAGCCTGGTGCATGAGCCGTGGAGCGCAAGGCAGACAATTCTGTAAAGGAGCGAAGATGAGTCAGGTACTGATTACAGGCGCAACGGGGCTGGTGGGCGGTCACCTGCTGCGGATGTTGATTAACGAACCGAAAGTTAACGCCATTGCTGCGCCGACGCGACGTCCGTTGGGCGATATGCCCGGGGTGTTTAATCCCCATGATCCGCAACTGAGTGACGCGTTGGCGCAGGTCACCGATCCCATCGACATTGTGTTTTGTTGTCTCGGCACCACGCGGCGAGAAGCGGGGAGCAAAGAGGCGTTTATTCATGCCGATTACACGCTGGTAGTGGATACCGCATTAACCGGGCGGCGACTGGGCGCGCAGCATATGTTGGTAGTCAGTGCGATGGGTGCCAATGCCCACTCGCCGTTTTTCTATAACCGCGTCAAAGGGGAGATGGAAGAAGCATTAATCGCCCAGAACTGGCCGAAATTGACCATTGCTCGCCCGTCGATGTTACTGGGCGATCGTAGCAAACAGCGGATGAACGAAACGCTTTTTGCGCCGCTGTTCCGTTTGTTACCAGGTAACTGGAAATCCATTGATGCGAGAGACGTGGCGCGGGTCATGCTGGCAGAGTCGATGCGGCCTGAGCATGAAGGCGTGACGATTTTAAGCTCTTCAGAATTACGCAAAAGAGCTGAATAATTATTCCCAAGAATTGATAGTGAGCGTAATATTCACGCGCTCAATTATCATAACTTATTCCTGGGGAATGCTATGACTGGTCAGTCTTCATCTCAGGCGGCAACGCCCATTCAGTGGTGGAAACCCGCGCTTTTCTTTCTCGTTGTCATTGCCGGTCTCTGGTATGTGAAATGGGAACCTTACTACGGCAAAGCGTTTACTGCTGCCGAAACCCACAGTATCGGTAAATCTATCCTTGCGCAGGCGGATGCTAACCCATGGCAGGCGGCGTTGGATTACGCGATGATCTATTTCCTCGCGGTATGGAAAGCGGCGGTGCTGGGGGTGATCCTCGGTTCGTTGATTCAGGTGCTGATCCCGCGTGACTGGTTGTTGCGTACGCTTGGGCAATCGCGCTTTCGCGGCACGCTGCTGGGAACGCTGTTTTCGTTGCCGGGCATGATGTGTACCTGCTGTGCGGCTCCGGTCGCGGCGGGAATGCGTCGCCAACAGGTGTCGATGGGCGGTGCGCTGGCATTCTGGATGGGCAATCCGGTGTTAAACCCGGCGACGCTGGTGTTTATGGGCTTTGTCCTCGGCTGGGGTTTTGCGGCGATTCGTCTGGTGGCCGGGCTGGTGATGGTGTTGCTGATTGCGACGCTGGTGCAAAAATGGGTGCGTGAAACACCGCAAACGCAGGCACCGGTCGAAATTGACATACCGGAAGCACAGGGCGGGTTTTTTAGCCGCTGGGGCAGGGCGCTATGGACGCTTTTCTGGAGTACGATCCCGGTTTACATCCTTGCAGTACTGGTGTTGGGTGCCGCTCGCGTCTGGTTATTCCCCCATGCCGATGGTGCTGTCGATAACAGCCTGATGTGGGTGGTGGCGATGGCGGTAGCAGGATGCTTGTTTGTCATTCCCACGGCAGCAGAAATTCCGATTGTACAAACGATGATGCTGGCAGGTATGGGAACCGCTCCGGCGCTGGCATTGTTGATGACGCTCCCGGCAGTGAGTTTGCCGTCACTGATTATGCTGCGCAAAGCGTTCCCGGCGAAAGCCTTATGGCTGACAGGGGCGATGGTGGCAGTGTCTGGTGTGATTGTCGGCGGGCTGGCGCTGTTGTTCTGATTTGAGGGAAAACATGTCGGATGCGGCGTAAACGCCTTATCTGACCTACGGTTTGTATCGTTGTAGGCCTGATAAGACGCGGCAAGCGTCGCATCAGGCATTACAAGGGGCTGCTATTTAATAAACGTAAACGCCGTAGTTACCCGCTTCACGCCGCTCACCCGGCTGGCAATATCTGCCGCCGCTTTCGCTTCACGTTCAGTCACCAGCCCCATCAGGAACACTTCACCGTTTTCGGTGGTCACTTTCACGTTGGACGATTTCACCAGGTCGCTGGTTAAGAGCTGCGAACGCACTTTGGTGGTGATCCACGTATCGTTAGATGCTTCGCCCAGACCAATCGGCTGGCCCTGACGAATCTCGTTATACACTTCGTTGGCACCGTCTACGCCCATAGCAATCTGTTTGGCGCGAGCCGAAAGTTCAGCATTTGGTGACTGCCCAACCAGCAGCACTTTGCCCTGATAGGCCGTTACATTAATGCGCGCTTCTTTCTTAATCTGTTCGTCTTTCGACAATGCGCTGTTCACGCGCACTTCCAGGGTACCATCGTCCACCTGGGTGCCGACACTGCGTGGGTCAGTTGCGGCTTTGGTACCCACAGCAGCGGTACCCACTACGGCAGCGGCAACACAACCTTGCAACAGCAGCGCGGAAATAAGGACTGCGATTGGCGATAATGCCTTCATGTATTCTCCTTAATCATCCTGGTGAGGGAAAAGCGTGTTATCGATCAGATCGCACAGGCAATTTACCGTCAGCATATGCATTTCCTGAATGCGAGCACTACGATGCGAAGGAATGCGGATCTCCACATCCTGTGGCCCTAACAAACCTGCAAGTTCGCCGCCGTCATAGCCGGTCAATGCCACAATGGTCATATCACGCGTAACGGCGGCTTCAACTGCTTTAACAATATCGCGGCTGTTGCCACGGGTGGAAATGGCTAACAATACATCTCCCGCATGACCCAGCGCCCGCACCTGTTTTGCATACACTTCATCATGTAAGCGATCGTTGGCAATCGCCGTTAAGACAACATTATCAGTATTTAGTGCAATGGCAGGTAAGCTGGGCCGCTCCGTTTCGAAACGGTTGATCATGCTGGCAGCAAAATGCTGTGCATTGGCAGCGGAAGTTCCATTACCACAACAGAGGATTTTGTTGCCATTGAGCAGAGACTGAACCAGCGTCATGGCTGCACGGGAGATGGCATCCGGAAGCGCCTCTGCCGCCGCAATTTGAGTTTGAATGCTTTCAGTGAAGCAAGCTTTAATTCTTTCTTGCACGCTAATCCTTAAACCTTAATTATGAGTGGTCATTAAAGGCATCCTTAATCCACTCAACCTCATTCCCGGTGAAGGCTACCACATCGAACCGGCAATCCACAGTATCAAAACTCCCATTATGACGCGCGAGCCACAAGCGGGCAGTCTGTAATAATTTGTGTTGTTTGCTGCGGGTCACACTGGCTGCCGCGCCGCCATAAAGCGCAGAGCGGCGATAGCGTACCTCGACAAAAATGGTGGTCCGGCCTTCACGCATTATCAGATCGATCTCGCCGCCACGCTCGTTCACGTTAGCGGCGATAAACCGCAGTCCTTTGCCTTCCAGCCAGCGACGCGCTTGTGCTTCCCACGCATCGCCGGTCTGTTTGGTGGTTAACTGACGGGGACTACCTGACCTTGTTGGTACTGTAGCCATGATAAGTTCCTGTTAATCACGCAATCCGGGTTAGCCGTCAGGCTTCCGGTATTACCGTTGATTTCAAAACCCTGAACCTGGCGCATTTGTGAGAAATGATTTGCCAGCGACCAGGCATCGACGCCCATCGCATACATGCGAGCCAGTGAATAATCGTTATTCACCGCGCTGAGTGCCTGCTGCATTAACGGTAGATTACCGCCTGCCAGCATCGGGATTTCGCTGTACTGCAAGCCTTCCATCTCCAGTCGGAAATCCGGGCCAGCGGTCCCTTGCGCACTGCGGGAGCTGGCGTACAGCGTTGCACCGCTCTGGCTACCGTTACGCATGGCGATCATCGGTTTGATAAAAGCGATTTCACCCGGCGTTGCCACAATGTACACCGCATCGACACGACCGCCATTATTGGTGAACTGGTCATCGGTTGGCGTGGTTTGCAGCGTTGGATTGTTGGTCGTCATGCCGGAGTCGGTTGTCGCTCTGAGAGTAATCGGGCTACCCGTTAAAGCAATACCAGAACCGCCGTTAACACCCGCGCGTAATTCGCTGGTGGAACCAAATTTTTGTTGCAGAACGGTGCCGCCGCCCAGTTTCTGCCACTCTTGCGCAAACGCATTGGCTACGCGATCGCCGAGGGTATTACGCGGCACCAGCAGCAGCGGGGATTGTTTGCCCTGTTCGTGGATATGACGCGCAGCATCGCGGGCTTCATCTTCTGGCGAGAGCGCGAAGTAGCAGATGTTAGCGTGATTGCTCACGGCTTCCGGCTGATTAAGCGCCAGTACGTTCAGCGTGTTGCTTTTTAGCAGCTCATCGACGTTATTTTTCAGCAGCGGGCCGACCACCAGGCTGACGCCATCCTGCTGCGCCTGCGCCGAGAATCTGGTTCAGCGGGAGTGGCGAGGTGTCATAAATTTTCAGCTCAGCCGATGGATTCGCTGCGACGCTGGCAACTGCCTGCGGCTGTGCGGCTGGCGCTGGGAGCGGGATGTGGCTGGCGCCGGTGTGGTTTCTTCTGGCAGCGCAGAGGTCGCGTCCTGGACCGGCGCTGCGGATGCTGGTGCTTGAACCGGGGCCTGGGTCTGCGGGCTGGTCAAATCGGTAACTTCAGCCTGCGAAGGGCTGACCCTATATCCGCGAGGCCTGCCTGCGCAACCTGTTCCGGCAAGCCCGCGCTGCCGCTGACCGACGTGAATACCGTTCTTCGCGGTCTTCAAAGCCTTTTTGAATGGTACGGCCAAAGACCGACGCCTGGCCGCTTAATGGCAGCAGCAGGGCGATTTTATTGACCGAAGCCGGTTTAAAAACTCTGCACGTTCGCCAGCTGTGACGGCAACACTTTCGCCCCCGGGTTTTGCGGGTAGCGAGTCTGCCAATCTTTGATCCCGGCTTTCATCATGTCGGGATCGTTGCGGTTATCGAACCACACGCGCTGCAGATCCAGCCAGCCTTGTAGCTCATTCTCATCGGCATTGATCACCAGCGCGTTCGCCTGCGCCTGGGTCATGGAGGAGAGCACCTGCCAGGTGGCATCGCTGTTTTGCTGTTTTTCCGGTTGCGCCGCCAAGCAGCGGAGCCTGAGCAATCAACGCCCGCAGCAGCGTCAGAGCGAAGGTTTGCCCTGTTCGGCGGTGATGGTGTCTTGCCAGAAACGTGCTTGCAGAGCGCTGTCGAATCATCGGCCTTTGAGCTTTTGCAGTAGCGCCTGCGCACCGGCAAAATCTTTCTGCGCCAGCTTCACCTCAACGGCCAGCAGCGACTGCTCCTGACGTTGGGCAGCGTTAAGCTCCTGCGGCAGCTGGTTGTACAATTCTAGCGCCTGCTGGCTCTTTCCTTCTTTCAGCAGTGCACGAATGGCGAGTAATTGCCAGTTGGTCTTGCTATCATTCGAGCTTTGCTGCATCTGTTGCAGAGAAAAGCCGGAGTCAGCCTGCGTCGCGCCCTGAAGTTGGGCGGCACTCTGATCGGGAGCCTGGGTTCCGCAGCCTGCGAAAATCAGCGCAGCCAGGATAACAGGCAGACAGCGCGCGGCTTTCATACGAGAAAATGTTGAGGGTACCATACTGTATCCAGTGATATTTTTTACGCAATGCTCAATATTAAATCGGCAATACGGACTAAACAATGAAACAACACGAATCGGCGGATAATTCTCAAGGCCAACTCTTTATTGTACCTACTCCTATCGGAAATTTGGCTGATATTACCCAACGAGCGCTCGAAGTATTGCAAGCTGTTGATTTAATTGCTCGAAGACAGGCGTCATACCGGTTGATTGCTGCAACACTTCGCAATTAACGCCCGACTATTCGTGGACGATCACAATGAGCAACAAAAAGCGCAAATGCTGGTGGATAAGCTCAAAGAAGGGCTTAACATCGCGCTGGTTTCCGATGCCGGAACGCCGCTGATTAACGATCCGGGTCATCATCTGGTGCGCACCTGCCGTGAAGCGGGGCATCGCGTGGTACCGGCTGCTGGGGCCTTGTGCAGCGATTGCCGCACTGAGCGCCTGGGGCTACCGTCTGACCGTTTCTGCTACGAAGGCTTTTTGCCGGCGAAATCAAAAGGCCGCCGCGATGCGATGAAGGCTATCGAAACGGAACCACGGACCCTGATTTTCTATGAATCCACCCATCGTTTCTTCTCGATAGCCTAGATATGGTCGCGGTGTGGGGCGAGGCGCGCTATGTGGTGCTGGCCCGCGAGCTGACCAAAACCTGGGCAAACGATTCACGGCGCACCGGTCGGTGAACTGCTGGCATGGGTGAAAGAGGATGAAAACCGTCGCAAAGGCGAAATGGTGCTGATCGTTGAAGGCCATAAAGCTCAGGACGATGAGCTGCCAGCCGACGTGCTGCGACCCTGGCACTGTTGCAAAGCGAACTGCCGCTGAAAAAAGCGGCGGCGCTGGCGGCGGAAATTCACGGCGTGAGAAAAACGCGCTGTATAAGTACGCGCTGGAGCAGCAGGGGTAACAGTGCCGAAGCGTTGCGTTAATCAAAACGCAACGTCTTCTTTTACCGCACGATGACGGTAATGGTGGCTGTGCCCTGAAATTTTCCTGTTTCCAGCTCACCACCGACCAGATTAACTGGCCAGGCGCGCATATTGACGGTGCCATGCCCGGAAGGATCAACGGGAAGGATACCGTTCTGAAAAGGAATATTTGCAACTCCGCCGCCGAGATTTTCAATACGAATACCGACATCGGGCACATTGTCTGAACTTCTTCGCCTGGCGACCAGGTTGTACTGGTCTACTACCCCAGTTGTACCGTCGATGCGCATTTGCAACGAGTTTTTAATCTTTGAAGTATCACCACAGTCATAAGTGATATCAAAGTCTACTGGAGTAAAACCGTCTGGCATGGCATTGCGGGTGGTAAACTTCTGACCATTGATGAATCCAAAATTAACCTTAATAACATCGCCCTGATTAATTTTGCACGACTGTGGGGCGGTGAGATTTCCCTGAATCGATAACTTGACTAAATCATGGAAGTCACCTGTAGACGGGCTTCCCATTCCATCGACCCACGCGCCTTTAATGACGGCAATATCCGTTTTCGGAATGGTCATCGAGCCGAGAAATGGCTTGGTGACATACAGGGTAAAGGTGGTGTTCGCACCAATATTAACGGGTCCATAACGAGACGTATCACCCTGGCAAACACCCGTTTGGGTTGCAGCAGAATATACCGTGTTGTTTTTTATCTGTGTGAATCGGGTGTTAACAGAGACAACCTGGTCGGTTGTGAGTCCTGGAATGTCGTTTGCCTGTAATGTGGTTTTAATATCCAGGCTGTCATTGAGTTTGTAATATCCTGTCTGATGTCCAGTGGTGGTAAGTACGGGGCTGACCATATAGACAAGTTTAACTGCCTTACCCGCAGAGCAGGAACAGGCGTATTGCCAGTTAGTGCTACTTAGCGTTGCAGAGGTAAACTCCCGTCCTGTCACGTTATCTGTCTGGTTCACCGTAACATCATCAACCACACTGCTGTAATTTGTCGCACCGCTAGTGCTGTCGGCTCCACACCCTCCTGAGGAGGCATAAGCGCAGGATGTGGATATCAACAAAAGACCTGTTATAAGAGGCGCTCTTTTCATTTTTTTATCCTTAATGGCACTGCGCTGTGCCTTGTAATACAGAGGTTGTAGGTTCTGAATCCGGTGTACTGAAAGCAAACTGACATTGTTGATCTGCCTGATTTCCCCAGCGTACAGTCCAGCTTTGTGATTTACTCGATATCCCAGAGAGATATAGTATGCCGCCCTCATCGACGATACTTTGTTGCCCCGTATCATCGTTGCTGGCAAGAGCGCCAAAGGGCAACGGTTTACCGTTGCGATCGCTGACTGTAACAAGTACGCGATAACCGATATTGGCGTTGAAACGCGCCGCTACCATTGCACCTCTGTTGGGCACCACAAACTGTGTTGTTTGTTCAAGATCGACGTTATCGGGCAGCTGCGTAGTATCTACCGAGAGACGGTTTTCCTGATAAGTTGTGAGATAAGGAACCACTGCATAGCCAAAAGGATCGGTAGCAATCCCCGGATAGTTTTGTATCCTCACGCCAGATGCTCCGTTAGCATCGATAAGCGCAAAAGCGTTGCCCAGATATTGCGAGAGCGTCACGCCATGAGGATGGATAACCACGCCGCCGGTAACGCCGTAATTGTATTGGCTGCTGTCATTACCGTAGCTGTATCCGGCACTGAAGGTGCCATAAGGTGAACGGTAACTGGCGTTCAGGCTACTGTTATGGTTGTTATCGTCATCCAGACTTTGTTCCAGGCTATAGCTCAGGCGACCATCATCCAGCAGTGAGCCATCAAGACGCATTTCATGTTGGGTTGGGCGATCTTTCTGGCTGGTCATCTGATAGGAAACCCGGCTACGCGGTAACCAGCGTTCTAACGGAATACTGAGATTCAAAGAGAGTGCGCGGTCATTATTTTGATCAGTGTAGCGGCTGTATTGATAATTCAGGCTGTAACCAACTCCCCATTGCTGGCCGGAAACCCCAACAGAGATATTCCTGTTTTTATCGTTATTGCCCCAATAGTCTTGCTGCGAACCGGAGGCATACAGACTTACCCCATCAAATATTGTCTGGCTGATGTTGAATTGAATTTCACTTTTTTGGCGACTGTTATAGTCCCAATTGCGGGTATTGGCTTCATTAAAACTAAAATAGCCATCGTTGGTATAGCGATAGTAGCTGACAGCGATATTGGTGTTGGTTTCCGGGATATCTTTGATGTACTGCGTACGCCATTGATAGCCATGAAAAGAGTGCTGGTTATCGAATTGGGTGTCAGCTCTGTTGATATCCATCGACAACGCGCCCAGTGCGCCAAGTGTGCCGCCGATACCGATCCCCAGCGCATAATAATCTTCAGAACCGAGCAGGCCGCCATACAGCGTAAAAGTATTATTCAAACCATATATTGCCGTGGCTTCAGCAAATTCGGGTTCCTTGCTATCACTGTTTGCATCAGCGCGATAGCGTCCAGCGGTCGCGCTATACTTTAGATGCCCAGGTCGCTGCATCATGGGTAATGAAGAATAAGGCTGGATAAAGCGACGTTGTGTACCGTCACTTTCTTCAATCGTGACTTCTAAATCGCCGCTGTTGGAAGAGGGGTAGAGATCGTTAATTTCAAAGGCACCCGCTGACACGTTGCTTTGATAGATCACATAACCATTTTGCCTGATAGTCACGATTGCACTACTGTTTGCGATACCGCGTACCGTTGGGGCAAATCCGCGCTGGCTGTTTGGCAACATATTATCGTCGGAAGCGAGTTGCACGCCAGTAAAGGTGTAGCTGGAAAAAATACTGCCGCTGGTGGCGCTTTCTCCCAGAAGCAACTGAGACTTCAACGCCTTGATATCACGTTGTAAATAACTACTGATGGTATTCCAGCTTGATGTCTGATCGTTGCGTGTCCATGTGGAATAGTTGCGTAATCGCCAGGGGCCAAAATTAGCACCATTTTGCATATTCAGGTACTGTCGTTGGCTACGATTGCCCTGGCGGTAACGGTTATCAGAACCTGTAAACGAGTAGTTGGTAAACAGCGTTGGTATACCATCGTCCCAACGAGAAGGGGAGACGTAACCTCTTGCATCACGGTACAGTGCAATTTGGGGAATGCTCAAATTAAGTTGCTGATGATTGAAATCAAATTCAGCAGCTGTACCGGGAATGATTTGTTCAAGCGAGTTGATCACGCTATCGTCATCTTTTTCAGCCAGCGCCGGGATTTCATCCACCTTAATACCCAGCTCACGTAGTTGTTCTACCGTAAACTGTGGCTGCAGAAGTTGCTCTGCATTGGCGGTAAATGTAATTTTTTTCTGTGAAACCTTCTTTTTATTCAGCCAGATATCAACCTGATAAGTTCCTGGTAGTTGTGCATATTTTTTTGAAAAACGCGACAGATCGGTTGTTTGCATACCACTTTTTGTGGTTTCCAGCATAATGGGGTCGAAATAATACTCTTCGGCGTTAGCGGTAGTGCAAAGCATGCCGCTGCCAGTGAGCACCATCGGCAAACAACGTTTGATGATGAGCGCCAACTGTTTCGGTGTGCGTTTATGTCCCTGGTGGTGTCGTTGTGGCATTCCCTGATGACCTGTGTTTTTATATTTTTTATTGCAGTGGACGAGTTTCTGTCCCGGAACTGCCGCCATAATCATTGATCGCAGCCCATTTCACGTTCTTTCCGCCAGATGCAGGAAGTGGTAACTGTTTATGTTCTCCGGGCGCGATATATTCAATTTTGCTTGTGAGATCGGTTTTATCGACTGCCAGTCCGGCAAATACGACGTAATATTCAGTTGGGTTATATATATTGAGTGAATGGTCACTACGTTTAAATTCCAGTGATTTCCACGCATCGTTTACCCGTCCCTTCAGGTGTGCGGGGCGATAAAACATTTTGATCCGTGTTTTAAATACCAGCGTCAACTCGTTAGCATTAACATCATCTGATTTTTTCTTTGCTGGAATGGCACGAACATTAATGTAGAACAGCGACTCTTTATTTTCAGGCAGGTTATCAGCTGTTTTAATAATTCGCAGTGATGAGTCATCGCCAGCCTCAAGACGAAATAGCGGTGGGGTTATAATAAATGGGGCACGGCTTTTACCATCTATATTATCTACCCATGATTGCAGTAAATAAGGCGTTTCTGCGCCTTTGTTTGCGACAGGTAACGCAGCCTCTTTGCGGCTGGCATCATAGATCACTCGCGTTCGCTGTAAAACGATTCCTCCTGCAAGCGCCTGGCCAATACAGAAGCTACACAACAAGGTTAATATCACCGCGAATGTTCGTTTTGACATAGTTATTTTTCAACCTGATACAACGAGAAAGAGGAAGGAAAAGGGCGTTATCTGACAGGTCAGATAACGCCCTAACGTATTAACGGTAATCCAGCGTTACGTTAACGATAGCGTCTGCTTCCCCTGGGGTGATTTCTGATGGAACTACGGTTGATACGTAGTAAGCGATGAGGTCAACATTGACAATACCATTGGATTCCGCCGGGATCTGATAAACCGTGTTATCATTGCCCATAGCATTCAGTGGCATAATGTTTCCGCTTTCCGCATCGTCAATACGGATACCCACACCTGTTGCCGCTATGCCAGCAAAAGAGCCTACTTTTGCCAGATTAGGGAAGTTAGGGACGGTGCCATTATCTCGCGTTTCCAGCCATAGACGGAAAGACGCTTCAACGTTGCCGTTATCGTGCTCCCACCCAGTCATTGGGCAGTTAACTAAAGGAATAGTGAATGGAATTTTTGGGCTACGCTCGCCAATATTACGAAACTGTTCGGCATTATAGTGACCAAGAGCAACTTCAATTTTCTTATCAGAGTCATTGATTTCACAAGCGGATTTTAAAATCTCGCCATCAAAAACTATTTCACCATCGGTTGCAGCGGCATTACCTGCGAAAAGCGCAAGTAAGCCCGCAATAGCTGTTTTTGTAACTTTATTCATATATAACCTTATCCTTGTAACAAGTACATAATCATATTTAATGTGAATATATGTTCAACATCTTTAAAGATTATACAGGCAGAAATATTTCATTGAACATTAAATAGACTGAACTTTAAGATTATATTTATATGCAAATATTTGATATTTTCATTATATTGATATCAATTTTCTATGTATTCAAAAGAGTATAAATGCCTGACTTTGCTGCGCCAGGGGGCGAGTCAGAATACGAGGTGATTTATTAATAGAACAAGTTATATGTATATCTAAAATTAAATTGTTGAACATAACTCCTTTTGCTATCGGCGTTATGTTCAACCCAGTCAAATGTTATTTAATATAATGCGTGACTGTTACATAAGTTAATTTAAACATTTTGAGCAAATTTTTCATCTGGTTAGGTGTTAATTAAACAAATAAAGTTACTGTGCAGCCATAAAAATGAAGCCGGGATAGCGGTAGAGACTTTAGCCGTGAGAAAACGATCTGTCGCATCCTGCTTTCCTTCGCCAGTCACCAGTAACAAAACTTCGCGGGCATTGAGAATATCCTTCAGGCCTAAGGTGATCCCACGAGTCACGGGGCGACCCGCGGTTTTTAACATCTCATGTTGCTGTGTTCTGGCATCAAGTTGACTGATATGGCAGGCCGGTTGCAGGCTTTCTCCCGGTTCGTTCAGCCCAAGATGACCGTTTTTCCCCAATCCGAGAACGCATAAATCCAGACCGCCTTTGCGCGCAATCAGGTTCGTTACCCGTTCGCACTCTGTCTCATTTATCTCTTCGGAGCGAAAGCTGATGAGCTGGTCTTCACGTAGCCCCAGCGGCTGCACGATATGCTGTTGCAGGAAAGTTTCGCAGGTGCCTGGCATCGTTAATGGCAGATCCACCCATTCGTCGAGCTTCACGAAGGTGAGCTGGCTGACATCAACCTGCTGCTGGTGGATTTTTTCTACCAGATAATGATACGTCAGTAATGGCGTGGCTCCGGTCGCCAGGCAAATCACGGCATTCGGTTTGCTACGGATCACGGCCAATAAATATTCGCTGGCACGTTCACTTAACGCCGTATAGTTTTCAACTTGCTGAAGGGTTTGCACAGGATGAAATTCCTTAAGTAAAGAGGCACCACCAGACGCAGTGCCTCGTTCCATTTACAAAATGCCGAATGCGGAACAAACAATAGAGAGCACAAAAGTCACGCCGATTAACAGCACCGGATGCGCTTTTTTCACCCGCAGGAAGTAATACATCAGCAGGGTGTAGGCCATCGGTAAAATGTTCGGGAAGACTTTATCGAAGAAATCCTGCTGCAGCGCAACGCTGTGGGTATTGTCGATGGCAAACGATGTCACCACGTTAATATGCACATACGAAGCGATCAGCCCGCCGATTACCGTGATCCCGAGGATGGTTGCCGAACGGGCAATCATCTGCGAGTTCTCTCGCACTTTATCGATCGCCTTCACGCCGACTGAATAACCGACGTGGGTCCAGCCGACGCGCAGGAAAAAGATAAGCAGGTAAACGGCGAAAAATAGAATCGGCCCCAGCAGGTTTCCCTGGCTGGCAAATGATGAGCAAATTCCCGCCATAATCGGCAACAAAGTAAACCAGAAAATCGCATCGCCAATCCCGGCGATTGGGCCAAACAGTGCCACTTTGAGGCCTTTAATGGTGTCGCGGTTTTCTCCTTTTTCTTCCATCGAAATTAATAACCCCATCAGGAATCCGACCAGATTCGGGTGGGTATTAATAAATTCGAGGTTATCTTTCATCGCCGCGCTTAAGCCCGGTTTGTCGTCCTTATAAATCTTTTTCAGGATCGGCAACATCGCCCAGGTAAAACCGCCCGCCTGCATCCTTTCGTAGTTAAAGCTCGCTTGCAGCAGCGACGAACGAAAGCCCAGACGGGTGATATCTTTTTTACTGATTTCAGATCCCATTGCTGTAGTCCTCTTCTTCATTTTTACTGGCAACGGGCTGCGGTTGCGCTTGCTGCCGGGATTTCGCATTGAAAAACTCATACACCGCAAAGCCTGCGCCCAGTACGGCAACCGGCAACAGGTTGCTGACCTGGATGTAGCAAACAAACAGGAAACCGGCGATCAGGTAAGGGATATATTGCGCTTTGAACATTACGCGCAGCAGCAAGCCAAAACCAACGGCAGGCAGAATACCGCCAGCCACTTCAAAGCCGTGGGTCAGCCAGGCGGGCATCGCTTTCACCAGCGCCTGCATCGCCCCCTGTGCCAGGTAAGTACAGAGGAAAGCAATCACCGCATACGCTGAAGCGACGATGAGCATCGTTGTCCAGTTAAGCCGGGAAAACGCTGCCGTATCCGCCTCTTTCGCGCATTTATCGGCTTTGGTCATAAATAATGAGAAAGCGGAATAGAAGAACAGAATGACGTACTGCATTAACAAACTAAACGGCAGGCCAAGACCAATTGCTGTTTTGGCATCAACGCCCGTAGACCATGCAATGACGGTGGTCATCAGACCCGCCATAATCGGGTTGGGCGGCTGAACACCACCTGCAGGGGTTAATCCGGCGAAAGCCAACTCTGTCAGACCACCGGTAATTAAGCCAGTCTGAATATCACCGAGAATAGCGCCAGTTAGGGTACAAACGATTATCGGGCGGAATAAAAATAAGGCTTCCAGCCAAAAATCAATCCCCAGAACAAAAACTAACGCCGCCAGGGATAATCCCTGAAGTAGGGTTATTTCATGCATTTTTATTACCTCAAACCAATATTAAGGCGATTTTAGATTTAGTCAGGGATTTGTTCTTTTTGATCGCCAGGGACGTCCTGAATGAAAACATTCACGCCACGTTGTTTAATAAAACGTAAGTCCGTGAGATCCTGGTCATCGACATAAACTTTACTGCTGATTTGCTTTTTCCCTTCCGAGAAATGCATATTGCCGACGTTGACATCTTTCAGGTCAATACCACCTTCTACCAATTTACGTACCGTTTGTGGCGTACGGCAAATCAGGAAGATCTTCTGATGTGGTGCAGCTTTGCCGATGACGTTAATGGTTTTTTCGATAGTAAAGAAACGAATGCCAAAGCCGTAGGTTTCCGCGGTAATACCCATTAATTTCTGTTGAATATCATCGTTAGCGACAACATCATCCACGACTACCAGCAGATTTGCACCGATGGTGGATGTCCAGGTCACGCCAACCTGACCGTGAACCAGACGGTTATCAATACGGGTTAAGAGAATATTTGGACTGGTCATTGTGTAATCCTCACCATAAAGTTGAATAATATAATTTTTTTAAATATATTATTGTTGCGATATTGTAGTGATGTATTTATTAAGGTTTAGTTATCTCCTTTTCCATTAAGGCACTCCCCGATATTAATCGGGAAGTACATTGGGATAAATCATAAAAAACTAATGATTATGCTGAAATTCGATTCGCTGAACCACAGACATTAATTTTATTTCTGACAACTTCTTTCATCGCATCCATTCCGACGCGCATATAATAACGAGGATCATTACCCTGCGGATTTTCCGCAAACCAGGCTTTAACCGCGCCAGCGAAGGCTATTTTTAATTCTGTGGCAACGTTCACTTTTGTGACGCCAAGTTCAATAGTGCGACGGACAAATTCATCCGGAACATCGCTGGCACCATGCAGCACCAGAGGAACATCCACCACTTCACGAATTTCCGCCAGCCGCTGGAAATCAATCTTCGGCGTTTTGCTGTATAAGCCGTGCGCCGTACCAATCGCTACCGCCAGGCTGTCGACGCCAGTCAGTTCGACAAAGCGTTTAGCTTCTTGTGGATCGGTCAGGAATGCACTTTCGGCGTCAACGCTCATGTCATCTTCAACACCGCCCAGGCGGCCCAGTTCTGCTTCCACGCTGCAATCTTGTGAGTGGCAGAAGTCAACAACCGATTTCACCAGCTTCACGTTCTCGGCAAACGGGAAGTGGCTGCCGTCGATCATCGCACTGCGCACACCTGCGTGGACTTTACGGCGAATATCATCCAGCGATTCGTGGTGGTCGAGATGCAGCGCCAGTGGCATGTTGTAGGTTGTGGAATAGGCGCTACACAGGGCGTAGATCTCTTCCAGCGCGATGTGTTTAAAGGTCCCCGGCGTTCCGGCGAGGATCACCGGCGATCGCATTTCACTGCACACTTCGAGGATCGCTTGGATCGTCTCGGCGTTATGAATGTTAAAAGCAGGCACCGCGTAGCCATTGGCCTGGGCGTCCTGTAACAGATATTTAGTGGAGATAATGCTCATAATGCGATCCTCTTATGCCTGCCACGGATGAATGATTACGCCTTGCACCACGCGGTTAACGGTGCCACTGGCTGATGGGGTATCCGGCGTATTGCCCATGTGCAGCGACTGCATCAGTGCAAACGTCTGGGCGTACATCAGGAAGCAAAATGCCTGCTCAACGTCGATAAAGTGACGTGACGGTGGCAGGATGATATGTGGACCGGCAGCGACGATGTCGCTGCTTTCCGCGGCGATGGCGATTACACGCATTGCCTGGTTGTCACGGCGAAGTTCAGCCAGCAGATCAAGATCATACTGACGGGTGTAAGGGTGGCTGGAGACAAATACCACCACCAGCGTTTCGTCATCGACCAGCGATTTTGGTCCATGACGGAATCCGGTTGGAGAATCATAAAAGGCCGCCAGTTTACCCGCCGTCAGTTCCAGCACTTTCAGCGCCGACTCGCGTGCTGCGCCCTGTAAGCCACCGCTACCGAGATAAACGATCCGTTTCCACGGTGCGTAACCAAACACACCTTCGCTGAAATCGCCCAGTGAGGTCAGGATCGCCTGGCAACGATCCGCCACGTCGCGGAAGGTTTGGCTGTTGATCGTCTCAGGTGCGAAAACCGCGAGGCAGCTGGCCATCATGGTGGTAATGCTGCTGGTCATCGCAAAGCCGCGATCGTGCGTTTCTGCGGGCATCAGCAGGGCAAACGCGTTATCGCTGTTGATCGCGTTTTGGTAAAGAGCGCCCGCTTCGTTGCAGGTGATCGGCAGGTGATAGCATTCCGGTACAAATTGATTTGCCAGTTCCACGGCTGCGACGCTTTCCGGGCTGTTGCCGGATCGACCGAAGGAGATCAACAGCAGCGGATGAGCTGGGTTCAGGTAGTCCATCGGATTGGTGACCAGATCGGTGGTCGGTACGGCGCTGAAGTTTTTACCGGTATGGCTGGCGAGCCACGGCGCGATGATGTCACCGATAAATGCCGACGTTCCGGCTCCGGTCAGGATGATCCGCAGATTCTCTTTGCGCAGTAACGGTTCAAGGAAGTTATTGAGCGCGGAACGTAGCGCGTCGATGTTGGTGAGTGAACGGATCCATGCGCGAGGCTGATGGCGGATCTCTTCTTCAGTCCATGTACCGGTTGCGGCGGCAGCAGGGGTGTAATTTTCTGGCATAACTCAATCCTTAGTCTGATGAACTTGACGTCGGGCGTTGTCGCTTTCACTTGCCTTTCGTTTCATTTCACTTGGTGATGTCTTTCGTTGATTAAAATCTATAGAAAAGAAACTGAAAGTTCAATGGAGAAAAAAGAAATAAAACGAAATTTGTGATCGTTGAAAGAAAAGATAAAGGAAGCAAAAGGGATTGCTGGATGCGGCGCAAACGCTTTATCCGGCCTTGCGGTCACCAACTGTAGGTCGGATAAGACGCGTTAGCGTCGCATCCGACACCGCTGCACAGATCAAAACGAAAGAAAAAGAAAGGCCTTACGGGGGAAGTGAAGGCCCAATAAAGGAGCAAACTATCAAAACGAAGCTAATTGACCCTGAATCCAGATTTGTTGCACATGTAGCCCGCTATCCAGCGCAACGACGCTGGCGCGTTTGCCCGGTTTAAGCGATCCCAGAACACCATCAACACCCAGCATTCGCGCCGGATGCAGCGACGCCATATGGATGGCTTCCGCAGGCGTTACGCCCGTCAACTCGACCATATTGCGCACTGCCGCATCAACAGACAGCGTACTGCCCGCCAGCCCACCAGACGCGGTACGGACAACGCCACCGTGCATCTGCACTTCTTCACCACATAACGTATAGCGACCATCCGGCATCCCAGCTGCCTGCATCGCGTCGGTGATCAGTACGATTCTCTCTTTCGCACAGCAACAACACAGCGACATTGCCGCCGGATGCACATGATGACCATCGGCTATCAGTTCCAGCCAGGCGCGCTTGTCCGTTAATCCCGCGCCAACCATTCCCGGTTCGCGGTGATGTAAACCTGTCATCCCGTTATAGCAATGCACCAGGCCGTCGGCACCAGCATCAAATGCGGCGCGGGTTTGTTGCCAGGTCGCAGCGAGACATCACGCCGGACATCACCGAGAACAGGAAGGTAATCCCCATCTGTACTGCGACAGCGAAAGGTACGGCGACACCTACTGCGACATCGGGTTTCACGCCAGTAGTAATGGCAAACGCCGTGCCGACGATAGTACCGATAATCACGTTAGGCGGCTGTGCGCCCGCCAGCGGGGCCAGCCCCATCCACACCAGTTCCAGCGTACCGCCGGTTAAAATTCCGGTATGCAGATCGCCAAGTACCAGCCCGACCAACGGGCCGAGGACCACCGGGCGGTGCATATGGGTTAGGCCGTTAAACATATCCAGGCCAGCGATAAAGGCGATAATGCCCAACGCAAATGCCTGCAACAGGCTGATTTCCATGATGAATCCCTCAAAGTAATTTAAAGAGGTCCACAGCAGGCTCTGTCGGGACGCCCTGAACGAAGCATTCCACCCCAGCGGTTTTCAGGTCGTTAAATGCTGCGATATCGCCCGCATCCACAGAAACCGTTTTGGCGATTTGTTGTTTGCCATTGGCGTAGTGCATATTGCCAACGTTAATGCGATTCACCGGAACGCCACCTTTCACCAGCGTCAGGAAATCGGCGGGTGTTTTACAAACCAGCAGGATTTTCTGTCGATCGGCGGCGCGATGAATGTTGTCGATAACTTTTTGCAGCGTCCAGAAACGTACGGCGATCCCTTCTGCCAGTACCATTTCCATCAGGTTTTGTTGTACCGGATCTTCGGCAACCTCATCGTTGGCTACCAGCACCAGATTTGCCCCCGCAAATCCGACCCATTGAACGCCGACCTGACCGTGAATCAAGCGTTCATCAATCCGGCTTAAAACAATATTTGGCATAGCGTGTTCCTCTTTGTTTTGCTTATTGGCCTTCACAGGCTGTGTGGTACTGCGCCAGGATGTCCTGAATATGGTTGATAATGAGTTCCCGTGGCGTTGGCTGCAGCTCGCCGGAGCGAACTTTCACGTACTGCAGCGGCAGATACTGGCTGATCAGCGGCAGCGGAATTGGTGAATCCGCCAGATTACGTACCAGATGAGCGAAAGCGTCATCAATCTGGCTGTCCGGCCAGTAATAGCGCACGCGATCCGAGTAGCTATAACCACGCGCCAGACGACGCGCGTTGCCGTCACCGTGGTAGTGGCTTTGCCAGTATTCCGGGCGGTCGAGCATCACGTCTTCCAGCACCTGACGCAGACCAGAACAGGCTTTCGCTGGCACCAGTTCTTCTTCAATCGCCGCCAGAGAGAACAGAGCTTCACGCAGGGCGAAGGTCAGCGCTGGGCCAACTTTCAGAATGGCAAAGTGGTCAATCACCAGCTGGCGCAGCGATTGCGGCGTTTGATAATCGGTAGAGTGCGCTTCGAAAATCAGCGTTTCGTAGTTTTCGACCATCTGGCTTAAGGCGCTCGCTTTGGCGGGCTGATAATCAATAACGTTGGTGTGATCGAATTCGACGCCGGGTTGAACCACCAGGGCAATGATGCGTGGCCAGATGGCATTCAAACCTTGCTTTTCAAAGGCGTGACGATGGGCTTCCAGCGTGGCGCGGGCGGCATCCGGCGTGGTGACCGCCAGCTCGCTTAAGGTTTCATGCGCGCCGCCAGGTACCGGCACTTCGGTACCAATGACATACTCCAGATCGGCTTCGCCAAAGTGTTCAAGACAGGTTTCTTCCGCCACTTTCGCCAGACGGGCGGCGCGTTCAGCCACGATGTCATCAGTTAAGGGAATCGGATCGTCCTGACAGGACATGCTGCAATCAAGGTGGATTTTTTTGAATCCTGCCGCAACGTAGCTTTTAATCAAATCATCGGCATTGGCCATTGCCTGAGCGGCCGGCAGGTTTTGCCAGCGGTTTGGCCCCAGATGGTCACCACCCAGAATCAACGCATCCTGCGGGAAATTCAACGAGTCGGCGAGCTGACAAACAAAGCCGCGAAAATCGGCGGGCGTCATTCCGGTATAACCGCCGAACTGGTCTACCTGATTGGAGGTTGCTTCAATCAGTAACGGCGTTTGGTTTGCACTGGCGTAGCGGATTGCAGCTTCCAGCACCAGCGGATGTGCGGAACAAACGGCATAAATTCCATTTGTTTTGCCCGCTTTGTGCTGTCTCACCATTTCTGTCAGATGTTTCACTTTCCTCTCCAGTTCAGATTACTGCGATATTAATCTTTCGTTTTGTTTCAGTTGATACTGCGTCATGGTGAGATAAAAATAAAACGAAAGATAATGGTTTTCTGATCTGATTCACAAAAGAAACATAATGAAAGTCACTGAAACGAGAGTAGCTTGCGTCAATGGGCAAGGTGGGCTTGCATTTGCTTAATAGAAAGGCGTTAATAGGCAAAACGAAATGAAACGAAAGTTTTACGAAAGGACTTACTATGAGTAATACCGACGCTTCAGGTGAGAAGCGAGTGACTGGCACCAGCGAGCGACGAGAACAGATCATTCAGCGTCTGCGACAGCAAGGGAGTGTGCAGGTTAACGATCTGTCGGCATTGTATGGCGTATCTACTGTGACGATCCGCAACGATCTGGCGTTTCTGGAAAAGCAGGGGATCGCTGTGCGTGCCTATGGTGGCGCGTTGATCTGCGATAGCACGACGCCGTCAGTCGAGCCATCAGTGGAAGATAAAAGCGCACTGAACACCGCGATGAAACGCAGCGTTGCGAAAGCTGCCGTTGAGTTGATTCAGCCAGGTCATCGGGTTATCCTCGATTCCGGGACCACCACTTTTGAGATTGCTCGTCTGATGCGCAAGCACACTGACGTAATTGCGATGACCAACGGTATGAACGTGGCTAATGCGTTGCTGGAAGCGGAAGGCGTTGAGCTGCTGATGACCGGCGGGCATTTGCGCCGTCAGTCGCAATCTTTTTACGGCGATCAGGCTGAGCAATCGCTGCAAAATTACCACTTCGATATGCTGTTTCTTGGTGTAGATGCGATCGATCTGGAGCGCGGCGTCAGCACACATAATGAAGATGAAGCTCGTTTAAACCGTCGGATGTGCGAAGTTGCGGAACGGATCATCGTGGTCACCGATTCCAGTAAGTTCAATCGTTCCAGTTTACATAAGATCATTGATACTCAACGTATCGACATGATCATTGTTGATGAAGGCATTCCTGCGGATAGCCTGGAAGGACTGCGAAAGGCTGGGGTTGAAGTGATTCTGGTCGGGGAGTGAGAAAGGATGCCCGCTGGTCAACACGAATGCGTTCGGCGGGCATTGTGAACACCATCAATGGGTTTCTTCTGTTTCTCGGGTGAGGGTTTCCCAGTCGGCAGGAGGATGTCCTCTTTTTAACATTTTGCTGAATACGGTATAGGCATCTGTTTTTTTACCGTAGGTGCGCAGAGTGTTTTCATCGTTCATCCATCCCAGAATGATGACTTTCTCTTTTTCACTATAACGAAAGAAGAGACGATAACGACCAGCACCAAATTTTACCCGTGACCAGTCTTTATTTTTCCCAGAGCCTAACGACTTGCCATGACGGAATGCCGGTGATGATGGATTGACCGTGATATGCTCCTCAATCACTTTATGGACTACCGCCAATAACTTTGTGGCGGCTTTTCTCTGATAATTTTCAGGATCTTTTCCCTTTAATGTCTCGACTTCGGCAACTAAAGCGTCGTAGGTTTCCTGAAAACAGGGATGAGCATATAGCGCCCAACCATTAACCCTTTGTGGAAAATCCATTATTCGTCGTCGCCAATCTCATCATCAATGTTGACGTCCATGCCAGCGACAAGTTTCTTTCCTTGTTGAATGTTGAATGGACGAGTTTTTTGCGGGTTGTTCTGGATATCTGCATCCAGAAAACGCAAAAATGCATTCATAGTATGATCCTCCTGTTCATCTCCCAGTCGGCACATAAATACTTGCCCACCAGGCAGAATTTCGTAATGAATGCTGTCCTGGCCTGGCTTCAGTTTTAAGGCCTCACGCACTGGCGCGGGGATAGTTGTTTGTCCGCGTATCGTGACCTTTGATTCAGTGGTCAGTACAGCGTGAGAGCGAGCATTAGCGGGCATGATTCACTGTCCTTTTACAGCCTGTTTTCTGCTCAAATTATAAGCTTGAACTAAGGTAATGCAAATGCATTATTAATGGACGTGGGGGCTTTAAACAATAAAAACATGGCACTAAGGCCATGTTTTGCGAGGGACGTTCCAAAAGAAATCAGGTCACCGGTGCCGGGTTAAACACCGCCAGCTGGTTATGCAGCCCCCATTGATCCGAGAAGGTTTTCTTCTTCCCGCTGGCGACGTCGAGAATAAAGTGGAACAACTTCCAGCCCACCTCTTCAATAGTTTCTTCGCCGGTAGCGATGGTGCCCGCATTAATATCCATTAAATCAAACCAGCGGTTCGCCAGCTCGGTGCGGGTTGCCATTTTAATGACGGGTACCGCCATCAGGCCGTACGGCGTACCACGACCGGTCGTAAACACTTGCACTGTGATACCCGAAGCCACCTGTTGCGTGCCACAGACAAAATCGCTGGCTGGCGTCGCGGCGTAAATTAATCCGCGTTTAGTCGGGCGTTGACCGGGCGACAGCACTTCAACAATTGCGCTTTTACCCGATTTAGCAATGGAGCCGAGTGCCTTCTCTACCACGTTTGCCAGACCGCCTTTCTTGTTGCCCGGCGAAGGGTTGGCGCTGCGGTCGGTTTTTCCCATATTGAGATAGTTATCGTACCACTCCATCTCCTCCAGCAGCCGTTTGCCGACCTCTTCGTTCACTGCGCGTGGTGTCAGCAGATGGATCGCGTCACGCACTTCCGTTACTTCTGAAAACATCACCGTTGCGCCGCAGCGCACCAGTAGATCAGACGCATAGCCAACCGCCGGGTTTGCCGTTACACCAGAAAACGCATCGCTGCCACCGCACTGCATACCAACGACCAGTTCTGAAGCCGGGCAGGTTTCTCGCTGCCGTTGATTCAGTTTTTGTAGATGGCGTTCGGCGATCTGCAAAATATCCTCGACCATGGACTGAAAACCGACATGCTTTTCATCCTGCAAACTGACAATGCTGGCGCTTTCTACTGGAATAGCTTGCACATCATCCGTTCCAGTCAGCAGGCGCTCAGGCTGCAACTTTTCACAACCCAGGCCAATCACCATTACTTCGCCGCCAAAGTTAGGATTCAGCGAAATATTGTGAATGGTACGGATAGGTACAACTGCCGCCGGTGCGTTAATCGCCACGCCACAACCGTACAAATGATTCAGCCCCACCACGCCATCGACGTTCGGGTATTTCGGTAGCAGATCGCGTTCAATGATTTTTACTACATAGTCCACCACGCCTGCCACACAGTGGACGCTGGTGGTGATACCGAGCAGGTTTTTGGTGCCCACGCTGCCATCGGCATTGCGATAGCCCTCAAAGGTGTATCCTTCCAGCGGCGGTAAGGGTTCCGGGACTTTGGTTGCCAGTGGCAGCGTGTGTAACGGCGGCGCTTCCGGTAGTACAACCATTGATTCGTCGATCCAGCTTCCGCGTGGGATTGCACGCACGGCGTAACCAATCACTTCGCCATAACGAATAATTTCACCATTAGCCGGAATGTCCAGCAATGCGACTTTATGCCCCTGGGGAATATGTTCAATTAATTCCAGCCCATCCGGAAAACGCGTTCCTGCTTTCAGGCCATTATCATTAACAATAATTGCCACATTATCTGTGTCGTGAACTTTTATATAAAACGCAGTTGGCGTTTCTTGTCTGATTTCGATGTTGGCCATTGTGCAATATTCTCCAGCCAGGGGTTATTAAAATGAGGACCTGGTCTCATTTAAAAATAAATGACTTCATTGGGTGAAATAAGAATGTCAGGAGTTTAAACGCAGAAATGTGATCAATGTCAATCATTTCAGGGATTGCAGTGCCGCCCGGTAAGGTAAAGCGCAAATCTGTGCTTTAGCGCGCAACCTTATGTGCATATGCTCAAAATAATATTTAAATAGTATTAATTAAATTAGCATTTGCACAATGATTATTATTCTCGCGCTGCTTATACTAATTCCCGAGTTCATTGTCGTTACGGCATAAATGAAACTCATAAATAACACCTTCCCCATAATAATAAAAATCAGCATAAGTACCCGAGGTAAATAAAATGATTCTGGACACCGTTGACGAAAAAAAGAAAGGCGTGCCTACCCGATATTTAATTTTATTGGTTATTTTCATTGTTACGGCCGTTAACTATGCAGACCGAGCGACGCTCTCCATAGCAGGTACGTCTGTTGCTCAGGAACTGAATCTGAGCGCGGTTTCAAATAGGGTATATCTTCTCTGCCTTTGGTTGGGCTTACTTGCTCATGCAGATCCCCGGTGGCTGGTTACTGGATAAATTTGGCTCGAAGAAAGTGTACAGCTATAGCCTGTTCTTCTGGTCGCTGTTTACTTTCCTGCAGGGCTTTGTTGGCTTCTTCCCGCTGGCATGGGCTGGCGTCTCAATGTTCTTCATGCGCTTTATGCTGGGCTTCTCTGAAGCGCCGTCCTTCCCGGCGAACGCCCGTATTGTGGCGGCCTGGTTCCCCACCAAAGAGCGCGGAACGGCTTCGGCAATCTTTAAGTCCGCGCAGTATTTTTGGCTCACGCTGTTCTCGCCGCTGCTGGGTTGGCTGACTTTTGCCTGGGGCTGGGAGCATGTCTTTACCGTCATGGGGGTGATTGGCTTTGTGCTGACCGCCATGTGGGTCAAGTTTATGCACAACCCGACCGATCATCCTCGGATGAGCAAAGAAGAGCTGAAGTTCATTGCGGATAACGGTGCGGTTGTTGATATGGACCATAAAAAGCCGGGCAGCGATGCGGCGGAAAGGTCCGAAACTGGATTATATCAAGCAGTTGCTCAGCAGCCGTATGATGCTAGGGTATTTCTTTTGGTAGGATCTTTTAAAACACCATCACCTGGTTCTTCCTGACCTGGTTTCCGATTTACCTGGTGCAGGATAAAGGGATGTCGATTCTGAAGGTGGGGATGGTGGCGTCAATTCCTGCGCTGTGCGGTTTCGGCGGCGGCGTGCTGGGCGGGTTGTTCTCTGACTACTTGATTCGCCGTGGCTGCACGCTGACCTTTGCACGAAAACTGCCTATCGTGCTGGGTATGCTGCTGGCATCGACGATTATTCTGTGTAACTACACCGACAATACGGTGCTGGTAGTGGCGTTAATGGCGCTGGCGTTCTTCGGTAAAGGCTTTGGCGCGCTGGCTGGCCGGTTATCTCCGATGTGGCGCCGAAAGAGATTGTGGGGCTGTGCGGCGGGTTGTTTAACGTCTTTGGCAACGTTGCCTCCATCGTTACGCCGCTGGTCATTGGCTATATCGTCAGCGAGCTGCACTCCTTTAATGGCGCACTGATTTTTGTAGGCTGTTCTGCACTGATGATGATGGTTTGCTACCTGTTCGTGGTCGGTGACATCAAACGTCTGGAACTGCGGAATAAGTCACAACTAACTTAAGGTAATGAAAATGGATAACGCGATTTTCCCTAACAAATTCAAAGCAGCGCTGGCTGCAAACCAGGTTCAGATCGGCTGCTGGTCAGCGCTTCCAGCCCAATCAGCACCGAAGTGTTAGGCCTGGCCGGTTTCGACTGGCTGGTTCTGGACGGTGAACACGCGCCGAACGATGTGACGACGTTAATCCCGCAGCTGATGGCATTAAAAGGCAGCGCCAGCGCGCCGGTGGTGCGTATCCCGACCAATGAGCCGGTGATTATCAAGCGCATGCTGGATATCGGCTTCTATAACTTCCTGATTCCCTTTGTTGAAACTCAGGAGCAGGCAGAGCAGGCGGTCGCCTCCACGCGTTATCCACCAGAAGGTATTCGCGGGGTATCCGTTTCCCACCGCGGCAACATGTTTGGCACCGTGCCGGATTACTTCGCACAGTCCAACAAGAACATCACCATTCTTGTGCAGATTGAAAGCCAGCTCGGCGTGGATAGCGTCGATGCCATCGCCGCGACGGAAGGCGTTGACGGTATTTTCGTAGGCCCAAGCGACCTTGCGGCAGCCTTAGGTCATCTGGGCAACGCCTCGCATCCGGAAGTTCAGCAGGCGATTAAACACATTTTTGCCCGTGCCAAAGCGCACGGTAAACCAAGCGGCATTCTGGCTCCGGTTGAAGCGGATGCCCGTCGCTATCTGGAATGGGGTGCCACCTTTGTGGCCGTTGGCAGCGATCTGGGCGTGTTCCGTGCCGGAACGCAGAAGCTGGCCGACGCTTTTAAAAAGTAACCACCACGCATACACGCAAAATTGAGGAAATGACGATGAAAGTTGGTTTATTGGCCTGGGTATCATGGGTAAACCGATGAGTAAAAACCTGCTGAAAGCGGGTTACTCGCTGGTGGTTTGTGACCGTAATCCTGAAACCGTTGCCGAAGTGATGGCGGCGGGTGCGGAAGCGGCGAGCACGGCAAAAGCGATTGCGGAGCAGTGCGAAGTGATTATCACCATGCTGCCAAACTCCCCGCACGTCAAAGAAGTCGCGCTGGGCGAAAACGGCATTATTGATGGCGCGAAGCCCGGTACGGTCCTGATTGATATGAGCTCAATCGCTCCGCTGGCAAGCCGCGAAATCAGCGAGGCGCTGAAGGCGAAGGGCGTTGATACGCCGGATGCTCCGGTCAGCGGCGGTGAGCCAAAGCTATCGATGGTACGCTGTCGGTGATGGTTGGCGGCGATAAGGCGATTTTCGACAAGTACTATGACCTGATGAAAGCGATGGCCGGTTCGGTGGTGCACACCGGTGAAATTGGCGCGGGTAACGTGACCAAGCTGGCAAACCAGGTGATTGTCGCGCTGAATATCGCGGCGATGTCCGAAGCGCTGACGCTGGCTACCAAAGCGGGCGCTAACCCGGATCTGGTCTATCAGGCCATTCGCGGCGGCCTGGCGGGAAGTACCGTGCTGGATGCCAAAGCACCGATGGTGATGGACCGTAACTTCAAGCCTGGTTTCCGTATCGACCTGGATATTAAAGATCTGGCCAATGCGCTGGACACTTCCCACGGCGTGGGCGCACAGCTACCGTTAACGGCGGCGGTGATGGAGATGATGCAGGCGTTGCGCGCCAACGGTCTGGAACCGCCGACCACAGCGCTATCGCGTGCTACTACGAAAAACTGGCGAAAGTGGAAGTTTCTCGCTAATGACGTCGTGCCCGGTGGCGCTTTGCTGACCGGGCCTACCTTGTAGGCCGGATAAGTCATACGCCATCCGCCGTTGTGCGCGGAACAGGCATAGGTATGAAAATCGTAATCGCCCCAGACTCTTATAAAGAAAGTTTATCTGCCAGCGAGGTTGCGCAGGCGATAGAAAAAGGATTTCGGGAAATTTTTCCTGATGCACAGTACGTTTCTGTTCCGGTTGCCGACGGTGGCGAAGGAACGGTGGAAGCGATGATTGCAGCCACCCAGGGGGCTGAACGTCACGCCTGGGTTACAGGGCCGCTGGGCGAGAAAGTGAATGCCAGTTGGGGGATCTCCGGCGATGGCAAAACCGCGTTTATTGAAATGGCGGCGGCCAGTGGGCTGGAGCTGGTACCTGCGGAAAAACGCGATCCACTCGTGACCACTTCACGCGGCACAGGCGAGTTAATCCTGCAGGCGCTGGAGAGCGGTGCGACAAACATTATTATCGGCATTGGCGGCAGCGCTACAAATGATGGCGGCGCAGGCATGGTACAGGCGCTGGGGGCGAAATTATGCGACGCCAACGGCAATGAAATTGGTTTTGGCGGCGGTAGTCTTAATACTCTGAATGATATTGATATTTCCGGCCTCGATCCGCGCTTAAAAGATTGCGTCATTCGCGTCGCTTGTGATGTCACCAATCCGCTGGTGGGCGATAACGGCGCATCGCGCATCTTTGGCCCACAAAAGGGAGCCAGTGAAGCGATGATTGTTGAGCTGGACAATAACCTCTCTCACTATGCCGAGGTCATTAAAAAAGCGCTGCATGTTGATGTGAAAGATGTCCCCGGTGCAGGAGCTGCGGGTGGTATGGGCGCGGCGCTAATGGCGTTTCTTGGTGCGGAACTGAAAAGTGGTATTGAAATCGTCACTACGGCGCTCAATCTGGAGGAACACATTCATGACTGCACGCTGGTAGTTACCGGTGAAGGGCGTCTTGATAGCCAGAGTATTCACGGCAAAGTGCCAGTTGGCGTGGCCAGCGTGGCGAAAAAATATCACAAGCCGGTGATTGGTATTGCCGGGAGTTTGACCCGCGACGTCGGGATTGTGCATCAGTACGGTATTGATTCGGTGTTCAGCGTCCTCAACCGTATTGGTTCGCTGGAGGAGGCGTTCCGCGATGCGGCGGACAATATTTACCTTACCTCGCGTAACGTTGCGGCTACGATTCCGTGGGGATGCAAGACTCAAAGGTGACATTGGCGCGCAAACCCACTATACTGCGCGCCGAAGCTGACCAGACAGTCGCCGCTTCGTCGTCGTCCTCTTCGGGGGAGACGGGCGGAGGGGAGGAAAGTCCGGGCTCCATAGGGCGAGGTGCCAGGTAACGCTGGGGGGTGTAACAGCCACCGACAAGTGCAACAGAGAGCAAACCGCCGATGGCCCACGCAAGTGGGATCAGGTAAGGGTGAAAGGGTGAAGAGCGCACCGCGCGGCTGGTAACAGTCCGTGGCACGGTAAACTCCACCCGGAGCAAGGCCAAATAGGGGTTCATAAGGTACGGCCCGTACTGAACCCGGGTAGGCTGCTTGAGCCAGTGAGCGATTGCTGGCCTAGATGAATGACTGTCCAACGACAGAACCGGCTTATCGGTCAGTTTCACCTCTTACCCAAAAACCCCGCTTCGGCGGGGTTTTTGCTTTTGGAGGGGCAGAAAGATGAATGACTGTCCACGACGCTATACCCAAAAGAAAGCGGCTTATCGGTCAGTTTCACCTGGTTTACGTAAAAACCCGCTTCGGCGGGTTTTTGCTTTTGGAGGGGCAGAAAGATGAATGACTGTCCACGACACTATACCCAAAAGAAAGCGGCTTATCGGTCAGTTTCACCTGTTTTACGTAAAAACCCGCTTCGGCGGGTTTTTACTTTTGGAGGGGCAGAAAGATGAATGACTGTCCACGACACTATACCCAAAAGAAAGCGGCTTATCGGTCAGTTTTACCTGATGTACGTAATAAACCGTTCCGGCGGGTTTCAGATTGTTGAGTGCGCTTTATTCATGCCGGATGCGGCGTGAACGCCTTATCCTGCCTACAAAAGCACGCAAATTCAATATATTGCAGAGATGGCGTAGGCCTGATAAGCGTAGCGCATCAGGCATTTTTGCGGTTGCCATCAGTTTCAAACCCGCGTCAGTGAGTTTTTGCTTTTGGTGCACAGGGTAAGATGAATAAATATCTACGGTATTAATAATAGACTTTGTAAGAAGTTATTAAGTCTATATTGCATTTAAAAGGTCGTAATCATACGTATAGTCCTCTCTGGTAAAATATTGCTTCTCTGAGTTATATGCTTCATATGTGTTATATTCCCCGACCTCAAAGCCATTGTCCGGAGAATTTTCGTCTTTCTCGAGGGTATTATCTGAAAGTAACTCTTCTGAGCTAGAGTCTTCTATGTTTAAATCCATAGTATAATTAATTTGGGGGACGACCAGATAAGCATTTTCTTTGGTATTTTCATAATCTTCAATGATTATATCGATGTAATCATATATTTTTTCTGATGAGAATTCTTTCATCTCTGTTAATTTAATTCTGTTCAAGCAATTGATGATTTTCGATGAGCTTTTATATATTTCTTTTGTTAATTCATTTTCTAATTTATCTGTAAGAGTTGCCCTTGGTATAGATTTTATAATTGCAAATCTCATAATTTTTAATTGTTCTTCGGTAATGTCTCCAGGCTCATTTAAACAACTTTCGACAAACTTGATTTTTTCTTCAGAATACATATCGCTAATGCTTATTAAAACAGGCGTTATTTTTAGTAAATAATCCCAGGAGATTGTGGCGTTTTGTGTTGAACTAACAAAATTAACCTGAAACATGTTGGCATTAGTAAAATTTGTTGAATTCAATTTAAAAGGATTTAAAATAGTATTAGCCATATGTTTATCTGTGAAATCATAATAATCTAAATCGACATTACGTAAGTCCAGAGAGGATAGATCAACGATATCTCCAGTCCCACAACTAAAAATTACGTTTAACCTCCTGATTTCATTGTAAATATCTTTTAATGGGCAATTAATATTGATATTACCTGTGGATATTTCCTGGTTTTTTAACGGTTCATTAATGGTAAGTTCACAAGTATTGTCCGATCGTTGAATAATTTGGGCGTTATAACCTAAAAAATCCAGACGAAGAGACGAGACATTATAAAGAATTACATTTTGTAAGTACGCTAATTCTTTTTGAAAATCACCAGTGATAATGCATTTTCCACCAGGTTGTAACGTGTTAAGTAAAGTGACCATTTCAATAGAGGTCTGTTTTAGTTTTTCTATACCTGGTGCTAGTGCTTCGAGGTTATTTCCTGTTGGGCTTTCAGGAAGGTCATTCATTTTTCGACGGACTAAATCACTACTAATATCATTACCAATTGATGAAACAGGGAACATTATTTTATCCTTTATAAATAATCAATAAAAATCATTATTAAAATGATCGGGTGAAAAAAAGAGAATTTGCCAACAATCTGAAGTAATGCTGGTTTTATTAAAGTGCACAAGGGGGGTTAAGATGGCTTCTTTTCGGGTGAATTTTGCACAATACTTAGAAATCGTCTCCTTAATACATTCCAGCTCTTTTTTATTGACGGCTGAGCAAGTACATTGTTCACCAAAAGGTGCAAAAGTGCCTACATCTAATGTTTGTATGATATAATCATCATGTTCTCCTGTAGAAATATCTATAATGAATGGACTCATATTTTCCGGTTGGATTCGGATCATGACAGAAGGAACATCGCCATGATAGAAATTCAATGCAGTTATTGCAGATAATACTCTCCGCAGTTCATTACTTATACTGTAAATTTTATTAACGTCATTGGTGGAGACAATTTCTGCAAACTTTCTTTTTACCGTCCAATAATCAATATTTCTATTGTGATTGTTAACCACTGCGTGCATTGGCGGGATTGAAGGGTGAAAAATATGCGCAATTGGGAAGCCTTTCATTGATGCCTGCCTTGTCATCATGACAAACAATAATAGATGCTTATTTTCCTCGCAGGGTTCTTTCGCACTATCAAAAAACGCTCATTTACCCGGCGTTACAGTAAACGAAGCAACATTCTGTGGCCTACGCCGATCAAAAGCTCTGTGAAAATTTCCCTTGTTGTCTTTGTCTGACCTTATCGCGGCGATCAGCAATTATTCGTTTTGTGATCCTCAACACAAAATGCTATTCGTCGCCTATGAGGGGAGAAGAATTTATGGAAAACGATTGCATTCACAAAATGACGTCCTGTCAGAAGAGAAAAAGTTGACGTTAATCAATTGTTCGAGATGATCAATACATGTATTCGAAATTTTAAAATATTGATAAAATAAATGTTTGTTCTCCAACAAATAGCGTGAAAAAATGTGACATGCCGCATTATTTATCACTGAAAATGGTTTATTTATAATAAAATTTGAGAACTTGCTCATTAAATTTAACTCAAATTTTGCCTGGTAATTATCCGGTAATTGCTTGAAATATGGTCTCAGCCCCTTTTTTGTATTAACCACATAACGAATGATGTTATCGCCATAAAATATGGTTATCCCCGTCATTTTTTTTGACAAAAATCAGGGTTTATGCTGATTTTTATACTTTAACTTGTTGATATTTAAAGGTATTTAATTGTAATAACGATACTCTGGAAAGTATTGAAAGTTAATTTGTGAGTGGTCGCACATATCCTGTTCATTTCATTTTGATACACTTCATGCCGTCAATGAGGTAATTAACGTAGGTCGTTATGAGCACTATTCTTCTTCCGAAAACGCAGCACCTGGTAGTCTTTCAGGAAGTCATTAGAAGTGGTTCTATCGGCTCGGCTGCAAAAGAATTAGGGTTAACTCAACCGGCCGTCAGTAAAATCATTAACGATATTGAAGATTATTTTGGTGTGGAATTAGTGGTGCGGAAAAATACCGGTGTAACATTAACACCTGCCGGTCAATTGTTACTCTCCCGTTCCGAATCCATTACCCGTGAAATGAAAAATATGGTTAATGAGATAAGCGGTATGTCTTCTGAGGCGGTGGTGGAAGTCTCATTTGGTTTTCCTTCATTGATTGGTTTTACTTTTATGTCAGGGATGATCAACAAGTTCAAAGAGGTGTTCCCGAAAGCGCAGGTTTCTATGTATGAAGCGCAACTGTCTTCGTTCTTACCGGCAATCCGCGACGGTCGACTGGATTTTGCGATTGGTACGTTAAGTGCAGAAATGAAGCTTCAGGATTTACATGTTGAGCCGCTGTTCGAGTCCGAGTTTGTGCTGGTAGCCAGTAAGTCCCGAACATGCACCGGCACCACCACGCTGGAGTCGTTGAAGAACGAACAGTGGGTGTTGCCACAAACTAATATGGGGTACTACAGCGAACTGCTTACTACGTTACAAAGAAATGGCATCAGTATTGAAAACATCGTTAAAACCGACTCAGTCGTGACAATTTATAATCTTGTTCTCAATGCTGATTTCTTAACTGTAATTCCTTGTGATATGACGTCACCTTTTGGTTCTAATCAATTTATTACTATTCCGGTTGAAGAAACATTACCTGTGGCACAATATGCCGCGGTATGGTCGAAAAATTATCGTATTAAAAAAGCAGCATCGGTTTTGGTGGAATTAGCCAAAGAGTATTCATCTTATAATGGGTGTAGACGAAGGCAATTAATAGAAGTTGGTTAGTTATTTGTTTTTATTTAAACATAAATAATCCACCTGTCTGTCTTGCAGGTGTCGGTTACGGTTACCTACATATTTAATTCAGGCGAAGAGGTTTTATAATGCATATTACATACGATCTGCCGGTTGCTATTGATGACATTATTGAAGCGAAACAACGACTGGCTGGGCGAATTTATAAAACAGGCATGCCTCGCTCCAACTATTTTAGTGAACGTTGCAAAGGTGAAATATTCCTGAAGTTTGAAAATATGCAGCGTACGGGTTCATTTAAAATTCGTGGCGCATTTAATAAATTAAGTTCACTGACCGATGCGGAAAAACGCAAAGGCGTGGTGGCCTGTTCTGCGGGCAACCATGCGCAAGGGGTTTCCCTCTCCTGCGCGATGCTGGGTATCGACGGTAAAGTGGTGATGCCAAAAGGTGCGCCAAAATCCAAAGTAGCGGCAACGTGCGACTACTCCGCAGAAGTCGTTCTGCATGGTGATAACTTCAACGACACTATCGCTAAAGTGAGCGAAATTGTCGAAATGGAAGGCCGTATTTTTATCCCACCTTACGATGATCCGAAAGTGATTGCTGGCCAGGGAACGATTGGTCTGGAAATTATGGAAGATCTCTATGATGTCGATAACGTGATTGTGCCAATTGGTGGTGGCGGTTTAATTGCTGGTATTGCGGTGGCAATTAAATCTATTAACCCGACCATTCGTGTTATTGGCGTACAGTCTGAAAACGTTCACGGCATGGCGGCTTCTTTCCACTCCGGAGAAATAACCACGCACCGAACTACCGGCACCCTGGCGGATGGTTGTGATGTCTCCCGCCCGGGTAATTTAACTTACGAAATCGTTCGTGAATTAGTCGATGACATCGTGCTGGTCAGCGAAGACGAAATCAGAAACAGTATGATTGCCTTAATTCAGCGCAATAAAGTCGTCACCGAAGGCGCAGGCGCTCTGGCATGTGCTGCATTATTAAGCGGTAAATTAGACCAATATATTCAAAACAGAAAAACCGTCAGTATTATTTCCGGCGGCAATATCGATCTTTCTCGCGTCTCTCAAATCACCGGTTTCGTTGACGCTTAATTAATTCGTTGAGGATAGGATATGAGTACTTCAGATAGCATTGTATCCAGCCAGACAAAACAATCGTCCTGGCGTAAATCAGATACCACATGGACGTTAGGCTTGTTTGGTACGGCAATCGGCGCCGGGGTGCTGTTCTTCCCTATCCGCGCAGGTTTTGGCGGACTGATCCCGATTCTTCTGATGTTGGTATTGGCATACCCCATCGCGTTTTATTGCCACCGGGCGCTGGCGCGTCTGTGTCTTTCTGGCTCTAACCCTTCCGGCAACATTACGGAAACGGTGGAAGAGCATTTTGGTAAAACTGGCGGCGTGGTTATCACGTTCCTGTACTTCTTCGCGATTTGCCCACTGCTGTGGATTTATGGCGTTACTATTACCAATACCTTTATGACGTTCTGGGAAAACCAGCTCGGCTTTGCACCGCTGAATCGCGGCTTTGTGGCGCTGTTCCTGTTGCTGCTGATGGCTTTCGTCATCTGGTTTGGTAAGGATCTGATGGTTAAAGTGATGAGCTACCTGGTATGGCCGTTTATCGCCAGCCTGGTGCTGATTTCTTTGTCGCTGATCCCTTACTGGAACTCTGCAGTTATCGACCAGGTTGACCTCGGTTCGCTGTCGTTAACCGGTCATGACGGTATCCTGATCACTGTCTGGCTGGGGATTTCCATCATGGTTTTCTCCTTTAACTTCTCGCCAATCGTCTCTTCCTTCGTGGTTTCTAAGCGTGAAGAGTATGAGAAAGACTTCGGTCGCGACTTCACCGAACGTAAATGTTCCCAAATCATTTCTCGTGCCAGCATGCTGATGGTTGCAGTGGTGATGTTCTTTGCCTTTAGCTGCCTGTTTACTCTGTCTCCGGCCAACATGGCGGAAGCCAAAGCGCAGAATATTCCAGTGCTTTCTTATCTGGCTAACCACTTTGCGTCCATGACCGGTACCAAAACAACGTTCGCGATTACACTGGAATATGCGGCTTCCATCATCGCACTCGTGGCTATCTTCAAATCTTTCTTCGGTCACTATCTGGGAACGCTGGAAGGTCTGAATGGCCTGGTCCTGAAGTTTGGTTATAAAGGCGACAAAACTAAAGTGTCGCTGGGTAAACTGAACACTATCAGCATGATCTTCATCATGGGCTCCACCTGGGTTGTTGCCTACGCCAACCCGAACATCCTTGACCTGATTGAAGCCATGGGCGCACCGATTATCGCATCCCTGCTGTGCCTGTTGCCGATGTATGCCATCCGTAAAGCGCCGTCTCTGGCGAAATACCGTGGTCGTCTGGATAACGTGTTTGTTACCGTGATTGGTCTGCTGACCATCCTGAACATCGTATACAAACTGTTTTAATCCGTAACTCAGGATGAGAAAAGAGATGAATGAATTTCCGGTTGTTTTGGTTATTAACTGTGGTTCGTCTTCGATTAAGTTTTCCGTGCTCGATGCCAGCGACTGTGAAGTATTAATGTCAGGTATTGCCGACGGTATTAACTCGGAAAATGCATTCTTATCCGTAAATGGGGGAGAGCCAGCACCGCTGGCTCACCACAGCTACGAAGGTGCATTGAAGGCAATTGCATTTGAACTGGAAAAACGGAATTTAAATGACAGTGTGGCCTTAATTGGCCACCGCATCGCTCACGGCGGCAGTATTTTTACCGAGTCCGCCATTATTACCGATGAAGTCATTGATAATATCCGTCGCGTTTCTCCACTGGCACCCCTGCATAATTACGCCAATTTAAGTGGTATTGAATCGGCGCAGCAATTATTTCCGGGCGTAACTCAGGTGGCGGTATTTGATACCAGTTTCCACCAGACGATGGCTCCGGAAGCTTATTTATACGGCCTGCCGTGGAAATATTATGAAGAGTTAGGTGTACGCCGTTATGGTTTCCACGGCACGTCGCACCGCTATGTTTCCCAGCGCGCACATTCGCTGCTGAATCTGGCGGAAGATGACTCCGGCCTGGTTGTGGCGCATCTTGGCAATGGCGCGTCAATCTGCGCGGTTCGCAACGGTCAGAGTGTTGATACCTCAATGGGAATGACGCCGCTGGAAGGCTTGATGATGGGTACCCGCAGTGGCGATGTCGACTTTGGTGCGATGTCCTGGGTCGCCAGCCAAACCAACCAGAGCCTGGGTGACCTGGAACGCGTAGTGAATAAAGAGTCGGGATTATTAGGTATTTCCGGTCTTTCTTCGGATTTACGTGTTCTGGAAAAAGCCTGGCATGAAGGTCACGAACGCGCGCAACTGGCAATTAAAACCTTTGTTCACCGAATTGCCCGTCATATTGCCGGACACGCAGCTTCATTACGTCGCCTGGATGGAATTATATTCACCGGCGGAATAGGAGAGAATTCAAGCTTAATTCGTCGTCTGGTCATGGAACATTTGGCTGTATTAGGCTTAGAGATTGATACAGAAATGAATAATCGCTCTAACTCCTGTGGTGAGCGAATTGTTTCCAGTGAAAATGCGCGTGTCATTTGTGCCGTTATTCCGACTAACGAAGAAAAAATGATTGCTTTGGATGCCATTCATTTAGGCAAAGTTAACGCGCCCGCAGAATTTGCATAATTTAGTTGAAGTATTGTAGAGAGATTATTTTTCATGAAGGTAGATATTGATACCAGCGATAAGCTGTACGCCGACGCATGGCTTGGCTTTAAAGGTACGGACTGGAAAAACGAAATTAATGTCCGCGATTTTATTCAACATAACTATACACCGTATGAAGGCGATGAATCTTTCCTCGCCGAAGCGACGCCTGCCACCACGGAATTGTGGGAAAAAGTAATGGAAGGCATCCGTATCGAAAATGCAACCCACGCGCCGGTTGATTTCGATACCAATATTGCCACCACAATTACCGCTCATGATGCGGGATATATTAACCAGCCGCTGGAAAAAATTGTTGGCCTGCAAACGGATGCGCCGTTGAAACGTGCGCTACACCCGTTCGGTGGCATTAATATGATTAAAAGTTCATTCCACGCCTATGGCCGAGAAATGGACAGTGAATTTGAATATCTGTTTACCGATCTGCGTAAAACCCATAACCAGGGCGTATTTGATGTTTACTCACCGGATATGCTGCGCTGCCGTAAATCTGGCGTGCTGACCGGTTTACCAGATGGCTATGGCCGTGGGCGCATTATCGGTGACTATCGCCGCGTAGCGCTGTATGGCATCAGTTATCTGGTACGTGAACGCGAACTGCAATTTGCCGATCTCCAGTCTCGTCTGGAAAAAGGCGAGGATCTGGAAGCCACCATCCGTCTGCGTGAGGAGCTGGCAGAGCATCGTCATGCGCTGTTGCAGATTCAGGAAATGGCGGCGAAATATGGCTTTGATATCTCTCGCCCGGCGCAGAATGCGCAGGAAGCGGTGCAGTGGCTCTACTTCGCTTATCTGGCGGCAGTGAAATCGCAAAATGGCGGCGCGATGTCGCTGGGCCGCACGGCATCGTTCCTCGATATCTACATTGAGCGCGACTTTAAAGCTGGCGTACTCAATGAGCAGCAGGCACAGGAACTGATCGATCACTTCATCATGAAGATCCGTATGGTACGCTTCCTGCGTACACCGGAATTTGATTCGCTGTTCTCCGGCGACCCAATCTGGGCGACGGAAGTGATCGGCGGGATGGGGCTGGACGGTCGTACGCTGGTGACCAAAAACTCCTTCCGCTATTTGCACACCCTGCACACTATGGGGCCGGCACCGGAACCTAACCTGACCATTCTTTGGTCGGAAGAATTACCGATTGCCTTCAAAAAATATGCCGCGCAGGTGTCGATCGTCACCTCTTCCTTGCAGTATGAAAATGACGATCTGATGCGTACTGACTTCAACAGCGACGATTACGCGATTGCCTGCTGCGTCAGCCCAATGGTGATTGGTAAGCAAATGCAGTTCTTTGGTGCACGCGCTAACCTGGCGAAAACGCTGCTCTACGCAATTAACGGCGGGGTGGACGAGAAGCTGAAGATTCAGGTCGGGCCGAAAACAGCACCGCTGATGGACGACGTGCTGGATTACGACAAAGTGATGGACAGCCTCGATCACTTCATGGACTGGCTGGCGGTGCAGTACATCAGCGCGCTGAATATCATTCACTACATGCACGACAAGTACAGCTACGAAGCTTCGCTGATGGCGCTGCACGATCGTGATGTCTATCGCACTATGGCATGCGGCATCGCGGGCCTGTCGGTGGCGACGGACTCCCTGTCTGCCATCAAATATGCCCGCGTGAAACCAATCCGTGACGAAAACGGCCTGGCGGTGGACTTTGAAATCGACGGTGAATATCCGCAGTACGGCAACAACGACGAGCGCGTAGACAGCATTGCCTGCGACCTGGTTGAACGCTTTATGAAGAAAATTAAAGCGCTGCCAACCTATCGCAACGCCGTCCCTACCCAGTCGATTCTGACTATCACTTCTAACGTGGTGTACGGCCAGAAAACCGGTAATACGCCGGACGGTCGTCGCGCCGGAACACCGTTCGCGCCGGGCGCTAACCCGATGCATGGTCGTGACCGCAAAGGTGCCGTGGCCTCATTGACGTCGGTGGCGAAACTGCCGTTCACCTACGCCAAAGATGGGATCTCGTACACCTTCTCAATCGTTCCTGCGGCGCTGGGCAAAGAAGATCCAGTACGTAAAACCAACCTTGTCGGCCTGCTGGATGGGTATTTCCACCACGAAGCGGATGTCGAAGGCGGTCAACACCTCAACGTCAACGTAATGAATCGGGAAATGCTGCTGGATGCCATCGAGCACCCGGAAAAATATCCTAACCTGACAATCCGTGTCTCTGGCTACGCCGTGCGCTTCAACGCACTGACCCGTGAACAGCAACAGGATGTTATTTCACGTACCTTTACCCAGGCGCTCTGACGCCGGAGGATGTATGAAAAAGATTATCGAAACGCAACGTGCCCCAGGCGCAATCGGCCCTTATGTTCAGGGCGTTGATTTAGGCAGCATGGTCTTCACCTCCGGGCAAATACCGGTTTGCCCACAGACCGGTGAGATCCCGGCTGATGTGCAAGATCAGGCGCGTTTAAGCCTCGAAAACGTCAAAGCGATCGTGGTTGCTGCCGGGCTGAGCGTGGGCGATATCATCAAGATGACCGTGTTTATCACCGATCTGAATGATTTTGCCACCATCAACGAAGTCTATAAGCAGTTCTTCGATGAGCATCAGGCGACCTATCCGACCCGGAGCTGTGTGCAGGTCGCGCGTTTGCCGAAAGATGTGAAGCTGGAAATTGAAGCCATCGCAGTACGTAGTGCGTAAAGCCTCGTGAGCGGGACGGTCGTAAGGTCGTTCCGCTCCACTTCACTGAACGGCAATCCGAGGGTGTGGATATGATTAGTGCATTCGATATTTTCAAAATTGGGATTGGTCCCTCCAGTTCGCATACCGTGGGGCCAATGAATGCCGGAAAAAGTTTTATTGATCGGCTGGAAAGTAGCGGCTTATTAACCGCGACGAGCCATATTGTGGTCGATCTGTACGGGTCGTTGTCACTGACGGGCAAAGGCCATGCCACGGATGTCGCCATCATCATGGGACTGGCAGGAAACAGTCCGCAGGATGTTGTCATTGATGAGATCCCTGCATTTATAGAGTTAGTAACGCGCAGCGGGCGGCTGCCAGTGGCATCTGGTGCGCATATTGTTGATTTTCCTGTAGCAAAGAACATTATCTTCCATCCCGAAATGTTGCCTCGCCATGAGAACGGAATGCGGATCACTGCCTGGAAGGGACAGGAAGAGCTATTAAGTAAAACCTATTACTCTGTCGGCGGCGGGTTTATTGTCGAAGAAGAACACTTCGGCCTGTCGCACGATGTCGAAACGTCCGTACCTTACGATTTCCACTCAGCAGGTGAACTGCTGAAAATGTGTGATTACAACGGCCTGTCTATATCTGGTCTGATGATGCACAACGAGCTAGCGCTGCGCAGCAAAGCGGAAATTGACGCCGGTTTTGCCCGTATCTGGCAAGTGATGCATGACGGTATTGAACGTGGGATGAACACTGAAGGCGTGCTGCCTGGTCCGCTCAATGTGCCGCGCCGTGCCGTAGCGCTGCGTCGTCAGCTGGTTTCCAGCGATAACATCTCTAACGATCCGATGAATGTCATCGACTGGATCAACATGTACGCGCTGGCGGTTAGTGAAGAAAACGCAGCTGGCGGGCGCGTGGTAACGGCACCGACTAACGGTGCGTGCGGCATTATTCCGGCAGTACTGGCTTATTACGATAAGTTCCGTCGTCCGGTAAACGAGCGGTCAATTGCCCGCTATTTTCTGGCCGCGGGGGCTATTGGCGCGCTGTATAAAATGAACGCCTCCATCTCTGGCGCGGAAGTCGGCTGTCAGGGGGAGATTGGCGTGGCCTGTTCAATGGCGGCGGCAGGGTTAACTGAACTACTGGGCGGCAGTCCGGCGCAGGTATGCAATGCGGCGGAAATCGCGATGGAGCATAACCTTGGGCTGACCTGCGATCCGGTTGCCGGACAGGTACAAATCCCGTGCATTGAACGTAATGCCATTAATGCCGTGAAAGCAGTAAACGCCGCGCGGATGGCGATGCGCCGCACCTCGGCACCGCGTGTTTCACTCGATAAAGTGATCGAGACGATGTATGAAACCGGCAAAGATATGAACGATAAATACCGCGAAACATCACGCGGAGGACTGGCCATTAAAGTGGTCTGCGGCTGACATTGCTGTCAGCTTTCATCCTTGGGTGCACAAATGTGCACCTTTTTTTTGTGATCTGCCGCAAATAGAGAATGAATATTCTCCTGCGATTAATTTAGTAGAAAATTCTTATCCATCTCCGTTATTTCAAAGTCTTGATTGTGAAGATTTTCTCTGACCTCGCGCGTATCATTTCTTTATTCTAATAACTCGCCTGCAAAAACGTAGACCGCATATCGCCTTGATGCGGCTCGGAAAAAAATAATAAGCCCTACAAAATATTGAGCGAGAAATTATGGAAATTGCATCGAATAAAGGCGTCATTGCAGACGCTTCGACCCCGGCGGGTCGTGCTGGAATGAGTGAGAGCGAGTGGCGAGAAGCGATCAAATTCGACAGTACTGACACCGGCTGGGTGATTATGAGTATCGGGATGGCGATTGGCGCGGGGATTGTTTTTCTCCCGGTGCAGGTCGGTTTGATGGGATTGTGGGTATTTTTGCTCTCATCGGTGATTGGTTACCCGGCAATGTATCTGTTTCAGCGATTGTTTATTAATACGCTGGCAGAATCACCAGAATGTAAAGATTACCCGAGCGTCATTAGCGGTTATTTAGGTAAAAACTGGGGCATCCTGTTAGGTGCGCTCTATTTCGTAATGCTGGTGATTTGGATGTTCGTCTATTCCACCGCCATCACCAACGATAGTGCTTCCTACCTGCATACCTTCGGCGTGACGGAAGGGTTGCTGTCAGACAGTCCCTTTTATGGTCTGGTACTGATTTGCATTCTGGTGGCGATCTCCTCACGCGGCGAGAAATTGTTATTCAAAATTTCGACCGGCATGGTGCTGACCAAGCTGCTGGTGGTCGCGGCGCTGGGCGTGTCGATGGTGGGAATGTGGCATCTGTATAACGTCGGTTCGCTACCGCCGCTGGGGCTGCTGGTGAAAAACGCCATTATTACGCTGCCGTTTACCCTGACGTCGATTCTGTTTATCCAGACGTTAAGTCCGATGGTGATCTCTTATCGCTCGCGGGAAAAATCAATTGAAGTGGCGCGGCATAAAGCATTGCGCGCCATGAATATCGCCTTTGGCATTCTGTTTGTGGTGGTCTTTTTCTTACGCCGTCATTCACCCTCGCTATGGGCCATGATGAAGCGGTTAAAGCCTATGAGCAGAATATCTCGGCGCTGGCGATTGCGGCACAGTTTATCAATGGCAGCGCAGGGGCATGGGTGACCGTGGTCAGCGTTATCCTGACATCTTTGCGGTGATGACCGCTTTCTTCGGTGTTTATCTTGGTTTTCGCGAAGCGACTCAGGGGATTGTGATTAACCTGCTGCGCCGCAAAATGCCGGAGGAAAAAATCAACCAGAAGCTGGTGCAGCGCGGGATCATGTTGTTCGCCATCCTGCTGGCGTGGAGTGCGATTGTGCTCAACGCGCCGGTGCTGAGCTTCACCTCTATCTGAGTCCTATCTTCGGTATGGTCGGCTGTCTTATCCCGGCCTGGCTGGTTTACAAAGTGCCGGCGTTACACAAATACAAAGGGTGTCTCCCTGGTGATCATTATCATCACTGGCCTGCTGCTCTGCGTGTCTCCGTTCCTGGCATTCTCTTGATTTACCTGAAATTTTAAGGTTTTTAATATGTTTGATTCGACTTTAAATCCGTTATGGCAGCGTTACATCCTCGCCGTTCAGGAGGAAGTAAAACCGGCGCTGGGATGTACTGAACCGATTTCACTGGCGCTGGCGGCGGCGGTTGCTGCGGCAGAACTGGAAGGTCCGGTTGAACGTGTAGAAGCCTGGGTTTCGCCAAATCTGATGAAGAACGGTCTGGGCGTCACCGTTCCCGGCACGGGAATGGTGGGGCTGCCGATTGCGGCGGCGCTGGGGGCGTTAGGTGGAAATGCCAACGCCGGGCTGGAAGTGCTGAAAGACGCAACAGCGCAGGCAATTGCCGATGCCAAAGCACTGCTGGCGGCGGGGAAAGTCTCCGTTAAGATCCAGGAACCTTGCGATGAAATCCTCTTCTCACGCGCCAAAGTCTGGAACGGTGAGAAGTGGGCGTGTGTCACCATCGTCGGCGGGCATACCAACATTGTGCATATCGAGACGCACGATGGTGTGGTGTTTACCCAGCAGGCGTGTGTGGCAGAGGGCGAGCAAGAGTCTCCGCTGACGGTGCTTTCCAGAACGACGCTGGCTGAGATCCTGAAGTTCGTCAATGAAGTCCCGTTTGCGGCGATCCGCTTTATTCTCGATTCCGCGAAGCTAAATTGTGCGTTATCGCAGGAAGGTTTGAGCGGTAAGTGGGGGCTGCATATTGGCGCGACGCTGGAAAAACAGTGCGAGCGCGGTTTGCTGGCGAAAGATCTCTCTTCATCCATTGTGATTCGTACCAGCGCGGCATCCGATGCGCGTATGGGCGGCGCTACGCTTCCGGCTATGAGTAACTCCGGCTCGGGTAACCAGGGGATTACCGCAACAATGCCTGTGGTGGTGGTAGCAGAACACTTCGGAGCGGATGATGAACGGCTGGCGCGTGCGCTGATGCTTTCGCATTTGAGCGCAATTTACATCCATAACCAGTTACCGCGTTTGTCTGCGCTGTGTGCCGCAACGACCGCAGCAATGGGGGCCGCCGCCGGGATGGCATGGCTGGTGGATGGGCGTTATGAAACCATCTCGATGGCGATCAGCAGTATGATCGGCGATGTCAGCGGCATGATTTGCGATGGTGCGTCGAACAGCTGCGCGATGAAGGTTTCGACCAGTGCTTCGGCTGCGTGGAAAGCGGTGTTAATGGCGCTGGATGATACCGCCGTGACCGGCAATGAAGGGATTGTGGCGCATGATGTTGAGCAGTCGATTGCCAACCTGTGTGCGTTAGCAAGCCATTCGATGCAGCAAACGGATCGGCAGATTATCGAGATTATGGCGAGCAAGGCCAGATAAACGCCAGGTTTTGGGGATCGTGCCGGATGCGATGCTGGCGCATCTTGTCCGGCCTACGGGTTGTTTAATTCGTTAATGTTGTTGGATTTTGTAGGCCGGATAAGGCGTTTTCGCCGCATCCGGCAACCTGTCTTTACGCGGTAGCTTCATCCTCGGCTAAACGCGTTTCAGCATCCGCGACGATAGCTTCCAGCTCGCTCAACATCTCTTCATAGCCAAAATTTTTGGCGGTGCGAGCAGGTTCTTTCGCCACCACGGGCTTCACCGGCTGGCGCTTTTTGGCCAATTTTTTACTCATCATCATCTCCCTGTAAAAACAACTAGACAGGCAAATCTATCAGCAAAGCGCGCAGTGGGGAATCGGCAACCAGCGTAATGTTAGCCTCGTCACGAATAAACGCCCCATCACCGCAGGTCAGCGCCGCTTTCTCTTCATGATGCGTAAGCGCATGAAATTTCCCGTGAATCGATTGCAAATACGCGCGTGGCCCATGCAACTGGAAATTCGCACTTTCGCCTTTGTCGAGCACGATATGGTGCAGCCACACTTGCTGGCGTAATTGCAGGCTTCCCATCGCACCCTCTGGCGAGGCGATTAATTGCTGCTTGCCCATATTAAGCGCCAGCTTTTGAATCAGCGGATTCTCTCGCTGCGGGCAGGCGTCCAGCCAAAGCTGCATTCGCGTTAACGGTTTGTCTTTGCTGAGATTGTGTTCGCTATAGCTGACACCCGGCTGGGTAGAGAGCAGCAACGCCTCTCCGGCGCTGGCCTGAACATGATTGCCTTCGCTATCGCGATACTCTGCTTCTCCATCCAGAATCACATTTAAAATATCGACTTTGGGATAGGTTCGCGGCTGAAAGGCGGCACCTGGGGCCAGCACTTCCTGGTTAAGCACACGCAGGGAGGCATAGCCTAACAATTTCGGGTCGAAGTAGTGTCCAAAGGAAAAAGTATACCGGGCCTGCAACCATCCGTAGTCTGCTTGTCCACACTGCCTGGCAGTTCGGGTAGTAATCATAATTCTTGACCTCTCTTTACTTCCTTTTATGGTAAGGGGCTGGACGCTACATTGTTAGCCAGATATTCTGCCCGGTATGTTCAAATTTCCTGAATGAGAACGAAATGGCCAAAGAAAGGGCATTAACGCTGGAAGCACTACGGGTTATGGATGCGATCGATCGCCGGGGCAGTTTTGCGGCGGCGGCGGATGAGCTGGGACGCGTGCCTTCCGCACTTAGCTACACCATGCAAAAACTGGAAGAAGAGCTGGATGTGGTGCTGTTTGACCGCTCGGGCCATCGTACCAAATTCACCAATGTCGGGAGGATGTTGTTGGAGCGAGGGCGCGTTTTGCTGGAAGCCGCAGATAAACTGACTACTGATGCGGAAGCTCTCGCGCGCGGTTGGGAAACGCATCTCACCATTGTGACCGAAGCGCTGGTACCGACACCTGCCTTTTTCCCGTTAATCGACAAACTGGCGGCAAAAGCCAATACCCAACTGGCAATCATCACAGAAGTGCTGGCGGGGGCGTGGGAACGGCTGGAGCAGGGGCGGGCGGATATTGTTATCGCGCCGGATATGCATTTTCGTTCCTCGTCGGAGATCAACTCGCGCAAGCTCTATACGTTAATGAACGTCTACGTTGCCGCGCCTGATCACCCGATTCATCAGGAGCCGGAACCGTTATCTGAAGTGACGCGTGTGAAATATCGTGGAATTGCGGTGGCGGATACCGCTCGTGAGCGCCCGGTGTTGACCGTACAGCTGCTGGACAAACAGCCGCGCTTAACGGTGAGCACGATTGAAGATAAACGTCAGGCATTACTGGCGGGGCTTGGCGTGGCGACGATGCCGTATCCTATGGTCGAAAAAGATATTGCGGAAGGGCGGTTGCGTGTCGTCAGCCCGGAATCGACCAGCGAGATCGATATTATTATGGCCTGGCGTCGTGACAGTATGGGGGAAGCGAAATCCTGGTGTCTGCGGGAAATTCCCAAACTTTTTAACGGAAAATAATATTTATTATTGTTAATAAAAAGGGGCGAAATATCGCCCCAATTCTAAGATTAATTTGAACCAAACTTCGGATCGTTTCCGTAACGATTGCTGCCAGAAGTACCTTCTGTGCAGAAAAAAACCAGAAGCACGAGCCAGCCAATAAACGGAACAAAAAAGAGCAAGGCCCAGGCACCTGAACGGTCGGTATCGTGTAAGCGACGGATAGCAAGCGCAAGGACGGGAAGGAAGGTTGCCAGCAAATAAAGCATAGACAGATATGGAAGCTCCAGACCTAAAATCAATTGAATGACATTGATAATAGCGCCGACGATGGCGTTAATCAGAGTAAACATCCAGTACTCTTTACGACGTGCGCGACCAGAGAAACCAACATAATTTTTTAATACGGACAAATACCACTGCATAAAAACATCCCTTTAATTAAAAGTGACGAAAGTCTATTCCGGGTATTGTGTAAATGCTATTCGTATCTTTCTTTTTCGGATGTTATAAAGGTTTTGATATTTAAGATAAATACATGGTTATTTTTTATAGGTAATTTATATAACGACATTGAAATATTTTAAATAAACATTAGTAAATTATTCATTCATCAACATAATGATAAAAGCCGGATGAGTCAGACATCCGGCGAGCAGATTTGTTTTAAGGTTCCAGTTTTGGATCTGGTCCAAAGCGGTTTTCGCCTGGCGTACCCGCCTGGCAGTTAAAGACGATGATAATAAGCCAGCCGATAAACGGGATTAAGAATAGCAGTGCCCACCACGCCGAGCGGTCGGTGTCGTGCAGGCGGCGGAACTGAACCGCCCACCACGGTAAAAACACCAGAATACCGTAGATTGTCGTCAGGATGCCTTCGCCACCAGCGCGTTGCCAGCCTAACATTTTATCCAGCAGCCCCAGCACGAACGTAAAGATGATGTTGACCAGAATAAACATCCAGTACTCTTTGCGCCGCGCACGACCCCGGAAACCGACATAATTTTTTAGTACTTTCAGATACCAGTCCATTTTTGCCTCAATTTTGCTCAATCACTTGTTTTTAAAGCAGCAAATTAAGAATAGACGTGAATGAAATGGCAGTAAATATTCGTTCAAGGAATTAATAAAGTGCCGTGAAGGCGCGCTAAGACTGATGACAAGCGCAAAATCGCCAGATGCGCTACGCTTATCTGGTCTGCGCGGGTTATGCAATCTATTGAATGTACAATGTTTTGTATGTCAGATAAGGCGTTCATGCCACATCCGACATGAACAACATGCACTTAGCTAATTATCAGAGGCACCTCGTAAGGTGCCTTTTTTTAACCGAAGCGAACATCTCGTCCATGCGGTTCATCGAGATCCTGCCACGGACCAATTGAAATAATCCCCGTAGGGTTGATGGTCTTATGGCTGCGGAAGTAATGATTACGGATATGATCGAAATTGACTGTTTCGGCGATCCCCGGCATCTGGTAGATATCGCGCAGAAAACCGTACAGATTCAGGTAATCGCTGATGCGGTGCTTATCACACTTGAAGTGGGTCACATACACCGGATCAAAACGCACCAGCGTAGTCCACAGGCGAATATCGGCTTCGGTTAGCTGGTTGCCGGTCAGGTAACGATGCTGGCCTAAAATCTGCTCCAGTCGTGCCAGCGATTCAAACACTTTCGCCACCGCCTCGTCGTAAGCTTCCTGGCTGGTGGCAAAACCAGCTTTATACACGCCGTTGTTAACGGTGTCATAAATCCAGCCGTTAAGTTCGTCAATTTTTGTTTGCAGGGCTGGAGGGTAGTAATCACCCGCTTTCGCGCCCAGCGCATCAAACGCGGTATTGAACATGCGGATGATTTCTGCTGATTCGTTGCTGACGATGGTGTGGTTCTTTTTGTCCCACAGCACGGGAACAGTAACTCGTCCGCTGTAGTGTGGATCGGCGTGGAGATAAAGCTGATACAGAAATTCATTTTGATAGAGCGTGTCTCCGGTTGCTCCCGGAAAACTGTCATCAAAGGTCCAACCGTTTTCCAGCATCAGCGGGTTCACTACGGAAACGGAAATAAACGGTTCCAGTCCTTTGAGTTTGCGCATGATCAGCGTGCGGTGCGCCCACGGGCAGGCGAGTGAAACATAGAGATGATAACGATCTTTCTCTGCGATAAAACCGCCTGTGCCAGTGGGGCCAGGAGCGCCATCGGCAGTGAGCCAGTTACGAAATGCGGAAGCTGAACGTTGAAATTTACCGCCGGTAGATTTGGTATCGTACCAGGTGTCATGCCAGACGCCGTCAATCAGTTGACCCATTTTTCTCTCCTCCAATAGCAAAAACGAGGAGCTTCCTCCTCGTTTTTTATCGTTAAGTATAGCGCGTGCTTACCACTTTTTATTCAGCAGGCGGTCGATGCTATACGCGCCCGGACCGGTAATTGCCAGCAGCAGGAATCCGCCAGAAATTGTCAGGTTTTTCATGAACATCAGCGAGTTGACGCCTTCAGCAAAGTTGCTGTGAAATAAAAATGCCGTCAGCAGCGTAAAGCCCGCAGTAAACAGGGCTGTGGTGCGAGTCAGGAAACCGAACAGGATTGCCAGACCACCACCAAACTCAAGCAGAATCACCAGTGGCAGCATAAAACCCGGGACGCCCATTGCTTCCATATATTGTTGGGTACCCGCGTAGCCAGTAATTTTTCCCCAGCCAGCGGTAATAAACAGAATCGGCATTAAAATGCGCGCTACCAGTACACCAACATCTTCTAATTTTTTCATCATACTCTCCACTGCGCCACTCAGGCTGCTGATTGTTTTTTTGTGCAATGGCGCGGTATTAGCGTCGTTGCTGTCGATGGAGAGAATCATAAACGTGGTGAATGATGATTGTTAGCAAGGAAAACTGTCAAAAATCTTCAAAAAATTTGAGGGATAAGGCCGGAATGGCTCCGGCCAGAGGGAAGTTAACCGCGAAGCTGTTGCTGCTTGAGGGTCGTTTTAACCAGACGCCAGGCGCTCCATACGCCAAAACCGCGTCTGGCCCAGCGGACCAGCATATTAGGATGGCGAATCGTCCAGATCGCCATCACGCTACTGCCAACCAGCGCCCAGGAGCGCAGACTTAGCAGCATATTCCAGCGACGATCGTAAGCGCCTGTTGTCTCCAGCCATTCACGACGACTGGCGGAAAGATCCAGCCGTTGTTGCTGGATCTGGCTAAGCAGTTGCGCCTTACGTCGTTCACGTTCGACTTTACTGCTCACGGGACTCCTCCTCGAGCAGCTGCCGATCGTTTGCCAGCTTATGGCGCGTGTGGCGCAGCAGCGTTGAACGGCGGGCCTTACGTATTGTCCAGATGCCGCCAATCAATGCCAACAAGAGCAGCGTGCCGGTGGTTGCCATCATCACGTGTAAACGATACTGCGGATCAACCGCCCAGATGACCAACACCAGCAGGCTCATCAGGCCGAAAGCGGTAAACAGCAGGGTAAGCCCCGCCATTAACAGCAGCTGGATGAGGTTAGCTTTCTCCTCTTCCAGCTCGACGACCGCTAATCGCAGTCGCGTTTCCACCATCTGCACCGCAAGGGTGACAATACGCTGACCCATACCAAGGATGTTTTTTCCCGGGCCTTGTGCGTGGTGAGAATCGTTCATGCTTAACGACGGGTCAGCAGAACGCCCAGTACCAGGCCTACGGCTGCACCGATACCGACGCCGGTCCACGGATTTTCACGCACGTAGCCATCGGCTTTAGCCGCAGCTTCACGCGTTTGTTTTGCCAGCGCGTCGCTGGTTTCACCCAGACGGTCACGGCTCTCTTTCAGCGCGCTTTCCGCTTTGCTACGCAGCTTGCTTAGCTCTTCCTTGGATTTATCGGTGGAAGTATTCAGGACTTCTTCCAGGGTATCGGACAGGGCTTTGAGCTCTGCACGTAACTGCTCTGGATGTCGAATCTTTAGCCATCGTATCTCTCCGCTGCCTAAGCGATTTCTACGCAATACACGCGCGGGATCCAGCGCGTTAAGTTCTTGCTGGGCTTCTTTCAGTTTCTGCTCACGTTTGGTTACTTTACCCGCATTACCGGTCTGTTTCGCTTCCTTCAGATCCTGCTCACGCTCGCGAATTTCATCTTTCTGCTCAGCGATTTTTTCCTGATGATCGGCGCGTAGTTTGCTGTCAGTACAGTGAGCTTTCACTTCACTCAGCGCTTTTTTCAGACCGTCAATACGGTGTTGATTGTTATGCTTCTCGGCATAACCAATCTCGCGCTGGGATGTCTTGCTCTTTTTCCTGACACAGTGATGTTGCTGCCAGCGCTCGCGCTAAGCGAAAGCGAGAGTCAGCGCAAGTACGATGCGGTATTTCATGTATGAGCCTTCCATTGTGCGAAGTACATCTATTATGAAAGTACCATTTTCCCAGTTTGTGAGTAGCGGCGAAGTTGGCCACATTCACAACACTAAGCATAGTAAGTAAATTTACAAAAAAATCACCAAAGTCGGTGAAATTATTCAGAATCCTGGAAGTGGCTAACCAAATCGATGAGAGGTATCACGAAGAAGGGACAGCCAAAGCTTGCCGGATCGGTATCTTCATCCTGCAGGGCGATAACGTAAACATGTGGTAGCGTGCTATCCAGTACGCGTTTTGCCGCCGCGCTTTGTTCGCTGGATTCAAAGGTAATGAGTAGCGCATTGTCCTGCGGGGTGATGCTTTTAAAACGAATGCCGTTGGCGTCCAGGTGGTGCGAGATGGAGAAACCATCGGGCATATTGGCCTGGTTCATTGGGCGGATCGCCAGCGTGGACTCCTCGCGAGCTGAAGCGCAGCCCAAACAGCCAGAGCATGATGCACCAATAACATCAGCACCCAACGCTCAGGCTGAATGCAAATCGGCGGAGCAGAATGTGGTTAAAACAACCCATAATTACCCTCGATTACCGTATTTTTTCTTCCACACCACGGCCAGTGAGCCTATCAAGCCAAATACCAGCAGCACGACCGGCAGCAGCATCAGGCATGACATCAGCGCGTTTCACACTGGAAGAACGGAGGTTTTACCGAGCAGATAGCCCAGAGTCGTCAGAATCAGAACCCACAGCAGGCCACTCATCCAGTTGAAGAACTGGAAGCGAGCGTTATTCAGCCCGGAAAGGCCAGCAATGGTCGGTAACAAGGTGCGGACGAAGGCAATAAAACGGCCCACCAACAGGGCGGAAAGACCGTGTTTGTGGAACAGATGGTGCGCGCGTTGGTGGTAGTGTGCGGGAAGATGCGATAGCCAGTTCTGGACGATACGCGTATTGCCGAGCCATTTGCCCTGATGTAACTTACCCAGCAACCGAGGCTGGCGGCGACAGTCAGAAGGAACACGGTTTGCGGGAAGCCCATTGCCCCTTTCGGTACTTTAGCACCCCGACGAGCACCAGCAGGCTATCACCCGGCAAGAAGGCAGCCGGCAGCAGACCGTTCTCAAGGAACAGAATCATAAATAAGACAAAATAGAGCATACCAATCATGGATGGATTAGCGAGAGTCTCGAAATCCTGGCTCATAAGGCATTTAAGAGTTGGGTTAGTAGTTCCATTCACGATTCCTGGTACATCGATTAACGAAACTGCCCTAACGCGCTGCGATATCTTCGCTGTTTTTATTTTAATAGCATCGCGGTAAATGCGCGCTGAACAGTCCTTGTTGCTTGGCAGAAAAGATGGCTGCAAAACGACAAATTGCATTCAATTGTAACAAATGGTCTGGGTTTCTCGTCAACAGAAATTGCAATTTGTGCTTGCAGACTGATTTGCGGCTTAGCGCGGGGAGGATGGCTAGGGGATTTACAAAGGCTTACCCCACACTGAAAGTCGGCAAGCCTTATAGAGATTTCAACCGGTTTCGCGTAAGCGCGGAAAGGGGGCCTTATTCACCGCCGATGGCGACGGTATCAAGGTGGACAACCGGGTTTTCCGCAAACAGATAACGGTCGGTGTTCAACTGAAATCATCGCTGGTTTCATTGAATAACATCAGCTTAGTGTTTCGAAGGTGCTGCCACATGGCGATTTTGGCCGCATGCGGATCTTTACGAATCAACGCTTTTAAGATTTGGTCGTGATCGTCGCACCAGTTATCGACGGTACGCGCATCGATATGGTCATGCAGTTTTTTCCAGTACGGGTTATGTACGCGCTGGTCCACATTTTTTCGACAATCGCGGCGAGCGCGGTATTTTGCGTGGCTAGCGCGACCTGCACGTGGAACTGGAGATCCCACTCTGAATCGCGGAAGCACTTCTCTTTGCGCGCTTTTTCCTGATCTCTCCATCAGCTTCATGATGTCCTGCTTGGTGACCTGGGTCGCGGCAAATTCGGCAATGTTGCTTTCAATCAGCTGACGAGCCTGCAGCAGTTCAAACGGACCGTAGTTGGCAAACTCCAGATTTTCATCGGGTGCCTGATGGTATTTGGCTTGATTGGAAATGACATGGATGCCTGAGCCCTTGCGGACTTCAACGTACCCTTCCACTTCCAGCATGATAATGGCTTCGCGGACCACCGTACGACTCACGCTCTTTTCATCGGCAATGAAGCGCTCAGCAGGCAGTTTATCGCCCAGAAGGCAAACCCTCGCTCAATGCGCTCTTTTAACTCAGCGGCAAGTTGCTGATACAAACGGCGGACATCGGTGATTTCCATATGCTCTCCAGGCAGGGTACGGCAGATTAAATTTGTTATACCACTTTTACGCACAGCTAACCACAAGTTACAATTAAAAAAAAGCCGCCTGAATCAAGGCGGCTTGGAGAGAGAAAAGAAATATCAGGAACCGATTAGTTTTGCGTTGCCTGCTGCGTCGGGTGATGGCTATCCGATTCGCCATCGTCCGCCTGTTTGTTCTGCAGGACGGTCCAGATAACCAGTGCACCTAACAGGTCGAAGATAGCCAGTACGGCAAACAGCGGGCTGAAGCCAATGTATCGGCCAGCGCACCGACCACCAGAGCAAACATGGTACTCGCCATCCACGCTGCTCATCCCGGTTAAACCGTTGGCGGTAGCGACTTCGTTACGACCGAATACATCGGAAGAGAGCGTAATCAGCGCGCCGGACAGAGACTGGTGAGCGAAGCCACCGAGGCACAGCAGGGCGATAGCAATATAAGGACTGGTGAACAGGCCGATCATCCCAGGGCCAATCATCAGCAGTGCGCCCATGGTGACAACCATTTTACGCGAAACAATCAGGTTAACGCCGAACCAGCGCTGGAACAGCGGCGGCAAATAACCACCCAGTACGCAGCCTACGTCAGCAAACAACATCGGCATCCATGCAAACATAGCGATTTCTTTCAAGTCAAAGCCATACACTTTGAACATGAACAGCGGGATCCAGGCGTTGAAAGTACCCCAGGCTGGTTCTGCCAGGAAACGCGGCAGTGCGATACCCAGAAGTGACGGGTCTGAATAATCTGCCATGGCGACATCTTCTTACCGTTGTTGGTCTGGTGCTGGCGCTTCCTGACCACCAATGATGTAATCGCGTTCTTCGTCAGTTAATTTTTTCTGATCGCGTGGGTGTTTGTAGAAGATGAGCCAGGACATTGCCCAAATGAAGCTCAGTACGCCGGAGATGATGAACGCCATCTGCCAGCTGTGCATCACGATAGCCCAGACGACCAGCGGTGGAGCAATCATACCGCCGATAGAAGAACCGACGTTGAAGTAGCCCACTGCAATAGAACGCTCTTTCGCCGGGAACCACGGAGCTCGCTTTCAGACCCGCAGGGATCATGGCCGCTTCTGCGGCACCGACTGCACCACTGGGGCAATCGCCAGACCACCCCAGCTGCCTGCCAGCGCAAAGCGCCGCAGAATACAGCCCAGGCAACGGCGAAGAAGGCGTAGCCGATTTTGGTACCCAGAATGTCCAGCACATAGCCCGCAACGGGCTGCACTACGGTGTAAGCTGCGGAGTAAGCAGCGATGATGTATGAATATTGCTGAGTGGAAATATGCAGCTCAGCCATTAAGGTTGGCGCCGCTGCCGCCACGGTATTACGTGTCAGGTATCCTAGCACGGTGCCCATCGTCACCAGTGCAATCATGTACCAACGTAATCCTTTAATTTTACGCATGTAAACCTCATCGTTTTGTTATCTCTGCGGGGTTCGCAGCCATCATCCTGTGCCAGGAGATGATGTTTTTTCGAAGGGCTTACCGAGGACGTGAATCCCGGTACGGCCCGAACTTGCCATTAGTACGTGTGCTGAATTCGGTATCCGTACCGCTAAATCAGGTGTCTGTATCGACCACTGCTAATGCATTGTGTCTGTGTATGTATTCGACAGGGGCAAGATAACTTGTCATACAACTTTAAAAGGTGAATACCGTCACAAAAGAGGTATTTTCCATAGGGTTTAAGGGGTAGATAAGGCAGGCCAGTACTGGCGCGGCTTGCAGCTTATTTTTGCTGGTTTTATTGTCATTTTTTGTCAGCGTTTATTGATCTAACTCACGAAAAAATCTTCGGCCCAATGAAATTGGTGTGATAACTTTGTCAGCATTACAGGATAAACATCTGACCCACTCGTTGAGAGGAAGACGATAATGACCCCGTTTATGACTGAAGATTTCCTGTTAGATACCGAATTTGCCCGCCGTCTGTACCACGACTACGCAAAAGACCAGCCGATTTTCGACTACCACTGCCATTTACCGCCGCAGCAGGTTGCAGAAGATTATCGCTTTAAAAACCTGTATGACATCTGGCTAAAGGCGACCACTACAAGTGGCGTGCGATGCGCACCAATGGTGTTGCCGAGCGCCTTTGTACCGGCGATGCGTCTCACCGTGAGAAATTTGACGCGTGGGCGGCGACCGTTCCGCACACCATCGGCAACCCGTTATACCACTGGACTCATCTGGAGCTGCGCCGTCCGTTCGGCATTACCGGTCAACTGCTGTCTCCGGCCACCGCTGGCGAAATCTGGGATGAGTGCAACGAGCTGTCGGCGCAGGACAAATTCTCCGCGCGCGGCATCATGAAGCAGATGAACGTGAAAATGGTCGGCACCACCGATGATCCTATCGATTCTCTGGAACACCACGCGGCCGTTGCTAAAGATGGCTCTTTCGACGTGAAAGTGCTGCCGAGCTGGCGCCCGGATAAAGCCTTCAATATCGAACAGGCGACCTTCAACGACTATATGGCGAAGCTGAGCGAAGTGTCTGACACTGAAATCCGCCGCTTCACCGATCTGCAGACCGCGCTGACCAAACGTCTGGATCACTTCGCCGCCCACGGTTGTAAAGTGTCCCGACCACGCGCTGGACGTGGTGCTGTTCGCCGAGTCAAACGAAGCGGAACTCGACAGCATCCTGGCCCGTCGTCTCGGCCGGTGAAACCCTGAGCGAGCACGAAGTGGCGCAGTTCAAAACCGCGGTACTCGTGTTCCTCGGCGCTGAATATGCACGTCGCGAGTGGGTACAGCAGTATCACATTGGTGCGCTGCGTAATAACAACCAACGTCAGTTCAAACTGCTGGGCGCGGATGTTGGTTTTGACTCTATCAACGACCGCCCGATGGCTGAAGAGCTGTCTAAGCTGCTCAGCAAGCAGAACGAACAGAACCTGCTGCCAAAAACCATCCTCTACTGTCTGAACCCGCGCGACAACGAAGTGCTGGGCACCATGATCGGTGACTTCCAGGGTGAAGGGATGCCGGGCAAGATGCAGTTCGGTTCCGGCTGGTGGTTCAACGACCAGAAAGACGGTATGGAACGTCAGATGACGCAGCTGGCGCAGCTGGGTCTGCTGAGCCGCTTTGTGGGCATGCTGACCGATAGCCGCAGCTTCCTGTCTTACACCCGTCATGAATACTTCCGCCGTATTCTGTGCCAGATGATTGGCCGTTGGGTTGCTGCGGGCGAAGCGCCTGCCGATATCCAGCTGCTGGGTGAGATGGTGAAAAACATTTGCTTTTAACAATGCGCGTGACTATTTCGCCATTGAACTGAACTAAGGTCTGGGGTTGGTATGCAATACATCAAGATCCATGCGCTGGATAATGTCGCGGTAGCGCTCGCTGACTTAGCGGAAGGAACCGAAGTGACCGTTGATGGCCAGGTTATCACCCTGCGCCAGCCGGTGACGCGCGGCCATAAATTCGCTCTGCGTGCCCTTTGCGAAAGGCGAAAACGTCATTAAATACGGTCTGCCAATCGGCCATACGCTGGTCGATGTGGCGGCAGGTGAGCACATTCACGCTCACAACACCCGTACCAAATCTGAGCGATCTGGACACGTATAGCTACCAACCGGATTTCCAGGCTGAAGTGGCACCGCACGCCGATCGTGAGGTGCAGATTTATCGCCGCGCGAACGGTGAAGTTGGGGTGCGTAAACGAACTGTGGATCCTGCCGACCGTTGGCTGTGTCAACGCGATGGCACGTCAGATGCAAACGCGCTTCCTCAAAGAGCCCAACGATGCTGAAGGTATTGACGGCGTTCACCTCTTCAGCCACACCTACGGCTGTTCGCAGTTGGGTGATGATCACATTAACACCCGTACCATGCTGCAAAACATGGTACGTCACCCGAACGCGGGTGCGGTGCTGGTAGTGGGTCTTGGCTGTGAAAATAACCAGGTTGATGCCTTCCGCGAAACGTTAGGAGAGCGTGATCCTGAACGCGTTCACTTTATGATCTGCCAACACCAGAAAGACGAAGTGGAAGCGGGAATCGAACACCTCCGCCAACTGTATGATGTGATGCGTAACGACCAGCGTGAGCCGGGTAAACTGAGCGAGCTGAAGTTTGGTCTGGAGTGCGGTGGGTCTGACGGTCTGTCCGGTATCACCGCTAACCCGATGCTGGGTCGCTTCTCTGATTACGTGATTGCCAACGGCGGCACTACCGTGCTGACTGAAGTTCCGGAAATGTTCGGTGCTGAACAGCTGCTGATGGATCACTGTCGCGATGAAGAGACCTTCGGCAAGTTGGTGACGATGGTCAATGACTTTAAGCAGTACTTCATTGCTCACAATCAGCCGACTTTGAGAACCCATCTCCGGGCAACAAAGCGGGCGGTATCACCACGCTGGAAAACAAGTCGTTGGGCTGCACGCAAAAAGCGGGCTCCAGCCAGGTGGTTGACGTACTGCGCTACGGCGAGCGTTTGAAAACCCACGGGCTGAACCTGCTGAGCGCGCCGGCCAACGATGTGGTTGCTACCAGTGCACTGGCTGGTGCGGGCTGTCATATGGTGCTGTTCAGTACCGGTCGCGGTACGCCGTACGGCGGTTTTGTACCGACGGTGAAAATTGCTACCAACAGCGAACTGGCGGCGAAGAAAAAACACTGGATCGACTTTGATGCCGGCCAGCTGATTCACGGTAAAGCGATGCCTCAGCTGCTCAATGAGTTTGTCGATACAATTGTGGACTTCGCCAACGGCAAGCAGACCTGCAACGAGCGCAATGATTTCCGCGAGCTGGCATTGTTTAAGAGCGGTGTCACGTTGTAGTCGCACGATAATCTGATACGATAAAACGGCGTTTCAAATCCTGAAGCGCCGTTTTTTTGGATTCCTTTTTTTCAGGGATTCTTCATGACTGCGTATTGGCTCGCCCAGGGCGTAGGTATCATCACTTTCTGATCGGTATCACTACCTTTATCAACCGCGACGAGCATCATTTTAGAGTTCGACTGGCTATCTACAGCGGCGTGATTGGGCTGCATTTCTTCTTGATGGGAGCGATCCCTGCCGGGGCGAGCGCCGAGCTTAACGTGATTCGCACGGTGATTTCGGTTTATACCCGGCGCCTGTGGGTGATGTTCTTGTTTATCGCCCTGACACTGATTATCGGTATCGGCAAACTCCAGCATGCGATGGAAATTCTGCCGGTCATCGGTACGGTAGCCAGTACCTGGGCGCTATTTCGCTGCAAAGGGCTGACAGTGCGCTGCGTGATGTGGTGCTCAACGGCCTGCTGGGTGATGCATAACTTCTGGCTCGGTTCTATTGGTGGCACGCTGATTGAAGGCAGCTTCCTCGTGATGAACGGCCTGAACATTATTCGCTTCTGGCGGATGCAGCGTAAAGGCATTGACCCGTTTAAGGTCGAGAAGAAAGTGCAGGAGGAAAACCCCTCCGCCTGATGGCGAAGGGGCCGAAGGATTAGCTGCGCAGCGCATCCTTTGCCAGACGCGCATCTTCCGCCTGGCAAACGGCGGCGGTGAACATCACGTCGGTAGAGGAGTTGATGGCGGTTTCGCATGAGTCCTGAAGCACGCCGATGATAAAGCCGACGGCAACCACCTGCATGGCAATCTCGTTGGGAATACCAAACATATTACAGGCCAGCGGGATCAGCAGTAATGAACCACCCGCCACGCCGGATGCACCGCAGGCGCACAGCGATGCCACGACGCTCAACAGCAGCGCGGTTGGCAGATCGATAGCAATACCCAGCGTATGTACGGCCGCCAGGGTCAGCACGGTGATGGTAATCGCCGCCCCCGCCATATTGACCGTGGCTCCCAATGGAATTGACACCGAATAGGTATCACGATCCAGATTCAGCTTTTCACACAGCGACATGTTGACCGGAATGTTTGCCGCCGAGCTGCGGGTAAAGAAGGCGGTCACGCCGCTTTCGCGCAGGCACAGGAACACCAGTGGATATGGGTTGCGGCGGATCTGCAAAAATACCAGCAGCGGATTTATCACCAGTGCGACCACCGCCATACAGCCAATCAGTACCAACAACAGCTGTGCATAGCCCCATAGCGCCGAGAAGCCGGTGGTGGCAAGCGTAGAAGATACCAGGCCAAAGATCCCGATAGGCGCGAAGCGGATAACCACCTTCACGATAAAAGTCACCGCATTCGACATATCGTTGACCAGATTTTTGGTGCTCTCATTGCTATGGCGCAGAGCAAAACCCAGACCCACTGCCCAAACCAGAATACCGATGTAGTTGGCGTTAATCAGCGCGTGAATCGGGTTGGCCACGATGCTCATCAATAGGCCGTGCATCACTTCAACGATACCGGTTGGCGGCGTTATGTCCGTGGCCCCGGTCGCCAGTTGCAGCGTGGAAGGGAAGATGAAGCTCACCACCACGGCGGTCAACGCAGCCGCGAAGGTGCCGAACAGATAGAGCCATAAAATAGGGCGGATGTTGGTTTTCTGCCCCTGCTGATGGTTGGCGATAGAGGCCATCACCAGTGTTAATACCAGTACCGGCGCCACGGCTTTCAGTGCGCCAACGAACAGCGTACCTAACAGACCAACAGCTTCCGCCGCGGGTTTTGAGATCCATGCCAGAAGAATCCCCAGAACAAGGCCGACCAGGATTTGTTTTACCAGGCTGCCATGAGCCAGACGCCGGAATAGCCCCGGTGAACGTTGCGTAGTCATTTTTCGATCCTTTCATTGTGTTGTCGCACATCCCTGGTGCGTTCTGTCGACGCATCTTTCAGGATGTAACAAAGTGTTTGCAAGGTCGAGTATAAGGAAAGTTACAGCTTCGGGAAGCGAAAAATGCTGGATTTTAAAGAGAGGTCATATTTTGAAACTTAATGGTTACATTTCTTTGACATAAAAATAAAGCCAACGTGCGGCTTCCAGACTGATGACAACATCAAAAAAGGACTCGGTCAGTCCCCTCGCCCCGTTTGGGGAGAGGGTTAGGGTGAGGGGAACAGGCCAGCATCGGTGCGAAAAATTACCCTCACCCCGACCCTCTCCCTGGAAGGGAGAGGGAGAAAACGGTGCTCATGTTAATGACAGGGTACACGGCTTAGGCAGATTAAAAATTATCCACCCCGCTGCTTATCATGCCGATAATTCACCCAGGCGTTGATAATAAACGTCATCACCAGAATGCCAAACACCACGCCCAGCGAGACGGCGATTGGAATATGGTAGAAGTCGACAATCAGCATCTTGATACCGATAAACACCAGAATCACCGCCAGGCCATATTTGAGCATCGAGAAACGCTCTGCTACGCCCGCCAGCAGGAAATACATCGCACGCAGGCCGAGGATCGCAAACAGGTTTGAGGTCAGCACAATGAACGGGTCAGTGGTCACGGCGAAGATAGCCGGAATGCTATCCACGGCGAAAATCACGTCGCTCAATTCCACCAGAATCAGTACCAGCATCAGCGGTGTGGCGTACAGCAATCCATTCTTACGCACAAAGAAATGCTCGTTGTCGATGGTGTCGGTCATGCGCAAATGACCGCGTAGCCAGCGCACCAGCGGCTTGTCGCCAATGCCTGATTCATCTTCATGGGCGAGCGCCATCTTCACGCCGGTAAACAGCAGGAAGGCACCGAAGATATACAGGATCCAGTCGAACTGCGAAATTAGCCAGCTGCCAGTGAAGATCATGATGGTACGCAGAACAATCGCCCCGAGCACGCCATACACCAGCACGCGGCGTTGTAATGCCGCCGGAACAGAGAAATAGCTGAACAACATCAGCCAGACAAAGACGTTATCGACCGCCAGCGATTTCTCAATCAGATAACCTGTGAGAAAGGCCAGTGCCTGTGGATCGGCAACGGCGCGACCTTCGGTTTGCACCAGATACCACCAGAAAGCGGCGTTAAACAGTAACGACAGCGTCACCCAGACCAGCGACCAGGCCGCAGCCTGTTTCATGGTCATGGCATGTGCCCCACGACGCCCCTGCAACAACAGGTCGATAGCCAGCATAATGGCGACAACAACAGCGAATCCGCCCCATAGCAACGGCGTGCCGACAGTATTCATAGAAGTTCCTTACACATAAAAAAACGGCCAACGTCGGAAGACGTCAGCCGCTGCTTTTTATGCATAGACCTCGCCTTCCGGCAAGGTCTCACTTACAACAAAAAAGGAATACGTCTGCGTATTCCTTTCGGGTTGCCCGGTGACCGGATGTGTTTTTTCACACATCGTAATGACGATCGACCGGCAATGAAGTTACTCCCCTTTGCAGGTAACAAAGTATGACAGACCATTCAGCCAGTCAATGGTCTGTTACATACCTTTTACACTGTTTTACTTTGGCAATTATAGTTTTACGCTATCTGCCGGAAAAATCACCCCAGTCTGGCGGCGGATCTCGGTCAGCAGTTTGGCGGTGATGCGACTGACCGCCAGCCCTGGATGATCCACCAGATGCTCATCCACCAGGGTAGCGAACAGCTCTGCTTCGTAGAGCATGGTATTAATATGCTGCGGCTGGGTGAGATCCTGCATTTGGCTGCCACGCGGCACGAAGCACACTTTCTGGCATTCAGACAGTTTTTCAATCACCAGCGATCCTGCTTCGCCCTGAATCTCGCTCGCCAGGACAGAATCACTGACTTTTGAGTGCTGCAAGGTGACGCTGAAATCACCGTAATCCATCACCACCACGCCCTGGGCGTCAACGCCGCTTGCCAGCAAACTGGCGGTTGCCTGCACGCTTTTCGGCTCACCAAATAACGCCACCGCCGACGCCAGACAGTAAAAACCGATATCCATAATTGAACCGTTAGAGAATGCCGGATTAAAGGTGTTGGGATTCTCACCATCCAGGTAACGTTGATACCGCGAGGAATACTGGCAATAGTTGAAAAAGACTTTCCGCAGTTTGCCGACTTTCGGCAGCGCCTGGCGCAACAAATGAAAGTTCGGCAGGCAGGCGGTTTTAAATGCCTCAAACAGCACCACCTGATTTTCCCGCGCACAGGCAATGGCGGCATCCACTTCCGCCAGATTCGACGCCAGCGGTTTCTCGCAAATCACATTAATTTTATGGCTAAGGAAAAGTTGTGTCTGGGAAAAATGCAGGGAATTCGGGCTGGCAATATACACCGCGTCAATGGCATCGCTTTCCGCCATCGCTTCCAGCGAGGTAAACAGATGCTCGACAGAAAAATCATTGGCGAAGTGCTGGGCCTGTTCAAGGCTGCGGGAATATACGGCGGTTAACTTGTATTTACCGCTCTCATGGGCGGCCTCGACGAACTGGCGAGTGATCCAGTTCGTACCAATCACAGCGAAACGTATCATAACGCGTGGATACTCCATAAAGGGATTCTGTCGTCAATGTAGCACGCCTTTTTCATCTTCGACGTGCGCAGATACGCATTATTTCTGCGCCGGACAGCCATGCTCACTAAACGGCCCAATCATGACCGAAGGCCCGAGATATTTCGGCTGGCGATGGAGGATTTTGGCGTCAATCACGGCGCTGACACGAGCGAGTTTCTCCCGCAGTTGAGTATAAAAACCGTGCTTCATATTGAGGTCTGGCGCGTTAAAACCGATAGCGTCGATGCCGTACTGTTTTGCCAGCCAGATGGCGCGTTGATTATGAAATTCTTGCGAGATAATGGTGATATGGTTTTCACCAAAAACCTTTTTGGCACGCACTACCGAATCCAGCGTTGAGAATCCGGCATAGTCGCAGAAGATCACTTTTGCTGGTACGCCTTTAGCGATCAAAGCCTGCTGCATACCTGATGCTTCATCGTAATTTTTACGTCCGTTATCGCCACTTACCAGCAGCCATTTCACTTTTCCGGCGTGGTACAACGCTGCTGCGGTATCAATACGTCGGGTAAAGTAGCGATTACCCGGCCTCGCCCCCAGCAATAAACCCACGTTACGCGCCGGAACGGCGTTGACATCGCTCCAGGTCAGCTGTTTGCTGGCGTTGACCATTACGCGATCGGCGATAAGGATGGTCGCTCCTGCCACAAGTAACAGTAAGCAGGCAATCTTTAGAGTCCGGCGAGAAAAACAAATACGGAGAAGAAGGCGGGCAAATGCGCGCAGCATGGTCGTTATCCTTAACGAAAGGGGGGAGGTCGATTTTAGGCGCTAAAGAAAGAAAAGATAACGCCTGACATCATTTTCAGATTTTGTTCTGCCCAAGCGACAACTGCGTTAGCCACAGTCGGGTGTCGAACTCAAGCTGGTGGTACTGGGGTTCCATATGACAACACAACTGGTAAAACGCTTTGTTATGCTCTTTCTCCTTCAGGTGCGCCAGCTCGTGCACCACGATCATGCGCAAAAACGGTTCCGGCGCGTTGCGAAACACGGTAGCGACGCGGATCTCCACCTTTGCTTTCAGCTTGCCGCCCTGCACACGAGAAACAGCGGTATGTAACCCGAGCGCGTTTTTTAGCACATGGATCTTATTGTCATACATCACTTTATTGATCGGCGGGGCATTACGCAGAAACTGATTTTTCAGATCCTGAGTATATTGCCAGAGGGCTTTATCGGTGGCGTAGTCGTGTGTTCCCGGATAGCGTTTTGCCAGCACATCGCCCAGACGCTGTTCGTTAATCAGTGTTCGCACCTGGGAAAGTAGCTGCTCGGGATAACCCTGAAGATAAGTAAGATTGCTCATAACCGCCCACGAAAAAGAGAAAAAGGGTATACTCACGCACCCTTTTCAGGGGCAATGTCGAAATTTTATCATTCAGGAGGGCCGATGAGCCACTTAGACAACGGTTTCCGTTCACTGACACTACAACGTTTTCCGGCGACGGATGACGTTAACCCGCTACAGGCGTGGGAAGCGGCGGATGAATATTTGCTGCAACAGTTGGACGACACAGAAATCCGCGGCCCGGTGTTGATCCTGAATGATGCCTTTGGTGCGTTAAGCTGCGCACTGGCGGAACATAAGCCGTACAGCATTGGCGACTCATACATCAGTGAACTGGCGACGCGCGAGAATTTACGCCTCAACGGGATTGATGAGTCGAGCGTGAAGTTTCTCGACAGCACCGCCGACTACCCGCAACAGCCGGGTGTGGTGCTGATCAAAGTGCCGAAAACACTGGCATTGCTGGAACAGCAACTGCGTGCGCTGCGCAAAGTGGTCACGTCGGATACACGTATTATTGCCGGTGCCAAGGCCCGTGACATTCACACTTCCACGCTGGAACTGTTCGAAAAAGTGCTCGGCCCAACCACCACCACGCTGGCATGGAAAAAAGCGCGCCTGATTAATTGCACTTTCAATGAACCGCAGCTGGCCGATGCGCCGCAGACCGTTAGCTGGAAGCTGGAAGGTACTGACTGGACTATCCACAACCATGCGAATGTCTTCTCCCGCACCGGGCTTGATATCGGCGCGCGCTTCTTTATGCAACATCTGCCAGAGAATCTCGAAGGGGAGATTGTCGATCTCGGTTGCGGTAATGGCGTTATTGGTCTGACGCTGCTTGATAAAAACCCGCAGGCGAAAGTGGTGTTTGTCGATGAATCGCCGATGGCGGTTGCTTCCAGCCGTTTGAACGTTGAAACCAACATGCCAGAGGCGTTGGATCGCTGCGAGTTTATGATCAACAACGCGCTCTCCGGCGTGGAGCCTTTCCGCTTTAATGCTGTGCTCTGCAACCCGCCGTTTCACCAACAACATGCGCTGACCGATAACGTCGCCTGGGAGATGTTCCACCACGCCCGCCGCTGCCTGAAAATCAACGGCGAGCTGTATATCGTTGCCAACCGTCACCTGGATTACTTCCATAAACTGAAGAAGATTTTCGGCAACTGCACCACTATTGCGACGAATAATAAATTTGTGGTACTGAAAGCGGTGAAGCTGGGACGTCGTCGGTAAGATTGGGAGTTACCTGCCGGATGCGGCGTAAACGCCTTATCCGGCCTACGTTCAGCACGTTACTCCAGGCCGGATAAGACGCGGCAAGCGTCGCATCCGGCAATGTCTGCCCAGTTCTGGAATCGCGCTTCCATAAAACAAAAAATCCCTGTCACCATCGTCTACATTCTCTTGTTTAGCGTTTTTCTACGTTTATTCTTCCGTCACACAGATAAATTCATCCGTTGCCAAAATGGCAACTAATGCTATGCTGTTGCCAATTTGTCAACGGATGTGATAAAGAATGCACCTGATAACACTGAAGACATTAAAAGATGCGGCGGAAAGATTTCCGCAATATCGAACGGAATTTTTGGCTTTAGGAAACGTTATCTCGAAGGGATATTTGAGGACGCCTGACGCACTGAAAACGATGTTCCCCACGCTGGATAACTTTAAATATCTGGATAAGCACTATGTTCTCAATGTGGGCCGCAATGAGTTACGCGTCGTGGTGTTGATTTTTTTTGATACGCAGAAGTGTTACATCCGACATGTGTTCACGCACAAGGAATACGATAGCTTTACGGCGGCTCACCGTACCAAGGGGAAAAAATGATGGTTATTGCGGATATTCTAAAGGCGGGGGAGAAGCTAACGGCGGTCGCTCCTTTTCTTGCTGGTATTCAGAACGAAGAGCAGTACGCTGAAGCACTGATGTTTATCGATCATTTGCTGATTAACGATCCGGATAATCCATTGTTAGATCTGGTTTGCGCTAAAATCAGCGCCTGGGAGAGTTCTTCTCCTGAATTTAGTGAATTTAATTCGCAACTTGAGTCAATCCCCGCGGGCGTATCCGTCATCCGTGTTCTGATGGATCAACACGGATTAACCCTGTCTGATTTGCCAGAAATTGGCAGTAAATCGATGGTCTCCCGGGTATTAAACGGGCAGCGAAAACTCACGCTGGATCATGCCAAAAAGCTTGCCGCTCGGTTTGGTATTTCACCAGCGCTATTTTATCGACTGAATGACTGCGCGGCTTAAATCTCCAGCGCCAGTCGGGTGCCCTGCGCGATAGCGCGTCGGGCGTCCAGCTCTCCCGCAACATCGCTGCCGCCGATAAGATGCACCGTTTTACCCGCAGCCTGCAGCGGTTCCGCGAGCAAGAACGATTGGGCTCCTGACCGGCGCAGATAATTACTGTATCGACCGCTAGCGTTTGCGCTTCGCCGTTGATCTCCACGTGTAATCCCGCATCGTCAATCTTTTGGTAGCTCACCCCGGGGATCATTTTCACTCCACGCGACAGCAGGGTAGTGCGGTGAATCCAGCCGGTCGTTTTACCCACCCCTTCGCCAGGTTTACTGGCCTTACGTTGCGACATCACGATTTGCAGTGGGCTACGCGCTAGATGTGGCCCCTTCCGGGCGCAGGCCGCCGGCCTGTTGCAGCTGGTATGAATCCCCCATTCGACGCAGAACTCGGCAATATTCTGGCTGGTCGGGCTGCCGGGCTGGCTGAGATACATCGCGGTATCAAAGCCGATACCGCCGCAGCCGATAATCGCTACGCGTTGGCCTACCGGGGCTTTATCGCGCAGCACATCCAGATAGGTCAGCACTTTTGGGTGGTCGATACCGTCGATCGGCGGCGTGCGCGGGGTGATCCGGGTGGCAAGATCGTATCATCAAAGATGAAGAAGATCGTCGGTGCTAACCCGCTGATTGAGCTTCAGCGTGACGCCGGTTATCTGGATCGTTTTTGGTAGTAGCGCAGGGTTCCATAAAACTCTTCTTTGCCTGGGATCTGCTTGGCGATATTAAACTGCCCGCCGATCTCGGAGTTGGCGTCAAACAGCGTCACCTGATGGCCGCGCGCGGCGGCGGCGTTGATGGCAAAGGCCAGACCCGCGGGCCAGCGCCGACCACCGCCAGATTTTTGCTCCGTGCAGCGGGCACTATCGGCATTTTGGTTTCATGGCAGGCGCGAGGGTTCACCAGGCAAGAGGTTACTTTGCCGACAAAGATCTGGTCCAGACAGGCCTGATTACAACCGATGCAGGTGTTGATCTCGTCGGCTCGTCCAGACTGCGCTTTTGACAGCAGCTCAGCATCGGCCAGGAAGGGGCGCGCCATCGACACCATATCGGCGTCGCCGCGCGACAGAATGTCATCGGCCACCTGCGGATCGTTGATACGGTTGGTCGTCACCAGCGGGATCGTCACGTGGCCTTTTTAGTTTGCGCGTCACCCAGTTCAATGCGCCGCGCGGCACCGGTGTCGCAATGGTGGGGATCCGCGCTTCATGCCAGCCGATCCCGGTATTGATGATTGTCGCACCTGCGGCTTCAATGGCTTTTGCCAGCAAGACGGTTTCATCGAAGGTGCCGCCGTTGTCCACGAGATCGAGCATCGACAGGCGGTAGACGATAATAAAATCTTTTCCTACGCGCTGGCGTACCGCGCGCACCACTTCCACGGCAAAACGCATGCGGTTGGCGTAGTCGCCGCCCCATTGGTCATCGCGCTGGTTGGTACGGGCGGCCAGAAATTCGTTGATCAAATATCCTTCTGAGCCCATCACTTCCACGCCGTCGTAGCCCGCTTCGCGCGCCAGCTGGGCACAGTGGGCAAAGTCATCGATCAGGGCAAGGATTTCTTCATGGGTTAGCGCGTGTGGCGTAAAACGGTTTATCGGTGCCTGGAGCGCAGAGGGCGCAACCAGCTTTGGCTGATAGCTGTAGCGACCGGTATGCAGGATTTGCAGGGCAATTTTGCCGCCTTCCCGACGCACCGCATCGGTAATCACGCGGTGATGCGGTACCTGACTCGCGTCGTTCAGCATCGCGCCGCCCGCCATTCCAACGCCGGTGGCATCCGGTGCGATCCCGCCGCTGACAATCAGCGCCACGCCGTGACGAGCGCGTTCGCGTAGAATGCCGCCAGACGCTCCGCGCCGTCGGGATACTCCTCAAGCCCGGTGTGCATCGAACCCATCAGCACACGGTTTTTAAGCGGGTCAAACCCCGATCAGCGGGGCGAACAGCGACGGATAGCTCATAAGAATGTCCAGTAGTGAAATTATTGTTATGTGGTCGGATGAGTTACTAATTTAGCCGTCGGCGAGCCAAAGGGAAAAAGGGAATGTGATGATTGTGATGGGATTCAAAAAGAATACGCCCGGTGATAACGCCGGATGCGACGCTTGTCGCGTTTTATCCAGGTTACGGAATTGCACATGTAGGGCGGATAAGGCGTCCACGCCGCATCCGCCAGTGGCGCGGTGCAGATGCCGGATGCGACGCTTGTCGCGTCTTATCCGACCTACGGGAACACACATGTAGGGCGGATAAGGCGTTCACGCCGCATCCGCCAGTGGCGCGGTGCAGTTGCCGGATGCAACGCTTGCCGCGTTTTATCCGGCCAGGAGGATTGCACATGTAGGGCGGATAAGGCGTTTACGCCGCATCCGCCAGCAGTTGCAAATTATTGCTTACGGAAAAAATCGTTATACAACATATACAAATGCGCGGCACTCCAGGAGAAATTTGGTGCGCCTTGCTGTGCGCCTGTCAGCGGGTTGTAATTTTCCTGAATTGGTCCATCGGCGGTTAACCCTTTGGCGTGCCGGAAGAACGTATCCGCCAGCTTCAGGGCATCATCACGATAACCGTAACGCTCCATCCCTTTCAGACCAAACCAGAACTGATCCACCCATACGCGCCCACGCCAGTAGATATCAGCGCCAAAAGCCGGATTGGTTAACGCCGCCGTTCCCAGCGGGACAAAGGTGTTGAACTCTTTAGGATCGAGCATCACCTTCACCACCGCGTCGGCATTGGCCTGCGTTGCCGCACCGTTAAACAGCGGCGACCAGCCTTCCGGCCCTTTACCGCGCTCAACAATCGGTTTGCCCGCGCAGCCGTTCGCCAGTGGTTTATCTTCAATACGTACGTCATAGTAGAACTGGGTAGTCGGGTCGAACATACAGGTGTTGATGTAGTCCGCGAGCTGCTGTGCCAACTGGCGATAGCGTTTGGCCTCTTCTGGCTTACCGAGGATGGTTGCCATCTCCGCCAGATAATGGTTATCGCTGTACATATAGCTGGCCTGATCCACCGACTCCTGCAATAGCGAGTAGCCCAGCAACGTTCCGTCCTGACTGCGGTTTTCGGCGAATTTCACCGTCCAGTCGCTACGTTTGCCGCCATTAGCGACATATTTATCCAACTGTTCTTTGTCGATAAACCCAAAGACGGCGGCATCATCACGCCCCGATTCCCACGATGCAGCAACCTGTGCCGGAATTTCCAGACTGTCGTACTGGCCTTTCTCCACCACGCGGGCGTAGTTGTTCAGCCCAGACTGCGTCTCTTCTTTATCGCCTTTTTTCACCGTAAACAGCATCTCGCCGCTCTCAGTGTTGTGGGCTTTGTCGCGGGTCGCGCCATATTCCGGCACGCCGTTGCCGTTGTGATCGCGGTTACGTAACCACCAGTCGTGATAGGCCACCAGTTTCGGGTACATCTCTGCCACCCAGGTTTTATCTTGGGTGACGTTATACACTTCCATCACCGACCAGGCGGCAAGGCTGGGTTTGGTATTACGTTCGTTCCAGTTGCCGCCATCGCCACCACGCTCGGGGCTAAGGTTCCACGCTATCAGGTCGGGGACAAAGCCCACATCCTGCGGACGCACGCTATCGCCAGGCTGGATCTGCCAGGAGAAGACCGCGCGGATATTCTCTTTGGCGATGTCCGGATTGAAATGCGCCATCGCAAACGCCTGCTTCCAGGTATCCCACGGCCAGGTCTGATTGCCGGAGAACCAGCGCCCGGTCACCGACGGTGTAACGGTGTTAAATTTCACCGCACCGCCCGGTGAGCGCCAGTTACCGTTGAGCGTTTCGATCGCTTTCACCGCGACGCGCGTCTGTTCCGGCGTCGCATCCGGATTGGTTAACCCTTTCTTCAGGTATTCTTCCCAGCGTTGCTGCGAGGCGGTGAGATAAAACGCCGGACGCGCCAGAATATCGCGGATCTGCATTTGCTCTTTGCTAACTTCCTGAGCGGTCAGCAGATGGGAATAGGTGGTGTAGAGCGTGGTCGAACCGTTGATATGCGCCTTACTGGTAAAGCGATTACCGTTGATTTCAGTCTGCACCGGCAGGGATTTATGCACCTGATATTCCGATTCGCCGGAGGTCAGCAGATCCCAGGTGGCGCGCACTTTGCCAAAGGTGACTTTCAGGCCATCACGGGTGGCGCTGATTTTGCGCTGATAGTCAGGGTATTCGCCAGCAATGGTTTTATCGGAAAGCGGTTTCCCTTCTTTCGCTTCCAGTTTTTCCAGCAGTTCGCCGTCCCACACCAGATCCAGCGGTTTATTGCTGGTGATTTTGGTTTCCAGTAGTGACGTGCGCGGCGTGGCGAAGCGCAGAGTCATTTCGACTTGCACATCTTTTGCTGTCAGTTTTTGCACCAGCGCACCGGGAATACTGTATGCCTCCAGCGTAAAGTCGACTTTCTTGCCGTCCTGCCAGACGGTCAGGCGGTCGAAATTGCTGGCCATAAAGTTGATGTACTCTTCCGTCAGCAGCGCAACGCCCGGAAAGCCGCCCATGGTGTTAGGGCCGTCTGGCAACAGATGACCATGCCAGGCTCCGAGATCGAAAAACGGATTAAAACGCTGGTGATCGTCGTAATCGTAATCCTTCATGTACTGCGGCGCGCCAGTACGGTTAATCACGTTTTTATAATTGTCGGCGTTAGCGGCATGGGCGGAAAAACTTATCAGCAGAGCGCAGGTTACTGGCGTTAAAATAGTTTTTATTTTCATGAAATTACAGTCCTTATTACCAGTAGAAATATTGCATCAGGAAGATTTGGTCGCTGGGATCGTGAGAGGCATTTTTCATGTAGAAGCGGCTATCAAAAGCCGTGGCGAAACGTCCGCCGCCGTATTCGTACCAGATACCAAACTGCATGAAAGAGGTGGTTTCATCGTCAGCGTGGTCAGGGCGATGTTTGGCGTAGGTGTAAGCGGTGGAGAGATAAACGCCCTTTAACGCTTCATACATGGCGCTCACCATCATCCCACTTTCACTTCCCGGTACGTCCAGCCCGTCGGCGCGTCCGGTATGGTGCCAGGCGCGAGCGGCAAAGTTAGGAGTTAGCAGGCCCGTGAGATAGAGCTGTCCTGTGCCGTCGGTGATTTCCAGACCGTTCATCCAGGTGATGCCTTCGGCAAGGTCATACTGGATGTAACCGTTCATCATTGCCGGATAGGTGTATTTGTCGTCATAGCGATCGTATTTGCCAAAATGTAGCCAGGCTTTGCTTTCATCATGATGTCCGGCAGGAGTCGCGGTGACGCTATAACGAAAGTTGCCGCTTAAGTTCTGTACCTTCAGCGCAGTCATAATGTCGCGGGTATTGGGAATGACGTAGCCCAGATCGGGGGTGAAATCGCCCCACCATTGCAGGTCATCCAGCGAGGAATCCTGACGCAGACTGAGCATGATTTCGGTGCCATCATTGGTACGATAACCGCCATAGAAACGGTTAATTCCGCCCTCGAAACCACCCCAGCTATGGTCTGGCACCCAGGCATTGCCGTCGTGGTCGGCCTGCACGGTCCAGCCTTCGCCGTAAATCAGGCCGAACCAGGAGCCGTACTTCATCTCCAGGCCACCTTCAATATAGGTACCGTCGCTGTATTTATGTTTATTCTCACCCTCTAAATCCATATATCCACCAACCCCTAATTCGCCGTAAAAACGAAATGAAGGAGAAGATGTCGAGGTAATTGCGGGTGTTTTTGTGTCGTCATGTTCTGCCGGACGTGCTTCTTCTCCTGCCGCAGAAAAGGCGTAGCAAAACGGCAGAGCAAGTAATGCTCTGCATGGTGCAGTGATTAATTTCATTGTGTTAATCCATGAGCTAAAGAAAAAGTACAGCCTTTTATCGTTGTAATTATAAAAATATAAAGGCAGAAACTATTTTCCCTCTCCTCATCCAGGAAGAGGGAAAATGCCTGCTCATTTTTTATTATTCTGCTTAATCAACATTGCTGGCTGGCGTCGCTTCAATATGGCGCTCTTCAGCCGTTAATCCCTTTATATATTTACTGTATTTCCACCACGCAAAGCCAAGGAAGATAACAATACCGCCGACGTTATAAAAAATGATGGTCAGAATATTCGCGCCAGTCGGGAATGTCGAAGCGACAAACCCTACGGCAAATATCGCAATCAGCATTGAAACAACGATAATACCGGTGCGGCGGGAGCCCATACGGAAATCGCGTGGCAGGTGATCTAATTTGGCGCGTAAATTCAGGTAAGCCAGCATGATGAATAACGGCGGAAGCATGGACGCTGCGGCGGTCATATTAATAATAGTATTCATCAGATCCTGCACGGTATTGGAACCGAGCATCGGGATAATCATCAGCGGGATGACGATCAGGAACTGGATCCACGCTGCGCGCGCCGGAACGCCGTTTTCGTTCAGTTCGACGGTTTTCTTACCAAAGATGCCTTCCGGGATTTCGGAGAAGAAAATTTTCACCGGCGTTGCGGTCCACATCAGCAGGGAACCGAACATCGCGGTAAAGGACACCAGACCGACAAAGCGATTCATCAACGCTTCCGGTAGACCAAAATACGCCGCCATGCCGTGGAATACCTGCACCGATCCGCCGGTAAATTTCAACTCTTTGCTGCTGACGAAGACGTTAATCAGCACCGAGGAGACGGAATACAGTACGCCGATAAAAATCCCGGCGAGGATGATCACTTTAACGAACGATTTCGAACCGCCTTTGACGTCGTTAACGTACACAGCGACGGACTCCGCGCCACCTGCGGCCATAAAGATCCAGGTGGTAACGCCGAGGAACGCCCAGTTGAAGTTCGGGATCATCGCGTCAACGGTGATGGCGTCAGCAGGCTGTACGCCGCCAACCAGCGCCGTACCTGCCAGTAAAATGTAGGAGAGCGTTAACAGCAGCATCAGCGTTGAAGTGACGGAGGTAATTGGCCCCAACATTTTCGCCCCGTTGGTGGAAACCCAGGTGGAGAAGGCGAACAGCACCATACTGATAATGGTGGTGGCAACCGGCGTCATAATATATTCGTATCCGAGGAAGGCATACGAAGCATAAGCAATAACGCGCGGCAACAGTGAGGTGAAAAAGAACAGGTTTACGAACCAGTAGGTATAGGCAGTAATAAATGCCCAACGTCCGCCCAGCGAACTTTTTACCCACGCGTAGACACCGGCTTCTGAGTTTTTATTTAACGAAACAAATTCTGCGATGATCAGACAGAAGGGAATAAAATAAAAAATCGTCGCGAGGAAAAACATCGGTGCCGAGGCCAGTCCAAGCTCAATATTATTATTGATAACGTTGTTAAAGCTGTAAACGGCGGCAAAAGTCAGCGAGAGCAAGCCGAATTTGCCGATTGTATTACGTTTGGTATCAGACATAACACATCTCCGAAAATGAGTAGGGTAGCGGTGGCGGCAAACTCCTTTTGCCGCCGTAGTTGTTATTTGTTATGGAAATAACCATCTTCGATGGTGACTTTGAGAACCACTTTTTTGACCGCGTTATTGCAGATAAACCGATACGCTTCATGGATATCGCAAATAACGATTTGCCCTTCGTGGACCTCAACGGTTTCTCCGCAGCCTTTTAAATATTCACGGTCAGTTTCATCACGATAATATTCCACTACCTGTAATGTCTCTTTCGGCGCATATTCAATTTTTTGCTGCCCTTGCAGGTAGTAATGCACTTCAAAATAGCGTCGATGCCCGGTAAATAGCGCATCGGTCGCGGAGTCTGTCTCCACGCGGTAAGTCAATGAGTCACCGATGGAGTGGGCGACGCCAGGCTGAATGTTGTCGATATTTTCAATCGCTTCAACGCAGCGTTGCCACTTCTTGCCAGAGGCGTAAATCTGGCGGAACTGTTCTAAGTTATCGATGATCCTCATTGCTTATTCTCGCTGTGCAAATTCGTGGAAAAGAACCCTGCGCCGAACTCATACGACGCCAGGCTTTGCGCGGTAGCTTCTCCGCCAGAAACCGGCAGCAACGTAAAGCCGTAGCTGAAGTCACGGAACCAGACGCGCCAGGAGTCCAGCACCTCGCTGCCCCAGGAGTTGGAGCCGAGGCCAAGCAGCTGGTGATCGAGGTTCAGGGTGATGTCATCACTGCGCTGCAGCTCGTTACAGTGCTGGGCAGCGTGGATGTTTTCCTGGGTATAGTGCCAGGCGCTGAAGTTAATTGGGCGCTGCGGAACCACCAGCAGACCGTTACCGTGGCGGTTAGTCAGTGCCGTCCAGCGGACATGCTGACGGTTACCGTTGTTCTGCGGGAAGGGATAGTTCTCGAACATGGCATCGACGGTGCTGCGCCAGATATCGATGATGTTAGCCTGCTGGCTGTCGGCGTAGTTTTCGCCCGGTCCACGACCGTAATACGCCACCTGATCGTATTCGCCGTTAATTCCCATGGTGAAACCGATGCACGGAATGATGTGCGGATAGTCGCCGTAACGCTCGCCGGAAAGCGCCACGTTAACCTGGCCATCGGCAGCGATGCGCCAGATGTAGGTGCAGCGCATCCCGAAGTCAAACACCGGCGGGGCAATAACTGTGCGGCTGATGATCAGCACTTCACCATCGCTCTGTTCTACGGCAAAGTCGCGCAGATGTTCCTGCATGATCTGCAAATGATTCGGTTGCCACAGCCCTTCGTACTCCTGCTTGTGGTTGTCGATCATCGGCTTGAAGAAGTTGATCTTTGGCTCGCGAGTCAGCAGCGATTCGCCATTCACCTGCCAGGATGTCGGTTTGCCACTCATTTTTGAGAAGGTGATCGCGAAGTTGTAGCCGCGAACGGTGCAGCTCAAACGATCGTCTTCCAGCGTCAGCGGACGCGCATTATTTGGTGCGAAAGGCACTGGCTGCGCGGTGTTTTCCTTCAGCGGGAACTGATAAGTGGCGATAGGGTGTCCGGCTTCGCTGTAGCGGGTGCGGGAATCTTTGGTCACCGTAATGTTGAGGAACGCTTCGCGGGCGTCCAGCTGCGGCAGCGTGATCTGCAAGGGGGCTTCGCTGTTCGGCGCAACGTCGCGCAGTTTAATCTGCTGCGTCGCGAGCGTTTCACCTTCGGCGCGCACCTCTGCGTGCAGGGTGTAGTCATCAAGCGTGGTAAACCACAGTTTATTTTCGACTTTCAACTCGCCGCGAGTCAGATCCCGCGCGTGGATTTTTACCGGCGCGATAACCTGTTTGTACTCTTTCAGGCCCGGTCCCGGCGTCTGATCGGAATAGATCAAACCATCAAGACAGAAGTTATAGTTGTTGGGATAGTCGCCGTAGTCGCCGCCGAATTTATACCAGACATTGCCGTGGTCGTCCTGTGCCTGGATCCCGTGGTCGCACCACTCCCAGACATAATGACCCTGAATGCAATCGTGCTTATAGAAGACGTTCTGGTACTCCGTCAGCCCGCCCGGTCCGTTCCCCATCGCATGAGCATATTCACAGATGATGCGCGGCTTCGGATGCGGGTATTCACCAAACTCATTCATCAGCGGCACGCGGGTGTACATGGTGGAAATAATATCGACCACTTCAGCATCGCGATCTTCTTCGTAATGCACCAGTCGCGTGTCATCCAGCGCTTTCGCCGCATGGTACATCGCGCGGATGTTACAGCCATAGCCGGATTCATTGCCCAGCGACCAGATGATGATCGACGGATGGTTTTTCTGCGCGTGGATATGGCGAACAATGCGCTCGACGTAGACTTTTTCCCACTGCGGATCGTCGGTAATACGGCTAATATCGCCGACATTAGCAAAGCCGTGCGATTCGACGTCGGTTTCCGCCATCACAAACAGGCCGTAGATATCACACAGTTCGTAAAAACGCGGATCGTTCGGGTAGTGAGCGGTACGCACGGAGTTGATATTGTGCTGCTTCATCAACTGGAGATCTTTCTCGACGCGATCCATTCCAACGGCGCGGCCTTTGCGATGATCGTTGTCGTGACGGTTGACGCCGTGCAGCATCACATAACGGTTATTGATCCAGAACAGACCGTCGCGCACTTTGATATCACGGAAGCCAACGCGTTGTGGCACCACTTCCAGAACGTTGCCGTTGGCGTCTTTCAGCGTCATGACCAGATGGTAAAGATAAGGGGATTCTGCTGACCATTGCTGCGGCTGTTCGACAGTAAAAGCAAAGCTGGCGCTGGTCAGTTTTTCAATTGCCAAATGATCAATGGCGCTGCTGTGCACCACGCGTTCGCCATCAAACAGGGTATATTCCAGCGTCGTGACGACAGGGGAGGCGGCGAGATTTTCCAGCACCACTTCGCAGGAAAGCGTGGCATCGCAATAGGCTTCGTCAAAGTCGGTACGCACAGTGAAATCGTTAATATGCGTTAGGTGTTTTCCGACCAGATAAACATCGCGGAAGATCCCCGCTGACCACCACATATCCTGGTCTTCCACGTAGGTAGAGTCCGCCCACTGCATCACGCGCACACACAACAGGTTGTCGCCGGTTTTAACCATCGCGCTGATGTCAAACTCTGCGGTCAGGCGACTGCCCTTGCTGAAACCCACATACTGACCGTTAACATAGACTTCAAAATAGGTTTCGACGCCGTCAAATTTAATCAGCGTCTGTTTACCCTGCCAGCCGTCGCTGAGGGTGAAAATACGTTGATAGGCACCGGTTGGGTTATCGCTGGGGACAAACGGCACATCGATGGGGAACGGAAAACCTTCGTCGGTATATTGCAGTTTGCCGTGACCTTCCATTTGCCACATGGCGGGGACGGTAATATGCCCCCAGTCAGCCATTAACTCAGAGGTGAAGGCTTCTGGTACTTGCAGCGGATGGTCAAAAAAGTGGAAATTCCACTGACCGCTTAAGGGCAGAAACAGGCTGCTGGTTTCGCGGGCAAAGGTACGCGCTTGCGCAACAGAATCATATGAAAAAAAGTACGCACGCGGCGCAAGTCGGTTTTCGTGGGTGAGCTGAATGTTTTCCCAGCGATTCATAGGGCCTCCCGGTAGAGAGAAATCGGAACCATTCATGGTGATGGTAGTTTGTGTAATTGCTGGGGAGTTTAGTAAAATTTTTACTAAAAAGTAGCAGGTAAATGCATTTACTTTAACTGGATCACGAAAATAAACGGCAGCACTGTCCGGCAAAAACGATTGCCGGACAGTGTGTAAGGGGATTTAACGGGTCGTGCCGCGCAGTTTTAATTTGCTGGGAACGAAGACTAACAGCGGCAGCGCGCGACCATCGCGGGCTTTTTCATACACCAGGTTAACGCCCTGACTTCCCATCATCTCGGAATGGATGCGCACGGTGGAGAGCGGCGGAAAGGTAAATCGCGCGGTGGGGATATCGTTAACGCTGATAAGCGAAATATCCTGTGGGATGTTCAGGCCTCGTTCATGAATTGCCCGCAGTACGCCGATAGCAATGGAATCGGAAGCAACAAACAGTGCCTTCGGATAGTCTTCCCGCGCCAGCATTTGTTTTGCCAGTTCATAACCCGACGAACTGGAAAAACCGCCGCGCCAGATATCCTCTTCGCGTACCACTTGTTTCAGTCGGCCATATTCCGCAAAGGCGACCTCACGAATATCCGCCTTGCCAGGCTCATCTTCACCGCCAATAAAACCAATACGATTAACGCCCTGGTTGATATAGAAGTCGATGATTTCTTTACTGATGCGTGCCAGATCGATATCCACCGCATCGTAACCGCTGCCGGGTTCGTGAAAGTCGATAAAACAGATATTGTCGGTCAACGCGCTGGCAGCGGCGCGCAGGGCGGGCGTGGGTTTGCCGACAATTAAAATACCGGTGACGTTTTTAATGTCTGGTAAGCCGCTGTGTTCATAACAGTTGGTGAGCTCGATGCCCAGCTTTTCGCACTGGGTTTCAATGCCGTGGCGGATCGCCAGATAGTAAGGATCGTTGATCTCCAGCTCCTGCTGGTAGCTGTAGATAGCCAGAATATGGTGTTGGTTGACTGCACCTGTCTGGAGTTTACGGGCACTACTGGTCTTGTACTCCAGCTTTTCGGCGATCTCGAGAATGCGATGTTTCGTCTCTTCTTTCACATTCAATGTCGGATCGTCATTTAAGACCCTGGATACTGTCGCCAGGGATACGCCAGCTTCGATTGCGATGTCTTTTAGTGTTGCCATGTTTACCTTTTTTACTTTCCCTGATGTGCGCCCCCATTGTAGAGGAAGTGCTTATCGGGTCACCTGTTTTCAGTAAATAAAGCGCGTTTCTTTGACGCTGTAACGGTAACACAGCGGCTCACGAATGTGATCACGCCTGCATTCTCCATTTTTAGCCTACAGGATTGAGAAAAACTTTTGCTATAGTTTAGTAAAATTTTACCCTAAGGGAGGAAGCAATGGAAACCGTGGCTTACGCTGATTTTGCACGTCTGGAAATGCGCGTCGGAAAGATTGTGGAAGTGAAACGCCATGAAAACGCCGACAAGCTGTACATCGTACAGGTTGATGTGGGGCAAAAAACGCTGCAAACCGTGACCAGCCTGGTGCCGTACTACAGCGAAGAAGAGCTGATGGGGAAAACGGTGGTGGTCTTATGCAATCTGCAAAAAGCGAAAATGCGTGGTGAAACGTCGGAATGCATGCTGTTGTGTGCGGAAACCGATGACGGCAGTGAAAGCGTGCTGTTAACGCCGGAGCGGATGATGCCTGCGGGCGTACGCGTCGTATAAAAAGATCGGATGGCGACGTCGTATCGCCATCCGATTTGATATTACGCTTCTTCGACACTTACTCGCATGGCCGCCAGCGCCTTACGCGCCGCTTTGATCACCAGTTCACACTGTTCAATGGTCAGTGTCAGTGGCGGTTCAATGCGGATCGTTTTGGCGTTATTGAGCGTTCCGGCCACCAGTACGCGCTGGCGGAACATCTCGCTGGCAAAGTTATAGCCGATTTCGTTATCAACAAACTCAATCGCCATCAACATCCCTTTACCACGCGCTTCCTGTACCAGATCGGGATATTCCCGCGCCAGTTGACGGAAACCGTCCAGCAACATATCGCCTTTTTGCTCAGCCTGAGCCGGTAAGTTCTGCTCCAGCAACACATTGATGGTCGCCAGCGCCGCCGCACAGGCCAGCGGGTTGCCGCCAAAGGTGGTGGTATGCAGGAATGGGTTGTCGAACAGAACTGAAAACACCTCTTCAGTGGCGATGGTCGCGCCAATCGGCATCACGCCGCCGCCGAGCGCTTTGGCAAGGCAGAGGATATCCGGCTGTACGTTCTCATGCTCGCAGGCGAACATCTTGCCCGTGCGCCCCATGCCCGTTTGTACTTCATCGAGGATCATCAGTGCGCCGAACTCATCGCATAGCTTACGTACGGCGGTGAGATAGCCCGGCGGCGGCAGAATTACGCCACCTTCACCCTGAATCGGTTCGAGGATCACCGCAGCCACATCATCACCGGTTTTTTTGCACTCGTTAAGAGCCGTGCGCATGGCTTCGATATTGCCAAACGGCACATGACGGAAGCCCGGCAGTAACGGCATAAACGGTTTGCGGAAGGTCGATTTCGCCGTGGCCGACAGCGCGCCAAGTGATTTACCGTGGAACGCGCCGCTGGTGGCAATAAAAGTAAACTTGCCGCGCGGTGACTGGTAAGCTTTCGCCAGCTTCAGCGCTGCTTCAACGGACTCGGTGCCGCTATTACAGAAGAAGCTGTATTTCAGTTTACCGGGCGTTAGCGCAGCAAGGGTTTTCGCCAACATCGCCCGTAACGGATCGAGCAGCTCCTGGCTGTGCAGCGGTTGTTTCGCAAGTTGATTCTGTACGGCGGAAACCACAACTGGATTACGGTGCCCCACGTTGAAAATTCCAAAACCTCCCAGGCAGTCGATAAACTCCTGGCCCTGGGTGTCGACAAGCGTATTTAACCCTCCCGCTTGCCACTCTACGGCTTCGTAATCCCCACCGGCTGTTACAGATTTTCGGTACTCTAAAAACCCCGGATTCACATGTTCTTTAAAGTATTCCCTGACCTCCTGGTTAAGAGCTTTCATCTCCTCATGTGAGAGCGTTGTCTTCTCAATGAGATTCAATGCGTGTGCGCTGCAGGCCAGAGCCGATGCGCTGGAAGGTGACCTGTAAAATGTGCTCCCGGGGCTCACGTATCACATGATACTGAGTTAAGTATTGCAGGGATTACGCCACTTTCAGCGGCTGCGGTGCCGAAAATCGGGATAAATGCCGTGGGAATAACGCGGATTGTACAATATTTAATGCGTCCGAACGGTGCGGGGAGACTTAAAAGGTTGTCGGCGAGGTCGCGACCTTTTTGCTGCAGCGCGCTCCACAGCAGTACAGCGCGGGTTTTGCGCCAGAGGATAGCGCGGGCTTGTAAAAAGTAAGGGCTTTTGTCGATTTTGCGATCTAAACGCAAAATTAACAATTAAGGTTAATTAAATAACCTCCGATATAACAATTGTAATAACATTTTCTTTCCGCACCTGAAAAGGATGCTGGTATGTCTACCCTGTCCGACCAAAACCAGCATGAATACCGTGCTGGCACAATACATCACCACCCTCATGTCGACCACCGACCTCAATAGCTGCATTACCCACGTTAACGATGCTTTTGTGAAGATAAGCGGCTATGGCCGTGAAAGAGATGCACGGCCTGCCGCATAATCTGGTGCGTCATCCCGATATGCCGAAAGCGGCGTTTGCCGATATGTGGTATACGCTAAAGCAAGGTGAGCCGTGGACCGGTATCGTGAAAAATCGCCCAAAAAGCGGCGGCCATTACTGGGTGCGTGCCAACGCCATTCCCCAGGTGCGTAATGGTGGAACCATGGCTATATGTCTATCCGTACCAAGGCCAGTCCACAGGAAGTGGCGGCCGTTGAAGCGCTTTATCAGGCATTGCGCGAGAATCGCAGCGATAAACACCTGGTAGAGGCCGGGTTATCAGCAAACGCTGGTGGGGCAAGCTCTCGGCTATGCCGCTGCGCTGGCGGGTTAGAAGCGTGATGCTCGGGCTGTCATCTGCTGCTGGCCGGATCGCTGCTTGCCCTGAATGCGCCGATTGCGGCGGTGCTGGCGTCGGCGATTCTGCTGCTGCTGACCACCCTGGTATTTGAGTGGCAGATTGTTCGGCCAATCGAGAACGTGACGCGACAGGCGCTCCGCGTGGCGACCGGCGAGCGTAATAGCGTGGAACGTCGATCGTAGCGACGAGCTAGGGCTGATACTTCGCTCGGTGGGGCAGCTTCGGTTAAGTGCCGTTGGCTGATTAACGATGTCTCAAGCCAGGTTAACAGCGTTAGCGATGGTAGCGACGTGCTGGCGCGTGGTAACGATTCTCTCAATCTGCGGACGCAGAACGGTGGAGAATGTGCAGCAAACGGTCACTACCATGAATCAGATGGCGACATCGGTGCCAGAACAATGCACACACTGCGGCGCAGGCCGATAAGCTCTCTCTTGCCGCCAGCGGCGCGGCAACTCAGGGTGGGCAGGCGATGCGCCGGGTAGTGCAAACCATGGAGGATATCGCCGATAGCACCCAGCGTATTGGCTCGATTACCACGCTGATTAACGATATTGCTTTCCAGACCAATATTCTTGGCGCTGAATGCCGCCGTTGAGGCTGCGCGTGCCGGTGAGCAGGGAAGGGGCTTTGCGGTGGTTGCTGGTGAAGTTCGACATCTGGCGAGCAGGACGCCACTGCCGCTAACGAAATTCGCCAGTTGATTGAGGCCAGCGCCAGTAAAGTACAGTCCGGGTCTGAGCAGGTACATGCGGCGGGGCGCACGATGGATGACATTGTTTCACAAGTGCAAAATGTCAGCCAGCTGATTGCGCAGATTAGTCAGTCAACGTCAGAGCAGGCGACGGGCCTGTCAGACTTGACGCGCGCGGTGGCGAAACTTGATGAAATCGCCCACGAAAATGCCGGGCTGGTGGCGGAGAGAACGCAAGCGTGTCGGCGATGGTAAAACGTCGCGCAAGCCGCCTTCAGGATGCAGTTACGGTCCTGCATTAATCGGTATGCCGGATCCGGCGGTTGGAGCACAATGCCTGATGCGATGCTGGCGCATCTTATCAGGCCTGCGGGGTGTGTAGCGGGTGTAGGCCGGATAAGGCGCGTCAAGCGTCGCATCCGGCAATTGCACCGCGCCACTGGCGGATGCGGCGATTAATCCAGTTGCGTAATATCAAAAGCGGCGCGGTCGATCACCGCAATGATCTTTTTTATTTGTGCATCACTGATATCGCTCTGGTTGACGCGTAAATCCAGCACCGCTTTAAAATTATCCAGCGCCCGCTTCATTTGCGGGTTCTGGCGCAGCGCCGCGCCAACGCAACGCGCTTTGATGCGTTCTTCAATCATCTCCACCTGTTCGCGGTTTTCTTCCAGCCACTGCGCGCCTTGTTCGGTCAGCGCAATCTGCTTCTTACCTCCTTCCTCTTCGCGGATGGTAATCAGCGACTGCTCCTGCAGAAAATCCAGCGTTGGGTAGATGACGCCCGGGCTTGGGGTGTAATTCCCCTGGGTTAGATTCTCAATCGCTTTAATCAATTCGTAACCGTGGCTGTCATCGCGCGAGAGAATATCCAGAATCACCAGACGTAATTCACCGTGACCAAAGAAACGTTGCCGACGACCGCCGCCGCGACCGTGGCGACCACCGCAGCATTGACCGTGTTCATGCTGGTGACCGTGTCCGCAGTGCTCGTGTTCTGACTTCTCACCTTTGCAGCAGCCCTCATGGCGTGGCTGGCCTTCATGTTTACAACACCCTTCGTGATGATGGCTCATATCAGCCTCCTTTTGCTTAATTAGATATATCTAATTTATATCTGATATGAGCGTTCTTGCAAGTGTAAAAATGATTTTTAAACGTGGACTCATCTCACACGTAGGCCGGATAAGGCGTTCACGCCGCATCCGGCGTTGAGTAATGATGCCTGAGAAGAGGCGGTTCGTCTTATCAGACTATAGACATATCAGTTCTACAAATCGCTTGCATTTATCATGATTAACAATCATTATCATTTGCGAGTTTTATTTAGATATATCTGATTACCATCACGAAGGCGATAACAATGAATAACACCCCCCGCTACCCGCAGCGCGTTCGCAATGATCTGCGCTTCCGTGAACTGACTGTGTTACGCGTTGAGCGCATCAGCGCCGGTTTTCAGCGCATTGTCCTCGGCGGCGAGGCGCTGGACGGTTTTACATCGCGTGGCTTTGACGATCACAGCAAACTCTTCTTTCCTCAACCTGACGCTCACTTTGTGCCGCCAACGGTAACGGAAGAGGGCATCGTCTGGCCGGAAGGACCACGCCCACCGTCGCGTGACTATACGCCGCTGTATGACGAACTACGCCATGAACTGGCGATTGATTTCTTTATTCACGACGGTGGGGTCGCCAGCGGCTGGGCGATGCAGGCGCAACCGGGCGATAAACTTACGGTGGCAGGTCCGCGCGGTTCGCTGGTGGTGCCGGAAGATTACGCGTATCAGCTGTATGTCTGCGATGAATCCGGAATGCCTGCATTGCGCCGCCGCCTGGAAACGTTGAGCAAACTTGCCGTTAAACCGCAAGTTAGTGCGCTGGTTAGCGTGCGGGATAACGCCTGTCAGGATTATCTCGCGCACCTTGATGGTTTTAATATCGAATGGCTGGCACATGATGAGCAGGCGGTAGATGCGCGTCTGGCGCAGATGCAAATCCCTGCCGATGATTACTTCATCTGGATAACCGGCGAAGGTAAAGTCGTTAAGAATTTAAGCCGCCGCTTTGAAGCGGAACAGTATGACCCACAGCGGGTACGTGCAGCGGCTTACTGGCACGCAAAGTAACTGATATATAAAAAGAAAAAGGCTGACGATTTCTCGTCAGCCTTTGCTATATCTGGTGGCCCCTGCTGGACTTGAACCAGCGACCAAGCGATTATGAGTCGCCTGCTCTAACCACTGAGCTAAGGGGCCATGGTAGCGGATTATAAAGTAACTCCGTGTCGCAATCCAGCCATTACCGCGCGCCTGCTGTTTTTATAAACAATGTATTTTCAATCCGTTATACTTTTCCTGGTGATGTTAGAAAGGAGTAAATATGGTTGAGGATATTTTGGCTCCAGGGTTACGGGTCGTGTTTTGCGGTATCAACCCTGGGCTTTCATCCGCCGGGACTGGTTTTCCCTTTGCTCATCCGGCAAATCGCTTCTGGAAGGTGATATATCAGGCCGGGTTTACCGACCGTCAGTTGAAGCCGCAGGAGGCACAGCATCTGCTGGATTATCGTTGTGGCGTCACCAAACTGGTAGACCGTCCAACGGTGCAAGCCAATGAAGTTTCAAAGCAGGAGCTACACGCAGGCGGGCGTAAGCTGATTGAAAAAATTGAAGATTATCAGCCGCAGGCGTTGGCGATTCTGGGCAAACAAGCATATGAACAGGGATTCAGCCAGCGCGGTGCACAGTGGGGGAAACAAACGCTCACCATTGGTTCGACGCAGATTTGGGTGCTGCCAAATCCCAGCGGTTTAAGTCGCGTTTCACTGGAGAAACTGGTTGAAGCGTATCGCGAGCTGGACCAGGCGCTGGTAGTGCGTGGGCGATAAAAAACGCCACCGAAAAGGTGGCGTTTGTGCAGAGGGCCTAGTGCCGGGTGCGGCGTAACGCCTGATCCGGCCTACCGATTAATCGTCGAGGAAGCTACGCAGCACTTCAGAGCGGCTTGGGTGACGCAGTTTACGCAGCGCCTTCGCTTCGATCTGACGGATACGTTCGCGGGTTACGTCGAACTGTTTACCCACTTCTTCCAGCGTGTGGTGGAGGTCTTCATATCGATACCGAAACGCATACGCAGAACTTTCGCTTCACGGGCGGTCAGGCCAGCAAGCACGCGTAGTCGTGGCGGCACCGCAGGCTTATCAGGTGGTCCGCGAACTGCCAGCGGCAGCTCGAGGGTGGTGTCCTTCGATGAAGATCGCCAGATAAAATACTTCATCATCACGATTGGCGTTTCCATGGAGATTGGCTCTTTGGCGATTTCAGCACTTTACGGGGTTTTTGTCTTGCCATGGCATAAGCATTCACCCGGCTTCCAGCATTGGCTCACGACCCATTTCCTGCAGCATCTGGCGGGAGATACGGTTGACTTGTTAATCATCTCAATCATTTCACGGGATACGGATGGTGCACGCCGTCTGGATAGAACGGTTAATAGCCTGACGGATACCACCAGGTTGCATAGGTGAGAACTTATAGCCGCGACGGTATTCAAACTTATGGACCGCTTTGGTGCAGGCCGATGTTACCTTCCTGGATGTGGGTCAGGAACTGCGGCGCAGGTTGGTGTTGCTTGGCGATGAAATAACCTGACGTCCCTGGCTGCGACCATCTCTTTCTTTCCGCACGGCAAGCTTTCGCTTCACCGATGGACATACGACGGTTGATGTCTTTAACCTGCTAGATGGTCAGGCCGGTTTCTTCTTCAATCTGACGCAGTTTCTGCAGACCACGGTGAACGTGATATCCGCTACATCGTGCAGTTTTTCAGACCATGGTTTATTCGCATCGCGATAGCCGCGTTGAACCAGGTATCACTTCTGGTCTCATTGCCGGTGAACCAGGTGATGAAGTTTACTTCGGCATTTTGCACTGCTCAACGCACATCTTCATGATGATACGTTCCTGGGTACGCACAGTAGATCATGGTACGCATGCTGTTAACCAGGTAGTCGAATCTGTTCGGTACCAGACGGAATTGCTTAGAAACTTAAGAGAGCTGCTGGATCTCTCCTGAGCGGCTGCGTGGCTGCGACCTTTCGCTTTGATGGTGTCACGCGTTACAACGTACTGAGCGCGTAGTTCCGCAAATTTTTCGCGAGCCAGTTCCGGGTCGATGCTGTTGTCATCATCGGCGCTGTCGTCATCGCCATCTTCTTCGTCTTCATCTTCGTCATCGTCCAGATCTTCCTGGGAAAGCTCAGAACCGACGTGAGTGGCGGTAGGTGCCAGATCTTCTTCAGCGTTTGGATCGACGAAACCGGTGATAAGGTCGGACAGACGTGCTTCTTCTGCTTCAACGCGATCGTACTGTTCCAGCAGCATCAGGTGATTGCTTCCGGGTATTCGGCAACGGAACACTGTACCTGGTTGATCCCGTCTTCAATACGCTTGGCGATGTCGATTTCGCCTTCACGGGTCAGCAGCTCTACGGTACCCATTTCGCGCATGTACATACGCACGGGGTCAGTAGTACGCCCGATTTCAGATTCCACGCTGGACAGAACTTGTGCAGCCGCTTCTTCTGGGTCTTCATCAGTGTTGTTGGAGGTTTCAGCCAGCAACAAATTATCGGCAATCCGGCGCTTCTTCCATCACCTGAATGCCCATGTCGTTGATCATTTGGATGATGTCTTCGATCTGATCTGAATCGACGATATCTTCCGGCAGATTGTCATTGACCTCGGCATAGGTCAGATAGCCTTGCTCTTTACCACGTTGGACAAGAAGCTTGAGTCGTGACTGCGGGTTTTGCTCCATAAGACGGTATCCACACTTAATTCATTTGATTGGTGTCGGCCGGCGAACGAACCGCCGACATTTAATGCGAGGGCGTACTTATATTAATGCCGCTGCGCCTCGGTGCGGCTGTCGGGGGCTACCCGATAGGTATTCGGCAGTTAAGCCGTTAAATACTTTACCATCTACCGTGGTCCCGCGGTAGCCTGATTCCCGAAACCCTGGTCTTTACCTGGTGACCCCCCCAGGAATTCGTTCACTTGCTGCCTTGATACAACGTGAATGATTTTGTCTATTTCCTGGCCAGTTCCTGGTTCAGTGTCCAGAGTTCCCGGCGTTCTTCGCTGCTTAAACCGTGTGTGCGATCGCGAGCTATCAACTCTTCTTGTCGCAGTACAAGCAACGAATCAAACATATCGTTGAGCGAGTCGGTAAAGGTTTCCTTAGCAATATCCGTATCTGCTTATCGTCCCACATCGACAGTTTTTCAAGGGTCGCGGCTCATTTGTCCCGCGATATTGCTCTAAAAGTTGACCAGTGGTCAGACCGGGTTGAGCTAAACAGGTATTTACCAGTTCGCGGAAAAAGCTTCAGGCCCGGCAATTTTTTCAATCAGCCCGGCGAGTGGTGGCACCCGCGGCGCGAGATCGGGGTTTTGCACCAGCAACCCTATAAGTATACGCATGGTCGTGCGTTTTAGCTGTTGAGTCGGGCGAACGACGCCACTTTCTGCCTGTTTTGGCATTAAACGATCAAGCGCGGCGTCGTCGAAAATCCCTAACTTCTACCCCTAGCGTCTGGCGCAGGTGAATACGGTGCGCATCGCCTGGAACCTGACTGATAAGCGGCAACGCCAGTGCGGCGAGCTGGGTACTACCATCTGGCGTACTCAGGTCAACCTGTGGCAGGAAGGCTGTTAAATAAGAACATGGAGAGCGGTTGTGCATGCTCCATCCGTGCCTCAAAAGCCTCTTTGCCTTCTTTACGTACCAGCGTATCCGGGTCTTCACCGTCGGGCAGGAACATAAAGCGTAGCTGACGGCCGTCGGTCATGTACGGCATGGCGGTTCTAATGCACGCCATGCAGCATCGCGCCCGGCGCGGTCACCGTCGTAACAGCAAATCACGTTGTTTGTCGCACGAAATAGCATATGGATGTGGTCAGCCGTGGTCGAAGTACCCAGCGAGGCAACGGCATAGTTGATACCGTATTGCGCCAGTGCGACGACATCCATATAACCTTCGACAACCAGCAGACGCGGTGGTTCAGCGTTGTGCTGCTGGGCTTCATAAAGGCCATACAGCTGGCGACCTTTATGGAAAATATCGGTTTCCGGGGAGTTCAGGTATTTCGGCGTATCGTTACCGAGTACGCGGCCACCAAAACCAATTACCCGGCCTCGTTTGTCGCGAATCGGGAACATTACACGATTGCGGAAACGGTCGTACGTTCTACCCTGGTCGTTGGTGACCAGCATTCCGGCATCGAGCAACAGCTTTCTGTTGTCGACATTTCCGCCGAAACGTTTTATGCGTTATCCCAGCCTGGCGGTGCAAAACCAATAGCAAAACGCTGGACAATCTCGGCACTGAGGCCGCGTTGCTCCAGGTACTGGCGGGCAGGCTCGGCGTTGGGTTGGGCGAAGGATTGCTGATAAAACGCATTCAATCCATCCATGAGCTGATAGAGATTTTGCCGTTGATGGCGCTCTATTTGACTCAGGCCCGTTCCGGCTTCATACGGCACATCAAGATTGTGCATGGCCGCCAGTTCTTCAACGGTTTCAACGAACTCGAGCTTGTCGTAGTTCATTAAAAAGTCGATGGCATTACCGTGCGCGCCACACAAAGCAGTGGTAAAACTGCTTATCACCATTTACGGTGAAAGAAGGGGATTTTTCATTATGGAATGGACAGCACGCATGGTAATTCTTGCCCTGCTTTTTCAGCTTCACCCGTGCATCGATAAGATCGATGATGTCGGTGCGCGCCAGCAGGTCACTAATAAATACGCGTGGGATTCGTCCAGCCATAGGCCCCGTTTATTTTAATGACGTATAAACGAAAACAAGCCGCGCATTCCTTTCGGAAGCACGGCCTTGCAACTACAACTCGGTCTGACCATAGAGGTGACGCCCTCAAAAAATTAGTACAGACGATTACGGCGGCGTTCTTCGCGAGCCAGTTTCTTCGCGTGACGTTTCACTGCAGAAGCTTTAGCGCGCTTACGTTCGGTCGTTGGTTTTTCATAGAACTCACGACGACGAACTTCCGCCAGAACACCTGCTTTCTCGCATGAACGTTTGAAGCGACGCAGTGCTACGTCGAACGGCTCGTTTTCACGTACTTTAATTACCGGCATGTAACTCTCACCTTTATAAATTCGGTTTGCCGCTGGCATCGGCGCCAGCTTATTTCAAAATGGTGCGGAATTTTACTGCAACTACTGCTGCTTTGTAAAGCACCGATGTTCTTTTTGAAATAGACTTTTTAAGGGTGAGGAGTATACACGAAGTGGAGTCCAGGGGTGAGCAAAGTTTTACATCCCGGGTTATTCGCCCTACACTGCGCGGTATTGAAACGAGGTAAATCTAGCCATGCGTGTACTGGGTATTGAAACATCCTGCGATGAAACCGGCATCGCTATCTATGACGATGAAAAAGGTCTGTTAGCCAACCAACTGTATAGTCAGGTGAAATTACACGCTGATTACGGCGGCGTTGTTCCTGAACTGGCCTCGCGCGATCCCGTGCGTAAAACGGTTCCGCTGATTCAGGCGGCGTTAAAAGAGGCCAATCTGACAGCGAAGGATATTGATGCGGTGGCTTATACCGCCGGTCCGGGTCTGGTCGGCGCGCTGCTGGTCGGCGCAACCGTGGGGCGTTCACTGGCGTTTGCCTGGAACGTACCGGCGATTGCGGTACACCATATGGAAGGGCATCTTTTGGCGCCGATGCTGGAAGATAATCCACCGGAATACCCATTCGTGGCGCTGCTGGTTTCCGGCGGCCATACGCAGCTGATTAGCGTGACCGGTATTGGCGAATACGCGCTGCTTGGCGAGTCTATCGATGACGCAGCCGGTGAAGCTTTTGATAAAACGGCGAAGCTGCTGGGGCTGGATTATCCCGGCGGGCCGATGCTGTCAAAAATGGCCTCGCAGGGGACGGAAGGGCGTTTTCGTTCTCCCACGCCCAATGACCGACCGCCCAGGCCTCGACTTTAACTTTCTCCGGCCTGAAAACCTTCGCCGCCAACACGATTCGTAATAACGATAATGACGACCAAACCCGCGCTGATATTGCCCGGGCGTTTGAAGATGCGGTGGTGGATACGCTGATGATCAAGTGCAAGCGCGCGCTGGATCAAACCGGCTTTAAACGTCTGGTGATGGCGGGGGGCGTGAGCGCTAACCGTACGCTGCGGGCGAAACTGGCTGAAATGATGCAAAAACGCCGTGGAGAAGTGTTCTATGCACGTCCCGAATTTTGCACCGATAACGGCGCGATGATTGCTTACGCAGGAATGGTGCGGCTAAAACGGACGCGTTCTGCGCCGCTGGGCGTGACCGTTCGTCCGCGCTGGCCGCTGGCTGAACTACCGGCTGCGTAAAACTATTGGGTGCCGGAGAGCAATTTCCGGCACCGTCCTCACTTAAAGCAACACCACGGGCATCCACAGTAAGCCGGTAATCACCAGCAATACGAGGAATATCAGCCCAAAAATCGCCCCCAGTCGCCAGTAATCCGCCGTTGGCAGATAACCACTGCCGTAGTAAATCGGACTGGGGCCGGTGGCGTATGGTGTAAGAATGCTCCCCAGACCAATTGCCGCACCAACCATCAGGCAGAACACCGGCAGCGGGATTTCCGGCATCGCCAGCGCAGCAGCAATCATCATCGGTGCGAGAGCGGAGGTATACGCCGTGGCGCTGGCGAAAAAGTAGCGCAGTAGATAAAACACCACAATCAACGCCACCATCACCATCGTTGGCGAATAACCGCTTAAGCTGCCTGCTAACAGTTTGCCAAACCAGCTAATAAAACCGGTGTTGTTGAGTCCGGTGGCGAGGGTGATAAGCGAGGCCAGCCAGAAGAAAACGTTCCACGCCGCTTTATTACTGACAATGTCGTCCCAACTGATAATGCGCAGAAGCAGCATCAGTGCCACCACGCTGTAACCGACCATCGCGGCATCGATATAATCACCGCCGAAAATCCACAGCACCAGCGCGCCTACCATCAGCCCCAGCATCCGTTTTTCACGCGAACAGAGCGGGCCCATTGCCTGCAGTTCCGTCTCTGCCCAGCGCGGCACCTGATCGCCAGACTTCAGTACCGGCGGGTACAGCACGTAAGCCAGCCAGGGAACCAGCAGAACCAGTAAAATGCTGAGCGGCAACATCCCGAGGAACCAGTCGCCCCAACTCAGCGTGGCGTGAGATGCGCTTTTCATCAGTCCAATTAACAGCAAGTTTGGTGCCATCGCCGTCAAGAAAATGGCGCTGGTCACGCAGTCGGCAACAATCCCCATCCACATGATGTACGAGCCAATGCTGCGCGAACTGCTGTCGTTTGGTTGTGATTGATAGAGCGGTGGCAGGTTACGGATGATGGGATAGATAATCCCCGCACCACGCGCCGAGTTGGACGGTGTTACAGGTGCGAGGATCAGCTCGGAGAACATCACCGCATAGCCGAGAAACAGCGTGCGATGTCCCATCTTTTTCACCAGAATCAGCGCAATGCGGCGTCCAAGCCCGGTTTTTTCATAGCCTGTGCCAAACATAAAGGCGGCGAAAATCAGCCAGATAACCGAATTAGAAAAACCGGAAACGGCCCACGAGAGGGATTTTGCAGTGAATTTAAAGCCTGGCTGAGCGAGCTGCTCCGGGCTGAACAGCAGCCAGGGAGAGAGTATGGCGATGATGGATATACCCACCATCGCCACCACGGCACCCGGCACGGGTTCGAGGATCAGTCCAACGATCACGCCAGTAAAAACGGCAAAGTAGAGCCAGGTATGGTTCTCCAGCCCTGCGGGAACCGGAAGTAGAGCAATAATGGCGATGACCGCCAGCGGCGCAAGATATCGCCACCATTCAGTGGAAGGTTTCATCGTGTTATGCCTGCGAAAAAGGAGAGGGGTGAGCCTCTCCGGGAGGGTTATTTGATGTAATGGACGTGCTCGCAGATCTCTTCCACGATGGGATCGCGGCGTTCGGCGAACAGCTTTTTGTTTTCGGCTATCAGGTTGTTGCCGTGGGTATCAATAGAGACAATCAGCGGGCCGAACTCTTTGACCCGGCAGACCCACAGTGACTCCGGCATTCCGAGCTCTGTCCAGTGCACTTCTTCAATCTCTTCCACCTGGGTTGCCGCCAGCACCGCGCAGCCTGCCGGGAAAATCACATGTAGCGCCTTGAATTTCTGGCAGCCTTCTTCGGTCAGCGGCCCCATACCACCTTTGCCAACCACCAGTTTCACGCCGGTCTGCTCAATAAATTCACGTTCAAAACTTTCCATACGCATACTGGTTGTCGGGCCGACGGAGACCATCTCCCATTTGTCGCCGTTTTTGCGCACGATGGGGCCAGCGTGGAAAATCGCTTTGCCGTTGAGATCGTAAGGGATCGGACGTTTCAGTTCGATCAAACGGCGGTGACAAACGTCGCGGCAGGTCACCAGCGTACCGGTCAGGTAGATCACATCGCCGACGCGAATATCTTGCAGATCTTCAGCTTTGATCGGGGTTGTCAGGATCTTTTTCATAACGCGCTCCGGGTGTGAGACAGATTTTCAAAGGTGAGATCGGCATGAACCAGCAGCGTGCCGCGACGATGCGCCCAGCAGCCGGTAGAGACAGCAACGCCGATGGTTGACGGATGGCGGGCGGCAGATTCGATATGTACGCCCATCACTGAACTGTTGCCGGTCAGCCCTTGTGGACCAATCCCCAGACGGTTGAGTCCTTCTTCCAGGCGTAGCTCCAGTTCTGCCGCTTTTGGATTGGGATGGCGGCTGCCAATCGGGCGCAAAATGGCTTTACGCGAGAGTACGGCGGCGGTTTCCACCGAGGTGGCGATGCCCACGCCCACCAGTACCGGTGGACAGGCGTTTACGGCGAGGGTGGAGATATTTTCGAAGACGAATTTCACCACGCCTTCGTAGCCTTCTGACGGCATTAACACTTTCGAGCGGCCAGGTAGCGTGCAGCCGCCGCCTGCCATGTAAACTTCGATTTCCGCATCGTCATTGTCGGGGATGATGTCCCAGGTGACCCACGGTACGCCGCTACCGGTATTTTTGCCGGTGTTTACTTCGTCAAAAATTTCTACCGCATTGTGACGTAGTGGCGCTTTGACGGTTGCCTCTTCCACGGCTTGTTTGAGTATGCTTTGCAGCTCGCCAAGCAGTGGGAAGCGGGAACCGACTTTAACGAAGAACATAATCTCCCCGGTGTCCTGACAGGCAGGACGATTCAGGTCAATCGCTTTTTGCATGTTGTCGAACATCGTATGGTAGATAATTTTCCCCATCGACGACGTTTCGGCATCCTTTAGCTGTTTTAGTTTATCCACCACGTCATCAGGCATTCGGGTAGAAATCATGGCGGTAAAGTTAGCGACAATCTCTGTCAACTTATTCACTGCCTGTTGCTTATTACTTTCGCTCATCATGGCAACTCCAGTTTTTGTATTTGTCTGGAAAAATTCACCGCCACAAACTACCACTAAAAATGTGGTTTTATATTTTTTGCCACCGTGAATATGTAATTAACAGTTCGTGAATCAACGCGAAAATAAGAATGAATATTGCGCCAGAGCAGGGAATGGCAATGTTTTGCGAAATACACTGCGCTTATCACAACTGCGGATAATTAACGATGCTGAATAGCTGGCCTTTAGCCAAAGACTTGCAGGTACTGGTAGAAATCGTTCACAGCGGGAGTTTTAGCGCCGCAGCGGCGACGCTTGGGCAGACGCCTGCATTTGTCACCAAGCGGATCCAAATCCTTGAAAATACGCTGGCAACAACGCTGCTGAACCGCTCCGCTCGCGGCGTGGCGCTGACTGAAAGTGGCCAACGTTGTTACGAACATGCGTTGGAAATCCTCACCCAATATCAGCGACTGGTCGATGACGTCACGCAAATCAAAACGCGCCCGGAGGGGATGATTCGTATTGGTTGCAGTTTTGGTTTTGGGCGCAGCCATATTGCGCCAGCTATTACCGAACTGATGCGCAATTATCCTGAGTTACAGGTGCATTTTGAATTGTTCGATCGGCAAATTGATTTAGTGCAGGATAATATTGATCTGGATATTCGTATTAATGACGAAATTCCTGATTATTATATTGCGCATCTTTTGACAAAAAATAAAAGAATATTATGCGCAGCACCTGAGTATCTGCAAAAATATCCGCAGCCACAATCCCTACAGGAATTAAGTCGTCATGACTGTCTGGTGACCAAAGAGCGCGATATGACCCATGGAATATGGGAGTTGGGGAACGGTCAGGAGAAAAAATCGGTGAAGGTAAGCGGGCATCTTTCCTCCAATAGCGGCGAGATTGTGCTGCAATGGGCGCTGGAGGGCAAAGGGATTATGCTGCGTTCCGAGTGGGATGTGTTGCCGTTTCTGGAGAGTGGCAAACTGGTGCAAGTATTGCCAGAGTATGCACAAAGCGCCAATATCTGGGCTGTTTACCGGGAGCCGCTCTATCGCAGCATGAAATTACGTGTCTGCGTGGAATTTCTGGCGGCATGGTGCCAGCAACGGCTGGGCAAGCCCGATGAAGGCTATCAGGTCATGTAGATCCACCAGAAATCACTCGGGATCCTTTTCGCGCTTTCTTTTGAATTTCGTCCAGACCTTCGTTTCCTGACGTCGCCACAGACGCTGAATGTTGTCATGATGGCGCAGCAGAATCAGGCACGAGAGCATGGAGACGGGAAAGGTGTATTGCGGTTTAAACCACCAGACATAAAATGGCGCCACTAATGCGCTGACGATGGCACCCAGCGAAGAATAGCCGCTGAGCAGAATGGTGAGCAGCCAGGTGCCCGCCATAACGCCGGTCAAATCCAGGCCGATAGGGGCTATTGCGCCAAATGCGGTGGCGACACCTTTTCCGCCATGAAAACGGAAAAACACCGGCCAGATATGGCCCAGACAGGCGGCGATAGCGACCAGCCCAAGCCAGAAAGGGGGATAAGCCAAGCGCGTACGCGCCCCAGACGGGAAGCATCCCTTTCAGGACGTCGAAAATCAGTACGGCTACAGCAGCGCCTTTACCGCCAATACGTAAAACGTTGGTGGCTCCAGGATTACCCGAGCCACTGCTGCGAGGATCAGGCAAACCCGCAATGCGGCAGACCAGAATGGCACTGGAGATTGAGCCGCAAAGGTAGGCAAGGAGAATCATTCCAGGCTCGATTGCACTCATAACGCTGTTCCATTTTGAAAATGTCGAAAAGATTCTCTGCATCTGTGGATAATACGCATAATTCGCCGGAAGTGGTATCCGGTTTAGCCTAAAACCAAGCAGGTCGTGATGGATATTGTATTTATAGAGCAACTTTCGGTAATCACCACTATTGGTGTTTATGACTGGGAACAGACCATTGAACAGAAGCTGGTGTTCGATATCGAATTAGGCTGGGATAACCGTAAAGCGGCGGCCAGCGATAACGTCGCAGACTGCCTCAGCTATGCTGATATCAGTGAAGCGGTGGTGAAACACGTGGAAGGCAGCCGTTTTGCGCTGGTTGAACGCGTGGCGGAAGAGCTGGCCGAGCTTCTGATGTCGCGCTTTAACTCGCCGTGGGTGCGTATTAAAGTCAGCAAACCTGGCGCTGTCGCCCGGGCGGCCAACGTTGGGGTTATTATCGAGCGTGGCCATAATCTGAAATAAAGTCATTAGACGTCATATAACTCTAAACCAAAGTGATTTATACCAGGTCATAAAAAAAGTGCCGGGTTTATTTTATTGTTTACTTTTAAGGGTTTATTTAATGAGCGATATACACTCGCTGCTGGTGGCGACAATTCTGGGTGTGGTCGAAGGATTGACGGAATTCTGCCTGTCTCCAGCACCGGCCACATGATCATCGTTGGCCACTTGTGGGGTTTTGAAGGCGAAACGGCGAAAACGTTTGAGGTGGTTATCCAGCTCGGTTCAATTCTCGCGGTGGTCGTGATGTTCTGGCGTCGCCTGTTCGGGCTGATTGGCATTAATTTTGGCCGTCCGCCGGTGCATGAAGGCGAGGGCTCTGGTCGCCTGTCGCTGATTCACATCCTGCTGGCGATGATTCCTGCGGTGGTATCGGGATCGGTTTTCCACCATGCGATTAAATCGCTCTTTAACCCATTAACGTCATGTACGCGCTGGTGGTCGGTGGCGTATTGCTGATTGCGGCAGAACGTTGTCAGCCGAAAACGCCTCGCGCGGTGGGGATTGATGATATGACCTATCGTCAGGCGTTTATGATTGGCTGCTTCCAGTGTCTGGCGCTATGGCCGGGCTTTTCACGCTCCGGCTACTATTTCCGCGGTGGGATGCTGATGGGGCGTGAGCCGCTATGCGGCCTCCGAGTTCTCTTTCCTGCTCGCCGTACCGATGATGATGGGCGCTACGGCGCTGGATCTCTATAAGAGCTGGCACTTCCTGACCGTTGGCGATATTCCAATGTTTGCCGTTGGGTTTGTGATGGCTTTCCTGGTCGCGCTGGTAGCCATTAAAACCTTCCTGAAGCTGATTAAACGTATCTCGTTTATTCCGTTCGCGATCTACCGTTTCATCGTCGCAGCAGTCGTTTACGTCGTGTCTAAAAAAAGACTTGCCCCCTCAGTCTTTTGGCTGGGGCAACGTTTTTCCTTCCAGTTCGCTACACCGCCTGAATTCGGCGTTTCGTCAACTCCTCGCGAATTTCCGGGCCTTTAAATCCAGCCTCGATAACCCCTCTTTGTTACCCCCACCGCCTTTTGGCGACCTCCCACGCTTCGCGCAGCAACCGTCCTTGCGGATAATCACAGGCTATCAAAATGGGTACGGCCGCGAACGTCGGCTTCACTGGTGAGCGCTATCTGTTCGACGCGCTGTGGCTTGCGCCAGGCATCGATAGAGTCAAACAGCTTGACCAGCGTTTTCGGCTGCAGGATGGGCAGGGTATGGATGAGGTCGTGGAATTGGCAACCAGCTTCGCCAGATCGGCCTCTTCGCGCATTTCATTAGGCACCTTCAGGCGCAGGCTTAATTGCTCAACCAGCTTTACGCCCGCCGGGCCGTGGCCGTGGTGACGTGGCCAAAACTCTTTTGGCGTCAGCCCTTTGCCCAGGTCGTGGCAGAGCGTGGCGAAGCGCACGTCAATGTCCGGGCTCAGCATTGCCGCCATCGTGAGCGTCATCAACGTATGAACGCCGGTATCAATTTCCGGGTGCCATTTCGCCGGAGCGGGAACGCCGTACAGTGCGTCGATTTCTGGAAACAGGACTTTCAACGCGCCACAGTCGCGCAGGGTCTGGAAGAATACCTGCGGGTTGCGAGTGCCGAGGGCATTTTCCGTCTCTTTCCACACCCGCTCTGGCGTCAGGTGCGCCAGCTCACCGGCGTCGGTCATCTCGCGCATCAGCGCCATGGTCTCGTCGGCAATACGGAAGCTTAAATGGGCGTAACGCGCGGCAAAGCGCGCCACGCGCAAAACGCGCAGCGGGTTTTCACCAAAGGCGGGGGAAACATGGCGCAACAGACGATTTTGCAGATCGCCCAGACCGTTGTACGGGTCGATAATCTCGCCGTTATCGTCCTGGGCCAGCGCATTAATGGTCAGATCGCGACGCTTAAGATCATCTTCCAGCGTGACATCCGGTGCGGCATAGCAAGTAAAACCGGTGTAACCGGAACCGGATTTCCGTTCGGTACGTGCCAGCGCATACTCTTCATGCGTTTGCGGATGCAGAAACACAGGAAAATCGCGGCCTACCTGCTGGTAGCCCGCGTCGAGCATCTCCTGTGGCGTACTGCCGACCACCACCCAATCTCTGTCTTTGACCGGTAGCCCTAACAATGCATCCCGAACAGCACCACCGACCAGATAAATCTTCACGCCATCATCCCTTCGTCAAATACACAATTCCTAATAATAAGACAGTGCAACGAAGAAGGCGATTTAGTTCATCCAGCGATCTTTGCGTTTGCGGCTTGGGATCAGGTGCGGCAGTACCAGACCGAGCAGCAAGCCAAGCCCCAGCACGCCACCGCCATACATAAACCATTGCATGATGATGGTGCGCTGTTTGTCATCCAGCTGTACGCTGGCGGCATCGACCTTTTTCTGCGCGACAATCAGCTCGTTTTTCAGTTTCTGATTTTCTTCTTTTAACCCGTTGATCACGCTGTCGCTCTGCGCCACTTTTTGCTGCATTTCTGCGGTGCGCTGATTCCAGGTGTTATCGATATTGGTGAGTTTATCGGTCAGGGTTTTGACCTGATTTTCCAGATCTGGCACACGGGAGCGCAGGCTTGGCTCAGTGCTAAGTTGTTTCAACGGGATCCAGGCGGTACGGCCAGAGCTGTCTTTCACCTGGGCATAATTGGTGTTGGCGTCAGTTTGTAATAAGGTCACTTCCTCGCCGGCGTTAACCGTGCCCACGAGGCGATAATGATCTCCCGGACCGCTGCGGACCCAGGTATTCAGTTCGTCGGAAACATAGCGCGTTTCTTCAGCGTGTGAGACGGCAGTCGCGCTAAGTGCGAGTAAAGTTAATCCGATCAGGCGTAATTTTGGCATCAGGCTGTCGTTATTGTCATGGAAAGTGGAACGATAGTAGTGGCATCAGTGTCGCTACGCAAAGCATTCGACATCAATCGGAATCCTCTGTGTCAGGTCTTGCCACTGCTTCAAACTTTTACGCCCGTCAAATTGCCCGTTGCATGGCAATTTGGCGCAAAATACTATCTACTGACAAAAAAGATCGCATTAAGTTCGCCGTTCATCGTCACTTATGTGACATAACCGATAAGTAAAGGCCATGGCTCAGGAAATCGAATTAAAGTTTATTGTTAATCACAGTGCCGTTGAGGCGTTGCGTGACCATCTCAATACGCTGGGCGGCGAGCACCATGACCCCGTGCAGTTGCTGAATATTTACTACGAAACGCCGGATAACTGGCTGCGTGGGCACGATATGGGCTTACGTATTCGTGGCGAAAACGGTCGCTATGAGATGACCATGAAAGTTGCAGGAAGAGTGACAGGCGGCTTACATCAGCGCCCGGAATATAACGTGGCGTTGAGCGAACCGACGCTCGACCTGGCGCAGTTACCGACGGAAGTCTGGCCGAACGGCGAATTGCCCGCCGATCTCGCCTCCCGCGTGCAGCCGCTGTTCAGCACCGATTTTTATCGCGAAAAATGGCTGGTGGCGGTCGATGGTAGCCAAATTGAAATCGCCCTCGACCAGGGGGAAGTGAAAGCGGGTGAATTTGCTGAACCTATCTGTGAGCTGGAACTGGAACTGCTTAGCGGCGACACGCGCGCGGTGCTGAAACTGGCGAACCAACTGGTATCGCAAACCGGATTACGCCAGGGCAGCCTGAGCAAAGCGGCGCGTGGCTATCATCTGGCGCAGGGCAATCCGGCGCGTGAAATCAAACCGACCACCATTTTGCATGTTGCGGCAAAAGCCGATGTGGAACAGGGGCTGGAAGCGGCGCTCGAGCTGGCGTTAGCGCAATGGCAGTATCATGAAGAACTGTGGGTACGCGGCAACGATGCGGCGAAAGAACAGGTGCTGGCAGCCATTAGCCTGGTCCGTCATACGCTGATGCTGTTCGGTGGTATTGTGCCGCGTAAAGCGAGCACTCACTTACGTGATCTGCTGACTCAATGCGAGGCGACCATTGCTTCTGCGGTGTCTGCCGTGACGGCGGTCTACTCTACCGAAACGGCAATGGCGAAGCTGGCGTTGACCGAATGGTTGGTAAGCAAAGCATGGCAGCCATTTTTAGATGCCAAAGCGCAGGGCAAAATCAGCGACTCCTTCAAACGCTTTGCCGATATCCATCTTTCCCGCCATGCCGCTGAACTGAAAAGCGTTTTCTGCCAGCCGTTAGGCGATCGCTACCGTGACCAGTTGCCACGCCTGACGCGTGATATTGACTCAATACTGTTGCTGGCGGGTTACTATGATCCTGTCGTCGCGCAAGCCTGGCTGGAGAACTGGCAGGGGCTGCATCACGCTATTGCGACCGGGCAACGCATCGAAATTGAACATTTCCGTAATGAGGCAAACAATCAGGAACCGTTCTGGTTGCACAGCGGAAAACGTTAATCAGGCAAGGATAAAATCGCTTATGAAGCCGCTCTCTTCACCGTTACAGCAGTACTGGCAGACCGTTGTTGAGCGGCTGCCAGAGCCTTTAGCCGAGGAATCACTTAGCGCACAGGCGAAGTCAGTACTTACTTTTAGTGATTTTGTGCAGGACAGCGTGATTGCGCATCCAGAGTGGCTGACGGAACTGGAAAGCCAACCGCCGCAGGCCGACGAATGGCAGCATTACGCGGCATGGTTGCAGGAGGCGCTCTGTAATGTGAGTGACGAAGCCGGGTTAATGCGCGAGCTGCGGCTATTCCGGCGGCGCATTATGGTGCGCATCGCCTGGGCGCAAACGCTGGCACTGGTTACTGAAGAGAGCATATTGCAGCAGCTCAGCTATCTGGCGGAGACGCTGATTGTTGCGGCGCGTGACTGGCTGTATGACGCCTGCTGCCGCGAGTGGGGAACGCCGTGCAATGCGCAGGGCGAAGCGCAACCGCTGCTGATTTTAGGCATGGGTAAGCTGGGCGGTGGGGAGCTGAATTTCTCCTCTGATATCGATCTGATTTTTGCCTGGCCGGAACATGGTTGTACGCAGGGTGGACGCCGGGAACTGGATAACGCGCAGTTTTTTACCCGCATGGGGCAGCGGCTGATTAAAGTGCTGGATCAACCAACGCAGGATGGCTTCGTCTATCGCGTGGATATGCGGCTGCGTCCGTTTGGCGAAAGTGGCCCGCTGGTGCTGAGCTTTGCCGCGTTGGAAGATTATTACCAGGAGCAGGGGCGCGACTGGGAGCGTTACGCGATGGTCAAGGCGCGGATTATGGGCGATAGCGAAGGCGTCTATGCTAACGAGTTGCGTGCGATGCTGCGCCCGTTTGTTTTCCGTCGTTACATCGATTTCAGCGTGATTCAGTCGCTGCGCAACATGAAAGGGATGATTGCCCGTGAAGTGCGTCGACGTGGTTTGACCGACAATATCAAACTCGGCGCAGGCGGCATTCGCGAAATTGAATTTATCGTTCAGGTGTTCCAGCTCATTCGCGGCGGACGCGAACCGTCGCTGCAATCGCGCTCTTTACTGCCAACGCTCAGCGCCATTGCCGAGCTGCATCTGCTTTCTGAAAACGATGCTGAACAATTGCGAGTGGCGTATCTGTTCCTGCGGCGTCTGGAAAACCTGCTGCAAAGCATTAACGACGAACAAACCCAGACGCTTCCTTCTGATGAGCTTAATCGTGCGCGGCTGGCGTGGGCGATGGACTTTGCTGACTGGCCGCAACTGACCGGGGCGCTGACCGCACATATGACCAATGTGCGCCGGGTGTTTAATGAATTGATTGGCGACGATGAAAGTGAAACTCAGGAAGAGTCGCTGTCGGAACAGTGGCGTGAGCTGTGGCAGGATGCGTTGCAGGAAGATGACACTACGCCAGTGCTGGCGCATCTTAGCGAGGATGATCGCAAACAGGTGCTAACGCTGATTGCCGATTTCCGCAAAGAGCTGGATAAGCGCACCATCGGGCCGCGAGGACGTCAGGTGCTCGACCATCTGATGCCGCATCTGCTAAGTGATGTCTGTGCGCGTGAAGACGCTGCCGTTACGCTGTCGCGCATTACCGCCTTGCTGGTGGGGATTGTTACCCGCACCACCTATTTAGAATTGCTCAGTGAATTCCCCGCGGCGCTTAAACATTTGATTTCTCTGTGTGCCGCGTCGCCGATGATTGCCAGCCAGCTGGCGCGTTATCCATTATTGCTGGATGAATTGCTCGATCCAAACACCCTTTACCAGCCGACGGCGACCGATGCCTACCGCGATGAGTTGCGCCAGTATTTGCTGCGCGTGCCGGAAGATGACGAAGAGCAACAGCTTGAGGCGCTGCGTCAGTTCAAACAGGCGCAGCTGTTACGCATCGCCGCAGCGGATATCGCCGGTACGCTACCGGTGATGAAAGTGAGCGATCACTTAACCTGGCTGGCGGAAGCCATGATAGATGCCGTCGTTCAGCAGGCGTGGGTTCAAATGGTTGCCCGCTACGGTAAGCCGAATCACCTGAACGAACGCGAAGGGCGTGGTTTTGCGGTGGTCGGCTACGGCAAGCTGGGCGGCTGGGAGTTAGGCTACAGTTCCGATCTTGACCTTATCTTCCTCCATGATTGCCCAATGGATGCGATGACTGACGGTGAGCGGGAAATCGACGGGCGGCAGTTTTATCTGCGTCTGGCGCAACGCATTATGCATCTGTTCAGTACGCGTACCTCTTCCGGCATTTTGTATGAAGTGGATGCTCGACTGCGTCCGTCCGGGGCGGCGGGAATGCTGGTGACATCCGCAGAAGCATTTGCCGATTATCAGAAAAACGAGGCCTGGACGTGGGAACATCAGGCGCTGGTGCGTGCGCGTGTAGTGTACGGCGATCCGCAGCTCACCGCGCACTTTGACGCAGTGCGTCGCGAGATTATGACGCTGCCGCGTGAAGGTAAAACTCTGCAAACGGAAGTGCGGGAAATGCGCGAGAAAATGCGCGCTCATCTCGGCAATAAACATCGCGATCGCTTTGATATCAAAGCTGATGAAGGGGGAATTACCGATATCGAATTTATTACCCAATATCTGGTGTTGCGCTACGCTCATGAAAAACCGAAGTTAACGCGCTGGTCAGACAACGTGCGTATTCTGGAACTACTGGCGCAAAACGACATTATGGAAGAGCAGGAAGCGATGGCGCTGACCCGTGCTTACACTACGCTTCGCGATGAACTTCATCATCTGGCATTACAGGAATTGCCGGGCCATGTGTCGGAGGATTGCTTCACCGCAGAGCGTGAACTGGTGCGGGCAAGCTGGCAGAAGTGGCTGGTGGAAGAATGAAGTATGGTATTATCGCGCGCAAATTTTGAATCTCTCAGGAGACAGGAATGAAAGTAACGCTGCCAGAGTTTGAACGTGCAGGAGTGATGGTGGTTGGTGATGTGATGCTGGATCGTTACTGGTACGGCCCCACCAGTCGTATCTCGCCGGAAGCGCCGGTGCCCGTGGTTAAAGTGAATACCATCGAAGAACGTCCGGGCGGCGCGGCTAACGTGGCGATGAATATCGCTTCTCTCGGTGCTAATGCACGCCTGGTCGGGTTGACGGGCATTGACGATGCAGCGCGCGCGCTGAGTAAATCTCTGGCCGACGTCAACGTCAAATGCGACTTCGTTTCTGTACCGACGCATCCGACCATTACCAAATTACGGGTACTTTCCCGCAACCAACAGCTGATCCGTCTGGATTTTGAAGAAGGTTTCGAAGGTGTTGATCCGCAGCCGCTGCACGAGCGGATTAATCAGGCGCTGAGTTCGATTGGCGCGCTGGTGCTTTCTGACTACGCCAAAGGTGCGCTGGCAAGCGTACAGCAGATGATCCAACTGGCGCGTAAAGCGGGTGTTCCGGTGCTGATTGATCCAAAAGGTACCGATTTTGAGCGCTACCGCGGCGCTACGCTGTTAACGCCGAATCTCTCGGAATTTGAAGCTGTTGTCGGTAAATGTAAGACCGAAGAAGAGATTGTTGAGCGCGGCATGAAACTGATTGCCGATTACGAACTCTCGGCTCTGTTAGTGACCCGTTCCGAACAGGGTATGTCGCTGCTGCAACCGGGTAAAGCGCCGCTGCATATGCCAACCCAAGCGCAGGAAGTGTATGACGTTACCGGTGCGGGCGACACGGTGATTGGCGTCCTGGCGGCAACGCTGGCAGCGGGTAATTCGCTGGAAGAAGCCTGCTTCTTTGCCAATGCGGCGGCTGGCGTGGTGGTCGGCAAACTGGGAACCTCCACGGTTTCGCCGATCGAGCTGGAAAATGCTGTACGTGGACGTGCAGATACAGGCTTTGGCGTGATGACCGAAGAGGAACTGAAGCTGGCCGTAGCGGCAGCGCGTAAACGTGGTGAAAAAGTGGTGATGACCAACGGTGTCTTTGACATCCTGCACGCCGGGCACGTCTCTTATCTGGCAAATGCCCGCAAGCTGGGTGACCGCTTGATTGTTGCCGTCAACAGCGATGCCTCCACCAAACGGCTGAAAGGGGATTCCCGCCCGGTAAACCCACTCGAACAGCGTATGATTGTGCTGGGCGCACTGGAAGCGGTCGACTGGGTAGTGTCGTTTGAAGAGGACACGCCGCAGCGCTTGATCGCCGGGATCTTGCCAGATCTGCTGGTGAAAGGCGGCGACTATAAACCAGAAGAGATTGCCGGGAGTAAAGAAGTCTGGGCCAACGGTGGCGAAGTGTTGGTGCTCAACTTTGAAGACGGTTGCTCGACGACCAACATCATCAAGAAGATCCAACAGGATAAAAAAGGCTAACCGGAAAGCGGTTCACAGATCTCGCTTCGTACATGGCAGGCCTATTGACGCTGTTGTTTTTTCAACCTAGAGTAAAGGAACAAGGGTAAGGGAGGATTTCTCCCCCCTCTGATGAGTTGTTAGTAAGTCGGGAAACTTAACAGTAACAACACAACCAGTATGATGACGAGCTTCATCATAACCCTTTCCTTATACAAGGCCCCTTCTTCGGGAGGGGCTTTCCCGTTTCAGCCCCTTGCTGCCCCCCGATTGTTGATGAGCGCCGGACCCCGCGCAATGCTTTCCCAGAGGCAATTTTGCCTTCCCCGAGCGGTCACGCAAAACGCTGCAACGTCCTGAGCATTTGCACCTTTTAGCGGAACGCAGATATAAAAAATCCCCGGCTTTTTGGGCCAGGGATATGTGTTAATGAAACCTTCTTGACGCTGATTTTTTTTCAACCTAAAGTAAAGGAACAAGGGTGAGGGAGGATTTCTCCCCCCTCTGATTGGCTGTTAATAAGCTGCGAAACTTACGAGTAACAACACAATCAGTATGATGACGAGCTTCATCATAACCCTTTCCTTCTGTAAGGCCCCCTTCTTCGGGAGGGGCTTTCCCGTTTCAGCCCCCTGCTGACTCCCCGATTGTTGATGAGCGCCAGACCCCACGCAATGCTTTCTCTGATGCAGTTTTGCCTTCCCCGAGCCGTCACGCAAAATGCTGCAACAACCTGATCATTTGCACTTTTTAGCGGAACGCAGATATAAAAAATCCCCGGCTTTTTGGGCCAGGGATTATTCCTGGAAGAGGGTTTACTCTGCTTTTTCTTCGACGGGAGTTGTTGAGGTTAAGGGTGAAGTCAATGCCGCCAGTGAGCCGCCTGAAACGCCAATTTCATTGAGCAAGGAGTCAATCAGCGGTGCCTGTGTGCGGTAAGAGAGAGCGGCTGATAATGCTTGTTCCGCCAGGTTTCCGCCCCCCACATTACCCGTGTTTGCATCACCCGCAGCGCCGCCACGATTCAGACCATCGACCTGAATAATCTTGATACCGTCGATTGACTTCATCGGCTCAACGGATTTCTCTATTACCGCAGGCAGCGCCTGCAACAAGGCCAGTTTGAATTTAAGGCTGGTTTGTTCATCAGAAAGTACGTTGATAGCATCGTTCAGCGCACGTTGTGCTTCTGCTTCCGCCAGACCCTTTTTACGTGTAGCTTCGGCTAACTCAACGATAGCCGCCGCCTGCATCTCTGCGGCTTCTTTTTCTGCTTTCGCCCGCACGGTCAGTTCAACCGCTTTGGTTTCTGCATCCTGCGCGGCAGCGATTAGGGCAACTTGTTTAGCACGATCGGCTTCGGCAGTCTGGCGAGTGGTTTCTACGTTTTGTTGGGCGCTTACCGCTTCTGCAAGTGCGAGATTAGCACGCGCTTCTGCCTGGGACTGTTGTTCCGATTTGGCGGCAATAGCGATCGATTTCGTCTGGTTAGCGATTTCGGTGACCTGCTGCTGTTCGATCTCTTTAATGCGAACTTCACGTTCAGCTTCAACCTTTCTTGAGCGGACGGCCTGTTCGCGGTCGATTTCTGTTTCCTGAATCTGTCGTTCAGCCAGAATTCGTGTCTGCTCTGCTTCACGACGACGTTCAGCTTCAAAAGCCGCAATACGTGCATTCTGTTCGGCAGTACGGGTTTTAACCTGCTGCTCCTGCTCAAGCGTCATAAACGCTTCTTGCTGTTCAATCTCCAGCTTGCGCGATAGCGCATCGCGATTTTTTTCACGCACCGCAACTTCTACATCCTGTTCAACTTCGTTACGTTCGCGGCGACGGCGCTCTGTTTCCTGAGTCAGTTTGGTTAAACCTTCGGCGTCAAAGGCATTGTTCGGATTGAAATGTTCTTTCGAGGTCTGGTTAAAGTTGGTAAGTGAAACGCTCTCCAGTTCCAGACCGTTTTTCGACAGGTCTTCTGCCACTGTATTTTGCACCCCCTGCACAAAGTTCTCGCGGGTATCCTGTAACTCATGCATGGTCATTTGCGCAGCTGTTGCACGGAGGGCATCGACAAATTTATCTTCAACCAACATACGTAAGTCTTCAGGCGACAGGGTGCGTTGCCCCAGCGTCTGGGCAGCGGTGGCAATCCCTTCTACTGAAGGTTTTACCCGCACAAAGAAAGCGACTACTACATCGACGCGCATACGATCTTTCGTAATCAGGCTATCAATGGTTGAGCGGCTGACTTCCAGCTTCAGAGTATTCATATTGATGGGGATTATTTCATGAAAGATCGGCATCACGATTGCGCCACCGCTCATTACCACTTTTTGCCCACCTAAACCAGTACGAACAAAAGCTTGCTCTGCCGAAGCGCGACGATAGAGCCTGGCGAAAATAATTCCAATAATAAACAGAATGCATACGGCAATAATTGCGGTAAACATCCAGGAGGGCACAGAATTAACAATATCATCCATTATTAAATTTCCTTTTGATTAATAAATTACAATATTTGGGGCCAGGGATTATTTTCCGCCAAATATCGCGTTGCAGAAAGTCGGCAAATAATTAACACTTTGTCTCCTTTAGTGAAAATTTTTCCTTCTTCAGGCTCCAGTAGTAAATAATGTATTTGGCCAAATTGATCGGTGAGTTTTCCTTCGCAGGGATTACCTGAAGTGGCTTGATGACCGGTAATTAACGCCATGCTACCAATATATTCTTCTTCTGTAATAGCTGAACTATGGTCGCGTGGAATCCAGGGCGCAACTATTTTACCGGTATAATGCACCGCAATAATCGTAAACAGTAAACTGACAGGAACCACGAACAGGTTCGACAGTGGTGATTGCCAGACCATGATGCAGGCATGCTGCAACAGGATGCCAATAAGACCAAAAAAACCAGCCAGTAAGCAGAGAACGACGAGAGCTGGCAATCTTCCAATATTGAGATAATGAAGTGCCTGGCTAATATGACCTGTGGTTATAGAATCATAATGGTCAAGATGTGCATCAAGAGCACCGGAGAGCATGTGACCGCAGATAAGCGCAAAAATTTCTAACAGGCCGATCAACAGTACAAAGGAAATAGCGAAAAGATAAGGGGTGTTATAGTCGGCGAATAAAATCATATATCACTCCAATGTCCATTTAGTGACGCAATATTTACTTTGTAATAGTTTCCTTGCTTACATTTATCTGTGTTAATAATAACACAGGTTAGAGAAGTTCTGGAAGAGAAAGTCTTTTAATATGGTTTTTTATTTTTCACTAAAAAGTGTGATCGGGGACAATATATTTACGCACGTTATGTTTAAAGGCACTACACTGATTGGGGAATACTGAAATCAGAAAAAGCATATGGCCTTAAAAGGTATGCGATAACCGGAGGATGTGCTTATGGATCATAGTCTTAATTCTTTAAATAATTTCGATTTCCTGGCGCGTAGTTTTGCCAGAATGCACGCAGAAGGTCGCCCGGTCGATATTCTGGCCGTTACTGGTAACATGGATGAAGAACATAGAACCTGGTTTTGCGCACGTTATGCCTGGTATTGTCAACAGATGATGCAGGCAAGAGAGCTGGAGTTAGAGCACTGATATAACGGGCCTGATGGCCCGTTTTAGTGTTTGTATTAGATACTAGTTATAGGTGATTTTCAGGATTACGTCTTTACTAAACGGTCCCTCAACAACCGTTTCTGCCGGGTTCGCACTCAGTTCTGCCCTGAATGGTGCGGTGACCGAAGGCGCACTAGACGATGAAAAAGAAGCAAATTGTGAGAAGCGGTTAAATTCCGTTGCTGTTCCATCGTTATGAAATATCTTCAATAGCAGACCATTACCTATATCCAGATGGCTATAATCACTCAAAATATCCGTAGTGAAAAAACTCCCTAAAATATTAAACTGCTCAGTACAGGCCGCACCCGGATCTTTGGTCATGACTACGCTAAACGTCTCACTCACGCTGGTATTTTTAATTGTTCGGGAATTTATTTTACCAAAGTCGACAACGCCATCAGCTGGTTCCAGATCAACATTAACAAAGCAGTCAAGGACATGAATGTTATTTAATCCGCGAATCCTGAAGGTCAGATTTTTATCTACTTCTATAGCACCTGCTCCGCTCATACCTTTAAATTCAAGTGCTATATATTCGTCAGGTAATACAAGTTTTTTATTTACTTTATTGGCATTTTTAGCTAGCTTAATATATAGCTGCACTCGTACTGGAAAAGTTACTGATAATTGCGGTTCAGGACCGCCACTACAGACTGCGGGCTTTTTGTAGCCATTCCCGAAGGTTCCGGCTCCCTTTATATCAATACATACAGGTGCTGCAATAGGTAGTGGAGATGTAGAATCATAATCAACCCCATTATAAGTTACACCGAAAGTATAAGAGTTTTGATTATAAAAGTCTTGACCTGATGCTAACAACATCATTATATTTGCCCATGCAGATGGGTATTCTTCTCCTGGAGATGGGCCTGGTAGTGCATTATTACAGAAAACATTCATAAAATATTCACTGCTTTGCCAGATTTTATCACCTTTTTTACCATCGCTGGGGATAGAGATTCTTGGTACGTAACCAATGACAACGGTATTTCCACCTTCATGTTCAGCATAGCAGTCCATTGCCCATGCAGGTAATGAACTAAAACCCATAAAAAAAGTAATAACAATTAACAAGTAGCGCATATTATTGATCTCGGTTGGCTACAGAAATATTACAAATGTTATTTACTACAGGGCAGTTTATTTCATAAAAACTTAATCCACCAAAGTCATTGATATAACCCACCTGAAAAGTTGACGGAACATTTTTAAACTGCGTATTTGCATAGCTAAAAGGGGTTACCATTAAGCTTTGCGTTTGTGGTAACATCGTTACCCCATTTGTTCCGATATAACCCAGCGTAACGTGATAAGGCATCTTATTGTTAAAGCGGATCGAACCGTCATTTCTACGAATGATTTCAACTTTTTCGTAAGTCATTACCCCATCGTCTTCTAATTCAATGGCTTTTGGCCGCCAGAATAGTTTCAATGCGTGCTGCATAGTGACTTGCATCACATTTTTTTTATCTGTTTTGGGCGGTATTTCTCGCACGTTAAAATAGAAGAGCGTTTCTCTGTCTTTAGGAAGTTGAGCAATTTTTTCCTGAGTTATCATTCTTATTTGAATTTGCTCACTGGGATTTAAACGCACCATTGGAGGAACAGTGACAATAAAGTCACGCGATTTATTGCCTTTCGTATCTTCTATCCATGTTTGGGCCAGATAGGGCAGGTTTTTACTTTGATTAGTAAGTTTTAATGCTTCGCCTTTATCTGACTCATTCATTATGATACGGGTACGATCCGGGATGATGGCACCCCAGGCAATGCTGCTCATACAGGAGAGTAATACTCCTGCTGCAATGATATTCTTTGTATTTAAGTAGCGCATTAGTTTCATCCTGAATTAATTTTGGCTAATACACGGTAAAATAGCCGTTCCGGTGGTTAAGTTGCTGCTATTGGGTGGTTGAATAAAACAAGATTTGTCACCCCAGCGTAAAGCAAGTTTGTTATCATCCTGAATGCCGTTGAGGTATACAAAGCCGCCATCAGCAACCAGTCCTAATTCTTTGTGGCTGGTTTCATCTTTTACGCTAATCCCCAGTGGTGGATGACTACCATCTGCCAGGCGAATAACCCCTATGATTTGGTAGCCCTTGCGGGTATCAAGTTTGGCGTAGCCAATAGCACCCTCGGTTAAGGTGGTGGTGATAACCGAGTTTTCGATATCCACATTTTCTGGCAGATTTCGGGTATCAACACTTAATGATGTTGTTATGTAACTGCTGACTGATGGAATAACTCCGATGCCATACCGATTAGTTACCGCGCGTTTATTGTTCAACGGAATATCTTCAGTGCCGTCTGCGTCGATCATAAAACGCGAGTCAGCACTACCGCTATAGTCGTGGAAAGCGGCACCGTGGCGAGTCGCAGTGAATGAACCATTCCAACTGGCATTCAGAGAATAATAACTGTCTCGCTGTGATGTACCGGAGAGGTAGAGTCGACCGTTCTCGGTATTATGCTGATAACTGGCGCGTAGTGACGCTTTCATATCTTTGAATTCATCATTGTCGCCTGAAGCAGAAACGCTCCAGGAATTATTTCGATCGGAAGAGTCATACCACGAAGCAGTATGCGAAATCTCATTATCCTGATTTCGTTGCATACCATAGCTCAATGTTCTACTAGTTCCCCAGGGAATCGAAATATTTAGGTACAGTTGATCCTGGTTGTCTTCTTCCCAGTTTATTCGGCTAAATGTTAGAGAAGTGGAGACGTTTTTTAATGGCCCGATATCAAAATCGCGGCTAAGTGATAATGAATAATTCACATTACTGCTGGCGTCCCAGTAAGTATTACGAGCCAAACTTACGTATGTATTTAACCTTAATGATTCAAGATACTGGTTAAACGTGACAATATAACTCTCTTTTTCATTCTGATAATTCGTGTAATGGTTAGTGTCATTGATATATTCATTCATTGTCACAAAGTTTTTATCAGAGAAACGGTAACCAGCGAAAGTGAGCTGGCTACCGGTAGATTCAAAACGTTTTGAATAGTTAGCGCGGTAGCTATAACCCGTTTCTTTATCCTGATTATGCAACTGAGCATCAGATCGTGTGACATCAAAAGATAATGAACCTAATGAGTTAAGATTAAAACCAACGCCGGCAGCCAGAGATTGATAATCACGGTTTGTTAAAACTGAACCACCATACAGGGATACATTGTTCAGCCAACCCCATGAGAATTCACCAGTCCAGAAGAAGGGTTGTTGTAAGGAATCACCACCAACGCTGGTCGGTTTACCCATAGCAGTGGTGTAGCGAATCTGCCCTTTACGCGTCAGATAAGGAATACTATTAGATGCAACTTGCCATTGCGTAACGCGTCCGTCCTCTTCTTCAACCTTGACGTCAAGTTGCCCCTGTAATGTATTGAATAAATTGGTAATAGCAAATGGGCCTGGAGGAACATTTTCTTGATAAATAATACGGTTGTTCTGTGAGACAGTGACCTTTGCATTCGTTTGTGCGACACCCGTGATTTGCGGTGCGTAACCACGTAGGTCTGGCGGTAACATATTCTCATCGCTTTTCAACGAAATGCCAGAAAAATGGAAAGAGTCGAAAATAGAGGATTCAGTATCGTATTGACCTATAGTTAGTTTTGCATTCATTGCTGGGATTGGGCGAAACAAATAAATACGCGGAAAATCCAGGTTGGTCGCCTGGCTTTTGCCATTGTTAAATGACTGATCGTACTGGTAATCAGTACGCAGGCGCCAGGCCCCAAGATTAACCCCAGCCTGCCCATAGGAACTTATATTTTGCGAATTATCGCCCTGATGTGGTGCATAATGAGAGGCATATAAATTGTAGTCAAGAAATGCCCCAGCAATACCATGATTCCAAAGTTCAGGAGGCGTCCAGTTTGCATCTTTGTATTTTAACCATGCCTGAGGTGCAGATATGGATAATTGCATTTTCCCTTTATCGAGATAAGTTGTAATTTGTTTTTCTTTTTCGATAGGGTAACAACCATCGATCAGGTTTTGCTGAGTTTTTTCAATAAATTCATCAGTAAATCCTAATAATGTTAATTGCTCTGGTGTCACGCAAACTGCAGTTTGGTTATCAATTAATACCCATTGGAGGTCAAGGTGGATTGGCGTCCTCTTATTATTAATCAGAGTGCTTAGTGAATATTTGCCGACGGGTAATTGGCCATCAGTTTCAAATTGGGAAAGGTTAACGTTTTCACGATCTTCGGCTTCGATTAAATCTTTGTTGAATTCAACGGCATAAGCTGACGCACAACCAATGATGATAACTGGATTTGCCCCTATATTTCCAGACATCTGTTATCACTTAACCCATTACAAGCCCGCTGCCGCAGATATTCCCGTGGCGAGCGATAACCCAGCGCACTATGCGGATGCCATTCGTTATAATGCTCGAACGCCTCTGCAAGGTTCTTTGCTGCCGTTAACCCGTCTGGTTTGGGCATGATACTGATGTAGTCACGCTTTATCGTTTTCACGAAGCTCTCTGCTATTCCGTTACTCTCCGGACTCCGCACCGCCGTGTTCTTCGGTTCAAGTCCCAACATCCGGGCGAACTGGCGTGTTTCATTAGCCCGGTAGCATGAACCATTATCCGTCAGCCACTCCACTGGAGACGACGGAAGATCGTTGCCGAAGCGGCGTTCCACCGCTCCCAGCATGACGTCCTGTACTGTTTCACTGTTGAAGCCGCCGGTAGTGACCGCCCAGTGCAGTGCCTCACGATCACAGCAGTCCAGCGCGAACGTGACACGCAGTCTCTCTCCGTTATCACAGCAGAACTCGAACCCGTCAGAGCACCATCGCTGATTGCTTTCTTTCACGGCCACTCTGCCTGTATGTGCCCGTTTCGATGGCGGTACAGCAGGTTTTCGCTCAAGCAACAGCGCATTCTGGCGCATGATCCGGTAAACACGTTTGGCATTGATCGCAGGCATACCATCAAGTTCTGCCTGTCTGCGAAGCAGCGCCCATACCCGACGATAACCATACGTTGGCAGCTCTCCGATAACATGGTGTATACGGAGAAGCACATCCGTATCATCAGTGTGACGACTGCGGCGGCCATCCATCCAGTCATCGGTTCGTCTGAGAATGACGTGCAACTGCGCACGCGACACCCGGAGACAACGGCTGACTAAGCTTACTCCCCATCCCCGGGCAATAAGGGCGCGTGCGCTATCCACTTTTTTGCCCGTCCATATTCAACGGCTTCTTTGAGGAGTTCATTTTCCATCGTTTTCTTGCCGAGCAGGCGCTGGAGTTCTTTAATCTGCTTCATGGCGGCAGCAAGTTCAGAGGCAGGAACAACCTGTTCTCCGGCGGCGACAGCAGTAAGACTTCCTTCCTGGTATTGCTTACGCCAGAGAAATAACTGGCTGGCTGCTACACCATGTTGCCGGGCAACGAGGGAGACCGTCATCCCCGGTTCAAAGCTCTGCTGAACAATTGCGATCTTTTCCTGTGTGGTACGCCGTCTGCGTTTCTCCGGCCCTAAGACATCAATCATCTGTTCTCCAATGACTAGTCTAAAAACTAGTATTAAGACTATCACTTATTTAAGTGATATTGGTTGTCTGGAGATTCAGGGGGCCAGTCTAATAACGGATAATGAACAATAAATATTTTTAATCAATTCGCTTATTGTGGTTAATTTTAATTTTTTATACATCTGATCCACTTATCATTAATCCGTTAATGATGTGGCCGGGCGAACCCGGCCAAATGCGATTACTCGTAAGCAATCTTGTAGTCAGCCTGAGCGTAAACGTTGCCCGGGGTGGCATCTTTGCTTGGGGATTCCATACGAGCTTTGAAATTCAGTTCCTGATAGCTGTTGGTATTGTTGAACGTAATTACTACCGGAGTACCTAAAGTTACTTCGCCGCTCTGGCTGTCCAGAATACGTACGCCAACGCCAGTGGCGCCGCCGATTTCAGTTTCTTTGGTATTTTTCAGAAGATCAGACTGACCCGTCATGGTATTTGCTGTAGTGAAAGTAACCTTCGCTTTTGAATAAGTAGTTCCACCCTGACTCAGCATGCAGTCCTGCAGGTGAATAGTGAAAGGTTCAGCCAAAGATTTCTGATCGCTTTTCAGTACGGTATCTGCTACTTCACCCAGATTTACAGTTAAATCTTCGTCACCTGGTTTAATAGAACATGGAGCAGAGATAACTTCACCTTTAAATTTAACAATACCGTGACCTTCATCAGCAAACACGTTATTGGAAAGAATCATTGCTACGCCAGCAACAAGAAGTGACTTTTTAAAAGCGGACATAATATTCCTTTATATAAAGATAAGTAGAAAAGAGAATGATTAGTAACTGTTATTTAAGGACTACTAATCATTGAAATATGATATTTTATTTTGTGTTTTTTATAAAATTAGTTTATCTAAATATCGATTAAGTAAAACTTAAAAAATACATTGCAATTATACTTTCAATTGTACTCATTCATTTTTGTGATGGTTTTCTGAATGGGATTACGCGATAAGGTAATAGAAAGCACTATAAATTAGAGGATTAATTCATAATTTACAGTGCATTAAAGACGAATGTTTACAGCGTTGGGGGGAGAGTCTCTGGATCTGGCTGCTTTTTGATCTCAGTACTGCGATTTTCCAGTTCGCTGATTCTTTGTTCAAGCAGCGCCAGTTTTTCACGAGTCCGTAACAGGACTTGCGTTTGGACGTCGAACTCTTCACGGCTTACAAGGTCGAGGCGCGTCAGCTGCGCTTGTAGGGTTTGGCGGATTTTTTTCTCCACATCTTCCCCGAACTCCCTGATTCCTTTAGGCATTGATTCGTGAACCTGGCGAGCGATTTGCTCAATTTTTTTCGGGTCAATCATTGTAGTTTCCCTGTACTGATAGGTGTTGAGTGCCATTGTAGTGCGATAAGGGTAAGTCATAAACCAGAATTATGTGAAGCTATGCGTTGCTGCCGCTAATCATTAGCGTTATAGTGAATCCGCTTATTCTCAGGGCGGGGCGAAATTCCCCACCGGCGGTAAATCAACTCAGTTGAAAGCCCGCGAGCGCTTTGGGTGCGAACTCAAAGGACAGCAGATCCGGTGTAATTCCGGGGCCGACGGTTAGAGTCCGGATGGGAGAGAGTAACGATTCTGTCGGGCATGGACCCGCTCACGTTATTTTGGCTATATGCCGCCACTCCTAAGACTGCCCTGATTCTGGTAACCATAATTTTAGTGAGGTTTTTTTACCATGAATCAGACGCTACTTTCCTCTTTTGGTACGCCTTTCGAACGTGTTGAAAATGCACTGGCTGCGCTGCGTGAAGGACGCGGTGTAATGGTGCTTGATGATGAAGACCGTGAAAACGAAGGTGATATGATCTTCCCGGCAGAAACCATGACTGTTGAGCAGATGGCGCTGACCATTCGCCACGGTAGCGGTATTGTTTGCCTGTGCATTACTGAAGATCGCCGTAAACAACTCGATCTGCCAATGATGGTAGAAAATAACACCAGCGCCTATGGCACCGGTTTTACCGTGACCATTGAAGCAGCTGAAGGTGTGACTACCGGTGTTTCTGCCGCTGACCGTATTACGACCGTTCGCGCAGCGATTGCCGATGGCGCAAAACCGTCAGATCTGAATCGTCCTGGCCACGTTTTCCCACTTCGCGCTCAGGCAGGTGGTGTACTGACGCGTGGCGGTCATACTGAAGCAACTATTGATCTGATGACGCTGGCAGGCTTTAAACCGGCTGGTGTACTGTGTGAGCTGACTAATGACGATGGCACGATGGCGCGTGCACCAGAGTGTATTGAGTTTGCCAATAAACACAATATGGCGCTCGTGACTATTGAAGACCTGGTGGCATACCGTCAGGCACATGAGCGTAAAGCCAGCTGAAAACCGCTGCTTAATTTACTGCCTTAATCAAGAAACCGAAGTTGTAGCAGGCTTCGGTTTTTATTTTTCCCTGCTATGCAAGATGTTAATTCCGCTTCTCTTTCTATGAGAAAATTTCATTAATATCAGGCATTCTTTTTCATTATGATCAAAATCATATAATTGTTCCGTTATTATGCGACCATATGAATATATCCGAAAAAGGATATGTGAAATTTATACGCTAAATGTTTAGTATTGTTAAATATTAAGGGTAAAAGGATGTTTATCGCCTGGTACTGGATTGTATTGATTGCTCTGGTTGTGGTGGGTTATTTCCTGCATTTGAAACGTTATTGTCGGGCGTTTCGCCAGGACAGAGACGCACTGCTTGAAGCGCGGAACAAATACTTAAACAGTACGAGAGAAGAGACAGCCGAAAAGGTAGAATAAGGCTTTCGTGAAGCTGGCAGAAGTTGTCCATGCGCTGGACAACTTCTGATGTTGTTTTTAACCAATTCCCGCCGTTTGTAGCAGCACTAAACTGAATCCCATCACTGACATTCCACATAGTACGCCATAGCTGGGGTTATTATTAGGGTCAATCTCTTTGGCGAGCGGCATTAATTCATCAACCGAGAGCGCCACCATAATTCCTGCAACCGCCGCCATGATTGCCGCCATGACCACCGGGGAAATCATGCTACCGAGGATTAACCACGCCAGCACACCACCAAGAATTTCTGCTAGTCCAGAAATCCCCGCCCACAGAATCGCGGTGCGTTTAGACCCCGTTGCCGCATAAACCGGGCCTGCCACTGCCAGACCTTCAGGGATATTGTGCAACGCGACGGCCAGTGCGATGCCAAATCCCAGCTCCAGGTTGCTGCTCGCCGTGACAAAGGTGGCAATCCCTTCCGGGAAGTTATGCAGACTGATGCCGAGAGTGAGCAGAATGGCTGTGCGCTTGATCGATTTTGGCAACGGCTGCACCGATTTTTGCATTAAATCCTGCGGATGAGCATGTGGCAACATGCGGTCCAGGCCAAAATAGCCAAGCAGACCGAAGATAAACATTCCATAACCCAACACAGGCGACATTCCTTCAGCTGCTAGTGCGGCAGGAAGCATTTCCATTAATGAGATGAGCAACATGATCCCCGCCGCAAAACCTAGCGAAAACGCCAGTAAGCGGTTCGAGGGTTTTTGCCCGAGAACGCCGAGAAACGCGCCAATAAACGTGGCTGCCCCCGCCAGTATGGTCAGAATGAGAGGTACTGACATCGACAACTCCTTATAAATCTTCACCTTCAGGCAGATCGTCAAAATAACTGATGATCATCATCATTGTTATCCGGGTTCTTACTCCGCCGAACAAGCGTATTGTGAGGATATCAAAATGACACCTTTAGTTAAGGATATCATCATGTCTTCAACACGTATGCCAGCATTGTTTTTAGGTCACGGTAGTCCGATGAACGTGCTGGAAGATAATTTGTATACCCGCAGCTGGCAGAAGTTGGGGATGACATTGCCACGCCCGCAAGCGATTGTGGTGGTTTCGGCTCACTGGTTTACCCGTGGAACAGGAGTGACCGCGATGGAGACGCCGCCCACGATTCATGACTTTGGTGGCTTCCCGCAGGCGCTGTACGATACGCATTATCCTGCTCCGGGTTCGCCTGCGCTGGCACAGCGTCTGGTTGAGCTGTTAGCGCCGATCCCGGTGACGCTGGATAAAGAAGCCTGGGGCTTTGACCACGGCTCGTGGGGCGTGCTGATTAAGATGTATCCTGACGCTGATATCCCGATGGTGCAGTTGAGTATCGACAGTAGCAAACCTGCCGCCTGGCATTTCGAAATGGGGCGCAAACTGGCAGCGCTGCGAGATGAAGGAATAATGTTGGTCGCCAGCGGTAACGTGGTGCATAACCTGCGCACAGTGAAGTGGCACGGTGATAGTTCACCGTATCCGTGGGCGACGTCGTTTAATGAGTATGTGAAAGCGAATCTGACGTGGCAAGGGCCAGTGGAACAACATCCTCTGGTGAATTACCTCGACCATGAAGGTGGCACGTTATCGAACCCAACGCCAGAGCATTATTTGCCGTTGTTGTATGTGTTAGGTGCGTGGGATGGGCAGGAGCCAATTACCATTCCGGTTGAGGGTATAGAAATGGGCAGCCTGAGTATGCTGTCGGTGCAGATAGGCTAACAATTACCGGATGGCGAGTGCCATCCGGTATCGTGGCTTACTCAACGAAAGTGTGGGGATCAAACGCGACAAATCCTGGGTGATCAGCGCTCTGTCCTCACGGATGCCAATCCCAGCTGGCTGATCGTTGATAAGCCAGCTGCCAATTAACATATAGCTATCGCCAAATTTTGGTAACTGATAGAACTGCTGCACAATCATCCCTTCTTCGCCGTACGGGCCTTCCACCTGTTCGATGGTTTTGCCGGTTTTCGACAATCGAGATATTCGCCCCTTCGCGAGGATTAGGCTTCACCACATACTTATCCATCGCGGGATAAGCGTCTTCGGCAAAGTAGGCAGGCAGCAGGTTCCGGGTGATCCGGGAACATTTCCCAGCATCGGCAGCAGCGCCTTGTTGGAGATAATGCTCTTCCACGCCGGCTCCAGCCAGCGCACGCCAGCGTCTTCCAGCTTGGTGGAGAACATTTCACGCAGCATGTATTCCCAAGGATAGAGCTGACAGATTTGCCGATAACCTGATCCTGCAGATCGGTAAACTGGCCTTTTTCGCCTAAACCAATTTCATCGATATAGAGGAACTCGGTGGCGACTTCCGCTTCGGCTGCGCAATCTTGCAAATACTGCACCGTACCGCGATCTTCCACGGTATCCTGGCAGCAGGTGAGATGCAGCAGTTGGAAACCGTGCTGCTCGCGCAGTTCGGTAAAGCGCTCGATTAACTTTCTTGCAGGCTGTTGAACTGGTCGCTGCCTTCCGGTAGGTTGCCGCATTAGCTGATCTTCCAGCCAAATCCATTGGAAGAACGCCGCTTCATACAGCGAAGTTGGTGTATCGGCGTTGTTCTCTAACAGCTGCGTTGCGCCCGGTACCGTCCCACGCCAGATCGAGGCGTGAATAGAGCGAAGGCTGCTGGGTTTGCCATGACTGGCGGACGAAACTCCAGTTATGTTTTGGAATGCGGAACCTGGCCGTCAGTTCATCGCTGGCTATAACGCGATCCACAACTTTCAGGCACAGCTGATGCAGTTCGGCGGTGACGTCTTCAGCTTTTCTACCTGCGCGAGCATCAGCTTGTAATAGCCTCTCACTCCAGTACGGTTCGCCATACATGGTGTGGAAGTTAAAACCATATTCAGTCGCTTTTTCACGCCAGTCCGGGCGTTCAACAATACTGACTCTTTCCATGATAATCAGCCGCCCATTGAACGGGAGGTGCTGCCCGTCGCGCTACGCTGCATGGTGGACTGCTTCGCCACGGACTCGCCAAAACCACCGCGGGTGACGGTGCTGGTGGTCGCAGGTCTTGGTGCCATCGCAGTTTTCGGTACGTTCATAGAACGACCCGGCTGCGCGGCGCCGTAGTTTTTACCGCCTGCATCGGTGTATTTACCGTAGGCCGGGCTGGATGCGTTTTTCGAGGTGAAAAACAGCTGTTGCTGGTAGTAGCCGCCCATGCCGCCGCTCATCATACGACCCATCATGTAACCTGCCATCAACGGCATCCAGAAGCTGCCGCTGCATTCTGCGCCTGAGCCTGGCCTTCGCCGGTTGGCGCCATGCCAGCCTGAGCAGGTGCCTGCTGGCACTGGCCTTCACCGAATTCGGCTACGCAGTCTTCACGGCTGGCGTATTTCGGCGCGGTGCGCTCGGCTTCTTTCAAGGCGTTGTTATAGGTGGTTGTACATTCCGCGCTTTTGCTCGGGTTGGCTGCAGAGCAATCATCCGCATTCTGATACAGCGTCACGGTTTCGTCGCTCTTCTCACAGCCCGCTAGCATGAATACGGCGGTAACGGCGAGTGCAACCGGCGTTAAATGGCGTGCACCCCACCTTTTACGAAAAGCAGCGTGCTGAATATTGTTTGTCCGTTTCATTTTAATCTTCCTGGACCCTAGAGTGGTATTGCAATAGCGCTCAGGATAGTGGATGAGTGGTTGAAAATGAAGCTAAGAAGGGGAATAAAGCGGCAGGAAGGGATCTTTACGTTGCCTTACGTTGAGAGGGCTGAAAAAAAGGGTTCGCACGATGCGAAACCCTTATTCTGGCAATCTAGCGCGAGTACTTAGCGAATGCGCGCTTTGCTGGTTGCGCCAGAGGTGTAACCATCAGCGGCGGCATCCTGCTGCGCGTTTTCTGGCGCAATGCTTGCGTTCGCTGTGGAAACCGGTTTGCCGAGCGTATTGTTCAGCGCCAGCAGATCCTGCTCGTTAAGCGTACCCAACGCTGATTTAATATTCAGCTGGTTTATCAGGTAGTTATAACGTGCACTGGAGAGTTGTTGCTTGGCGTTATACAGGGTCGTGGTCGCATCCAATACGTCAACAATAGTACGCGTGCCGACGGAGTAACCCGCTTCCATCGCGTCTAAAGAACTCTGCGCAGAAACAACGGCTTGTTTATAGGCGTTGATGCTGCTGATAGAGGCGTTAACGTTATTAAAGGAAGAACGGACGGTCTGCACCACGGAACGGTGGGCACTTTCCAGTTGCTCGCTAGCACCGACGAAGTTGTACTGCGCCTGTTTGACCTGCGAGTTAACCATCCCGCCCTGATACAGCGGCAGGGAGAAGCTCAGGCCAATTTTGTTCTGCCCACCGTCGTTATCGTTGTAGCTACCGGTACCGTTAGTTTTAGAACCGCTGTAAGAGGTGTTAGACACCCCGGTAGAGGCGGTTAAATCCAGCGTTGGCAGATGGCCATCTTGGGCCAGACGAATCTGCTCACGCGCCAGATCCTGGCTCAGACGAGTCTGTAACAGAGACAGGTTGCGGTTTTCGGCTTCTTTCAGCAGCGCATTCACGCCCTGTGGTTTATCGGTTTTAAAGCCGTCAACGTTCAGTGAAGCCAGTTCTGGGTAGTAGTTACCGGTGACCTGACGCAGCGATTCAACAGCGTTGTCGAGGTTGTTACGCGCGGTGACTTCGTTTGCCAGTACGGTGTCGTACTGTGAACGGGCGTTCTGCACGTCGGTTATCGCTACCAGGCCCACGTTAAAACGCTGAGTTGTTTGATCTAACTGGCGGTAAATTGCCTGTTTCTGCGCTTCGGTATAGGAGAGCGAGTCGATAGCGCTCAGCACGTTAAAGTACGCCGTAGCGGTATTGAGGATCAGGGTTTGCTGATCGGTCTGATACGTCACGTCCTGAATGCCTGCCGATTTCTCTTGCAGGGTCAGAGCACGCCATTTGGACATATCAAACAGGCTTTGCGTTAACTGCAGCGAACCGCTGGTGACGTTAGAGTTCACGCCATTGCTGTCGCGGAAGCCGTTGGTATAGTTATAATCTGCACCTAAACCTAACTGCGGATAGAGGGCTGCGCGCTTCGTTCATTTCCCGAACGCAGCATCACGATCTGCGGCAGATTTGCGGAGATATTTGGGTTACTCGTACGTGCCTGCTGATACACCTGTAACAGGTTCTCTGCCTGGCTCATTGTACTGAAACCCGTAAGGCTCAGACCAATAAGGATGGGGAGCAGATCTCTTCATTGCATTTGCATTCCTTGTTGTGAAAGTTAACGCTAATCTAATTCACAGAAAAAATATTCCCCATTGTACCAGAGTCTGCCACGTTAAAAAGTTGTCGTAATGTGCCATCTCGCATTCATTAGCCAATTCCATAGAGTTAGTGGATTCTTTGACCCCACCAACTTTAAATCCATAATTTCAACACAATCACTGCATCAGGCCTGTCCATGACAAAAACAGTTAACCCAGTGGCAACGCTCTCGAAAAATGATGTAGAAATTATTGCACGAGAAACGGTATATCGCGGTTTTTTTTCGCTTGATGTATACCGTTTTCGCCATCGCTTGTTTAACGGCGAGATGAGCGGTGAGGTTAGACGCGAAATTTTGAGCGCGGTCATGCCGCAGTCTTGCTACCCTTTGACCCAGTGCGTGATGAAGTAGTGCTGGTTGAGCAAATTCGCATTGCCGCCTATGACACCAGCGAAACGCCTTATCTGCTGGAGATGGTTGCCGGCATGATAGAAGAAGGGGAAACCGTCGAAGACGTTGCTCGCCGGGAAGCGCAGGAGAGCGCGGGGCTGAATGTGGGCCGCGTGAAAAGGAGTGCCTCAGCTATCTGGCAAGTCCTGGGGGCACCAGTGAACGTCTGACCATTATGGTCGGTGAAGTCGATGCGACAATGGCCAAAGGTATTCATGGGCTGGCGGAAGAACACGAAGATATTCGGGTTCATGTGGTAAGCCGGGAGTTCGCTTATCAATGCGTAGAGGATGGAAAAATTGACAACGCAGCGTCTGTCATCGCTTTGCAATGGCTACAGCTGCATTATCAGGACTTACGAAAAGAGTGGAGATCAAATGAAGCGATATACGCCTGACTTCCCAGAAATGATGCGCCTGTGCGAGACCAACTCCCACAATTGCGTCGCTTGTTGCCGCGCGTTGATGAAGCCGGTGAAACGGTGAACTATCAGGTGGCTAATGCGCAATATCGCTTAACGATAGTCGAATCGACTCGCTACACTACGCTGCCGGTGACGATTGAACAAACGCTGCCTGCGGTAAGCTACTGGAGCCTGCCGTCGATGACGGTTCGGCTCTATCATGATGCGATGGTGGCTGAAGTGTGTTCAAGTCAGCAGAATCTGGCTTCAAAGCGCGGTATGATTATCCAAATAAAAAGTTGCATCAACGCGACGAAAAGCATCAAATTAATGAGTTTTTGGCCGATTGGCTTAGATATTATCTTAGCACATGGAGCGATGGCGATTCCGGTTTGTACATAGCACCCCTCAGTGGCATTGATGACGCTGCCAGCGAGAAGTTGCCTGAGAGGATGCCGTGTATGTTTGCATCGTGAAACCTCAGGGCACCATTTGGAAAGCCTTTTAAACCTTCCTCTGGCTGGTGGGGCCAGTGTCAGGGTACTGCAAATTACTGATACTCACCTGTTTGCCCACAAGGATGAAACGCTGTTAGGGGTGAATACCTGGGAAAGCTACCACGCCGTATTGCAGGCCATTCATGCCTCGGCGCGTGATGTAGACCTGGTGGTTGCAACTGGCGATTTAGCGACGATCGCTTCATCCGCGGCCTATCAGCACTTTGCTGATGGCATCGCGAGTTTTGCCCGCACCTTGCGTTTGGTTGCCGGGTAATCACGATTTTCAGCCTTCAATGTACAGTACGCTGCAGGAGGCGGGTATTTCACCGGCGAAGCGCGTACTGATCGGTGAGCGCTGGCAGATCTTGCTGCTGGACAGCCAGGTTTTCGGTGTGCCTCATGGTGAGCTGAGCGACTTTCAGCTGGAATGGCTGGAGAAACGTCTGGCGGAAGCCTCTGAGCGTTACACGTTGCTGCTGCTGCACCATCATCCTCTGCCTTCGGGCTGTAGCTGGCTGGATCAACACAGCTTGCGTAATGCCGGGGCGCTGGATGGCGTACTGGCACGCGTACCCCACGAGTGAAACATCTGCTCTGCGGCCATATCCATCAGGAGCTGGACGTTGACTGGAACGGTCGTGGTGTTTTATGGCGACGCCGTCGACCTGGTCATTTTAAACCGCATTGTTCGAACTTTACCCCTGGATACCGTTTCTCCCGGCTGGCGCTGGTTGGAGTTACACAATGATGGTTGATTAACCACCGAAGTCTGCCGTCTGGCCGGGAGTGGAATTCCATCCTGACACCGCATCTGAAGGCTATTGATGTCAACGCTTCTCTATCTGCACGGATTCAACAGCTCCCCGTGGTCGGCGAAAGCGAGCTTGTTAAAAAACTGGCTGGCGGAACATCACCCTGACGTTGAGATGATCATTCCGCAGTTGCCGCCGTATCCTTCCGACGCGGCAGAGCTGCTGGAATCCATTGTCCTGGAACATGGCGGTGATTCGCTGGGTATTGTCGGTTCGTCACTGGGGGGATATTACGCCACCTGGTTGTCACAATGTTTTATGCTGCCCGCAGTGGTGGTAAACCCGGCGGTGCGCCCGTTTGAACTGCTGACGGACTATCTCGGTCAGAACGAGAACCCCTACACCGGGCAGCAATATGTGCTAGAGTCACGCCATATTTACGATCTTAAAGTCATGCAGATTGACCCGCTGGAAGCGCCGGATTTGATCTGGCTGCTGCAACAGACGGGAGATGAAGTGCTGGATTACCGCCAGGCGGTGGCGTACTACGCTTCCTGCCGCCAGACTGTCATAGAAGGCGGCAACCACGCATTCACGGGCTTCGAAGATTATTTCAACCCGATCGTCGATTTTCTTGGTCTGCACCATCTCTGACGATCAACTCGAATTACTAACTTAAACCATGACGCAAACTTATAACGCTGATGCCATTGAGGTACTCACCGGGCTTGAGCCGGTTCGCCGCCGTCCGGGGATGTATACCGATACCACTCGCCCTAACCATTTGGGGCAAGAAGTCATTGATAACAGTGTGGATGAAGCACTGGCGGGTCACGCAAAACGCGTGGACGTTATTTTACATGCTGACCAGTCGTTAGAAGTTATTGACGATGGGCGCGGGATGCCGGTGGATATTCACCCGGAAGAGGGTGTACCGGCGGTTGAACTGATTCTTTGCCGTCTGCATGCAGGCGGTAAATTCTCTAACAAAAATTACCAGTTCTCTGGCGGCCTGCATGGCGTGGGGATTTCGGTGGTTAACGCCCTGTCGAAGCGCGTAGAAGTTAACGTGCGCCGCGATGGTCAGGTTTATAACATCGCCTTTGAAAATGGCGAAAAGGTGCAGGATTTACAGGTTGTCGGCACTTGCGGTAAACGCAATACTGGTACCAGTGTGCACTTCTGGCCGGATGAAACCTTCTTTGACAGCCCGCGATTTTCTGTTTCACGCCTGACGCATGTGCTGAAAGCCAAAGCGGTATTGTGCCCTGGCGTTGAGATCACTTTTAAAGATGAGATCAACAATACCGAACAACGCTGGTGCTATCAGGACGGTCTGAATGATTACCTGGCGGAAGCGGTAAATGGTCTGCCGACGCTGCCGGAAAAACCGTTTATCGGTAATTTCGCTGGTGATACTGAAGCTGTGGACTGGGCGCTACTGTGGCTGCCGGAAGGCGGTGAACTGCTGACCGAAAGCTACGTCAACCTTATCCCAACGATGCAGGGCGGTACCCATGTTAATGGTCTGCGTCAGGGCCTGTTGGACGCGATGCGTGAGTTCTGTGAATACCGCAATATTCTGCCGCGCGGTGTAAAGCTGTCGGCGGAAGATATCTGGGATCGCTGCGCCTATGTGCTGTCAGTAAAAATGCAGGATCCGCAGTTTGCCGGGCAGACGAAAGAGCGTCTCTCTTCGCGTCAATGCGCGGCATTCGTTTCTGGCGTGGTGAAAGATGCCTTTATCCTGTGGCTGAACCAGAACGTTCAGGCGGCTGAACTGCTGGCGGAGATGGCGATTTCCAGCGCCCAGCGCCGTATGCGTGCGGCCAAAAAAGTGGTGCGTAAAAAGCTGACCAGCGGCCCGGCGTTGCCTGGCAAACTGGCTGATTGTACCGCGCAGGACCTTAACCGTACCGAGCTGTTCCTTGTGGAAGGTGACTCCGCAGGCGGATCTGCCAAGCAGGCGCGCGATCGCGAATATCAGGCGATCATGCCACTGAAAGGTAAGATCCTTAACACCTGGGAAGTCTCTTCCGACGAAGTGCTGGCTTCGCAGGAAGTGCACGATATTTCGGTAGCGATCGGTATCGATCCTGACAGCGACGATCTGAGCCAGCTTCGTTATGGCAAAATCTGTATCCTCGCGGATGCGGACTCTGATGGTCTGCACATTGCCACGCTGCTCTGCGCTTTGTTCGTAAAACATTTCCGCGCGTTGGTGAAACACGGTCACGTTTACGTCGCACTGCCACCGCTCTACCGTATTGATCTCGGGAAAGAGGTTTATTACGCGCTGACGGAAGAAGAGAAAGAGGGCGTACTTGAGCAATTAAAACGCAAGAAAGGCAAGCCGAACGTCCAGCGTTTTAAAGGTCTGGGGGAAATGAACCCGATGCAATTGCGCGAAACCACGCTTGATCCGAACACTCGCCGTCTGGTGCAGTTGACTATCGATGATGAAGACGATCAGCGTACTGACGCGATGATGGATATGCTGCTGGCGAAGAAACGCTCGGAAGATCGCCGCAACTGGTTGCAAGAGAAAGGCGACATGGCGGAGATTGAGGTTTAAAGGAAAGAACATTGCCCGGTCAGGATGGCCGGGCAAACAAGGCAGGATTAAATCCCTGGCTGCAGAATACGGATATTCATCTCCAGCACGTCACCTTTTACGGCTTCGCTATACGCCTTCATGTGCGGGGTTTGCAGATGCGCTTCAAGATGCGCGATGCTTTCCCACTGCTCAATCATCACGATAGAATCCGGTGCCATAGACTGGAAACTCACGCCAGCTGCGCAATCCACCATTGGCGCATAGCCGTGGCAACCTTCTTCTTTCAGTACGGTTGGAACGATTTTAGCAAACTGATCCAATACCGCCTGACGGTGATGTTGACCAGGACGAGTACGGATTTCTGCGATTACGGTAAGCATGGTTAACTCCTTCTAAAGCCTGAGCTCTAGTTAACCAAAAATTTCCACAAGATGCTTGCGATATTCTTCAGTATAGCGGGGAACATCAGGCATTTTTATCACGTCATTAGCGATAAATGTCGGCAGCGGTTCCATACCGAGGAATTGGTTTGCTTTATGGAACGGCAGATACACACCGTCAACGCCAACGCCGTGGAAGAACTGATCTTTTTCGGTGAAGGCTTCCATTGGTGCGTTCCAGGTCAGAGAAAGCATATATTTTTTGCCCTGTACCAGGCCGCCGGAACCGTATTTTTTCGACGGATCTTTGCGGGTACGACCATCGCTGGCATACAGCGTCCCGTGACCTTCGGTGAATACATCATCAATGTATTTTTTCACTGTCCACGGCGCGCCCATCCACCAGCCTGGCATCTGCCAGATCACCACATCAGCCCAGAGAAAGTTTTGTACTTCCGCTTTGACATCGTAGTCGCTGTCGGCGCGAACGATGCGGACATCATGCCCAAGGTCGCGCAGTGTGCCATCCGCGACTTCGGTCAGGGTGTCGTTCAGTTGACCATTGGAGTGGGCGAATTTTTTCGCGCCGTTGATAATCAGGATGTTGCTCATTTTTTAACCTCAAGGTGAGACGTTTGCCGACTATAGTACGTCACAGAGCGGTACGGTGAAATTAGCAAAATGTGCAAAGTCTTTTGCGAATTTAGCAAAAGTCTGATCTTACTCTGACTCACCGATGCAGGATAAATATTTTCTGAAAATGACAATACTGATAGCCATTCCTCATAATTCTTACTCGCACCGGAATAATTTACACGTTTGGTTCGGTTTTTTTGGGGATTGAAAATATGGCTTTGAATAAGTAAAAGATGAAAGTATCAACGTGTCATGTTGATAATTATAAATGGATTTTTATGAGCGTACTGATATATGTTAAAGCAGAAAATTAAAACAATATTTGAAGCATTGCTATATATAATGCTTACTTATTGGTTAATAGATTCTTTTTTTGCTTTCAATAAGTATGACTGGATGCTTGAGTCGGGAGGAAATATTTGCAGTATACCTTCCGTTTCAGGCGAAGATCGTATATTGCAAGCAATGATTGCAGCATTTTTTCTTCTTACGCCACTTATTATTCTTATCTTAAGAAAACTCTTTATGCGGGAAATGTTCGAGTTTTGGGTATATGTATTCTCGCTCGGTATTTGTCTGGTTTGTGGTTGGTGGCTTTTTTGGGGACGGTTTATATTTTGCTATTAGTAAAATCTATGAGAGTCGTTTTAACGGCTCTCATAGACAGAGAAGTTACCAGCTTACCTTCGCCTCAAATCCACCTTGTTCCGCATTCCCAAATTCAACATTCATGCCATGCAATGCGGCAATACGCTGCACAATCGACAACCCCAGACCGCTACCCGTTTCACTGTTGGAGGGCGGTAGAAGCGTTCGCCGACGCGCGCCAGTGCCTCTGGGTCAATACCCGGCCCGTTATCGCGAACGCTGAAACCGTGGCGCTCAAGCGTGACGTCGACCACGCTGCCCGGAGGGGGCTGTAGCGCACGGCGTTATCCAGCAGGTTGCGGACCGGCAGCAGGCTAAGCAGCAGCGGTTGGGCGGTGCGGCTGGCCCAGCTGGGCCTGCAGATGCAGGCGCAATCCCTTATCCCCTGGATTTTTGCGCCGAGTGGTAGATATCCATCACCGAAGATTGCAGCAAATCGTCGAGATTCACCGGCTCTGCACGTCGGCCAACCTGCTCCAGCGAGTCGAGGCGGGAGAGGGTAAGAAGTCGTTCTACCAGGCGGGTAGCGCGATCGATCCCGGCGTGCAGCTGTAACAAGAGCGCTTTGCTCTGGCTTTGCGGATCGTCCTGCGACATTTGCGCCACTTCCGCCTGAACCCGCAGCGCGGTCAGCCGGGCTGCGTAGCTCATGGGCGGCGTCGGAGGTAAAGCGTCGTTCGCGGATCATCATGTCCTGGGTGCGGCGAAACAGCTGATTCAGAGCATCGAGCAGCGGGCGCACCTCGCCTGGGTACGCCATCGGTGTCGAGTGGCTCGCCGGAGTCCGGGTCACGCTGACGTAGCGTGCGGGTCAATTTTTTCAGCGGCGCCAGCTCGCGGCTCAACAGCAGTATCAGCAGTAAAAAACATGACTGGCAGGCGGAGCCAGCGGCTACCAGCTGGCCGATGATGATATCCAGCGCCATCTCGCGGCGGTAGTCCCACTCCTGGCTCATGATGATGCGGTATTTTTTATCGGCGGTGGTGAGCCATAGAAAACGCCAGCGATCGTCATCATTGCTGAGCTGGCCGTCATCAAAACCTTCACGGCGATAATGGTACGGAATGTACGGCCCGTTCTCGCCATCATGCAGCACCATTTCACCGTCGACGGTATAGATAGCGAAGGCGAGGGCATCTTCATCCAGATGCCCATGTTTGACCTTCTTGGGCGCACACGAATCCACTGTCGGGAGGTCGCAGCAGGTCGGCAAAGTCCATGGCGCTGATGCGTTTGGCAAACAGCATCTGCTGGGTGTCGAACAGTTTGTCGAGTTTATTCGTGGTCTGCTCCCAGGCGATGGCGCTGGCAAAACACCATGCCACGGCGGCGAGGAGCATAAACAGCAGCGTCAGGCGAAAACGCAGACTCAGGCGGCGGAGCAGATTCATTGGTCACCCAGGGTGTAGCCGATACCGTGGACGGTACGGATAAAATGGCTGCCGAGCTTGCGGCGCAGATGGTGGACGTGGATCTTCACGGCGTTGCTGGTGACTTCTTCATCCCAGCTATAGAGTTTCTCTTCAATTAGCTTACGCGGCAGCACGCGTCGCGTTACGCAACAATAGCTCCAGTAGCGCAAACTCTTTGGCTTTAGCGCCAGCGGTTCACCGTCGAGGGTGGCGACCAGTTTTCCCGGACAGAGTCCGAACGCCGCCGGTGGCGCAGCACGCTGCTGGTTTGCCCATGCGCCCGACGAATCAATGCTTCCAGTCGCGCGGCGACTTCAATCAGGGCAGAGGGTTTGCAGGAGTCATTGGCACCAAGACGAAGTCCTTCCACACGCTGGTTCAGGGCATCGCGTGCGGTCAGGATCAGCACCGGCTCGCGGTGGGATTTTTCGCGCCACTCGCGCAGAATATCCAGCCCGTCGATACCGGAAGCGTCAGGTTGAGGATCACCGCATCATACGGCGCGCTGTAGAGTGCAATTTTGCCCTCTTCACCACGGGTAAACCAATCGATGCTAAAGCCCATTTTGCCGAGCCCGGTTTTGATGCCGTCGCCAATCAGTTTGTCATCTTCTACTAATAGAATTCGCATTTGCCACTCCTTGCCTGCTGCCCTATAAGCCCCAAGTAAACCGCGCCTTTACGGCTGCTGTACAGCAATAAAAAATCTTTTTTTTCCTTAAGAAGTTGTTAAGAATTGGCGTGTAATAGGCGTCAGAAACCAATAAAGGGAGAACATATCATGAAGAAACTTGCTGCCCTAATCGCCGCCATTCTGGCACTGGGCTCCGCACGGCTTTCGCTGCTAATCAGGGCGGTTTTCCGGCCCGGCTAGCACGACGACGACCTCGCAGGCTGGCGGTTTCGTCGGTCCAACGGTACCGTCACCACGGCGGCAAATGCCAAATCGATGCGTGACGAGACCTGGGTCACTCTGCGCGGTAATATTATCGAGCGCGTCTCCGACGATCTGATAAATTTTCAAGGATTCGAGCGGCACTGTGAACGTCGATATCGACCATAAACGCTGGAACGGCCAGACCATCACGCCACAGGATTTGGTTGAGATCAGGGCGAAGTGACAAAGACTGGAACTCAGTCGAAATTGATGTGAAGCAGATCCGCAAAGTAAATCCGTAATTGTTACCGCTCCCGGGACGCGTTCCCGGGAATAATTTCGCAGGGAGGCAAAATGACAAACCTGACACTGGATGTAAACATTATCGATTTCCCATCAATACCTGTGGCGATGTTGCCGCACCGCTGTAGCCCTGAATTGCTCAACTACAGCGTGGCGAAATTTATCATGTGGCGTAAAGAGACGGGGCTTTCTCCTGTTAACCAAAGCCAGACTTTTGGCGTCGCCTGGGACGACCCTGCCACCACCGCACCGGAAGCGTTTCGCTTTGATATCTGCGGCAGCGTTAGCGAACCGATTCCCGATAATCGTTATGGTGTGAGCAATGGTGAACTTACCGGTGGACGTTATGCCGTGGCCCGCCACGTTGGCGAGCTGGACGATATTTCACACACGGTATGGGGCATCATTCGCCACTGGCTGCCTGCAAGCGGCGAGAAAATGCGTAAAGCACCGATTCTGTTTCACTACACCAATCTTGCCGAAGGGGTGACAGAGCAGCGACTGGAAACGGATGTTTATGTGCCGTTGGCGTGATGCCTGACTCCAGCTTCCCTTATAAATTCCTGCTTCAAACTGGCGCTACTAATGCGCCACTTTCTTATATGGTCAATCACTTTCCTTAAAGAATACGTTTTGTGTGGTCACTATCTCCGTACATCTAACTAACCTTTTAGGTGCTTTTTCATTGCTGTAATTAACCTTTTAGGTTATAACTAAAGTAACAGGGAGGCGGGGGTTATGGAAAAACGCACACCACATACACGTTTGAGTCAGGTTAAAAAACTTGTCAATGCCGGGCAAGTTCGTACAACACGTAGTGCCCTGTTAAATGCAGATGAGTTAGGTTTGGATTTTGATGGTATGTGTAATGTTATCATTGGATTATCAGAGAGCGACTTTTATAAAAGCATGACCACCTACTCTGATCATACTATCTGGCAGGATGTTTACAGACCCAGGCTTGTTACAGGCCAGGTTTATCTTAAAATTACGGTAATTCATGACGTACTGATCGTCTCGTTTAAGGAGAAGTAATATGAAATGTCCGGTTTGCCACCAGGGAGAAATGGTTTCTGGCATTAAAGATATTCCATACACCTTCCGTGGACGAAAAACAGTATTGAAAGGTATCCACGGTTTATATTGTGTCCATTGCGAAGAGAGCATCATGAATAAAGAAGAGTCAGATGCTTTCATGGCGCAAGTAAAGGCATTTCGGGCTTCGGTGAATGCCGAAACAGTGGCACCTGAATTTATAGTGAAGGTTCGAAAAAAGCTCTCTCTTACCCAAAAAGAGGCAAGCGAAATTTTTGGGGGAGGTGTAAATGCGTTTTCGCGTTACGAAAAAGGCAATGCCCAACCTCATCCTTCCACAATCAAACTTTTACGTGTTCTGGATAAGCATCCAGAACTATTGAATGAAATCCGTTAATTAATGGAAAAGCGGGGGCAACTCGCTTTTTTCTTTACCGGAGTGTGAGCCAAATCACTCGCGATAAGTTTGAGCGAACAATGCCACAGGCGTATTGTTGTTGGGCTTATAATTTCTCCGGTAAGGAATACCATGTATACGCGAAATTTATTATGGCTGGTCAGCCTGGTAAGTGCGGCTCCTCTCTACGCTGCTGACGTTCCCGCCAACACACCGCTCGCCCCGCAACAAGTCTTTCGTTACAACAATCATAGCGACCCAGGTACGCTCGACCCGCAAAAGGTGGAGGAGAATACTGCCGCGCAGATTGTGCTGGATCTGTTTGAAGGTCTGGTATGGATGGACGGTGAAGGCCAGGTGCAGCCCGCTCAGGCTGAACGCTGGGAGATACTGGACGGCGGCAAGCGCTATATTTTCCATCTGCGTAGCGGTTTGCAGTGGTCCGACGGTCAGCCTCTGACGGCAGAGGATTTTGTCCTCGGCTGGCAGCGCGCGGTTGACCCGAAAACGGCAAGCCCTTTTGCTGGCTATCTGGCACAGGCGCACATTAACAATGCCGCAGCTATTGTTGCGGGTAAAGCAGATGTTACATCGCTGGGTGTCAAAGCGACGGATGATCGTACTCTTGAAGTTACGCTTGAGCAGCCGGTTCCTTGGTTCACGACGATGCTCGCCTGGCCGACGCTGTTCCCGGTTCCTCATCATGTCATCGCTAAACATGGCGATAGCTGGAGTAAGCCAGAGAACATGGTTTACAACGGTGCCTTTGTGCTTGATCAGTGGGTAGTTAACGAAAAGATTACTGCACGCAAAAATCCAAAGTACCGCGATGCGCAACATACAGTATTGCAACAGGTTGAGTATCTGGCGCTAGATAATTCGGTCACCGGCTATAACCGCTATCGCGCGGGAGAGGTCGATCTCACCTGGGTTCCGGCGCAGCAAATTCCCGCCATTGAAAAATCACTGCCTGGCGAGCTACGAATTATTCCGCGTCTGAACAGCGAATATTACAACTTCAACCTTGAGAAACCGCCATTTAACGATGTGCGAGTGCGTCGGGCGCTATATCTTACGGTTGATCGACAGCTTATTGCGCAAAAGGTACTGGGGTTGAGAACGCCCGCAACCACGCTGACGCCGCCAGAGGTAAAAGGCTTTAGCGCGACGACGTTCGATGAACTGCAAAAGCCAATGAGTGAGCGCGTCGCGATGGCAAAAGCCTTGCTGAAACAGGCGGGATACGACGCCTCTCATCCGCTACGCTTTGAGCTGTTCTACAACAAGTACGATCTGCATGAAAAGACCGCGATAGCGTTGTCTTCCGAATGGAAAAAATGGCTGGGTGCACAGGTGACGCTGCGCACAATGGAGTGGAAAACCTATCTTGATGCCCGACGAGCCGGTGATTTCATGCTGTCTCGGCAGTCGTGGGATGCGACGTACAATGATGCTTCCAGCTTCCTGAACACGCTCAAAAGCGATAGTGAAGAAAACGTCGGTCACTGGAAAAATGCGCAGTATGACGCCTTACTAAACCAGGCCACGCAGATCACTGATGCGACAAAGCGTAATGCGTTGTATCAGCAGGCAGAAGTGATCATCAACCAACAGGCACCGCTGATTCCTATCTACTATCAGCCGTTAATCAAACTGCTTAAACCCTACGTTGGCGGTTTTCCGCTGCATAATCCCCAGGATTATGTCTACAGCAAAGAGTTGTATATCAAGGCACATTGATGCCTTTATCGCCGTCGGAGCACGTCCGGCGGCGCTATTCACGTTGATCTCCTGTGACTCAGAACGTGAGATAGGGTATTATCTGCGGCAATATTGCCGTCCGTCGGTCAGCATCCAGATTGAGGATCCCCAGTTAATGAGCGATATGGCAGAGCGCCTTGCGCTACATGAATTCACGGAAAACGCCTACTTAAACTATTCCATGTACGTCATCATGGACAGGGCGTTGCCGTTTATCGGTGACGGCTTAAAGCCGGTACAGCGTCGCATCGTCTATGCGATGTCGGAGGCTGGGGTTAACGCCAGTGCCAAATTTAAAAAATCCGCCCGTACCGTTGGTGACGTATTGGGTAAGTACCATCCCGCACGGCGATAGCGCCTGTTACGAAGCGATGGTGTTGATGGCGCAGCCGTTCTCTTACCGTTATCCGTTGGTTGACGGGCAGGGTAACTGGGGGGCGCCGGACGATCCGAAATCGTTCGCGGCAATGCGTTACACCGAATCCCGTTTGTCTAAGTACGCCGATCTGCTCCTAAGCGAACTGGGCCAAGGCACGGCTGATCGGGCGCCGAACTTCGATGGTACGACACGAGCCGAAAATGCTGCCTGCGCGTCTGCCGAATATTCTGCTGAACGATACGACCCGGTATTGCCGTCGGTATGGCGACGGATATTCCGCCGCACAACCTGCGTGAAGTGGCCAAAGCGGCAATCACCTTAATTGAAAAACCGCAGACGACGCTCGATGAAGTGCTGGATATCGTGCAGGGGCCGGATTACCGACGGAAGCGGAAATCATTACCCCTCGCTCGGAAATCCGCAAATCTACCAGAACGCCCGCGGCTCCGTGCGCATGCGTGCGGTGTGGCATAAAGAAGACGGTGCGGTGGTGATTACCGCGCTGCCGCATCAGGTTTCCGGCGCAAAAGTGCTGGAGCAGATTGCAGCCCAGATGCGCAATAAAAAGCTGCCGATGGTTGATGACCTGCGCGATGAGTCTGACCACGAAAACCCGACGCGTCTGGTGATTGTGCCGCGCTCCAACCGCGTGGATATGGAGCCGGTGATGAATCACCTGTTCGTCACCACCGACCTGGAAAAAAGCTACCGTATCAACCTCAATATGATTCGCCTCGATGGGCGTCCGGCGGTGAAAAACCTGCTGGAGATCCTCACCGAATGGCTGGCATTCCGTCGTGATACCGTACGTCGTCGCCTGAATTACCGTCTGGAAAAAGTGCTTAAGCGCCTGCATATCCTCGAAGGTTTGCTGGTGGCGTTCCTCAACATTGATGAAGTGATTGAGATAATCCGTACGGAAGATGAACCGAAGCCTGCGCTGATGTCGCGCTTTGGTATCAGCGAAACCCAGGCGGAAGCCATTCTTGAGCTGAAACTGCGCCATCTCGCCAAGCTGGAAGAGGTGAAGATTCGCGGTGAGCAGGATGATTTGGCGAAAGAGCGCGATCAGCTGCAGGCCATCCTCGCATCTGAGCGCAAGATGAGCAACCTGCTGAAGAAAGAGCTGCAGGCCGACTCCGACGCCTTTGGCGATGACCGTCGTTCTCCGCTGCGCGAGCGCGAAGAAGCGAAGGCCATGAGCGACCATGACATGCTGCCATCTGAACCGGTCACTATCGTTCTGTCGCAGATGGGCTGGGTGCGTAGCGCCAAAGGCCACGATATTGATGCGCAGGGGCTCAGCTATAAATCCGGCGATAGCTGGAAAGCCTCGGTGAAAGGTAAGAGCAATCGACCGGTGGTGTTTGTCGATACCACCGGGCGTAGCTACGCCATCGATCCGATTACGCTACCGTCCGCGCGCGGGCAGGGCGAACCGCTCACCGGCAAGCTGACGCTGCCGCCGGGTGCCACGGTTGAGCATATGCTGATGGAAAACGACGATCGGAAACTGCTGATGGCTTCCGATGCTGGCTACGGTTTCCTGTGTACCTTCAATGATTTGGTTGCTCGTAACCGTGCAGGTAAGGCGCTGATTTCGCTGCCGGAAAATGCACAAGTTATGCCACCGCTGGTGGTGGAAGATGAGTCGGATATGCTGCTGGCTATTACCAGCGCAGGTCGTATGCTGATGTTCCCGCTAAGCGATTTGCCGCAGCTGTCGAAAGGGAAAGGCAACAAGATTATCAACATCCCGTCGGCGGAAGCGGCGAGCGGCGTTGATAGCCTGGCGCATCTCTACGTTCTGCCGCCGCAAAGTACGCTGACCTTCCACGTGGGTAAACGTAAAATCAAACTGCGTCCGGAAGAGCTGCAGAAAGTCACCGGTGAGCGCGGTCGTCGCGGTACGCTGATGCGCGGTCTGCAGAAAATTGACCGCGTAGAGATTGATTCGCCGCAGCGCGCTTCGGCGGGCGACAGCGAAGAGTAATCTTATTCCCCCCGTCGTCAGGCGGGGGACATAAGACGGAATACATAAAATCGTTGTTAATTCAGCCGTTGCGATTAACAATACCCTTTTGCAGGGGTCTGCAAGTAACAAAGCCTTGTCCGATCTATACACATCATCATTCAAGAGGCATCACGCAACGCGTTCGCGTTTTGTGCCGCGCTAGCGCGGGTCCCAGAAAGGGGCAAGTGGCTTGAAAGATAACGTGTTTATATGCCCCGTGAGTTGTCTGTGGTGCTGGTGCGTATTGCGCACGCCATCATTGAATCTGACGGGTATAATTCTAAGCGGTTCAGGGTTCAGAGGACGCTATGCTATTAATTTTACGTGTCATTATTGTTGTCATTTATTGCATCCTGGTATGCATCTTTGGCTGTATCTACTGCCTGTTTAGCCCGCGCAACCCAAAACATGTCTCCACTTTTGGTCGCATGTTTGGTCATATGGCGCCAGTTTTTGGCTTAAAGGTCGAGACCCGCAAGCCTGCTGATGCTGAGAGCTATGGCAACGCTATCTATATCGCCAACCACCAGAATAACTACGATATGGTGACGGCCGCGAACATCGTGCAGCCGCCAACCGTAACCGTTGGTAAAAAGAGTCTGGTGTGGATCCCGTTCTTTGGTCAGATTTACTGGCTAAACAGCCGGGCAACCTGCTCATTGATCGTAATAACCGTGCCGCTGCTCACAGCACCATTGCGGAAGTGGTGAATTCGTTCAATAAACGCAAAATCTCTTTCTGGATGTTCCCGGAAGGAACCGCAGCCGCGGTCGCGGTCTGTTACCGTTTAAAACCGGCGCGTTTCATGCGGCGCTTGCGGCGGGCGGTTACCGATTATTCCGGTCTGTGTTTCAAATACGTCGAACAAGATTAATCTCAACCGCTGGAATAACGGTTTAGTGATCGTGGAAATGCTGCCGCCAATTGACGTCAGTCAGTATGGCAAAGATCAGGTTCGTGAGCTGGCTGCCCATTGTCGTTCGATAATGGAACAAAAAATCGCCGAGCTCGATAAAGAAGTCGCAGAACGCGAAGCCGCCGGAAAAGTTTAAGTCGGCAATCTGTATTTTTGCGGGGAACACTTTCCTGCACGGTATTACTTTAGCCAGTTTTACATGGAGCAAATATGTCACTCAGTCGGCGTCAGTTCATTCAGGCATCGGGGATTGCACTTTGTGCAGGCGCTGTTCCCCTGAAGGCCAGCGCAGCCGGGCAACAGCAACCGCTACCCGTTCCGCCGCTACTTGAATCTCGCCGTGGGCAACCGCTGTTTATGACTGTACAACGTGCGCACTGGTCATTTACGCCAGGGACACGCGCGTCGGTCTGGGGAATCAATGGTCGTTACCTGGGGCCGACTATCCGCGTCTGGAAGGGCGACGATGTTAAGCTTATTTACAGCAACCGCCTGACAGAAAATGTCTCAATGACGGTGGCCGGGCTACAGGTACCAGGCCCGCTGATGGGCGGTCCGGCACGGATGATGTCGCCAAACGCTGACTGGGCACCCGTACTGCCCATTCGCCAGAACGCAGCTACTCTGTGGTATCACGCCAATACTCCCAACCGCACGGCTCAGCAGGTCTATAACGGCCTTGCCGGAATGTGGCTGGTGGAAGATGAAGTCAGCAAGTCGCTGCCTATCCCCAACCATTATGGTGTGGATGATTTTCCGGTCATTATCCAGGATAAACGGCTGGATAACTTTGGTACGCCAGAATACAACGAACCGGGAAGCGGCGGCTTTGTTGGTGATACGCTGCTGGTTAACGGTGTACAAAGCCCGTACGTTGAAGTCTCGCGTGGCTGGGTGCGCTTGCGACTGCTGAACGCGTCGAACTCTCGTCGCTATCAACTACAGATGAACGATGGTCGCCCGTTACATGTGATTTCTGGCGATCAGGGATTCCTGCCTGCTCCTGTATCGGTGAAGCAACTTTCGCTGGCACCGGGCGAGCGCCGCGAGATTCTGGTGGATATGAGCAACGGCGATGAAGTGTCGATCACCTGTGGCGAAGCGGCGAGCATTGTTGATCGTATTCGTGGCTTCTTTGAGCCATCCAGTATTCTGGTTTCTACCCTGGTGCTAACGCTGCGCCCAACCGGCCTTCTGCCGCTGGTCACAGACAGTCTTCCGATGCGCTTGCTGCCAACTGAAATCATGGCTGGTTCGCCAATTCGCAGTCGCGATATCAGTCTGGGTGATGACCCGGGTATTAATGGACAGCTGTGGGACGTCAACCGTATTGATGTCACCGCGCAGCAAGGAACGTGGGAACGCTGGACGGTACGCGCGGACGAGCCGCAAGCGTTCCATATTGAAGGCGTAATGTTCCAGATCCGTAACGTGAATGGCGCGATGCCGTTCCCGGAAGACAGAGGCTGGAAAGATACCGTTTGGGTTGACGGACAAGTGGAGCTGCTTGTTTATTTCGGTCAGCCTTCCTGGGCGCACTTCCCGTTCTACTTCAACAGTCAGACGCTGGAAATGGCGGACCGTGGCTCGATTGGGCAACTGTTGGTCAATCCGGTACCGTAATCTTCATACTCGCCCGAGGAGGGCGAGTATGGAATACCTTTCGATTTCTCTTTCGTTCCGGCTTATAATCCCCGGCCTTTGATTATTTTTTTATCATTTCTGGAAGCAAAATGAGCTCTATCTCCCTGATCCAACCGGATCGCGACCTGTTCTCCTGGCCGCAGTACTGGGCCGCCTGTTTTGGACCGGCACCGTTTTTGCCGATGTCTCGTGAAGAGATGGATCAACTTGGCTGGGATAGCTGCGACATCATTTTGGTTACTGGCGACGCGTATGTCGATCACCCAAGCTTCGGGATGGCGATTTGCGGTCGTATGCTGGAAGCGCAGGGCTTTCGCGTCGGGATCATCGCCCAGCCGGACTGGAGCAGCAAAGACGACTTTATGCGTCTGGGTAAACCGAATCTGTTTTTCGGTGTTACTGCTGGCAACATGGATTCGATGATCAACCGTTATACCGCCGATCGCCGTTTACGTCATGACGATGCCTACACGCCGGATAACGTCGCGGGTAAGCGCCCGGATCGCGCCACACTGGTTTATACCCAGCGTTGTAAAGAGGCGTGGAAAGATGTACCGGTGATCCTCGGCGGTATTGAGGCTAGTCTGCGCCGTACCGCGCATTATGATTACTGGTCCGATACCGTGCGCCGTTCCGTGCTGGTGGATTCGAAAGCCGACATGCTGATGTTTGGTAACGGTGAGCGTCCGCTGGTGGAAGTGGCGCATCGTCTGGCGATGGGCGAGCCAATTAGTGAAATCCGCGATGTGCGTAATACCGCGATTATCGTGAAAGAGGCGCTGCCTGGCTGGAGCGGCGTGGATTCCACCCGTCTTGATACCCCTGGAAAAATCGACCCAATCCCGCATCCGTATGGTGAAGATTTGCCGTGCGCGGATAACAAACCGGTGGCACCGAAAAAGCAGGAAGCCAAAGCCGTAACCGTGCAGCCACCGCGCCCGAAACCATGGGAAAAAACCTACGTTCTGCTGCCGTCTTTCGAGAAGGTGAAAGGCGACAAAGTTCTTATGCTCACGCTTCACGTATTTTGCATCATGAAACCAACCGGGCTGCGCCCGTGCGCTGATGCAAAAACACGGTGAACGCTATATTTGGGTTAACCCACCGGCTATCCCGCTGTCTACCGAAGAGATGGACAGCGTGTTCGCGCTACCGTATCAGCGTATTCGGCACCTGTCATACGGCGATGCCCGTATCCGGCGGTACCAATATGATTCGCTTCTCGATTAACATCATGCGCGGTTGCTTCGGCGGTTGTTCATTCTGTTCTATCACCGAGCACGAAGGGCGCATTATTCAGAGCCGCTCTGAAGATTCGATTGTTAATGAAATCGAAGCGATCCGCGATACGGTTCCGGGCTTTACCGGGATTATCTCCGACCTCGGAGGCCCGACGGCCAACATGTATATGCTGCGCTGTAAGTCCCCGCGCGCGGAGCAGACCTGTCGTCGCCTGTCGTGCGTGTATCCGGACATCTGCCCACATATGGATACCAACCACGAACCGACGATTAATCTTTATCGTCGTGCCCGCGAGCTTAAAGGCATCAAGAAAATCCTCATCGCTTCCGGCGTGCGTTATGACATTGCGGTTGAAGATCCGCGCTATATCAAAGAGCTGGCGACCCACCACGGGGCGGCTACCTGAAGATTGCGCCGGAGCATACCGAAGAAGGGCCGCTGTCGAAGATGATGAAGCCGGGCATGGGCACCTATGACCGCTTTAAAGAGCTGTTTGATACCTACTCAAAACAGGCGGGTAAAGAGCAGTATTTGATCCCGTACTTTATCTCGGCGCACCCTGGGGACCGCGTGATCTAGACATGGTGAACTTAGCGCTGTGGCTGAAACAGCGTCCGTTTCCGCCTCGATCAGGTGCAGAAACTTCTATCCGTCGCCGCTGGCCAACTCGACCACCAGGTATTACACCGGCAAGAACCCGCTGGGCAAGATTGGCTATAAGAGTGAAGACGTGGTGATCCCGAAGGGAGACAAACAGCGTCGTCTGCATAAAGCGCTGCTGCGTTATCACGATCCGGCTAACTGGCCGCTGATCCGTCAGGCGCTGGAAACGATGGGTAAAAAGCACCGATCGGCAGCCGTCGAGACTGTCTGGTACCGGCGCCGACTATTGACGAAATGCGCGAAGCGCGTCGTCAAAACCGCAAACACCGGCCCGGCGCTGACCAGACATAGACCCCGGCTGGCGCATCAACGCCAGACGCCTGCTACGGCAAAAAAAGCGTCGTCTACGCAATCTCGTCCGGTGAATGCTGGTGCGAAGAAACGGCCTAAAGCGGCGGTTGGACGTTAAAAAATATCCCCGGCAACTGACACGCTACCGGGGATTTTTTTATCATTCTGCGTACATACGCAAGCAGCGCAGGCAATCAAAATAGTCCTGAGCATCAAGACGCGTATTGGCTCTGTTAGCTTCGGATTTGGCAGCATAGATTTGTGGGCGTAGTGCTTTCATATCCTGCTCAAGCCGGGCGATTTTGGCATTTAATGTTTGCACATTGCTCGCCAGCTGATTGACCTTTTGCTCATTGACGCAGCCACTGAGCAAGCAGGTTGCCAGAACAACAGCTCCCACGGTGAAAATCGTTTTCATATAGTGTTCCCTTTTATTTATTGTTCCGGCTAATTGTTATTTAATTCAGCTCATTGCTTTAATCTGGCGGCAGTTTTTGCCTCAATCTGCTTAAGTAGGCTGCCGCTGTTCGGGCGGATAAAATCAGCGATTTCCCACTTGCCTTCGCGCCGCTGTAAAACCAGTTCTTGCTCTTCGTTGTTGCCATTGGTCAGCGTAAAACGAACATGAATGCGGGCGGAATCGGCGGTTTTCTCCAGGACTCGAATTTCATCAACGCGTGAAAATAGCGACTCTTCGCCAAAACAGATCGGATTGTCGTAAATAAATTGCCGTTCTATTTGCATATCTTCATCGGGATTATTGGCCGTCTTGAAGGTGGTTTTATAGAAGGCATTAACCGCCTGGCGGTAAGAGTCGGAAACCACCCACGTCCACGGCCAGCTATAATCAGCAATATGTTCAAAGAGTTCGGCAACAAAGGCTTCCGGCTGTTCTTTTTGCAACGAAGCTAAAGCGGCCAGCGTTTTTTCATTCTCGCTATTAACTGCTTGTAAGACGCTGCCATGATTGCTGACAATATCGTCAATGACCCAACGACCATTTTCCGCCACCATTTTCAGTGTCTGCGTGGTCTTTTCTTTATCATCTTTAAAGATACGAAAGCGCACAACGGCATCGGCATGATCGGCGTCAGTTTGGGTTATCGCAACGCTTTCTAGCACCAGATCGCCAAAATCCTGACAATCACAAACCGGATCATAATCCAGCCAGCCAATATTGCCCGGCAGCGTAAGATTGTCGTTCAGGGTAAGCGCCTGTTGAATACGCGCAGAAGTTATCGCCCGCTCTCCGGTTTCACCAAAATAAGGGGCAGTGGCATCTGATTTATAGTTCTGATAAATATGCCGGACTGTTTGTTCTACGGTCTGTGAGGGGGGCTGTGCGTGTACGGTAAAACTTGCCAGGGCTGCTAAAAACAGAAGTATTATTTTCATCTGTTTTTCACCTCTCCGTTGCGTTTATCCCGGATATAGATGAGTTGTTCTTTTAAGAGCTTCCGGCTCTGCATGATGATGTCCTTATATTTGGCATTCCTGAACAAGGAAGAGTAACAACGGGCGGGACGCGAGGGGAATAAATGATTTCTGAAAAGTCCGGTAGCGGAACATTACCGCCACCGGGAGAATTTGCATGTTAGCCGCCGAACTGGTCAGGATCGGGACCGAGACGCTTGCCCTGATCGAGTTTTGCAATTTCGCCGAGTTCGTCTTTGTCGAGACGGAAATCCCAGACATCAAAGTTTTCGGCAATACGTGAAGGTGTGACCGATTTCGGGATCACCACCAGGCCGCTATCCAGATGCCAGCGGATAACAATCTGCGCCGGGGTTTTGCCGTATTTATCTGCCAGATCGCGAATGACTTTCTGATCGAAAACGCCTTTCCCTCCTTGCGCTAATGGGCTCCAGGATTCGGTCTGGATTTTGTGTGTCGCGTTCCAGGCGTGTAGCTGGCGTTGTTGCATCAGCGGATGAAGTTCGATCTGGTTTATCACAGGCGTCACGCCAGTTTCATCAATCAGGCGTTGCAGGTGATGGATCTGGAAGTTGCACACGCCGATGCTTTTGATTAATCCCTCTTTTTGCAATTCGATCATGCCTTTCCATGCTTCGACATAATGGTCGATAGCGGGAACGGGCCAGTGCATTAAGTAGAGGTCGATATAATCAAGCTGGAGTTTTTTCAGGCTGTCGAGCAGGGCTTCGCGGGGGCGCTTGTGGTCGTCGTTCCACAGCTTAGTGGTGATGAACAGTTCTTCTCTGTTGACTGAGGCATTTTTCAGGGCTTTGCCGACACCTTCTTCGTTCTTGTAGGCCGCGGCGGTATCAATCGAGCGATAACCCACTTCTAACGCTTTTTGAATGGCGGTGATTACTTCCTCATTACTTGCTTGCCAGACGCCCAGTCCCAGCTGGGGCATGACATTGCCATCCTGTAGCTTAATAACGGTTGGATTAGCCATACGTTCCTCCTTTATATGAACTCACCGGAGCAGGCTCCGGTGAGGTGTTGTGAACTTAAGTCTGGACGAAATGCCCGAAAACGAAAGTTTGAGGCGTAAAAAGCTTAGCGGGCGGCTTCGTATATACGGCGGCTGACATCCAACGTAATGTCATGATTTTCGCCCAGTTGGGTCATGCCGTGCTCTTCCAGTTTTTTCAGCAAAGCCGGGATGGAGCTGCCGTCCAGACCGTAGTCGGAGAGGTGGGTCGGCACGCCTAATTGCTCAAAGAAATTGCGGGTTGCGGCAATCGCGGCGTCAATACGCTCATCATCGGAACCTTCAGTGATGTTCCAGACGCGTTCAGCATATTGCAGCAGCTTAGCGCGCTTGGTATCGCGTTTTTCATTCCACAGTGCAGGCAGGACGATAGCCAGTGTTTGCGCGTGATCCAGACCGTGCATCGCAGTCAGTTCGTGGCCCAGCATATGCGTTGCCCAGTCCTGCGGTACGCCAGCGCCAATCAAACCGTTCAGCGCCTGAGTCGCCGCCCACATGACGTTGGCGCGCACATCGTAGTTTTCTGGCTCTTTCAGGGCTTTCGGACCATCTTCGATTAGCGTCAGCAAAATGCCTTCTGCGAAACGGTCCTGAATTTTGGCATCAACCGGTTTGGTAACATACTGTTCCACGGTGTGTACAAAGGCGTCCACTACGCCGTTAGCCACCTGACGCGGCGGCAGGGTGTAGGTATAAACCGGATCGAGCACGGCAAATACCGGCTGAACATGGGCAGAATGGAACGCCTGCTTGTCGCCTGTGGTTTTACGGGAGATCACCGCGCCTGCGTTGGATTCTGAACCGGTTGCTGGCAGCGTCAGCACACAGCCCATCGGGATGGCGCTTTTAATCTCTTTACCGCCCGTTTGCAGAATGTGCCACGGATCGATATTTTCCGGATAGTTAGCCGCTGCGGCGATAAATTTGGTGCCGTCCAGTACAGAACCGCCGCCAACCGCCAGCAGGAAAGTCACTTTCTGTTCGCGAACCAGTTTCACGGCGTTCATCAGCGTTTCATAAGCCGGGTTTGGCTCAATACCGCCAAATTCCAGCACGTCCATGCCTTTCAGGGCATCCAGAACTTGATCGAGAACGCCGGTTTTTTTCACGCTGCCGCCGCCGTAGGTAATCAATACGCGAGCATCGTGAGGAATTTGTTCGCGTAAACCAGCGATTGCGCCTTTACCAAACAGAATGCGGGTTGGGGTGTGCAGATTAAAGTTGTTCATTACTTGCTCCCTTTGCTGGGCCAATATGAGGGCAGAGAACGATCTGCCTGATGTTTTTCATTGTGATCGCCAGCGCCCTGGCTCTCAATGCTCATTTCTGCCAATGTCTTGCCTATTTCTCCAGAGTGCTGGAGAAATGCTACAAAATTGCGCACAATCAAATTGCCGCATTATTCCTAAGAAATTACGCGATATGAAACGTGAAGAGATTTGCCGCTTGCTGGCGGATAAAGTTAATAAACTGAAAAATAAAGAAAATAGTTTGTCAGGACTGTTGCCCGATGTGCGTTTGTTGTATGGCGAGACGCCTTTCGCACGTACACCGGTGATGTACGAGCCTGGCATCATAATTCTCTTTTCCGGGCATAAAATCGGTTATATCAATGAACGCGTGTTTCGTTATGATGCCAATGAATACCTGCTGCTGACGGTGCCGTTGCCGTTTGAGTGCGAAACCTATGCCACGTCAGAGGTGCCGCTGGCAGGGTTGCGTCTCAATGTCGATATTTTGCAGTTACAGGAACTGTTGATGGACATTGGCGAAGATGAGCATTTCCAGCCGTCGATGGCAGCCAGCGGGATTAACTCCGCCACGTTATCAGAAGAGATTTTATGCGCGGCGGAGCGGTTACTCGACGTGATGGAGCGACCACTGGATGCGCGTATTCTCGGCAAACAGATCATCCGCGAAATTCTGTACTACGTGCTGACCGGACCTTGCGGCGGCGCGTTACTGGCGCTGGTCAGTCGCCAGACTCACTTCAGTCTGATTAGCCGCGTGCTGAAACGGATTGAGAATAAATACACCGAAAACCTGAGCGTCGAGCAACTGGCGGCAGAAGCCAACATGAGCGTATCGGCGTTCCACCATAATTTTAAGTCTGTCACCAGTACCTCGCCGTTGCAGTATTTGAAGAATTACCGTCTGCATAAGGCGCGGATGATGATCATCCATGACGGCATGAAGGCCAGCGCAGCAGCGATGCGCGTCGGCTATGAAAGCGCATCGCAATTTAGCCGTGAGTTTAAACGTTACTTCGGTGTGACGCCGGGGGAAGATGCGGCAAGAATGCGGGCGATGCAGGGGAATTAAATACGTTCCCGGTACAGCAACCGGGAACGGGGAAAATCGTCAGGCGTTACAGTATTTTTTTTTAATCACCACAAACAGCGTGCCTAACAAGCCAGCGGTTAACAAGGCAATTGGCAGGATCATCAGGAACGTCATTACCTGATCTTCATGGCGTTTAACGAACGGAATCATACTTAAGGCATAGCCAAAACTGGTTACCACGCTGACCCACAGCAATCCACTTAACCAGTTGAAAAACTGGAAGCGGCGGTTTGGCAGACCGGAAATTCCCGCCATGGTTGGCAGCAGCGTACGGACAAATGCAAGAAAACGTCCAGCCAGCAGCGCCAGCAGACCGTGGCGGTCAAACATGCAGGTGGCGCGCTGGTGATATTTAGCAGGAAGCTGTGCCAGCCAGCCTTTCACCGTTTTGGTATTCCCTAACCAGCGCCCCTGAATATAACTTAGCCAGCAGCCCAGACTTGCTGCGGCGGTCAGAATCGCAATCGTAGGCAGAAAATCCATAACCCCCTGGGCAATCAATGCGCCTGCCAGTATCAACAAGCTGTCGCCTGGCAAAAATGAGGCGGGCAGCAGGCCGTTTTCTAAAAACAGCGTGGCAAACATGACAAAGTAAACAACGCTAACAATATGAGGATCCGCCAGCGCGGCAAAGTCGTGTTGCCAGAGCGCAGCGATGATATCTTGAATAACAGCCATGGACTTTCCTGTGGAACAGCGTTTAAGCCTTTATCTGCCTATTGTACTCCTGAATCGTCCGGGACGCCTTGATCCCGGACGCAACAATTTAAGACTTTTCACAATAAAATGTCTGCAAAATTGTCCAAAAGTGGCTATGTTACACGATGCGGGAAAATCCTGCCGCTAAATCGTCAATCAGATCGTCAACGTTTTCTAAACCGATATGGACGCGAATTAACGTGCCGCTGAAGTCGATTTTGCCGTCAGGGCGAATGCTGGCAAGTTCCTCCGGCTGGTTCGCCAGAATCAGCGACTCAAATCCACCCCATGAATATGCCATGCTGAAAAGCGAGAGATTACTCGAGGTAGTTTGCCAGTTCATCGTGGGTCAGATGCTTTTTCAACACGAAAAGAAACAGCCGCTGCTGCCGGTAAAATCACGCTTCCAGAATTCATGTCCTTTACTACCCGGGAGTGCAGGATGGTTGACGCGCTCGACCTGAGGCTGCTGCGCCAGCCATTCGGCGACTTTCAGGCTGCTTTCATGGTGCTGACGTAAACGTACTCCCCAGCGTACGCAGGCCGCGGCTGGTCATGTAGGCGGTATCGGCGTCGAGCATTTGGCCCATCAGATAGGCGTTCTCGCGCAGCTGCGGCCAGCAGCGTTCGTTGCACCGCCGTGCCGACCATCGCGTCGGAGTGGCCGATCAGGTATTTAGTGCCCGCCTGAATGGGAATATCAATGCCGAAATCCAGCGCTTTGAACAGGATGCCCTGCCGCCCAGGTGTTGTCGATCATGATGATAGCGTCGGGGGCAACGCGACGTACGGCGGCAACGATTGCCGGAACGTCATGGACTTCCATGGTGATGGAGCCCGGAGACTCAAGGAACACCACTTTGGTATTGGGCTGGATGAGCGTGGCGATCTCTTCGCCAATCAGCGGATCGAACCAGCTGGTGGTGACGCCGAGTTTGGCCAGAATTTTAGTGCAGATCCTGGCTAGGCTCATAGGCGGTGTTGGTCATCAGCACGTGATCGCCCTGTTCGACGAACGCCAGAATGGTATTAGCGACGGCCGCCGCTCCACACGGGAAAAGTGCGCAGCCGGCGCCGCCTTCCAGTTCACACATCGCTTCTTGTAGCGAGAAATGGGTGAGCGTACCGCGACGGCCATAAAACAGCTCGCCGTTGGCGCGGTTATGGGTGGCGTGTTTCTTGGCGGCTACCGTTTCAAAGACCAGCGAGGAAGCCCGCTGAATCACGCTGTTGACCGAACCCTGGGTATATTTTTTACTGCGTCCGGCGTTAACCAGCGCGGTATCGAGGTGCTTATCTGCCATGTCTGTTTTACCTGTTTTTATACGTCTGGACGTCTAAACTATCACGATTGTCGAGCAGGGTATAGCGTTTCATGCACATACAGCAGAAAATTTTGCCGTATCCGGCGGAGAAAACTTTTTTACTGCGTAAGCGCAAGGAAAATAAGTGTGATTTAGGTCAATATGCAAATACTAATGAGAACTACTATCAATTCGACGTTTTTGATATTATTGTGCTCAGATTTTGTGATTATCCTGGAGATACACAGTGGGTAATAATTTGATGCAGGCGGATCTCTCCGTTTGGGGTATGTATCATCATGCCGACATCGTGGTTAAAGTGGTCATGATCGGCCTGATTTTGGCATCCGTCGTCACCTGGGCCATCTTCTTCAGCAAGGGTGCAGAGCTTCTCCCCATCATAAGCGCCGCCTCAAGCGCGAACAAAAACTGTTAGGGGACGTTCGTTCTCTTAACCAGGCGAGTGAAGTGGCAACGGCATTTGATGGCCGCAGCCTGAGCCGCCAATTAATCAACGAAGCGCAAACGAGCTGGAGCTCTCTGCGGGTTCGGAAGATAACGAAGGCATCAAAGAGCGTACCGGTTTCCGTCTTGAACGTCGCGTGGCGGCGGTTGGACGTCACATGGGCCGTGGTAATGGCTTCCTCGCGACCATCGGTGCAATCTCCCCGTTCGTCGGTCTGTTTGGTTCCTATGGGGCATCATGAACAGCTTCATCGGTATTGCCCAAGGTAAACCACCAACCTGGCGGTCGTGGCCCCGGGTATTGCAGAAGCGCTGCTGGCGACCGCAATTGGTCTGTTCGCTGCAATTCCTGCCGTGGTTATCTATAACGTCTTCGCGCGTCTTATCGGCGGCTTTAAAGCGAGCCTCGGCGACGTTGCAGCCCAGGTGCTGCTGCTGCAGAGCCGCGATCTGGATCTCAGCGCCAGCGGCGTGCATCCGGTTCGTACCGCCCAAAAATTACGAGTAGGTTAATGCCCCATGGCAATGCGTCTTAATGAAAATCTGGACGATACCGGCGAAATGCATGACATCAACGTAACGCCGTTTATCGACGTTATGTTGGTATTGCTGATTATCTTCATGGTGGCGGCACCGCTGGCAACCGTTGATGTTAAAGTCAACCTGCCGCTTCTCAAGCCAGCCGCAGCCGCGTCCAGAAAAACCGGTTTATCTGTCGGTGAAAGCGGACAAATCCATGTTCCTCGGCAATGACCCCATTACCGAAAACAACATGGTTTCCGCGCTCGAAACCCTAACGGAAGGTAAAAAAGATACCACCGTCTTCTTCCGTGCTGATAAGACCGTTGATTACGAAACGATGATGAAGGTGATGGACACCCTACATCAGGCAGGCTATCTGAAGATTGGTCTGGTCGGCGAAGAGACCGCCAAAGCGAAGTAAAGTAGAATTGCCTGATGCGCTACGCTCATCAGGCCTACAAAATCTATTGCAACATGTTGAATCTTCGTGCGTTTGTAGGCCGGATAAGGCGTTCACGACGCATCCGGCATTAGGTGCTCAATGCCTGATGCGCTACGCTTATCAGGCCTACAAAATCTATTGCAACATGTTGAATCTTCATGCGTTTGTAGGCGGATAAGGCGTTTTCGCCACATCAGGTAAGAGTGAATTCACAATGATGCCCGGTTGCTTTTCACAACCGGGCATTTTTTTAACCTAAATGCTCGCCGCCGCACACGCCGTGCACTTCTGCGGTGACGTAGCTCGACTCCTGACTTGCCAGATAAACATATACAGGGGCCAGTTCCGCCGGTTGCCCCGCACGTTTCATCGGCGTTTGCTGACCAAACTGCGGGATCTTATCCTGCGTTTGTCCGCCGGAAATTTGCAGTGCTGTCCAGATCGGGCCTGGCGCGACAATATTCACCCGAATACCTTTCTCCGCGACCTGTTTTGCCAAGCCACGGCTGTAGTTCAGAATCGCCGCCTTCGTAGCCGCATAGTCCAGTAAATGCGGACTTGGCTGGTATGCCTGGATTGACGAAGTGGTGATGATACTTGCACCTTTCGGTAGCAGGGGGATCGCTTCCTGGGTTAGCCAGAACAGCGCGAAAACGTTAATGGCAAAGGTCTTTTGAAACTGTTCGCTGGTGAGGTCTGCAATATCCGGAATGGCAACCTGTTTCCCGGCGACCAGCGCCATAATATCCAGCCCGCCTAACGCCTTGTGCGCTTCGTGAACCAGCGAACGGGCAAATTTCTCATCGCTTAAATCGCCTGGCAGCAGAACGGCTTTGCGTCCGCATTCTTCAATGATCTTTTTCACATCCTGAGCGTCTTCTTCTTCCACGGGAAGATAACTGATCGCCACGTCAGCCCCTTCACGCGCGTAAGCGATGGCGGCAGCGCGACCTATTCCGGAATCGCCCCCTGTCACCAGTGCTTTACGATCTTTCAGGCGACCGCTACCAACATAGGTTTTCTCGCCGCAATCCGGTACCGGTGTCATCTTCGCCTGGATGCCTGGCGTCGGTTGTTTCTGTTTGGGATATTCACCAGTGTAATACTGCGTGGTCGGGTCTTTTAAATGAGACATCGTTTTTCTCCCTTCAGGTTCAACGTCCTTTAAGGGTAGACGTTCTCGATGCGTTGATAAGGGAACCAGGAAGATCCCTAAACCTCAGAATTATGCGACAAAGGTTTAACGTATATGTTGATTTGCTGTTGCGTGCTGTTTACTCAATTGCGATATACTGTTGCCCGTTTTAACTACACGACAGGAATGTATGGAACGTTTTCTTGAAAATGCAATGTATGCTTCTCGCTGGCTGCTTGCCCCCGTGTACTTTGGCCTTTCGCTGGCGTTAGTTGCCCTGGCGCTGAAGTTCTTCCAGGAGATTATTCACGTACTGCCGAATATCTTCTCGATGGCGGAATCAGATTTGATCCTCGTGTTGCTGTCGCTGGTGGATATGACGCTGGTTGGCGGTTTGCTGGTGATGGTGATGTTTTCCGGTTATGAGAATTTCGTCTCACAGCTGGATATCTCCGAGAACAAAGAGAAGCTGAACTGGCTGGGGAAAATGGACGCAACGTCGCTGAAAAACAAAGTAGCAGCGTCGATTGTGGCAATTTCTTCCATTCACTTACTGCGCGTCTTTATGGATGCGAAAAATGTCCCGGATAACAAACTGATGTGGTACGTCATTATCCATCTGACGTTTGTGCTTTCTGCATTTGTGATGGGCTATCTTGACCGACTGACTCGTCATAATCACTGATCTGATTCGGGCGCGGTTCGCGCGCCCGTTATTAACAGGTCATTTATCGGAAGACGCCTGCCACAGATTCAGCTCGCCATCGGCGATATGCTGATCAATCTGCGCCAGCTCCTTGGTGCTAAATGTCAGATTATTCAGCGCCTGCACGTTCTCCTCTAGTTGCTCCGCGCGGCTGGCACCAATCAATACCGACGTCACGCGATCATCTTTCAGCAACCAGCTTAACGCCATTTGCGCCATTGATTGTCCACGCTGCTGTGCCATTTCATTCAATAAGCGCAGGCTGTTGAGGTTGGCTTCGGTAAGCATTTTCGGTGTCAGACCACGAACTTTATTCCCTTCACGATGCATCCGTGAATCTTGCGGAATGCCGTTGAGATATTTTCCGGTCAGCAATCCCTGAGCCAGAGGAGTAAAGGCAATACAGCCCACGCCGTTATTTTGCAGGGTATCCAGCAGGCCGCTTTTATCCACCCAGCGGTTCAGTAAATTGTACGAAGGTTGATGAATTAACAGCGGAATTTTCCACTCGCGCAGCAACTCGACCATTTTTTGCGTCCGCTCTGGCGAGTAAGAGGAGATCCCGACATACAGCGCCTTACCGCTTTGTACCGCATGAGCCAGCGCAGAGGCGGTTTCTTCCATCGGCGTATTTTCATCGACGCGATGAGAGTAAAAGATATCGACATACTCAAGCCCCATACGCTTCAGGCTTTGGTCGAGGCTGGCGAGCAGGTATTTACGTGAACCGCCAGAGCCGTAAGGGCCGGGCCACATATCGTAGCCAGCCTTGGTAGAGATAATCAGTTCATCGCGATAAGCGGCAAAATCCTCCCGCAGCAGGCGACCAAAGTTCTCTTCTGCGCTTCCTGGAGGCGGCCCGTAATTGTTGGCTAAATCAAAGTGCGTAATGCCCAAATCAAACGCTTTACGCAGGATCGCACGCTGTGATTCCAGCGCGTTAACGTGACCGAAATTGTGCCATAAACCGAGCGATAACGCGGGCAGGCGTAAACCACTTTTTCCGCAATAGCGGTATTGCATCTGCCCGTAACGTTCGGGATTCGCTAACCAGACCATGACCTCTCCTTTCCACCGTTCAATTTCGAAACAATGTTTCTAGTTTAGCGATTCGCCAGCGCGTATCCCGTAGTCTGGCTCACAGAGTGACGAAAAACTGGGCAAAAATACGTGCTTATGCTTTGCTTAAAAAAACACCAACTGAGGAGTGCAACGATGCCGCGTTTAACCGCCAAAGATTTCCCACAAGAGTTGCTGGATTACTATGACTATTACGCTCACGGGAAAATCTCGAAACGTGAGTTCCTCAACCTTGCGGCGAAGTGCGGTAGGCGGGATGACGGCATTAGCGTTGTTTGATTTGCTCAAGCCAAATTATGCGCTGGCGACTCAGGTAGAGTTTACCGACCCGGAAATTGTTGCTGAGTACATCACGTATCCTTCGCCAAATGGTCACGGCGAGGTGCGGGGTTATCTGGTGAAGCCCGCAAAGATGAGCGGCAAAACGCCAGCCGTAGTGGTGGTGCATGAGAATCGTGGACTGAATCCGTATATCGAAGATGTGGCACGGCGAGTGGCGAAGGCGGGGTATATCGCCCTGGCACCTGACGGCTTAAGTTCCGTTGGAGGTTATCCGGGAAATGATGATAAAGGTCGTGAGCTGCAACAGCAGGTTGATCCAACAAACTGATGAATGATTTCTTTGCCGCAATTGAGTTTATGCAACGCTATCCGCAAGCGACAGGCAAAGTGGGTATTACCGGATTTTGCTATGGCGGTGGCGTATCGAACGCGGCGGCTGTCGCGTATCCGGAACTGGCCTGCGCGGTGCCGTTTTATGGTCGTCAGGCACCCACTGCCGATGTGGCGAAGATTGAAGCGCCTTTACTACTCCACTTCGCGGAACTGGACACCCGAATCAACGAGGGCTGGCCTGCTTACGAGGCGGCGTTGAAAGCCAATAATAAGGTTTATGAGGCGTATATCTATCCGGGGGTTAATCACGGATTCCATAATGATTCCACGCCCCGTTATGACAAATCTGCCGCCGATCTTGCCTGGCAAAGGACACTGAAATGGTTCGATAAATATCTCTCCTGATAGGTTTATCTCTTACGGGATTACGTCTTAAACAAGCATGAAAAAATAGCGTGCGCAAAAGTCGTTCTTTGCCTAAAATATCGCTATATATGACAATATATAGCGAATGAGGTGAACGATGAATAACCATTTTGGTAAAGGCTTAATGGCGGGATTAAAAGCAACGCATGCCGACAGTGCGGTTAATGTGACAAAATTCTGTGCCGATTATAAACGCGGTTTTGTATTAGGCTACTCACACCGGATGTACGAAAAGACCGGAGATCGCCAGCTTAGCGCCTGGGAAGCGGGTATTCTGACGCGCCGCTATGGACTGGATAAAGAGATGGTAATGGATTTCTTTCGTGAGAATAATTCCTGTTCTACGTTGCGCTTTTTTATGGCCGGTTATCGCCTCGAAAATTGATCAAACATACGTATTATCTTGCTTTAATTAATTACACTAATGCTTCTTCCCTTCGTTTTAGCGCCCCGCCGCAGTATCATGATATCGATAACCATAATAAATGTGTGGTAAATGGCGCATCGATCGCATTATTGATTTTGCGATTGAGGCAAAATATATGCCAGGTCTTCGCAACGGAATAACTATAAATGACTGGAGATAACACCCTCATCCATTCTCACGGCATTAACCGTCGTGATTTCATGAAGCTTTGTGCAGCATTAGCCGCCACCATGGGGTTAAGTAGCAAAGCCGCTGCAGAGATGGCCGAATCGGTTACTAACCCGCAGCGTCCGCCAGTTATCTGGATTGGCGCGCAGGAGTGCACCGGTTGTACGGAATCTCTGCTTCGTGCAACGCATCCAACGGTAGAAAACCTCGTACTGGAGACTATCTCTCTGGAGTATCACGAAGTGCTTTCCGCCGCCTTCGGTCATCAGGTCGAAGAGAACAAACATAACGCTCTCGAGAAGTACAAAGGGCAGTATGTGTTAGTGGTGGATGGTTCCATCCCATTAAAAGATAACGGTATTTATTGCATGGTTGCCGGTGAGCCGATTGTGGATCACATCCGCAAAGCGGCGGAAGGCGCAGCAGCCATTATCGCTATCGGTTCCTGCTCTGCGTGGGGCGGTGTTGCCGCAGCTGGAGTTAACCCAACTGGCGCAGTCAGCCTGCAAGAAGTTCTGCCAGGCAAAACCGTTATCAATATTCCGGGCTGCCCGCCGAACCCGCACAACTTCCTCGCGACCGTTGCGCACATCATCACTTACGGCAAACCGCCGAAACTGGATGACAAAAACCGTCCGACCTTCGCCTATGGCCGTCTGATTCACGAACACTGCGAACGTCGCCCGCACTTCGATGCTGGTCGTTTTGCCAAAGAGTTCGGTGATGAAGGCCACCGCGAAGGCTGGTGCCTGTACCACCTCGGCTGTAAAGGGCCAGAAACTTACGGCAACTGCTCAACGCTGCAATTCTGCGATGTTGGCGGTGTGTGGCCGGTGGCGATTGGTCACCCTTGCTATGGCTGTAACGAAGAAGGTATCGGCTTCCATAAAGGCATCCATCAGCTTGCCAACGTCGAAAATCAAACTCCGCGTTCACAGAAACCGGATGTTAACGCTAAAGAGGGCGGCAACGTCTCTGCAGGCGCTATTGGTTTGCTCGGCGGTGTGGTTGGGTTGGTTGCCGGTGTCAGCGTGATGGCGGTGCGTGAACTGGGTCGTCAGCAAAAGAAAGATAACGCTGACTCACGGGGAGAATAACCGTGAACAGACGTAATTTTATTAAAGCAGCCTCCTGCGGGGCATTGCTGACGGGCGCGCTGCCGTCTGTCAGTCATGCGGCTGCTGAAAACCGCCCGCCAATTCCGGGATCGCTGGGGATGTTGTACGACTCGACCTTGTGCGTAGGCTGCCAGGCTTGCGTCACCAAGTGTCAGGATATCAATTTCCCTGAACGTAACCCGCAAGGGGAACAGACCTGGTCGAACAACGACAAACTGTCGCCGTATACCAATAACATCATTCAGGTGTGGACCAGCGGCACAGGGGTCAACAAAGACCAGGAGGAGAACGGCTACGCGTACATTAAGAAACAGTGTATGCACTGCGTCGATCCGAACTGTGTCTCTGTGTGCCCGGTCTCTGCACTGAAAAAAGATCCGAAAACCGGCATTGTCCATTACGACAAAGATGTGTGCACCGGCTGCCGTTACTGCATGGTCGCCTGTCCGTACAACGTGCCGAAGTACGACTACAACAACCCGTTTGGTGCGCTGCATAAGTGCGAGCTGTGCAACCAGAAAGGTGTGGAACGTCTCGATAAAGGCGGTCTACCTGGCTGCGTAGAAGTGTGCCCGGCGGGCGCGGTGATTTTCGGTACGCGTGAAGAGCTGATGGCGGAGGCGAAAAAACGTCTGGCGCTGAAGCCTGGCAGCGAATACCACTATCCGCGTCAGACGCTGAAATCTGGCGACACTTACCTGCATACGGTGCCGAAATATTATCCGCATCTGTACGGCGAGAAAGAGGGCGGCGGTACTCAGGTTCTGGTACTGACGGGTGTGCCTTATGAAAATCTCGACCTGCCGAAACTGGACGATCTTTCTACCGGTGCGCGTTCCGAAAATATTCAACACACCCTGTATAAAGGCATGATGCTACCACTGGCTGTGCTGGCGGGCTTAACCGTGCTGGTTCGTCGCAACACCAAAAACGACCATCACGACGGAGGAGACGATCATGAGTCATGATCCACAACCGCTGGGCGGCAAAATCATCAGTAAACCGGTCATGATTTTTGGACCGTTAATCGTCATCTGTATGCTCCTGATTGTGAAGCGTCTGGTGTTCGGTCTGGGCTCTGTCTCTGACCTGAACGGCGGCTTCCCGTGGGGCGTGTGGATCGCGTTTGACCTGCTGATTGGCACCGGCTTTGCCTGTGGCGGCTGGGCGCTGGCGTGGGCGGTATACGTCTTTAACCGTGGGCAATACCATCCGCTGGTGCGTCCGGCGCTGTTGGCGAGTCTGTTTGGTTACTCACTGGGTGGCTTGTCGATCACTATCGACGTGGGTCGCTACTGGAACCTGCCGTACTTCTACATTCCGGGTCACTTCAACGTGAACTCGGTACTGTTCGAGACGGCGGTCTGTATGACCATCTATATCGGCGTGATGGCACTGGAGTTTGCTCCGGCACTGTTTGAACGTCTGGGGTGGAAGGTGTCGCTACAGCGACTAAACAAGGTGATGTTCTTCATCATCGCGCTCGGTGCGCTGCTGCCGACCATGCACCAGTCTTCAATGGGGTCGCTGATGATCTCGGCGGGCTACAAGGTGCATCCGTTGTGGCAGAGCTATGAAATGTTGCCGCTGTTCTCGCTGCTGACGGCGTTCATCATGGGCTTCTCGATTGTCATCTTTGAAGGTTCGCTGGTGCAGGCGGGTCTGCGTGGCAACGGTCCGGATGAAAAGAGTCTGTTTGTTAAGCTGACCAACACCATCAGTGTGTTGCTGGCGATTTTCATCGTGCTGCGCTTTGGCGAGCTTATCTATCGCGACAAGCTGTCGTTAGCGTTTGCCGGTGACTTCTACTCCGTGATGTTCTGGATTGAAGTCCTGCTGATGCTCTTCCCGCTGGTCGTTCTGCGTGTGGCGAAGCTGCGTAATGATTCCCGCATGCTGTTCCTGTCAGCACTGAGCGCACTGTTAGGTTGTGCAACCTGGCGTCTGACCTATTCGCTGGTGGCATTCAACCCGGGCGGCGGTTACGCCTACTTCCCGACCTGGGAAGAACTGTTGATTTCTATTGGTTTTGTGGCTATTGAGATTTGCGCTTACATCGTACTCATTCGTCTACTGCCGATACTTCCTCCTTTAAAACAAAACGATCATAATCGTCATGAGGCGAGCAAAGCATGAGCCAGAGAATTACTATTGATCCGGTAACCCGTATTGAGGGGCATTTACGCATCGATTGCGAAATCGAAAATGGCGTCGTTTCGAAAGCATGGGCTTCCGGTACCATGTGGCGCGGCATGGAAGAGATCGTGAAAAACCGCGATCCGCGCGATGCATGGATGATTGTGCAACGTATCTGTGGCGTATGTACTACCACTCACGCGCTGTCTTCCGTTCGTGCGGCAGAAAGTGCGCTGAATATCGACGTTCCGGTTAACGCGCAATACATCCGTAACATCATTCTGGCTGCGCACACCACGCATGACCATATTGTTCATTTCTATCAGCTTTCGGCGCTGGACTGGGTGGACATCACTTCTGCACTGCAAGCTGACCCAACCAAAGCCTCCGAAATGCTGAAAGGCGTTTCGACCTGGCACCTGAACAGTCCGGAAGAGTTCACCAAAGTTCAGAACAAGATCAAAGATCTGGTTGCCAGCGGTCAGTTGGGTATTTTCGCTAATGGCTACTGGGGTCATCCGGCGATGAAACTGCCGCCGGAAGTGAACCTGATTGCGGTAGCGCACTACCTGCAAGCGTTGGAGTGCCAGCGTGACGCTAACCGCGTCGTGGCGCTGCTGGGCGGTAAAACGCCGCACATTCAGAACCTGGCGGTAGGTGGTGTCGCGAACCCGATCAACCTCGACGGTTTGGGCGTGCTGAACCTTGAGCGCCTGATGTACATCAAGTCTTTCATCGACAAACTGAGCGACTTTGTTGAGCAGGTTTATAAGGTTGATACCGCAGTTATTGCCGCGTTCTACCCGGAATGGCTGACACGCGGTAAAGGTGCGGTGAACTACCTGAGCGTGCCGGAATTCCCGACCGACAGTAAAAACGGCAGCTTCCTGTTCCCGGGCGGCTACATTGAGAATGCGGATCTGTCCTCGTATCGTCCGATCACTTCTCATTCCGATGAATACCTGATCAAAGGCATTCAGGAAAGCGCGAAGCACTCCTGGTATAAAGACGAAGCGCCGCAGGCACCGTGGGAAGGCACCACCATTCCGGCTTATGATGGTTGGTCTGACGACGGGAAATATTCCTGGGTGAAATCACCGACTTTCTACGGCAAAACGGTAGAAGTGGGGCCACTGGCTAATATGCTGGTGAAACTGGCGGCAGGTCGCGAATCTACCCAGAACAAACTGAATGAAATCGTTGCGATTTATCAGAAACTGACTGGCAACACGCTGGAAGTGGCACAGCTGCACTCCACGCTGGGCCGTATTATTGGTCGTACCGTTCACTGCTGTGAATTGCAGGATATCCTGCAAAACCAATACAGTGCACTGATCACCAATATCGGCAAAGGCGATCACACCACCTTTGTGAAGCCGAACATTCCGGCAACGGGTGAATTCAAAGGTGTTGGCTTCCTCGAAGCGCCGCGCGGTATGCTCTCTCACTGGATGGTTATTAAAGACGGTATCATCAGCAACTACCAGGCGGTTGTTCCATCAACCTGGAACTCTGGTCCGCGTAACTTCAATGATGACGTCGGTCCTTACGAGCAGTCGCTGGTGGGTACACCGGTTGCCGATCCGAATAAACCGCTGGAAGTGGTGCGTACCATTCACTCCTTTGACCCGTGCATGGCCTGTGCGGTACACGTAGTGGATGCTGACGGCAACGAAGTGGTTTCAGTGAAGGTTCTGTAATGCGTATTTTAGTCTTAGGGGTCGGCAATATTTTGCTGACCGATGAAGCCATCGGTGTGCGGATTGTCGAAGCGTTAGAGCAACGATACATTCTGCCGGATTATGTTGAGATCCTCGATGGCGGCACGGCGGGAATGGAGCTGCTTGGCGACATGGCAAATCGCGATCATTTGATTATTGCGGATGCCATTGTCTCGAAAAAGAACGCGCCGGGAACGATGATGATCCTGCGGGATGAAGAAGTTCCGGCGTTGTTTACCAACAAAATCTCTCCGCATCAGCTTGGCCTGGCCGACGTCTTGTCGGCCCTGCGCTTCACCGGCGAGTTTCCGAAAAAGCTGACCCTGGTCGGCGTGATCCCGGAATCGCTGGAGCCACACATCGGCTTAACGCCGACGGTTGAAGCAATGATTGAACCTGCGCTTGAGCAGGTTCTGGCTGCGCTGCGTGAATCTGGCGTGGAAGCCATCCCACGGGAGGCGATTCATGACTGAAGAGATAGCAGGTTTCCAGACCTCCCCGAAGGCGCAAGTACAGGCAGCGTTTGAAGAAATTGCCCGGCGTTCGATGCACGATCTCTCTTTTCTGCATCCTTCAATGCCGGTGTATGTTTCTGATTTTACGCTGTTCGAAGGTCAGTGGACGGGGTGTGTGATCACCCCGTGGATGCTGAGTGCAGTTATCTTCCCCGGCCCGGATCAACTCTGGCCGCTGCGCAAAGTGAGTGAAAAAATTGGTCTGCAACTGCCGTATGGCACTATGACCTTTACCGTTGGCGAACTGGACGGTGTTTCGCAATATCTCTCCTGTTCGCTGATGTCGCCGCTTTCGCACAGCATGTCGATTGAAGAGGGCCAACGCCTGACGGATGACTGCGCACGAATGATCCTTTCGCTGCCAGTCACGAATCCGGATGTACCACACGCAGGGCGTCGCGCCCTGCTGTTTGGTCGCAGGAGTGGCGAAAATGCATGAGTTGTCTCTTTGCCAGAGCGCCGTTGAAATTATCCAACGGCAGGCGGAGCAGCACGATGTTAAGCGCGTCACCGCCGTGTGGCTGGAAATTGGCGCGCTCTCCTGCGTTGAGGAGAGCGCCGTCCGTTTTAGTTTTGAAATTGTCTGCCACGGAACGGTGGCGCAAGGGTGCGATTTACATATCGTCTATAAACCCGCCCAGGCTTGGTGCTGGGATTGCAGCCAGGTGGTGGAGATTCATCAGCACGATGCGCAGTGTCCGCTCTGTCACGGCGAGCGGTTGCGTGTCGATACCGGCGATTCGCTGATCGTCAAAAGTATTGAAGTTGAATAACCGGAGTTAATAATGTGTATTGGCGTTCCAGGCCAGGTGCTGGCTGTCGGTGAAGATATTCACCAGCTTGCGCAGGTTGAAGTATGTGGTATCAAGCGCGATGTGAATATCGCCCTGATTTGTGAAGGTAACCCTGCCGATCTACTGGGCCAGTGGGTGCTGGTACACGTCGGATTTGCCATGAGCATCATCGACGAAGATGAAGCCAAAGCCACATTAGACGCACTGCGCCAAATGGATTACGACATTACCAGCGCGTGATGATTAGCTTTCGTAGGCCTGATAAGACGCGGCAGCGTCGCATCAGGCATTGTGCACGATTGCCGGATGCGGCGTGAACGCCTTATCCGGCCTGGATGGCTTGCTGCGACGAACACCAACCCTTACCCCTGACGCTTATCTTCCGTATTCGTCTCGAAATCACTGGCGTCATGGCGCTCATGCAACTGCTCATTCAGCGGTCCGTTGGTGCGGTTAACAATACGCCCACGTTTCACCGCCGGACGTTCGCCTACTTCTTTCGCCCAGCGTTGTACATGCTTATAACTGCCCGCATCAAGAAACTCAGCGGCATCATACACACCACCTAACACCACGTTGCCAAACCACGGCCAAATCGCCATATCCGCAATGGTGTACTCATCGCCCGCAACAAACTTATGCTGCGCCAGTTGCTTATCCAGCACGTCGAGCAGACGTTTGGCTTCCATGGTAAAGCGGTTGATGGCGTACTCAATCTTTACCGGTGCGTAATGGTAAAAGTGACCAAAACCACCGCCGAGGAACGGTGCCGCGCCCTGTAACCAGAACAGCCAGTTCATCGTTTCAGTACGCTTTGCCAAATCCTGCGGCAGGAAGTAGCCAAATTTCTCCGCCAGATAAAGCAGGATCGAACCAGATTCAAACACGCGGATCGGCGGATTATGCGTATGATCGCGCAGCGCCGGGATCTTCGAGTTTGGGTTCACTTCGACAAAGCCGCTGGAGAATTGATCGCCATCGCCAATACGAATCAGCCAGGCGTCGTACTCTGCACCAGTAACGCCCAGCGCCAGCAGCTCCTCAAGCATAATCGTTACTTTCTGACCGTTCGGCGTTCCCAGCGAATAAAGTTGCAATGGGTGTTTGCCAACGGGCAGCGTTTTTTCATGCGTCGGACCAGAAACCGGGCGATTGATATTGGCGAACGCGCCGCCAGCGGATTTATCCCACGTCCAGACTTTCGCGGGCTGATAAGTATTGTCTGTCATAGTGAGTTGCCTTCTGAGTGGTAGTGTTGAAGCAGTGTAGCAGGTCACTTGCTGTACAGAATGTGAATTTTTTAACCCTTTGCGCCAGCCGCTGCGATGAGGTGTATGATTAGTCTGACCTCTGTCCGGTTAATGTCGCTGAGCAGGTAATCAGAGCACAACAATTACGCCAACTGCTTAGGTTGTATTGTTAAAGGTAAAGTGATGAGCAAAGGAACGACCAGCCAGGATGCCCCATTTGGCACGTTGTTGGGGTATGCGCCGGGTGGCGTAGCCATTTACTCTTCGAATTACAGCAGTTTAAAGCCAGGTGACATGCCTGACGACGCATCGTTTCCGCAGCTACATCGACAACGAATATATGGGCTACAAGTGGCAATGCGTGGAGTTTGCCCGCCGCTTCCTGTTTATCACCTACGGATTTGTTTTACCTGATGTCGGCATGGCCTACGAGATCTTCTCGCTGCGCTATCTGCGCCAGGTGGTGAATGACGCCATTCTTCCTTTGCAGGCTTTCGCTAACGGCTCCCGTCGTCCGCCGCTCGTCGGCTCGCTGCTTATCTGGCAGAAGGCCGTGAGTTTAATGAAACCGGCCACGTCGCGGTCATTACCCAGTTGCTTGGCAACAAAGTGCGCATTGCCGAACAGAAACGTGCTGCACTCGCCGCTGCCCGCAGGCCAGCAGTGGACCCGCGAGCTGACGCTTGAAATCAAAGACGGTCACTACATCCTGCATGACACCTTCGACGACACCACCATTCTCGGCTGGATGATCCAGAGCGATGATGCGCGTTATAGCCTGCCGCAGCCAGCCATTGCCGGTGAGGCGCTGAAGCTTGGCGGGGCGCGTCTCGACAATCACGGTCAATTCGATGGCGATTGGTTGGACGAGCGCGACTCGCTGCAAAAAGCGTATGTTGCCGGCTAACGGCCACGTGATTAACCGCGACCCGTATCAGTACTTCACCATGACGGAAAGCGCTGAGCAGGAGCTGATTAAAGCAACCAACGAGATGGACCTGACGCACCTCCCACGCCACCGACAAAGTGATGCGCGACGACAATCTGCTGGCGCTGTTTGATATCCCAAAATCCTCTGGCCGCGTCTGCGTCTGTCATGGCAGCGCCGTCGCCACGATATGATAACCGGGCGGATGGATTTCTGCATGGATGAGCGTGGCCTGAAGGTTTATGAATACAATGCCGACTCCGCTTCCTGCCATACTGAAGGCGGTCTGATCCTTGAGCAATGGGCTGAAAACCGGCTATCAGGGCACCGGGTGATAACCCGGCGGAAGAGCTGCTGAGTGAACTGGTGGGGGCGTGGAAACACAGCCTGGCCAGACCGTTCGTGCACATCATGCAGGACAAAGATCTCGAAGAGAACTATCACGCCCAGTTTATGCAGCGCGCGCTGACCCAAGCGGGCTTTGAGTGCAAAATTCTCTACGAGCCTTGGATGAGCTGCGCTGGGATGCCGCAGGTCAAAGATTGATGGTGACGGGCGTCTGGTTAACCGCGCGGCTGGAAAACCTGGGCACTGGGAAACTGCCATCGAACAGGTGCGTGAAGTCAGCGAAAGCGAGTACGCGGCAGTGCCGATTCGTACCGGTCATCCGGATAATGAAGTGCGCCTGATTGACGTGCTGCTGCGCCCGGAAGTGATGGTATTTGAACCGCTGTGGACGGTCATTCCGGGTAACAAAGCGATTCTGCCTGTGCTGTGGTCGCTGTTCCCGAACCATCCGTATCTGCTGGATACTGATTTTGAGGTGAGTGAGCATTCTGGCGAAAACCGGCTACGCCGTGAAGCCGATTTCCGGCCGCTGCGGCAGCAATATCGATCTGGTCAGCCGGTCATGATCGTACTGCTGGATCAAACCAGCGGTAAGTTTGTCGATCGGAAAAATATTTACCAGCAACTTTGGGCTCGCCAAACGTGGCGGGAAAATATATTCAGGTATGTACTTTTACCGTTGGCGGTAACTATGGCGGCACCTGCCTGCGGGGCGATGACTCTCTGGTGATTAAAAAAGAGAGCGATATCGAACCGTTAATTGTGGTGAAAAAGTAATACATGTTGTAGCAACCCCGTACTGATTATGAAGAATAATCAGTACGGGGATTAATCAAAATATTCAATATTTATATATTCCAATATTTATTCATTTCATATGTGAATATATTAACCAGTGGAATACCTGTGTTTTGATTATTTCTAAAGGTTTTGAATGAATGCTTATTGTCTGATACACAAGAAATAACACTCTTTTTATCGTTAAAAAATGATATTTCACTTTGCCCATGCCGTTAAAGTCACTGATAATGCGTCCGTTCGTAAATTCAAAATGGCGTAATCTAATATATGCTAAATTTATTTGTTGGCCTTGATATATACACAGGGCTTTTGTTATTGCTTGCTCTGGCATTTGTGTTGTTCTACGAAGCAATCAATGGTTTTCATGACACGGCGAATGCGGTGGCAGCCGTTATTTATACTCGTGCCATGCAACCACAACTTGCTGTGGTGATGGCGGCATTTTTTAACTTTTTTGGCGTGTTATTGGGCGGACTTAGCGTTGCCTATGCCATTGTCCATATGTTGCCAACCGATTTGTTGCTGAATATGGGGTCAACCCACGGCCTGGCGATGGTCTTTTCCATGCTGCTGGCGGCGATTATCTGGAACCTGGGAACGTGGTTCTTCGGTTTACCGGCCTCCAGTTCGCACACCTTGATTGGTGCGATTATCGGCATCGGTTTAACCAACGCGCTGTTAACCGGCTCATCGGTGATGGATGCGTTAAACCTGCGTGAAGTGACCAAAATTTTCTCCTCGCTGATTGTTTCCCCTATCGTCGGCCTGGTCATTGCGGGAGGCCTGATATTCCTGCTGCGACGCTACTGGAGCGGGACGAAAAAGCGTGACCGTATTCACCGCATTCCGGAAGATCGCAAAAAGAAAAAAGGCAAACGTAAACCGCCATTCTGGACGCGTATTGCGCTGATTGTTTCCGCTGCGGGCGTGGCGTTTTCGCACGGCGCGAACGACGGACAAAAAGGGATCGGCCTGGTAATGCTGGTACTGGTGGGGATTGCCCCTGCTGGCTTCGTCGTCAATATGAATGCGTCCGGCTATGAAATTACCCGTACCCGCGATGCCGTTACCAACTTCGAACACTACCTGCAACAGCATCCTGAACTGCCGCAGAAGTTGATTGCGATGGAACCTCCATTGCCTGCAGCATCGACTGATGGCACGCAAGTAACAGAGTTTCACTGTCATCCGGCAAATACCTTTGATGCTATTGCGCGCGTTAAAACGATGCTGCCAGGCAATATGGAAAGTTACGAGCCGTTAAGCGTGAGTCAGCGCAGCCAGCTGCGCCGCATTATGCTGTGCATCTCTGATACCTCCGCGAAGCTAGCGAAACTGCCAGGCGTCAGTAAAGAAGACCAGAACCTGCTGAAAAAACTTCGCAGCGATATGTTAAGCACCATTGAGTACGCTCCGGTGTGGATCATCATGGCGGTAGCACTGGCGCTCGGCATTGGCACCATGATTGGCTGGCGTCGTGTAGCGATGACCATCGGTGAGAAGATTGGTAAGCGCGGCATGACGTATGCGCAAGGCATGGCGGCACAAATGACGGCGGCAGTGTCTATCGGTCTTGCCAGTTATATTGGGATGCCCGTCTCCACAACACACGTCCTCTCGTCTGCAGTTGCAGGGACGATGGTGGTGGACGGCGGTGGGTTACAGCGTAAAACGGTAACCAGCATCCTGATGGCGTGGGTATTTACTTTACCGGCGGCAATTTTTCTTTCTGGTGGGCTGTACTGGATAGCATTGCAGTTGATTTAACCTTCCTGAAAATGCCCGGTCCTGGCGATCGGGCATTTCCATTTTTGACTAGTGATAACCACGCGCGGTCATAAAATCCGTAATCGCTTTTTCTGCATCAACCAACACCTGTTCCAGTGGCTGATTGGCATCGATATCAACCAGTTGTGCACCACCAAAGGTTAACTGTGGCGTTATGGCAATCTTCCTCGCCAGCGATTCCCGTTTATGGTCGGGTTTACGTGCACAGGCAACTTCAAGGTCAACATTGAGTTTGATGACCAGATCAGGCTTATGGCTCGCCATCCAGTGAAACGCTTTACGTTCCTGGCTTGCCAGCCATGAGACAAAACGACCACCTTCAACGTTAGGTGGGAACACCGTACCATCGTAAGCGCCAGGAATTTGGTCCTGAGGATAACGGTCGGTTAGAACAATTAACCCGCGACGACGACAGGCAAGCATATGACGAAAGCGCAGTAAGCGACGGGCGACAAACGCTGTAATTACCAGCGCCGGAACTGGTCCAGGCAATTTTTTTGCTGTTTTCACCTGATTTCGTTCAATTGTTTTATGTAAGGATTTTCCCATCAACGGTAATTTTGTCACTGCACGACCGACATTTCCGGCCTGTTTTCCTAAATGAACTCTTTCGGCAGCACCATATTTTTCGACAACGGTAATAAGATGTTCACACACCGTTGACTTGCCTGAACCATCGCTACCAATAACGGCAATTAATGGAGGTGTTATTGACTGCATGAATATATCCTTTAATTTAAATATCCATTAAAAATATTTATTTGGTTAATATGTTTTTATGAAAGCGTAATTCAGGTCAATGTCACAATTAACCATTGTCACAATAAGGTTGAACGGATATTCTGAGCACGGACCACGTAATATTCAATACATTATTTACTGCCGGGTTTTTCGTGAATCAACGTAATATGTCAATAATTAATTCCACGCCAGTGCGTGTTATTGCCATTGTAGGATGTGATGGTTCAGGTAAATCGACCCTCACGGCAAGCCTGGTAAATGAACTGGCAGCAAGAATGCCAACAGAACACATTTATCTCGGGCAATCGTCCGGGCGAATTGGCGAATGGATTTCACAGCTCCCTGTTATTGGCGCACCTTTTGGGCGTTATCTGCGAAGTAAAGCGGCACATGTGCACGAAAAGCCCTCAACACCGCCTGGCAATATTACTGCACTGGTTATCTATCTGCTTTCCTGCTGGCGGGCGTACAAGTTTCGCAAAATGTTGTGTAAAAGCCAGCAAGGCTTTCTGCTCATCACCGACCGCTACCCGCAGGTTGAAGTGCCGGGGTTTCGCTTTGATGGCCCGCAATTGGCAAAAACCACGGGCGGTAACGGTTGGATAAAAATGTTAAGGCAGCGCGAGCTGAAGCTGTACCAATGGATGGCATCTTATTTGCCCGTATTGTTGATTCGTCTTGGCATTGATGAACAAACCGCGTTTGCGCGTAAACCTGACCACCAACTGGCAGCGTTACAGGAAAAAATCGCCGTTACGCCGCAACTGACATTCAATGGCGCAAAGATCCTTGAACTGGATGGGCGACACCCCGCCGATGAAATTCTGCAAGCGTCACTACGCGCAATTCACGCCGCGCTTTCCTGATCACCAAAATGGATAGGGGATGATTTAACGAATGGATGCACTACAAACTCAAACTGTTAATAGTACAACCGCGCCGCAGCCCAACTACATTCCGGGGCTGATTGCGGTGGTCGGGTGTGATGGCACCGGTAAATCCACACTGACCACCGACCTGGTGAAATCGCTGCAACAACACTGGCAAACCGAGCGGCGCTATCTGGGGCTGCTCTCCGGCGAAGACGGCGACAAAATCAAACGATTGCCGTTGGTTGGCGTCTGGCTGGAACGGCGACTGGCGGCCAAATCCTCGAAAACCCAAAGCATGAAAACCAAATCTCCGGCGCTATGGGCGGCGGTGATTATGTACTGCTTCTCGCTGCGAAGAATGGCGAATCTACGCAAGGTTCAGCGACTGGCGCAAAGTGGCGTTCTGGTGGTCAGCGATCGCTTCCCGCAGGCTGAAATTTCGGGCTTTTATTATGATGGACCGGGGATTGGCGTCGAACGTGCGACCGGGAAAATCAGCATGTTTCTGGCGCAGCGCGAACGGCGTTTATACCAACAAATGGCGCAATATCGCCCGGAATTAATTATTCGCCTGGGCATTGATATTGAGACTGCCATCTCCCGCAAGCCTGACCATGACTATGCCGAGCTGCAGGACAAAATCGGTGTCATGTCGAAGATTGGCTATAACGGCACAAAAATTCTTGAGATTGATTCCAGAGCGCCCTACAGCGAAGTGCTGGAACAGGCACAGAAGGCGGTTTCTCTGGTTGCCATCGTTTCTGACCGCCGAAGTTTAACTTAAGGCTGGCGGGATACTTTTTACTATCAACGATAAGGTCAGGCTGAATTGGCGGGTTTTAACATCAAACATTGGTTTGCAGATGGCGCGTTTCGCACCATTATTCGCAATAGCGCCTGGTTAGGCTCCAGTAATGTCGTGAGCGCCTTGCTGGGTCTGTTGGCGCTCTCGTGTGCCGGTAAAGGGATGACGCCCGCCATGTTTGGCGTACTGGTGATTGTGCAATCGTACGCCAAGTCGATCAGCGATTTTATTAAGTTTCAGACATGGCAACTGGTGGTTCAGTACGGAACACCAGCATTAACCAACAATAATCCGCAGCAATTCCGCAATGTCGTCTCATTTTCCTTCTCGCTGGATATCGTCAGCGGCGCGGTGGCGATTGTCGGTGGCATTGCCTTACTGCCATTCCTTTCCCATTCATTAGGTCTGGATGACCAAAGTTTTTGGCTGGCAGCGCTCTATTGCACGCTCATTCCTTCAATGGCTTCCTCCACGCCGACCGGCATTCTGCGTGCGGTAGATCGCTTCGATTTAATTGCTGTACAGCAGGCGACGAAACCTTTTCTGCGCGCAGCGGGGAGCGTCGTAGCCTGGTATTTTGACTTTGGTTTTGCGGGTTTTGTTATTGCCTGGTACGTGTCGAATCTGGTTGGCGGCACCATGTACTGGTGGTTTGCCGCGCGCGAATTACGCCGCCGAAATATCCATAACGCCTTCAAATTGAATCTGTTTGAGTCTGCCCGATACATTAAAGGCGCGTGGAGTTTTGTCTGGTCAACCAACATTGCCCACTCCATCTGGTCGGCGCGTAACTCGTGCAGCACAGTGTTGGTGGGGATCGTGTTAGGACCCGCTGCCGCCGGGTTATTTAAAATCGCCATGACATTCTTCGACGCCGCCGGAACGCCAGCGGGTTTGCTGGGTAAAAGTTTTTACCCAGAGGTGATGCGTTTAGATCCGCGCACCACCAGACCGTGGTTGTTAGGTGTGAAGTCCGGTTTACTGGCGGGCGGAATCGGTATTCTGGTGGCGCTCGCGGTGTTGATCGTCGGCAAGCCGCTCATTTCGCTGGTGTTTGGCGTTAAGTATCTCGAAGCGTATGACCTGATTTAGGGAAGGTGCGAATAAGCGGGGAAATTCTTCTCGGCTGACTCAGTCATTTCATTTCTTCATGTTTGAGCCGATTTTTTCTCCCGTAAATGCCTTGAATCAGCCTATTTAGACCGTTTCTTCGCCATTTAAGGCGTTATCCCCAGTTTTTAGTGAGATCTCTCCCACTGACGTATCATTTGGTCCGCCCGAAACAGGTTGGCCAGCGTGAATAACATCGCCAGTTGGTTATCGTTTTTCAGCAACCCCTTGTATCTGGCTTTCACGAAGCCGAACTGTCGCTTGATGATGCGAAATGGGTGCTCCACCCTGGCCCGGATGCTGGCTTTCATGTATTCGATGTTGATGGCCGTTTTGTTCTTGCGTGGATGCTGTTTCAAGGTTCTTACCTTGCCGGGGCGCTCGGCGATCAGCCAGTCCACATCCACCTCGGCCAGCTCCTCGCGCTGTGGCGCCCCTTGGTAGCCGGCATCGGCTGAGACAAATTGCTCCTCTCCATGCAGCAGATTACCCAGCTGATTGAGGTCATGCTCGTTGGCCGCGGTGGTGACCAGGCTGTGGGTCAGGCCACTCTTGGCATCGACACCAATGTGGGCCTTCATGCCAAAGTGCCACTGATTGCCTTTCTTGGTCTGATGCATCTCCGGATCGCGTTGCTGCTCTTTGTTCTTGGTCGAGCTGGGTGCCTCAATGATGGTGGCATCGACCAAGGTGCCTTGAGTCATCATGACGCCTGCTTCGGCCAGCCAGCGATTGATGGTCTTGAACAATTGGCGGGCCAGTTGATGCTGCTCCAGCAGGTGGCGGAAATTCATGATGGTGGTGCGGTCCGGCAAGGCGCTATCCAGGGATAACCGGGCAAACAGACGCATGGAGGCGATTTCGTACAGAGCATCTTCCATCGCGCCATCGCTCAGGTTGTACCAATGCTGCATGCAGTGAATGCGTAGCATGGTTTCCAGCGGATAAGGTCGCCGGCCATTACCAGCCTTGGGGTAAAACGGCTCGATGACTTCCACCATGTTTTGCCATGGCAGAATCTGCTCCATGCGGGACAAGAAAATCTCTTTTCTGGTCTGACGGCGCTTACTGCTGAATTCACTGTCGGCGAAGGTAAGTTGATGACTCATGATGAACCCTGTTCTATGGCTCCAGATGACAAACATGATCTCATATCAGGGACTTGTTCGCACCTTCCTTAATAAAAATGACCTTAAGGCATTTATCGCTTTTCCGTCATCACTTTATCCCGACGATCCAAACTGGATACCCCCTTTATTCATTGAACGCAACGAGCATTTGTCTGCGAAAAATCCGGGGACGGACCATATCATCTGGCAGGCGTGGGTGGCAAAAAAAGCGGGGCAGATAGTTGGGCGTATTACCGCGCAAATAGATACCTTGCACCGCGAGCGTTACGGCAAAGATACCGGTCATTTCGGCATGATTGACGCCATTGATGATCCGCAGGTTTTTGCCGCGTTGTTTGGCGCAGCGGAAGCGTGGTTGAAGTCACAAGGTGCAAGTAAGATCAGCGGTCCTTTCAGCCTGAATATCAATCAGGAAAGCGGATTACTGATTGAAGGTTTTGACACACCACCCTGTGCGATGATGCCACACGGCAAACCGTGGTATGCCGCGCATATTGAACAACTGGGTTATCACAAAGGCATTGATTTACTGGCGTGGTGGATGCAGCGAACCGATCTCACTTTCTCTCCGGCGCTAAAAAAACTGATGGATCAGGTGCGCAAAAAGGTGACCATTCGCTGCATCAATCGTCAGCGGTTTGCCGAAGAGATGCAGATCCTGCGTGAGATTTTCAACTCTGGCTGGCAGCACAACTGGGGATTTGTGCCGTTTACCGAACATGAATTCGCGACCATGGGCGATCAACTTAAATATCTGGTGCCGGACGATATGATCTATATCGCTGAGATTGATTCTGCACCCTGCGCGTTTATTGTCGGCTTGCCGAACATCAACGAGGCGATTGCCGATCTGAACGGATCGCTCTTTCCCTTCGGCTGGGCAAAATTGCTGTGGCGTTTGAAAGTCAGCGGTGTGCGAACTGCGCGAGTACCGCTGATGGGCGTGCGCGACGAGTATCAGTTCAGCCGCATCGGCCCGGTGATTGCGCTGTTATTGATTGAAGCCTTACGCGATCCGTTTGCCCGCCGGAAGATCGATGCGCTGGAGATGTCATGGATCCTCGAAACCAATACAGGCATGAATAACATGCTGGAACGCATTGGGGCGGAGCCGTACAAGCGTTACCGATTGTATGAAAAGCAGATTTAATACCAGCTAACTCAGGTTCATCTCCAGCGGCACCGCCGAGCGAATCAAATGGTGGCCTTCCAGCTCGATATCGTGGAGATTCTTTTTCACGGTCCGCACATGATCGCGTGCTGCGCGCTGGGCGACGTGCGGCAGCCGCTGCAACACCGCGTTGTAGATCCGCGCATGCTGGCGATCGATCTGCTTTTTTTGCTGTGGTCGATGGTAGAGATTATTTACGCTGGCAAACACTGAATTAAACATCAGATCGGTCAATGATTGCAGCGTAAACACCAGCACCTGATTGTGAGAAGCCTGACAAATGGCGAGATGGAAAGCGTGATCCAACTGCGCATGTTCGATCAGCGAAATCTCTTTGTTGTTCTCACTGGCGGCGAGCATTTTTTCATAACAGCGGGTTATCACAACAAAATCAGCCTGCGTTCCCAGCGTTGCCGCCAGCCTTGCCGATTCGCCCTCCAGTAATGCGCGAACGTCGAGCAGATCGTACAGCGTTCGCGGCTGCGTACTGAACAGATGGATCAGCGGGCTGGTGTCCTGCACCCGATTAAGCCGTGCGACACGAGAATCGCGACCCTGCGCCGTTTCAATAATCCCGCGCCCGCGCAGCACGGTCAGCCCTTCACGCAGTGCGGAGCGTGAGAAGCCGAGCTTTTCACACAGTCGACGTTCCGAGGGAAGCGGCTGACCGACCTTCAGTACGCCGTCGATAATTAACCGTTCGATACTCTCTGCAACCACTTCGCAAATAGGGCGACGTTCATCTTTCATTCCCGGACCTCGTGCACAGGTAGGACCAATTTTTCTGTTCTTAACTCGCAAAACACGCACATCACGTAAGTGATTATGTTACATCAATTTAACATTGAGTTAACCAAGACAAGGTCACAGAGCTGGAAAAAAAATGGTCTGACCGGTAGCTAAAGAGATAGACGAAAACGAAAAGCCCGCTTAATAACTGTTCACAGAAGCAGCGCGCAAAAATCAGCTGCCACACAACACAACAAAGCGAAGCCTACTCATGAGCATCTTGTACGAAGAGCGTCTTGATGGCGCTTTACCCGATGTCGACCGCACATCGGTACTGATGGCACTGCGTGAGCATGTCCCTGGACTTGAGATCCTGCATACCGATGAGGAGATCATTCCTTACGAGTGTGACGGGTTGAGCGCGTATCGCACGCGTCCATTACTGGTTGTTCTGCCTAAGCAAATGGAACAGGTGACAGCGATTCTGGCTGTCTGCCATCGCCTGCGTGTACCGGTGGTGACCCGTGGTGCAGGCACCGGGCTTTCTGGTGGCGCGCTGCCGCTGGAAAAAGGTGTGTTGTTGGTGATGGCGCGCTTTAAAGAGATCCTCGACATTAACCCCGTTGGTCGCCGCGCGCGCGTGCAGCCAGGCGTGCGTAACCTGGCGATCTCCCAGGCCGTTGCACCGCATAATCTCTACTACGCACCGGACCCTTCCTCACAAATCGCCTGTTCCATTGGCGGCAATGTGGCTGAAAATGCCGGCGGCGTCCACTGCCTGAAATATGGTCTGACCGTACATAACCTGCTGAAAATTGAAGTGCAAACGCTGGACGGCGAGGCACTGACGCTTGGATCGGACGCGCTGGATTCACCTGGTTTTGACCTGCTGGCGCTGTTCACCGGATCGGAAGGTATGCTCGGCGTGACCACCGAAGTGACGGTAAAACTGCTGCCGAAGCCGCCCGTGGCGCGGGTTCTGTTAGCCAGCTTTGACTCGGTAGAAAAAGCCGGACTTGCGGTTGGTGACATCATCGCCAATGGCATTATCCCCGGCGGGCTGGAGATGATGGATAACCTGTCGATCCGCGCGGCGGAAGATTTTATTCATGCCGGTTATCCCGTCGACGCCGAAGCGATTTTGTTATGCGAGCTGGACGGCGTGGAGTCTGACGTACAGGAAGACTGCGAGCGGGTTAACGACATCTTGTTGAAAGCGGGCGCGACTGACGTCCGTCTGGCACAGGACGAAGCAGAGCGCGTACGTTTCTGGGCCGGTCGCAAAAATGCGTTCCCGGCGGTAGGACGTATCTCCCCGGATTACTACTGCATGGATGGCACCATCCCGCGTCGCGCCCTGCCTGGCGTACTGGAAGGCATTGCCCGTTTATCGCAGCAATATGATTTACGTGTTGCCAACGTCTTTCATGCCGGAGATGGCAACATGCACCCGTTAATCCTTTTCGATGCCAACGAACCCGGTGAATTTGCCCGCGCGGAAGAGCTGGGCGGGAAGATCCTCGAACTCTGCGTTGAAGTTGGCGGCAGCATCAGTGGCGAACATGGCATCGGGCGAGAAAAAATCAATCAAATGTGCGCCCAGTTCAACAGCGATGAAATCACGACCTTCCATGCGGTCAAGGCGGCGTTTGACCCCGATGGTTTGCTGAACCCTGGGAAAAACATTCCCACGCTACACCGCTGTGCTGAATTTGGTGCCATGCATGTGCATCACGGTCATTTACCTTTCCCTGAACTGGAGCGTTTCTGATGCTACGCGAGTGTGATTACAGCCAGGCGCTGCTGGAGCAGGTGAATCAGGCGATTAGCGATAAAACGCCGCTGGTGATTCAGGGCAGCAATAGCAAAGCCTTTTTAGGTCGCCCTGTCACCGGGCAAACGCTGGATGTTCGTTGTCATCGCGGCATTGTTAATTACGACCCGACCGAGCTGGTGATAACCGCGCGTGTCGGAACGCCGCTGGTGACAATTGAAGCGGCGCTGGAAAGCGCGGGGCAAATGCTCCCCTGTGAGCCGCCGCATTATGGTGAAGAAGCCACCTGGGGCGGGATGGTCGCCTGCGGGCTGGCGGGGCCGCGTCGCCCGTGGAGCGGTTCGGTCCGCGATTTTGTCCTCGGCACGCGCATCATTACCGGCGCTGGAAAACATCTGCGTTTTGGTGGCGAAGTGATGAAAAACGTTGCCGGATACGATCTCTCACGGTTAATGGTCGGAAGCTACGGTTGTCTTGGCGTGCTCACTGAAATCTCAATGAAAGTGTTACCGCGACCGCGCGCCTCCCTGAGCCTGCGTCGGGAAATCAGCCTGCAAGAAGCCATGAGTGAAATCGCCGAGTGGCAACTCCAGCCATTACCCATTAGTGGCTTATGTTACTTCGACAATGCGTTGTGGATCCGCCTTGAGGGCGGCGAAGGATCGGTAAAAGCAGCGCGTGAACTGCTGGGTGGCGAAGAGGTTGCCGGTCAGTTCTGGCAGCAATTGCGTGAACAACAACTGCCGTTCTTCTCGTTACCAGGTACCTTATGGCGCATTTCATTACCCAGTGATGCGCCGATGATGGATTTACCCGGCGAGCAACTGATCGACTGGGGCGGGGCGTTACGCTGGCTGAAATCGACAGCCGAGGACAATCAAATCCATCGCATCGCCCGCAACGCTGGCGGTCATGCGACCCGCTTTAGTGCCGGAGATGGTGGCTTTGCCCCGCTATCGGCTCCTTTATTCCGCTATCACCAGCAGCTTAAACAGCAGCTCGACCCTTGCGGCGTGTTTAACCCCGGTCGCATGTACGCGGAACTTTGAGGAGCAGGCTATGCAAACCCAATTAACTGAAGAGATGCGGCAGAACGCGCGCGCGCTGGAAGCCGACAGCATCCTGCGCGCCTGTGTTCACTGCGGATTTTGTACCGCAACCTGCCCAACCTATCAGCTTCTGGGCGATGAACTGGACGGGCCGCGCGGGCGCATCTATCTGATTAAACAGGTGCTGGAAGGCAACGAAGTCACGCTTAAAACACAGGAGCATCTCGATCGCTGCCTCACTTGCCGTAATTGTGAAACCACCTGTCCTTCTGGTGTGCGCTATCACAATTTGCTGGATATCGGGCGTGATATTGTCGAGCAGAAAGTGAAACGCCCACTGCCGGAGCGAATACTGCGCGAAGGATTGCGCCAGGTAGTGCCGCGTCCGGCGGTCTTCCGTGCGCTGACGCAGGTAGGGCTGGTGCTGCGACCGTTTTTACCGGAACAGGTCAGAGCAAAACTGCCTGCTGAAACGGTGAAAGCTAAACCGCGTCCGCCGCTGCGCCATAAGCGTCGGGTTTTAATGTTGGAAGGCTGCGCCCAGCCTACGCTTTCGCCCAACACCAACGCGGCAACTGCGCGAGTGCTGGATCGTCTGGGGATCAGCGTCATGCCAGCTAACGAAGCAGGCTGTTGTGGCGCGGTGGACTATCATCTTAATGCGCAGGAGAAAGGGCTGGCACGGGCGCGCAATAATATTGATGCCTGGTGGCCCGCGATTGAAGCAGGTGCCGAGGCAATTTTGCAAACCGCCAGCGGCTGCGGCGCGTTTGTCAAAGAGTATGGGCAGATGCTGAAAAACGATGCGTTATATGCCGATAAAGCACGTCAGGTCAGTGAACTGGCGGTCGATTTAGTCGAACTTCTGCGCGAGGAACCGCTGGAAAAACTGGCAATTCGCGGCGATAAAAAGCTGGCCTTCCACTGTCCGTGTACCCTACAACATGCGCAAAAGCTGAACGGCGAAGTGGAAAAAGTGTTGCTTCGTCTTGGATTTACCTTAACGGACGTTCCCGACAGCCATCTGTGCTGCGGTTCAGCGGGAACATATGCGTTAACGCATCCCGATCTGGCACGCCAGCTGCGGGATAACAAAATGAATGCGCTGGAAAGCGGCAAACCGGAAATGATCGTCACCGCCAACATTGGTTGCCAGACGCATCTGGCGAGCGCCGGTCGTACCTCTGTGCGTCACTGGATTGAAATTGTAGAACAAGCCCTTGAAAAGGAATAACAAAATGAAAACTAAAGTCATTCTTAGCCAGCAAATGGCGAGTGCAATTATTGCCGCAGGTCAGGAAGAGGCGCAGAAAAATAACTGGTCTGTTTCCATTGCTGTTGCCGATGACGGCGGTCATCTGCTGGCGTTAAGTCGCATGGACGATTGCGCGCCGATTGCGGCTTATATCTCCCAGGAGAAAGCGCGTACCGCCGCGCTGGGGCGTCGTGAAACTAAGGGCTATGAAGAGATGGTGAACAACGGACGTACCGCGTTCGTGACTGCGCCGTTATTAACGTCGCTGGAAGGCGGCGTACCGGTTGTTGTGGATGGGCAAATTATTGGTGCCGTGGGCGTTTCTGGTTTAACCGGAGCACAGGATGCGCAGGTCGCGAAAGCGGCAGCAGCGGTGTTGGCGAAATAAGCGAAAACGAGGAGATAAACAATGAGTCAAACCATAACCCAGAGCCGTTTACGCATTGACGCCAATTTTAAACGTTTTGTGGATGAAGAAGTTTTACCGGGAACAGGGCTGGACGCTGCGGCGTTCTGGCGCAATTTTGATGAGATCGTTCATGATCTGGCACCAGAAAATCGTCAGTTGCTGGCAGAACGCGATCGCATTCAGGCAGCGCTTGATGAGTGGCATCGCAGCAATCCGGGGCCGGTAAAAGATAAAGCGGCCTATAAATCTTTCCTGCGTGAACTGGGCTACCTGGTGCCGCAACCGGAGCGCGTGACGGTGGAAACCACGGGCATTGACAGCGAAATCACCAGCCAGGCGGGGCCGCAGCTGGTGGTTCCGGCAATGAACGCCCGCTACGCGCTGAACGCGGCGAACGCTCGCTGGGGCTCACTGTACGATGCGTTATACGGCAGCGACATCATCCCGCAGGAAGGGGCGATGGTCAGCGGCTACGATCCGCAACGCGGTGAGCAGGTTATCGCCTGGGTTCGGCGTTTCCTCGATGAATCTCTACCGCTGGAAAACGGCAGCTATCAGGATGTGGTGGCGTTTAAGGTGGTTGATAAACAATTACGCATCCAGTTGAAAAATGGTAAAGAAACCACGTTACGTACTCCAGCACAGTTTGTCGGTTACCGTGGCGATGCCGCTGCGCCGACCTGCATTTTGCTGAAAAATAACGGCCTGCATATTGAGCTGCAAATCGATGCCAATGGGCGGATTGGCAAAGACGATCCGGCGCACATCAACGATGTTATCGTCGAAGCTGCTATCAGTACCATTCTCGACTGCGAAGATTCGGTCGCGGCGGTTGATGCGGAAGATAAAATCCTGCTGTACCGCAACCTGCTGGGCCTGATGCAGGGGACTCTGCAAGAGAAAATGGAGAAAAACGGTCGGCAAATCGTGCGTAAACTGAATGACGATCGTCATTACACCGCCGCCGATGGCTCTGAAATTTCTCTGCACGGACGCTCGCTGCTGTTTATCCGCAACGTGGGTCATTTGATGACCATTCCTGTGATTTGGGACAGCGAAGGCAATGAAATCCCGGAAGGCATTCTTGATGGCGTCATGACTGGCGCGATTGCCCTCTATGATTTAAAAGTGCAGAAAAACTCGCGCACTGGCAGCGTCTATATTGTGAAACCGAAAATGCACGGTCCGCAGGAAGTGGCGTTCGCCAACAAACTGTTTACCCGCATTGAGACAATGCTCGGTATGGCACCGAATACCCTGAAAATGGGCATTATGGATGAAGAACGTCGGACCTCGCTGAACTTGCGTAGCTGTATCGCTCAGGCGCGCAACCGCGTGGCGTTCATCAATACCGGTTTCCTCGACCGTACCGGCGATGAAATGCATTCGGTGATGGAAGCTGGCCCGATGCTGCGTAAAAATCAGATGAAATCGACGCCTTGGATCAAAGCCTACGAGCGTAATAACGTGCTTTCCGGTCTGTTCTGTGGGCTGCGCGGTAAAGCGCAAATTGGTAAAGGCATGTGGGCAATGCCGGACCTGATGGCAGACATGTACAGCCAGAAGGGCGACCAACTGCGTGCCGGGGCAAACACAGCCTGGGTTCCGTCACCAACCGCTGCTACGCTCCATGCGCTGCACTACCACCAAACCAACGTACAGAGCGTACAAGCCAACATTGCCCAGACCGAGTTCAATGCTGAATTTGAACCGCTGCTGGACGATCTGCTGACTATTCCGGTTGCTGAAAACGCTAACTGGTCGGCGCAAGAGATCCAACAAGAGCTGGATAACAACGTGCAGGGGATTCTGGGGTACGTGGTGCGCTGGGTGGAGCAGGGGATTGGTTGTTCAAAAGTGCCGGATATTCACAATGTGGCGTTGATGGAAGACCGCGCAACGCTGCGTATCTCCAGCCAGCATATCGCCAACTGGTTACGTCACGGTATTCTGACCAAAGAACAGGTGCAGGCGTCGCTGGAGAATATGGCGAAAGTGGTTGATCAGCAAAACGCTGGCGATCCGGCTTATCGTCCGATGGCGGGGAATTTCGCTAACTCGTGTGCTTTTAAAGCTGCCAGCGATTTAATCTTCCTCGGCGTGAAACAGCCAAACGGCTATACCGAACCGTTATTACACGCCTGGCGTTTACGCGAAAAAGAAAGTCATTAATAGCGTCAAAAAAGCCCCGGCAAGTTTTATTGTCGGGGCTATGATAGTAACTGCGGTAGTACATTTATCCCGGAAATAACCGGAGCGATTATCAGGGTTTAACAATATTAAATACCCGTAGCGCATTACTAGCGGGCCTAAAACAACAATATGGACATCTTAACGATACTCTGCGTCTGCGTGTGCGGAACAGAAACCCTTACCCGATATACTTGTTATGCCAGAGGTAGCAATTGCGTTAGCGGCGTACTGTTGCTGTAAAGTATAACGCCTATATTTTACAGTTCAGTCCTCTTTTGCTTATTACAACCTTAAGTATATCAAGCATATAAAGATAATAAGAGACTGAACAATATGGTTACCTGGACCCAAATGTATATGCCGATGGGAGGACTGGGGCTATCCGCTCTGGTCGCCCTGATCCCGATAATATTCTTCTTCGTTGCACTCGCGGTATTACGTCTGAAAGGACATGTCGCTGGAGCAATAACCCTTATATTATCTATCCTGATTGCAATATTCGCCTTTAAAATGCCGATTGATATGGCATTTGCTGCTGCGGGCTATGGCTTTATTTATGGATTATGGCCAATAGCGTGGATTATTGTCGCGGCGGTGTTCCTGTATAAATTAACCGTTGCCAGCGGGCAGTTCGATATTATCCGCAGCTCGGTTATCTCCATCACCGACGATCAGCGTTTGCAGGTGTTACTGATTGGTTTCTCCTTTGGTGCGTTGCTGGAAGGAGCGGCTGGCTTTGGTGCGCCGGTGGCGATTACCGGTGCGCTGCTGGTGGGCCTGGGCTTCAAACCGTTATACGCGGCGGGGCTGTGTCTGATTGCCAATACTGCGCCGGTGGCGTTTGGTGCGTTGGGCGTGCCGATTCTGGTCGCCGGTCAGGTAACGGGAATCGATCCGTTCCACATTGGCGCAATGGCGGGACGTCAGTTACCGTTCCTGTCGGTTCTTGTGCCGTTCTGGCTGGTAGCAATGATGGACGGCTGGAAAGGGGTGAAAGAGACGTGGCCAGCGGCGCTGGTTGCTGGGGGAAGCTTCGCTGTCACTCAGTTCTTTACCTCTAACTATATTGGTCCGGAACTGCCGGATATTACTTCGGCGCTGGTGAGTATCGTCTCACTCGCTTTATTCCTTAAAGTCTGGCGGCCGAAAAATACCGAAACGGCAATCAGCATGGGACAATCCGCAGGTGCGATGGTGGTAAATAAGCCATCTTCTGGCGGTCCCGTGCCTTCAGAATATAGTCTGGGGCAAATCATTCGAGCGTGGTCACCGTTTTTAATCTTAACGGTGCTGGTCACCATCTGGACCATGAAGCCGTTTAAAGCGTTATTTGCTCCGGGCGGCGCGTTTTATTCACTGGTGATTAATTTCCAGATCCCTCATTTGCATCAACAAGTGTTGAAAGCGGCACCCATTGTCGCCCAACCAACGCCAATGGATGCGGTGTTTAAATTCGACCCCCTCTCGGCTGGCGGCACCGCTATTTTTATTGCGGCGATTATCTCTATCTTCATCCTCGGTGTGGGGATCAAGAAAGGTATTGGCGTCTTTGCCGAAACGCTAATTAGCTTGAAGTGGCCGATACTGTCGATTGGCATGGTGCTGGCGTTCGCCTTCGTCACCAACTATTCTGGCATGTCCACCACGCTGGCGCTGGTACTGGCAGGTACAGGCGTGATGTTCCCGTTCTTCTCACCGTTTCTCGGCTGGCTGGGCGTATTCCTTACCGGCTCGGACACCTCCTCTAACGCCCTGTTTGGTTCACTGCAATCGACCACGGCGCAGCAAATCAACGTCTCTGACACCCTGCTGGTGGCAGCAAACACCAGCGGCGGCGTAACTGGCAAGATGATCTCCCCGCAATCTATCGCCGTGGCCTGCGCCGCGACGGGCATGGTGGGCCGAGAATCTGAACTGTTCCGCTACACCGTGAAGCACAGTCTGATTTTTGCCAGCGTTATCGGCATTATCACCCTGCTGCAGGCGTATGTGTTTACCGGGATGTTAGTCTCGTAAATCAATAAAGCCGGATGATCGTTAATATCATCCGGCTTCATTTACATTATTCTGTCTTATTAATTGAAAATCATTTCTCGCTTTATTATCCATGCAGCAATAATGTTTTGCGTTCAGATAACCTGCTAAATAATTAAGAGCGTGAGAACATCTATTTTTTTATCACGCAAAACAAGTCTGTATTAATTATGTTCGCTTGATGAGCAAACACCGTTCTATCTGTTGCTTTTGCAATCTTAATCGTTAAAACTACCAACAAATTTATATAGTTACGTTGTGAAATGTTGTTAATTTTTTGTTTGTTGAAATTTCGTAAAAATAGCCAGATAGACATCGTATAGGGGTTATTCTTATAAATTTCACCTGTTTTCTATCAATGATGTCGTTTTCTTAAGAATGGAGGAAGTTATTAGAGAAGATAAAGCATAAAACTATTTCTCCCAGTTACGAATTTTTTAACATTGTTTTGTCACTTGCGTTATTAATGAATAAGAAATTTAAATATAAGAAATCGCTTTTAGCGGCTATTTTGAGCGCAACCCTGTTAGCCGGTTGTGATGGCGGTGGTTCCGGATCTTCCTCCGATACGCCGCCTGTAGATTCTGGAACAGGGTCTTTGCCGGAAGTGAAACCTGATCCAACACCAAACCCGGAGCCGACGCCTGAGCCAACGCCGGACCCAGAGCCTACGCCAGAACCGATACCTGATCCTGAACCAACACCAGAACCGGAGCCAGAACCTGTTCCTACGAAAACGGGTTATCTGACCCTGGGCGGAAGCCAGCGGGTAACTGGTGCTACCTGTAATGGTGAATCCAGCGATGGCTTTACATTTAAACCTGGCGAGGACGTTACTTGCGTGGCGGGTAACACGACAATTGCCACCTTCAACACTCAGTCAGAAGCTGCGCGTAGCTTGCGTGCGGTTGAAAAAGTGTCGTTTAGCCTTGAGGACGCGCAAGAACTGGCGGGCTCCGATGACAAGAAAAGCAATGCGGTTTCGCTGGTAACGTCCAGTAACAGCTGTCCGGCGAATACAGAACAGGTTTGTCTGACGTTCTCCTCGGTGATCGAGAGTAAACGCTTCGACTCGCTGTATAAGCAAATCGATCTGGCACCGGAAGAGTTCAAAAAGCTGGTCAATGAAGAGGTGGAAAACAATGCTGCGACCGATAAAGCGCCATCCACTCATACTTCACCGGTCGTGCCCGTCACCACGCCGGGAACAAAACCGGATCTGAACGCTTCCTTCGTGTCGGCTAACGCGGAACAGTTTTATCAGTATCAACCCACTGAAATCATTCTCTCTGAAGGTCGACTGGTCGATAGCCAGGGATATGGTGTTGCTGGCGTCAACTACTACACCAATTCAGGCCGTGGCGTGACAGGGGAAAATGGTGAATTTTCCTTTAGCTGGGGCGAAACCATCTCCTTTGGTATCGATACCTTTGAACTGGGTTCAGTGCGCGGCAATAAGTCGACCATTGCGCTGACTGAACTGGGTGATGAAGTTCGCGGGGCGAATATTGATCAGCTTATTCATCGCTATTCGACGACCGGGCAAAATAATACCCGTGTTGTTCCGGACGATGTACGCAAGGTCTTTGCCGAATATCCCAACGTGATCAACGAGATTATCAATCTCTCGTTATCCAACGGTGCGACGCTGGGGGAAGGTGAGCAAGTCGTTAATCTGCCTAACGAATTTATTGAGCAGTTTAATACGGGTCAGGCCAAAGAGATCGATACCGCGATTTGTGCGAAAACCGATGGTTGTAACGAGGCTCGCTGGTTCTCGCTGACGACGCGCAATGTTAATGACGGCCAGATTCAGGGCGTTATCAACAAGCTGTGGGGCGTGGATACGAACTACAAATCTGTCAGCAAGTTCCATGTATTCCATGACTCCACCAACTTCTATGGCAGCACGGGTAATGCGCGCGGTCAGGCGGTGGTGAATATCTCCAACGCGGCCTTCCCGATTCTGATGGCGCGTAATGATAAAAACTACTGGCTGGCCTTCGGCGAAAAACGCGCCTGGGATAAAAACGAGCTGGCGTACATTACGGAAGCGCCTTCTCTTGTTGAGCCGGAAAACGTTACGCGCGATACCGCCACCTTTAACCTGCCGTTTATTTCGCTGGGGCAAGTCGGTGAGGGCAAACTGATGGTTATCGGTAACCCACACTACAACAGCATTTTGCGTTGCCCGAACGGTTACAGCTGGAACGGGGGCGTTAATAAAGATGGGCAGTGTACGCTCAACAGCGACCCGGATGACATGAAGAACTTCATGGAGAACGTGCTGCGCTATCTGTCCGACGATAAATGGAAGCCGGACGCGAAAGCCAGCATGACCGTAGGCACCAACCTGGATACTGTCTATTTTAAACGTCATGGTCAGGTTACAGGAAACAGCGCTGCGTTCGACTTCCATCCGGATTTTGCGGGCATCTCTGTTGAGCATTTAAGTAGCTATGGCGATCTCGATCCGCAGGAAATGCCGCTGCTGATCCTTAACGGCTTTGAATATGTGACTCAGGTGGGTAACGATCCTTATGCAATCCCGCTGCGTGCAGATACCAGCAAACCGAAGCTGACTCAGCAGGATGTGACCGATCTGATCGCCTATCTGAACAAAGGTGGATCGGTGCTGATCATGGAAAACGTGATGAGCAATCTTAAGGAAGAGAGCGCGTCTGGTTTTGTGCGTCTGTTGGATGCCGCAGGTCTGTCGATGGCACTGAACAAGTCGGTAGTAAATAACGATCCGCAAGGGTATCCGAACCGCGTTCGTCAGCAGCGCGCAACGGGCATTTGGGTCTATGAACGTTATCCTGCCGTAGATGGTGCGCTGCCGTACACCATCGATAGTAAGACAGGGGAAGTTAAGTGGAAATATCAGGTAGAAAACAAACCTGATGACAAACCGAAGCTGGAAGTTGCCAGCTGGCTGGAAGATGTAGATGGCAAACAGGAAACGCGTTATGCCTTTATTGATGAGGCCGATCATAAAACAGAGGATTCTCTGAAGGCTGCGAAGGAGAAAATTTTCGCCGCGTTCCCGGGGCTGAAAGAGTGTACTAATCCGGCATATCACTATGAGGTCAACTGCCTGGAATATCGTCCTGGCACGGGGGTTCCGGTTACTGGTGGCATGTATGTTCCACAGTATACGCAACTAAGCCTTAACGCCGACACTGCAAAAGCGATGGTGCAGGCTGCGGATTTAGGCACCAACATTCAGCGTCTGTATCAGCATGAGCTCTACTTCCGGACCAATGGTCGCAAAGGTGAGCGTCTGAGCAGCGTCGATCTGGAACGTCTGTACCAGAACATGTCGGTCTGGCTGTGGAACGATACGAGCTATCGTTATGAAGAAGGCAAAAATGACGAGCTGGGCTTTAAAACGTTCACCGAGTTCCTGAACTGCTACGCCAATGATGCCTATGCAGGCGGCACCAAGTGTTCTGCAGATCTGAAAAAATCGCTGGTCGATAACAACATGATCTACGGTGACGGTAGCAGCAAAGCGGGCATGATGAACCCGAGCTACCCGCTCAACTATATGGAAAAACCGCTGACACGCCTGATGCTGGGCCGTTCCTGGTGGGATCTGAACATCAAAGTTGATGTCGAGAAGTATCCGGGAGCAGTATCGGAAGAGGGACAGAACGTTACTGAAACCATCAGCCTGTACTCGAATCCGACCAAATGGTTTGCAGGTAACATGCAGTCAACTGGCCTGTGGGCACCGGCTCAGAAAGAGGTCACCATTAAGTCCAATGCGAACGTTCCTGTGACCGTCACCGTGGCGCTGGCTGACGACCTGACCGGACGTGAGAAGCATGAAGTTGCGCTGAACCGTCCGCCAAGAGTGACTAAAACGTACTCTCTGGACGCTAGCGGTACGGTGAAGTTCAAGGTGCCTTACGGTGGCCTGATTTATATCAAGGGCAATAGCTCTACCAATGAATCTGCCAGCTTCACCTTTACTGGCGTGGTAAAAGCACCGTTCTATAAAGACGGCGCATGGAAAAACGATCTGAACTCACCGGCTCCGCTGGGTGAGCTGGAATCAGACGCTTTCGTCTATACCACACCGAAGAAGAACCTGAATGCCAGCAATTACACTGGCGGACTGGAGCAATTCGCTAACGATCTGGATACCTTTGCCAGCTCGATGAATGACTTCTACGGCCGTGATAGCGAAGACGGTAAGCACCGGATGTTTACCTATAAAAACTTGCCGGGCCACAAACATCGTTTCACCAACGATGTGCAGATCTCCATCGGTGATGCGCATTCGGGTTATCCGGTAATGAACAGCAGCTTCTCGCCGAACAGCACCACGCTGCCGACGACGCCGCTGAACGACTGGCTGATCTGGCATGAAGTCGGTCATAACGCCGCAGAAACGCCGTTGACTGTACCGGGTGCAACTGAAGTCGCTAACAACGTGCTGGCGCTGTACATGCAGGATCGTTATCTCGGCAAGATGAACCGTGTCGCTGACGATATTACCGTCGCACCGGAATATCTGGAGGAGAGCAACAACCAGGCATGGGCACGCGGCGGTGCGGGTGACCGTCTGCTGATGTACGCACAGCTGAAGGAATGGGCAGAGAAAAACTTTGATATCAAGAAATGGTATCCAGATGGCACTCCTCTGCCAGAGTTTTACAGCGAGCGTGAAGGGATGAAAGGCTGGAACCTGTTCCAGTTGATGCATCGTAAAGCACGCGGCGATGAGGTCAGCAATGACAAGTTTGGCGGCAAGAATTACTGTGCTGAATCCAACGGTAACGCAGCGGACACGCTGATGCTGTGTGCCTCCTGGGTCGCCCAGACGGATCTTTCGGAGTTCTTTAAGAAATGGAATCCGGGCGCGAATGCTTACCAGCTGCCGGGGGCGAGCGAGATGAGCTTCGAGGGCGGTGTGAGCCAGTCGGCTTACAACACGCTCGCGTCACTCGATCTGCCGAAACCGGAACAGGGACCGGAAACCATTAATCAGGTTACCGAGCATAAGATGTCTGCCGAGTAAGCCCGTAGGCCGGATAAGGCGCTCGCGCCGCATCCGGCATGAAATAAGGCGCACCGGGTTAACACATTTGCCCGATGCGCCTGCTTATCGGGCCTACAGACGGGGAAAGCCGCGATTATTTGCGCTGGCAGACACCCGTAGGACGGATAAGGCGTTTTACGCCGCATCCAGCAAGTTACAACAAACAACCTTTAACCATGCTTTTTGATGTTTTTCAGCAATACCCCACGGCGATGCCCGTCCTGGCAACCGTCGGAGGATTGATCATCGGCAGTTTTTTGAATGTGGTGATTTGGCGTTACCCAATCATGCTGCGCCAACAAATGGCGGAGTTTCACGGTGAAATGTCGAGTGCGCAGTCAAAAATAAGCCTTGCGCTACCGCGTTCGCACTGCCCACATTGTCAGCAGACCATCCGGATACGTGACAATATTCCGCTGTTCTCCTGGCTGATGCTCAAAGGGCGCTGCCGCGACTGTCAGGCGAAAATCAGCAAGCGTTATCCGCTGGTGGAGTTATTGACAGCACTTGCTTTTTTGCTGGCGAGTCTGGTCTGGCCAGAAAGTGGATGGGGGCTGGCGGTGATGATATTATCCGCCTGGCTGATTGCCGCGAGTGTCATCGACCTCGATCACCAATGGCTGCCCGATGTTTTTACTCAGGGCGTATTGTGGACAGGACTGATTGCGGCATGGGCGCAGCAGAGTCCGCTCACGCTACAAGATGCAGTCACCGGCGTCCTGGTGGGATTTATCACTTTTTACTCTCTGCGTTGGATAGCCGGAATAGTTCTGCGTAAAGAAGCATTAGGCATGGGCGATGTATTACTTTTCGCCGCGTTAGGTGGCTGGGTGGGGGCATTGTCGCTGCCCAATGTTGCTTTAATCGCCTCATGCTGCGGCCTGATATATGCCGTTATTACAAAAAGAGGATCAACCACACTGCCTTTTGGACCGTGTTTAAGTCTGGGCGGTATAGCAACACTTTATCTACAGGCATTGTTTTAATGATAACCACGTCATTATCAAAGTGACATTTTAACTCTTATTAATAACCTTAGAGATTATTTACCATGTCGATAAAACAAATGCCAGGGAGGGTATTAATATCGCTATTGTTGAGCGTTACAGGATTATTAAGTGGCTGTGCCAGCCATAATGAAAATGCCAGTTTACTGGCGAAAAAACAGGCGCAAAATATCAGCCAAAACCTGCCGATTAAATCTGCGGGATATACCTTAGTGCTGGCGCAAAGTAGCGGCACAACGGTAAAAATGACCATTATCAGCGAAGCGGGTACACAAACCACGCAGACGCCTGACGCCTTTTTAACCAGCTATCAACGACAAATGTGCGCTGACCCGACGGTGAAATTAATGATCACTGAGGGAATTAATTACAGCATAACGATTAATGATACACGTACAGGTAACCAGTATCAGCGGAAACTGGATCGTACCACCTGTGGAATAGTCAAAGCATAACGTCGGGTAGATATAAATTGGCGCGGGTTGTTTTTCGTGACGCACGAATTTATCTCATTCAATGGCTGACAAAAATTCGTCACACTCTTAACCAGAGACAATCTCTTAATACAGACAAAGAGCATCTGCGAAAAATTGCACGCGGGATGTTCTGGCTGATGCTGCTTATTATTTCTGCAAAAATGGCGCATTCACTCTGGCGCTATATCTCCTTTTCTGCGGAATATACGGCGGTTTCTCAACCGGTGAATAAACCGAGCCGTGTGGATGCAAAAACGTTCGATAAAAATGACGTGCAATTAATCAGCCAGCAAAACTGGTTTGGCAAATATCAGCCTGTCGCCGCGCAGGTAAAACAACCCGAACCTGTGCCTGTGGCAGAAACGCGTCTTAATGTGGTGCTGCGTGGGATCGCCTTTGGTGCCAGACCCGGCGCGGTTATTGAAGAAGGCGGTAAACAGCAGGTCTATTTGCAGGGTGAAACGCTTGGCTCTCACAACGCGGTGATTGAGGAAATCAACCGCGACCATGTGATGCTGCGTTATCAGGGAAAAATAGAGCGTCTGAGTCTGGCAGAAGAGGAACGTTCCACTGTTGCTGTGACCAACAAAAAAGCCGTCAGTGACGAAGCAAAGCAAGCTGTTGCTGAGCCTGCTGTCAGTGTGCCAGTTGAGATCCCGGCTGCCGTGCGTCAGGCACTGGCGAAAGATCCGCAGAAAATTTTTAACTATATCCAGCTTACGCCTGTGCGTAAGGAGGGGATTGTCGGTTATGCAGCGAAGCCGGGGGCAGATCGTTCTCTGTTCGATGCCAGCGGTTTCAAGGAAGGCGATATCGCCATTGCGCTAAATCAGCAGGATTTCACTGATCCACGAGCAATGATTGCTCTGATGCGGCAGTTACCTTCAATGGATTCCATTCAACTTACGGTTTTACGCAAGGGTGCGCGCCACGACATTTCCATCGCGCTGCGCTACCGACTATTCTGCCCGCCTTACTGGAAGAAGAGCTGAACCAGGATATCGATGAACTGCATTTCGCCCCGTTGAATATCGACCAGCAACTGGCAACCGTAGCAGTGATTCACCAACAGCATATGCGCAACATTGCGCAGTGGTTGCAGGAAAACGGCATCACCCGCGCTACCGTCGCGCCGGACTGGATGTCCATTCCTTGTGGGTTTATGGCTTGCGATGCGCAACGGGTTATCTGCCGCATCGATGAATGCCGGGGATGGAGCGCCGGGCTGGCGCTGGCTCCGGTCATGTTCCGCGCCCAGCTCAATGAGCAGGATTTACCGCTTTCGCTAACCGTAGTCGGCATTGCACCGGAAAAGCTATCAGCATGGGCTGGCGCAGACGCTGAACGCCTGACCGTTACAGCTCTGCCCGCCATTACCACTTATGGCGAACCGGAAGGGAACCTGCTGACAGGGCCGTGGCAGCCTCGCGTCAGCTACCGAAAACAGTGGGCGCGCTGGCGGGTGATGATTCTGCCGATATTGCTGATTCTGGTTGCGCTGGCAGTGGAGCGGGGCGTGACGTTATGGAGCGTCAGCGAACAGGTGGCGCAAAGCCGCACCCAGGCGGAGGAACAGTTCTTAACGTTGTTCCCGGAGCAGAAGCGGATTGTGAATTTACGCTCTCAGGTGACGATGGCGCTGAAAAAATATCGCCCACAGGCCGACGATACCCGGCTGCTCGCCGAGTTGTCAGCGATAGCCAGCACCCTGAAATCAGCGTCACTTTCCGACATCGAAATGCGTGGTTTTACCTTTGATCAAAAACGCCAGATACTTCACCTCCAGCTACGGGCCGCGAACTTTGCCAGTTTCGACAAACTGCGTAGTGTACTGGCAACCGATTATGTTGTGCAACAGGACGCGTTACAGAAAGAGGGTGATGCGGTTTCCGGCGGCGTAACGTTGCGGAGGAAATAACATGTTACGCGATAAATTTATTCACTATTTTCAGCAATGGCGTGAACGCCAGTTAAGCCGTGGCGAACACTGGCTGGCACAACACCTGGCGGGGCGTTCTCCGCGTGAAAAGGGCATGTTACTGGCAGCGGTGGTGTTCCTGTTTAGCGTCGGATATTACGTCCTCATCTGGCAGCCGTTGAGCGAACGGATTGAGCAACAGGAGACAATATTGCAGCAGCTGGTGGCGATGAACACCCGACTGAAGAACGCCGCGCCGGATATTATTGCAGCGCGAAAATCTGCCACAACAACGCCTGCGCAGGTATCGCGGGTCATCAGTGACAGTGCTTCCGCGCACTCGGTGGTCATCAGGCGGATAGCCGATCGTGGGGAGAATATTCAGGTCTGGATAGAACCTGTGGTGTTTAATGACCTGCTGAAATGGTTAAACGCACTGGATGAAAAATATGCGCTGCGGGTGACACAAATTGATGTCAGTGCTGCTGAGAAGCCTGGGATGGTGAATGTGCAGCGGCTGGAGTTTGGACGGGGGTAAAGTATCAGGAGATTAATATCAATAAAATTACTCTCGTTAACGTGGCGAGAGTAATTCCCCCAGACTTTATAAGCTAATTTTTTTCGTGAAGGTTATTGTCAGATCCAAAAGCAAAAACCCGCCTTGTGGGCGGGTTCTTAAGAATTAGTGGTGCCCGGACTCGAAATGGACCCAAGGACACGGGGATTTTCAATCCCCTGCTCTACCGACTGAGCTATCCGGGCAACGGGGCGCATAAACCGTAATCGCCTCGACTCGTCAACGAAATTTATAAAATTTGCGGCGAGTTGCACAATCTATCACCACTTCACGCAGTTAGCACGACTTTTCAGGCAAAAAATGCCGTCCAGGCGGCGGAAATAGGCATCGCCAGCAGCAGGGCGGGCAGCATATTGACCACCGCAAACATCTTGATACCGCAGATGCGCAGCCCGGTAGCTAACAGCAATAGGCCACCGACGGCGGTAAAATCGGCCATCATCGCTGGGGTAGTAAGCGGCAGAATCAAAAAGGCGCAGAATGCCAGACACACTGGACGATTAGCATCGGCACGCTGATGGCGCAGACGGCAAAACCCAGCGAGCAGGCAAAGATCATCGCGGTAAAGAAATCGAGAAATGACTTGGCAATCAGAATGGTGGGATCGCCGGTCATGCCTTCATGCATTGAACCAAAAATCCCGGTGCCGCTGGCGCAAAACAGCACGATGATGGCGACAAAGCTCTGAATAAAGTTCTCATGCTGACTGCTTTGGCCGGGTTTGAGCATCCGTTTTTGCACCCGGGATACGGCGTTGTTAATGCCTCTTTCCAGGTAGCAAAACTCGCCAATCAGCGCGCCGACCAGGGTGGCTAGCACCATCACCGGCATATTGGCGCATTTGATAACCAACAACAGGCCAATCCCCAGCGATGCCAGGCCAAAAATTGAGGTCATGGAAACGCGGATGCGTTCTGGCAAACGCTGGCTAAGCAACGCGCCGAGAAGCCCGCCAACCAGCACTGCGCTGGCATTGATAAAAGGTCCAATAACCACATTCACTCCTAATATTTATCCTCTGAATTCTGCATTATTATGGACCGATTAATCGGTTCAGTGGTGATTTTTCCTTGATGTGAATGCATAAAGATTTTGGCTTGCGCCCTCTGGCGAAAGGTGCAATGATTGCGCGAAATTTCTCCTTTCCTGATAGGGGGCAGCCTGCAATGACATCCTCTTGCATGACCTCGCCATGCCGTTCTCAGCGCGAAGGCTCTCCCGTTTCTCGTCGTACTCCCCGCTCATCATGCGGTGACGGCAACGTACGCTCACTGCAGGACAACAGTAAGATTAGACCACGTCTGCTTTTACTGATGTCTGGCGGTCGGAGCTGTAATCCAACTGCACCCAGACGCTTCGTGGGGCAAAACAGCCACCTTTGCTCGGGGCTTTTACTCACCCTCAACGGGTCGTTGCGCTTATGAAATCAATGAACATTGCCGCCAGTCGTGAACTGGTCTCTCGTCTACCCCCCATCGCAGCGTGGTGGCGCTGGATAGTACCGACTTTACCGATGTGGCAGCAGTCGTCATTACGGTGGCCGACAGCCACAGCGGCATTCTGGCATTACTCAAACGTACCGGTTTTCATCTGCCGGTGTTTGTGTGCGGCGAGGCAAATCCAACTACCTGGAAGGTGTTGATGCAGTAATAAGTGGTAAAGAACAGGAATGGCTTGAGCTGGAAGCGGCGGCCTGCCGGCCGAAGAGAAGCTTCTGCCGCCGTTCTTTAACACCCTGAGTCAGTATGTTGAGATGGGCAACAGCACCTTTGCCTGCCCTGGGCATCAGCACGGCGCGTTCTTTAAAAAACACCCGGCGGGCCGCCAGTTCTACGAGTTTTTCGGTGAGAACGTCTTTCGTGCCGACATGTGTAACGCCGACGTCAAACTGGGCGACCTGCTTATCCACGAAGGTTCGGCCAAGCACGCGCAGAAGTTTGCGGCCAGGGTGTTCAACGCGGACAAAACCTATTTTGTGTTAAACGGCACTTCGGCGGCGAATAAAGTGGTGACTAACGCACTGCTGACCCGTGGCGATCTGGTGCTGTTTGACCGCAACAACCACAAATCCAACCACCACGGTGCACTCATTCAGGCTGGCGCGACGCCGGTCTATCTGGAGGCCGCGCGTAACCCGTTCGGCTTTATCGGCGGGATTGATGAGCACTGTTTTGATGATGCCTATCTGCGTGAGCTCATCCGCGAAGTCGCGCCGCAAAAAGCCGATCCGCCACGCCCATTCCGGCTGGCGATTATTCAGTTGGGTACCTACGACGGCACTATCTACAACGCGCGGCAGGTGGTGGATAAAATCGGCCATCTGTGTGACTACATCCTGTTGACTCGGCATGGGTAGGCTACGAGCAGTTTATCGACATGATGGCGGATACCTCGCCGCTGCTGCTCCGATCTAATGAAAACGATCCGGGCATTTTTGTTACCCAGTCGGTGCACAAGCAGCAGGCCGGATTCTCGCAGACGTCGCCGATCCATAAAAAAGATAACCATATTCGCGGTCAGGCGCGCTTTTGCCCGCACAAGCGGCTGAACAATGCTTTTATGCTGCACGCCTCAACCAGCCCGTTTTACCCGCTGTTTGCGGCGCTGGATATCAATGCCAAAATTCATGAAGGCGAGAGCGGCCGCCGTCTATGGGCCGAGTGGCTGGCATTGGGATCGAAGCGCGCAAGGCAATCGTGGCGAATTGTAAAATGATCCACCCGTCTCTCCGCCGATCGTTGACGGACGCTTGTGGCCGGATCATCCCACCAGACCTCGCCAGCGAGCGGCGTTTCTGCAGCCTCGCGCCGGGCGCGCACTGGCACGGTTTTGATCGTTACGCGCAGGATCAATACTTTGTGATCCGTGCAAACTGCTGCTGACCCGCCGGGGATCGACCCCAAACCGGGCGCTATACCGAATTCGGTATTCCAGCGACCATTCTGGCCCATTATCTGCGTGAGAACGGCATCGTGCCGGAGAAGTGCGATCTGAACTCGATCCTCTTCCTGCTTCCCCCGGCTGAAACGTCGGAGAAGCTGGCGCAGCTGGTGGCGATGCTCGCGCAGTTTGAACAGCACATTGAAACGACGCGCCGTTGGCGGATGTGCTACCGACCATCTATCACAAATATCCGGGGCGCTATCGCACTACACCCTGCGTGAACTATGCCAGGAGATGCACGATCTGTTCGTCAGCTTTGACGTCAAAGATCTGCAAAAAGCGATGTTCCGCAAAAGAGCCTGCCGGCGGTGGCGATGAACCCGCAGGACGCCAACAGTGAGTTTATTCGTGGCAACGTTGAGCTGGTGCGTATTCGCGATGCGGAAGGGCGTATCGCCGCCGAAGGGGCGCTGCCGTATCCGCCGGGCGTGCTGTGCGTGGTGCCGGGAGAAGTGTGGGGCGGCGCGGTGCAGCGTTCCTTCCTGGCGCTGGAAGAGGGCGTAACCTCCTGCCCGCCTTCTCGCCGGAGACTTCAAGGAGTGTATAGCGAGAAAGATGCCGACGGCATTATGCGGCTGTTCGGCTATGTGCTGAAGTAAGAATAAAAAAAACGGGTCACCTTCTGGCGACCCGTTTTTCTTTGCGTAATTAGTGGCTAACCGTCTGTGTGCCTGTCGGGACACGAACGTGTTTATATTTGAACATCGCCATGAACGCGAAGGCCAGAACCACGGAGTAACCAGCGAAAATCAACCATACGGTCTGCCAGTCGGTAATGCCGTTTTGGGTGTACATCTCAACAACTTTACCGCTCACGATGCCGCCGAGGATACAGCCGAAGCCGTTAGTCATCATCAGGAACATCCCTTGTGCACTGGCGCGAATTGCCGGGCTAACTTCTTTTTCGACAAACACCGAACCAGAGATGTTGAAGAAGTCGAATGCGCAACCGTAAACGATCATCGACAGTACCAGCAGTACAGTACCGAACGGAGTCGGGTCGCCGTAAGCAAACAGCGCAAAACGCAGGATCCACGCCACAATACTGATCATCATTACGTTCTTAATACCGTAGCGGCTTAAGAAGAACGGGATGGTCAGAATGAACAGGGTTTCAGAGATCTGCGAAATCGACATGATGATTGACGCATGCTGCACAATAAAGCTGCTGGCAAACATCGGATCTTTGTCGAAGCTGTGCAGGAAGGTATTACCGAACATGTTGGTAATCTGCAGTTCCGCGCCCAGCAGCATTGAGAAGATAAAGAAGATTGCCATACGCTTGTTTTTAAACAGCGCGAATGCATCGAGGCCCAGCAGGGTTGTCCAGCTCTGATTCGCTTGCTGTTTAGCAACCGGAATATGCGGCAGAGTCAGGGTAAACAGAACCAGAATGGCGGAAAGTGCTGCGCCAATATACAGCTGCATGTGGCTTAATTCGAAGCCAGACAGGCTCACCACCCACATTGCCATGATAAAGCCGATGGTGCCCCAGATACGGATTGGCGGGAAGTCAGTAACGATATCCATCCCGGCATTTTGCAGGCGATAGTAAGAGATGGTGTTGATTAACCCAAGCGTTGGCATATAAGCAAACGAGTTAATCAATATCACAAGGAACATCGCTTCCGGTGTCGTGACCTGTGCCGCCATGAACAGCGTGATAGCGCCAATGGTGTGGCAAATGGCATATACCCATTTCGCACTTAACCATTTGTCGGCCACAATCCCCAGCAGCGCAGGCATAAAGACCGCTGCGATACCCAGTGAGCTATAAACTGCGCCAATAGAAGCACCGTCAAACTTCAGGGTAACAAACATATAGGAGCCGAGGGTCGTCAGCCAACTTCCCCACAGACAGAACTGCAGAAAAGAGAGGATTTTCAGCTGCAGCTTAAGATTCATGTTAATTTCCTCACATCGTGATGCGGATGAGTGTTTGAAAAAGCACATTTGACCGTGCGAGATGATGGGATTCTATCAACTTCGCGGACTGGTTTTTTGTTACCTGTGGCAAATAATTGCAAACATTCCCAATTTGCAAAACGAAATTGTGATGTGGATAACATTTTTGCCCCTGAGCATCGTCAGGGGCGGTTAATGGAATTATCGGCGGCGATAGCCTTTCTGCGCGGAGTTCACCTTGTAGAGGTAACGGCGCGATTCTGCTGATGGATGACGAGTCGTTAGGGTCTGATAAACATTCGCCCGGCGCCATGCTGTTGATGATCTGCCGCCTTCACCTTATCGTTAGAAAACGCGCAGCACGCTGCCTGCGCCGCCGTTTATAAGCGGTGATCACTGCGTAACGACGTGACGTAGGGTTATCAATCCCGCCAAGATAGATATTGTTGAGGATCGCCAGATAGGCGGTACCGGTATCAATGTTGCTGGCCGGATCGAACAGGAAGCTGCGGCTTGGCGTACCGGATTTACCCTGCGAGCGGAACATCTTTCCCGGCGGTGTGCTGCACCACCTGCATAAGCCCCATTGCATCGGAGCGACTCACGGCATACGGGTTGAAGGACGATTCGGTCTGCATAATCGCCAATCAGCGATTAGTCGATACCATATTTACGCGAAGCCTGACGCACCATACCTAAATATTTATGCGCACGTTTATCAAGGTGGTTCGGTACGGATTTGATGGTCACGCTATAGATAATGTGCAGGCCGCTGCTGCGCTTTTTCATCCGCGTTTGGAGCAGATAGTCGGCAAAGCGCTCTGCGCGCCATTGCCAGCGAATGGCTTCGCCGTTGTTATCGACGACCTGACCATACAGGAACGGTTCTTTGGAAATCTGGATATCGTCGGCGTCGGAGTACAGGTCAACCGAGCCCGGATCGTCACCCATTAATAACGTGGTGATGATGGCCTGACGCAGGCGTGCGGCGGGTTCCGTACCGGCGATAGTCTCAACGGTAATGGTACCGTCGTCGAAGTTGATATGGCTGCGGGTCTGGTAGCCGTTGGCTTATCTAACGTAGTCCTTCGGACCGGCTGTCGAACCTCGTTAAAGCCCAAATGTTTTCAATATTATGGGCGAACTGCCCCATCAATATATCAAAACCATTGGTGTCTTTTACCCCAAGCCTCGTTATAGGTATCACCCTTTTTATTCGAGGAGCAGGAAACAAGCAGCGGCGCTATCAACGCCAGAGCAAACATTTTTTTAATCATCCCGGGAGCGCGTGTTGTTGTGGTCTTAAAGGGCCGTTAAGCCCTTACTGCTTTCAGGCGGCGTGTAGCCTTCAATGTGCACATCTTTGCCTTCAAACAGGAAATTGACCATTTCCTCTTCCAGCAGCTTGCGGTGCTCTACGTTCATCATATTGAGTTTCTTTTCATTGATGAGCATGGTCTGCTTCGTGCTGCCACTGTTTCCAGGCCTCTTTCGAGATCTCGTTATAAATGCGTTTGCCTAACTCGCCAGGGTAAAGCTGAAAATCCTGCCCTTCGGCATCTTGCTGCAGGTAAGTACAAAAAATAGTTCTGCTCATAATCAATCCTCTTGTGGCGCCGAAAGCTAAACGAGTGAATCGGCGCGTAACTGCTGCAACAGGCGCTCAACCGGTGCAGCCAGCCCTACGGCGGGGGCGGCTGGGCTAAGTTATACCAGAGAGCGCTGCCTTCATCCATGCATGACGCGAATGAGGACACAGTAAGCCACATTGGCACAATGTCCAGATGGAAATGGCTGAAAGTATGGCGGAACGCGGTGAGCTGAGTCAGCGTATCGGCGGGGATCTGCCGCTGCGCTCAACCAGTCGCGCAGCGCTTCTTCATCTGCAAACTGCGGGAAACAGTATAGACCGCCCCACAGCCCGCTAGGCGGACGCTGCTGTAAAAACACCTCGCGGTCGTGCTGCATCATCAGAAAATAGCCGGTACGTTCCGGTATTGTCTGCTTCGGTTTTTTGCCCGGATACTGTGCCCAACTGCCGTTGGCCGACGAGATGCAGCCATTATCTAACGGACACAGCGTGCATTTAGGTTTTGAGCGGGTACAAACCATGGCGCCCAAATCCATCATCGCCTGGTTAAAGCGCGACACCCCTTCGGCTGGCGTCACCTGCTCGCTTAATTCCCACAGCCGCTTCTCGACCTCTTTTTTCCCGGCCAGCCGTCCACCGCGTAGCAGCGGGCCAACACGCGCTTGACGTTACCGTCGAGGATAGGGAAATGTTTACCGAGCGAGAGCAATAAAATCGCCCCGGCGGTGGAGCGGCCCACGCCGGGCAGCGCGGCGACTTCCTCAAAGGTTTCCGGGAAGCGCCCTTTATGCAGCGTGGCGACCTGCTGCGCGGCCTTATGCAGATTACGCGCGCGGGCGTAATAGCCAGCCCCGTCCACAGATGCAGTACGTCATCTAACGGCGCGTTGGCCAGATCGGTGACGGTAGGAAAGCGTGACATGAAGCGTTCGAAATAGGGGATAACTGTGGCAACCTGCGTTTGTTGCAACATGACCTCAGACAGCCATACTTTGTAGGGCGTCTTTTCAATTTGCCAGGGCAGGGTTTTACGCCCGTATTTGTCGTACCAGTCCAGCACCTGGGCTGAAAATTGCGCGGCTTGCATGGTCAAAGCAGGGATTCCAATATCGCTCTATTTTGGGGCCAAATTGCAGCACAGCGGCACTATGCTGTAAACAGGAACTTTCCGGTGCTTGCATCCGGCAACTAACTTTGGATAATGCCCGTTTCCCGAACACTCTCACAAGCAGACTTAATTTTTATGAAGAACGACGTCATTTCACCGGAATTTGATGAGAACGGCCGCCCACAGCGCCGTATTCGTAGTTTTCGTTCGTCGCCAGGGGCGACTGACGAAAAGGCAGGAACACGCGCTGGAAAACTACTGGCCGGTGATGGGCGTTGAGTTCAGCGAAGAGCCTGTCGACTTTGCCGCGCTGTTTGGCCGTGAAGCGCCAACGACGCTGGAAATTGGTTTTGGCATGGGCGCTTCGCTGGTGGCGATGGCCAAAGCACGCCCGGAGCAGAATTTCCTCGGTATTGAAGTACACTCTCCAGGGGTTGGCGCGTGCCTCGCATCGGCGCATGAAGAGGGTGTCGATAACCTGCGCGTGATGTGTCACGATGCGGTCGAAGTACTGCACAAGATGATCCCTGACAACTCACTGAACATGGTTCAGCTCTTTTTCCCTGACCCATGGCACAAAGCGCGTCATAATAAACGCCGTATCGTTCAGGTTCCGTTTGCTGAACTGGTTAAAAGCAAACTGAAGCTGGGCTGGCGTGTTCCACATGGCTACCGACTGGGAAGCCTATGCGGAACAGATACGCCGGAAGTGATGTCCTCCATGGACGGATATCAGAACCTGTCAGAAAGTCAGGATTATGTACACTGGCGCCCCGGACCGCGGGCCCGGTAACCAAATTTGAACAACGTGGTCATCGTCTTGGCCACGGCGTATGGGACTTAATGTTCGAGAGGGTGAAATAAATGGCAAAGAATCGTAGCCGTCGTTTGCGTAAAAAAATGCACATCGATGAATTTCAGGAGATCGGTTTCTCTGTAGCATGGCGTTTCCCTGAAGGGACCAGCGAAGAGCAGATCGACCAGTTGTCGATCAGTTTATCGATGAAGTCATCGAGCCGAACAAGCTGGCGTTTGACGGCAGTGGGCCACCTGGCATGGGAAGGTCTGATTTGCACCCAGGAAATCGGCAAGTGCACCGAAGAGCACCAGGCTCAGGTACGTAAATGGCTGGAAGACCGCAAGTTTGAAGAAGTACGCACCAGCGAACTTTTCGACGTTTGGTGGGACTAATAGCGTAGACGGGGCCAGCATTTGCTGGCCCGATTTGTCTTGAGGGAAGAGTAATGATGCGCAAAACGCTGCTGACGGCAGTTCTAACATTCACGGCGATGGCCGCCCATGCTGACTATCAATGCAGCGTAACCCCCCGTGATGATGTTGTCCTCAACCCGCAGACGGTGCAGGTAAAGGGCGAGAACGGCAATCTGGTCATTACCCCAAACGGTGACGTCACCTTTAACGGTAAGGCGTACACGCTGACAGCCGCCCAGCGCGAGCAGGCGAAAGATTATCAAACTGAGCTGCGCAGCGCGCTGCCGTGGATTGACGACGGCGCCCGTAATCGCGTCGAAAAAGGCCGCGTAAAGCGCTGGATAAAATCATCGCTAAGAGGTGGGCGAAAGCAGCAATATGCGCGGTCGTTTGACCAAGCTTGATGCCCAGCTCAAACAGCAGATGAACCGCATTATTGAACATCGTACCGATGGTTTAACCTTCCACTATAAAGCCATCGACCAGGTGCGCGCCGATGGGCAGCAGCTGGTGAACCAGGCGATGGGCGGGATCCTGCAGGACAGTATTAATGAAATGGGTGCCAAAGCGGTACTCAAAGGCGGTGGAAACCCACTGCAGGGCGCGTGGGCAGCTTAGGCGGCCTGCAAACTGCCATTCAGAATGAGTGGAAAAACCAGGAAGCGGATTTCCAGGCTTTTGGTAAAGACGTCTGTAGCCGCGTGGTGTCTCTGGAAGACAGCCGTAAAGCGCTGGTCGGGAATTTAAAATAATCCTCTATTTTAAGACGGCATAATACTTTTTTATGCCGTTTAATTCTTCGTTTTGTTACCTGCCTCTAACTTTGTAGATCTCCAAAATATATTCACGTTGTAAATTGTTTAACGTCAAATTTCCCATACAGAGCTAAGGGATAATGCGTAGCGTTCACGTAACTGGAGGAATGAAATGGAGTTTTTCAAAAAGACGGCACTTGCCGCACTGGTTATGGGTTTTAGTGGTGCAGCATTGGCATTACCCAATATCACCATTTTAGCAACCGGCGGGACCATTGCCGGTGGTGGTGACTCCGCAACCAAATCTAACTACACAGTGGGTAAAGTTGGCGTAGAAAATCTGGTTAATGCGGTGCCGCAACTAAAAGACATTGCGAACGTTAAAGGCGAGCAGGTAGTGAATATCGGCTCCCAGGACATGAACGATAATGTCTGGCTGACACTGGCGAAAAAAATTAACACCGACTGCGATAAGACCGACGGCTTCGTCATTACCCACGGTACCGACACGATGGAAGAAACTGCTTACTTCCTCGACCTGACGGTGAAATGCGACAAACCGGTGGTGATGGTCGGCGCAATGCGTCCGTCCACGTCTATGAGCGCAGACGGTCCATTCAACCTGTATAACGCGGTAGTGACCGCAGCTGATAAAGCCTCCGCCAACCGTGGCGTGCTGGTAGTGATGAATGACACCGTGCTTGATGGCCGTGACGTCACCAAAACCAACACCACCGACGTAGCGACCTTCAAGTCTGTTAACTACGGTCCTCTGGGTTACATTCACAACGGTAAGATTGACTACCAGCGTACCCCGGCACGTAAGCATACCAGCGACACGCCATTCGATGTCTCTAAGCTGAATGAACTGCCGAAAGTCGGCATTGTTTATAACTACGCTAACGCATCCGATCTTCCGGCTAAAGCACTGGTAGATGCGGGCTATGATGGCATCGTTAGCGCTGGTGTGGGTAACGGCAACCTGTATAAATCTGTGTTCGACACGCTGGCGACCGCCGCGAAAACCGGTACTGCAGTCGTGCGTTCTTCCCGCGTACCGACGGGCGCTACCACTCAGGATGCCGAAGTGGATGATGCGAAATACGGCTTCGTCGCCTCTGGCACGCTGAACCCGCAAAAAGCGCGCGTTCTGCTGCAACTGGCTCTGACGCAAACCAAAGATCCGCAGCAGATCCAGCAGATCTTCAATCAGTACTAATCGCCTCGCCCCGGTATCGTGCCGGGGCTTTTTCACTTCAGACTCACGTCCATTGCCAATTTTAATTACCCTAATGATAATCACCGGAATAAATTATTCCGCGTGAGGTTTTTCGGGTGAAAAAGCAATGGATTGTTGGCACGGCACTGCTTATGTTGATGACTGGTAATGCCTGGGCAGATGGCGAACCGCCAACTGAAAATATCTTAAAAGATCAATTCAAAAAGCAGTATCACGGCATTCTCAAGCTTGATGCTATCACCTTAAAAAATCTTGATGCTAAGGGTAATCAGGCCACCTGGTCAGCGGAAGGCGATGTCTCTTCCAGTGACGATCTCTATACCTGGGTCGGTCAGTTGGCAGATTACGAACTGCTCGAACAGACCTGGACGAAAGATAAACCGGTAAAATTCTCGGCGATGTTAACCAGTAAAGGAACGCCCGCGTCTGGCTGGTCGGTGAACTTTTACTCTTTTCAGGCGGCAGCCAGCGATCGTGGGCGGGTGGTCGACGATATCAAAACGAATAATAAATATCTGATCGTGAATAGCGAAGATTTCAATTATCGCTTTAGTCAGCTTGAATCTGCGTTGAATACCCAGAAGAACTCGATTCCTGCGCTGGAAAAGGAAGTGAAAGCGCTTGATAAGCAAATGGTGGCGGCGCAGAAAGCAGCGGATGCATATTGGGGAAAAGATGCAAACGGTAAGCAAATGACCCGCGAAGACGCCTTTAAAAAAATTCACCAACAGCGTGATGAGTTTAATAAACAGAACGATAGCGAGGCGTTCGCGGTTAAATATGACAAAGAGGTTTATCAACCGGCGATTGCGGCATGTCATAAACAGAGTGAAGAGTGTTATGAAGTGCCGATTCAGCAGAAACGAGATTTCGATATCAACGAACAACGGCGACAGACTTTTCTGCAATCACAAAAACTTAGCCGTAAATTGCAGGATGACTGGGTAACGCTCGAAAAAGGGCAATATCCGTTAACGATGAAAGTTTCAGAAATAAACAGTAAAAAAGTCGCGATTTTGATGAAAATTGACGATATCAACCAAGCTAATGAACGCTGGAAAAAAGATACCGAACAACTGCGGCGCAATGGGGTGATTAAGTAAGTTTGATATAGTGCACGATTTGTAGCAGGATGCGGCGTTGACCCCGCATCCGGCAATCAACGTCTGATGCGACGCTTGCGCGTCTTATCAGACCTACAACCGCTGCCACATGTCGGCTGGATAAGGCGTTCACGCCGCATCCGGCAATACAAGTTTACTCAGCCAGAAATAACTCCAGCAGGAATTTAAAAACAGCTTACCGTGCTCGGTAATCTGCCAGTACTGTTCGCACTCGGTCAGATAGTTCTGCGCCAGCGCTTCATCAAGCTGCGGGCGGATAACGCTCTCATCCAACCTGGTGGCGGGCGAGATTCGGCGCGTGGCGCCGGTTCCAGCAGGCGGAAGCGGTTCATAAAGAACTCAAACGGCTTATCGCTGTTTTCTACATCGTGCTGGCGTTCCAGATAGCGGCCTTCCATATAACCGCGAGGATGACGGGTTTTCGCCGTACGCAGAATGCGGCCATCCGGGAACGTCACCTTACCGTGCGCGCCGCAGCCGATACCGAAATAATCGCCAAAGCGCCAGTAGTTGAGATTGTGCTGGCACTGATAGCCCGGCTTGGCGTAGGCAGAAGTTTCGTACTGCTGGTAGCCTGCGGCGGTCAGCAACTGATGACCTTGCTCAAAGATATCCCACAGGTCATCGTCATCCGGCAGTACCGGCGGACGTGAACCAAACAGGGTATTCGGTTCAATGGTCAACTGATACCAGGAGAGGTGCGGTGGTGCCAGTTCAATGGCCTGGCGCAGATCGTTCAGCGCCTCTTCCAGCGACTGATCCGGCAGCCCGTGCATCAAATCAAGGTTGAAGCTACGCAGCCCCAGACCGGTTGCCAGGTGTGCAGCACGTTTGGCCTCTTCCGGCCCGTGAATACGCCCAAGACGCTTGAGCTTCGTTTCACTAAAGCTCTGTACGCCGATGGAAATACGATTCACCCCCGCACGCTGATACTCCACGAAACGGTCAGCCTCTACCGTACCCGGATTGGCTTCCATGGTAATTTCCGCATCGGCGGCCAGCGTCAGGCGGGCACGCACGCCGTCCAGCAGGGTTTGCATCGCCGGGCCGGAGAGCAGGCTCGGCGTACCGCCGCCGATAAAAATGGTCTTTACTTCACGTCCCTGCGCGTAGGCCACGTCGGCATCCAAATCGCTCAGCAGATGCTGCACATAGTCGTCGTGCGGCACTTCGCCTTCAGCGCGTGCGAGTTGAAGTCGCAGTACGGGCATTTCTGTACGCACCACGGGATATGAATATAAAGACTCAGCGGAGGCAAATTAACCATTACGAAGGGCTTCCAGTAACAACTTCAGCGCCTGTCCACGGTGGGAGATGGCAATCTTCTCTTCACGCGTTAGTTCGGCGGCCGTTTTACCTTCGGATGGCACGAAGAAAATAGGATCGTAGCCAAATCCGCCAGCACCGGCAGCGGTGCGCGCGATGACGCCAGGCCAGCTGCCGTGGCACACCAGCCGGCGTTGGATCTTCCGCGTGACGCAGGTAGACCAGCACGCAGTGGAACTGCGCCTGGCGCTGTCCGTCTGGCACATCTTTCAGGGCTTCCAGCAATTTTTCAAGATTCTGCTGGTCGCTGGCGTCTTCGCCGGAATAACGCGCGGAGTAAATTCCCGATGCGCCGCCGAGCACATCGACCGCGAGGCCGGAGTCATCGGCAATTGCCGGTAAGCCAGTGACCTGAGCGGCATGACGTGCTTTCAGGATGGCGTTTTCAATAAAAGTCAGCCCGGTTTCCTCGGCGGACTCAACGCCAAGCTCGGTCTGGGCGAGGATATCCAGACCAAAATCGGCGAGCAGCGAGGCGAGCTCGCGCACTTTACCGGCGTTACCGGTAGCGAGAACAACTTTTTGCATGGGATATCCTAATTTGTCAGGGCGTCGACGCCCGATGGGATCTGCTGCGGATGAATAATTTTAACCTGTTTATGTCGCCCGAGTTCGCCTTTCTCGATAATGACCTGGCTTTTGGCGACCTTAAACTGCTTGGCGAGATACTTCACCAGATGGGCATTGGCTTGCCCATCAACGGGCGGGGCGGTGATGGCGACTTTTAGCGTCGCCATGTAAACCCACAATTGCGTCACGGCTGGCCTTTGGCTGAAAAACAGCAGCCGCAGAACCAGCCCATCATCACAGGGAGTGACGGCACTCATAGCGCCATCCACAGCCCCGGCAGCAGCATATTGCCGGTGGCCTGCAGCACCTCGGCGATGCCCATATTAATGACGTACAGCAGCAGGACCAGAATCATCGGCGAGAAGTCGATGCCGCCCATCGATGGCAGCAGACGACGAATCGGACGTAACAGCGGTCCGGCCAACTGCATCAGCACGAATTCGACCGGACTGCGGCCCTGGCTTACCCAGCTCATGATAGCCATCAGCAGCAGCACCCAGAGATCAGCAGACCGATAGTTTTGAGCAGGATGAGAACCGCGGAGATCCAGATAATCGGCTGGAAGGTAATGACCATAAACAGCACGATGGCTTTTGCTACGCACAGTATGAAAGCCAGCAGCAGCGAGGAGCTATCCAGCGGCCCCATCGGCGGGGACGATAAAACGACGCAGCGGGCCGACAACCGGCTGGTAATTTTCACCACGAACTGAGAGAACGGATTGTAAAAATCGCAGCGTGCCCACTGCATCCAGACGCGCAGCAGTAGCACCATAGTGTACAGTTCAAAAACTGTGGAGAGCAGGAAGGTCAACGTCTTCATGGCGTTTCTTGAGGTCCCTTATTTTTTTGTGTAATCACGCGCACCGAAAATCGCGGTGCCGATGCGTACCATTGTACTACCTGCCGCAACCGCGGCTTCCATGTCGTCAGACATGCCCAAAGAGAGGGTGTCTACGGTTGGGTAGTCTGCCTTGAGCCGCGCAAACGCGACCGCCATTTGGCTGGCAACGGCAAACTGCCTTTCGTATTCATGCTCCGGCGCGGGAATAGCCATCAGCCCGCGTAGGCACAGGTTTGGCAGCGCGGAAGTTTCCAGCTGCCAGCCCATCCAACGCGTCTAGCGGAATACCGGATTTGCTCTGCTCATCGCTGATATTGATTTGAATCAGCACGTTGAGCGGCGGCATGTCAGCAGGGCGCTGTTCGCTGAGCCGAACCGCGATTTTCAGTCGATCGACGGTATGGCACCAGTCAAAATGCGCTCGGCGACCAGGCGGCTTTTGTTGGACTGCAACGGACCAATAAAGTGCCATTGCAGCCCCGTCTCGCCCTTTTCACGCTGGCTACCTCTTCCACCCCTTCCTGGACATAGTTTTCGCCAAACGCCGTTTGGCCAGCAGCCACCGCTTCTTCGACGGCGCTCGCAGGTTTGGTTTTACTGACGGCAAGCAGCGTAACTTCTTCTGAAGCCCGGCCGCAACGTGTTGCTGCAGCTGAGATTTTTTCCCTGACCTGTGCCAGGTTATGCGCAATATCGTTCATATGTTCTGGTGGGTCTTTATGGATATACAAGAAATCGTGGCGCTTAGTGTAAAGCATAATGTCTGCATCTACACCTGTGTAGCGCCTGGCCCGCACGATGGCGCATTCGCGGCAGAATGGAAGCTGCGCCGTTTGATACGCCGGACGTCGAAGAGCTACTGCGGGAGTGGCTGGATGACGATCAGCGGGCAATATTGCTGGAGAATGGTCAGCTGGATTTTGCCGTGTCGCTGGCGGAAAACCAGCGATTGCGTGGCAGCGCATTCGCGCAACGGCATGGCATTTCGCTGGCGTTACGGCTGTTACCTTCGCACTGCCCGCAGCTCGAACAGCTTGGCGCACCAACGGTATTGCCGGAATTACTCAAGAGCGAGAATGGCCTGATTCTGGTGACGGGGGCGACGGGGAGTGGCAAATCTACCACGCTGGCGGCGATGGTTGGCTATCTCAATCAACATGCCGATGCGCATATTCTGACGCTGGAAGATCCTGTTGAATATCTCTATGCCAGCCAGCGATGTTTGATCCAGCAGCGGGAAATTGGTTTGCACTGTATGACGTTCGCATCGGGATTGCGGGCCGCATTGCGGGAAGATCCTGATGTGATTTTGCTCGGAGAGCTGCGTGACAGCGAGACAATCCGTCTGGCACTGACGGCGGCAGAAACCGGGCATTTGGTGCTGGCAACATTACATACGCGTGGTGCCGCGCAGGCAGTTGAGCGACTGGTGGATTCATTTCCGGCGCAGGAAAAAGACCCCGTGCGTAATCAACTGGCAGGTAGTTTACGGGCAGTGCTGTCACAAAAGCTGGAAGTGGATAAACAGGAAGGACGCGTGGCGCTATTTGAATTGCTGATTAACACACCCGCGGTGGGGAATTTGATTCGCGAAGGGAAAACCCACCAGTTACCGCATGTTATTCAAACCGGGCAGCAGGTGGGGATGATAACGTTTCAGCAGAGTTATCAGCACCGGGTGGGGGAAGGGCGTTTGTGACGTTGCCATGCCCGATGCGCAAGCTTATCGGGCCTACAAAGGCAATAAATGTCTGATGCGACGCTAACGCGTCTTATCAGACCTATAGCCGCTGCCAGATGTGTGCTGGATAAGGTGTTCACGCCGCATCCGGCAATAAGACGCGATGATATTATTTACACTCCGCCAGGCGTTTAAATCGCCTTAATATCCCTGCTCGAAGAAGCTTTCGAGAATCACCACGGCAGATGCAGAGTCTACGCTGCCTTTGTCCAGCGCGCGGAATCCACCGCGCTCAAACACCCAGCGCGAGCTTCTACGGTACTCAATCTTTCGTCATGCAGCGTAATCGCCACGCCAAAGCGGCCATGAATTTTATTGGCAAAATTACGTGCCCGGGCGGTTAACGGTTGCTCGGTGCCGTCCATATTCAGCGGCAGACCCACGATCACCGATTCTGGCTGCCACTCTTGAGCAGACGGCCATAATATCCAGTCCGGCGTACCGTCCTGTGCTTTGATAGCCGCCAGCGGACGCGCCGTACCGGTAATGCGTTGGCCGATGGCCACGCCAATACTGCGCGTGCCAAAGTCGAATGCCAGCAGTGTTCCACTCATTATGCGTGCCCCGCAGTGCCTGACATGGTCAGGATATTGATACCAATAAGTTTCGCCGCATCTTTCCAGCGATCGCTAATAGGCGTTTTAAACAGGATATTCAGATCGGCCGGGGCGGTAAGCCAGGCGTTATCGAGGATCTCTTGCTCAAGCTGCCCTTTTTCCCAGGATGCGTATCCCAGAGCAACCAGCACGTCCGACGGTTGACGTTTGGTACCCAGCGTTTCCAGTACGTCGCGTGATGTCGTGACAATGGTGTTGTCAGAGATGCGGATGCTGGAAGAGAACGATGCCGGAGTAATGCACGATAAAGCCGCGATCCTCTGCCAGTGGGCCGCCCAGCATGACCGGTTTATCCAGACGGATAGACGCGATCTCGAGGGTCTGGTGTGATCTTCAGTTTTTCGAGGATCCCCTCGATCTGCAAATTATCCAGCGGTTTATTGATGATGATCCCCATAGCACCGTCATCGTTATATTCGCAGATGTAGACCACGGAACGACGGAAGATAGGATCCTGAAGGGTTGGCATAGCAATGAGAAAGTGATGCTGTAAATTCATTATCAGAGGTTCTTGTCCTGTTTCAAAAAGCAGCAGCACCCAGTATGAGGGGAAAGCGCACTGCTGTCACCAGGCTTGCCCGCTTGCTCAACGGCTCAGGTGCCTGGCTGGCGGCGGGTTCCCCCGCCGTTTAAATACAACGTCTTATTTTTGCAGACGTTTTTCGATAGCATCCATCAACATACCGGTGATGGAAATCGGATATTCCGCTTCGATTTCACGCACGCAGGTTGGGCTGGTTACGTTAATTTCTGTCAGGCGGTCGCCGATGATATCGAGGCCAACGAAGATCAAACCTTTTGCTTTCAGCGTCGGGCCGACCTTACGGGCGATTTCCCAATCGCTCTCGCTTAACGGACGCGGCTCACCGCGACCACCGGCGGCCAAGTTGCCGCGCGTTTCGCCACCCTGTGGGATACGCGCCAGGCAATAAGGCACCGGCTCGCCGTCAATGACTAGCACGCGTTTGTCGCCGTCTTTGATAGCCGGCAGGTAGTTTTGCGCCATGCAATAGCGGCTACCCAGCTCGGTCAGCGTTTCAGCAATCACGCCGATATTCGGATCGCCTTCCTTCACGCGGAAGATAGACGCGCCGCCCATACCGTCCAGCGGTTTCATAATGATATCGCCGTGTTTTTCCCAGAATGCTTTCAGCTGTGCTTTATTACGCGTCACCAGCGTTTCCGGCGTCAGGTCGGAGAACCGCGGCGGTGAACAGCTTCTCGTTACAGTCACGCAGGCTCTGCGGCTTGTTGACGATAAGCGTACCTTGCTCTTCTGCGCGCTCCAGAATATAGGTCGCGTAGATAAATTCAGTATCGAACGGCGGATCTTTACGCATCAAAACAACGTCGAGATCGGCTAGCTTAATATCCTGCTCGCTGCCGAACTCGTACCATTTGTCGTAGTTCTGCTCAACGCTCAGCAGACGCGTGCGGGCGTGCGACACGCCGTTTTCCAGATACAGGTCATTCATTTCCATATAATGGAGTTCATAACCACGACGTTGTGCTTCCAGCAGCATAGCGAAGCTGGTGTCTTTCTTGATGTTGATGCTTGCGATGGGATCCATCACGATGCCGAGCTTGATCATTATTGTTCTCCTTTAACCCAAATCGCCAAAGCGCACCTGCAGTGCGGTGATGGCGGTCAGTGCGGTAGTCTCTGTGCGCAAAACGCGAGGCCCCAACAGAATATCAGTAAACTGGTAGCGTGCGGTCATCGCAATTTCATCCGCTGACAGGCCGCCTTCCGGGCCAATCAGTAACCGTACACGTTCCACCGGCTGCGGCAGGGTGTTAATGCTGGCGCTGGCGCGTGGATGCAGATGCAGTTTCAGCGCATCATCCTGTTCAGCGCACCACGCTTCGAGATCCATTGCCGGGCGAATTTCCGGTACGACGTTGCGGCCACACTGCTCGCAGGCAGCAATGGCAATTTTTTGCCACTGCTGGAGCTTCTTATTCAGACGCTCGGCATCCAGTTTAACTCCGCAGCGCTCAGAAAAAAGTGGCGTAATGAGGCTTACACCCAGTTCTATCGATTTCTGGATAGTGAATTCCATTTTGTCGCCCCGCGACATCACTTGACCCAGATGAATATGCACCGGAGATTCACGGTCATCCGTCTCGCCGCGCTGGATCTCGACCATCACATTTTTTTTGCTGGCATCGGTAATGACAGCCTCAAAAACCTGATTGCTGCCGTCGAATAGCTGAATCGCCTGGCCTTTACCCATGCGCAGGACACGGCCAACGTGGTTAGCGGCATCGTCGCACAGGGGGATCTGCATGCCGACGGTTATCGGTTCTGGGTGGTAGATGCGGGGGATACGCATAGTCTGAATTCCATCGTGTGTCCTGCTTATGAAGAGGGCAGGGAAAATGATCCCCGCTAGTGTATGCCTGACCACCGCCGAGGCCGCCTAATAACGTCTTTAGATTAACTCTTTTGCGCCTGGCAAGCCTGCTGCACATAAGGATTGTGATTGCCCTGTACTTTGGCGATGCGCTCGTCTCGCTGGCACTCCCAGCTGCTGACCGGATACATTTTATCCCAGGCGTTGAATAGCTGAGTTTGCTGGCGGAAAGGGTCAGGCTGTAGCGGTCGCGCATATAGAAGTAAATGCGGCAATCGCCCGCGCGAACGTTCTGGCGGCTCGGCGACTTTGGCTTTAAAATCGACCTTCATGCCGCACTGGCCGTACTGACCTTCGCCACCGTTCCACTGGCTGTACATGAAATTAGCGCGGTCACCGTTAACCTCGCCGACGGCGGGCTGCAGGTTATGCATATCGCTTTCTATTTTGCGATACTCCGGATCTTTGGCGCAGTTCTTTCTGCCGCCGTCCTGCCAGCACTGACGCTGATGGCCAAACTGCCATGCCGGTACCACGTGTTCCCATTCAACACGGCTGGCGCGGTTTTCGTTTTTACGCACTTTATAGCCGCACGATTCCAGATCGATAACGCCTTTCTTACCCTGCCAGTTGATTTTACAGCCGCAGTAAAAGTCGCCGGGAACGTCATTATTGACCTTCACGCCCGCCGTTTTAGCCTGGAAAAATTATTGATGCCTTCGGCCAATGCCTGGCCTGAGAGCGCCGTCGCCAGGAACGCGGCGGCAAAAGACAATTTACGGTACATCACGAACTCCATCTCAAAACGAGTCCGCAACGTAACGAATGTGGTTGTAGATGCAATCAGTTAGAACGGAAAACTTCCCGGAATTTCCGATAGTTACATTTCTGCAACTAATGGCTCGCCGCAGTGAACGCAGCGGTAGGTCGCTTCACCACGCAGCACGCGGTTATGGCGACGGACGGTGAGCGGACGGTACGGCAGCGGCAGCGATAGGGGAAGGTTGGCGCGCACGGATTCCAGCTCAAACTGATGCGTACGGCGAGCGGGTACGCCGAGCACGCTCTCCATCATCCATTTCCACTCTTTACCGTGTGGTGGCACACGGCCAAAGTGTCTCCATACCAGCAGATGCGCCAGCTCATGCGGCACCACTTCATCAATAAACGCGCCCGATTCTCCTGCAATAACACCGGATTGAGGCGGATTTCATAACTGCTGAAGCCACGCGGTGCCGGCTGAGGTCCCGCGCTGTTGATAAACCCAGTCCGGATCCGGGTAAATCGGCGCCAGGGAAGGTTGGCCGGGCGAGCTTCTGCCGCAGGTACGCATAACGTTTTGCTGGATGGCGATAGGAATTCGAGGGCTTTTCATAACGGCTGAGGATAAAACGTGAGGCGGGGTGGTGCAAGGGGAGCTTCCTCCCGCCGGGAGGAAGCTGCATCAGGTTTAGTCGCGGTCGCCAATTTCGCGCAGCGGACGGCCCTGCATCAGGTTACGTTCAATGTGTTCCAGAGAGACGTTTTTAGTTTCTGGAATGAACCACAGGGTCAGGAAGATGAACAGCACGTTCAGGCCGCCGTAAACCCAGAAGGTGTTGGCGCTGCCCAGCGAATTGAGCATCGTCAGGAAGGTTGCGCCGACAATCATGTTGGCAATCCAGTTGGTGGCGGTCGAGCAGGTGATACCAAAATCACGGCCTTTCAGCGGCTGGATTTCAGAACACAGAACCCAAATCAGCGGACCGGCGCTCATCGCAAAACCGACGATGAACATCAGCAGCATTAGAACCGCAATGTACTGCGCGGCGGCAGAGTGAATGCCAATGTGCATCATGCTGCCCAGGACGCCCATGCCGACGGCCATGACGATAAAGCCGAGAATAAGCGTTGGTTTACGGCCCCAGCGGTCAACCAGACCGAGAGCGATAAAGGTCGCCAGCACGTTGGTTAAACCAACGATAACCGTGCCCCACATCTGCTCGGTGGTGTTGGTGTAACCCGCCAGTTCAAGATCTTCGGCGCGTAGTACATGATGACGTTCATCCCGGTGAACTGCTGCATCACCTGCAACAGAATGCCAAGGACACCGCGCGGCGGAAGTTGCTGTTCTCTTTAAACAGCGCCCAGCCGCTCTGTTTTACCTTCAGGCTTTCACGGATTTCGTCCAGTTCACGTTTGGCTTCAGCACTGGTATCACGCAGACGCAGCAGCACGCGCTCAGCATCGTTGAAGCGACGTTTGGCGGCGAACCAACGCGGGCTGTCCGGCAGGAAAATGACGCCAATCAGCAGCAGGATTGCAGGGATGATGATAACCCCCAGCATCCAGCGCCATGCGCCGCTGTAGCTGAATGCGGTATCGGACAGATAGGCACCGAGAATACCGATGGTGATCATCAGCTGGTACATAGAGATCATGCTGCCGCGAGTTTCCCCGGGGCAAATCTCAGACAGGTACAGCGGCGCGGTGTAGGACGCCACGCCGACGGCCAGACCCAGCAGCACGCGGGATACTAGCAGTACTTCGACATTTGGCGCGGCGGCAGAGAACAGGGAGCCGGCAACAAACAGGATCGCGCCGATCATCAGGCTTTTCTTACGGCCCAAACGGAAGGAGAGCCAGCCGCTGCCGACGGCACCCACCGCAGCACCGAACATCATGGAGCTCACCACCCACTCTTGCGTATGTGCACTGAGCTGGAAATCGGTAGTAATAAAGGGCAATGCACCGGCAATAACGCCGATATCAAGGCCGAACAGCAGTCCGGCCAGAGCGGCTAAGAAACAGACAAAAAAGGTCATTGTCTTGTTAGAGCGACCCTGTTTTTTATTGTTAGGCATTATGCCCTCCAGTTGAGTCATTGATTTTGTAGATGCTTAGGGTAGGAGAGTACGAAGTAAAAAAATGTGATAACAAATCACGACTGTGTAATCGGTTACACTAACATTTTGGTTAAAGTTTAGTTAAAAACACAATAAAATCAAATGAAAATATCTGTATGTTTTTACCGGGTGATAAAAGCAAATAATGAGAATTAACTGAAACACAACGCATAAAGTTGAAAAGGCGTTTTAGTGCGACACCCTGGAAAGGCTTTATCCGCGCCATTTTGATTAATGTAATCGCTTTCATCAGTTTGTGTGGAAATCAGTAAATTCATACGTAGATGGGGGGATAAGGCAAGGCATAAAAAAAAAAGCCAGCGCGAGGCTGGCTTTTATCGAGGAGGTGGGTCGCTGATTCAGGCCAGCCGCTTCACGCAGTGGGGCCGCTTTGTCGGTTTTTTCCCATGGGAAATGTTCGCGACCGAAGTGACCGTATGCTGCCGTCTCTTTGTAGATCGGGTGCAGCAGATCCAGCATCTGAATCAGGCCGTATGGACGCAGGTCGAAGAACTCACGTACCAGCAGGATCAGCTGTTCAGTTGGCACTTTTTCGGTACCAAAGGTTTCAACCATGATGGAGGTTGGCTCTGCTACGCCGATAGCGTAGGAAACCTGAATTTCACAACGGTCAGCCAGGCCAGCAGCAACGATGTTCTTCGCCACATAACGCGCGGCGTACGCTGCGGAACGGTCAACTTTAGAAGGATCTTTACCGGAGAATGCACCGCCACCGTGACGAGCCATGCCGCCGTAGGTATCAACGATGATTTTACGACCGGTCAGACCGCAGTCACCCATTGGGCCACCGATAACGAAACGACCGGTTGGGTTGATGAAGAATTTGGTTGATGCGTTCAGCCACTCGGTTGGCAGAACTGGCTTGATGATCTCTTCCATCACCGCTTCCTGCAGCGATTTCTGATCGATGCTTTCAGCGTGCTGGGTAGACAGAACCACGGCGTCAATACCGACAACTTTGCCGTCGTCGTACTGGAAAGTCACCTGGCTTTTGCATCCGGACGCAGCCACGGCAGGGTGCCGTTTTTACGCACTTCAGCCTGACGCTGCACCAGACGGTGTGCGTAGGTGATTGGCGCTGGCATCAGCACGTCGGTTTCGTTGGTTGCATAGCCAAACATCAGACCCTGGTCGCCCGCACCTGTTCCAGGGGTCAGCGCGGTCAACGCCCTGGTTGATGTCCGGAGACTGTTTACCGATAGCGCTCAGTACCGCACAGGAGTTGGCATCAAAGCCGATATCCGAATGCACATAGCCAATTTCGCGAACGGTTTCGACGGGCGATCTCTTCGATATCAACCCATGCGTGGGCGGTGATTTCACCGCCGACCAGCACCATACCGGTTTTGACGTAGGTTTCGCACGCTACGCGGGCTTTAGGATCCGCTCGAGGATCGCGTCCAGCACGGCGTCAGAAATTTGGTCCGCAATTTTGTCAGGATGCCCTTCGGATACAGACTCGGACGTAAAAAGGTGTTTTGCCATATTTAATATCACCCAATAGGAATTTGGTTAGCTCGAACTGTCGTGTGGATTTTCTGTGGTAGCGGATCCTACCACGACTCTGCAGGTTAAAAACACTGGCAGTCTGAGTGTTAATCGGTATGGATGGATTAACATCTGGATGGCTATTTTAGGTCAATTCTTCACCCTATTTCCACTTTTTTTTGAATCGTGTCTCATTCTGTTAAAAACGTGGCTGGAAATTTTTCCTGACAATGCCGGCATTCTGCGTATTTATCTTTTGCAATTTCCTGCCCTTATGGGTATAAAACGCCGCGCGCGGCTCATACCAATAAGCACACGTCATTTTCTACGTGTCGCCACTTCCAGCCGGGCTAAAACTTTTGCTTTGGCTTGTTGGTTCGTCCTTTTATCTATGTGGGGCGACCGTGGAGGTGATACGAGATAATGAACCGTTGTATTCTGCCGATTTTGTCGTGCCGTTCTGGCGCAGAACATACTCCCCGCAACCCCCATTTCTGCTTTGCATTCCAGCCGATGTTATACCCATTTCGGCGCTTCTCAGGACTCCAGAGCCGGTAGGTAACTGAAGACTGAACAAGGGCGCTCTTGCTGCGGCAAGGGTTTTCTCGTGGTTTCGCTGAACCGTCATACCGGGTTCAGATGCGTGTTTGACAATGATATGAATAAGAAACCGGTCGCACAGTCGGTGCGCCAGCATGTTCTGCTGGCTAATCCGTCTGTTTATGGGTTGTTATCGCAACGTTACGCTGCGATAGTAGTTAACTGTTTTACACTTGTTATAAATAATTGAGGTTCGCTATGTCTGACGACATTTCATTGGATTCGCTTTCGTCAGCAGGCGAACGCGGTGTACTACGTTCCATGCAGGAGGTTGCGATGAGCTCCCAGGAAGCTAGCAAAATGCTACGCACATACAACATTGCCTGGTGGGGCAATAACTACTACGACGTCAACGAGCTTGGCCACATCAGCGTCTGCCCGGACCCTGATGTTCCGGACGCCCGCGTTGACCTTGCTGAGCTGGTTAAAGCCCGGCGAGGCGCAGGGGCAACGTCTGCCTGCGCTGTTCTGCTTCCCGCAGATCCTGCAGCATCGTCTGCGCTCGATTAACGCGGCGTTTAAACGCGCGCGTGAATCCTATGGCTATAAAGGCGATTACTTCCTCGTCTACCCGATTAAGGTAAACCAGCATCGTCGCGTGATTGAATCGCTGATCCACTCCGGTGAACCGCTGGGGCTGGAAGCTGGTTCGAAAGCTGAGCTGATGGCCGTGCTGGCGCATGCGGGCATGACGCGTAGCGTGATTGTAACGGCTATAAAGACCGTGAATATATTCGCCTCGCGCTGGTCGGTGAAAGATGGGTCATAAGGTCTATCTGGTCATCGAAAAAATGTCCGAAATTGCCATCGTGCTGGAAGAAGCCGAGCGTCTGAACGTGGTTCCACGTCTGGGTGTCCCGCGCGCGTCTGGCATCTCAAGGCTCCGGTAAGTGGCAGTCTTCCGGCGGTGAAAAATCCAAATTTGGCCTGGCGGCAAACCAGGTGCTGCAACTGGTCGAAATTCTGCGTGAACGCGGTCGTCTGGACAGCATTCAACTGCTGCACTTCCACCTCGGTTCGCAGATGGCCAACATTCGCGATATCGCCACCGGCGTACGCGAGTCCGCCCGTTTCTACGTTGAACTGCATAAGCTGGGTGTGAATATTCAGTGCTTTGACGTCGGCGGCGGTCTCGGCATGGACTATGAAGGTACGCGTTCGCAGTCTGATTGCTCCGGTTATTACGGCCTGAACGAATACGCGAACAACATCATTTGGGCGATCGGCGATGCCTGTGAAGAACATGGCCTGCCGCACCCGACGGTGATAACCAGATCCGGCCGTGCGGTAACCGCGCACCATACGGTGCTGGTTTATTAATATTATCGGCGTTGAGCGTAGCGAAAACACCGAGGCTACGCCTCCGGCTGAAACGCGCCGCGTGCCCTGCAAAGCATGTGGGAAACCTGGCAGGAGATGCATGAGCCGGGCACCCGTCGCTCGCTGCGTGAATGGCTGCACGACAGCCAGATGGATCTGCACGATATTCATGTCGGCTACTCTTCAGGCACCTTTAGCCTGCAGGAGCGAGCGTGGGCGGAACAGCTCTATCTGAACATGTGCCATGAAGTGCAAAAGCAGCTCGACCCAAGCAACCGCGCACACCGTCCGATTATCGACGAGCTGCAGGAGCGTATGGCGGATAAGATTTACGTCAACTTCTCGCTGTTCCAGTCGATGCCGGACGCATGGGGGATCGACCAGTTGTTCCCGGTTCTGCCGCTGGAAGGGCTGGATCAAGTGCCGGAACGTCGCGCTGTGCTGCTGGATATTACCTGTGACTCTGACGGTGCTATCGACCACTATATTGATGGTGACGGTATTGCCACGACAATGCCAATGCCGGAGTACGATCCAGAGAATCCGCCGATGCTCGGTTTCTTTATGGTCGGCGCATATCAGGAGATCCTCGGCAACATGCACAACCTGTTCGGTGATACCGAAGCGGTTGACGTGTTCGTCTTCCCTGACGGTAGCGTAGAAGTAGAACTGTCTGACGAAGGCGATACCGTGGCGGACATGCTGCAATATGTACAGCTCGATCCGAAAACGCTGTTAACCCAGTTCCGCGATCAAGTGAAGAAAACCGATCTTGATGCTGAACTGCAACAACAGTTCCTTGAAGAGTTCGAGGCAGGTTTGTACGGTTATACTTATCTTGAAGATGAGTAAGTCCTGTGTTACTTGAATCCGCTTAATTTAGCGGTGATAATCCGCCACAATTTATTGTGACAAATCCAACCCTTCCTCGTCGGGCCTAACGACGCGGAAGGGTTTTTTTATATCGACTTTGTAATAGGAGTCCATCCATGAGCACCTTAGGTCATCAATACGATAACTCACTGGTTTCCAATGCCTTTGGTTTTTTACGCCTGCCGATGAACTTCCAGCCGTATGACAGCGATGCAGACTGGGTGATTACTGGCGTGCCGTTCGATATGGCCACTTCTGGTCGTGCGGGTGGTCGCCACGGTCCGGCAGCGATCCGTCAGGTTTCGACGAATCTGGCCTGGGAACACAACCGCTTCCCGTGGAATTTCGACATGCGTGAGCGTCTGAACGTCGTGGACTGCGGCGATCTGGTATATGCCTTTGGCGATGCCCGTGAGATGAGCGAAAAGCTGCAGGCGCACGCCGAGAAGCTGCTGGCTGCCGGTAAGCGTATGCTCTCTTTCGGTGGTGACCACTTTGTTACGCTGCCGCTGCTGCGTGCTCATGCGAAGCATTTCGGCAAAATGGCGCTGGTACACTTTGACGCCCACACCGATACCTATGCGAACGGTTGTGAATTTGACCACGGCACTATGTTCTATACCGCGCCGAAAGAAGGTCTGATCGACCCGAATCATTCCGTGCAGATTGGTATTCGTACCGAGTTTGATAAAGACAACGGCTTTACCGTGCTGGACGCCTGCCAGGTGAACGATCGCAGCGTGGATGACGTTATCGCCCAAGTGAAACAGATTGTGGGTGATATGCCGGTTTACCTGACTTTTGATATCGACTGCCTGGATCCTGCTTTTGCACCAGGCACCGGTACGCCAGTGATTGGCGGCCTGACCTCCGATCGCGCTATTAAACTGGTACGCGGCCTGAAAGATCTCAACATTGTTGGGATGGACGTAGTGGAAGTGGCTCCGGCATACGATCAGTCGGAAATCACTGCTCTGGCAGCGGCAACGCTGGCGCTGGAAATGCTGTATATTCAGGCGGCGAAAAAGGGCGAGTAAGCACCAGATGCGATGCGCACGGGTAAAACGTGCCATTAATGTCGGATGCGGCGTGAACGCCTTATCCGACCTACGTTCGGCACCCGTAGGCCGGATAAGATGCGCCAGCATCGCATCCGGCAATGCGCACAAGGTAACAAATGTGCCATTCATGTCAGATGCGGCGTGAACGCCTTATCTGACCTACGTTCGACACCACCAGGCTTTATTTAATGCCGTCGGCATTCAGGCGATCGCGGATGTGCTGCGCACGTTCCTGCGAGCCAGGGTGATCGTCAAACATCGAGCTTTGGCGGCCATCTTCCAGTTTCGCCAGCTTCTCAAAGCTGGTGGCAAGTCCGGTTGGGTTAATGCCGCGTTTGCGCAGCAGCGTAGGAATAGTCGTCCGCTTCAGACTCCTGGCGCTGGGAGAACTGTGAATTAACCAGCTTCTCACCCAGATTGCCCACTGCGACTGTGACAAGCTGCCGACGATACCGCCCGCCGAGGGCTGCCGCCGCGCGCAGCGCGTTGGTACCGATGGCCACCTGCATGCCTTTCTTCACGTGGCCTAACGCGACGTGGCCCATTTTGTGGCCGACAACCGCTTCGACTTCATTATCGTTCATCAGATCCATCAGGCCGCTGTACACGCGGATGCAACCGTTGGCCATAGCGAAGGCGTTAACATCTTTCGCCACATAGACTTTGTAGTTCACCGGCTGGCCGTTGATGTTGTCGCCAAGGGCTGCGGCAATCTATTCAATCGTTTAACGTAGTCGCTGCCGGCCGGAGCGATCGTAGCTTTGCTGTCCATATCCTTGCAGGCCTGATTGCTCAAAGCTCTTACCTGCTGATCGCTCAAGGAGAACGCCTGCAGTGCGCCTGTGCTTGAGTTTAATAAGCCATTTGAATCCATATTCTGGCAGCCGCTAAGCAGTAAAGTCGCGCCGAAAGCCAGAACAATCGCCCGTTTTTTCATGAGAGTGCTTCCGAAGTCGTTTATCTGATAGTGCCCTGGAATCGTATCGCCAGAAGTTACGTATAAAGAATATCGTAAGTTGCGGGCGAGCAGATTACATCTTGTTAACCTCTGTTCCAGAGATTCTGAATTTCGCAAAAGGATGCTCCATGTTCTGCTGTGTAGCATAGGGTACATTGTTGGCACTTTTTTCTGGCACAGCCCGTAACGTGCGCGCCTCGTGGCGTTAGGGTTAGCCTTCAACAGTCCGAACTGGAGTCAAAATGTCCTCACGTAAAGACTTGCTAATGCTATTCGTGCGCTGAGCATGGACGCAGTACAGAAAGCCAAATCCGGTCACCCGGGTGCCCCTATGGGTATGGCTGACATTGCCGAAGTCCTGTGGCGTGATTTTATGAACCATAACCCGCAAAATCCGTCCTGGGCCGACCGTGACCGCTTTGTGCTGTCTAACGGCCACGGCTCCATGCTGATCTATAGCCTGCTGCACCTCACCGGCTACGATCTGCCGATGTCCGAGCTGAAAAACTTCCGTCAGCTGCACTCCCAGACTCCGGGCCACCCGGAAGTCGGCTACACCGCAGGTGTTGAAACCACCACTGGCCCACTGGGTCAGGGCATTGCTAACGCCGTGGGCATGGCGATTGCAGAAAAAACGCTGGCGGCACAGTTCAACCGTCCTGGCCACGACATCGTTGACCACTTCACCTATGCATTCATGGGCGACGGCTGCATGATGGAAGGCATTTCTCACGAAGTGTGCTCCCTGGCCGGTACCCTGAAACTGGGCAAACTGGTTGCGTTCTACGATGACAACGGCATCTCCATCGACGGCCACGTTGAAGGCTGGTTCACCGATGACACCGCGAACGTTTTGAAGCCTACAACTGGCATGTTATTCGTGGTATCGACGGTCACGATGCTGAAGCGATTAAACGCGCAGTAGAAGAAGCCGGGCTGTTACCGACAAACCGTCCCTGCTGATGTGCAAAACCATCATCGGTTTGGTTCTCCGAACAAGCAAGGTACTCACGATTCCCACGGTGCGCCGCGGGTGACGCTGAGATTGCACTGACCCGCGAACAGCTGGGCTGGAAATATGCACCGTTTGAAATCCCAGCTGACATCTATGCGCAGTGGGATGCAAAAGCGGCAGGCCAGGCAAAAGAAGCTAGCTGGAACGAGAAATTTGCTGCTTACGCGAAAGCCTTCCCTCAGGAAGCGGCTGAATTCACCCGTCGTATGAAAGGTGATATGCCAGCAGACTTCGACGCGAAAGCCAATGAGTTCATCGCTAAACTGCAGGCGAATCCATCCAAAATCGCGAGCCGTAAAGCTTCTCAGAACGCGATTGAAGCCTTTGGTCCATTGCTGCCAGAATTCCTCGGCGGTTCTGCTGACCTGGCGCGTCCAACCTGACTATCTGGTCCGGTTCTAAAGCAATGAACGACGACCCGCGGGTAACTATATCCATTACGGCGTGCGTGAATTCGGTATGACCGCTATTGCCAACGGTATCTCCCTGCACGGCGGCTTCCTGCCATACACCTCTACCTTCCTGATGTTCGTTGAATACGCACGTAATGCCGTACGTATGGCTGCGCTGATGAAAAAACGTCAGGTCATGGTATATACCCACGACTCCATCGGTCTGGGCGAAGATGGCCCATTTCACCAGCCGGTAGAGCAGGTTGCTTCTCTGCGTGTGACCCCGAACATGTCCACATGGCGTCCATGTGACCAGGTTGAATCTGCGGTAGCGTGGAAATACGGCGTAGAGCGTCAGGACGGCCCGACCGCGCTGATCCTCTCCCGTCAGAACCTGGCACAGCAGGAACGTACCGAAGAGCAGCTGGCGAACATCGCTCGCGGTGGCTACGTGCTGAAAGACTGCGCGGGTCAGCCTGAGCTTATCTTCATCGCGACCGGTTCTGAAGTTGAGCTGGCGGTTGCCGCTTACGAAAAACTGACCGCTGAAGGCGTGAAGGCGCGCGTGGTTTCCATGCCGTCAACCGACGCATTCGACAAGCAGGACGCGGCTTACCGTCAATCCGTACTGCCGAAAGCGGTTTCCGCTCGCGTGGCAGTGGAACCGGTGTATCGCTGACTACTGGTACAAAAATACGTGGGTCTAACGGCGCTATCGTCGGTATGACCACCTTCGGCGAGTCTGCTCCGGCAGAGCTGCTGTTCGAAGAGTTCGGCTTTACCGTCGACAACGTTGTCGCGAAAGCGAAAGCGCTGCTGTAATTAGCATTTCGGGTAAAAAGGTCGCTTCGGCGACCTTTTTTATTACCTTGATATGTCCGTTTGCGGACAAGCAATAGATAAGGCGTGTTGTAGATCACAAATATTTATATGCAATAAATATCAATTATGTAATATGCATCACGATATGCGTATTGACATTTGTTGTTATATCTATAACTCAATGTTATATAAGAAATTAATAATTCACTGTTTTCAAAACACCGGTTTCCCTGCTCAATTGCTTTCATTAAACCGCACGAGTATTTTATTTTTACCGCCGGACGGTACCCTAAAAATAAAATAAGGATAATTTATGCGGCTTAGTGATTATTTTCCAGAATCATCAATCTCAGTTATACATTCAGCAAAAGATTGGCAGGAAGCTATCGATTTCTCGATGGTATCATTGCTGGATAAAAACTATATCAGCGAGAATTACATTCAGGCAATTAAAGATTCCACCATTAACAATGGCCCTTATTATATTCTCGCACCAGGCGTGGCAATGCCTCATGCGCGACCGGAATGTGGGGCGCTTAAAACCGGGATGTCTTTGACATTACTTGAACAAGGTGTTTATTTTCCGGGGAATGACGAACCAATTAAATTACTCATCGGACTCTCTGCTGCCGATGCCGATTCGCACATTGGCGCTATTCAGGCGTTAAGTGAATTACTGTGCGAAGAAGAAATACTCGAACAACTCTTAACAGCATCATCAGAAAAACAATTAGCGGACATTATCAGCCGCGGATAATTACTCTCTCCTCTACAGGATAATATTATGGAAAACAAGTCTGCTCGTGCAAAGGTCCAGGCTTTTGGGGGCTTTTTGACTGCAATGGTCATCCCCAATATTGGTGCTTTTATTGCCTGGGGTTTTATTACTGCGTTATTTATTCCCACCGGTTGGCTGCCTAACGAACATTTCGCCAAAATTGTCGGCCCGATGATTACCTATTTATTGCCCGTGATGATTGGTTCTACAGGTGGTCATCTGGTCGGCGGTAAACGCGGGGCGGTCATGGGCGGAATAGGTACTATTGGTGTGATCGTTGGCGCAGAGATCCCGATGTTCCTTGGCTCAATGATCATGGGGCCGCTCGGTGGGTTGGTCATAAAATATGTCGATAAGGCACTGGAAAAACGCATACCTGCCGGTTTTGAGATGGTTATCAATAACTTCTCATTAGGTATCGCGGGGATGCTCCTTTGTCTGCTGGGTTTTGAAGTTATCGGCCCGGCGGTGTTAATTGCCAATACTTTCGTCAAAGAGTGTATTGAGGCGCTGGTACATGCGGGTTATCTGCCATTGTTGTCAGTCATCAATGAACCGGCGAAAGTGCTTTTCCTCAATAATGCGATCGATCAGGGCGTCTATTATCCGCTGGGAATGCAACAGGCTTCGGTTAACGGTAAATCCATCTTCTTTATGGTGGCCTCTAACCCAGGTCCGGGCCTGGGGCTGCTGCTGGCGTTTACCTTGTTTGGTAAAGGGATGAGTAAACGTTCTGCGCCCGGGGCGATGATTATTCACTTCCTCGGTGGGATCCACGAACTGTATTTCCCGTATGTGCTGATGAAGCCGCTGACCATTATTGCCATGATTGCGGGCGGTATGTCTGGCACCTGGATGTTTAACTTACTGGACGGTGGTCTGGTGGCTGGCCCAAGTCCGGGGTCTATCTTTGCTTACCTGGCACTGACGCCGAAAGGCTCGTTCCTGGCGACAATTGCCGGTGTTACGGTAGGTACCCTGGTGTCCTTTGCTATTACTTCGCTGATACTGAAGATGGAAAAAACGGTGGAAACGGAGAGCGAAGATGAGTTTGCTCAGTCAGCCAATGCGGTTAAGGCGATGAAACAAGAGGGTGCATTCTCGTTAAGCAGGGTTAAGCGTATCGCCTTTGTTTGCGATGCGGGGATGGGCTCCAGTGCGATGGGCGCGACCACCTTCCGTAAACGCCTGGAAAAAGCGGGGCTGGCAATTGAAGTAAAACATTACGCCATAGAAAACGTGCCTGCGGATGCGGATATCGTCGTTACTCATGCCAGTCTGGAAGGGCGCGTGAAACGTGTGACGGATAAACCACTGATATTGATTAATAACTATATTGGCGATCCAAAACTCGACACTTTATTTAATCAATTAACCGCCGAACATAAACACTGATTACAGAGGTAAAAATGAAAACCAAAGTTGCTGCTATTTATGGCAAGCGGGATGTCCGTCTGCGCGTATTTGAACTGCCAGAAATTACCGATAATGAATTACTGGTGAGTGTAATTTCTGACAGCGTCTGTTTATCGACCTGGAAAGCGGCGTTACTCGGTAGTGAACATAAACGCGTACCCGACGATTTAGAAAATCATCCGGTCATTACCGGGCATGAATGTGCCGGGGTTATTGTCGAAGTGGGTAAAAATCTCACTGGCAAATATAAAAAAGGCCAGCGTTTTGTATTGCAACCGGCGATGGGGTTACCAAGCGGATATTCAGCGGGCTACAGCTACGAATATTTTGGCGGCAATGCCACTTATATGATTATTCCCGAAATCGCCATTAATTTGGGCTGCGTATTACCGTATCACGGCTCTTATTTTGCTGCGGCGTCGCTGGCAGAGCCTATGTGCTGCATTATTGGTGCTTATCATGCCAATTATCACACCACGCAATATGTTTATGAGCATCGCATGGGCGTCAAACCTGGCGGCAATATTGCACTGCTGGCGTGTGCAGGTCCGATGGGCATTGGCGCTATCGATTACGCCATTAACGGCGGCATACAACCGTCGCGGGTGGTGGTGGTCGATATCGACGACAAACGTCTGGCGCAGGTACAGAAGCTGCTGCCGGTGGAACTGGCGGCCAGTAAAGGCATTGAGCTGGTGTATGTGAATACCAAAGGGATGAGCGATCCTGTCCAGATGCTGCGGGCGCTGACAGGAGATGCCGGGTTCGATGACATTTTTGTTTATGCGGCGGTGCCTGCTGTCGTTGAGATGGCTGATGAATTACTGGCGGAAGATGGCTGTCTGAACTTCTTTGCCGGGCCGACGGATAAAAACTTCAAAGTGCCGTTTAATTTCTACAACGTCCATTACAACAGCACGCACGTCGTCGGTACATCTGGCGGTTCAACGGACGACATGAAAGAGGCGATTGCCCTTAGCGCCACTGGGCAGTTACAGCCGTCGTTTATGGTGACCCATATCGGTGGCCTGGATGCGGTGCCAGAAACCGTGCTCAATCTGCCGGATATCCCTGGCGGTAAAAAACTCATTTATAACGGCGTGACCATGCCGCTCACTGCCATTGCCGATTTTGCCGAAAAAGGCAAAACCGATCCGCTGTTTAAAGAGTTGGCGCGGCTGGTTGAGGAAACGCACGGCATCTGGAATGAACAGGCCGAGAAATATCTGCTGGCACAATTTGGCGTTGATATCGGGGAGGCCGCGCAATGATGTCCCTGGCGTGGCCATTATTTCGCGTTACGGAACAGGCAGCGTTGGCTGCCTGGCCGCAAACCGGATGTGGCGACAAAAATAAAATTGATGGCCTGGCGGTCACCGCGATGCGCCAGGCATTAAACGACGTCGCTTTTCGTGGACGAGTGGTTATCGGCGAAGGAGAAATTGACCATGCGCCGATGCTGTGGATTGGCGAAGAGGTGGGCAAAGGCGATGGGCCAGAAGTCGATATCGCGGTTGATCCCATTGAAGGCACGCGGATGGTGGCGATGGGGCAGAGCAATGCGCTGGCGGTCATGGCTTTCGCCCCTCGAGATAGCCTGTTACATGCGCCCGATATGTATATGAAAAAGCTGGTTGTTAATCGGCTGGCGGCGGGCGCGATTGATCTGTCTTTGCCTCTGACGGACAACCTGCGCAACGTGGCGAAAGCGTTAGGCAAACCGCTGGATAAGCTGCGCATGGTTACGCTGGATAAACCGCGCCTGAGTGCCGCGATTGAGGAAGCAACACAGCTGGGCGTGAAGGTTTTTGCCCTGCCGGATGGCGATGTCGCCGCCAGCGTGCTGACCTGCTGGCAGGATAATCCTTACGATGTGATGTACACCATCGGCGGTGCGCCAGAAGGCGTGATTTCTGCCTGTGCCGTTAAAGCATTAGGCGGGGATATGCAGGCCGAGCTGATTGACTTTTGCCAGGCTAAAGGGGATTACACGGAAAATCGGCAGATTGCAGAGCAGGAGCGCAAGCGTTGCAAGGCAATGGGCGTTGACGTTAACCGTGTGTACTCGCTCGATGAACTGGTGAGGGGGAACGATATCCTCTTTAGCGCTACGGGCGTGACGGGCGGTGAGCTGGTGAACGGTATCCAACAGACGGCGAATGGGGTGCGGACGCAGACATTACTGATCGGCGGCGCGGACCAAACGTGTAATATAATAGACTCCCTGCATTGATGGTGATCTATCGGAAGACCAATGGCGACGCTGACAGAAGATGATGTGCTTGAGCAACTGGATGCACAGGACAATTTATTTTCATTTATGAAAACTGCGCATACCATTTTGCTCCAGGGGATACGCCAGTTTCTGCCGTCGCTGTTTGTCGATAACGATGAAGAGATCGTGGAATATGCAGTGAAGCCGTTACTCGCCCAAAGCGGCCCGCTTGACGATATTGATGTTGCACTGCGTTTGATTTATGCGTTGGGGAAAATGGATAAATGGTTGTACGCCGATATCACGCATTTTTCCCAGTTCTGGCATTACCTGAACGAACAGGATGAAACGCCCGGATTTGCCGATGACATGACCTGGGATTTTATCAGCAACGTCAATAGCATAACCCGCAATGCGATGCTCTATGACGCGTTAAAAGCGATGAAGTTCGCTGATTTCTCCGTCTGGTCAGAGGCGCGTTTTAGCGGAATGGTCAAAACGGCGCTGACGCTGGCAGTAACGACCACCTTAAAGGAATTAACGCCGTGAAAATTGAATTAACGGTGAATGGGCTGAAGATACAGGCACAGTACCAGAACGAAGAGATTGAAAATGTACATAAACCGTTGCTGCACATGTTGGCGGCCTTACAGACGGTAAATCCGCAGCGGCGTACGGTGGTTTTTCTTTGCGCTCCGCCGGGGACGGGTAAATCAACCCTAACCACCTTCTGGGAATATCTCGCGCAACAAGACCCGGAACTGCCCGCTATTCAGACGCTCCCGATGGATGGTTTTCACCATTACAATAGCTGGCTGGATGCGCATCAATTGCGCCCCTTCAAAGGCGCACCAGAGACATTTGACGTTGCGAAACTGACGGAAAATCTGCGCCAGGTCGTGGAAGGGGATTGTACGTGGCCGCAGTACGATCGACAAAAGCATGATCCTGTTGAAGATGCGTTGCACGTTACCGCACCACTCGTCATCGTCGAAGGAAACTGGTTGTTACTGGATGATGAAAAGTGGCTGGAGTTGGCATCTTTCTGCGATTTTTCTATTTTTATTCATGCACCTGCTCAAATTCTGCGGGAGCGCTTGATTAGTCGTAAAATTGCGGGAGGATTAACGCGGCAAGTAGCCGAAGCATTTTATGCCCGCACCGATGGCCCCAATGTCGAGCGTGTGCTGATGAATAGCCGTCAGGCCAATCTGATAGTAGAGATGACTGAAGAAGGCCGGTATCACTTCACAAGCTGACAATTTATTCCAGTTATTGTAGGGTTATTATTACGCCAGCCTGGAATAAAGCTTCCCACAAAAGGGGATAAAAGTGTGATGTGAGTCAGATAAATGTCTTCTTCGGCTGGACAAACATTCCTTTTATTCCACGTTTCGCTTATCCTAGCTGAAGCGTTTCAGTCGATTAAATGTTCGACAATTAACCAATCAGTCGCAGTTTGCGACAGGTAAGGTTTCCCCGGACGATTTGCTGGATTACTCTGTCTGGCAAATTTGCTCAGGGAAAACCTTGCAGGAGATCTATGACCGTACGCGTAGCGATAAATGGCTTCGGTCGCATCGGGCGTAATGTGGTTCGTGCTTTGTATGAATCCGGACGCCGGGCGGAAATTACCGTGGTGGCAATCAACGAACTGGCGGATGCTGCGGGCATGGCGCATTTGTTGAAATATGACACCAGCCATGGCCGTTTTGCATGGGAAGTACGACAGGAACGCGATCAACTTTTTGTTGGTGATGACGCCATCCGCGTATTGCATGAACGTTCACTGCAATCGCTCCCCTGGCGTGAACTTGGCGTTGATGTAGTCCTCGACTGCACCGGCGTATATGGCTCCCGCGAGCATGGCGAAGCGCATATTGCCGCCGGGGCCAAAAAAGTGCTCTTTTCACATCCTGGCAGTAACGATCTCGACGCGACCGTTGTTTACGGCGTCAATCAGGATCAACTTCGTGCGGAACACCGCATCGTTTCTAACGCTTCCTGTACCACGAATTGCATAATTCCCGTCATCAAATTGTTAGATGATGCGTACGGTATTGAGTCCGGCACTGTGACCACAATTCACTCCGCCATGCACGATCAACAGGTTATTGATGCATACCATCCTGACCTGCGTCGCACCCGGGCAGCCAGCCAGTCGATCATTCCGGTCGATACTAAACTGGCCGCCGGTATCACACGATTTTTTCCGCAATTTAACGATCGCTTTGAAGCGATTGCGGTACGTGTGCCAACCATAAATGTGACGGCAATCGATTTAAGCGTGACGGTGAAGAAACCTGTAAAAGCCAATGAAGTCAACCTGTTGCTGCAAAAAGCAGCACAAGGTGCATTTCATGGTATAGTTGACTATACGGAATTGCCGTTGGTCTCTGTAGATTTTAACCACGATCCGCACAGTGCCATTGTCGATGGCACCCAAACCCGGGTCAGTGGCGCACACCTGATCAAAACGTTGGTCTGGTGCGATAACGAATGGGGCTTTGCTAACCGAATGCTCGACACGACGTTAGCTATGGCTACTGTTGCTTTCAGGTAAGACGCAAGCAGCGTCTGCAAAACTTTTAGAATCAACGAGAGGATTCACCATGTCTGTAATTAAGATGACCGATCTGGATCTTGCTGGGAAACGTGTATTTATCCGTGCGGATCTGAACGTACCAGTAAAAGACGGGAAAGTAACCAGCGACGCGCGTATCCGTGCTTCTCTGCCGACCATCGAACTGGCCCTGAAACAAGGCGCAAAAGTGATGGTAACTTCCCACCTGGGTCGTCCTACCGAAGGCGAGTACAACGAAGAATTCTCTCTGCTGCCGGTTGTTAACTACCTGAAAGACAAACTGTCTAACCCGGTTCGTCTGGTTAAAGATTACCTCGACGGCGTTGACGTTGCTGAAGGTGAACTGGTTGTTCTGGAAAACGTTCGCTTCAACAAAGGCGAGAAGAAAGACGACGAAACCCTGTCCAAAAAATACGCTGCACTGTGTGACGTGTTCGTAATGGACGCATTCGGTACTGCTCACCGCGCGCAGGCTTCTACTCACGGTATCGGTAAATTCGCTGACGTTGCGTGCGCAGGCCCGCTGCTGGCAGCTGAACTGGACGCGCTGGGTAAAGCACTGAAAGAACCTGCTCGCCCGATGGTGGCTATCGTTGGTGGTTCTAAAGTATCTACCAAACTGACCGTTCTGGACTCCCTGTCTAAAATCGCTGACCAGCTGATTGTTGGTGGTGGTATCGCTAACACCTTTATCGCGGCACAAGGCCACAACGTCGGTAAATCCCTGTACGAAGCGGATCTGGTTGACGAAGCAAAACGTCTGCTGACCACCTGCGACATCCCAGTCCCAACTGACGTTCGCGTAGCGACCGAGTTCTCTGAAACTGCGGCAGCTACCCTGAAGTCCGTCGGCGACATCAAAGATGACGAGCAGATTCTGGACCTGGGCGACGCCTTTGCACAGCAGCTGGCTGACATCCTAAAATGCGAAAACCATTCTGTGGAACGGTCCGGTTGGCGTGTTTGAATTCCCTAACTTCCGTAAAGGGACTGAAAATCGTGGCTAACGCTATCGCAGACAGCGAAGCGTTCTCCATCGCAGGCGGCGGCGATACTCTGGCTGCTATCGACCTGTTCGGTATTTCCGACAAAATTTCCTACATCTCTACTGGCGGCGGCGCATTCCTCGAATTCGTGGAAGGCAAAGTACTGCCAGCAGTAGCAATGCTCGAAGAGCGCGCTAGAAGTAAGCCATTTAAGGGCAGGGAAACCTGCCCCATTATTAACGCGCTTTAGGGCGCGCCCCTTTCCAAAAAGGCCGAAGATACAGGACTCGTAACATGTCTAAAATTTTTGATTTCGTAAAACCAGGCGTAATCACTGGTGATGACGTACAGAAAGTTTTCCAGGTAGCAAAAGAAAACACCTTTGCTCTGCCAGCCGTTAACTGCGTCGGTACTGATTCCATCAACGCCGTACTGGAAACCGCAGCAAAAGTTAAAGCACCGGTTATCGTACAGTTCTCCAACGGTGGCGCTGCGTTCATCGCAGGCAAAGGCGTGAAAACCGACGTTCCTCAGGGTGCTGCAATCCTGGCCATCTCTGGTGCACATCACGTTCACCAGATGGCTGAGCACTACGGTGTTCCAGTTATCCTGCATACTGACCACTGCGCGAAAAAACTGCTGCCGTGGATCGACGGTCTGCTGGACGCAGGTGAAAAACACTTTGCCGCTACCGGTAAACCACTGTTCTCTTCTCACATGATCGACCTGTCTGAAGAATCCCTGCACGAAAACATCGAAATCTGCTCCAAATACCTGGCGCGCATGTCCAAAATGGATATGACCCTGGAAATCGAACTGGGTTGCACCGGCGGTGAAGAAGACGGCGTGGACAACAGCCACATGGACGCTTCTGCACTGTACACTCAGCCAGAAGACGTTGATTACGCTTACACCGAGCTGAGCAAAATCAGCCCGCGTTTCACCATCGCGGCTTCCTTCGGTAACGTACACGGCGTGTACAAACCAGGTAACGTGGTTCTGACCCCAACCATCCTGCGTGATTCTCAGGAATATGTCGCTAAGAAACACAACCTGCCGCACAACAGCCTGAACTTCGTCTTCCACGGCGGTTCCGGTTTTCTGCCCAGGAAATCAAAGATTCCGTAAGCTACGGCGTAGTGAAAATAAACATCGATACCGACACCCAGTGGGCAACTTGGGAAGGTATCCTGAACTACTACAAAGAAAACGAAGCTTACCTGCAGGGTCAGTGGGCAACCCGAAAGGCGAAGACCAGCCGAACAAGAAATACTACGATCGACGCGTATGGCTGCGTGCCGCTCAGACTTCTATGATCGCCCGTCTGGAACAGGCTTTCACTGAACTGAACGCGAAAGACGTTCTGTAAGAAAAGACCGACTTTTCTGCAAAAGCCCGCCTTATGGCGGGCTTTTTTGATTGTCTTTTCAATGTTATGGTCAGGCGTAGAAATAGTGATCAATTTGGCAAAATGCTAATTTTTTGTTTACTCTTTATACCTGCCTGTACTTTTTCAGGCCGCTTTTTGTTTCCCATAAGGAATATTGAATGGAAGATTTAAACGTTGTCGATAGCATAAATGGCGCAGGTACGTGGCTGGTGCGCAATCAGGAATTACTGCTGAGTTATGCCGTCAATATCGTTGCGGCAATTGCCATTGTCATCGTTGGGATGATTGTGGCGCGTATTGTATCGAATACCGTCAACCGCCTGATGCTGGCGCGTAAATTGACGCCACCGTGGCTGATTTCCTCTCCGCGATGCTGCGTTACGCCATCATCGCCTTCACGCTGATCGCCGCGCTTGGCCGTATTGGCGTGCAGACCGCATCGGTTATCGCGGTAGTGGGTGCCGCTGGTTTAGCCGTCGGCCTGGCGCTGCAGGGCTCGCTCTCCAACCTTGCCGCAGGCGTGCTGCTGGTGATGTTCCGTCCGTTCCGTGCGGGGGAATATGTTGAACCTGGGCGGCGTGGCGGACCGTGTTGAGCGTGCAGATTTTCTCCACCACCATGCGTACCGTGGATGGCAAGATTGTCGTTATTCCAAACGGTAAAATTATCGCCGGTAACATTATCAACTTCTCCCGCGAACAGGTTGCTTGTCAAGTCAGTTTATTATTGGCGTCTCTTACGATGCGGATATTGATAAGGTTAAGCAGATCCTGACGCGTATTCTGGAATCTGATAATCGCATCCTGAAAGATCGCGACATTACCGTGCGTTTAAATGAACTGGCGCCGTCGTCGGTGAATTTTGTGGTGCGCGCCTGGAGCCTAAGCGGTGACCTGCAAAACGTTGATTGGGATGTGCTGGAGCAGATTAAGCGCGAGTTTGATGCCGCCGGTATCAGCTTCCCGTACCCGCAAATGGATGTGAACTTTAAGCGGGTGAAAGAAGACAAAGCTGCGTAATCAACGCTGAGGCCAGATAATACTCTCTGGCCTCTCTCTTATTAGTTTTTCTGATTGCCAATTAATATTATCAATTTCCGCTAATAACAATCCCGCGATATAGTCTCTGCATCAGATACTTAATTCGGAATATCCAACGTGTTTTCTTATTACTTTCAAGGTCTTGCACTTGGGGCGGCTATGATCCTACCGCTCGGTCCACAAAATGCTTTTGTGATGAATCAGGGCATACGTCGTCAGTACCACATTATGATTGCCTTACTTTGTGCTATCAGCGATTTGGTCCTGATTTGCGCCGGGATTTTTGGTGGCAGCGCGTTATTGATGCAGTCGCCGTGGTTGCTGGCGCTGGTCACCTGGGGCGGCGTAGCCTTCTTGCTGTGGTATGGTTTTGGCGCTTTTAAAACAGCAATGAGCAGTAATATTGAGTTAGCCAGCGCCGAAGTCATGAAGCAAGGCAGATGGAAAATTATCGCCACCATGTTGGCAGTGACCTGGCTGAATCCGCATGTTTACCTGGATACTTTTGTTGTACTGGGCAGCCTTGGCGGGCAACTTGATGTGGAACCAAAACGCTGGTTTGCACTCGGGACAATTAGCGCCTCTTTCCTGTGGTTCTTTGGTCTGGCTCTTCTCGCAGCCTGGCTGGCACCGCGTCTGCGCACGGCAAAAGCACAGCGCATTATCAATCTGGTTGTGGGATGTGTTATGTGGTTTATTGCCTTGCAGCTGGCGAGAGACGGTATTGCTCATGCACAAGCCTTGTTCAGTTAGGCGCTATCTGATGGAAAAATAAAACAGAGGCGCTAAGCTTGCCTCCAGAGGTCCTGAATTTTGGGCAAGTCAATTAACACGGAGAGACTAACGTGAAGTTCAAAGTTATCGCCCTGGCGGCATTAATGGGTATTAGCGGGATGGCAGCGCAGGCTAACGAATTGCCGGATGGACCGCATATTGTCACCTCCGGTACGGCAAGCGTGGATGCGGTGCCAGACATTGCCACTCTTGCGATTGAAGTTAACGTGGCCGCGAAGGATGCCGCTACTGCCAAGAAACAGGCAGATGAGCGCGTCGCACAATACATTTCCTTCCTTGAACTCAATCAGATCGCGAAAAAAGATATCAGCTCAGCGAACTTACGCACCCAGCCAGATTATGATTATCAGGATGGTAAAAGTATCCTTAAAGGCTACCGCGCTGTGAGAACGGTGGAAGTCACGCTCCGTCAGTTAGACAAACTGAATTCCTTGCTGGATGGCGCGCTGAAGGCGGGTCTTAACGAAATTCGTTCTGTGTCGCTGGGCGTGGCGCAGCCGGATGCCTATAAAGACAAAGCGCGTAAGGCAGCGATTGATAACGCGATTCATCAGGCGCAGGAACTGGCGAACGGCTTTCATCGTAAACTGGGGCCGGTATATAGCGTGCGCTACCATGTTTCCAACTATCAGCCCAGCCCAATGGTGCGGATGATGAAAGCCGATGCCGCGCCGGTGTCCGCCCAGGAAACTTACGAGCAGGCCGCTATTCAGTTTGATGATCAGGTCGATGTGGTCTTCCAGTTAGAACCTGTGGATCAACAACCCGCTAAAACACCTGCAGCACAATAATATTTGTAGCCCGACGTATTCGTCGGGCTAATGCCTTTACCCGATATTGCCTCCTTTTTCTGTAATTTTCTGTAAAACCATGACGTAATCACCTATCTTTGCTCGCGGTTTCATCAAGGATAGGCTGACTGAAACGGTTAAGCGGACAAGGATGCGGGGGAGGGGGATGGACATTTTTATTTCGAAAAAGATGCGCAATTTCATTTTATTAGCGCAAACCAATAATATTGCCCGGGCGGCAGAAAAAATCCATATGACGGCTTCGCCATTTGGTAAAAGCATTGCCGCGCTGGAAGAACAAATTGGCTATACGCTATTTACCCGCAAAGATAATAATATCAGCCTCAATAAAGCCGGACAGGAACTGTATCAAAAACTGTTCCCGGTTTATCAACGGCTTTCTGCGATTGATAATGAAATCCATAACTCAGGGCGTCGTTCACGAGAAATTGTGATTGGCATAGATAATACTTATCCGACAATTATTTTCGATCAGTTGATTAGTCTCGGAGATAAGTATGAAGGCGTGACCGCCCAGCCAGTTGAGTTCAGCGAAAATGGCGTTATCGATAATCTTTTTGACCGCCAGTTAGATTTTATTATCTCCCCACAGCATGTATCTGCACGAGTTCAGGAACTGGAAAACCTGACTATCAGTGAACTACCACCGCTGCGATTAGGCTTTCTCGTTTCTCGCCGTTATGAAGAGCGACAAGAGCAAGAGCTGCTTCAGGAGCTGCCCTGGCTACAAATGCGCTTTCAGAACCGGGCCAACTTCGAAGCAATGATTGATGCGAATATGCGACCTTGTGGGATCAATCCAACCATTATTTATCGTCCCTACAGTTTTATGGCCAAAATCAGCGCCGTGGAGCGCGGACATTTTCTGACGGTGATCCCGCATTTTGCCTGGCGACTGGTGAATCCGGCAACGCTGAAATATTTTGATGCACCGCACAGGCCGATGTATATGCAGGAATATCTTTATTCAATCAGAAATCATCGTTATACCGCCACGATGCTTCAGCATATTGCTGAAGATCGTGACGGGACGAGTCATTAACCCAGCATCGAGCCGGTTGCAATTAAATTACGGTGTAAGTCGAAGACGTGGCTAAGATCGTGGTGAATATGTCCGCCAGGCGCATTTTCCAGATAGCGATGCAGATAATCCCGATACATAGGATGTGCACAATTATCAATGATAGTGCGGGCGCGTTGAAGCGGGGAAAGACCGCGCAGATCGGCGATCCCTTGTTCGGTGATGATCACTTTGACGCTGTGTTCGCTGTGATCAACATGGCTGCACATTGGCACGACGGTTGAGATCTTGCCTTCTTTAGCAATCGACGGGGCCATAAAGATCGACAGATACGCGTTGCGTTCAAAATCACCGCTGCCGCCGATGCCGTTCATCAGATCGACCCCGGCTACGTGTGTTGAGTTGGCATGCCCGTAAATATCAAACTCCAGGCCGACGTTCAGAGCGATGACGCCCAGACGACGGATGATTTCCGGGTTATTGGAAATCTCCTGCGGACGCAACACAATGCGGCTGGCAAAGTAATCCATATTGTCGTAAATCTTGCGCAGGGAATCGGCCGAGATTGTCAGGCTGGAGGCGCTGGCCCCGCTGATTTTGCCGGTTTCCAGTAAATGCACCACCGATTCCTGTAGCACTTCCGAATACATCATAAACGGAGGAATTACCGGGTTTTCCCCCAGACGCGCCATTACCGCATTATTGATATTGCCCACGCCACTTTGCAGCGGCAGAAATTCCGGCGGAATACGCCCATGCGCCATTTCCTGCAATAAGAACGTGACCACGTTATCGGCAATCTGCTGGCACATGGGATTTTGCTTATCCAGCATATTACCGGCGTCGGGCAAGTTGGTTTCCACGACGGCGACAATCTTTTTCGGATCGATTTGCACATAGCGGGTACCGACGCGATCCATTGCATGGAAGATCGACACGCTATTGCGCCGCGGTGGCGCGCCAGGAATCACAATATCCGCCAGTTCTGCAACGCGCGGATCGTGATAGTGATTGAGTTCAATGATCACTTTCTTCGCCCGCAGCAGCCAGGTCGGCGCATTACCGATCCCGCTGGTTAACCAGACTCGACCATCCGGTGCCAGTGCCGATGCTTCAATGACGGCAACATCAATGTCGCCGAAGAAACCGTAATTGACCATTTGCGCCACTTCGCTCAAATGCAGGTCAACGAAACTCACCGCGCCCTGATTGATCTTTTTACGTAAACCGGACGATGTTTGATATGGCGCACGCCAGGAAACAGCATCGGCGTCAGAAAGTACATCGTCAGCGGCGGCGCTGATTGACGCACCCGTCAGAAGGCGAATTTGATACGGCTTTTTGGCCTCATGCTGTTCGTTAGCTCTGCGGGCAATCGCGGTGGGTAGGGCTTTCGGCGAACCCGCCGGGGTAAAGCCGCTAAATGCCACCATGTCGTTATGCTGGATAATTTCTGCCGCTTCATTGGCGGTCATCCTTGTCCACTGAGTTTCCATTTTTACTCCTTCGTTCGCAGGGATTAATGACCAACGAAATTAGGTTTACGTTTTTCGAGGAAAGCGTTCATCCCTTCCTGGTAATCTTCGCTGTCATACACCGCGCGGCGCATCCCCTGAATACGTTCAAATTCATCGGAGTTCATGGTGTGTGCTTCGCCCAGTACACGCAGCTCTTCTTTGATAACGGCAATGGCTAACGGCGCTTTCTCAGAGATGTGGTGCGCCATTTGTAAGGTGAAATCTTCCAGTTCTTCCACTTCCACAACATGGTTGAGGATGCCGACAGCCAGCGCGCGCTGGGCGGTGATTGGCGAAGCGGTAAAAATCAGCTCTTTGACAATGTGGAAGCCCGCGTCGCGGGTCAGGTTGTGAATGCCGACCAGGTTATACGGGACGCCGAGGTTTACAGGCGTCATTGAGAAGGTTGAGGTACTGGCGGCGATGATCAGATCGGAACTCATGATCATTTCAAATGCGCCACCCCAAACACTACCTTCCACCATCGAAATGATCGGTTTCGGGAATTTTTGGATCATGCGGGTGATTTGACGCAATGGATCATCATAGGAGAGCGGATCGCGACCGCCAGACGGCAGTTCGTGAATATCGTGACCTGCGGAGAAGACTTTGGATCCACTCGGTGCGCGCAAAATGATACAGCGAATTTCCGGCCGGTTGAGATCGCTTAACGCCTGCATAAGATCATCAATAAAGACTTTACTTAAGGCATTAAGTTTTCGGCCATAGTTAAACTCAATGACCGCCACTTTGTTGATAGTGACAACGTTAACATACTGATAAGACATAAAAATTCCTTTAATCAAAATATTGCGTCTGGATAAATTCACTGAGCTGCCGCAGGCCGGTGCGCGGTGAGAGCGTATTGTTTTTGACCGCTAAAAGCGTCTGGCGGTAATAGCGATCGAAATCTTCATTCGCGAACAGGTGATTCAGTACTTCTTCTTCGGTCTGCTTACGCAGCCATTCCACCGATTGTTGTTGCCGCACTTGTTGTAAACGACCACTGGCAGTTAGCGCGGTTTTGAAGTCGATGATGGCGTGCCAGATCTCATCGATTCCACGTTTTTCCAGTGCGCTACAAGTCAGAACCCGTGGCTGCCATTCGTCGTATTTACGTCGCAGAATATGCAGGGCACTCTCGTACATATGCCGGGCAATGGCGACATTGGTATGGTTATCGCCATCGTCTTTGTTGATAACGATCAGATCAGCCACTTCCATCAGCCCTTTTTTAATGCCCTGCAGATCATCGCCGCCACCGGCAATTTGCAACGAGATAAAACAGTCCACCATGCGGGCGACTTCTGTTTCCGACTGCCCGACGCCAACCGTTTCGACAATCACTACGTCATAACCCGCTGCTTCGCATAACAGCATTAATTCCCGCGCTCGCTGACTGGCACCGCCCAGATGACCGGAGGATGGTACCGGGCGAATAAACGCCGCTTCGGCACGCGCCAGGTCATTCATGCGGGTTTTATCCCCGAGAATGCTACCGCCAGTGACCGGGCTGCTGGGATCGACCGCAATAACCGCGACCTTTAATCCCTCTCGAATCAACAACATGCCAAAGGCCTCAAGAAAGGTACTTTTCCCCGCGCCGGGGGTGCCGGTAACGCCCAGTCGCAGGGTGTTACCGCAGTACGGCATAATGGCATCAAGCAGCTGCGTACTTAGTGCCTGATGACGCGGGTGACGGCTTTCCACCAGCGTCATGGCCTGGGCGAGTGTGGCACGCTCACCCTGACGTAAGCGGCGAATACTTTCTGCCAGCGTGGCTTCATTAATCATGATGCTGGCTTATCAGATTCAGTACGTCGCGCACACTGTCGAGCATAGGTGTACCTGGACCATAAATCGCCGCCACGCCGCGCTCTTGCAGGAAGGCGTAATCCTGCGGCGGAATGACGCCACCCGCGACCACGCAGATATCTTCGCGTCCCCATTTTTTCAGCGCTTCGACCAGTTCCGGGATCAGCGTTTTATGACCGGCAGCCAGTGAGGATGCGCCCACTACGTGAACGTCGTTTTCTACGGCCAGGCGGGCGATCTCTTCAGGTGTAGAGAACATCGGGCTTAAATCTACGTCGAAACCGAGATCGGAATAGGCGCTGGCGATCACTTTCGCGCCGCGATCGTGTCCATCCTGGCCCATCTTAGCGATCAGAATGCGCGGGCGACGACCATTGTCGGCAAGGAACTGCTCCGTTTGCGCAACAATGGCATCGAACTCGGAGGCCGATTTCTCAGACTGATGATAGCTTTGCGCAATCACGCCGGTAACACACTGGCTTGGCACCAGATAACGGTCGAAAGCGACTTCCAGCGCATCGGAAATTTCACCCAGGGTGGCGCGAACGCGAGCGGCATTAACAGCGGCAGCCAGCAGGTTTTCGTTATGCTGTGCGGCGTGAGTCAGGGCGTTCAACGCGGCGGTTACGGCGGCATCATCACGGGTGGCGCGAATGCGTTCCAGCGAAGCAATTTGCTCGTTACGCACCATCACGTTGTCGATCTCAAGTACATCGGTTTCGTCTTCGTGATCCAGTTTGTACTTGTTGACACCAACGATGACACGCTTGCCCTGGTCGATCAGCGACTGTTCGCGCGCTGAGGCCTCTTCGATCATTCGTTTTGGCAGACCTGCTTCGATCGCTTTCGCCATGCCACCGGCTTCGTCGATCTGTTGGATAATAGCTCTGGCTTGTTTGACGATTTGATCGGTCAGCGACTCAATGTAATAGGATCCGGCCAGTGGATCGACGGTGCGGCAGAGTTCTGATTCTTCCTGGATGATGATCTGGGTGTTGCGGGCAATGCGTGCTGAGAAATCGGTAGGCAAACCAAGCGCTTCGTCAAAGGCGTTGGTATGCAGTGACTGAGTACCGCCCAGCGTCGCAGCCAGCGCTTCAATGGTGGTGCGGATAACGTTGTTATACGGATCCTGTTCAGTCAGGCTCCAGCCTGAGGTCTGGCAGTGGGTACGCAGCGCCAGTGATTTCGGGTCCTGTGCGCCAAATCCACTGACCGCTTCGCTCCATAAATAACGTGCCGCACGCAACATGGCGACGTTCATAAACAGATCCATGCCGATGCCGAAGAAGAACGACAGGCGAGGAGCGAAGTCATCAATTTTCAGTCCGGCAGAGATTGCTGCTTTGATGTACTCAATCCCATCAGCGAGCGTAAATGCTACCTGCTGCACGCAGTTGGCACCCGCTTCACCCATGTGGTAACCGCTGATACTGATGGTATTAAATCGCGGCATGTTGCCGGAACACCAGGCGATGATGTCGGCGATAATGCGCATTGACGGTTTTGGTGGGTAAATATAGGTGTTGCGGCAGAGGTACTCTTTGAGAATATCGTTTTGAATGGTGCCGGTCAGTTTATCAGGTGTAACACCTTGCTCTTCTGCGGCGACGATATAAAACGCCAGTACTGGTAGCACTGCGCCATTCATGGTCATCGAAACCGACATTTTATCCAGCGGGATCTGGTCGAACAGGACTTTCATATCTTCCACGGTGTCGATAGCGACGCCCGCTTTGCCGACGTCGCCCGCCACGCGCGGGTTATCGGAGTCGTAGCCACGGTGGGTGGCAAGGTCAAACGCAACGGAAAGACCTTTTTGCCCGGCGGCCAGGTTACGGCGATAAAAAGCGTTGGACTCTTTTGCTGTTGAAAAACCAGCATACTGACGGATGGTCCACGGTTGGGCGGTATACATAGTGGCACGCGGGCCACGAACGTAGGGCGGCAAACCAGGAAGGGTACCTGTCACCTCCAGATTATCGAGATCGGCTTCGGTATACAGCGGCTTGATGGCGATCCCTTCCGCGGTTTGATGAACCAGCGAGTCGACAGTTTTCTCCCGACGGCTCAATTCCTTGTTGGCAAGCTGTTGCCACTCCTGCACGTTAGACATTATTTGCTCCGTAAAACGCAATCAAAATGAGGGTATTTGCGCCTACGGTGAGCTTTTTACGTGGGTTTGTCGCCAGCAAAAAAAATGCATTCAGACGTCGTTTTTTGCCGCCTGAGATTTGTCTATTTTGTGATGTGATTCAAGGAATACAAAAAGAAGTGAGGACAACGCCTGATATGTGCTATCAGGCATTATTTGATGGATTAATCCTGACGCAGAACCTTGTGCCCGTAAGCGAGCAGGGCGTCGGTCACCTTGCGCATCATGCGGCTTTCTGGTGCGAAACGGTGCCAGTACAGCATACGGCGCTGGAATAACCCCGGTGTCAGATCGATAAGCTCTCCGCCGCTGGCCAGCTCTTTCTCAATTTGCAGATGGGGATCATACAGCAGGTTGTGCCCTGACGCGCCAGCTGAACGAACGCTTCTGAAGAGTTGACGATATGGCACGGTACGCTGCCCGGCGGCAGGTCGAAGTTCTGCTGTAAGAATGCCTGATGCATATCATCGAGATGATCGAAGGCAACGGCAGGGGCTTTCAGTAGCGCAGAGCGCGTCACGCCATTCGGGAAATAACGTTCGGCGAAGGCCTTAGAACCAACAAACAGATAATCGAGTGCACCGAGCTGATCGACCAGACAACTTGGCAGCGCCTGTGGCTGAATACTCACCGCGCCGACCACTTCACCGCGACGCAGGCGTTCCTGGGTGCGCGTTTCATCTTCCACCTGAAGATTTAGTCGAATAGGAGAGTTGTTGATACTTTCCCAACAATGCGGGCAGCAGCCAGGTCGCCAGACTGTCGGCGTTGACCGCCAGCGACAGCAACAAAGGCGTTGAGCCGGTTTGTTCGTCACCCAGCCACTCTTCTTCCAGCAGCTCGACCTGACGCAGCAGCGCCAACAGCTTTTGCCCTTGTTCGGTTGGGCGTGGCGGGACAGTACGCACCAGCAGCGGCTGGCCGAACATGTTCTCCAGCTGTTTAATACGCTGAGAAACGGCGGACTGAGTAATGCACAGTTTCTGCGCGGCGCGTTCAAACCCACGTTCCCTGATAACGGCATCCAGCGCCTGTAGTGTTCTGTAGTCCGGACGTTTCATTGCTCTGAGGTGCTCCCGTATAGGTGTTATCTGCACTATGACATAAATTGACCGCAGATACAGACGAAAATAGTTTGCACATTACTAGTGATGTTAGCTCACAAGTGTTGGGAGGCCTCCCGTCCACAATGCCCAAGCTAGAGCCCGGCGAGGTGACTCGAATTGTGGCAGAGAAATTCTGTTCTATAAAACGCGGTAGATGACTACACCACAGGCGAAACGATCATGACGCAGGATGAACTGAAAAAAGCAGTAGGCTGGGGCGGCACTTCAATACGTACAGCCAGGTACGATTGTCGGTGTAGGCACGGGATTTACCGCGCACACTCTGGATCCACGCGCTGGGTACCATGAAAAGCCAGAAATTGAAGGCGCGGTCTCCAGCCTCGATGCCTCTACTGAGAAGCTGAAAAGCCTCGGTATCACCGTTTTCGATCTGAATGAAGTCGACCGTTTGGGCATCTATGTTGATGGCGCGGATGAGATCAACGGCCATATGCAGATGATCAAGGCGGTGGCGCGGCGCTGACGCGTGAAAAAATCGATCGCTTCGGTGGCGGATAAATTTATCTGGCATCGCCGACGCCTCTAAGCAGGTTGATATCCTGGGCAACTTCCCGCTACCGGTTGAAGTTATTCCAATGGCGCGCAGCGCCGTAGCGCGTGAACTGGTTAAGCTGGGCGGTCGTCCGGAGTATCGCCAGGGCGTAGTGACCGACAACGGCAACGTGATCCTCGACGTGCACGGCCTTGAAATCCTTGACGCAATTGCTCTGGAAAATGCTATCAATGGTTTCCTGGCGTCGTTACGGTCGGCCTGTTGCGAACCGTGGTGCTGATGTCGCGTTGATCGGTACTGCCTATGGCGCGAAAACTATTGTGAAATGATCTGACCCGGGGGAATGACGATCTCCCCCATTTTTTTTATTCAGGCCAAATTTGGTGACTTGTGTCAAAATTTACAACCCCATTCTTATTAACATCCCACGTTTAGTTTCCCGCTTAGCATTTTATGCTGGCATTTTGCCCTGCGTGACCGTTCTTCATGACCCCGACGCAAACGTTCATATTGCCGCAATATTTATTTTTGATATGTTGCTTAGAAATGAACTTTCGTTCAGCACAACATCAGTAAAACAAAGACAGGACGGGGGAAATGGCTAAGGTATCACTGGAAAAAGACAAAATTAAGTTTCTGCCGGTCGTAGGCGTGCACCAGAAGGCGCTGGATAGCCTTCGCGCAGCAGGTTACACCAATATCGAATTTCACAAGGGTGCGCTGGATAGTGAACAGCTGAAGGAGTCGATCCGTGATGCTCATTTCATCGGCCTGCTGATCCCGCACGCACTTGACGGAAGAAGATCTTAGCGGCCGCTGAAAAAACTGGTGGCGGTAGGTTGTTTCTTATTCGGCACCAACCAGCGTCGACCTGAAAGCGGCGGCAAAACGCGGCGTTCCCGTGTTTAACGCCCCATTCTCTAACACACGTTCCGTGGCGGAGTTGGTGATTGGCGAACTGCTGTTACTGCTACGTGGTATTCCTGAAGCTAACGCCAAGGCGCACCGCGGCGTGTGGAATAAACTGGCTGCGGGCTCCTATGAAGCGCGCGGTAAAAAACTGGGCATCATCGGCTACGGCCACATCGGTACTCAGCTCGGTATTCTGGCTGAATCGCTGGGGATGCACGTCTTCTTCTACGATATTGAAAGCAAACTGCCGCTGGGCAATGCGACTCAGGTGCAGCATCTCTCTGACCTGCTGAACATGAGCGATGTGGTTAGCCTGCACGTGCCGGAAAACGCCCACCGATTTTGATGGGCGCGGAAGAGCTGGCGCTGATGAAGCCTGGTGCGCTGCTGATTAACGCCTCACGTGGTACGGTCGTTGATATCCCACGCTGTGCGCCGTGCTAGCGAGCAAACACCTGGCGTGCTGCCGTTGACGTATTCCCAACGGAACCGGCGACCAACAGCGAACCGTTCACCTCACCGCTGTGTGAGTTCGACAACGTTATCCTGACGCCGCACATCGGTGGTTCTACTCAGGAAGCGCAGGAAAATATCGGTCTGGAAGTGGCGGGTAAACTGGCGAAGTACTCCGACAATGGTTCTACGCTGTCGGCAGTGAACTTCCCGGAAGTTTCGCTACCGCTGCACGGTGGGCGATCATGCTGCACATCCGTAAAACCGCCCAGGATACTGACGGCGTTGAACCAGATCTTCGCCGATCAGGGCGTCGACGTTGCCGCACAGTATCTGCAAACTAACTCCGATATGGGTTATGTGGTTATTGATATTGAAGCGGAAGAAGATGTTGCCGAGAAAGCGCTGCTGAGCATGAAGGCGATTCCGGGCACTCTGCGCGCACGCCTGCTTTACTAATCCACTCCTTTCACGGGCAGGCCAATGGTCTTTCCCCTTCTCGTCAGCCCTTCCTGCCTCATCCTTCCTTTCTGCAACCGATACATCTCATTTACGAGCCTCGCCCGCAAACGGTGATTAAAGGCTTCGCTGTGCCTTGTTCGCGTAAAAAAGCCACTTACGATAGAGGCTCAGCATGGGGCTGAAACGGAAAAGCCCCTACCGAAGCAGGGGCTCTTAAAAGGAAAGGGACGATCGTCGACTTCGTCATCATACTGCTGATTATCTTAATCATCGCCTACCCAGCATATTAACAGTCTTTATGCAGGGAGACTTCCCTCACCCTTTACCAAGGAATTTAGGTCAAAAATACAGCGCTGTCAATCGACGAAAAAACACCTACCACTGCCACACTTTTGATGGTGTCGACGACGGCGGGAAGGGGGATATCAGCTCTATAACCGGTAGTGCGGCAACTTGCTGGCAGTCATGGGCGTAGCCAACGGGCTGGATGCCGTGCGCCTGCCAGTTTTGTAAGGTGCGATCGTAAAAACCACGCCCATACCCAAACGCTGCCCGTGTTCATCAAAGGCAACCAGCGGCGTAGTCGGAACATCCAGCTGATTGCAGCGGCAGAACGTCGCGCACGTCGAGTTTTGGCTCGCTGATCTTCAGGCGGTTTATCACCAGATTGCTTTGCGGATGGTAGTGCAGAAACAGCAGGTTGCCCTGGCTGAACGGATGCAACACCGGTAGATAAACGCGCTTGCCCGCCTGCCAGAGTTGTTCAATCAGCGGTTGGGTATCGAGTTCACCGTCAAAGGATAAAAACACGGCGACGGTTTGTGCCATCACGACCGGAGGCCAGGAAATCATACGGGTGGCAGCTTCATGACCGAAACTGAGTTTGCTGCTCTGGCGTGAGCGCGCAGCAACGCTGCCGGATTAGCTGGCGAATTTCTTGTCGGGAGAGAATGTAGCTCTGAAAGCTGTGTCATAACGACCGGTAACAGGTAGAAGGGGAATCTCCGAGATGCCGCCGCAGGCTGTAACCCTTGAACCCTTGGTTCAAGGTGGATATCGTCGTCACAGTTTTAAGGCTTCTCGGACGGACCGAGCATGCTCACCAACCGTGGAGCGCCACATTCTTGTGGTATGAAATGGCAGGCTGAGGGACTCGCCGCTTGCGAACATCTCAGAGAAATTTTGTCTTCACAGTCACTCTACCATAGTAAACTGCAAAGTGTTATTCAACGTTTGGCCCTGACTTATCAATGCAGACCCTGGTCAAGCAACGCTTGTTCAATGGTCTGCTGCAGCATCCTAATGCGCTGTTCCATGCTCGAAGCATAGTCACGCGTCTTCGCCTTTTCCTGAGTTAACTCGTAGCTGATGTTCAACGCGGCGATGAAAACCAACTGCTCAGTATTTGTGACTCTCGTGCGTTCTTTCAGATCTTGCAACCGCTGATTCCAGATCGTCCGCAGCCTGATTCAAAGCATCCCTTTGTTCAGGCGGGCAATCCCCGTCATGAAGCCACCAAGAATCTGGATATCGACGGGTTCTGCAGACATGCCACCTTCCTGCTGATTGACTGCGCGACCTTCGTCTTTAGACCCATGGTCTGCGAAGGGGCGACACTATAGCTACCCTGATGAGAAGAGACAAGCCCTTTTCTGGTCCACCAGGGCCCAAAGTGGTAGCATATCATGAATATTCCTCCCTTTGACGACGAATGCTTATGTCTATACAGAACGAAATGCCTGGTTACAACGAAATGAACCAGTATCTGAACCAACAAGGGACGGGTCTGACCCCAGCTGAGATGCATGGTTTAATCAGCGGGATGATATGTGGCGGTAACGATGACAGCTCATGGCTACCGCTACTTCACGACCTGACGAACGAAGGCATGGCTTTCGGTCATGAGCTGGCACAGGCACTGCGTAAAATGCACTCTGCCACCAGCGATGCCCTGCAGGATGACGGCTTCCTTTTTCAGCTTTATCTGCCTGATGGCGATGATGTCAGCGTTTTCGATCGGGCTGATGCATTGGCAGGTTGGGTCAATCACTTCCTGCTTGGTCTTGGCGTTACGCAACCGAAGCTGGATAAAGTGACCGGCGAAACCGGTGAAGCTATCGACGATCTGCGTAACATTGCGCAACTGGGTTACGACGAAGACGAAGATCAGGAAGAGCTTGAAATGTCGCTTGAAGAGATCATCGAATACGTTCGTGTTGCCGCGCTGTTATGCCACGACACCTTTACTCATCCGCAACCGACCGCGCCAGAAGTACAAAAACCGACTCTACACTAAAAACAAAAAACGTAAGGAGAGTGTTATGAGTGAGATATCCCGGCAAGAGTTTCAGCGTCGCCGTCAGGCCCTGGTGGAGCAAATGCAACCCGGCAGCGCCGCGCTGATTTTTGCTGCACCAGAAGTAACACGTAGCGCCGACAGCGAATACCCCTATCGTCAGAACAGTGACTTCTGGTACTTCACCGGCTTTAACGAACCGGAAGCGGTGCTGGTGCTGATTAAAAGCGATGACACTCATAACCACAGCGTTCTGTTTAACCGCGTTCGCGACCTGACGGCGGAGATCTGGTTTGGCCGTCGCTTAGGCCAGGATGCCGCGCCAGAGAAACTGGGCGTTGACCGCGCACTGGCATTCAGCGAAATCAATCAGCAACTTTATCAACTACTTAACGGCCTGGATGTGGTTTACCATGCCCAGGGCGAATATGCATATGCTGATGTAATCGTGAACAGTGCGCTGGAAAAACTGCGTAAAGGTTCGCGGCAAAATCTCACCGCACCGGCAACGATGATCGACTGGCGTCCTGTTGTTCATGAAATGCGCCTGTTCAAATCGCCAGAAGAGATTGCCGTACTCCGCCGCGCGGGAGAAATCACCGCCATGGCACATACACGGGCGATGGAAAAATGCCGTCCGGGAATGTTCGAGTACCATCTGGAAGGCGAAATTCACCACGAATTTAACCGCCACGGTGCGCGCTATCCGTCCTATAACACCATTGTCGGCAGCGGTGAAAACGGCTGCATTCTGCACTACACCGAAAACGAGTGTGAAATGCGCGACGGCGACCTGGTGTTGATTGACGCGGGTTGTGAATACAAAGGTTACGCTGGCGATATTACCCGCACCTTCCCGGTCAACGGCAAATTCACCCAGGCCCAGCGTGAAATCTACGACATTGTGCTGGAGTCTCTCGAAACCAGCCTGCGCCTGTATCGTCCGGGAACTTCCATTCTGGAAGTCACTGGTGAAGTGGTGCGCATCATGGTTAGCGGCCTGGTAAAACTCGGCATCCTGAAAGGTGATGTTGATGAACTGATCGCTCAGAACGCCCATCGTCCTTTCTTTATGCATGGCCTTAGCCACTGGTTAGGACTGGATGTCCATGACGTGGGTGTTTATGGTCAGGATCGCTCGCGCATTCTGGAACCGGGCATGGTACTGACCGTAGAGCCAGGGCTGTATATTGCGCCGGATGCAGAAGTGCCAGAACAATATCGCGGTATCGGCATTCGTATTGAAGACGACATTGTGATTACCGAAACCGGTAACGAAAACCTCACCGCCAGCGTGGTGAAAAAGCCGGAAGAAATCGAAGCGTTGATGGTTGCTGCGAGAAAGCAATGAGCGTAATCATCGTCGGTGGCGGCATGGCGGGCGCGACGCTGGCGCTGGCTATTTCCCGGTTAAGTCACGGGGCGCTGCCGGTACATTTGATTGAAGCGACTGCGCCAGAGTCACATGCTCATCCGGGCTTTGATGGACGAGCGATAGCGCTGGCGGCGGGTACCTGTCAGCAACTGGCGCGCATCGGCGTCTGGCAATCTCTGGCGGATTGCGCAACTGCCATCACCACCGTGCATGTCAGCGATCGTGGTCACGCTGGATTTGTCACCCTCGCCGCAGAAGATTACCAACTGGCGGCGCTGGGACAGGTTGTCGAATTGCACAATGTCGGGCAACGGCTGTTTGCATTGCTGCGTAAAGCACCTGGCGTAACGCTGCATTGCCCTGATCGCGTGGCTAACGTTGCCCGTACTCAGAGTCACGTTGAAGTGACGCTGGAGAGTGGCGAGACGCTGACGGGCCGCGTGCTGGTAGCAGCTGATGGCACCCATTCAGCGTTAGCCACCGCGTGCGGCGTTGACTGGCAGCAGGAGCCTTACGAACAACTGGCCGTGATTGCCAACGTTGCTACTTCCGTTGCGCATGAAGGGCGCGCTTTTGAACGCTTTACGCAACATGGCCCGCTGGCGATGTTGCCGATGTCTGACGGACGCTGTTCGCTGGTCTGGTGTCATCCACTGGAACGGCGCGAAGAGGTGTTGTCGTGGAGTGACGAGAAGTTTTGCCGTGAACTCCAGTCGGCATTTGGCTGGCGGCTTAGGGCAAATCACGCAAACAGGTGCACGTAGCGTCTATCCGCTGTCGTTGACCACCGCTACGCGAACGGTATCGCACCGATCGGCGCTGGTAGGTAATGCCGCGCAGACGCTGCGCATCTGATTGCCGGGCAAGGGTTTAATCTCGGTATGCGTGATGTGATGACGCTGGCGGAAACGCTGACACAGGCGCATAAACGCCCAGCAGGATATCGGTGACTATGCGCTACTTTGTCAGTATCAACGCCAGCGCGCGGAGGATAATGCGCACCCATCGGCGTCACCGATAGCCTGGTACATCTGTTCGCTAATCGTTGGGCTCCTTTGGTTGCCGGGCGCACGCAAGGGCTGATGGCGATGGAATTGTTTACCCCCGCACGCGATGTGCTGGCGCAGCGGACGTGGCTGGGTCGCCCGCTAGAAGCAGTTTAAGGAGTTAATGTGCAGAGTGTTGATGTTGCCATCGTAGGCGGTGGAATGGTTGGGCTGGCGGTGGCCTGCGGTTTACAGGGCAGCGGCCTGCGGGTTGCGGTGCTGGAGCAATCGTTGCCACACGAACCTGGCAGCCGATGCGCCACCCGCACTGCGCGTGTCGGCCATTAATGCTGGTAGCGAAAAGACCGTGCCAAAGTGGACGTCTGGTCGGCGATTGTCGCCCAGCGCGCCAGCTGCTATCACGGTATGGAAGTGTGGGATAAAGACAGTTTTGGTCGCATTGCGTTTGACGATCGCAGCATGGGCTACAGCCATCTCGGTCATATCGTCGAGAACGCAGTGATTCATCACGCTTTATGGCAGAAAGCCGAGCGTTGTGCTGACGTAAGCCTAATGGCTCCCGCCGAACTTCAGCAAGTGGTGTGGGGCGAAGAACGAAAGTTCCTGACGCTCAAAGATGGCAATATGCTGACCGCTCGCCTGGTGGTTGGCGCTGATGGTGCAAACTCATGGCTGCGCAGCAAAAGCTATATTCCGCTGACCTTCTGGGATTATCGTCATCACGCGCTGGTGGCGACCATTCGCACGGAAGAACCGCATGATGCGGTGGCGCGGCAGGTTTTCCATGGCGAAGGCATTCTGGCCTTTTTACCGCTTAGCGATCCGCATCTTTGCTCGATTGTCTGGTCACTGTCGCCAGAGGAAGCGCAGCGGATGCAGCAGGCAAGTGAAGACGAATTTAATCGCGCGTTAAATATCGCTTTTGATAATCGCCTGGGCTTATGCAAGGTTGAGAGCGCGCGTCAGGTGTTCCCACTGACGGGGCGTTATGCGCGCCAGTTTGCCTCGCACCGTCTGGCGCTGGTGGGCGACGCCGCACATACCATTCACCCGCTGGCGGGGCAGGGGGTAAATCTCGGCTTTATGGATGCTGCAGAGCTGATTGCCGAACTGAAACGGTTGCATCGTCAGGGGAAAGACATCGGGCAGTACATTTATCTGCGTCGCTATGAGCGTAGCCGCAAGCACAGTGCGGCGTTGATGCTGGCTGGTATGCAGGGATTCCGCGATCTGTTTTCCGGTACCAATCCGGCGAAAAAACTGCTGCGTGATATTGGTTTGAAACTGGCCGACACGCTTCCTGGCGTTAAGCCGCAACTTATCCGCCAGGCAATGGGATTAAACGATTTGCCTGAATGGCTGCGTTAAAAATTTCTCCTCTGTTGTTTATTTGATACCCATCACACTTTCATCTCCCGGTTTTTTCGCCGGGAGATTTTCCTCATTTGAAATAAACTAATTTCACCTCCGTTTTCGCATTATATTTTCTAATGCCATTATTTTTTGATTTAGTGTTTTTTGACATTTTTTTAGCTCTTAATATTGTCTTATTCAAATTGACTTTCTCATCACATCATCTTTGTATAGAAACTGGTGTATTTTTTGGTTTTTTATTCTGTCGCGATTTTTGCATTTTTTAACCATAAGCTAATGTGATGATCAATTTTACCTTATGGTTAACAGTCTGTTTCGGTGGTAAGTTCAGGCAAAAGAGAACGATTGCGTTGGGGACCGGGAGTGGCTCCGATGCTGGGTTTCGTGGTGATAATTTCACCATGAAAAAGTTGTCAGCCCCGCTTATTCAATGAGGACAAGATGGCACAACAGACTCCTTTGTACGAACAACACACGCTTTGCGGCGCTCGCATGGTGGATTTCCACGGCTGGATGATGCCGCTGCATTACGGTTCGCAAATCGACGAACATCATGCGGTACGTACCGATGCCGGAATGTTTGATGTGTCACATATGACCATCGTCGATCTTCGCGGCAGCCGCACCCGGGAGTTTCTGCGTTATCTGCTGGCGAACGATGTGGCGAAGCTCACCAAAAGCGGCAAAGCCCTTTACTCGGGGATGTTGAATGCCTCTGGCGGTGTGATAGATGACCTCATCGTCTACTACTTTACTGAAGATTTCTTCCGCCTCGTTGTTAACTCCGCCACCCGCGAAAAAGACCTCTCCTGGATTACCCAACACGCTGAACCTTTCGGCATCGAAATTACCGTTCGTGATGACCTTTCCATGATTGCCGTGCAAGGGCCGAATGCGCAGGCAAAAGCTGCCACACTGTTTAATGACGCCCAGCGTCAGGCGGTGGAAGGGATGAAACCGTTCTTTGGCGTGCAGGCGGGCGATCTGTTTATTGCCACCACTGGTTATACCGGTGAAGCGGGCTATGAAATTGCGCTGCCCAATGAAAAAGCGGCCGATTTCTGGCGTGCGCTGGTGGAAGCGGGTGTTAAGCCATGTGGCTTGGGCGCGCGTGACACGCTGCGTCTGGAAGCGGGCATGAATCTTTATGGTCAGGAGATGGACGAAACCATCTCTCCTTTAGCCGCCAACATGGGCTGGACCATCGCCTGGGAACCGGCAGATCGTGACTTTATCGGTCGTGAAGCCCTGGAAGTGCAGCGTGAGCATGGTACAGAAAAACTGGTTGGTCTGGTGATGACCGAAAAAGGCGTGCTGCGTAATGAACTGCCGGTACGCTTTACCGATGCGCAGGGCAACCAGCATGAAGGCATTATCACCAGCGGTACTTTCTCCCCGACGCTGGGTTACAGCATTGCGCTGGCGCGCGTGCCGGAAGGTATTGGCGAAACGGCGATTGTGCAAATTCGCAACCGTGAAATGCCGGTTAAAGTGACAAAACCTGTTTTTGTGCGTAACGGCAAAGCCGTCGCGTGATTTACTTTTTTGGAGATTGATTGATGAGCAACGTACCAGCAGAACTGAAATACAGCAAAGAACACGAATGGCTGCGTAAAGAAGCCGACGGCACTTACACCGTTGGTATTACCGAACATGCTCAGGAGCTGTTAGGCGATATGGTGTTTGTTGACCTGCCGGAAGTGGGCGCAACGGTTAGCGCGGGCGATGACTGCGCGGTTGCCGAATCGGTAAAAGCGGCGTCAGACATTTATGCGCCAGTAAGCGGTGAAATCGTGGCGGTAAACGACGCACTGAGCGATTCCCCGGAACTGGTGAACAGCGAACCGTATGCAGGCGGCTGGATCTTTAAAATCAAAGCCAGCGATGAAAGCGAACTGGAATCACTGCTGGATGCGACCGCATACGAAGCATTGTTAGAAGACGAGTAACGGCTTTATTCCTCTTCTGCGGGAGAGGATCAGGGTGAGGAAAATTTATGCCTCACCCTCACTCTCTTCGTAAGGAGAGAGGTTCACAATTCACTGCACGTTTCAGGAACCATCGCTCATGACACAGACGTTAAGCCAGCTTGAAAACAGCGGCGCTTTTATTGAACGCCATATCGGACCGGACGCCGCGCAACAGCAAGAAATGCTGAATGCCGTTGGTGCACAATCGTTAAACGCGCTGACCGGCCAGATTGTGCCGAAAGATATTCAACTTGCGACACCACCGCAGGTTGGCGCACCGGCGACCGAATACGCCGCACTGGCAGAACTCAAGGCTATTGCCAGTCGCAATAAACGCTTCACGTCTTACATCGGCATGGGTTACACCGCCGTGCAGCTACCGCCGGTTATCCTGCGTAACATGCTGGAAAATCCGGGCTGGTATACCGCGTACACTCCGTATCAACCTGAAGTCTCCCAGGGCCGCCTTGAAGCACTGCTCAACTTCCAGCAGGTAACGCTGGATTTGACTGGACTGGATATGGCCTCTGCTTCTCTTCTGGACGAGGCCACCGCTGCCGCCGAAGCAATGGCGATGGCGAAACGCGTCAGCAAACTGAAAAATGCCAACCGCTTCTTCGTGGCTTCCGATGTGCATCCGCAAACGCTGGATGTGGTCCGTACTCGTGCCGAAACCTTTGGTTTTGAAGTGATTGTCGATGACGCGCAAAAAGTGCTCGACCATCAGGACGTCTTCGGCGTGCTGTTACAGCAGGTAGGCACTACCGGTGAAATTCACGACTACACTGCGCTTATTAGCGAACTGAAATCACGCAAAATTGTGGTCAGCGTTGCCGCCGATATTATGGCGCTGGTGCTGTTAACTGCGCCGGGTAAACAGGGCGCGGATATTGTTTTTGGTTCGGCGCAACGCTTCGGCGTGCCGATGGGCTACGGTGGCCCACACGCGGCATTCTTTGCGGCGAAAGATGAATACAAACGCTCAATGCCGGGCCGTATTATCGGTGTATCGAAAGATGCAGCTGGCAATACCGCGCTGCGCATGGCGATGCAGACTCGCGAGCAACATATCCGCCGTGAGAAAGCGAACTCCAACATTTGTACTTCCCAGGTACTGCTGGCAAACATCGCCAGCCTGTATGCCGTTTATCACGGCCCGGTTGGCCTGAAACGTATCGCTAACCGCATTCACCGTCTGACCGATATCCTGGCGGCGGGCCTGCAACAAAAAGGTCTGAAACTGCGCCATGCGCACTATTTCGACACCTTGTGTGTGGAAGTGGCCGACAAAGCGGGCGTACTGACGCGTGCCGAAGCGGCTGAAATCAACCTGCGTAGCGATATTCTGAACGCGGTTGGGATCACCCTTGATGAAACAACCACGCGTGAAAACGTAATGCAGCTTTTCAACGTGCTGCTGGGCGATAACCACGGTCTGGATATGGATACCCTGGATAAAGACGTGGCGCTCGACAGCCGCTCTATCCCACAGGTGATGCTGCGTGATGACGCGATTCTGAGCCATCCGGTCTTTGATCGTTACCACAGCGAAACTGAGATGATGCGCTATATGCACTCTCTGGAGCGTAAAGATCTGGCGCTGAAAAACAGGCGATGATCCCGCTGGGATCATGCACCATGAAGCTGAACGCCGCGGCGAATGATCCCGATAACCTGGCCGGAATTTTCTGAACTGCACCCGTTCTGCCCCGGTTGATCAAGCCGAAGGCTACCATCAGATGATCGGTCAGCTGTCAGATTGGCTGGTCAAATTAACCGGTTATGACGCGCTGTGCATGCAGCCGAACTCTGGCGCACAGGGTGAATACGCTGGGCTGCTGGCGATTCGTCACTACCACGAAAGCCGCAACGATGGTCACCGTGATATCTGCCTGATCCCAAGCTCTGCGCACGGTACCAATCCGGCTTCCGCACAGATGGCGGGGATGCAGGTGGTTGTTGTTGCCTGTGATAAGAACGGCAACATCGATCTGGCCGATCTGCGCGCGAAAGCGGAACAGCACGCGGCGAATCTTCCTGCATCATGGTGACTTACCCGTCCACCCACGGCGTGTATGAAGAGACCATCCGTGAAGTGTGTGAAATCGTCCACCAGTTTGGCGGCCAGGTTTACCTCGATGGCGCGAACATGAACGCGCAGGTTGGCATTACCTCTCCGGGCTTTATCGGCGCGGATGTTTCGCACCTTAACCTGCATAAAACCTTCTGTATCCCGCACGGCGGCGGCGGCCAGGGTCTGGGGCCAATCGGCGTGAAAGCGCACCTTGCACCGTTTGTACCGGGGCACAGCGTGGTGCATATCGAAGGGATGCTAACCCGCCAGGGCGCGGTTTCTGCGGCACCATTCGGCAGCGCTTCCATTCTGCCAATCAGCTGGATGTATATCCGAATGATGGGTGCAGAAGGCTTAAAACAGGCAAGCCAGGTGGCTATTCTGAACGCCAACTACATTGCGACCCGCCTGAAAGACGCTTATCCGGTGCTGTACACCGGTTGCGACGGTCATGTGGCGCACGAATGTATTCTGGATATTCGCCCACTAAAAGAAGAAACCGGCATTAGCGAGCTGGATATTGCTAAGCGTCTTATCGACTACGGCTTCCATGCGCCAACCATGTCATTCCCGGTTGCGGGGACGCTGATGGTTGAGCCAACCGAATCGGAAAGCAAAGCCGAGTTGGATCGCTTTATCGATGCCATGCTGGCAATCCGCAGCGAGATTGACCGCGTGAAGGCCGGTGAATGGACGCTGGAAAACAACCCGCTGGTCAATTCTCCGCATACTCAGAATGAGCTGGTGGCGGATTGGAACCAACCGTTACAGCCGTGAAGTTGCCGTCTTCCCTGCGGGCGTGGCGAACAAGTACTGGCCGACGGTGAAACGCTGGATGATGTTTACGGCGACCGTAATCTTTCTGCTCCTGCGTACCGATGAGCGAATACCAGTAATCAGCTGATTACTCTATTTTTTAAAGGCGCTTCGGCGCCTTTATTTTGTGGAGGATCGGTGGCACTTGCATTAGTCACTGGCGCAAGCCGGGGGATTGGCGGGCGACGGCACTGCAGCTAGCGCAGGAAGGCTATACGGTGGCGGTGAACTATCACCAGAACGAGCAGGCGGCGGATGAGGTGGTTAGCGCCATTAAAATGGCCGGTGGCAAAGCGTTTGTCGTGCAGGCGGATATTGGCGATGAACAACAGGTTGAGGCCATGTTTGTGGACAAACAACAGCAAAGAGCCGTTAACAGCGCTGGTGAATAATGCTGGCATTCTGTTTACCCAAAGCCGCGTGGAAGCACTGAGTGCCGAGCGTATTAATCGGGTCTTTAAAGACCAACGTTACCGGCTATTTCCTGTGCTGTCGGGAAGCGGTAAAACGTATGGCAGTTTCGCATGGCGGCTCTGGTGGCGCGATTGTTAACGTATCCTCGGCGGCGTCACGGCTGGGCGCACCTTTCGAATATGTCGATTATGCTGCCTCAAAAGGGGCGGTCGATACGCTGACTACCGGGCTGGCGCTTGAGGTGGCGGCGCAGGGTATTCGCGTCAACTGCGTACGCCCCGGTCTTATCTATACCGAGATGCATGCCTCCGGCGGAGAGCCGGGCCGGGTGGATCGAGTGAAGTCGATGCTGCCAATGCAGCGAGGCGGGCGGCCGGAAGAGGTGGCGCAGGCGATTGTCTGGTTACTGAGCGAAAAGGCGTCGTATGTGACCGGAAGTTTTATCGAACTGGCGGGCGGTAAATAGCGAAGTTAGCCCCTCTCCTCGTGAGCAAGGGGCTATTGATTACAAGTTTTCGCCGTTGCTGGCGATCACTTCTTTGTACCAGTTAAAACTCTTCTTACGTGAACGTGACATGTCGCCGGTACCGTCGTCATGCTTATTCGCATAAATAAAGCCGTAGCGCTTGCTGTACTGCCCGGTGGTGAACGATACGCAGTCGATGCAGCCCCACGGCGTATAGCCCATCAGGTCAACGCCATCGTAAGTGACGGCTTTCATCATCTCTTCGACGTGTGCACGCAGATAGTCGATGCGGTAGTCATCGTTAATGCTGCCGTCGGCTTCGACTTTATCGTACGCGCCGAAGCCGTTCTCCACGATAAACAGCGGCTTCTGATAACGTTCGTACAGTTCGCACAGCGAGTAGCGCAGGCCGACCGGGTCAATCTGCCAGCCCCAGTCCGAGGCTTTCACATGCGGGTTAGGCACGCTGCCTTCAAAGCCTGAAATCGCATCGCCGCTGCCGCCTTCGGCCTTCACGGCGTTGGTCATGTAGTAGCTGAGACCAAGATAATCGCAGGTGCCTTCACGCAAGATGGCCTCATCGCCGGCTTCCATTTTGATATTGAAGCCGCGACGCTCCCACTCATTTAACACGTAACGTGGGTAGTAGCCGCGCATCTGCACATCGGTAAAGACATAGCGTTCACGCATCGACTCCTGGGCAAACATCACGTCCTCCGGTTTACAGGAGTACGGATAGAGCGCCACCATCGCCAGCATGCAGCCAACCTGCATTTCGGGTAAATTCGGCGCGCGGCCTTCACCGCCAGAGCGCTGGCCACGAACTGGTGGTGCAGCACCTGGTACATGGTTTCTTCTGGATTCTCACGCTCTGTATAAACCACGCCAGAGCAGCAGTACCCGAACAGCGGCGCGCGCCAGTTGCGCTGGTTATTGATTTCGTTAAAGGTCATCCAGTATTTGACCTTGTGCTTGTAGCGTTCGAAAACGACTTCGGCGAAACGCACAAAGAAATCGACCACTTTGCGGTTGGTCCACGCGCCGTATTGCTGCACCAAATGCAGCGGCATTTCGAAGTGGGAGAGGGTGATAACCGGCTCGATGTTGTATTTCAACAGCTCATCGAACATGTCGTCGTAAAATTTCAGACCTTCTTCATTTGGCTGCGCTTCGTCGCCGTTAGGGAAGATACGGGTCCAGGCAATTGAGGTGCGGAAGCATTTGAAGCCCATCTCAGCGAACAGCTTGATGTCTTCTTTGTAGTGGCCGTGGAAGTCGATAGCTTCGTGGTTCGGATAATATTTCCCCGGCACCACTTCCTGAGTGATTTCGCGCGGAACGCCGTGGGCACCGCCGGTTAGCACATCACAGATGCTGGGCCCTTTGCCGCCTTTATTCCAGCCGCCTTCAACTTGGTGTGCGGCAACGGCGCCACCCCATAAAAAGTCTTTCGGTAAGGTCAGTTTTTTCATCTTTGCTATGCTCATGGCTTAAATAAAATTGAGTCTAACAAAGGATAATTAAATGTCACGATATAACAAATCCACCTCACGGAATATGTTACATCGAAAAAACACCCTGTATTTTTATGCTAATTTCTTGGCCAGTTTACGACCCAGAGACTCCAGAATATAGATAACCGGAATTTGTGTCGTAATATCGTAGACGCCACCAATGCGGGTTTGTGGCACGTGCCAGGAGAGGTTAAAGTCGGCGAGTTTCGCCAGTCGTGAGTGCTCATGACTGGTGATGGACATCACCTTGCAGCGGTGCAGGCTAAACTGCCCGGCAAAGCGTAGGATCTCTTCGGTCTCGCCCGAGACTGAAAGCACGATCGCCAGCGCGTTTTTGGCCATGTCATTCGTGACCGGAAAATAAGGGTCGTCGATATGATTACTGAATTTTCCAATATTGGAAAAAAACCGCGCCGCCACCAAGTGAGCCAGAAGTTCCAGCGCCGACAAAAATAATACGCTCTGATGAGAGAATAATATCGACTGCATTATCGAGCAACTTATCAAACTCGTCATTATTGACGCCTTTGAAAAAACTGATTATTTCACTGGCGCCGAAATTAGCCTGTTGCGGTTCATCCTGCTCTAAATATAATTTGAAGCGTACGCGAAATTCAGAGTAGCCTTCGCAGTTAAGCTTGCGGCAAAAGCGCATCACCGTGGTGGTTGAGACGCCCGCCGCGTCTGCCAGTTCGCGAATGGTCATGTACATTACCGTGTCACGATTTTTGATAACGTACTGATAGACCATCATCTCAAAGATCATTGAGGCTGGCGATGGTGGCGTGGGAGAATAGGCTCACGGTGGCGATACTCGTAAAATTAAATCATCTAGAGGGAATGATACCATGCAGCCTAACGACATCACTTTTTTTCAGCGCTTTCAGGCCGACATTATCGCCGGGCGTAAGACCATTACGCTGCGCGATTGCGGCAGAATCACATTTTAAGGTTTGGGGATATTCTGCGGGTAGGGCGTTACGAAGATGATGGCTATTTTTGCACAATTCACGTGCTGGCAACATCAACGGTGACGATGGACACTCTGACGGACCGCCATGCAGAACAGGAAAATATGACGCTGCCGGAGCTCAAGCAGGTCATTGCCGACATCTATCCTGGTGAAAATACTTTTTATGTCATTGAATTTAAATGCAATTAAATGAAGATCACGCGTGTTAGTTGAATGATTTTAGTAACCCATTGATTAATCTTATTTTACAAAAAATCAGCATTTTATTTTAGCTTACATGTGTTCACTGAAATCATTCTCAGTTACGCTAGGGTGTTAGTTCATTTGTCGGTTCGCCCGGAGCGCGTAATGGATAAGAAACCACTCATCAAGCAGGGATATTCTCTGGCAGAGGAAATTGCCAATAGCATCAGCCATGGTGTCGGCTTTGTGTTGGGTATTGTTGGGCTGGTGTTGCTGCTGGTTCAGGCAGTAAACACCAACGCTAGCGCCACGGCCATCACCAGCTACAGTTTGTACGGCGGCAGCATGATCCTGCTGTTTCTCGCCTCAACGCTGTACCATGCCATCCCTTCCCACGGGCAAAAGTATGGCTGAAAAAATTCATCATTGCGCCATTTATCTGCTGATTGCCGGGACCTACACGCCGTTTTTGCTGGTTGGGCTGGATTCACCGCTGGCGCGGGGGCTGATGATTGTTATCTGGAGCCTGGCGCTGCTGGGAATCTTATTTAAGCTGACCATTGCACATCGCTTTAAAGTTCTGTCGCTGGTGACTTACTTAACGATGGGCTGGCTGTCGCTAATCGTGGTGTATCAACTGGCGGTGAAGCTGTCGATAGGTGGGGTGACGCTGCTGGCGGTTGGGGGGATTGTCTATTCGCTGGGGGTAATTTTCTACGTCTGCAAGCGGATACCGTACAACCACGCTATCTGGCACGCGTTTGTGCTGGGCGGTAGTGCCTGTCATTTTCTGGCGATCTACCTCTATGTAGGGCAGAGCCTCATATTCCTTTACGGCCTGGTTCGACTCCTCACCGGCGCAACGTGCTGTAGCAACATTGCCGGAGCCCGGGGAGGAGAAAGACACCTACTACTCTTCGTCTAACGAGTAAGGCAGCGGCTTGATGCTTAAGATGTTCGCATCGTCGCGAACGCGGAAAACGCTGTCGGCTTCCATGTCATTATTCATGACTACCTGCACCAGAACCTGACCATCTTCCAGCTGTACTGCAGCTAGCACGGTGCCAGTACGGCGCCAGTTGTCGCCCATTTTCAGTTCGAGATCTTCTCCGGCTTCCGGTACGCGAGCGGCCAAACCTGCCAGCGTCCACAGTGCACGCTTGTTGGCGCCGCGGAATTTCGCGCGAGCGACCATCTCCTGACCGGTATAGCAGCCTTTCTTAAAGCTGATACCGCCCAGCGCCTGTAGGTTGGTGGCCTGTGGAATAAACTGCGCGCTGTTCACTTCATCAATCACCGGCAGACCGGCTTCAATGTCCAGCGTCAGCCATTGCTGGCTGTTATTGAGCTGCGCTTCGCCGCGCAGCGCTTCATTCACGCGCTCGGCGGTAGCGATATCAGTGACCAGCAGGAAGCGCTCATCCGGGTGAGCCAGCCACAGCAGCGATGTTTCGCCTTGCTGCACACTGGGTTTATCGGCGTCTGGCAACTCAGCAACCAGATCTGCCAATGCGGCTCGTGCCTGGAAACCCGCCACGCCCAACAGAACGAGATCGTCGTTAGCGGCGATAGTGACCTTCGAAAAGACGGCGTATTTCTTAAGCTGGGTCAGCTGCGCTTCGCGCACGCTGCGGCGTTCAATAAAGGCAAAACCATCCTGACGACGAAACAGGCGCAGGTTGCTCCACATTTTGCCTTTCGCGTCGCAGTGGGCAACCAGCAGATGCTGGTGTTCATCCATCTGCGCGACGTCGGCGGTAACCTGGCCCTGCAGGTACTTTTCGCTATCGGCACCGGTGACGGTTGCCAGCGCCCAATCATCAAGCGTCATTAACGTCAGCGGTAAACGCGCGGAGGCGCAAGGCTGGCGTGGAGGAAAAGGAGTAAAAGCCATATGGGTGTCCTGAATTGAGTAACGAACGCGCTTATTCCCTCATGGTAAAATAGATGCCCGCCATTGCAAGCGGTTTTGAAGGCCGTTTTGTGCCGTTCGCGCGTTCTGCGAGGCGGGGTGTAAGAAAATGAATCCCTTTTTTTTATCTGGATTTATTTCGCGATATACGCGCCGGCTGATATTCCAGTAAAGAAACTGCAAAAAACACGTTAAACTAGTAGCAACGTAATGCTGGAAGGAAATTATGGACATCAATAATAAAGCCCGTATCCACTGGGCATGCCGCCGCGGTATGCGTGAACTCGATATCTCCATCATGCCGTTCTTTGAGCATGAGTACGACACGCTGAGTGATGAAGACAAACGCGACCTTTATTCGCCTGCTGGAATGCGACGATCCGGATCTGTTCAATTGGTTGATGAACCACGGTAAGCCGTCCGATACCCATCTCCAGCACATGGTACAACTTATTCAGACACGGAATCGGGAACGTGGTCCTGTGGCAATCTGATTTACGCGTCTCCTGGCGCTCACAGTGGCTCTCTTTACTACTCCACGGTCTGGTGGCGGCATTCGTGTTGCTGATGCCCTGGCCGTTGAGCTATACCCCGCTTTGGCTGCTGCTGCTTTCATTGGTGGTGTTCGACTGCGTGCGCAGCCAACGGCGCATTCATTCTCATCAAGGCGAGATTAAGCTGCTGATGGATTCCCGGCTGCGCTGGCGAAATCAGGAGTGGAATATCCTGGGGGCACCGTGGATGTTAAGCTCGGGCATGATGCTGCGCATTCGGCGCTGTGGCGGTGGTCGGCGTCATCATTTGTGGCTAGCCGCTGACAGTATGAATCGGAAGGATGGCGCGACCTGCGGCGAATATTGTTGCAGCAGCCCGCGCCGAGCAAGCACTAAGAGAACTGTTCGGCCATTTCACCGAGAATCTGTTCGCACCAGCTCTGAATACGTTCATCGCTCAGATCGTACTGGTTAGTTTCATCCAGCGCGAGACCGACAAATAGCTGTCCGTCGGCGATAACCGGTTTCGGGCTGGTGAACTCATACCCGTCTGTTGGCCAGTAGCCGACAAACTTCACCGCTTTGGTGGTCAGCTTATCGTGCAGCATCCCCAGTGCGTCGAGGAACCACTCGCCGTAGCCGAGCTGGTCGCCCATGCCGTACAGCGCAACGATTTTACCTTCCAGATTCAGCGCATCCAGTTGCTCCCAGACCGCTTCCCAATCTTCCTGAATTTCACCGAAATCCCAGGTCGGGATCCCGAGAATGAGCACATCGTATTGCTCCATTAAGGCTGGAGAATCATCTTTTAGGTTGTGCAATGTGACCAGTTCCGGCCCGATAATGTCGCGAATTTTTTCCGCGGCCATCTCGGTGTAGCAGGTGCTGGAACCATAAAAAAGGCCAATATTCATGACTTACAGCTCTGATTCTTGCGATGACGATGCCGCTAGTGTACCAGAAAGGCATCTGAAATTCAGGCATAATGGTGCCCTGATTAAACACGCACAGGAGCCGATGTGGACAAGGACCTTGCACTGAATCCAGCAGTTTCTCGATGCGCTGTGGCTGGAACGAAATCTGGCAGAAAATACCCTCAGCGCGTATCGGCGAGACCTGACGATGGTGGTTGAATGGTTCGGCGCATCGCGGCCTCGCGCTTGAGAGCGCGCAAAGCGACGATCTGCAAAACCCGCTCGCCGAGCGCCAGCAGGGGGGCTACAAGGCGACCAGCACTGCGCGGTTGCTCAGTGCCATGCGTGTCGGCCTTCTCAGCATCTGTACCGTGAAAAAATTCGTCAGGACGATCCCAGTGCGCTGCTGGCATCGCCTAAACTACCCCAGCGACTGCCAAAAGATCTGAGTGAGCGCAGGTAGAAAGACTGTTGCAGGCGCCGGTGGTGGATCAGCCACTCGAACTGCGCGATAAGGCGATGCTTGAGGTACTGGATGCGACCGGGCTGCGTGTTTCGGAGCTGGGTGGGCCCTACGATGAAGCGACATCAGCTTGCGTCAGGGCGTGGTTCGGGTGATCGGGAAAGGAAATAAAGAGCGGCTATTTTTCCTTAGGAAGAAGAGGCCGTCTATTGCTAAAACCGGCTGGAGCATGGTCGGCCGTGGATGCTAAACGGCGTGGCTATCGACGTGTTATTCCCCAGCCAGCGCGCGCAGCAAATGACCCGTCAGACCTTTTGGCACCGTATTAAGCACTACGCCCAACTGGCCGGGATTGATAGCGAAAAAAACTTTCACCGCACGTTTTACGTCACGCCTTCGCTACGCATCTGTTAAACCACGGCGCGGATCTGCGCGTGGTGCAAATGCTGCTAGGGCATAGCGATTCGTCGACCACCCGAATTTATACGCACGTCGCGACAGAGCGCCTGCGTCAACTTCATCAACAGCACCATCCACGGGCATGATGCTGATTTAAAAGGACAGTTTATGAAACAAGGTTTAATGATGTTCACCCTGATGGCCGCCGCTTTCTCCGGTCTGGCGCACGCTGACGATGCTGCGATTAAGCAATCTCTGGCGAAACTGGGGTGTGCAGAGCACCTATATTCAGCCAGCTCCGGTCGCAGGCATGAAAACCGTGCTGACCAACAGCGGCGTGCTGTACGTCACCGATGATGGTAAACATATCATTCAGGGGCCAATGTATGACGTTAGTGGCACGGCTCCGGTCAATGTCACCAATAAGATGCTGTTAAAGCAGTTGAATGCGCTTGAAAAAGAGATGATCGTTTATAAAGCGCCGCAGGAAAAACACGTCATCACCGTGTTTACTGATATTACCTGTGGTTACTGCCACAAACTGCATGAGCAAATGGCAGACTACAACGCGCTGGGGATCACCGTGCGTTATCTTGCTTTCCCGCGCCAGGGGCTGGACAGCGATGCAGAGAAAGAAATGAAAGCTATCTGGTGTGCGAAAGATAAAAACAAAGCGTTTGATGATGTGATGGCAGGTAAAAGCGTCGCACCAGCCAGTTGCGACGTGGATATTGCCGACCATTACGCACTTGGCGTCCAGCTTGGCGTTAGCGGTACTCCGGCAGTTGTGCTGAGCAATGGCACACTTGTTCCGGGTTACCAGCCGCCGAAAGAGATGAAAGAATTCCTCGACGAACACCAAAAAATGACCAGCGGTAAATAATTCGCGTGAAACAACAGATACAACTTCGTCGCCGTGAAGTCGATGAAACGGCAGACTTGCCCGCTGAATTGCCTCCCTTGCTGCGCCGTTTATACGCCAGCCGGGGAGTACGCAGTGCGCAAGAACTGGAACGCAGTGTTAAAGGTATGCTGCCCTGGCAGCAACTGAGCGGCGTCGAAAAGGCCGTTGAGATCCTTTACAACGCTTTTCGCGAAGGAACGCGGATTATTGTGGTCGGTGATTTCGACGCCGACGGCGCGACCAGCACGGCTCTAAGCGTGCTGGCGATGCGCTCGCTTGGTTGCAGCAATATCGACTACCTGGTACCAAACCGTTTCGAAGACGGTTACGGCTTAAGCCCGGAAGTGGTCGATCAGGCCCATGCCCGTGGCGCGCAGTTAATTGTCACGGTGGATAACGGTATTTCCTCCCATGCGGGGGTTGAGCACGCTCGCTCGTTGGGCATCCCGGTTATTGTTACCGATCACCATTTGCCAGGCGACACATTACCCGCAGCGGAAGCGATCATTAACCCTAACTTGCGCGACTGTAATTTCCCGTCGAAATCACTGGCAGGCGTGGGTGTGGCGTTTTATCTGATGCTGGCGCTGCGCACCTTTTTGCGCGATCAGGGCTGGTTTGATGAGCGTAACATCGCAATTCCTAACCTGGCAGAACTGCTGGATCTGGTCGCGCTGGGGACAGTGGCGGACGTCGTGCCGCTGGACGCTAATAATCGCATTCTGACCTGGCAGGGGATGAGTCGCATCCGAGCCGGAAAGTGCCGTCCGGGGATTAAAGCGCTGCTTGAAGTGGCAAACCGTGATGCACAAAAACTCGCCGCCAGCGATTTAGGTTTTGCGCTGGGGCCACGTCTCAATGCTGCCGGACGACTGGACGATATGTCCGTCGGTGTGGCGCTGTTGTTGTGCGACAACATCGGCGAAGCGCGCGTGCTGGCAAATGAACTCGATGCGCTAAACCAGACGCGAAAAGAGATCGAACAAGGAATGCAAATTGAAGCCCTGACCCTGTGCGAGAAACTGGAGCGCAGCCGTGACACGCTACCCGGCGGGCTGGCAATGTATCACCCCGAATGGCATCAGGGCGTTGTCGGTATTCTGGCTTCGCGCATCAAAGAGCGTTTTCACCGTCCGGTTATCGCGTTTGCGCCAGCAGGTGACGGTACGCTGAAAGGTTCCGGTCGCTCCATTCAGGGGCTGCATATGCGTGATGCGCTGGAGCGATTAGACACACTCTACCCTGGCATGATGCTGAAGTTTGGCGGTCATGCGATGGCGGCGGGTTTGTCGCTGGAAGAGGATAAATTCAAACTCTTTCAACAACGGTTTGGCGAACTGGTTACTGAGTGGCTGGACCCTTCGCTATTGCAAGGCGAAGTGGTATCAGACGGTCCGTTAAGCCCGGCCGAAATGACCATGGAAGTGGCGCAGCTGCTGCGCGATGCTGGCCCGTGGGGGCAGATGTTCCCGGAGCCGCTGTTTGACGGTCATTTCCGTCTGCTGCAACAGCGGCTGGTGGGCGAACGTCATTTGAAGGTGATGGTCGAACCGGTCGGCGGCGGTCCACTGCTGGATGGTATTGCTTTTAATGTCGATACCGCCCTCTGGCCGGATAACGGCGTGCGCGAAGTGCAACTGGCTTATAAGCTCGATATCAACGAGTTTCGCGGCAACCGCAGCCTGCAAATTATCATCGACAATATCTGGCCAATTTAGCGTCATCTTCTCTATAAAAAAGAGCGTGGATTGGGTACAATCCCGCTCTTATCACCGCATTTTGACTAGCTCAATAAAAGAAATCAGACCATGTTTGAAATTAATCCGGTAAATAATCGCATTCAGGACCTCACGGAACGCTCCGACGTTCTTAGGGGGTATCTTTGACTATGATGCTAAGAAAGAGCGTCTGGAAGAAGTAAACGCCGAGCTGGAACAGCCGGATGTCTGGAACGAACCCGAACGCGCGCAGGCGCTGGGCAAAGAGCGTTCTTCCCTTGAAGCCATTGTCGATACGCTGGACCAGATGTCTCAAGGTTTAGAAGATGTGACTGGCCTGCTGGAACTTGCCGTAGAAGCCGACGACGAAGAGACCTTCAACGAAGCCGTTGCTGAGCTGGACACGCTGGAAGATAAACTGGCACAGCTGAATCCGTCGTATGTTCTCCGGTGAATATGACAGCGCGGATTGCTACATCGATATCCAGGCCGGTTCTGGCGGTACTGAAGCGCAGGACTGGGCAAGCATTCTCGAACGCATGTACTTGCGTTGGGCGAACGCGCAGCTTTATAAAACCGAAATTATTGAAGAGTCCGAAGGTGACGTGGCCGGGATTAAATCCGTGACCATCAAAATCTCCGGCGACTACGCGTACGGCTGGTTACGTACTGAAACCGGCGTTCACCGCCTGGTACGTAAGAGCCCGTTTGACTCCGGCGGCCGTCGCCACACCTCGTTCAGCTCCGCGTTTGTCTACCCGGAAGTGGACGACGATATCGATATCGAGATCAATCCGGCGGACCTGCGTATCGACGTATACCGCGCGTCCGGCGCGGGCGGCCAGCACGTTAACCGTACGGAATCGGCAGTGGTTCCTACCCACCTTCCGACCGGGATCGTGACGCAGTGTCAGAATGACCGTTCACAGCACAAGAACAAAGACCAGGCCATGAAGCAGATGAAAGCGAAGCTTTATGAACTGGAAATGCAGAAGAAGAATGCAGAAAAACAGGCGATGGAAGATACCAAGTCCGACATCGGCTGGGGTAGTCAGATTCGTTCCTATGTTCTGGACGATTCCCGCATTAAAGACCTGCGCACTGGGGTAGAAACCCGCAATACGCAGGCGGTACTGGACGGAAGTCTGGATCAATTTATCGAAGCAAGTTTGAAAGCAGGGCTATGAGGAACCAACATGTCTGAACAAAACGCACAAGGCGCTGACGAGGTAGTCGATCTTAATAACGGAATGAAGGCACGCCGCCAGAGAAGCTGGCTGCACTGCGTGAGCAGGGCATCCCGTTTGCCAAATGATTTCCGCCGTGACCGTACCTCTGATCTTCTGCACGCTGACTTTGATAGCAAAGAAAGCGAAGAGCTGGAAGCTCTGAATATCGAAGTTTCCGTGGCAGGTCGTATGATGACTCGCCGTATCATGGGTAAAGCTTCTTTCGTTACCCTGCAGGACGTTGGCGGCCGTATTAGCTGTTATGTCGCGCGTGACGATCTGCCGGAAGGCGTCTACAACGAGCAGTTCAAGAAATGGGACCTCGGCGATATCCTGGGTGCCAAAGGTAAATTGTTCAAAACCAAAACCGGTGAACTGTCTATCCATTGCACCGAGCTGCGTCTGCTGACCAAAGCACTGCGCCCGCTGCCGGACAAATTCCACGGTCTGCAGGATCAGGAAGCACGCTATCGTTCAGCGTTACCTGGACCTGATCTCTAACGATACGTCCCGCAACACCTTCAAAGTGCGTTCCCAGATCCTCGCGGGTATTCGTGAGTTAGTGGTTGGCCGCAACTTCATGGAAGTGGAAACCCCAATGATGCAGGTGATCCCTGGCGGCGCATCTGCCCGTCCGTTCATCACCGTCATAATGCGCCTGGATCTGGACATGTACCTGCGTATCGCGCCGGAACTGTACCTGAAGCGTCTGGTGGTTGGCGGTTTCGAACGCGTATTCGAAATTAACCGTAACTTCCGTAACGAAGGTATTTCTGTTCGCCATAACCCAGAGTTTCACCATGATAGATCTATATCATAACTTAAAAGCTTTGCCAAAGACCTAATCGAGTTGACCGAATCTCTGTTCCGTACTTTGGCGCAGAACATTCTGGGCAACACCGCGGTGCCTTACGGCGACCAGACTTTCGACTTCGGCAAGCCGTTCGAAAAACTGACCATGCGTGAAGCTATCAAGAAATATCGTCCGGAAACCAACATGGCTGACCTGGATAACTTCGACTCCGCGAAGGCGATTGCTGAAAGCATTGGCGTTCACGTTGAGAAGAGCTGGGGTCTGGGCCGTATCGTGACCGAGATCTTCGAAGAAGTTGCCGAAGCGCATCTGATTCAGCCGACCTTCATCACCGAATACCCACGAGAGGTTTCTCCGCTGGCGCGTCGTAATGATGAGAACCCGGAAATCACTGACCGCTTTGAGTTCTTCATCGGCGGCCGCGAAATCGGTAACGGTTTCAGCGAGCTGAACAACGCAGAAGATCAGGCGCAGCGCTTCAGGATCAGGTTAACGCGAAAGAAGCTGGCGATGACGAAGCGATGTTCGACGAAAAGACTACGTCACCGCGCTGGAACATGGTCTGCCGCCAACCGCAGGTCTGGGTATCGGTATCGACCGTATGGTTATGCTGTTCACCAACAGCCATACCATCCGCGACGTGATTCTGTCCCCGGCAATGCGCCCGGTAAAATAAGCATTACGTTATGCTCACAACCCCGGCAAATGTCGGGGTTTTTTTATTTAAGCTGGGTAAATGCAGATAATCGTTTTCTGGCTTCGCGATTTGTCGCCTGCATCACCATCCACGGACTGAACGCCCACGGCGTGGCATCAATACCGTGTAATACATCTGCTAAATCACACCATTGATAATCCATCACTTCATCATCATTGATCTGTAACGCACTAGTGGTGCGTGCGGCAAATACCGGACACACTTCATTTTCCACAATGCCACTCGGATCGGTGGCGCGGTAGCGAAAGTCAGGATAGATAGATTCAGGAGGCGTAATTTCCACGCCAAGCTCATAACGGCAACGGCGGATCACTGCGTCTTCGTTGCTTTCTCCCAGTTGTGGGTGCCCACAAACCGAGTTAGTCCACACGCCAGGCCATGCTTTTTTGCTCAGTGCGCGGCGGGTAACTAATAATTGTCCTTTGGCATTAAACAGCCAACTGGAGAACGCGAGATGTAAGCGGGTGTCTGCCGTGTGTGCGGCATACTTTTCCAGCGTACCCGTGGGAACTCCCTGTGCATTCAATAAAATGACGTGTTCCGTTTGCATAATTTCTCACATGTAATTCTGATCACTCATCATTATAGATAATTGAAGAGTGAAATGATTAACCAAGTGAGCGTTTATCGACAACCGCCCGTTTTGAGCGGATGCCGACAGGTAAAAACCATTTAAAAAAGTAGCATCATATATTTGAAGCGACTTTCAATGGCCATTGCAACACAGTCAGAAATGACAGGAATAGAGAGAGTAAAAAGCAACAACAGACTGAATATAGCGCGCATTAAAAAATTCATATTATTCTCCATGCTCATTTTTCTTCAGCTTGCGCATCAGAAGCCACATACGTACTGTCCTGACTTTTAAATCTTTATCAGAGACGGATTCCTTCACCAGGTCAGCATGATGCTGATAGCCATTAAAGAAGACGTTCAGCACAACGGCGCTAAGGGTTGCGAGCATAATGCCGCTATGTAGCAGCGGTTGCAGTACGGCCGGTAACTTAGAAAAGAAATCGTGAGAGAGCGTCGGAGTCATGCCAACGCCGAGACTGATCGCCACAATATAGAGGTTGTAACGGTTGGTGGTGTAGTTACAGCGCGACAGAATTCGAATCCCTGTCGCCAGTACCATGCCGAACATCACTAGACCAGCGCCGCCCAGCACAAATTGCGGAATGGAGGCTACCAGCACCGCCATTTTTGGCACCATGCCAAACAGGATTAATATAATTCCCGAAGAAATACACACCCAGCGGCTATGAACGCGCGTCACGCTAACCAGGCCAACGTTTTGAGAAAATGACGTGTGGGGGAAGCTGTTAAACGTGCCGCCTATCATTGTCCCTACGCCATCGACACGCAGCCCGCGAATAATATCGTGCGAAGAGAGTTTACGACCGACTATTTCACCCAGTGCCAGGAACATCCCCATTGACTCGATAAACACGATGATTAACACGGCAGTCATGGTCAGAATGGAAACGGGATCGAAAATCGGCATACCAAACGACATCGGCGTAACAATCGCAAACCATGAAGCATCATGTAGCCCGGATAAATTGACTTCATTCATCATCCACGAAAGTAAAAAGCCAAATACAATCCCCAGTAATACGGCGACGTTGGACATAAATCCTTTCGCATAGCGAGTAATGAGCAAGATAAAAATTAAGACGGCAAAGGAGATACCTAAATAAACGGGATTACCATATTGCGGATTCCCTTTACCTCCGGCGGCCCAGTCAATACCCACCTGAATGATGCTAAGCCCGATAGAAGTAATAACCACACCGGTAACCAGTGGCGGGAATAAAGGCATCAAGCGACCGATAAGTGGCGCTAATAATGTGGTGATAAAACCCGCGGCGATAGTGGCACCAAATATCCCCAGCAGGCCGATATCCGGGTTCATCCCAATGGCTATCATTGGTGTTACAGCAGCAAAGGTCACCGACATAATCACCGGCAGGCGGATCCCCATAAAGCGGCCGATACCGATACATTGCAATAATGTGACGATCCCGCAGCAAAAGAGATCCGAGCTAATGAGCATCGCAATAGCTTCTTTTGAGAGGCCCAGTCGGTCACCAATCATAAGAGGAACAGCGACTGCACCTGCGTACATGACAAGGACGTGTTGCAGACCGAGTATGATCAGCTTTCCTGGTGATAATATGCGGTCAACCTCATCAGTTGGGCGGTCTTGCCCAGAAGATGAGGGAAGTTGGGAATCTATGGCGCTCATCAGTGTTTCTCCTTTCGCCCGCCAGAGTAAAAAGCAACCGTTTACGTTAATGAAACTGTCTAAACACATGCTCGTGGAGTGCCAGTTTTTGCGAGGAAGGGGAGTTAGAGACAGGAATTGCGGAGGCAATCACATAATCGTGGTTAAACCACGAAAATGAGAAGAGAACCTGACAATGGAATTATCTGTAATTTTCTCATATTGATATTTCATTAATCATTCTGGCATGTCGCACTCTCGCATTTAATCGTTTTTATCTGGATAGCGCTCTTTTGATCGGCAATGTTGAAATAATGAAAGCGGCATAGATTGAGGGGCAATAATTTGAACTCAGTCGCAAAATTATAATTAAAACGGTCATGCTACCTAATATATGCCCGTTTATTGCATCGCGAAATTTGAGAAGACATAACTCATTAAATGAAAGGGATGCAAATGAATAAGTTTATTGCTGCTGAAGCTGCGGAATGTATAGGCTGTCATGCTTGTGAAATTGCCTGTGCGGTGGCACACAATCAAGAAAACTGGCCGCTGAGTCACAGTGACTTTCGACCGCGTATCCACGTTGTAGGGAAAGGCCAGGCTGCGAATCCGGTGGCCTGCCATCACTGCAACAATGCCCCTTGCGTTACGGCTTGTCCGGTTAATGCTCTGACTTTCCAGTCCGATAGCGTACAACTGGACGAGCAAAAATGTATTGGTTGTAAAAGATGCGCAATCGCTTGCCCCTTTGGCGTCGTTGAGATGGTCGATACGATTGCGCAGAAATGCGACCTTTGTAACCAGCGCAGTTCCGGCACGCAAGCCTGTATTGAAGTTTGCCCAACACAGGCGTTACGACTGATGGACGATAAAGGGTTGCAGCAGATAAAGGTGGCCCGCCAGCGCAAAACGGCAGCAGGAAAAGCGTCATCAGACGCTCAGCCATCTCGCAGTGCAGCGTTGCTCCCCGTTAACTCGCGTAAAGGCGCAGATAAAATTTCAGCGAGTGAACGGAAAACCCACTTTGGCGAAATATATTGCGGGCTGGATCCACAACAAGCGACTTATGAGAGTGACCGCTGTGTTTATTGTGCCGAAAAAGCTAACTGCAACTGGCATTGCCCGCTGCATAACGCTATTCCGGATTACATCCGTCTGGTACAGGAAGGAAAGATTATTGAAGCGGCAGAACTTTGCCACCAGACCAGTTCCTTACCAGAAATTTGCGGCAGGGTATGTCCACAGGACCGTCTTTGTGAAGGCGCATGTACTTTGAAAGATCACTCGGGCGCAGTCTCTATCGGTAATCTGGAACGCTACATCACCGATACCGCGCTGGCGATGGGCTGGCGTCCCGATGTCAGCAAAGTTGTTCCCCGTAGCGAAAAAGTGGCGGTGATTGGCGCTGGGCCTGCAGGGTTAGGGTGTGCTGATATTCTGGCGCGCGCAGGAGTTCAGGTCGATGTCTTTGATCGCCATCCAGAAATTGGCGGTATGCTGACTTTTGGCATTCCTCCTTTCAAACTCGATAAAACGGTATTAAGCCAGCGGCGAGAGATATTCACCGCAATGGGAATCGACTTTCATCTTAACTGTGAAATTGGCCGCGATATTACCTTTAGCGATTTAACTTCTGAATATGATGCAGTTTTCATCGGCGTGGGGACTTACGGGATGATGCGAGCAGATCTGCCGCATGAAGATGCGCCCGGTGTCATTCAGGCTCTACCGTTCCTGACTGCCCATACCCGCCAGCTCATGGGATTGCCGGAGTCTGAAGAGTATCCGCTGACGGACGTGGAAGGTAAGCGAGTCGTGGTATTGGGCGGTGGCGATACGACAATGGATTGTTTGCGGACTTCCATCCGCCTCAATGCCGCCAGCGTGACCTGCGCGTATCGTCGTGATGAAGTCAGTATGCCGGGCTCGCGCAAAGAGGTGGTTAATGCGCGCGAGGAAGGTGTCGAGTTTCAGTTCAATGTTCAACCGCAATATATCGCTTGTGACGAAGATGGGCGTTTAACTGCGGTGGGCCTGATTCGTACCGCCATGGGTGAGCCGGGGCCGGATGGTCGCCGTCGTCCTCGTCCGGTAGCGGGTTCAGAGTTTGAATTGCCCGCCGATGTTCTGATTATGGCCTTTGGTTTCCAGGCGCATGCCATGCCGTGGTTGCAGGGCAGCGGAATTAAACTCGATAAATGGGGCCTGATTCAAACCGGTGACGTCGGGTATTTACCTACCCAGACGCATCTGAAAAAAGTCTTTGCTGGTGGTGATGCAGTTCATGGCGCGGATCTGGTTGTCACTGCAATGGCCGCAGGAAGGCAGGCGGCGCGCGATATGTTAACTCTGTTTGATACGAAGGCATCGTGATGAAATCGTTAATTATCGTTAATCCGGCTGACTGTATTGGCTGCCGTACTTGTGAAGTAGCCTGTGTGGTCGCTCACCCTTCAGAACAGGAGTTGAATGCCGATGTCTTTTTACCCCGGCTGAAGGTACAGCGACTGGACAGCATCAGTGCGCCGGTGATGTGCCATCAGTGTGAAAACGCCCCTTGTGTTGGCGCTTGCCCCGTGGGGGCGCTGACGATGGGCGAGCAGGTGGTGCAGACCAATTCTGCCCGTTGTATTGGCTGTCAGAGTTGCGTCAGTGCGTGCCCGTTTGGAATGATCACCATTCAGTCGTTGCCGGGGGATACCCGACAACAAATTGTGAAATGCGATCTCTGTGAACAGCGGGAAGAGGGGCCAGCCTGCGTTGAATCTTGCCCAACACAGGCGCTGCAGTTGCTTACTGAAAGAGAACTCAGGCGAGTCCGCCAGCAGCGTATTGTTGCCAGCGGTGAGAATCCTCTCTGAAAGAAATCTCCGCGCTGAAAGGCGCGGAGAATCTATTAGATTGCCCAACCACCCGCGTAAAATGCGACCAGTGCGGCAGTAATGATCACCGTACCAATATTCAGCTTTTGCCATTCGCGTGCAAAGACGCGGCCTACGACCAGTGTCACAAAGCCCAGCATAATACCGGTAACGATATTACAAGTCAGAACGATGAACACGGCACACACCAGGCCAGCCATAGCGTCAATAAAATCATTGAAATCCAGCTTCGAGACGTTACTTAACATCAGCAAACCTACGTACATCAGAGCGGGTGCAGTGGCGTAACCAGGGATCAAAAATGACAGCGGTGATAAAAACAGAATTAACAGGAATAACGCCCCCACTACGGTTGCGGTTAAACCTGTTTTACCCCCGGCGGCGGTTCCTGCCGCTGATTCGATATAAACCGCTGCGGGCGCTGCGCCCACCAGGCCGGAGAATATTGAACTTACTGAGTCACTGGTCAGGGCTTTGCCGCCGTTGATGATCTGGTTGTCTTTATCCAACAAATTCGCCTGACCGGCGACGGCACGGATGGTGCCAGTAGCGTCGAACACTGCGGTCATCACCAATGCCAGTACACTCGGAAGTACAGTTGGCTGGAGTGCACCCATAATATCGAGGCTGAAAATCAGAGACTTACCATCTTCGCCAGTCAGGCTTGGCATCGCCACCAGACCGTGGTATTTCACCGCTGGGTCAAAGATTAAGCCGATGATCGAAATTGCAATAATCACCAACAAGATCCCGCCGGGTACGCGACACTTCTCCAGGCCGAAGATGACCGCCAGCCCCAGCAAGCTCATCATCACCGGGAAGGAGGTAAACGCACCGAGCGCCACTGGCAAGCCTTCAATCGGGTTTTTGATAACCATACCCACACCGTTAGCAGCAATCAGCAGCAGAAACAGCCCGATACCGATACCTGTACCGTGAGCGATACCCATCGGCAAATTACGTAAGATCCAGGTACGCACACCGGTTACGGAAATGGCGGTGAAGATGACGCCCATCAGAAATACCGCGCCCAGTGCGACAGGAACGCTAATTTGTTGCCCGAGTACCAGACTGAATGCGGTAAACGCCGTCAAGGAAATCGCGCAACCAATCGCCATTGGCAAATTAGCCCATAATCCCATCAGCAACGAGCCGAAGCCCGCGACCAGACAGGTGGCAACAAACACAGCTGCGGGAGGAAAACCTGCTTTGCCCAGCATTCCCGGAACGACGATAACGGAATAAACCATGGCCAGAAAGGTCGTTAAGCCAGCCAGTACTTCCTGACGAACGGTACTGCCACGAGCGGTAATTTTAAAATAATTATCCAGCGCGCCCTGTGGCTTTGGTGCGTCCGGTGTTTGTAGGATGTCTCCAGACATAATGATGTCCTCACGAGGATGTTAAAGTTTTATTATTAGTTGCGTTCGTACACCAGACGACCATCAACGTAGGTGCGGTAGATCGAACGGTCATCGCCCAACGTCATCATCACGAACAATTTGTCGACTAAAGAAACAGAGTTGTCATAGCGCAGCTGCTGTAGCGGAGTGGCGGTGGGTTCCATCACCACGAAATCAGCCTCTTTGCCAGGTAAAAAGTTGCCAATCAAATCGTCAAGGCCCAGAGATTTCGCTCCGCCGAGCGTGGCCAGGTAAAACGCTTCATATGCCGAGAGGCGATAGCCTTGTAATTGCAATACTTTGTAGGCTTCGTTCAGCGTTTGCAGCATGTTGAAAGTGGTTCCGGCACCGATATCCGTTCCCATGCCCACTTTAACTTTCTTCTGCCATGCTTTTTTCAAGTTGAATAAGCCGCTGCCGAGGTAAAGGTTGGAGGTCGGACAGAAAGCAATGCTGGATTTGGTTTCGCTGAGACGATCCCACTCTTTTTCTTCGAGATGGACGCAGTGAGCAAAGACACAGTTTTTACCGGTCAGGCCGTACTGATGGTAAACATCCAGATAACCATCATGGTCAGGATAAAGCGATTTCACCCAGGCAATTTCATCTTTGTTTTCACAGAGATGGGTATGTACCCACGTATCCGGATATTCTTCTTTCAGGCGTTGCGCCATCGCCATCTGTTCAGGAGATGAGGTCGGGGCGAAGCGTGGCGTAATCGCATATAGCAGACGACCATTTTTGTGCCAGCGTTCGATCAGTTCTTTGCTTTGGTGATAGCTGCTTTCGGCAGTGTCGAGCAGATAATCCGGTGCGTTGCGGTCCATCATCACCTTACCGGCAATCATACGCATATTGATATGACTGGCGGCTTCAAACAGCGCATCAACAGATTGCGGATGAACAGTGCCAAACACCAGCGCCGTGGTGGTTCCGTTACGTAAAAGCTGCTTGATGAAGAACGCCGACATTTCGCGGGCGTACTCTAAATCCTCATAACGACGTTCAGTAGGGAAGGTGTGTTTATTCAACCACTCCAGCAATTGCTCACCATAGGCCCCCACCATTTCACTTTGCGGATAATGGATATGTGTATCGACAAAGCCCGGTACTATCAGTTTGCCGCGATAGTCGCGCACGCGAATGGTGTCAGGAATTTGATGCTTTCCGTTTTCCCATTCGCCAAACCATTCCACTTTTCCCTGTTTAATGAGTAATAAACCATCCTCAATAAACCGCAGCGCAGAGGCAATCTCTTCCGGGTTATCGATCGTACGGGTGACATCAATAAAACTGCCTCGTACCGCTTTTAACGTGTGTTCTCCTGACATCATTGACTCCTTTACTGTTAATCCATCTCTTCCGCTGAGGTAATACCAGGCAGAACGTTTTCCTGTCGGTAGCCACCAGGGAGGATAATATTTAATAAAATCGCAGTTAACCCGCCAGCACAAATAGGGTTTTCAACTAATACATAAATAGAGGCTGGCAATATTTTAAAAATTTCGGGATCGTAGGAGACGCCAAGCCCTAAACCTAAAGAAGTGGCGACAATAAGTGTTTCACGGCGCTTTAAACCGTTGGTGATGATGATGCGAATCCCTGCGATGGCAATCATGGAAAACATCAACGTCATTGCGCCTCCCAGAACTGCCGAGGGAATGGTCGTGAAGAAGCCGCCAATCATCGGAAATAAGCCGAGGATAACCAGCATTACCGCGATGGTTCGCCCGACATAACGTGAAGCGACGCCAGTCATCTGAATAACCCCATTATTTTGCGCAAACGTGGTTAATGGTAATGAACCGACAGCGGAGGCGATAACAGAAACCAGACCATCTGCCAGCACGCCGCCTTTCAGCCGGGACTGATACTCTTCCCCCTGAATGGGGCGGCGGGAAACCATTGCCGTGGCGGTGATATCGCCGACTGCTTCCAGCACGCTAAGCAGATAAATCGTGCCAACCACCAGGAACTGATGGAAGCTAAAACTAAAGCCGTATTTGAACGGATGCGGGATGGTGATTAACGGCAAATTGCGCATACTGCTGAAATCCACCATGCCCAGGCATAACGATGCGATATAGCCGACACATAGCCCAATGGCGATCCCTCCCATGCGTAGCAACGGACTGCGACAGCAGTTAAAGCCGATCACCACAATTAAAACCAATAAACCAACGCCGAGATGTTCGTAATTGCCGAACGTACCGCTGCTTTTGGCTGCAAATCCTCCACCAAAATCGATAATGCCGACTTTAATCAGGCTTAAGCCGATCATCAGTACCACAATACCGCTGACGGTAGGCGTAATAACCCGACGTAAATAGGGCAAGATAAATGAAGATCCGACAACCAGAAATGCGCCAACGAAGGAGACGCCGAGAAGCGACGACATGATTAACTCTTCGTGAAAACCGTCGCTTTTCATGCTGCTGCCCAGCGCAATCATGACCGTAACAAATGAAAAATTGACTGACTGAATTGAGAGTAGGCCAGAACCGACGATGCCGTAGCGGTTTACTTGTAACCAGGTACCAATACCAGAGGCGATCATCGCCATAGAAACAAGATAGGCAGTTGTTTCAGCGGAAAGCTGTAAGGCCGCACCCACGATTAACGCGGGGGTTACCATCGGAACGAAAATTGCCAACAGATGGGTAATGGCACCAACGAGAGCCTGATGAAAGGGAGGGCGATCCTCCAGTTCAAATATAAGGTCAGAACCTGCATGGTTTATATCAGACATCCCTTCACTCCTTTTAAAGTAAATTTGATCATCTGAATTAGTAAAATAAATTCCCACGAATTTGGGGCGCAGGACGCCTTGAGAACGGCTTATCTCATTTTCGCAGTCACTATTTAGTCATCGTTCAAACAGAGAAACAGGCCGCCGAAGCGGCCATTTATTATTTATATTTTTTCCAGCGCAGTGAGTATTTTCTCCGGTGTGAAATGCCATTCGCGTAACCAGATGCCGCATGCATCGTGAATTGCGGTAGCAATCGCCGGAGCTGCGCCATTTACACCGATTTCCGAGATCGATTTCGCCCCGAACGGGCCGACTTTATCGTCGCTCGGCACCAGCACAGCGCGGAAATCACGCGGAATGTCACCAATTTTCGGTGCGCCGTAACTGCGTAAATCACGCGTTAACGGGTGACCTTCGGCGTCATAAATGATCTCTTCGCTCATACTGTGGCCGATAGCACGCAGGGTGGCACCGTAGATTTGTCCCAACGCTAACTCTGGATTGACCGGTGTACCGCAGTCCAGCAAGGCGTAGAATTTATCCAGGCGGATTTCACCCGTACGCGTGTTGACGGCAACTTCAGCGAAGTTTGCGCCATACGGGAAGGCGAAATCAGGCGTGATATAACTGCCAGTTCCCACCAGTGAACCAAAGCCGGTGCCGGTTTCGCCTTTATGGGCAATATCCCCGAAACTAACTTCGCCTTTCTTGCCGCGCACGACGCCCGGCGTTGCCAGTTGAACATCTGCCACTGGCTCACCCAACATTTGCGCGCCGTGGAACAGGATTTTATCGCGCAGGTTTTCCGCCGCTTTGCGCGCCGCGTTGCCAGAGAAACAGGTTCCTGAAGAGGCATAAGCGCCTTTATCGAACAGTGCGCTATCCGTATCACCGGAAATGACCTGTACGTCAGACAACGGGCAATGCAGCACTTCGGCGGTCAGCTTGGCGACGACCGTATCCAGCCCCGGTACCGATATCCGCGCCGCCGGACTGCACGATAAAGGTCCCGTCAGACTCCAGCTTGATTAAGCAGTTCGCCTGGTCGATATCCGGGATACCTGATTTCTGCATAATAATCGCCACCCCGCGGCCGATGCGCCAATCGCCGTGGTGCGGTTTTGGCGATGACCACAATAATGTCCCGGCCCTCGCGCAGGATCTTCTTCTAGCGCGCAGCTGGCGGCAGAAGGCACCGACGTTGGGGCTTTACCTTCACCTATTGCGCCAAGGATTTTGAGCTCCTGGCCTTCATGCACGCGATTGCGTTCGATGATTTCCAGCTGATCGATTTGCAGCTGTTCAGGCCGCTCCGCTAAAGCCATCGTCATGGCGAAGTTGCCTTTCGGGGCGCCATAGCCTTGATAAGCGCCGGTCGGGCCAAATATTGCTGTAGTAGGTCGTTACTTGAAAGTCGACGTTATCACAGGGATACAGCGGCAGCGACAGCGCAGGGCCATTGCAAGGAACGGTCAGCGCGTGATTACCGTAAGGCCCGGTGTTGGCGCAGAAATCCATTTTTACGGCGGTCAGCCGACCATCTTTTTTCGCCGAGTTTAACCGTCACCTTGGCGACATAGCGCGAGGTATTGGCAATAAACTCTTCTTCACGGGTATAGCGGAAATAAACCGGACGTCCCATCACGCAGGTCAGCCAGGCGCAAACCTCTTCTAACAAAATGTCCTGTTTCGAACCGAAGCCGCCACCGACGCGTTCCTTGATAACGTGAACCTTATGCTGCTTCATGCCGACAAGGCGTGCGACCTGGCGACGAACGTGCCACGGTACCTGGGTAGACGCGTGGATGACTTAGCGATCGCCATCCATTCGCGTAAAGCATACGTGAGGTTCTGCCGGACACTGCTGCGCCTGAGTTGAACGATAGGTACGTTCAATAATGACGTCGGCATCGGCAAAGCCTTTTTCCATATCGCCAATATGGCCGTGGATGCTGGCGGCGATATTCTTTACGCGGGCGCGAGCCAATGGGGAAATTAACGATCATATGCTCGCCGCGTTGGGTGGCGTGCTGATTATCTTCCTCCAGCGTGTCCGGGGCTCCAACACCGTAAATAACCGGCTCATCGTGCACTATCGGCGCATTGTCCGCCATCGCTTCGTCAATCGACATAACGGGTTTAAGCACATGGTACTCAACATTGATGAGGGCCAGCGCGGCCAGCGCAATCTCTTCGCTTTCAGCCACCACGGCAGCCACGCGGTCGCCGACGTGGCGCAGTTTCTTGCCAAACATTCGCCGGTCTAATGGTGATGGCTCTGGCGCACTTTGGCCACCGGGCGTGTAGTGATCTCCCGGGCAGTTGCGATGGGTAATGATATGAACAACGCCAGGCAGGGCCTCCGCCTGGCTGACGTCGAGATGCGTAATCCACGCATGTGCGTGCGGGCTGCGTAACATTTTGATGACGCAGGCATTGGCGGTTACCAGATCCTCAACATAGCAAGGTTTGGCCTGCACCATGATGGCAGCATCGAATTTTCAGGATGCAGTTTCGGCCAGCGTTGATCCGGACGGAAGGTTGGGGCGATAGTTGAGATGGCGTCAGGATTGGCTTTCCGGGCAATAGCGAGTTCGATGACCTGGTAATATTGCTGCCAGCCAGCGTCCCGACTGAACAAACCGGAAAGTGCGTCATGAGACGGATCTCTTCGCGGGTCGGGGCCGTAATTCGGTTGAGAAGATCGGTAATAATGAGTGCCGCCGCGGGATCGTTATAGCCAGTTGAACAACACCAACATCAATCATCGCCTGTTGGACAAGACTGGGTTCGTTCCATTTGCCCAATGATTGTCCGGTTAAAATGGTCGCCTGCTCTAATTGCGCGGCAATCAGCAAGGAGGCATTGACGATATGACCGTTAAAAATTAATGGCGTCAGAACCGGCAAATCCAAAACCGTCATCGCTGTTACGTACTGAATGCATGCCGAGTTTAAACAGGAGTTTCTGCACGTTTTCACCCCGCGTTGACTCGCATTTCCTGGGCGATACCGTTTAGCGTAAAATGAACCATCATGCTATTTCCTCCCCCATTTGCTGGCAGTCGGCATAGAGATCTGCCACGACAACGCCGGTGATATAGCGTTTATAGGCAATGCTGCCGCGCAGATCTGCCTGTGGGAAAATTGCGGCAGCGACAGCCTGTTCCAGCGCGCTGCCTTCTAGCCTTTGCGCTTCAACATCGTGCAGGCGCTGCGTGTGCGGCGTGACGCCGTTAAGGGCAATTCGCACACCGTCATGTTCAGTGTGAGTGCCGGACCCGCCGCAGTGACAACCGTTAACCCCGCCTGTGAGCGGCTGATTTTGCGCGTCGCGCAGAAACGATAGGGATCTTTAATTACGATTTCGGTTATCAAACGGTCGTCCGGGCAGGCCAGATAATCTTCCAGCGCCAGCGTTTCGCCATTACCAAACAGCAGCAAGGTATCCAGCGCCAGGAGTACGGGAAGTAATACGGACTCTTCCTGGCGAGCGGCGATTTCTCCACCAAGGGTGGATTGATTACGAAGGTGTCGGGAATAGACAAAGCCCAGCGCGTCGTAAAGGGCGGAAGAGATGAAATGGGTATCGCGCAGCATCTGTAGTGATGTCATAGCGCCAATACGCAATGTGCCGTTATCCCCAATCGACCCACGATAAGTTCTAAATCGTGAAGCGAGATAGCAATCCGTTTGTTGGTGCGCGTTGGCGTTGCGTTGAGTTTGCTGCCGCCAGCAAACCAGGTGGCTTCATCCTGATAGCGGCGTTTAAGCTCAAGAGCCTGTTCGACAGAATCGGGCCTGAAAAATTGTTCGATCATAAACTGTCCTTATTTAACCCTCTTCCCTGCGGGAAGAGGGCATCTGTCATTTATGCCAGGGCATCCATTCGTTTCCACATTTGCAGCCGCCTTGCTGGCTTCGGCAAAAAATGGCTCGCAGTCGAAGGGAAACCGCCCGTTTTCATACACCATCACACCGTTGACCATTACGCTGTGCACGCTGTTTGCTCCCATCCCGAAAGCAATATGCCCGGTGATGTTTTCTGGCGAACAGCGGCGTAGGCGCAAGATAATCGCTGATGGTTAAATCTGCCTTGTAGCCGGCCTCGACTCGACCAAATTTGGCGTTAAAATTACGGCTCAGCAAGGTAATTACCGTTGCTGAGCGCGCGGGCAAAGCTGTCCGGCCACCATGCGCCACCGGCGTCGCGGTGTTTGAAGAAAGCGAACTTCAGTTCTTCAAACATATCGGTATCCGATACCGTCAGTTCCTAACGCCAGGTTGCGGTATTCAGGCAACCCGATGGTTATAGCCCACATGGTTGTTCATGTTGGAGCGAGCGTTACGTAACGGGAACCCGTCGCGCTCGTTCAGTAGGGTAATATCAGCATCAGAAAGATAAAGGCCATGGGCGACCAGCGTTTTGCTGTCGATAAGGTCAAACTCCGCCAGCCGCACCAGCAGATCTTTGCCGTAATGGTGGTGGCTGTGAGAAACATCGTAGCTGTCCTCCGCCGCATGGATATGCAGGCCTCGACCGGTGGCTTTTAACGCTTCCCTCAGCATCGATAGACCGTCGTCAGTTCCGTAATGGCGCGTGTGCGCCGATATGCGCTTCCACCAGGTAGGGTTCGCCGTCCTGCTTTTCGGGCCTGGTCAATTTCCCGCAAAACGAATATTCTCTTCGACGCCTGCCTGTAGCTCTTTTGCTCCGCCGTTACGGTCGGTGGTCTGAAAGCAGGTCATCCCGCGCAATCCAACCTTCAGAAATGCATGGCGTAACTGGCTAGCGACCCGCCGATGTAGTTTGGTGACGCGTGATGATCAATCACCGCCGTGCAGCCGCTGCGAATAGCCTCCAGCGAGCAAATAAGCCCACTGTAATACAGCGACTCTTCGTCAAGCGCACGATCGAGACGCCACCAGAGGTTTTTTAGCGTAGAGATAAAGTCCGGGCTCGGGGCAATATTGGCCTGAATACCGCGCGATAATCCCGAGTAGAAGTGGTTATGGGCGCATACGTTGCCCGGCATCACCAGCCGACCATGCATCTCTTTGACGGTGGCCTGTGGGTAGCGGGAAGCAAGGCTGCTGCCGGTGGCAATGATCTCATCATTTTCAATGACGATATCAACATTTTCCTCCACCTTCGCTGGATAAAGCTGGACGATGGTGGCGTTTTTCAGGATCAGCATACTCATGCGGCGACCGCCCCAGAAGATAGTGATGATGACGATAAACGTGGCTGATGATGCGACACATCGCGTCAAGCTGTGGTGGAACCTGCGCGAACTGGCCTTCGTCGTTCAGCGTCAGCAGCCAGGTTTTCGTTGTCCTGACGGATGTGTACCTGACAGCCCTCCACGAGGAACCCAGGGTTACTGCTGTTGCTGAAATCCTGCGGCAGGCTAAACACAGTGACTTTGTCTTTGTACGGTTTACCTTGCCACGGACAGAACTGGCGCAGTTACCGCACTCATTACAGAAGGCGTCGAGGTGTAGGGTTTGATAACGGTTTTCGAAGCCTGGAACGGCGATTGAGACGTTGGCACGGTTCGGGCACACGTCTACGCATTTGCTGCATACGTAGTTACACTCAAGACAGCGTGCGGCCTCCTGAGCAACAAATGCATCGCGGTCGTCTTTATCAACCTTCGCAATGACAATAGTGCCTTTGCGGCTATAGATTTCAGCGGGGTCAACGTTATTCCAGCGTTTATCGCCGTGGTGGCTGCGGATATTCTCCCGCGCCAGAATCGCATCGGTAGCACGACGGGCATTACCGATAGCGGAGACGATAGAAGAGGGGCCGCGCTGTACATCACCTATCAGGAAGACGCCAGTAGGCGCGTTTCACCATCCGCATTGACCTCCGGCCAGCCGTGTTCATCCACGGGAATCCCCATTGCCGCCAGGGCTCCGACGTCCTGCTGCTCGCCGATTGCGGTGATCAGCGTATCGACCTGTAACGTACAGGTTTCTGCGGTTTCAACTGGGCGACGACGACCTTTTTCATCCGGCTCGCCCAGCGCCATCACGCGTACGGTCAGGGTGCCGTCGGCGTCAAACTGTTCTGGATTATTCAGAAAAACGGAAGCTGACGCCATCGTGGACCGCCTCTTCATACTCTTCGCGCCAGGCCGGCATTTCTTGCTGCGAACGGCGGTAAATGACCGTTGCTTTTTCGACGCCCGGCACGCGCAGCGCGGCACGTGCGCAGTCCATCGCCGTGTTACCCGCCCCAACGATGGCCACATGCTTGCCTAACTGGAGGCGATCGCCCCGGTTGTACTCGCGCAGGAACTGCAGTGATTTACGGATATTCGGGTTATTCCCGCGCAGTTTTACGCCGCTATTTTTATCGGTCCCGGTGCCAATCAGCACATAGCGGAAACCTTCCTGCTGTAGTTTCTCCACCGTCAGATGTGGATCACAGCCGTAGACAATCTCAACGCCGTGGTTGACCACAAAATCAATATCCTGCTGGATGAGCTCACCGGGGATACGGAACTGCGGAATGATGTTACGCACCACGCCACCGGCGCTGGCTTCACGCTCAAATAAAGTGACACTGTAACCTGCGCGAGCGAGGAAATAACCCGCTGCCAGACCGGCCGGGCCAGCGCCGACAACCGCTACCGGGTGAAGCGTGCCGGAACCCGCCGGTTTATGCCAGCGGCGCTGGTACTCCCCCCAGCCTTTTTCCAGGGCGATTTTTTTCAGTTCGCGGATATTCAGGGCGCTATCGTAATCGAGGCGGGTACAGTTGTACTGGCACTGGTGATCGCAAATATGCCCGGTAATGGCCGGCAGCGCGTTGCGCTGGTAGATAAGTTCGAGCGCATCGGCATAACGCTGCTCGCCCAGCAGACGGATGTACTCTGGAATATCTTGCTTAATCGCACAGGCAGTGACGCAAGGCGCAACGTAGCAGTCGGTCATCGGCAGCTTTTCCGCTACGTTGATGCGATCGTTTGGTTTCCACTGTTTCTGGGTGTACTCCATGCTGACCGCATTCGCCAGCGCGTTCAGGCGCTTGACATCCACCTGAGTCATTTCCCAGCCACGAGACTTCCAGCTCGCGCAAGCACTCGCTCAAACGCAAATAGCCGCCCGGTTTGAGTAGGTCGGTAGCCATAGTTATTGGGTGAATACCGGTTTCAAAAATCTCACGAATATTGAGCTGGCTGGCGCCTCCGGAATAAGAGATTGGCAACTTGCCGTCAAATTTACACGAGACCAGGGCGGCCACGTTGATGGACAGCGGGAATAGCGCCCGACCGGACATGTACATCTCGTTGCCCGGCAGCGCACCTTTATTGTTAACCGTGCCGAGGGTATTGGTCAGCTTGACGCCGAAGCCGAGATTTTTCGCTTTGGCCAGCGTCATCAGCCGCTGCAGCATTTCCAGCGCCTGATCGATTTTCAGGTCGTGATCGAAAGATTCTTCATTAAGGCCGATATAGCCGAATCCGCAGGTATCGAGAATTTCGCGTACCCGAGGGTAGCCCAGCAGCGTCGGATTGAGCTTAACAAAGGTATTAATCCCTTTCTCTTCGAGCATATAACGGCAGATGGCTTCAATTTCATCCGGCGGCAGCCGTGCATGGTTGACAACGTGACCCCCTGCACCAACTGGGCGGGATGCGCGAATGCTGCAAGACCGTGTTTTCAGGCCAGGTGTGCCATGGCGGGCGAGGAATTCATCATTAGACAACCAACGGCTGAGCGTTGCTTGATATCGGGCAAATTCAGGCTGTTTGCCCGCATCCATCATGCTATCGATGAACTGCTGCATGGGGGGCTGTTTGATTCCGTCGAGGTTATAGCCCACGCTCATATTGAAAATAAAAGACTTGCCGGCTTTCATCGGCGTTAGCGGCAGGAATTCTCTTCAAGTAAATGCAGAATAAACCATGCTTTGAGATATTCATCTGCCGCTTTGACCAGCGTGAATTCGGTTGACCATTTGGTGTTAAAGCATTCGTCTTCTGCGTCAATACAGGGTTTTTCCAGCTCCAGCTTGTCGAGGATTTGCACGGTTTTCAGCTCAATAAACCGTCCGCCGGTGAGCCAGGAGGTAATAATATTCTGCGCCAGTTGGGTATGCGGAACTGCGGCAGGGCCAACCGGGGTGGCGCAGCTTTCACCAAAAACGCTAAGCTGGCGGTGAACGACGGGCGAGTAGAACTGTTGTTCCGGAATACCAAAGATAGAATGGTGATGCTGGTATTCATCAAAAATACGCGTCAAAAGTTCCTCAAACGGAACGGGACGCATGATATCTCCCATAACCCTCTCCTTAGACCTTCTTGTTAAATCACATAAGCCGGGATTGTGATAATTCCGACGGATTAGAGGGGTGGAGCAACAATCACACCAGTTTAATTAAGCAAAAAGGAATATTTGTGAAGGAGATCTAAAGTTAATCCAGCTTTGTGAATGGACTGACAATGACTTAATGAGAATTAAAATCAATCCTGCCAACAGGGTTTTATTATTTATCAATAACAACATACTTCTATCAATATCGAGAATATCACGATTTCTGTTCACTATTTACCCTGCGCTGTAGCCGCTCAAAGTCATCGGGCGTATCAATATAAAAAATTATCTCCGGATAATCCATTGTGATGTTTATACCTATCGGCAAGCAGGCGCTGGCGTACCGTTTGGCCTTCGCCTTGTGACAAGCAGCGCAACAGAGTCTGGCGTTCAACCAGAATCGGGTGCCCTGGAGTGCCCTGATACTCTGGGAATAGCGTGCCATTAATTCGTTGTAACCAAAAGAATGCGAAAGATTTCGCGGGAAAGGGTAAATCCCCGTGGGTGATAAAGCAGTAGTCATGGATAAGCGCCTGGGCTCCGGCCTGAACTGATGAAAATAGCCATGCTGATAATCTGGATCATACATGAACCTGGTAATCCCCTGATGGCTGGAATAACGTTCAAGCAAGCGCATTACCGAAAGCCAATGACCAAAATAATATGTGAGCAAAATGATTGGGCATTTTTAATACTTGCATCAAGTATTGTGCCATGGTGGAAAGGTAACATCATTTTCCATTGCCCCATACGGGTAGATAACCCGGCGGCGGTAATAATGCAATCGACCTGCGCGTTGTTTCCCTCAGAGGAATGGATTGGGAGTGAATATATGGAAAATATACCGTACGTTGATGAGCTTTTTTGTGATTTGAATGCCGGTGCCAGCCCATTGCTTATTTCTGCCGTTGGTGCCGGTGGCAAAACCAGCACATTGCTGTGGCTGGCCGAGTTTTTTACAGGCTGGACGGTGAGTTTTGTCACCACGACAACCCATATGTGGGTGCCGACGTCTCTCCGACCCTGATTTGCCGGGATCCGCTGGCGCTCCCCGCGTCCAACTGGCAGCGCCCGATCCACGCGCCTTTTCGAGCTGGCTTGCGATGCAGGGAAGGTCAAAGGATATTCTCCCAAAACGCTGGATGCCCTGATTGCACAAGGACAAGTCGACGTCGTATTCGTAGAGCTGATGGTGCTCACGGTTTTGCACTGAAAGCGCCAGATGAGCACGAACCTTGCCTTCCCTAATGCAGTTGTTGCGTAGTTGCTGTCATGGGAGGGATGCTCGAAAAAAATGGGCCAGCGAGCGTCCACCGCTGGCCACTTTTTTCCGCGATTACCGGTACAGCGCAGGGAGATAGGCTCACATGGCCAATGTTACATCGTCTGATATAGCCATCCGCAGGGCGCGTTTAAAGGTGCCCCTGACGGATGTCGGCGTATAGGGCTGCTCAATCAGTTTTCTCAAAATCAGAATGAGATTACAAATGGAGTTGTTGATGGTGGAGACTAACAACGTGGATGCCGTCTGGGCCGGAGCGGTTCAGGCGAGACCTGCAAAAACGCGCAGACGAGTGAGAAAGTGACCCGATTCCGGGGTGCTGAAAGGATATCCATTTGAGGTCGTTATGAATATTTTCTCAAAGCGGCAAGACTGAAAGAACAGAACCGTCCGTTTGCGTTGGCACAGAATCGTTGACAGCCGTGGCCGACGCCCCGTCATTGCGGCCAAATGCTGGTTCGTGATGATGGCAGCATTGTCGGCACCATTGGTGGCGGCATGGTCGAACGGCGGGTGATTGATGAGGCGCTAAAAGCGCGCTGCATGACAAATCCTCTCGTATGTTTCATGGCCGGATGGCGCGTACCGGCAGCGATGCCGTGGGGTCGGACTGCGGCGGTGCGATGTCGGTTTATATCAGCGTTTACGCGCCTGCGGCCAAGAACTGGTGTGGATTGGCGCCGGTCACGTAAAACCGGGCTATTGCTCACTGTGCTGCACTGCTAGGATCCATCACCTCGGTGGCTGATATCTACCCGAAAGCCTCAATCCCGACCATTTCCCACCGTCGACCCAACTGCTGCATGCTGAAAATTTCAGCACCCCCTCGATAAGCTGGCCATCCAGCCCAATAATTTTGTGCTGATCGCCACCAATAACAGGATCGGGAGGCCCTAGACAAACTGGTGACTCAGCCTACCGCCTGGCTTAGGGTTACTGGCGAGTCGCCGCAAAGTGCAGGTGTTTACGCCAGCTGCGCGAGAACGGCGTACCGGAAGAACAGATTGCCCGTTTGCGGCGCCGGTGGGCTTCAACATTGGCGCCGAAACGCCAAACGAGATTGCCATCAGCGTATTGGCAGAAATTCTGCAGGTGAAGAACCAGGCCCCGGGCGGGCTGACGATGGCCAGTGAGTCACCAGCGCAACCGATGGCGTTTATCCGCAGACGGGCCATATTGCCACCGGCTGGCGATGCGTCTGTGGCACGCGGGGTCAAGGTCATCATGCTGGAAATGAAGAACCAACCGTTATCCGTTGTACCGTTGGCATTCGCTCGGCAGTATTTGATGGCGAAACGACGGTGGAAGGGGTTACAGCCCGGCGAACGGCTTCAGTGAGCGAGGCGCTAAGCGTGGCGGATAAGGGAGACCCGGTGATGGTAGATCCCTTATGGGAATTACGCGATGAATTACAGCCAGGCTGCGTCGTGGATGCCATCCTTGCGAAAGAGAAGTTGGGGACGCATTCAGATCTGGCCCCTGTGATTGCGCTGGGTCCGGTTTTTGCCGCCGGTAAAGATTGCCATGCGGTGATTGAAACCAATCGCGGCCACTGGTTAGGACAGGTTATTTATCAGGGCTGTGCCCAGAAACACCGGTATTCCGGGTAACATTATGGGGCACACGGCAAAAAGAGTGATTCGCGCACCGGGGCCCGGCGTGATGTGCTCCAGGGTGAAACTGGGCGATATCGTCAACGAAGGCGACGTTATTGCGACCGTAGGCGAACATGAAATCATCGCCCCGCTTAGCGGCATGGTACGCGGGTTGTTAAACGACGGCCTGGTTGTCGACAGCGGATTTAAGATCAGCGATATCGACCCGCGGGGTGAATGCGGATTACACCAGCGTTTCAGATAAGGCAAGGGCCATTGGTGGCGGGGTGCTGAGGCGCTAATGACGTTCATGAATCAACGAATGAAACAGCAGAAAAAGCAACTGACGGTAGTTTAACTCGCATCGTCCGTGGCATAACTCGCCCGTCCTGGCCGTTGAATCACCCGAAGTGCCGTTGCGGATACGGCGTCAATGCCGCATCCGGAATAAACCGGAATACCGCGTCAATGCCGCATCCGGGTAGTAGCCATATTATCCCTCAATGACGGTTCCGGTTTTCCCTTCAATACCTTCTTTCGCTTTGCTCAATACCGTTATTAACGCTTTACGGCCCGGGCGAGAGCGGCAAACCATGCAGCGGCTTCTACTTTTGGCAACATCGAGCCTTTAGCAAAATGACCTTCAGCAATAAACCGCTCGGCATCTCCCAGCGTTAGTTTGTCCAGCCACTGCTCGTTGGGGTTGGCCGAAATTGATAGCCACTTTTTCAACCGCCGTAAGAATAATCAACATATCGGCATCAATCATGGCCGCCAGCCTGGCGCTGGCCCAGTCTTTATCGATAACCGCGCTGGCGCCGCGCAGATGATTCCCCTCGCGCAATTACGGGGACCCCTCCGCCACCGGCAATCACCACGTGATGGGCATCCATCAGCGCTTTTACCCCGTCTTTTCAACAATATCCACCGGCATTGGCGAAGCGACCACGCGACGATAACCGCGTCCGGCGTCTTCTTTTAGGGTATAGCCCTTGCGGGTAAGCTGTTCGGCTTCTTCTTTACATAAAAAACCAGCCGATCGGTTTGGTCGGATTGCTGAAGGCCGGGTCATTGGCATCCACTTCGACCTGGTGATGATCGTCGCCACCGGAACAGGCATGTTGCGTGAGAGCAGCTCTTCCCGCAGCGCATTTTGCAGATCATACACCAATGTAGCCCTGGCTTAGCGCCACGCACACCGACATCGGCAACATCGGGGTATGTGCTTCCGTTTTCGCGGCGGCCTCAAAGGCGAGGTTAATCATTCCCACCTGTGGGCCATTACCGTGAGTCACCACCACCTGATGCCCCTGGGCAATTAGATCAACAATGGCCTGCGCGGTTTGCTTTACCGCCTTCATTTGTCCGGCCAGATCGTCGCCTAACGCATTGCCACCAAGGGCAAGACAATTTTTTTGCTCATTGAATCCTCTCGTCGAGATGTCCCATGCATCCACGGCCGAAAGCAGGTAGGAGAAAAGGGTGCCCGGCGCAGGAAACGCCCCTGACCGGCGACGCCGCAAAAAGTGCCATTGCTGGAACTTACCCCGGGAGAGGGGCTGACGAATCGCGCCCTGGCAGATAAAGCCTTCCCATGGCGAATAGTCAGCGTTGTCATGCAGCAATTCATGACGAATGGTGGTGGTGCAGCGCGGGTCTATAATCACCACGTCGCCATCGGCCCCTGGCGCCAGCCGTCCTTTTTGTGGCCATAGGCCAAAATAACTTGGCCGGATCAGCGCTGGTAAGTGCGACGAACTGTTCAGGTGAAATGCATCACTTCATTACCCCGTGCCAAAAAAGCAGCAGCAGGCGGTTTTCCACTCCGGGAAAGCCATTGGACAGCGGCTCGAAATCCCCATTAGACAGATGTCGGCGCTGGGCCATTGAAAATGAACAGTGGTCGGTGGCTAAGACATCAATCGCACCATCGACCACACCGCACCACAGTGCATCGTTATTGCTGGCGTTACGCAGCGGCGGACTCAGCAGATACTTCAACCCGTCTTCGCACCCGTAGCAGCGGTCGATCTAACAGCAGATACTGCGGGCAGGTTTGAACCCACACCGGCTGATGACGCGCGCGCGCCAGGCGGAGATAGTCCAGTCCAGGCCGTTTGACAGATGTACAATAAGAGTGGGGCATTACCCGCAAGCTGGGCGAGATTGATCATCCGCGCAATCGCCTCGGCCTCGCATTCGAGCGGGCGGCTTAACGCGTGATAGCGCGGTGCGGTTTTACCCGCCGCAAGAAACTCTAACCGTTTACGGGCGATAGCCGCATCGTTTCCCGGATGCACCGTCGTCAGCGCGCCTGCCTCCATGTAGATGACGCATCGCCTGCAGCACTTCGTCATCGTTGAGTTTGTATTGATAGGTTAAATAGAGTTTAAAGCTGCTGATACCCGCTTCAACCATCATCGGGATCTCGTCTAAGATAGCGTGGTTGATATGCTGTATCACGCCGTAAAATGTAATCAATCACGGCTTTATAGGCAGCATAGCCGGATAATTTTCGAGCTGATGGCGCAGCCGACAACCCGCCGGGCCAAATCCCATACGATCGACAACGGTGGTCGTCCCCCCACAGGTGGCAGCGCGAGTACCGGTAAAGAAATCATCACAGCTGCGGGCAAGCCCGGTATCAATAATAAATGCGTATGGACGTCAACGCCGCCGGGCTAAATATAGCAGCCGCTGGCATCGATTATTTGCGCAGGGGTGTTGCGGGAACTCCTCGTTGGCGAGCTGGCTGATTAGACCATTTTCAATGAACAGATCCTGCTTTGCCTGACCGTCGGCGTTGACGATTGTGCCGTTTTTAATCAGTACACGCATAGAACACTCCAACTTCCCGCCGCGAACGACGGGGGGGGGATATGTCCCGCCCATTTACTCGGTAGCTAACCAGCTCAGCGAATTGCGGCATACATTGCAGCACACGTCACCAGATGCGACTTCCAGGTTTTCTCGTTTGGCGCGTGAGCTTCAGGTTCTTTACCTGGGCCAAAGCCAATCACCGGAATGCCGTGGCGGCCCATAATGGATACCCCGTTGGTGGAGAAGGTCCACTTATCGACAACCGGGGCTTTGCCAAACAGTCCCATAGGCACTGCTCAATGCGCGGACGGTGAAGTGGTTTTCTTCGACTTTCCAGGTTGGGAAATAGCATTCGGTTGGATAAACCAGGCCGTTCGACGATGGGCGGTCATAGTTGTACATGGAGACCACCGCGTCGGCTTTCTGCACTGAGGCAGCGCACGGATCTCTTCCAGAGCGCCCTCCCAGGTTTCACCCCAGGTCAGACGGCGGTCGATAGATACAGCGCAGCTATCGGCAACGGCGCAGCGGCTTGGCGAAGAACAAGATTTCTGAGACGGTAAGCGTACCTTTACCAAGGAATTCGTCATAACCCAGACGTTGGGAGAGTTCTTGTAATTCGCCAAGAATCGGACCCATTTTGAAAATGGCGTTATCACCGCGTTCTGGTGCAGAACCGTGGCAGCTAACACCCTGAACATCAATACGAATTTCCATACGACCGCGCTGACCACGGTATACCTGGCAGTCGGTTGGTTCGGTACTGACCACAAATTCCGGGCGAATGCCGGATTGTTCAATAATGTACTGCCAGCACAGACCGTCGCAGTCTTCTTCCTGCACCGTACCGGTAACCAGCAGGGTATATTCATCTTCCAGACCGAGGTCTTTAATGATTTTACCGGCATAAACCATAGAGGCCATGCCACCTTCCTGGTCGGAAGTACCGCGACCACCAATCAGTTCATCAGTTTCCATGCCTTCGTACGGATCGAAGTCCCAGTTTTTGATGTTGCCAATGCCGACGGTATCGATATGAGCGTCCATTGCCACCAGACGCGGGCCGTGGCCGATATAACCGAGAACGTTGCCCATCGGGTCGATTTCAACTTTATCGAAGCCGACTTTTTCCATCTCTTCTTTAATACGATGTACTACGCGTTTCTCGTCGCAGCTTTCACTGGGAATAGCAACCATGTCGCGCAGGAAGCGAGTCATATCCGCCTGGTAATCTTTTGCTTTTTCAAGAATCAGTTTGAATGGAATATTCTTAGCCATTATTTTTCTCCAGATTTTTTACTCCCCGTTTTGCAGGGAGCAGTTCCAATAGGGTGATTAAGGTGCTACAGCGTGTTTGCCTTCCCAGACAACTTCGCGGTAGTGCTTCACGTCGGTGTCGCCTTCAGTGCTGATAACCAGCACCACGGCATCTTTGTTCAGCGCCAGTTTTTCCATCAGGCTTTGACGTTGCGGGTGATAATGAACCGCTGCGAGAACGCCCAAACCGACAGCGCCGGATTCACCGGAGATGATGCGCGGGTCGTTGCCGTACGGATTACCCAGCACGCGCATACCTAATGCGGCAACGCTGTCCTGGCAGGAGATGAATTGGGTGGCGCAGTTACGTAGGATTTCCCAGCCCAGCGGGTTAGGTTCGCCACAGGCCAGGCCTGCCATGATGGTGGCCATATCACCGCCAACGTTGACGATGTCGCCTTTGACGCCGGAGCGATAAATACAGTCAGCTTTGTCAGGTTCAACAATAATGCTGTGCAGATTTTGCGGGCTATAGACGTCGACCAGATAACCCAGCACACCACCGGCCATTGCTCCGACACCGGCTTGCAGCAGAACGTGCGTCGGGGTTACGCCCATTTCACGCATTTGCTCGACGGCTTCATCTGCCAGGGTTGCGTAGCCTTGCATGATCCAGGTTGGGATTTTGGTGTAACCTTCCCATGCCGTGTCCTGTACCACTTCCCAGCCGTGCTGCTGCGCGTGTTGCATGGTCAGGCGAACGGTATCGTCATAGTTCATATCCGTGACGATGCACTCGGCACCGAGGTTCAGAATGGCGTCAACGCGTTCCTGAGCAGAACCTTTCGGCATGTAAATCACCGCATTCTGTCCGAGTTGCTGTGCTGCCCACGCCACACCGCGCCCGTGGTTGCCGTCGGTGGTGGTCGCGAAAGTCATTTTTTCGCCGATGGCATTTTTCAGGTGCTCAAATGACAGCGTTTCGATATCAAGATGATATTTTTCACACAATAATTGAGCGATGGCGTACGCACCGCCAAGCATTTTGAAGGCGTTCAGACCGAATCGTTTTGATTCGTCTTTGACGAGAATTTTCTTCACACCAAAAAGGTTTGCGAGATCGTCCAGCGCACAAAGCGGTGTTGGGCGATAACCAGCTATTTTCTGGTGGAACTGGCGCGCCAGTTTGGCCTGGCTTTGCGAAAAGAGCGGTGATGTTTCGCCGTTGAAAAATTTGTTATCGGCGATATCAATCTTCAATGAGAAAACGGACATATCCTATCCTTTTGGCCTCTGGAAATAGAGGGCCGACCAGCTGATCGGCCCGAGGGGTTATTTCACGCGTTCTTGCGCTTCTTTCAGCAGTTGCTCGAGCAGTGCACCTGGTTTGGCGTATTTACGGGACAGGATCATCGCGGCGATGATATAAGGCTTCCAGCTGGCTTCTTTGTAGGTAGCGATACGGTATTTTTCGAATACGCCTTCAGTCACTTCACCTTCTTTACAGGATACGCCGCTGATATCAGCTGGCAGGCAGTGCATGTACAGGGCTTCGCCATCACGGGTCAGTTCCATCATCTCTTCAGTACAATGCCAGTCTTTGTGTTGCGCGTTCTGTGCCAGACACTGTTTTTCCAGTGCTTTTAAGCCTTCGTGATCGTTCGCACGCAGCAATTCAGTACGCTCTTCCATCACTTTGTAAGGTGCCCATGACTTCGGATAAACGATGTCTGCGTCTTTGAAGGCTTCTTCCATGCTGGTGACCTGACGGAAGCTACCACCGGAGGCTTTAGCATTGTTTTTCGCCACTTCAACCACATCCGGGATCAGGTCGTAGCCTTCCGGATGGGCCAGGGTGACATCCATACCGAAGCGAGTCATCAGACCGATGATGCCTTGTGGTACAGAGAGCGGTTTGCCATAGCTTGGAGAGTAGGCCCAGGTCATGGCGATTTTTTTACCTTTCAGGTTTTCCAGTGAACCAAAGTGTTCACGTAACCACGCGAGGTCAGCCATTGACTGAGTCGGGTGGTCAATATCGCATTGCAGGTTCACTAAAGCCGGACGCTGTGGCAGTACACCCTGCTTGTAACCGTCATCAAGTGCAGCGCCAACTTCACGCATATAGGCGTTGCCTGCGCCCAGATACATATCGTCGCGAATACCAATAGCGTCGGCGCAGAAGGAGATCATATTGGCGGTTTCACGCACGGTTTCGCCGTGAGCGATTTGTGATTTGCCTTCGTCGAGATCTTGTTGTGCAAGGCCGAGCAGGTTAAGCGCGGAAGCATAAGAGAAGCGGGTACGGGTGGAGTTGTCGCGGAATACGGAAATACCTAATCCACTATTAAAGACTTTGGTTGAGATGTTTTCAGCACGCAGTGCTTTTAATGCTGCGGCAACGTCCAGTACTTGTTTCAGTTCATCTGGCGTCTGTTCCCACGTTAACAAAAAATCTTTCTCGTGAAGGTGAGAGGTCAGCGAATTGATATCCTTAATCAGCTCATTAACAGTTTTCATCATAAAGTCCCGGTAGTGGAATGACAGGCAAAGTGGTTTATTTCACTGTGACTTGCCAAAGTGATTGGTGTTTTCACAGCTATACCTGGGACTAACAATAAGTGTGCCAGAATTATCCGCGCGGCTGCAAAAGACTAATTTGACGGATAATGTGTGGGGTTGATCACAAATTGATGCCAGCTTCTGGTTGTTTGTAAAATACGAAAACGTTTGGCTTTTTTTATCGCGTTATTTATTTGCTGCTAAGTATCAGAAATAAGATAAAGGGGCAGGCTATCTCTCTTCAGTTTGATAAACTCACCGCCGTAATTCTCATATTGATATAGAAATGTGATATCTCTTCCATAATTTCATTAGAAAATGATAAAAATCTTATGTTTTTATCAAAGCCAATTTCGCCTGAGTTAATATCATCATGATCTGTGAACCATCAACGTCTTCAATGATCGACTTTTAAGTAAGTCTGGAAGGTAAAGCTATGGAGCTTGCTACTACGCAGTCAGTATTGATGCAAATTCAACCGACAATTCAGCGTTTTGCCAGAATGCTTGCCAGCGTTTTGCAGCTTGAGGTTGAGATCGTTGATGAAAACTTGTGTCGCGTTGCCGGAACGGGCGCGTATGGGAAGTTTCTTGGTCGCCAGTTGAGCGGCAACTCACGCCTGCTCCGCCACGTCCTGGAAACGAAAACTGAAAAAGTTGTGACACAGTCTCGCTTCGATCCCCTTTGCGAAGGTTGCGATAGTAAAGAAAATTGCCGCGAAAAAGCATTTCTGGGTACGCCTGTCATTTTACAGGATCGTTGTGTTGGGGTGATAAGTTTGATTGCCGTTACCCACGAGCAACAAGAGCATATCAGTGATAATTTACGCGAATTTTCTGATTATGTTCGCCATATATCCACCATTTTTGTTTCGAAACTTCTGGAGGATCAGGGGCCAGGAGATAACATCAGTAAAATATTTGCGACCATGATCGATAATATGGATCAGGGCGTATTAGTTGTAGATGATGAAAATCGGGTTCAGTTTGTTAATCAGACTGCCTTAAAAACACTTGGTGTTGTGCAAAATAATATTATTGGGAAACCTATCCGTTTCAGACCATTAACATTTGAGAGTAATTTTACCCATGGACATATGCAGCATATTGTTTCATGGGACGATAAAAGTGAATTAATCATTGGTCAATTGCATAACATTCAGGGCCGACAATTATTTTTAATGGCGTTTCACCAATCGCATACCAGTTTTTCTGTAGCAAATGCACCTGATGAACCGCATATTGAACAATTGGTTGGCGAGTGCCGTGTTATGCGGCAATTAAAACGACTCATTAGCCGTATTGCACCCAGCCCATCCAGCGTTATGGTGGTTGGTGAAAGCGGCACGGGTAAAGAAGTCGTCGCCCGTGCAATCCATAAGTTGAGCGGAAGACGGAATAAACCCTTTATTGCTATCAACTGTGCCGCGATTCCGGAGCAGCTTCTGGAGAGCGAACTGTTCGGTTATGTTAAAGGTGCATTTACTGGCGCTTCTGCCAACGGTAAAACAGGGTTGATTCAGGCGGCGAATACGGGCACGCTGTTTCTCGATGAAATAGGTGATATGCCATTAATGTTGCAGGCTAAATTACTGCGCGCTATTGAGGCACGTGAAATTCTGCCGATTGGTGCCAGTAGCCCAATACAAGTCGACATTCGCATCATTTCTGCAACTAATCAGAATTTGGCCCAGTTCATTGCCGAAGGTAAATTCCGCGAAGATCTCTTCTACCGACTTAATGTTATCCCGATAACTCTGCCACCGCTGCGTGAACGTCAGGAAGATATTGAACTATTGGTGCATTACTTTTTACATCTGCATACCCGTCGTCTGGGATCGGTTTATCCTGGCATTGCTCCCGATGTCGTCGAAATATTGCGTAAGCATCGTTGGCCCGGAAACCTGCGCGAGTTAAGCAATTTGATGGAATATCTGGTTAACGTGGTTCCTTCAGGTGAAGTTATCGACAGCACGCTATTGCCGCCAAATCTGCTGAATAATGGCACAACGGAGCAAAGTGATGTAACAGAGGTCAGTGAGGCGCACCTGTCACTCGATGATGCGGGCGGCACGGCGCTGGAGGAGATGGAAAAGCAAATGATCCGCGAGGCGCTTTCACGTCATAACAGCAAGAAGCAAGTTGCTGATGAACTGGGCATCGGCATTGCTACGCTCTATCGCAAGATTAAGAAATATGAGTTGTTAAACACATAACCTCAGTGAATCCGGCCTGAATTCAGGCCGGATATCCTTTTACTTCGTTTTCTCGCAATCCAGAACTGTATTTACAATCATCTGATACCCCGTGCAGCGACAAAGATTTCCCGCCAGTCCGCGACGAATTTCCGTAATGGTTAATGGCTTCTCGCGTGGTTTCGCCAGCATTGCCGTGGTAGCCATAATCAGGCCAGGCGTACAAAACCCGCACTGCACTGCGCCGGATTTCGCATAAGCCTGCTGAACATGAGAAAGTTTTCCGCCTTTCGCTTCACCTTCCAGCGTGCGGATCTCTTTTCCTTCAGCCCAGGCGGCAAGGTATAAGCAACTGTCTATTGCTGTGCCGTCGACCAACACCGTACAGGCACCACATTCACCCACGCAGCACCCTTGTTTGACACTTAGCAGTCCTTGTTCGCGGAGTAATTCCGAGAGCGGCGTGCCTGGTGCGGCGTGAAGCTGAAAAGGCATCCCGTTAATGGTGCATTCGATGGTAATTGTTTCGCTGTGATTCATTGCAATTTTCCCCCCGCCGCGGCGACGGCTTCGCTAATCACTTTTTTGGTCATCGTCTGGATGAGATGCAGACGAAACTCTTTACTGGCCCGCCATGAAGAACGCGGGGCGACATCTTGCAGGACAGATTCGCTGATAGCTTCCAGCGTTTGCAGGTTTAATGGCGCATTTTGTGCAGTCTGTTCGGCATGTTGGCAGCGAATCGGCGTTGGCGCGGCAACACCAAATGCCAGGCGTAATTCGCTGAAATTGCCGTTATCCAGTCGGCAATGTGCGGCGCAGCCAATCGTTGAAATATCCATTGCGTCGCGCATGGCATATTTAAAATGCGCGCTGCCCGCGTGTTCTTTCGGCTGTGGCGGAAAATGAAAGGCGACGAGGATTTCGTCATGCTCAAGAGACACTTTGCCCGGCCCGGTGTGAAAGCCATTAATCGGGACGAAACGAACACCGCGCGGGGAGTGGATCTCCAGTTTCGCGTCATAAATTAGCGTTGGCGTGGCAGAATCTGCGCTGGTGGCACCGTTGCAAATATTTCCACCGTAGGTAGCGACGTTACGGATCTGCGGTCCAGCAATGGACGTGGCCGCAGCACATAACGCCGGGAGATGACGTTGAGTTATAGGATCTTCTATTAGCTGGGTAAATGTCGTTGCAGAGCCGATACGTAGCGAGCCATCTTCCGCCAGCGTAATTCCCCGCAGCTCCGCCAGATTATGAATATCAACAATATGGCGATAACGGTCATTGTGATGGTGGAGCTGAATCAGTACGTCAGTGCCACCGGCGAGCAGTTTGGCCTGCGGGTTGTCAGCCAGCAGGTTGATGGCATCGGCAAGGGTTGCTGCGCGATGGTAAGAAGCAAAATCAAACATGATGTTATCCTCAAATCAATCCTGCCAGATGGAACTCTTCATATAACCGTTTTGGCGTCAGCGGCAGTGTATTGATTGCAACACCGGTAGCCATCTTCACCGCGTTACGAATAGCAGCGGCAACAGGAATTATTGGTGGCTCACCCAGTGACTTATGTCCGTATGCGGATTGCGGCTCATTGATTTCGACGAACGCGCTTTCCAGTTGTGGCAGATCCGGCATGGTCGGCATTTTGTAATCCAGCAGATTGGGGTTACGGACCACGCCGCTTTTAGCATCGATGATCATCTCTTCAAATAGCGCCCAGCCAATGCCCATTCCCATTCCGCCGTGTACCTGACCTTCTGCCAGCAGTGGATTAAGAATATGCCCTGAATCATGAACGTTGAGGATGCGGTTGATGGTGACTTTGCACAGCGCAATATCGACCGTCAGATCAACAAAGGTACAGCCAAACGCCGGTGGGTTAGTGGTGGTTTTGATGGAGCTTTCAGCAGAGAGCTGCCCGCCGCGTTCAGGGTGGTAGAAAGCGTCCATCGCCAAATCTTTTAACGACATTAACGGCTCTTCCGGTCGTTCAACCAGCACGATATGGCCTTTTATCAGGGTCAGATTCATCGCTGACTGATGTAGCATGACTGCGGCGTGAGCGATGATTTTCTCTTTTAATAATAGTGCCGCACTGCGCAGCGCAGGCGCGGCAACATAGCTCTGGCGTGAGGCAAATGCGCCGGGATCGAACGGCGTAACGTCGGTATCTTGAGTTGAAATAACGCGAACGTCGCTGACCGGAACCCCCACGGTTTCTGCCACCATTTGCGAGAAGACGGTGTCGGCACCCTGACCGATTTCCGTCGCGCCGCTTTGCACGTTGATGGTTCCATCCTGATTCATCAGAAGGCGCGCGCCTGCTATTTCTACGCCGACAGGCCAGGTGTTAGAGGTGTAGCTAAAACAGGCGACGCCAACGCCGCGGCGCAAATTGCCTTGCTGGTTCTGGCATTCTGCACGGCGTTTTTCCCATTCAAAGATTTTCCGGCCTTTTTCAAGACACTCCGGCAACCCTGCGCTGTAAATACGTTTGCCCGTGAGCGGATTAGCATCTCCTTCGCGGGCGGCGTTGCGTAAACGAATTTCAACAGGATCAATACCTAACGCTGTCGCGGCGTCATCAAGCATAGACTCAACGGCAAATACGACTTGTGGCGCGCCATAACCACGCATCGCACCAGCCGAGGGGAGGTTGGTATAGCAGGTCTTTGAACTGTAAGCGTAGGCACAACGAGGATAAAGGTAAGCGACTTTATTCCCCCCCGCAGAAGCGATGGAGTGCCCGTGAGATGCATAAGCGCCGGTGTTAGACAGAACATCCAGACTATAACCTTTCAATGTTCCGTCGCGGTTCACGCCCATTTGCCCGTCAATGGTAAAAGCGTGGCGGGTACGGGTTGCGAGGAAACACTCTTCACGGCTAAGGGAAACTTTCACCGGAATGCCGCCAAGCTTGCTGGTCAGGAATGCCGCCATTGGCTCTTCCAGTACATCCTGTTTATTACCAAAACCGCCACCGACAAATGGTTTGATGACTCGTACGCATGACCAGGGAATATCCAGCGCCTGACCAACCACGCGGCGAACAATGTGCGGGATCTGGGTGCTGGAAACGATGGTAATTCGCGAGTCATCCTCCATCCACGCCAGCGATGTTACGCTTTCCATGTGACAATGTTGAATAACGGGGGTCTGATAGTGCCCCTGTACCTGGTAGTCGGCGGCATCGATTGTTTGTTGGACATTACCCGTCGACATCGTGCTTTGTTTCAGTAAATTGCCACCGTTATGGATTGGTGCAGCGTCTTCTGCCAGCGCCGCTTCTGGCGTGGTGATAACGGGTAATTCTTGCCACTCAATGCTGACCAATTGCGCCGCTTTTTCTGCCGTGAGTTCATCGCGGGCCACGACGATGGCAACGGCGTCACCATGATGACGAACATGGCGAGTTAGCAGTGCGCGATCGGCGGTATCGCGCTTGTTTTCGTCAAGTGTCCAGGCATGCCCAGCTGTAGCGAATGGAATATCAGGCACATCTTCCCAGGTAAAAATCGCCAGTACGCCCGGCAAACTTCTGGCTTGTTCATCATTAATACTTACGGCATAACCATGTGCGATAGGGCTACGTACATATTTCGCATAACACATGCCCGCCATAACATAATCGTCAGTATATCGTGCCCGCCCGGTGACCTTAGCAATGGCATCGACGCGCATGCATGATTCACCCGTAGCGGTTGCTTCCCGCGCTTCCATAGAAATCCCCTCGATTTGAACATTTGGTTCTTATGGCAAAGATTTAGTCTAAGCAGGCAAGATTTACGCCAGAAACGACGATAAGCGTTAGGGGAGGTAGGAAGTGTGATGACGTTAAAAAAACACAGATATGATACGAAACAGGACTCTGAATAGGGGCAGTGATACGTATCAATATGAGTGGCGATAAAATCAATGTGATAAATTGGGATTATTACGCATCAGGATGGGAAATAGGGTAAAAAGTCAGGAAGTTCGATACCTCTACAGCGAATATTTTGCTGATGATACTTCCCTTTGCCAAATGAAATTAACCTCTTTCTCTATTACCACGTTTTTCCAGAAGCAAGAGATTGGGTATCAAGAGGCTGGCTGCTATGATAAGGCGTCTTGTTTTTTAAGCGAGGAAAGATTTTGAGTGCGGGACGCCTGAATAAAAAATCTCTGGGTATCGTGATGTTGTTATCGGTTGGACTGCTTTTGGCGGGCTGTTCGGGTAGCAAATCATCCGATACAGGAACGTATTCCGGCTCCGTTTACACCGTGAAACGGGGGGATACGCTATATCGTATTTCGCGCACCACGGGAACCAGCGTAAAAGAACTGGCGCGACTGAACGGCATTTCCCCCCCTTACACCATTGAAGTTGGTCAGAAACTAAAACTGGGTGGGGCGAAAAGTAGCAGTATTACACGTAAATCAACCGCCAAATCAACGACCAAAACCGCATCGGTTACACCGTCATCAGCGGTACCGAAATCATCCTGGCCGCCAGTAGGGCAACGTTGTTGGTTATGGCCAACGACAGGGAAAGTTATCATGCCGTATTCGACAGCAGATGGCGGCAATAAAGGGATTGATATCTCAGCTCCACGGGGTACACCTATTTACGCCGCGGGTGCAGGAAAGGTGGTGTATGTGGGCAACCAGCTGCGTGGCTACGGTAATCTCATCATGATTAAACACAGTGAAGATTACATTACGGCTTACGCCCATAATGACACGATGCTGGTAAATAATGGGCAAAGCGTGAAGGCTGGGCAAAAAATCGCCACTATGGGGAGCACGGATGCGGCATCTGTTCGCCTGCATTTCCAGATTCGTTACCGTGCAACGGCAATTGATCCGCTACGTTACTTGCCGCCTCAGGGCAGCAAGCCAAAATGCTGATGGCGAATTAATCAGCAGTCAGCAGCGTGGCACTTGCTAAGGAGAGCGTAAGGTTTATAATGCCTTACGCATCTCGAAGCGGGCGTAGTTCAATGGTAGAACGAGAGCTTCCCAAGCTCTATACGAGGGTTCGATTCCCTTCGCCCGCTCCAATTTATCTTCGCCGTAATACTTCCCCATTTTGTTGTAAATAAAAAGCGTTTACGCAATGCAATCCTTTTGTAACAACCCAGGTAAAACACCTTATTTTCAAGTTGTTAAATAAGTGGTTATCTACGCTTTTAACAAACGATTGATGGAATATTTTATGAAAGGGAAATCTGCATTAACTCTTCTGCTCGCTGGTATATTTTCGTGCGGCACATGCCAGGCGACAGGGGCAGAAGTGACGAGTGAATCTGTATTTAACATTCTTAATTCCACGGGGGCAGCAACAGATAAAAGTTATTTATCGTTAAATCCAGATAAGTATCCTAATTATCGTCTTCTGATTCACTCAGCCAAATTACAAAATGAAATAAAGAGCCACTATACCAAAGACGAAATTCAAGGATTGCTAACATTAACAGAAAACACACGAAAGTTAACGTTGACGGAGAAACCCTGGGGAACGTTTATTCTTGCTTCTACTTTCGAAGATGACAAAACAGCGGCAGAAACCCACTATGATGCTGTCTGGTTGAGGGATAGTTTATGGGGCTATATGGCATTAGTATCAGATCAGGGAAATAGTGTAGCCGCAAAAAAGGTTCTGCTCACCCTGTGGGATTATATGTCTACGCCCGACCAGATTAAGCGGATGCAGGACGTCATTAGCAACCCAAAACGACTGGATGGAATTCCCGTGCAAATGAATGCTGTGCATATCCGATTTGACAGCAACTCCCCCGTGATGGCAGATGTGCAGGAAGAAGGCAAGCCGCAGCTGTGGAACCATAAACAAAATGATGCTTTAGGTCTTTACCTTGATCTCCTTATACAAGCAATCAACACTGGTACTATTAACGCTGAAGATTGGCAAAAAGGTGACCGATTAAAGTCGGTTGCGCTGCTGATTGCTTATCTGGATAAAGCCAATTTCTATGTTATGGAAGATTCCTGAGCATGGGAAGAAGATGCCCGATTAAACACATCTTCCGTTGCACTGGTGACCTCTGGACTGGAACGTTTGTCAAACCTACTCTCGAAGAAAGACTCTGTTTTTGTCTCTGATTTACTACGCGAAGCTAAAGTCAATGAACTGGATGAAACTCTTTCAACAACGAGGTTGAACCACCTCATAGATAAAGGTTATGAAAGAATAACGTTACAGCTTGATTTAGGGGGAGAATCCCCAGGTTATCTGGAAAAAGATAAACATTACAGAGAAGCCGATGCGGCTTTACTTAATGTTATTTATCCTACAAATCTTTCAAAGATAAACACCAGAAGAAAAGAGCAAGTTTAGACTGGCCCCCTGAATCTCCAGACAACCAATATCACTTAAATAAGTGATAGTCTTAATACTAGTTTTTAGACTAGTCATTGGAGAACAGATGATTGATGTCTTAGGGCCGGAGAAACGCAGACGGCGTACCACACAGGAAAAGATCGCAATTGTTCAGCAGAGCTTTGAACCGGGGATGACGGTCTCCCTCGTTGCCCGGCAACATGGTGTAGCAGCCAGCCAGTTATTTCTCTGGCGTAAGCAATACCAGGAAGGAAGTCTTACTGCTGTCGCCGCCGGAGAACAGGTTGTTCCTGCCTCTGAACTTGCTGCCGCCATGAAGCAGATTAAAGAACTCCAGCGCCTGCTCGGCAAGAAAACGATGGAAAATGAACTCCTCAAAGAAGCCGTTGAATATGGACGGGCAAAAAAGTGGATAGCGCACGCGCCCTTATTGCCCGGGGATGGGGAGTAAGCTTAGTCAGCCGTTGTCTCCGGGTGTCGCGTGCGCAGTTGCACGTCATTCTCAGACGAACCGATGACTGGATGGATGGCCGCCGCAGTCGTCACACTGATGATACGGATGTGCTTCTCCGTATACACCATGTTATCGGAGAGCTGCCAACGTATGGTTATCGTCGGGTATGGGCGCTGCTTCGCAGACAGGCAGAACTTGATGGTATGCCTGCGATCAATGCCAAACGTGTTTACCGGATCATGCGCCAGAATGCGCTGTTGCTTGAGCGAAAACCTGCTGTACCGCCATCGAAACGGGCACATACAGGCAGAGTGGCCGTGAAAGAAAGCAATCAGCGATGGTGCTCTGACGGGTTCGAGTTCTGCTGTGATAACGGAGAGAGACTGCGTGTCACGTTCGCGCTGGACTGCTGTGATCGTGAGGCACTGCACTGGGCGGTCACTACCGGCGGCTTCAACAGTGAAACAGTACAGGACGTCATGCTGGGAGCGGTGGAACGCCGCTTCGGCAACGATCTTCCGTCGTCTCCAGTGGAGTGGCTGACGGATAATGGTTCATGCTACCGGGCTAATGAAACACGCCAGTTCGCCCGGATGTTGGGACTTGAACCGAAGAACACGGCGGTGCGGAGTCCGGAGAGTAACGGAATAGCAGAGAGCTTCGTGAAAACGATAAAGCGTGACTACATCAGTATCATGCCCAAACCAGACGGGTTAACGGCAGCAAAGAACCTTGCAGAGGCGTTCGAGCATTATAACGAATGGCATCCGCATAGTGCGCTGGGTTATCGCTCGCCACGGGAATATCTGCGGCAGCGGGCTTGTAATGGGTTAAGTGATAACAGATGTCTGGAAATATAGGGGCAAATCCAATAAACAATTGGAATTTACTTCCATTGATCTGTTTACTCAGTGGTTGTCACTTTTATCGAGAAAGGTTTGCAGAACGCGGGTTTTTTTATAAGGTTCCTGATGTACTAAGGGATTATTTATCAGCTATACCGCTGGAAATAAATGAAAAGGCACGATACAAACCCGGCATCGCTAACTATCACAATATCATCACATGTGGTTTTTCAACGTTGTTACCCTATATAAGGCAACAACCATTGGCAATGCAGCAACGATTTAATTTATTATTTCCTGATTTTGTTGACCACATACAATCGCCGTTACCACTTGCATCAACACTTTTAGAGAGAATTACATTTTATGCGAAAAAAAATAGAGATGAGCTTGATAAAATCTCCTGCAAATGGTGTTGTGATTAAAAGAAAAATTTCTGATGGATTGAAAGAAATAGTTTCTCTTAAAGAAAAAATCCTTCTTGAAACCACCGCAAAAATTCAGAGTATTGAGGAAAAGAGAGAAGAAAAATTTATTCAAGGTTATTATGATGGCTATACAAAAGGCATTATTGATGAGATGGATAATTTTATACCCTTGATAAGCTTGCTATGCTCAGAACTTGAAAAAAAAGAATAAACATGATAAACGATCTGAAGAGTATATTGTTAAAACCTTCAGAAGAAGTTGATGTTTTTATCAAAATTTTTGAAAGTTGGGTAACAAAATTACCATCAATATCAGGTCCTGTAAATCTCCATATACCTACCAGTTTCAAAGATAAGTCTCTTGAAGTAGAGTCATATTTTGTCGACAAATCAATATGGAATGTCCATATTACATTTCATGATGATAAGCGTTTTGTGTTTTTTACCGATCAATTTATTGCTGAATTTAGTCCGCAGGAATTTGTGGATAATTGTGAGCAATATTTAATTAATAATCATTGTTTCTCCCCTGACAAGGTTAACGAAATCTGCGAACAAGCCAGACATTATTTAGTTGAAAAAATGTTTGAAACACATTCTTTGGATATGAATAATTCTGTTTTGGCAAGCCCTGAGGACTTATAGCTCCCTGGCTCAAGTTTAATGATTTGAATATAATCTAATTGTAATATTTTAATCATCTCATGATTTTTTAATGCCTGTGGTATTTTTTTACGCAAAAATTTTATTTTTAATTATATTTCATTATTATTTCATCAATGTATTCTTTGGATTTTGCTTATAATAATAATGGAAGGGATGATTATAAATGAATGCGTTAAAGCATTTACACTCAGGATGAATATATGGGAAAAATTAAAATTGTAGTTTCAGATCAGCAGCCGTTTATGATTGATGGGATAATTGGATTTCTCGGACATTATCCTGATTTATATGAGGTTGTTGGGGGCTATAAAGATCTGAAGAAAGCTATAGCGGAGTGTAACAAATCTACAGCCTAAATATTTATTTTAGGAGAATTTGCAGGTGGAATGATGGGGGCCGAACTCGTAAAATGGGTTAAATCGCATAAGATAGATGCTCATATTATTACATTTGTAGCAAAGATGCCGTATATTGATTCAATAAAATTGCTTGAAGCAGGTGCGAAAGGATGCGTATGGAAAACCAGTCACCCGGCGAAACTAAATCGTGCTATTGATTCGATTAGTAATGGTTACACTTATTTTGATAGTGTACATATGGATTGTGAAAAAATATCTTCCAGGTATTCCTCTGATAATCAACTTACAAATCGTGAGTCAGAAATATTACAACTCATAGCTGATGGTAAAACAAACAAAGAAATCGCTAATTTCTTGCAGTTAAGCAGGAAAACAGTCGAAACTCATAGACTCAATATCATGAAGAAATTAGATGTTCACAGTGGTATCGAGTTGATCAAAACAGCTTTACGTATGGGTGTTTGCACTATATAAAAAAAAGAGGCTTTAGGCTCATTTTGCTGAAGCCTTACGATTGTCTAGTTCATTAAGCCTGGTATATACAATATATATTTTGGGGCATATTGCTGTCTCTTTTTTTGGTTATCCATTGCAAAACCCGCATTATAAGTCCCCAGGCATTGCCACGTTACTCCACAACGTGAAAAATGGTTATATAAAATCTCGGTTCCTATTTTAATGTTCAGACAAGGGTTATCTAACAAATCTCGTTCATCTTTTATTATTCCACGTTTTTTTAACAGGGGAATATGCATCTGGTTTATCTGCATTAACCAATAATCTAAACTCTTTATATTGTTATTCTTATCTCTGTTCTTGCCTATGCTATCCTTTTTTAGATTGCTTTCAACAAGAGCGATAGCTTTAATTAAATTTGGTTCGATTCTGAACATTGTTCCTGCTTCATTAGAGCAAGAGTTGCTGGCGAAAGACATTTTTGTAATAAATATACAAAACGTGAAGATGGTTAAGAATTTAACTTTTGGTGAGCGCATATTTTTTCATGTGTGAGGATTGAATGAAAGGAACGAGATACTATTATAAAAGTATCTCGTTATGATTTATTTGGTCAATCGTCTACCACTCAATTTTATAGTAAGGTGAGATAGGATTATCTTCTGAATACATATCATTTTGAAAAGGCGCCATCCATGTTGAAACTATAAATGCTTGTATTTGATCTGTATCAGTAGCACTGGTGTTGATGTGTTTATCTAATGATACGACTTCATCACCCGTTGCATTCGCTATATTTGAACTTTGAGATAAATTATTGATACCGATTGGATTAGTCATAAAGCTCCCTTTTTTAATTGTCCAGGCCAATGGTCTTTACATCATACTTTTAACTCTAGAGCATTTTAAATATCTTGCAATAAGGTGAATATCTTAGATATTTTTATCTCTGTTGTTTAAATAACAAGTTGCATACATCTAAATAATAAAATTGCGTCAATAAAAATTTATCGCATACAAATTCTCGTCAGCTGCTTTAATTTCAAAATGTTGTCAATTATAACTCGATGGCTTTCACTCTCAGTTTCTTTATAGTAGAGTTTAATGTTGTTTTTGAGCGGGTTAGGCACATACATATCTACACATTCTTTTATCACAACTGCTTTTCGTCTTCTGGGTTCGAGTTGTAGTGATTTGTCTATACAAATCCTTGCCTCTTCAATTTTTTCATTATGAAAGTGGACTAGTGCCCTATAGTAGTAGAGAGAGGCTATATCAGTTGAGTGTATCTTAGCCTGTTCAAATAAGATATGAGATACTTTTGCTTGTCCAGACAGACCAGTTATCAGTCCCATAATAGCTAAAATTTTTCCATCGACAGTGGTTATGTCTGATACATAATCTAAAAGCTCTAATGCTTTTTGAGCAGCAAGTTCAAGTTCACTTTTTCCATGAAGTGCCAAAGACATATGGCATTCCGCTAGAAGGCAATAACATTCTGTTTTTAGCGTCTGTATATCACTTTTATTTTGTAATCTATCAAATATAGTCATGGCCCTGTAAATGCTTTCAGGGGTGAAGTCGTAAAGTTCTTTCTTTCCGGCTAACATTTCATCTGATAAATAATGATTCTTATATCCTTGGTCCTGCTTAGCTAATCTTACAGATCGTTCTGGTTTATGTACCGTTTGAAGGATATTATCTATAATAAATTGTGATGTATTATGTAGTTCATCAACAGGGAGATGATTACTGGCGATGAGGAAAAGGTTTTTAGCGTCGATCAACTCAATGTATAAAGTGTTCACTGCATTATTCTGGTTTATTCTTCCTGTAACGAAATAATCTGGCTTGAATCTGCTCAAGAATGAATTTTGAGATATGTGATCATTACAAAAATTTGTCGCAGCCATCGGATAGGTATAGAGACCATCGATTTTTTTATTTGAAATGATTTGCACTAATTCCTGATTAAGTATTAATGGATCCAGTGTATTCAATGAAGTAGTGAAAGGGAATATAGCTATGGAATAGTCTGAAGTATTATCTTCATTAATTTTAGTTTTGAAAACCTGCCCGCTGAAACGATAACCTTTCCGGTAGATTGTTTCTATGCAACGATCATAGCCAATTTTTTCAAAAATGCAGCGCAAAGAATAGATACATCTTGTCAGGGACTCGTCACTAACAATAATATTTTTCCATACTGATTCGATGATCATATCTTTCAGTACAACATGACCAGCGGATTCAAGTAATACTATTAATACACCTAACTCTTTCTGTGGAATATAAACTTGCTCATTTCCTTGAGTAAGAATTCCATCTTCCGTGAGCGTTAATCCCTCAAGAAAATGATATGAGAATTTATTTTCTAAGTCCATTAGTTAACCTCTATGAAAAAATTGGTTTCTTGCATCCTGCTTAAGCAATAGAAATTATGGCTATTCATATTTATGTGTCATTAACGCTACAGGAAATTACATTTGACATATCTATGGTTGTGTTCACTAATTTATCTTAGGAATTCAGTGATGTAATCTGAAATAGCCTTATTCAATTTTGATAAAGTAGATTGTTCTCTAACGCATTGAAAAATAATGATTTATAGTATGCTCTTAACTGTTTTAAGATGCTGATTTAAGAAAACATAAGAGGTGCTGGTTATAGTGGTTAACTGCACTATAACCAGCAAATTTAACCAAATGATTGTAATGCTTAGCCATTATCTTCTGAATTATCGTTTAAGAGTTCAATATATGCCTGCGCTTTACTCTTAACACTATCATCCTCACAATTGTTAATAATGTGATAGAAACATTGCATTGCGTTATCGATATTTTTAGCCCCAATCTGACATTGACCCATACGATAAATAACTGAATAGTCATCATACGGGAAGTAATTGTAACTTAGTTTGTAAAGGTCATATGCTTGTTGATATTTCTTTTTGGGCTGACATACTGATGCAAAATCTTTTAGATACTCATGATTTTCGAACGCATAAATGCACAAGAATTTATAATAAATTTCTGCGTCCGTTATATTACCCTTTTCATGGTAGTCGAATGCATATGCATATATTCTATCAAGGATATCAGGAGTTAAACCATGTAGTAATGCCAGATTTTCTCCTTTCGATAATGCGTGTTTTAGTTGATTTGCCCATTCATCACTATTATTGAATATTTCAATTGTTTCTGTGCTCATAATATTCCTCTGTGATGTGTCTCGTGATGCCAAATTATTATTGATTGACTCATTGATATTTTTATATTTATCTTTTTTAAATTATGAGTTTTAAGCTTGCATTGCTTATGGTATATTTTTCATTATTGGTAAAAGTACTGTTCACTACAAACTAATAACATCATTAGTTGTTTTACTAATATTCACCTTATTAGTTATCTTAATTACGACATTACATAAATGCCTTAATGTGTATGACCTGGATTCATAGTATCAATTGCCATTTTTTCAATGAAAATTAAAAAGGGGATTTTTGAGAAGGGTAGAATGTCGTTTGTTTTTTTCTTTATTATGTCTGGTGACGCGGGGGGATAGAACGTCTGTGCATATAGTAGTGAATTTATTCAGGTCTACATTATTCTCTATTTTGGTCAGTTTTATGAGTTCATTTACAGCCATACTCATTAAATCATCTGTTATCGAAAATTTATATATGCTCATAGCAGATAATATTGCTTGCTGAATTATCTCTTCAGAAATATCCGCTATCTTTATTGACAAATCATGTGTTAGATATTTTCCTCCAAGAGATTCTTGTTCAATATAATTTAAACCAGACCCCATTGTGATTTTAACTGGATTAACGGATTTCTCTTCATTTTTCTTATTTTTGTTCTCCTGATCAGGAACTAATGGTTGCAGTGGTAGGCTATTATTAATATTTCGTGGCTTCATTTTACATTTCTCTCATTTGATTAGAGCAAAATCCGAATTCGCAGCTTCTGATAATGTCAAATATCACCTTATGGAGACGTTACGTAGAATGACTATATTTGTTATCGGCACATTAGGGGTATTAATTTTAGTATTGATGGAAGGTGATTATTGAACAGTAACATCGAGTCACGGTAAAAATGTGAGGTATACAATGGACATTGAATTTTCGCAGATTCATGAAATGGTCTATATGCATGATATTGTAAATTCGGACTCGAAAAAGAAACCAAGGATTCCGTTAAAAAAATTCCTTAATGCTGAGAATGTTCTCACGCAAACAACATCATGGACATTAAATTCAAGATATGTGAATGTTAATTCTGTCAATAAAGTCAACGTAAAGAGTAAAGTTAAAAACAGTTATATCTCACGATCTGTCAATGATGAGTTTAGTTTAACAGATGATGAAATCAATTCTTTTAAAGAAACGTTAGTCCTTTCCTCTATTGATTCACTGAGTAAACTGGTTCTTAATAATCCTCTTTCTGTATTGTTTACATCGACTGTACGAAGGAATAATAATCGAGCTAAGATGAATGTCGAGTTCGACTCATGGATTTGCACCAGATGTTGTTGATACATGATATTTTACATTGCAAGGAGATGTCTAAAATGAAAGATGTTGATCAAATCTTTGATGCTTTAGACTGCCATATACTGCGAGAATATTTAATTTTATTGTTTTATGATTAACGAGGTTCCATCTTTTTGTTATCTATTTTAGTTTACCTTGCACAATGCATTATTGCTCTGTTACCAATGCTCAAAATAAAAGCATGCTTACCTTGCTTTAGTATATTATAGCTTACACTTTTTTCTGGAAAGACATAAAAATCAGGAATAAGTTGTGCAAGTCTATCATCATCAACTTGATCCATAATCTCAAACTTATTAACTTTCTTTGATGTTAAATGGGCTGTGTCATAGTTTTCAATCCATGTGTATTCAATATTTCGCCGTATTGATTTACTTTCTCTGTTACCTTGTTGCCAGGTTCCACTCAACGCAACAGTTCCTGTTTTATTTTTTTTGTTATACATAAAGTCGATGGTAAGATTTGCTCGTCCCTGGTCATTAAAAATTACCCAATTTGCAGTGCATGTTTCGTTATATATCATTTTTTCTGCAGTGTAAGAATAGACAGTGAAGAGAATAAACCCACTGATAAAAACTAAAATAAATAATAAGTTTTTTTTATAATCAATCACGATTAACCTCACGGTAAGACAGGGTTAAACAGTTTGCCACTTCATGTTGGTTATAGTTTTTATTGCATGCCATAACAATCATCCCCGGTGAGGATTTTGCAAGAGGGAAGTATAACCACGGATGTTTTTTACAGTTAATCCCCGAATCCAGTATCCGTGTTTTATATTTATCGAACTCTTTCAACCCATCAATTGTATCTTCTGTTACATTAAAATGGCAGCCATTAATTTCCGCAACAGTCTTGTAATCCTTGAAAAATGGCTTCGGTTGATTATTATTCCATAGCCAATATGCAGAATATGCGCCTATGACAAATGCGCTCAACATAATTAGATGACTTTTTATATGTTTGAGGATTTTGTTATTGAAATTCTTTGCGCCACCAATGCTCTCTTTGTATCCCGCATTAACTTTTATGGCAGGTGGGGCATTGTGTGTATGTGCGTCTGTTGACGAGTTTATTACATGATTTTGTATGTTAATGTCATTATGGATCTTGAATCCTCTTCTCGGCACGGTTGCAATTAGCGAGTGGGTAGTATCACCAACAGCGCGAAATCCGCGTCTGATAATGGATATGTTCTGATATAACGTGTTAGTAGGCACACGCATACCTTCTTCTTCCCAGACTCTGGTGAAAAAATCTTGTTGTGCAACCACATCAGGAAAAGCTTCAAGTAGAAGTGATAAACATCGACTGGCTGGCGTTGTCAGAACGACGTTAAGATCGGCGTTATGTACCGATATTAATTTTCGGTGCTCAGGCCAGAACTCGATATTATCGTTAATAATCCAGTACATACGTCAATAAACACTAAATCAATCGAAATGGAGATCACATAGTTTGCTAAGTATATTGGTATTTACGGCATAAATATATATTAATTTTATATTTATCATGATGATTGAAATGAGGCTTTAATGTTGCAACGTAAAACTTTACGTAAATTAACATGGTTAACATTTATGCCACTATTGTTTGTAAATTCATATTTCGTAATGCTTCTGAATTTTTCGTGTGATGGTTTTAAATACTATGGTGTTTACTCTTGAGGGGACGGCCTATTTATAAAATACGGACATTTCAATAAATGCCCGTATAAACAGAGTATGATTCTGGCTGGTCGTTGAGTATCAATGTTGGACCGAATGTGAACGAATAAATAATTCGTTTATTTTACCACCCATTCTCTTTTCGATTCGTTGCTTGTACGCGTAGATGCTACGGATATCCATATCCAGAACTTCAGCAATCTGATATGGATTATAACCAGAAACCATATACCCCATTATGGTGAATTCCATCTGAGTTAATGTGTTACCTCCGGTAAATGATAAATAACGACCAATAAATAGTTGTCTGATCTTTTCATTGGCAACATCAAGACCATCATCATTATATATGACAGCAGATATTGCTGAGTTGTGTTTTCGCCAGTAATTAGCTAACGATTGCATATTGCGGTCGCTGACTAAAACAATCCCCATGTCAGTACTTGCAAGATAGTCAATCCAGTCTTTTTCAAGGAATAGACGTAAAAAACTTACTGAAAAATCGACAAAAATATATCCGCTTAATCTCGCATTGTGGTTTTTTGTTAAGATACCTTCTACCACACCACGATTAAAATATGAACTTTCTTCGGGCCACATACAAAAACACGAGTTTGCGCAATACTGCAAACGCGGTGACTCTTCTGGCATTATTTGGCAATGCATTGAGCAACTATTGCATGTAAGACTTTTATAACGACTACAAAGCCCCATGTTAAGAACCTCCCTATCCGTATATAATTGCATAATTTCATTGGTTATTGATGATGTCAATACACCATGATTTTGTAATTTTGCCGGGAAAAATTGCGATTAATCTGTATTTGCTATAATTCTGAGTAAGGCATTTAAAAATGCATTTCTCGTTATCAAATATGATTATGTTTCACTGATTTAATCTTGCATGGTTGAGAGCGGTCCAGATAACTATCTCATGGTATAAGAATATCTATATCGCAAATTGTTTTTGAATGACCAGAAGATATCTTGCGAATCTAAGTTATGCATCTTAAATAGTCTTATTTAAGATGTTCAGATCTCTTTGTGTGTTTAACTAACTGATAATACTAGGATATGACGAGAGAAGTGATAGGGTGGAATAATAACAAATGAATATTATGAAAAATGGAATGGTTCAAAATTGTAGCAATTTTGAACCATCCACAACTGATATTAGCTAAAGAACATTACCGATACGCACAGGATACCCACGATCAGCGTAATCAGATTTCCGATGGAACGCCAGGGTTTAAGCGCCGGGATGAGATACGTTGACAGCGTAGGCATGATGAAAAGTATCATGGCAATGAGCGGGCCGCTGATCGCGTAAATCATCGAAATCGCGTTCGGGTTAATGCAACAAACAATGAAGGTAATCAGCGATACCAACATAATTGATAGTGCGCGGTTAAATGCACGACTTTTCTTTACACCAACCTGCTGTAGTGTTGTTTTGACGACCTCTGTGGCACCTTCAATAACGCCAAAGTACGTACCCAGGAATGATTTCGACATCGCAACTACTGCGACAATAATCCCGGAAATTGACAACCATGCTGGGGCGTTCGGCAGCATAGAAAGCGCCGATAAAATGGTGACCCCTTCTTCTTTAGCAGCTTCAATATACGAAGGTGGAATAGAAAGCAGGCAGCTAAAGACAAAGAACAGTACACTTATGCAGATGATGAGATAAGCGACTTTCATAATTTTTTTGCATTTATCCATAGCGTGTTCGCCATATTTTTCACGTCTGTCTATGGCAAACGTAGAAATAATGGGCGTATGGCTAAAGGCGAAAACCATCACGGGAATCGATATCCATATCTGGTGAAGGGTATTCTGATTGAACTCTACCTGGGTTGTTAATAGATCAGGTTGCCAACTACCGACAAGGTAAATGGAAAGAAATAAGAAATAGGCAATCAATGGGAATACCAAAAATCCCATTACCCGAATAGTGGCATGACGTCCCATCAGAAAAATGAGATTCAGAATTAATACAACACCCAGACTCACCAACATACGGATGCGAAGATCAATAACCATATGCTTTGCCAGCTGTTCCGTAAGTGAGTTGGTAATTGCCACTGCATATATCAACACGACGACAAAAAAGGCGATGAAGTACAGCGTGGTAATCAGATTACCAATCTTCTTGCCATAGTAGTGTGTTACCGCGCCCGTTATCCCTTCACCTGCTGATGTTTTTGATGAGAGGATGAACTGGCACAAGGCTTTATGTGGCCAATATGTTAAAGGCCAGGCGACCAGAGCAGTAATAAACAGGACCACAGCCCCTGCCGAACCTAACTGAATAGGAAGGAAGAGCGTGCCTGCACCAACGGCTGTGCCGTAGAGCGCGAAACTCCACAGAGTTTCTTCTTTAGACCAAATATTAGACATTATCTGAACGTATCATCTACAAATTAAACAAAATGGAGGGCAATTTACCATAAACCAGGTTAAGTATGGGAGATTAACGCCCTATCTACCCCTCTATTGGTGGGTTAGTGGTTGCAAACCTTACGTGCCAGTTATGTCTCTGACTGCTGCTCAGGCATATTTCCTTTGTGATAAAAATCACTTTTTTTAAACAATTAAGATAACTGTAATTAACAATCATTTACTATTGCACTGTTAATTGGTGCGAGGTTGTGATGAAAGACGTTGTGATTGTCGGGGCGTTACGGACACCTATCGGCTGCTTTCGTGGTGCGTTAGCGGGTCATTCCGCCGTGGAACTTGGTAGTCTGGTCGTGAAAGCGTTAATAGAACGTACCGGCGTTCCTGCATATGCGGTGGATGAAGTAATTCTTGGTCAGGTGTTGACTGCAGGGGCAGGGCAGAATCCGGCAAGGCAATCGGCTATTAAAGGTGGTCTGCCTAATAGCGTTTCTGCAATCACTATTAATGACGTTTGCGGTTCCGGGCTTAAAGCACTGCATCTGGCTACTCAGGCGATACAGTGTGGCGAGGCTGATATTGTCATCGCCGGTGGCCAGGAAAACATGAGCCGCGCACCACATGTTCTGACTGATAGCCGCACCGGTGCACAGCTTGGCAATAGCCAGTTGGTTGACAGTCTTGTGCATGATGGGTTGTGGGATGCCTTCAATGATTATCATATTGGTGTCACCGCCGAAAATCTGGCTCGCGAATATGGCATCAGCCGTCAGTTGCAGGATGCTTACGCACTTAGCTCGCAACAAAAAGCGCGAGCGGCGATTGACGCCGGACGATTTAAAGATGAGATCGTCCCGGTAATGACCCAAAGTAACGGGCAGACGTTGGTTGTTGATACCGATGAACAGCCACGCACTGACGCCAGCGCAGAAGGCTTAGCCCGTTTAAATCCTTCATTTGATAGTCTCGGTTCTGTGACAGCGGGTAATGCATCATCCATAAACGATGGCGCAGCTGCGGTAATGATGATGAGCGAAGCCAAAGCACGAGCGTTGAATTTACCCGTGCTGGCCCGCATTCGCGCATTTGCCAGCGTTGGTGTAGATCCGGCATTGATGGGAATTGCGCCGGTGTATGCGACCCGCCGTTGCCTGGAGCGTGTAGGCTGGCAGTTGGCTGAAGTCGATCTTATCGAGGCTAATGAAGCGTTTGCTGCACAGGCGCTTTCGGTTGGCAAGATGCTTGAGTGGGATGAGCGTCGGGTCAATGTCAATGGTGGCGCGATCGCACTCGGTCACCCGATAGGCGCTTCCGGTTGCCGAATCCTGGTTTCTCTGGTTCATGAAATGGTGAAACGTAATGCCCGCAAAGGACTGGCAACGCTTTGTATCGGCGGGGGCCAGGGTGTGGCATTGACCATTGAACGTGACGAATAGCTCTGCATTTCCTCCTTACCGATAAATATCTGCCGTCATTAATCTGTTGAATAATGATGGCTGGCAAGTCGACATACATTTTCTGGGCTCCCTCATTTTTCCATTCTCATGACATATTCGTGATCGACACTGCACTTTTTTTAATCCTTAACTTAAAAATGAAACATTGTTTTATTTTTAATTGAAAACCCTAGCCCATGGGCATATCATCCCTTTATAGAGAAAACGAAACAGTGTTTCACTATCGTTTTCTATTTTCACGCTTCACTGATTATCGGAGGTTAAGGTGGAAGTAAGACAGAGCATTCACAGCGCGCATGCCAAGACGCTGGATACACAAGGACTTCGTGACGAGTTTTTAGTTGAACAGGTTTTTGTCGCGGATGAGTACACCATGGTGTACAGCCATATCGACCGTATTATCGTAGGCGGCATTATGCCGGTCGCGAAAACGGTATCGGTGGGCGGTGAAGTGGGCAAACAGCTTGGCGTTAGCTTCTTCCTGAGCGCCGCGAAGCTGGGCGTTATCAACATTGGCGGCGCCGGTACGATTACCGTTGACGGTCAGTGCTATGAAATCGGTCATCGCGATGCGCTGTATGTAGGCAAAGGCGCGAAAGAAGTGGTTCTCGCCAGCGTAGATGCGGCGAAACCGGCGAAGTTTTACTACAACTGCGCACCGGCTCACACCACTTACCCAACGAAAAAAGTCACACACCTGCTGACGTTTCACCGGTCACTCTGGGGGATAACCTCACCAGTAACCGTCGTACCATCAATAAATATTTTGTTCCTGATGTGCTGGAAACCTGTCAGCTCAACATGGGCCTGACCGAACTGGCGCCGGGCAACCTGTGGAATACCATGCCGTGCCATACCCATGAGCGTCGCATGGAAGTCTACTTCTATTTCAATATGGATGAAGACAGCTGAGGTTCGACATGATGGGGCAGCCGCAGGAAACGCGTCACGTGGTGATGCACAATGAGCAGGCGGTGATTTCACCAAGCTGGTCAATCCATTCAGGCGTAGGTACTAAGGCGTATACCTTCATCTGGGGAATGGTAGGTGAGAACCAGGTCTTTGATGACATGGATCATGTTGCAGTGAAGGATCTGCGCTAGTCGCGGACAGCATTAGATTAACAATGCCTGTTCGGTACAGGCGCTAACAACAAGGAATATAAAATGATTTTGGATTCATTCTCTCTGCAAGGTAAAGTTGCCGTCGTGACTGGTTGTGATACCGGTCTGGGTCAGGGTATGGCGCTGGGTCTGGCGGAAGCTGGCTGCGACATCGTGGGTATCAACATCGTTGAGCCAACTGAAACCATCGAACGCGTCACCGCACTGGGCCGCCGTTTCCTGAGCCTGACCGCTGACCTGCGTCAGATTGATGGTATCCCGGCGCTGCTGGAGCGCGCGGTGGCTGAATTCGGCCATATCGATATTCTGGTCAACAACGCCGGTCTGATTCGTCGCGAAGACGTTATCGACTTCAGCGAAAAAGACTGGGACGACGTCATGAACCTGAACATCAAGAGCGTGTTCTTCATGTCCCAGGCTGCGGCTAAGCACTTCATTGCGCAGGGTAAAGGCGGCAAAATCATCAACATCGCGTCTATGCTCTCCTTCCAGGGCGGCATCCGCGTTCCGTCTTACACCGCATCAAAAAGCGGCGTAATGGGCGTAACCCGTCTGATGGCGAACGAGTGGGCGAAACACGGTATCAACGTGAACGCGATTGCACCGGGCTACATGGCCACCAACAACACTCAGCAGCTGCGTGCTGACGAAGAGCGTAGCGCGGCTATTCTCGACCGTATCCCGGCGGGCCGTTGGGGTCTGCCAAGCGACCTGATGGGGCCGATTGTGTTCCTGGCTTCTCCGGCATCTGACTACATCAACGGTTATACCGTTGCCGTAGACGGCGGCTGGCTGGCTCGCTAAGTTTTCGATTTTTTCGTCAAAAACCTGCTTCGGCAGGTTTTTTTGTCTCTGCAAATCGAGCATTACTGTATACGGCTGTATGTAAAATATCCATATCACTATATTCGGATAAATCCATGCTGATACATCCGCTATGAAATAGTAACGCTGGTTTAATAGGGCGTTTAAACGACATGTAACGTATTTTTCTACCATCTGAAATTCAAACGTCCATCACAAAACGATATCTCGCAGCAATAAAATCCATATTTATTAACTTGTCCTCCCTGACACCTTCGCCCCGCAATCCCTTACTTTCATGACACGTCTTACTTTGCCAGGCAGGAAAAAATGACTTCAATCAGTAACGAATCACTTAGGTTAATGCCACGTACCCAGCGTAAATACCCGGCGTATGAACCAGTTTGTTTCGATCGCCGCCGCGGTGGCCGGGCTGCTTTTTTGGTCTTGATATCGGCGTGATTGCGGGCGCGCTGCCCTTTATCACCAATCATTTTATGTTATCCAGCCGCCAGCAGGAGTGGGTATTAGCAGCATGATGCTCGGCGCGGCGATTGGTGCGTTATTCAACGGTTGGCTCTCTTTCCGCCTGGGGCGTAAATACAGCCTGATGGTCGGCGCGATTCTCTTCGTCGCCGGTTCTTTTGGTTCCGCGTTTGCCACTAGCGTTGAAATGTTGCTAGTCGCGAGGGTTATCCTGGGTGTGGCGGTGGGTATCGCCTCTTATACCGCGCCGCTGTATCTGTCCGAAATGGCGAGTGAAAACGTCCGTGGGAAGATGATCAGCATGTATCAGTTGATGGTCACGCTGGGAATTGTGATGGCGTTTCTCTCCGATACCGCGTTTAGCTATAGCGGTAACTGGCGGGCGATGTTGGGCGTGCTGGCGCTGCCGGCGGTGCTGTTGATTATTCTGGTGATTTTCTTGCCGAACAGCCCGCGTTGGCTGGCTGAAAAAGGCCGCCATGTTGAGGCCGAAGAAGTTCTGCGTATGCTGCGCGACACGTCAGAAAAAGCGCGCGATGAGCTCAACGAGATTCGTGAAAGCCTGAAGCTTAAACAGGGCGGTTGGGCGCTGTTCAAAATTAATCGCAACGTGCGACGGGCGGTGTTCCTCGGGATGCTTTGCAGGCCATGCAGCAGTTTACCGGGATGAACATCATCATGTATTACGCGCCGCGCATCTTCAAAATCGCGGCTTTACCACCACCGAACGGCGGATTGATCGCTACTTTGGTGGTTGGCCTAACCTTTATGTTCGCCACCTTTATCGCCGTGTTTACCGTCGATAAAGCCGGGCGTAAACCGGCGCTGAAAATTGGTTTCACCATTATGGCGCTGGGGACGCTGGTGCTGGGCTACTGCCTGATGCAGTTTGATAACGGCACGGCCTCCAATGGTCTGTCCTGGCTGTCGGTGGGGATGACAATGATGTGTATCGCCGGTTATGCGATGAGCGCGGCGCCGGTGGTGTGGATCCTGTGTTCGGAGATCCAGCCGTTGAAATGCCGTGACTTCGGCATCACCTGCTCGACGACCACCAACTGGGTGTCGAATATGATAATCGGTGCGACCTTCCTGACGTTGCTGGATTCCATCGGCGCAGCGGGGACGTTCTGGCTGTACACGGCGCTGAACGTGGCGTTTATCGGCGTCACCTTCTGGCTGATTCCAGAGACCAAAGGGGTCACGCTGGAACATATTGAACGCAAGCTGATGAAAGGGGAAAAACTGCGGGACATCGGCGTGTGATTTCACGGGCCGGATGTGCTGTACATCCGGCCCTTTTTTCGTTAATAGAGATTGGGCACTTGGCCGTTGAGGCGTTTGTCTCGTTCCTTATTCAGCCTTGTTGCGGTAACACACATCAGGAGAGAGGAATGAAAACGATCGGCCTGTTGGGTGGCATGAGCTGGGAATCCACCATTCCGTATTACCGCTTGATAAACGAAGGGGTGAAGCAGCAATTGGGCGGCCTGCACTCGGCGAAAATTCTGCTGCACAGCGTGGATTTTCCATGAAATTGAAGCCTGTCAGTCGCGCGGGGACTGGAAAGCTGGCGGGAGAAATTCTGGCGCAGGCAGCGCTCGGCCTTCAGCAAGCCGGGGCGGAAGGTATTGTGCTGTGCACCAACACCATGCATAAAGTGGCCGACGCCATTGAAACCGCCTGCGATGTGCCGTTTTTGCATATTGCTGATGCGACGGGCCGCGCCATTAGCCAGCACAGTATTGAGCAACGTGGCGCTGCTGGGTACGCGCTACACCATGGAGCAGGATTTCTACCGTGGACGGCTACAGAAGAATTTGGCATTAGCACGCTGATCCCCAGAGCCGCTGACCGCCAGCGGATTAACCAGATAATTTTTGACGAGCTGTGCCTGGGCGAATTTAGCGATGCATCACGCGATTACTACCTCAGCGTCATTGAGCGGCTGGCGCAGCAGGGCGCGCAGGGCGTTATCTTCGGCTGTACCGAAATTGGCCTGCTGGTTCCGGTTGAGATGAGCCCGCTCGCCGGTATTTGATACTGCCGCTATTCACGCGGCGGATGCGGTGGCGTTCATGCTCTCTTAGCGGGGATTAAGCGCCGCATCAAGCGGCTCGGTAATTCGCGCGAGGTTTTGCTGCAGATGGGCGCTAAAGGTTTCGATTAGCGCGAGGTCAGGCCGATGCAGCGGGCGCACCAGGCTGACGGTGAAGGGGACATCAATGCTGAAACAGGCGAATGACGACCCCGCTGTTCACGTAGTCGAGCGCGGTCGGCGGCTGATATATCGAAATCCCGACGCCCGCTTTCACCATCGCGCAAATAGAGGCCGCGCTGTGGGTTTCGACCACCATCCGTCGCTTGACCTGATGCTCATTAAAGAGCGCATCCAGCAGCTGACGGTAGCTGTCGGTGCGCGACAGGCTAATGTAATTCTCGCCTTGAAAATCGGCGGGCGACAGTACCGCTTTGTCCGCCAGCGGATGCGTGGATGGCAGTACGCAGACTTCGTTTCGAGGGTTAACAGCGGCATTCGCTCGGTTCCGGCGGGCGTGTGCATTGTCTCCGTCAGCCCCAGATCGTGGCGCTGTGCCGACAGCCACTCTTCCAGCAGCGGCGACTCCTGCGGCACTATCTGGATATTAACCTGCGGGTAGCGCGCCAGAAACGGTTGCGAGCGGAGGCATCGATTTGTGAAAACACCGGCAGGCAGACTATCGACAGCTCGCCCTGACGAAACTCGCGCAGGCTTTCTGCGGCGCTCACGATGCGGTCAAGGCCGTACCAGCCGCTGGACCTCTTCAAATAATCGCGGCCCCTGCGGTCGGATGCAAACGCCCGCGGCTACGCTCAAATAGCTTCAATTGCCCACACCTGCTCAAAGCGCGCCAGCTCGCGGCTGACGGTTGGCTGCGAGGTATTGAGCAACCGTGCGGCTTCCGTCAGGTTGCCCGCCGTCATCACGGCGTGAAAGATTTCGATATGGCGCAGGTTAACGGCAGGGATTCAGCGTTCCTTAAATCAACAAGTCCATATCATTTGCATAGACTCGCGATAAAACGATATTTTTTATTCTCTTTCGGCTGTGGCGTAATCATAAAAAATGATAACCGGAGTTCGCTATGCCACGCCCGCTCAACAACACCGATACTGACCTGACCGCCGACAACCTGCTGCGCCTGCCTGCCGAATTTGGCTGCCCGGTGTGGGTCTACGACGCGCAGATTATTCGCGAGCAGATTGCCAAGCTGAATCAGTTTGACGTTATCCGTTTCGCCCAGGCCTCTTCCGATCTCATATTCTGCGGCTGATGCGCGAGCAGGGTGTGAAGGTGGACTCGGTATCGTTAGGCGAGATTGAACGTGCGCTCGCAGCAGGCTATGTGCCGGGTAAAAAAGATGAGATAGTCTTTACCGCCGATATGATTGATGGCGCAACGCTCTGGAGACGTACATGAACTGCAGATCCCGGTGAATGCCGGATCGGTGGATATGCTGGAACAACTGGGCCAGGTTTCGCCAGGGCATCGGGTATGGCTGCGCGTTAATCCGGGGTTTGGTCACGGACATAGCCAAAAAACCAATACCGGTGGCGAAAACAGCAAGCACGGTATCTGGTACACCGATCTGCCCGCCGCACTGGACGTGATACAACGTCATCATCTGCAGCTGGTCGGCATTCACATGCACATTGGTTCTGGCGTTGATTATGCCCATCTGGAACAGGTGTGTGGTGCTATGGTGCGTCAGGTCATCGAATTCGGTCAGGATTTACAGGCTATTTCTGCGGGCGGTGGGCTTTCTGTTCCTTATCAACAGGGTGAAGAGGCGGTTGATACCGAACATTATTATGGTCTGTGGAATGCCGCGCGTGAGCAAATCGCCCGCCATTTGGGCCACCCTGTGAAACTGGAAATTGAACCGGGTCGCTTCCTGGTAGCGCAGTCTGGCGTATTAATTACTCAGGTGCGGAGCGTCAAACAAATGGGGAGCCGCCACTTTGTGCTGGTTGATGCCGGGTTCAACGATCTGATGCGCCCGGCAATGTACGGTAGTTACCACCATATCAGTGCCCTGGCAGCTGATGGTCGTTCTCTGGAACACGCGCCAACGGTGGAAACCGTCGTCGCCGGACCGTTATGTGAATCGGGCGATGTCTTTACCCAGCAGGAAGGGGGAAATGTTGAAACCCGCGCCTTGCCGGAAGTGAAGGCAGGTGATTATCTGGTACTGCATGATACAGGGGCATATGGCGCATCAATGTCATCCAACTACAATAGCCGTCCGCTGTTACCAGAAGTTCTGTTTGATAATGGTCAGGCGCGGTTGATTCGCCGTCGCCAGACCATCGAAGAATTACTGGCGCTGGAATTGCTTTAACTGCGGTTAGTCGCTGGTTGCATGATGACTTGCCTCCAGCGACGGAGTTGACACTGAATGACGACGTACCAGCGTCGGACTAAAGACATTAGTGATTTCCGGGAGAGGGCGATTATCCGCCAGCGCCAAAGCCAGTTCGGCAGCCTGGGTCGCCATCGTCACGATTGGGTAACGCACGGTGGTCAGGCGCGGACGCACATAGCGTGACACCAGCACATCATCAAAGCCAATTAACGAAATCTCACCCGGTACATCAATACCATTATCATTGAGCACGCCGATGGCGCCAGCCGCCATCGAATCGTTATAGCAGGCAACGGCGGTGAAACTGCTTCCCGCGCCCAAAAGCTCGGTCATTGCCAGCTCGCCGCCGCTTTCGTCCGGCTCCGCGAAGGTGACAAGACGGTCATTACACGCAGATGATGCTCTTTTAGCGCATCGTAATAGCCCTGCAGGCGGTCTTCTGCATCCGAAATGGCGTGATTCGAACAGATATAGCCAATCCGGGTATGTCCTTGCTGAAATCAGATGACGGGTGGCCAGCCAGGCACCATAACGGTCATCCAGCGCGACGCAGCGCTTTTCGAAGCCAGACAGGATTCGGTTGATTAACACCATGCCGGGGATCTGTTTCATCAAATCTGCCAGCTCCGCATCGGGAATCAGCTTGGCGTGGACGACTAACGCCGCGCAGCGATGGCGGATCAGTTGCTCAATCGCCTGACGCTCTTTTTCTCATTATGGTAGCCGTTGCCAATCAGCAAAAAATTGCCGGTGTTGTAGGCGACCTGCTCCACGGCTTTCACCATGGCACCAAAAAACGGATCGGAAACATCGCCCACGACCAGACCTACGGTTTCCGTTGACTGCTGCGCTAGTGCGCGTGCATTGGCGTTGGGATGATAGTTTAACGCCTCCATGGCGGAGGATATGGCCTGACGCGAAACATCACTGGCTTTGGGAGAGTTGTTGATAACGCGGGAGACGGTAGCGACTAAGACGCCTGCAAGCCGGGCCACATCTTTAATTGTCGCCATAATATGCCTTAATGATCTTTTGGTGGGTAAACGCTTACACCATAACAGTGTTACGGAAATCCCTGTTGTATTCAAGGATGAGTCTGTGGAGAAATGCACAATATTGCGGTATGAATGACGTTTTATTGATGAGTTACACCATGGTTATGCAACCGAATCAGAATTTCAAACGTTTGCTTACACTTTGCGAGAAGCTGTTGCGAATGTCTGCTGGAGAACGCGTTGGACGAATTGCTAATCTGGTTGTCCCAGAGGTATTGATAGGTGAAGTCGCCCCCAGGTTGACCACTTGATTACACCAACCTGCGCAGATGCGCAGGTTTTTTTTTTGTCTTTTTTGCCCTGTAACAGTTACCGATAATCGCAATACCTCGTTGCATTTCCGCTTATTCATTTGCGTTTTTCTGCTGGTTGCTGGCCGCCTTGAAAGAGACAATTAAGGTCCCAGGGTATTGATTGGTGAATTTTTTTAGGTGTGCTTTGCACACCCCATCACTTAACACCGACCTGCGCAGATGCGCAGGTTTTTTCCACAATCGCACCCAATTTGCTGATTTCCCCGCGTTTTTTCTTGTGTATCCTGCAAAGACAAAATGACGGCAAATGGAGTTGGTATGCTTCTGGGGTTCTTCCGACAGATTTTTAAGGTGTTATTCCGCGTAAGGATGACCGGCAACACCGAGGCGCTACATGCAGCCCAAAGTGCTGATTACGCCCAATCACGTTTCGTTCCTCGACGGTGTGCTCCTGGCGCTGTTTCTTCCTGTTCGTCCAGTATTTGCCGTTTACAGCTCGATTTCTGAAAAATGGTTTATGCGCTGGCTGACGCCGATCATTGATTTCGTGCCGCTTGACCCGACTAAACCGATGTCAATCAAGCATCTGGTTCGCCTGATTGAAAAAGGCCGTCCGGTGGTGATTTTCCCCGAAGGGCGCATTTCGGTCTCCGGCTCGTTGATGAAAATTTATGACGGCGCGGCTTTTGTGGCGGCGAAATCCGGGGCCACGATTATTCCTGTGCGTATTGAAGGCGCAGAGCTCACCTACTTCAGCCGCCTGAAAGGGCTGGTAAAACGCCGTTTGTTCCCGCGTATTCAATTACACCTGCTGCCGCCAACGACGCTGCCGATGCCGGAAGCGCCGCGCGCCCGCGACCGGCGTAAAATCGCCGGTGAAATGCTGCATCAGATAATGATGGAAGCGCGGATGGCGGTACGTCCCCGTGAAACGCTGTATGAATCACTGCTGTCGGCAATGCGTCGTTACGGCGAGAAAAAACCGTGCATAGAAGATATTAACTTCCAGCCGGATAACTACCGTAAGCTTTTGACCAAAACCTTGTTTGTGGCGCGTATTCTGGAAAAATACAGTCAGAAGGGCGAAAAGATTGGTTTAATGCTGCCCAACGCCGGCATCAGCGCGGCGGTCATTTTCGGCGCCATCGCTCGCGGACGTATTCCGGCAATGATGAACTACACTGCCGGGGTGAAGGGGCTGAGCAGCGCGATTACCGCCGCACAAATCGGCACGATTTTCACCTCGCGAACCTTCCTCGATAAAGGCAAACTCTGGCATCTGACGGAACAACTGACTCAGGTACGCTGGGTGTTCCTTGAAGACTTAAAAGGTGATGTCACTACCGCCGATAAACTGTGGATTTTCTCTCGCCTGTTGATGCCGCATCTGGCGCAGGTTGCGCAAAAACCGGAAGACCCGGCGATTGTTCTCTTCACTTCCGGCTCGGAAGGCCATCCGAAAGGGGTGGTGCATAGCCACAAAAGCATTCTGGCTAACGTCGAGCAGATTAAAACCATCGCTGACTTCACTGCCAACGATCGCTTTATGTCGGCGCTGCCGCTGTTCCACTCGTTTGGCCTGACGGTCGGCCTGTTCACGCCGCTGCTCACCGGTGCTGAAGTATTCCTTTACCCAAGCCCGCTGCATTACCGCGTGGTGCCGGAACTGGTTTATGACCGTAACTGCACCGTGCTGTTTGGTACGTCGACTGTTTTTAGGCAACTATGCCCGTTTCGCCAATCCATACGACTTCTATCGTCTACGCTATGTGGTGGCTGGGGCGGAAAAACTCCCACCAAGCACTAAAGAGCTGTGGCAGGACAAGTTTGGCCTGCGCATTCTGGAAGGCTACGGTGTCACCGAGTGTGCGCCGGTGGTTTCCATCAACGTGCCAATGGCGGCGAAACCCGGCACCGTAGGGCGTATTTTGCCGGGGGATGGATGCCCGGCTGCTGGAAATTCCTGGCATTGAGCAGGGCGGTCGACTGCAGGTGAAAGGGCCAAACGTCATGTCGGGCTATCTGCGCGTCAAAACCCTGGCGTGCTGGAAGTGCCGACGGCGGAAAACCAGCATGGCGAGCTGGAAACCGGCTGGTATGACACTGGCGATATCGTGGCTTTTAACGCGCAGGGCTTCGTACAAATCCAGGGGCGTGCTAAGCGTTTTGCCAAAATTGCCGGTGAGATGATTTCGCTGGAGATGGTTGAGCTGATGGCGCTTGGCGTATCGCCGGAAAAAATGCACGGCACGGCGGTGAAAACCGACGCCAATAAAGCCGAGGCGCTGGTGCTGTTTACCACCGATAATGAACTGACCCGCGATAAACTGCTGCAGTATGCGCGGGCCAACGGCGTACCGGAACTGGCGGTGCCACGCGATATCCGCCATCTGAAACAGCTGCCGCTTTTGGGCAGCGGCAAACCGGACTTCGTCACCCTCAAAAGCATGGTTGAAGAGACGGAACATCCGAATGAGTGAGTCAGTACACACTAACCCATCCATCTGGTCGAAAGGCATGATGGCCGTTATTTTTGCCCAGTTCCTCTCGGCCTTTGGCGACAACGCACTGTCGTTTGCCACCCTGGCGCTAATGAAGCAGCAGTTCTACCCGGACTGGAGCGAGCCGGTGCTGCAGATGGTGTTTGTGGGTGCTTACATCATTTTTGCGCCGTTTGTCGGCCAGGTGGCGGATAGCTTTGGCAAAGGCCGAGTGATCATGTTCGCCAACGGCCTGAAGCTGGCGGGCGCGGCGATGATTTGCGTGGGGATGAATCCGTTTTTTGGCTACACGCTGGTGGGGATTGGCGCGGCCGCCTACTCGCCGGCGAAATACGGCATTCTGGGTGAAATCACTACCGGCGATAAGCTGGTTAAAGCTAACGGCCTGATGGAAGCCTCGACTATCGCGGCGATTCTCCTGGTTCGGTGGCTGGCGGTATCGTTGCTGATATGAGCGTGGTCGGGGCGCTGGCGCTCTGTGCTGTCGTTTATGGTGGCGCCGTCATAGCGAATATCTTTATTCCCAAACTGCCCGCCGCGCGCCCGGGGCGGTCCGCCGCGTCTCCCCCCATGACCGCGAGTTTTTTCAACGCCTGCAATGTGCTGTGGCGCGACGGCGAAACCCGCTCCTCGCCGCTGGGGACCAGTCTTGTCTGGGGCGCGGGTGTGACTCTACGGTTCCTGCTGGTGCTGTGGGTGCCGCTGGTGTTGGGGTTAACCGATAACGCCACGCCAACCTATCTCAACGCGATGGTGGCGGTCGGGATTGTAGTGGGGGCCGGGGCGGCGGCAAAGCGGTGACGCTGGAAACCGTGGCGCGTTGTATGCCTGCCGGTGTTTTGATTGGCGTGGTGGTGGCGATATTCGCGCTGCAGCATGCCATCCTGCCTGCCTACGTTATGCTGTTTTCATTGGTATCTGCGGCGGTTTCTTTATCGTACCGCTGAATGCGCTGCTACAGGATCGCGGTAAGAAAACCGTAGGGTCTGGCAATGCGATTGCCGTGCAGAATCTCGGTGAAAACAGCGCCATGCTGATTATGCTGGGGCTTTTACTCGCTGGCGGTTGCGGTGGGTATTCCGGTGGTGGCGTGGGTGTGGGTGTTGGCGTGCTGTTTGCGCTGGCGATTATCGTGCTGTGGCTGTGGGGAAAACGGCGCTAATGAAAACTCAGGGGCGCAGATGCGCCCCTAAAAATAACGGACATTTACGGTGCTGGATAGGTATAAACCTGATGCACCGCCTCAATCTCCGCTAATACTTCTTCACTTAACTCCAGATACAAACTCTCGACGTTGGTTTTGAGCTGCTCCATGTCGAGCCCCCAGCGGGGTGGTGAGCAACAACGGCTGACGACCCACCAAAGCCAGCGCCATCTGCGCCGGATCAAGACCATGACGTTTGGCGATATCGACATAGGCCGCGACCGCTTTTTGCGTCTGTTGACCGCTGTAACGAGTGAAGCGGCTAAACAGCGTATTACGCGCTCCTGCTGGTTTTGCTCCGTTCAGGTATTTGCCGGTCAGCGTGCCAAACGCCAGGCAGGAATAGGCCAGCAGCCTCCACGCCTTCAAATTGGCTCACTTCCGCCAGCGCCACTTCGTAGCTGCGATTGACCAGACTGTATGGATTCTGGATGGTCACGATGCGCGGTAGGTCGTGTTTGTCGGCCAGGTGCAGATAGCGCATCACACCAAATGCCGTTTCATTGGAAACGCCGATAAGCGAATCTTACCGGCGCGTTGATACTCGGTGAGCGCTTCCAGCGTTTCCAGCAGCGAAACGGGCGGTGCGGATCGGCCAGGTATATCCCAGCTTGCCAAAACAGTTGGTTGGGCGCTGCGGCCAGTGTACCTGATAGAGGTCGAGATAGTCGGTTTGTCAGGCGCTTCAGACTGTTATGCAGCGCGTCACGAATGTTCTTACGGTCAAGCGCCTGATTTGGACGGATGCCGCTGTCGTTATTGCGTGATGGGCCACTGACCTTCGAGGCAATAATCAGCTTTTCGCGATTGCCATGTTTTGCCAGCCAGTTACCGACGTAGGTCTCGGTCAACCCCGAGTTTCCGGGCGCGGTGGAACGGGGTACATCTCAGCGACATCAATCAGATTGATGCCCTGGCTTACGGCGTAATCAAGCTGTGCATGGGCGTCGGCTTCGCTATTCTGTTCACCAAACGTCATCGTGCCGAGCCCAAGAGTGCTTATCTCAAGCGAGCTGTGGGGGATACGGTGGTACTGCATAAGCCGGCTTCCTTTTATCAACAACGTCAGGAAAGAGTCCTGACAAAGGAATATAAAAATGGCAGAGGGGAAGAAAAAGGGGAAGTAAAAAATAAAAAAGGCCAGCAAGCGGCTGACCTTATTTGTTAACGTTCAATAATTTGCGAAACATCATCACGGTTAATTTGCATCGCGTTACCTTGCTGATCGTGATAACTCACCAGCCCGGTATCATCATCAATTTCAGGTTTTCCATCGGTCAAAATCATACGGCCATCTTTGGTCGCCATGACGTAATCACTGGAACACCCGGAAACAGCAAACGCCAGTCCGACTGCAGAAATTATTACTGCCCATTTTTTCATCCGGTTATCCTCATTTGGCCTACCTATGATAATAGTCTGTTTATAAACCGACGTTATATATCTTGAAAGCAGGAAAATCTTAAACTGTGAGGGTAAAAGGAGTGAGTACGCCCTCCCGCAGGAGAGCGTACGGAGTATCAGAGCGGATTCTTTTTGTTGCGAATCAAGTTGAGGCTTTCAACCGCAATAGAGAAGAACATCGCGAAGTAGATGTAACCTTTCGGTACGTGGATGTCGAAACTTTCCAGAATCAGGGTAAAGCCCACCAGAATCAGGAAAGAGAGCGCCAGCATTTTTACCGAAGGATGGCGTTCGACAAAATCACCAATCGAGCGCGCGGCGAACATCATCACGCCTACGGCAATCACCACGGCTGCCATCATAATAAACAGGTGATCTGACAGACCCACAGCCGTAATCACCGAGTCGAGGCTAAAGATAATATCCAGCAGCATAATCTGCACGATAGCGCCGAGGAATGATGAAACGCGTGTTTTCAGCCCTTCTTCTTCACCTTCAATGGATTCGTGGATTTCCTTGCTGGCTTTCCAGATAAGGAACAAGCCACCCAGAAGCAGAATCAAATCACGGGCAGAAATTTCCTGACTGAATATTGTAAAAAGCGGATTTGTCAGGCGCGTAACCCAGGCGATTGATGCCAGCAGCGCCAGACGCATAACCATGGCTCCCGCCAACCCCAGACGGCGCGCATGAGCACGTTGTGCTGTGGGAAGCTTTGCCACCACCAGAGAAAGGAAAATAATATTGTCGATCCCAAGAACGATCTCCAGCAGCGTCAGCGTACCGAGCGCAAGCCAGGCGTTAGGATCGGTTATCCATGCAAATAACATCTAAAAAGCCCTGCCAAAAAAATGAAGCGGTAATTATATGCCCGGAAAGCGGCAGGTCAAAGCGATGGCTACTGGATCAGAAAATGACGGGCCAGTAGTGCACTGGTGAAATTCTTCTTCAAATAAAAGCCGCGTGGCAGCGTCAGAATCCGTTCGCCCCGGGCACCAATGGCTTCGGTAAGCGCTTTCGCATTCGCTGCTTTCGGTCGTATCTGTAAATACTCCCCGTGACGAGCGGTAATCCGCTCAACCTGACCGAGAACAATCATATCCATTAATTCTTCCCAGTCTTCGCGTAGCTGCCGGTCTTCCTCTTCATTCGGGCTCCACAGCAACGGTGATCCAACGCGACGCTGCGCCAGCGGGATGCTGCGCTCGCCTTCAACCGGTATCCACAGTACGCGTTTGAGTTTGTGGCGCACGTGGCTGGTTTCCCAGGTCACCCCGCTATTGCCCGTTAACGGGGCAACACAAACGAATGTTGTTTCCAGCGGACGACCAAGACTATCCACAGGGATAGTTTTAAGTTCCACGCCCAGAGCAGCAAAATCTTGCTCAGGTTTACTCCCTGCGCTGGCACCTAGCCAGATCTCCAGTAACACGCCAATCCAGCCTTTATCGCGTTTTAAATTCTCTGGCGTAACCAGCCCGACAAGTGCCGCCAGTTCTCCCAATGTATAACCAGAAAGTTGCTGTGCTTGCGCTAACAACTGTTCTTCAGTTTCGGGAGGAGAGAGCAGTGGGCGAGGTTGGGACATGTCATGATACCTTGATTAAAAAACAAACAGCAATTATGTGCCGAATATTCGCAGTGTAACTTTTTCCACATGCGTTGTTCAATTCTCTGATTTATATTGCTTTTTAGGTTGCCGGTAATCGAGTTGCGCAACACTGCAACGGGTTTTCCAAATCTGGTCACTGAAAATAAACAGGATCTTACACCATGTTATCCACAGAAAGCTGGGATAACTGTGAAAAACCTCCACTACTGTTTCCATTTACAGCCTTGACGTGCGACGAAACTCCAGTTTTTAGTGGTTCAGTGCTTAACTTAGTGGCACATTCTGTGGATAAATACGGCATTGGTTGATCTTTCGCCAACCCGTAAATGAGAGGTGTGACCTGGGTCACGAATTACTCTTTTTCATTACTAAAATTACATGTAATGCATTGACTGATAATGAATATTTTAAAATGTCTATATCGGGCTTATTCAGAATGCTCCGGGTTTTCCCGTAGTAATTCCGTAGTTCTTCACAACTCTATCCACAGAAAAGGTGAATAAAAACGGCTATCCACCCCTTCCTCTGTTTATAACTCTGCACATAACTGTGAGTTATTCAATTGTTATTAGTGTGTAATGCCCTGCAGAGAGTGGTTTACCGTCTTCCTGGAGTATGAAACAATCATTCGTATATAAAGCTTTATTTTGAGGTAGTCCGGTGATTGATGACGATGGCTACCGCCCAAACGTAGGTATCGTGATTTGTAATCGCCAGGGGCAGGTAATGTGGGCCCGGCGATTTGGTCAGCACTCCTGGCAATTTCCGCAAGGCGGAATCAACCCCGGAGAATCCGCAGAGCAGGCGATGTACCGTGAATTGTTTGAAGAAGTAGGATTAAGCCGCAAAGACGTTCGAATCCTTGCTTCAACGCGTAACTGGTTGCGCTACAAATTACCGAAACGTTTGGTGCGTTGGGACACGAAGCCGGTTTGTATCGGCCAAAAACAAAAATGGTTTCTCTTGCAGCTGGTGAGCGGCGATGCAGAAATCAATATGCAAACCAGCAGTACACCAGAGTTTGACGGCTGGCGATGGGTAAGTTACTGGTATCCGGTCAGACAGGTGGTGTCATTTAAACGTGATGTCTACCGTAGGGTAATGAAAGAGTTCGCGAGTGTGGTGATGTCACTGCAGGAAAATACGCCAAAACCACAAAACGCATCTGCTTATCGACGTAAAAGAGGTTAAGTCACGCCAATTATGCTCACTCGCCTGCGCGAAATAGTCGAAAAGGTAGCCAGCGCACCACGCCTGAATGAGGCGTTAAATATTCTGGTTACCGACATCTGTCTTGCGATGGATACCGAGGTCTGTTCGGTCTACCTGGCCGATCATGATCGACGTTGTTACTACCTGATGGCGACCCGGGGGCTGAAAAAACCACGCGGTCGCACTGTAACGCTCGCGTTTGATGAAGGGATCGTCGGCCTGGTTGGCAGGCTGGCGGAACCGATAAACCTTGCAGATGCGCAAAAGCACCCCAGCTTCAAATACATCCCCTCCGTAAAAGAAGAGCGTTTCCGCGCTTTCCTTGGCGTACCGATTATCCAGCGCCGCCAGTTAGTAGATGGCGTGCTGGTGGTACAGCAGCGTGAATTACGTCAGTTCGACGAAAGCGAAGAGTCATTCCTGGTTATGCTGGCCACCCACATGGGCGCGATCCTCTCCCAGTCTCAGCTCACCGCGTTGTTCGGGCAGTATCGCCAGACGCGTGTGCGTGCGCTACCTGCATCGCCTGGGTGTAGCGATTGCCGAAGGCTGGATGGATGCCACGCTGCCGCTCTATGGAGCAGGTGTATGAAGCGTCATCGCTCGACACCGCGCTTGAACGTGAGCGCCTGACCGTGCGCTGGAAGAGGCTGCCAACGAATTTCGTCGTTACAGCAAGCGCTTCGCCGCTGGGCACAAAAAGAGACGGCGGCCATTTTTGACCTCTACTCGCACCTGTTGTCCGACGCCAGCCTGCGGCGTGAACTGTTTGCTGAGGTCGACAAAGGCGCGGTAGCTGAATGGGCGGTAAAAAAGATTGTCGAGAAGTTTGCCGAACAGTTTGCCGCATTGCGCGATGGCTACTTAAAAGAACGCGCGGGCGATCTCCGTACGCTGGGCAGCGCCTGCTGTTTCATCTTGATGACACTACCACGGTGCGACGCCTGGCCTGAGCGCTTTATTCTGGTGGCGGATGAACTCTCCGCGGCAACGCTCGCTGAACTGCCGCAGGATCGTTTAGCTGGCGTGGTGGTGCGCGATGGCGCGGCGAACTCCCACGCGGCTATCACGGCTTCGGGCATCAGGCATTCCAACGGTAATGGGCGCGGATATTCAGCCGTCTGTCCTTCACGGGCGGACGCTGGTGGTGGATGGCTATCGCGGTGAACTGTTGGTCGATCCAGAACAAATCCTGGTCCAGGAATACCAGCGGCTCATCAGCGAAGAGAATGAACTCAGCCGCCTGGCGGAAGGGGACGTTGAAAAAAGCCCGGCCGAGCTTAAGAGCGGCGAGCGTGTCAAAGTGATGCTTAACGCGGGTTTAAGCCCGGAGCATGAAAATAAACGCTGGGCGTCGTATCGACGGCATCGGCCTGTACCGCACCGAAATTCCCTTTATGCTGCAAAGCGGTTTCCCCTCTGAAGAGGAGCAGGTCGCGCAGTATCAGGGCATGCTGCAGATGTTCAACGATAAGCCGGTTACGCTGCGAACGCTGGATGTTGGGGCCGATAAGCAGCTGCCGTATATGCCGATCAGCGAAGAAAACCCTCTGCTGGGTTGGCGCGGTATCCGTATTACGCTGACCAGCCAGAATCTTTCTGGTGCAGGTTCGCGCCATGCTGCGCGCCAATGCGGCGACCGGCAACCTGAGCATTCTGCTGCCGATGATCACCAGCCTCAGAAGAGGTGGATGAAGCGAGGAGCTTATCTCATTGCACGCACCGGTCGTGAAGTTGAAGAAATGATTGGCTACGCCATTCCGAAGCCGCGTCTGGGGATTATGCTTGAAGTCCCATCAATGGTGTTTATGCTGCCAAATCTGCAAGCCGCGTCGATTTTATCTCGGTTGGCACCAATGATCGACTCAGTACGTACTGGCGGTGGATCGCAACAATACCCGGGTTTGCCATAATTTATGACAGCCTGCACCCAGGCATGTCTGTGGGTGCTGTCGATGATCGTGCAGGAAACGGAACGCCACGGGATCGATTTGCGTCTGTGCGGCGAAATGGCCGGTGATCCCATGTGTGTCACCATTCTGATTGGCCTCGGCTTCCGCCATCTTTCGATGAACGGCCGCTCGGTTCCGCGTGTGAAATACCTGCTGCGCCATATCGAGCTTCAGGAGCGCAAACGCTGGCACAACGCAGCCTGACGCACAGATGGCGACCGAAGTGCGCCATCAGGTTGCGGCGTTTATGGAGCGCCGTGGTCTCGGCGGGCTTATTCGCGGCGGACTCTGATGATCTCCTTCTCCCCCGTGGGAGAGGGGGTCTAACGCGCCTATACATATCTTTTCACGATCTTCCACGCATCCATCCCTCCCCTCGCCCTTGCGCTATTATTCGCACCTTTGGAGCGTCTGAAGCTTTCGGCGTGCATCTCTACCGCTGTCCACTTTCGGCGGAATAACGAGCATTTGTGGTGACAGATGACCAGTAGCTATCTGCATTTTCCGGAGTTTGATCCGGTCATTTTCTCAATAGGACCCGTGGCGCTTCACTGGTACGGCCTGATGTATCTGGTGGGTTTCATTTTTGCAATGTGGCTGGCAACACGACGGGCGAATCGTCCGGGCAGCGGCTGGACCAAAAATGAAGTTGAAAACTTACTCTATGCGGGCTTCCTCGGCGTCTTCCTCGGGGGACGTATTGGTTATGTTCTGTTCTACAATTTCCCGCAGTTTATGGCCGATCCGCTGTATCTGTTCCGTGTCTGGGACGGCGGCATGTCTTTCCACGGCGGCCTGATTGGCGTTATCGTGGTGATGATTATCTTCGCCCGCCGTACTAAACGTTCCTTCTTCCAGGTCTCTGATTTTATCGCACCACTCATTCCGTTTGGTCTTGGTGCCGGGCGTCTGGGCAACTTTATTAACGGTGAATTGTGGGGCCGCGTTGACCCGAACTTCCCGTTTGCCATGCTGTTCCCTGGCTCCCGTACAGAAGATATTTTGCTGCTGCAAACCAACCCGCAGTGGCAATCCATTTTCGACACTTACGGTGTGCTGCCGCGCCACCCATCACAGCTTTACGAGCTGCTGCTGGAAGGTGTGGTGCTGTTTATTATCCTCAACCTGTATATTCGTAAACCACGCCCAATGGGAGCTGTCTCAGGTTTGTTCCTGATTGGTTACGGCGCGTTTCGCATCATTGTTGAGTTTTTCCGCCAGCCCGACGCGCAGTTTACCGGTGCCTGGGTGCAGTACATCAGCATGGGGCAAATTCTTTCCATCCCGATGATTGTCGCGGGTGTGATCATGATGGTCTGGGCATATCGTCGCAGCCCACAGCAACACGTTTCCTGAGGAACCATGAAACAGTATTTAGAACTGATGCAAAAAGTGCTCGACGAAGGCACACAGAAAAACGACCGTACCGGAACCGGAACGCTTTCCATTTTTGGTCATCAGATGCGTTTTAACCTGCAAGATGGATTCCCGCTGGTGACAACTAAACGTTGCCACCTGCGTTCCATCATCCATGAACTGCTGTGGTTTCTGCAGGGCGACACTAACATTGCTTATCTACACGAAAACAATGTCACCATCTGGGACGAATGGGCCGATGAAAACGGCGACCTCGGGCCAGTGTATGGTAAACAGTGGCGCGCCTGGCCAACGCCAGATGGTCGTCATATTGACCAGATCACTACGGTACTGAACCAGCTGAAAAACGACCCGGATTCGCGCCGCATTATTGTTTCAGCGTGGAACGTAGGCGAACTGGATAAAATGGCGCTGGCACCGTGCCATGCATTCTTCCAGTTCTATGTGGCAGACGGCAAACTCTCTTGCCAGCTTTATCAGCGCTCCTGTGACGTCTTCCTCGGCCTGCCGTTCAACATTGCCAGCTACGCGTTATTGGTGCATATGATGGCGCAGCAGTGCGATCTGGAAGTGGGTGATTTTGTCTGGACCGGTGGCGACACGCATCTGTACAGCAACCATATGGATCAAACTCATCTGCAATTAAGCCGCGAACCGCGTCCGCTGCCGAAGTTGATTATCAAACGTAAACCCGAATCCATCTTCGACTACCGTTTCGAAGACTTTGAGATTGAAGGCTACGATCCGCATCCGGGCATTAAAGCGCCGGTGGCTATCTAATTACGAAACATCCTGCCAGAGCCGACGCCAGTGTGCGTCGGTTTTTTTACCCTCCGTTAAATTCTTCGAGACGCCTTCCCGAAATTTTGCAACGTCCTGCAACGGCGTAAATAGTCCGGAAGATGCGCCGAAGAAATAGAAACTGGCCCTCGTCTTTTTTTCTCCTCGCTCCATACTGCCGGCATGAAAACACAACGTGGTTATACGCTGATTGAAACGCTGGTCGCGATGCTGATTTTGGTCATGCTAAGCGCAAGTGGACTCTATGGCTGGCAATACTGGCAGCAGTCGCAACGGCTATGGCAAACCGCCAGCCAGGCGCGGGACTATTTGCTCTATTTACGTGAAGATGCCAACTGGCATAACCGCGACCACAGTATCAGCGTTATCAGGGAGGGGACGTTATGGTGCCTTGTGAGTTCCGCTGCTGGGGCCAATACCTGTCATGGCAGTTCACCATTGGTCTTTGTGCCACGCTGGCCCGAAGTCGAAATGAGCGACCTGACACCTTCGCTTGCTTTCTTTGGCCTGCGCAATACCGCATGGGCCGGGCATATTCGCTTCAAAAACTCAACGGGCGAGTGGTGGCTGGTGGTTTCGCCGTGGGGAAGACTCCGGCTTTGTCAGCAAGGAGAAACAGAAGGATGCCTGTAAAAGAGCAAGGTTTTTCTCTGCTGGAAGTGTTGATTGCTATGGCGATCAGTAGCGTATTGTTGCTGGGGGCGGCACGCTTTCTGCCTGCGTTACAGCGTGAAAGTTTAACGAGCACCCGTAAGCTGGCGCTGGAAGATGAAATCTGGCTGCGGGTATTTACCGTCGCGAAGCATCTCCAGAGGGCGGGTTATTGTCATGGCATCTGTACCGGCGAAGGGCTGGAAATTGTCGGACAGGGTGACTGTGTCATTGTGCAGTGGGATGCGAACAGTAACGGTATCTGGGATCGCGAACCGGTAAAAGAGTCCGACCAGATTGGATTTCGTCTGAAGGAGCATGTGCTGGAAACGCTACGCGGTGCGACATCCTGTGAAGGTAAGGGCTGGGATAAAGTCACTAATCCGGATGCCATCATTATCGACACTTTTCAGGTCGTACGTCAGGATGTCAGCGGCTTCTCGCCGGTGTTGACGGTTAATATGCGTGCTGCCAGTAAGTCTGAACCGCAAACCGTGGTGAATGCCAGCTATAGCGTGACAGGATTCAACCTGTGAACCGCGAAAAGGGTGTTTCGTCACTGGCTCTGGTCCTGATGCTGCTGGTTTTGGGTAGTTTGCTATTACAAGGAATGAGCCAACAGGATCGCAGTTTTGCCTCTCGCGTGAGCATGGAAAGTCAGTCATTGCGCCGCCAGGCCATCGTTCAGTCGGCGCTGGCGTGGGGAAAAATGCACTGCTGGCAGACGCAGCCAGCAGTTCAGTGCTCGCAGTACGCTGAAACCGATGCCCAGGTTTGTTTGCGTTTACTGGCAGATAATGAAGCCTTATTGATTGCCGGTTATGAAGGCGTTTCGTTGTGGCGAACAGGCGAAGTCATTGATGGAAACATTGTTTTTTCGCCACGCGGCTGGAGCGATTTTTGTCCGCTGAAAGAGAGGGCGTTATGTCAGCTTCCCTGAAGAATCAACAAGGCTTTAGCCTGCCGGAGGTAATGTTGGCGATGGTGTTGATGGTGATGATTGTCACTGCGTTATCGGGTTTCCAGCGAACATTAATGAACAGTCTTGCCAGCAGAAACCAGTACCAACAGCTCTGGCGGCATGGCTGGCAGCAAACGCAACTGCGCGCGATTTCGCCACCTGCCAACTGGCAGGTCAACCGAATGCAGACATCGCAGGCGGGATGTGTCAGCATCAATGCTACCCTATTATCACCCCCATGGGCAGAGCAGGCTCACCACGCGCCTGCATTGTTCGGTCAGTCAGTAGTCAGGAGCGAGTATGTTACGGGTCTACCACTCCAACCGTCTGGATGTGCTGGAAGCATTGATGGAATTTATCGTTGAGCAGGACCGGCTGGCTGACCCTTTCGAGCCTGAAATGATCCTCGTGCAAAGTACCGGGATGGCGCAGTGGCTACAGATGACGCTATCGCAGCGTTTCGGTATTGCTGCCAACATCGACTTCCCGCTCCCTGCGAACTTTTTACTGGATGTTCACCTGCGTGCTGCCCGAGATCCCCGGCGAAGGCGCCTTTAACAAGCAGAGTATGAGCTGGAAGCTGATGACGCTGCTGCCGGGGATGCTTGATGACGAAGCCTTTACGCCATTGCGCCATTATCTGACCGATGACGCCGACAAGCGCAAACTGTTCCAGTTGGCCTCCCGCGTAGCTGACCTCTATGACCAGTACCTTGTCTATCGCCCACAGTGGTTGACTCAGTGGAAGCGGGGCAACTGGTTGACGGTGTGGGTGACGCGCAGCAGTGGCAAGCACCATTATGGAAAGCGTTAGTTGAGCACACCGCCGCGCTCGGTCAGCCATTGTGGCACCGCGCCAACCTCTACCAGCGCTTTATCGACACTCTTGAAAGCAGCAGCGAGCCGCCCGCCGGTTTGCCATCACGCGTTTTTATCTGCGGTATTTCCGCGCTGCCACCGGTTTATCTGCATGCCCTACAGGCGCTGGGCAGCATGTTGATATCTACGTGCTGTTTACCAACCCATGCCGCTATTACTGGGGCGATATTAAAGATCCCAGCGTTTCTGGCCCGATCGCTGGCGCGTCAGCGCCGCCACTACCGCGAGCAGCGAGAACTGCCGCTGTTCCAGGATGCCAGCTATGCGCCGGGGGCTGTTTAACGACGACGGTGAACAGGATGTGGGCAACCCGATGCTGGCCTCTTGGGGCAAGCTGGGACGTGACTATATCTACCTGCTGGCGGGGCTGGAGCGCTACCAGGAGCTGATGCGTTTGTCGATATCGAACCGGATAACCTGCTGCACAATCCGCAGTACGACGTACTGGAGCTGAAAAATAGCGCCGTCGCCGGGCGCACTCGCTAAAGAGTTTGCCCACAGTGGCTGGAGCGAAAACCCGCTGGCGCTGGACGACCGCAGCCTGACTGTTCATGTCTGCCACAGCCCGCAGCGCGAGGTGGAAATCCTACAGCGTATTGTTCGCTTCTAACGCCGGAAGCAGACCCCACGCTGACGCCGCGCGACATCATCGTGATGGTGGCGGATATCGACAGCTACAGCCCGTTTATTCAGGCCGTATTCGGCAGCGCCACCGGCGAACGCTATCTGCCGTACGCGATTTCTGACCGCCGCGCCCGCCAGGCACACCCGGCGATGCAGGCCTTTATCACCCTGCTGTCGCTGCCGGATAGCCGCTTTACCAGCGAAGATGTGCTGGCGCTGCTCGACGTTCCGGTACTGGCCGCACGCTTCAATATTGATGAAGCGGGACTTTTGTATCTTCGTCAATGGGTTAACGAATCCGGTGTGCGCTGGGGGATGGACGACGATAACGTCCGTGAACTGGATCTGCCAGCCACCGGGCAGCACACCTGGCGTTTCGGACTCACGCGTATGCTGCTGGGCTATGCGATGGAGAGTAGCCAGGGTGAGTGGCAGGAAAGTGCTGCCATACGACGAGTCCAGCGGTCTGATAGCCGAACTGGTTGGGCACCTGGCCTCATCGCCGATGCAGCTGCACCCGCTGGCGGCAGGTGCTGACGCAGGCGCGTTCGCTGGAGGAATGGCTGCCGGTGCGTCAACGTGGAAATGATTTCTTCTTACCGGATCAGGACACGGAAGCGGCGCTGACGCTGATTGAACAGCAATGGCAGGCGATTATCGCCCAGGGCGTTCAGTCGCAGTACTCGGCGAAGTGCCGCTGTCGTTGCTGCGCGATGAACTGGGCAGCGTCTTGACCAGGAGCGCATCAGCCAGCGCTTCCTCGCCGGGCCTATCAATATTTGTACCCTGATGCCAATGCGTTCAATCCCCTTTAAAAAGGTCCTTGCTCGTGGGCATGAACGATGGCATCTACCCGCGCGCGCGCGCCGCTCGGCTTTGACCTGATGAGTCAGAAGCCGGTGCGCGTGACCGTAGCCGCCGTGATGATGACCGCTATCTGTTCCTTGAAGCGATGATGTCGGCAGAGAAAGCGCTTTATATCAGCTACATCGGCCGTTCCATCCAGGACAACAGCGAACGGTATCCTGTCGGTGCTGGTTCAGGAACTCTTAATAACTACATCGGTCAGAGCCATCTGCCTGGCGGGTGATGAAGCGCTGAACTGTGACGAAAGTGAAACAGCGGGTGAAAAGTCACATCATGCATGACTGCATAGCCGTATGCCGTTCGATGCCGAAAACTATCAGGCCGATGAGCAGCAAAGCTATGCCCGGGAGTGGCTGGCGGCGGCCAGCCAGCAGGGAGAGGCTCACGCCAACTTTATCCAGCTGCTGGCACCGCAAGGAGTTCACCACGCTGCCGCTGGAGCAGCTACAGCGCTTCTGGCGACATCCGGTACGCGCATTTTTCCAGCTACGGCTACAGGTCAATTTCCGCAGCGAAGAGAGCGATATCCCTGATACTGAACCGTTCACTCTTGAAGGGCTGACGCGTTATCAGCTTAATCAGAACTGTTGAATACCCTGATTGAGCAGCAGGAAGCCGGATCGGATGTACCGTCGTTATCGTGCGGCGGGTGAGTTGCCCTTTCGGCCTGTTTGGTGAAATAGCCTGGCAGGCGCAGCATCAGGAGATGGAGTGCGTTAGCCAGCCGGGTAATTGAATACCGCCGGGCGGGGCAGAAGCACGGAAATCGACCTCGAATGCGACGGGCTGGCAAATAACCGGATGGCTGCCGCAGGTTCAGAGTAATCGGGCTGTTGCGCTGGCGGCCATCTTTGCTTAGCGTTTCACAAGGGATGCAACTTTGGCTGGAACACCTTGTCTACTGTGGTGCTAGCGGCGGCAAGGGTGAAAGCCGGCTGCTGCTGAGAAAAAGAGGGTGAATGGTGCTTCCCTCCGCTGGCGGTTGATGAGGCTAACGCCTATCTGGCCCAGTTGGTTAAAGGCTATCGTCAGGGGATGTGCCAACCGCTGCTGTTTTTACCTGAGAGCGGCGGGGCGTGGATAAAAGCCTGTTACGATGCCGAAAATGATGCCATCTTAAGGGACACAGAGACGCAGCAAAAAGCGCGCAGTAAATTTTTGCAAGCGTACGAAGGCAATATGGTGGTAAGCGGTGAAGGAGACGACGTCTGGTATCAACGCCTGTAACCTCCCTGAAACCCGCGCAGTATGAGACTGTCATCGAACAAACGACGCCGTACTTGCCTCCCGTATTTCGCTTTAATCAGTCAACATGATTGTATAAAAATTGCGCAAATCTAGCCGTTGAATTACTATGCGCAACGCGTCACGGACTGATGAGAGGTAGCCCGGACCTGGCTGTTTGCCCTGTTCCGGGACGTCCCCGGTAAGGTGCGCTGACCGGGCTACCTGCACAAAGCATTAAGATTGTTAATGGTGAGGTCCGTGAATGCCCCGCAGTATCTGGTTGAGTATTTTGTTTTTGTCCTCCGCCCTTTGGGCAACTGTGGGTCAGGCGGACTCCCGGGTGGCAACCGATTAAGGAAACCATCCGTAAGAGCGAAAACGATACTCGCCAGTATCAGGCGATTACGCTGGGATAACAACATGGTTGTCCTGCTCGTCTCCGATCCGCAGGCGGTGAAATCGCTGTCAGCACTGGTGGTGCCAATCGGCTCGCTGGAAGATCCTGACTCATATCCGGGTCTGGCGCACTATCTCGAGCACATGACGCTGATGGGCTCAAAAAACTACCCGCAGCCTGACAACCTTGCCGAATTCTAAAAATGCACGGCGGCAGCCACAATGCGAGTACCGCGCCGTATCGCACCGCGTTCTATCTGGAAGTGGAGAACGATGCTCTACAAGGCGCAGTTGATCGCCTTGCCGATGCTATTGCCGCGCCGCTGCTGGATAAAAAATACGTCGACCGCGAGCGCAACGCGGTGAATGCCGAGCTGACCATGGCGCGTACCCGTGACGGTATGCGCATGGCGCAGGTGAGTGCCGAAACCATCAACCCGGCTCACCCTGGCGCGCGCTTCTCTGGCGGCAATCTGGAAACGCTGAGCGACAAACCCAATGCCCGGTCTACGATGCGCTACTGGCATTTCGCGATAAATACTACTCAGCCAACCTGATGAAGGCGGTAATTTACAGCAATAAGCCGTTGCCTGAACCTGGCAAAAATGGCTGCACAGACTTACGGCCGCGTGCCGAATAAAGCCATTGAACGCCCGGAAATCACCGTTCCCGTCGTCACCGATGCGCAAAAGGGCATTGTCATTCACTACGTGCCTGCGCTGCCGCGTAAAGTACTGCGCGTAGAGTTTCGTATCGACAACAACTCCGCCCAATTCCGCAGTAAAACCGATGAATTCATCACCTATATGATCGGCAACCGTACGCCGGGCACCTTATCCGACTGGCTGCAAAAGCAGGGGCTGGTGGAAGGTATTCGCGCCGACTCCGATCCGGTAGTGAACGGCAACAGCGGCGTGCTGGCTATCTCGGCGACGCTGACCGACAAAGGCCTTGCCCATCGCGATGACGTTGTCGCCGCTATTTTCCGCTACCTCGACGTGATGCGTGACAAAGGTATCGACAAGAGCTACTTCGACCAACTGGCCCATGTGCTGGATCTCGACTTCCGCTATCCATCGATTAACCGCAACATGGACTACGTTGAGTGGCTTGCGGACACGATGATCCGCGTGCCGGTGCAGCACACACTGGATGTCGTCAACATTGCTGACCGCTATGACCCGCAGGCGGTAAAAGAACGTCTGGCGATGATGACCCCACAGAATGCCCGTATCTGGTACATCAGCCCGAAAGAGCCGCATAACAAAGTGGCCCTACTTCGTTGATGCACCGTATCAGGTCGACAAAATCAGCGCCGATACCTTCGCCAAATGGCAGAAAGAATCTGGTGCTATTGACCTTAGCTTGCCGCAACTGAACCCGTATATTCCGGACGACTTCACGCTGATTAAGCCTGAGAAAAGCGCCGATCATCCGCAGCTTATCGTCGATGAGCCCGAACTGCGTCTGGTGTACATGCCAAGCCGCTATTTCGGCCTCGAACCGAAGGCTGATATCACCATGATCTTGCGTAACCCGCAGGCGATGGACAGCGCCAAAAATCAGGTGATGTTTGCGCTCAATGATTATCTGGCGGGCATTGCGCTGGATCAGCTTCAGTAATCAGGCCGCCGTCGGTGGCATTAGCTTCTCGACCGGAGCCAACAATGGTCTGATGGTCAACGCCAACGGCTACACCCAGCGTCTGCCGCAGCTTTTCGATGCGCTGTTGCAGGGCTACTTCAGCTACACGCCAACCGAAGAACAGCTTGAACAGGTGAAGTCCTGGTATAAGCAGATGATGGATTCGGCAGAGAAAGGCAAAGCCTACGAACAGGCGATTATGCCGATTCAGATAGTTCTTTGCCAGGTGCCGTATTTCCAGCGCGAAGAGCGTAAAGCGCTGCTGCCGTCCATTACCTTAAAAGAGGTGATGGATTATCGCGACCAGCTTAAAGCGGGCGGGCGTCCTGAATTTATGGTGATTGGTGACCTTGACCGCGAGCAGCGACAACGCTTGCGCGTAACGTGCAGACGCAGCTTGGCGCTCACGGCAACGAATGGTGCTGACGAAAGACGTACTGGTCGATAAACAGCAGAACGCCATCTTTGAAAAAACGGGTAGCAGCACGGATTCGGCGCTGGCGGCGGTGTTCGTTCCAGCAAACGTCGATGAATTTGTCAAGCTCGGCGACCAGCGCGATGCTGGCGCAAATCGTTCCAGCCGTGGTTCTGCACCCAGCTGCGTACCGAAGAACAGCTGGGCTACGCGGTGTTTGCCTTCTCCATGAACATTGGTCGCCAATGGGGCATGGGGTTCCTGCTGCAAAGTAACGAAAAACAGCCGGCTTTCCTGTGGGAGCGCTTTAAGGCCTTCTTCCCGACTGCGGAACAGAAGCTGCGGACGATGAAACCGGAAGAGTTCGCGCAAATCCAGCAGGCGGTGATCGCCGACATGCTGCAAGCGCCACAAACCCTCGGTGATGAAGCCTCGCAGCTGAGCAAAGATTTCGATCGCGGAACTGATCCGCTTTGATTCACGTGCTAAAGTAGTGGCCCAGGTACGACTGTTAACGCCGCAAAAGCTGGCCGACTTCTTCCACCAGACGGTGGTAGCGCCGCAGGGCATGACGGTACTGTCACAGGTTTCCGGCAGCCAGAATGGCAAAGTCGACTATGCGCACCCTGAAGGCTGGAAGGTGTGGCAGAGCATCACCGCGTTGCAGCGATCCTTACCCTTGAGCGAGAACGAATGTGGCCCGATACCGCCGAGTCCCTTGATCCCCTGCGCTTGCCCCCTCTTGGTGAGCGCCTGATTGAAGCCTCAGCGGGCACCGGAAAGTTTTCCGCATCGCCGCACTTTACCTGCGGCTGCTCTTGGGGCTTGGCGGCGAGGCCGCCTATCCCCGGCCTGTCAACGTCGAAGAACTGCTGGTGGTGACCTTCACCGAAGCCGCCACCGAAGAGCTGGCGGGCGTTTGGTCGCGACGTCCACGAACTGCGCGTCGCCTGTCTGCGTAACGCCACCGATAATCCCCTCTATGCCAGCCTGCTGGCGGAAATCAACGATCTCCAACAAGCCGCAAGCGTACTGCTGTTGGCCGAGCGTCAGATGGACGATGCGGCGGTCTTTACCATTCACGGCTTCTGCCAGCGCATGCTCAGCCTTAACGCCTTTGAGTCCGGCATGCTGTTTGAACAGCAGCTTATCAGGAACGAATCTCAGCTGCGCTACCAGGCCTGCGCCGACTTCTGGCGACGTCACTGCTATCCGTTAAACCGCGAGATCGCGCAGGTGATCGTCGAGTCCTGGAAAGGGCCGCAGGATCTGCTGAAAATCCATCGATCGCTACCTGCAGGGCGAAGCGCCGCAGTTGAGAAAGATAGCCGATAAGCGATGCGGAAACGCTGGAATCACGTCATCAGAAAATCCTCGCGCAGATTAATGAGATTAAACAACTGTGGCTGGCCCACGTTGGCGAGCTGGACGCGCTGCTGGAAAACTCAGGCATCGACAGGCGCAAGTTTAACCGCGGTGCCACACCAGGGCAAATGGATCGACAAATCAGCAGTTGGGCGCAGGAAGAGACGCAAAACTACCAGTTGCCCGATGCGCTTGGAAAAATTCAGCCAGCCGTTCCTGGCCGAACGCACCAAAGCGGGCGGAGAAGTGCCAACGCACTCTCTGTTCCAGCGCTATCGAACGGCTGCTGGATTCGCCGCTGACCCTCACCGATCTGGTGATTGCTCAGGCGATGAGCGAAATTCGAGAAGCGGTGGCGCGTGAGAAGCGCCGTCGTGGCGAGCTGGGTTTTGATGACATGCTCAGTCGTCTCGATGAAGCCCTGCACGGCGACAGCGGCGATGCGCTGGCGGCCGCCATTCGCCAGCGTTTTCCGGTAGCGATGATTGATGAATTCAGGATACCGACCCGCAGCAGTACCGTATTTTCCGCCGTATCTGGCGACAGCAGCCTGAAACCGCGCTGCTGCTGATTGGCGACCCAAAACAGGCTATTTACGCCTTACCCGCGGCGCCGATATCTTCACCTACATGCGCGCGCGCAGCGACGTGGCCGCGCATTACACGCTCGACACCAACTGGCGTTCGGCGCCGGGGATGGTTGAGAGCGTCAACCGCCTGTTTGGGCTGGTTGATAATCCCTTTATGTTCCGCGATATACCGTTCCTGCCGGTCAAATCGGCGGATAAAAAGGCCTCGCTGCGCTTTGAAATCGACGGTGAAAAACAGCCGGCAATGAACCTGTGGTTGATGCCCGGCGAAGGCGTCAGCGCGGTGTATCAGAATGTGATGGCCCACAGTGCGCGGCGCAAATTCGCGACTGGCTGACCGCAGGCCAACGCGGCACGGCGCTGCTGTGGCGCGGTAAAAAGCCGAACCGGTGAAGGCTTCCGATATCACGGTGCTGGTGCGTAACCGCCAGGAAGCGTCGCTGATTCGTGATGCGCTAAACGCGCTGGCTATCCCGTCGGTGTATCTGTCAAACCGCGACAGCGTATTTGAAACCCCGGAAGCGCAGGAGCTGCTGTGGGTGCTGCAGGCGGTGTGAGCGCCGGAGCGCGAAAATACCCTGCGCAGTGCGCTGGCAACGGCGATGTTTGGCCTTAACTCGCTGGATATCGAACGGCTGACGCGACAAAACGCCTGGGATGCGCTGGTCGAGACACCGAGTACCGTAATATCTGGCAGCGCCGCGGCGTGATGCCGATGATCCGTGCTCTGATGAGCGCCAGGTCGCTGGCGGAAAACCTGCTGGCCACCCACGGCGGCGAGCGGCGTTTAACCGATATCCTGCATCTCAGCGAGCTATTGCAAGAAGCGGCCACCCAGCTTGAAAGCGAGCATGCGCTGGTGCGCTGGCTGAATCAGCAGGTGGCTAGAGCCAGACACTAATGCCTCCAGCCAGCAGAGGATGCGTCTGGAGAGCGACAAACACCTGGTGCAGATTGTCACCATTCACAGATCGAAAGGGCTGGAATATCCGCTGGTCTGGCTGCCGTTTATCGCCCGTTTCCGTAAAGAGAAGCAGGCGTTTTATCACGACCGGGAATCCTTTGCAGCGGTACTCGATCTCAACGAAAGCGAATGAGAGCCTTGAGCTGGCGGAAGCCGAACGCCTGGCAAGAGGATCTGGCCTGCTATAGTCGCCTTAACCCGCGCCGTCTGGCACTGTAGCCTTGGCATTGCGCCGTTAACCGCGCGCCGCAGCGACAAACCTACCGACACGGAACTACATCACAGCGCGCCGGGACGGCTGCTACAAAAAGGTGAGGTGCTGACCGCCGCTGGCCTTTGAAGCCTGTCTACGCGCGCTGTGCGACAGACCATATTGCGCTAACCCCCGTCACGCCACCGGACGATGCCCCCGCTGGCAGCCGGTACAGGCCCAGATGCCTGAACTGGGGGCGCGGCAGGTACTTCGCCGGGTATTTGATGACTGGCGGGTAACCAGCTATTCCGGCCTGCAACAGAGCGGGCATAGCGTGGCGCAGGATCTGCTGCCGCGCCTGGATATCGATGCCGTGGGAACCGGTGATGCCCAGCCGGAACCGGCGATGACGCCGCACAACTTCCCGCGCGGGGCGTCGCCGGGGACTTTCCTGCATAGTCTGTTTTGAAACCTCGACTTTACCCCTTCATTGACTCCGCGTGGATGCGCGAAAAGCTGCAAAGCAACGGCTTTGGCGAAGAGTGGGAGCCGGTGCTCACCGAGTGGATTTCGCAGGTGCTGGCGGCACCGCTGGCAAGAGCGGGATTGCGCTCAATCAACTCAGCGCTCGGCGAAAAAGCGGTGGAGATCGATCTATCTGCCGATTACCAAAGCGCTTGATGCGCGAGCGCTGGATGCCTTAACCCGCCGCTATGACCCTTTATCCGCAGGTTGCCCTGAGCTCGATTCCGCCAGGTGCGCCAGGCATGCTGAAGGGCTTTATCGACCTTGTGTTCCGCCACGATGGGCGCTATTACCTGCTGGACTACAAGTCCAACTATTTGGGTGAAAACGGCGAAGCCTACACCCAGCAGGCGATGGCGCAAGCGATGCAGGCGCACCGCTATGACCTGCAGTATCAGCTTTACAGTCTGGCGCTGCACCGCTACCTGCGCCATCGCATTGCGGATTACGATTACGGCGGGCGCTTGGTGGCGTCATTTATCTGTTCCTGCGTGGCGTGGACGGCGAGGCCGGACGGCGGGATTTTCACCACCCGACCGGACCCGGCGCTGATTACGGCAATGGATGCACTGTTTGCTGGAGAGGAATTACACGCATGACGCTGGAACAACGCCTGTTGGAGGCCGCTGAACTTAAGCTACTGCGTCCGCTGGACGTGCAGTTTGCGCTGATGGTCGCGCAGAACGAACATCCGGCGGTGATGCTGGCGTAGCGATGCTCAGTCGCGATACCGGTGAAGGGCACGTCTGCCTGCCGCTTTCCCACCTGACCAATCCAGCGATGCAGGCGAAAGGCCGTGCGCGTGATATCTGGCAACAGCTGTTCGCGGATGCCGGTGCGCCTGAAAACTGGGAAACGTTGCTGCTGGATTCGCAGGCGGTCAGCAACGGAGAGCGCCCGTCACCGCTGATTTTAAGCCGCGAGCGTCTCTACTTAAACCGCATGTGGCGCAACCAACTGACCGTCGCCCGTTTCTTTCATGATGCCAGGCACCGTTTGCCGTTGATGAGGGGCAGCTGGCGACGACGCTGAATGCGCTGTTTCCGGCAAGTGATACGGTGGACTGGCAGAAAGTTGCCGCCGCCGTTGCGCTGACGCGGCGAATTTCGGTGATCTCCGGTGGTCCAGGTACCGGCAGAACCACCACGGCGCCAAACTGCTGGCGGCGCTGGTGCAGATGTCCGGTAGCGGAATTGCCGAATCCGCCTGGCGGCTCCGACCGGGAAAGCGGCGGCCCGATTAACCGAATCACTCGGTGCAGCCCTGCGCAAGCTAGAGCTGACAGATGCCCAAAAGAAAGCGATGCTGCCAACGGATGCCAGTACGCTGCATCGCCTGCTGGGCGCGCAGCCCGGCAGCGAAAGGCTACGCTACCACGCGGATAACCCGCTGCACCTTGACGTGCTGGTGGTGGATGAGGCCTCGATGATTGACCTGCCGATGATGGCGCGGCTGATTGACGCGCTGCCGCCGCACGGGCGGGTGATTTTCCTGGCGACCGCGATCAGCTGGCTTCAGTTGAAGCCGGGGCGGTGCTGGGCGATATCTGCGCTTATGCCAACGCGGGCTTTACCGCCGAGCGTGCCAGGCAGCTAAGCCGCCTGACGGGGACTCACGTTCCGGCAGGAACCGGCACAGAAGCGGCATCTTTGCGCGACAGTCTCTGCCTGCTGCAAAAAAGCTATCGTTTCGGCAGCGATTCTGGCATTGGTCAGTTAGCTGCGGCGATCAACCGTGGTGATAAAACGGCAGTGAAAACCGTTTTTCAGCAGGATTTTACTGATATCGAAAAACGGCTTTTACAGAGCGGCGAAGATTATATTGCGATGCTTGAGGAAGCTCTTGCGGGTTACGGACGTTATCTGGATCTGCTGCAAGCGCGTGCCGAGCCGGATTTAATCATTCAGGCGTTCAATGAGTACCAGCTTTTGTGCGCCCTGCGGGAAGGGCCGTTTGGCGTGGCTGGACTGAATGAGCGAATTGAGCAGTTTATGCAACAGAAGCGCAAAATTCATCGTCATCCGCACTCTCGTTGGTACGAAGGTCGACCGGTGATGATTGCCCGTAATGACAGCGCGCTTGGGTTGTTTAATGGCGATATCGGTATTGCGCTGGATCGCGGGCAGGGGACGCGCGTCTGGTTTGCGATGCCGGACGGCAATATTAAGTCTGTGCAACCGAGTCGCTTGCCAGAGCACGAAACTACGTGGGCGATGACGGTACATAAATCGCAGGGATCGGAGTTCGACCATGCGGCGTTGATTTTGCCGAGCCAACGCACGCCGGTAGTAACGCGAGAGCTGGTTTATACCGCGGTGACCCGCGCGCGTCGCCGTCTGTCGCTGTATGCCGATGAGCGCATATTAAGTGCGGCAATCGCCACTCGTACTGAGCGGCGCAGTGGTCTGGCGGCGTTGTTTAGTTCACGGGAATAAACGTAATTGCCGGATGCGACGTACGAGTGTTACGCATGTCGCATCCGACGATTTTCATCGCTTACCCTAAATCCGCCATCAACACTTTGGATTTACGCTGATAGTTATACAGCTGCTTCTTACTTTCCGCAGCAGCTCCACGTCAACCGGCTTAAAGCCGCGTTCCTGGAACCAGTGAATGCTCCGGGTAGTCAGCACAAACAGGTGATTTAACCCCATCTGTTTCGCCTGAGCGGCGATGCGTTCCAGCAGCACTTCCCCACGCGACGAGCTGCGGTAGTCTGGATGAACCGCCACGCAGGCCATCTCGCCAATCTTCTCTTCCGGGAATGGATAGAGCGCGGCGCAGGCGAGAGTGGTGTGATCCCGCTGAATAATGGTGAATTTGTCGATCTCCATCTCCAGCTGCTCGCGAGAGCGGCGCACCAGAATCCCCGTTGCTCCAGCGGTGCAATCAGATCCAGAATCCCACCGATGTCGTTAATGGTCGCGCGACGAATTTGCTCGGCGCTTTCCATCACAATCTGCGTCCCGATACCGTCGCGAGAGAACAGCTCTTGCAACAGCGCACCGTCTTCCTGATAGCTTATCAGGTGGCTACGGCGTACTCCGCTGCGGCAGGCTTTCACCGCGCCGCGCAGGAAACGCGCGGTGCCGGGAAGATAGTCGCCTTCCTGCTCCAGCTCTTCGATGCGCGCCAGCGCTTCGTTCGGGAACAGCTCGGAGGCAACCTCCCCGTCTCGTCATATACCCCTTGTGAGGAGCAAAAACCGATCATCTTCTCGGCTTTGAGCTTAATCGCCAGCTGAGTGGCAATTCTTCTTCCGAGGTCAGGTTAAAGCTTTCGCCGGTCACCGACACCGCCACCGGCCCCATCAGCACAATTGCGCCGTTGTCGAGCTGGCGGTGGATGGCCTCTTCATCAATACGACGAATACGCCCGCTGTGGCAGTAGTCAATACCGTCGTCCACGCCCAGCCGGTGGTCATAATAAAGTTCCTGCTTACCACGTTGATGTGCGCACCCTGAAGCGGGGTGTTGTTGAGGCTCATCGACAAACGGGCGGTAATATCCAGCTGCAGCAGACCGGCCGCCTGGTCGACCAGTTCAAGCGTTTTGCTATCCGTTACGCGGATATGCTTGTGGTAGGTCGGTTCGTGGTTATGCTCCGCCAGATTGGCATCAATTTGCGGACGCGCGCCGTAGACCAGCACCAGGCGAATGCCTAAGCTGTGGAGCAGACCAATATCGCTGACGATACTGTAGTTTTCATGCTCAATGGCTTCGCCGCCAAGCATGATGGCAGAACGTCTCCCCCGGTGGGCGTTAATATAGGGGACTGAATGACGAAACCCCTCTACCAGTTCGGTTCTACGTTCCTTCACCACGGCACAACCCTCAATGCATGATTATTCGTAATTAGTGTATTTTTATTCTGTTTCTGGCCGGAAACGCAAGCCGGAATTTGCCTAAATAACGGAAAAGCATTGCCCGGCCAATTTCGTTGATCCTACAGAATGTTTACCCTTTTATAGATGACAGTTTATTCGCCTTTGGTTAAAGTTTTCGGTCAAAAAAATGTATTATGCGTGAAACCAAAATTATCTTTTTTTGCCTGGGATGGAGGCATGTCGGGAAAAAGTCAGTCGTTAAGTCGTCGTCGCCCTGTTAAGGGGTGGGCGCCATGTGGTTATTGAGCGTGAGTCAGGTTGGTTTTGCCGCCGTTAGTCAGGTGGTGGCAGTGCGCATCTGGCCTGCGTCCAGCTACACGCGCGTCACGGTGGAGTCCAACCGTGTGATTAATTATCGACAGTTTGCGTTGAGCAATCCTGACCGTCTGGTGGTGGATCTCGAAGGGGTCAACCTGAATTCGGTGCTCAAAGGCATGGGCGCGCAAATCCGCGCCGATGATCCCTATATTAAATCGGCCCGAGTGGGGCAGTTTGATCCGCAAACCGTGCGTATGGTGTTTGAGCTAAAGCAAGACGTCAAACCGCAGCTGTTTGCGCTGGCGCCGGTTGCCGGGTTTAAAGAACGTCTGGTGATGGACCTCATCCGCCCACAGCAGTCAGGATGTGCAGGATCCGCTCCTGGCGCTGCTGGAAGAGTACAACAAAGACGGCCTAGAGAAGCAGGTTCCGCCTGCTCAAAGTGGCCCGCAGCCGGGAAAAGCCGGGCGCGACCGGCCGATTGTTATCATGCTCGACCCTGGACATGGCGGTGAAGACTCCGGTGCGGTTGGGCTGTATAAAACGCGGGAGAAGGACGTGGTGCTGCAAATCGCCCGTCGCCTGGCAGGCGCCGATCGAGAAAGAAGGCAATATGAAAGCCTACATGACGCGTAACGAAGATATTTTTATTCCGCTCAAAGTTCGGGTCGCCAAAGCGCAAAAGCAGCGCGCCGACCTGTTCGTCTCGATTCACGCCGACGCCTTTACCAGTCGGCAGCCAAGTGGTTCATCGGTGTTTGCGCTGATGAAAAAAGGGGCCACCAGTACGGCGGCCAAATACCTTGCGCAAACGACAACGCCGCCGACTTAGTGGGTGGCGTGAGCAAGAGCGGCGACCGCTACGTCGACCACACCATGTTCGACATGGTGCAGTCGCTGACCATCACCGACAGCCTGAAATTTGGTAAAGCGGTGCTGAAACGTCTGGGACAGGTCAACAACCTGCATAAAAACCAGGTTGAGCAGGCCGGCTTTGCGGTGCTGAAAGGCACCAGATATTCCCTCCATTCTGGTCGAAACGGCGTTTATCAGTAACGTTGAGGAAGAGCGTAAACTGAAAACGGCGACTTTCCAGCAGGAAGTTGCGGAGTCTATTCTTGCGGGGATTAAAGCGTATTTTGCCGATGGGGCGACGCTGGCGAGAAGGGGATGATAAAAAGGCGCTGAATGGCGCTTTTTTATGGGAGACCAGAAACAAAAAAACACCCGTTAGGGTGTTCAATAATTGGTTGCGGGGGCCGGATTTGAACCGACGACCTTCGGGTTATGAGCCCGACGAGCTACCAGGCTGCTCCACCCCGCGTCACCGTACTGCTTTTACTTCATCAAATTTGATTGGTTGCGGGGGCCGGATTTGAACCGACGACCTTCGGGTTATGAGCCCGACGAGCTACCAGGCTGCTCCACCCCGCGTCACCGTACTGCTTTACTTCATCAAATTTTAATTGGTTGCGGGGGCCGGATTTGAACCGACGACCTTCGGGTTATGAGCCCGACGAGCTACCAGGCTGCTCCACCCCGCGTCCGTGGATGCGCACTATACTCCGCTCGCGTTTTCATGCAACCTTTTTTTTACCCCGATCACGGATTTGGCATGATTTTGAACAAAAACAAATCACTAAAGCCTATTTTTTGTGCAAAATTTGCGTCAGGGAGAGGCTGCTCATTTCATTAAACGCGGCGGTTTGTTATCTTCGTTGCGCCTTATTTTTTAACCTGAAGAAGAGAACAATGAAAGGACGTTGGGTAAAGTACCTTCTTATGGGCACGGTTGTGGCAATGCTTGCCGCCTGCTCTTCCAAACCAACCGATCGCGGACAGCAATATAAAGACGGGAAATTTACCCAGCCTTTCTCTCTGGTGAACCAGCCAGATGCCGTTGGCGCGCCGATTAACGCCGGTGATTTTGCCGAGCAAATTAACCATATCCGTAATTCGTCACCGCGTCTGTATGGCAACCAGAGTAATGTTTATAACGCGGTGCAAGAGTGGCTGCGCGCAGGCGGTGATACCCGCAATATGCGCCAGTTCGGCATTGATGCCTGGCAGATGGAAGGTGCCGACAACTATGGTAACGTGCAGTTTACCGGTTATTACACGCCGGTAATTCAGGCGCGCCATACCCGCCAGGGCGAGTTCCAGTATCCTATTTACCGTATGCCGCCAAAACGTGGTCGTCTGCCGTCTCGTGCGGAGATCTACGCGGGGGCATTGAGTGATAAATATATTCTCGCTTACAGTAACTCCCTGATGGATAACTTCATTATGGATGTGCAGGGTAGTGGGTATATCGACTTTGGTGATGGCAGTCCGCTTAACTTTTTCAGCTATGCAGGGAAAAACGGTCATGCCTATCGCAGCATTGGTAAGGTGCTGATCGACCGTGGCGAAGTGAAAAAAGAAGATATGTCGATGCAGGCGATTCGTCACTGGGGCGAAACACACAGTGAAGCCGAGGTTCGCGAGCTGCTGGAACAGAACCCGTCTTTCGTCTTCTTTAAACCGCAATCTTTTGCTCCGGTGAAAGGGGCAAGTGCGGTGCCGCTGGTTGGTCGCGCGTCAGTTGCCTCTGATCGTTCCATTATTCCGCCAGGTACTACCTTGCTGGCAGAAGTGCCGTTGCTGGATAATAACGGCAAATTTAATGGTCAGTACGAACTGCGTCTGATGGTGGCGCTGGATGTCGGTGGTGCAATCAAAGGCCAACACTTCGATATCTATCAAGGGATCGGGCCGGAAGCCGGACACCGCGCAGGTTGGTACAACCACTATGGACGTGTCTGGGTGCTGAAAACCGCCCCGGGCGCAGGTAACGTCTTTAGCGGCTGATGTGATATTCTGTATGCCGTTTTTACGGATATGACAGGGTGAGGGGTAACCTCACATCCTGATTATTGACTAAGTGCGCGTTGTTCATGCCGGATGCGGCGTGAACGCCTTATCCGGCCTACAAATCATGCAAATCCAAAATATTGCAGGAGTTATGTAGGCCTGATAAGCGTAGCGCATCAGGCATTTATGCGTTTAGGGTGAGGGATAACCTCGCCCTTTTTAATTCTGAGGTGCTATGTCTGTGGTAATTAGTGATGCATGGCGTCAGCGTTTTGGTGGCACAGCGCGTCTGTATGGTGAAAAAGCGTTGCAACTGTTTGCTGACGCGCATATTTGTGTGGTTGGTATCGGTGGTGTCGGTTCCTGGGCGGCGGAAGCGCTGGCGCGCACGGGGATTGGCGCAATCACGCTTATCGATATGGATGATGTGTGCGTCACCAATACCAATCGGCAAATTCATGCCCTGCGCGATAACGTTGGGCTGGCAAAAGCGGAAGTTATGGCGGAGCGTATTCGCCAGATTAACCCGGAGTGCCGTGTAACGGTGGTGGATGATTTCGTGACGCCGGATAACGTAGCGCAGTATATGAGCGTGGGTTATTCGTACGTGATTGATGCCATTGATAGTGTACGGCCCAAAGCGGCGCTGATTGCTTATTGTCGGCGCAATAAAATCCCACTGGTCACAACCGGTGGCGCGGGTGGGCAGATTGATCCGACGCAGATTCAGGTTACCGATCTGGCGAAAACGATTCAGGACCCGCTGGCGGCGAAGTTGCGCGAGCGCCTGAAAAGCGATTTTGGCGTAGTGAAAAACAGTAAAGGTAAGCTCGGCGTGGATTGCGTGTTTTCTACTGAAGCGCTGGTGTACCCGCAGTCAGACGGTACGGTGTGTGCGATGAAAGCCACGGCAGAAGGGCCGAAGCGGATGGATTGTGCATCTGGATTTGGCGCGGCAACGATGGTGACCGCCACCTTTGGGTTTGTTGCGGTTTCTCATGCGCTGAAGAAGATGATGGCGAAAGCGGCGCGTCAGGGTTAAACAATCAGGTCGGATGAGACGCGAACGTCTTATCCGACCCGGTTCTGTGCTTAAACCTGCTTCGTCGCAGCGATAATCGCCTCGCTTAACGCATTTAACCCCTGGCTGCGTGAGGCGCTAAGCTGCGCACGTAATCCCAGCTCATCAAACAATGCCAGTGGTGACTGTGCCTGCAACTCGGCGGCGGTTTTCCCCTCAACGGCAGTCAACAACACCGCCAGCAGGCCGCGCACAATGCGCCCTTCGCTGTCGCCAAAGAAATGCATTTTGCCGTTTTCAGCCACTGTATATCCCAGCCAGACGCGGTTTTCGCATCCGGCAATCTCTTTAGCCTGCGCTTTTAACTCGTCTGGCAATGCCGGAAGCTGTTTCCCCAGCATGATCAACTGGCGATATTTATCTTCCCATTGCGTCAACGGTGCGAAGGTATTGCGTAACGTTTCTGCGGTTACGGTTGTGCCGAACGGATGTCCGGCGAATTGCGGGTTTGTCATTAATCCACCAATAATTCCAGCGCGCGGTCAACGGCATTCACCAGCGCATCCACATCACTCTTTGTATTATATGGCGCAAAAGAGGCGCGCAGTGTGCCGGTTACGCCTAATTCTGCCAGTAGCGGCTGAGCGCAATGCTGCCCGGCCCGCAGGGCAATACCGTACTCCGCCAGCAGCGTCACCATATCGCTATGATGAACGCCAGCAAAATCAAAGGCCAGCAGGCTGGAATCCTGGCAGCGGAATGAACGAAAGCCGGGACGTTTCGCCAGCGCATCTTCCGCCAGCGTTGCTAAGCTACGGCTCCAGCTTTCGGCCTGGTTGATATCGTAATCTGCCAGCCATTCCAGCGCCGCGCTTAATCCTATGACACCAGCGACATTTGGCGTTCCAGCTTCCAGTTTCCACGGCGCAGATTGAGTCGTGAAGCCGTCAAAACTCACTTCGTGAACCATTTTGCCGCCGCCCAGCCAGGGCGACATCGCCTCCAGCAGTTCTGATTTACCATACAGCACGCCGATACCTGTCGGGCCATACAGTTTGTGACCTGAAAAAGCATAGAAATCAATATCCAGTTGCTGAACATCCGCGGGGAAATGCACTGCCCCCTGAGCACCATCAACCATCACCACCATCCCGGCTGAATGAGCAAAGGTAATCGCTCGCGCCAGATCCGGGCAACCGCCAGTAACGTTCGACATCTGACCCAACGCCAGAATCCGACTACGGGGAGTAATCAGTTCTGGCAACAAATCGACATCCGGCAGTCGCTGCGCATTAAGCGGCAATTTCACCACTTTGGCTCCAGTTTGTTGGGCGACCATCAGCCAGGGGACGAGGTTGGCGTGGTGTTCTGCCACGCTGACAATAATCTCATCGCCCGGTTGCAGACGCGGACGCGCATAGCATTGTGCCACCATGTTGATGGATTCAGTGGTGCCGCGCGTCCAGACGATAGTTTTATCATCCGGTGCATTCAGTAATTGCGCCACTTTCTCTCGTGCAGCTTCATAACGCGCGGTCAGGCGTTGGGCTTCGGCAAACTGGCTGCGATGGACGTTTCCGGCGCTCAGACTGTAAAACTGTTGGGTGGCTTCAACCACGGCTTCAGGTTTAAGCGCGGTCGCGGCGCTGTCGAGATAGACGCCCGCATCCTGTAGTGCGGGAAACTGGGCGCGAAACTGCGCGGGATTAAAAACGTTCATGGTACTCCTCGGCTTGATGCACCGATCGTGACGCAAAATTCACTTTGATACAAGGAGAGTGCTAACCATCAGAATTATCTGGATATCCTGGCGAAGCCGCGTAAGTAACATATGCTGAATAGTGTTAGGCGTTAATTTTAGCCTGTTAATCAATACTATTAAGATTTATTAATCGCTTTAAGGAGAAGATGATGAAAAAGACTGCCGCAATTATTTCTGCCTGTATGCTGACTTTTGCCCTGAGCGCCTGTTCCGGTTCGAACTATGTGATGCACACCAATGACGGACGTACCATCGTCTCTGACGGCAAACCACAGACTGATAACGATACCGGTATGATTTCGTATAAAGACGCTAATGGCAACAAACAGCAGATCAACCGTACTGACGTGAAAGAGATGGTCGAACTGGATCAGTAATTCGCGATCGCAAGGTAAAAAAAAGCACCGCAATTAGGCGGTGCTACATTAATCACTATGGACAGACAGGGTAAATGTACAGGAAGTGAAAAAAGGTAGCTTTGCTACCATGGTCTGAATCGCAGACCAATTGCAAACACAACAACACAACATCACAACCGTAAGCCAAAAGTTCACCAGAACACGCATTCCGATAAAACTTTTCGTTCCGGCTCAGGAAGTGCCGCCACTATAGGTATTTGCTGGTAGAAGCTCAACGGACAATTTATAATGGCTCAGATTAAAAAAACTAATAGGTTACATAGTGTGATCTAATTGTTAAATTCATTTAACATCAAAGTTTAATAGCCATGTCTAAACGATTACCACCGCTAAATGCCTTACGAGTTTTTGATGCCGCAGCACGCCATTTAAGTTTCACTCGCGCAGCAGAAGAGCTTTTTGTGACCCAAGCCGCAGTAAGTCATCAAATCAAGTCTCTTGAGGATTTTTTGGGGCTAAAACTGTTCCGCCGCCGTAATCGTTCACTCCTGCTGACCGAGGAAGGGCAAAGCTATTTCCTCGATATCAAAGAGATATTTTCGCAATTAACCGAAGCGACGCGTAAACTCCAGGCCCGTAGCGCCAAGGGGGCGTTGACGGTCAGTTTACTCCCCAGTTTCGCCATTCATTGGTTGGTTCCGCGACTTTCCAGCTTTAATTCAGCTTATCCGGGAATTGACGTTCGAATCCAGGCGGTTGATCGTCAGGAAGATAAGCTGGCGGATGATGTTGATGTGGCGATATTTTATGGTCGGGGCAACTGGCCGGGGCTACGGGTGGAAAAACTGTACGCCGAATATTTATTGCCGGTGTGTTCGCCGCTACTGCTGACTGGCGAAAAACCCTTGAAGACACCGGAAGATCTGGCTAAACATACGTTATTACATGATGCTTCGCGCCGTGACTGGCAGACATATACCCGACAGTTGGGGTTAAATCATATCAACGTTCAGCAAGGGCCAATTTTTAGCCATAGCGCCATGGTGCTGCAAGCGGCTATCCACGGGCAGGGAGTGGCGCTGGCAAATAACGTGATGGCGCAATCTGAAATCGAGGCCGGACGTCTTGTTTGCCCGTTTAATGATGTTCTGGTCAGTAAAAATGCTTTTTATCTGGTTTGTCATGACAGTCAGGCAGAACTGGGTAAAATAGCCGCCTTTCGCCAATGGATCCTGGCGAAAGCCGCTGCTGAACAAGAAAAATTCCGCTTTCGTTATGAACAATAATTTACGTAGGGTACGACCATGACCAGCCGTTTTATGCTGATTTTCGCCGCCATTAGCGGCTTCATTTTTGTGGCTCTGGGCGCTTTTGGCGCGCATGTGTTAAGTAAAACCATGGGGGCCGTTGAGATGGGCTGGATCCAGACCGGCCTCGAATACCAGGCGTTTCATACGCTGGCGATCTTAGGTCTGGCGGTGGCAATGCAGCGTCGCATCAGTATCTGGTTTTACTGGAGTAGCGTTTTCCTCGCGTTAGGCACGGTGTTGTTCAGCGGCAGCCTTTATTGCCTGGCGCTGTCCCATCTGCGTTTGTGGGCGTTTGTCACTCCGGTTGGCGGCGTGAGCTTCCTCGCGGGCTGGGCGTTAATGTTAGTTGGTGCTATCCGTTTAAAGCGCAAGGGCGTAAGTCATGAATAAGGTTGTATTGCTGTGCCGTCCGGGCTTTGAAAAAGAGTGCGCCGCAGAAATTACCGATAAAGCCGGCCAGCGGGAAATTTTCGGTTTTGCCCGCGTGAAAGAGAATGCGGGTTATGTCATTTATGAATGTTATCAACCTGATGATGGCGATAAGTTAATCCGTGAGCTGCCGTTCAGTTCATTAATTTTTGCCCGCCAGTGGTTTGTGGTGGGGGAACTCCTGCAGCATTTGCCGCCAGAAGATCGTATTACCCCCATTGTCGGCATGTTACAGGGCGTAGTAGAGAAGGGCGGTGAACTGCGTGTTGAAGTTGCCGATACCAACGAAAGCAAAGAGTTACTGAAATTCTGCCGTAAATTTACTGTTCCGCTACGCGCTGCCTTGCGCGATGCCGGGGTGCTGGCGAACTATGAAACGCCGAAGCGTCCGGTTGTGCATGTATTCTTTATTGCACCAGGCTGCTGCTATACCGGTTACTCATACAGCAACAATAATTCGCCGTTCTATATGGGCATTCCGCGCCTGAAATTTCCGGCAGATGCGCCGAGTCGTTCCACGCTCAAACTGGAAGAGGCATTTCATGTGTTTATTCCTGCGGATGAGTGGGATGAACGCCTGGCGAACGGGATGTGGGCGGTGGATTTAGGCGCTTGCCCTGGCGGCTGGACCTACCAACTGGTGAAGCGCAACATGTGGGTTTATTCCGTCGACAACGGCCCGATGGCGCAAAGTCTGATGGATACCGGACAGGTGACGTGGCTGCGGGAAGACGGTTTCAAATTCCGTCCGACGCGCAGCAATATCTCCTGGATGGTATGCGATATGGTTGAAAAACCGGCGAAAGTTGCGGCATTGATGGCGCAGTGGCTGGTTAATGGCTGGTGCCGTGAAACCATTTTCAACCTCAAACTGCCGATGAAAAAACGCTACGAAGAAGTGTCACACAATCTGGCGTATATTCAGGCACAGCTTGATGAACATGGCATAAATGCTCAGATTCAGGCGCGGCAGTTGTATCACGATCGCGAAGAAGTGACGGTGCACGTCCGCCGCATCTGGGCTGCGGTGGGTGGTCGTCGCGACGAGCGATAACAGGCAAGGCCGGGGCGTCGTCTCCGGCCTGCTACCCTTTCCGTCAGGCTGTTACCAAAGAAGTTGCAACCTGGCGCTCATCAGAAATAATGTGCGTTACCTCATCCAGATGCCCGATGCGGGCTTCCCCTGAACGATTAAATTTACTTTTATCAATCAATAACAACGATTGCGCGGCACGTTTTAATAGCATCGATTTGTAATCAGCGTTGATCGCATTGGAGTCCCACAGTGCGCCGCTGCTATCGATCCCTTCACAAGAAAAAATAAACAGATCGATTTCCAGCGATTTAAGTTGGGAAATCAGCGAGGGATTGACGTAACAGCCATATTTGCGCTCAAGTGTGCCGCCGGAACTGATCAGTTGAATGCGTTCGCGTTTACCGAGTTCATGGCAAATCGGATGGCTATTGGTGAAGACCTGAATGTTGATGTCAGGCAACTGGCGTGCCAGATACCAGCAAGTTGAACTGGCGTCTAAGGCTATCACCATCCCTTCTTCAATCCACGCGAGCGCCTCGCGCGCGATATCTGCTTTATGCGCATAATGGCTTTTCAGCCTGATGTGAAAGGGATCGCCACTGTCTTGATTTTGACGGTGGATATATTTAGCGCGTCCATGATTGCGCAGAATTTTACCCTGCGTCTGTAATTCATTGAGATCGCGACGAATGGTTTCTTTACTGACCTTTAGCTGTTCAGAGAGAGCTTCCGTGGTCAGGCTGGTATGGTTCAGCAGCAGGTCGACTATCGCTTGCTGGCGTGCCGCTTTCATATTTTTCACCCCATCATTCGATAACCGCCCGCGTCATGCGGGCGTACCGGTATGAGATTACGGTGTTACCCCTTTTTTTAAAAGAATATTCCCGTACTTCGCTCGTTCGCCTGTGATAACGATCGCAAAGGCTTTTTGCGCCCGTTCATAAAACGCAAAACGATTGATGCGGATGATGTCAGGACACGGGGCTTGTAGTGAAAGCGCATTACGGTAACGTCGTTCTACTTCAGGATCGAGAGTGTCACCTTCTACCGCCGCCATCATCACCAGCGGCGGTGCATAACTGTCCAGTTCAAATAACGGGATAATCGCCTGGAGCAAGTCGCTCACCAACAGGCCATCAGCGCGGATCACCTGCGGTCCCATCGAATGGGCGGGAAAGTGAGCATCGGAAAAAATAATTTCATCTCCATGTCCCATCTCTGCCAGCACTTTCAATAGTTCGGGAGAAATTAACGGCGAAATTGTTTTCAGCATTTCACACTTCCTCTATAAATTCAGGTTCAGTTTGCGGGTAGAAATAACGGTACTGATAATGAATCTGTGCGCGGGCTTCTTCCGGGCTGTTAAATTCCCCTACGCCATACCAACCGAACAGCGCAGCTCCTGCGACGGTCGTTTCGGCGTCGTCGAGAACTTTTACCGGAATATCAAGCATATTGGCTTTAATCTGATTCCACAATGTGTTGCGACTTCCTCCACCGACTAACAATAATTCAGAGGCCTTAAAGTGCCCGATTTTTTCCAGCATCTGTAGATTGCGCTGTAATTGCGCAGTTAACCCTTCCAGCGCCGCGCGATAGAAATGCCCCCGCGTGGTATTAAGCGTCACTCCTTGCCAGCCAGCGTTCTGACACGACAATAAATCACACTGCATTTTTACGCCATCCGCGCCAGGCGCGATCAGACGAGCTTCTTCAATCAACATTTGCCAGGGTGTTTCAGCCGTCCAGAACAGTTTTCTCACCCATTCCAGCACGCCGGATGCCAGCCATTGCATACCTGGGTTATACAACCCTGCCTGGCTATCCAGTTCGCAGGTGGAACCGGCGTACTGACTTAACAGCGAAGTATCAACCTGGGCGCTGCGAACCATTAAAATTTCCCATGTACCGGAAGAGAGCACGGGTTCATTTTGTTCAGCACCAGCGCCAAAAAGGGCGAACTGGGTATCGTGACCTGCGGAAATCACCGGTATGCCAACGGGTAAGCCGAGCATTGCTGCGGCGCTGTTCTGTAGCGTACCAATCTGTTCACCCGCTTCCACCAGACGAGGGAAGAGTCGGCGTGGAATACCGGTGGCTTGTAAAATTTGCGGACTGAAATCGCGTTGCTGGATATCCAGCATCTGGCTGGTTCCGGCCATCGTGATATCAGTAGTGAATTCGCCGGTTAAACGGTGGTTAATCAGCGACGAAATAAAGAGCCAGGCGTGCGCGCGTTCCAGCAGTTGTGGATGATTTTCTTTCAACCACACCAACTTATATAACGTATTGAAACTAAAGGCTCCGACGCCAGAAATAGCCTGCAACCGCTGTGCGGAGATTAACCGTTCAATATTGTCCATAACCGCTGCTGTTCGCGGACATTTCCAGCTAATAATCGGATAGAGCAGATTGCCTTGCTTATCTACCAGAGCGCCATCCACACCAAAGGTGGTGACGGCGATACCGCGGATGTGGCATTCAGTCAGTTCACTATTGATTTGCCGACAGCAATCAGCAAAGCGTTGCAAAATGGCGTCTAAAGACCACTGGTGCCAGGTGTTGTTTTCCATCGCGATATCGCTGGCATTAGGCGTTGAGGCGCGGGCAACAATTTTGCCCTGCCGATTAACCGCGATGGCCCTGACATTGGTCGCGCCACAGTCGAGTACCAGGATAACTTCTTGTTTCATAATCGCTCCTGCAATATAGCCGGATAACATTGCTTATCCGGCTAACCACTCTTGCTTGTTCAGGCCCGGTAGCCGGAGCGACCGGGCATCACATCAGGGAGTAATGTATTAACGCTTGTACAACGGACCGTAGTTCTGGCAAGCGCGGTAATCCTGGCCTTCAATATCCATGCCGTGCGCAGCCCAGGCAGAAGGACGATACACTTTGGTCTCTTCAACGTTGTGCATACATACCGGGATACGCAGCATGGAGGCGAGAGTGATAAAGTCTGCGCCAACGTGGCCGATGGTCAGAACCCCATGGTTAGCGCCCCAGTTCGCCATTACCGAGTACACATCCGTAAACGGCCCTTTACCGGTGAGGCGCGGTGCAAACCAGGTGGTTGGCCAGGTTGAGTTGGTGCGTTTGTTGAGGATGTCATGCACATCCTTCGGCAATTCCACGCTCCAGCCTTCCGCGATTTGCAGTACCGGTCCCAGGCCTTTGATGATGTTGACACGAGTCATGGTGAACGGGACGCCGCCTTCGGTAAGGAAGCGGGAAGAGTAACCGCCGCCACGGAAGTATTCGTGGATCGCCGGGCACCATTCGGTAGCGGCGAGGCAAGCGTCAGCCTCTTGCTGAGAGATTTCCCAGTGTGGCTTCATCGTCGGGTTACCTTCGCTGTCGCGTTGTTTACAGGAACCGTCCAGCGCAGCAGAACCGGAGTTGATCAAATGGATGATGCCGTGTTCTGCCAGTCCATCCAGTTTATGCCCCGTTACACGCTCAATTGCTTCTGGTGACCAGTAGGTACGCACATCGGCAAATACCTGAGCGGTGCCGGTGAGCTGGTGACCCATTAGCATTGCCACGCCGTTAAGACTGTCGTTTTCGGTCGCCACGACAAAGGGTTCGCGCACGCCATTCCAGTCAAATGAACTGTTGAGGATCGCTTCGGCGGTGTCACCATTGGGATATTGATCGGTCCAGTGACGTTGCCCCTGGAAGCCCGCAGCGATGGCGTTGTAGCCAAGTGATTCTTCCACGCGACCAATATCGGCCAGTTTGCTGTTGCCTTGCATCATGTCGCGGATACACATCGCCATCAGTAAACTTTCGCGCAGAACTGCGCGGCTTTGCTCGGCATTACGTTGATACTGTTTGTTATTTTCATCTTCGCCATAGCGGAAGTTTTTATCAGCCCAGGCCAGTGCCATTTCCAATTCGGCTTCGTCGTAAATCTTCTGATCGATACGGCGACGCAGTTCGGTCATATCCACCGCCTGGACTTTCATTCCCAGCCAGGATTCAAAGAAGTTGTGATCAACAATGGAACCGGCGATACCCATCGAAACGCCGCCCAGCGACAGATAGCTTTTACCTTTCATGCTGGCGACGGCCAAACCGGCGCGGGCAAAGCGCAGCAGTTTTTCTTCAACATCGGCAGGAATCGATGTGTCATCGGCATCCTGAACGTCATGACCGTAAATGGAGAATGCTGGGATGCCTTTCTGGCTGTGAGCTGCCAGAGCCGCTGCCAGGTAAACAGCGCCGGGGCGTTCAGTGCCGTTAAAGCCCCAAATGGCCTTCGGGCGGGTTGGATCCATGTCGATGGTTTCACTGCCATAGCACCAGCAAGGCGTTACCGTAATGGTGAGGCCTACATTCTGACTGCTGAATTTTTCTTCGCAAGCAGCGGCTTCAGCCATACCCGCGATACAGGTATCGGAAATGACACACTCGACGGCAGCTCCGCAGGCATGGCGCAGTTTCTCGGTCAGCAGTGCGGCCGTAGCTTTCGCCATATTCATTGTTTGTTCTTCAAGCGACTCACGAACACCCATGCGACGACCGTCAATAACCGGGCGGATACCAATTTTCGGTAAGCTGATTTTTTTCATTACAGATTCCTCACTTTATTCGGAAAATATGTTCAGTTAGTTGCCGTTTGAGAACGGAAACGGGCAAAGATAAAGATGACCGCGAAGCAGAGTGCGGGGATCAGTTCAGCAGTGGGGATGTTGCCCGCCGCGTCACTGACAAAACCCATGACCGGAGTGACAATACCGCCGCCAATAATGGTCATAACGATGAAGGACGAACCATATTTGGTGTCCTGGCCGAGATTCTTAATGCCCAGCGAGAAGATTGTTGGGTACTGAATCGACATAAAGGCGCTGCATAAAGTCAGGGCTATTAAGCCCACATGACCGCCAGCGAAGGCTGAGATCAGGCACAGTGCCATAGCGATTAATGCGTAGGCGGCCAGGACTTTGTGTGGTGCGAAGCGACTGATGAGCCAGGTACCGGTGAAACGACCAATAAAGAAGCACACCATGGTTCCGGTTAAATAGTTAGCGGCAAAGCCTGCAGTCATACCTGGAATTTCTTCTACAGCGTAGCGAATCAAATAGCTCCAGCAGGCCGTTTGTGCGCCGACATAGCAGAATTGCGCTAATACCGCCCAGCGCCAGTGGCGAATACGCGCCAGGCGAGAAAGCGATGCGGAGAACGATCCTTGTTTGGCGTCACTGTGATTATCACTCTGCAATGCCGGGAATTTCGTCAGCATGATCAGCAGGGCGACCAGTAACACGATAGCCACGATGATCATATAAGGTGTCTGTACCGATAATACCAGGCTGTGTTTATACGCACTCAATTGCTCTGGAGACATTTTATCGAGAACGTCTTGCGATTGATGTGGCACGTTAGACAAAATAAGACTTTGCCCAAAGACAACCGCGATAATTGCGCCAAACGAGTTAAATGTTTGCGCAAGATTTAAGCGGAAGTGACCACTACTTTCCGGCCCTAATACCGTAACAAAAGGGTTTGCGGCAGTTTCCAGACAACCTAATCCGGCTGCAATAATAAATAGGCCAACTAAAAACAAGGTGTAGTTCATTATTTCTGCGGCGGGCCAGAATAATGCAGCACCCAAGGCATATAAAAATAACCCGGTAATAATCCCTGCTTTATAACTGAGTTTTTTCATCAATATCCCAGCAGGGATTGGGATAATGAAATAACCAAAGTAAAAGGCCGATTGGATCAGGCCAGCCTGGAAATTTGTCAGCGTAAAAGCCTGCTGGAATTGAGGTAATAAAATGTCGTTAAGGTTATTGGCTACCGCCCAAAGAAAAAACAGTGAGCACAGCAGCGCGAATGGAATAATGTAACTTCTGCTTTGCCCTGCATCTTTATCTACCGCACGGTAACTCTGCGTTTGTATTGATGTGTTTCCCATAGCATCCTCTTAGGTTCAGAAGCTTAAGCACGTAATCGGTTATGTTTTCAAAAGTGCAAAACCAGCGAGTTCGGGCTTCATATCAGTGAATATTTGCCTGTCTGAAATGAACTCATGGATTCATTTTCAAATAAAAAACGCTCTGTAATATGACGGCGGTCACACTTATTAGCTAGAAGGTGACTTTATGTGACTACCATCACTTTAATAATCGAAATTTCATGCCCGTTTCAGAAAATAAATCATAAAAAACACAAATCAGATGACCGTATTAATTGTTTGTGCCGAAAACGGTCATTCCGGGCTTGGAGGAATAGAAAAATGACCGTTTTGATAAATATTTTTAAGAGCGGTCATTTTTAATGGGGTTATAAAAAGAGAACTTGCAGTTATTTACTGTGATTAGTTGAACCAGGTCACAAAATATAAGCTTGTGAATTTCTTTCTTGTTAATCAGGAAGAAGATGGTGGGTAATTAAACGGCTAATTCAATAGTGTGAAAGGAACAACATTATTGCCCTGTTTTGAATCAGAGAGAGGTAGCTAATGGAACGAAATAAACTTGCTCGTCAGATTATTGACACTTGCCTGGAAATGACCCGCCTGGGACTGAACCAGGGGACAGCGGGGAACGTCAGTGTACGTTATCAGGATGGGATGCTGATTACGCCTACAGGCATTCCATATGAAAAACTGACGGAGTCGCATATTGTCTTTATTGATGGCAACGGTAAACATGAGGAAGGAAAGCTCCCCTCAAGCGAATGGCGTTTCCATATGGCAGCCTATCAAAGCAGACCGGATGCCAACGCGGTTGTTCACAATCATGCCGTTCATTGCACGGCAGTTTCCATTCTTAACCGATCGATCCCCGCTATTCACTACATGATTGCGGCGGCTGGCGGTAATTCTATTCCTTGCGCGCCTTATGCGACCTTTGGAACACGCGAACTTTCTGAACATGTTGCGCTGGCTCTCAAAAATCGTAAGGCAACTTTGTTACAACATCATGGGCTTATCGCTTGTGAGGTGAATCTGGAAAAAGCGTTATGGCTGGCGCATGAAGTTGAAGTGCTGGCGCAACTTTACCTGACGACCCTGGCGATTACGGACCCGGTGCCAGTGCTGAGCGATGAAGAGATTGCCGTAGTGCTGGAGAAATTCAAAACCTATGGGTTACGAATTGAAGAGTAATTTCGTAAAGCAACAAGGAGAAGGATGATGGCTAACAGAATGATTCTGAACGAAACGGCATGGTTTGGTCGGGGTGCTGTTGGGGCTTTAACCGATGAGGTGAAACGCCGTGGTTATCAGAAGGCGCTGATCGTCACCGATAAAACGCTGGTGCAATGCGGCGTGGTGGCGAAAGTGACCGATAAGATGGATGCTGCAGGGCTGGCATGGGCGATTTACGACGGCGTAGTGCCCAACCCAACAATTACTGTCGTCAAAGAAGGGCTCGGTGTATTCCAGAATAGCGGCGCGGATTACCTGATCGCTATTGGTGGTGGTTCTCCACAGGATACTTGTAAAGCGATTGGCATTATCAGCAACAACCCGGAGTTTGCCGATGTGCGTAGCCTGGAAGGGCTTTCCCCGACCAATAAACCCAGTGTACCGATTCTGGCAATTCCTACCACAGCAGGTACTGCGGCAGAAGTGACCATTAACTACGTGATCACTGACGAAGAGAAACGGCGCAAGTTTGTTTGCGTTGATCCGCATGATATCCCGCAGGTGGCGTTTATTGACGCTGACATGATGGATGGTATGCCTCCAGCGCTGAAAGCTGCGACGGGTGTCGATGCGCTCACTCATGCTATTGAGGGGTATATTACCCGTGGCGCGTGGGCGCTAACCGATGCACTGCACATTAAAGCGATTGAAATCATTGCTGGGGCGCTGCGAGGATCGGTTGCTGGTGATAAGGATGCCGGAGAAGAAATGGCGCTCGGGCAGTATGTTGCGGGTATGGGCTTCTCGAATGTTGGGTTAGGGTTGGTGCATGGTATGGCGCATCCACTGGGCGCGTTTTATAACACTCCACACGGTGTTGCGAACGCCATCCTGTTACCGCATGTCATGCGTTATAACGCTGACTTTACCGGTGAGAAGTACCGCGATATCGCGCGCGTTATGGGCGTGAAAGTGGAAGGTATGAGCCTGGAAGAGGCGCGTAATGCCGCTGTTGAAGCGGTGTTTGCTCTCAACCGTGATGTCGGTATTCCGCCACATTTGCGTGATGTTGGTGTACGCAAGGAAGACATTCCGGCACTGGCGCAGGCGGCACTGGATGATGTTTGTACCGGTGGCAACCCGCGTGAAGCAACGCTTGAGGATATTGTAGAGCTTTACCATACCGCCTGGTAAATGCGCTGATGTGATAATGCCGGATACGACGTTTGCGGCGTATCCGGCTCGCCGTTACCGTACCAACCGCAATTGCTGTAAATTGCCGTCGATATGCAAATCGGTTTGTAAGCGGGCAATATCGCGGCACAGAAACGCCATCTCTTTATGGGTTTCTAATTTTTTGCGCCACTTTTCGGCAACCGCATCCAGATTCTCATATATCCCTTCCAGACTCTGAAACTCGACCAGCAGCTGCGTGGCGCTTTTTGGTCCGATTCCCGCAACACCCGGTACCTTTGAACTGCTGATCCCCGCAAGTCCCCAGTAATCGGGCAACTGCTGCGGTTGAACGCCAAATTCTTTATCGATAAATGGCGCATCCAGCCAACGTTTCTGGAAGTAATCACGAATACGTAATGTCGGTGAAAGTAACTGACAGTAGCCTTTATCTGTCGAAACAATCGTTGCCTGATGCCCGGCCTGTGTCACTTTGACCGCCAGCGTGGCGGCTAAGTCATCGGCTTCGTTGCCGCTGGTTGACCAGCACGGGACGCCGCGTTGCTCAAAGGCGGCGCGTAATGCAGGCATCTCGTCGTGCAACTCTTCCGGCATTGGCGGTCGACCCGCTTTGTAATCTGGTAAACGCTGATGACGCCAGCCGCTACTGCGGTTTTCATCATCAAAAACGGCGACCGCGTGGGTTGGCTGGCTGTGCATAATGAGCTGATCGAGCGCATGCTGGCAGGTTTCGACACAGGGCGACCCCTGAACGGCATGAATGCGACGAATAAGATTCAGTGCATCGACAATAAGCAAATGAACAGCCACGATAACCCCCTTAAAGATCAGGCGATAAGGGTAACATTCGATGCCGGAACAGGCTACGGCTGGATGAGAAATCGGGAAGAGGCCTCGCAAAACGAGGCCTTTGGAGAGCGATTAATCGCAGGCAACGATCTTCATTGCCAGGCCGCCGCGAGAGGTTTCGCGGTACTTGGCGTTCATATCTTTACCTGTTTCGTACATGGTTTCGATAACTTTATCGAGGCAGACGCGCGGCTCGCTGGTACGGCGCAGCGCCATACGTGCGGCGTTCACCGCTTTTACTGCCGCAATGGCGTTACGCTCGATGCATGGCACCTGTACCTGTCCGGCGACCGGGTCACACGTCAGACCGAGGTTGTGCTCCATGGCGATTTCCGCCGCGATGCACACCTGCGCCGGGCTTGCGCCTAATAGTTCTGCCAGACCAGCCGCCGCCATTGAGCACGCCACGCCAACTTCACCCTGGCAACCCACTTCAGCACCAGAAATCGACGCGTTCATCTTATAAAGAGAACCAATGGCGCTGGCTACCAGCAGGTAACGAGCCAGTGAGTTAGCGTTCACTTCGCGGATAAACTTGTCGTAGTACGCCAGAACTGCCGGGATAATCCCGCACGCACCGTTAGTCGGCGCAGTCACCACGCGACCGCCAGCAGCGTTCTCTTCGTTCACTGCCAGTGCAAACATGTTGATCCAGTCAACAACCGCCATCGGGTCAGTGGTGGTTTTATCCTGGCTGACCAGCATCCGGCGTAGTGCCGCAGCACGGCGTGGAACGCGCAGTTTGCCAGGCAACACGCCTTCGGTGGAAATACCGCGCTCAATACCGCCGCGCATGACTTCCCAGACGTTCGCCAGGTGCTGTTCCAGCTCTTCTTTGCTGTGCAGCGCCAGCTCGTTTTTCATCATCAGGCCAGAGAGTGACAGCCCGGTTTCCTGACAATGTTTTTGCAGATCGGCTGCTGAACTGTACGGATAAGGAACTTCAACCGGTGCGCTATCCTGCTGGCCAAAATGCTCTTCATCAACGATAAAGCCACCGCCAATAGAGTAGTAAGTCTGGCTGTAAACGACTTTATCGCCCGCCAGCGCGGTAATGCGCATACCGTTTTCATGCAGAGAAAGGTTGTCGGCGTGGAAGTTCATGCACTGATCAACCGGGAACTCCACTTCATGCTGACCGTTTGCCAGCATCAGGCGACCATGAGTATTCACATCCTGAATAAAACTGGGGATGGAATCGATATCCACGGTATCCGGCAGGTTACCCGCCAGGCCCATAATAATGGCGATATCAGTGTGGTGGCCTTTACCGGTCAGAGAGAGCGAGCCGTACACGTCAACCACCACGCGGGTCACGTCTTTAAGCAGGTTACGGGCAATCAGATCGTCGGTAAATTGTTTACCCGCTTTCATTGGTCCAACGGTATGAGAACTGGAAGGGCCAATGCCGATTTTGAAAATATCGAATACGCTAATCATAGGAAATACATCGCGTTAAAACGGAGGAAGCGCCGCCCGAAAGCGGCGCGAAAGGACTTAGCTGAACAGAGAGTAGAAGATTGCGGAGATTGCAATCAGACCCATCACGACAACGAATACGTTGCTGATGTGACCGCTGTACTTACGCATTGCCGGTACTTTCTGAATTGCGTACATCGGCATCAGGAACAGGATCATCGCGATGATTGGACCGCCCAGGGTTTCAATCATACCCAGGATGCTCGGGTTCAGGGTGGCAACAATCCAGGTCGTTACCAGCATGAACAGCGCAGTGATACGGTTCAGCTTGTTGATTTCGATAGACTTACCTTTACCACGCAGAGATTTAATCACCATACCGTTGAAGCCTTCACGTGCGCCCAGGTAGTGACCGAGGAAGGATTTGGTGATAGCGATAATCGCGATAATCGGAGCCATCCACGCGATAACCGGTGCGTTAAAGTGGTTAGCCAGGTAAGACAGAATCGAGATGTTCTGCTCTTTAGCCGCAGCCAGGTCTGCCGGAGTCAGGCTCAGTACACAGCTGAAGACGAAGAACATTACGGTCAGCACCATCATGATGTGTGCGAATGCCAGGATCTTCGAGCATTTCTGTTCTGCCATATCGCCGTACTCTTCACGCTTCGCAACGGCGAAAGAAGAGATGATCGGAGAGTGGTTGAACGAGAACACCATTACCGGAATTGCCAGCCACAGGGTCATCCACAGACCGTTTCCGGTTGCAGATGCAGTGTCCAGAGACAGCGTTTCCAGTGCAGCGCCGTTCCACTGCGGGATCAGGTACAGAGCCAGCAGCATCAGTACGCCAACAAACGGGAATACCAGAATGCTCATCGCTTTCACAATCATCTGCTCACCGAAGCGAACGATGGTCATCATGCCGACGATCAGAATCAGCGACAGAAGCGCACGCGGTGGTGGCGTCATCTGCGGCTGGTGCGCCAGGAAGCTTTCAACGGTATTGGTGATTGCTACGCTGTAAACCAACAGAATTGGGTAGATAGCGAAGAAGTAGAGCAGGGTAATCATTTTACCTGCGCCAACGCCGAAGTGTTCTTCAACAACTTCAGTGATGTCTTCGCCGGGTTTTTGCCGGACAGCACGAAGCAGGTCAGACCGCGGTGTGCAAAGAAGGTCATCGGGAACGCGAGGATAGCCATAATGATAAGCGGGATCATACCGCCTACGCCGGCGTTAATCGGCAGGAACAGTACGCCTGCACCGATTGCAGTGCCGTAAAGACCCAGCATCCACATTGTATCTGTCTTGCGCCATCCGCTAGCAGATTCTGCTGTGACGATAGTGCTGGTTTGAGTGTTTTCCATCTGTATATCCTGGAGGAAGGAAAAGTGCTAATTATTTTTAGTCAAATAAAATAAAAATAACGATAAATGCAATATTAAATATTCGTATTAGCGTTGGTTTTTTTATGATTTTTACCCAACGCCGTAATTTTTGGCGAGCGCAAATGTACATTTAACTGGTAAATGTATCAGTGATCATGATCGCAAATGTAATAATCCACTTTTGATGTGAGATTATTGCAGGTCTTTACCCTGTGATTTAAGCTTTTACACGAAAATTTATGGTCGCGAAGGCTAGCATTCGCAGTATGAGCGGTAAATGGGCGAAGGGGGTAAATGAAAACAGATGTTTTTGCTGATAAAAATGGAGAAAGTGGCGTTTTTTTAGCGCCCTAATCATAACTATCACTGATAATGTGTGGCGAGTCATTGTACGCAAACGATTGGCTGCGGTGAATGAAAGTGGATTTTTTTCGGTATGTTTTGGAAATCCCGGCGAAGAATATCGCCGGGAAGGGAGTGAAGGCGGGTTAGCGTGCTGCTTAGGCACAGATTTCGTAGCAAGGAATGTCAGGCGGAAACCGGCAATTTCATGCGGTGCTGGGCTACGAAGCCCTGCAAAAGTTCGTCCATCCGGCGCATCATCTCTTTATCGCCGTGAATTTTATAAGGCCCGAACTCTTCAATAGCACGAATCCCCATCTCTTTTACGTTGCCTGCCACAATACCAGAGAAGGCGCGGCGCAGATCGGCGGCCAGTACTTCGACCGGCTGGTCTGGATAGAGCTTCAGATTTGCCATGTTTTCGTGCGACGGTTCAAACGGCATCTGCAGATCGGGCGCAATCCGAATCGACCAGTTGAAACTGTACGCATCCCGGTATCACGGCGGTTCTCTTTCACCAGCGGCATGGCTTTTTTCATCTGCCGCGCCACTTCCACTTCATCATCAATGATGATTTTGTAGTGACGACGTGCGCCTTCGCCCAGCGTATGCACCACGAACTCATCCAGTACGCGGGAGTCGTCGGCGCTCTCTTTCGGGCCGGTAAGAATGAGCGGCAGTACCTGGTCTTTATTCGCCGGGTTCATCAAAAATATGCCCACAGGTACAGCAGCTCTTCCGCCGTGCCCACGCCGCCTGGGAAGATGATAATACCGTGGGCAATACGCACGAACGCTTCCAGACGCTTTTCGATGTCTGGCATGATGATAAGTTCGTTACCAGCGGGTTAGGCGGCTCAGCGGCAATGATGGAGGGTTCGGTCATGCCGATAAAACGGCCTTCTTTGTAGCGCTGCTGCGCGTGGCCGACCGCCGCTCCCTTCATTGGCGCTTCCATCGCTCCTGGACCACAGCCGGTGCAGATATTCAGCTCACGTAAACCTAGCTGATTCCCGACGCGACGGGCGTACAGGTATTCGTTTTGGGCATCGAGTGGCCGCCCCACACACCACCATGCTCGGAGCTTCACCAACGTGCAGCGCGCGGGCGTTACGCAGGATCGAAAACACGAGGTTGGTGATGTGGACGGAGTTGTCGAGATTCAGGTTGGGAAAACGAACGGTGTTATGGATTTGCCCGTAAACGAAGAGAATGTCACGCAGGACCGCGAACAAGTTGGCCTGCAAAGCGCGAATAATTCGCCCATCGACAAAAGCCTCTTCCGGGGGATTAATCAGTTCCAGCTTTACGCCGCGTTCACGGCGCAAGACGTTAATATCGAAATTTTCAAAACGAGACAGCAATTCTTTGCTGTTATCGGTCAAACTACCGGAGTTCAGTACGGCAAGTGAACAGTTGCGAAACAGTTGATAGAGGTCGCTGCTGGCGGTGCGTTTAAGCATATCCACTTCCAGCTGCGACAACATATCCATGGAGCCAAGCGGGCTAATATGTGTAATCAAGAAAAACTCCTTATGGGACGAATATCGTCATTCCCTTTGATTACAATAGCCCTGCCTGATGACCTTTCACAACCTTCTGCGTGAATCCAGCACGCAAAATTGAGAAAAAATTTATTGCCGAACCAGTCTTGTGGTCGATGGGACAAAATCGCTATTACTGCGCCACGGGTTAATGTCCAGACCGCCACGACGGGTATAACGTGCGTAAACGCTCAATTTTTCTGGCTGGCAGAAGCGTAACAGGTCATTAAAGATGCGTTCCACGCACTGTTCGTGGAACTCGTTGTGATGACGGAATGAGACCAGGTAACGCAGCAGTTTTTCTCTGTCAATTTGGCGTCCACGATACTGAATTTGGAGCGAACCCCAATCTGGTTGATGGGTGATCAGGCAGTTTGATTTCAGCAGGTGGCTGACAAGCGTCTCTTCCACTACTTTTTCACCACAGGTGGCATTCTCCAGATAGTCAGTAGTGAATTCATAGTTATCGATAGTGATATCCTGGTCATCAATGCAAGTGCCATTAAAATGACCTATCGGCTGGCCTTCCAGTTCATCAAGACGATATAACGCCACGCTAATCTTACCCTGAGCGCAAGTGCTTAAGTCGCGCTCCAGCGTCTGGCGCACCTCATCCCAGTTATTAAAACGCGTCTGGTTAAAACTGTTGAGATAGAGCTTAAAACTCTTCGACTCAATCAGATTTACGCTGGTGTAATCAAGTTCAACATGACCGACAGCGACCTGCGGCAAACCTTTCGCATTCAGCCAGGAAAGTTCATACAGCGTCCAGATATCCGTACCGTGAAAAGGCAGGTTATCCGCTTTCAGACCCAGCGGGTCGCGATTCAGGCTGCGTGGAACGCCTTGCAGTAGGCTGGCGTCATAGGTATCCCGGTAATCGGTTGATTTTCCAAGAGTCAGGCCCGCAAGTGCCTGATGGTTTGCATAAGAAGACATGTTTCACCGTCATAAACCAGATAAACTAAACGACAAGTGTATCCTGGCTAACCTGAAGAGAGAAATTCGTGGATCAGCAGACTGCCAGAAGCATTACATGCCTTTACCCAACGCTATTGCGATGCCTGGCAGAGCGACCACAATAGCCTGCCACGCAGCGAGGAGCTCTATGGCATCCCGTCACCGTGTCAGGTATATCGACCACTGATGACGCAGTATTCTGGCAGCCGCAGCCGTTCGACGGCGAGCAAAATGTAAATGGCGTTGAGCGAGCTATGGGTATCGTGGTACAACAACCCATTCACGGTTCTATACCACCCATATGCGGGTGATATGCAAGCGCTGTTCATGGGGGAAAAAACCCTAACGTTGCTGCAGGCATGGAGCCCCGACGATTTCTTACGTGTACAGGAAAACCTGATTGGTCATCTGGTTACGCAGAAACGTCTGAAGCTTTCGCCAACTCTATTTATTGCGACGCTGGATAGTGAACTGGACGTGATTTCCGTGTGTAACGTGACCGGCGAAGTGGTCAAAGAGACCCTCGGAACGCGTAAACGCCTGCCGCTAGCCTCCTCCCTTGCGAGTTTCCTGACTCAACTTCATCCAATTCTGTAAGACAGTTTGCCCATCACTTTGTGAGAGATCTCTTACACGCATTGTAAGGAATCGCCAGAATGTGAGTAGGATAATCATCCCTTAAGTTTACTTAATTTTTTATATATCAACATGATAGCGTTTTATTTTGCTGAATTTCTTATCGTGTAAGACCTAAGTGTTTTCCTGAGAGCCACTTGTAAGACGAGGCGGAATGGGGGGGTCTCTACGTCGACAGGGAGTCGCACAATGAAGTGAACATCAGGATGATGACACTTCAATGGACACACCGGGAAGGTGATAAGAAGGAAAGGCTTCAGGATGAAGCGCAGAGATCACGCAGGAATGCGTTAAAGGACACCTCCAGGACGGAGAATGAGAGCCAGACAGGATAATCTGGTCGATCAGGAAGAAAATGGGACACACTCAAGGATTGGGTGAAAATCACATCGGGGTGGTGTGATGCAGGAAGCAGCCGTTGGCGAAGAAACGAAAGGTCAGGAGACCATAGGAAAGGTTGCTAACAACCAGCAGGCGGGAGCACCAAAAGTAGCTGGATTGCTGCGAAACGAACCGGGAGCACTGTTTTTACAGTGCTCCCTTTTTTTGTTCCTGCTATCCTTCGCGGCAGTTTTTCTTATTGAGGTTGCTTTATGACCACTCATGACCGCGTTCGTCTCCAGTTGCAGGCGCTTGAAGCGTTACTGCGTGAACATCAGCACTGGCGAAACGATGAACCCCAGCCGCATCAATTTAATAGTACCCAACCGTTCTTTATGGACACCATGGAACCACTGGAGTGGTTGCAGTGGGTGCTGATCCCGCGAATGCACGATTTGTTAGATAACAAACAGCCGTTACCGGGCGCTTTTGCCGTTGCACCCTATTATGAAATGGCGCTGGCGACGGACCATCCGCAACGCGCGCTTATTCTGGCTGAGCTGGAAAAACTGGATGCTCTTTTTGCGGATGATGCGAGCTAATGCTGGAAATACTCTATCAGGATGAATGGCTGGTTGCGGTAAATAAACCCTCCGGCTGGCTGGTTCACCGCAGCTGGCTGGATCGCGACGAGAAAGTAGTGGTCATGCAAACCGTGCGTGACCAGATAGGCCAGCATGTTTTTACTGCTCATCGTCTGGACCGACCCACTTCTGGTGTGTTGTTGATGGGATTATCCAGCGAGGCCGGACGGCTGCTGGCACAACAGTTTGAACAGCACCAAATCCAGAAACGTTACCATGCGATTGTGCGCGGCTGGTTGATGGAAGAAGCGGTGCTGGATTATCCACTGGTGGAAGAACTGGACAAAATCGCTGATAAATTTGCCCGCGAAGATAAAGGCCCGCAGCCAGCAGTGACGCATTATCGCGGTCTGGCGACCGTAGAAATGCCGGTAGCGACCGGACGTTACCCGACCACGCGCTACGGCCTGGTGGAACTGGAGCCGAAAACCGGACGCAAACATCAGCTTCGCCGACATCTTGCCCATTTGCGTCATCCGATTATTGGCGATAGCAAACATGGCGATTTACGCCAGAATCGCAGCGGTGCTGAGCATTTTGGCCTCCAGCGGTTAATGCTACATGCCAGTCAGTTGTCATTGACGCATCCTTTTACTGGCGAGCCGCTGACTATTCACGCGGGCCTGGACGACACCTGGATGCAGGCGTTATCACAATTTGGCTGGCGCGGTCTGCTTCCTGAAAATGAAAGGGTTGAGTTCAGTGCGCCATCGGGTCAGGATGGAGAGATAAGTTCCTAATCCAGGGAGAAAACGGTATGGCGGAAATTGGTATTTTTGTCGGCACCATGTACGGGAATTCACTGTTAGTGGCCGAAGAAGCGGAAGCGATTCTGACCGCGCAGGGCCACAAAGCAACGGTATTTGAAGATCCTGAATTAAGCGACTGGCTGCCCTATCAGGATAAGTATGTTCTGGTGGTTACGTCCACGACCGGGCAGGGCGACCTTCCTGATAGCATTGTGCCACTCTTTCAGGGAATCAAAGATAGTCTGGGCTTCCAGCCGAATCTGCGTTATGGCGTGATTGCGCTCGGCGACAGTAGTTATGTGAATTTCTGCAATGGCGGCAAACAGTTCGATGCCTTGTTGCAGGAACAGAGCGCTCAGCGGGTTGGCGAAATGCTGTTGATTGACGCCAGTGAGAACCCGGAACCGGAAACGGAATCAAATCCGTGGGTCGAACAGTGGGGCACGCTGTTGTCCTGATATGTTCAGCGAGCGGTAAATGTCGTTTTAGCGGTGCTGAATCGAATCTTTTCAGGCAAATGCCAGTAAAAACTGCTTCATAGCGCGGATTTTTACTGGCGTTTGCCTGGAGTCAAGCGATCCATTTCATACTCTTCTTTATTTCTTCGTTTTAACCCTTCCTTTCTTGTTCTTGTTTTCATTTCCGTGAAGTGGATTCCACCGTCCAGGGCTAATGCCAAAATCGGGCCTCATTGAACGCATTAATGTTGTGTTGTTGCACGGTGAGCCGCTATGGCGCGCTTTTTATACTGCTATTGCCAGATATAAACACGCGCCGTATTCGGCGAACGACCTATAAAAACGGCAAAAAACACCCTACGTCACCTCTGATTTCCTGGCGATGTCGCAGTCCAGAGTGAGCGTGGCTAACGCGAATTTTCAGGAGTGCAACAATGAGTTCTTTAAGTCAGGCTGCGAGCAGTGTGGAAAAACGCACAAATGCTCGTTACTGGATAGTGGTGATGTTGTTTATCGTCACATCCTTCAACTACGGCGACCGCGCTACGCTCTCTATCGCCGGTTCGGAAATGGCCAAAGATATCGGCCTTGATCCCGTGGGAATGGGCTATGTGTTCTCTGCTTTCTCATGGGCTTATGTTATCGGGCAGATCCCTGGTGGCTGGTTGCTGGACCGTTTTGGTTCAAAACGCGTCTACTTCTGGTCGATCTTTATCTGGTCGATGTTTACCTTGCTGCAAGGCTTCGTCGATATCTTTAGTGGATTCGGCATTATCGTTGCCCTGTTTACGCTGCGCTTCCTGGTCGGGCTTGCTGAAGCGCCATCTTTCCCCGGCAACAGTCGCATTGTTGCGGCCTGGTTTCCGGCGCAGGAAAGGGGAACGGCGGTGTCGATTTTTAACTCCGCTCAATACTTCGCAACGGTGATCTTCGCGCCGATTATGGGCTGGCTGACGCATGAAGTGGGCTGGTCACACGTCTTCTTCTTTATGGGCGGTCTGGGGATTGTCATCAGCTTTATCTGGTTGAAAGTCATCCACGAGCCAAATCAACATCCGGGGGTAAATAAGAAAGAGCTGGAGTACATCGCCGCGGGTGGTGCGCTGATCAATATGGATCAGCAAAACACCAAAGTTAAAGTGCCGTTCAGCGTGAAGTGGGGGCAGATCAAACAGCTGCTAGGGTCACGGATGATGATCGGCGTTTATATCGGTCAGTACTGTATCAACGCCCTGACTTACTTCTTTATTACCTGGTTCCCGGTTTATCTGGTGCAGGCACGCGGGATGTCGATTCTGAAAGCGGGCTTTGTGGCTTCCGTTCCGGCGGTTTGCGGTTTTATCGGCGGTGTGCTGGGTGGGATTATTTCCGACTGGCTGATGCGCCGCACGGGATCGCTGAACATTGCGCGTAAAACACCGATCGTAATGGGCATGTTGCTGTCGATGGTGATGGTGTTCTGCAACTACGTCAACGTTGAGTGGATGATCATCGGCTTTATGGCGCTGGCCTTCTTCGGTAAGGGCATCGGGGCGCTGGGTTGGGCAGTAATGGCAGATACCGCGCCAAAAGAGATCAGCGGTCTTTCCGGTGGCCTGTTCAACATGTTCGGTAACATTTCTGGCATCGTCACGCCAATCGCAATTGGTTATATCGTTGGCACGACTGGCTCGTTTAATGGGGCGCTGATTTATGTTGGTGTTCATGCCTTAATCGCGGTACTGAGCTACCTGGTGCTGGTGGGCGATATCAAGCGTATCGAGTTGAAACCTGTTGCGGGGCAATAAGATGGCGACACAATCCAGTCCTGTTATTACTGATATGAAAGTCATTCCGGTGGCCGGGCATGACAGCATGTTGCTTAATATTGGTGGGGCACATAACGCATATTTCACCCGCAATATTGTGGTACTCACCGATAACGCCGGGCATACCGGCATTGGTGAAGCGCCGGGCGGAGATGTGATTTATCAGACGCTTGTCGATGCTATTCCGATGGTTCTGGGCCAGGAAGTTGCGCGACTGAATAAAGTGGTCCAGCAGGTGCATAAAGGTAATCAGGCCGCCGATTTTGATACCTTCGGTAAAGGTGCCTGGACCTTTGAATTACGCGTTAACGCCGTGGCGGCGCTGGAAGCCGCTTTGCTTGACCTGCTAGGTAAGGCGCTGAATGTTCCGGTCTGCGAACTGTTAGGGCCAGGCAAGCAACGCGAGGCTATTACCGTCCTCGGTTATCTGTTTTATATCGGTGATCGGACCAAAACCGATCTTCCTTATGTGGAAAATACGCCGGGCAACCATGAGTGGTATCAGTTGCGGCATCAGAAAGCAATGAACAGCGAAGCCGTTGTGCGTCTGGCGGAAGCCTCACAGGATCGCTACGGCTTTAAAGATTTCAAACTTAAGGGCGGCGTGTTACCTGGCGAGCAAGAAATCGACACTGTTCGTGCATTGAAGAAACGCTTCCCGGATGCGCGGATTACCGTTGATCCCAACGGTGCATGGCTGCTTGATGAAGCCATTTCTTTATGCAAAGGGCTGAATGATGTTCTTACCTATGCCGAAGATCCATGCGGCGCAGAACAGGGCTTCTCCGGACGTGAAGTGATGGCGGAATTTCGACGGGCGACCGGCTTGCCCGTCGCGACTAACATGATCGCCACCAACTGGCGCGAAATGGGTCATGCGGTGATGCTCAATGCGGTAGATATTCCACTTGCCGATCCGCACTTCTGGACGCTTTCCGGTGCAGTCCGTGTGGCGCAGCTTTGCGACGACTGGGGGCTGACCTGGGGCTGCCATTCTAATAACCATTTCGATATCTCTCTGGCGATGTTTACCCATGTGGGCGCGGCGGCACCGGGTAATCCTACCGCTATCGATACCCACTGGATTTGGCAGGAGGGCGATTGTCGCCTGACCCAAAATCCGCTGGAGATTAAAAACGGAAAAATTGCCGTTCCTGATGCGCCCGGTCTGGGCGTGGAACTGGACTGGGAACAGGTACAAAAGGCACATGAGGCCTATAAACGTCTGCCTGGCGGTGCGCGTAACGACGCAGGTCCGATGCAGTACCTGATCCCCGGCTGGACCTTTGACCGTAAACGTCCCGTTTTCGGCCGTCATTGATTCTGAAAAAGGACATAAATATGAGTTCTCAATTTACGACGCCTGTTGTTACTGAAATGCAGGTTATCCCGGTGGCGGGTCATGACAGTATGCTGATGAATCTGAGTGGTGCACACGCACCGTTCTTTACGCGTAATATTGTGATTATCAAAGATAATTCTGGTCACACTGGCGTAGGGGAAATTCCCGGCGGCGAGAAAATCCGTAAAACGCTGGAAGATGCGATTCCGCTGGTGGTAGGTAAAACGCTGGGTGAATACAAAAACGTTCTGACGCTGGTGCGTAATACTTTTGCCGATCGTGATGCTGGTGGGCGCGGTTTGCAGACATTTGACCTACGTACCACTATTCATGTAGTTACCGGGATAGAAGCGGCAATGCTGGATCTGCTGGGGCAGCATCTGGGGGTAAACGTGGCATCGCTGCTGGGCGATGGTCAACAGCGTAGCGAAGTCGAAATGCTCGGTTATCTGTTCTTCGTCGGTAATCGCAAAGCCACGCCGCTGCCGTATCAAAGCCAGCCGGATGACTCATGCGACTGGTATCGCCTGCGTCATGAAGAAGCGATGACGCCGGATGCGGTGGTGCGCCTGGCGGAAGCGGCATATGAAAAATATGGCTTCAACGATTTCAAACTGAAGGGCGGTGTACTGGCCGGGGAAGAAGAGGCCGAGTCTATTGTGGCACTGGCGCAACGCTTCCCGCAGGCGCGTATTACGCTCGATCCTAACGGTGCCTGGTCGCTGAACGAAGCGATTAAAATCGGTAAATACCTGAAAGGTTCGCTGGCTTATGCAGAAGATCCGTGTGGTGCGGAGCAAGGTTTCTCCGGGCGTGAAGTGATGGCAGAGTTCCGTCGCGCGACAGGTCTACCGACTGCAACCAATATGATCGCCACCGACTGGCGGCAAATGGGCCATACGCTCTCCCTGCAATCCGTTGATATCCCGCTGGCGGATCCGCATTTCTGGACAATGCAAGGTTCGGTACGTGTGGCGCAAATGTGCCATGAATTTGGCCTGACCTGGGGTTCACACTCTAACAACCACTTCGATATTTCCCTGGCGATGTTTACCCATGTTGCCGCCGCTGCACCGGGTAAAATTACTGCTATTGATACGCACTGGATTTGGCAGGAAGGCAATCAGCGCCTGACCAAAGAACCGTTTGAGATCAAAGGCGGGCTGGTACAGGTGCCAGAAAAACCGGGGCTGGGTGTAGAAATCGATATGGATCAAGTGATGAAAGCCCATGAGCTGTATCAGAAACACGGGCTTGGCGCGCGTGACGATGCGATGGGAATGCAGTATCTGATTCCTGGCTGGACGTTCGATAACAAGCGCCCGTGCATGGTGCGTTAAGACAGAAAACCAAAACCGGCTCTATCTGGAGCCGGTTTGAGACTGATGCTAAACGCAAAATAGCCTGTTGTGCTATGTATCAGGTCTACATCATTTTTTAATTCATTGAATTTAATTGGTTTTGTAGGCCGGATAAGGCGTTAACGCCGCATCCGGCATAAACACAGGCACTTTGTCACCAATCTGAAACCAGCGTCATAAAAAGCCGATTGCTACTCGACAAGACATCCATTACCCGAGAATTTTGCTGGCTTCGCGCGCGACATTATCCATCTCGTCCAACAGTTCCAGCAGCTCCGGTTCCAAATCTTCTTCTTTAGTACCGCTACGTAGCTGTTGTTCGATCAGTTGGCAGAGATTCTTCATACGTGGCACACCGCTATAGCCGCAACTGCCATGCAGTTTATGAATCAAATCAACCAGGCCTTCCGGGTTTTCTCCAACCAGCTGTTCCTCAACTTTGTTGCGAACTTCAGGCAGGAAATCGAGTAACATTTGCAGCATATCGCGCGCTAAATCGGTTTTTCCTGCTGCCTGGCGTAGTGCCAGTTGCCAGTCGAGGGTCGCATTCGGGTTCACCACAATTTCGTTGACTTCGGGCGTCACGACGCGAGAGGAAATACCGCTGCCAGGCTTGTAGCGCAACAACAAATTATGCAATCGCTCTTCTTCAATCGGTTTCGCCAGATAATCGCTCATCCCTGCGCCAAGCAGCTTCTCTTTTTGCCCGGCCATTGCATGCGCCGTTACCGCGATAACCGGCGTTTGTTGCTGATGCGGGAGTTGGTGGATGAGTTCGCAGGCCCGAATGCCATCCATGTCCGGCATTTGAATATCCATTAAGATCAAATCGAACGGCATCTGTTTCGCCCGTTCAACCGCCTGATGCCCGCTATCGCAAAGTTCCACATGTTGCACCATATCTTCCAGCAATGCGCCGATAAGTTTCAGGTTAGCGGGGTTGTCATCAACCGCCATGACTGTCATTGCCAGCTTACTTTCATCGGTTACAGGCAAAAGCGTGTTTTGTTTGTGATGACAAAATTCCGTCAGGGCAGGCAACAGGCGTGTAGGTGTTAATGGTTTCAGCAGACACGCGCCGATACCATCTTGCTTGAGTTTTTCAGCATTGACTTGTGCATGGCAAGGAAGTGCCAGCATCAGGAAATCGGTCATCGATACCGCTTTCGCTAATCGCTCATGTTGCATTGTTAGCGGCTCGCGGAAGGTCACCGCGATGCCTAACAACATCATGTCGTAATGCGCGGGAGGCAGCGCGGAGAACGTTGGGCTATAAACCACTTCCAGCGGCGTTTCACTTAAAATATCCAGCGTGCATTGCGCTGCTGCGGAGTTTGGTTCGACATAGGCCAGGCGCTTACCTGCGAGGCACTGGGTGGATGGCCCTTCGATAATAATGTTCGGGTTCAGATCGAGATTAATGTGGAACCAGAAAGTTGAACCGCGATTCGGCTGGCTATGGAACGAAATATCGCCGCCCATTTCATTAACCAGTTTTTGTGTAATCACCAGCCCCAGCCCGGTGCCACCATGACGGCGGGAAATACTGGCATCAGCCTGTCGGAAGGCCTGGAATAAGCGCGATTGATCGCGTTCAGGAATACCAATGCCGGTATCCCGAATCTGCACTTCAATCTGCACTTTGGTATTACTCAGCGCACGTTTTTCTACCAGAATATCAATGTTGCCATTCTCGGTGAATTTAATTGCATTCCCCACCAGGTTAGTGATGATTTGCTGTAATCGCAGCGGGTCGCCGATCACGTTATCAGGCACGTCGCTTTTAATATTGAGCGTCAGTTCTAACCCTTTATCGTGAGAAGAATGTGCCAGCAGAGTAACGACTTCATCCAGCGTGCTGCGTAGTGGGAATGGAATACTTTCCAGAATCAGCTTACCTGCTTCCAGTTTCGAGAAGTCGAGAACATCATTAATAATTGCCAGCAAATTATTTGCCGAACGTTCAATCGTATTCAGGTGATCGCGCTGCGTTGGTGTTAATTCTGTTTTCAGCGTCAGGCGGGTAAAGCCAATAACACCATTCAGTGGTGTACGCAGCTCGTGTGACATATTTGCCAGAAACTCGGATTTAATACGCGCCGCTTCCTGGGCGCGCTTTTTCGCCAGATCTAACTCAACGTTCTGAATTTCCATCTGCTCCAGCGTTTCACGCAGATCGGACGTCGCCTGGTCGATATTGTGCTGCATCTCTTCGTGATAAGCAGCCAGCGACATTGCCATCGAGTTGATACCGTTTTTCAGCATATCCAGCTCGCCGAGCATAAATCCTTCCACCCGGCTGTCGAGTTGCCCGCGACGGATGCGGTCGACGGTATTCACCATGTTGCGAATCGGACCGGTTACATCGCGCATTAAGCGCCAGCCAAAAATAAGCGCAATACCGATACAAAACAGCATCATCACGCTGGAAATAAAGATCTCTTTATATTGCTGCAAGCGAACCGATTTAAGATCCAGCTCCAGCGCAATATATCCCAACATATTTTGACTATTTTTGGCATCGCTACTGGGCGATTCGTCGGGGGAGTAACTCTCAGAAATAATCGGCGTGCGGAGGATCATAATATCGCCGTCACGAGTGACAGTGAGCTGGCGAGGAAACGGCACGTTGCTGCCGAGCTGCATTGATGAGGGATCAAGATGAAAATTGGAGGTGACAAAGAGTCGGTTATTTTCATCATAAACCGAAATCGCGCGAACAATATCGGAATGGCGACGATGCAGTACGCTTATTAACTGACCGATAGATTCGCGATTTTGCAGGCTCATGCCATATTCAGTAGAAACTGCAAGCGGCTCAATAATGCTGGCACCGGCATCTTCCAGTTGACGCTGCAAGTCGTTATAGCGATGCACGACGAAAAAGATACTCAGCAATAAACCAATAAGGACGGTCGGTGCCAGGATCAGAATCATCATGCGTGCGCGCAGGCTGTAGTTGGTCATGGAGTTCCGTTATGGGACAATTAAGGTCACACTGTTAAATTGAGAAAGTCTCGCCAATGGCGCAATTCTACTCTGCAAAACGACGCACGACGACGCGTCAGATCATAACCGTTTCAGTCAACGACCTCGACTCTTTTGGTCAGGGCGTGGCGCGACATAACGGCAAAACGCTATTTATCCCCGGATTATTGCCGCAGGAAAACGCGGAAGTTACTGTTACTGAAGATAAAAAACAGTATGCCCGCGCTAAAGTCGTACGCCGGTTAAGCGATAGCCCGGAACGCGAAACGCCACGCTGTCCTCATTTTGGCGTATGCGGTGGCTGTCAGCAACAACACGCCAGCGTGGATTTACAGCAGCGAAGCAAAAGTGCGGCACTCGCCCGATTAATGAAACACGATGTCTCTGAAGTGATCGCCGATGTTCCCTGGGGCTATCGCCGTCGCGCGCGTTTAAGTCTGAACTACTTACCGAAAACACAGCAACTTCAGATGGGGTTTCGCAAAGCGGGCTCCAGTGACATTGTCGACGTCAAACAATGCCCCATTTTAGCGCCCCAACTTGAAGCATTGCTGCCCAAAGTCAGGGCATGTCTGGGCAGCTTACAAGCTATGCGCCATCTTGGTCATGTTGAACTGGTACAGGCAACCAGCGGCACGCTGATGATTTTGCGCCATACCGCACCGCTAAGTTCGGCAGATCGCGAAAAACTGGAACGCTTTTCGCATTCTGAAGGCCTGGATCTGTATCTCGCCCCCGATAGTGAGATACTCGAAACCGTCTCTGGTGAGATGCCCTGGTATGACTCAAACGGGTTGCGCTTAACTTTTAGCCCGCGCGATTTTATTCAGGTCAATGCGGGTGTGAACCAAAAAATGGTAGCGCGTGCGTTGGAATGGCTGGATGTGCAACCTGAAGATCGCGTACTGGATCTGTTCTGCGGTATGGGCAACTTTACACTGCCATTGGCGACACAAGCTGCCAGTGTGGTCGGTGTAGAAGGTGTTCCGGCGCTGGTGGAAAAAGGCCAGCAGAATGCGCGTCTTAATGGCTTACAGAATGTGACGTTTTATCACGAAAATCTTGAAGAAGATGTCACAAAGCAGCCGTGGGCGAAAAACGGCTTCGATAAAGTGTTGCTGGACCCGGCGCGAGCAGGTGCCGCAGGTGTTATGCAGCAAATTATAAAACTGGAACCTATTCGTATAGTTTATGTATCCTGTAACCCTGCAACGCTGGCTCGGGATAGCGAAGCGTTATTAAAAGCAGGATATACCATTGCGCGACTGGCGATGCTGGATATGTTCCCACACACGGGACATCTGGAATCGATGGTACTTTTCTCGCGCGTTAAATAGTTGCGATTTGCCGATTTCGGCAGGTCTGGTCCCTAAAGGAGAGGACGATGGTTGCGGTAAGAAGTGCACATATCAATAAGGCTGGTGAATTTGATCCGGAAAAATGGATCGCAAGTCTGGGTATTACCAGCCAGAAGTCGTGTGAGTGCTTAGCCGAAACCTGGGCGTATTGTCTGCAACAGACGCAGGGGCATCCGGATGCCAGTCTGTTATTGTGGCGTGGTGTTGAGATGGTGGAGATCCTCTCGACATTAAGTATGGACATTGACACGCTGCGGGCGGCGCTGCTTTTCCCTCTGGCGGATGCCAACGTAGTCAGCGAAGATGTGCTGCGTGAGAGCGTCGGTAAGTCGGTCGTTAACCTTATTCACGGCGTGCGTGATATGGCGGCGATCCGCCAGCTGAAAGCGACGCACACTGATTCTGTTTCCTCCGAACAGGTCGATAACGTTCGCCGGATGTTATTGGCGATGGTCGATGATTTTCGCTGCGTAGTCATCAAACTGGCGGAGCGTATTGCTCATCTGCGCGAAGTAAAAGATGCGCCGGAAGATGAACGTGTACTGGCGGCAAAAGAGTGTACCAACATCTACGCACCGCTGGCTAACCGTCTCGGAATCGGACAACTGAAATGGGAACTGGAAGATTACTGCTTCCGTTACCTCCATCCAACCGAATACAAACGAATTGCCAAACTGCTGCATGAACGGCGTCTCGACCGCGAACACTACATCGAAGAGTTCGTTGGTCATCTGCGCGCTGAGATGAAAGCTGAAGGCGTTAAAGCGGAAGTGTATGGTCGTCCGAAACACATCTACAGCATCTGGCGTAAAATGCAGAAAAAGAACCTCGCCTTTGATGAGCTGTTTGATGTGCGTGCGGTACGTATTGTCGCCGAGCGTTTACAGGATTGCTATGCCGCACTGGGGATAGTGCACACTCACTATCGCCACCTGCCGGATGAGTTTGACGATTACGTCGCTAACCCGAAACCAAACGGTTATCAGTCTATTCATACCGTGGTTCTGGGGCCGGGTGGAAAAACCGTTGAGATCCAAATCCGCACCAAACAGATGCATGAAGATGCAGAGTTGGGTGTTGCTGCGCACTGGAAATATAAAGAGGGCGCGGCTGCTGGCGGCGCACGTTCGGGACATGAAGACCGGATTGCCTGGCTGCGTAAACTGATTGCGTGGCAGGAAGAGATGGCTGATTCCGGCGAAATGCTCGACGAAGTACGTAGTCAGGTCTTTGACGACCGGGTGTACGTCTTTACGCCGAAAGGTGATGTCGTTGATTTGCCTGCGGGATCAACGCCGCTGGACTTCGCTTACCACATCCACAGTGATGTCGGACACCGCTGCATCGGGGCAAAAATTGGCGGGCGCATTGTGCCGTTCACCTACCAGCTGCAGATGGGCGACCAGATTGAAATTATCACCCAGAAACAGCCGAACCCCAGCCGTGACTGGTTAAACCCAAACCTCGGTTACGTCACAACCAGCCGTGGGCGTTCGAAAATTCACGCCTGGTTCCGTAAACAGGACCGTGACAAAAACATTCTGGCTGGGCGGCAAATCCTTGACGACGAGCTGGAACATCTGGGGATCAGCCTGAAAGAAGCAGAAAAACATCTGCTGCCGCGTTACAACTTCAATGATGTCGACGAGTTGCTGGCGGCGATTGGTGGCGGGGATATCCGTCTCAATCAGATGGTGAACTTCCTGCAATCGCAATTTAATAAGCCGAGTGCCGAAGAGCAGGACGCCGCCGCGCTGAAGCAACTTCAGCAAAAAAGCTACACGCCGCAAAACCGCAGTAAAGATAACGGTCGCGTGGTAGTCGAAGGTGTTGGCAACCTGATGCACCACATCGCGCGCTGCTGCCAGCCGATTCCTGGAGATGAGATTGTCGGCTTCATTACCCAGGGGCGCGGTATTTCAGTACACCGCGCCGATTGCGAACAACTGGCGGAACTGCGCTCCCATGCGCCAGAACGCATTGTTGACGCGGTATGGGGTGAGAGCTACTCCGCCGGATATTCGCTGGTGGTCCGCGTGGTAGCTAATGATCGTAGTGGGTTGTTACGTGATATCACGACCATTCTCGCCAACGAGAAGGTGAACGTGCTTGGCGTTGCCAGCCGTAGCGACACCAAACAGCAACTGGCGACCATCGACATGACCATTGAGATTTACAACCTGCAAGTGCTGGGGCGCGTGCTGGGTAAACTCAACCAGGTGCCGGATGTTATCGACGCGCGTCGGTTGCACGGGAGTTAGGCCGAAATTTGCTCGTATCTACAATGTAGATTGATATATACTGTATCTACATATGATAGCGGTTTGAGGAAAGGGTTATGATCCACAGTAGCGTAAAGCGTTGGGGAAATTCACCGGCGGTGCGGATCCCGGCTACGTTAATGCAGGCGCTCAATCTGAATATTGATGATGAAGTGAAGATTGACCTGGTGGATGGCAAATTAATTATTGAGCCAGTGCGTAAAGAGCCCGTATTTACGCTTGCTGAACTGGTCAACGACATCACGCCGGAAAACCTCCACGAGAATATCGACTGGGGAGAGCCGAAAGATAAGGAAGTCTGGTAATGGTAAGCCGATACGTACCCGATATGGGCGATCTGATTTGGGTTGATTTTGACCCGACAAAAGGTAGCGAGCAAGCTGGACATCGTCCAGCTGTTGTCCTGAGTCCTTTCATGTACAACAACAAAACAGGTATGTGTCTGTGTGTTCCTTGTACAACGCAATCAAAAGGATATCCGTTCGAAGTTGTTTTATCCGGTCAGGAACGTGATGGCGTAGCGTTAGCTGATCAGGTAAAAAGTATCGCCTGGCGGGCAAGAGGAGCAACGAAGAAAGGAACAGTTGCCCCAGAGGAATTACAACTCATTAAAGCCAAAATTAACGTACTGATTGGGTAGTGTTACTAACTCACTTCTATTCTGGTCACAGGTTTCCACCTGACAGACCCGCAATTTTCAGGACAATTCAATGAATCAAATCGACCGTTTGCTCACTATTATGCAGCGCCTGCGCGATCCGGAAAACGGCTGCCCGTGGGATAAAGAGCAGACATTTGCCACCATTGCGCCTTACACCCTTGAAGAAACCTACGAAGTGCTGGACGCCATCGCCCGTGAAGATTTTGACGATCTTCGCGGTGAACTGGGCGATCTGCTATTCCAGGTGGTGTTTTACGCGCAAATGGCTCAGGAAGAAGGGCGCTTTGACTTTAATGATATTTGCGCTGCTATTAGCGATAAATTAGAGCGTCGCCATCCGCATGTTTTTGCTGATAGTTCTGCCGAAAACAGTAGTGAAGTGCTTGCCCGTTGGGAGCAAATCAAAACCGAAGAGCGCGCGCAGAAAGCGCAGCATTCGGCGCTGGACGATATTCCTCGTAGTTTACCGGCTTTAATGCGTGCGCAAAAAATCCAGAAACGTTGCGCCAACGTTGGCTTCGATTGGACGACGCTTGGTCCGGTAGTCGATAAAGTCTACGAAGAGATCGACGAGGTGATGTACGAAGCGCGGCAGGCTGTTGTCGACCAGGCTAAACTGGAGGAGGAAATGGGGGACCTGCTGTTTGCCACGGTTAATCTGGCTCGCCATTTAGGGACGAAAGCAGAAATCGCATTGCAAAAAGCGAACGAAAAATTCGAGCGTCGTTTTCGCGAAGTGGAGCGTATTGTTGCCGCGCGTGGACTGGAAATGACAGGTGTTGACCTCGAAACAATGGAAGAAGTCTGGCAACAGGTAAAACGGCAGGAAATTGATCTCTAAGGGAATTACGCGGTCAAGCGCCATTTGTGTCATTTTTTAAATGACAAGCGCTTGATTTGCGTCAAAAACATTTACCCCAAAGGGGCTATTTTCTCACTCCTGATTTCAATAGTGCGCTGGCGAAGAGGAGGGATAATGAAAGTTTGTGGCACAGGTCATGTTCGGGTATACTGCTTTCCCGTCTTGGTTATTCCATCGTCTTTTCAACCTAACTTCTCAGGTTCAGCATGACAACGAACTATATTTTTGTGACCGGCGGGGTCGTATCCTCTCTGGGTAAAGGCATTGCCGCAGCCTCCCTCGCAGCCATTCTTGAAGCCCGTGGCCTCAATGTGACCATCATGAAACTGGATCCGTACATCAACGTCGATCCAGGTACTATGAGCCCAATCCAACACGGGGAAGTGTTCGTTACTGAAGACGGCGCTGAAACCGACCTGGACCTGGGGCACTACGAGCGTTTCATTCGTACCAAAATGAGCCGCCGCAACAACTTCACCACGGGTCGTATCTACTCTGACGTTCTGCGCAAAGAGCGCCGTGGCGACTATCTGGGCGCGACGGTACAGGTTATTCCGCACATCACTAACGCGATTAAAGAGCGCGTACTGGCCGGTGGCGAAGGTCACGACGTGGTGCTGGTTGAAATCGGCGGCACCGTCGGTGATATCAGATCCTTACCATTCCTTGAAGCTATTCGCCAACTGGCGGTAGATATCGGTCGTGAACACGCGCTGTTCATGCACCTGACCCTGGTGCCTTATCTGGCAGCGGCTGGTGAAGTCAAAACTAAACCGACTCAGCACTCTGTAAAAGAGCTGCTGTCTATCGGTATTCAGCCTGACATCCTGGTTTGCCGCTCCGACCGTGCGATTCCGGCCAACGAACGTGCAAAAATTGCATTGTTCTGTAACGTGCCAGAAAAAGCCGTTATTTCGATGAAAGATGTCGATTCCATTTATAAAATTCCAGGCCTGTTGAAATCTCAGGGCTGGACGATTATATTTGTAAACGATTCAGCTTGAACTGCCCGGAAGCAAACCTGGCCGAATGGGAACAGGTTATCTACGAAGAAGCAAACCCGGCAGGCGAAGTCACCATTGGTATGGTCGGCAAGTACATAGAACTGCCAGATGCCTACAAATCGGTGATTGAAGCGCTGAAACACGGTGGCCTGAAAAACCGCGTAACCGTAAACATCAAGCTGATTGACTCGCAGGATGTGGAAACGCGTGGTGTCGAAATTCTGAAAGATTTGGATGCTATCCTGATCCCTGGCGGCTTCGGCTACCGTGGTGTTGAAGGTAAAATTGCTACCGCACGCTATGCGCGTGAAAATAAAATTCCTTATCTGGGCATCTGCCTGGGTATGCAGGTTGCGCTGATTGAGTTTGCGCGCAACGTTGCGGGGATCAAGGACAACGCCGACTCGACGGAATTTGTGCCAGACTGTAAGTACCCGGTTGTGGCGCTGATTACCGAGTGGCGCGATGAAAACGGCAACGTTGAAGTTCGTAGCGAGAAGAGCGATCTCGGCGGTACCATGCGTCTCGGCGCACAGCAGTGCCAGTTGGTTGACGATAGCCTGGTTCGCCAGCTGTACAATGCGCCGACAATTGTTGAGCGTCATCGTCACCGTTACGAAGTCAACAACATGCTGTTGAAACAGATTGAAGATGCAGGTCTGCGCGTTGCGGGCCGTTCCGGGGATGATCAGTTGGTCGAGATCATCGAAGTTCCGAATCACCCGTGGTTCGTGGCTTGCCAGTTCCATCCGGAGTTTACTTCTACTCCACGTGATGGGCACCCGCTGTTTGCTGGCTTCGTGAAAGCCGCTGGCGAGTACCAGAAGCGTCAAGCGAAGTAAGAAAAAGTTAGAACGGCAGCGCACCCATGAGGGAGCGTTGTTTGTCTGGAGTTTTAGTTTAACTTGTACTGAGGAAAACCTAATGTCCAAAATCGTTAAAATCATCGGTCGTGAAATCATCGACTCCCGTGGGAACCCGACCGTTGAAGCAGAAGTTCACCTGGAAGGTGGTTTCGTCGGTATGGCAGCAGCCCCGTCAGGTGCTTCTACTGGTTCCCGTGAAGCACTGGAACTGCGCGATGGTGCAAATCCCGTTTCATGGGTAAAGGCGTACTGAAAGCAGTTGGCGCGGGGCAACGGCCCAATTGCTCAGGCTCTGTGGGTAAAGACGCGAAAGACCAGGCCGGCATCGACAAGATCATGATCGATCTGGACGGTACTGAAAACAAATCCAACTTCGGTGCTAACGCCATTCTGGCTGTGTCCCTGGCTAACGCCAAAGCAGCAGCAGCTGCCAAAGGCCTGCCACTGTACGCACACATCGCTGAACTGAACGGTACTCCGGGCAAATACTCCATGCCGGTTCCGATGATGAACATCATCAACGGCGGTGAGCACGCTGACAACAACAGCGTCGACATCCAGGAATTTATGATTCAGCCAGTTGGCGCTAAATCCCTGAAAGAAGCCGTACGTATGGGTTCCGAAGTGTTCCACAACCTGGCTAAGTTTCTGAAAGCTGACAGAACATCTGCAGTTGGTGACGAAGGTGGCTATGCGCCAAACCTGGGTTCCAACGCTGAAGCTCTGGCTGTTATCGCTGAAGCTGTTAAAGCTGCTGGTTACACCCTGGGCACCGACATCACTCTGGCCATGGACTGTGCAGCATCTGAATTCTACAAAGACGGTAAAGACGTTCTGGCTGGCGAAGGCAACAAAGCTTTCACCTCCGAAGAATTCACTCACTTCCTGGAAGACCTGACCAAACAGTACCCAATCGTTCTCATTGAAGATGGCCTGGACGAATCTGAATCTGGGATGGTTTCGCATACCAGACCAAAGTACTGGGCGACAAAATCCAGCTGGTTGGTGAACGATCGTTTGTAACCAACACCAAGATCCTGAAAGAAGGCATCGAAAAAGGCATCGTTAACTCCATCCTGATCAAATTCAACCAGATTGGTTCCGATGCTCTGGCTGCGATCAAAATGGCGAAAGACGCTGCTTACACCGCTGTCATCTCTCACCGTTCTGGCGAAACTGAAGACGCTACCATCGCTGACCTGGCTGTTGGTACCGCTGCAGGCCAGATCAAAACTGGTTCTATGAGCCGTTCTGACGCGTTCTTTGCTAAATACAACCAGCTGATTCGTATCGAAGAAGCTCCGGTCCAACACGCTCCGTACAACGGTCGCAAAGAGATCAAAAGGTCAGGCATAAGCCTGCTCTGATGTGAAAATGCCAGCCCTCGGGCTGGCATTTTTTATGGTTGAGTTACCAGCGGCCGGATGCGCCGCCACCTCCAGAAGAACCGCCCCCGCCGCTAAATCCGCCGCTATCTGAGCCTCCAGCGGAACCGCTGTTGTCTGAATGATAACTTCTACCAGATGCTCTTTTCTGAAGTACACATAAACAGGTAAAGACCATAAATATGGTGAAAGTAAAAAAGAAGGAAAATACAGCAATGGAAAAAATTTTATCGGAGAACAGGAATAAATCTAAAAGATAGATTGCTGAAATACAGACTCCACTTTTACATGCGCGACAAAAATTACTGCCTTGATGAAAAAACCAGAAAGGGAAGAACATCACTGCAAATACCCAAAAAATAGCAAAGTAATAATGATCACTGGAAGACGCTGATTCACTTTCTGAAGGATTAGTCGGATATTGGTGTTGTGAAGTGAGTTGGTTATTCAAAGCGTTTATAGCTAGCTCTAATCCCTTAGCTAATTTTTGTTGTTTAAATGCGGGTATCATGTTGCTACGGATGATATCTCCAGCCAGAGCATCGGTTACCTTTTCTTCCAGCCCATAACCTACCTGGATGCGGACAGTGCGATCCGACCAGGCAACAACGATCAGTATCCCATCATTACGTTTGGCATCTCCTAAACGCCAATTGTCAAAAACTCTTGTAGCATATTGTTCAATTGTCTCGTCTTTGGTTGTGGGAACAATTAATACGGCAATTTGCACTTGGGTATTATTGAAAATAGATTCTAACTTGTGCGTCAGTTCTTTCTTTTCTTGTGAGTTTAAGCTACTCGTAAGATCCGTAACTTGTTGCTGTAATTGTGGGACAATAGTTGGTTGGGCTGCAACAAAGGAACATACGAAAGTGAACATTAGTATGAAATAGCGCATTATAAATTTCTCATTAAATCTGGATAAATAAATTGACGGCGGCATCGGTAATTTTATATTCGTTATCATTAAAAACTAATACAGAAAAAATAAATATAATTTTGGTGAATGTTTTGACATGATTAAATCCATTTTCTTTATTTTCTTCTGACATAATACGTTACTCCCTTTAATTATTAACGATATGTTTCGCATTTTTCTTTAAACCTGCCTGTAACAGAATGTTAATAAGACATGATTGTTGTGGCAGGATCTGCAATAATTAACAATTATCCACTTCACAGAGAATGCTATGCAGTACCCGATTAACGAGATGTTCCAGACCCTGCAAGGTGAGGGTTACTTTACCGGCGTTCCCGCCATTTTTATTCGTTTACAGGGATGCCCGGTTGGCTGTGCCTGGTGCGACACCAAACACACCTGGGAAAAGCTTGAGGATCGGGAAGTCTCCCTTTTCAGCATTCTGGCGAAGACCAAAGAGAGTGATAAGTGGGGGGCTGCGAGCAGTGAAGATTTGCTGGCTGTCATTGGTCGCCAGGGATACACCGCGCGGCATGTGGTGATTACGGGTGGTGAGCCTTGCATTCATGATTTGCTGCCACTGACTGATCTGCTCGAAAAGAACGGTTTTAGCTGCCAGATCGAAACCAGTGGTACTCATGAGGTACGCTGCACACCGAATACCTGGGTTACCGTATCGCCAAAGCTGAACATGCGCGGCGGCTATGAAGTGTTGTCACAGGCACTGGAGCGAGCCAACGAAATCAAGCATCCAGTGGGGCGCGTACGCGATATTGAAGCACTGGATGAACTACTGGCAACGCTGACCGATGATAAACCGCGAGTCATTGCACTGCAGCCGATTAGCCAAAAGGATGATGCCACACGTTTGTGCATTGAAACCTGCATTGCGCGTAATTGGCGTTTGTCGATGCAAACACATAAATATCTAAATATTGCCTGATTAAACATTTATAAGCGTTATAAATGGGTGGAACCTGTAAAGACTTCTACTCATTTATATTGTTTGTCGCCTCTGAAAACTCCTCCATTTTACCCATCCAGGGCTAATCATTAGCATTCTCTACAAATTCTGTGGCATTAATTTTTCGCTGGAGTGAAAATTATTGCGGTAAAGTTTGGTAGATTTTAGTTTGTATAGAGTTATTTTAAATATTTACCTTTTTAATCAATGGATTAAGTGCTCTTTAACATAATGGATGTGTTGTTTGTGTGATACTATAAAGTTGGTAGATTGTGACTGGCTTAAAAAATCATTAATTAATAATAGGTTATGTTTAGAGTGTTCCCCGCGCCAGCGGGGATAAACCGGCAAAAACCGGGCAATCGCAAAAAGGCGTAATGTGTTCCCCGCGCCAGCGGGGATAAACCTGTGTTTGCGGCATTAACGCTCACCAGCATTTCGTGTTCCCCGCGCCAGCGGGGATAAACCGACGTGGTCATGGGTGCTGCTGTTGCAGAGCCAGTGTTCCCCGCGCCAGCGGGGATAAACCGAGCAGATACACGGCTTTGTATTCCGTGCGCCCGTGTTCCCCGCGCCAGCGGGGATAAACCGAATAGCAATAGTCCATAGATTTGCGAAAACAGGTGTTCCCCGCGCCAGCGGGGATAAACCGGAGCCTGACGAGACTACTGAGGCCGTTCTGTCGAGTTCCCCGCGCCAGCGGGGATAAACCACCATATAACCCGTTATCTCTTTCTCAAGTTTTTATATTAGCAGTACTTGTAATAAGCAACATATCCACGTAACACCTCATGTTCAAAATAGTTCTCCATGCCAGAGAGGTTCACAATTATCGATACAAAAAATTAAATTTAATCAAAGTGTTATTTGTATGATTCTTAAATCGTTAAGAAATTTTAATCTATTATTTTTTTAATATTGAATTAATGCCTGTTAATTTTTTCTTTAGAATAACAGTATATTTTTTAAGCTTGTTATTCATTGGTTAAGTAATAAATCTGGAAGTTTGTCTTTGTTTTGAGGCTAATGAGTGGTTTTACATAACCGCCTCTATACGCTGTTGATGAATAGTTCTTATGAATAAAGATATCCAGTTCATACTTTAAGTGAAAATTGATAAAGTGCGATTCGTATTGTCTTTTATTCTAAAGACATCGAGTGTAGTTAATATTCCTTGTAAAAACAGGGATAAACCGAACTAGTTAAAGTTTTTATTATGTTCCCTGCATCAGCGGGGATAAACCGGACTTGTTATCATTTTTTAAGTTGTCGAACTTATGTTCCCCGCGTCAGCGGGGATAACCATTCAGGTATGTTCAGGCCGGGCAGTTTCCCGCCCGGCCTTCCTCACTTACGCATTCGACCAGCTCTGGATCGAATCCACATTCCCCAATTCCCCATGCATCACTTCATACGATTTTTTCAGGATCACATCAGTATGTTTGGTTAGGTCTTTGAAAATGCCTTTATTCATCGCGTCGTAGCGTTTGGCATTGCTCTCAATCGGTATAAAGATATCTTTCACGCGAACCATGTTATCGACAGCCGTTGCGTAATCCGGGTATAGCCCCAGACCTACCGCTGTATTAATCGCTGCCCCCAGGCTTGCACAACCGTTAATGGCGTTACGTCGTGCCGGAAGGTTGAACACGTCGGCAAAAATCTGCATAAACAGATCGCTGTTCGAACCGCCGCCAGTAATGATCACATGCTTCGCAAAGTGATTCATTTCATTACACATATTGTCGTAATTGTTCTTCAGCGTCAGCGCCACGCTTTCCAGTATCGAACGATATATCCATGCGTAATCCATGCTGGAATCAAAGCCGATCATAATCCCGCGTTTGTACGGTTCCCACGGATTGGTCAGCCAGTCCAGCACCGTCATCAGACCATTACAGCCTGGCGGCACACAAGAAGCTTTTTTGTTGAGTAAATCTTCCGGTGAAAGATCCTGCGCCCTGGCATCCTGAATTAACGACTCGCCTAGCATGTCGCGCAGCCAGCTCACCGTCCACATGCCTTTGCGAATACCGTAACCTTCATACAGCAATGTTTGCGGAATAGAAGACATAATCGGCCAGTACGCTACTGGATCTTTCGGCAGTGCTTTGCCGTTCATCATCAATGCGATGTAAGTGCCAAGAGAAATTACCGCCGTTTCATCATCCAGTAATCCGGCCCCCAGAGCTTCTACCGGTTTATCACTGGTGGTACAAACAACCGGCAGTCCTGCCGGGAAATGTGTCGCCAGTGCGGCTTGTGGTGTGATATGTCCGAGGACGGTGCCAGGCATTTGCACATCAAACAGCATATGACGGGGGATATTAAACTTATCCATTACCGCAGCATCTTCGCTCCATGCCCAGCTCTTATAATCCACCGGCCACTGACCAAAATAGTTGGCGATATTGTCTTTAAACTCGCCGGTTAAGCGATGCGTCAGATAACCCGAAAAAGAGGTGACATATGCCACGTCAGGGTTAGTGTGTTCGTAAGGGCGTGTAACGCGTGCATCCTGCCAGCTAATCAACGGCGCAGCAGGCGTGCCATCGGCTTTCAATAACGCACGGCAGCAACGGATGGATCCCAGACCAATACCGACAATATCTTCTTTATTCCCGGCAAACTGACTCATCAAATCGTGACCGGCAAAACATAATGATGCCCATAAATCGTCGTCAGGATGTTCTGCAGTATCGGCATCTGGCGTGTGCATCGGCTGTAATAAGCCTTTGCCTTCGCAAACCACGTTACCTTCCAGATCGTACATCACCACTTTTGTGCTCTGACTTCCGCCATCAATCCCTATGATGTATTTTTTCGACATGATTTTTCTCCTGTAATTTTCCTGGCTTACTTGCTGCTAGCCATTGCGGGGGCGCTATCAGCAGTACGAATTTTTTGGAACAGCAAAAAGGTAAAGACAATCACCATGCCAAGCGCCGCCATGCCCATCAGCCACATATTGCGGTAGGCTTCTGCAGCGGGCAGGGTGTCTTGCCAGTGGCCGATAATTGGGTAAACGAAGACATCCGGCAGGAATCCAATCACCGAACAAATACCTACCGTGGTGCCCATAATGTAAGACGGTGTTCTCGCTTCGCCAGGGCAGGCCCAGTACAGCCCGCGTGAGGCGTAACAGGTGAATCCCAGCAGTAAAATCAGGCCAATCCCCATCGCGACCGATTGCGGGTTAGAGTTCGTGACGAGCAGGGCAGTTAACGTCAGCAGGCCGAGTACGGAAAGGATTTGGATCACGCGGGTAGGGGATTTCACTTTGCTGTAGGTGGTGATTATGCCGCCAAGTGGGCCGCACAGCGCGCGGAATATTTTGTTGATCACAATCCCCATGTAGCTCGCCGCCACCAGCGACATGCCATACATTTCGGTCAGATAGTTGGTGGAGTAACTCAGAATGGCGTAGATGGTGAAGACGCCAAAAATCACCATGCTGCAATACCAGGTGGTGCTGATACGCAAAACGGCCAGGATGTCGCTAAGCTGGAATGACTGTTTTTCTTCGTTATTGGCACTGCGCAGGTTGTTGTTATCGCTAACAAAAAACCAGCACAGAATCCCCAACAAGATGTAAACCACACTATAGATGATAATGACCGTTTTCAGGCTGGTGCTGTCATCCGGTGCAAAGCGAGAAAAGACCCACATGGTAAACACCGCCAGCGACATTACACCGACGCCGCGCAGCCCTTCCATCCAGCCCATAATTTTCCCTTGCTCGCTATGATCGCCAAGCAACGATGCAGCTTTAATCGACACCGACCACAGCATTAAAATCGTCGTTATCGCAAAGGCGATCTGAATACAGAGCATTACCCACAGCGGTGGATACGTTGCCATTAACAGACCCAGTAATCCGGTAATGATCATCGCGGAAGTAATCATTTTGCGGTGTGAAAATTTATCGGCAATAACGCCGCTGGGGGCATAAAGAATAATGGCCGCAATACCAAAGGTACTCATTATTAAACCTATCTCGGTATTGCTGAATCCCATAAATTTCGCCATGGGAATTTGATAAATATAACGTAAATAAGCCAGGTCGAAACTAACGCCGCCGCTAAAACTAATTATCGCGAGGGTTATCCAACGGCGATATGAGTTGTGTTGCATATCGTATTCCCATTTGTAATAGACAAAAAAAAGAGAAAAGTAAGCCGCCCTTTCAGGTGGATTACTTTTCTCAGGTCTCTAGTAATTGAAATAATAAATAACATGGAAAGCAGAGGTGTTGTGTGAGAGTAATCACGCTTCTGCTTTTTAAAATTATTTGACAATACGAATATCACACTGTGATTACGATCACATTAGCAGTTATGCCCTTATGCTAAAAATTATCTCCAGTTACCAGAGATAATGAGAAAGGTAACTTCCCTCTCGCGGGGGAAGTTACCTTTCTTTTTTTTTGCCTTACGGAAATTGGAGCTAACTATGTCAATCGAATCTCTCAATGCGTTCTCAATGGATTTTTTCTCCCTGAAAGGTAAAACCGCAATTGTTACCGGTGGGAATAGCGGTTTAGGCCAGGCATTTGCCATGGCGTTGGCCAAAGCTGGCGCAAATATCTTTATTCCTAGTTTCGTCAAAGATAACGGCGAAACAAAGGAAATGATTGAAAAACAGGGTGTTGAGGTGGACTTCATGCAGGTGGGTATCACCGCAGAAGGCGCGCCGCAGAAGATTATCGCTGCTTGCTGTGAGCGTTTCGGTACAGTTGATATTCTGGTTAACAATGCCGGTATTTGTAAGCTGAATAAGGTGCTGGACTTCGGTCGTGCCGACTGGGATCCGATGATTGATGTGAACCTGACCGCCGCATTCGAGTTAAGCTATGAAGCTGCAAAAATTATGATCCCGCAGAAAAGCGGCAAAATTATTAATATCTGTTCATTGTTCTCTTACTTAGGTGGACAATGGTCACCTGCATATTCTGCCACTAAACATGCTCTTGCCGGGTTCACCAAAGCTTATTGTGATGAACTAGGTCAATATAATATTCAGGTAAATGGTATCGCCCCTGGCTATTATGCAACAGATATTACGCTGGCGACACGCAGTAATCCAGAAACCAATCAGCGCGTTCTTGATCATATTCCGGCAAACCGTTGGGGCGATACTCAGGATTTAATGGGCGCAGCCGTATTCCTCGCAAGTCCGGCATCGAATTATGTCAACGGGCATTTATTAGTGGTTGATGGCGGTTATTTAGTGCGCTAACCCATAACGGTGGTTTCTGTTTTCTCTTATTAATGATTATTCCATTTTTATTATCAGGAAGGAATTACTATGTCTTTATCTCGCGCAGCGATTGTCGACCAGCTAAAGGAAATTGTTGGTGCAGATCGCGTAATTACCGATGAAACAGTATTAAAGAAAAACAGTATTGACCGTTTTCGTAAATTTCCGGATATTCATGGCATTTATACTTTGCCGATTCCGGCAGCGGTCGTAAAACTCGGTTCCACAGAGCAAGTATCCCGTGTGCTGAATTTTATGAATGCGCACAAAATTAACGGTGTGCCGCGTACCGGTGCTTCCGCCACCGAAGGTGGGCTGGAAACTGTTGTAGAAAACTCGGTGGTGCTCGACGGCTCCGCCATGAATCAAATCATTAATATTGATATTGAGAATATGCAGGCGACGGCGCAATGTGGTGTTCCGCTGGAAGTGCTGGAAAACGCGTTGCGTGAAAAAGGTTACACCACGGGGCATTCTCCGCAGTCAAAGCCGCTGGCGCAGATGGGCGGCCTGGTAGCAACCCGAAGTATCGGGCAGTTCTCCACACTCTACGGCGCAATCGAAGATATGGTCGTTGGTCTGGAAGCAGTATTGGCTGATGGCACCGTCACACGCATTAAAAACGTGCCACGCCGCGCGGCTGGCCCGGACATTCGTCACATCATCATCGGCAACGAAGGTGCATTGTGCTATATCACTGAAGTAACAGTGAAAATCTTTAAATTCACCCCGGAAAACAACCTCTTCTACGGCTATATCCTGGAAGACATGAAAACCGGCTTCAACATCCTGCGTGAAATCATGGTGGAAGGGTATCGTCCGTCAATCGCTCGTTTGTATGACGCTGAAGATGGCACCCAACACTTCACCCATTTTGCCGACGGAAAATGCGTGCTGATCTTTATGGCTGAAGGTAACCCTCGCATTGCGAAGGTGACGGGCGAAGGGATTGCGGAAATCGTTGCCCGCTACCCGCAATGCCAGCGCGTGGACAGCAAGCTGATCGAAACCTGGTTTAACAACCTGAACTGGGGACCGGATAAAGTGGCTGCCGAACGTGTGCAGATCCTCAAAACCGGCAACATGGGCTTTACCACCGAAGTATCCGGCTGCTGGAGCTGCATCCACGAAATCTACGAAAGCGTTATTAACCGTATTCGTACTGAGTTCCCGCACGCCGACGACATCACCATGCTGGGCGGTCATTCCTCTCATAGCTATCAGAACGGCACCAACATGTACTTCGTCTACGATTACAACGTCGTTGACTGTAAGCCGGAAGAGGAAATCGACAAGTACCACAATCCGCTCAACAAGATCATCTGTGAAGAAACCATTCGCCTCGGCGGTTCGATGGTGCACCACCACGGTATCGGTAAACATCGCGTTCACTGGAGCAAACTGGAACACGGCAGCGCGTGGGCGTTGCTGGAAGGGCTGAAAAAGCAGTTCGATCCTAATGGCATTATGAATACGGGTACTATCTATCCGATTGAAAAATAATGTGTCAGGCAGCGTTCCGCGATGACGGGGCGTTGCCTTTTCGGCTTCTCAGGCGAGAAGCCGTTCTTATTACCGGACAATGAAGGGGTAAAGATGAACACTTCACCGGTGCGAATGGATGATTTACCGCTTAACCGTTTTCACTGCCGCATTGCTGCGCTCACTTTCGGCGCACACCTGACCGACGGTTATGTTCTCGGCGTCATTGGTTACGCCATTATTCAGCTTACGCCCGCCATGCAACTGACGCCGTTTATGGCGGGAATGATCGGCGGCTCGGCGCTCCTTGGTTTGTTCCTTGGCAGCCTGGTTCTTGGGTGGATCTCCGACCATATTGGTCGGCAAAAAATCTTCACCTTCAGCTTTTTGCTGATTACGCTTGCTTCGTTTTTACAATTTTTTGCCACCACGCCAGAGCATCTTATTGGACTGCGCATTTTGATTGGCATTGGTCTGGGAGGCGATTATTCAGTAGGTCACACCTTGCTGGCTGAATTTTCCCCGCGCCGCCATCGCGGTATTTTGCTGGGCGCATTCAGCGTGGTGTGGACCGTAGGCTATGTGCTGGCAAGTATTGCCGGACATCACTTTATTTCCGAAAACCCGGAGGCCTGGCGCTGGCTACTGGCATCGGCAGCTCTGCCCGCGTTGTTGATTACGTTATTACGCTGGGGAACGCCAGAATCACCACGCTGGCTACTGCGCCAGGGGCGTTTTGCAGAAGCTCACGCTATCGTGCATCGCTATTTTGGTCCCCATGTTTTACTGGGCGATGAAGTGGTAACGGCGACCCATAAACACATCAAAACCTTGTTCTCTTCGCGTTACTGGCGGCGCACGGCGTTTAACAGCGTCTTCTTTGTCTGCCTCGTAATCCCATGGTTTGTGATTTATACCTGGCTGCCAACTATCGCCCAGACTATTGGTCTGGAAGATGCGCTGACTGCCAGCCTGATGCTTAATGCGTTGTTAATTGTGGGCGCGCTGCTGGGATTAGTTCTGACGCACCTGCTGGCACATCGCAAATTTTTGCTGGGAAGTTTTTTGCTGCTGGCGGCAACGCTGGTAGTCATGGCCTGTTTGCCTTCCGGCAGTTCATTAACGCTGCTGCTTTTTGTTCTCTTCAGCACCACCATTTCGGCAGTCAGTAATCTGGTGGGCATTTTGCCTGCGGAAAGTTTTCCTACTGACATTCGCTCGCTGGGCGTCGGTTTTGCCACTGCCATGAGTCGACTTGGCGCGGCGGTAAGTACTGGCCTGCTGCCGTGGGTGCTGGCGCAGTGGGGAATGCAAGTCACCTTATTGCTCCTGGCGACAGTGTTGTTGGTTGGTTTTGTTGTGACCTGGCTATGGGCACCAGAAACTAAAGCCCTCCCGCTGGTGGCGGCGGGAAATGTAGGAGGTGCGAATGAACATTCTGTTAGCGTTTAAAGCCGAACCGGATGCCGGAATGCTGGCGGAAAAAGAGTGGCAGGCGGCGGCTCAGGGTAAAAGCGGACCGGATATTTCGCTACTGCGAAGTTTACTCGGTGCTGATGAACAGGCCGCTGCCGCGCTGCTGTTGGCGCAGAGAAAAAACGGTACGCCGATGTCTTTAACCGCGTTGAGCATGGGGGATGAACGGGCATTGCACTGGCTGCGCTATCTCATGGCTCTTGGGTTTGAGGAAGCTGTATTGCTGGAGACGGCGGCAGATCTGCGCTTTGCGCCGGAATTTGTCGCTCGCCATATTGCCGAATGGCAGCATCAGAATCCGCTGGATCTGATAATTACCGGCTGCCAAAGCAGCGAAGGGCAGAATGGGCAAACGCCATTTTTGCTGGCGGAAATGCTGGGCTGGCCCTGCTTCACCCAGGTGGAGCGTTTCACTCTCGACGCGCTGTTTATCACCCTCGAACAGCGTACTGAACATGGGTTGCGTTGTTGCCGGGTTCGCTTGCCTGCGGTGATTGCCGTGCGTCAGTGCGGTGAAGTGGCCTTGCCAGTACCGGGAATGCGCCAGCGAATGGCTGCGGGGAAAGCAGAAATTATCCGTAAAACTGTTGCTGCCGAAATGCCAGCGATGCAGTGTCTGCAACTGGCAAGAGCAGAGCAACGACGCGGAGCGACGCTGATTGATGGGCAAACGGTAGCAGAAAAAGCTCAAAAGCTATGGCAGGACTATTTACGCCAAAGGATGCAGCCATGAATATCGCAATTGTGACAATAAATCAGGAGAATGCCGCAATAGCAAGCTGGCTGGCGGCGCAGGATTTCAGCGGTTGTACCCTGGCGCACTGGCAGATTGAACCTCAGCCTGTAGTGGCGGAACAGGTGCTGGATGCGTTGGTGGAACAGTGGCAGCGAACGCCTGCGGACGTTGTTCTCTTTCCGCCGGGAACGTTTGGCGATGAACTGTCGACCCGGCTGGCCTGGCGTTTACATGGTGCAAGCATCTGCCAGGTGACTTCGTTAGATATTCCAACCGTAAGCGTGCGCAAATCCCACTGGGGAAATGCGCTAACGGCGACGCTGCAAACAGAAAAACGCCCGCTATGCCTTTCCCTGGCGCGTCAGGCGGGAGCAGCGAAAAACGCCACGTTGCCCTCTGGAATGCAACAACTGAACATTGTCCCGGGTGCGCTTCCGGACTGGCTGGTTAGCACAGAGGATCTGAAAAATGTTACCCGCGACCCATTAGCTGAGGCCAGACGGGTGCTGGTGGTGGGGCAGGGCGGAGAGGCAGATAACCAGGAAATCGCTATGCTGGCAGAAAAGCTGGGAGCCGAAGTGGGCTACAGTCGGGCGCGAGTGATGAACGGTGGCGTTGATGCTGAAAAAGTGATTGGTATTTCCGGACATCTGCTGGCACCTGAGGTGTGTATTGTTGTTGGCGCTTCTGGCGCAGCAGCGTTAATGGCGGGCGTACGCAATAGCAAGTTTGTGGTGGCGATTAATCATGACGCCAGCGCTGCGGTATTTTCACAGGCAGATGTTGGCGTGGTTGATGACTGGAAAGTGGTGCTGGAGGCACTGGTGACAAACATTCACGCAGATTGCCAATAACGTGTTGCCGGATGATCCTGCCTACGGTTCTGGCCTGGGGACTTGTAGGCCTGATAAGACGCGTCAAGCGTCGCATCAGGCGCTGAATGTCGGATGTGGCGTGCGGCCTACAAATCAAACCAAATTCAATTGGTTACGATTATCCCGTCAAAGTAATTTTTTCGCTAACGTCCAGACCCCGGTATTCGTGGTGGAAAGCGCCACGACACCCGCGTTAATCGCATTACGCGCATCTTCTTCATCGCACACCAGCCCACCGGCAATCAGCGGTTGGCGGATTTTCTCTGTCACCCAGCCCAGCACTTTGGGCATACAGCCTGGCAGGATCTCAATACAATCCGGATTCGATTGCGCAACTTGCTTATCAATGTTGTGAAACGAAATTGAATCAACAATAAACAGGCGATGAATACAGAAAAAACCTTCCGCTCTTGCCGCTTTCAACATTGAGGCTTTGGTACTGATAATGCCGTCCGCCTCGGTCACCAGTTTCAAAAACTGAATAACGACTTCTTTATTTGACGCGCCTTCCAGCAAATCAACATGAATAAAAGCATATTTCCCGGCGTTCTTAATCTTTTTAACGATATTACTGATGGTGCAGATATTGCCGTACAACACGGAAATAAATTGGCATTCAGAATCGATTGCCAGTTGCAGGCTGGCATTATCTTTAACGGCAGCAATCACCGGATTCTGGCGGAGCAGGTGTAAGAGGGGCATAAATTATCCTTATTATTTATCCAAAGCGGTAGGTGATGCCGAATCCGGAAGGCGGATAGCGCCACTGTTGTAGTGTTGATTCGTCGCACAGCAAACGGCAGGTGCCACACTCCAGGCAACTGCGATAGTCAATACGTAAGTTACCTTCCGGTGTGAGCGAAAAAAGACCTGCCGGACAGGCGTTAATCAACCGTTCTGCCGTCTGGCGCTCAACGGAGTCAGCCGGAACAATGTGCGGCGCATCAGCAACGCGCCAGAGATTACGGGCTACAGACATCGCAGACTCCTGATAACATCGCCCGCCAGATGCCACAGGCCGTGACGACGTAAATGATGCCAGAATAACTGGCGCAGCGGTGGAACAGGTTTATCACCCTGATCCCATAAATCGCGGGAAATATCCTGCATTAACGCAGGCCACGTACGGTACCATCCCGGGCGTTGCAAAAGCGCCGGAACATGCTGATAACGCTGTAGAACATCCCACAGCAGGCTGCGCTCTACGTTGTGATGATAAAGCGGAAACAGATTTTGCGGCTCGCGGTGCTGGCAGGCGCTTATCAGCGTTTGTGCCGCCGCCTGCGCGCCAGTCAGCGCCATATCCATGCCGCGCACGGAAATTCCGGTATTGACGCAACTGCGCAACGCATCGCCCACCAGCAGCCAGCCGTTACCGGCGTATTGCACCGGCATACTGTGCAAGCCACCTTCTGGCACCAGATGCGCACCATACTCCAGTGATTCCGTGTTTTTGATAAGCGGGCGCACTGCCGGATGCGCTTTAAAGCGAGTCAGCAGCTCGCTTGCCGGAACACGACTTTGCGTAAGGGAAGAGAGCGGGCAAACAATCCCTAACGAGAGCGTTTGTTGATTAGTATAAAGAAATGCGCCGCCGGGTAAGTCATCACAGATCCTGCCGCTGAACAGCAACGCTGCGCCTTCGTTATTCTCCAGATGAAAACGTTCTTCAATAGCGGATGTTTCCAGCGACAGCACTTCTTTGATCCCCAACGCCATCGCTTCGCCAGCAGGACGAGTCACTAACCCGTGACGTTCAGCCAGGACGCTGTTGGCACCTTCTGCCAGCACCACATAACGGGCGCGGAGAATATCGTCACCACAAATAACGCCACAGACTCTGCCGTTTTCTTCATACAGTGCATCCACCGTCGCTCCGGGGATGCATTCGACACCTTCTTTTTCGGCTTCGGCAACCAGCCACGGATCGAATCGTGCACGTAATACACTCCAGGATTCACCGCCGGGCTGTAAGCTGGAAAACGTCGTTACGCCATCGGGCGTTAACAGGGAAAGGCTTTCGTGAGTGATGCGTCGTTCAAGAGGCGCGGTCAGATGAAATTGCGGGAGGAGTTCCGCGAGTGCATGGGTATATAACCGCCCGCCGGAAAGATTTTTGCTGCCGGGGATTTCAGCGCGTTCCAGTAACAAAACGGATAAACCCGCTCGCGCGCAGCGTAACGCGCAAGCGGTGCCTGCAATACCGGCACCAATAATAATAATGTCGCAGTCGTCTTCCATGTCATGCCCCAGATATCCAGAACACAACACCCTAACATAGCGTTACTTAAGGGAAATTGACCGCCGACACACTCTTATCATTCGCCGCGATAGACGCAGCCTGCTGTGCAGGTTTCTTTTACCATCACTGCGCTCAGCAACGGCACAACCGGTTTTACCTGTTCCCAAATCCAGCGGAGGGACCGCTTCGCTCCTTAGATTATCAAGGCCCGGAATATCGTAGGATCAATAGTGATCGAGACGCTCGCAGGTCGGCTTAAATGCCGCCTTCAGTTCGGCGAAATCCATAATCCAGCCAGTATGCGGATCGACTTCCCCGGTGATCTCAAGACGCACCATAAACGAGTGCCCATGCAAACGCCCGCACTTATGTCCTTCCGGTACGTGCGGCAGGTGGTGGGCGGCTTCGAAGGTGAAATCTTTAAACAGTGTAGTGGACATCATGAAGCTCTGCGGAGGAAAAAACGCCGCATAGTACCGGAAAGGCACTTTTTTCTGCATTAACTAAAACGGCCAAATAGGCAAAGTAGCACATTCACGCGCAATTATTCTAACATTCATATTACCATATCAATAAGTTATTCAACCTGTTTTATCGTTATAAACTACCAGAAAAACAGGTTAGTCCATTTGGTTATTTGATATTTCTATTCCTTCTTTAATTGTTATTATCGTCGTCGTTAACCTTACATTCAGTTCTCGTACTTCATCCTAAGCAGACCGGAAAACAGCTTTGCTCACTGGAACATAACAACGCATGACAACACAGTCTCCCCCCTTCAGCTTTGCTTCCGCTCAATCCGGAACAGCTGGCCCGCATACAGGCGGCAACCATAGATTTATCACCAACCCCGCTTGCCTGGGTTTCCGGCTATTTTTGGGGCGTGCTTAATCAGCAGCAAGGTCCGCGGCATTAACCCCGGCATCGGCCGTGGTTGAAGCGCCGCCATTACGCTTATCTCCGCCTCGCAAACGGGTAACGCCCGGCGGGTTGGAGAAGCGCTGCGTGATGACCTGTTGGCAGAAAAACTGAACGTGAACCTGGTGAACGCCGGGGATTATAAATTCAAACAAATCGCGTCAGGACAAACTGCTGATTGTCGTGGCTTCCACACAGGGTGAAGGGGAAGCGCCGGAAGAAGCCGTTGCGCTGCATAAGTTCATATTCTCGAAAAAAGCGCCGAAGCTCAACGGTACCGCCTTTGCGGTGCTGGGTCTTGGCGACACCTCTTATGAATTCTTCTGCCAGGCCGGTAAAGACTTCGACAGTAAACTGGCCGAGTTAGGGGGTGAGCGCCTTCTCGATCGTGTAGATGCCGATGTCGAATTCCAGCCTGCGGCAACCGAATGGCGCGCGCGTCTGGTCGAGGTACTGAAAGCCCGCGCTCCGGCGGCACCATCGGTAGCCGTTGCGGCAAGCGGCGCAGTGAATGACATTCATAGCAGCCCGTATACCAAAGAAGCGCCGCTGACCGCGTCATTGTCGGTTAACCAGAAAATTACCGGCCGCGACTCGGAAAAAGACGTTCGCCATATTGAAATCGATCTCGGTGATTCCGGTCTGCGCTATCAGCCGGGCGATGCGCTGGGCGTGTGGTATCAGAACGACCCGGAACTGGTCAAAGAGCTGGTTGAGCTGCTGTGGCTGAAGGGTGATGAGTCCGTCACGGTCGAGGGGAAAACTCTGCCGCTCGCTGAAGCGCTGCAGTGGCACTTCGAACTGACGGTGAACACCGCCAATATCGTAGAAAACTACGCCACGCTGACCCGCAGTGAATCGCTGCTGCCGCTAGTGGGCGATAAGGCGCAGCTGCAGCAGTATGCGGCAACGACGCCAATCGTCGATATGGTGCGTTTCTCCCCGGCACAGTTCGATGCCGAAGCGTTAATTGGCCTGCTGCGTCCATTCACGCCTCGCCTGTACTCTATTGCTTCTGCACAGGCGGAAGTAGAGAGCGAAGTGCACGTCACCGTTGGCGTGGTTCGCTATGATATCGAAGGACGCACCCGTGCAGGTGGCGCTTCCAGCTTCCTCGCCGACCGTGTGGAAGAAGAGGGCGAAGTGCGCGTGTTTATCGAGCACAACGACAACTTCCGCTGCCAACCGACAAACGCCGGTGATTATGATTGGCCCAGGTACCGGCATCGCACCGTTCCGTGCCTTTATGAGCAGCGTGCTGCCGATGGCGCGCAAGGTAAAAACTGGCTGTTCTTTGGCAACCCTCACTTCACCGAAGATTTCCTTTATCAGGTTGAGTGGCAGCGTTACGTGAAAGAAGGCGTGCTGAGCCGTATTGATATGGCCTGGTCTCGCGATCAAAAAGAAAAAGTCTACGTACAAGACAAACTGCGCGAACAGGGCGCAGAACTGTGGCGCTGGATTAATGATGGTGCCCACATTTATGTCTGCGGCGACGCCAATCGCATGGCGAAAGACGTTGAGCAGGTATTGCTGGAAGTGATCGCTGAATTCGGTGCAATGGACATCGAAACGGCAGATGAATTTTTAAGTGAGCTGCGCGTTGAGCGCCGTTATCAGCGAGATGTCTACTAATGAGCGAAAAACACCCAGGGCCTTTAGTGGTCGAAGGCAAAATTGATGCACGCCGAGCGCATGAAGCGTGAGAGTAACTTCCTGCGCGGCACCATCGCGGAAGATCTTAACGATGGTCTGACCGGCGGCTTCCACGGCGACAATTTTCTGCTGATCCGTTTCCACGGCATGTACCAACAGGATGATCGTGATATCCGCGCTGAACGTGCCGCACAGAAGCTGGAGCCGCGCCACGCGATGCTGCTGCGCTGCCGCCTGCCGGGCGGGGTTATTACGCCGACCCAATGGAAGGCGATTCAGGTTGCTGCCGACCCCAACACCATCTACGGCAGCATCCGCCTGACTAACCGTCAGACGTTCCAGTTCCACGGTATTCTGAAAAAGAACGTTAAGCCGGTGCACCAAATGCTGCACTCGGTCGGTCTTGATGCGTTGGCGACCGCGAACGACATGAACCGTAACGTGCTCTGTACCTCCAACCCGTACGAGTCGCAGCTGCACGCTGAAGCCTACGAGTGGGCGAAGAAGATCTCTGAACACCTGTTGCCGCGTACCCGCGCTTATGCGGAGATTCGGCCTGATCAGAAGAAAGTGGCAACTACCGACGAAGAGCCTATCCTTGGTGCGACCTATTTGCCGCGTAAGTTTAAAACTACCGTGGTGATCCCGCCGCAGAACGATATCGATCTGCATGCCAACGACATGAACTTCGTGGCGATCGCGGAAAACGGCAAGCTGATAGGCTTTAACCTGCTGGTGGGCGGCGGCTTATCGATCCAGCACGGTACAAATAAAACCTACGCCCGGACGGCGAATTTGGCTTCCTGCCGCTGGAGCACACCCTGGCGGTGGCGGAAGCAGTGGTGACCACTCAGCGCGATTGGGGTAATCGTACCGATCGTAAAAACGCCAAAACCAAATATACCCTTGAGCGCGTTGGCGTCGACACCTTCAAAGAGGAAGTGGAGCGCCGTGCGGGGATCAAGTTTGAGCCGATTCGCCCGTACGAATTCACCAGCCGTGGCGACAGAATCGGTGGGGGGTGAAAGGGATCGACAAAAACTGGCACCTTACGCTGTTCATTGAAAACGGTCGTATTCTGGATCATCCAGGTCGTCCGCTGAAAACCGGGTTGCTTGAGATTGCCAAAATCCACAAAGGCGATTTCCGTATTACCGCCAACCAGAACCTGATTATCGCCAGCGTACCGGAAAGCCAGAAGGCGGCAATCGAGTAGCTGGCGCGTGACCACGGGCTGATGGATGCGGTGAAACCGCAGCGTGAAAACTCGATGGCCTGCGTGTCCTTCCCGACCTGTCCTTTGGCGATGGCGGAAGCCGAACGTTTCCTGCCGTCATTCACCGACAAAGTGGAAGCGGTACTGGAAAAACACGGCATTCCTGACGAGCATATCGTGATGCGCGTGACCGGCTGCCCGAACGGCTGTGGCCGTGCGATGTTGGCGGAAATTGGTCTGGTGGGGAAAGCGCCTGGTCGTTACAACCTGCATCTTGGTGGCAACCGCAGCGGGTCACGCAATATCGGCACGGGGATATCGGGAGACATCACCGAGCCAGAAATCCTTGGTTCGATTGACGAACTGGTTGGCGTGGGCGAAAGAGCGCGAAGCGGGTGAAGGCTTCGGCGACTTTACGGTGCGTGCGGGCATCATTCGCCCGGTGCTCGATCCAGCGCGAGATTTGTGGAATAACCTGAATCGCCCGGATGGCGGCATGAATTTCTTATCCGGACTACTCTCTGCGTAGGCCGGATAAGCGAAAAAGTGCACATCAGGCAAGGCAAACAGTGAGGAAGCTATGTCCAAACTCGATCTACACGCGCTAAACGAACTGCCGAAAGTTGACCGCGTGCTGGCGCTGGCGGAAACCAATGCCCAACTGGAAAAGCTGAGTGCCGAAGAGCGTGTGGCCTGGGCGCTGGAAAACCTGCCCGGCGAATATGTACTCTTCCAGCTTTGGGATTCAGGCTGCGGTGAGTCTGCATCTGGTGAATCAGATTCGCCCGGATATCCCGGTTATCCTTACCGATACCGGCTATCTGTTCCCGGAGACCTATCAGTTTATTGACGAGTTAACGGACAAACTGAAACTCAACTTGCAGGCTTTCCGCGCAAAAGAAAGCGCCGCCTGGCAAGAGGCGCGCTACGGCAAGCTGTGGGAGCAGGGTGTTGAAGGCATTGAGAAATACAATGACATCAACAAAGTTGAGCCGATGAATCGTGCGCTGGAACAGCTGAATGGGCAAACCTGGTTTGCCGGTTTTCGCGAACAGTCCGGCAGCCGTGCGACGCTCCCCGTGCTGGCTATCCAGCGCGGCGTATTTAAGGTACTGCCGATCATCGACTGGGGATAACCGGACGGTCTACCAGTACCTGCAAAAACACGGCCTGAAATATCACCCGCTGTGGGATCAGGGCTACCTGTCGGTCGGCGATACCCATACTACCCGGCAACGGGAGTGGGGGATGGCTGAAGAAGAAACACGCTTCTTTGGCTTAAAACGCGAGCGTGGTCTACACGAAGGTTAAAAAGCCAAACTGTAAAAATTCAGCGCCTCCTGGCTTTATCGCCGGGGGCGTTTTTTTTACTGTGCGAGCATGCTTCCAGTTTCGACGTCAGGCTACATGAGGCCCTGCGGGATGGTTATAGAATCTCACCGGGTGCTTGAGGCTTTTTGGGCTTTGGGCATTTTCAGGAATCCAGAAACACGAAAGCCCCAGGCCATATTTCTATTCAACCTGAGGCCAGCGTATGGCCCAACAGTTCAAATGTTAGCCTCTTCTTTGCAGGGAGGCAAGACATGTGTATATCACTGTAATTCGATATTTATGAGCAGCATCGAAAAATAGCCCGCTGATATCATCGATAATACTAAAAAAACAGGGAGGCTATTAATGGAACCTTTTAAATATATATGCCATTACTGGGGAAAATCCTCAAAAAGCTTGACGAAAGGAAATGATATTCATCTGTTAATTTATCATTGCCTTGATGTTGCTGCTGTTGCAGATTGCTGGTGGGATCAATCAGTCGTACTGCAAAATACTTTTTGCCGAAATGAAATGCTATCAAAACAGAGGGTGAAGGCCTGGCTGTTATTTTTCATTGCTCTTCATGATATTGGAAAGTTTGATATACGATTCCAATATAAATCAGCAGAAAGTTGGCTGAAATTAAATCCTGCAACGCCATCACTTAATGGTCCATCAACACAAATGTGCCGTAAATTTAATCATGGTGCAGCCGGTCTGTATTGGTTTAACCAGGATTCACTTTCAGAGCAATCTCTCGGGGATTTTTTCAGTTTTTTTGATGCCGCTCCTCATCCTTATGAGTCCTGGTTTCCATGGGTAGAGGCCGTTACAGGACATCATGGTTTTATATTACATTCCCAGGATCAAGATAAGTCGCGTTGGGAAATGCCAGCTTCTCTGGCATCTTATGCTGCGCAAGATAAACAGGCTCGTGAGGAGTGGATATCTGTACTGGAAGCATTATTTTTAACGCCAGCGGGGTTATCTATAAACGATATACCACCTGATTGTTCATCACTGTTAGCAGGTTTTTGCTCGCTTGCTGACTGGTTAGGCTCCTGGACTACAACGAATACCTTTCTGTTTAATGAGGATGCGCCTTCCGACATAAATGCTCTGAGAACGTATTTCCAGGACCGACAGCAGGATGCGAGCCGGGTATTGGAGTTGAGTGGACTTGTATCAAATAAGCGATGTTATGAAGGTGTTCATGCACTACTGGACAATGGCTATCAACCCAGACAATTACAGGTGTTAGTTGATGCTCTTCCAGTAGCTCCCGGGCTGACGGTAATAGAGGCACCTACAGGCTCCGGTAAAACGGAAACAGCGCTGGCCTATGCTTGGAAACTTATTGATCAACAAATTGCGGATAGTGTTATTTTTGCCCTCCCAACACAAGCTACCGCGAATGCTATGCTTACGAGAATGGAAGCGAGCGCGAGCCACTTATTTTCATCCCCAAATCTTATTCTTGCTCATGGCAATTCACGGTTTAACCACCTCTTTCAATCAATAAAATCACGCGCGATTACTGAACAGGGGCAAGAAGAAGCGTGGGTTCAGTGTTGTCAGTGGTTGTCACAAAGCAATAAGAAAGTGTTTCTTGGGCAAATCGGCGTTTGCACGATTGATCAGGTGTTGATATCGGTATTGCCAGTTAAACACCGCTTTATCCGTGGTTTGGGAATTGGTCGAAGTGTTTTAATTGTTGATGAAGTTCATGCTTACGACACCTATATGAACGGCTTGCTGGAGGCAGTGCTCAAGGCTCAGGCTGATGTGGGAGGGAGTGTTATTCTTCTTTCCGCAACCCTACCAATGAAACAAAAACAGAAACTTCTGGATACTTATGGTCTGCATACAGATCCAGTGGAAAATAACTCCGCATATCCACTCATTAACTGGCGAGGTGTGAATGGTGCGCAACGTTTTGATCTGCTAGCTCATCCAGAACAACTCCCGCCCCGCTTTTCGATTCAGCCAGAACCTATTTGTTTAGCTGACATGTTACCTGACCTTACGATGTTAGAGCGAATGATCGCAGCGGCAAACGCGGGTGCACAGGTCTGTCTTATTTGCAATTTGGTTGACGTTGCACAAGTATGCTACCAACGGCTAAAGGAGCTAAATAACACGCAAGTAGATATAGATTTGTTTCATGCGCGCTTTACGCTGAACGATCGTCGTGAAAAAGAGAATCGAGTTATTAGCAATTTCGGCAAAAATGGGAAGCGAAATGTTGGACGGATACTTGTCGCAACCCAGGTCGTGGAACAATCACTCGACGTTGATTTTGATTGGTTAATTACTCAGCATTGTCCTGCAGATTTGCTTTTCCAACGATTGGGCCGTTTACATCGCCATCATCGCAAATATCGTCCCGCTGGTTTTGAGATTCCTGTTGCCACCATTTTGCTGCCTGATGGCGAGGGTTACGGACGACATGAGCATATTTATAGCAACGTTAGAGTCATGTGGCGGACGCAGCAACATATTGAGGAGCTTAATGGAGCATCCTTATTTTTCCCTGATGCTTACCGGCAATGGCTGGATAGCATTTACGATGATGCGGAAATGGATGAGCCAGAATGGGTCGGCAATGGCATGGATAAATTTGAAAGCGCCGAGTGTGAAAAAAGGTTCAAGGCTCGCAAGGTCCTGCAGTGGGCTGAAGAATATAGCTTGCAGGATAACGATGAAACCATTCTTGCGGTAACGAGGGATGGGGAAATGAGCCTGCCATTATTGCCTTATGTACAAACGTCTTCAGGTAAACAACTGCTCGATGGCCAGGTCTACGAGGACCTAAGTCATGAACAGCAGTATGAGGCGCTTGCACTTAATCGCGTCAATGTACCCTTCACCTGGAAACGTAGTTTTTCTGAAGTAGTAGATGAAGATGGGTTACTTTGGCTGGAAGGGAAACAGAATCTGGATGGATGGGTCTGGCAGGGTAACAGTATTGTTATTACCTATACAGGGGATGAAGGGATGACCAGAGTCATCCCTGCAAATCCCAAATAACTTCGGGAATGATTGTTATCAATGACGATAATAAGACCAATAACGGTTTATCCCTACTTAAGTAGGGAAGGTGCACAATGTACATCTTCTTTTAATTTCCCGGTATGAGATTTTATATTCACAGTATGAATATTTTATGTAATAAAATTCATGGTAATTATTATAACTAAAAGTTTCTTTAATAATAAAACGAATAACTTGCAGATTTGAAATGCATGCATTATTGTCTTTAAACAATTCAACACATCTTAATATATGTATAGGTTAATTGTATTAAACCAATGAATATATTTTTGCAGTGAATGTGATTATTGAATTAATTACGCCGTATTTTTTCTTTGTTTTTACCGATAACGGAAGTGTGCCGACGTATAGAAATGCAGGAGAAATGTCGGAGCATATGAAGGAGAACAAATGAATTTGCTTATTGATAACTGGATCCCTGTACGCCCGCGAAACGGGGGGAAAGTCCAAATCATAAATCTGCAATCGCTATACTGCAGTAGAGATCAGTGGCGATTAAGTTTGCCCCGTGACGATATGGAACTGGCCGCTTTAGCACTGCTGGTTTGCATTGGGCAAATTATCGCCCCGGCAAAAGATGACGTTGAATTTCGACATCGCATAATGAATCCGCTCACTGAAGATGAGTTTCAACAACTCATCGCGCCGTGGATAGATATGTTCTACCTTAATCACGCAGAACATCCCTTTATGCAGACCAAAGGTGTCAAAGCAAATGATGTGACTCCAATGGAAAAACTGTTGGCTGGGGTAAGCGGCGCGACGAATTGTGCATTTGTCAATCAACCGGGGCAGGGTGAAGCATTATGTGGTGGATGCACTGCGATTGCGTTATTCAACCAGGCGAATCAGGCACCAGGTTTTGGTGGTGGTTTTAAAAGCGGTTTACGTGGAGGAACACCTGTAACAACGTTCGTACGTGGGATCGATCTTCGTTCAACGGTGTTACTCAATGTCCTCACATTACCTCGTCTTCAAAAACAATTTCCTAATGAATCACATACGGAAAACCAACCTACCTGGATTAAACCTATCAAGTCCAATGAGTCTATACCTGCTTCGTCAATTGGGTTTGTCCGTGGTCTATTCTGGCAACCAGCGCATATTGAATTATGCGATCCCATTGGGATTGGTAAATGTTCTTGCTGTGGACAGGAAAGCAATTTGCGTTATACCGGTTTTCTTAAGGAAAAATTTACCTTTACAGTTAATGGGCTATGGCCCCATCCGCATTCCCCTTGTCTGGTAACAGTCAAGAAAGGGGAGGTTGAGGAAAAATTTCTTGCTTTCACCACCTCCGCACCATCATGGACACAAATCAGCCGAGTTGTGGTAGATAAGATTATTCAAAATGAAAATGGAAATCGCGTGGCGGCGGTTGTGAATCAATTCAGAAATATTGCGCCGCAAAGTCCTCTTGAATTGATTATGGGGGGATATCGTAATAATCAAGCATCTATTCTTGAACGGCGTCATGATGTGTTGATGTTTAATCAGGGGTGGCAACAATACGGCAATGTGATAAACGAAATAGTGACTGTTGGTTTGGGATATAAAACAGCCTTACGCAAGGCGTTATATACCTTTGCAGAAGGGTTTAAAAATAAAGACTTCAAAGGGGCCGGAGTCTCTGTTCATGAGACTGCAGAAAGGCATTTCTATCGACAGAGTGAATTATTAATTCCCGATGTACTGGCGAATGTTAATTTTTCCCAGGCTGATGAGGTAATAGCTGATTTACGAGACAAACTTCATCAATTGTGTGAAATGCTATTTAATCAATCTGTAGCTCCCTATGCACATCATCCTAAATTAATAAGCACATTAGCGCTTGCCCGCGCCACGCTATACAAACATTTACGGGAGTTAAAACCGCAAGGAGGGCCATCAAATGGCTGATGAAATTGATGCAATGGCTTTATATCGAGCCTGGCAACAACTGGATAATGGATCATGTGCGCAAATTAGACGTGTTTCAGAACCTGATGAATTACGCGATATCCCTGCGTTTTATAGGCTGGTGCAACCTTTTGGTTGGGAAAACCCACGTCACCAGCAGGCTCTTTTGCGCATGGTGTTTTGCCTGAGCGCAGGAAAGAATGTCATCCGACATCAGGACAAAAAATCGGAGCAAACAACAGGTATCTCGTTGGGAAGAGCTTTAGCCAATAGTGGAAGAATTAACGAGCGCCGTATCTTTCAATTAATTCGGGCTGACAGAACAGCCGATATGGTCCAGTTACGTCGATTACTTACTCACGCCGAACCCGTACTTGACTGGCCATTAATGGCCAGGATGTTGACCTGGTGGGGAAAGCGCGAACGCCAGCAACTTCTGGAAGATTTTGTATTGACCACAAACAAAAATGCGTAAGGAAACCTTTCTATGTCTAACTTTATCAATATTCATGTTCTGATCTCTCACAGCCCTTCATGTCTGAACCGCGACGATATGAACATGCAGAAAGACGCTATTTTCGGCGGCAAAAGACGAGTAAGAATTTCAAGTCAAAGCCTTAAACGTGCGATGCGTAAAAGTGGTTATTACGCACAAAATATTGGTGAATCCAGTCTCAGAACCATTCATCTTGCACAATTACGTGATGTTCTTCGGCAAAAACTTGGTGAACGTTTTGACCAAAAAATCATCGATAAGACATTAGCGCTGCTCTCCGGTAAATCAGTTGATGAAGCCGAAAAGATTTCTGCCGATGCGGTTACTCCCTGGGTTGTGGGAGAAATAGCCTGGTTCTGTGAGCAGGTTGCAAAAGCAGAGGCTGATAATCTGGATGATAAAAAGCTGCTCAAAGTTCTTAAGGAAGATATTGCCGCCATACGTGTGAATTTACAGCAGGGTGTTGATATTGCGCTTAGTGGAAGAATGGCAACCAGCGGCATGATGACTGAGTTGGGAAAAGTTGATGGTGCAATGTCCATTGCGCATGCGATCACTACTCATCAGGTTGATTCTGATATTGACTGGTTCACCGCTGTAGATGATTTACAGGAACAAGGTTCTGCACATCTGGGAACTCAGGAATTTTCATCGGGTGTTTTTTATCGTTATGCCAACATTAACCTCGCTCAACTTCAGGAAAATTTAGGTGGTGCCTCCAGGGAGCAGGCTCTGGAAATTGCAACCCATGTTGTTCATATGCTGGCAACAGAGGTCCCTGGAGCAAAACAGCGTACTTATGCCGCTTTTAACCCTGCGGATATGGTAATGGTTAATTTCTCCGATATGCCACTTTCTATGGCAAATGCTTTTGAAAAAGCGGTTAAAGCGAAAGATGGCTTTTTGCAACCGTCTATACAGGCGTTTAATCAATATTGGGATCGCGTTGCCAATGGATATGGTCTGAACGGAGCTGCTGCGCAATTCAGCTTATCTGATGTAGACCCAATTACTGCTCAAGTTAAACAAATGCCTACTTTAGAACAGTTAAAATCCTGGGTTCGTAATAATGGCGAGGCGTGAACATGAGATCTTATTTGATCTTGCGGCTTGCTGGGCCAATGCAAGCCTGGGGGCAGCCGACCTTTGAAGGAACGCGACCTACCGGAAGATTTCCGACCCGAAGCGGGTTATTAGGGCTACTCGGGGCTTGTCTTGGGATCCAACGTGATGATACTTCTTCATTACAGGCGTTATCAGAGAGTGTGCAATTTGCAGTGCGCTGCGATGAACTCATTCTTGACGATCGTCGTGTGTCTGTAACGGGGTTGCGTGATTACCATACAGTCCTTGGAGCGCGAGAAGATTACCGTGGTTTGAAAAGTCATGAAACGATTCAAACATGGCGCGAATATTTATGTGATGCCTCCTTTACCGTCGCTCTCTGGTTAACACCCCATGCAACGATGGTTATCTCAGAACTTGAAAAAGCAGTATTAAAGCCTCGGTATACACCTTACCTGGGGCGGAGAAGTTGCCCACTAACACACCCGCTTTTTTTGGGGACATGTCAGGCATCGGATCCTCAGAAGGCGCTATTAAATTATGAGCCCGTTGGCGGCGATATATATAGTGAGGAATCAGTTACAGGGCATCATTTAAAATTTACGGCGCGCGACGAACCGATGATCACCTTGCCTCGACAATTTGCTTCCCGAGAATGGTATGTGATTAAAGGAGGTATGGATGTATCTCAGTAAAGTCATCATTGCCAGGGCCTGGAGCAGGGATCTTTACCAACTTCACCAGGGATTATGGCATTTATTTCCAAACAGACCGGATGCTGCTCGTGATTTTCTTTTTCATGTTGAGAAGCGAAACACACCAGAAGGCTGTCATGTTTTATTGCAGTCAGCGCAAATGCCTGTTTCAACTGCCGTTGCGACAGTCATTAAAACTAAACAGGTTGAATTTCAACTTCAGGTTGGTGTTCCACTCTATTTTCGGCTTCGGGCAAATCCGATCAAAACTATTCTCGACAATCAAAAGCGCCTGGACAGTAAAGGGAATATTAAACGCTGTCGGGTTCCGTTAATAAAAGAAGCAGAACAAATCGCGTGGTTGCAACGTAAATTGGGCAATGCGGCGCGCGTTGAAGATGTGCATCCCATATCGGAACGGCCACAGTATTTTTCTGGTGATGGTAAAAGTGGAAAGATCCAAACGGTTTGCTTTGAAGGTGTGCTCACCATCAACGACGCGCCAGCGTTAATAGATCTTGTACAGCAAGGTATTGGGCCAGCTAAATCGATGGGATGTGGCTTGCTATCTTTGGCTCCACTGTGATTGAGGTGTAATAAAATGACCTGGCTTCCCCTTAATCCCATTCCACTCAAAGATCGCGTCTCCATGATCTTTCTGCAATATGGGCAGATCGATGTAATAGATGGCGCGTTTGTACTTATCGACAAGACAGGGATCCGCACTCATATTCCTGTTGGCTCGGTTGCCTGCATCATGCTGGAACCTGGTACACGGGTTTCGCATGCAGCTGTACGCCTGGCTGCGCAAGTTGGAACATTGTTGGTATGGGTGGGGGAAGCGGGCGTTCGTGTTTATGCTTCTGGTCAGCCTGGAGGTGCGCGTTCAGATAAGCTGCTCTATCAGGCAAAACTTGCTCTGGATGAAGATTTGCGTCTGAAGGTCGTACGTAAAATGTTTGAACTTCGGTTTGGAGAACCTGCGCCTGCCCGGCGCTCCGTAGAGCAACTCAGAGGTATAGAAGGCAGTCGCGTGCGGGCAACCTACGCACTTCTGGCGAAGCAATACGGCGTGACATGGAATGGACGTCGCTACGATCCGAAAGACTGGGAAAAGGGCGATACGATCAACCAATGCATTAGCGCTGCAACTTCCTGTTTATACGGCGTAACTGAAGCGGCGATACTTGCAGCTGGTTATGCACCAGCTATTGGGTTTGTGCATACAGGAAAGCCTCTTTCCTTTGTTTACGATATTGCAGACATCATTAAATTTGACACTGTTGTACCGAAAGCTTTTGAGATAGCGCGTCGTAACCCTGGTGAGCCGGACCGGGAAGTCCGTTTGGCGTGCAGGGATATTTTTCGCAGTAGTAAAACATTAGCCAAATTGATTCCGCTTATAGAGGACGTGCTTGCCGCTGGAGAAATACAACCGCCGGCCCCACCTGAAGATGCACAGCCTGTTGCCATTCCGCTTCCTGTTTCACTGGGAGATGCAGGCCATCGGAGTAGCTGAAATGAGTATGTTGGTCGTGGTCACTGAAAATGTACCTCCGCGCTTACGAGGCAGATTAGCCATCTGGTTGTTGGAGGTACGTGCAGGGGTATATGTAGGTGATGTATCCGCAAAAATTCGTGAAATGATCTGGGAACAAATAGCTGGACTGGCGGAAGAAGGCAATGTAGTGATGGCATGGGCAACGAATACGGAAACGGGATTTGAGTTCCAGACATTTGGGTTAAACAGGCGTACCCCGGTAGATTTGGATGGTTTAAGGTTGGTGTCTTTTTTACCTGTTTGAAAACAAAGAATTAGCTGATCTTTAATAATAAGGAAATGTTACATTAAGGTTGGTGGGTTGTTTTTATGGGAAAAAATGCTTTAAGAACAAATGTATACTTTTAGAGAGTTCCCCGCGCCAGCGGGGATAAACCGCTTTCGCAGACGCGCGGCGATACGCTCACGCAGAGTTCCCCGCGCCAGCGGGGATAAACCGCAGCCGAAGCCAAAGGTGATGCCGAACACGCTGAGTTCCCCGCGCCAGCGGGGATAAACCGGGCTCCCTGTCGGTTGTAATTGATAATGTTGAGAGTTCCCCGCGCCAGCGGGGATAAACCGTTTGGATCGGGTCTGGAATTTCTGAGCGGTCGCGAGTTCCCCGCGCCAGCGGGGATAAACCGCGAATCGCGCATACCCTGCGCGTCGCCGCCTGCGAGTTCCCCGCGCCAGCGGGGATAAACCGTCAGCTTTATAAATCCGGAGATACGGAAACTAGAGTTCCCCGCGCCAGCGGGGATAAACCGGACTCACCCCGAAAGAGATTGCCAGCCAGCTTGAGTTCCCCGCGCCAGCGGGGATAAACCGCTGCTGGAGCTGGCTGCAAGGCAAGCCGCCCAGAGTTCCCCGCGCCAGCGGGGATAAACCGGGGGGCGCATGACCGTAAACATTATCCCCCGGGAGTTCCCCGCGCCAGCGGGGATAAACCGGGAGTTCAGACATAGGTGGAATGATGGACTACGAGTTCCCCGCGTTAGCGGGGATAAACCGCCCGGTAGCCAGGTTTGCAACGCCTGAACCGAGAGTTCCCCGCGCCAGCAGGGATAAACCGGCAACGACGGTGAGATTTCACGCCTGACGCTGGTGTTCCCCGCATCAGCGGGGATAAACCGGGCGCACTGGATGCGATGATGGATATCACTTGGAGTTCCCCCGCCTCTGCGGTAGAACTCCCAGCTCCCATTTTCAAACCCATCAAGACGCCTTCGCCAACTCCTTCACCAGAGGTAGCATTATCCGCATAACGTCACGGCAGCGACGTTCTATTCTTCCAGGAAGAGCCTTATCAATATGTTGGTGATTATCCAGTCTTACGTCATGCCAGCTATTTCCCGCCGGGAAGGCAGGTGTTTTTGCGCGTTGCTGATAACCATCCTTATTCCCAAGATTCCAGTTAGTCGCTTCCACCGAAAGTACAGCAATGCCCGCTTTGTCGAATATTTCTGCGTCATTACAACACCCAGTGCCTTTCGGATAATTTTTATTCAAACCCGGATTGGTCGTTGCGGCTATTCCGTGACTGCGCGCAATTGCCAGCGCCCTGTCGCGCGTTAATTTCCTTACTGCCTCAGGGGTTTTTACACCGCTGTTGAAATACAATTTATCGCCAACAATTAAGTTATCGAGATTAATCACCAGCAGCGTATTTTTCTTTTCGGTGTCACTCATCCGCTTGAGTAAATTCTCAGCGCCTAATTTCCCTTCCTCTTCGCCGCTGGTCGCCACAAATCGAATACCATACTCGGTAGGCGTATTTTTCAGGCGTTCTGCCAATTCCAGCATGACACCTAAACCTGCGGCGTTATCATCCATTCCTTGTAACGTCAGCCCGCCGAGATTGGCATCGGCGTCAGCATCGCTCAGCGGGGCGTAAGTATCCAGATGCGCCATAATGATGATCTGCTGCGGCGCTTTGCCTTCATGAGCGGCAATCACCGTACTTCCCGTCACGTTATGCCAGCTCTTACGATTATCGCGGGCGGTATAAATATACCGACTATTAAATGTCCGAATATCACTGCGATAACCCATTTGCTGAAACTGTTGGCGAATATAATCGGCAGATAACATTTCTGCAGGAGTTCCGGTCATGCGTCCCGGAAAGAAAGTAGCAATATGTCGTGCCTGAGTATTAGCAAAATCGCCAGGTTTAGGTGACGAGGCGTGTACGGGGAGAATAAAGCATACGCCGAGCGCCAGGGCAGCGGTACGGTGGCGCAATGCGGAAAACATAGTGAGTCCTTAAATACCATGCAAATTTTTTTACCGCCATAGTATGAAACTGCCGCTGCGCTAAAACAATTTCAAATCTTCCTAAACGCCCGAAATCCGGTGCCTTAAGCACTTTTTGATATTAGCTTTGCCAAATCGTTATTCCGTTAAGGAACTACTCATTCTAATTGGTAATTTCATTCGTTCTCTTACGCTCCCTATAGTCGAAACATCTGATGGCAAGAAAATAGCGGTATTGCAAAGGAACGGTTATGGATCAAATACGACTTACTCACCTGCGGCAACTGGAGGCGGAAAGCATCCACATTATTCGCGAGGTGGCGGCAGAATTCTCAAATCCGGTGATGCTCTACTCTATCGGTAAAGATTCCAGCGTCATGCTGCATCTGGCGCGCAAGGCGTTTTATCCAGGTACGCTGCCTTTCCCGTTGCTGCATGTCGATACCGGCTGGAAATTCCGCGAGATGTATGAGTTCCGCGATCGTACTGCTAAAGCCTACGGCTGTGAGTTACTGGTGCACAAAAACCCGGAAGGGGTGGCGATGGGGGATCAACCCGTTTGTCCACGGTAGCGCCAAACATACCGATATCATGAAAACCGAAGGGCTGAGCAGGCGCTGAATAAATACGGTTTTGACGCAGCCTTCGGCGGCGCACGCCGTGATGAAGAAAAATCACGAGCCAAAGAACGTATTTACTCATTCCGCGACCGTTTCCACCGCTGGACCGAAAAAACCAGCGCCCGGAGCTGTGGCATAACTACAACGGCCAGATTAACAAAGGGGAAAGTATCCGGCGTTTTCCGCTTTTCTAACTGGACCGAGCTGGATATTTGGCAGTACATCGACCCTGCAAAATATTGAGATCGTTCCACTGTATCTGGCTGCCGAGCGCCCGGTACTGGAACGTGACGGCATGCTGATGATGATCGATGACGACCGGATCGATCTGCAGCCGGGTGAAGTTATCAAAAAACAGATGGTGCGTTTCCGTACCCTGGGATGCTGGCCGCTGACCGGCGCGGTAGAGTCTGACGCGCAGACGCTGCCGGAAATCATCGAAGAGATGCTGGTCTCGACCACCAGTGAACGTCAGGGGCGCAAATGATCTCGACGCCACCAGGCTGGCTCCATGGAGCTTAAAAAACGTCAGGGTTATTTCTAAGGAGCCGCCATGAACACCACTATTGCACAACAAATTGCCGATGAAGGCGGGGTTGAAGGTATCTGCATGACCCAGCAGCACAAAAGCCTGCTGCGCTTTCTGACCTGCGGCAGCGTGGATGCACGGTAAAAGTACGCTGATCGGCCGCCTGCTGCACGACACTCGACAGATTTATGAAGATCGAGGTCATCGCTGCACAACGACAGCAAACGTCACGGACTCAGGGTGAGAAACTCGACCTGGCGCTGCTGGTGGATGGTCTCCAGGCCGAGCGCGAGCAGGGTATTACCATTGACGTGGCTTATCGCTATTTCTCCACCGAAAAACGCAAATTTATTATCGCCGATACCCCGGGGCATGAGCAGATACCTGTAATATGGCTGACTGGTGCATCCACCTGTGACCTGGCAATCCTGCTGATTGATGCGCGCAAAGGCGTGCTTGACCAGACTCGTCGCCACAGCTTTATTTCGACGCTGCTGGGTATCAAACACCTGGTGGTGGCGATTAACAAAATGGACCTCGTCGGTTATAGCGAAGAAACCTTTAACCGCATTCGCGAAGAGTATTTAACCTTTGCAGAACAGCTGCCGGGGAATCTGGATATCCGCTTCGTACCGCTTTCTGCACTGGAAGGCGATAACGTGGCATCGCAAAGTGAAAGTATGCCGTGGTACAGCGGTCCGACACTGCTCGAAGTGCTGGAAACCGTGGAGATCCAGCGAGTGGTGGATGCTCAGCCAATGCGCTTCCCGGTGCAGTACGTTAATCGCCCGAATCTCGATTTTCGTGGTTACGCCGGAACGCTGGCATCCGGTCGCGTGGAAGTCGGGCAACGTGTCAAAGTGCTGCCCTCTGGTGTGGAATCAAACGTCGCGCGGATCGTGACTTTTGATGGTGATCGCGAAGAAGCCTTTGCCGGAGAAGCGATCACCCTGGTGCTGACGGATGAGATCGACATCAGCCGTGGCGATCTGCTGCTGGCGGCAGACGAAGCGTTACCGGCGGTGCAGAGCGCGTCGGTGGATGTGGTATGGATGGCGGAACAGCCGCTTTCTCCAGGGCAGAGTTACGACATCAAAATTGCCGGTAAGAAGACGCGCGCGCGTGTTGATGGCATTCGCTATCAGGTTGATATTAATAACCTTACCCAGCGTGAAGTTGAAAACCTGCCACTGAATGGGATCGGCCTCGTGGATCTCACTTTTGACGAGCCGCTGGTGTTAGATCGTTATCAACAAAATCCGGTGACGGGTGGGCTGATTTTTATCGATCGCCTGAGCAATGTGACCGTGGGTGCCGGTATGGTGCACGAGCCAGTTAGCCAGGCAACTGCTGCGCCATCTGAATTCAGTGCATTCGAACTGGAATTGAATGCTCTGGTTCGTCGCCACTTTCCGCACTGGGGCGCGCGCGATTTGCTGGGGGATAAATAATGGCGCTGCATGACGAAAACGTCGTCTGGCATAGCCATCCGGTCACTGTGCAACAACGCGAGCTACACCACGGTCATCGTGGTGTAGTGCTGTGGTTTACCGGCCTCTCCGGGTCCGGTAAATCAACGGTCGCCGGGGCGCTGGAGGAGGCGTTACATAAACTCGGCGTCAGTACGTATCTGCTGGATGGCGACAATGTTCGCCACGGATTATGCAGCGATCTCGGTTTTAGCGATGCCGATCGTAAAGAGAATATCCGTCGCGTCGGTGAAGTGGCGAATTTGATGGTTGAAGCCGGACTGGTGGTGCTGACCGCATTTATCTCGCCACACCGCGCCGAACGCCAGATGGTTCGCGAACGCGTAGGAGAAGGGCGCTTTATCGAAGTGTTTGTCGATACGCCGCTGGCGATTTGCGAAGCCCGCGATCCCAAAGGCTTATATAAGAAAGCGCGTGCCGGTGAACTGCGCAACTTTACGGGAATAGATTCCGTTTACGAAGCGCCTGAATCGGCAGAAATTCATCTCAATGGTGAACAATTAGTAACAAATTTGGTACAGCAATTATTAGATCTGTTGAGACAGAACGATATTATCAGATCCTGAGACACCACCGGGTTTCCATGCCCGGTTCGTCAAAGTAACAGGATCAAATATGCGTAATAGCCATAACATTACACTAACAAATAACGACAGCCTTACTGAGGATGAAGAAACCACATGGTCACTGCCTGGTGCCGTGGTCGGTTTTATCTCCTGGTTATTTGCGCTGGCGATGCCGATGTTGATTTATGGCTCTAACACGCTGTTCTTCTTTATCTACACCTGGCCTTTCTTTCTGGCGCTGATGCCCGTCGCGGTAGTGGTGGGGATTGCGCTGCATTCATTGATGGACGGAAAGCTACGCTACAGTATTGTTTTCACCCTGGTGACAGTAGGCATTATGTTTGGCGCACTGTTTATGTGGCTACTGGGCTAATTTGTACTTTCCCGTCTCCTCTGTTCATAATTCAAACCGTAACTAATAATGAGATTATGTTCTGCACGCCCTGGGTATACGTAACAATGGACAAATGTGGTACATTTGCCCGCGTTGTCGCGGTATCCCCAACAGAGGATGTAGAGTCGTCTTCGGATGCATGGGATGATGATGCCGTTTTTCAGGGGGCAGGATGGGTAAACTAACGCTGCTGTTGCTGGCTATTCTGGTCTGGCTACAGTATTCGCTGTGGTTCGGTAAGAACGGTATACATGACTATACCCGCGTCAATGATGATGTGGCGGCACAGCAAGCTACAAACGCGAAACTTAAAGCGCGAAACGATCAACTTTTTGCCGAAATTGACGATCTCAATGGCGGCCAGGAGGCGCTCGAAGAGCGTGCGCGTAATGAACTCAGCATGACCAGGCCGGGCGAAACTTTTTATCGTCTGGTGCCTGACGCGTCGAAGCGCGCACAGTCTGCGGGGCAAAACAATCGATAAATCAGCCCGGGAATTAACATGGCAACCACTCATTTGGATGTTTGCGCCGTGGTTCCGGCGGCCGGATTTGGCCGTCGAATGCAAACGGAATGTCCTAAGCAATATCTCTCAATCGGTAATCAAACCATTCTTGAACACTCGGTGCATGCGCTGCTGGCGCATCCCCGGGTGAAACGTGTCGTCATTGCCATAAGTCCTGGCGATAGCCGTTTTGCACAACTTCCTCTGGCGAATCATCCGCAAATCACCGTTGTAGATGGCGGTGATGAGCGTGCCGATTCCGTGCTGGCAGGTCTGAAAGCCGCTGGCGACGCGCAGTGGGTATTGGTGCATGACGCCGCTCGTCCTTGTTTGCATCAGGATGACCTCGCGCGATTGTTGGCGTTGAGCGAAACCAGCCGCACGGGGGGGATCCTCGCCGCACCAGTGCGCGATACTATGAAACGTGCCGAACCGGGCAAAAATGCCATTGCTCATACCGTTGATCGCAACGGCTTATGGCACGCGCTGACGCCGCAATTTTTCCCTCGTGAGCTGTTACATGACTGTCTGACGCGCGCTCTAAATGAAGGCGCGACTATTACCGACGAAGCCTCGGCGCTGGAATATTGCGGATTCCATCCTCAGTTGGTCGAAGGCCGTGCGGATAACATTAAAGTCACGCGCCCGGAAGATTTGGCACTGGCCGAGTTTTACCTCACCCGAACCATCCATCAGGAGAATACATAATGCGAATTGGACACGGTTTTGACGTACATGCCTTTGGCGGTGAAGGCCCAATTATCATTGGTGGCGTACGCATTCCTTACGAAAAAGGATTGCTGGCGCATTCTGATGGCGACGTGGCGCTCCATGCGTTGACCGATGCATTGCTTGGCGCGGCGGCGCTGGGGGATATCGGCAAGCTGTTCCCGGATACCGATCCGGCATTTAAAGGTGCCGATAGCCGCGAGCTGCTACGCGAAGCCTGGCGTCGTATTCAGGCGAAGGGTTATACCCTTGGCAACGTCGATGTCACTATCATCGCTCAGGCACCGAAGATGTTGCCGCACATTCCACAAATGCGCGTGTTTATTGCCGAAGATCTCGGCTGCCATATGGATGATGTTAACGTGAAAGCCACTACTACGGAAAAACTGGGATTTACCGGACGTGGGGAAGGGATTGCCTGTGAAGCGGTGGCGCTACTCATTAAGGCAACAAAATGATTGAGTTTGATAATCTCACTTACCTCCACGGTAAACCGCAAGGCACCGGGCTGCTGAAAGCCAATCCGGAAGACTTTGTGGTGGTGGAAGATTTGGGCTTTGAGCCTGATGGTGAAGGTGAGCATATTCTGGTTAGAATCCTCAAAAACGGCTGCAATACCCGTTTTGTGGCGGATGCACTGGCCAAATTCCTTAAAATACACGCTCGGGAAGTGAGCTTTGCCGGCAAAAAAGTATAAACATGCAGTCACCGAACAGCTTGGTGGTGCGCGCGGCGTGCCGGGCAAAGAGATGCCCGATTTAACCCAGTTTCAGCTGGAAGGCTGCCAGGTACTGGAATATGCGCGCCATAAGCGTAAGCTGCGTTTAGGGGCGCTGAAAGGCAACCAGTTCACGCTGGTGCTGCGCGAAGTCAAAGGGCGCGACGAAGTTGAAGCCCGTTTGCAGGCGATTGTTGACCGCGGCGTGCCTAACTACTTTGGCTCTCAGCGCTTCGGGATTGGCGGTAGCAACCTGCAGGGTGCACTGCGCTGGGCAAAGCGGGGCACCGGTGCGCGATTGTAATAAACGCAGTTTTTGGTTGTCGGCGGCCCGTAGTGCGTTGTTTAATCAGATTGTGAGTGAACGCCTGAAACTGGACTTTAATCAAGTTGTTGACGGCGATGCGCTACAATTATCCGGGCGTGGCAGCTGGTTTGTTGCCAGCGTTGAAGAGCAGGCAACCTTGCAGGCTCGCGTTGATGCGCGTGAATTGATGATTACCGCAGCGCTGCCAGGTAGCGGCGATTGGGGAACCCAGCGCGACGCTCTGGCATTTGAACACACACCGTGCTGGCTGAAGAAACCGCGCTGCAGTCGCTGCTGGAGCGAGAAAAAGTCGAGGCCGCTCGCCGCGCCATGCTGCTGTATCCGCAGCAGATGAGCTGGAACTGGTGGGACTACGTCACCGTCGAACTGCGTTTCTGGCTACCCGCCGGCAGCTTTGCAACCAGCGTGGTAGGGAAACTCATCAATACAACAGGTGATTATGCGAATATTGCTGAGTAACGATGACGGGATCCATGCGCCAGGCATTCAGACGCTGGCCAGAGCCTTACGGGAGTTTGCCGAGGTTCAGGTGTCTGACCCGATCGTAACCGCAGTGGCGCATCCAACTCGCTGACCCTGGAGTTCTTCCTTCGCACCTTCAATTTTGATAATGGCGACATTGCCGTGCAGATGGGCACTCCGACGGATTGCGTCTAGCTGGGCGTCAATGCCAGATGCGTCCGCGTCCGGACATCGTGAATCTGGGATCAACGCCGGGCCAAATTTGGGCGATGATGTTATCGATCGGCACGGTGGCGGCTGAAATGGAAGGCCGTCATTTAGGTTTTCCCGCACTTGCCGTATCGCTAAACGGTCATAAACATTACGACACTGCCGCGGCGGTAACCTGTTCAATTTTGCGCGCACTGTGTAAAGAGCCGCTGCGCACCGGGCGTATTCTTAATATTAACGTTCCGGATTTACCCTTGGATCAAATCAAAGGTATTCGCGTGACGCGCTGCGGTACACGACATCCGGCAGATCAGGTGATCCCGCAGCAAGATCCGCGCGGCAATACGCTGTACTGGATTGGCCCGCCGGGCGGTAAATGTGATGCTGGTCCGGGGACCGATTTTGCTGCGGTAGATGAGGGCTATGTCTCCATCACGCCGCTGCATGTGGATTTAACTGCGCATAGCGCGCAAGATGTGGTTTCAGACTGGTTAAACAGCGTGGGAGTTGGCACGCAATGGTAAGCAGACGCGTACAAGCACTTCTGGATCAATTACGTGCGCAAGGTATTCAGGATGAGCAGGTGCTGAATGCACTTGCCGCCGTGCCGCGTGAAAAATTCGTTGATGAAGCGTTTGAACAAAAAGCCTGGGACAATATCGCTTTGCCGATAGGTCAGGGGCAGACAATTTCGCAGCCATATATGGTGGCGCGAATGACCGAATTACTCGAGCTGACGCCGCAGTCGCGGGTGCTGGAAATTGGCACCGGTTCGGGATATCAAACGGCAATCCTGGCGCATCTTGTCCAGCATGTTTGCTCGGTTGAACGGATTAAAGGCTTGCAGTGGCAGGCACGTCGCCGCCTGAAAAATCTTGATTTACATAATGTTTCAACCCGTCATGGCGATGGATGGCAAGGTTGGCAGGCACGTGCGCCGTTTGACGCTATCATTGTTACGGCGGCACCGCCGGAAATTCCAACTGCGCTAATGACGCAGCTGGACGAAGGCGGGATTCTCGTCTTACCCGTAGGGGAGGAGCACCAGTATTTGAAACGGGTGCGTCGTCGGGGAGGCGAATTTATTATCGATACCGTGGAGGCCGTGCGCTTTGTCCCTTTAGTGAAGGGTGAGCTGGCTTAAAACGTGAGGAAATACCTGGATTTTTCCTGGTTATTTTGCCGCAGGTCAGCGTATCGTGAACATCTTTTCCAGTGTTCAGTAGGGTGCCTTGCACGGTAATTATGTCACTGGTTATTAACCAATTTTTCCTGGGGGATAAATGAGCGCGGGAAGCCCAAAATTCACCGTTCGCCGCATTGCGGCTTTGTCACTGGTTTCGCTATGGCTGGCAGGCTGTTCTGACACTTCAAATCCACCGGCACCGGTCAGCTCCGTTAATGGCAATGCGCCTGCAAATACTAATTCTGGTATGTTGATTACGCCGCCGCCGAAAATGGGGACGACGTCTACAGCGCAGCAACCGCAAATTCAGCCGGTGCAGCAGCCACAAATTCAGGCTACTCAACAACCGCAAATCCAGCCAGTGCAGCCAGTAGCTCAGCAGCCGGTACAGATGGAAAACGGACGCATCGTCTATAACCGTCAGTATGGGAACATTCCGAAAGGCAGTTATAGCGGCAGTACCTATACCGTGAAAAAAGGCGACACACTTTTCTATATCGCCTGGATTACTGGCAACGATTTCCGTGACCTTGCTCAGCGCAACAATATTCAGGCACCATACGCGCTGAACGTTGGTCAGACCTTGCAGGTGGGTAATGCTTCCGGTACGCCAATCACTGGCGGAAATGCCATTACCCAGGCCGACGCAGCAGAGCAAGGAGTTGTGATCAAGCCTGCACAAAATTCCACCGTTGCTGTTGCGTCGCAACCGACAATTACGTATTCTGAGTCTTCGGGTGAACAGAGTGCTAACAAAATGTTGCCGAACAACAAGCCAACTGCGACCACGGTCACAGCGCCTGTAACGGTACCAACAGCAAGCACAACCGAGCCGACTGTCAGCAGTACATCAACCAGTACGCCTATCTCCACCTGGCGCTGGCCGACTGAGGGCAAAGTGATCGAAACCTTTGGCGCTTCTGAGGGGGGCAACAAGGGGATTGATATCGCAGGCAGCAAAGGACAGGCAATTATCGCGACCGCAGATGGCCGCGTTGTTTATGCTGGTAACGCGCTGCGCGGCTACGGTAATCTGATTATCATCAAACATAATGATGATTACCTGAGTGCCTACGCCCATAACGACACAATGCTGGTCCGGGAACAACAAGAAGTTAAGGCGGGGCAAAAAATAGCGACCATGGGTAGCACCGGAACCAGTTCAACACGCTTGCATTTTGAAATTCGTTACAAGGGGAAATCCGTAAACCCGCTGCGTTATTTGCCGCAGCGATAAATCGGCGGAACCAGGCTTTTGCTTGAATGTTCCGTCAAGGGATCACGGGTAGGAGCCACCTTATGAGTCAGAATACGCTGAAAGTTCATGATTTAAATGAAGATGCGGAATTTGATGAGAACGGAGTTGAGGTTTTTGACGAAAAGGCCTTAGTAGAACAGGAACCCAGTGATAACGATTTGGCCGAAGAGGAACTGTTATCGCAGGGAGCCACACAGCGTGTGTTGGACGCGACTCAGCTTTACCTTGGTGAGATTGGTTATTCACCACTGTTAACGGCCGAAGAAGAAGTTTATTTTGCGCGTCGCGCACTGCGTGGAGATGTCGCCTCTCGCCGCCGGATGATCGAGAGTAACTTGCGTCTGGTGGTAAAAATTGCCCGCCGTTATGGCAATCGTGGTCTGGCGTTGCTGGACCTTATCGAAGAGGGCAACCTGGGGCTGATCCGCGCGGTAGAGAAGTTTGACCCGGAACGTGGTTTCCGCTTCTCAACATACGCAACCTGGTGGATTCGCCAGACGATTGAACGGGCGATTATGAACCAAACCCGTACTATTCGTTTGCCGATTCACATCGTAAAGGAGCTGAACGTTTACCTGCGAACCGCACGTGAGTTGTCCCATAAGCTGGACCATGAACCAAGTGCGGAAGAGATCGCAGAGCAACTGGATAAGCCAGTTGATGACGTCAGCCGTATGCTTCGTCTTAACGAGCGCATTACCTCGGTAGACACCCCGCTGGGTGGTGATTCCGAAAAAGCGTTGCTGGACATCCTGGCCGATGAAAAAGAGAACGGTCCGGAAGATACCACGCAAGATGACGATATGAAGCAGAGCATCGTCAAATGGCTGTTCGAGCTGAACGCCAAACAGCGTGAAGTGCTGGCACGTCGATTCGGTTTGCTGGGGTACGAAGCGGCAACACTGGAAGATGTAGGTCGTGAAATTGGCCTCACCCGTGAACGTGTTCGCCAGATTCAGGTTGAAGGCCTGCGCCGTTTGCGCGAAATCCTGCAAACGCAGGGGCTGAATATCGAAGCGCTGTTCCGCGAGTAAGTAAGCATCTGTCAGAAAGGCCAGTCTCAAGCGAGGCTGGCCTTTTCTGTGCACAATAAAAGGTCCGATGCCCATCGGACCTTTTTATTAAGGTCAAATTACCGCCCATACGCACCAGGTAATTAAGAATCCGGTAAAACCGAGAATGGTCGTTAACACTGTCCAGGTTTTCAGACCGTCTGCTACCGACAACCCCAGATATTTGGTCACAATCCAGAACCCTGAGTCATTAATATGTGACGCACCAAGCCCACCAAAGCAGGCTGCCAGCGTCACCAATACGCACTGAATCGGATTCAATCCCATCACCGCTTCTGAGAGTAACCCGCCGGTTGTCAGTATTGCTACGGTTGCTGACCCCTGCGATGCACGCAGCGCCAGTGAAATAATAAATGCGGCTGGTAACAGAGGCAGGTCAATCATTTGTAGCATGTTGGCAAGGGCTTTGCCGACGCCCGATTCCACCAGCACTTTGCCAAATACCCCTCCAGCACCAGTAACCAAAATCACTACCGCCGCAGTAGGAAGCGCTGAGCCCATAATGTCGCTGGTGTGTTGTAAGCTCCAGCCGCGACGTAAAGCCAATAACCAGAATGCCAGCACCAGCGCAATCATTAGAGCTACCATTGGTGAGCCGATCAGCTGTAGCGTACCAAGCAGGGGATGCGAAGGCGGCATCAGTGTTGCGGAAACCGTACCCGCCATGATAATCGCGATAGGAATAACAATTAGCGAGGTGACCAGCGCGACGCCCGGTGGATTTATTTTATCGCTTAATTTTGTCGCGCCTTCCTCACTGGCCGGAGCCAGTTGCATCTGTTCCAGTACTTCTACTGACATCGCATATTGGCGCTTATTGATTATTTTCGCTGCAAAGTAGCCAACAACCCCTACGGGAATAGAAATCGCAATACCGATGATGGTTAGCCAGCCGATGTCTGCGTGGAGTAACCCCGCTGCGGCGACAGGGCCTGGATGCGGCGGTACCGCCACGTGAACAGTGAGCATGATCCCAGCGACAGGCAGGCCAAATTTGAGTGGCGATATTTTGGCAACCTTGGCAAAACCGTAAATGATTGGCGCAAGAATAATAAAGCCGACATCAAAGAAGACGGGAATACCGAGGAAGAACGCTGCCAGAGTCAGCGCAGCGATAGTTCGTTTGTCACCTAACTTGCGACTGAAATAATTAGCCAGTGACTCTGCACCACCAGAGTGTTCGATCATACGCCCCAGCATAGCGCCCAGACCAATAATAATAGTGACGGAACCAAGCACACCGCCCATCCCGGCGATCATCACTTTACCCACTTCGCCCGCCGGTATACCTGCCGCAAGTGCGACTAACAGGCTGACGAGGAGCAAAGCAACGAATGGTTGTACCTTTGCCTTGATGACCAGCAGCAACAGCATGATTACGCCAGCTAACGCAATGCATAACAATGTAATTGTGGACATGGGAAACCCTGTCTGAAAGTTATAGTTAACCTACCCCATCCGTAGATGGGGGGATGTATGGGTACGTTGTAATTAGGGATTTAACGAATTAGCGCCAGGCGTCAAACCAGCCAAGCCCTTCTTCGGTGAGGCCACGAGGTTTATATTCACAACCGATCCAGCCCTGATATCCCACCTCATCGAACAGGCGGAACAGCCACGGATAGTTGATTTCTCCATCGTCCGGTTCATGTCGATCAGGTAGTCCGGCAATTTGTACGTGCGCATATTTCCCGGCGTAGTCGCGGATTAAATGCGTCAGGTTGCCATCTACTTTTTGCGCATGAAAAGTATCTAGTTGAATAAACACGTTATCTCGCGCAACCTCTTCAACAATAGCCAGTGCCTGATACTGGCTGGAGAAGAGATAATGAGGCTTAACGCCGGGGCTGAGTGCTTCAACTAATATTCGCTTGCCGTGTGGCGCAAAGCGGTCGGCAGCGTAGCGGATATTATCGATAAATACTGCCCGGTACCGTTCAGCATCTTCGCCAGCGGGCACGACGCCTGCCATCACATGGACTTGTTCACAATTGAGCGCCAATGCATATTCCAGTGCCAGGTCGATGTCTGCGTGTGCTTCGTGCTCACGTCCGGGAAGGGCGGATAATCCCCATTCCCCCGCATTAATATCTCCGGGAGCGGTATTGAACAGCGCCAGTGTCAGATGGTTTTGCTCCAGTTGCTTTTGGATTTGCAGGGTGGAGTAGTTATAGGGAAACAGAAATTCCACAGCATCGAACCCGGCTTTTCGCGCTGCGGCGAAGCGTTCAATAAAAGGCACTTCGGTGAACATCATGGATAAATTAGCTGCAAAACGAGGCATTGCATTAACTCCTTAATTCCGCAATTTCACCTGCGGTCAGATAACGGATCGGGCGGTCACCGAGAATAAAAATCAGCTTTGCCGTTTCCTCCAGCTCTTCCATATTGTTGGCGGCTTCTTGCAGGCTTTCACCGCAAACCACTGGGCCATGATTTGCCAGTAAAAAAGCCTGATTGTCTGCTGCCAGTTCCGCCAGATCCTGTGCGATGCGTTTATCGCCCGGTCGGTAATAAGGCACCAGCGGGACATTTCCCATCCGCATCACCACGTATGGTGTGAACGGACGAATAACGTTGCTGCTGTCCAGCCCTTGCAGGCAGGAAAGCGCCGTCGACCATGTGCTGTGCAAATGCACCACCGCTTTACAGCGCGGATTGTTGCGATACAGCGCCAGATGAAAGAGCACCTCTTTCGAGGGTTTGTCACCACTTAACCATTCGCCATCCGCGGCGACTTTGGAAAGCCGCTGCGGATCGAGATTGCCCAGGCATGAACCTGTCGGTGTCGCCAGTAAATTCCCGTCAGGTAAAAGCAGCGACAGATTGCCAGCCGAACCGGTTGCATAGCCGCGCTGAAAGAATGAACTGGCAATCCGCGTCATCTCCTCTCGCAAAGACTGCTCTACTTTTGCGAAATCGCTCATGATAAAAACTCTCTTTGGGCTCGTGAAAAAAAGGCGTCATCACCGAAGTTGCCAGATTTAAGGGCGAGTGAGACAGGCTTATCCAGTGCGTTTACCCACGGCACGCCGGGGAAATGGTTGGGCCAATATGAAACCCTTTTATTCCCAGGCTCTGTGTGACTACGCCGGAGGTCTCACCGCCTGCGACAATAAAGCGTGTCACGCCTTCCGCTGCTAACCGCGCCGCTAGTTGAGAAAACAGTGTTTCTACTGCCTGACTGGCTTTTTGTGCACCGTATTGCTGTTGAATTGCTGCCAATGCGTCAGTGCTGGCGGTGGCAAAAACCAGTGGAGCAAGTACACTTTCCTGGCCCAGAACCCACTCTGCCAGTTCGTGTGCATAAGCGGCCAGAGTTTCAATTGAGAGGCAGCGTGCCACATCAACTTCACGGGCTGGTGCAATTTGACGGTAATGTGCTACCTGGCGGTTGGTCATTTGAGAGCATGAACCGGAGAGCACTACGCCGCGCCCAGCGAGCGGACGCCCTGCTTTGCGAGCCTGGTTACCGTTTTCTTGCGCCCACTGCCGGGCCAGGCCAATCGCCAGACCAGAACCGCCCGTTACCAGTGGGGCATCGCGCAAGGCTTCTCCCTGAATTTCCAGATGGTGTTCGGTCAGCGCATCAAGCACCGCGTAGCGGTAGCCCTCTTGCTGTAAGCGAGCCAGCTCTTGACGAACGGCATCCACACCTTGTTCGAAAACATGTGCCGAAACGACGCCGCAGCGCCCTGTGGATTGCGCTTCAACCAGACGGGGAAGATAGCTGTCGGTCATGGGATTTACCGGGTGATGGCGCATCCCGGATTCGGCCAGCAGTTGATTCATTACGAACAAATACCCCTGATAAACCGTACGTCCGTTGACCGGCAGGGCCGGAGAGAAGACCGTAAACGGCGTGTCGAGAGCATCCATTAAGGCATCGGTAACCGGGCCAATATTACCTTTCGCCGTACTGTCGAAAGTAGAGCAGTATTTGAAATAGATCTGTTTGCAACCTTGCTGTTGCAACCAGCTCAGAGCCGCCAGCGATTGCTGTGTGGCTTCAACCACTGGACAGGAGCGCGTTTTCAGGCTGATCACCAGTGCGTCGATTGCTTCCGGCATTTTACCTGTTGGAACACCGTTAATTTGTACCGTTGGTAGACCGTTTTCCACCAGAAAACTGGCGATATCCGTCGCGCCGGTAAAATCATCGGCGATAACGCCAATCTTGATCATGATTTCGCTCCCGGTAGAGTGATGCCAGAGAAAATCTTGATAACTGCGCTATCGTCTTCTTTCCCGTAACCCGCGTTACTGGCGCTGGTGAACATATTCAATGCTGTTGAGGCCAATGGCAGCGGGAAGTGCAGGGCTTTGGCTGTATCGGCAACCAGACCAAGATCCTTAACAAAAATATCGACGGCTGAATGCGGGGTGTAATCGCCATCCACCACATGACGCATCCGGTTTTCGAACATCCAGGAATTTCCGGCGGCATTGGTCACGACGTCATACATCACATCCAGCGGGATCCCCGCACGGGCTGCAAGTGCCATCGCTTCGGCTCCGGCAGCAATATGTACGCCCGCTAACAACTGGTGAATAATTTTTACGGTCGAACCTAGTCCCGGTTCTGCACCTATGCGATAAACTTTTCCGGCAACGGCTTCCAGCACGGGTGCCAGTCGTTCAAAGGCAATATCGCTACCGGAGGCCATGACAGTCATTTCACCGTTAGCGGCTTTTACTGCACCACCAGAAACTGGCGCATCCAGCATTTCCAGATCGAATCCAGCCAGAGCGGTAGCAATTTCTTGCGCATCAGCACTAGCGATAGTGGAAGAAACCATTACTGCCGTACCGGGTTTCAGATGTTGTGCAACGCCTGTTTCACCAAACAGCACCTGTTTAACCTGGGCCGCATTGACCACCAGCACCAGCAGTGCGTCCAGTTTTTCGGCAAACGTCGCGGCGTTATCAGAAACCCCGCAAGCACCTGCCTCTTTCAACGTAGCGCAGGCATTGCTGTTCAGGTCTGCGCCCCAGGTAGAAAGACCTGCGCGGACATATGACAGTGCTGCTCCCATTCCCATTGACCCTAAGCCAACGATACCGACATGAAACTCAGATCCCGTTTTCATCTGCTCTCCTTGTTAATTTAAGTGATATTTTGTTTGATATTGTGAATATAAGCGCTGGAAGATAACGGTATGGTGATCTGATTCACATAAATTAACATTGTGTGTTATTTTATGTGAACTAAGCGTTAGTTGCGCCGCGCACGTTTCGCAGGCAAATAGCGTAGAATGTCAGCAGGACAAAGGAAGGAGCAAAAGTTGATACCCGTAGAGCGTCGCCAAATCATCCTTGAGATGGTAGCTGAAAAAGGCATTGTCAGTATTGCTGAACTAACGGACAGAATGAATGTGTCACATATGACCATTCGTCGGGATTTACAAAAACTGGAGCAGCAGGGAGCCGTTGTGCTGGTGTCCGGAGGCGTCCAGTCTCCGGGACGCGTGGCGCATGAACCTTCTCATCAGGTAAAAACTGCGCTGGCAATGACGCAAAAAGCGGCTATTGGCAAGCTGGCGGCAAGTCTTGTTCAGCCGGGAAGTTGTATCTATCTGGATGCGGGAACGACCACGTTAGCGATAGCACAGCATCTGATTCACATGGAGTCACTGACTGTGGTCACAAACGATTTCGTTATTGCGGACTACTTGCTCGACAACAGTAATTGCACAATTATTCACACTGGCGGTGCAGTGTGTCGGGAAAACCGTTCCTGTGTCGGGGAAGCCGCTGCGACCATGCTGCGCAGCCTGATGATTGATCAGGCTTTTATTTCTGCATCGTCATGGAGTGTGCGGGGGATTTCTACGCCAGCGGAAGATAAAGTCACGGTGAAACGGGCGATTGCCAGTGCCAGCCGCCAGCGAGTTTTGGTCTGTGATGCGACGAAATATGGTCAGGTGGCGACATGGCTGGCGTTACCATTAAGCGAGTTTGATCAGATTATTACAGACGACGGTTTGCCGGAGAGTGCCAGTCGCGCGCTGGTGAAGCAGGATCTCTCTTTGCTGGTAGCGAAAAATGAATAATGGCCTGCAATAACACCGGGTTACTCATGCTTCACAGAAGAAGCATGAGACTACTTTATTTTATAAAATGACAGCCGCCCGCTGTTCGGCGATCCGGTATCAATATAAATCTGGTTAGCGAACGTCTGAATGTTATCAAACATCATATGTCCAAATATAAAATAATCAGCGCCGTTTATTTGTTGTAACTCGCCATTAAGCGATTTCTGCACACGATCAACAGGCCAGAGTAATTCGCTCTCCGCTATTTCTTTACCAAAGAGATATTCACTCCCCGGATAATCTGCATGTGCGATGGCATATTTTATGTTGTCGTTAGTGATTTCAATAATATGTGGAAGGTGATGGAATTTCAGCAACAGATCTATTGCCTCTTGTTGCTCTGAATCATTTAAATCGAAAAACCAGTCACCACCGCTGGCAAGCCACATATTGCCATCGCCAGTTTCGAATGCCTCAAGCGCCATCGCTTCGTGGTTGCCTTTAACCGACGTAAACCAGGGTTGGTTTAGCAGGCGCAGGACGTCAAGACTCTCCGGTCCACGATCAATATTATCGCCGACAGAAATAAGTAAGTCGATTTTGGGGAAAAAAGAGAGTTGATGTAAGCGGGATTGTAATAACTGATATTCACCATGAATATCACCAACGACCCATATATGGCGATAGTGATGGGCATTGATTTTTTGATAGCGTGTAGATGGCATGGTTTTACCCTGTAAAATAAGCTTTCCTATTATACAGGGTGTTTTTATTTTATTCGTCAGTTGTCGTTAATATTCCCGATAGCAAAAGACTATCGGGAATTGTTATTACACCATGCCTTTCAAACGATAAATCCACTCCAGCGCCTGACGCCGCGGCAGCTAATCAGTCCGGATCCAGATTCTCCAGCGCTTCGACAGCGGGTGAAACCTCTTCCTGAACGGACAGCAGTGACATCTGCGTCCCGTCGATCTGTGTCGCCGCGGCATTAGGTGACAGGCTCTCCAGCTCGCGCGGTTTTTTCTGACGCGCACGCTTAATCACCTCTTTCGGCACGCCTGCCAGCGCGGCCACGGCCAGGCCGTAGCTCTTGCTGGCCGCGCCATCCTGCACGCTGTGCATAAAGGCGATGGTCTCGCCGTGCTCCAGCGCATCGAGATGCACGTTGGCCACGCCTTCCATTTCTCCGGCAATTGGGTCAGCTCGAAGTAGTGGGTTGCGAACAGGGTCAGCGCTTTAATCTTATTCGCCAGATTCTCCGCGCAGGACCATGCCAGCGACAGACCATCGTAGGTTGATGTGCCGCGCCCGATCTTCATTCCATCAATACCAGGCTGTGTTCGGTGGCGTTGTGCAGAATATTGGCGGTTTCGGTCATCTCCACCATAAAGGTTGAGCGCCCGGACGCCAGGTCATCCGCTGCGCCAACGCGGGTAAAGATCCGGTCGATAGGGCCGATCTCTACGCTCTGGGCTGGCACATAGCTACCGATATAGGCCAGTAGCGCAATCAGCGCGGTCTGGCGCATGTAGGTACTTTTACCGCCCATGTTAGGACCCGTAATGATCAGCATACGGCGCTGCGGCGATAGCGTTAGCGGGTTGGCAATAAACGGCTCGTTCAGTACCTGTTCCACCACCGGATGACGGCCTTCGACAATACGAATACCGGGTTTGTCGCTAAACGTTGGGCAGGTGTAGTTCAACGCATATGCCCGTTCTGCCAGGTTAATCAGCACATCCAGTTCAGCCAGCGCGCTGGCACTTTGTTGCAGCTCGGCCAGATGCGGCAGCAGCAGGTCAAACAGCTCATCGTACAGCTGTTTTTCCAGCGCCAGGGCTTTGCCTTTCGAGGTCAGAACTTTGTCTTCGTACTCTTTTAAGTTCCGGAATAATGTAGCGCTCGGCGTTTTTCAACGTCTGGCGGCGCACGTAGTTGATTGGCGCCATGTGGCTCTGGCCACGGCTGATTTGGATGTAGTAGCCGTGTACCGCGTTAAAGCCCACTTTTAAGGTATCAAGCCCGGTACGCTCGCGTTCGCGGATCTCCAGACGATCGAGATAGTCGGTTGCGCCGTCGGCCAGCGCCCGCCACTCATCCAGCTCTTCATGATAGCCGGGGGCGATAACGCCGCCGTCACGCACCGGCGCTGGCGGTGCATCGATGATTGCGCGCTCCAGCAGTTCACGCAGCTCGGCAAACTGGCCCATTCTCTCGCGCGGCGCCCTTGCACTGGCGTGCTGTCGACGTTCTCCAGCTGCGCGCGCAGTTCCGGCAGCTGCTGGAAGGCATGACGCATACGCGCCAGATCGCGTGGACGTGCGGTGCGCAGCGCCAGACGAGCCAGAATAGCTCCCAGATCGCCAACCTGACGCAGTATTGGCTGCAAATCCGCCGTGGCATCCTGCAAGGCACCAATGGTTTGCTGGCGCTCGGTCAGTACTTTGGTATCGCGCACCGGCATGTGCAGCCAGCGCTTGAGCATACGGCTGCCCATTGGCGTGACGGTGCAATCGAGCACTGACGCGAGAGTGTTTTCCAGTCCACCGGCCAGATTCTGGGTGATCTCCAGATTGCGGCGGGTGGCGGCATCCATAATGATGCTGTCCTGCTGACGATCCATGGTGATGGAGCGAATTTGCGGCAGGGAAGTGCGCTGGGTATCTTTCACGTACTGCAACAGGCAGCCAGCGGCGCACAGACCGCGCGGTGCGCCTTCGACGCCAAAACCAATCAGATCGCGGGTGCCAAACTGCATATTCAGCTGCTGACGCGCGGTGTCGATTTCAAACTCCCACAGCGGACGACGGCGCAGGCCGCGACGCCCTTCAATCAGCGAAGTTTCGGCAAAATCTTCGGCATACAGCAGCTCGGCAGGGTTAGTGCGCTGCAGTTCGGCAGCCATGGTTTCGCGGTCCGCCGGTTCGCTCAGGCGAAAACGTCCGGAGCTGATATCCAGCGTTGCGTAGCCGAAACCTTTACTGTCCTGCCAGATAGCTGCCAGCAGATTGTCCTGACGCTCCTGCAGCAACGCTTCATCGCTGATGGTGCTGGGGTCACGATACGCACGACTTTACGTTCCACCGGCCCTTTGCTGGTCGCCGGGTCGCCGATTTGTTCGCAAATGGCGACGGACTCGCCCTGGTTTACCAGCTTGGCAAGGTAGTTTTCTACCGCGTGATACGGGATGCCTGCCATCGGGATAGGTTCACCGGCTGAGGCACCGCGTTTGGTCAGGGAGATGTCCAGCAGCTGCGATGCGCGTTTGGCATCGTCATAAAACAGCTCGTAAAAGTCACCCATCCGGTAAAACAGCAGAATTTCAGGATGCTGCGCTTTCAGCCTCAGGTACTGCTGCATCATGGGGGTATGGGCGTCGAAATTTTCTATTGCACTCATGGGGTTATGTCCGGTTCCCTGATATTAAATGGGGTGTGATGGTTTTTATTTTCGTTGTAATCACATAAGGCGCACATGATACCGGAGTTAATCATTTCAGGGGAAGAAGCGAACGGCGAGTTCTTGATGCTGGTTCCGGGAAAGATGCTGTTTTGCAGCTTTTGCGTGATGCTTATGAAGCAAGTACGCAAAATTGTATCGGTTGGCTAACCCTTCTTCTTTGGAGTCATAGTGCCCTTTAAGATTAAGATGTAATATAAATACATCTTAATGAGGTGGAGGCAGCATGTCCGGCAAGCGTATCTCTCGTGAAAAACTGACGATTAAAAAAATGATCGATCTTTATCAAGCGAAATGCCCGCAGGCGTCAGCGGAGCCGGAGCATTACGAGGCGTTGTTTGTTTACGCGCAAAAGCGGCTGGATAAATGTGTGTTCGGCGAAGAGAAACCAGCCTGTAAGCAGTGTCCGGTGCACTGTTACCAGCCTGCAAAGCGTGAAGAGATGAAACAGATTATGCGTTGGGCCGGGCCGAGAATGCTGTGGCGTCATCCGATCTTAACCGTGCGTCATCTCATCGATGACAAGCGTCCGGTGCCAGAACTGCCGGAAAAATATCGTCCGAAAAAACCTCATGAATAGTATGCCGGACAGGCAGATCTGTCCGGCAATTTGCAGTTAAATCAATGCCGATTTATCAATTCCCAGCCGCTTCATCCGTGACAGCAGGGTCGTGCGTTTCAGCCCCAGACGTTGCGCAGCGCCTTTAGGCCCGGCAACCACGCCGTTGGTTTCTTTCAGCACGCGCACAATCAACTGATATTCATCTTCGCCCTCCAGGGCGACAACCGTTGCGGCAGGCGGCGTTTCAGGTTCCGGTAAAACAATATCTGGCAATGACAGCTGCAGCACGTTACCGCGTGTTAGCAATACCGCGCGCTCAATGACGTTTTCCAGTTCGCGTACGTTACCCGGCCACTCCATGTTGCTCAAGGTGCGCAGCGTCTCGGCAGGAATGCTGTCGATATTGCGCCCCAGACGACGGGCAATTTTGAAGGTAAAGGCTTTCGCCAGCAGCGGAATATCTTCCGGACGCTCGCGTAGTGGCGGCAGGTGAATCGGGAATACGTTCAGGCGGTAATAGAGATCGCTACGGAACTCACGGTCGGCGACCATTTTTTTCAGATCGCGGTTAGTCGCGGCGATTAGACGCACGTCCGTCTGAATGATTTTGTTGCTGCCGAGACGTTCAAACTCCTGTTCCTGCAATACACGCAGCAACTTCGGCTGTAACTCCAGTGGCATATCGCCCACTTCGTCGAGGAACAGGGAGCTTTTATCCGCCAGTTCAAAACGACCGATACGCTGGGCGCTGGCACCGGTAAAAGCCCCACGCTCATGACCAAACAGATCGCTTTCCAGCAATCCGGCAGGCATCGCCGCGCAGTTCATTTTGACCATGCGGCGATTATTACGCCCACTGAGATTATGGATCGCACGGGCAATCAGCTCTTTACCCGTGCCAGTTTCACCGAGGATCAGCACGGTACTGTCACTTTGCGCCACCATTTCAACTTGTTTAAGCACGCTGTACATGGCTTCGCTGCGGCCAATAATCTCGCCAAATTCACTATCAACATTGTTGAGCTGCTCGGTCAGGGCGAGGTTTTCATCAACCAGCCGTTCTTTCAGACGATGGATTTCCTGATAGGCGAGGGCGTTATCGACAGCGATTGCCACACGTTCGGCAATCTGGCGCAGTAAATTCAGATTGGTAGTGGTAAACACTTTCTCTTCGCATTGCGCCAGTTTCAGCACGCCCAGCATGGTGTCGCCAGACATCAGCGGTAACAGGCACAAGGTTTGAATCTGGTTGCCCCAGGTGTCGAACAACATGCGTTCATAGGGGGCTAAATCGTCCCGCTCGTGGAGATTGATCAGCAGCATCTCTTTACTTTTGAACACGCGTTCGGTGAGGGTTCCGGCTTCATCGACTTCGCTCTGTTCGTGGGCGGGATGCTGTTTATCAAGATAGTGAGTGGAGTAGATGTTGAGTTTGTTTTTACGGTGGCTGCGTAAGACGATACTGATATCGTCAATGTCGAAATAGTAATGGATTTCTTTGGCGACTTCGCTGACCAGTTCGTCCATATCCAGGCGGGAAAGCACCGCGTTGGTGATGGCGACCAGGATGCGGAAGTTATCGCGTTCCCGGCATAACAACTCATAGTCGACATTGTTAACGACGCGGCTCTGGATTTGTTCGGTGACGACAGAAACGATCTGCGTAAATGTTTGCAGACGATTGAACTCTTTTTCGCTCCAGGGGCGATCGTCATAACGAATAAATTCACAGCCACCAAAAATATGCCCTTCCGCCGCCAGTGGCATCAGGCAATAGTGACCAAATTTTGGGTATAGCCCACCTGCGTCCAGCTGCGGCCAGGTTTCACAAAATTCTTCGTAACTGCAATGCAGCGTATCAGGGCGCGACAAAATGCTGCGTACCGGACCGTGTGCCAGAACAGTTTCGTCTTCATATTTAATGGGGGTGTCTTTTTCACGCGACGCGTAATAAGACGCACGTTGAGTCTGCGCTTGCCACAACACAATAGCCGCGTTGTCGGCGAGCGCAGAACGCTTTACCAGTTGCGAAAGAGCCTCACACAGCGAGGCCAGATCGGGCTGCTGCAATAGTGTCCGAGTGATGTCGAACAACCCTTGTTGTCCGAGATCACTCATCGGTGTATATGACATTTTGTTCTTCCAGGAAAGCACCGCAAAGCGGTGCAAAAGGTCATTGACTAACTATAGGAGATTTAGAATTTTATTAGCATATACGCGGAAGCGGTTCGGCGTGTGGTAAATCGAGGGTTCGTTTCACGCCATACAGACCGGCAAGACGAACACCTTTACGTTCCACCACTTCACCAATCAGCGCCGCGTCTTTCCCCAGTGGATGGGAATGTAACGCTGCCAGCACTTGCTCTGCCGCGTTGCGTTCAACAGCTATTACTAGTTTGCCTTCGTTGGCAAAGTTCAGGGCGTCCAGTCCCAGCAATTCGCAAACGCCACGCACGGCAGGTTTAACAGGCAGTGCCGCTTCTGAAAGTTCAATACCACAACCGCAGGCTGCCGCGAACTCATGAACCACCGCGTTTACACCACCACGGGTGGCATCACGCAGCGCTTTCACGCCGGGAATGTCACGCAGCGTCTGAATAAGCGGCGTCAGCACCGCGCAGTCGCTGACCAGTTCGCCATCCAGCCCCAGCTGCTCACGCAGGTTAAGGATAGTCGCCCCGTGGTCGCCGAGTGTACCGCTCACCAGCAATACATCGCCTGCGGTTAGCGTCTGTGCGCCCCAGTGAATATTCGCCGGAATTGCGCCCATGCCAGCGGTGTTGATAAACAGTTTATCTACCGCGCCGCGCTGCACCACTTTAGTATCGCCAGTAACGATGGCAATGCCTGCCGCGCGGGCGGTTTCTGCCATGCTGGTCACTACGGCTTTCAGTGTCTCCATCGGCAATCCTTCTTCGAGGATAAAGCCACAGGAGAGATAGCGCGGAATAGCGCCACTGACCGCAACGTCATTGGCTGTGCCGCAAATCGCCAGCTTGCCGATATTACCGCCAGGGAAGAACAGCGGGTCAATAACGTAACTGTCGGTGGAGAACGCCAGACGGTCGCCTTCCGCTACCAGCTGCGCCAGATCAAGACGTGCCTGATCTTCCTGCTCTGCCAGCCACGGGTTGGCAAAGGCTTCCATAAACAGGCTGTTGATTAATTGCTGCATCGCCTGGCCGCCGCTACCGTGGGCGAGTTGGATATTATTCACGCTTCACTCTCCTGCTGACGATACTGATACCACGCGGCGCACGCTCCTTCGGAGGAAACCATCAGCGCACCAAACGCGGTTTGAGGATTACAGGTGTTACCAAACAGCGGGCATTGATGCGGCTTACATTTGCCCGTTAATACCTCACCACAACGCGCGCGCGGGTCATCGCAGACCTGCTGCGGTGCCGGGCGGAAATGTGCTTCGGCATCGAATCGTTGATAATCCGGCGTCAGGTGCACGCCAGAAGATTCAATCACGCCTAAGCCGCGCCATTCGCTGTCGCCGTTGACACAGAACACATCGGCAATCGCCTGTTGCGCCAGCAGGTTACCGGCATCCGGTACCACTCGACGATACTGATTCTCTACCTTGCTGTGGGCCGCTATTTTCTGCTGCACCAGCATGACCACGCCTTGTAGTAGATCAAGGGGTTCGAATCCAGCAACCACCAGCGGACGATGAAAATCGCTGGCGATAAAATTATAGGCGTCGGTGCCGATAACCATACTGACGTGACCCGGCGCGAGGAACGCATCGATACCGTTATCCGGCTGTTCCAGCAAACTGCGCAACGTCGGGATAAGCGTAATGTGCTGGCAGAAGAAGTAAAAATTCTGCACATCACGCGCTTTCGCCTGTTGCAGAGTGATAGCGGTGGTCGGCATAGTGGTTTCAAAACCTAAGCCGAAGAACACCACTTTGCGGGTTGGATTCTCCTGCGCCAGTTTCAACGCATCCATCGGCGAGTAAACGATGCGCACATCGGCACCGCGTGCTTTTGCCTGCAACAGCGATCCCTGTTTCCCCGGCACGCGCATGGCGTCGCCAAAGGTACAGAAGATGACTTCCGGATGGCTGGCAATCTCCACGCAGGTGTCGATTCTACCCATCGGCAGTACGCACACCGGGCACCCCGGACCGTGGATAAACTCAACGTTTTCCGGCAGTAACTGGTCGAGGCCGAATTTAAAGATAGCGTGGGTATGACCGCCACACACTTCCATAATCCGCAGAGGGCGTTCGGCGGTGTAAGAGAGATGTGAAGCACGTTCGCGCAGATGCTCAATTAACTGCATCACCTGTTCCGGCGCGCGATATTCATCAACAAAACGCATTATTTTTCCTCGCCATACAACAGCGCGCCGACATCCGGCTCAACGTCAAACATGTTTTGTAAGGCGTCGAGAGTGTCGCGTGCTTCGGCTTCATTAATTACGCTCATGGCAAAGCCAACGTGTACCAGTACCCACTGGCCCACGCGCGGCTGACCGTTTTCATCGCAGCTGCCGACTAACGTTAAATCGACATCGCGCTGAATGCCGCAGACGTCGACTTTCGCCTGGTTGCCGTCAATGGTGCGGATCTGGCCGGGAACGCCTATGCACATCGCTGTGTCTCCAGCCAGTTCAGCCACTGGTCCATCCCTTCGCCGCTGGTGGCGGAAATAAGGATGATTTCAATTTCTGGATTGACTTCGCGGGCGCAGGCGATGCACTTTTCAACGTCAAAGTTGAGATACGGCAACAGGTCAACTTTGTTGAGCAGCATCAGCGAGGCGGCGGCAAACATATGCGGATATTTCAGTGGTTTGTCTTCACCTTCGGTAACGGAAAGCACCGCCACTTTGTGTTTTTCACCGAGATCGAAGCTGGCCGGGCATACGAGGTTGCCAACGTTTTCGATAAACAGAATACCGTTATCGTCCAGTGGCAGACGCGGTGCGGCGTCGGCAATCATCTGTGCGTCAAGATGGCAGCCTTTACCGGTGTTCACCTGAATCGCTGGTGTGCCGGTAGCGCGAATGCGTGCGGCATCGTTCACGGTTTGCTGGTCGCCTTCAATAACTGCGCACGGAACGCTGTCTTTCAGGCGCATTAGGGTTTCCGTCAGCAGGGTGGTTTTACCGGAACCAGGGCTGGAAACCAGGTTGAGCACCAGTTGCTTGCGGGCAGCAAAGCGCGCGCGGTTGCGTTCAGCCAGACGGTTATTTTTGTCCAGCACGTCAATTTCGACTTCCAGCATCCGACGCTGGCTCATGCCCGGTGCGTGAGTGCCCGCTTCGCCATGACCGTAATGCAGGTCGCCTTCTTCAGTCTGGCTGGGGGTAAATTCAGGCGCTTTAATGCCGGTGATTTTCATCTTCGGGCGTGCCGCCGGGGCAAATGGCGCGCTACGAAACGCGGAATGAGGGTTATGTTCATCACCCTCGATATACAGGTTGCCTTCACCGCAACCGCATGTTGTACACATCGCTCACTCCTGGTCTATTTCTATCCGCCGAATCTGTAAACCGTCGTCTGCCACAATCTGCAGCATGTCACCATGACACTGTGGACAGCGGCGGACGCGCTGGGTCAGTAGCGTCACATACTGTTGGCATGTTTCACACCAGCATTCGGCCTCTTGTTCTTCGAGGTGCAGTTTACAACCTTCCGCCACGCTGCCGCGGCAAACCAGATCAAAACAAAAGGCAAGAGAGCTGGTTTCGACACAAGAAAATGCGCCAATTTTGAGCCAGACCCCAGTTACGCGTTTTGCGCCGTGTTTTGCGGCCTGCTGTTCGATCAATTCCAGTGCCCGTTGGCAGAGGGTTATTTCGTGCATATCGCCTCCCATTAACTATTGCCAGCTACAAGCAATAATTGTGCCAGTGTTGATTATCCCTGCGGTGAATAATGTCGATGATGTCGAAATGACACGTCGACACGGCGACGAAATTCATCTTTAGCTTAAAAATCTCTTTAATAACAATAAATTAAAAGTTGGCACAAAAAATGCTTAAAGCTGGCATCTCTGTTAAACGGGTAACCTGACAATGACTATTTGGGAAATAAGCGAGAAAGCCGATTACATCGCACAGCGGCATCGTCGCCTACAGGACCAGTGGCACATCTACTGCAATTCGCTGGTTCAGGGGATCACGTTATCGAAAGCGCGCCTGCATCACGCCATGAGCTGCGCGCCGGACAAAGAACTCTGTTTCGTCCTTTTTGAACATTTTCGCATTTACGTCACCCTGGCGGATGGCTTTAACAGCCACACCATCGAGTATTACGTCGAAACAAAAGATGGCGAAGACAAACAGCGGATTGCGCAGGCGCAACTGAGCATTGACGGCATGATTGATGGCAAGGTCAACATCCGCGATCGCGAACAGGTTCTGGAACACTATCTCGAAAAAATCGCTGGCGTTTACGACAGCTTATACACCGCTATTGAAAACAATGTGCCGGTGAATTTAAGCCAACTGGTAAAGGGACAAAGCCCGGCAGCATGAGCTGAGGCTTTGCCCGTTTTGCAGGCGTTACGCCTGTTTGGGGATGGGCGTGTCGATGAGTGTCGAAAATGACATTTCATCGGCATGTTTTCGTCAAAAATGACAATCACCTGAGGAATGCCTGGTGAATCGTTTTGTAATTGCTGACTCTACCGTCTGTATTGGTTGCCGTACCTGTGAAGCGGCCTGCGCGGAAACGCATCGCCATCACGGCCTGCAATCAATGCCGCGGCTTAGAGTAATGCTCAATGAAAAAGAATCCGCGCCGCAGATGTGCCACCGCGAAGACGCGCCGTGTGCCGGGGTTTGCCCGGTAAATGCTATTACCCGCGTTGATGGGGCCGGAACAGCTCAACGAAAGCCTGTGCGTGAGCTGCAAACTTTGCGGCATTGCCTGCCCGTTTGGCGCCATTGAATTTTCCGGCAGCCGCCCACTGGACATCCCGGCGAATGCCAACTCCCCGAAAGCGCTGCCAGCGCCACCGGCTCCGGCACGTGTCAGTACGCTGCTCGACTTGGTGCCAGGCGTACGCGCTATCGCGGTGAAATGCGACCTGTGCCATTTCGATGAGCAAGGACCGGCCTGTGTTCGGACCTGCCCAACCAAAGCTCTGCACCTGGTCAATAACACCGACATCGCCCGCGCCAGCCGCCGTAAACGTGAGCTGACCTTCCACACCGATTTAGGCGATCTGTCGCTGTTCCAGACGCAGCAAAAGGAGAGGTGAAATGAGCGTGATGACCTTAATCAATAGCGCAGTAGCGTGGTTCGCTTTTGCTGCGGGTGCTCTCCTTTTTACTGTCGTTCAAGAAACCTCTCAGCGGCTTTGTCGCCGGGATTGGCGGCGCGCTGGGTAGCCTGTGTGCCGCGCTGGCCGGGATTCAGGTGTTGATTCACGCCTTTCCGGTCATCGGCCAACTGTCGCTGGTAGCATTACAGCGTGGTGGTCGCACCGTTGAACGCGGTTTGGTTGATCGCGCTGGGGCTGTGCGGCCTGTTCGTCAGTCTGTACAACATCGACTGGCATCGTCACCCGAACGTCAAAAATAACGGTCTGCTGGTCAATGAGCTGCTGGCGGCTGCCGTTTGCGCGATTGTGGCTGAAAGCTTCGGCTCCATGGGAGTGGTGATGGCCGAAATCATGGCTCTGTGCGGGGTGCCTTCCTGACCGGCTGCGTCACTTCGCAAGCTGTGGTTTGCGCTCGGTCGCCTGGCACTATTTTGCTGGCGATTGCCCGCCTGCTGCTGTGGCAACGCTACGATACGCTGGATCTGGCGCTGCTGGCTGAACGCGCGCAGACCGCTGCCTGTATCGGTTCCGAGATCCTGGGTGCTGTGCGTGCTCGGTTTTGGCCTGCTGGCCGGGATTATCCCGCTGCACTCGCCTGGGTGCCTCAGGCGCACGCCAACGCCAGCGCACCGGCGGCGGCACTGTTCTCGGCGGTGGTGATGAAAGTCGGTCTGCTCGGCATTCTGACCATTTCACTGCTGGGCAATCGCAGCCGCTGTGGTGGGGCATTGCGTTGCTGGTTCTTGGCATGATAACCGCTTTCGTCGGCGGCCTGTACGCGCTGATGGAGAACAATATCCAGCGTTTGCTGGCGTATCACACCTTGGAAAATATCGGCATCATCCTGCTCGGTTTAGGCGTGGGCGTTACCGGTTTGGCATTACAACAGCCGGTGATGGTGGCGGTGGTCCTGGTCGGTGGTCTGTATCATCTGCTCAACCACAGCCTGTTTAAAACTACCCTGTTCCTCGGCGCGGGTGCGGTCTGGTTCCGTACCGGCCACCGCGACATCGAGAAGTGGGCGGGCATCGGAAGTAAATGCATGCCGGTGATTTCACTGGCGATGCTGGTTGGCCTGATGGCGATGGCGGCACTGCCTCCGCTGAACGGTTTTGCCGGTGAGTGGGTTATCTATCAATCCTTCAAACTAAGCAATAGCGGCGCGTTTGTCTGGCGGCCTGTGGGGCCGCTGCTGGCCGTTGGCCTGGCAATTACCGGCGCACTGGCGGTGATGTGGATGGCGAAAAGATACGGCGTACCTTCCTCGGCGCGCCGCGCACCAAAGAAGCCGAAAACGCCACCTGTGCGCCGCTCCTGATGAGCGTAAGCGTAGTGGCACTGGCGATTTGCTGCGTAATTGGCGGTGTTGCTGCGCCGTGGCTACTGCCGATGCTCTCTGCTGCTGTACCTCTGCCGCTGGAGCCTGCTAACACCACCGTTTCTCAACCGATGATCACGTTGCTGCTGATTGCCTGCCCGCTGCTGCCATTCATCATTATGGCGATTTGCAAAGGCGATCGTTTGCCATCGCGTTCCCGCGGTGCGGCCTGGGTGTGCGGTTACGACCACGAAAAATCAATGGTGATTACCGCTCACGGTTTTGCCATGCCGGTGAAACAGGCGTTTGCGCCGGTGCTGAAACTACGCAAATGGCTGAATCCGGTGTCTCTGGTGCCGGGCTGGCAGTGCGAGGGGAGTGCGTTGCTGTTCCGCCGGATGGCGCTGGTTGAACTGGCGGTACTGGTGGTGATTATTGTTTCACGAGGAGCCTGAGAATGAGTGTTTTATATCCGTTAATTCAGGCGCTGGTGTTATTTGCCGTTGCGCCGCTGCTCTCCGGTATAACCCGCGTGGCGCGCGCCCGCTTGCATAACCGTCGCGGGCCGGGCGTGTTGCAGGAGTATCGCGACATTATCAAACTGCTGGGGCGTCAGAGCGTCGGCCCGGATGCCTCCGGCTGGGTGTTCCGCCTGACGCCGTATGTGATGGTGGGCGTCATGCTGACTATCGCTACTGCGCTGCCGGTGGTGACCGTCGGTTCTCCGCTGCCGCAACTGGGTGATTTGATCACCTTACTGTATCTCTTTGCCATCGCGCGTTTCTTCTTTGCCATTTCTGGTCTGGATACCGGTAGCCCGTTTACCGCTATCGGCGCGAGCCGTGAAGCGATGCTTGGCGTGCTGGTCGAACCGATGCTGCTGCTTGGTCTGTGGGTTGCCGCACAGGTTGCCGGTTCCACCAACATCAGCAACATCACCGACACCGTTTATCACTGGCCGCTGAGCCAGAGCATCCCGCTGGTACTGGCGCTTTGTGCCTGTGCGTTCGCCACCTTTATCGAAATGGGCAAACTGCCGTTCGACCTGGCGGAAGCCGAGCAGGAGCTGCAGGAAGGCCCGCTCTCTGAATACAGCGGCAGCGGCTTTGGCGTCATGAAATGGGGTATCAGCCTGAAACAGCTGGTGGTGTTGCAGATGTTCGTCGGGGTGTTTATTCCGTGGGGACAAATGGAAACCTTCACCGCCGGTGGACTGCTGCTGGCGCTGGTGATTGCCATCGTAAAACTGGTGGTCGGCGTCCTGGTTATCGCGCTGTTCGAAAACAGCATGGCCCGTCTGCGTCTTGATATTACTCCGCGCATTACCTGGGCTGGGTTTGGCTTTGCATTTTTAGCGTTCGTCTCCTTGCTGGCGGCGTGATTAAAGAGAGTTTGAGCATGTCTGAAGAAAAATTAGGTCAACATTATCTCGCCGCGCTGAATGAGGCATTTCCGGGCGTCGTGCTGGACCACGCCTGGCAGACCAAAGATCAGCTGACTGTCACCGTAAAGGTGAACTACCTGCCGGAAGTGGTGGAGTTTCTTTACTACAAACAGGGTGGCTGGCTGTCGGTGCTGTTTGGTAACGACGAACGCAAACTGAATGGTCATTACGCCGTTTACTACGTGCTGTCGATGGAGAAGGGCACTAAGTGTTGGATTACGGTTCGCGTCGAAGTTGACGCCAACAAACCGGAATATCCGTCCGTGACGCCGCGCGTTCCGGCGGCGGTGTGGGGCGAGCGTGAAGTGCGCGATATGTACGGTTTGATTCCGGTTGGTCTGCCGGATGAACGTCGTCTGGTGCTGCCGGATGACTGGCCGGATGAACTTTATCCGCTGCGTAAAGACAGCATGGATTATCGTCAGCGTCCGGCACCGACCACCGATGCTGAAACCTACGAGTTCATCAACGAACTGGGCGACAAGAAAAACAACGTCGTGCCGATTGGTCCGCTGCACGTCACTTCTGATGAACCGGGCCACTTCCGTCTGTTCGTCGATGGCGAAAACATTATCGACGCCGACTACCGTCTGTTCTACGTCCATCGCGGCATGGAAAAACTGGCGGAAACCCGTATGGGTTATAACGAAGTGACCTTCCTCTCTGACCGTGTGTGCGGGATCTGCGGCTTTGCCCACAGCACCGCCTACACCACGTCGGTGGAAAACGCGATGGGTATTCAGGTGCCAGAACGTGCGCAGATGATCCGCGCCATTCTGCTGGAGGTAGAACGCTTGCACTCGCATCTGCTCAACCTTGGCCTGGCCTGTCACTTTACCGGCTTCGACTCCGGCTTTATGCAGTTCTTCCGCGTGCGTGAAACCTCCATGAAAATGGCAGAGATCCTTACCGGTGCGCGTAAAACCTACGGCCTGAACTTGATCGGCGGGATTCGTCGCGATCTGCTGAAAGACGACATGATCCAGACCCGCCAGCTGGCACAACAGATGCGTCGTGAAGTGCAGGAGCTGGTGGATGTGCTGCTGAGCACTCCGAACATGGAACAGCGCACTGTCGGCATTGGTCGTCTGGACCCGGAAATCGCTCGCGACTTCAGTAACGTCGGCCCGATGGTCCGTGCCAGCGGTCACGCCCGTGATACCCGCGCCGATCACCCGTTTGTCGGCTATGGCCTGCTGCCAATGGAAGTCCACAGCGAGCAGGGCTGCGACGTTATTTCCCGTCTGAAAGTGCGTATCAACGAAGTCTATACCGCGCTGAACATGATCGACTACGGTCTGGATAACCTGCCGGGTGGCCCACTGATGGTGGAAGGCTTTACCTACATTCCGCACCGCTTTGCGCTGGGCTTTGCCGAAGCGCCGCGCGGCGATGATATCCACTGGAGCATGACCGGCGACAACCAGAAGCTGTACCGCTGGCGCTGCCGTGCCGCGACCTACGCGAACTGGCCGACCCTGCGCTACATGCTGCGCGGCAACACCGTTTCCGATGCGCCGCTGATTATCGGTAGCCTCGACCCTTGCTACTCCTGTACCGACCGCATGACCGTGGTCGATGTGCGTAAGAAGAAGAGCAAAGTGGTGCCGTACAAAGAACTCGAGCGTTACAGCATTGAGCGTAAAAACTCGCCGCTGAAATAAGGAATCGCCATGTTTACCTTTATCAAAAAAGTCATCAAAACCGGCACGGCGACCTCGTCTTATCCGCTGGAGCCGATTGCGGTTGATAAAAACTTCCGTGGTAAGCCAGAGCAGAACCCGCAGCAGTGCATCGGCTGCGCGGCCTGCGTCAATGCCTGCCCGTCAAACGCCTTAACGGTTGAAACTGACCTCGCCACAGGAGAGCTTGCCTGGGAGTTTAATCTTGGGCACTGCATCTTCTGTGGACGCTGCGAAGAAGTCTGCCCGACGGCGGCGATCAAACTGTCGCAAGAGTACGAACTGGCGGTGTGGAAGAAAGAAGACTTCCTGCAACAGTCCCGCTTCGCGCTGTGCAACTGCCGCGTCTGCAATCGTCCTTTCGCCGTCCAGAAAGAGATCGACTACGCCATTGCGCTGCTTAAGCACAACGGCGACAGCCGCGCGGAAAACCACCGCGAAAGCTTTGAGACTTGCCCGGAATGTAAGCGCCAGAAATGCCTGGTGCCGTCCGACCGTATTGAACTGACTCGCCATATGAAAGAGGCCATCTGATGAGCAATTTATTAGGCCCCCGTGACGCCAACGGCATTCCGGTCCCCATGACGGTGGATGAATCCATCGCCAGCATGAAGGCGTCGTTACTGAAAAAAATCAAACGTTCTGCCTATGTTTACCGCGTGGACTGCGGCGGCTGCAACGGTTGCGAAATCGAAATTTTCGCCACGCTTTCGCCGCTGTTTGATGCAGAACGCTTCGGCATTAAAGTCGTTCCTTCACCGCGTCATGCGGATATTTTACTGTTTACCGGCGCGGTCACCCGTGCAATGCGATCCCCTGCGCTGCGTGCGTGGCAGTCCGCGCCGGACCCGAAAATTTGTATCTCCTACGGTGCCTGCGGTAACAGTGGCGGGATCTTCCACGATCTCTACTGCGTGTGGGGCGGTACGGATAAAATTGTCCCTGTGGATGTTTATATCCCTGGCTGCCCGCCAACGCCTGCCGCCACGCTGTACGGCTTTGCAATGGCGCTCGGCCTGCTGGAGCAGAAAATTCACGCCCGTGGGCCGGGTGAACTGGATGAACAACCGGCGGAGATCCTGCATGGTGATATGGTGCAGCCGCTGCGCGTGAAAGTGGATCGCGAAGCACGTCGCCTGGCGGGTTATCGTTACGGTCGTCAGATTGCCGATGATTACCTTACACAGTTAGGGCAGGGCGAAGAACAGGTTGCACGCTGGCTGGAAGCGGAAAACGATCCGCGTCTGAACGAGATTGTCAGCCATCTGAATCATGTTGTTGAAGAGGCGCGTATCCGATGAGTGAAAAGGTGGTGTTCAGTCAACTGAGCCGTAAATTTATTGATGAGAACGATGCCACGCCCGCCGAGGCGCAGCAGGTGGTCTATTACAGCCTGGCGATTGGTCACCACCTTGGGGTTATCGATTGCCTGGAAGCGGCGCTCACCTGCCCGTGGGATGAATATCTGGCATGGATTGCCACTCTGGAGGCAGGCAGTGAAGCCCGCCGCAAAATGGAAGGCGTGCCGAAATATGGTGAGATCGTCATCGACATTAACCATGTGCCGATGCTGGCCAACGCATTCGATAAAGCCCGGGCAGCGCAAACTTCGCAGCAGCAGGAATGGAGTACAATGCTGTTAAGTATGCTGCATGATATTCATCAGGAAAACGCCATCTATTTGATGGTGAGGAGACTGCGTGACTGACGTTTTACTCTGTGTTGGCAATAGCATGATGGGCGATGATGGCGCAGGTCCGCTGCTGGCGGAAAAGTGCGCCGCCGCGCCGAAAGGTAACTGGGTGGTGATTGACGGCGGTAGCGCACCGGAAAACGACATCGTCGCTATCCGTGAACTGCGCCCGACACGACTGCTGATTGTCGACGCCACGGATATGGGGCTAAACCCCGGCGAGATCCGCATCATCGACCCGGATGATATCGCCGAGATGTTTATGATGACTACCCATAACATGCCGTTGAATTACCTTATCGACCAGTTGAAAGAAGATATTGGCGAAGTGATTTTCCTCGGCATTCAGCCGGATATCGTCGGCTTTTACTACCCGATGACCCAGCCGATTAAAGATGCGGTAGAAACCGTTTATCAACGACTGGAAGGCTGGGAAGGAAATGGCGGCTTCGCGCAGTTAGCGGTGGAAGAAGAGTAGTTTTTCATTAAGGAATCAGGACAGGGATGTTCTTGATGGGGTGAACCAGCTCTGATGCCAAATGCTAAATTGCCCGATGCGCTGCGCTTATCGGGCCTTCATGGTTCGTGCGACATGTAGGCCGGATAAGGCGTTCACGCCGCATCCGGCACTGTTACCTACTCTAAATCTTCCCCATTACTGGCAATCACTTTTTTATACCACCAGAATGATTTCTTACGCGTGCGCGTCAGCGTACCGTTGCCTGCGTCGTCACGGTCAACAAAGACAAAGCCGTAGCGTTTGCTCATTTCACCCGTAGAGGCGGAAACTAAATCAATACAGCCCCATGTGGTGTAGCCCATCAGCGGAATGCCGTCTGCAATCGCTTCGCCCATTGCGCGGATATGTTCGCGTAAGTAGCTGATGCGATAGTCGTCGTTAATCTCGCCATTGGCAGCAAATTCATCTTTTGCGCCCAGGCCGTTTTCCACCAGAAACAGCGGCTTCTGATAACGATCGTACATCATATTCATGGTGATACGCAGACCGAGTGGATCAATTCCCCAGCCCCAGTCGCTCACCTGTAGATACGGATTACGCAGCGATTTCACCACGTTCGCCGCACTGCTGTTGTTGGCGTTCATCTCCGCCGAGGCGCAGCGCGAGGCGTAATAGCTGAAAGAGACAAAATCGACGGTGTTTTTCAGGATTTCATCATCGCCCGGTGCTTTGTTGATGGTTACCCCTTTTTCGCGGAATACGCGGGCAGAGTAAGCCGGATACGTGCCCCGCGCCTGCACATCGATAAAAAACAGGTTTTCCCGGTCTTTCTCCAGCGCCGCCCAGACATCTTCCGGCTTGCAACTGTAAGGGTAGAAGTTACCGCCCGCCAGCATACAGCCCACCTGATTTTGCGGGTTAACCTCATGGGCGATTTTGGTGGCTAGCGCACTGGCAACCAGCTGGTGATGCGCGGCCTGATATTTCACCTGATCCTGATTTTCACCTTCTTCAAACACCAGACCCGCGCCGGAGAACGGGCTATGCAACATAATGTTGATTTCATTGAAGGTTAGCCAGTATTTCACCAGACCATCAAATGCTTCAAAGCAGGTTCTGGCGTAGCGGCTGAAAAACTCCACCAGCTTGCGGTTACGCCAGGAGCCATATTCGGTGACCAGATGCATCGGCACATCGAAGTGGCACAACGTGACCAGCGGTTCGATACCGTACTTTTTACACTCTTCAAAGACAGAACGATAAAAAGCAATGCCCTGCTGATTGGGCGTGATTTCATCGCCCTGCGGAAAGAGACGGCTCCAGGCAATTGAGGTACGGAAAACCTTGAATCCCATCTCTGCCATCAGGGCGATATCTTCTTTATAACGATGATAAAAATCCGTCGCCTCATGGCTGGGATAAAACTCGTCATCTCGCAACTGAAAACGTTTTTCCAGCCCCAGTTTCACCGCCATTCGATGCTCGCCGTGTGGGATCATATCGACAGTGGTCAGACCTTTGTCACCTTCACGGAACGCACCTTCAGACTGGTTGGCGGCAAGCGCGCCGCCCCATAAAAAACTTTCTGGAAATACTGACATTTTCATCCTCAATTAAGACTTACTTCTTTGGCGACGGTCGGTTGTACGCTCTGATACTTTCGCGCCTGGGCAGCCGCTTCCTCAACAGGAATATCCTCAAAGCCGAGCAACAGTGTGAGGATAAACGACAGCACCACCGCCAGCGCCATGACCGCGAACACCCAGACGATGCTCATTGGATTCGCCGGATCGAAGAACTGCACGCTGGTAAATAGCCCCGGCGCTGCCATTGAGTGGCTGGCAAGCCCCGCCATACCGGCAACCGCGCCGCAAATAAAACCGCTGATAAGACTGGCAATCAGCGGGCGCTTCAGACGAATGGCGACGCCGTACAGCGCAGGCTCAGAAATACCGGCCAGAATGGCGGACGCGGCTGCGGCCAGCGCGGTCTGACGCAGTTCCGGGTTTTTGGTTTTCCAGGCGACCGCCAGCGATGAGCCGCCGAGCGACAGGTTGGCGCCGATTTCTACGGCATCACCATCCCTTCTTTGCCGGTTTCGGCAATGGTCTGAATGATGGTTGGGGGTAAAGACGCGGTGCATCCCGGTCATCACCAGCAGCGGCCACAGCGCGCCCATAATGGCGACGGACAGCCAGCCGAGATAGCCGTGAATGGTATACACCAGCGCGGAGATAGCGCTACCGATCCAGATACCGATAGGGCCGATCAGCAGGATCGCCAGCGGCGCTGCAATCAGCACAATCAGCATCGGCTTGAGGAAGTTTTTGGTCACCGCCGGGGTAAATTTATCGACCCAACGCTCGATGTAGGACAGACACCAGGTCATCACTAGCGCCGGGATCACCGTGTAGGTGTATTTCACCGCCGTTACCGGAATAAAGGCGAACGCAACGTGCTCTCCCTGCGCGGCTTTGGCCATCAGCTCAATAAAGCTCGGGTGCACCAGCACCCCGGCGATAGCGATGGCCAGCGACATATTGGTTTTGAATTTAACCGCCGCAGAAGCGGCAACCATCAGCGGCAGGAAGAAGAACGCGCCATCGCCAATCACCGTCAGAATGGTTAGCGTCGGTGCGCCTTTTGGCAGCACGCCGCGATCCCAAGGATCATCGCCAGCAGTTTAACCATCGATCCGCCGATAATGGCGGGGATCAGCGGCGACATGGTGCCGATCAGCGCGTCGAGGATCCCGGCACCGATGCGTTTTAAGGTGAGCTTCGGTTTCCAACTGGCGCAGCAGGCTGCATATCGCCCGGCAGCAGGCTTACCACTTCGCGGAAAGCCTGTGAAACGGTGTTGCCGATAATCACCTGGCACTGATTGTCGCTACGCACCACGCCCATCACGCCGCTGATGCCTTTAAGGGTGGCGCTATCCACCTGCGCTTCGTCTTTGACACGAAACGCAGACGAGTCATACAGTGGGTCACGGCGGTGATGTTATCCACGCCGCCCAGCGCGCCGACGACGGATTGCGCCAGAGCCGCATAATTTTTAGACATCGGATTTTATCCTGTTTTATCAGTAGGGTACTTTTCGTCCACTCGCCGAGGAATGACGCGGGAGAATGAAACGCTGCATAGGAAACCGGTTCCACATAATCATCTTGTGTTTATTTTGTTATCTCAAGATATAAATTTTGTTTTTAATTTATTCGTGAAACCGATCACACAAACTGATTGTGGTTAAATTCCGACCGCTTCCGCAGTTGCTGAAAAACACCAAACGGTGAAGTACACTGCGGGCAAATGATTTTTCAAGGATATCTATCATGACGACGATGCTGGAGGTGGCGCGACGGGCGGCGTCGCTACCGTCTCCCGGGTGCTGTCGGGAAACGGCTACGTGAGCCAGGAGACCAAAGACCGGGTGTTTCTGGCGATAGAAGAGAGCGGCTATCGGCCGAATTTGCTGGCGCGGACCTGGTTAACGCCAAAAATACCGTAACGCTGGGGCTGGTGGTGACTAACACGCTGTACCACGGCGTTTACTTTAGCGAACTGCTGTTTCATGCCGCGAGCATGACCGAAGCGCAGGGGCGGCGGCTGATTCTGGCGGATGGCAAACACAGCGCGCAGGAAGAACGCGAGGCGATTCAGTATCTGCTCGACCTGCGCTGCGACGGCATCATTATTATCCGCGCTTTTTAAGCGTCGACGAAATTGACGATATCATCCAACAGCAACAGCTGGTGCCGGCGATTAACCGTCGGCTCCGGCGAAAACAGTAGCCACCGGCGTTGATTGCGATCAGAAATCGGCGAGCCAGCAGGCGGTGGAAAAACTCATTGCCCGCGGTCGCGATATCGCCTTTATCACCGGTTCGCTGGATTCACCGACCGGTATTGAGCGTCTTTCCGGCTACAAAGATGCCCTGACAAAGCACGGTATTGCGGTACGTGACGAACTGATTGTCGAAAGGAAAATGGACCCCGGCCACCGGCGCGGCCGGCGTGAATACGCTGCGTGAGCGTCAGGCCAGCTTTAGCGCGCTGGTTGCCAGCAACGACGATATGGCGGTCGGGGCCATCAAGCAGCTTCATGCCCATGGCGTCAGCGTTCCGCAGCAGGTGTCGGTGATTGGCTTTGATGATATTGCGCTGGCACCCTATATGATTCCGGCGCTATCCAGCGTGCGTATCCCGGTCACCGAGAGAATGATCAAAGAGACCATCAACCGGCTTATTTTTATGCTCGACGGCGGTCTTTAAGTATCAACAGACCTTCCCCGGCGAGCTGATTGAACGCGATTCGATTGTTTCTGGGCCTCACGCCTAATCCCCGTCACCACCTGTCATCGTCATTAATGACGATGACAGCCTTTCTCTGTCGTTTCTTCAAAAAATAAAAACGTTAATAAAAATCAACTTGATAAAAGTTGGCTCGATTAATGCATTCTCCCCGCTCAATTCATTGTCATTGCTGGAGAAGTTGATGAACCGTTTCATCATTGCTGATGCGAGTAAATGTATTGGCTGCCGGACATGTGAAGTCGCATGTGTGGTTTCCCACCAGGAAGATCAGGACTGCGCAGCCCTGACACCACAATCTTTCCTGCCGCGTATCCACGTTATTAAAGGGATGGATGTTTCCACCGCCACCGCTTGTCGCCAGTGCGAAGACGCCCCGTGCGCCAACGCTTGCCCGAACGGCGCGATTATCCGCGACAAAGGTTTTATTCACGTCATGCAGGAACGCTGCATTGGCTGTAAAACCTGCGTTGTGGCGTGCCCGTACGGCGCGATGGAAGTGGTGGTGCGTCCTGTGGTGCGTAAACAACGGGGTCCGGACTGAAACGGCGCGGAAAAAAGCGGAAGCCAACAAGTGCGACCTGTGCTTCCACCGCGAAGCCGGCCCAGCCTGTATGGAAGCCTGCCCGACCCACGCGCTGTTCTGCGTTGACCGCGACAAACTTGAGCAACTGAGTGCAGAAAAGCGCCGCCGTACTGCGCTTGATGTTCTAAAAATCTTACAGAACTGTTCTGGCATCAAAGGAATTCCCGGAAATATTCGTAGAATACGGAGCGGGCGGTATCGCCGACCTGTGACTGCCGGATGCGACGCTGTCGTGTCCGGCAGGGCGGGTTACGCAATTCATGATGGCGGGAATAACTCAATGGCAAAAAACACATCTTGCGGTGTCCAACTGCGTATTCGTGGCAAAGTGCAGGGCGTCGGTTTTCGTCCGTTTGTCTGGCAGCTGGCACAGCAATTAAATCTTCACGGCGATGTCTGTAATGACGGCGATGGCGTAGAAGTCCGGCTGCGGGAAGACCCGGAAACGTTTCTTGTTCAATTGTATCAGCACTGCCCGCCGCTTGCGCGCATTGATAGTACCCACGTTGAGCCGTTTGATTGGCCGCGTTACCTCCGCCAACCGATTTTGTGATTCGTGAGAGCGGCGCGGGGCGATGAGTACGCAAATCGTCCCGATGCGGCAACCTGCCCCGCCTGTCTCGCGGAGATGAATGACCCCGGAGAGCGACGCTACCGCTATCCGTTTATCAACTGCACCCACTGCGGGCCGCGGTTCACCATCATCAACGCCATGCCGTACTACTGGCTCCTGACGGTGATGGCGGCGTTCCCGCTGTGCAAAAGCTGCGAGGCAGAGTACCGCAATCCTTACGACCGACGTTTTCACGCCCAGCCGGTGGCATGCGCCGAATGTGGCCCGTGGCTGCAATGGCAAAGCCCTGATCTGCGGGCGGAGAAAGAGGCGGCGCTTGAGGCCGCTGTCGCCCTGCTGAAAGCGGGCGGTATTGTGGCGATAAAGGGCATTGGTGGCTTTCATCTGGGCTGTGATGCGGGAAATTCACAGGCGGTTGCCACACTTCGTGCTCGTAAACATCGCCCGGCCAAACCGCTGGCGGTGATGGTGCCAAACGCCGATGCGCTGCCGCTGGAGGCCGCATCGCTGTTAATTACCCCCGCCGCACCGATTGTGCTGGTGGCGAAGAATAACCTTTCCGGTCTGTGCGATGAGATTGCACCGGAGCTGGCGGAAGTGGGCGTGATGCTCCCCGCCAACCCGCTTCAACATTTGCTGATGCAGGCGCTGGCGCGCCCGCTGGTGATGACCTCCGGCAACCTGAGCGGCAAACCGCCGGCCTATCAGCAAGCGCAAAGCGATCTCGTCGAAATTGCCGACGGTTTCCTGCTGCATAATCGCGACATCGTCGAGCGCATGGATGATCCGGTGGTACGCCAGAGCGGTGATGCTGGGCCGTTCCCGCCGTATGTGCCGGACGCGCTGCCGCTGCCGCCGGGCTTCCACAACGTACCGCCGATGCTGTGCATCGGTGCGGATATGAAAAATACCTTCTGCCTGGCGCGTGGCGACCAGGCGGTGGTCAGCCAGCATTTTGGCGACCTGACCGATGACGGCGTGGAAAACCAATGGCAGCAGGCGCTGCGCCTGATGCAGGACGATATATGATTTTACCCCGCAGGCGGTGGTGGCCGATTTTCATGACGGTTATCGCTCATCGCAATGGGCGCTGACCCCGCGTGCCGGCCACGCGTGCTGCATCACCACGCGCATATCGCCGCCTGTCTGGCTGAACATGATTGGCCGCTGGACGGTGGCGAAGTGATTGCGATGGCGCTCGACGGCATCGGCATCGGCGAGTCCAGCGCATTGTGGGGCGGCGAGTGCCTGCGCGTGAGCTATCGCCACCCTGCGAACATCTCGGTGGTCTGCCTGCGGTGGCGCTGCCGGGCGGCGATCTGGCGGCGCGTCAGCCGTGGCGCAACTGGCTTGCGCAGTGCCTGGCGTTTGTGCCGGACTGGCAGACCTTCGCCGAAACCCAAAGCCTGCAGCAAAAGAATTGGCCACTGCTGGCGCAGGCGATTTCGCGCGGATAAACAGCCCGCGCGCCTCTTCCTGTGGCCGTCTGTTTGATGCGGTGGCCTGCGCGCTGGGCTGCACGACGGAACGTTGAGCTATGAAGGGGAGGCGGCCTGTCCGTCTGCCAGCGCTAGCCGCCACCTGCCAGGGCGTGGTTCATCCGGTGACGATGCCGGTTGTGGGCAAGCAGTTGGATCTGGCGACCTTCTGGCAACGCTGGCTAAGCTGGCAGGCCGCGCCCGCCGAAAAACGGTGGGCGTTTCACGATGCGCTGGCGTGCGGTGTGGCCGATATGATGCGGACTCATGCGCAGCAGGCCGGTATTTCTACGCTAGCCTTTGGCGGCGGCGTGCTGCACAACGCGCTGCTGCGCACCCGCCTTTCGCACTATTTATCCGATTTCACGTTGCTCTTTCCCAAGCGTTTACCCGCTGGTGATGGCGGTTTGTCTCTGGGGCAGGGGGTTATTGCTGCGGCGCGTTGGTTAGCGGGTGAAGTCCAGAACGGATAAAACGTGTTGCATTTGGACACCATTGCCGGATGCGGCGTAAACGCCTTATCCGGCCTACACATGCGTCCCCGTAGGTCGGATAAGACGCGCCAGCGTCGCATCCGACATTTTAGGCACAGTAGCCCACCTACATCGGCAATGTTTTTAATAAGCCAAAAGCTTCTTTCATCCGTTCTTCGCTGACCACGAAAGCCCGCAGCTGCTGGCTTTGGTCGTAGCCTTGCGCCAGCATACCGTCGGCGCGGGTTTCGATGGTCCAGTGCAGATCCTGACGAGGGGTTTCACCCGCCAGGTGCAGCGGTAGATCCGGCGTTTTCACCTTCACCAGCATATTCGGCAGCTTCAGTTCACCGGACTGGCCGAGCAGATTTTCCCGCCAGGCACATGGCGCTCATCAAAATAGGCTGCAGGAATGGCGTCACCACCGTAAATCTCCGCGCAGTCGCCCAGCGCATAGATACCGATTGCTGGTTTGCAGCGTACTATCCACCTTCACGCCACGGTTTATTTCCAGTCCAGCCATCCGCGCCAGCGCCATTTCCGGGCGCAGACCGGTGGCGGCAACCACCGCATCGACTTCTACGTGGCGGTCGCGGTCAAAGCTGGCGCGAATACCGGTCGTCGTCTGCTCCAGCCCTTGCAGTTGGCTTTTCAGCAGCAGGTGAATGCCCATATCGTCAGACGATGCGCAGGCGGCTGCTCACCTCTGGCGGCATGAGCGAAGCCAGCACGCTGGCCGAGTTATCCACCACGGTGACCGCTTTGCCGGCGCGGCAAAGTCCATCGCCAGCTCGCTACCAATCAAACCGCCGCCGATAATCAGCACCCGTTTGGCATCGCGCAGCGTACTTTGCGCCGCGCCAAACTCCTGCTGGCTGTTGAGGGTCAGCATCAGCTCTTTGCCCGGCACAGGTGGCGCAATCGCTGGCCCCGGTGGCAGCACCAGTTTGTCGTAATGCCATTGGTTGGCCTGGCTTTTCACCACGTGGGCCTCGGCGTTAATGCCGCTAACCCAGGATAGCGGGAACAGATTCAGGTTGTACTGTTCGGCGAACTCACCGGCGGTTTGCAAAGTGAGGTCGGGGCCGTTTGCCCCCGGCTGACCACATGGCTTAAGTCCGGTTTGTTGTATTGGTCGATACGTCGGCGGCGATGAGCGTCAGCTTGACGCTCATATCCTGCTTACGGATATTTTTCACCAGTTGGCGGGCGGCGAAGCCCAGCCAACGATCACGATGCCATGATTCATTTTGCCTCCGTTGCCATCACGTCGAAACATCTTTGCCTAATGAACATTCCGGGCACAGGAAGTTGTGCCGGGACTTCACTCCCCGGTCTACCCGGCTGTACGTCCTGGTTTGGTTCACCTTTTGCTGGGTCGTATACCCACTGGCAAACGCTGCACTGCATGCTTGGGCCGAGGTCGGCTCGCTGCGGCACAGGCGCAGTCGTCTTTTGCTGGGTCTGCCCCTTCGGCGTTGCTTCCGGCAGCGGTGCCAGCGCCCACTGGCGGGCAATTTCGCGGCCGTGCTGGCGGCAAACTTCCAGCGCGTCGAGGTCCGGACGCCATTTGGCTTTCAGGCTCAGCGACCTTTCAAAACCGGCATCCTGCAGACGGGTGGACAGACGGTCTACCGCGCCGCCGCTGCAGCCGTAAAGTCAAAAGCGCTGGCACGTTTGTTACGAAAACGCAGGCCGGTCATCTCTTCCACCAGGCCGGCAATTTCCGGCATCATCACGTTGTTCATGGTTGAGGTGCCCACCAGAACGCCTTTCGAACGGAATACCGTCGTAAGAATTTCATTTTTATCGCTGCGGGCAACGTGAAGATTTTCCCCGCCACGTTTGGGTCTACTTCGTTGATGCCCTGAGCAATCGCATCCGCCATCATGCGGGTATTGTGGACATGGTGTCGTCAAGAGGTGATGCGGTCTTCCTGATAGTCCGCGACCGATTTCAGGTACCGCTCAACGATCCTGCGTTGGGTTTTCACCCATACCACGCCGTGAGAGGTGGCAATCATATCGACCGGCAGGTTAAAGCCGAGGATTTCGGTGATTTTAGCGTCACCAGACGGCTGAACGGCGTCAAAATATTGGCGTAGTAGCGCTGGCACTGTTCGAACAGTTCGGTCTGGTCAACTTCGTCGTTGAACAGGCGCTCGTGGCAGATAGTGCTGACCGAAGGCGTCGTTACTGAACAGCACCGCGTCGCCGGTCATGTTAGTCATCATGCTGTCTGGCCAGTGCAGCGTTGGCGACTTCAACAAAAATAAGCTGTTTGCCGTTGCCGATATCCAGCGTTCGCCGGTTTTCACCACGTGGAAATTCCATTCCGGGTGATGGTGGTGGCCGTTGATAGAGTAAATGGCGTTGGCGGTGCAGTAGATTGGGGTGTCAGGATCTGCGACATCAGTTCAATCAGCGCGCCGCATGGTCTTCTTCCGCGTGGTTAATGATGATGTCGTCGATATCGGCCAGAACGATTTCGCCGCGCAGGTTTTGCACGAATTCGCGGCTGAATTTATGGTCAACGGTATCAATCAGGACATTTTTCTCTTCACGGATGAGGTCGCTGTTGTAGCTGCTGCCGCGCAGCGTTTTATATTCGGTGCCGTGGAAATCGCGCACTTCCCATCACGTTGGCCAACCCAATGAATGTTATTTTTAACCAGAATAGACATAGCAACCTCAATAATTAATTCAGCATTTTCAAAAAAGATGTTTTGCTTATTGCAGGCTGCGTGCCACCTTTTTAATTAGTTGATTTACATATAATTAATAATTTATACCTCTTTGTTGTCTAGTCAAAATGACTATGCCGGATATTGTCAATAGACATTATGCATTGTCAAAATGACTGTGAGGCAGCCATGAGCTTTTCCGTAGACGTGCTGGCACTCATCGCCATTGAATTACAACGCGGTGTCGGTCATCAGGACCGCTTTCAGCGGCTGATTTCCACGCTGCGCCAGGTGCTGGAGTGTGATGCATCGGCGCTGCTGCGCTACGACGCGCGGCAGTTTATTCCGCTGGCGATCGATGGGCTGGCCAAAGATGTGCTCGGCAGACGGTTCACGCTGGAAGGGCACCCGCGTCTGGAGGCTATCGCCCTCGCGGGCGATGACGTTGCTTCCCGGCGGATAGCGATTTGCCCGACCCTACGATGGCCTGATCCCCGGCCAGGACCCTCCAAAAGCCCACACCTGTCGGCCTGCCGCCGTCTGCCGGACAAAATTTAATTCGCGCGTAGCCCTCGACGGCGTGTCGCCGACCAGTTCGACGTTTTCAGCGATGAAGAGCTGCGGCTGATGCGGCGCTGGCGGCGGAGCGCTCAGCAATGCATTGCTGATAGAACAGCTGGAAAGTCAGAACATGCTGCCCGGTTCGGCGAGCGACCTTTGAACAGGTGAAAGAGACGCAGATGATTGGCCTGTCGCCGGGCGTGATCAGTTGAAAAAAGAATGCAGATTGTCGCGGCCTCAACCTGAACGTGCTGATTAGCGGTGAAACCGGCACCGGCAAAGAGCTGGTGGCGAAAGCGATTCACGAAGATCGCCGCGCGCGGTTAACCCGCTCGTGTACCTGAACTGCGCCGCGCTGCCGGAAAGCGTCGCGGAAAGCGAGCTGTTTGGCCACATGAAGGGCGCATTACCGGCGCTATCAGTAACCGTAGCGGCAAGTTTGAAATGGCGGATAACGGCACGCTGTTCCTTGATGAAATCGGCGAATTGTCGCTGGCTCTGCAGGCCAAGCTGCTGCGCGTTTTGCAGTATGGCGATATTCAGCGCGTGGGTGACGATCGCGGCCTGCGCGTGGACGTGCGGGTGTTGGCCGCCACCAACCGCGACCTGCGTGATGAAGTGCTGGCGGGTAATTTCCGCGCCGACCTGTTCCATCGCTGAGCATATTCCCGCTGTTTGTGCCGCCGCTGCGCGAGCGTGGCGAAAACGTGGTGTTGCTGGCGGGCTATTTCTGCGAGCAGTGCCATACCGTCTGGGGCTATCGCGTGTGGTGCTGAGCACGGCGGCACGGGCGCATCTGCAAAACACGGTTGGCCGGGAAATGTGCGCGAGCTCGAACATGCAGACATCGGGCGGTGGTTCTCGCGCGAGTCGCCGCAGTGGCGACGAAGTGGTGCTGGAGGTGCAGCACTTCGCTCTTCGAGAAGGGGCGATGAGTACAGCGGTTGCCGAAATGCCTCCGTCAACGCCTATCGCGGCAGTCAACAATCTGCGTGAAGCTACTGAACATTTTTCAGCGGAAGTGATCCGTAATGCGCTGGGGCAAACGCAGCCAGCGTGATTCGGCAGCCTGCAGCGCGCAGGCGCGCTCGACGACGTCGCCAACCTGCACCGGCTGGCGAAACGTCACTGGGGTCGATCGATTCCAGCCTGGTGGAGGAGCTGATGGCGCCGACCAGCACGGTGAAATGCTCATCGACCGCCGGACGGCGCTGATTTTCAGCTTCATCAACTGCTCTTTGGCATCGATAGCGCCACACCTGATCGTTAAGCGTCACGCCGCCTTTGGTCATCGCATCAGTCACGATATAGCCATTGTGCCGCCACCGACTAGCCAGCGACGCCAGTCGCCGTCGGTAAAGACGCCTTGCACCTGAGACTCGTGGGCGCTGGCTGAACCACGACCATCCCCATTCCGGTACGGCTGGCTTCGACGTCGCATCCGTAAGACGCTGGCGTGGATGCTCACCTGTGGAGTATCGACATCCTGACGCATAGGATACGATGCACGCGGTTTAGCAGGCGTGCGCCAAGTGCCCCGGCGGGATGCAGCGGGCAAAATCTTCTTCGTTGAAGACCGCGGCTACTGCGGCGATAGCCAGCGCGTCACCCATCATCAGCGTATTGACGGTGCTGGACGTGGGGGCGCGCGCGTGGGCACCGGTTGAGCGCGATGTTGCCGGGCGGCGTCAGCCGCCGCGCGCGGGAAGCTGGCTTCTCCGGTACCTGGCGCAGCCCGACGATTTTCTTTCCGGCGAGGAATGATGCGATCAAGTTCTTTCGCGCCGCCGGAGTAAGAGATAAACAACATCACGTCGCGGCTTTCTACCATCCCTGTCACCGTGCAGCGCTTCTGCCGGTGAACAAAAAGGCCCGGTGCGCGGTGTGGCGAGCGTGGCGGCAATTTTCTTGCCGATATGACCTGATTTACCCATACCGGAAACAATCACTTTGCCATCACAGTGGAAATGGTGTTGGCTGCGCGAACAAAATCATCGCCCAAACGCTCCGGCAGACGGCTGGCTTCCTGTAGTTCCAGCATCAATGTCTGACGGCCCGCATTTAGTAGTGCATCACTCATTGCTTTCTCCGGTTATGATTACTTCAATCCCTTTTTCTTCCAGCGCCTGACGAAACGCTGGATCGATACCCGCGTCGGTAATGAATTTATCGACGCTTTCCAGACTGCACACCACATTAGGGCTTTACGTCCGAACTTTGATGAGTCTGCCATCAGAATCACTTCGCGAGCGGCGTTGCACATCGCTTTACGACGGTATAGACCTCGTTAAAACTGGTCACTCCGGCGTTAAGATCGATACCATCGGTGCCCATAAAGAGTTTATCAAAGCTGAACTGCGCGAAGGCATTTTCTGCCAGCTGTCCGTGAAATGACCGTATTTTTTCCGGAAAGTACCGCCGGGCATCAGGATTGTTTGTTCGTTATCCAGCTCGGAAAGCGCGTTAACAATATGCAGGCTGTTGGTCATCACGGTGATGTTATGAAAGCGGGCCAGCATTGGCACCATCCCAAAACGGTGCTTCCGGCATCAAGAATAAGCGAGTCGCCATCATGAATAAAGTCGATGGCGGCCTCGGCAATCAGCTCTTTTTTACGGGTATTAATCAGCGTTTTATGATCGATTGGCGGGTCGGATTCATCTTTATTAACACCACGCCCCCGTAGGTACGAATGACGGTTCCTGCATCTTCCAGAATGACCAGGTCCTTGCGGATGGTGGTGCCGTGGTGTCGAAGTGCAGGGCAAGTTCTTTGACCGAGCATTTCCCCTGTTTTTGCAGGTGCTCTAAGATGGCGGCCTGGCGCTGACGAGGTTTCGTAGGTGCGATTACCTGAATCAATTATCGAAATGATAACTTCGCAAACTATAGCATTCACAACGAAATTATCTATGTTTCAGTTTAAGCGCTAATGATAGAGCATTCTGCAATAGCGGATCATGGGGAAAAATCACATCGGGCTGTAATTCATCAATATGTTTGCCCAATATGGTGGCAATTTTAAGTGGTTTGGCAAACACGGTAAGCCCTTTCATAAAGAACGTGTCTGCGACATGCAGTTGCTCATCGAGTGCAATGGCGACGATAACGCGCGGTTTAAAAACGGCCAACGGAGCGTCCTACGCCGACTCGCCCAAACTCGCACAGCTTTATCGATGGCACGATTAAAGCGATAAATTTGCCAACCTCCGGGCCAGCTGCGCGCACCAGGCAATAATGGCGACGGTAATCAGTGCTGAAATATCATATCGAACTCCTTGTTGTCAGATGACCGCTGCGCCTTTCTGGCCGATACACAGGAGCGGTATCGGGCAGGTTTTGTAGGTCACGAACATCAAACATAACTTTTCTCGAACATCCTTCTCTAGAACATAACCTGGCCGGCGGTGACGTTGATCGACTGTCCGGTGCAGTAGGAAGCTTCGGGGCTGGCGTAGAACAGCAGCATATTCAGTACATCCTGATAGTCGCAGCCGCGCTTAAGCGGCACTTTATCAATGTAATACTGCTCCACTTCGTCAGTCTTAAGGCCGAGCTTGGTCGCATACTGCGGTAGTAAAGACTGGAACATAGGGGATTTAAGGAGATTCCCGAGCATCAGAGAATGGACGGTAATCCCATACTCAGCCAGGTCTAATGCCAGCGATTGCGTTAAGCCCACACCGCCAAATTTTGCGGCGCTGTAGCCGGAGTTGTGTTTGCTACCCACTTTGCCGGATTTTGAGTTGATCTGGATAATGCGTCTCGAAAACCATCGCGGATCATCAGCCGCGAGAACTCACGAGCGCACAGGAAGTAGCCCACCAAATTAACCTGTAGTGAACGGTCGAAATCGCCGAGTTGGAAATCGCTGATGAACGCCGCTTTGGCAATGCCCGCGCTGTAGACCAGCAGATCGGCGCGGCCGATCTATCGACTCCGCGTGACAGTGCCAGAACGCTCTGTTCACTGGTGGCATCAGCGCCAAAGCCGTATGCCTTACCCTCGCCAAATTCACTGTTAATTTCCTGCGCGACGTTTGCGGCTTTATCGCTCTGGATATCGACGATCGCCACGCGGTATCCCTCTGCGGCAAGCCCACGGCAGAGGAATGCCCCGAGGGTTTGGCCTCCACCAATGACAACGGCAACCTGATTCATTTTTTCTCCTTAAATTAAGCCATAAACTTCAAAATACAGCCCGGCACGATGGTGCTCGGTACCGGCCCCGCAACGTGTACGGTGCCGGGAAATTTCGCTTCGGTAATTCCGTCAAAGCACACGGTGATATGCCCAGTTCTCGCAGATTTTCCTCTACCACGCTGCCTACCGCAGTGACCGGATAGCGTTGTTCGCCGAGTTCAAACTGTGCACCGGGTTGCAGATGACCGTTGAGTTCTCCGTGACAGTGGAGAAAGCAAAAATCTTCGATATCCGCTGGTGCTCCTTCACGAAAGGTAATCAGCATTTGGTCATCGAATGCATCCGTGCGTTCGCGCCAATGCGGGTAATGGTTGTCTGATAAATCACGGTCATATCGGGATCTCTTATTGATAAATAAAGCCGGAAACAAACCAGGCGATGAGCACGGTTGGCGCGCCGGTCAGGAAGCGGCTCACCAGCACCGATGGGACGCCGACGCGGACGGTATCCTGACGGGCTTCCGCCAGCGATAAGCCAACGGGAATAAAATCGCATGCGGCCTGGGCGTTAATCGCAAACAGCGCTGGAAGCGCCAGATGGGGGGGAATATTGCCCATGCCAATCTGTACGCCAATTAGCACGCCGATAACCTGAGCGATGACCGCGCCAGGGCCGAGGAATGGCGATAGCAGCGGGAAGGAACAGATGAGTGCCAGCGTGACTAATCCCAGAGGATGGCTGGCAAGCGGCGCCAGACCATGGGCAATCCAGTCACCAAGGCCAGAGGCCATAATGATGCCGATAAGCGCTGAGACAAATGCCATGAATGGCAGAATGGTTTTCAGCACCGTATCGATGGTGTCGCGTCCGGCCTGAAAGAGCACCGCAACGGCGGAACCCATGCCCATACCAACCTTTGCCAATAGGCCATCGCTTTGTTCGGTTATCTTCTTGCTGGCGTCGTATTCGCGCCCGGCCTTGGCTTTTGCGGGGCGCGGGGTTTCGAGGACCCACTAACGACGCTGATGTTTTGTTCTCTCACCCCGGAGACATAAATGTCCTCCACGATGTACTGCGCCAGCGGTCCGGATTTCCCGTCAGTGAATATTGATGGTTGGAATACGTCGTTTGGGATAATTCCGCAGCGCAGCGTACCGCCACAGTCGATGATAGCGATGCCGATCTCCGACTCCGGCGGTTCGCCTTCCTTAAAACCATCTACCGCTTGCCAGCCCGTTTAACTGCGCCAGTTTGTCGACGATAGCGGAGGCGAGTTCCGCGGTGATATAGACAATTTTCTTGCCGTCGATGACGTCCAGCTCAAGTGGGCCTCCCCACCGCCAGCGCCTTTTTCAATTCGAATGCGTGTCATGATGTAGCTCCCGCCAGACGGACTTCTGCTCAAGTTCGATTCCATTTTTTTCTCAAAAATAGAGGTTGTGAGATCGGTCGCCCACCGCGGAAGAAGTTAGTTACCAGACCGAGTAGCAGATAGCTCACGGCTAGCGGCCAAGAGGAAGTCCCAGCGTTGTCAGGCCGCTGGCAATTCCTAGATAAACGAAGGTTCACCAAGGGTTGATGTGGGGGAATAAACCGTTCATCGAATGACAGCTGTAGGATGCAGCAGCGTAGTAGCTCGGCTTGTATTACTCCGGCATAAAGCGGCCCGGCTTAGGGTCATTGGGTTACAAAACACGAACGTACCAATGCAAGGCAGCAGCAGGTAGCGGGACACGGGATTGCCAGCGCAGCGCTGAGCAAAATATTCGATACGTTGCTGGCCGATAAAATGAATCAGCGCATTCATGATGACCAGCAGACTAATCAATAGCGGAATAATGCCGGTCACCATCCCGGTGAACACCTCTCCGCCTTTTTGGAATAGCCCGATGAACCACTCCGCACCATGTGTAATGGTTTCGATCATTGTTTTCTCCTGTAGTGAGTTATCGTTATCTTTCCAGATGCGAATCATTTTAATCAGATCGAAAGGTTTTAAAGTGTTATTTTGATCTCAATTTGAAAGATAAATATTTTATTGTGAAAGTTTTTACGATGCGCACCGCACTTACATGAGAAAAAGAAGAGGGGGAATGAGAAATTCTGCGAGGAGGAACGACAACCGCTTCCTTGTGTGGCAGCGGATGCTTTACCATATTTAACTTTTGCTCAATATTGTTAAATGGAAGTCTCATGTTGAAGCGTCGTGTTCTGGCTTTACTCCCTCTGTGTGTCCTGCTTGCTGCCTGTAGCAGCAAGCCGAAAACGGCTGAATCACCGGCAACTACCTCCGGCGGTTTTCTCCTTGAACCCCAGCATAATGCGTTGATTCCGACCGGTGATTTTGCCAATAACCCGGCGGCAGAGCAGTTCATCGATAAGATGGTGAGCAAGCACGGATCTGACCGGCAGCAGCTGCACGAAATCCTCTCGCAGGCCAAACGTCTGGATTACGTTTTGCGTCTGATGGACAAACAGGCGCCGACCGGCCTGCCGCCGACTGGCCCAAATGGCGCCTGGCTGCGCTATCGTAAACAGTTTATTACCCCGGATAACGTGCAGAACGGCGTGGCGTTCTGGAATCAGTATCAGGCTGCATTGCAGCGTGCTCAGCAGGTTTATGGCGTACCGCCGGAAATTATCGTCGGGATCATCGGTGTAGAAAACGCGCTGGGGCCGCGTGATGGGTAAAACGCGCATTCTCGACGCGCTGGCGACGCTCTCCTTCAACTATCCGCGCCGCGCTGAGTACTTCTCCGGTGAACTGGAAACGTTCCTGCTGATGGCGCGTGATGAAAAAGATGACCCGCTGGATCTGAAAGGTTCTTTCGCGGGAGCGATGGGCTACGGCCAATTTATGCCGTCGTCTTATAAGCAGTACGCGGTGGATTTCAACGGCGATGGTCACATCAACCTGTGGATCCGGAAGACGCTATCGGTAGCGTAGCGAACTACTTCAAACAGCACGGCTGGGTGAGCGGTGATACGGTGGCGGTGCAGGCGATGGGCCAGGCGCCGGGCTGGATAACGGCTTTAAAACCAAATACAGCGTTTCGCAGTTGGCTGCGGCCGGTCTAACGCCGATGCAGCCGCTGGGCAATTACCAGCAGGCGAGCCTGCTGCGGTTGGATGTTGGTACCGGCTACCAGTACTGGTACGGTCTGCCAAACTTCTACACCATCACCCGCTATAACCACAGTACCCATTACGCGATGGCCGTCTGGCAGTTAGGACAAGCCGTGGCGCTGGCGCGAGTACAGTAGCTATTTACAAGAGGGGGGCGTGAGCTTCCCTCTGGCTAATCAGCTTTTTTCTGAATCCTCCTCGTAAAATTGCAACGCCAACACCATCTTCCTGACGAAAGTGCTATCTTGTCCGGCATAAATTTTTGACTGACAGAGGTTGTGATGACTGACAGTGAACTGATGCAGTTAAGTGAACAGGTTGGGCAGGCGCTGAAAGCCCGTGGCGCAACCGTAACAACTGCCGAGTCTTGTACCGGTGGTTGGGTAGCGAAAGTGATCACCGATATTGCCGGTAGCTCCGCGTGGTTTGAACGCGGCTTTGTGACCTACAGTAATGAAGCCAAATCGCAGATGATTGGCGTGCGAGAGGTGACGCTTTTGCAGCACGGCGCGGTCAGCGAGCCGGTGGTGGTTGAGATGGCAATTGGTGCGCTGCGTGCAGCCCGCGCCGATTATGCGGTATCCGTAAGCGGTATCGCCGGGCCAGATGGCGGCAGCGCAGAAAAGCCGGTGGGAACCGTGTGGTTTGGCGTCGCCAGCGCTAATGGGCAGGGCGTTACTCAGTGCGATGTTCTCTGGCGACCTGGGGTACGGTGCGCCGACAGGCAACGGCTTATGCAGCTAAATCTTCTCTGGCAACAATTTCTACAAAACACTCTAGTACTGTATGACCATACAGTATAATTGCCTCAACAGAACAGAATTCACTATCCGGTAACACCCGGTATGCAGGAGTAATAATGGCTATCGACGAAAACAAACAGAAAGCGTTGGCGGCAGCGCTGGGCCAGATCGAAAAGCAATTCGGTAAAGGCTCCATCATGCGTCTGGGCGAAGACCGCTCCATGGATGTGGAAACAATCTCTACCGGTTCGCTTTCACTGGATATCGCGCTGGGCGCAGGCGGCCTGCCAATGGGTCGTATCGTCGAAATTTACGGGCCTGAATCAAGGAAAACCACCCTGACGCTGCAGGTTATCGCTGCAGCGCAGCGCGAAGGTAAAACCTGTGCGTTCATCGATGCTGAGCACGCGCTGGACCCGGTTTATGCTCGGAAGCTGGGCGTTGATATCGACAACCTGCTGTGTTCTCAGCCAGATACCGGCGAACAGGCTCTGGAAATCTGTGACGCTCTGGCACGTTCAGGTGCAGTAGACGTTATCGTGGTCGACTCCGTAGCGGCGCTGACGCCAAAAGCGGAAATCGAAGGCGAAAAACGGCGACTCTCACATGGGCCTTGCGGCACGTATGATGAGCCAGGCAATGCGTAAGCTGGCCGGGAACCTGAAGCAGTCCAACACGCTGCTGATCATCAACCAGATCCGTATGAAAATCGGTGTAATGTTCGGGAACCCGGAAACCACCACCGGTGGTAATGCGCTGAAATTCTACGCCTCCGTGCGTCTGGATATCCGTCGTATTGGTGCGGTGAAAGAAGGCGACAACGTCGTCGGCAGCGAAACCCGCGTGAAGGTTGTGAAGAACAAAATTGCAGCACCGTTCAAACAGGCTGAATTCCAGATTCTTTACGGCGAAAAAGGCATCAACTTCTTCGGCGAGCTGGTAGACCTGGGCGTGAAAGAGAAGTTGATTGAAAAAGCAGGCGCCTGGTACAGCTACAACGGCGACAAAATTGGTCAGGGTAAAGCGAACGCTATCTCCTGGCTCAAAGAGAACCCGGCTGCGGCGAAAGAAATTGAGAAGAAAGTGCGTGAACTGCTGCTCAATAACCAGGACTCTACGCCAGACTTCGTTGTGCATGATAACAACAGCGTTGAAGAAACCAAAGAAGACTTCTGATAATCTCAGAAATCAGAATTAAACAAAGGGCTGCTTATGCAGCCCTTTTGCATTTATTGGCTGGAAGAGAAAATGACTGAAACTACCCCCCGCGCCGTTCTGCCTATGCTCGCCGGTTGGATCGCGCTATCCGCATTCTGGCGATGCGTGACCATAGTGAACAGGAACTGCGGCGAACCCGACCGCCCCGGTGATGGGGAAGAACGGACCTGAGCCGATTGATGCGCCGCCGGAAGAGGTCGAAAAAGTCGTCGCCTGGCGCCTTCGGTTAAGATCGCTATCCGACGATAATCGATTTGTGCAGCAGTTTATGGCCGGACGCAGCCGTAAAGGCTACGGGCCCGCACGAATTCGCCAGGAGTGGGGCAAAAGGGCATTGCCCGTGAGGCCATTGAGCAGGCGATGCGCGAGTGCGAGATCGACTGGATGCAGCTGGCGCGCGACCAGGCATTACGAAAATACGGCGACCCGCGACCGACTGCCTTTACGGAAAAGGTCAAAATCCAGCGCTTTTTACTCTATCGCGGCTATCTGATGGAAGATATCCAGGAAATATGGCGAAATTTTGCTGATCGACCGCACTGGGGATTTTACTTCCCCTCTTAAAGAAAACTTATCTTATTCCCACTTTTTCCGTCCGGCGCAGGTGGTTTTTTCAGCCACTCGCGTCTGCTCCTATGAATATCCCTTAGCTTGATTTCAGGATAATTATGAGCAAGAGCACCGCTGAGATCCGTCAGGCGTTTCTCGACTTTTTCCATAGTAAAGGCCATCAGGTAGTCGATAGCAGCTCCCTGGTGCCGCATAACTACCTACTCTGCTGTTTACCAATGCCGGGATGAACCAGTTCAAGGACGTGTTCCTCGGTCTCGACAAACGTAACTATTCGCGCGCGACCACGTCGCAGCGTTGCGCACGCGCGGGCGGTAAACACAATGACCTGGAAAACGTTGGTTATACCGCACGCCACCACACTTTCTTCGAAACGCTGGTAACTTCAGCTTCGGCGACTACTTCAAACACGATGCAATCCAGTACGCATGGGAACTGCTGACCGGTGAAAACTGGTTTGCCCTGCCGAAAGAGCGTCTGTGGGTCACCGTGTATGAAACCGATGACGAAGCTTACGCAAACTGGGAAAAAGAAGTTGGTATCCAGCGTGAGCGCATTATCCGTATCGGCGACAATAAAGGCGCGCCGTTCGCATCGGATAACTTCTGGCAGATGGGTGACACCGGTCCATGCGGCCCGTGCACCGAGATTTTCTTCGATCATGGCGATCACATCTGGGGTGGCCCTCCAGGAACCGCGGAAGAAGATGGCGATCGCGACATCGAGATCTGGAACATCGTCTTCATGCAGTTTAACCGTCAGGCTGACGGCACCATGGAACCGCTGCCGAAGCCGTCCGTGGATACCGGTATGGGCCTGGAGCGTATTGCCGCGGTTCTGCAGCACGTTAACTCTAACTATGAAATCCACCTGTTCCGCAAGCTGATTGACGCGGTCGCCAAAGTAACGGGCGCTACCGATCTGGGTAATAAATCCCTGCGCGTCATTGCGGACCATATTCGTTCCTGTGCGTTCCTGATTGCCGATGGCGTTATGCCGTCAAACGAAAGCCGTGGCTACGTGCTGCGCCGCATCATTCGTCGCGCAATCCGTCACGGCAACATGCTGGGCGCGAAAGATACCTTCTTCTACAAGCTGGTTGGCCCGCTGATTGAAGTGATGGGGACTGCCGGTGAAGAACTGAAACGTCAGCAGGCTCAGGTTGAGCAGGTGCTGAAAACGGAAGAAGAGCAGTTTGCTCGTACGCTTGAGCGCGGTCTGGCTCTGCTTGATGAAGAGCTGTCTAAACTTTCTGGTGATACGCTGGGCGGTGAAACGGCCTTCCGCCTGCACCGACACCTACGGCTTCCCGGTTGACCTGACGGCAGACGTTTGCCGTGAGCGTAACATCAAGGTTGATGAAGCTGGCTTTGAAGCGGCAATGGAAGAACAGCGCCGTCGTGCGCGTGAATCCAGCGGTTTCGGTGCTGACTACAACGCAATGATTCGCGTTGACGGAACATCTGAATTTAAAGGCTACGACCATCTGGAACTGAACGGTAAAGTGACCGCGCTGTTTGTTGATGGTAAAGCGGTAGAGTCTATCGCAGCGGGCCAGGAAGCAGTTGTTATTCTTTCTCGACCAGACGCCATTCTATGCTGAATCCGGCGGCCAGGTGGGTGATAAGGGTGAACTGAAAGGCGCGGGCTTTAGCTTTGCGGTCAGCGACACCCAGAAATACGGCCAGGCTATCGGTCATCTCGGTAAGCTATCTACTGGCGCGCTGAAAGTTGGCGATGCGGTACAGGCAGACGTTGATGATGCACGCCGTGCTCGCATCCGTCTGAACCACTCTGCAATGCACCTATGCACCAGCGCTGCGCCAGGTTCTGGGGTACGCACGTTGCGCAGAAAGGCTCGCTGGTTAACGACAAAATCCTGCGCTTCGACTTCTCTCATAACGAAGCCATGAAAGCGGAAGAAATTCGCGAGGTTGAAGATCTGGTCAATGCCCAGATTCGTCGCAACCTGCCAATCGAAACCAACATCATGGATCTCGAGGCGGCAAAAGCGAAGGGCGCAATGGCGCTGTTCGGCGAGAAATACGATGACCACGTGCGACGCCAGCACTGGGCGACTTCTCTACCGAACTGTGCGGCGGGACCCATGCTTCAACGTACCGGTGATATCGGTCTGTTCCGCATCGTTTCTGGAATCCGGTACGGCAGCTGGTGTGCGTCGTATTGAAGCGGTAACGGGTGAAGGCGCGATTGCGACTCTGCACGCGCAGAGTGACCGTTTAAGCGATATTGCTCAGCTGCTGAAGGGCGATAGCCATAACGTTACTGAAAAAGTGCGTACCGTAATTGAACGTACCCGTCAGCTGGAAAAAGAGCTGCAGCAGCTTAAAGAGCAAGTGGCAGCACAGGAAAGCGCGAATCTTTCCAGCAAAGCTGAAAGACGATCAATGGCGTAAATCTGCTGGTGAGTGCGCTTGAAGGCGTTGAGCCTAAAAGCTGCGTACCATGGTCGACGATCTGAAGAACCAGCCCGGGTCTGCGATTATCGTCCTGGCGACGGTTGATGAAGGTAAGGTTTCTCTGATCGCAGGCGTGTCTAAGGATGTGACCGACCGTGTGAAAGCAGGGAACGGATTGGTATGGTCGCCCAGCAGGTGGGCGGTAAGGGCGGTGGCGTCCGGATATGGCGCAAGCTGGCGGTACCGACGCGTCTGCTCTCCCTGCTGCATTGGCCAGCGTGAAAGGTGGGGAGCGCTAAATTGTAATAATGATAAAAATCCCGCATGCGGGCGCCTTAACGTTATATTTTACGGCGCCTTGCATATGCGGTACTGATAACGATAAAGTCAGGTTGAAGTCATGTAAATCGGCTAGACTTACATTTAACAGAATGTGATGCCGTGACTGCTTACACGTAAGGTGTTTGATCGCTGACCTTTTGGCGTTATATGATGGAGAATGCCGGGATACAGAGAGACCCGACTCATTTAATCTTTCAAGGAGCAAAGAACGCCGATTCTGACTCGTCGAGTTGGTGAAACCCTCATGATCGGAGATGAGGTCACTGTGACAGTTTTAGGGGTAAAGGGTAACCAGGTACGCATCGGCGTAAATGCCCCGAAAGAGGTCTCCGTTCACCGTGAAGAGATCTACCAGCGTATCCAGGCTGAAAAATCCCAGCAGTCCAGTTACTAAGGTTCTCGCGTCTCACCCCCAGCGGGTGAGACGCAACTCTCCAGATTTTTCGCGTTAATCTCTCTCCTCTTTCCTCTCCTACTCTACATTCCGTCACGCAAATCTCTCTTTGTTGATTTTTACTCTCGTTTTACGACGGTATTCGCAATTTATCTGTTGATAAAACGCCCATTTTGCCTTTTTAAACGCCTTATTGCGTGTGAAATGTGCAATCGATAAAAATCTGCGGAAAATTGTTTGACTATAAGTCCCAGAAAGTAATATGTGCGCCACGCAGCGACGAGAAGCTCTTAACGAGAAACTCGAAGCACTCGCAAGAGGCGTGTTGGTGAGGTGGCCGAGAGGCTGAAGGCGCTCCCCTGCTAAGGGAGTATGCGGTCAAAAGCTGCATCCGGGTTCGAATCCCCGCCCACCGCCATTAGCATCCATAGCTCAGCTGGATAGAGTACTCGGCTACGAACCGAGCGGTCGGAGGTTCGAATCCTCCTGGATGCACCATCTTTTACTTTGTACGCATTAGCGGTATAGAGTATCAGTAGTAAAGCAGTAAATCCGCACGCATCCATAGCTCAGCTGGATAGAGTACTCGGCTACGAACCGAGCGGTCGGAGGTTTGTATTCCTCCTGGATGCACCATCTTTTACTTTGTACGGCATTAGCGGTATAGAGTATCAGCAGTAAGGTAAATACCTGACCATCCATAGCTCAGCTGGATAGAGTACTCGGCGACGAACCGAGCGGTCGGAGGTTCGAATCCTCCTGACGCACCATCTTTTACTTTGTACGGCATCAGCGGTATAGAGTATCGGCAGTAAAGCAGAATCCCTGGATTGCATCCATAGCTCAGCTGGATAGAGTACTCGGCTACGAACCGAGCGGTCGGAGGTTCGAATCCTCCTGGATGCACCATCTTCTCCGAAATCTTCAGCAATGAAGGTATCGAAGAGGTAGCGGAATTAACCGCAGGCACTAGGGATGATAACGTTGCTTTAGCAACGGCCCGAAGGGCGAGCCGCAAGGCGAGTAATCCTCCCGGATGCACCATCTCTTAATTGATATGGCTTTAGTAGCGGTATCAATATCAGCAGTAGAATAAGTTTTCCCGATGCATCCGTAGCTCAGCTGGATAGAGTACTCGGCTACGAACCGAGCGGTCGGAGGTTCGAATCCTCCCGGATGCACCATATTCTCCGTAACCTTCAGCAATGAAGGTATCGAAGAGATAGCGGTATTAACCGCAGGCACCAGGAAGGATAACGTTGCGCCAGCAACGGCCCGAAGGGCGAACGTCAGTGAGTCATCCTCCCGGATGCACCATCTTCTCCAAAAAATTTCCTTCAAAAATATCTCATTTCTAAATAACTCCTTTATCCATTTCCTGAATTTTCTTCTCCTTCGCCATCAGCGACAAAATCAAGCAATTACGATAAAGTAACATGACATTATCCGATGGGTGAGAAAACGATGTACGCGCGCTACGCTGGATTGATTTTTGATATGGATGGCACCATCCTTAATACTGAACCGACGCATCGTAAGGCATGGAGAGACGTGTTGGGGCGCTACGTTATGCGTTTTGATGAACAGGCAATGGTGGCGCTTAACGGTTCTCCGACCTGGCGTATTGCGCAGGCTATCATTGAAAAGACCAGGCCGATCTGGATTCCCCATCTTCGCGCGAGAAAAAACGCAGGCTGTCCAGAAGATATGCTGCTGGATTCGGTCACTCCTTTACCGCTGATTGACGTGGTGAAAGCGTGGCACGGCCGTCGCCCAATGGCGGTAGGGACCGGGAGTGAAAGCGCAATTGCAGAGGCCCTGCTCGCACACGTAGGTTTGCGCCACTATCCGCCGTCGTCGCCGCCGATCATGTCAAACAGCATAAACCTGCGCCGGACACCTTCTTACTGTGCGCCAACGTATGGGCGTGGCGGCAGAACGTTGTGTGGTATTTGAAGACGCTGATTTTGGCCTTCAGGCCGCAGCCGCTGCGGGGATGGATGCCGTTGACGTGCGTCTACTGTGAATGAACTTCTGGCGCTGGGTCGCTGCTTTGCAAGCAGCTTTCTCCAGTGCGACGCTGTTGCCAGGAAGCTCTGAAGCTGTATTGGTTGCATTGTTACTTTCCGGGGCCAGTAAACCTTGGCTTTTAGTACCAATAGCAACAATGGGTAATAGCCTTGGCGGGGCAACTAACGTTACCCTTGGTCGTTTTTTCCCATTACGCAAAACATCGCGTTGGCAGGAAAAGGCAGTTGGCTGGCTACGTCATTACGGCGCGGCTACGCTACTGTTGAGCTGGATGCCAGTCATTGGCGATTTGCTGTGCCTGCTGGCAGGGTGGATGCGCATTTCCTGGCCAACCGGTACTCTTTTTTTTATGCCTTGGTAAAGCGTTACGCTACGTCGTTGTGGCGGCATTGACGGTTCAGGGCATAACGTGGTGGCACTAATTGGAGGGTAGGTGGACTAGTCCCCATCTCGCCAAAACAATTATGCTTAATAAAATGAATTCGACAGGCGGGAGGTCAATTTGATCCCGGACGTATCACAGGCGCTGTCCTGGCTGGAAAAACATCCTCAGGCTCTTCAAGGGATCCAGCGTGGTCTTGAGCGCGAAACTCTTCGTGTTAATGCCGATGGCTCATTGGCACCAACCGGTCATCCGGAGGCGTTAGGCTCCACGCTGACCCACAATGCGATAACTACCGACTTTGCCGAAGCGCTGCTGGAGTTTATTACTCCGGTTGATGGCGATATTGACCACATGCTGACGCTATTGCGCGACGTGCACCGTTATACCGCACGCCAGCTAGGCGATGAGCGTATGTGGCCGCGACATGCCGTGCTACATCGCAGGGCCAGGATATCGAACTGGCGCAGTATGGCACCTCTAACGTTGGCCGCCTGAAAACGCTGTATCGTGAAGGGCTGAAGAACCGCTACGGCGCGTTGATGCAGACGATTTCTGGCGTTCACTATAACTTCTCGCCGCCCTTATTATTCTGGCAGGCGAAATGCGGCGTGCATGATCAAAGAAGCGATTTCTGCGGGCTATTTCCGTCTGATTCGTAACTACTATCGCTTCGGCTGGGTTATCCCATATTTGTTCGGTGCCTCCCCGGCTATTTGCTCTTCATTCCTGCAGGGCAAACCGACGACGCTGCCGTTTGAGAAACCGATGCGGCATGTACTACCTGCCTTACGCAACCTCGCTGCGCCTGAGCGACCTGGGTTATACCAATAAGTCGCAAAGCAATCTCGGAATTACGTTTAACGAATTGCATGAGTATGTGGCAGGATTAAAGCGGGCGATCAAAACGCCGTCGGAAGAGTATGCGCGCATTGCTCTTGAGAAAGACGGCAAGCATCTGCAGATCAACAGCAAATACTTCTGCAAATCGAGAATGAGCTGTACGCGCCGATTTGTCCAAAACGCGTGACCCGCGACGGCGAAACGCCATCTGATGCTCTGCTGCGCGGCGGCATTGAGTACATCGAAGTGCGTTCGCTCGACATCAACCCGTTCTCGCCGATTGGCGTTGACGAGCAGCAGATCCGCTTCCTGGACCTGTTTATGGTGTGTGCGCTGGCTGATGCGCCGGAAATGAGCAGCGATGAACTGCCTGTGTACCCGTACCAACTGGAATCGCGTGATTCTGGAAGGGCGTAAACCGGGTCTGACGCTGGCATTGGTTGTGAAACCGCGCAGTTCCCGCTGACCAAAGTTGGTAAAGACCTGTTCCATGACCTTAAACGCGTCGCACAGACGCTGGACGGCATGAACGGCGGTACTGAGTATCAAAAAGTCTGTGATGAACTTAATGGCCAGTTTTGATAACCCAGATTTAACCTTCTCCGCTCGCATTCTGCGTTCTATGCTTGAGAGTGGAATTGGTGGTACCGGTAAAGCACTGGCGGAACAGTACCGCACGATGCTGCGTGAAGAGCCGTTAGAAGTGCTGAGTGAAGATGATTTCGCGAAAGAGCGTGATGCGTCCAGAGAGCGTCAGCGTCAGATCGAAGCAGCGGATAGCGAATCGTTTGAAGCGCTGCTGGCGTAGACACGCTTGATACAAAAGAAAAAGGCCACATCACTGTGGCCAAAATATACATCTCTAAATCAGGGATGATAACAAATGCGCGTCTTTCATATACTAAGACTGGCATTGGAACAAAGAGCTTCAGTTTATTTTAAAAAAAATCACATTATCCTGAAGCAGAACGAGAATGTATTGCATAAAGTTGATTCTACTCTCTTATGAGTTATGTTTTTAACTTGGTAGAAAAAAGTGCAATGTCCGGGAGCATGAAGGTGATATCGGAGGTTACGAACGCCGTTGTTAATAGAGCTTTCACAGTCGATCATACCCGTATGGAAGCCCCAGCCGTTCGCGTGGCGAAGAAGATGCATACCCGCACGGCGACGCAATCACGGTTTTTGACCTGCGTTTTTGCATACCAAACCAGGAAGTGATGCCGGAAAAAGGGATCGACACTCTGGAGCACCTGTTTGCGGGCTTCATGCGTAACCATCTTAACGGTAATGGTGTAGAGATTATCGATATCTCGCCAATGGGCTGCCGCACCGGTTTTTATATGAGTCTGATTGGTACGCCAGATGAGCAGCGTGTTGCTGATGCCTGGAAAGCGGCAATGGAAGACGTGCTGAAAGTGCAGGATCAGAATCAGATCCCGGAACTGAACGTCTACCAGTGTGGCACTTACCAGATGCACTCGTTGCAGGAAGCGCAGGATATTGCGCGTAGCATTCTGGAACGTGACGTACGCATCAACAGCAACGAAGAACTGGCACTGCCGAAAGAGAAGTTGCAGGAACTGCACATCTAGTCAGTAAACTATCTTCACAATTAATTGAAAAAAGCCAGTTCAAATGAACTGGCTTAGTTGTACTTAGTGCGCACCGCCTCCGCCGCCACCTGCGCCAAATGGCGGTTTAGCAAACCACACCAGCCCCAGCAGGACGAGGAATATCCCGGCTGACATCCAGAAGATCTCATTGGCGGAAATAATCAGCCCCTGATTGGTGATCTGCTGGGCAATCCAGCCTGATGCCTGCTGTTGCGTCATCCCAAGCCCTTCCAGTTGACTGTACATCGCCTGGGCATTCGGGTTGAACGGGTTTACCGACTCAGTCAACTGCGCATGGTGCATCGACTCGCGGTTGGTCCACATGGTCGTGGTTATCGACGTGCCGATAGACCCCGCCAGCGTTCGCGTAAAGTTAGAGAGGCTCGATGCCGCCGCCAGTCGTTCCGGTGGCAAACCAGACAGCGTAATGGTGGTCAGCGGCATAAAGAAGCAGGCCACCGCAAACCCCTGGATAAACTGCGGCCAGGCCGACGCGCCAAAATCCATACCTGGTTCAAAGGTATAGGCACGCCAGTAGAAGCAGACGGCATACATAATAAAGCTGAAGGTTACCAGCCGCCGCATATCCAGTTTATGCGCGAAGCGGCCGATAATCGGCGACAGGATCACCGGAATAATCCCTACCGGCGCAGAGGCCAAACCTGCCCAGGTCGCCGTGTAACCGTAGACCTCCTGCAACAACTGCGGCAGCAGAACAATAGCGCCGAAGTAGAGCATATACGCGAGGCTGATACACAAGCAGCCGATGGTGAAGTTGCGCGACTTAAACAACGACAGATCGACTATCGGGTTATCGTCGGTCAGCTCCCAGACAATCAGGAAGCAGATAGCCACCACCGCCACCACGGTAAGGATGATAATTTCCTGTGATGAAAACCAGTCCAGCTCTTTACCGCGGTCGAGCATAATCTGCAGGCTGCCGATACCAATAACCAGCAGTGCCAGCCCCACGGCATCAATCCGCCGCCGTTCGGTGCGGGTTTCACGTCCGCGCAGAGTTTGCAGTGTCATCAACACCACCGCCACGCCAATCGGCACGTTGATGAAGAATATCCAGCCCCAGTGGTAATTATCGCTGATATAACCGCCGAGGATCGGGCCGCAAATTGGCGCGACAATCACCGTCATCGACCACAACGCCAGCGCGATCGAGCGTTTGGCTGGCGGGTAGTTATTCAGCAATAGACTTTGCGAAAGCGGGATCAACGGCCCGGCGACAATCCCCTGAATCACGCGGAAGAAGATCAGCATATTCAGGCTGCTGGAGACACCACACGCCCACGACGCAATAGCAAAGGCGATGGTGGACCAAAGGAACAGTTTCACTTCCCCGACGCGCTTTGCCAGCCAGCCGGTAAGCGGGATCGAGATGGCATTCGCCACCCCGAAAGAAGTGATTACCCACGTTCCCTGGCTGAGCGATGAGCCCAGATTCCCGGCGATAGTGGGGATCGCCACGTTAGCAATGGTGGAGTCCAGCACCTGCATGAATGTCGCCAGTGACAGCGCAATCGTCATAATGACCAGTTGCGCGCCTTCCAGCGGTTTTTGCTGTTGCATCACACGCACCTCTGGATTAGCCAGCGTTAGCTTTTACGATGTCGTTAATCAGCTTGTTCACCGGTTCAAGGCTGATTTCACGCGCATTGCTTCTGGTACACCGGGCTGGTGCAGATCAACCAGCATCTGCCCTTCACGGTTGGAGGTGTCCACTTTAACCAATGTCGACAGGCCAATACGCAGCGGGTGTTTCGCCAGCTGGTCGCATCCAGTTCAATACGCACCGGCAGACGCTGTACGACTTGATCCAGTTACCGGTGGCGTTTTGCGCCGGCAGCAGGGAGAAGGCGCTACCGGTACCCATGTCCAGACCGACCACTTTACCGGTGTACTTCACATCATCGCCGTAAATATCACTGATGACGGTCACAGGTTGGCCAATACGCATGTGCGCAAGCTGCGTCTCTTTAAAGTTAGCATCAACCCACAGGTTGCTTGCTGGCACAACGGCCATCAGCGGGGTGGTTGGGCTAATCTGCACACCCGGTTGCACGGAACGACGGGAAACGTGGCCCGAGCTCATCGGGCTGACGATTTTGGTACGCTGCAGCGCAAGCCACGCGTTACGCACATCGGTTGCTGCCTGGCGAACGGTTGGCTGTTCTTCCAGCGTGCTACCGAGGATCATCGCCTGGTTGGCGTTGTACTGCTGAATGGCGACATTAAGCGCTGCCTGTGCGCTAGTGACTGCGTCTCTGGCGTGCTGCAGTTCTTCGCGGCCAATCAGGTTGGCGCTGCCAAGCGGAATACGACGATTAAGGTCGGTCTGCGCCTCGCGACAGCGTGGTTGGATCTCGATGTTAGCCTGCAGCTGCTTGTTGTTGATCATCAGCTGGCGCATCTGACGTACGCTGGAGGACCAGCGTGGTCTGTGCTCCCCGAAAGCCTGTTGGGCATCGGTCTGGTCCAGAGTCACCAGAACATTGGCCTTGTTGGATGTAGTCGGTGTTATCGGCCCAGACTTTGGTGACGCTACCGGATACCCTCGACATGATTTGAACCTGGTTACCGGCCACGTATGCATCATCGGTTTCCTCGAAATGACGCAAGACTAAAAACCAGTAACTGCCCATAGATAATGCCAATAATAACAAAGAGCAAGGTCAACAAGATGAGGATGCGATTACGCTTGCCTTTCTTGTTGGCGGGTTGCTGCGGGCTTGAGTCCCGCATTTGGCTCATATTGTTCTCCACGATCTTCTTAACTCATCGGCTGAGCCGACCTGCTTGCCAAAAAGGCCAGCATGTTGCGATGCTGGCCAGTCATTTTTTCTTTTATAAATCTGGATTTTTGAGCGAGATGACGCGTTAGCTCATCGCTTCGAGAACCACACCGTCTTGTTCCATCTGGTCGAGACGGGAGAGCAATTTGCGGGTGATTTGCTCGAGCTGATCTTTTTCTGTTGTGCTGAGCGCGGACCAGAGTTGATGCAGGCAGTTATGCTGCGGTGGTAAAACCTCGCGCAAAAACTCGTGACCTTTTTCCGTTAATTGCAGATGCAGGCAGCGGCGATCGTTATCGCTTTCACGACGTTCGATCCAACCGCGTTTTTCCAGTTCATCGGCAATACGCGTCGCGTTGGTACGGGATGATCCAAGAGCACAACTTAATTCAGAAGGCTGAATACTGTGGTTTTCCTGAGACTCCAGCGTAATCAACGCCATAAACAACGTCTCGTTAATCCCCTGAGCCTTCAGCATTTTATTGCGGTTCTCCAGCAGCTTGCTTTGCATGTGCATGCAAAGACGAGTCAGAAGGATCTCCTGATAAGGAAAATCTTCGTGGCGGCTGGCGCGAAATTTTAGCATTTGTTCAATGGGCGTAAACGAACTATCCATTTGGGTATGACCTCATTAATTTCAGCCGATATAGTAACGACAGTGACAAATAAAGTAAATGTATTGTTTTAGAAAAATGATTCTTGTGGGTTATATAATCGCCATCACTTTCCAGGCGAGCCCATAGGCCAGCGCACTAAGCAGTGTTGGGATGATAATGCTGCGTGTTTTATAGAAACTGGCACCCAGTACCGCGAAGCCGACCAGCGTGGGCACGAAACGGCGTGTATCGTGCATCACTTCTGGTGCGGTAGAGACAACCAGCAGAGCGCATATCGAGGCGATGCCAATGGTGTCGAGCAAAATACCTACCGCGCCACGTTTGGTTGGGCGGGCATTACCCACACGCAGGCGCAGCGGCAAATAGCGGAAGCAATAATTCGCCACGCCAACTAGTAACCCAAGCAGCAGAACCTCATAGCTCATCGGGCGCTCCTTGCCAGAATGCCTGGATTAACGCAGTGAGGCAGCCACAGACAATGCCTGCCAGAATGGCGACGGGAATAGAAAATAGCGTTACGCCTGCAAGGGCACCAACTAACGCTGCGGTAACGCAAAGAGATTGTTTGCGCTGGAAAGAGGCGAGCAGGAAACTCATAAAGAGTGCCGGAAGCATAAAACCTAATGCAGCTTCAACGGCGGGATAACCTTGCAGCAAGCCGCTGCCGGAGAATGCCCCTATTACCGTACCAAATACCCACGATGACCATGAACTGAAGGCAATGCCGATCATCCAGTTCTCGCTCCAGCGGCGATTATTGCGTACCAGTTTTGCGGTTGCGGCGGCAAAAACCTCATCCGTCAGGCCAAACGCCCACAGGGCGGTTTTCGATTTTTGCAGACGCTGAATAATACGGCTACGCAGTGACGGGCCATACAACACATGGCGAACATCCATTGCCATGACGGTCAGTGCAGCAATCCACAAACTACTCCCGGCTGCCAGCATCGCGGTAATGACGAACTGGCTCGCGCCTGCATAAATGATGCAGGAGAAAAAAACGCTTTCGAGAGGAGAGAATCCCAGACGGGTCGCATTCAGACCGAACGCAAAGGCCACCGGAATATAACTAATAACAATCGGTAAACTGTCTTTGCATCCTTCCATGAAGGTCGCCGAACCAGGAGCAGGCTGTGGAGTAGGGCTTTCCATAGAGTGTACGCTTAACGATTGTTAATATTATAAATAGACTGAATGAATATCTTAACCTTATCAGACTGATGGGCTTCTTAACACCCTTATAAGTGTAAAGCCACGAAAACGGTTGCTGATTGCTTTATTCCGCTTCCTGACGGTGATAGCCCCACCACCACACCAGCAGATTGGCTACTGCCATCAGGAGCTACCCGCCAGACAAACGCCCAGCCAGCCCGCATGCTGCCATGCCGAGGCCGATAGCAGTGAACCTGCCGCGCCGCCGATAAAGTAGCAGGTCATATAGCCCGCCGTCAGACGGTTACGCGCATCGGGCTGCACCCGGTAAATCACCGTCTGGTTGGTGATGTGTACACCCTGTACCATCAGGTCGAGGACCAGAATGCCGATAATTAGCGCGATTGCCGAAGTGTGTCCAAACCAGATAGCCACCCATGACAACAGCAGGAGCACCAGCCCCCACGTGGTGGTCAGGTGCGCTTTACCCTTATCGGCCAGACCGCCAACCGGACGTGCGCCCAGCGCCCCTGCGGCACCCGCCAGGCCAAATAGACCGATGGTGGCTTCCGAGTAGTTAAACGGTGCGCCGGACAGCAAAAACGCCATCGAAGTCCACAGAATGCTGAAGTTGGCAAAGGTCAGGCAGCCCAGCAGCGCGCGGGTGCGCAGCAGTTTATCGTGAGTAAAGAGGCTAAAAACACCCCAGCAACTGCCCCTAGTTAAGGTGGTTTTGCTGCTGTCTTTGAGTGGCAGACCGCGCCACAGCGCCAGCGCCAGCAGCACCATTAGCACGGTGGCAACCCAGTACACGGTACGCCAGCCGCCAAGGCTTGCTAAAAGCCCGGCGACGGTACGCGCCAGCAAAATACCCAAGCAGCAGCCCGCTCATCACCGTCCCGACCACCTTACCGCGCTTTTCCGGCGCAGCGAGGGTGGCGGCCAGCGGTACCAGCAGTTGTGCAACCACGGAGAACAGGCCGGTGAGGGCGGTGCCGAGGATCATCATCGCCAGGGAGGTGCTGTTAGCGGTGATAAGCATTCCGCCTGCCGACAGTAGCGTCATGGTGGCAATCAGCCGACGACGCTCAAACATATCGCCCACCGGAACCAGAAACAGCAGCCCGCAGGCATAACCGAGCTGGGCGGCAGTGACGATAAAACCGGCCTGGCTGGCGCTCAGCGAAAAGTTGCGGGCGATGGTTTCCAGCAACGGCTGAGCATAATAGTTACTGGCGACCGCCAGCCCCGTGGCAATCGACATTAAGGCGATAAGTGCTGGGCTAAGCCCATGCGAAGGTTTGGTCATTGTTTAAGAAATTGTTGCGGAGGGGAAATTAGTTAGCAATCATAACGAAAGGCGGCGGGAGAAGGGGAGGATGCGGTAGCGGAATGTGCCATTGGGATTGTGGGGGAGAAAAACTCCCCCGGCGCCTTGTGCGCGCCGGGAGAGGTGAACTCGTTAATTTACTTCTGCGCAGCCAGCGCTTCTTAAACCCCACCGTACGAAATACCTGCTGGGTGAACTTGGCCCCAACCATCAACCTGACCCTGAACGTCGGCTACCGAATAATACCGTCATGCATCATCACGTATGGGCGTTGATGCTGGACAGTGGCAGCTTCATGATGGCAAACAGCTTCGCCGCTGCCGGGTTTTTCTTGGGCCCGGCTTTATTAGCCACAATGTGCATGGTGCTGACCGGGAAGCCGTAGTTGGCACCGTTAGACAGCTTGGTATCGATATCTTTCTGCACGCCCGGCAGGGAAGAGAACGGTACCTCCAGCCATACCACGTCTTTACCCGGCTTCAACACGTCGCTCACCCAGTACGGTGTCCAGGTGTCATCAACCGGTTTACCTTCTTTGAAACGGGTGATGGTGTCGGCCATCATCGCCGCATAGTTGCCCTGATTATGCTCGACCGTTTTGGTCAGGTCGTAGGCATCCAACTGGTGGTTAATGACCACTTCGCGGCCCAGCCGGGGTTACAGCCCGTCAGGTCGGCTTTGCCGTTGCCGTTGGTGTCGAACAATTTGGCGATCTTCGGATCTTTAAGCTGTTCGATATTGGTGATGTGGTACTGGTCGGCGGTTTTTTTTGTCGATCAGGTAGCCTGAGCGGCGCCGTTGATCAGCGTGCCTTCACGATAGAATTTCTTGTCGCCGCCTGCGGCTTCATACATATCGTCATGCAGCGGGATCCAGTTTACGGCGGTGAAGGTGGCATCACCGGCGGCAATCGAGGTATAGCCGACGTTGTAATCCACTTCGTTTGGTTTATCGACGGTGTAGCCCAGTTTCTCCAGCGCACGGCTAACCAGCAGGGTCTGGAAGGTCTCTTCAGACAGCGTGCTTTGTATCGGCTGTACGGTAATGCCTTTCCCCGGCAGGTCAGCGGCAAAAGCGCTGGTGGAAACCGAAGATGGCGAAAGCGGTAGCAAAAACTAATGAGTGTCGCATCGTTGTTCCTTTAATAGTGATTGTTGCGGAGCATTCGCCGAACGCGCGCCGGGCCAATACGATGGTTACTTAGTGAAGGGGCAAAGACAGCCCAGGGCCGGTATGGAACCAGCGGCGGTTGCCACGGCTGCGGGAGTCGCGACCAACGGCCTGGGTTAAGCGGTCAAGAATGATCGCCAGGATGACAATCCCCACGCCGCCCACGGTGGCAAGGCCCATATCGAGACGGCCGATACCGCGCAGTACCATCTGACCGAGACCGCCGACGGCAATCATCGAGGCGATAACCACCATCGACAGCGCGAGCATCAGCGTCTGGTTGACGCCGGCCATAATGGTTGGCATCGCCAGCGGCAGTTGGACTTTAAACAGCATCTGGCGCGGGCTGGCACCGAAGGAGCGCGAGGCCTCAATCAGGTCAGCCGGAACCTGGTTAATCCCCAGATTCGTCAGACGCACAATGGGCGGCAGGGCGAAGATAATGGTAACAACCACCCCCGGTACGTTGCCAATACCAAACAGCATGACGATAGGCACCAGGTAAACGAACGCCGGCGTGGTCTGCATGGCATCAAGCAGCGGACGAATGATTTTCGCCGCCCGTGGGCTGCGCGCTAGCCAGATACCCCACGGTAGACCGATAACCACGCAGAACAGTAGCGCGGTAAGCACCAGCGCGAGGGTTATCATTGCCTGTGACCAGGCGCCAATGGCACCAATGACAATTAATGAAATTAAGGTCGCCACGCCCATGCCAACACCAGAGATTTGCCAGGCAATCAGGGCAAAAATCACGATAGCTACCGGAGCGGGCATTCCACCGACCACTCTGGAACGCGCTAAGGATATAGTCGATCGGAACACGATCCCCTGGAACACCGGACGGAAGTGAGTTTTCGCCGCCCAGTCGATCCCGTGAGTGACCCTATCGAGCGGAATCAGCGTTTTATGGAACGGATCCATAATATTGAAGTGCTCGGCCTGCGGTGCGGGCGCGCTGTGCAGCCAGTCTGCACCACCGCCGTCTGCGGGCGTTGATGAACCCCACGCGTCAGCAGAATTTGCCGTACTGTCTGCGGCCGGTGTGGTATCCCACGGATTTGAATTGATCAGCCATTGTTTGCCCCCTCGCGATCTAATGCCTGTAGCAGCATTCTTTTTGAAATAACGCCGACGTACTGCTGTTCTTCTCCAACAACCGGTACGGCGCAGGGGGCGTGGCCCACCTGAGAGAGTAATTCGCTGAGCGGGGTTTGCGCATCAACGGCTACGGGCTCATGAATGAGCGCAGCCTCAATTCCCTGATTTGCCTGTAACGCTTCTTTCAGTGAATCAATGGATACGATGCCGACAAATTTATTACCTCGTTCGATGACATAGCCATATTCACGATCGTCATCCTGTAATAATTTTAAGGCCGAGCGGGGACCAAATCCTGGCGTTTTTCGGATCAATGCATCCGGATTACGGCGAGCAATATCTTTGGCACTAAATACCTGGCTAATATCTACGCCGCGGAAGAATGTGCGGACATAATCATTGGCTGGATTATTCAGAATTTCATCAGGAGTACCGACCTGTACCACTTCACCATTTTGCATAATGGCAATGCGGTCACCAATTCGCATCGCTTCATCGAGATCGTGGGAAATAAAGACCACGGTACGCTGATGTTTGGCCTGTAATTTTACCAGTTCATCCTGCATCTCTGTGCGAATTAATGGGTCGAGCGCCGAGAAGGCTTCATCCATTAATAGAATATCGGGATTAATGGCCAGAGCGCGGGCAAGGCCTACGCGCTAACGTTATCCGCCGGAGAGTTCATCCGGGTAGGCGTGGGCATAATTCTCAAGGCCGACCTGACGCAGCGCGTCCAGCGCTTTGGCCTCAACGTTGTTTGCGCCGGTACACCGGCCAGGTCCATGCCAAAAGCGGTATTATCCAGTACGCTCATGTGCGGCATTAGCGCAAATGACTGGAAGACCATCGCAATTTTTTTACGACGAACATCGCGAAGCTCGGCATCAGATATTTTGGCAATATCAATACCGTCAATCAGCACCTGCCCGCGAGTGGGTTCAATCAGACGATTGAGAAGGCGTACCATGGTGGATTTACCGGAGCCGGATAACCCCATGATGACAAATACTTCGCCTTCTTCAATGGCCAGACTGGCATCTTTTACGCCAAGTGATAACCCTGTCTTATCGAGAATTTGTTCTTTGTTGAAACCTTTCTCGATATATTTAAATGCTCGCTGTGGGTGTTCGCCGAATATTTTATAAAGATTCTTCACTTCTAATTTAACTGCCATGCAATATAAGATTTCCTATTTTTAGTTTGTGTCGATATGTTACCTGATGAAAATAATGACCTGTTTTATACCCTAGCATACTGAGACGATGTGACCAACCCCTGATGGCAAATGTGGCATGAATATTGATGCGAGCAAATCGCCGGAATTTCCCGTGATATAAGGGCTGAGAGCAAATCGAGAAAGTTGATATTTTTTGTCAAAGATAGCGAAAAAACGCCTGAATATTGTGGTTTCAGGCGAATAATGCAACAGAGTATCAGTGTAGATCACCACAAATTATTTGCGTGATAAAAAGCTATTTGGCGGGAATTATTTCCCTGCTGCGGGTAGTGATATTTTTGAAAATAACACCCTCAGAAATTCCAGTCTTCATCTTCTGTTTCAACCGCTTTCCCCATCACATAAGAGGAGCCTGAACCGGAAAAGAAATCGTGATTTTCATCGGCATTCGGCGAAAGCGCGGCGAGGATTGCCGGATTCACTTCCGCCATTTCTGCGGGAAATAACGGTTCGTAGCCCAGATTCATCAAAGCCTTATTGGCGTTGTAACAGAGAAACGCTTTCACATCGTCAGCCCACGGGGTTTCGGCGTACAGCTCATCGGTGTATTGCAACTCGTTGTCGTAGAGTTCCAGCAACAAATCGAAGGCGAAACTCTTCAACTCTTCACGTTGTCCCAGAGATATCTTTTCCATGTTTTTCTGATATTTATAGCCTATGTAGTAACCGTGGACTGCTTCATCGCGGATAATCAGACGGATCAGGTCCGCGGTATTGGTCAGCTTTCCGCGGCTGGAAAAATACATCGGCAGCCAGAAACCGGAATAGAACAAAAAAGATTCAAGAAACACACTGGCGATTTTCTTTTTCAGCGGATCATCACCGCGATAATGTTGCTGAATAATCTGAGCTTTTCGCTGCAACGGTGCGTTTTCTTCACTCCAGGCGTAGGCGGCATCGACATCTTTGGTCTGGCATAGCGTCGAGAAAATCGAACTGTAAGAGCGGGCATGAACCGCTTCCATAAAGCTGATATTCGATAATACCGCTTCTTCATGAGGCGTGAGTGCATCGGGCATCAGAGAAGGCGCGCCGATAACATTTTGCAGCGTGTCGAGCAGCGTCAGGCCAGTAAAAACGCGCATCGTCAGTTGTTGTTCTACGACAGTTAATGTCTGCCAGGCAGGAATATCGTTCGACAGCGGCACCTTTTCTGGTAGCCAGAAATTGCTGGTCAGGCGATTCCACACCTCCAGATCTTTATCGTCAGATATCTTGTTCCAGTTGATGGCGCTGATACGTGAGAGTTTCATAGATATTCCTTAAAGTGCACAGGAGACGCAGCCTTCAATTTCAGTGCCTTCCAGCGCCATCTGACGCAGGCGGATGTAATAGAGCGTTTTGATACCCTTGCGCCAGGCGTAAATCTGCGCTTTGTTGATATCGCGAGTGGTGGCGGTATCGGGGAAAAAAAGCGTCAGCGACAGCCCCTGATCGACATGGCGAGTCGCTTCCGCGTAGGTGTCGATGATCTTTTCTGCGCCAATTTCGTAAGCGTCCTGATACAGCGCCAGATTCTCGTTAGTCATAAACGGGGCAGGGTAGTAAACGCGTCCTGTTTTGCCCTCTTTGCGTATCTCTACTTTCGCCACAATCGGATGAATACTCGACGTAGCATGGTTGATATAAGAGATAGAACCGGTTGGCGGCACCGCCTGAAGATTCTGGTTGTATATGCCGTAGCGCATCACGTCGTCGCGCAGCTGCGCCCACATCTCACGGGTAGGTAACGTAATACCGCTACGGGTAAACAGTTCGCCAACTTTCGCCGTTTTCGGCTGCCAGTTCCCTTGCAGATATTGGCTAAAATATTCACCACTGGCATAGCGTGACTGTTTGAACCCGGCGAAGGTTTCACCGCGTTCGCGTGCCAGCAACATCGAGGTACGCAGTGCATGCCAGGTGATGGCATAGAAATAGAGATTGGTGAAATCCAGTGCTTCCGGCGAACCATAAGCGATGCCTTCTCGCGCCAGATAGCCGTGTAAATTCATCTGCCCCAGTCCGATGGCGTGCGAGGCGGCATTTCCGGCTTCGATGGACGGCACGCTGCGGATATGACTCATATCTGATACTGCCGTTAAACCGCGCACGGCAGTCTCTACCGTGCGGGCAAAATCGGGGGAATCCATGGTGTGCGCAATATTCAACGAACCTAAATTGCAGGAAATATCATGGCCTGTGCGGGTATAGTCGAGATTCTCGTCATACTCTGAGGCGCTGTTAACCTGCAAAATTTCTGAGCAGAGATTACTCATATTTATGCGCCCGGCGATAGGGTTAGCACGGTTTACCGTGTCTTCATACATGATGTAGGGATAGCCGGACTCAAACTGGATTTCTGCCAGTCGCTGGAAGAAATCACGGGCGTTGAGGTATTTTTTGCGAATGCGTTCATCGGCAACCAGTTCGTCATAGTGTTGGCTGATGGCCACATCGGCAAACGGCTTGCCATAAACTCGCTCTACGTCATAAGGCGAAAACAGCGCCATCTGCGCATTCTCTTTTGCCAGATGGAAAGTGATATCCGGGATCACCACGCCAAGCGACAGTGTTTTAATGCGGATTTTTTCGTCGGCATTTTCCCGTTTCGTGTCGAGAAAACGCAGAATATCGGGATGATGAGCATGTAAATAGACTGCACCAGCCCCCTGACGAGCGCCGAGTTGGTTGGCATAGGAAAATGCGTCTTCCAGCATTTTCATCACCGGAATTACGCCAGAAGATTGATTTTCAATACGTTTAATTGGCGCGCCCGCTTCTCGCAGATTCGACAGCAAAAATGCTACGCCGCCGCCGCGTTTCGACAGCTGCAGTGCGGAATTTACCGCCCGACCAATCGACTCCATATTGTCTTCAATACGCAGCAAAAAACAGGAAACCAGTTCGCCGCGCTGCTGCTTACCGCAGTTGAGGAATGTTGGCGTGGCTGGCTGAAAGCGTCCTGACAGCATTTCATCGGTCAGTTGCAACGCCAGCGTCTCATCGCCTTGTGCCAGCGTCAGCGCCACCATCGTTACTCGATCGGCAAAATCTTCCAGATAACGTTTACCGTCGAATGTCTTCAACGTATAGCTGGTGTAAAACTTCCATGCCCCGAGGAATGTCTGGAAACGAAAACCGCTGGTGTGTGCGTGGGTAAACAGCGTAATGACAAAGTCGCGAGAGTAGCGATTAAGAACGCTTTCATCATAGTAACCTTCGTTGACCAGCCAGTTCAGGCGCTGCTGCTGGCTACTGAAGGTCACACTGTTCGGACGCACATGCGTCGCAATAAAGGCGTCAACGGCCTGGCGGTCTTTATCGAACTGAATGCGACCTGCGCTATCGTAGAGGTTAAGCATCGCATTCAGCGCGTGGTAATCCATCGTTTCCTGCGTCAGGCATTCTGCGGTTGTCGTTGCCAAAATTCGGTTACTCCTTTACGAACGTTTTCGATATCGCTTTGCGTACCCATGAGTTCAAAACGGTACAGCCACGGCACGCCGCATTTCCGGGCAATCACATCTCCGGCGCGGCCATACGCCTCACCAAAGTTGCGATTACCAGAAGCAATAACGCCGCGAAGCAACGCCCGGTTGTGCTCGTCGTTTAAAAAGCGAATTACCTGTCGTGGCACCGCGCCAGCCGTACCGCCGCCGCCGTAAGAGGGCACGATCAGGATGTAAGGCTCGTCTACCTGAATCCGTTCCCGCTCATTGAGCGGGATGCGCACCGCGGGCAGACCTAAACGTTCGATAAAACGCTGCGTGTTTTCGGAGCTGCTGGAGAAGTAGACGAGCTGGCTCATGCACTGGCCGCGTGTGGCGCTGGATGCAGACGGTTAATCATGTCCGGACGGAAACCAGACCAGCTAAGATCGCCAGCAATCACTACCGGCAACTGACGAAAGCCCTGAGCACGCAACGCTTCTGCCGCTTCAGGAACGCGATCGACATTAATCATTTCAAAATCAAAGCCCCGGTTTTCCATCGCCCGTTTGGTGGCGTGGCACTGAACGCAATCGTTACGAGTGTAAATAGTAATGCGCATGATTCGTATTTCCGTTTAAAATGAAGATACGGCGCGATGATACGCGTCGGGTTGTCTCTCTGTTGATACAGAGATACTAGATGTAGTTGAAAAAAGATTCAACCACACAATATATAGCAAATAGTGGTCGAAATTACCCTGGATATGAGCGTGACGGGGTAGGGGGATTTTTGTGATTCACCAGGCAAAAAGAAACCCCGAAGACAGGCTTCGGGGTCAAAGACGCGTATTTATTATCATTTTTGCACTACGATTTGCGCATGCTTAACAGTGCGCCGATAAAAATACCTACCGCAGCTGCTGTACCCACGCTACACCAGGGTCTTTCACGAACAAAAGAATCCGCGCAGCCAACGGCATCGCGCGCGGCTTGCTGGACGCGAGTACGACCATGCATTCGCGCCCTGGTTTCTTTCAGCAATGCCTGAGCTTTACTGCGTGCGGCTTCAGCTTCCCCTTTGGCGTCGCTGCCCCAGGACTTCAATACAGATTCGAGGCTGTCAGCTAATTGATTGACATCATTCTGGATATCCTGCACGCCATCATCAACGTCGTTGCGGTTCGGTCGGTTAAACATATGATCCCCCATTAGAATTCGATGTAATTTTCAGTGTAGACCATAATTTTCTTAACTGAGGTTCATCGCGGCTTTATGGACTTTTCTGAAAGCGTTGTGAATGCGCAATCAGGTAAGGTAGGCCCGCGGTTGATAATAACGAGGATCAAATATGTATTTACGACCAGACGAGGTGGCGCGCGTACTTGAAAAAGTCGGTTTTACTGTCGATGTGGTAACCCAGAAAGCGTATGGTTACCGCCGTGGGGAAAATTATGTCTATGTTAATCGCGAAGCGCGAATGGGACGTACCGCTCTGGTAATTCATCCAACATTAAAAGAACGCAGTTCGACACTGGCTGAACCCGCTTCCGATATTAAAACTTGCGATCATTACCAGCAATTTCCGCTCTATTTAGCAGGCGAGCGACACGAGCATTACGGTATCCCGCATGGCTTTAGTTCGCGTGTTGCGCTTGAACGTTATTTGAATGGTTTATTTGGCGAAGCCAGTTAAAGACGCGACTGGCGATGCCAGTCGCGAAAAGAAGAGTCAGGCTTTTACCTGCTGGTAACGGCTGACTTTAAACAGTCGGCGGCAATAATCGAGGAAGTAGCCATAAACCGCCCCCATCAACATCGAAACAACGATGTTTGAACTGACCGCCGCCATAATCTGATGCCAGTCTGCGCCCACCACTAACAAGATCGCCACATACACCGGTGACTGGAACGTCACATAAGCCAGGATATCCGCCAGATTTTTTATCCAGCCCGACGGGCTAACTTTGCGTGCCGCGCGCATAAACAGATCACGGTACATACCGTATGGCCATGCAATTAAGATGTTCACCGGAATCGCTACCAATCTGGAATAAAAAGACTGTTCGAAGCTCATTCCGGAGAGGAAAACTTCAATACACATGTTCACGACAGAACAGTAAACAACCATCGCGAACGTATCTGCAACTGCATGACGCAAGCGTGACTGCGGTGAGAACATGCTAATGCTCCTTAATAAAAGCGTAATGGGATGTTAATGGAGATGAAAGCAGTGGATCTCATTGCCATCTGCATTTTCGCATAGCGTATATCGCTGGCTATGACTAATCAATTAGTGAAAAATTTTTATTTAGTCAGTTTTTGTAGATAAAATATTCCGTAACGGCTCGTTTTTTGTACATTGTGGATTTTTACATGCCGATATGATTTATTTTTAATTAAATCAATTAGATATGGCCTTACCTTTAATATCACTAATGAAAGTTTGGGGGTGAGGTAACGCTATAAGCGTAGAGAATTCGGTGTATGTAGTAGCTGGGTCATTTTCAGCATTTTTTATGCCAGACAATGTACATTAACAGCAGAAAGCACCAGTGATGGATGTTTTCTTTTATTCTGTTATATTGCATTTTTATTCACTTTGATTTTGTCAGGCTTGCGGAATTAGCGAGCAGAGAGCGCCGCTCTGTTCACCAATAATCTAAATTACTCATCAAAATGGCTAATATATAATCTTGAAATTATTCTGAGAGTTTCAGAAAATAACAGCTGAAATAATCTCGCGCAGGACTGTAAATAGATTAAATTTTGTGGAAATATAATAAGTGATCGCTTACACTACGCGACGAAATACTTTTTTTGTTTTGGCGTTAAAAGGTTTTCTTTATTATGTCCGTAATGTTACAAAGTTTAAATAACATTCGCACCCTCCGTGCGATGGCTCGCGAATTCTCCATTGACGTTCTTGAAGAAATGCTCGAAAAATTCAGGGTTGTCACTAAAGAAAGACGTGAAGAAGAAGAACAGCAGCAGCGTGAACTGGCAGAGCGCCAGGAAAAAATTAGCACCTGGCTGGAGCTGATGAAAGCTGACGGAATTAACCCGGAAGAGTTATTGGGTAATAGCTCTGCTGCTGCACCACGCGCTGGTAAAAAACGCCAGCCGCGTCCGGCGAAATATAAATTCACCGATGTTAACGGTGAAACTAAAACCTGGACCGGTCAGGGCCGTACACCGAAGCCAATTGCTCAGGCGCTGGCAGAAGGTAAATCTCTCGACGATTTCCTGATCTAATTACTGAGGCCGGATGTCGCTGCTAGGGCGCGTCCGGCGTCGCTTCTCAAGCTCGTTGGTTCCACGGCATCTTATCTAACAACCTTGCCATTCCACAAAAACCGCTGATTCCTGCAAACAGTAACCCGGCACCAACAAAGCCACTTAATAAGAAGAAACCGCTATTTACGGTATAACCCAGTACAACGCCGATTAATATTAAACCACCCGCAGCGATCTGCACCTGGCGCATTAACGGCAAGGGTTGAGATTTATTTACCGCTACTGGCAATCCTGCTTTTTTCCAGCCATCAATCCCATCTTCGAGTAAAAAGATTTCTGCGGGGGCGGCAATCGCTGCTAATTTATCGGCATTATTACTGGTGCGTTTACCTGCCTGGCAGTGGAATATAATTTGCTCGTGACGTAATTTAGCCGGAAGACCTGACTGTTCCAGCACGGATAATGGAGCCAGATCTGCTTCAGGAATATGTTCACGAAGATATTCATCAGCATCACGAATATCGATTAACTTTGCGCCGCGTGCGATTAATTCTTGTGCATCATGCGGCGAAATGGTTGTCAAAGCCATAGTGACTCCTTACGGACAATAGACATTTTTCAGGGTGGCGATAATGGCATTTACCGCCTCATTTTTAATGGAATATAGAATGCGTTGGGCATCCCGTTGGCTGTCGATAAGCCCTTCGTCCCGCATACGAGCGAGATGCTGTGATGTCGCAGAGGCACTCAGTCCGGTAATGCGCGTCAGCTCTCCCGCGCTGGTGCCGGGGGAACCGCTAAGCATGCACAGAATCAGCAATCGTTTAGGGTGGCTCATTGCTTTCAATAAGGCCGCTGCCTGTTCGGCACTGGCCTGTAATTGCGCGAGTTCAGTCATATTTATTTAAGTATTTTCTAAATTAAGTAAACTCTAAACTAAAAATGCAACATATACCAGCCTCAGCAGCGTAAATGAGAGTAAAAGCGTAAGCTGAAACTGGCAGGCTCCGCTAAAATTACTACGCTTAAGAGATAAAATCTCTTTTTAAACAATGAGTAATTTTCTTATAGGGAGTACATATGGGTTTCTGGAGAATCGTCATCACCATCATTCTGCCGCCGCTCGGCGTGCTGCTCGGTAAAGGGTTCGGTTGGGCGTTCATTATTAATATTCTGTTGACACTGCTTGGGTATATCCCCGGTTTGATTCACGCGTTCTGGGTGCAAACCCGCGATTAAACCTGTGCTCATCCCCGCGGCGTTAACGCGCCGCGTTCCTCTGCTACACTTTCTGAGTGTTTCCGTTAACGAATGAGGTAGCTATGGGTCTGTTCAATTTTGTGAAAGATGCCGGAGAAAAACTCTGGGACGCGGTTACAGGTCAGCACGATAAAGACGATCAGGCGAAGAAGGTGCAGGAGCATCTGAACAAAACCGGTATACCGGATGCCGATAAAGTGAATATTCAAATTGCCGACGGCAAAGCGACGGTCACTGGTGACGGCCTGAGTCAGGAGGCGAAGGAGAAAATCCTTGTTGCGGTGGGGAATATTTCCGGTATTGCCAGTGTCGATGATCAGGTGAAAACGGCGACACCAGCCACTGCCAGCCAGTTTTATACCGTTAAGTCTGGCGACACTCTGAGTGCCATTTCCAAACAGGTCTACGGTAACGCTAATCTGTACAATAAAATCTTCGAAGCGAATAAACCGATGCTAAAAAGCCCGGATAAAATTTATCCGGGGCAAGTGTTGCGTATTCCGGAAGAGTAGTTAATTGCCAGCCATCGCCTGCTGGATAATGGGAATTGGCGTCAGTAAATGCTGGCGCATTAACTCACTGGCGCGCGCGGTATCTCGCGCCAGTACCGCCGCAGTCAGGGTCTGGTGCTGATCGTGTTTATCCTCCAGCATTTCCACCGAAAGCACCGTTCGCCGCAGCCAGATAAATCGATAACGCGCCGCCAGATCAAACAACCGTTCACGCATTTGCAGCAAATAGTGAGAACCACAGCCCGCCACAATTGCCGTATGAAACGCCTGATGACGCAGATCCCACTCATCAAGCATTTTCTCGCTGGCGTCACAGGCCTCAAGCTTACTCAGCAGATGCGCTTTTGCGAGAACGTCTGCCTCCCACTCATCGCCACCGCGGGCAATCGCCAGACTCACTAACATCGCTTCCATATTGGCGCGGGCGTCGAAAATATCGAGCAGCTCCTGCTCTGACATAGACGCCACCCGATACCCTTTTTGATTCACCACCGTGACCAGCCGTTCCGCCACCAGTTGCGAAAGAGCTTCCCGTAACGGCCCAACGCCAAGTGCATAACGCGATGTCAGCAAACTCATTCGTAATTTTTCATCCGGTTGAAAATTACCGCGAATAATATCGTTCTTCAGCCAGCGATAGCCATCCAGAGACGTAATGGTCATGGTGTGACTCCTGATCATGATCAGCGCGTATTATGAACGGGTGTTTTTTGCCACAATACCAGCTTTTTCCAGCGAGCCATAATTGGCACGGTACAGATAATCCCTATCGCTAATAAGCCGGTGGAGATCACTTCTAACTGTTGCGCCGGACGGAATAGCATCACTACCAACACAAAGGTAATAAAGCCGATGACTAGCCAGGTGAGCCACGGATAAAGCCACATTCGCAAGCGAATTTCGCTTCCTTCTGCTCGCAGAATTTTGCGCATCCGCAACTGTGAAACGGCGATGACTAAATAAACCAGCAGGGCGATAGCGCCGGAGCTGTCGATCAGAAATTTAAATACCTTCGCAGGCGCGTAATAGTTCACCACCACCGTTAAGAATGCCGCGCCGGTGGAGAGTAACACCGCCACGTACGGGGTTTTACTGCGGTTGATTTTACCCATTACCGCGGGAGCATCACCGCGACGACTTAAGGAGTAGAGCATCCTTGACGCGGTATACAGCGCCGAGTTCAGGCAACTGGTTACGGAAAGTAATATCACGCAGTCCATGATTAATTTCGCATGGGGAATATTGAGCAATTCCAGTACCGAGCGATAAGAACCGACGGCTTTTAGTCCGGGCATATTCCACGGAATTAATGCCACGACGACAAAAATAGAACATAAATAGAAGATAGAAATACGCCAGATAACCGAGTTGGTGGCGCGGACAATATGTTTTTCCGGCGTGTCGGATTCCGCGGCGGCAATGGTGACAATTTCTGCGCCCATAAACGAGAACATGGTGATCAACATCGCGCTTAATACCGCACCGAAACCGTTGGGCATAAAGCCGCCGCTATCCCACAATCTTGAGATCCCGCTCACTTCGGCATACGGGTAAAAACCGCTAATTGCGACTGCACCAAGGAAAATAAAGGCCAGGATAGCGATGACTTTGCACAGCGCCAGCCAGAACTCAAATTCGCCGTAGTTTTTAACGCTTAATAAGTTACTGCCAGTTAAGGCGAGGGTAATGACGAGGGAAAATAACCAGATGGGAATGCCTGGAACCCATGAGTGCAGGATCATGGCGGCGATGTTGGCTTCCAGCGGGATAACCAGTACCCAAAACCACCAGTACAACCAGCCGATGGTATAGCCCGCCCAGCGACCAATGGCTTTATCGGCATAGGTGGAAAACGAACCGGTATCGGGCGTGGCAACCGCCATTTCCGCCAACATCCGCATAATCATAACCACCAGTAGCCCGGCGAACAGATAGGCCAGTAATACCGCCGGGCCCGCTTCGGCGATGGCGACGCTGGAACCGACAAACAGACTTGCGCCGATAACACCGGCAATAGACAACATGGTGACGTGGCGTGACTTCAGCCCGCCGCCTAACTCATGTGGTTGCGATGATTGCCCCATCCTGAATCCTCTCGAAAGTGTGTCACTTGGGAGAGCGCCCCGACATTTCCCGCGCCGGGTCACGCGTATAATTGTTATTGATTCTTTTTGCCGGAGAGCGGCTCCGCCTTACCCGGCCAACATAGATTTCTTCCTGTTCACGTACAGATTGTCGGATGCGGCGTAAACGCCTTATCCGACCTGGATCCCCGTAGGCCGGACAAGACGCGCAGCGTCGCCTCCGGCATAGGAGCGGCGCTACTGCTTCGCCTCATCAAAACACTGGCTGATGATCTCCAGACCCTGACGGATCTGAGCGTCTTCAATGGTGAGCGGTACAAGGATGCGCAGCACGTTGTAATACGGGCCGCAGGAGAGAAGAATCAGGCCTTTATCGCGGGCGCGAGCCACGATCTCGGCGGTGAGTTTGGCGTCCGGCTTGTTGTGATCGCCGTCTTCAAACAGCTCAATGGCGATCATCGCCCCCAGCCCGCGTACGTCGCCGATCTCCGGGTGTTTTTCGGCTATCGCCAGCAATCCGTCTTTCAACTTCTGCCCCAGATCGTTGGCTTTTTGCAGCAGATTTTCCTGCTCAAACACCTTCAACACTTCCAGCGCAGCCACGCAGGCAATCGGGTTACCCGCATAGGTGCCGCCCAGACCGCCTGGAGCGACGGCATCCATTACTTCCGCGCGCCCGGTGACGCCCGCCAGCGGGAAGCCGCCCGCGATCGATTTCGCAAAGGTGGTAAGATCCGGCGCAACGCCCATCTGCTCCATCGCAAACAGCGTGCCGGTACGCCCCGCGCCGCTCTGCACTTCATCGGCAATCAGCATGATCCCGTGCTCGTCACACAGAGCGCGTAAACGCTGCATAAAGGCTGGCGACGAGGCGTAGAAACCGCCTTCGCCCTGAACCGGCTCAATCACGATGGCGGCGATATCTTCCGGCGCGGCATCATTTTTGAAGATCCGGTGGATGCTGGCGATAGCGTCATCCTCGCTTATGCCGTGCAGCGGGCAAGGATAAAGCGCGCGATAAACATGACCCGGCATCAGCCCCATGCCCGCAGAGTACGGATTCACCTTGCCGGTCAGCGCCAGCGTGTAATGCGTGCGCCCGTGATACGCGCCGCTAAAAGCGATGGTGCCGCTACGTTTGGTGGCGGCGCGGGCGATTTTTACCGCGTTTTCCACCGCTTCGGAACCGGTCGTAACCAGCAGCGTTTTCTTGGCGAAATCGCCCGGCACCTTCTGATTCATAATCTCGCACAGCTCCAGATACGGCTCGTAAGCCAGCACCTGGAAGCAGGTGTGCGACAGTTTTTTCAACTGCGCTTCCACCGCGGCCACCACCTTCGGATGCAGGTGCCCGGTATTGAGCACCGCAATCCCGCCCGCGAAATCAAGATACTCACGGCCTTCAACGTCCCACACCCGGCAGTTTTCCGCGCGGTCAGCGAAAATCGGGTGAATTTGCCCAACGCCACGGGGAATCGCCTGACTGCGGCGCTGCATTAACTCTTTATTGCTGTTCATTCGCATTCTCCAGTTAAAGACCGATGCACATATATTTGATTTCTAAGTAATCTTCGATGCCATACTTCGAACCTTCACGACCCAGACCCGAGGCTTTGATGCCGCCGAACGGGGCCACTTCATTGGAAATAATGCCGGTATTGATGCCGACGATGCCGTACTCCAGCGCTTCGCCCACGCGGAAGACGCGGCTTAAATCACGGGCGTAGAAATAGGCGGCAAGGCCAAACTCGGTGTCATTGGCTTGCGCAATCACATCAGCTTCATCTTTAAAGCGGAACAGCGGGGCGAGGGGGCCGAACGTCTCTTCTTTCGACACTTTGGCGTTGGCCGGAACGTCCACCAGAATGGTCGGCTGGAAGAAGTTGCCGCCGCGTTCGTGCGCTTTACCGCCGCAAACCACGCGCGCGCCTTTCTCCAGCGCATCGGCAATATGCTCTTCCACTTTTGCTACCGCTTTTTCATCGATCAGCGGCCCGATGGTGACGCCGTTATCCAGCCCGTCGCCGATGTGCAGTTTGCTCACTGCCTGCTGCAATTTTTCGGCAAAACGGTCATACACGCCGTCCTGCACATACAGGCGGTTGGCGCAGACGCAGGTTTGCCCGGCGTTGCGGAATTTCGAGGCCAGCGCGCCTTCCACGGCTTTGTCGAGGTCGGCATCGTCAAAGACGATAAACGGCGCGTTACCGCCCAGCTCCAGCGACACTTTCTTGATGTCTTTCGCGCACTGTTCCATTAACTGGCGGCCAATTTCGGTCGAACCGGTAAACGACAGTTTGCGCACCAGCGGGTTACTGGTCAGTTCGTTACCGACCGCGCCCGCCGAACCGGTGACCACGTTAAATACCCCAGCCGGAACGCCCGCGCGGATCGCCAGCTCCGCCAGCGCCAGCGCAGAGAACGGCGTCTGACTGGCGGGCTTCAGCACCATGGTGCAGCCTGCTGCCAGCGCCGGACCGGCTTTGCGGGTAATCATCGCCGCCGGGAAGTTCCACGGCGTGATAGCCGCGGTGACGCCAATCGGCTGCTTGATAACAATCAGGCGTTTATCGGCCTGATGACCAGGAATGGTGTCGCCATAAATGCGTTTGCCTTCTTCGGCAAACCACTCAATAAAGGAGGCGGCGTAGCTGATTTCGCCTTTCGCTTCGGCCAGTGGTTTACCCTGTTCGAGGGTCATCAGGCGCGCTAAATCGTCCTGATGCTCCATCATCAAATTGAACCAGTTGCGCAGAATGGTGGCGCGTTCTTTGGCGGTGAGCGCGCGCCAGGCGGGCAGGGCGCGGTTGGCGGCGTCGATAGCGGCGCGGGTTTCATCCGCGCCCATTTTCGGCACGCTACCCAGCTTGTCGCCGTTCGCCGGATTGGTGACGTCGATGGCTTCACCATTGTTGGCGTCCAGCCATTCCCCGTTAATCAACGCCTGCTGGCGGAATAAGTTACTGTCGTTAAGTTTCATCGCTACATCCTGTTTTCAAAGGTTATTGATTAAATGCGGCGTGTAAGGCATCCACACTACGTGCCGCTCGCAGCGTGCGTCCGGGGTTACTCTGGCTTGCCAACAGCGTTTGTACCTTGCTGACAATATGCGCACCAATAGGAATTGCTGATGTCGCTGCCGGGGAGGGCGCATTGCAGGTGTGGATCGTGCGCGGGGTGGTGACAAACAGAAAATCGTCAATCAGCTTGCCGTCCGGCGATACCGCCTGCGCCCGCACACCGGCGGGCCAGGGCTGGAGATCGCTTAACGAAAGCCGGGGACAATACTTTTGCACCAGCCGCAGATAGCCGCTTTTGCACAGCGAGTTTTTCATCTCGCCCAGTCCTGAGCGTAGATGGTTTTGCAGCACCCGGCGAATCCCCGACGAGCCCAAAATCTCCAGCGTGTCGCTAAATGAGAAGTCGCGCTTGCGATAGCCTTCGCGTTTGAAAGCCAGCACCGCGTTTGGCCCGACGGTCACGCTGCCGTCGATCATGCGGGTGAGATGAACGCCCAAAAACGGCATTGCCGGGTCGGGAATGGGGTAAATCAGGTGGTTAACAATCTGGTTATGCTCCGGCGCAAGGCGGAAATACTCGCCACGGAACGGGCAGATGATAAAGCCCGGTTCGAGTCCGAGCATTTTCACCAGCCGGTCAGCCATCAGCCCGGAACAGCTAATCAGCGTTGATGCTTCATATTCGCCGCCCTGACGGGTACGTATCACCACGCCGTTTTTATGCTCATTAAGCCCGCTGACTTCGGCGTTATAGATAATTTCACCGCCTCTGGACTGGAAGATTTTTGCCATCGCCGCCGTCACGTCGCGGTAGCTGACAATGCCGCTGGACGGCACAAAAATGCCGCCGAGCCCGGTGATATTCGGTTCGCGCTCGCGCAGTTCGTCGGCGTTAAGCCATTCGCGCTCGATACCGTTCGCCGCTGTGCGTTCCCATAAGGCGCGCATCCGTTCCATTTCGAGATCGGACGTGGCAACCAGCATCTTGCCGCAGTTGTCGTAGCGAATGCCGTTTTGATCGCAAAAGGCTTTGGTGGCGCGGTTTCCCGCCAGGCAAAACTGCGCCTTCAGGCTGCCGGGCGTGTAATAGACCCCGGCATGGATCACGCCGCTGTTGTGGCCCGTCTGGTGACAGGCCGGGGCGGACTCTTTTTCCAGCAACGCAATGCGGGCGTCCGGATAGACATCAATCAGTTGCATGGCGGTCGACATGCCGATGATGCCGCCGCCAATAATCACAAAATCATACATCCGCTCAATTCCTTTGCGCTTACTGATGCGTCTGGTAGTGGTTAGAGGCGTAAGCGAAATAGCCACGCTGGCGCATCAGTTCACGGCGCAGATCCGGGTGCGGAGTAAAGCGGTCGCGACCGTGCAGCCAGAACAGGTTGTTAATCAACAGGAATTTGCCAACGGGAACGGGCACAGAAAGAATGCCTTTGCTGGTTTCAATGGCGTCGGAAAGCTCGCTCAACCACACGCCTTCTTCGAAGTCTTTCGGCTGGACGAACTGGTCGATATAGCGCATCACCGGGCGACCCTGTTGATCGACGTCGAACACCGGATGAAAAACATCTTTGCTGACGTTTTTACTCGGCGGCGCGGCAAAGCGCATCGGGCGACGCGCCAGCGGGTGGCGGAAATAGTTGTCGAGATGTTCCCAGTCATCGAGATGCAGCAGCAGCGAATTTCCGCCCTGCATGTTTTGCTCGTCGATTTTCATCATCAGCACGTAATCGGTTATCTCTTCGACATACGTGCCGTCGTTGTGTAGCTCCATCACGCGGTGCGGCTGGCGCAGATAGCTGTCTGAGTTATCGACATTTTTCACTACAAAACGCGCGTAATACTGACCGCTCATCGCATCGAAATTGGAACGGCCAATCAGATGCGCCACCGCCGTCGCCAGCTTCACCATCTCATCCGCTTGCTTCACATCATCGACACCCACCGCATTGATCAACAACGCACCTTCAGCGCGGTTTAGCAACGTCTTCAACAGCAATGGTTGCAGCTGGTTCGCACATAGATCGTCAAGAATTTTGGCTACCCGAAAACGCAGAAACGATTTGTACTCCAGCGCCTGCACGGGCCACTCGGCAACCTGCTCAAGAAACTGTTTGGTCGTCTGTTCGGTGAAGGTGAGTTCCAGCAGACGCGGGGATTGCGCCGACGGGGTGAGGGTGAATCCGCTATAGTCCTGGCCTGAATCGACAGCGTTATTTTGTACGGCGGTCAGTGCATTCATCAGAAGCGATCCTCTTATGAGATGTAGGGTGACATGGCGATGCTCATTTCGTAGCCATAATCTAAAAATATCTACATTTCTGAAAAATGCGCACAAAAGCGACATATTGTTTTCTTATTGTGATCAAAAGCAACAAATTAGTAACATTTAACGTAGGGTATTAAGGCAAAGTGAGACAGGAAATGAATAACTAAAGCAACAGGTTAGGGGGAGTTAACATTAGAGAACAGATTATCTGGTCGATAAAAAACAGTAAATGGCTTCACTGCAAAATGACCGTTAGTAAACTAAACATATTATCTGCCCCGTTTTATCGGGGCAGATATAACATTAAATTATAAATAGAGATAGTTCGGCGGTTCTCCTGTTTTCCCTAAAAGAAGAGCGCTACGCCCAGGAATATTGATATTTAGAGTTCCGCCTCTAAGCGTAAATACTTTACCAGGGGGGATAATTTTTCGGGTATTATTAATAATAATGTTAACGCTATTACTCCCCATGTTTTTGTATATTCCAGGTTGCAATTTGTTAGGCCAGGTACCTTCAACTTCTTCGTTTCCTTTATTTATTATAACTAGTCCATCATGAGGAGAGTGATTAATGTTCACAGAATCCCCACGACTAAAGGCCAGAACGTTTTTAGTTGCAGATACACCCTCAAATGCGCTCCATATTCCTGCTTTATCTATATATAATGCGTGGAATTCATTGTAGAGCTGCTGATAGGTAGAGCAACCTTTATTAAGCTACGCCTCACCGCCGACACGCGTGGACCCATCATAATTTTTAATTTCAGTCGTTGATTTTAATACTTGGCCATCCCAGTAAACTAAAGGCCTGCTGAACGGCAGAGCGGCTATATATGCCATTGCTAATTGTTCATCTTGTTGATGGTTAAATAGAAAGTCATTGAAAAGATTACCATTGTTAGGAAAATCGTGGTTAATGTTAATCAATATCCGTCTTTCTGATGGGATACTTGAGATTGTGGAACCCGGTTTTGATGCAAGGGTTTGAAGATCTCCACCAAATGAAAAGGCTTTTATCGTTTTCATGAGCAATGAAAAATCAATGGCGCTTAAATCATCTCTTTCATAAAGCAGTGATGACATTTGTTGTTCATCCAACTGACAAGTTACCAGATATTCCATGTAATTCATAACGGCTTTTTTATGATATTTTGGGTTAAATAAGTTAGTATTGTGTAACCGCTCATTATAATTTTTAAGCGGTGGGGTTATTGATCTTTCTATTTGTTCATGTTTTGAGTGTTTTGCCGCATCATAACGTAAACCTCGTACGCCATATTTTCGCATTTCACGAACGTATTGATTTTGCAACATAATAACCTGGTCACTTTTGGGTGTTGTTTTAGGCATTCCATTTAAACGCTTTTCTTTTAATGCATGGAGGTTTTCCCATTCATCCTTAGAGATGTTATCTTTACTTGCTTCGAAGTCTTTTGCAGTGAGATGTATATCTTCTGGATGGATTTGTTTACGTTCTTTTGTTACTGGATCTTTAATGAATGGAATCAAAACCTGACCTTGCTAATAGCCAGGGATACCACCTTCTATATCTTTACTGATCTTCGCTCGTATATCAGCAGAGGGATAATCCAGGTCATTTTTACCACTACCCCCAATTCCCATAAAGTTAAAGGTATAATCAGGAATGATATCGATACCAAATTTTTTAGCATCTTTAACCAATGCAATAAAATCCTGCAAATCTCCCATTGGATTATGGATGGTACAAAGATCTTCGGGTTGATAAGCATGAAACCAGTAACCCTTTTCTTCTTCGGGAGTTTCTGGTCCGTCGGCGCGGAAAGTTGTCACTGGAGGGATTTGTATATACCCATAATGGCAACGTGCAAATTCAGACATATTTTCTCTGATCTGCTGGTAGGTGGCATTAAAAGCATGAAGAATCGCTTCGCCAGGTTTTTTGGGGGTGATGATTTCACATTGTGATTTCTGAACAGCAGTAAGAGATTTACGTTCAAGTGTTTGCCGTAGATGTTCTAGATTGATTAATATTTTAAATGTTTCTTGCTGTCCGGAAGGTGACGTCACGTTAATATTATATACATCGGCTGCCAGCTCATAGTCAGGAATGTTAATAGCATATGCAACATATTTATCTTTTGGGGAAGGTTTGTCAGATATAATGTGGGTGAAATGTTCAGCACGACCATACTGATAAACACCGCTGTTATCACCTCTTTCAATCATTGTATCTCGTTGATAAACCTATGTTTTTCTTTCTCCTATCCTGTCTGGCGCTGTAATGCTACGCTGTGCTGCTTTATTCAACTCTCGGTAAGTTGTATCTGGAGAAAGGGAAATTTTATAATCGTTTTTTAACAGATCATTAATAACTTTTTCTGCGTGAAAAGTTGATATAATTTCTCTGTCTTTTAATCCTTGAGGGTAAACTCCACAAGAATTAATAATATTTGTTATACAGTTTAGATATTCTAATGTATTTAATTTGGAATTTAGATCCCCGTCAGTAATGTTCCATGATAACAATGTGGGGTTGTCGATAGGTAAATTTCTGGGTCCTGGTTTTATAGAAAACATAATAAAGTTCCTCTAATGGTAGAGTAATATGATGTATACGGAAACATAAAAATGTTTAATTGTTGTGAAAGTAATTGCAAACAGATGTCCTACTTTTATCCAATATTTATATGGAAAAGGATAATGCTTAAATCTGTTTTATTAATTATCGATGTGGTCTGGAGAGGCAACTGTCAAAAATCGCTCATACGAAACTAATGATTAGCAGAATAAGATCTATGAAAGAATATATTGCTATACGAAGTTTATTTTTATGGAGTGAAAAGTAACAGATATCATAATGATGCGAAAACTCTTCAGCTAATGTAATAAAGTTATATTATTAGATACAAAATCATTACAAAGTATCATTGAATCGATGATAACTATAGATAGTGCTAATTATTAACATTTGCTTGTTGACTGCGAGTATCGACTTTGCGAATGGAGGCGGTGTCGGGTTTTATGTCGCGTGTAATCACGACCCAAGGTGAATGGGAACGCATAAAAATCTGTTATTTACATCATATGATCATCATGTTTATTGCGTGGTTTATAAGTATTGTTATTGCACACTCAAGGCCCTTTAGCTCAGTGGTTAGAGCAGGCGACTCATAATCGCTTGGTCGCTGGTTCAAGTCCAGCAAGGGCCACCAAATCATTATTTACGTATCAGGAAGAGTTAAGGGTACAAGGGGTACTCGATGGCGGTCTATATTTCATGACTAACGCCATTTCAAGGAAGAAGTGCGGTGGGTGGTTTCGAATGAGGGCTGGTGTTTTGGTACGTGGCACGCCACTGCAATGTATTTATCCATCAGTACTCATTCAAAAGTACCTGGAAAAAATGCCTGCTATGCCAAGCGGGCAAATTGCTTACATGTGGAATTAAGTAATTAACGATAAAGCCAGAGTATTATCATTTATTATACCCCTTCATTTAATCAGGTTAATTACTCAAATCACTGAACTATTCTCTGTTCGCTCACTGATGATAAGTGAGTACCACAACCAATGTATGTAGAACAATGCCGTAGAGTAAGGATGAAATGTCTCTGCCACGCCTTAAACATCTACTACTGACCAGAACACCCGCCGCAGGCAGATGAGTTTTGTGAGCGTTACAGGAGCGTGGCTATGCTCATTAACCAACGCTATTGAGATATAAATTTCTAACACTTGAAAAACGATTTTCACTAATAAATTATAACGGTTTTTTTTATCATACAGCGAAATAACCTTTTGTTTATTAAATTTAACATTCCTGTGCTAATTTAATTAAAAGTTCCATGCGTAGCAAGTGAAGCAGTTAATGTCAGTAATTGTCTCAAATGAGCGTTTTTTTATAGTGACAAACAGTAATAACATTAAAAATAGCCATGTAGACATTAATTGAGGAATAGACAATGTTAGTTAGTAAAAGCAACGGATTTAACGCTAGCGCAGTTTTGGGTAGTGGAAGTTATAATGAAAATAAATCTTCTAAACACATGGAGCTACTAGCTCATAGTATTTTAAAATTAATTTGTAAGGAAGCTGCATCAGAGACGTATCGCGGTGCTCTTGAAACTTTACAAAAAATGATGTCTGAATGTATATATCAAGAAGGCAACGCCTTTGTCATTATGGGAGCTGGAGAACAATTAAAACGTATTAAATATGAAGTTGGTGAAAATAACTTAAAGGTATTCAACGTACACTTTAATAATAATCACGAGTTAGTTAGTTCTGGTGAGCCTGACGTAATATGTTTAAGCAAGCAGGTCTGGGAAAATCTTCTCATTAAACTAAAGCTGGAAAACAATGAAAATGTGTTTTCTGAAACTAAAAAATTATCGAATAAAAATAATGCCGATCAGTTTTTTGAATGCGCTAAAAGAAATGAATAGAACCTTTTCGATAATATAAGAAAAAGTGATTTTCATGTTGGTTTACTTAAGCCAAGTAGTACGCGTAGTGTTATTTTAGAAACGCCGCCAAATGTCTGTATGGAATCACGTAATTCATATGAAAACAAAATAGATGAGATTTCATCTTTGTCAGAGTCAAAGGAACACCCCATAGATATTCAAGAAAAAAAAGATGCGTTTGTGAATGAGTTCAAGGGGGTATTATTTGATAAAAATACAAGGTCTTCAGAGCTTCTGTTTAATTTTTATGAGTGTTGCTATAAGTTTTTACCAAGAGCTCAGCCTCAAGATAAAATCGATAGCTATAATTCAGCACTGCAAGCTTTTTCCATTTTTTGTTCATCTACGTTGACACATAATAATATAGGCTTTGATTTCAAATTATTTCCTGAAGTCAAGCTGTCTGGAGAACATCTTGAAACGGTATTCAAATACAAAAATGGCGATGATGTCCGGGAGATAGCCAAAATTAACATTACTCTCCAAAAAGAAGAGGGTGGTTTATATAATTTACGTGGATTGGATTTTAAGGGGTGCTTCTTTTCTGGACAGAACTTCAGTAACTATGATATTCAATATGTGAACTGGGGAACGTCATTGTTTGATGTTGATACTCCGTGTATTTTTAATGCGCCTGCTTACAACAAGAGTAATGAAAAATCATTAAAACCTGTGAGCGAAAACGGTTTAAGTGGAGTATTGACTGATCGTAATAATAAAATAAAACTCATCACGGGCGTGGCACCATTCGATGATATTTTATTTATGGATGATGACTTTGATGATAGTTCCTCTGAGGATGATCCCGTTGAGAATAGTCCTGTTGTGACTAGTCCCGTTGTATCAAGTTCTAAAAGCAGTTTTCAATGATTAATAAATGGCAATTTTTACAAAGAGATAATAACGTAGATTGAAACAATATGTATTATTGATTGAGTAAACGGGATTATTCTTCACACTACATCCATTTTAGTGTCACTACCAAAGAAAAAGGGGCTACGTTTTCATGTAACCCCTTGATTTATTTGGTGGGCTGGCAGTGACTGAATTGGTGCTGTAATTGGTTGAAATATTTCATCTAATGTCTGGTTCAACTTTCCTTAGCTGCCTGAAAGTTTTTTGATCTTACCCAGCAATAACAGCGTTACGGTGCACCACGCCTGACTGAAGAACTGCGTGCTCAGGGTTACCACTTCAACGTAAAACCGTGGCAGGAGGTCCGGACTGAAAAAACTGGTCAGGACATCATCGGCAGGGAACGCACTGCTAGTCTGTAAACTGAACCGACTGGGGCGCAGTATGTGGCATCTTGTCGTGCTGTTGGAGGAGCTGTGCGAACGTGGTATTAACTTTCGTGCTCTGGCCCAATCTATATTTGCCCAACAATGGGGGGACGAATGCTGTAAAAGTAAAACAATCTGCGATCTCAAAGTTATTGTGTGATTTTTATGTGAGCAGAAGATATTCATCAGAAACGATTATGTAAATCATTTTATTTTGCCAACGGCCTCATTGTCGAAAGAAAAGAATACGCCCGTATTTCCTGAATGGATTGACTTTTTTATCCAACCACACTTCAGCGCACTGCGTTTAAAAAATGCCTCATTCTTATGCGGAATATCATCATTTCATCATGATGTCTTTGATGAGCGGTGAACACAATACACTTGCGCTGTCTCTTCAGGATGAATCCCCTGGTCTGGTGCCTGTGGGCTGATGTTGCAGCAAAGCTAAGGTCGCTTAAACGCTACTCAGTATTCACTTTTCAGAGGATGAAATTTATGAACAGGACCAGTCCCTATTATTGTCGCCGCTCAGTACTTTCCTTATTGATATCTGCCTTGATATATGCCCCGCCCGGGATGGCTGCCTTCACTACTAATGTTATTGGTGTGGTAAACGATGAGACTGTAGATGGCAACCAAAAAGTGGATGAACGAGGTACAACAAATAACACTCATATTATCAACCATGGCCAGCAGAATGTTCATGGCGGGGTATCTAATGGAAGTCTTATTGAATCTGGTGGATATCAAGATATAGGAAGTCATAACAATTTTGTGGGGCAGGCTAATAATACAACCATTAACGGTGGCAGACAGTCAATTCATGACGGGGGTATTTCCACAGGTACGACAATCGAGAGTGGCAATCAGGACGTTTATAAAGGGGGTATCAGCAATGGAACGACAATTAAGGGCGGTGCTTCACGCGTAGAGGGAGGGAGTGCGAATGGAATACTCATTGATGGTGGTAGCCAGATAGTAAAAGTTCAAGGGCATGCTGATGGTACAACGATAAATAAGTCTGGCTCTCAGGACGTAGTACAAGGAAGTCTGGCAACGAACACAACCATAAATGGTGGTCGACAGTATGTTGAACAGAGCACAGTAGAAACAACAACCATTAAAAATGGCGGTGAGCAAAGAGTATATGAGAGCCGTGCGCTGGACACGACGATTGAAGGCGGAACTCAGTCTCTGAATAGTAAGTCAACGGCAAAAAATACGCATATCTATTCTGGTGGCACGCAAATTGTTGATAACACCAGCACCTCGGATGTTATTGAAGTTTATTCTGGTGGCGTGCTTGATGTTAGGGGTGGTACGGCAACAAATGTTACCCAGCACGATGGTGCAATTTTAAAAACTAACACTAACGGTACGACGGTGAGCGGTACGAATAGTGAAGGTGCATTCTCCATCCACAATCACGTGGCAGACAATGTGTTGCTGGAAAACGGTGGTCATTTAGACATAAACGCATATGGTTCGGCAAACAAGACGATTATTAAAGATAAAGGAACAATGTCAGTTTTAACCAATGCTAAAGCTGATGCGACCCGAATAGATAATGGCGGGGTTATGGATGTTGCAGGAAACGCGACAAATACCATAATTAATGGTGGCACACAGAATATTAATAATTATGGCATAGCCACAGGCACCAATATCAACAGCGGAACGCAAAATATCAAAAGCGGCGGGAAAGCTGACACAACAATTATATCCTCCGGGAGCCGGCAGGTTGTTGAGAAAGATGGTACGGCAATTGGCAGCAATATTAGCGCCGGAGGCTCGCTGATTGTCTATACCGGCGGTATTGCACATGGGGTTAACCAGGAGACGGGCAGTGCTTTAGTTGCCAACACGGGTGCAGGGACTGATATCGAAGGATACAACAAGCTCTCTCACTTCACTATTACCGGAGGGGAGGCTAATTATGTTGTGCTGGAAAATACCGGCGAACTGACGGTAGTGGCTAAAACCTCGGCGAAAAATACTACCATTGATACTGGCGGTAAGCTGATTGTCCAGAAGGAGGCTAAAACAGATAGCACCAGACTTAATAATGGCGGCGTTCTGGAGGTTCAGGACGGTGGTGAGGCTAAGCATGTTGAGCAACAATCCGGCGGCGCATTAATTGCTTCCACGACCTCCGGAACACTTATCGAAGGAACCAACAGTTATGGTGATGCTTTCTACATCAGGAATTCAGAAGCTAAAAATGTAGTGCTGGAAAACGCTGGCTCATTAACAGTCGTCACTGGTTCCCGCGCAGTTGACACGATTATTAATGCCAACGGCAAAATGGATGTTTATGGAAAAGATGTTGGCACTGTACTCAATAGTGCTGGCACCCAAACAATATATGCCAGTGCCACTTCTGATAAAGCAAATATCAAAGGTGGCAAGCAAACGGTATATGGTTTAGCCACTGAAGCAAATATCGAAAGTGGTGAACAAATTGTTGATGGTGGGTCAACAGAGAAAACACACATCAATGGTGGCACGCAAACCGTTCAGAATTATGGTAAGGCAATCAATACCGATATCGTCTCTGGCCTACAACAAATTATGGCAAACGGGACAGCGGAAGGTTCCATTATTAATGGGGGTTCACAGGTAGTTAATGAGGGCGGCCTGGCTGAAAACTCGGTGCTTAATGACGGCGGCACACTCGATGTGCGGGAGAAAGGCAGCGCAACGGGGATACAGCAGAGTAGCCAGGGCGCTTTGGTTGCAACCACCAGGGCGACGCGGGTCACAGGAACACGCGCGGATGGCGTCGCGTTCAGCATCGAGCAGGGTGCGGCGAACAATATCCTGCTGGCAAATGGCGGCGTGTTAACCGTGGAGTCAGACACCTCTTCTGACAAAACACAGGTCAATATGGGCGGACGGGAGATCGTCAAAACAAAAGCCACTGCGACAGGCACGACGCTCACCGGCGGTGAACAAATTGTCGAGGGTGTGGCGAATGAGACAACAATTAACGACGGCGGAATACAAACAGTTTCAGCTAACGGAGAGGCAATAAAAACAAAGATCAATGAAGGCGGTACGCTGACAGTCAACGATAATGGCAAAGCGACAGATATCGTCCAGAACAGCGGTGCCGCTCTCCAGACGAGCACGGCTAACGGTATTGAAATCAGCGGTACTCACCAGTACGGTACTTTTTCCATTTCCGGCAATTTAGCGACCAATATGTTGCTGGAAAATGGCGGTAATTTATTGGTATTAGCAGGTACCGAAGCTCGCGACTCCACGGTTGGCAAGGGTGGGGCAATGCAAAACCTGGGTCAGGACTCCGCCACAAAGGTTAACTCTGGCGGGCAATATACCCTTGGGCGGTCAAAAGATGAGTTTCAGGCTCTGGCCCGGGCAGAAGATCTCCAGGTCGCTGGCGGTACGGCAATCGTCTACGCAGGTACGCTGGCGGATGCATCGGTCAGTGGCGCGACAGGAAGCCTGTCGTTAATGACGCCACGGGATAATGTTACGCCAGTTAAACTCGAAGGGGCGGTCCGGATTACCGATAGCGCGACATTGACTCTGGGAAATGGCGTCGATACCACGCTTGCCGACCTGACGGCTGCCAGCCGGGGCAGTGTCTGGCTTAACAGCAATAATTCCTGTGCAGGTACCAGCAACTGCGAATATAGAGTAAACAGTTTGCTACTCAACGACGGTGATGTTTATTTGTCAGCACAAACAGCAGCGCCTGCCACAACTAACGGTATCTACAATACGCTGACAACCAATGAACTTTCCGGTAGCGGTAATTTCTACCTGCATACCAACGTTGCAGGCTCCCGGGGCGATCAACTGGTCGTCAACAACAACGCCACTGGTAATTTTAAAATCTTTGTTCAGGATACCGGCGTCAGCCCACAGTCTGACGACGCGATGACGCTGGTGAAAACAGGGGGAGGGGATGCTTCGTTTACGCTGGGCAATACCGGCGGTTTCGTTGATCTTGGGACCTATGAGTATGTCCTGAAAAGTGACGGCAACAGCAACTGGAACCTGACCAATGATGTCAAACCCAACCCGGACCCCATCCCAAATCCAAAGCCAGACCCAAAACCCGATCCAAAGCCAGACCCAAATCCAAAACCAGACCCTACTCCCGATCCAACGCCGACACCCGTTCCGGAGAAACGCATTACGCCTTCTACGGCAGCCGTACTCAATATGGCAGCAACATTACCGTTGGTATTTGATGCTGAGCTAAACAGTATTCGCGAGCGGTTGAACATAATGAAAGCGAGTCCACACAACAATAATGTCTGGGGGGCGACGTATAACACCCGTAATAATGTCACCACCGATGCGGGTGCCGGGTTTGAGCAGACGCTGACCGGAATGACAGTGGGGATCGACAGCCGTAATGATATTCCTGAAGGAATTACCACGCTAGGCGCTTTTATGGGCTATTCCCATTCACATATCGGTTTTGATCGCGGAGGACATGGCAGTGTGGGCAGTTATTCTCTGGGCGGCTATGCCAGTTGGGAACATGAAAGTGGTTTCTATCTGGACGGTGTCGTGAAGCTGAACCGTTTTAAAAGTAACGTAGCAGGTAAAATGAGCAGCGGTGGAGCCGCCAATGGCAGTTACCACAGCAACGGGCTGGGCGGTCACATTGAAACCGGGATGCGATTTACCGATGGTAACTGGAACCTGACGCCGTATGCATCGTTAACGGGGTTCACCGCTGATAACCCCGAATATCATTTATCCAATGGCATGAAATCGAAATCAGTCGATACCCGCAGTATATATCGTGAACTGGGCGCAACGCTGAGTTACAACATGCGTCTGGGGAACGGTATGGAAGTTGAGCCGTGGCTGAAGGCGGCTGTGCGCAAAGAATTTGTCGATGATAACCGGGTGAAAGTGAATAGTGACGGTAATTTCGTCAATTATTTGTCGGGCAGACGTGGAATATACCAGGCAGGTATTAAAGCCTCATTCAGCAGTACGTTAAGCGGGCATCTTGGGGTGGGGTATAGCCATAGTGCCGGTGTGGAATCCCCGTGGAACGCGGTAGCTGGTGTGAACTGGTCGTTCTGACCATCAACGAAAAAGCCCACATCTGTGGGCTTTCATGTTACCAGGAGCCGCGGCTCCTTTGCGTATCCTTTTATGTCTCCTCACCGTCTGGTCGGTGTTTTGCTGAGACTTCTAACTTCCTGTTTTTGTTGGTGTTGTCCTTACACCGTCCAATCATGATTGGTGGGCTGGCGGAGTCTGAATTGGTGCTGTAACTTGTTGTTTATTAGCTGATAATTTTCAGTTCAATTTTCATTTTGGTCCCATTGTTGGTCCTAAAAGAAAATGCCAGGTTTTTTCGGGGGGGGAGGTTACAGCAGGAGTCTCTTCGTCTAAGAGATTAGCATTTTGCGTTCCTTTAGTTTGCTCTGTATTTAAGCGTTTATTTCACATTAGTTTTTAGCAAGCCGGTATAGCGTCTTGCTCGTAGAATATCCACTACGGAAATATACGGAGTCTGTTGTTGCCACGAAAATCCCTTCCGATCGATACGGATAAGCTTGTATTTTTCTACCAGAAAATTCACGGCATCAGCCAGCGTGATACCAGCATCGATATGTTCCTGTATAACACGTTCTTCACTGAATGATATGGTAGAGAGGGTGAGACCATAATGCTGCTCCAGCAGGCGTGTCAGTAACATTTGCCAGACAGCCACTGGCGACAGGCATAGCTTCGCCGCCTGCGGAGTTGTTGCAGGTAGAGTTTTCATATTTGCTCTCGTGAAATTAGTTAGCGGTGAGTGGGATAAACAGCGATGTATACGTAGCCGCAACTGCCAAGGGTGTCGGCTTCGCAGGTAAAACCGTTGTGGTACAGGGTGACGCAGTGGGCGTGGCGAGGATTCATTTCACCCGTGGTCAGCATGGATTCCATCCGGCTGATAAAATGCGGGAAAGTTTCATCCAGCTTCCGGCATTCGGCGTCACTGAATTTACCGGTGATGCTGGCCCGGTCAGCTAAATAATGCAGCCGGTTCCCCTCCTGCACCAGACGTGCTCCCAGGCGCGGCGTGATATCCCGCTGCAGGCCCCATGTAATGTTGCTCATTTATAACCTACTTTATTGTCAGCTCAGGGTAATACTGCATCAGGCAGGCATAAGGCCCGTTGCGATCCTGGCGGCGTTCAGCGTACACGGCGAGGACTCCGCTGATATCCGGCACCTCCCTGCCGGTATAGTGGCAAACGCTGCCGTACCACTGGTATTTCCCGGTGCAGAAACGAAAGATTCGGGACTGCCGATGCTGGCGGTATATCGTCATCGCCCGGCGTTTGCTGATAATCTTCATGTCATACCTCACAGCAGCCGTGTTCTGCAAACGAATAGATTCCTCCCGCCAACCATCAGATGGTCCAGTACGCGAATATCGACCAGTTCCAGTGTCTGCACAAGACGTTCCGTGAGCCGCCTGTCAGACTCGCTGGGCGTTGCGTCCCCGGAAGGATGGTAGTGCGCCACTATCACGGCCGCAGCGTTAAAATTCAGGGCGCCTTTACCACCTCCCGGGGATAGACCTCCGTACGGTTGATCGTGCCGCTGAAGAGAGTCTCGTGGGCAATAAGCTGATCTGGTTGTCCAGATACAGCGCGCGAAACTCTTCCCGCTCCAGCGCGGCCATCTGCAGTCGCAGCCATTCACGTACGGGCGTGAGTGGAGGTAAAGGATGCCCCGGGCTCGTGTAAATGACGGTCCAGAAGGGTTAGGGCGCGCTTCACGGAGGTCGTGCGGCGTTAACTCGCCGGGTCGGCGGGAAAGTGGTCTGTTCCATCGTGGTACCTCCTCAGTCAATGATGCGCAGGATGGCGTGGCTTCCGGGTGGTGGAGCGCGTAGTCCCACTGGCGTAATAGTGTCCGTCATTGCGTCGCATTCTGTGCGCAGGCGTGGTGGCTGTATGCCATCAGGCAAAGTGCGATACCTGCGGCCTCCGCGCTCATTTCCATATTGTTGCCATTCATCGCGTTGAACAGCTTCCATTTTTCGTCACTATCGGCATCCGGGGCCATAAACGCACCGCCATTGCTGAGCGTGTAAAACGACCAGATACCCCCGCTATACTCTGCGCCGAAGAGATCCATCCAGGCGAAAATGCGGGCTCCAGCGTCATCCACTGCGGAATGGAACCAAAGTGCTGTGACCAGAAGTCGAGACGCTGTTCATCGGGTACTGGTGTTGCAGTGAGGTCAAATTGAGGTTACCGTACCGGCGGACAATCAATTCGCATTGCGTTTGTGTCGTCATGGATATTCTCCGTCAATAAAAAACGCCAGCGACGATGGCTGGCGTAGGGGAAATAAAGGACATGCAGGGATGATGAATGGGTGTGGTCAGGAGGAGGATGCTCTGAGATGCCTGACTTGCGGATATAACGGTTAAGCCCTTCACCGGCATCAGGTTCAAAGCACCACGCCCGCCAGACCATTCGACCTTCAGAGTCACGAACCACCAGGCGGAAGTGACTACCCTGGTCGTCTTCAATTCTGATGTTGCGATACCGGCAGATACCAGTGGCCCTGCTACGCAATCAGCCGATGCCCACTGCGGCAGACCAGAAAGCGTTTGCTAAAATGACTACCAACCTTCAGAGTTGCTCATTACTACTCCCCTGAAAAATAATAAAAAAGCGGCAGAATCCTGAGATTCTGCCGTTAATCGGGTATGTTTGTAGAAATGATATATATCTGAATGCTTTTATATTGCTGATAGGCCGTTCTGTGCCAAAAGCGGAAGTTGGAGTGCCAGACGCCCTCTAAAAATAATGGTTCATTTTGTAGGGGCATTTACAGTAGCTATTCACAACTAAATGTTAGATACAAGAGAAGGGATGGGATAGACAGAACCTTTCAGTACGAAAGCCGGTTACGGCACCATTTGCCTACAGTACTCCATTCAACAGCTGCTGGCGCTTCCATGCCGCTGGCTCGGCATATTTCTGGCTTTTCAACCGCTCAGTTCTGGCAGTTAAACAACAGAAAATATAGGTATGGGTAACGACAAAAACGCCACTTTAAAGCAGGTATGAGTGTCCGCTTCACGCTCAAGCCTGCTTTAAAAACAGGCTTAACTTAGGATATTTTAATAAATAGTCATAAAAAGGCTCCAATTGGAGCCAAATGCGTTACAAGAATAAATTTTCATTCACATCATTCTTAAAGTAAGAATGAATGAATTTTATAGAAATTGCTAGCAGACCTAAACCAAATATATACTTTAATATATCCATAATAGAAGAACCAAAAATTTCTAGCTTAGATTGCAAATAAGTTATTTTACGAAGGTTCATTATCTTGTTATCAACAAAAACAAGATCTGCTGTGCCATATATTTTGATTTTTTTGCTTTTATTAACTAGTCCATACAAACTCCCTTCAGAAATAATAATCTCCGATTCTGGCCTTAACGACAAATGTTTCCCGTTGATACTAAACTGGGAGATACCTGTTGCTCTCAGTGAAGATAATTTTCCATTGCTTATGTCATCATATATTTTATCAAGCTTCTGGTATGTTTTTTTATAGAACGCAAAATCAGTCTTGAGTAGTACGGAAGGGCTATTGTTGTAATTAATAATATCATCTGGTTTTAGGACAAGTAAAAAACCCGTTAAGTAATTTGCATTAATGTTATACGTATTTGTTAAATCCGATATTTGCTGGTATTCACACTTCATCTTCTTATTTTTATCAAGCCTAGATAGAGGTGCAACATGATTTTCAATTTTATATTTTTTATCATTTATTATTATATCGTATGTATAATCATGTAAAATACCATTCGTTGTTATTGGCATAAATGCGAAAGCAACCATCAATTGTGCATTGTTTGATTTAAATTTTATTTGAGAGTCAGTAACACTTGAGGCTAGCATAAATTTATCATCTTGCTTGCTCAAACTTAACCTGGATGCTGCTTTAGGCATCACATCAGCGGATTCACCTTGTATGAACCCCATCATTGGAAGTTTCTGTGTGATTTCTAGCTTTTTTACATTCAGAAAAGATTTTTTAGCATCAAGCGGTACATTGCGAAGTAAATCTGGAAGGGCATAACAACCGGAGACAATATAAATATCAGCACCACTTAAACCCTGTGTATCATTATATATCAAACTACCATTTTTGATTACATCCAGATACGTTGGTGTGTCTGTTTTTTTATCATTTAAAAACCCAAATGATTCCTCATTATCTTTTACACCTACATATGCGATGTCTGAACCTTCAGATATATCCATCTCAATCTCTACCGCCTGCCGGGCAAACAATAAATATATAACAGCGGTTATGAGTATGGCTATTATTATTGCGGAAACTAATGGAATCATTGCCGATAAAATCATTGGAATATGTTTTATCTTATTAAGGTGGAAAAGGAGGGAATTTGATAAACACATAAACAGTGACAATAAAATCGCCCCAAAAAGATTATATAGTATATTTAACAAAATATTATTCATGGCTATATTGTCTAAGGCGTGTATTAACGCCACATCTGTTATTGTTAGTACAATCCATGTAATAGCTAATAATGTTAAATAAGCTTTAATTCTATGCTGTATAAAAACAGATGCAATAAATACTGCAACAGCAGATATGAGGTACCATGCGGTTTCCAGTGAAAAATAAAATTGTTTTATGTAATCAAGTTTCATTGAGCATTCATAACAATTACCTTTTGTGAAGGCAGCGGTAAAATATTGAAAGAGAACGCCACTACAAAGAAGAAAAAAAATAGAGGAAATATAGAAAAATGCCAAGATCGTAAAGTCAATTTTTTTGCTAAATATCTTTCTTACAATTTCTCTTTCTGATACAAAAGCCATAGCAAATCCATGTATAAAGCCTTTAAGGTTGATTTTTAATCATACGCAACAAATCATCGACTTTCTAGCAACCAATTTCATTACTCGATACAGTGTTGATGGCTGAAGACTCTATCAACGACAAAGTTCCTACCTAGAGCGCTGTTCACCTGGAAAGTCTTGCTCGGTGCCGCTGTTGATGCGTTGTTTGCCAATGACGGCGCCGCGCTGATCCTGACGCCGATTGTGATTGCGATGCTGATCGCACTGGGTTCAGCCAGGGCACGACACTGGCCTTTGTCATGGCTGCAGGATTTATTGCAGATACGGCCAGCCTGCCGCTCATTGTTTCTAACCTGGTGAATATCGTCTCGGCGGACTTCTTCGGTCTGAGCTTTGCGCAGTACGCCTCCGTTATGATCTCCGTGGATGCGGCAGCGATTGCGGCCACGCTGATTATGCTGTATCTCTTCTTTCGCAGAGTTATTCCGGCAACGTATTAAGTTTCGCTGCTGAAGACGCCTGCCAGTGCGATCAAGGATCTGGCAACCTTCAGGGCGGGCTGGATTGTCCTGTTATTGCTGCTTGTCGGTTTCTTCTTTCTGGAGCCGCAGGGAATCCTGGTCAGTGCGATAGCGGCCGCTGGCGCAGCAGTGCTGTTTGTGGTGGCGAAAAGAGGTCATTCGATCAACACCGGAAAAGTCCTGCGCGGTGCGCCATGGCAGATCGTTATTTTCTCACTGGGCATGTACATCGTGGTCTATGGCCTGCGCAATGCAGGGTTCACGGAGTACCTGTCTGGCGTGCTGAATCTGCTGGCAGACAAGGGGTTATGGGCAGCGACGTTCGGCACCGGCTTCTTGACGGCATTTCTCTCATCAGTGATGAACAATATGCCGACGGTGCTGATTGGTGCGCTGTCGATTGACGGGAGTACGGCGACTGGCGTCGTCAAAGAGGCAATGATTTATGCCAATGTGATTGGCTGTGATTTAGGCCCGAAAATCACCCCGATTGGCAGTCTGGCAACTCTGCTGTGGCTGCATGTGCTTGCCCAGAAAAATATGACAATCACTTGGGGATATTACTTCCGTACCGGCATTGTCATGACTGTGCCGGTGCTGTTTGTCACTCTGGCCGCGCTGGCGTGGCGGCTCTCTGTCACTTTGTAATTAGATACTGATATGAGCAACATTACCATCTATCACAACCCGGCCTGTGGCACCTCACGCAACACGCTGGAGATGCTTCATAACAACGGCAACGAACCGACAATAATTAATTATCTCGATATGCCACCGACCCGTGATGAACTGATTAAACTTATTTCAGATATCTTCAGTGACAAAATCATCGAGTGCATCAGGGAGCAATGTCACCTGATGCCTGCCTTGTCCTTGAATGTGATTGGCCATGTTGATATCCGCAGTATTCATTCATATCTTTTTAATTTTAATGAAAAAGTTAGTCCGTCTCATGGGTTTATCAAGAATGGTTGATCATATGAAACCATCGCTTAGACCAAAAAGTGATCAGGAGTTTTAACACAGCCTGCGCTCACAGCGGAGCTTACAGCCAAAAAAAGATAAATATATCTGAAAAAAACTGACCACTGCGCTCATCGTTCGAAAGTACGTGGCCTACCTCTGGAGATTAAGGAGAAAAAAGAAACCCCCGACCGCCGGAGGCAATCAGGGTTGTTATGGTAGGGAAGGCGCAGCCGTCAGTCGTTAGTGCAGTCCGCTAATGTTGGCAGGACCTTTTGTGCATTCCGAACATCAGGGTTAAACGATCCAACTTTCTGGTCATTGACGTAGACGTCGAACTGCCGGGCCTTACGGATATCCATGATGAAGCTGAACCAGGCATTATCTCCGTTACGCCAGCCAAGGGTTGAGGGAATGGCATATTGCTTATGGTCCATCACCACTGTGATGCCGGTACTGTCATCATGCGAGCTGACCGTTTTATCCCCGGCGAGGATCAGAAAAACCGAGTGCTGGTAAATACCGTTCTGGTCCGGATTTCCCGTGCAGTTGATGGTAAACATCTTTCCGCTGGCATCCGTCACACTGTATTCCGCATTGCCCTGACCGTACCCCTGTTGCCAGAGTCCGGGGACCGCAGAGGCTGTAAAGCTGGCGAACATTGTACTTGCCAGTACAAACCGGCTTAGTGAACGTATTTTCATTTATGTCTCCTTTCTCGTTGTTTTTATTCCCGGTTATCAGGGTTTGACGGTATCAGCAGCCGTCCCATCAGTTTGCCGTCATGGGAATATTCGAAGTATTTTTCTTTCGTATACGGGTCCGTAACTTCGTGGTATTCCAGTTTGATATTGTCGGCAATACAAAGCGCATTCATCAGCGGCTGGACGGTTTTCTCCTCCATATCTACCAGATAGTAGTAACTGCCACCCTCGCAACCATCGGGCGACTCACGGGTACGTAAGACCTGCAGGGTGAGACCGGATGAGAAGCCAACCTGTGACCATTCTTCGCTGACATCATCCTGACGGCTGACCACATCGCTGAAGCGCGGGGGCGTGAGGTCCTTAAATTTACTGATAGCTTTGAGGTCATCACTCCTGTCATCGCAGGCGCTCAGAAACAGAGAGGTGGCAACCAGCGCCAGCAGAGGTAGTGTTTTACGTTTCATTATTTTTTCCCTGAAATCAGACGAACCACTTTGGCAAAGACATAAATTCCCACAAAAATACCCACCGGCACGCCGACGAACGGCGTCAGCGCGACACTGGCAGCACCGGCTGCACCACCTCCCGTCAGTAGTGCGGCAACGGTTGCAAGTGTCAGGGCCGTGAGGCTGTCGGACACTCCGGTTTTGTTCAGAATGATGACGATGATAACAATGGCGATAATGGCAATAACGGGCACTGGGCTCCTCCATGTTGCCGGGTTGATAACAACGCCTGCGCTATTCCGGTGGGCTGTCGGCCGGAACAAACGTAAGCAGTGAATGCTGGATAAAGCGAAAATGGGGTAAGGCCTGAATGAAGACCGGGTCTTCAACCAGGCGACACAGACTGTCATTGCGGCGAAAAGTCTCCTGCAAAGGCTGAATCAGATGGATTTCATCAAGTGTGAATACGGCGATATGCCCTTCGTGTTCAGCCACCAGATACCAGGTCTGCTGGTGGATGAGTAACCGGCAGGGAGCTAGGCGCTCACAGCGTCGCCCCTCTGCAATCAGCGTCACCCGCCTGCGCCCGGTAATGGCCTGAATCAGTCTCCAGAAAGACAATGCTCCTGAAGGCGAAGGAACCGGATTGGCTGGTGCTATCACGCAGGGAGACTCATCGCACATCAGCAGTGCATTCACCAGACGGCGGTCAAGGCCGGGAAAAAGCCCGGCCAGCCCGCTGCGGTGGGCAAAGATAAGCACGTCGGGCACCATCTGCATCTCACTGCCAGCAGTGCGTAAGCGGCAGTATCCGGACTGATACTCAAGGTCGAGGTACATGAGCCGGTCGCGCAAATCCCGTCGGCGGGCGGGCTGACACACCAAACTGTGCGCAAGCCGCGCATGTTCAGCGTTTCACCGGCAACCAAGCGGCTGATTATCAGTGACAGCCTGACAGCCAGCCGGTCATGACGGCGCTCTGCCTGTGTCATCTCGGATCTCCGTAATAATTAACTGACTGAATATGAAATGATTCTAAAGAGGGGGGCGGACAGGGTATGGACATGGAATGAACTATTATTTTTATCTGCCACCGAAAAACACTGCCGACGCGGTACTCCGTGGAATGCGGTGATAAAACACTCAATCCAATGGAGGTAAAACGGACAGGGAATGTCCCTTCCCAACATGTTGATAACAAGCTCAGGACTGAAACCCACTCAGCATCGCTTCCGCCATCACCCAGAGCCAGTAGCTGCGCATCACCGTCAATACCGCGCACCGCACGGGTATGCGTTCGTCCGCCTTTCGCACTCCGTCCACTGAGCCCGCCCTTAATCAGGTTCTCCTGAATACGCTGGTATGTGGTCCACAGATCATTGCTCTCATCCTGCCAGCGGCGTGGGGGAGAGTACTGAGGTGCTGTCACCGGCTGGTGGTCCTCACCGAAACGGTACGTCAGTGCAGCCTGTGCCAGAGCCTGTTGTGCAGGCGGGGGCCATATCAGCGACTGCATGGCATCACGTTTTTCTTCCACACGGTCAAAAATGCCCAGTCTTTCATACGCCCCCTCAATCACCTGACTCACGACATCTCCTTTGTGCGGCACCCGCACCTCGCCAAACGACTCACCGCAGACGAGTCCGTTCTGGCACACCGCACGGAATAATCCCGGCAGCATCTGATACGAGCTGGTGCCGTCATGAGAGTTCAGCAGAATGATTTCCGGGACTTGCTTGCCGGTAATTTGCCCCTCCCGACGCAGGCGCAGCATGTGCTTTGTGTGCTCGCGGCGACCTGGGTCACGCACTCTGGTCTGACAGGCAAAGAAGGGCTGAAAGCCTTCACGCTGTAGACTGTATCGGAGAGAAATCGTGGGTATATATGTGTATCGTTCACTGCGAGATTCGTGTTTATCCTCACTGAATACGCTGGGCACCACGCGATACAGCTCTTCACGGGTTAGCGGACGATCACGACGAATAAGGTTTGCTGCGCCAAAGCGCGAAGCCAGACGGGTCATAAGCAGACTCCTTGTTGATTCAAACAGATAAAGAAAGCCCTGTCGCACAGTGGCGACAGGGCTCTGGAAGTACTGGAACAGAAAAGGGTTAGCCTCCAGAGTAGAAATCCCAGACGGCGCGGGCCACTGACACCACCGAGGAACGCACGGCCTGAATAATGGTCCGCACCGGGGCGGGAATAAGGGGAAAGGTGCTTACCGTATCGAGTATGGCACCTACGGTTTCACCGAAATCGTCACGTGCCTGCTCCCGGGCTACCGTTGTTCGAAAGGGATGTTGCAGTAGCGCTACTACCGGGCTGCTGGCCTCACGCGGCAGACACTTAATCATCCGCTCTGCCATCACCCTTAGTCCCCACTGCAGGCGAACCGACACGGCACACACCGGATGCACGGGCTGGAATAGCTCATGCAGCAGGCAGATTTTGCGGCTGATATTTTGTTTCTGCTCTGTGGAAAGGATATTTCCACCGCTGGTGGGTTCAGCTTTGTCTGACTGGCTGATAACAAACAGCATCTTATGCCGGTATGCTTCGCCAATCACCTGACGGTAAAAATGCTCATCAGTCGCCAGTGCCCGATCATCAGCCTTAATCAGCCACAGAATCAGGTCGAGCCGGGGAAGTTGTTCGCGGTACAGCGCAGCATACTCGGTATCGCGAACGCCACTTTCGCCCACGCCGGGCAGATCCACGATGGTCATAAAGTGTTCTCCAATCTGCAGGCGAAAGCGTAAAGGATCACGTGTACAGGCCGCTACATCGCTGACCGGCGATACTTCACCGGCAAACAGGGCATTGCAAAGGCTACTCTTTCCCGCCCCAGTTTTACCCATGATGCCGATCACTGGCTCGTAGTGGGTTAACTGATTTATCTGCTGCAATATACGTTCAGATACCCATAGCGGTAGACCGGAAAGGGAGTTCTGTAGTGGCTGCAGAACTTCAAAATTTTTCATCACCACTCCTCTGAAAAGTAAAACAAAAACGGCAGAACCGCGAGGTTCTGCCGTTCATCGGATTGTTCAGGAGAATGATATCTATCTGAAGATTTTTTCAATGCACATAGATTGCAGAATCTTTCTGAACTCACAGCACCATTTACCGGGAAAGGCATCATAGGATTTCCAGAAAATTGGTGACATTATTGAGAAGTTTAAAGGGGGGGAAATTTAGTCGTGGGTGCACAGGGGAAAACGTGTTCCCTATGCAGGACGTTGTGAGGGGGGGTTAATGCTATTTGATCATATTGGACAAGTTAATATCATGCCAAAAGGGCGAATTCTATACTGGTTCGTTTAGAAAGAAGAGTTTCAAAAATCCATTGACAGGACTTGGCGTACATCATCGGGAGACAAAACAGAGGCTTCTAGGTACTCAGGATGATTACGTAAAGTAAAAGTCAGTTTGCTCAGGATATGTGTCGGAACGTCCTGCTCATCAATAATTTTGGCCGTATCCAGCATGATCCGGCCATATTTCATTTCCAGCGTAACGAAGCGGTTCCACTCTGGACCGTTAGCGCACAAGAGGTCAAAAAGGATTTCACCAGTGGTCTCACTACCCAGTAGGGCAGAAAGTTTCGTCTCAATTTCATTAACTGAGGACAAAGGGTTCTCGAAGCCGGTCGCCATAACGACAGCTTTTAGAGCCCCTGAGACGTTAATTCCGGTGATTTCAAACAATATATAAGTCCTTGATTATTCCCCACGCTCTAGTGGCTTTACCCATCAACCGGGCCATATCAGAAATCATACGGCTGGCATCGACCACAGTTTCCATGTGGAACAGAGAATGACGTTCCACATTAAAAAAAGTATAGGCTGTGCTGATGATGTTAATCTGTTCCGGTCTAAGAGTAGCTGCAAATTGCGGTTTCAGAATGTAATGAGCAGCAGGTTTATCAAAGTAAGTTCCAAAACCTGCCGGCTGCTGTACTGGCATGCCTAACCCACTCATCTTACTTTTTAAGACACCTTCAATGGTGCGTAGTTCAGGATAAAGTAACATACAGTAGTCAGGCAAATCAGGGGCGGCGAGTTTAACACATAGCCCTGAAACGAGCAATTTTTCGGCAGTCACGTGGAGATGCGGGTAAGCATCGGCCATTACAGTCTGCAAGTAAGTGCGGGCAACCTCCTGTTGAACAATATTAGCTTTACCATCCTCCTGGCGGATTAGCACTTTCTCCAAACCCTGTAAATCAAGCAGGGCTGCCAAGTTAAACGTGAAAACTCTGTAACATGACAGCGGTCGGCCCTGAATCTGGAGCTTACCTGTTGTGATATGCAGGCTCACAGTCAATTCGTCCTGATAGCTGGTGGAAATAATTTTCCACACTACGGTATGAGCGTTACGAGAGTGTTCTCTGAACTCTATATGCGATTCATCTGCTGATAGCTCAAGTACAGGTAGAACGCTTGTCTCTACAAATCCTTGCAGTACCATATTTACCTGCTCAAATTCAGCAGGATTGATGGTTTCAAAAAGATGATCCGCTAACTCTTGGCCCAGAGAACGATTGGCTCCAGTGAGATATTGAATTGTAGTCGAACCGTCCCCGTTATAAAAAATGTCCACAGTTGCCAAGTTAACCCCTGGTCTGGTAAATACGACCCGAAGCCCAGCCCTTGACCCTGGCATAGGACCAATTGATTGGATTGAATAGTTTTTATTTTCAATGAATTGTCTGGATTCAGTCTCGATATTTGCCCTGACCAGATTTAAGTTTTTGTAACTCCTGATTGTCATTTCCTGGATCCCATAGAAACATATGGGGAAACTCTACAATAATACCCCCCTGAAGTGTATTGATTTGCTAAATTTAGCCACCTGAATAGGGGGCACTCCAACTATAGGGCAGGATCGTCTACCGGGGGGGCAGTCCACAAAATGGGGGATGATGTCCATCGTTTCGGTAACCTCTTCCTGATCTCACCAAGCAGCAACTCGATACTTAGTAATTATTCGCCAGCAGACAAGAAAAAATTCTACGTCGAAACAGAACGAGCAGAGAGCCCAAAACAAGCCATCATGATGAGCTATAAGGAGTGGGGTCCGGATGGGCAAGGCATCAACAATATAGAAAGCCATGAACACGCGATGTTGACATTGCTCAAAGAGCATCGAGATATGACCCTACCAACCAGGAAATAATGCGTGCAACTGTGTTTTATAATATCAAGTGTGATTACAATCGCTGGCGGTGCCATAGTGCCATAGTGCCATAGTGCCATAGTGCCATAGTGCCATAGTGCGGTTGGCGGTCTCAGCTCTGAACTATTTGAAAACCAAAACCTTGATTAAGGCTGTGCCTACCTTACGTTAGTTGGGGCAGTATGTTATATAACCAAATTAGACGTCAGGGTTACAATATTTGTGGAATCCTGAAAAGCTTGATACCTGCGACCGAGAATGGCTGTGAAGTATTTAGATCACTGGTGATGATGCAGTGATCCGATTGGACTGTGTCATAACATCTCCTTAATTTTCGCAAAATTGTCACGGATGTCTAAATGGAGTCGAACGATTCAGGCGGAGTAGCCGCCAAGCACGGTTTCTTATTTCAGGACTGCGTAGCCGCTTACCATGTCACCCGAATGCTTCGTGACAAGACTATCCGCAGTGTGCGCTGCGAGGTCACAGACGATATCGACATTGTATCTGATGGATACATCGACTTCGTTCAGGTAAAAAGCACCGGCAAAACACGTTGGAACATTTCGGACATCGTTCAGAATTCAAAAGGTGCTGATAAAAAGACGATCCCCTGCAGTTCAATTTTGCACAAATCAATGCAGTGTGAGTCTGACCTGTCCCTTGGACGTAGGTACTCCATCGTCACAGAGGAAAAGGTCAACAAAACCCTTGAGTACTTGACGATCAGCCCAAACGCCCGACTAGATAAGCCAGGTCGACAGGAACTCATCGATGACCTCAACAAACGCACAGACAATTTTTTAACAGACTCAGGTATAAGCGTTTCAGATTGGATCGATGCGGCTACATGGGAAGTGTTTTCATCCCTGCGCGAACTGGAACTTCTAGGGATCAAGAACATACGGCTGGCCTCCCAAGATCTACATGGGGTCATTCTCAGTTCCGAAACCGTCGCCGAAGACATTTGGTGCCGCATCCTTGATACTGTGACGCGCAAGGGCGAGCATTCTCGACGCATTCACAGTGCTGATGACAAGTCCTACTTACGACCAGACCTACTTGAGTGGTTCAAGCAGCGTGTCGAAGATGACCAATCTCGGTCAGGCCGCAAAATCTACGTCAAACGGGACTTACCCCACATCCTTACGCCATTTAGAGCGCCTATGGCTTCGGTCTGCGCTAAGCGTAAAGGCCAGGTTCTACATCAGCAGTACTCACTTAAGAAATACCGCTACAAGCACATCGCGGATAACGTCTGTCAATGGTTGGATGAGGTTTTTCTCCGACCAAAAGAAATGTCTGATATTCATAAACTGACATTCATTGAAAAGCGAGAACGACTAAAGAATTCCGTCTTCAAATCGCTCCATGACGTCAGCGAATTTTTGGGTCGAGTGCTGTTGCACGCAACGATCCGGCAGCACCACGAAAGCCAGCCTATTCCTTGCATGCTATACGTGGAAAAAGCAGGGGCCGAAAAAATTCTTGAAAACGTGCATATCGTTCGCCGCGATCCAGAAGGTGATCAGCTTTGGATTGGCTTCAGCGAGTTGGTGACTGATATTAACATTGCCGTCAGATTGCCGGAGATACGGGATCAGTTGTACGAGGACATTTCGGATTGCATCGATACCGCGCGCAAAAAAATCCTCGACATTAAAGACGATAACTACCTGCTTCGCCACGACATTGACGAAATTCTTGATGGCAGCCAACCTTTCGATGCTCACCTCGATCGTTTCACGTTTGTTCTGTTCGTGGGCTACGACTCTAATCTACTAACCGAGCCTGAAACGCCGGGGTTCGAGGATGACCTGGAGAAAGAAACAGCGGTGCTGTTCGAAAAATTCGCGGCTGACCTCATCGAGGATTCGCCGTTTGCGAATCTTTGCATCCACGTATTCATTTATCCAGCCCCGAGTCTTGAGCGGTTAACCCAATTAGTTGATGAGAAGGTGAGAGAGGTCGTATGACAGAGATCTATGAACAGGCGAAACATAGCCTGCAGGGTGAGGACTTCTCATCGTTCAATTATCTGTTTGCGGTTAACAAGCTGTTGTCTAACCCTGTTTCGTATGACTTGGGACGGGACTTGATCGTGCGAGCTCTCGATTCGCGCGAGCGGTTTTCCGAGCACACCACAATTTTGAAAAATATGGTGAGAAAATCAGGTTTGTTCCCGTATCTCAAAAAGGAGTTCACCAGCCTGACACCGGATGACCTGAGGGTGCTTGAGCTATACCGGACGCCATTCTCGGATGGTTATGTTTTCCACTCAATGCAGTTCCACATATTCGATCTGCTCAAGTCTGGTCAAAACGTGGTGCTGAGTGCACCTACAAGCATGGGCAAAAGTGCAATCGTCGATTCATTGCTCGGCATGGGAACTTTGAAACGGCTTGTTCTGGTTGTTCCAACCGTGGCTCTTGCCGACGAAACCCGTCGCCGACTGCAAGAGCGATTCGGTGACCGATATCAGATCATCCACCACAGTTCCCAAGTGTGCCATTCCGATCAGGCTGTTTATGTGTTAACTCAGGAGCGAGTGAACGAGCGTGACGACATCGTCGACATTGACCTCTTCGTCATTGACGAGTTTTACAAGTTGGCGTTCCGACAACTGAAAAGCGGGGACATTGATCATCAAGACGAACGAGTCATCGAGCTCAACATTGCGTTAAGCAAACTGCTTAAGGTCTCCAGGCAGTTTTACCTGACGGGACCGTTCGTTAACAGCATTCGCGGTCTCGAAAAACTTGGATATCCGCATACTTTCGTTTCTACCGACTTCAATACAGTCGCGCTAGATGTTAAGACGTTCGGCATCAAAGCGAATGACGACAAAGCCAAGCTCAAAGCGCTGGGGGAAATCGCGCACGCATGTGTCGACGCAACGATCATTTATTGCAAGTCACCAACTGTTGCGGGCCTGGTGGCGCGCGAGCTGATCAGGCTTGGGCATGGCACTCCGACTGAGAATCCCCATGTCGACTGGGTCAGCGAAGAGTTCGATGCCGACTGGGATTACACAGTCGCCCTTAGAAACGGTATTGGCTTGCATTTTGGCGCGCTACCGAGGGCACTGCAGCAATACACTGCCGACCAATTCAATGCTGGAAAACTGCGCTTTTTGCTCTGCACCTCCACGATCATTGAAGGAGTCAACACTATCGCTAAGAACGTTGTGATCTACGACAACCGCGATGGAACTCGCAGCATTGACAAATTCACCCATGGGAACATCAAAGGTCGCGCCGGGCGCATGGGCGTTCACTTCGTCGGCAAAATCTTTTGCCTGGAGGAAATCCCGGAAGACAATCTCAATCAAGAGGTGGATATTCCGCTCGGTATTCAGGGCATTGATACCCCAATCAACCTGTTAGCCAGCGTTCAACCAGACCACTTGTCCGAGTTTTCACAGGATCGCTTTGATGAGGTTTTCATAAACGACCGTGTTTCCATCGACCTTGTGAAGAAGCATTCGTACTTCCGTGTCGAGCAGTTCGAAATGCTGCAAAGCATGTTCGAGATGATGGACGATAACGAATTTTCCTCGTTAGTGTTTCACTGGACTCCCGCGACAAACTTCCTCAAGACCTTTGCAAAGATCATTGCCAGACTGGTTCCCCATACGTTCAGTCGCAATGGGGTCCCTGTTAAGCCTACGGATGTCATGATCGCAAAACTTGCCGGCTATTTAAGTGCTGAAAGTTATTCGGAATATCTGAAAAATCAGATCGATTATGCACGACAGTGGATTTCTGAAGGGGAGAAACGTACTCTTTCCATTGCCCTCAACAATGATTTGAAGCTCATAACCAATACCTTCGGCTATACCCTACCTAAGGTGCTCAGCTTGATGGAGGATGTAGTTAAACACCACGCTGTAAAGCGTGGTATACGCAGCAAAGTCGATTACACACATGTCAAATTGGCGTTCGAAAGTTTCCATCTACCACCAGGTGTCAATGCCTTAGAAGAGATTGGCATTCCCATTCAGACGTTACACCGACTGGTAGACTTGCTGGAATTTTCCGACGAGGCTGATGTGGATGAGTTGAGCCAGTATCTTCGGGATACTCAGGACATTTGGAGTAGATCGATTGGGTACGTTGATCAGATGTTTATCAGGCGCGCGCTCGGTATTAGACGACATTGATTTAGGTACGTTTGTCTACGGAACGCGGGAAAGCGACATTTTTGAATAACTCACATCTTCGGTAGGCTAGGTCGTCTACCAGGACGGGCTTCCAACCATCAAAAGATTACCGATATCTTAATACAAACAAATCAGGCCTTTCCAGCCATAAGAAAGGCCATTGTTGTAAAAAATAAATTACCCGCGACTGCAGCCGAAATTACGGTCTCCGTCACCGACTATTTTAGTCCTTACTTTGGTCATGTAATCCACCCTATTCATCAAATCGCTATAAGTCTGCTCAAAGTTGTCCCTTTTACGATTGAGAAGGTATTTGCCATTTGGCGGGTAATTAACTAACTTCCCCGAGCTATCTATAGGGATGCCAAGTGCACTGTACCAAGCTGTCGTTATCATTGTACGTAACGTGTTACGGTTTAAGTCGTAATCACCTAAATGATAATAAGCATCCTGATTGAAACACAGTATCAAATGGTAATGCCGCTTTCTATTTTTGGTATATTCTCTGACCCATGCGTAACGTAAAGTGGAATGTCGACTATCAGGCCAGTCTTTCCGTTGAGTTTTAATATGCTTATCATGTTTAAGCTTTGCTTTTAACGCACTGGTAAAGCGAGATATAGCACCAGAGTCAACCCTGGGTTGAAAGAATGGGTTATCCATATTTTCTGTATCAATTGGGTCATGCAGATCAACACGTAGAATCATTGAGTTAAGATGTTCGTTTAGGGAGTCATCAATAACCTGTTTGATTCTATCCCGATATAGGGATACATGTGATCCGAATTCACTATCGTATGTCATATAGTATCCTGGCCAATGATATTGGAGTAAGTGATCGTTCTGATGTGTCTATGTACCTATATATTACCTATCAAGATGACAAGCTTTTATCCGAACTGGGTTTAGAGTTTGTTTTTACTCTTAAATTAAGTCCTTTTAGATTGTCATTAAAATCAAAAAACACAATGAGTTATGTTTATTATTTTTGTTTTACCCCATGAAGATATAAATATTTTGTTTTGTGAAATTAAGATTCTAATTAATTCATTTGCCTTGTCACGATTTCTAAATTTATTTGGCCCAAATTGTAAGATAATATTTTTCTTGATGCAGGAAGAAAATTTTTGCGTGCAGTAATCTTTTATCCAACAATAAAGCTCATCTGCTTCTGAAACATCTAAAGAAAACTCTTCTTTTTTAGAGAACAAGCGGATGTATTCTTCAATATACCAAGCCACTATCTCCACTGCTGCTTTTACTGCGGTAACAGATATATCGCCTCCATCACCGCTGAAGTAATGAAGTAAGGCAGCAAGCCTCGCCATGTTCTCCGCCATTTTAGAAGCATAATCCTTAAAATCATAAAGAAGGCCAATCATTCTCATTTCTGACTCGACCTGGTTGTAGAATTCGATCCAATGTCTTTCTGCTTCTGCAGAGAATCGGAGGCAGATGCGATTATTTTCATTAATTTTAATGATGCTCTCATTAACAATTTCCATAAGACGTTGGTGAAATACCGGCAAATGTTCATTTGAAAAAATTGGGTTGGAAATTTTTCTGTTACCTTGTGTTGAAGCAGGCTGGCACATGAGGCACCGTGCAAAAAATCCAATCCCCTTTGCCATATCTCCTTTCCTGTCGATATAACCCTTAAAAACATTAGGCTGGACCATCAGCGACAGTGTTATTCTTGCATCTCTAATTAATTTCTCGGGCTCGTTTTTCCTTTCCACCGTAAATATTGAACCATCCCACATCTTATTGATAAACGGCAGCTCGTTAAGTGTGTAACCATTAAAAATGATCCCAGCTTCATCAGACATGATGCCGACTGATCGCCAGTGCCCACAGAGATGAGCTTTAATAGCTGCAGGTGTGGCATCGTTAAATAAAAATTTGAATCTCACTGGAGCTTTCGGGTTTGTCGTAAGTAGTTCTTTAAGTCTTTCATTTGTTGCCAAGTGATCTTTGTTACGTCGAATATCTGATTTAAGTTTTGACATCAGTGCTTTTTTTTCAATATTAAAAATTGCTTCATCATTTCTCCATGCGGTAAGATCGTGGGTGTATTTTTCAAATAAATCCTCTTCCAGTTGATATAATGGCTTCATCAGCAGTTTATCAACCGTACTCTTACGTTCACCTGATTCAGCCAGAGTCATTAAGAAAAGTGATACCGGGCCACGTAGATTATTCAATCGGCAAACATCAATCCGGTTCTGACAGGCAAGAGAAATTACCCCAAGAGCAGAAGCAGCAATCAAACCTTGAGGGGCCTGCGTATGCTGTTCCACTTCATAAATTGCATTCCTGATAATTTTAGGAAATGCATCTACAGGGAAAGGACGACCATTGAACATGCAATGCCTCTTATTTAATTAAATTAAGAAATTGTTTAGCAAATATGGCTATTCCGCTATTAATGGCGGAAATAGCAGGATGTTTACACTCCGATGACAGCAATTGAGTATGAATTCATGTAACACCCTCAAATAAGTTTACAGCGTTGTGATAACCACTCATCAATCTCGGCCTCAATCCATCCGACAGATTTCACGCCGAGCATTCGCTTTTTGGGAAAGGTGGCATCGTATCGTGGTGATTTGGGGTTCAACCAGTCATAGATGGTGGCCCGTGCCATACCTGTTTTTTGGATAACCGCTGGTAACCGTAGTATTCTAACGGCCGATCGATTGTTCATTCTTGTTGCCTCTCATTGGTTCACTTTGGTTGCAGAGAGATTAATGGGTATCTTTAAGGCAAAAAACCCATGTACCAAAAATACAATTTTTACAACCTCTAATACATTGATTTATGGTGGTTTTATGATTTCTCTGAATGATTTTTATGAACAAATTTGTAGAAAACGACGTGATCTCGCCTATCACATGTCCGAATGCGAATGGGCGGTGGATACTGATGTTCTAGAGGAAGATCATCCGGAAATACGGATTGAGCTAGGCAGAATGCGAGAGCAATTCTGGAGCTCTGAGAAAATAGGTACTCGTGTGAGGTTATATTCCTGCGATGTACCATGGGAAACAAGGCACCATACAGTGAATGGGCAACTGGAGATAAAGGAAGAATACACTGAATTATATGATCCAGCTCAAGAATGCTGGAAAAATCTAAGTTCAAACCTTACCAAGGAAACGTTTTTACCTCTTGTTATCGAGCCATTTTCCATTAATGACATTTTCAAGGCACACCTTATGTTCGCCTCAATCTCTTTTTTCTGGGGAAAATCTATCATGTCTGAAAATGAAAACGTTGCCTTTAAAGCATTTCATCGGGCTGCGGAGTTATTTGATAAGTGCATAGGTATGACTTGGTTTAACATCTCTGTTTGTAATCAAAAAAAATTATCAGAAGTCAGGCGGAGTGCAGGAAAGAAGGGTGGCAAAAGCAAAGCGGAAGTGTACCATATCATTCAACTGAAGTTGGTTGAGCTAATTAATGACTCTGTTCCGAATGATGGGTGGAAAAATAAGGTTGTAGCAGTTAATGAACTTATCGAACCGCTATGGGATTTTATTCAAATGTCAGAGTTTGAGATAAATAATCAAAATAAAAAATATCGTGTAGCAACAATGAGTCAAGATGCTTTGGTTGATACTATTTTAAATCAATGGTCTTTAAAAAATGAAGATGTAAAACAAGCTTTCGATAGCGCTGTTCGTAGAAAAAAAAGAAGTAAATAATTACTACTTGCCATATAGACTAAATAGCTGCGCCTAATACATCTACACTTTCTATTTATTGACAAGTGATACGTTGCAAAAGGAGCAACACCCCACAGACTCGATGACTGCGCAGTCATACAGTGAAATTGCCCTAATGTCTTACCTCTGAAAGGGCTAAACGAAAGTAGAGCACTATTCCGCGTAGCTATTTAGTGCGATCTTTTAGAAATATCAGCCCAGAGAGCTGGGCTGATAAATATTTTATCCGACAAGACGAATTTTGCTCAAATGAGTTAAAACGATGCTACCACTATCTGCTGCTTTTACGAAATCAGCCCACCATATACATCATAGGGCGGTGCTGTTCTAGGTAATCACTGCAGTTGTAAGCATAACGAACCTCGTTCTTATCCACATGGACTAGCGCGGCTTCAATAACATCAGGTGGAAAACCCTTGTTCATTAAAGGCCGTGCTGGCAATATAGCTCAGTCCATGTGAAACGAGCACCCCGCCAAAATCTGCACGCTTAGTGATGCATTGGCGGTTTGGCTGTTCATTGGTTGGTTTGGCTTGATACGGCTACGGAAGAAGTAAATTCCCGGTTGCTGCTTAACGGCTTCACCATCTCCAGAACAATCATTGGGGACAGTATGGTCACGGTTCATTTTCATCCGTGATGCGGGAATTTTCCACTCTCGCGCTTCCAGATCTAGTTCATCCCCCAGCGAGCCTAAGCTGCTTCGGCAGGGTGGGTGATAGTAAGAAGCTGCCACATAAACAGGCAGTGTGTGGAAAGAATAATGCTGGCTGTTTTTCGCATCATCGGCATCAGTTGAGGTAGCTGAACCGGTCGAATGCTGGGTATATATCATGACTTCGTTGATACGTTGACAAAGACGACGAATAGATTCCAGCGCTCCTCTGGCCTGAACAAGTTGAATGGCCTGAACCAGTGTATGAGCTTTGATATCTGTAATGCTAACTTCGCCAATCGCGGGAAATATATCTCTCTCAAGCAAGCACCCAGATATCTAGCATAGTCCTCTGTCACACTGGTTTTTCTTCACATTCCACCAACGTTCAGCCACGAGTTGGAATGTATTGGTCTTGGCTTCCAGCGAACTGCGCAATTGCTCTTGCTGATGTTCCTGCGGCTCGATCTGTTTCGTCAATAGATAGTGGGACTCTGTCCGATAATTTCTGACATCGACAGGGTAACTGGCCTATGCTTTTCTTCGCTCGCTTCTTGAGGACAGGGCGAATGTAGCGAAACTGCCAGATTTTACTGCCGCTGGATTTGATGAGCAGCTCAAGGCCATCGCCATCATAGAGACCGTAGTCCGCTTCCTTGGGTTTAGCAGATTCGATTTCCCTATCACGGATAGAGGTTTAGATTGCCGGGTTTCCATAGTTTTAGGCGCCTCAAAAACAATAAAGCTTTATGAGGTGCCTAAAAGGTTCGGATTTAATTAGTTCTTCTTCGGACTTCTTGGACGAATTGCAGGCACAAAAAAGCCCGCAGGGCTTACGCCGTGCGGGCTTTCAGGACTTCATGTCATCAGGCTCTGGTGACCATCAACAAAAGAATTTTGGTGGGCTGGCGGGAGTTGAACCCGCGTCCGAAATTCCTACATCCTCGGTACTACATGCTTAGTCAGTCTTTACATTCGCTTGCCAGCTGCGGACGGACACGCCACTAACAAACTAGCCTGATTAAGTTTTAACGCTTCAACCCCAGGCAGGGCTTCCACGCGATCTCTTTTGGGTTTGACCTCTCTTGATCCCCGTCCTAAGAGCGGAGGCTAGGGAGAGAGGGCTCTAAGCAGGTTATTAAGCTGCTAAAGCGTAGTTTTCGTCGTTTGCGACTATTTTTTGCGGCTTTTTACGAGGCCAACCGCCCCTCGGCATGCACCTTGGGTTTCGCAAATCCCGTCGAATCCAGAATCAGCCCCAATGTGTAAAGGTAAGTATACCAGATTTATGAGCGCCATGACCAGCCTCAATGGCGTTATCGTTAAAGATTTAGCACCCATGTAGCCTGATTTTTATTCGATTAAGCAATGGGATGGCAACATTTGTGTCGGATGTGATAGCCAATAAGATGTTCATTCGCGCCGCCGGAGAGGGAGGCGCGGTGAGGAACTGGTCAATAATTGGAGTGCAGGTTTAACGGTGGGCGTTTTTCATGATACGTGCTTTATCCACCTGCCATTCGCGCTCTTTGATATCTGAACGTTTATCGTGCTGTTTCTTACCTTTGGCGACGCCGATTTTCACTTTGCACCAGGCATTTTTCCAGTACAGGGAGAGCGCCACTACGGTATAGCCTTCTCGATTGACGCGACCGTACAATGAGTCCAGTTCGCGCTGGTTGAGAAGTAACTTGCGGGTACGGGTAGGATCGCACACCACATGCGTGGAGGCCACGGCCATTGGCGTGATGTTAGCGCCAAACAGAAATGCCTCTCCGTCACGCAGAAGGACGTAGCTGTCGCTGATATTGGCTTTTCCTGCGCGCAGGGATTTAACTTCCCAGCCTTGCAGGGCAAGTCCCGCTTCGAACTCTTCTTCGATAAAGTATTCGTGACGGGCGCGCTTGTTAAGCGCGATGGTCGCTGAACCAGGTTTATGTGCTTTTTTCTTCGTCATAAGCGTCGTGAATCATCGGTAATCTGAAATCGAAAACACCCCATATCAATCCTGCGGGGGACAAGGCTCTATCTTAGCATGAACCCGATGTTACCCAGCGCCGGGATAGCGTTTTTTTTACAGCAGGATAAATGATATTATTTGTTGGATTTTTGTTGATGGAAATTGTTATGCCTCAGATTAGCCGGACCGCACTGGTACCCTACAGCGCGGAGCAAATGTATCAGTTAGTGAATGACGTTCAGTCTTATCCTCAGTTTTTGCCGGGTTGTACCGGAAGTCGGATTCTGGAGTCCACTCCTGGGCAGATGACTGCGGCGGTAGATGTCTCTAAGGCTGGGATCAGCAAAACGTTTACTACCCGCAACCAGTTGACCAGTAACCAAAGTATTCTTATGAATCTGGTGGATGGGCCGTTCAAGAAATTGATTGGTGGATGGAAGTTTACGCCGCTGAGCCAGGAGGCGTGTCGTATCGAGTTTCATCTCGACTTTGAGTTTACCAATAAGTTGATTGAACTCGCCTTTGGTCGCGTGTTTAAAGAGCTGGCGGCTAATATGGTCCAGGCTTTTACGGTTCGTGCGAAAGAGGTTTACAGTGCCAGGTAAAATTGCCGTTGAGGTGGCTTATGCGCTACCTGAGAAGCAGTACCTGCAGCGAGTGACGCTGCAGGAGGGCGCGACGGTTGAAGAAGCTATTCGCGCCAGTGGCTTGCTGGAATTGCGTACCGATATCGATTTAACTAAAAACAAAGTCGGCATTTACAGCCGTCCGGCAAAACTAAGCGATAGTGTGCATGATGGCGATCGGGTGGAGATTTATCGCCCTCTCATTGCCGATCCGAAAGAGCTTCGCAGGCAACGAGCAGAAAAATCAGCGAATAAATAACAGACAGAAAAAAGGTGCTCATTGAGCACCTTTTTTAACGTCTTTGAGAGCAACTTTATTATTAGTTACCACTCAGCGCAGGTTTGTTATCAATATTGGTCAACACACCGCTACTGTTAAAGGTCAGCGTCAGCGTTTGCTGAGTTACACCTTCATGACCTGGTTGCTGGCGGAAGACATAGAACCAGGTATTCGTACCAAATGGATCGGACATCAGCGGTGTACCCAATGCGTACGCAACTTGTTGTTGCGTCATGCCAACACGTATTTTGGATACGTCGTTAGCGGTCAGATAGTTCCCCTGGTTGATGTCAGGACGGTAAACCACTCGCTCCAGAGTGGAACAGCCTGCGGTCAACATCAATAGTACTGCTGCTGCAGCAGTCAGCGTTTTACAGCGCATAGTGATTTGATTCCTTTTCGGGCCCGAGCAGTACGTGGCTCATCTGTAATATGCCGATGATAATAGACCTTTCATCACTTTAAAACCTTTTGCTTTCCGGTCTTACGGCGTTTTGCTGTTTACTCTGACCGTGAAGCAGGAAAAAAGTTTACGCTGCAAGCAGTTCTTTCGCATTCGCCAGTGTATTACGTGTGACTTCACTGCCACCAAGCAGGCGCGCCAGCTCTTGTAACCGCGCTTTTTTATTCAGGGATTGCATATGCGTTTCTGTCATCGCACCATCGGTTTCTTTGCTGACAAAATAGTGTTGATGACCACATCCCGCGACTTGTGGCAGGTGGGTAACACACATCACCTGAGTTGATTCGCCGAGTTGACGCAGCAGTTTGCCGACAACTGCCGCTGTTGGACCGCTAATCCCTACATCCACTTCATCAAAAATCAGTGCCGGGGTTTCCATTTTACGCGCCGTGATGACCTGGATTGCCAGTGCGATGCGGGACAATTCACCACCGGATGCGACTTTGGCAATAGGCTGCATTGGCTGACCTGGGTTGGTGGTTACCCGAAACTCAATACGATCGGCACCGTCAGCGCCCAGGTGATGCTCGTCAAATTTAACATCGATCGTAAACTGCCCATGCGGCATTGAGAGCGCATGCATACTGTCGGTGATCAGCTGTGCAAGTTCTTCTGCATATTGCTGGCGTTGTTGGTGTAATGCGCGCGCGATTTCCAGTGCCTGCTGATGATGTTTCGTTACCGCCAGCGCAAGCGTTTCTTGTGAGTCGGCCTGATCGTCCAGTTGCTGCTGTTCTTCCAGTAGCGACTGGTAATACTGTGGCAATGCCTCAGGGCTGACGTGATGCTTACGCGCCAGCGAAATCTGTTTCGACAGGCGCTGTTCCAGCTCAAACGGACCGATTCGGGTCGAGGTCGAGACGGTCGCAGTAGTGGCGCAGCTCATCGCTGGCTTCGCTCAGTTGAATGGCGGCTTCTTCCAGCATATCCACAACACCTGAGAGTTTTCCGTCCATACTGGCAAGCTCACCGGCCAACTGGCGGGCGGTATAAAGCTGGCTTTGCAGATTAACGTCGTCACCGTCGGCCAGGATAGCTTTAACGCATGCTGGCTGGTGGCGATGAGTTGCCCGCTGTTGGCTAGGCGTTTGTACTCTTCATCAATTTGCTCATACTCGCCCGGCTGCGGGTTGAACTCGATCAGCTCTTTAGCTGATATTGCAGCAGCTCTGCACGGGCAATACGCTCCTGGCTTTGCTGCTGATGGGTGGCGAGATCGCGGCAGCTTTGATTCCAGAGTCGGTAGTGCTCCGCCATTTGACGGAGCGAGGTCAGATTCACCGGCGTAGGCATCAGCAGATTTTTTTGATGTTCAGGTTTAGACCAGCTGTTGATGGGCATGCTGGCCGTGGATTTGGATGAGCAACTGGCCCAATTCACGCAGTTGAGAGTGGTACGGCGGTGCCATTGATAAAGCCGCGAGAACGGCCATCGCTGCTGATTACGCGACGCAGCAGACACTCGCGGCCATCTTCAAGCTGGTTTTCTTCCAGCCAGCGCAGCGCGGCAGGAGTATCTTTCAGTGCGAAGCGCGCGCAGAGATCGGCACGGCTGGCACCCGCGCGGACCATATCGGCTTCAGCGCGGCCGCCCAGGCACAAGCCGAGGGCATCAATTGCAATGGATTTGCCTGCACCGGTTTCCCCGGTAATAGCCGTCATGCCACTGTTGAAGTCGATCTCAAGCTCACGAACAATTGCAAAATTGCTGATGGTCAGTTGTGCCAACATAGCCGCTTTCCTGTATGAAAAACCATGACTGTAATTTCATACAGTATAGACTGGTTTTTTATACAGTAAAGAGGCCGATGTTAATTTAGAATAATTTTTTTGACCACCCAAGCTTGGTGCTTAATGTGTTGAAATAGCTGTAGTCTTTCGGGTGGATCAGATTCAGGTGGTAATCGCTCCGCCGAATGAGAACATCTTCCCCTTCCTGAATCGGCAGTGCTATCTGGCTGTCGCAGCTGATCTCAAGATCGTTGCGGCGGTGCGAGAAGCGCAGGCGGATAGTACTGTTGCTGTTAATCACCAGCGGGCGCGCCGACAGGGTATGCGGGAACATCGGTACGAGGGTTATGGCGTCCAGCGATGGCGTAGATACGGGCCGCCGGCTGAGAGCGAGTAGGCGGTTGAGCCGGTGGGTTTGAATGATCAGCCCGTCAGAACGCTGGGAGAAGGCGAAGGTCTCATCGATATAGACTTCAAATTCAATCATGTGTGCGACTTTGCCCGGGTGTAATACCACTTCGTTGATCGCGGTGCTGATGCGTTTCTGGCAATTTTGCTGGCACACCTGGGCTTCCAGCAGGAAACGTTTTTCGGCAATGTCATTGCCGTCCAGCACGTCGGCAAGCTGCTGGTGGGCGTTATCCGGGTCGAGGTGGGTTGAGAAAACCGAGGTTGCCACGGTTAATGCCGATGACGCTAATGTCATAGCGCGCCAGCGTGCGTGCCGCGCCAAGCATATTGCCATCACCGCCAACCACTACCGCCAGATCGGCTTTGAGACCAATTTCCGCCAGAGTCCCGGTTTTCACGTTATCGAGTTTCAATTCCTGGGCTATCTGGCGCTCAACAATGACATCGTAGCCTTTAGTGCACAGCCAGCGATAGAGCATTTCATGTGTCGTCAGGGCCGTCGGGTGACGGGGATGTCCTACAATACCGATACACTTGAAATGATTGTTCATTTTTAGAATGTCCTTGTGCCGAAGATTGATGACAATGTGAGAGCTTCCCTTGAAACCCGGAATCTTATCCCCATAATAATCCAGGTTAGCGAGATGATTGTGAAAAAACGCGGAGAAATTCATGAGTAGTAAAGAACAGAAAACGCCTGAGGGGCAATCCCCGGAAGAAATTATCATGGAACAGCACGAAGAAGTTGAGGCGGTTGCACCAGACGCTTCTGCTGAACAGGTGGATCCGCGCGATGAAAAAATTGCGAACCTTGAGTCGCAGTTAGCGGAAGCCGAAACCCGCGAGCGCGAAAGCGTCCTGCGCGTGAAGGCAGAAATGGAAAACCTGCGTCGTCGTACTGAAATCGACGTCGAGAAGGCACACAAATTCGCGCTGGAAAAATTCATTAACGAACTGCTGCCGGTGCTGGATAGCCTGGACCGCGCGCTGGAAGTGGCTAATAAAGACAGCGAAGCGATAGGCAGGGATGGTTGAAGGTATCGAACTGACCCGTAAGTCGATGCTGGACGTGGTGGCTAAGTTTGGCGTGCAGGTTGTTGCGGACATCGATGTCCCGATGGACCCGAACGTTCATCAGGCGATTGCGATGGTTGAGTCTGATGAAATTGCTGCCGGCAACGTGCTGATGGTAATGCAAAAAGGCTATACCCTGAACGGTCGTACCATTCGCGCTGCGATGGTTTCCGTAGCAAAGCGAAGGGCTAACTTTCGCTTTTACCCTCTCCCCATCCGGGGAGAGGGTATTGATTAATCCGCCACGCTCTCGCGAATCGGTCTTATCGGGTTAACCTGAACCTGCTTAATAGCACATTATCCTGCACGTCGAGAATATCGATATCGTACTCGCCAATACGCACGCGGGTGCCTGCGACAGGGATCTCTTCCAGTGCCTCAAGAATGACGCCATTAACCGTGCGGGCATCATCTTCCGGTAGATGCCAGTTAAAGGCTTTGTTGATTTCCCGCACGTTGGCGGTGCCATCGATAATCACCGAACCGTCGTTTTGCGGCGTGACCTCTTCGGCAAGTGTTGGCGACATCGACGTAGTGAAATCGCCGACAATCTCTTCCAGAATATCTTCAACCGTCACCAGCCCCTGAATGTCTCCATACTCGTTGACGACCAGGCCGACTTTCTTTTTGTTGCGCTGAAACTTTACCAACTGCGTGCTGAGCGGCGTACCTTCCGGCACAAAATAGATCTCGTCCGCGGCGCGCAGCATGGTTTCTTTGGTGAACTCTTTTTTCTCCGACATCAACCGCCAGGCTTCACGTACTCGCAGCATACTGATGGCGTCGTCCAGCGAATCACGGTAGAGCACGATGCGCCCGTGAGGTGAGTGGGAGAGTTGGCGCAGAATCGATTTCCAGTCATCGTTGATATCAATACCGATAATTTCACTGCGCGGCACCATGATGTCATCAACGGTCATTTTTTCCAGATCGAGCGCCGACAGCAGCATATCCTGGTTACGACGGGAAATTTGCGCGCGGGATTCGTTGACGATAGTCCGCAGCTCATCTTTGCTCAGCGCGCTGCTGATGGTGATATCGGTTTTAATGCCCATCATACGCATCAAAATGCGGGTGATCGATGCCAGCAGCCACACCAGCGGCATCATCAAAATTTGCAATGGCGCGAGCAGGAAACTGCTCGGATAGGCGACCTTTTCCGGATAAAGCGCGGCGATAGTCTTTGGTAGAACTTCGGCGAACACCAGTACCACGAAGGTGAGTACGCCGGTGGCGATAGCGACACCTAAGTCACCGTAAAGACGCATGCCGACGATGGTGCCAAGCGCTGACGCCAGGATATTGACCAGGTTGTTACCAATCAGCACCAGGCTGATTAAACGGTCGGGCTTTTGCAGCAGTTTTTCAACGCGACGCGCCCGACGGTCGCCCTGTTTCGCCAGGTGACGCAGGCGGTAGCGGTTTAGCGTCATCATGCCGGTTTCAGAACCGGAGAAATAGGCGGAAATGACCACCATGATGATCAGAGTGACGATCAGCGTGGTGGTTGAAATATGTTCCAAGAGAGGTCCTTAGTACTTAGCTCACAAACTGTTGAATGACGCGACTACCGAAGTAGGCGAGCGTCAGGATGCCGGCACCGGCAACGTTAAACCAGACAACCCTGCGTCCACGCCACCCTTCATGATAGTGGCCCCACAACAACACGATATAGACGAACCAGGCGATGATGGAAAGGACGGCCTTATCGATATTTTCCATGCTAAAGAGGTTATGCATGTAAAACAGGCCGGTACACAGCGTCAGGGTAAGCAGTACGACCCCAACCTGGGTGATGTGAAACGCAGCTGCGTTCGATAACCATCAGCGGCGGCATTTCATGGCTAAACGCCAGCTTCTTATTCTTGAGCTGGTAGTCGATCCCACGCCAGCTGCAGCGCGTAGAGCGCGGCAATGATAAGCGTCGCATAGAGAACAGGGACAACCCGATATGCACCATCATTCCCGGCGTAGCTTCCAGATGAGTAATGAACTCATTGGGCATGAAAGTGGCGAACGCGAGGTTTATCAGCGCAAAGGCATAAACGATGGGCAGCAGCAGCCAGCCACGATTGCGAGAAGCCACAATGGTCATTACCGTACAGATCATCAAACTGACCAATGAACCAACGTTCAGCAGGCTGAGGTTTTGTCCGCTATCACCGTCGGGCAGGATGCGGGCTTCCAGAGCGATTGCGTGGCAGACCAGCGCAATGACCGCAGAAATAATAGCCATGCGCCGCCAGCCGCCGTTTTTTTGCAGCAGACCGGGAACAATCAGCGCAAGACTGACGGAGTAGGCGACAAGCGCGAGCAGAGCAAAAACGGGCATAGTGATGTCGACAGTTTGAGCAATAAGAAAGAGAAGCAGTATAGCGTCAGGTGAACGCTGCTCCAACCGTTGCATAACAACAAAGACGCCTTCATGTTATACTGCGGCAAAATACTGATGATGTGTCGCGATTGCGGCCAACCGTTTCCACCCCAGGCGAGAGACAATGTTTGATAATTTAACCGATCGTTTGTCGCGCACGCTGCGCAATATCAGTGGCCGTGGACGCCTCACTGAAGACAACGTAAAAGATACGCTGCGCGAAGTGCGCATGGCGCTGCTGGAGGCGGACGTAGCTCTGCCGGTAGTGCGTGAGTTTATCAATCGCGTAAAAGAGAAAGCGGTTGGTCATGAAGTTAATAAGAGCCTGACGCCGGGGCAGGAGTTCGTCAAAATAGTCCGTAACGAACTGGTTGCGGCGATGGGCGAAGAGAACCAGACCCTGAACCTGGCTGCGCAACCGCCTGCGGTCGTACTGATGGCGGGCCTGCAAGGTGCCGGTAAAACAACCAGCGTTGGTAAACTCGGTAAGTTCCTGCGCGAGAAGCACAAGAAGAAAGTGCTGGTGGTTTCTGCCGACGTTTATCGCCCGGCGGCAATCAAACAGCTTGAGACGCTGGCAGAGCAGGTGGGCGTTGATTTCTTCCCTTCTGATGTTGGTCAGAAGCCGGTAGATATCGTTAACGCGGCGCTGAAAGAAGCCAAACTGAAATTCTACGACGTGCTGCTGGTGGATACCGCTGGTCGTCTGCACGTTGACGAAGCGATGATGGACGAGATCAAACAAGTCCATGCGTCGATTAACCCGGTTGAAACCCTGTTTGTGGTTGACGCCATGACCGGTCAGGATGCGGCCAATACGGCAAAAGCATTCAATGAAGCGTTACCGCTTACCGGCGTAGTGTTGACCAAAGTGGACGGCGATGCCCGCGGCGGTGCGGCGCTCTCTATTCGTCACATCACTGGCAAACCGATCAAGTTCCTCGGTGTTGGCGAGAAAACTGAGGCGCTGGAGCCGTTCCATCCGGACCGCATCGCGTCGCGTATTCTCGGCATGGGCGACGTACTGTCGCTGATCGAAGATATCGAAAGCAAAGTTGACCGCGCGCAGGCAGAGAAATTAGCCAGCAAGCTGAAAAAAGGTGACGGCTTCGATCTCAACGACTTTCTTGAGCAGCTGCGCCAGATGAAAAATATGGGCGGCATGGCTAGTCTGATGGGCAAGCTGCCGGGCATGGGGCAGATCCCGGATAACGTCAAGTCACAGATGGACGATAAAGTGCTGGTGCGTATGGAAGCCATCATCAACTCGATGACGATGAAAGAGCGCGCTAAGCCAGAAATCATCAAAGGTTCGCGTAAACGCCGTATTGCTGCCGGTTGCGGTATGCAGGTGCAGGACGTTAACCGTCTTCTGAAACAGTTCGACGACATGCAGCGCATGATGAAGAAAATGAAGAAGGGCGGAATGGCGAAGATGATGAGAAGCATGAAGGGTATGATGCCCCCAGGCTTCCCTGGTCGCTAATCGGCCTGGCTTGTTTGCCATTTTGGCACCGGGATGTGCTCGTCATCCTCACGTACTGCGTGTACGCTCCGGTGACTGCGCGCACTCCGGCACCAAACTGGCTGCACCGCCGACGGCCTTTTACAGCAGAGTTAGCAACTGTTGATTGCAATTCCCGCAAAAATGAGTAAAATTTTCGGGCTTTTAATATGACACCGGACTCCGTTCCTCGATGGGGTCCGGTTGTTTTATTCACACAAGAGGATGTTATGGTAACTATTCGTTTAGCACGTCACGGCGCTAAAAAGCGTCCGTTCTACCAGGTTGTTGTCGCTGACAGCCGTAATGCACGCAACGGTCGCTTCATCGAGCGCGTTGGCTTCTTCAACCCAATCGCAAGCGAAAAAGAAGAAGGCACTCGCCTGGATCTGGATCGTATTGCGACCTGGGTTGGCCTGGGCGCTACTGTTTCCGATCGCGTAGCAGCGCTGATCAAAGCCGCTAATAAAGCAGCTTAATCTGTCACGGTGGTCATGATGAGCAAACAACTCGCCGCAAAAGCACCTGTTGATCCGATTGTATTGGGGAAGCTCGGGTTCTTCCTACGGTATCCGCGGTTGGGTCAGCAGCGTTGACCTCCACCGAGGACGCCCAAAGCATTTTTGACTATCATCCTGCTTAATCGAGAAGGCGGGTCAGTGGCAGACCGTTGAGCTGGAAAGCTGGCGCTACCACAATCAGGATATCGTCATTAAGCTGAAAGGCGTTGACGATCGTGATGCCGCGAATCTGCTGACGAATTGCGAAATTATCGTTGATCTATCACAGCTGCCGGCGCTGGACGATGGAAGCTACTATTGGAAAGACCTTATGGGCTGCCAGGTAGTAACCACTGAAGGCTACGGTCTCGGTAAAGTCATTGATATGATGGAAACCGGGTCGAATGACGTTCTCGTCATTAAGGCAAACCTGAAAGATGCATTTGGCATCAAGGAACGCTCAATCGTTCCTCTATGGGCAGGTTATCAAAAAGAAAGTCGATCTCACTACTCGTACTATCGAAGTAGATTGGGATCCTGGTTTTTAAATCTCCGCATAAACGGTAAAAGACGGCGCTATGTGGATTCGCATAATTAGCCTGTTTCCTGAAATGTTCCGCGCAATTACCGATTACGGGGTAACTGGCGGCAGTAAAAAATGGCCTGCTGAACATCCAGAGCTGGAGTCCTCGTGATTTCGCTCATGACCGGCACCGTACCGTGGACGATCGTCCTTACGGCGGCGGACCGGGGATGTTAATGATGGTGCAACCTTTGCGGGACGCCATCAATGCAGCAAAAGCCGCGGCAGGTGAAGGCGCGAAGGTGATTTATCTGTCACCTCAGGGACGCAAGCTTGATCAAGCAGGCGTCAGCGAACTGGCAACGAATCAAAAATTGATTCTGGTGTGTGGTCGCTACGAAGGTATTGATGAGCGCGTGATTCAGACCGAGATCGACGAAGAATGGTCTATCGGCGATTACGTTCTCAGCGGTGGTGAGTTACCAGCAATGACGCTGATTGACTCCGTTTCCCGGTTTATTCCGGGAGTACTGGGACATGAAGCCTCGGCAACGGAAGATTCCTTTGCTGAAGGATTGCTGGATTGCCCGCACTATACGCGGCCTGAGGTGTTAGAAGGGATGGAAGTTCCGCCAGTGTTACTGTCGGGCAACCATGCCGAGATACGTCGCTGGCGTTTGAAACAGTCGCTGGGCCGTACCTGGCTTAGAAGACCTGAACTTCTGGAAAACCTGGCTCTGACTGAAGAGCAAGCAAGGTTGCTGGCGGAGTTCAAAACGGAACACGCACAACAGCAACATAAACATGATGGGATGGCGTAAGCCCCCGAGATATCAGTTTACCCAGGATAAGAGATTAAATTATGAGCAACATTATTAAGCAACTTGAACAAGAGCAGATGAAGCAGGACGTACCTTCCTTCCGTCCGGGTGATACCGTGGAAGTGAAAGTATGGGTTGTTGAAGGTTCCAAAAAACGTCTGCAGGCATTCGAGGGCGTGGTTATCGCTATTCGTAACCGCGGTCTGCACTCTGCATTCACTGTTCGTAAAATTTCCAACGGCGAAGGCGTTGAGCGTGTCTTCCAGACTCACTCTCCGGTAGTTGACAGCATTTCTGTCAAACGTCGTGGTGCTGTTCGTAAAGCTAAACTGTACTACCTGCGTGAGCGTACTGGTAAGGCTGCTCGTATCAAAGAGCGTCTTAACTAAGATTTCGCTTAAGCGACATCCTGTTAAGAAGGGCTGGCCAATTGGCTGGCCCTTTTTTATCTGTTTGCTGGTGTTTTAAGGGGTAGTAATCACCACTGCGACGCGGCGGTTCTCGGCGCGGCCCTGGGCGGTCTTGTTACTGGCTATGGGATATTTTTTTCCTAAACCCTGTGTGGTGAGATTGCTGCGTGGAATTTGTCCACCCATAGCCCATGCATCGGCCACGACATTCGCCCGTTTCAATGATAAGCCTTCGTTGTAACTGTCTTCACCATAGTTATCGGTGTGTCCATCCATACGGGCATGTGTTAGCCCTGTCGAGGCCAATTTAGCTGCCATGGTTTGGATCTGTTGCTGGCTTTCCGGGAGCAATTTGTAGTCATTTTTTGCGAACAGAATGGCATCTGATAAGCCCAGCGACCAGTCGCCGGCGGATTCAGTAAATCCATAAGATTGCATAGCGGCGACTTGCTCAGGAGTAAACTTTCCCTGAGGGGACTGGCAGCCAGTCAGTATTAGTGAGGTGAAAACCAGGGGTGCTACCAGGTGCTTTATCATATCGATATATCCTTGTTATCTCACCAGCTTTTCGGCACGCTGGTGTTTGGCCTGATACATATTGTGATCGGCAAGCTCTTGTAATTTTTCCGCAGAGGCGTGCTCAATGGTCATCGCGTAACCAATGCTTAATGTCATGGTGGTCTGATGGCCATTATGAAGATCAAACGGGAGATTAAAGATTTGTGTCAGTGCTGAACATATCTGCTGCACTTCAGATTCCGACTGTACATCATAGAGCACCATAGCGAATTCATCGCCGCCCAGGCGGTATGCTTTATGTCGCAGCCCGCCAAATTCAGCTAACCGTTTTGCGATTTCAATCAAGACTCTATCGCCCGTCGCATGACCCCAGGTATCATTGATGTATTTGAAATTATCGCCATCAAGAAATAGTAACGCCGACGTTTTTCGGGCATCGGAATTGTTCATCAACGTGTTGATGCCGCTACGAAACGCTGCGCGGTTAGCCAGCCCGGTTAATGGGTCATGTAGCGCGGTACGTAGAAGCTGCGCATTTTTAGCCTGTAAACGAAGCTGCCACTCTTCCATTTCATCCAGCAGACTGTTGAAGTCGAGAGCGAAGCGGTGAAACTCAGCGATACGTTCTTCCGAAACTCGTCGGGAAAAATTGCGGTTGGAACGCACATCATGTACGACATCGGTGATATTTTTCAGCGCTTCTACCAGGCCATTGTGCAAATGGCGGGTGAGGGTAATTGCGATGCCTGATGCCAGCAGAATACAACCGGTCAGTACGGCGAGCGAAAACCAGATAAAATGGCTGATTGAACTGTCGCGAGCGGTTAAGCGTACTTCGCCAATGGTTTCACCATTGTGACGAATCGGCTGAATGATGGGGGCAGGGAAGAGCCAGTGGCTTATGAAATTACTGAAAGTATCGCCTGGATCCTTACGGGTGTAATGCCAGGATGCCAGAATATTTTGCTGCTTATCACGTACTTCTGCAGTTGAAAATTGCCCTTGCTGGCCCAGCGCTGCCAGTGTTTCAGTTGCTGCAGGGCCATCGGCAAAAACGACAGCTGCTTCCAGACTGTAAGTCATTGTTGCTGCTGTCAGTGCCAGGTTTTTTTGCGCGTACTGTTTCAGGGTCAGCACCGAGGTCACGGAAAGCAGCAACCAGATCAGCATCATAGTGATAAATATGCTGGTCATACTGATGTTGCGTAATGCTCTTTTAAACGTGGGGCGCTTATTAAGAGAATTATCGTTATCCATCATTTTTCTTCCGTGCGAGCATTAAGACATCCGGGTTGACCTTTACACCGCTACGCGATAAGGCATCCAGGTTTACGGCAAATCTGACGTCATTATTGTGGATGATCAGACAAAAGGCGCTACCAATAATGCACTCGGTATTTTGTTCGGCAATTAATAATAACGCCTTTGACGGATATTGTTCGGTTAATTCCATCTGGAATGTCGGTGACTCGTTGCCAAAATAAAAACCATTGCAGCCTGAAATCATCGCCTCTTGTTGAGTGTGAATGATGACAGGCAGATAAGGCAAAGATGTCGCGGCATTCTCTTGTAGGGCGGTACTAAAACGTGAAGATGAAAAGATACATAACTTTGGTGGCCCTGATAGCGCAGGCCAGCGGGTGTAACTGACAATACCGGAAACCATCATACGCACGTTTTTCGCAACGTCAGAAGGCTCCTGAGCGAGTATTGGTGCTCCCGTCAGCAGGAGAATCAGAAGTAAGAACAGTCGGTGAGAAAAACGCATTCAGGGATCCCCACCATCTTCGCTCGAAATGCATCGATATTTTTTCAGAATGCTCATTAAAATATCATTTTTTCATGCGACCGTCATCAATGTGAGAAATAAAACACAATGAGTAAAATCTTATGTTTAATTTATTTGTGGGGTTTTAATTAATTTAATCGTATTGTGCTGGCATTTTCATCAGCCCCTTTTTGCCATACTTCATGCAGTTGGCTGGCATTTTCAACATTGTTGCAGCTGGCAGGAAAGCTTTTACCGGAAAGTCCTCGGGCATAAGTAAAATCGGTCTGGCAAGTTTTCTTTTGTCCTTCGGCATATCCTTTAAGGTATAGACCGCGATCCGCCTGTGAATCGCTAAATGCATCGTCATCTTTTATGGCGCTGCCCGATATCGCATCTTCCATACCGACATCATACCAGTCGGTGCTGGTCAAGGTTGGCGCGTGAGTATAAGGATCAATCTGACATCCGCTAACCAGTAAAGCCAACAAGGGGGCGATAAACTTTTTCATCATTTCTTTCTCCTTTTTCAAAGCATAGCGGATTGTTTTCAAAGGGAGTGTAAATTTATCTATACAGAGGTAAGGGTTGAAAGCGCGACTAAATTGCCTGTGTAAATAAAAATGTACGAAATATGGATTGAAAACTTTACTTTATGTGTTATCGTTACGTCATCCTCGCTGAGGATCAACTATCGCAAACGAGCATAAACAGGATCGCCATCATGCAAAAAGACGCGCTGAATAACGTACATATTACCGACGAACAGGTTTTAATGACTCCGGAACAACTGAAGGCCGCTTTTCCATTGAGCCTGCAACAAGAAGCCCAGATTGCTGACTCGCGTAAAAGCATTTCAGATATTATCGCCGGGCGCGATCCTCGTCTGCTGGTAGTATGTGGTCCTTGTTCCATTCATGATCCGGAAACTGCTCTGGAATATGCTCGTCGATTTAAAGCCCTTGCCGCAGAGGTCAGCGATAGCCTCTATCTGGTAATGCGCGTCTATTTTGAAAAACCCCGTACCACTGTCGGCTGGAAAGGGTTAATTAACGATCCCCATATGGATGGCTCTTTTGATGTAGAAGCCGGGCTGCAGATCGCGCGTAAATTGCTGCTTGAGCTGGTGAATATGGGACTGCCACTGGCGACGGAAGCGTTAGATCCGAATAGCCCGCAATACCTGGGCGATCTGTTTAGCTGGTCAGCAATTGGTGCTCGTACAACGGAATCGCAAACTCACCGTGAAATGGCCTCCGGGCTTTCCATGCCGGTTGGTTTTAAAAACGGCACCGACGGCAGTCTGGCAACAGCAATTAACGCTATGCGCGCCGCCGCCCAGCCGCACCGTTTTGTTGGCATTAACCAGGCAGGGCAGGTTGCGTTGCTACAAACTCAGGGGAATCCGGACGGCCATGTGATCCTGCGCGGTGGTAAAGCGCCGAACTATAGCCCTGCGGATGTTGCGCAATGTGAAAAAGAGATGGAACAGGCGGGACTGCGCCCGTCTCTGATGGTAGATTGCAGCCACGGTAATTCCAATAAAGATTATCGCCGTCAGCCTGCGGTGGCAGAATCCGTGGTTGCTCAAATCAAAGATGGCAATCGCTCAATTATTGGTCTGATGATCGAAAGTAATATCCACGAGGGCAATCAGTCTTCCGAGCAACCGCGCAGTGAAATGAAATACGGTGTATCCGTAACCGATGCCTGCATTAGCTGGGAAATGACCGATGCCTTGCTGCGTGAAATTCATCAGGATCTGAACGGGCAGCTGACGGCTCGCGTGGCTTAAGAGGTTTATTATGGTTGCTGAATTGACCGCATTACGCGATCAAATTGATGAAGTCGATAAAGCGCTGCTGAATTTATTAGCGAAGCGTCTGGAACTGGTTGCTGAAGTGGGCGAGGTGAAAAGCCGCTTTGGACTGCCTATTTATGTTCCGGAGCGCGAGGCATCTATGTTGGCCTCGCGTCGTGCAGAGGCGGAAGCTCTGGGTGTACCGCCAGATCTGATTGAGGATGTTTTGCGTCGGGTGATGCGTGAATCTTACTCCAGTGAAAACGACAAAGGATTTAAAACACTTTGTCCGTCACTGCGTCCGGTGGTTATCGTCGGCGGTGGCGGTCAGATGGGACGCCTGTTCGAGAAGATGCTGACCCTCTCGGGTTATCAGGTGCGGATTCTGGAGCAACATGACTGGGATCGAGCGGCTGATATTGTTGCCGATGCCGGAATGGTGATTGTTAGTGTGCCAATCCACGTTACTGAGCAAGTTATTGGCAAATTACCGCCTTTACCGAAAGATTGTATTCTGGTCGATCTGGCATCAGTGAAAAATGGGCCATTACAGGCCATGCTGGTGGCGCATGATGGTCCGGTGCTGGGGCTACACCCGATGTTCGGTCCGGACAGCGGTAGCCTGGCAAAGCAAGTTGTGGTCTGGTGTGATGGACGTAAACCGGAAGCATACCAATGGTTTCTGGAGCAAATTCAGGTCTGGGGCGCTCGGCTGCATCGTATTAGCGCCGTCGAGCACGATCAGAATATGGCGTTTATTCAGGCACTGCGCCACTTTGCTACTTTTGCTTACGGGCTGCACCTGGCAGAAGAAAATGTTCAGCTTGAGCAACTTCTGGCGCTCTCTTCGCCGATTTACCGCCTTGAGCTGGCGATGGTCGGGCGACTGTTTGCTCAGGATCCGCAGCTTTATGCCGACATCATTATGTCGTCAGAGCGTAATCTGGCGTTAATCAAACGTTACTATAAGCGTTTCGGCGAGGCGATTGAGTTGCTGGAGCAGGGCGATAAGCAGGCGTTTATTGACAGTTTCCGCAAGGTGGAGCACTGGTTCGGCGATTACGCACAGCGTTTTCAGAGTGAAAGCCGCGTGTTATTGCGTCAGGCGAATGACAATCGCCAGTAATAATCCAGTGCCGGATGATTCACATCATCCGGCACCTTTTCATCAGGTTGGATCAACCGGCACGACGTTTTCGCTGGGGTAGCTCCCCAGCACTTTCATCGAACGGGTAATACCGGACAGCTCTTTCAGCGCCTTTTGCATTGGCAGCGCCTTCCAGGTTGGCCTGAATATAAAGATAAAACATCTCTTCCCACGGATTACCGTGAATACAACGACTTTCGTTGGTCATAATCAGCTTATGGTTACGCAGCACCAACAGTGCTTCTACCAGCGCACCGGCTTGTTGTCCGGTGGCAATCAGCAGCGTGGTTTTTGCCGGTACCTGATCGGAGACATTGACGGCCTTACGGGCCAAGACAGGAAGCGGGTGATGTTTTGCGTCTGATTAGCCTGGCAGTGCTCCAGCACTTGTAATCCGTACAGCTTACCGCCAGCTTCGCTGCCTAGTGCGGCTACGGTAGGGGAGTTGGTCTGCGCAACTTTTTCCATCGCAGCTGAAGTGCTCTCGGTATATTCAATTTTCCACTGCGGGTAGTGGCTCAGGAACTGGCTACACTGCTGGAACGGCTGAGGATGGCTGTAGACCGTTTCAATCGGTTTCCAGCGTTGTCCCCAGCAACCAACAGGCAGTGGTCAATAGGGACCGTCATTTCACCCACGATGGACAAGCTGGTGTGCTGCAGCAAATCGTAAACATCGTTAATACCGCCGGAGCTGGTGTTCTCGATAGGCACAACGGCATAGTCGGCCTGTCCGGTTTCAACCTGATTAAAAATATCGGCAAACTTCAAACAGCCGCTTTCAATGAACTGCTCGAAGTGACGTGCGGCATACTGACGCGCCGCCAGGTGTGAGTACGAACCTTTGGGCCAAGAAAAGCGATACGTGCCGAGTGCGGATTGATCTGGTTTAAATGCTGCTGCAATAAGGTCTGTTGGGTGAGAACGGAATCCTCAATAATCAGCTGGAACAGGCGAGTAATATAGTGCGCATCAAGCTGGTGTGTTTTGCCGATGGTAATCAGGCGCTCCAGCAGGTCACGTTCGCGATCGATATCGCGTACCGGGCGATGAGACGCCAGTTTGGCTTTACCAACCTCAATGGCGAGTCCGCGACGTTCTGCCAGCAGGCTCACTAATTTCTCATCCAGCGCGCTTATCTTCTCGCGCATCGCCAGTAACGGGTTTTCCGAAGTAATAAATGTTGCCTTTCTTGTTATCAATAAAAAAGGCCCCCCGGGTGGAGGCCTTATTGTTCGTCTTCGCATTCTTTATCACACGACGAAACGCCTCCCATTCAGGGGAAGGTAAAAAAGAATGCGAAGAAAAACGGTAGCCATTTCACGTCTGATTAAATCCTTAACGTAGTGAGGTTTCTACAGTACCTGCTCTGTTTTCGTTCTGTCAATAAAAAACGCGCCCGAAGGCGCGTTGGCGTGACACATTAAAGTTCAAAGTTCGGTTTACTCTTCTTCAACTTCCCCACGAAGCTTGCGTCTTTCACTGATGTTGCTGCGCGACGGGCTTCCCCTTTGTGTTGCACCCTTATTTAGCTGCCGTTCCAGCTTGTTGATCAATTCGTTAATGGCCGTATACGTTTCCTCGTGTTTTGCGCTGGCGACGAGATGCCCGTTCGGGGTGTTCATCGTGGCATCAGCAACAAAACCTCGCGTTTCTTTCGACAGAATGATATGAGGATTGATTAACTGAGTTTGCCATTTTCCCAATTTGGCGAGACGGTGTCGACATGCTGGCGGATAGCCGGAGTAATTTCCATTTGTTTACTGGTAATGTTCATTGTCATAAATTTTACCTCTTGTCTTTCCGTCTTGGTGATTCCAGCATACCTCGGATTTGCTTAAAATGTGTGATATTGATCACATTATTTTGTCACTTTTTGTCAGTGCATTCATTTTGTGAGTCAGGACAGGAAGAAGTGATTTTTTACTTGTCGGATCGAGAAATACAAGCCATATTTGATAGGATGACTTGCCGCTAAACCGCTTCAGACAAGTGATTAAAATCGATAAAAAAACGGCAGCCATCGGGCTGCCGTTTTGTGTTGATCAGCTCTGAGGATCTTTTGCTGTTGGCGGCAATGATTTCGCCACTTTGTCAGCCTGTGCGGTCATCTGCATTTAGCGGTATGCGTTTTCCATCTTCGGCAGCGCGTCGCGCATCACCTGAGTATCAGGATAGTTACGCATAATGTTTTCGGTACGGTTAACTACCGCAACCCATGCACCGCGCGCGGTGTAGTAATCGACAACGGAAAGCTCATCCTTCGCCAGACGATCACAGAAAACCAGACGTTGTTGGCATCGGTCACATACTGACTGTTCGGATAGCCGCGCACCAGCTCCAGAAGTCGTTGAATGCGTCACGTGCGTGCTGCGGGCCACGGTCGGAGCGATCAACCCCAAAGAAACCCTGCAGTGCCTATCATCCAGCGCCATGTTAGTCAACCCGCGCATGTACATCACATAGTCGATGTTTGGATGCGTTGGGTTCAGACGGATGAAACGGTCAATGGCGGCCTGAGCCACGGCAGATCGGCATTTTTGTAGTCTGCGTAAATCAGATCCAGCTGAACCTGCAGAGAATATCGTCCAAATGGATAGCGGTTATCCAACGCTTCCAGTTGCGTTATTGCCTGTTTCCAGTTACCGTCCTGGAGCTTTTGCTGAGCAGTTGCGTAGATTTCATTAGCGGATTATCAGGAACCTCTTCCTTTGAACCAGAGCACCCCGCCAAGCCAGGCTGAACGTGGCCGCTGCCACCAGATATTTCATGCGCGTCATGACGTTTTGACTTTCCTCAAAATGTTTATACGGGATATTCACAGTTCCTGTTCCCAACTAAGACCAGCTACAATAGCACACTATATTAAACGGCAAAGCCGTAAAAACCCAACGTTAACGAAGAAGCTGTATATAAGGCACAACGAGTACAACTCACCGCAACGGTGTCCGAGTCACAACTCGGTCAACGCTAATAAGGCCTTGGCCGAAATGTTCCCTGATTATTCGCGATCGCGCATAAAAGAGTGGATCCTTGACCAACGCGTTCAGGTAGAACGGCAAAGTTTCTGACAAGCCGAAAGAGAAAGTCATGGGTGGCGAGAACGTCGCTATCGATGCCGAAATTGATGAAGATATCCGCTTTGAAGCGCAGGATATCCCGCTCGATATCGTTTATGAAGATGAAAACATTATTGTCATCAACAAGCCGCGTGGTTTTGTCGTGCACCCAGTGCCGGTAATCCGGACGGCACGGTGCTGAATGCGCTGCTGCATTATTATCCGCCGATTGCCGACGTACCGCGCGCTGGTATTGTGCATCGTCTGGATAAAGACGCCACCGGCCTGATGGTGGTGGCAAAACCCGTTCCCGCTCAGACCCGTCTGGTGGAGTCGCTGCAGCTGCGCAAAATTACCCGTGAGTACGAAGCTGTGGCTATTGGCCATATGACAGCCGGGGGTTCCGTTGAGGAGCCAATCAGCCGTCATCCAACCAAGCGCACGCACATGGCGGTGCACCCTATGGGTAAACCGGCGGTCACGCACTATCGCATCATGGAACACTTCCGTGTGCACACGCGTCTGCGGTTACGTCTGGAAACAAGACGTACGCACCGATCCGCGTGCACATGGCGCACATAACCCATCCGCTGGTCGGGCGATCAGGTCTACGGTGGTCGTCCGCGTCCGCCAAAAGGCGCTTCGGATGAGTTTATCTCGACGCTGCGTCAGTTTGACCGTCAGGCGCTTCACGAACAATGCTGGCCTCTATCATCCTGTTCAGGGATTGAGATGGAGTGGCATGCGCCGATTCCGCAGGATATCGTCGATCTTATCGCGGTCATGCGCGATGACTTTGAAGAGCATAAGGACGACGTCGACTGGCTATGACCAAAATCATTGTCCCTGAATGGCTGTTACCGAATGGGGTAGGGGCCTGTAGTTCAACGCGTGTCGGTCGTGTTAGCCAGGGGGCGTGGGATTCACTGAATCTTGGCGCTCACTGTGGTGACAACCTTGAACTCGTTGAAGAGAACCGTAAGCGTATGTTTGCGGCAGGAAAACTGCCGTCAAAACCGGTATGGCTGGACAAGTTCACCGCAAGGTATCCTGCATCTTACCGGCGAGCCTTATGCTTCTAAGCGTGCCGATGCGTCCTACAGTAATATCCCAGGGACAGTGTGCGCGGTAATGACGGCAGACTGCCTACCCGTGTTGTTCTGCAACCGGGCTGGCACAGAAGTCGCGCGGCACATGCTGGCTGGCGCGGTCTGTGCGATGGTGTGCTGGAAGAGACCGTCGCCCGCTTTGCCGATAGTGCGGATAATATTCTGGCCTGGTTTGGCCCGGCGATTGGCCCTCAGGCGTTTGAAGTCGGCCGGAAATACGCGAAGCGTTATGGCGAAAGATGCCAAAGCGGTGCAGCGCATTTCGCCCGGCTGGCGATAAATACTATGCTGATATCTACCTGCTGGCCCGTCAGCTGGCAAATATCGGCGTAACCGCTGTCTTCGGCGGCGACCGCTGTACCTTCACCAAAAAGGATGATTTTTTCTCTTATCGTCGCGACCGTACTACAGGTCGTATGGCAAGTTTCATATGGCTGATATAACCTATAAATCAAGACGATCCAGAACGCTGATAAAATTTTTTCAATTGAATAGGTCATTTAACCTTGAATAATTGAGGGATGACCTCATTTAATCTCCTGTAGCAAAATTGACCTATTATGGGAGGAGTCATGCGTCTGGATCGTCTTACCAATAAATTCCAGCTTGCTCTTGCCGATGCCCAGTCACTCGCACTAGGGCAAGACAACCAATTTATCGAACCTCTTCATTTAATGAGCGCCTTGCTGAATCAGGAAGGGGGATCGGTACGTCCTTTTTAACGTCGGCTGGTATTAATGCTGGTCAGCTTCGCACCGCAATCGAGCAGGCACTAAGCCGTTTACCACAGGTGGAAGGCACCGGTGGCGACGTGCAGCCGTCACAAGATCTGATTCGCGTACTTAATCTCTGCGATAAGCTGGCGCAAAAAAACGGCGATAACTTTATTTCGTCAGAACTGTTTGTTCTGGCTGCGCTTGAGTACCGTGGCACTCTGGCTGAATTACTGAAATCAGCTGGCGCGACAACTGCCAACATCACTCAGGCAATTGAAAAAATGCGTGGAGGTGAAAGCGTGAATGACCAGGGTGCCGAACCAACGTCAGGCATTGAAGAAATATACCGTCAATCTGACCAAGCATGCCGAACAGGGCAAACTCGATCCGGTTATCGGTCGTGATGAAGAAATTCGTCGTACCATCCAGGTACTGCAGCGCCGTACCAAAAATAACCCGGTACTCATTGGTGAACCTGGTGTTGGTAAAACGGCCATTGTTGGAGAAAAGCGCAGGCGCATTATCAATGGTGAAGTACCGGAGGGCTTGAAAGGCCGCCGCGTACTGGCGCTGGATATGGGGGCGCTGGTAGCCGGGGCTAAATACCGCGGTGAGTTTGAAGAGCGCTTAAAAGCGGTTCTGAACGATCTGTCTAAACAGGAAGGCAACGTTATCCTGTTTATCGACGAGTTGCACACCATGGTGGGCGCGGGTAAAGCCGACGGCGCAATGGATGCCGGGAACATGCTGAAGCCAGCGCTGGCGCGTGGTGAACTGCACTGCGTTGGGGCCACGACGCTGGATGAATATCGCCAATACATCCAAAAGATGCGGCACTGGAACGTCGGTTCCAGAAAGTGTTTGTTGCGCAGCCGTCGGTCGAAGATACCATTGCTATTCTGCGTGGGCTGAAAGAACGCTATGAGCTGCACCATCACGTGCAGATTACCGACCCGGCGATTGTTGCGGCAGCTACGCTGTCTCATCGCTATATCGCCGACCGTCAGTTGCCGGATAAAGCTATCGACCTGATTGATGAACCGGCTTCCAGCATCCGTATGCAGATTGATTCTAAGCCGGAAGAGCTGGACAGACTCAAACGCCGTATTATTCAGTTGAAGCTGGAACAGCAGGCGTTAATGAAAGAGTCTGATGAGGCGAGTAAAAAACGTCTCGATATGCTCAACGAAGAGCTGCATGATAAAGAACGGCAGTATTCGGAATTAGAAGAAGAGTGGAAAGCAGAGAAAGCTTCTCTTTCCGGACACAAACCATTAAAGCCGAACTTGAGCAGGCGAAAATTGCCATCGAACAGGCTCGCCGCCCGGGCGACCTGGCGCGAATGTCCGAACTGCAGTATGGCAAGATCCCCAAGCTGGAAAAACAGCTCGAAGCGGCCACGCAGTCAGAAGGCAAAACGATGCGTCTGTTACGTAATAAAGTGACGGATGCCGAAATTGCAGAAGTGCTGGCACGCTGGACCGGTATTCCGGTCGCCAGAATGCTTGAGGGCGAACGCGATAAGCTGCTGCGTATGGAGCAGGATTTGCATAGCCGGGTGATTGGCCAGAATGAAGCGGTAAAGGCGGTATCGAACGCGATTCGCCGTAGCCGTGCCGGGCTGTCCGATCCAAATCGCCCAATTGGCTCGTTCCTGTTCCTGGGGCCGACCGGTGTCGGTAAAACCGAGCTGTGCAAAGCGCTGGCTAACTTTATGTTCGACAGCGACGACGCTATGGTGCGTATCGATATGTCCGAGTTTATGGAAAAACACTCCGTGTCTCGTCTCGTCGGTGCGCCTCCAGGATACGTCGGCTATGAAGAAGGTGGTTATCTGACGGAAGCCGTTCGTCGCCGCCCTTACTCCGTCATCCTGCTGGATGAAGTGGAGAAAGCGCATCCGGATGTGTTCAACATTCCGCCTGCAGGTGCTCGACGATGGTCGTCTGACCGATGGGCAGGGAAGACGGTCGACTTCCGTAATACGGTAGTCATCATGACGTCGAACCTTGGCTCTGATCTGATTCAGGAACGTTTCGGCGATCTGGATTACGGCCATATGAAAAATCTGGTGTTGGGTGTGGTCAGCCACAGCTTCCGTCCGGAATTCATTAACCGTATAGATGAAGTTGTTGTGTTCCATCCGTTGGGTGAGGCGCATATTGCTTCTATTGCCCAGATTCAGCTGCAGCGTCTTTACAAACGTCTGGAAGAGCGTGGCTATCAAACCGCAGATCTTCCGACGAAGCCCTGCATCTGCTGAGCAAAAACGGTTACGACCCGGTATACGGTGCGCGTCCGCTGAAACGAGCTATTCAGCAGCAGATAGAGAACCCGCTGGCGCAGCAAATTTTGTCCGGCGAGCTGATTCCTGGCAAAATGGTTCGTCTGGAAGTCAAAGACGACCATATTGTGGCAGTGCAGTAAGTCACAAAAATAAGAAAACGAGCCCTTTGGGGCTCGTTTTTGTATGAATACCAGGCAAAAATAAGCGTTGTGTATGAAAAGTGAGCGAACGAAAACATTTTTCATATTTATGCTTGCGGGATCTGAATTTCTCCCTATAATGCGGCCCCACTGAGACGGAACAACGGCAAACAAGCCGCCGGGTCAGCGGGGTTCTTCAGAGAACTTCGACGGAGAAAAGCGAAATTAAACGCTTGACTCTAAGGCGGGAAAGCGTAATATGCACATCCCGCGCCGCTAAGAAAGCGAAGCGGCACTGCTCTTAACAATTTATCAGACAATCTGTGTGGGCACTCGAAGATACGGATTCTTAAACGTCGCAAGACGCTAAATGAATACCAAGTCTCAACGAGTGAACATACGTAATTCATTACGAAGTTTAATTCATTGAGCATCAAACACTTTTAAATTGAAGAGTTTGATCATGGCTCAGATTGAACGCTGGCGGCAGGCCTAACACATGCAAGTCGAACGGTAGCACAGAGAGTTAACTTGGGTGACGAGTGGCGGAGCGGGTGAGTAATGTCTGGGAAACTGCCCGATGGAGGGGGATAACTACTGGAAACGGTAGCTAATACCGCATAACGTCGCAAGACCAAAGTGGGGGACCTTCGGGCCTCACACCATCGGATGTGCCCAGATGGGATTAGCTAGTAGGTGGGGTAACGGCTCACCTTAGGCGACGATCCCTAGCTGGTCTGAGAGGATGACCAGCCACACTGGAACTGAGACACGGTCCAGACTCCTACGGGAGGCAGCAGTGGGGAATATTGCACAATGGGCGCAAGCCTGATGCAGCCATGCCGCGTGTATGAAGAAGGCCTTCGGGTTGTAAAGTACTTTCAGCGAGGAGGAAGGCGTTGTAGTTAATAGCTCCGCAGCGATTGACGTTACTCGCAGAAGAAGCACCGGCTAACTCCGTGCCAGCAGCCGCGGTAATACGGAGGGTGCAAGCGTTAATCGGAATTACTGGGCGTAAAGCGCACGCAGGCGGTCTGTCAGAGAAGTCGGATGTGAAATCCCCGGGCTCAACCTGGGAACTGCATTCGAAACTGGCAGGCTAGAGTCTTGTAGAGGGGGGTAGAATTCCAGGTGTAGCGGTGAAATGCGTAGAGATCTGGAGGAATACCGGTGGCGAAGGCGGCCCCCTGGACGAAGACTGACGCTCAGGTGCGAAAGCGTGGGGAGCAAACAGGATTAGATACCCTGGTAGTCCACGCCGTAAACGATGTCGACTTGGAGGTTGTGCCCTTGAGGCGTGGCTTCCGGAGCTAACGCGTTAAGTCGACCGCCTGGGGAGTACGGCCGCAAGGTTAAAACTCAAATGAATTGACGGGGGCCCGCACAAGCGGTGGAGCATGTGGTTTAATTCGATGCAACGCGAAGAACCTTACCTGGTCTTGACATCCACGGAAGTTTTCAGAGATGAGAATGTGCCTTCGGGAACCGTGAGACAGGTGCTGCATGGCTGTCGTCAGCTCGTGTTGTGAAATGTTGGGTTAAGTCCCGCAACGAGCGCAACCCTTATCCTTTGTTGCCAGCGGTCCGGCCGGGAACTCAAAGGAGACTGCCAGTGATAAACTGGAGGAAGGTGGGGATGACGTCAAGTCATCATGGCCCTTACGACCAGGGCTACACACGTGCTACAATGGCGCATACAAAGAGAAGCGACCTCGCGAGAGCAAGCGGACCTCATAAAGTGCGTCGTAGTCCGGATTGGAGTCTGCAACTCGACTCCATGAAGTCGGAATCGCTAGTAATCGTGGATCAGAATGCCACGGTGAATACGTTCCCGGGCCTTGTACACACCGCCCGTCACACCATGGGAGTGGGTTGCAAAAGAAGTAGGTAGCTTAACCTTCGGGAGGGCGCTTACCACTTTGTGATTCATGACTGGGGTGAAGTCGTAACAAGGTAACCGTAGGGGAACCTGCGGTTGGATCACCTCCTTACCTTAAAGAAGCGTACTTTGCAGTGCTCACACAGATTGTCTGATGAAAAGTGAATAGCAAGGCGTTTACGCGTTGGGAGTGAGGCTGAAGAGAATAAGGCCGTTCGCTTTCTATTAATGAAAGCTCACCCTACACGAAAATATCACGCAACGCGTGATAAGCAATTTTCGTGTCCCCTTCGTCTAGAGGCCCAGGACACCGCCCTTTCACGGCGGTAACAGGGGTTCGAATCCCCTAGGGGACGCCACTTGCTGGTTTGTGAGTGAAAGTCGCCGACCTCAATATCTCAAAACAGACTGTTAAGTCTTGTTTGATATATTTGCTCTTTAAAAATCTGGATCAAGCTGAAAATTGAAACACTGAACAATGAAAGTTGTTCGTGAGTCTCTCAAATTTTCGCAACTCTGAAGTGAAACATCTTCGGGTTGTGAGGTTAAGCGACTAAGCGTACACGGTGGATGCCCTGGCAGTCAGAGGCGATGAAGGACGTGCTAATCTGCGATAAGCGTCGGTAAGGTGATATGAACCGTTATAACCGGCGATTTCCGAATGGGGAAACCCAGTGTGTTTCGACACACTATCATTAACTGAATCCATAGGTTAATGAGGCGAACCGGGGGAACTGAAACATCTAAGTACCCCGAGGAAAAGAAATCAACCGAGATTCCCCCAGTAGCGGCGAGCGAACGGGGAGCAGCCCAGAGCCTGAATCAGTGTGTGTGTTAGTGGAAGCGTCTGGAAAGGCGCGCGATACAGGGTGACAGCCCCGTACACAAAAATGCACATGCTGTGAGCTCGATGAGTAGGGCGGGACACGTGGTATCCTGTCTGAATATGGGGGGACCATCCTCCAAGGCTAAATACTCCTGACTGACCGATAGTGAACCAGTACCGTGAGGGAAAGGCGAAAAGAACCCCGGCGAGGGGAGTGAAAAAGAACCTGAAACCGTGTACGTACAAGCAGTGGGAGCACGCTTAGGCGTGTGACTGCGTACCTTTTGTATAATGGGTCAGCGACTTATATTCTGTAGCAAGGTTAACCGAATAGGGGAGCCGAAGGGAAACCGAGTCTTAACTGGGCGTTAAGTTGCAGGGTATAGACCCGAAACCCGGTGATCTAGCCATGGGCAGGTTGAAGGTTGGGTAACACTAACCGGAGGACCGAACCGACTAATGTTGAAAAATTAGCGGATGACTTGTGGTGAAAGGCCAATCAAACCGGGAGATAGCTGGTTCTCCCCGAAAGCTATTTAGGTAGCGCCTCGTGAACTCATCTTCGGGGGTAGAGCACTGTTTCGGCTAGGGGGTCATCCCGACTTACCAACCCGATGCAAACTACGAATACCGAAGAATGTTATCACGGGAGACACACGGCGGGTGCTAACGTCCGTCGTGAAGAGGGAAACAACCCAGACCGCCAGCTAAGGTCCCAAAGTCACAGTTAAGTGGGAAACGATGTGGGAAGGCTCAGACAGCCAGGATGTTGGCTTAGAAGCAGCCATCATTTAAAGAAAGCGTAATAGCTCACTGGTCGAGTCGGCCTGCGCGGAAGATGTAACGGGGCTAAACTGTGCACCGAAGCTGCGGCAGCGACACTATGTGTTGTTGGGTAAGGGAGCGTTCTGTAAGCCGTTGAAGGTGGCCTGTGAGGGTTGCTGGAGGTATCGAGAAGTGCGAATGCTGACATAAGTAACGATAATGCGGGTGAAAAACCCGCACGCCGGAAGACCAAGGGTTCCTGTCCAACGTTAATCGGGGCAGGGTGAGTCGACCCCTAAGGCGAGGCCGAAAGGCGTAGTCGATGGGAAACAGGTTAATATTCCTGTACTTGGTGTTACTGCGAAGGGGGGACGGAGAAGGCTATGTTAGCCGGGCGACGGTTGTCCCGGTTTAAGCATGTAGGCGGAGAGTTTGCGAGGTAAATCCGGACCCTCTTGTTAACGCTGAGGTGTGATGACGAGGCACTACGGTGCTGAAGTAACAAATGCCCTGCTTCCAGGAAAAGCCTCTAAGCATCAGGTAACATCAAATCGTACCCCAAACCGACACAGGTGGTCAGGTAGAGAATACCAAGGCGCTTGAGAGACTCGGTGAAGGAACTAGGGCAAAATGGTGCCGTAACTTCGGGAGAAGGCACGCTGATATGTAGGTGAAGTGAAAAGCGAGTCAATCCAGCTGAAATCAGTCGAAGATACCAGCTGGCTGCAACTGTTTATTAAAAACACAGCACTGTGCAAACACGAAAGTGGACGTATACGGTGTGACGCCTGCCCGGTGCCGGAAGGTTAATTGATGGGGTTAGCGGCAACGCGAAGCTCTTGATCGAAGCCCCGGTAAACGGCGGCCGTAACTATAACGGTCCTAAGGTAGCGAAATTCCTTGTCGGGTAAGTTCCGACCTGCACGAATGGCGTAATGATGGCCAGCTGGTCCACCGAGACTCAGTGAAATTGAACTCGCTGTGAAGATGCAGTGTACCCGCGGCAAGACGGAAAGACCCCGTGAACCTTTACTATAGCTTGACACTGAACACTGGTCCTTGATGTGTAGGATAGGTGGGAGGCTTTGAAGTGTGGACGCCAGTCTGCATGGAGCTAACCTGCGAAATACCACCCTTTAATGGCTGGTGTTCTAACGTAGACCCGTAATCCGGGTTGCGGACAGTGTCTGGTGGGTAGTTTGACTGGCGGTCTCCTCCTAAAGAGTAACGGAGGAGCACGAAGGTTAGCTAATCCTGGTCGGACATCAGGAGGTTAGTGCAATGGCATAAGCTAGCTTGACTGCGAGAGTGACGGCTCGAGCAGGTGCGAAAGCAGGTCATAGTGATCCGGTGGTTCTGAATGGAAGGGCCATCGCTCAACGGATAAAAGGTACTCCGGGGATAACAGGCTGATACCGCCCAAGAGTTCATATCGACGGCGGTGTTTGGCACCTCGATGTCGGCTCATCATAACTGGGGCTGAAGTAGGTCCCAAGGGTATGGCTGTTCGCCATTTAAAGTGGTACGCGAGCTGGAAATTTAGAACGTCGTGAGACAGTTCGGTCCCTATCTGCCGTGGGCGCTGGAGAATTGAGGGGGGCTGCTCCTAGTACGAGAGGACCGGAGTGGGACGCATCACTGGTGTTCGGGTTGTCATGCCAATGGCATTGCCCGGTAGCTAAATGCGGAAAAGATAAGTGCTGAAAGCATTCTAAACACGAAACTCGCCCGAGATGAGTTCTCCCTGACTCCTTGTAAAGATCCTGGAAGGAACGTTGAAGACTACGACGTTGATAGGCTGGGTGTGTAAGTGTAGCGATACATTGAGCTAACCAGTACTAATGAACCGTGAGGCTTAACCTTACAACGCCAAAGATGTTTTGGTGAAAAAGAGACATCAATACTCAGCTTGATAACAGAATAAATTAGGACTGGCCTGAGGGCGGAAGTTAATAACAGAATTTGCCTGGCGGCAACAGCGCGGTGGTCCCACCTGACCCCATGCCGAACTCAGAAGTGAAACGCCGTAGCGCCGATGGTAGTGTGGGGTCTCCCCATGCGAGAGTAGGGAACTGCCAGGCATCAAATAAAAAGCGAAAGGCTCAGTCCAGAAAGACTGGGCCTTTTGTTTTATCTGTTGTTTGTCGGTGAACGCTCTCCTGAGTAGGACAAATTCGTCGGGAACGAATTTGCACAGCACGGAGTGCTGCCGAAGGGTGACGGGCAGGAAAGCCCGGCATTCAACTGCCAGGCATCAAATAAGGAAGAGCCCAGTCGAAAGACTGGGCTTTTTTGCGTTTGTGCAGTGGTAAAAAACCGATCATAAAGTGCGTCATCAACTCCCCAAATCCACTTCATTATTCACCTATCTATCTTTAAGCGCTACAGCTAATCCTGCAAATCGTGATCTTGCTAATGAAAAAGATGGTGACAAAATCCATCACTAATTATGCGGTAACAATTGTATAACATTTCGTTTACTAAAATATCTGCCTATGCGTCGTATGACGACCGATAAGGCAGGAGCTCGCCTTTGGCAGGAGTCTAACGAATGGCTGTAACCAGTGTGACCTCAGAAAGGACGCTAACCGACAACGATACCCGCCGTCGAATCATGTCGATTGTCGGGGCTTCCTCAGGGAACCTTGTTGAATGGTTCGATTTTTATGTTTACTCGTTCTGTTCCCTGTATTTTGCCCATATCTTTTTCCCAACCGGAAATACCACCACCCAACTGCTGCAGACCGCAGGGGTATTTGCTGCCGGATTCCTGATGCGCCCTATTGGGGGCTGGTTATTTGGCCGTATTGCCGACCGTCGTGGCCGTAAAGTGTCGATGCTGATTTCCGTCTGCATGATGTGCTTTGGCTCGCTGGTTATTGCTTGTCTGCCGGGCTATAGCGTGATCGGCACTTGGGTCCGGCTTTGCTGCTGTTGGCTCGTCTATTCCAGGGGTTATCCGTGGGGGAGAATATGGCACCAGCGCAACCTACATGAGTGAAGTTGCCGTGGAAGGACGTAAAGGATTCTATGCCTCATTCCAGTACGTGACTTTGATTGGCGGCCAACTGCTGGCGGTAAGCGTGGTGGTGATATTGCAAAATATCCTGAGCAGCGAAGATTTGCATGCCTGGGGATGGCACTTTCGTTTGCTATGGGGGCGGTATTAGCCGTTGTTGCCGATTCGGCCGCGTCGCCAACTTGATGAAACATCACAGAAAGAGACACGGACCCTGAAAGAGGCTGGATCGTTCAAAGGGTTGTGGCGTAATCGTAAGGCATTTGTAATGGTGCTTGGCTTTACCGCCGCCGGCTCGCTCAGTTTCTATACCTTCACTACCTACATGCAAAAATACCTGGTTAATACAGCCGGTATGAGCGCTAACCTCGCAGATGCATTATGACGGCCGCGCTGTTCGTCTATATGCTGGTACAGCCGTTCTTTGGCATGCTGTCGGATAAAGTGGGGCGCCGCACCTCAATGCTATGCTTTGGCGCATTGGCCACGCTCTTTACCGTGCCAATTTTATCGGCGCTGCAAAACGTCAGCTCTCCGTATTTGGCATTTGCACTGGTTATATGTGCGCTGCTAATCACCAGTTTCTACACTTCTATTAGTGGGATCCTTAAAGCGGAGATGTTTCCGGCGCAAAGGCAATGTGCATTAGGTGTGGGGCTCTCTTACGCTGTTGCCAACGCTGTGTTTGGTGGCTCGGCGGAGTATGTTGCGCTGTCGCTAAAATCAGCGGGTATCGAAAACGCTTTCTTCTGGTACGTTACCGTAATGGCCGCGCTGGCATTTCTGGTTTCGCTCAAACTACACCGCAAAGGGAAAGGTTTACGTCTGTAGAGCTAATGCTGCGCAAATCTGCGACACCGCATAGCCGGTTGTGGCACCGGCAACGTCCCAGGCAAAATCTTTCCAGCTGAGCCACTCCCGGTGGGACGGCTGTCCCATAACTCTTTTGATGCGCCAAGGCTGATAGAAAACATCAAGCCAATATGCAGCACTGCGGTCGCGGCTTAGGCCCTGATGTTGCGCATATTCGTTGCCAGCAGCAGCCAGCATTGCCGACGCAATAAAGTGTTGGGCTTGATCCTGGCCGGTCCAGGCATCGTTTGCCATATGACTACAGCCGCTAAGTATGAGCGTACAACATAAAGAATTCGAGACGTAGAAACTCGTGAAAAAAAACCCCGGAGGACGGGGCTATATTTTAAAGGATACGGCTGATGAGCCTATCGATACGAATACGTCGCAGACGGCGGATAAGTTTGCGTACTTTGACCGGATATTCCGCAATGCTCTGCAGGTCGCGATAGTGGTTTACGACCGTGGTTCTGCGGATAAGCTCCAGCTCTTTCTGGCGCATAGAAGCCAGCTGTTTTTTCGGATTCGTGGATCAGTACCGCATTTTCCAGACCAGGCGCGCGGCGCGAGGATTGAGGTTATTGCCGGTCAACAACATCGACTCATTGTCGACCCACATCCCTTTCAGATGGTAGGTGTTATCCGCGTCTTTCCACAAACGCACCACCAGTTGATCGGTATTAATGTAATACTGCAGGCGGCTCAGGAAGCGGCGCAGGTTAATTTCATACAGATAAGGCAATGCGCCGATTATCTTAAACGGCTCATTTTCCGGGATGTAAAAGTCGTTAGCAGTTTTTATCGCCGACAATAATTTCCACCTTCTTGCCTTCGCACAACAACGACGCTGCGAACCAGCAGCGCGGGGAGGTTGAAGTATGGCGTGCAGATAGTCAGTTTTTCCTCAGTGCACGGCATGAGGTGGAAAATGGTTTTGTTGAGCTCGCTGGATTTACCCAGCCCTACCAGCGGCGTAACGGTTAATTCGTCATCACCGGCGTTGCCGTCAAAATGATAGCTGGTATCGCGCAGTTCCTGGCGATACTGACGGATATCATTTTTGATTTCTGGGCCCTTTGGCCGTTGGCATTATCCAGACGATTAACGCCGCGTCCTTCAACCAGGTTTTCTGAAACCCAGTTAAACATAATGTCGGACATCTGCGGATTGCGAATGCACTGATAGCGGTCATAACGATACTTATCGTGTTGATGCAGATAACATCGTTGATGCTGGCACCGCTGTAAAGCACGCAGTCATCAATGATAAAGCCTTTAAAGTGCAGAACGCCGAGCGCTTCGCGGGTATTGATGGGCACGCCGTAAACCGGGACGTCTACGCCCGGGTTCTCTTTGGCAGTACGACAATACCAATCCGCGTTGGTGTTAGAGGCCGCAGCACCAATACGCCCACGCTGTGCGCGGTGCCAGTCAACCAATACCCGAATATCAAGCTCCGGACGTTGACGCTGGGCATCGTACAGGGCTTGCAGAATCGTCTTTCCGGCATCGTCTTGTTCGAGATATAAGGCGACGATACAAATCCGGTGCGTAGCGCTGGCGATTTTTGCGAGCAGAGCGACACGAAAATCTGCTGGAGTATAGGAAAAATCAACATCATCAACAGACTGCGAAAGCTTGGGTAGTTGGGCAAGGTGTTGTTGATGTTTATTACGCTTAAAATTTGACAACATCACAGTGCGTTTCTTCTCTGATTTAGTGAAGGGTGTCTGAACAGGCAGATGACGTAAGCGGTCAATGATACCACCTCTTTCGAGCAAGGGTAGCATTTCCAGCAACTTAGTCATCACTTAGGCGTAATGATAGACCGACAATGCCATCTTCCAGCTGAATATCTACTTCAAAGCCGAGCTTCCTCGCCAGCGCTATCATTCCGCGATTGTTTGGCATGGTAATCCCGTTCAGCCGGGCTAAGCCGTGAGCACGAGTATAGGCAATAAGCTTCCCAGAAGGCGGCCACCGAGGCCGAGGCCTTTCAGATCTGAACGCACCAGCACGGCAAATTCCGCATCGATATTATCGGGATCGGAGATCGCCCGCGTCACGCCAAGGATCTCGCCCGTACGATCGCCTGAATCATAGCACTGCAACAAAGGCCATTTCCCGATCGTATCGATCGGCGTCATATTGGCTAAATCATCGTGGGTAAATTCGTTGATCTCACTAAAATAGCGATAGTAGAGATCTTCTTTTGTGACTCTGGCGATAAAAATGCTGCAACAACGGCTCATCCTCCGGCAGGATGGGGCGGAACAGACAGCGGCTGCCGTCTTGGGATCGTCCACCCACTCTTCAAGATGCTGCGGGTAGGGGCGTACCGCCAACCGGCTCTCACTTGAACCACTGAACGGTGCGATATCGAGGCTGACATCTAACGCGGTAAATTCATCGCCAGAAGCAAGAAGGGGATGAATATCAAGGCGCTGAATCTCCGGGTAATACCGACAATCAGGTTAGAAACCTGCACCAAAGCTGGCTCAAGCCTGCAACATCCAATGGGCGTAGCGCACTGCGCGCACGAATCTTTTTACTTTTGATCCCCTGAATAACCAGATAGCGGGCCAGGTTCATGTTCAGCGGCGGCAGTGCGACGACGGCTTGATCTTCAGGACGCCACTCCACACCGCCTTCACCCAGCATGATCAACGGCCCGAAAACCGGATCGTGCTCAACCACAACCCGCAACTCCTGAGCGCCAGCACGGTTAGCCATACTTTGCACCAACAGGCCGTGGACCCGCGCCTGTGGCCAGGCCATTTTTACGCGATCGAAAATAGCGTTCGCCGCTTGCTGGACTTCATTGGCTGTACGCAGGTAAAGCATGACGCCCTGAACTTCCGATTTATGTGGAATATCCGGCGAACGCAATTTCAGCGCCACCGGATAACCAATCTGTTCGGCAATATGCACCGCTTCGGTGCTATCGCTGGCAATCCAGGTAGGGAGCGTGTTCATGCCATACGCTTGCAGGATGGGCTGAACTTCATGGGTATCGAGCGACGTAGCCCCTTCGGCAATCGCCTGTTGCAACAGAAGATGCGCTTCTGCGGTATTGGAAGTCAGATTGCTGGGCAACGCCGGCGTTTCGCGTAGTTGCTTCTGATTACGCCGGTACTCCACCATATGCATAAAAGCAGTGATGGTTCCTTCCGGGGTACGGTAGGTCGGCAGCCCGGCTTCGCTGAATAAACGTCGTGCCTCTTGCGAGGAGTGCTCGCCGCACCAGTTCGTCAGCAAAGAGACATATTTGCTGCGGGGATGATGCTTTACCGCTTCAATTAATACTTGCGCGCTTTCTGTTGCGGGAGCAGCGGCGCTGGGCGAATGAATAACCATCAGCGCGTCAAAATCCTGGCTGTGGAGCAGAATATCCAGCGTTTTAATATAGTGCTCACTGCTGGCGTCATCGCGTAGATCGAGCGGGTTAGATATTGCCACATGTTCTGGCAGTGCATCGCGCAGTTTCTGGCAGGTTTCTTCGCTTAGCGTTGCCAGCTTGCCATTGCGTGACCATAAGGCATCCAGCGCCAGCGCGGCAGGCGCAGCACCGTTGCTGATAATCATCAGCCGGTCGCCACGTAGCGGGCGCATATGGCTAAGGGTTTCCACCGCCGAAAACAGCTCGTGGGTGTCCTGTACCCGCAACAAACCGGCACGCTGAATAGCCGCATCCCATGCCGGGTCCATTCCTGCCGTCGTGTTGAGCAGTCGCTGTGCCGCCGGGCTACGTCCGCTTTTAATCACCAGAATCGGTTTATTACGCGAGGCACTACGGGCCGCCGAAACAAAGCGTCGCGCGTCGCTTAACTGTTCGAGATAGAGCAGGATGGCGCTGGTTTTACTGTCGCGTGCCAGATAGTCAAGCAATTCATCAACGTCGATATCCAGGCTGTCGCCGAGCGCAATAAAGTAGGAAAAGCCCATCTTACGCTGTTGCGCCCAGTCGAGGATGGTGTTGGAGACGGCAGCCGATTGCGAAATAAACGCCAGCTTGCCGCGTTTAATCGGCACAGGCGAAAAGCTGGCATTCAGACCTTGCCAGGGAGCCAGTAAACCCAGACTGTTTGGTCCAAGCAGGCGCATGTTATGGCGCAGGGCGCAGGCGCGGAGATCTTCGTGTTGCGATGCCGGGGCGGAAAGAATAATGCAGGTTTTACAGCCTTTCTCGCCGAGCTCTTCCAGAAGAGCAAGATTACGGCTGGCATTGGTACATAAAACCGCAAGGTCGGGTGTAAAGGGCAAGCTGGCAATATCCGGCCAGGCCAACACACCCAACACCGCTTTCCAGGCTGGCGTCACCGGGAGTACCGGTCCGTTAAAGCCTCCCGCCAGCAGGTTACGCATCATCAGGTAACCTGCGCGATTGGGTTTCATCGACGCGCCAATTACCGCTATCGATTTTGGTCGCAGTAGTGCTTCCAGTCCTCGCTGACTCATACCGGTCTCCCGCAGAAGTGACCGAATGATTTTAAACGCTTTCTAACTGTTCTGCTGTGATGCTACCCAGATGTTGCGTTTTTCCTGCCAGATAGCGTGTTTTAAAGCGGGTAAAATGCTCGCCTAACCCTGCCGCCGCCCCGGTATCGCCGGCCATATCTAACAGTGCGATGGCTACCTCGGCAGTACAATATTGGCCTTCAGCCTGGGCTTCACGCAGGCGATAGGCAGAAAGCCGGGAAAGATCGACGGAAATGACGGGAAGATTATCCAGATACGGACTTTTACGAAACATCTTGCGAGCTTCCGGCCAGGTACCATCGAGCATGATAAACAGCGGTGGCTTACCGGCAGGTGGTGTGAAGATCACTTCCCGTTGCTCATCAGCATACGAAGCGGGAAAGACCACCATTGGCTGATAGTCCGGGTTTTGCACCAACTCCAGCAAATCCTGCGAGGGTTCGGTACGCGACCATTGAAACGCAACGGTATCAGGCAAAATATCAGCAATGAGACGCCCGGTATTACTGGGCTTCATTGGCTCGGTGTCGAACATCAGCAAACAGAAGCGACTTTTTGCTTGTGCTGGGGTAATTGTCGAACAGAGACATAATTTCTCTGGCAAAAGACAGCGTTGGCAGCGACGAACGCGATTACCGCGGGCAAGAAAAGGACGTGTTGCGCGCGCAATACGCTCGGCGCGTAACTGGAGAACAGCGTTTTCGGTCATAAGAGAGCGTCGAAAAAACGCCATTGTCGCAGAGGAGAAAACGGGGCACAAGATGCGCCCCGGTAAGATTAAAGAGATTCGTTCAGCCAGCTATCGAACGGCGCTTTCGGTACTGCGCCATTAAGCATGTCGACAACCTGACCGTTTTTGAAAATCATGATCGTCGGTATACTACGAATTCCAAAGCGACTGCTCAATTCACGTTCAGCTTCGGTATTCACTTTCACAAAGCGCACTTTACCGCTACGCTCTTGCGCGACATCTTCAAAAATTGGTGCGAAATTACGGCAGGGGCCGCACCACGGTGCCCAGAAGTCGATCACCACAGGTAGATCATCCTTCAGCAATTTGTCGAGTGTTTCACCGGTCGCATTAATCACCTCTCCGTCAAACAAGTCGTGACCGCAGCGTCCGCATTTTGCCGCATCTTCGATCCGATCGTCGGGAATGCGATTGATGGCCTGACAATGGGTACAAACGGTATTCATAACTAACCTCGGGATGAGTAAGGAGACTTATCGGCAACGACGCCGGTATGTTTCTAATATGTTACATATTATCGGGGACATTGTTCCAGACAACAATCTGTTTTATTCAATAGGTATGATAGTCGCAGGCTTTGGTACGAAATCATGGCGAACCGCGCGGACTTCGGGTAATCTGCGCGCTTCGCGCAGCGCTGGTGGAGAAAAGCATGAACGATGAAATGAAAGGTAAAAGCGGCAAGGTCAAAGTGATGTATGTCCGCAGTGATGATGATTCTGATAAACGTACCCACAACCCGCGTACCGGGAAAGGGGGCGGGCGTCCAGGAAAATCTCGTGCTGACGGTGGCCGTCGCCCCGCCCGCGATGACAAACAGAGTCAGCCCCGTGACCGCAAGTGGGAAGATTCGCCGTGGCGCACGGTTTCCCGCGCGCCGGGTGATGAGACGCCGGAAAAGGCCGATCACGGTGGCATCAGTGGTAAAAGTTTTATTGATCCGGAAGTGTTGCGTCGTCAGCGTGCGGAAGAAACCCGCGTCTACGGCGAAAATGCATGTCAGGCACTTTTCCAGAGCCGTCCGGAAGCGATTGTTCGCGCCTGGTTTATCCAGAGTGTAACGCCGCGTTTTAAAGAAGCTTTGCGCTGGATGGCAGCAAACCGCAAAGCGTACCATGTGGTGGATGAAGCGGAATTGACAAAAGCGTCAGGCACGGAACATCACGGCGGCGTTTGCTTCTTGATCAAAAAGCGTAACGGTACAACCGTGCAGCAGTGGGTAAGCCAGGCAGGCGCGCAGGATTGCGTTCTGGCACTGGAAAACGAATCTAACCCGCATAACCTGGGTGGCATGATGCGCAGCTGCGCGCACTTCGGCGTGAAAGGTGTCGTGGTGCAGGATGCGGCACTGCTGGAGTCGGGGGCGGCTATCCGTACCGCAGAAGGCGGCGCAGAGCACGTTCAGCCGATTACTGGCGACAACATTGTTAACGTGCTGGATGATTTCCGTCAGGCAGGTTACACCGTAGTGACCACTTCCAGCGAGCAGGGTAAACCGCTGTTCAAAACTAGTCTGCCAGCGAAAATGGTACTGGTGCTGGGTCAGGAATATGAAGGGTTACCGGATGCCGCACGCGATCCGAACGATCTGCGCGTGAAGATTGACGGTACGGGCAACGTTGCCGGGCTGAATATCTCTGTCGCAACCGGCGTTTTGCTTGGTGAATGGTGGCGTCAGAATAAAGCCTGATAAATCAGCCGGGTGGCAACTCTGCCATCCGGCATTTCCCCGCAAATTTACTCACTCTCTGCCGGTAATACTGGCATCCAGTCAATCGGCGTCTCGCCACGTTGTTCCAGCCACTGATTTGCCAGCACAAAATGGTTGCAGCCAAAGAATCCACGATGCGCCGAAAGCGGCGACGGATGCGGTGCTTTCAGTACATGATGGCGTTGCTTATCTATAATCGCCCCTTTCTTTTGCGCATGCGATCCCCACAACAAAAACACCACGCCTTCGCGATGCTGGTTAATCAGGCTGATCACTTTATCGGTGAAGGTTTCCCAGCCGAGGCTGGCGTGGGAATGCGCCTGACCTGCGCGTACCGTCAACACAGTATTGAGTAGCAGAACGCCCTGACGCGCCCAGCTTTCAAGATAACCATGATTAGGGCGGGTGAAGCCCGGAATAGTATTTTCCAGCTCTTTATACATATTCAATAATGACGGAGGAATGGCAATGCCGGGACGAACGGAAAATGCCAGACCATGCGCCTGTCCCGGTCCGTGATAAGGATCCTGGCCGAGAATCACCACTTTAACGTCACCCAACTCTGTAAAGCGGAACGCGTTAAAGACATCTTTCTGTGGCGGATAAATGGTGACGCCCGACTGACGCTCGCTGGCGACGGTAGCCAGAGTATTCACAAAATAGGGCTGCTGCTTTTCAGTTGCCAGCACATCATGCCAGGTTAAGGGGGTTGTCATCTCGCTCTCCTGCGAATTCTGATGATCACTTTAACTGCTTCTTTCATCATCACAAAGTCGGATGGTGAAACCGCTCGCCGTCACCACAAAAAAATTTTAATGTTTACAAAGATTTTTGCTTTTTCCTCTAAGCGTAACTTGATGCAAAACAAGTATTTTCCCTTATGACCACTTTTGCGGTGTGGTTTTTATTGATTTAAATCAAAGAAACGAGAGTATTGCGGGGTATATATACACTCAAGCAACAATGGTTTTACCAATTGGCCGCGAGACGACCAGTTAAAAACGAATATAAAAAGCTTTGCGGAGGCATCAAATGATTACAGGTATCCAGATTACTAAAACTGCTAACAAAGACCTGCTGAACTCATTCTGGCTGCTCGACAGCGAGAAAGGCGAAGCGCGCTGCCTGTGTGCAAAAGGTGGTTATGCGGAAGATGATGTGGTTGCAGTGAAAGAAAACTGGGCGACATCGAATACCGTGAAATCCCCGTTGAAGCGAAACCAGAAGTTCGCGTGGAAGGTGGTCAGCACCTGAACGTTAACGTTCTGCGTCGTGAAACTCTGATGGATGCGGTTGAGCGCCAGAAAAATATCCGCAGCTGACCATTCGTGTTTCCGGTTATGCAGTACGCTTTAACTCCCTGACTCCAGAACAGCAGCGCGACGTTATCGCTCGTACTTTCACCGAAAGCCTGTAAGGCTTAAGTAGCAAGTTACTAAGCGGAAGAGGGCGACCTCTTCCGCTTTTTTTCGTTAATAGAAAATGCGTACCGCGCAATAGACCAGCAACAGGGCAAGCACGATATTTAACTGGCGACCATACTGGCGAAACAATCGCTGAAACAGATGCCCCGCCAGCGCCCAGCACACATTGCCAAACGTCCCAATCATCGCCAGCAAAACGCTGACGCCAACTACCCAGCTTAACGCCTGTGTTTGCGGCAGAACAAACGTCGACAGTGCCGTAACACCGTACAAAATGATTTTGACGTTCACAAACTGCAAAGCAAAGCTGGCCCAAAAGCTGATTGGTTTTGCCTGAAGTCCGTCTTCCTTTGTTGGGCTGGTGGCGATTTTCCACGCCAGCCAGACAATATATGCCGCCCCCGCCCAACTCAAAAGGTGTACCGCTGCCGGGTCAATCACTGCCAGTGAAAATGAAATGCCCGCACACAGTAACATCACAATCAAAAATCCCAGACTCATCCCTGCCAGCACGCGGGTACTTTGACGAAATCCATGCGACGTAGCAGAGCTAAGGGCGAGAATATTGTTCGGTCCTGGCGTCATAGCGGTAATCAGGGTGTAAGTCCAAAAAGCACTTAAAAGGGTCGGTGTCACTTGTTATCTCCTCTGTTTTGGTAGACAGTACCCGACACGGAACATTTAAAAAAATGAATGTTTTTATATTCTAGATTCGATATTTTCGATAGGTTTGGGGTTATGGATCTGCGCCGTTTTATTACGCTTAAAACCGTGGTGGAAGAGGGTTCCTTTTTGCGAGCTTCGCAAAAATTGTGCTGTACACAATCGACGGTGACTTTTCATATTCAGCAGCTTGAGCAGGAGTTTTCAGTCCAGTTATTTGAGAAAATTGGCCGACGGATGTGCCTTACCCGCGAAGGAAAAAAGTTGCTGCCGCACATTTATGAACTTACCCGAGTGATGGATACGCTTCGTGAGGCTGCCAAAAAGGAGTCAGATCCGGACGGGGAACTACGCGTTGTTTCGGGCGAAACGTTGCTCTCTTACCGAATGCCGCAGGTGTTGCAGCGTTTTCGGCAACGCGCCCCAAAAGTGCGTTTATCGTTGCAGTCGCTGAACTGTTACGTGATCCGTGATGCGCTACTGAATGATGAGGCCGATGTTGGCGTCTTTTATCGTGTAGGGAATGATGATGCTCTGAATCGACGAGAGTTGGGTGAACAATCACTGGTGCTGGTGGCTTCACCGCAAATTGCAGATGTCGATTTTACTGAGCCGGGAAGACATAACGCCTGTAGCTTTATTATCAACGAACCGCAATGTGTCTTCCGGCAGATATTTGAGAGCACGCTGCGTCAGCGGCGGATCACGGTGGAAAACACCATTGAGCTTATAAGTATCGAAAGCATCAAGCGTTGTGTCGCGGCGAATATCGGGGTCAGCTACCTACCGCGCTTTGCGGTGGCAAAAGAGTTGGAGTGCGGAGAATTAATTGAATTGCCTTTTGGCGAACAGTCGCAGACCATTACGGCCATGTGCGCACATCATGCTGGAAAAGCGGTTAGCCCGGCGATGCACACTTTTATTCAGTGTGTTGAAGAGAGTTTTGTGGCTGGATAAAAATAATGTCGGGATTAAACCCGGCATTTAACTTGTCGACAAAGTGCGCTTTATTCATGCCGGATGCGGCGTGAACGCCTTATCCGGCCTACAAGATCGTGCAAATTCAATATATTGCATGAGCCACGTAGGCCTGATAAGCGTAGCGCATCAGGCAGTTTTGCGTTTGCCAGCACTTTTAATACCAGGCTTAAACCTGGCATTGAGATTACTCTTCTGTCGTTTGCGGTGGCACGCCCGTTCCGCTTGGTTTACGGCGCTTACCAATATTTTTGGTGTCGCGATGGCGTTTTTTCACCCGCGGCTTCTCTTTCTCTTTAGCTTTTTTCTTCTCAGCACGTTTAGCCAGTACTTTCTTCGATGGCTTGCCGGTCTGCTTTTCGCTTGGCGCACGCGTTTTCGGGCGTAACTCATCAATAACGCGAGCTTTAATTGGCTCTTCAATATAGCGGCCTACTTTACCCAGCAGCAGATGGTCATGGGCTTCCACCAGCGAAATTGCGGTGCCTTTACGACCGGCGCGCGCGGTACGTCCGATACGGTGCAAATAAGTATCGCCACTGCGCGGCATATCGAAGTTAAAGACGTGGCTGACGTCAGGAATGTCGATACCGCGCGCGGCAACATCGGTTGCGACCAGTACGTTTACGCGACCTTCGGTCAAACGCTTGATCGCTTCGTTACGCTTGCCCTGTACCATCTCACCTTCGAGATAGCAGTTGTTGATGCCCGCTTCGCGCAGCCAGTTTGCCAGCTCATGCACACGCTCACGCTTACGCACAAACACAATTGAGCGGGTCGCTTCCGGCTGTTTTAACAGATGCACCAGCAACGCGGTTTTATGCTCAAGATCATCGGCGCGGTAATACCACTGATGAATTTTTTTGCGCTCACGGGTGGAGGGATTGGCAGAAACTTCCACCGGATCTTCCAGCAGACGCTCGGCAAAGTCCTGAATCGCATCGCCTTCCAGCGTTGCCGAAAAGAGCAGGGTCTGTTTACGCCAGCGCGTTTCACCGGCGATATGCTCGATATCCTGAGCAAAGCCCAGATCCAGCATGCGGTCTGCTTCGTCGAGGATCAGATTTCAACGGAACGGCAGTCGAAGTTCTCTTCTTTAATGTATTGCATCAAACGACCGGTGGTAGCGACAACAATATCCTGGTTTTCGCTGAACACTTCAGCGTGGTTCATATACGCCACACCGCCGGTGATGGTCGCGATGTCCAGGTGAGATCTTTTGCCAGCTCGCGGGCATGATCGGCGACCTGCATCGCCAATTCACGCGTAGGCGTGAGAATCAAAATTCGCGGCGGGCCGGATTTTTTGCGCGGGAAGTCGAGCAGGTGCTGCAACGCAGGCAGCAAATACGCCGCTGTTTTACCGGTGCCGGTTGGCGCAGAACCAAGAACGTCACGTCCTTCGAGCGCAGGCGGAATAGCGGCAGCCTGGATGGCAGTTGGGCGCGTAAAGCCTTTGCTCTGGAGGGCTTCCAGCAGGCTTTCGTCAAGTTCAGACGGAAAAAGTCGTTACAGTCATGATTACCTCTGTGTGAGGCGGTGATTATAGACGTTACGGCTTTAATCTTCATCTGTTTGTATGGCTATCTGTTCTCGGGTATTGTTCATAACCGAAATATTATTCTCGTTTCATCGGCAAGGTCACATATGACGTCTGATTCTAAATCCGTGCTGCGCCACAACGGATTTACCTTTAAAAAATTTTTTGTGGCTCACGATCGCTGTGCGATGAAGGTCAGTTGATGGCATTTTACTGGGTGCCTGGTCACCGATTGCTCGCGTTAATCGGGTGCTTGATATTGGTACAGGGAGTGGGCTGCTGGCGTTAATGCTGGCGCAGCGCACGACGATAGCGTAAGTATCGATGCCGTTGAGCTCGATGTTGAGGCGGCGGAGCAGGCGCGGGAAAACGTCGCCGAGTCTCCCTGGGCTGCCAGGATCCACATCCACACGGCGGATATTCAGCAGTGGGTCAGCGGGCCTGACGACGCGTTATAACCTTATTGTCAGCAATCCGCCGTATTACGAGCAGGGCGTTGAGTGCGCGACGCCGCAGCGCGAGCAGGCGCGATACACCACTACGCTCGATCATCAAGCGCTACTGGCCTGTGCTGCCGACGCTATCACCGAAGACGGTTTCTTTTGTGTTGTATTGCCGGAAAATATCGGCCAGACATTTACCACCCAAGCGTTGTCGATGGGTTGGCATCTGCGCCTGCGTACCGACGTGGCGGAAACAGAAATACGCCTGCCGCATCGGGTGCTGCTCGCATTATCGCCGAAAGAAGGGGAGTACTTTAGCGACAGGCTGGTGATTCGTGGGCCAGAGCAGCAGTACTCTGAAGGCTACACTGCGCTGACCCAGGCATTCTATTTATTTATGTGAGTCAGCGGCGAGAGCACCGACGGGCCGGATTCAGCTAATAGTTCTGGATAATCCAGGGTGTAATGCAGGCCCCGGCTCTCTTTACGCATCATGGCGCAGCGTACAATCAGCTCCGCGACCTGTACCAGGTTTGCGCTCCAGCAGATTGTTCGATACGCGGAAGCGGGAATAGTATTCGTCCAGCTCTTGCTGCAGCATGGTAATTCGGCGTAGGGCGCGCTCCAGGCGTTTAGTGGTGCGCACAATGCCGACGTAGTCCCACATAAACAGGCGCAGTTCGTGCCAGTTGTGCTGAATGACTACCAGTTCATCCGAGTTTTCTACCCGGCTTTCATCCCAGGCAGGCAATTTTTCCGTCTGGCGAGCATAAGGCATTCGTTTATGAATATCCTCGGCGGCCGACCAACCGTAGACCAGACATTCCAGCAGCGAGTTTGACGCCATACGGTTTGCCCCGTGCAGGCCGGTATAGCTAACTTCGCCGATCGCGTATAGCCCGTCAACATCGGTACGTCCGTAGTCGTCGACCATTACACCGCCGCAGGTATAGTGCGCCGCCGGTACAATCGGTACCGGTTCTTTGGTGAGATCGATTCCCAGACCCAATAATTTCTCGTAAATCATCGGGAAGTGCTGGCGGACAAAGGCTTCTGGCTTGTGGCTGATATCCAGATACATGCAATCGACGCCGAGACGCTTCATCTCGTGGTCAATCGCGCGGGCCACGATATCACGAGGTGCCAGTTCGCCACGCTCGTCGAAATCAGGCATAAAGCGGCTACCGTCCGGGCGTTTCAGATGCGCGCCTTCGCCACGCAGGGCTTCGGTGAGCAGGAAATTGCGCGCCTGCGGATGATAAGTGCAGTAGGGTGGAATTGGTTGAACTCAAGGTTGGCGACCCTGCATCCCGCTCGCCAGGCCATGGCAATGCCGTCGCCTGAGGAGATATCCGGGTTAGTGGTGTACTGATAGACCTTCGATGCGCCGCCGGTTGCCAGCACCACCGATTTCGCCGCGCAGGTCTCAACCTTCTCTTTCCTGCGATCCAGATCCACGCGCCGACCACGCGACGGGTGCCCGGTAAACCGATTTTATCCGAGACAATGAAATCGACTGCGTTGCTGCGTTCAAGGACACGGATATTCGGATGATTAAGCGCTTTGCTCACCAGCGTATTTTCAACTTCTCGCCCTGTGGCATCGGCGGCATGCAGAATTCGCCGATGGCTGTGACCACCTTCGCGCGTCAAATGGTAACTCTCTTCCCCGTTGGGCTGTACCTGTGTGTCAAACAACACGCCCTGATCGATAAGCCACTGCACGCAGGTTTTGGCATTGCTGGCGACAAACGACACGGCCTGGCGATCGCAAATCCCAGCACCGGCAATCAGCGTATCCTCGATATGCGAGTCAATGCTGTCGGTCTCATCGAACACGGCGGCAATGCCGCCCTGGGCATAAAACGTTGAGCCTTCGCTAATCGGGCCTTTGCTTAACACGATAACCGAACTGTGTTCAGCGAGGCGCAGCGCCAGCGACAGACCGGCAGCACCGCTACCGATGATCAGGACATCACAAGAAAGTTCTGGAAGTGAGTTCATTAGCTTTGTTTAATTTACTAAACACGGTAATCGCAGAGTAGCACTATAAAAAAGCGACCTGTGCAGGAATTTTTTGCACTAAAGTTGTAATGACTAAACATTTTCCGTGCCAGGGAGAATCTGGCGGTGGAGCGAAATAAGAGGAAAGCTACGTTCAGTGGCAGCTATTTACTGGTGAAATAAAGGCCGGGTTACGTTACTCTGCACTGGATTTGCGTTTTTATTTCGCAACTTACGTATCGATGTGCATCGGCAGACTTATAATGACAGACAATGAAACGTCTGCTGCCTAAACAAAAAACAAAGCGTAACGGAACTTTACGAAAATCGGACACTCTAAGCTTCTGCTTGCTCGTAAGCCGCTATGGAGTGGCATTCTGATTACGCATGGGAATAAGGTTTGGGGGAACATTACCTCGGATGAGCGAGCAGTTAACGGACCAGGTCCTGGTTGAACGGGTCCAAAAAGGAGATCAGAAAGCTTTTAACCTGCTGGTGGTACGCTATCAGCATAAGGTTGCAAGCCTGGTCTCTCGCTATGTGCCATCTGGCGATGTGCCGGATGTCGTACAAGAGTCTTTTATAAAGGCCTATCGAGCGCTGGATTACTTCCGGGGAGATAGTGCTTTCTATACCTGGCTGTATCGTATTGCAGTGAATACGGCCAAAAATTACCTGGTTGCTCAGGGGCGTCGCCCGCCGTCTAGTGATGTTGACGCGAGTGAGGCTGAAAACTTTGAAAGCGGCGGCGCTTTGAAAGAAATTTCGAACCCTGAGAACTTAATGTTGTCAGAAGAACTGAGACAGATTGTTTTTCGCACCATTGACGCGCTTCCGGAAGATTTACGCATGGCGATTACCCTGCGGGAGCTCGATGGCCTAAGCTATGAAGAGATAGCAGCTATCATGGATTGTCCGGTCGGTACGGTTCGTTCACGTATCTTCCGTGCGCGAGAAGCTATCGATAATAAAGTTCAACCGCTTATCGGCGTTGACGGAAGCGGGATACTGGAAAAGGTATTAGGCATGCAGAAAGAACAACTTTCCGCCTTAATGGATGGTGAAACGCTGGATAACGAGCTGCTGACTGAATTGTCACGCTGGTTCCAGAGTTGCAAAAACCTGGGAGAGCTATCACCTCATTCGTGATTCGCTGCGAGGCGACACGGCTGATGTGCTTCACTTTGATATCTCTTCTGGCGTCATGGCCGCCATCGAAAATGAGCCCGTTCGTCAAACGACAACACCGCTCATTCCTGAAGCCCACCAGCGCCGCATCAATGGCAAAAAATCCCGTCTCTGGAATAAAGTTTGTCCGTGGCCGCCGCTCGCCCAAATGGGTGTGGCGGCGTGTGTATCGCTCGCTGTTATTGTTGGCGTTCAACACTACAATGGGCGATCGGATACATCTCAACCTGAGTCACCGGTGGCTTAATACTCTGCCGATGATGGGTAAAGCCAGCCCGGTGAGTCTGGGTGTTCCTTCGGATGCTTCCGCAGGTCCCCCGGTCAACAGCAGCCGGTTCAGGAACGCGCCGCCTATTAATGCTATGCTGCAGGATTACGAATTGCAGCGTCGCTTGCATTCAGAACAGCTTCAGTTTGACAGGCGCCAAACTCAGCAGGCTGCTGTTCAGGTGCCGGGCTATCAAACTCTAGGAACGCAATCGCAGTAATGAAGCAACTTTGGTGTGCCATGTCACTTATGGCTGGTAGCCTGTTCTTATATACAAACCCTCGGCAGATGTATCGTCCGGGGCGTTGTTGAGCAGATGAATCTGGCCAGTCAGTCACTCAACTACGAGCTGTCGTTTGTCAGCATTAATAAATCAGGCGTCGAATCACTACGCTATCGTCACGTGCGTCTTTAACGGGCAGCCGCTTGCACAACTGTTGCAAATGGATGGTCCACATCGCGAAGTGGTACAGCGTGGTAGCGAAATCAGCTATTTTGAACACCGGCCTTGATCCATTTACGCTGAACGGCGACTACATCGTCGACTCTCTGCCTTCGCTGGTCTATACCGACTTTAAACGTCTGGCTCCCTACTACGATTTTATCTCCGTCGGGCGTACCCGTATTGCCGATCGTTTATGTGAGGTGATCCGCGTTGTGGCGCGATGGTACCCGCTACAGCTACATCGTCTGGCTGGACACCGAATCGAAATTACCGATGCGGGTTGATCTCCTTGATCGCGATGGTGAAACGCTGGAACAATTTCGCGTGATTGCTTTTAACGTCAATCAGGATATCAGCAGCAGTATGCAGACGCTGGCGAAGGCAAATTTGCCGCCGTTGCTTTCTGTTCCTGTAGGTGAAAAAGCTAAATTCAGCTGGACGCCAACCTGGTTGCCACAGGGTTTTAGCGAAGTTTCCAGTAGTCGACGTCCGCTACCGACGATGGACAACATGCCTATCGAATCACGTCTCTATTCCGACGGATTATTCAGCTTCTCGGTAAACGTTAACCGCGCTACGCCATCGAGCACCGATCAGATGTTGCGCACCGGACGCAGAACCGTCAGTACAAGCGTACGTGATAACGCCGAAATCACCATTGTCGGTGAACTGCCGCCGCAAACGGCGAAACGCATTGCCGAGAATATTAAGTTCGGGGCAGCGCAATGATCAAAGAGTGGGCTACCGTCGTCTCCTGGCAAAACGGGCAGGCGCTGGTCAGTTGTGATGTTAAAGCTTCATGCAGCAGCTGCGCTTCACGCGCCGGTTGCGGTAGCCGCGTGTTAAATAAACTTGGCCCGCAAACCACGCATACCATTGTCGTACCCTGTGATGAGCCGTTAGTGCCGGGGCAAAAAGTGGAATTGGGGATCGCCGAAGGCAGCCTGCTTAGCTCCGCATTACTGGTTTATATGTCGCCGCTGGTGGGATTATTCCTTATCGCTTCGCTATTTCAGCTACTCTTTGCTTCTGACGTCGCAGCATTATGTGGTGCGATCCTCGGTGGTATTGGCGGGTTCCTGATTGCGCGCGGCTACTCGCGTAAGTTTGCTGCCCGGGCAGAATGGCAACCGATCATCTTAAGCGTGGCATTGCCGCCTGGCCTTGTGCGATTTGAAACATCTTCGGAAGACGCGAGCCAGTGATTTCACTGGCTTTGTTGCATTTTGCATAACAAATGCGAGGACGTTTCCAGATACCACAATCCATACGGTATGAACATTTCCTCGCCTCAATGTTGTAGTGTAGAATGCGGCGTTTCTATTAATACAGACGTTAAGCTCAGAACAGCGACTTCTAAAAGCCTGGTTAACCGGGCATTAAGGCACAATAATCATACTTTATGAAGAATATACGTAACTTTTCGATCATAGCTCACATTGACCACGGTAAATCGACGCTGTCTGACCGTATTATCCAGATCTGCGGTGGCCTGTCTGACCGTGAAATGGAGGCGCAGGTTCTCGATTCCATGGATCTTGAGCGTGAGCGTGGCATTACCATCAAAGCGCAAAGCGTGACGCTGGACTACAAAGCGTCTGACGGCGAAACCTATCAGCTTAACTTTATCGACACCCCGGGCCACGTAGACTTCTCCTATGAAGTTTCCCGTTCGCTGGCTGCCTGTGAAGGTGCATTGCTGGTGGTCGACGCCGGGCAGGGCGTAGAAGCGCAAACCCTGGCAAACTGCTACACCGCCATGGAAATGGATCTCGAAGTTGTGCCGGTACTGAACAAGATTGACCTGCCGGCAGCCGATCCTGAACGCGTGGCGGAAGAAATTGAAGATATCGTCGGCATCGACGCCACCGACGCGGTGCGCTGTTCAGCGAAAACCGGCGTTGGTGTGCAGGACGTTCTCGAACGTCTGGTGCGCGACATTCCGCCGCCGGAAGGCGATCCGGAAGGCCCGTTGCAGGCACTAATTATCGACTCATGGTTCGACAACTACCTGGGCGTTGTTTCACTTATCCGTATTAAAAACGGCACCCTGCGTAAGGGCGACAAAGTGAAAGTCATGAGTACCGGGCAGACCTATAACGCCGACCGTCTGGGCATCTTCACGCCGAAACAGGTTGACCGCACTGAACTGAAATGTGGCGAAGTAGGCTGGCTCGTATGTGCGATTAAAGATATCCACGGCGCTCCAGTCGGCGATACCTTAACGCTGGCGCGTAATCCGGCAGAAAAGGCGCTGCCTGGCTTTAAGAAAGTCAAACCGCAGGTATACGCCGGTCTGTTCCCGGTAAGTTCCGACGACTATGAAGCCTTCCGTGACGCGCTGGGTAAACTCAGCCTGAACGATGCCTCACTGTTCTATGAGCCGGAAAGCTCCAGCGCGCTGGGCTTTGGTTTCCGCTGCGGCTTCCTCGGCCTGCTGCACATGGAGATCATCCAGGAACGTCTGGAACGTGAATACGATCTGGATCTGATCACCACTGCGCCGACCGTAGTGTATGAAGTTGAAACCACGTCAAGAGAAGTTATCTACGTCGACAGCCCATCCAAGCTGCCTGCGGTAAATAACATCTACGAACTGCGCGAGCCGATTGCAGAGTGTCACATGCTGCTGCCGCAGGCATATCTCGGCAACGTTATTACGTTGTGCGTAGAAAAACGCGGCGTGCAGACCAATATGGTTTACCACGGTAATCAGGTGGCGCTGACGTACGAGATCCCGATGGCGGAAGTGGTGCTCGACTTCTTCGATCGCCTGAAATCTACCTCGCGTGGTTATGCGTCTCTGGATTACAACTTCAAGCGCTTCCAGGCGTCCGACATGGTACGTGTAGACGTATTAATCAACGGTGAACGTGTTGATGCGCTGGCGTTGATCACCCACCGTGATAATTCGCAAAACCGCGGTCGCGAGTTGGTGGAGAAGATGAAAGATCTGATCCCACGCCAGCAGTTTGATATCGCCATTCAGGCAGCGATTGGTACGCACATCATTGCGCGATCCACCGTGAAACAGCTGCGTAAAGCGTACTGGCGAAATGCTACGGTGGCGATATGACCGTAAGAAAAAGCTGCTGCAAAAACAGAAAGATGGTTAAGAGACGTATGAAGCAGATCGGTAACGTCGAACTGCCGCAGGAAGCTTCCTCGCCATTCTGCATGTCGGTAAAGACAGCGAATAATCTTAAGGAGTTGGCATGGCGAACATGTTTGCCCTGATTCTGGTGATTGCCACACTGGTCACGGGCGTGTTGTGGTGCATTGATAAATTTACTGTTGCACCTAAACGACGGGAACGTCAGGCTGCTGCGCAGGCGGCAACAGATATCCGCTGGATAAAAAGACGCTGAAAAAAGTGGGCCCGAAGCCGGGCTGGCTTGAAACGGGAGCATCGGTTTTCCGGTGCTGGCGATCGTGCTGATTGTGCGCTGGTTCTTCTATGAGCCATTCCAGATTCCGGTCTGGATCGATGATGCCAACCCTGTCGATGGGTGACTTTATCCTGGGTGGAGAAATTCACCTACGGGATAAAAAACCCCTATCTATCAGAAAACGATTATTGAAACCGGCCATCCAAAGCGCGGCGACATCGTGGTATTCAAGTATCCGGAAGATCCGCGTCTTGATTACATCAAGCGCACCGTGGGCCTGCCAGTCCATAAAGTGACCTACGATCCAGTAGCGAAGCAGGTCACGATTCAACCAGGATGCAGTTCCGGCCAGGCGTGTGGTAATGCGCTGCCAGTGACCTATTCCAACGTTGAACAGAGCGATTTCGTACAGACGTTCTCCGCAGCAACGGTGGCGAGGCGACCAGCGGCTTCTTTGAAGTCCGCGGGTGAAAGCAAAGAGAACGGCGTTCGTCTGGCGCAGCGTCAGGAAACTCTCGGTGAGGTTAATCACGGATCCTGACCGTGCCAATTGCTCAGGACCAGGCTGGGATGTATTACCGCCGGCGTCCAGTACTATACCCGTTGGCCACCTTGATCGTTCCCGCCGGGACATTACTTCATGATGGGCGACAACCGCGACAACAGCGCGGATATCCTGGTCTACTCTGGGGCTTTGTGCCGGAAGCGAACCTGGTGGGTAAAGCAACCGCCATCTGGATGAGCTTTGAAAAACAAGAGGGTCAATGGCCAACCGGCATACAGTAAGCCGCATCGGTGGGATCCATTAATTCGCTGCCAGACTTCACGCGGCAGCCAATACCTGCCGCGTGAATTATTTAATGTTTTAATCCATTCAAACTAACGACATCCATTGTCGTTGCGTATAAGAATATCCCCCCGAAGTTTTGGATGTCTCTGACCGGGAGACACGGCACACGAAACCGCATTGGTTTTCCTCAGGTCTGTTTCGTGTGCTGCATTGTTGACGCATTCATTTATTTGGTATCGCATGAACCCCATCGTAATTAATCGGCTTCAACGGAAGCTGGGCTACACTTTTATTCATCAGGAGCTGTTGCAACAGGCGTTAACGCACGCCGTGGCGCCTATCCTGACAAACGCAACGAACACTTCAGCGAGTTTCTCGGTATTCGATTCTAAGCTACGTGATCGCCAACGCGCTCTATCACCGCTTCCCTCGCGTGGACGAAGGCGATATCAGCCGGATGCGCGCGACGCTGGTTCGTGGAAATACGCTGGCGGAAATCGCCCGTGAATTTGAACTGGGCGAAATGCTTCACTACAGCCGGGTGAATTGAAAAGCGGCGGTTTCCGTCGGGAATCCATTCTGGCGGATACGGTTGAAGCATTGATTGGCGGGGTGTTCCTCGACAGCGATATTCAAAACGTTGAACGACTGATCCTCTCCTGGTATCAAACTCGTTTGGACGAAATTAGCCCAGGCGATAAACAAAAAGATCCGAAAACGCGCTTGCAAGAATATTTGCAGGGTCGCCATCTGCCGCTGCCGACTTATCTGGTAGTCCAGGTACGTGGCGAAGCGCACGATCAGGAATTTACTATCCACTGCCAGGTCAGCGGCCTGAGTGAACCGGTGGTTGGCACAGGTTCAAGCCGTCGTAAGGCTGAGCAGGCTGCCGCCGAACAGGCGTTGAAAAAACTGGAGCTGGAATGAGCATCGATAAAAGTTACTGCGGATTTATTGCCATCGTCGGACGTCCGAACGTTGGCAAATCCACATTGTTGAACAAACTGCTGGGGCAGAAAATCTCCATCACTTCCCGCAAGGCGCAGACAACTCGTCACCGCATTGTGGGGATCCATACTGAAGGCGCGTATCAGGCGATCTACGTCGATACACCGGGCCTGCATATGGAAGAAAAACGCGCCATTAACCGCCTGATGAACAAAGCGGCGAGCAGCTCTATTGGCGATGTTGAGCTGGTGATTTTTGTCGTTGAAGGCACCCGCTGGACGCCGGACGACGAAATGGTGCTCAACAAACTGCGCGAAGGCAAAGCGCCGGTAATCCTCGCGGTGAACAAAGTGGACAACGTGCAGGAGAAAGCCGATCTGCTGCCGCACCTGCAGTTCCTGGCAAGCCAGATGAACTTCCTCGATATCGTGCCAATCTCTGCCGAAACCGGGCTGAATGTTGACACTATTGCGGCAATCGTGCGTAAGCATCTACCTGAAGCGACTCATCACTTCCCGGAAGATTACATCACCGATCGCTCACAGCGTTTTATGGCGTCTGAAATCATCCGCGAAAAACTGATGCGTTTCCTCGGCGCTGAACTGCCGTACTCCGTGACCGTGGAGATCGAACGTTTCGTCTCTAACGAACGCGGTGGTTATGACATCAACGGTTTGATTCTCGTTGAGCGTGAAGGGCAGAAGAAGATGGTCATTGGCAACAAAGGGGCCAAGATCAAAACCATCGGGATTGAAGCGCGTAAAGACATGCAGGAAATGTTCGAAGCGCCTGTTCACCTTGAACTGTGGGTAAAAGTGAAATCCGGTTGGGCCGACGACGAACGCGCACTGCGCAGTCTCGGTTACGTTGACGATCTTTAAGAGTAACTCCGATGGAAGGCTGGCAGCGCGCATTTGTCCTGCATAGTCGCCCGTGGAGCGAAACCAGCCTGATGCTGGACGTCTTCACGGAGGAATCGGGGCGCGTGCGTCTGGTTGCCAAAGGCGCACGCTCTAAACGCTCTACCCTGAAAGGTGCATTACAGCCTTTCACCCCTCTCTTGCTACGTTTTGGCGGGCGTGGCGAAGTCAAAACGCTGCGCAGTGCTGAAGCCGTCTCGCTGGCGCTGCCATTAAGCGGTATCACGCTTTACAGCGGTCTGTACATCAACGAACTTCTCTCCCGCGTACTGGAATACGAGACGCGCTTCTCTGAACTTTTTTTCGATTACTTGCACTGCATTCAGTCTCTTGCAGGGGTCACTGGTACGCCAGAACCCGCGCTGCGCCGCTTTGAACTGGCACTGCTCGGGCATCTGGGTTATGGCGTCAATTTTACCCATTGTGCGGGTAGCGGCGAGCCGGTAGATGACACCATGACGTATCGTTATCGCGAAGAAAAAGGGTTTATCGCAAGCGTCGTTATCGACAATAAAACGTTCACCGGAAGGCAGTTAAAAGCGTTAAACGCACGGGAATTTCCTGACGCAGACACACTGCGCGCCGCGAAACGCTTTACCCGCATGGCGCTTAAGCCGTATCTTGGCGGTAAACCTTTAAAGAGCAGGGAACTGTTCCGGCAGTTTATGCCTAAGCGAACGGTGAAAACACATTATGAATGATGAGGATTGTCATGGCTGAATTACTGTTAGGCGTCAACATTGACCATATCGCTACGCTGCGCAACGCGCGCGGTACCGCTTACCCGGATCCGGTGCAGGCCGCGTTTATTGCCGAGCAGGCGGGAGCGGACGGCATTACCGTGCATTTACGTGAAGATCGCCGTCACATTACTGACCGCGACGTGCGCATCCTGCGTCAGACGCTGGATACCCGCATGAATCTGGAGATGGCGGTGACCGAAGAGATGCTGGCGATCGCCGTTGAGACGAAGCCACATTTTTGCTGCCTGGTACCGGAAAAGCGTCAGGAAGTAACAACCGAAGGCGGCCTGGATGTCGCAGGGCAGCGTGACAAAATGCGCGATGCCTGCAAACGTCTGGCAGATGCCGGGATTCAGGTTTCTCTGTTTATTGACGCCGATGAAGAGCAGATCAAAGCTGCGGCAGAGGTTGGCGCACCGTTTATCGAGATCCACACCGGTTGCTATGCTGATGCCAAAACTGACGCCGAACAGGCGCAAGAGCTGGCGCGTATCGCCAAAGCCGCGACCTTTGCCGCAAGCCTCGGTCTGAAAGTTAACGCCGGACACGGTCTGACCTATCACAACGTGAAAGCCATTGCCGCCATCCCTGAGATGCATGAACTGAATATCGGTCATGCCATTATTGGTCGTGCAGTGATGACCGGACTGAAAGATGCGGTGGCAGAAATGAAGCGTCTGATGCTGGAAGCGCGTGGCTAATGGCAATATTAGGTTTAGGCACGGATATTGTGGAGATCGCTCGCATCGAAGCGGTGATCGCCCGATCCGGTGATCGCCTGGCACGCCGCGTATTAAGCGATAACGAATGGGCTATCTGGAAAACGCACCACCAGCCGGTGCGTTTTCTGGCGAAGCGTTTTGCTGTGAAAGAAGCCGCAGCAAAAGCGTTTGGCACCGGGATCCGCAATGGTCTGGCGTTTAATCAATTTGAAGTATTCAATGATGAGCTCGGCAAACCACGGCTACGGCTATGGGGCGAGGCATTAAAACTGGCGGAAAAGCTGGGCGTTGCAAATATGCATGTAACGCTGGCAGATGAGCGGCACTATGCTTGTGCCACGGTAATTATTGAAAGTTAAAAATAATACCGTTCTCTTTAAAAAGTAAAACCCCCGAACTGGTAAGGAACGGGGGTTTTACTTTTTAACTTTAATTTTGTGCAGCATGCACCCTCAACAACAGCGATTATGGATCAGTGTACTTATCTTTTACAAGCAACTTGCAATCTTTAGCATAAAAACTCGAGCCTTTACGAAGAAAGCAATATTGATGGAAAGATTAACGTGACCGCCAATTCGTAAGTACATTAAAATTGGCTTCGTTATTGAAGATTTTGCTGTGCTTTACACCATGCCACAGAATTCCCCCATTGAAACGAGTGGTGTCGTCAAAGCTCTGGTGTGGAGTGCAGCATGCACCCTCAATAACTCGCACGTTCAGTTTTGGGGAGATGTAAGGGCTAATCTGAATGGCTGCATTCCTTGTTTAAGGAAAAACGAATGACTGATTGCCGATACCTGATTAAACGGGTCATCAAAATCATCATTGCTGTTTTACAGCTGATCCTTCTGTTCTTATAACACAAGGAAACGTACTTAAGGTGCGTCCGGTGAACCAGTCGGACGCACCTTTAATAACTATAAATAAGTGTCTGGGCAGATACTATATAAATTAACTTAGTGAATGATTATGCTAATGTCATCAATTAAATAAATATAATGGCGTTAAGGCTTCCCAGTAATATAATTAATACTCTACTTCCAGAGTAGAATATTAAATTTTATCCGCGTGGTGCATCAGCACAAATTTATCCCACAACTGTTCTTCTGTCTCGACATGCGCCGGATCTTTCACAATAGTATTGGGGATCGGGCACACCTTCTGGCAGGTTGGTGTCTCGTAGTGCCCTACGCATTCGGTACACTTATCGCTGTTAATCTCGTAGATATGATCTCCCATTGAAATCGCCTCATTCGGGCATTCGGGTTCACACATATCACAATTGATGCATTTTTTAGTGATTAACAACGCCATAAGGAAACTCTCAAAACAACACAAACCGGGCGGGCATTATACGCGCATTCTTTACTCAGACCAGTTTTTTCACCAGCGCTTCACTATGACGAATACGTTCTGGTGCCAGTTCCAGATCCTGCTGAATCAGCGCAATGAACAGCAAATCCGTTAACATTCCCTGAGCGTGACAAGCAGAGATTGAAGCACTGTTTGTCGCTTGTTCTTCGGCAATGGTATACAGGCAATGAGAAGCACGCTGTTGCAGGGCATTCGGAGTAAAGCCGGTAATCGCCAGCACTTTTCCGCCCACTCGCAGCATCTCATCTGCCGCCAGGTTTAACTCGCGTCGTACACCGGTGTAGGAAATGGCTAATAACAGATCGTCAGGGGACGACGCCTGTACTGTTGCGAGTAGCGCATGCATATCGCGCACTGCGGCAGCATTGAAGCCAATCTTCATCAGCTTCCAGGCAAAGTTTTGCGCCACCAGACCCGAAGCGCCAATACCGGTCAGAATTATCCGCCGCGCAGAGCGCAACATTGTTACGCATTCATGCAGTTTCTCTTCACTATTAACGTTTAGCGTTGCGTACATAGCGGCAGTATTTTCTTTAATCAGTTTTTCGCCGACCAGCCGTAACGGATCATCACCGCGGATTTGGTTATGAATGGGCACGGAGGGTGATTCCGGCTGGCTTGCCAGCGCTTCACTCAACGCCAACTTAAGCGCCGGAAAACCTTTATAGCCGAGTTTTTGCGCGAACTTCACGACGCTGGACTGACTGACTCCGGCTTCGTTGGCCAGTTGCTGAGAGCTTAAATGGCGCGCCGTATCAGGTTGTAGCAGCAGATAATCCGCCAGTTTTTTATCACTCTGGGCAAGCCCCTGGTAACGCTGACGGATACGAAGTAAGCCGTTCATATCTTTCCTCGCGATGAAATAGTGGCGACAACAGGCAATATGAGACACACGCGAGTGAATTTTATATTCCATTGCCGCTAATTGCCATGAATTAAAAATTCCAGTTAGCCATGATGCGGTCGATTGTTGCCGGAAAAGTGATGATCTATCTGTTAGGCTATGTAGTAGCGAAAATTAATCAGGATGTTTCAGTCCAGAGGAGTATGGTTTGGCAACTCACGAGCGTCGTGTGGTGTTTTTTGACTTAGATGGAACATTGCATCAGCAGGATATGTTCGGCAGTTTTCTGCGCTATTTACTACGTCGCCAACCGCTGAATGCGTTACTTGTCCTGCCGTTGTTACCGATTATAGCCATTGCGTTATTGATAAAAGGTCGTGCGGCACGCTGGCCGATGAGTCTGCTTCTGTGGGGGTGCACTTTTGGTCACAGCGAAGCACGTTTACAGACGTTGCAGGCCGATTTCGTGCGCTGGTTTCGCGACAATGTTACCGCCTTTCCGCTGGTTCAGGAGCGATTAACCACCTACCTGTTAAGTTCCGATGCTGATATCTGGTTGATTACCGGCTCTCCGCAGCCGCTGGTTGAAGCGGTTTATTTCGATACGCCCTGGCTGCCGCGGGTTAATCTTATCGCCAGCCAAATTCAGCGTGGCTATGGTGGTTGGGTATTGACGATGCGTTGTCTGGGACATGAAAAGGTCGCACAACTGGAGCGCAAAATCGGCACTCCGCTGCGGCTGTACAGTGGCTACAGCGACAGCAAGCAGGATAACCCGCTACTCTTTTTCTGTGAGCATCGCTGGCGGGTGACGCCGCGCGGTGAGCTCGAGCAGCTGGAATAAGCGGGCGCTGCGCTTTGGTGGAATTTGTGTATAATGCGCGGCGTTTTCCCACCGGAGTCTTCACGTTGTCCGACATTGAACTGAACCATGAATACTGGATGCGCCATGCGCTCATGCTGGCCAAACGCGCCTGGGAAGAGGGCGAAGTACCGGTGGGTGCGGTATTGGTGCATAACAACCAGGTGATTGGTGAGGGTTGGAACGTCCGATTGGCCGCCATGACCCGACCGCGCATGCGGAAATCATGGCACTGCGTCAGGGCGGTCTGGTGCTGCAAAACTATCGTCTGATTGATACCACGCTGTATGTGACGCTGGAACCCGCGTGATGTGCGCCGGGGCGATGGTCCATACCGGATTGGGCACTTGGTGTTTGGCGCCCGTGATGCCAAAACCGGTGCGGCGGGGTCATTAATGGACGTGCTGCGTCACCAGGAATGAATCACCGGATTGAATTTACCGAAGGGGTGCTGGCCGACGAGTGCTCTGGCATGCTGACGATTTTTTCCGCTACCGTCGTCAGCAGCAAAAAACGCTGAAGCAGGCCGCGAAAGCGAATCCCCCCGCGGCCCAATAGCTTATTTTTTTTTATGCCGTGACATTAAAAACGACGGACACCGCGTCATCTTGTTTGGTGGCGGCTGGTATATAAAGGAAAAAGGTAGTGATTCCGATTTAGCTCATCTGCGGATACCGCCGGATAAGCCTGCGCTATCGCCATCTCATCCGTTGCCTTCTTCTCTTTCTCCGCAAATAACCGACCAGGCTAATATGATACTTACGGATATTTTCGACGTAGGTGTAGGCCTCGTGCCCGCGCGCATAGCCATAGGTTAGCTTGCTGTACCATGGCTTCTGGCTCAGCAGCGGCAGACGCTGTTTAACGTGAGCCCAGCTGTCCGGATTGCCTTTCTTTGCTTGGCGGTAAGCGCCCGGGCGTCAAGCATATGAGCGTAGCCCATGTTATAAGCCGCCAGTGCAAACCAGATCCGCTCTTCCTGCGGAACGCTCTCCGGCACTTTGGTCATCATATCCTGGATATAGCGCATGCCGCCGCTAATGCTCTGCTCAGCGTCGGTACGGTCGCTCAGTCCTAGGCTCTGGGCGGTATTTCGGGTCAGCATCATCAACCCGCGTACCCCGGTAGGTGAGGTGGCTAGCGGGTCCCAATGAGACTCCTGATAAGAGATGGCGGCCAGCAGCTTCCAGTCTATTTCGCTGGCGTACTTTTCAAATAACGGCCGCAGATCGGGCAGCACGTTATCCACTGCGCGCAGGAACGTGCGGGTATCGACATAGTCAAAATCGTCGCCATGCCCGAGATACTTCTCCTCCAGGCGAGCAAGGGTACCGTCTTCATTCATATTATTGAAGAAGTCGAGCATCGCCGCAGAAAGCGTATTGTCGTCGTCTTGCAGGCTAAACCAGGTGACCGGCTGCTCGTCGGTGATATCCAGCGCCACCGCCAGTTCCGGATGGACGCGCTGGAACAGGCCGATGGCGACCGAGTCGGCAATGGTGTAGTCCAGCTTACCGTCGATCACCGCCTGCATCAGATCTACCGAACCGCGTTTTTCATCAACGGTCCATGAGAGGTCGGGGTACTTCCTTTCTTTTAAGCTTTGCAGATCGCTAATCACCACCTGACCCGGCGCTACGGTGAGCTTATCGGCGGTGACGTTGCTCAGAGTGCGCGGGCGCGTGTTTCCGACACGGTAAACCATCTGCTGCGAAACGGAGTAATAGGTCGGGCCAGGCTGATAGTTTTTGCTTCGTTCGCTGTTATAGACCAGCCCTGCGGCCAGCATATCGGCGTTGCCGTGGTCGAGGTCATCGAAAAGCTGGCTGATGTTCTGGCGTACGGTAATTTTCAGCTTCACGCCAAGGTAGTCAGCAAACTGCTGAGCCAGCTCGTAGTCGAGGCCGATATCTTTATCATTAAAGGTGCTATAGGTCAGGGAGCACGAACGGTACTGACGCGCAGCTCCCCCGCTCTTTGATCGCGGCGATTCGGTTTTCTGGTTTGCCAAACCAGGGAATAGATGGCCACAGGGCCGCTGCCAGCAACAGCGTCACAACGCCGATGAGCAGGTAATTAATCTTTAGTTTTTTCAAATAGTTAATTCGCTGAGATGTAAAATAAAAGTTGAATCCCTGACGCCACTAAGGTTTGCTTACAGATTGAGCGGCATTTTGCTTAACATTACGCCAGTTGGCAACTGATTCGAGAAGTGAGTCACATCTATTGGTAAAGCGCGGCAATGATTTTATTTCGACGCAAACGGTTTCGTCAGGGCGCAGGATTCTCTATAATAGCGCCCGTTTCCCCCATTGCGCACACTGAAAGCTAGAAACGAGAGACTTATGATGGAAATTCTGCGTGGTTCGCCTGCACTGTCTGCATTTCGCATTAACAAACTGCTGACGCGTTTTCAGGCAGCCAACCTCCCGGTAAGCAATATTTACGCCGAGTATGTCCATTTTGCTGACCTGGAAGCGCCGCTGACCGAAGAAGAGCTGGCCCGACTTGAGCAACTGTGAGTATCGCCCAAATCTCAACAGCCATACACCTACCGGCAAACTGCTGCTCGTCACTCCCCGCCCTGGCACTATCTCCCCCTGGTCTTCGAAAGCTACCGACATCGCTCACAACTGTGGCCTGCCGCAGGTTCTGCGTCTGGAACGCGGCGTGGCGTACTATATTGATGCCGCGAGTCTGACCGCTGAACAAGTGAATGCCGTCGCCGCAGAACTGCACGACCGTATGATGGACGTGCGTCCTTGCCTCCCTGCAGGACGCGGAAAAACTGTTTGCTCATCATCAACCGGCACCGGTTGCCAGCGTTGATTTGCTGGGGCAGGGGCGTCAGGCGCTGATTGATGCCAACATCCGTCTTGGCCTGGCGCTGGCCGATGATGAAATCGACTATCTGCGGGACGCATTTAGCAAACTGGGGCGCAACCCGAACGACATCGAACTGTATATGTTCGCCCAGGCGAACTCCGAGCACTGTCGCCACAAAATCTTCAACGCCGACTGGATTATCGACGGTAAAAAACAGCCTAAGTCGCTGTTTAAAATGATTAAAAATACCTTCGAAACCACGCCAGAACATGTGCTGTCGGCCTATAAAGATAACGCCGCGGTGATGGAAGGTTCTGAGGTTGGTCGCTACTTTGCCGACTATGCAACTGGCCGCTACGATTTCCATCAGGAGCCAGCGCATATTCTGATGAAGGTCGAAACTCACAACCACCCGACGGCGATCTCTCCGTGGCCGGGTGCGGCAACCGGCTCCGGCGGTGAAATCCGCGATGAAGGCGCAACCGGACGCGGTGCGAAGCCAAAAGCGGGGCTGGTGGGCTTCTCGGTATCTAACCTGCGTATCCCCAGGCTTTGAACAGCCGTGGGAAGAAGATTTCGGTAAACCGGATCGTATCGTTACCGCACTGGATATCATGACCGATGGCCCGCTGGGCGGCGCTGCGTTTAACAACGAATTTGGTCGTCCGGCGCTGACCGGCTACTTCCGTACCTACGAAGAGAAGGTTCACAGCCACAACGGCGAAGAGCTGCGCGGTTACCATAAGCCGGTGATGCTGGCCGGTGGGATCGGCAACATTCGCGCCGATCACGTGCAGAAAGGCGAGATCGTTGTCGGTGCAAAACTGATCGTCCTCGGCGGCCCGGCAATGAACATCGGTCTGGGCGGCGGCGCGGCTTCTTCCATGGCCTCCGGCCAGTCTGATGCCGACCTTGATTTGCTTCCGTACAGCGCGATAACCCAGAAATGGAACGCCGTTGCCAGGAAGTTATCGACCGTTGCTGGCAGATGGGTGATGCGAACCCAATTCTGTTTATCCATGATGTCGGCGCGGGCGGCTTGTCTAACGCCATGCCGGAACTGGTAAGCGATGGTGGACGCGGTGGTAAATTCGAACTGCGTGACATTCTTAGCGATGAACCAGGCATGAGCCCGCTGGAAATCTGGTGTAACCAATCCCAGGAGCGCTATGTGCTGGCGGTTGCCGCCGATCAGCTGCCGCTGTTTGAAGAGCTGTGTAAACGCGAGCGCGCGCCGTACGCGGTTATCGGCGAAGCCACCGAAGAACAGCATCTAACGATGAATGACCGTCATTTCGACAATCAACCTATCGATCTGCCACTCGACGTGCTGCTTGGCAAAACGCCGAAAATGACCCGTGACGTCCAGACGCTGAAGGCGAAAGGTGAAGCGCTGGCGAGGGAAAAATCTCCCTGGCCGATGCGGTAAACCGCGTGCTGCACCTGCCAACGGTGGCCGAGAAAACCTTCCTCGTGACCATCGGCGACCGTACTGTTACCGGTATGGTTGCACGCGATCAGATGGTTGGCCCATGGCAGATCCCGGTGGCGAACTGCGCTGTGACCACCGCTAGCCTCGATAGCTACTACGGTGAAGCGATGGCGCTTGGCGAACGTGCGCCGGTGGCGCTGCTGGACTTCGCCGCCTCCGCTCGCCTGGCGGTGGGTGAAGCGCTGACCAACATTGCCGCCACGCAGATTGGCGATATCAAACAGATCAAACTCTCTGCTAACTGGATGTCTGCTGCCGGCCATCCGGGTGAAGACGCCGGTCTTTATGAAGCGGTGAAAGCCATTGGTGAAGAGCTGTGTCCCGAACTGGGCCTGACAATTCCGGTGGGCAAAGACTCCATGTCGATGAAAACCCGCTGGCAGGAAGGCAATGAACAGCGCGAAATGACTTCGCCGCTGTCGCTGGTGATTACTGCCTTTGCTCGCGTGGAAGATGTGCGTCATACCATCACCCCGCAGCTGGTAACGGAAGATAACGCCCTGCTGCTTATCGATCTCGGCAAAGGCCACAATACGCTGGGGGCGACTGCGCTGGCGCAGGTTTATCGTCAACTGGGTGACAAGCCAGCCGACGTCCGCGACGTTGCGCAGCTGAAAGGCTTCTACGATGCCATTCAGGCGCTGGTTGCTGCGCGTAAGCTGCTGGCCTATCACGACCGTTCCGATGGCGGCCTGCTGGTGACTCTGGCAGAGATGGCGTTTGCCGGGCACTGCGGTGTTGAAGCTGATATCGCGACCTTAGGCGACGACCGTCTGGCGGCGCTGTTTACTGAAGAACTGGGCGCGGTGATTCAGGTTCGTGCCGCCGACCGTGAAGCGGTAGAAGCGATTCTGGCGGCTAATCGTCTGGCTGACTGCGTACATTACCTTGGTCAGGCAGTTGCAGGCGACCGTTTCACCCTGACGGCCAACGGCCAGCCGGTGTTCAGTGAAAGCCGTTCCCCTGCGCATGTGGTGGGCAGAAACCACCTGGCAGATGCAGCGTCTGCGCGATAACCCGGAATGTGCCGACCAGGAACATAACGCAAAAGCGAACGATAACGATCCGGGCCTCAACGTGAAGCTCACTTTCGATATCGATGCCGATATAGCAGCACCGTACATTGCTACCGGTGCGCGCCCGAAAGTGGCCGTACTGCGTCAGCAGGGCGTGAACTCCCATGTGGAGATGGCGGCGGCCTTCCATCGTGCGGGCTTTGACGCCATTGACGTCCACATGAGCGATCTGCTGGCCGGTCGTCTCGGTCTTGACGCTTTCGACGCGCTGGTTGCCTGTGGCGGCTTCTCTTACGGTGACGTGTTAGGGGCGGGCGAAGGCTGGGCGAAATCCATTCTGTTCAACAATCGCGTTCGTGACGAATTTGCTACCTTCTTCCACCGTCCGCAGACGCTGGCGCTGGGCGTTTGTAACGGCTGCCAGATGATGTCTAACTTGCGTGAGTTGATCCCGGGCAGCGACCTGTGGCCGCGCTTCGTGCGTAACCACTCCGACCGCTTTGAAGCGCGCTTTAGCCTTGTCGAAGTTGCCAGCAGCCCATCTCTGCTGCTGCAGGGGATGGAAGGTTCGCGTATGCCAATCGCCGTTTCTCACGGTGAAGGCCACGTAGAAGTCCGCGATGGCGCTCATCTGGCGGCGCTGGAAAGCAAAGGCCTGGTGGCGCTGCGCTTCGTCGATAACTTCGGGCAAGGTCACTGAGACCTATCCGGCTAACCCAAATGGCTCGCCAAACGGCATTACCGCAGTCACTAACGAAAGCGGTCGCGTCACCATTATGATGCCGCACCCTGAGCGTGTATTCCGTTCAGTGGCGAACTCCTGGCACCCGGAAAACTGGGGCGAGGACAGCCCGTGGATGCGTATTTTCCGCAACGCGCGTAAACAGCTCGGCTAAGGTTGTCGTACCATAAGATCAGGCCCCTCCTTGTGAGGGGCTTTTTTATTGGTTTCTGAAAATTGCCGGGCTTATCCTCTCCTCTGGTCTCTCCGCTGTGTCGGGAAACCCCGACATTGAGGGTATCGCACTGTCGTTAAATGGAGACATTTAATTTATTGATTTTAAATGGTTTTGTTTTGTAGTCCTATGAGTGTTGCTAATTAGCGACGGATGGATGGTTTAAAAAACACCCAAAACACCACCGTGCCTTTTTAGGTATATTTCTTATATTTATCATTGTGTTAATTTATTGTTTTGTATTGTGGCACGCATCGTGCATAATATTAATCAGTGGCTCATTCACCTCCTTATGTCAGCCCCTTCGGGACGTGCTACATAAACCTCGAATGACGCACAACAAGGTGCCTGCCGTCCAGCAACTGATAACAGCTCTGCTTTATCAATCATCGGGCGAAACATTAGTAGGCACCGCCTTATTCCATAACAAAGCCGGGCTTATGCCCGGCTTTGTTGTTTCTGGCCTTTCCCTCGATTACCCTCAGTTAGCATTCCAGTATGTTGCTTTATTGAGACACCCCTTGAAACGCCTCTCTCTCTCTCCACGATCGCTGCGCCAACTGGTGACGTTGTCCTTTCTGCTGATCCTGCTGCCGCTGTTAGTGCTGGCCTGGCAGGCATGGCAGAGCCTGAATATGCTCAGTGCGCAGGCTGAACAGACCAACCGCACCACGCTTATTGATGCACGACGCAGCGAAACGATGACAACATTGCGCTGGATATGGAGCGCAGCTACCGCCAGTACTGCGTGCTAAACGATCCAACGCTGGCGAAGGTTTACCAGAATCAACGCAAGCGTTATGGCGATATGCTGGAGGCGCATACAGGAATGCTGCCTATGTCACCCTTTATCAGCAATTACGTCAGAACCTCAAAATCTGGCGCTGCTGCGATGCAGCAATAGCGGGCCGCGAAAGTACCGCGGCAGAACGGCTGGCGGCCTTCCTCCAGCGCCAATAGCGAACTGGTTCAGGCAACGCGTACCGTCGTGTTCTCGCGCGGACAGCAATTACAGCAGGCGATTGCCGACGTGGCCCGTTCTTTGGCTGGCAGGCGCTGGTGCTGTTTCTGGTCAGTCTGGCGATGGTGCTGTTCTTCACACGCATGATTATCGGCCCGGTGAAGGGGATGAGAGTATGATCAATCGTCTGGGGGAAGGGCAGTCGCTTGACGGCGAAGTCATGTTCCGTGGGCCGCGTGAACTGCGCTCCGTCGGGCAACGTATCGTCTGGTTAAGTGAACGCCTGTCGTGGCTCGAGTCGCAGCGCCACCAGTTTTTGCGTCATCTGTCTCATGAATTGAAAACGCCGCTTGCCAGCATGCGCGAGGGCGCCGAGCTGCTGGCCGATCACATTGTTGGGCCGCTCAATGCGGAGCAAAAAGAGGTCGTGGCCATTCTGACAGCAGCAGTCGCAATTTACAAACGCTGATTGAGCAACTGCTGGACTATAACCGTAAGCTGAGCGAAACAGACCATACACATGGAGCCTGTGACCCTCGCACCGTTGGTCGAAATGGTGGTTTCCGCGCACAGCCTGCAGCGAGGGCTAAAATGATGCGCACGCAGGTTGACCTCCAGGCTCCAGCTGCCTGGCAGAACCGACGCTTCTGATGAATCATGGATAATCTCTATTCGAATGCGGTGCACTATGGCACTGAATCCGGTAACATTTATCTGCATAGCCGCCGGGAAGGAACTAAGGTAATCATTGATTTAATCAATACTGGAACCCCGATCCCGGATGCTGAAAAATTAATGATCTTCGAGCCCCTTTATCAGGGTAGCCATCAGCGCAAAGGCGCGGTGAAGGGAAGCGGTCTTGGCTTAAGCCTGGCGCGCGATTCGGTGCGGAAAATGCACGGCGAGCTATATCTTAGCGACGCACAGGACGGCAACGTCTGTTTTCGTATTGAACTTCCAACCCCCAGGCTTAAAAAACAACCACATGAAACGATATCGAGTCACTATGCCCCAATTTTTAACGCGTACAGGTAGGCGGCCGCTCCAGTGGCATCACGCTATTGGCCTCGCCTGCCTGCTGCTGTCCGGGTGTAATACCTCGCTGACGCCGCATAATGCCGGTTCCAGCGCCCCCGACGGTAATGAACCCCGTCAACAGGTTGCCGATTACCTGGACCGATTGCGATGATCTGGGCGCTAAGCGGCGATGCTGCTGAAAATAACCCTCTTTATTGGCTGCGCGGCATGGACTGCGCCGATCGCCTTCCTGCGGCTCGTGCGCGTGCCGATGCTAACGTGCTGCCGATAGGAAACTGGCAGGGAGCTTTCAAGCGCGGCATCCTGCTGGCGAATGCTAAAATTACCCCAACCGAACGTCGACAGGCGGTTGCAGATATTGACGCGCTTAGTTCCGCTATCCCGTCGCGCATTCGCCCTCTGTATCAGGTCTGGCGCGACGGTCAGGTGCTACAGCTGTCACTCGCCGAAGAACGACAGCGCTACGGTCAACTGGCGGAAACCAGCGATGCTCAATTGGACGCGCTGCGTGTGCAGCAACAGCAATTGCAGGCGGAACTGGATTTAACCACCCGTAAACTGCAAAACCTGACGGATATTGAACGCCAGCTCTCCAGCCGCAAGCCGGGGGCGGATATAACCACGGCGGCGCATCTGACGAGGATAAACATGACTAACCGTAAACCCGCACACCTGCTGCTGGTGGATGACGATCCCGGCCTGTTAAAACTGCTGGGCATGCGTTTAACCAGCGAGGGCTATCGGGTGCAGACCGCCGAAAGCGGCCAGCAAGGATTACGGGTGCTGGCGAAAGAGCGTATCGATCTGGTCATCAGCGATTTGCGGATGGACGAGATGGACAGTATACGCTGTTTAGTGAAATCCAGAAAGTGCAGCCCGGTATGCCGGTGATTATCCTCACCGCTCACGGGTCCATTCCCGACGCGGTAGCCGCGACTCGCCGGGTGTTTTCAGCTTTTCTAACCAAACCGGTTGATAAAGACGCGCTGTACAAGGCGATTGACGAAGCGCTGGAGCGCTCGTCTCCGGCGATGGATGAACAGTGGCGGGAAGCGATTGTCACCCGCAGCCCGCTGATGCTACGCCTGCTGGAGCAGGCGCAGATGGTGACGGCAGATCCGATGTCAGCGTGTTGATTAACGGGCAAAGCGGTACCGGGAAAGAGATTCTGGCGCAGGCTATTCACAACGCCAGTCCGCGTCACGCCAGGCCTTTTGTGGCGATTAACTGAGCGCGCTGCCGGAACAACTGCTGGAGTCTGAGCTGTTTGGTCACGCGCGCAGCGCGTTTACCGGCGCGGTGAGCAATCGGGAAGGGCTGTTCCAGGCAGCGGAAGGCGGCACCCTGTTCCTCGACGAAATTGGCGATATGCCCGCGCCGCTGCAGGTGAAGCTGCTGCGCGTATTGCAGGAGCGTAAGGTGCGCCCGCTGGGCAGTAACCGCGATCTGGATATAAACATCGTATCCTCTCCGCCACTCACCGGGATCTGCCTAAGGCTATGGCCCGTGGCGAGTTCCGCGAGGATCTCTTCTACCGCCTCAACGTGGTTAATCTCAAGATCCCGACGCTTGCCGAGCGTACCGAAGATATTCCGCTGCTTGCAAACTACCTGCTGCGTCAGGCCGCTGACCGCCACAAACCTTTTGTGCGTGCCTTCTCGACGGATGCGATGAAGCGATTGATGGCCGCAAACTGGCAGGGTAACGTGCGCCAACTGGTCAACGTTATACGAGCAGTGCGTGGCGCTAACTTCCTCGCCGGTAATCAGCGACGCGCTGGTGGAGCAGGCATGGAAGGGGAGAATACCGCGCTGCCGACCTTCGTCGAGGCGCGTAATCAGTTTGAGCTCAACTACCTGCGTAAGCTGCTGCAAATCACCAAAGGCAACGTCACCCATGCTGCCCGGAAGCGCGCGGCAGGAACCAGTCAATTTGTTCCTGGTGCCTGCCGCCATGAACTGGATGCGAACGACTTTAAAGAGTAGCACCGGACAAACGACTGATTTATGATACGGTGAGCAACCGGTTACGCGATAAAAACGACAGGAGACACCATAAAAAGATTGATGCGATTATTAAACCCTTCAACTCGATGACGTACGTGAAGCGCTGGCGGAAGTGGGCATCACCGGGATGACGGTAACGGAAGTGAAAGGCTTTGGTCGTCAGAAGGCCACACCGAGCTGTATCGTGGCGCGGAGTACATGGTGGACTTCCTGCCGAAGGTCAAAATTGAAATCGTAGTAACCGACGATATCGTCGATACCTGTGTGGATACCATCATTCGTACCGCGCAGACCGGTAAAATCGGCGATGGTAAAATTTTCGTCTTTGACGTTGCGCGCGTGGTTCGTATCCGTACCGGCAAAGAGAACGACGCGGCAATTTAAACCGCGTCAAGGGTTGCCGGATGTTTCCATCCGGCAACATCAAATTACAGTACTTTATGCGGCCCGAAACATTCATAATGAATATGGTCGGCATTCACGCCCAGCTCAACCAGCTGTTTGGCTGCGTACTGCATAAAGACCACCGGACCGCAGAGATAGAATTGCATCTGTGGCGCTTGCAGACTATCGGCCAGCGGGGACAGCGCCATCAGACCTTCGCTGTCAAAGGCTTTTGCCTGACGGTCAGCGTCGGTTGGGGTGCGATACCACAGGTGAGAGGTAAAGTTTGGCAGCTGTGCGCCCAGCGCGTTGACTTCGTCGGCAAAGGCATGAACTTCGCCATTTTCCGCCGCATGGAACCAGTTAACCTGCGCCGAATGGCGGTTTTTCGCCAGCGTGTCCAGCATCGACAGCATTGGTGTCTGGCCTACGCCGCCAGAGATCAACGTCACCGGAGTTTGTGGCGTAACCTGCAAGAAGAAATCCCCGGCCGGTGCTGCCAGATAAATCACATCACCTTCTTTGGCTGCGTTATGCAACCAGCTTGAAACCTGGCCACCATCTTCGCGTTTTACCGCGATACGATAGCTTTTACCGTCCGGTTTACGCGTCAGTGAGTACTGGCGAATTTCCTGGAACTCGAACTCTTCCGGCTTCAACCATACCGCCAGATACTGCCCCGGCTGATAGTCAGCCACCGGCAGGCCATCGACAGGTTCCATTTCGAAGCTGGTAATCAGCGCACTGCGTGGAGTTTTGTTGACGATGCGGAAAGCTCGAGTGCCTTCCCAGCCGCCGGTTTTACTGGCGCTGTCACGGTAGATCTCAGCTTCGCGATTAATAAACACGCCAGCCAGCACGCCGTAGGCTTTACCCAGGCGTCCAGCACTTCCTGGCCCGGGCTGAACATTTCATCAAGTGTTGCCAGCAGGTGGCCGCCGACGATGTCGTACTGCTCAGGTTTAATCTGGAAACTGGTGTGCTTCTGCGCAATTTTCTCAACGGCAGGCAGCAGGGCCGCCAGGTTTTCAATATTGCTGGCGTAGGCGGCAATCGCGTTGAACAGTGCTTCTCGCTGGTCGCCGTTGCGCTGGTTGCTCATATTGAAAATCTCTTTCAGTTCCGGGTTATGGGTGAACATCCGGTCATAAAAGTGGGCGGTGAGTTTTGGGCCGGTTTCAACCAGCAGTGGAATTGTGGCTTTTACGGTAGCGATGGTTTGAGCATCAAGCATGGCAGGTTTTCCTTTGATTATCACTTAATGTTGCATATTAAATGCATCTTATAAAAATACCCCTGCTTTGTAAATGGTTCTTTGTGAGAATGACCAACTCGGTTACAAGATGAATTATTCGCATCACAATCCTGAAAAGAAATCCACTTCATGACGTAAGGCCTTTATTCCTCAAGCCCTTGTGTGGCTTGAAGGTAAACGTTTGCGTAATTTCGTTTGTCAAGACCTGTTATCACAGAACGATTCGGTTATACTGTTGGCCGTTGTCCAACGGGACTGCCTTTTTCAGGTCAAAATTTTATTGTTAGCTGAGTCAGGAGATGCGGATGTTAAAGCGTGAAATGAACATTGCCGATTATGATGCCGAGTTGTGGCAGGCTATGGAGCAAGAAAAAGTACGTCAGGAAGAGCACATTGAACTGATCGCCTCCGAAAACTACACCAGCCCGCGCGTCATGCAGGCTCAGGGTTCTCAGCTGACCAACAAATATGCTGAAGGTTATCCGGGCAAGCGTTACTACGGTGGCTGTGAATACGTTGATATCGTTGAGCAACTGGCGATTGACCGCGCGAAAGAGCTGTTTGGCGCAGACTACGCTAACGTCCAGCCGCACTCCGGTTCTCAGGCTAACTTCGCGGTTTACACCGCGCTGCTGCAGCCAGGCGATACCGTTCTGGGTATGAACCTGGCGCAAGGCGGTCACCTGACTCACGGTTCCCCGGTTAACTTCTCCGGTAAACTGTACAACATCATCCCTTACGGTATTGATGAGTCCGGTAAAATTGACTACGAAGATATGGCTAAACAGGCGCAGACCCACAAACCGAAGATGATCATCGGTGGTTTCTCCGCTTACTCCGGTATCGTTGACTGGGCGAAAATGCGTGAAATCGCAGACAGCATCGGCGCGTATCTGTTCGTCGATATGGCCCACGTTGCGGGTCTGATTGCCGCTGGCGTTTACCCGAACCCGGTTCCACACGCTCACGTCGTCACCACCACTACCCACAAAACTCTGGCTGGCCCACGCGGTGGCCTGATCCTGGCGAAAGACGGTAGCGAAGAGCTGTACAAAAAACTGAACTCTGCTGTCTTCCCAAGCGCTCAGGGCGGCCCACTGATGCACGTTATCGCGGGTAAAGCGGTGGCGCTGAAAGAAGCCATGGAGCCAGAGTTCAAAATCTACCAGCAGCAGGTCGCGAAAAACGCCAAAGCAATGGTAGAAGTGTTCCTGAACCGTGGCTACAAAGTGGTTTCCGGCGGTACTGAAAACCACCTGTTCCTGCTGGATCTGGTCGATAAAAACCTGACTGGTAAAGAAGCGGATGCTGCGCTGGGCCGTGCTAACATCACCGTCAACAAAAACAGCGTACCAAACGATCCGAAGAGCCCGTTTGTGACTTCTGGTATTCGTATCGGTTCCCCAGCGGTGACTCGCCGTGGCTTTAAAGAAGCTGAAGTGAAAGAGCTGGCTGGCTGGATGTGCGATGTGCTGGACAACATCAATGATGAAGCCACCATCGAACGCATCAAAGCGAAAGTGCTGGATATCTGCGCACGCTTCCCGGTTTACGCATAAGCGAAACGGTGATTTGCTGTCAATGTGCTCGTTGTTCATGCCGGATGCGGCGTGAACGCCTTATCCGGCCTACAAAACTTTGCAAATTCAATATATTGCAATCTCCGTGTAGGCCTGATAAGCGTAGCGCATCAGGCAATTTTTCGTTTATGATCATCAAGGCTTCCTTCGGGAAGCCTTTCTACGTTATCGCGCCATCAAATCTGTCGTAACTGCGCCTCAACATACAAATAGCCAATTCCCAGCACCTGTTGTGCGCGGCTTAATTGCCCAAAGCCAATTTGCGTCGCTTTCACGCTCGGTCCTTCGTCGCGGTCGAACGGGTTAAATCCTGTCTGGCGAATAATAGTATTAAGCCAGTTCTCACCAAAGGCACAACTGCGACCGTACAACCAAATCTGATTAATATTGAGGATGTTGAGGAAGTTATACAGACTCAAACCAATGGCATTGGCAGAGCGATCAACCCAGCTGGTGATCCACGGTTCTCCACTTTGCCAGGCAGCGATTAACTGCGCTGTAGTCAGTTTTTCAGGATCAAGTTGAGTACTAACCGGTTGTGATTTTAGCCATACCCGCGCCTGTTTTTTTAATGCGCTTAACGAGGCGACAGTTTCCAGGCAGCCATAACGTCCACAGTCGCAGACGACGCCATCCGGATTAACGATGGTGTGACCAATCTGTCCGCTACCATACAAACTGCCGCGATAAATTTGCTCGTTAATCACGAACGACGAGCCAATGCCGTAATCAACGTTGATCACGCAGAAATCCCGTTCCTGCGAATTATTTTGCCATTTCTCCGCCAGCGCCAGCATCACGCAGTCATTATCGACCATCACCCGAATGCCGAGCTTCTCTTCCAGCAGATATTTCACCTCCACCGGCGTTGTCCACGGCGCTTGCGGCATGGTTTGCGACACGCCGGTCACAGGATCAACCTGACCGTGGATTGCCAACGCCAGGTTGATGGTATGGTCCGGCCACAATTTACGGTGGCGATGCCAGCATTTTTCGATTTCGGACAGCAGCGCCTGCGGCGTCGGTGCATCAATCTGTAAATACTCAAATTCACCTTTCGGACTTAAACAAGCATTAGCAACCTGACACTCAATACTGGTGGGCGTCACGTTCAGGCACAGCGTCCAGTCACCTTCCGGCGCAATCAGCCATGTACCGCTACTATGCCCGCGCGTCTGGCTTTCATCGTCAATATTCACCACCCGTTTTTCGCTTTCCAGTTCCTGCAAAATATTACTGACTGCCGGAATCGAAATTTGCGCCAGCCGGGCCAGCGTTGATTTATTGGCGCGCTTTTGCCGGTACAGCAGTTCCAGAATCACGCATTTGTTATGGTGGCGAATCTGTTGATTATTAATGCAGGCTCTCATCTTCACTAAACCTTGTTTAGTTAATTGCGTGATTATTCCGCGAAAACATTGCCAGATTGTTCAATACACTGCCACAAATCTTTTAATTCAGTATGTCTTGTTAATATTGAGGGCACCATGACTCCAGTAAAAGTGTGGCAAGAGCGCGTTGAGATCCCGACCTATGAAACCGGGCCGCAGGATATACATCCCATGTTCCTGGAAAATCGCGTTTATCAGGGATCGTCCGGCGCGGTTTATCCCTACGGCGTGACCGATACGCTGAGCGAGCAGAAAACCCTGAAATCCTGGCAGGCGGTGTGGCTGGAAAACGACTACATCAAAGTGATGATCCTGCCGGAACTGGGCGGTCGGGTGCATCGCGCGTGGGATAAAGTGAAACAGCGCGATTTTGTTTATCACAATGAAGTCATTAAACCTGCGCTGGTGGGGCTGCTGGGGCCGTGGATTTCCGGTGGGATTGAGTTTAACTGGCCGCAACATCATCGCCCGACCACCTTTATGCCCGTTGATTTCACCCTCGAAGCCCATGAAGACGGTGCACAGACGGTGTGGGTAGGCGAAACGGAGCCGATGCATGGTTTACAGGTGATGACAGGTTTCACCCTGCGCCCTGACCGGGCGGCGCTGGAAATCGCCAGCCGCGTCTATAACGGGAACGCCACGCCGCGTCATTTCTTGTGGTGGGCCAACCCGGCAGTGAAAGGGGGGGAAGGGCATCAGAGCGTCTTCCCGCCGGATGTAACGGCGGTGTTTGATCACGGCAAACGGGCCGTCTCCGCTTTCCCCATCGCTACCGGCACTTACTACAAAGTGGACTACTCCGCTGGAGTGGACATTTCTCGCTATAAAAATGTGCCTGTTCCAACCTCATATATGGCCGAAAAATCGCAGTACGATTTTGTCGGCGCGTGGTGTCACGATGAAGATGGCGGTTTGCTGCACGTTGCCAACCACCATATTGCGCCAGGTAAAAAACAGTGGAGTTGGGGACACAGTGAATTTGGCCAGGCGTGGGATAAGAGTCTGACCGACAATAACGGCCCGTATATCGAACTGATGACCGGTATTTTTGCCGATAACCAGCCCGATTTTACCTGGCTTGATGCTTACGAAGAGAAGCGTTTTGAGCAGTATTTCCTGCCTTATCATTCTTTGGGCATGGTGCAAAATGCCTCCCGCGATGCGGTGATAAAACTCCAGCGTAGTAAGCGGGGGATTGAGTGGGGGCTGTATGCCATCTCTCCGTTGAACGGATACCGCCTGGCGATCCGCGAAATCGGTAAATGCAACGCGTTACTTGATGATGCCGTGGCACTGATGCCTGCGACCGCCATCCAGGGCGTGTTGCACGGTATCAATCCTGAAAGGCTGACCATTGAGCTCTCCGATGCCGACGGCAATATTGTACTGAGTTATCAGGAACATCAGCCGCAAGCGTTGCCGTTACCGGACGTCGCCAAAGCGCCACTGGCAGCACAAGACATTACCAGTACAGATGAAGCCTGGTTTATCGGTCAGCATCTGGAGCAATATCATCACGCCAGCCGTTCACCGTTCGATTACTACCTGCGCGGCGTGGCGCTGGACCCGCTGGATTATCGCTGTAACCTGGCGCTGGCGATGCTGGAATATAACCGCGCAGATTTCCCGCAAGCGGTGGCGTATGCCACTCAGGCTCTGAAACGCGCACATGCGCTGAACAAAAATCCGCAGTGCGGACAGGCGAGTTTGATTCGCGCCAGTGCTTACGAACGTCAGGGACAATATCAACAAGCCGAAGAGGATTTCTGGCGTGCGGTCTGGAGCGGCAACAGCAAAGCCGGTGGCTATTATGGCCTGGCACGACTGGCGGCGCGTAATGGTAACTTCGACGCTGGTCTGGATTTTTGCCAACAAAGTCTTCGCGCCTGCCCAACCAATCAGGAAGTGCTTTGCCTGCATAATCTGCTGCTGGTGTTAAGTGGTCGTCAGGACAACGCGCGTGTGCAGCGCGAGAAACTGCTGCGCGATTATCCGCTGAACGCCACTCTGTGGTGGCTGAACTGGTTCGATGGTCGTAGCGAATCAGCTCTCGCGCAGTGGCGCGGTCTGTGTCAGGGACGCGACGTTAACGCCCTGATGACCGCCGGGCAACTGATTAACTGGGGAATGCCCACCCTGGCGGCAGAGATGCTGAACGCACTGGACTGCCAGCGCACGCTGCCGCTTTACCTGCAAGCCAGCTTGCTGCCGAAAGCCGAACGTGGCGAACTGGTCGCAAAAGCCATTGATGTCTTCCCGCAGTTTGTCCGTTTCCCGAATACGCTGGAAGAAGTGGCGGCGCTGGAGAGTATTGAAGAGTGCTGGTTTGCTCGCCATTTACTAGCTTGCTTCTACTACAACAAACGTAGCTACAACAAAGCCATTGCCTTTTGGCAACGTTGCGTAGAGATGTCGCCGGAGTTTGCCGACGGCTGGCGCGGGTTAGCGATCCATGCGTGGAATAAGCAACACGATTATGAGCTGGCCGCGCGTTATCTTGATAATGCTTATCAGCTTGCGCCGCAGGATGCACGTCTGCTTTTCGAACGGGATTTGCTGGATAAGTTAAGTGGAGCCACACCGGAGAAACGACTGGCGCGTCTGGAAAATAATCTGGAAATTGCGCTGAAACGCGACGACATGACCGCAGAACTGCTCAATTTGTGGCATCTCACGGGTCAGGCAGACAAAGCGGCGGACATTCTCGCCACGCGCAAATTCCACCCGTGGGAAGGCGGGGAAGGGAAGGTCACCAGTCAGTTTATCCTCAACCAGTTATTACGCGCCTGGCAGCATCTTGATGCCAGACAGCCGCAGCAGGCCTGCGAACTGCTTCATGCCGCGCTGCATTATCCGGAGAATTTAAGCGAAGGCCGTTTACCGGGGCAAACTGATAACGACATCTGGTTCTGGCAGGCGATATGCGCCAACGCGCAGGGCGATGAAACTGAAGCGACGCGTTGTTTACGTCTGGCGGCGACCGGCGATCGCACTATTAACATTCACAGTTATTACAACGATCAGCCGGTTGATTATCTCTTCTGGCAAGGGATGGCGCTGCGACTGCTGGGCGAACAACAAACCGCACAGCAACTGTTTAGTGAAATGAAACAGTGGGCGCAAGAGATGGCGAAAACCAGTATCGAAGCGGATTTCTTTGCCGTCTCGCAACCTGACTTGTTGTCGCTGTATGGCGATTTACAACAGCAGCATAAAGAAAAATGCCTGATGGTGGCGATGCTGGCGTCCGCGGGACTCGGGGAGGTTGCGCAATATGAGTCTGCTCGCGCTGAATTGACGGCGATTAATCCGGCTTGGCCGAAAGCGGCATTATTCACCACCGTGATGCCTTTTATTTTTAACCGCGTTCACTAAACCCTATTAACTGTAATATTTGAGCGGCACGCGCTGCCGCTCATCACAAAATAATTAGAATAAGCCGTTGTTAATAAAAACCCTACAGGAGGCTCTATGCCTACAAAAATGAGAACAACCCGTAATCTATTATTAATGGCTACGCTATTAGGTAGCGCACTATTTGCCAGGGCTGCGGAAAAAGAAATGACCATTGGCGCAATATACCTTGATACTCAGGGATACTACGCTGGAGTGCGTCAGGGCGTTCAGGATGCGGCAAAAGATTCCTCAGTACAAGTTCAGTTAATAGAAACTAACGCCCAGGGTGATATTTCGAAAGAAAGTACCTTTGTTGATACCCTCGTGGCGCGTAATGTCGATGCCATTATTTTATCGGCAGTGTCTGAAAATGGCAGTAGCCGTACCGTTCGTCGCGCCAGTGAAGCGGGCATTCCGGTGATTTGCTACAACACCTGTATTAATCAAAAGGGGGTCGATAAATATGTCTCGGCGTATCTGGTCGGCGATCCGCTGGAATTTGGTAAAAAACTGGGTAACGCTGCCGCTGATTATTTTATTGCCAATAAAATTGACCAGCCGAAAATTGCCGTCATCAATTGCGAAGCCTTTGAAGTTTGTGTGCAGCGACGTAAAGGATTTGAAGAAGTTTTAAAATCCCGCGTTCCCGGCGCGCAAATTGTCGCTAATCAGGAAGGGACTGTTTTAGATAAAGCGATTTCCGTTGGTGAAAAACTAATTATCTCCACGCCGGATCTCAACGCCATTATGGGGGAATCGGGCGGTGCGACACTCGGCGCGGTAAAAGCGGTACGTAATCAAAATCAGGCCGGAAAAATTGCTGTTTTCGGTTCGGATATGACAACCGAAATTGCTCAGGAGCTGGAAAACAATCAGGTGCTGAAAGCGGTAGTGGATATTTCCGGTAAGAAAATGGGCAATGCTGTTTTCGCGCAAACATTGAAGGTTATCAATAAACAAGCCGACGGTGAAAAAGTGATTCAGGTGCCTATCGATCTCTATACCAAAACGGAAGACGGTAAACAGTGGCTGGCAACGCACGTTGATGGTCTGCCCTAATCGCTGATTCGCAGAGGTCCCTATGTTCACGGCAACAGAGGCAGTCCCGGTAGCAAAAGTGGTGGCAGGAAATAAGCGTTATCCCGGCGTCGTTGCGCTGGATAACGTTAACTTCACGCTCAATAAAGGCGAAGTTCGTGCGCTGTTAGGTAAAAACGGCGCGGGCAAATCGACTCTCATTCGAATGCTTACCGGCAGCGAACGCCCGGATAGCGGTGATATCTGGATTGGCGAGACGCGACTGGAAGGTGACGAAGCTACGCTGACTCGCCGTGCCGCTGAACTGGGGGTGCGCGCGGTTTATCAGGAGTTAAGTCTGGTGGAAGGGCTGACAGTGGCGGAAAACCTCTGCCTCGGTCAGTGGCCCCGCCGCAACGGCATGATTGATTACCTGCAAATGGCGCAGGATGCCCAACGTTGCTTACAGGCGCTGGGCGTTGACGTTAGTCCTGAACAACTTGTTTCAACGCTAAGCCCGGCGCAAAAGCAGCTGGTGGAAATTGCGCGGGTGATGAAGGGCGAGCCGCGCGTGGTCATTCTTGATGAACCTACCAGTTCGCTTGCGAGTGCGGAAGTTGAACTGGTGATCAGCGCGGTGAAAAAGATGTCGGCACTGGGCGTGGCGGTGATTTATGTCAGCCACCGGATGGAAGAAATTCGCCGCATTGCCTCCTGTGCCACCGTTATGCGCGATGGTCAGGTGGCGGGCGATGTGATGCTCGAAAACACCTCCACGCATCATATTGTGTCGCTGATGCTCGGGCGCGATCACGTTGATATTGCGCCGGTAGCCCCTCAGGAAATTGTGGATCAGGCCGTGCTGGAAGTCCGTGCGTTACGCCATAAGCCCAAGCTGGAGGATATCAGTTTTACGCTACGTCGTGGCGAAGTGCTCGGCATTGCTGGTCTGCTGGGGGCAGGGCGCAGTGAATTGCTGAAGGCGATTGTTGGGCTGGAGGAGTATGAACAGGGCGAAATTGTTATCAACGGCGAGAAAATCACGCGCCCCGATTACGGCGACATGCTGAAACGCGGCATTGGCTATACGCCAGAAAACCGCAAAGAAGCGGGGATCATTCCCTGGTTGGGCGTTGACGAAAATACAGTGCTGACCAATCGGCAAAAAATCAGCGCCAACGGTGTGCTGCAATGGTCCACCATCCGCCGCCTGACCGAAGAGGTGATGCAGCGGATGACGGTCAAGGCCGCCAGTAGCGAAACACCCATCGGCACGCTTTCTGGTGGCAATCAGCAAAAAGTGGTGATCGGTCGTTGGGTCTATGCTGCCAGCCAGATTTTGTTGCTCGACGAGCCAACGCGCGGCGTCGATATCGAAGCCAAACAGCAGATTTACCGTATTGTCCGTGAGCTGGCTGCCGAAGGAAAAAGCGTGGTGTTTATCTCCAGTGAAGTGGAGGAGTTGCCGCTGGTGTGTGACCGCATCCTGTTATTACAGCACGGCACGTTCTCGCAGGAGTTTCACGCTCCGGTCAATGTGGATGAGCTGATGTCCGCCATTCTGTCTGTGCACTGATGAATTTTACCGAGGAACCTGAAGATGTCTGCTTCGTCATTACCATTGCCGCAGGGCAAGAGCGTCTCGCTCAAACAATTTGTCAGTCGCCATATTAATGAGATCGGTTTGCTGGTGGTGATTGCCATTCTTTATCTGGTCTTCTCCCTGAACGCGCCTGGCTTTATCTCATTGAATAACCAGATGAACGTGCTGCGCGATGCCGCCACCATTGGGATTGCCGCCTGGGCGATGACGCTGATTATTATCTCCGGTGAAATTGATGTCAGCGTTGGGCCGATGGTGGCTTTTGTCTCGGTGTGCCTGGCATTTTTGCTGCAATTTGAAGTTCCGCTGGCGGTGGCGTGCCTGCTGGTGTTGCTGTTAGGCGCGCTGATGGGAACGCTGGCCGGGGTGCTGCGCGGCGTGTTTAATGTACCAAGTTTCGTTGCCACACTGGGGCTGTGGAGCGCCCTGCGCGGAATGGGGCTGTTTATGACGAACGCACTGCCAGTGCCGATTGATGAAAACGAGGTGCTGGACTGGCTGGGCGGACAATTTCTCGGTGTGCCGGTATCCGCGCTGATCATGATTGTGTTGTTTGCGCTGTTTGTGTTCATCAGCCGCAAAACCGCCTTCGGGCGCTCGGTTTTTGCCGTTGGCGGTAATGCTACGGCGGCGCAGTTGTGCGGCATCAACGTTCGTCGGGTGCGCATTCTTATCTTTACCCTTTCGGGATTATTAGCGGCGGTGACCGGCATTTTGTTGGCGGCGCGCCTCGGTTCTGGTAACGCAGGTGCCGCAAACGGTCTGGAGTTTGACGTCATCGCCGCGGTCGTGGTCGGCGGTACGGCACTTTCCGGCGGTCGCGGTTCCCTGTTCGGTACATTGCTTGGTGTGCTGGTGATTACGCTAATCGGTAACGGTCTGGTGCTGCTCGGTATTAACTCCTTTTTCCAGCAGGTGGTACGCGGCGTCATCATCGTGGTGGCGGTGCTGGCGAATATCTTGCTGACCCAGCGAAGCAGTAAAGCGAAACGCTAAACCTTAACGCCCCTGGCGCGGGTGCGGCAGGGATGAAAATTAATCGTATTGTTAATGAGGGATTTATGAAAACGATGCTGGCAGCTTATTTACCAGGAAATTCGACCGTCGATCTGCGGGAAGTTGCGGTGCCGACGCCGGGGATTAACCAGGTACTGATCAAAATGAAATCCTCCGGGATTTGCGGAAGCGATGTCCACTATATCTATCATCAACACCGTGCCACAGCGGCGGCACCCGATAAACCGTTATACCAGGGCTTTATCAACGGTCATGAACCGTGCGGGCAGATTGTGGCGATGGGGCAAGGCTGCCGCCATTTTAAAGAGGGCGACCGCGTGCTGGTGTATCACATTTCTGGCTGTGGTTTTTGCCCGAACTGCCGTCGCGGTTTTCCTATTTCTTGTACTGGCGAAGGAAAAGCGGCTTACGGCTGGCAGCGTGACGGCGGTCATGCCGAATACTTGCTGGCGGAAGAAAAAGATCTGATCCTCCTGCCGGATGCGCTGAGCTACGAAGATGGTGCGTTTATCAGTTGCGGCGTTGGTACAGCGTATGAAGGAATTTTGCGCGGCGAAGTTTCCGGCAGTGATAACGTGCTGGTGGTCGGTCTGGGGCCAGTCGGCATGATGGCGATGATGCTGGCGAAAGGTCGCGGTGCAAAACGGATCATCGGCGTTGATATGCTGCCGGAACGTCTGGCGATGGCAAAACAGTTAGGGGTGATGGATCACGGCTATTTAGCAACCACCGAAGGTCTGCCGCAGATTATCGCCGAACTCACCCACGGTGGCGCGGATGTTGCGCTCGATTGTTCCGGTAATGCCGCAGGTCGCTTGCTGGCACTGCAATCCACCGCTGACTGGGGACGGGTGGTTTACATTGGTGAAACCGGAAAAGTGGAATTCGAGGTCAGCGCCGATCTGATGCACCATCAACGGCGGATTATCGGCTCCTGGGTGACCAGTCTGTTCCATATGGAAAAATGCGCCCATGATCTGACGGACTGGAAGCTGTGGCCGCGTAACGCCATTACCCATCGCTTCTCGCTGGAACAGGCAGGTGATGCCTATGCGCTGATGGCGAGCGGCAAATGCGGGAAAGTTGTGATTAACTTCCCGGATTAAGGAGTTAGCGGATGACCATCTATACCTTATCCCACGGGTCGCTAAAGCTGGACGTTTCTGACCAGGGCGGCGTAATCGAAGGCTTCTGGCGCGATACGACGCCGCTCTTACGTCCTGGTAAAAAAAGCGGTGTGGCAACCGATGCCTCATGTTTTCCGCTGGTGCCATTTGCAAACCGGGTGAGCGGCAATCGTTTTGTCTGGCAGGGGCGTGAGTATCAACTGCAACCGAATGTTGAGTGGGATGCGCACTATCTACACGGCGATGGCTGGCTGGGCGAGTGGCAATGTGTCTCGCACAGCGATGATAGTTTGTGTCTGGTGTATGAACATCGCAGCGGTGTCTATCACTATCGGGTAAGTCAGGCGTTTCATTTAACGGCGGATACGCTGACGGTGACGCTCTCTGTCACCAATCAAGGGGCAGAGACGCTGCCATTTGGTACCGGCTGGCATCCTTATTTTCCGTTGTCGCCGCAAACGCGGATTCAGGCACAGGCGAGCGGTTACTGGCTGGAGCGGGAGCAGTGGCTGGCGGGTGAGTTTTGCGAGCAGCTACCGCAGGAACTGGATTTTAACCAGCCCGCGCCGTTGCCGCGCCAGTGGGTGAACAATGGTTTTGCCGGATGGAATGGTCAGGCCCGCATCGAGCAGCCGCAGGAAGGTTATGCCATCATCATGGAAACGACGCCACCTGCACCGTGTTATTTCATCTTTGTTTCCGACCCTGCGTTTGATAAAGGATATGCGTTTGATTTCTTCTGTCTGGAACCGATGAGCCATGCGCCGGATGATCATCATCGCCCGGAAGGGGGTGATCTCATTGCGCTAGCACCAGGGGAATCAACAACTTCAGAGATGTCGTTGCGGGTAGAGTGGCTGTAATTTATTAAATGCCGGATAAGGCGTTCACGCCGCATCCGGCATCTTTCCTAACGCCGATCGAGAGAAATTGCCCCCGGCCCGGTAATTGCCAATAGCAAGAACGCGCCAGCGATACTGACATTCTTCCAGAAATTAATCATATTTGGCCCAACCGCATCGCCGGTCATATCCCAGTAATGGTGACCAATCACCGCCGTACCCAGCGTGTAGAAAATAAACAGCACCGCCAGCGGACGGGTGAAAAAGCCAAGCACGATTAATATCGCGGCGGGCACTTCCATAACTACCGCAATAATCGCTGCCAGCATCGGCATTGGCGCGCCCAACGAGGCCATATATTGGACCGTACCGTCAAAGCCCATCATTTTGGGAAAACCAAAAATAATGAAAATTAAGACCACGGCGATACGGGCAATTAATAACAAAACGGGGCGGGCAGCTCCAAAATCAAAATAACGTAGTGTGTTCATAACCAATCCCTTTGCAAGATAATGTGATTTAAACGTAATACACACTCTTGCACCTCGCCACGCCCCAGGCATTGAGATATTCGCTAATTATCCTGGTTACAGTGATTTAAGCGCGATGTTCTCATCTATCAGCAGTTTCGCATCAAACGTTTTGCCGCTCTGGATCCATTTGCGAATTGGGCGAATCTCACGCCCCTGATTCAGCGTGACCGCACCGATAAGCACGCCGTTTTGCAGATTAAACCAAATCGCCTTCTGAGTTTCCGGGTTGCCACGACAAAGCCAGTCATCGCCACGCATATCGCCAATAAACTGTAAGTTATCACTGTACTGATCGCTCCAGAACCACGGCGGCGGCAGTAGCGGTAGCGGTAGCCCTAACATTGCGGCAGCGGCAATTTGCGCCTGGTTATTGGCGTTTTCCCAGCTTTCGCAGCGGTGTAGTGCACCATTATCAAGACGAGTGATTGCCACATCGCCACCGGCAAAGATCGCGGGATCGCAGGTGCGGCAAGCCTCATCAATGACAATGCCATTGGCAGTATCAAGGTTGGCCTCGCGAGCCAGTTGCTCGTTGGCGCTGATACCAATACCGTAAATCACCACATCAGCCTGAAGCGTTTCCCCACTTTGCAGCGTCAGTTCTACTTTTTCACCATCGACCACATGTTCAATGGCATTATTGAGCAGAATGCGCACACCAGCCTGCTGGTGGCGCTGTAAAAGATAGCGTTGCACGGGCGGTGGTGCATTACGGCCCATGACGGTTGCCGCCAGTTCAATCACTGTCACCTTACATCTGCGCTGCGTGGCGCTGGCAGCCAGTTCCAGACCAATAGTTCCGGCACCGATAATCACGACTGACCGTTCGGGCTGCAGAACTTCTCGCAGTCTGGCGGCATCACCGGCATGGCGTAGGGTAAAGCAGCGTTCTCCCAGTGCATCAAGCAACGGCAGCGGTCGAGCTGCCGCGCCGGTTGCTATAAAAAGCTGATCCCAGTGCCAGCTTTCGCCGTTGGTTAACACTAACTCTCGTGTGTCGCGACCCAGCGTTTTGATGGTTACACCGGAATGCAGATGAACATTGTTTTCCTGCCACCAGTTAGCGGGTAACACCTGCTGTAACTGCGGGGAATCTTCCAGCAACATGGATTTCGAGAGTGGAGGTCGTTCATAAGGAAGATGTCGCTCATCGGAAAACAGATGCAGCTCACCGGTGAACCCTTGCTGGCGTAGCGAGGCCGCAGCCATTGCCGCCGCTTGCCCGCCACCGACAATAATGATCGTTTTTTCTTTCATCGTGCTTCCTTAAAGATCCAGCCCAGCCGCTACGTGGCGAATGCCGCGAATCGCTAAACCCGCATCAGCGTTGATCATCACACCGCTTAATGCGCGATTATTGCGCCGCGATGTCAACATCACATACGGCCCCGTAAAATCCGCCGGTTGCGGGAAAAATTGCAGCGGTAAAATGGCGGCAATTTTCTCCGGCGTCAGAGACTGCATTATCGAGGTTTCACTTTGCCCGAGCGCCTGTGGGCCGCGCAGGTCGCTGGCCATACCACACGGGCCGACGCCATTCACCCGCACTTTCGGTGCCAGTTCATAAGCCAGTTGGCGAATAAGTCCGGTTGCGGCATGTTTACTGGCGGTGTACAGCGGGCCACCGCCGCCAGGATACCAGGCGGCATTTGACAGTGTGAAAATCATGCTGCCTTCACTGGCGATTAACGCCGGAGCGCAGGCTTTTGCGCCCAGCAGGTAACCGAGAACATTGACGTTAAACAGCTCGTGGAAGCCGGTTTCGAGCGTCTCTGCGGGAGTATTAACCAGTGAGGCATTGTGATCCCAGATGCCTGCATTGCCGATAAAACAATCCAGCTTGCCGGAACGAGTCAGGATCTGATCGACCGCGCGTTGATAATCGGCATAACAGGTCACGTTACCTTCCACCGCCAGAATATGTTCGCCAAATCGCTGACGCAGACTGGCGACTTTTGCCGCCGACAGTTCCAGCGTGGCAACCTGCGCGCCTTCTTCGATAAATCGCTCGACCAGCGCCAGCCCTAATCCCGATCCGCCGCCGGTAATAAAAATGGACTCGTTATGCAGATCGCTCATGGCTGCGCCTCCGGTAAGTCGATGAAAATGTCACCACCTTCAACGTGTACTGGATAAGTGGTGAGCGGATCGGTGGCGGGCAGGCATAACGCTTTCCCCGTTTTCAGGCAAAAACTGGCGGCGTGTAGCGGGCACTCCACCGTGGCGTCATCTTCCAGATACCCTTCTGACATTGACGCATTACCATGGCTGCAACGATCGTTAATGGCATAAAACTCGCCGCCAACGTTGAACAGGGCGATGACGGGCGAGGTATCGATCCGGAGAGCCTCACCCTCCGGCACATCCGCAACGGGACACGCATAAATTCGATTCATCAGAACAGTACACTCAGGTTATGGGAAGTGATTACCGCTTGATCCAGGACGATATCCCGTTCCAGCAAGCGCCAGTTGTCATCTTCCAGACGGCGAACTTTGTCGAAACGCGTTCCAACATAGAATGTTTCATCGCGCTCTTTTTGTGCCCGATAAAGCAGATAATTTACCCGCACAGCAAATACGTTTGGGATGTCGGTTTCGCTTATCTGGCAGTTGCTGATTAAGTGACGGGTGCGTGACGGCGGCTCTTCTGCCCAGGCCATGCCCGTTTCCAGACGGGCGATTCGCCGCTCCAGCTGGTCTTTGGTGTCATTAAAAATCCAGGTTGTCGGTGGCTGGACGCCTTTGCGGCGGTCGCGTGTTTGCGCGTTAACTGTGGTGCGCATGGTGTAACGAATCTCTTCGTCGAGCTGCGCCAGCCAGTCACGAAATTTCCAGTCGTCCAGTAAGCTGGCTTCGTGAAAGAGAAACTGGCTAATGCGGTGATGTAACTCTAGTGAAACTTGCGCACTCATTTCATCACCTCCTGCTGGTAAGCGGCGGTTTTATCGAGCACTTCCTGCCAGCTTTCGCTACTCAGAAGATCGGCCCAGCGTTGGTACATTCCACGAGCGGCAGTTTCTGAAAAGATATAGTTAGTAATGCCAGGAATGCCGTCGTCGCGGCGCTTTTCCTGACCAAGCCCCATTTCCAGACACAGTTTGCTGTTGCGGGCGCGGTGGCCTTTAAGCAATTTCTGGATTTCACACCAGTTCTCCGAGTCATCCTGCTCGAGAAAACCAGCAGGACCAAAAGCACGAGTGGCGCTGTTTTCAAAAGCGGCTTTAACTTCATCGGAGGCGGCTTTGTCAGTAATACAGAACGCCCACACTTCAACTTGATCAGGGCCGCGCGGATGCCAGACGCGGAGTGTGGCAGTGCCGTTTAGCCATGAAAGCGTGGGGAAAATATTGTTATGACCCGCCAGGCGCAGGGCGCGAACTTCACCTAAACGTTGTTCTGCTTCGGCATAGGTTTCGCGGTAATAGCTTGAAACTGCGCCATCGACCCAGACATTAGCATCCGGTTTTTCAGTAAAGAAGAAACCGCTACCGTGACCGTCCTGACCAAATTGCAGCGCATCTTTGGCGGTTTCCCACACCGGGCGGGCGGTTTGTCCATCACCGAGGCGCTTATCGCTGCCATCATCTTTCGCCCCTAATACCTGAACGGCAGAAGCATGGCTGAACAGAGCATGATACTGGTCACTGGCGAACTGCTCTGCCGGGAATTTCCAGTTACAGTTGATCACCCACTTTTGTACGCCGCCGACAATTTCGGTGCCGCCTTCGCGACGATCCAGCATGCCATCCAGATACCAGGCAATGTCACCCAGGTAATCACGCAGGCCCGGTGCGCTGGTATCCCAGTTGCCAAAAATTAGCCCTTTATAACTCTCCACACAAGGAACTTCGTTTAGTCCCCAGTGGGATTTACACAACCCTTGTGGGTAGGCGCGAGGTTCCAGCGGTACATCGATCAACTCGCCGTTAATGCCATAAGACCAGCCGTGATACGGGCAGGTAAAGGCGCGAGTGTTGCCGCAATCTGCATAACTCACACGCATGGCCCGGTGGCGGCATTGGTTGAGAAACGCCTTGATGCTGCCGTCTTTCTGACGCACTACGACAACCGCATCTTCTCCCATGTAGGTGTTAAAGAAATCACCGGGTTTTGGGATCTGGCTTTCGTGGGCGAGAAATAGCCAGCAACGACCGAAAATACGCTCAAGCTCCAGTTGGTAAATATCCGGGTCGGTATAAATACGCGGAGTGACCCGACCATTTTGGGTGTCAATCAGTTGGTAAATGTTCAAATCTGAGGGTGTGGTCATATTTTTTAATCCTGAAAGATAAGATGTATTGACCTTCTATTTTTGTGCCATAAGGATGTTGCTGGTTGGTTGCTAATATGTGAAATAGTTAATTTCTACCAGCTGAGACGTTTTTTCGATAACAAGGGGAAGGTGATGGAACTACGGCATTTACGCTATTTCGTCGCAGTGGCGCAGGCACTGAACTTTACCCGTGCGGCGGAAAAACTGCATACCTCACAGCCTTCGTTAAGCAGCCAGATCCGCGATCTTGAAAACTGTGTCGGTGTTCCGTTACTGGTGAGGGATAAGCGCAAAGTCGCGTTGACGGCGGCGGGAGAATGTTTTCTCCAGGACGCGCTGGCAATCCTCGAACAAGCGGAAAATGCCAAATTACGGGCGCGGAAAATTGTTCAGGAAGACAGACAATTAACCATTGGCTTTGTGCCATCGGCGGAAGTGAATTTACTGCCAAAAGTATTACCGATGTTTCGTCTCAGACAGCCAGACACCTTGATTGAGCTGGTGAGTTTAATCACCACGCAACAGGAGGAAAAAATTCGCCGTGGTGAACTCGACGTCGGCTTAATGCGCCATCCTGTTTATAGCCCGGAGATTGATTATCTGGAGCTTTTTGACGAACCATTAGTGGTTGTGTTACCGGTTGATCACCCTTTAGCACATGAAAAAGAGATCACCGCCGCGCAACTGGATGGCGTGAATTTCGTCAGTACCGATCCGGTGTATTCCGGTTCGCTTGCGCCGATCGTTAAAGCGTGGTTTGCGCAAGAAAACAGCCAGCCAAATATCGTCCAGGTGGCAACGAATATTCTGGTGACCATGAATCTGGTGGGCATGGGGCGGGTGTGACTTTGATACCCGGTTATATGTATTTTTTAAATACTAAATAAGGTGGTTTTTCGGGCGGATAATGCGGATCCCCCGCGGTAAAAAGGTTTTGGGAAAAGGGCAAGCTTAAGCCCGTCTTTGAGGACTTTATCTAACAGGCTAAATGAGAGCTTGCGCGAACCCCAGCGCGCCTATTCACGCGGCTTTTAAAAATGGAGTGTACTTTGCGACAGTTGGTCTAACCGTCACTGGTTGTATCCTGAAACACACAAGTAAAAGTGATGCTCATCACATTTATTCGGTAAGCGAGGTGAGTAATGCTCTTAGGAATTAGAGTGCTAAGTCAGTAGACTAAGGCCTCCAAAACGGGAGGAACCATGGTTTTGCACTCCACGCGCTGGCTGGCGCTCAGTTACTTCACCTATTTCTTTAGCTACGGTATTTTTCTACCTTTCTGGAGCGTCTGGCTCAAAGGTGCGGGACTGTCGCCGAAACCATCGGTCTTTTGCTCGGCGCGGGTCTGGTGGCTCGTTTCCTGGGCAGCCTGCTGATTGCTCCGCGCGTCAGTGACCCGTCGCGTCTAATCAACGTTCTGCGTATTCTGGCCCTGATGACGCTGCTGTTTGCGTTGATGTTCTGGGCGGGTACCAACGTTGCCTGGCTGATGGTCGTGATGATCGGCTTTAACCTGTTCTTCTCGCCGCTGGTGCCGTTAACCGACGCGCTGGCCAATACCTGGCAAAAACAGATAACCATGGACTACGGGCGGGTAGGCCTGTGGGGCTCTATTGCCTTTGTGATTGGCTCCGCGCTGACCGGCAAACTGGTGAGCCTATACGGTTATCAGGTCATTTTGTTGATGTTGAGCCTGGGTGTGGCGTCCATGCTGCTGGGTATGTTGCTAAAACCGTCGGTGATATGCCGCTCGGCGAATCTCGTCATCAGGAGTCGGTCGGCTGGTCGGCCTGGCGTACGTTAGTCGCCCAAAACTGGCGATTCCTTGCCTGCGTCAGTCTGCTGCAAGGTGCGCACGCGGCCTATTACGGTTTTAGCGCGATCTACTGGGAAGGGGCGGGCTATTCGGCGTCGGCCATTGGTTATTTATGGTCGTTAGGCGTGGTCGCGGAAGTGGTGACCTTTGCGTTGAGTAAAAAGGTCTTCCGTCGCTTTAGCGCCCGCGATCTGCTGTTGCTGTCGGCCATTTGCGGCGTGATTCGCTGGGGGCTGATGGGCTGGACGACGAGCCTGCCGTGGCTGATTTTGATTCAAATCCTCCACTGCGGTACCTTCACCGTCTGCCACCTGGCGGCGATGCGCTACATTGCGGCGCGTCAGGGCGGTGAGGTTATTCGCCTACAGGCCATTTACTGAGCGGTGGCGATGGGCGGTAGCATTGCGGTGATGACCATGTTTGCCGGTTTCCTCTACCAGCACCTGCATCAGGGGCTGTTCTGGGTAATGGCTCTGGTGGCGCTACCGGCAATGTTTTTGCGCCCGAAAGTTGTTCCCTCATGCTGATTCGAGCATTTTGCGGATCTGCTCCTGTTGATGTGTTGTCAGCGTCAGGTCCGTATAGATCAGCGGTGGTGAAAAGAGCGGTAATGGCATGGTATAAGGCGCAATAATCAGTGCCGCGCCACGCGGAGCGCCTGTCTGCAAAAATGCCTTTACCGACATATGCTTAATGTTGAGCGGCAGTAACGTTAGTTCGCGTAACTGCTGCTCAATCTGCGCTTCTCGCTCGCTATCATTCCCGGTAAGAAGAATAATCTGTTTTTCATGCAGATCGTTTTCCTGCATTAGCCAGGCACCGAAAATCACCGCGACCAGACCACTTTCCTCATCAGAAAGATGGACGCCGTATTCACTTTCAAATCCGGCCAGCGCCGCGCGGGTGGTGCGCACCAGGCGTGGGTACAGTCTGGCGAACTCTTCCGGCAGGGTATTATCAATACCGATGGCAAACAAACTGCGATTTAACGCCTGGGCGAGGTGGGTATAAAGCTGATCACATAACCCCTGTTCATCATAAAAACGAACATTTCCCAGCTCACGAAAATGGTTTACCAGACGTTTGATAGACTGACGCAATTGTCTGTCCCGCTGATGCGCATCCCGCAATGGATCGGGAACCCGCAACATGGAAAAAAGTAGTGCCATAAACAGTGGCTCATCAGGTGGTACAGGCTGGAGCGCCCGACGCTGCCAGTGGCGTCCAATTTCCTGCGCTACCTGAAATTCAAGGCAGGATTCCGCCCAGCGACGTTGGAGCGGATTAAACTGAGGCGTAATTCCAGCGTGGTGCTGCAGCAAACAATATTGCAGATACAGACACAGGAAATGAATATCGCGCGATTCAAAGCGTTTTTGCAGCCGTCGGGAGCAGAGATTCACTAACGCTTGTAGATTGGTATCGTCGTAAAAGTTACGCGCAATTCCGCGCCGCTTCAGTTCACTCTTCAGGGCGGGGGTGAATTGGCTGGTAATAAATGACGGACACAGACGGAAACCACGTCGTAGCCAGTGAAATAAACACAAACGTTGGTTAAGCACTGTACCTTCAACCCGGTAGCTACCGTCATAACCAGTCGTCAGTGTGAGTTGATGATAGCGCAGGATCTCCCGTCCTGTTTCGCTGATATCAAGACTGGCAATATCATCATCCACACCATTAAGCTCGCTGAAGGTTGCCATGGTGGCGGTCAACCCCGGCTGAAAGAGCGTCAGCAAGATCTGGCAGCGGCGCTGGGGAGCCGAAAGGACAGATGGTGGAGCAAGCGTAGGCATCATCTGTAGATCTCCCATAAGCATAATTGATAAGAATAGCTAAAGTTTGCTCAAGGAAATGGCGAAGGGAATGCTAATCATCAGAAATGTTGGCAAGCGTCACAGAATTTTTCTCATCTTAAACTGTTCTGACCAGTGGATTAGCATGTCTTAAGGTGGTTTTGTGAATGATTATCGTGCTAGCGATCATGGGTTAGTTCTGCGGATTCAACGCGCTAAGGATAAAGTCCACCATCTGTTCGCGATAAACATCGCCGTGACGATCGGAAAAAGCATCAATGTGTTCGCCATCCGGGATTAGGATCAACCGTTTTGGCTCTTTTGCCAGGCTATACAACTTTTCGCTGTGCTGCCATGGGATAACGTGATCAGCTTTACCGTGAATGAGTAAAAGCGGGATCGGGCTGACGCTGGCGATATAATTTTCGCCGCTGTAACTCTCATCAAGTAAGTAGCCACTGCCGGGGATCATTTGGTTGGCGATGGTTGCATAAGAGGCAAATGTGGAGTCGAGGATCACCGCACGTATGCCTTCACGATCACCCCGACCAATAACATCCAGAATATTCGCCCCGCCAATACTCTGCCCGAACAGCACCAGACGTTGTGGGTTTACATCACTGCGATGGCGCACCACATTGATGGCACTTTGCGTATCGTCCAGCAATCCGGCCTGGGACGGCGTGCCTTTTGATTTACCAAACCCGCGATAATCAAACATAAAAACGTTGAAATTACGCTCGGGTAACCAACTGACCAGCGGCCAGTGGGCGGACATATTTCCGGCATTGCCGTGAGCATGAATGATGGTTGCGATGGCGTTGTCAGCAGGGCCCGTCGAAGAAGGGATAAACCAGCCTTGCAGACGAGTACCGTCCTTAGCCGTAAATTCGACGGATTCCGCCGACCAGGGATCGGGACCGTAAATTTTATCGTCGGGATAATAGAAGAAGTTGATGGCAACGCGCGGCACTAAATAAACGCAGAAGGCAACAACAAAGAGAATAAACAGAATTTTGGGAACGCGTTTGTTCACTGGCAGTGCCATAACCTTTCCTTGCGACTTCTTTATCATCCATTAATCGGGGAAAGATGGTGGGAGAGTGACGAAAGAAAGTAAAGCAGTGAGGAAGTATTTCGGAATAGCGCCTGAAAGGCGAGGGCGGGTGAGTGATATCACCCGCCTGAGTCATTAGCGCTTCAGCGCTTCGCTCAGTTCGTCACGCATGTTCGCCAGCATGGATTTCACAACGCGCGGATTACCTGCAACGATGTTGCCGGTCATCATGTAGTTGTGGCCGCCGGTGAAGTCGCACACCAGTGCGCCTGCTTCACGAGCGATCAGTTCGCCAGCGGCGAAGTCCCATGGCTTCAGGCCGATTTCGAAGTAGCCGTCAACGCGGGCTGCGGCAACGTAGGCCAAATCCAGCGCAGCGGAACCGGAACGACGGAAGTCCGCGCATTCGGTAAACATGTTGCCGAGGATTTTCATATAAGCCGGAGCGTGCTGCTTGGCTTTGAACGGGAAGCCGGTAGCAAATAAAGCACCGTCCAGATCGCGAGCGATGCTGCCACGCAGACGGTAGCCGTTGAGCTGGCGCCCTGGCCACGGGTCGCGGTGAACAGTTCGTTACGCATTGGATCGTAAACAACGGCGACTTCAGTACGGCCTTTGATGCGTACTGCGATGGATACCGCGAAGTGCGGCAGACGTTTGATAAAGTTGGTGGTGCCATCCAGTGGATCGATAACCGATTGAACATCCAGATCTTCGCCAACATGTTCACCGCTTTCTTCGGTGATAACGGTGTGTTGCGGGTAAGATTTGCGGATCGTTTCGATAATAATCGCTTCGGCGGCTTTATCGACGTTAGTCACGAAATCGTTACTGCCTTTCTGGCTCGTTTCAACTGAGTCAGGGGTTTCATAGTGTTTGGCAATTACATTACCCGCCTTGCGCGCTGCGCGCACGGCGATGGTCAGCATCGGATGCATCGGTCTCTCTCACTGGATGTTAAAGAACGGGAAAACGGCGCAGAGTATAGCAGCGAGAACAGACACGTTCTTCGTTTTATGATAATATGGCTGAAATAATCTTTAGACGAAGAATGACAATGCTGCAAAATATCCGAATCGTACTGGTCGAAACATCCCACACCGGCAACATGGGCTCCGTGGCCCGCGCTATGAAAACCATGGGCTTAACTAATCTGTGGCTGGTTAACCCGCTGGTCAAACCGAACTCACAGGCCATCGCCCCGCGGCAGGGGCCAGCGATGTCATCGGTAACGCCCAGATCGTCGATACTCTTGACGAAGCGTTGGCCGGATGCAGCCTGGTGGTTGGCACCAGCGCACGTTCTCGCACGCTGCCGTGGCCGATGCTCAATCCGCGTGAATGCGGCCTGAAAAGCGTCGCGGAAGGCGCACACGCGCCGGTTGCGCTGGTGTTTGGTCGTGAACGCGTCGGCCTGACCAACGACGAATTGCAGAAGTGCCACTATCACGTGGCGATTGCCGCGAATCCAGAGTACCAGCTCGCTGAACCTGGCGATGGCGGTGCAGGTCATTGCATATGAAGTGCGTATGGCCTGGCTGGCAGCGCAGGAAAACGATGCCCCGGTCGTTGAACAGGATGAAACCCCTTATCCGCTGGTCGATGACCTGGAACGTTTTTACGGCCATCGGGAGCAGGACGCTGCTGTCCACCGGCTTTATTCGTGAAAACCATCCGGGGCAGGTGATGAATAAGCTGCGCCGCATGTTCACCCGCGTGCGTCCGGAAAGCCAGGAGCTGAACATCCTGCGCGGTATTTGGCGTCGATTGAGCAGCAGAATAAAGGTAAGTAGCCGCGTTAGCGTCGCGATGGCGCTTTGCTTATCCGACCTACGGGGCGCATGATTTATGTCTCGTCCAGACAGAACGCCGCCGGGAACGGCTCGTCGCTATTACCGCACGGAACGCCAAATACCTGACTAATTTACTCAAGTAAATAGTTGACTGTTTTAGTCGGGAATGTCAGACTTGGCCCTGCTATGCAATACCCCCATTATATTATTAAAAACCCCGGGCAGGGGCGAGTTTTGAGGTTAAGTAAGACATCAGACTGACATCTAAAGGGCGTTATGCCGTGACCGCGATGCTGGACGTTGCACTCAACTCCGAATCGGGCCGGTACCGTTGGCCGATATTTCTGAACGTCAGGGAATCTCACTCTCCCCTATCTGGAGCAGCTGTTTTCCCGTCTGCGTAAAAATGGATTGGTATCCAGCGTTCGCGGACCAGGCGGCGGTTATCTGCTGGGGAAAGAAGCTATCCACATCGCAGTGGGCGAAGTGATTAGCGCAGTGGACGAGTCCGTTGACGCGACCCGCTGTCAGGGTAAAGGCGGCTGCCAGGGCGGCGATAAATGTTTGACCCACGCACTGTGGCGCGATCTGAGCGACCGTCTGACCGGTTTCCTGAACAACATCACCCTGGGTGAACTGGTGAATAACCACGATTCTGGACGTGTCTGGCCGCCAGCATACGCATGACCACCCGCAATAATCGCGTACAAGACGCAATCGACGTTAAGTTACGTGCATAATCACCCGTTCTGGCCTTGGGCCCCTGGGCCCCTCCCGCCGGGCTGGTTAAATAAAAAAAGAGATTTCAGAGTCAGGCCGGGATTGGTGCTCCCGTCAACACGGTCGTACATCCAGCCGGTTGCCTGATTCCTTGCATTGAGTGATGTACGGAGTTAAAGAGCAATGAAATTACCGATCTATCTCGACTACTCCGCAACCACGCCGGTGGACCCGCGTGTTGCCGAGAAAATGATGCAGTGTCTGACCCTGGACGGAAACTTTGGTAACCCCGCTTCCCGTTCACACCGTTTCGGCTGGCATGCTGAAGAGGCGGTAGATATCGCCCGTAACCAGATTGCCGAGCTCGTTGGTGGAGCACCGCGAAAATCGTATTTACTTCCGGTGCCGACTGAATCCGACAACCTGGCGATTAAAGGTGCTGCCAACTTTTATCAGAAAAAAGGCAAGCACATCATCACCAGCAAAACCGAACATAAAGCCGTGCTCGACACCTGTCGTCAGCTCGAGCGTGAAGGTTTTGAAATTACCCTATCTGGCGCCACAGCGCAACGGGATTATCGACCTGAAAGAACTATTCGAAGCGGCGATGCGTGATGACACCATCCTCGTTTCTATCATGCACGTGAACAACGAAATCGGCGTGGTGCAGGATATCGCGACTATCGGCGAAATGTGCCGTGCGCGCGGCATCATCTATCACGTTGATGCGACTCAGAGCGTCGGCAACTGCCAATCGACCTGAGCCAGCTGAAAGTTGACCTGATGTCCTTCTCCGGCCACAAAATTTACGGTCCAAAAGGTATCGGCGCGCTGTATGTTCGTCGTAAACCACGTATCCGTATCGAAGCGCAGATGCACGGCGGCGGTCACGAGCGCGGCATGCGTTCCGGTACTCTGCCTGTCCACCAGATCGTCGGTATGGGTGAAGCTTACCGTATCGCCAAAGAAGAGATGGAAACCGAGATGGCGCGCCTGCGCGGTCTGCGTAACCGTCTGTGGAACGGCGTGAAAGATATGGAAGAGGTTTACCTCAACGGTGACCTCGAGCAGGGCGCACCAAACATCCTCAACGTCAGCTTCAACTTTGTTGAAGGTGAGTCGCTGATCATGGCGCTGAAAGATCTGGCCGTCTCTTCCGGTTCTGCCTGTACTTCCGCAAGCCTTGAGCCATCCTACGTGCTGCGCGCGCTGGGCATGACTGACGAGCTGGCGCATAGCTCCATTCGTTTCTCTTTAGGTCGTTTCACTACCGAAGAAGAGATTGACTACGCCATCAATCTGGTTCGCAACTCCATTGGCCGTCTGCGCGACCTTTCTCCACTGTGGGAAATGTTCAAGCAGGGCGTGAGGATCTGAACGGCGTTTGATGACGCGTCGTTGATCAGATGGATAGGAAGATGCTCATGCTTCACGCAAAAGATAATGAATCACTACGAGAACCCACGTAACGTCGGTTCTTTCGACAACAGCGACGATAGCGTCGGCAGCGGCATGGTCGGTGCACCGGCCTGCGGCGACGTGATGAAGTTGCAGATTAAAGTCAACAATGAAGGTATCATTGAAAACGCGCGTTTCAAGACCTACGGCTGCGGTTCCGCCATTGCCTCCAGCTCCCTGGTGACCGAATGGGTCAAAGGGAAATCTCTGGACGAAGCACAGGCGATTAAAAACACCGATATCGCAGACGAACTTGAACTGCCACCAGTGAAAATTCACTGTTCTATTCTGGCGGAAGAACGCGATTAAAGCCGCCATTGCGGACTACAAAAGCAAACGTGAAGCAAAATAATTAAGAGTTGAGGTTATTATGTCGGTTTCGGCTTAAGCGACAGTGCAGCAGAGCGAGTCAATACCTTCCTGTCAAACCGCGGTAAAGGGTTTGGCCTGCGTCTGGGCGTCAGAACGTCCGGCTGTTCAGGTATGGCCTATGTACTGGAATTTGTTGACGAGCCGGCGGCAGAAGATACCGTATTCGAAAACAAAGGCGTGAAGGTTGTCATCGACGGTAAAAGCCTGCAATTTCTTGACGGTACGCAGCTGGACTTCGTGAAAGAAGGTCTGAACGAAGGGTTTAAATTCACCAACCCCTGCAACGTGAAAGACAGTACGGTACGGCGAAAGCTTCCACGTCTAATGTTGAGTCCTGCCAACCCCACTCATGGTTTCATTGCTGTGCGTGGGGTTTGTTTTAAATAGTTTAACCCTGAGATCGTCATGGATTACTTTACTCTCTTTGGATTGCCAGTCGGTTATCACGTAGACACTCAGGCCCTTGCGGCACGTTTCCAGGACCTGCAGCGTCAGAATCATCCCGATCGTTTTGCCAGCGCCAGCGACGCCGAACAGCTTGTGGCGGTTCAGCGCTCCGCCAACATCAATAGCGCCTGGCAAACTCTGCGTCACCCGCTGACGCGCACGGAATATCTGCTCTCCCTGCACGGTTTTGACCTCTCATCCGAACAGCACACCGTACGCGACACCGCGTTCCTGATGGAACAGCTGGAGCTGCGCGAAGAGCTTGATGAGATTGAACAGGCGAAAGACGCTGACCGCCTGGAAACCCGCCAAAACGCATTAAAACAATGTATACCCAACGCCAGCAGCAGATGGTGGCGGAATTAGACGCTAAGACGTGGGACGCGGCGGCGAATACCGTGCGTAAACTGCGTTTTCTCGATAAACTCCAAAGCAGCGCTGGAATTACTCGAAGAAAAGCTGCTCGATTTCTGATTTTGGAAGCATAACATGGCCTTATTACAAATTAGTGAGCCGGGGCTGAGTGCTGCACCGCACCAGCGTCGTCTGGCGGTGGGCATTGACTTAGGCACCACCAATTCTTTGGTTGCGACCGTACGTAGCGGCCAGGCTGAGACGCTGGCTGACAGCCAGGGACGTCACCTGCTGCCATCCGTCGTTCATTACCAGGCGCAGGGCCACGTTGTCGGCTATGACGCGCGTACCAACGCTGCGCAGGATCCGGCCAACACCATCAGTTCCGTGAAGCGCATGATGGGCCGCTCGCTGGCGGACATCCAAACGCGTTCTATCCACATCTGCCGTACCATTCCAGGCCAGTGAAAATGGCCTGCCGATGCCTGGTACAGAGGCTGGTGTACTGAACCCCATTCGCGTTTCCGCAGACATCCTGGAAAGCGCTGGCCGCCCGTGCCAGCGAATCCCTTGCCGGTGAACTGGACGGGGTAGTCATCACCGTTCCGGCCTATTTTGATGATGCTCAGCGTCAGGGCACCAAGGACGCCGCGCGTCTGGCGGGCCTGCACGTCCTGCGTCTGCTCAATGAACCAACAGCCGCAGCGATTGCCTACGGCTCGATTCCGGTCAGGAAGGCGTGATTGCTGTGTATGACCTGGGCGGCGGGACTTTGATATCTCGATTCTGCGTCCGAGCCGCGGCGTGTTTGAAGTGCTGGCGACCGGCGGTGATTCCGCGCTGGGCGGCGATGACTTCGACCACCTGCTGGCTGCCCCTCATATCCGCGAACAGGCGGGCATCGCCGATCGCAGCGACAACCGCGTACAGCGTGAGCTGCTCGATGCCGCTATCGCGGCCAAAATCGCGCTGAGCGATGCGGACCGCGTTGCCGTTGACGTTGCCGGCTGGCAAGGTGAAGTCACCCGCGAACAGTTTAATGAGCTCATTTCTGCGCTGGTGAAGCGCACTGCTGGCCTGCCGCCGTGCGCTGAAAGATGCGGGCGTGGAAGCGATGAAGTGCTGGAAGTGGTGATGGTCGGTGGTTCTACCCGTGTTCCGCTGGTGCGTGAGCGCGTGGGGAAATCCTCGGCCATACGCCGCTGACCTCCATCGACCCGGACAAAGTCGTCGCCATTGGCGCCGCCGTTCAGGCCGATATTCTGGTGGGTAACAAGCCGGACAGCGAAATGCTGCTGCTTGACGTTATCCCGCTGTCGCTGGCCTCGAAACCATCGGCGGCCTGGTAGAGAAAGTGATCCCGCGTAATACCACCATTCCGGTGGCGCGTGCGCAGGAGTTCACCACCTTTAAAGATGGCCAGACCGCGATGTCTATCCACGTCATGCAGGGTGAACGCGAACTGGTGCAGGACTGCTGTTCGCTGGCACGCTTTGCGCTGCGGGCATTCCGGCATTACCGGCGGGCGTGCGCATATTCGCGTGACTTTCCAGGTCGATGCCGACGGTCTCTTGAGCGTCACGGCGACTAAAGAAATCCACCGGCGTTGAGTCCTCTATCCAGGTAAAACCGTCCTACGGTCTGACCGATGGCGAAATCGCCACCATGATTAAAGATTCCATGAGCTACGCCGAGCAGGACGTGAAAGCACGCATGTCGGCGGAGCAGAAAGTGGAAGCGGCGCGTGTGCTGGAAAGCCTGCACGGTGCGCTCGCTGCTGATGCCGCGCTGCTAAGCGCCGCAGAGCGTCAGGAAATTGACCGCGTTGCTGCCGAACTGAGTGCGGCAGCCGAGGGCGATGATACTGACGCCATAGAACAAGCCATTAAAAACGTTGACAAACAAACCCAGGATTTCGCCGCTCGTCGTATGACCATCCGTCCGTATGGCGCTGAAAGGCCAATCCGTGGACGAGGTTTAACATGCGAAAGATTGTGATTTTGCCTCATCAGGACCTGTGTCCGGATGGCGCGGTTCTGGAAGCTGAAAGCGGTGAAACCATTCTCAACGTTGCTCTGCGTAACGGTATTGAGATTGAACACGCCTGTGAAAAATCCTGTGCGTGCACCACCTGCCACTGCATCGTTCGCGAAGGTTTTGACTCGCTGGCGGAAAATTTGAAACGAAAACGACATGCTGGATAAAGCGTGGGGACTGGAGCGGATAGCCGTTTAAGCTGTCAGGCGCGCGTTGCCGACGAAGATCTGGTGGTCGAAATTCCGCGTTACACAATTAACCACGCGCGCGAGCACTAACAGGGGATAGTATGGGACTGAAGTGGACTGACAGCCGCGAAATCGGCGAAGCGCTGTACGATGGTCTGCAGACCCGATCCGAAGACCGTACGTTTCACCGACCTGCACCAATGGATTTGCGACCTCGAAGATTTTGATGATGACCCTCAGGCATCAAATGAAAAAATTCTTGAGGCAATTCTGTTAGTCTGGTTGGATTATAGATGGATCGCTTTACAATTCTCGCTGCCCTCCGCGGATTTTCCGCCAGCCTGCGGCGTGAATCATTGAGTGAATAAAATAACGGGCTGCCATTCGGCGGCCCGTTTGCTAATAAGGATAAATATAATGACAGAAGCGATGAAAATTACCCTGTCTACCCAGCCAGCCGACGCGCGTGGGGGTGACAAAGCGACTTATAGCATTAATGATGACGGCATCTCCCTGCACCTCACCTGGCCGCGATGATGCTGGCCTGATTCAGCGTGCAGCGCGCAAAATCAGACGGTATGGGCATCAAGCATGTTCAGTTAAGCGGTGAAGGCTGGGATGCGGATCGCTGCTGGGCATTCTGGCAAGGTTACAAAGCCCCGAAAGGCACGCGTAAAGTGGTGTGGCCGGATCTGGACGATGCCCAGCGCCAGGAACTGGATAACCGCCTGATGATCATCGACTGGGTGCGTGACACCATCAACGCACCGGCAGAAGAATTGGGACCATCGCAACTGGCACAGCGTGCTGTTGATCTGATCAGCAACGTCGCGGGCGATCGTGTGACTTATCGGATCACCAAAGGCGAAGATCTGCGTGAGCAAGGTTATATGGGGCTGCACACAGTCGGACGCGGTTCAGAACGTTCTCCGGTATTGCTGGCGCTGGATTACAACCCAACTGGCGATAAAGAAGCGCCAGTGTACGCGTGCCTGGTAGGTAAAGGTATCACTTTTGACTCCGGCGGCTACAGCATCAAACAGACTGCGTTTATGGACTCGATGAAGTCGGACATGGGCGGCGCGGCAACGGTTACCGGGGCGCTGGCATTTGCCATTACGCGCGGACTGAACAAGCGCGTGAAGCTGTTCTTGCTCTGTGCGGACAACCTGATTAGCGGCAATGCCTTTAAGCTCGGCGATATCATTCACTATCGTAACGGTAAAAACGTCGAAGTGATGAACACCGACGCTGAAGGCCGTCTGGTGCTGGCCGATGGTCTGATTGACGCTAGCGCGCAGAAACCTGAGCTGATTATCGATGCGGCGACCCTGACCGGGGCGGCAAAAACTGCGTGGGAACGATTACCACGCGCTGTTCAGCTTCGATGACCAACTGGCGAACCGTCCCTGCTGGCAAGTGCCAGCAGGCTGAGAACGAAGCCTTCTGGCGTCTGCCGCTGGCCGAGTTCCATCGCAATCAGCTGCCGTCTAACTTTGCAACCGAACAACACCGGTAGCGCCGCCTATCCGGCGGGTGCCAGCACCGCGGCGGGCTTCCTGTCCGACTTCGTGGAAAACTACCACAAGGGCTGGCTGCATATTGACTGCTCCGCAACCTACCGCAAATCTGCCGTTGAGCAGTGGTCGGCGGGTGCGACCGGGGTGGGCGTACGCACGATTGCCAATCTGTTGACCGCCGAAATAATCTTTGCCCCTCACCCTAACCCTCTCCCCATAGGGGAGAGGGAACCGTTGCTTTCTCCCTAATGCATGAGCTGAGGTCAGGCGCCGGTTTTCTGCCTCGACTTGAGGGGCTTGAAGAGAAGTGCCGGTTTTCTGCCTCGACTTGGAGGGTTGAGGAGAGAAGTGCCCGGCTTTTCTCCCTCGACTTGAGGATTGAAGAGAAGTGCCGGTTCTCTCCCTCGCCCCTTTGGGGAGAGGGCCGGGGTGAGGGGAAATCATGCCATCCTGGAACCACGACGTCCGAAACCAAAAACGAATTAGAAACCCTGCTGGAGCAGGCTGCCACCGCAACCCGCGCACCGTCCGGCTTTCTTCCGTACGCTGCTGGAATCCACCCGTCTGGGTACCGGGTACTGCTGCTTATGACCAGCAGGTTGTCGACGCAGCGCGCTTGAGCTGCGGCACTGGGAAAAAGATGACGGCACTTCGGTGATTCCCTTCTTTACCTCGCTTGAGGCGCTTGCAGCAGGCGGTCACTACCGAACAGGCGTTTGTCGCCATGCCGGTGCGCACGCTATTTGAGATGACCCTCGGTGAGACGCTGTTCCTGAACGCGAAGCTGCCGACCGGGAAAGCACCCACCCCACGCGAAATCAGCCACCTGATTGGCGAAGAGGGCAACCCGCTCAGTACGCAGGAAGTGCTGGAAGGCGGCAGTGCGCTGCTGCTCTCCGAAGTGGCAGAACCACCGGCGCAAATGGTCGTATCGCTGACCACGCTGTTTAAAACCCTGAAAACGGTGAAGCGTGCATTCCTGTGCTCGATTAAGAGCATGCCGATGAACAGCCAAACCTGCTGATCGGGATCGAAGCGGAAGGGGATATCGAAGAGATTATTCACGCCGCCGGAAGCGTGGCGACCGATACTTTGCCGGGCGATGAGCCGATTGATCCGGCCAGGTGGTCGAAGGCGAAAAGGGTATCAGCCACTTTATGCTGGCCCACATCAACCCCGTTCTATGAAAAACGCTGGGCAGTTTCCTGCGCGATTTCAAACAAAACCGCATCATCTAAAATATGCCGCCCAAAGGGCGGCATTCGGGCTTACTTGCTGCTCTGAAGGTTGTTAACCACCAGTAAATTGTCGCCGGAGAGACTCCGGTTATTATTTACCTCGGTTAACAGCGCACCAGAAACAATAAGTACGATACAAAAGCACCGTATCTTCATTGTGCGGTCCATGCGAAGACCGCATCACGACAGCACCACTGGCGATATTGCCGCGATAGCAAGCGCTGTGAAACACCTGCATTTACGGCCACGGAACATCCTTTCCTAAAGCCAGCGCCCGTTTGCGAGACGGCGGAAAGGGCCGCAGTGGATAATACACTAACAGAACAATAATAACTCTCTTTTGCTTGACAAAAAGAGAGTTACTGGCGAGTATTGTCTCCGCTGAGACGCGCTTGCATTACTACGGTAATACAACCTGCTGGAAAGGCCGCGAACCGGACCAGCAACAAAAAACCGCCTGATTTTGGCGGTTTTTTGTTTTTTAAAGGAAAGTGAATTTACATGTTTAAGTAATATCTTTTACCGGTTAGAATTTTTAATTTTGAGCAGGATTTATTTATATTTGTCTGAATTCGGACTAATAAGCCAGGTTATTTTATTACCGAACACGGCGGAAAGGGCCGGTGTCGATAATACGCTAAATAAACAATAATTACTCTCTTTTGCTTGACAAAAAGAGAGTTACTGGTGAGTATTGTTTTGCTGTGAAGCACCTGCGTTGCTCATGTAACACAAGTCAACCTGCTGGAAAGGCCGCGAACCAGACTAGCAATAAAAAACCGCCAAATTCGGCGGTTTTTTATTGCCTGTAAAATACTTATTTCACTGGCTCAACCGGTAAATCTGCCCGCGCGCCCCATTCACTCCATGCGCCGTCGTACAGTTTCACGTTTGGCACATCCAGCGTCGCGAGTGCTAACAAAACCACGGCTGCCGTTACACCAGAGCCGCAGCTGACGATAATTGGTTTGTCGTAGCTGACGCCGCGACCAAAAAATATCGCATCCAGTTCATCGGTCGTTTTTAGTTCGCCTTCGCGCACCAGTTCCGTCCACGGAACATTCAGTGCTCCGGGAATATGTCCGCGACGTAAACCTGGGCGAGGTTCATCAACTTCTGCGTTAAAACGTGCAGCCGGGCGGGCATCAATAATTTGCGCCGTATTTTCATGGCTTGCCAATAATACATCGGTTACTTTCACCACGGCTTCAGGATTAAACGCGGCGTTAAACTCTCCTTCCGGCAGCTCTACTGCACCTTCTTCTAACAGCAGATCATCGCGCTGCCAGCCTGCAAGTCCACCCCCCAGAATCGACACTTTCTCTACACCAAAGGTGCGCAGCATCCACCATGCTCGTGGGGCTGAGAAAAGATTACCTTCGTCATAGACAATCAGGTGCTTATCCTGGTTAACGCCTAATTCACGCATCGCCACGGCGAACGTTTCCGGGCGCGGCAGCATGTGCGGAAGCGGGGAAGTGTGATCAGAAAGCGCTTCGATATCAAAAAACACTGCGCCGGGAATATGTCCATTCAGATACTCCTGAGCAACGTTACGATCCTCCTGTCCAGGCGACGCCATGCGGGCATCGATAATCTGAATTTCCGGGTCATCAATATGTTCGGCGAGCCAGTCGGCTCCTACAAACCATGTCGTGGACATAGGCATCTCCATTTTTGCCGGGGTTAGGCTAAATTGTCGGATGTTTAGTGAAAAGCGACAAGCAAAAGAGGCTGATTTGGCTGTCTGAGCCACAATTCTCACTAAAATTCGGATTGTATGGGCGTGATACTGAATTACATAACGTAAATTCTCACGCATAATAATTATTCGACGTTGCTAACGGGCCATTGTGGCAGGGATGAAAAATGAAAAAGTTACGCGTAGCCGCCTGCATGCTAATGCTGGCGCTGGCAGGGTGCGACAACAACGATAACGCGCCAACAGCGGTGAAAAAAGATGCGCCTTCTGAAGTTACTAAAGCGGCCTCTTCAGAAAACGCGAGTTCAGCAAAACTCTCCGTGCCGGAGAGACAAAAACTGGCCCAACAGAGTGCCGGTAAGGTGCTGACATTGCTGGATCTCTCTGAAGTTCAACTGGATGGTGCGGCGACGCTGGTGCTCACCTTCTCGATCGCACTTAATCCCGACCAGGACTTCAGCAAAACGGTCCACGTGGTGGATAAAAGAGCGGCAAGGTCGACGGTGCCTGGCACTTGTCCCCCAATCTTAAAGAGCTGCGCTTACGCCATCTTGAACCGAAACGTGACCTGATTGTGACGGTTGACCCGCAGCTGGTGGCGTTGAATAAAGCCACCTTTGGCACCAGCGTTGAAAAAACGCTGACTACTCGCGATATTGCGCCGAGCGTCGGCTTTGCCAGCCGCGGTTCGCTGCTGCCGGGCAAAGTGATCGTAGGGCTGCCGGTGATGGTGCTTAACGTGCCGCACGTTGACGTCAACTTCTTCCGCGTCAAGCCTGAAGCGCTGGCAGCATTTGTCAGCCAGTGGGAATACCGCAGTTCGCTGAGCAACTGGCAATCGGACCAGCTGCTGAAAATGGCCGATCTGGTTTATACCGGACGCTTCGATCTCAACCCTGCGCGTAATACCCGGAAAAACTGCTGCTACCGCTGAAGGACATTGCGCCTTTGCAACAGTCCGGCGTCTATATCGCGGCGATGAATCCGGCCGGGCAGTAACAGCTATAGCAATGCCGCCACGCTGTTTACCCTCAGCGACGTTGGCGTATCGCTGCACCGCTATCACGACCAGCTGGATGTCTTTACCCAGAGTCTGGAAAACGGCGCCGCCCCTGTCGGCGGTTGAGCTCACGCTGCTAAACGATAAAGGGCAAACCCTGGCGCAGGCAACCAGCGATGGCAAAGGTCACGCCATGCTGAAAACCGATAAAGAGGCGGCTTTGCTGCTGGCGCGTAAAGAGGGCCAACCACTCTCCTTGATCTCAAGCAACCCGCGCTGGATCTGGCGGAGTTCGATATTGCCGGCGCGCCGGGCTACCGTAAGCAGTTCTTTATGTTTGGCCCGCGCGATCTCTATCGCCCGGGTGAAACGGTGATTTTAAACGGCCTGCTGCGCGACAGCGACGGCAAACCGCTGCCAGACCAGCCGGTAAAACTTGATGTGGTGAAACCAGACGGCACAGTGGTACGCAGCGTGGTCAGCCAGGCCGTCAACGGTCTGTACCCAGTTTAGCTGGGCACTGGACAGCGGCGCGGCGACGGGGATGTGGCACATTCGCGCCAATACCGCGACAACCAGCTGCAGGAGTGGGATTTCCACGTTGAAGATTTTATGCCGGAACGTATGGCGTTGAATCTGACGCCTCAGACTACGCCGCTGGCACCGGGTGACGATGTGAAATTCAGCGTCGCAGGTTACTACCTCTACGGCGCACCGGCCAACGGCAATAGCCTGCAAGGTAAGCTGTTTTTACGCCCGCTGCGCGATGCCGTGGCGGCGCTGCCGGGCTTCCAGTTTGGCGATATCGCTGAGGAAAACAACTCTGCAGCCTCGATGAAATGAATCTGACGCTGGATGACAAAGGGCACGGCGAAGTGACCACCGCCAGCCAGTGGCAGGAAACCCACTCGCCGCTGCAGGTGATTTTACAGGCCAGCCTGCTGGAGTCGGGCGGTCGTCCGGTGACGCGTCGGGCAACTCAGGCAATCTGGCCTGCCGCCGAACTGCCGGGGATCCGTCCGCAGTTTGCCAGCAAAGCGGTGTATGACTACCGTACCGACACCACCGTTAACCAGCCGATCGTGGATGAAAACCGGCAGGCGGCGTTCGATATCGTCTACAGCAATGCGCAGGGCGATAAAAAAGCCGTCTCCGGCCTGCAGGTGCGCCTGATCCGCGAGCGCCGTGACTATTACTGGAACTGGTCGGAAGGCGATGGCTGGCAGTCTCGCTTTGATCAAAACAGATCCGGTGGAAGGTGAGGAAACGCTGGATCTGAAAACCGATGAAACCGGTAAAGTCAGCTTCCCGGGTGGAGTGGGGTGCCTATCGTCTGGAAGTGAAAGCGCCGAACGATGCAGTCAGCAGCGTGCGCTTCTGGCCGGGCTACAGCTGGCAGGATAACAGCGACGGCAGCGGTGCCGCGCGTCCCGATCGCGTGACGCTGAAACTGGATAAACCGAACTACCAGCCGGGCGATACCATCAAGCTACACGTTGCCGCACCGGCGGCGGGTAAAGGCTATGCGATGGTGGAGTCCAGCGAGGGGCCGGCTGGTGGCAGGAAATTGACGTCCCGGAGAAAGGGCTGGATCTGACCATTCCGGTGGATAAAAGCTGGAACCGTCACGACCTTTATCTGAGCACGCTGGTGGTGCGTGCGGGGGATAAATCGCGTTCTGCGACACCGAAACGGGCGGTTGGAGTCCTTCATCTACCGCTAGGCGATGAACAGCGTCGGCTGAATGTCGCACTGGATACGCGCGCAGAAAATGCGGCCGAACCAGCCGCTGACCGTCAAAGTGAAGGTCGATCGCAAAGACGGCGCGGCACCGAAACAGGTGAACGTTCTGCTGTCGGCGGTTGACAGCGGAGTGCTCAATATTACCGATTACACCACCCCGGATCCGTGGCAGGCCTTCTTTGGCCAGAAACGTTACGGCGCGGATATCTATGACATTTATGGCCAGGTGATTGAAGGCCAGGGGCGTCTTGCCAGCCTGCGCTTCGGCGGTGATGGCGATGAGCTTAACCGCGGCGGCAAACCGCCGGTCAACCATGTCACCATTATTGCCCAGCAGGCGCAGCCGGTAACGCTGGACGACAACGGCGAAGGCACGATTACGATGCCGATTGGTGATTTTAACGGCGAGCTACGCGTGATGGCGCAGGCGTGGACGACGGAAATTTCGGCAGCAGCGAAGACAAAGTGGTGGTAGCAGCGCCGGTCGTCGCCGAGCTGAATACGCCGCGCTTTATGGCCAGCGGTGACAGCGCACGCCTGACGCTCGATGTCACCAACCTGACCGACCAGCCGCAGACCCTGACGGTGCAATTTGCCGCCAGCGGCCTGATGCAGTTAAACGGCGCTCAGCCGTCGCCATTGAAACTGGAGCCAGGCGACGCAGCACGCTGTTTGTGCCAATTAGCGCGGGCGAAGGTTATGGTGATGGCGACGTTAGCGTGACTGTTTCGGGTGTCAACTTGCCGGGCGAAACGCTGGCAGATTTACATAAACAGTGGAAAATTGGCGTCCGTCCTCCCTTCCCAGCCCAGACGCTGAGCCTTGGCGCGGTACTGCAGCCGGGGAAGAGCTGGAACCTCCCGGCTAACCAGAATGCGGCATTTTCACCGGCCACGCTGCAAGGGCAATTGCTGCTCAGCGGTAAACCACCGCTGAATCTGGCGCGTTATATTCGTGAACTGAAAGCCTATCCATACGGCTGTCTGGAGCAGACCGCCAGCGGACTCTTCCGCAGCTTTATACCAATGCCGAACAGCTTAAAACGCTGGGCATCGTCGGTGACAGCGACGACAAGCGCCGCGCAGCGGTAGATATCGGCATTTCGCGCCTGCTGCAAATGCAAAAGGATAACGGCGGTTTTGGTCTGTGGGATAAAGACGGCCCGGAAGAGTATTGGCTGACTGCCTACGCCATGGACTTCCTGGTGCGCGCCGGTGAGCAGGGTTACAGCGTGCCGGCCGAAGCGATTAACAAAGGCAACAACCGTATGCTGCGTTACCTGCAGGAGCCGGGGCTGATGAGCATTCGTATACCGACGACACCGCGGCCCACGCCGCCTTTCGCCATTCAGGCATACGCGGGACTGGTGCTGGCCCGGCAGCAAAAAGCGCCGCTTGGCGCACTGCGCGAGTGTGGGAACGTCGCGAGCAGGTGCGTTCAGGCCTGCCGCTGATGCAACTCGGTATCGCCCTCAAAGCCATGGGCGATGCCCCACGCAGTCAGCAGGCTGTGCAGCTGGCGTTGACCACCAAACGTTCCGAACAGCCGCGCTGGCTGGCGGACTACGGCAGCCAACTGCGTGACAATGCGCTGATGCTCTCTCTGCTTGAGGAGAATAAACTGCTGCCGGACGCACAAAATGCGCTGCTGCTAACCCTCTCTGAAGAGGCGTTTGGCGAGCGCTGGCTATCGACGCAGGAAAACAATGCGCTGTTCCTGGCCGCCAAAGGGCTGCAAGTTTGCCGGGTAACTGGCAGGCGCAGACGTCGCTGGAAACGCAGCCTCTGCAGGGCGACAAATCCCTGACGCGTAATCTGGATGCGGATCAGCTTTCGGTACTGCAGGTGACCAACAAAGGCGAACAGCCATTGTGGCTGCGCCTCGACAGCAGCGGTTATCCGAACAGCGCCCCTGCGGAGGCGAGCAACGTTTTGCATATTGAACGTCAGTTCTTCGGTACCGATGGGCAGAGCAAATCGCTCTCCTCGCTGCGCAGTGGTGATTTGGTGCTGGTGAAGCTGGAGGTGAAAGCCAGCCAGAACGTGCCGGATGCGCTGGTCGTCGATATGCTGCCGGCGGGCCTCGAGCTGGAAAACCAAAACCTGGCCAACAGCAGCGCCAATTTGCAGGACAACGGCACGGCGGTACAAGAGTGGCTCAATCAGATGCAGCAAGCGGATATCCAGCATATGGAGTTCCGCGATGATCGCTTCGTGGCGGCGGTGGCGGTTAACGCCAATCAGCCGGTTACGCTAGTGTATCTGGCACGCGCGGTGATGCCGGGCACTTACCACGTCCCACCGTCGCAGGTTGAATCAATGTATGTTCCTGGCTGGCGCGCAACGGGTGCGGCTGACGATATGCTGATCGTCATTCCGTAAGATGCGTTTTCGCTGCTTTAAACACCGCGGTTGGCGCTGGCTGGCCGCCGCGGTGGTAATTTTGGTCGCCAGCATTGTGCTGGCGGATAGGCTGTGGCCGCTGCCGCTGCACGAAGTGACGCCGGCACGCGTGGTGGTCGCCGAGGACGGTAGCCCGCTGTGGCGCTTTGCGGATAGCGAGGGAATCTGGCGTTATCCGGTCACCATCGAGGAAGTCTCTCCCCGCTACCTGGAGGCGCTGATCCAGTACGAGGACCGTTGGTTCTGGGATCATCCAGGCGTAAATCCGTTCTCAATTGCGCGCGCGCTGGCAGGATCTGACGGCTGGCCGGGTAGTCTCCGGCGGCAGTACGATTACTATGCAGGTAGCGCGTCTGCTCGATCCGCATTCCCGTACCTTCGGTGGCAAAGTGCGCCAGCTATGGCGCGCCTTCCAGCTTGAATGGCATCTTTCCAAGCGCGATATTCTCACTCTCTATCTCAATCGTGCACCGTTTGGCGGCACGCTCCAGGGAATTGGTGCTGCCAGTTGGGCTTATCTTGGCAAACCACCGGCCCAGCTTAGCTACGCTGATGCCGCGCTGTTGGCAGTATTGCCGCAGGCACCCAGCCGTTTACGCCCGGACCGTTGGCCGCAGCGCGCGAAGAAGGCGCGCAATAAAGTGCTCGACCGCATGCTCACCCAGCAGGTGTGGCCCGCAAACGTGGTCAATGAAGCCAAAAAGAGGCCGTCTGGTTATTCCCCCGGCAAATGCCGCAGCTGGCACCGCTGTTCTCGGCAGATGCTGGCGCGCAGCCGGGACGAGAAAGTAGTGACCACGCTGGATGCCGGGCTTCAGCGTCAGCTAGAAGAGCTGGCGATGAGCTGGAAATCGCGCCTGCCACCGCGAAGCTCGCTGGCAATGGTGGTGGTGGATAACCGCGATATGAAAGTGCGTGGGTGGGTGGGGTCGGCGGATATTGCGGACGACAGCCGGTTTGGTCACGTGGATATGGTTACCGCAATCCGTTCGCCGGGATCGGTGCTGAAGCCGTTTTTATACGGTATGGCGCTTGATAATGCGCTATCCATCCGGCGTCGCTGCTGCAGGACGTGCCGAAGAAAGGTCGGCGACTATCGGCCCGGGAACTTTGATAGCGGCTTTCACGGCCCGGTGGAGCATGAGCGAAGCATTGGTGCGTTCGCTCAACCTGCCCGCGACAGGTTCTGGACGCCGACGGCCCGAAACAGTTTGCTGCGCGTTTGCGTAATGCCGGTTTGCCGCTGATATTACCCGCCGGGGCTGAACCTAATTTATCGTCATCCTCGGCGGTGCCGGTGCACGACTGGCGGATATTACCGCTGCCTATAGCGCGCTTGCTCGTCATGGAAAGGTGGGCAAGCTGCGTATGCTGGCCAGCCATCCGCTGGTGGAGCGTCCGCTGCTTTCACCGGGTTCTGCGTGGATAATCCGCCGTATTCTGGCCGGGAAGCGCAGCCGCTGCCTGATGACTCGCCTGCCGCGCGTGGTGCCGCTGGCGTGGAAAACCGGCACCAGCTACGGCTACCGCGATGCGTGGGCGATTGGCGTCAATGCCCGCTACAGTATCGGCATCTGGACCGGTAGACCTGATGGCACGCCGGTGGCCGGGCAGTTTGGTTTTGCCAGCGCGATACCGCTGCTAAACCAGGTGAGCAATCTGCTGCTTTCGGGCAGCTACACCGCCGGATCGAAGAACGCGACTCGCGCCCTGCATCGGTGAGTGCGGCGGAGATTTGCTGGCCCGGTGGCCAACCGCTGCCAGCGGGCGACAGCAACTGCCGTCGTCGTTTGTCGACCTGGGTGCTGGACAACGGCCTGCCGCCGACGCTGTTGCTGCCGGGGCAAGAGGGCGTGCAGGGCATCCATTTCCCGCTGTGGCTGGATAAGTCAGGCCTGCGGGTGGCGGCAGACTGCCCGGATGCGCGAGAGGTGAGCATGGACGTCTGGCCGCTGCCGCTGGAACCCTGGCTACCCGTTGGAGAGCGTCGGGCGATGCGCCTGCCTGCCGCTTCGGCTGGTGGCCCGCCCCGGCAGTTGCAGAATGCCGGCACCCGCTGATGCTCAGCGGAATCCGAGAGGACGCGGTGATCCGCCGTTTGCCGGGCGGAGTCCAAGCGCAACCGTGGTGCTGCAGGCAAGTGGAGGGGAAGGGCGACGCTGGTGGTTTATGAACGGCGAGCCGCAGAATAGCGCGGGGAATAATCTGGCGCTGTCGCTGAAAATAACGCCGGTCGCTATCAACTGGTCGTGACGGATGATGTTGGGCAGATGGCGGTGGTGAATTTCACTTTGCAATAACCCCCTCCACCGGGGGCCTTAGGGGGCCGCGACGGGGGAAGGGGCAAACATCATGCCAACGGGCATTGTGATACGTACGAGGATGAGCGGGAATTTGTTACACAGTGTGTTGCTCAAAAGTGTTTTATTTTAAAAAAATGTTACCTTCATCCATAGGCAACAACGCAACGGGTCATTATAATCCGCGCCAGGCCATACAGCCGCTGTATGCACGACAACAGAACAATTTTTATTATTAGAGGTAATCATGGCAATTGAACGTACTTTTTCCATCATCAAGCCAAACGCGGTGGCAAAAAACGTTATTGGTAGCATCTTTGCTCGCTTTGAAGCAGCAGGGTTCAAAATCGTCGGCACCAAAATGCTGCACCTGACCGTTGAACAGGCTCGCGGTTTCTACGCTGAGCACGACGGTCGTCCATTCTTCGACGGTCTGGTTGAGTTCATGACTTCCGGCCCAATCGTGGTTTCCGTACTGGAAGGCGAAAACGCCGTTCAGCGCCACCGCGATCTGTGGGTGCGACCAACCCAGACAACGCGCTGGCAGGCACTCTGCGTGCTGATTACGCGGACAGCTTCACCGAGAACGACACCCACCGGCCCTATCCTGTCGAATCCGCCGCTCGCGAAAGCGCGTTTTCTTCGCAGAAGGTGAAGTGTGCCCACGTACCCGTTAATTTATATTTAGCGATTGCCGCGTGCAGACGTGGCATCGATGCGCCAGAATTTGTACATGCAGCGCCCCCGGACGTAGATGCCGTTTCCTGGGCGCTTCTTTTATCATTCACCCTCCAGGGGCCATAACGTGTAACAACGAGGCCGGAATAGAAAATGTCTGAACAAATTGTCACGCCTGAGAGCGCCATCCCGGCGGTTCCCAATAAAGATGGAAAAATTAACCTGCGGGATCTTAACCGTCAGCAGATGCGCGAGTTTTTTAAAGACTTAGGCGAAAAACCCTTCCGCGCCGATCAGGTGATGAAGTGGATGTATCACTATTGCAGCGATGACTTTGATGATATGACCGATATCAACAAGGTTCTGCGTAACAAGCTGAAGCAAGTTGCAGAGATTCCGCTCCTGAAGTGGTGGAAGAACAGCGTTCCTCCGATGGCACCATCAAATGGGCGATCGCCGTAGGCGATCAGCGCGTTGAAACTGTGTATATCCCGGAAGACGATCGCGGACCCTGTGCGTATCTTCACAGGTTGGTTGTGCATTACAAGCTAAATTCTGCTCTACGGCGCAGCAGCGCTTTAACCGTAACCTACGCGTCTCCGAAATCATCGGCCAGGTGTGGCGCGCGGCGAAAATCGTTGGCGCGGTCAAAGCCACCGGTGTACGTCCTATCACGAACGTGGTCATGATGGGCATGGGTGAACCTCTGCTGAACCTGACCAACGTGGTTCCAGCAATGGAAATCATGCTTGATGATTTCGGTTTTGGCCTGTCCAAACGTCGTGTGACCCTCACTTCCGCTGGCGTTGTTCCTGCACTGGATAAACTGGGCGATATGATTGATGTCGCGCTGGCTATCTCTTTGCACGCACCGAACGATACGACTTCGCGACGAAATCGTACCGATCAACAAGAAATATAATATCGCGACCTTCCTCGATTCGGTTCGTGGTTATATTTCGAAATCCAACGCCAACCAGGGCCGCGTCACCATCGAATACGTTATGCTGGATCACGTCAACGACGGTACCGAACACGCGCACGAGCTGGCGGAACTGCTAAAGATACGCCATGAAGATTAACCTGATCCCATGGAACCCGTTCCCGGGGCACCTTATGGGCGTAGCTCTAACAGCCGCATCGATCGCTTCAGTAAAGTATTGATGGGCTACGGCTTTACCACTATCGTGCGTAAAACCCGTGGTGATGATATCGATGCTGCCTGCGGTCAGTTAGCCGGGGATGTTATTGACCGTACCAAGCGTACAATGCGTAAGCGTATGCAGGGTGAATCTATCTCGGTCAAAGAGCTGTAATGCGGAGGTATCGTGTGCGTCAGAAATGGCGCACACAGACTTAAGGTGCTTAAGGATTAGGCGAAACGCACTGATCTGGTTAATAATTACGGTGCGTTTCCTCAAGTATTGAGGCAGTATGTAGCGTTGCCACAACAGCGGAAATAGGGCCTTGCTGACGCTGTTTTGCCGTAGGGCACACTGACCGTCGTCTGCTCTCCCACACACGACCGGATGTTTCGCGGTGCGAAACAGCTGTTTGCATCAGAACCTAAATTTCACGAATCAGCAGTTGTAGCGAATGAATACTGAAACCAACCACGACCAACCAGAAGCACAAACTACGGGTGTCCGTTTGCGTAATGCCCGTGAACAACTCGGACTCAGTCAGCAAGCTGTTGCAGAACGCTTGTGTCTGAAGGTTTCCACCGTTCGTGATATTGAAGACGATAAGGCACCTGCTGAACTTGCTTCAACATTCTTGCGTGGTTATATCCGTTCATATGCTCGCCTCGTGCATATTCCGGAAGAAGAACTGCTGCCGATGATGGAAAAGCAGGCACCGATAAGAGCGGAAAAAGTCGCGCCGATGCAGACTTTCTCTTTGGGCAAACGTCGTAAAAAACGCGATGGCTGGCTGATGAGCTTTACCTGGCTTGTGCTGTTCGTGGTTATCGGTTTAACCGTAGCCTGGTGGTGGCAGAACCATAAAGCGCAGCAGGAAGAGATCGGCACCATGGCCGATCAACCTCCGTTGAGCTGAGGGCATAGCGAGCAATGAGCACAAACTTCCGCTCAATACGGGTACAGACACTCACCTCCCTACTACCCCCAGCGCCCCCCCGAATATGACTGCTACCGCTGATAACAGCGCGGCTACTCCGGTTGAAACCGCTCCGGCTGCTACCACTGCGCCAGCGGATACCGCCCAGAATAACGCCGTTGTGGCACCGTCGCAGGCGGGCGTTGAGCGCCGCAACAACTGCACAAGCTGCGCAATCCGCAACGCCAGGCGCACCCTGCCAACTGACCCAGCGCAGACCGCGGCACCGGTTGCTGATGCTAACGCGTTGGTGATGAACTTCTCCGCCGATTGCTGGCTGGAAGTGACCGATGCGACAGGTAAAAAACTGTTCAGCGGTCTGCAGCGCAAAGGCGGTAACTTGAATCTGGCAGGCCAGGCGCCTTATAAACTGAAAATTGGCGCACCTGCTGCAGTACAGATCGAATTCCAGGGTAAACCTGTCGATCTGAGTCGTTTTATCAGAACTAACCAGGTTGCGCGCCTGACGGTGAATGCTGAACAATCACCGGCACAAGAACAGACGCGTAATGCGGGAGATTTTTCATGCACAATCAGGCTCCTGATTCAACGTAGAAAATCCACACGCATTTACGTTGGGGAAAATGTGCCATTGGCGATGGGGCTCCTCTATCGCCGTCCAGTCGATGACCAATACGCGTACGACAGATGTCGAAGCGACGGTCAATCAGATCAAAGCGTTAGAGCGCGTTGGTGCGGATATCGTTCCGGATCCGTCCCCAACGATGGACGCTGCCGAAGCTTTCAAACTCATCAAACAGCAGGTTAATGTCCCGCTGGTCGCTGATATCCATTTCGACTACCGTATTGCGCTAAAAGTGGCGGAATACGGCGTTGACTGCCTGCGTATTAACCCAGGAAATATCGGTAGCGAAGAGCGTATTCGCATGGTCGTCGACTGTGCGCGTGACAAAAATATTCCTATCCGCATCGGCGTTAACGCCGGGTCGCTGGAAAAAGATCTGCAGGAAAAATATGGTGAGCCTACGCCGCAGGCGCTGCTCGAATCGGCGATGCGTCACGTGGATCACCTCTATTGCTTGAATTCCATCAGTTTAAAGTCAGCGTGAAGGCGTCAGATGTTTTCCTTGTCGAATCCTATCGCCTGCTGGCATTGCGCATCGATCAGCCTCTGCATTTAGGGATCACCGAGCGGGCGTGCTTGTAGCGGTTCGGTGAAATCGGCGTATCGGCTCTGGTTTGCTGCTGTCCGAAAGGGTATCGGCGATACGCTGCGTCGCTGGCGGCGGATCCGGTTGTAGAGATCAAGGTTGGTTTTGATATTCTGAAATCGCTGCGTATCCGTGCGCGTGGGATTAAGCTGATCGCTTGCCCAACGTGTTCACGTCAGGAATTTGACGTTATCGGTACGGTCAACGCGTTAGAACAGCGCCTCAAGATATTATTACCCCAATGGATGTTTCCATTATCGGTTGCGTGGTGAACGGCCCTGGTGAAGCGCTGTGTCGACCCTGGGCGTTACCGGTGGTAATAAGAAAAGCTGAATACGAAGAGACGGTGTAATCAAAGACCGCCTCGACAACGACGATATGATTAGCCAACTTAATGCGTATTCGTGCGAAAAGCCAGTCAGCTGGACGAAGCGCGTCGAATTGACGTTCAGCAGGTTGAAAAATAATAACGTGATGGGAAGCGCCTCGCTTCCCGTGTATGATTGAACCCGCATGGCTCCCGAAACATTGAGGGAAGCGTTGAGGGTTCATTTTTATATTCAGAAAGAGAATAAACGTGGCAAAAAACATTCAAGCCATTCGCGGCATGAACGATTACCTGCCTGGCGAAACGGCCATCTGGCAGCGCATTGAAGGCACACTGAAAAACGTGCTCGGCAGCTACGGTTACAGTGAAATCCGCTTGCCGATTGTAGAGCAGACCCCGCTATTCAAACGTGCGATTGGTGAAGTCACCGACGTGGTTGAAAAAGAGATGTACACCTTTGAGGATCGCAATGGCGACAGCCTGACTCTGCGCCCTGAAGGGACGGCGGGCTGTGTACGCGCCGGCATCGAGCATGGTCTTCTGTACAATCAGGAACAGCGTCTGTGGTATATCGGGCCGATGTTCCGTCACGAGCGTCCGCAGAAAGGGCGTTATCGTCAGTTCCATCAGTTGGGCTGCGAAGTTTTCGGTCTGCAAGGTCCGGATATCGACGCTGAACTGATTATGCTCACTGCCCGCTGGTGGCGCGCGCTGGGTATTTCCGAGCACGTAACTCTTGAGCTGAACTCTATCGGTTCGCTGGAAGCACGCGCCAATTACCGCGATGCGCTGGTGGCATTCCTTGAGCAGCATAAAGAAAAGCTGGACGAAGACTGCAAACGCCGCATGTACACTAACCCGCTGCGCGTGCTGGATTCAAAAAATCCGGAAGTGCAGGCGCTTCTCAACGACGCTCCGGCATTAGGTGACTATCTGGACGAGGAATCTCGTGAGCATTTTGCCGGTCTGTGCAAACTGCTGGAGAGCGCGGGGATCGCTTACACCGTAAACCAGCGTCTGGTGCGTGGTCTGGATTACTACAACCGTACCGTTTTCGAGTGGGTGACTAACAGTCTCGGCTCCCAGGGCACCGTGTGTGCAGGCGGTCGTTATGACGGTCTTGTGGAACAACTGGGCGGTCGTGCAACACCGGCAGTTGGTTTTGCCATCGGTTCTCAGACGACTTGTTTTGTTCGTTCGCAGTTAATTCAGGAATTTAAAGCACGATCCTGTTGTCGATATATCCTCGTACATTCAGGCACCGATATTCAGTCAGCGGCAATGCGTCTGGCTGGCGGCGTGATGCGTCAGGGCATGAAGCTGATGACCAACCACAGCAGCAGCAACTAAGAAGCAGTTTGCACGTGCTGATCAATGGGGATACGCATTCACCCTGGTGTTAGGTAAGTGTAAAGATGCAACGGCCGCTGTTGTGCCGTGAAGGATTTCACTATGGTGAGCAGACAACCGTAACGCAGGAAGGCGTTGCCACACATTTCACTTGTCTGGTTAATCCAGAACATTGTATGTCGGAGAAGGGCTGGTGGAATCTGTCAATAACGAAAATGACCAAGTTGATGCGATCAAACACTTCTTTGCTGAAATGGCAAAGCGCTCACCGTAGGGGTGATTTTGGCAATGAGTGCACTGGTTGGCTGGCGTTACTGGATAAGAATCAGGTAAACTCAGCCAGATCTTTGCGTGGCTTATGAAAATGCCGTTTCTTCTCTGTCCTCAGGGAAACCGGAAGCGCTCGCCTCAGCCCAGAAGTTTCAGCAGAAGAAACAACGCCTACGGGGCGTTTAATTCTGTGGAACTGGCGCCACCTTGTTAATAAAAACGATCTGGCTCAGGCGGAAAAACAGCTGCAGCAAGGCTTCAGCCGCTCGCGTGATGATCTGAAGTCCGTGATTAATCTGCGCCTGGCGCGCGTTCAGCTGCAGTGAGCAGGCTGGGGGTGGGGCGCTGGAGAATCCTGGAAGGCGTGAAAGGTGAAGTTGACGGCGAATATTGTGATTTTCGCGGGGAAATCCTTGTCGTCAAGGTGACGAACAGGGGTGCTCGTGCAGCGTGGAAGCTGGCGCTAAGGCGGTGCGTCGCCGGCGCTGGTCGATGATTGGCATCTGAAGATTGATCATTTGTCCGTCTGAGAGGGACCCGGTGCGATTGCGTAAAGTACTTTTGCCAGGACTGCTTTCTGTCACTCTGTTGAGTGGTTGTTCGTTATTCAGCGGCGAAGAAACATTTGTTAAAATGTCTCCTCTGTAACCGTAGAAAACCAGTTTACGCCGTGCTTACCGCGTGGAGATTGTGTCCCGTCGGTAGTGGTATAGGTGACTTCTACTCGAACCTGCATCCTGCTTATGCCGACAGCGTAGTATATGCGGCCGATCGTAAAGGCACCGTGAAAGCGGTTAACGCTGACAATGGTAAAGAAGTCTGGTCCAGTGAATCTGGCGGAAAAAGACGGCTGGTTTAGCCGTAAACCGGCTCTGCTGTCTGGCGTTGACCATTATAGAGCAGCAGCGTGTAGTCGGCAGCGTTCAAAAAGCGCAGGTTTACACGCTAAATACCACGCGGAACTGTGAGTCTGGCAGACCGCAGCGGCAGGTGGAGCTGCTACTCTTCATTGCCAACGGCAAGCAATCGCCTGGTATGGTCCTGCACATCCATGGGCTGTTGCAGGCGCTGAAAATCAGGCGGCGTGGTGTGAAATGGACGGTCAACCTGGATATGCCTACCGCTTCTCTGCGGTATGAAGTGTCCGCCGCCATGGCATCGGCGCAGCTGTCCTGGTGGTGATGACTGGTGGTGTGAGTGCACCGGATCCTGGTGCGGCAAGGGCCAGCTTATCTGGCAGCAACGTATTTCTCAGGCTACCCGGTACCACTGAAATCGACCGTCTGAGCAATATTGATGCCGCGCGGGTTGTCGTCAATGGCATTGTATTGCGTTGGCCTACAATGGTGATCTGACGGCGCTGGATCTGGCGGCGAGATCCTCTGGAAACGTGGAGCTGGGTGCGGGTGAATGACTTAGTGGTTGATGGCGGTTGGTCTGTACATTGCCGACCAGAATGACCGCATTCTGGATTATCGCCCAGCCGACGGTGGCGTGACGCTGTGGACGCAAAGCGATCTGCTGCACCGTCTGCTGACCGCGCCGGCGCTGTATAATGGCAACCTGCTGTGGCCATAGCGAAGGTTATCTGCACTGGATTAATCCAGAAGAATGGGGCTTGGTCGCCAGCGAAAGTGACGGTTTCCGGCTTCCTGACCGAACCGGTTGTTGCTGACGGTAAATTGCTGATTCAGGCGAAAGACGGTACGGTTGCGCAAGATACGCGTTAACGTCTGTAGTTTTCAGCGATGGACGGCTCCTGTTTAGTAGGGGGCCATTATCTGGTATTGTTACTGATTGTGCCCGATGGCGCTCCGCTTATCGAGCCTGCCGCACAAGCGCAGACCGGATAAGCGAAATGCCGCCCGGCAAAGCGAATTGTCACAAATTTCAGTATGAGGGCTTGTCCCCATGGTTCCTGTGGTGGCGCTTGTCGGGCGCCCTAATGTCGGAAAATCCACGCTACTTAGTCGCTTGACGCGCACTGGTGATGCGCTGGTCGCGGATTTTCCGGGTCTGACTCGTGACCGTAAGTACGGTCGTGCTGAAGTTGAAGGGCGTGAGTTGCCCTGTTCTGGATCCGGCGGTATCGATGGTGCAGGCGTGGTGATCCTCAAGTTGACGCTGCTGGCGGTGGAAGCGGAACTGGTGCTGTTTATGGTTGATGCACATGCAGGGGCTGATGCCTGCGGATGAAGGCATCGCCGAGCGTCTGCGTTCACGCGAAAAGCCAACCTCCTGGTGGCGAACAAAACAGACGGTCTGGATCCCGATCAGGCAGTGGTTGATTTCTACTCGCTTGGTTTAGGTGAAATCTACCCGATCGCCGCGTCTCACGGTCGTGGCGTATTAAGTCTGCTGGAGCATGTGCTGCTGCCGTGGATGGAAGATCTCGCACCGCAAGAGGAAGTCGACGAAGACGCTGAATACTGGGCGCAATTTGAAGCGGAAGAGAACGGCGAAGAAGAAGAGGAAGACGACTTCGACCCGCAAAGTCTGCCGATCAAACTGGCGATTGTGGGTCGTCCGAACGTAGGTAAGTCTACACTCACTAACCGTATTCTTGGTGAAGAGCGCGTTGTTGTTTACGACATGCCTGGCACGACGCGTGACAGCATCTACATCCCAATGGAACGCGATGGACGTGAGTATGTGCTCATTGACACCGCTGGCGTACGTAAACGCGGCAAAATCACCGATGCTGTAGAGAAATTCTCCGTAATCAAAACGTTGCAGGCCATTGAAGACGCCAACGTGGTGATGTTAGTGATTGATGCGCGCGAAGGTATTTCCGATCAGGATCTCTCGCTGCTGGGCTTTATTCTCAATAGTGGGCGCTCACTTGTCATTGTGGTGAATAAGTGGGATGGCCTGAGTCAGGAAGTGAAAGAGCAGGTGAAAGAAACGCTGGACTTCCGTCTGGGCTTTATCGATTTTGCTCGTGTGCACTTTATCTCTGCCTTGCACGGCAGTGGTGTTGGTAACTTGTTTGAATCAGTACGTGAAGCGTATGACAGCTCCACCCGTCGTGTGGGGACCTCTATGCTGACGCGCATCATGACGATGGCTGTTGAAGATCACCAACCGCCGCTGGTACGCGGTCGTCGTGTGAAGCTGAAATATGCCCACGCCGGTGGTTATAACCCGCCGATTGTGGTGATTCACGGTAATCAGGTGAAAGACCTGCCTGATTCCTACAAGCGCTACTTGATGAACTACTTCCGCAAATCGCTGGACGTAATGGGATCGCCGATTCGTATTCAGTTCAAAGAAGGGGAAAACCCGTATGCGAATAAGCGTAACACCCTGACGCCAACCCAGATGCGTAAACGTAAGCGTCTGATGAAGCACATCAAGAAAAATAAATAATTATCCGTAAGTATTTTATCTGCCATTCCCTCTATGAATGTAGAGGGAATGGCTACCGGAGGAATTCATATGGAACTGCATTGTCCACAATGTCAGCATGTGCTTGATCAGGATAACGGCCATGCGCGTTGCCGATCCTGCGGGGAATTTATTGAAATGAAAGCTCTTTGTCCAGACTGCCATCAACCGTTGCAGGTGTTAAAAGCCTGTGGTGCAGTAGATTACTTCTGTCAGCACGGGCATGGCTTGATATCGAAAAAACGCGTTGAATTCGTGCTGGCTTAATGCACCTTTTTACGCGATTTTTTTACTGGCTGGATGTTTTTTACTTCACTTTCTATCCAGCCGTCTTCCAGACGTGTGGTTAGCATTTCACCCGCTTTAACTTGCTTCACTTTTTTCAGTACATTGCCGTCAGTAGCAGTAGTAACGCTGTATCCACGCGCCAGCGTTGACAGTGGGCTTACGGCTTCGAGGTGCGTTACTGCATTACCGAAACGTTCACGCGTGGCGCTAAGCTGTGCGCGCAGGGTTTCTGCTAAACGATATTCCAGTTGCTGAATGCGCGTTTGCGCGCGATGAATCTTCGGCTGTGGATTTTGCTGATTCAGCCGCTGTGTTAACCGCTGCTGCTGTTGCCCGGTACGCTTAAGTTGATTTTCCAGCGCAAAGCTCATTCGCTTTTGCAGGCGCTCAAGCATGGTTTGCTGGCGTGCCAGCCGGAGCTGCGGATGCTGTTGCTGTAATCGGTGATGAATTTGCGTAAAGCGACGTGTGCGGTTGGCGAGATAATAATCCATCGCCATCTCCAGCCGTTGACGGGTCGATTGCACCTGGCGCAGTAACTCTTGCTGATTACGGCTCACTACTTCAGCGGCGGCAGACGGCGTTGGCGCACGCAGATCGGCAACAAAATCGGCAATGGTCACATCCGTCTCATGCCCGACGGCGCTGACAACCGGAATGCGGCTGGTAAAAATCGCCCGCGCTACGCGTTCGTCGTTAAAACTCCATAAATCTTCCAGCGAACCGCCGCCGCGCCCGACGATCAATACGTCGCACTCATTGCGCTGATTCGCCAGTTCAATGGCGCGAACAATTTGCCCCGGCGCGTCATCGCCCTGAACGGCGGCAGGGTAGATGATCACCGGCAGAGAAGGATCGCGACGTTTTAACACATGCAAAATATCATGTAGCGCAGCACCGGTTTTTGAGGTGATCACACCAACGCAATGCGCAGGGGAGGGAAGTGGTTTTTTGTATTGCTGATCGAACAAACCTTCAGCCTGCAACTTCGCTTTGAGCTGTTCGTACTTCTGTTGCAGCAGCCCTTCACCGGCCGGCTGCATACTCTCAACGATTATCTGGTAGTCGCCGCGCGGCTCGTAGAGCGTAATATTGGCGCGAACTAAAACTTGTTGCCCATGCTGTGGGCGGAAGGTCACCCGGCGGTTGCTGTTGCGGAACATCGCGCAGCGTACCTGGGCGGTGTCGTCTTTGAGTGTAAAGTACCAGTGACCGGAAGCTGGTTGCGTGAAATTAGAAATTTCGCCGCTGATCCAAACCTGTCCCATCTCATGCTCAAGCAGCAGACGAACCGTTTGATTCAGGCGACTAACGGTAAAAATTGCAGGGGATTGAGAAGGTAACATGTGAGCGAGATCAAATTCTAAATCAGCAGGTTATTCAGTCGATAGTAACCCGCCCTTCGGGGATCGCAAGTATTTTTTTAAGAAAAGTGTAGATGCAATCGCTTACGCTCTGTATAATGCCGCGGCAATATTTATTAACCTCCCAGGTGAGATATTGCCCATGCTACGTATCGCAAAAGAAGCCCTGACGTTTGACGACGTCCTCCTCGTTCCCGCTCATTCTACCGTTCTGCCGAACACGGCTGATCTGGAACCCAGCTGACTAAAACTATTCGTCTGAACATTCCTATGCTCTCTGCGGCAATGGATACCGTGACTGAAGCGCGCCTTGCAATTGCACTGGCACAGGAAGGCGGCATCGGTTTTATCCACAAAAACATGTCCATTGAGCGCCAGGCGGAAGAAGTTCGCCGCGTGAAGAAACACGAATCCGGCGTCGTGACCGACCCGCAGACCGTTTTGCCAACCACCACTCTGCACGAAGTCAAAGCGCTGACTGAGCGTAACGGCTTCGCAGGCTATCCGGTTGTGACCGAAGATAATGAACTGGTCGTATCATTACCGGTCGTGATGTTCGCTTCGTAACCGATCTGAACCTGCCAGCCGGTGAGCGGGTGCACATATGACGCCGAAAGATCGCCTGGTGACCGTTCGCGAAGGCGAAGCGCGTGACGTGGTTTCGCAAAAATGCACGAACGCCGCGTTGAAAAAGCGCTGGTTGTTGATTCCAGCTTCCACCTGCTGGCATGATCACCGTTAAAGACTTTAAAAAAGCCGAACGTAAACCTAACGCGTGTAAAGATGAGCAGGGTCGTCTGCGCGTTGGCGCGGCAGTAGGCGCAGGCGCTGGTAACGAAGAGCGCGTTGATGCTCTGGTTGCGGCAGGTGTTGACGTGCTTGCTGATTGACTCCTCCCACGGCCACTCTGAAGGCGTTCTGCAGCGTATCCGTGAAACCCGTGCTAAATATCCGGATCTGCAAATTATCGGCGGCAACGTGGCAACAGCTGCAGGTGCACGCGCTCTGGCAGAAGCTGGTTGCAGTGCGGTTAAAGTCGGCATTGGCCCTGGCTCTATCTGTACAACTCGTATCGTGACTGGCGTCGGTGTTCCGCAGATCACTGCGGTTTCCGACGCGGTTGAAGCACTGGAAAGTACCGGCATTCCGGTTATCGCCGATGGTGGTATTCGTTTCTCCGGTGACATCGCGAAAGCTATCGCTGCTGGCGCCGCCGTGGTGATGGTGGGTTCAATGCTGGCTGGTACCGAAGAATCCCCGGGTGAAATCAGGCTTGCCAGGGCCGTTCTTACAAATCTTACCGTGGTATCGGCTCCCTGGGCGCGATGTCTAAAGGTTCTTCCGACCGTTACTTCCAGAGCGATAACGCAGCAGACAAACTGGTACCAGAAGGTATCGAAGGTGGCGTTGCCTGTAAACCGTTCTGAAGAGATCATTCACCAGCAGATGGGCGGCCTGCGCTCCTGTATGGGGCTGACCGGCTGTGGTACCATTGACGAGCTGCGTACGAAAGCTGAATTCATTCGCATCAGCGGTGCGGGTATCCAGGAAAGCCACGTTCACGATGTGACCATCACCAAAGAGTCCCCGAACTACCGCATGGGCTCCTGATAAGTTTCCGCGCCCGGTTTTAACCGGGCGTTTTGTCTTATTGTTTCACTTGCCTCGGAATTAACGTCAAATGACTGATAATATTCATAAACATCGCATTCTTATCCTTGATTTCGGATCGCGGTATACGCAGCTGGTGGCACGTCGCGTACGTGAACTGGGCGTCTACTGTGAACTGTGGGCATGGGATGTTACTGAAGCACAAATCCGTGAGTTCAATCCGAGCGGGATCATCCTCTCCGGTGGCCCGGAAAGCACCACCGAAGATAACAGCCCACGCGCACCAGAATACGTCTTCGAAGCTGGTGTACCGGTCTTCGGCGTATGCTACGGCATGCAGACCATGGCGATGCAGCTGGGCGGTCATGTTGAAAGCTCTACCGAACGCGAGTTTGGCTACGCCCAGGTTGAAGTGAAAACCGACAGCGCGCTGGTTCGCGGTATCGAAGATGCACTGACCGCAGACGGCAAACCGCTGCTGGACGTATGGATGAGCCATGGCGATAAAGTCACCGCCATCCCTGCTGACTTCGTCACCGTTGCCAGCACAGAGAGCTGCCCGTTCGCCATTATGGCTAACGAAGAAAACATTATTACGGCGTGCAGTTCCACCCGGAAGTGACCCACACTCGCCAGGGCCTGCGCATGCTTGAGCGTTTTGTTCGCGATATCTGCCAGTGCGAAGCGCTGTGGACCGCTGACAAAATTATCGACGATGCTGTAGCTCGCATCCGCGAGCAGGTAGGCGACGATAAAGTCATCCTCGGCCTCTCTGGTGGTGTGGATTCCTCCGTAACCGCAATGCTGCTGCACCGCGCTATCGGTAAAAACCTGACTTGCGTATTCGTCGACAACGGCCTGCTGCGCCTCAACGAAGCAGAGCAGGTTCTGGATATGTTTGGCGATCACTTTGGTCTTAACATTGTTCACGTACCGGCAGAAGATCGCTTCCTGTCAGCGCTGGCTGGCGAAAACGATCCGGAAGCAAAACGTAAAATCATCGGTCGCGTTTTCGTTGAAGTATTCGATGAAGAAGCGCTGAAACTGGAAGACGTGAAGTGGCTGGCGCAGGGCACCATCTACCCTGACGTTATCGAATCTGCGGCGTCTGCAACCGGTAAAGCACACGTCATCAAATCTCACCACAACGTGGGCGGCCTGCCGAAAGAGATGAAGATGGGCCTGGTTGAACCGCTGAAAGAGCTGTTCAAAGACGAAGTGCGTAAGATTGGTCTGGAGCTGGGCCTGCCGTACGACATGCTGTACCGTCACCCGTTCCCGGGACCAGGCCTTGGCGTTCGTGTTCTGGGTGAAGTGAAGAAAGAGTACTGTGACCTGCTGCGCCGTGCTGACGCCATCTTCATTGAAGAACTGCGTAAAGCGGACCTGTACGACAAAGTCAGCCAGGCGTTCACTGTGTTCCTGCCGGTACGTTCCGTTGGCGTAATGGGCGATGGTCGTAAGTATGACTGGGTTGTCTCTCTGCGTGCTGTCGAAACCATCGACTTTATGACCGCACACTGGGCGCATCTGCCGTACGATTTCCTCGGTCGCGTTTCCAACCGCATTATCAATGAAGTGAACGGTATTTCCCGCGTGGTGTATGACATCAGCGGCAAGCCGCCAGCTACCATTGAGTGGGAATGATTTGACCCTGCACTATGAATGAACAAAACCCTCTGTTACTACAGAGGGTTTTTTATCTTCAAGAATTATAGGATTGAAGTTACTAACATCGATTAATTAAACCAGCTGTCCGATTTGTTCTCTTCTGCTTTGCCCACGCTTTTCATCAGATCGCGACCGCCTTCAGTCATATTTCTGTTGGCGTCAGCTTCAGATTGCACCACATCGGTTTGCGCAGCTTTGTGCTTCAGTTCCTGATCGATAAATTCGTTTTCTCGCTTAACGCGGGCTTCTTCTTTCGCCAGCGCCAGTTTTTGTTTCTGAATCTCTAAGCTGCGTAGCTCATCTTCATAACTTTGATCGCGTTTTTTGTCCGCAGAGGCTTCGGCGTCCAGTTTATCCTGACGAGCTTTCTTATTTGCCGCTGCCGTTGCCGCTCTTTTGTTAGCGGCGGCCTGGGCATTTGCGCGACGTTGCTTCTCTTGCTGGATTTCCCTGTTGCGCTCCGCGACCCATTCGTCATGCTGCCTTTGCTCTTCATTTTTACCTTGCTGTTCCGCTTCTGCGACAGCAGAGAGTTGATCCTGCAATGATGAGGCGATAGCCGGATAGCTTAAGGAGGCTAAGATGGCGCAAAGAAAAACTTTCTTCATGACTCCTCCTGATTATTAGCTCTTTTCAGGACATTTGGTATTTGGCTGAATACGCGTTTCGTTATACGTCGTGGTAATAACAACGGCTAAACCTGTCGTAAACTGGCACTCTTTACCCACCTGGGTAGAGGTATACACTTTGGTGCCTTCCTTATAGGTTAAAGAAACACCTTCCACTAAGGTTTTATCATTCACCATAGAACCCGCTGCCGCGCCTACAGCTCCGCCGCCAACTGCACCTGCCGTCGTTCCGGAATTGCTGCCAGACCCGACGTTGTGGCCGATAACACCGCCAGCGACTGCGCCAATAAGCGCGCCGAAGGCTTGTGCGTTCCGTTTATTTTGGGAGTTGTCTACGGCAACTTTTGCGGGAAGAATGGAAATAATATTAACGGTTTTAGTTTCTTGTTTGGTATTCAGTTGATCGGTTTGATAAACATCGGCAGCATGATCGTCAGCATTTGACTGGCATCCTGCCAGAGTGAATGACGCTAACATTGCCACAGGCAGAAGACATTTTTTAAATTTCATCACTATTCCTTGTTATACACATTACGAAAAATAAGACATTTAAGATCATCAAAAGAGGAAAGTAAATGTATTGCGTATAAAGGGATAGATTAAATTTATTAAAATTCACGCAGGGAATAATTTATAAAAATATATCATTACAACATATATATTAATTTTATATTTATTTCGCAGCCAAACAGGATAAACATCAGTCAGGATAAAGACGTAAAATTTAAGATGAAAGAATATCTGCCGCTTTGATAATCCCAAACAGCAAAAGCATCCGACAGCGAAGTGCCGTTATGTTCTGTGAAAGTGGAGAAGGTAACCGCTAACGTTGTACCGGTGATTCGACGGAGAGTGTGGATTGCTGAGCTTCTTTTTTGCTCTGATGGTGCTGCCAGGCACCGACGGACGAGTAGATAAAACGGCCAAAGAAGAAGATAAAGCTGATGAGCAGTACGATACGGGTCATGCGACTGTTAAATCGGTGTCGTTTTCGCATACTGGTTGCCTGACTCACAAAAGGTTCCTTGAAGTATGTCCCACGCTGTGGACGGTACTTACATTAAGGCACAACAGGACAAAATGGTCAATTCTTCGTTATGTAAAAAAGCGTCAGTGGATACATATTTTAATGTTATGGAAGTTAATTTAATTATTTACAATGATGATGTAATAATGATGAATTAACATGATAAACGTAATAATTCATTAATCAGGGTTATTTTGTTTGATATATATCAATTGGTACTTTCATATGACACTTAGAATCAATGCTCTCTATAGTGATGAATAATCATCATTCGAAGTCAGGTGGGATGCCTGTCTGAATACACCTCCTTCAGGATGTGGGGGATTCTGCTGAGCATCTATGAAACTGAATGCAACTTATATAAAAATACGTGATAAATGGTGGGGGCTTCCGCTGTTCCTGCCTTCTTTAATCTTGCCCATTTTCGCCCACATTAATACTTTCGCGCATATTTCTTCCGGTGAGGTTTTTCTCTTTTATCTGCCTCTGGCACTGATGATCAGCATGATGATGTTTTTCAGCTGGGCGGCATTGCCAGGGATCGCCTTAGGGATTTTTGTCCGCAAATATGCAGAGCTGGGTTTTTACGAAACGCTATCATTAACGGCTAATTTTATTATCATTATCATTCTCTGTTGGGGCGGTTACAGGGTCTTTACTCCCCGGCGTAACAACGTTTCACATGGTGATACCCGTTTAATTTCCCAGCGTATATTCTGGCAGATTGTGTTTCCTGCAACGCTGTTTCTGATACTTTTCCAGTTTGCTGCATTTGTAGGATTACTGGCGAGCAGAGAAAATCTGGTCGGTGTCATGCCTTTTAACCTCGGGACTTTAATCAATTATCAGGCCTTACTGGTGGGTAATCTGATCGGTGTCCCGCTGTGCTACTTCATCATTCGGGTAGTGCGAAATCCATTTTATTTACGTAGCTATTATTCGCAATTAAAACAGCAGGTTGATGCCAAAGTCACCAAAAAAGAGTTCGCGCTCTGGCTACTGGCATTAGGTGCTTTATTGTTGCTGTTATGCATGCCGTTAAATGAAAAAAGCACAATTTTTAGCACCAATTATACCTTGTCATTATTGCTGCCCCTGATGATGTGGGGAGCGATGCGCTATGGTTATAAGCTGATTTCGCTGCTCTGGGCGGTCGTGTTGATGATCAGCATCCACAGCTATCAAAATTACATTCCCATTTATCCTGGCTATACCACGCAGCTGACCATAACCTCCTCCAGTTATCTGGTATTCTCTTTTATTGTCAATTATATGGCTGTACTGGCAACCCGTCAGAGAGCGGTAGTCAGACGCATTCAGCGGCTTGCGTATGTGGACCCGGTGGTTCATCTGCCAAATGTTCGCGCCCTGAATCGCGCGTTGCGTGATGCCCCCTGGTCTGCGCTTTGTTATTTACGCATCCCTGGCATGGAAATGCTGGTTAAGAACTATGGCATCATGCTGCGGATTCAATACAAGCAAAAACTTTCTCACTGGCTGTCACCCTTGCTGGAACCGGGTGAAGATGTTTATCAGCTTTCGGGTAACGATCTCGCGCTGCGACTGAATACAGAATCGCACCAGGAGCGCATTACCGCACTGGATAGCCATCTCAAGCAATTTCGTTTCTTTTGGGATGGCATGCCGATGCAACCGCAGATTGGCGTCAGTTACTGCTATGTGCGCTCGCCAGTGAATCATATCTACCTGCTGCTGGGAGAGCTAAATACGGTCGCCGAACTTTCCATCGTGACCAACGCCCCGGAAAATATGCAGCGTCGCGGGGCAATGTATTTGCAACGCGAATTGAAAGATAAAGTCGCGATGATGAATCGACTACAGCAGGCGCTGGAACACAACCATTTTTTCCTGATGGCCCAGCCGATTACCGGTATGCGTGGTGATGTTTACCATGAAATTCTTCTGCGCATGAAAGGTGAGAATGATGAACTGATCAGCCCCGATAGCTTCTTGCCGGTCGCGCACGAATTTGGTTTATCGTCGAGTATCGACATGTGGGTCATTGAGCATACGCTGCAATTTATGGCTGAAAACAGAGCGAAGATGCCCGCTCACCGTTTTGCTATTAATCTGTCTCCAACCTCGGTATGTCAGGCTCGTTTTCCTGTTGAAGTCAGTCAGTTGCTGGCTAAATATCAGATTGAAGCGTGGCAACTTATTTTTGAAGTCACCGAAAGTAATGCTCTGACCAATGTTAAGCAGGCGCAAATCACCTTGCAGCATCTTCAGGAATTAGGCTGCCAGATTGCGATTGATGATTTCGGCACCGGCTACGCCAGCTATGCGCGGCTTAAAAATGTGAATGCCGATCTGCTTAAAATTGACGGCAGTTTTATCCGCAATATTGTGTCAAATAGTCTGGATTATCAGATAGTGGCATCGATTTGCCACCTGGCGCGAATGAAGAAAATGCTGGTAGTGGCAGAGTACGTTGAAAACGAAGAGATCCGCGAGGCGGTGCTCTCTTTGGGGATCGATTATATGCAGGGTTATCTTATTGGTAAGCCGCAGCCGTTAATTGATACGCTGAATGAAATCGAACCCATTCGCGAAAGTGCCTGAATAATGCGGGCCGACATTTCTCGTCGGCCCGCAAAGTATTAAGCGGCGATTTCTGGTGTACTTTCTTCTTCAATTTTCAACCGCCAGCCAGCCACGCCTTCCCAGTATTCTTGCTCCTTTTCCAGATCAAGCAGTACCAGCGCATTCTGACTAAACCAGTCATGCGGGAAACGCAGTGTCCAGTGACTGTCATCAGTAATCAGCGTCAATGTTGGCGGTGTGGTGGTTGCCTGACGTTGATTGTTGAGTAATACGCCAAGGCGCAATAGCTGTATCAGTGGCAGGAACTGTTTCTTCTTAAACAAGGTAAAGCGCGGTAGATCGTCGAGCTTAATCGCTTTACGGTGATAGCGCACCAGTGTCGCCATCATCAGCTGCTGTTCCTGATTAAAACCCGGCAAGTCACTGTTTTGCAGAATATAAGCGGAGTGGCGATGCAAACCGCTGTGGTTGATATTCAACCCGACCTCATGCAGCATGGCGGCCCATCGCAGTAGCGCCTCCAGTTGCGGATGCGCCAGCTTCGGTTGCTGTTCCCGCCACTGTTCGTACATTTGCATAGTGGTATCCAGCACCCGTCGGGCCTGTTCGCTGTCGATGTGATACTGGTTGGCGAGGCTGCTGGCGGTGCGACTACGCACATCCTGATGACGGAAACGTCCTTCCATTTCATACAGTACGCCTTCGCGTAACGCCCCGTCAGAAAGGCGCAGTTCACGGATGGCTAAAGCATCAAACACACCGCATAAAATCGCCAGTCCCGGAACGAAGACTGTTTTCCGCTCTTCGGAAAGACCCGGTAAACTCAGCGATGCGAAATTACGGTGACGTAAAACTTCTTTTACCAGTTTTTCCAGACGTTCCGGGGTAATTATCCCGTCTTTCTCGCCCATTTCCATTAACACTTCATGGGCGGCTTTTATGGTACCGGAAGCGCCCATTGCAACGTTCCAGCCCTGAATACGGAATTGCCAGGTTAAAGTTTCCAGTTTTTGTGCTGCCGCCATGCGAGCGCGCTGAAAATTCTCTTTATTGATGACCCCGCCAGGAAAATAAAGCTGGGCAAAGCTGACACAACCCATCCGGCGGCTTTCAACGAGAATAGGTTCGAAATTTTCACCAATCACCAGTTCCGTAGATCCGCCGCCAATATCAATAACCAGTTTGCGACCTTTTTCCGGTTGGGTATGTTCCACGCCCATAAAAATCAGACGGGCTTCTTCATTACCGGAAATAATTTCAATCGGGTAGGGAATGACCTTTTCCGCGCGTTTCAGAAAGTCAGTGGCGTTCAGCGCCTGACGCAGCGTATGGGTACCAACTATACAGACGCTGGCAGGAGAAAACCCTTGTAGCCGTTCGGCAAACAGCGACAGACAGTTTAAACCGCGCGTCATTGCCTCTTCACTCAACATATTATCTGGCCCCAGGCCGTCCGCCAGATGCACCCGCTGTTTCAGGCGGCCAATAATCTGCATGGCACCATCTACCACACGGGCTATGACCATGTGAAAACTGTTTGAACCAAGATCGACCGCAGCAAACTCCTGCGGACGAGGGGATTTATCGTGTATTGGCATAGGGTTATTCAGGTTGTTCGAGTGATTTGATGTAGTCATAAATCGCCAACTGCGCCCGTACTTTGCGGCGATTGCCGCGGGGAACGTAGCGATTACTGAGTTCTTTATCGATATAACGTGCTTTGACCGTATCGCTGAACAATATGTCGATGATGTCCAGTACCCGCTGCTTCAGGCGCGGATCGAGCAGCGGCGTCGCCACTTCAATACGATAATCAATATTGCGCGTCATCCAGTCGGCGGAAGAAAGGTAGACCTTTTTATCGCCGCCATTTTCAAAAATATAAACCCGGTCATGTTCAAGGTAACGGTCAACAATACTGATGGCACGAATGTTGTCGCTAATGCCTTCCAGATTGGGGATCAGCGAACACATTCCGCGAACCAGCAGATTAACCGGTACGCCGGAGCTGGAGGCCGCATACAGACGATCAACCAGGCCTTTATCGACAAGGTTATTTAGCTTCAGGGTGATACCACTGGGCAGCCCTTGCTGCGCGTTGGCGATCTCGCGGTCCACCATTTCATACAATAGGCGGCGGGAGTTTTGCGGCGATACCATTAAATAATCAAATGTCACCGGACGGTATGGGTTTTCAATAAAGTTAAATACCCGCCGTACTTCGTTGGTGATGCGCGCATCGGCGGTCAGCAACGAATAGTCAGTATAAAGACGCGCGGTTTTTTCGTTAAAGTTCCCGGTCCCGATGTGTGCATAACGCACCACTTCACCGTTTTCTTTACGTGAAATCAGGAACAGTTTGGCGTGAATTTTCAGCCCCGGCGCAGAGAAGATAACGTGCACGCCTGCTTCGGTCAGGCGCTTCGCCCAGTGAATGTTGGCTTCTTCGTCGAAACGCGCCTGTAACTCAACCACCACGGTGACTTTCTTACCGTTATGTGCGGCGTGGATCATCGAGTCGATGATGCGTGAATCTTTCGCCACGCGGTAAATGTTAATTTTAATCGCCAGTACGCTCGGGTCGAACGAAGCCTGACGCAGCAGTTCCAGCACATGCTCAAAGGTGTGATAAGGATAATAGAGCAACACATCGCGTTCGCGAATGGCATCAAAACCATTGCGGAACTGGGCTTTATCAAACCAAATATGGCGTAAACGCGGCAGTGGTTTGTTCACCAGATTGGCTTTGCCGACATTGGGGAAATTAATAAAGTCTTTAAAATTATGATAACGACCGCCGGGGACGATGGAGTCGTAGCGGGAAATAGTCAGTTTTTCGCGTAACACTTCAACCAGCGCATTGGGCATATCGCGCTGATAAACAAAACGCACCGGCTCAGCAGTTAAACGCTGCTTGAGACTGGAAGACATCAACTCCATCAGGCTGGCTTCCATCTCATGCACTAAATCGTATTCGGCATCGCGGGTCATCTTCATTGAATAGGCATTCAGCGCGTCATAATCAAAGAAGCCTTTGAAAATATCATCAAGGCAGTAACGCAGAATGTTATCCAGAAGAATCATCGGCTTGCGTCGACGCGGCGCTTCTGGCGGTAAATTCACAAAGCGCGGCACTTTATCTGATGGGATCTCCAGCAGCGCGTAACGGATGGTATCGCCACGGATAATTTCCACCGCCAGATAGGTGTAATCATCTTTCAGGAACTGCACTAAGTCAGTGTCAGGATTGATTAAAATCGGCGTAATGTGCTGACGCAGATACTGCTTAAAATAATGACGCAGCCAGTTTTGTTGATTGACGGAGAGCTGGCGTTCATTAATCAGGAAGATCTGGTTGCGCGCCATCTCCAGCAATAGCTCGTTGTAGAGGCCGTCGAATTCCTGATCGGCTTTCAGCACCCGGGACTGAATTTTGCCCAGTAAATGGCGGGAATGAGAGTTGGAGCCTTGTTCTTCGCTAATAATGATGCGTCGCTTCAGTTCAGCGAAGCGGACTTTATAGAACTCATCAAGGTTATTGGAATAGATCCCCAGGAAACGCATCCTTTCAATCAGCGGGTTAGATTTGTCCGCCGCTTCCTGAAGCACGCGTTCATTGAACGATAACCAACTGAGCTCTTTTTCGATGTATAGCTTTTCCTGACCCATTACCACTTTTACTCCGTTTTATTCACGGGACACTGCCTGGATATTATGGCGAGCAATATTGGCAGATGTCCAACTATGCCAGAAAAGGGGGAAAAAAACTGCTGGAGCTTGCGATTTACAGGTGAATTGAAAAACGCCAGCGGCAGAGCTGGCGCTTTAATTACGGGGGTATTACTCGTCGGCAGCGTAGCCCTGCGGCGGCAGACGTTGACCATCCAGCCACGCGGCGTTTTCGTGCATTTTCAGACGACCATCGGCAAACCAGCTAATCACCAGTGGATAAATGGCGTGTTCCTGGGTTTGCACGCGGGCGGTGATGTCATCTTCCGAATCACCAGCAAATACCGGGACTTTCGCCTGTAAAATAACCGGGCCACCGTCCAGTTCATCGGTGACGAAATGCACCGATGTACCGTGCTCTTCATCGCCATTTTCCAGCGCCTGACGATGGGTGTGTAATCCGGGATATTTCGGCAGCAGAGAAGGGTGAATGTTCAGCAAACGCCCGGCATAGTGGGAGACAAACGCCGGGCTGAGAATGCGCATAAAACCAGCCAGCACGACCACATCGGGTGCGTACATGTCGATTTCATGAATCAACTCCCGGTCATAGGCTTCACGACTGTCAAACGCGCTGGCGATGAGCGTATGCGTTGCAATACCCGCCTGGCGGGCGCGTTCAAGGCCGAACGCGTCGGCCTTATTGCTGAAAACTGCCCGTACGGTGCCTTTAATTTTGTTGGTTTTACAGGCGTCAATAATTGCCTGTAAATTACTTCCGTTGCCGGAAATAAGCACCACAATATTCATTATTCGATAACCACGCGTTGTTCGGAATCAGAGGCTTTGATGATACCGATTTTCCACGCGTTTTCACCGTTGGCATTGAGCAGGGCGAGGGCTTTGTCCACTTCCGGAGCAGGCAGGGCAATAATCATCCCGACGCCGCAGTTGAAGGTGCGATACATTTCATGGTGCTCAACGTTACCTGCCGTTTGCAGCCAGTTGAACACTTCCGGCCACTGCCAGGAAGATTCATCAATCACTGCCTGAGTATTATCTGGCAATACGCGCGGAATGTTTTCCCAGAAGCCGCCGCCGGTCAGGTGCGCAATGGCATGCACATCGACCTTTTCAATCAACTCCAGCACTGACTTCACGTAAATGCGGGTCGGTGCCAGCAGATGATCGGCTAATGGCTTACCATCAAGTTCGGTGGTTTGCGGATCACAACCGCTGACTTCAAGAATTTTGCGCACCAGCGAATAGCCGTTCGAGTGTGGACCGCTGGAACCGAGTGCAATCAGCACATCGCCGTCGCTGACTTTAGAGCCGTCGATGATTTCTGATTTTTCTACCACGCCAACGCAGAAACCCGCGACATCGTAATCCTCACCGTGATACATCCCCGGCATTTCTGCCGTTTCGCCACCCACCAGTGAACAGCCTGATTGCAGACAACCTTCCGCAATGCCGCTGATCACCGCTGAAGCGGTATCAACATCCAGTTTTCCGGTTGCGTAATAGTCGAGGAAAAACAGCGGCTCTGCACCTTGCACCACCAGGTCATTAACGCACATGGCGACCAGATCAATACCAATGGTGTCGTGACGTTTTAAGTCCATTGCCAGACGCAGCTTGGTACCTACGCCGTCAGTGCCAGAAACCAGCACGGGTTCACGATATTTTTGCGGCAATGCACACAGCGCACCGAAGCCGCCCAGACCGCCCATCACTTCCGGACGACGCGTTTTCTTCACTACGCCTTTGATTCTTCCAACCAGAGCATTACCCGCGTCAATATCAACACCGGCATCTTTGTAGCTAAGAGAGGTTTTATCGGTCACTGCTTGGGTCCCCACGCGTTACTTGCGGTAGAAAAATAAAATTCGGCGCAATTCTAACAGGGAAAGCAAACGTTTGCGAGACTGCTTTACACAACCTTTTTGCACGTCTTTTCCCCAGGCGCGCGGCGAAAGAAGACTTGTGCCAGGGTAAAGGTTAGTTTTCGGATGGAATAATCTTCTTTCATAACCATCTGAATATAAAATAACTTTATCTCAAACCGTTATCATTTTGACTAAAGTCAACGAAAAGAATATTGCCGCCTTGAAGAAAGGAGGTATAATCCGGCGATTTTTTTGTGGCTGCCCCATTCAAAGGAGAAAGAGAATGAAGATTGTGGAAGTTAAACACCCACTCGTCAAACACAAGCTGGGCCTGATGCGCGAGAACGATATCAGCACCAAACGCTTCCGTGAACTCGCCTCTGAAGTCGGCAGCCTGCTGACTTATGAAGCCACCGCCGGTCTGGAAACGGAAAAAGTGACTATCGAAGGCTGGAACGGCCCGTAGAAATTGACCAGATTAAAGGTAAGAAAATTACCGTTGTGCCAATCCGGCGTGCAGGCCTGGGCATGATGGACGGCGTGCTGGAAAACGTACCGAGCGCGCGCATTAGCGTTGTCGCCATGTATCGTGACGAAGAGACGCTGGAGCCAGTACCTTACTTCCAGAAGCTGGTTTCCAACATCGACGAGCGCATGGCGCCGATCGTCGACCCAATGCTGGCTACCGGCGGTTCCGTTATCGCCACCATCGACCTGCTGAAAAAAGCGGGCTGCTCCAGCATTAAAGTGCTGGTCCTGGTTGCAGCACCGGAAGGTATTGCGGCGCTGGAAAAAGCGCACCCGGACATCGAAAGGGGAATATGGCGTCAATTGACCAGGGCCTCAACGAGCACGGATACATTATTCCGGGACTGGCGATGCCGGCGATAAAATTTTTGGTACCAAGTAAACGAAAAAAAATAAAAAAGAGCCGACTTTGAAAGTCGGCTTTTTTTTGAATAAAAACAACTGGGCCGACAACACACAAACAGAGGAAAAACACCATGACGCGCCGTGCCATTCGGGTAAGTGAAAGACCGCCGCTTTTACAAACTATCCCGCTTAGCTTGCAGCATTTATTTGCCATGTTTGGCGCAACCGTGCTGGTGCCGGTTCTGTTCCCATACATTAACCCGGCCACCGTGCTGCTGTTCAACGGCCTCGGGACGCTGCTGTATCTCTTCATCTGCAAAGGTAATTTAGCGACCTGGGCTCCAGCTTTGCCTTTATTTCTCCGGTGCTGCTGCTGTTACCGTGGCTACGAAGTGGCGCTGGTGGTTTTATCGATGCGCGGCGTGCTGTTCTGCATCGTCTCCTTTATTGTCAAGAAAGCCGGTACCGGCTGGCTTGACGCGATGTTCCCTCCGGCGGCAATGGGCGCAATCGTTGCCGTTATCGGTCTGGAACTGGCGGGTGTGGCGGCGAATATGGCAGGCCTGCTGCCACCGGACGGTCAATCAGCGGACTCCAAAACCATCATCATTTCACTGGTAACGTTGGGCGTTACCGTGTTTGGCTCCGTCTTGTTCCGTGGCTTCCTCGCGATTATCCCGATTCTTATTGGGGTTCTGGTTGGCTATGGCGTTTATTCGCACGGGTGTCGTCGATACCACGCCGATTGCCGAAGCACACTGGTTCGCGCTGCCAACGTTCTACACACCACGTTTTGAATGGTTTGCTATCTTCACCATCTTGCCTGCGGCGCTGGTAGTGATTGCGCATACGTCGGCCACCTGGTGGTGACGGCGAATATCGTGAAGAAAGATCTGATTCGTGAACCGGGGCTGGCATCGCTCGATGTTTGCTAACGGCCTGTCGACCGTTATCTCCGGCTTCTTCGGCTCCACGCCGACTACGACTCCTGACGGTGAGAACATCGGTGCGATGGCGATTACCCGTGTGTACAGTACCTGGGTTATCGGCGGGGCGGCGATTTTCGCTATCCTGCTTTCCTGCGTCGGTAAACTGGCTGCCGCTATCCAGATGATCCCATTGCCGGTGATGGGCGGCGTTTCGCTGCTGCTTTATGGTGTCATCGGTGCTTCCGGTATTCGTGTTTTGATCGAATCGAAAGTGGATTACAACAAAGCACAGAACCTGATCCTGACTTCCGTGATTTTGATCATCGGCGTCAGTGGCGCGAAGGTAAACATCGGCGCGGCGGAGTTAAAAGGTATGGCGCTGGCGACCATCGTCGGTATCGGCTTAAGTTTGATCTTCAAACTGATCAGTGTGCTGCGCCCTGAAGAAGTGGTGCTGGACGCAGAAGACGCGGATATAACAGACAAATAATGTACCGACCGGGCAGTGTTGCTGCCCGGTTCAAACATCATGGGATTCTGTGGTAAACTTCTCGCGATTTTGTGAAATCCTGGTTGAGGTATCTCTGAACACACCGGCACAGCTCTCTTTGCCACTTTATCTTCCTGACGACGAAACCTTTGCAAGTTTCTGGCCGGGGGATAACTCCTCTTTACTGGCCGCGCTGCAAAACGTGCTGCGTCAGGAACATAGCGGTTACATCTATCTCTGGGCACGCGAAGGCGCGGGGCGCAGCCATCTGCTGCACGCGGCTTGCGCGGAATTGTCGCAGCGTGGCGATGCGGTGGGCTATGTCCCGCTGGATAAACGCACCTGGTTTGTTCCGGAAGTGCTCGACGGTATGGAGCATTTGTCGCTGGTCTGTATCGACAACATTGAGTGTATTGCAGGCGATGAGTTGTGGGAGATGGCGATTTTCGATCTCTACAATCGAATTCTGGAATCGGGCAAAACACGGTTGTTGATCACCGGCGATCGTCCACCGCGGCAGTTGAATCTGGGATTACCGGATCTCGCGTCGCGACTCGACTGGGGGCAGATCTACAAATTGCAGCCACTTTCTGATGAAGATAAGTTGCAGGCGCTACAGTTACGCGCGCGTTTGCGTGGTTTTGAACTGCCGGAAGATGTGGGGCGTTTCTTGCTGAAGCGGCTCGACAGAGAAATGCGCACGCTATTTATGACGTTGGATCAGTTGGATCGTGCGTCGATTACCGCGCAACGTAAGCTGACCATTCCGTTTGTGAAAGAAATTCTGAAGTTGTAGATAAGGTGTTTATTGTCGGATGCGGCGCGAACGCCTTATCCGAACTACGCGAAGTTAATCCATAGTATTCGTAGGCCGGATAAGACGTGGCAAGCGTCGCATCCGGCAATGTGCTTCAACTAGCGATGGAGCACATCTTAACCCACGATTTCCAGTACTTGTTCCGGTGGACGACCAATTCGCGCCTGACCGTTGCTAACGACAATTGGGCGCTCAATCAGCTTTGGATTGTCGACCATCGCCTGGATTAATGCCTCTTCACTAAGCTGGCTGTCGCTAAGATTAAGCGCCTTATAAAGATCTCTTTCTGGCGCATCAGCTCGCGAGCGCTGGTCATGCCCTGCGTTTTTAGCAGCTTGCGCAGCGCGGCGGCATCCGGCGGTGTCTCCAGATAGAGCACCACGCTTGGCTCGATGCCGTTGTCCTTCAACAGGCTTAAGGTCTCGCGGCTTTTTGAGCAGCGCGGGTTATGGTAGATGGTGACCGAATCCGTCATAGTCTCTCCTGTTACATTTTCTGATAAGGGCGGAAGCGCTCTTGCAACTGGCGCAGCTGGTCAATGCGGGCATCGTAGCGCGCCTGCTCCAGGCTGCGTAGCTTAACCTGCGCGCTAGCAGCGCTACCAGCAGCGAAATGGCCTGGTCCAGCCTTCCAACCAGCGCCATATTTTCGGCGCGAGCGGCTAATTCCTGGTCGCGATTACCCAGCTTGTTTTCCACCTGGGCTAGCGGATCCCAGCCGTTGGTATCTTCTTTATAGTTAAAGGTGTAGCGGTTCAGTATGGTCGCAGCTTCCCCTGGCTGACCGGCTTTCGAGCAGGGCGTTGGCGAGGTTTAATTGCAATACCGGGTTGGTACGTAGCTCGCGGGCATTCTTCAAGCGATTGACGGCTTCCGTCGCTTTGTTCTGGCCGAGGTCGATATCGGTGGCGAGATCCAGATACCAGGCGTTTTGCGGCTCGGCGCTGAGCAGCGGCTGTAGCTGTTTGCTGGCTTCCGCGTAGTTTTTGGCTTCCATTGCCAGCAGTGCCCGCCCGTACTGGGCGGCATGCTGCTCGCGGATATTACCTTTTCGACCAGCTGTCGAGAAGGTCGGTGCCGAGCTGATTTTTGCCGGAATTATACATGCCGAGCGTACGTGCTTTGGCGAAGTAGAAATCGGCAGAGGACTGCACCACCACCGGACGCATCTGGTTGGCGCGGTTACGCGCATCCGACAGACGACTCTCCGGCAGGGGGTGGGTTAACAGCATTTCCGGCGGGCGCGAGGAGTAGCGAGATTGGTCGAGCAGTTTTTCATAAAGGCCGGCATGGCCTGCGGATCAAAGCCCGAACGCTGCAATACCTGATCCAATGCGGTCGGCTTCTTCTTCGTTCTGACGGGTGAAGCTGATGATGCCCTGTTGGGTACCTGCAAGCGTACCGCTCAGCGCTGCCATACCGGCCTGCGGGCTCGCCATTGCTAATAGGATCGAGCCTAGCGCGCCGACCCACGTTAGCGGAGCGTTACGTTTCTGGTCTTCCATCGCACGCGCCAGGTGGCGCTGGGTCACGTGGGAGATTTCGTGCGCCATCACCGACGCCAGCTGGCTCTCCGTATCCGAGTAGCGGAATAGTGCGGAGTGAAGCACCACGTTACCGCCAAAGAAGGCGAAGGCGTTGATGTCGTCGTTATTGATCAGATAGAAATGAAATGGCGTACGGACTGAAAAGGCGTGCGATACCAGCCGCATACCTAGCGAATTAATGTATTGAACTAACAGCGGGTCGTTAATCAGCGGTGCGCTCCGCGCAGTTGACGAACATAGTAATCCCCCATTTGCATCTCCTGACCAATGGAGAGCATCTCCTGCGGACGTGCCCATATCCGGCAGATTGTCCGTTGAGTCCGCAAATGCAGGGGCTATCTGACCGAGTGCAAGCGTCGCAATAAGGGATGCCAACAGCGTTTTTTTCAACTGCCTGAACATAACCTCTGTCCTGTAATGTGGGGTAGTGCCTGTTTTGACCAATAGCGTCACCGGTACGTTCCCGTAAAAGCCGCTCTGCGAGTGTATCTATCTGCTTCATCATTGAAAATGATAATTGCGCGATTGTGGGATAATTATAAAAAGCGGAGTCTTTTTTGTGACACTTAGATACAATTCACGTTCTGTATGAAAAAAGCACCCCAGGCCTCAGGGAATAGATTTATGCTCGAGATGTTGATGCAGTGGTACCGTCGCCGATTTAGCGACCCCGAAGCGATAGCGCTGCTGGTGATTCTGCTGGCCGGTTTTTGCATTCTATTTTTCTTCAGCGGCCTGCTGGCGCCGCTGCTGGTGGCGTTGGTTCTGGCGTATTTGCTGGAGTGGCCGACCGTGCGTCTGCAATCTATTGGCTGCTCCCGCCGCTGGGCGACGTCGATTGTATTGGTGGTTTTCGTCGGTATATTGCTACTGATGGCGTTCGTGGTACTGCCTATCGCCTGGCAACAGGGCATCTACTTAATCCGCGATATGCCGGGGATGCTCAATAAGCTTTCTGACTTTGCCGCCACGTTGCCGCGCCGCTATCCGGCGTTAATGGACGCGGGCATTATTGATGCAATGGCCGAAAATATGCGCAGTCGGATGCTGACCATGGGCGATTCGGTGGTGAAAATTTCCCTCGCCTCGCTGGTCGGTTTGCTGACCATAGCCGTCTATCTGGTGCTGGTGCCATTGATGGTCTTCTTCCTGCTGAAAGACAAAGAGCAGATGCTGAACGCCGTTCGCCGGGTGCTGCCGCGTAACCGTGGGCTGGCAGGACAGGTGTGGAAGGAGATGAATCAACAAATCACCAACTATATCCGCGGCAAAGTGCTGGAGATGATCGTGGTGGGGATCGCCACCTGGCTGGGGTTCTTGCTCTTCGGGCTGAACTATTCGCTGCTGCTGGCAGTGCTGGTCGGCTTCTCGGTTCTTATTCCGTACATTGGCGCATTTGTGGTGACCATTCCGGTGGTTGGCGTGGCGCTATTCCAGTTTGGCGCAGGTACTGAATTCTGGAGCTGCTTCGCGGTGTATCTGATTATTCAGGCGCTGGACGGCAACCTGTTAGTGCCGGTGTTGTTCTCCGAAGCGGTTAACCTGCATCCGCTGGTGATTATTTTATCGGTGGTGATCTTCGGTGGTTTGTGGGGATTCTGGGGCGTATTCTTCGCCATTCCGTTGGCGACGCTGATCAAAGCCGTGATTCATGCCTGGCCCGATGGGCAAATCGCGCAAGAATAATCTTCAGCCCGACGAACTGTTTCGCCGGGCTGATTTTTCAGGGTTCCTGACGTAAATAAATAGCCCGATAACACATACTCACCAGCACCGCACCGCCGATAATATTACCCAGCATCACCGGGAGCAGATTGGCGGTAATAAAATGGCTGACCGTCAGTGCCGGAAAATTGTCTGCGCTACTGTGCGCCAGCTGCCAGAAGGGGGGAGGGGCGAAATGGCGAATGGCAATGGCGAACGGAATCACAAACAAATTGGCGATACAGTGCTCAAAGCCACTGGCGACAAACAGGGTGATGGGCAAAATCATGGCGACGATTTTGTCGCATAACGAACGCCCGCAATAACTCATCCACAGCGCCAGGCAAACCATCAGATTGCACATAATGCCGAGGCTGACAGATTCAGTAAATGTATGATGCATTTTGCCCTCGGCGCAGTGTAAAACCGCGACTCCCCACATCGCGTTTTCACTCATCACCAGCCCGGAAAACCAGATTAACAAACTGAAACAGGCAATACCTGCCAGATTACCGCAGGCCACCAGAAGTGCGTTAATCAGCCAAGTTCGCCAACTAATAACGCCCCGACTTTTTGCCATCACCGTCATTACCGACGAGGTGAACAGGCTGGTGCCGCAAACCGCCAGCAAAATAAAGCCGAGTGTAAAGCAAAGGCCGCCCACCAGATGGGTTAATGCCTGTGAAGACGGGGCATCGGCGATAACGGAAAGGTAAAAAGTAAATCCGATCGCCATAAACACGCCAGCGGACATCGCCATTAAAAAGACCGACACTTTACTGCGGGCAATTTTATGGGCGGCAATCCGTTCAGCGATTGCCGCTTTTCTGGCGCTCAACTGCAAGTCGAAAGAGAGTTTGTTTCTCATGCATACTCCTGCAAAAGCAGATTACAACACCTCGCGAACCGAGATCCCCAGCCGCTGCATTCGTGACAGCAGCGTGGTGCGCTTCATCCCTAATCGCGTCGCTGCGCCACGGGGCCCGGCAACAATGCCATTGGTTTCTCGCAATACCTGAACAATGCGCTGACGTTCTTCTTCGTCATTCTCTGGCGTCGTCGGGTGCAGTAACTGCGCCATTGAACTGCGAAGCGCTGAATCTTCATTTAGCGTCGGCAGTAAACGGCTTTGTCGGACATTTAGATGTAAATTCAGACTGTTACCACGAGTCAACAGTACCGCCCGCTCAATCACGTTTTCCAGCTCGCGCACGTTGCCCGGCCAATCCCACGACATCAACTGGCGTAGTGCCTCGGTCGGGATGGCGTCAATTGCGCGATTCATATGGCGCGCCATTTTTTGCGTGAAATGTTTTGCTAAAAGAGGGATATCTTCCGGACGGTCGCGTAGCGGCGGCAATTCCAGTGGGAAGACATTCAGGCGATAAAAGAGATCGCTGCGAAACTGGCGATCTTCAACCATTTGCCACAAATCACGGTTGGTGGCGGCAATGACTCTGACATTCACCGGGATCGTTCTACTCCCGCCGAGACGCTCAATCTCCCGCTCCTGCAATACGCGCAGCAGTTTAGGCTGAAGTTCTAACGGCAGATCGCCAATTTCATCGAGAAACAACGTGCCGCCATCGGCAATTTCAAAACGACCACGATGGGTATTAATCGCACCAGTAAACGCCCCTTTGTCATGACCGAATAACTCACTTTCCAGAAGACTGGCGGGGATGGCAGCGCAGTTGATTTTGACCAGCGGCTTGTCGCGTCGCGGGCTAAGTTGATGGATCGCTCTGGCGATCACCTCTTTGCCAGTTCCGGTTTCACCACAAATCAACACCGTACTGTCGCTCTTCGCCACAATATCTACCTGCTGGAGCAGGTCTTCCATTGCCTGGCTTTGATAGATAATGTCACCGATGCCCAGATTCGAAAGGAGCTGCTCGCTAAGCTGGTGGTTTTCTTGCTGCAAACTTTCCTGCAAATCGGTCATGCTACGCCAGGCATCGGCATTGCCAACGGCAATAGCGATGCGATCGGCTATGTGTTGTAGTAGCTGGCAGTTTTCCTCACTAAAGAGAGTGGAAGAGGTATGCGCCAGCAACAATGCACCCGGTGTATGGTTGCCAAAGGTAAGCGGTATAAGGAGCGCAGATTCGCAGCCGTTAGATGCAAGTAAGAGTAATAACGGGTCGCGTTGCCAGAGAAACAGATCATCTGCACGGTGCGTCAAGGTCGGTTGTCGGGTTTGTAGCGTTTGTGTCAGCAATACACTTTCGCCAGGCATACAGCGTGGCAGACACGCACAATGTGAGGCAGAAAGATCGCTGCACCACAGGCTGAACTTCTCGTTCTTTCGATGATCGCCCAGTACCATACTGACTGAAGCCAGACCGAAAAAATGATGGATCTCACGAGCGACGTCAGCGATCAGATCGTCGAGATCAAGATGTGACAGCACTGCATTAGTAATATCAACCAGTACCCGATGATGATCGCGATCTTTCTCCAGCAAACGCAGCGCCACCTGCTGTTCTTCATCATTGAGCCATGATTGCAGAACCGGGGTGATTATCCGCGCCAGCCAGTTAAACAGTGTGCAATCCTGGGAAGTAAAACGACTGCCGTGGGTGCGAATAAAGCGTAGCTCCGCCATTCCACTACTGCCGAGAAGGACGGCGTGACGCGAATAATCGACCATCTCGCCCTGATACTCTGTTGTTGCCGTCACATCGCTGCCATCATCATGGTAGCGGTAATAGAAGTTGCTTTTGAGAACATGCAGTTCAATAAGTTGTACCGGGCTGAACGGCGGCGGCAGCGGGATGAAGGCGCGTAATAAAGACGCCTTGCCGTGTTTCTGTGCTAACCGCTCCGCGAGCATTCCGTTTACCGCTTCAATTGTTATTCCTTGTGGCGGGGCAAACATCGCCTCGTCTGACATAGCCATCAACAGTCCTTATTAATGAGAAATCCTTCTCACGCAATTTTTCTGGCCATCAGATAGATGGCCGGTTCCTGCACAATTTCATCCAACAGATGAATGAATTGAATGCTACGCGCCTGCCACACAGACGTCGCGTCATCCGCCAGTGGCGCGAATGCCCGGGTCAACAGGGCGGTGTGGCTGGCGTCAATAACAATCTCACCAAAAGTCATCACCCCCAGCATCTTACGTCGGGCTTGCTCCTCTTCGACCAGTGCAAGCCAATCTTCGTATTCCGTCAGTGGGCAGCGGAAGGCGACATTCAGACAATCAATCACGCCAACGTGATGGCCGATAGCTAGCGAGTAATACATTACCTGAGAGCTGTGTTCCGGCATCTCGTCGCTACTGGCGACAAACTTTTTTCGCAGCGTCCAGAAAACAATTTCCCCGCACTCTTCAGTCATGTAACCCCCGGAGTACGCGAAAGAGTTGCTGAACGATACTATTGAGACGTGGATCGTCGGCATCGCGCAACCAGGTGTTAACCCGATTTCCTGTAGGATCGTCGCTTAAATGGCGCAGGAGCCGATCGCAAATTTCTCGCCCCTGACGATAGCCCGCCAGCCGCCGCGCTTCTCGCTCAATGGCGATACGCTGTGATGGCGGGATCTGCGGCCACAACGGTTGCATAGTCACCCCGGTGGGATCGCGATAATCCACAGCGTGAATCTTCTGTTGCAGCAAACCGAGCGCCACGGCGAAACCGTGAATGGTGGCGGCCGGTGTTGGCGGGCAGCCGGGGATCCAAACATCAATGGGGACAATGGTGTCGCTACCGCCCCAGACGCTGTAGAGATCGTGGAAAATACCGCCGCCGACACCGCACGCGCCGTAGGAAACACAAATTTTATGATCGGGGGCAGACTCATACGCCCGAAGTGCAGGCATACGCATCGCCCGGGTGACTGCGCCAGTAAATAACAAAATATCGGCGTGACGCGGTGATGAAACAACCTTAATGCCAAAACGTTCTGCGTCGAATACTGGTGTAATGGCAGCAAAAATTTCGATTTCACAGGCGTTGCAGCCGCCGCAATCGACGCGATAAACGTAAGCCGAGCGACGGATATCCTGTAGCAAATGCCGCTTCATCTTTTGCGTTTGCTCGTCCAGCGTGATGGGCTGGCTGACATGTTGTGTAAGCACTGGACTCATAGCTGCTCCTTAGCCACCAGCAGTACATCTGTATCGTCGTTGATCAGCGTCGCGCGTTGTTTGCATTCCGGGCAGACGCTCGCTTGCGCCCACAACATTTCGCGGTTTTGTGGCGCATTTTGTTGCTGTGCTAACAATTCAGCAGCCAGTGCGATGGTTTTTTGCGGGGCAAACGGGCGTTCGCAACGGCTGCAACGTTGTAGATGGAACGTCGCGCGGGTATAGAGATCGGCTTTATTGGTGACGGTCAGTTCAAAGTTATTGGTAAGCTGGATGGCTCTGGTCGGGCACACTTCTTCACAACGTCCGCAGTAAATACAACGCCCCAGATAGAGCTGCCAGGTGCGCGAATTTTGCTGGTCGTCGGTCTGGATAGTCAGCGCATTTGCCGGACAAGCACAGGCGCAGGCACCGCAGGCAATACATTGGCTGGGCATCAGGTCCGGTTTTCCGCGAAAGCCAGGGCTGACCTCCAGTGGCGCGAAGGGATATTTCACCGTCGCGGTTCCGGCGCGCATAATAGTTTTCAGTAACTTCAGCATCTTCTGTCCTTACTTCAGCGGCGAACGGTTACGATCAATGCCGTAGCGTTCGATCTCTTTATACGGCACGGTTTTTGACTGGCGCTTGCGCACATCTACCAGCGTCACACGGTCGGTACAGGAGTAGCAGGGATCAAGGCTACCGATAATCAGCGGTGCGTCAGAAACGGTATTGCCGCGCAGCATGTAACGCAACACCGGCCAGTTGGCGTAGGTGGCGGCACGGCAGCGCCAGCGGAACAATTTTTGGTTATCACCGAGCATGCTCCAGTGCACGTCTTCACCGCGTGGCGCTTCAACAAAGCCCAGCGCGAATGCGTGAGGTTTATAGCTAAAGCCTTCGGTCAGCAGTGGGGTATCCGGCATGTTGTCGAGGGCAAATTCCAGCATTGCCAGCGAATCAAACGTCTCTTTGACACGGACCATCACGCGGGAGAAAACATCGCCGCCGGTAAAGGTAAACAGTGTTTTTGGAATATTGCCGTAGTCGGCGTAGGGGTGATCAAAGCGCAAATCACGGGCGATTTGTCGGTCGAGAATGCCAATGCCCTGAGTGCGTTGTTCCATATTCGGCGTAGCAAGCAGCATCTCTACCAGCTCCGACACGTCGGCGCGCATCTCGCGCACCAGTTTCAGCGTTTGCAGACGTTGCTCTTTGAGAATATCGCGGCGAACACCACCAATCAGATTCAGACCGTAGGTTTTACGCGACCCGATCAGCAATTCCGCCATCGTCATCGACTTTTCCCGCACGCGGAAAAATTGCATAAAGCCGGTATCAAAACCAACGAAATGGCAGGAGAGGCCAAGGTTAAGCAAATGACTGTGTAGCCGTTCGACTTCCAGCAGAATCGAGCGAATAGTATGTGCTCGTTGCGGCACCTCAATCCCCAGTGCATTTTCAACCGAATTGGTATAGGCCACACTGTGGGCAAAACCGCAAATCCCACACACGCGGTCCGATAAGAAGGTCACTTCGTTGTAGCCCATCCGCGTTTCTGCCAGTTTCTCCATGCCGCGATGGACATAAAACAGGCGGTAATCAGCATCGACAATTTGCTCGCCATCCACAAACAAGCGGAAGTGACCCGGTTCATCGGAGGTGATATGCAGCGGGCCGACAGGGATCACCCGCGCATCGCTGTTGCCCTCATTGATAAACGGATACGTTTCGGAATCAGTCGTCGGTTCAGGGCGCAGTCGATAATCCATCGCATCTTTGCGCAGCGGATGCATATCTTCCGGCCAGTCATCGGGCAACACCAGGCGACGCTGATCCGGCAGGCCAACCGGAATCAGCCCGTACATATCGCGAATTTCTCGCTCGCCCCAGACCGCGGCAGGGACGCGCGGTGTGACTGACGGAAACTCCCGACTGTCGGCATCGACCAGCGCCTTCACCACAATCCAGCATTTTTCGGCCCCTTCCATTGAAAGGGCATAATAAACCGCGTAATGACCGTTAAGTGTCCGCTCGTCGTTGCCAAACAGGACCGGAAGCCAGCCATCATGTTGATAATAAAGATACTGTACAACGTCAGGCAGCAGATTGATTTTCACCGTAATGGTGACCTGTTCAGGCGTTTGTCGCTCTTCATCCAGCACCGCGCCGGGGAACTGCGTTTTCAGGGCGGCGAGAATCGCTTCGCCACGATTTGACGATGAATTAACGTTCACTGTGTTTCTCCGAAACAGATGCGGTGCCTGAAGGCAAAAAATCATGCCAGGTGCTACGTTGTGCAGGCAGATCGTGCGTCCCTGAGAGGACTATAGTGGAAGCGCCCGCCAGGATCCTGATGACAGGTTGTGGAATATGCGTTCCCATCGCCAGCATCATGACCAGCAGAATCACCATTGGCGAGGTGGTCAACCAGCCGAGATCACCCCGGTTAACGGCCTGCGGCGGTTTCGCCATTAACACCCGCGCAGCCATCCGTACCAGGCCCGCCAGCACCAGCGTTAACAGCAATAACAGCAGGACGATAATCAGCAGGTGATTACGTGCCAGTCCGGCGGTAATGGTCATAAATTCGCTAAGAAAAATGTTGAAGGGCGGCATCCCTGCCAGCGCCAGCGCACCGCCGCCAAACAGCACGGCGGTAAATGGCATGATTTTGAGCATCCCACAGACGACGTTGAGATCGCGCGTGCCGTACTTGAGCAGTACATTGCCGGAACCGCAGAACAGCAGCGTTTTTGCCAGACTGTGGTTTAAGATGTGCAGCAGCGCGGCAAAAATTCCCAGCGGCCCGCCAATGCCTAGCTCCACCGCGACCAGCCCCATGTTCTCCACGCTGGAGTACGCCAGCAGACGCTTAATGTCCCGCTGTACCAGAATGAAAAATGCCGCCACGGCAACCGACAACATGCCGAAGATGAGCAACAACCGGTTGGGGAAATCGCTGCCGATGGCTTGGCAAATAATGATGTAATAGCGAATCAGCACCAACAGCGCGCAGTTCAGCAATACGGCGGAGAGCAGGGCGCTGACCGGACTCGGCGCTTCACTGTGAGCATCCGGCAGCCAGGCGTGCATGGGAAATAGCCCGGTTTTGGTACCAAAGCCAATTAGCAAAAACACAAAGGCCAACAGCATTAATGTTGGGTCAAGCAAGGACGATTGCTTAAGAACCTCGCTCCAGAATATCGCCATTTCTGCCTGCGGCATAACGCTGGCGGCGTTGGCGTATACCAGCACGGTACCGAACAGACCAAAAGCGACACCAACAGTACAAATAATGATGTACTTCCATGCAGCTTCCAGCGATGAACGCTGACCGTAAATGCCTACCAGAAACGCCGAGCTTAAGGTGGTGGCTTCGATCGCCGCCCACATCACAATCAGGTTATTGCTGGTAACAACCAGCAGCATGGTGAACAAAAACAGATGGAAGAAACCGTAGTAATCGCACAGCGTAACGGGTGAAAGCTCGCCGTGTGCCACTTCATGACGCATGTAGCCAATCGAGTAAATACCGGTGAGAAAGCCAATCACACCAAGAATGGCGAGGAACAAACCGCCCAGACCATCAATATGAAGCCACAGTCCCGCAGCGAATATTTCTCCTGCATCAGCGGCAGTTTGGACCACCCAGAGTGCCAGAATCAGCAGCAGTGTGATCCCTAAGCTATGTAATACGGTCACCGTGCGAGTCGCAGAAAGTCTCCGTTTCCGGCAGGCAAAACAGAGCAGCGAAAAAAGCAGCGGCGTGAGCAGGAGTAAAGCGAACATCACAGAATAACTCATCTCATTATCCCTTCAGCGCGGTCAAGTTGTTCACGTCCAGCGTGCCGTGGGTACGCCATATTTTTCTTGCCAGTAACACCATCACAATGACGGCGAAGATGGCGTCGGTAGCGATACCTATTTCCACCAGTTCCGGTGCTCGCCAGGCAAGAAGCGCCAGCACCAGATGGGAGCCGTTTTCCATCAGGCAGTAACCAAAAATTTGCCGCAGGATATTGCGCTGGCTGACAATGCACAGCAGGCCAAGCAGAAAATGACCTAACGCTACCGCCAGCGCCGGTTTCAGCCCGGTAGCCATCGGTAGCTTCACGGGCTGAACGACAAATGCGCAAAGCAGGACAATTAACGCCGCGAGCAGTGCCATCATTGCCGGACCGAATAACGCTTTTTCCGGGATGTTCTGGGGAATATTTCGTGCAGCGTAAGTCATGATTAACGGTACCAGCAGCACTTTGGTGATAAAGGCGCTGGCGGACCAGATCAGCAGTTGCTCTGCGGCGAACAGGCACGAGAGAGTGGCGAAAATAGACACCAGCACCAGTGACTGGCAGGCGTAAAATCCGCATGACAGGCGATAGCTTTTGACGCTAATCACAAACAGCGATGTCAGCATCATCAGTCCCGCCAGATTATTTACGATCATAGAACCGGTCATTCATCATCTCCTTACTGCAACCAGGTCGCGGCGATTACGCTGGAAATCAGCGACATCACAATCAGTACAATCAACACCAGGCGCATTGATCCTGGCAGCGGTGCGGCATCGGCGACGGCCTCGCTCGGTTTGCCAGGCACAACGCGACCAAACCAGCGAATAAACCAGGCGAAACTGGCGACCGATTCAATCATCAGAAGAATCATGGCGGGCAGCAGGATCCAGTACTCCACTGACAACGCAAAACCGGCAGCAAACAGCGGGAATTTACTGAAGAAGCCGTTGAACGGCGGCACGCCGGTAATCGCCAGCGCTGCCACGCAGAAACCCACGCCTGGCAACGGCAGGGTGTGCAATACGCCACGCAGACGCGGCAACAAGCGCGTGCCGCAGCTGTAACTCAGCGCACCTGCTACAAGGAAAAACAGGCTTTTAGCGAACGCGTGGTTGACGATGTAGGCGATGCTGCCCTCCAGCGCCAGCCGCGAGCCGAAGATGGAGAGCGACAAGCCGAAGAACATCCAGCCAAGTTGAGTGATGGTCGACCAGGCTAGCAACCGCTTCATATCCTGCTGTGGCAAATACATCAGAAAGCCATAAAGAATGGTGACCAGTGCCATGACCATGCCAACGCCGCCAATCACATGCGGGATATTGCCGCCGTCGATAATAGCGCGGGCAAAAATGTAAACGCCCACTTTCACCATCGATGCGGCGTGGAGATAGGCGCTGATCGGTGTTGGCGCTTCCATTGCGTCCGGTAGCCACGCTTGCATCGGTAGCTGGGCCGATTTCCCCCACGCGGCAAACAGGATGCCGCCATAAACCAGATAACGTGCGTCGCCGTGTAACTCGCTCATCGCGCTAAGCGCAAACGTTCCGGTCTGCAAAAACAGCGTGGCGGCGGCAAGATACAACCCCAACGAGCCGATATGAGTGATAAGTAACGCTTTTAGTGCTGAACGCTGCGCTTTATCGCTCTGGTAATAACTGATCAACGCCCAGGAGCAGCCGCCTGTAATTTCAAAAAACAACAACTGACCGAGCAGCGTCGAGGAGAGTACCAGTCCCGCCATCGCGCCGATAAACACCAGTAAAAATGCGTAATAACGATTCGTGCCGTTATGCGGGTGTTCGCGATTTTTATCCGTCAGATAACCCGTGGAGTAGATCGTGACCAGCAAACCGAGAAACACCACCACAAACAGAATCAGCGTACTCACGCGATCAATGACCAGGCCAAACAACGCCACATCCCCCACGTTGACCAACGTCAACGTGACGGCAACTTTATCGGCCTGATAAAACGCGGAGATCAGTGACAACATGCACAGCGTGGTCAGCGCGGCGAACAAAACCCCCCATTCGGCGGCCCGACGTTGTGGCGAAAACGAAACGACCAGTGCGCCGATAAAAGGCAGCAATAACGTCGTCAGAGCAAGATTTTCCATATTCCGTCAGTGCTCCTTACAGACCGGTTAACCAGAAGACCCATGCAAGCGCAGCAAGGCTGAAGCCAAGCCAGGTCACATGGTGAATGAGTAAAAAACGCCCGCGTGCCAGCGTGTTTTCTGCGATTGAGGCCAGTACAAAAATCAGCAAAACCTTGAGCAGCGTAACGACAAGTGAAGTCAGCAGGCAGGCGAGAGAAAGTTCTTGCGCGCGCCCAAAGGGCAGAAACAGGGCCACAAACAGTGATGCCATCACGACCTGTTTCAGCCCCAGCCCCCATTTCGCTAGCGCCAGCCCGGCACCGGAATATTCGGTCAGCGGGCCTTCCTGTAATTCCTGTTCTGCTTCAGCAACATCAAAGGGAATTTTTCCCATCTCAATGAAGCAGGCAAAACCACAGGCCAGTAACGCCAGTACGGTGGTTAGCGGCGAGTTCCAGCCCATCGCCAGCGTATTGCTGATCATCTCGATATGCGTGGAACCTGCTATCAGCGCCAATACCAGCAGTGAGAGAATAAGCATTGGTTCGACCAGAATGCCGAGCGTCAACTCGCGACTGGCACCGACTCCCGCAAACGGACTTCCGGTATCCAGCCCGGAAAGAGCAAAGAAAAAACGAAACAGGGCAAGAAGATAGATAAGGGTGATCAGATCGCCGCCGCCCGCAAAAGGGGAAACGGTAATAAACAGTGGTAAGGCCATCGCCAGCACCAGCATGCTGCTGATTAATACCCACGGCATCAGGCGGAACATCAGACCTGAAGATGTCGGCGCAACTTCCTGGCGTTTAAACAGTTTGTGGATATCGCGATAATCCTGCCAGATCCCCGGCCCGCGGCGGGAGTGCATACGCGCGCGTATCTGCCGGGAAATACCCGTAAAAAGTGGGGTTAGCATCAGCAGAATCACGGCCTGTGCTAACGCAAAAATGACCAGATATCCGTCGCAAAGAGTTTGTCTCATGGTGATTTCCTTAGACGGCAATAGCGATTAGCAGCACAACCAGTGCGGCGACCACATACAGGCAATAGAGACGAAAGTCGCCGCTTTGCAGATGCTGTATTTCTTTGGCCAGCCGTTGGGTGGCGCTCACGATGGGGCGGATCACCCGCTCATCCCAGAAGGGTTCTGTGCTCTGAGCCCTGGCGGTGACGTGCGCAAGACCTTTATTTAGCCTCAGCGTAGGGTCGAGCTGTTGTCGTAGACGAAATAGCGCAGAAAAGACCACACGCAGCGGCTGCATCACGCCATTGCCTGACGGGGCCATCGCATTTTCCCAGCCGTAGCCGCATGCCCAGGCATCTCCTGTGCGACGAAACGCTGCGCGGCGCGAACGACACCACAGCCAGTAAAGGCCAGGCAGCAAAGGCATCGCCAGTAGTAACAGCAACAGTAATGAGGGGGTGACCTGTGTATGAAACGTGCCGGGTACAAGTGCTATTCCGCTGGCGACAGTGGCGGGAGGGGTATTGGTAAACGCATGGGCAATATGCATTATCTTCGGTGCCAGCCAACTGGCACTAAGCGCAATTAATACGCAGAGTGCCGCGAGCAGTAGCATGGCGACGATCATCGTATTTGGCACTTCCTGTGCCTCTTCAGCGTGTGTACTGCGCGGCGCACCACAGAAAGTAATACCGTACATTTTTACGAAGCACATTACTGCCAGCCCACCAGTGACTGCCAGCATTACCATAGCAATAGGACCCGCAAGTTGTAGCGCTACGGCTTCCACACGACTTAGTGAGAACAGCGACTGCCAGGTGTACCATTCGCTGATAAAACCATTCAGCGGAGGAATGGCTGATATCGCGAGGCAACCAATCAGGCATGCTGCGGCTGTCCACGGCATCCGTTTCGCTAGTGCCCCCATTTTTTCCATGTCGTGGGTATGCAAACGCGAAATAATCGCTCCCGCGCCGAGAAATAGCAGCCCTTTGAACAGCGCATGGTTGAGCAGATGAAACAGTGCGCCGAGCAGTCCAACCACGGTGAGCAGCGGGTCGTGCAGTGACAGACCGACCATCGCCACACCGACTGCCAGCAAAATAATGCCGACGTTTTCGACGGTACTCCAGGCCAGCAGCCGTTTGATATCCTGTTCCGCCAGCGCATATAGCACGCCCAGGAGCGCGGAGATTGCGCCGATCGCCATCACCAGAATGCCCCACCACAGAGGCAAACCCGTTTGCGCCAGCAGATCCATCGCTACTTTCAGGATGCCGAAAATACCTATTTTGACCATTACGCCAGACATCAACGCCGAAGCGTGCGATGGTGCGGCAGGGTGAGCGCGCGGCAACCAGCTGTGCAACGGCATCATCCCGGCTTTCGCGCCAAAACCGAAAAAGGCCAGCAGGAACACCGCCGACGCCAGCCCCGGAGAAAGTGAAAGCGTGCGGAAACTGGCAAAATCGAGGCTGCCGCTTTCGCGCCCCATCAGCAAGAAGGCGATCATTATCAGCACCGATCCGGCGTGGGCGATAAAAAAGTAGAGCATGCCAGCGTTGATCGACGTTTTATCCTGCCTGGCAATGACCAGAAACCAGGAAGACAGCGACATCATTTCAAACAGCACGATGAACCAAAAAGCGTTGTCCATCACCAGCAGGGCAACCATCGATGCGATGAAAATATTCATAAAGAAGCCCATCGCCGCCGCGCCTTTGCCCTCGTATTCGCGCATATAAGTCAATGAATAGAGAGAACAAACCACCACCAGCAAGGAGATAACCAGCACCATAAATGCCGAGAGGCTATCCATTCGCAGGGTTAAATCGGCAAATTCAAAAGGGGGGGCAAAACGGGCGACTAAAGTTACACCAGCATGTAATTGCGTAATTCCGCTGATGATGCCAATCACGCCGCCCACCAGCGATGTGATGCCGGAAAGCTTAATAGCCAGTCTGTCCAGACCGAGTAAAAACAGCGAAGCCAGACTAGCAAACAGATAGAGAATCAGCGACCAGGTTAATAATTGCAGGGCATCCATTAGCGTTGCTCCTGAGTGAGGGAAAGGGGATCCTCCCCGCCATTGGCAAACCAGCTTGCGGCAAGGCGCTGTTTTTCTTTCATCTGACGTTGCAGGCTATCACCGGTGATCAGCCGTAACGCCTGATTCGGGCAAGCGCGAACGCAGGCCGGACCTTCTGGCAAGAAATCACACAGGTCGCATTTCACCGCGACGGTCTGGACACCAGGTTCCCAGCGCAGCAAAGCATGTTGTGTTGGCGCGTTTTCTTCGCCGTCTTTGAGTGAGCCTTCAGCCTGAAAAACATATTGCGCATGGGCATTCACCGGACGGCTTCCTGAAGCGCTGATTGCGCCAAATGGGCAGACCACGGCGCAAAGCTTGCAGCCAATACAGAGGCTTTCGTTGAGTTGGATCGCATCATCCCTCTGAGAGATGGCATTGACCGGGCAGACCTGCAGGCAAGGGGCTTCCTCACAGTGATGACACACGACAGGGGCAGTGATTGTTGACGTCTTCGCCAGGGCCAGGCGCGGGTGTTGCTGTAAACCTTGCGTTTTATGCACGTCCGAACAGGCAGCGAGACAGGTATTACATCCTGTACACCACAGTGGTTCGGCCACCACAAAGCGGTTCATGTCGGCTCCTTGAAAATGATATGAAACATTGCATTTCATATTGCATAAAGGATGCCATTCTGATTAACTCAATATATTCAATAAGTTATGTATTAACTGGATTCTGAACGGTACAAAAATGATGGTCATTAACGTTCAGCAAAAAATGGATTCGACACCCGTGTCGCAGGGGAAAGCGAGAATGTGATCTTGATCACGAGAAGTGAGGTATGCTGGCCGCAAGCGCAGCCAGCACGGAATGGAGCAAAGTAATCAGGCGTGTTCTTGCAGCCAGCCCAGCACGATGTCGTGGTGATTGCTGGTTTTGAAGTCATCAAACACATGTTCAACTTTACCGTCAGCGTCCACCAGGAAGCTGATGCGGTGAATGCCATAATAGGTTTTACCCATGAAGAATTTTTCGCCCAAGATACCAAACTGTTCGCAGACCTAATAATCTTCATCGGAGAGCAGCGTGAAGTGAAGCAGCTCTTTTCGGCGAAACGGGACAGTTTTTCTGGTTTTCGGTACTGATACCCGAACCTCAACGCCCGCTTTTTTCAGTTCGTCCATATTGTCGCGAAGGCCACAAGCCTGCACGGTGCAGCCAGGGGTCATCGCTTTCGGGTAGAAATAGACCAGAACACGTTGTCCCTGGAAGTCGGTCAAATTTACCTGCTCGCCGTCTTGATCGGGCAAACTAAATTTCGGTGCGATATCACCGGCTTTCAGTGGGTTCATTACTCATCTCCATCCTGTTCATCATGCTGTGAATAATTGATCACGTTTATACTGCCTTGCGCTTTCAATTCTGTACATAGGGCTTTGAACGCTTGCTCAATATTTGATGCATTCGTAGCCGGACTATGGGCAGTAATCTGGATAGCAATGGGCGGCCTGCGTCAGTCGCCGGTTGAGTGCGTGAAACCAGCTCGGCGATGTTCATCTCCCAGCTATCGAAGAGAGCGGTAAAACGCTCAATGATGTGCGGGGAGTCGGGAACCTCCACTTGAACCCACACGGTGGCGGGCATCGCCGGACGAGGGCGAGCGGTGGTGCGCTTCATCACAATCAACAGGTCCAGTTCTGCCCCTTTAGCGGCAGGGTTGATTCAATGAGGGTAATGGCGTTCCAGGTGCCGGAAAGCAGCATAATAAAAGTGAACTCATCTCCCAGCATAGCCAAACGACTGTCTTCGATGTTGCAGCCACAACTACTGACGTGACGAGTGATCGTATTGACGATGCCAGGGCGATCCGCGCCCAGGGCTGTGATGACCAGATAGTGTTGTAATGAGGCTGTCAAACCTGTTCTTCCTTTAAAAAGGTGCGGTATACCCTAGGAAAGCATAAAAAAAACCGGCATACAACATTCTGAAGGGCTTCAGTCTCTTGCTTTTATTACAAGACCAAACGTACCATTGAGACTCATGTCCGCACAGAGGATGGCCCATGTTCACGGGAAGTATTGTAGCGCTTGTCACGCCGATGGATGAAAAAGGTAATGTCGACCGTTCAAGCCTGAAAAAACTGATTGATTACCATGTCGCCAACGGAACCTCGGCGATCGTGTCGGTAGGGACTACCGGCGAGTCCGCAACGCTCAGCCACGAAGAGCATGGCGACGTGGTGATGACCACGCTGGAACTGGCCGATGGCCGCATTCCAGTTATCGCAGGAACGGGGGCAAATGCAACCGCAGAGGCGATTAGCCTGACCCAGCGTTTTAACAATACCGGCGTTTGTCGGCTGCCTGACGGTCACCCCGTACTACAACCGTCCGACCCAGGAAGGTCTGTTCCAGCACTTCAAAGCGATTGCTGAGCATACTGACCTGCCACAAATCCTGTATAATGTGCCGTCGCGTACCGGCTGCGATATGCTGCCGGAAACCGTAGGTCGCCTTGCGAAAATTAAAAATATTATCGCGATTAAGGAAGCCACGGGGAACTTAAGTCGTGTTCACCAGATCAAAGAGCTGGTTTCAGACGATTTCATCCTGCTCAGCGGTGATGATGCTTCCGGGTTGGATTTCATGCAGTTGGGCGGTATGGCGTCATTTCGGTGACGGCGAACGTTGCAGCACGTGATATGGCAGAAATGTGCAAGCTGGCGGCAGAAGGCCAGTTTGAGCAGGCGCGTATCATCAACCAACGTTTGATGCCGCTTCACAATAAATTATTTGTCGAACCCAATCCTATCCCAGTGAAATGGGCATGTAAGGAATTGGGACTTGTGGCGACCGATATCATGCGCTTGCCGATGACACCCATCACCGACCACGGTCGTGATGTTGTGGCATCCGCATTGAAGCATGCCGGTTTGCTGTGAAGTTTAGGAGATTTGATGGCTTACTCAGTACAGAAGTCGCGCCTGGCGAAGGTCGCGGGTGTTTCGTTGGTTCTACTGCTTGCAGCTTGTAGTTCCGACTCGCGCTATAAGCGCCAGGTGAGCGGTGATGAAGCCCACCTGGATGCAGCACCGTTAAGTGAACTTCACGCCCCTGCGGATGATCCTGCCGATTGAAAATGGCGACTACAACATCCCGGTCGCTAACGGCAGCGGTGCCGTAGGTAAGGCGCTGGATATCCGTCCACCGGCTCAGGCGCTGGCGCTGGTATCCGGTGCGCGTACCCAGTTTACCGGCGACACAGCTACGCTACTGGTTGAAAATAGCCGTAGCGGTTCCCTGTGGCCACAGGTTGTCAGCATCGTTCAGGCGAAAAACTACACCATTACCAAACGTGATGATGCAAGCCAAACGCTGACCACGGACTGGGTTGACTGGAACCGTCTGATGAAGACCAGCAGTACCGCGGTCGTTATCAAATCTCCGTGCAGCCGCAGGGCTATCAGCAGGCGGTGATGGTAAAACTGGTTAACCTCGAACAAGCAGGTAAAGCCGTTGCCGATCGTGCATCGCTGCAGCGCTACAGCGCTGAAATGCTGAACGTGATTTCCGCTGGCCTTGATAAGAACGCTACCGATGCGGCGAACGCTTCCAAAGGTACCGTGGGGGGACCCTCGACGTCCAGAGCGCAGCTGACGATACCGGCCTGCCAATGCTGGTGGTTCGTGCTCCGTTCAACCAGGTATGGCAGCGTCTGCCAGCTACGCTGGAAAAAGTGGGCATGAAAGTGACCGACAGCACCCGTTCTCAGGGCAGCGTGGCAGTAACCTACAAACCGCTGTCTGACAGCCGTTGGCGCGATCTTGGCGCGAGCGACCCGGGTATGGCTTCCGGCGACTACAAACTTCAGGTCGGCGATCTGGACAACCGTAGTAGCCTGCAGTTCATCGATCCGAAAGGTCATCCGCTGACTCAGTCTCAAAATGACGCCCTGGTAGCCGCATTCCAGGCCGCATTTACGAAGTAATTAATCAGGGCTGGAGCAATCCAGCCCTTTTTTCTGATAGTGAACGCAAACGTGTGCGTCAGTAGAAAAAGCACAATATTTAGAAAAATCTTTGGATTTTAAAAAGTTGCAGGAAAAACGTCAACGCCAACGGACCTAACGCTGAAAGACCTGACGCGAAGATACGAACGTTAAAAAACATCACTGGAGTGACAAAGATGCAAAAGTGAGCCGAGTTGTATCGTGGTAAAGCGAAAACCGTATACAGCACCGAAAACCCGGATCGTTGGTGCTCGAATTCCGTAACGATACGTCAGCAGGAGATGGTGCCCGCATTGAACAGTTCGACCGTAAGGGCATGGTGAACAACAAATCAACCATTTCATTATGAGCAAACTGGCGCAAGCCGGCATCCCGACTCAAATGGAAGCGCTGTTGTCCGATACCGAATGTCTGGTTAAAAAACTGGATATGGTGCCGGTGGAGTGCGTGGTGCGTAACCGCGCAGCCGGGTCGCTGGTGAAACGTTTAGGGATTGAAGAAGGTATTGAACTGAATCCGCCGCTGTTCGACCTGTTCTTGAAAAACGATGCGATGCACGATCCAATGGTTAACGAATCCTGACTGCGAAACCTTTGGGTGGGCGAGCAAAGAGAATCTGGGCTGGATGCAGGAACTGACCTATAAAGCCAATGACGTGCTGAAAAAACTGTTTGATGACGCTGGGCTCATCCTGGTGGACTTCAAGCTGGAGTTCGGTTTGTTTAAAGGCGAAGTGGTGCTGGGCGATGAATTCTCTCCGGATGGCAGCCGTCTGTGGGACAAAAAGACCATGGAATAAAATGGACAAGAACCGTTCCGCCAGAAGCCTGGGTGGCCTGATTGAAGCGTACGAAGAAGTTGCCCACCGTTTAGGCGTCAAGCTGGACTAAGTTTGCCCGCCCTCCTCCGGCCGTCGCTAAGCCCGCTCAGGCGACGCGATGCCGGGATAACGCATAAGACATTTCCAGTGGTAATCCCGCCCGTAACCGCCTACGATCATACCAGAATATTGATAAGATAAGATCGAGGTAGTTATGCGTTGGCAAGGTCGTCGTGAAAGCGACAATGTGGAATACGGTGGAGCAGTTCCACTCTCAAGGAATGGGGCGCGGCCCCGGTTTTCGTATTCCCAGCGGCAAGGGCGGAATTATTCTGCTGATTGTCGTGGTGGTTGCGGGCTACTACGGCGTTGATTTAACCGGCCTGATGACCGGCGAGCCGATTGGCCAGCAGCAGTCCTCCCAGCGCGTGAGTCAGCCAAAAAGATGACGAAGCCGCCAAATTTACCTCGGTGATCCTCGCAACAACCGAAGATACCTGGGCGCAGCAGTTCAAAGAGATGGGCAAAACCTATCAGCCTCCGCGCCTGGTGATGTACCGGGGGTGCCACCCGTACCGGATGCTGTACCGGGCAATCCGTTATGGGGCCGTTCTACTGCCCAGCCGATACCACGGTCTATATCGACCTCTCCTTCTACGACGACATGAAAAGTAAACTCGGCGCGGGCGGTGATTTTGCGCAGGGCTACGTGATTGCCCATGAAGTTGGCCACCACGTAAACTGCTCGGCATTGAGCCGAAAGTGCGCCAGATGCAGCAAAATGCTTCCGAAGCAGAAGTGAACCGTCTGTCGGTGCGTATGGAACTGCAGGCCGACTGCTTTGCCGGCGTTCTCTGGCCACAATATGCAAAAACAGGGCATCCTGGAAGCCGGTGACCTGGAGGAGGCGCTGAACGCTGCCGAAGCGATTGGCGATGACCGTCTGCAACAGCAAAGCCAGGGACGCGTGGCGCCGGACAGCTTTACTCACGGGACCTCTCAGCAGCGTTACACCTGAAACGCGGCTTCGACAGCGGCGATCCGGGCCAGTGCAATACCTTCAGTAAAAGCATTTAACTTCCGGGGCAGGGATGGCTGAACTGACTGCGCTTCACACATTAACAGCGCAAATGAAACGTGAAGGGATCCGCCGCTTGCTGGTGTTGAGCGGGGAAGAGGGTTGGTGTTTTGAGCATACTCTTAAGTTGCGTGATGCCTTACCTGGCGACTGGCTGTGGATTTCGCCGCGGCCAGATGCTGAAAACCACTGTTCTCCCTCGGCACTACAAACTTTACTTGGGCGCGAGTTCCGGCATGCGGTATTCGACGCCCGCCACGGCTTTGATGCCGCTGCCTTTGCCGCACTTAGCGGAACGTTGAAAGCGGGAAGCTGGCTGGTTTTGTTACTCCCTGTATGGGAAGAGTGGGAAAACCAACCTGATGCCGACTCGCTGCGCTGGAGTGATTGCCCTGACCCTATTGCGACGCCGCATTTTGTCCAGCATCTCAAACGCGTACTTACGGCGGATAACGAGGCTATCCTCTGGCGGCAAAACCAGCCATTCTCGTTGGCGCATTTTACTCCCCGTACTGACTGGTACCCCGCGACTGGCGCACCACAACCAGAACAACAGCAACTCTTAAAGCAGCTAATGACCATGCCGCCGGGCGTGGCAGCGGTAACGGCTGCGCGTGGGCGCGGTAAGTCGGCGTTGGCAGGGCAACTCATTTCTCGTATTGCGGGCAGAGCGATTGTCACCGCGCCCGCAAAAGCGTCAACGGATGTACTGGCACAATTTGCGGGCGAGAAGTTTCGCTTTATTGCGCCGGATGCCTTGTTAGCCAGCGATGAGCAAGCCGACTGGCTGGTGGTCGATGAAGCCGAGCGATCCTGCCCCGAGATGAAGTGAAGTGCTATTGCGCTTTCCCCATACGCTGCTGACTACCACGGTCCAGGGCTATGAGGGCACTGGTCGAGGTTTTTTACTGAAGTTTTGCGCCGGGTCCCGCAGTGAGGCCTTTACCCTGGCGCAGCCTATTCGTGGGCCGCAGGGTGTCCGCTCGAGGCGGTGGTTAACGAGGTGCTTATTTTTCACGATGATTCCTTCGCTGAGCGGCCTGATGGAGAATTGACGCTGCTCCCCGTAGAAAAACGGCCTGGCAGAGTCAGCCGAACCGCCTTCCGCACTCTATCAGCTGCTTTCTGGAGCGCATTACCGCACTTCACCGCTGGATCTCCGCCGCATGATGGATGCGCCTGGCAACACTTCCCTGGCCGCCCTCAGCGCCAGCGGGCCTGCGGGCGCACTGTGGCTGGTGGATGAGGCCGGATTAACGCCGCGTTGAGCCTGGCCGTCTGGCCGGTTTTCGTCGCCCCAGAGGCAATCTGGTGGCGCAGTCACTGGCGGCTCACGGGGAAGCAAGCTTGCGGCCACGCTTATTGGGCGACGTATCAGCCGTATCGCCGTGCACCCGCTTCGCCAGCGCGAAGGTATCGGCCAGCGACTGGTGGCGCAGGCGTGGGAAGAGCGCCGTCGATTATCCGTCGGTTAGCTTTGGCTATACCCATGAACTCTGGCGCTTCTGGCAGCGCTGTGGCTTCACGCTGGTGCGGATAGGGACCCAGCGCGAGGCGAGTAGCGGTTGCTATGCTGCCATGGCGCTACGGCCACTAACGGCGGCGGGAGAAGCGCTGATGCAGCGTGAACACGCTCGCTTGTGTCGTGAATGGGCACTGGCTTCAGCATTGGGGTGGATGAAACGCTCCCCCACCATCCAGGAGGCTACTCTTAGTGATGATGACGTGGGGGATCGGCCGGTTTTGCCTTCGCCCATCGCCCGCTGCTGGCGGTCCTGGGCGAACCTGAATCTGCTTGCCGGGCAGCTAGAGCTCCCGTTCCTGATCTGCGGGGGCGCTTGGAGAACGGTGAGGGTGAAGCAGAGCTCTGGGCGCGCGCTTGGGCATTAACGGGCGTAAGATCGCTGCTGAGTCGGGCTTCGCGACGAGCGGACAAGCGATGCGTGCAGCGAACAGCGAACGTACAAAAAATATGCTCATGGAACATATTCAGCAACTGCAATTTTTTTAACTGACTCATTCAGTTAAATGGCATGGTCATTATTCTGGTTGCGGCGTAAACTGACCGACAAAACCAAGGAGACAGCCATGACACACGATCATTTTGTTGTTCAAAGCCCCGCGAAGCCCGCTCAACAGCTGCTGCTGTTGTTTCATGGCGTGGGTGATAATCCGGTGGCAATGGGACAAATCGGTAGCTGGTTTGCACCGCTGTTCCCGGATGCGTTAATCGTCAGCGTAGGCGGCGTCGAACCGTGCGGACCGGCTCCGGGACGTCAGTGGTTTTCTGTGCAGGGCGTGACGGAAGAAAACCGTCAGGCGCGTATTAACGCGATTATGCCGACCTTTATTGAGACGGTGCGCTACTGGCAGAAACAGAGTGGCGTTGGCCCGCAGGCTACCGCGCTTATCGGTTTCTCCCAGGCGCGATTATGTCGCTCGAAGGGGTCAAGGCCGAGCCAAACCTGGCATCGCGGGTCTTGCTTTTAACGGCCGCTACGCGACATTGCCGGAAACCGCTAGCACAGCAACCACCGTACACCTTATTCACGGCGGTGAAGACCGGGTGATTGATTTGGCGTGGGCGGTGAAAGGGCAGGAGGCTATGCCGCTGGCGGCGATGTGACGCTGGATATCGTCGAGGATTTAGGTCACGCCATTGACGACCGCAGCATGCAGTTTGCGCTCGATCACCTGCGTTATACCGTGCCTAAGCACTATTTCGATGAAGCGTTGAGCGGCGGAACGCCGAAAGATGATGACGTTATTGAAATGATGTAAGGATTAATAAAAAGTCGCTGCGTTGGAACGGGCTACCGTTACGGTAGCCTGCCATTCAAACAATAACGGAGAGTAGGGATGACCGTGAACTCATTTTTTCGGCCGATCCTTCTTCGGCCAGTCGTCGTCATCATCCCACTTGTCGTTGCAGTCACGATGCGGCGGCAGGTCGGGTTTGTTGGCGAGAGTTTTTCATGATCAACGCGGCTCAGATCTTTGATGACGTTGATGATGACCCCAACCAGAAACACCAGTACCAAATCCACCAGGGATCCGTCAGCCAGTCCATGCGTGTTACCTCTTACTTACCGTTGCGCCCTCAGGCGACCAGTTGTTCCATTATCCGTTGATACATCCGTGCCAGCATCTGCAGGTCGGCGGCGTTAACGCACTCATTTATTTTATGAATGGTGGCGTTGACCAGCCCAGTTCCACGACCTGCGCACCCATCTGGGCAATAAAGCGCCCGTCCGAGGTCCCGCCGGTAGTCAGCAGCTGCGGTTCAATTTCATTATAGTGCGCGATGGCGTTAACGACTGCATCCACCAGCTTACCGCGCGCGGTCAGGAATGGTTGCCCGGAGATCCACCAGTCAAGGGTGTAGCGCAGTTGATATTTTTCCAGCAGCGCGATAACGCGCGCTTTGATCATCTCATCCGTCAGCTCGGTGCTGAAACGGAAGTTGAACTCACAAACAGATCGCCTGGGATCACGTTATTGCTGCCGGTGCCGGCCTTAATGTTGGCAATCTGCATACTGGTTGGCGGGAAGAATTCGTTACCTTTATCCCACTCGATCGACACTCACTCATCCACCCCGCGCAGCGCGGTGAACCGGGTTGTCGGCCAGATGCGGATAGGCCACATGCCCTTGCACGCCATGAATGGTCAGGTTGCAGGTCATTGAGCCGCGACGGCCATTTTTAACTACGTCGCCCACCACTTCGGTACTGGAAGGTTCGCCCACCAGGCAGTAGTCCAGGCGCTCATTACGGGCCATCAGCGCTTCAACCACTTTGACCGGGCCCGGGCGGTGCGCTGGCCTCTTCATCGGATGTTATCAGGAATGCCAGGCGGCCTTTGTGGTTTGGATGCTGGGCAACAAAACGCTCGGCGGCGATAACCATGGCTGCCAGCGAGCCTTTCATATCGGCCGCGCCGCGGCCAACAGAAGACTGTCACGAATAGTCGGTTCAAACGGTGGATTTATCCAGCGGTCGGCATCACCTGCGGGCACCACATCGGTATGGCCTGCAAACGCCAGCGTTTCCCCTTTGCCACGCCATGCCCAGAAGTTCTGGGTATCACCAAAATCCATGGGTTCAATGGTGAACCCCGCCGCACGCAGGCGCTCGATCATTAACGCCTGACAGCCCGCATCATCGGGGCTAAGAGAAGGGCGGCGAATAAGCTGCTGAGCCAGCTCAATGACTGGGCAAGACATAAACTAGACCTCGTTATTTTTCGTTATCGACAAAAAAGTAAAACAGGGCGACGGCGTTAGCGCGTCTGTGCGAGCCACTTGGCGTAGCTGGCGTCGCTAAAACCAAGCAGCATAGGCTGTGCTGGCGCGCAGAGCAATGGGCGTTTGATGATAGCCGGCATTTCCAGCATCACAGCGCTGCAGGCGGCTTCGGCATTGTTTACCGTGGCACGTACGCTTTCATCGAGTTTACGCCAGGTGGTGCCGCGGGTATTCAGCAGCGTCTTCCCAGCCAAGCTCGGCAATAAAGGTCGCCAGCAGTTCAGGTGGCAACCCATCGACGCGATAGTCATGAAAGCGATATTCAACCTGATGGTCATCCAGCCAACGACGGGCTTTTTTAATTGTGTCGCAGTTCTTTATTCCATAGAGGATGGTCATGTTCCACCGTTATATCAGCAGGTTTTAGGGGATTCGAATATACACGTTATTTGGCGCATCGCCCGTTCAAAATTTCGGCTGCGTAAAACGGTTAGAAAAAAAGCGTCCGGTTTATCATGCTGACTACAACTTAAGTTGTAGTGGTATTTAGCGTGCTCCTACCTAAAACTATTATCATATTATATCACATAATCATAACTATTTCGGAATGTTGCTGCTCGTCACATTAAATGTCAACGTTCCGGCTCATAGTGGCGGCACGAAGTAAACATATGTTGGCAGTGACACTTAAAGCAATCGGGTAAACCGTAAATTCACAAGGTCACACATTAGTAAACGTAAAATACGCATAATAATAAGAGAGGTTGTTATGATTGAACGTGAATGGGGAACTGGAAAGACTTTATCGAAGTCATGCTTCGTAAATAGTTTTCAGTAATGTGAATTAAGCGCTGTGTTCTTTCAATAACCAATGATGGTGTTGTTGTACAGAGTAGTCGGGTCACATTCCAATACAAAAAGGCGACATTTATTAAATGTCGCCTTTTTGTTTCTTACTCTGGCTTCTCTTTGAGCGGGAAGCGTCTGCGTACCAGCACGAAGAACAACGGTACGAAGAAAATCGCCAGGATAGTGGCCGAGACCATCCCGCCAACCACGCCGGTGCCTACCGCGTGTTGTCCGCCGGAGCCCGCACCGGTGGTGAGCGCCATCGGCAGCACGCCGAAAATAAACGCCAGTGAGGTCATCAGAATTGGACGCAGACGTTGGCGGCAGGCTTCCAGCGTGGCCGACATTAAATCCTCGCCTTGTTCGTTTCTCTCGTTGGCAAATTCGACAATCAGAATAGCGTTTTTCGCCGATAGCCCGATTACCGTGAGCAGCCCGACCTGGAAGTAAACATCGTTCTCCAGCGGCGCATCCAGGTTGCCAATAGAGCACCGATAACCCCAGCGGTACTACCAACATCACGGAGAATGGTACCGACCAGCTTTCATACAGCGCAGCCAGACACAGGAACACCACCAGCAGGGAAATAGCATACAGCGCCGGAGCCTGCGCCCCAGAGAGGCGTTCCTGATAGGACATTGCCGTCCATTCCAGGCCGAAACCGGTAGGAAGCTGTTTCACCAGATTTTGCATAACGTCCATCGCGGTACCGGTACTCACGCCGGCGCGGCTTCCCCATAATTTCCACCGCCGAGTAGCCGTTATAGCGTTCCAGGCGCGGCGATCCGGTTTCCCAGCGTGAGGTGGCAAAGGCTGAAAATGGCACCATCTGACCGGATCAAATTCCGCACGTACCACAGATTAATATCATCTGGCAGCATGCGGTATTTGGCGGGCGGATCATGTAGGTTTCTTCACGCGGCCGCGATCCATAAAGTCGTTAACGTAGCTTGAACCCCACGCGGTTTGTAGCGTGTCGTTAATATCGTCGATGGAAACCCCCAGCGCCTGAGCTTCACGCTGGTCGATATCCACCTGCAGCTGTGGGCTATCGTCGAGACCGTTGTGACGCACGCGGGTCAGCTGGGGATCTTTGCCTGCCAGCTCTAACAGCTGGTCACGCGCCGCCATTAGCGCATCGTGCCCGGCCCCGGCGTGATCCTGCAATTCCATATCAAACCCTGCGGAGCTCCCCAAACCGCTAATAGACGGTGGGCTGCTGGCAAAGACGCGGGCTTCTTTAATCTTGTTCAGCGCTTTGGTGGCACGTTCAATAATGGCGAATGACGTCCCGGTGGTACTGTCACGCTCGTCCCAGTCCTTCAGGCGCACAAACATCCGCGCCACGTTCTGACCATTACCGCCGGGGCCGGAGCCGATGGTGGCGAAGATCGAGGTGATATTGTCTTTCTCATTTTTGAAGAAATAGTCCTCGACTTTCTCCACCACCTTCAGCGTCTGTTGCTGAGTTGAACCGCTTGGCAACTGAACGGAAGTGGTGAACATGCCGCGGTTTTCCAGCGGCAGGAATGAAGAGGGCAGGCGCAGGAACAGGAATACCATGCCACCAAGCAGCAGCACATAAATCAGCATCCAGCGGACGCTGCGCCGAGAATCTTCGCCACGCCGGACTCATAGCGGCGGGAGCTGGCGTCAAACTTGCGGTTAAACCAGCCGAAGAAGCCTTTTGTCCCGTGGAGTTCGCCTTTGTGGATAGGTTTCAGGAGAGTGGCGCATAGCGCGGGGCGAGGATCATCGCCACCAGCACCGAGAGCACCATCGCCGATACGATGGTTATCGAGAACTGGCGGTAAATCGCCCCGGTAGTGCCGCCAAAAAAGCCATCGGATAAACACCGCCGACAGCACCATGGCGATACCCACCAGCGCACCTTGAATTTGCCCCATCGATTTTCGCGTGGCCTGCCTCGGCGTGAGCCCTTCGCTACGCATTATTCGCTCGACGTTTTCAACCACCACGATGGCGTCATCCACCAGCAGCCCGATGGCGAGCACCATGGCGAACATCGTCAGGGTGTTAATGCTGTATCCAAAGGCGTAGAGGACGGAGAATGTCCCCATCAGCACCACCGGAACGGCGATGGTTGGAATCAGCGTAGCGCGGAAGTTTTGCAAGAACAGGTACATTACCAGGAATACCAGCAATACCGCTTCAAGCAGCGTTTTTACGACCCTCGATGGACGCTTTGACGAACGAGGTAGTCTCGTAGGCCACTTTATATTCCAGCCCGTGCGGGAAGTACTGCTTGAGTTCATCCAGCCGTTGGATAACGCGCTCGGCGGTGGCCATTTCATTGGCGCCGGAAGCGAGCTTGATGCCCAGACCGGATGCCGGATCGCGGTTATAGCGGCTGAGGTAGTCGTATTTCTCGAACCCATTTCGATGGTGGCGACGTCACCTAACGTGACCTGCGACCCGTCCTGATTTACGCGCAGAGTAATATCGCGAAATTGCTCCGGTGTTTGCAGTAAAGACTGGGCGTTGATGGTGGCGTTCAGCGCCTGGTTATCGACCGACGGCTTCCCCCAGCCGGCCGACCGCAATCTGCGGGACCTCCCTATCAATGGCGTTGGTGACATCGCCGGCGGTGAGCTGGAAGCTATTGAGTTTGGCCGGATCGAGCCAGATACGCATGGAATATTGCGAGCCGTAGGCGTCGATGTCGCCCACGCCGTCCACGCGGCTTAGTGGGTCCTGGATGTTACTGGCGACATAGTCGGAGATATCTTGCCTTATCGATGCTGCTGTCGGTGGAAACGAAAGCGATGGTCAGAATGTTGGTATCGCCGGTTTTACGCACCGTGACGCCCTGAGTCTGCACCGCCTGCGGCAGCTTGTTCATGGCGGTTTGTAGCTGGTTTTGCACCTGCTGTACGGCTTCGTCCGGGTCGGTGCCCGCCACAAAGCTCAGGGTAATACTGGCCTGGCCGGTGGCGCTACTTTGCGATGACATATACATCAGGTTATCGATGCCGGTCATGTTCTGTTCGATAACCTGAGTGACGGGATTTTCCAGCGTCTGCGCTGATGCTCCAGGGTAGTTGGCGGAGATGCGTACGTTTGGCGGCGCGAGGTCAGGGTATTGCTCAACGGGGAGTGAAAATATTGCCAGCGTACCGGTCAGGCACAATAGGATTGCCAGCACCCAGGCAAAAATGGGGCGATCGATAAAGAAATTCGCCATCAGGATCCGGACCTCATATTATTCATTTCTTATACGTACTGAATTGCGTCAAACACTGTAGCCGTATGGCTGCCAGCAATCGTGGAGAAAATAAGAAGATAATGTAAATTATCGTGCCCTTTTATACTGAACCTTAAGTGCAAGTATTCTTTGGTCAGTAGGAGGCATTACATTAACTGACTTTCCTCACCCTCCGCAGAGCGAAAGCTAATACTCACTAACGTGCCGCCGCCGGAAGGTTGTGAAAAAGTCAGCGTCCCACCTAGCCGTTCCGCGCGTTCGCGCATGATATTCAGACCATAATGACCTTCGGGTTCTTTCGGTTCACCGATACCAATCCCGTTATCACGGATATAAACCGTGTGATTGCCGTCCGGCGCGGTGACGCAACTGACGGCGATTTCGCTGGCGTTGGCGTGCTTCATCGCATTCAGCACCGCTTCGCGAATAATTTGCAACAAATGCACCTGCATTTGCGCATCCAGTGCCAGGGTTGGCAGACGGCAGTCGAGGGTCAGTTTGGCGCTGGTTTGATTTTGTAACGTATCCAGCATTTCCCTCAATGCGGAGGGGAGATCCGCCTGCTGCAGCGTCAGGCGGAAAGTAGTCAACAGCTCGCGTAACTGCCGATAAGCATCATTCAACGCCTGGGAAAAATCGGCCATGATACTTTGTGCGGTGGCGTTATCTTCCGGTATCGAACGCTTCAGTAACGTCAACTGGATACGTAAGTAAGAAAGTACCTGAGCCAGCGAGTCGTGCAATTCGCGGGCGATGGTCGCACGTTCTTCCATCAACAATAATTGCTGAAAATGCTTCTGCGCCTGATTAAAGTACAAACCGCGTCCCAGCATCGACGAAACGCTGTTAAGCAGCGGTTCTGATGATGAAACGTGACTATTTTGCCAGTGCAGTTCGCCGTAAACCGTCTCTTGCATTGTCACCGGTAAAATCTGCATCGGCAATTCCGGGTTTGGTTGCCCTTCGCTAATCCGCCAGTTTTCACCGACATTTAACTCCAGATATTCAGCCGCTTCATTGTCGCGAACAATCTGCAAAATATGGCGGAAACAATGCACATCAATCTGGCTAGTGTTCAGCGCCTGCGAACACTGATACAACACCTCCAGACGACGCTTGGCCTCGTGGAGATCGCGGGTCTTTTCTTCTACTGACGCTTCCAGCGAACGGTACAATTTATGCAGCTCGCTCGACATCTGGTTAAAGGTTTTTGCAAGCAGACCAAGCTCATTCGGCAGGTTGGTATCCAGCGGCGGCGAGTCGAACTGCCCGTGTTCAATACGCTGACTGGCGGTAACCAGCTGATTCAGCGGGGCAACCACCTGATGGCGTATGCGGCGCAAAGTAAAAAAGACCAGCGTGAAAATACCGATGCCGCCAGCCAGGGAAATCGCCACCACCAGCAGCATTTTGCGTTCAGCGTAGTGCTGTAAAGCCAGTACGAACAGGTCTATCTGATTAACATAATTATTAATATTGGCCTGATACCACGGCAAATCGCCCTTGCTGAGCCGATTATTCATCTCCAGCCAGTTGGCATTCAGATGCGCATAGCGAGTTTTTACTGCTTCTGGCACATACCAGACGTTGAGGTTGGTTAATACCGGTGAATGCAGTGCCTGCTGAAATAACTGGCGATGTGCATTGAGTTGTGGACTGCCACTTTGCAAGTCGTAGCCCAGGCGGTAACTCTGCATACGCAGCGATCCGGCAATATTGATAGCCTCAGCGTCGCGCAAACTGCTCGCCAGAGTTAGCAGAGCGATACCCGTGGAAAGAATCGACAGCAGCACAATGTAAAAAAAGGCCCGGGCCAGACTGGCCGAGACGGGTCGTTTAACAATCACACGCGTCTTCTCCACAAAAAATCATTAATGTTCCAGTTCGCTGAAACGCAATTTAGTCAGTGATGGGATTATTTGATTTGCCACATTAACTGACAGATAGTCACCATTCTGGGCAAATGGACATTGCCGCTGCACAGGGATCTCAGCTAATAAAATAACTCCTATAAATATAAGGTTTTATAACCATAGGCTGAGAATGTATGAACCGTTTTATTCGGGGGAGCATAGCCATGCATTGGATGCAAGGCATGTGAAGTCGCCTGTGTAATGTCGCATAACGAGGAGCAGCACGTCCTTAATGTTTGAGTCGTTCCGCGAATTACGGTAGTGAAAAATGAACAACCAGCGCGGAGCGGCAACCTGTCATCATTGTGAAGATGCCCCCTGTGTGCGTAGCTGCCCAAATGGCGCAATACGTCATGACAATGACGCTATTTTAGTTAACCAGGCAAAGTGTATCGGCTGCAAATCCTGCGTGGTCGCCTGCCCGTTTGGCACCATGCAAATTGTCCTGACGCCAGCCAACGATGGGCGGGGGTTAAAGCCAGCGCCCCATAGGTGCGATCTGGTGTCATGAGCGCCCGGCGGGCCCAGCGTGTGTGGAAAACTGCCCGGCTGATGCGTTGCAACTGATGACCAATCAGCGGCTCAGCGAAATCGCCGGTGCGCGTCGGCTGCAAACGGCCTGCCGTGAAGCGCAGCCGTGGCATAGCGATATCCGTGCGGCTGCCCCACAGGCGGTACCGAGAAGTCCAGCAGATGGCTGCCACGCCGCCGCGTGAGGAGGCTGATAAGCTGAGATCTGACGGCGCGTAAAACCGGCTTTGCTGGTGTATTATCTGCCGCTCCACGAAAGCGCAGGCGCAGCAGGCGTCATCACGCTGTCTGACCTGCGGTGAACACAGCATTTGCGAGTGGACCTGCCCGCTGCATAACCATATTCCTCAGTGGATTGAACGAGTTAACGCCGGGGATATCGACGGGGCGGTTGAACTGTCGCATCAAACCAACCCGCTGCCGGAAATTACCGGTCGGGTATGCCCGCAGGACCGGCTTTGTGAAGGTGCTTGCACCATCCGCGACGAGCACGGCGCGGTGACTATCGGCAATCTTGAGCGCCTACATCCACCGCGCGCTGGCCAAAGGCTGGCGTCCGGATATTGGCAATGTCGCCAGCAGCGGCAAGCGAGTGGCGATTATCGGCGCAGGTCCGGCGGGCTGGCCGTGCAGATATTCTGGTGCGTCAGGGCGTCGAGCCGGTGGTGTTTGACCGTCATCCAGAATAGGCGGCCTACTGACCTTCGGCATCCCGGCCTTTAAACTGGATAAATCGCTGATGGCCTGCTGTTGCGAAATTTTCACCGATATGGGCATTCGATTTGAGCTGAACTGCGAGATTGGCAAAGACATCATGCTCAGCGCACTGCTGGAAGAGTATGACGCCGTGTTTATTGGCGTAGGCACCTATCGCTCGATGAAGGCAGATCTGCCCAACGAAGACGCGCCGGGCGTTTACGATGCGCTGCCGTTCCTGATTGCCAATACCAAAAATGTAATGGGACTGAACGAGCTGGCTGATGAGCCGTACATCAATACCAAAGGGCTCAATGTGGTGGTGCTCGGCGGCGGGGATACTGGCTGATGGATCGCGTGCGCACCGCGCTGCGTCACGGCGCACAGAAAAGTGACTTGTGCCTATCGTCGCGATGAAGCCAATATGCCGGGCTCGAAAAAGTAGGTCGGAGAACGCGAGGAAGTAGGGCGCTGAATTCGAATTTAACGTCCAGCCGGTAACGCTTGAGCTGAATAACGAGGGCGGCGTTAGCGATCCGTTTCCTGCGCACCCAGCTCTGGCTGAGCCGGACAGCAACGGGCGGCGTCGCCCAACGCCGATCCCTGGCAGTGAGTTTGTGATGCCGGCCGATGCGGTGATCATGGCCTTCGGCTTCCATCCGCACTGAATGCCGTGGCTCAATGCCCAGGGCGTTGAAAAGTCGACGACTGGGGATAATGATTTGCGCCAACGTGGAATTCCCGCTACCGCTACCAGACCAGCAACCCGAAAATCTTCGCCGGCGGTGATGCGGTGCGCGGCGCGGATTTAGTGGTGACGGCGATGGCGGAAGGCCGTCATGCGGCACAGGGGATCCTCGATTGGCTGGACGTTAAAAAAGTTAAAACCCGCAGCGCATTGACGCAACCCCGGCTCCACGGCTAATATGGTTCATCCGTGTTACCGCCGTGGAGCCAGAATGTCCCTTAACACCTCAACGTTATCAAAAATAAAATTCTCTCTGAAAACTACTTCGTCCTGCGCAATATCACCTACGATTTAACCCAACGAGACGGGGCAGGTCGTGCAGCACAAACGTGAAGTCTACGACCGGGGTAATGGCGCTACTGTCCTGCTCTACAACAGCCAAAAACAGAGCGTAGTGCTGGTGCGCCAGTTCCGCATTGCGACCTGGGTGAACGGGAATGCGGACGGGATGCTGATTGAAACCTGCGTGGCTACTGGGATGATGATGAGCCGGAAGATCGCATCCGCAAAGAGGCGATTGAAGAGACCGGCTATCAAAAAGGTGAAAAACGTGCGCAAAGTCTTTCAGCTGTACATGTCGCCAGGCGGGGTAACGGAAAAAATCGTGCACTTCTTTATCGCCGAAAAAAATGACGATGAGCCTGCGTGAAAATGCCGGAGGCGGGGTCGAAGATGAGGCGATCGACGTGCTGGAACTGCCGTTTAGCCAGGCGCTGGAGATGATTCGTCGCGGTGAAATTTGCGACGGTAAGACGGTGATTTTACTTCAATATCTTCAGCACATTCCCTGGGTGAAAAATGGCGCTAACCCTCAGTAGCAAAATAGCTCAATCCGACAAATCCGATCAAGCATTGTCGCGCTCGGTGGTCGAAGTACAGCCCTCAGTAAGTTGATGCTTTTTTCTTCTGGGTAGTACCGTCCATGCGTTACCGCGTTTTCCTTTTATTCTTCTGCATCGGGTTGCTCCCGACGTCGTCGACGTGGGCGGCCCCGGCACAGCAGCTCTTTTCCGACCGGTGAAAACGCTGTAATAACCAGAATTTCTGCGTGGCTCGTAAACGTTGGCCTTCATCACGGTTTGGTGATGACCCTGAGCCGGAGCGCCAGGGCGCACACTGACGCCCAGCTACGCATTGAATTGGGCGGTCTGGGTCAACCCGGTGGCGGCGGTGCCTGCCATTGAACCGCGCCTGCTGCTGGACGACAAACCGCTGAAGCTGGATGGTGAACACTGGAAAATTCAGCCGAAGCTGTTGACCACCGGCGATAGCGCCACTATTGATGCCTTTTTGCAGCAAATTCAGGATGCCAGCGCCATCACGCTGGTGAAAGGCGTGCAGGTTATGTCGCTTCAAGGGTTGAAGGCGGCGCTGTTGTTTATCGATGCCCAGCAAAAGCGCGTTGGCAATGAAACCGCGTGGATCCTGAAAGGCAGCCAACCGCCGCTGAGCGTGCCGCCCGCCCCGGCGTTAAGCATGAGTGGTGAAGGTTAATCCCGAACCCCACGCCGTGGGCCACTGACGAGTACAACGATCTGCTCGATTTTGGGACCTGGCGGATGAACAATAACCAATGCTCGCTGGACCCCGTGCGTCGTGAGGTGGCTGGATAACGGCGCTAACCGATGACAAAGCCCTGATGATGACTAGCTGCGAGGCCGGAGCCTACAACACCATTTACCGCGCCTGGCTGGTATCGCGTAAAAAGCCACTAGCTTCGCGCCCGGTTCGGTTGCGTTTGCCGTTCAACAACGGTCAGGAGACGAATGAACTGGAACTGATGAACGCAACATTTGATGAGAAATCGCGTGAACTGGTGACCTTAGCGAAAGGGCGCGGATTAAGCGATTGTGGCATTCAGGCGCGCTGGCGCTTTGACGGTCAGCGTTTTCGCCTGGTGCGTTACGCCGCAGAACCCACCTGCGATAACTGGCATGGGCCAGACGCCTGGCCCACGTTGTGGATCACCCGTTAAACAAAATGGCGGGACATGTAGGCCGGATAAGACGCTGTAGGCCGGATAAGACGCGTCAGCGTCGCATCCGGCAATCAGCATCCGGCAATCACCATCAGGCACCTTTCACTCCCAGCACCTTATGCGCTTTTGCCACAATATTCTCGGCGGTAAAGCCAAAGAACGGGAACAGCTTATCCGCCGGAGCAGATTCCCCGTAACCCGTCATCCCGACAATTGCCCCTTTCAGACCAACATACTTGTACCAGTAATCGGCAATACCTGCTTCCACCGCCACGCGAGCCGCAACGTTAGAAGGCAACACCGACTCCCGATATTCCTCATCCTGGGCGTCGAAAATATCGGTCGAGGGCAGGGAAACTACGCGTACATTGCGACCTTCTCCTGCTAATTTCTCTGCCGCTTGCAGGGTAATTTCCATCTCTGAACCGGTGGCAATCAGAATAATATCTGGCTTACCGCCGCTGTCTTTCAGCACATAACCGCCACGAGCAATCTCTTTAACCTGATCCGGCGTACGTTCCACCTGGGCCAGATTCTGCCTTGAGAGGATCAGTGCCGTCGGTCCGTTGTGGCGCTCAACCGCCAGCTTCCAGCCCACCGCCGCTTCCACCTGATCGCACGGTCGCCAGGTGCTGAAATTTGGCGTTAAGCGCAGGCTGGCCAGTTGCTCAACAGCCTGGTGCGTCGGACCATCTTCGCCCAGGCCAATTGAGTCGTGGGTATAAACCATAATCTGCCGCGCTTTCATCAGTGCCGCCATCCGCGCGGCGTTACGGGCGTATTCAACAAACATCAGGAACGTCGCGGTATACGGCACAAAGCCGCCGTGGTGCGCGATGCCGTTGGCGATAGCGGTCATGCCAAATTCACGCACCCCGTAGTGAATGTAGTTGCCCGCTGGATCTTCCTTCAGCGAAACAGAACCTTTCCAGATGGTCAGGTTGCTGGGAGCCAGATCCGCCGAACCGCCGAGCAACTCAGGCAGCATCGGCCCGTAAGCGTTAAGCGTATTTTGCGAAGCCTTACGGGTAGCGATTTTCGCCGGATTTGCCTGTAACTCATTGATATATTTCTGAGTCGTTTTCTCCCAGTCCTTCGGTAAACCACCGCTCATCCGTCGGGTAAACTCTTCTGCCAGTTGCGGATGAGCCTTTTTATAGGCGGCAAACTTCTCATTCCAGCTCTGCTGCGCTTTTTCGCCTTTTTCACGGGCATCCCAGGCGTGATAAATCTCTTTAGGGATCTCAAATGGCGGATGGTGCCAGCCCAGTTTTTGCCGTGCCAGCGCCACTTCTTCTTCCCCCAGTGGTGCGCCGTGCGCCTCTTCCTTACCTGCTTTATTCGGCGAACCAAAGCCAATCACCGTACGGCAGATAATCAGCGACGGCTTATCTTTCACGCTTTGCGCTTCAAGGATCGCTTCCTTCACCGCCTGCGGATCGTGACCGTCGATTTCATGGATCACATGCCAGTGATAGGCTTCAAAACGTTTTGCCGTATCGTCGGTAAACCAGCCTTCTGTTTCACCGTCGATGGAAATACCGTTGTGATCGTAAAAACCAATCAGCTTGCCCAGTCCCAGCGTGCCTGCCAGCGAACAGACTTCGTGGGAAATACCTTCCATCAGGCAGCCGTCGCCCATAAACACATAGGTGAAGTGATCGACGATCTCATGGTCTGGCTGGTTAAACTGCGCCGCCAGTGTACGCTCTGCTATCGCCAGCCCGACGGCGTTCGCCAAACCTTGTCCAAGCGGGCCGGTGGTGGTTTCAACGCCTGGCGTATAGCCAATCTCCGGGTGGCCTGGGGTTTTCGAATGCAACTGACGGAAGTTCTTCAGTTCTTCCAGCGGCAGGTCGTAACCGGTCAGATGTAGCAAACTGTAGAGCAGCATCGACGCGTGACCGTTGGAAAGAATAAAGCGGTCGCGATCATACCAGGTTGGGTCGGTAGGGTTATGTTTAAGAAAATCGTTCCACAGCACTTCGGCAATATCAGCCATGCCCATCGGCGCGCCGGGATGACCAGAGTTGGCTTTTTGTACCGCATCCATACTGAGTGCGCGAATCGCATTGGCAAGGTCTTTTCGGGACATATAACACTCCGTGGCTGGTTTATAGTTTGGCGGCAAGAAGATCTTCCAGTTTGCGTTGATCAACGGCGAACAGACGAATGCCTTCAGACAGTTTTTCTACCGCCATCGCATCCTGATTGTGCTCCCAACGGAACTCCGCTTCGCTCATGGGAGCTGGGCGTGGGAACGTCTGAGAAGGTGGGATTAATTTACGTACCACTGGCGAAACTTTTTCCTGCAGCTCCTTCAGTAAATTCGGTGCGATAGTCAGTCGATCGCAGCCGGTTAAGGCGAGGATTTGTTCGGTGCGACGGAAGCTCGCGCCCATCACAATGGTTTCATAGTGGTGTTGCTTATAGTAGTCGTAGATATTGCGCACCGATTTAACGCCCGGATCTTCTTCCACCACATACGGGTCCATCGGCTTGCGTGCCTGATACCAGTCATAAATACGCCCGACAAACGGCGAAATCAGAAAAACGCCTGCTTCCGCACAGGCCCGTGCCTGTGCAAAAGAAAACAGCAGCGTCAGGTTGCAGTTAATACCTTCTTTTTCCAGCTCTTCTGCCGCGCGAATTCCTTCCCAGGTCGAAGCCAGCTTGATCAGAATGCGTGATTTCTCAACGCCTTGTTGCTGATACAAGTCCACCAGATGGCGCGCCTTCTCAATACTCTTTTCTTTATCAAAAGAGAGGCGTGCATCAACTTCTGTTGACACGCGACCGGGTACGATTTTGAGGATTTCAGCACCGAAATTGACCGCCAGTTTGTCACACGCTGCGACCACCTGTTGTTCCTGGGTCTTGCCATTTTTTTTACCCCAGGCGATAGCATCGTCTATTAAATGCTCATATTGTGATAATCCGGCAGCTTTGAGTAACAGCGAAGGATTGGTGGTGGCATCCTGGGGATGATAATGGCGAATGGACTCAATATCGCCGCTGTCTGCCACGACAGTGGTGAACTGTTTGATGCCGTCTAACTCGTTCATAGGAAATACTCCTTGAAAAGTAAAGTGTTAGATGAGTGCGTTAATTCACACTTCTGAGAAATTTCGCTAAACGCATCAAAAAAGCATAGCAGACAGGCATGGTATTGCTGGATTAAGCAGGTAACATCAGTGTTATAGGATTATTACCAAAACATTATATTAATGGTGAGAGTTTGGACTTGCTCAAAGTCTGTAGACTCCGGCAGGGTAATAATGTGCGCCACGTTGTGGGCAGGGGCTGTTGCCCACACACTTTATTTGTGAACGTTACGTGAAAGGAACCCTAAATGGACGACCAATTAAAACAAAAGCGCCCTCGATTTTCATGAATTCCCAATCCCAGCAAAAATTCAGGTTGTACCAACCAAGCCATTAGCGACTCAGCGCGATCTGGCGCTGGCCTACTCGCCGGGCGTTGCTGCACCGTGCCTGGAAATCGAAAAAGATCCGCTGGCGGCGTATAAATATACGGCGCGTGGCAACCTGGTTGCGGTGGTGTCTAACGGTACCGCCGTACTCGGTTTAGGTAATATCTGCGCGCTGGCCGGTAAACCGGTTATGGAAGGCAAGGGCGTGTTGTTCAAGAAATTCGCGGGTATCGACGTTTTTGATATCGAAGTGGACGAACTGGACCCCGACAAATTTATTGATGTCGTTGCGGCGCTGGAACCCACGTTTGGCGGCATTAACCTCAGAATATCAAAGCCCCGGAGTGCTTCTACATTGAGCAGAAGCTGCGTGCACGCATGAACATTCCGGTGTTCCACGACGATCAGCACGGTACGGCGATTATCAGCACTGCGGCTATCATAAACGGCCTGCGCGTGGTGGAAAAAATATCTCCGATATTCGTATGGTCGTTTCTGGCGCTGGCGCGGCCGCTATTGCCTGTATGAATCTGCTGGTGGCGTGGGCATGCAGAAACACAACATTGTGGTCTGCGACTCTAAAGGCGTTATCTACGAAGGCCGTGAGCCAAATATGGCCGAAACCAAAGCCGCTTACGCGGTGAAGGATGATGGAAAACGGACGCTGGACGATGTGATTGCTAAACGCCGACATTTTCCTCTGGCTGCTCCGGTCCCGAGAGTACGTACCGAGGAGATGGTTAATAAAATGGCGCGTGCGCCGATGATCCTCGCACTGGCTAACCCTGAGCCGGAAATTCTGTTCCTGCCGCTGGCGAAGTGCGTCCGGACGCCATCATCTGTACCGGTCGTTCAGACTATCCAAACCAGGTGAACAACGTTCTGTGCTTCCCGTTTATCTTCCGCGGTGCGCTGGACGTTGGCGCAACGGCTATTAACGAAGAGATGAAGCTGGCGGCGGTACACGCAATCGCCGAGCTGGCACACGCCGAACAAAGCGAAGTGGTAGCGTCGGCCTATGGCGACCAGGATTCGAGCTTTGGCGCGGAATACATCATTCCAAAACCGTTCGATCCACGCCTGATCGTCAGAGATCGCTCCTGCGGTCGCTAAAGCCGCGATGGAGTCGGGCGTGGCGACTCGTCCGATTGCTGATTTCGACGTCTACATCGACAAGCTGACTGAGTTCGTTTACAAAACCAACCTGTTTATGAAGCCGATTTTCTCCCAGGCTCGCAAAGCGCCGAAGCGCGTTGTTCTGCCGGAAGGGGAAGAGGCGCGCGTTCTGCATGCCACTCAGGAACTGGTAACGCTGGGACTGGCGAAACCGATCCTTATCGGTCGTCCGAACGTGATCGAAATGCGCATTCAGAAACTGGGCTTGCAGATCAAAGCGGGCGTTGATTTTGAGATCGTCAATAACGAATCCGATCCGCGCTTTAAAGAGTACTGGACCGAATACTTCCAGATCATGAAGCGTCGCGGCGTCACTCAGGAACAGGCGCAGCGGGCGCTGATCAGTAACCCGACAGTGATCGGCGCGATCATGGTTCAGCGTGGGGAAGCCGATGCAATGATTTGCGGTACGGTGGGTGATTATCATGAACATTTTAGCGTGGTGAAAAATGTCTTTGGTTATCGCGATGGCGTTCACACCGCAGGTGCCATGAACGCGCTGCTGCTGCCGAGTGGTAACACCTTTATTGCCGATACATATGTTAATGATGAACCGGATGCAGAAGAGCTGGCGGAGATCACCTTGATGGCGGCAGAAACTGTCCGTCGTTTTGGTATTGAGCCGCGCGTTGCTTTGTTGTCGCACTCCAACTTTGGTTCTTCTGACTGCCCGTCGTCGAGCAAAATGCGTCAGGCGCTGGAACTGGTCAGGGAACGTGCACCAGAACTGATGATTGATGGTGAAATGCACGGCGATGCAGCGCTGGTGGAAGCGATTCGCAACGACCGTATGCCGGACAGCTCTTTGAAAGGTTCCGCCAATATTCTGGTGATGCCGAACATGGAAGCTGCCCGCATTAGTTACAACTTACTGCGTGTTTCCAGCTCGGAAGGTGTGACTGTCGGCCCGGTGCTGATGGGTGTGGCGAAACCGGTTCACGTGTTAACGCCGATCGCATCGGTGCGTCGTATCGTCAACATGGTGGCGCTGGCCGTGGTAGAAGCGCAAACCCAACCGCTGTAATTTTTTTTAACTCTCACGCTTACCCTGAATATTCAGGGTAAGCAGTTTAGCTGCAATATATTAGTAAAGCTTATTACTGAGTTTGCGAATAATAAAAAAAAGCAGTCTATATAATATCTCGATATTATTTTATTTATATTCATGCGTTGCATATGAAAGTTTATGCACCACAGCGAATATCTCTCCATTCTTAGTGATCTACCTCACCTTTTAAACGCGCTTGCCGAATTTTGTTATTTACTCTGACGAAAAATTGTCACGATACACGAAAGTTTTTCACAGGCGGCGACTCATGGATAAAGAACGCATCATTCAGGAATTTGTGCCCGGCAAACAGGTCACACTGGCGCATCTCATCGCGCATCCCGGTGAGGAACTGGCGAAGAAAATCGGCGTTCCGGATGCGGGCGCAATTGGCATTATGACGCTAACTCCCGGCGAAACGGCGATGATCGCCGGTGATTTAGCGCTGAAAGCCGCTGATGTGCATATCGGTTTTCTCGACCGATTCAGCGGTGCATTGGTGATTTATGGCTCGGTGGGCGCAGTAGAAGAAGCGTTATCACAAACCGTCAGCGGTTTAGGTCGCTTATTAAATTATACGCTTTGTGAAATGACCAAAAGTTAATACGAGGCATTCATGAAACGAATTGCGTTTGTGGGTAGCGTCGGGGCAGGAAAAACAACGTTATTTAATGCGTTGCAGGGGAATTATACCCTCGCCAGAAAAACACAGGCCGTGGAATTTAATGATAAGGGCGATATTGATACGCCGGGTGAATATTTTAACCATCCCCGCTGGTATCACGCCTTAATTACCACGCTACAGGATGTAGACATGCTGATCTATGTCCATGGCGCAAATGACCCGGAAAGTCGGTTGCCTGCCGGGTTGCTGGATATTGGCGTCAGCAAACGGCAAATCGCCGTCATCAGTAAAACGGACATGCCAGATGCTGACGTCGCCGCAACGCGAAAGTTATTGCTTGAGACGGGTTTCGAAGAGCCGATGTTCGAGCTAAACAGCCACGACCCGCAAAGCGTGCAGCAACTGGTGGATTATCTGGCATCTCTCACCAAACAGGAGGAAGCAGGTGAAAAAACTCATCACAGCGAATGATATTCGTGAAGCACACGCGCGCGGCGAACAGGCAATGTCCGTGGTTCTGCGCGCCAGCATTATTACCCCGGAAGCCCGTGAAGTGGCGGATCTACTGGGTTTTACCATCACCGAATGTGATGAATCGATCCCGGTAACGGCGTCCGTGCCCGCCAGCGTGCCAGCCGACAAAACCGAAAGCCAGCGCATCCGCGAAACCATCATTGCCCAGCTGCCGGAAGGCCAGTTTACCGAAAGCCTGGTCGCACAGCTGATGGAAAAAGTGATGAAGGAAAAACAGTCGCTGGAGCAGGGCGCAATGCAGCCGAGCTTCAAATCGGTGACCGGCAAAGGCGGCATCAAAGTGATTGATGGCAGTAGCGTCAAGTTTGGTCGTTTCGACGGCGCAGAGCCGCATTGCGTGGGCTTGACTGATCTTGTGACCGGAGACGACGGCAGCAGCATGGCCGCCGGTTTTATGCAGTGGGAGAACGCATTCTTCCCGTGGACCCTGAACTACGACGAAATCGACATGGTGCTGGAAGGGGAGCTGCATGTTCGCCACGAAGGCCAAACCATGATCGCCAAAGCAGGCGACGTGATGTTTATCCCGAAAGGCTCCAGCATCGAATTTGGTACGACATCCAGCGTGAAATTCCTGTATGTCGCCTGGCCGGCTAACTGGCAATCCCTATGAAAGATTTCATCACCGAAGCATGGCTAAGAGCGAACCATACGCTCAGCGAAGGCGCAGAGATCCATCTCCCTGCGGACAGTCGCCTGACGCCCTCTGCCCGGGAGTTGCTGGAAAGCCGCCATCTGCGCATCAAGTTTATTGACGAGCAGGGCCGCCTGTTTGTTGACGATGAACAGCAGCAGCCGCAGCCCGTTCATGGGCTGACCAGTAGCGATGAACATCCGCAGGCGTGCTGCGAACTGTGTCGCCAGCCGGTGGCAAAAAAGCCGGATACGCTGACTCACCTGTCGGCGGAAAAAATGGTCGCCAAAAGCGATCCGCGTCTGGGTTTTCGCGCGGTTCTCGACAGCACCATTGCGCTGGCAGTGTGGCTGCAAATTGAACTGGCGGAACCGTGGCAGCCGTGGCTGGCGGATATCCGTTCGCGTCTTGGCAACATTATGCGCGCCGATGCGCTGGGGGAACCGCTGGGCTGCCAGGCGATTGTCGGGCTTTCTGACGAAGATCTGCATCGGCTTTCTCATCAGCCGCTGCGCTATCTCGACCACGATCATCTGGTGCCGGAAGCCAGCCACGGGCGCGATGCTGCGTTGCTCAATCTGCTACGCACCAAAGTGCGGGAAACCGAAACCGTAGCGGCGCAGGTCTTTATCACCCGCAGCTTTGAAGTATTACGCCCGGACATTTTGCAGGCGCTGAACCGCCTTTCGAGCACGGTCTACGTGATGATGATCCTGAGCGTAACGAAGCAGCCGCTAACGGTGAAGCAGATCCAACAACGACTGGGGGAAACGCAATGATTATTGAACGTTGTCGTGAACTGGCGTTGCGAGCGCCCGCCAGAGTGGTTTTTCCGGATGCGTTAGACCAACGTGTGCTGAAAGCCGCGCAATATTTACATCAACAAGGTCTGGCAACGCCCATTCTGGTCGCCAATCCGTTTGAACTTCGTCAGTTTGCGCTCAGTCACGGCGTGGCGATGGACGGGCTACAGGTGATTGATCCGCATGGCAACCTCGCAATGCGGGAAGAATTTGCTCATCGCTGGCTGGCCCGCGCGGGCGAAAAAACGCCGCCGGATGCGCTGGAAAAACTTACCGACCCTCTGATGTTCGCCGCAGCAATGGTCAGCGCCGGTAAAGCGGATGTCTGTATCGCGGGCAACCTCTCTTCCACGGCAAATGTGCTGCGTGCCGGATTACGCATTATCGGCTTGCAGCCAGGCTGTAAAACGCTCTCTTCCATTTTCCTGATGTTGCCACAGTACAGCGGCCCGGCGTTGGGCTTTGCCGATTGCAGCGTGGTGCCACAGCCGACGGCGGCGCAGCTGGCGGATATCGCGCTTGCCAGTGCCGAAACCTGGCGCGCCATCACCGGAGAAGAGCCGCGCGTGGCGATGCTGTCGTTTTCCAGCAATGGTAGCGCCCGTCACCCCTGTGTTGCTAACGTCCAGCAGGCGACAGAAATCGTCCGTGAGCGCGCACCAAAGCTGGTGGTGGATGGCGAGTTACAGTTTGACGCCGCCTTCGTGCCGGAAGTGGCGGCGCAAAAAGCGCCTGCCAGCCCGCTACAGGGCAAGGCCAATGTGATGGTTTTTCCGTCGCTGGAAGCCGGAAATATTGGTTACAAAATCGCACAACGACTCGGCGGATATCGTGCCGTCGGGCCACTGATACAAGGACTTGCCGCGCCGATGCACGATCTCTCTCGTGGTTGTAGCGTGCAGGAAATTATCGAGCTGGCGCTGGTGGCAGCTGTGCCGCGTCAGACAGAAGTGAACCGCGAAAGCAGTTTACAAACACTGGTTGAATGAACGGTCCCGTTCTGGACCCTGATAAAGAGGAAAGCACAATGGAAGCATTAGGAATGATCGAAACCCGGGGCCTGGTTGCACTGATTGAGGCTTCTGACGCGATGGTGAAAGCTGCGCGCGTCAAGCTGGTTGGTGTTAAGCAGATTGGCGGCGGCCTGTGTACTGCCATGGTTCGTGGTGATGTTGCAGCCTGTAAAGCCGCGACCGATGCAGGTGCCGCAGCGGCACAGCGTATCGGCGAGCTGGTATCTGTACACGTTATCCCGCGTCCGCACGGCGACCTGGAAGAAGTCTTCCCGATCGGCCTGAAAGGCGATAGCAGCAACCTGTAATCACCCTGTGTGACGTCGATTCGGGCGTCACGCTCTCTCCTTTTTCATTTTACCTTCTGCGGAGGGTAGGGGGAGCTTTTACCTGAAATACGCCACGGAGGCGGGTATGAAACTGGCAGTCGTCACTGGACAAATTGTTTGTACCGTACGCCATCACGGACTGGCGCATGACAAATTGCTGATGGTGGAAATGATTGATCCACAAGGTAATCCTGACGGGCAATGCGCCGTCGCCATCGACAATATTGGCGCGGGAACCGGGGAGTGGGTGTTACTGGTGAGTGGCAGTTCCGCCCGCCAGGCGCATAAAAGCGAAACGTCACCGGTCGATCTGTGCGTGATTGGCATTGTCGATGAGGTGGTGTCTGGCGGTCAGGTAATTTTCCACAAATAAGGCAGAACATCATGAATCAACAGGATATTGAACAGGTGGTGAAAGCGGTACTGCTGAAAATGCAAAGCAGTGACACGCCGTCCGCCGCCGTTCATGAGATGGGCGTTTTCGCGTCCCTGGATGACGCCGTTGCGGCAGCCAAAGTCGCCCAGCAAGGGTTAAAAAGCGTGGCAATGCGCCAGTTAGCCATTGCTGCCATTCGTGAAGCAGGCGAAAAACACGCCAGAGATTTAGCGGAACTTGCCGTCAGTGAAACCGGCATGGGGCGCGTTGAAGATAAATTTGCAAAAAACGTCGCTCAGGCGCGCGGCACACCAGGCGTTGAGTGCCTCTCTCCGCAAGTGCTGACTGGCGACAACGGCCTGACCCTAATTGAAAACGCACCCTGGGGCGTGGTGGCTTCGGTGACGCCTTCCACTAACCCGGCGGCAACCGTAATTAACAACGCCATCAGCCTGATTGCCGCGGGCAACAGCGTCATTTTTGCCCCGCATCCGGCGGCGAAAAAAGTCTCCCAGCGGGCGATTACGCTGCTCAACCAGGCGATTGTTGCCGCAGGTGGGCCGGAAAACTTACTGGTTACTGTGGCAAATCCGGATATCGAAACCGCGCAACGCTTGTTCAAGTTTCCGGGTATCGGCCTGCTGGTGGTAACCGGCGGCGAAGCGGTAGTAGAAGCGGCGCGTAAACACACCAATAAACGTCTGATTGCCGCAGGCGCTGGCAACCCGCCGGTAGTGGTGGATGAAACCGCCGACCTCGCCCGTGCCGCTCAGTCCATCGTCAAAGGCGCTTCTTTCGATAACAACATCATTTGTGCCGACGAAAAGGTACTGATTGTTGTTGATAGCGTAGCCGATGAACTGATGCGTCTGATGGAAGGCCAGCACGCGGTGAAACTGACCGCAGAACAGGCGCAGCAGCTGCAACCGGTGTTGCTGAAAAATATCGACGAGCGCGGAAAAGGCACCGTCAGCCGTGACTGGGTTGGTCGCGACGCAGGCAAAATCGCGGCGGCAATCGGCCTTAAAGTTCCGCAAGAAACGCGCCTGCTGTTTGTGGAAACCACCGCAGAACATCCGTTTGCCGTGACTGAACTGATGATGCCGGTGTTGCCCGTCGTGCGCGTCGCCAACGTGGCGGATGCCATTGCGCTAGCGGTGAAACTGGAAGGCGGTTGCCACCACACGGCGGCAATGCACTCGCGCAACATCGAAAACATGAACCAGATGGCGAATGCTATTGATACCAGCATTTTCGTTAAGAACGGACCGTGCATTGCCGGGCTGGGGCTGGGCGGGGAAGGCTGGACCACCATGACCATCACCACGCCAACCGGTGAAGGGGTAACCAGCGCGCGTACGTTTGTCCGTCTGCGTCGCTGTGTATTAGTCGATGCGTTTCGCATTGTTTAAGGAGTAACAGATGGCGCACGACGAACAATGGCTCACCCCACGTCTGCAAACGGCGGCAACGCTGTGTAACCAGACGCCCGCCGCGACGGAATCTCCGCTGTGGCTGGGGGTGGATCTGGGCACCTGCGATGTGGTGTCGATGGTTGTCGACCGCGACGGTCAGCCAGTGGCGGTATGCCTCGACTGGGCCGATGTGGTTCGCGACGGCATCGTCTGGGATTTCTTCGGCGCTGTCACCATTGTTCGTCGCCATCTCGACACGCTCGAGCAGCAATTCGGTCGTCGTTTTAGCCATGCGGCGACTTCATTTCCTCCAGGTACGGACCCGCGTATTTCCATCAACGTGCTGGAATCTGCCGGACTGGAAGTGAGCCATGTGCTGGATGAGCCAACCGCAGTTGCGGATCTGCTGCAACTGGACAACGCCGGTGTAGTGGATATCGGCGGCGGCACTACCGGCATTGCCATCGTGAAAAAGGGCAAGGTGACGTACTCGGCGGATGAAGCCACCGGCGGACATCACATCTCTCTGACTCTCGCCGGAAATCGCCGTATTTCGCTGGAAGAGGCGGAGCAGTACAAGCGCGGTCACGGTGAAGAGATTTGGCCTGCGGTGAAACCGGTGTACGAAAAAATGGCGGACATTGTCGCCCGGCATATTGAAGGGCAGGGCATTACTGATTTATGGCTGGCGGGCGGCTCTTGTATGCAACCGGGCGTGGCGGAACTGTTTCGCAAACAATTCCCGGCGTTACAGGTGCATTTACCGCAGCACAGTTTGTTTATGACCCCGCTGGCGATCGCCAGTAGTGGGCGAGAGAAAGCGGAGGGGCTATATGCAAAATGAATTGCAGACCGCGCTCTTTCAGGCGTTCGATACCCTGAATCTGCAACGGGTAAAAACATTTAGCGTTCCACCGGTGACGCTTTGCGGTCCGGGCTCGGTGAGCAGTTGCGGACAGCAAGCGCAAACGCGTGGGCTGAAACATCTGTTCGTGATGGCAGACAGCTTTTTGCATCAGGCAGGGATGACCGCCGGGCTGACGCGTAGCCTGACCGTTAAAGGTATCGCCATGACGCTCTGGCCATGTCCGGTGGGCGAACCGTGCATTACCGACGTGTGTGCAGCCGTGGCGCAGTTGCGTGAGTCAGGCTGTGATGGGGTGATCGCGTTTGGCGGCGGCTCGGTGCTGGATGCGGCGAAAGCCGTGACGTTGCTGGTGACGAACCCGGATAGCACGCTGGCAGAGATGTCAGAAACCAGCGTTCTGCAACCGCGCTTGCCGCTGATTGCCATTCCAACTACCGCCGGAACCGGCTCTGAAACCACCAATGTAACGGTGATTATCGACGCGGTGAGCGGGCGCAAGCAGGTGTTAGCCCATGCCTCGCTGATGCCGGATGTGGCGATCCTCGACGCCGCATTGACCGAAGGTGTGCCGTCGCATGTCACGGCGATGACCGGCATTGATGCGTTAACCCATGCCATTGAAGCATACAGCGCCCTGAACGCTACACCGTTTACCGACAGTCTGGCGATTGGTGCCATTGCGATGATTGGCAAATCGCTGCCGAAAGCGGTGGGCTACGGTCACGACCTTGCCGCGCGCGAGAGCATGTTGCTGGCTTCATGTATGGCGGGAATGGCGTTTTCCAGTGCGGGTCTTGGGTTGTGCCACGCGATGGCGCATCAGCCGGGCGCGGCGCTGCATATTCCGCACGGTCTCGCGAACGCCATGTTGCTGCCAACGGTGATGGAATTTAACCGGATGGTTTGTCGTGAACGCTTTAGTCAGATTGGTCGGGCACTGCGAACTAAAAAATCCGACGATCGTGACGCTATTAACGCGGTAAGTGAGCTGATTGCGGAAGTTGGGATTGGTAAACGACTGGGCGATGTTGGTGCGACATCTGCGCATTACGGCGCATGGGCGCAGGCCGCGCTGGAAGATATTTGTCTGCGCAGTAACCCGCGTACCGCCAGCCTGGAGCAGATTGTCGGCCTGTACGCAGCGGCGCAATAAATGCCGGATGCGACGCTTGCCGCATCTTATCCAGCCTACGGGATTGCACATGTAGGGCGGATAAGGCGTTCACGCCGCATCCGCCAGTGGCGCGGTGCAATTGCCGGATGCGACGCTTGCCGCGTCTTATCCAGCCTACGGGATTGCACATGTAGGGCGGATAAGGCGTTTACGCCGCATCCGCCAATAAATAACAACTAACAGGGAGTAAAGGCGATGGGAATTAACGAAATCATCATGTACATCATGATGTTCTTTATGCTGATAGCTGCCGTAGACAGGATCCTGTCGCAGTTCGGCGGTTCTGCTCGTTTCCTCGGTAAGTTCGGTAAAAGTATCGAAGGATCAGGCGGTCAGTTCGAAGAAGGCTTTATGGCAATGGGCGCACTGGGCCTGGCGATGGTCGGTATGACCGCGCTGGCACCGGTACTGGCTCACGTTCTCGGGCCGGTAATTATTCCGGTTTACGAAATGCTCGGCGCTAACCCATCGATGTTCGCCGGAACACTGCTGGCGTGCGATATGGGCGGCTTCTTCCTCGCCAAAGAGCTGGCGGGCGGCGACGTAGCCGCGTGGCTATACTCTGGGTTAATTCTCGGGTCGATGATGGGGCCAACGATTGTGTTTTCCATTCCGGTGGCGCTCGGCATTATCGAACCTTCTGACCGTCGTTATCTGGCGCTCGGCGTGCTGGCGGGCATTGTGACCATTCCGATTGGTTGTATCGCTGGTGGTCTGGTTGCTATGTACTCCGGTGTGCAGATCAACGGCCAGCCGGTGGAATTCACTTTCGCCCTGATCCTGATGAACATGATCCCGGTGATCATTGTTGCGATTCTGGTGGCGCTGGGGCTGAAATTCATCCCGGAAAAAATGATCAACGGCTTCCAGATCTTCGCCAAATTCCTCGTTGCATTGATCACCCTCGGTCTTGCCGCTGCGGTAGTGAAATTCCTGCTTGGCTGGGAACTGATCCCCGGTCTGGATCCTATCTTTATGGCCCCTGGCGATAAACCCGGTGAGGTGATGCGCGCCATTGAAGTTATCGGTTCTATCTCCTGCGTTCTGTTAGGGGCGTATCCGATGGTGCTGCTGCTGACTCGCTGGTTTGAAAAACCGCTGATGAGCGTCGGTAAAGTACTGAATATGAACAACATCGCGGCAGCCGGCATGGTGGCAACGCTTGCCAACAACATCCCGATGTTCGGCATGATGAAGCAGATGGATACCCGCGGCAAAGTCATCAACTGCGCCTTCGCCGTTTCCGCTGCTTTCGCCCTGGGCGACCACTTAGGCTTCGCCGCTGCCAACATGAACGCCATGATCTTCCCGATGATTGTCGGCAAGTTGATCGGCGGCGTAACGGCGATTGGCGTGGCGATGATGCTGGTGCCAAAAGAAGACGCGACCGCGACTAAAACCGAAGCGGAGGCACAATCGTGAACACTCGCCAGCTATTGAGCGTCGGTATCGATATCGGCACCACCACCACCCAGGTGATTTTCTCCCGGCTGGAGCTGGTTAACCGTGCGGCGGTGTCGCAGGTGCCGCGCTACGAATTCATTAAACGCGAAATTAGCTGGCAAAGTCCGGTGTTCTTTACCCCTGTCGATAAACAGGGCGGTTTAAAAGAAGCGGAACTGAAAACCTTAATACTCGAGCAATATCATGCTGCGGGTATTGAGCCGGAAAGCGTTGATTCTGGTGCCATCATCATCACCGGTGAAAGCGCGAAAACCCGCAATGCTCGCCCGGCGGTGATGGCGCTCTCTCAGTCGCTGGGCGATTTTGTCGTTGCCAGCGCCGGGCCGCACCTCGAATCCGTGATCGCCGGTCACGGAGCCGGGGCACAAACCCTTTCTGAACAACGGCTGTGTCGGGTACTGAATATCGACATCGGCGGTGGCACCGCGAACTACGCCCTGTTCGATGCCGGAAAAATCAGCGGCACTGCCTGCCTCAACGTCGGTGGTCGCCTGCTGGAAACCGACAGCCACGGGCGCGTGGTTTACGCTCATAAACCGGGGCAGATGATTGTGGATGAGTGCTTCGGTGCAGGCACCGACGCCCGTTCGCTGACCGGCGCGCAGCTGGTGCAGGTGACCCGGCGGATGGCAGAACTGATTGTCGAAGTGATTGACGGAACGCTCTCACCGCTCGCGCAGGCATTGATGCAAACCGGTTTGCTGCCCGCAGGTGTTACGCCCGAAATCATTACGCTTTCTGGCGGCGTGGGCGAATGTTATCGCCACCAGCCCGCCGACCCGTTCTGTTTTGCCGATATTGGCCCGCTGCTGGCAACTGCGCTGCATGACCATCCGCGCCTGCGTGAGATGAACGTACAGTTTCCGGCGCAAACCGTGCGCGCCACGGTGATTGGCGCGGGCGCGCATACCCTTTCGCTCTCTGGCAGCACAATCTGGCTTGAGGGCGTACAACTGCCGCTGCGCAATTTGCCGGTGGCGATCCCGATTGATGAAACGGATCTGGTGGGGGCCTGGCAACAGGCGCTGATTCAGCTGGATCTTGATCCCAAAACTGACGCGTACGTGCTGGCGCTTCCCGCCTCGCTGCCTGTGCGTTACGCCGCGGTACTGACGGTCATCAACGCGTTGGTCGATTTCGTCGCGCGTTTTCCGAATCCGCATCCCCTGCTGGTGGTGGCCGGGCAGGACTTTGGTAAAGCTCTGGGCATGTTGTTGCGCCCACAGCTACAACAACTCCCGTTGGCAGTCATTGACGAAGTGATTGTCCGCGCGGGGGACTATATCGACATTGGTACGCCTCTTTTTGGCGGATCGGTTGTGCCGGTGACGGTGAAATCACTCGCATTTCCTTCCTGAATGCGGTATTCGCCAGCGGTGGCGCTGGGTGGCTGGGTGCTGGTGGAATTGTATCCGGCTGTGTATCCGGTTGGGGTAATTGTGGTGCATAGCAAAAACCCGGCAGCGGGGCCGGGCGTTGATTGATGAGATGGGGTTGAAGGCTGGTTTATTCGTCTCCCAGCTTATCAATCCAGTTGGGAAGCAAAGTTATCAGCTTGTCACCTTTCTTGCCTTTGCCGATCTGGTTGCCGTTTTCGTCTTTCTTGTGTTTGATTTCCTGTTCAACGCTAATCAATCCTCTCCCTTTGGCCTGCTCAATCAGTCGATAAAACGCGCCGTTACTGATTGGCTTCCGGTTGCCGTCGTTATCCAACACAGTGATCTTCTGCTGTAACCCTGCGTTGTTGCCCAGGTATTCGCCGCCCATTGCAGCCAGTACCTGACACAACATGCCGACGCTGTATTTTTTCGGGTTCGGGTTAACCCACTCCTTAGCTCCCATCTCTTTTTCATCGTTGGGCGCTTGCTCTGCTGCCACTTCTTCCACTTTTTCACCTCCCATCTCTTCCGCTTCTGCTGGGACTTGTTTATTTGCTAGTGCCGCCTCAAGCTCAGCGATACGGGCCTTCAGGTCGTCGATAATAGCATCTCGTTCAGCTACAGCCTCGCGTAATTCCATTTCTCCACGGTCTTCCGGGTGAACTCGAATCCATTTACCGCCACGCATCGGCATCAGGGCATAAACGCCGAACATGTCGCACAGTTCAGCCAGAGTGTCGAAATTTGGCTCCCGTCTACCTTCCAGCCAATGGCTAACGCCGCCCTTAGTAATAACCTCTCCCTTGTTGTTTTTAACTCCCCGGCGAGTTAACTCGTTTGCGATCTCCTCGCATTTGGCCCCACGTTGAGCGCCCTTATATTGTCCTTCCATCGCAGCGCCTTTGAGGATGTCGCAAATTTTGATTTCGTAACTCATGATTTTTATCTCCCATCTCATAGAATCCATTGGGAGGTTAACACGCGTATTGGTGGAGGGTAAGCGTAACGGAAGGGAATATTGACGCAGATCACAAAAAACCCGGCGAGGGGCCGGGTGTATTGGTTGTTTAGTTGTTGCTATTCGCAATCAATTACGTTTTTCAAATACTCTACCTACCAAAACAAAGCCGTTGTTTTCTGCTACGTTGGCGCATTCTCTGACCGCTGCCGCTTTAAGTTTGAACTCAGTTTCATTGCTGAAATGGTATTTTACCAGGATGTTATCAGCAACAACCCCGGCGGCAAACAGACATGGCAACCTGTCTTCTTTTACATGTTTCCATGCGTAGTCGCGACCCATTATTTTTGCGGCATTCATGATTTTCGCCCCTTCACCTGGTTCGCCATAGTTGGCAAGCTCCATAGGCAAAGGCTCTTCATAGTTCACAACAGCTGGATCAGTGTTGTCCGGCTTAATCAAAGTGGCGTAAGCCATGAAACCAACAAAAGCCCACCATAAAATATTACCTAACACTTTCATGATTGCCTCCTTACTCAAAACTCATGCCTAAATACTGCTCTGCAACGATACGACCAGCCAGATCCCCCATCTTGTTCAATAGGTTAATCTTTTCATCGCTATTCTCTTTCAATACCTTTTTCAACGTCACCTTAAGAGGGATTGCCGCTATATCGTCAAATCTGTCGTAAATAATCACCAAAGCCACCGGCTTGCACAATGTCGCTATATATTCGATCTCAACCCTCGCAAGCCTGTCACCGCCTACCAATACGGCTGTTTTTTCACAGTTATCAGTAACGACTGATTCAATTCTTGCGTTATCCTCCCCGTTCAGCCTGTAATCACCAACATCTGCAAAGCAAACACCAGTCAGCACCATCAGGATGATTGCGATTAAAAGTTTCATGGCGTCCTCCTTCACAGTTCAATACAGCAAACCAACATTACCATCACCAGTAAAGCCACTTCCCACCGTTTCATTTTTACCTCCCATCTTTATTTTGTTGTTGGGAACTGCCTTTCGTTGATTGAATTAAACAAAAATGCCTGAAGGGAAAAAGCGATCTGCATCACAAAATTCACCTCCCATCTTGTTGGCTTTGGTGGGAGTTGATTTGAATGTTCAGAAATTAATCAATTGTGCAACGTCGGCGGCCATCAGTCTCCCACCTGAAAACGGAAAGATGGGTGATATAATGTCAGCGGGGATTGTGAGAAAGGCCCGGGTAGGTTGCTAACTGCCTGGGCCTTTATTTTTGGCGCGTGTACGTGAAATCTGGAAAATTTGCAGGGTAGTTGTGAGGGATTTTTCGCGTAGGAGCGGGGAAATGACCGCCAGTCTTGCCGCTGACGTCGGCTACGCGCGCGTTTGTCCGAAAATTCAGTTGATTTGCTCCGGTGCCTGGGGGACGTAATCATCACCAACCAACTTCGGATCGTTGGCATGGCTATCCTCAGAAAAGTCATCGCGTTGGAACAGTTTGCCAGTTCGCTCTGTGTCAACGTTGGGAAGGCCGCCAACCGGCAGGTTTGCGTTGATTTGCCGTTCCATGTCGTACATCGTTTGGAAGTATTGAAACCGTTTCGCACCCGTGAAGGTGTCTTTGTGCGATAAGCTCACCCAGGCAAGCACCTTGCTGTACCCTACCCACTTGTCGGCGTGGAAGCGGGTTTTGTCATTCATGACGCCTTTCATGTTCCAGTGCTTCGCATATTCTGGATGCACCGGCTTAACGCGTGTCATTACCAGGCAGTCGTCACGAACACCAATTTCCCAGCACTCCGTGTAATCGAAGGTCATGCCGATACCGAACGGGCTGGATGTGTCTGTGTAGACAAACTCAAGAAGCGCGTCTATCAGATTAAAACGCCTGATTTCATCTTCGCCCCACTCAGAAAACGGCTTGCTACGCAGGTCGTGCAGTGGGTCAGCTGCGCGTTTTGTGTCTCTGGTTTCAGTGCGGATCAGGCTCATTGTTTGTCATCTCCAAATGGTGAATGTTTCAAACTATTCAGCTTGGCTGCTGCCAGTAGTGCCTTTGCCTTTGCTTCTGCTTTGCGCAACTGCTTCGGCCCATCCTCTGCGTTTATATCAACCTCGTCGATTATCTCGACGGCACGTCGGCCAGCTTCAGCGCACCATAGCCACGACATCCAGGCTATCCCTTCCCTGAAGTCCATATGCTCCAGTTGCCAGCGCATCATCTGACGGTGGCTCGGCATCCCTGGCATCATGCTGATCTTGCGCAAACTATAACCTTCGCTTACCAATAGGACGATTTGCGTTGCTATTTTTTCATTATATTTAGCTGGCCGACCGCGCTTTTTCGGTGTTTCGCTGGTGTCATAAATGTCTAACCCATTGTTTTCTATCAGTTCGCCTTCCATAAAACCCCCAATAAATGATGAAAAATACCGTTATTTTTGCCATTTTTCGCAAGAATTGAGGTTGAAAATTGACAAAAACCGCAATAATTACCCATTAATTCAGCGCTAATTTTGGCGTTAGCAATCTAACGGAGCGTCAACTGGCGCTTCCAAATCTCTAGCAATTCTTATGATTTCGTGAACCATTTCCAGGCATTGAAAGTCTGGTTCACGCATGACGCGAAGCAGGGCAGCAATTGCCACCTTCCTTGATTCGATTCCACAATTGAGTGGCTCTATTCCATCGCCTCCGGCCTCATAGATCTGAACCAGCTCATCGAATCCACCAGGCTGGACAAGCTCAACACACCCACGCTCTTTGATATCATTGGCTAGATCGCGGATAGCGAATTTTTCTACGTGGTCCAGTTTTAACTCTTTGGTCGCCACTGATTCTGCGTGTTCGCGGTCTTCTGCAAAATCAAGATATTTAAAAACGTGTTTCATGATTCCACCTGTCATTCAGAAATATCGCAATCACAGGCCTTCAGCTGGGCGTGGATATCCGCTTTGATTAACTTCAGGCGCTTAACAAACAGCTTTTCTTCTTCGCTGCAGTCGTACAAGGAAGCACTGCATTTGCCGTTCGTCTTTTGCTCCAGAAGCAGGGAAAGGGTCCCCAAAACTAATTCGGAAAACTCCCTCAGTGCCACGCGTTTCTGCGCAATGCAATATGACGGACATTCGTGGCGGATAACCATCACTGCTAAGCCCGTCTTTTAAGCTGGCAATTGCTCGAAGCCTTCCGAAGGCCCACCAATAAGAAATCACCCTTTGAGATATACCGCGCTCCCCATGAACGAATGCCATGATGGTTTGTTGGTCTGCTGTTCAGGTTGTGCGTGAGTGAATGGGCGTTTCCAGCTTGCTGGAAATGATTGCGCTAATCAGCATGGTTAATGCTCGCAACCAGCCGACCTATCAGGCGGCGAAATAATTCTTCTGTTTAACTCTAGGCGACTCTCTATGACCGACCGGGAGGCTAAAAAACTCCCGTCGCCTAGAATTCTTAATAGTAGAATTCTTACTCGGCAACTTTTGACCCACCTTAACGGCAACTTTTGACCCACCTTAACGGCAACTTTTGACCCACCACTAACGGCAACTTTTGACCCACCTGAATTCATGGAATTAAGGCAAAGAAAAGGCGGGAACATTGCCCGCCTGATTCCGTTATTTCATGTTGTACGGCTTGAATAATAACTGGTATTCGTTGCACTCCCTTTCTGCCGATCCTGGTATATAGCCTTCAGTACGCTCAACAAGTTTGAAGTGGTTGACCAGACGATCGAGGCATTTTTTAACCGTGTTTTTTGATAGCCTGGCTCGTTTGTCGATTGTTCCCCTACCAACCCTGCACCATCCCAACTGTGAGTTTTTGCCAGTACCAGCGAAGTAACAAAGAGCACGTAGCACAGCCTCGTCGTTGACTGTATGTTCTTTCTCCCATCTTTCGTACAGTTTGCGGGGCAATACTTCATCAAGTCGGTTTAATGTGTCCAGGTAGCGCAGGTTGCCACGCCAGGCTTGCTCCTGCTGTTTTGCCTCGTGATGATCTGTTTCCTCGTGATTATCTGGCGTGTGTTCTTCGTGTTTAGTCTCTTCGTTTTTGGGTGCTTTATTCCGTAACTCGTTAATTTTGTTTAAAAATTGACGAACATCATTGTTTGTTTCTTGTTCTACTGCTAGCATATCAGACATGAGAAATTCTCCTTTAGCTTGTTTCTCATACCGCCCCCGGCATGTTGCAGCATTCCGGGGGCTTTTATTTGTGTTGATCCTATTTTCGAACTCTGGATCTTTCGTTGCAAACATGGATTTAAGTTCTTGATATTGAATAATTTATTCCACTTAATTGGAATAATGGAATAATTAGCGAAAAAGAAAAGCCGGACGAATCCGGCAAATTGAATACAGGTTTCTTATCAGGTGATAGTTAAACCACACAAAACAAATACTTATACAAAATGCAAAATTGCGCTTTGCAAAAAAGCCGCTTAATTATTCATTCCGGTTCTAGAGGATTGCCGTTACCTGCCAATATTGAATCAATAGCGTCGGCGTAATCCTGCATCATTGCTCGCCGTTGCTTCAGGTAGGCAGCCTGGTTATAAACGCCCCTTATTCCCTTCGGGACGTGGGCTAGTTGGATCTCAATCCAATCCGGCGAGTATCTGCCTGATTCGTTAAGTGCGGTGCTGAACGTTGTGCGCCAGCCGTGGCCTGTGGCTATCGACTTGTACCCGATACGCTCAAGCGCTTTAAGTATCGCGCTGGCTGACAAGGGTTTATCCATGAATCGGCCTGGAAAGACGAAAGCACTGTATCCGCTGCGTGTGAACTGGTCCTGCAATAGCTCGACCGCCTGCCGTGATAGCGGGACCACATGCGGGCGGCGGGCCTTCATGACTTCAGCGGGCAATGTGATTGTTGCGTCCTCCAGGTTTATCCATTCCCAACGGCACAAACGCAGTTCTGCGGTCCTTAATGCCGTTAATATAAGCAAACGTATTGCCGTCTGAATCTGGACGCTCCCGGCCCTCTCAAGGGCTTTGTAGAAGGCCGGAATTTCACTAATCGGTATCCACGCGTTGTGACCAGGTCGGCGGGCCTTCAGTGCCGTATCAAGATCTGCAACCGGATTCCTCGTTACCAGTTCGGTGATAACGGCAAACTTGAAGATCTCACCGATGCGCCGGCGTAGCTTGCGGGCCTGCTCCGGTGCGGTACGTTCTTTCTTCTGGAGTAATGCCAGCACGTCACGGGCGGTTATATCGACAATCGACCGCTTGCCAAGTACCGGATAGACGTCTTTTTCTAGTGCCGATCTGACCTGTTTTGCATAGGATTCCGACCACCCTCCAACCCTGGTAGCAAACCAGTCTTCCGCCACCTTCTTAAATCCTGCCGCCATGTTGAGCGCATCAATGGCTTTTTCCTTGCGGGCTTGTTCCACTGGGTTAATTCCATTGGCAATAAGGGATCTGCTCTCCGTGGCGCGCCTGCGTGCTTCTTTGAGTGTGATTAGCGGGTAAACTCCAATGGCCTGCAAAAACTCTCGTTTATTCAGCCAATACCTGAATCGCCAGTATTTCGAACCGTTGGGATGCACCAGCAAAAACAGCCCCGGCGTCAGTGAATCGGTGAGTTTATAGGGCTTGTCCTGCGGCTGTGCGGCGTCTATGGCCTTTGCTGTGAGTGGTGTCTTGCTCAAAACCGGATACCTTGATTTAACGACTGGATAACCCCGATCATGTATCCGGCGCGTTCGGCGTGATGAATAACGGGCGTGTTTAGGCAACCACCTTACACGACAAGGGCTGACGATGAAACGTGATTGTTAGAATGCTGTGAAAAATGCCAATCATCGATTCTTCCTGAGGGAACGACTTATGAAACTAAAGACCACATTGTTCGGCAATGTATATCAGTTTAAGGATGTAAAAGAGGTGCTGGCTAAAGCCAACGAACTGCGTTCGGGGGATGTGCTGGCGGGCGTCGCAGCGGCAAGCTCACAGGAGCGCGTGGCGGCAAAGCAGGTGTTGTCGGAAATGACCGTAGCGGACATCCGCAATAATCCGGTGATTGCCTATGAAGATGACTGCGTGACGCGGCTGATTCAGGACGATGTTAACGAAACGGCCTACAACCAGATTAAAAACTGGAGCATCAGCGAACTGCGTGAGTATGTGCTGAGCGATGAAACCAGCGTGGACGACATTGCCTTTACCCGCAAAGGGCTGACCTCGGAAGTGGTCGCGGCGGTAGCGAAGATTTGCTCCAACGCGGACCTGATCTACGGCGCGAAGAAAATGCCGGTAATCAAAAAGGCCAATACCACCATCGGTATTCCGGGCACCTTTAGCGCCCGTTTGCAGCCAAATGACACCCGTGACGACGTGCAAAGTATCGCCGCGCAAATCTACGAAGGGCTTTCCTTCGGGGTGGGCGATGCGGTGATCGGCGTTAACCCGGTGACTGACGACGTGGAAAACTTAAGCCGCGTGTTGGATACCATCTATGGCGTGATCGACAAATTCAACATCCCAACTCAGGGCTGTGTACTGGCGCACGTCACCACCCAGATCGAAGCGATCCGTCGTGGCGCACCGGGCGGGCTGATTTTCCAGAGTATCTGTGGCAGCGAAAAAGGGCTGAAAGAGTTTGGCGTGGAGCTGGCGATGCTCGACGAAGCGCGCGCAGTGGGCGCGGAGTTCAACCGTATCGCCGGGGAAAACTGCCTCTACTTCGAAACCGGACAAGGCTCTGCGCTATCCGCTGGCGCTAACTTCGGCGCAGACCAGGTAACGATGGAAGCACGTAACTACGGGCTGGCGCGTCATTACGATCCGTTTATCGTCAACACCGTGGTCGGCTTTATTGGGCCGGAGTATCTCTACAACGACCGCCAGATTATCCGTGCTGGCTTAGAAGATCACTTTATGGGCAAGCTGAGCGGCATCTCTATGGGCTGTGACTGCTGTTATACCAACCACGCTGACGCTGACCAGAACCTCAACGAAAACCTGATGATCCTGCTCGCCACCGCAGGCTGCAACTACATCATGGGGATGCCGCTGGGTGATGACATCATGCTCAACTACCAGACCACCGCATTCCACGATACCGCCACTGTGCGTCAGTTACTCAACCTGCGCCCGTCACCGGAGTTTGAACGCTGGCTGGAAAGCATGGGCATTATGGCAAACGGTCGCCTGACCAAACGGGCGGGCGATCCGTCACTGTTCTTCTGATGACGCGGAGATAACATATCATGGATCAAAAACAGATTGAAGAAATTGTACGCAGCGTGATGGCGTCAATGGGACAAGCGGCCCCCGCGCCGTCAGAAGCAAAGTGCGCCACCACCAACTGTGCGGCACCGGTGACCTCGGAAAGCTGTGCGCTGGATTTAGGTTCCGCTGAAGCAAAAGCGTGGATTGGTGTTGAAAATCCGCATCGCGCAGACGTATTAACAGAACTGCGCCGCAGCACCGTGGCCCGCGTTTGTACCGGTCGTGCCGGTCCGCGTCCACGTACGCAGGCGCTGCTGCGTTTCCTGGCCGATCACTCTCGTTCGAAAGATACCGTACTGAAAGAAGTGCCGGAAGAGTGGGTGAAAGCGCAGGGCTTGCTGGAAGTACGCTCTGAAATTAGCGACAAAAATCTCTACCTGACTCGCCCGGATATGGGCCGCCGCCTGTGTGCAGAAGCTGTTGAAGCGCTGAAAGCGCAGTGTGTTGCCAATCCGGACGTACAGGTCGTTATTTCTGATGGCCTGTCAACTGATGCGATCACCGTGAACTACGAAGAGATCCTGCCACCGCTGATGGCGGGCCTGAAACAGGCCGGGCTGAAAGTCGGTACACCATTCTTTGTTCGTTATGGTCGCGTGAAGATTGAAGATCAGATCGGTGAGATCCTCGGCGCGAAAGTAGTGATCCTGCTGGTGGGCGAACGTCCGGGGTTGGGTCAGTCAGAAAGCCTCTCCTGCTACGCCGTTTACTCGCCGCGTATGGCGACCACCGTTGAGGCCGATCGCACCTGTATCTCTAACATTCACCAGGGCGGCACGCCGCCGGTTGAAGCCGCAGCCGTCATTGTGGATTTGGCGAAACGTATGCTGGAGCAGAAAGCATCCGGCATCAACATGACCCGATAAGGAGGCATCATGCCAGCTTTAGATTTGATTCGACCGTCTGTCACCGCTATGCGGGTGATTGCCTCCGTTAACGCCGATTTTGCGCGTGAACTGAAATTGCCGCCGCATATTCGTAGCCTCGGTCTGATTTCTGCCGACTCCGATGACGTCACCTACATTGCCGCTGATGAAGCGACCAAGCAGGCGATGGTGGAAGTGGTGTATGGCCGCTCGCTATATGCGGGCGCTGCACACGGCCCGTCACCGACTGCCGGTGAAGTGCTGATTATGCTTGGTGGGCCAAACCCGGCGGAAGTGCGTGCAGGTCTGGATGCGATGATTGCGCATATTGAAAATGGCGCAGCTTTCCAGTGGGCTAATGACGCGCAAGATACGGCATTCCTGGCACATGTAGTTTCGCGTACCGGTTCTTATCTCTCATCAACCGCCGGGATCACGCTTGGCGATCCGATGGCGTATCTGGTGGCACCGCCGCTGGAAGCGACCTATGGCATTGATGCAGCCCTGAAGTCTGCCGACGTACAGCTGGCGACCTATGTCCCGCCACCGTCTGAAACCAACTACTCGGCAGCATTTTTAACCGGTAGCCAGGCAGCGTGTAAAGCAGCCTGTAACGCCTTTACCGATGCAGTGCTGGAAATCGCGCGTAATCCAATCCAGCGTGCGTAACGGAGGTTGCCGATGATCAATGCACTGGGATTGCTGGAAGTGGACGGCATGGTCGCCGCGATAGATGCAGCGGATGCCATGCTCAAAGCAGCTAACGTTCGTCTGCTCAGTCACGAAGTGCTTGACCCTGGTCGCTTAACGCTGGTGGTGGAAGGCGATCTGGCGGCGTGTCGTGCGGCGCTGGACGCAGGTTGTGCTGCCGCGATGCGTACCGGGCGTGTCATCAGCCGCAAGGAGATCGGTCGGCCAGACGATGACACCCAGTGGCTGGTTACTGGCTTTAACCGCCAGCCGAAGCAACCCGTAAGGGAACCCGACGCGCCAGTTATCGTCGCGGAATCTGCTGACGAGTTGTTGGCGCTGTTAACATCAGTACGTCAGGGAATGACGGCAGGAGAAGTGGCTGCCCACTTTGGCTGGCCGCTGGAAAAAGCCAGAAATGCGCTCGAACAGCTCTTTTCTGCCGGGACGTTACGTAAACGCAGTAGTCGTTATCGTCTCAAGCCCCATTAACCTGTCGGAGGTGCCGGGTGTCCTACAACACCCGGCATTAACATCATGAAAAAGACCCGTACAGCCAATTTGCACCATCTTTATCATGAACCCTTACCCGAAAACCTGAAGCTCACGCCGAAGGTCGAAGTGGATAATGTTCATCAACGACAGACAACGGATGTCTATGAACATGCTTTAACGATTACCGCCTGGCAGCAGATTTACGATCAGCTGCATCCGGGCAAGTTTCATGGTGAATTTACGGAAATTCTACTCGATGATATTCAGGTTTTTCGTGAATACACCGGTCTGGCGCTGCGTCAGTCGTGCCTGGTCTGGCCGAACTCGTTCTGGTTTGGCATTCCGGCGACGCGCGGTGAGCAGGGATTTATCGGTTCGCAATGTCTGGGAAGCGCGGAAATCGCCACCCGCCCTGGTGGCACTGAATTTGAACTGAGCACGCCGGATGATTACACGATCCTGGGCGTGGTGCTTTCTGAAGATGTCATCACCCGGCAGGCTAACTTTTTGCATAACCCGGATCGGGTATTACATATGTTGCGTAACCAGTCGGCGCTGGAAGTGAAAGAGCAGCATAAAGCCGCGCTGTGGGGCTTTGTCCAACAGGCGCTGGCGACGTTTTGCGAGAATCCGGAAAATCTCCATCAGCCTGCAGTGCGAAAAGTGCTGGGGGATAATTTGCTAATGGCGATGGGGGCCATGCTGGAAGAAGCGCAACCAATGGTGACGGCGGAAAGCATCAGTCATCAGAGTTACCGTCGATTGCTTTCCCGCGCCCGTGAATATGTGCTGGAAAACATGTCCGAACCGGTGACGGTGCTGGATTTGTGTAATCAACTGCATGTCAGCCGCCGCACGCTACAAAACGCGTTTCACGCTATTTTAGGCATTGGCCCGAACGCGTGGCTGAAACGCATTCGCCTGAACGCCGTACGCCGCGAACTGATAAGTCCGTGGTCGCAAAGTATGACGGTAAAAGACGCCGCCATGCAGTGGGGATTCTGGCATCTGGGGCAATTTGCCACGGATTACCAGCAGCTGTTTTCCGAGAAGCCGTCACTGACGCTGCATCAGCGGATGCGGGAGTGGGGGTGAGGGAGTTACACCCAATCCCTGACCTTAATAAACTCACTTAACGCCGCTTCTGGGCTGCCATCTTTTGGCTGATAATCATATTCCCAGCGTACCAGTGGCGGCATTGACATCAGGATAGACTCGGTGCGCCCGCCAGTTTGCAGGCCAAACAGCGTGCCGCGATCCCAGACCAGATTGAACTCGACATAACGACCGCGACGATATAACTGGAAATTGCGCTCGCGCTCGCCGTAGGCCATCGCTTTCCGTCGCTCGACAATTGGTAAATAAGCGTCGGTGTAGCCTTTGCCTACCGCCTGCATAAAGGCAAAACAGCGGTCGAAATCTGGCGTGTTCAGGTCATCAAAGAACAGCCCGCCAATACCGCGCTGTTCGTTGCGATGTTTGAGGTAGAAGTATTCGTCGCACCACTTTTTGTAACGGGGATAAACGTCTTCGCCAAATGGCAGGCACAGGTCACGGGCGGTGCGATGCCAGTGAATAGCATCTTCTTCAAAACCATAGAATGGGGTTAAGTCGAAGCCACCGCCAAACCACCAGACGGGATCGGCACCCGGTTTTTCGGCAATAAAAAACCGCACATTCGCGTGGCTGGTGGGAACATACGGGTTATGCGGATGCACTACCAGTGAAACGCCCATCGCCTCGAAACTGCGCCCGGCAAGTTCCGGGCGATGAGCGGTGGCGGAAGCAGGCATCGCCTCACCGTGGACATGCGAAAAGTTGACGCCTGCCTGTTCGAAAACACCACCATTACGCAACACCCGACTACGCCCGCCGCCGCCAGCTTCGCGCTGCCAACTATCTTCGACAAATTCTGCGCCATCGACGGCGGTCAGCTGCTGACAAATCGTATCCTGAAGGTTGAGCAGAAACTGTTTAACCTGGTGTGCGTCGGGTTTCATAACTTATCGCTTTTTCGAATGTGCTTTCTGGTTGTCGAACCAGTGGAAATAACTGATCACGCCTTCAGCAATCGCTGTGGCGATTTTCTGACGAAACGCCGCCGTGCCTAACAGCCGTTCTTCTTCCGGGTTGGTGATAAACGAGGTTTCCACCAGCACCGAAGGAACCGACGGTGATTTCAACACCACAAATGCCGCTTGTTCGGTGTTGCGGCTGTGCAGTTTATGCACCGGCTTAATCTTCTTCAGAATATGCGAGCCGAGCGTCAGACTATTTTTAATGGTATCTGTTTGCACCAGATCAAACAGCACTTGTTGCAATAGGTGATCCTTGTCAGTCGCCTTTTTACCGGCAACTTCATCGGCGCGGTTTTCGCGTTCAGACAGGTATTTCGCCATTGCGCTACTTGCCCCACGGTTAGAGAGGGCAAATACCGAAGCACCGGCAGCTTTCGGGTTGGTAAAGCCATCGGCATGAATTGACATAAACAGATCTGCGCCATGTTTATGGGCGATTTCAACGCGATCGTAAAGTGGGATAAACGTATCGCCAGAACGCGTTAAACGCGCATCAATCCCATGATTACGCAAAATGGAACGGACGTTTTTAGCAATCGCCAGCACCACATGTTTTTCTTTCGAACCGTTGCGTCCGATCGCTCCGGTATCAATTCCGCCGTGACCTGGATCGAGAACAACGACACGTTTGCCGCCAGATTTTTTGGCTTTCGGCTTGCTGTGTCCGTTGCTGGTTTTTAAAAGTTCGTCTTTGGCGATGGCTTGCGACATTCCTGACAACGTCAGGGCAGCCAAACCGGCTTTCAGCACCTGGCGGCGCGAAGTGAGTGTTTTTAGTGGTTTAAAAGTGCTCATACGGCCTGAGTTGTAATAATAAAGTTCCAGATGTTATATCGTATCGCGTAATCCGTTACGACGGTTTGCTGTTGAGAATTGTTTTACTTTTCATTTCAATAGTTGACAACTCCCCATTATGCCACTTTTTCAACCGATTTTCGTCAGATATTGGCTAATTCGACCGTTCACGCCATAATCAGCCTTTTAACCCGCAAAAAGGTAACGAATACCATGGAGATACGCGTATTTCGCCAGGAAGATTTCGAAGAGGTCATCACCCTTTGGGAGCGTTGCGACTTGCTGCGTCCGTGGAACGATCCGGAAATGGATATTGAACGTAAGGTCAATCACGACGTGAGCCTGTTTTTGGTGGCTGAAGTCAACGGCGAAGTGGTTGGCACGATTATGGGTGGCTACGATGGCCATCGCGGGTCGGCCTATTACCTTGGTGTGCACCCGGAATATCGCGGACGCGGCATCGCCAATGCGCTGCTTAATCGCCTGGAAGAAAAAAACTCATCGCCCGTGGCTGCCCGAAAATCCAGATAATGGTGCGGGAAGAGAACGACGTTGTGCTGGGCATGTATGAGCGCCTGGGCTATGAACATGCCCATGCGCAAAGTTTGGGTAAGCGTCTGATTGAAGATGAAGAGTACTGATTTCCTCCCGCCGCTGATTTCGACTCACAAGGTCGTTTACGCTCCCTTTTCTGTTTTGGTGCCTGTTACTGTTACAGGCACGGACATGGGTGTTGTTTTTGATGGCTGGTGCGTCACGCGATCAGGGTGACGTGCTGCTGAACCTGTTTTATCCCGACCATAGCCTTTTCTGGATAGGGCTGCTGCCCGGCGTTCCGGCGGTTTTAGCTTTCTTGACCAGCGGGCGGCGTCACGTCTATCCCCGCGTGTGGCGCTGGCTGCGCGATGCTTGTCGTCGCACAGGTAATTTTGCTGTGCTGGCAACCCTGGCTTTGGCTCAGCGGAGAACCGCTTTCTGGTATCGGTTTAAGTCTGTTTTTACTGGATGTTTTTGCGCTGTGGTGGCTGCTGACTAATTCACGACTCCGCGCCTGTTTCAATGAAGTGGCAGATTAAACGGCACTAATTGGGTTTCCTGGACTCCAATAGGCCTGACTTAAATAAAATAGGAAGTATCAATGAAATCGCTGCGTTTACTGTTGTGCGCCCTCCCGCTGGCCCTGACCGGCTGTTGACGCTTTCTGCGGTGAACTGGTCTGCGGCCTATCCGTGGAACTGGTTTGGCTCTTCTGCAGCCGTGAGCGAGCAGGGTGTGGGTGGGCTCACAGGGGCGACCGCGCTGGATGAGCAGGCTATTAGCGACGCTCTGGGCAGCGATTACCGACTGCGCAGTGGCATGAAAACACAGAACGGCGGCGTGGTTCACTACTTTGAGGCGCTGCGTGACGACAAGCTGGCGCTGGTCATCAACGGTGATAGCGGTACCGTGGGACGTATTGATGTGCTGGATAGCGATATTGCGGCGGCTGGTGGCGTCAAAGTGGGCACGAAGTTCAGCGATGTCTACGACAAAGCATTCGGTAACTGTCAGGCGGCTACCGGTGATGAAAGCAACGTTGTTGAGTGCAAAGCGAAAGACAGCAGCCATCTTAGCTACCAGTTCTCCGGAAACTGGCAGGGGCCGGAGGGGGTGATGCTGCCGGACGATACCCTCAAAAACTGGACGCTGTCGAAAATCATCTGGCGACGCTAAATTTGACCGCAGCCCGGCTTGCTGAAAAGCGGGTACAATATGTGAGGTTTTTATATGCCACGATGTCGTGGCATTTTATTTCAGGAGGAGCGATGTCTCAGGTTCAGAGCGGCATTTTGCCGGAACATTGCCGCGCGGCGATTTGGATTGAAGCCAATGTAAAAGGGGACGTCAACGCCCTGCGTGCGGGCACCAAAATTTTTGCCGAAAAGCTGGCGGCGTTTCAGGATAAATTCCCGGATGCCCATTTAGGTGCGGTTGTCGCGTTTGGTCACAATACCTGGCGTGAGCTGAGCGGCGGCGTTGGCGCGCAAGAGCTAAGTAATTCCTCGTATGGCAAAGGGCTGGCGCCATCCACGCAGTTTGATGCGCTGATCGACATTCTCTCTTTGCGCCATGATGTTAACTTCTCCGTGGCTCAGGCTGCGCTGGCGGCCTTTGGCGATGCGCTGGATGAAGGAAGAAGTCCACGGTTTCCGTTGGGTTGAAGAACGCGATCTGAGCGGCTTCGTTGACGGTACCGAGAACCCGGCGGGTGAAGAGACGCGTCGTGAAGTGGCGGTGATCGAAGACGGCGTGGATGCGGGCGGCAGCTAATGTTTGTCGCTGCCTGGGGCAGCAGAACCGAAGCAGCTGAACCGCATGAGCGTACCGGATCAGGAGATGATGATCGGCCGTACGAAAGAAGCCAACGAAGAGATCGACGGCGACGATCGTCCGGAAACCTCGCACCTGACCCGCGTTGATCTGAAAGAAGACGGCAAAGGGCTGAAGATTGTTCGCCAGAGCCTGCCATACGGTACCGCAAGCGGCACCCACGGCCTGTATTTCTGCGCCTACTGCGCGCGTCTGCACAATATTGAACAGCAACTGCTGAGCATGTTTGCATACCGACGGTAAACGTGACGCAATGCTGCGCTTTACCAAACCAGTGACCGGCGGGTACTACTTCGCGCCTTCGCTGGATAAGTTGGTGGCGCTGTAAGCGTTTCTGATTCATTGATTAAAGGCCAGGCAGTAACATTACTGACTGGCCTCAGATTGTTGACCAAGTGCGCGTTGTACACGCCGGATGCGGCGTGAACGCCTTATCCGGCCTACGAAATCGTGCTAATTCAATATATTGTGGGCTCCACGTAGGCCTGATAAGCGTAGCGCATCAGGCAGTTTTGCGTTTGTCAGCACTCTCAGACCAGCCAGTAACATTACTGACTGGCCTTTTTATTACTTCTGCTTTAACGCCGCATACACCTGATCAACTACCCAACCATAAGTTGCAATCGGCAACTGACCGCTTTCGAACATATTGGGATTCTTTTGCGGATCGGCAACCGGCGAATGTGGCTTGTTGCTTAACATCACAATCGTCATATGATTCACCGGATCGATAACGGTCACCGTTCCGGTCCAGCCAGTGTGACCGTAGGTTTGCGGGCTTGCCAGCGTGCCAAACGTCGGCGTCATGGTGGCATTACCATTCACGCGCCAGCCGAGGCCAAAAGTGGCATCTTCCTTAGAGCTGGTGGTGAACATCTTCACCGTTTCCGCATTGAACAGCTGCACATCACCATAGCCCCCGCCGTTCAGCATCGTTTGCATTAACACCGCAATATCGCCGGTATTGGAAAACAAACCTGCGTGCCCGGAAACGCCGCCCATCGAATAAAAGGCTTTTTCATCGTGCACCTGACCCCAGAGAGTGGAGGTGCGGATATTCGGGAAATGGATCACGCCATCGCGGGTATTGCCGTTCAATTCCGTGGCGGCAATTTGTTGCGGTTTAAAGCCTTTCAGCAGCGGGTTAAATACCGTATGTGTCAGGCCGAGCGGGCGATAAATCGACTCTTCAACATAGCGGTCAAGCGGCTGACCGGTAACCGACTCGACGATAAATCCAAGCAGCATATAATCGACATCGCTGTAGATATGTTTGCTGCCGGGCTGATATTCCAGCGGCGTGCGCTTGATCATCTCCAGCGTCTGGCCTTTATCCTGGGAATATAACGCGCCCGCGACCGCTTTATTCGGGTATTGCGGATCTGCCGGGAAACCGCCGCTGTGATGCAGCAGGTCAGAAATCCGCAGGGTGTTTTTGCCTTTAATGGTGTCATTTGGACTATCGGCAAACCCCGGAATATATTTCGCAATCCGATCGTCAGGATGCAGTTTGCCTTCGCTCATCAGCTTTTGCAGGGCGAAGTTCGTGGCGTACATTTTGGTGTTTGAGGCCAGGTCATACAGCGTCCCGGTGGTGGCTTTGACAGGCTGTTCCATCAACACGCTGCCATCGTACTTTTTCGCCGCTCCCCAGGCTTTGCGATACACAATCTGATTATCTTTAATGATCAGCAGGTTTACGCTGGGATAACCGACATCAACTTGCTGGCTAATCCAGCGATCCATCTGGTTAAGCCGTTCGACGTTAAACCCTGCTTTCTCTGGCGAGCTTTCTGTCAGAACAGGGTATTTTGCGGCGCTGACGCTACAACTAACAGCCAGCAGAGAAAGATAGAGCATTGTCCGTTTCATGATATCAGTCCAGATTGACGTTACGGCAGCCAAAGAGCGTGGTGAAAATAAACCCGCAAACCCATGCCACCAGAATCCCGCCAGCATAAACCGCCATGGCCGGAAGGATGCCTTGTGCGGAAGTCATCAGCGGCAGCGCTACCAGACCAGACGGCCCAAAGGCGCTGTTTAAGCCCATCGGCAGACCCCACCAGGCTATCAGGCCGATAAACAAACCGCCCGCCGCGCCGCCTAAACAGGCGGTAACAAACGGCTTCATGCGGGGCAGGGTGACACCGTAAATCAGCGGTTCACCAACGCCCAGCAGGCCGGGAATAATCGCCCCGCGTACCTGACTGCGTAGCGCACTGTGCGGTTGCGCCCGCCAGTAGAGTGCCAGCGCCGCGCCCACCTGGCCCGCGCCTGCCATTGAAAGGATGGGAAATAAGCTGTTGAATCCCTGGCTGTCCATTAACGCGAGGTAAACAGGAATAAAGCCCTGATGCACGCCAAATACCACGGCGATCAGGAACAGCCCGGCTAAAACCGCACAACCGAACGGATTACTGTTCAGGTGCATAAACAGCCATGACATACCTTCGAATAACCAGCCACCCAGCGGCATAATGATCAGGTACGCAAGCGTAGCGGTGATCAGCAGGGTGATTAACGAGGTCAGCAGCATGTCGAGATCGTCCGGCATAAAGCGGCGCACCATGCCTTCAATGCGGGCGCAGGCCCACGCGGCAATCAGCACGCCGATAATATTGCCGCGCGGATCGATGGGCAGACCAAAGAAATCGTGAAAACCGGCGTAGTAACCGGTGGTCGCTGCGGGGTTATAACCGAGCAAAAAGAGCGCGGCGATAATTGCGCCATTTACGCCCGTGCCGCCAAATGCCTGGGCGGCGTTATAGCCCACCAGAATCACCAGGAAAGTGAACAAACCTTTGCTGAACACCTTCATAAAATTCAGCGCATCGGGTAGTGTTCCCTGAGCATCTGCCGGAACGTGCATCACCGTGGCAATTAACGTCGCTATCCCCAGCAGCAGACCGGCGGCAATAAAACCGGGGATCAGCGGCGTGAAGATGGTGGCGAATTTGGCGAGAAATTGTTGCACGCCGGAGGTTTGTTTGGCTTTTAACTGACGTTTGTTCTGGGCGGCGATTTCTGCGGCATCCTGTACCGGTGCTTCTCCCAGCAGCTCGCTCATCGCTTTTGCGGCACGATGCGCTTTACCAGGCCCAAAAACGACCTGCACCTGGTCGCTGGTCAAAATGACGCCCTTCACGCCTTCCAGCGTTTTGATATTGGGATCAACCAGTGAACTGTCATGTACACCCAGACGCAGGCGCGTCATACAGTTACCACAACTGGCGATATTTCCCGGTCCGCCGACACGGGTAAGAATGGTGTTCAGAAGTTCACTGCTGATCTCTTTGGCCATGGGTTATTCCTTGTCTAAAACCTGACGAATAAAGCCGCCGTGTTGATCCAGGCGTTTTTTAGCTTCTGCGGCATCGAGATTTTTCAGCACCATCACAATGGCCGTTTTACAGTTGCGCTCGCAAGCAATTAACGCCGCTTCCGCTTGCTCTGCGCTACATCCGGTGGCGTTTTTAACAATATTGACCTGTCGCACATGCAGTTTTTCGTTGGTGGCGACCACATCGACCATCAGGTTGCCGAACACTTTGCCGGATTTAATCATCAGCCCGGTGGAAAGCATATTGAGCACCAGTTTCTGCGCTGTACCTGCTTTCATCCGCGAAGAACCGGTAACAACTTCGGCACCTACAATCGGTGTAATGGCAAACTCAGCGGTGGTTGAAACGGCGCTCCCCGGATTACAGGAAATTCCCACTGTGCGGCAGCCGAGCTGGCGTGCGTATTCCAGTCCGGCAATCACATACGGCGTGCGACCGCTGGCAGCAATGCCAACCACCACATCCTGTGCCGTTAAATTAATATTTTTCAGATCATTAACACCGCCTTCCCGGCTATCTTCCGCGCCTTCCACCGCGTGCTGAATGGCATATTCGCCGCCAGCAATCAAACCAACCACCAGACCCGGTTTCACGCCGTAGGTGGGCGGACATTCGCTGGCATCCAGAATCCCCAGACGACCGGATGTTCCCGCACCGAGGTAAATCAGACGCCCGCCGCCGCTTACCTGGGCGTGGATAACATCGATCGCCGCGGCGATATCCGGCAGTACGCGCTCAACGGCAAGCGGTACGGTTTTATCTTCATCGTTGATAATCCGGCACATTTCCAGCGTCGATACGCGGTCAATTTCAGCCGAGGCGGTGTTCGAGCCTTCAGTAATCATCTTTTCAAATTGCATCGGTGGTGACCTTACTATTTACGATCAAATAATTGCAGATGTATGGAATCATATATCCCGAATTGACAGGCTTAAAGGAATCATTGAGTCTACACTCGCAGAGTGTGAAGAGCGTCATAAGAACTTAAGCGGAATTTATGCTGCCAGCCCAGGAGAGTGGAAGATGTTGTACCTGACGAAAATAAGCAATGCGGGGAGTGAATTCACCGAAAACGAGCAAAAAATCGCTGACTTTCTGCAGGCCAACGTGAGTGAGCTGCAATCCGTTTCTTCACGGCAGATGGCGAAACAGCTCGGCATTAGCCAGTCGAGCATAGTGAAATTTGCCCAAAAACTCGGCGCGCAAGGATTTACTGAATTGCGTATGGCGTTAATAGGCGAATACAGTGCCAGCCGGGAGAAAACGAATGCCACGGCACTGCACCTGCACAGTTCGATTACCAGTGATGATTCGCTGGAAGTGATCGCGCGCAAACTGAATCGCGAAAAAGAGCTGGCGCTGGAGCAAACCTGCGCGTTGCTCGATTACGCGCGGCTGCAAAAAATCATTGAGGTCATCAGTAAAGCACCGTTTATCCAGATAACGGGCCTGGGCGGATCGGCGCTGGTGGGGCGCGATCTGTCGTTCAAACTGATGAAAATTGGCTATCGCGTGGCCTGCGAAGCCGACACGCACGTACAAGCCACCGTTTCTCAGGCGTTGAAAAAAGGCGATGTACAAATCGCTATCTCTTACAGCGGCAGTAAAAAAGAGATTGTCTTGTGCGCAGAAGCGGCACGAAAGCAGGGGGCAACGGTGATTGCCATTACTTCTCTGACTGACTCTCCGCTGCGGCGGCTGGCGCATTTCACCCTCGATACCGTTTCCGGAGAAACCGAATGGCGTAGCTCGTCGATGTCTACCCGCACGGCGCAAAATTCTGTTACCGATTTACTGTTTGTTGGCCTTGTGCAACTCAATGATGTGGAGTCATTGAAAATGATTCAGCGCAGCAGTGAGCTAACACAACGCCTGAAATGATGCATAAAGCAGCGACTGGATTGAGATTTTCCTGAATTAGTGAGCTGATCCGCAGCAATATTTTGTTTATCCTGTATTTTCAGAGGGAATGGAGTGTAACGCTCTGTATTAACAAGGAGAGCATTAAAATGGGTAAACTCACGGGCAAGACAGCACTGATTACGGGCGCATTGCAGGGAATTGGCGAAGGAATTGCCAGAACTTTTGCACGTCATGGCGCGAACCTAATCTTGCTGGATATCTCCCCTGAGATCGAAAAGCTGGCGGACGAACTGTGTGGTCGTGGTCATCGCTGTACGGCGGTTGTCGCCGATGTGCGTGACCCGGCGTCGGTAGCCGCAGCTATCAAACGCGCGAAGGAAAAAGAAGGGCGCATTGATATCCTGGTGAATAACGCAGGCGTTTGTCGTCTGGGCAGTTTCCTCGATATGAGCGATGACGATCGCGATTTCCATATTGACATCAATATTAAAGGCGTATGGAACGTCACGAAGGCGGTGCTGCCGGAGATGATTGCCCGCAAAGATGGTCGCATTGTGATGATGTCTTCAGTCACTGGTGATATGGTGGCCGATCCTGGCGAAACGGCGTACGCCTTAACGAAAGCGGCGATTGTTGGCCTGACAAAATCGCTGGCGGTGGAGTACGCGCAGTCTGGTATTCGCGTTAACGCCATTTGCCCGGGATACGTGCGCACACCAATGGCGGAAAGCATTGCCCGCCAGTCGAACCCGGAAGATCCAGAGTCGGTGCTGACTGAAATGGCGAAAGCAATCCCGATGCGTCGCCTCGCCGATCCGCTGGAAGTCGGCGAACTGGCGGCCTTCCTCGCATCGGATGAATCCAGCTATTTAACCGGTACACAGAATGTGATTGATGGCGGCAGCACACTGCCGGAGACGGTTAGCGTCGGTATCTGATTCACCTCTGTTTCCTCCCTGCATTTGTGGGGAGGATTTCGTCTTGAACTAAGTTCACCAGGCTATTTTATTTGTCATTTTGGCCCCGGGCAGTGCTCGAAATCCTCACGTACTATGTGTACGCTCCGGTTTCTCCGCGCTGTTCGTGTCCAAACTGACTGCAACAATTACGCCTGTTGAACCAAGTTCTTATTCTCTTTTCAACTTCCAAATCACCAAACAGTATATAAACCATTACTCCTTTAGTACCCGTTATAAATACACTGAGGCTTAGAAAGTCCTCACACTATAGGGTGCGCAATGGCGATGAACTTACTGAAAAAAGGATATCTGACGCTCGCGGCTTCTATGCTGCTGGTTGCACAAGCGCAGGCGACTGAGCTGCTCAATAGCTCTTATGACGTTTCCCGCGAGCTGTTTGCCGCCCTGAATCCGTCGTTTGAGCAGCAATGGGCGAAAGACAACGGCGGCGATAAGCTGACGATTAAACAATCTCATGCCGGTTCATCCAAACAGGCGCTGGCGATTTTGCAGGGCTTAAAAGCAGACGTTGTAACTTATAACCAGGTGACTGACGTGCAGATCCTGCACGACAAAGGCAACCTGATTCCGGCTGACTGGCAGTCACGTTTGCCAAATAACAGCTCGCCGTCTACTCCACCATGGGATTCCTGGTGCGTAAGGGCAACCCGCAAAATCCACGACGGAGCGACCTGGTGCGCTCCGGACGCGGAAGCTGATTTTCCCTAACCCGAAAACCTCGGGTAACGCACGTTATACCTATCTGGCGGCGTGGGGCGCGGCGGGATAAAGCCGACGGCGGCGATAAAGGCGAAAACTCAGCAGTTTATAACCCAGTTCCTGAAAAACGTTGAAGTCTTCGATACTGGCGGTCGCGGTGCGACAACCACTTTTGCGAGTCGCCGGTCCTGGCCGTGATGTGCTGATTAGCTTTGAATCGGAAGTGAATAACATCCGCAAGCAGTATGAAGCTCAGGGTTTAAAGGGTTATCCCGAAAACGAACATCCTGGCAGAATTCCCGGTTGCGTGGGTCGATAAAAATGTTAAAGCCAACGGCACCGAGAAAGCGGCGAAAGCCTATCTGAACTATCTCTACAGCCCGCAGGCGCAGACCATCATTACCGATTACTACTACCGCGTGAATAACCCGGAGGTGATGGACAAACTGAAAGACAAATTCCCGCAGACCGAGCTGTTCCGCGTGGAAGACAAATTTGGCTCCTGGCCGGAAGTGATGAAAACCCACTTCACCAGCGGCGGCGAGTTAGACAAGCTGTTAGCGGCGGGGCGTAACTGATGTTTGCTGTCTCCTCCAGACGCGTGCTGCCGGGCTTTACCTTAAGCCTCGGCACCAGTCTGCTGTTTGTGTGCCTGATTTTGCTGCTGCCGCTCTCCGCGCTGGTGATGCAACTGGCCCAGATGAGCTGGGCGCAGTACTGGGAGGTGATCACCAACCCGCAGGTGGTCGCGGCCTACAAAGTAACGCTGCTGTCGGCGTTTGTGGCATCGATTTTTAACGGCGTTTTCGGTCTGCTGATGGCGTGGATCCTAACCCGCTATCGCTTCCCAGGCCGCACGCTGCTTGATGCGCTGATGGATTTACCCTTTGCGCTGCCAACGGCTGTCGCCGGTTTAACGCTGGCCTCGCTCTTTTCCGTAAACGGTTTTTACGGTGAATGGCTGGCGAAGTTTGATATCAAAGTCACCTATACATGGCTGGGGATTGCGGTGGCTATGGCCTTTACCAGCATTCCGTTTGTGGTGCGTACCGTGCAGCCGGTGCTGGAAGAGTTAGGCCCGGAATATGAAGAAGCGGCGGAAACGCTTGGTGCAACGCGCTGGCAGAGTTTCTGCAAAGTGGTGCTGCCGGAGCTTTCTCCGGCGCTGGTGGCGGGCGTGGCGCTGTCGTTTACCCGTAGTCTTGGTGAATTTGGCGCGGTGATTTTTATCGCCGGAAATATCGCGTGGAAGACGGAAGTGACGTCGCTGATGATTTTTGTGCGCTTACAGGAGTTTGATTACCCGGCAGCGAGCGCGATTGCTTCGGTGATCCTCGCGGCATCTCTGCTGCTGCTGTTCTCAATTAACACTCTGCAAAGTCGCTTTGGTCGGCGTGTGGTAGGTCATTAATGGCGGAAGTTACCCAATTGAAGCGTTATGACGCGCGCCCGATTAACTGGGGCAAATGGTTTCTGATTGGCATCGGGATGCTGGTTTCGGCGTTCATCCTGCTGGTGCCGATGATTTACATCTTCGTGCAGGCATTCAGCAAGGGGCTGATGCCGGTTTTACAGAATCTGGCCGATCCGGACATGCTGCACGCCATCTGGCTGACGGTGATGATCGCGCTGATTGCCGTACCGGTAAACCTGGTGTTCGGCATTCTGCTGGCCTGGCTGGTGACGCGCTTTAACTTCCCTGGACGCCAGTTACTGCTGACGCTACTGGACATTCCGTTTGCCGTATCGCCGGTGGTTGCCGGTCTGGTGTATTTGCTGTTCTACGGCTCTAACGGCCCGCTCGGCGGTTGGCTCGACGAGCATAACCTGCAAATTATGTTCTCCTGGCCGGGAATGGTGCTGGTCACCATCTTCGTGACGTGTCCGTTTGTGGTGCGCGAACTGGTGCCGGTGATGTTAAGCCAGGGCAGCCAGGAAGACGAAGCGGCGATTTTGCTTGGCGCGTCCGGCTGGCAGATGTTCCGTCGCGTCACATTACCGAACATCCGCTGGGCGCTGCTTTATGGCGTGGTGTTGACCAACGCCCGCGCAATTGGCGAGTTTGGCGCGGTGTCGGTGGTTTCCGGCTCGATTCGCGGCGAAACCCTGTCGCTGCCGTTACAGATTGAATTGCTGGAGCAGGACTACAACACCGTCGGCTCCTTTACCGCTGCGGCGCTGTTAACGCTGATGGCGATTCTGACCTTATTTTTAAAGAGTGCGTTGCAGTGGCGTTTGCATAATCAGGAAAAACGCGCGCAACAGGAGGGAAATCATGAGCATTGAGATTGCCAATATTAAGAAGTCTTTTCGTGGCGCCCAGGTGCTGAATGATATCTCTTCTGGATATCCCTTCCGGCCAGATGGTGGCGCTGCTCGGGCCGTCCGGCTCAGGCAAAACTACGCTGCTGCGAATTATGGCCGGGCTGGAGCACCAGACCAGCGGAAGTATTCGTTTCCAGGGCACTGATGTCAGTCGTCTGCATGCGCGTGACCGTAAGGTCGGTTTCGTGTTCCAGCACTATGCGCTGTTCCGCCATATGACGGTATTCGACAACATCGCCTTTGGTCTGACCGTGCTACCGCGTCGCGAGCGTCCGAACGCGGCGACCATTAAAGCTAAAGTCACCAAACTGCTGGAAATGGTGCAGCTGGCTCATCTGGCCGAGCGCTATCCGGCGCAACTTTCTGGTGGACAGAAACAGCGCGTGGCGTTAGCCCGTGCGTTGGCGGTCAGCCCGCAAATCCTGCTGCTGGATGCTCAACCCTTCGGCGCGCTGGATGCACAGGTGCGTAAAGAGCTCAGACGTTGGCTGCGCCAGCTGCATGAAGAGCTGAAGTTCACCAGCGTCTTCGTGACCCACGGATGCGGAAGAGGCGATGGAAGTGGCCAACCGCGTGGTGGTGATGAGCCAGGGGCATATCGAACAGGCCGATGAGCCAGAGCAGGTGTGGCGTGAACCCGCAACGCGCTTTGTACTGGAGTTCATGGGCGAGGTTAACCGCCTGCAGGGCACTATTCGCGGCGGGCAGTTCCACGTTGGCGCGCACCGCTGCGCCGCTGGGCTATACGTCGTCCTATCAGGGGCCAGTGGATCTGTTCCTGCGTCCGTGGGAAGTGGACGTTAGCCCGTGCTCGCCTCGATTCTCCGCTGCCGGTACAGGTTTTAGAAGCGAGCCCGAAAGGCCACTACACCCAATTAGTTGTGCAGCCCCTCGGGTGGTACAAAGACCCATTGACGGTGGTGATGCGCGGCGACGATACGCCGCTGCGCGGCGATCGCCTGTTTGTTGGCTTGCAAAACGCGCGCCTGTACCACGGCAATGAGCGTATCGAATCCCATGAGACGCTTGCTCTGGCCGAAACAGCCTGATAGCTTAATTCTTATGTTTATCGCCGGGTAAGCATTGCGCTACCCGGCTTTTTTTCGAGCAAAAAACGTGAACACATTAGAACAAACCATCGGCAATACGCCGCTGGTGAAATTACAACGTCTGGGGCCAAACAACGGCAGCGAAATCTAATTGAGAGCGAAGGCAACAACCCGGCGGGTCGGTGAAAGATCGCGCTGCGCTGTCGATGATTGTCGAAGCTGAAAAGCGCGGTGAGATTAAGCCGGGCGACGTGCTTATCGAGGCAACCAGCGGCAACACCGGTATCGCGCTGGCGATGATTGCCGCGCTTAAAGGTTATCGGATGAAATTGCTGATGCCGGATAATATGAGCCAGGAGCGTCGCGCCGCGATGCGTGCTTACGGTGCCGACCTGATTCTGGTGAGTAAAGAACAGGGTATGGAAGGGGCGCGTGATTTAGCGCGTTGGAGATGGCTCAGCGCGGCGAAGGTACGCTGCTGGATCAGTTCAACAACCCGGACAATCCGTACGCGCATTACACCTCCACCGGCCCGGAAATCTGGCAGCAAACGGGCGGTCGTATTACTCATTTTGTGTCCAGCATGGGTACCACCGGCACGATTACCGGCGTATCGCGTTTTCTGCGTGAGCAGGAAAAAGCGGTCACTATCGTTGGCCTACAGCCGGAAGAGGGCAGCAGCATTCCCGGTATTCGCCGCTGGCCGGCGGAATATATGCCGGGGATTTTTAATGCTCAACTGGTTGATCAGGTGCTGGATATTCACCAGAACGATGCGGAAAACACCATGCGTGCGCTGGCCGTTCGGGAAGGTATTTTTTGCGGCGTGAGTTCCGGCGGAGCCGTGGCCGGGGCACGACGGATTGCCGAGCAAATCAGGATCAGTAGTGGTAGCGATCATTTGCGATCGCGGCGATCGCTACCTCTCAACCGGCGTTTTTGGCGAAGAACATTTCAGCCAGGGCGCGGGGATTTAAGGATTAATAGCATCGGAGACTGATGACAAACGCAAAACTGCCTGATGCGCTACGCTTATCAGGCCTACAAGGTTTCTGCAATATATTGAATTAGCACGATTTTGTAGGCCGGATAAGGCGTTTACGCCGCATCCGGCATAAACAAAGCGCACTTTTTTAACAGTTGTTGCTGCCGACAAATGCAGTATTTAATTTTCGTGAGGAAACGCCGTAAGGTCATCAATCATTTTTTGAAGTATTGGTGAGTCCTGACCGTCACCCCATTGAAGAATTTTTGCGGTAAGCTGATGACGCGCTAGTGCATTGAGTCCCATCTTTTTAAGTTTATGGGAGATTTTACCCATGACTTTAATCTGACCGAATGCAGTTGCGTAGGTAATCATATTGCTCTGGATAGTGCTCATTTCATCGACTAGTAATTGCGCACGAACATCCTCTTCAAGAATACTGTCCATAGCGATGTATTTCATACCCCACATAGTTTCAATTAACATTTGAGGGAAATCAGCACAGTCCAGATCCGGCTCTTTACGGAGGCTATTTTCAAGAACGTTTAGAGCATCAGCACCTTCATCGCTGCCAAAAGGAGATTCTTCATCCCAGCAACACATATAAAGTGGATCAGTAAAATGGCACTGGAAGTTTGGGTGTGACGTTTTAACATGTAACCCAATTTCTTCATCATCAAAATAGTAGCGATCCATGAAGTTAAACTTTGGATCTTCTTGATAGCCTTTCTTCATTTTTGCGGCAATCAATTTACTGGCTTCTTTCAGACACTGTTCTTCATTATCGAACTCTTTTGTCTGGAATTTACCAATACTACCTACCTTGCCATAGTTGACAGCTAAACTATCCCCTTCGTAATCTATCCACCAAAATTTATTCGATTTTTCATCGTGATAAATAAAGCGTTTTTTCATGTTACCTCCTGTAAATGCCTTCCCAAAGCGGATTAATTTCCTTCCGCAGGCACCGTTTTATCCGTCTGCGCAATTAACGCATGTAAAAAAGGCTGTGCGTTCTCATCGCTCTTACCGGGGATCTTCACAATATACGGCTTCCCAGTAATCGATGACGACGAAGCAACCTTATCAATAAACTGCTCGGCAGTGTCAATGCGGTTACGGGTATTGCCGAGCTTCAGACGCAGATGAGAAACCGCTTCATAGCAGGTATGTTCATCACCGTTGCGCACAAATATCAAATCCTTTTTCTGTGCTAATCCCTCCAGCATGGCGTTGATGCGGGCTTCTTCATGGGCAGTTAACTTCGCGTAAACGGGGAGTGTCATTAGTAGTGTAATGACCAGACAAATGATTTTCTTCATTGAATTACCTTATCCTTGTTTTGTGATAGCCGATTTGACTGCCAGAATCAGGTAAAGTTTCGGTTGGATTACGATGAGGATCATCGGCAAGGAGAAAAAATTAAATGAGTAGTTTGTTGTTGTTTAACGATAAGAGTAGGGCACTGCAGGCGGATATCGTCGCCGTGCAGTCGCAGGTGGTTTACGGCAGCGTGGGCAACAGCATTGCCGTGCCTGCTATCAAACAGAACGGCCTGAATGTCTTTGCCGTGCCGACGGTATTGCTGAGCAATACGCCGCATTATGACACTTTCTACGGTGGTGCGATTCCGGACGAATGGTTTAGCGGCTATTTGCGTGCGCTTCAGGAGCGTGATGCGCTGCGCCAACTTCGTGCTGTAACCACGGGCTATATGGGAACGGCATCGCAAATCAAAATCCTTGCCGAGTGGCTGACTGCGCTACGCAAAGACCATCCTGACCTATTGATCATGGTCGATCCGGTGATTGGCGATATTGATAGCGGAATTTATGTCAAACCTGACCTTCCCGAAGCGTATCGACAATATTTACTGCCGCTGGCGCAGGGAATTACCCCCAATATCTTTGAGTTGGAAATCCTGACCGGTAAAAATTGCCGCGATCTCGACAGTGCCATTGCTGCCGCAAAAAGTCTGCTTTCAGACACATTAAAATGGGTGGTGGTTACCAGCGCCTCCGGTAATGAAGAAAATCAGGAGATGCAGGTTGTGGTGGTCACTGCCGACAGCGTGAATGTCATTTCCCATTCACGGGTAAAAACCGACCTGAAAGGGACTGGCGACCTGTTTTGTGCTCAGCTCATCAGTGGCTTGCTGAAAGGGAAGGCGTTAACCGATGCAGTGCACCGAGCGGGGTTGCGCGTACTGGAAGTGATGCGCTACACCCAGCAGCATGAGAGCGATGAATTGATTTTGCCGCCGCTGGCGGAAGCATAAAAAAATGGCGCCAATCGGCGCCATCTTTCTTTGCAGCAAGAATTACTTCTTGATGCGGATAACCGGGGTTTCACCCACGGTTACGCTGCCGGAACAGCTTGATCAGTTCTTTGATCTCGCATCAATGTCCAAAAACAGCAACAACCGGAGTCAGGGTAGACTTGGCTTTCTCTTCCAGCAGAGCCAGATCGAACTCGATTACGGTGTCGCCAACTTTGACGCGCTGGCCTTCTTCCGCGATACGTTTAAAACCTTCGCCTTTCAGTTCAACGGTATCGATACCGAAGTGAACGAACAGCTCGATGCCGCTATCGGATTCGATAGAGAAAGCGTGGTTGGTTTCAAAAATTTTACCGATGGTGCCGTCAACCGGCGCAACCATTTTGTTGCCAGTCGGTTTGATAGCAATGCCATCACCAACGATTTTCTCAGCAAACACTACATCCGGCACGTCTTCGATGTCGACGATCTCGCCAGAGAGCGGTGCAATAATCTCAATTGTTCCTGTGTCTTTTTTGTCATCAGAAACCAGAGATTTCAGTTTATCGAACAAACCCATGATCTTCTCCTAAGCAGTAATTTGGGCCGCATCTCGTCCGGATTAGCAGATTGTTTTTTCTTCAATGAACTTGCTAACCAGCGCCATTAACTCGTCCGTTGTCGGTTGAGCAAGAGCTTGCTCTACTAATACCTTCGCATCTTCGAAGTTCGTGTTACGGATAATCTTTTCTTAATGCGCGGGATAGAAATGGAACTCATAGAGAATTCGTCCAGACCCATCCCCAGCAACAGAAGTGTAGCACGTTCGTCGCCTGCAAGCTCACCACACATGCCAGTCCATTTGCCTTCAGCATGAGAAGCATGAATAACCTGCTTAATCAGCGTCAGAACGGATGGTGACATTGGTTGGTAAAGATGCGAGATCATATCATTACCACGGTCAACTGCCAGAGTATACTGCGTTAAATCATTGGTACCGATACTAAAGAAATCAACTTCTTTGGCCAGGTGACGTGCAATAGTTGCCGCAGCTGGTGTTTCCACCATCACGCCAATCTCAATGGTTTCGTCAAAGGCTTTACCTTCGTCACGCAGTTCCTGTTTGTAGATCTCAATCTCTTTCTTCAGTGCACGCACTTCTTCAACGGAGATGATCATCGGGAACATGATGCGCAGTTTACCGAAAGCGGATGCACGCAGAATAGCGCGAACCTGATCACGCAGGATCTCTTTACGATCCATTGCGATACGCACGGCGCGCCAGCCCAGGAACGGGTTGTCTTCTTTCGGGAAGTTCATGTACGGCAGTTCTTTATCACCACCGATGTCCATGGTACGGACGATAACCGCTTGCGAGCCACAGGCTTCAGCAACGGCTTTATACGCAGCAAACTGTTCTTCTTCAGTTGGCAGCGCATCACGGTCCATGAACAGGAATTCAGTACGGTACAAGCCAACGCCTTCCGCACCGTTACGCTCAGCACCGTCGATATCACGTACGGTACCGATGTTCGCGCAAACTTCAACCTGGTGACCATCAAGGGTGATAGCCGGCAGATCTTTCAGTTTCGCCAGTTCGGCTTTCTCGGAAGCAACCTGCTCTTGTACAGCACGCAGCTCTTCGATTCGTTCGTTAGTTGGATTGACGTAAACCAGATTATTTACCGCATCCAGAATCAGATAGTCGCCATTTTTCACCTGAGAGGTGACGCTACCGGTGCCCACGATTGCTGGCAGCTCAAGGGAGCGCGCCATAATAGAGGTGTGGGAGGTACGGCCACCAACGTCAGTGATAAAGCCCAGCACCTTCTTCAGGTTCAGCTGTGCAGTCTCAGACGGCGTCAGGTCAGCGGCAACCAGGATAACTTCATCCTGAATAGCGCTAAGGCTGATAATTGCCAGACCCAGGATGTTGCGCAGCAGGCGCTTACCGATATCACGCACGTCGGCCGCACGTTCTTTCAGGTATTCATCATCCAGTTCTTCCAGGGCAGTCGCCTGACCTTCGATAATTTCATGCGCAGCTGCGTCAGCCGTCATGTGCTTATCTTTAATCAGGGCTATGATTTCCTGCTCCAGCTCCTCATCTTCCAGCAGCATGATATGCCCTTCGAAGATGGCTTCTTTTTCTTCACCGAAAGTTTCGCCAGCTTTGGTCTTGATAGCTTCCAGCTGTGCGGACGCTTTAGAACGGCCGCTAAGAAACGCTCAACTTCCTGCTCAACGTTATCGGCAGAAATTTTCTTCCGGTCGATGACAATCTCATCTTCTTTAGAGCAAAGCGTTGCCAAAAGCGATACCCGGGGATGCTAAAATGCCTGAAATCATAACCCTACCTTACTTGTGACTGATATTTAAAAGAACTCGTTGAACTTACTCGAGTTCAGCCATCAGTTTAACCAGATGTTCAACTGCTTTCTGCTCGTCTTCACCTTCAGCGGACAGGGTGACAACGGTACCCTGAGTCAGGCCCAGAGTTTGCAGTTTGAACAGGCTTTTCGCGCTAGCGCTTTTGCCGTTGGAAGTCACAGTGATCTCTGAAGTGAAGCCTTTAGCTTCTTTAACAAACTGAGCAGCAGGGCGGGTATGCAGACCGTTCGGAGCGGTAAAGGTAACTTCGTGCTGGAACATTTTATTTCCCCAACTTATAGGTTTAGTGTTGGGAACTAAAGTCTAGCCTGGTGGCCACACTTTAGCCTGTATTACTCACGCCACTAAAAGGACACTACGCACGACCATCGCAAACACTCCAATGCGCCGCTTCTGGCCTTTGACGTTTCCTACGGCGTAAACATTACGCCGTGGAAGCAGGATTGAACCAAATCATAAAATCGATAAAGCTGTGAAACCTGCGTCGAATAATATCGCGCCTCAAAATAAATATGATGGTTAAATACCAGACCTGCGGGGGTGAATCAATGCCAGGGGGGTGAAAGTTTGATGTGCGCCACAAAAAAGCACCCGAAAGGGTGCTTTTTTACACATTTTAACGTGCTGGCATTACTGTTGCAGTTCTTTCTCTGTGAAGAAATCTGCGAACAATGCCGTGCTCAAATAGCGCTCACCCGAGGACGGTAGGATAACCACAATATTCTTATTGGTAAAGGTTTCATCTTCCTGCAATTTCAGCGCTGCAGCAACCGCCGCACCGGAAGAGATACCGCCAGAATACCTTCTTCTTCCATCAGGCGACGCGCCGTGGAGATGGCTTCTTCGTTGGTGATGGCGACAACTTTATCAATCAGCTTCAGATCGAGGTTGCCTGGAATGAAACCAGCACCGATCCCCTGGATCTTATGTGGGCCTGGTTTGATTTCTTCACCTGCCAGCGCCTGGGCAATAACCGGTGAGTCGGTTGGCTCAACGGCGACGGAAATCAGATCCGTTTTGCCTTTTGTGCCTTTAATATAGCGGGTGACGCCGGTCAATGTACCGCCGGTGCCCACGCCGGCAATAAATACGTCAACCTGACCGTCGGTATCTTCCCAGATTTCTGGACCGGTAGTTTTTTCGTGAATTTCCGGGTTAGCCGGGTTGCTGAACTGCTGCAGCAACAGGAATTTTTCTGGATTGCTGGCGACAATCTCTTCCGCTTTCTGAATGGCACCTTTCATGCCTTTCGCGCCTTCGGTCAGAACCAGGTTCGCGCCAAGTGCTTTCAGCAACTTGCGGCGTTCGATGCTCATGGTTTCCGGCATGGTCAGCGTCAGTTTGTAACCGCGAGCGGCGGCAACGTAGGCCAGGGCGATACCGGTGTTACCGCTGGTTGGCTCAACCAGTTCAACGCCTGCTTTCAGTACGCCACGTTTTTCGGCATCCCAAATCATATTGGCACCGATACGGCATTTGACGCTGAAGCTTGGGTTACGTGATTCAACCTTCGCCAGGATGCACCCGTTACGATACGATTCAGTCGTACCAGCGGCGTATGACCGATAGTCAGGGAGTTATCTTCAAAAATATACTCATGGCCTGTCCTTAACTGTATGAAATTTGGGGTACTGACCACGACCAGCATACCCGCTAAAAGATTCTGCGGAAGTAAGGATTTCGCATATCTATATACTGAAGGGAAATAATGGTAAGCGGGATGGAATAAGGCAAGGCATAAGCCCCATCCATTTAAGAATGGGGCATGTATGCTGGTGTTGCGCTGGTTATCTCGTAGTAAGAATACTTCCACATCGCGTGTTTATCGCGATAGCAGTCAACCCACATGGCGGTCGCGCCGCAGATAGCGACGGGAATAATCACCAGATTAAGTACCGGGATCAGCGTGAACAGGCTGGCGAGTGCGCCAAACTGCATATTCGTAAGTTTGCGAGTGCGCAGCGCTTCACGCATGGTTTTGAACGACACCATAGGTTATCGAACGGGTAGTCACAGTATTGAATCGCCAGCATCCAGGCGCTGAACAGGAACCACAGCACCGGCGCAACCGTCTGACCAATACCGGGAATAAAGTACAGCAGCAGTAAAACGACGGCGCGCGGCAGAATACCAGCCAATTTTTGCCATTCGCGCTTCATGATGCGCGGCAGATCTTTCATGATGCCAACAACGCCGGTATCAGGCGGCGTCGCGCCGGTTAAACGCGCTTCAAGCTGTTGGCCAATAGGCCATTGAACGGTGCGGCAATCCAGTTGGCGATAGTAGAAAAGAAATAACCGAAACCAGTAACAGGAAAGAACGATAACCGGCCACAGCAGGTAGCTCAGCCACTGTAACCAGTGGGGAAGTGGCTCATCAATGAGAGAGATCCAGCTTCCGAGCTTACTGAACAGCCACCAGAAGGCGCCACCCATCAAGACAATGTTGACTAACAGCGGTAAAATGACGAAACGGCGGATGCCCGGCAAGCCGATCAATTTCCAGCCCTGCGAGAAATAGTAGACGCCGCTGCGTGCGGCAGGGGTGGACGATGAAACCATGGTCAGGTGGTGCTCCTTTGTCTGACTGCATTAAAAAAGACGACTATATATTATCGGGTTGTTGGACAATGACCAGTTAGGAAATGTTCGAAAAACCAGCAAAAAGCACGATTTAGTCCATCTTTATGCAGTGAATGTCTCAAGTACACTTGCACTTGACGTGATGGGCAAATACTCTTAGTGAGTAAATGTTTGCCGTGGTGGCAAGGTGTTAGAACAACAGAGAATATAATGATGCAGGATTTCGTCTGATATTAATCATTGTTGGCGCGATCGCCATACTCGCTTTACTGGTTCATGGTTTCTGGACGAGCCGTAAAGAACGTTCTTCGATGTTTCGCGATCGTCCAATAAAACGTATGAAGTCTCGTGATGCCGACGATGAGCCGGAAGAAACTTGATGACAATGTTGAAGGCGTGGGTGAAGTTCGTGTCCACAAGGTCAATCACGCCCTGGGGTTGCTGGGGAGCATGACGCGCCTGGTATCAGGCCTCAACACCAGTACCAGCCGCCTTACGAGCGTCAGGCGCCTCAGCCTGCACGTCCGCAGGAGCCGGTACAGCCGCCGCCTGTGCAACAGCCGTATCAGCCGGTACAGCATGCGCCAGTTCCGCATCCGCAGCCGGTACGTCCGCCGGTGGTTGAACCGCAGCCAGCCCGTGCAGCACGCGCCAGTGGCTCCGCAGCCCGCCAGCTCCACAGCCTGCTCAGCCGGTAGAAGCGCCGGTGGTACAGACTGCGCCGCAACCTGCGCCGGTTGAACCGCCAGCGCCAGAGCCAGCACCCGCCGGTGAAAGAGCGTAAAGAGACGGTTATCGTCATGAACGTCTCCGCGCATCAGGGCTCGTCTATTAATGGCGAAGTGCTGCTGAACAGCATTCAACAGGCCGGGTTCAAATTTGGCGACATGAATATTTTCCATCGCCATCTCAGCCCTGACGGTAGTCGTCCAGCGCTGTTTAGCCTTGCCAACATGTTGAAGCCGGGAACATTCGACCCGGAAAAAAGAACGAGATGCAAACGCCAGGCGTGACCATCTTCATGCAGGTGCCTGCCTACGGCGATGAGCTGCAAAACTTCAAATTGATGCTCCAGTCGGCACAGTTCCTTGCCGACGAAGTGGGTGGTGTGGTGTTGGACGATCAGCGTCGCATGATGACCCCGCAAAAAATGCGTGAGTATCAGGATCGTATCCGCGACGTTATCGACGCTAATGCCTGATAGGCCCCGCGCTTTTCTCCAATCTTTCCTGAACCCCCGCCTGTCGAGATTTTTATCATTGATGGTGTGTTATGCAACCGATAGAACAACAACTGACTGAACTGCGAGCGACGCTTCGCCATCATGAATACCTTTATCATGTCTTAGATACGCCAGAACTGCCGGATGCGGAGTATGACCGCCTGATGCGCGAGCTGCGCGAGCTGGAAGCCCAGCGTCCGGAGCTCATCACTTCTGACTCACCGACTCAACGCGTTGGTGCCCACCGCTGGCGGCGTTCAGTCATTCGCCACGAAGTCCCGATGCTGTCTCTGGACAACGTGTTTGATGAAGAAAGCTTTCTCGCTTTAACAAACGTGTCAGGATCGCCTAAAAGCACGGATAAACTGACCTGGTGCTGTGAACTCAAGCTAGACGGTCTGGCGGTTAGTATTCTGTATGAAAACGGCGTGCTGGTGAGTGCGGCAACGCGCGGGGACGGCACCACCGGCGAGGATATCACCTCCAACGTGCGTACAATCCGCGCTATTCCACTCAAGCTGCGTGGCGACAATATTCCGGCTCGCCTGGAAGTACGCGGCGAAGTGTTTATGCCGCAGCCAGGCTTTGAAAAAATCAACGAAGAAGCGCGGCGGACCGGCAACAAAGTGTTTGCTAACCCACTAACGCCGCCGTCGGCTCACCGCTCACTTGACCCGCGTATTACTGCGAAGCGACCGCTCACTTTCTTCTGCTATGGCTGGGGTGTGCTGGAAGGCGGTGAACTGCCGGATACCCACCTTGGGCGTTTGCAGCAGTTTAAGGAGTGGGGGCTGCCGGTCAGCGATCGCGTGAAGCTATGTGATTCGCCGGAGGAAGTGCTTGCTTACTACCACAAGGTTGAAGAAGACCGACCGACGCTGGGCTTTGACATCGACGGCGTAGTGATTAAGGTCAACTCGCTGGAATTACAAGAACAGCTCGGCTTTGTGGCGCGTGCGCCGCGCTGGGCGGTAGCGTTCAAATTCCCGGCTCAAGAGCAGATGACCTTTGTCCGCGACGTGGAGTTTCAGGTTGGCCGTACCGGCGCGATTACGCCGGTGGCGCGTCTTGAACCGGTTCAGGTTGCGGGTGTACTGGTCAGTAACGCCACGCTGCATAACGCCGATGAAATTGAACGTCTGGGGCTGCGTATTGGCGATAAAGTGGTGATTCGCCGTGCCGGTGACGTTATCCCGCAGGTGGTGAACGTGGTGCTCTCAGAGCGTCCGGATAACACCCAGGAAGTGGTCTTCCCGACCCGCTGCCCGGTGTGTAACTCCGATGTTGAACGCGTTGAAGGTGAAGCCGTCGCGCGCTGTACCGGCGGCTTGATCTGCGGTGCGCAGCGTAAAGAAGCGCTCAAACACTTTGTCTCCCGCCGCGCGCTCGATGTTGACGGCATGGGCGATAAAATTATCGACCAACTGGTGGAGAAAGAGTACCGTCCATACGCCAGCCGATCTCTTTACCCTGACCGCTGGCAAACTCACCGGGCTTGACCGCATGGGGCCTAAGTCGGCGCAGAATGTGGTCAGCGCGCTGGAAAAAGCCAAACAGACTACTTTTGCCCGCTTCCTCTATGCGCTGGGCATTCGTGAAGTTGGCGAAGCGACGGCCGCTGGGCTGGCAGCTTTCTTCGGTACGCTGGAGGCGCTGGAAGCGGCGACGGTTGATGAGCTGCAAAACGTGCCCGATGTCGGCGTGGTAGTGGCCAATCACGTGTTTAACTTCTTTGCTGAAGAGAGCAACCGCGAGGTTATCCAGCAGCTGCTTAAAGAAGGCGTGAACTGGCCAGCACCGGTGGTTATCAATGCCGAAGAGATTGACAGCCCGTTCGCGGGTAAAACCGTAGTTCTGACCGGGAGTCTGAGCCAGATGTCCCGCGATGATGCCAAAGCACGTTTGGTTGAGCTGGGGGCAAAGGTTGCTGGAAGCGTGTCGAAGAAAACGGATCTGGTCATTGCCGGCGAAGCGGCAGGCTCGAAGCTTGCGAAAGCGCAGGAGCTGGGTATTGAGGTGATTGACGAGGCTGAAATGCTGCGGCTGTTAGGAGTCTAAAGTGGATAAAGAACAGCTCATTGAGATAGCCAACACCGAAATGCCGTTTGGCAAATATAAGGGGCGGCGTTTGATTGATGTGCCTGAGGAGTATCTGCTGTGGTTTGCCCGGAAGGATGAGTTTCCTGCCGGGCATCTGGTGAGCTGATGCAGCTAACGCTACTGATTAAAACAGAAGGGCTGAGCCAACTGGTGCAGCCCCTGAAGCGTGGCTTCGCCGACGCGGGCCTTTCCTTGGCCTGCAGTTTCTCTGTCTGGGCTTTGTAACGCCGCGCCAGCACTGCACAGGTCATCAGTTGGATCTGGTGGAAGATCATCAGCGGCAGCACCATCATCCCCAATACTGACGTCGGGAAGAGAATATTGGCCATCGGAATACCGTTGGCCAGACTCTTTTTCGACCCGCAAAACGATCGTAATTTCATCCGCTTTATCGAAGCCCAGTCGGCGTGCCACCACGGTGTTGATCAGAATGACCAGCGCCAGCAGCACGATACTGACCACCACGATAAACAGCAGTGAACCGACGCCGACTTTATGCCAGATACCGTTCACTACCGCCTCACTAAAGGCTGAGTAAACCACCAGCAGAATTGACGTCTGGTCGGTTTTAGCAATCCATTTCTTATGTTTGGTCACGAACGCCGCCGTCCATGGACGGGACAGGTGGCCGAGTACAAACGGCAGCAGCAGTTGCAGCATAATTTTGCCCACCTGCTCAAGGCTGCCACCTGCGCCGTGGACGTTCATCACAAGGCCAACCAGCAGCGGAGAGAGGAAAATCCCCAGCAGGCTGGAGGCAGATGCCGAACATACTGCCGCGGCAACGTTGCCACCGGCCAGTGAGGTAAAGGCAATGGCCGACTGTACGGTGGCGGGCAGAATACACAAGTACAGGAAACCCGCGTAGAGCTGCGGATCGACGTTAATCGGTGCCCACCAGGCAAACAATACGCCCAGTACCGGGAAAACCACAAAAGTGCTGCACATCACCCACAGATGCAGCCGCCAGTGGCTGCCGCCGGCGATGATTGACTCACGCGACAGCTTGGCGCCGTGCATAAAGAACAGCAGCGCGATGGCGGCGGTGGTCAGGTTTTCAAAAAAAGGAACAAAGTCGCCCCGCGCCGGGAAGAAGGTGGCGAGCAGGACGACGGCGATAAGGGTCAGCGTAAAGGGATCCAGAATGCGGAAAAGTTTCATAAAAACTCCTGAAGATCGATGCAGACATTTTGCTTTTTTATTTTTGAGAAATAAAATTGATTTATTGCATCCATTCATGAATAAAACAGATGAATTATTCGCTACGGCAGTTAAAGGTGTTTGTGACGGTGGCTCAGGCGAAAAGCTTTAGCCGGGCAGGGGAGATGATTGGCCTGAGCCAGTCGGCGGTGAGCCACAGCGTGAAGGAGCTGGAGAACCAGACCGGCGTACGCCTGCTGGATCGTACCACCCGCGAGGTGGTGCTGACGGAGGCCGGACAGCAGCTAGCGCAGCGGCTTGAGCGCCAGCTTGATGAATTGCACAGTACGTTGCGCGAGGCAGGGCGCACTGGACAGCAGTTAAGCGGTACGGTGCGCGTGGCGGCAAGCCAGACGATCTCGGCGCATTTGATTCCCCAATGCATTGCCCAGAGCAACCAACGCTATCCGGACATTCGCTTTGTGCTGCATGACCGTCCTCAGCAATGGGTGCTGGAAAGTATTCGTCAGGGTGATGTCGACTTTGGCATTGTGATTGACCCCGGCGCGGTCAGCGATTTGCAATGTGAAACCGATTGTCGGAGCCGTTCTTTTTACTCTGTCGCAATGACCATCCTTTTGCGAATTTACCGAGCGTGAGCTGGCAAGCGCTTCAGGGAGCAAAGCTGGTGTTACAGGATTATGCTTCAGGAAGCCGTATGCTGATTGATGCGGCGCTGCGTTTGCATGATATTGAGGCCGATATTGTGCAGGAGATTGGCCACCGGCGACGCTGTTTTCCGATGGTGACGGCGGGAATTGGTATCAGCATTATTCCGGCATTGGCTTTGCCATTGCCGGAGGAAGCCCGCTGGTAGTGAAAAGACTGGCACCGGGCGTCGAACGGCAACTGATGCTGGCGCGGCGTAAAACGTGGCCCGAACGGCGGCACAGGCGCTGTGGGATGTGGCCCGTGAGCAGGGCCAGTGTCTGATGGATGCGCATTTGCAGGACATCCGTTGTATCAGATATGATGTCGATCTTATGCGCGTCGCTGGGGTTATTAACCCCATGGATGGCGGCAGCGGAATTGCTCCTGCTTTTCCTGCGCTTTTCCGCTGGTTTCTGAAGTTGACTGCCAGCTGCGCTTCCAGCATGGCAATTTGCTCCTGAATCATCTCCGCTTGTTTTTCTGTTTCTTCTTCTGCCGCTGCCGCCTGCCGTCGGCAATTTCTTTTAACTGTTGGGTGCAGCTTAACGATCTGTTGAGTAATCCGCGTCATCTGGCAGATGCCGCATCGTTATTGCTTGATAGTATGCTGCGAACTGCCCCGGAGTTTTTAACATCGCAACGAGCAGTTGCCCGCTGATAGATGCTCATGATGTTCGCCGCTTAAAGGGAAATATAAGCAATATCGGCAGAATATGAGGCAGGACTTGAGGAGGAAGTAAAAGGGTGTATCGCGCATAGCAAAAAGGCGCCTTTAGGGCGCCTTTTTACATTGGTGGGGCGTGCAGGATTCGAACCTGCGACCAATTGATTAAAAGTCAACTGCTCTACCAACTGAGCTAACGCCCCGAAGTGGTGGGTGATGACGGGATCGAACCGCCGACCCCCTCCTTGTAAGGGAGGTGCTCTCCCAGCTGAGCTAATCACCCACTTCGGTACTTCACATTTTTGCAAGAAATCCAGCTGGCGAGAAAGTGGTGGGTGATGACGGGATCGAACCGCCGACCCCCTCCTTGTAAGGGAGGTGCTCTCCCAGCTGAGCTAATCACCCACTTCTCAATTTCTTGCTACACGGCGGAGACTACATAAAGTAGTTGGTGGGTGATAACGGGATCGAACCGCCGACCCCCTCCTTGTAAGGGAGGTGCTCTCCCAGCTGAGCTAATCACCCCCGCTGTGTGGAGTCGCATTATAGGGAGAGTTGAAAATGAGTCAACGCATTTTCTAAAGAAATTGTTCGTTCGTCGTAAAATTAAGCAAAGCGATCGCAAAACGTCCTATTATGTAAATTCTAAGCAAAAACAGTAAAGCATGCGCTGGCGGTGGGAACAACCGAGTGGGAGTGATAGAATATTGCCCACTTTTATTTCCAGTATTTGCCGGTTGTCGGCATCTTTATAAACGTAAGGCCATTTCATGAAAATCAAAACTCGCTTCGCGCCTAGCCCGACCGGCTATCTGCACGTCGGCGGTGCTCGTACTGCTCTTTATTCCTGGCTTTTTGCACGTAACCACGACGGTGAGTTTGTGCTGCGTATTGAAAACACCGATCTCGAGCGCTCAACGCCGGAAGCTATTGAAGCCATCATGGATGGGATGAACTGGCTCAATCTGGAGTGGGATGAAGGCCCGTACTATCAGACCAAGCGTTTCGACCGTTACAACGCGGTGATTGATGAAATGCTGGAAGCCGGTACCGCCTACAAATGCTATTGCTCTAAAGAGCGTCTGGAAGCACTGCGCGAAGAGCAAATGGCGAACGGTGAAAAGCCACGTTATGACGGCCGCTGTCGCCATGGTCACGAGCATCATGCTGATAATGAACCGTGCGTTGTGCGTTTTGCGAACCCGCAGGAAGGATCCGTTATCTTTGATGACCAGATCCGTGGGCCAATCGAATTCAGCAACCAGGAGCTGGACGATCTGATCATCCGCCGTACCGATCGTACCCCGACCTATAACTTCTGCGTCGTTGTTGACGACTGGGATATGGAAATCACCCACGTCATTCGTGGTGAAGACCATATCAACAACACTCCGCGTCAGATCAACATCCTGAAAGCGCTGAATGCGCCGGTGCCGGTTTACGCGCACGTGTCGATGATCAACGGTGATGACGGTAAAAAACTGTCTAAACGCCACGGTGCGGTCAGCGTAATGCAGTATCGTGATGACGGTTATCTGCCGAAGCGCTGCTGAACTACCTGGTGCGTTTGGGCTGGTCCCATGGCGATCAAGAAATCTTCACCCGTGAAGAGATGATCAAATACTTCGCGCTGAATGCCGTAACCAAATCCGCCAGTGCGTTCAATACCGAAAAACTGCAGTGGTTGAACCATCACTACATTAATACTCTGCCGCCGAGTATGTGGAGACGCATTTGCAGTGGCACATTGAGCAGGAAAATATTGATACTCGCGTTGGGCCGCAGCTGTCTGAGCTTATCAAACTGCTGGGCGAGCGCTGCAAAACGCTCAAAGAGATGGCGCAGAGCTGCCGCTACTTCTACGAAGACTGCGCTGAGTTTGATGCAGACGCTGCGAAGAAACACCTTCGTCCGGTTGCGCGTCAGCCGCTGGAAGTGGTACGTGACAGAATGCCTCATCACCGAATGGACCGCTGAAAACGTTCATCACGCCATTCAGTCTACCGCTGATGAACTGGAAGTGGGTATGGGGAAAGTCGGTATGCCGCTGCGCGTCGCAGTCACTGGTGCAGGGCAGTCGCCAGCGCTGGACGTTACCGTACATGCAACCGGAAAATCCCGCAGCATCGAGCGCATTAACAAAGCTCTGGGCTTTATCGCTGAGCGCGAAAGTCAGCAGTAATCTCCTGCAGCATAAATAATAAAAAAGCGGGGAAACCCGCTTTTTTTACGCCTTGTCGTCGCGGTTTAGTCCGAGTCGCGTTAAGAACCCACTAATTCCTTCCGGGAAAGCAAAAGCTGAAGTCGTTGTTTGTTCGACGGGCGTCATATTTTGCAGCACATGGTTATTTGTCGCCAGAGCGCATACAGACTCTTTAGCGCTGTAGCTGCGCGCCAGGGCTCTTGCATCTGATTATCTGCGGATACATCGCGCAGGGCAGGCATGTTCGTCAGATGATCCAGAACTTGCTGGGTAATATAAAAAATGAGTCGCGCTCGGCCACCTTTTATCCCCGGCATGGGTTCGGTACGCCATCCTTGCTCGCGGATCCAGCGATTGATTGTCTGTCGGTAATTGCCAGACGGTTGGCTAGCTCTTCATGGACATTTTCTGCAGGCAATTTTTTCATGACGAATGCTTAACCACGGATCCCTAAACGTTGTAATAAACCGCTGATTCCTTCACGCAGCAGCAATGTGGTGAGCTGCTTCTGTTTCAGTTCGGTCATTTCATCACCCAGAGTGAGCAGCAGCGTATGGCCCGAAAGGATTATCGTTGCCGTTCGCCGCGTGGGCGGTTGCCTCACAAACGCGTTGGGCGCTATTAATGAACGCCATGACCTGCTCGTTAACGTGTACCAGGCGGGCTTTACCGCCCTGAACGCCGGGACGTGGCGATGTTGTCCAGCCTTCTTTACGCACCCATTTGTTGATGGTTTGTCGGCTATATCCCGTAAGGTGGGCAATCTCCTCCGGCGTCATTCGTTCCTTGAGCATGCTATTTCCTGAATCGCAGTGTGGGAATTACAGGTTCATGTTATATCATCGTTTTACTGGAAAACGTGACGCGGATAACTCCTGCTTTCGACCTGGCGCGTCAATGTTGTGCATTTGTCTGCTTTTTCAGCGATTAACTTCCATTAACGTATTTTGCCGTTGACACTGCGCAAGGGAATTCATATTATGCCGCCCGTCAACACGACAGCTTTACGTTGGGGCTATAGCTCAGCTGGGAGAGCGCTTGCATGGCATGCAAGAGGTCAGCGGTTCGATCCCGCTTAGCTCCACCAAATCCTGCTCCCATCAGGTTTGGAACGTAAACGCACTGTGGGGCTATAGCTCAGCTGGGAGAGCGCTTGCATGGCATGCAAGAGGTGAGCGGTTGAATCCCGCTTAGCTCCACCAAATTATGAAACCCTCGCCGAAAGGCGGGGGTTTTTTGTCTCTGCTTTTTGCCGCTTTTGTAATACAGTCTACGTCCGGGTTAGTGCCGCCTGGTGAAAGCATCATTGGATGAAAAATCGGCAACAGGCTGGCCCCCTGTTTGCTTCGCGATGCGAATAAACTTATTATTTGTGTGCCTGAAAACCCCGATCAGTGAGAGTAGTGTACTCATGTTTGTGGAGCATAACCTGATAAAAAATATCAAGATATTCACACTAGCGTTTACGCTCACCGTGGTACTTATTCAGCTATCCCGTTTTATTTCGCCACTTGCCATTATCCATTCCAGTTATATCTTTCTGGCGTGGATGCCACTGTGCGTAATGCTGTCAATCTTGTTTATCTTTGGCTGGCGCGGTGTCGTTCCCGTTTTATGCGGGATGTTTTGCACCAATCTGTGGAACTTTCATCTCTCTTTTTTACAGACTGCGGTCATGCTCGGTAGCCAGACGTTTGTCGTGTTGTGTGCCTGCGCAATATTACGCTGGCAGCTGGGGACGCGTTGGCGTTATGGATTGACCAGCCGATATGTCTGGCAACGTCTGTTCTGGCTTGGTTTGGTGACGCCGATCGGCATCAAATGCAGCATGTATCTTGTGGGGAGCTTCTTTGATTTCCCGCTAAAGATATCCACCTTTTTCGGCGATGCGGATGCCATTTTCACGGTCGTTGATTTGCTAAGCCTTTTCACCGCTGTGCTGATTTACAACATGCTTTTCTACTATCTCACTCGCATGATTGTAAGTCCCCACTTTGCGCAGATATTGTGGCGCAGGGATATCGCTCCGTCGTTGGGCAAAGAGAAACGCGCATTTACCTTAAGCTGGCTGGCAGCGTTAAGCGTGCTGCTACTTCTGTTGTGCACACCTTATGAAAACGACTTTATTGCCGGTTACCTGGTACCCGTTTTCTTCATCATCTTTACCCTCGGGGTCGGTAAGCTTCGCTATCCGTTTTTAAATCTCACCTGGGCTGTTTCAACGCTTTGCCTTCTGAATTACAACCAGAACTTTTTGCAAGGGGTGGAAACCGAATATTCGCTGGCATTTATTCTTGCGGTGCTGATTTCCTTTAGCGTTTGCCTGCTCTATATGGTGCGCATTTATCATCGCAGTGAATGGCTTAATCGCCGCTGGCATTTGCAGGCGCTGACAGATCCGTTAACGCTCCTACCCAACTTTCGTGCGTTGGAACAAGCGCCGGAGCAAGAGGCGGGCAAGAGTTTTTGCTGCCTGCGCATTGATAATCTTGAGTTTATGAGTCGTCATTACGGCTTAATGATGCGCGTTCACTGTATCCGCTCAATTTGCCGTACGCTGCTGCCGTTGATGCAGGAAAACGAAAAGTTGTATCAATTGCCGGGTAGTGAACTGCTGTTAGTGCTGAGCGGGCCGGAAACGGAAGGGCGACTCCAGCATATGGTTAACATCCTGAATAGTCGGCAAATTCACTGGAACAATACCGGGCTGGATATGGGCTATGGTGCTGCCTGGGGGCGTTTTGATGGAAATCAGGAAACCCTGCAACCCTTGTTGGGGCAGTTAAGCTGGCTGGCGGAGCAATCCTGCGCACATCATCATGTGCTGGCGCTGGATAGCAGAGAGGAGATGGTTTCCGGGCAGACCACTAAACAGGTGCTATTGCTGAATACCATTCGCACGGCGTTAGATCAGGGTGATTTGCTGCTCTACGCCCAGCCAATTCGCAACAAAGAGGGTGAAGGTTATGATGAGATCCTCGCGCGACTGAAATATGACGGCGGCATTATGACCCCGGATAAGTTTCTGCCCCTTATTGCTCAGTTTAACCTTAGCGCGCGTTTTGATTTGCAAGTGCTGGAATCCTTGTTGAAGTGGCTGGCAACACACCCTTGCGACAAAAAAGGACCGCGCTTTTCAGTCAATTTAATGCCGCTCACGCTGCTGCAAAAGAATATTGCCGGGCGGATTATTCGTCTGTTTAAGCGTTATCACATCTCCCCGCAGGCGGTCATTCTTGAGATCACCGAGGAGCAGGCGTTTTCTAACGCAGAAAGCAGCATGTACAACATCGAGCAGCTGCATAAGTTTGGTTTCCGGATTGCGATTGATGACTTTGGCACCGGATATGCCAACTACGAACGGTTAAAGCGTTTGCAGGCTGATATCATCAAAATTGATGGCGTCTTTGTGAAAGATATTGTCACGAACACGCTGGATGCGATGATTGTGAGATCAATTACCGATCTGGCGAAAGCGAAGTCATTGAGTGTGGTCGCGGAGTTTGTCGAGACGCAACAGCAGCAGGCGCTATTGCATAAGCTCGGGGTGCAATATCTGCAAGGGTATTTGATTGGTCGCCCGCAGCCATTAGCTGATTAACAGGCGTAAAAAAACCGGGGAATTATCCCATAAGCGCTAACTTAAGGGTTGAACCATCTGAAGAATGCGACGCCTCGGTGCCTCGTTAAGACGATGCCTCGCGTTCTTCAATTGCGTTTTGTAGGCTGTCAGGGATACTGTCCCACGAATGGCCACCTGTAAGCTCCAGATGACCATTTTTGTTATTCTCCACAACGAGTTAGTTCTTCTTTTCGGATCCGGCACTTCTGGGGGGGAAATCCAGCGATGGCTGGATTATGTCGTCAATTAAAAATGCGGCGAGTAGATTAGCAAATATCCACGCTTTCGCGAGTTCAGGTTCCTTTGCACGCAAAGCATCCAGGTGCAGCAAACTTTTGAGCCGCTTAAAAGCCAGTTCAATTTGCCATCGCAGACGGTAACAATCAGCCACTTGCTCTGCTGAATATTCATCTTCCGGTAATGATGTTAGCAATAGCACATGGCCCGCTGCTTCCAGCGTTTCCGCCTGAACTACTCGTCCTTTTCGACGATTCTCGCTGAGCAGTCGGGTTTTACTGATTAATGCTTTTTCGGGAGGAAGTGATACGGCAATGAGACGTGCCGGAAAGGGAGCTCCGGCTTTTTTATTACCTGAATTGCCTATCATTACAGTGGTTTCACCGTTCTTACCGCAATCCAGCCCGCGCAGAAAACCCATCATGTCAAAGCGCATTCCTTCTGCAGTTAACCAGCGCAATCCTCGCCAGTGAACCCGGACGATATAATCAGCTTCTCCAAAAGCAAGTGAGCGGATACATTCGGGACGCGAACCGAATCCCCGGTCAGCAATGCGTATCTCGTCTGCCGTTTGCGCAAATCGGTCCAGCCGTTCAGCGTCTCTGCTGTCGGTTAGCTCAAAATCAGTGAACTGACAGGTATGAGGATCATATCCCATATGTAGTCGCCATTCAGCGCTGCCGCCCCCGGGCGCACTGATTGCTGTTCCATCGACAAGACGCAATCTCTTTCCGCTTGTACAACCCGTAACTGCGGCGCGTACAGCAAGTGTTTGTGCGGCAAGTATGCCAAACCAGTCGGCGGCATTCCGCAGCCGCTTCAGGAGAGCCACGTCAGATAATGTTGCAACGTCATGGAGCTGAGCCCATGCAGTGACTTCACGTAATGACATCCCCCCGGGGCCGTAAGCCAGCCCCAGACGTAGCAGAGTTGCAGCATCACGAATTTCGCGGCGGCGGGTTAGAGCCCCGGCATTACGTGCCGAAGTATCCAGTTCTTCGGGCTTACCAATATGGGCCAGAATTGCTGACCAGTTATCGTGAGAGTAATTCATCGGCACGTTAAATCATATCAGGCGTAATACCACAACCCTTAAGTTAGCGCTTATGGGAATTATCCCCGGCTTTTTTATGTATGGTCTTACAGCACCAGTGCTGCGATTGACGCAGACAGCACACTCACCAGGGTAGAGCCGTAAACCAGCTTCAGACCGAAGCGAGAAACCACGTTACCTTGCTCTTCATTCAGGCCTTTAACTGCACCTGCGATAATCCCGATTGAAGAGAAGTTAGCGAAGGAAACCAGGAACACAGAGATGATGCCTTCAGCACGCGGAGAGAGCGTGGAAGCAATTTTCTGCAGATCCATCATCGCAACGAACTCGTTGGAAACCAGTTTGGTCGCCATGATACTGCCCACTTGCAGTGCTTCACTGGAAGGAACACCCATCACCCATGCAATCGGATAGAAGATGTAGCCCAGGATGCCCTGGAAGGAGATGCTGTAGCCAAACCAGCCAGTAACGGTGGCAAACAGTGCGTTCAGCGCGGCGATCAGGGCGATAAAGCCAATCAGCATCGCGGCAACGATAATGGCAACTTTGAAACCTGCCAGAATGTATTCACCCAGCATTTCGAAGAAGCTCTGACCTTCGTGCAGGTTGGACATCTGGATGTTTTCTTCACTGGCATCAACACGGTAAGGATTGATCAGCGACAGCACGATAAAGGTGCTGAACATGTTCAGTACCAGCGCAGCAACGACGTATTTCGGTTCCAGCATGGTCATGTATGCACCAACGATGGACATCGACACGGTGGACATTGCCGTGGCAGCCATGGTGTACATACGATTACGGGAGATTTTGCCGAGGATATCTTTATAGGCAATAAAGTTTTCAGACTGACCCAGAATCAGGGAGCTGACGGCGTTAAAGGATTCCAGTTTGCCCATGCCGTTGACTTTGGAGAGCAGGAAACCAATTGCGCGGATGATCACCGGCAACACGCGAATGTGCTGGAGAATACCGATCAGTGCAGAGATAAAGACGATTGGGCACAGCACTTTCAGGAAGAAGAATGCCAGGCCTTGATCATTCATGCTACCAAAGACGAAGTTAGTCCCTTCGTTGGCAAATCCGAGCAGTTTTTCGAACATTTCGGAGAAGCCTTTCACGAAGCCTAAACCAACGTCGGAGTTCAGGAAGAACCACGCCAGTAACACTTCGATAACAAGCAGTTGAATAACATAACGGATACGAATTTTTTTGCGGTCGCTGCTTACCAGCAGTGCGAGAATCGCAACAACGGCAAGTGCCAGTACAAAATGAAGGACGCGGTCCATATTTGCTCCAAATATGAGGCAGGTTAAATTTCCGTGCACATTCTATGTAACATGGTTAAGGAAAACGAGATCTGACACACACTATAATGACGTCCTGTGACAGGCTTCAAAAATAGTGATCTGTCATACATTTCTGCTATGTTGTGTATGGAAGCTGAAAGTTATGTAAATGTGCTAACATTAAACATAACCATAACATTCAAGTCATCAATCTTTTCGTAGTCATAATCCTGGTCTATCAGAGAAATCACCACAATCCATTTAAATGAATTTGATAATCATTCTCGTTTGGCATAGCATGAAACATAGCAAAGGCTATGTTTTAGAGGCACAAGATGACGAACTATCGCGTTGAGAGTAGCAGCGGACGGGCGGCGCGCAAGATGAGGCTCGCATTAATGGGACCTGCGTTCATTGCGGCGATTGGTTATATCGATCCCGGTAACTTTGCGACCAATATTCAGGCGGGTGCTAGCTTCGGCTATCAGCTACTGTGGGTTGTCGTTTGGGCCAACCTGATGGCGATGCTGATTCAGATCCTCTCTGCCAAACTAGGGATTGCCACCGGTAAAAATCTGGCGGAGCAGATTCGCGATCACTATCCGCGTCCCGTAGTGTGGTTCTATTGGGTTCAGGCAGAAATTATTGCGATGGCAACCGACCTGGCGGAATTTATTGGTGCGGCGATCGGTTTTAAACTCATTCTTGGTGTTTCGTTGTTGCAGGGCGCGGTGCTGACGGGGATCGCGACTTTCCTGATTTTAATGCTGCAACGTCGCGGGCAAAAACCGCTGGAGAAAGTGATTGGCGGGTTACTGTTGTTTGTTGCCGCGGCTTACATTGTCGAGTTGATTTTCTCCCAGCCTAACCTGGCGCAGCTGGGTAAAGGAATGGTGATCCCGAGTTTACCTACTTCGGAAGCGGTCTTCCTGGCAGCAGGCGTGTTAGGGGCGACGATTATGCCGCATGTGATTTATTTGCACTCCTCGCTCACTCAGCATTTACATGGCGGTTCGCGTCAACAACGTTATTCCGCCACCAAATGGGATGTGGCTATCGCCATGACTATTGCCGGTTTTGTCAATCTGGCGATGATGGCTACAGCTGCGGCGGCGTTCCACTTTTCCGGTCATACTGGTGTTGCCGATCTTGATGAGGCTTATCTGACGCTGCAACCGCTGTTAAGCCACGCTGCGGCAACGGTCTTTGGATTAAGCCTGGTTGCTGCGGGGCTGTCTTCAACGGTGGTGGGGACACTGGCGGGGCAGGTGGTGATGCAGGGCTTCATTCGCTTTCATATCCCGCTGTGGGTGCGTCGTACAGTCACCATGTTGCCGTCATTTATTGTCATTCTGATGGGATTAGATCCGACACGGATTCTGGTTATGAGTCAGGTACTGTTAAGTTTTGGTATCGCTCTGGCGCTGGTTCCACTGCTGATTTTCACCAGTGACAGCAAGTTGATGGGCGATCTGGTGAACAGCAAACGCGTAAAACAGACAGGCTGGGTGATTGTGGTGCTGGTCGTGGCGCTGAATATCTGGTTGTTGGTGGGGACGGCGCTGGGATTGTAGTTGAATGAGCGTCGCATCTGGCACTATTGGCGGATGCGGCGTAAACGCCTTATCCGCCCTACGCGTTAAAGAGCCGGTTTGTAGGCCTGATAAGACGCACTAGCGTCGCATCAGGCATTGTGCTCCATTGGCGGACGCGTTTAATGGCGGTGCCCATGACCCCGGCCTTTTCCGCGATGATCGTCACGATCGCCCACCATCCCGATAGCCGCGTTCATAGGCCTTATTTTTATCCCCACCGCGATGCCAGCCGTTATCACGGTGATACCAGTTTTTATGCCAGTAGTCGCGATCGCGCCAGCGACCACCGTCCCAGTAATGCCGTAATTATCGCGATCGCCAATTTGTAGTTTTACGGATGGCAGCAGGGTGATTTCACCAGCATAGCAAACATCGGGGCCGAAGCCATCAATACCGCCGCCAGAATCAGTGACCTGAACATACTTCTCTCCTATACGATCGTGGTCAGTAAGACCTGTTAACGCAATATTACAATTCGGTAAAACCCCGGATTATTGGGTTAACTCTTAAACCGCCAGGGGAGAGCATTTTTTGTTAAACGTTATCGTGGGGTGGCTGTTGCTTCGGACGATTGACCATCATCATCGGCTTACCTGCTAATAACAGCCATGCCGGAAGCATGACGATACAGAGCAGCGGTAGCAATGTGGTATTGGGTACAACGACTGCCGCCATAAAAAGACTTAACCAGCCATCGCGTGTTACCACCAGCACGATGCCGAGAATAGCGCAAGAAACGGTTATTGCCGCTGGTACGGCGGGAACGTGCTCATGCAGCATCAACCCTAATGCCACGCCGACAAACACTGCCGGGAAGATTCGCCCACCGCGAAAGCCACTGGCGGCAGCAACGACCAGGGCGGCAAGTTTAATTACCGCCAGCAAAAAGTAATCGCTGGTGCTGAAAGCCTGATTTGCCACCATCTGCTGCATCTCATCCAGCCCTTTAAACAGCGAAACTGGTCCACCAATAACCCCCAGAATACCGAGAATAAATCCGCCAATACCCAGCACGAGCACCGGATTTTTCATTTGATGCATCATCGCGTGCAACCGTGGTAAGCACCATACGGCGACCATCCCTGCTGCGATGGCAATCGCCGCGACAATTGCACCGCTGAGAATATCGGTCATTTCCATCTGTCCGTAATGAGCAATGGGCAGTGAAAAATGAGGATGGAAAAATAATCCGGTAGTAAGTGCACCAGCTGCTGCCGCCATTAACGGCGCAAAGAGACGATCCCATAGCGGAACTTCACTACTGCCATTTAAGGTTTGCGAAAATATCAACGCCGCCGCAACAGGAGTGCCAAACAGTGCGCCGATGGTTCCGGCAGAGGCTAAAATAGTCCACTCCATTCGGTTGACGCGCGGTAACAGACGAGCGCCAATGGCAACCGCAAGGGCGATATTGACGGTCATGATCGGATGTTCCGGCCCCAGGCTGACGCCGCCAGCAAGACCGAGAATTAATGCTACGATAAGTCCAGGTAGCGCAGAGGGCGGAACCGGTGCGCCGATCAGCGGTTCACAGGCGGGGTCTGGTCCGGCATGACCCTGGCTGAAACGGATAACCAACCCCACCGCAATACCCGTTAGCGTTAATACACCGATGATCCAGAGGGGTGAATCCTGGGCTATCCCCAGAGTTCCCGGCAGTCGTTGCCAGAGCAAATTCTGTAATACCGAGGCGATTTTCATCACCACAATCAGAATAAGACTGGACGCAATCCCAATTGCCACGGCGGGGAGCGATAATAACAACATGGTTCTGGCTCGCGGATGGAGCATGTTCTATTCCTTATGCGGGGTCAGATACTTAGTTTGCCCAGCTTGCAAAAAGGCATCGCTGCAATTGGTGCTGAAACGATAAAGTAATTGTGTGACCCAGATCGATATTTACAGGGAGCCTGCCTTTCCGGCGTTGTTGTTATGCCCCCAGGTATTTACAGTGTGAGAAAGAATTATTTTGACTTTAGCGGAGCAGTTGAAGAATGACAAAGTATGCATTAGTCGGTGATGTGGGCGGCACCAACGCACGTCTTGCTCTGTGTGATATTGCCAGTGGTGAAATCTCGCAGGCTAAGACCTATTCAGGGCTTGATTACCCCAGCCTCGAAGCGGTCATTCGCGTTTATCTTGAAGAACATAAGGTCGAGGTGAAAGACGGCTGTATTGCCATCGCTTGCCCAATTACCGGTGACTGGGTGGCGATGACCAACCATACCTGGGCGTTCTCAATTGCCGAAATGAAAAAGAATCTCGGTTTTAGCCATCTGGAAATTATTAACGATTTTACCGCTGTATCGATGGCGATCCCGATGCTGAAAAAAGAGCATCTGATTCAGTTTGGTGGCGCAGAACCGGTCGAAGGTAAGCCTATTGCGGTTTACGGTGCCGGAACGGGGCTTGGGGTTGCGCATCTGGTCCATGTCGATAAGCGTTGGGTAAGCTTGCCAGGCGAAGGCGGTCACGTTGATTTTGCGCCGAATAGTGAAGAAGAGGCCATTATCCTCGAAATATTGCGTGCGGAAATTGGTCATGTTTCGGCGGAGCGCGTGCTTTCTGGCCCTGGGCTGGTGAATTTGTATCGCGCAATTGTGAAAGCTGACAACCGCCTGCCAGAAAATCTCAAGCCAAAAGATATTACCGAACGCGCGCTGGCTGACAGCTGCACCGATTGCCGCCGCGCATTGTCGCTGTTTTGCGTCATTATGGGCCGTTTTGGCGGCAATCTGGCGCTCAATCTCGGGACATTTGGCGGCGTGTTTATTGCGGGCGGTATCGTGCCGCGCTTCCTTGAGTTCTTCAAAGCCTCCGGTTTCCGTGCCGCATTTGAAGATAAAGGGCGCTTTAAAGAATATGTCCATGATATTCCGGTGTATCTCATCGTCCATGACAATCCGGGCCTTCTCGGTTCCGGTGCACATTTACGCCAGACCTTAGGTCACATTCTGTAAATCCTTCCTTTTATATCGGGAGGTAACTCTCCCGATAATCTTTTAAATCATACAGTTTATTCAATTTTTCTTTGTGTCCCCTCACAAGGTCGACCTGCGTCACACTTCCGTACAGCGGGATTAATTCTCCAGTAAATGCATTATTTGTCTGGTAACGGCGATTTGTTTTGCACGTTCATAATTTCACTCGTCAACTATCACTGAACGAGGAATTAACGATGAGTAAGAAACTGATTGCCTTATGTGCCTGCCCGATGGGCCTGGCTCACACCTTTATGGCCGCTCAGGCGCTGGAAGAAGCGGCGGTAGAAGCCGGTTATGAAGTGAAAATTGAAACCCAGGGCGCGGACGGTATCCAGAATCGCCTGACGGCGCAGGATATCGCCGAAGCGACCATCATCATCCACTCCGTGGCAGTTACCCCGGAAGATAACGAACGTTTCGAATCACGCGACGTTTATGAAATCACTTTGCAGGACGCAATTAAAAACGCTGCGGGCATCATCAAAGAAATCGAAGAGATGATTGCCTCTGAACAACAGTAATATTCGACAGGGATAATTGTTATGGCCATTAAAAAACGCAGTGCAACCGTTGTGCCTGGCGCATCCGGTGCGGCAGCGGCAGTTAAGAATCCGCAGGCCTCTAAAACCAGCTTCTGGGGTGAACTCCCGCAGCATGTGATGTCAGGGATTTCACGCATGGTGCCGACCTTAATTATGGGCGGTGTGATCCTCGCTTTCAGCCAGCTGATTGCTTATAGCTGGCTTAAAATTCCTGCTGAGATCGGCATCATGGATGCTCTTAATAGCGGGAAATTCTCCGGTTTCGACCTCTCCTTACTTAAATTTGCCTGGCTGTCGCAGTCCTTCGGCGGCGTGTTGTTTGGTTTTGCCATTCCGATGTTTGCTGCTTTTGTGGCGAACTCTATCGGTGGCAAACTGGCGTTCCCGGCTGGTTTTATCGGCGGGTTGATGTCTACCCAGCCGACGCAACTGCTGAACTTCGATCCCAGCACTATGCAATGGGCGACCTCTTCGCCGGTGCCGTCCACCTTCATTGGTGCGCTGATTATTTCTATCGTTGCCGGTTACCTTGTGAAGTGGATGAACCAGAAAATCCAGTTACCGGATTTCCTGTTAGCGTTCAAAACCACATTTTTGCTCCCGATTCTTTCCGCCATTTTTGTCATGCTGGCGATGTACTACGTCATCACCCCCTTTGGTGGCTGGATCAACGGCGGTATCCGTACTGTGCTGACTGCCGCAGGTGAGAAGGGCGCGCTGATGTACGCAATGGGGATCGCCGCGGCGACAGCAATCGACCTTGGTGGCCCGATCAACAAAGCCGCAGGTTTTGTTGCCTTCAGCTTTACCACTGACCACGTATTACCGGTCACCGCTCGTTCTATCGCTATCGTTATTCCGCCGATTGGTCTGGGGCTGGCGACCATTATCGACCGTCGTTTAACCGGCAAACGCCTGTTCAACGCTCAACTTTATCCGCAGGGTAAGACCGCCATGTTCCTGGCGTTTATGGGGATCAGTGAGGGTGCGATTCCGTTTGCGCTGGAAAGCCCCATCACCGCCATTCCGTCGTATATGGTCGGCGCTATTGTCGGCTCAACCGCCGCTGTCTGGCTGGGCGCAGTGCAATGGTTCCCGGAGTCCGCTATCTGGGCATGGCCGCTGGTCACTAACCTGGGCGTCTATATGGCGGGGATCGCGCTGGGGGCAGTCATAACTGCGCTGATGGTGGTGTTCCTGCGTCTGATGATGTTCCGTAAAGGCAAATTGTTAATCGATAGCCTGTAAGAAGGAAAATCCAGATGACATTACTCGCTTCGCTGCGCGACTGGCTTAAGGCGCAACAACTGGATGCAGTGCTTCTCTCCTCACGGCAGAACAAACAGCCGCATCTGGGGATCTCCACCGGATCAGGTTATGTGGTGATTAGCCGTGAAAGTGCGCACATTCTGGTGGATTCGCGCTATTACGTTGAGGTGGAAGCCCGTGCGCAAGGCTACCAGCTGCATTTGCTTGACGCGACGAACACGCTTACCACTATCGTCAATCAAATCATTGCCGATGAACAGTTGCAAACGCTCGGTTTTGAGGGCCAGCAGGTGAGTTGGGAAACCGCGCACCGCTGGCAGTCTGAACTCAATGCGAAACTGGTTAGCGCCACGCCGGATGTGCTGCGGCAAATCAAAACGCCAGAGGAGGTGGAGAAAATCCGCCTCGCCTGTGGGATTGCTGATCGCGGTGCAGAGCATATTCGCCGCTTTATTCAGGCGGGGATGAGCGAGCGCGAGATAGCCGCTGAACTGGAGTGGTTTATGCGCCAGCAGGGCGCAGAAAAAGCCTCTTTTGACACCATTGTCGCCAGTGGCTGGCGTGGGGCGCTGCCGCACGGCAAAGCCAGCGACAAGATTGTTGCAGCGGGCGAGTTTGTCACTCTCGATTTCGGTGCGCTGTATCAGGGCTACTGCTCTGATATGACGCGCACCTTGCTGGTGAATGGCGAAGGGGTGAGCGCCGAATCTCACCTGCTGTTTAACGTCTATCAAATTGTCCTGCAGGCACAGCTCGCAGCAATCTCCGCGATTCGCCCCGGCGTGCGCTGCCAGCAGGTTGACGATGCCGCGCGCCGGGTCATTACAGAAGCAGGTTATGGCGACTATTTCGGTCATAACACCGGTCACGCTATCGGCATTGAAGTTCATGAAGATCCGCGTTTTTCACCGCGGGACACCACGACGCTACAGCCAGGCATGTTACTGACCGTGGAGCCGGGGATTTATTTGCCAGGGCAAGGGGGCGTGCGCATCGAAGATGTTGTGCTGGTTACCCCGCAAGGCGCAGAAGTGCTCTACGCCATGCCGAAAACAGTGTTGCTCACGGGAGAGGCATAATGGATTTATCGCTATTAAAAGCGTTGAGCGAGGCAGATGCGATCGCCTCCTCGGAACAGGAAGTGCGGCAGATCCTGCTGGAAGAAGCGGATCGCCTGCAAAAAGAAGTGCGATTTGATGGTCTGGGATCGGTGCTGATCCGCCTGAATGAATCGACAGGTCCGAAGGTGATGATCTGTGCGCATATGGACGAAGTGGGATTTATGGTGCGCAGCATCTCCCGCGAAGGGGCGATTGATGTGCTGCCGGTTGGCAACGTACGCATGGCTGCCCGCCAGCTGCAGCCGGTGCGCATCACCACCCGTGAAGAGTGCAAAATTCCAGGCCTGCTTGACGGCGACCGGCAGGGGAATGACGTCAGCGCCATGCGCGTGGACATTGGTGCGCGCTCCTATGACGAAGTGATGCAGGCGGGAATTCGTCCCGGCGATCGCGTCACGTTTGATACCACTTTTCAGGTTCTCCCTCACCAGCGAGTGATGGGGAAAGCCTTTGATGACCGCCTCGGTTGCTATCTGCTGGTGACGTTACTGCGCGAACTGCACGACGCCGAACTACCTGCGGAAGTGTGGCTGGTGGCAAGTTCCAGCGAAGAGGTGGGATTACGCGGCGGGCAAACTGCCACCCGCGCGGTGTCGCCGGACGTCGCCATTGTGCTTGATACCGCCTGCTGGGCGAAAAACTTTGATTATGGCGCGGCTAACCATCGCCAGATTGGTAACGGGCCGATGCTGGTGTTAAGCGACAAGTCGCTGATTGCGCCGCCAAAACTTACCGCCTGGGTCGAAACCGTGGCGGCAGAAATTGGCGTGCCGTTGCAGGCAGATATGTTCAGCAACGGCGGCACGGACGGCGGGGCGGTGCACTTAACCGGCACCGGCGTGCCCACAGTGGTGATGGGGCCAGCAACCCGCCATGGACATTGCGCCGCATCGATTGCCGATTGCCGCGACATTTTGCAGATGCAGCAACTTTTATCTGCCCTTATTCAACGTCTTACGCGTGAGACGGTTGTTCAACTGACGGATTTCAGATGATCTCCTGATTAACCCGGAGCGGTTATGTTAACGATTCAATTTCTCTGTCCTTTGCCTAACGGTCTACATGCTCGTCCGGCGTGGGAACTTAAAGAACAGTGCAGCCAGTGGCAAAGCGAAATCACTTTTATTAACCATCGCCAGAACGCAAAGGCAGATGCGAAAAGCTCGCTGGCGCTGATTGGCACCGGCACCCTATTTAATGACAGTTGCAGCCTGAACATTAGCGGCAGCGATGAAGAGCAGGCGCGGCGCGTGCTGGAAGAGTACATCCAGGTGCGCTTTATCGACAGCGACAGCGTTCAGCCTACGCAGGCAGAACTGACGGCGCATCCGCTGCCGCGTTCATTAAGCCGCCTTAACCCGGATTTACTGTACGGCAATGTGCTGGCAAGCGGCGTCGGCGTGGGTACGCTGACCCTGTTACAAAGCGACAGCCTCGACAGTTATCGGGCAATCCCCGCCAGTGCGCAAGATTCCACCCGGCTGGAGCACAGCCTGGCAACGCTTGCCGAGCAACTGAACCAGCAATTGCGTGAGCGTGACGGCGAAAGCAAAACTATCCTCAGCGCCCATTTGTCGCTGATTCAGGATGATGAATTTGCAGGCAATATCCGTCGCCTGATGACAGAACAGCATCAGGGGCTGGGGGCGGCGATCATCAGCAATATGGAGCAGGTTTGCGCCAAACTTTCTGCCTCTGCCAGCGATTATCTGCGCGAACGTGTTAGCGACATTCGCGATATCAGCGAACAGTTGCTGCATATCACCTGGCCGGAACTGAAGCCGCGCAACAAGCTGGTGCTTGAAAAACCGACCATTCTGGTGGCTGAAGATTTAACCCCAAGCCAGTTTTTGAGCCTTGATTTGAAAAATCTTGCGGGCATGATTCTGGAGAAAACCGGGCGCACCTCGCATACACTGATTCTGGCCCGTGCCTCGGCGATCCCGGTACTGAGTGGCTTGCCGCTGGATGCGATTGCCCGTTATGCCGGGCAACCTGCAGTGCTTGACGCCCAGTGCGGCGTGCTGGCGATTAACCCGAATGACGCGGTGAGCGGTTATTATCAGGTCGCGCAGACGCTGGCGGATAAACGCCAAAAACAACAGGCGCAGGCTGCCGCGCAGCTGGCCTATTCCCGTGATAACAAGCGTATTGATATTGCGGCGAATATCGGCACCGCTCTGGAAGCGCCAGGCGCGTTTGCCAACGGCGCGGAAGGTGTCGGGCTGTTCCGTACCGAAATGCTCTATATGGATCGCGACAGCGCGCCGGACGAGCAGGAGCAATTTGAAGCCTACCAGCAGGTGCTACTGGCGGCGGGCGACAAGCCGATTATCTTCCGCACGATGGACATCGGCGGCGATAAAAGCATTCCTTATCTGAATATTCCCCAGGAAGAGAACCCGTTCCTCGGCTATCGCGCGGTACGTATTTACCCGGAATTTGCTGGCCTGTTCCGCACTCAACTGCGGGCCATTTTGCGCGCCGCCAGTTTCGGCAACGCCCAGTTGATGATCCCGATGGTTCACAGCCTCGATCAGATCTTATGGGTGAAAGGCGAGATCCAAAAAGCGATCGTTGAGCTTAAGCGCGATGGCCTGCGTCATGCAGAGACGATTACGCTTGGGATCATGGTGGAAGTTCCGTCGGTGTGCTACATCATCGACCACTTCTGCGATGAGGTCGATTTCTTCAGTATCGGCTCCAACGATATGACCCAGTATCTGTATGCGGTCGATCGTAATAACCCGCGCGTATCGCCGCTATATAACCCGATTACGCCATCGTTCCTGCGCATGTTGCAGCAAATAGTTACCACTGCGCATCAGCGGGGCAAATGGGTAGGCATTTGCGGTGAACTGGGCGGTGAAAGCCGTTATCTGCCGCTACTGCTTGGGCTGGGCCTGGATGAGCTGAGTATGAGTAGCCCGCGTATTCCGGCGGTGAAAAGCCAGCTTCGTCAACTGGATAGCGAGGCGTGTCGGGAACTGGCGCGTCAGGCATGTGAATGCCGCAGTGCGCAGGAAATTGAAGCGTTACTCACCGCCTTTACGCCGGAAGAAGACGTTCGCCCACTGCTGGCGCTGGAGAATATCTTTGTTGATCAGGATTTTAGCAATAAAGAGCAGGCGATCCAGTTCCTGTGCGGCAACCTCGGCGTTAACGGGCGCACTGAACATCCGTTTGAGCTGGAAGAAGATGTCTGGCAGCGGGAAGAGATTGTTACCACCGGCGTTGGTTTTGGCGTAGCGATCCCGCACACCAAATCTCAGTGGATCCGTCATTCCAGTATCAGCATTGCCCGGCTGGCGAAACCGATTGGCTGGCAGTCAGAAATGGGCGAAGTCGAACTGGTGATCATGCTGACGCTGGGTGCTAACGAAGGGATGAATCATGTGAAAGTCTTCTCGCAGCTGGCGCGTAAACTGGTGAATAAAAACTTCCGCCAGTCGTTGTTTGCCGCGCAAGATGCACAAAGTATCCTGACGCTGCTGGAAACAGAATTAACCTTCTGACGTTAGCCCTGAAAACGGGCGCTGTACTCTCCCGGCGTCAGACCAAACTGACGCCGGAAAACGCGACAAAAATAGTCGCTATCCGGAAAACCGCAACGCTGTGCCACTTCATGAATTGACAGATGATATTTCTGCAAAATCATCCTCGCCTTCGCCATTCGCACCCAACGCACATACTCGATAAAACGCATCGTTCCATGCTGAGCAAACAGTTTTGACAGATGATTGGGCGTGATATTAAAAAACTGCGCCACGCTCTCGCGGGTGAGCGGCTGGGCATAATTATCCTGAACCCAGTTACAAATGCTGTGATAGAGAAAATCGCCGCGCGGCTGCGAATTGCCCGGCGGCATATTCACCACGCTACGGCAAAGATGCAGCAAACTTAACACCAGCGGCTGAATGATATTTTGCTCCAGCGGCGAACGGCTAAGATGGGTGAGGGCGGTAAGCATCGCTTCACCTTCACCGCGTTGCAGGCTGGGAAGCTGGATCTGGCGAGCAGGATGCAACAACGACGTGGTGCGGCTATCGTAAAACGATAACCCAAGCCAGGTCGGAGCGAACACCAGGCTTAACAGCATCACCGGTTTGTTGTTGACCGGTAAATTAGCCGCGCGCGCCGGAATAAACAGCATTTCTCCTTCCACCAAACGTTGCTGCTTTGCTTCCAGCAGATTGCCGTATTCGCCGCGCAGCACGATATCCAGACGGGGAAAATCAATACATAAACTGCCCACCGGCAACGAGGCAGGCTGGCTGGCAAACCAGACGCGCCCCAGTAGTTGCGGGTTAAGCACCAGGCCGCTGAACAGATCGGCGAAAAATTGTTGATCGGCGGGCAAGCCTGGTGCTTTCATGAAAGTTCCCGATTAAAGATGCATTAACTGGCGAAATTCTTTCACTTTGCTGCGGCTGACCGGCACTTCAAAATCCAGATCTTTCAGTCGCAGAATGTAGGTGTTATTAAACCACGGTTCGATTTCGCGTATTTTGTTCAGATTGACACAAAATGAGCGATGGCAGCGGAAAAAATGCGACGGCGGCAGTTTGCTGCAAAATTCGGTAATGTTCATCGGCATTACGTAGGATTCACGCCGCGTATAGACAAAGGTCATTTTCTCGTGCGCTTCGGCGTAATAGATATCGTTAATTGGCGTGACGATTATTCGCTCATCTTTCACCAGATTAATGGTGTCATTCTCACGCGTTACCGTCGCGGCAGGCGTACTGCTGGTCTGCTGTTGTTGCCAGGCCGCTTCCAGTTTTTGCAGCATCCCGGTAATACGTGACTCCTGATACGGTTTGAGAATGTAGTCAAACGCCTCCAGTTCAAACGCTTCTACCGCATGTTCTTTCCACGCGGTGATGAACACAATAAACGGTTTATGGGCGAACTGGCTGATGTTTTGCGCCAGCAACACGCCATCCAGCGACGGAATATTGATATCCAGAAAAATGGCGTCGACGCGGTTATGCTGCAAAAACTTCAACACGTCCAGACCGTCGTCAAAGGTGCCGACAATCTCCATCTGGCTGTGCTCTTTAATTAGCCAGCTCAGTTCCTGTTGTGCCAGGAATTCGTCTTCAACAATGATGACTTTCACAATATCACTCCGGCTCAAAGCAATAACGTAGCCTGTGAGGCGACTGGGGTGCGTTGGTTAGGAATGTAAAACGCAATTTCCGTCCCCGGCTCCAGGCGGCGGATATGCAGCCCCTCGCCATACAATAACTTCACGCGATGATGGACATTCAGCAGGCCAATTTTATTGCCCGGCATTTCATTCGCTTCGACCCGCTCAATCACCTTTGGATCGATGCCGTGCCCGGTATCTCGCACCGCAATGCGTACCCGATTTCCGCACTCTGCAACGCTGATGGTGACAACGCCTTTACCTTTGCAAGGCTGAATACCGTGGACAATGGCGTTCTCCACCAACGGCTGGATCAGCAGGCTGGGAATGCAGCAATTCACCTCTTCATCAATATCATAGATAACCGTCAGCTTGTCACCAAAGCGGGCCTGCTCAATGGCAATATAGTCTTTAATTTGATACAGCTCTTTTTTGATATCGATTTGCTCATCGTCTTTTAATTCAATGTTATAGCGCAGATAACGCGACAGATTAAAGATCAACTGGCGAGCGGTATCCGGATTCAGACGGATTGACGATGAAATAGCGTTCAGAGCGTTAAACAGAAAATGGGGATTAATTTTGCTTTGCAGGGCGCGAAGCTCTGCCTTATTTGCCATTTCACGTAGCTGCTCGGCGCGTGAAACCTCCAGTTGTGTCGAGATAATCTGCGACAAACCGATTGCCATCTCCTGCAAAGAAGAGGTGATTTGGTGGGCGTGGCAGTAGTAGATTTTCAGCGTACCGGTCACGACCCCCATTTTGACAGCAATCACCACATCGAGTGGATCTCCGGCGTGCGGTAGGCTTCATCATTGTTTTTGATAATGATATCGCCGCTAATGATCGCCTGTTTGGTGGTCGGGCTGATGGCATCATCATTGTTGTGGTAGTTATCTTCCCCCACGCCAACGTAGGCCAGCACGCGCTCGGTATTGGTAATTGCTACCGCGTCGGCATGAATATCCTGGCGGATGATGTCGCAAATCTGTCGTAGGGTATCGCTGTTAATCTGGCGAAAGAGCGGCAGGGTTTTGTTGGCAATATCCAGCGCCAGCTTGGCTTGACGCGCGGCGCTGGCTTCTTTTTCGCCCTCTACGCTCTGCACCAGCAACACAATAAAACCGATACAGACGCTACCGGCAATCATTGGAATACCGATTTTCGAGACAATATCCACCCCCAGCGGGATATTGGGCACCAGACAACCAGAATCATGGTCAGCGTTTCGCACAGCATTCCGCCGAGGATGCCTATTTTCCAGGTGCAACTCTTTTGGAATTTTTCGGTTAATCAGGCCAGCTAAGATCCCGGCGATAATACTGGTAATAAGACGCCGATGGCCGTGACGCCGCCCGCATCAATCAAATAGCGGTCGATCCCGGCGATGAGCCCCAACGATGCCGCCGACCCATGGGCCGAATAAAATCCCACCGGACATCACCGCGATAATGCGTACGTTCGCCAGCAAGCCTTCCACCGGCACACCGGACCAGGTGCTGAAGATAGCGAACATCGAGAAAATAACGGTGACGGCGAGCAGTTCTTTCGCGGTATGGGCCGACTTGTGCAGTAATTCGCGGAAAAGGCGAATACGGATCAGGAAAAAGAGGCAAATCAGCATTAATGCGGCTCTGTCATAAACTGCGAGCAGCATATTGAATATTTCGTGCATGGCGGCGCCGGGTGGGTCTTTCAGGAAAGTCTTTATGATAAGTAACCCGGCGTCGATGAGCCAGCGGCTTACTGAATAGGGAAAAACCTTAATTTAAAAAGGGGATTGATAAGGAAAAAGTATATTAACAGAGCGCAATGACCAACTTACGGCGGGATAAGCAAGAAGGGTAATGAAACCATATCGATAACGCATTAGTTGCTAATATGTTTTATATTCGCCTAAATGTTGGCGTTAAGAAATATAGATTTTTATTGGTACTACTTCCTCTTTTCAGCGATGTCACCATTTTTTTTCATTGCCCCTCGACAGACACATTTTATTCAGGTTATTTTCTATTCATGCCACATCGGTGGCAGCGTCGCTCGAACGGTTCGGGCGCTCACGTTATCCTGAGGAATTTATGGCTGACTCCAGTCCAGAACGTCGCTTTACGCGTATCGATCGCTTACCCCCGTATGTTTTTAACATTACCGCTGAATTAAAGATGGCTGCGCGTCGGCGCGGCGAAGATATTATCGATTTCAGCATGGGTAACCCGGACGGTGCGACTCCGCCGCATATCGTCGAAAAATTATGTACTGTGGCCCAGCGCCCGGACACGCATGGTTACTCCACTTCACGCGGCATTCCGCGGTTACGTCGCGCCATTTCCCGCTGGTATCAGGATCGCTACGACGTTGAAATCGACCCGGAAAGCGAAGCGATTGTCACGATTGGCTCGAAAGAGGGGCTGGCACATCTGATGCTCGCCACGCTCGACCACGGTGATACGGTACTGGTGCCCAATCCAAGCTACCCGATTCACATCTACGGCGCGGTGATAGCCGGTGCGCAGGTTCGCTCTGTACCGCTGGTGCAAGGGGTCGATTTCTTTAACGAACTCGAACGCGCGATCCGCGAAAGCTACCCAAAACCGAAGATGATGATTTTAGGTTTCCCATCCAACCCGACCGCCAGTGCGTTCAGCTGGAGTTTTTCGAAAAAGTGGTGGCGTTGGCCAAGCGCTACGATGTGCTGGTGGTTCACGATCTGGCTTACGCTGATATTGTCTATGATGGCTGGAAAGCGCCGTCGATTATGCAGGTGCCGGGCGCGCGCGATGTGGCGGTGGAATTTTTCACGCTTTCAAAAAGCTACAATATGGCCGGCTGGCGTATTGGTTTTATGGTCGGTAATAAAACGCTGGTTAACGCGCTGGCGCGGATTAAGAGCTATCACGATTACGGTACCTTTACACCGCTGCAGGTGGCGGCTATCGCCGCGCTGGAGGGCGATCAGCAGTGCGTTCGCGATATCGCTGAGCAGTATAAACGTCGTCGCGATGTGCTGGTCAAAGGGCTACACGAAGCGGGCTGGATGGTCGAATGCCGAAGGCATCGATGTACGTGTGGGCAAAAATTCCCGCACAAGTACGCTGCCATGGGATCGCTAGAGTTTGCCAAAAAATTGCTGCAGGATGCGAAGGTCTGCGTTTCGCCGGGTATTGGTTTTGGCGATTATGGCGATACCCACGTGCGTTTTGCGCTCATTGAGAACCGCGACCGTATGCGCAGGCGATTCGCGGGATTAAAGCGATGTTCCGCGCTGATGGGTTGCTGCCGTCTGAGCATAAATCTGCAGAATGATTTTCTGCATCCCAGAAATGCAAACAGGAGCCAAATGGCTCCTGTTTTTATGCATTTTATTCACTAGATCATCAGGGCAAATGTACCGGCAAAAACGATGACCATAAAGGAAAAGCCCATAAAGAAATATTTCACGACTCATCTCTCCGCGTATCTTTTTTCTACGCACTCATGAACGTTGGTACTGCGAACTGATATCAACCGATGGAAACTCAAACTGTGCATTTTCGCGGTTGGCATCGCTTCAGAATTCTGTGCTTTTGTGCTCCAGATGGCGCTAATGTACGCCTAAAGATGTGGTGAGACAAGAGGGATTTTTTTATTAATTTTTAGTTACTTACGAGTGTCGTGATTCGGCGACACATTAATTTTTCGGTAATAATTAGATATTCAGCGAAGGAAAAAACCTTAAGAAAAAAGCCATAAAAACCATGAGGTTATTATGGCCGATTTGAGGAGGGAAAGAGTAAGAGCAGTTTGTTAAATGTACAACGACGATTCTCCCACCGGGCGCGTTTTAAAGCGACGGTGGATCCAGAGGTACTGCTCCGGTGCGCGCATGATCTCTTTCTCGATAATCTTGTTCATATAGGCAGCGGCTTGATTTTCATCTGTCGGGTAGCCTTCCATCTCTGGGGTGATGAACAAACGATATCCGCTGTAATCCGCTTTTCTTACCATCGTTACGGTCAACATGGCTGCGCCAGAGAGACGGGAGAGAACATAGGTGCCATTGGTTGTGGCGACATTTTCCACCGCAAAGAACGGCGCGAAGGAGCTGCCTTTACGACCATAATCCTGATCGGGAGCAAACCATACCGCTTCACCTTTCTTCAGTGCACCGACAATGCCGCGCAGATTATTTCTGCCGATCATCGCTTTGTTAGAGCGCATGCGCCCACGGGTCTGCACCCATTCCATCAGCTGATTATTATGTGGACGATAGGTAGCCATCATTGGTTGGCACAGTCCCATCACGCGGCCGCCCAGTTCCAGCGACATAAAATGGACGCCGACAACCATTACGCCGCGATTTTGCATTTGTGCGCGTTTAAGGTTATCCAACCCTTCAACATCAAACCATTTACGTACGCGACTGTCGGGCCAGAACCATGCCATGCCGGTTTCTACCAGCGCCATGCCGAGTGAACGAAAGTTTTCGGCAATCATCTTCTCGCGTTCTTCCGCAGAATGCTGCGGGAAACAAAGTTCCAGGTTTTTACGGGCGATAGATTCACGACGTTTCAGGAATGGTCGCGCCATTGCGCCAATACGCGTGCCGAGAAAGCAGAGAACAGGATAAGGAAGCTGTACCCAAAGCCAGAGTACACCAAGCCCAAACCATGTGAGCCAGTAGCGAGGATGTAGAAACTCGCGGGAAAATTTGCATTGTGGAAACATAGTTACCTTCTGTAGATACGAATTGTTGTATCGCAGAAGATTCCATGTCGACAGCGGTACACTCAATTGGTTGGGCCATCATGTACGACAATGGTTCCTGTAAAGAGTGTAAAGACTAGTCAGGACATAACCACGAGGAGCATGAATGCGGTATCTGTACTTTATCACTCGCTGACTGCTTTCAGCTACTGATTATTAATCGTGCAAAGTAAATATTTTTCCGTACACAACAGTCTTGCATTTAACATGCTGTTTTCATTGATGCTTAGCAAAAATTGCCAGAGGTTAAGGATTGTCTTACTATTAAAGTGACTGAAGTTACAGGTTTTTTAGCGCGGCAGGAGGTTGAGCTATGATTAATTTATGGATGTTTCTCGCCCTGTGTATTGTCTGCGTAAGCGGCTACATCGGTCAGGTACTGAACGTGGTATCGGCGGTCTCTTCTTTCTTCGGCATGGTGATCCTCGCTGCACTCATTTATTACTTCACCATGTGGTTAACTGGCGGTAATGAACTAGTGACGGGGATATTTATGTTTCTTGCCCCGGCTTGTGGCTTGATGATTCGCTTTATGGTGGGGTATGGCAGGCGGTAGTGGGTCAGGATGGCTCATTTGGGCAGGTGTTCACATCAGCATCAGACATGATTGTTCACCTGCCATGTGAAAGACGCTATCGCACAGGATGAATAAGATAATTCGCCTTTGTCGGAAAAGGGGGCGGCATTTCTTCTGTGAGGTTTAATGGTGGCGCATCTTCTCTCATCTTAAACAAAATCGCCTGTGATGGCTGAAGTTTTGTAGAGTGTGTGGTCGTCATCGCTGATGTTTTTTCAGTCTCTTTATAGCTCCTCTCACTTCCACCACCCGAAATGGAAAATGCAAAAACATTGCATGCCATAATAGAGACCAATAAAAATAAGCTGAAAAGTATTAAGTTTACTTTCATAGAAAGTTATCCTGAAAATGGTTCACTGAGAACCTACGATGTTATGGCTGTATTTACATTTAATTAATCAGTATTTACATCGATATAATAAATGACATCTCTTTGTGGTATATAAGAATAGTTCTCTGCGACAGGAAGCATATTCCTACAATTGTAAGACTAAAATACTTCTTGCGATAATAACTACAACTGTAAGATAACCCTTTCAAAATGACCGTTGCTCTCTGATTTCTCATTTCATGCTCACCCAATATGATGGCGGCGTTTTCTAAAACTGTTAAAGAATGAGGTAAGTATGAAACGTTTAATTATGGCCACGATGGTCACAGCAATTCTGGCATCTTCAACTGTATGGGCTGCTGATAATGCTCCGGTAGCGGCACAACAGCAAACTCAGCAAGTTCAGCAAACCCAGAAAACGGCAGCGGCAGCAGAGCGTATCTCTGAACAAGGTTTATATGCGATGCGTGACGTGCAGGTAGCGCGCCTGGCTCTGTTTCATGGCGATCCAGAAAAGGCAAAAGAACTGACCAATGAAGCTTCCGCTTTGCTGTCAGATGACAGTACCGAATGGGCAAAGTTCGCTAAGCCAGGTAAAAAGACCAATCTCAATGATGACCAATATATTGTCATTAATGCATCTGTCGGAATTTCTGAGAGTTATGTAGCAACTCCCGAAAAAGAAGCCGCGATAAAAATTGCCAATGAAAAAATGGCGAAAGGGGATAAAAAGGGCGCAATGGAAGAGCTTCGCCTGGCCGGTGTTGGCGTAATGGAAAACCAATATCTGATGCCACTTAAACAGACTCGTAATGCACTTGCTGATGCGCAGAAACTGCTTGATAAAAAGCAATACTACGAGGCAAACCTGGCGCTTAAAGGTGCGGAAGATGGAATCATCGTCGATAGCGAAGCACTGTTTGTGAACTAATGCTGACAGGCAGTATATTGAGGTAAAGGATTTAACTCCCTCCAGCCGACAATTTTTTATGACCACAATACGACAGGTTGTGGTCATAAAATTATTTGGCGCTCGCGGTGCTATAAACTCGCATTTTATATTCCTCAAAGTAAACCGCAATAATCCCGTGTCATCACAAATCATTTATTATGTTATGTTTTATGGTACGCTTTAAAAAGCGTAATCATACCCTTGCTTGTAAATCACCGGCGCTTCTTACAGTTGTAAGAATAACATCACAAATGTCGCGACTCTCTCTGATTACCACGAATCAATATTTATCATATTCTTCTTTTCGTCCTCACTACTTACCATGCAGAAAGGAATTGGAAGTGGCGATGAAATGATTTTCAGCACTTGATACAGGATTTTAAAAATATCGAGTGCAGCTACGACGATATTTTGCGGGTTATTTATAGAAGATATTACGCCTTAAATAAACGCTAAATTAACACATATTTAATTAACTAATAGGTATTGCTATGTCAACTCCACTTCAAGGAATTAAAGTTCTCGATTTCACCGGTGTGCAATCTGGCCCATCTTGTACTCAAATGCTGGCCTGGTTTGGCGCTGACGTTATTAAAATTGAACGTCCCGGCGTTGGTGACGTAACGCGTCACCAGCTGCGAGATATTCCTGATATCGATGCGCTTTACTTCACCATGCTTAACAGTAACAAACGTTCTATTGAGTTAAATACCAAAACAGCGGAAGGCAAAGAGGTAATGGAAAAGCTGATCCGCGAAGCTGATATCTTAGTCGAGAACTTTCATCCAGGGGCCATTGATCACATGGGCTTCACCTGGGAGCATATTCAAGAAATCAATCCACGTCTGATTTTTGGTTCGATCAAAGGGTTTGATGAGTGTTCGCCTTATGTGAATGTAAAAGCCTATGAAAACGTTGCTCAGGCAGCGGGTGGCGCGGCATCCACTACGGGTTTTTGGGATGGTCCGCCGCTGGTAAGCGCTGCAGCGTTGGGTGACAGCAACACCGGAATGCATTTGCTGATCGGTTTACTTGCTGCTTTGCTGCATCGCGAAAAAACGGGGCGTGGGCAACGAGTCACCATGTCAATGCAGGATGCCGTATTGAACCTTTGCCGCGTGAAATTACGTGACCAGCAGCGTCTCGATAAATTGGGTTATCTGGAAGAATACCCGCAGTATCCGAATGGTACATTTGGTGATGCAGTTCCCCGCGGTGGTAATGCAGGTGGTGGCGGTCAGCCTGGCTGGATCCTGAAATGTAAAGGCTGGGAAACCGATCCTAACGCCTATATTTATTTCACTATTCAGGAGCAAAACTGGGAAAACACCTGTAAAGCCATCGGCAAACCAGAATGGATTACCGATCCGGCATACAGTACAGCCCATGCACGACAGCCACATATTTTCGATATTTTTGCTGAAATCGAAAAATACACTGTCACTATTGATAAACATGAAGCGGTGGCCTATTTGACTCAGTTTGATATTCCTTGTGCACCGGTTTTAAGTATGAAAGAAATTTCACTTGATCCCTCTTTGCGCCAAAGTGGCAGTGTTGTTGAAGTGGAACAACCGTTGCGTGGAAAATATCTGACCGTTGGTTGTCCAATGAAATTCTCTGCCTTTACGCCGGATATTAAAGCTGCGCCGCTATTAGGTGAACATACCGCTGCTGTATTGCAGGAGCTGGGTTATAGCGACGATGAAATTGCTGCAATGAAGCAAAACCACGCCATCTGATATTAACGGGGGCTTCTGGCTCCCAATTTATAAAAATTTCGAGGTTATTAATCATGTCAGATCAACTTCAAATGACAGATGGTATGCATATCATCGTTGAAGCATTAAAACAGAATAATATTGACACTATTTATGGTGTTGTAGGTATTCCTGTGACGGATATGGCACGCCATGCCCAGGCGGAAGGCATTCGTTATATTGGTTTTCGTCATGAGCAGTCGGCAGGCTATGCCGCTGCGGCAAGCGGTTTTCTTACCCAAAAACCGGGGATCTGCCTGACAGTTTCTGCGCCAGGATTCCTCAATGGTTTGACCGCATTGGCCAACGCAACGGTAAATGGTTTTCCGATGATCATGATTAGCGGCTCCAGCGACCGCGCGATCGTCGACCTACAGCAAGGTGATTATGAAGAGCTGGACCAAATGAATGCGGCAAAACCGTATGCCAAAGCAGCATTTCGCGTTAATCAGCCGCAGGATCTTGGCATTGCATTGGCACGCGCTATCCGGGTCTCTGTATCGGGTCGCCCTGGCGGAGTTTATCTTGATTTGCCAGCAAATGTCCTGGCCGCGACGATGGAAAAAGACGAAGCGTTAACCACGATTGTTAAAGTTGAAAATCCGTCGCCAGCATTATTGCCATGCCCGAAGTCAGTCACTAGCGCAATTTCGCTTTTAGCAAAAGCTGAACGGCCATTAATTATCCTTGGCAAAGGCGCGGCGTATTCACAAGCTGATGAACAGCTTCGTGAATTTATTGAAAGTGCTCAGATTCCATTCCTGCCAATGTCTATGGCGAAAGGGATCCTTGAAGATACGCATCCACTTTCTGCGGCAGCTGCGCGTTCGTTTGCCCTGGCAAATGCTGACGTTGTCATGCTTGTTGGTGCACGACTGAATTGGTTATTGGCACACGGTAAAAAAGGATGGGCGGCAGATACACAGTTTATTCAACTGGATATTGAACCGCAGGAAATTGACAGCAACCGCCCCATTGCTGTGCCAGTCGTTGGTGATATTGCATCCAGTATGCAAGGTATGCTGGCAGAACTGAAACAAAACACATTTACGACTCCACTGGTATGGCGCGATATTTTAAATATCCACAAGCAGCAAAATGCACAAAAAATGCATGAAAAATTAAGTACAGATACTCAACCATTAAATTACTTTAATGCATTAAGTGCTGTGCGCGACGTATTGCGCGAGAACCAGGATATTTATTTAGTTAATGAAGGTGCAAATACCCTGGATAATGCACGAAATATTATTGATATGTATAAACCACGTCGTCGTCTGGATTGTGGTACCTGGGGTGTCATGGGCATCGGTATGGGCTATGCCATCGGTGCTAGCGTGACTTCTGGTTCTCCGGTTGTCGCCATTGAAGGTGATAGTGCTTTTGGTTTCAGTGGGATGGAAATTGAAACGATTTGTCGATATAACCTGCCGGTGACGATCGTTATTTTTAATAATGGCGGCATCTACAGAGGAGACGGTGTTGATCTCAGTGGCGCTGGTGCACCATCACCAACGGATCTGTTGCACCATGCAAGGTATGACAAATTAATGGATGCGTTTCGTGGCGTTGGCTATAACGTCACCACGACAGATGAACTTCGTCATGCTTTAACCACCGGTATTCAGTCGCGCAAACCGACCATTATTAATGTGGTCATCGACCCTGCAGCAGGAACTGAAAGTGGCCATATTACCAAACTTAACCCAAAACAAGTCGCTGGTAATTAAATACTGACATCGTCTCCTCTTGCCAACTCATTATGCGATGGTGAGGGGACCCTTATCGGAAATACTATTATGCTAACATTTTTTATTGGCGATTTATTGCCTATTATCGTAATCATGCTGTTGGGTTATTTTAGCGGCAGACGAGAAACATTTTCAGAAGATCAAGCTCGGGCATTTAATAAACTGGTATTAAACTACGCGCTTCCTGCGGCTCTATTTGTATCTATTACTCGGGCAAACAGGGAAATGATTTTTGCGGACACTCGTCTGACCCTTGTATCACTTGTGGTTATTGTCGGATGTTTCTTTTTCTCCTGGTTCGGTTGCTACAAATTTTTTAAACGTACCCATGCAGAAGCAGCTGTATGTGCATTAATTGCAGGTTCACCTACCATTGGATTCCTGGGGTTTGCAGTTCTCGATCCTATTTATGGTGATTCCGTATCAACAGGTTTAGTGGTAGCAATTATTTCTATTATTGTTAACGCAATTACTATTCCTATTGGTCTGTATTTGCTGAATCCTTCTTCAGGAGCGGATGGTAAGAAGAATAGTAATCTGAGCGCATTAATTTCTGCGGCAAAGGAGCCAGTAGTATGGGCACCTGTTCTGGCAACGATCCTGGTGTTGGTTGGGGTAAAAATTCCGGCAGCATGGGACCCAACCTTTAATCTGATTGCGAAGGCTAACTCAGGGGTAGCGGTATTCGCTGCGGGGTTGACTCTGGCTGCACATAAATTCGAGTTCAGTGCCGAAATTGCTTATAACACCTTCCTGAAGCTGATTCTGATGCCACTGGCACTGCTTCTCGTTGGTATGGCATGTCATTTGAACAGCGAACATCTGCAGATGATGGTACTGGCAGGCGCATTACCGCCGGCATTCTCCGGAATCATTATTGCCAGCCGGTTTAATGTCTACACCCGTACTGGTACAGCGTCATTGGCTGTGAGCGTACTGGGCTTTGTCGTCACGGCTCCCTTGTGGATTTATGTCAGTCGACTGGTTTCATAATTAATCATGTTATTGATTTTACATAAATGCCGAAGTGTCTTTTCACCTTCGGCTTTTTTCAAGGCATAAGCAAATGACAAATAATGAAAGCAAAGGGCCGTTTGAAGGCTTATTAGTTATCGATATGACACATGTCCTTAATGGACCTTTCGGAACTCAACTTCTTTGTAATATGGGCGCAAGGGTAATTAAAGTTGAGCCGCCGGGTCATGGTGATGATACCCGCACATTTGGTCCCTATGTGGATGGACAGTCACTCTATTACAGTTTTATTAATCATGGCAAAGAGAGTGTGGTTCTTGATTTAAAGAATGATCACGATAAAAGTATATTTATAAATATGCTCAAACAAGCTGATGTATTAGCTGAGAATTTTCGCCCAGGTACAATGGAAAAACTGGGGTTTTCATGGGAAACGCTTCAAGAAATCAACCCGCGCCTCATATATGCTTCATCGTCAGGTTTCGGACATACCGGTCCGCTAAAAGATGCTCCTGCCTACGATACCATCATTCAGGCAATGAGCGGGATAATGATGGAAACAGGATATCCTGATGCTCCGCCAGTGCGCGTTGGTACATCTCTTGCGGATCTATGCGGCGGTGTCTATTTATTCAGCGGAATAGTGAGTGCACTTTATGGCCGCGAAAAGAGCCAGAGAGGGGCGCATGTCGATATAGCGATGTTTGATGCCACGCTGAGTTTTCTGGAGCATGGTCTGATGGCATATATCGCAACTGGGAAGTCACCACAACGTCTGGGAAATCGCCATCCCTACATGGCACCTTTTGATGTTTTCAATACTCAGGATAAGCCGATTACGATTTGTTGTGGTAATGACAAGCTTTTTTCTGCGTTATGCCAGGCACTGGAGCTTACGGAACTGGTTAATGATCCCCGATTTAGCAGCAATATTTTACGCGTACAAAACCAGGCTATTCTTAAACAATATATTGAGCGGACGTTAAAAACGCAGGCAGCTGAAGTTTGGTTAGCCAGAATACATGAAGTTGGTGTACCCGTCGCGCCGTTATTAAGTGTGGCTGAGGCCATTAAATTGCCACAAACTCAGGCGAGAAATATGTTGATTGAAGCCGGGGGAATAATGATGCCGGGTAATCCGATAAAAATCAGCGGCTGCGCGGACCCGCATGTTATGCCGGGAGCGGCAACGCTCGACCAGCATGGGGAACAAATTCGCCAGGAGTTCTCATCATAAATGTAAGATGTGCTGGTAAATAGCTCCCACATTTGAACATTGTGGGAGCCGCTATTTAGTCATTTTTCTGACAGAAAACAGCAATCTCCTGGTCCAGCTCTGCAATGTGTTCTTTTACAGAGTTCAGCAACTGAAGAATTTCAGGCTTACTGTCATCTGAAACAGGTGTTATTTCTAACTGATGGCTAATATTAATCAACTTTTGCAAATTCAGGATGTTAGCCGCACCGTGGATGCGATGAATACACTGATGGAAAGTTCTGTTATCGCCAGCTTCTAGTGCTTGAAACGCAGCGGGTAGATCTTTATGCGTTTCATGCTGGAAAGTCATGAGAATCTCCTGCATCAGTTGTAGATCGTTCGCCGTATTATTTTTCAGGGCTTCGATATCAAGGTGGCGATACTGAGGTGCAATATGCGCAACTTGGTGTAACTGACTTAAATGTGTTTTCAGTACATCCAGGGTCAACGGTTTGAACAAACATAAGTTCATGCCGCAACTTAACCCTTTTTCACGTTCGTTAGCCTGTGCGTTGGCTGTAAGCCCCCAGATGGGTAAGGAAGAATTTTGCTCACGGAGTTTGCGAGTCAACTCAAAACCATCCATATTCGGCATATTAACGTCAGTAATAAGCAGATCATAATGTTGCATACTGACTTTGTGTAGCGCTTGCACACCATCAGTGGCTTCATCAACATCATATCCTAATAGATTTAGCTGGCGTTTGAGTAATAGCCTGTTGGTCGGATGATCATCCGCGATTAATATGCTCAACTTTTCAGGTAGTGTGATGGGTTGTTCTGCTTTTGCCTCGACAGTCGCCACTTGCTGGCTAATTTCTACCGGGATTGTGATCGTAAATGTTGTTCCTATGCCTGGATGACTTTCTAATGACAAATCGCCCTGCATATTTTTAATTAATTCTTTGCAGATCATTAAGCCTAAACCAGAACCTGTTTGCTGACGACCTGCACTTGTTTGGCTGTAGCGTTTAAACAGTTGTTGTTGTTCTTCCTGCGATAATCCACTTCCAGAATCCATAATCGTCATTTTGATAACAGCGTGGTTGTCATCAATGTGACCCAGGGAGGTCGTAATTTTTACTGCCCCCTCGGTGGTAAATTTGAGAGCATTACTCAGTAAATTTGATAAGACCTGCTTAAACGCCTGAGGGTCGATCTTAACCAGGTAATGTTCAGGAAACGTACTGCTGCAACTTAATGCGATCGATTTGCTTGCAGCAATCGCACCGAAAGAGTGACAAGTGTTCTGGACTAAAGTAGGGATATCGACCCATTGTGGTTGAAGTTGATAGTTACCCGATTCAATTTTGTCGACATCAAGGATTTCACCAATTAAGCCGAGGAGTGATTGTCCGGTGGCGTAGGCAAGTGAAATCGCCTCCACCCGTTGCTCCTTGCTAAGACCAGAACCCGACAGAAGTTCCAGGAAGCCCATAATAGAGCTTATTGGTGTTCTTATTTCGTGACTCATCGTTGCCAGAAACTGACTTTTTGCTACGGTAGCCTTTATCGCTTTATTTTTTTCTACCTCGAGTGCATTAATTAGATCACGCGTTTCAGTAATATCTTGCCAACCACAAATATATACTGCATTGTCACTTGCAGGAAGATTGCATAATGTATGCCAGTGATTAATGCATCTTTTCTCGATGCCATTATCAATTTCAAATACCTGTGTGTATATTGTTCGATTTTCTTTCGTTTCTGCTGTGACTTCATGCGCATTAGAAAAAACATCTTTAAAGGGTGAGTCACTGTTTTCTAATGGTAACATTGCATTTTTGTAGTAATCCGCAGTGAAATAATGTTCAAAAGCACTATTATGACTAATGACATTACCTTGCCAGTTTACAACATAAGTTGGATTCGGTAAGGAATCCGAGAGTGCTTTTCGGAATGATATTTGGTTTTCTAAATCACCCTGAATGACTTTACGACGACGAACTGAGCGTAACAGGTAGAATCCCCATAAAAGGCTACTGCCAACTAATAAAACGGATAATGTCGTAACAATATAAAATTGCTCGCTATATAGGTCCCATGTGTCAATGGTCACATTGGGCATTTTAATCCATTTTTCCGTCAGGCGCAGAACTTCGCTTGGGGGAATTGCATTCAGTGCTTTATTAATAATATCCTTAAGTTCCGGTTCTCCGCGAGGAAAAGCGAACGAAAGCGATGCATTCGGAACGCCAGGAATAAGAAAATGATAAAGTTCATTAGGATAGTAATGATCGATCATGTAACGCGAATTTAGCTGTGTCGCGACCAGAGCATCAAGTTCACCTTCCTTAACCTTGTGAAATGCAGCGCTGGCATTATCGACCTGTATCCATTCAACCTCCGGATACATCTCTTTTAATTGCGAATGCAGCTCATAATAATATGGAATGGCAACTTTCATTCCTTTTTTTAATGTTTGTTCACTGTCAGGCGCTTTTTGCATGACAAAAACGTAAGGCGTTGTTATGAAGGCTTCAGCAAATAAAACATTATTTTCTCGATCTTCACTATAAATAGCGCCAGGTATTATATCCCATCCTCCGGGGCTAAGCTGTGTTCCAGCATGGATATTGTGTGAAACGGTGATCGGAGAAAAATTTAAACCTGTTTGCAAGGTAATAATATTAAGAATGTCCCCCATAACGCCCCGAACCGAGCCATTTTCATCCGTCATAGAATAGGGGGGCGAGTAAGGATTTTCCAGCACCTTTAAATTGGGATGCTGCTTAATCCACTGTTTTTCATGTTCAGTGAGTTCTAATGGTTTGTTCAGAAAGGCCAGGTTTCCTGTATCAAGCCAATTTTGTGATACTTCATAGCGAACTTCATTTGTTAAAGCATCAACAAATCTATTGAGTACTTCATTAAGAATGACAGATTCTTTTCTGGTCAAGAAAAAATTATATTGACGCGGCGAGTTATAATATTTCACTACATTTAAGGAGTGAGTGAAATAGCGGGAAATCATACTGCTGGTAATGATGTTACTACCAATAAAGTAATCATTGTGCCCAGCTGAGACGGATGCTAATGCCTGATATAAATTTGTAAAAGAGATAATTGTTGCTTTTGGAAATGATTGATGAATTACCTCGTCTGGGGGGTAATTTGCTACCCGAGCAATATTTACTGGTTTTGGTGAGGTAAGCGGTCGCATTGAGTCGTGAAGGGTGGTTACCAGCGCCGGAAAGGTAATTATCAATGGTTTGGTTGCAGCAATGTCATTATTAAGAGGCGGCGAAGTAACTAAATGTGATAACACTATATCGACTTCACCTTCTGCAAGCGCGTCCATTGCTTTTTGATGATCTGCGTATTCCCGGAGTGTTAATTTGATATTTAACGCTCTTTTTAAAAGATTTAAATAATCAGCATTAATACCACGAACCCGTTGCTGCGAATCGGTATGCAACAACGTAGCCGTTTGGGACTTATGTACTGCAATCACAAGATTTTTTTTGCTCGCTAACCAACGTAATTCCTTGTTGCTCAGACGTAGTGGATCAAGTGTGACACGGTTGTTACTACTGATGCCACGATATTCGATGTAATCTTCGTCTGCGAAACTTATGGTCGACCAAAGACCACAACAGAGAAGAAAAATATAGGGTAAAAACTTCATGTGGTTAGCCGATTTTGTTACGTTGTGCGAATGTGTAAAGATCCATCAGTGATTTACATTCTAATTTTTCCATCAGGCGACTTTTATAAGTGCTGACAGTTTTGTTGCTGATGAACATTTTTTCAGCAATGTCATTATTATCCTTGCCATCAAGAATATACCGCATGACACTAATTTCTTGTTTCGATAAGGAGTCGAGTTTTTGCTGGTCGGACGTTAAACTTCCAACAAACCGGTTGAGAGAGAAGGGGAAATAGCAGTAGCCATTTTTTGCAGCTTCAATAGCCGCAATGATATTGTTCATGCCTTCTTTTTTACTCACGAAACCATTAGCGCCAGCATCAGCACAATGTTTCCCGTAAAAATGGTCATTTTTAGCGGAGACGATAATAATAATTCCGCTATATTGGCGCTTCCTCAGCGTTTCTAACACCTGGATACCGTTAACTCCGGGGATATCGACATCAATGATGACGATATCAGGCTTAAGTGTTTCCACCCGCTGAACGGCACTTCCGCCTTCAGTCAACTCTGCTAAGATTTCAATATCGTTTTTGATCAATAAATTACGAATTGCTGCGATAGCAAGAGGATGGTCATCAATAATTATTGCGTTCATAGATTATTCCCTTTGCAATGAAGCATCTCCCTTCTCCCTGTAGTAATACAGACATAAGGCGTCATCTCATTTTCTCAATAAAAATAAGAAAATCTGAGCTTCCTTTAAGATAATTCGACAAGTATACCATATAAATAGTCGGCATAAATGAAATGTCAACAATAAAATCAGGGATTGTACCGATGATTTATAGTTTCAAGTTGGCACTATAAGTCTTCTTACTAATCCTACAGGCGTAAGAATTGTATTGCAAAAGCCACGGTTTAGTCCTCTGTTGTTTTTTTTGCACCTCATTTAAATTAGGCCTCCAACGTTCCTGGGATAATGTGCAACACATGCACTGTGTTTGATATGAAGAATGAATGCTCTTTTCATTCAATTCATAAATTTCATCTATGAGAAATGAGAGATAATAGTGGAACAGATTAATTCAAATAAAAAACATTCTAACAGAAGAAAATACTTTTCTTTATTGGCGGTAGTTTTATTTATTGCGTTTTCAGGTGCCTATGCCTATTGGTCAATGGAATTAGAAGACATGATTAGTACAGATGACGCCTATGTCACGGGGAATGCAGATCCAATTTCTGCACAAGTCTCAGGTAGTGTCACTGTCGTTAATCATAAAGATACGAACTACGTTCGACAAGGTGACATTTTAGTTTCACTGGATAAAACTGATGCCACTATCGCACTCAATAAAGCTAAAAATAATCTGGCAAATATTGTTCGGCAAACGAATAAACTATACTTACAGGATAAACAATACAGTGCCGAAGTCGCTTCAGCACGTATTCAGTATCAACAATCTTTAGAAGATTATAACCGTCGAGTGCCGTTAGCGAAGCAGGGGGTTATTTCAAAAGAAACGCTGGAGCATACCAAAGATACGTTAATAAGTAGCAAAGCGGCATTGAATGCCGCTATCCAGGCTTATAAAGCGAATAAAGCTTTAGTAATGAACACACCATTAAACCGTCAGCCACAAGTCGTTGAAGCGGCGGATGCAACTAAAGAAGCCTGGTTGGCGCTTAAACGTACGGATATTAAGAGTCCGGTTACCGGCTATATTGCCCAGAGAAGTGTTCAGGTCGGCGAAACAGTGAGCCCCGGACAATCGTTAATGGCTGTCGTACCGGCACGTCAAATGTGGGTTAATGCCAACTTTAAAGAAACACAACTCACGGATGTACGGATTGGTCAATCGGTCAATATTATCAGCGATCTTTATGGTGAAAATGTTGTGTTTCATGGTCGGGTGACAGGGATCAATATGGGAACCGGCAATGCGTTCTCCTTATTACCTGCACAAAATGCGACAGGGAACTGGATCAAAATCGTTCAGCGTGTACCGGTTGAAGTTTCTCTTGATCCAAAAGAACTCATGGAACACCCCTTGCGTATTGGTTTATCGATGACAGCAACTATTGATACGAAGAACGAAGACATTGCCGAGATGCCTGAGCTGGCTTCAACCGTGACCTCCATGCCGGCTTATACCAGTAAGGCTTTAGTTATCGATACCAGTCCGATAGAAAAAGAAATTAGCAACATTATTTCGCATAATGGACAACTTTAATGGCAATCACTAAATCAACTCCGGCACCATTAACCGGTGGGACGTTATGGTGCGTCACTATTGCATTGTCATTAGCGACATTTATGCAAATGTTGGATTCCACTATTTCTAACGTCGCAATACCGACAATATCTGGCTTTCTGGGAGCATCAACAGACGAAGGCACCTGGGTTATCACCTCGTTTGGTGTAGCAAATGCCATTGCGATCCCTGTTACTGGCAGGTTGGCACAAAGAATAGGCGAATTAAGATTATTTTTACTTTCAGTCACTTTTTTTTCGCTGTCTTCATTAATGTGTAGCCTATCGACCAATCTTGATGTGCTGATATTTTTTAGAGTCGTTCAGGGGTTAATGGCGGGGCCGTTAATTCCACTGTCACAGAGTTTATTATTAAGGAATTATCCGCCAGAAAAAAGAACATTTGCTCTGGCATTATGGTCAATGACCGTGATTATCGCTCCGATATGTGGGCCGATATTGGGCGGTTATATTTGTGATAACTTTAGCTGGGGTTGGATATTTTTAATCAATGTCCCTATGGGGATTATCGTCCTGACATTATGCTTAACCTTACTTAAAGGAAGAGAAACTGAGACTTCACCGGTCAAAATGAATCTACCAGGACTGACCCTGTTAGTGCTCGGTGTTGGTGGCTTGCAAATTATGCTTGATAAAGGGCGCGATCTGGATTGGTTCAACTCGAGTACAATAATAATATTAACAGTAGTATCAGTTATTTCTCTGATCTCTTTAGTCATTTGGGAGTCGACCTCAGAGAACCCGATTCTTGATCTCAGTTTGTTTAAGTCCCGTAACTTCACCATTGGTATTGTGAGTATCACATGCGCGTATTTATTTTACTCTGGAGCGATCGTCCTTATGCCGCAGTTACTCCAGGAAACGATGGGGTATAATGCGATATGGGCCGGACTTGCTTATGCGCCCATCGGCATCATGCCACTATTAATTTCACCTTTGATAGGACGTTATGGCAACAAAATAGACATGCGGTTGTTAGTGACATTTAGTTTTTTGATGTATGCGGTTTGCTATTACTGGCGTTCTGTGACATTTATGCCAACGATTGATTTTACAGGCATCATTTTGCCGCAGTTTTTTCAGGGATTCGCCGTTGCCTGTTTCTTTTTACCCTTAACAACGATTTCGTTTTCAGGCTTGCCAGATAATAAATTTGCCAATGCCTCGAGTATGAGTAATTTTTTTCGTACCTTGTCAGGATCAGTTGGTACGTCGTTGACAATGACGCTGTGGGGACGACGCGAATCGTTACACCATAGTCAGTTGACAGCAACCATCGATCAATTTAACCCCGTGTTTAATTCATCGTCACAAATTATGGATAAATATTATGGTTCGCTTTCAGGAGTTCTTAATGAAATTAATAATGAAATAACCCAGCAGTCACTTTCTATTTCTGCAAATGAGATTTTCCGTATGGCGGCTATTGCTTTTATCTTACTTACGGTTTTGGTTTGGTTTGCGAAACCGCCGTTTACAGCGAAAGGCGTTGGGTGATGATAAAAGGAGGGGGTTATAGCGGGTAAGACCGGGGATCTTAAGTCTGCGCCATCGGCAGCATCGCTCACCCAGGGAAAGGATTGCGATGCTGCGTTGAAACGTTATTAACGGCCTTTTGCCAGATATTGATTCATCTCTTCTTCCGGCACCATTCCACCTCCCGTCGCCCACACCAGATGAGTGGTATTACGCAGTTGTTCTGCGCTGAAACCGTGCATCTGTTGGTAACTTACTGATGCACACACGCGCTGAGGTCCGGCCATACCCGCCAGTGCCGAAGGTTCAAGACGAATACCTTCTTCCTGCGCCAGCCAGCCAAGCATGTCATACATGGTTTGATCGCTAAGGGTATAGAAGCCATCCAGCAGACGCTCCATTGCCCGCCCGACAAAGCCTGATGCGCGACCAACTGCAAGGCCATCCGCTGCGGTAAGGTTGTCGATACCAATATCCTGAACAGAAATCTGATCGTGTAATCCTGTATGGACGCCTAACAACATACAAGGGGAGTGCGTTGGTTCGGCAAAAAAGCAGTGAACATGATCGCCAAACGCCAGTTTAAGCCCGAATGCGACGCCACCAGGACCACCGCCAACACCACACGGCAGATAGACAAACAGAGGGTTATCAGCATCGACGATACGGCCTTGCTGGGCAAATTGCGCTTTAAGACGCTGGCCAGCGACGGAATACCCAAGGAACAACGTGCGGGAATTTTCGTCATCAATAAAGAAACAGTTCGGGTCAGACTGCGCTGCTTTACGTCCTTCCTCGACGGCAACACCATAATCTTGCTCATATTCCACGACCGTAACGCCATGGCTGCGCAGTTTCGCTTTTTTCCATGCCCGGGCATCAGCAGACATATGAACTGTCACCTTAAAGCCAATGCGGGCGCTCATAATGCCGATTGATAACCCCAGATTTCCGGTTGAGCCCACAGCAATGCTGTATTGGCTAAAGAACTGTTTAAACTCCGGAGAAAGCAGTTTGCTGTAGTCATCATCAAGCGTCAGCAACCCCGCTTCCAGAGCCAGTTTTTCTGCGTGTGCCAGGACTTCATAAATCCCGCCGCGTGCTTTTATGGAGCCGGAAATGGGCAAATGGCTATCTTTTTTCAGTAACAGTTGCCCGCTGATCGGTTGCTGATATTCTTTTTCCAGCCGTTTTTGCATAGCTGGAATGGCAACCAGTTCTGATTCAATAATCCCCCCAGTGGCAGCAGTTTCAGGAAATGCTTTTGCCAGATAGGGTGCAAAACGGGATAAGCGCGCATGGGCGTCCTGAACATCCTGTTCGGTCAGGCCAACATAAGGTAAACCTTCAGCCAATGAGGTCGTGCCAGGATTAAACCAGGTGGTTTCTTTAAGAGCAACCAGATCCTTTACCAACGGATACTGGGCGATGAGCGAGTTCATTTTAGCGTTTTCCATAGTACGTCTCTTTGCGCTTAGATGATAAATGACAGCAGGAATGTGCCCGCCAGAGCGACGACTGAAGCGATAAATGTCGCTGTCGTATAGTATTTAAATGTTTCATTGAGCGTAGCGCCGCAATATTGCTTCACTAGCCAGAAAAGCGAGTCCGTAACGATAGTGCAGCCAATTGCACCTGAACCGATGGCAATAGCGATGATCTCCGGGCTGACGTCTGGATAGAGCGGCAGCATCGGCGCAACAATCGCCGTCGCGCCCATCATGGCGACGGTGGCAGACCCCACCGCCGCATGCAGAATTAACGCTACCAGCCAGGCCAGCAGAATCGGGTGCATGTGCATGTTGGAGAGGATGAGGGCGAGCGTATCCGCCAGCCCACTGTCTTTCAGGACCGCGTTGAAAGCGCCGCCAGCCCCGATAATCAGCAGAATGTTAGCAATAGAGCCAAAACCGTTTTCGGTGTGGGTCAGCAGCGCCCCCATGCCGATGTGCTGGCGCAGACCGAGAATGTAATAAGCCACGAAAACCGCGATGAACATGGCCGTTATCGGATTACCGATAAACTCCAGCAACGTATAGAACCAGGCTGCCCTTGGCCATATTCAGCCAGCGACGGTTTTGACCAGCATCAGGCCGATTGGCAGCAATACGGTAAACAGCGTGGCGCTAAGCGACGGCAGCGGCGTTCTTTCATCGCGAACCTTAAGGTCAGAAAACTCAGCCGGTACCGGCTTAAACGGCAGGCGGTTGCCGAGGAATTTCAGGTACAGCGGCCCGCCGATGAGTGATGCCATTAGGCCCACCAGTAAACCATAGACAATCACGGTGCCGATATCCGCACCCAGCTTATTGGCCACGAACAGCGCCGCTGGATGTGGCGGCACGACGCAGCGCACCGCCATTAGCGCGGTACACAGCGGAATTGCCAGCTTCAGTAATGAGGTATTGGTTTTTTTCGGCAATCGAAAAGGCCAGTGGAATCAACAGCACCACGCCAACTTCAACAAAAGAGCGCGATCCCGCAAATCAGCCCGACCAGCACCATAATGACATCGGCCGAAAGCCAGCGGCAGCGCTGCAGCGTCAGACCAATGCGTTCTGCCGCGCCGGACACTTCCATCATCTTGCCTGAAACGGCGCCTAGGCCAATGACCGCGGCAAGGAAGCCCAGCGTACCGCCGATACCACTCTCAATGGCATTCACCATATCCAGTGGCCCCATGCCCATCATGGTGCCCACAAAGAAGCTGGCTGAAAACAGCAGTGCCAGAAACGGGTGGAATTTGAACTTCACGATGGTCAAAACGATTAACACGATGCTTATCAGCAGCGTGCTCACAACCCAGATTTGAGAGTGCATAACTCACCTTGCCCTGTGATTAATATGGGTCTATTGGACAAAAAGAGGGCACGGTCTGACAAACGATAAAAATCGCCTTTCACATGAGCCAGATTGCATCAAATGAGTGATTTACGTCTAAATGTGGTGTGTTAATGCGATATGAATCATTCTAAATCATCTCCTTGCGTGGATTTTTACCGCGACTTTTTTTCACTCGACCAATAAATCAGGAGGAGAGAGGTGGAGTATGGATCCCATTCGTGAGGTCAGAAATCGGCTGCTGGATGGCTGGCAATTATCAAAGCTCTATACCTTTGAAGTGGCGGCAAGACACCGAGTCGTTTGCGCTGGCGGCCGATGAGCTTTCATTAAGCCCCAGCGCCGTCAGCCACCGGATCAATCCAGTCTGGAAGAGGAGTGGGCATTCAGCTTTTTGTCCGTTCGCACCGAAAAGTGGAGCTGACCCACGAGGGAAAGCGGGTGTTCTGGGCGCTGAAGTCGTCGCTGGATACGCTGAATCAGGAAATTCTCGACATTAAAGAATCAGGAGCTGTCCGGCACGCTAACCGTCTACTCGCGCCCCTCTATTGCTCAGTGCTGGCTGGTTCCAGCGTTGGGTGACTTTACCCGCCGCTATCCGTCGATTTCACTGACCATCCTGACCGGCAATGACAACGTCAATTTGCAACGAGCCGGGTCGATTCGGCCATCTATTTTGACGACGCGCCCTCTGCGCAGCTGACACATCATGTCCTGATGGATGAAGAGATTGTGCCCGTATGCAGCCCGGAGTACGCACGCCGCTACTATTTCACCCCGACAGGCTGGTGAACCTGCCGCACTGTACCTTACTGCATGACCGACAGGCGTGGAGTAATGATCCGGTACGGACGAATGGCACAGTGGGCGCAGCATTATGCGGTGAATTTGCCGACATCGTCGGGCATTGGCTTCGATCGTTCAGATTTAGCGGTAATTGCTGCGATGAACCATATCGGCGTCGCGATGGGGCGTAAACGGCTAGTGCAAAAACGCCTCGATAGCGGAGAACTGGTCGCGCCGTTTGGCGATATGGCGCTGAAATGTCATCAGCGCTACTACATCACCACGTTGCCCGGTCGGCAGTGGCCGAAAATCGAGGCGTTTATTGGCTGGCTTCAGGAACAGGTGAAAACCACTTCATAATGAATAAAACCACGAGTTCCTGGTGTGCCTTATTCGGCCTGCTAGTTCGAATTTAATTTACGGTTTTTATGTGGTTTTAGGGATAAACACAAGGATGGTGTCCCCTGCAGACATCTACTTGAAGCAGCAGGGGATTGATTGGAATGGTGTTTTTTAGATGTGAGAAATATTTTACCCGCTATTTTACCCATTGGCGCGGCTTAAGAGCTTATTTTTGAATTCACAATGGTCACGATATAACCATCTTGCTCGCCCGTGGATAACTTTGGCTTTTGGCAGGTCGCCTGACTTAATCCGGTCATAGATGAAGGTTTTACCAAAGCCAGTATCAGCCATGATGAATTTCAAATCAACCAGTGAATCAGGCTGTAGTTCGTGTTGCATGAGTGCTATCTCCGAATAGGGAATCGAACCTGCAAATCAGGTAATAAAAATACGCTCTATGACGGCGATGGTAGATCAGGATATTTTAAGAAACTGACAGGCCTCATCGAGTGTGAGGCTGTATGGCTCTATTATTTCACCTCTTGTTGTGACATTGTTGAAAAATGGATACCAGCTCGTTGCTGCCAGATGATCCAACCGAGAGTCATATCCCATGCCATGTATTCGTTATCGCCGTTTTTTGCTCTCCGACGATCTACTAAGTCACCGAAACGCTTTTCCATGAATAATTCATAGGCTTCGCGTTCATCTGGCTCTACTTCCAGAGATACGAGTGCGATTTCATAAGCACGGCGCTCAATATCGTCTCGAACCTCTAGGCTGCTGATTCGTTCTTTGATTTCTTTAATCAGTTCTTTATTGGTAAATGTGGTCATTATGCTCCAGCCTCCGGTGCTTTTGGCATTACTGCCCAGTGAGTGATATTGACGTTTTCAAGGTCCCCAACCTGAAATGTCCACTGCCATTCTCCGGTTTCTTTTTGTCCCCAGGTGTACCAGAGAGAACGCCAGCCAATCAGCCAGCCTTCTCCGTTAGCATCAAATAACAGAACACTTTCATTTGCTGGTGGCAGTTCAGCTGACACTGGTATTATTTTGTTTTCCAGTGCCGCACATTTAGCTTCAAGCGCGTCGAATTTACGTACCAGGTACTCAGCATTTGTTTCGTTCACTTTCAGATCTCGCGGTACACATTTCCCGCGAAGAAACCCTTCCATTTCGAAAACATTCATGCGCATTTGCGTAACTCCGATAAATCGTTAAAACGTTCCATAAACATCCCGTAGGCATGACCCGGTGCCAGTGGAATCACGTTGAACATCTCTGTTGCCGGGATGCCTTCCAGTACAGGCCAGAAAGAGCCATCATCAAGCCCGAGATCACGGCGTTCGGTTGCCAGCATAATGAGATCGGCATATTTCACTGGCGTGCTCATAACAGGAGGTAACCCGTATTTCTCACGGATTACTGCATCTATTTTTTCTTCCATCCGTTTATAGTCAGGAAGAAGGCGTTTCAGTGGTGCGGGGATGTCCTGGCAATACGCTTCTGTTGCATCATGCATTAATGCTTCAAAAGCAAATTCCTGCGGCACCAGCTGGCTGCAAAGCACCGCATGTTGGGCGACACTGTAGAAGTGAGAAAGATGACCGGCAAAGCGGCAGATATTTGAAAGGGAAACCGCGATATCGTTAATCACGATGTCGTCTTTATTTATCTTGTCATAATAAAAATGCTTCCCGGAAAAAGTTTTAATAAATGACATTTTGTTCTCCACGTATATGCGCTGCACCGCGCTGAGTTTGGGTAAAAGGAAGCCCTCACCATCCGGTGATTATTGAGTTAATTACGTTTCCATAAATGCCCCCGCAGGGGCATTTGCAGTAATGAAATCAGGCGGTGAAAGTACCAATAAAGGTTTCTACTTTGCTGTCTTTGAATTTCTCAACAAGCAGATCACGAAATTCGTTAGCCATATCTTCCTGCACCGCTTCCAGCTGAATAATGCGCAGAACCAGTACAGGACGATCGCCAGTGATAATGCTGAGGCGTAATTTAAACGGACGTTCTTTCAGACCTTCAAACGGAACGCATTTAAATTCAAATGCCACTGGCATAATGTCTTTGGTCTTCGCTTCGACAGATTCCATCAGGGAGCGTTTGCCGCTGAAGTCATTATCTTCAAAATCAGCGGTCTGGTTTGCTTCAATCGTGATTTTACGGATTGCCGCAGCCGCTTTTGTTGCCTGAATGGCGTCACCATTAGCATCAAAGCCCACAAGGTAGTCGGCCCAGTCTTCAATCCATTCTGCCAGTGATTTCTGGGAGTTACGCTCGCCGTTAACAGACAACAGGGCAGAGAACGGTGCTGTCTTTTTCAGTTTGAGAGTGGCGGTGTTATCTGCGTGACCTGGTTCATCAATAGTACCCAGGTTAAGCACACTGACGGCACGCATATTATCAGCATCGATAAAGCAGCGGGTGCCTTCATCTGCAAGATCTTTAGAATAACGGGTAAAGTCATCGATGCTGGCAGTGGAAAGCGCACCACGGAAACGGAAGCGATTTAAATTAAATTTTTCCAGATCATGAATGCGGAAATTCTCAGGCAATGCCACAGCATCGGCACCAATCTTACTGATAATTTCATTAACACCCTGAGCAGAAATAAGGGCATGGATTTGATTAATTGCGGTTGCGTCTAAGTTCTGAGACATAATAAGTCCTCACTATATTAAGATATTCAGTGATGAGATAAATAATTAGTTAATTAAGAATGATATTAATGACCTGCTGCGCGGAGTTTTCCGTCAGGCTCACCGGCAAGAGTCAGTAATTGTCCCTGGTCTTCCTGCAGAATAGTCAGGCGACCACCGCGATTGACATACATCGGCGTTTCGGTGGTGTCTTCTTCGGAAATTTTCCCACGGTTAGTCGGGCGAACATATGAGAGTTTGTGTTTGATTTTCAGACGGTTCTCATCAAATGGTTCGATTTCCAGGTTGAGTGAGACCTTACCTTTGGTTTTCGTGTTCATCACACCGGAAGCGACTTCACTGAGAACTGCGCCGATTTTGGTTTCAAATACGCCGCCGTCCAGCTCCCCGATAAATGCCTGCACATCAGTACTGCGTTCGCTAGCCATTTTGCTGCTCCTCATCATAACCGCAATGCGTCGAATGTTTATCAGCTTAACGTTGCGAAGCTTCAGGCAGCGGCATTTTCTCAACTGTCAGACTCTGACCCGTCAAAATCTGACGCATCAAAATCTGACCCGTCAAAATTTGATGCGTCGAAATCTGGCAAAAAATCGGGTTTTCACCCGTCAGAATCTGGCGGGGATCCGTCAGTAAAATCAAAACATGATCCGTCAGATAAAAAACCTTCTCGTCCGGACGCTTCGCAACCGGACACGCAGACGGATGAACAGGATTTTTTAACTCGCCATCCTGATGCGGTTGTATTCAGCCCTAAAAAGCGCCAGTGGGGAACGCAGGATGATTTGACCTGCGCACAGTGGCTCTGGAAAAAAATCATCGCCCTGTACGAGCAGGCCGCCGAATGTGACGGCGAGGTGGTTCGTCCCAAAGAACCGAACTGGACAGCCTGGGCAAACGAAATTCGCCTGATGTGTGTGCAGGATGGTCGTACTCACAAACAAATCTGCGAGATGTACAGCCGCGTCAGCCGCGATCCGTTCTGGTGCCGTAACGTGCTCAGCCCGTCGAAGCTGCGGGAAAAATGGGATGAGCTTTCCCTGCGCTTATCGCCGTCCGTCAGCACGTACACAGAAAAACGCGAAGACCCGTACTTCAAAGCCAGTTACGACAATGTGGACTACAGCCAGATCCCGGCAGGATTCAGGGGGTGAGCATGAGTCTTTTGAATGACGTTCAGAAATTCATTGAAGCCCATCCGGGCTGTACTTCCGGAGACATTGCGGATGCTTTTGCAGGTTACTCACGGCAGCGCGTTCTGCAGTCAGCAAGCAAGTTACGTCAGAGTGGGCGTGTGGCTCACCGTTGTGAAGGAGATACACACAGACATTTCCCGCGCCTGACTGAGAGAGCGCAGGATCCGGAACCACAACCAGTTCGTGAAACCAGACCTGTGCGCAATTTCTATGTCGGCACTAACGACCCGCGGGTGATTTTGTGCCTGACCCGCCAGGCGGAAGAACTGGAGTCCAGGGGCTTATACCGTCGTGCTGCAACGGTGTGGATGGCGGCATTCCGTGAAAGCCACTCCCAGCCAGAACGAAACAATTTTCTGGCGCGTCGTGAACGGTGTTTACGGAAAAGCAGTAAGCGGGCTGCATCAGGTGAAGAGTGGTATCTCTCAGGGAATTACGTGGGGGCTTAATGAGTAATAAATATTGCCAGGCGCTGGTGGAGCTGCGGAACAAACCAGCCCATGAACTGAAGGAAGTGGGCGATCAGTGGCGCACGCCGGACAACATTTTCTGGGGAATTAACACCCTGTTTGGCCCGTTTGTTCTGGATCTGTTTACTGATGGTGATAACGCCAAATGTGCCGCGTATTACACTGCGGAAGACAACGCGCTGGCGCATGACTGGTCAGAACGTCTTGCGGAGCTTAAAGGTGCTGCCTTTGGTAATCCCCCGTACCCGTGGTAACCCCCAGACCGGCACGCCTGCCACCGATCTGGATGATGACTACTTTGACATGTTGCAGGAGGAGCTTTGCAGCGTTGTGGAGGCCTCCGGTGCCAGCCTGGAGAAGGGGCGGCATGACCAGCTGCTTACCGCGCTTCGTGCGCTGCTGTTAAGCCGCAAGAATCCGTTTGGCGATATCAAATTGGACGGCACGGTGCAAAAGGCTCTCGAAAACCTTGGTTTGGGAGAAGCGGCTAAAAGAAATGTAGGGACAGGGGCGAATCAGATACCTGATATGGGTAGTTTTATGCTTTCTGCTTCAGTTCCTGGATATCAAAAATTGCCATCCGGTTTAATTATTCAATGGGGGCCAATTGATGTTCCGCTGACGTCTCAGGACACAGTAACCTATTTTCCGATTGCATTTCCGAATAGATGTCTGCGGGTATTTGCGACTCAGGATTACACTCCCGGCAGTGCAAATGTTGGCTATATAGCTTGTGCCGGTTATAACCAGGACCCGGTGAAATTTATTTCCAGAGCAGGCGTACCCGGTATCGGTGCTTCATTTTTCGCATTAGGGTGTTAATTTCTTTTAACTTTATGGAGTGAAAAATGAATTACATATATTCCGCGACTACAAACTCTTTCTATCCCTTGGAGATGAAAGAGGATTACACGCAAGCTGGCTCATGGCCAGATGATGCTGTTGAAGTTGATGAGCAAGTGTATATTGAGTTTTCCGGATTACCGCCGAAAGGAAAAATCCGTATCGCTGGAGAAAATGGTTTTCCTGCATGGTCTGAAATTCCACCACCAACACATGAGGAACAGATTGCTGCAGCCGAACTGAAAAAGCAGCAATTGATTAATCAGGCCAACGATTATATGAACAGTAAACAATGGGCTGGTAAAGCGGCTATTGGTCGTCTGAAAGGTGAGGAACTGGCGCAATATAATTTGTGGCTGGATTATCTGGACGCACTGGAGCTGGTCGATACTTCCAGTGCGCCAGATATTGAATGGCCTACTCCTCCGGCAGTTCAGGCCAGATGACATCCGGCGCGGTGCTGGTATCTGTTGCCGTCACCGCGTCAATGTAATCCAGCACAGTGTTAAGTCGGGAGGTCTCTGCCTGCATCAGCTTCCGCCCAGCCTGTAATTTCAGTTGAATCAGACTAATGGAAGCCATTGCAGTATCAATCAGCGACTGGCGCTGTGCTTCTGCTGCATCTACTGCGACGCTATGCTGTGCCTCGGTATCCGTCACCCATTTCTCACCATCCCATTTATCGTATGGCGTTAATGGGGCGATAGTCGCGGGACGCATACAAACATAACCCCTGGATGTTATGTGTCTATCGAGAATCAAAGTGGAAGTCCTTATGTTAAGTATAAGACAGGAATCACTTATAACGATAATCAGTTAGTATATGTATCTATCACTGTTGATGATAATATCAGCACTTGGTTCTGGAGGGGGTTTGTTGTGGGCAATGATGCATTTAAGTTATCGTCTGCAGATAGAGGAGATATTACAATAAACAACGAATCAGGGCATTTGATAGTCAATACCGCAATTCTATCAGGAGATATAGTCACTCTAAGAGGAGGAGAAATTAGGTTGGTATTATAGCTTGTGCGCGCCATGATTGGCGCGCAATTTAAACTTAGTGCTTTACATCGCTATTGTCTTGATTTCTTTGAATTATTTTATAAATTAAAAAAACGACTGTTATGTATAAGCAAAGGTCGAACGAAAAATACATTCCAAATAAATGCTTGCTTAAATCTCTATATCCTTCCCCGAAAAATGACACATAAAATTGAGATATTCCAAAAAGAGATACTACAAATAAAGATGCCTTTATTTTATTATTTCTAATAAAAATAGAAGCAATAAAAAATAATAACAATGATATAAATCTAATGTTTTTAAATATATTGTCTTTTATGTTAGTAATAGTCGTTAGTATGTTTGATTCTCCATATATTACGTGTAGTTTTTTATATACATGGAAATAATTTTCTTTATACTGAGACATCACACCATCATCAAATGGAAGTTTGAAGATGGTGCTTGGTTTGCTAACCAATAAAAAGAGTGCATTCGAAAACGTTTCATCTTTATGAGATTCGAAACATTCCGTTCCAACTTCTGTTGGGGTTGCGCCAAATGATATGTCGAATTTATTACCCCAGGCATCTAACCCAACACACTTATCATCAACATACGATGGCATTTTATACCCGTTGTTTTTCATATAAAGATAACTACCGAAGTATGTTGCATGGTACTTATTTAATTCAACAACACCTTTTGAATAAGATATTGCAAATATTGACGCAAGCAAGCACACCACGCATATTACAGATTTAATAATTAGTTTGTGTCTATCAAAAAAAATATAATATGAATACACTATTAGTGGGGTTAATATAAATTGATTTTTAGCAGTAGATATTATTAGCAACGAAAAAAATAGCAAAAGCATAGATTTATTGTTTTTGCATGTTAATGAATACACCAAAAATGGAAGGAAAATTATAACTATTTGCTCTTGATAGAATGATGCAAACATTGACAGTGTTGATGAAGAACACATAAGAAAAGCTAAAATAAAGAATGTAAATAAAGTTACATACCTTTCTGTTTTTATATATGAAGTAAATATCGCATATAATGAATAAATATATATTACTTTTAGAAATAACGATAACACCCTAGCATCAAGATATTCAGTAAAAATGCTAATAAACAGGACGTATGTATACAAAATATAACTATATGAACTTATATACTCATAGCTATCAATTGAATCAATATGACCTTTCAATTTATACAATAAAGGTAAGTCATATGTAAATGCTGGTATGTCTTCAATTAATGGCTTAATGGCTCTTCCGAAATCAGATGTATTTAACATCATTATGTTTTTAGATAAGGCGCAAATAATCAAAACAAAAGATATATACAATGATACTTTTATTGCTTTATTCATTTTTTGACTCTCTTGATGATGTATTTCGGGCGTTTTTTGGTTTCAATGTATGTGCGTCCAATATATTCACCTAATACTCCTATTCCAATCATCTGAATTCCACCTAAAAACAGTATTGAAACAAGTAGTGAAGGATATCCCCTAACAGCATTTCCAAATATGATAGTATCTAAAATCATCCACGCCCCATAAATAAATGCTACACTGGCTACCACTAACCCTATGTATGTCCAGATGCGAAGAGGGAATGTGGAAAAGCTTGTAATACCCTCAAGTGCTAAATTCCAAAGTTTCCATCCATTAAATTTTGTATCTCCAGCAATTCTTTCCGCTCGCACGTATTCAACAATATCTGTCTTTCCTCCTACCCAGCTCAGAATACCTTTCATGAAAAGGTTTCGTTCTGGCATAAGTTTAATATTTTCGACAACATCACGGCTCATCAGCCTGAAATCACCAACATTCTCTTCAATTTTAGGATTGCTTATTTTATTGTGGAGCTTATAGAACCACTCAGCCGTTTTTCGCTTCAGGCGTCCATCAGTTGAGCGGTCAGATCTTTTAGCAAGAACCATATCAGCACCTGCTTGCCATTTTTCAATAAGATGAGGAATAACCTCAATCGGGTCTTGCAGGTCAACATCAATTGGGATTATCGCATCCCCGGTTGCATGGTCTAACCCTGCAAACAATGCTGGTTCTTTACCAAAGTTGCGTGTAAATGACAGCGGAACAACTAGAGGATCTGAAACAGCCAGAGCATTAATGATTGACTCCGTAGCGTCTTTGCTGCCGTCATTTATGAAAACGATTTCCACTTCATATGACTTCAATTCTTCGAATTCACGTACCGTTTTATAAAAAATTGGTATCGCTTCTTCTTCATTGAAGACAGGAACTACAAGAGATATCTTCATTTCGCATCCCTAAAGACAATGAACTTTGAATAGACGAAACCGCACACCAGGCTGATGGCGGAGAAGGTGACAAGAGTTATCATCGGGGGAAGTGCGCATCTATCAGCAGCCCATCCAACAGTAGCACTCAGTGTCCCCATGAACCCAACATATAGCATGTAGCGCATCGTTGTAGTCGATGCCTTGAATGTGAATTTTGCATTCGCGAAGAAGCTAAAGCTCACAGCCACAACGAAACCTGCGAAGTTTGCAAGAGCTTGGTTTGTATGCGCGACATAGATACAAACACCAAAAACCACCCAGTGTATAAGGGTGTTCAGCACACCAATAGAGGTGTACTTTGCAAATAGCTTTAACATTTCTTCTATCAGCTAATAATCAAAGGAATGAAGTCTATCATCCAAGTCTTAATCGATCGATACTTGCTGTGGTTGATGAGACAAAACTTATACACACAAAGCTTTGCACTGGATTGCAAGACTTTGTGCTATTCGATAGTTGTTAAGGTCGCTCACTCCACCTTCTCATCAAGCCAGTCCGCCCACCATTGCATCATTTCTCTGCGTTTATCGAGATACTGAGCATGGTTGTAAATCCCACGCACAGATCCGCCGTTTGCATGTGCCAGTTGCACTTCAATAGCGTCAGCAGGCCATTCGTGCTCGTTCATAATCGTGCTGAATTCATGCCTGAATCCGTGACCGCTTTCCAGACCCTCATAGCCGATTTGTTTGATCACAAGCAGTACCGCGTTCTCGCAGATTGGCTTCTTCTTATCGTTGCGCCCGGCAAAAACAAACTCTGAGACTGGTTTGGTGATGGAGCTTAGCGTAGTGAGAAGTTCAACTACCTGGTCTGACATAGGAACCACATGAATTTTGCGTCCTTTCATCACACTGGCGTCGATGGTGATAATCCTATTTTCAAAATCGACGTTCTTCCATAGCATGGAACGAAGCTCTTTCGTTCTTAGGGCTGTGTAGCGTAAAACTTTGGTCGCAATGAGCGATACGATACTTCCTGAAAATGTTGCCAGTGCTTTGTTGAATGCCGGGATCTGGTCTGCAGGAAGAAACGGGAAGTTCTTCTTGCGGTATCCCTTCATGGCGTCAGCAAGGTCAGGTGCCGGGTTATATTTAGCCCTTCCGGTGACAATAGCGTAACGGAAAACCTCGCCGCATCTTCTGCGTGCTTTGTTGGCTCGTTCCATTGCACCGCGATCTTCAAACCTGCGGATTACTTCCAGCAGTTGCATCGGCTCAATATCCTGAATTTCAAGGCCGCCAATGATAGGTAAAATGTCGTCGTCAAACATTTTGGCAAGTTCAGTTGCATACCCTACTGACCATACTTGCTTCTTGTGCTCGTACCATTCCTTGTAAATCGCACTAAAGGAATTGTTGTTAGACGAAGCCTTTTTCGCCTTTACAGGATCGATGCCAACCGAGATGTCTTTCCTCGCAGTCCATGCTTTATCCCTTGCCTCCTGCAAAGTCATAAGCGGATATTTTCCGACGGTCAGGATTTTCTCCTTACCGTCAATCTTGTAGCGAAGCTGCCATACCTTTTTCCCTGACACAGGGACATAAAGGTACAGGCCATTACCATCGAGAAGGCGGTATGGTTTTTCTTTCGGCTTTGCTGCTTCAATCTGCTTAACGGTGAGCATGGGTAAAAATCCGGTGGGTAAAATTATTTTATCCACTTTTTACCCGTCATGGAGTGCGGCTGTCAACGATCTGAAGCGAACCATGACGAACTGTAAATCTACGGAATGCTTGATATTCAGGGGATTTTGCGGACTGGTACGGATGGGAGCGAACTGATAAATGGTGTCCCCTGCAGGAATCGAACCTGCAATTAGCCCTTAGGAGGGGCTCGTTATATCCATTTAACTAAGAGGACAATGCGGCATGAGTATACCCGCTAATGGAGTGCGGGGTAAGTACGCTGCCGCTCGATTGCTTAAACCCTCGCCATTTATGCCGGGTTTTTATAATTTTTCTTAATGTTTTCCGCACGTTCTGCTTTTTGGCGTGCTTCTGCTTTACGCTTATTGCTCATGTCGTTACGAATCTGTGCATGACTCATTAACGCGAAGATAAAGGTGCCGCCGCAGATGTTCCCCGCTAAAGTAGGTAGTGCGAAGGGCCAGATGAAATCGCTCCAGTGCAGCGTACCGTTAAACACCAGATAGAGGATTTCAACAGAACCGACCACGATATGGGTGGTGTCACCCAGGGCAATAAGCCAGGTCATCAATATAATCACCACAATCTTTGCCGCACCCGCTGCAGGAAACATCCAAACCATAGTGGCGATCAGCCAGCCGGAAATGATCGCGTTGGCAAACATCTCGCTGGGGGTGTTCTTCATCACATCCATGCCGATTTTGACAAATGCATCGCGAGTTTCTTCATTGAAGATAGGCATATATTCAAATGCCCACGCCGCAATACCTGTCCCGAGAATATTACCCAGCAGCACGACGCCCCATAACCGTATAAGTAAGCCGACGTTGCTCATTGTCGGTTTTTGCATGACGGGTAGTACCGCAGTCACGGTATTTTCGGTAAATAATTGCTGGCGGGCCATAATGACGATAATAAAACCAAAGGTATAACCGAGATTCTCCAGCAAGAAGCTGCCCGGCACACCTTCCAGTTCGACTTGAAATATCCCTTTTGCCAGTAACGAAGCGCCCATCGACAGACCCGCCGCAATGGCTGACCACAGTAGCGCCATTGCGTCGCGTTCCAGCTCTTTTTCACCATCCTGGCGGATATGCTCATGAATTGCCATCGCCCGGGAGGGGAGTCGGTCTTCATCTATTTCTATTTTTTTGCCGCGCTCTTTTTCTTCGCTCTCAACTTCAATTTCGTCGCTGTGTTGATCAATTTTGTCGTTGTCCATGGTCTCTTCTCTTGAATTAGCACGTATAGCTAAAGCGTAGCGGCTTTTTTGCTCGCAACTGACGGGAGTTACTCTGAAAATGTAGAAAAGGCTGCGTTTGCCTTTTTCTGTTTCTATAGAATCAAGTAGCCTACAGGGCGGCGATTACCAGGCTATGATCAAATCAGCAAATCAGGGCGTCTGGACATCAGTTGACGTGCTGTTACAATCGCCCACACCTAAACAGGCGGATACGGTATCGTTCCGTCATGGATGGCAAACTGCATAAGCCATAAAAAAACAGGGAGACATTTATGAAGCTTCGCCTGTCGGCGCTTGCTCTGGGAACTACGCTTCTGGTGGGGTGTGCGAGTTCCGGTACAGATCAGCAAGGGCGTTCTGACCCGTTAGAAGGGTTCAACCGCACCATGTACAACTTCAACTTCAATGTATTAGACCCGTATATTGTTCGACCGGTCGCTGTCGCCTGGCGTGATTATGTTCCGCAACCGGCGCGTAACGGTTTGAGCAACTTTACTGGCAACCTTGAAGAACCTGCGGTGATGGTTAACTACTTCTTGCAGGGCGACCCTTATCAGGGGATGGTCCACTTTACCCGCTTTTTCCTGAACACCATTTTGGGGATGGGCGGTTTTATTGATGTTGCAGGGATGGCGAACCCGAAACTGCAACGGACTGAACCTCACCGCTTCGGTAGTACGCTTGGTCATTATGGCGTGGGTTATGGGCCTTACGTTCAGTTACCGTTCTACGGTAGCTTCACGCTGCGTGATGACGGTGGTGATATGGCGGATGGTTTTTACCCGGTTCTTTCCTGGCTGACCTGGCCGATGTCTGTGGGTAAATGGACGCTTGAAGGGATCGAAACCCGCGCTCAGCTGCTGGATTCCGATGGTCTGCTGCGTCAGTCGTCCGATCCTTATATTATGGTGCGCGAAGCGTACTTCCAGCGTCATGATTTCATCGCTAATGGCGGCGAACTCAAACCGCAGGAAAATCCGAACGCACAAGCGATTCAGGATGATTTAAAAGATATTGATTCTGAATAAGAAACAAATAAAAAAGGTGAGTCGCAAAACTCACCTTTTTTGTTGTTATCCCTCAATTACCACAAGTAAAAGGAGATAAACCGACAATGACCTAGACGTAATTATGTAAAAATACTGATGTTCGTCACTGACTATTTCCGATATTCAGCTGTTGAAAAATCAAAAAACTGGAAAAATAATTTTAAATATCATCAAAATTAACACCTGGCGCAGATGGTTGATTAATTTCATTTTGATATTCAGCCTGGCGATTTTGAAGCCTTTCTTCAATTTTACCTTCGAGATCCTTAAAATGCTTATATATTTTTTGAGAATGGCCAACGTTAATTTTGTTACCGACTAAAGTAGAAACTATTTCTTTTAGATGGTCGCATTTATATTTTGCATCGTCCACTTGAAAATCATATCTTATTGCTCGACCATAACGTTTAAAAACGTCGTTTGGTTCTCTCAGTCTTTCCCCGTTGAGCTCGTTTACAACCTGATGATCGGAACCAGTTGCAAATGATTCTGCCATGATAGCTTTACTGCTTTCAAACCACGCTGAAGCACTCCTGGCGTTTTCACTACAATATTGGGTGAGACTATCACCATTAATACGAATTCCTCTTTGAATGTGGTAGTCGTCCTGATCGTAGTAACCGAGAGATAAGTAATCATTTCCGTTTTTATTTTTAATTACAATAGCGAGAGAGTCGCCTTTTTTATCTTTACCGTACCAGGTAAATAAGTCCGTTGGTTCGCTTTTCCCGCTCTCATCAAATTCCGTTACCGTATGTCTGAGTTTGTGTGATATCTTATCGAAGATAAAACCAGGATCTCCATCATATATTTCTTTTAATGCGCTGAAGATCATTTCCTTGTTATTGATATCATGAGTCTTCTCAACTATGTTGTCATTAATGATAGTACGGACGAGTTCTTTGTCTTTATAGTTCGCAGGTAATTCTATTGGTTCTTGGTTGTCGATACCAATAGTAATATGGTCTGTATCATTGGAGTCAATATCAATATAAGTAACTGAGGAATTATTAATATTAAATCTATAAGGATCGTCGTTTACTCGTATGGCGTTTTTTATAAGCTCAAGTAGATGTTTAATACAGGTGCTTATTCCTTCCTTACCATTAAAAAGGTTTTTGAACTCTTGTACTAATCCATTAACTTCATCATTGTTATTTTCATTGATGGATTCTGGGTAAGCTGCGCTGGTATTGTTGATTGAAATAGATGGTAGCATGATTTTATTCCATTTTGATTGATTTGTTACAAATATATATTACCTAATGAAATAGACTATCAAAAAACGCTCATTTATTTAGAACCTATCTTTAATTTGAGTGTATGAGCGCACAATAGCCAGGGGGGGGGAGTATCCTGGAAATGCAGAAAAGTAAACTCTTTGAGAAGGACGAGCAGAACGCCTGAAAATATGCCTTTCCCTTCAGGTTTGTCTGTGGATACCGCTTATTGATTTGAAAGGGCAAGCTGCCAACAGGCTGTTTGCAAAACTCAGGAGGTAAGCAATGAGGACACTACTTTCGGTGAAGTGGGGGAGTTAAAGTCACCTGCTATGCAGGTGACTTTATCCAGGCGAACGCGTTATCAGAACGCGTAGTTAAAGTTAGTACCGAACAGCCAGGCTTTACCTTCAGACTCGAACTGGTATGGGCCTTCGTTAATTTTCACGCTCTGACCGTGCATATAAGAAACACCAACGTCGACTGAAGCATCTTTATTAAATGCGTAAGTCGTACCTGCACTCAGCCAGAAACGGTCCTGGTCCGGAATGGAGATAGAACGATTCTGTGCAGGAACTGGGCTGTCATCAAAGGCGATACCGGTACGGAAGGTCCAGTTATCATCGTAGTAATAAGTGGTACCCAACGCGATGCGGTAAGCATCTTTAAAGCCTTCATGTTTCTGGAACAGCGTGTCGCCACTGGTTGAGGTCGCTTTCAGCTGCTGGAACTGACTCCAGCTGGTGTAAGCCAGGCTATAGTGAATCGCCCACTGTGGATCAACACGGTTATAACCTGACACTTCCCACATTTCAGGCAGGTTCAGCGTCAGATAACCCGATTGCGTTGCGCCACCTGTCGCGGTAGGAATTGGCAAACCGTAGTTATTAAACGCACGATTAAGATCGCTGCTGTAGTTACCTTTGAAGTCAATTTTCACTTCAGAACGGTAGGTCAGTGCATAGCGGTTATTTTTATCCAGTTCATACAGGATTCCGGCGTTCCAGCCAAAGCCCCACTGGTTACCGTTCAGATGAGCGATTTTGGTATTACTGTCAATACCGTTGGCGGTAGCTGCCAATGCTTGCCCTTGCTGAGTTTGGCCAGCAGGAGATTGCATAATTTGGCCAGCAACCAACTGCCCCAGATCGCCTGCGAAACGTTCAATTTTCGCGCGAGCGTAGACGGCGTTGAAACCAAGACCAAAGCTCCATGCATTATTTAAGCGATACGCACCGCTTAAGTTCAGGTTCATGGTTTCAAGGTCGGTTGTACCCCCGACAGAGCCGCCTGCATAAGTATCGTTAAACTCTGTAGCCAGACCGTAGTTGGAGGTGATGGAAGCCCCCCAGCCAAACTGTTCGTTAACTGGCATTACGAAGTGGACGTTTGGCACCCAGGCGGTGCAAATGTATCGGCATCGGTATTTTTCCCAGTAACTGGAGATTTGCCCGTAATATTTACATCAGGATCAATGAACACCGCACCGATAGAGAATTCCGGGCGGTCGAACGTCCATAATCAACGCCGGGTTACGGCTGGCATTACCCGCATCATCTGCGATAGCACCTTCGCCAGAATAGGCGCAGCCAACCAGAGGACGAATTCATTCAGTTGGAAACCTGCTGACCAGGCTTGGGTAGAAACAAGTGCCACTGCAACAGCAAGAGCAGACTTCGTGAAACGGGTTTTTTGGCTCATGACCATAACCTCATTGAGTTATTTTTATACAAACAATGTTACATGTAGTAACAGAAGCGCGAAGTGTAGGGGCTGGACTACAACTTAGAAATCAGACCAGTGACGAGAGTATAGGTCTGACCAGATGGAATGTTGCAATATTGTTTATTAATATTTTCAAAGATGTTGTTGAAGAAACGGAATCTAGTTCTGGCAAAGATTGCCGAGTATGGGGAAATCATGGGTAACCAAACGCTGAATTTGTTTTAGATCATTTTTAATTGTGATTTGGGTCACTTATCCGATTTTGCAGAATTAACAACTGGAGCAGCACTTTCCGGAAGCGTAAAATATCCACAACGTTTATCTGGCACCTTGGGTGCACATACAGAGGAAATCAACGATGAGTAAATGTAGTGCTGATGAAACCCCGGTTTGCTGCTGTATGGATGTTGGCACCATTATGGACAACTCCGACTGCACCGCGTCTTACAGCCGCGTGTTTGCAAACCGCGCAGAAGCAGAGCAAACGCTGGCGGCGCTGACTGAAAAAGCCCGTAGCGTGGAATCTGAACCTTGCAAAATCACCCCGACTTTCACTGAAGAGTCTGACGGTGTGCGCCTGGATATCGATTTCACTTTTGCCTGCGAAGCTGAAATGCTGATTTTCCAGCTGGGTCTGCGTTAATTCCTCTCGGGTACGTACGCCCCTGTCAGTTGCTGGCAGGGGCGTTTTCTTTTCTCTTCTTCTTTTCTCTCTGTGTCATAGCTCCCACTTTCCCTTTTCTCCACTTGGCTAAATGTAAAAAAATGGTTAAGACTATGATCAGGTCAGACCACTTTATTTATTTTTTTACAGGGGAGTGTTATGGGTCAGGTTTTACCGCTGGTTACCCGCCAGGGCGATCGTATCGCCATTGTTAGCGGTTTACGTACGCCTTTTGCCCGTCAGGCGACGGCTTTTCATGGCATTCCCGCGGTTGATTTAGGGAAGATGGTGGTAGGCGAACTGCTGGCACGCAGCGAGATCCCCGCCGAAGTGATTGAACAACTGGTCTTTGGTCAGGTCGTACAAATGCCTGAAGCCCCCAACATTGCGCGTGAAATTGTTCTCGGTACGGGAATGAATGTACATACCGATGCTTACAGCGTCAGCCGCGCTTGCGCTACCAGTTTCCAGGCAGTTGCAAACGTCGCAGAAAGCCTGATGGCGGGAACTATTCGAGCGGGGATTGCCGGTGGGGCAGATTCCTCTTCGGTATTGCCAATTGGCGTCAGTAAAAAACTGGCGCGCGTGCTGGTTGATGTCAACAAAGCTCGTACCATGAGCCAGCGACTGAAACTCTTCTCTCGCCTGCGTTTGCGCGACTTAATGCCCGTACCACCTGCGGTAGCAGAATATTCTACCGGCTTGCGGATGGGCGACACCGCAGAGCAAATGGCGAAAACCTACGGCATCACCCGAGAACAACAAGACGCGTTGGCTAACCGTTCGCATCAGCTGGCGGCACAGGCCTGGGCGGCGGAAAACTTAATGATGAAGTGATGACAGCCTGACTCTCCGCCGTACCGTAATCCCTCTGGAGCAGGACAATAACATTCGCGCCAATTCGACGCTTGCCGACTATGCCAAGCTGCGCCCGGCATCTGATCGCCAGCATGGCACGGTGACGGCGGTGATACAATCCCCTGGCGTCTGACCGCGCCGCGGCGGTGATCCTGATGACCGAATCCCGCGCCAAAGAGCTTGGGCTCACGCCGCTGGAGTATCTGCGCAGCTATGCGTTTACCGCCATTGATGTCTGGCAGGACATGCTGTTGGGACCGGCCTGGTCTACGCCGCTGGCGCTGGAACGTGCGGGGCTGACGCCTCTCCGATCTTACGCTTATTGATATGCATGAAGCCTTCGACAGCCCAGACGCTCGCGAATATTCAGTGTCTGGCGAGCGAGAAATTCGCCCGCGAGGTGCTGGGCGCAGCCATGCCACCGGCGAGGTGGATGAAAGTAAATTTAACGCGTGGGCGGCTCCATTGCCTATGGTCATCCATTTGCTGCTACCGGCGCGCGCATGATCACCCAGACGCCCACGAACTGCGCCGTCGCGGCGGTGGTTTCGGGCTGGTCACCGCCTGTGCAGCGGGTGGACTCGGTGCTGCGATGGTTCTGGAGGCTGAATAATGGACATGAAATCTGCATTCACACTCACCGTACGCCCGGATAATGTCGCCGTGGTCGCGATTGATGTCCCCGATGAAAAGATGAATACCCTGAAGGCCGAATTGGGCGCCAGGTACGGGCAATTCTCAAACAAATCCGTGAGAATAAAGCTTTGTGGGCGTGGTGATTATCTCAGCTAAACCGGACAATTTTATTGCCGGGGCCGATATCAACATGATCGGCCGATGCAAAAGTGCCCAGGAGGCCGAAGCGCTAGCACGTCAGGGGCAGCAGGTGATGGCTGAAATCGCCAGCTTATCACAATCCCTGTTGTGGCGGCAATTCACGGCGCTTGCCTTGGCGGAGGATTGGAATTGGCGTTGGCCTGTCACGCCCCATTTGTTCCGACGATGGGCGTACAGTTCTTGGGGCTACCGGAAGTTCAGCTTGGCCTGTTGCCTGGCTCTGGGGGAACTCAGCGATTACCGCGGCTGGTGGGCGTAAGCACAGCATTAGAGATGATCCTCACCGGAAAACAACTTCGGGCGAAACAGGCATTAAAGCTGGGGCTGGTGGATGACGTTGTTCCGCACTCCATTCTGCTGGAAGCCGCTGTTGAGCTGGCAAAGAAGGAGCGCCCATCTTCCCGCCCTCTACCTGTACGCGAGCGTATTCTGGCGGGGCCGTTAGGTCGTGCGCTGCTGTTCAAAATGGTCGGCAAGAAAACAGAACACAAAACTCAAGGCAATTATCCGGCGACAGAACGCATCCTGGAGGTTGTTGAAACGGGATTAGCGCAGGGCACCAGCAGCGGTTATGACGCCGAAGCTCGGGCGTTTGGCGAACTGGCGATGACGCCACAATCGCAGGCGCTGCGTAGTATCTTTTTTGCCAGTACGGACGTGAAGAAAGATCCCGGCAGTGATGCGCCGCCTGCGCCATTAAACAGCGTGGGGATTTTAGGTGGTGGCTTGATGGGCGGCGGTATTGCTTATGTCACTGCTTGTAAAGCGGGGATTCCGGTCAGAATTAAAGATATCAACCCGCAGGGCATAAATCATGCGCTGAAGTACAGTTGGGATCAGCTGGAGGGCAAAGTTCGCCGTCGTCATCTCAAAGCCAGCGAACGTGACAAACAGCTGGCATTAATCTCCGGAACGACGGACTATCGCGGCTTTGCCCATCGCGATCTGATTATTGAAGCGGTGTTTGAAAATCTCGAATTGAAACAACAGATGGTGGCGGAAGTTGAGCAAAATTGCGCCGCTCATACCATCTTTGCTTCGAATACGTCATCTTTACCGATTGGTGATATCGCCGCTCACGCCACGCGACCTGAGCAAGTTATCGGCCTGCATTTCTTCAGTCCGGTGGAAAAAATGCCGCTGGTGGAGATTATTCCTCATGCGGGGACATCGGCGCAAACCATCGCTACCACAGTAAAACTGGCGAAAAAACAGGGTAAAACGCCAATTGTCGTGCGTGACAAAGCCGGTTTTTACGTCAATCGCATCTTAGCGCCTTACATTAATGAAGCTATCCGCATGTTGACCCAAGGTGAACGGGTAGAGCACATTGATGCCGCGCTAGTGAAATTTGGTTTTCCGGTAGGCCCAATCCAACTTTTGGATGAGGTAGGAATCGACACCGGGACTAAAATTATTCCTGTACTGGAAGCCGCTTATGGAGAACGTTTTAGCGCGCCTGCAAATGTTGTTTCTTCAATTTTGAACGACGATCGCAAAGGCAGAAAAAATGGCCGGGGTTTCTATCTTTATGGTCAGAAAGGGCGTAAAAGCAAAAAACAGGTCGATCCCGCCATTTACCCGCTGATTGGCACACAAGGGCAGGGGCGAATCTCCGCACCGCAGGTTGCTGAACGGTGTGTGATGTTGATGCTGAATGAAGCAGTACGTTGTGTTGATGAGCAGGTTATCCGTAGCGTGCGTGACGGGGATATTGGCGCGGTATTTGGCATTGGTTTTCCGCCATTTCTCGGTGGACCGTTCCGCTATATCGATTCTCTCGGCGCGGGCGAAGTGGTTGCAATAATGCAACGACTTGCCACGCAGTATGGTTCCCGTTTTACCCCTTGCGAGCGTTTGGTCGAGATGGGCGCGCGTGGGGAAAGTTTTTGGAAAACAACTGCAACTGACCTGCAATAAGAAGGTCAAAGCTATATGAATCCGCGCTGAATGGCGGAGTGTTGGTCAAAATGTAAACGCATATTGACTATACTTACGCCATTGAGGTAAAAAACAGCGTTTCATTCGGTGAATGGATAAGGCACAATGCCGGCCACCGTTTTCTTTCTCTGGTTTCAGATGAAAGAAAACGGGCGAATCTGGTTAACAAAAGCGGTGCAATATGCAAGTTTTTATCATGCGTCACGGCGACGCAGCCCTCGATGCCGCCAGTGATTCCGTTCGTCCTCTGACCACTAATGGTTGTGACGAATCTCGCCTGATGGCGAACTGGCTGAAAGGTCAAAAAGTGGAAATCGAACGCGTTCTGGTGAGCCCGTTCCTGCGAGCCGAGCAAACACTGGAAGAAGTAGGGGATTGTCTGAACCTGCCTTCCAGTGCAGAAGTTCTGCCGGAGTTAACGCCCTGCGGCGATGTTGGTCTGGTCAGTGCCTATTTGCAGGCGTTGACCAATGAAGGTGTTGCTTCGGTACTGGTGATCTCTCACTTACCGTTAGTCGGGTATCTGGTTGCCGAGTTATGTCCGGGCGAAACGCCGCCTATGTTTACCACCTCGGCCATTGCCAGCGTAACGCTTGATGAAAGCGGAAACGGCACATTCAACTGGCAGATGAGCCCGTGTAATCTGAAGATGGCAAAAGCTATCTGATGAGTTCCAAATTATGCCCAATGAGGTAGATTCATTGGGCATAATTGCTCATCAGGCAGCGGATATCTGTCAACCTCACTACTATCGAAGACTCTCCCCATCTATAAATAAAACACCTTTAACTTTCATTCGGAAAGTATTCTTCTGCGCGTATCTTGATTTTGCCCAAAGTTACATGTTGAAATGAATAATGTCTGTTTGACACTCATTATCATTTATTAATACAGATAATGGAGAAAATAGAGTTGAATAATCAGGCAGGACGTAATTGAAACTTGATTAAATTCTGGCTATAGTGTTTATATATTATATCGACAAAAGCGGGTTAATGCCAATCGCATTATATGTTCATTGTTTGTTTTTTAAGCTATTGGCATTCATTGTTGATATGCTTCCTGTTTTTTCTAAATATATATTTCGTGTTTTTTTAGAAGATCCTTAAGATAATCTTTCCCCTATCAATATATTAATTAAATCTACATTTACTCATTAGTAAAATTAAATTGAATCAGGGGAGTGAAAACATCACTATTCGACCCCACACCAACGAATACATTTTTTACGACCTGTTTTTTTGGATCGCATGCCGTATTCAATGGCTGGGTATAAACATTGGCTATTGACTGAATCAATGTATTGCAATGTTTATATTTTAATTATTTATAGTTTAAGGACAAATAATGAGTAAGTTTGTTAAAACAGCTATTGCTGCGGCAATGGTGATGGGCGCGTTCACCTCTACGGCAACAATCGCTGCGGGTAACAACGGTACTGCACGTTTTTACGGCACCATTGAAGACTCAGTGTGTTCTATCGTTCCGGACGATCACAAACTGGAAGTTGATATGGGTGATATCGGTGCCGAAAAACTGAAAAATAACGGCACCACCACGCCGAAAAATTTCCAGATTCGCCTGCAAGATTGCGTATTTGATACTCAGGAAACAATGACCACTACCTTTACTGGTACCGTTTCTTCTGCAAATAGCGGCAATTATTACACCATTTTCAATACCGATACCGGTGCGGCATTTAACAATGTTAGCCTGGCGATCGGTGACTCTCTGGGTACCTCTTACAAAAGCGGCATGGGTATTGACCAGAAAATCGTGAAAGATACTGCCACTAATAAAGGCAAAGCGAAGCAGACTCTGAACTTTAAAGCCTGGCTGGTCGGCGCAGCTGATGCGCCAGATCTGGGTAATTTCGAAGCAAATACCACCTTCCAGATTACTTACCTGTAAGGCATACCCCCATAGCGACACTGCTATGGGGTATTTAAATGGATTTTGACCGAACAAGAATAAAAACGGATAAAAACGTGTATGCCTGACCATTCTCTTTTTCGATTACGGATTCTTCCGTGGTGCATTGCGCTGGCAATGTCAGGGAGTTATAGCAGTGTCTGGGCTGAAGACGACATTCAGTTTGATTCCCGTTTTCTGGAATTAAAAGGCGACACAAAAATTGATCTGAAGCGTTTTTCCAGCCAGGGGTATGTTGAGCCCGGAAAATACAATTTACAGGTTCAACTAAATAAACAGCCATTGGCGGAAGAGTACGATATTTACTGGTATGCTGGTGAAGATGACGTTAGCAAAAGCTATGCTTGTCTGACACCGGAACTGGTGGCGCAGTTTGGTTTAAAAGAAGACGTGGCGAAAAATCTGCAATGGAGCCACGATGGTAAATGCCTGAAGCCCGGTCAACTGGAAGGCGTGGAAATTAAGGCTGATTTAAGCCAGTCCGCATTAGTCATTTCACTACCGCAGGCTTACCTCGAATATACCTGGCCCGACTGGGATCCACCTTCTCGTTGGGATGATGGCATCTCCGGGATCATTGCGGACTACAGCATCACTGCGCAAACACGACACGAAGAAAATGGCGGCGATGACAGTAACGAGATCAGCGGCAACGGGACGGTCGGGGTTAACCTGGGGCCATGGCGTATGCGCGCTGACTGGCAGACCAACTATCAACATACGCGCAGTAATGATGATGACGATGAATTTGGCGGCGATGACACACAAAAAAAATGGGAGTGGAGTCGCTATTATGCCTGGCGGGCGTTACCGTCATTAAAAGCCAAACTGGCGCTGGGCGAAGATTACCTCAATTCCGATATTTTCGACGGTTTTAATTATGTTGGTGGCAGTGTCAGCACTGACGATCAAATGTTGCCTCCCAATCTGCGCGGCTACGCGCCAGACATTTCCGGCGTGGCACACACCACAGCAAAAGTGACCGTCAGCCAGATGGGGCGTGTGATTTACGAAACGCAGGTTCCGGCTGGACCGTTTCGTATTCAGGATCTTGGTGATTCCGTCTCCGGTACGTTGCATATTCGCATTGAAGAACAGAACGGCCAGGTGCAGGAATATGACATCAGCACCGCCTCGATGCCATACCTCACTCGCCCAGGCCAGGTTCGCTATAAGATCATGATGGGACGTCCGCAAGAGTGGGGCCACCATGTCGAGGGGGGATTTTTCTCTGGTGCTGAAGCCTCCTGGGGCATCGCTAACGGCTGGTCGTTATATGGCGGTGCGCTGGGTGATGAAAACTATCAGTCTGCGGCGCTGGGCGTCGGTCGCGATTTGTCTACCTTCGGCGCGGTCGCGTTTGATGTTACTCATTCGCATACCAAACTGGATAAAGACACCGCTTATGGCAAAGGTTCGCTGGACGGTAACTCCTTCCGTGTGAGTTATTCCAAAGACTTTGACCAGCTCAACAGCCGCGTCACTTTCGCTGGATATCGCTTCTCGGAAGAGAACTTTATGACCATGAGCGAGTATCTGGATGCCAGTGACAGCGAAATGGTCCGTACGGGCAACGACAAAGAGATGTACACCGCCACTTATAACCAGAACTTCCGCGATGCGGGTGTTTCGGTTTATCTCAACTATACCCGCCATACCTACTGGGATCGTGAGGAGCAGACAAACTACAACATCATGCTCTCCCACTATTTCAATATGGGCAGCATTCGTAATATGAGCGTTTCCCTGACTGGCTACCGCTACGAGTATGACAACCGGGCGGATAAGGGCATGTAGATTTCGCTCAGTATGCCGTGGGGCGACAACAGTACCGTTAGCTATAACGGCAACTATGGCAGTGGGACGGACAGCAGCCAGGTCGGTTATTTTAGCCGTGTCGATGACGCGACTCACTATCAGTTGAACATCGGCACCAGTGACAAACACACCAGCGTTGATGGCTACTACAGCCATGATGGTTCGCTGGCGCAGGTTGACCTCAGTGCGAACTACCATGAAGGGCAATACACCTCTGCGGGCTTGTCGTTACAGGGCGGCGCAACGCTTACTACCCACGGCGGCGCACTTCACCGTACCCAGAATATGGGCGGGACACGCCTGCTGATTGATGCCGATGGCGTTGCCGATGTTCCGGTGGAAGGTAACGGGGCTGCTGTTTATACCAATATGTTTGGTAAAGCCGTCGTTTCTGACGTTAACAATTATTATCGCAATCAGGCGTATATCGACCTCAACAAATTGCCGGAAAACGCCGAAGCAACCCAGTCGGTGGTGCAAGCCACGCTAACTGAAGGAGCCATTGGCTACCGCAAATTTGCCGTCATCAGTGGTCAAAAAGCGATGGCGGTGCTGCGTTTACAAGATGGCAGCCATCCACCGTTTGGCGCAGAAGTAAAAAATGATAACGAGCAGACAGTGGGCCTTGTCGATGATGACGGTAGTGTCTATCTGGCTGGGGTGAAACCTGGCGAACATATGAGTGTGTTCTGGAGTGGTGTTGCGCATTGCGATATCAACCTGCCGGACCCGCTGCCTGCCGATCTGTTTAACGGCTTGTTACTGCCATGCCAGCATAAAGGCAACGTCGCGCCGGTTGTTCCTGATGACATAAAGCCTGTCATTCAGGAGCAGACGCAACAGGTGACACCCACCGATCCCCCTGTTTCTGTTTCAGCTAACCAATAACGTGATTAAGGAATGATCCATGTCTGATTTACTTTGCTCTGCCAAATTGGGTGCTATGACGCTGGCGTTACTGCTTAGCGCTACCAGTTTGTCTGCCCTGGCGTCTGTAACGCCAGATCGTACCCGTTTGATATTTAATGAAAGCGACAAATCAATCAGCGTGACGCTGCGTAATAACGATCCGAAACTCCCTTATCTGGCTCAAAGCTGGATTGAAGATGAAAAGGGTAACAAGATCACCTCGCCGTTAACTGTGCTGCCGCCAGTGCAACGCATCGATTCAATGATGAACGGGCAGGTAAAAGTGCAGGGAATGCCGGATATCAACAAATTGCCAGCCGATCGTGAAAGCATGTTCTACTTTAACGTGCGCGAGATCCCGCCAAAATCAAACAAACCCAATACCCTGCAAATCGCGCTGCAAACGCGTATCAAGTTGTTCTGGCGACCAAAGGCGCTGGAAAAGGTCAGTATGAAAAGTCCGTGGCAGCACAAGGTGACGCTCACCCGCAGCGGTCAGGCATTTACCGTCAATAACCCAACGCCGTACTACGTGATTATCAGCAACGCCAGTGCGCAGAAAAACGGTAATCCAGCTGCAGGGTTCTCGCCTCTGGTCATTGAGCCGAAAACCACGGTACCGCTGAATGTGAAAATGGATAGCGTACCGGTGCTGACTTACGTCAACGACTTTGGCGCACGGATGCCGCTGTTCTTCCAGTGCAATGGCAACAGCTGCCAGGTGGATGAAGAGCAGAGCCGCAAAGGCTGATGACGGGGGGAGTTATGAGTCAAAAGTTTGTAGTGGGCGCAGGGCTGCTGGTATGCAGTGTCTGTAGTTTATCTGCTATGGCTGGTAGTAAACCCGTGGATTTAATTCTGCGCGTGTTGGTCGATGCTCCGCCACCCTGTTCAATCAAGGGCAGCCAGGTAGAGTTCGGCAATATGATTGCTGATAACGTTGATGGCACCAATTATCGGCAAGATGCGAAATACACGTTGAACTGCACAAACAGTCTTGCTAACGACTTGCGGATGCAACTTAAGGGCAATACCTCAACGATTAACGGCGAAACGGTACTCAGTACCAATATCACCGGGCTGGGCATTCGGATAGAAAATAGCGCCGATAACTCATTGTTTGCCGTCGGTGAAAATAGCTGGACGCCATTTAATATCAATAACCAGCCACAGTTGAAGGCTGTACCTGTGAAGGCAAGCGGGGCGCAACTTGCTGCGGGCGAGTTTAACGCCAGTTTGACCATGGTGGTGGACTATCAATGAGAAAGACTTTCTTAACCCTGCTTTGTGTCAGTAGCGCCATAGCTCATGCTGCTGATGAAGACATCACCTTTCACGGGACATTATTGTCACCGCCAACCTGTAGCATCAGCGGTGGTAAAACCATTGAAGTCGAATTTCGCGATCTCATTATCGACGACATCAACGGCAACTATGGTCGTAAAGAGGTGCCATATGAACTCACTTGTGACTCGACGACCCGTCATCCAGATTGGGAGATGACCCTCACCTGGACTGGTACACAAACCAGTTTTAATGATGCAGCAATTGAAACTGATGTACCCGGTTTTGGTATCGAGCTTCAGCACGATGGTCAGCGTTTTAAACTCAATACTCCGCTTGCTATCAACGCCACTGATTTTACGCAAAAGCCGAAGCTGGAGGCCGTACCGGTAAAAGCGAGTGATGCTGTGTTAAGCGATACGAATTTTTCGGCTTACGCAACATTACGGGTGGATTATCAATGAATAAATCAATGATTCAGTCCGGTGGTTACGTCCTGTTAGCGGGGCTGATATTGGCAATGAGTAGCACGTTATTCGCGGCAGATAATAATCTGCATTTCTCCGGTAATTTATTAAGTAAATCCTGTGCGCTGGTGGTGGATGGCCAATATCTGGCAGAGGTGCGCTTTCCCACGGTCAGTCGTCAGGATTTGAACGTTGCAGGCCAGTCCGCTCGTGTACCCGTAGTCTTTAAGCTGAAAGATTGCAAAGGGCCGGCGGGATACAACGTAAAAGTCACGCTCACGGGGGTAGAAGACAGCGAACAACCCGGTTTTCTGGCACTGGATACGTCATCAACCGCTCAGGGAGTGGGAATTGGCATGGAAAAAACCGACGGAATGCAGGTTGCCATCAACAATACAAATGGGGCGACCTTTGCGCTAACCAATGGCAATAACGATATCAATTTCAGAGCCTGGCTACAGGCGAAAAGCGGCCGTGATGTGACGATCGGTGAATTTACCGCCTCTTTAACTGCGACATTTGAGTATATTTAAAATGAAAATACTACGATGGTTGTTCGCTCTGGTCATGCTTATTGCTACTACAGAAGCTATGGCTGCCGGGCATAGCGTTGACGTTTACTACGGTTACAACGGTGATTCGCGTAATATTGCGACTTTTAATTTAAAAATAATGATGCCATCCGCAGTGTACGTTGGTGAATATAAAAGTAGTCAATGGCTCATGACTGGGGAAATATTGCAAAATGTGAGCTGGAGTGGTCCTCCTCCTGCCCCTTCGGTTAAGCTGATTGGCTACCATCAAAATATCAACAAAGCAAGTTGTCCTGGATTACCGTCTGGGTGGAACTGCGGGTATTATACATTTGAGGTTATTGTCTCTGCAGAGATTGAATCTTACTTTTCTTGTCCATGGTTGGTTATTATGAATGACTCTGAAGCCTCTCCAGGGGGCGTGACGTATCAGGGGCCTGATAGTCACGACACGATTTGTCCATCCGTTTCTGTTCAACCTTATGACGTTTCATGGAATGAGAATTATGTCAGTAAGTCAAAACTGCTCACCCTGCAGTCGACGGGCGGTGTGGTTGAGAAAACGCTTTCAACGTATTTGATGAAAGATGGGAAGTTGTGCGACAGTACGCAGATGAATGAAACAGGTGGTTACTGCCGCTGGGTTGCACAGATGATAACTTTTACCGCGTCGGGATGTGACAAGGCGGAAGTCTCGGTCACGCCAAATCGACACCCTATAACGGACAAACAGTTACACGATATGGTCGTGCGTGTTGATACCAGCAGTATGCAGCCAATCGATTCTACTTGCCGGTTCCAGTACATACTGAATGAGTTGTAGCCCTTAGATACACCAGGCAGGGGCATTCGCCCCTGCCATTACCCGTACCTGGCGCAACGCGCTCAACTCCTCAGGGCAACTCCGGCGGCAGCCACTCTTCGACTTCAATCAACACCAACAACGCCGCATCACCGCCATACTCTTTTGGTGCCTGATGAAAGGCCATCACATGCGGATGTTGTGCCAGCCACAGCGGTGTTTGTTGCTTCAAAATATGCTTCCCGTGCCCATGCATCACGCAGGCGCAAAACACATGTTCACGGCGGCAGGCGGCAATCAACGCCCCCAGTTCCTGCTTGGCCTGCAGCTGCGTCAGACCGTGTAAATCCAAAAACAACTCCGGCGAATAATCGCCACGGCGCAGTTTCTTCGCCTCAAAATGGCTGACATCCGGGCGAACATATTTCACCGGACCTTCGGTATTTAATAACGGCTGAAACTCATTGGAGAAAAAGTGGCTGTTGTCCGCCTGCTCCTGCAGCAAACGCTTGGGCGGGATTGCTGATTTTTTTACGCGGCGGACGATGGACAATGGTGTCCTGCTTAATTTTACGCGTCCCGGTCATCAGTTGCTGAAAGAGCGCCTGATCCTCCTCGCTCAGAGAGGGTGTCTTTTTCATTGATTCTTCTCAGTCATTTGCTATTTCCCAGTTTACCTTTTCACGCCGCTCCCTGCAGCGAAAAAAACGCTTTTTTCCCCCGCAGCCTACGCAAGAATCTGCCGCGATTTATCGCCGTCTTCATGGCAAACTAGCCGCCGAATTTACCCCGACGCATGCCCTGGAGGACAACGTGGATAAGATATTTGTTGAAGAAGCAGTCAGTGAGCTGCACACCATTCAGGACATGTTACGCTGGGCCAAAGCCGCTTTAGCGCGGCCAATATCTGGTACGGTCATGGCACCGATAACCCGTGGGATGAAGCCGTGCAGCTGGTACTGCCAACGCTGTATCTGCCGCTCGATATCCCTGAACAGATATGCGTATTGCCCGCCTGACAACCAGCGAAAAACAGCTAATCGTTGAGCGCGTCATTCGTCGCGTCAACGAACGCATTCCGGTCGCCTATCTGACCAATAAAGCCTGGTTCTGTGGTCATGAATCTACGTTGACGATCGCGTACTAGTACCGCGCTCGCCAATTGGTGAACTGATTAACAACCGCTTTGCCGGTTTAATAAATCATCAGCCTGAGCATATTCTGGATATGTGTACCGGCAGCGGCTGTATCGCCATTGCCTGCGCCTACGCTTTCCCGGAAGCGGAAGTCGACGCGATTGATGTTTCCCCAGATGCGTGGCTGGTCACTGAATACAACATCGAAGAAGACGGCATGATCCACAACGTCACGCCGATTCGCTCCGATCTGTTCCGTGAGCTGCCAACCCTGCAATACGATCTTATTGTCACCAATCCGCCGTACGTGGATGAAGAAGATATGGACGATCTGCCGTCAGAATATCGCCACGAGCCGGAGCTGGGTCTGGTTCCGGTAGCGATGGTCTGCACCTGACTCGCCGTATTCTTGGCTGCGCGCCGGATTACCTGACCGATGACGGCGTTCTGATTTGTGAAGTGGGTAACAGCATGGTACATCTGATGGATCAATATCCGGATGTGCCGTTCACCTGGCTTGAGTTTGATAACGGCGGTGACGGTGTCTTTATGCTGACCAAAGCGCAGCTGGTAGCGGCGCAGAATCACTTCGGCCAGTACAAGGACTGATTATTCCAGCACACAACAACAGAACAACGATAACGGAGTCGTGATGGCAGGAAACACTATTGGACAACTCTTTCGCGTAACCACCTTCGGTGAATCGCATGGCCTGGCGTGGGCTGCATCGTTGACGGCGTGCCTCCGGACATCCTGTTAACCGAAGCTGACCTTCAGCACGACCTTGATCGTCGTCGCCCGGGTACATCGCGCTATACCACCCAACGTCGCGAACCGGATCAGGTGGAAATCGCTGCGCGTCTTTGATGGGTAACCACCGGCACCAGTATTGGTCTGCTGATTGAAAACACTGATCAGCGTCGCAGGACTACGGCGCGATTAAAGATGTTCTCCGTCTGGGGCACGCAGATTATACCTACGGGCAGGGATGCGGCCTGCGTGACTATCGCGGCGGTGGCGTTCGTCGGCTCGTGAAACGGCGATGCGCGTGGCGGCAGGGGCAATTGCGAAGAATTCCGTTGCGGGTTCGGCATCGCTACCGCGGCTGTCTGACCCAGATGGGCGAGATCCCGCTGGAGATCAAAGATCGGGAGCAGGTTGAGCAAAACCCATTCTTCTGCCCGATCCGGACAAAATTGACGCGCTGGATGAGCTGATGCGTGGCCTTAAAAAAGGGGCGACTCGATTGGTGCGAAAGTCACCGTCGTGGCGGATGGCGTACCGGCGGGCCTTGGCGAACCGGTCTTTGACCGTCTGGATGCCGACATCGCCCATGCGCTGATGAGTATCAATGCCGTTAAGGGCGTTCGAAATTGGCGATGGCTTTGAGGTGGTGAAATTGCGCGGTAGTCAAAACCGTGATGAAATCACCAAAGAGGGCTTCCAGACACCACGCCGGCGGATTTTGGGCGGGATCAGCAGCGGTCAGCAGATTGTCGCTAACATGGTGCTAAACCTACTTCGAGCATCACCGTCCCGGGGGAACGATCGACCGCTTTGGTGAAGAGGTTGAGATGATCACAAAGTGTCGTCACGATCCTCGCGTCGGTATTCGTGCGGTGCCAATTGCGGAAGCAATGATGGCAATCGTTCTGACGGATCACCTTATACGTCAACGCGCGCAAAACGCCGATGTGACGACGTCAATTCCACGCTGGTAATCACTGAAAAAAACCGTTATTGCGCTGCTGGCTCTGGTAGTCAGCAGTACGGCGCTGGCGGCAACGCCCTGGCAAAAAATCACCCGCAATAAGGGCAGCGCCCAGTCAATCGGGGGCGTTTGCCAACGGCTGTATTGTGGGGGCGGCCCGCTGCCGCTACAGGCTGATACCTATCAGGTGATGCGTACCGATCAGCGCCGCTACTTTGGCCACCCGGAACTGGTGAAGTTTATCCAGCGTCTGGGTAGCCAGGTGCAGCAGAACGGTATGGGCACCATGTTGATTGGTGATATGGGCATGCCTGCCGGCGGACGCTTTAACGGCGGACACGCCAGCCATCAAAGCGGGCTGGACGTTGATATTTTCCTGCAATTACCGAAAGCACGTTGGAGCTCCGCGCAGTTACTTAAACCACAGGCGCTGGATTTAGTGGCTGCCGATGGCAAACGCGTGGTGCCGACGCTGTGGAAACCGGAAATCGGCCAACTGATTAAACTGGCGGCCGAAGACAAGGAAGTGACGCGCATTTTCGTCAACCCGGCGATTAAGCAGCAGCTGTGCCTGGAAGCAGGGAATGACCGCGACTGGTTGCATAAAGTGCGTCCGTGGTTCCAACACCGCGCGCATATGCACGTGCGCTTGAAATGCCCGGCTAATAGCCTTGAGTGCGAAGAACAGGCACCACCGCCTGCTGGAGACGGCTGCGGCGCTGAGCTGCAAAGCTGGTTGAAACCGCCAAAACCTGGCACCCCCAAACCTGTGAAGAAAACGCCTCCACCGTTGCCGCCTTCCTGCCAGGCGCTACTGGATGAGCACGTACTCTGATGGACAGTTTCTCCACGTTATTTATGGTCGAGCCGCTGATGCTGGTGGCGCTCTTCTTTATCGCCATCCTGGCGGGATTTATCGACTCACTGGCCGGCGGCGGTGGTTTACTCACCGTTCCCGCTCTAATGGCAGCGGGAATGCCGCCCGCACAGGCGCTGGCAACCAATAAGCTAGGCCTGCGGCGGTTCGCTTTCCGCTTCGCTCTATTTTATTCGCCGTAAGGTGGTGAACCTGGCGGATCAGAAACTGAATATTCTGATGACCTTTATTGGTTCGATGAGCGGCGCGCTGCTGGTGCAGTACGTGAAGTCGGATATTCTGCGCCAAATCCTGCCGATTCTGGTTATCGGTATTGGCCTCTATTTTCTCCTGATGCCAAAACTCGGGGAATCCGATCGGCAGCAGCGTTTGTATGGCCTGCCGTTTGCGCTGGTGGCCGGCGGCTGCGTGGGTTTCTACGACGGATTTTTTGGCCCTGGCGCGGGTTCGTTTTATGCGCTGGCGTTTGTCACGCTGATGGGCTTTAACCTGGCGAAATCAACAGCGCATGCCAAAGTGCTGAATGCCACCTCCAACGTCGGTGGCCTGCTGCTGTTTATCATTGGCGGCAAAGTGATTTGGGCGACCGGTTTTGTGATGATGGTGGGGCAGTTTTTCGGCGCGCGCATGGGTTCACGACTGGTGTTGAGCAAAGGACAAAAGCTGATCCGCCCGATGATTGTTATCGTCTCGGCGGTGATGAGTGCCAAATTACTTTACGACAGCCACGGACAGGAGATCCTCCACTGGTTGGGGATGAACTAATGAACAGTACACACCACTACGAGCAGTTGATTGAAATTTTTAATAGCTGCTTTGCCGATGATTTTAATACCCGTCTGATTAAAGGCGACGACGAACCGATCTATCTTCCTGCTGATGCGGAAGTACCGTATAACCGAATCGTCTTTGCTCATGGCTTTTATGCCAGCGCAATTCATGAGATTTCGCACTGGTGTATTGCCGGGAAAGCGCGCCGTGAGCTGGTTGATTTCGGCTACTGGTATTGCCCGGACGGACGCGATGCCCAAACGCAAAGCCAGTTTGAAGATGTTGAAGTGAAGCCGCAGGCGCTCGACTGGTTGTTCTGTGTGGCGGCGGGATATCCGTTTAACGTCAGTTGCGACAATCTGGAAGGGGATTTCGAACCGGATCGTGTGGTGTTTCAACGGCGAGTACATGCGCAGGTGATGGATTATCTGACAAATGGCATTCCGGAACGTCCGGCACGCTTCATTAAAGCACTACAAAATTATTATCACACGCCGGAACTTACGGCGGAACAGTTCCCGTGGCCGGAAGCGCTCAACTGAAGCCAGCGCCACGTTTTACAATGAGGAAAGAAGATGATCGCGGAGTTTGAATCACGCATTCTGGCATTAATCGACGGTATGGTTGACCATGCCAGTGATGATGAGTTGTTTGCCAGTGGGTATTTGCGTGGCCACCTGACATTAGCCATCGCAGAACTGGAAAGTGGTGATGACCACTCCGCTCAGGCGGTGCATACGACCGTTAGCCAGAGTCTGGAAAAAGCCATTGGTGCTGGTGAATTGTCGCCGCGTGACCAGGCGCTGGTGACCGATATGTGGGAAAACCTGTTTCAGCAGGCGTCACAGCAGTAAGTTGCGGCGTCTGGAGCAGCATGCCTGATGCGACGCTTATCGCGTCTTATCAGGCCTACACGTCACACGTAGGTCGGATAAGGCGTTCACGCCGCATCCGGCAAACACTGCGAGAGCAGATTACCCCGCCTTAACCGCTTTACCCTTCAACAATTTCCGCACCCATAACCGATTCGGGTTTAACGCCGCCAGCGTACTGGCATCCATCGGAATCGGTTCGTCGCTCATCTGCGCCGCCAGAATCTCGGCACACAGCGGGGCAGAACACAAACCGCGAGAACCTAAAGCCGCAAACATAAAGAGATCGTCAAAAACCGGCGCGCTTACCGCCTCATCTTTCTGCTCCGCCAACGACGCATATTCCACGAGTGTTGCCTCATAATCGGGAACATTGCCTACCATTGGCAGATGATCGCGGGTGGCACAACGCACACCGCAGCGCGCCTCTTTATCACTGACATCAACCTCTTTTGCCCACTGTGCCTGCGGGAAACAATCAATCAACCGCTGGCGATTCTGCTGCTGATCGTCCTCACTGTACGCCGTATCTTCGCTGCCGCGATGATAACTGGCACCAATACAATGATGTTGATTCGCCGGATTTTGTGGCGTGAGATAACCGTCATAGCACAGCACCTGCTTCAGCTCTGCCAATTCCGGCGTTGTCGGAATATGGCTGACCTGCCCGGCAACCGAATACACCGGGAGAGTCGACGTTTGGCTGAATCGGCTGATTTGATGCCCGTTCGCCAGTACCACTACGCTGTGTGTTGCTTGCTGATCTCCTGCAAAATTCAACAACCAACAGTCATCCTTACGGGATAAATTCTGTAACTGATATTGATAATAAATCTGCAAACCCTGCTGTTGCGCCAGTTCCAGCACATTACGGGTCAGTTCTGCTGGGCACAGCCAACCACCTTGCGGATAAGTAATGCCGCTGCAATTTGTCGCAACGCCCGTAATTTGTTCAACCGCATTTGCCTCAACGGCTACAGCCAGTTCTGCGGGTAAATCCATTGACAACATCTGTGCGATTTTATGCTGGCTTTTCTCATCCCAGCCTAACTGCGTGACGCCGCACCAGTCATGATCAAATTTAACGGGTAATTGGTCGTAAAACCGACGAGCAAAAGTAAACGCATTAGAGAAAAAGCGGTTTAGCGCCTCATCGTGTTTGCTTAATAACGGATACAGCGCCCCCTGGCGATTGCCGGAAGCACCCAGTGCGGGGGCCTCATCCGCGCAATAAAGCGTTACCTGCCAGCCGCGCCGTAATAGCGCCAGCGACAACAACGCGCTGGCAATACCACCGCCGATAATCGCCGCTTCCCGTTTGCTGCTGCCCGTGCGGTTAAACCACGGCGCGGAGCAGGGGAGCGGTAATGTCTGTTCCATCACCCCGCAAAGCATTTCCCGTTTGCGCCCAAAGCCCTTACGTTTTTGCATCGTGAATCCGGCGTCCTGCAAACCGCGGCGGACAAAACCGGCAGACGTAAATGTCGCCAGCGTGCCGCCCGGACGCGCCAACCTTGCCATGGCGTTAAACAGATTTTGCGTCCACATATCCGGGTTTTTCGCTGGCGCAAAGCCGTCCAGAAACCAGGCATCTACTTTTTGATTTAGCGAATCGTCCAGTTGGCTGGTCAGTTCGTTAATATCGCCAAACCATAAATCCAGCGTCACGCGGCCTTCATCGAGCAATAAACGATGGCAACCGGGCAAGGGCATTGGCCACTGCGCCTGAAGTTGTTCTGCCCACGGAGCCAGTTCCGGCCAGTGTTGATGCGCTAAGGCTAAATCCGCACGGGTGAGGGGAAATTTCTCAAAACTAATGAAATGTAAGCGTTGTAATTGCGCTTGCGGATGCGCTTCGCGAAACTGATCAAATGCCTGCCATAGCGTCAGGAAGTTTAATCCGGTGCCGAAGCCGCTCTCTGCTACCACAAACAGAGGATGTGGATGCTCAGGAAAGCGTACCTCTAATTGGTTGCCTCCCAGAAAAACATAACGCGTCTCTTCCAGCCCGTTATCGTTGGAAAAATAGACATCGTCAAAATCTCGGGAAACAGGTGTACCCTCAGCATTAAATTCGAGGTTGGCAGGTTGTATGGAGTAGTGTTTCACGTAAGTTACTCGTCTTACAGGCGGTGGCTCGATCTTAGCGATGTGTGTAAGGCTGCGCAAATTTCTCTATTAAATGGCTGATCGGACTTGTTCGGCGTACAAGTGTACGCTATTGTGCATTCGAAACTTACTCTATGTGCGACTTACAGAGGTATTGAATGAAACGTGCAGTGATTACTGGCCTGGGCATTGTTTCCAGCATCGGTAATAACCAGCAGGAAGTCCTGGCATCTCTGCGTGAAGGACGTTCAGGGATCACTTTCTCTCAGGAGCTGAAGGATTCCGGCATGCGTAGCCACGTTTGGGGTAACGTCAAACTGGACACCACCGGTCTTATCGACCGCAAAGTGGTCCGTTTCATGAACGATGCCTCTATGACGCTTACCTTTCTATGCACAGCAGGCTGTTGCAGATGCTGGGTCTAGGAGTAAGAATATCAGAACAACCCGCGCGTCGGCCTGATTGCCGGTTCCGGTGGTTCTTCAAAAGCACAGGTATTCGGTGCAGATGTAATGCGTAGCCCGCGCGGCCTGAAAGCAGTGGTCCGAAGGTCGTGACCAAAGCGATGGGCTCAGCGGTTTCCGCCTGCCTCGCCACGCCGTTCAAAATCCACGGCGTTAACTACTCCATCAGCTCCGCCGGTGCCACTTCCGCGCACTGTATCGGTAACGCGGTAGAGCAGATCCAACTGGGCAAACAGGACATCGTATTTGCCGGCGGCGGCGAAGAGCTGGGCTGGGAAATGGCCTGTGAATTGACGCGATGGGGCGCACTGTCCACCAAGTACAACGAAACTCCAGATAAAACTTCCTGTACTTATGATGCACACCGCGATGGCTTCGTTATCGCTGGCGGCGGCGGCATGGTTGTGGTTGAAGAACTGAGTACGCTCTGGCTCGCGGCGCGCATATTTATGCAGAAATCGTTGGCTACGGCGCAACGTCCGGATGGTGCCGATATGGTTGCTCCATCCGGCGAAGGCGCAGTACGCTGCATGCAGATGGCGATGCATGGCGTTGACACTCCAATCCACTACCCGAACTCCCACGGTACTTCTACTCCAGTAGGCGACGTGAAAGAAGTGGGCGCGATTCAGGAAGTGTTCGGCGACAACAGCCCGGCAATCTCCGCAACCAAAGCAATGACCGGCCACTCTGGGCCGCTGGCGTGCAGGAAGCTTATCTACTCCCTGCCGACGCCGGACACTGGCTTTGTGGCCCCAAGCATCAACATCGACGAGATGGACGAGAGCTGCTGGCCTGAACATCGTGACTGAAGCGACCGATCGTGAGTTGACCACCGTGATGTCCAACAGCTTCGGCTTCGGCGGCACCAACGCCACGCTGGTGATGCGTAAGCTGAAAGCCTAAGTCTGGCAAGCTAATGTGAAAAAGGAGCCTGATGGCTCCTTTTTTTAATGCGTTGACAATGACCTGAAATAACGGGCAAACTTCCGCCTCAACGTTATCATTCTGATAATGCGTAAGCGTTTGAATGTTAACCTGAACGCACCTTAATCCTGATAATCGGGTAGAGGGGGCGTGGCTACAAGATCCTCGCCTTACTCAGCATTCTGGAGAAAAGCATGACCGCAGTAACTCAAACTGAAAAACGTTCAGCTTCATCAAACGTTTCACTATTTCGCATCGCTTTCGCGGTGTTTCTGACCTATTTAACCGTCGGTATACCGCTGCCGGTCATTCCGCTATTTGTGCACCAGGAAGTGGGCTACGGCAAGACCATGGTGGGCATCGCCGTGGGCGTTCAATTCTTCGCCACCGTATTGACGCGCGGTTATGCCGGGCGGCTGGCCGATCAGTACGGCGGTAAACGCTCCGCTCTGCAAGGGATGTTTGCCTGCGCGTTTGCCGGTGCCGCCTGGCTTGGCGCCGCGCTGCTGCCGGTCGATACGATGGTTAAATTTGGGCTGTTAATCGTTGGGCGTCTGATCCTCGGTTTTGGCGAGAGTCAACTGCTGACCGGGACGCTGACGGGGGATGGGGCTGGTTGGCCCGAAGCAGTCCGGAAAAGTGATGTCCTGGAATGGTATGGCGATTTACGGTGCCCTCGCTGTTGGTGCTCCGCTTGGCCTGTTGATTCATAGCCATTACGGTTTTGCCGCACTGGCGATCACCACAATGGTATTACCCGTACTGGCGTGGGCCTGTAACGGCACAGTGCGCAAAGTACCGGCCCTGGCGGGAGAACGTCCATCGCTGTGGAGCGTTGTCGGGCTTATCTGGAAACCAGGGTTAGGTCTGGCACTACAAGGCGTTGGTTTTGCTGTTATCGGGACTTTCGTTTCGCTCTACTTTGCCAGCAAAGGATGGGCGATGGCGGGCTTTACTCTTACCGCGTTTGGCGGCGCATTTGTCGTGATGCGCGTCATGTTTGGCTGGATGCCGGACCGTTTTGGCGGCGTGAAAGTGGCGATTGTCTCTCTGCTTGTAGAAACGGTGGGCTTGTTGCTGCTCTGGCAAGCCCCAGGTGCATGGGTCGCATTAGCGGGCGCGGCGTTAACCGGAGCCGGATGTTCGCTTATCTTTCCTGCGCTGGGCGTGGAGGTGGTTAAACGCGTCCCCTCACAAGTTCGCGGCACCGCACTGGGCGGTTACGCCGCGTTTCAGGATATCGCCCTCGGCGTCTCCGGGCCGCTGGCGGGAATGCTGGCGACCACGTTTGGTTACTCTTCGGTATTTCTTGCCGGGGCGATCTCTGCGGTGCTGGGTATTATTGTCACGATACTGTCATTTCGTCGGGGTTAACGAACCAGCCAGACCAGCATCAGGATAATCGCGACTAACAGTATCCACAGCGCGGGACGCGTTGCCATATTTTGCAACGTGTCCATCATCGGTGGAAAAGGATTAAGCAGCGGTTGCATAACACGCGGATCAATCCCTTTAACCCGCCGTTGATAAAGCTGATTAAGAATATCCTCGGCCTGGGCAGAAGAAAGCGATGATTGCGCAGAAAGACCATATTTTTGCTGGATATATGCCGATAACGCCGCCAGTTCACTGGCATCTAAAGGTTGTTTTAGCGTCATCTGTAGTGATTCCAGCGTCGGCGTATTTTGCTGGCTTAGCGTCTGACGCGCCTGTAGCCAGGTCACCAGATGGTTAAACAGTTTCGCTGGAATTAACTCGCCATCTTTCACCCCGGAAAGTTCCAGCATCGATTGCCAGATCTGTTTGCTGGGTTCCCCCGTTGCCGCCGCAAGTTTGGTCACCAGCTGTTTTAGCGCATTGTGCTCCGCCGGTAATAAAGGACGGTCGGTCGCCTCGCGCTGCTGTGGTTGCGGAATAACCATCTTCCCTTCCTGCAACAGGGTGAGAATGGTTTTTAATTGCTCCGGTGAGAGCTGATTCAGCGGCGTCTGACCAAAGTTATGACGGATATAATCCGTGACCGCCTGACGATTATTCCCCAGACGTAAATACTCCCCTAATTGCGCTAAAAGCTGGCGGGCAGAATGGCTTTTTTGCGCGGCCAGCAGACGTTGCGCCAGATTATGCTCAGCGGCAGGGAAGTGACGCGAAAGCAGCGGTGAATCTCCCGACAGACCAATATCGTGCCTGATACCCGCCCACAGTTCTGCTCTTTGCTGTTGCGTCAGTGAGGTCACTTTCGTCATTAAGCTTTCCAGCGAAGTACGTTGCTGACTGGATAAAGGCTGATTGCCCGTGCCAGACGGCAGATTATCTCCCTGACCTGGTGGTTGCCCAGGAGGAGGGCCGGAAATAGGTTGTATCATTACGTATCCTTATACCTGAAATCTTCGCAAGTATGCCTGGCGGCGAGATTATGGCACACTTCCCCGGTTTACTCTCGTTCTCAGACAGGTACTAATCGTGAAAATCCTTGTTGATGAAAATATGCCCTATGCCCGCGAGCTTTTCAGCCGTTTGGGTGAGGTGAGGGCTGTTCCTGGCCGTCCGATCCCGATGGAAGCGTTAACCGATGCCGATGCGCTGATGGTACGTTCCGTCACGAAGGTTAATGAAGCGCTGCTTGGTGACAAAGCGATTAAGTTTGTCGGCACTGCGACGGCGGGCACCGATCACGTTGATCAGGCGTGGCTGCAACAGGCTGACATCGGGTTTTCCGCGGCGCCGGGTTGCAACGCGATTGCGGTGGTTGAATATGTTATCCCGCGCTGCTGATGCTGGCCGAACGCGATGGTTTCGCATTGACCGATCGTACCGTGGGGATCGTGGGTGTCGGTAACGTCGGCGGACGCCTGCAAAAGCGGCTGGAAGCATTGGGCATTAAAACGCTGCTGTGCGATCCGCCGCGTGCTGATAATGGTGACGCGGGTGATTTCAAATCGCTCAACGAGCTGGTTGAGCAAGCCGACGTTCTGACCTTCCACACGCCGCTGTATAAAGAAGGGCCGTACAAGTCGCTGCATCTGGCAGATGACGCGCTGATTAGCCGCCTGCAGCCGGGAACCATTTTGATCAACGCCTGCCGTGGTGGGGGATAACACGGCGCTACTGGCTCGCCTGGAAGAGGGCAGGAGCTAAGCGTGGTATTGGACGTGTGGGAACCTGAGCCGGATCTCAACCTGGCGCTGCTGGATAAAGAGATCTGGGCACTTCACACATCGCTGGCTATACCCTTGAAGGTAAAGCGCGCGGCACCACCCAGGTGTTTGAAGCCTATAGCCAGTTTATCGGCCAGCCGCAGGAAGTGGCGCTCTCCTCGCTGCTGCCGGCACCGGAATTTGGCACATTAGCCTACACGGCCCGCTCGATCAGCCATCGCTGAAAAGACTGGTTCATTTAGTGTATGATGTGCGCCGCGATGACGCACCGCTGCGAAAAGTCGCGGGGATCCCGGGCGAATTTGACAAGCTGCGTAAGAATTACCTTGAGCGCCGCGAATGGTCATCACTCACCGTTGGAGTGTGACGATGCTGACGCCGCCCGCTGTGCCAAATCGGGTTTAACGCCGTACATCGTTAATGTTCTCTTAATGCCCGCTGTCGGATACTCCGGCAGGGTCGCCATTTTTTCTGGAGTAAATCACCATGTCTGAAGGCTGGAATATTGCCATCCTGGGCGCAACCGGCGCCGTAGGCGAAGCCCTGCTTGAAACCCTTGCTGAACGTCAGTTCCCGGTGGGTGATATCTATGCGCTGGCGCGCAATGAAAGCGCCGGTGAGCATCTGCGTTTTAATGGTAAATCGGTAATGGTGCAGGATGCGGCGGAGTTCGATTGGACTCAGGCGCAGCTGGCGTTCTTTGTGGCCGGTCAGGAAGCAACCGCGACCTACGTCGAAGAAGCCAGTAACGCAGGCCTGTCTGATTATCGATTTCAGCGGCCTGTTTGCGCTGGAGCCAGATGTACCGTTAGTAGTGCCGGATGTGAATCCATCTGTTCTTGCGGATTATCGTAACCGTAACCTGATTGCCGTTGCCGATAGCCAGACCAGTCAGCTGCTGAGCGCGCTGAAGCCGCTGATTGATGAAGGTGGCCTATCGCGCATTAACGTGACCAGCCTGATCTCCGCTTCCGCGCACGGTAAAAAAGCGGTCGACGCGCTGGCGGGACAGAGCGCCAAGCTGCTGAACGGGATGCCGATTGATGAAGGTGACTTCTTTGGTCGTCAGTTGGCGTTCAATATGTTGCCGATGCTGCCAGATCGCGAAGGTAGCGTGCGCGACGAACGTCGTATCGTCGATCAGGTGCGTAAAATTCTGCAGGACGACGGCCTGATGATTTCCGCCAACTGCATCCAGTCACCGGTGTTCTACGGTCACGCGCAGATGGTCTCCTTTGAAGCGATGCGCCCATTGGCGGCGGAAGAAGCGCGTGATGCGTTCTCTCGCGGCGACGATGTCGTGTTGTCTGAAGAGGGCGAATTCCCGACACAAGTGGGTGATGCGACGAACAGTGCGCACCTTTCTGTTGGCTGCGTTCGCAACGACTACGGTATGCCGGAGCAGATCCAGTTCTGGTCCGTTGCCGATAACGTACGTTTCGGCGGCGCGCTGATGGCGGTGAAAACGGCTGAGAAGCTGGTGCAGGAGTATATGTACTAATGTCCGGGATGGAGCAACCGCCTGTCTGCCCTATTGCGCTGGGCATTGAATATGACGGCAGCAAATACTACGGCTGGCAGCGGCAAAACGAAGTGCGTAGCGTGCAGGAGAAGCTTGAGAAAGCGCTCTCGCAGGTGGCGAATGAACCGATTAACGTATTTTGCGCTGGGCGTACAGATTCCGGCGTACACGGTACCGGTCAGGTTGTGCACTTCGAAACCCACGCTGCGCGTAAAGACGCGGCGTGGACATTGGGCGTAAATGCGAATCTGCCTGGTGACTCGCGGTACGTTGGGTGAAAGCTGTTCCCGACGATTTCCACGCGCCTTTAGCGCGACGGCGCGTCGCTATCGCTACATTATCTATAACCACCGGCTGCGTCCGGCGGTATTGGGCGAGGGGGTGACGCATTATCACCAGCCGCTGGACGCCGAAAGGATGCACCGCGCGGCGCAAAGCCTGCTGGGCGAGAATGATTTCACCTCGTTTCGGGCGGTACAGTGCCAGTCACGCACGCCGTGGCGCAATCTGATGCACATCAACGTGACCCGCTACGGCGCGTACATCGTGGTGGACATTAAAGCCAATGCCTTTGTGCATCACATGGTAAGGAATATTGTTGGCAGCCTGATGGAAGTTGGCGCAGGAAACCAGCCGGAGAGCTGGATTGCAGAACTGCTGGCGGCAAAGGACAGAACGCTGGCGGCAGCAACGGCAAAAGCGGAAGGGCTGTATCTGGTCGCGGTGGATTACCCTGACCGGTATGATCTTCCAAAACCGCCAATGGGCCCGCTATTTCTGGCGGACTAACGAGAATAATGCTCGGAACATTTCAGGCTGTAGCCAACGTAGTTACAGCCTGAAAGATGACGAGTACAAGGCATAGGCAAATATGGACCTGATTTATTTCCTCATCGATTTTATCCTGCACATTGACGTGCATCTGGCAGAGCTGGTCGCGGAGTACGGCGTCTGGGTTTATGCCATTTTGTTCTTAATTTTGTTCTGTGAAACCGGTCTGGTGGTAACGCCGTTTTTACCGGGTGATTCATTGCTGTTTGTTGCCGGAGCGTTGGCATCACTGGAAACCAACGATCTCAACGTCCATATGATGGTGGTGCTGATGCTGATCGCCGCGATTGTGGGTGACGCGGTCAATTACACTATCGGGCGGTTGTTCGGTGAAAAGTTGTTCAGTAATCCCAATTCGAAAATTTTCCGTCGCAGTTATCTCGACAAAACCCATCAGTTTTATGAGAAACATGGCGGCAAAACGATTATTCTCGCCCGTTTTGTGCCGATCGTCAGAACGTTCGCCCCGTTTGTTGCGGGAATGGGCCACATGTCGTACCGTCATTTCGCCGCTTATAACGTGATCGGCGCACTGTTGTGGGTACTGCTTTTTACCTACGCAGGCTATTTCTTCGGTACAATCCCGATGGTTCAGGATAACCTTAAGCTGCTGATCGTCGGGATTATTGTGGTTTCTATTTTGCCGGGCGTCATCGAAATAATCCGTCACAAACGCGCTGCGGCACGCGCCGCAAAATAAAAAGTAACTCCGCGGTTCGACCACTTTTTTATCCAAAGTTTCGGGCTGTTATGTTTTAATGTGCAACATTCATGGTCTGTTGGGGGCAAAAATGGCATTATGCGTCCCCAAAGATAAAACTGGCATCGAACCAGGTTCAGACAGAAAGGTCCCTAATGAGCTGGATTGAACGAATTAAAAGCAACATTACTCCCACCCGCAAGGCGAGCATTCCTGAAGGGGTGTGGACTAAGTGTGATAGCTGCGGTCAGGTTTTATACCGCGCTGAGCTGGAACGTAATCTTGAGGTCTGTCCGAAGTGTGACCATCACATGCGTATGACAGCGCGTAATCGCCTGCATAGCCTGTTAGATGAAGGAAGCCTTGTGGAGCTGGGTAGCGAGCTTGAGCCGAAAGATGTGCTGAAGTTTCGTGACTCCAAGAAGTATAAAGACCGTCTGGCATCTGCGCAGAAAGAAACCGGCGAAAAAGATGCGCTGGTGGTGATGAAAGGCACTCTGTATGGAATGCCGGTTGTCGCTGCGGCATTCGAGTTCGCCTTTATGGGCGGTTCAATGGGGTCTGTTGTGGGTGCACGTTTCGTGCGTGCCGTTGAGCAGGCGCTGGAAGATAACTGCCCGCTGATCTGCTTCTCCGCCTCTGGTGGCGCACGTATGCAGGAAGCACTGATGTCGCTGATGCAGATGGCGAAAACCTCTGCGGCACTGGCAAAAATGCAGGAGCGCGGCTTGCCGTACATCTCCGTGCTGACCGACCCGACGATGGGCGGTGTTTCTGCAAGTTTCGCCATGCTGGGCGATCTCAACATCGCTGAACCGAAAGCGTTAATCGGCTTTGCCGGTCCGCGTGTTATCGAACAGACCGTTCGCGAAAAACTGCCGCCTGGATTCCAGCGCAGTGAATTCCTGATCGAGAAAGGCGCGATCGACATGATCGTCCGTCGTCCGGAAATGCGCCTGAAACTGGCGAGCATTCTGGCGAAGTTGATGAATCTGCCAGCGCCGAATCCTGAAGCGCCGCGTGAAGGCGTAGTGGTACCCCCGGTACCGGATCAGGAACCTGAGGCCTGATAACTGATAAGGGCAGGGCCACTGGCTCTGCCCTTTTGCTATTCTCACCGTAACGAATCAGCGGATACCATGATTATCAAACGCACTCCTCAAGCCGCGTCGCCTCTGGCTTCGTGGCTTTCTTATCTGGAAAACCTGCACAGTAAAACTATCGATCTCGGCCTTGAGCGCGTGAGCCTGGTCGCGGCGCGTCTTGGCGTCCTGAAACCAGCGCCATTTGTGTTTACCGTTGCGGGTACGAATGGCAAAGGCACCACCTGCCGTACGCTGGAGTCGATTCTGATGGCGGCAGGGTACAAAGTGGGCGTCTACAGTTCGCCTCATCTGGTGCGTTATACCGAGCGCGTACGTGTGCAGGGCCAGGAATTGCCGGAATCGGCCCACACCGCCTCTTTTGCGGAGATTGAATCGGCACGCGGTGATATTTCCCTGACCTATTTCGAGTACGGTACGCTGTCGGCGTTGTGGCTGTTCAAGCAGGCACAACTTGACGTGGTGATTCTGGAAGTAGGGCTGGGCGGTCGTCTGGACGCAACCAATATTGTCGACGCCGATGTCGCGGTAGTAACCAGTATTGCGCTGGATCATACCGACTGGCTGGGTCCAGATCGCGAAAGTATTGGTCGCGAGAAAGCAGGCATCTTCCGCAGCGAAAAACCGGCAATTGTCGGTGAGCCGGAAATGCCTTCTACCATTGCTGATGTGGCGCAGGAAAAAGGTGCACTGTTACAACGTCGGGGCGTTGAGTGGAACTATTCCGTCACCGATCATGACTGGGCGTTTAGCGATGCTCACGGCACGCTGGAAAATCTGCCGTTGCCGCTTGTCCCGCAACCGAATGCCGCAACAGCGCTGGCGGCACTGCGTGCCAGCGGGCTGGAAGTCAGTGAAAATGCCATTCGCGACGGGATTGCCAGCGCAATTTTGCCGGGACGTTTCCAGATTGTGAGCGAGTCGCCACGCGTTATTTTTGATGTCGCGCATAATCCACATGCGGCGGAATATCTCACCGGGCGTATGAAAGCGCTACCGAAAAACGGGCGCGTGCTGGCGGTTATCGGTATGCTACATGATAAAGATATTGCCGGAACTCTGGCCTGGTTGAAAAGCGTGGTTGATGACTGGTATTGTGCGCCACTGGAAGGGCCGCGCGGTGCCACGGCAGAACAACTGCTTGAGCATTTGGGTAACGGCAAATCATTTGATAGCGTTGCGCAGGCATGGGATGCCGCAATGGCGGACGCTAAAGCGGAAGACACCGTGCTGGTGTGTGGTTCTTTCCACACGGTCGCACATGTCATGGAAGTGATTGACGCGAGGAGAAGCGGTGGCAAGTAAGTTTCAGAATCGGTTAGTGGGCACGATCGTGCTGGTGGCGCTGGGGGTGATTGTACTTCCAGGGCTGCTGGACGGGCAGAAAAAACATTATCAGGATGAGTTCGCGGCTATCCCGCTGGTGCCGAAAGCGGGCGATCGTGATGAGCCTGATATGATGCCAGCCGCCACCCAGGCGTTACCGACGCAGCCGCCGGAAGGCGCAGCGGAAGAGGTGCGGGCAGGTGATGCCGCAGCACCGTCGCTCGATCCGGCCACTATTGCAGCCAATAACACCGAGTTTGAACCGGAACCTGCACCGGTCGCCCCACCGAAGCCGAAACCGGTGGAGCCGCCTAAACCAAAGGTTGAAGCACCACCTGCGCCGAAGCCAGAACCGAAGCCGGTCGTGGAAGAAAAAGCTGCACCGACGGGTAAAGCCTATGTTGTGCAACTGGGTGCGCTGAAAAATGCCGATAAAGTGAATGAGATTGTCGGTAAGCTGCGCGGTGCCGGTTATCGGGTTTATACGTCGCCATCCACGCCAGTGCAGGGTAAAATTACCCGTATTCTGGTTGGGCCGGATGCCTCGAAAGATAAGCTGAAAGGTTCGCTGGGTGAGTTGAAGCAACTTTCTGGCTTAAGTGGCGTGGTAATGGGCTATACGCCGAATTAATACGGTCTTGCCTGATGCGACGCTGGCGCGTCTTATCAGGCCTACGCAGGGGTAGAACCGTAGGTCGGATAAGGCGTTTACGCCGCATCCGACACGCATTGCCCGATGCCGCAAAGGCATAAAAAGTCGATGGCGTTGAATATTTTTTCAGCGCCATTTTTATTGATGCGCGGGAAGGAAATCCCTACGCAAACGTTTTCTTTTTCTGTTAGAATGCGCCCCGAACAGGATGACAGGGCGTAAAATCGTGGGACACATATGGTCTGGATTGATTACGCCATAATCGCGGTGATTGCTTTTTCCTCTCTGGTTAGCCTGATCCGCGGCTTTGTTCGTGAAGCGTTATCGCTGGTGACATGGGGTTGTGCTTTCTTTGTTGCCAGTCATTACTACACTTACCTGTCAGTCTGGTTTACGGGCTTTGAAGACGAACTGGTTCGAAATGGGATTGCCATCGCGGTACTGTTTATCGCTACCCTGATCGTTGGTGCTATCGTGAACTTCGTGATAGGCCAGTTGGTGGAGAAAACGGGGTTGTCAGGCACCGATCGGGTGCTGGGCGTCTGTTTCGGTGCGTTGCGCGGTGTGTTGATTGTTGCTGCCATTCTCTTCTTTCTCGACTCCTTTACCGGGGTGTCGAAAAGCGAAGACTGGAGCAAATCACAGCTGATCCCGCAATTCAGTTTTATCATCAGATGTTTTTTTGATTATCTGCAAAGCTCGTCAAGTTTCTTGCCCAGAGCGTAAGTGCTCTGAGATGTGGCTTAACGAGGAAAAAGACGTATGTGCGGTATTGTCGGTATCGCCGGTGTTATGCCGGTTAACCAGTCGATTTATGATGCCTTAACGGTGCTTCAGCATCGCGGTCAGGATGCCGCCGGCATCATCACCATAGATGCCAATAACTGCTTCCGTTTGCGTAAAGCGAACGGGCTGGTGAGCGATGTATTTGAAGCTCGCCATATGCAGCGTTTGCAGGGCAATATGGGCATTGGTCATGTGCGTTACCCCACGGCTGGCAGCTCCAGCGCCTCTGAAGCGCAGCCGTTTTACGTTAACTCCCCGTATGGCATTACGCTTGCCCACAACGGCAATCTGACCAACGCTCACGAGTTGCGTAAAAAACTGTTTGAAGAAAAACGCCGCCACATCAACACCACTTCCGACTCGGAAATTCTGCTTAATATCTTCGCCAGCGAGCTGGACAACTTCCGCCACTACCCGCTGGAAGCCGACAATATTTTCGCTGCCATTGCTGCCACAAACCGCTTAATCCGCGGCGCGTATGCGTGCGTCGCGATGATTATCGGTCACGGCATGGTTGCTTTCCGCGACCCTAACGGCATCCGTCCGCTGGTGCTGGGTAAACGTGATATTGGTGACGGTCGTACCGAGTATATGGTGGCTTCCGAAAGCGTGGCGCTGGATACGCTGGGCTTTGAATTCCTGCGCGATGTGGCGCCGGGCGAAGCGGTCTACATCACTGAGAAAGGGCAGCTGTTTACCCGTCAATGTGCTGACAACCCGGTGAGCAACCCATGCCTGTTCGAATACGTCTCTTTTGGCGTCCGGACTCCTTTATCGATAAGATTTCCCCCGTCTACAGCCCTCGCGTTAACATGGGCACCAAGCTTGGCGAGAAAATCGCGCGCGAGTGGGAAGTCTGGATATCGACGTGGTTATCCCGTCCCAGAAACCTCTTGCGATATCGCGCTGGAGATTGCCCGTCTGCTCGATAACCGTTCGTCAGGGTTTTGTGAAAAACCGTTACGTTGGCCGTACCTTTATCATGCCGGGTCAGCAGCTGCGTTGCATAGTAGATCGTCGTAAGCTCAACGCCAACCGCGCCGGTTGCCCGCGGTAAGAACGTCCTGTTGGTGGATGATTCCATCGTGCGTGGTACCACGTCTGAGCAGATTATCGAAATGGCGCGCGAAGCCGGAGCGAAAAAGGTCTATCTGGCCTCTGCCGCGCCGGAGAATTCGTTTTACCCGAATGTTATGGTATTGATATGCCAACCGCTACCGAGCTGATTGCTCACGGGCGTGAAGTGGACGAAATCCGGCAGATCATTGGTGCAGACGGTCTTCTGTTCCAGGATCTTAACGATCTGATTGAAGCCGTGAGCGCTGAGAACCCGGACATTCAGCAGTTTGAATGCTCGGTATTTAACGGCGTGTACGTTACCAAAGATGTTGACCAGACCTATCTTGATTTCCTCGATTCACTGCGCAATGACGACGCCAAAGCGATGCTTGTCCGGAATTGAAGTCGAAAACTTAGAGAGATGCACAACGAAGGTTAAGTTGGTAAAGGCCGGATGCGAATCGATTCGCATCCGGTTTTTTCCATCTGGATCAGTCCCTATCTCCGTTTCACCTTCCCTAACCCCATTCCCTTGATGCGCCGACATAACGTACCGTCCCGTTTGTTTTTCGTCATCTGGCTTTGAGCAAATTCAGACAGCCGTTTTTTATAGTTATGGCTTCCCTTGAGCCAACTAATATCGATAATCACGCCTCGCGGTTGCGTCTGGCGCCGTAATCCGGCAAAGTTTGCTTTCATTATGGAAACAGGGCGGTTTGTGTGAAACGACTCATCATTGGAATCTCCGGCGCCAGCGGCGCCATTTACGGCGTTCGCTTCTACAGGTGCTACGTAGCCTCCCGGATGTCGAAACGCATCTGGTGATGAGCCAGGCGGCACGCCAGACGCTGGCGCTGGAAACCGACTTTTCGCTGCGTGAGGTTCGGCGCTGGCCGACGTTGTGCACGATGCCCGCGATATAAAGATTAGTATCTCATCAGGCTCTTTAAAACGGCCGGGATGATTATTCTGCCGTGCTCAATCAAAACCCTCTCTGGTATCGTCGAATAGCTATACCGACGGCTTGTAACGCGTCGCTGACGTGGTGCTCAAAGAGCGCCGTCCGTTGGTGCTGTGCGTGCGAGAAACGCCACTGCATTTGGGGCACCTGCGTTTGATGACCAGGCCGCCGAGATTCGCGCAATTATCATGCCGCCAGTGCCAGCATTTTATCACCGCCCACAAACGCTGGACGATGTGATTAACCAGACGGTAAATCGCGTGCTCGATCTTTTCGATATCGACCTGCCGCAGGATCTCTTACGCGCTGGACCGGCGCGTGGCGCCGCCAACCAGGGCGCATGATGTATTCTCTTGCCCTGTTTCAGGGCGATTTTGTAACGCCAAATAAATCCTCGATATTTAATCATCCCGATTGTCTATTTGTACAGCTCCGATTTATGCGCTGCGGCTGATATCTTCTTGTGATCACCTTTTGTTATCTTTTCATTAACATTTTTAACAGTGTTTTTATTAGCATTGAGTCGCACAGAAATTACGAAATAGAATCCTGCAGACGCACACAACATAATTATGAGTAGTTAACGACATCACGATTTAATAAGGGGAACGTATGAAGAAACGGTTCTGGCTCTCTCTTTGCTGGTGGGTCTCAACAGCGCATCCAGCGTATTTGCCGCACTGCCACAGAGCATTCGTATCGGTACCGATACTACCTACGCACCGTTCTCCTCAAAGATGCCAAAGGCGATTTCATCGGCTTTGATATCGATCTGGGCAATGAAATGTGTAAACGCCCCCAGCACCAATGTACCTGGGTGGGCAGCGACTTTGACGCGCTGATCCCGTCGCTGAAAGCGAAGAAAATCGACGCCATTATCTCTTCGCTGTCGATAACCGAAAAACGCCAGCAGGAAATCGCCTTCTCCAACAAGCTGTATGCGGCGGACTCACGTCTGATCGCGGCGAAAGGCTCGGCGATTTTGCCTACCCTTGATGCGCTGAAAGGCAAGCATATCGGCGTTCTGCAGGGTTCCACTCAGGAAGCTTATGCCAACGAAAACTGGCGTAGTAAAGGCATCGATGTTGTAGCGTATCAAAACCAGGATCTGATCTACTCCGATATGGCAGCCGTGAGTCTTGACGCGGCGTTCCAGGATGAAGTGGCGGGTAGCGAAGGTTTCCTCAAGCAACCAGCGGGTAAAGATTTTGATTTCGCAGGTCCGTCCGTCAAAGACAAGAAATTCTTTGGTGATGGCACCGGCGTCGGGCTGCGTAAAGACGACGTTGAGCTGAAAGCAGCGTTTGATAAAGCGCTGGCGGAGCTGCGTGCTGACGGTACCTACGACAAGATGGCGAAGAAATATTTCAACTTCAACGTCTACGGCGACTAACTGCAGTAAATGTATCATCGTGGTGCATTGATTTTGTGATGCACCGCGGTGGTGCGCTTTTTGCTCGAAAATTGCGCGCGGTTGCATAATTAAGCATTTTTAATGAGAAAAAAGCCATCAGTCAGGGCAGAATGCTTTGCCTTGATAGGCCAATATGGCACGATAACTGCTCAGATTATTTCTAAAAAAACCCAACAAGAATTACTGTCTGTTGAGGATAATATGAAAAAACTGGCGTTATCTTTTTCTTTGGTCTTAGCGCTTGCTTCTGCTTCAAAAGCGCATTTGCAGCAATCCCGCAAAAAAGCGCGAATTGTACTGACCCAACGTATGCACCGTTCGAGTCAAAAAATGCACAGGGTGAATTAGTGGGTTTTGACATTGATCTGGCAAAAGAGCTGTGTAAGCGCATCCAGGCACAATGTACCTTCGTGGAAAACCCGCTGGACGCCCTGATCCCCTCGCTGAAAGCGAAGAAAATCGATGCCATTATGTCGTCGCTGTCGATCACTGAAAAACGTCAGCAGGAAATTGCCTTTACCGACAAACTGTACGCCGCCGATTCCCGTCTGGTGGTGGAAAAAGGGTTCCCCGGCGACGCCAGATCTCGCCACGTTGAAAGGCAAGCGCGTTGGCGTGTTACAGGGCACCACTAGGAAACTTACGGTAACGAGCACTGGGCACCGAAAGGTATTGAAATTGTCTCCTACCAGGGACAGGACAATATCTACTCCGACCTGACCGCCGGTCGTATCGACGCGGCATTCCAGGACGAAGTGGCGGCGAGTGAAGGTTTCCTGAAACAGCCTATCGGTAAAGACTACCAGTTCGGCGGCCCGTCGATTAAAGACGAGAAGCTGTTTGGGGTGGGTACCGGTATGGGTCTGCGTAAAGACGATACTGAACTGCTGAACGCGCTCAACAAGGCATTTGCTGAGATGCGCGCTGACGGCACCTACGACAAGCTGGCGAAAAAATACTTCGATTTTAACGTTTACGGCGAGTAATCATCACCAGTAACCCATCGTCCTTCGGCTTTACCGGGCGATGGGCGTCAAGACAGGACTGGCAGCATGCTGTACGGGTTTTCACAGGTTATTTTTCAGGGCGCCGTTGTTACCCTCGAGCTGGCTCTCAGCTCAGTGGTTCTGGCCGTGCTTATTGGTCTGCTCGGCGCGGGAGCCAAGCTCTCCCAAAATCGCGTACTGGCGTTAATTTTTGAGGGCTACACCACGCTGATTCGCGGGGTGCCCGACTTAGTCCTGATGCTGCTGATTTTTTACGGCTTGCAGATGGCGCTTAATCTGGTGACTGACGCGCTCGGGTTATCGCAGTTTGATATCGACCCGATGATCGCGGGGATCATCACCCTCGGTTTTATCTACGGGGCTTATTTTACCGAAACCTTCCGCGGTGCCTTTATGGCGGTGCCGAAAGGGCATATTGAAGCGGCCACGGCCTTCGGGTTTACCGGCGCGCAAACCTTCCGTCGCATTCCGTTCCCGGCGATGATGCGCTATGCGCTGCCGGGGATCGGCAACAACTGGCAGGTGATTTTAAAGGCCACCGCGTTGGTATCGCTGCTTGGGTTGGAAGATGTGGTCAAAGCGACTCAGCTTGCGGGCAAAAGCACCTGGGAGCCGTTCTACTTCGCCATCGTCTGCGGATTGATTTATCTGCTGTTTACTACCGTTTCCAATGGCGTGTTGCTGCTGCTCGAACGCCGCTACTCCGTGGGTGTGAAGAGGGCTGACCTGTGATTGAAATTATTCAGGAGTACTGGAAAGCGCTGCTGTGGAGCGACGGTTATCGTTTTACCGGCGTGGCAATCACCCTCTGGTTGCTGGTGCTGTCGGTAGTGATGGGCGGGTTTATGGCTCTGTTCCTGGCGATTGCTCGCGTCTCCAGCAACAAGTACATCAAATTCCCGGTATGGCTGTTCACCTATATTTTTCGCGGTACGCCGCTGTACGTGCAGCTGCTGGTGTTCTACTCCGGGATGTACACGCTGGAAATCGTCAAGGGCACCGAGATGCTCAATGCCTTTTTCCGCAGTGGCCTCAACTGTACTGTGCTGGCTTTAACGCTCAACACTTGTGCCTACACCACCGAGATTTTTGCCGGCGCCATTCGTTCGGTACCCGCAGGGGAAATAGAGGCCGCGCGGGCCTACGGTTTCTCGTCATTTAAGCTATATCGCTGCATCATTTTGCCATCGGCACTGCGCATTGCGCTGCCGGCTTACAGCAATGAAGTGATCCTGATGCTGCACTCGACGGCGCTGGCGTTTACCGCCACCGTGCCCGATTTGCTGAAAATTGCGCGTGATATTAACTCCGCAACCTACCAGCCCTTTACCGCCTTCGGGATCGCGGCCGTTCTGTACTTAATCATCTCGTATGTGCTGATAAGCCTGTTCCGTAAAGCGGAAAAACGCTGGTTGCAGCATATGAAACCGTTCTCACGCACTGAGAATATGATGTCTGATAAAAAACTTAACGTAATCGACCTGCACAAACGTTACGGCGAGCAGGAAGTGCTGAAGGGCGTGTCGCTTAAGGCTGATGCGGGTGATGTGATAAGCATCATCGGCTCATCCGGCTCGGGCAAAAGTACCTTCCTGCGCTGCATCAACTTCCTCGAAAAACCGAGTGAAGGTTCCATTATCGTCAATGGGCAGAATATTGGCCTGGTTCGCGATACCGACGGGCAGCTAGGCCATAAGAACCAGCTGCGTTTACTGCGTACCCGCCTGACGATGGTTTCCAGCACTTTAACCTCTGGAGCCATATGACGGTGCTGGAGAACGTGATGGAAGCGCCTATTCAGGTACTTGGACTCAGCAAGCTTGAAGCGCGCGAGCGGGCGGTGAAATACCTGGCGAAAGTGGGCATTGACGAACGTCAGCAGAATAAATACCCGGTGCATTTGTCCGGTGGCCAGCAGCAGCGCGTTTCTATTGCCCGAGCGCTGGCAATGGAACCGGAAGTGCTACTGTTCGATGAACCGACTTCCGCGCTCGATCCTGAGCTGGTTGGGGAAGTACTGCGCATTATGCAGCAACTGGCGGAAGAGGGGAAAACCATGGTGGTGGTGACTCACGAAATGGGCTTCGCTCGCCATGTTTCCTCGCATGTGATTTTCCTTCATCAGGGAAAAATCGAGGAAGAGGGAGCGCCGGATGAAGTTTTCGGCAACCCGAAGAGTGCCCGTCTACAGCAGTTCCTGAGCGGAGCGCTCAAGTAATTTCCTCTCCGGTGGCTAACGCTGCCGGAGTATTTTCATGGGGAATTTGCGAGTCAGCTTCCGCTGAAATGTAAAAGTTACAGTCCGCTAAAAATACTTCTGAATTCGCTGTCCAAAGATAAAAACTGCCTGCTGCATTGGGTGTTAATCGTGGTTATTGTCGCGTCATCTTAAATTTGAGGGGTGACGGAACGCCATGACAATATCGACAACTTCCACGCCGCATGATGCGGTATTTAAATCTTTTTTACGCCATCCAGACACCGCGCGGGATTTTATTGATATTCATCTTCCCGCGCCGCTGCGCAAACTGTGTGATTTAACGACGCTTAAACTGGAACCAAACAGTTTTATTGATGAAGACCTGCGGCAATATTATTCCGACCTCTTGTGGTCTGTGAAAACGCAGGAGGGAGTGGGTTATATTTATGTAGTGATAGAGCACCAAAGTAAGCCGGAAGAATTAATGGCTTTTCGCATGATGCGTTATTCCATTGCGGCAATGCAAAACCATCTTGATGCGGGCTATAAAGAGCTTCCATTGGTGCTCCCGATGCTGTTTTATCATGGTTGCAGAAGTCCTTATCCTTATTCACTCTGCTGGCTTGATGAATTTGCCGAGCCTGCTATAGCCCGCAAAATATATTCATCGGCTTTTCCGTTGGTGGATATTACCGTGGTGCCGGATGACGAGATTATGCAACACCGCAAAATGGCGCTGTTGGAGTTAATTCAGAAACATATTCGTCAGCGCGATCTGTTGGGATTAGTCGACCAAATTGTTTCGCTGCTAGTTACAGGGAACACTAATGACAGACAGCTAAAAGCCCTGTTTAATTACGTATTACAAACAGGGGATGCCCAGCGTTTTCGTGCATTTATTGGTGAGATAGCGGAACGCGCACCACAAGAAAAGGAGAAACTGATGACCATTGCTGACAGATTACGTGAAGAAGGCGCAATGCAGGGCAAACACGAAGAAGCCCTGCGTATTGCTCAGGAGATGCTGGATAGAGGTTTAGACAGAGAGTTAGTTATGATGGTGACCCGACTTTCACCAGACGATCTTATCGCGCAAAGCCACTAATCCTGTAACACCGGGAGTTAACTGGCGGATGTTTGCTGTAAACCACATCAGCGAACGACATCCGCCAGCGCTTCATCCAGATCGTACCAGCGGAAGACAAAACCAGCGGCTTCTATCCGTTTGGGTAACGCACGCTGTCCGCCGAGTACCAGTACCGAAAGATCTCCCATCAGCAGGCGTATCACGGTGGCGGGAACGCGTAAAATTCAGGAGCGATCTAACGCATGCCCCACGCATGGGCAAACCGTTCGCTTACGAACCGGGTAGGGCGAAACCATATTAAATGGCCCGCTCAGATCGTTATCAAGCAGCCAGAGAATACCGTTGACCATATCGTCGATATGTATCCCACGCCAGATACTGACCATAGCCGATAGGGCCACCCAGACCGAGTTTAAACGGCGGCAGCATTTAGCGAGAATACCGCCTTGTGCGGCGAGAACAACCCCGGTACGCAGCAGGCAGACACGGGTGAGGTCGCTTTCTGCGCTGCTGGCAATGTGCTGCCAGCGTGCACACAATTTATGGGTAAATTCATTATGCGGCGGCTCTTCTTCCGTCACGACCGCTTCGCCGAGATCGCCGTAATAGCCGGTGGCGGAGCCAGAAATCAGCACCGCTGGCGGGGTGGTGCTGGCCAGAATCAGCTCGCTGATACGCTGAGTTATGGTCCAACGACTGTCGCAAAGACCTTCTGCTTTTGCGCGTCGGTCCAGCGCTTGTCGGCAATAGCTCCACCGGCAAGATTAATCACGGCGTCTATGCCGTCGAGCGATGAAATATTCTGTAGCCCGGGCCAGACTTCAACGCGCGCATCAAGCACCTGGCGCGCTTTTTCCGGGGAACGGGTCACTACGCAGACCGTGTGGCCAAGCGTTAATAAGCGCGGAATCAGGTGGCGGCCTATGAGGCCGGTACCACCGGTAATCAGAATCTTCATGCGACCTCCCTGGGAAGAGGGCGCCTAACGTTGCCAGCTTAAGGTGATAGAGACCGAGTCGGCATAGCGTAGCGCGTGAACTTTATCGATTTCCACTTCAGCATACGTCACCCAGTGATGTTCACGTGCGATATCGAGCACATCCTGAGTTAATTTTTCCAGCAAAGAGAAACGGTTATTCTCTACATGCTGAATAATGTTTTTCGTTACGGTGCGATAATTCAGCGCATCGTTGATATCTTCGCTAGTGCGCGCTTTATCGGCGGGGTAGTGGATCGTCACATTGATAACAATATCCTGACGGTTGTTAATTTCTTCTTCCTTAATTCCGATAAACGTACGCAAACGAAGGTTCTTTATACGAATAATAGCGGCAGGTTGTGCCATTGCAGGTTCTCCGTTGTTTTACTTAGGATGAAATAATACACGAGAACCTGTTTCTGTTAACTATCCGAACGCTCATCACCGAGTTGTGCTTTTAGCAGTGCCTGCCCGGTGGCAGGGCGCGAACGGATCCGCTCATGCCAGTTCTTGACTGCCGGATACATTGCTAGGTCAATTCGCTGGCGAGTCCAGGCATTAACCCACGGCCAGCAGGCAATATCCGCAATGCTGTAGTTCTCGCCTCCCAGCCAGGGCGAGTTTTCCAGCCGCTTGTTCAGTACATGGTAAAGACGCTGAGTTTCAACCTGATAACGTTCAATAGCGTAAGGAATGGTTTGGGGGGCTGCGTGATTAAAATGATGATTTTGCCCAAGCATCGGCCCCAGTCCGCCTACCTGCCAGAATAACCACTGTAATGTGGCGGCGCGCTCACGCGTTTCATGACTCAAAAAGAGTCCTGTTTTCTCAGCCAGATACAACAAAATGGCACCAGACTCAAAGAGGCTTAGCGGTTCGCCGCCATCGGCAGGAGAATGATCAACAATTGCCGGAATTTTGTTGTTGGGCGAAATGCGCAAAAATTCCGGACGAAACTGACCGCCTTTCCCCAGGTCTACCTTAATCAAGCGATAATCCAGCTCTGCTTCTTCGAGAAACAGCGTAATTTTGTGACCATTGGGTGTCGGGGCGAAATAGAGATCGATCATTGCAGCTCCGGTTGTTTAATCATCTGAACACCACAAGTATAGAAAGCGCGGCGACTTACGTGAGTATTCGTCACGTGACAGTGACAAAAAGGCTCTATAGTTTGATAGCCAGCCCCCTTTATTGCCGAGGACATAATGAGTAAACCCGCTATCACGCTTTGGTCAGATGCCCACTTTTTCTCCCCTTATGTGTTATCCGCCTGGGTGGCGTTGCAGGAAAAAGGCCTGTCGTTTCATATCAAGACCATCGACCTCGACAGCGGTGAACATTTGCAGCCGACGTGGCAAGGTTACGGTCAGACACGCCGTGTGCCGTTATTACAAATCGATGATTTTGAGTTGAGTGAATCTTCTGCCATTGCGGAGTATCTGGAAGATCGATTTGCGCCACCGACCTGGGAACGTATTTATCCGCTTGATTTAGAAAATCGTGCGCGTGCACGACAGATTCAGGCCTGGCTGCGCAGCGATCTGATGCCCATCCGCGAAGAGCGTCCGACGGATGTTGTCTTTGCGGGGGCGAAAAAAGCGCCACTAACGGCCGAGGGAAAAGCCAGTGCAGAGAAACTGTTCGCGATGGCAGAACATTTGTTAGTACTGGGTCAGCCGAATTTATTTGGTGAATGGTGCATTGCTGATACTGATCTGGCGCTAATGATTAACCGCCTGGTACTACATGGCGATGAGGTGCCAGAACGCCTGGTGGATTATGCAACATTCCAGTGGCAGCGAGCGTCTGTCCAGCGTTTTATTGCACTTTCGGCGAAGCAATCTGGCTGATAGCAACGACAGAATCCAGTATCATAGCTTACGTTTTTTCGACGAGGAGTGAGTGATGAAACTGATGTTTGCATCGGACATTCATGGGTCGTTACCGGCGACGGAACGTGTTCTGGAGTTGTTTGCCCAAAGCGGTGCCCAGTGGCTGGTGATCCTTGGCGACGTGTTGAATCACGGCCCGCGTAATGCTTTACCGGAGGGTTACGCGCCAGCCAAAGTCGCTGAACGGCTTAATGAAGTGGCACATAAGGTTATCGCTGTGCGCGGCAACTGCGACAGCGAAGTGGATCAAATGCTGCTGCATTTCCCGATAACCGCGCCGTGGCAACAGGTATTACTGGAAAAACAACGTCTGTTTTTGACGCATGGTCATCTTTTTGGCCCGGAAAATCTGCCTGCTTTAAACCAGAACGATGTGCTGGTGTACGGTCATACCCATCTGCCAGTGGCAGAACAGCGGGGGGAGATTTTCCACTTCAACCCCGGCTCGGTGAGTATTCCGAAAGGCGGTAATCCGGCGAGTTATGGCATGCTGGATAATGACGTACTTAGTGTAATCGCACTCAATGATCAAAGTATCATTGCGCAGGTCGCGATTAATCCGTAATTTACCCACAACTCAAAATGCGCCGTAAGAGCGCCAGAAAAAGAAGGTTTCCTGATAATGGAACAGCGTCGTTTGGCAAGTACTGAATGGGTGGATATTGTCAATGAAGAGAACGAAGTCATTGCACAAGCCAGCCGGGAACAAATGCGGGCACAGTGTCTGCGTCATCGTGCAACTTACATCGTCGTGCATGATGGCATGGGCAAAATTCTGGTCCAGCGTCGTACCGAGACAAAAGACTTTTTACCCGGCATGTTAGATGCGACCGCAGGCGGTGTAGTCCAGGCCGATGAGCAACTGCTGGAATCCGCGCGTCGCGAAGCGGAAGAAGAGTTGGGCATTGCCGGTGTCCCCTTTGCCGAGCACGGGCAGTTCTATTTCGAAGATAAAAATTGCCGTGTCTGGGGCGCATTGTTCAGCTGCGTCTCTCACGGTCCCTTCGCACTACAGGAAGATGAAGTCAGTGAAGTTTGCTGGCTGACGCCGGAAGAAATCACCGCACGCTGCGATGAGTTCACTCCAGACTCGCTGAAAGCGCTAGCGTTGTGGATGAAGCGCAATGCCAAAAATGAAGCCGTAGAGACTGAAACGGCAGAATGAAAAAAGAGCCGCAATTGCGGCTCTTAACATTTTTAGTGGTAGCCCATCAACTGAGCGCCGATCACTACGACGCTGGACATAATAAACAGCAGTCCAAGTAGGGTCGCGCCCACCTTCAGCCAGTTACGGAAGTCCACCCTGCACACACCGAGCGTTGCCATTAACGACGCTGAGGTTGGGTAAATGATGTGACTGAAGCCATCACCAAACTGGAACGCCAGCACGGTAACCTGACGGTTAACACCGACCAGATCGCCAAGCGGTGCCAGTAACGGCATGGTTAACGCCGCCTGACCAGAACCGGACGTCACGAAGAAATTAAATACCGCCTGGAAGAGCAACATAAACCAGGCCGCGACCGCGTTGTCCAGACCGCTAATGGCATTGGCAATGCTGTTGAGGATGGTATTTAACACGCTGGCATCACCCGCTTCACCATTACCGACCAGCAGCAAAATCCCTTTGGCGAAACCCACCAGCAGGGCAGGGGCGATCATCATTCGCGCCCCTTCGGTAAAGGATGAAGCCATGGTATTAACCGTCATGCCGTTAAGGCGGAAAACAACGCCGATGATGCCAATCACCAGACCCATGGTGAAGAACTGGCTGGCAATTTCTGGAATAAACCAGGCATTAACGATCACGCCCCAAATCACCCAGACCATTACGGCGGTCAGGACAATCAATACCAGCCAGTCACCAAAGGTAAACGGACGTTGTTCAACATCAGCCTGCTTTTCACGAAAGAAGCGGTCGGACTCATGCACGCGTGACAGAAGAGGATTCTTTTTCACTCGTGAGGCGTACACCATGGTAAAGATCAGGCCAATCAGAGTGGCGATAACCCACACCACGATGCGCAACCCGGAGCCAGAAAGCACCGGAACGCCGGCAATCCCCTGAGCAACGACCACACAAAACGGGTTCATCCACGAACTGGCAAAACCGATTTGCGTGGCAATATAGGTCACCAGGACGGTGGTAATACTGTCATAGCCCAGCCGGACCATTAGCGGTGCGATGATAATGGCAAAGGCGACGGCCTCTTCTCCCATACCAAATACCGCGCCGCCAAGTGAAAACAGAATAAACAGCGCAGGAATAAAGAGAATTTCATTCCCGCGGGTATGGCGAATAAGCGCCAGGATACCGTTATCAATGGTTCCTGTACGCATCACAATGCCAAACGCGCCGCCAATCACCAGCATAAACATGATGATGCCAACGGCTGTCCCGTATTTCGATCCTGAGGTTAATCCTTCAAACGGGAAGTTCATCAGGCCCGGGCGTTCATCGCCCGTCGTGAACAGCTGTACGCGGTGATACTCAGGTTCGCCTGCTTCGTTAGTCAGAATGCGAAATGAGTGTGGATCTACGACTTTGCGTGTTTTTGTTTGACCATCAACCTGATACTGCACTTCCTGACTGTCAAACATCCCCACCGGAACTACCCAGGTGGCAAGGCTGGTTAAAATAGCAACAAAAAAGATAATCACCAACGTATCGGGCATTGCCCATCTTCTTGTTGGTTTGGATTCAGTGATTGCGGACATAGCGCAAATATTCCCTTGCACAAAACAAAGTGGTAAGTATGCAAAGTGGGATGGCGCAATTCATTGATGCAGCGCAGTTAAGCAAGATAATCAGAAAGGATTAATGCAAATTAAGAGAATAAAAAACCGGAAATAGTGATTATTTCCGGTTCAGATATCCGCAGCGCAAAGCTGCGGATGATGACGAGATTACTGCTGCTGTGAAGACTGGATCGCGGTCAGGGCGATGGTATAGACGATGTCGTCTACCAGCGCGCCACGACAGGTCGTTCACCGGCTTGCGCATACCCTGCAGCATCGGCCCGATGGAGATCAGGTCGGCAGAACGCTGTACCGCTTTGTAGGTGGTGTTACCGGTGTTCAGATCTGGGAAGATAAACACGGTAGCGCGACCTGCAACCGGAGAGTTCGGTGCTTTGGATTTCGCAACGTCAGCCATCACGGCGGCGTCGTACTGCAGTGGGCCGTCGATCATCAGGTCAGGACGTTTTTCCTGTGCCAGACCACTTGCTTCGCGGACTTTCTCTACATCGCTACCTGCACCAGAAGTACCGGTGGAGTAGGAGAGCATCGCAACGCGTGGTTCGATACCGAAAGCAATCGCGGAGTCTGCGGACTGGATAGCGATTTCAGCCAGCTGTTCTGCAGTCGGATCCGGTTTATCGCGCAGTCGCCGTAAACATAAACCTGTTCAGGCAGCAGCATGAAGAACACGGAAGAAACCAGAGCTGCCCGGTGCAGTTTTGATCAGCTGCAGCGGTGGGCGAATGGTGTTCGCGGTGGTGTGAACCGCACCGGAAACCAGGCCGTCAACGTCGTCTTGTTCCAGCATCAGGGTGCCGAGAACCACGTTGTCTTCCAGCTGTTCGCGGGCAACGGTTTCGGTCATACCTTTGTTTTTACGCAGTTCGACCAGGCGAGGACAACGTAGCTTTCGCGAACCACTTCTGGATCAACCATTTCTACGCCTGCGCCCAGTTCAACGCCCTGAAACGCTGCAACACGGGTGATTTCATCTGGGTCGCCCAGCAGTACGCAAGTAGCGATACCACGTTCAGCACAGATAGCGGCAGCTTTAACGGTACGTGGTTCGTCGCCTTCTGGCAGAACAACACGTTTGCCCGCTTTACGCGCCAGCTCGGTCAGCTGGTAACGGAATGCTGGCGGAGACAGACGACGGCTGCGCTCAGAGGTAGCGGTCAGAGATTCAATCCAGTCAGCGTTGATGTAGTTAGCAACGTATTCCTGAACTTTCTCGATGCGCTCGTGATCGTCAACCGGAACTTCCAGGTTGAAGCTCTGCAGGCTCAGAGAGGTCTGCCAGGTGTTGGTGTTCACCATGAATACCGGCAGGCCGGTAGCAAATGCGCGTTCGCACAGTTTGCTGATACGTGGATCCATGTCGTAGCCGCCGGTCAGCAGCAGAGCACCGATCTCCACGCCGTTCATTGCTGCCAGGCAAGCGGCAACCAGAACGTCTGGGCGGTCTGCGGAAGTTACCAGCGGGAACCTGCACGGAAGTGTTCCAGCATGTGCGGAATGCTACGTGCGCAGAAGGTCACAGACTTCACGCGACGGGTGTTGATGTCGCCTTCGTTGATGACGGTGGCATTCAGGTGACGCGCCATGTCGATTGCACGAGTTGCAATCAGATCGAAGCTCCATGGTACCGCGCCAAGAACTGGCAGGGCGCTGGTGCTGTTCAGCTTAGCAGGATCGATTTTGATAACTTTCGCGGTGGAAGAGTCATCGAAAATCTCAGTCAGATCCGGGCGAGTACGGCCCTGTTCGTCAACCGGTGCATTCAGTTTGTTGACGTAACACCGGTAATGTCGGTGTTTTTTACGCCGCCGAAGCTGTTGCGAGTCAGTTCGATACGCTCGTTCAGTTGTTCCGGAGTATCGGTACCCTGAGACATCACGAACACGATTTCTGCGTTCAGTGTTTTAGCAATTTCGTAGTTAGAGACTGAGCCAACTGATGCTTACGGGTTGGGACCAGGCCTTCAACCAGTACAACTTCTGCATCTTTAGCGTTCGTGCTGGTAGTTAGCGATGATCTCTTCCATCAGCACATTCTTTCTGATTGCTGGAGAGCAGGGCTTCTACGTGGCTCATTTTCATCGGTTCAGCTGCGGTCGTCGTTGAAGAGCTCGCGCGAACGATGGTGGTAGTCTGGTCTGGCGCATCGCCACCGCTACGCGGTTGTGCGATAGGTTTAAAGACGCTCAGACGAACGCCTTTGCGTTCCATAGCACGGATTACGCCAAGGCTGACGCTGGTCAAGCCGACGCTGGTTCCGGTAGGGATCAGCATAATAGTACGGGACACGGTTTATCCTCTTTGTTACCGCCAGTTTCAGGCGGGATACAAAACAGCACCGCCAGCTAGGCTGGCGGTGTGATATCAGGCAGTCAGACGGTTGGCGTCTTGTGCAATGACCAGCTCTTCGTTGGTCGGGATAACGATGGCAGGGCGGGTGCCTTCTGTTGATGAAACCGGATTTGCCGAAACGGGCAGCCAGGTTACGTTCGCTGATCAACTTCGAAGCCCAGAACGCCCAGTTTGCCCAGGGAAACAGTTCGCGAACCATTGCAGCGTTTTCACCGATACCACCGGTGAAGATAACAGCATCCAGACGACCATCCATCAGCGCGGTGTAGGAACCGATGTATTTCGCCAGACGGTGGCAGTAAACGTCCATTGCACGTTTAGCATCTGCTTTTTCTTTGTAGTTATCTTCTACATAACGACAGTCGCTGGTGACTTCGGTCAGACCCAGGAGGCCAGACTCTTTGGTCAGCATCTTGTTGATCTGGTCGATGTTCATGCCCAGGGTGTCATGCAGGTGGAAAATGATTGCTGGATCGATATCGCCAGAGCGAGTACCCATTACCAGACCTTCCAGCGGGGTCAGACCCATAGAGGTGTCAACGCATTTACCGTTACGGATAGCAGAAACGGAACCACCGTTGCCCAGGTGGCAAGTGATGATGTTCAGCTCTTCAACCGGTTTGTTCAAGGGAAAGTTCTGCCGCTTCCTGAGTAAGCGTAGAAAGTGGTGGTAACCGCGTGCGCCGTAGCGACGAACGCCGTGTTCTTTGAGCAGGCTGTACGGCAGAGCGTACAGAATACTCTTCCGGCATGGTCTGGTGGAACGCGGTATCGAATACGGCAACGTTCTTATCTTTCAGCTGCGGGAAGGATTTCAGCGCTTCAGCAATACCGATTAGGTCAGCCCGGGTTATGCAGCGGAGCAAAAGAAGAAGAATCTTTAATGCCCTGGATCACGGATTCGTCGATCACAACGGAGCTGGTGTACTTCTCGCCGCCGTGTACGATACGGTGGCCGATAGCGGTCAGCTGCGCGGACAGTTCTGGTTTTGTGCCAGAATAGTATTAACGATGAAGTTCAGCGCTTCACTGTGAGCGGCGCCCGCACTTAAAGCCGCTTCTTGTTTACCGCCGTCCATTTTCCACTTGATACGTGCTTCAGGGAGATGGAAACATTCGGCTAAACCAGAGGTGCTCTTCACCGTTAACTGCATCGATTACAGCGAATTTCAGGGAGGAGCTACCGCAGTTCAGAACCAGTACTAACTTACTCGACATGGAAGTACCTATTTATGATACGTGGCTAAAAAACGTCAATGAGTCATTAAGCGTAGCGCAGGATGACCCCGACATTTATGATTAACATCATGCCCGAAACGTTTTTCAGGCATGATCTAAGAAATACATATTGATTCTAAGTCATTTTGCATAATTTTCAGCCAATGGCAGAATATGCAATAATTTGATTTGCCGGAGAGCATTTACCCTCTGGATTTCGAGTGATAGAAAAGCGACGGGCCTGGCGATACCCCTTAAGCATAGATGACTATGTGAGTGGGGGTTAACGGACGCAAAGATACGCATCTACAACTTGAAAGGCGACGGGGTATAGAATCTGGCTATCTCAGGCTGGCACAGGATACCCGATTGCAGGGGCTATGCCAAAATTTTTTGAACGATGTCATACCCAGTTGTTGTTTTTCAAAAATATTTTAATTTTTATACGTGAAGTTGAGGTAAGCCATGTCGACACCCGAGCAACGCCCGGTCAGTTTCTTCAGTTTGTTCAGCCGGCAGAAATCATCAAAGACGTGGCCGTTGGAGAAGCGACTTGCGCCGGTGTTTGTTGAGAACCGCGTGATTCGCGCGCCGCCACGCCATACGCTTTATGCCGCCGCTCGCCATTTTTACGCTGTGCTGGCAAATTGCCCTCGGTGGGCAACTTGGCCCAGCCGTTGCCACAGCGCTGTTTGCGCTGAGCCTGCCGATGCAGGGATTATGGTGGTTAGGCAAACGTTCCGTCACCCCGTTACCGCCGTCCAACATTACAGTGGTTTTATGAGGTACGCGGTAAATTACAGGAAGCCGGACAAGCGCTGGCACCGGTAGAAGGCAAGCCTGATTATCAGGGTTAGCCGACACGCTCAAGCGCGCCTTCAAACAACTGGATAAAACTTTCCTTGATGATTTGTAATTACACATGCGAAAAATGCATACAAAAAATAAAGTACATATATTTTGTGTCTTTTTTTTTGCTGCCAAAAGCGCAACAGGAGTCGAAAAATGGAAATGACCCACGCTCAACGTCTGATTTTGTCGAATCAGTACAAAATGATGATGATGCTTGACCCCGACAATGCTGAGCGCTACCGCCGCCTGCAAACCATAATTGAACGTGGCTATGGTTTAGATATGCGCCAGCTGGACAGAGAATTTGGCGAACTCAAAGAAGAGACCTGTCGTATCGTTATCGACATCATGGAGATGTATCACGCGCTGCACGTGTCGTGGACCAATCTAAAAGATGCCGCCAACCATCGACGAACGTCGCGTAACCTTCCTCGGTTTTGATGCGGCTACCGAAGCGCGCTTCCTGGGTTACGTCCGCTTTATGGTGAATATCGAAGGCCGTTATACCCATTTTGATGCCGGTACCCACGGTTTTAATGCGCAAACCCCGATGTGGGATAAATATCAGCGCAGGCCCTTAATGTCTGGCACGGCTGCCCGCGTCAGATCCACTGAAGTAGCAACGAAATTAATCAGATTATCAACGCCTGATGGGGGCTTCCGTGCAGTGTAAAGGTTTTCTTTTTGACTTAGACGGTACCCTCGTAGACTCACTGGCGGTGGTGGAACGTTCCCTGCATTTTCTGGGCTGAAAGCTATGGCGTTGACCCGGATGCGGTGCTGGCGTATATCCACGGCAAACAGGCCATCACCACATTACGGCACTTTATGCCGGGCAAGTCAGAGGCGGAGATTCAGGCTGAGTTTCTGCGTCTGGAGCATATCGAAGCGACCGATCCTTACGGGATGCCGTGCGCTGCCGGGTGCGCTGGAACTGCTGGAGCACCTGGAAAAAGCCAATGCCATTCCGTGGGCTATTGTTACATCTGGTTGATTTCGGTGGCCCATGCTCGTCATCGCGCCTGGCAGGATTACCAACGCCTGCGGTGTTTGTCACCGCAGAACAGGTGCAGCACGGTAAACCACAGCCGGATGCTTATCTGCTAGGTGCCAAAATTCTGGCGCTGTCGCCGCAGGAGTGTCTGGTGGTGGAAGATGCGCCGGCAGGCGTACAGTCCGGGCTGGCGGCGGGTTGTCATGTCATTGCGGTTAACGCTCCGGCAGATACCCCGCGCCTGAATGAGGTCGATTTGGTCCTCCACAGTCTGGAGCAAATTACTGTGACCAAACAGCCAAATGGCGATGTTATTATTCAGTGAAACACCTGATCATGATTTAGCCCCGTCTCGTCGGGGCTTTTTTATGGCAGAATCAAGTCATCCCCCTCAATTAACAAGGATAAGTTGTGAACGGTGAATTGATTTGGGTTCTTTCATTACTGGCCGTTGCCATCGTCTTGTTTGCGACGGGCAGAGTGCGTATGGATGCGGTCGCTTTGTTTGTTATTGTCGCGTTTGCATTAAGCGGAACGCTGACAGTCCCAGAAGTATTTTCCGGCTTTTCTGATCCTAACGTTGTCCTGATTGCCGCCTTGTTTATTATTGGCGATGGTTTGGTCCGTACCGGTGTTGCCACCGTAATGGGAACATGGCTGGTCAAAGTTGCGGGCAATAGTGAAATCAAAATGTTGGTTTTGTTGATGCTGACCGTCGCGGGGCTTGGCGCGTTTATGAGTTCAACCGGCGTTGTCGCTATCTTTATTCCCGTGGTGTTAAGCGTTGCCATGCGTATGCAAACGTCGCCGTCACGTCTGATGATGCCGTTAAGTTTTGCCGGGCTGATTAGCGGCATGATGACGCTGGTGGCGACGCCGCCGAACCTGGTAGTCAACAGTGAATTGCTGCGTGAAGGCTATCACGGCTTCAGTTTCTTTAGCGTAACACCTATTGGCCTGGTCGTGCTGGTGCTGGGTATTTTGTATATGTTAGTGATGCGTTTCATGCTGAAAGGGGATACCCAGACCCCGCAGCGCGAAGGCTGGACGCGTCGAACCTTTCGCGATCTTATCCGTGAATATCGACTGACCGGGCGTGCGCGACGTCTGGCTATTCGCCCCGGATCGCCAATGATTGGTCAACGGCTGGATGATCTCAAATTACGTGAGCGTTATGGCGCTAACGTCATCGGTGTTGAACGCTGGCGGCGTTTTCGTCGCGTTATCGTGAACGTTAATGGGGTTTCTGAATTTCGCGCGCGTGACGTTTTGCTTATTGATATGTCTGCGGCTGATGTCGATCTCCGGCAATTTTGTAGTGAGCAATTGCTGGAGCCGATGGTACTGCGCGGCGAGTATTTTTCTGACCAGGCCCTTGATGTGGGCATGGCAGAGATTTCATTAATTCCTGAGTCAGAACTGATTGGTAAATCGGTGCGCGAAATTGGTTTTCGTACCCGCTACGGACTGAATGTGGTGGGGCTAAAGCGCAATGGCGTGGCGCTGGAAGGTTCGCTGGCGGATGAGCCTCTGCTGCTGGGCGATATCATCCTGGTTGTGGGTAACTGGAAACTGATCGGTATGCTGGCCAAACAGGGCCGCGACTTCGTAGCGCTGAACTTACCGGAAGAGGTTAGCGATGCGTCACCGGCCCACAGCCAGGCGCCGCACGCGATTTTCTGTCTGGTGTTGATGGTTAGCCTGATGCTCACGGATGAAATTCCCAACCCGATAGCCGCGATTATTGCTTGCCTGCTGATGGGCAAATTCCGCTGTCTCTGACGCCCAGCGCCCCTATAAGTCTATTCACTGGCCGAGCATTATTTTGATTGTTGGGATGATGCCCTTCGCGTTGGCGCTGCAAAAAACCGGCGGCGTCGATCTTTGTCGGTCAAGCGCTGATGGATATTGGCGGTGGGCAGGGGCCTTATCTGATGCTGGGCTGTTTGTTTGTGATGTGTGCGGCAATCGGACTGTTTATCTCCAATACCGCCACGGCGGTGCTGATGGCGCCGATTGCACTGGCGGCAGCGAAATCCATGGGCGTGTCACCGTACCCGTTCGCGATGGTCGTGGCGATGGCGACTTCCGCGGCCTTCATGACCCCGGTATCGTCACCGGTAAACACCCTGGTGCTGGGGCCAGGTAAATATAGCTTTCGCGAGTGATTTCATCAAAATCGGCGTGCCGTTTACGGTGCTGGTGATGATTGTTTGCGTACTGCTGATTCCGATTTTGTTCCCGTTCTGATCGGGTTCCACGAAGTAAGAGGTAACGCCGGGCTAGCGATGGAGCCGCCGGCTGAACATCGTGACGCGGAGAAGAGTAGAGCGGTGAATCCTGGCTTATTTCATCTAGCGAAAGATGGAAGCTCGGCACAAACACCGACATAAAATAGTCCATCTCTTCGCTGCGCCGGAGGCCAGCATCCTTCAAGGCGTCCCTTGGCCAACAAAAATTCGTTATTACCCGCCGATAACTCTTCCAGACATTTCAGATAGGCGCACAGCGCATCGGCCTGTTTGACGATGGCTTTCTCTTCGTCGCTACTCTGATGCTCGTCGATAAGCGGTGCGAAAATATCGTGCAGTTCCTCTGGCACCATATCAATCAGTTTCTGTTGCGCGATTTTCTCAATCGCTTTGTATTCCTGAGCAATTTGCGAATTGAAATATTTAACCGGCGTAGGGAGATCACCAGTTAATGCCACTCGGAAGCGTCGTGATACATCGCCAGCAGTGCAATGCGCTCGGCATTCACCTGTCCGTTAAATTTGCGATTTTTAATGGCGGCGAGGGCATGGGCGACCATGGCGACCTGCAAACTGTGTTCAGAGACGTTTTCGGTGCGCACATTGCGCATCAGCGGCCAGCGATTGATTAACTTCAGGCGGCGGAGGTGGGCAAAAAAATGACTCTGACTCATAACAACCCTTACTCATTAACTTCAGTGAAGGCATTGTGCGCAGAGATGGCCGCTGGATGCAAATGCCAGCGGCCATGAGCAATAATCATTACAGCTGGTGGTAGCCTGACAGGAAACGACCGAAACGGCTGATAGCCATCTCCAGGTCGTCTTCGCGCGGCAGGGTAACAATACGCACGTGATCCGGCCACGGCCAGTTAAAGGCGGTGCCCTGAACTCGCAAGACTTTTTCCTGTAGCAAGAAATCCAGTACCATGCGCTGGTCATCGTGAATGTTAAAGCGCTTCGGCATCGATTTTCGGGAACATATACAGCGCACCCTTTGGCTTCACGCAGGAGACGCCAGGGATCTCGTTAATCAGTTCCCAGGCACGGTTGCGCTGTTCATCAGACGGCCGCCAGGTGTAATAAATTCACTGATGCTTTGATACCCGCCGAGCGCGGTCTGAATGGCGTGCTGCGCAGGGACGTTGGCGCAAAGACGCATGGAAGCCAGCATCTCCAGCCCTTCAATATAACCTTTCGCGTGTTTCTTCGGCCCGTTCAGTACCATCCAGCCTTGACGGAAACCGGCAACACGGTAGGTTTTGGACAGTCCGTTAAACGTTACCGTCAGCAGATCTGGTGCCATCGCGGCAATCGAATGGTGCTGGGCTTCGTCATACAGAATCTTGTCGTAGATTTCATCGGCGAAGATTATCAGGTTGTGCTCGCGGGCGATCTCAACGATCTCCTGCAGTAACTCTTTGGAATACACCGCGCCGGTTGGGTTATTTGGGTTGATAATAACGATCCCACGCGTACGAGGCGTAATTTTAGCGCGAATATCATCGAGGTCCGGGAACCAGTCAGAGGATTCATCGCAAAGATAATGCACCGCTTTACCGCTGGAAAGCGAAACCGCCGCGGTCCAGAGTGGGTAATCTGGTGCAGGAACCAACATTTCGTCCCCGCTGTTCAGCAATGCCTGCATTGCCTGAACGATAAGCTCCGATACACCATTGCCGATGTAAATATCTTCCACGGTAACATCACGCATGCCACGAGCCTGGTAGTGCTGCATGATGGCTTTACGCGCGGAGTAAAGACCTTTGGAATCGCAATACCCTTGAGCGGTAGGCAGGTTGCGTATCACGTCAACGAGGATTTCATCTGGCGCGTCAAAACCGAACGGGGCTGGGTTGCCGATGTTCAGTTTCAGTACCTTGTTACCTTCTTCTTCCAGGCGTTTTGCTTCTTTCAGCACCGGACCACGGATGTCATAACAGACATTCTCTAATTTGCTGGATTTTTCAATGGGGGACATGAATCTTGACCTTTTTTGCTGTTATCGCCACTCCCTGCCGTGGAAGTCAGCTTAGAACAATGTACTCCCCCAGGACGGTGTTTTGAAGGTCTGCAGAATAAGATTTTGCCAGAGGGGAAGGCTCGATTGTGCTGTTAATAACTTAATAATGACAAAATAATGAGGTGTATATGCTTTACATGCAATGTTATATAGTGAATTGTTCTGATTCTTAATTGTAAGTCTGGTTTTTTTATCTGTAAGATAATTGTGTGAAAATGCCTCATTTAAGAATTCACTAATGAAACGCGATGATGATATTTCCTCATTACGGAGAGTTTAACTGCGTGATGATTTCCGAGGTGTCGCAATGGGGGCAAGGTGTGAAACTATTGTTAAGCGGAATTAATGAATGAGGATGATGCTAATTAATTATTATTTAATATTCAAAAAGGTTTTGATGTGCTTATTAATAATAGAAGATTACTTTGCCTAACATAACATAACTTTGCATCAGATAATTCGCAATGACCCTTATAAATAAAAGGTTTTTGGGGTAAAATGCTCGGATAAATGACGGATCCCTGCTCTTGATGCCGCCTCACCATTGCTGTTGGTACGTGTTCGCGTATGACCAGCGATGCTGCACGAGAGTGGAACAAGGACTCACATTTACATTTATACAAACACGCGCATGTCATAAATAGAAAAGAGTGAGTAACTTAATAGATATGCGATCCCTGAAGATATATTCTGTGATCTACTTCAGGCATTATAACGGAACAATGTGAGTCGCTTTTTTAGTGCAACTCATATGCATTTTTACTTTCGTCCGGGTTCCGGATGAAACTGCCAGGGAGGCACATTACAAATGGAATTGCTTGTTTGTGTGTGCACAGCATTAACCAGCTCAGTATGAGCCGCCAGTAAGTGATAATATATGATAAGTGCAAATCGTCCGATAATTAACCTCGACCTCGATCTGCTGAGAACATTTGTTGCTGTTGCCGATCTGAACACTTTTGCTGCCGCAGCTGCCGCTGTGTGTCGTACTCAGTCCGCCGTAAGTCAGCAAATGCAGCGTCTGGAACAACTCGTTGGGAAAGAACTGTTCGCTCGTCACGGTCGCAACAAACTGTTAACTGAACATGGCATTCAACTTCTTGGTTACGCCAGGAAAATCCTGCGTTTTAATGATGAGGCCTGCTCATCATTAATGTTCAGTAATCTTCAGGGCGTATTAACTATCGGTGCTTCAGATGAATCTGCCGATACGATCTTACCTTTCCTGTTAAATCGCGTGAGTTCGGTTTATCCGAAATTAGCGCTGGATGTCCGCGTTAAACGTAATGCCTATATGGCAGAAATGCTGGAATCCCAGGAAGTGGATTTGATGGTAACCACCCATCGTCCTTCAGCGTTTAAGGCATTGAACCTGCGTACCTCGCCAACACACTGGTACTGCGCAGCGGAATACATATTGCAAAAAGGCGAGCCGATCCCTCTTGTATTGCTGGATGATCCTAGCCCGTTTCGCGATATGGTGCTGGCGACGCTTAATAAAGCAGATATTCCATGGCGACTGGCTTATGTCGCCTCGACGCTTCCGGCCGTTCGTGCGGCAGTGAAAGCCGGTCTTGGCGTGACGGCAAGGCCGGTTGAGATGATGAGCCCGGACCTGCGTGTGCTGAGTGGAGTAGATGGCTTACCGCCGCTACCTGATACCGAATATTTGCTGTGCTATGATCCGTCCAGTAATAATGAGCTGGCCCAGGTGATCTATCAGGCGATGGAGAGCTACCATAATCCGTGGCAATACAGCCCAATGTCTGCTCCGGAAGGGGATGATTCATTGTTGATTGAAAGGGATATCGAGTAATCGACGGACGATAGATAATTCCTGAGACAATAGTGTAAAAAACGAGCCGCTGGGGGTGTTTTAAACCCCAGCGGCTTTTTTTTAGTAAAAATCCTTCATCGCATAGTGCAGAACGTACAAAACTGTTCATTTTTCAACCACCAGAGATTCACGTCCCGAACGCACAAATAATCGCCTGAAAAAAATCACCTGCTACAATGATGTTAAAAAATACGTAAATTTGTTGCTGCGTTTTTGTTATGGAATGACAAAAGCGTGTCACAGATCAAGAAAATACTCTCTTTTGGGGGGAGGAATCGACACAAATTCCTGTCAAAATAGACCCGTATTTTTTCCATTGCTTCACAACGGACACGATTCAACAACATCTAATTATCCTGGAGTCGTCAAGGATCTGGGGTGAAAGGGCATTAAATGCTAATGGTGTTGATATTATGTAAACTAATGTGAGGAAACTTTTGTTAAAAGTCACAAAAGGTTATAGAAAGGAGTAAAAAACCTCAACATTTTGCGGGTCATGTTTTGAATTGGGCTGTCCTTGTAAGGTTTTTTGGAATCCTCCCCATGAATCCATGTAGCGTCCATCTGCCGGTAAGAGCAGTGGGGGTGGTCATGCTACCTATTTGGTTTAAGCAATGCGTATGTCAACATCCACTGATATTATTCCGCCATCACTGGGCATTCGCTATTTTTCTGATCATTGCCATTGGCCTTTGCTGCTTGATGTTAATCGGCGGCTGGTACCTTGGTGGTCGCGCGCGCGCCAGAAGCAAAAACACCCCGTTTGAGTCAGGTATCGACTCCGTTGGCACCGCTCGTCTGCGTCTGTCGGCTAAGTTTTATCTGGTCGCCATGTTCTTCGTCATCTTCGACGTGGAAGCGCTTTACCTTTACGCCTGGTCAACCTCGATTCGCGAAAGCGGCTGGGTTGGTTTTATTGAGGCCGCCATTTTCATATCTTCGTGCTGCTGGCCGGTCTGGTTTACCTCGTTCGCATTGGCGCGCTCGATTGGACGCCTGCGCGTTCTCGCCGCACGATGGTTAACCCAGAATCCGACAGCGTCACTAACCGTAATACGCAGTAAAAGCGAGGCAAGAACAAGATGGATTATACGCTCACCCGCATAGATCCTAACGGTGAGAACGACCGTTACCCCCTGCAAAAACAGGAGATTGTGACCGATCCCCTGGAGCAAGAGGTGAATAAAAGCGTGTATATGGGGAACTCGAACACGCGCTGCATGACATGGTTAATGGGGGTCGGAAGACTCCAATCTGGCCATACAACTTCGGCCTTTCTTGCTGCTACGTTGAACTCGGTGACGTCATTCACTGCGGTGCATGACGTTGCGCGTTTTGGGGCAGAAGTACTGCGTGCCTTCTCCGGCGTCAGGCCGACCTGATGGTCGTGGCGGGCACCTGCTTCACCAAAATGGCACCGGTTATTCAGCGTCTGTATGACCAGATGCTGGAACCGAAGTGGGTTATCTCCATGGGTGCCTGTGCAAACTCCGGCGGCATGTACGATATCTACTCCGTGGTGCAGGGTGTCGATAAGTTTATTCCGGTCGATGTCTACATTCCTGGCTGTCCTCCGCGCCCTGAAGCTTATATGCAGGCGCTGATGCTGCTGCAGGAATCGATTGGTAAAGAACGTCGTCCGCTCTCGTGGTGGTCGGCGATCAGGGTGTTTATCGCGCCAATATGCAGTCGGAACGCGAGCGTAAACGCGGCGAACGCATTGCTGTGACGAATCTCCGCTCTCCGGACGAGATTTAATTTGCGCCTGCGGGCAGTGGCAGATTTTTACTTCGCAAATACAACATACAACAGCGCGAAGCCACGCCGGCAGTCACCACGGACCTTTTGCAATGGTGAACAATATGACCGATTTAACTGCGCAAGAAGTAGCCGCCTGGCAAACCCGCGATCACCTTGACGATCCGGTTATTGGCGAACTGCGCAACCGTTTTGGGCCGGATGCATTTACCGTTCAGGCCACCCGCACCGGGGTACCTGTCGTATGGGTTAAGCGCGAACAGCTGCTGGAAATGGTCCATTTCCGAAAGAAGCTGCCGAAACCTTACGTCATGATGTTCGACCTGCACGGCATGGACGAACGTCTGCGCACTCACCGCGATGGATTACCTGCCGCGGACTTTTCCGTTTTCTATCACCTGATCTCAATGGACTGCAACCGCGACATTATGCTCAAGGTGGCGTTGTCTGAAAACGATCTGAATGTGCCGACAATCACTAAACTTTTCCCGAACGCCAACTGGTACGAGCGTGAAACCTGGCAGATGTTCGGCATTACCTTCAATGGCCACCCGCACCTGACGCGTCTGCTGATGCCACCGACCTGTGGAAGGCCACCCGCTGCGTAAAAACTACCCGGCGCGCGCTACCGAATTCGATCCGTTTGAGCTGACCAAAGCCAAGCAGGATCTGGAAATGGAAGCGCTGACCTTCAAACCAGAAGACTGGGGCATTAAGCGTAGCACCGAGAACGAGGACTTCATGTCCCTGAACCTGGTCCTAACCACCGTTCTCCCACGGTGCATTCCGCATCGTCCTGCAGCTGGACGGCGAAGAGATTGTCGACTGCGTACCGGACATCGGCTACCACCACCGTGGCGCTGAGAAAATGGGCGAGCGTCAGTCCTGGCATAGCTACATTCCGTATACCGACCGTATCGAGTACCTCGGCTGGCTGCGTGAACGAAATGCCTTACGCGTGCTGGCGGTTGAAAAACTGGCGGGGATCACCGTTCCTGAGCGCGTTGACGTCATCCGCGTCATGCTCTCCGAACTGTTCCGTATCAACAGCCACCTGCTGTACATCTACGTTTATTCAGGACGTCGGCGCTATGACCCCGGTTCTCTTCGCCTTCACCGACCGTCAGAAAATTTATGACGTGGTTGAAGCGATTACCGGTTTCCGTATGCACCCGGCCTGGTTCCGTATCGGCGGTGTGGCACACGATCTGCCGCGCGGTGGGAATAAAGCTGCTGCGTGATTTCCTCGACTGGATGCCGAAGCGTCTGGATTCCTATGAGAAAGCCGCGCTGCGTAACACCATTCTGAAAGGCCGTTCGCAGGGCGTTGCCGCCTACGGTAAGAAAGAAGCGCTGGGATGGGGCTGTACCGGTGCCGCGCGCGTGCGACCGGCGTTGATTTCGACGTGCGTAAAGCGCGTCCATACTCTGGCTACCAAAACTTCGACTTCGAAGTCCCGGTTGGCGGCGGCGTGTCCGACTGCTATACCCGCGTGATGCTGAAAGTGGAAGAGCTGCGTCAGAGTCTGCGTATCCTTGAGCAGTGCCTCAAAAACATGCCGGAAGGCCCGTTCAAAGCGGATCACCCGCTGACCACGCCGCCGCCGAAAGAGCGCACGCTGCAGCATATCGAAACCCTGATCACCCACTTCCTGCAGGTTTCCTGGGGCCCGGTTATGCCGGCGCAGGAATCGTTCCAGATGGTGGAAGCAACCAAGGGTATTAACAGTTACTACCTGACCAGCGACGGCAGCACCATGAGCTACCGTACTCGTATCCGTACCCCCAGCTATGCGCACCTGCAGCAGATCCCGGTCGCGGTACGCGGCAGCCTGGTGTCCCACCTGATCGTTCACTTGGGTAGTATCGATTTTGTTATGTCTAGATGTGGACCGCTAATTATGCACGAAAATCAACAACCACAATCCGAGGCCTTTGAGCTGAGTGCGGTAGAGCGTGAAGCCATTGAGCACGAGAAGCACCACTACGAAGACCCGCGTGCGGCGTCCATTGAAGCGCTGAAGATCGTTCAGAAGCAGCGCGGCTGGGTGCCGGATGGCGCGATCCATGCGATCGCTGGCTTGCTGGACATCCCGGCAAGCGATGTTGAAGGCGTTGCGACCTTCTACAGCCAGATCTTCCGCCAGCCGGTTGGCCGTCACGTGATCCGCTATTGCGACAGCGGCGTGTGCGACATTAATGGCTATCAGGGTATTCAGGCTGCGCTTGAGAAAAACTACATCAAACCGGGGCAGACGACTTTCGACGGTCGTTTTACGCTGCTGCCGACCTGCTGTCTGGGGAACTGCGATAAAGGGCCGAGCATGATGATCGATGAGGATACTCACGCGCATCTGACCCCGGAGGGCATTCCTGACCTACTGGAGCGGTATAAATAATGAAAACCGTGATCCGTACTCCCGAAACGCATCCGCTCACCTGGCGTCTGCGCGATGACAAACAGCCGGTATGGCTGGGATGAATACCGTAGCAAAAACGGCTATGAAGGTGCGCGTAAAGCGCTGACCGGGCTGGCACCGGACGAAATCGTCAATCAGGTAAAAGACGCTGGCCTGAAAGGGCGCGGCGGCGCGGGCTTTTCCACCGGTCTGAAGTGGTGCAGCTTGATGCCGAAAGACGAATCCATGAACATCCGTTACCTGCTGTGTAACGCCGATGAAATGGAGCCGGGCACCAAGAAAGACTGTTTACTGATGGAGCAGCTGCCGCACCTGCTGGTGGAAGGCATGCTGATTTCCGCGTTCGCGCTGAAAGCGTACCGCGGCTACATCTTGCGTGGTGAAGGACATTGAAGCGGCCGTGCACCTGCGCCGCGCGATTGCCGAAGCAACCGAAGCCGGTCTGCTTGGCAAAAATATCATGGGCACCGGGTTCGATTTCGAACTGTTCGTGCACACCGGGGCAGGGCGTTACATCTGCGGCGAAGAAACCGCGCTGATTAACTCTCTGAAGGTCGTCGCGCCAACCCACGCTCGAAGCCGCCGTTCCCGGCAAGCTCCGTGTATGGGGCAAACCGACCTGCGTCAACAACGTGGAAACCCTGTGCAACGTCCCGGCGATAGCGAATGGCTTGGAGTGGTATCAGAACATCTTACCAGCAAAGACGCCGGTACCAAGCTGATGGGCTTCTCTGGCCGCGTGAAAAATCGGGGCTGTGGGAGCTGCCGTTTGGCACTACCGCACGTGAAATCCTGGAAGATTACGCGGGCGGCATGCGCGATGGGCTGAAGTTTAAGGCCTGGCAGCCGGGCGGCGCGGGGACCCCATTCCCGACCGAAGCGCACCTTGACCTGCCGATGGAGTTTGAAAGCATCGGTAAAGCCGGTAGCCGTTTGGGCACCGCGCTGGCGATGGCCGTTGACCATGAAATTGGCATGGTCGGCCTGGTGCGTAACCTGGAAGAGTTCTTCGCCCGCGAATCCTGCGGCTGGTGCACACCGTGCCGTGACGGCCTGCCGTGGAGCGTGAAAATTCTGCGCGCCATTGAGCGGGGCGAAGGTCAGCCTGGCGATATCGAGAAAGACTCCTCAGCAACTGTGTCGATTCTTAGGCCCGGGGAAAACCTTCTGCGCGCATGCGCCTGGTGCGGTTGAACCGCTGCAGAGCGCAATTAAATATTTCCTGACCAATTCGAGGCAGGCATTAAGCAGCAGTTCAGCAATACCCACGCTATTCATGGGATTCAGCCGAACCTGCTTAAAGACGCGCTGGTAATCGTAAAAAAGATTTATTTATTTTGAAGAGGGAAGCACGCTAATGGCTACGATTCATGTAGACGGCAAAGAATACGAGGTTAATGGGGCGGACAACCTGCTGCAGGCATGTCTCTCTCACGGCCTTGATATTCCATACTTTTGCTGGCACCCGGCGCTAGGTAGCGTCGGTGCTTGCCGCCAGTGTGCGGTGAAGCAATATCAAAACGCGGAAGACACGCGTGGTCGCCTGGTGATGTCCTGTATGACTCCGGCATCTGACGGCACCTTTATTTCTATTGATGACGAAGAAGCAAAACAGTTCCGCGAAAGCGTGGTGGAGTGGTTGATGACCAACCACCCGCACGACTGTCCGGTCTGTGAAGAGGGCGGCAACTGCCACCTGCAGGATATGACCGTGATGACCGGTCATAGCTTCCGTCGCTATCGCTTTACTAAGCGTACCCACCGTAACCAGGAATTCGGGCCGTTCATCTCTCACGAAATGAACCGCTGCATCGCCTGCTACCGCTGCGTGCGTTATTACAAAGACTACGCAGACGGCACCGATTTGGGTGTGTACGGCGCGCACGACAACGTCTACTTCGGTCGTCCGGAAGACGGTACGCTGGAAAGCGAATTCTCCGGTAACCTGGTTGAAATTTGTCCGACCGGCGTATTTACCGATAAAACGCACTCTGAGCGCTACAACCGTAAGTGGGACATGCAGTTTGCGCCAAGCATCTGCCAGCAGTGCTCCATTGGCTGTAACACCAGCCCGGGCGAGCGCTATGGCGAACTGCGTCGTATCGAAAACCGTTATAACGGTACCGTCAACCACTACTTCCTCTGCGACCGTGGTCGCTTTGGCTATGGCTATGTGAACCTGAAAGACCGTCCGCGTCAGCCGGTTCAGCGTCGTGGCGACGATCTGATCACCCTCAACGCCGAGCAGGCGATGCAGGGCGCGGCGGATATTCTGCGTCAGTCGAAGAAAGTGATTGGTATTGGTTCTCCACGTGCGAGCGTTGAAAGCAACTTCGCGCTGCGTGAACTGGTGGGCGCGGATAACTTCTACACCGGTATCGCCAAAGGCGAGCAGGAACGTCTGCAGCTGGCGCTGAAAGTGCTGCGCGAAGGCGGTATCCATACGCCTGCACTGCGTGATATCGAATCTTACGATGCGGTGCTGGTACTGGGTGAAGACATTACCCAGACCGGCGCCCGCGTTGCGCTGGCGGTTCGCCAGGCGGTGAAAGGTAAAGCGCGCGAAATGGCGGCAGCCCAGAAAAGTGGCTGACTGGCAGATTGCAGCAATCCTCAACATCGGCCAGCGTGCCAAACACCCGCTGTTCGTCACCAACGTCGACGACACCCGTCTGGATGATATCGCCGCGTGGACCTACCGCGCACCGGTAGAAGACCAGGCCCGTTTAGGCTTTGCGATTGCCCATGCGCTGGATAACAACGCACCGGCTGTTGACGGTATTGACCGTGACCTGCAGGGCAAAATTGATGTCATCGTCCAGGCGCTGGCCGGGGCGAAGAAACCACTGATTGTTTCCGGTACTAACGCCGGTAGCGCCGATGTCATTCAGGCTGCGGCTAACGTCGCGAAAGCGCTGAAAGCTCGCGGTTCCGATGTTGGCGTGACGATGATTGCTCGTGCGGTGAACAGCGTCGGTCTCGGCTTGATTGGTGGTGGTTCACTCGATGAAGCGTTGGACGAACTGGAAAGCGGCGCTGCCGATGCGGTTATCGTGCTGGAAAACGACCTGCACCGTCACGCTTCTGCCAGCCGCGTCAATGCTGCGTTGGACAAAGCGCCTTTGGTGATGGTCATCGACCATCAGCGCACGGCGATTATGGATCACGCGCATCTGGTGCTGTCGGCGGCAAGCTTTGCGGAAAGCGATGGTACGGTGATTAACAACGAAGGCCGCGCACAGCGCTTCTTCCAGGTTTATGACCCAAGCTACTACGACAGCAAAACCATCATGCTGGAAAGCTGGCGCTGGCTGCATTCACTGCACAGCACCCTGGAAAACCGTCATGTTGACTGGACTCAGCTGGATCACGTGATTGACGCCGCCGTAGCCGCGCTGCCGCAGCTGGCAGGCATTAAAGATGCGGCTCCTGACGCGTCGTTCCGTATTCGCGGCCAGAAACTGGCGCGTGAACCGCACCGTTACAGCGGTCGTACGGCAATGCGCGCCAATATCAGCGTGCACGAACCGCGTCAGCCGCAGGATAAAGACACCATGTTTTCCTTCTCGATGGAAGGGAACAACCAGCCGGACGCACCGTTCGCAGATCCCATTTGCATGGGCTCCAGGCTGGAACTCCCCGCAGGCATGGAACAAGTTCCAGGCTGAAGTGGGCGGTAAACTGCGTCACGGTGACCCGGGCGTACGTCTGATTGAAGCGTCGGAAAACGGTCTGGATTACTTCACCACCGTACCGCAAGCTTCCAGGCGGAAGCAGGCAAATGGCGCGTGGCACCGTACTATCACCTGTTCGGCAGCGACGAAATGTCGCAGCGCGCACCGGTATTCCAGACGCGTATGCCGCAGCCTTACCTCAAGCTCAACCCGGCAGATGCCGCGGCGCTTGGCGTGAATGCGGGTGCGAAGATGGCGTTCAGCTACGACGGTCAGACGGTCACGCTGCCGCTGGTGATTTCCAGCGGGTTAGTGGCAGGGCAGGTTGGTTTGCCGATGGGCATGCCGGGCATTGCTCCTGTACTGGCGGGCGCGCGTCTTGAAAATCTGCAGGAGGCACAGCAATGAGTTGGTTAACGCCGGATCTGATTGAGATCCTGATTAGCATCATCAAAGCCGTGGTCATCCTGCTGGTGGTCGTCACCTGCGGTGCGTTCATGAGCTTCGGCGAACGTCGCCTGCTGGGTCTGTTCCAGAACCGCTACGGGCCAAACCGTGTCGGCTGGGGCGGTTCGCTCCAGCTGGTGGCCGACATGATCAAAATGTTCTTTAAAGAGGACTGGTCCCGAAATTCTCGGACCGCATGATCTTTACCCTGGCACCGGTTATCGCCTTCACCTCGCTGCTGCTGGCCTTCGCTATCGTGCCGGTCAGTCCAACCTGGGTGGTCGCTGACCTCGACATCGGGATCCTGTTCTTCCTGACGATGGCGGGTCTGGCGGTGTACGCGGTGCTGTTCGCCGGCTGGTCGAGCAACAACAAATACTCCCTGCTGGGGGCGATGCGTGCTTCTCGCAGACGCTCGCTACCAAGTGTTCCTTGGCCTCTCCCTGATGGGCGTGGTGGCGCAGGCCGGTTCATTCAACATGACCGACATCGTCAATAACCAGGAACACCTGTGGAACGTTATCCCGCAGTTCTTCGGCTTTGTGACCTTTGCGATTTGCGGGCGTTGCGGTCTGACACCGTCACCCGTTTGACCAACCGGAAGCAGAGCAGGAACTGGCTGACGGCTACCACATTGAATATTCCGGCATGAAGTTCGGTCTGTTCTTCGTCGGTGAATACATCGGTATTGTTACCGTATCGAGCCTGATCGTGACGCTGTTCTTCGGCCGCTGGCAAGGCCCGTTCTTACCACCATTCATCTGGTTCGCCATTAAAACGGCATTCTTCATGATGATGTTCATTTTGATTCGCGCCTCATTACCGTGTCCCGCGTTATGACCAGGTAATGTCCTTCGGCTGGAAAGTGTGCCTGCCGCTGACGCTAATCAACTTGCTGGTAACGGCGGCTGTCATTCTCTGGCAGCAGCCATAAGGGGCGATGAGACCATGACCTTAAAAGATATTACTCGGTTTCGGAATCCAGGTACCAGTATCTGGATGATCGGCCTGCATGCGTTCGCTAAAGCGCGAAACGCAAATGTACCCGGAAGAGCCAGTCTACCTGCCGCCGCGCTATCGTGGCCGTATCGTGCTGACGCGCGACCCGGACGGCGATGAGCGCTGCGTAGCCTGTAACCTGTGCGCGGTAGCCTGCCCGGTGGGCTGTATCTCTTTGCAAAAAGCAGAGACCAAAGACGGCCGCTGGTATCCGGAGTTTTTCCGCATTAACTTCTCACGCTGCATTTTCTGCGGCCTGTGTGAAGAAGCGTGCCCAACCACGGCGATTCAGTTGACCCCGGACTTCGAACTGGGGGAATACAAGCGTCAGGACCTGGTGTACGAAAAAGAGGATCTGCTGATTTCCGGTCCGGGCAAATACCCGGAATATAACTTCTACCGGATGGCGGGTATGGCAATCGACGGCAAAGATAAGGGCGAAGCAGAGAACGAAGCCAAGCCTATCGACGTCAAGAGCCTGTTACCGTAAGGAGAGGGGCAATGGAATTCGCTTTTTATATCTGTGGCCTTGTTGCTGTCCTCGCGACGCTGCGAGTGATTACGCACACTAACCCGGTACACGCACTGCTGTACTTGATTATCTCGCTGCTGGCAATTGCCGGGGTGTTCTTCTCGCTGGGCGCTTACTTCGCCGGTGCGCTGGAAATCATCGTTTACGCGGGTGCCATCATGGTGCTGTTCGTTTTCGTGGCGATGATGTTGAACCTGGGCGGGGCTGAAATCGCCCAGGAACGTCAGTGGCTGAAGCCGCAAATCTGGATTGGCCCGGCGATTCTTTCCGCCGTGCTGCTGGCGGTGATGGTGTATGCCATCCTCGGCATTAACGACCAGGGTATCGACGGAACGCAATCAGCGCGAAAGAAGTTGGTATCGCACTGTTCGGGCCATACGTGCTGGCGGTTGAACTGGCTTCGATGCTGCTGCTGGCAGGCCTGGTTGTCGCCTTCCACCTCGGTCGTGAAGACCGCGCGGGCGAAGTGCTGAGCAATCGCGCAGGCGATAGCGCGAAAAGAAAAACGGAGGAGCACGCATGATCCCCTTACCCCATGGACTGATCCTCGCCGCGATACTCTTCGTTCTCGGGCTGCCGGTCTGGTTATCCGTCGCAATCTGCTGTTTATGCTGATTGGGCTGGAAATCATGATTAACGCCGCCGCGCTGGCCTTCGTGGTCGCCGGTAGCTACTGGGGCCAGACCGACGGTCAGGTGATGTATATCCTCGCCATTACTCTTGCGGCTGCGGAAGCGAGTATTGGCCTGGCGCTGCTGCTGCAGCTCCATCGTCGCCGCCAGAACCTGAACATCGATTCAGTAAGTGAGTTGCGCGGATGAACATGCTTGCGGCAACCATTATTTTTCCATTAATCGGCTTTGTCCTGCTGGCCTTCTCCCGTGGACGCTGGTCGGAAAACCTGTCCGCCACCATTGGTATGGGGTCGATGGGCCTGCGGCACCGGTCACCGCGTTTGTCGGGATGGACTTCTTCGCCAACGGCAAACAGGCATTTAGCCTGCCGCTGGTGGACCGGACGTCGGTCGGTGATTTCAACATCGGCTTCAACCTGGTGCTGGACGGCCTGTCGCTGACCATGCTCTCTGTGGTCACCGGCGTGGGTTTCCTGATCCACATGTTCGCCTCCTGGTACATGCGCGGTGAAGAGGGTTACTCCCGCTCCTCTTCGCCTACACCAACCTGTTCATCGCGAGCATGGCGGCGTTGGTACTGGCGGATAACCTGCTGCTGATGTACCTCGGCTGGGGAAGGCGTGGGCCTGTGCTCCGTCGCTGATCCGTTTCCGACCACACCGATCCGAAGAATGGCGCGGCGGCAATGAAAGCCTTCGTGGTGACTCGTGTCGGTGACGTTTCCTGCGTTCGCGCTGTTCATTCTCTACAATGAGTGGGCACGCTGAACTTCCGCGAGATGGTTGAACTGGCTCCGGCGGCACTCCGCCGCGGGTAACGACATGCTGATGTGGGCAACCCTGATGCTGTTGGGCTGGCGCGGTCGGTAAATCGGCGCAGCTGCCGTTGCAGACCTGGCTTGCAGACGCATGGTGGGCCGAATGCCGGTTTCTGGCGCTGATCCACGCCGCGACGATGGTAACTGCCGGTGTCTACCTGATTGCTCGTACTCATGGCCTGTTCCTGGTGACGCCAGCAACAACTGCAATCCCGTTTCTGGCGTCACCGGGGCGATCACGCTGGTGCTGGCAGGCTTTGCCGGGCTGTACAGACCGACATCAAACGTGTTCTCGCTTACTCTACCATGAGCCAGATTGGCTACATGTTCCTCGCGCTTGGCGTGCAGGCATGGGATGCGGCGATTTTCCACTTGATGACCCACGCGTTCTTTAAAGCGCTGCTGTTCCTGGCATCCGGTTCCGTCATTCTGGCCTGCCATCACGAACAGAACATCTTCAAGATGGGCGGTCTGCGTAAATCTATTCCGCTGGTTTATCTCTGCTTCCTGGTGGGCGGCGCAGCACTGTCGGCACTACCGCTGGTCACTGCGGGCTTCTTCAGTAAGGATGAGATCCTCGCGGGTGCGATGGCGAATGGTCATATCAATCTGATGGTGGCAGGTCTGGTCGGTGCGTTTATGACCTCGCTCTACACCTTCCGTATGATTTTCATCGTCTTCCACGGAAAAGAACAAATTCACGCTCACGCCGTGAAAGGGGTAACTCACAGCCTGCCGCTGATTGTGCTGCTGATCCTTTCCACCTTCGTTGGCGCACTGATTGTACCGCCGCTGCAGGGCGTGCTTCCGCAAACGACGGAACTGGCGCACGGCAGCATGTTGACCCTGGAAATTACCTCTGGCGTGGTCGCGGTGGTCGGCATTCTGCTGGCAGCCTGGCTGTGGCTGGGTAAACGTACTCTGGTGACCTCCATCGCCAACAGTGCGCCGGGCCGTCTGCTGGGCACCTGGTGGTACAACGCCTGGGGATTTGACTGGCTGTATGACAAAGTGTTCGTCAAGCCGTTCCTGGGTATTGCCTGGTTGCTGAAACGCGATCCGCTGAACTCAATGATGAACATCCCGGCTGTCCTTTCCCGCTTTGCAGGTAAAGGTCTGCTGTTAAGTGAGAACGGCTATCTGCGCTGGTATGTGGCATCCATGAGCATCGGTGCGGTCGTGGTGCTGGCACTGTTGATGGTACTGCGTTGAGTTAAGGATTGTGGGATTGCCCCTGGGCATATAAGAACGTAGGTCGGATAAGCCGCCTTCGCGGTGCATCCGACACTACCCCCAGTCCGAAGAGAATTTTCTGTCGTGAGAATTCGTTGAAAATCCGGTCCTGACGGGACTTTTACAAGGAATAAAGATCGCCATGTTACTACCCTGGCTAATATTAATTCCCTTTATTGGCGGCTTCCTGTGCTGGCAGACCGAACGCTTTGGCGTCAAGGTGCCACGCTGGATCGCGCTGATCACCATGGGATTGACGCTGGCGCTGTCGCTGCAACTGTGGTTGCAGGGCGGTTATTCACTGACGCAATCCGCCGGAATTCCGCAGTGGCAGTCTGAATTCGACATGCCGTGGATCCCGCGTTTTGGTATCTCTATTCATCTCGCCATTGACGGGCTGTCGCTGCTGATGGTCGTGCTGACCGGTCTGCTCGGTGTGCTGGCGGTACTATGTTCGTGGAAAGAGATCGAAAAATATCAGGGCTTCTTCCACCTCAACCTGATGTGGATCCTGGGCGGCGTTATCGGCGTGTTCCTTGCCATCGACATGTTCCTGTTCTTCTTCTTCTGGGAAATGATGCTGGTGCCGATGTACTTCCTGATCGCACTGTGGGGGCATAAAGCCTCTGACGGTAAAACGCGTATCACGGCGGCAACCAAGTTCTTCATTTACACCCAGGCGAGTGGCCTGGTGATGTTGATTGCCATCCTGGCGCTGGTTTTTGTTCACTACAATGCGACCGGCGTCTGGACCTTCAACTATGAAGAGCTGCTGAATACGCCAATGTCCAGTGGTGTGGAATACCTGTTAATGCTGGGCTTCTTCATCGCCTTCGCAGTCAAAATGCCGGTGGTTCCGCTGCATGGCTGGCTGCCGGATGCGCACTCCCAGGCTCCGACCGCCGGTTCCGTTGACCTCGCGGGGATCTTGCTGAAAACTGCCGCTTACGGTTTGCTGCGTTTCTCCCTGCCGCTGTTCCCGAACGCGTCGGCAGAGTTCGCGCCAATTGCTATGTGGCTGGGTGTTATCGGCATCTTCTACGGTGCGTGGATGGCCTTCGCCCAGACCGATATCAAACGTCTGATCGCCTACACCTCGGTTTCCCACATGGGCTTCGTGCTGATTGCTATCTACACCGGCAGCCAGTTGGCCTACCAGGGCGCGGTAATCCAGATGATTGCGCACGGTTTGTCGGCGGCGGGTCTGTTTATTCTTTGTGGTCAGCTTTATGAACGTATCCATACCCGCGACATGCGCATGATGGGCGGTCTGTGGAGCAAGATGAAATGGCTGCCAGCACTGTCGCTGTTCTTTGCGGTGGCAACGCTTGGGATGCCTGGCACCGGTAACTTCGTCGGCGAATTTATGATTCTGTTCGGCAGCTTCCAGGTTGTACCGGTGATTACCGTTATCTCTACCTTTGGGCTGGTCTTTGCATCTGTTTATTCGCTGGCGATGTTACATCGCGCTTACTTCGGTAAAGCGAAAAGCCAGATTGCCAGCCAGGAACTGCCAGGGATGTCGCTGCGTGAGCTGTTTATGATCCTGTTGCTGGTGGTGCTGCTGGTACTGCTGGGCTTCTATCCGCAGCCGATTCTGGATACCTCGCACTCCGCGATTGGCAATATCCAGCAGTGGTTTGTTAATTCCGTTACTACTACAAGGCCGTAAATCGCCATGACAATAACTCCACAAAACCTGATCGCACTGCTACCGTTGCTGATCGTCGGCTTGACGGTGGTGGTTGTGATGCTCTCCATTGCGTGGCGACGCAATCATTTCCTCAACGCTACGCTCTCGGTTATTGGGCTTAACGCGGCGCTGGTTTCGCTCTGGTTTGTTGGCCAGGCGGGCGCTATGGACGTTACGCCGCTGATGCGCGTTGATGGTTTCGCCATGCTTTACACCGGGCTGGTATTGTTGGCGAGCCTCGCCACCTGTACTTTCGCCTACCCGTGGCTTGAAGGCTATAACGACAACAAGGATGAGTTCTACCTGTTGGTGTTAATTGCCGCGCTGGGCGGGATCCTGCTGGCGAATGCCAACCATCTGGCGTCTCTGTTCCTCGGTATCGAACTGATCTCTTTGCCGCTGTTTGGCCTGGTCGGTTACGCTTTCCGCCAGAAACGTTCACTGGAAGCCAGTATCAAATACACCATCCTTTCTGCCGCAGCGTCTTCTTTCCTGCTGTTTGGTATGGCGCTGGTGTATGCGCAGTCTGGCGACCTGTCGTTTGTCGCGTTGGGTAAAAACCTTGGCGACGGTATGCTCAACGAGCCGCTGTTGCTGGCAGGTTTCGGCCTGATGATTGTTGGCCTCGGCTTCAAACTCTCTCTGGTGCCGTTCCACCTGTGGACGCCAGACGTATACCAGGGCGCGCCTGCGCCGGTTTCCACTTTCCTGGCGACGGCGAGCAAAATCGCTATCTTCGGTGTGGTGATGCGTCTGTTCCTCTACGCACCGGTGGGTGACAGCGAAGCGATTCGCGTGGTGCTGGCGATTATCGCCTTTGCCTCCATCATCTTCGGTAACCTGATGGCGCTGAGCCAGACCAATATCAAACGTCTGCTCGGTTACTCATCTATCTCTCACCTCGGCTATCTGCTGGTAGCGCTGATTGCGCTGCAAACCGGCGAGATGTCGATGGAAGCGGTAGGGGTTTACCTGGCCGGTTATCTGTTCAGCAGCCTCGGCGCGTTCGGCGTGGTCAGCCTGATGTCCAGCCCGTATCGTGGCCCGGATGCTGATTCCCTGTTCTCTTACCGCGGTCTGTTCTGGCATCGTCCGATCCTCGCGGCAGTGATGACGGTGATGATGCTGTCTCTGGCCGGTATCCCGATGACGCTGGGCTTTATCGGTAAGTTCTACGTGCTGGCGGTCGGTGTCCAGGCACACTTGTGGTGGCTGGTGGGTGCCGTGGTTGTCGGTTCGGCAATCGGCCTCTACTACTACCTGCGCGTGGCGGTGAGCCTGTATCTTCACGCCCCGGAACAACCGGGTCGCGATGCACCATCAAACTGGCAGTACAGCGCGGGCGGTATCGTTGTGCTGATCTCTGCACTGTTGGTACTGGTGCTGGGTGTATGGCCACAACCGCTGATTAGCATTGTGCGTTTGGCAATGCCGCTGATGTAATCTGTTACTTTGTAAGTCAGAAAGCCGCCGACATGCTCGGCGGTTTTTCTGAAAAAGAAGGGATAGTAGATAGACGCAGAGCGTTAAGTGAACTGTGTACGACTATCGCCAAAATACTCTAAACATAACTGCCTGAATTTTGCCCGCCATTCATCGATATTAAAATCATAGCGTTCCTGAAATGCAGTCGTTTCACTGGACATTATCCAGGCATAATTATGTAACAGGGTTAATGCCTGAAGCGGTTTTCTCTGCGCAAAATAAGTATCAACACACATCTGCATCAAGGGGTAATTATTATTTTCCTTTGTTCCTCCAAAGCTAAGATCTAATCCTTGTTCTTTAATGCACTGAATCACAGGATCATCCTGGAAATTCGGGACATCTGCGGCCTGTGACAGCAAATGAATGACTTTATTGTCAGGAACACCAAATGCCCAATTGCCAAGATAAGCATTAAGCGCAGCCTGTGCTGCAGCTTCTGTTTTTTTACATCGGCGATACTGGATTGCCAGTGCTAACCAATATTCGCTGACTTCAGGCAATTGTTCTGTTGCTCGCTGTAACAGTGGCAGTGCGTCATCAAGCCTTCCCGTTGAAAGACATTTCCGAGCAACACGGAAGAGATTTGCTGCAAAGTCTTGATCTTCGATGCTGATGCCATTTTCATGGGGATCATCATCATTCACTTCCAGCCATTCTTCGAACTTCTTAATGCTGGAAAAGGCAGGTACGATTCGCCATTCGTCATGGTACGTTTCGCACACTATAGGTAGTTTATGCTCCTGACCAATAGGCCAGTACAAACCGAAACAGTCTCCGTTACCATATGCTGCATCTGTAAGTACGGTAAATCCGTTCGGAGGAAAAGGCCCCGGGCAAATTCCATCAATGCCAGGTGAAATATCACTACTGCGAGGAATAAGTTTCATCATGTTCCTTCACATAAAAATTTATGTAAACATCCGCTTATCTGTTTATATAAATGTTTTAATCCCACCAACAAGTAACCGGATGCATACCCACAGGGACTTCAACCCATCCATGCTCCGTATCTTCTGACCATCCTTCCCAGCACTCATCAGGGGCAATTTCTTCTACAAACCAGCTCTGAACTTCTTCTGGTGAAGCAGTGGTGATAACTAAAATACTTTCACTAAAGGGCCAGTCTGGGTCATCGAACATCGTAATTTCTACCAAAACATCACTAACATTGTTACGCTCACGTATTTTCAGAAAATGGTGATAGATAGCTTGCGGAGATTGTTCTGGAATCACATTGCAACATATTGAACCATGGATATTATTGTCAATAAAAAAATCCTCAAGAGATAACAATGGACGAGGAGTATCAGGATTATTAACATCACCATTGATATTAACAAGTTGGGTAATGCGTTCTAAAGGTGTCATAATTATTCCCTGAAATAATATATTCATCAAACGAATGACATTGTTTGAATTCATTAGCAGATAAATAGTGACAATTCCATACGTATTATTAGTTTCAAGAGCATCATAACATGAATGTTAAGCAGGAAAACGTGAGATATTCAGTCAGGCCGGGTCGTTATCCAGACGTTGTTATATTTAATATCATAAATATTTAAAGGGGTTTGACATGGAATGGTTAAGTGAAATTCGTAAACTTCGGAAGAACGTACCTGTCGGTATCCAGGTTGCCAGACGTTTGTTAGAGAGGACTGGCGGTGATGTTGATGAAGCCATCAAGTTGTTTCATATTGACCAAATCAATATATTGACGGCAAAAGCAGACGTCACTCATCAGGAAGCAGAGAATGTTTTGTTGGCTACAAACTATGATATTGCAGAAGCTCTTCGGCGTATTGATGAACAACGCTATACACTGACGGAATTGATTTTGCGTAAAAATAAGGATGCCGGAGATGCCTTAAACAATATAGCATTGGCGATTGAATATGAGTGGGATCTCAAGCGTAAGTTTTGGTTTGGTTTTGCAGATATCCAATTATTACCGCCAGTTTTACAAACATTTATGCTGGTTTATGAATGGCATGAATATGTTGGTTGGGAAGGAATGGAGTGTGGGATATTTTTTGAAAGTGATCATACTCACCAGCAATTGCAAGCTTTGGGGTTATTAGAACTCGCCCAAAAAATGGTTACTGCAAGAATCCGATATGATGAGCTAAAAGACAAGGCCGAAAATTTTCACGAGATTACAGAGGATGACATATTCAAAATGCTTATAATACATTGTGACCAACTTGCAAGAGAGGTTGATTCTATATTACTGCAATTTGTGAAGGACAATATTGATGTTTTCCCGTGTCGCCATAACAGACACGAGTTATAAAAAATAATCCCAAAATTGAACAGGCTTTTTATCTACCTGGTAATGACAGGTTCAATTCCGTTTTCATCAAGCATGACAGATCGTTGCCAGCACAGAGGATATCGCTGTTACATACCGAATATACGGTATTGCATTTAACAATGCGACTAAGCAAGCATTTAGTAATATTTATACAAGGGGATAAAAACCGGACCATGGTTAAAGATTTTTTCAAGATGATCCTGGCGTAAATCTTAACTAATGGGTCTTTCTCCCCCAGGCATCAAGCTATATCACCCAACAATAACCGTCAGCGCATGATTCCCTTGTCGCAGCATACGTCGATACGCGCTAATCAGCTTTTCCATATCAAGCATGATCGAGGCAAAGAGTTGCCCCTCTAACTCTTCTGAAAAGGTCACTCCCGGATAAATCTCCATTTCATTGAGTCGCTTAATGGAAAACTGTTTACGCAGTTCATTTCGATCCAGTGATTCCAGTCGGTCGATTGTCGCGGCTAACTCCTGATTCCAGGTCAATCCAAGGAAGCCATCTATGCCATCTTCGAGGCTGTGTTCACCAAGCACGGCACGACTCAGCGGATCATTCTTCGCGGGATCAAAAGCAGAGGTGCCTGTCAGCCCAAAGTGTAAAAAATCCCAGCGTTTATCAATATCCAGTCGGCGTAATCCTGAAAGCGTGTCATGTATATTATCCATCAAAGGTTTTTCAGTAGACTCAAGCAGTTGGTTAATCTTTTCTGAGTCAATTTCTGCAAAATAGCCAATCATTCCCATTTATTTTTCCTCCGTTGAATTTCATGTTTCGCATCTTAAAACAGATGAGGGAAAATAAAATGTGCATGTCGCTTTTTCTGGACCCGCCTCGAGAAATTTTTATTATTTACTGTTGTATAACAAAGTTATAACACCATCCACTACCTGAGCCATTTTCTGATAATTCAATCTGTCTGCGGTATCACCGGGCAAGTGGTATTGTTTATTACGATAAAAAGCGGTGTCAGTAATCATTATGGCGGGAATATCGTGTTGCCAATAATTCAGGTGGTCAGAGAAATCAATACCGGGAATAAACCCTGGGGTATTCATAGAATAAACAGATAAATCCTGAGATGACAACAATGCCGCTTTTACCTGACGAACGGCGTTGATATCCTGTATTCTGCCGACCACGGCAATAAAGTCTCCCCGATCGGGATAAAGCCAGGACATTGCCGGGTAAGGGTAATTCTGGCTTCCAGGCGCAGAGTCGTAATAGCCAATCATCTCCAGTGCTATCATTAATTTCACTGGACGCTCAAGCGAAGCTGCATGCACCGCGCTCCCCATTTCATCGCTACGAAAGAAGGGCGGTTCTTCCGACGCATAGGCGACCAGCTGCACGCCTGTTTTCGGTACTTGCTGATGTAACAAACGTGCCAGTTCGAGTAATCCTGCCACACCGCTGGCGTTATCATCCGCGCCCGGCGTATAGGTCAATTGATCGTTTTCATAACTGCTGGCAGAGTCATAATGCGCACCAATAATAATCAGCGGTCCATCGGCAGGACCATAATCAGCAACAATGTTTTTGTAGGGGCCACCCGTAATGGGGACGTCCTGCGAGGTAACTCTGGCACCGCTACTGACAAAGACCTCTTTTATATATTCTGCGGACCTATTCAGATTATCAATATTGTCGGCACTACGTGGATGCACAGTTTGTGTAAGATAACGAACTGTTTTTTCTAATTGCTCAGGACTTGCGTGTCGGGGCGTTGACGGTAATGCATTGACCCAGGGTTGGTAAAAAATAATCATAGGGAGTAAAAACACAAATAATATAATAAAAGCAAAGATTATTTTTTTCATATGCAAATTATTAATGGGTTGCGTTGTTGAATCATTATTTGCTATGGGTTTCGATATTGTATTTTATTAAGATTAGCAGGATTATACAAAGAGTATATTTTATGTCTGGTGCCTGAGTTTATTTAAAAGGATTTTATATGCGAAATAAAAATATAATCATGTTGCTTATGAGTAGTTTGATTTTGTCAGGATGTGGGCCGCAACCTGAGAATAAGGAAAGTCAGCAACAACAACCCAGTACTCCCACAGAGCAGCAAGTGCTTGCCGCGCAGCAAGCTGCAATAAAAGAGGCTGAGCAAAGCGCCGCCGCCGCGAAAGCCTTGGCCCAGCAAGAAGTGCAACAATATTCAGACAAACAGGCTTTACAGGGGCGATTGCAGGAAGCGCCAACATTTGCAAGAGCGGCTAAAGCAAAAGCTACACATATCGCAAATCCAGGAACCGCTCGCTACCAGCAGTTCGATGATAATCCGGTTAAGCAGGTAGCGCAAAATCCGTTGGCGACGTTTAGTCTTGACGTTGACACTGGCAGTTATGCGAATGTAAGGCGTTTCCTCAATCAAGGGCTGTTACCTCCGCCAGACGCTGTGCGGGTGGAGGAGATAGTCAATTATTTCCCGTCTGATTGGGATATCAAAGACAAACAATCTATTCCGGCCTCTAAGCCAATACCTTTCGCTATGCGCTACGAATTGGCACCTGCACCATGGAATGAACAGCGAACATTGCTGAAAGTTGATATCCTGGCGAAAGATCGCAAAAGTGAAGAGTTACCAGCTTCTAATCTGGTCTTTCTTATCGACACTTCTGGTTCAATGATTTCTGATGAACGTTTGCCACTTATCCAGTCTTCGTTGAAATTATTGGTCAAAGAACTTCGTGAGCAGGATAACATTGCCATCGTGACCTACGCTGGCGACTCCCGTATTGCATTGCCTTCTATCTCCGGGAGTCATAAGGCGGAAATTAATGCCGCAATTGATTCGCTGGATGCCGAAGGCAGTACCAATGGCGGTGCCGGGCTGGAACTGGCTTATCAGCAGGCGACGAAGGGGTTTATTAAGGGCGGCATCAATCGCATTTTATTAGCCACTGACGGTGACTTTAACGTTGGCATTGACGATCCAAAATCGATTGAATCAATGGTCAAAAAACAGCGGGAGTCTGGTGTTACTCTGTCGACGTTTGGCGTGGGGAATAGCAATTACAACGAGGCAATGATGGTGCGAATTGCCGATGTTGGTAACGGCAACTACAGCTACATTGATACCCTCTCTGAAGCGCAGAAAGTATTGAATAGTGAAATGCGGCAGATGTTGATTACCGTAGCAAAAGATGTCAAAGCGCAAATTGAGTTTAACCCCGCGTGGGTAACGGAATACCGTCAGATTGGTTATGAAAAGCGCCAACTTCGGGTGGAACATTTTAATAACGACAACGTTGATGCAGGGGATATAGGCGCAGGCAAACATATAACGTTGTTATTCGAATTAACGCTGAACGGGCAAAAAGCATCAATTGATAAGTTACGCTATGCCCCGGATAACAAATTAGCGAAATCGGACAAAACGAAAGAACTGGCCTGGTTAAAAATTCGCTGGAAATACCCGCAGGGAAAAGAAAGTCAGTTAGTTGAATTCCCGCTGGGGCCAACAATAAACGCGCCCTCTGAAGATATGCGTTTTCGCGCAGCAGTAGCTGCATATGGGCAAAAGTTACGCGGTTCTGAATACCTGAACAATACCTCCTGGCAGCAGATCAAACAGTGGGCTCAGCAGGCAAAAGGGGAAGATCCACAGGGTTACAGGGCGGAATTTATTCGCCTGATTGAACTGGCGGATGGTGTGACTGACATCAGTCAGTGATGACTGTTTAGCAAACTATGTTCGACCAGTCAGCATATTTGCTGACTGGTCGAATTAATTAACAATGATGTTAACTCACTCTTTTGCCGGATGCTCTATTTTTGGGTTGTGAGTGTTTTATTTCTAAGTTTCTATAATAATGATTGATATTTGCATCGCCATATTTATCTAAATAACAATTTCTGTTTGCCAGTCGATGTTGAAAATCAATTTCGTACTGCTCTTCTGCTGAATATTTTTTAAATCTGTCAGCATGGTTTTTTAATAACGTATAGGGGGCGCTGTCAGAATTGCTTTCCCTTTGTTCAATCACTTCCTGGGCTGCCATGCACACAAATGCACCGCAACTTTGGCTTAAGTATTGCTGAAGATCGGCATGTAAAAATATTATCTCTGGTTCATTTAAATGAACTTTTATATTATTATTCGACATTTCTCCCATGAGTTCAGAATTAAAACTATTAATGACACGCTTAAGTGAATTTTCTTTATCATAGCCTAGTGCACGCAATGAGTTGAATATGACGCATTTTATTTGTAGTTTATTATTTTTTTTATTTACTATTTTCTGTAGCGAAACTAATATCCAGTGTCCGCCAGTATTTATGGGGAATAACTGGACTTCATTCGGCCATGATGGATCGCTCTTAATATTTTCATTGAGAGCGTCTTCCAGGTGAGTTCTGGTGGAGTAGGGGACGTAGAGACCAGTAGGATAATTGACTTGAGTATTTTTTGCATTAGCGGCGATCTTCTGAAGATAGCAAGCTATTTCATCTGTGGTTAATTGACGATTTTTATCCCAGAAGTTTGTACCATCACTCAGTTCATTATTCTCATCATTTAAAAGCACCTTTGAAAGCGACTGTTTTTCAGATATAAGAGGAATTTCATCACCGATAATTGTCATTAATTTCGAAGGGGAGAATAGTTTTTTGAACAGGAGATCATCTGAATCATGTGATTTGAGGGGGGAGTTGGTTGCGATATGTGCCAGATTATATAATTTTAAACAAGCATTTTTGATAAGTCGGATAATCGATAGGGTCTCATTTGTTGGGGTTCTAACAATATGGTAAAGAATATCTTCAGCTTCTTTCCCAAATTTATCATAACCTAACGCAATATTATGCAGTAACTCAATGCTTTCTTCATCTCCGGATAACGCTGTTTTTTTTAAAGACTGCAGTAATTCCTCGGTCACAGTAAATTTTTCTGCAAATGTCTGACTGAGTTGCGTTTGAGATAATTGACAATAATTGCTGACAACTGTAACCATCATGGGCTCCTTTTAGTTGCAAAGGTTGTGCTGAATCAAGATGAAAAGAGGCAACTTATTGCTCTGAATATAGTGCGTAAGGAGATGAATAAATATCAAAAATCGCTCAATATGCCTGTGTGGGTGGATATATGTAGCGCGGGTTGCGATAACAGGGCAAGTTTCGCCCTGTTTTTAATAATAAGCAGAGTTAAACGTTAAACACGGTGAAATCATTCGCCAGTTCAGTCGCCGGGAAAATTGACCTGCATTCACGTAACAGGTGCTGACAACCTTTGTCATCATAGCGCGAGCTGACGTGGGTAATGATTAGCTTGCCGACTCCAGCCTCACGGGCTAGTGTCGCAGCCTGGCGTGTAGAGCTATGGCCGCGACTATTGGCTTTGGCTTCCATGGTTATATCCAGCGTCGCTTCGTGCACCATGACATCGACACCTTTAGCCAGGTCAAGTGCGGCATCGCAGGGGCCGGTATCGCCGAAAATAGCGAGCGCTTTACCTGGCACTGGAGCAGCTAAGTAATCTGCGCCGTTAATCTGCCTTCCATCTTCCAGCGTGATTGTTTTGCCCGCTTTTAATTCCTGAAACAGTGGGCCAGGCGGCACGCCAGCAGCTTTTAATGCCTGGGCATTTAATGCACCCGGTTTATCATGTTCTTCAATACGATAGCCATAACATTCCAGTGGGTGTTCCAGCGGATAAGCGGTTACTTTGCGCAGGCCATCATCGAGAATTTCGCCAGCGCCAATTTCGACAATTTCCAGCGGATAATCGGTCCATGAGCCGCTAATCCGCAGCGCGGTTTCCACAAATTCACGGATACCTTGCGGACCATAAATCGTTAAGGGTTGGATAATGCCTGACATAGAACGACTGCACAGCAAGCCGGGTAAACCAAAAAGATGATCGCCATGAAGGTGACTGATAAAAATCTTGTCCAGTTTTCCAGGGTTAAAGGCGGTATGCAGTAGCTGATGCTGGGTGCCTTCACCGCAGTCAAACAACCAAAGTCCGCTCTGGGTCGGATGTTGCAGGTTAAGCAATATTGCCGTGACATTGCGCGTGCGGGTTGGCACACCGGCTGAAGTACCTAAAAAAATTAATTCCATGAGTTCATCACGTTTCAAAAAATATTCCGGCTAGTATAAGGCATACATCTAAAAGGAGAGCATTATGATTGAATGGCAAGATCTGCATCACTCTGAATTATCGGTTTCCCAGCTTTATGCCTTATTACAACTGCGTTGCGCGGTGTTTGTTGTCGAGCAGAATTGCCCTTATCAGGATATCGATGGTGATGATTTGACGGGGGATAATCGCCATATTCTCGGTTGGAAAAATGATGAACTGGTGGCGTATGCGAGGATTCTGAAAAGTGATGATGATCTTGAGCCGGTCGTTATAGGTCGGGTGATTGTCAGTGAAGCGTTGCGTGGCGAAAAAGTGGGGCAGCAGCTGATGAGTAAAACACTCGAAACATGTACGCATCACTGGCCTGATAAGCCTGTTTACCTCGGGGCGCAGGCGCATCTGCAAAACTTCTACCAGAGTTTCGGTTTTATCCCTGTGACGGAGGTCTATGAAGAAGATGGTATCCCACACATTGGGATGGCACGCGAGGTAATTCAGGCGTAATCAACAACCCTTGTCTATAGTTAGTGACAGGTTTTACGCAAATGGAGAACGAGAATGTCTAATCAGTTTGGTGATACACGTATCGATGACGACCTGACGCTGCTTAGTGAAACACTGGAAGAGGTGCTCCGCTCCTCTGGCGATCCCGCCGATCAGAAATATGTTGAGCTGAAAGCGCGTGCAGAAAAAGCGCTGGATGATGTGAAAAAACGGGTTAGCCAGGCTTCAGACAGTTATTACTATCGGGCGAAGCAGGCAGTTTATCGTGCTGATGACTACGTCCACGAAAAACCCTGGCAAGGAATTGGTGTGGGCGCGGCCGTTGGGCTGGTACTAGGACTGTTGCTGGCACGCCGTTAAAACCTCCCTACACCGGGGTACTGCATTTTTTTTGTAGTACCCCGTATAATGTGAGGCTTTTAACAGGGAGAGGTCCGCGTGCAATCACTTACTACGGCGCTGGAAAATCTACTGCGCCATTTGTCGCAAGAGATTCCGGCGACACCCGGCATTCGGGTTATCGATATTCCTTTCCCTCTCAAAGACGCTTTTGATGCCTTGAGCTGGCTGGCCAGTCAGCAAACATACCCGCAATTCTACTGGCAACAACGTAATGGTGATGAAGAAGCTGTCGTCCTGGGCGCGATTACCCGTTTTACGTCGTTGGACCAGGCACAACGTTTTCTTCGCCAGCACCCGGAACACGCCGACTTACGCATTTGGGGGCTGAATGCTTTTGACCCGTCGCAGGGCAATTTACTTTTACCCCGCCTGGAATGGCGACGCTGTGGCGGTAAAGCCACGCTGCGGCTGACGCTATTCAGCGAAAGCTCCCTTCAGCACGATGCGATTCAGGCAAAAGAATTTATCGCCACACTGGTGAGTATCAAGCCCTTGCCTGGGTTACATTTAACCACCACGCGAGAACAACACTGGCCGGACAAAACGGGCTGGACGCAATTAATCGAACTGGCAACGAAAACCATCGCCGAAGGTGAGCTCGACAAAGTGGTGCTGGCACGGGCAACGGATCTTTTATTTCGCCAGTGCGCCTAACGCGGGTGCACTCATGGCTGCAAGCCGCCGGGTCAATTTCTCTTGCTATCATTTCTATATGGCCTTTGATGCCCAGCGGACATTTCTCGGCTCCTCGCCGGAGCGTTTATGGCGTCGGCGCGGACTTCAGCTTGATACCGAAGCGCTGGCTGGCACCGTGGCCGGGCATGATGATGACGCCACCGCGCAGCGTTTAGGCAACTGGTTGATGGCAGATGATAAAAATCAGCGTGAAAACGGCCTGGTAGTGGACGATATTTGTCAGCGCCTGCAGGGCATGACGCAAACGCTGGATGTGTTACCGGCTGAAATCGTGCGCCTACGCAAGGTCCAGCATCTGCGTCGCCGTATTCAGGCCGAACTGGATACGGCGGATGACACGCGCTGTTTGCTGCAATTGCAGCCCACCGCGGCGGTGGCGGGGCTGCCAGAGCGGCGGCGCTGGACTTTATCGAGCGCGAAGAACCCTTTACCCGGCAATGGTATGCCGGGTCGGCTGGAATTCTCTCCGTTCGTCAGAGCGAGTTTTGCGTCACGCTGCGCTCGGCGATGGTCGAAGGTAATACGCTACGGCTTTATGCCGGCGCCGGTATCGTGGAGGCTCCGATCCCGAACAGGAATGGCAGGAAATCGAAAACAAAGCGGCGGGACTCCGTTCATTACTGTTCTCTGAATAAAACATTATCGACTCATATCAAGATCCTACTCTTTCGTAGAACTTATACTGAGCCGCAATATTTGATACCGGACAATTTCATGTCAGTAAGCGCATTTAACCGACGCTGGGCGGCGGTGATCCTGAAGCATTAACCCGTCACGGCGTGCGGCATATCTGCATTGCGCCGGGATCACGTTCGACGCCACTTACCCTGGCGGCGGCGGAGAATCGCACTTTTATTCACCACACCCATTTCGACGAGCGCGGTCTGGGGCACCTTGCATTAGGGCTGGCCAAAGTCAGCCTGCAGCCGGTAGCGGTGATTGTCACGTCCGGTACGGCTGTCGCCAATCTTTATCCCGCGCTGATTGAAGCGGGTTTAACCGGTGAAAAAATTATTCTACTGACTGCGGATCGCCCGCCGGAGCTGATTGATTGCGGGGCGAACCAGGCCATTCGCCAGCCGGCCATGTTTGCTTCTCATCCCTCGCACCGCTTTCGCTGCCGCGCCCAAGCCAGGACTTCCGGGCTCGCTGGCTGGTCTCGGTGGTGGATGACGCATTAGGTTCCCTTCACAGCGGCGGTGTACACATCAACTGCCCGTTTGCTGAACCGCTGTACGGCGATATGGATGAGACCGGTTTGAGCTGGCAGCAGGCGCTGGGTGACTGGTGGCAGAGCGATAAACCCTGGCTGCGCGAAGCGCTGCATCAGGAGAGCGCCGCACAGCGTGACTGGTTCTTCTGGCGACAGAAGCGCGGCGTGGTGGTTGCCGGGCGCATCAGTGCGGAAGAGGGCAAACAGGTTGCCGACTGGGCGAAAACGCTAGGCTGGCCGCTGATTGGCGATGTGCTTTCGCAAACCGGGCAGCCGCTGCCGTGCGCTGATTTGTGGTTAGGGAATCCCGCCGCGATAAGCGAACTGGAGCAGGCGCAGATTGTGGTGCAGCTCGGCAGCAGCTTAACCGGCAAACGGGTGCTGTACTGGCAGTCGTCCTGTGAACCCGATGAATACTGGCTGGTGGATAATCTCCCCGGTCGCCTTGACCCGGCGCATCATCGCGGACGCCGACTGGTGTGTCATATTGACCGCTGGCTGGAGCAACACCCGGCGGAGAAACGCACCCCGTGGGCCAAAATCATTCCCACTCTTGCCGAGCAGGCCTGGCAAACGGTAGGGCCGAGCAGAAGCGACCACTTTGGCGAAGCGCAGCTGGCGCACCGGATCTGCCGCTACCTGCCTGAGCAGGGGCAAAAGCCTTCGTTGGCAACAGCCTGGTAGTACGGCTGATTGACGCGGCTTGGTCAGCTCGCTGCGGGTTATCCGGTATACAGCAACCGCGGTGCCAGCGGTATTGACGGGCTGATCTCGACCGCGGCGGCAGCGTGCCAGCGCCCGGCCGACTCTGGCTATCGTCGGCGATCTCTCTGCGTTGTACGATCACGCGCTGGCGCTGCTGCGTCAGGTCTCGGCGCCGATGGTGCTGATTATCGTCAACAACAACGGCGGGCAGATTCTTCTCTGCTGCCAACCCCGGTATCTGAGCGTGAACGCTTTTACGCCATGCCGCAGAACGTGCATTTTGAACATGCGGCAAAGATGTTTGGCTTACGCTACCAGCAGCCGCAGGATCGGGCGGTCACTGGATGCCGCGCTCAGCACCGCGTGGTGCACACCGGCGACCACGGTGATTGAACTGGTGGTGAACGACACCGACGGCGCGCAAACCTTGCAGCATCTTCTGGCGCAGGTCAGCCAGCTATGATTTTGCACGCCGTTGCCGAACGCGGAGAGCCGACGCAGCCCTGGTTGGTTTTCCTGCACGGTTTTTCCGGCGACCACCGCGAATGGCAGCCGGTCGGCGAGGCATTTCCCCGCGCTAACCGGCTGTATGTTGACCTGCCCGGACACGGTGGATCTTCCTCTCTGCGGGTTGACGGTTTTGACGGCGTGGTGGAAAAAATGCTCAAAGCAACGCTACTTAGTTACAACATACTAAATTACTGGCTGGTGGGTACTCGTGGGCCGGACGGATTGCAATGTATTACGCCTGCTGCTCGCGGCCGGAAGGCCTGGCAGGGGTAATTGTCGAAGGGGCTCACCCTGGGCTGACGGATGCCAGCGCACGTCAGCAACGTCTGCACAGCGACCAACTTTGGGCGCAGCGCTTTGCCACTCAGCCGCTGGCGGACGTGTTCCATGACTGGTATCAACAGCCGGTATTTTCCAGCCTGACGGAGGCTCAGCGCGATGCGCTGGTAATGCTGCGTCAGGCTAACGACGGCGGCTCTCTGGCCGCCATGCTGCTGGCGACCTCGCTGGCGGTGCAGGACGATTTGCGTCCCGCGTTACGTCACACGACATCTCCTTTCTGGTATCTCTGCGGCGAGCGCGACCACAAGTTTCGGCGCAATCGCAGAGGAAACTCCTCGCTCCCTTGCCGCATTATTCGTGATGCCGGGCACAACGCGCACCGGGAAAATCCCGCTGGCGTGGTCGCGTGCCTGGCGCAGATTTTGCCTTTCTGATAATAGGACACGTTATGATTTATCCTGATGAAGCTATGCTGTACGCCCCTGCCGAGTGGCACGACTGTTCTGAAGGTTTTACCGATATCCTTTATGAAAAATCCGCCAACGGCATTGCCAAAATCACTATTAACCGCCCGCAGGTGCGCAACGCGTTTCGCCCGCTAACGGTGAAAGAGATGATTCAGGCGATGTCCGACGCGCCCTATGACGACAACATCGGGGTGATCATTCTTAACCGGTGCTGGCGATAAAGCCTTCTGCGCAGGCGGCGACCAGAAAGTTCGCGGCGACTACGGCGGTTACCAGGACGACAGCGGCGTGCATCACCTGAACGTGCTCGACTTCCAGCGTCAGATTCGTACCTGTCCAAAACCAGTTGTTGCTATGGTGGCTGGCTTCTCCATCGGCGGTGGCCACGTGCTGCATATGATGTGTGACCTGACGATTGCAGCGGAAAACGCTGTTTTCGGTCAGACCGGCCCGAAAGTCGGCTCTTTCACGGCGGCTGGGGTGCTTCCTACCTGGCGCGTATCGTCGGCCAGAAAAAGGCGCGTGAGATCTGGTTCCTGTGCCGTCAGTACGACGCGAAAGCCGCGCTGGACATGGGCCTGGTGAACACCGGAGTTCCATTGGCAGATCTGGAAAAAGAGACCGTGCGCTGGTGTCGTGAAATGCTGCAAAACAGCCCGATGGCGCTGCGCTGTCTGAAAGCGGCGCTCAACGCCGACTGCGATGGTCAGGCGGGTCTTCAGGAGCTGGCCGGTAACGTGACCATGCTGTTCTACATGACCGAAGAAGGCCAGGAAGGGCGTAATGCGTTCAACGAAAAACGCCAGCCGGACTTCAGCAAATACAAACGGAATCCGTAATGCGTAGCGCGCAGGTTTATCGCTGGCAAATCCCGATGGACGCGGGTGTGGTTCGCGTGAACGGCGGCTGAAAACCCGCGACGGGCTATTCGTCTACCTGCGTGATGGCGAACGTGATGGGTGGGGAGAAATCTCCCCTTGCCGGGATTTAGCCACGAGACGTTGGACGATGCGCAGTCGGCGCTGCTCGCCTGGGTTCATCGTTGGCGTCGGCGAAGACCTCGAATTCCCCGCGCAGCCTTCCGTGGCCTTCGGTATCAGCTGTGCGCTGGCGGAACTCAACGATGAGCTACCGCAGGCAGCGGACTATCGCGCCGCGCCGCTGTGCACCGGGACCCGGACGAGCTGGTGCTGAAGCTGGCTGAAATGTCCGGCGAGAAAGTGGCTAAGGTGGAAGTGGGGCTCTACGAAGCCGTGCGCGACGGCATGGTGGTGAACCTGTTGCTAAGTGATTCCCTGATCCACGCTTCGCCTTGACGCCAACCGCGCCTGGACGCCGCTTAAAGCCCAGCAGTTCGCCAAATACGTCAACCCGGATCACCGTGACGTATTGCCTTCCTTGAAGAACCGTGCAAAACCCGCGACGATTCCCGCGCCTTTGCGCGTGAAACCGGGATTGCCATCGCTGGGATGAAAGCCTGCGTGAAGCGGATTTTCGTTTTGAAGCCGAACCGGGCCTTCGGGCGGTGGTGATAAAACCCATGCTCACCGGTAGCCTTGCGCGCGTAAAAGCACAGGTGGCGGCCGCGCACGCGCTTGGGCTGACGGCGGTTATCAGCTCTTCCCTTGAATCAAGCCTTGGCTTAACCCAACTGGCGCGTATTGCCGCCTGGTTAACTCCGCAGACCATGCCCGGCCTGGATACGCTGAATCTGATGCAGACGCAGCAGGTACGTCGCTGGCCGGGTAGCACGCTGCCTGTCGTGGAAGTTGATGCACTGGAGCGGTTGTTATGATCTTCTCTGACTGGCCGTGGCGTCACTGGCGGCAAGTGCGGGGAGAAACCATCGCCTTACGTCTTAATGACGAGCAACTCAACTGGCGCGAGCTTTGTGCTCGCGTCGATGAATTAGCCTCCGGATTTGCGGTGCAGGGGGTGGTTGAGGGCAGCGGCGTGATGTTGCGGGCGTGGAATACGCCGCAAACGCTGCTCGCCTGGCTGGCGTTACTGCAATGCGGGGCGCGGGTGTTGCCCGTGAACCCTCAGCTGCCGCAACCGTTGCTTGAAGAATTGCTGCCCAATCTGACGCTGCAATTTGCTCTGGTGCCGGATGGGGAAAACACGTTTCCGGCATTAACGTCGCTGCACATTCAGCTGGTTGAAGGCGCACATGCCGCTACGTGGCAGCCGACGCGTCTGTGCTCAATGACGTTGACCTCGGGTTCTACCGGTTTGCCGAAAGCCGCTGTCCATACTTATCAGGCCCATCTTGCCAGTGCGCAAGGTGTGTTATCGCTGATTCCGTTTGGCGATCACGATGATTGGTTGCTCTCTTTACCGCTGTTTCACGTCTCCGGTCAGGGAATTATGTGGCGCTGGTTATACGCTGGTGCGCGGATGACGGTACGTGATAAACAGCCATTGGAGCAAATGCTGGCAGGCTGTACTCACGCTTCACTGGTGCCAACACAACTCTGGCGTTTGCTGGTTAACCGTAGTTCCGTTTCCCTGAAAGCGGTGTTACTTGGCGGCGCGGCTATCCCGGTCGAGTTGACGGAACAGGCGCGCGAGCAGGGGATTCGTTGCTTTTGCGGCTATGGTCTGACCGAGTTTGCCTCCACGGTGTGTGCGAAAGAAGCCGACGGCCTGGCAGACGTTGGTTCGCCGCTGCCGGGTCGGGAAGTGAAAATCGTTAATAATGAAGTGTGGCTGCGGGCTGCCAGTATGGCAGAAGGTTACTGGCGTAACGGGCAACTGGTTTCACTGGTTAATGACGAAGGCTGGTACGCTACGCGCGATCGCGGTGAGATGCATAATGGCAAGCTGACCATTGTCGGACGTTTAGACAATCTATTCTTCAGTGGCGGAGAGGGTATTCAGCCGGAAGAAGTCGAGCGCGTAATTGCTGCACATCCTGCGGTTTTGCAGGTGTTTATCGTCCCCGTTGCCGACAAGGAGTTTGGTCATCGACCGGTGGCGGTGATGGAGTATGACCACGAGAGCGTTGATCTTAGTGAATGGGTGAAAGATAAGCTGGCCCGTTTTCAACAACCGGTGCGCTGGCTAACTCTGCCGCCGGAGCTGAAAAACGGCGGTATTAAAATTTCACGTCAGGCGCTAAAAGAGTGGGTGCAACGTCAGCAATAATTAACCCTCCGTTTCACTTCTCATTTCTGCCATTCCATTGCCGTTGATAAAGAGTTTATCTGTTAATCTGTAAATTGATGTGAAAACTCTTAGCAAACAGGATAATGCAATGGAATGGCTGGTCAAAAAATCGTGCTGCAATAAACAAGATAACAGACATGTACTTATGCTCTGCGATGCTGGCGGCGCGATAAAAATGATCGCCGAAGTGAAGAGTGACTTCGCCGTGAAAGTGGGGGATTTACTCTCGCCTTTGCAGAATGCGCTTTATTGTATTAATCGTGAAAAGCTGCATACGGTGAAAGTCCTCTCGGCAAGCAGTTATAGCCCCGATGAGTGGGAACGGCAGTGTAAAGTGGCAGGGAAAACTCAGTAACGTTGTTTTGTCGTGGGCAGGAAAATCAGCATCAACCCGCTCATAATACAGGCTACTCCCAGTAGTGCTTTCAGCGAAAAAGTCCCTTCCCAGCCGGGAAGTACCATTGAAGCAATCCATACCAGCACATAACTCATACTGAGCAAGGCATAGGCTTTGCTTAGCGCAAGTTTATGAAGCGTTTTATACCAACAAAAAACGGAAAGCAGATAACCCAGCAGCCCGAGTAACAGTATCCGGGCATCCAGGCCAAAAGCTAACAGAGCCGCGATAAAATCCCATAAGTGCGTCATCGGCGGCAGATGACTCGCCGCAAAACCCAGGCTTAATTGCGCAACTGAGGCAATAATGACGCTGAATAATCCCCACATCAGGCCCATTACACCGTACTCCCGAGGATCACAATGCCGCCAATAATGAACGCCACCCCACACCAGTGACGCGGCGATACCGGTTCGTGCCACAGTTTTACTGCAGCCAGCGTCACCCAGACAAAATTCAGACTTAACATCGGGTAAGCAATGCCTACCGGTACGTTCTGCAAGACCAGCAGCCAGAGCACCATGGCAAGACCAAGACAAGCCAGCGCCAGTCCCAGCCACAGCACGATATGTTTGCGCCGTTTGTTTATCGCCACAAAGCAGGTTGCCTGTTTCTGACACAACTGCCCGGCAACGCTAAGCAAGCTGGCAAAGACTAATGTTAGCCAGATCATTTGGGACGATACTGAATCAGCACCAGACGCTCCTGACGATCGATGGCATCTGCGGGCGGAATGGCGAGACTGTTGATATCTTCATCGCGGTCAACCGAAAGCACGAGAGTAATAATCCCCTCCTGACGATGTTGATTAAGCCAGTTTGCGAACTCATCACCGCTGACAAATCTCCCTTTCGCATCCGGATAATTAAGGCCGTATTTCAACTCACCTGTCTGGCGATACATGATGATGTCATCGCGTTGCAGGCTCCATGCCAGACCTGCGGCAACACCGACGCTATCAGTAAGAATATAGCGGCTTGGCTGAAGTGATTCTTGTGTCATCTCGACAAAAAATTGCGGATGTTTTCCTTCCATAACTCTGTCAGGAATTGAAAATCCTACCAGCAACGCCAGCCCCAGCGGGCAAAGCGCGGCAAAAGGCCAGGTCTTTTCGACGTTTGTTAAGGTGTACCAGCCGAAAAATGCCCATAGCGAAAAAATCGACCAGGCACAAAAGACTTTATAGCTCTCGAAGGTTTGCCACACCGGCGTGTTCATTGGTCCCCACGGGGAGACCACAAATGTGGCAATAATGCCAGTGACGCCAAAAGCGATGTTAATCCAGCCATTAATCCGCAGCGCCAGAGGATTATTTTTTGCTGCCAGCAAAGCGTAATGCGCCATCAGCATTGCCAGAGATGCAAAGCAGGAAAGAATATAGGTGGGCAATTTACCTTTAGCGACGGAGAAAAACAGCAGCGGCATTATCGTCCAGCTCAACAAATAGACGGTTGCGGAATGCTTGCGGTTTTTCCAGCCTGTGTACAGTGCACCGGGGAGTAACGCCAGCCACGGTAAGCTTCCGGCGATCAGGAACGGGATGTAGTACCAGAACGGCGCTTTGTGTTGGGCATCACTCTGGGCGAAACGCTGAATATGCTCCACCCAGAGATCGCGCCAGAAATCACCTTCGCGTTCGGCGATCGCTAGCCCCCACGGCAAGACGGTCAGCACACAAACCAGCACCGACAACCAGCCCCCCATCAGCACTTCCCGCCAGCGTTTTTGGGCAATCACCCACGGCAGAACGCCCAATCACCGGCACCGCCAGCGCGAGGAAACCTTTGGTCATCACCCCCATCCCGCAGGCGATACCCACCCGATAGCCCAGAATCGCTGGCCGGTTGTTTCAGCCGACGCCGCCAGCCAGAAGCTGGCCATATCCGCCATGGTCATCCACAGGGTGATCATCGGGTCGAGAACCGCGTAGGTGCCAATCCCGTAAACCAGGAACGCGGTTAAGAAAAATCACGCCGCCGAGCAGCGCACGCGTTTTCCTCGCCGTAGCGCAGACTTTCCCACGCCACCAGACCGGCAGTGCAACACGGTACAAATGGAGAACACCACGCCAAAGCGCACGGCAAAGTTGTTGTGGCCGAACAGCCACTGCCCGATGCTGTTAATCCAGTAACCGGCAATCGGCTTTTCAAAATAGCGTAATCCCCAGAAATGAGACAACCCAATCGCCGGTCGCCAGCATTTCACGGCTTATCTCCGCATAGCGGGTTTCATCCGGCTGCCACAGCAGCCGGAAGTTGAGTGGAACCAGGTAATACAGCACGAACAATGCAACTAACGAAATTCCGTAGCGAAGGGATTTCATACAGCGGGGCTTTCAAAAGTTGTTGGCAACCAAGCCAGCCTTCACGACCGGCGATCTCTCCACGCACCACTTTCCCAACCGGCAGGACGTCATCCGGCAGAAGCTGGCTCAATGGGCAAAAATGAATTTTCCTGTCTGGGCGGCCAGAGTCAACAAATGGTCGAATTGCTCGGCACAAACGCCGCCTTCAACCTCCGCATGAATGGTATAAACCGGCGTGCCGCTATCGAGGCGAATTTTCTCCCAACGGTTAAAACCTTCGGCGCTCACCACGGTGCCCACCGCTTCATCCCAGGTCGGCAGCGTCACGGGGATTTGCACCGTCGGCAGGTTCACCGTTGCTCAACTGCGGGCGAAACGGCTGCGTGCCGCGACAGTCGCTGTTGTAGTGAAAATCAAACGACTCTTTGGCCTTCACCACCCGCTGATCGGCGCGCCAGCCGGCTACCGCCGAACAGGAAACCGATCGCCCGAGAATCAACTCCATTCACGCAGACCGCGACCAATTTCCTCCACCAGCGGCTGCTCTTTCCACACGCCGCTCCACTGCTGCCAGCGGTGGTAATCCCAGGCGTGCAGTCCGACTTCATGTACCTGCGCCACGTTGCGGATAATCTCAGCGTTAGCCGTGCCAATACGACGGCCAGGCCAGGCGGTACCCGCCAGCAGAATATCCCACCCATACAGCGATGCCGCGCGCGAGCGCGGCATCTTCCACAAGAACTCGGTTTTACCAGGCGCCAGAAATAGGCGCCCATATTTCCGGCCCGACGCTGAAGAAAAAACTGGCCTGGACGCGGTGCTTTTTTAGCACCGACATCAGTCGCGGAACCCCTTCACGCGTACCGCGAAGCTATCCACATCAACGCGCAAACCTACTTTTTTCATGATAATTTCTCCGTCAGTTCCACCGTACCGCAGGAAGAAGTCCAGCGTCTCTTCACCGTCTGCTGCATCTCAACGGTTGGCTGCCAGTCGAGACCGCGTTTCGCGTTGCGGATGCTCGGCTTACGGTGTTCAACATCCTGATAACCCTTACCATAATAGTCGCTGCTTTCAACTTCACGGAAACCGGCAAACGGTGGGAAGCGGTCGCGCAGAGGGTGGCGCTCGAAGCAGTCCAGCAGCATTTCCGCCAGCTCTTTGATGCTTGCTTCGTTTTCCGGATTACCAATGTTGATAATCTGCCCATCGCAGCGGCCATCTTTGTTTTCGATAACGCGGAACAACGCTTCGATACCGTCGCTGATGTCGGTGAAGCAACGCTTCTGCTTACCGCCTTCAATCAGCTTAATCGGCGAGCCTTCGACCAGGTTAAGAATCAACTGGGTGATGGCGCGGGAGCTACCGATACGCGCGGCGTTCAGGTTATCAAGACGTGGTCCCATCCAGTTAAACGGACGGAACAGCGTAAACTTGAGGCCGGTTTTATCGCCATAGGCCCAGATCACGCGATCCAACAGCTGTTTGGAAACCGATTAAATCCAGCGCTGCTTGTTGATAGGCCCCACCACCAGGTTCGAGGTATCTTCATCGAAAATTGGCGTCGGTACACATGCCGTACACTTCAGAAGTCGACGGGAAGATGATGCGTTTTGGTGCTTCACGCAGTCGCGAATAATCCTCAGGTTCTCTTCGAAATCCAGCTCGAACACGCGCAGCGGGTTGCGGGTGTATTCAATTGGCGTGGCAATCGCCACCAGCGGCAGCACCACGTCGCATTTCTTAATGTGATATTCAATCCACTCGGAGTGAATGCTGATATCGCCTTCCACAAAGTGGAAGCGCGGAGGCAGTCGAGGAAGCGGCTGATGGCGTCGGAGCCAATATCCAGACCGTAGATTTCGTAGTTATCATCCTGCAACAGGCGCTCGGTCAGGTGATTACCGATAAAGCCGTTAACCCCCAAAATCAGCACGCGGGTACGGCGTTTTACGGCAGTAAACGGACGGCTGGAGAGCAGCGCACCGCACCAGGCCCAGCGCCGGTGCCGGTTGCGCGCCCTGCATGTAGACGCCGTTGGCGCTCTGACCGGTGACGATTTCCAGCGCGCCTTCACCACAGGTGACAACCAGCGGCGCAACGGAAAGTACGGTCCCGGTTTCGCCGCAGGCAAGTCGGTGCGTACGCGAGATTTCCAGACGATAAATTTGCTGGTTCCTACAAAGCCAAACGCACCCGGCCACGGGTCGCTCACCGCGCGAACCAGGTTGTGCAGCGTCTGCGCGGTTTTTCCCATTCCAGACGACCATCTTCCGGAGTACGGCGGCCCACATAGGTGGCCTGAAATTCATCCTGCGCGCGCTCCTGTGCCTGACCGCTGCGGATTTTCTCGCGCACCTCATGCCAGCCAGCAGCTGGCGAGGCAGAAAACAATTTACGATGCAGCGACAGCGCCACATCGGAGTCAGACGCAATCGCCACGGACTGCTGGGCAACGATCGCCCCCGCGTCGGCGCGCACACATGCGATGCAGAGTCACACCGGTTTCATTCTCACCGTTGACCAGTACCCAGTTCAGCGGCGCACGGCCACGGTATTTCGGCGGCAGCGAACCGTGCAGGTTGAATGCGCCTTTCGGGGCCAGCTTGAGGATCTCGTCGCTCAGCAGATTTCGGTAGTAGAAAGAGAAAATGACTTCTGGAGACATCGCACGAATGCGGTCAACCCACAGCGGGTGGTTAACATCTTCAGGGGCATAGACAGTAATTCCTTGTTCAGCCGCCAGACGGGCAACGGAACCAAAAATTTTTCACCAGCGTTATCCGGGTGAGTGAAGATCGCCTCGATGTCGTATCCGGCGTCCAGCAGTGCCTGAATACCGGTGCAACCCATGTCGTGATAGGCAAATACAACAGCTTTCATTAACGATTTTCCTCTTCAGACACCAGGCTTTCCTGGCGTACAACACGTTGAATAAAGTAGCGGGGACGGGCGCGACATCGTTGTAGATACGGCCAATATATTCCCCAAGTAGCCCCATACCAATGAACTGGGCGCCGATAAACATGAACAGAATGGCAAAGAGCATGAACACGCCGTCGCCCGCCCATTCCGCGCCGAGTACCAGACGCAGTACCACCAGCAGGATGGAGAAGGCAAAACCGAGGGCGGCGATAATGCTGCCGACCACGCTCAACAGACGCAGCGGTGTGGTGGTCAAACAGGTCACCAGGTCGTACATCAGGTTAATCAGGCGCATAAAGCTGTATTTCGAGAATCACCGAACTCACGCTCGGCGTGGTGCACCGGGATCTCCACGGCGCGACGGGCAAAGGTATTTGCCAGAATAGGAATAAAAGTGCTGCGTTCGTGGCAGTTGAGCATCGCGTCTATAATGTGGCGACGATAGGCGCGCAGCATGCAGCCGTAATCGCCCATCGCTTTACCGGTAGTACGCTGGATCAGGCGGTTAATCATCTCGAGCGCCGGCGGCTTTACGGAATACGCTGTCCTGGCGGTTTTGCCGCACAGTACCGACCACGTCATAACCTTCGTTGGCTTTCTCTACCAGACGCGGATCTCTGGCGGGTTTTGCAGGTCAGCATCAAGGGTAATAATCAGATCGCCCGTCACGTGGCTGAACCCGGCCATAATCGCCGAGTGCTGGCCGTAGTTACGGTTAAGCAAAATAGACACAATATGGCTGTTCTCCGCTTGTGAGGCTTCGACCAGCATATGCGCGGAATTATCGCTACTGCCGTCATCAATCAGCAGGATCTCATACTCTTTCCCCAACGATTCACAGGCTGTGGTGGTGCGCCTGATTAATTCCGGTAAGCTTTCCTGCTCGTTATAAACGGGAATAACCACCGAGACTTTCTTAACAGGGTGGATTTCAAACATGGCTTATTGTCCTGCGAGTTGCTGAAGGGCTGTGATGACATGGTCGGCATCGGCGGTAGTCATATCCGGGAACAGCGGCAAAGAACAGATGCGTTCGCTATTCCATTCGGTATTCGGTAACGACAGCGTGGGAAAACGCTCGCGATAATATTTTTGTGTGTGAGCGGCGCGGAAATGTAACCCGGTACCAATGCCTCTTTCTTTTAACGCTTCCATCAACGCATCGCGACTGATACCACAACGTTGTTCATCGACACGAATAATAAACAGATGCCAGGCGTGAACGTGCGGCCAGGCGGGAAGGCTTAATGGCTGAAAGGGGAGAGCTGCCAGTGCTTGCTGATATTGCTGGGCAATTTCGCGCCGACGGGTGTTGAGGTGCTCTAATTTGACTAACTGTGTCAGGGCAATCGCGGCGTTAATATCGGTCAGATTGTACTTATAGCCCGGTGTTAAGACTTCAGCCTGCGGTGCACGGCCCCAGGTTTGTCTGTCATAGGCATCGACACCCAGACCGTGAAATTTCAGCATCCGTAGCTGGCGGGCAAGGTTTTCATTATCAGTTACAATCAGGCCACCTTCAGCACAGGTAATATTTTTAATGGCATGAAATGAAAAAATAGCGGTACCTTTTGCGCCAATATGTCGCCCTTTGTAATACGTACCGACGGCATGGGCAGCATCTTCGATAACTGCGATGCCGTAACGTTCGCCAATGGCGCGAATGGCGTCAATATCTGCTGGCGCACCGGCATAATGCACCGGAATGATGGCTTTAGTGCGTGGCGTAATGGCTGACTCGATAGCTTCAGGCGTGACCATCAGCGTATCGCGGTCGACATCCACCATTACCGGCGTTGCACCCAACAAGGAAATCATATTGAGGGTTGAAACCCAGGTCAGGGAAGGCGTAATCACTTCATCGCCCTTGCCAATTTTCAACGCCATTAGCGTGATATGCATTCCGGCGGTGGCTGAACTGACCGCGATGGCATGCTGATTTCCCGTCAACTGGCAAAAAGCTTGCTCAAGCGCCTGATTCTTCGGACCGGTTGTGATCCAACCGGATTCGAGAACCTCTTTAACTGCAGCGAGTTCCTCCACGCCCATTGCTGGTCGCGAAAAAGGCAAAAATTCTGACATTGCTTTTCCTTCCGCCATTGAATACCTGTCCACTTATATTTGCTATAAAGAGTGTTGTGTATATTTTGCCATTTGGAGCGAAATTTTAAGGATAGAATATTAACTTAACCTTAAGAAACTAATATTAGACGTAAATATTGAAATTTTTATATTTTTTCTTATTTAGGCTTTGCATTTGGCAAAATTTTGAGGCATTTTGCCGACATCGTAGGATTTTTAATATTACACCAACTGCGAATTATCGCCAGAAATGTAGCTCAATTTCACGGTAATTGTCTGGTTGCGCTTGTCTATAGGTGGAGTTTACGTGTTAGCTTTTTGCCGCTCTTCGTTGAAGTCAAAAAAATATATCATCATTTTACTGGCGCTCGCTGCAATTGCCGGACTGGGTACTCATGCCGCCTGGAGTAGCAATGGTTTGCCACGTATCGACAATAAAACACTGGCCAGACTGGCACAGCAGCACCCGGTTGTCGTTTTGTTTCGTCATGCTGAACGTTGCGACCGTTCAACCAATCAATGCTTGTCAGATAAAACAGGTATTACGGTTAAAGGTACCCAGGATGCCCGTGAACTGGGCAACGCTTTTAGTGCTGATATCCCTGATTTCGATCTTTATTCCAGTAATACCGTCCGGACCATTCAGTCGGCTACCTGGTTTTCAGCGGGTAAAAAATTGACGGTAGATAAACGACTTCTTCAGTGCGGTAATGAGATTTATAGTGCAATTAAGGACTTACAAAGCAAAGCGCCTGATAAAAATATCGTTATTTTCACCCATAATCATTGCCTGACATATATTGCTAAAGATAAGCGTGACGCGACATTTAAACCTGATTATCTGGATGGTTTAGTCATGCATGTGGAAAAAGGCAAAGTTTATCTGGATGGGGAATTCGTTAACCACTAAATTTTCAATCTGACAGCCAGTAATGGCTGTCATCATTGTTACAGAAGACCTTTCAAACGTAACGTTTTTCGGGTGGCGACATTCAAATCATAATGCACCAGATCTTCAGGTTTTACCCACGCGTAGTCCTGAAACTCTTCGTTTATTTTCACTTCTCGGTTGGCAGAAACGCAGTCAAAAATCAGGTAAATCATATAAATCTCTTCCTTGCGACCATCTGCATACGTCTTGGTGCGAATATCATCGCTGAAGGTCCACGGCGTGATTTCTGTCAAAAGCAGCTGTTCTCCCAGTTCTTCGCGAATTTCGCGGCGTAGTGCCTCTTCAATTCGTTCGCCAGGCTCCACGCCGCCACCCGAAATCGCCCATTGACCGGGGAAAACGCCGCGATCGTCGGCCATTTTACACAGCAAATAAGCACCATCATTTTGAATCAAAGGGCATACAATAGTCCGTTGTCGCACAGGGATATTCCTTATAAATAAAAAGAAACCATGAGAATACGGTAACTCACAAATATGTGAAAGTGACAGTAATCTCTTTTGCGATGATAACTGTACTTATTATTATTTTTGTGTGTATCGATAAAGTGTGTTTATTTTTTCGGCATTTAATTATTTAAGAAGTATTTAGTTACAATAAGTGACTAGATCCTTTTTTTCGCTCATTGAATCCTCTGTGCCAGGCAGTACAATCCCGCAGCTTTGGGAATTTTGATTAATTGCTTGTGGGAAAGGGGATAATGAAAAAAATTGCGCTAGCAGGTCTGGCCGGAATGCTGTTGGTTTCTGCATCGGTCAATGCAATGAGCATCAGCGGTCAGGCGGGTAAAGAATACACCAATATTGGTGTCGGTTTTGGGACTGAAACGACGGGCCTGGCGTTAAGCGGTAACTGGACACATAACGACGACGACGGTGATGTCGCTGGCGTGGGGCTGGGGTTGAATCTGCCTCTCGGGCCGTTAATGGCGACCGTTGGCGGAAAAGGCGTTTACACCAACCCGAATTACGGCGATGAAGGTTATGCCGCAGCGGTAGGAGGTGGTTTGCAGTGGAAAATTGGCAACAGCTTCCGTTTGTTTGGCGAGTATTACTACTCTCCGGATTCGCTCTCCAGCGGTATTCAAAGTTATGAAGAAGCGAATGCTGGCGCGCGTTACACCATTATGCGTCCAGTCAGTATTGAGGCGGGTTATCGCTACCTGAATCTGTCGGGTAAAGACGGTAACCGCGACAACGCCGTGGCTGACGGCCCGTATGTTGGGGTTAACGCCAGTTTCTGATCCCTTCCGGCGCGGCATTCTGTCGCGCCATTCAGTTTCTTACTACGCCTTATCTCCCTTTGCGTTATAGTGATTCGATAACAAAAGCAGGAGATAACCATGTTAAAAGTGGAAATGTTATCCACCGGGGATGAAGTGTTACACGGGCAAATCGTTGACACTAACGCTGCCTGGCTGGCCGATTTTTTCTTTCATCAGGGGTTGCCATTATCTCGCCGCAATACGGTGGGGGATAACCTTGATGACTTAGTCACCATTCTTCGCGAACGTAGTCAGCACGCCGATGTGCTGATCGTTAACGGCGGGCTGGGACCGACCAGCGATGATTTAAGCGCACTCGCCGCTGCGACAGCAAAAGGTGAAGGCCTGGTGCTGCATGAAGCCTGGCTCAAAGAGATGGAACGCTATTTCCACGAACGTGGACGAGTAATGGCACCGAGCAACCGTAAACAAGCGGAGCTGCCTGCCAGTGCTGAATTTATCAATAACCCGGTAGGCACCGCCTGTGGTTTTGCCGTGCAGCTTAATCGTTGCCTGATGTTCTTTACTCCCGGCGTACCGTCAGAATTTAAGGTGATGGTCGAGCACGAAATCCTGCCGCGCCTGCGCGAGCGTTTTTCTTTACCGCAGCCGCCGGTTTGTCTGCGTTTGACTACTTTTGGTCGTTCGGAAAGCGATCTGGCACAAAGCCTGGACACTCTACAACTGCCGCCGGGCGTAACAATGGGCTATCGCTCCTCAATGCCTATCATCGAACTGAAACTCACCGGACCGGCAAGCGAGCAACAGGCGATGGAAAAACTGTGGCTGGATGTTAAACGTGTTGCCGGACAGAGCGTGATTTTCGAAGGCACTGAAGGACTGCCCGCGCAGATCAGTCGCGAATTGCAAAACCGCCAGTTCAGCCTGACGTTGAGCGAGCAATTCACCGGTGGTTTATTGGCTTTGCAACTTTCTCGCGCAGGTGCTCCATTGCTGGCGTGTGAAGTGGTTCCTTCACAGGAGGAAACCCTGGCGCAAACTGCGCACTGGATTACAGAACGGCGGGCCAACCATTTTGCCGGGCTGGCACTGGCTGTTTCGGGTTTCGAGAACGAGCATCTCAACTTTGCGCTAGCCACGCCAGACGGCACTTTCGCTCTGCGTGTGCGTTTCAGCACTACGCGCTACAGCCTGGCTATCCGTCAGGAAGTGTGCGCAATGATGGCACTGAATATGCTGCGCCGTTGGTTAAACGGCCAGGATATCGCCAGTGAGCATGGCTGGATTGAGGTTGTTGAGTCCATGACCTTATCTGTCTGATTCCGCCACTCTGTGCCGGTTTACTGCACCGGCACATTCCCCCTCCGGCAAAATTTGTCCAACCTGTTGTACTCAATAAGAAAAAATCCGTGCGCTGATTCACAAATTTGTGCGTAATTTCTCCAGTCTGCTGGACGAGGAGCGGGATTTGATGCGCTTCACAATTTTACTCCCCCTGAGCAACGAGACTGATTCCAGTATCTAAGACTGGAGTCCAGTATGTTGGAATCAAGCAAAGTTCCCGCCCTGACACGGGCTATTGATATTCTCAATTTGATTGCCCGCATTGGCCCCTGTAGTGCTGCGACGATCATTGACACATTGGGAATCCCTAAAAGCACGGCCTATTTGCTGCTTAATGAACTCAGGCGTCAGCGTTTTCTTAGCCTTGATCACCAGGAAAATTTTTGTTTGTGGACCAGGCTGGTGGAGCTTTCCGGTCATGCGTTAAGCAAGATGGATCTCCGGGAACTGGCTCGACCGCGTTTGACGCAACTGATGGATACCACCGGGCTGTTATGTCACCTGGGGATTATTGATAACGGCAGCGCTTATTACATTTTGAAAGTGGAGTCATCAGCCACTATCAGCGTGCGTTCCCATGAAGGAAAAAGCCTTTCGCTTTATCGCTCCGGAATAGGTAAATGCCTGCTTGCCTGGCAACCTGCAGCGGTACAGCAAAGTATTATCGAAGGGCTGGTCTGGGAGCAGGCGACACCCACAACGATTACTCATCCACAGCAACTTCACGAAGAACTGGCGCGTATTCGCCGTCAGGGCTGGAGCTATGACAACGGCGAAGATTACGCCGATGTCCGTTGTGTCGCTGCGCCGGTGTTTAACGCCAATAACGAGCTTACCGCTGCGATCTCGGTGGTCGGTACCCGCTTACAAATCAATGAAGAATACCGTGATTATCTGGCGGGCAAGGCCATTGCCTGCGCCAGGGATATTTCACGTCTGTTGGGATGGAAAAGTCCCTTTGACTTACAAGCCTCATAACAATGGAGAACATCATGACCCTACCAAAAATTAAACAGGTTCGCGCCTGGTTTACTGGCGGTGCGACAGCAGAAAAAGGCGCTGGCGGCGGTGATTATCACGACCAGGGGGCGAATCACTGGATAGACGATCATATTGCCACCCCGATGAGTAAATACCGCGATTACGAGCAGTCACGCCAGTCATTTGGCATTAACGTTCTTGGCACGTTGGTTGTTGAAGTCGAAGCAGAAAACGGCCAGACCGGATTCGCCGTTTCGACAGCCGGTGAAATGGGCTGTTTTATTGTCGAAAAACATCTTAACCGTTTCATTGAGGGTAAATGTGTCAGTGATATCAAACTGATCCACGATCAAATGCTCAGTGCCACCCTGTATTACTCCGGCTCTGGTGGCCTGGTGATGAATACGATTTCTTGTGTCGATCTGGCTCTGTGGGATCTGTTCGGCAAAGTGGTCGGGCTTCCGGTTTATAAACTTTTAGGCGGCGCTGTTCGTGATGAGATTCAGTTCTACGCCACAGGTGCGCGTCCGGATCTGGCAAAAGAGATGGGCTTTATCGGTGGCAAAATGCCGACGCACTGGGGGCCACATGATGGCGATGCGGGGATCCGCAAAGATGCCGCTATGGTCGCGGATATGCGTGAAAAATGCGGTGAGGATTTCTGGTTAATGCTCGACTGCTGGATGAGTCAGGACGTGAACTATGCGACCAAACTGGCCCACGCTTGCGCGCCCTATAACCTGAAATGGATCGAAGAGTGCCTGCCGCCACAGCAGTATGAAAGTTATCGCGAACTGAAACGCAACGCGCCAGTCGGAATGATGGTCACCAGCGGTGAGCACCACGGCACACTGCAATCTTTTCGTACGCTTTCAGAAACCGGTATCGACATTATGCAGCCGGATGTTGGCTGGTGCGGTGGTTTAACCACGCTGGTGGAAATTGCCGCAATCGCCAAATCCAGGGGGCAACTGGTGGTGCCGCACGGTTCGTCTGTTTACTCTCACCATGCGGTGATCACCTTCACCAATACGCCATTCAGCGAATTCCTGATGACCAGCCCGGATTGTTCAACGATGCGTCCGCAGTTTGACCCGATTCTGCTCAATGAGCCGGTTCCGGTGAATGGTCGTATTCATAAATCAGTGCTTGATAAACCCGGTTTTGGCGTCGAACTCAATCGTGACTGCAATTTGAAACGCCCCTACAGCCACTAATCACTCCGGGCGTTGCTGTGACAACGGTAACGCCCACATATTCTAAGGAGCTTTTTATGAGCACCGCTTTGCTTGACGCCGTGGTGAAGAAAAACCGTGTGCGTTTAATTCCGTTTATGTTGGCGCTGTATGTGCTGGCGTTTCTCGACCGTTCGAATATCGGTTTTGCCAAACAGACCTACCAGATTGATACCGGGTTGAGTAATGAAGCTTATGCGCTGGGAGCAGGCATTTTCTTTGTGGTATATGCGTTTCTGGGTGTTCCGGCGAATCTTTTGATGCGCAAACTGGGGGCCAGAACCTGGATTGGTACGACAACACTGCTGTGGGGATTTCTTTCGGCAGCCATGGCATGGGCCGATACTGAAGCGAAATTTCTGATAGTTCGCACTCTGCTTCGTGCTGCGGAGGCCGGATTTTTCCCTGGTATGATTTATCTCACCTCGCAATGGTTTCCGCAGCGTAATCGCGCCAGCATTATGGGGCTGTTCTATATGGGCGCACCGCTGGCGTTAACACTGGGATCACCGCTTTCCGGCGCGCTGTTGGAGATGCATGGATTTATGGGGCATCCCGGCTGGTTCTGGATGTTTGTGATTGAAGGATTGTTGGCAGTCGGTGCTGGGGTATTCACATTCTTTTGGCTTGATGACACACCGGAGCAGGCACGTTTTCTGAGTAAACAAGAAAAAACGTTGCTTATCAATCAACTGGCAAGTGAAGAACAACAGAAAGTGACTTCTCGGCTGAGCGATGCGCTGCGTAATGGCCGAGTCTGGCAACTAGCGATTATCTACCTGACCATTCAGGTGGCGGTTTACGGATTAATTTTCTTCCTGCCGACCCAGGTTGCGGCATTGCTGGGAACAAAAGTGGGCTTTACAGCGTCGGTGGTCACCGCCATTCCGTGGGTTGCGGCCTTGTTTGGGACCTGGCTTATTCCGCGCTATTCCGATAAAACCGGCGAACGGCGTAATGTCGCAGCGCTGACATTACTGGCGGCGGGCATTGGTATTGGTCTGTCCGGGCTGCTTTCTCCAGTAATGGCGATCGTAGCGCTGTGTGTTGCAGCTATCGGGTTTATTGCCGTGCAGCCAGTGTTCTGGACGATGCCGACACAACTGCTTTCCGGTACGGCGCTGGCTGCGGGAATTGGTTTTGTAAACCTGTTTGGTGCAGTGGGCGGGTTTATTGCCCCGATCCTGCGCGTGAAAGCAGAAACGTTATTTGCCAGCGATGCGGCGGGATTACTGACGCTGGCAGCGGTGGCGGTCATCGGTTCGCTGATTATTTTCACTCTGCGTGTAAATCGCACTGTTGCGCAGACCGACGTGGCACATCATTAAATAGGTTAAGGAACACGATGAACGCATTATTAAGCAATCCCTTTAAAGAACGTTTACGCAAGGGCGAAGTGCAAATTGGTCTGTGGTTAAGCTCAACGACTGCCTATATGGCAGAAATTGCCGCCACTTCTGGTTATGACTGGTTGCTGATTGACGGGGAGCACGCGCCAAACACCATTCAGGATCTTTATCATCAGCTACAGGCGGTAGCGCCCTATGCCAGCCAACCCGTGATCCGTCCGGTGGAAGGCAGTAAACCGCTGATTAAACAAGTCCTGGATATTGGCGCGCAAACTCTACTGATCCCGATGGTCGATACTGCCGAACAGGCACGTCAGGTGGTGTCTGCCACGCGCTATCCTCCCTACGGTGAGCGTGGTGTCGGGGCCAGTGTGGCACGGGCTGCGCGCTGGGGACGCATTGAGAATTACATGGCGCAAGTTAACGATTCGCTTTGTCTGTTGGTGCAGGTGGAAAGTAAAACGGCACTGGATAACCTGGACGAAATCCTCGACGTCGAAGGGATTGATGGCGTGTTTATTGGACCTGCGGATCTTTCTGCGTCGTTGGGCTACCCGGATAACGCCGGGCACCCGGAAGTGCAGCGAATTATTGAAACCAGTATTCGGCGGATCCGTGCTGCGGGTAAAGCGGCTGGTTTTCTGGCTGTGGCTCCTGATATGGCGCAGCAATGCCTGGCGTGGGGAGCGAACTTTGTCGCTGTTGGCGTTGACACGATGCTCTACAGCGATGCCCTGGATCAACGACTGGCGATGTTTAAATCAGGCAAAAATGGGCCACGCATAAAAGGTAGTTATTGATATCAAAGGCCCATGGGGATCGGCTGTGGGCCTGTGTTAATTAGTGGTTATTCGCTGCCAGATCGGCTTCGCTTAGCTGGGTGGCCGCGAGCACCTGGTCACGATCAAAGCCCTGTTCCAGCATGCGCAAAGCAATTTTAATGGCTTGTTCATGCAAACCTTCTAATTTACCTTCCTGCCAGCCAATTTGATGTCCTTCCTGCCGCAGCCGTTCAGCAATAGTCATTAATCTCTCCTTTTAATGACAGTTCGGAATATCAGCATCAGTGAGTTGGGTTGTCGCCAGCACAATCTCACGTTCAAAGCCCTGCTCCAGCATGCGCAAAGCAATTTTAATGGCTTGTTCATGCATACCTTCCTGCCAGCCAATTTGATGCCCTTCCTGCCGTAGCCGTTCAGCAATAGTCATTAATCTCTCCTTTTGTAGTGGTGAACGTTCGGCAATCTCCTCAATAAAACGGGTGAAACGGGAGGTATCGCCGCATTGCAGCAGATAATTAAACAGTGTTTGTAGCTGGCTGTCATTAGTGAAGCCTCTAACCAAAAGCGTGGTGATCCTGTCGACCATGCCGATTAAATCGCGGTCGCGAATATGCTTTTGAATCAGTTCCAGCAGAGCTATACGCCGATGTTGCATGATCTCATCGTCAGGTACGATGGTGATATCCACCAACAGAAAAGCTTCGGTGTACAACTGCCGGGCAAGTTGCGGATCGTCAAACTCATCCAGCCAGTTGAGTGAGTACGGGTAAGGCGAGGTTTCGCCATGATAAAACAGCAACGGCACCACCAGCGGGACTCTGTCATAGCCTTTGTCCTGGTGACGCTGCATGGCGGCAGTGGCATAGCGCATTAGCCGAAAAGCCATATTCTTTTCTGCAGAGCTTTGATGTTCAATCACGCAGTAGATATAGCCGTCACCGTCGCTGGTTTCCACGGACCACAAAACATCCGAGTAGTAAGCGCGTAAACTTTTTTCAATAAAACTAGTGGGTTCCAGGCGTAAGGTTTGCAGGTTGCAAAGCTTGCGCAGTGGTTCTGGTAAATGTATTTCGAGAAAATCCCGTGCGGTTTCGGGTGTGAACATAAAGGTTTTAAATACCGCATCATGCGGGGAGGAGGTTGTTGATTCGGTCATGGTTGTCCGTCACCTGATATTTATGATGACGCGACATTACGGTTATCCCAGGCCTTTGACATCTGCCAGTTTCAGCCTTTGCGAGACGTTTTCAGAGGAATTTTCACTGCGTTGCAACGCATACATTGGGCACGGAATCGTGTACGCAAAAATGCCCGGTAACCACATGCTTACCGGGCATCAGAAAGGAGTTTAAGCCAGCGCCTGGGCCAGTAGCGTAATCGGATGTTCGCAGCGAAGACTTGTGGACATCTCAATCTGCCATTTACAGGTTTCGCAGTCGGTGACCACCAGATCTGCGCCGCTTTCTTCTATCTGGCGGAACAGTGGTGCGCCGATGGCTTGTGAGGTGGGGTAGTTCTCTTTTTTGAAACCGTAAGTACCGGCAATGCCCCAGCAGTTCGACTCCAGCACCTGCAGTTCCAGCCCCGGAATGCGCCGCAATAATTCCAGCGTATACAGCGACCAGCCCATCTTCTCCATATGACACGGCGTGTGATAGACCACTTTGAGCGGCAACGGCTTTAACGGCAGCTCTGCACCCGCATCCAGCTTGCGCCAAATCCAGCGCGTAGCGAGCTCGATACTGTCGCGCAGATCGTGGTTATCGACCTGCAGCAGGTGCGGTTACTCATCCCGCAGCGTGAAGGTACAGGTGGAAGAAGTCGCCAGCACCGGAATGTGCTTTTTTCAACAATCGCTTCCCGCAGCGATGCCACATTACTTTGCGCCTGACGCCGCGCCTTATCGAAGAAACCATTGGCAATTAACGGCACGCCGCAGCACTTCTCTTTACTCAATAGCTGGACGCCAATGCCTAGCGCATTGAGCACGCGGATCATATCCGGTCCCAGCTCCGGTGGTTGTAATTCACATAGCAGCCGTGGAAGAAGGCGACCTGCCCGGCATACTGCGCCTGGCTTTTGGCGATGCGCTGATAGCGGCGACGGAAAGTGCCGAGGGAATATTTGGGCAGGCTGCGGCGATGGTCGATTTTTAGCGCCGTATCCAACAGCTGGCGTACCGGTTTCAAGCCGGTGGCGGCGTTAACGATGGGGCAAACGGCGTGGACAGCGTACCCATAAGGTCGGTGTGGCTGAGAATGGCGTCGCGCAGCCCCGGTTTCGCGTTGCCGTAGTCGGCGCGGGCGCGCTGGATGATATCGCCAATTTTGACATCGGATGGGCACGCCACTTCACAGCGCTTACAGTTAATGCAGTATTTCAGCGCATCATCGTACAGTCCGCTACCTGGCCCCCGCAGGCGCTCGCCATCCGGCCCGGCCTGTTTCGGCCGAGGATAGCGTGGATTGACGTGGCTCACCGGACAAACGGTGGTGCAGACGGTGCATTTAATGCAGTTTTCGAAACTTTGCTGGCTGATGCCTGACCTCCCGCTAATTCAATAATGTGCTGCGCGGCATGCATGGCGCTGATAGCGCAGACCCCACCGCCACAGCCCACCGCGATAGGATTGAAGCCACCCAGCACTGAACCGATGGCAAACAGGTTGGAGAGCGTAACCCCGTGTAGTGAAGGATGCAGGGCATCATCACCACGCCGGATTGTTGCCACGGCTGTGAGGCAAAAAAGTCCTGCTGATACCACTGGGCGCGCGAAGCGAGAGAATATCCAGCCCCAGAATCGTTTCGCGAATGCGTTCGCGCTCGGCGGTCAGACCGTTACTGAAGAAGCTGCCGCTGGCGAGTACGGCAAAGCGCGGGCGCAGCGGAATATCCCCGTGGTTGCGGGTCCAGATTTCATTCACCTACGCAATTTTTACGCACAGGTTATGCACACTTCATCACCTGCCATCCAGGTGCCGCCCTGGGCGACAAACTGCCTTTGTAGCCCCCGGGCAGACGCATTCCCGGTACTGAAGGTGGCAGAGTGGGGAGGAGAACAATGAGCAGGGAAGATGATCGTTAAGACAGCGAACGTGAACATCGCGCAGGCCAAAACAGGCCGGCATCAGCAGCGTATCGCAGCTTTCGCACAGCGGCAGCAGCGCTTCATATAGCGGCTGCCACAGCGATTTCTCATCATCACGCACGCGGGCTATATTTCACCGCCCCAAATTCGGTCGGGTTCTCACGCAGGGCATCCAACTCCGGTAAATCTATCGGCAATATCGACGCTTAGCCCGCGCTGGCAGTGAACCGGCGACAAGATGGGGCTGGAAGTCGAAAAAACCACTGATACCGACCACCCGGATGTCCCCCTGAAACAGCGGTGAGACGGGGACCTCGAGCGGGCTTAGCCAGGCGGCGCGCTGAACCTAGCGGCGTGATGCGCTGATGAACCTGTTGGACATCGCCGTGCATGTTGACTCCGCATTCCGTCAGCAGTGTCTGCGTCTGACCAGCATAGTGCCGCACATTGTCGGTCCCGACGGGACGTAAGGATGGGTGGGGGTTGTTGCGACAATGCCACCAGCCCTGGGCCGATATCGGTGACTGGTTCCCGTCGGGCAGGCGCTCAGAGATCGAGAGAACCTGAAGAGAAATGCAGCGCGCTCTGGCCCCGGCTGACGATGGCGCAGCGTAGGCCGGATTTTTGCAACTGGAGTCCGCACAGCAGCCCGGCAAGGCCACCGCCGACAATAACGCTATCAAATTTCATCTTCAGGCTCCTTTTGTAACCCGCACAGTCCTTGATAGACCCAGGGGCCACTTCGCTTTCGCGTAGCGCATCGCCCCAGGCAATCGGCTGCACGCCTTTCCAGCGCTCATTGAGGAAGTTTGAAAGCTGCGCCAGAGATTGGGTCGAGGTGGTGACATTAAAGCGCTGCAGCAAACCGCTGGCCCACAGGCGCACAGCTCTCCCTGGCAAGTGCCCATGCCGACGCGGGTGCGGCGACGCAATCCAGCGGCATTCGTTCACCGCCAGATTTTCGACCGCATACTCAACTTCTCCCGCAGTGACGGCTTCACATTCGCAGACCACGCTGCGATGCAGGCGGCTGTTGCCCAGCCATGTTGGGTGCGGTCGCCGTGACGATAGACAGCGGAGCCGCGCAGCGGTGCGGGCAGGGAAATCATCCGTTGCAGCGTTTCTCGACCGTTCCTGCGAGCCGGGCAGCGGCGTGTCCGCGGTGGTGCAAGGGCGACTGTGATTGAGCTTGCGGCAGATGGCGTCGGTGGCCCATTCGGCCATTAACCGATAGGTCATCAGCTTGCCGCCGGTAATGGTGATAAAGCCTTCCAGACCGTCACGCTCGGCGTGATCGAGCAACACGATACCGCGGCTGACATTGCGCCCGCTTGGGTCGTCATCGCTGGCAACCAGCGGACGGACGCCGCAGTAGGCACGCAAAATACGTGTATTGGCCATGACAGGTGCCAGCTTTTCACCTTCGCGCAGCAGAATATCGACCTCATCGGCAGTGACGCGGCAGCGGTCAATGTCCTGGTAGTCAATGTGTGTGGAAGTGGTACCAATCAGGGAAATGGTATCGCCGGGCACCAGAATGTCGGCGTCGGCCGGAGGGCGACAGCGGTTGATAACGTGCTGGTTAATGCGGCTTTCGAAAATTAGCAGCGAGCCTTTGGCCGGGAACATACGGATTTTCAGATCCGCATATTCGGCAATGCGTTGCCCAGGAATTCCGGCGGCGTTGACTATCACCGGTGCATACAGATCGCGCGTTTGCCCATTGGCGTGATGATACAGCGTGACGCCACGTCTGATCGCCCTGGCGGATAAGGCCGGTGATTTCATGCCCGGTACCGAAAATCGTGGCCCCGTGTTCGCGGGCGTCGAGCATATTGGCGGCGGTCAGGCGGAAAGGATCGACGGTACCATCCGGCACGCGAACGGCGCCGACCAAGGCGGGATTGACCGCCGGTTCAATACACCGAGCCAGCGCCGGATCAATCGCTTCCGGCCAGAATGCCCGCGCTGGTGCAGGCATTGATAAAGGTTTGCTGATAGCCGAAGTCATCGTCCGGCAGAGTGATAAACAGGCCGCTGGTGGGTTCAATGCAGTGGCGGGCGATGCGGCGTAAGATCTGATTTTCACTGATGCATTCGCAGGCAACTCACCCGTCGGTCACTGCGTACCGCGCGCCGCTGTGCAGTAAGCCGTGATTGCGGCCGGTTGCGCCGGTGGCGATATCAAAGCGCTCAACGAGAGCGATCTTTCCCAGGCCACGGAGCGCGCAGTCGCGGGCGATCCCGGCACCGGTAGCACCGCCACCGATGATAATCGCGTCACTTGATTGCGAGTCGCGAGTTTTCATTGTTATCCCTCTGAAGTTCGTTTTTTACCATTTAGCCATAGTAAAAACATGAATTGTTTGATTTCGCGCATATTCGCTCATAATTCGAAAGTGAAACGTGATTTCATGCGTCATTTTGAACATTTTGTAAATCTTATTTAATAATGTGTGCGGCAATTCACATTTAATTTATGAATGTTTTCTTAACATCGCGGCAACTCAAGAAACGGCAGGTTCTCTCACTGAATCAGGCTGTTAATCATAAATAAGACCACGGGCCACGGAGGCTATCAATGTTGAGTATTTTTAAACCAGCGCCACACAAAGCGCGCTTACCTGCCGCGGAGATCGATCCGACTTATCGTCGATTGCGCTGGCAAATTTTCCTGGGGATATTCTTTGGCTATGCGGCTTACTATTTGGTTCGTAAGAACTTTGCGCTTGCTATGCCTTATCTGGTTGAGCAGGGATTCTCACGCGGTGATTTAGGTTTTGCCCTTTCGGGGATCTCGATTGCTTATGGATTTTCGAAATTCATCATGGGTTCGGTATCGGATCGCTCGAATCCGCGCGTTTTCCTGCCCGCAGGTTTGATTCTGGCGGCGGCAGTGATGTTGTTTATGGGCTTTGTGCCATGGGCGACGTCGAGCATTGCGGTGATGTTTGTACTGTTGTTCCTCTGCGGTTGGTTCCAGGGGATGGGGTGGCCGCCGTGTGGTCGTACTATGGTGCACTGGTGGTCGCAGAAAGAACGTGGCGGCATTGTGTCAGTGTGGAACTGTGCGCACAACGTCGGTGGTGGTATTCCGCCGCTGCTGTTCCTGCTGGGGATGGCCTGGTTCAATGACTGGCATGCGGCGCTCTATATGCCTGCTTTCTGCGCCATTCTGGTGGCATTATTCGCCTTTGCGATGATGCGCGATACCCCGCAATCCTGTGGCTTGCCGCCGATCGAAGAGTACAAAAATGATTATCCGGACGACTATAACGAAAAAGCGGAACAGGAGCTGACGGCGAAGCAAATCTTCATGCAGTACGTACTGCCGAACAAACTGCTGTGGTATATCGCCATCGCCAACGTGTTCGTTTATCTGCTGCGTTACGGCATCCTCGACTGGTCACCGACTTATCTGAAAGAGGTTAAGCATTTCGCGCTAGATAAATCCTCCTGGGCCTACTTCCTTTATGAATATGCAGGTATTCCGGGCACTCTGCTGTGCGGCTGGATGTCGGATAAAGTCTTCCGTGGCAACCGTGGGGCAACCGGCGTTTTCTTTATGACACTGGTGACCATCGCGACTATCGTTTACTGGATGAACCCGGCAGGTAACCCAACCGTCGATATGATTTGTATGATTGTTATCGGCTTCCTGATCTACGGTCCTGTGATGCTGATCGGTCTGCATGCGCTGGAACTGGCACCGAAAAAAGCGGCAGGTACGGCAGCGGGCTTTACCGGGCTGTTTGGTTACCTGGGCGGTTCGGTGGCGGCGAGCGCGATTGTTGGCTACACCGTGGACTTCTTCGGCTGGGATGGCGGCTTTATGGTAATGATTGGCGGCAGCATTCTGGCGGTTATCTTGTTGATTGTTGTGATGATTGGCGAAAAACGTCGCCATGAACAATTACTGCAAGAACGCAACGGAGGCTAATGGCATGAAATTGACGCTGAAAAACCTTAGCATGGCGATCATGATGAGCACTATAGTCATGGGAAGCAGTGCAATGGCGGCGGACAGCAACGAAAAAATAGTCATCGCCCATCGCGGTGCCAGTGGATATTTGCCGGAGCATACGCTGCCAGCAAAAGCGATGGCGTATGCGCAGGGAGCGGATTATCTGGAACAGGATTTGGTGATGACCAAAGACGACAATCTGGTTGTTCTGCATGACCATTACCTCGATCGTGTTACTGATGTTGCCGATCGTTTCCCGGATCGGGCGCGCAAAGACGGTCGTTACTACGCGATAGATTTCACGCTGGATGAAATTAAGTCGTTGAAATTTACCGAAGGTTTCGATATTGAAAACGGTAAAAAAGTGCAGACTTATCCGGGGCGTTTCCCAATGGGTAAGTCCGACTTCCGGGTGCACACCTTTGAAGAAGAGATTGAATTTGTTCAGGGGTTAAATCACTCTACCGGGAAAAATATCGGTATTTATCCAGAAATCAAAGCGCCGTGGTTCCATCATCAGGAAGGGAAGGATATTGCGGCAAAAACGCTGGAAGTGCTGAAGAAATATGGTTACACCGGTAAAGACGATAAAGTTTATTTGCAATGTTTTGATGCTGATGAGCTGAAGCGTATTAAGAATGAGCTGGAACCCAAAATGGGCATGGAGCTCAATCTGGTACAGCTGATTGCCTATACCGACTGGAATGAAACGCAGCAGAAACAGCCGGATGGAAGCTGGGTTAATTACAACTACGACTGGATGTTTAAGCCGGGTGCCATGAAACAGGTGGCGGAATATGCAGATGGTATTGGTCCGGATTACCATATGTTGATTGAGGAGACATCGCAGCCGGGTAATATCAAACTCACTGGCATGGTGCAAGATGCTCAGCAGAATAAACTGGTAGTGCATCCTTATACCGTGCGGTCAGATAAACTGCCTGAATACACTCCTGATGTGAATCAGTTATATGATGCTCTGTATAACAAAGCGGGTGTAAATGGGCTGTTTACTGATTTCCCTGATAAGGCAGTAAAATTTCTTAATAAAGAGTAATGTTACTGCAGGATGGCGTTCATGCGCCATCCTGTCTCATATCAAATTTTTCCAATCGCCACTAATTGTTCCATGCACATTTGTAGTAAAAACAGTGGACTGCCTTCTACCGGCTTTTCTTTAGCCAGCAACGAAATCTGTCGATAGAAAGTTGGTTCGAGAGGAACGGAACACAATTCACCTGCAATGCTTTTCAGCGTTAACTCTGGTTGTAAGGCGATGCCTAATCCCTGTCGAATAAAATTCATCGCTGTATCCGCCTGATTAAATTCACATTTTATCTGCTGGGCGCACTATTAGTGGTAGTGGCTGGTGGAATCTATGCGCTGCAAATGAAGGGTAAAAGCGGTGTCAAGCTAGTAGTGGCAAAAGAAATTCATTAATACGACACGTTTCATTAAGATTTTCCTCAGGTAACCACCTATAGTCATTGTCGTTAATAAAAATGACAGGCGATAGGGTATGGCAGTTTCAGCAAAGTACGACGAATTTAATCACTGGTGGGCAACAGAGGGCGACTGGGTTGAAGAGCCTAACTATCGCCGTAATGGTATGAGCGGGGTGCAATGCGTCGAGCGCAACGGCAAAAAGCTGTATGTAAAGCGCATGACGCATCATCTGTTTCATTCCGTACGTTATCCGTTCGGCCGACCAACGATTGTCCGTGAGGTTGCGGTAATTAAAGAACTGGAACGGGCCGGTGTCATCGTGCCGAAGATCGTTTTTGGTGAAGCGGTGAAAATTGAGGGTGAATGGCGAGCGTTGCTGGTGACTGAAGATATGGCGGGGTTCATCAGCATTGCTGACTGGTATGCCCAGCATGCAGTATCGCCTTATTCTGACGAAGTACGGCAAGCCATGTTGAAAGCAGTGGCGCTGGCGTTTAAGAAAATGCATAGCATTAATCGTCAGCATGGCTGTTGTTATGTTCGCCATATCTATGTGAAAACAGAAGGTAATGCAGAAGCTGGTTTTCTTGACCTGGAGAAAAGTCGTCGCCGCTTGCGTCGCGATAAAGCGATTAATCATGACTTCCGCCAGCTGGAAAAATATCTGGAGCCAATCCCCAAAGCGGACTGGGAGCAGGTGAAAGCGTATTACTACGCCATGTAATCGTTGTAGGCCAGATAAGACGCATAAGCGTTGTATCTGGCACTACAACCAATTCACATCTCGATTTCAATATCGCCTTTTGCCCGGCAACAACAGGGCAAAATTTCCCCCGGCTGAATAAAGGCTAACGGTTCGGCAATCCAGTCAACTTGACCTGCAACCAGGCGTGTGCGACAGGAGCCGCAGTAACCTTCGCGACACTGGTACTCAACCGCCACATTGTGGGATTCCAGCGCCGCCAGAAGGGAAGGGTGTTCATCCTGGCACAGCAGTTGTGTGCCAGTGATGCGCAGGGTAACGCGGGCCATCAGAGCTGGAAGTTACTCAAATCGTCGGTGTCCACTTCCGAGTCAATCTGCCCGACCAGATAAGAACTGACTTCCACTTCCTGCGGAGCAACCTGCACGTTATCAGACACCAGCCAAGTGTTGATCCACGGGATCGGGTTGGAGCGCGTCTGGAACGGCAGATCCAAACCGACTGCCTGCATACGGATATTGGTGATGTATTCAACGTACTGGCAGAGAATGTCTTTATTCAGACCAATCATCGAACCGTCGCGGAACAGATAATCCGCCCAGTCTTTCTCCTGTTGAGCTGCCTGAACAAACAGGTCATAGCACTCCTGCTTACACTCTTCGGCAATTTCCGCCATCTCAGGATCGTCCGCGCCGCTGCGCAGCAGATTCAGCATATGCTGGGTGCCGGTCAGGTGCAGGGCTTCGTCGCGGGCAATCAGGCGAATAATTTTGGCGTTGCCTTCCATCAATTCGCGTTCTGCAAATGCGAAGGAACAAGCAAAGCTGACGTAGAAACGAATCGCTTCCAGCGCGTTAACGCTCATCAGGCAGAGATACAGTTTTTTCTTCAGCTCGCGCAGGCTAACGGTCACAGTTTTACCGTTAACGGTGTGGGTACCTTCGCCCAGCAGATGCCAGTAGCTGGTCATTTCGATCAGCTCATCGTAATAGCTGGAGATCCCTTCCGCACGTTTCTGGATCTGCTCGTTGGTGACGATATCGTCAAACACAACAGACGGATCGTTAACGATATTACGAATGATATGAGTATAGGAACGGGAATGAATCGTTTCTGAGAACGCCCAGGTTTCGACCCAGGTTTCCAGTTCCGGAATAGAAATAAGCGGCAATAGCGCCACGTTCGGGCTACGACCCTGAATGGAATCCAGCAGCGTCTGATATTTCAGGTTGCTGATAAAGATGTGTTTTTCGTGCTCCGGCAGCGCCTGGTAATCTATACGGTCGCGGGAGACGTCAACTTCTTCCGGACGCCAGAAGAAAGAGAGCTGCTTTTCGATCAGCTTTTCGAAGATGTCATATTTTTGCTGATCGTAGCGAGCCACGTTGACCGGCTGACCAAAGAACATCGGTTCTTTGAGCTGATCATTTTTCGTCTGTGAAAAGGTGGTATATGCCATGAGTGTGTCCTGTTGGGAGTTTAATGCCGGATAAGGCATTTTACGCCGCATCCTGTGCCTGATGCGACGCTGGCGCGTCTTATCAGGCCTACAAATCCGAGCCGTAGGCCGGATAAGGCGTTCACGCTGCATCCGGCACCCGGAGCCTGATGCGACGCTGGCGCGTCTTATCAGGCCTACAAACCGAGCCGTAGGCCGGATAAGGCGTTTACGCCGCATCCGGCATCTCAATATCAGATCTTACATGCGCCGCTTTCGCAGCCATCGTCCTGGATTGACGGCACCAGATCGTCTTGTGCGTCTTCAGCGCCGTCACGGGTGTTCTGATAATACAGTGTTTTGACCCCGAATTTGTAGGCGGTGAGCAGGTCTTTCAGCAACTGCTTCATCGGCACTTTGCCAGACGGGAAGCGCGTCGGGTCATAGTTGGTGTTCGCCGAAATAGACTGGTCGATAAACTTCTGCATGACGCCAACCAGCTGCAGGTAGCCGTCGTTGTTCGGCATTTCCCACAGCAGTTCGTAGGCGTTTTTCAGATGTTCGTAGTCTGGAACAACCTGACGCAGAATACCGTCTTTCGATGCTTTGATGCTGACGTAGCCGCGCGGCGGCTCGATGCCGTTGGTGGCGTTGGAGATCTGCGAAGAGGTCTCGGACGGCATCGGGGCGAGAGCGTCGGTTACGCAGGCCGTGGGTCTTAAACCGACTCACGCAGCGCTTCCCGTACGATGTGCAGCGGTTCGCTGGTAATCGCATCCAGGTCTTTCTTGTAGGTATCGATCGGCAGGATAACCGGGGGTAGGTGGTTTCGTTGAACCACGGGCACGCGCCTTGTTCTTTCGCCAGCCGTTAGAGGCTTTAGCAGGTAGTACTGAATCGCTTCGAAAGTCTGGTGAGTCAGGTTGCTGGCGCTGCCATCGGAGTAGCGTTTGCCGTTTTTCGCCAGCCAGTAGGCGTAGTTGATGACGCCAATACCGAGGGTACGACGGCCCATAGCGCCGCGTTCTGCCGCTTTGATTGGGTAGTCCTGGTAGTCGAGCAGGGCATCCAGCGCACGTACTGCCAGCACCGCCAGCTCTTCGAGTTCATCGAGGCTCTTAATCGCGCCAAGGTTGAACGCTGAAAGCGTACACAGGGCGATTTCACCGTTTTCGTCGTTTACATCGTCCAGCGGTTTGGTCGGCAGGGCGATTTCCAGGCACAGGTTAGACTGGCGTACCGGTGCGATGGTTGGATCAAACGGGCTGTGGGTGTTGCAGTGGTCCACGTTCTGAATGTAGATACGACCAGTTAGGCACGTTCCTGCATCATCAGCGAGAACAGCTCAACCGCTTTCACACGCTGCTTACGGATGCTGTCGTCGTTTTCATACTGGGTGTACAGACGTTCGAATTCGTCCTGATTGGCGAAGAACGCGTCGTACAGGCCTGGGACGTCGGACGGGCTGAACAGGGTAATATCGCCGCCTTTCAGCAAACGGGTGTACATCAGTTTGTTGATCTGTACGCCATAGTCCATGTGACGTACGCGGTTGCCTTCAACGCCGCGGTTGTTTTTCAGTACCAGCAGGCTTTCGACTTCCAGGTGCCACATTGGGTAAAACAGGGTGGCCGCACCGCCGCGCACGCCGCCTGAGAGCAGGATTTCACCGCGGTCTGGAAGTGCTTATAGAACGGGATACAGCCGGTATGGAAGGCTTCACCGCCGCGAATTGGGCTACCCAGCGCACGAATGCGACCGGCGTTGATACCGATACCGGCGCGCTGGGAAACGTATTTCACAATTGCGCTGGAGGTGGCATTGATGGAGTCGAGGCTGTCGCCACACTCGATCAGAACGCAGGAGCTGAACTGGCGAGTTGGGGTTCGCACGCCGGACATAATTGGCGTTGGCAGCGAGATTTTGAACGTGGAGACCGCGTCATAGAAGCGTTTGACATAGCTCAGGCGCGTTTCACGTGGATAGTTAGAGAACAGGCACGCGGCCACCAGAATATAGAGGAACTGAGCGCTCTCGTTCATTTCGCCAGTCACACGGTTCTGTACCAGGTACTTACCTTCCAGCTGTTTCACTGCAGCGTAGGAGAAGGTCATGTCACGGTCGTGAACGATAAACAGAGTCCATCTGCTTGAACTCTTCTTCCGTATAGTCTTCCAGCAGATGATTGTCGTATTTACCCATTTTTACCATGTGTTTGACATGGGTGAACAGCGCCGGCGGCTCGAACTGGCCGTGGGCTTTTTTGCGCAGGTGGAATACCGCCAGGCGTGCTGCCAGATACTGGTAGTCCGGTGCATCGTGAGAGATCAGGTCTGCGGCGGCCTTGATAATGGTTTCATGAATATCGGACGTCTTCATCCCGTCGTAGAACTGGATGTGGGAACGCAGCTCAACCTGGGAGATGGAAACGTTATGCAACCCTTCCGCAGCCCAATCCAGCACCGCGATGAATTTTGTCGAGGTTAATGCGCTCTGTGCGGCCGTCACGCTTAGTCACCAGCAGACTCTGATTGATGTATGTCGTACCTGTTTTTGGAATTCTTTCCGCAATAGTTTCATGCAGACTACCTGTAGTACGGGAAGCTGCTTAGAACACTATATATAGGGGGTATGTTTGGGATTCACTGCAAGATAGTGTGAAAATGACCCTCTTGCAAGTGCATAACTTTGTGGATAACTCAGGAAGGAAAAAGTGGCTTTCGCGCACCTTAGGTCAGACAAGGTGTCCGGGAAAGTCAATGGGAAGAGAAAAATTTGTTAAAAATAACTGTTCGGCGATTTCTTGAACGGCATAATAGGTTAGATAAATTGATATAGATGGCTTATTAATCTTTTTGCTAATGATTGCAAAAATTGATCTAAGCACGAGTCATCACATAATCTGATGTATCAGTTGTGGTCAATATATAAGCGAATGTAAGAGATTGTTGATGGCGAAATGGTTGTTTTCTATTCGGTTATTGTTAAATGCTAAGCCATTTTGTTAATTTACCTTATATTATAAGAAAATTATTCATGACTTTAATTTAGTTTAAATATAACTGATATCCCTGAAGGTTATTAACTTGAATTATGACGCACTGATATTATTCATCAAATAATAACAAAATAGCCATTGCACCGGGTTGAACAATTTACAAAAGAAAGATATTCCATATCGTATAATGCGATTAAATACGCCGTCTTATAGAAAATGATGGTTAGATTAATATGCGGATTATCTTTCTACGCAAGGAGTATTTATCTTTACTCCCGTCAATGATTGCATCTCTTTTCTCTGCTAACGGTGTCGCGGCGGTCACTGATTCATGCCAGGGATATGATGTCAAAGCGAGTTGTCAGGCCAGCAGGCAAAGCCTTTCAGGCATTACGCAGGACTGGAGTATCGCTGATGGGCAATGGCTGGTTTTTTCGGATATGACCAATAACGCCAGCGGTGGGGCCGTATTTTTGCAACAAGGAGCGGAATTTTCACTATTACCAGAAAATGAAACTGGAATGACTCTGTTTGCCAATAACACCGTTACAGGAGAATATAATAACGGCGGGGCCATATTTGCTAAAGAAAACTCAACGCTGAATCTTACTGATGTTATTTTTTCCGGTAACGTCGCAGGCGGCTATGGTGGCGCAATCTATTCTTCTGGTACTAACGATACTGGTGCCGTCGATTTACGTGTCACTAACGCCATGTTTCGCAATAACATCGCTAATGATGGCAAAGGTGGCGCAATTTATACCATTAATAATGACGTTTATTTAAGTGATGTTATTTTTGATAACAACCAGGCATATACATCAACAAGTTACAGTGATGGCGATGGCGGGGCAATCGATGTTACCGATAATAATAGCGACAGCAAGCATCCTTCAGGTTATACGATAGTAAATAACACTGCCTTTACAAATAACACTGCCGAAGGTTATGGCGGGGCGATATATACCAATAGCGTGACGGCTCCCTATCTTATTGATATTTCTGTTGATGACAGCTACAGCCAGAACGGAGGCGTGTTAGTCGATGAGAACAATAGCGCAGCAGGCTATGGAGATGGTCCTTCCTCTGCGGCGGGTGGCTTTATGTATCTCGGCTTAAGTGAAGTTACCTTTGATATTGCCGACGGAAAAACGCTGGTTATTGGCAATACAGAGAATGACGGAGCTGTTGACTCTATTGCTGGTACCGGGTTAATCACCAAAACAGGTTCCGGCGATCTGGTACTTAATGCAGATAACAATGACTTTACTGGTGAGATGCAGATTGAAAACGGTGAAGTTACCCTGGGCCGCAGCAACTCCCTGATGAATGTCGGCGATACGCATTGCCAGGACGATCCGCAAGACTGCTACGGTCTGACGATAGGGAGTATTGATCAGTATCAGAATCAGGCTGAGCTAAACGTTGGCTCGACCCAACAAACTTTTGTGCACGCATTGACGGGCTTTCAGAATGGCACTTTAAATATCGATGCTGGTGGCAACGTTACTGTTAATCAGGGCAGTTTTGCTGGCATCATCGAAGGTGCTGGTCAGCTCACCATTGCGCAAAACGGCAGCTACGTGCTGGCAGGGGCGCAGTCGATGGCGCTAACCGGCGATATAGTCGTTGATGATGGTGCGGTGCTTTCGCTGGAAGGCGACGCGGCAGATCTTACCGCTCTCCAGGACGATCCGCAGTCGATCGTGTTAAACGGCGGTGTGCTCGATCTCTCTGATTTCTCCACCTGGCAGAGCGGCACATCATACAACGATGGCCTTGAAGTCAGTGGCAGCAGCGGAACGGTTATCGGCAGTCAGGATGTGGTAGATCTTGCAGGTGGCGACAATTTGCATATCGGCGGCGACGGGAAAGATGGCGTCTACGTGGTGGTCGATGCGAGCGACGGGCAGGTAAGTCTGGCAAACAATAATAGTTATTTGGGCACAACACAAATCGCCTCCGGTACGCTGATGGTGAGCGACAACTCGCAGCTTGGAGATACCCACTATAACCGCCAGGTTATCTTTACCGATAAGCAACAAGAAAGCGTGATGGAGATTACCTCCGACGTTGACACGCGTTCAGATGCGGCAGGCCACGGACGTGATATTGAAATGCGCGCCGACGGTGAAGTGGCAGTTGATGCGGGGGTAGACACGCAGTGGGGCGCACTGATGGCTGACAGCAGCGGGCAGCATCAGGATGAGGGTAGCACATTGACTAAAACGGGGGCTGGTACACTGGAGCTGACCGCCAGCGGTACAACGCAGTCGGCGGTACGTGTCGAAGAAGGCACCCTGAAAGGTGATGTTGCTGATATCCTTCCTTATGCTTCGTCACTGTGGGTTGGTGATGGGGCAACGTTCGTTACTGGCGCGGATCAGGATATTCAGTCAATTGATGCTATTTCCAGCGGCACTATCGACATCAGCGATGGTACGGTTTTGCGCCTGACCGGGCAGGATACTTCCGTCGCCCTTAATGCCTCACTATTTAACGGCGATGGGACGCTGGTGAATGCCACCGATGGTGTGACGTTGACAGGTGAGCTTAATACCAACCTTGAAACTGACAGCCTGACTTATCTTTCCAACGTGACGGTTAATGGCAATCTGACCAATACGTCCGGTGCGGTTAGCCTGCAAAATGGCGTCGCTGGCGATACGCTGACGGTAAACGGTGATTATACCGGCGGCGGTACGCTACTGCTCGATAGCGAATTAAACGGCGATGACTCGGTAAGCGATCAATTGGTGATGAACGGTAATACTGCTGGCAACACAACTGTGGTGGTTAACTCCATTACAGGGATTGGTGAGCCGACATCGACAGGCATTAAAGTGGTTGATTTCGCAGCTGATCCCACGCAGTTTCAAAACAATGCGCAGTTCAGTCTGGCAGGCAGCGGCTACGTCAATATGGGAGCGTATGACTACACGCTGGTGGAAGATAACAACGACTGGTATCTGCGATCGCAAGAAGTAACGCCGCCATCGCCACCTGATCCAGACCCGACTCCCGATCCTGATCCCACGCCGGATCCTGATCCAACACCCGACCCGGAACCTACGCCTGCTTACCAGCCGGTGTTGAATGCCAAAGTTGGCGGTTATCTTAATAACCTGCGGGCGGCAAATCAGGCGTTTATGATGGAGCGACGCGATCACGCAGGTGGCGATGGTCAGACGCTGAATTTACGTGTTATCGGCGGAGATTATCATTACACAGCAGCGGGGCAACTGGCTCAACATGAAGACACTTCTACGGTGCAACTTAGCGGCGATCTGTTTAGCGGGCGCTGGGGCACGGATGGCGAGTGGATGCTTGGGATTGTTGGTGGCTACAGCGATAACCAGGGCGACAGCCGCTCGAATATGACCGGAACTCGCGCCGATAACCAGAACCACGGTTATGCCGTTGGGCTGACATCAAGCTGGTTTCAGCACGGTAATCAGAAGCAAGGGGCCTGGCTGGATAGCTGGCTGCAATACGCGTGGTTTAGCAATGATGTTTCCGAACAAGAAGATGGCACAGATCATTACCACTCGTCGGGGATTATCGCCTCGCTGGAGGCGGGGTATCAGTGGTTACCGGGGCGTGGTGTGGTGATTGAACCGCAGGCGCAGGTGATTTATCAGGGCGTGCAGCAGGATGATTTTACCGCCGCTAACCGTGCGCGCGTGTCACAATCGCAGGGTGATGATATTCAGACGCGGCTGGGTTTACACAGCGAATGGCGTACCGCTGTTCATGTCATACCAACATTAGATCTGAATTATTATCACGATCCCCATTCGACGGAAATTGAAGAGGATGGCAGCACTATCAGTGACGATGCGGTGAAGCAACGGGGTGAAATAAAAGTGGGAGTCACGGGCAATATCAGTCAGCGAGTGTCCCTGCGCGGCAGCGTGGCGTGGCAGAAAGGGAGTGATGATTTTGCCCAGACGGCAGGGTTTTTGTCGATGACGGTGAAATGGTAATCACTGTCTAGTCGGCACGGTTGCCGGATGCGGCGTAAACGCCTTATCCGGCCTACGGGGAGCATTTGTAGGCCTGATAAGACGCGGCAAGCGTCGCATCAGGCATTGGCGCGGCCAAACATCAACCTCACTTATTCTGCGTGTGCAGCATATAGTTCACATCCACGCCGGGGCCGAGTTTAAAAGTATTAGTGATCGGGTTGTAATGCAGCCCAGTGATATGCCGCTCTTTTAAACTGGTCTGATCCACCCAGCCCAGCAATTCTGCCGGTTTAATAAACTTCTTCACATCATGCGTGCCTTTGGGCACCATGCGCAAAATATATTCCGCACCAACCACCGCCATCAGCCATGACTTGCCGTTGCGGTTAAGTGTCGAGAAAAAGACATCGCCGCCTGGTTTCACCAGTTGCGCACAGGCTCTGACCACTGACTGCGGATCGGGGACGTGCTCCAGCATCTCCATGCAGGTCACCACATCATACTGCCCGGCATGTTTTGCCGCGTGCTCTTCCACGGTTTCCTGCACGTAATCCACCTGAATGCCGCTTTCCAGTGCGTGCAGTTTTGCCACCTGCAATGGCTCAAAGCCCATATCCAGACCGGTCACCGTCGCGCCTTCGCGCGCCATACTCTCGGCCAGAATGCCGCCGCCACAACCGACATCGAGCACCTTTTTGCCAAATAAACCGCCAGCACGCTCGGCAATATAGCCCAGACGCAGCGGGTTAATGCGGTGCAGCGGTTTGAACTCACCTTCCAGATCCCACCAGCGGGAGGCGACGGCTTCAAATTTAGCGATCTCTTCGTGGTCTACGTTATGGTTTACCGGCGATTTTTCGGCATTCATTGGCACTTCTACTCCGTAATTGGCAAGACAAACGAGTATATCAGGCATTGGATGTGAATAAAGCGTATAGGTTTACCTCAAACTGCGCGGCTGTGTTATAATTTGCGACCTTTGAATCCGGGATACAGTAGAGGGATAGCGGTTAGATGAGCGACCTTGCGAGAGAAATTACACCGGTCAACATTGAGGAAGAGCTGAAGAGCTCCTATCTGGATTATGCGATGTCGGTCATTGTTGGCCGTGCGCTGCCAGATGTCCGAGATGGCCTGAAGCCGGTACACCGTCGCGTACTTTACGCCATGAACGTACTAGGCAATGACTGGAACAAAGCCTATAAAAAATCTGCCCGTGTCGTTGGTGACGTAATCGGTAAATACCATCCCCATGGTGACTCGGCGGTCTATGACACGATCGTCCGCATGGCGCAGCCATTCTCGCTGCGTTATATGCTGGTAGACGGTCAGGGTAACTTCGGTTCTATCGACGGCGACTCTGCGGCGGCAATGCGTTATACGGAAATCCGTCTGGCGAAAATTGCCCATGAACTGATGGCCGATCTCGAAAAAGAGACGGTCGATTTCGTTGATAACTATGACGGCACGGAAAAAATTCCGGACGTCATGCCAACCAAAATTCCTAACCTGCTGGTGAACGGTTCTTCCGGTATCGCCGTAGGTATGGCAACCAACATCCCGCCGCACAACCTGACGGAAGTCATCAACGGTTGTCTGGCGTATATTGATGATGAAGACATCAGCATTGAAGGGCTGATGGAACACATCCCGGGGCCGGACTTCCCGACGGCGGCAATCATTAACGGTCGTCGCGGTATTGAAGAAGCTTACCGTACCGGTCGCGGCAAGGTGTATATCCGCGCTCGCGCGGAAGTCGAAGCTGACGCCTGATAAAACCAGTCGTGAAACCATCATCGTTCACGAAATTCCTTATCAGGTGAACAAAGCGCCGCGATTCCAGAAAATCGCCGAGCTGGTAAAAGACAAACGCGTTGAAGGCATCAGCGCGCTGCGCGACGAGTCTGATAAAGACGGTATGCGCATCGTGATTGAAGTGAAACGTGACGCGGTCGGGGAAGTGGTTCTGAAGAACCTTTATTCCCAGACTCAGCTGCAGGTTTCCTTCGGTATCAACATGGTGGCATTGCACCATGGTCAGCCGAAAGATCATGTGAACCTGAAAGATATTATCGCCGCCTTCGTACGTCACCGTCGCGAAGTGGTGACACGCCGTACTATCTTTGAACTGCGTAAAGCTCGCGATCGTGCGCACATCCTTGAGTAGTGGCGATCGCGCTGGCAAACATCGATCCGATCATTGAACTGATCCGTCATGCACCGACTCCGGCCGAAGCGAAAGCGGGCCTGTCTGCGCGTTCATGGGATCTGGGCAACGTTTCTGCGATGCTGGAACGTGCGGGTGATGATGCAGCGCGTCCGGAATGGCTGGAACCGAACGGCGTGCGCGATGGTCAGTACTATCTGACCGAGCAGCAGGCCCAGGCTATCCTGGATCTGCGTCTGCAGAAACTGACCGGCCTTGAGCATGAAAAACTGCTCGACGAGTACAAAGAGCTGCTGGAGCAGATCGCGGACCTGCTGCGTATCCTCGGTAGCGCGGAGCGCCTGATGGAAGTGATCCGTGAAGAACTGGAACTGGTACGTGAACAGTTCGGTGACGCGCGTCGCACTGAAATCACCGCCAACAGCGCCGATATTAATATCGAAGACCTGATTAGCCAGGAAGATGTCGTTGTGACCTTGTCTCACCAGGGTTACGTCAAATATCAACCACTTACCGATTACGAAGCACAGCGTCGTGGCGGTAAAGGCAAGTCAGCGGCACGTATTAAAGAAGAAGATTTTATCGACCGCCTGCTGGTGGCCACACTCACGACCTACGATCCGTGCTTCTCCAGCCGCGGTCGCCTGTATTGGATGAGGGTTTATCAGTTGCCGGAAGCTAGCCGTGGTGCGCGTGGACGTCCTATCGTCAACCTGCTGCCGCTGGAAGCTAAACGAACGTATCACCGCGATTCTGCCGGTACGCGAGTATGAAGAGGGCGTGAACGTCTTCATGGCAACCGCCAGCGGTACCGTGACAAAAACCGCGCCGACCGAGTTCAGCCGTCCGCGTTCAGCCGGGATTATTGCGGTTAACCTCAACGAAGGCGATGAGCTGATTGGCGTTGATTGACCTCCCGGTCCTGACGAAGCGATGGCATTCTCTGCCGCAGGCAAAGTGGTTCGCTTTAAAGAAGATGCCGTTCGTGCCATGGGTCGTACTGCGACCGGCGTACGCGGTATCAAACTGGCGGGCGAAGACAAAGTTGTGTCTCTGATTATTCCACGTGGTGAAGGTGCAATCCTGACCGCTACGCAGAATGGTTACGGTAAACGTACCGCTGCGGCAGAGTATCCAACTAAGTCGCGTGCAACGCAGGGCGTTATCTCCATCAAAGTGACCGAGCGAAACGGCTCCGTTGTTGGTGCGGTACAGGTTGATGACAGCGACCAGATAATGATGATCACCGATGCCGGTACTCTGGTGCGTACCCGCGTGTCGGAAGTCAGCGTGGTTGGACGCAGCACCAGGGCGTTATCCTCATCCGTACTGCGGAAGATGAGAACGTAGTGGGTCTGCAACTGTTGCTGAAGCGGTTGACGAGGAAGATCTGGATACCATCGACGGCAGTGCCGCGGAAGGGGACGATGAAATCGCTCCGGAAGTGGACGTTGACGACGAGCCAGAAGAAGAATAATTTTACTTCTTCATGCCAAAAGGGAGCTATCTCCCTTGTTTGAATTGAAAAGTCCAGGCTGCAAAGTCTGGGCTTTTGTCGTATTAGGGCACGGTAAAGTTTGGCTGTGCCCGTAAAAAATGGCTGGCTATACACAAGGAATGTGGCAATGAGTGGTGAAAAAAAGGCGAAAGGCTGGCGGTTCTATGGTCTTGTAGGTTTTGGCGCAATAGCACTGCTTTCCGCTGGCGTCTGGGCGTTGCAATATGCTGGCAGTGGGCCAGAAAAAACGTTGTCGCCGCTGGTGGTGCACAACAATCTGCAAATCGATCTCAATGAGCCGGACCTCTTTCTCGACAGCGACTCTCTGAGCCAGCTTCCCAAAGATCTCCTCACCATTCCGTTTCTCCACGATGTTCTGAGCGAAGATTTCGTTTTCTATTATCAGAATCATGCCGATCGTCTGGGCATTGAAGGCAGCATTCGTCGTATTGTCTATGAACACGATCTCACGCTGAAAGATAAGCTCTTTTCGTCACTCTTAGATCAGCCCGCGCAGGCAGCGCTGTGGCACGATAAACAAGGCCATCTTTCACATTATATGGTGCTGATCCAGCGCAGTGGTTTAAGCAAACTGCTGGAGCCATTGTTGTTTGCCGCTACCAGCGACAGCCAGTTAAGCAAAACGGAAATCAGTAGCATCAAGATAAATAGTGAAACTGTTCCTGTTTATCAGTTGCGCTATAACGGCAATAACGCCCTGATGTTCGCGACTTATCAGGACAAGATGCTGGTGTTTTCCAGCACGGATATGTTGTTTAAAGATGATCAGCAGGATACCGAAGCCACGGCGATCGCAGGTGATTTGTTGAGCGGCAAAAAACGCTGGCAAGCAAGCTTTGGCCTGGAAGAGCGTACTGCCGAAAAAACGCCAGTACGCCAGCGCATCGTAGTCAGCGCCAGGTGGCTGGGGTTTGGCTACCAGCGGTTAATGCCTTCTTTTGCTGGCGTACGCTTCGAAATGGGTAACGACGGCTGGCACAGTTTTGTGGCGTTAAATGATGAATCCGCCAGCGTAGATGCCAGTTTCGATTTTACGCCGGTATGGAACAGTATGCCTGCCGGAGCCAGCTTCTGTGTGGCGGTGCCGTATTCACACGGTATTGCCGAAGAGATGCTTTCGCACATCAGCCAGGAAAACGACAAGCTGAATGGGGCGTTAGACGGTGCCGCGGGGCTGTGCTGGTATGAAGACTCAAAATTGCAAACCCCGCTGTTTGTCGGTCAGTTTGATGGCACTGCCGAACAGGCGCAATTGCCAGGGAAACTGTTTACGCAAAATATTGGTGCGCACGAAAGCAAAGCGCCAGAAGGTGTTTTGCCGGTAAGCCAGACTCAGCAGGGCGAAGCGCAAATCTGGCGTCGCGAAGTGAGTTCCCGATACGGCCAGTATCCGAAAGCGCAGGCGGCGCAACCCGATCAATTAATGTCGGATTATTTTTTCCGTGTGTCGCTGGCGATGCAAAACAAAACGCTGCTTTTCTCCCTCGATGACACGCTGGTTAATAACGCGCTGCAAACACTGAATAAAACCCGCCCGGCAATGGTGGATGTAATACCCACTGATGGCATCGTTCCGCTCTATATCAATCCACAAGGAATAGCGAAACTGCTGCGTAACGAAACGTTGACCAGTCTGCCGAAGAATCTCGAACCGGTTTTTTATAACGCCGCACAAACTTTATTAATGCCGAAGCTGGACGCTTTATCTCAACAACCGCGTTATGTCATGAAGCTGGCCCAGATGGAACCCGGTGCCGCCTGGCAGTGGCTACCCATAACCTGGCAGCCGCTATGAGGCACGGGCTGCTGGCGCTGATTTGCTGGCTGTGTTGTGTTGTTGCCCATAGCGAAATGCTGAATGTCGAACAATCCGGGCTGTTTCGCGCCTGGTTTGTACGCATTGCACAAGAACAGCTCCGCCAGGGGCCAAGTCCACGCTGGTATCAGCAGGATTGTGCGGGCCTGGTGCGATTTGCGGCGAACGAGACGCTGAAAGTTCACGACAGTAAATGGCTAAAAAGTAACGGTTTATCTAGCCAGTATTTGCCGCCAGAGATGACGCTAACACCTGAACAGCGTCAACTGGCGCAAAACTGGAATCAGGGGAACGGGAAAACCGGCCCCTATGTGACCGCGATTAATTTGATTCAGTACAACAGCCAGTTTATTGGCCAGGACATAAACCAGGCGCTGCCTGGCGATATGATTTTTTTCGATCAGGGCGATGCCCAGCACTTAATGGTCTGGATGGGGCGTTACGTCATCTACCACACCGGAAGCGCCACGAAAACTGACAACGGAATGCGCGCAGTCAGTCTGCAACAACTTATGACATGGAAGGACACCCGATGGATACCCAACGATTCCAATCCCAATTTCATTGGCATTTATCGTTTAAATTTTCTGGCGCGATAGCAGCGTGCTTGTCCCTGTCTCTTGTGGGAACAGGGCTTGCTAATGCTGATGATTCGCTTCCTTCCAGCAACTATGCGCCGCCTGCCGGGGGAACATTCTTTTTGCTTGCTGACAGCAGTTTTAGCAGCAGTGAAGAGGCGAAAGTGCGACTGGAAGCGCCGGGGCGTGATTATCGGCGCTATCAGATGGAAGAGTACGGCGGCGTGGACGTTCGCCTGTATCGTATTCCTGACCCGATGGCATTTTTGCGCCAGCAGAAAAACCTGCATCGCATTGTGGTGCAACCGCAATATCTGGGCGACGGGCTGAACAATACGCTAACCTGGCTGTGGGATAACTGGTACGGCAAATCTCGCCGCGTGATGCAGCGTACTTTCTCTTCTCAGTCACGGCAGAATGTGACTCAGGCGTTACCCGAATTACAGCTCGGCAATGCCATTATTAAACCTTCCCGTTATGTACAGAACAACCAGTTTTCCCCGCTGAAAAAATATCCCCTGGTGAAACAGTTCCGTTATCCACTATGGCAGGCTAAACCGTTCGAGCCGCAGCAAGGGGTAAAACTGGAAGGCGCATCCAGCAATTTCATCTCGCCGCAGCCGGGTAACATTTATATTCCTCTCGGCCAACAAGAGCCGGGACTGTACCTCGTCGAGGCGATGGTTGGTGGGTATCGGGCGACGACGGTGGTGTTTGTTTCCGATACCGTGGCGCTTAGCAAAGTGTCAGGCAAAGAGCTTCTGGTGTGGACCGCGGGTAAAAAACAGGGTGAAGCGAAGCCCGGCTCAGAGATCTTGTGGACTGACGGTCTTGGCGTGATGACCCGCGGTGTGACCGATGACAGCGGTACCTTGCAGTTACAACATATATCGCCAGAACGTTCATACATTCTGGGTAAGGATGCTGAAGGCGGCGTTTTTGTCTCCGAGAACTTCTTCTACGAAAGCGAAATCTACAACACCCGCTTGTATATTTTTACCGATCGCCCGCTATATCGCGCAGGCGATCGTGTCGATGTTAAAGTGATCGGCCGCGAGTTCCACGATCCGTTGCATTCATCCCCCATCGTCAGCGCCCCGGCGAAGCTTTCGGTGCTGGACGCCAACGGCAGTCTGTTGCAAACCGTCAATGTCACGCTGGATGCGCGCAATGGCGGGCAGGGAAGTTTCCGCCTGCCAGAAAATGCCGTAGCCGGAGGTTATGAGTTACGTCTTGCTTACCGCAATCAGGTCTATAGCAGCAGTTTTCGCGTGGCAAACTACATCAAGCCACATTTCGAGATTGGTTTAGCTCTCGCCAAAAAAGAGTTCAAAACTGGCGAAGCGGTCAGCGGCAAACTGCAACTGCTCTACCCGGATGGCGAGCCGGTAAAAAATGCCCGCGTGCAGTTAAGTTTGCGCGCTCAGCAATTATCAATGGTCGGTAACGATTTGCGTTATGCCGGACGTTTCCCCGTGTCGCTGGAAGGCAGCGAAACGGTGTCCGACGCCAGCGGTCATGTGGCGTTAAATCTCCCCGCCGCCGATAAACCGAGCCGCTATTTGTTAACCGTCTCCGCCAGTGACGGCGCGGCGTATCGCGTCACCACCACCAAAGAGATCCTCATTGAACGCGGTCTGGCGCATTACTCATTAAGTACTGCCGCACAATACAGTAATAGCGGCGAGTCGGTTGTGTTCCGTTATGCCGCGCTGGAATCTTCAAAACAGGTTCCTGTTACGTATGAATGGTTGCGTCTCGAAGACCGCACGAGCCATAGCGGAGAGCTACCGTCAGGCGGCAAATCCTTTACCGTCAATTTCGCTAAACCTGGCAACTACAATCTGACATTACGCGATAAAGACGGCTTAATTCTCGCTGGGTTAAGTCATGCCGTCAGCGGTAAGGGCAGCACGGCGCATACTGGTACGGTAGATATCGTGGCGGATAAAACGCTGTACCAGCCAGGCGAAACCGCGAAGATGCTGATTACCTTTCCGGAGCCAATTGATGAAGCATTATTGACGCTGGAACGCGATCGCGTGGAACAGCAGTCGCTGCTTTCGCATCCGGCAAACTGGCTAACGCTACAACGTTTAAACGATACCCAGTATGAAGCCCGGGTTCCAGTGAGCAATTCCTTTGCGCCTAACATCACTTTTTCGGTGCTGTATACCCGTAACGGTCAGTACAGTTTTCAGAACGCCGGGATCAAAGTTGCCGTTCCCCAGCTGGATATCCGGGTGAAAACGGACAAAACCCATTACCAGCCTGGTGAACTGGTCAATGTCGAATTAACCTCGTCGCTGAAAGGTAAACCTGTTTCTGCGCAGCTAACGGTAGGCGTGGTCGATGAAATGATCTACGCGCTGCAACCAGAAATCGCGCCGAATATCGGCAAATTTTTCTATCCGCTGGGGCGTAACAATGTGCGTACCAGCTCCAGTCTGTCGTTTATCAGCTACGACCAGGCGCTCTCCAGCGAGCCGGTTGCGCCTGGCGCAACTAACCGCAGCGAGCGGCGAGTAAAAATGCTTGAACGTCCACGGCGTGAAGAGGTGGATACCGCGGCATGGATGCCGTCACTCACAACCGATAAACAAGGCAAAGCGTATTTCACGTTCCTGATGCCTGATTCGTTAACCCGCTGGCGTATCACCGCGCGTGGGATGAACGGCGACGGGCTGGTCGGGCAGGGGCGTGCTTATCTGCGTTCGGAAAAAAATCTCTACATGAAGTGGAGTATGCCAACGGTGTATCGCGTGGGCGACAAACCGGCGGCAGGACTGTTTATCTTCAGTCAGCAGGATAACGAACCGGTGGCGCTGGTGACTAAATTTGCAGGCGCTGAGATGCGCCAGACGCTGACGCTGCACAAAGGGGCGAATTATATTTCGCTGACGCAGAATATTCAGCAATCTGGCTTGTTAAGTGCAGAACTGCAACAAAATGGGCAAGTGCAGGACAGCATTAGCACAAAACTGTCTTTTGTGGATAACAGCTGGCCCGTTGAACAGCAGAAAAATGTCATGCTCGGTGGTGGCGATAACGCGCTGATGTTGCCCGAGCAGGCGAGCAATATCCGGCTACAAAGTAGTGAAACGCCGCAGGAGATTTTCCGCAACAATCTTGATGCGTTAGTCGATGAACCGTGGGGTGGCGTAATCAACACCGGTAGCCGTCTGATCCCGCTCAGTCTCGCCTGGCGTTCGCTTGCCGATCATCAAAGTGCCGCCGCTAACGACATTCGTCAGATGATTCAGGATAACCGTCTGCGGCTGATGCAACTGGCGGGGCCCGGAGCGCGCTTTACCTGGTGGGGTGAAGATGGCAATGGTGACGCCTTCCTTACGGCATGGGCATGGTACGCCGACTGGCAGGCCAGCCAGGCGATCGGCGTAACGCAACAACCGGAATACTGGCAGCATATGCTCGACAGCTACGCGGAGCAGGCAGATAACATGCCGTTATTGCATCGGGCGCTGGTGCTGGCATGGGCGCAGGAGATGAATTTGCCGTGCAAAACGTTGTTGAAAGGGTTGGATGAAGCTATCGCCCGGCGCGGAACTAAAACTGAAGATTTCTCTGAGGAAGACACCCGCGATATCAATGATAGCCTGATCCTCGATACACCGGAGTCTCCACTGGCAGATGCGGTGGCAAACGTCTTAACCATGACGTTGCTGAAAAAAGCGCAGTTGAAGTCCACGGTGATGCCACAGGTTCAGCAATATGCGTGGGATAAAGCGGCAAACAGCAATCAGCCGCTGGCGCACACGGTTGTGCTGCTTAATAGCGGTGGCGACGCTACCCAGACGGCCGCTATTTTAAGTGGTTTGACCGCTGAGCAATCCACTATTGAGCGCGCGCTGGCCATGAACTGGCTGGCGAAATATATGGCGACAATGCCTCCAGTTGTTTTGCCTGCGCCTGCGGGCGCATGGGCTAAACATAAGTTAACTGGAGGGGGCGAAGACTGGCGTTGGGTTGGTCAGGGCGTGCCGGACATTCTCTCTTTTGGTGACGAATTATCGCCGCAAAATGTGCAGGTCCGCTGACGTGAGCCGGCAAAAATGGCTCAACAAAGTAACATTCCGGTGACCGTTGAACGCCAGTTGTATCGGCTTATCCCTGGTGAAGAAGAGATGAGCTTTATTCTGCAACCGGTGACCAGCAATGAGATTGACAGCGATGCGCTGTATCTCGATGAAATCACGCTTACCAGCGAGCAGGATGCAGTTCTGCGCTACGGTCAGGTGGAAGTACCGCTGCCACCGGGAGCCGACGTTGAGCGCACAACATGGGGCATTTCGGTCAATAAACCCAACGCCGCGAAACAGCAGGGGCAATTGCTGGAAAAAGCGCGAAATGAAATGGGCGAACTGGCCTATATGGTGCCGGTGAAAGAACTGACGGGAACGGTCACTTTCCGCCATTTGCTGCGCTTCTCGCAAAAAGGGCAATTCGTTCTGCCTCCTGCTCGTTATGTGCGTTCCTATGCACCTGCGCAGCAAAGTGTTGCGGCAGGGAGTGAATGGACCGGGATGCAGGTGAAATAAGTGAACTGGCGCAGAATCGTCTGGCTATTGGCGTTGGTTACTCTGCCAACACTTGCGGAGGAGACGCCGTTACAACTGGTGCTGCGCGGTGCGCAGCACGATCAACTGTATCAGCTGTCGTCATCAGGCGTGACCAAAGTCTCAGCATTACCTGACTCGCTCACCACGCCGTTAGGGAGTTTGTGGAAACTGTATGTTTACGCCTGGCTGGAGGATACCCATCAACCGGAGCAGCCCTACCAGTGTCGCGGAAACTCCCCGGAAGAGGTTTATTGTTGTCAGGCTGGGGAGAGCATAACGCGCGATACCGCGCTGGTACGTTCCTGTGGGCTCTATTTTGCGCCGCAGCGGTTGCATATTGGCGCAGATGTGTGGGGGCAATACTGGCAACAGCGTCAGGCACCTGCGTGGTTAGCGTCTCTGACTACGCTGAAGCCAGAAACCTCGGTAACGGTTAAATCGCTGCTTGATTCATTAGCGACGTTACCCGCGCAAAACAAAGCTCAGGAAGTCTTACTGGATGTGGTGCTGGACGAGGCGAAAATCGGTGTCGCATCCATGCTCGGTAGTCGGGTACGGGTGAAAACCTGGAGCTGGTTTGCCGATGATAAACAGGAAATCCGTCAGGGTGGTTTTGCTGGCTGGTTAACCGATGGTACACCGCTGTGGGTTACTGGCAGTGGCACCAGCAAAACGGTACTAACCCGTTATGCGACGGTGCTTAATCGGGTTTTGCCAGTGCCGACGCAGGTTGCCAGTGGGCAATGTGTAGAGGTGGAGCTGTTTGCCCGCTATCCGCTGAAGAAAATCACAGCGGAAAAGAGTACGACGGCAGTAAATCCCGGCGTACTTAATGGGCGCTATCGTGTGACGTTTACTAATGGTAACCACATTACGTTTGTCAGCCACGGTGAGACGACCTTACTGAGCGAAAAGGGCAAACTGAAATTGCAGTCGCATCTCGATCGTGAAGAGTACGTTGCCAGAGTTCTGGATCGCGAGGCGAAAAGTACGCCCCCTGAGGCAGCGAAAGCCATGACCGTGGCGATTCGCACTTTTTTACAGCAAAACGCCAATCGGGAAGGCGATTGCCTGACCATCCCCGACAGCAGCGCCACGCAGCGTGTTTCTGCTTCGCCAGCGACCACGGGGGCGCGAACGATGACCGCCTGGACGCAGGATCTCATCTATGCAGGCGATCCGGTTCATTATCATGGCAGTCGCGCTACCGAAGGGACACTTTCCTGGCGGCAAGCCACGGCCCAGGCGGGGCAGGGAGAGCGTTACGATCAGATACTCGCGTTTGCTTATCCCGACAACAGTCTTAGCCGCTGGGGAGCGCCACGCTCAACCTGCCAGTTATTACCCAAAGCGAAAGCCTGGCTGGCGAAAAAAATGCCGCAGTGGCGGCGTATATTACAAGCTGAGACGGGGTACAACGAACCAGACGTGTTTGCGGTTTGCCGTTTAGTCTCAGGTTTCCCCTATACCGATCGGCAGCAGAAACGGCTGTTTATTCGTAACTTCTTTACGCTTCAGGATCGGCTGGATTTAACCCATGAGTATCTGCACCTGGCCTTTGATGGTTATCCCACCGGGCTTGATGAGAACTATATCGAAACGCTGACCCGACAATTATTAATGGACTAATGCTATGCGAAAGATTTTTCTTCCGTTGTTACTGGTGGCGCTTTCGCCTGTCGCTCACAGTGAAGGTGTGCAGGAAGTCGAGATTGATGCACCGCTCTCAGGCTGGCATCCGGCAGAGGGCGAAGATGCCAGTTTTTCACAATCGATCAATTACCCGGCGTCGTCCGTCAACATGGCAGATGATCAAAATATCTCAGCGCAGATCCGCGGCAAAATAAAGAATTATGCTGCGGCGGGTAAAGTTCAGCAGGGCCGGCTGGTGGTCAACGGTGCCAGTATGCCGCAGAGAATTGAATCCGATGGTTCATTTGCACGCCCTTATATTTTCACTGAAGGCAGCAACAGCGTGCAGGTCATCAGCCCGGATGGGCAAAGCCGACAAAAAATGCAGTTTTACTCAACGCCGGGTACAGGAACGATTCGTGCACGTTTACGGCTGGTTCTCTCGTGGGATACGGACAATACCGACCTCGACCTTCACGTTGTTACGCCCGATGGCGAACACGCCTGGTACGGTAACACCGTGCTGAAAAACAGTGGTGCACTGGATATGGATGTCACGACGGGGTACGGACCCGAGATTTTCGCCATGCCCGCGCCAATTCACGGGCGCTATCAGGTGTATATCAACTACTATGGTGGGCGCAGCGAAACGGAATTAACCACCGCCCAACTGACGCTGATCACCGATGAAGGATCGGTCAATGAGAAACAGGAAACATTTATTGTACCGATGCGTAATGCTGGCGAGCTGACGCTGGTGAAAAGTTTTGACTGGTGATTAATGGGGTTACCTTCGCCGTCGATGTTCAAGAAAACACCCGATAACTTTCGCTATCGGGTGTTTTTATTGATTAATTCAACCGTTCAATCACCATCGCAATTCCCTGACCGCCGCCAATGCACAGTGTTGCCAGCCCCAGCGTTTTATCGCGTGCCTGCATGGCATGTAATAGTGTGACCAGAATACGAGCACCACTGGCACCGATAGGATGCCCGAGCGCGATGGCCCCGCCGTTGACATTCACTTTCTCAGAATCAAAGCCCAGGTTTTTCCCAACGGCAAGGAACTGTGCAGCAAATGCTTCATTAGCCTCAATGAGATCAATATCCGCCAGTTGCAGCCCCGCCAGTTGTAACGCTTTTTGCGTGGCAGGTACTGGCCCCATACCCATCAATGCGGGGGGCACGCCACCGCTGGCATAACTTTTAATGCGAGCCAGGGGGGTAAGGCCTGCTGCCAGCGCCGCAGATTCTTCCATAATCACCAGAGCGGCAGCACCGTCGTTAATACCAGACGCGTTCCCAGCGGTGACTGTTCCTGCTTTATCGAAGGCCGGGCGCAATGCACCTAACGCTTCAGCCGTTGAATTCGCTTTCGGGAATTCGTCTTGACTGAAGACGAAGGTTTTCTTTCGAGTGACAACATTTACCGGGACGATTTCGGCTGTAAAAGCACCGGACTCAATTGCGGCTGCCGCTTTACGCTGTGAATGTAGCGCCAGTTCATCCTGCATTTCACGGGTAATTCCGTACTCTTTAGCCACGTTTTCGGCGGTAATCCCCATATGATAACCATGGGTGGCGCACATCAGGCCATCGCGCAGGATTACGTCATAAACCTGTCCGTCTCCAAGACGATAACCAGAGCGTGCTTTTGCATCGAGTAAGTAGGGGGCTAAACTCATATTTTCCATACCCCCCGCCACAATGCTCTGCGCCTGACCTGCCTGAATGGCCTGGGCGGCAAGCGCCACACTTTTAAGACCCGAACCACATACTTTATTGACCGTGAATCCGCACACCGTTTCTGCCAGCCCGCTTTTTAACAGTGCCTGACGCGCCGGATTTTGCCCCAGCCCGGCTTGTAACACGTTACCCATAATCACTTCATCAACGTGTTGTGAATCGATTTTTGCACGTTCAATGGCGGCTTTAATTACTGTCGCCCCCAGGTCGATGGCGCTGGTGGAAGCGAGTGAACCGTTAAAACTACCGATAGCAGTACGTACCGCACTGACGATGACACAATTTTTCATTTTATATTCCTTCTGTTTGTAGGGGTGCCGTCAGAACAGCGTTAAACCAATGACGAAAATGACACCGGAGAAGAGCAGGGCAGTGATGCAGTAGCCCATGATGTCGCGGACACCGAGTCCGGCGATTGCCAGTGCTGGCAGCGCCCAGAATGGTTGTGCCATGTTCATCCATTGCTCGCCGTAGGCGATCGCCATTACCGATTTACCGAGATCAGCGCCCAGCGCCTGGGCTGCGGGTATCACGAAAGGTCCCTGAATAACCCAGTGACCGCCGCCAGACGGAACGGCGAAGTTAATCAGTGCAGAACTAAAAAAGGTCATTACCGGGAAGGTGTCTTTGTTCGCAACATTGATGAAGAATTCGGTAATGAGTCCGCCCAGACCGGAATGCTCCATCATCAGTTGGATCCCAGCGTAGAAGGGGAATTGCACCAGAATACCGGCAGTACTGCGTGCTGCCGCGCTGATAGCACGCATATAAGCCATTGGCGTTTTATGTAGCAGCAGACCCGCAATCATAAACATCAGGTTGACGGTATTGATGGTGATGTTGAAGCCATGTTCGCTGAAGTACATCGCAAGGTAAGCGATACCGAGTGCGCCGATGATCAACGTCAGAATGCGGCTTTCTTCCAGTCGCTCGGATGGTGGGGCATCTTTCGGTAGCTGCTTTTGAAAATCAGCCTCTTCCATGAGTAGTTTTGGATCGATACTCACCACGTCAGACGGTTTTGGCATCATCATGCGGGTGATAAATGGCATCACCACAATCAACGCCACAGTGATGAAAATGTTAAAACCACTGAACAGAGTATCGCCCACCGGGATCAGCCCGGCGATATGCTCAACCGGGTTGCCCGGTGTTGCAGCCAACAGAGGCATTGATCCAGAGAAGCCGCCACCCCAGGTGAGAAAACCAATGTAGGCGCAGGCAATGAGCAACGGATAATCAGAACCGGGGACTCGCCGGGCGACTTCACGGGCAAACATTGCGCCGACAACCAAACCAAATCCCCAGTTGATGACACAAGCGACTGAACCGAAGAAAGTGACCAGCATGACGCCCTGTACGGGCGTCTTTGCGGCGGAGGCGGCAGTACGCAGCAAACTTTTCACCGGAGCAGAGCTGGCAAGGGCATGACCGGTAACGATGATAAGCGCCATCTGCATACCAAACGCCAGCAAGTTCCAGAAACCGTCACCCCACATTTTCACCATGCTGATCGGCGTTTGTGGTGTTAACCAAAGCGCGATCACGAATGTTAGCAATGTCAGCAACATGGCAAAGATCAGTGGATCGGGAAGCCACCGGCTGACAAAACGCGTCATAAAACGCGATATGCGACCAATCATAAATCACCCCGTTGCGTATTCAGATCGGCGGCGACTTCAAACCGAGCTTCTGTTTTGGCACGCACGGTGGCTAAATCACACCCGTCGGCAATTTCGGTGAGCCACATTTTGCCGTCAATAAAACGAAAGACAGCCAGTTCAGTAACCAGCATATGCACCGCATGTTGCGCAGTGAGTGGCATGGTGCAGCGGCGCAAAATTTTTGCTGAACCATCTTTGGCGCAATGTTCCATGGCGATGATCACTTTGCGCGACCCGGTCACCAGATCCATCGCGCCACCCATACCGGGCACCATTTTCCCAGGCACTACCCAGTTCGCGAGGTTTGCTTCTTCGTCTACTTGCAAACCGCCGAGCACGCAGGCATCAATATGACCGCCACGGATTAGCGCAAATGACATGGCGCTATCAAACATGGCTGCACCGGGTAAAACACCGCACGGTTGCCCGCCAGCGTTCACCAGATCTGGATGCGCTGTCGTGACCGGGCCTAAACCGAGGAAGCCGTTTTCCGATTGCAGAGTGATATGAATACCCTCCGGTAAATAATTGGCGACCATTGTGGGTAAACCGATCCCTAAGTTAACGATGTCACCATCACGAAGCTCTTGCGCCACACGGCGCGCAATACGTTGTTTCGCATCCATTATTTGCTCTCCTGTGAAACGATGATGTGGTCGATAACGGCACCAGGGGTGACAATATGGTCAGGTTGCAGCTCGCCGGTTTCGACCAGTTCATCTGGCTCTACCAGCGTGATATCAGCCGCAAGGGCTATCAGGGGGTTAAAGTTGCGGGCGCTAAGTTGATAGGTCAGGTTGCCAAGTGTGTCGCAACGATGAGCGCGAATTAGCGCCAGGTCGGCGCGCAGTGGGCGTTCGAGCAGCCAGGTTTTACCGTCGAGTGTCAGTGTCTGTTTGCCTTCCTCTACGACGGTGCCGACACCCGTTGGGGTGAGAAAACCACCAAGTCCAGCTCCACCACAGCGAATTTGCTCGATTAGCGTACCTTGCGGCACCAGAACGACGTCCATCTCACCAGATATCATGCGCCGACCTGTTTCCGGGTTGGTGCCGATATGTGAAGCAATCACTTTGCGGACTCGACCATTGACGATGAGCGGACCGATGCCGGTATCAACAAACGCGGTATCATTGGCTATCAATGTCAGGTCGCGAACACCAGATTCCAGTAATGCTTCAACCAGGCGGGATGGAGTGCCAATCCCCATAAATCCGCCCACCATGATGGTCATGCCGTCACGAAAGAAGCCGGTGGCGTCTTGTAATGTCATCAATTTTGTTTTCATTTTTTATCCCTCTTGCATACACCGTTGTGGGTACAGTCAGGCAATAGCAAGGGGAGTGCCAGAATGAGATTATTGGATTTAGTTATTTAACTAATTGAATATGAAGGGATAAATTGGATGGGGATTTATAAGGAGAATGAGCGGCTATGCAGAAAATTGCGCACTGTGCAAATTTCTGCATAGCAAGTTTTGGTGTTATACATCCGCCGGATCGATACCGTATTCCTGGAGTTTATACATCAATGCACGGCGACTGATGCCCAGCATTAAAGCAGTGCGGGTTCGGTTTCCTTCTTGTTGTTCCAGCACTTCCATAATGATGCGTTTTTCGACGCGTTTAATTTCCTCTTTTAAATTACGCTCACCGACAGGGGCTGTTTTTACCTCGCCAGCATTACAGACTGGCTGACGAATCTGTGGCGGAAGATCCTCAGAAAAAATGATCGGGCCTGAATTCATCACGACGGCGCGTTCAATAACGTTGGAAAGCTCTCGAATATTTCCCGGCCATGACCAGGCGGTAAGCAGTGACATTGCCATCGGATCGATGTCGATAATATCGCGCTGATTCTCACTACTGAATTTTTGCAAAAAGTGATTAGCTAACAGGGAAATATCTTCCCGGCGATCGCGCAGAGGCGGCAGTATTAAATGAATAACGTTAAGGCGATAAAAGAGATCTTCACGGAAGGTGCCTTCTTTTACCATTGCCTGCAAGTCGCGGTTGGTGGCAGCAATGATGCGGATATCAACTTTTATGGTCTGATGGCCGCCAATCCGTTCAAATTCCCGTTCCTGTAGAATGCGTAGTAATTTGGCTTGTAGTACCAGCGGCATTTCGCCAATTTCGTCGAGGAGCAGAGTACCTTCGTTGGCTCGTTCAAATAATCCCTGACGCAAGGTTTGTGCACCAGTAAATGCACCTTTTTCATGACCAAACAGTTCACTTTCGAGCAACGATTCCGGCAGCGCCGCGCAGTTGACTTTAATGAACGGCCCCTTTGCCCGCCGCGAATTGTAGTGAATCGCTCTGGCAATCAACTCTTTCCCGGTGCCGCTTTCACCGCTAATCAAGACGCTGGCCTGAGAAAGGGCAATTTTGGCGGTGTCTTTGCAGATGTCCATCATCGCCGGGCTGTTGGTGAGAATGTGCCCCCATTGCCAGCTGGTGCTCAGTGCCTGGTGCAGATGACGGATCTCTTTTTTCATTGACTGGAGTTGTAAAGCGCGCTGAACGATTAAATTCAACTCATCGAGATCAAACGGTTTAATAACATAGTCGAAGGCTCCGCAGCGTAGCGCTTCGACGGCGGTTTCCACTTCCGCATAGGCCGTCATCAGAATAACGGGTGTCCGGGTCTCATGGCTGCGCATCTCCTTTAGTGCCTTGATGCCGTCCATCTCTGGCATGCGGATATCCATCAACACCACATCAGGGTGAATATCGGCAAACAGGTGTAATGCTGTGCGTCCGTTGTTCGCACAATGTGTTTCGAATCCTTGTAGTGCAAAAGCGGTGCTCAGCATACGGCGAACATTATCTTCATCATCCACAATAAGGATGCGATTAATAGCAGTCATACAGTCTGATTTCCCTGCGGGTTGATCGGTAAAATAAGCGTGAAGGTTGCGCCGTAGCCCGGCAAACTGGCGACGCGAATATCACCCTGATGGGCATTAATGATGCGTTGACTTAACGCCAGACCAAGCCCGGTTCCTGAGGCTTTGGTGGTGAAAAAGGGATCGAAGATCTTTTTTTGCAGCGAGAGATCAATGCCACAGCCGTTGTCCTCTATCGAAATGGCCTGTTGTGAGTCGCTGTATTGCCAGGTTTGAATGCGAATTTTCCCTCGTGCGCTGATAGCCTGGACGGCATTGATCAGGATATTCAGTAGTACCTGTTTGAGCAGTTCACGATCGGCGTTAATCGGGCTTAATTCATTATCCAGTTCGCTTATGAAGTCGACCCGCGCTTGTACGCCGGCGGTTTGTACCAGTACCAGAGTTTCTTCAACCAATGCATTGAGGCTGACTTGTTGCCATTGACTGTGGCGTGGACGTGAAAATTCGAGCAATTGCTGAATAACTTTGTTAATTGAATCGATTTCTTTGAGTACTACGGACAGATATTCCTGATGTATTGGGTCACTGGTTTGTTGGCGCAAGATCTGTACATAACCACGAATAGCCGTTAACGGATTACGTACTTCATGCGCGACGCCAGCCATCAGCTCACCCAGTGTGGCGAGGCGTTCTGCTTGCGCCATGCGGCGCTGGGTTTCTTTGCGGGCAGTTAAATCAGAGAAAATCACCAAAGCACCTATCATTTCACCGTGCGTGTTATGAATACGACTGGTAGTGACACTGAGTTCAATGGTGCGGTCACGACCTGGAAAACTGATCTCCAGCGCCACATGTTCGGTGCCATGTTCCAGCGTATCCAGTACTGGACTGTAGAACTGAGTATTGTCGAACAACATGGAGTAAGGCTGCCCTACCAGTTCATGGCGTTGATAGCCAGTGATAACTTCTGCTGCTGGGTTCATGGTGGTTACATCACCCTGGCGGTCAATGGCAATGACGCCATCGGCAGCGTTTTCAATAATCAGATCGTTAAGTGTCCGCGTTTCACGCAGTGCCTGGGCGAGGTTATTAACACTCTGACTGATTTGCCCCATTTCACCGGGCAATTGTGGTAATCGAGTGGGAATATTTTGTGCCAGAGTCGAGAGGCCATCGGTGATGATATCAATATTGGCGCTCAGGCGACGGGAGAAAAGGACAATCAACAGCAGGCTTATCAGCAAACCAGCGGTGAGCACAATGATAATCCTCACATCCATTTTCCAGGCCTGGCGGCGAATATCTTCGGTTAATTCATTGGCCCAGATATAGCCGAGGATTTCACCATTACGCTCAATGGGGAGCATTGAATTCAAAATATCGCCGCGCACCTGCCTGCCTGAATAAACTAAAGGGGTATTTGTACGCATCACTTCGCGACCAGGGTGATCTGCGGCAATGGTAACGCCGACATTATTCTGATATAGCGCTGAAGGCGCGTAGGTGATTATCGCATCCAGCATTTTGTTGTAATAACCAGCACCGATGCCAGGGAAGGCGTGAGTGATATTTTCGGTAATGGGGGCAAGTTCTGCATTTAATGCGCGGATACGCTCCTCACGTGGTAAGTCGATGTAGAGATCATAGCGATCGCCTAGTGCCTGATTAAGCAGGTTGACCACGGCAGAAAGTTTTTTCTCTTTTTCAGATAAGACTGCTGAACGTCCTTCCGTTTCTACGATATAACCAATAGTAAGCGTTGGGACAATGACCATCAGGATTGCCATCAGGATCATTTGATTGCGTAAGCGGCGTGGATAAATCCACTTCATATAATGCATGCTGAAATCCACTAGTCTTGTCCGGTATATGACGATTATCAGAGGTTAAGGTGATGATTTCTCGGCGGTGTATCATATTCCAGAGAAGAGAGAACATTGCGGTAAAGGGCTTTTCCCGCTACCTTAACCACATCCTGTAGCCTTTGACGGCGGAGTTTCGCCACTTTGAAATATCTTGTCTCCTTTCGCACCACGCTGAAAGTTTCACGCTACCTGTTCCGCGCGTTGGCATTGCTGCTTTGGCTGCTTATCGCCTTGATTTCGGTATTCTAGAATTGTGAATGCCCTGCATCAGAAAGAGTCGGAAAATCCGTCAGGAATTTAATCTTAACTCGGATCAGGCCCAGCGCTATTTCCAGCGAACCTCCGATGTGATTAAAGGGAGCTGAAGTATATCGCCGAAAACCGGCTGACCGCGGCCAATGGTACGCTGCCGACCGGTGGCCTATCAAAGATAGCGCCGACATCCCTGACTTTTCTTGAGCCGCTGTTCCCGGATCGGACTGGACGGCAGCCTCGACTACCACCTGCGTGGCCCGCTGGAGTCGCTGTCGTGGTATCTGCGTTACTGGCGGGAGAATTTCTCCTCGCTGCCTACGATCTTAACCGCGTCTATTTAATGGGCAGTGATAACCTTTGCATGGCCAACTTTGGCCTGCGTGAAATGCCGGTTGAACGGAGTGAAGCCCTTAACTCGCTGCACGAACGCATTATGGCCTATCGCGATGCGCCGCAGGATGAGCGTGGCGGCAACTTGTTCTGGGTTGGGCAGGGGCCGCGTCACAGCGTCGGTTATTTCTATGCTTTGACTCCTGTGTATTTGGCGAACCGCCTGCAGGCGCTGCTCGGCGTTGAACAGACCATTCGCATGGAGAACTTCTTCACCCCAGGCAGCATGCCAATGGGGGTATCGATTCTTGATGACAATGGCAATACGCTGATTTCGCTCTCAGGGCCGGACAACAAACTGCATATCAGTTCGCGGGCGCTACAGGAACGCCTGTGGTTTGGTTATACCGCGGGCGATCGCGAGCTGGTGCTGAAGAAGACCCTTTCACCTTCATCACTGAGTATTGTCTACTCGGTACCGCTGGATGCGGTGCTGGAACGTATTCGTATTCTGGTTCTCAATGCCCTGCTGCTGAACCTGTTAACCGGGATTGCGCTGTTTACCATGGCGCGGATGTATGAGTGCCTGTATCTTCCTGGCCGCAGAGTCGGACGCGCTACGTCTGGAAGAGCATGAGCAGTTTAACCGTAAGATCGTCGCCTCGGCGCCGGTTGGGATCTGTATCCTGAGGACTCAGGATGGCACCAATATTCTGAGTAATGAACTGGCGCATAATTACCTGAATATGCTGACTCACGAAGACCGACAGCGGCTTACGCAGATTATCTGCGGCCAGCAGGTGAATTTCGTTGATGTGCTGACCAGTAACAATACCAACCTGCAGATAAGCTTTGTTCATTCGCGCTATCGCAACGAGAACGTGGCAATTTGCGTGCTGGTTGACGTGAGTTCGCGCGTCAAAATGGAGGAGTCGTTGCAGGAGATGGCGCAGGCGGCGGAGCAGGCCAGCCAGTCAAATCGATGTTCCTGGCAACGGTGAGTCATGAGCTGCGCACGCCGCTGTACGGGATTATCGGTAATCTCGATTTACTGGAAACCAAAGAGCTGCCGAAGGGCGTTGACCGCCTGGTGACGGCCATGAACAACTCGTCGGCGCTGCTGCTGAAGATTATCAGCGACATTCTCGACTTCTCAAAAATTGAGTCTGAACAGCTCAAAATTGAGCCAAGCGAATTTTCACCTAAAGAGGTGATGAACCATATCACCGCCAACTATTTGCCGCTGGTGGTGAGAAAACAGTTGGGGATGTACTGCTTTATCGAGCCGGACGTGCCGCTGAAAAAAATGATGGGTCTACCGATGCTGTTTCAGCAGGTTATCTCCAACCTGCTAAGTAATGCCATCAAGTTTACCGACATTGGCTGCATCGTTTTGCATCTGAAGCGGGAAGGGTATTACCTCAGTATCAGCATTCGCGATACCGGCGTTGGTATTCCAGCGAAAGAGGTGGTGCGTCTGTTTGACCCGTTCTTCCAGGTGGGTACGGCGTGGAGCGCAACTTCCAGGGCACCGGCCTGGGGCTGGCGATCTGCGAAAAGCTGGTCAATATGATGGACGGTGATATCGCGGTGGATACCGAGCCGGTATGGGGAGCCAGTTTCCTGGCGTATCCCGCTGTATGGCGAACAGAATCAAACGCCGTTGATGATAGGTGGGTTGGCGGCCGTTGCGCTGCTGGCTGGCGGTACGCAAAACGTAGCGTTGTCCAATTTTATTCAGACCCTTGCTGACCTATCAACGGGATGGATGTTTGTTGGTATGACGGTGAAGCGCCTGAGCCGGACGATCTGCTGATAACCGATGATGAAATTACCCAGCAATGGGCTGGTCGCGCTGCGGTGGTTGCTTCTGTCGCCGCCATATCGGTATTCCGCAGGAGTATGCGCGCTGGGTCAATGGATACACAGCATCGTTTCCCCACATGAATTAATGACGCTGCTGGGCCGTATTTACCGCGTGAAAAAGATAGGGACCGGTGACGCCATCGAGTCGCTCGCCGCGCACGAGGTGGCGGAAAACAGTAATGATGACATGATGATCCTCGTCGTTGACGATCATCCAATCAACCGTCGCCTGCTGGCGGATCAGCTGGGGATCGTGGGCTATCAGTGTAAAACGGCGAACGATGGCGTTGATGCGCTAAACGTGTTGAGCAAAAATCATATCGACATTGTTCTGAGTGACGTCACAACATGCCGAATATGGATGGGTATCGTCTGACCCAGCGTATTCGTCAGCTTGGGGCTGACGCTGCCGGTCGTCGGCGTAACGGCCAACGCGCTGGCGGAAGAGAAGCAGCGCTGTCTGGAGTCGGGGATGGATAGCTGTCTGTCGAAACCGGTCACGCTGGACGTACTGAAGCAGACCTTGACGGTCTATGCGGCAAGAGTGCGCAAGTCGCGGGAATAAACATCAGCAGATAGGCGTTTAGAGAGTTGGCGCCAGCTTCGGTCATGGGCGATAAAACGCTGATGGCGGAAAGAAAGTATGTAACCTGATATGCGCCGGAGCTGACGTGCCAATGTCAGCCCCGGTCTGCCAACATACGTTAGTCTTTGTCTGAAGGGGGAAAGCGTTACCGAAGAGAGGTAGTTCAGCAGGGCGATATCGTTTTCGACGCCCAGTTTCATCATCGCCGATTTCTTTTGGCTACTGATGGTTTTAATACTGCGGTCTGAGCTTTCTGGCAATCTCTGTCACCAGGAAACCTTCTGCGAACAGACGCAATACTTCGCTCTCTTTCGGGGACAGACGTTTGTTGCTGAAGCCGCCAGCGCTGATTTTCTCCAGCAGGCGAGAGACGCTTTCCGGGTAAATTTCTTACCTTTCTGCAGCGCAGCCAGCGCTTTCGGCAGGTCGGTTGGTGCACCCTGTTTCAGCACAATCCCTTCGATGTCGAGATCCAGCACGGCGCTAAGAATCGCCGGGTTGTTGTTCATGGTCAACACGATAATCGACAGATCGGGGAAGTGGCGCTTGATGTATTTAATCAACGTAATACCGTCGCCGTATTTGTCTCCTGGCATGGAGAGATCGGTTATCAGCACGTGGGCATCAAGTTTAGGTAAATTGTTAATTAGCGCGGTGGAGTTCTTCAAATTCGCCAACAACATTCACCCATTCAATTTGTTCCAGAGATTTACGAATCCCGAACAGTACAATCGGATGGTCATCAGCAATAATTACGTTCATATTGTTCATGTAAGAGGCTACCTTGCTACAGCAAGCTCTTGACGTAGACGTCAATGTCGCTGATGTATTTTTCTATGCCGGGAAGCATCTTTCTCACGAATAAGATGTTCGAGCGTTTCACATAACTGCTTGCCAGGTACCAGATTTAGCATGGCAAACACCCCTTTAAGGCGGTGAGCTGTCTGTGCCAGAGCGGCAAAATCCTTCGCCGCGGATTCAGTATACAGTCTGCTAACATCTTCCGGCACCGAATTCCACAAACAGAGCATAATAGCCACTAGCCTGAAGTTCGGCATTTTCATCGCTGCCGGGCTGCGATTCCGTAACTTCTTCCTGTGCCAGTTGCTCTTCAATCAGTTGGAGTACGGCGTCCTGCATTGCGTTACTTATGTTAAAGTTCACACGCAGCTGGCCTGGGCCAATTTTGCTATTTTCAGCTTCATCATCGCTTAAAAGCAAGCCCGAAGCAGTAAGATTAGACGGATTATCTGTTAAAAACAGATCATATTCTTGACTCGTTGCCTGTTCATCCGGAGTCAGTACAGGTGGTCTCCCAGCTTTCGAGCTGACGGGTGACAATATTGCGGATTTCATTGGAGGTGATGTCGATCATTGCACACCACATCATCCAGCAAGAGCTGCTCTTCCGCTCGGCGTTTTCCCCTCACCGGCCCATTTTGACGTGCAGCGTATAGCGCGTCCCCAGCGATTCTCGCGCTTTAATGCTCAGGTGTCCGCCCAGCTTACGGGCGAGCTGATCGCACAGCCAGAAGGTGAGGGCGTTCGCCTTGCCATAGCGGTCTGACTGAGTATCGTTGAGATACGGGAAGTGCAGGTTATCAACCTCACGATGCGAGACGCCGTTGCCGGTATCGAGGATGCGGAAGGTCAAGCGATCTTCCGCCGACTCGTCGGCACTCACCTCAATGGTCACTTTACCCATCTGCGTAGTGGTGACGGCATACTGGATTAGCAACAGTAAAATACGCCGCAGGGCATCACGATCGCCAAAACGCTGCTCTTTTGCCGGCAACGCATTGTTGATAAGCAGCTGTAACCCTTTACGTTTGATTGATGGCAATACTTCCGGCACCACTTCATCGATCAGCTCCTGAAGCGAGAACTGCGTTGACGTGCCTTTCCAGCTGTCATTTTCCAGCATATTGGCGAGCTGGATTTCATCCACCAGACGCACCAGAAGATCGGCATGGTTAGCCAGTTTCTGACCCTCGGGGTATCGAGGGTTGTCGCTTCAGCCGCCAGCGCTTTGATTGGCTGTTTCAGCGTGTCGCTAACGCTTCGCATAAAGGCTGGCGCCACCCTGCTGATTTTTCTATAGAGCCGCTGAGCCTGTTTAAGCTTTTTATTGACCAGCACTTCACGGTCCTGATCGCGGATGATAAAGATCTGCGTACGCGGCGAAACCTGGCTGCGGAACTGGCGTATTTCATACAGTTCATTATTGATGGTGGCCTGAATCACCCCTTGATGCTGTAAAAAGTCCGCCATGCTGGTGATATTTTGTAGGTTCAGATGCGGCAACAGGTGATCGGCAATCTTATTGCTAATAATGGTGCGATTCGACTCCTGGTCAGTTCAATAGCCCCAGCGGCAATAAAGAGACGATCTCTTCGTTGATGACCCGCAGCATCCGCAGTTCGTTATTGGTTCCAGAGGCCGGTGCCGTGTGTGCGCGCTGGGCTGCGCGTAGGCAAGGTTACGGAAAGTAGAGTAACCAAGCGCCAGCGCCAACAGGCCGATATTCAACAGCAGCGGTAGCATGATGTTCTGGAAGGTATCAAGCAACAGGGTACCAAATGGCACTTGCCAGACAAAACGCATACCGGTGGTGTTGAGCGCGGAAGTGATTTCAATGCGCGAGCTATTAAAATTAATCGCTGACGCTGTCGCCCGGATCTTTTCCTGGCCACGCGGGGAGACCTGTGCAGGATCAGGTTCAAGGCGGAAGCTATCCAGCGACATTGTTGGCGGCACCAGATCGTTTATTGGTAAATCGAAGGCGACGACGGTCGCCAGATGCCCCGGCTGATTAAAGGTGGTGCGTAGGGTAAAGAAGCGGCCATTTTGCCAGGCTAAACGACGCAATGAGAGAGAAAGTTTCACGCCATCCAGCGTATTCGCCTGCTGCAGCATCTCGGCGCGGCGTGAGTCGACGATACTGCCGACGGTCGATTCTTTGAACCCTGACGAGAGATCTTTGAGCGGCAGCGTAGAGATAAGGATCAGGCTGTTATCCTGACCGTTAAGATAGTACATCGACCACGGCACGCTTTCTGCGCCCCACAGGGTATCCAGATAGGTCGACATTCGCTGAGTGATATCCAGCGTTGCGCTATCGTGCGAACCAAAAATCAGCGCTTCGGTTTTACGCCGCGGCTTCTCAAGGGTAATAAACATCCTGTTTCAGGCGCGTCTCTTGTAAACCTTCGCCGGAGGAGGGGGAGGTCGTCGCGGCAATGTTGTCGTAGATCTGCCAGGTCACGTAACGCCAGTTATCGACGCGCTTTTGGATAGCATGGGTAATGTCGACAATCTGGTAACTTTTATCTTTCAGCCAGGCGTTAACGGCGCTTTGTACCATTACACCCATCGTCACCAGTAACACAATGATCAACAGTAAAAAGAAGCGGGTAATGCTCCCCGGTAGGAGTGAAAAGCGGGTCGTGGCCGTTGTCTCTTTCTGACGCATTCGTGTTTATGACCTGTTAAAACTTCGCGAAGTGATAGGGCAGTATAAAGGGTACAGTGTGAAATTCCAGACTCTTACCTGATTGATGATTCTCTATTCTCCCGTGATATTTATCATCCTGCATTGGGGGAAATAGATGTACAAGCGCCATTTTGCTGTACAAATAACCTACAAAAAGCCCAACAAAAATAATTGCAAATAAACAAAGATTGCTGGAAATTATGCGGATGTTAATTATTTGTGAAATAGTTAACAAGCGTTATAGTTTTTCTGTGGTAGCACAGAATAATGAAAAGTGTGTAAAGAAGGGTAAAAAAAACCGAATGCGAGGCATCCGGTTGAAATAGGGGTAAACAGACATTCAGAAATGAATGACGGTAATAAATAAAGTTAATGATGATAGCGGGAGTTATTCTAGTTGCGAGTGAAGGTTTTGTTTTGACATTCAGTGCTGTCAAATACTTAAGAATAAGTTATTGATTTTAACCTTGAATTATTATTGCTTGATGTTAGGTGCTTATTTCGCCATTCCGCAATAATCTTAAAAAGTTCCCTTGCATTTACATTTTGAAACATCTATAGCGATAAATGAAACATCTTAAAAGTTTTAGTATCATATTCGTGTTGGATTATTCTGCATTTTTGGGGAGAATGGACTTGCCGACTGATTAATGAGGGTTAATCAGTATGCAGTGGCATAAAAAAGCAAATAAAGGCATATAACAGAGGGTTAATAACATGAAAGTTAAAGTACTGTCCCTCCTGGTCCCAGCTCTGCTGGTAGCAGGCGCAGCAAACGCTGCTGAAGTTTACAACAAAGACGGCAACAAATTAGATCTGTACGGTAAAGTAGACGGCCTGCACTATTTCTCTGACAACAAAGATGTAGATGGCGACCAGACCTACATGCGTCTTGGCTTCAAAGGTGAAACTCAGGTTACTGACCAGCTGACCGGTTACGGCCAGTGGGAATATCAGATCCAGGGCAACAGCGCTGAAAACGAAAACAACTCCTGGACCCGTGTGGCATTCGCAGGTCTGAAATTCCAGGATGTGGGTTCTTTCGACTACGGTCGTAACTACGGCGTTGTTTATGACGTAACTTCCTGGACCGACGTACTGCCAGAATTCGGTGGTGACACCTACGGTTCTGACAACTTCATGCAGCAGCGTGGTAACGGCTTCGCGACCTACCGTAACACTGACTTCTTCGGTCTGGTTGACGGCCTGAACTTTGCTGTTCAGTACCAGGGTAAAAACGGCAACCCATCTGGTGAAGGCTTTACTAGTGGCGTAACTAACAACGGTCGTGACGCACTGCGTCAAAACGGCGACGGCGTCGGCGGTTCTATCACTTATGATTACGAAGGTTTCGGTATCGGTGGTGCGATCTCCAGCTCCAAACGTACTGATGCTCAGAACACCGCTGCTTACATCGGTAACGGCGACCGTGCTGAAACCTACACTGGTGGTCTGAAATACGACGCTAACAACATCTACCTGGCTGCTCAGTACACCCAGACCTACAACGCAACTCGCGTAGGTTCCCTGGGTTGGGCGAACAAAGCACAGAACTTCGAAGCTGTTGCTCAGTACCAGTTCGACTTCGGTCTGCGTCCGTCCCTGGCTTACCTGCAGTCTAAAGGTAAAAACCTGGGTCGTGGCTACGACGACGAAGATATCCTGAAATATGTTGATGTTGGTGCTACCTACTACTTCAACAAAAACATGTCCACCTACGTTGACTACAAAATCAACCTGCTGGACGACAACCAGTTCACTCGTGACGCTGGCATCAACACTGATAACATCGTAGCTCTGGGTCTGGTTTACCAGTTCTAATCTCGATTGATATCGAACAAAGGGCCTGCGGGCCCTTTTTTCATTGTTTTCAGCGTACAAACTCAGTTTTTTGGTGTACTCTTGCGACCGTTCGCATGAGGATAATCACGTATGGAAATAAGCTTTACCCGCGTGGCACTGCTGGCTGCCGCGCTCTTCTTTGTTGGTTGCGATCAAAAACCACAACCCGCCAAAACCCACGCTACTGAAGTTACCGTTCTTGAAGGCAAAACTATGGGTACCTTCTGGCGTGCCAGCATCCCGGGCATTGACGCCAAACGCAGCGCCGAACTTAAAGAAAAGATTCAGACCCAACTGGACGCCGACGATCAGCTGCTTTCGACCTATAAAAAAGATTCCGCGCTGATGCGCTTTAACGACTCGCAAAGTTTATCGCCGTGGCCGGTAAGTGAAGCGATGGCCGATATCGTCACCACCTCGCTGCGCATTGGCGCGAAGACCGATGGCGCGATGGATATAACCGTCGGGCCGCTGGTGAATCTGTGGGGCTTTGGCCCGGAACAACAGCCGGTTCAAATTCCGAGCCAGGAACAGATCGATGCGATGAAAGCCAAAACCGGCTTACAGCACCTGACGGTCATCAATCAGTCGCATCAGCAATATCTGCAAAAAGACCTGCCGGATTTATATGTCGATCTCTCCACCGTCGGCGAAGGCTATGCGGCCGATCATTTGGCACGCTTGATGGAGCAGGAAGGGATTTCCCGCTATCTGGTGTCGGTGGGCGGCGCGCTGAACAGCCGTGGTATGAACGGTGAAGGCCTGCCGTGGCGGGTAGCGATTCAAAAACCAACCGATAAAGAAAACGCGGTTCAGGCTGTGGTGGATATCAACGGTCATGGGATTAGCACCTCTGGCAGCTACCGTAACTATTACGAACTGGACGGCAAACGTCTTTCCCATGTTATCGATCCGCAAACCGGGCGTCCCATCGAACACAATCTGGTATCCGTGACGGTGATTGCTCCGACGGCGCTGGAAGCCGATGCCTGGGATACTGGCTTGATGGTACTCGGGCCGGAGAAAGCTAAAGAGGTTGTTCGCCGGGAAGGGCTGGCGGTTTATATGATCACCAAAGAAGGCGATAGCTTTAAAACCTGGATGTCACCACAGTTTAAAAGCTTCCTTGTCAGCGAAAAAAATTAAAGCGCAAGATTGTTGGTTTTTGCGTGATGGTGACCGGGCAGCCTAAAGGCTATCCTTAACCAGGGAGCTGATTATGAAAAAAGCCACATGCTTAACTGACGATCAACGCTGGCAATCTGTCTTAGCCCGCGACCCGAATGCCGACGGCGAATTCGTTTTCGCCGTGCGTACCACAGGCATCTTTTGCCGTCCGTCTTGCCGCGCCAGACATGCTTTGCGGGAAAACGTCTCCTTCTACGCAAATGCCAGCGAGGCACTCGCCGCTGGCTTTCGCCCCTGCAAACGTTGTCAGCCAGAAAAAGCCAATGCCCAGCAACATCGGTTGGATAAAATCACCCACGCGTGTCGACTGCTGGAACAGGAAACGCCTGTAACGCTGGAAGCCTTAGCCGACCAGGTGGCGATGAGTCCATTTCATCTACATCGGTTGTTTAAAGCGACTACCGGAATGACGCCTAAAGCCTGGCAACAGGCCTGGCGCGCTCGCCGTTTGCGCGAATCGCTGGCGAAAGGGGAGAGCGTGACGACGTCTATTCTTAACGCCGGATTCCCCGACAGCAGCAGTTACTATCGCAAAGCTGACGAAACGCTGGGCATGACGGCTAAACAATTCCGTCACGGTGGCGAAAATCTGGCGGTGCGTTACGCGCTGGCTGATTGTGAGCTGGGTCGTTGCCTGGTGGCAGAAAGCGAGCGGGGGATTTGCGCGATATTGCTGGGCGATGATGACGCGACACTAATCAGCGAGTTGCAGCAGATGTTTCCCGCTGCCGACAACGCGCCTGCCGATCTGATGTTTCAGCAACATGTGCGTGAAGTGATCGCCAGCCTCAATCAACGCGATACGCCGCTGACGTTACCGCTGGACATTCGCGGCACTGCTTTTCAGCAACAAGTCTGGCAGGCACTGCGCACGATACCTTGCGGTGAAACCGTCAGTTATCAGCAACTGGCTAACGCCATCGGCAAACCGAAAGCGGTACGGGCCGTTGCCAGCGCCTGTGCCGCCAACAAGCTGGCTATCATAATACCCTGTCATCGGGTGGTCCGTGGTGATGGCACACTTTCCGGTTACCGCTGGGGCGTGTCGCGTAAAGCGCAACTGCTGCGCCGCGAAGCTGAAAATGAGGAGAGGTAATGTTGGATCTGTTTGCCGATGCTGAACCGTGGCAAGAGCCACTGGCGGCTGGTGCGGTAATTTTACGGCGTTTTGCTTTTAACGCTGCGGAGCAACTGATCCGCGATATTAATGACGTTGCCAGCCAGTCGCCGTTTCGCCAGATGGTCACCCCCGGGGGATATACCATGTCGGTGGCGATGACCAACTGTGGGCATCTGGGCTGGACGACCCATCGGCAAGGTTATCTCTATTCGCCCATTGATCCGCAAACAAATAAACCGTGGCCCGCCATGCCACAGAGTTTTCATAATTTATGTCAACGTGCGGCTACGGCGGCGGGCTATCCAGATTTCCAGCCAGATGCTTGTCTTATCAACCGCTACGCTCCTGGCGCGAAACTGTCGCTGCATCAGGATAAAGACGAACCGGATCTGCGCGCGCCAATTGTTTCTGTTTCTCTGGGCTTACCCGCGATTTTTCAATTTGGCGGCCTGAAACGAAATGATCCGCTCAAACGTTTGTTGTTGGAACATGGCGATGTGGTGGTATGGGGCGGTGAATCGCGGCTGTTTTATCACGGTATTCAACCGTTGAAAGCGGGGTTTCATCCACTCACCATCGACTGCCGCTACAACCTGACATTCCGTCAGGCAGGTAAAAAAGAATAAAAATAAGAATTATTCTTGATGTAACCTCTGAGCAGTTTACACTGCGGGCTGTTTTTTCTTGCCTGGTTGCTGCTATGGAACTTCTGTTACTCGTCTGGCGTCAATACCGCTGGCCTTTTATTGGCGTGATGCGCCGCCGAGCGCGGCGCTGGGTATCGGGCTTATCGCCTTTATCAACGTCCGTCTGATCGAGACTGGCAGATACCACTTTCACCGTACTGCCGGAATTTCTTGGTCTGTTGCTACTGCTGATGGCGGTCACGCTCGGCTCTCAGCTGGCATTGACGACGCTGGGACATCACTTTGTTTATCGGCTGCGTCGCGAATTTATCAAACGTATCCTCATACTCAGATTGAGCGGGTAGAAAAACTTGGCAGCGCTTCTTTGCTGGCGGGGCTGACCAGCGACATTCGGGCTATCACCATCGCCTTTGTGCGCCTGCTGGAACTGGTGCAGGGGATTATTCTGACCTTCGGTTCTGCCGCCTATCTGGCAGTGGTCTGTTGACCAAAATGCTGCTGATCACCGCGCTGTGGGTGGCACTGACCATTTGGGGCGGTTTCCTGCTGGTGGCACGTGTGTATAAACATATGGCGACGCTGCGTGAAACCGAAGACCGGCTGTACAACGACTACCAGACGGTGCTGGAAGGGCGCAAAGAGCTGACGCTTAATCGCGAGCGCGCGGAGTATGTGTTTGAAACAACAGTTCACGCCGGATGCGAAAGCCTATCGTCACCATATTGTACGGGGCGGAACACCTTTCACCTGAGCGCGGTCAACTGGTCGAATATTATGATGCTTGGCGCTATTGGCCTGGTGTTCTGGATGGCCAACGGTCTGGGCCTGGGCTGATACGAACGTCGCCGCCACCTATTGATCGACGCTGTTGTTCCTGCGTACACCGCTCCTGCTGTCGGCAGTGGGCGCACTGCCGACTCTGTTGAAGCCGACAGGTGGCGTTCAACAAGCTGAATAAATTCTCGCTGGCGCCGTATCAGGAAGACTTCCCGCAGCCCGTGGCACATCCGAACTGGCAGACCCTTGAGCTGCGCGATGTGAGCTTCCACTATGAGGACAATACCTTTGCCGTTGGCCCGCTCGATTCTTGACGCTAAAACGCGGTGAACTGGTGTTCCTGATTGGCGGCAACGGTAGCGGTAAATCCACTCTGGCAATGCTCGCTTACCGGGCTTTATCAGCCGGTTTCGGGGCAAATCCTTCTCGACGGCCAACCGCTGGCGGCGGAGAAACCGGAGGATTACCGCAAGCTGTTCTCGGCGGTGTTTACCGATGTCTGGCTGTTTGAGCATTTACTGGGACCGGATGGTCAACAGGCGAATCCTCAACTGGTCGATAAATGGCTGACGCAGCTGCAGATGACCCATAAGGTCAAACTCGATAATGGTCGCATTCTGGACCTGAAATTATCCAAGGGCCAGAAGAAGCGTGTAGCGTTGCTGCTGGCGTTGGCGGAAGAGCGAGATATCATCATGCTGGATGAATGGGCCGCCGATCAGGTCGCACTTCCGCCGCGGTTTTATCAGGTGTTGCTGCCGCTGATGCAGCAAATGGGCAAAACCATTTTCGCCATCAGCCATGACGACCACTACTTTGTGCATGCGGACCGCCTGCTGGAGACGGCGCCAACGGCCAGCAGCTGAGTGAGCTGGTGGGTGAAGAGCGTGAACGCGCCTCGCGAGATGCTGTGGCCCGGACGGCATAATATTACGACGCTGACCTGGCGGACTGCTGCCGTCAGGTCAATATGCTAAAAATCCCTTCATTTCTAATAACCCTATAATTAATCAACGAAATTATAATGTTTCTAAAATTAGAATATAATTTATAAACATTATTTAAATGTTGTTACTTAAGTGTTACCGTTGATGCCGCGCAAATCTCACCTGCAATAAAGCGACTAAAAGTAAGGCATTAACAAGATGAAAAAAGTGACTGCCATGCTCTTCTCGATGGCCGTGGGGCTTAATGCCGTTTCGATGGCGGCAAAAGCGAAAGCGTCCGAGGAGCAGGAAACTGATGTACTGTTGATTGGCGGCGGCATTATGAGCGCCACGTTGGGGACCTATTTACGCGAGCTGGAGCCTGAATGGTCGATGACCATGGTGGAGCGCCTGGAGGGTGTCGCGCAGGAGAGTTCGAACGGCTGGAATAACGCCGGAACCGGGCATTCTGCACTGATGGAACTGAACTACACCCCGCAAAACGCCGATGGCAGCATCAGTATTGAAAAAGCAGTCGCCATTAACGAAGCATTTCAGATTTCCCGCCAGTTCTGGGCGCACCAGGTTGAGCGCGGCGTGCTGCGTACTCCGCGTTCATTTATCAATACCGTTCCGCATATGAGCTTTGTCTGGGGCGAGGATAACGTCAATTTCCTGCGCGCCCGTTACGCCGCGTTGCAACAAAGCTCGCTGTTTCGCGGTATGCGTTACTCTGAAGATCACGCGCAGATCAAAGAGTGGGCACCGTTAGTGATGGAAGGGCGCGATCCGCAACAGAAAGTGGCAGCCACGCGTACGGAAATTGGTACCGATGTGAACTACGGCGAGATCACCCGCCAGTTAATTGCTTCCTTGCAGAAGAAATCTAACTTCTCGCTGCAACTCAGCAGCGAAGTCCGCGCCCTAAAGCGTAATGACGATAACACCTGGACCGTTACCGTTGCCGATCTGAAAAATGGCACTGCACAGAACATTCGTGCCAAATTTGTCTTTATCGGCGCGGGCGGTGCGGCGCTGAAGCTGTTACAGGAATCGGGGATTCCGGAAGCGAAAGACTACGCCGGTTTCCCGGTGGGCGGACAGTTCCTTGTTTCGGAAAACCCGGACGTGGTTAATCACCATCTGGCGAAGGTTTACGGTAAAGCATCCGTTGGCGCACCACCGATGTCGGTTCCGCATATCGATACCCGCGTTCTGGACGGTAAACGCGTAGTGCTGTTTGGGCCATTTGCCACCTTCTCAACCAAATTCCTCAAAAACGGTTCATTGTGGGATCTAATGAGTTCCACCACCACCTCTAACGTGATGCCGATGATGCACGTCGGGCTGGATAATTTCGATCTGGTGAAATATCTGGTGAGTCAGGTGATGTTGAGTGAAGAGGATCGTTTTGAAGCGTTGAAAGAGTACTATCCGCAGGCGAAAAAAGAGGACTGGCGTTTGTGGCAAGCGGGGCAGCGCGTGCAGATTATCAAGCGTGATGCCGAGAAAGGTGGCGTACTGCGTCTGGGTACTGAAGTCGTCAGTGACCAGCAAGGAACCATTGCCGCGCTCCTGGGGGCATCGCCAGGGGCGTCAACCGCCGCGCCGATTATGTTGAATCTGCTGGAAAAAGTATTTGGCGATCGTGTTTCCAGCCCGCAATGGCAGGCTACGTTGAAAGCGATCGTTCCGTCTTATGGACGCAAGCTGAACGGTGATGTAGCGGCAACAGAACGCGAGTTGCAGTACACCAGCGAAGTGCTGGGGTTGAACTACGACAAGCCGCAGGCAGCAGATAGTACGCCGAAACCGCAGTTGAAACCGCAACCCGTTCAAAAAGAAGTGGCGGATATTGCGTTGTAATGATACGCCACATCCGGCATGGTATGCCGGATGTGGCGTATGCTGATAAGACGCGCCAGCGTCGCATCAGGCAACCGGCTCGGGCGTTAGATGTTGGATGCGGCGTAACCGCCTTATCCAACCTACGGGGTGGAGCACTTCACAGCGGTGTAGGCCTGATAAGACGCGCCAGCGTCGCATCAGGCAACCGGCTTGGGCGTTAGATGTCGGATGCGGCGTAACCGCCTTATCCGACCTACGGGGTGGAGCACTTCACAGCGGTGTAGGCCTGATAAGACGCGCCAGCGTCGCATCAGGCAACCGGCTCGGACGTTGGATGTCGGATGCGGCGTAACCGCCTTATCCAACCTACGGGGTGGAGCACTTCACAGCGGTGTAGGCCTGATAAGACGCGCCAGCGTCGCATCAGGCAACCGGCTTGGGCGTTAGATGTCGGATGCGGCGTAACCGCCTTATCCGACCTACGGGGTGGAGCACTTCACAGCGGTGTAGGCCTGATAAGACGCGCCAGCGTCGCATCAGGCAACCGGCTCGGGCGTTGGATGTCGGATGCGGCGTGACCGCCTTGTCTGACCTACGGGGTGCCGCACTTCACAGCGGTGTAGGCCTGATAAGACGCGCCAGCGTCGCATCAGGCAACCGGCTCGGGCGTTGGATGTCGGATGCGGCGTGACCGCCTTGTCTGACCTACGGGGTGCCGCACTTCACGGCAGTTTAGCGAACTACCGCGTTGTCAATTTTCTCTTCCGCCTTCCAGACGCGGTACTTCACATCTACATTGTCTGGCGTATACACCACGATCGGCAGCTTGCTGTTGTAACGCAGCATTCCAGCATCGCCCAGATACGCGGTGACAAATTTCTTCTCTTTCTTGCCATCCGGGCAGGCCATCATCGTTGAAACCGGGGAACTGACTTTATCAAAGACATAATAATCATAGCCCCAGCCTTCCAGCGTTTTGTTTTCCAGCTTCCCGCCGAGACGATGCAAATTGCAATCGACTTCCAGCGTCTGACCGATTAACAGTTCTACTTTCAGGGTAGATTCATCTTCTTGCGGGGTTAACTGAATCACCTGACGCTTCATCCCTTTTTCAGCTTGTGGATAAGGCGCGATTTTTTCCAGTGGCTGGACGCTTTCTGCCGCCCAGGCGGAAGTGGTAGCGAAAGCGGCAAACAATACTGCAGGTAGAATGGTCTTCATTTTTTTGCTTTCCTTCTTCATTTATAGGTTTTCACCGATGATGTCGCTGAAGGTTAACATATTCATCAGATTTATTAATTTGCTTTATGAATAACTTAAAGAACATTCAGACAATTTTACCTGCTCTTTTAGTGTTAAATTCTAATGAGAGAGCAAACCAGCAGAAATATCTCTGGTGAATCAATCGCTATATAAATATATTTATAACCATTTGAAATGTGAGCAAAAGCCCGTTTTTGCCACGCTTCCCGCCACTCTTTTGATCCTGCTACAGGTTTTACCCCGATCGGGGTATGCATCTTTGACACATCCTTTAATATCTTAGCGGCTATAAAAATGGCTTATTAATTATGCGGTTTATTTGGTCGCTCTCAATTTTCAGAGCGCGTTAATGATGGAAGGTCAATGTGAAGATTGATGCATCCCGTCGGGGCATACTCACTGGTCGCTGGCGCAAAGCCAGTAACGGTATCCGTCCGCCCTGGTCCGGTGATGAATCTCATTTTCTGACCCATTGCACCCGCTGCGACGCCTGTATTAATGCTTGTGAAAACAACATTCTGCAACGCGGCGCGGGCGGCTATCCGAGCGTTAATTTCAAAAATAACGAGTGCAGCTTCTGTTACGCCTGCGCGCAGGCTTGCCCCGAATCGCTATTTTCTCCGCGCCACACCAGGGCCTGGGATTTGCAGTTCACCATCGGGGACGCGTGCCTGGCGTATCAGTCAGTTGAATGCCGCCGCTGTCAGGATAGCTGTGAGCCAATGGCAATTATCTTTCGCCCGACGCTCTCCGGGATCTACCAGCCGCAACTTAATAGCCAACTTTGCAACGGATGTGGAGCATGTGCAGCCAGCTGTCCGGTATCAGCCATAACTGCGGAGTATCTCCATGCACACTAACTGGCAAGTTTGCAGCCTGGTCGTGCAGGCCAAAAGCGAACGAATTTCAGACATCAGCACCCAACTGAACGCCTTTCCCGGCTGTGAAGTTGCTGTCAGCGACGCGCCGAGCGGTCAGTTGATTGTGGTGGTGGAAGCAGAAGACAGCGAAACGCTGATCCAAACCATTGAGTCAGTACGCAACGTAGAGGGCGTGCTGGCGGTGTCGCTGGTTTATCACCAGCAGGAAGAGCAAGGTGAGGAAACACCATGAAACTCAGTCGTCGTAGCTTTATGAAAGCTAACGCCGTTGCGGCCGCTGCGGCGGCTGCCGGTCTCAGCGTGCCGGGCGTTGCCCGCGCCGTTGTTGGTCAGCAGGAAGCCATCAAATGGGATAAAGCGCCGTGCCGTTTCTGCGGTACTGGTTGCGGCGTTCTGGTCGGAACGCAGCAGGGACGTGTGGTGGCCTGTCAGGGCGACCCGGACGCACCGGTTAACCGTGGCCTGAACTGCATTAAGGGCTATTTCCTGCCCAAAATCATGTACGGTAAAGACCGTTTGACGCAGCCGCTGCTGCGTATGAAAAACGGTAAATATGACAAAGAAGGCGAATTTACCCCAATCACCTGGGATCAGGCCTTCGATGTGATGGAAGAGAAATTCAAAACCGCCCTGAAAGAAAAAGGGCCGGAATCGATCGGTATGTTCGGTTCTGGTCAGTGGACTATCTGGGAAGGTTATGCCGCGTCCAAGCTGTTTAAAGCGGGCTTCCGTTCGAACAACATCGACCCGAACGCGCGTCACTGTATGGCGTCGGCAGTAGTTGGCTTTATGCGTACCTTTGGTATGGATGAGCCGATGGGCTGCTATGACGACATCGAGCAGGCTGACGCGTTTGTGCTGTGGGGCGCAAACATGGCGGAAATGCACCCGATCCTCTGGTCGCGCATCACTAACCGTCGTCTCTCTAACCAGAACGTCACCGTGGCGGTGCTTTCTACCTACCAGCATCGTAGCTTCGAGCTGGCGGATAACGGCATCATCTTTACGCCGCAATCTGACCTGGTGATCCTGAACTACATCGCCAACTATATCATTCAAAACAATGCGATAAATCAGGACTTCTTCAGCAAGCACGTTAACCTGCGCAAAGGGGCGACGGACATCGGCTACGGTTTACGTCCGACCCATCCGCTGGAAAAAGCAGCGAAGAATCCGGGTTCTGACGCCTCCGAACCGATGAGCTTTGAAGATTACAAAGCCTTCGTTGCCGAGTATACGCTGGAAAAAACTGCCGAAATGACCGGCGTGCCGAAAGACCAGTTAGAACAACTGGCGCAGCTGTATGCCGATCCGAACAAGAAAGTCATCTCCTACTGGACGATGGGCTTCAACCAGCATACTCGTGGCGTGTGGGCTAACAACCTGGTCTACAACCTGCACCTGCTGACCGGCAAAATTTCCCAGCCGGGTTGCGGTCCGTTCTCCCTGACCGGGCAACCTTCTGCGTGTGGTACTGCGCGTGAAGTGGGCACCTTTGCTCACCGTCTGCCTGCGGACATGGTGGTGACCAACGAGAAACACCGTGATATCTGCGAGAAGAAGTGGAATATCCCGAGCGGCACCATTCCGGCGAAAATCGGTCTGCACGCGGTGGCACAAGACCGTGCGCTGAAAGACGGCAAACTGAATGTTTACTGGACCATGTGTACCAACAACATGCAGGCCGGGCCGAACATCAATGAAGAGCGTATGCCGGGCTGGCGCGATCCGCGCAACTTCATCATCGTCTCCGATCCGTATCCGACAGTCAGTGCGCTGGCCGCCGACTTGATCCTGCCGACCGCAATGTGGGTAGAGAAAGAGGGCGCTTACGGTAACGCCGAACGCCGTACTCAGTTCTGGCGTCAACAGGTACAGGCACCGGGCGAAGCGAAATCGGATCTCTGGCAGTTAGTCCAGTTCTCCCGCCGCTTCAAAACTGAAGAAGTATGGCCGGAAGATCTGCTGGCGAAGAAACCGGAACTGCGTGGCAAAACGCTGTACGAAGTGCTGTATGCCACACCGGAAGTGAGCAAATTCCCGGTATCCGAACTGGCGGAAGATCAGCTGAACGATGAATCCCGCGAGCTGGGCTTCTATCTGCAAAAAGGGCTGTTCGAAGAGTACGCATGGTTTGGTCGCGGTCACGGTCACGATCTGGCACCGTTCGATGACTACCACAAAGCGCGCGGTCTGCGCTGGCCGGTGGTGAACGGTAAAGAAACGCAGTGGCGTTACAGCGAAGGTAACGACCCGTACGTGAAAGCGGGCGAAGGCTATAAGTTCTACGGTAAACCGGATGGCAAAGCGGTGATCTTCGCACTGCCATTCGAACCGGCGGCGGAAGCACCGGATGAAGAGTACGACCTGTGGCTCTCTACCGGACGCGTTCTGGAGCACTGGCACACCGGCAGTATGACTCGCCGTGTACCAGAACTGCACCGCGCCTTCCCGGAAGCGGTCCTGTTTATTCACCCGCTGGATGCGAAAGCGCGCGATCTGCGCCGTGGCGACAAAGTGAAAGTGGTTTCTCGCCGTGGCGAAGTGATCTCGATTGTTGAAACGCGCGGTCGTAACCGTCCGCCACAGGGCCTGGTGTACATGCCGTTCTTCGACGCCGCACAGTTGGTTAACAAACTGACGCTGGATGCGACCGATCCGCTCTCGAAAGAGACGGACTTCAAGAAGTGCGCGGTCAAACTGGAGAAGGTGTAAGCCATTATGTCCCGGTCAGCGAAACCTCAAAATGGTCGCCGCCGCTTTCTGCGCGATGTCGTTCGCACAGCAGGCGGGCTGGCTGCCGTGGGTGTGGCGCTGGGGTTACAACAGCAAACCGCACGCGCATCTGGCGTGCGGTTGCGCCCGCCCGGAGCCATAAACGAGAACGCCTTTGCCAGTGCCTGTGTGCGTTGCGGTCAGTGTGTTCAGGCTTGCCCTTACGACACCTTAAAACTGGCGACGCTGGCCTCTGGTCTGTCGGCGGGCACGCCATATTTTGTCGCACGGGATATTCCTTGCGAAATGTGTGAGGACATTCCGTGCGCCAAAGTGTGCCCAAGCGGTGCGCTGGATCGTGAGATTGAATCGATCGACGACGCGCGGATGGGGCTGGCGGTACTGGTGGACCAGGAAAACTGTCTCAACTTTCAGGGGCTGCGCTGCGATGTTTGTTATCGCGAATGCCCGAAAATTGATGAGGCCATCACCCTGGAGCTGGAGCGCAACACGCGTACCGGTAAGCACGCCCGCTTTCTGCCGACGGTTCACAGCGACGCCTGTACCGGTTGCGGTAAGTGCGAAAAAGTATGCGTGCTGGAACAACCGGCAATCAAGGTGTTACCGCTGTCACTGGCGAAAGGGGAGTTAGGTCACCATTACCGCTTCGGCTGGCTGGAGGGGAACAATGGCAAATCGTAAACGTGACGCCGGGCGCGAGGCGCTGGAGAAAAAAGGCTGGTGGCGCAGTCACCGTTGGCTGGTGTTACGTCGCCTTTGTCAGTTCTTCGTGCTGGGGATGTTTTTGAGCGGTCCATGGTTTGGTGTGTGGATCTTGCACGGCAACTACAGCAGTAGCCTGTTATTCGACACCGTTCCGCTGACCGATCCGCTGATGACGCTGCAAAGTCTTGCCAGTGGTCATCTGCCTGCCACGGTGGCGTTGACCGGTGCGGTGATTATCACCGTGCTCTACGCCCTGGCGGGAAAGCGATTATTTTGCAGCTGGGTCTGCCCGCTGAACCCGATTACCGACTTAGCGAACTGGTTACGCAGGCGCTTTGACCTCAATCAGTCTGCGACGATCCCTCGCCACATTCGCTACGTGCTGTTGGTGGTCATTCTGGTGGGATCAGCCTTAACTGGCACGCTCATTTGGGAATGGATCAACCCCGTTTCTCTGATGGGGCGTAGCCTGGTAATGGGCTTCGGCAGCGGCGCGCTGCTTATTCTCGCGCTGTTTTTATTTGATCTACTGGTCGTTGAACACGGCTGGTGCGGGCACATTTGTCCGGTTGGCGCGCTGTATGGCGTGCTGGGTAGCAAAGGTGTGATTACCGTTGCGGCCACCGATCGGCAGAAATGTAACCGCTGTATGGATTGTTTTCATGTTTGCCCGGAACCGCATGTGCTACGTGCCCCGGTGCTGGATGAACAAAGCCCGGTGCAGGTCACCAGCCGCGATTGCATGACGTGCGGTCGCTGCGTGGATGTCTGTTCTGAGGATGTATTTACAATAACTACACGATGGAGTTCGGGAGCGAAATCATGAAAAGCCATGACCTGAAGAAAGCGCTGTGTCAATGGACGGCGATGCTGGCCCTGGTGGTAAGCGGCGCGGTTTGGGCGGCTAATGGCGTCGATTTTAGCCAGTCGCCGGAAGTATCCGGGACACAGGAAGGGGCCATTCGGATGCCAAAAGAGCAGGATCGGATGCCGCTGAACTATGTGAATCAGCCGCCAATGATCCCGCATAGCGTTGAAGGTTATCAGGTAACGACCAATACCAATCGCTGCTTGCAGTGCCACGGTGTCGAAAGCTATCGCACCACTGGCGCGCCGCGTATCAGTCCTACTCACTTTATGGACAGCGACGGCAAAGTGGGCGCGGAAGTGGCTCCGCGTCGTTATTTCTGTCTGCAATGTCACGTACCGCAGGCCGATACCGCGCCAATCGTGGGGAATACCTTTACCCCATCAAAAGGTTACGGGAAATAAGAGGTTATTATGGGAAATTCTGACCGTAAGCCTGGTCTGATTAAGCGCCTGTGGAAATGGTGGCGTACCCCCAGCCGTCTGGCGCTGGGGACGCTGCTGTTGATCGGTTTTGTTGGCGGCATCGTCTTCTGGGGTGGCTTTAACACCGGGATGGAAAAAGCCAATACCGAAGAGTTCTGCATTAGCTGCCACGAAATGCGCAACACGGTGTATCAGGAATACATGGATTCCGTGCACTACAACAACCGTAGCGGCGTCCGTGCGACCTGTCCGGATTGTCACGTTCCGCACGAGTTTGTGCCGAAGATGATACGCAAGCTCAAAGCAAGTAAAGAGCTGTATGGTAAAATTTTTGGCGTTATTGACACGCCGCAGAAATTTGAAGCTCATCGTCTGACGATGGCACAGAATGAGTGGCGGCGCATGAAGGACAATAACTCGCAGGAGTGCCGTAACTGTCACAACTTCGAGTATATGGATACAACCGCCCAGAAATCGGTTGCCGCGAAGATGCATGACCAGGCGGTGAAAGATGGGCAAACCTGTATTGATTGCCATAAAGGGATAGCGCACAAGCTGCCCGATATGCGTGAAGTCGAGCCAGGTTTTTAACAGGGTTATTGCGTGGGTATGCTTGAAGCCAGAGAGTTACTTTGTGAGCGGGATGAACGAACCTTATTTAGTGGCTTGTCATTTACGCTGAACGCAGGAGAGTGGGTACAAATCACCGGTAGCAACGGCGCGGGGAAGACAACGCTTCTCCGTTTGCTGACGGGGTTGTCTCGCCCTGACGCAGGCGAGGTTCTCTGGCAAGGGCAGCCCTTGCATCAGGTACGCGACAGCTACCATCAAAACCTGTTATGGATAGGCCATCAGCCGGGGATCAAAACCCGGCTGACGGCGTTAGAAAATCTGCACTTTTATCATCGCGATGGCGATACCGCACAATGTCTGGAAGCCCTGGCGCAGGCCGGGCTTGCCGGATTCGAAGATATTCCTGTAAATCAGCTCTCGGCCGGGCAACAACGCCGCGTCGCTTTAGCGCGTCTGTGGCTGACCCGTGCCACGTTATGGATCCTCGACGAGCCTTTTACCGCGATTGACGTTAACGGTGTCGATCGTCTGACCCAGCGTATGGCGCAGCATACGGAGCAGGGGGGGATTGTGATTCTGACTACCCACCAGCCGCTCAACGTTGCTGAAAGTAAAATTCGCCGCATTTCACTGACGCAAACGAGGGCCGCATGATGTTCTGGCGCATTTTCCGTCTTGAGCTGCGTGTAGCGTTTCGCCATAGCGCCGAAATCGCCAACCCGCTGTGGTTCTTCCTGATTGTAATTACCCTTTTTCCGCTCAGTATCGGTCCGGAGCCGCAACTGCTGGCGCGTATTGCACCGGGCATTATCTGGGTTGCTGCGCTGCTTTCATCCTTGCTGGCGCTGGAACGACTGTTCCGTGACGATTTGCAGGACGGCAGTCTTGAACAATTGATGTTGTTGCCGTTACCCTTGCCCGCCGTTGTGCTGGCGAAGGTGATGGCGCACTGGATGGTAACCGGTCTGCCGTTACTCATCCTTTCGCCACTGGTAGCAATGCTACTGGGAATGGATGTTTATGGCTGGCAAGTGATGGCGCTGACGCTGCTGCTGGGAACGCCTACGCTTGGCTTTCTCGGTGCACCGGGCGTGGCGCTGACAGTGGGACTTAAGCGCGGTGGTGTGCTGCTCAGCATACTGGTGTTACCGCTGACTATCCCATTACTCATCTTTGCCACCGCCGCGATGGACGCGGCTTCTATGCATTTGCCCGTTGACGGGTATCTGGCAATTTTAGGCGCGTTGCTGGCAGGCACCGCGACATTAAGTCCTTTTGCGACGGCGGCAGCGTTACGAATCAGCATTCAATAACGCTGGATTACTGATTTTTGTTCGAGTCTGGTATCGAAACTATGTGGAAAACACTGCATCAACTGGCGATCCCACCACGGCTGTATCAAATCTGTGGCTGGTTTATACCGTGGCTGGCAATTGCCAGTGTGGTCGTGCTTACCGTCGGCTGGATCTGGGGATTCGGCTTTGCTCCGGCTGATTATCAGCAGGGAAATAGCTACCGCATTATCTACCTGCATGTGCCTGCGGCGATCTGGTCGATGGGCATTTATGCATCAATGGCAGTGGCAGCGTTTATTGGCCTTGTCTGGCAGATGAAAATGGCCAACCTGGCGGTGGCGGCGATGGCCCCCATTGGTGCCGTGTTTACCTTTATTGCCCTGGTTACCGGCTCTGCATGGGGAAAACCGATGTGGGGCACCTGGTGGGTATGGGATGCACGTCTGACTTCTGAACTGGTGCTGCTGTTTTTGTATGTGGGTGTGATTGCCCTGTGGCACGCCTTCGACGACCGCCGTCTGGCGGGCCGTGCGGCAGGTATCCTGGTGCTGATTGGCGTGGTGAATCTGCCGATTATTCATTACTCCGTGGAGTGGTGGAACACCCTGCATCAGGGATCAACGCGGATGCAGCAAAGTATCGATCCGGCGATGCGTTCGCCGCTGCGCTGGTCGATTTTTGGCTTCCTGCTCCTGTCTGCCACGCTGACGCTGATGCGGATGCGTAATTTGATTTTGCTGATGGAAAAACGCCGTCCGTGGGTGAGTGAACTGATACTGAAAAGAGGCCGTAAATGACCCCTGCATTTGCTTCCTGGAATGAATTTTTCGCAATGGGCGGTTACGCCTTTTTTGTCTGGCTGGCGGTGGTGATGACCGTTATTCCGCTGGTGGTTTTGGTCGTGCACTCGGTGATGCAACATCGCGCAATTCTGCGTGGCGTGGCGCAACAGCGGGCGCGTGAGGCGCGTTTACGTGCTGCGCAACAGCAGGAGGCTGCATGAATATTCGCCGTAAAAACCGCTTGTGGATTGCCTGTGCCGTGTTGGCAGGGCTGGCGCTGACTATCGGTCTGGTGCTATATGCGCTGCGCTCGAATATCGATCTCTTTTATACGCCGGGGGAAATTCTCTACGGCAAGCGTGAAACTCAGCAAATGCCGGAAGTCGGTCAGCGTCTGCGCGTTGGCGGGATGGTGATGCCGGGTAGTGTGCAGCGCGATCCCAATTCGCTGAAAGTGACCTTCACCATTTACGATGCTGAAGGCTCAGTGGATGTCTCTTACGAAGGCATTTTGCCGGATCTGTTCCGTGAAGGGCAGGGCGTTGTGGTGCAGGGCGAACTGGAAAAAGGCAATCATATCCTCGCGAAAGAAGTGCTGGCGAAACACGATGAAAACTATACGCCGCCAGAAGTTGAGAAAGCGATGGAAGCTAACCACCGTCGCCCGGCGAGTGTTTATAAGGACCCAGCATCATGATGCCAGAAATTGGTAACGGACTGCTGTGCCTGGCGCTGGGAATTGCGCTGCTGCTGTCCGTGTATCCGCTATGGGGCGTGGCGCGCGGAGATGCGCGCATGATGGCGTCTTCCCGCTTGTTTGCCTGGCTGCTGTTTATGTCTGTGGCTGGCGCATTTCTGGTGCTGGTCAATGCTTTCGTGGTCAACGACTTCACCGTCACCTATGTTGCCAGCAACTCCAATACCCAGCTTCCGGTGTGGTATCGCGTGGCGGCTACCTGGGGCGCGCATGAAGGCTCGCTACTGCTGTGGGTGCTGCTGATGAGCGGCTGGACCTTTGCGGTGGCGATTTTTAGTCAGCGTATTCCGCTGGATATTGTGGCCCGTGTACTGGCGATAATGGGGATGGTCAGTGTCGGCTTTTTGCTGTTCATTCTCTTTACCTCTAACCCGTTCTCTCGCACGTTGCCGAACTTCCCGATTGAAGGTCGCGATCTTAACCCGCTATTGCAGGATCCGGGGCTGATCTTCCATCCGCCTCTGCTTTATATGGGGTACGTGGGTTTCTCGGTGGCGTTTGCTTTTGCCATTGCTTCTTTGCTGAGCGGGCGTCTGGACAGCACTTATGCGCGTTTTACTCGTCCGTGGACGCTGGCAGCGTGGATCTTCCTGACGCTCGGCATCGTGCTCGGTTCCGCATGGGCCTATTACGAACTCGGCTGGGGTGGCTGGTGGTTCTGGGATCCGGTAGAAAACGCCTCGTTTATGCCGTGGCTGGTGGGGACTGCGCTGATGCACTCACTGGCGGTCACTGAACAACGCGCCAGCTTCAAAGCGTGGACATTACTGCTGGCAATCAGTGCCTTCTCGTTGTGTCTGTTGGGGACTTTCCTCGTGCGTTCCGGCGTGCTGGTATCGGTACACGCGTTTGCGTCTGATCCGGCGCGCGGTATGTTTATCCTCGCCTTTATGGTGCTGGTGATTGGCGGTTCGCTGCTGCTGTTTGCCGCGCGTGGACACAAAGTTCGCTCACGCGTAAACAATGCGCTGTGGTCGCGGGAATCTTTGCTGTTAGCGAACAATGTTTTGCTGGTCGCTGCGATGCTGGTGGTGTTGCTGGGGACGCTGCTGCCGTTGGTGCATAAGCAACTGGGACTGGGCAGTATTTCGATTGGCGAACCGTTCTTCAACACCATGTTTACCTGGCTGATGGTGCCGTTTGCGCTACTGCTTGGTGTCGGTCCTCTGGTGCGCTGGGGGCGGGATCGCCCGCGTAAGATCCGCAATTTATTGATTATCGCCTTCATCTCTACGCTGGTGCTGTCGCTGCTGTTGCCGTGGCTGTTCGAAAGCAAAGTTGTGGCGATGACGGTGCTCGGCCTGGCAATGGCCTGCTGGATTGCGGTGCTGGCAATTGCGGAAGCTGCGCTACGTATTTCACGCGGCACGAAAACCACCTTCAGTTATTGGGGGATGGTGGCGGCTCACCTTGGGCTGGCAGTGACAATTGTTGGCATTGCCTTTAGCCAGAACTATAGCGTTGAGCGTGATGTGCGCATGAAGTCCGGCGATAGCGTCGATATTCATGAATATCGCTTCACCTTCCGTGATGTCAAAGAGGTGACTGGCCCGAACTGGCGTGGCGGTGTGGCGACTATCGGCGTAACGCGCGATGGCAAGCCGGAAACGGTGCTGTATGCGGAAAAACGTTATTACAACACTGCCGGGTCGATGATGACCGAAGCGGCAATTGACGGCGGCATCACGCGTGACCTGTACGCGGCCCTCGGTGAAGAGCTGGAAAACGGCGCGTGGGCCGTGCGTCTTTACTACAAACCATTTGTTCGCTGGATTTGGGCGGGCGGGCTGATGATGGCGTTGGGCGGACTGCTGTGTCTGTTTGATCCTCGCTATCGTAAGCGCGTGAGTCCGCAAAAAACTGCGCCGGAGGCCGTATGAAGCGCAAAGTATTGTTAATTCCGTTGATTATCTTCCTGGCGATTGCCGCGGCGCTGCTGTGGCAGCTGGCGCGTAATGCCGAAGGGGATGATCCGACCAATCTGGAATCGGCGCTCATTGGCAAGCCTGTGCCGAAGTTTCGTCTCGAATCACTGGACAATCCGGGGCAGTTTTATCAGGCGGATGTGCTGACTCAGGGCAAACCAGTACTGCTTAACGTCTGGGCGACCTGGTGTCCGACCTGCCGTGCGGAACATCAATATCTGAATCAGCTTTCTGCGCAGGGCATCCGCGTGGTCGGCATGAACTATAAAGACGATCGCCAGAAGGCAATCAGCTGGCTGAAAGAGCTGGGCAATCCTTACGCGCTAAGCCTGTTTGATGGCGATGGCATGTTAGGGCTGGATCTCGGTGTCTATGGCGCGCCAGAAACGTTTCTTATTGACGGCAACGGCATCATTCGCTATCGCCATGCGGGCGATCTGAATCCTCGCGTCTGGGAAGAAGAGATCAAGCCGCTGTGGGAGAAATACAGTAAGGAGGCCGCACAATGAGGTTTTTATTGGGCGTGCTGATGCTGATGATCTCCGGCTCAGCGCTGGCGACCATCGATGTGTTGCAGTTTAAAGATGAAGCACAGGAACAACAGTTCCGTCAGCTCACTGAAGAACTGCGCTGCCCGAAATGCCAGAACAACAGCATTGCCGATTCCAACTCGATGATTGCCACCGACCTGCGTCAGAAAGTGTATGAACTGATGCAGGAAGGTAAAAGTAAAAAAGAGATTGTCGATTATATGGTGGCGCGTTACGGCAACTTCGTCACTTACGATCCGCCGTTAACGCCGCTGACCGTGCTGCTGTGGGTGCTGCCAGTAGTGGCTATTGGCATTGGCGGTTGGGTCATATACGCCCGCTCGCGGCGTCGGGTACGCGTGGTGCCGGAAGCGTTTCCTGAACAAAGCGTGCCGGAAGGTAAGCGTGCCGGATATGTTGTTTATCTGCCGGGTATTGTGGTGGCGTTAATTGTGGCTGGCGTCAGCTACTACCAGACTGGCAATTATCAGCAGGTGAAAATCTGGCAGCAGGCCACGGCACAGGCTCCGGCGTTGCTGGACAGGGCGCTGGATCCGAAAGCCGATCCGCTCAACGAAGAAGAGATGTCGCGTCTTGCGCTGGGGATGCGTACTCAACTGCAAAAAAATCCGGGAGATATAGAAGGCTGGATTATGTTGGGCCGCGTTGGCATGGCGCTGGGTAACGCCAGTATCGCCACCGATGCATACGCCACTGCGTATCGCCTCGATCCGAAAAACAGTGATGCTGCACTGGGATACGCTGAAGCGTTGACTCGTTCATCTGATCCCAACGACAACCGCCTCGGCGGTGAACTGCTACGTCAGCTGGTGAGAACGGACCATAGCAATATCCGTGTGCTAAGCATGTATGCGTTTAATGCCTTTGAGCAGCAGCGATTTGGCGAAGCCGTTGCCGCGTGGGAGATGATGTTGAAACTCTTACCTGCCAACGATACTCGCCGTGCGGTGATTGAACGTAGTATCGCGCAGGCGATGCAACATTTGTCGCCGCAGGAGAGTAAATAAAAAGAGGCCCGATGGTGATGCCATCGGGCTAGACTGTTGACAAAGTGCGCTTAGTTTATGCCGGATGCGGCGTGAACGCCTTATCCGGCCTACAAAATTGTGTAAATTCAATAAATTGATCGATCCACGTAGGCCTGATAAGCGTAGCGCATCAGGCAGTTTTGCGTTTGTCATAAATCTCAGCCCGATGATAAATCCATCGGGCTATTTTTATTGTGCCCCGCGTTGTTGCAGGAACAGAATGGTGGCCGCCACGCGTGAGCGGACATTGAGTTTACGCAGCAGATTGCGAATATGTACTTTTACTGTCTGCTCGGAAATATTCAACACCGAGGCAATCTGTTTATTTGACAGCCCCTGTGCCAGCTCGTGCAGAACATCCAGCTCGCGCTCCGTCAGCACGCTGAAGGGATCTTCTTCCGCGCCAAACATTTCACGTTCACGTAAGTACTGATTGACGCGTTCGCTAAAGACTTTGCTGCCTTTCGCTCCGGCACGAATCGCTTCCAGCAATACTTCCGGGTCGCTGTCTTTCAACAGATAACCGTCTGCGCCTGCGTCTATCAGCGCAAAGACATCGCTGGAGGCATCGGATACGGTCAGGATAATAATTTGCGCGGTAACGCCATCCCTGCGCAAGGCATTGAGAGTATCCAGGCCACTCATACCTTTCATATTGAGATCCAGCAAGATCACGTCGATATCCAGTCTATTCGCCAGATCGATAGCGCTCGCGCCGTCGCCCGCTTCGGCGACCACTTCAGAGCCAGGATCAAGCTCCAGTAACTGACGAACACCGCGTCGCATAAGTGGATGATCATCCACAATCATCACCTGAAAAGGTGTTGCTTCAGGCATAGTAGTCTCCTGAGGTTTTATTAGAATCATTATGTTTGAGCGTAGCGTTGGTAACGCTACCAGGCGCGTGAATGTTACCCCATTTTATGTATGGACATGTAGTGAAAACTACAACCTTGTCGTTCGCTTTGGCATCATTTTCATTATAAAGACGGAATTTTGCATCAGCTTCTCATCAAGAAAAACAACTAAAAAATCAATCACAATACTTGTGCATTTCTTTAAACAGTTTTTAAAAACTGACTCCGGGTATGGAGCTATGGGTATTTTCTGTACCCAATGCTTTTAACAGCAATTAATTTCATAGGATGAAAGCTCAATGCATCAATCTGGTTCTGTTTCTCTTTGTCGTTCCGCAATATCTGTTCTGGTGGCTACAGCGTTATGGAAGGTGCGAACAAGTCCCTGATATGAGATCATGTTTGTCATCTGGAGCCATAGAACAGGGTTCATCATGAGTCATCAACTTACCTTCGCCGACAGTGAATTCAGCAGTAAGCGCCGTCAGACCAGAAAAGAGATTTTCTTGTCCCGCATGGAGCAGATTCTGCCATGGCAAAACATGGTGGAAGTCATCGAGCCGTTTTACCCCAAGGCTGGTAATGGCCGGCGACCTTATCCGCTGGAAACCATGCTACGCATTCACTGCATGCAGCATTGGTACAACCTGAGCGATGGCGCGATGGAAGATGCTCTGTACGAAATCGCCTCCATGCGTCTGTTTGCCCGGTTATCCCTGGATAGCGCCTTGCCGGACCGCACCACCATCATGAATTTCCGCCACCTGCTGGAGCAGCATCAACTGGCCCGCCAATTGTTCAAGACCATCAATCGCTGGCTGGCCGAAGCAGGCGTCATGATGACTCAAGGCACCTTGGTCGATGCCACCATCATTGAGGCACCCAGCTCGACCAAGAACAAAGAGCAGCAACGCGATCCGGAGATGCATCAGACCAAGAAAGGCAATCAGTGGCACTTTGGCATGAAGGCCCACATTGGTGTCGATGCCAAGAGTGGCCTGACCCACAGCCTGGTCACCACCGCGGCCAACGAGCATGACCTCAATCAGCTGGGTAATCTGCTGCATGGAGAGGAGCAATTTGTCTCAGCCGATGCCGGCTACCAAGGGGCGCCACAGCGCGAGGAGCTGGCCGAGGTGGATGTGGACTGGCTGATCGCCGAGCGCCCCGGCAAGGTAAGAACCTTGAAACAGCATCCACGCAAGAACAAAACGGCCATCAACATCGAATACATGAAAGCCAGCATCCGGGCCAGGGTGGAGCACCCATTTCGCATCATCAAGCGACAGTTCGGCTTCGTGAAAGCCAGATACAAGGGGTTGCTGAAAAACGATAACCAACTGGCGATGTTATTCACGCTGGCCAACCTGTTTCGGGCGGACCAAATGATACGTCAGTGGGAGAGATCTCACTAAAAACTGGGGATAACGCCTTAAATGGCGAAGAAACGGTCTAAATAGGCTGATTCAAGGCATTTACGGGAGAAAAAATCGGCTCAAACATGAAGAAATGAAATGACTGAGTCAGCCGAGAAGAATTTCCCCGCTTATTCGCACCTTCCTTATATTCACCCATAGCATTGGCATCAACTGTTGAGTATGGTGAGACAGTTGATGGTGTTGTCCTGGAAAAAGATATCCAGCTGGTTTATGGGACCGCCAATAATACGAAAATCAATCCTGGCGGAGAACAGCATATAAAAGAATTTGGTGTAAGTAATAATACTGAAATTAACGGAGGGTATCAGTACATTGAAATGAATGGCGCCGCAGAATACTCAGTATTAAATGACGGTTATCAAATTGTTCAAATGGGTGGCGCGGCAAACCAGACTACGCTCAATAATGGTGTGCTACAGGTTTATGGCGCAGCGAATGATACCACGATTAAAGGCGGGCGCTTAATCGTTGAAAAAGATGGGGGGGCCGTCTTTGTCGCTATCGAAAAGGGAGGACTACTGGAGGTTAAAGAGGGGGGATTTGCATTTGCGGTAGATCAGAAAGCAGGCGGTGCTATTAAAACAACCACGCGGGCCATGGAGGTATTCGGAACAAACCGTCTCGGTCAGTTCGATATCAAGAATGGTATTGCTAATAATATGTTGTTGGAAAACGGCGGAAGTTTGCGAGTTGAAGAAAATGACTTCGCTTATAATACCACTGTAGATAGTGGCGGCTTACTGGAGGTTATGGATGGCGGGACTGTAACTGGCGTTGATAAAAAAGCAGGCGGAAAATTAATTGTCTCAACGAATGCGCTGGAAGTGAGTGGTCCAAACAGTAAAGGCCAATTTAGTATAAAAGATGGTGTGTCAAAAAATTATGAACTGGATGATGGTTCCGGGCTCATTGTTATGGAGGACACGCAGGCCATTGATACTATCCTTGATAAGCATGCCACTATGCAATCGCTGGGAAAGGATACTGGTACGAAAGTGCAGGCAAATGCGGTATATGATCTCGGTCGATCATATCAGAATGGAAGTATCACGTATTCCTCAAAAGCCATCTCTGAAAATATGGTTATCAACAATGGCCGCGCTAACGTCTGGGCTGGCACAATGGTTAACGTTTCAGTCAGAGGGAATGATGGCATTCTTGAGGTCATGAAGCCGCAAATAAATTATGCACCCGCAATGTTGGTGGGTAAGGTAGTGGTTTCTGAGGGCGCTTCTTTTAGAACGCATGGTGCCGTGGATACCAGCAAAGCGGACGTTTCGCTCGAAAATAGCGTATGGACCATCATTGCCGATATCACTACGACGAACCAAAACACCCTCCTCAACTTAGCCAACCTTGCGATGTCTGACGCAAATGTGATTATGATGGATGAGCCAGTGACTCGTTCATCAGTGACGGCAAGTGCGGAAAATTTCATTACGTTGACCACCAATACCCTGTCGGGAAACGGCAATTTTTATATGCGTACCGATATGGCTAATCATCAGAGCGATCAGCTCAACGTCACCGGTCAGGCAACAGGTGATTTCAAAATATTCGTGACGGACACCGGTGCCAGCCCGGCAGCAGGAGATAGCCTTACACTGGTAACAACGGGCGGCGGTGATGCTGCATTTACGTTGGGCAATGCCGGAGGCGTTGTTGATATCGGTACGTATGAATATACCTTGCTGGATAATGGCAACCATAGCTGGAGTCTGGCAGAGAATCGCGCGCAAATTACCCCTTCAACCACTGATGTGCTGAATATGGCGGCCGCACAACCGCTGGTATTTGATGCAGAACTGGACACCGTGCGTGAGCGTCTTGGTAGCGTAAAAGGCGTTAGTTACGATACGGCGATGTGGAGTTCGGCAATTAACACCCGCAACAACGTGACCACTGATGCGGGAGCTGGTTTTGAGCAAACATTGACGGGCCTGACGCTCGGTATCGATAGCCGTTTCTCCCGTGAAGAAAGCAGTACAATTCGCGGCTTGATCTTTGGTTACTCTCATTCTGATATTGGTTTTGATCGCGGCGGCAAAGGTAATATCGATAGCTATACCCTGGGGGCTTATGCCGGTTGGGAGCATCAGAACGGTGCCTATGTTGATGGGGTGGTGAAAGTTGACCGTTTTGCCAACACCATCCATGGCAAGATGAGTAATGGGGCAACAGCGTTTGGCGATTACAATAGTAACGGCGCGGGTGCTCATGTTGAGAGCGGGTTCCGTTGGGTTGACGGATTGTGGAGTGTTAGACCCTATCTGGCCTTTACCGGCTTTACCACAGATGGTCAGGACTACACGTTATCAAACGGCATGCGCGCGGATGTGGGAAATACCCGGATATTACGCGCTGAAGCGGGAACGGCGGTAAGCTATCACATGGACCTGCAAAACGGTACGACGCTGGAACCCTGGCTGAAAGCGGCCGTGCGTCAGGAATACGCCGATTCTAACCAGGTGAAAGTTAATGACGATGGCAAATTTAATAATGATGTGGCTGGAACCAGTGGCGTTTATCAGGCTGGTATAAGGTCATCGTTTACCCCGACGTTAAGCGGTCATTTGTCAGTCAGCTATGGCAATGGCGCAGGGGTAGAATCGCCGTGGAATACTCAGGCGGGTGTGGTCTGGACGTTCTGATAACAGAAAATAAACAGGCTGTGATGTGTCACGGTCTGTTTATCGAATTAATTGCAGATATAAAAAAACCAACCGTAAGGGTTGGTTTTTTCTTGGGATTTTTGGTCGGCACAGGAAGATTGAACTCTTCGACCTCGCCAGCCCCATGACGATGCGCTACCAGCTACGCTACGTGCCGACATATGACAGAAATACTACTGCTTTTATCGCTGATTGCAAGCGGGCAACTGTCAACTGATCCACGATATATAATAAATAAGTTAGCGATGAAGCGTTTTTCCTCAGTAGCACCTGTAGCAGCAAGCTGAGCTGCGGTTTTGGATCGTGTTCCTTGCTCTTCACCCGCGGCGGTCCAGCGTTATCGTGGCCGTTGTCGTATTAACCACAGTGATCGTCGGCGTCGTAATCGCCAGCGTGCTGTTATCCGCCGCTGTGACCCAATTGTCCCTACGGGTGGCGCTGAACAGATCCTGACCCTGGAGTCTCATTCGCCGGGGTGCTGACATGCAGCAGGCGTTGCATCAGAGTAGTGATGATTTCTTATGGTCGGTCAGCATATCGATACGCTGCGCCGGTGTACCCGGCCAATGGATGACCAGCAGAACCTGCAGTCGCGCGCGCGACCAGTCGGAAAATTGCTCCTTCTGGTTGTTCAGCGCAACGCCGTGGCCTGCGGTAATAATACACCGTATCGTTAAGCCTGCGACTCACGCAGCATCCAACACGCGACCAATCTGCGTGTCAGCGTCAGCTGCTGCACGGGAATTATGGCGATCGCTGAGCTCAGTATTGTTGACCGTGGTGCCGTTAAACGAAACCCATGAGAACAGCGGTTTTCATCCTCGACGTTGTTACTCAGCCAGCTTATCCACTGGCTGGCAGTGGCATATAAATTATGTGAACTTGCTTGGCGGCAATCCAGAAATCGGATAGCAACGCCTGACGATAGATTGGGCTGGTGAAGCCGTCGAGGAGAATAACCCCAGCTGATAGCCCTGTTCGTTGGCGCTGATTTAGCACCGCAGGCATACGCGCAGCGAGCACGCCGTCCATATAGCCTGGGGAGTGCATAAAAACCACAAAATGCCGTTGTCCCGCGGTGTTAGGCACTGGTATGCTGGGTGAAATTCACATTGTGATTGGCGAAGCCCGCCAGCGACGGCATCTGCTGCTCGTAGCGCGAGTAGTTAGCCCGTCGATGGTAATCAGCAGCACATTTTTCCCGGCACCCATATCCCGGTAGCGCCAGATCCTTAGCGGATACTGGACGGTAACGGCTTCAGGATCGCCTTATTCAATCAGGCGGCGCTGATACTCCTCGGCGTATCAAGCAGACCATGTTTTTCCAGAAAACGGCGAGCCGTAATTGGATAAGAGAGCGGCAGGTTGGCGCTCTGGTGCATTAACCGGACGATAGAAATTGGCATCACCAATGTTAGCGCGTGAGGCGATGAATAGCGCAGAACCAGGGCGACAGGCCGTGCATAGTGGCGGCGGCGCGTCAGGCTGCGCAGTTGTTGCGACTCAAGGTGGCGAACAGCATCTCGACCAGCAAAATCACCGGCACGCTGATAAACATCAGCTGCCAGTCGCGCGCCATTTCATTCTGCGTAGGTTGTAGCGCAGCCCACGCCACCGGGTTGAGGTGCAGGTGGAAACGGGTAAAGACCTCGCTATCGATAAGCAGCAAAGTCATGCCCGCTGTCGCCAGAATGGCTGACAGGAAGCGCATCAGGCGCTGGGACATGACGATAAAGGTAGGGGGGAACAAGATCAGCAGATAGGTGGAGAACACAGAAAGCTGAAATGCCGACAAGGCTGATGGGAGAAGATCCGACCTGCCAGCGTCATAGGCCAGTCGGCGACAAAAAGATAGCGACTACCGACGCCATCGCCGACAGCATGTTGAACAGGGCGAACCAGTGCCCCAGCTAACCATCTGGGAGACTTTTTCTCGATAAGGCTGACGATGTGCCGCCGTAAACTGTGCTCCTACCCTTCATGCGCAGGGATCAGGCTCTAAATCAAGAACTGCAGCGCCTGGGCAAAAGGACGATTTGCGATAGCCTGGCGTTGGCCGGAGAACGCTGCTGTTAATCAGGTTGGTGACAGTATTACCACGCCATCAACGACAGGTCGGTTCAGGTATTATGCTTCCGGTGACGGCGAGCTCGCTGAGCAGCTGTTCGACGTGTTCATCACTATAGCGGGATTGTTGGCATAAATAGGAAATCAGTTGGTTGGCTGGAGATGTGTTCATGACCGCAGATATTTTTTCCTTTTTTTAACATCATACGCTATCCTTTCACCGTATTCCCACCACCGCGGTAATGTGCCAGTTGCCATATTTAGTGGGATAGTGAATGCCCCAATCTGAAGGAAAATTACAGACATGATTCTGGATATCGACCAGATTGCTTTATGGCTTCGTTGGGTAGGGACAGGCGGAAAACGTCGATGTATGCGCGATTCGTTGCTGAAGAGTACCACCGCGCGGGTTGAAGAAATGATGGCTGAGCTACATCGGGTATTAGCGCGAAAAACGAAGCGTTACGGGTATTTCTGCCGAAAAGTGTGGAACTGGCGCAAGCGCTTAAGTTGCAGCGTCAGGGCGAGGAAGATTTCCTGGCGTTCTGAGCCGTGCGGCGACGGGTCGTCTACGCGATGAGCTGGCGAAATACCGGTTTTCTGCTGACGGCGGTATGGTTCTGCTCTGCCACTACCGCTATCTGGCAGTCGAATATTGCTGGTGGCGGTGCTAAACAACCTCAATAGCATGCGTGTGAATCAGCGATTGAGTATGAGCGCCACCCACTATCTGGATGTGGAGAGATATGCGGATATTGTGGCACGTATTGACCTCACCGGCTGGGGAACCAACCAGAAATCAACCCGTTACCTGACCTTCCTGAAAGGACGCGTTGGCGCAAAGTGGCTGATTTCTTTATGGACTTCCTGGCGCAAGCGAAGGGTTGAACGCCAGAGTGCAAAACCTGAGCCTGTTACAGGCCGTCGATGAGCTTGCAGCCGAAGCTCAGCTGGATCAAAGACAAACACCCAGAACGTGCGCCAGCAGGTTTACAGCTACTGCAACGAACAGCTACAGGCGGGTGAAGAGATTGAACTGGAATCACTGTCGAAGGAACTTTCCGGCGTCAGCGAAGTGAGCTTCAGCGAGTTTACCGCAAGAAAGGCTACGAGCTGGAAGAAACTACCGGCGGACCAGCAGCACGCTGCGCCAGTTAACCAAATTTGCCGGTAGCGGTGGCGGGCTGACGATTAATTTCGATGCCATGCTGCTGGGCAAACAGATCTACTGCGATCCGGCCACTGATACCTTAACCATCGAAGGGTCCGCCACCGAATCTACGCGACCAGCTGCAGCGCCGGACGTCTGGCGGCAATTAATCGGTTTTGTGTTCTGAATGCCAGATGCGGCGTGAACGCCTTATCTGGCCTGCAAAAAATAGCAATACCGTAATCAGGCATAATCTGCAGATACAAAAAACCCCGCCGGAGCGGGGTTTTTTACAACTTATTCAGCAATTAAGCGCGAACGAAGTCGATGTGCTGCAGCTTCGGTTTGTACGGGTGACGCTGTACGTCCTGAGCTTTAACTTTGATTTCTTTACCGTCAACAACGATGGTCAGAACTTCGCTGTAGAATTCAGCTTTAGCTTGCATGTTCATGACTTTGTCGTGATCCAGCTCGATAGCCAGCGGCGCTTCTTTGCCACCGTAGATGATTGCCGGGAACTTGTTAGCGGCACGCAGGCGGCGGCTCGCACCCTTACCCTGCTCTTTACGTACTTCTGCGTTGATAGTAAACATTTCTTTCTCTCTTAAATTAATCCTGCTACAGGCGACCCAGCAACAGGTAAGTGATCTGCTTTGCGTATGCAAAAGCGGGCGAGATTCTATACTCAATCGCCTTATACATCAATCAAAACTACCATTAACCGCGTAATTCGTGCGCCAGACGAAAACGACCTTCGTAATCGAACACTTTTTCGCGCACCTGCCATTGTCTGTCTTTTTGGCGGGCGACGACAAATCCGGGGCGCGCAGCAGCGCCTGCTCAGCGATGATGTCGCCCGGGGTAATCCAGCGTAGTGGCACACCCGGTGTGGGTGTGAGGGCGGATAAATAGCTGCTCAAAGGCCATTCGCTGCGCGGGGGTATGCAGGCGGAAGCGCTCACTAACGTCGGCGCCATCTTCATCGTAGTAGGTAATTTTCAGCCAGCCGCCTTTCTCATCCATTCCGTCCTGAAGCGTCATTCCGCTACAGCGTAATACCAGCGCATCTTTTAGCTTGAGCGCGGCTTTCGGCATCTGGTCTGGGTCCACCAGCACCGTGTCGCACTCGCGGCAGCGGCGGGCGGCAATATCATTTTCGGCATTACACTGCGGGCAGTTTTTAAAGCGAAACCGGTAGTCGCACTGCTCTCGGTGGCCGTCGTCATCTTCCAGCCAACCCTGACAGCGGCGGCCAAAGTGTTCAATAAGAGTGCCGTCGGCGGTCGTTTTTCCCCAGAAGGTGTTGGCAAAACCACAGCCGGGGCAAAATACCTGCACCGGGACGTTATCGCTTTTGCCTTTTGGCGAGCCGACTTCCGGCGTGTCGAGATCGTGCGGGTTACCGGCATAATCGAGAATTAAGCAGTCGGTTTTCCCGGTGCCAGACGCAGACCTCGGCCGACAATCTGTTGATACAAACTGATGGAGACGGTCGGAGCGCAGAATGGCGATCAGGTCGACGTGCGGGGCATCGAAACCGGTGGTCAGCACGAAACGTTAACCAGATAGCGGAACTGTTGCTGCTGAACGCTTCGATCAGCTCATCGCGCTGCGGGCCGGGCGTTTCACCGGTTATCAGCGCCGCATCGTTGGCGGGCAGCAGGCCGGTCATTTCGCGGGCGTGCTCGACGGTGGCGGCAAAAATCATCACCCCTTTGCGCGCCTCGGCAAATTCCATAATCTGACTGATGATATGCGGCGTAATGCGCTGCTGCTGTTTCAGCTCGCGGTTGAGGTCTGCTTCGCTAAATAAGCCATTGCTGTTAGCCTGCAAACGGCTGAAAATGGTGTGCCACCGGCATATCCAGACGCTCCGGCGGCGTGGGATCGCCGTGTTTAATCATGTAGCGGAGCGGCAGTTCGTAAATGCAATCACGGAACAGGCTTTCTCATCGCCACGGACCATGCCGTGATAGTGGAACTGATAAATCCACCCTTTGCCCAGGCGGAACGGCGTGGCCGTCAGCCCCCACCAGGCGAATGTGAGGATTGGCTTTGCCGAGGTGAGTGAGGATTTGCTGATACTGGCTGTCATCGTCGTCGCTGATTCAATGACACTCATGGAACGAGAATCAGCAGCGAAAATTCTCCCTGGAAATGGTCAAGATTCCGGGCCACGGACTGCACGCTGCCAAACACCACTTTGCCGTGGCTCTCTTTGCGTTTCAGACCCGCGGCGTAGATATCGGCCTCGAGACCCAGCGCGAGGTATTTCGCATGGTTTTGTGCAACCAGCTCTTTGACGTGCGCCAGTACCAGCACGCGGCCGCGTGCCAGCCGTGCCAGCTCGGCAATCACAGCTTTTCCCGCACCCGTCGGCAGAACGATAACCGCCGGTTGGGTATGGCGACGAAAATCAGGTCCAGGGTAGCATCAACCGCTTCCTGTTGATATGGGCGTAGTGTAAAAGTCATAATTTAGCGTGATAGATTGTCCTTAACTGCCAAATAGTATGCCATGAATCTTTTTCACTTGAGTGACATGACAAGCCCGTTATACTTACCGGTTGTTACTACCCCTTTTTTTTCGGACGCTACATCCCAACACCCGGCACTATTACAGGCTAAAAAATACTTCATGCGACTTGATAAGTTTATCGCTCAGCAACTCGGCGTCAGCCGTGCTATTGCCGGGCGTCAAAATGCGCGGCAACCACGTGACCATCGACGGCGAAGTGGTGCGCGATTCGGCATTTAAACTGCTACCTGAACACGAGGTTGCCTATGAAGGCAACTCGCTGACGCAGCAGAACGGCCCACGCTACTTTATGCTGAACAAACCTCAGGGTTACGTCTGCTCGACCGACGATCCGGATCATCCAACGGTGCTTTATTTCCTCGATGAGCCGGTTGCGTACAAGCTTCATGCCGCCGGGCGTTTAGATATCGATACTACCGGTCTGGTCCTGATGACCGATGACGGCCAGTGGTCGCACCGTATAACCTCACCGCGCCATCGCTGCGAGAAAACCTATCTGGTGACGCTGGAAAATCCGGTCAGCGATGATACCGCCGAGCAGTTCACAAAAGGCGTTCAGCTGCACAACGAGAAAGATCTGACCCAACCGGCGGTGCTGGAAGTTATCACCCCGACCGAAGTGCGTCTAACCATTACCGAAGGGCGCTATCATCAGGTGAAACGCATGTTTGCCGCCGTGGGCAACCGTGTGATTCGTTTACACCGTGAACGTATCGGTGCGATTGCTCTTGATTCAGACATGGAACCGGGGGATCCCGCCCGTTAACCGAAGAAGAAATTGCCAGCGTTGGTGCGCCAGAGCGCTAACAAACCACCACAGGATCTAGTGTACCTCCCGGCCGCGCTCATCGTTACGTATCGTGTTTATCCTTGGTCTTTTGGCCATGTTAATGCCGTTATCGATAGACATGTACCTTCCGGCGCTGCCGGTTATTTCAACACAATTCGGCGTACCGGCAGGCAGCGCGCAGATGACCCTCAGCACCTATATTCTGGGGTTTGCTGTCGGTCAGTTGCTGTATGGGCCGATGGCGGATAGCCTTGGGCGTAAGCCGGTTATTCTCGGCGGTACACTGATATTCGCAGCCGCTGCGGCGGCCTGTGCGCTGGCGCCGACCATCGACTACCTCATTGCGACCCGTTTCTTCCACGGCCTGGCGGCTGCGGCGGCAAGCGTGGTGATCAACGCCTTAATGCGCGATATCTATCCGAAAGAAGAGTTTTCGCGCATGATGTCGTTCGTGATGTTAGTGACCACCATTGCGCCGCTGGTTGCGCCTATCGTCGGCGGGGCGGTGCTGGTGTGGTTTAGCTGGCACGCCATCTTCTGGATCCTGGCGGTGGCGGCGCTATTAGCTTCGGCGATGGTTTACTTCTTTATTGATGAAACCCTGGCCGTAAAAACGCCACCCGTTCCACCTGCGCACCACGCTGGGCAACTTTGCCTCGCTGTTCCGCCATAAACGTGTCCTCTCCTACATGCTCGCCAGCGGCTTCAGCTTTGCCGCCATGTTCTCGTTTTTAAGCGCCGGCCCGTTTGTTTACATTGAACTGAACCACGTTTCGCCACAGCATTTTGGCTATTACTTTGCGCTGAATATTGTCTTCCTGTTTATCATGACCACCATTAACAGCCGCTTCGTTCGCCGGATGGGAGCGCTGTGGATGTTCCGCGCCGGGCTGTCATTCAGTTTTTAATGGCGGTGTGGATGGTGGTGTGTGCGCTGCTGGACGTCGGCTTCTGGTCGCTGGTGCTGGGAATTGCGGTATATATCGGCTGCGTGTCGATGGTCTCTTCCAACGCAATGGCGGTGATCCTGGATGAGTTTCCGCATATGGCCGGGACGGCGTCGTCGCTGGCAGGCACCTTCCGCTTCGGTATCGGCGCAATTGTTGGCGCATTACTTTCTATGGCGACCTTTACTACCGCCTGGCCAATGCTCTTCTCCATTGCTTTATGTGCCACCGGCTCGATTTTTTTCTCCGCTACGCCAGCCGCCCACGAAAAACCGCGCAATAATCCCTAATCCAGGGCGAATACGTCCCTTTTTTGATAAACATCAACAGAAATTGCATTTCCGTAAATGTTTCTTTTATGTAAAATGATTTGTGTAAAAAGTCACATTGTTGTAGATAAAAAGGTTGTGTTGGATCAAGAAACGGGTACAGATAGCGCGAAAACGCATCAGTACACCGAACTTCGTGGGACAGAGAATGTTGAATGCTGGCGTTTTTTTTCGGGATACAGGACGATTTGTCAACAATGTGTTAATATGGATGTGAAATAATTGTGAAGCACCTTTGCTTCCGGGGAAAGAACGTAATGACAAATTTCAGCTCTCAATCGTACATCGACTGCCGCAGGACTATCGCTGGTCTGCGGGTTTTGCAGGTTCGAAGGTTGAACCGATTCCGCAAAACGGCGCGTCAAATGACAACACGCTGGTGGCGCTTAAATTATGAGTCCAGACGGCGATAAGGCGTGGCCGGTAATGCACTCGTTAAGCCAGGCGTTAACAGATATCTCCGTCGACTGCTCGGTGCTCGAGTGCGAAGGCGAGCCGTGCCTGTTCGTAAAGCGCCAGGACGAGTTTGCGGCAACCTGTCGACTGAAGAATTTTGGTGTGGCAATAGCCGAACCATTTTCTGGCAACAACCCGTTTTAACCGTCAGCTCAATGCAATGAGCTGACGCGTATACGCCTGTTTCGGTGCCGCAAAGATGCGCCGACACTCACCTTGCTCGACGACCTCTCCCTGCCGCAGAACGATAACCTGGTGGCACAGTGAACGAATCACCTGCAAATCGTGGCTGATAAAGATATAGGCCAGTCGATGCTTTTCCTGTAATGCCTTGAGCAATGCCAGAATCTGCGCCTGTACCGTACGGTCGAGTGATGACGTGGGTTCATCCAGAACAATAAGCTGCGGCTTAAGAATTAGTGCCCGGGCGATAGCAATACGCTGACGCTGGCCGCCGGAAAACTCCGCAGGATAGCGCTGCCGTGTTTCGGGCTCCAGCCCCACCTCATGCATCACCTGGATAACTTGCTGCTCGCGCTCGCTCGCTGAGAGCGCAGGATGATGCACGCGTAGTCCCTCCTCAATAATCTGTAACGCCGTCAGGCGTGGATTCAGCGATGAGTGGGATCCTGAAACACGACCTGAATACGGTGACGCAGCGGCAACATCTGCTTGCGCGTGCGGTCCTGTAAGGGCTCACCATTGAAGCGAATGTCTCCCTGAGAGGCAATAAGACGCAGTAGCGCCAGCCCGGTCGTACTTTTCCCGAACCGGACTCGCCGACCAGCCCACGTTTCACCTGCCCGCAGCGTAAAGCTCACCTCTTTGACGACCTGATTGTTATCCACTATCCGGCGCAGAATGCCCTTACGGATAGGAAACGCCACGCTGAGTTTCTTGACTTCGAGTAGCGTCGCGGCATCGGGCGGCAGAGCAATCGGTTCGCCTGCTGGTTCGCTGTCGGCGGCTTACGGTATACGGGTGAGCAGGGGCGGCGAAGAGTGTCGCGGCGCGGTTGTGTTCCACGCAGCGGCCATGCTGCATCACCGCTACCCGATCGGCCAGCTTGCGCACAATGCTGAGGTTATGAGTGATAAACAACATGCCCATGTTCAGCTCAACCCGCAGTTCACCTAAGAGCTGAAGGATTTGCGCCTGAACGGAGACATCCAGGGCCGTGGTCGGTTCATCGGCAATCAGCAGTTCCGGGCGCGTTAGCAGCGCCATGGCGATCATCACCCGCTGGCGTTCACCGCCGGAGAGCTGATGCGGAAAATCAGCCAGCCGTTTGGCAACTGCGAATACCCACCCGGTCAAGGCAGTCGAGGATTTCACCGCGTGCAGCCTCTTTACGCATTCCCCGGTGTAGCGAAAGCACCTCGTAAAGCTGTTTCTCCAGGTTATGCAGCGGGTTCAGTGACACCATCGGTTCCTGAAAAATCATCGCAATACGGTTGCCACGTACGCTGCGTAACGTCTGCTCGCTGGCATGAAGCAGCGATTCGCCGTTAAAGCGGATATCGCCGGTCGGGTAGCAGGCTGAGCAGTCAGGCAGCAGACGAAGGATGGACAATGCCGACACACTTTACCCCGAGCCAGATTCGCCGACCAGCGCCAGCGTTTCCCCGGCGTTGACCGTTAACGACAGCTCTTCAACCACGGTGGTCATTCGGTCTTGCTGACCGAAAGGCGATGGAGAGGTTGTCAATGTCCAGAAGTGGCTGCTGCATCTTTATACCGCCTTAGAAGGATCGAAAGCGTCGCGCACCGCTTCGCCGATAAAGATCAGCAGCGACAGCAGGACGGCCACACAGAGAAAACCCGCGATCCCAAGCCACGGAGCCTGTAGATTATTTTTACCCTGTAACAGCAGCTCACCCAACGATGGCGAGCCGGGAGACCGAAAGCCGAGAAAATCCAGCGGAGGTCAGAGTGGTTATTGAGCTGCACAGAATAAATGGAATAAAAGTTAGTGTAGCCACCATCGCGTTTGGCAGCATGTTGACGCAGGATAATACTGCGGTCGTCGACGCCAAGCGCCTGCGCAGCCAATATAGTCAAAATTTCGGGTACGTAAAAATTCTGCCCGCACTACGCTGACCAGCGACATCCAGCCAAACAGCACGGTAATCGCCAGCAGCCACCAGAAGTTCGGCTGCGCCACGCTTGAGAGCAGAATAATCAAGAACAGCGTCGGCATACCCGACCACACTTCAATGAAGCGCTGACCCATAGGTCGATGCGTCCGCCGTAATAACCCTGTATCGCGCCAACCAGTACGCCCGTGACGCTGGCGCAGAGGTGAAGATCAGCCAAATAATTCCAGTGGATCAAGTCCGTAGAGAATGCGCGCCAGCACGTCCCGACCGTTGGCATCGGTACCGAGCCAGTTTTGTTTCGACGGGGGGGAGGGAAGGGGATATCCGTACTGTAGTTAATGCTGCTGGCCGCAAAGCGGATCGGTGCCCATAGCGCCCACCGTTGTTCTCCAGCCGCTGTTGTAACCACGGGTCCTGATAGTCAGCGGTGGTCGCAAACTCACCGCCGAAGGTTTTCTCACTGTAGTTTTTCAGCACCGGCACGTAGAGGCTGCCCTGATAGCTGACCAGCAACGGACGATCGTTCGCAATCAGCTCCGCGCACAGACTACAGAGAAAGATAACCGCGAAGATCCACAGCGACCAGTAGCCGCGACGGTTATGACGAAAGCGCGCCCACGCGCCTGGTTAACGGAGCTCAGCGTCATGTTAGCGGCCCTCAAAATCAATGCGCGGATCCACCAGCGTATAGCTGATGTCGCTGATGATATTCGCCAGCAGGCCGATGAGCGTGAAGATGTAGAGCGTGCCAAACATCACCGGATAATCGCGCGAGACCGTCGCCTCGTAGCCCAGTAGCCCCAGCCCGTTTAAAGAGAACATCACTTCAATCAGCAGCGAGCCGGTGAAAAACATGCTGATGAAAGTGGCCGGGAAACCGGCAATGACCAGCAGCATGGCGTTGCGAAAGATGTGTTTCCACAGGATCTGTTGTTCGCCAACCCCTTTTGCCCGCGCGGTGACCACGTACTGTTTACGGATCTCATCGAGAAACGAGTTTTTGGTTAGCATGGTAAGCGCGGCGAAACCGCCAATCACCGTCGCCAGCACCGGCAGGGTGATATGCCAGAGATAGTCGGTGATTTTCAGATACCAGGGAAGGGTGGCAAAGTTGGCGACACCAGTCCACGTAGCGGGAAGATATCGTAGTAGCTACCGCCGGCGAAAAAGACGATCAGCACGATGGCGAACAAAAACGCCGGAATTGCGTAGCCGATAATAATGCCGGTGCTGCTCCAGATATCAAAGCGGCTGCCGTTATACACCGCCTTGCGGATGCCGAGCGGAATGGAAACGAGGTAGATAATTAATGTGCTCCACAACCCTAATGAGGCCGATACCGGCAGACTTTCTTTCATCAACTGCATGACCGACGCGTTGCGAAACAGGCTGTTGCCGAAATCAAAGCGCAGATAGTCGCCGAGCATTTTGAAATAGCGCTCGTGCAGCGGTTTGTCGAAGCCATAGCGCTGGGTTATCTCGGCGATCACTTCCGGATCTAGGCCGCGTCCGCCACGGTACTGGCTTTCAGCGATGTTGCTGATGCCGACTCGCGATTGGCCGGCCGAGCATATTGCCACCGCCGCCGGGCAAGGTGCCTTGATGGCCAAATTCCACCGCGGCAATCGCCTGATCAACCGGGCCGCCGGGCGCTATCTGCACGATAAAGAAGTTGAGGGTGATGATTGCCCATAGGGTAGGGATTATCAGCAGCAGGCGGCGAATCAGATAGGCACCCATAAAGTCTCCTGTCAACGTCGGAGCGGCAGCTTCGCCGCCTTGTTAACGTCATACCACCAGGTGTCAAAGCCGGGCGCATCGGTGCCAGAACTGTAGAGCGGGTGAATACCAGGGTATGAAAATTTATCCCAGTGGGCGATTCGGGCTACCGTACATAAACCACATCGGCAGCATGTAATAGTTCCAGGTGAGCACCCTGTCCAGTGCGCGCCCTGGGGGGATGAGCTTCTGTTGGTTGCCCTGCCAGCGGATTATTTGATTAATCAGGCTGTCGATTGCCGGACTGGCAACACCTGGAGCGTTGTAGGTTGAGTTGATGTATCCAGATGACCACGAGATCTGTAAATCAGCGTGGGCCACGGCGTGGCGCGCCACAGGCTCGGCATCATATCGTAATCACGTTTGCGCAGCCGGTTGGTAATTTGCGAGATATCCACCTGACGGACGTCCATGGTGACGCCCAGGCGCTGTAAATTATGCTGAAACGGCATAACCCATTGATCGTTGCCGCCGGACGGCAGCAACAGTTCAAAGCGCAGCTGCTGACCGGTTTTGGGGTTGACGCGCTGCTGGCCTTTGAGCACCCATCCCGCCTCGGTCAGCAGATTTCCCGCTTTTAGCAGATTCTCGCGGTCGAAGCCGTCGCCGTTAGATGTCGGCGGCTGGTAGATAAGTGGTGAATACTTCGGGCGGCACCTCATTTTTTAATGGTGCCAGCAGCGTCAGTTTATCGGCTTTCGGATAGTCGCGTGCGGCGTATTCGGTATTCTGGAAATAGCTGTTGGCGCGGCTGTAAGCGTTGTAAAACAACGCTTTGTTCATCCATTCAAAATCAAACGCCATGCTGACAGCCTGCCGTACCCGGCGGTCGGCAAACACCGGGCGCTGGATGTTAAACGCCAGCCAGCGGGTATCACGGGCGGCGTTATTCTTCTGCTCATCTTTGACGATATAGCCGTTAGCAAAATTTTTCCCGATATAGCGGGTGGCCCAGTTCTTGGCGCTGCTTTCGGTACGCACGTCAAATGCGCCCGCCTTAAAGGCTTCAAAGGCTACGTTATCATCGAGGTAGTAAATCGTAGCGCAGCGTATTGAAATTCCAGCGTCCACGGTTAACCGGCAAAAAATCGGCGGCCCAGTAATCATTTACCCGCGAGTAGACGATGTACTGCCCCATTTTCCAGTCGCTGATGCGGTATGGGCCACTGGCCAGCGGTGGCGTACTCAGCGGCTCGCTGAGTTTATGTGCCTTCCAGAATTTCTCCGGCAAAATCGGCAGGGTAAATAGCCCCAACATGTCCTCTTTACCCGGTTTTTCCAGCGCGATGCGGACGGTCAGCGGCGAAATGGCTTTGACGGTGGTACCTTTGTAGATCAGGCGAAACTGCGGTACGCCTTCGGTCATGAATTTATTGAAGGTGAGGCGACATCACTGGCGAGAATAGGGCTGCCGTCGTGGAAACGGGCGTGAGGATTAATGGTCAGCTCAACCCACGAATAGTCATCGGCGTAGCGGGCGTGCTCGGCGACCAGCGGATAGTAGCTACCTGCTTCGTCGTCTGAGGTGGTAAATAAGGCATCATACAGCGACTCAGTGCGAACGGCAGCGTTACCGCGTAGTGCAAAACGGTTGAAATTGTCGAAGGTCCCCAGCGCCGCCAGCGTGACGTTGCCGCCTTTGGGGGCGGCGGGGTTAACGTAGTCGAAGTGATCAAAATTTACGGCGTATTTGGGGTCGCCAATCACCGCAAATGAATAGCTCTCTTCACAGCCTGGGCCTGAAGAGACAGGCTAAACATCATGAGCAGGGCAAAACAGATACGCGCTGTGATCAGCGACTTGGCTACCCCGCGGTAAACATATTGAAAAATTGAGCTAACTTTTATCCGTAAATCTTAAATGACCTTCAGGACACTTGTGAAATACTTTGCTGGCTTACTATGGGTTCTTCTATCCAGTTGTTGTAAGGAGTCCAGCGGACCCCGGCTTATCAGGTAGCCCTGCAGGTAATCGACGCCATGCTCGCGTAGCCAGGGGCGGCCTGTTCTTCGGGTTTCAACCCCTTCGTAAAAATGACGATGAGATTCAGGCGTTGAGTGAGCGTTAACACGGCATCGAGAACCGGAGAGGTGATGGTTTCACGGCCAGTAGCATTAACGAAACCGCGGTCGATTTTCAGGTAATCGAGAGTAAAGCGCTCAAGATAGATAAGTGCGCTATGGCCGGTACCGAAATCATCAATAGCAACCTCAATGCCCTCGCCGCGTGGAGCCAGCTAAACAGGCTCATCGCCTTTTCCTGATTCAACATGTCGCGTTCGGTAATTTCCAATACTAACTGGAAATAGTTATCCGGCAAAAAGCTCGCCGTTAAACCGGCGGATATCTTGCTGGAAAGCTCTCGAAAGCAATAAGATGGCTCGGCGAATATTAATGCCGAGTTTGGCACCTGGCGGACAGGAATCTTTCAACGTCGGCGCATCGCGAGCAATCAAATCAAACAGATGGTGGGTCAGTGGCACAATGAGATTCTGCGCTTCAGCAAAGCTAATAAAGGCATCGGGAGGGATATTCCCCCGCCGACAGGATGCGACCAGCGTAGCAGTACTTCCAGGCCCGTTACTCGCAAAGCTTGTGTATCCACCACCGGTTGATACGCCACGTAAAATTGTTCGCGCTTGATGGCGGTCATGATTTCTCTGCCGGGGCGCATACGTACGCTCATCAGGTAATAGCAGAGCAGGCCAACGACAGTTCCACTCATGCCGCCCAGTAAAAATGCGTACCACACATCGTTCCATGTCCAGTCATCTGCATAAAGCCGAACGGTCAGAGGAATGCCCGCAATTTTAGTTTCACGGACTGGCATGTCGGTTAATTCGTTAACGTTCATCAAACGTGAAGAAAAGGTAGATAGCGCAGTATTGCCAATAATGAGGGCGACGCCATCGTAATCTTCCTGCCGTGAACTATAAAAGAGTGAAGGCGTCAGGTTGAGATTCAGAGCGGCAAAGACGCCGCTATTTTTCAGCAAAGGGTTGCGATACCAGATGACGATTGCGGGTTTGTTCGGCACCATCGGCGTGCCGGGTAAGATCGCCATATCGACGTTTTTATTAATGTCGAGCGCCGGAATCAATTCATTGAGTGGAATGTCCATCTCACCGGTCGCAGATGAACAGAATGTTTTTTTATCTTTCACCAGCACAAACGTTCGGACATTCATGCTAAACGCTGCGCGGGCGGTCAGTTCGGGGTTAGCTTGCTGGCAGGTATCTAAGGTCAGCGGCTGGAGCCGGTCAGTAGTGGATTTCAGGTCGGCAAAATAGGTATCGAGATACTTTTGTACGTCGGTAATCAGTGTGTCGTATTTGACTTCGTGCTTATGCCAGGCCACTAAAAACTGAAGGCAACTCACCAGTATCGCAATCATTACGCCTGCAACAATGCAGGTAAGCAGGAGCTTACGTCCAAAATTGGGAGCGCGTATGAACATGATTCCGTTAATTTCCTGAAATTACGACAACATTTAAAAGATAACAATGACCGGACTATAGCCTGGATCAAGACGCGGAAACATCATTTTCTCTGATGAATGAAAACAAAAAAGCACTGCCTAAGCAGTGCTTTCAGTTAACTCGTCAGGATAGCCAAGGGATTGCATCCAAACGGTTTATTAGCTGCGGCTGAGAACCCGGCGTGCTTCGTTGTAACGCTTCTTCCAGTACGGTTCATTCATGCTGGAAATAATAACACCACTGCTGGTGGAAGCATGGACAAACTGATTGTTGCCGATATAAATACCGACATGGCGTCCCGTTGAACCGGCACGGAACAGAACTAAATCACCCGTACGCAAATTACTGCGGGAAACAGATTTACCCATTTCCTGCTGTTCGTAAGTCGAACGCGGAAGTTCTAAGCCAAATTGCTCACGGAATGTACGCTGTACGAAACCAGAACAATCGATACCTTTTTTAGTGCTGCCGCCCAGACGATAACGTACGCCTTTCCAGTCAGCATACTGATCCATAATTCGCGATTTTACGTCGACATTACGAACCAGGTTTTCAAATTCATCCTGAGAAGCTTGCAGTGATGATGTTTCACTACCCACTGCACGTGTCTCAGGATGCATATTCTTTGCGGTGTTATTTGCACTACATGCAGAAAGCAGAACCGCTACTGCAATCGCGGGAATCCCGCGCAAGATATATCTCAAAATCGGTTGAGATTTGACCATGTTGTTTGTTTTCCCTTGAAGTCCTTAACGACAAATATCGTTATAAAAAAATGCCAAGCGACACGAGACTAATTACCTGGGCATGTTGAAACAATTCCTTAAGGCCAAATCTGTGGACTAACGCACAAAATTATATGCTGTGAGGATAATCTACCGCCGAGGCAAAACGAGTTCGAGATTACCCGATTGGTGCGGTCTTGGCGAGCGGTTTTACATGATTTTTTATAAGAAAAAGTGATACAGAAAGTTAATAAGCGGGGTTGGTCAATTAAAGTACAATTGAGTGAAACGCATGCAATCCATTCATTTACTTAGAGAATGATTTTTGCGTTCGATAGATGAAAGCACGGTGCGCATCATCAGGATTATCCTCACTATAAAAATAACCCTGATGATGTTAATTACTGTGAGTTATTTGTTTTGGAAATGTTTGTTTTTTCCTGGTAGTGATTTGTCAAAAAAGGTGATTAATCGATCACTTAATGGCGTCAGCAACACCCAGGGCAAACCGATCAATATCACGGTCATCGAACCGACAATGATGTCAGTAAACCAGTGTGCGCCAATCATTACTCTGGGAAATGCAAAAACCACAAAAATAATAAGGGCGATAAGGCCTGCAACTTTGCCGAAATAACGCCACATGAATGCCGAAAAAATAAGCAGCATCATGCCGTGATCGCCGGGAAAGCTATCTCGTGAGGCATCTTTCGTGGGAACAGAGAGCAGTTCGCTGACGCGGTTAATATCGGTAAAAGTCAATGTTGGGCTGGCCCGTTTTACAGGAATTAATGCCTGACCCAGCTGGTTTAATACCACTGCAGTTAATAGCATGACCAGACCAATAATCACGATACGTCGTCTGCCAGGGGCGTTTTCTTTCAGCCAGAAACTCAGCATCAACATACCCATCGCCAGCAGTGAACAACCGTCGAAGGCGCGATTGTTGGTCAATGCAACCAGCCACAAAAAGGCCTTACTTTCGACCAGTTTCTGATTAAAGAAATAAAAAATATCCGCATCAATCGGCAACCAGAATCCATGATTAACGGGGATATACCAGGAAAGAAACAGCGCGAGGCCGACAATATTCAACAACACTATTTGCGGCAAATTTTTAATCATATTTTCTCTAATTATCTTACTGAAAAACGCAGGCAACCTTACGCGGTAGTCGCTAAACGAAGCTTCAACAGCGCGCTCTGCAAGGCATTCCAGTCAGCTTCGCTGCTGGAAATCAGCTCAATACGGCTGTCCGGTGGCGCAACGTTTTGCGTTTCAATGTGCAGGTCATCGCCCTGACGGTTGATTCGCACCAGCCCTTCGGGAATACGCAGCACGCCTTTGACGCGTTCCACCGGTGCAAGTCGCGCCCATTCCAGAATGCCAATGGTGTCGAATACCGTATCAGCGTCGAATATCCAGCCGCAGGCCTGATATCCTTGCCCGCTGTTCAGACTGCGACGCCAGCGTTGATGCTCTGGCAGGCTTAACGCTGCTAACCCTTTTTTCACGACATGCTGATGAGAATGCGCGGCGCTGGCGGGCAACTCGGCTAAATTGCGACGCGGCAAATCCAGAAGATGACCGTCAACTTTCCCATGCTCACTGTGAATTAATTGTCGATCGCCACCATTTTGCTGCCACCAACGCTGTAGCGCTTGCTCACTTTCGGGCGTCGTACGGTCGGATTTATTGGCGACAATGATGTCTGCGGCAGCCAGCTGGTCACGGAAGTTTTCATTGCTGGCGCTTTTTTCGTCCAGCAGCAAGCGCGGATCGAGAATGCACAAGGTGGCGCGCAGATCTATCCACGGTTCATAGACTGGTGCGGTTAACAGATCGAGGATCTGTTTCGGATGGCCCAGCCCGGTCGGCTCTATCAACAAGCGGTCTGGTTTTCCCTGACGCAGTAAGGTATTCAACCCTACCTGCATGGGTAAACCATTAACGCAGCACATGCAGCCGCCGGGGATCTCTTTCAGCAATGCGCCGCTATCGGCGAGCAAAGCACCATCAATTCCGACTTCCCCAAATTCATTAACCAGTACCGCCCATTTTTCGTTGGGATCTTTATGGGCTAACAGATGAAGAATCGACGTGGTTTTCCCGCTGCCGAGAAAACCGGTGATGAGGTTGGTCCTGGTCACAACGGCTCCGCAATACTCTGGTAAGTTAACTGAGCGTTAATCCTGGCTAAAAAAGGCAGAAAAGAGAAGGGGAGAGCGGACGAAGGTGAGCTTCATCCGCTTTAACCGCAGAAATCGTTAAATTTTGAGGGTGTTTAATAGCGCCTGATGTGCGCCGAATTGTACGATTTGTTGCCAGGCTTGTTCGATGGCCTGCACAAAATGCGGGTTATCTGGCAGATCATCACCGAAAACTTCACGCAGGGAAAGCAGGGCGGTTACGCGTTGTTCACTGCTGCTGCCCGCAACAAGTTCGCGAATTTTATCGCTAAGCGGATCGCGAACATCAATGGCATTTCCGGCATCATCAACGCCGCTGACGTAACGCATCCAGCCTGCAACGCCTAATGCCAGCAACGACCAGTCCGTTTCGCGCCCCTGATGTATGCGAATACCTGCCAGCATGCGTTGCGGTAATTTCTGGCTGCCATCCATCGCGATTTGCCAGGTCTTATGTTTCAGCGCCGGATTAGCAAAACGTGCAATTAACTTATCCGCATATTGTGTTAAATCGACATCTTTAATTTGCAGTGTCGGCGCTTGCTCATCCAGCATTAATGTTCTGGCGGCATGGCGAAATGCGCGATCCTGCATGCAATCACTGATATGGGCGAATCCTGAGAGGTAACCCAGATAAGCGAGAAAAGAGTGGCTGCCATTAAGCATCCGCAGTTTCATCTCTTCCCATGGCAGGACATCATTCACCATTTGTACACCTGCGACTTCCCAGGCAGGACGCCCAGCGACGAAGTTATCTTCCACCACCCACTGGATAAACGGTTCGCAGCTAATCGCGCAGGGATCATTCACCCCCAGATGCTGGCTGATTTCCACCAGTGATTCGTCGGTTGCAGCCGGAACAATGCGGTCGACCATGGTTCCCGGAAAACTGACGTGCTCTTTTATCCACCCGGCGAGTTCTGGCGAACGTTTTTCTGCCATTCCCAGCACCGCGTTTTTCACCACATGACCATTGTCGGGAATATTGTCGCAGGAGAGCACGGTAAACGGTGTAAGGCCGCGCTCACGGCGGCGTTTCAGTGCTTCGACGAGAATACCCGGTGCGGAGTGAGGTTCTTCAGGGGTTTGTAGATCGTGAATAATCCGCGGATTACTGGTGTCGAGTGCACCGGTGGCCGGGTCAATACAATAGCCTTTTTCGGTAATCGTCAGGGAAACAATTGCCACCTGTGGCTCGCAAAATTTCTCAATAATTGCCGCTAAGGAATCCAGTTTTGCATTAAGGCATTCGTGAACGGCACCGACAATTATCACCTGATTGCCGTCCGCACCTTTCTCCAGCACGGTATATAAATGGTTCTGTGCGCGGAGCTGGCTCATCAGTTGATCACCGCTGAACAAGCTGATTTCACAGATCCCCCAGTCGCCGCCCTGGGCATTCAGCACACGATCGGTCAGTAACGCCTGATGAGCGCGGTGAAAGGCTCCAAAGCCAAAATGAACGATACGTGATTGCAACTGCTGGCGATCATAGCGTGGAGCGTGTACATGATGCGGGAGCGTAACGGAGGCGATTGTATTCATAGGAGTCACGTCTTAGTAACGATTAATTAACAACGACAGTGTAAAGTTATATGACAGCAATTGAAATTGGTCTGGATTGTTAATGCGATGAAGTGTGAGGGCGATCAATCAACGAGTGAAAATTGAGGGCGTAAGGTGTTCAGGAAGCGCAAAATAGAAGATTGGTATAATAAATTAAAAAAGGGACAGCCTGAGCTATCCCTTTTCTGCATGCGGCTGAAGTTAGTCAGCACGCCCCATATAACGGCGTTCTTCGATATGGATACGAATTTTTTCGCCCGGGCTTAAGTATTCTGGTACCTGAATCACCAGACCAGTGCTCAATGTCGCCGGTTTGTTACGGGCGCTGGCAGATGCCCCTTTGATGCCTGGTGCGGTTTCAACGATTTCCAGATCAACGGTCTGCGGCAGCTCAAGCGCCAGCAGTTGACCGTCCCAGGTCAGCACCTGCATGTCCGGCATGCCGCCCTCTGGCATAAACAGCAACTCTTCTTCAATCTGATCTTTGGTGAAGGTATACGGGGTATAGTCTTCTTTATCCATAAAGACATATTCGTTGCCATCGACATAGGAGAAGTCAACGTAACGGCGGGTCAGCGTCACGGTGTCAACGATATCATCACCTTTGAAACGCTCTTCTACTTTCAGCCCGGTACGGACATCAGAAAAACGCATTTTGTACAGCGTAGCGGCACCGCGGGCAGTGGGCGACTGAATATCAATATCCTTAACCAGCAGCAGTTTGCCGTTGTAATTCAGTACCATACCTTTTTTAATTTCGTTCGCTCTTGGCATCGAAAAATTCCTGTAGTCGAAAATGTCAAAAATATCGCGACAAAGTACTCGCGACGGGCCTTTCGGGCAAGTGGTATTCGCACTTTTGCTGGTGCAAAAAAGGTGGTACTGTGCGCGCTCATCAATCCGGTGGTTAACCTTAAGAGAACAACGTATGGAATGCCGTCCGGGTTGCGGGGCGTGTTGCACTGCCCCTTCAATTTCCAGCCCTATTCCCGGTATGCCAGATGGCAAGCCCGCCAATACGCCCTGCATTCAGCTTGATGAACAGCAACGCTGTAAAATTTTCACCTCGCCACTGCGACCGAAAGTCTGTGCAGGCTTACAAGCCAGCGCTGAAATGTGCGGTAACTCGCGTCAGCAGGCCATGACCTGGCTTATCGATCTGGAAATGCTGACCGCGCCTTAAACATCTTTAATCCGCAGTAAGCAAAACAGAGTGGCGATAATCATCACCATCGCAAACCAGAACACAGCGTGATAATTCCAGATCTCGGCGACGATGCCCGCCACTGATCCTGCGATGATCCAGCCCACGCGCGAAGTGTTGGTATAGAGCGTGGTGGCTGAACCCGCCTGACCGGGCATCAGATCCTGAAAATAGAGCATCCCGATGCCGCCCAGAATGCCAATAAAAATAGCATTTAGCAGCTGCAAGCCCAACAGAATGACAGGTGAATGCGCCATCAGCATTCCTGCGTAAAAACAGACGCCACCCACGGCAGCAACGCGCATTAAGAAACGCTTACCCAGACGTTTGGCGAAATATCCGGCAATCAACATCGTCGGGATTTCCAGCCCGGCGGCGGTCCCCATCATCACACCGGCCAGTTTCTCGGGAAGATGCAGTTCGTTGATAATAAATAGCGGCATGTTGATGATGTACAGGCTGTTCGAGCCCCACATCAATGTACAAATGACAAACAGCAGCAGCGTATCGCGACGGTTACGGCGCGGCGCTTCGATCGTGCCGGTCGCCAGCGGAAGCTCTTTTCGCATCGACGGTAAAAACAGCCACACCATCACACCGCAAACAATAAACGCTACCGCTGCGCTCAGATACATTACCGTAAAGCTGAAACCCATCGCTAAGGCATAAGCCAGCGGTGGGCCAATGACCCATGCCAGTGAAACCTGAGCGCGTAAAAAAGAGCTGAACATCACCGCCTCACGTCCGGTTTTGTCGGCATGTTCACGGGCAAGGGCAAACATTTGCGGGTTAGCGGTCGAGCCAAAGCTGCTAAGAAAGACGCCAACGAATAGCAAAACAAAGTAGTTGCGATTCCAGGCAAAAAGGGTGCAGGCCAGCACGCCTAACAGGCAGCAAAAGACAATCAGCGATTTGCGATCGCCGCGCTTATCAGAGCGCCCGGCGAGAAACTGACTTACCAGAATCCCAATGACAGCGCTGCCGGTAAAGAAGAATCCCACCATCGCCGGACGGGCATGTACTTCATCGGTAAGAAAAATACTGAGTGTCGGGGTTTGCAGAGCGCCCGCAATACCGGTGAGAAAGGCAACGATTAAAAACGCCGTCGAGGTCAGGTCAAACGATTTCGCGCTGGAGACTGCGGGGGAGTTATGCATGCTGGTCGATCACTGGAAGAGGAAGACGCGGAGTTTACGCTGCTTGTCAGAAAATAAACAGACAGCGAAATCAAAAGCGCCACGAATAGTCAAAATGCCATTTCACTGTTGCTGATTGGCTGCTGACGCTGCTGAAATGAAATTGCTGATAACGGATTTTCCCATCAGCAATTAGGAAAAATGGCAAAAAATTGTGCAGCACATCAAACTTTTGCTCATAACTTTACGGCTTTCCTTGCGTGCTGAAACAGAAGTATTATGCTTTCTTGAAACGTTTCAGCGCGATCTTGTCTTTAACCCTAAGCCAGGTTGGCGCTTTTTTTCTCATAGAGGCTGAATCGTTTCAATTCAGCAAGAGAGGAGAACTATGTTCCAGTTATCCGTACAGGACATCCATCCGGGCGAAAAGGCCGGAGACAAAGAAGAGGCGATTCGCCAGGTCGCTGCGGCGCTGGTGCAGGCCGGTAATGTAGCAGAAGGCTACGTCAATGGCATGCTGGCGCGCGAACAGCAAACCTCAACGTTCCTCGGCAATGGTATTGCTATTCCACACGGCACTACCGACACCCGCGATCAGGTGCTGAAAACCGGCGTTCAGGTATTTCAGTTCCCGGAAGGCGTCACCTGGGGTGACGGTCAGGTAGCGTACGTGGCAATCGGTATTGCTGCCAGCTCGGATGAACATCTGGGCCTGCTACGCCAGCTGACCCACGTACTGAGCGATGATTCCGTTGCTGAACAACTGAAGTCAGCAACAACAGCAGAAGAACTTCGCGCATTACTGATGGGCGAAAAGCAGAGTGAGCAGCTGAAGCTCGACAACGAAATGCTGACACTGGATATCGTCGCCAGCGATCTGCTGACTCTTCAGGCGCTGAACGCTGCGCGTCTGAAAGAGGCGGGGGCAGTTGACGCCACTTTCGTCACCAAAGCCATCAATGAACAACCGCTGAATCTCGGACAGGGTATCTGGCTGAGCGATAGCGCCGAAGGCAATCTGCGTAGCGCGATTGCGGTAAGCCGTGCGGCAAATGCTTTTGATGTGGACGGCGAAACGGCAGCCATGCTGGTGAGTGTGGCGATGAATGACGATCAGCCCATCGCGGTTCTTAAGCGTCTCGCTGATTTATTGCTCGACAATAAAGCTGACCGCTTGCTGAAAGCGGATGCGGCAACGTTGCTGGCGCTGCTGACCAGCGATGATGCGCCGACCGACGACGTGTTAAGCGCGGAGTTTGTGGTGCGCAATGAACACGGCCTGCATGCTCGTCCAGGTACCATGCTGGTCAATACCATTAAACAATTTAACAGTGATATTACCGTGACAAACCTTGATGGTACCGGCAAACCGGCAAACGGACGTAGTCTGATGAAAGTTGTGGCACTTGGCGTTAAGAAAGGTCATCGCCTACGCTTTACCGCCCAGGGTGCAGATGCTGAACAGGCGCTGAAAGCAATCGGCGACGCTATCGCTGCTGGTCTTGGGGAGGGCGCATAATGAGCAGACGTGTTGCTACTATCACCCTTAATCCGGCTTATGACCTTGTTGGTTTCTGCCCGGAAATTGAACGCGGCGAAGTGAACCTGGTGAAAACCACCGGTCTGCATGCGGCGGGTAAAGGCATCAACGTGGCCAAAGTATTAAAAGACCTGGGAATTGATGTCACCGTTGGCGGCTTCCTGGGTAAAGACAATCAGGATGGTTTTCAGCAACTGTTCAGCGAGCTGGGCATTGCCAACCGTTTCCAGGTTGTACAGGGGCGCACCCGAATTAACGTTAAGCTGACGGAAAAAGACGGCGAAGTGACCGACTTCAACTTCTCGGGTTTTGAAGTCACCCCCGCCGACTGGGAACGCTTTGTGACTGATTCTCTGAGCTGGCTCGGTCAGTTCGATATGGTCTGTGTCAGCGGAAGCTTACCGTCAGGCGTCAGCCCGGAAGCGTTCACCGACTGGATGACTCGCCTGCGTAGTCAGTGTCCTTGCATTATCTTTGATAGTAGCCGTGAAGCGTTAGTAGCAGGTTTGAAAGCGGCACCGTGGCTGGTGAAACCTAACCGCCGCGAGCTGGAAATCTGGGCAGGCCGTAAACTGCCTGAAATGAAAGATGTGATTGAAGCTGCACATGCGCTACGTGAACAAGGCATCGCGCATGTTGTTATTTCACTGGGTGCCGAAGGCGCGCTTTGGGTTAATGCCTCCGGCGAATGGATCGCCAAACCACCGTCAGTCGATGTCGTAAGCACCGTTGGCGCAGGGGATTCTATGGTTGGTGGCCTGATTTATGGCTTGCTGATGCGTGAATCCAGTGAACACACACTGCGTCTGGCGACAGCTGTTGCAGCCCTGGCGGTAAGTCAAAGCAATGTGGGTATTACCGATCGTCCGCAGTTGGCCGCAATGATGGCGCGCGTCGACTTACAACCTTTTAACTGACAGCAGGAGAGGCATAATGAAAACGCTGCTGATTATTGACGCTAATCTCGGTCAGGCACGCGCCTATATGGCGAAGACCCTGCTGGGCGCGGCGGCGCGAAAAGCAAAACTGGAAATCATCGACAATCCGAACGACGCTGAAATGGCGATTGTTCTCGGTGATTCCATCCCGAACGACAGCGCGCTGAACGGTAAAAATGTCTGGCTGGGCGATATTTCCCGGGCAGTTGCGCACCCTGAGCTGTTCCTGAGTGAAGCCAAAGGCCATGCGAAACCTTACACTGCGCCGGTCGCTGCGACAGCACCAGTTGCCGCCAGCGGTCCGAAACGCGTAGTTGCGGTGACTGCTTGCCCGACTGGCGTAGCACACACCTTTATGGCGGCTGAAGCCATTGAAACCGAAGCGAAAAAACGTGGCTGGTGGGTGAAAGTTGAAACCCGTGGTTCTGTTGGCGCGGGTAATGCAATCACTCCCGAAGAAGTCGCAGCAGCGGATCTGGTGATTGTGGCGGCAGATATCGAAGTGGATCTGGCGAAATTTGCTGGTAAACCGATGTATCGTACCTCTACCGGTCTGGCGCTGAAGAAAACCGCGCAGGAACTGGATAAAGCGGTTGCTGAAGCAACGCCGTATGAACCGGCGGGCAAAGCTCAAACGGCGACCACTGAAAGTAAGAAAGAGAGTGCAGGCGCATACCGTCACTTGCTGACGGGCGTTTCTTACATGCTGCCGATGGTCGTTGCAGGTGGTCTGTGTATCGCGCTTTCTTTTGCTTTTGGTATCGAAGCGTTTAAAGAGCCGGGTACGTTGGCTGCGGCGCTGATGCAGATTGGTGGTGGTTCAGCCTTTGCGCTGATGGTGCCGGTACTGGCAGGTTATATTGCCTTTTCCATTGCCGATCGTCCGGGCCTCACTCCGGGTCTGATTGGCGGTATGCTGGCGGTCAGCACCGGTTCTGGCTTCATTGGTGGTATTATTGCGGGCTTCCTGGCTGGTTACATTGCGAAGTTAATCAGTACGCAATTGAAACTGCCACAGAGTATGGAGGCGCTGAAACCGATCCTGATCATTCCGCTAATTTCCAGTCTGGTGGTCGGTCTGGCGATGATCTACCTGATCGGTAAACCAGTTGCTGGCATTCTCGAAGGGCTGACTCACTGGCTGCAGACCATGGGGACTGCGAATGCGGTTCTGCTGGGGGCGATCCTCGGTGGCATGATGTGTACTGACATGGGCGGTCCGGTAAACAAAGCAGCGTACGCATTCGGTGTGGGTCTGCTGAGTACTCAAACCTATGGCCCGATGGCGGCGATTATGGCGGCAGGTATGGTGCCACCGCTGGCAATGGGTCTGGCAACAATGGTGGCGCGTCGCAAATTCGACAAAGCGCAGCAGGAAGGTGGCAAAGCCGCTCTGGTATTGGGACTGTGCTTCATTTCGGAAGGTGCAATTCCGTTTGCTGCTCGTGATCCGATGCGTGTGCTGCCGTGCTGTATCGTGGGTGGGGCGCTGACTGGCGCAATCTCAATGGCGATTGGTGCGAAACTGATGGCACCGCACGGTGGTCTGTTTGTTCTGCTGATCCCTGGCGCTATTACGCCGGTATTGGGTTACCTGGTAGCAATTATTGCCGGTACGCTGGTGGCGGGTTTGGCCTATGCCTTCCTGAAACGTCCGGAAGTGGACGCAGTAGCGAAAGCAGCGTAATAAAAGGTGTGTTACAGGGCAGAAATTTCCTGTCCTGTAACATTTGATGAGCGCAAAGAGAATGACCGGTTTGTGAATGTAATTTTATGAATTTAAATGGTTTTATCTTTCAGTAGAAACTTCAAACGTTCATCAAACACTCAGGTTATTTCCTCAAGGGCAGATTATTTTCTGCCCTTTTTTATTGTTCTGTTCTGTGCATCCCGTCACAAATTCCTCGCTTTTGTAATTCAGGCATTTAATCGCATTTTGTGAGCCTGCTCAAATCTGCCCATTTTGCCTCTCTGGCGGTAATTTACTTTACGTAAAACATGCATACTATGAGCACATGTTTAAATATGAACACATGTTTAAACCGTCTTTGCAGTATCTATATTCTTGTGGATTGACAGGGTTGGTAATTTTTTACCAGAGGACGTGCTATGCGCGAAAAGGATTATGTCGTAATTATAGGTTCGGCGAATATTGATGTCGCCGGATATTCACATGAATCATTAAATTATGCGGATTCAAATCCAGGTAAAATAAAATTTACGCCTGGTGGAGTAGGGCGCAATATTGCACAAAACCTGGCGTTGCTGGGTAACAAAGCCTGGCTACTGAGCGCCGTAGGCAGTGATTTTTATGGTCAATCGCTGCTAACGCAAACCAATCAATCTGGCGTTTATGTCGATAAATGCCTGATTGTGCCGGGAGAAAATACGTCGAGTTATTTATCATTACTCGATAATACCGGTGAAATGCTGGTTGCTATAAATGACATGAATATTAGCAACGCTATTACAGCTGAATATCTCGCACAGCACGGTGAATTTATTCAGAGGGCAAAGGTCATTGTCGCGGACTGTAATATCAGTGAAGAGGCACTGGCATGGATTCTGGATAATGCCGCCAACGTACCCGTATTTGTCGATCCGGTTTCGGCATGGAAATGTGTCAAAGTGCGCGACCGTCTAAATCAGATCCACACTCTCAAGCCAAACCGCCTTGAAGCGGAAACCCTGAGTGGGATTGCGCTGTCAGGGCGTGAAGATGTGGCAAAAGTTGCTGCCTGGTTCCATCAACATGGCCTGAACCGACTGGTATTGAGCATGGGCGGCGACGGCGTTTATTACAGCGATATCAGCGGTGAAAGTGGCTGGTCTGCGCCGATCAAAACCAATGTTATTAATGTTACCGGAGCGGGCGATGCCATGATGGCGGGACTTGCTTCGTGTTGGGTAGACGGAATGCCGTTTGCCGAATCTGTTCGTTTCGCACAGGGATGTTCGTCAATGGCGCTCTCCTGTGAATACACCAATAACCCCGATTTATCGATTGCCAACGTTATATCGTTAGTGGAGAACGCAGAATGTCTGAATTAAAAATTTCCCCTGAATTATTACAAATTTCCCCGGAAGTGCAGGACGCTTTAAAAAACAAAAAACCGGTTGTGGCGCTGGAATCGACCATTATTTCTCACGGGATGCCGTTCCCACAAAATGCCCAGACCGCAATTGAAGTTGAAGAAACTATTCGTAAACAGGGCGCTGTACCTGCCACGATCGCCATTATTGGCGGCGTGATGAAAGTGGGGTTAAGCAAAGAAGAAATTGAATTACTGGGTCGTGAAGGGCATAACGTGACCAAAGTTAGTCGTCGCGATTTACCTTTTGTTGTTGCCGCCGGAAAAAATGGCGCAACCACTGTGGCTTCAACGATGATTATTGCGGCGCTTGCCGGAATTAAAGTATTTGCCACCGGGGGAATTGGTGGTGTGCATCGCGGGGCGGAACATACCTTCGATATTTCTGCCGATTTGCAAGAACTGGCAAATACTAATGTCACCGTTGTTTGTGCCGGGGCGAAATCTATTCTCGATTTAGGATTAACCACTGAGTATTTAGAAACCTTCGGTGTGCCGTTAATTGGCTATCAGACTAAAGCGCTGCCTGCGTTTTTCTGCCGCACCAGCCCGTTTGACGTCAGCATTCGTCTCGACAGCGCCAGCGAAATTGCCCGTGCAATGGTGGTGAAATGGCAAAGCGGTCTGAACGGTGGCCTCGTGGTAGCGAACCCGATCCCGGAACAGTTTGCTATGCCGGAACACACTATCAATGCGGCGATCGATCAGGCGGTAGCTGAAGCTGAAGCTCAGGGAGTCATTGGTAAAGAAAGTACGCCATTCCTGCTGGCGCGCGTTGCTGAACTGACCGGCGGTGACAGCCTGAAATCCAACATCCAGCTGGTGTTCAACAACGCCATTCTGGCGAGCGAAATTGCCAAAGAATATCAGCGTCTCGCGGGTTAATTTCTGACGGGCAGAAAGCCGTCGCCCGTACTCATCAAGCATACCAAAACCTGGCGCTGACGCCGGGTTTACCGGCATGAAGGGAAAATCATTATGGATATAATGAGAAGTGTTGTGGGGATGGTGGTGTTACTGGCAATAGCATTTCTGTTGTCAGTGAATAAAAAGAGCATCAGTTTGCGCACGGTTGGAGCCGCACTGCTGCTGCAAATCGCTATTGGTGGCATCATGCTCTACTTCCCACCGGGAAAATGGGCAGTAGAACAGGCGGCATTAGGCGTTCATAAAGTGATGTCTTACAGTGATGCCGGTAGCGCCTTCATTTTTGGTTCGCTGGTTGGGCCGAAAATGGATGTCCTGTTTGACGGTGCGGGTTTTATCTTCGCCTTTCGCGTACTTCCGGCGATTATTTTCGTTACTGCGCTCATCAGTCTGCTGTACTACATTGGCGTGATGGGGCTGCTGATTCGCATCCTTGGCAGCATTTTCCAGAAAGCCCTCAACATCAGCAAAATCGAATCTTTTGTTGCGGTTACTACTATTTTCCTCGGGCAAAATGAGATCCCGGCGATCGTTAAACCGTTTATCGATCGCATGAATCGCAACGAGTTGTTTACCGCAATTTGTAGCGGGATGGCGTCCATTGCTGGTTCGATGATGATTGGTTATGCCGGAATGGGCGTACCAATTGACTACCTGTTAGCGGCATCGCTGATGGCGATCCCTGGCGGGATTTTGTTTGCACGTATTCTTAGCCCGGCAACCGAGCCTTCGCAGGTCACATTTGAAAATCTGTCGTTCAGCGAAACGCCGCCAAAAAGCTTTATCGAAGCGGCGGCGAGCGGTGCGATGACCGGGCTAAAAATCGCCGCTGGTGTGGCGACGGTGGTAATGGCGTTTGTCGCAATTATTGCGCTGATCAACGGCATTATCGGCGGAATTGGCGGCTGGTTTGGTTTCGCCAATGCCTCTCTGGAAAGTATTTTTGGCTATGTGCTGGCACCGCTGGCGTGGATCATGGGTGTGGACTGGAGTGATGCCAATCTTGCGGGTAGCCTGATTGGGCAGAAACTGGCGATTAACGAATTCGTCGCTTACCTGAGTTTCTCCCCATACCTGCAAACGGGCGGCACGCTGGAAGTGAAAACCATTGCGATTATCTCCTTTGCGCTTTGTGGTTTTGCTAACTTTGGTTCTATCGGTGTTGTCGTTGGCGCATTTTCGGCTATTTCGCCAAAACGCGCGCCGGAAATCGCCCAGCTTGGTTTACGGGCGCTGGCAGCAGCAACGCTTTCCAACCTGATGAGTGCGACTATTGCCGGGTTCTTTATTGGTCTGGCGTAATGCTCGATTTGTAGACCGGATAAAACGTATTAAGCGTTGCATCCGGCAATCGCGCTATTGAAAATAATTTTTACTGCATCATCCCGGAGAATTTATTCTCCGGGTCCATCTCCAGCGCCAGTCCTGACAACTGCTTTCTGTTTTTAATGAGATACCCTTTCTTGCTTTTAATTAATAAACCGTCGTGAATGAACTGCGCGAGAACATATAAAAGATGTCGATAAGAAACGCCTAAATACTCTGCCGCTTGCGTATGCTTTTCGTGATAAAGATCACCTTCCTGCGAGAGTAATATAAATGCTGCCAGGCGATTCACTAACGGAAATGATTGATTCTGAGTTAAAGAAACAATATTACGATAATTTTTATGACTTAAGGTGACGCAGAGTTTTCGTAAAAATAGCGTGTCGTTTAATAACAGCGGACGGTAATGTTTCATAGGGAGCGCAAGGCACCAACACTCTTCAATAGCCTGCACCGCACGCGGTTCATGGTCTTTATCGATTAACTCAATCTCGCCAATAAAACAGGGGGCGGCAAAGAAATCGATCAGCGACACGCGACCATTAGCTAGCGTGGCGTAAAGCCTGGCGCGGCCTCGCGTCAGGTAAAACAGCCAGGACGGCTGTTGCCCTTCCTGCACAATGTAGTCACGCGCTAAAAAATGAAACAGCCGCGTATCGGCTGAAACATCCGTTAAAAAGCAATCCTTAAACGCGGATTCACTCATCAATTGCTGCTTAAGATCATTATTGTGGATTTCTTTCACGATGTTTATCCGCTATGAGATTTCTCATATTTAGCATACGTACGCTGTTGTTAAGATTCAATCATCGGCCCGGTCGAATTTTCTTTGCTGTAGAAAAAATAACGCAACTGGAAACAGAGGAAATAAACAATGGAAAAGAGAAAAATTATTCTGGATTGTGATCCGGGTCATGATGATGCTATTGCTATAATGATGGCGGCGAAACATCCGGCAATAGATTTATTAGGCATCACTATTGTAGCGGGTAATCAGACGCTTGATAAAACATTAATTAATGGCCTGAATGTTTGCCAGAAACTGGAGATTAATGTTCCGGTTTATGCGGGGATGCCGCAGCCCATTATGCGTCAACAAATCGTTGCCGATAATATTCACGGTGAAACCGGACTGGATGGCCCGGTATTCGAGCCGCTGACCCGCCAGGCAGAAAGCACTCATGCGGTGAAATATATCATTGATACCCTGATGGCAAGCGATGGCGATATCACTCTGGTGCCGGTTGGTCCGCTTTCAAATATCGCGGTGGCAATGCGTATGCAACCCGCGATCCTGCCCAAAATCCGTGAAATTGTGCTAATGGGCGGCGCTTACGGTACAGGCAACTTCACGCCATCTGCCGAGTTCAACATCTTTGCCGACCCGGAAGCCGCACGCGTAGTGTTCACCTCCGGCGTTCCATTAGTGATGATGGGCCTCGATCTCACCAACCAGACCGTTTGCACCCCGGACGTGATTGCTCGGATGGAAAGGGCAGGCGGCCCCGCCGGAGAGCTGTTCAGCGACATCATGAACTTCACTCTCAAAACGCAGTTCGAAAACTACGGCCTTGCTGGCGGCCCGGTGCACGACGCCACCTGCATCGGTTATCTGATTAACCCTGATGGCATTAAAACCCAGGAGATGTACGTCGAAGTGGACGTCAACAGTGGCCCTTGCTATGGGCGTACCGTCTGCGACGAGCTGGGCGTTCTTGGCAAGCCCGCCAATACCAAAGTCGGCATCACTATTGATACAGACTGGTTCTGGGGATTAGTCGAAGAGTGCGTGCGCGGCTACATCAAAACCCATTAAGTGTTGATAACAAGCCGGGCCGGTATCGCAAGATGCAGGCCTGGCTATTTCTGATGGGCAGAAAGCCGTCGCCCAATATGACATGAAGAGATAATCACTATGGATGTCATGAGAAGTGTTCTGGGAATGGTGGTATTGCTGACGATTGCGTTTTTACTGTCAGTAAACAAGAAGAAGATCAGCCTGCGTACCGTTGGCGCGGCGTTAGTGTTACAGGTCGTGATTGGCGGCATTATGCTTTGGTTACCGCCAGGGCGTTGGGTCGCTGAAAAAGTCGCTTTTGGCGTGCATAAAGTGATGGCGTACAGCGACGCGGGTAGCGCATTTATCTTCGGTTCTCTGGTCGGACCGAAAATGGATACCTTATTTGATGGTGCAGGATTTATCTTTGGTTTCAGGGTGTTACCGGCAATTATCTTCGTCACCGCGCTGGTGAGTATTCTCTACTACATCGGTGTGATGGGGATTTTAATTCGAATTCTCGGCGGTATCTTCCAGAAAGCATTAAATATCAGCAAGATCGAGTCATTCGTCGCGGTCACCACCATTTTCCTCGGGCAAAACGAAATTCCGGCAATCGTCAAACCCTTTATCGATCGTCTGAATCGCAATGAATTATTTACAGCGATTTGTAGTGGCATGGCCTCGATTGCTGGTTCGACAATGATTGGTTACGCCGCACTGGGCGTGCCTGTGGAATATCTGCTGGCGGCATCATTAATGGCGATCCCTGGCGGGATCTTGTTTGCCCGCCTGTTAAGCCCGGCAACGGAATCTTCGCAGGTTTCCTTTAATAACCTCTCTTTCACCGAAACACCGCCAAAAAGCATTATTGAAGCCGCTGCGACAGGGGCAATGACCGGGCTGAAAATCGCCGCAGGTGTGGCAACAGTGGTGATGGCATTTGTTGCAATAATTGCGTTGATTAACGGTATTATCGGCGGCGTTGGTGGCTGGTTTGGTTTTGAACATGCCTCGCTGGAGTCCATTTTAGGTTACCTGCTGGCTCCACTGGCGTGGGTGATGGGTGTGGACTGGAGTGATGCGAATCTTGCCGGGAGTTTGATTGGACAGAAACTGGCAATAAATGAATTTGTCGCTTATCTCAATTTCTCACCCTATCTGCAAACGGCTGGCACTCTCGATGCTAAAACTGTGGCGATTATTTCCTTCGCGTTGTGCGGTTTCGCTAACTTTGGTTCTATCGGGGTGGTGGTGGGGGCGTTTTCTGCGGTTGCGCCACACCGTGCGCCGGAAATCGCCCAGCTTGGTTTACGGGCGCTGGCGGCGGCGACGCTTTCCAACTTGATGAGTGCGACCATTGCCGGGTTCTTTATTGGTTTAGCTTGAGTGTCATTGCCTGATGCGCAAGCTTATCAGGCCTACATTTACTTGCTGAAATTGCCTGATTTGTAGGCCGGATAAGACGCGTTAAGCGTCGCATCCGGCAACATTGTTACACCATTGGCACTAATGAAAGCGCGTTATCGGCAGACAGGGTAGGGTTGTTTAAGCTGCCGCTGGCGCGCGAAATTGCCGCGCAGGCTACCGCAAAACGGGCGCTGTCGCGGAAACTGTATCCTTCAAGAAAGCTATATACCAGGCCCGCCATAAAACCATCGTCAGCACCAAAACTGTCTACTGTCGTATGCGCTGGCGCGGTCAGCAAAAATTGTTCTCCATCCTTTTCGCTGCAATAAACTGACTCATCGGGCAAATAAACAAACAGTTGCTGAACACCTTGCTGATGCAATGCATTCACTGCGGTATTACGGTCAGCATCGCTGGTGATCGCCTGTCCCCATAAAATTTCCAGCTCCGGTAAAGTGGGTTTCAGGGTGTGAATATGCGCCAGCCAGTGTTTGATTTTGCCCGCTTTGAATTCTGAAACGGTATCGACAAACACCGGGATTTCATCAGCGAGGGTAAAGACCCATTCCAGCGCCTCGGCTGTCAGGTTGCAATCAGCCAGTACCACGCCCGCATGACGAAGTAAATCGCGCGACCCGTTCAGTAGTTGCGGTGTCAACTGTTCCAGCAGATGGGTATCGTTAATCGCCAGCACGGTTTGATCGTCTCGATTGGCAATTGCCAGATACGTCGATGTGCTTTGACCATGCAAACGAACGCAGCCGGAGACATTCACGCCGGCACGGCGCGTTTCTTCCAGGAGCATTTCGCCATAAAAGTCATCGCCAATCACTGAAAGCAAATGGACGTCACGGCCTAACAGCGCCAGATTGTGGGCGATGTTGCGTCCCACGCCGCCCGCTGAGCAATGAATTGTACCGGGATGAGAAGCCGATTGCGGGTAACGGATATCCGCCATCCCGCGAATATCCATATTGATTGTCCCCACCACTACGCAGTATTCCTGCTCGGTGAGAATGTAACCTTTGCCTTTAATCCGGCCTTTGCGCATTAAATCCATAATATGCGCCGCAACGCGCGAACGGCTGATTTGCAGCATGTCCGCAATTTCGTTCTGCTGAATCAGCGGGTTACGCCGTAAAATTGCAAGGATCTCCTTTTCCCGGTTATTCATCTTCAGGCTACCGCTTTTTCAGTTTGTTGCGCTTTCAGCCAGGCGATCTCTTCTGCCCAGATATCCGGGTTGATGGTTTCGAGGATCAGCGGAATGCCGTCGAAACGGTCGTCCTGCATGATCCAGCGGAACGCATCATGACCGATATTGCCTTCACCGAGGCTATGATGGCGGTCAACGCGGCTGCCAAAGGTGCTTTTCGCATCGTTAAGGTGCATCCCGCGCAGATACTTAAAGCCGACAGTACGGGCAAAATCCGCGAATGTTTTCTCGCATTCGGCTGGAGTACGCAAATCATACCCGGCAGCGAAAGCATGGCAGGTATCAATGCAGACGCCGACGCGGGATTTATCTTCCACGCCGTCGATAATCGCCGCGAGATGTTCGAATTTAAACCCTAAGTTACTGCCCTGACCGGCGGTGTTTTCTATCACCGCTGTCACACCTTGAGTTTTATCCAGCGCAATGTTGATGGATTCGGCAATACGCGCAAGGCAATCCTCTTCTGAAATCTGCATCAGATGGCTGCCAGGGTGGAAGTTGAGCAAAGAAAGCCCCAGCTGTTCGCAACGCTGCATTTCATCTATAAAGGCATCGCGCGATTTTTCCAGAGCTTCAGTGACCGGATGTCCGAGGTTAATCAGATAACTGTCGTGGGGAAGAATTTGCGCCGATGTGTAGTGATATTTTTCACAGGCGGCTTTGAATTCATCGATGGTTTGCGTCGTGAGCGGTGCGGCACGCCACTGACGTTGGTTTTTGGTGAACAAGGCAAACGCGGTTGCGTCGATTTCGGCGGCGCGAATTGCGGCATTTGCCAGACCGCCAGCAGCACTAACGTGCGCTCCAATGTATTTCATGCGAGGACTCCTGTTAAACCCGCTGGAGGAAAACGGTAATGATAGCGGGTTAACAGGAGCAAGATGTAGTGGTTTATGCGATGACGCTTTGAATCACATAGTTAATCGCACCACCACCAACAATCAGCCAGGCAAACAGTACCAGTGCCATCAGCAGAGGTTTCGCCCCAGCTTTTTTCAGCGCGCTGACGTGAGTGGTCAGACCCAGCGCCGCCATCGCCATTGCCAGCAGGAAGGTATCCAGCGTTACCAGCATGTTCACCACGCTTTGCGGCAGCAGGTGGAACGAGTTGAAGATAGCCACCACGATAAACAGAATCGCGAACCATGGAATGGTGATTTTGCTTTTCTGCTGGCGTTGGCCGGAGCCAGCTGTTTTACTCGGGCTGCCAGAATCAGCAGGAACGGAGCCAGCATCATGACGCGCAGCATTTTGGCAATCACCGCCGCGTTTTCCGCTTCCGGGCTGATGGCATGACCCGCTGCCACCACCTGGGCGACTTCATGCATGGTAGAACCGATAAAGATGCCGTAGGTTTCCGGGCTGAACCAGTGCGCAACCAGCGGATAAGTCGCTGGATAAGGGAATATCGCCAGCGTACCGAAGATAACCACGGTCGCCACGGCGACCGTCACTTACTGGCTTCTGCTTTGACGACTGGCTCCGTCGCCAGAATCGCCGCTGCGCCGCAGATACTGCTGCCCGCACCAATCAGCCAACTGGTGTGTTTATCCAGGCCAAAGACCTTCTGACCGAGCCAGCAGGCCATCAGGAAGGTGCTGGAAAGCGTCAGCACGTCAATCACGATCCCGCTGACGCCGACGTCAGCAATCTGCGAAAACGTCAGGCGAAAACCGTACAGAATGATCCCCAGTCGCAGCAGATGCTGCTTTGGCGAAGATGACCCCGCAGTCACAGGGACTGCCACGATTTTCGGGTATACCGTGTTGCCGATGACCATCCCGAACAGAATAGCCAGCGTCAGCGCGCTCATCCCCGCCCCGGCAATGGCTGGAACGCTGCCAGCCCATACCGCCGCGCCGGTAATCACTGCGGTGAGCGCAAGCCCAGGAATAAAGTGTTTGATGCTACGATGATGATGCGTCTGTAAGGTGACTTGTGTCATAACCTTCTCCTTTGTCTGGCTAAAAGGTTACGCTCGGCTGGTTAAAAGATAAAATTGATTATATATTTATAATTAATCGTAATAACTGGTAAGGGCGGCTCCAGCAGGCCGAAAAACTATGCATATCACGCTGCGGCAGTTGGAAGTTTTAAGCGTGCTGAAAAGCGGCTCGACCACCCAGCATGGCAGATGCTCGCGCTGTCGCAGTCGGCGGTTAGCGCGGCGCTGACCGACCTTGAAGGGCAGCTTGGCGTCCAGCTGTTTGACCGTGTCGGTAAACGACTGGTGGTTAATGAACACGGGCGCTTACTGTATCCGCGTGCGCTGGCGCTGCTGGAGCAGGCGAGTGAGATAGAACAGCTGTTCCGTGAAGATAACGGCGCATGCCGCGTCTATGCCAGTAAGCGCCAGTCGGTAACTATATTCTGCCGGGCGTGATTCGCGCTATCGCAAAGATTTCCCCTCGCTACCGCTTGAACTCAGCGTCGGCAATAGTCAGGACGTGATTAACGCGGTCGCTGATTTCCGCGTGGATATCGGGCTGATTGAAGGGCCGTGTCATTCTGCCTGACATTATTGCTGAACCCTGGCTCGAAGATGAACTGGTAGTTTTTTTCCGCCCCTAACAGCGCCCTGGCTGCAAGGGGAGGTTACGCTCGACGCGCTGGCGAAGGTGCCGTGGATCCTGCGTGAAAAAGGCTCGGGCACGCGGGAAATTGTCGACTATCTGCTGCTTTCGCATCTGCCTCAATTCCACATGGGCATGGAGCTGGGCAACTCTGAAGCGATCAAACATGCGGTTCGCCACGACCTCGGTATAAGCTGTTTATCCCGCCGGGTTATCGCGGAACAGCTGGCGGCCGGCTCGTTGGTTGAAGTGACGATCCCGCTGCCGACCTTAAGCCGCACCCTGTGGCGTATCCATCATCGGCAAAAACATCTCTCCAACGCGTTAAGGCGTTTCTTCATTACTGCAATACCTAAACCGGCGTGCGGATGCTTTACTTATAATAAGGGAGCGATCATGAAGCTCTCTTATAACTGCACATTCTTCCGTGAGATGCCAGAATCGTCTGTTACAATCGCGCCTCATTTTTTGGATGGATAGCATTTTCACATGGGTTCCGAAACAAAAACCACACAGAGCGCCCGCGCTACGTCGCGAACTCAAGGCGCGCCATCTGACGATGATCGCCATTGGCGGTTCTATCGGTACAGGTCTGTTTGTTGCGTCCGGTGCGACAATTTCTCAGGCGGGCCCTGGCGGCGCGCTGTTTTCCTATCTGTTGATTGGCCTGATGGTGTACTTCCTGATGACCAGTCTGGGCGAACTGGCGGCATATATGCCGGTATCCGGTTCTTTTGCGACCTACGGCCAGGACTATCTGGAAGAAGGCTTCGGCTTCGCGCTCGGGCTGGAACTATTGGTACAACTGGGCAGTGACCATCGCCGTTGACCTGGTGGCGGCACAGCTGGTGATGAACTGGTGGTTCCCGGATACGCCGGGTTGGATCTGGAGTGCGCTGTTCCTGTGCGTCATCTTCCTGCTGAACTACATCTCGGTTAAAGGCTTCGGCGAAGCAGAGTACTGGTTCTCGCTGATTAAAGTCGCGACCGTCATTATTTTTATCATGCGCGTCGGTATCATGATGATCCTCGGTATCTTCAAAGGACGCGCCGGTTTGCGCTGAGCAACTGGACAACGGGCGATGCACCGTTTGCCGGTGGGTTCTCCGCGATGATTGGCGTGGCGATGATTGTCGGTTTCTCCTTCCAGGGTACCGAACTGATTGGTATTGCGGCGGGCGAATCTGAAGATCCAGAGAAGATCTCCGCGCGCGGTGCGTCAGGTATTCTGGCGAATCCTGCTGTTCTATGTGTTCGCGATCCTGATTATCAGCCTGATTATTCCGTACACCGATCCAAGCTTGCTGCGCAACGATGTCAAAGATATTTCCGTGAGCCCGTTCACGCTGGTGTTCCAGCATGCCGGTCTGCTGTCTGCGGCAGCCATAATGAATGCGGTTATCCTGACGGCGGTACTGTCGGCGGGTAACTCCGGGATGTACGCGTCTACCCGTATGCTTTACACCCTGGCCTGCGATGGCAAAGCGCCGCGCATTTTCTCCAAACTGTCTCGCGGTGGTGTGCCACGTAATGCATTGTACGCGACGACCGTGATTGCGGGTCTGTGCTTCCTGACTTCCATGTTCGGCAACCAGACGGTCTACCTGTGGCTGCTGAACACCTCCGGGATGACCGGCTTTATCGCCTGGTTGGGGATTGCCATTAGCCACTATCGCTTCCGTCGTGGCTATGTGATGCAGGGGCACGATATTAATAACCTGCCATACCGTTCAGGGTTCTTCCCGCTGGGGCCGATTTTTGCCTTCGTTCTGTGCCTGATTTATCACTCTGGGCCAGAACTACGAAGCATTCCTCGCTGCCGACTTCCGACTGGGGCGGCGTTGCGGCAACCTACATCGGTATCCCGCTGTTCCTGATTATCTGGTTCGGCTATAAGCTGTCTCGCGGTACGCACTTCGTGAGCTACAGCGAAATGCACCTTGCAGAGCGCTTTAAGAAATAATTTTCGCCATTCTTACAACGCATCATAAACCTCTCCCGGAGAGGTTTTTTTATGTCTTCCATCCATGGGAATGACACTGTTTATTACTTCCTGACATAACTTTAAATAACATTAATTGATAATTGTTATCATTACGTTTATCATCTTCTCCCCATACAAAAGGATGAAGCCACTTCCTCTCCTGGCTGGATAACAGGCTGAGGGGACTAGCCACATCTGCAAAAAATAGGCCGCCGGTCGCGGTTTCGAAGTAGCACGTGTGAGTAAAACCTCTTTGTTTTAATTCAGTATTAACCTGGTGGAATCGGAATGTTTAGGTTAAACCCCTTCGTTCGGGGCGGGCTGTGTGCGTCCGTAATGTCCCTGGCGCTGCCTGTCGGCGCTGCAGATGATAATGCAAAGTTATGGTCGTTACGGCGGCTGCCACCGAGCAAAGCGTGAAGGATGCGCCTGCCACCATCAGCGTGATCACTCAGGAAGATCTGCAACGTAAACCGGTGCAAAACCTGAAAGATGTGCTGAAGGAAGTTCCGGGCGTACAGCTCACCAATGAAGGGGATAACCGTAAGGGAGTCAGCATTCGCGGCCTCGACAGCAGCTACACCCTGATTCTGATTGATGGGAAGCGCGTGAACTCGCGTAACGCCGTCTTCCGTCACAACGATTTTGACCTGAACTGGATCCCGGTAGACGCCATCGAACGTATCGAAGTGGTGCGCGGTCCGATGTCCTCGCTGTACGGCTCGGATGCGCTGGGCGGCGTGGTCAACATCATCACCAAAAAAATTGGTGCGAAGTGGACGGGAACCATCACCGCGGACAGCACCATTCAGGAACATCGCGATCGCGGCAATACCTGGAACGGCCAGTTCTTTACCTCCGGCCCGCTGATTGACGGCCTGTTGGGGATGAAGGCCTTCGGTAGCTTGTCGAAACGCGAGAAGGACGATCCGCAGACCTCTAACACCACGGCCACCGGCGACACCCCACGTATCGAAGGCTTCACCAGCCGCGATGGTAACGTTGAGCTTGCATGGACGCCAAATGAGAACAACGACATCACTGCCGGTTATGGCTTTGACCGCCAGGACCGCGAATCCGACTCGCTCGACCACGACCGTCTCAAGCACCAGAACTACTCCTTAAGCCATAACGGACGTTGGGATCTTGGTACCAGCGAGCTGAAGTACTATGGCGAAAAGTAGACAACAAGAACCCAGGCAACACCAGCCCAATTACCTCCGAGAGTAATACCATCGACGGTAAATACGTGCTGCCGCTGGGCGTGATTAACCAGCTGGTGACCTTTGGCGGCGAATGGCGCCACGATAGGCTAAAGATCCGGTAAACCTGACCGGCGGCTCCAGCAGCAAAACGTCCGCCAGTCAGTACGCTCTGTTTCTTAAACAGTGGCGGATCTTCGAACCGCTGGCACTGACCACCGTTATCCGTCTGGATGATCACAAAACCTACGGCGATCACTGGAGCCCGCGTGCTTACCTCGTCTATAACGCCACCGACACGGTGACGGTAAAAGGCGGCTGGGCGACGGCATTTAAAGCGCCATCGTTGCTGCAGCTGACCCCGGATTGGACGACAACTCGCCGCGGCGCCTGCCGATCGTTGGTAGCCGGATCTGAAGCCGGAAACCAGTGAAAGCTTCGAAGTGGGTCTCTACTATCAGGGAGAAGAGGGCTGGCTGGACGGTGTTGAAGAAGCGTGACCACCTTCCAGAATGATATTGACGATATGATCAATATCAACCGTACGCGTTAAAAAACGCTGCGCCGGGCTATCCGAACTTTGTCGGTTTTGAAAACGGTGTTCCGGTATTCGCCTACTATAACGTCAACAAGCGCGTATTCCCGGCGTTGAATGCAAGCTGAAGGTGCCGTTTGGCGATGAATGGAAAGTGACGCTGAACTACACCTATAACGATGGCCGCGATTTGAGCAACGGTGGCGACAAGCCGCTGCAGGAACTGCCGTTCCATACCGGTAATGGTCGTCTCGACTGGACGCCGGTGCAGGACTGGTCATTCTACCTGGCGGCAAGCTATACCGGTCAGCAGCGCGCAACCAGCGCAACGGCTAAAACACCAGGCGGTTATACCACCTGGGATCTCGGCGGTGCATGGCAGGCAACGAAAGACGTCAAACTGCGCGCCGGCGTGCTGAACTCTGGGGATAAAGACCTCAAGCGTGACGATTACAGCTATAACGAAGATGGCCGCCGCTACTTTATGGCGGTCGAGTACCGCTTCTGATGAGAAGATGCCCGGCGAACCGGGCGGACTTTCACTTCAGTAAATACTGCGGTGGAAGCGCAGATGATCTCAATAAACGACGCAATAAAGTAATAGCTATGGTCATAGCCTGGCTGAATGCGCAGCGTAGCGGCCACTCTTTCTGGCGTGCGGCTTCGGCAAATACCGCAGGCTGAAGTTGGTCGGCGAGGAACTGGTCGTTATCGCCCTGGTCAATCAGCATCGGAATGGCATCGGCGCTTCTGTTTGCCAGCAGCAGTTCGGTACTGTCCCATTCACTCCAGCGGGATTGATCGTGCCCAGATAGGCGCTAAAGGCTTTTTGTCCCCACGGGACGCGGCTTGGATTCACGATGGGCGCAAAGGCTGAGGCGCTGCAATAACGTCCAGGATTTTTCAGCGCCAGCATCAGCGCACCGTGGCCGCCCATTGAGTGACCGGCTTGATAGCACGGCGAGTGCTGACGTTAAATTGCGCCTCGATCAGCGCTGGCAGTTCGTCACGCAGGTAGTCATACATGCGAAAATGCGCAGCCCACGGAGGCCTGGGTGGCGTTCAGGTAAAAACTGGCGCCCTGGCCAAGATCGTAGCCGGCATCGTTGGCAACGCCTTCACCGCGAGGACTTGTGTCCGGCATGACCAGAACTATGCCCAGTTCGGCAGCAACCCGCTGTGCGCCTGCCTTGGTGGTGAAGTTCTCATCATTACAGGTCAGGCCTGAAAGCCAGTACAGTACCGGGGGCGGCGTTTTTCCCTTCAGGTGGTCTCAAAAACAGACTAAAGGTCATCGGGCAATTTAGCGTGGTGGAATGGTGCTGCCAGCGCTGCTGCCAGCCGCCAAAACAGCGGTGCTCTTCGAGCATTTCCATGCGTGATCCTCGCGTTTTTTGTCAGAATTAAGCGTTCCATCATACAGATAATTCATTGGCGATGAGTAACTTTCACTTCCGCATTACCACTACATGCTGCATCATAAAGATAACTTTACATTTACATCTGAGGCGTTGATCGCGGCTCGCCTTCACGCCATGCTTGCTGTTGTCGGTCGATGAACAGATGGTCTCGAGACCTCAGCCTGACAATTGCAATAATTATCACTACGAATACTGGATTCTGTGCGTCGCCTCACGCACAATGAGTACAAACTTTGCCCCCTATAAAGCAAAGCGCACACCTGCAGGAGAGAAAAGATGTCATCACTGAGTAAAGAAGCGGTACTGGTACATGAAGCGCTGGTCGCCCGTGGCCTGGAAACGCCGCTGCGCCCGCCGGTGCGCGAAATGGATAATGAAACCCGTAAGAATCTGATTTCCGGCCATATGACAGAGATTATGCAGCTGCTAAATCTCGATTTGAGTGATGACAGCCTGATGGAAACGCCGCGTCGTATCGCCAAGATGTATGTGGATGAGATTTTCTCCACCTGGATTATGCCAACTTCCCGAAAATCACCGTCATCGAAAACAAGATGAAAGTGGACGAGATGGTGACGGTGCGTGATATCACGCTAACCAGCACCTGCGAACACCACTTTGTCACCATCGACGGTAAAGCGACGGTGGCCTATATCCCGAAAGAGTCGGTGATTGGTCTGTCGAAAATTAACCGCATCGTGCAGTTCTTTGCTCAGCGTCCGCAGGTGCAGGAACGTTTGACGCAGCAGATTCTGACGGCGCTGCAAACGCTGTTGGGCACCAACAACGTGGCGGTTTCTATTGATGCGGTGCATTACTGTGTGAAAGCACGCGGCATCCGCGATGCGACTAGCGCGACCACGACGACGTCGCTGGGTGGCCTGTTCAAGTCCAGTCAGAATACTCGCCAGGAATTCTTGCGCGCGGTGCGTCACCACAACTAATGCATTAACGGAGTAGGGTACATGGAGCGGAACGTCACGCTGGATTTTATTCGCGGCGTTGCCATACTCGGTATCCTGCTGCTGAACATTAGCGCCTTCGGCCTGCCGAAGGCGGCCTATCTGAACCCGGCCTGGTATGGCGATATCACTTCGCGCGATGCCTGGACGTGGGCCATTCTCGACGTCTTTGCCCAGGTCAAATTCCTCACCCTTTTTGCGCTGCTGCTGGTGCTGGATTGCAACTGCTGTTGCCGCGCGGTGCGCGCTGGATCCAAAGCCGCCTGACGCTGCTGGCGCTGCTGGGATTTATTCACGGATTGTTGTTCTGGGATGGCGATATTCTGCTGGCCTATGCGCTGGTGGGCCTGGTGTGTTGGCGCCTGGTGCGTGAGGCGCGTGAGGTTAAATCCCTGTTCAACACGGTGTGCTGCTTTGCGGTGTGGGCGTTGCCGTACTGATCCTGCTGGGAATGATTGCCGATAACGGCCAAAGCCGCTCCTGGGTGCCGGATGCCTCCAGTCTGCTGTATGAACACTACTGGAAGCTTAACGGCGGTATGGAAGCTATCAGCAACCGCACCGATATGCTTTCCGCGAACCTGCTGGCATTGGGCGCACAGTATGGCTGGCAGCTTGCCGGGATGATGCTGATAGGTGCAGCGCTAATGCGCAGCGGTTGGCTTAAAGGCCAGTTCAGCCTGCGTCATTATCGGCGCTGTGCGGCGGTGTGCATTCCCCTAGGGATATTGACCATTAATCTACCGGCTGTCGTTGCGCAGTGGCATCTTAACTGGGTTACCGCTGGTGTGCGTTCCTGCTTCAGGCTCCACGTGAAATCAGTGCCCCGATTCAAACTCTCGGCTACGCGGCGCTGGCCTATGGCTACTGGCCGCAAATCAGCCGTTTCCGGCTGGTGGCGGCGGTGGTTTGCGTGGGCGATGGCGCTGACCAACTACCTGCTACAAACACTTATCTGCACCACGATTTTCTACCACTTTGGCCTGTTTATGGACTTTGACCGCCTGACGCTGCTTGCGTTGCTTCGATCCTGGCTGGCAAACCTCATTATCTCGTGGCTGTGGCTGCGCTATTTTCGTCAGGGGCCGGTGGAATGGCTGTGGCGACAATTGACCGCGCGTGCGTCAGGGCATATCATCCCCCAGCACATTAAGATAACAATCCACATCACAACCATTAACAAAATGGATGTAACCGTTTCCAGCCCTGTGACCTCTCTCACGTAGTTGCGGTATCGACGCTGCCAGAATAGCGCTCTTGCTGGACGTCAGGGGGTGTATAGTGAACTGCAGCAATTTATTACCGGACGGTGAGTATGATCACCATTCGTGATGTCGCCCGGCAGGCCGGCGTTTCTGTTGCCACCGTGTCCCGCGTGCTGAACAACAGCGCCTTGGTCAGCCAGGATACCCGTGATGCCGTGATGAAAGCGGTTTCTTCATTGGGCTCATGATTTGCCAATGCAAACGCTCAGGCGCTGGCGACCCAGGTCAGCGACACCATTGGCGTGGTGGTGATGGATGTTTCCGATGCCTTTTTTGGCGCGCTGGTGAAAGCCGTGGATATGGTGGCTCAGCAGCATCGAAGTTGTCTGTTTATCGGTAACAGCTACCATGAGGCAGAAAAAGAGCGCCACGCCATTGAAGTGTTGATTCGCCAACGATGCAGCGCGCTTATCGTTCACTCGAAAGCCTTAAGCGACCGCGAGTTGAGTGAGTTTATGACCCATATGCCGGGCATGGTATTGATTAACCATGGTGCCGGGCTACGCCCATCGTTGCGTATGCTTTGATAACGTCAGTGGTGCGCTGATGGGTACGCATATGCTGTTCGATCATGGGCGTCGGCAAATCAGTTATGTTCCTTTTCCGGCGTTAATTCAAAGCAGTGCTGCTGCGCACGGCTGACGCCACTGGCAGGAACAGGGCATCATAGCGGAAAGTTGGGTCGGGCCCCGGTACGCCGGACATGCCCGGGGGTGAAGCGGCCATGGTCGAACTGCTTGGGCGCAATGCTGGGCTGACCGCCGTATTTGCCTACAACGATAACATCACAAAGTGGGCGCTCAGCGCATTAAAAGACAACGGAATTGCCGTGCCGCAGCAAGTCTGGTTATCGGCTTCGATGATATTCCCATTGCCCCAGCTATACAGATCCTCAACTCACGACCATCCGCTACCCGATTGTTTCTATGGCAAAACAGGCGACGGAACTGGCGCTTCTTGGGGCGGCAGGAAAGCTTGATAGTGAGGCAACTCGCTGTTTTATGCCGACGCTGGTTCGACGCCATTCGGTGGCTCAACGGCAATTTGTGCATCCCATCACGAAGTAACACGTTCACCCGATGTAACCGTTTTCAATCTGTGATTAAATTCACAGATTGTTAACATTGCGATGACTATGATGGCAGCGTTTATTCGATTGAAACATGATGTAACGGTGATTAATCACTTTTTATAATGCGTTTCAGCCCTAAACGCAGATTAAAGCGTAACCGGGATCGTGACTCAACACGGAAGAACAAATTTTTATCAGTGAATTTCGTCGTGCAGTAACGTGTCTGACGTTTCCTGCCGACTATTATCATCTGAACTACCCTGCATAATAAAACCGGAGATACCATGAATAAGAAGGTGTTAACCCTGTCTGCCCTGATGGCCAGCATGTTTTTCGGTGCCGCAGCGCACGCAGCCGATACCCGTATTGGTGTGACGATCTATAAATACGACGATAACTTTATGTCCGTTGTGCGCAAAGCTATCGAAAAAGACGGCAAAGCTGCTCCTGACGTGCAGTTGCTGATGAACAACTCCCAGAACAACCATCCAAACAGAACGACCAGATTGACGTGCTACTGGCAAAAGGCGTGAAAGCGCTGGCGATTAACCTGGTTGACCCGGCAGCTGCGGGCACAGTGATTGAAAAAGCGCGCGGCCAGAACGTGCCAATCGTCTTCTTCAACAAAGACCTTCGTAAAGCGCTGGATAGCTACGACAAAGCCTTCTACGTCGGTACTGACTCTAAAGAGTCCGGTATCATCCAGGGCAATCTGATTGCTAAACACTGGGCGGCGGACCCAAAGTCGAAAATGAACAAAGACGGTCAGGTACAGTTCGTTTCTGCTGAAAGGCGAACCAGGCCACCCGGATGCTGAAGCGCGTACCACCTACGTTATCAAAGAGCTGAACAACAAGGTTCTAAAACCCCACAGCTGGCGCTGGATACCGCAATGTGGGATACCGCTCAGGCAAAAGACAAGATGGATGCATGGCTGTCAGGCCCGAACGCTAACAAAATTGAAGTCGTGATCGCGAACAACGATGCGATGGCAATGGGTGCGGTTGAAGCGCTGAAAGCACACAACAAATCATCGATTCCCATCTTTGGCGTTGATGCCCTGCCAGAAGCTCTGTCACTGGTGAAATCTGGCGCAATGGCCGGTACCGTGCTGAACGATGCTAACAACCAGGCGAAAGCGACCTTTAATATCACAGAGAGCACCCGCTGAAGGTAAAGGTGCGGCTGACGGCACCAAGTGGAAAATTGAGAACAAAATCGTCCGCGTACCTTACGTTGGCGTAGATAAAGACAACCTTAGCGAATTTACCGGTAAGTAATCTTTAATTATATATGGCGCACTTTGGTGCGCCATATAAATATGACGCAGATATATCGCCAGCCAGGTACAATTATAGGACAACAATAATAGAGAGCCGTCTAGGTGAATTCTTGTTGGAAATGAGCCAGATCGACAAGTCATTTCCGGGCGTAAAAGCACTCGATAATGTTAACCTGAAAGTTCGTCCGCACTCTATCCATGCATTAATGGGTGAGAACAGCGCGGGCAAATCAACGTTATTAAAATGTCTATTTGGCATCTACCAAAAAGATTCCGGCAGTATTTTATTCCAGGGTAAAGAAATTGATTTCCATTCAGCAAAAGAAGCGCTGGAAAATGGAATTTCGATGGTTCACCAGGAACTTAACCTGGTATTACAACGTTCGGTAATGGACGACATGTGGCTGGGTCGTTATCCCACTAAAGGCATGTTTGTCGATCAGGACAAAATGTATCGCGATACTAAAGCCATCTTTGATGAGCTGGATATTGATATCGATCCGCGCGCTCGCGTGGGCACCTTATCGGTTTCGCAGATGCAAATGATTGAAATCGCCAAGGCCTTCTCCTATAACGCGAAAATCGTGATTATGGATGAACCGACCTCGTCGCTGACGGAGAAAGAGGTGGAACCATCTGTCTCACCATTATTCGTAAGCTGAAAGATCGTGGCTGCGGCATCGTCTATATCTCGCACAAAATGGAAGAGATCTTCCAGCTGTGTGATGAAATTACCGTTCTGCGCGATGGGCAGTGGATTGCCACCCAGCCGCTGGAAGGGCTGGATATGGACAAGATTATCGCCATGATGGTGGGACGTTCGTTGAACCAGCGTTTCCCGGACCGGCAGAACACGCCAGGTGAAGTGATTCTTGATGTTCAGCATCTGACTTCACTGCGCCAGCCATCAATCCGTGACATCTCGTTCCAGCTGCGTAAGGGAGAAATCCTTGGTATCGCTGGGCTGGTGGGGGCGAAACGTACCGATATCGTCGAGACGTTATTTGGCGTGCGCGAAAAATCGGGCGGCACCATTACGCTACACGGCAAGAAAATTAATAACCATAACGCCAACGAAGCCATCAATAACGGCTTTGCTCTGGTGACGGAAGAGCGTCGCTCTACCGGTATCCATGCCTACCTTGATATTGGTTTTAACTCGTTAATATCTAATATCAAGAATTATAAAAATAAAGTGGGGTTATTGGATACTTCCCGCATGAAGAGCGATACCCAATGGGTTATTGACTCCATGCGTGTTAAAACGCCAGGGCACCCACGCAGATTGGTTCATTATCGGGCGGCAACCAGCAAAAGGTTATTATCGGTCGCTGGCTGTTAACCCAACCTGAAATTTTAATGCTGATGGGCCGACGCGCGGTATCGACGTGGGTGCGAAGTTTGAAATTTATCAATTAATCGCTGAGCTAGCGAAGAAAGATAAAGGGATTATTATTATTTCTTCCGAAATGCCTGAGCTGCGGCAATTACCGACCGCATCCTTGTCATGAGTAATGGCCTGGTTGCTGGAATTGTCGAAACGAAAACAACAACGCAAAACGAAATTCTCCGTCTTGCGTCATTGCATCTTTAATCGCAGGGGCTCGCATGAGTACATTAAATAAAAAAAGCTTTCTGAGTTATCTGAAGGATGGCGGCATCTACGTCGTTCTTTTGGTTCTGCTGGCTATTATTATTATCCAGGACCCGACTTTCTTAAGTTTGTTGAACCTCAGTAACATCCTGACCCAGTTTTCTGTACGTATTATTATCGCGTTGGGCGTCGCGGGCCTGATTGTCACCCAGGGTACTGACCTGTCTGCTGGTCGTCAGGTTGGCCTTGCGGCGGTTATCGCGGCGACGCTGTTGCAATCCATGGAGAACGCCAGCATGGTTTCCCGAAGATGGCAACGATGCCGATTTTCGTGGTGGTACTGATTGTCTGTGCGATTGGCGCGGTGATTGGTCTGATTAACGGCATTATCATTGCTTACCTCAACCTAACGCCATTTATCACCACGTTGGGTACCATGATTATCGTTTACGGTATCAACTCCCTGTACTACGACTTCGTAGGTGCATCGCCGATTTCCGGCTTCGACAGCGGCTTCTCGACCTTCGCCCAAGGGTTTATTGCACTGGGGAGTTCCGCCTGTCATACATCACCTTCTACGCGCTGATTGCCGTTGCCTTTGTTTGGGTACTGTGGAACAAACGCGCTTTGGTAAAAACATCTTCGCTATCGGCGGAAACCGGAAGCGGCGAAAGTTTCCGGTGTGAACGTGGCGCTGAACCTGCTGGTGATTTATGCGCTGTCCGGTGTGTTGATGCCTTCGGCGGTCTGCTGGAAGCAGGGCGTATCGGCTCGGCAACCAAACCTCGGCTTTATGTATGAGCTGGATGCGATCGCGGCCTGCGTGGTCGGCGGCGTATCGTTTAGCGGCGGCGTGGGTACGGTTGTTGGGGTCGTGACCGGTGTTATCATCTTCACCGTTATCAACTACGGTCTGACCTATATCGGCGTTAACCCGTACTGGCAGTACATTATCAAAGGCGCGATCATCATCTTCGCTGTGGCACTGGATTCATTGAAATACGCCCGCAAGAAATGATGTGAATGTGGTCCGCATTCGGTCATAAACGCACATAACATCATGATCTGTGTGGTTTTGTAGGCCGGATAAGGCGTTCACGCCGCATCCGGCAACAGGAGCCAAATGCCGGATGCAACGCTGGCGCGTTTTATCCGGCCTACAATAAGCTCAACATACTGATTTGTATGGTTTTGTAGGCCGGATAAGGCGTTCAAGCCGCATCCGGCGACAGGAACCAAATGCCGGATGCGTCTCTGGTTTTACAACGTTACCGGGTGTTCTTTCTCGCCTTTCTTAAACTTCACTTCCCCAAGGCTAATACAGGCAACCGGGCAGACATGGCCACACAGCAGGCAGCCGACGCATTTTTCAGTATTGCAATGCGGCGTACGGGTTTTTGCCATTCCACTCCATGGCCTGGTGGCCGCCGTCATAGCAGGAGATATAGCACCGGCCGCAGCCAACGCACTTATCCTGATGAATATGAGGGTAAACAATATAGCTGCGGTCGAGGTCTTCGGCGGGAACGATATTGCCGTTTGCCTGGCCTATCATCTCATCGAGCGAACTAAATCCCTGGTCCGCAAGGTAGTGCGACAGGCCGCTTATCATATCTTCGACGATACGATAACCGTATTGCATGATGCCTGTAGTCACCTGCAACGTTGCGGCACCCATAGTAAAAATTCCGCCACGTCTTCCCAGGTTTCGATTCCGCCAATCCCGCTGACTGGGAAATCTTTCAGTTCGGGGTGCGTCCTGAGTTGTTGAATAAAGCGCAGGGCAATAGGTTTCACCGCTTTACCGGAGTAGCCCGAGATACTGGATTTTCCGTTCACCACCGGCATGCCGATTTTGCGATGAAGATCGATATTGGTAATGGATTTGACGGTATTGATAGCCGCAATACCGTCCGCGCCGCCGCGTTTGGCCGCCAGTGCCACCTCGCACATATCGCCAATATTCGGCGTCATTTTGGCCAGTGTTGGCAAAGATGAACCGCGTTTCACCGCCCGACAGTATTTCTCTACCAGCTCCGGACTTTGCCCGACGTCACTGCCCATGGCGTGAGAGGTCATCTGCGGGCAAGAGAAATCCACTCGATCATATCGGCACCGGCTTCTTCCACCAGACGTGCCAGATCCTGCCACTGCTGCTCGTTTTCCCCCATGATCGAGGCGATCAGCACCTTATCGGGATAATCCTGTTTGAGCTGACGAATCGCTGCCAGATTTTCCACCAGCGGATGTTCGGCTATCTGCTCCATATTTTTAAAACCGACAAAGCCGGTGTCTTCTTTGGTCAGATGATCAAAACGCGGCGAAACTTCGTTGGCGATAAAGAAACCGATGGTCTTAAAACACGATCCCGCCCCAGCCGCTGTCGTAGGCTTTGGCGCACATCTCATAGCAGTTACCGACCGGGGAAGAGGAGAGACAGAACGGGTTTGGAAACTTCACACCGCAGAACGTAAGAGAGAGATCTTTGGTTAACATGATTACGCCTCCTCTAAATAGTGATGAATAGCCTGAGCGGCTTCTTTCCCGGTTTTCACGGCGTAGGCCACGGTTTTATCTCCCTGGATAACATCACCTGCGGCGAACCAGGGGGGTCAGATGTCTGGTAGGTCCGCGTGGCTCCGGTATTGTGCTGGAGCTGAATTCCGGCGAACTCCTCCAGTTGGGCCTGCTGACCGACGGCGAGGATAATCTGCTCAGTCATCAGAGTGAGCTCACCGGGCAGGCGAACGTGCTTAAAGTCACTTTATTGCCCGTCGCCGCGATGGGCGTAAAGCCATCAATAATCGACACGCCCAGCGCCTGAGCAGCGGCCGAACTCTTTCTCACTGGCCGGAAAACTCGGTTAATTCCTCACGCGCCACGCAGGTGACGGATTCGCAGCCGAGAATTTTCAGCGTACTGGCGACGTCCATGGCCACGTCACCGCCGCCAATAATCAGTGCGCTTTGTGGCACGCTAATATCGCCCTCGCTTGCACGGGCGCGTTGTAAAAATTCGACAGCGATTTCAAGCGGATAGGCGTCGTTAAACAGCGGCAACATAGAACCTTTTGACAGACCGACGGTGAGCAGAATGGCGCGATACTCGGTTTTAAGTTGCGCAAGCGTCAGCGTTTTACCTACCTCATGCCCGCAGCGAATCGTCACGCCCATTTCCACGATGCGTGCGATCTCGGCGGAGAGCACCGACAGCGGCAATCTGAACGCCGGAATACCGTGGCGCAGCCAGCCGCCCGGCTGTGTCTCTTTTTCAAACAGGGTGACGTCATAGCCGAGATTACATAACGTAACGCTGGCCTGTAACCCCGCAGGGCCTGCGCACGATGGCGACTTTACCTTTATCTTTACGGCCGGGCTGATAAATCTTCATTCGCGTTTGTTGTTCAAAGTCGGTGACAAAACGCTGCAAACGGCCGATATCAATCGGGGTGTCAATTCCCGAACGCGAGCAGCCATGCTTGGCATAACTTTTCCGTTGGACAAACGCGTGCGCAAACGGCGCCCAGCGCATTATTTTCTCGAATGGTTTCGGCGGCGCCTTTGAAGTTACGGAAATAGATTGAACGGATAAATTTTCCCGGATTGGTTTCGGCCGGGCAGGACTGACTGCACGGCGCATAGTTTTGTGGCACAGCAGGCAGCGTGAGGCTTCTTTTATTGCCATCAGCGGCGTAAAGGCGGGAATAAGCTCATCCAGATAATCGTGTGGCGACATAACGTCTCCCCTTAATGATATAGTTTAATTAAGGCAAATGGAAAGGTGAAGAACTGCTATCTGAAAAGGCTAGGCGTAAGCGGGGGATGGTTGGATTGTGAAAATGCTCACAAATAACCATGTAATAAAGTGTGTAGTGGTAATGCGATACGCAGTAATACCTAATATGCAAACAGGAATGATTTAGATAGTAATGAATATCGCTCGCGCGTAAGAGGCGATGCCTACGGTGACGCTGACACCCTGAATGGTGATTTGGCTACGATTTCTTCTTTTGCAGCTCCAGCAGCTGCTCCGGCGTGACCCCAGGATAACCCTGGGCATCTTCCGGCAGCGCTTGCTGAGCAGGGATCGGGATAAGCGGGCCTAAGAAACGCGGTTCACGCTTGAAGAGATAAAGGTCGGCCAGCGCACCGAAGCGAGCGCCGAATTCGCGCAAGCGTACGCTCCACATATCTTTCGGTGACGGTACGGCGTAACACTGCGCCTGAATGCCCATATGCAGGGCGATAAACAGCGCGCGCTCGCAGTGGAAGCGCTGGGTGATGATAATGAAATCGTTGGTATCGAACACCTTGCGGGTGCGGACGATGGAGTCGAGAGTCCTGAAACCGGCGTAGTCGAGCACAATATCTTCCGGCGCAACGCCGGCTTGATCAGATCGCGGCGCATCGTCATCGGCTCGTTATAGCTTTGCAGTGCGTTATCGCCGCTCAGCAGCAGGTAATTCACCTTACCCGCTGTTATAGGCGTTGAGTGCGCCCTGCATGCGGTAGCGATAATACTGATTGATAACGCCGGTACGATAATACTTAGCGGTGCCGAGCACCACGCCGACCTGGCGGTAGGGGAGATCCTGCAGCTCATCGTAAATATAGGGCGCGGTTTTCCAGCTCATCCAGCGGTCAAGACCGAGCACGGTTATCAGCAGCAGGCCGCATAGGACTAACAGGCTGTATAACACACGCTTTAACATGAACTTGACTCAATAGTAGGACGAGAGAGGCATCAGGCTACTGCACCCGCCCCGCAAGCGCAAGAAACCATCGTTTAATTGCGGGGAAATTGGACAATTACGCCATTTGTTGCGGCGAAGCGCCGGGGAGAACGCCCGGAGTCGGCGTTTGCACGCGTCGTCCGGGTGAGCGTGGAGAGGATTAACCTAACAGCACGCGGTCGATCTGCTGCAACCCAGCGCTTTCAGCGTGGCGGCGGTGGCATCCCACTGGATAAGCGGCGCGTCGGCGTTTCGGCCAGAATAGCGCGCTGGATATCCGGATAGTCATAACCGTTGAGGCTCAGTAGGTTCAGTGCGCCCTGTAACGGTGGCAGCGTTGGGTTGAAGGCGGCATTTTCCGCGTAGCTGCCGCTGAAAATCGTGCCATCGCGCAGTTCCAGCGCCACGCCGGAAGGCGATTTGCTGTATGGCGTATGGCTGCGGTTCGCCGCTTTGATAGCTGCCTGCGCCAGCGCATCGCCTTCAAGCGGATAACCATGATCCTGTTCATCCATCAGCAGGGTTTTGATATCCAGATCTTTCGGCCCAAAGGCGTCAGGCAGGTAATCCTGCAGCGTATGCGGCTGACGGCCAGGCAGATTAATGCGCAGCGAAAGCCCGCTGTTCAGTTCATTCATAAACTGACGGCAGTGACCGCAGGGGGTGTAGTTGACGGTAATCGCCTGCAGCGCTTTTTCACCGCACATCCAGGCATGGCTGATGGCGCTTTGTTCTGCGTGAACCGTTTGCTGCATGGTCGCACCCAGAAACTCCATGTTGCCGCCGAAGTACCAGGTGCCGCTGACGCCGCGGGCGATAGCGCCGACGTTAAAGTGCGACAGGTCCGCACGTGCGCAGGCTGCTGCCAGCGGTAGAAGCGCAAAAGCGAGCGCGTCTTCGTCCAGCCCCGTCGCCTTTTGCAGCGAAGAGACCTGCTCGGCGCTCAGCTGGCAGAGAAGTGCGGACAGGCTAGCAGCGGGGCGATAGCGGTCTGCAGATCTGCCGCCAGTTGCGTAAAAGCAGATTGAAAACGTGGATGCATGGCGTTGTGCCTCATAACAATGTAATGGGATCGTAGTGTACGGGGCGCGAACGCCTTAAATAGTGATCAATATCTCATTGTTAATGCAACGCATGTAACATCGTTTAAAAATGTGTGATTTGTCTCGTTTTATCCCATCACGGCCAGAATAACCGGGAACAGGAACGGAGCAATCAGCGAAGTAATGATGCCGCAGATAACCAACGCCAGTGAACTAAACGCCCCTTCCTGGTAGTCCAGCTCGGCGCAGCGAGCGGTGCCGAGGGCGTGCGAAGCGGTCCCCATCGACAGGCCGCGCGAGGCTTTGGTGGTTATACGCATCAGGTTCAACAGCGTATGACCAAATACCGCGCCGAGAATCCCGACCATGATATAGCAGACGGCGCTAATGGCTGGGATCCCGCCAATGCTGCCGCTGACCGCCATGGCAATCGGCGTAGTGACCGATTTTGGCAAGATAGAGGCGGCGATTTGCGGTGAGGCCCCCATCATCAGTGCAACGGACGTACCGGTGATCATCGCCACCGCGCTACCGATAAAGCAGATGGTGATGATGGATTTCCAGCGCGCGAATCTGGTGCAGCTGTTCATACAACGGGTAGGCGAGGGCGACCACCGCCGGTTGCGGCAAATAGTCAATACTTCGCTGCCCTTAAAGTAGTGATCGTACGGAATGCCTGTCAGCATCAGGAACGGAATAATCACCACCATGGAAACCAGCAGCGGGTTCAGCAGCGGCATTTTGAAAACGCGCGCCCACTTACGGGCGGCAAAAAAAACGACTAAGGTCAGCGGCAGTGACCACCAGATATAGTGCAGCATTATTTTTTTGCCTCTTCCTGACCAACAACTTTACGTTCACCGTGAACCAGATGCGAACTCCAGCTCACAACCACCAGCACCACCAGGGTACTGATGGTACAGGACACCACCACCGGGCCGAACTGAGCGCTTAACAGCGAGAAATACTGCATTACGCCAACGCCAATCGGTACAAACAGCAGCGCCATATAGCGGATCAACACGTAGCAGCCGGGGTTAACCCATTTGGCGGGCAGAATTTGCAGCCCCAGCAGAACGAAAAGAATTAGCATGCCGATAATGCTGCCGGGAATGGTAATTGGCAGCAGCGAGGCAATAAAAATACCGGCGTAAAGGCAGGCGTAAATCAGGACGAATGCACGCAGGTATTGCCAGATGATATTCAGTGACGCATGGGATTTCACCTTTGGTGGAATGCATTCATCATACAATTAAACCCTAAACTGTGCTACCGATCACATTAAGAAATCAGCGCTTATTTTTTCGCTCCCCGGCATTACGCAATGCGCAGCGAACTCAGGCATACATCAAGCATAGAGAGGGATTGCAGTTTGCAGCAATCCCTCTTTGCAGACCTTTAATCCGCTGACCATAGGCGCTAACATAGCGCCTCATTTTTTTGCGGGTGATGATATGCGTGTGTTACTGGCACCGATGGAGGGAGTGCTTGACTCTCTGGTGCGTGAATTGCTGACCGAAGTTAACGACTACGATCTGTGCATCACCGAGTTTGTCCGCGTGGTGGATCAACTGCTGCCGGTAAAAGTCTTTCATCGCATTTGCCCTGAGCTACAAAACGCCAGCCGGACACCATCTGGTACGCTGGTGCGCGTGCAGTTGTTAGGTCAGTTCCCACAATGGCTGGCAGAGAACGCCGCCCGTGCGGTGGAGTTAGGTTCCTGGGGCGTGGATCTCAATTGCGGCTGCCCGTCGAAAACGGTTAACGGTAGCGGCGGCGGGGCGACGTTACTCAAAGATCCTGAACTCATCTACCAGGGTGCAAAAGCGATGCGTGAAGCTGTACCGGCGCATTTGCCCGTCAGCGTGAAAGTGCGTCTGGGCTGGGACAGCGGTGAGAAGAAATTTGAAATCGCCGATGCGGTTCAACAGGCTGGCGCTACGGAGCTGGTGGTGCATGGGCGGACGAAAGAGCAGGGTTACCGCGCGGAGCATATTGACTGGCAGGCGATTGGCGATATTCGCCAGCGGCTGAATATTCCGGTGATTGCCAACGGTGAAATCTGGGACTGGCAGAGCGCGCAACAATGCATGGCGATCAGCGGCTGCGACGCAGTGATGATTGGTCGCGGGGCGCTCAATATTCCCAACCTGAGCCGGGTGGTAAAATATAACGAACCGCGAATGCCGTGGCCGGAGGTGGTTGCTTTGCTGCAAAAATATACCCGTCTGGAAAAGCAGGGCGATACCGGGTTATATCACGTTGCGCGGATTAAACAGTGGTTGAGTTATTTGCGTAAAGAATACGATGAAGCAACGGAATTATTTCAGCATGTTCGGGTGTTGAATAATTCCCCTGATATTGCAAGGGCTATTCAGGCAATTGATATCGAGAAACTCTAAAAAACCATAGTGATGTTTTTTGACAATGTGTTAGCTCTTTATCAATAGGCCGCACGGTTGTTTGGTGGCGTCTAATCGCCGAGGCGTTGCCTGCAGGCCGGGGCAGCCCACAGGGATGTGGGCTGAGGGCGCGTTTTACAGGGATGTTACCTCGCGCCCGACCCGGAAGCCGGAAGGACATAAGCTGAGGGTACTGCGCAGCGGCGATTCTGCCGCCCGAGCGCGGGGGTGGAGGAGGGGCGGGGGCAATTGTCCGCCCCCTGCGTGCTCCTTGCGCCGTTCGATTTATAGAGCAAGAGATAAATCAGGAGCGCAACAGGATGAGAGACTGAAATATTCTCGTTATTTTCGGACCTGATGACATTAATTAATTTTAAAATATCATCTTAAATACGCCAGTCACCACCAGTAGCCCAATCAGGAAAATAATCAATACAGCCCAGAGTATAATTTTCATTGGCGTTCCTTTATTTGTGAGTGCTGAATAAGTATAGGAAAAAACGAAGCCCTTTGCCGTTATCCATAAACGATTAAGATAAATCGGAAGATATCATTCACTTAGTGTATATTTTTCTGGATATGTCGTTTTATTGCCACTGATGTATTGCCACGCGAAACTAAAAAATATATCGCAACACACGGTAATCTCCGCGCACCTTTTCTTACCTGATTATTCCCCCATGAATCGTGATTCCTTTTATCCAGCCATCGCCTGTTTTCCGCTGTTACTGATGCTGGCCGGGTGTGCGCCTATGCATGAAACCCGCCAGGCGTTAAGCCAGCAAACGCCCGCTGCACAAGTTGACACCGCATTACCCACGGCGCTGAAAATGGTTGGCCAGACAGCCAATGGTGGCTGGAGTATCACGATAATCAACTCACTTCCTTAATTAACAATGCACTACAGAACTCACCGGACATGCAAATCGCCGACCAGCGCATCAAGCTAGCGGAAGCCAAGGCGCGAATGTCGCAGAGCGGATCTTGTGGCCCGGAAGTTGATTTTGGCGGCAACGTTGAGCGGCAAAAAATGTCCTCAGAGGGCCTGGATGTGGGCCCTTTGCCCACCGACAGCGACGGTAACACCGGCCCGTGGTATACCAACGGGACGTTCGGCTTAACGGCCGGCTGGGATCTCGACCTGTGGGGCAAAAACCGCGCTCTGGTGCAGGCGCGCATTGGTGAAGTCAAAGCGCAGTTGGCCGAACGGGCGCAAACTTCCGAGAACTGCTTTCCAGCAGCGTGGCGCGCCTTTACTGGCAGTGGCAGACTGAAGCGGCAATTCAGGATGTTCTCCAGCAGATTAAAAATGAGCAAAACAATATTGTTACCGTGGATACCGCGCTGCTCGAACATCGTATTACCAACTCGGCGGAAGGGGCGGAGAACGATATCAACGTCAGCAAAACCGATGAACAGCTGGCTGACGTCGCAGGCAATATGAAAGGAGTAAAGTTGCCCGGCTGATGGCGCTGACCAACAGTGCAGACCATCGTACGTTGCCGTAAGACCGCACCCTGCCCGCCGTCGCTAGCAAAATGCCGACCACCTTAGGTTACGAGCTGCTAGCGCGCCGTCCGGATTTGCAGGAAGCGCACTGGTATATCGAGGCATCACTCAGCGAAATTGATGCCGCGCGGAAGACGGCGTTTTATCCGGATATTAACCTGATGGCCTTCCTGCAACAGGACGCGCTGCACTTAAGCGATCTGTTCCGCCACTCGGCGCAGCAGATGGGCGTGACGGCAGGCTTAACGCTGCCTATCTTTGACAGCGGCCGTCTTAACGCCAATCTGGATATTGCCAGCGCGCAGAGCAACCTTTCCATCGCCAAATACAATAAAGCGGTGGTCGATGCGGTCAACCAGGTGGCGAAAACCGCAGACCAGGTTGAAACGCTGATGGCAAAAAACCAGCAGCAGGCGCAGGTTGAGCGCGATGCCTTGCGTGTGGTAGGTCTTGCGCAGGCGCGCTTTAACGCGGGCATCATTGCTGGTTCCCGCGTCAGCGAAGCCAGAATCCCCGCGCTGCGTGAGCGGGCCAATGGCCTGTTATTGCAAGGGCAGTGGCTGGATGCCTCCATTCAACTCACTGGTGCGTTGGGCGGGGGGTACAAACGCTGATGATATGCGCCTTCTATACTTAACGTTTATTCAGCGTTAAGTGGAGAACTCGATGGCACAGGTTGCGATTATTACCGCCTCCGATTCGGGGATCGGCAAAGAGTGCGCGTTATTACTGGCGCAGCAGGGGTTTGATATTGGTATTACCTGGCACTCAGATGAAGAAGGGGCAAAAGATACCGCGCGTGAGGTAGTTAGCCACGGCGTACGTGCGGAGATCGTGCAGCTGGATCTCGGCAATCTACCAGAAGGGGCACTGGCGCTGGAGAAACTCATTCAACGGCTGGGGCGCATTGATGTGCTGGTGAATAATGCGGGTGCAATGACCAAAGCGCCGTTTCTTGATATGGCTTTTGATGAGTGGCGCAAGATTTTTACCGTTGATGTCGATGGTGCATTCTTATGCTCGCAAATTGCGGCTCGTCAGATGGTGAAACAAGGGCAGGGCGGTCGCATCATCAACATTACGTCGGTACATGAACATACGCCGCTGCCGGATGCCAGCGCCTACACAGCCGCTAAACATGCGCTCGGTGGGTTAACCAAAGCGATGGCGCTGGAGCTGGTCAGGCATAAGATTTTGGTGAACGCAGTCGCGCCTGGGGCGATCGCCACGCCAATGAATGGCATGGATGACAGCGACGTGAAGCCCGACGCGGAGCCTTCGATTCCCTTGCGGCGTTTTGGCGCAACGCATGAGATTGCCAGCCTGGTGGTGTGGCTTTGTTCGGAGGGCGCAAATTACACCACCGGGCAGTCGTTGATAGTGGATGGCGGCTTTATGTTGGCGAATCCACAGTTCAACCCAGAATAGCGCAGTGAGGTGCGTGGATATTTCATTGGGTAATATTTTGGTCGGCATGAAAAGACGCACAAGCGTCGTATCAGGCATGGTACTCCGGATGTCGGATGCGGCGCGAACGCCTTATCCAGGGCAATGGTTTTACGCCTGATGATCCGGCTTTTTCTTCCCGCGTCGTTTCAGCCACCAGCGCACGCCCACCACCAGAACCACGACCAGAATCAACCAGACCCAGTGCTTCAAATGCTGGTCGAGATTGTGCAACCACGGCGCAATCACCTGACCACCAGCGTAACCAATAGTGGTAAAAATCAACGCCCAGGCAAATGCGCCGAGAATATTCAGCGGCAGAAAGATTTTCGGCGGCAGCTGGCTGGCACCAATCAGCGTCGGGCCAATCACCCGAAAGCCATACATAAAGCGCGTACCAATGACAAACAGATACGGATGGCGTTGGATAAGTTTCTGCGCCCGCTCAATTTTATCCTGATGTTTCGAGAAACGGCGTAACAGCTTGCCGCCAAACCGCCGCCCGCACAGATAGAGCACCTGGTCGCCAATCATGCCGCCAAGCGCCACAGAAAGTACCACCAGCGGGAACTTTAATAGCCCCTGATGCGCCGCAACGCCTCCCAGCAAAGTCACGGTTTCACCTTCCGCCAGGCTACCGATCACCAGCGCGGCATAACCATATTGTGAGATAAGTGTATTGAGATCCATAGGCCAGTCTGTCTCCCTTTGGTTGCCAGTAAGCATACACCCTGTGAATCATTCACGCTGAAAAAGGACGTTCATCAGACAGTGAAAATTACATGGGCGAACAAAAAATAATCACAAGCTGACTTATACTTGAACTGTCAGGTTCATGAACTCACAACAAGGGGGCGGTATGAGCCATGTCTGGGGACTGTTTTCCCATCCCGATCGTGAAATGCAGGTGATTAATCGCGAAAACGAAACGATTTCTCACCATTACACCCACCACGTTTTGCTGATGGCGGCGATTCCGGTGATTTGCGCCTTCATTGGCACTACACAGATTGGCTGGAATTTTGGCGATGGCACTATCCTGAAGTTATCCTGGTTTACCGGACTGGCGCTGGCTGTCTTGTTTTACGGCGTTATGCTGGCTGGGGTCGCGGTGATGGGGCGGGTCATCTGGTGGATGGCGCGTAATTATCCGCAGCGTCCGTCACTTGCGCACTGCATGGTCTTCGCGGGCTACGTTGCAACTCCGCTGTTTTTAAGCGGTCTGGTGGCGCTTTATCCACTGGTCTGGTTGTGTGCGCTGGTCGGCACGGTGGCGCTGTTTTACACCGGCTACCTGCTTTACCTTGGTATTCCGAGCTTCCTGAATATCAACAAAGAGGAAGGCCTTAGCTTCTCTAGTTCGACGCTGGCGATTGGCGTGCTGGTACTGGAAGTGCTGCTCGCCCTAACCGTTATACTATGGGGCTACGGTTATCGTTTGTTCTAGAAAGTTCTTTGACGTTGCATTGCTGGCGTAAATGTCAGCAATGCAGCATTTCCTCACGATTCTCCTTTGACGATCGCACTTTTTGCTCGTTATGATGGCGTCGCTAGCCTCAGTAAATCCTTACTCCGGCGGTGCGCAACCCGTGCGCGTGAACCACTATCTGAATGCTCATCATGCCGAAATTTCGAGTTTCTTTATTTAGCCTGGCCCTGATGCTGGCTGTGCCTTTTGCACCGCAGGCCGTTGCGAAAACGGCAGCCGCTACCACCGCTTCACAACCGGAAATTGCCTCCGGTAGCGCGATGATTGTTGATCTGAATACCAACAAAGTGATCTATTCGAACCACCCGGATCTGGTGCGTCCGATTGCGTCTATCAGCAAATTAATGACCGCGATGGTTGTGCTGGATGCACGACTGCCGCTGGATGAAAAACTAAAAGTGGATATCAGCCAGACGCCGGAGATGAAAGGGGTCTATTCGCGCGTACGACTGAATAGCGAAATCAGCCGTAAAGATATGCTGTTGCTGGCGCTGATGTCTTCAGAAAACCGCGCGGCGGCAAGCCTTGCGCACCATTATCCCGGTGGTTACAAAGCCTTTATTAAGGCAATGAATGCGAAAGCGAAATCGCTCGGAATGAACAACACGCGCTTTGTTGAACCTACCGGATTGTCGGTGCATAACGTTTCAACTGCCCGTGACTTAACCAAACTGCTCATTGCCAGCAAACAATATCCGTTGATCGGGCAGTTAAGTACTACCCGGGAAGATATGGCAACCTTCTCTAATCCGACGTATACGCTGCCGTTCCGCAATACTAATCATCTGGTGTATCGCGATAACTGGAATATTCAGTTAACCAAAACCGGCTTTACCAATGCGGCGGGCCATTGTCTGGTGATGCGTACGGTTATCAATAATAAACCGGTGGCGCTGGTAGTGATGGACGCGTTTGGCAAATATACCCATTTTGCCGATGCCAGCCGCCTGCGTACCTGGATTGAAACCGGTAAAGTGATGCCTGTGCCGGCAGCAGCGTTGAGCTATAAAAAACAAAAAGCCGCCCAAATGGCGGCGGCGGGGCAGACGGCACAGAACGATTAAGTGAATTCGGATGGCGATACTCTGCCATCCGTAATTTTTACTCCACTTCCTGCCAGTTTTTCCGTTTACTGGTTTTACCGATCCCCGGATTCATGCTGTTGGTCGGATCGTTCTCGCGATAGAACTTCTGCAACGTCTCCGGTGCTTTATACAAATGACCGACGTTATGCTCGGCAGGGTACTGCGCGCCGCGCTGCTGTAGCAGTTCCAGCATCTGTTCTTTTAACGCATGCACATCCACGCCTTTTTTCACTATGTAATCCTGATGGAAGACATAGCACATAAAATGGCCGTAATAGAGCTTGTGCACCAGCTGGCTGTCGATCTCCGGCGGTAAATGCTCATACCACTCGGTGTCGTTACGCCGCAGAGCGATATCCAACGCCAGAATGTCTTCGACTTCATCGGAATGCACCGCCTGATAACGAATTGCTGCGCCCGCAGCGGCGAAACGGTGTAAAAACGCTTTGCTGCCTTCCTCCGGCGTACAGACAAAGAAATCGCCTTCGGCCTGTTTGAAATAATCCACCAGCCACGATTTGGCTTCGCCCACGCCATCGCCCGCCATTTTTAACAGCAGATGATGCTCGTATTTATCGCGCCAGTTTTTCATGCGCGGCGGTAAATGGCTGGGGAACAGGTGACCGAATTTTTGCATCGCACGGTCAGTAAAATGCGGACGGAAGAATTTCACTTTCTCCAGCATCGCATCGGTGCGTCCCTTGAGATTAAAGAAGAACGGCATCTTGTCGGTGCCTAACTTATCAATCATCAGGAAGGTGTCTTTGCCGTATTTTTCCGCAATATCGTAGATATCCCGGTGCATATATTCCCCGGCAACCGGCAGATTTTCGAAGTTAGCCAGAATATGACGGCGGATTTCGGTCAGCACTTCCGGCTGGTTGGTGCCGATATAAAACACCTGCTGATTTTTTTCCGCTTCGAAGGTATCAAGACGTACTGCAAAGACCGCCAGCTTCCCGGCGCAACCAGAAGATTCAAATAACCGATCAGGATCGGCGTTATAACGTGCGGGCGTGTCGGCTTCAATATCACGAACGCGGTGGACATAGTCATAATCGTGGGCGTGACGACCATCGTGACGCACATCGTCATCTTTGATGCGATCATCATCCAGCTTGCTAAGGATCTGCTCCGGCGTTTCGCCCAGATCAATCCCCAGATGGTTCACCAGCGTCAGTTTGCCGTCTTCATTTATACGCGCGAATAACGACATTTCGGTATACGCCGGGCCACGTTGCACCAGCGAGCCGCCGGAGTTGTTACAAATACCGCCGATGACCGATGCGCCTATACACGATGATCCAATCACTGAGTGCGGTTCGCGTCCCAGCGGTTTGAGGGCTTTTTCCAGCGAATAGAGCGTGGTGCCCGGATAGGCCAGCACCTGTTCGCCCTTGCCAAGAACGTGCAGCTTGTCGAGACGCAGGGTGCTGATGATAACGACATCGCGATCATAATCGTTACCGTTTGGCGTCGATCCTTCGGTCAGGCCTGTATTGGCGGCCTGCATCAGAATAATTTTGTCGGCGGTGACGCAGGCTTTCAGCACCCGCCACAATTCTAGTAGTGAGCCAGGGAAAACGACAGCCAGCGCGTCGCCCTGACCAGAACGGAAGCCCTTGCGATAGCGGGCCGTTTTTGCGGGATCGGTGAGCAGGTGTGAAGAACCCACCAGACGAGCAAGTTCATTCAAAAAGGCTTTATTATCAGTTGTTGTCATGGAAGACATTTTCCACTCCTTGTGGTGGCGAAAAAATATCACAAACTAGAATAGCGCCTTGTATAACAATTCAGCGAGTGAATATTTTGAAAATTCAGACAATAAACTGAGCATTCTTTTTCTCTCTCCATCATGCTTATGGCAAACTACGGTTTTTGCACCATTTTCGCTGCCACGTCGGGCAACAAAGGAAGAAAAATCCATATGAAATGGCTATGTTCAGTAGGAATCGCGGTGAGTCTGGCCCTGCAGCCAGCACTGGCGGATGATTTATTCGGCAACCATCCATTAACGCCCGAAGCGCGGGATGCGTTCGTCACCGAACTGCTTAAGAAAATGACAGTTGATGAGAAAATTGGTCAGCTGCGCTTAATCAGCGTCGGCCCGGATAACCCGAAAGAGGCGATCCGCGAGATGATCAAAGACGGTCAGGTTGGGGCGATTTTCAACACCGTAACCCGTCAGGATATCCGCGCCATGCAGGATCAGGTGATGGAATTAAGCCGCCTGAAAATTCCTCTTTTCTTTGCTTACGACGTGCTGCACGGTCAGCGCACGGTGTTCCCGATTAGCCTCGGTCTGGCCTCGTCTTTTAACCTCGATGCAGTGAAAACGGTCGGACGTGTCTCTGCTTATGAAGCGGCAGATGATGGCCTGAATATGACCTGGGCACCGATGGTCGATGTCTCGCGCGATCCGCGCTGGGGACGTGCTTCCGAAGGTTTTGGCGAAGATACGTATCTCACCTCAACAATGGGTAAAACCATGGTGGAAGCGATGCAGGGTAAAAGCCCGGCAGATCGCTACTCGGTGATGACCAGCGTCAAACACTTTGCCGCATACGGCGCGGTAGAAGGCGGTAAAGAGTACAACACCGTCGATATGAGTCCGCAGCGCCTGTTTAATGATTATATGCCGCCGTACAAAGCGGGGCTGGACGCAGGCAGCGGCGCGGTGATGGTGGCGCTGAACTCGCTGAACGGCACGCCAGCCACCTCCGATTCCTGGCTGCTGAAAGATGTTCTGCGCGACCAGTGGGGCTTTAAAGGCATCACCGTTTCCGATCACGGTGCAATCAAAGAGCTGATTAAACATGGCACGGCGGCAGACCCGGAAGATGCGGTGCGCGTGGCGCTGAAATCCGGAATCAACATGAGCATGAGCGACGAGTACTACTCGAAGTATCTGCCTGGGTTGATTAAATCCGGCAAAGTGACGATGGCAGAGCTGGACGATGCTGCCCGCCATGTACTGAACGTTAAATATGATATGGGGTTGTTTAACGACCCATACAGCCATTTGGGGCCGAAAGAGTCTGACCCGGTGGATACCAATGCCGAAAGCCGCCTGCACCGTAAAGAAGCGCGTGAAGTGGCGCGCGAAAGCTTGGTGTTGCTGAAAAACCGTCTCGAAACGTTACCGCTGAAAAAATCGGCCACCATTGCGGTGGTTGGGCCACTGGCGGACAGTAAACGTGACGTGATGGGCAGCTGGTCCGCAGCCGGTGTTGCCGATCAATCCGTGACCGTACTGACCGGGATTAAAAATGCCGTCGGTGAAAACGGTAAAGTGCTGTATGCCAAAGGGGCGAACGTTACCAGTGACAAAGGCATTATCGATTTCCTGAATCAGTATGAAGAAGCGGTCAAAGTCGATCCGCGTTCGCCGCAAGAGATGATTGATGAAGCGGTGCAGACGGCGAAACAATCTGATGTGGTGGTGGCTGTAGTCGGTGAAGCACAGGGGATGGCGCACGAAGCCTCCAGCCGGACCGATATCACTATTCCGCAAAGCCAACGTGACTTGATTGCGGCGCTGAAAGCCACCGGTAAACCGCTGGTGCTGGTGCTGATGAACGGGCGTCCGCTGGCGCTGGTGAAAGAAGATCAGCAGGCTGATGCGATTCTGGAAACCTGGTTTGCGGGGACTGAAGGCGGTAATGCAATTGCCGATGTATTGTTTGGCGATTACAACCCGTCCGGCAAGCTGCCAATGTCCTTCCCGCGTTCTGTCGGGCAGATCCCGGTGTACTACAGCCATCTGAATACCGGTCGCCCGTATAATGCCGACAAGCCGAACAAATACACTTCGCGTTATTTTGATGAAGCTAACGGGGCGTTGTATCCGTTCGGCTATGGGCTGAGCTACACCACTTTCACCGTCTCTGATGTGAAACTTTCTGCGCCGACCATGAAGCGTGACGGCAAAGTGACTGCCAGCGTGCAGGTGACGAACACCGGTAAGCGCGAGGGTGCCACGGTAGTGCAGATGTACTTGCAGGATGTGACGGCTTCCATGAGTCGCCCTGTGAAACAGCTGAAAGGCTTTGAGAAAATCACCCTGAAACCGGGCGAAACTCAGACTGTCAGCTTCCCGATCGATATTGAGGCGCTGAAGTTCTGGAATCAACAGATGAAATATGACGCCGAGCCTGGCAAGTTCAATGTCTTTATCGGCACTGATTCCGCACGCGTTAAGAAAGGCGAGTTTGAGTTGCTGTAATGCTTTAGTAAGGGCGCGACGTTTGCGCCCTTTGTAGGCCGGATAAGGCGCTCGCGCCGCATCCGGCAGGAAACGCCGGACCGAATATGCCTCTTAAGTATTTATCTGATTCTGCAACTGAATCCTTCCGCTCAAGCTAACCCCGCCATTATCAACTATGCTTTTCTCTTAATTCGCTGAAAACAACAGTAAAAGAATGAGGAAAGCATCATGCCACTCTTAAAGCTCTGGGCAGGTTCACTGGTTATGTTGGCGGCGGTAAGCCTGCCATTGCAGGCTGCCGAGCCGGTGAAGGTGGGTTCGAAAATTGATACCGAAGGGGCGCTGCTCGGCAATATTATTCTGCAGGTGCTGGAAAGCCACGGCGTCAAAACCGTTAATAAAGTGCAGTTGGGCACCACACCGGTGGTTCGCGGTGCGATTACCTCCGGCGAGCTGGATATCTACCCGGAATACACCGGCAATGGCGCGTTTTTCTTCAAAGATGAAAACGACCCCCAGGCGTGGAACGGCCATAAAAGTGAAAAAACTGGACGCGAGAAAAATAAGCTCGTCTGGCTGACCCCTGCGCCTGCCAACAACACCTGGACCATCGCCGTTCGCAAGGACGTAGCGGAAAAGGATAAGCTGATTTCGCTTGCCGATCTGAGCCGCTATCTGAAAGACGGCGGCACCTTTAAGCTGGCGGCCTCTGCCGAATTTATCGAACGCGCCGACGCGCTACCGGCGTTTGAAAAAGCCTACGATTTAAATTAAGCCAGGATCAGCTGTTGTCGCTGGCGGGTGGTGATACGGCGGTGACAATCAAAGCCGCGGCCCACAAACCTCTGGTGTGAACGCGGCGATGGCTTACGGCACCGACGGCCCGGTGGCGGCGTTAGGGCTACAAACCCTGAGCGACCCGAAGGCGGTTTCCAGCCAATCTATGCGCCAACGCCGGTGGTGCGTGAAGCGGTGCTGAAAGCCTATCCGCAGCTCGACCAGTGGCTTAAGCCGGTCTTTGCCAGCCTCAATGAGAAAACCCTGCAAACCCTGAACGCGAAAATTGCGGTCGAAGGGTTAGATGCCAAAAGCGTGGCCGCAGGCTGCTTCTGAAGCAAAAAGGGTGGGCGAAGTAATTTCCCGTGACTTATTTCCGTATTAATCCTGTTCTGGCGCTGCTGCTGTTGCTGACGGCAATCGCAGCGGCGCTGCCGTTTATCAGTTACGCGCCTAATCGTTTAGTTTCGGGTGAGGGGCGTCATCTCTGGCAGCTGTGGCCGCAAACGATCTGGATGCTGGTGGGCGTTGGTTGCGCCTGGCTGACGGCCTGTTTTATTCCCGGTAAAAAAGGCAGCATTTGTGCACTCATTCTGGCGCAATTCGTCTTCGTATTGCTGGTGTGGGGAGCTGGAAAGGCGGCGACCCAACTGGCGCAAAATGGCAGTGCGCTGGCGCGTACCAGCCTCGGCAGTGGTTTCTGGCTGGCTGCGGCGCTGGCATTGCTGGCCTGTAGCGATGCCATCCGCCGAATCTCCACGCATCCGCTGTGGCGCTGGTTGTTGCATATGCAGATTGCCATTATTCCGCTGTGGTTGCTGTACTCCGGCACGCTTAACGATCTCTCACTAATGAAAGAATACGCCAACCGTCAGGATGTGTTTGACGACGCGCTGGCACAACATCTGACGTTGCTGTTTGGTGCGGTGCTGCCTGCGTTAGTGATTGGTGTGCCGTTGGGCATCTGGTGCTACTTTTCCACTGCTCGGCAGGGGGCAATTTTTTCTCTGCTCAATGTGATTCAGACCGTGCCTTCGGTGGCGCTCTTTGGCCTGTTGATTGCGCCGCTTGCCGCGCTGGTTACGGCCTTTCCGTGGCTGGGGACGCTCGGCATAGCAGGAACCGGAATGACACCCGCACTGATTGCGCTGGTGCTCTATGCCTTGCTGCCGCTGGTGCGCGGCGTGGTAGTCGGTTTGAACCAGATCCCGCGCGATGTGCTGGAAAGCGCCAGAGCGATGGGGATGAGCGGGGCGCAGCGTTTCCTGCATGTTCAGTTACCGCTGGCGTTACCGGTATTTCTGCGCAGCCTGCGGGTGGTGATGGTGCAAACTGTAGGTATGGCGGTGATTGCGGCGTTAATCGGCGCAGGCGGTTTTGGTGCGCTGGTTTTCCAGGGGCTGCTAAGCAGCGCCATTGATTTAGTGTTGCTGGGGGTGATCCCGGTAATTGTTCTGGCGGTGCTTACCGACGCGCTGTTCGATTTGCTTATCGCACTGCTGAAGGTGAAACGTAATGATTGAATTTAGCCATGTCAGCAAACTGTTCGGCGCACAAAAAGCCGTTAACGATCTCAATCTCAATTTTCAGGAAGGGAGTTTTTCGGTGCTGATTGGCACATCTGGCTCCGGCAAATCCACCACCCTGAAAATGATTAACCGCCTGGTGGAGCATGACAGCGGAGAGATCCGCTTTGCCGGAGAAGAAATTCGCTCGCTGCCAGTACTGGAGTTGCGCCGCCGGATGGGCTATGCCATTCAATCTATTGGCCTGTTCCCCCACTGGAGCGTGGCGCAAAACATCGCTACCGTGCCGCAATTACAAAAATGGTCGCGGGCGCGGATTGACGATCGTATCGACGAATTAATGGCGCTACTGGGGCTGGAGTCAAATTTGCGTGAGCGTTATCCGCATCAGCTTTCCGGTGGTCAGCAGCAACGTGTGGGAGTGGCGCGTGCACTGGCTGCCGATCCGCAAGTCTTACTAATGGATGAACCTTTTGGCGCACTGGACCCGGTAACGCGCGGCGCGTTGCAACAAGAGATGACGCGCATTCACCGTTTGCTGGGGCGTACCATTGTGCTGGTCACTCATGATATTGATGAGGCGCTACGGCTGGCAGAACATCTGGTATTGATGGATCACGGTGAAGTAGTGCAGCAGGGCAATCCGCTGACGATGCTGACTCGTCCGGCGAATGATTTTGTCCGCCAGTTTTTTGGACGTAGTGAACTGGGTGTGCGCCTGCTTTCGTTACGTAGTGTGGCGGATTACGTGCGTCGCGAAGAACGAGCAGATGGTGAGGCACTGGCAGAAGAGATGACGCTACGCGATGCGCTCTCTCTGTTTGTTGCGCGGGGATGCGAGGTGCTGCCGGTGGTGAACATGCAGGGCCAGCCTTGCGGCACGCTGCATTTTCAGGATCTGCTGGTGGAGGCGTAAGCGTATGAAGATGTTGCGCGATCCGCTGTTCTGGCTCATTGCTCTGTTTGTGGCGCTGATTTTCTGGCTGCCTTACAGCCAGCCGCTGTTTGCTGCCTTGTTCCCACAACTGCCACGACCCGTTTATCAGCAAGAAAGTTTTGCAGCTCTGGCACTGGCTCATTTCTGGCTGGTGGGAATTTCGAGTTTGTTTGCGGTGATCATTGGCACTGGTGCCGGAATTGCTGTCACTCGCCCGTGGGGCGCGGAATTTCGCCCACTGGTGGAAACTATTGCCGCCGTTGGACAGACTTTTCCGCCCGTCGCAGTGCTGGCGATCGCCGTTCCGGTGATCGGCTTTGGTCTGCAACCAGCGATTATCGCCTTGATCCTTTACGGTGTGCTGCCCGTCCTGCAGGCGACACTTGCCGGGCTGGGAGCGATTGATGCCAGCGTGACAGAAGTTGCGAAAGGTATGGGAATGAGTCGTGGTCAGCGAGTGCGTAAGGTCGAGCTACCGCTGGCGGCTCCGGTGATTCTGGCGGGCGTGCGAACTTCGGTGATTATCAACATTGGTACGGCGACGATCGCCTCAACGGTAGGGGCCAGCACGCTGGGTACGCCCATCATCATCGGGCTTAGCGGATTTAATACCGCGTATGTGATCCAGGGGGCGTTACTGGTGGCACTGGCGGCGATCATCGCAGACCGCCTGTTTGAAAGGCTGGTGCAGGCGCTTAGCCAGCACGCAAAATAAAGGTATAACCTGCGAGCATGACGCCACCAATTCCGCCTAACGCCATAAACAGGAACAGGGCGATGACCCCAATTTTAGCTATGCGCATAATGCACTCCTTATGTTAACGAAAGGATTGTACAGTAAAGCGCATTTGTTAACGAATCATTAAATGCCGAGTGGGAAAATATCATGGCCTTGTTCTTGCCAACTGGTGAGTTGCTGCTGTTGGGCGGAGGTTCGATTTTCACCGCACCACACCAGCAATGTACGGCCTTCGAATAGTTCAGGGCGTAGTTGATTGAGCGAGTGGGCGAGGACATCAATGCGCCATCCTTGTTGACTGGCAATCCAGCCCTCCAGCCACAGACGGGTGGTATCCTGAATATTCCAGCCAACCACCAGCGCATCTTTACCCTGTTTTTTACGTGCCGAAGCCAGACAAATGGCGATGTAGTTGATCAGTACGCCGTCGAGGATCGCCAGCAGCGCCTGGAGAGTCGGTTGTTGGCACTGAAGCCGTCGGCGCAGAGGAATAAACAGATGTGTGGTGAGTGTCTGGGCGGGGTAATCCTGACCGCGCTCTTTGATCCACGTTCGCAGGCTATGTAGATTGCCGCTTTGCAGGTAAGTCAGTAATGTTTCTTGCTGATCGCGCCAGCCGTTCTGCACATCAACATTTTCATTACTGAGCAGGTTTTTCACTTTACTGACCTGCACGCCGGTTTCAATCCAGCGCTGGATTTCGCGGATGCGGTCGATATCCGCATCGTTAAACAGCCGTATGGCCGCCGTCGGTGCGCTGCGGTTTGAGTAGCGCGTACCGCCGTTGCCAGGCGCGGAGCGTGACCGGATTGATATCACAAAGCTGTGCCACTTCGCCAATCGTGTAAAGCGCCATCGTTCCTCCGGCATAAGTTCCCCCTTTAACTTTAGACCGGGTTTGCGGCGACGCTGCTGGATGGTTTTTTATCCATTTCATTTCTTCATCGAATGGATAAAATGTGATCGGTAGCATTTTTTGCACTTTTTTTGCCAGGTTTCAAAGAAAGTTATGCCAACTATGTGTATGCTACGCAGTTTTATTTCTCTTGTGGTGATTGGGTATGTACGAGTTTAATCGGCGTTGCTGCTGCTTCAGCAGATGTGCGTCTTCCTGGTTATCGCCTGGCTGATGAGCAAAACGCCTCTGTTTATCCCCCTGATGCAGGTCACCGTGCGTCTGCCGCACAAGCTGCTGTGCTACGTCACCTTCTCGATTTTCTGTATTCTCGGCACCTATTCGGCCTGCATATTGAAGACTCAATCGCCGATACCCGCGCCATCGGCGCCGTGATGGGGGGGCTGCTGGGCGGCCCGGTAGTCGGCGGTTTGGTTGGTTTCACCGGCGGTCTGCATCGCTATTCGATGGGCGGAATGACCGCGCTGAGCTGCATGATCTCTACCATGGTGGAAGGTCTGCTTGGCGGGCTGGTGCACAGCATTCTGATTTGCCGTGGCCGCCCGGATAAAGTCGTTAACCCCTGGACCGCCGGGGCCATTACCCTGGTCGCCGAGCTGGTGCAGATGCTAATAATTTGCTGATTGCCCGTCCGTTCGAAACGCGCTGCATCTGGTGCAGAGTATTGCTGCGCCGATGATGGTCACAAATACCGTGGGCGCGGCGCTGTTTATGCGCATCCTGTTAGATAAGCGCGCGATGTTCGAAAAATATACTTCGGCTTTCTCGGCCACGGCGCTGAAGGTGGCGGCCTCAACCGAGGGCATCTTGCGTAAAGGCTTTAATGAAGAGAACAGCATGAAGGTGGCGCAGGTACTGATTCAGGAGCTGGATATCGGTGCGGTGGCAATAAACCGACCGGGAAAATACTACTGGCCTTTACCGGCATTGGTGAAAACCACCACCTTCCCGGCAAACCTATCTCATCGCGCTATACGCAAAAACCCATTGAAACCGGCGAGGTGGTGTACGCGGACGGGAATGAAATGCCGTATCGCTGTTCAATTCATCCCAACTGTAAGCTGGGCACGACGCTGGTTATCCCGCTGCGCGGGGAAAACCAAAAGGTTATCGGTACTATTAAGCTGTATGAAGCCAAAAATCGCCTGTTTAGTTCGATTAACCGTACGCGGGCGAAGGGATTGCCCAGCTGCTGTCGGCGCAAATTCTTGCCGGGCAGTATGAGCGGCAGAAAGCCTGCTGACCCAGTCGGAGATTAAGCTGCTGCATGCCCAGGTGAACCCCCATTTTCTGTTTTAACGCTCTCAATACCCTGAAAGCGGTGATTCGCCGTGATAGCGAACAGGCCAGCCAGCTGGTGCAGTATCTGTCGACGTTCTTTTCGTAAGAACCTCAAGCGGGCCATCGGAAAATGTCACCTTGGCCGATGAAATCGAACACGTAAATGCCTATTTGGGAATCGAAAAGGCACGTTTTCGTCGCGCCTGGTGGTGCATATGGATATCCCCGATGCGCTTTCGGGGCAACGTTCCGGCCTTTACGCTCCAGCCAATTGTTGAGAATGCCATTAAACACGGCACTTCCCAGCTGCTTGAGGTGGGGGAAATCACCCTACGTGCCAGCCGTCAGGGGCAGCATCTGGTGCTGGATATTGAAGATAACGCCGGGCTGTATCAGCCCACCGCCCAGGCCAGCGGTTTGGGGATGAGCCTGGTCGATAAGCGCCTGAAAATGCGCTTTGGCGATGAATGTGGGATTGCCGTTACCTGCGAAGCGGACCGTTTCACCCGTGTCACCTTGCGGTTACCTCTGGAGGAGAACGCATGATAAAAGTGCTGATTGTCGATGATGAACCCCTGGCGCGGGAAAACCTGCGCGTGTTGCTGCAAACCCAGGACGATATCGACATTGTCGGGGAGTGCGCCAATGCGGTGGAAGCCATTGGTGCGGTACATAAGCTGCGTCCGGACGTGCTGTTTCTCGACCATCCAGATGCCGCGCATCAGCGGGCTGGAGATGGTTGGCATGCTCGACCCGGAGCATCGCCCCTATATTGTGTTCCTGACCGCGTTCGACGAGTACGCGGTGAAGGCGTTTGAAGACGCGTTTTCATTACCTGCTGAAGCCAATTGATGAAGCGCGACTGGAGAAAACGCTGGCGCGATTGCGTCAGGAGCGCAGCAAGCAGGATGTTTCGCTGTTACCGGAAAATCAACAGGCGCTGAAATTTATCCCTTGTACGGGGCATAGTCGGATTTATTTGCTGCAAATGAAAGATGTGGCATTTGTCAGCAGTCGGATGAGCGGTGTCTACGTTACCAGCCACGAAGGGAAAGAGGGCTTTACCGAATTGACATTACGTACCCTGGAAAGTCGTACACCACTACTGCGCTGCCATCGTCAGTATCTGGTTAACCTCGCGCATTTACAGGAGATTCGTCTGGAAGATAACGGCCAGGCCGAGTTGATTTTGCGTAATGGCTTAACCGTGCCGGTCAGCCGCCGTTATCTGAAAAGCTTAAAAGAGGCGATTGGCCTGTAAAAGACTGCTAAAATGGCTTTTTGCCTCATCAACACCTGAAGGCCTCATGCTAAGTAACGATATTCTGCGCAGCGTGCGCTACATTTTGAAAGCCAATAATAATGACCTGGTGCGTATTCTGGCGCTGGGTAATGTCGAAGCCACCGCGGAACAGATCGCCGTCTGGCTACGTAAAGAAGACGAAGAGGGTTTTCAGCGTTGTCCGGACATTGTTTTGTCGTCATTCCTCAATGGCCTGATTTATGAAAAACGCGGCAAGGATGAGTCTGCTCCGGCACTGGAGCCGGAACGTCGCATTAATAACAACATCGTGCTGAAAAAATTACGCATCGCGTTTTCGCTGAAAACCGATGACATTCTGGCTATCCTCACCGAACAGCAGTTCCGCGTTTCGATGCCGGAAATTACAGCGATGATGCGCGCACCGGATCATAAAAACTTCCGCGAATGCGGCGATCAATTTTTACGTTATTTTCTGCGTGGACTGGCAGCGCGCCAGCATGTGAAAAAAGGCTAAAAAATTGGCGGTCATGTTTAGAGCATGACCGCCAACCGATTATTTCACTTCTTTAAAACCAGCGGCTTTCATCACCAGTTCCATTTGCGCCATAGTGATACCTTTTTTGGCATCTTCAGCAGAAACGTTGATTCCTGAAATACCCTGCAGGGCTTTAAAATCCACTTTTTCCATATCGATAGTCACGTTTTCCTGCGCGTAGGTATCGGTATAGGTTAATTTTTCTTCAACACCCGCGATGTTTTTGTATTTGGCGCTTAACGGCTCAAGTGTCTTGGCAGCATCTTCTTTGGTGGTTGCACCAATGGAGGCAAATTGAATTTTGGTTTCAGAAGATTGCTTAAGCACCTTGTCACCTTTGTAGACATAGGTAATGGCAATTTCAGTGCCGTTCAGATTGGCGCTGAATTTCTTCGATTCTTCTTTGTCACCGCAGCCAGCAAGAGAGAAAACCAGAACAGATGCAACAACGAGGGAAAACAGCTTATTGAAAGCCTTCATGTAAAACTCCATTTTATTTAATCAAGGAACTGGTGACTCTCACCAGGGGCTATATAGGATATGCCTAATACCGTGGCGTGAGCAGTCCGGAACTGGAGTAGAACTCTTAGTAAAAAGCACTATTTCATCCTTGTTGCTGAAGCATGGGGAATAATTGTTCGCAAAGCAAAACACCGTTATTCATTGCTTCTACCCGTGCCTCGCTTTCTGTATTACGAAATTGTCCCAACACATGTGCCAGCCGATAAAAACCCACCGCGGTGAGGTCATTCGCCAGCAACTATGCCTGACCAATAGCACTCTGTTCCTGATAGCGCCAGCCGTTATGGAGCAGTTGAATAAGTAACGCCTGGCAGCGTATCAGCAACTGATGAGCAGTAGACGGCACAGGCAAAACGCTGGCAGAAGGTAGCGGTGCCACAGGCGTAGTTTCTGCGTCCAGCGCCCAGGCACGGGTTTTTGTCATCATCACCCGTGGTTCCAGTGTCAATTGCCCTTCAACAAAACTGACAAAGCCAGAAACCAGACACACGGGGTCGTCTGTTTGTTGCAAAAGCGCCGCCATGCGTTCAACGGCATAAGGTGCGCTGGCTGAGGCTGGTAATGATAACGTCAGCACATTATCTTCCCCTTCGCCGCTAATGACCTGCGCATCCAGCGTCTGGCGGCTGCTGTCCCAACCGAGCGAAATACACTCAGCGACCGGCAGAATAAATAAGTTATCGACCTGATTAAGAGGCCGTATGCAGGCGGGGGGACGCTGGCGTAAATATTCCCGCAAAGCCACAATGCCCGGCTGGCGTAACGGCGCGCTCAACATTTGCCAGGCATCAGGCGACAGCGGCACAACGCTGCTTAAGCGGTTGCGGGTAGCTAACAGCAGCTCGCCATCGGCACTGCGTTTTGCTGCTTGTGAAACAATTTGCCCGCCCGCCAGTGCGCCAGCCTGAAAACTAAACAGCCGACGCGTAGCTGCCGGTGAGTTTTCCTGTTCACTTCGCGGCCAACTGCGCGAAAGGTGCAAAATACTGCCGGTGTCGGGATCGGTAAACCAGATGCGTAAACCATAATGCTCAATATCCTGCCAGCAACGCATACCTAAAGACACCAGCCGCAGATGATCAAGCTTTGCTTCTCCGGCAATGCCAGAGCCAACGACCGTGCGCCACGGCACAGGAGGAACTTCACCAATACTGTCGCGCCGGGCCATCTCTTGTGCGCAATTTAATCGACTGTTTAATGCCGCAAGCTGATGTAAGCATTCTCCGGCATTATAGTGGCTGGCGCGGGCGTGGAAGGCATCAACGCTGGCGCGCAGTTGCCGTAGCGATTCACTCACCCAGCGCCAGTTGCAGGTCTCTGCCGCCTGCAATGCGCGGTTGAATGCTGCCTCGTAATGGATGAGCGGCTGGCTGATGCCGCCAAGCCATAATGTCTGGCTTAATTGCTGAACATATTGACGACACGCGTTGCCTTCTTCGCTGGCAAACGGATCGTCAGATGATGTGACGTGTTCGCTGCGCATCTGCCAGATTAAATGGTTAAATTCTGCTTGCTGCGCTTTGGCCTCGACGAAGGCCTGTACCGCCAGTACGACATGTTCGCAAAGTGTGCCTTCAATACAATCACAACGGGCGAAACGAATACTGCTGCGGGAATAAAAACGCACATCGCTCATCGGTAAGCGGGCAGAGGGAATTTCACCCGGCGCACAGAACAACTCAATGGTGATGCCTTTAGCGACCAGCGCCTGTGCGCGTTTGCGGGTAGCATCGGGAAGGGTAGCCAGTTCTTCCAGCCAGATTGCCGGATCCCACTCTTCTTCTTTTTCCGTAGACTGAGTGGTGGCACAAAGTCGTTGATAACTTAACACCAGCATCACGCGATGACGGCACATACCGTTGGCCCCGCAACTGCACTGAGCCTCTTTCAGTGCCTGGCCGTTCGCCAGCTGGGTACGGACACCGTCACTGAAGGTGGCGATTAAAGCGTCGTTCTCATGGCTGATCTCCGGGACGTTGCCATTTTCCAGTTCCTTAAGACTGCGCTTAACAAAACCGGCATTGCTTAACGCCGTCAGGGCCTGCGGTGTCAGTTCTAATAATTCCGGACGTAGTGAATTCATGACTGAAGATTCTCCGCAAGCCATGATGCCAGCTCGCCCGGCGTCATGGCGGCTATTTGTGCGCCGACATTAACCAGCGCCTGGGCCGTATCGCGGTCATAGCAAGGTGTTGCGGTGCTATCGAGCGCTGCCAGTCCCAGCACTTTGATGCCGCTCTGGACACACTTTTTCACCTGATGCGTCAGTAATGATGATGAACCCCCTTCGTAAAAATCGCTCACGAGGATAATGACGCTTTTCGCTGGTTGTTCAATAAGTTGCCGACCATACTCCACGGCACTGGCGATATTGGTCCCGCCGCCCAACTGTACTTTCATTAATAACTCTACCGGATCGGCAACGTCTGCCGTGAGATCAACGACGCTTGTGTCAAACGCCACCAGATGGGTACGAATGCCGGGTAACTGCCACAAACAGGCCGCCATCACCGCAGAGTGGATCACCGAATCGACCATCGATCCGCTTTGATCAACCAGTAAGACCAGTTGCCATTGTTCGCTTTGGCGTTTAATGCGGCTGTTAAAGCGGGGGGATTCGATATACAACTTGCCGTGTTGCGGGTGCCAGTGTTGCAGGTTGGCGCGCAGAGTACTTTTGAAATCAAAGTTTCGCGCCAGTGGAATAAATGAACGGCGACGGCGATCGCGGACACCAGAAAAAGCCTGACGAACTTCCTTTGCCAGTCGAGCCATAATTTCTTCAACAACCTGGCACACTATCCGGCGGGCGGCAGCCAGTACTTCGGGGTTCATCAGATGTTTGGTGTGCAAAACAGCGCGTAGCAGGCTTTCAGAAGGCTGCATACGTTCCAGCACGTCGAGATTCGTCACCACATCTTCAATGCCGTAGCGCAGCACGGCATCGCTTTCCAGCCGCTCAATCACCTGCTGCGGAAACAGCGTGTGAATACTGTTGATCCACTCAGGGGTGGTGAGATTTGAGCCACCTAATCCACCGGAACGTTCACCACGCTGGAGCCGTTCAGGATCGCGCCCATACAGCCACTCCAGCGCGTGGTCTATCTGCCGGGCGTTGTCATCCAGCCCACAAAGCGTCGTTTCTGCCGCTTCGCCAAGAATTAATCGCCAGCGTTGTAGCTCACGGGTGGTCAGAAGATCGTTCAGTTCAGACATGGAAAACTCCCCAGTTTTGCAGCGATGCCAGTGCCTGCTGTTCGAGTTGTTGATGATGTGCAATGGCCTGTGGTGGACAATGCAACGGCATTTGCAGCGCCGAAACGGGAAGTTGCGCCAGTTGATAATGCTCAAGCACCTGATGCGCCAGCGTCCCGCGTTCTCGTGGTGGTAGCCAGGCCATCGCCGCGCGTAAATCGGGCAGGGCGTTAATAAAATCGGCTTCACTCAGTTGATTTAAATGACTGCTGAAACCGGCGATAAATGCCGGCTGACAGGCCAGTTGATGGCGGGCCAGCGCCAGCAAACCGTGCAGCGCCTCACCAGATTGTGCCGGGGATAACTGCGCCAGCATCGTCAGCGCCGCTTCGGCACTGGCGTTGGGATGTTCCAGACGCATTAGTGCGCCAAGAGCCGCGCCGCGATCCAGCGCCGGGGCATGAATTGCCTGACTGCGTCGCTCCAGTAAGGCTACCGCCGCAGAAAGAGAAACGCCGGGTAAATTAACGCCGCTATGTAGATCGCGCAGAATATGGCAAAGCGCTTGCCAGCTATGCAGGTGAGCGTGAAACTCCTTTTCATCCGGTCTGCCGTTAGATTCACACAGCCACAGCGTGCGATCGATAGTCGCGCATAACGTCGTTTGTAATATCTGCGCGCCTTGCATACCGCTAATTTCATCCAGCCGCCATAAGGCATAAAGCACTTCCAGCGCCTGGCCCATTTCGGCAAATTGATTTTCCTGGGCGATTAATAGTGTGAGTTGCTCCAGTAATTGTTGACTGAAGGACGCCAGACCCGCTAACGCCGCCTGGCTAAGACATGTGGTGATACTGCCGATTCCGCCCGCGTCCAGCATATCGGCTTCTAATTTATTGCGTGCGGCTTCCTGGAGTGTGGCACCAAAACAGGCGGCCTCAATCAATGCCGCATGCTGGCTAAGCGGGCGGGTTAATTTCCAGCGTTCTTCACCGTTGCCTGCAAGTGTCAGTGTACTTCCCTGCTGGCGTACAATCCCAGGGATCTCCAGTATTGCCAGCCGATGTAACACCTGACTTTGCGCCAGCCCATCGGGGGTAAAGCGATTTAAGGTAAGCTCCGCCGGAAGGGAGATTGCGGTACGTTCCAGTTCGCAGGTGACATCTTTTGGCAGAGGCGGTTGTGGCGTAGAAGGGGCAAGTTTACCGAATCCGTCACCCGCTAATGTGTCTATCAACGTTAGCAGAATCGGATCGGTATCGGGATGAATAACGCCGCGATAGCTCCACGGCAACGGCGCGTTCAGGGCTTCTTTAATCAGCGAGCCTGCTATGGCATCCAGCCAGTCAGTGCGTAACGGTAGTGTATGACCGCGCAACTGTGCCAGCGCCATCGCATGCAGATGAGCGGCAGCCATATCCGCGGTAGAAGCGGGCAATTTGTGCTGGCGCAAACGGGTAAGGATAGTTTTTAGCAGTTGTTCACCGGCCTTCTGCAAGCCCCACTGCCAGCACCAGTTTTGCCATACCGGGGCAGGCATTCCTGAAAGGTATCCTGCCAGCACATCAAGGCGCTTTTCACTGTAGGGTGTGAGATAACAACCTGTAACGGCATCTGCCAGCGAGGGCAATTCTGGCTTGTTAATTTTCTGAGGGCATTCGCGCCACATCTTTGCCAGTGCCGGAGCGTGCCAGCCACCGCAGACAACTAACACGTCGCCATTATTTTGCTGCATCGCCCATCCAATCCAGCGGGCCATAAAGGCTTCGCGCTGACGATTGAGCGCATCGCCGGAGGCGTCGCCCCGCAGTTGGGCAAAATAGTGCGCCAGCGCAGAGGGTAATGCAGTTTGCTGGCTTTCATCTTCGAACAAGTGATCCCACAGGGTATCGCTGTTATCCATGCGGGTGGCACGCAGCAGTAAGGCCTGGCTTTCATCTTGCGTATCAGGCGAATCGTCCTCTTCTTCACTCTGCGCCCAGCAAGGCAAATCGATGAAGTAAGTTTGTGCCTGAATGCGACGTGCGGCTTGTAGCGCCTGCCACTCCGGCGAAAATTCAGCAAATGGCGTCCAGGCACCACGCCCGGGGGCTGCACCGTCCTGATACTGGCAATAACTGTAAATAGCTACCGGAAGCTGGTGGGCTAAAAACAGTTCGTCTACCCGGTCATTAAAATCAGCCGGGCCTTCAATCAACACGTATCGTGGCCGCTGGCTTTCGATTAACGATTTCACCAGCCGGGCGCAGGCCGGACTATGATGCCGGATGCCGACAATTAACGGCTCGCTCATGCATCTTTCCTCACGGCAGGCGGTGGCGGGCTTGATAATAAGCCTGCCAGTGAGCTTCTTTATGTGTGGCGACACGCTGTTCGAAGTAACGGCGCAGACGCGCGCGATCTTCTTCGTTATCTTTGACGATGGTTCCGGCAATACATTCCACCAGGTCGGCAGGCTCCCCCGCGCGATTCGCTAAAAACCAGGCGCGGACGCCCACAGCATGGGCCACGTTCACGGCTTCAGCGGTGGACATAATCGCTGTCAGTGTATCCATTGACGTTTTCTTTTCGCCGTTGGCACGCAGATCGCGGAAGGTGCGGACCAGTAATTCCAGTACCGCGTCAGGCACTTTATGCGGAATACCGCTATGGGCCAGCAAACGCGCCGAAGCACTGGCGACCAGTTCCAACTCCTGGGCGAAATCCATAATCGGAAAAACCGTTTCAAAATCGAAGCGACGCTTTAGCGCAGCACTCATTTCATTGACGCCGCGATCGCGGGTATTGGCAGTGGCAATAATATTAAAGCCTTCTCGCGCATAGAGCTGACTGGCTTCACCAGTGAGTTCCGGCCCCGTCATCACCCTGTCAGAAAGCATACCTAACAGACAGTCCTGCACTTCCAGCGGTGTACGCGTTATCTCTTCGAAACGGACGATTTTGCCGTCGCGCATTCCCTGATAAAGCGGGGCAGGGACCAGCGCTTCCGTTGACGGACCATGATTGATAAGCAGGGCGTAGTTCCAGCCATACTTGATTTGATCTTCGGTGGTAGATGCCCCGCCCTGGATGGTTAACCCGGCATCGCCGCTAATAGCGGTTGCCAGTAATTCAGAAAGAAGAGATTTTGCGGTACCCGGTTCCCCCACCAACATCAAACCGCGGCCGGTAGCAAGAGTGACTAACATACGTTCGACAGCGGAGGGGCTAATCACCACTTTACGGCTGATATTTTGCGCTTCGTCGCCAAGGATAAAAGCACGGGCCGCAGGCAAACTTAACTGCCAACCGGGCGGGCAAGGTGCGTTATCATTTTGTTTTAATTTTGCCAGTTCATCGGCGTATAACACAGCAGCAGGCGGACGCTGCAGATGATTATTCTGCGGTGACATATATTCATCCCTGAAATGTATTAATGAAATAAACGATATTTTACGCGCAATAAATGTTTGGCGCATTAGTTGTTTGAGCGAAAAATATCTGGAAAGCAGATCACAGTAAATAAAAAAACCTGCTGGTGAGGCAGGTTCTTTTATTTACTATTTTCAGGCCTAACACCACAGCCTGTGCAACATCGTGTTCCAACGAACGAATTATAACCACGGCTGGACCCCGTTGCAATTAAGATAATGAGATTTATAATCCAGGCCATTGGGACGTTGCGCCGGATCGGACCAATTTGAATTATTTAGAGTATATTATTCTATTTCTTGGTTGAATATATTCTGTAGTTCACGATTAAAAATTGCTATTACAGTTTCAGGTGATTCACCTCGTAATTTCCGCTCATCAATACACTCATCTCTTATATAAATCAACGCATCATTTATTAGCGGGTCAGCATCTTCTCGATCACGTTGATGAAATGTTGGACGTAGCCGGAATCGCTCCAGTCGATAGACGGAACCTGTAAATAATTCAGAGCATTTATGGATCTCAAGTCTGAAGGAAAACGGATCTTCAGGTACAGGGACCTCATAATCGTAAATAGCAACCAGCTCTTTTTGCACGATCATCGCTTTCCCCGCTGGTAAGTCGTGTTGATAACGGGCAGTTGCATCACTGCCCGCTGTGTTTTAATGGAAAATGACGTCAGGTGCGCTTAACGCCTCACTCAAATCAAACACATCAAGTTCGGCAAAAGTGACGGATTTATTGTCACGGTACACTCGAAGAGAACGGAAGCTCATTAGCGCTTTGCTATCAACATTGTAGTGGTTAAAACCGGGTGAAAACTTAAGGACCAGCCGGTACTCACCCAGGTTATAGACAAATGCGTCCTCATAGCCTGACTCCCAGCCTTTGTATCGCATTCCCATAAGTTGCCCAACGGTAGCGGATTTACCTTCCCAGCGAGTCAGGCTGTTACTGGTTGACTCGTCAGGTGTGAGCAGCACCGTGCGGCGCGACAACTGGCGAAAAGGCGGCATAATTTCGTAATCGGCAAAAAGCTGTGCAAATTCACTGCGCATTTCTGCTGTCATTTCTAACGGGTGGGCAATGCCAATCAGAGCGTCCGCAGGCAGGTCAATTGGCTCATCTTGCGCATTGCAGAACTCCCCCTCTGCGGCCACACGAAAGGCTTTGAGTAAACAACGCGGTTCATTTGCCGGATAAACCCCCCATATTAATCGCTGGGTAACCAGACGGGTAAAGGGATGATTAACAAACAGAGAATGAAAATCTGCCAGCGACCAGCGTCGGGTGGTACGTAGGGCCGTTTCAAGACGCGGGAGCAGGTTTTTGCTCACCTGAGTAGCATCTTTTTTTAGCCCTTTTAGTCGGGCCAGTGCCTCGGGCGCTTTCAGTTGATCGTCATCGGCGCGCAAACGGGGAACGCTTTTCTGGCGAACGTTTTGCTGATCAAAGATAACCGGGTTGAGATTTTCATCGAAGCGAACGGTAAACTGCCGGGGACCAAAATCAAAACTCAACGCCTGCGGATCATCAAGGCCCAGGGTTGGGACTAATCTGTCCGCTAGCTCTTCCTGGCTTAGCCCGCGATTTTCTGCGACCACCTGAAGAAATTCCGCCGCGTTATCACGTAAGGGGCGGGATTTAGCCCGTTGCGATATATGATGCAGCTGTATCAGCGCCATATCATTATTCATCAGGGTAAGGATGTTCAGGCCGCTGACAGCACGGGCAGATTTGCCTTCTTGTGGCCAGGCGAGGATCTGTGTCGTCAGATCCCGTGCCGTGCTTTCGTCACCAAAGAGACTTAACGCCAGAAATGCCCAGTTGTCTTTTGCGGGGGCACCAGCTTGTTGCCACGCAGTGAAGAGATCCCAGGCAAAAGCTGCCAGCGTTTGTGGCTGGCAGAACGTTTTCAGTTGTTCCAGCCCGCTATAAAAACGTCCCCCCTGGGTAAAGCGCAGCATTTCGCCGATAATTTCCAGAGCGTCATTGGTAACAGTTTGATTATTAGTGATAAGGCGCGGCCTGGACCACATTTGCGGATGCCAGAAATCAGGGGCTTTTGGAATGCGTGCCGGGTAAATGTCCATTGGACCCTGTTTAAGCAACTGCTCCAGGGCAGACCATACATCTGTACGCTGCCAGCGGTTTGCCACGGTTTGTAGCAATTCGCCATGTCCCTGTTCGTACAGTAAACGCAGGGCAAGTAATGCGGCTTCGCTATTATCGCTGGGTTTGGTAAAGACAAGAGGGATAAGTGCACTAGCCGTATGTTCCGGCCATTGTAAAATCCACTGGCGAGCCAGATCACGCTGCGCCGCGAAACGTCGCCAGACGTGGGCAACAGGCAGCGCCAGTTCTGTTGCGCCAAAATTTAAAATTAACGGAAATGTTTCTTTTGGACGATGTGAAAAAGCCAACAGCAGACCTGGTAGCGCATCCAATCCGAGGATACTGAGAAAATAGTCCTCACCCGCGAACAGATGCTTTTTCTCATTGATACGCAGCCAGAAGGTCAAAGCCATCTCACGCGGCAACTGTGCCAATAAATACAGGTTCCAGACACTCTTTTCCGGACGATAATGTGAGTAGTTGTCATTTTCCCATATGTTAATTAACGCTTCTATGTGACCGCTGCGGAGCGCCTGTTCTGCTAATTGTGCTTCCGGGGAGTTCCAGCCATTCAGGATCTCTTCAACCCGCCCCTGGTAGTAATGCCACTGAACAAAGAGTGAATTGCGTGCAGCATCCAGTTTTCCGGGGAGTATATAATTCAGAAACAGCCATACATCATCCCCAAAACCCAGTTCCTGTAATACAACTCGTCCACTTTTTTGTTCCATGCGTTGCGCAAGAGATTCCGTGCTGAAATAACGGGCAGGCTCAGTGGCGGCAAGCCTCTCTTGTTCGCCTGGTTGCCAGTAAACTTGCGGAGTTAATTCGAGCGGTGCCAAATCAAGACGTGGAGCTGTCATTTTTTTCTTACTACGCCACGGTGGTGAAACGAGGATTTCTGGCAGATTGCTGTTATCGGTGCCATCAATAACCGGTTTGGGCGGTGCCGATAAATAACTCTTCAGCACTGACTGGGGTTGAGTACTTAACCACGGCATCACTTCTGCTGCCAGTTGTGGCTGCGATGCCATCAGCGTTTGTAACAGCGTACGCCAGTATTCATCGCGTGCTTTTTGCTGTGCAGGCAGCTTTTTGTCTTCGATGATTGGATAACCAGGGCGGGCTGGTGGTTCTGTTAACGCCAGCAGTTCTGCCAGTGCGGCGAGCGTCGCATGGGGGAAGTTTTTATGGTATTTAGCTACACGTTGCAGGCTGGGTTTGTTTTTATCAGCCACCAGTAGCAAGGTGCGGATGACTTGCGGATGGTTAATTTGTACCAGCAGACTGCCGCAATCTTCTTTATGGGCATACATCGCGAGGCGCGGAATGGCTGCCAGTCCTTGTTCGCGCAAAAGGGCGGCGCAGGCCGCGTAGCCGAAGTGGTTTTCATGCGACATGTAGCTGGCTTCTCGATCGCTAAATATATCCTGGCTCCAGTAGTGTTCGAGTTTTCTCACCGCTGTGGGGTCATTAGCAACAACTTTTAACCACTCCTTAGAATGAAAATGAGTTCGCGGGCATTCAAGGCCTACCAACTCATTGGCTATTTCTGGTTTTTCCGGGAGGATCAGCGCAATAAAAGGGCGGCGAACTTTGTTTATTCCTGGTAGTGCGGCAATGAGTTTGTCGGCGCAACGCTGCCAGCAGCTTTCCTCTGCCAGAGAGAGATGCTTACGCAGTCGGAGATCGAATTCGTTATAGGTTTCTGAGCGATAACCATAGCCATAATCCTCGTCCTGATACTGCAATGTCACTACCAGAGGATCACTCTCATAACACCGCGCAATAAACTGGCGTGCAATCACCACCTCAGTCGCATATTCCAGCCCCTCTTGTTGGACGATTTCGTCGAGCAACTGTTGGCTGTCATTTTGCGCGATACAGGCTAGCGCCGCCATTGTCCGGGCCGGGATTGAGGGTTTGTGTTCGCCGATCAAGTTGATGGCCTGCGTGATGGCGGACTGCCACTCCAGTGAAAAATTCTCATAACGCCAGACAATGTTTTTTTTCTTCTCAGCTTTTTGTAGCAATTCATCACCCAATGTCTGGATGAGACTTCCAGTGATAACGGACACTGGTTCGCCCGGCCAGCGACGATGACTGAGCGGCGTTTTGCCTTTTTTATATTTCAGTTCCAGTTGGGCGTTATCCGCCAGCCACGGTAATTCCTTGTCCATGCTCTTTCCTTATTCAAACAGGGCTTCAATATCGTTAATTAGCTCGCTGGCGGTGATGGCATCGATTACGGAGAACTGCGCTTCCTGTGTTGAATTACTCCCCCAGCCATATCTTTCTGCTTTGCCTTCCCATAGCCACAGCTTGCTTAAGAGCTGCTCAGCGCTGAGTTCGGCTGGCGACATGCCTACCGCAAAGCCTTCATCGATTTCCATGATTAACGACCAGCGACCCAAAGGTTTGATCATCCATCCGATCCAGCCTCCATCCTGTGGTTCGCCCTTTATCCAGCCTTTATTCGCCAGCCCCATGACCCGACCACTCGGGCATTTTCTGCCTGCCCAGCGGGTCAGTTCACTGGCATTGCGCTCGGCTTCTGTCAGGGCGTAGCTGTTACGGTCGAGCTGGCGGAACGGTGGTAGCAGTTCGTAGTCGGCAAAAAGCTGACCAAAGGCGGCAGCATCCGTTGGTGATATTTCCAGAACGTGAGGAGTGCCGATAGAGATATCGCCTTCCGGCAGGGTGAAAAGATCATCGTCAGCGGTGCTGGAGCTGTTATCTTCTGCTACGCGAAAGCAAGCCAGTAGCTGGTTTTCGGCGCTATAAACGCCCCAAATCAGACGGCGGGTTAAGTGACGAACCAGCGGATGCTCAACCAGGAAGAGCTGGAAGTTTTCCAGCGACCAGCGGCGGCGCAGGCACATGGCGGATTCCAGCCTTGCTACCTGCTGGGCGGCGATGGTACGCGCATCTTTTTTCAGCAATTTGTAGCGGTTAACCGCATCGTTCGCCCGCGTTTCATCATCGCTTTTGTTCGGTTTGGGCAGGTCTTTCAGGCGGCTGCCGGAAACATCACGCACAAACGGTTTTAAGGTTTCATCAAAGCTGACGGTGAACTGCCGTGGGCCAAAATCCAGCAGCAGCGAACCGTTATCATCCAGACCGAGATCCGGTGCTAACCCGATCTTCAAGCTCCGCCACCGTGAGTTCGCGGCTCTCGGCAATGTCGGCAATTTTTTCTTTTGCCCGCTCCTGTAATGCTTTGAATTTCAGTTTCTGGGCGATGCCGTTAAGCTGCATAAGGGCGATATCACTACCGATAGCAGCGAGAATATCCAACCCAACGGTGGCGCGTTTATGCTGGGATTCACCAGGCCAGGCGCGTATTAATGGCGTCAGTTTGCGGGCGGTGTCATCGTTACCGAGAACGCCTAACGCAGTGAACGCCCAACTCTCTTTCGACGGCGCGCCAGCGGTCTGCCAGGCGGTAAACAGATCCCAGGCAAATCCCGCCAGTGAGTCGGCGGAACAGACGTCTTTCACCTGCAATAATCCCGGATACAGAGCCTCTTCCTGAGGGAAGCGGAGCATTTCACCGAGGTGGAGGAGGGCGCTATCTGGCAGTGATTGGGCATTTGCTTTTAATACCGGGCGCGTCCAGAGCGATGGCTGATAAAAGGCCGGAAGAGTGGGGATTTTTGTCGGGTGATTATCTAAGGGATCGAGCGCAAGCAGAGCGTTCACCGCATCGGTTACTTCCGGCTGGTTATAACGTCGGGCGATTTCTTGCAGTAATGGCTGATGACCGTTTTCGGTAAGCATACGCAAGGCAGCGCGGGCGTTATCCTGTGCTTCACCGGCTTTGCCGAGCGCCGCAGGCAGCAGGCCGGTAAGGGCATGTTCCGGGTATTTCAACAGCCAGCTACGGGCGTTTTCGCGTAGCGTTTTCAGTTTGTTGAAGGCACGGGCGACGGCAGGAGCCAGCTCACTCGCTGCGAAGTAATTCGTGATGGGCAAGGCTTCTTGTGGATAGCGTGCAAGTGAGTTTACTAACCCAGGTAACCCTTTGAGTCCAAAATGTAACATGGAGTATTCGGTATCGGTATGTGGAGATAGGGTAAGGGCATTCCATGCTTTTACTGCTTTCTCCAGCGGCAATGTTGTCAAAATCCCCAACTGCCAATAATGCCCGGTAGGTGAATGAAACACCTTAAATTCACTTAGTAAGGTTGAATAATCTTCATTTAGCCATGCCTCAACTACCGCTTCGGGAGCTTTAATATATGTACCAGCGATCCGTCGTTGAAAACCCATCCTTGCCAACAGGTTGGTAGTACTTTCTTCATGGCTAACCGTGATGTGTTTTGAATACCAGATATATTTCGCCAAAAGTTGATTACTGATTTCTTCTGTCAGATAACAGATTGGCTCAATGCCTAATGGCGCTAAATCCAGCACCGGAATCGGCGATTTTTTCTTTTTCGAAAGCCAGGGAGGGGAGACTACTACGGCTGGCAGTAGATCGGCGCTGGCATGGTTTGAGGGCTGTGTCAGTTGTTGCTGGCATGATTTCAGTACGGCAACTGCGGGTGTCGAGAGCCAGGGAATGACCTGTTCTGCCAGTGCTGGTTGTGAGATAAGCATTGTCATTAGCATAATGCGCCAACTGTTCTCTTCTTTTTGCCCAAGAAGTTCCGTCAGTGCCGCCATTGCTGCATGTGGGAACGCAGCAATGGCTTTCGTCATCCGATCGTGACAGCGTTTAGTTTGCCCGGCTACACGTATAAGCAGTGTCAATGCGAACGGATGATTGATATGACGCAACACATCGGCGCAGTAGTCACTTGCGGCATAGGGAGCAAATCGGGGCAGGGCTGCAACACCTTGCTCCTGTAATACGGTGGCTGACCATATCGCACCACAATAGTAATCATCAAAAATGGCATATGGTTCGTGATATTTTTCTAATGAGGCAAGAATGTGCTCATCAGTCGCCACTATTTTTAACCACTCAAGCGAGGGTAATTTTTTTTGCCCCAGTAGACGCTGGGCAATTTCATGTGCAATTTCTGGTTTTTCGGGTAATAACAAAGCAATTAATGGTTGCCGCCATTCTGGAATATGTGGAATTGCGGCAATAAGTTTTTGTGCACATTTTTGCCAGAGAGACTCTTCCGTCAGTGATAAATGTTTACGTAGGCGTCATTCAAATCTGGAATATTGCTCCAAGTAGCTAGGTGCAATGCCAGACGGCAGAATAATAATGACATTATTCGCATAATCCCATTCAATATCAATCTGTTGAAGGTGTATTATTACATCAGTAGCATATTCCAGACCGCCTTCCTGGACGATCTGATCCATAACATCCTCACGCACTTTATATCTTGTGCATTTCATTTCAAGTGCCGTGAGTACAGCCATTACTGGTGATGGTAACTGTGTTGTTTTCAGGCCGTCGATCTGACTGATCGCCTGGGCGACGGTGTTTTGCCATTCTAAAGAACAGGCGCTGAAGTCAAATGTGGCTGTTTTATTATCCCGTTGCGACACACTACAGGCTAAGCGACGTAATTGGGGCAATTTGTCTGCTTGCTGAACAGGAACTCCGGGAAAGCGGCGATGACTTAACGTGGTGTGTACAACTTCGGGCGGAAAAACGACAGCAATATCTTTCGCCAGCCACGGTAAAACAGCATCTGTATTTTTGTCAGGCGCACGGGTTTCTGCTACGAAAGAGGGTTGTTCCTGAATAATGGTGGATAAGTCCGCTACCTTGAGAGAGCCCGTTACCGTTTGGGAAGGTTGCAAAGAATTATCCTTCGCTTGCTCCACATACCCCTTCTTCACCTTCTCCGCAATCAGCTTAAGCTCCGCTTTTGCCGCTGCCGCAGCATCTGAAAAACTTTTTATCTGGCTTTGCCCTTTGGTGCCAACTTTTCCCCAACTGATATGCAACTCGTTTCCCTGTTGCTCAACTGCCCTGAATTTATGTGATTTTTCGTCCTGATAGATAAAGTGTCTCATTCTGCATCCCTGTAATTTTATCCAGTTGAATGCAGATGCTACCAGTATTTATGCGGGTTAGAGAGAGACAAAATCGCAAGAAAACAACTTTAGGAATTTATAAAGAAAAGGCGCTGTCGATGCAGCGCCTTGAAGGGGGATTATTTCACCTGATGACCCGGTTTAGCACCGGCATCCGGGCTTAGCAGGAAAATATCTTTCCCGCCAGGACCGGCAGCCATCACCATGCCTTCAGAGATACCGAAGCGCATTTTACGTGGTGCCAGGTTAGCCACCATAATGGTGTGACGACCAATCAGTGCCTGCGGATCCGGGTAAGCAGAACGAATACCGGAGAAGACATTGCGTTTTTCACCGCCGAGATCCAGCGTCAGGCGCAGCAGTTTGTCAGAACCTTCAACAAACTCTGCGTTTTCAATCAGCGCCACGCGCAGGTCAACTTTAGCGAAGTCGTCAAAGGTGATGGTTTCCTGAATCGGATCATCTGCCAGCGGGCCAGTTACCGGCGCGGCAGCGGCTTTCACTTCTTCCTTCGAGGCTTCAACCAGTGCTTCAACCTGCTTCATCTCGATGCGGTTATACAGCGCTTTGAAAGTGTTGATTCTTGTTAGCCAACCAGCGGCTGGTTGATAGCATCCCAGCTCAGCTCGGTATTGAGGAATGCTTCGGTACGCGCCGTCAGCTCCGGCAGTACCGGCTTCAGCCAGGTCATCAGCACGCGGAACATGTTCAGACCCATGGTGCAGATAGCCTGCAGGTCGGCGTCGCGGCCTTCCTGTTTCGCTACCACCCAAGGTGCCTGCTCATCAACGTAGCGGTTTGCCACGTCGGCCAGCGCCATGATTTCGCGGATGGCTTTACCAAATTCGCGGCTATCCCACGCTTCGCCAAATGCTTGCTGCTCGCGTCGGTGAAGGTTTGTACAGTCAGGATCGGCCAGCTCAGAAGAGAGCACGCCGTCAAAACGCTTGGCAATAAAGCCCGCGTTACGCGACGCCAGGTTCACCACTTTATTGACGATATCAGCGTTTACGCGCTGGACGAAATCTTCCAGGTTCAGGTCGATATCGTCAATGCGGCAAGAGAGCTTGGCGGTGTAGTAGTAGCGCAGGCTGTCGGAATCGAAGTGGCTCAGCCAGGTGCTGGCTTTAATGAAGGTACCGCGAGACTTGGACATCTTCGCCCCGTTCACCGTCACGTAGCCGTGCACGAACAGGTTGGTCGGTTTACGGAAGTTGCTGCCTTCCAGCATTGCCGGCCAGAACAGGCTGTGGAAGTAGACGATATCTTTACCGATAAAGTGATACAGCTCGGCGGTGGAGTCTTCTTCCAGTATTCATCAAAGCTGGTGGTATCGCCGCGCTTGTCGCACAGGTTTTTGAACGAGCCCATGTAGCCGATTGGCGCATCCAGCCAGACGTAGAAATATTTGCCCGGTGCATTGGGGATACGAAACCGAAGTATGGCGCATCGCGGGAGATGTCCCACGGCTGGATCAAACCACTCCTGCATTTTGTTCGCCACCTGCTCCTGCAGCGCACCGCTGCGGGTCCACGCCTGCAGCATTTCGCTAAAGGACGGCAGATCAAAGAAGAAGTGCTCGGACTCACGCATCACCGGTGTCGCGCCGGAAACCACGGATTTTGGCTCGATTAGCTCGGTTGGGCTGTAAGTTGCGCCGCAAACTTCGCAGTTATCGCCGTACTGATCCGGGGATTTACATTTCGGGCAGGTGCCTTTGACGAAACGGTCCGGCAGGAACATGCCTTTTTCCGGATCGTACAGCTGAGCAATTGTACGATTTTTAATAAAACCGTTTTCTTTCAGACGGCCATAGATAAGCTCAGACAGCTCGCGGTTCTCGTCGCTGTGCGTCGAGTGGTAGTTGTCATAGCTGATGTTAAAGCCCGAAAAATCAGTCTGATGCTCCTGACTCATTTCGGCAATCATCTGCTCCGGCGTAACACCTAACTGCTGTGCTTTCAGCATGATAGGGGTGCCGTGGGCGTCGTCCGCGCAGATGAAGTTGACCTGGTGGCCGCGCATTGGCTGTAACGGACCCAGACATCAGCCTGAATGTGCTCCAGCATATGGCCGAGGTGGATGGAGCCGTTTGCGAACGGCAGTCGCACGTTACCAGAATTTTCTTCGCGACTTGAGTCATAGTGGGTATTACTTCTTCTGTTGCCAAAAGGGCTTTGATATTACCAAAGGGTGTAGTAAATACACTTGTCTTTACTCTTCCGTCTTTCAGCCGAGCTATCAAACAACAAAGGTGTCCGGATGAACCAGTCCCAGGCCAAATCCCCTGAGCGTTTACGTGCGATGGTGGCCGGCACGCTGGCGAATTTCCAGCACCCAACCCTGAAACATAACCTCACCGCGCTGAAAGCGCTGCACCACGTCGCCTGGCTTGACGACACCGTGCACATCGAATTGCAGATGCCGTTTGTCTGGCACAGCGCCTTTGAAGAATTAAAAGAGCAAACCAGTGCAGAGCTGCTGCGGGTGACCGGGGCGAAAGCCATCGACTGGAAACTGTCGCACAGCATCGCCACGCTTAAACGCGTGAAAAATCAGCCGGGCATCAACGGCGTTAAAAACATTATCGCCGTGAGCTCCGGTAAAGGTGGGGTGGGTAAATCCTCTACCGCCGTCAACCTGGCGCTGGCGCTGGCTGCGGAAGGCGCCAAAGTGGGCATCCTCGATGCCGATATCTACGGCCCGTCAATCCCGAATACGCTGGGCGCTGAAAACCAGCGTCCAACCTCGCCGGATGGTACCCACATGGCGCCGATTATGGCGCACGGCGTGGCCACCAACTCCATTGGTTATCTGGTGACCGACGACAATGCGATGGTCGGCGTGGCCCAATGGCCAGCAAGGTGCTGATGCAGATGCTGCAAGAGACGCTGTGGCCGGATCTCGATTACCTCGTGCTGGAAACACCGCCAGGCACCGGTGACATTCAGCTGACGCTGGCGCAGAACATCCCTGTGACAGGCGCAGTGGTCGTTACCACGCCGCAGGATATCGCGCTGATCCATGCGAAAAAAGGTATCGTGATGTTCGTAGAAAGTGGAAGTGCCGGTGCTGGGTATCGTGGAAAACATGAGCATGCAACATCCGCAGCAACTGCGGTCACCATGAGCCTATCTTTGGCACCGGTGGCGCGGAGAAGCTGGCGGAGAGATCATCCCCAGCTGTGGGTCAGATGCCGCTGCACATCAATCCTGCGCGTAGATCTGGATAACGGCACTCCAACGGTGGGCGTGGTGCGTCCGGACAGCGAGTTTACCGGACTTTATCGTCAGCTGGCGGGTCGCGTAGCGGCGCAGCTGTACTGGCAGGGGGCGAAGTCATTCCGAGCGAGATTGCCTTCCGCGTGGTATAACGCCTATTAACCATTCTGGTTATTCTTCATACACCGCAGAGATGTTACATTGATGCGGTGTATTAGTTTTTGCCGCATTAATGAACACTTATTTAATACTGCGAATATTCTGCGGACCTTCGTCCGAAACTCTACAAAGTCGATTGATCATACAGGCAATGCTTCATTATCATCCTTCGTGGCTGTGTAGTGGATGTACAGCTATAGTTTGTTATGCACTCATTCTATCCAGGCATAACCTTTACTACAGGGATAACGTTCAATGAATAAGTATTGGCTGTCAGGAATTATTTTTCTTGCCTATGGATTGGCTTCTCCCGCATTCTCTTCAGAGACTGCCACATTAGCGATTAATGGCAGGATCAGTCCCCCAACATGCAGTATGGCTATGGTTAATGGTCAACCTCAACAGCATTGTGGTCAGTTAACGTATAATGTTGACACCCGTCATCTGTTTTCTTCGCCCGTCAAAGGTGTAACGACAGAAGTGGTTGTTGCAGGTAGCGATAGCAAACGTCGAATCGTGTTAAATCGCTACGATTAATTTGGCAACCTGATTTTAATTGCATTTAGAAAGCCGAAATCATTTATATAAATGATTTCGGCTTTTTTATTGATATCAACAATACCATTTACATAAATCTACATTAATTGATAGATGCGATAAATAGTTAATACTCTTAAATATTTTTTGTATTTATATTGCAATGGTTAATTTGTTTTAAATCAATAAAACAATGTGTTTACATTGCGGCAACTTTTTTGATGTGAGAAATTTGTTTCCAAGAGATACAGACTCTTAACAACCAAAAATAAATTTTATTAAGGAACATATTATGAAACGTTCAATTATTGCTGCCGCTGTCTTTTCTTCTTTTTTTATGAGCGCTGGAGTATTTGCTGCAGACGTTGATACCGGAACATTAACTATTAAGGGGAATATTGCAGAATCTCCGTGTAAATTCGAAGCGGGTGGTGATTCAGTAAGTATTAATATGCCGACTGTACCAACCAGTGTCTTTGAAGGTAAAGCTAAATATTCTACCTATGATGATGCAGTCGGTGTAACCAGCAGCATGTTAAAAATTAGCTGCCCGAAAGAAGTTGCTGGTGTAAAACTCTCGTTGATTACCAACGATAAAATAACCGGTAACGATAAGGCGATAGCCAGTAGCAACGATACCGTGGGTTACTATCTCTATTTAGGTGATAACAGCGATGTCCTGGATGTTTCTGCACCTTTTAACATTGAGAGTTATAAAACAGCGGAAGGTCAATATGCTATTCCGTTTAAAGCAAAATACCTGAAACTGACAGATAACTCAGTGCAATCAGGTGATGTGTTATCTTCTCTGGTTATGCGTGTGGCGCAGGATTAATAAATAAAATTGTAAGTTTCTCCAGGTAATAAACATGGCCGCTATCCCATGGCGGCCTTTTAATTTAAGAGGCATTAAAATGAAAGGATTATTATCTTTACTCATTTTTTCTATGGTCCTTCCTGCACATGCCGGAATTGTTATCTACGGGACGCGCATTATTTACCCGGCAGAAAATAAAGAAGTGATGGTGCAGTTGATGAACCAGGGAAACCGTTCTTCGCTGCTGCAGGCGTGGATTGATGATGGCGATACGTCATTACCACCAGAAAAAATTCAGGTTCCTTTCATGTTAACGCCACCAGTGGCAAAAATAGGGGCAAATTCCGGGCAGCAAGTAAAAATCAAAATTATGCCGAATAAACTGCCCACTAATAAAGAAAGCATTTTTTATCTGAATGTTCTGGATATTCCACCAAATAGTCCAGAGCAAGAAGGTAAGAATGCACTGAAGTTTGCGATGCAAAACAGAATTAAGTTGTTTTACCGGCCAGCGGGTATTGCTCCGGTAAATAAAGCGACATTTAAAAAATTGCTGGTAAATCGCAGTGGCAATGGTTTGGTGATAAAAAATGACTCAGCTAATTGGGTGACGATTTCGGATGTCAAAGCTAATAATGTCAAAGTCAATTATGAAACTATTATGATTGCCCCCTTAGAAAGTCAGAGTGTTAATGTCAAAAGTAATAATGCAAATAACTGGCATCTGACCATTATCGATGACCATGGCAACTATATTAGTGACAAAATTTAATTGCAGGAGCTGCCTATGTTGAGAATGACCCCACTTGCATCAGCAATCGTAGCGTTATTGCTCGGCATTGAAGCTTATGCAGCTGAAGAAACCTTTGATACCCATTTTATGATAGGTGGAATGAAAGACCAGCAGGTTGCAAATATTCGTCTTGATGATAATCAACCCTTACCGGGGCAGTATGACATCGATATTTATGTCAATAAGCAATGGCGCGGGAAATATGAGATTATTGTTAAAGACAACCCGCAAGAAACATGTTTATCAAGAGAAGTTATCAAGCGGTTAGGCATTAATAGCGATAACTTCGCCAGCGGTAAGCAATGTTTAACATTTGAGCAACTTGTTCAGGGTGGGAGCTATACCTGGGATATCGGGGTTTTTCGTCTCGATTTCAGTGTCCCGCAGGCCTGGGTGGAAGAACTGGAAAGTGGCTATGTTCCACCGGAAAACTGGGAGCGGGGTATTAATGCGTTTTATACCTCTTATTATCTGAGTCAGTATTACAGCGACTATAAAGCGTCGGGTAATAACAAGAGTACATATGTACGTTTTAACAGCGGGTTAAATTTACTGGGGTGGCAACTGCATTCTGATGCCAGTTTCAGTAAAACAAATAACAATCCAGGGGTGTGGAAAAGCAATACCCTGTATCTGGAACGTGGATTTGCCCAACTTCTCGGCACGCTTCGCGTGGGTGATATGTACACATCAAGCGATATTTTTGATTCTGTTCGCTTCAGAGGTGTGCGGTTGTTTCGTGATATGCAGATGTTGCCTAACTCGAAACAAAATTTTACGCCACGGGTGCAGGGGATTGCTCAGAGTAACGCGCTGGTAACTATTGAACAGAATGGTTTTGTGGTTTATCAGAAAGAGGTTCCTCCTGGCCCGTTCGCGATTACAGATTTGCAGTTGGCCGGTGGTGGAGCAGATCTTGATGTCAGCGTGAAAGAGGCGGACGGCTCGGTAACCACCTATCTGGTGCCTTATGCAGCGGTGCCAAATATGCTGCAACCCGGCGTGTCGAAATATGATTTAGCGGCGGGTCGTAGCCATATTGAAGGGGCGAGCAAACAAAGTGATTTTGTCCAGGCGGGTTATCAGTATGGTTTTAATAATTTATTGACGCTGTATGGTGGCTCGATGGTCGCGAATAATTATTACGCGTTTACTTTGGGGGCTGGCTGGAATACACGCATTGGTGCCATTTCCGTCGATGCCACTAAGTCGCATAGTAAACAAGACAACGGCGATGTGTTTGACGGGCAAAGTTATCAAATTGCCTACAACAAATTTGTGAGCCAAACGTCGACGCGTTTTGGTCTGGCGGCCTGGCGTTATTCGTCGCGTGATTACCGGACATTTAACGATCACGTTTGGGCAAACAATAAAGATAATTATCGCCGTGATGAAAACGATGTCTATGACATTGCCGATTATTACCAGAACGATTTTGGCCGCAAAAATAGCTTTTCCGCCAATATGAGCCAGTCATTGCCAGAAGGTTGGGGGTCTGTGTCATTAAGTACGTTATGGCGAGATTACTGGGGGCGTAGCGGCAGTAGTAAGGATTATCAGTTGAGTTATTCCAACAACCTGCGACGGATAAGCTATACCCTCGCGGCAAGCCAGGCTTATGACGAGAATCATCATGAAGAGAAACGTTTTAATATTTTTATATCGATTCCCTTTGATTGGGGTGATGACGTTTCGACGCCTCGTCGGCAAATATATATGTCTAACTCAACGACGTTTGATGATCAGGGGTTTGCCTCAAATAATACGGGATTATCAGGAACAGTAGGGAGTCGGGATCAGTTCAATTATGGTGTCAACCTGAGTCATCAACATCAGGGAAATGAAACGACAGCTGGGGCGAATTTGACCTGGAACGCGCCGGTTGCGACAGTGAATGGCAGTTATAGTCAGTCGAGTACTTATCGACAGGCTGGAGCCAGTGTTTCAGGGGGCATTGTCGCCTGGTCGGGTGGCGTTAATCTGGCGAACCGTCTTTCCGAAACGTTTGCTGTGATGAATGCGCCAGGAATTAAAGATGCTTATGTCAATGGGCAAAAATATCGCACAACAAACCGTAATGGAGTGGTGATATACGACGGAATGACACCTTATCGGGAAAATCACCTGATGCTGGATGTGTCGCAAAGCGATAGCGAAGCAGAATTACGTGGCAACCGGAAAATTGCCGCCCCTTATCGCGGCGCGGTTGTACTGGTTAATTTTGATACCGATCAGCGCAAGCCATGGTTTATAAAAGCGTTAAGAGCAGATGGGCAATCATTAACGTTTGGTTATGAAGTCAATGATATCCATGGTCATAATATTGGCGTTGTCGGCCAGGGAAGTCAGTTATTTATTCGCACCAATGAAGTACCGCCATCGGTTAATGTGGCAATTGATAAGCAACAAGGACTTTCATGCACAATCACCTTCGGTAAAGAGATTGATGAAAGTAGAAATTATATTTGCCAGTAATAGTCAGGTGGTTCTATGGAAATTCGCATAATGCTATTTATATTAATGATGATGGTTATGCCTGTGAGCTATGCGGCATGTTATAGTGAGTTATCTGTTCAGCACAACTTGGTTGTTCAGGGGGATTTTGCACTTACTCAAACACAAATGGCGACATATGAGCATAATTTTAATGATTCGTCATGCGTAAGTACAAATACTATCACCCCTATGAGCCCGTCGGATATTATTGTTGGACTTTATAACGATACCATAAAATTAAATTTACATTTTGAATGGACCAATAAAAACAACATCACGTTGTCAAATAATCAGACCAGTTTCACCAGTGGTTATTCAGTTACGGTGACACCTGCGGCCAGTAATGCAAAAGTGAATGTTTCTGCGGGGGGCGGCGGTTCAGTGATGATTAATGGTGTTGCGACATTATCCAGTGCTTCATCATCGACACGCGGGAGTGCCGCAGTACAATTTCTACTGTGTTTATTAGGTGGCAAGTCATGGGATGCATGTGTAAATAGCTACAGAAATGCATTGGCACAAAATGCAGGTGTCTATTCCTTTAATCTGACATTGTCATACAACCCGATAACCACAACCTGCAAACCGGACGATTTATTAATTACTTTAGACAGTATTCCCGTTTCACAATTACCAGCCACAGGTAACAAAGCAACAATAAATAGTAAACAAGGGGATATTATTCTGCGTTGTAAAAATTTATTAGGTCAACAAAATCAAACATCACGGAAAATGCAGGTGTATTTATCAAGTTCTGACTTGTTAACCAACAGCAACACAATACTGAAAGGTGCGGAAGATAATGGCGTAGGATTTATTCTTGAAAGTAATGGTTCGCCAGTCACACTTTTAAATATCACTAACAGCAGTAAAGGATATACAAATTTAAAGGAAGTTGCGGCGAAGTCAAAACTTACAGATACAACGGTTTCAATTCCGATAACAGCCAGTTACTACGTCTACGATACAAACAAAGTTAAATCTGGCGCACTGGAGGCAACCGCATTAATCAACGTGAAATACGACTAATAACAAGCAAGACGAGCAAGTGGCTAATAATAAAAAATAACAAGGTGTCTGCATTTCCCCCTCATGATGAGGGGGCTTTTTTTAGCGATGATAAAAAATCTCACCGTCGTAGGCTTTAATGATTTTACCGTCGGTGTCGCTGATCAACACGTACGCGCCACCCATATAGGTCCAGTGCGTCCCGGCATCAGGCGCGGGCAGGTTACGCAACTGCCACTGCTTAATGTTGTACTCATCGGTACGGTACATTTCTGGTACGGTGTCCCCTGGTTTGAAATGCTTAAAGTCAGCAATGAAACTACTTAACTCATACTTAGAAATTCCCGAGGTATTGGTCGAACCCGCGGTGGCTGGTGCGGCCCAGGCGGCACTGGTAACCAGCAAAAGCGCACCCAGCAACATCTTATTTTTAATGGTCATAAACTCTCCACTTTGGGGATCTGTAATATCAGTCGCATATCTTTCCTGCCATACAATATAACTGACAAGCGATATTTTGTTAGTGATCCCATGATTTCGTAAAAAGTGTAAATGAAAGGATGCCCTAAAAGCATCCTTAGCGAGCAGAGAGTCAGCGGAAATAGCTGATTTAAGAATCATCCTGGGCTGAAGATAACATGCAAGCCTAAAGGATTGAGTTATCGCATTATGCCCATGAAGCCATGTACGCCCATATACACACCGACTAAGCCAATCAACAGACTGGAAAAATAGGGGGCGCGTTTAGCGAGAGTGTTAAATCCGCTCCAGCGTTTTGCGACCTGCTGAACGCTGATTGCTGCGCCAACGCCTACGGTGACAAGCGTTAACGCCAGGCCAATGCTGAAACTGACGACCAGTGTTGCGCCCAGTGTCAGGGCTTTCAACTGAATGCATATCAACAGCACGGTAATTGCTGCCGGGCAGGGGATAAGGCCACCGGTTAAGCCAAATAACAAAATTTGCCAGTTGGTGACCTCTCTACCATCAAAGCGTCGTTTAATGTCATTGGCATGGGCTCGTGCATGGGCATCCTGATACTCGCCATGTTCGTGATGGTGATGATGTCCATGGTCGTGGTGATGTTCGTGATCGTGATGATGATGCTCATAATCATGCCCGTGCATATTCTCCAGCCAGTTGCGTTCGCCGCGCCAGGTACGCCAGAACATCCAGAACGCGGTGCTAATAATGATCACTGCGGAAATCAGCTGGAGCCACGGTTCTGCTGATTGAGCAGTAAAGCGCTTGCTGATCACCATCCCGCCAAAGGCAATTAACCAGACCACTGCGGTATGCGAAATAGTTGCTGCCAGTCCGAGCATCACCGCTTGTTTAATGGTGCCTTTGATGGCGATGATAAACGCCGCCATCATCGTTTTTGAGTGCCCTGGTTCCAGGCCATGAAGCGCACCAAGTAAGATGGCGCTGGGGATGAAGAACCAGGCGTTTCCTTGCTGAAGAAGAGTTGTAAATTCGGTCATGATAATAATTCTTAGTATTAATTCGGCAATCTGATTCTACTCCCCCCCAGTACCTGATACTACCCCCCAGTAGATTAATAGTGCTATGATTTTTCATATTCTTGTTAACCAGGTGTTGCCATGTCTCATACAATCCGTGATAAACAGAAACTGAAAGCGCGTGCCAGTAAGATTCAGGGCCAGGTCGTGGCGCTCAAGAAAATGCTCGACGAGCCGCACGAATGCGCTGCAGTTTTACAACAGATTGCTGCTATCCGTGGCGCGGTAAACGGTCTGATGCGGGAAGTGATTAAAGGTCATCTGACGGAACACATCGTTCACCAGGGGGATGAGCTAAAACGTGAAGAAGATCTGGATGTCGTTCTGAAGGTGCTGGATTCATATATCAAATAATTTATTAACGCGATTGTAAAACTGCCGTTTTTCCTCGTTTACAACGCGTGCGCTGGACATTACCATCCTCCTCTGCGATTTATCATCGCAACCAAACGACTCGGGGTGCCCCATCAATGATGCGGCTGAGAAATACCCGTACCACCTGATCTGGATAATGCCAGCGTAGGGAAGTCAGAGACCGACTGGTCATTGCTTCTTCGCGTTATGGCAGGAGCAAACCATGCAAGCCGACCTGCTAAGTCCCGCGCAACGCACCCGCGTTGCACACCTTCTTCATCAACACGCCCCCCTTGTCCACTGTATGACCAATGACGTCGTGCAACTTTACCGCCAACGTGCTGTTAGCGCTGGGCGCATCGCCCGCCATGGTGATTGATGCCGGTGAAGCCGCGCAGTTTTCCGCCATTGCCAACTCGCTGTTGGTAAACGTGGGAACCTTAACCCAGCCGCGCGCGCAGGCGATGCGGCAGCCGTTGAAAGCGCCAATCGTAGCGCTCCACGCCGTGGGCGCTCGACCCGGTAGCGGTCGGGGCGTTGAGTCTGCGCAGCGATTTTTGCCGTGAACTGTTGCTTTTGCATCCGGCGGCCATTCGCGGCAACGCTTCGGAAATCATGGCCCTGGCAGGGCAGAGTGCGGGCGGACGCGGTGTGGATACTACCGATACCGCCGCCGCCGCGCTTCCCGCCGCGCAGTCTCTGGCGCGAGAAAGCGGGGCGATTGTGGCGGTGACGGGTGAAATTGATTACATCACCGATGGTCAGCGCACGCTGGCAGTCCAGGGCGGCGATCCGCTAATGACGCGAGTCGTCGGTACCGGCTGCGCGTTGTCGGCGGTGGTTGCAGCATGCTGCGCCTTGCCGGGCGACCGGCTGGAAAATGTTGCCGGTGCCTGCGCGCTGATGAAATACGCCGGACAACAGGCGGCGAATGGCCGTGGGCCGGGGAGCTTTGTCCCCGCATTTCTTGATGCGCTGTAATGTGATGAATAGGGAGCAAAAAGCATGAAACGGATTAATGCATTGACCATTGCCGGAACCGATCCCAGCGGCGGCGCGGGCATTCAGGCGGATCTGAAAACCTTCTCCGCGCTGGGCGCATACGGCTGTTCGGTAGTCACCGCGCTGGTGGCACAGAATACGCGCGGCGTGCAGTCGGTCTACCGTATTAGAGCCGATTTTGTTGCCACCTTTTCGACTCGGTATTCAGCGATGTGCGCATCGATACCACCAAAATCGGCATGCTGGCGGAGACCGATATCGTTGAGGCGGTAGCCGAGCGGCTGGCGCGCTATCGCATTCAAAATGTGGTGCTGGATACGGTCATGCTGGCAAAAAGCGGCGACCCGCTGCTGTCTTCCTCGGCGGTGGAAACCCTGCGGCAGCGCCTGCTGCCACAGGTGTCGCTGATTACGCCAAACCTGCCGGAAGCGGCGGCATTGTTGGATGCGCCGCATGCGCGTAACGAACGCGAAATGCTCGAACAGGGGCGCGCGCTGTTGGCGATGGGCTGTGGCGCAGTGCTAATGAAAGGTGGTCATCTGGATGATGAGCAAAGCCCGGACTGGCTGTTTACCCGCGAGGGTGAACAACGGTTTACCGCACCGCGCATTATGACCAAAAACACCCACGGCACTGGTTGTACACTCTCTGCGGCGTTGGCTGCACTACGCCCGCGCCATACAAACTGGGCTGACACCGTACAGGAGGCAAAAAGCTGGCTTTCATCGGCGTTAGCCCAGGCCGACACGCTGGAAGTTGGTCACGGTATTGGTCCGGTTCACCACTTCCACGCCTGGTGGTGAGCACCGTACTATAGCTGCTTTGGTTATTGTCAGCCTTTGGCACTGACATTCAGGGATGAAACCAATGCAGCTAAGAATTACCAGTCGAAAAAAACTCACCTCTCTATTATGCGCTCTTGGGCTAATTTCCATCGTTGCAATTTATCCGCGTCAGACGGTGAATTTTTTCTATTCGACAGCAGTTCAGATTACAGACTACATCCACTTCTACGGTTATCGCCCGGTTAAATCTTTCGCTATTCGCATTCCTGCCAGTTACACCATTCACGGAATAGATGTTTCGCGCTGGCAGGAGCGGATCGACTGGCAGCGGGTGGCAAAAATGCGCGACAATGGTATCCGCTTACAGTTTGCTTTTATTAAGGCGACGGAAGGCGAAAAGCTGGTGGACCCCTATTTTTCGCGTAACTGGCAACTAAGCCGCGAAAATGGCCTGCTGCGTGGGGCGTATCATTATTTCTCCCCGTCGGTATCCGCTTCAGTTCAGGCGAGATTATTTCTGCAAACGGTGGATTTCTCACAAGGCGATTTCCCTGCCGTGCTGGACGTAGAAGAACGGGGAAAATTATCGGCAAAAGAATTACGCAAGCGGGTAAGTCAGTGGCTAAAAATGGTCGAAAAAAGTACGGGGAAAAAGCCGATTATTTACTCAGGAGCCGTTTTTTATCACACCAATCTGGCGGGCTATTTCAATGAATATCCGTGGTGGGTGGCTCACTACTATCAACGTCGTCCGGACAATGACGGAATGGCCTGGCGCTTCTGGCAGCATTCCGACCGTGGACAGGTAGATGGCATCAATGGTCCGGTGGATTTTAATGTATTTAATGGCACGGTGGAGGAGTTGCAGGCATTCGTTGATGGGATTAAAGAAACGCCTTAAATAAGAAGCAGTGATATACTCCCACCAGACTCCCCGGCAGGAAAAAGACAAATGGAACAAGCGCATACCCAGCTGATTGCCCAACTGAACGAGCGTATTTTAGCGGCGGATAACACGCCGCTTTATATTAAGTTTGCCGAAACGGTAAAAAATGCCGTGCGCAGCGGGGTGCTGGAGCATGGCAATATTTTGCCCGGTGAGCGTGATTTAAGTCAGTTAACCGGCGTTTCGCGCATTACGGTGCGCAAGGCGATGCAGGCGCTGGAAGAAGAGGGTGTGGTGACGCGTTCGCGCGGTTACGGCACGCAGATCAACAACATCTTCGAATACTCGTTGAAAGAAGCGCGAGGTTTTTCTCAGCAGGTGGTATTGCGCGGGAAAAAGCCCGATACGCTATGGGTTAACAAGCGTGTCGTGAAATGTCCCGAAGAAGTCGCGCAGCAGCTGGCGGTCGAAGCAGGAAGTGATGTCTTTTTGCTTAAGCGTATTCGCTATGTCGATGAAGAAGCGGTATCGATTGAGGAATCGTGGGTTCCGGCGCATTTAATTCATGATGTTGATGCCATCGGGATTTCACTTTATGACTATTTCCGCAGCCAGCACATTTACCCACAACGTACGCGTTCCCGCGTTAGCGCCCGGATGCCGGATGCCGAGTTTCAGTCACATATTCAGTTAGATAGCAAAATACCGGTGTTGGTGATTAAACAGGTGGCGCTTGACCAACAGCAGCAGCCAATAATAACGTCGCCACTGCCGCAGTGATTTATATGTCTTTGTGTGTGAGGAGTAATTCTTCGCGTGTCGGGCTGCAGTTTTATCGCCGCCACGATGGCCGACAACCCACGATGCGACTGCATTACCCACCAGCACCAGTACCGCCCACGTCCAGCCGGACGCTAATCCAGCGAGCGTGCCCCCGGCGTGGCTGTCTCCGGCCCCGATGGTATCGACAACGTTGGTGGGAAACGGTGCTGCCGACCCCCTCCTGCTTCTCGCTGAAATACCACGCGCCATCTTTATCGTGACGCACGATCAGCGGCGCGTTGAATTTCTCTATCCAGGCGTGGCCTAACGCCTGCGTTTTCGCGCTGAGGTTGCGAATAATTCAGCGGCAATCTCCCGCCTCACGCCATTAAGCGAAACGATCGGCTTGCAGGCCGTGATCCGGTCCATCAGTCGCGCGGGGATATCTGCGATACGAGGGCGAAAGTCGATGAATGGCGTGACATCCGGCAGCCCCTCCAGCCAGTTCACCAGCAGTTCGCCGCAGGGTGACGATAACTGATAGCCGGAAAGTGACACCAGGCTGCCGGGTGCAACGGTAAGCCGCGCCAGCCAGTCGGCGATTCCACTGATTCCCACGCCGCTAAAGGACATAAATGTGCGCTCGCCATCCGGCTCTACCAGCGCGACACCAGCCGTTCTCTCCTTCCCCCGTCACCCTATTTTGCTGGCTAAGCCCTCTTTAGCGAGATTGTTACAAATAATATCCGCCCACACGCCCTGGCCGATTGGCAGAGCGTTATCGGTCTTACCCCCACCCATTTTAAGGGCCACGGCGATATTCGCGCACAACCGCCAATATTGACGCTTTGCTGTTGCAGTTCAATCCGCAACCGCGCCACGGCAGGGCGTAGGCGTCGGCAATAACATCAATGACCGCCGCGCCAACTACGGTAATACAACGCTGGTTGCCCACGTTGGTAGCAGTGGAAATCAGAAGCTCATGATACCTCCCGTTGCTCTCTGTAACGGGCAAGAGCGGTGGCATATCGTTTGAAATCAAGGTGATTGACGTCATCAAGCTGCTGTTTTAACGATGGGTTGATGGCAGAAATACCTCCAATGCGCCGCAAATGGCAGTTGCCATCGCGCCAATCGTATCGGTATCGCCACCAATTGGCACACAAAACGGCGCAACGGTTCGGGTCGCCCTGAGCCAGTTCAACCATCGCAATGGCGCAGGGTACGGATTCGATGGTGCTGGTCCCCGCACCAATCAGCTGGTAGAGCTGCTCGCTGGCAGATTCGACACCGTAGGCGGTGCGAACCACGACAGCGCCACTCCATCGTGCGGCTAGTGATGCACTAAACGTGGTAATACGCTTTTCCTGCGCCTGACGAGCAACGGCCGGCAGTGAATGAACAATGGCTGTCCAGCTATGGCCTTCGATGGCGCGTGAAATCGCCAAGGCAATCACTACGGCACCTGCAACGGCGAGGTCTGATTTGTGCGTTCGGCTGGAGGCGAGGGCGACTTCATCAATAAAGCTATCGAGATTTGTCGCGGGTAACAAACACCCTAACGGCGAGACACGCATCGCGGCACCGTTGGTGACGCCATTATTCTGGAGATCTGCCACCGGTTTACCATCACGAATGGCGTTCAGCGCAATTTTGGAGGTTGGTCCGAGCACATTTTTATTGAAGGCATCGAACCCTTCGGCCAGGCCAGAATATTGCGTCCGATAATGTCTGGGTTTATCTGCCGTGACATTCCACAATGGCATCGGCCAGCACAGCGCCATTGAGGTATCGTCGGAAAATTCTGCGCGGTTAAAGTAGCAGGCGGCGTTATTTTCTGCGGGGCCCGGCAGAAATTGGTCAATCCAGCCAAAATGCGCTTTCACGCGGCTACGGGCCACAGTTCTGATAGCATCCCCATCGCATCCCCTAATGCCTGGCCGTAAAGCGCGCCGAGAATACGTTCTGCTTTCATTTCATGTCCTCTTGTGTCAATGCAGTATCGCGAGTCGCTATGCACCTTAATGGCGGCGATCTCTTTATCCGACTCGCGAAAGAAAATCATAAACAGCACGGCGATGATGGCTATCATAATGGCGCCGAAGGCCCACGTCCGGCCCGTTGAAGGTCACCTCATTCACCGGCTCTTTATAGGCAAACATTTTTTCCATCATTACCCCGCCAAGGCGATAGCCCAGCCGGCTGCCAAAGCCCTGACAGCAGAGCGTGATGAGCCCCTGTGCGGCGGTACGCATATGTACCGGGGCTTTTTTATCAACGTAGATATACGCGGTAACGTAGTAAAAATGGTCGCTCACGCCGTGAAGCAAAATCCCCAGGAATAGCAGGGCGTAGGTGAAGTATTGTTCTGCACCACCGTAGACAAAAAAGCCATAGCGAATTGCGGCGGTGATAAGACCAAGTAATAGTACCTTTTTAATACCAAAGCGCTTAGTGAAGAACGGCAGGGCCAGCATAAAGAAGATTTCAGAGAACTGACCAAGCGTCATCCAACCCGTCGCATTATGCATACCCACTTCGCTCAGGTAGCCGTTGGCAAAGATGTAATAGAACGCCAGCGGCATGGCGAACAGGAAAGAGCAAATGAAAAAGACGAGGAAGTTTTTGTCTCGCAGCAACACCAGCGCATCAGCCCAGCATTACTTTAAGGTCCATCTTGCCGTTGCTTTTCGGCGGCGTATCGGGCAGCATGAGCGCAAAGACGCCCAGCAACAGAGCTTCCGGCGGTCATCAGCAGCGGTATATTGGTCGGGGAGATCTCGCCATATCCCATCATCTGGGGCAGGAATCCGCACACCAGGCAAGAAGCTATCCAGCCAATGGTGCCCATCGCCGAATACGAGGAAAATCGCGCTCTACATCCCCTATGTTGGCGAAAGCGATACTGTGGGTTAATGCGATGGTGAGGTATCAGGTAAGTAAATAGGCCAGCAGCAGCGGGAAGAAGCCTCCGAAAGGGTCTGCTGGGCAGCAAAATAAATCAAAATAGCGCCAGCAAACATCAATATAGCCAGAACTTTTTGTGCCGAGAAAAAGCGATCGGTTAGCGAGCCAACCAGAATCGGCGAAAGGATTGCCGCAATCGCCGTACAGGCATATGACCAGCCAATTTCACCGGCGGTAAATCCGCTTTTACTCAGCCAAAGCCATAATGGCACAAACCATGCGCCCAGAATAAACCATTCAATGAACATCATGAACGACAGCTTTACTGTTCTTTTCATCTTTAAATCCTCATGACAGGTAAGGTACGCACGACAATACCATTATGTAATACCTTTTAAATACCTTTAGGGTGAAACTTTGACCGCCTTAACAGTTTGCTGTCCATGAATCGTGCCAGCAGATTGCACTTAAAAGTCACTTCATCATGGAAAAACCACACAACCGACCAGACTTATACTGCCCCAAAATTCAGGCCGGACCTTTAGCCCAACCGCAACGTCGGCGTTTACGGGAGCATCGCTATGACTGATATTGCGCAGTTGCTTGGCAAAGACGCCGACAGCCTTTTACAGCGTCGTTCTATGACCATTCCAGCCGATCAACTCTATTTACCCGGACACGAGTACGTCGACCGGGTGATGGTCGATAACAACCGTCCGCCTGCCGTGCTGCGAAACATGCAGACGCTCTATCACCCCGGGCGTTTAGCCGGTACCGGCTATTTGTCTATTCTGCCGGTGGATCAGGGTGTCGAGCACTCGGCCGGGCTTCGTTTGCCGCCAATCCTCTCTATTTGATCCGAAGAAATCTGTAGAGCTGGCGATTGAAGCTGGCTGTAACTCCGTCACCTCCACCTACGGCGTACTAGCCTCGGTATCACGCCGCTACGCGCACCGCATTCCATTCCTCGTGAAGCTTAATCACAACGAAACCCTGAGCTACCCCAACACCTTGACCAGACGCTGTACGCCAGCGCCGAGCAGGCGTTCAACATGGGCGCGGTGGCGGTTGAGGCGACCATCTACTTTGGCTCCGAAGAGTCACGCCGCCAGATGAAGAAATTACTGCCGCTTTTGAGCGGGCGCATGAGCTGGGCTAGTGACCGTGCTGTGGGCCTATCTGCGTAACCCGGCCTTTAAGAAAGACGGCGTTGATTACCATGTTTCCGCTGACCTGACCGGTCAGGCTAACCATCTGGCCGCCACCATTGGCGCCGATATCGTGAAGCAGAAAATGGCGGAAAATAACGGCGGCTATAAAGCGGTGAACTTCGGCTATACCGACGATCGCGTCTACAGCAAACTGACCACCGATAACCCGATTGACCTGGTCGGCTACCGCTGGCGAACTGCTATATGGGGCGTGCGGGCTGATTAACTCCGGCGGACGGCCGGTGGTGGAACCGATCTTGCGGACGCAGTACGCACTGCGGTTATCAATAAACGTGCCGGTGGGATGGGGCTTATCCTTGGCCGCAAGGCGTTCAAAAAATCGATGGCTGACGGCGTCCAGCTCATCAACGCCGTGCAGGATGTTTATGTCGAACCAAAGTTTCCATCGCCTGATACGCCTTATACGAACAACACCACCCCGTAGGACGGATAAGGCGTTTACGCTGCATCCGGCAACCTATGCCTGATGCGACGCTGAAGCGTCTTATCATGCCTACATAGCACTGCCACGTATGTTTACACCGCATCCGGCATAAAAACACGCGCACTTTGCTACGGCTTCCCTATCGGGAGGCCGTTTTTTTGCCTTTCACTCCTCGAATAATTTTCATATTGTCGTTTTTGTGATCGTTATCTCGATATTTAAAAACAAATAATTTCATTATATTTTGAAATCGAAAACAAACGACAGGATATGAAAATGTACGTGGTATCGACAAAGCAGATGCTGAACAACGCACAGCGCGGCGGTTATGCGGTTCCGGCATTCAATATTCACAATCTCGAAACGATGCAAGTGGTGGTAGAAACCGCTGCCAACCTGCATGCGCCGGTCATCATCGCCGGAACGCCTGGCACATTTACTCATGCTGGTACAGAAAATCTGTTGGCGCTGGTCAGCGCGATGGCGAAGCAATATCACCATCCACTGGCAATTCATCTCGACCATCACACGAAATTTGACGATATCGCTCAGAAGGTTCGTTCTGGCGTGCGCTCAGTCATGATTGACGCCTCGCATTTGCCTTTTGCGCAAAATATTTCACGGGTCAAAGAGGTGGTGGATTTTTGCCATCGCTTTGATGTCAGCGTCGAGGCGGAGCTGGGGCAACTTGGCGGCCAGGAAGATGATGTGCAAGTCAATGAAGCCGATGCGTTGTACACCAACCCCGCTCAGGCGCGTGAATTTGCCGAGGCAACCGGAATTGATTCCCTGGCGGTCGCCATCGGCACGGCTCATGGGATGTATGCCAGCGCACCGGCGCTTGATTTTTCTAGACTGGAGAACATTCGCCAGTGGGTGAACTTACCGCTGGTGCTGCATGGCGCGTCAGGGTTATCGACTAAGGATATTCAGCAAACCATCAAACTGGGGATATGCAAAATCAACGTTGCAACGGAGCTGAAAAATGCCTTCTCGCAGGCGTTAAAAAATTACCTGACCGAGCACCCTGAAGCGACCGATCCCCGGGATTATTTGCAGTCGGCTAAATCCGCAATGCGCGATGTGGTGAGCAAAGTGATTGCCGATTGTGGCTGCGAGGGCAGGGCATAACGCACCTGCCATTTAACAAGGAAAAAACATGAAAACGTTAATTGCCCGGCATAAAGCTGGTGAACATATCGGCATATGTTCAGTCTGTTCTGCCCATCCGTTGGTTATCGAAGCGGCGCTGGCATTTGATCGCAACAGCACGCGCAAAGTGCTGATTGAAGCAACGTCAAACCAGGTCAATCAATTTGGCGGTTATACCGGAATGACACCGGCAGACTTTCGCGAATTTGTTTTTACGATTGCCGATAAAGTTGGGTTTGCACGCGAACGCATTATTCTCGGCGGCGATCATCTGGGGCCAAACTGCTGGCAGCAAGAAAATGCGGATGCGGCGATGGAAAAATCCGTCGAGCTGGTAAAGGAATATGTTCGTGCCGGCTTCAGTAAAATTCATCTTGATGCGTCAATGTCCTGCGCGGGGGATCCCATACCGTTAGCACCAGAAACGGTTGCGGAACGAGCTGCTGTGCTTTGCTTTGCTGCGGAAAGTGTGGCGACAGATTGCCAGCGTGAGCAACTGAGCTATGTCATTGGCACCGAAGTTCCGGTTCCGGGCGGTGAGGCCAGCGCCATTCAGTCAGTACACATCACCCATGTTGAAGATGCCGCCAATACTTTACGTACGCATCAAAAGGCCTTTATTGCCCGTGGGCTGACAGAGGCGTTAACACGTGTGATTGCCATCGTGGTGCAGCCGGGTGTGGAATTTGATCACAGCAATATTATCCATTATCAGCCGCAGGAAGCGCAGCCGCTGGCGCAATGGATAGAAAACACCCGAATGGTTTATGAAGCACATTCTACCGATTACCAGACCCGGACGGCTTATTGGGAATTAGTCCGCGATCACTTTGCAATATTGAAAGTCGGTCCCGCATTAACCTTTGCTTTACGCGAGGCGATATTTGCACTGGCACAAATTGAGCAGGAACTTATCGCCCCTGAAAATCGCAGCGGTTGCCTGGCGGTAATTGAAGAAGTGATGCTCGACGAACCGCAATACTGGAAAAAATATTATCGTACGGGTTTTAACGATTCATTACTGGATATTCGTTACAGCCTGTCGGATCGTATTCGTTATTACTGGCCGCATAGTCGGATTAAAAATAGCGTCGAAACGATGATGGTGAATCTTGAAGGCGTGGACATCCCACTGGGCATGATTAGTCAGTATCTTCCCAAACAATTTGAACGCATTCAGTCCGGGGAATTATCAGCAATACCGCATCAGCTGATTATGGATAAAATTTATGATGTTTTGCGCGCCTATCGCTACGGCTGTGCGGAATAAGGACGGTATATGACTAACCTGTTTGTTCGTAGCGGAATTTCTTTTGTCGATCGTAGCGAAGTTTTAACCCATATCGGTAATGAGATGCTCGCCAAAGGTGTGGTTCATGATACCTGGCCACAGGCATTAATTGCCAGAGAAGCAGAATTCCCTACCGGGATAATGCTTGAGCAGCACGCTATTGCAATACCGCATTGTGAGGCGATTCATGCTAAGTCGTCAGCCATTTATCTGTTAAGGCCAACAAATAAAGTTCATTTTCAGCAAGCGGATGATGATAACGACGTGGCGGTATCGTTGGTTATTGCGTTGATTGTGGAAAATCCGCAGCAGCAATTGAAACTTTTACGCTGTTTATTTGGCAAGTTACAACAGCCCGATATCGTCGAGACACTAATCACTCTTCCTGAAACCCAGTTAAAGGAATACTTCACAAAGTATGTTTTAGATTCAGACGAATAAATCCCTCTGTAACAATAAAAAGGACTATTTATGAAACGCAAGATTATTGTCGCTTGCGGAGGCGCGGTTGCGACCTCTACGATGGCGGCGGAAGAAATTAAAGAGTTGTGTCAGAATCATAATATTCCTGTTGAATTAATCCAGTGTCGGGTTAATGAAATAGAAACCTATATGGATGGTGTGCATTTGATATGCACCACTGCCAAAGTGGATCGTAGTTTTGGCGATATTCCGTTAGTTCACGGCATGCCTTTTATTTCTGGTATCGGTATCGAAGCATTACAAAATAAAATTCTGACTATCTTACAGGGGTGACCTATGTTTTCAGAAGTCATGCGTTATATTCTCGACCTCGGCCCTACGGTGATGCTGCCGATTGTCATCATTATTTTTTCTAAAATATTAGGCATGAAGGCAGGCGATTGCTTTAAAGCGGGTCTGCATATCGGGATTGGCTTTGTTGGCATTGGCCTTGTGATTGGCTTAATGCTGGATTCCATTGGCCCGGCGGCGAAAGCGATGGCGGAAAATTTCGACCTGAATCTGCATGTGGTCGATGTTGGCTGGCCGGGCTCTTCACCAATGACCTGGGCGTCGCAAATTGCGCTGGTGGCGATTCCGATTGCGATTCTGGTTAACGTGGCGATGTTACTGACCCGTATGACGCGGGTGGTAAATGTTGATATCTGGAATATCTGGCATATGACCTTCACCGGCGCGTTGCTGCATCTGGCAACCGGTTCATGGATGATAGGGATGGCAGGTGTGGTAATTCACGCGGCGTTTGTTTATAAGCTCGGCGACTGGTTTGCCCGCGATACCCGAAATTTCTTTGAGCTGGAAGGTATTGCTATTCCGCACGGTACGTCGGCGTATATGGGGCCGATTGCGGTGCTGGTCGATGCTATCATCGAGAAAATCCCAGGCGTTAACCGAATTAAATTTAGCGCCGACGATATTCAGCGCAAATTTGGTCCATTTGGCGAGCCTGTCACCGTGGGTTTTGTGATGGGGCTGATTATCGGCATCCTCGCGGGTTACGATGTCAAAGGTGTATTGCAGCTGGCGGTAAAAACGGCGGCAGTGATGCTGCTAATGCCACGGGTGATTAAACCCATCATGGATGGTTTAACGCCCATCGCTAAGCAGGCTCGTAGTCGTTTACAGGCGAAGTTCGGCGGTCAGGAGTTCCTGATTGGCCTTGATCCGGCGTTGCTGCTGGGACATACGGCGGGGTGGTATCGGCAAGCCTGATTTTTATCCCACTCACCATTTTAATTGCTGTTTGTGTGCCGGGTAATCAGGTGCTGCCGTTTGGCGATCTTGCCACCATCGGCTTCTTCGTGGCGATGGCGGTCGCCGTGCATCGTGGAAATCTGTTCCGCACCTTAATCTCGGGTGTCATCATTATGAGCATCACCCTGTGGATCGCGACGCAAACTATTGGTTTGCACACCCAACTGGCGGCTAATGCTGGGGCGTTAAAAGCCGGGGGTATGGTGGCTTCAATGGATCAGGGCGGTTCTCCCATTACCTGGTTACTGATTCAGGTTTTCTCCCCGCAAAATATTCCCGGTTTCATTATTATCGGTGCAATTTATCTGACCGGTATTTTCATGACCTGGCGTAGAGCGCGTGGCTTTATTAAACAAGAGAAAGTCGTTCTCGCAGAATAATTTTTACCTGAGGGGGAGGTTATCCCCCTTAACAATCAGGAGTTTTTATGAAATCAGTGGTGAATGATACTGATGGTATCGTGCGCGTTGCAGAAAGCGTCATTCCTGAAATTAAACATCAGGATGAGGTGCGGGTAAAAATTGCCAGCTCGGGCTTATGTGGTTCCGATTTACCCAGGATATTTAAAAATGGTGCACATTATTATCCAATAACGTTAGGCCATGAATTTAGCGGCTATATTGATGCGGTGGGATCCGGTGTTGATGATTTACACCCTGGCGATGCGGTTGCCTGTGTGCCGTTATTACCCTGTTTTACTTGTCCAGAGTGTCTGAAAGGGTTTTATTCCCAGTGCGCAAAATATGATTTTATTGGCTCGCGGCGTGATGGTGGATTTGCTGAATATATTGTCGTTAAGCGAAAAAATGTCTTTGCTCTACCCACGGATATGCCTATTGAGGATGGGGCTTTTATTGAGCCGATTACCGTTGGTCTGCATGCTTTTCATTTAGCGCAAGGTTGTGAGAATAAAAACGTTATTATTATTGGTGCCGGAACCATTGGCCTGCTGGCCATTCAGTGCGCTGTCGCGCTGGGAGCAAAGAGTGTGACGGCGATCGACATTAGTTCAGAAAAACTGGCACTGGCAAAATCTTTCGGTGCGATGCAAACATTTAACAGTAGCGAAATGAGCGCGCCGCAAATGCAGAGCGTTTTACGCGAACTGCGCTTTAATCAGCTTATCCTCGAGACGGCTGGCGTACCGCAAACTGTCGAACTGGCGGTAGAGATTGCCGGTCCTCATGCCCAACTGGCGCTGGTGGGCACGTTGCATCAGGATCTGCATTTAACATCGGCAACGTTTGGCAAAATATTGCGTAAAGAGCTGACGGTTATCGGCAGTTGGATGAACTACTCCAGCCCTTGGCCGGGGCAGGAGTGGGAAACGGCGAGCCGGTTGCTGACAGAACGTAAGTTAAGCCTGGAGCCATTAATCGCTCACCGTGGAAGCTTTGAAAGCTTCGCCCAGGCGGTGCGTGACATCGCTCGTAATGCTATGCCGGGCAAAGTGTTGCTCATTCCCTGAAACCGCGGGCCAGCGTGATGCTGGCCCGGTATTGTGCAAAACAGATCATTCACCAATGGTCCCCCTTCGTTTACACTAGCCACAATTGAATATGGGTAAATGACGATGAATTCATTCGAGCGAAGGAATAAGATCATCCAATTAGTGAATGAACAGGGAACCGTGCTTGTTCAGGATCTGGCGGGAGTATTTGCTGCCTCGGAAGCGACAATCCGTGCCGATTTGCGCTTTCTCGAACAAAAAGGCGTGGTTACGCGCTTTCATGGCGGTGCGGCGAAAATAATGTCTGGTAATAGTGAAACCGAGACCCAGGAAGTCGGGTTTAAAGAGCGATTTCAGCTCGCCAGCGCGCCAAAAAACAGAATAGCGCAGGCGGCAGTCAAAATGATCCACGAAGGGATGACTGATCCTACCCACGTAATATGGACACAGGCCTAAGCGAGGTTCTTGTTTTCAAATTGTTCCGGACTGAGGCCGCCACACCAACTGTGCCGCCGCCACCGATTGTAATCACATTCGATATAATTAAACACCGTTGCCCGCATTATTTCCCGGCTGATAAAGTGTTCTCCATGGATACATTCCACTTTCAGCGAATGAAAGAAGCTTTCCACGCAGGCATTATCGTAGCAGCAACCTTTTGCGCTCATACTTCCACGCAGATTATGCCGCTTCAGTTGCGCCTGATAATCTGCTGAACAGTACTGGCCTCCACGGTCCGTGTGAACGATAACGTTCCGGGGCCTCTTACGCCGCCACAGCGCCATCTGCAGGGCATCGCAGGCCAGTTGCGCCGTCATGCGTGGCGACATTGACCAGCCAATAACGGCACGTGACCACAGGTCAATGACCACTGCCAGATACAGCCAGCCTTCATCTGTACGTAAGTACGTGATGTCTCCTGCCCACTTCTGGTTCGGGCCACTGGCGTAAAAATCCTGCTCCAACAGATTTTCTGACACAGGCAGGCCGTGTGCGCGGTAGCTGACCGGGCTGAACTTCCGGGAGGCCTTTGCCCTCAGTCCCTGACGGCGCAGGCTTGCCGCCACGGTTTTTACGTTAAAGGGGTAACCCTGAGCACGCAGTTCATCCGTCAGGCGTGGGGCACCGTAACGCTGTTTTGACCGGGTAAAAGCCGCGAGGACAACGCTGTCGCAGTGTTGGCGGAACTGCTGACGCGTGCTTATCCTTGTCCGCCGCTGACACCACGTATACCAGCCGCTGCGGGCCACCCGGAGCACGCGGCACATTGCTTTGATGCTGAACTCAGCCTGATGTTTTTCAATAAAGACATACTTCATTTCAGGCGCTTCGCGAAGTATGTCGCGGCCTTTTGGAGGATAGCCAGCTCTTCATCCCGTTCTGCCAGCTGGCGTTTGAGACGTGCAATCTCGGTAGACATCTCCAGTTCACGTTCAGAAGACGTCTGCTGATTTTGCTGTTTACTGCGCCAGTTGTAGAGTTGTGATTCATACAGGCTGAGTTCACGGGCTGCGGCAGTAACACCGATGCGTTCAGCAAGCTTCAGGGCTTCACTGCGAAATTCAGGCGAATGCTGTTTACGGGGTTTTTTACTGGTTGATACTGTTTTTGTCATGTGAGTCACCTCTGACTGAGAGTTTACTCACTTAGCCGCGTGTCCACTATTGCTGGGTAAGATCAGACCGTTATTCTCGACAGCGGAAGTACGACAATGCTTATCGCCGAAGGATTAATGACCGCCAAAAATATCACGGTGATTACCAACAGTCTCCCGGCAGCGTTTGCCCTTTCCGAAAATAAAGACATTACTCTGGTCGTCTGTGGTGGCACGGTCCGCCATAAAACGCGCTCGATGCATGGTTCCATTGCCGAGCGTTCATTACAGGATATTAATGCCGATTTAATGTTTGTCGGTGCTGATGGTATTGATGCGGTTAATGGTATTACGACCTTTAATGAAGGTTATTCTATTAGCGGTGCGATGGTCACAGCCGCTAATAAAGTGATTGCCGTTCTCGATTCATCGAAATTTAACCGTCGCGGTTTTAATCAGGTACTACCAATCGAAAAAATTGACATTATTATTACCGATGATGCTGTGTCAGAGGTGGATAAACTGGCATTGCAGAAGACGCGGGTAAAATTAATTACGGTGTAGTATTGTTCTGTATGCCGGATAAGGTGTTTACACCGCATCCGGCATTACGGATTCTCCCTGGTTCAAGAGAGAATAGTTTGATTAACGCAACAGTGGACAATCTGGTGGTAATCGACAACGCAACGCTGCCGGAAGTATTTCAATATGAAAATTTTGCCCACTCAACGGTTCGCCATCAAGATTAAAGGTGATGTCGTGTGGTGCCTGAATATCAAACCACGACGAAGCGCCTTCGATAATATTCGGGTTATCTTCGTCAGATTTTAAGGTTGATACGAGAGCCGGAAGTATTTCATCGCCGGTAAAAATGCGCAGTTGCAGCAAGCCATCGTTAATTAACGCGTTCGGACACAATTGCTGACCGCCACCGGCCTGACGCCCGTTACCAATACCAATGACCAGGGCGTCACCTTGCCAGTGAAAGTTTTCACCGCGGATTTCACAACGGTCCGGTTGCAGAGTATCCATACGCATTAAGCCATGAATGATGTAAGAGACGCTACCCAGCGCGGCTTTTAATTTTTCCGGCGTTTCTGTGGTAATACGCGTCCCAAATCCGCCTGTCGCCATATTAATAAAACAGGTTTGTTTGTTGACCTGCGCCATATCTATCGCAATGGCGTCACCGGCAATTGCCAGTTTCAGCGCCTTATCCAGTGCCTCAGGAATCCCTACACTGGTGGCAAAATCATTGGCGGTTCCTAATGGCAAAATTCCCAGCGCGGGTATGTCATCCCCCTCACACTGAATCAACGCCGTAGAAACTTCATTAATGGTGCCATCGCCACCACCGGCAATCACCGTTGCGACGCCAAACTTCCGGGCCTCCTCTACATATCGTGCGGCATCGCCTTTCTCCCAGGTGACCCGCACATGGATCGTCATTCCTTCCTCACGCAACAGCATAATTGCTTCGCGCAAGGGTAGATTGTCAGTACTTTTGCCATTAAGAATCAGTAAGCTGGCGGGAAATTCTGCCATGATCGTATGTGCCTTTATGATTGGTCTGTAGATAGTGTAGAGCAGAAAACAAAAGGTGGAGTCAGAACAGGATGAAAGTCGGAGGATAAAAAGTCAGTTCAAGTATGGAGGATTCAGTGGTTACCACCAGGAGCTTGCAATGGGGACAGCGAATACTAACGGCTGCCACCGATAAATTTCAAAAAAGAGCATATACCTAATATTCAACTAAACAGTGGCATCTTCAATATAATATATTAAAGCCCCCATGGAGTTACCCTGAAGGGCCTCAATGTCCGTAATTCCTACTTATGTAGGAAATGTTGTACAGAACATTTATTATAATCCTATTCAATTATAATAATCATGCCATTATTATATTTAAACACTAGAGAGTGTCGTTGGTATTTAATGGGGGAAGGTGAGATGAAAAAGATAGCTGCTATATCATTAATTAGTATTTTTATTATGTCTGGTTGTGCTGTGCATAATGATGAGACAAGTATCGGTAAATTTGGTCTTGCATATAAAAGTAATATTCAGCGTAAACTCGATAACCAATACTACACCGAAGCCGAAGCTTCTTTAGCCAGGGGTAGAATATCTGGTGCAGAAAATATAGTAAAAAATGATGCAACTCATTTCTGTGTTACTCAGGGCAAAAAAATGCAAATAGTTGAGCTGAAGACAGAAGGTGTAGGATTACATGGTGTCGCTCGTCTGACATTCAAATGTGGAGAGTGAGAATATTTTTTGGTAAGCGTCAAATATGCGCGTTCTGGCTGTGCGTAGCCGGAACCTGTGGGAGCACGATGCCGATAAGTGAAAGGCATCGTGCTATGAAGGAGGATTCTATCGATGTGGTCAATGGAAGACGGTTACCAGAGATAGGGCTTATGCATAAAAAAATAAGCCCGTGTAGCAGAGTTCTCCATCAGCCTGGCTACCGGTCGGGCAGATATTTACACGGAAACACCGGTCAAAGTGTCTGGCTTTAAGCGCGTCATAGACGAGCAGGACTGGACAATCACTAAGGTGACACATTTTCTGAATAATAGCGGCTTCACGACGTCATTAGAGCTTGAGGTCAGGCTTTCTGATGTGGGGTACGAAACAGAAGATAATGAGTGATGTTTTTATTTTATCTGTTTGTTTTGTAAGGGTAAATTAACTAAAATGGCACCATCAACAAAACCGGAAGAGGTGCTCGCGATGTTTCATTGTCCTTTATGCCAGCATGCCGCACATGCGCGTACAAGCCGCTATATCACTGACACGACAAAAGAGCGTTATCACCAGTGTCAGAACGTGAATTGCAGCGCCACGTTCATCACTTATGAGTCGGTACAGCGATACATTGTGAAGCCGGGAGAAGTCCACGTCGTAAGGCCGCACCCGTTGCCGTCAGGGCAGCAAATTATGTGGATGTAATTAGAAACAGGAAGCCCCTCAGTCGAGGGGGTTTTTCGTTGGAAGTGGTCAATGTGTGGACATTGAGAGAAATAAATTCTTTTATTTCAGTTTATTACAGGCAAAAAATAAGCCCGTGTAAGGGAGATTACACAGGCTAAGGAGGTGGTTCTTGGGTACAGCTAGCATTTTATGGATTATGTTTTTCAGCGGAGGGAATAGTATCGACTATTGATAATTCCGTCTGTTGATCCATTTTCTAAGAATCTTTGCTATTTAGAAAAACAATATATATGTACTAGCTGTTATCTGCGGATTTCGAGTGGATTCTCCTGTGAAATTGCGCATCAGCAGACCATACTCCAGTTCGATATCTTCCGGCACGGGAATCCATACGGTATGCCCATCACCCGGTGCAACCGGTTTCGCGACGCCTGGCATCTTCCATCTGCTCGAGGCTGAAGTTCAGTTGCCCTGCGGGTGATAAGGATTAGATTATCGCCAAGGGCAAATTTCTTTTTCACCGCCACTTCGGCCATCACGCCTTTGCGCTGGCCGGTAAATTCACCGACGAACTGCTGGCGTTAGGACCCGAGAAACCGTATTCGTAGTTCTGATAATCGTCATGCGTGTGGCGACGCAGGAAACCTTCGGTGTAGCCACGATGGGCGAGGTTTTCCAGCGTTTCCAGTAGATTGGTATCGAATGGTTTACCGGCGGCGGCATCGTCAATGGCTTTACGGTAAACCTGCGCGGTGCGGGCACAGTAGTAATGTGATTTGGTGCGGCCTTCGATTTTCAGCGAGTGCACGCCCATTTGGGTCAGACGCTCTACGTGAGCCACGGCGCCGCAAGGAATCTTTTGAGTTAGTGGATGCAGGTGCCGTGTTCGTCTTCAAAGGCGGTCATGTACTCGCCCGGACGTTTGGCTTCTTCCAGCATAAACACCTGATCGGTCGGTGCGCCAACGCCGAGGGTTGGCTCTACGTTCTGTACCGGAATCGGTTCGTATTTATGGACGATATTACCGATATCGTCTTCTTTGCCTTCCTGGACGTTGTATTCCCAGCGGCAGGCGTGGTCCAGTGCCCTGGTTCGGGTCACGCTTATTGATGTAGCCGGACAGCAGGCAGCGGCCAGAGTAGGCCATACACAGCGCACCGTGGACGAAGATCTCGATCTCCATATCCGGCACCCCTTCGCTGAATCTCTCGATTACTTTTTCCCAGCGACAGTTCGCGGGAGAGGATCACGCGGGTCAGGCCCATTTGCTGCCAGAATTTCACCGTCGCCCAGTTCACGGCGTTAGCCTGCACCGAAAGGTGGATCGGCATTTCAGGGAAGTGCTCACGCACCAGCATAATCAGCCCTGGATCGGACATAATCAGCGCATCCGGCCCCATTTCCACCACCGGTTTCAGGTCACGGATAAAGGTTTTCAGCTTGGCGTTGTGCGGTGCAATGTTGACCACGACATAAAACTTTTTCCCCAGCGCGTGGGCTTCATTGATGCCGAGCTGAAGATTTTCGTGGTTGAATTCGTTGTTGCGCACACGCAGGGAATAACGCGGCTGGCCCGCATAAACAGCATCTGCGCCATAAGCGAAAGCGTAACGCATATTTTTCAGCGTTCCCGCCGGGGAAAGGAGTTCCGGTTTAAACATAATTCTCTCGTTCTGATGACAGGTCAGATCCGCTTCACCTGATGAAGCGGTTAGGGGAGTGCCCCCACTTTAAGGGCGGGCATTGTAGCGCTGTGGGGGGCTCTGGTAAAGCGCCGGACGCCAACAACCCACGCCCGGCATCGTAATTACGTATTGTCTTTCACCGTCTGGCTTGTGCCATTGGCTTTAACGGAGGCAATTCCGGTTTCACGAGATTGCGCGGTGGCGTACATCTGGCTGGAGCCGATAATTTGATGATTAGCGGCTTTCAGATTGAAATAGAATTTGCCGTTACTTGCCGTTTTTTTCTCATAGCGTTCTTCTTGCGGGCTGTTGCTACGCACCGACGCGATGCCCTTTTCCGCAGAGGTTTTTGAGGTATAAAGCTCGCTGGTGAGGATAGTCTCACCATTGCCCGCTTTTAGCACAAACCGGAACTGATTATCACTGCTCTTACTGAGTTCAAACCAACCAGCCATAATGACTCCTTGATTGAAATTGTGTATCGAAAACAGCATCTAAAGGTGCTGTTTACCGATTAAAGTATGAGCGATTTTCTGATGCCTGCCAGGGCGGAGAGATAATGTCAGTTTGCTGACCATGCGTGGGATAATGTTGCCGGATCTGGTCTGAACGCCATCTCCGGCTAACAAAATAATGTCGCTAAAACTAAACGATGCGGCAGGCGTCGGCTTCCCAGCGGTAACCGACGCCATAAACGGCGCGGATAAATGACTGTTCGGCGTCGAGAGATTCCAGCTTGCGGCGCAGGTTTTTAATGTGGCTGTCGATGGTGCGGTCGGTTACTACGCGGTAGTCGTCATAAAGATGATTGAGCAATTGCTCGCGGGAGAACACTTTTCCTGGTTCGTGAGAGAGCGTTTTCAGCAGACGAAATTCCGCAGGCGTCAGGTCAAGCATTTTACCGCGCCATGAAGCCTGAAAACGACCTTCGTCGATAATCAACGGGCTTTCAGCATCCTGTTGCTGCAACTCGCGCTGCGGTTTGCAACGGCGCAAAATGGTTTTGACGCGCGCTACCACTTCCCGTGGGCTGTACGGCTTACAGATATAATCATCTGCGCCAATCTCCAGCCCCAGCAGGCGATCGATCTCTTCGATTTTTGCCGTCACCATCACGATCGGAATGTCAGAAAAACGACGAATTTCCCGGCACAGCGTCAGGCCATCGGTGCCAGGGAGCATCAGATCTAACAGGATCAGATCCGGTGGTGTCTGGCGCACATACGGCAGTACCTGATCGCCGTGGCTGATAAGCGTCGGCGCATAGCTCGCAGCACGCAGATAATCAATGAGCAACTGCCCCAGCTTCGGTTCATCTTCCACGATCAAAATACGCGGTGTGTTTTCGTCGATTGGTAACTCGGTCATACTTCTCTCTGTAAATCCCGTTCCAGCGGTAACTCTACTGTAATGCTTACCCCGCCAAAAGGCGAATGGGCAGCAATAATGCGACCATTATGTGCTTCAACAATGTTCAGGCAAATCGCCAGCCCCAGCCCGGAACCGCCGCTGGCACGGTTGCGGGAACCTTCGGTGCGATAAAAACGTTCAAACAATTTTTGTAGCTGATCGTCACTGACACCTGGCGCACTGTCGGCAAAGGTCAGGCGCACCGTTTTGTCGCGCTGCCCGGCAGAGATTTGCAGGCTGCCGCCGCTGTCAGTGTAGCGCAGGCTGTTTTCCAGTAAGTTATTGAATAACTGCATTAAACGGTCGCGATCGCCAAATACGGTAATACTGTCTGGCAGGGAAAATTGCAGTTTCAGGCCACGACTGGCGAATCGTTCGCGAAATGCGCCGCCCGCCACTTCCAGCAGTGGGATCAAATCTACCGGTGCTTTTTGATAGGCGAGAGCGCCTTCATCAGACATCGACAACTGATGGAGATCGTCAACCAGTTTGGTCAGTGTACCGACCTCCGCCTGTAAAGACGCCACCGTCTCCGGCGTGAATTTACGCACGCCATCCTGAATGGCTTCCAGTTCACCGCGCAGCACCGCTAATGGCGTACGCAGTTCGTGAGAAATATCGGCCATAAAATCGCGCCGCATTTGCTGGTTTTTCTCCAGTGTGCTGGCAAGCTGGTTGAAGTCTTGCGCCAGTTTGCCCAGTTCATCTTCACTGGTGGGCGTTACGCGGGTAGTGAAATCGCCCGCCGCCAGTTTGTGCGTGCCATCGACAAGTCGTTTTACCGGTGCCAGTAAACCGCGCGCCAGCAGAAAAGTGGCAAGTGCCGCGAGTAACGTTGCCAGGGCGACAATCAACCAGCTGGTTTGCCGCTGTTGTTTATCGAAATTGATATCAGTATTGCGCGTTAACCGCTCAACGGGGGAGGCGATCACCGCGCCAACTTCCGCACCGTTGACCAGAATGGGTCGCCGTGTACCGTCAGGTGGAATCGGCGCTCGCGGACCAACCAGCACTTTGTTGTTTTGATCAACCACCCAGAACTGGGTACGCCAGCCGTGCGGTGGCATACCCGGGCCGGGTTTATCTTCCGAATTATCGTGTTCAAATGAACGCAGGATCTGGAAGATAAAGCGGTCGTTATTGCGCAAAAAACGCCAGTTCCCATGTTGCTCATACTGTTCCGCTAGCGCGTCGCTTAGCAGCTGTAGCCGCTGTTCGTTCCCGCGCTTAATGTAGTCAATAAAGCCGGCGCTCAAAGCTGATGCGCACCGCCCAATGCATGCTGATCAGCAGTACAATGCAGGTGGCTAGAATGGCGATAAACAGTTTGCCGGAGATCCCCGGGCGCCATAATTTCACGATTTACTCCTTCAATTTGCGTCGGGCGATAACCACGTTCTTGCTGGTGTCATCCGGCACTCAGGCTTGAACACGAGGGCTGGAAGCGCAATAATCACGGCCATACATAAATAGGTATACATAAACACGTGGTGCGTGGCGTCGCTGCCAATCGCGATATGCTGCTGGCCAAACATCCCCAGCAGGATCCCGGCGATAGTGACGCCGATACTCATCGACAGTTGCATAATCATCGACAGCAGACTGTTGCCGCTGCTGGCCTGTTCGTCCGGCAGATCTTTCAGGGTGAGCGTGTTCATCGATGAGAAGCGGCTGGAGTTGACCATCCCTTGAATAAACAGCACCACCGGTAGCGCGTAGTACCAGCCGGCCAGCGCGGTGAACATAAAGACAAGGCTGATTAGGGCAAGGCCGACGGTGCTGAACACCAGCACGTGGCGATAGCCAAAGCGGTTCACCCTGCACCACGATGCGCTTCATGCCCATGCTGCCCAGCACCATCGCCATCGCCATTAACCCCGCGTGAAACGGCGTGAAGCCGAGACCAATCTGCATAAACACCGGCGTCATAAACGGCAGCATGCCGCTACCGATACGCCCGGCGAAAGTCCCCGGCCAGCCCCAGCGAGAAGGTTGGCGTATTGAACAGCTTGAGGCTAAACAGCGCACCGTCGTTGCCGTAGGCGTGCCACAGATAAAACATCAGGATAGAACGACGCCGATAGCCACCAGCGCGCCCACTCATTAATGGTGAAATACCTAAGCCTTTTTGCCCGTCGAGCGCCAGCGTCAGCGTCGCCATACCCAGAGCCAGCACGATAAACCCTGAAATATCAAGCCGCCCGGGTTTGTACCGTGTAGTTGGGCATCAGTACCAACGTGGCGATAACAGCCGATGATGCCGACGGGAATGTTAATCAGGAATATTGAGTGCCACGAGGCATATTCAACCAGAATCCCGCCGAAGGTGGGCCAGAAAAGCAGCGGGCCAATCTGGCCGGGCAGGGTGACGAAGGTCATCGCCGCCATGTATTATTCGCCAGGCACAATTTTCATCACCGTCAGCCTGCCGAAATAACCATCATCGCGCCGCCAACGCCCTGTAACGCGCGTGCCAGCAACAGTTCGTTCAGCGTGCCGGAAAGCGCGCAAAACAGTGAACCGAGAGTAAACAGCACGATGGCGGTAAAGAAAATATTGCGCACGCCGACTTTGTCCGCCAGCCAGCCGCTGGCGGGCAGCATCACCGCCACGGTCAGCACATAAGAGACAATGACCATGTGCATATGCAACGGACTTTCCCCGAGGCTTTGCGCCATTGAGGGAAGGGCGGTGTTTACGATGGTGGTGTCCAGCGACTGCATAAAGAAGCCGAAAGCCACAATCCACAATTGCCAACGGGTGCTGTCGGGAAGATCTGTCATTTACTCGGTTACCGTTTGTTTAGGTTTACGCGAAAAACGCAGCCGCAGACGGTCGAAAAAGAGATACACCACCGGCGTGGTATACAGCGTAAGGAGCTGGCTCATTACCAGTCCGCCGACAATGGTGATCCCCAGGGGTTGCCGCAGCTCCGAGCCGTCGCCGCCCGACAATACCAGCGGCAGCGCACCAAACAGCGCCGCCAGGGTAGTCATCATAATCGGGCGAAAACGCAGCAGACAGGCCTGGAAAATAGCTTCCTGCGGCGTCAGGTTACCGTGCCGTTGGGCTTCAAGCGCAAAATCGACCATCATAATGGCGTTTTTCTTCACGATGCCGATTAATAGCATGATCCCTATCAGGGCGATTAGGCTGAACGGGGCATTGAACAGCTCCAGCGCCAACAGCGCTCCAACGCCCGCCGAGGGCAGGGTGGAGAGAATCGTCAGCGGATGTACGTAACTCTCGTAAAGGATACCCAGCACGATATACACCGTGGCGATGGCGGCGATAATCAGGATCACCTGCGAGTTCATCGTCTCCTGGAACACCTGCGCCGTGCCGGCAAAACTGCCGCGCACCGTCGAAGGCACACCAAGCTGGGTCATTGCGCGATCGATCGCCGCACTGGCGTCCGAGAGCGATTTTCCGGTCGGCAGGTTAAACGAAATGGTCGAGGCCGCCGATAATCCCTGATGATTCACCGATAGTGGGGCATTCGCCGGTTGCCATTTAGCGAAATACGACAGCGGGATCGCTTTGCCTTCGTTATTGATAACGAACATTTTTTCCAGCGCACTGATGTCCTGGGTATAGCGCGGATCAACCTGCATCACCACTTTGTATTGGTTCAGCGGCTGGTAGATGGTGGAAATCTGCCGTTGACCAAAGGCGTTGTTGAGCAGGCTGTTGGCCTCTTCGACGCTGATGCCCAGACGCGACATGGTTTCCGGTCGTACACCAGATCCATCTCGGCGCCGTTGTCCTGCTGATCCGAGTTAACGTCTGCCAGTTCTGGTAGCGCAGCCAGCGCTTTGCGGATTTTCGGCTCCCATTCGCGAAGGGCGCTTAAATCATCGGAAAGCAGGGTGTACTGATAGCTGGCGTTGGACTGACGGCCGCCAACGCGGATATCCTGGACCGCCATTAAGAACAGGTTGGCACCGGGTTCTTTGGCAAGCTTCTTACGTAGCCTGTCGATGATCTGCTGCGCCGTCTCGTGGCGCTGGTCGCGAGATTTCAAGGTAATGAACATCATCCCGCTGTTGACGCGCGAGCCGCCGGTAAAACCGGTGACGTTATCGACCGCCGATCTTCACGAATAATCTTCATAAAGTCCTGCAATTTGCCGCGCATCGCCTGGAACGAAATGCTCTGGTCGGCCTGAATTCCGCCCCATCAGCACCCCGGTGTCCTGCTCCGGGAAGAAGGTTTTCGGAATCGAAATATAGAGCCAGATGTTGAGCGCGATGGTAGCCAGGAATACCACGCCGACCAGCCTTGCGTGGTTGCAGCACCAGCGCAACGATTTGCCGTAACCCTGCTGCATGGCGACCAGTAAACGGCCCAGGCCTTTGTTGCGGGTGGGCGTATGCGGACGGCTCGTTCGGCGTCCAGCCGCACATCATCGGCGTCAACGTCAGCGATACCGCCAGCGAAATGCCTATCGCCACCGACAGCGTGACGGCGAATTCCCGCAGCAGCCTGCCGGGCAGGCCGCCCATCAGCAGCAGCGGCAGGAATACCGCCACCAGTGATACGCTCATCGACAGAACGGTAAAGCCAACCTCACGGCTACCCTGTAGCGCCGCCTGCAGCGGCTTCATGCCGGCTTCCAGATGGCGGGAGATGTTCTCCAGCACCACGATGGCGTCATCGACCACAAACCCGGTGGCAATAGTCAGCGCCATCAGCGACAGGTTGTTGAGGCTAAATCCGCACAGGTACATGGCGGCAAAAGTGCCGATTAATGACACCGGAACCGCCACCGCCGGGATCAGCGTTGCACGGCCCGAACGCAGGAACAGGAACACCACCAGGATAACCAGCGCCACCGAAATGACCAGCGTCTGCTCCACTTCTTCCAGCGATGCGCGAATGGTCGGCGAGCAGTCCTGGGCAATTTGCAGGTCGATAGCGGCGGGAATGGTTTGCTGTCACGCTGGCAGTTCGGCGCGAATGCTGTCCACGGTCTGAATAATGTTGGCTTCCGGCAGCTTGCGGATCATCAGCAAAATCGCCGGTTTGGCGTTGGTCATCCCGGCATTACGTACATCCTGCACCGAGTCGGTGATGTTCGCCACGTCGCTAAGACGCACCGCCGCGCCGTTGTTGTAGTGAATAATCAGCGGTTTATATTCCGCTGCTTTTTTCAGTTCATGGTTCGTTGTGTGCCTGCCAGCGGTGTGCGGGATCTTCAATCGCCCCCTGCGGCTTACGCACGTTGGCGTTGCTGATAGCGCTACGCACCGCGTCAAGCGACACGCCCTGGTTAAACAGCGCCTGCGAATTGAGATCGACGCGCACGGCGGGGAGGGAGCTGCCGCCCACGTCCACGTCGCCGACGCCGTCAATTTGCGCGATGTTCTGCGCCAACTGGGTGGAGGCAAAATCGTACAGCTCGCCCTGGGAGTAGGTGTCCGAGGTGAGCGTCAGGATCATGATAGGCGCATCCGACGGGTTGGCCTTACGGTAGGTCGGACGGCTCGGCATACCGCTCGGCAGCAGGTTCTGCGCGGCATTGATACGCCGCCTGTACATCGCGCGCCGCGCCGTTAATATCACGGTTGAAGTTAAATTCGAGAATAATACGCGTACTGCCCAGCGAACTGCTGGAGGTCATTTCGTTGATCCCAGCAATGCGCCCAGCGACGTTCAAGCGGGGTGGCAACCGACGATGCCATGGTCTCCGGCGATGCCCCGGCAGAGACGCGCTGACCATGATAACCGGGAAGTCTACCTGCGGCAGCGGGGCCACCGGCGGCAGAGAACCCCAGAATGCCGCACAGGGTAATGGCGAGCGAAATCAGGATCGTCGCCACCGGACGGTAGATGAAGAGCGCAAAAAATTTCACTTACGCTTCCTCTTCACGGCGGGAAAACTCACTTTCGATACAGTGACAGGCGGTCGAACAGCAGATAGATAACCGGCGTGGTGAACAACGTCAGCACCTGGCTAACCAACAGACCGCCGACCATGCCAATCCCCAGCGGACGACTACCTCTGCGCCAACCCCGGTGCTTAACACTCAGCGGCAGCGCGCCAAGTAGCGCTGCCAGCGTGGTCATCAGAATCGGGCGAAAACCAGCAGACAGGCCTGATAAATCGCCTCGCGCGGTTCCATGCCCTGTTCGCGCTCGGCCGCCAGCGCAAAGTCGATCATCATGATCGCGTTCTTCTTGACGATACCGATAAGCAAGATGATGCCGATGATGGCAATCACGTCCAGCTCGCTGCCCGAAATCATCAGCGCCAGCAGCGCGCCGACGCCCGCGGTTGGCAGCGTCGACGGATGGTTATCGGGTGAATAAAGCTTTCATACAGCACACCGAGCACGATATACATCGCCACAACGGCCGCCACCACCAGCCAGATGGTACTGCTCAGCGCCGACTGGAAGGCGAGGGTGCTGCCCTGGAATTCAGTGCGAATATCCGTCGGGAAATTCAGCAATTTTTCGGCATCCTGGATCGACTGCACCGCATCGCCCAGCGAATAGCCATTCGGCACGTTGAACGAGATGGTGGTCACCGGGAACTGATCGAGATGGTTAATCGACAGCGGCGCAAAGCGTTGCTCGATTTTGGCAATCGCGGTCAGCGGGACGATACCACCGTCGCTGCTGGTCAGGCGGATGTTATCCAGTGCCGCCAGGCCAGGTGTGGCCTGAGTATCGTGCTCCAGCACCACGCGATACTGGTTAGCCTGGGTGTAGATGGTGGAAATCAAACGCTGGCCGAAGGCGTTATACAGTGCATTATCGACGTCGGCCATGGGATGCCGAGACGGCTGGCGCTGTCGCGGTCAACGTTCACAAAGGCGACCAGCCCCTATCCCGCCAGTCGCCGCTGACGTCGGAAAGTTGCGGCTGCGCCTGTAGCTGGGTCATCAGCTGCGGCACCCATTGGCTGAGCGCATCCAGCGAGTTGGCCTGCAGCGTAAACTGATACTGCGTACGGCTAACGGTGGTATCGATGGTTAAATCCTGCGTCGGCTGCAGATACAGCTCGACGCCTGGAATACGTGCCACCGTTTGTTGCAGGCGGTTAATAACGGTCTGCACGCGGTCATCACGGTCGCTTAGCGGCTTAAGGTTGATTTGCAGGCGCGCGCTGTTTAGCGCCGGGTTGGTGCCGTCCACGCCGACAAACGAGGTTAGGCTCTCCACCACCAGATCTTTCAAAATCGCATCGGCCACCGTCTGCTGGCGCTGCGCCATGCTGGTGAACGAAACCGACTGCGGCGCCTGAAGCGTGCCCTGGATAATGCCGTTATCCTGAATCGGGAAGAAGCCTTTCGGAATGGTGACCTACAGAATAACCGACAGCGCCAGTGTCCCCACCGCCACGCTCAACGTCAGCCATGGGTGGTTTAATACGCGGGCCAGCCAATGGCCGTAAACGGCAATTACTCGCTCGAAGAAACGCTCGCTGGCGCGGGAGAAGCGGTTTTGTTTACGCAGCGATTCATGGCTCCGCATCCGCGCGCACATCATTGGCGTCAGGGTGAGCGAAACAATGGCCGAGATAAGAATAGCCACCGCAAGGGTGATAGCAAATTCGCGGAACAGGCGGCCAATAATATCGCCCATAAACAGCAGCGGGATCAGCACCGCAATCAGCGATAGGGTCAGGGAGATGATGGTAAAGCCAATCTCACCCGCGCCTTTCAGCGCCGCCGCCATCGGTTTCTCGCCTTTTTCGATGTAGCGCGAAATGTTCTCGATAACCACGATGGCGTCATCGACGACGATCCCGGTGGCAATGGTGAGCGCCATCAGCGTCAGGTTGTTGATGGAAAAGTCGAGGAATACCATCACCGCGAAGGTGCCGACCAGCGACAACGGCACGGCAACGCCGGGAATAATGGTCGCCGGTGCTTGCGCAGGAATAGAAAGATGATCATCACCACCAGCGCAATCGCTAGCATCAGCTCAAACTGGGTGTCGGAGACCGAGGCGCGAATGTTGGTGGTACGGTCAGAAAGCACTTCAACTTTGACGGATTTCGGCAGGCTCTCGGTCAGCTGCGGCAGCATTTGATGAATACTGTCGGCGGTCGAAATGATGTTGGCGCCGGGCTGACGCTGCACGTTCATCACGATGGCCTGTTTTTTATTGGCCCATGCGCCAAGCCAGGTGTTCTCGGCTCCTTGCTCAATGGTTGCCACATCGCCTAAGCGAATTGGTGCGCCATTTTTAGGCGATAATCAGCTGGCGATATTGCCTGCGCCGACTGCATCTGATCGTTGGCAGAGAGCGTGACCGCGCGTTTGGGCCATCGAGGCTACCTTTGGCCGAGTTGACGTTGGCGCTGGCGATGGCGGTGCGAATGTTTTCACTGGTCAGCCCCCACGCAGCAATAGCCGCCGGGCGTTAAGCTTCACGCGCACTGCGGGACGCTGGCCGCCGGCCAGCGTTACCAGACCGACGCCGGAGCCCTGGGATATTTTCTGCGCTACGCGCGTTTCCACCATATCTTCCACTTCGGTCATCGGCGTGGCGGTGGAGGTGACGGCAAGGGTCATAATCGGCGGATCCGCCGGGTTCACTTTACTGTAGACCGGTGGGTTCGGCAGATCGCTTGGCAACAGATTGGTGGCGGCGTTAATCGCCGCCTGCACTTCCTGCTCGGCGACGTCCAACGGCAGGGTGAGCTGGAATTGCAGCGTCACCACCGAGGCCCCGCCGGAGCTTTGCGACGACATCTGTTTCAGGCCGGACATCTGACCAAACTGGCGCTCCAGCGGCGCGGTGACGGCGGAGGTCATCACATCCGGGCTCGCTCCGGGATAGAGCGTCACCACCTGAATGGTCGGATAGTCCACCTCGGGAAGCGCGGAGACGGGCAGGGCGCGATAACCGATAATCCCGGCGAGTAAGATCGCCACCATCAGCAGCGTGGTGGCCACAGGACGCATAATAAACAGGCGCGACGGGCCGCCTGTGCTGCTCGGGGGTAACACCTGCATCAGGAGCGTGCTCCTTTTTTCGCGTATTCGCGGCTGGTGGCTTTCTCTTCCGGAGTAGTGGCGCTCTGGGCTTCCACCACTTCCACTTTCGCCCCTTCGGTCAGGCGATCAATGCCGTCTGTCACCACGCGATCGCCCGCAGAAATACCTGCACGGATCACCACTTTCTGACTGTCCTGAATGCCCGGCGTCACCAGATGTTTGCTGACCTTGTTTTCGCTATTCAGCACCCAGACAAAATGGCCTTCATTGCCCATTTGCAGGGCGGCTGTTGGGATCACTACGGCGTTTTGTTCGGTGTCGACTAACATGCGCGCGTTAACAAACTGATTGGGAAACAGCGCATCATCCTGATTATTAAAGCGTGCTTTCACTTTAATCGTACCGGTAGTGGCATCGATTTGGTTATCTAGACTTAACAGCGTGCCTTCACTTAATTTCTTCGAGTTGGTGCGATCCCAGGCTTCTACCACCAGCGGTTTTCCGGCTTTCTGCGCCTGCACTACGGTAGCGATATCGCTTTCCGGCAGGGTAAAGACTAAATCGATAGGATGCGTCTGGGTGATCACCACGATCCCGGTGGTATCACCACTGGAGATTTGGTTACCAACATCAACCTGCTTGAGACCAACGCGACCATCGACTGGTGCGGTAATCCGGCTCCAGTCGAGTTGCAGCTGCGCGCTGGCAACGCTTGCTTCATCAGCCTTAATGGTGCCTTCGGTTTCACTGACCAGCGCCTGTTGGGCATCCAGCTCCTGGCGGGAAACGAGATTGGTTTTTGCCAGTTGTTGATAACGCGCCAGGTCACGGCGGGCGTTGGCAAGCGTGGCTTTATCTTTTGCCAGTTGGCCCTGGGCTTGTGCTAATGCAACTTTGAACTGGCTGGGGTCAATTTCTGCCAGTAAATCGCCTGCTTTGACCTGCTGGCCTTCCTGGAAATGTAACGCTATCAGTTGGCCGTCCACGCGGCTGCGCACCGTAACGGTATTAGCGGCGGTAATGGTGCCAAGCCCGGTGAGGTAACGCGGAACTGCCTGTTCTACGGCGGTCGCCGCCTGAACCGGGGCTAATGGGCCGGAACGCATACCACGTCGACCACCCGCTGGCGATTGCTGCGCTTGTTTCGTCGCCCCTGGGGCTGCACTCCGGGAGTCATTGCGGCCTTGCCAGAACCAGAATGCGGCGATGGCGGCGATAACCACCACGATTACGATTACCCAACGGGATTTATAACTACCTTTCATCGTTAAGAGTTTCTCTTCCTGAAACGTTTCGCGGAATGATACTAGTGTAGCCAGCCAATAAGGGAGAAAAATGGAGGAATTATGAAACACTGTCTGGAATCGTCTGAATGACGGGCACATTTGCGAGCACGCATCCAGTAATAACACAGGAAACTATTTTATCTACGCGTTAGCGATAGACTGCTTGCATGGCGAAAGGAGGTAAGCCGACGATTTCAGCGGGACGCTGAAACGGGAAAGCCCCTCCCGAGGAAGGGGCCATAAATAAGGAAAGGGTCATGATGAAGCTACTCATCATCGTGGTGCTCTTAGTCATAAGCTTCCCCGCTTACTAAGACTACCAGGGCGGGGGAAACCCCGCTCTACCCTCACTCCTGAAAGTATGCCTTCACGATAAGATTGTCAATCCGCAGGCTTTGTAGTCTGCGATCCTGCCAGCAAATATTCTTTGCGAGTCGTTACGCAATAATCACAGAGGAAACTATTTTATTCACGCGTTAGCGATAGACTGCATTCAGGGCGAAAGGAGGTAAGCCGATGATTTCAGCGGGACGCTGAAACGGGAAAGCCTCTCCCGGAGAAGAGGGCTTTTAATAAGGAAAGGGTTATGATGAAGCACGTCATCATACTGGTGATACTCTTAGTGATTAGCTTCCAGGCTTACTAAGAACACCAGGGGGAGGGGGAAACCTCTCCCTAACCCTCACTCCTGAAATTATGTCACTCCGCCCTTAGTGTCAATCGACGGCTCTCCGTTCTTGCGAGGCGAATAGCAAAATTTTCTGCGCCGCCGGGCCTAATTCTGAAAGTTTCTTCGTTTGCTCTTATTTCATTATTGCAGTCGGTATGATACCGGACCTCGATAATTCTCTAAGAAAGGATTTCTTATGAGCGAACAAATCACGTTTGCCACCAGCGATTTTGCCAGTAACCCGGAACCACGTTGCCCCTGCATTTTGCTGCTGGATGTTTCTGGTTCTATGAACGGTAGACCTATTAATGAACTTAACGCCGGATTGGTTACCTTTCGTGATGAACTGCTTGCTGATCCGCTGGCTTTAAAAAGAGTGGAACTCGGCATTGTGACGTTCGGCCCGGTGCATGTGGAACAACCCTTTACCAGCGCCGCTAATTTTTTTCCGCCCATCCTGTTTGCCCAGGGCGATACACCAATGGGTGCGGCCATTACCAAAGCCCTGGATATGGTAGAGGAGCGGAAACGTGAGTATCGTGCAAATGGTATTTCGTATTATCGCCCGTGGATTTTCCTGATTACCGATGGTGCACCAACCGATGAGTGGCAGGCTGCAGCCAACAAAGTGTTTCGGGGGGAAGAAGATAAAAGGTTTGCTTTCTTTTCCATCGGTGTTCAGGGGGCGGATATGAAGACGCTGGCACAAATTAGCGTTCGTCAGCCTTTGCCTCTGCAAGGATTACAATTCCGTGAACTGTTTAGCTGGTTATCCAGTTCGCTGCGTTCGGTTTCCCGCTCCACGCCGGGAACGGAAGTTGTGCTGGAAGCGCCAAAAGGCTGGACGTCAGTGTGAGCTGGCGTCTGGTCTATGCATCAACCGTTGGAACGTCGCACATCAGCGCGGACTTGCCTTGTCAGGATGCCTGCCAGATGCAGATTGCCTGGTTAAATGACCAGCAGCCATTATTGTCGGTATTTGTCGCTGATGGCGCAGGCAGTGTCTCGCAGGGTGGCGAAGGCGCGATGCTCGCCGTCAATGAAGCGATGGCTTATATGTCGCAAAAAGTGCAGGGCGGGGAATTGGGGCTTAATGATGTCCTCGCCACAAATATGGTACTGACCATTCGTCAACGACTTTTTGCCGAGGCGGAAGCCAAAGAATTAGCGGTTCGCGATTTTGCCTGCACATTTCTGGGACTGATTTCATCGCCTGACGGCACCTTGATTATGCAGATTGGCGATGGCGGCGTGGTGGTAGATTTGGGTCACGGTCTGCAATTGCCTCTCACGCCGATGGCGGGTGAATATGCCAACATGACGCACTTCATTACCGACGAAGATGCCGTTTCCAGACTGGAAACTTTCACCAGCACTGGGCGTGCGCACAAAGTTGCAGCATTTACGGATGGTATCCAGCGACTGGCGTTAAATATGCTGGATAATTCTCCTCATGTGCCTTTCTTTACCCCGTTTTTCAATGGACTGGCGGCAGCAACGCAGGAACAACTCGATTTATTACCTGAATTGTTAAAGCAGTTTTTGTCCAGCCCGGCGGTAAACGAGCGTACGGATGATGATAAAACGTTGGCACTGGCGCTGTGGGCAGAGTGAGTTTCTCATGGCGGTTGAAGACAACAATTCAACCGCCAGTTTAAACAATAAATATAACGGCTGATTAGCGAACTAATTTTGCTCTTAGCTCGTCGGCTTCTTCTTTTGGATAGGTGACCAATAAAGGATCAATGGTATAACCGCCGTAAATTTTATCCCCGCGCGTATACATCCAGTCTGAAATATCTTCTTTCTTGATTTTCCACTCCTGGCCATATTCTACGTTTGTAACAATACCAGGGTCATTGCTGATTACGCCAATAAACATGCCGTTAGAATAAGTGACATCCGTAAGCCAGAAATGCTCGGTTCTTCCGTGATCGGTTATCGGGGCTTTGACTGCGAAAGTATCGGCATCTTTTTTATTCATAACCTCGATGAATTTATCGGTTTCTTTCCGCGCATGTTTAATCGCGTCAGACATCGCTTGTTTATCATAACCTCCCGTCACTAACGTATCCGAAACTTCACTAAAGCCCGCGGTAGTAAAAAATAGCAGACTCAACATAAGTAATATCTTTTTCATTTTTTCTCCAGAATCCCTTTGTAGTCAAAGTTAGCAAAAACCTGTGGAAGTTAATCATTATCAGGCCGAAATTGAATTGTATCCTGATAAAATTGCATTATCATTTTTATTCTTGAGTGGGTTTTCCCCATATAGAAATAATTTTAATGGTTAGTTGTTATTATTCATTGAAATATAATATAACTACCCGCGAAATATTATGAAAACAAATATAAAAGTATTTACATCGACAGGTGAATTGACCACTCTTGGCCGTGAACTGGGCAAAGGTGGTGAAGGCGCGGTTTATGATATCGAGGAGTTTGTCGATAGCGTCGCCAAGATTTATCACACGCCGCCACCCGCCTTAAAACAGGACAAACTTGCCTTTATGGCTGCGACAGCTGACGCGCAGTTGTTGAATTATGTCGCCTGGCCGCAGGCAACGCTTCACGGTGGACGAGGCGGAAAAGTTATCGGTTTTATGATGCCAAAAGTTTCTGGTAAAGAACCGATTCATATGATCTATAGCCCGGCACATCGTCGCCAGAGTTACCCTCATTGTGCGTGGGATTTTCTACTCTATGTTGCGCGCAATATTGCTTCATCTTTTGCTACGGTTCACGAGCACGGGCACGTCGTGGGTGACGTAAACCAGAACAGTTTTATGGTAGGTCGCGACAGCAAAGTGGTACTGATTGATAGCGACTCCTTTCAAATTAACGCCAATGGCACACTGCATTTATGCGAAGTCGGCGTGTCGCATTTTACGCCGCCAGAGCTACAAACCTTGCCATCATTTGTCGGTTTTGAACGCACAGAAAATCACGATAATTTTGGCCTTGCGTTGCTAATTTTTCACGTCTTGTTTGGTGGGCGGCATCCTTATTCTGGTGTGCCGCTTATCTCTGATGCGGGTAATGCGCTGGAGACGGATATTACCCATTTCCGTTATGCCTACGCGTCAGATAATCAGCGACGTGGTTTAAAACCGCCGCCACGATCTATTCCGCTATCGATGTTACCGAGTGATGTTGAAGCCATGTTTCAGCAGGCATTCACGGAAAGTGGCGTGGCAACCGGGCGTCCGACGGCTAAAGCGTGGGTAGCGGCACTGGACTCTCTACGCCAACAGTTAAAGAAATGTATCGTTTCAGCAATGCATGTTTACCCCGCTCATTTGACTGACTGCCCGTGGTGTGCGCTGGATAATCAAGGTGTTATCTATTTTATTGATCTCGGCGAAGAGGTCATTACCACCGGCGGGAATTTTGTGCTGGCGAAAGTCTGGGCGATGGTGATGGCGTCAGTAGCACCGCCAGCATTGCAACTGCCATTACCCGATCATTTCCAACCGACTGGCAGGCCGCTTCCTTTAGGCCTGTTACGGCGCGAATACATCATTCTGCTTGAGATCGCACTGTCAGCATTATCGCTGCTGCTTTGCGGCCTTCAGGCAGAACCGCGTTATATTATTTTGGTTCCTGTGCTGGCGGCTATCTGGATTATTGGCAGTCTGACAAGCAAAGCGTACAAAGCAGAAGTTCAGCAACGCCGTGAGGCATTTAATCGTGCGAAAATGGACTATGACCATTTAGTCCGCCAGATCCAGCAGGTAGGCGGCCTGGAAGGTTTTATCGCCAAACGGACGATGCTCGAAAAAATGAAGGACGAAATTCTCGGGTTACCGGAAGAAGAGAAACGCGCTCTGGCAGCACTTCATGACACTGCAAGGGAACGGCAGAAGCAGAAGTTTCTGGAGGGATTTTTTATTGATGTTGCCTCTATTCCCGGCGTTGGCCCTGCGCGTAAAGCGGCGTTACGGTCTTTTGGTATTGAAACAGCCGCAGATGTTACCCGTCGTGGCGTTAAGCAAGTGAAAGGGTTTGGCGACCATCTGACCCAGGCGGTTATCGACTGGAAAGCGAGCTGTGAACGCCGTTTTGTGTTCAGGCCGAATGAAGCGATAACGCCAGCAGACAGACAAGCGGTAATGGCGAAAATGACCGCCAAACGACATCGGCTGGAATCGGCGTTGACAGTCGGCGCGACAGAGTTGCAGCGATTCCGCCTTCATGCTCCAGCACGGACCATGCCGTTGATGGAACCGTTACGTCAGGCAGCAGAAAAACTGGCTCAGGCGCAGGCAGATTTAAGCCGCTGCTGAGCCATTTTTCAATTAACGAAACACCACTTCCGCCCAGCGTGCCAGCCCGGCGGTGACGGAGCCAAAGTCATCGCCGCCTGCAATCGGAATGCCCGGCAACTGTTCTGCCAGCGCTTTTTTAATCAGCGGAGAACGGGCGCTACCGCCGGTCAGGTAGATAACGTCCGGTTTTTCCTGGGCGTTATCCAGGGCCAGTTGCACCTGTTCCAGAATCCGCGTCAGTGGCTGGCTGAGGGCGCTTTCCAGCCCTCGCTGGCTAATCAGCGTAGCCAGTTCATTGCTGATAAACGGCAGTGAGGCGCGGGTTTCCGCTACGCTTGAAAGAGCAATTTTGCACTCTTCTGCGCTACGCACCAGGCGATAGCTTAAACGCTGACGCCAGACTTTCTGTAACAGGGCCACTTTTTCCGGTTCGCGGGCATCGCGTACCAGATCGTTAAGCAGACGACCGTTGGCACTACTGTAGAAATCACTCTGCGCAGGTACGTCGTTGATGGCAACCGCATTCCACCACGGCAGGATCGGCAGGGCGATGCCTTTTTCGGTTTCGCCACCCATACCCAGCAGTGGCATCAGGTTTTTAAACGCCAGCGCGATATCCAGATCGTTACCGCCAATACGGCAACCACTGTGACCCAGCAGGCTGGCTTCACGATCGAGACGCGAACGCCACTGCGGCCCCATCAGCAGCAATGAACAGTCAGTCGTACCACCGCCGATATCCACCACCAGCACCCGTTTTTCTTCCTGCAAGGTGGCTTCGTAATCCAGCCCAGCCGCGACCGGCTCGTACTGGAATACCACGTCCCTGAATCCGGCACGCTTCGCCGCGCGTTCCAGAATCCCTTGCGCCTGGGTGTTTGCTTCATCACCGCCCAGCCCCTGGAAGTTGATCGGACGACCAATCACCGCCTGAGTAATCGCTTCTGGCAGCTGTGCCTGCGCCTGCTGGCGAATGTGCAACATCATTGCGCAGACCAGATCCTCAAACAGCGCTACCTGCTGCGGTTTTAAGCCGCTGGCACCGAGGAACGATTTTGGTGATTTCACAAACCACACTTCTTCTGGATCATCAATGTACTGTGCCAGTGAGGAAAGACCGAACTGCACGCTTTTCGCCGTAACATCGATATCTTCTTCGCGGTTATAACGAATCGCCCGACGTAACAGCGCCTGCGTTTCATCGTCGTCTGCCGGAACATCATGATGGCGGTACAGCCATTCGCTTACCGCTTCACGCGTTGGCGCGCAAAGCATTGAAGGCAGCAGCGTGCTGTCGTTTTCCATTTTTAGCAAATGCGGTTTACCGTCACGCATGACCGCCACTGAACAGTTTGCTGTACCGTAATCAAAACCAATAAACACGAAATAATCCCCATGCCGGTGAAGAAGGGGCGTGACTTTAGCGAAATGTTGCCGTCGCGACAACCGGAATATGAAAGCAAAGCGCAGCGTCTGAATAACGTTTATGCTGAAAGCGGATGAATAAGGAGATGCGATGTATACCCTGAACTGGCAGCCGCCGTATGACTGGTCGTGGATGTTGGGATTTCTCGCCGCCCGTGCGGTGAGCAGTGTGGAAACGGTCGCGGACAGTTATTATGCCCGTAGTCTGGCGGTGGGCGAATATCGCGGCGTGGTGACTGCTATTCCGGATATAGCCCGCCATACTCTGCACATAAATTTAAGTGCAGGTTTAGAACCTGTTGCCGCAGAGTGTCTGGCGAAAATGAGCCGCCTGTTTGATCTGCAATGTAACCCACAAATTGTTAACGGTGCGTTGGGCAGGTTAGGCGCGGCGCGGCCCGGATTGCGTTTACCCGGCTGTGTTGATGCTTTTGAGCAGGGCGTGCGGGCGATTTTAGGCCAACTGGTGAGCGTGGCGATGGCGGCAAAATTGACCGCCAGAGTGGCACAGCTTTATGGCGAACGGCTGGATGATTTTCCGGAGTATATCTGCTTCCCGACGCCTCAGCGGCTGGCAGCAGCAGACCCGCAGGCATTAAAAGCGTTAGGTATGCCGTTGAAACGGGCAGAGGCGCTGATTCATCTGGCAAATGCGGCGCTGGAGGGCACCTTACCAATGACAATACCGGGCGATGTGGAGCAGGCGATGAAAACGCTGCAAACTTTTCCGGGTATCGGGCGCTGGACGGCGAATTATTTTGCTTTGCGTGGCTGGCAGGCGAAAGATGTTTTCCTGCCGGATGATTATCTGATTAAACAGCGATTTCCGGGAATGACACCGGCGCAAATCCGCCGTTATGCCGAGCGCTGGAAGCCCTGGCGTTCTTATGCGCTGTTGCATATCTGGTATACGGAAGGCTGGCAACCAGACGAAGCATGACGTTGGTCGCCGGATGCGGTGCGAGCGCCTTATCCGGCCTGGGGAATGAGCGATTTGTAGGCATGATAAGACGCGTTAGCGTCGCATCAGGCGATGGGGAAGCACGCCTCAGTTAATCGCGAAATAACTACTATTCACCAGCAAATCCAGCGGTTGGGCATCGGCAATCACCTCACCATAAATCAGATCGACGCCGATGCCAGAAAGCGTATCCATCACTAAGGGTAAAACGACTGGCCCGGCGATGGTTTTCATCCCGAGTCGCTGAGCGTGCCCCTGAATAATCGTAATCAGCATCTCATCCATCAAATTACCCTGCACGTTGGCGCATAACTCACCATCAAGTAGCAGGTAATCTGCCATATTCGCTTTCAGCGAGTTGAAGATTTGCAGATCGCGGCCCACCTGGCTGAGCACTATCCGACATCCCGCCAGCCGCAGTTTTTGCACGCTTTCTGCGTGATCTAAAATCGCTTCAGCCGGAATAATCAGATGTAATAACCGTGGTGGTAGAGGGCTATTTTCCAGCTGCTCAAGCAGATCATTCACCAGCGTGGCGCTACTCAAACCGGCAACGGAAAGGGGGAGGGAGATGCTTATGCCTTTACTGGCAACCGCTTTTGCGGCCTGCTGGAAAAATTCGTGGAATACCCGGCGGTCAAGAGCATGGCTAAGCGCCGGATCGCTGAAGCTACGACGAAATGTTTGTTCATCAATAATCTCGCCTTCGCAACTCCAGAGCTTAAGTGAAATCAGCCACAAATTACGCGCTTCCGGGATCCGTGGCGAAGCGACACCGTGGGCGAGCATCATCAACTGATTCTCTTTAATCATCCGCCACTGTTCATCAAGCGACATCGCCGCCCGTTCGCTATGTGCGGCAGCTTGCTGCGGTTCGTAAACCGTCACCCGGCCCCGGCCACCATTTTTGGAGGCATAACAGGCGATATCAGCCTGCGACATCACTTCTGCCGCCTGATGATTGTTGTCATCAATCAAGGTAATCCCGGCACTGGCACCTACCCGATGCACACGGCCTTCCCATATAAAGTGATAGTCATTCACGGCACTGATAATGCGTGTAGCGATAAAACGCGCGCTTTCAACATTACAGTCTGGTAGCAGCAGACCAAATTCATCCCCACCGAGTCGCGCCAGCACGTCGCTGGAACGCAGCATACTCAGCATTAACGACGCCAGTTCGCGCAGCAAAGCGTCACCCGCCGCATGCCCGGCGCTGTCATTCACCGCTTTAAAGCGATCAAGATCGATAAACACCAGGGCATGTCGCTGATGTGTACTGTTTACCGTTTGCAGCAGGATACGCAGTTGTTTCTCAAAACTGGCGCGGTTGGCGAGATGCGTCAGTGCATCATGGGAGGCGCTGTAGCTCAGCTGGCGCAGCATTTTGCGTGATTCGGTAACGTCCTGAATCACCAGAACCGAACCAATATTGCTGCCGTCCAGAGTACTTAACGGCGTAATACTGTAATGCACGTCGTAACTGCCGCCGCTCCGACAGTGCAACACCACATCTTGCTCGATCGCGGAACGTGAGGTGTCGGCACTGTAAATGTTCTCCATTAATGGTCCGTTGTCGCCAAAAGTAATATGCAACACCGTCAGGAGCGGAACACCTAACGCTTCTTCCTGCGTCCAGCCGCTCATCTTCTCCGCCACTGGATTCATAAAGGTAATTTTCATCGCCATATCAATACAGACCACGGCTTCACCGATGGAATCAAGCGTAATGTGCAGGCGCTCTTTTTCCTGAAACAATGCCTCGTTAAGCTGTTTCACTTCGGTCATATCCATATTGATGCCGAGGAGACGTTCGACTTCGCCTTCTTTATTCAGTACCCGGTTGGCGAGGGCGCGGATATGGCGAATACCGTCTTTTACGGTAATGCGAAATTCCAGTTTAAAGGGCGAGCGTGATTGCAACGAATCACGAATCACTTTTTCGGCATGCTGGCGATCTTCCGGCAGCACGCACTCGTACCACACCTGCCAGTTCGGTTTGATATGTGGAGGAATTTCATACAGCTCGAACATCCGCTTATCCCAGCTAAAAATATTCGGCTTCAACTCCCACTCCCAGATGCCAATCCCGCCCGCTTCGTTAGCCAGAGTGATGCGCTCCATCAGTTGCTGATTGACCTGTTCGGTGCGTTTTAGCTCGTTAATGTCTTCAATCTGAGCGATAAAATAGAGCGGCGTGCCATCCGTGTGGCGCACCAGTGAGACGGCAAGCAACGCCCAGACAACATCGCCATTGCGGTTGTAGTAGCGTTTTTCCATTGAATAGGTGTTTATTTCACCGCTTATCAGCTTTTCAACCTGTTGGAGATCTTTATTGAGATCCTCCGGCCAGGTCAGTTGCTGAAAGGTGAGTCCGCGCAGCTCTTCCTGACTGTACCCGAGAAACTGGCAGAGCGCTTTGTTGGTTTGCAGCCATTGTCCCTCGGTGCCCACTAACGCCATACCGATAGCGGAATATTCCATCGCGTTCCGAAAGTGGGTTTCGCTTTCGGAAATGTGTTTGCGTTCCGCACGAAAGGCATACATCACCATGGTCATGATGTTGGCGGGCAGCAGGATCAGCAAAAACGGTAGCCACGGCATATGGCTCATCAGGTACGTACGCGGCGTAGCAAGCAGGGAGGGATCCGCGGCCATCATCAGCGACACCATCATCACCGTGGTAAGGAAGATCAAAAAGGCTTCCATTCGTGGCAGACGCACGGCGCTCCACATCAACAGCACAATAATGAAAGTAAAAGGCCACGGCAGATACAGCATCGAAAGCCAGCTTAACGTCAGTGTGATGGCTAACGTGAGCAGCGACTCAAAAAGCAACCGTGGGTTGCGATGGCGCAGCAGATAGTGTGGTTTAAATAACAATCCCAGCGGCACCAGTGCCAGAGCGCCGATGGATTCTGACAGTACCCATATCAAAAATGCCCTGAGAGGATCGTCTCCGGGCGTCAGCAGGACAACCAGAACACCCCCCAACAGAGGCGGAACAATGGCGCTGCCGAGTGCCAGACGCAGCCAGTCAGCCAGATTTTGCAAGGGGTTATACCACGGCAGCAATTTACGTAGCAGCACTGCCCCGACCACGGCTTCAACAATATTGATGGTCGTCCAGGTCATGTTCAGCGAGCTGGTGGAAAAAAGCAGGATGGATGCGGCGATATTTCCCAGCGAACAGCTCAGCGCAATTCCCGGCCACATGCGCCCGGCATGGCGATAAAACGCCACCATCATGATGGACGTCGGGAACCACAGTGGGGCGAGTTGGGTGCCAAACTGCGAAAGCTCAAGCGAGAAAAGGGTAAAGATAAACGAGACTAAACCTAAACTGACCAGGTGAAGCAGCGGGTGGGGCAGGGCAATTAATACATGCTGTGATTGTTTGCTCATTACCGCTTTATCCGCAAGACCTGGTCGCCAGTATTCGTTTCTGTGTTTATGCTAGTACAAAAGTTTTACATTTTATATGCGAATTGCTCATAAAGTGACGTAAAGGCGGATAATTTGCGCAACTGCGTTTAACATTTTTTACCTTACATAAAACTGATCAACGTAATTTGCCCCCGGGAATTCTTTGTCAACAATTAACTCTGAGCGCGCGGCAACGCTATTCGACTGGTATCAGACGGATGAAATCCCTATAATTGCCGCGTTTGGCGCTAATACGCGGGATTATTCGCAACACCCCTTTGTTGAATAGTCATCTCTATTCGCGCCGCTCTCTTTCCTTTACATCCAGGTCTATCGGGTCGCAAACTTTATGACTGATAAGTCTCATCAGTGCGTCATTGTAGGCATCGCCGGCGCATCGGCTTCAGGTAAAAGTCTTATTGCTAGTACGCTGTATCGCGAGTTGCGCGAACAGGTGGGCGATGAGCACATCGGTGTTATTCCTGAAGATAGCTATTATAAAGACCAAAGTCACCTGTCCATGGAAGATCGGGTTAAAACCAACTATGACCATCCAAACGCGATGGATCACAGCCTGTTGTTCCAGCATCTGCAGACCCTCAAGCGCGGCAATCCTATTGAGTTACCGGTTTACAGCTATGTCGAGCATACCCGTAAGCAGGCAAGTCACTATTCATATCGAACCGAAAAAAGTGATTATTCTTGAAGGTATCTTGCTGACTGACGCGCGCCTGCGCGATGAGATGAATTTCTCTATCTTTGTCGATACGCCGCTGGATATCTGCCTGATGCGTCGTATCAAGCGGGATGTCAACGAACGCGGTCGCTCGATGGATTCGGTGATGGCGCAGTATCAGAAAACGGTACGCCCAATGTTCCTGCAGTTTATTGAACCTTCCAAGCAGTACGCCGATATTATCGTGCCGCGCGGGGGTAAAAACCGCATCGCCATCGATATTCTGAAAGCGAAAATTAGTCAGTTTTTTGAATAAGTCACGTGAAAAATTGTGTAACGTGCCTTAAAAAGCCCTTAACACCATGCCGGAAGAGGGCAGGTAGTAAAAAAAACAGGAGAAATGATATGCGTCTGTGTGACCGAGATATAGAAGCCTGGCTGGACGAAGGGCGACTGTCGATCTGAATCCTGCGCCCGCCCGTTGAGCGTATCAATGGCGCAACGGTTGACGTGCGTTTAGGCAATAAATTTCGCACCTTCCGTGGTCACACGGCAGCGTTTATCGATCTGAGCGGTCCCAAAGATGAAGTGAGCGCCGCGCTTGACCGCGTGATGAGCGATGAGATCGTTCTCGACGAGGGCGAGGCGTTCTATCTTCACCCAGGAGAGCTGGCGCTGGCGGTGACGCTGGAGTCGGTGACGCTGCCAGCCGATCTGGTGGGCTGGCTGGACGGGCGTTCCTCACTGGCGCGTCTGGGGCTGATGGTGCACGTCACCGCGCACCGCATCGATCCGGGCTGGTCTGGTTGCATTGTGCTGGAGTTCTACAACTCCGGTAAGCTGCCGCTGGCGCTGCGTCCGGGCATGTTAATTGGTGCGCTGAGCTTTGAGCCGCTTTCCGGCCCGGCGGTGCGACCTTACAACCGCCGTGAAGATGCGAAATATCGCAACCAGCAGGGCGCGGTAGCCAGCCGAATCGATAAAGACTAATTCAGGCCCATTGAGGATACCATGAGACGATTTCTGACGACGCTGATGATACTCCTGGTCGTGCTGGTGGCCGGGTTATCTGCGTTAGTGTTGCTGGTGAATCCGAATGATTTCCGCGACTATATGGTCAAGCAAGTTGCTGCACGTAGCGGTTATCAATTGCAGCTCGACGGGCCACTGCGTTGGCACGTCTGGCCGCAGCTTAGTATCCTCTCCGGGCGAATGTCTCTCACCGCCCAGGGCGCAAGCCAGCCACTGGTTCGCGCCGACAACATGCGTCTGGACGTGGCGCTTTTACCACTACTGAGTCATCAACTGAGCGTTAAGCAGGTGATGCTAAAAGGGGCAGTGATCCAACTGACGCCGCAGACGGAAGCGGTGCGCAGTGAAGACGCTCCGGTTGCACCGCGCGACAATACCTTGCCGGATCTGTCAGACGATCGCGGATGGTCGTTTGATATATCCAGTCTTAAGGTGGCGGACAGCGTGCTGGTGTTCCAGCATGAAGATGACGAGCAGGTGACAATCCGCAATATTCGCCTGCAAATGGAACAAGATCCCCAACATCGTGGTTCATTTGAGTTCTCCGGGCGGGTTAATCGCGATCAGCGCGATCTCACGATATCCCTTAACGGTACGGTAGATGCTTCTGATTATCCGCATGATTTAACGGCGGCTATTGAACAAATTAACTGGCAGTTGCAGGGTGCCGATTTACCAAAACAAGGTATTCAGGGGCAGGGGAGTTTCCAGGCCCAGTGGCAGGAGTCACATAAACGCCTTTCATTTAACCAAATTAGTTTGACCGCCAATGATAGTACGCTAAGCGGGCAAGCACAGGTTACGCTGACAGAGAAACCGGAATGGCAGCTGAGGCTGCAATTCCCGCAACTGAATCTTGACAACCTCATCCCGCTTAATGAAACCGCGAATGGTGAAAACGGTGCCGCGCAGCAGGGGCAGAGCCAATCAACGTTGCCGCGCCCGGTCATTTCTTCGCGTATTGATGAACCGGCCTATCAGGGACTGCAAGGCTTTACGGCTGATATTTTGTTGCAGGCCAGTAACGTGCGCTGGCGCGGAATGAATTTTACAGATGTTGCCACGCAAATGACCAACAAGTCGGGTTTGCTGGAAATTACTCAACTGCAGGGCAAACTTAACGGTGGACAGGTTTCACTGCCGGGCACGCTGGACGCGACATCAATAAATCCGCGGATAAACTTCCAGCCACGGCTGGAAAACGTTGAGATTGGTACCATTCTGAAGGCGTTTAACTATCCGATTTCGTTGACCGGAAAAATGTCACTGGCTGGTGATTTCTCCGGTGCTGACATAGATGCCGACGCATTCCGCCACAACTGGCAAGGACAGGCACATGTCGAAATGACCGACACGCGCATGGAAGGGATGAACTTCCAGCAGATGATTCAGCAAGCGGTAGAGCGTAATGGCGGTGATGTGAAGGCCGCTGAAAACTTTGATAACGTGACGCGGCTTGACCGCTTTACCACCGATTTGACGTTGAAGGATGGCGTCGTGACGTTAAACGACATGCAAGGTCAATCGCCTGTGCTGGCGCTGACAGGGGAAGGCATGTTGAATCTGGCAGATCAAACCTGCGACACCCAGTTTGATATTCGGGTCGTGGGTGGCTGGAACGGGGAAAGCAAACTGATTGATTTCCTGAAAGAAACGCCAGTACCGCTGCGGGTTTATGGCAACTGGCAGCAACTCAATTACAGCCTGCAAGTGGATCAGTTACTGCGCAAACATCTACAGGACGAAGCGAAACGTCGCCTGAATGACTGGGCCGAGCGGAATAAAGATTCCCGTAATGGCAAAGATGTGAAGAAGTTGCTGGAGAAGATGTAGGTTACCAGGTGACCAGTCCTGTAGGCCTGATAAGACGCGTAAAGCGTCGCATCAGGCGTTCGTGGCGGCATCATTATATTCTGAATATGTAAGATCGAAGGCTGTTCCGTTCACTTGATGTTCCTCGCTACTATGGAACGCTCAAGCCGGTGAACGTGCCAGGGTGGCTCAATCTCCACCACCCTGGCAACCCGGGCTCCCGGCGGTAAATCGCCGATGGCGCGGTTCCCTCATCTTATTCCTTTCGGCTATTGGGTAAAATGACCGATACCATCACACCTCGTACTCCATCTCGCCATCCTTACGCAGCGGGATAATCTGCACTTTCTGCACCCGATGACTTTCAACCTGCAAGGTTTTTCAACGTCCATGGGCCAATCTGCACCACTTCTCCGGCCTTCGGCACGCGCTGTAGATGCTCCATCAGCAGCCCAGGCGATGGTGTGATATTCACGCTTATCGTCCAGCGGCAGCGGGATATATTGCACTAAGTCTTCCAGCGGCATATGACCGTTCGCGGTCCAGCCCATCCGCATTACGCGCAATATCATGGCGAGCGTCAATTTCCTCTGCTTCGTTTGGCAGGTTGCCGGCGATGGTTTCCGAGTCACGTCACTTAACGTCACGACCCCTTCAACAGAACCAAATTCATCCACCACGAAGGCAAAGTGGGTCCGCGCGTTACGGAACTGTTCCAGCGCCGACAGCAGCGGCAGAGCTTCCGGGAAGACCAGCGGCTGGCGGATTAACACGCGTAGGTTCAGCGGCTCTCCGCGCAGAGATTGTTGCAGCAGGTCAATCACGTGTACCACGCCCAGCCAGGTCTTCTTCATCATCGCCGCCGGTGACGACGAGGCGCGTGTGCTGGTTTTTCTCCAGCAGCGCCCGCACTTCGCTTTCCGGCGCGCTCGGGACATCGATATGCTGAATATCGTGGCGCGAGGTCATAATACTGCTGACCGTGCGCTGGTTAGATTGAGCACGCGCTCAATCATCCGTCGCTCCTGCGGGTCGAAGATCTGCTGGTTATCCTGATCGACCAGCATCGAGGCGGTACTAGCATCCAACTCGGCATCTTCTTTATTACCGCTTAGCAGACGCATCACCGCGTCGGTAGTGCGGCTTCGCAGCGACTGGTTGGCGGTCAGGAAACGGCGGCGATTGAAGATAGCCAGCTGATTAAGGGACTCGATCATCACCGAGAAACCAATGGCGGCGTACAGATAACCTTTCGGAATGATGACGCCAAAGCCTTCGGCCACCAGGCTGAAAACCAATCATCAGCAGGAAGCTAAGGCACAAAATAACGATGGTCGGGTGGCTGTTCACAAAGCGGGTGAGCGCTTTGCTGGCGAGCAGCATAGGGCTAATAGCGATAACCACGGCGGCCATCATGACCAGTAAATGGTCGACCATCCCGACGGCGGTAATCACTGAGTCGAGTGAGAAAATGGCGTCCAGTACCACAATTTGCGTCACCACGCCCCAGAACTTCGCACCTTTGCGTTGTGTGGGATTATTGCTGTCTTTCCCTTCCAGCCGTTCGTTCAGCTCCATCGTGGCTTTGAACAACAGGAAGAAACCACCAAACAGCATGATTAAGTCGCGGGCGCTAAAGGTAAACGAGCGGAAGCTGAACAGCGGTTGAGTCAGGGTGACCAGCCAGGAGATTGACGCCAGCAGTAACAGGCGCATTAACATTGCCAGCAGCAGCCCGGTAACCCGTGCGCGGTCACGCTGCTTCGGCGGTAGTTTTTCGGCGAGGATGGCAATAAAGACCAGGTTATCAATGCCGAGGACCAGTTCGATCACAATCAGCGTGATTAACCCGGCCCAGATAGACGGATCGGCAATCCATTCCATAGTAAGTACAAAACCTATTCGTTGTATGACAAATGTCACAATTCGATCATGGATAAATCGGGGCAAAAATGCAATGTTGCAGCACTATTTATCTCATATTATTTGAGGGTAATAACCTCACATTATCCCTGAATTAAAAGTGGTAATAATAAAACATTATTTAAGAAATATCGCATGTGGAGACACTATATTAAATATTGTCAACCTAAAGAAACTCCTAAAAACCATATTGAATGACACTTAATATAATTCTTAAAAATAGCCAATTACCGAATTGTTATCTTGCCTGCTATTCCGTTAGCTGTAACACTTCCTCCTGCATTATTGGAAAGCCAATATTCAATTACCATAATGTCACCTTATATTCGGAAGTTAATTTCCGTAATAACCCTTTCTCATCAACGACTGCATGCTGAGAGGGTGTGAAAAATTAAACTAAATCAGTGAATTGGTAGCTGAAAAGCCAGGGGCGGTAGCGTGCCTGAAGGCATAAAGCAAAGTCTCGATTATTCTGTCAATAGCCAGCGGATGAATCCAATCTATTTTAGGATATATGCCAGTTAAATATTCACCGGGAATTAAATGCATGGTGAATGCTCGGGTAATCAAATGGTACGGATTAATTTAATTCGCACAGGATAATTTTTCTGCCAAAGTGATAAATAATCAATGATGAAATCCAAACTAAAATTGATGCCATTATTGGTGTCGTTAAGCTTGATGAGTGGTTGCACCATCCTTCCAGGCAGCAGATGTCCACTTACGGAAAAGATGTGATTAAGCAGCAGGATGCTGATTATGACATTGGCCGAATGGTGAATGTTTATCCGCTGACCCCGCGACTGATCGAACAATTACGCCCACGTCCTAACGTCGCGCAACCTAACATGTCGGTGGATCAGGAGTTAAGCAATTACCAGTATCGCGTGGGCTCAGGCGATGTCCTAACGTCACCGTTTGGGATCACCCGGGCTGACGACCCGGCGGGGCAGTACCGTAGTTTGAGTGATATGGGGAATGGGCCAGCCCGATGGCACCATTTCTATCCATATATCGGCAAGGTTCAGTGAAAGGCCTCACGTTGGCCGAAATTCGCCAGACTATCACCCAGCGCCTCGCGGCTTACATCACCGACCCGCAGGTGGATGTTAACGTCGCCGCTTTCCGTTCGCAGAAAGTCTATGTCTGGGCCGGGTGCTAAGTCTGGCCAGCAGGCGATTACCAACGTCCCGCTGACCGTACTGGATGCGCTGAACGCCGCAGGTGGTCTGGCCGACCTCGCCGACTGGCGCAACGTGGTGCTGACCCACGATGGTCGCGAGCAGCGAATTTCCGTCCAGGCGCTGATGCAAAACGGCGATTCAGCCAGAACCGTCTGCTCTATCCCGGCGACATTCTGTTTGTGCCGCGTAACGATGACCTGAAAGTCTTCGTGATGGGCGAAGTGAAAAAACAGAGCACCCTCAAAATGGACTTCAGCGGCATGACGCTGACCGAAGCGCTGGGTCAGGCAGAAGGTATCGACCTCACCACCTCCGATGCCAGCGGCATCTTCGTGATTTGTCCAACCAAAGAGGGCAACAACGGCAAGATGGCCAACATCTATCAGTTGGATATGTCCGATGCGACCTCGCGGTGATGGCGACCAACTTTATCCTCCAGCCGTATGACGTGGTGTACGTCACGACCGCGCCGGTTGCCCGCTGGAACCGTCTGATCAACCAACTGTTGCCGACCATCAGTGGCGTTCGCTACATGACCGACTCGGCGAAAGACATTCACACCTGGTAAATGACATGTTTAACAAAATCTTGTGGTTTGCGTGGGGAACATTTTGTCGTTCCCCACGGCTGGCAACGGCTGCTGAGAAGCCATCTGCCGCAGATGACCGTTGAGTCGGCGGGGCTGGGTGCGCTGGTGGGAAAGGCGGCGGATGAACGCGCCGCGAACGTGGCCGCGACGCACAATATTCTCGACGGCCACTGCGCGCGCCAGCTCTCCGGGCGCATGTGCCGGGAGTACGATCTGATTCTGGCGATGGAGAAACGACATATCGCCACCCTGCATGAAATGGTGCCGGAGATGCGCGGCAAAGTCATACTATTCGGTCATTGGGATAACCAACGCGATATTCCCGATCCGTATCGCAAAAGCCGTGAGGCATTTGAAGCGGTGTACCCAGTTACTCGACAGGTCTGCCGCCCAATGGGCGCAGGCGGCTTTGAAAGCACAGCAGGGATAACCATGACAGATAAAGTAAAACAGATAAGCCCGGCGGTCTCGGGCGGCGATGAGATTGATATCGGTCGCCTTGTTGGCACGGTCATTGAAGCGAAATGGTGGGTTCTCGGCATTACCGCCGCTTTTGCCGCCGCCGCGATTGTTTACACCCTGTTCGCTACGCCGATATACAGCGCCGATGCGCTCGTGCATATAACGAAGTCAGGGCGACGCACTGGTGCAGGACATCAGCAATGCGCTGACCAGCAAGCCGCCCGCCTCCGAGGCGGAAATGCCAGATGATCACCTCCCGCCTGGTGCTGGGAAAACCATTGACGATACGATCTGATATCGCAGTCTCCAAGAACACGTTCCCCATTCTGGGTGCCGGCTGGGAACAACCGATGGGACATCGCAACGGACGCGGTGAAACCACCAGCTTTAATCGTCCGGTGGCGATGGCTGACAGCACTTTTACGCTGGAGGTTGTAAGCCCGACGACCTACCGACTGAGCAACGATGATGGTTTCAGCGTCCGAAGGCAAAGTGGGGGAGGCGGTGAACAAAGATGGCGTATCGCTGGTGGTTGCCGGTATTATAGCCCGCCCACGATGGTGCCAGCTTTCGCTGACCAAATACTCGACGCTGGGCATGATCAACACCCTGCAAAACAGCCTGAGCGTGACGGAAGATGGTAAGGATTCCGGCGTACTGACGCTGAATATGGTCGGCGAAGATAAAGACCAGATCCGCGACATCCTGCCATCGCATCGCCCGCAATTATGTGGCGCAGAACGTGGCGCGCAAATCGGAAGAAGCGGCGAAGAGCCTCGAATTCCTTGAAGTGCAGCTGCCGCAGGTGCGTAGCCAGCTTGATGTTGCCGAAAACAAACTCAACGCTTACCGTCAGCAAAAGGACTCCGTGGATCTGCCGCTGGAAGCGAAATCGGTGCTCGACTCCATGGTCAACATTGACGCCCAGCTTAACGAACTGACCTTCCGTGAAGCGGAGTACCAAGCTCTACACCCGCATTCACCCGGCGTATCGCACGCTGCTGGAAAAGCGTCGGGCGCTGGAAGATGAGAAAGCGAAGCTCAGTCAGCGCGTCACGGCGATGCCGAAAACCCCACAGGAAATTGTGCGTCTGACCCGCGATGTGGAGTCCGGCCAGCAGGTTTATATGCAGCTGCTGAATAAACAGCAGGAACTGAAAATCACCAAAGCCAGCACCGTGGGCGATGTGCGCATCGTTGACCCGGCGATTACCAGCCGGGCGTGGTGAAGCTGAAGAAGACGCTGGTATTTCTTCGGCAGCATTATTCTGGGCCTGATGCTCTCTATTGTTGGCGTGCTGCTGCGATCGCTGTTTAACCGCGGTATCGAAAGCCCGCAGGTGCTGGAAGAACACGGGATCAACGTGTACGCCAGCATTCCGCTTTCGGAATGGCAAAAATCCCATGACAGCGTGAAAAACGTTAACGGCGTGAAGCGCTACAAGCAGAGCCAACTGCTGGCGGTGGGCAATCCAACCAATCTGGCGATTGAAGCCATCCGCAGCCTGCGCACCAGCCTGCACTTTGCCATGATGCAGGCGCAGAACGACGTGCTGATGATGACCGGGGTCAGCCCGTCTATCGGTAAAACCTTCGTCTATGCCAACCTCGCGGCGGTGATTAGCCAGACCCATAAACGCGTACTGATGATTCACTGTGATATGCGTAAAGGCTACTCCCACGAACTGCTGGGCACTACCAACGACAACGGCCTGTCCGACGTTCTGGTGGGCAAAGCGACACTTGAAAGCAGCGCGAAGCGCACAACCATTGCCAATCTGGACCTTATCCGCGCGGTCAGGTACCGCCAGAATCCGTCAGAGCTGCTGATGAGCGAACGCTTTAGCGAACTGCTGAAGTGGGCGCTCGGCAAACTATGACCTGGTACTGATTGATACACCGCCCATTCTGGCCGTGACTGATGCCGCCATCGTCGGCAGCCACGCCGGAACTACCCTGATGGTGACGCGCTACGCGGTCAATACCCTCGAAAAGAAAGTGAAACCAGCCTGAATCGCTTTGAACAAAACGGCATCACGGTGAAAGGGGTGATCCTCAACTCCATTTTCCGCCGCGCGACCGGCTATCAGGATTACGGCTATTACGAGTACGAGTACCAGTCGGACTCGAAATAACGACGCCTGCATTCGCACCGCCCCGTAGGCCGGATAAGGCGTTCACGCCGCATCCGGCAAGCAAACCAGCTCATAAGCCGGGAGAACAACCTATGAAAAACAATCCGCTGATCTCAATCTATATGCCGACCTGGAACCGCCAACAACTGGCGATTCGGGCAATAAAATCGGTTTTGCGCCAGGACTACAGCAACTGGGAGATGATCATCGTGGATGATTGCTCCACCTCCTGGGAACAACTGCAACAGTACGTCACCGCCCTCAACGATCCGCGTATCACTTACATTCACAACGACATTAACAGCGGGGCGTGCGCGGTACGTAACCAGGCGATTATGCTGGCGCAAGGGGAATATATCACCGGGATTGATGACGATGACGAATGGACACCCAACCGTCTGAGCGTCTTCCTCGCCCATAAACAGCAACTGGTCACACACGCCTTTTTGTACGCTAACGACTACGTTTGCCAGGGCGAAGTCTATTCCCAACCGGCAAGCTTGCCGCTGTATCCCAAATCGCCGTATTCACGCCGCCTGTTCTACAAACGCAATATCATTGGCAACCAGGTCTTTACCTGGGCATGGCGTTTCAAAGAGTGTTTGTTCGATACCGAACTGAAAGCGGCACAGGATTACGACATCTTCCTGCGGATGGTGGTGGAGTACGGCGAACCGTGGAAAGTAGAAGAGGCGACGCAGATCCTGCATATCAATCACGGTGAAATGCAGATCACCTCGTCACCGAAAAAATTCTCCGGGTACTTCCACTTTTACCGCAAGCACAAAGACAAATTCGACCGCGCCAGCAAAAAATATCAGCTGTTTACCCTCTACCAGATCCGCAATAAACGTATGACCTGGCGCACTTTGCTGACGCTGCTGTCGGTGCGTAACGGCAAACGTCTGGCTGATGGTATTCGGGGGCGCTAAAGATGCTGGAAGATCTGCGCGCCAACAGCTGGAGTTTACGCCCGTGCTGCATGGTTCTTGCCTATCGTGTTGCTCATTTTTGTTCGGTGTGGCGCAAAAAGAACGTCCTCAACAATCTGTGGGCGGCCCCGCTGCTGGTGCTGTATCGCATTATCACCGAATGCTTTTTCGGTTATGAAATCCAGGCTGCCGCGACCATTGGCCGCCGCTTTACTATCCATCACGGTTACGCCGTCGTGATCAATAAAAACGTGGTAGCGGGGGATGATTTTACCATTCGCCACGGCGTCACTATCGGCAATCGTGGTGCCGATAACATGGCATGTCCACACATTGGCAACGGCGTCGAACTCGGTGCCAACGTCATTATTCTTGGTGATATCACGCTTGGTAACAACGTCACCGTGGGCGCGGGCAGCGTGGTGCTCGACTCTGTCCCGGACAACGCGCTGGTGGTGGGAGAAAAAGCGCGAGTGAAGGTAATTAAATGAATATTTTGCAATTTAATGTGCGACTGGCGGAAGGCGGGGCAGCAGGTGTGGCGTTAGATCTCCACCAGCGTGCGCTGCAACAGGGGCTGGCGTCACATTTTGTCTACGGTTACGGCAAAGGCGGCAAAGAGAGCGTCAGCCATCAGAACTATCCGCAGGTCATCAAACATACGCCGCGGATGACCGCGATGGCGAATATTGCTCTGTTTCGTCTGTTTAATCGCGATCTGTTTGGCAATTTCAATGAGTTATATCGCACCATTACTCGCACAGCGGGTCCGGTGGTCCTGCATTTTCATGTGCTGCACAGCTACTGGCTAAATCTTAAGAGCGTGGTGCGCTTTTGCGAAAAAGTGAAAAACCATAAACCGGACGTCACTCTGGTCTGGACGCTGCACGACCACTGGAGTGTTACCGGACGCTGCGCCTTTACCGACGGTTGCGAAGGCTGGAAAACAGGCTGCCAGAAATGCCCGACCTTAAATAACTATCCGCCGGTGAAGATTGATCGCGCACACCAACTGGTGGCGGGCAAACGCCAGTTATTCCGTGAGATGCTGGCGCTGGGCTGTCAGTTTATTTCCCCCAGCCAGCATGTGGCTGACGCTTTCAATAGCCTGTACGGTCCAGGGCGTTGCCGGATTATCAATAATGGCATTGATATGGCAACTGAAGCGATTCTGGCGGACTTGCCTCCGGTGCGCGAAACCCAGGGCAAGCCGAAAATCGCGGTGGTGGCGCATGATCTGCGTTACGACGGCAAAACTAACCAGCAACTGGTACGCGAGATGATGGCGCTGGGCGACAAAATTGAACTGCATACCTTTGGTAAGTTCTCGCCGTTCACCGCTGGCAACGTGGTTAATCACGGCTTTGAAACCGACAAACGTAAGCTGATGAGCGCGCTCAATCAGATGGATGCGCTGGTATTCAGTTCTCGCGTCGATAACTACCCGCTGATTTTGTGTGAGGCGCTATCGATTGGCGTGCCGGTGATTGCCACCCATAGCGATGCGGCGCGGGAAGTGTTGCAAAAATCCGGCGGTAAAACCGTCAGCGAAGAAGAGGTGCTGCAACTGGTGCAGTTAAGCAAACCGGAAATCGCGCAGGCGATATTTGGTACCACGCTGGCTGAGTTCAGCCAACGCAGCCGCGCCGCCTACAGTGGACAACAGATGCTGGAGGAGTATGTCAACTTCTATCAGAATCTGTAGCTACCTGTTGCTGCCGCTGATTTATCTGCTGGTTAACGTCAAAATCGCCCAGCTTGGCGAAAGTTTCCCCATCACCATCGTCACTTTTTTACCTGTCTTGTTACTGCTGTTTTTAGAACGCATCAGCGTTAAAAAATTGATGATTGCCTTAGGGATTGGCGCGGGACTCACGGCGTTTAACTATCTGTTTGGTCAGTCGCTGGATGCCAGTAAATACGTCACTTCAACTATGCTGTTTGTCTATATTGTGATCATTATTGGCATGGTGTGGAGTATTCGTTTTAAAACAATTTCGCCACACAACCATCGCAAGATATTACGTTTCTTTTATCTGGTGGTCGGGCTGGTGGTGGCGCTGGCGGCGGTGGAGATGGCACAAATTATCCTCACCGGTGGCAGCAGTATTATGGAGTCGATTTCGAAATATCTGATTTACAGTAATAGCTATGTGCTGAATTTCATAAAATTTGGTGGGAAGCGTACTACCGCGCTTTATTTTTCGAACCGGCATTCTTCGCTCTGGCATTAGTCTCAATTTGGCTTTGCATCAAACAGTTTGGTATAAAAACGCCGAAGTCTGCGGCTATGATTCTGGCAGGGATAATTCTTTCAGGATCGTTCTCCGGGGTAATGACATTTTCCTGTTCTATCTGCTGGAGTGGGCGGTCCAGTATCTGAACAAAGATGCGATCAAGAAAATATTTGCCGTTGGCATTATTTCGCTGAGCTGTTTTAGTCGGTCTGGTATTTGAATTTCCGTATATTGGAACTCGCCTGGGCGATTGGTACGGAAGGTTCATCATCGTATTACCGTATTATTGGTCGATTGGTGATGGTCGGTTACTCTTTCACCGTAGTGATGGTTCATTCTTCGGATCTCTTTACGAATATGTTGCATTATCGGAATATTTAACGGTGCAGATGTTGGTAAAACCATAGGCATGGTCTGTACCTGCTAATGATTTATTTTTCCTGTTTGCATTGATATTAACTGCGGGCTACCTGTATTACGTTTTTAAATTGTTTATTAACGCATTTGGGAATAATCGCAATTTCGCCGTGCAGCTGTATCTTTTCACGCCGATATCATTATTTTTTACCGGTTCGATATTTAGCCCGGAATATGCGTTTTTAATTGTTTGTCCTTTTATTCTGCGTAAAGCGCTGAATATTGCTGATAGCAGATGAGGTGAAACATGTTGTTAAGTGTGGTTACCGTCGCCTTTCGCAACTATGAAGGCGTGATGAAAACCTGGCGTTCGCTGGCGCATCTGGCGGGGGACTCCGACCCTGACCTTTGAGTGGATTGTGGTCGACGGCGGTTCGAACGACGGCACGGCAGAATTTCTTGAAAAACGTAATGGACAGTACCAGTTACGTTATGTCAGCGAGCCGGATAAAGGCCTGTATGACGCGATGAATAAAGGCATTGCGATGGCACAAGGCAAGTTCGCGTTGTTTCTCAATTCGGGCGATATTTTTCATCAGAATGCCGCAAATTTTGTCCGTAAGTTAAAAATGCAAAAAGATAACGTGATGATCACCGGCGATGCGCTGCTGGATTTTGGCGACGGGCATAAAATTAAACGTAGCGCCAAACCGGGCTGGTATATTTATCACAGCCTGCCCGCCAGTCATCAGGCGATATTTTTCCCTGTATCCGGCTTGAAAAAATGGCGTTATGACCTGGAATATAAAGTTTCTTCCGACTACGCGCTGGCAGCCAAAATGTATAAAGCCGGTTATGCATTTAAAAAACTCAATGGCCTGGTGTCTGAATTTTCCATGGGTGGGGTATCTACCACCAATAATATGGAATTGTGTGCTGACGCGAAAAAAGTCCAACGACAAATATTACATGTGCCTGGCTTTTGGGCTGAATTATCCTGGCATTTACGCCAACGTACTACCTCAAAGACGAAAGCCTTATATAACAAAGTCTGAATATAAGGAAAACCAATGCAAGATTTAAGCGGTTTCTCGGTGCCGAAAGGGTTCCGGGGCGGCAACGCTATTAAAGTGCAATTATGGTGGGCAGTACAGGCAACAATATTTGCCTGGTCGCCACAAGTATTGTATCGCTGGCGGGCTTTTTTATTACGTTTATTCGGAGCAAAAATAGGAAAAAACGTAGTTATTCGTCCGTCAGTAAAAATTACCTATCCGTGGAAATTAACCTTAGGTGATTACGCGTGGGTCGGCGATGACGTCAATTTATATACCCTCGGTGAAATAACCATTGGCGCACATTCGGTGATATCGCAAAAAAGTTATTTATGCACCGGTAGCCACGACCATGCAAGTCAACATTTCACCATTAACGCCACGCCTATTGTGATTGGCGAGAAATGCTGGCTGGCAACCGATGTCTTTGTTGCCCCAGGCGTCACAATCGGCGACGGCACCGTCGTGGGTGCACGAAGCAGTGTTTTTAAATCGCTTCCGGCAAATGTGGTTTGCCGGGGGAATCCCGCAGTGGTGATACGCGAACGCGTTGAAACTGAATAAATTCAAAAATACAGAGGAATAATACATGTCAAAAGTCGCTCTCATTACCGGTGTAACCGGGCAGGATGGTTCTTATCTGGCGGAACTGCTGCTGGAAAAAGGATATGAAGTTCACGGGATCAAACGTCGTGCTTCCTCCTTCAACACCGAACGCATCGATCACATCTACCAGGATCCGCACAGCAGCAACCCGAAATTTCACCTGCACTATGGCGATTTGACCGACAGCTCAAACCTGACGCGTATTCTTAAGGAAGTGCAGCCGGATGAAGTGTATAACCTGGGCCACTGAGCCACGTTGCTGTGTCGTTTGAATCGCCGGAATACACCGCTGATGTCGATGCGATGGGGATGCTGCGCCTGCTGGAGGCGATTCGCTTCTTAGGGCTGGAGAAGAAAACCCGTTTCTATCAGGCATCCACCTCCGAGCTTTACGGCCTGGTGCAGGAAATTCCACAGAAAGAAACCACACCGTTTTACCCACGCTCGCCGTATGCGGTTGCCAAGCTTTACGCCTATTGGATCACCGTTAACTATCGCGAATCCTATGGGATGTACGCCTGTAACGGCATTCTGTTCAACCATGAATCCCCGCGTCGTGGCGAGACTTTCGTAACGCGTAAAATCACCCGTGCGATCGCCAACATCGCCCAAGGTCTAGAGAAGTGCCTGTACCTCGGCAACATGGACTCCCTGCGCGACTGGGTCCACGCCAAGGACTACGTGAAAATGCAGTGGATGATGCTGCAACAGGAGAAGCCGGAAGATTTCGTGATTGCCACCGGCGTGCAGTACTCAGTGCGCCAGTTCGTGGAAATGGCCGCCGCTCAGTTGGGTATAAAACTGCGCTTTGAAGGCACCGGCGTGGAAGAGAAGGGGATTGTGGTTTCCGTCACCGGTCACGATGCACCTGGCGTGAAGCCGGGCGACGTAATGGTGGCCGTCGATCCGCGCTACTTCCGTCCGGCAGAAGTGGAAACCCTGCTGGTGACCCAACCAAAGCGCACGAGGAGGCTGGCTGGAAACCGAAAATCACCCTGAAGGAAATGGTTTCTGAAATGGTGGCCAACGACCTCGAAGCAGCGAAAAAACATTCCCTGCTGAAAACCCACGGCTACGAGTGGCGATCGCCCAGGAGTCCTGGCATGACCCGACAACGTATTTTTGTGGTGGGCCACCGGGGAGTGGTGGGCTGGGCCATCGTTCGACAGCTTGAGCAGCGCGGTAACGTGGATCTGGTTCTGCGCCGCCGCGATGAGCTTAATCTGCTGGACAGCCGCGAGGTGAATGACTTCTTTGCCCGCGAGCCATCGACCAGGTGTATCTGGCGGCGGCGAAGGTGGGTGGCATTGGCGCGAACAACACTTTCCCGGCGGATCTCATCTACGAGAACATGATGATCGAAAGTAACATTATTCATGCGGCGCATAGCCATAACGTGAATAAGCTGCTGTTCCTCGGCTCATCGTGCATCTATCCGAAGATGGCGAACCAGCCAATGCACGAAAGCGAGCTGCTGCAGGGGACGCTAGAGGCCACCAACGAGCCGTACGCGATTGCCAAAATCGCCGGTATCAAACTGTGCGAGTCCTACAACCGTCAGCACAATCGCGACTATCGCTCGGTGATGCCCACCAACCTATACGGGCCGAACGACAACTTCCACCCGAGCAATTCGCACGTGATCCCGGCGTTGCTGCGCCGCTTCCATGAGGCGGCACCACAAAATGCCCGACGTGGTGGTGTGGGGGAGCGGTACGCCGATGCGTGAGTTCCTGCACGTGGACGACATGGCGGCGGCGAGCATCCATGTGATGGAGTTGGATCGCAGCGTATGGCTGGAAAACACCCAGCCGATGCTGTCGCACATCAACGTCGGTACCGGCGTGGACTGCACCATCCGCGAGCTGGCGCAAACGCTGGCGAAAGTGGTGGGCTTTAAGGGGCGGGTGGTGTTTGACGCCACCAAACCAGACGGCACGCCGCGCAAATTGCTGGACGTTTCGCGACTTCACCAGCGGGGCTGGTATCACGAAATCTCACTGGAGGCCGGGCTTGCCAGCACCTACCAGTGGTCTTTAGAAAACCAGCAGCGCTTTCGGGGGTAACTCATGTTTCTGAGCCAGCACGCTTTTGCCACCGTCGTACAGTCTACGCCGCTTATCTCTATCGATTTGATCGTCGAGAACGCGCAGGGCGAGATTCTGCTGGGCAAAACGCAATAACCGTCCAGCGCAGGGTTTTTGGTTCGTGCCGGGCGGTCGGGTACAGAAAGATGAACCGCTGGCCGAGGCGTTTGCCCGTCTGACGGAAGCCGAACTGGGGCTGCGCCTGCCGATGACGGCGGGCCGCTTCCACGGCGTATGGCAGCATTTCTATGACGACAACTTCTCGGGCGAAGATTTTTCCACCCACTACATTGTGCTGGCATTTCGTCTGCAGGTGGAGGCCGACGCGCTTGCGCTACCGGTGGCTCAGCATAATGAATACCGTTGGCTGAGCCCGCAGGCGCTGCTGGAGGCGGACAACGTTCATGACAACAGCCGCGCCTATTTCCGCGTCGACAAAATGGCCGAGGTGCCGGGTCTATGAAAATTCTGGTGTATGGCATCAATTATTCGCCTGAACTGACCGGTATCGGCAAATACACCGGCGAAATGGTGGAGTGGATGGCGCGTCAGGGCCACGAGGTACGGGTGATTACCGCGCCGCTGTACTACCCGCAATGGCAGGTTGGCGTGAATTACTGAAGCTGGCGCTACCGTCGGGAAGAGGGGGATGCCACCGTGTGGCGCTGCCCGCTGTACGTACCAAAGCAGCCGTCGACCCTCAAGCGGTTAATGCATGGGCAGCTTTGCGTTGAGCAGCTTCTTCCCGCTAATGGCCCAGCGTCGCTGGAAGCCGGATCGCATTATCGGCGTGGTAACCACGCTGTTCTGCACGCCGGGTATGCGCCTGCTGGCGAAGCTCTCCGGTGCGCGTACGCTGCTGCATATTCAGGATTATGAAGTGGACGCCATGCTCGGTCTGGGGATGGCGGGCAAAGGGAAGTCCGGCAAGGTGGCGAAGCTCGCCAGCGCGTTTGAACGCAGCGGCCTGCATAACGTCGATAACGTGTCGACGATCTCGCGTTCGATGATGAACAAAGCCTGTGAAAGGCGTCCCGGCAATAAAAAGTGATTTTCTTCCCGAACTGGTCGGAAGCTGCCCGTTTCCGCGACGTCCCGGAAACGTTGGTTATCGCTCTGCGCGCCAGCGTTGGGTGGGGTTAGACTACGCGCCAAAAATCATTCTTACTCCGGCAATATCGGGAAAAACAGGGGCTGGAGAGCGTGATTGATGCGGCTGACGAGCTCCGCGCACAGCCGTGGCTGTTTGTGATTGTCGGCCAGCGGCGGCGGCAAGGCGAGACTGGAAAAACTGGCCGCCGAAACGCGGGCTGGAGAACGTCAAGTTTCTGCCGCTGCAATCGTATGAAGATTTACCCGCGCTGCTGGCGATTGGCGATTGCCATCTGGTGATTCAAAAAGCGCGGCGCGGCCGATGCCGGGCTGCCGTCGAAGCTGACCAATATTCTGGCGGTCGGCGGTAATGCGGTGATTACCGCCGAAGCGCCAACCGAGGTGGTCAGCTGTGCGAGGACAATCCGGGCATCGCCGTGTGCGTTACGCCGGAGTCGGTCCCGGCGTTGGTCGAAGGGATCGAACAGGCGCTGATGATGCCGAAACAGAATACTGTCGCCCGAACCTGGGCAGAACGCGCGCTCGATAAAGTGCACGTTCTTAACCAATTTATTGCTGATATTCGGGGTTAAACGATGAAGAGTCCAATCTACGCTTTTCCCGGTCGTGATGGCCGGTGGCTCGGGCAGCCGCCTGTGGCCGTTGTCCCGAGTGCTTTATCCTAAGCAGTTCCTGTGCCTGAAGGGCGATATGACCATGCTGCAGGGCGCACGGTTAATCGCCTGCAAGGCGTGAAGTGCGCAAGCCCGGTGGTTATCTGCAACGAGGAACACCGTTTTATCGTCGCCGAGCAGCTACGTCAGCTGAACAAGCTGACGGAAAAATATCATTCTGGAACCGGCGGGGCGCAACACCGCCCCGGCGATTGCGCTGGCGGCGCTGGCGGCGAAACGCCGTGAACCGGAAAACGACCCGCTGATGCTGGTGCTGGCGGCGGATCATGTGATTCAAACGAAGACGCATTCCGCGCTGCGGTACGCGAAGCCACGCCGTATGCCGAAAGCGGCAAGCTGTGACATTCGGCATCGTTCCTGCGTTGCCGGAGACCGGCTATGGCTATATTCGTCGCGGCGAGGTGAGTCCGGGCGTTGAAGATACGCTGGCCTTTGAAGTGGCGCAGTTTGTTGAAAAACCGAATCTCAGCACCGCTCAGGCCTACGTGGCCTGCGGCGAGTATTACTGGAACAGCGGGATGTTCCTGTTCCGGGCCGGGCGCTACCTGGAGGAGTGGGCAGACATCGCCGGATATCCTCAGCGCCTGTGAGAAAGCGATGGATATCACCGACCCGGATTTGGATTTTATCCGCGTCGACTTGAAGCAGCTTTCCTGAGCTGCCCGGATGAGTCCATCGACTATGCGGTGATGGAACGTACCACCGATGCGGTGGTGGTACCGATGGACGCAGGCTGGAGCGACGTCGGCTCCTGGTCATCGCTGTGGAAGTCAGCACCGAAACGGCGGAAGGAACGTCCACCACGGTGACGTTATCAGCCACAAAACGGGAAAACAGCTACATTTACGCCGAATGGCTGGTGATGCCGTCTGGGTAAAGGATTTGGTGGTGGTGCAAACCAAAGACGCGGTGCTTATCGCCGATCGCAACGCGGTGCAGGACGTGAAAAAGGTGGTCGAGAGAATTAAGGCCGACGGCCGTCACGAACACCATATCCACCGCGCTTATTGCCCGTGGGGGAAATATGACTCGATTGACTCCGGCGACCGCTATCAGGTGAAGCGTATCACCGTGAAGCCGGGCGAGGCTGTCGCTGCAGATGCATCATCACCGGGCAGAACACTGGATAGTGGTGGTCCCGGGACCGCCAAAGCTACCCTCAATGATGAGATCAAACCGTGGGCGAGAACGAATCTATCTACATTCCGCTTGGCGTCACCCACTGCCTGGAAAACCCGGGGAAAATCCCGCTCGACCTGATTGAAGTGCGCTCCGGCACCATCTGGAAGAGGACGACGTGGTGCGTTTCGCCGATCACGGTACGTGTGTAGCGCCCCACCGAACGTAGCCCGGATAAGCAAGGCGCCATCCGGCAAATCACGACACTAAAAAAGACATGACCCTCACCGGTCAGGGCCAAACTGTTGCCTGAAGAAAGGTAAGAACATGAAAAAATTAACCTGTTTTAAAGCCTACGACATTCGCGGCAAGCTGGGCGAAGAGCTCAACGAAGATATCGCCTGGCGCATTGGCCGCGCCTACGGTGAATACCTGAAGCCGAAAACCATCGTGCTGGGCGGCGATGTACGTCTGACCAGTGAAGCGCTGAAGATGGCCTTAGCACGCGGCCTGCGCGATGCGGGCGTTGACGCGCTGGATATCGGCCTTTCCGGCACTCAACAATCACCTTCGCCACTTTCCATCTTGGCGTTGACGGCGGTATTGAAGTCACCGCCAGCCATAACCCGATGGACTACAACGGCATGAAGCTGGTGCGCGAAGGCGCGCGTCCGATCAGCGGCTGACACCGGCCTGCGCGATGTGCAGCGTCTGGCCGAGGGCGACGACTTCCCGCCGGTGGATGAAAACCAGCGCGGCAGCTATCAGAAAATCAATCTGCAGGATGCCTACATCGACCATCTGCTAAATGATATCGACGTCAAAAACCTGACGCCGCTCAAGCTGGTGGTGAACTCCGGCAACGGCGTGAAGCCCGGTGATCGATGCGCTGGAAGCCCGCTTTAAGGCGCTGAGCGTGCCGGTGAACCTGATTAAAGTGCACAACACCCCGGACGGTACTTTCCCCCACGGTATTCCTAACCCGCTGCTGCCCGAGTGCCGCGACGACACCCGCAATGCGGTTATTAAATACGGTGCTGATATGGGCATCGCTTTCGACGGTGATTTTCGACCGCTGCTTCCTGTTCGATGAAAAAGGCCAGTTTATCGAGGGCTACTACATTGTGGGCCTGCTGGCGGAAGCGTTCCTTCTCGAGAAGAACCCCGCGCCCGCACTCATTCACGACCCGCGCCTGTCCTGGAACACCGTCGATGTGGTGACGGCGGCGGGCGGCACGCCGGTGATGTCAAAAACCGGCCATGCCTTTATTAAGGAACGTATGCGTCAGGACGACGCGGTATACGGCGGCGAAATGAGCGCTCACCACTACTTCCGCGACTTTGCCTACTGCGACAGCGGGATGATCCCGTGGCTGCTGGTCAGCGAACTGTTGAGCCTGAAGGGCAAAACGCTGGGCGAACTGGTGCGTGATCGAATGGCGGCCTTCCCGGCCAGCGGTGAGATCAACAGCAAGCTGGCGAAGCCGGGCGCGGCGATTGCCCGCGTAGAGGCACATTTTGCTGGCAGGCGCGCTGGAGATCGACCGCACCGACGGTATCAGCCTGGCGTTTGCCGACTGGCGCTTCAACCTGCGTTCTTCCAACACTGAACCGGTGGTGCGACTGAACGTGGAGTCGCGTGGGAATTCACCGCTGATGCAGGCGCGAACGCAGGACATTCTGGCGTTGCTGAATCAGTAATGTCGGATCTTCCCTTACCCCACTGCGGGTAAGGGGCTAATAACAGGAACAACGATGACAAATCTAAAAAAGCGCGAGCGAGCGAAAACCAATGCATCGTTAATCTCTATGGTGCAACGCTTTTCAGATATCACCATCATGTTTGCCGGACTATGGCTGGTTTGCGAAGTCAGCGGACTGTCATTCCTCTACATGCACCTGTTGGTGGCGCTGATTACGCTGGTGGTGTTCCAGATGCTGGGCGGCATCACCGATTTTTATCGCTCATGGCGCGGTGTTCGGGCAGCGACAGAATTTGCCCTGTTGCTACAAAACTGGACCTTAAGCGTGATTTTCAGCGCCGGACTGGTGGCGTTCAACAATGATTTCGACACGCAACTGAAAATCTGGCTGGCGTGGTATGCGCTGACCAGCATCGGACTGGTGGTTTGCCGTTCGTGTATTCGCATTGGGGCGGGCTGGCTGCGTAATCATGGCTATAACAAGCGCATGGTCGCGGTGGCGGGGGATTTAGCCGCCGGGCAAATGCTGATGGAGAGCTTCCGTAACCAGCCGTGGTTAGGGTTTGAAGTGGTGGGCGTTTACCACGACCCGAAACCGGGCGGCGTTTCTAACGACTGGGCGGGTAACCTGCAACAGCTGGTCGAGGACGCGAAAGCGGGCAAGATTCATAACGTCTATATCGCGATGCAAATGTGCGACGGCGCGCGAGTGAAAAAACTGGTCCATCAACTGGCGGACACCACCTGTTCGGTGCTGCTGATCCCCGACGTCTTTACCTTCAACATTCTCCATTCACGCCTCGAAGAGATGAACGGCGTACCGGTGGTGCCGCTTTACGACACGCCGCTTTCCGGGGTTAACCGCCTGCTCAAACGTGCGGAAGACATTGTGCTGGCGACGCTTATTCTGCTGCTGATCTCCCCGGTGCTGTGCTGTATTGCGCTGGCGGTGAAACTCAGTTCACCAGGGCCGGTTATTTTCCGCCAGACTCGCTACGGCATGGATGGCAAGCCGATCAAAGTGTGGAAGTTCCGTTCCATGAAAGTGATGGAGAACGACAAAGTGGTGACCCAGGCGACGCAGAACGATCCGCGCGTCACCAAAGTGGGGAACTTTCTGCGCCGTACCTCGCTGGATGAATTGCCGCAGTTTATCAATGTGCTGACCGGGGGGATGTCGATTGTCGGTCCACGTCCGCACGCAGTAGCGCATAACGAACAGTATCGACAGCTCATTGAAGGCTACATGCTGCGCCATAAGGTGAAACCGGGCATTACCGGCTGGGCGCAGATTAACGGCTGGCGCGGCGAAACCGACACGCTGGAGAAAATGGAAAAACGCGTCGAGTTCGACCTTGAGTACATCCGCGAATGGAGCGTCTGGTTCGATATCAAAATCGTTTTCCTGACGGTGTTCAAAGGTTTCGTTAACAAAGCGGCATATTGATATGAGCTTACGTGAAAAAACCATCAGCGGCGCGAAGTGGTCGGCGATTGCCACGGTGATCATCATCGGCCTCGGGCTGGTGCAGATGACCGTGCTGGCGCGGATTATCGACAACCACCAGTTCGGCCTGCTTACCGTGTCGCTGGTGATTATCGCGCTGGCAGATACGCTTTCTGACTTCGGTATCGCTAACTCGATTATTCAGCGAAAAGAAATCAGTCACCTTGAACTCACCACGTTGTACTGGCTGAACGTCGGGCTGGGGATCGTGGTGTGCGTGGCGGTGTTTTTGTTGAGTGATCTCATCGGCGACGTGCTGAATAACCCGGACCTGGCACCGTTGATTAAAACATTATCGCTGGCGTTTGTGGTAATCCCCCACGGGCAACAGTTCCGCGCGTTGATGCAAAAAGAGCTGGAGTTCAACAAAATCGGCATGATCGAAACCAGCGCGGTGCTGGCGGGCTTCACTTGTACGGTGGTTAGCGCCCATTTCTGGCCGCTGGCGATGACCGCGATCCTCGGTTATCTGGTCAATAGTGCGGTGAGAACGCTGCTGTTTGGCTACTTTGGCCGCAAAATTTATCGCCCCGGTCTGCATTTCTCGCTGGCGTCGGTGGCACCGAACTTACGCTTTGGTGCCTGGCTGACGGCGGACAGCATCATCAACTATCTCAATACCAACCTTTCAACGCTCGTGCTGGCGCGTATTCTCGGCGCGGGCGTGGCAGGGGGATACAACCTGGCGTACAACGTGGCCGTTGTGCCACCGATGAAGCTGAACCCAATCATCACCCGCGTGTTGTTTCCGGCATTCGCCAAAATTCAGGACGATACCGAAAAGCTGCGTGTTAACTTCTACAAGCTGCTGTCGGTAGTGGGGATTATCAACTTTCCGGCGCTGCTCGGGCTAATGGTGGTGTCGAATAACTTTGTACCGCTGGTCTTTGGTGAGAAGTGGAACAGCATTATTCCGGTGCTGCAATTGCTGTGTGTGGTGGGTCTGCTGCGCTCCGTAGGTAACCCGATTGGTTCGCTGCTGATGGCGAAAGCGCGGGTCGATATCAGCTTTAAATTCAACGTATTCAAAACATTTCTGTTTATTCCGGCGATTGTTATAGGTGGGCAGATGGCGGGCGCGATCGGCGTCACGCTTGGCTTCCTGCTGGTGCAAATTATCAACACCATTCTGAGTTACTTCGTGATGATTAAACCGGTTCTTGGTTCCAGTTATCGCCAGTACATCCTGAGTTTATGGCTGCCGTTTTATCTCTCGCTGCCGACGCTGGTGGTCAGTTATGCGCTGGGCATTGTGCTGAAAGGGCAACTGGCGCTGGGGATGCTGCTGGCGGTGCAAATAGCCACGGGGGTGCTGGCGTTTGTGGTGATGATTGTGCTGTCGCGCCATCCGCTGGTGGTGGAAGTGAAGCGTCAGTTTTGTCGCAGCGAAAAAATGAAAATGCTTTTACGGGCGGGGTGAGTTGCTGTTTTCGGTTCCGACAACGGTTGCCGGATGCGGCGTAAAACGCCTTATCCGTCCTACGGTTCTGTGCTCGGGACCTGTAGGCCTGATAAGACGCGTCAGCGTCGCATCAGGCACTGAATGCCGGATGCGGCGTGAACGCCTTATCCGTCCTACGGTTCTGTGCTCGGGTCTTGTAGGCCTGATAAGACGCGTCAGCGTCGCATCAGGCAAAAAGCGGCAACGAACAAAACAAACGCAGCCTCACCTGGCATCAAATTTATGAGGAAAAAATGAAATTACTTATTCTGGGCAACCACACTTGCGGCAATCGTGGCGACAGCGCCATCCTGCGCGGCTTACTTGATGCCATCAACATTCTCAATCCACACGCCGAAGTGGATGTGATGAGCCGCTATCCGGTCAGTTCTTCCTGGCTGCTCAACCGCCCGGTAATGGGCGATCCGCTGTTCCTGCAAATGAAACAACACAACAGCGCGGCGGGCGTTGTCGGGCGCGTTAAAAAAGTCCTCCGTCGCCGCTACCAGCATCAGGTATTGCTCTCACGCGTCACCGACACTGGCAAGCTGCGCAATATCGCCATCGCCCAGGGATTCACCGACTTCGTGCGCCTGCTGTCAGGTTACGACGCCATTATCCAGGTCGGCGGATCGTTTTTTGTCGATCTCTATGGCGTGCCGCAGTTTGAACATGCACTTTGCACGTTTATGGCGAAAAAGCCGCTGTTTATGATTGGTCACAGTGTTGGCCCGTTCCAGGATGAGCAATTTAACCAACTGGCGAACTACGTTTTTGGTCACTGCGACGCGCTGATCCTGCGCGAATCGGTCAGCTTTGATCTGATGAAACGCAGCAATATCACCACCGCAAAAGTGGAACATGGCGTCGATACCGCGTGGCTGGTCGATCACCACACAGAAGACTTCACCGCCAGCTATGCCGTTCAACACTGGCTGGACGTTGCCGCACAACAGAAAACGGTGGCCATTACCCTGCGCGAACTGGCACCGTTTGACAAACGTCTCGGCACCACTCAACAAGCGTATGAAAAAGCCTTTGCCGGGGTGGTCAATCGCATTCTCGATGAAGGGTATCAGGTGATTGCGCTCTCCACCTGTACGGGCATTGACAGCTATAACAAAGACGACCGCATGGTGGCGCTCAACCTGCGCCAGCACATCAGCGATCCTGCCCGTTACCACGTAGTGATGGATGAACTCAACGATCTGGAAATGGGCAAAATTCTGGGGGCCTGTGAACTCACCGTCGGTACGCGCCTGCACTCTGCCATTATCTCGATGAATTTTGCCACTCCGGCAATTGCCATCAACTACGAACATAAATCCGCCGGGATTATGCAGCAGCTGGGACTACCGGAGATGGCAATTGATATCCGTCATTTATTAGACGGCAGCCTGCAAGCGATGGTTGCGGATACCTTAGGCCAGCTTCCGGCGCTGAATGCGCGACTTAGTGAAGCCGTCAGTCGTGAGCGTCAGACAGGAATGCAGATGGTGCAGTCTGTGCTTGAGCGCATCGGGGAGGTGAAATGAAGGTCGGCTTCTTTTTACTGAAATTCCCGCTGTCGTCAGAAACCTTCGTCCTTAACCAAATTACCGCGTTTATTGATATGGGATTTGAGGTAGAGATTCTCGCGCTGCAAAAAGGCGACACACAAAACACCCACGCGGCATGGACGAAATACAACCTTGCTGCCAGAACCCGCTGGTTACAGGACGAACCTACGGGCAAAGTGGCGAAACTGCGCCACCGAGCCAGCCAGACCTTGCGCGGCATTCATCGTAAAAATACCTGGCAGGCGCTCAACCTCAAACGCTATGGTGCCGAGTCGCGGAACCTGATTTTGTCTGCCATTTGCGGCCAGGTCGCAACACCGTTTCGCGCCGATGTGTTCATCGCTCATTTTGGTCCCGCGGGGGTAACCGCAGCAAAACTCCGCGAACTGGGTGTCATTCGCGGCAAAATTGCCACTATCTTCCACGGTATTGATATCTCCAGTCGGGAAGTGCTCAACCACTACACTCCCGAATATCAGCAACTGTTTCGCCGTGGCGACCTGATGTTACCGATAAGCGATCTGTGGGCCGGAAGGCTGCAAAAAATGGGCTGCCCGAGGGAAAAAATCGCCGTATCGCGCATGGGCGTAGATATGACGCGCTTTAGCCCGCGTCCCGTGAAAGCGCCCGCAACGCCGCTGGAGATTATTTCCGTCGCACGCTTAACCGAGAAAAAAGGCCTGCATGTGGCGATCGAAGCCTGCCGTCAGTTGAAAGAGCAGGGCGTGGCATTTCGCTATCGCATCCTCGGCATTGGCCCGTGGGAAAGACGCCTGCGCACCCTCATCGAACAATATCAACTGGAAGATGTGGTGGAGATGCCGGGCTTTAAACCGAGCCATGAAGTGAAAGCGATGCTCGACGACGCGGATGTCTTCCTGTTGCCATCGGTTACAGGTGCGGATGGTGATATGGAAGGTATTCCGGTGGCGCTAATGGAAGCGATGGCGGTCGGTATTCCGGTGGTTTCTACTCTGCATAGTGGAATACCGGAACTGGTGGAGGCTGACAAATCCGGCTGGCTGGTGCCTGAGAACGATGCTCGCGCACTGGCGCAACGACTGGCGGCGTTTAGCCAACTGGACACCGACGAATTGGCTCCGGTCGTCAAACGCGCGCGCGAAAAAGTTGAACACGATTTTAACCAGCAGGTGATCAATCGAGAACTCGCCAGCTTGCTGCAGGCTTTATAGAGGAGAACGCATGCCATTTAAAAAACTCTCCCGACGCACGTTCCTGACGGCAAGCTCGGCGCTTGCCTTCCTCCATACCCCTTTCGCCCGCGCGCTTCCCGCCCGACAAAGCGTTAACATTAACGACTACAACCCACACGACTGGATCGCCTCATTTAAACAAGCCTTCAGCGAAGGGCAAACAGTCGTCGTGCCTGCCGGATTGGTTTGTGACAATATCAACACCGGCATCTTTATCCCTCCCGGTAAAACGTTACACATTCTTGGAAGCTTGCGCGGCAACGGCAGAGGGCGATTTGTCTTACAGGACGGCAGCCAGGTGACAGGGGAGGATGGCGGCAGTATGCATAACATCACCCTGGATGTGCGTGGTTCTGACTGCACCATCAAAGGGCTGACTATGAGCGGCTTTGGCCCGGTGACGCAGATTTATATCGGCGGCAAAAACAAACGGGTCATGCGCAACCTGATCATCGATAACCTGACCGTTAGCCACGCTAATTACGCCATCTTACGCCAGGGATTTCATAACCAGATTATCGGTGCCAACATCACCAATTGTAAGTTCAGCGACTTACAAGGCGACGCCATTGAATGGAACGTGGCAATTAACGACCGTGATATTTTGATATCTGACCATGTCATCGAGCGCATCAACTGTACCAACGGCAAAATCAACTGGGGCATCGGCATAGGCCTTGCGGGAAGCACTTATGATAACAACTACCCGGAAGACCAGGCAGTGAAAAACTTTGTCGTGGCGAATATCACGGGATCGGATTGTCGGCAGTTGATACATGTTGAAAATGGTAAACATTTTGTTATTCGTAATATCAAAGCCCGCAATATCACGCCGGATTTCAGTAAGAAAGCGGGCATTGATAACGCGACAGTCGCTATTTACGGTTGTGACAATTTCGTGATTGATAATATTGAAATGATTAATAGCGCCGGGATGTTAATCGGCTATGGGGTAATTAAAGGCAAATATCTCTCGATACCGCAAAATTTCCGGGTGAATGATATTCAACTGGATAATACTCATCTTGCTTATAAATTGCGCGGCATTCAAATCTCCGCCGGGAATGCTGTTTCCTTTGTGGCGCTAACTAACATTGAGATGAAGCGTGCGTCGCTGGAGTTACACAACAAACCGCAACATTTTTTTATGCGAAATATCAATGTGATGCAGGAATCCTCAGTTGGACCCGCATTGAGCATGAACTTTGACATGCGCAAAGACGTTCGTGGTGTTTTTATGGCGAAAAAAGAAACACTGCTGTCTCTTGCAAATGTTCATGCGGTGAATGAAAAAGGACAAAGCTCCGTCGATATCGACAGGATTAATCACCATATTGTTAATGTGGAGAAGATTAACTTTAGATTGCCGGAACTGAGGGAGTAGATTTGCGACCATTCCTGGAAAAATGGAGTCATACTTAGGAACAATGCTACTGCAATCCACAACGAAGCGGCGTAACATCACAAGTAATTCAGTAATCAATTCAGGGTAATTGATGCTGGCGAAAAAAATCGAACAAGCTATAATTCAGCAACCATTTTACAGGTGGATGAAATAATGACGAATTTAAAAGCAGTTATTCCTGTAGCGGGTCTCGGGATGCATATGTTGCCTGCCACTAAGGCGATACCCAAAGAGATGCTACCAATCGTCGACAAGCCAATGATTCAGTACATTGTTGACGAGATTGTGGCTGCAGGGATCAAAGAAATCCTCCTGGTAACTCACGCGTCCAAGAACGCGGTCGAAAACCACTTCGACACCTCTTATGAGTTAGAATCACTCCTTGAGCAGCGCGTGAAGCGTCAACTGCTGGCGGAAGTACAGTCCATCTGTCCGCCGGGCGTGACCATTATGAACGTGCGTCAGGGCGAACCTTTAGGTTTAGGCCACTCCATTTTGTGTGCGCGACCTGCCATTGGTGACAACCCATTTGTCGTGGTACTGCCAGACGTTGTGATCGACGATGCCAGCGCCGACCCGCTACGTTACAACCTTGCTGCCATGATTGCACGTTTCAACGAAACGGGCCGCAGCCAGGTGCTGGCAAAACGTATGCCGGGTGACCTCTCTGAATACTCCGTCATCCAGACTAAAGAGCCGCTGGACCGTGAGGGTAAAGTCAGCCGCATTGTTGAATTTATCGAAAAACCGGATCAGCCGCAGACGCTGGACTCAGACATCATGGCCGTAGGTCGCTATGTGCTTTCTGCCGATATTTGGCCGGAACTGGAACGTACTCAGCCTGGTGCATGGGGACGTATTCAGCTGACTGATGCTATTGCCGAGCTGGCGAAAAAACAATCCGTTGATGCAATGCTGATGACCGGCGACAGTTACGACTGCGGCAAAAAAATGGGCTATATGCAGGCGTTTGTGAAGTATGGCCTACGCAACCTGAAAGAAGGGGCGAAGTTCCGTAAAGGTATTGAGAAGCTGTTAAGCGAATAATGAAAATCTGACCGGATGTAACGGTTGATAAGAAAATTATAACGGCAGTGAAAATTCGCAGCAAAAGTAATTTGTTGCGAATCTTCCTGCCGTTGTTTTATATAAACCATCAGAATAACAACGAGTTAGCAGTAGGGTTTTATTCAAAGTTTTCCAGGATTTTCCTTGTTTCCAGAGCGGATTGGTAAGACAATTAGCGTTTGAATTTTTCGGGTTTAGCGCGAGTGGGTAACGCTCGTCACATCATAGGCATGCATGCAGTGCTCTGGTAGCTGTAAAGCCAGGGGCGGTAGCGTGCATTAATACCTCTATTAATCAAACTGAGAGCCGCTTATTTCACAGCATGCTCTGAAGTAATATGGAATAAATTAAGTGAAAATACTTGTTACTGGTGGCGCAGGATTTATTGGTTCAGCTGTAGTTCGTCACATTATAAATAATACGCAGGATAGTGTTGTTAATGTCGATAAATTAACGTACGCCGGAAACCGGGAATCACTTGCTGATGTTTCTGATTCTGAACGCTATGTTTTTGAACATGCGGATATTTGCGATGCACCTGCAATGGCACGGATTTTTGCTCAGCATCAGCCGGATGCAGTGATGCACCTGGCTGCTGAAAGCCATGTTGACCGTTCAATTACAGGCCCTGCGGCATTTATTGAAACCAATATTGTTGGTACTTATGTCCTTTTGGAAGCCGCTCGCAATTACTGGTCTGCTCTTGATAGCGACAAGAAAAATAGCTTCCGTTTTCATCATATTTCTACTGACGAAGTCTATGGTGATTTGCCTCATCCAGATGAAGTAAATAATACAGAAGAATTACCCTTATTTACTGAGACGACAGCTTACGCGCCAAGCAGCCCTTATTCCGCATCCAAAGCATCCAGCGATCATTTAGTCCGCGCGTGGAAACGTACATATGGTTTACCGACAATTGTGACTAATTGCTCGAACAACTATGGTCCTTATCATTTCCCGGAAAAGCTTATTCCACTGGTTATTCTTAATGCACTGGAAGGTAAGGCATTACCTATTTATGGCAAAGGAGATCAGATCCGCGACTGGTTGTATGTTGAAGATCATGCGCGTGCGTTATATACCGTCGTAACCGAAGGTAAAGCGGGTGAAACTTATAACATTGGTGGGCACAACGAAAAGAAAAACATCGATGTAGTGCTCACTATTTGTGATTTGCTGGATGAGATTGTACCGAAAGAGAAATCTTATCGTGAGCAAATCACTTATGTTGCTGATCGTCCGGGACACGATCGCCGCTATGCTATTGATGCTGAGAAGATTGGTCGCGCATTGGGATGGAAACCACAGGAAACGTTTGAGAGCGGGATTCGTAAAACGGTGGAATGGTACCTGTCCAATACAAAATGGGTTGATAATGTGAAAAGTGGTGCCTATCAATCGTGGATTGAACAGAACTATGAGGGCCGCCAGTAATGAATATCCTCCTTTTTGGCAAAACAGGGCAGGTAGGTTGGGAACTACAGCGTGCTCTGGCACCTTTGGGTAATTTGATTGCTTTTGATGTTCACTCTACTGATTATTGCGGTGATTTTAGTAATCCTGAAGGTGTAGCTGAAACCGTAAGAAGCATTCGGCCGGATATTATTGTCAATGCAGCCGCTCACACCGCAGTAGACAAAGCAGAATCAGAACCGGAGTTTGCACAATTAATTAACGCAACAAGTGTCGAAGCGATTGCGAAAGCAGCAAATGAAGTTGGAGCCTGGGTTATCCATTACTCGACTGATTACGTCTTCCCTGGAAATGGCGATATGCCATGGCTGGAGACGGATGCAACCGCACCACTAAATGTTTACGGTGAAACCAAGTTAGCCGGAGAAAAAGCGTTACAGGAATATTGCGCGAAGCATCTTATTTTCCGGACCAGCTGGGTCTATGCAGGAAAAGGAAATAACTTCGCCAAAACGATGTTACGTCTGGCAAAAGAGCGTGAAGAATTAGCGGTTATTAACGATCAGTTTGGTGCGCCAACAGGTGCTGAACTGCTGGCTGATTGTACAGCACATGCCATTCGTGTCGCACTGAATAAACCGGATGTCGCAGGCTTGTACCATTTGGTAGCCAGTGGTACCACAACCTGGTACGATTATGCTGCGCTGGTTTTTGAAGAGGCGCGCAAAGCAGGCATTCCCCTTGCACTCAACAAGCTCAACGCAGTACCAACAACAGCCTATCCTACACCAGCTCGTCGTCCACATAACTCTCGCCTTAATACAGAAAAATTTCAGCAGAACTTTGCGCTTGTCTTGCCTGACTGGCAGGTTGGCGTGAAACGAATGCTCAATGAATTATTTACGACTACAGCAATTTAATAGTTTTTGCATCTTGTTCGTGATGGTGGAGCAAGATGAATTAAAAGGAATGATGAAATGAAAATGCGTAAAGGTATTATTTTAGCGGGTGGTTCTGGTACACGTCTTTATCCTGTGACTATGGCTGTCAGTAAACAGCTATTACCTATTTATGATAAACCGATGATCTATTACCCGCTCTCTACACTGATGTTGGCGGGTATTCGCGATATTTTGATTATCAGTACACCTCAGGATACTCCTCGTTTTCAACAATTGCTGGGTGACGGTAGCCAGTGGGGCCTGAATCTTCAGTACAAAGTGCAACCTAGCCCAGATGGCCTCGCGCAGGCATTTATCATCGGTGAAGAGTTTATTGGTGGTGATGATTGTGCTTTGGTTCTTGGTGATAATATCTTTTACGGTCACGATCTGCCGAAGCTAATGGAGGCCGCTGTTAACAAAGAAAGTGGTGCAACGGTATTTGCCTATCACGTTAATGATCCAGAACGCTATGGTGTCGTTGAGTTTGATAAAAACGGTACGGCAATCAGTCTGGAAGAAAAACCGTTAGAACCAAAGAGTAATTACGCCGTTACAGGTCTGTACTTTTATGATAACGACGTGGTTCAGATGGCGAAAAACTTGAAGCCGTCTGCACGTGGTGAGTTAGAAATTACAGATATTAACCGTATTTATCTTGAGCAGGGACGTCTGTCTGTCGCGATGATGGGGCGTGGCTACGCGTGGCTGGACACGGGGACTCATCAGAGTCTGATAGAAGCAAGTAATTTTATTGCGACAATTGAAGAGCGCCAGGGATTGAAGGTTTCCTGTCCTGAAGAGATTGCATTTCGTAAAGGTTTTATTGATGTTGAGCAAGTAAGAAAATTAGCTGTACCACTAATAAAGAATAATTATGGGCAGTATCTTTATAAAATGACGAAGGATTCAAATTAATGAATGTGATTAGAACTGAAATTGAAGATGTGCTAATTCTGGAGCCAAGAGTATTTGGTGATGATAGAGGTTTCTTTTATGAGAGCTTTAATCAATCAGCATTTGAACATATTCTAGGCTATCCGGTCAGCTTTGTTCAAGACAATCACTCACGTTCATCAAAAAATGTACTCAGAGGCCTTCACTTTCAACGCGGCGAGTACGCACAAGATAAACTTGTACGCTGCACTCATGGAGCAGTTTTTGATGTTGCTGTTGATATTCGACCCAATTCGGTATCCTTTGGTAAATGGGTTGGTGTTCTGCTTTCAGCTGATAATAAGCAGCAGTTGTGGATACCAAAAGGGTTTGCTCATGGCTTTTTGGTTCTGTCTGATATCGCTGAATTTCAATATAAAACTACAAACTATTATCATCCTGAAAGCGATTGTGGAATATGTTGGAATGATGAACGCATTGCAATTGATTGGCCCCAAACATCAGGGTTAATCCTTTCGCCAAAAGATGAAAGGCTCTTTACGTTAGATGAGCTTATCAGATTAAAATTAATTGCATGAATACGAATAAATTATCTTTAAGAAGAAACGTTATATATCTGGCTGTCGTTCAAGGTAGCAATTATCTTTTACCATTGCTTACATTTCCATATCTTGTAAGAACACTTGGTCCTGAAAATTTCGGTATATTCGGTTTTTGCCAAGCGACTATGCTATATATGATAATGTTTGTTGAATATGGTTTCAATCTCACAGCAACTCAGAGTATTGCCAAAGCAGCAGATAGTAAAGATAAAGTAACGTCTATTTTTTGGGCGGTGATATTTTCAAAAATAGTTCTTATCGTCATTACATTGATTTTCTTAACGTCGATGACCTTGCTTGTTCCTGAATATAACAAGCATGCCGTAATTATATGGTCGTTTGTTCCTGCATTAGTCGGGAATTTAATCTACCCTATCTGGCTGTTTCAGGGAAAAGAAAAAATGAAATGGCTGACTTTAAGTAGTATTTTATCCCGCTTGGCTATTATCCCTCTAACATTTATTTTTGTGAACACAAAGTCAGATATAGCAATTGCCGGTTTTATTCAGTCAAGTGCAAATCTGGTTGCTGGAATTATTGCACTAGCTATCGTTGTTCATGAAGGTTGGATTGGTAAAGTTACGCTATCATTACATAATGTGCGTCGATCTTTAGCAGACGGTTTTCATGTTTTTATTTCCACATCTGCTATTAGTTTATATTCTACGGGAATAGTTATTATCCTGGGATTTATATCTGGACCAACGTCCGTAGGGAATTTTAATGCGGCCAATACTATAAGAAACGCGCTTCAAGGGCTATTAAATCCTATCACCCAAGCAATATACCCAAGAATATCAAGTACGCTTGTTCTTAATCGTGTGAAGGGTGTGATTTTAATTAAAAAATCATTGACCTGCTTGAGTTTGATTGGTGGTGCTTTTTCATTAATTCTGCTCTTGGGTGCATCTATACTAGTAAAAATAAGTATAGGGCCGGGATATGATAATGCAGTGATTGTGCTAATGATTATATCGCCTCTGCCTTTTCTTATTTCATTAAGTAATGTCTATGGCATTCAAGTTATGCTGACCCATAATTATAAGAAAGAATTCAGTAAGATTTTAATCGCTGCGGGTTTGTTGAGTTTGTTGTTGATTTTTCCGCTAACAACTCTTTTTAAAGAGATTGGTGCAGCAATAACATTGCTTGCAACAGAGTGCTTAGTTACGTCACTCATGCTGATGTTCGTAAGAAATAATAAATTACTGGTTTGCTGAGGATTTTATGTACGATTATATCATTGTTGGTTCTGGTTTGTTTGGTGCCGTTTGTGCGAATGAGTTAAAAAAGCTAAACAAAAAAGTTTTAGTGATTGAGAAAAGAAATCATATCGGTGGAAATGCGTACACAGAGGACTGTGAGGGTATCCAGATTCATAAATATGGTGCACATATTTTTCATACCAATGATAAATATATATGGGATTACGTTAATGATTTAGTAGAATTTAATCGTTTTACTAATTCTCCACTGGCGATTTATAAAGACAAATTATTCAACCTTCCTTTTAATATGAATACTTTCCACCAAATGTGGGGAGTTAAAGATCCTCAAGAAGCTCAAAATATCATTAATGCTCAGAAAAAAAAGTATGGTGACAAGGTACCTGAAAATTTGGAGGAGCAGGCGATTTCATTAGTTGGGGAGGACTTATACCAAGCATTGATAAAGGGTTATACGGAGAAGCAGTGGGGAAGAAGTGCAAAAGAATTGCCTGCATTTATTATTAAGCGAATCCCAGTGAGATTTACGTTTGATAACAATTATTTTTCCGATCGCTATCAAGGTATTCCGGTGGGAGGCTACACTAAGCTTATTGAAAAAATGCTTGAAGGTGTGGACGTAAAATTAGGCATTGATTTTTTGAAAGACAAAGATTCTCTAGCGAGTAAAGCCCATAGAATCATCTACACTGGACCCATTGATCAGTACTTCGACTATAGGTTTGGAGCGTTAGAATATCGCTCTTTAAAATTTGAGACGGAACGCCATGAATTTCCAAACTTCCAAGGGAATGCAGTAATAAATTTCACTGATGCTAATGTACCATATACCAGAATAATTGAGCATAAACATTTTGACTATGTTGAGACAAAGCATACGGTTGTTACAAAAGAATATCCATTAGAGTGGAAAGTTGGCGACGAACCCTACTATCCAGTTAATGATAATAAAAACATGGAGCTTTTTAAGAAATATAGAGAGTTAGCTAGCAGAGAAGACAAGGTTATATTTGGCGGGCGTTTGGCCGAGTATAAATATTATGATATGCATCAAGTGATATCTGCCGCTCTTTATCAAGTGAAAAATATAATGAGTACGGATTAATGATCTATCTTGTAATTAGTGTCTTTCTCATTACAGCATTTATCTGTTTATATCTTAAGAAGGATATATTTTATCCAGCCGTATGCGTTAATATCATCTTCGCACTGGTCTTATTGGGATATGAAATAACGTCAGATATATATGCTTTTCAGTTAAATGACGCTACGTTGATTTTTCTACTTTGCAATGTTTTGACATTTACCCTGTCATGTTTATTGACGGAAAGTGTATTAGATCTAAATATCAGAAAAGTCAATAATGCTATTTATAGCATACCATCGAAGAAAGTGCATAATGTAGGCTTGTTAGTTATTTCTTTTTCGATGATATATATATGCATGAGGTTAAGTAACTACCAGTTCGGGACTAGCTTACTTAGCTATATGAATTTGATAAGAGATGCTGATGTTGAAGACACATCAAGAAATTTCTCAGCATACATGCAGCCAATCATTCTAACTACTTTTGCTTTATTTATTTGGTCTAAAAAATTTACTAATACAAAGGTAAGTAAAACATTTACTTTACTTGTTTTTATTGTATTCATCTTTGCAATTATACTGAATACTGGTAAGCAAATTGTCTTTATGGTTATCATCTCTTATGCATTCATCGTAGGTGTTAATAGAGTAAAACATTATGTTTATCTTATTACAGCTGTAGGTGTTCTATTCTCCTTGTATATGCTCTTTTTACGTGGACTGCCTGGGGGGATGGCATATTATCTATCCATGTATTTGGTCAGCCCTATAATCGCGTTTCAGGAGTTTTATTTTCAGCAAGTATCTAACTCTGCCAGTTCTCATGTCTTTTGGTTTTTTGAAAGGCTGATGGGGCTATTAACAGGTGGAGTCTCTATGTCGTTGCATAAAGAATTTGTGTGGGTGGGTTTGCCAACAAATGTTTATACTGCTTTTTCGGATTATGTTTATATTTCCGCGGAGCTAAGCTATTTGATGATGGTTATTCATGGCTGTATTTCAGGTGTTTTATGGAGATTGTCTCGAAATTACATATCTGTGAAAATATTTTATTCATATTTTATTTATACCTTTTCTTTCATTTTTTATCATGAAAGCTTCATGACTAATATTAGCAGTTGGATACAAATAACTCTTTGTATCATAGTATTCTCTCAATTTCTTAAGGCCCAGAAAATAAAGTGAAAATGTATTTTTTGAATGATTTAAATTTCTCTAGACGCGATGCTGGATTTAAAGCAAGAAAAGATGCACTGGACATTGCTTCAGATTATGAAAACATTTCTGTTGTTAACATTCCTCTATGGGGTGGAGTAGTCCAGAGAATTATTAGTTCTGTTAAGCTTAGTACATTTCTCTGCGGTCTTGAAAATAAAGATGTTTTAATTTTCAATTTCCCGATGGCCAAACCATTTTGGCATATATTGTCATTCTTTCACCGCCTTCTAAAATTTAGAATAGTACCTCTGATTCATGATATTGATGAATTAAGAGGAGGAGGGGGTAGTGATTCTGTGCGGCTTGCTACCTGTGATATGGTCATAAGTCACAATCCACAAATGACAAAGTACCTTAGTAAATATATGTCTCAGGATAAAATCAAAGACATAAAAATATTTGATTACCTCGTCTCATCTGATGTGGAGCATCGAGATGTTACGGATAAGCAACGAGGGGTCATATATGCTGGCAACCTTTCTAGGCATAAATGTTCTTTCATATATACTGAAGGATGCGATTTTACTCTCTTTGGTGTCAACTATGAAAATAAAGATAATCCTAAATATCTTGGAAGTTTTGATGCTCAATCTCCGGAAAAGATTAACCTCCCAGGCATGCAATTTGGACTCATTTGGGATGGAGATTCTGTCGAAACCTGTAGTGGTGCCTTTGGCGACTATTTAAAGTTTAATAACCCTCATAAGACATCTCTTTATCTTTCAATGGAACTTCCAGTATTTATATGGGATAAAGCCGCCCTTGCGGATTTCATTGTAGATAATAGAATAGGATATGCAGTGGGATCAATCAAAGAAATGCAAGAGATTGTTGACTCCATGACAATAGAAACTTATAAGCAAATTAGTGAGAATACAAAAATTATTTCTCAGAAAATTCGAACAGGAAGTTACTTCAGGGATGTTCTTGAAGAGGTGATCGATGATCTTAAAACTCGCTAAACGATATGGTCTCTGTGGTTTTATTCGGCTTGTTAGAGATGTCTTATTGACTCGTGTATTTTACCGGAACTGTAGAATTATTCGATTTCCCTGCTATATTCGCAATGATGGTAGCATTAATTTTGGTGAAAATTTCACAAGTGGAGTCGGTCTCAGGCTGGATGCATTTGGACGTGGCGTGATTTTTTTTTCCGATAATGTGCAAGTTAACGACTATGTTCATATCGCCTCAATTGAGAGCGTTACGATAGGTCGGGATACGCTTATTGCAAGTAAAGTATTTATTACCGATCATAATCACGGTTCCTTTAAGCACTCTGATCCAATGAGTTCGCCAAATATACCTCCAGACATGCGCACGTTGGAATCTTCAGCTGTTGTAATTGGCCAGAGGGTTTGGTTGGGTGAGAATGTGACGGTTTTGCCTGGAACAATTATTGGTAATGGAGTCGTAGTCGGCGCCAATTCTGTTGTTAGAGGTTCTATTCCCGAAAATACTGTCATTGCGGGAGTACCAGCAAAAATCATAAAGAAATACAATCATGAGACCAAATTATGGGAAAAAGCATAGTCGTTGTTTCTGCGGTCAATTTTACCACTGGCGGTCCATTTACCATTTTGAAAAAATTTTTGGCAGCAACTAATAATAAAGAAAATGTCAGTTTTATCGCATTAGTCCATTCTGCTAAAGAGTTAAAAGAAAGTTATCCATGGGTTAAATTCATTGAGTTTCCTGAGGTTAAAGGGTCGTGGCTAAAACGTTTGCACTTTGAATATGTAGTTTGTAAAAAACTTTCAAAAGAGCTGAATGCTACGCATTGGATTTGTCTGCATGATATTACGGCCAATGTCGTCACTAAAAAAAGATATGTGTATTGTCATAACCCTGCACCTTTTTATAAAGGAATTTTATTCCGTGAAATTCTTATGGAGCCTAGCTTTTTCTTATTTAAAATGCTATACGGGCTGATATATAAAATAAACATTAAAAAAAATACTGCAGTGTTTGTTCAACAATTCTGGATGAAAGAAAAATTTATCAAGAAATATTCTATAAATAACATCATTGTCAGTCGGCCAGAAATTAAATTATCTGATAAAAGCCAACTTACTGATGATGATTCTCAATTTAAGAATAACCCTTCTGAGTTGACAATATTTTACCCTGCTGTTCCACGAGTATTTAAAAATTACGAGCTTATTATTAGTGCAGCAAGGAAATTGAAAGAACAATCCAATATTAAATTTCTGCTTACTATCAGTGGTACAGAAAATGCGTATGCAAAATATATTATCAGTCTTGCAGAAGGACTGGATAATGTTCATTTCCTCGGGTACTTGGATAAAGAAAAAATCGATCATTGTTATAATATTTCAGATATAGTTTGTTTTCCCTCTAGGTTAGAAACATGGGGATTGCCGTTGTCTGAAGCTAAAGAGCGAGGTAAGTGGGTATTAGCATCAGATTTCCCATTTACTAGAGAAACTCTTGGTAGTTATGAAAAGAAAGCTTTTTTTGATTCTAATAACGATGACATGTTAGTTAAACTTATTATTGACTTCAAAAAAGGTAACCTCAAAAAAGATATCTCTGATGCAAATTTCATTTATCGTAATGAAAATGTATTAGTTGGGTTTGATGAACTAGTTAATTTTATTACTGAAGAACATTGAAATGGTATATATAATAATCGTTTCCCACGGACATGAAGACTACATCAAAAAATTACTCGAAAATCTTAATGCTGACGATGAGCACTACAAGATTATCGTACGCGACAACAAAGACTCTCTATTATTGAAACAAATATGCCAGCATTATGCAGGCCTGGACTATATTAGTGGAGGTGTATACGGCTTTGGTCATAATAATAATATTGCGGTGGCGTATGTAAAGGAAAAATATAGACCCGCAGATGATGATTACATTTTGTTTTTGAATCCCGATATCATCATGAAGCATGATGATTTGCTGACATATATTAAATATGTCGAAAGTAAGCGTTATGCTTTTAGTACATTATGCCTGTTCCGAGATGAAGCGAAATCTTTACATGATTATTCCGTAAGAAAATTTCCTGTGCTTTCTGATTTTATTGTGTCATTTATGTTAGGGATTAAGGAAGGTGCGAACAAGTCCCTGATATGAGATCATGTTTGTCATCTGGAGCCATAGAACAGGGTTCATCATGAGTCATCAACTTACCTTCGCCGACAGTGAATTCAGCAGTAAGCGCCGTCAGACCAGAAAAGAGATTTTCTTGTCCCGCATGGAGCAGATTCTGCCATGGCAAAACATGGTGGAAGTCATCGAGCCGTTTTACCCCAAGGCTGGTAATGGCCGGCGACCTTATCCGCTGGAAACCATGCTACGCATTCACTGCATGCAGCATTGGTACAACCTGAGCGATGGCGCGATGGAAGATGCTCTGTACGAAATCGCCTCCATGCGTCTGTTTGCCCGGTTATCCCTGGATAGCGCCTTGCCGGACCGCACCACCATCATGAATTTCCGCCACCTGCTGGAGCAGCATCAACTGGCCCGCCAATTGTTCAAGACCATCAATCGCTGGCTGGCCGAAGCAGGCGTCATGATGACTCAAGGCACCTTGGTCGATGCCACCATCATTGAGGCACCCAGCTCGACCAAGAACAAAGAGCAGCAACGCGATCCGGAGATGCATCAGACCAAGAAAGGCAATCAGTGGCACTTTGGCATGAAGGCCCACATTGGTGTCGATGCCAAGAGTGGCCTGACCCACAGCCTGGTCACCACCGCGGCCAACGAGCATGACCTCAATCAGCTGGGTAATCTGCTGCATGGAGAGGAGCAATTTGTCTCAGCCGATGCCGGCTACCAAGGGGCGCCACAGCGCGAGGAGCTGGCCGAGGTGGATGTGGACTGGCTGATCGCCGAGCGCCCCGGCAAGGTAAGAACCTTGAAACAGCATCCACGCAAGAACAAAACGGCCATCAACATCGAATACATGAAAGCCAGCATCCGGGCCAGGGTGGAGCACCCATTTCGCATCATCAAGCGACAGTTCGGCTTCGTGAAAGCCAGATACAAGGGGTTGCTGAAAAACGATAACCAACTGGCGATGTTATTCACGCTGGCCAACCTGTTTCGGGCGGACCAAATGATACGTCAGTGGGAGAGATCTCACTAAAAACTGGGGATAACGCCTTAAATGGCGAAGAAACGGTCTAAATAGGCTGATTCAAGGCATTTACGGGAGAAAAAATCGGCTCAAACATGAAGAAATGAAATGACTGAGTCAGCCGAGAAGAATTTCCCCGCTTATTCGCACCTTCCTTAATAAAACAAAAATTCCTAAAGAAAGTATCTATTCTGATACGGTTGTTGATTGGTGCGCAGGATCATTTATGCTGGTACGTTTTTCAGATTTTGTGCGTGTAAATGGCTTCGATCAAGGTTACTTTATGTACTGTGAAGATATTGACCTGTGCTTGAGGCTTAGCCTGGCTGGTGTCAGACTTCATTATGTTCCCGCTTTTCATGCGATACATTATGCTCATCATGACAATCGAAGTTTTTTTTCAAAAGCCTTCAGATGGCACTTAAAAAGTACTTTTAGATATTTAGCCAGAAAACGTATTTTATCAAATCGCAACTTTGATCGAATTTCATCAGTTTTTCACCCGTAATATAAAGCCGTAAGCATATAAGCATGGATAAGCTATTTATACTTTAATAAGTACTTTGTATACTTATTTGCGAACATTCCAGGCCGCGAGCATTCAGCGCGGTGATCACACCTGACAGGAGTATGTAATGTCCAAGCAACAGATCGGCGTTGTCGGTATGGCAGTGATGGGGCGCAACCTGGCGCTCAACATCGAAAGCCGCGGTTATACCGTCTCCATCTTCAACCGCTCCGCGAAAAAACCGAAGAAGTTGTTGCCGAGAACCCGGGTAAGAAACTGGTTCCGCACTACACGGTGAAGGAGTTCGTCGAGTCTCTGAAACCCCACGTCGTATCCTGTTAATGGTGAAAGCGGGCGCTGGCACCGATGCTGCCATCGATTCCCTGAAGCCGTACCTTGATAAAGGCGACATCATCATTGATGGTGGCAATACCTTCTTCCAGGACACCATTCGTCGTAACCGTGAACTGTCTGCTGAAGGCTTTAACTTCATCGGTACCGGTGTATCCGGTGGTGAAGAGGGCGCACTGAAAGGCCCATCCATCATGCCTGGCGGTCAGAAAGAAGCGTACGAGCTGGTTGCTCCGATCCTGACTAAGATTGCTGCGGTTGCCAAAACGGCGAGCCGTGTGTGACTTATATTGGTGCTGATGGTGCAGGTCACTACGTGAAAATGGTTCACAACGGTATCGAATCAGGCGACATGCAGCTGATTGCTGAAGCCTATTCTCTGCTGAAAGGCGGCCTGAATCTGTTCTAATGACGAGCTGGCTACCACCTTCACCGAATGGAACCGAAGGCGAGCTGAGCAGCTACCTGATCGACATCACTAAAGATATCTTCACCAAGAAAGATGAAGAGGGTAAATACCTGGTTGATGTGATTCTGGATGAAGCTGCCAACAGAAGAGTACCGGCAAATGGACCAGCCAGAGCTCTCTGGATCTGGGCGAGCCGCTGTCTCTGATCACCGAATCCGTATTCGCTCGTTACATCTCCTCCCTGAAAGAGCAGCGTGTTGCAGCGTGAAACGCTGACTGGCCCGCAGGCTAAGCTGGCTGGTGATAAGGCTGAGTTTATCGAGAAGGTCCGTCGTGCACTGTACCTGGGCAAAATCGTCTCCTACGCACAGGGCTTCTCTCAGCTGCGTGCCGCTTAGACGAATACAACTGGGATCTGAACTACGGCGAAATCGCGAAGATCTTCCGCGCGGGCTGCATCATTAGTGCGCGGTTCCTGCAGAAAATCACCGACGCCTACGCTGAAAATGCAGGCATCGCAAACCTGCTGTTGGCACCGTACTTCAAAAATATCGCTGACGACTACCAGCAGGCGCTGCGTGATGTTGTGGCTTACGCTGTGCAGAACGGTATCCCGGTACCAACGTTCTCTGCTGCAGTCGCATACTACGACAGCTACCGTGCAGCGGTTCTGCCAGCTAACCTGATTCAGGCTCAGCGTGACTACTTCGGGGCGCATACCTATAAACGTACCGATAAAGAGGGTGTGTTCCACACCGAATGGCTGGATTAATCTGATTTAAGCCAACCGTAAAGCTGCAGGCCCGGAGCGCTCCTCCGGGCTTTTTTATGCCAAATATCTTATAGACTAAATTTCACTGCTTAATATTAACTTAATAAATATCAGCTATTCTTATAAAGAAAATCTGAATTGTTTTTCGTTGCGTTGACCATCGAACAACGTAGCGTTAAAACTTTTAGCTCTTATCAGGATGCTAAAAACATCATGATTCACAGTTAAGTTAATTCTGAGAGCATGAAATGAAAATCACCATTTCCGGTACTGGCTATGTAGGCTTGTCAAACGGGCTTCTAATCGCACAAAATCATGAGGTTGTGGCATTAGATATTTTACCGTCACGCGTTGCTATGCTGAATGATCGGATATCTCCTATTGTTGATAAGGAAATTCAGCAGTTTTTGCAATCAGATAAAATACACTTTAATGCCACATTAGATAAAAATGAAGCCTACCGGGATGCTGATTATGTCATCATCGCCACTCCAACCGACTATGATCCTAAAACTAATTATTTCAATACATCCAGTGTAGAATCAGTAATTAAAGACGTAGTTGAGATAAATCCTTATGCGGTTATGGTCATCAAATCAACGGTTCCCGTTGGTTTTACCGCAGCGATGCATAAGAAATATCGCACTGAAAATATTATATTCTCCCCGGAATTTCTCCGTGAGGGTAAAGCCCTTTACGATAATCTCCATCCTTCACGTATTGTCATCGGTGAGCGTTCAGAACGCGCAGAACGTTTCGCTGCTCTGTTACAGGAAGGCGCGATTAAGCAAAATATCCCGATGCTGTTTACCGACTCCACTGAAGCAGAAGCGATTAAACTTTTTGCAAACACCTACCTGGCGATGCGCGTGGCGTACTTTAACGAACTGGATAGCTATGCAGAAAGTTTAGGTCTGAATTCCCGTCAAATAATCGAAGGCGTTTGTCTCGACCCACGTATTGGCAACCATTACAACAATCCGTCGTTTGGTTATGGTGGTTATTGTCTGCCGAAAGATACCAAGCAGTTACTGGCGAACTACCAGTCTGTGCCGAATAACCTGATCTCGGCAATTGTCGATGCTAACCGCACGCGTAAAGATTTTATTGCCGATGCCATTTTGTCACGCAAGCCGCAAGTGGTGGGTATTTATCGTCTGATTATGAAGAGCGGTTCAGATAACTTCCGTGCGTCTTCTATTCAGGGGATTATGAAACGTATCAAGGCGAAAGGTGTTGAAGTGATCATCTACGAGCCAGTGATGAAAGAAGACTCATTCTTCAACTCTCGCCTGGAACGTGATCTCGCCACCTTCAAACAACAAGCCGACGTCATTATCTCTAACCGAATGGCAGAAGAGCTTAAGGATGTGGCAGATAAGGTATACACCCGCGATCTCTTTGGCAGCGACTAACATCTTGTTATCAGGGCTATTTACGCCCTGATTGTCTTTTGTTACTTACACAACAATTCATTATTTTTATCACTTATCCTATAGCATTCACGAGGATTATCGCTAAACTATGCGGACTTGGAAATTTCCGTCAGTTAGGGTAATGATGAGAGTAGAAAATAATAATGTTTCTGGGCAAAACCATGACCCGGAACAGATTGATTTGATTGATTTACTAGTGCAGTTGTGGCGTGGCAAGATGACAATCATCATTTCCGTCATTGTGGCTATTGCCCTGGCTATTGGATATTTGGCAGTAGCGAAGGAGAAATGGACGTCAACAGCAATTATCACTCAGCCCGACGTGGGGCAAATTGCTGGCTATAACAATGCCATGAATGTTATCTATGGTCAGGCTGCACCGAAAGTATCGGATTTGCAGGAGACGTTAATTGGTCGCTTCAGTTCTGCCTTCTCTGCATTAGCAGAAACGCTGGATAATCAGGAAGAACGAGAAAAACTTACCATCGAACCTTCTGTTAAGAACCAGCAATTACCATTGACTGTTTCTTATGTTGGGCAAACTGCAGAGGGCGCACAAATGAAGTTGGCCCAATACATTCAGCAAGTTGACGATAAAGTGAATCAAGAGCTAGAAAAGGATCTCAAAGACAACATTGCTCTGGGACGGAAAAACTTGCAGGACTCTTTAAGAACGCAGGAAGTAGTCGCGCAGGAGCAGAAAGATCTGCGTATCCGTCAGATTCAGGAAGCGTTGCAGTATGCGAATCAGGCGCAGGTGACAAAACCGCAGATTCAACAGACTGGCGAAGATATCACACAAGATACGTTGTTCCTTTTGGGGAGCGAAGCGCTGGAGTCGATGATTAAGCATGAGGCGACCCGTCCGTTGGTGTTCTCGCCAAACTACTATCAGACTCGTCAAAACCTGCTGGATATCGAAAGCTTAAAAGTTGATGATCTTGATATTCATGCTTACCGTTATGTGATGAAACCGATGTTACCTATTCGTCGTGATAGCCCGAAAAAGGCAATTACCTTGATTCTGGCGGTGCTGCTGGGTGGCATGGTTGGCGCGGGGATTGTGCTGGGGCGTAATGCTCTACGCAATTACAACGCGAAGTAATCTTTTCGGTTTTAAAGAAAAAGGGCAGGGTGGTGACACCTTGCCCGTTTTTTTGCCGGATGCGGCAACAATATCGCATCCGCTTACCCCGCAACTCACTGATGCCGTTTACGCAGGTTCTCAATTACCGTCGTTAAATCCAGCCCCTGATCCTGCAACAACACCAGCAGGTGATACATCAAATCAGACGCCTCGTTGGTCAGCTCAAAGCGGTCATGTACCGTTGCTGCCAGCGCGGTTTCCACGCCTTCTTCACCCACTTTCTGCGCAATGCGTTTGGTGCCGCTGGCATACAGTTTGGCGGTGTAGGAGGTTTCCGGATCGGCAGATTTGCGCTCGGCGAGCAGTTGTTCCAGTTGATACAGGAACAGCCACTGGTGAGCGGTGTCGCCGAAGCAACTGCTGGTGCCTTTGTGGCAGGTCGGGCCGATGGGATTCGCCAGCACCAGTAACGTGTCGTTGTCGCAGTCCGGGGCAATACTCACTACGTTGAGGAAATTGCCCGACGTTTCGCCTTTGGTCCACAGTCGCTGTTTAGTGCGCGAGAAGAAGGTGACTTTGCCGCTTTCGAGGGTTTTGTCTAAGGCTTCCGGGTTCATATAGCCCAGCATTAGCACTTCGCCGGATACCGCGTGTTGCACAATCACCGGCATAAGTCCGTCGGTTTTTTCCCAGTCCAGTTCGCGACGTTGTTGTTCTGTTAACATATCCTGATCTCCACGCCCTGTGTTGCCAGGTACGCTTTTAATTCACCAATATTGATTATTTGTTTGTGGAATACGGAAGCTGCCAGCGCGCCGTCAACGTCGGCATCGCGGAAGGCTTCGAGGAAGTGTTCCATGGTGCCCGCGCCACCGGAGGCAATCAGCGGGACGTGGCAAACTTCACGCACTTTTTTCAGTTGTTCGAGGTCGTAACCGTTACGCACGCCGTCCTGATTCATCATATTGAGGACGATTTCTCCGGCACCGCGTTTTTGCACTTCCTGTACCCAGTCGAGCGTTTCCCATTGAGTGACGCGGGTGCGGCTTTCATCGCCGGTATATTGATTCACATGATATTTACCGGTTTCGGCGTCGTACCAGGTATCAATACCGACCACAATACACTGCACGCCAAAGCGATCGGCCAGGCGAGTAATTAATGTTGGGTCTGCCAGCGCAGGAGAGTTGATGGAAATTTTATCCGCGCCAAAGGAAAGAATTTTCGCGGCATCTTCCAGAGACTTAATCCCACCCGCCACACAAAACGGAATGTCGATCACTTCCGCCACGCGAGATACCCAGCTTTTATCTACCACACGGCCATCGCTGGAAGCGGTGATATCGTAGAACACCAGTTCGTCAGCGCCTTCTTCAGCGTAGCGTTTTGCCAGCGGCACGATATCGCCAATGATTTCATGGTTGCGAAACTGTACGCCTTTCACCACCTGACCATCACGAACGTCGAGACATGGGATTATGCGTTTTGCCAGCATGCGATGGCCTCCTTCACGGTGAATTTACCTTCCAGTAATGCCCGACCAACTATTACGCCGCGCACACCAGTGCCACGCAGGGCCGCCACATCATCAATGTCGCCAATACCGCCGGAGGACTGAAATGCCACCTGCGGATATCTGGCGCACACTTCTTCATATAAAGAGACGTTAGAGCCTGCCAGCGTGCCGTCGCGCGAGATATCGGTACACAGCACATGTTTCAGGCCGACGGGCAGATAGGTTTCCACCAGTTGTTCCAGTGAAACGCCCGAGTTCTCTTGCCAGCCGCTGACTGCCACCTGCTTGTTGCCTTGCTCGTCAATACGGACATCCAGCGCCAGCACTAAGGCATCGGCACCGAAGCGTTCAAACCAGCCTTTCACCATATCTTGTGATTTCACCGCGGTGGAGCCGACCACTACGCGCGCAACGCCCGCTTCCAGTAACGCCGCCACATCTTCTTCGCTACGCACGCCGCCGCCAACCTGCACCGGAACGTTAACGCCCGCGACCAGGGTTTTAATCAGCGGGATTTGACGTTTAGCCGGATCTTTTGCCCCGGTCAGATCCACCAGGTGCAGCACTTCGGCACCCTGCGCGGCGTAATCCTGCAATCGCGGCAGCGGGTCGTTACCGTAATCGCGCTGTTTGCCGTAATCGCCCTGATGGAGACGCACCACAGTGCCGTCGATTAAATCTAATGCCGGAATAATCATCACATCTCCAGGAAGTTTTTCAGCAACTTAGCACCAGCGGCACCAGAACGCTCCGGGTGGAACTGCACGCCGTAGAAGTTATCTTTCTGCACGGCGGCGGTGAACGGTTCGCCGTAATTGCATTGGGCGATGGTGTGTTCGTTAACCGGCATGGCGTAGCTGTGGACGAAATAGAAGTACGCGCCGTCCTCAATGCCACGGAACAGTCGGTCGCCGGCCTTCGGGTAGACGCGGTTCCAGCCCATATGCGGCAGCGGTAGACCGAAATCGGTCATCTTCGGTACGTCCTGGTCGATGATCCCCAGCAGGTTGATTCGTGGGTCTCTTCACTGCGGCGACCAAAGAAGCTGCATACCGAGGCAAATGCCCAGTACCGGTTGAGTACAGGCTTTAATCAGTTCAACCAGTTCACGCTCGCGTAGCTGATCCATGGCCGCCTGTGCGGTCCCCACGCCCGGCAGAAACAGCTTATCGGCGCGCAACACCACTTCCGGCTCGCGGCTGACCACTGGCTCGTAGCCGTGGCGAATAATCGCCGACTTCACCGAGTTGAGGTTGGCGCAGCCGGTATCGAGGACAACCACGTTCATCACAGCACTCCTTTTGAGGAGGGAAGGGTATCGCCGTCTACGCGAATGGCCTGGCGCAGCGTGCGGCCAAAGACTTTAACAGGCTTTCCACGCGGTGGTGATCCGTTTTTGCCTTTGGTTTTCAGGTGCAGCGTCACGCCCATGGTGTAGGAGAGCGAAAGAAGTGCTCGATCATCTCGGTACTCAGATCGCCGACGCGCTGATAGGTAAACTCGGCTTTATATTCCAGGTGCGGGCGACCGGAGATATCCAGCGCAGCGCGCCAAACACTCGTCCATCGGCAACACGAAGCCGAAACGGTCGACGCCGCGCTTGTCACCCAGCGCCACTTTTACGGTATCTTCCACCGTGTGGTGATCGTCAATATAGAGATCACCCTTCACGGTAATGTTCATGCGAAAGCCGCCGTGGGTGGCAATCTGGTCGAGCATATGGTCGAAGAAGCCCATGCCAGTGTTGATTTTGCTGCCGCCTTCACGATCCAGCCACACCTGAACGTCAATCTGCGTCTCTTTGGTATTACGCACTACGTGAGCGTAACGGTCACGTCTGGTGAGTTGCTCGCCAATCATTGGCCAGTTCAGGGTTTCGCGGTCGTAGCGTAAACCAGTAATGCCCATGTTTTCCGCCAGTTGAATGTCGGTCGCGCGATCGCCAATCACATAACTGTTAGCGCGATCCATCGCTTGCTCAGCCAGATAACGTTCCACCAGTTTTACTTTCGGCTTACGGCAGTCGCACTCATCGGCGGGCAGGTGCGGACAAATCAGCACTTCATCAAACTGTACGCCTTGCGAGGTGAAGATCTGCATCATCAGGTTGTGCGGGCCATCGAAATCCGCCTGTGGGAAACTTTGTGTTCCAAGACCATCCTGATTAGTGATCATCACCAGCTTGTAGCCCGCTTTTTGCAGCTTCAGCAGTTCCGGGATCACGCCCGGTTCAAAGGCGAGTTTATCAAAACGGTCCACCTGAAAATCACTCGGCGGTTCGCTAATCAGGGTTCCATCGCGATCGATAAAAAGATACTTCTGACTCATCAAACTTGCTCCGCACGTAAGGCGTCAATGACGCGCTGGCTTTCTTCACGGGTTCCGACGGTAATTCGCAGGCAGCCGCTTAAAGAGGGTTGTTTATTCTGATCACGTAAGATAATGCCCTGATCCCACAAAGATTTAAACACCGCACTGGAGGCTTTAAAGCGCGCCAGAATGTAGTTGGTTTCAGAGTCGAAAACCTGCTCTACGCAGGGGATCTCTTTCAGTGCGGCAATCAGGTATTCGCGTTCTGCAATAATTTGCGCTACCCGTTCGCGCATGGCGACGATTCCCTGTGGGCTTAACGCCTGGGCGGCGATATCGGCAACCGGCGTAGAGAGCGGGTAAGGGGCAATGACCTTCATTAATAGCGCGATCACCTCTTCGTTTGCCAGGGTAAAACCGCAGCGCAGCCCCGCCAGAGCGAAGGCTTTTGACAGCGTACGCAAAATTACCAGATTAGGGTATTCGGCAAGCCAGCCTGCCAGCGTTGCCTGCGGGCAGAACTCGATATAGGCCTCGTCGGCGACAATCAGCGCGCTATCGCGGGTCATCTCCAGCAGGGCGCGGAAATCCTGTGGATTGATTATCTGCCCGGTGGGGTTGTTCGGGCTGCACACGTACACCACTTTGACGTTCGCGAGGCTATCGGCAATGGCCGGCAGATCCAGCTGCCAGTCGGCTTTTGCTGGCACCGTGCGGCACTCAACGCCAATGGTCTCGGCGCTGACGCTGTACATGCCGTAGGTTGGCGGGCAGAACAGCACCGCATCGCGACCCGGCTCGCAGAAGGCGCGAACCAGCAGCTCAATGCCTTCATCCGCGCCGCGGCTGACCAGCACTTGTTCTGGCTTCACGCCTGCATAGGCGGCGTAATTTTCGATGACCGCTTTTGGCTGGCATTCCGGATAGCGGTTCAGCGTCTGCTGGCTTAGCTCAAACGGGATCGCCGTGGGAAATTCGTTAGCGTTTAGCCAGACGTCACCTTTGCCGCCCAGACGGCGCGCAGACTGATACGGGGTCAGGGCGCGAACGTTTTCGCGGGCCAACTGTTCAATGCTCATGCTTGCCCTCGAGGGCGTTAACGCGCAGGGTAACGGCATTTTTGTGGGCGGTTAGCAGCTCGGCGGCGGCCAGCGTTTCAATGGTAGCGGCGATGGCGGAGAAGCCTTCGCGGGATACTGAACGGTCATCCGTTTCTGGAAATCCGCCAGTCCGAGGCTGGAACAGGTTGCCGTGTAGCCATAGGTCGGCAGAACGTGGTTGGTGCCGGAAGCGTAGTCGCCCGCAGACTCCGGCGACCAGTCGCCGAGGAATACGGAGCCAGCGCTGGTAATAATCGTCAACCAGCTCGCGGGCATTGCGGGTCTGAATAATCAGGTGCTCGGGCCATAGGCGTTGGAGATTGCAAGACACTGCGCTAAATCTTTAGTCACGATCAGGCGGCTGGCGTTCAGTGCCTGGCGGGCGGTTTCGGCACGCGGCAGTTCTGCCAGTTGGCGTTCGACGGCCTCGGCAACGCGACGCGCCATATCAGCAGCGGGCGTCAGTAAAATCACCTGTGAGTCCGGGCCGTGTTCAGCCTGAGAGAGCAAATCAGAAGCCACGAAATCCGGCGTAGCGCCGCTGTCAGCAATCACCAGCACTTCCGACGGGCCTGCGGGCATATCGATCGCCGCACCGTCCAGACGCTGGCTCACCTGACGTTTCGCTTCGGTGACAAAGGCGTTACCCGGCCCGAAGATTTTGTCCACTTTTGGCACAGATTCCGTACCAAACGCCAGTGCGGCAATGGCCTGTGCGCCGCCGACGTTAAACACGTCCTGCACACCGCACAGCTGCGCCGCATAAAGGATCTCATCGGCAATCGGCGGCGGTGAGCACAGCACCACTTTTTTACAGCCCGCAATACTCGCCGGAGTCGCCAGCATTAATACCGTTGAGAAGAGCGGGGCGGAGCCGCCAGGAATATACAACCCAACTGAAGCTACCGGACGCGTGACCTGCTGGCAACGCACGCCTGGCTGCGTTTCTACATCTACCGGCGGCAGTTTTTGCGCAGTGTGGAAGGTTTCAATATTCTTTACTGCCACCGCCATCGCCTGTTTTAGCTCGTCGCTCAGGCGTTCGCTGGCGGCGGCGATCTCCTCTGCAGACACCTTCAGCGCGGTAACCGTGGTTTTATCAAACTTCGCGCTGTATTCCCGCAGGGCCTCATCGCCGCGTGCTTTCACGTTATCGAGAATATCGTTAACAGTGCGGGTAATGCTTTCAGAGGCGGAAATCGCCGGGCGCATTAACAGCTGGCGTTGTTGCTCCGCAGTACAGCTATTCCAGTCAATGATTGTGTTAAAGCTCATGGCGATCACTCCATCATCTTCTCAATCGGCAGGACCAGAATTGAACTGGCACCCAGCGCTTTCAGTTTTTCCATGGTTTCCCAGAACAGGGTTTCGCTGCTGACCATGTGCATCGCTACGCGCTGTTGGTCACCCGCCAGCGGCAGAATAGTTGGGCGTTCGGCACCTGGCAGCAGGGCGATGACTTCATCCAGACGTTCGGTCGGTGCGTGCATCATGATGTATTTTGATTCGCGCGCCTGGATCACACCCTGAATACGGGTCAGCAGTTTGTCGATCAGTTGCTGTTTGGATTCTTCCATTTCGCCATCGCGTTGAATCAGGCAGGCTTTCGAGCGATAGATAACTTCGACTTCGCGCAGGCCGTTAGCTTCCAGCGTGGCACCGGTGGAAACCAGATCGCAAATCGCATCCGCCAGTCCGGCACGCGGGGCGACTTCAACAGAACCGTTCAGTAAGCAGGATTTAAAAGAGATGCCTTTCTGGTCGAGATAACGCTTGAGCAGGTGAGGATAAGAGGTGGCGATACGTTTACCGTTTAAGGAGAGCGGACCGTCCCAGGCTTCATCAACCGGCGTTGCCAGCGAAAGACGACAGCCGCCGAAATCCAGACGACGCAGGGTAAAGTAGCGTGGATCTTCACCCTGGGCGCGGCGGTTAAGCAGCTCTTCTTCCAGCACGTTTTCGCCGATAATCCCAAGGTCTACCACGCCATCCATTACCAGACCGGGAATGTCGTCGTCACGCACGCGCAGAATATCAATCGGCATGTTTTCTGCCATCGCAATCAGACGCTGGGTGTGGAGATTAATTTTGATACCACAACGGGCCAGTAATTCGCGTGAATCATTGCTCAGGGGCGGCCTGATTTCTGAATAGCTATGTGTAAACGGCTGTTATCTAACATTCTGTTTTCCTCATTACGCCTGCTGAACCATTCTGCCAAGTTCAACCAAAAAGCCCCCGGAAGATGATCTTCCGGGGGCTCTCTCTGCGTTCTTGCACCACTGGAAGATCTGAATGTCTCCCAGCACACATCGCCTGAAAGACTAGTCAGGGTGATGGTGATGATGGTGGTGTTTAAATTGAACGCGGCTCATAAAATTCTCGTTGAATGACTATTCACTTGATGTCTTTTAACCTAAACCACTTTTGTCGTTGAAGGCAAGCGCTTTTTTATATATTTTATGGCAATGGATTTGTTTAATGAATGAGCGGGGAAAGGAGGGGGCTAAGAGGACTGTCCTCTTAGCTGATGGCACCAAAAATAGCGAAGCCTGGATTTTCGTCTCACTGACAATACCTTGATCTACAAACTAATTAATAAATAGTTAATTAACGCTCATCATTGTACAATGAACTGTACAAAAGAGGAGATTGACATGCGTACAATTAGCTACAGCGAAGCGCGTCAGAATTTGTCGGCAACAATGATGAAAGCCGTTGAAGATCATGCCCCGATCCTTATTACTCGTCAGAATGGAGAGGCTTGTGTTCTGATGTCACTCGAAGAATACAACTCGCTGGAAGAGACGGCTTATCTACTGCGCTCCCCCGCTAACGCCCGGAGATTGATGGACTCAATCGATAGCCTGAAATCAGGCAAAGGAACGGAAAAGGACATCATTGAGTGAAACTAATCTGGTCTGAGGAATCATGGGACGATTATCTGTACTGGCAGGAAACAGATAAGCGAATTGTTAAAAAGATCAATGAACTTATCAAAGATACCCGCAGAACGCCATTTGAAGGTAAGGGGAAGCCAGAACCCCTGAAACATAATTTGTCAGGTTTCTGGTCCCGACGCATTACAGAGGAGCACCGTCTGGTATACGCGGTTACCGACGATTCACTGCTCATTGCAGCATGTCGTTATCATTATTGAACAGATTCATTCATAGAATGAATTGTCAGTTTTGATACGCTAGCGTAGCCTTATAGATCTAAGGTGTATCAGGAGATAACGGATGAAAAAGGTCGCAATTGTCGGGTTAGGGTGGTTAGGCATGCCGCTGGCGATGTCACTTTCAGCGCGAGGCTGGCAAGTCACCGGGAGTAAAACCACACAAGATGGTGTCGAAGCGGCCCGAATGAGTGGCATTGATAGCTATCTGCTTCGCATGGAGCCTGAGCTAGTTTGCGATTCTGACGATCTGGATGCCCTGATGGATGCCGATGCGCTGGTCATTACGCTTCCGGCACGTCGTAGCGGCCCCGGCGATGAGTTCTATTTACAAGCGGTACAAGAGTTAGTGGATAGCGCGCTGGCCCATCGTATTCCCCGCATTATTTTTACCAGCTCAACATCTGTCTATGGCGACGCGCAAGGCACGGTGAAAGAAACCACCCCGCGTAATCCAGTAACCAACAGTGGACGAGTATTAGAAGAACTCGAAGACTGGCTGCACAATTTACCCGGTACTTCGGTCGATATTCTGCGTCTTGCGGGCCTGGTCGGACCGGGACGTCATCCCGGACGCTTCTTTGCCGGAAAAACCGCGCCTGATGGTGAACATGGTGTTAATTTAGTCCATTTAGAAGATGTTATTGGCGCTATCACTCTGTTGTTACAGGCACCTAAAGGCGGACACATCTATAATATATGTGCGCCAGCTCACCCTGCGCGTAATGTTTTCTATCCGCAGATGGCCCGTTTACTGGGGCTGGAACCTCCGCAGTTCAGAAATAGTCTGGACAGCGGCAAAGGTAAGATTATTGATGGCAGTCGGATTTGTAATGAACTGGGATTTGAATACCAGTATCCCGATCCGCTGGTAATGCCGCTGGAGTAAACGATCACGCCAGCAGGACGCCGCATGCACTGCAAGGGGGCGTGTATGAAACCACTGCTGGATGTGTTGATGATCCTCGATGCCTTAGAAAAAGAAGGCAGTTTTGCGGCGGCGTCGGCCAAACTCTACAAGACGCCGTCCGCTCTGAGTTACACCGTTCACAAGCTGGAAAGCGACCTTAATATTCAATTGCTTGATCGTAGCGGACACCGCGCTAAATTCACCCGCACCGGAAAAATGTTATTAGAGAAAGGGCGGGAAGTTCTGCATACCGTGCGGGAACTGGAAAAGCAGGCGATCAAACTGCATGAAGGCTGGGAAAACGAGCTGGTGATTGGCGTGGACGACACGTTTCCTTTTTCTCTGCTTGCGCCACTCATTGAAGCTTTTTATCAACATCATAGCGTGACGCGCCTGAAGTTTATCAATGGCGTACTCGGTGGTTCATGGGATGCCCTGACTCAGGGGCGAGCGGATATTATTGTTGGCGCGATGCATGAGCCACCATCTTCCAGTGAGTTTGGTTTTTCACGGTTGGGCGATCTGGAACAAGTCTTTGCGGTCGCGCCTCATCATCCGTTAGCCCTGGAAGAAGAGCCGTTAAATCGTCGTATTATTAAGCGATATCGGGCGATTGTGGTGGGGGATACTGCGCAGGCAGGCGCTTCTACGGCATCACAACTTCTCGACGAACAAGAAGCCATTACCGTTTTCGATTTTAAAACCAAACTGGAGCTGCAAATTAGCGGCCTCGGCTGCGGCTATTTACCCCGTTATCTGGCGCAACGTTTTCTCGATAGTGGCGCGTTAATCGAGAAGAAAGTGGTCGCCCAAACTCTCTTTGAACCCGTCTGGATTGGCTGGAACGAACAGACCGCAGGACTTGCCAGTGGCTGGTGGCGGGATGAAATTTTAGCAAATAGTGCGATCGCCGGTGTTTATGCAAAATCTGATGACGGAAAATCAGCCATTTAAAGAAAAATTATTCTGACAAGCCTCTCATTCTCTTGTCATTTCCCCCCCATTTAGGCACAATGCGCCGCTGTCAAAAAATGACTAAAAACCGACGTTTCATCAGCGTCGGTTATTTTTTGCTTCAAACCAATCATTCATACCAAGAGGCCGGGCTTCGTACCGGATAGATATTTACTAAAAATCGACAGTTGTTGTCGCTGAGGAATCCAAAAAAATGGGGCAATTTTTTGCTTACGCGACGGTTATCACCGTAAAGGAGAATGACCATGTCGCATAACGTTACTCCAAACACCTCTCGCGTGGAATTGCGTAAAACGCTTACGTTAGTTCCGGTTGTAATGATGGGTCTTGCCTATATGCAGCCGATGACGCTGTTTGATACTTTTGGTATCGTTTCAGGCCTCACGGATGGTCATGTGCCGACAGCCTATGCGTTCGCATTGATTGCGATCCTGTTTACGGCTCTGAGCTACGGGAAGCTGGTTCGCCGCTATCCTTCTGCTGGCTCTGCATACACTTACGCCCAGAAATCCATTAGCCCGACTGTCGGCTTTATGGTGGGTTGGTCTTCTCTGCTCGACTATCTGTTCGCGCCGATGATCAACATTCTACTGGCGAAAATCTATTTTGAAGCTCTGGTGCCTTCCATCCCATCGTGGATGTTTGTGGTGGCGCTGGTGGCCTTTATGACCGCCTTTAACCTGCGTAGTCTGAAATCCGTAGCGAACTTCAACACTGTAATCGTCGTGTTGCAGGTAGTGCTGATCGCGGTGATTCTGGGCATGGTTGTTTATGGCGTATTTGAAGGTGAAGGCGCTGGTACGCTGGCGAGCACTCGTCCATTCTGGTCTGGCGATGCGCATGTTATCCCGATGATTACCGGGGCGACAATCCTGTGCTTCTCCTTTACCGGCTTTGACGGCATCAGCAACCTGTCGGAAGAAACCAAAGATGCAGAGCGCGTGATCCCGCGTGCGATTTTCCTGACCGCGCTGATCGGCGGCATGATCTTCATCTTTGCAACTTACTTCCTGCAGCTGTACTTCCCGGATATCTCTCGCTTTAAAGATCCGGATGCGTCACAGCCTGAAATCATGCTGTACGTTGCGGGTAAAGCGTTCCAGGTTGGCGCGCTGATCTTCTCCACCATTACCGTACTGGCGTCCGGTATGGCGGCGCATGCAGGCGTAGCGCGTCTGATGTACGTAATGGGTCGTGACGGCGTATTCCCGAAAAGCTTCTTCGGTTATGTACACCCGAAATGGCGTACTCCGGCGATGAACATCATCCTGGTAGGTGCGATTGCACTGCTGGCGATTAAATTCGACCTGGTGACGGCGACTGCGCTGATTAACTTCGGTGCGCTGGTTGCGTTCACCTTCGTTAACCTCTCGGTTATCTCTCAGTTCTGGATCCGTGAGAAGCGCAACAAGACGCTGAAAGACCACATCAACTACCTGGTGCTGCCAAGCTGTGGCGCGCTGACCGTAGGCGCACTGTGGGTCAACCTGGAGCAGAGCTCTATCGTTATCGGTATGATCTGGGGCACCATTGGTCTGGTGTACCTGGCATGCATCCGGTTGAGCGTTCCGCAACCCGGTTCCTCAGTACGAAGATATCGCGTAACGTATTGCGATAGCGATTGAAAAGCGGAGGCTCAGGCCTCCGTTTTTTGCCTTAAATTCACAGGTGCTTAAAAAGCCATCCATCATAACAATCAGGAATAATATAGAGCATTTGGTTATTGGAGACAGCAGGGCTGCTCAGGAATAATTTTAAGACTAATAATAATCTGGGTTAATTGATTCTTATGTTGCACATGATAATAAGCGGCGTGGTCTCCGGGGCTTTGCTGGGATTCGTTATGCAGCGCGGCCGTTTTCTGCCTGACGGGCGGTTTCGCGATATGTACATAACCAAAAATAACCGCATGTTTTACGCGCTACTGATTGCTATCTGTATTCAGTAAGCTGGATCTTGCCCTGATTAGCTTGGTGTGGTGCAGTATGATGCGGGCGTGTTCCCATGGCTGGGCACCGTGGTGGGTGGTTTTGTCTTTGGTATTGGGATTGTCTACGCGGGCGGCTGCGCTACCGGCACCTGGTATCGCGCGGGTGAAGGTCTCATTGGTAGCTGGATTGCACTGGTGACTTACATGGTGATGAGCGCGGTGATGCGCTCGCCGCACGCCAGTGGTTTAAATCAAACCTTGCAGCACTACAGTACTGAACATAACTCTATTGCTGAGACTTTTAATTTGTCTGTGTGGCCGTTGGTTGCCGTTTTGCTGGTGATAACGCTCTGGGTGGTGATGAAAGAGTTGAAGAAGCCAAAACTCAAAGTCGCGACCTTACCGCCGCGCCGAACCGGGATCGCTCATATTCTGTTTGAAAAACGCTGGCATCCCTTTGTCACAGCTGTACTCATCGGTTTGATTGCGCTTTTAGCCTGGCCCCTGAGTGAAGCAACCGGACGCATGTTTGGGTTAGGAATCACTTCCCCAACGGCCAATATTCTGCAATTTCTGGTCGCGGGTGACATGAAATACATTAACTGGGGCGTTTTCCTGGTGTTAGGGATCTTCGTGGGGTCATTTATTGCAGCCAAAGCGAGCCGTGAGTTCCGCGTTCGCGCAGCTGATGCACAAACAACATTACGTAGCGGGTTAGGTGGTGTACTGATGGGCTTCGGTGCCAGTATTGCAGGTGGTTGCTCTATCGGTAATGGACTGGTTATGACTGCAATGATGACCTGGCAGGGCTGGATTGGCCTTGTATTTATGATTCTCGGAGTCTGGACTGCGTCCTGGCTTGTGTATGTTCGACCGCAGCGTAAGGCGCGACTGGCAACTGCTGCGGCAAATTAAGTAAGGTGTAAAGATGGTGATTAAAAAGCTGGATGTGGTGACGCAGGTCTGTCCGTTTCCACTCATAGAAGCAAAAGCAGCTCTGGCAGAAATGGTCAGCGGCGATGAGTTAGTGATTGAGTTTGATTGCACCCAGGCAACTGAAGCAATCCCACAGTGGGCGGCAGAAGAAGGACATGCCATCACCGATTATCAGCAGATTGGCGATGCAGCGTGGAGCATCACCGTTCAAAAAGCCTGACTCAACATTGTCCTCCGCCGTACCAGCGGCGGAGGCTTCAAATTAGACAATCTCTTCCGCGTACTGCCAAAGTGCTTTTAACAGCGCCACTTTCTCTTTGTCATCGGCATATTGTTGTACCAGCATCTGCAATTCATCAGCATAACCCTGCAAAAACTCTGGCGTGAAGACCTGGCGACGGTGCTCCAGCCAGCGTTGCTGCTCGGCATAATCCAGCGTCCCCGGGAAGTTGCGTGCCCGATAATTGAACAACAGCTTTTCAATCCGTTTATCAACAAAAGTGATATCCAGTGCCGGTAAATTACGCGGCTCGGTTTCCAGCACAATTTTCATTGCTGCACGATCTGCGTCACTGAAAAAGCCGTTATAAAGCTGTGCATCCACGTTATCTGAAGGCGTAAACGGTTCGGCTTCCGCGAATATCGCCACCACTTTTTCGCGCACTTGCGGATTTTCACGCAGAATTTTCAGGTTATCGAGGCAATGCTGACGATTAATTCCCAGTCGGTCGGCATCTTCCGGGCGTAGCGTATTCGCCTGGGCCAGCACCGGACATTTATTGATATGCACCAGCTTAACCGGAACGGCGGCGTTATCGCCAAGATCGGTTTTTGCGGTATATAAACGCTCGCGCAATGTGTCGCTATCCAGTTCCAGTAATGGCGAAATGTCTCCTGCCAAATCCACCATAATTACGGCATTGCGATTTTCAGGATGCCACGCCAGCGGTGCCACCCAGCTGGTATTGCCGCGCCATGCTCCAAACATTCCGGAAACGTGCACCAGGGGTTTCATCTGCGGAACATCAATCAACGCCATCAGTTTGTGTTTATTACGATGGGTAAAGAGATAATCAAACAGGCGTGGCTGACGCGTTTTTACCAGCTTTGCCATCGCAATAGTGGCGTACACATCAGCCATCGCATCGTGGGCGTTGCTATGTTCAATACCATTCGCTTTGGTTAAATGCTCAAGGCGAAAGCTCGGTAGACCGTCATCATTTTCAGGCCAGTTTATTCCTTCCGGGCGCAGGGCATAACAGGCACGCATAACATCCAGTAAATCCCAGCGCGAGTTATCATGCTGCCAGCTCCAGGCGTAAGGATCGTAGAAATTACGATAAAAAATGTTGCGTGTGACTTCGTCGTCGAAACGCACATTGTTGTAGCCCAGAATACAGGTCTTCGGTACGGTAAAAAGCGAGTGAATACGGGCGGCAAACGCGGCTTCGTTTTCTCCTTTCGCCCGTGCTTCCTGCGGGGTAATACCGGTAATTAATACGGCTCCTGGCTGGGGTAAATAGTCATCAGCGGGCTTGCAGTAAAAGACTTCGGGTTCGCCGATGACATTGAATTCGCTATCGGTGCGAATGGCTGCGAACTGTGCAGGGCGATCTAACGCGGGGTGCGTGCCAAAGGTTTCGTAATCGTGAAACAAAAAGGTAGATTGTTGCTTACCGTCATTCATCATTAGGTTAAATCCGTTATTTCTGCTGTCTGCCAGAGTATCAAATATCACCGTGCTAATCAGCTTTAGCGCCACAATTTGGCAGCGAGTGGCAACAGATCATGTCAGATAAAAATGAGAGGGTAGTCACATTTTCTTGCACTTTATTCCAGCCAGTTCATAAGTATTTCCGTAAAAAGAACAGCTATTTGAAACTCCTGAGGGTTTGCTGTTGAAACGCCGTCTTATTATTGCTGCTTCTTTGTTCGTTTTTAACTTATCGTCTGGTTTTGCGGCGGAAAACATTCCTTTTTCACCTCAGCCTCCAGAGATTCATGCCGGGTCCTGGGTATTGATGGATTACACCACCGGTCAGATCCTCACCGCGGGTAATGAGCATCAACAGCGCAATCCCGCCAGCCTGACAAAGCTGATGACGGGTTATGTCGTGGATCGCGCTATCGATAGTCATCGCATTACGCCAGACGATATTGTCACCGTGGGGCGCGATGCGTGGGCGAAAGATAATCCGGTGTTTGTCGGTTCTTCACTGATGTTTTTGAAAGAGGGCGATCGCGTATCGGTACGTGATTTAAGCCGTGGTTTAATTGTGGATTCCGGAAATGACGCTTGTGTTGCTCTGGCTGACTATATTGCCGGTGGGCAACGGCAGTTTGTTGAAATGATGAACAACTATGCCGAGAAGCTGCATCTCAAGGATACGCATTTTGAAACAGTGCATGGTCTGGATGCACCTGGCCAGCATAGCTCGGCTTATGATTTAGCTGTGCTTTCTCGTGCTATCATCCACGGCGAGCCCGAGTTTTATCATATGTACAGTGAGAAAAGTCTCACCTGGAACGGTATCACCCAGCAAAACCGTAACGGGTTGTTGTGGGATAAAACCATGAATGTTGACGGCCTGAAAACGGGTCATACTTCTGGTGCCGGGTTTAATCTCATTGCTTCGGCTGTAGATGGGCAGCGTCGTCTCATTGCAGTGGTAATGGGGGCTGACAGTGCAAAAGGTCGTGAGGAAGAGGCAAGAAAATTACTGCGTTGGGGGCAACAAAACTTTACTACGGTGCAAATTTTGCACCGTGGGAAAAAGGTCGGAACGGAACGCATCTGGTATGGCGATAAAGAAAATATCGACCTGGGAACGGAACAAGAGTTCTGGATGGTGCTACCGAAAGCCGAAATTCCACATATCAAAGCCAAATATACCCTTGATGGTAAAGAACTCACCGCGCCAATTAGCGCCCATCAGCGGGTAGGGGAAATTGAACTTTACGACCGTGATAAACAGGTGGCGCACTGGCCGCTGGTTACCCTGGAATCTGTCGGGGAAGGCAGCATGTTTTCTCGCCTGAGTGATTATTTCCACCATAAGGCCTGACCTTTCTTTTGCAGCAGACTGGCAGGAGTGCGAGTCTGCTCGCATAATCAACACTCATTCCTTGTGGTTTTAATTTTGCAACTATACTGTATATAAAAACAGTATCAATGGAGGCGTCATGAACTACGAGATTAAGCAGGAAGAGAAACGTACCGTTGCAGGTTTCCATCTCGTTGGCCCGTGGGAACAGACGGTAAAGAAAGGCTTTGAGCAGTTGATGATGTGGGTAGATAGCAAAAATATTGTGCCGAAGGAGTGGGTTGCTGTCTATTACGACAATCCAGATGAAACACCCGCCGAAAAATTACGCTGCGACACCGTCGTGACGGTGCCGGGTTACTTTACGCTTCCCGAAAACAGTGAGGGCGTCATTCTGACAGAAATTACAGGTGGTCAGTATGCGGTGGCGGTAGCTCGTGTAGTCGGTGATGATTTTGCTAAACCCTGGTATCAGTTCTTTAATAGTCTCTTGCAGGACAGTGCTTATGAAATGTTACCAAAGCCCTGCTTCGAGGTTTATTTGAACAATGGCGCGGAAGATGGGTACTGGGATATCGAAATGTATGTTGCGGTGCAGCCAAAACATCACTAATTCATCTCAGGGCGGTGTGTTAACGCGATGACCACTCTTTTTTTTGAAAGCGAAAAGAGTAAGATGCGCCTTTCAATTTTTTCGCTCCTGCCGGGAAATTACACTGTTCCCGGTTTGTCCGTCGGATAATTCAGAGGCGCGCCTTCTGGCCGACAGATGAGTTATGAGCGCTTTTAATCTCATTACGGAGTTTCTGCGTGCGTGCCGATAAGTCATTAAGCCCTTTTGAAATTCGCTTATATCGTAACTATCGTACCGTGCATGGCGCTCGGATAGCGCTGGCCTTCGTCCTGACTTTTCTGATTGTCCGCCTGCTGAGTATACCAGAGGGCTCCTGGCCGCTGATCACGCTGGTGGTGGTGATGGGGCCGATCTCTTTGGGGCAACGTGGTGCCGCGTGCCTTTCAGCGTATTGGCGGTACTGTCCTCGGCTGGCGCTGGGGCTGGTGGCGCTGAAGCTGGAGCTTCTCTCGCTACCGCTGATGCTCATCTGGTGCGCCGGGGCGATGTTCCTCTGCGGCTGGCTGGCGTGGGCAAGTCGCATCAAGGTGCTGCTCATCGGTATTTACTTGGGGCGTGGCGATGGTTGGGCGCACCGCCAGGGGATATAGACCACCGCACTGTGGCGAAGCGGTAACGTGATCTTTGGTTGCCTGTGTGGCGATGCTATTTACCGGGATCCGGCCGCAGCGCGCGTTTATCCACTGGCGCATTCAGATGGCAAGCTTCGTTACCCAATTTAACCGCATCTACCAGGCCGGCCTTGTCACCTAACCTTAATCGAACGTCCGCGTCTGGAAAAACATCTGCAAGGTACTGAACGACGTGGTGAAAATGCGTGGCCTGATTACACCGGCCAGCAAAGAAACGCATATCCACAAAAAGGTATTTTCGAAGCGATTCAAACGGTGAGCCGTAACCTTGTTTGTATGCTGGAACTGCAGATCAGCGCCGATGGGCCACCCGTCCAAGCCACCTGCTGATGCTGAATGCGCAAACGCTGCGGGAGACTCAGCGATGACGCAGCAAACGCTGCTGGCTATCGCCCACGCACTGTATGAGGGCAATCCGCAGCCGATTAAAGCCAACAGCGAAAAGCTCAATGACATCGCGGCAGAACTCCGTCAGCTGGTGAATGAGTATAAAGGCGAGAAAATCTGTCCGAAACGCCTATCCACGGCTACGTTTGGTTAAGCATGGAGCTGGCACGGCAACTTGGAATTGACCGTCGAGCCTGATGTGCCGCGCTTTGCGCAAATAAAAAGCAGAATAACGCAACTTTTATGACGGGTTGTTTCGATTCAGCTAAAATTTAGGGTTATGATGAGGCTAAAGCAAAAATGATTGTTTGCTACAACGCAGCTACGCCAATTCATTCAGGTTGAAGGGTAGATCAGTAATGTGTACCTTAGCGTGTAGCCGTTGTTTTAACGAATCCGAGTATCAACTATCAGGGTATAAAAATGGAAACCACGAAACCTTCGTTTCAGGACGTACTGGAGTTCTATGTTTGTTCCGTCGTAAGAACAAGCTGCAACGTGAAATTCAGGACGTTGAGAAAAAGATCCGTGACAACCAGAAACGTGTTCCTGCCGCTGGGACAACCTCAGCGACTACATCAAGCCGGGCATGAGCGTTGAAGCCATTCAGGGCATCATCGCTAGCATGAAGGGCGACTACGAAGATCGTGTTGATGACTACATCATCAAAAATGCCGAGCTGTCGAAGAGAATGTTGCGACATCTCCAAAAAACTGAAAGTGATGGGCGAAATGAAAAACGGCGAAGCGAAGTAATTCCCGTTTTATTCAATGAGGGTTGCCCGGCAACCCTCATTGCTCATTGATTCTTATCTGTGTATCACCGTCATCATTCTCATCCGAGAACCAATCGAAATTAACAACAGCCTTCTTCTGTATGCAGCAAGGCAAAAAGTTCTGTAACTCCATTGTTATTAACTGCACTGGTTACTAACACGTTGTGCGCTCCAGCTTCCCGTAACCAACTTTTCACCAAAGATATTTGTTCCATGCTGGCTAAATCTGCTTTGGTTACTACTCCAATGACCGGGTGATTCATGGCCCGGTAGGGCGTTTTTACCTCTAATTCCTGCTTCAGCGCTGAGATTCCTGCTTGTTGCCAGAAAAGCAGGCACCTGCCGTCTGAACGGTATCGATCCGGAAGCGTATCTGCGCCATATTCTGAGCATACTGCCGGAATGGCCCTCCAACCGTGTTGACGAACTCCTGCCATGGAACGTAGTTCTCACCAATAAATAAGCGTCAATACGGTGCTCCGTTGACGCTTACTTTAATCCGTTTTCTGAGCTTAGATTTTTCTGTTCCTACCCAGACCGTGGATTTGGAATTCATTTTTTGTCAGGTCAATGCTAATCGTTAAAACGGCCATAACGCACCTCCACTGGAAGGTTTATCAGTAATATCCTACCGTTGCTTCATGGTCGGGGCGTCCATTCCATTATTATCGGTTTTCCTTTCTGTTTATAAATGAAAACGCCAGCTGTATTCAGGCTGGCGTCAGGAGAAATGAAGCCTGTTGAGTGAGATTCACCGGTTCTGGTGCAGAAGCTGCAGATGGCGCAGGGTAAGGACATCTTCTCTTGCCTGCTTAATACAGGACAACAGTGCTGTTTCTGTGGTTAATGGCACTATACCCTGTATCACTGCATTGTCTTACAGCAACTGGTGAGGGCTGGCATAAGTTGCCGGTGTTTCGGTAGAGTCACGGTCATCCACCACGCGGAGTGAATAACCGTTTTCAGCGGCCTTATTAATCAGTTCAGTGATATTAACACCATCAATGTCAACGACAATGTGCCCCATATCCAGCGCCTGTACGTTAACGCTGTCGGCTTCCAGTGTCATCATTTCGCCTCCGGATACTTACCCAGGGTAATGTTATTTACCGTTCTGTAATTGTCGCGGGTCATCAGGCCGGTCGCCCTGCGAGCCCGGAGGATATCGATGCTGTTTATTAACTGAGAGCGGGTACAGGCGCTGAATCCCGGCTGGTCGGTACGCACCAGCGCGTATTTTTCCACGAGAAAGTTCACCGCATCACACAGTGAAATGCCTGCCTCAATATGCTGCTCAATCACACGTTCATCGGCAAAAGGTGTGTCATTCAGTGTGAGGCCATAGTGCTGGTCCAGCAGTCGGGACAGCAGTATCTGCCAGATTTCAACAGGAGACGGGCGAGAACTGGCCGCCTGCCCGGGTAATACAGGTAATGTTTTCATACTGAAGATTTTCCTGATATGCAGATATAAAAATGGAAAAGTGGCGTGGTGAAAACACCAGGCCGTAGCAGAAGGCTATTCTGGAGAGTTAATTTTTCATTTCGGGCGTCGGATAAACAGCCAGATAAACGTAATCACAACTGCTGAGGGTATCGGCTTTGCAGGTCAGCCCTTTTGCATACAGCGTGACGGTATGCTGATGGCGGGGATTCAGTTCACCGCTGGTGAGCATGAGTTCCAGTTGTTTCATCAGCAGCGGAAAGGCCTGGTCCAGGTGGTACGCATCTGCATCGCTGAACAGGCCTCTGATACCGGCGCGGTCGGCAAGGTAATGCAACCGGTTACCCTCCTGCACCAGACGTGCCCCGAAACAGGGCGTCACGGTGCAGGGCAGCCCCCACCAGGGGCGGTCGTGATTGTCGTCGGGAAGTGTTGTCCCGGGGAGTGTGTCTGACACGATAAAATCCTTACAGAAAATCGGCTAAGAATGGTCCGGTAGTGGCGATAATTCTGCTCATCAGAATTCCCACTCAGTTCAGGGTGACGCTCATCAGCCGGACATACGGACCAAAACTGTCCTTACGGCGTTCAGCAAACACGGCCAGCACACCGGGAATATCCTGCACTTCACGACCGGTATACGCTTCAGCACTGCCGTGCCAGCGGTATTTACCGGTACAGAACGGAAAAAGACGGGATGTCGGATGTTGTTGGTGAATACGCATGGCTTCACCACGGGTGATAATTTTCATAATGGGATACCTCTGAAGACAGAAGATAAAAGTGAAAACAGGTGTGATGTGGTTGTGAAGGGTTAAAGCAGACCATGTTCGGCAAAGGAGAAAACCTGGTTGCCACCGACTATCAGATGGTCCGGCACCCGGATATCCACCAGGCCCAGTGCCTGTACCAGACGTTCGGTGATAAGCCGGTCTGCCTTACTGGGTGTGACTTCACCGGACGGGTGATTGTGTGCCAGTACCACGGCAGCGGCATTGTGGTACAGGGCGCGTTTAATCACTTCCCGGGGATGGACTTCCGTGCGGTTGATGGTGCCGGTGAAGAGGGTTTCACCGGCAATCAGCTGATTCTGGTTGTTCAGATACAGCACCCGGAATTCTTCACGCTCCAGTCCCGCCATGTTCAGAATCAGCCATTCCCGTGCTGCACGGGTGGAGGTGAAGGCCACGCCGGGTTCATGAAGATGGCGGTCCAGGGTTTTCAGGGCCCGTTGAATGAGGCTGCGCTCGCCGGGCGTCATCTCTCCTCTACTTTACCTTCGCGGATCTTATTCCTCATGGTTTCAACAGCGCCGGCATACTGATCACGGGGGACTTCCAGTTGCATGGGGCCATTATTTCCCATGTAACGATACTGTCCGTTTTGTCCGTCGAATGCCGCACCGACGCTACGGGCTGCAGTTGAACAATATTTCGTCTGGATTTCTGTTCCGCTGACCAGTCTGTCTGCTCCATTTCTGGCATTATTATCACCGAGGATCCGTGCGTTTTTCAGACGGACTCTGTCGACAATATGGTTTCCCCGTTCAGCGGCAAACCCATGTCCCTGCCCTCCGGAAGCAAACATTTTCTCATTTGTACTCCAGGTTTCCGGCAGTTTCATGAGAATCAGACCATTCGCCGTTGCATCGGAAATAAAGCTGTTGTAAGGGCGTTCATAAATTTCCTGACACAGTGTTTCTGTTTCGCGACAAAGAGAGGAGCAGTACCATTCCGGATCCGGCTTATGATTTTCCGGGGCATGATGTACTTCTGTCAGCCCGCAGGAGGCACAGATACGAAGCTCATCCACGTGATGGAATGATACAAAACGGCGACCTTCTGAAAAGGGATACCAGTCACCGCCGTCCAGGCAACGATCGAGAAAATCGTCATTCGCTTCCGGTGATAAATTCAGGCGGTTCCGGAAGAGCGTTTTCAGTTCATCAGGTGTGAATGACAGGTTCTCTTTCAACTGTTCGTTAAACCCTGCCATGTTTCTTTCATACCAGGCATTGTTCAGTAACCAGTTTCCGTCTGCCAGTTCAAATTCCCTCAGCTCTCCCCGGGAAATCCGTTGAGAAATGAGCGTCAGCCAGATGCGCTCCGTCAGTGAGTCAGGAAGGCTGTAATCGTTTTGCAAACTGGTCAGCCACGATTTACTGTTGAGCACCGGTTGTTCTTCCAGTGTCTGGCTGATGGCACAGGTCAGTTTTTTCAGCGCCTGGATCTGGCTGGCCGCCCATAGCAGCGTCACTAATGCAGCCAGCCAGTACAACAACCCGCCCCACCACATCAGTGACGGTGAAATATCGTACTGTAACGCGATCAATGGTGCGCATGCAGAACACGCCATAAGGAAAAAGGCAGTATAAAAACAGCAGTAATACCCGTTAATTTCCTTGCTGATATCTTCTGGTGTGATCCCGTTCTGCTGAATGTTTTTGATCTGCAGGGGAACAGCCAGCAGACCACCGGCGAGAGCGGTGGTCAGAATAAATTTCACAGAGTCAAAGGTGTGAGCCTCCAGCGCGATATGTTTACCATCAAGTCCCCACATGAAGCTGATGATCATTCCGGCAATCGTCAGAAATACGCCTGCCAGCCAGCGAATATGGAACAACCGGGTTATGCGTTCGGTGATATAGCCAGCCAGTAAGGCCGGGCCGAACAGACACAGCAATATGAGCCCTGCCAGCGCAGAAGCCGTGCTGATTAATGCTCTGAACAAAAGGCGAAGAATGGCAAATCCTGCGATCAGCAGGATCAGCGCGCCGACTATCTGTAACATAGTCACTCCGTGATGAATATCATGTTATTGTTAATGCCAGCGAATGTGGCGTTGAAGATCCGTTGCGCCGGTCCGGGTCCCGGTCATGATGACCGGGACCACAGAGAGGCGATGGTTCTGTCAGAAGGTCACATTCAGTGTGGCCTGACCGTTATACCCTTCAGCGCTGCTGCCGCTGACGCTGTGGGCATAACCGGCCTGAACGCCCAGGGTGATATTTTCCCGGACACGGGCTTCCAGTCCGGCCTGCAGGTCCAGTGATGTGCCATTCTGTGAGGGAGAGAACGTCATCCCGCTGCCTGCAGTGGAAGTCCCCACACGCATATCTCCCCGGGAGCTGAAGGTGCGGATAACAGAAGGCTGTACCCACCAGTTCACCGGTAATTCACTCACACTGTGTTTTGCACTGTCACGCAGGGGGGCACGGGATGAGGTGCCTTCGCCAAAGGTCATATCGTTGTGGCTGCCCAGACGGAAACCGGCACGCACATGTTGTGCACTGCCATGCCCGAACTTCACATAACCGGCGTTGTCCTTACCGTCATCCAGGGAAAGTCCCTGCCAGGTATACTGCAGTTGTGGCTCCAGCATCAGGTTGTCAGTGATACTGAAGGGCAGACCGGTTTCCAGTGAGCCCAGCCAGCCCCAGCCCCGGGCGCGGAAGTCGTTATTGTCCGATGACGCTTTCATGCTGTGGCGGGTTCCCTGTGCCACAATGTCAGCCCACAGGCCGGAGGACGTGTGTACCAGATTCAGGTATCCGCCCAGGCTGCCGGCATCATCCCGGACCGTGCCGGCACGGGAGCCGTCATCATCCTTAACATCAACGGAAGAATGGCCAGCAGCACCATATACCCCCGCGGTCACAGACATACCGGCAACCTCTGTTCTCATCAGGTCACCCTCCAGACGGACGAATCCATAGCTGCCGCTGCTTTCCGGCGTGGCCCCACGGGCAATACCGCCATTGTTATCGTGACCGAGATGACCGCCCTGAATGCTGAGACGGACGCTGTTGTTTTCACCATTTACACCGGTCTGATGGCTGCGGGAGCCTGCCACAATCCGGTCATAGTCCATTGCCTGTGTCAGCATGGAGGCATACAGGGGGACTTCTGCACGATAAGCATTTTCACTGCGCAGATACCAGCTCTCATCACTGTCCCGGTTGAGGGAGTAGTTAAAGGCACCGGCCTGCAGCCTGTTCCCCTGGACAAAGGCCCCTTCCTCCGTGGTGGCACCGTTAATGGCTTCCACCACCTGAATACCCTTACCGCTGGTCGCCAGCCCCGACGCACTGTTGCCGGCGTTCACCAGGTTCAGGATGGTTTTTCCGGTTGCCCTGCCGCCGTCAATGACCAGTCTGTCAGCATTGTTCTGTGCCATATCCGGGCGTACACGCAGGCTGATGGTGCCATTCTGTCCGTTCAGGTTTTTCACTTTCAGGGTTGCCGGTACGAACTTCCCTGTGCGGGTGGAGGTGAAATGAATCTGTCCGGCATGGCTGAGGTCATCCACCACCGACTGCACCGTGGCGTTATCGGGGATATTCCAGGTGGCACCGGAGGCGAGAGTGACATTCGTGGGGTCAATGGCACCGTTCAGCACAGTGCTGCCGGTCAGCTTCAGGGCTGTACCGCGCTGAGCAATGACATCCGTGGTGACGGTACTGTCGTTCAGCGTCAGCGTGCCTTCATTCAGGTTGACGGCTTTCTGGGTGAGTGTGGTGTTGCTGACAGTGAGTGTGCCACTTCCTGATTTTTCCACGCTGCCGTTACCGGTGAGAGAGCCTCCCTGCAGGAGTGCATCGCCTTCACGGATGGTCAGGGTATCGTTGTTCACCGTCTTCCCGGAAAGGGTAAGTATGGCGCCGTTATTCAGCGTGGTGGTGCCCGCCAGTGTGCCGCCCCTGGCGGTGAACAGTCCGCCATTTACCGTGGTATCCGTGGCCGTATCACCGGCGTTCAGCGTGAATGAACTGCCTTTTTCCAGCATCAGGGCATCCGCCTGACCGCCTCCGATACTGAATGCCTTTCCGTCGCTCCGGGTACCACTGACAGCGGCACCGGAATCGGCCAGCAGTACACCGCCATTTCCCATGGATACGGTGGTGGCGGTGCCACCGTTGCGGACATCCAGCGTTCCGCCATCATCCACGCGGGTATTAGTGGCTGTGTGTCCGGTCAGCACATCCAGGCGTCCGCCATTTTCCAGTACGACATTATCAGCTTTACCCTCCACAACAGAGAATGCTCCCAGGCGGTTTATGCCGGTAACGGTTGCAGCCGTACTGGTAACCAGTGCGCCGCCCTGCTTCAGGGTGACATTCGTGGCTGTACCACCGGCGTCCACCTGCAGTCTGCCCTTCTGATTAACGGTGGTATTCCCGGCCACACCCCCGTTTTTGACAATCTGCCAGCCGTCACTGTTCACAACAGTGTCAGACGCTGTACCGCCGTTGTGCACATACTGGTATCCCCCATTCAGCGTGGTATCCAGTGCGTGACCATGTACAGTCTGGTCGCCGCCGGCATAAACCACAGTGGTATTTGCCGTTCCTTCAGCTCTCACAATCTGGCGACCGTTTTTATTGATGGTTGTGCGTACGGCATCCCCGCGAACAAACTGCCCGGTATCACCGTTTTCTGCATCCGGTCCCCCTTCCGCCCCGGTATTAACAACGGTATCCGTTGCCACTGTACCGGGCTTGACGACCTGCCAGCCCTTATCATTAATGACGGTTCCTGTGGCTATCGCCCCCTCATGCATCCACTGTTCGCCACCATTCAGCGTGGTGTTCACAGCCCGTCCCTGAAGGCTCTGTCCGCCTCCGGCACTGATAACCGTGTCTGAGACACTTCCACCGGGGTTCACTCTCTGAAGACCACCACTGGTGACAGTCGTTTTGTTGGCTGTTCCGCCATCCTGTACCCATTGCCCGCCGGTATTGGCCTCGTTATCCGGCCCATACTCCAGCCCGGTACTGATGGTCATTCCGTTGGTCGTACCGAAGACAATCTGGTTGTCATGATTTGCCAGTGTTCCGCCGTTCACGGTTTCTCCCGGGTGCACAACGATGTCAGCAGCCAGCACCGGGAGTGACGTGACTGCGGCAAGAGACAGTGCAACCGCCACACCGCCACGTTTACCCCGTGCGCGGGCCAGTTCGGAGGCAACCACGAAAGCGCCCGTCATGTGATTCCATACCAGCCTGTAGCAGGTATTCAGATGTCGTTTCATCAGCTTTTCCTTAGATTGAGGGTGAATAAAAAAGCCGGTACCCACAAACGTGGATACCGGCAGGTAAAGGGTTACAGTGCCGGAGGTCCGGCTGTGGGAGTTTCTGAATTGTGGTTCTGTTGTTCCCTGAATGTCTTTCTGTACGTATCTGTGCATGTTACTGACAAAGGTTATTATTAGCTTATCGATCGATATAAACGATCGATAAAATAGATATTGATCGTTTTATTCTATTATTGAGCTATTGCACGGACAAGAGAGACAGTAACGAAAACAGTGCTTTTGTGAGCAGACTCAGAGTCAGGGAGGGCATCAGTCACGACAGGTTCAGAAGAAAATCCAGTTCCATACCGCACGGGCAACAGAGACCACCGTGTCACGGACGGCACGCAGAACCGTGCGTGCAACAGAGGCAATACAGACGCTCTCCGCCGTGTCAAATATCCGGTCCACCGCACCGGTAAACTGTTCACGGGCCTGAGACCGGACAGATTCCGTGCGCAGCTCGTCCTGCAGTCGGGTCATCAGGGGACTGGCGGCATGGTCGGGAAGCGCTGTCATGAGCGCACTGACCAGCGTATCCAGTTCCCAGCCGGTGCGGGCCGATACGGCCACAACCGGATGTACGGGCCGGAACAGACGGAATACCGCCTCCGTTTTTTCGCGAATATTCTGTGCCTGTGCAGGAGAAGGCTGAATACCGGCCATATCCCATTCATGGCAGGGCTCCGTTTTGTCGGCCTGCGTCACCACAAACAGCACCTGCTGATGTCCGCACTGCAGGATGTGTCGCCAGAAATACTCATCCACAGACAGGGCACGGTCATCGGCTTTAATCAGCCACAGTACCAGGTCAAGTTCAGGCAGAATGTCACGGTACCCGCTTACGCGAGAGCAATAAGTGGCTGGCCACCATTCTCGATACAAAACTCTGCTGAATAGCAGCGATTTTCCCAGCGTGGTGCGTCTTTTGCATTTTACTGGTTCTGAGTTATCAATTATCTGTTCACTAATGACTACTCTAAAAAGTTGTATCAATTTAAGTGATATAGGGAGTCCGGAGATTCACCCTTTTTGGTGATGAAGTTAACAATACCGCCAATTGCCTGTGAACCGTACAGTACGGAATATGGACCTTTCACTACCTCAACACGCTCCAGCGCAGACTCATCTATCAACAGTCCCACACCATAATTATCTCCGGCGCGCTGATAAGTTACCTCCTGACCATCAATGAGAATTAAAACACGGGAGGATGCTTCGCCACTAGACTGGCCCCCTGAATCTCCAGACAACCAATATCACTTAAATAAGTGATAGTCTTAATACTAGTTTTTAGACTAGTCATTGGAGAACAGATGATTGATGTCTTAGGGCCGGAGAAACGCAGACGGCGTACCACACAGGAAAAGATCGCAATTGTTCAGCAGAGCTTTGAACCGGGGATGACGGTCTCCCTCGTTGCCCGGCAACATGGTGTAGCAGCCAGCCAGTTATTTCTCTGGCGTAAGCAATACCAGGAAGGAAGTCTTACTGCTGTCGCCGCCGGAGAACAGGTTGTTCCTGCCTCTGAACTTGCTGCCGCCATGAAGCAGATTAAAGAACTCCAGCGCCTGCTCGGCAAGAAAACGATGGAAAATGAACTCCTCAAAGAAGCCGTTGAATATGGACGGGCAAAAAAGTGGATAGCGCACGCGCCCTTATTGCCCGGGGATGGGGAGTAAGCTTAGTCAGCCGTTGTCTCCGGGTGTCGCGTGCGCAGTTGCACGTCATTCTCAGACGAACCGATGACTGGATGGATGGCCGCCGCAGTCGTCACACTGATGATACGGATGTGCTTCTCCGTATACACCATGTTATCGGAGAGCTGCCAACGTATGGTTATCGTCGGGTATGGGCGCTGCTTCGCAGACAGGCAGAACTTGATGGTATGCCTGCGATCAATGCCAAACGTGTTTACCGGATCATGCGCCAGAATGCGCTGTTGCTTGAGCGAAAACCTGCTGTACCGCCATCGAAACGGGCACATACAGGCAGAGTGGCCGTGAAAGAAAGCAATCAGCGATGGTGCTCTGACGGGTTCGAGTTCTGCTGTGATAACGGAGAGAGACTGCGTGTCACGTTCGCGCTGGACTGCTGTGATCGTGAGGCACTGCACTGGGCGGTCACTACCGGCGGCTTCAACAGTGAAACAGTACAGGACGTCATGCTGGGAGCGGTGGAACGCCGCTTCGGCAACGATCTTCCGTCGTCTCCAGTGGAGTGGCTGACGGATAATGGTTCATGCTACCGGGCTAATGAAACACGCCAGTTCGCCCGGATGTTGGGACTTGAACCGAAGAACACGGCGGTGCGGAGTCCGGAGAGTAACGGAATAGCAGAGAGCTTCGTGAAAACGATAAAGCGTGACTACATCAGTATCATGCCCAAACCAGACGGGTTAACGGCAGCAAAGAACCTTGCAGAGGCGTTCGAGCATTATAACGAATGGCATCCGCATAGTGCGCTGGGTTATCGCTCGCCACGGGAATATCTGCGGCAGCGGGCTTGTAATGGGTTAAGTGATAACAGATGTCTGGAAATATAGGGGCAAATCCAGCCACGAATGCGGATTTGTTTACGGCCTGCCAAGGAGTTGTCTGTTATCTCTACTCCGGGGATGTCCTGCAAATTATCGGCTATGGAGGCATTGGTGGAGTTCTGCAATGTTTGTTGGTCAATAACCTGTATAGTCGCCGGGCTTTCCCAAAGGTTGCTTGCCGAACGATTCGTGGTCACGACGAGCGTCTCTTCGTTGCTGATTTTTGTTTCTGAAGAAGTTGCGGTTGCAGTAGAAACTATCCCAGAAATGCATAATGACAGAGTGGAAAGGATATAAATTCGACAAGGTATATTATATAACATTTCATCCCTCATTAATACAAAGTACAAATGATTACTGTAATGATAATTATTTTCATTTATGTTCTCATATATCTATAATTATTGTCATCTTCATAAATTGTAAATATCAAACATTTTTGACCTTAATCATGTTTTTTGATAGATATTTTACGACTGAACATATCCGTCGTTTCCTCTGACTCGTGTCAGTCGGTCTCTGGTTGTATCCACGGACCGCACTCTTGACATAAGAGTGCGGTCCGTGGAAAACGGAGTTGAAAAAATGGTGTCTGAAAGAAGGTACCATCATTGTGATGACAAATACTTTGGCGTGGATAATGTAATTAATTGCTGAAATTGACCGTATATGCGGTAAGACTCATATCAGTATCAGGTCCGGTTAATTGCTGATACTAATATAAACTTTTTACAAAAGGATGAATGCAGAAGGTTACTCTAATGGCCAGAGTGATGACAATGATGGTCAGACGTTGACCTGCAGAAACTGCATTTTAATTGGTCTATAAAGTCTGCAAGAGGAATCAGGGTCAGATCAGTGAGTCTTATCGCGGCCCGAAGCTATGACTGAAAGAAGGCTGGATACAGAATTGCAACAATTTGGCAATGTCAGAACACAGAAGCTTTGCAAGCAGGTGAAAGGTTATGTCTAGCAAAAGGAGTATATCAGAATATATCTACTGATGTACAAAACACAACAATAGCTTCATGATATATAAATACGTGATGACGAGTGGTACTCCGCATGGTTATTTAACTTCTCAGCACCACTAATGATCCTGAGCAACTTCGTATTTGGGCCATTACCATGGAGTAGAAAGCTGTGTCTGAGAATGCAGAATTTGAGAAAAGAATTCGCTTTCTTGGAGAGCTTCTGAAAATGGCACGCTAACAACGTTTTGTTAAAAAATGTGAATCACTTGCCGGGGCTGCATTTTCTATTCGAGGAGAATGTTGACGTAGATATTACAGAAATCTCAGCGCATCAGGATAAACTGCTACCTTAGGTCAACCACCAAAAGAAAATACAATACGTCCAGTTTGTATGCCTTTAATAACACATCTTCTAAATGTTGAAGAATTATCCCGCCTGCTGAAGAACGTTGCTCTGAGTGTGATAAACCTTTTTATTCTTGATGATGTCAGCGAGAAGATGGAATATATCCCCGACTGGGTCGTGGTTACCCGGTTAAACATCTGGTGGCGCTAATAAATCTGGCAAGTCACATTCTGTTGAATGCTGTGACAGTGCCTTACCGAGAGAGCGAAATTGTGGTGTTCTAGGGAAGGTGCGAACAAGTCCCTGATATGAGATCATGTTTGTCATCTGGAGCCATGGAACAGGGTTCATTATGAGTCATCAACTTACCTTCGCCGACAGTGAATTCAGCAGTAAGCGCCGTCAGACCAGAAAAGAGATTTTCTTGTCCCGCATGGAGCAGATTCTGCCATGGCAAAACATGGTGGAAGTCATCGAGCCGTTTTACCCCAAGGCTGGTAATGGCCGGCGACCTTATCCGCTGGAAACCATGCTACGCATTCACTGCATGCAGCATTGGTACAACCTGAGCGATGGCGCGATGGAAGATGCCGTACGAAATCGCCTCCATGCGTCTGTTTGCCCGGTTATCCCTGGATAGCGCCTTGCCGGACCGCACCACCATCATGAATTTCCGCCACCTGCTGGAGCAGCAATCAACTGGCCCGCCAATTGTTCAAGACCATCAATCGCTTGCTGGCCGAAGCAGGCGCTGTACTATGACTCAAGGCACCTTGGTTGATGCCGAAAAGAGTGGCCTGACCGACAGCCCAGTCACTACCGCGGCCAACGAGCATGACCTCAATCAGCTGGGGAATCTGCTGCATGGAGAGGAGCAATTGTCTCAGCCGATGCCGGCTACCAAGTGGCGCCACAGCGCGAGGAGCTGGCCGAGGTGGATGCGACCTTGCCATTGCCGAGCGCCCCGGCAAGGTAAGAACCTTGAAACAGCATCCACGCAAGAACAAAACGGCCATCAACATCGAATACATGAAAGCCAGCATCCGGGCCAAGGTGGAGCACCCATTTCGCATCATCAAGCGACAGTTCGGCTTCGTGAAAGCCAGATACAAGGGGTTGCTGAAAAACGATAACCAACTGGCGATGTTATTCACGCTGGCCAACCTGTTTCGGGCGGACCAAATGATACGTCAGTGGGAGAAGATCTCACTAAAAACTGGGGATAACGCCTTAAATGGCGAAGAAACGGGTCAAAATAGGCTGATTCAAGGCATTTACGGGAGAAAAAATCGGCTCAAACATGAAGAAATGAAATGACTGAGTCAGCCAGAAGAATTTCCCCACTTATTCGCACCTTCCCTAGTGCATAGTCGCCACCATTCCGGATAATTCTATTACGTTGTTTTACAAGTTCTTTTACAGCGCAGATCTGTCGCTGACGTTGAATCAATAGCCTGGATTTCAGAACACAATGCCCGTTTGCTGGTTGTTCCGGCAGTAGCATTAATTCATTATCTGAATGAAATGTGTCAATCCACAGAAACCGCTGTCAATGACGCATTTTGTCGGACGTTAACACGAGAAAGTCTGGCTATTCCGTAATGCCATCTTATTTCGTAATGGATTGAGAATGCTGGATTTTTAATTATATTACGCGCAGTATTAATCGCGTAAATGTTTTGCGGTCAGCAACGGTGGGGGATCCATTGTTCTGTTCAATGAATACCATCATACATTTGAATCAGGAGTCGGTATGATGATTTTGGTGACGGGGGGCGCACGGAGCGGGAAGAGTCGCCACGCAGAGGCGCTTATTGGGGACTCTTCACAGGTTCTGTATATCGCTACCTCGCAAATCCTTGATGATGAGATGGCTGCACGGATAGAACATCATCGGCAAGGCCGCCCGGAGCACTGGCGCACAGTGGAGCGCTGGCAACATCTTGATGAATTAATTCATGCAGACATTAACCCGAATGAGGTTGTGTTGCTTGAATGCGTTACCACAATGGTGACTAATCTGTTGTTTGATTATGGCGGCGATAAAGACCCTGATGAATGGGATTATCAGGCGATGGAACAGGCGATTAATGCTGAGATTCAGTCGTTGATTGCTGCCTGCCAACGTTGCCCCGCAAAGGTTGTATTAGTGACTAACGAAGTGGGAATGGGGATTGTGCCGGAGAGTCGTCTGGCACGACATTTTCGTGATATTGCCGGGCGGGTAAATCAGCAGTTGGCCGCTGCGGCAAATGAAGTATGGCTGGTGGTTTCGGGTATTGGAGTAAAAATCAAATGAGTAAATTATTTTGGGCGATGCTCTCATTTATTACGCGTCTGCCTGTACCGCGTCGCTGGTCCCAGGGACTGGATTTCGAGCATTATTCTCGCGGTATTATTACTTTTCCTTTGATTGGATTATTGCTTGGCGCGATTAGCGGGCTGGTCTTCATGGTGCTGCAGGCATGGTGTGGCGCACCACTGGCGGCACTGTTTAGCGTACTTGTGCTGGTGCTGATGACCGGGGGATTCCATCTGGACGGCCTCGCTGATACCTGTGATGGCGTATTTTCTGCACGTAGCCGCGATCGCATGTTGGAAATCATGCGTGATAGCCGTTTAGGCACCCACGGCGGTCTGGCATTGATTTTTGTGGTACTGGCAAAGATTCTGGTGTTAAGCGAGTTGGCTCTGCGTGGCGAATCGATCCTTGCATCGCTGGCGGCAGCATGTGCGGTCAGCCGCGGGACTGCCGCATTATTGATGTATCGTCATCGTTATGCGCGGGAAGAAGGGCTTGGCAATGTGTTCATTGGCAAAATTGATGGGCGACAAACCTGCGTCACACTCGGCTTAGCCGCTATTTTTGCTGCCGTATTATTGCCGGGTATGCATGGTGTGGCTGCTATGGTGGTGACGATGGTGGCGATTTTCATCCTCGGTCAGCTTCTCAAACGTACGCTGGGCGGGCAAACGGGCGATACGCTGGGAGCAGCCATAGAGCTTGGTGAACTGGTCTTCCTGCTGGCACTGCTATAAAGAGACGTGAGATGCAAATACTTGCCGATTTACTGAATACGATCCCAGCCATCGATTCTACCGCTATGTCGCGTGCACAACGGCATATTGACGGGTTACTCAAACCTGTTGGTAGCCTGGGAAAGCTGGAGGTGCTTGCCATACAACTGGCAGGAATGCCGGGGTTGAATGGCATACCGCATGTGGGCAAAAAAGCGGTACTGGTTATGTGTGCCGATCACGGCGTCTGGGAGGAAGGGGTCGCTATTTCTCCAAAAGAAGTGACAGCCATACAGGCTGAAAATATGACCCGTGGAACAACCGGCGTGTGTGTGCTGGCAGAACAAGCGGGCGCTAACGTCCACGTAATTGATGTTGGTATTGATACTGCTGAGCCTATCCCCGGGCTTATCAACATGCGTGTCGCACGAGGTAGCGGCAATATTGCTTCAGCTCCGGCAATGAGTCGCCGTCAGGCTGAAAAGTTGCTTTTGGACGTCATATGTTATACGCAGGAGCTGGCAAAAAACGGTGTCACGCTGTTTGGTGTAGGTGAACTGGGGATGGCAAACACGACACCGGCAGCAGCAATAGTCAGCACAATCACTGGCCGGGATCCTGAAGAAGTGGTTGGGATTGGCGCAAACCTGCCGACAGATAAACTGGCTAATAAAATTGATGTTGTGCGTCGGGCGATTACGTTGAATCAACCAAATCCTCAGGATGGTGTTGATGTCCTGGCAAAAGTGGGTGGATTTGATTTGGTCGGAATAGCTGGAGTGATGTTAGGTGCTGCTTCCTGCGGTTTACCCGTGTTGCTGGATGGATTTCTTTCTTATGCTGCTGCGCTCGCAGCCTGCCAGATGTCTCCTGCGATCAAACCGTATCTCATTCCTTCTCACCTGTCGGCAGAAAAAGGCGCGCGTATAGCGCTCTCGCATTTGGGGCTGGAGCCTTATCTCAATATGGAGATGCGTTTAGGTGAGGGGAGTGGCGCAGCTCTGGCGATGCCCATCATCGAAGCTGCCTGTGCGATATACAACAACATGGGCGAACTTGCTGCCAGTAATATTGTTCTACCGGGGAATACGACTTCTGATTTGAACAGTTAAAAACGAAAAGTCTGATAAAAGCTATACTTAACGGATAGCTTTCGCGACATAGGAAAGGGACATGATGCGTCGTGTAAATATTCTTTGCTCATTTGCTCTGCTTTTTGCCAGCCATACTAGCCTGGCGGTAACTTATCCATTACCTCCAGAGGGTAGCCGTTTAGTGGGGCAGTCGTTTACTGTAACTGTTCCTGATCACAATACCCAGCCGCTGGAGACTTTTGCCGCACAATACGGGCAAGGGTTAAGTAACATGCTGGAAGCGAACCCGGGCGCTGATGTTTTTTTGCCGAAGTCTGGCTCGCAACTCACCATTCCGCAGCAACTGATTTTGCCCGACACTGTTCGTAAAGGGATTGTTGTTAACGTCGCTGAGATGCGTCTTTATTACTACCCACCAGACAGTAATACTGTGGAAGTCTTTCCTATTGGTATCGGCCAGGCTGGGCGAGAAACCCCGCGTAACTGGGTGACTACCGTTGAACGTAAACAAGAAGCTCCAACCTGGACGCCAACGCCGAACACTCGGCGCGAATATGCGAAACGAGGGGAGAGTTTGCCCGCATTTGTTCCTGCGGGCCCCGATAATCCCATGGGGCTGTACGCGATTTATATTGGCAGGTTGTATGCCATCCATGGTACCAATGCCAATTTTGGTATTGGGCTCCGGGTAAGTCAGGGCTGTATTCGTCTGCGCAATGACGATATCAAATATCTGTTTGATAATGTTCCTGTTGGGACGCGTGTGCAAATTATCGACCAGCCAGTAAAATACACCACTGAACCAGATGGCTCGAACTGGCTGGAAGTTCATGAGCCATTGTCGCGCAATCGTGCAGAATATGAGTCTGACCGAAAAGTGCCATTGCCGGTAACCCCATCTTTGCGGGCGTTTATCAACGGGCAAGAAGTTGATGTAAATCGCGCAAATGCTGCGTTGCAACGTCGATCGGGAATGCCTGTGCAAATTAGTTCTGGTTCAAGACAGATGTTTTAAGAGCGTTGGTAATTAGAAAGCAAAAAGCCTGCTAGAAAGCAGGCTTTTTTGAATTTGGCTCCTCTGACTGGACTCGAACCAGTGACATACGGATTAACAGTCCGCCGTTCTACCGACTGAACTACAGAGGAATCGTGTGAACGGGGCGCATATTAATGGCAGTGCATGGTGATGTCAAAGGGTGAAATGCATTTTTTTGTTTGTTTGCTGTCAATTTCAACAAAGTGGTGAGCTTTCAATCTTATTGGGTAATGAACCATCGTGGTGCATACCCTCCTTTTATAGGGCAGGGGAACGCGACAGCTGATTAAAGGAGCAAATGACGAATCTATCATAATCTCTTATTTGACAGTTGGTTAGCTTGTACATCAACACCAAAATAAAACTGGCAAGCATCTTGCAATCTGGTTGTAAGTAATGGCGGCACTTGGGCCGATTCTTAAAAACCGGAGGCAACATGAACTTCAGACGCCTGAAATACTTCGTAAAAATTGTAGATATTGGTAGCCTGACCCAGGCTGCTGAAGTATTGCATATCGCACAACCAGCGCTCAGCCAGCAGGTTGCCACACTGGAAGGTGAGTTAAATCAACAACTTTTGATCCGTACAAAGCGGGGCGTTACACCAACAGACGCCGGAAAAATTCTCTATACCCATGCGCGGGCCATTTTACGTCAGTGTGAACAGGCCCAACTGGCGGTGCATAACGTTGGTCAGGCATTATCGGGGCAAGTCTCGATTGGCTTTGCACCAGGAACCGCTGCGTCATCCATCACCATGCCCTTATTACAGGCGGTTCGCGCTGAATTTCCGGAGATCGTTATCTATCTTCATGAAAATAGTGGTGCAGTGCTTAACGAAAAATTGATAAATCACCAACTCGATATGGCGGTGATTTATGAGCATTCCCCTGTGGCTGGTGTATCCAGTCAGGCTTTGCTGAAAGAAGATCTTTTTCTGGTAGGAACTCAAGATTGCCCGGGGCAAAGCGTTGATGTGAATGCTATTGCGCAAATGAACCTCTTTCTCCCCAGTGATTACAGTGCTATTAGACTTCGTGTTGATGAGGCTTTTTCCCTACGGCGACTCACGGCAAAAGTTATTGGTGAAATTGAGTCTATTGCCACGCTTACCGCAGCGATTGCCAGCGGCATGGGCGTTGCAGTATTACCCGAATCGGCCGCGCGTTCGTTATGTGGCGCAGTAAATGGGTGGATGTCACGCATTACCACTCCTTCCATGAGTCTCTCTTTGTCATTAAATTTACCCGCCAGAGCGAACTTATCGCCACAGGCACAGGCAGTGAAAGAGTTGTTAATGTCAGTGATTAGTTCTCCAGTGATGGAAAAAAGGCAGTGGCAATTGGTGAGCTAAGTGTTATATCGGGATGGAATAAGATGCGGGTTTTTATTATTTGTTATGCCGGGCATTAGACTTTAACAATAACGGGAAATCTGAACTGCCCGGAGTTTACCGTGAATTTCCAACAACTAAAGATAATCCGCGAGGCTGCACGTCAGGATTACAACCTGACAGAGGTTGCGAATATGCTTTTTACCTCACAGTCAGGCGTCAGCCGTCATATTCGGGAACTGGAGGATGAACTTGGCATCGAAATATTTGTTCGACGAGGTAAGCGACTGCTGGGCATGACTGAACCGGGCAAAGCATTACTGGTCATTGCAGAACGTATTCTGAATGAAGCCAGTAATGTTCGTCGGCTTGCAGACCTGTTTACCAACGATACGTCTGGCGTTCTCACTATTGCAACGACGCATACTCAGGCACGTTATAGCTTGCCAGAGGTCATTAAAGCTTTTCGCGAACTTTTCCCGGAGGTTCGGCTCGAGCTAATCCAGGGGACGCCACAGGAAATTGCGACATTGTTGCAAAATGGCGAAGCTGATATTGGTATCGCCAGCGAGCGTTTGAGTAATGACCCGCAGCTCGTCGCCTTCCCGTGGTTTCGTTGGCACCATAGTTTGCTTGTTCCACACGATCATCCCTTGACGCAAATTTCACCATTGACGCTGGAATCAATAGCGAAGTGGCCGTTAATCACTTACCGACAGGGGATTACGGGGCGCTCACGTATTGATGACGCATTTGCCCGCAAAGGTTTGCTGGCAGATATTGTATTAAGTGCGCAGGATTCTGATGTCATTAAAACCTATGTTGCTCTTGGGCTTGGGATCGGATTAGTTGCCGAGCAATCCAGTGGCGAACAAGAGGAAGAGAATTTAATCCGCCTGGATACGCGGCATCTTTTTGATGCTAATACTGTCTGGTTGGGACTGAAGCGAGGACAACTTCAGCGTAACTATGTCTGGCGCTTTCTGGAACTTTGTAATGCAGGACTGTCAGTTGAGGATATCAAGCGGCAGGTGATGGAAAGCAGTGAAGAGGAAATTGATTATCAGATATAGCAAAAATCCCGCTATAAAAGCGGGCTTTTCAGGAATTTGGCTCCTCTGACTGGACTCGAACCAGTGACATACGGATTAACAGTCCGCCGTTCTACCGACTGAACTACAGAGGAATCGTTGTTGAGGCACATCTTAACGGCGAAAAATCTTTTGTCAAACCCGATTTTTAAATTCCCCAACTGTTTGCCGTTTCTATCAACAGTTTGTTGCATTTGCAGACAATTTGTTGGCGAAAATCTTTGCAGCTTTGCTGATTCTCCCTCATTATTTGAAATGTGGTTTCACTTTCTGCAATTAAGGTCGGCTTTGAATATCTCCTCTGCTTTACGCCAGGTTGTTCACGGCACTCGCTGGCACGCTAAACGCAAGAGCTACAAAGTGTTGTTCTGGCGCGAGATAACCCCGCTTGCTGTTCCTATCTTCATGGAGAATGCCTGTGTCCTGTTGATGGGGGTTCTGAGCACTTTTCTGGTCAGCTGGCTGGGAAAAGATGCGATGGCCGGCGTGGGATTGGCGGACAGCTTCAATATGGTCATTATGGCTTTTTTTGCTGCTATCGATCTTGGTACTACTGTCGTTGTGGCATTTAGTCTCGGTAAGCGGGATCGACGACGAGCGAGGGTGGCGACGCGGCAGTCATTGGTGATCATGACGTTGTTTGCCGTACTGTTGGCAACGCTTATTCATCATTTTGGCGAACAAATTATTGATTTCGTCGCGGGGATGCAAACGCAGAAGTAAAAGCCCTGGCGCTAACCTATCTTGAACTGACGGTGCTGAGCTATCCGGCGGCGGCGATTGCGCTCATCGGTAGAGGTGCGCTGCGCGGGGCAGGGAATACCGAAAATTCCGCTGATGATCAATGGGGGGATGAATATCCTCAACATCATCATCAGTAGCATTCTGATTTACGGAATTTCTCCTGGACGGGATGGGCTTTGCTGGCGCTGGACTTGGATTAACCATCTCCGCTATATTGGCGCGGTGGTGACCATCATCGTACTGATGGTTGGCTTTAACCCGGCGTTGCGTATTCACTGAAAAGCTACTTCAAGCCGCTGAATTTCGCCATTATCTGGGAAGTGATGGGAATCGGTATCCCGCCAGTATTGAATCTGTCCTGTTTAACGGCGGTAAGCTGTTGACCGGGTTGTTGTCGCCGGAATGGGCACCGACGTTATTGCCGGTAACTTTATCGCCTTCTCGGTGGCAGCGCTGATTAACCTGCCGGGGAACGCCCTCGGCTCAGCATCGACGACCATTATCACCGAAACCGCTGGGGACCCGTCGACTGGCGCAACCGAACGACAGCTGCGACACGTCTTCTGGATGTCGACCATTGTCCTGACCATCGCCTGGGGAACCGCGCCTTTTGCCGGGCTTTTCGCCTCGTTCTATACCCAGGAAGAGGACGTGAAAGAAGTGGTCAAGATACTGCTGTGGATGAATGCCGCCTTTATGCCTATTTGGGCCGCATCCTGGGTGCTTCCGGCTGGCTTCAAAGGTGCCCGCGACGTTCGATTCGCCATGTGGGTATCGATGTTAAGTATGTGGGGCTGTCGCGTGGTGGTCGGTTACGTGTTGGGTATCGTCCTGGGATGGGGCGTGGTTGGCGTCTGGATGGGGATGTTCCTCGACTGGGCGACCCGTGCAGTGATGTTCTATCGCCGTTTGATTACCGGCCGCTGGGCGTGGAAATATGCCCCGAAAAAACGGATGACGCATAACGGTTGATTGTGGTAAAAACCGGCAGTGGAAGCCGGTTTTTAAGACGAATTGCAGAATAAACCAGCAAACGATTTATTTTGTGCGAAACAGGCTTTGACAAGTTGGAGGGGCGCCGTTAATATTCGCCCCGTTCACACGATTCCTCTGTAGTTCAGTCGGTAGAACGGCGGACTGTTAATCCGTATGTCACTGGTTCGAGTCCAGTCAGAGGAGCCAAATTTTAGTTTTGAGACATCTCTATGAGTCTCAAAACAGTTAAAAAATAAAAATTATTTTTACCCGGTTACCTTGTAAAAAAGTGACCGGGTTTTTTGATTTCTGTGTTTCGTGCGCTTAATCGAGTCTCACGCTTCAGTGAGCAAATTGTCCCTCCCCAACAGACATCACGATTCGCAAGGTCAAAAACTCTGTTCCATGAAGTACCGTACAAAGATAAAGAGAAAAATGCCTTATGCGGGATGTCGCTATCGCGTCTTTATCGGGAAACTATGCGTAATTGCCACTTTGCCTTCTGTAATCAGAAAAAGAAGAACTGGAATTTTAATAAATATTATTTCTCTGGGAACGGGGGGGTATAATCAATATGACGAGTTGAATATTATATTTTTTATAAGAATTATATGAGATTAAAGAAATCTGCCGTAAAGACAGATTTCTTTAAAAGATAATTAGAGATTTGCGACGTTATGATGACTTTTGAACGTCATCATCAGCTTCAAGCGCATCAACGAGACCTTCAAAGATTGCTAAATCTTCTTCTGAAAGTTCAATCTCTGCTTGAGCAATCAATTCTAATTCTGTTGTTGAGAATTCAGTAATGCCCGCTGCTTAACGCTGCAATGCCTTTGTGAAATCGGTAGATTCAGTATAAATAATGATGTTCCCTTCTTCTTCGGTAACATCACGAACTTCGACTTCAGCATCGAGCAAAATTTCAAAAATACGGTCAGGGTCAGTACCTGCAAATACAATCACGCCGGTATTGTCAAACATGTGGCTACGACAGAACCAGCCGCGCCGATATTGCCGCCTTTTTTATTGAAGATGTTGCGGACATTGGCAATCGTGCGGTTAACATTTGAAGTGGAATACCTTAGCGATGTCAGCCATTGAACCATTTGGCCCAAAGCCTTCATAACGGCCTGGTACAAACGTTTCGTCTCCGCCGCCTTTGGCTTTATCAATGGCTTTATCAATAACGTGCTTTGGAACCTGGGCTTGTTTTGCGCGTTCAATAACGAATTTTAACGCTGGTTTGATTCTGGGTCTGGTTCACCTTGTTTAGCAGCGGCATAGATTTCTACACCGAATTTTGCATATACGTTAGACGTTGCACCGTCTTTAGCCGTTTTTTTAGCAACGATATTCGCCCATTTACGTCCCACTGGAACAGTCTCCTCAAAAATGTATTTACATTAACGGCAGCTTAATAAAGCGGGACACGTATTATTCTGTCACATTATATCATGAGACATCCCAAATTCTCGTCTATGAGAAATAAAAATATTCTAAAGCCATAATCTTATATTTAATTTTATAAAAACTAATGTTGTTGGCGGGATTTTTATAATTATATTTTGAAAGCATACATGCTTTTAATATGCGGAAGTCATTAAGACGATAATAAAACTCGTATCCGCCCAAGGAAGTAGCACCCACGATTATTGCAGGCTATTTGCCAGGTGTCTTACTTACTCCTTCACATCTATTTCTGATAAACAAGGTTCAGAGTCTATTATCGGAACGGCGGCTCATTAAAGGTTCGTAATTTACGCGAATGCAGTCGGTCGCCTTCTGCGCGCAGCAAATCGATCGCCCGAATGCCAATTTGCAGATGTTCAAAAATAGCGCCTTCATAAAAACGGTTAGCCTGGCCGGGGAAGTTTAATCTCGCCATGCAACGGTTTATCTGAAACACACAGTAGTGTCCCGTATGGCACGCGCGGACGATATCCTTGCGCGGCAATGGTTGCACTTTCCATATCAATTGCTACGGCCCGGCTTAAGTTAAAACGAAGTGCAGAAGCTGAGTAACGTAATTCCCAGTTCCTGTCATCTGTGGTTACCACAGTACCAGTACGTAGCCGCTGTTTGACTTCCTCACCGGGCCTGCCGCTCACCAGCTTGGTGGCGTCATAAAGCGCACGTTGCACTTCAGCAATGCTCGGAATAGGAATATCGGGCGGCAGAACCGCATCAAGAACGTGGTCATCGCGTAAATAAGCGTGTGCAAGTACATAATCGCCAATGGCCTGACTTTCACGTAATCCGCCACAGTGACCAATCATCAACCAGACATCCGGGCGTAGCACTGCCAGATGATCGCAGATGGTTTTAGCATTTGACGGTCCCACGCCAATATTCACCAGAGTAATACCCTGACCATCGGCGGTAATTAAATGCCATGCTGGCATCTGATGTTTTTTCCATGCAAGGTCGGAAATGGCTTCTTCTGGCGCTTCGGTTTCGGCGGTGATCCAGTTCCCGCCAGCACAAGAAAGGGCAATGTAGGGACTATCAGGATCGAGGATCTGGCTGCATCCCCAACGAACGAATTCATCCACATAACGTGTGTAGTTGGTAAACAAGACGAACGGCTGAAAATGTTCAACTGGCGTACCGGTATAATGGCGCAACCGTGCGAGGGAAAAATCGACGCGGCGCGCATCAAAATGCGATAGCGGGGAGAATTCAGTTGGATGATAAATGCCGTCTGCAGTTTCATCGCCAATTTGCGCCAGTTCTGTTGTCGGGAAGTAGCGAGTTAACCCAGCGCTCATTGAGCGATCAAGTGTCAATTCAGAGCCATCGATGACATAAGGATAAGGGATTTCATGCTGCGAGGGTTGCACTGAGATATGCGCACCATAATCCTGATACAGCAACGTAAGTTGTTCATTAAGATACGAACGAAAGAGAGTAGGGCGAGTAATCGTGGCGGTGTAGCTGCCTGCGTGGGTAAAGCGACCAAATGCGCGCGTTTTGGGGGGATCGGTTGTGCTACCGTCCCAGGTTACGGTCAGTGATGGATAGACAAAAAGACCTTGTTTGCGGGCGTTTTCATCAGGTAATTCGCCACTTGTAATATAGTTGCCAATGGCGTTGCGTAATGCGACTACAGATTGCTCATACAGCGCGTCGAGTTTATCCAGTGCCTGAGCTGGGGTCAGACCGGAGCCCTTATTATTCATGTGTGTCTCCTGTTCCATACAATTACCGCACATCCGATAGTATGTCACAGAAATGTGAAACAAAAGTGTAAGGCGAAGATCGGATGATCTTCGCCAGGCTATCAAGCGCGTTGACTGTCTTTCATCAACAAAGCGGTCATTGCGGAAATCAGGCATCCAGCCAGCAAATAAATGGCGACGCTATGCCAGTTCCCGGCAAAGTAAGTGATGAGTGCAGCGGCAATAAAAGGTGTAAATCCACCGCCAACCACACTGGCAACCTGATAACCGACTCCAGCGCCACTATAGCGATAACTGGCACCAAACATTTCGGTAAACATCGGTTGTTGCACACACACCACCAATGTCATGCGCAATATTTGCCAGCATTATGGAGAAGAAAACTATCCAGAAAATAGATTGTGCTTCAAGCGCCATAAAGAAAGGAAATGCGCTCAACGTTCCGATTAACGTACCTGTGATATAAACCCTACGGCGACCAAAACGATCGGCAAGCCAGGCAAAACAGGGAATTGTCAGGCAGCTTAATCCACCTACCAGCAAACCAATATTAAGGAAAAGTTCGCGCGGTAGCCCCATATTCTGGGTTGAATAATTAAGTGCAAAGGCAGTAACGATGTACATCGTCAGCAATTCGCACAGTCGTAGCGCAATAATCTTCAGGAAAGCACCGGACGTTGTAACAGTGCTTCGATAACCGGGATGCGTTTTTTCGCGGCAGCTTGATAATGTTGCTGTTGTTCAAATTCTGCGGACTCCTCCATGCCATTGCGCACCCACAATGCTCCCAGTACCAGTACGATGCTAAGCAGGCAAGGAATGCGCCAGCCCCAGCTTAAAAACTGTTCGTCAGTCGTCATCATACTGATCAATGAAACCAGTCCGGTTGAAAGCAGTAAACCTACACCGTAGCCAACTTGTACACCGCTACTGTAAAAGGCTTTTTTATTTTTGGCGGCACTTTCAACGGAAAGCAACGCCGCGCCTCCCCATTCGCCGCCGACTGCAAATCCCTGAATGGCACGCAGTGTCACCAGCAAAATAGGTGCCCACCACCCAATGGTTGAGAATGAAGGAAGAATACCAATCAAGGCTGTCGCGATGCCCATCATCCAGACGGTCAGCATTAACATGCGCTTACGTCCCAGTCGGTCGCCAAAGTGACCGAAAATGACACCGCCGAGCGGACGGAAAAGAAATCCGACGCCAAAGGTAAACAAATGCGGCGAGCGTTCCCATCGCCGGGCTTACTTGCGGGAAAAACTCGCGATTAAACACCAGTGCGGCGGTGATGCCATAGAGTAAAAAATCATACCAGTCGACGACGGCACCAGCGAAGCCGCCTAACGCAGCTCGTCGGGCGCGAGTTACCGAAAGCGTCCCTTCATCGGGACGAGTGGAGATGAGCGTGGAGTCCATAATGATCCTGTTTGTACTGTCTTTTTATAATTAGTATGGAAAAGGTAACTCACATTGCCGTCGATCTATAAATCGAACCTTATGAGACTACCTCGACAGAGCGCATCTGCAAATGATTTTATGGCTGATTAGCGGCAACATGAAAAATTCGATGGAAGATGAAAGCGCAGGAGTTGCTGGTGTTGTTTAAGGATTAAGCAGAGGACCCACAGGTTAGAGATATGAAACATAAAAGTCCGCATATGCACAAAATGGCACCCTGATGAGTCTGATAGACTGCATTGCATTATAACCAGTAGGGAGGCGAGGTTAGGTATGTTTTTAGCATCATTGTTGAGACGTATTGCATTTAGTTACTACGATTATAAAGCTTATAATTTCAATATTGAAAAAACAGACTTTGTTGTCATCCATATTCCCGATCAGATTGGCGATGCTATGGCCATCTTTCCTGTTATTCGGGCGCTTGAATTGCATAAAATTAAGCATCTTTTAATTGTAACGTCGACAATTAATTTAGAAGTCTTTAATGCGCTTAAACTTGAACAGACTAAATTAACATTAGTCACAATGACTATGCAGGATCACGCAACATTAAAAGAAATAAAAGATTTAGCAAAGAACATAACACAGCAATACGGTACGCCGGATCTTTGCATTGAGGGGATGCGTAAAAAGAACCTGAAAACGATGTTATTTATCAGTCAGTTGAAAGCAAAAACGAATTTTCAGGTTGTTGGTATAACCATGAATTGCTTCTCCCCTTTGTGCAAGAACGCGTCCAGTATGGATCAGAAACTCCGGGCTCCCGTACCTATGACATGGGCATTTATGATGCGTGAGGCGGGTTTTCCAGCAGTCAGGCCAATATATGAATTGCCACTAAGTGAGGATGTACTCGATGAGGTGCGCGAGGAAATGCGATCGTTAGGATCTTACATTGCGTTCAATTTAGAAGGTAGCTCGCAGGAACGTACATTTTCATTATCGATTGCAGAAAATCTAATAGCAAAAATTTAAAGTGAAACAGATATACCAATAGTGATCGTTCATGGACCCAAAGGTGAAGATAAAGCCAGGGCATTAGTGGATTGTTATAATAATGTCTACCGTTTATCCTTACCACCCTCGATTAAACGTTCAGCAGCAATCATAAAAGATGCTTATATCGCAATAACTCCTGACACCTCAATATTACATATGGCAAGTGCCTATAATACCCCTGTTGTTGCAATTTATGCTGATTACAAAACGCGATGGCCCGCAATGGCCGATGTCTCGGAGTCAGTCGTCGTTGGGCAAAAAATTGACAATATAAGTCTGGATGAATTCGCAAAGGCATTAAAAAGTGTTTTGGCGAGAATATGAGACAGTACTTATGCATAGTAATGCCGATCTGTTATGAACGGTGGTGTCATCAATACTCTGAGGCTGGTCAATCATCACAGAAAACCAGCCTTTAGATCAAAGCAGTACTCACCGAAAATGATCATAGTCACATCGAACGCGATTCTGGCGGTGCCGCATTTTTATTTATTCATTTTCTGTGAGAGAAGGGCTAGTTCTGTAGAGGGAATGTAAAAAAGAGTGCCCCGAATGGAACACTCTTTAAGAAATTATAACGGAAAATCACAGGTTTTTATAACATGTCGCATAAGCAAACCCAAGCTTTTCAAATACGCTTTGATCACCTGTTGCCAGGGAAACTACGTATTGTTCGCTTGAGTTTGCGGGACTAGATGACCAATACATATTTGATTGAAAACCAGCGTCAGTCGTGTAATGCCCCATATCTCCCCATTCACTGTACAGTGACCCGATGCCTCGGGAACTACAGTGGTTTAAATAGTTTGCTCTGGGGAGCGTGTAGCCATTGCTGCTGCAAAAATTTTCAGCAAGGCTGTATATCATGAAAGCCTCGCCGGCGTTCACCCACCAACTCTTCACACGGATTTCGTATACATAGCTAGGGCCTCCTGATTTTGGCGTCGCCGTAATCCTTTCCGAATTGCTGCCGACATTTTTAAATGTCACTTTACCGGTAGCATCAACATCGACCCAGGAGGCAGAGCTTGAAAACTCATAATCAGCCGCCGTTTTTCCTGGGGCAAAGTTGTCATTATTCAACTGATAATACGCCCCGGTGAACCCCTGCGAAGGGAATGTAGTTGTCGGTAGGTCAGTACCATTGACTGATACTGTACCGCTCATTATTTTGTCTTCTGCGCGAGTGAATTGTATTGTGGTACTCAGACCAGCTTGATGAACACCATTCAATACAGGGATCAGCGTTGCGATACCCTCTCCGCCTCCTGTAACAGTGGCTTTGTAATCACCGTTGATATTTAGACTGTAATCAATTGCGCTAATTTTTATATAGGGCACGTTAGTACCTGATTGCACAAATTCCATCCCTTCAGAAACTTTGATCGGATTGCCTGATATATCGTGCAGAACAAGACGTAATTCAGCACTATCGGTATAGTCCCCTTTCAGTGATGACCGATTGCTCTTAAGGACGGACTGCGAGGTGTCTGCCGGGCCAGCCACCAGCGTTATATCTACTGTTTGCATTCCACCAGCGGTCGTGACTGCGCTTACCGTGACGCTACCTGTCATCGCTCCTTTCACGCTTGTTGTCGCGATTCCGTTTTGATCGGTCACCGCTGTTAATGACGTTAATGTGGCAGAGCCGCTTTTTAAGGCGAAGTACACAGTGAGACCTTCGATCAGGTTACCACTGCCATCCTCAACCGTTGCCTTTAAGGTACTTAAATCAGTGTTGGTGGCGGCGATAGTCGATGGATCAGCGATAAAGCTAGCAACATGGGCGGTGCTTGAGTTGCCAGTGACTTTCACGGTTGTCTGTGTCTGTATTGTTACGCCGTTATGGAAAGATGCAGTCACCGTATATGTACCGACTTTATTGCTGGTCAAAACGACTGGAGCCTGACCTGAAGAGTTAGTTCTCACTTTTCCGCCACTTAACGTCGCCCCTTCTGGCGTTACGCTAAAGTTGATGACCTGACCCTCCACTGGAGTGCCATTTGCAGAGGTTAGCGTTGCCGTCAGAGTAGCGCCTGTAGGGGCATAGACACCGATAAGCGGACTGGACGCCGTGAGTGTCAGTTTTTCATCAATAGCCTCCAGTTGTTTCTCAAGTGAGGCTCCATTCGGCAGGGATGCTTTCACCATATACGAACCGTTTCTTTCGGGCGTCATGGTGACCTCGGCTACACCCTGCGTATTAGTAGAGACCGTATTCTGGCTGATGATCATTTGCGAGGATGGCTCTGCACTGAATGTCACGGGTTGATGCGCAACCGGGTTGCCAAACTGGTCGTTAACGTGAGCTTTAACTGCTACGTCTTGTGCGACCATTACCTGACCTTCCGGTATCTCCAGACTGGTAATCGTCGCAGAATTAACATCTGCACTGGCATTCAGTAATCGCGAGATGACTTCAGTAGGTTTATCTGCCAGAGAGGCTGAAACTGTTTTCAGTCCGACCTCGGTGCTTGTCACAAGAATTTCAGCGAAACCCCGATCATCCGTTTCAACGCTGGTGCTGCTTAGCGTGACGGAGGTTCCGCGGAAATTAACTTTTATGCCTTCTACCGGGTTGCCGTTAGCGTCAGTGACGCTTGCCGTCATGGTTGCGCCCTCGGTCGTGCTGACGACGAATGAGTATACAGAGGTTAAGGAGGCTAGTTTTGCGGTACCAGCATCGGCAATCAAAGTCACCTGTTTCGTATCACTGACACCATAATTGTTCACGCTAACTGTCACGGGGTAGGTGCCGGATTTTGTACCGCTCAGTGTAACTTCAGCCTTGCCGTTGATATCAGTAATGGCGGAACCGCCTTGTCCGAGAGTAAAGCTTGCGCTCACATCTGCCGGTAGCGTGAATGTCACCGCCTCATTGGCTAACGGGTTGCCGTTTCCATCAGTCACTGTTGCCTGCAGCCTGGTCATCCCGACGTTATTAGCGATAAAATTGTCCTCGGTAACGTTAAGATTAACCTGCGCAGTGAGCGTATCCGCAATAAAGTTCACCACCAACTGCTCACTCTTACCGCCAGTCATCGATGCTGTAACAGTATGAGCGCCTGCTTTTGTACCTTTCAGCGTGACTTTCGCTTTGCCTTCAGCATCAGTAATCACTTTACCGCCATCGCTCAGCGTGAAGTTCGCCTTCACATCTTCCGGCAGAGTAAATGTTACCTCAGTGTTGGCTATCGCATTGCCCTCTGTATCAGCGACTGTTGCTGTTAGTGTCGTGAGATCGTTATTGTCGGCAATCACCGGATCCTTCGAGGCTGCCAGCGTGATTTCAGCATTCGCGACGTTCGGCACATAGGTCACTGTTTGTTGCATCGAATCGCCATTTTCGAGGGTTGCCGTCAATTGATAAACCCCGGCTTTTGTAGCGGTAAAGCTTGCGTAAAAATTGCCGTCGTGGTTGGTAGTATATATAGCGTTATTACTGGGGGTCACGCCTTCACTTGGTGAAACGCTGAGGGTTACCTCCTGCTGGGGGACACCGTTGCCGTAATTATCCTTCACCTCAATATACAGACTGGTTGTCTCGCCTGCGGAGACTGTATCAAAAAGTGCCTGTAGCAAGGTGAGATGTGCCGTAGACGCATCAGCGTTGACATTAATTGATGTGCTAAGCGTGGAGCTACCATTTTCCAGACTGGCCTCAACGGTATCCGGTCTCGCTCCTGATTCTATCGAGGAGCGGGTATTGGTATAAGTGACGGTAGCCTTACCCTGTTCGTTCGTCACGGCTTGACCGCCGTTCGTCATTTCGGCTGTCGCTGCGTTGCTGGTGAAGTTCACAGTCACACCTTTCACCGGAAAGCCATTATTATCAACGACTGTGGCGGTGATGACGCTGCCGGAGCTGTTCTGCGGGGTACCGGCGATTATGCTGTCTGGGACAGGCGCCAACTCGATAATTTTTGCCGCCGCTGTGTCGCCAATAAAATGCACAGTTTTGTTGTCGCTGGCACCATTATTAGCCAGTGATGCAGTAACCGTCTTCTCACCAAAGGCAACGCCTGCGAGAGTGGCCTGCGCGATGCCAGACTCGTTGGTATTACTTACTCCCGGGGTCAGGGTGAGTCCTGAAGAGGCTGAGCTGAATGTTACCGGAAGATTATTCACCTCATTGTCGAACTGATCTTTAACCGTTGCAGTTAGCGTTGCGCTATCGACGCCATTACCTGTGATCTCATCTTTTGATATCTGCAGGACAACCTGAGCCGAGGCTTTGTCCGCCACAAATGTTACCGGCTGCGAATCACTGGTATTGTTATTACCCAGCGTTGCGGTAACCGTATGCGTGCCCGCTTTTTTACCTTTCAGCGTGACATGCGCTTCCCCATTGGCCTGAGTGATGGCAATACCGTTATTTTCAAGGGTAAAGTTTGCCGCAACGTCCTGTGGCATGGTGAAGTTTACCGTTATCCCCGCCACCGGATGATTCGACGGATCTTTCACTGTTGCTGTCAGAGTTGTCTCATCCACGCCATTCCCAATGATTTCCGCTTTCGATGTTTGCAAAACGACAACCGCTCTGTCTTTATCCGCCACAAACGTCATTGGCTGTGCATCGCTGACATTGCTGTTAGCCAGACGAGCCATGATCATATGCGTGCCCGCTAACGTGCCGGTCAGGGAGGCGATTGCAACCCCGTTACTATCCGTCATGCCTTTTCCTCCGTTGCTAATCGAGAACTTACTTGCGACGTCGTTTGGCACAGAGAAGGTGATTTCTTTATCTTTTAGTGGGTTGCCATTTTTATCCTGCAAGGTTGCAGTCATATATTGCGGAGCTGTGTTGGTGACGGTGATATCACCTGAAGGCACACTGAGGGTCAGGGCAGCAGTACTTTGATCACCGATAAAATTCACCTGTTGATTAGCCTGGGAACCAGAGCTCACAGAGGCCGTAACCCTATAATCACCATTTTTCAAACTGGTCAGCGTAGCTGTGGCGATCCCGTCGTGGCTATTCACTTCGGTTTGGCTCAGTTTCGCCTCTGCTGAATTAACATTGAAAGTGACCATGACGTCATTGAGCAGGTTGCCTTTTGCATCCCGGACGGTCGCGGTCATTGTGACGCTGTCATTGCCGTCAGCAACCACTTCATTTTTCGACTTCTGCAGATCAACCTGCGCAGTACTCGAGTCGCCGACAAAACTGACGATTAACGTTTGTTTCACGCCATTTTCAAGGGTGACTTCAACCGTGTTGTCTTCCTGCTTACTACTTTTCAGATCAAAAGTCGCCAGACCATTAACATCCGTTTTTGCGGTGTTTTGATTGTTGAAGGAAGTTGCCGATCCGCTTAATACCGCAAACGTGACGGTATGATCATTGATTGGGTTGCTTCCTTCATCAGCGACATTGACCGAGACGGTGTTTGCTGCATTCTCATTGGCGAGCACACCATTATTGCTGGCAGATAATGTCGCAATTTTCGCTGACTGCGGGTTGGCGTCGATGATAAATCCAGCGGTATGCAAATCTTCATTCCAGTTTTGCATTAATAGCTTCGCAGTAAGTCCACTGCCTTTGGTATAGGCGGTATAGGTCGCCTTATAGACGCCATCTGCGGTTTCTTTCCAGTCTGTAGTGACTCCTGGTTTCACGTTGTCGATGCTGACTGCGTTATTCAGTTGCTGTTTTTGTTCCTTAACAGGTTTGTCATTTTCATCTCTCAGTTCTACCGTCACCTCGATAGGATTGCCGGAGAGATAACGGTCCTTATCAATCTTAATTGACGAGTGAGTTCGGGATGACGAAACAGAAATGATATTCACCACGGCGGGGGCTTTAGCCGCATCCACACCATTCAGCTGTGGCATCAGCGTCAGCGTGCCAGACATCGCTCCTGTGGTCAGGATCTGGGTATAGCTTCCGTCACCATTATCTTTCCAGTCAGAAAGGGTGATGTCCTGAACACCTTCGTGACGCGTCGAGAGCACCAGCCCGACAACAGGATTACCTGCTGCATCATGCGCAATAAAAGTCAGTGTGGCGGTTGAATGGGAATCCGCGTTCAATGTTTGGGTACTTAACGATACCGAGGAATCTTTCTGGCTTAGCGTAGGTGCCTGAACGACCACCATGCTCTGTTCACGATTCGACAAATTGCCTTTGACATCTTCGGCGGTGACTTCAATCGGCCAGGTGTTATCGGTTTCTGGCGTACTGGTGAACCGGTAAGCCGGCAGGGTAACCAGAATATCTTTACCCGTTGTGACCACTTTGCCACCGGCAGCTTCCAGTGCGGTGGCTTCGACGTTATAGCCTTTCAGGGCATATTTGGTTTGTAGCGACGAAACCAGTGATTTCACTTCTCCTGACTTCCCTGTCACGGGGTCTGTCAGGGTCAGGCGAACCAGTTCTTTTTTGCGATATTCCAGAACGATATTGTTGTTGCGATCCACCAGATCATAACGGCTGCCTGCAAGGCTACGCCGTGCAGCGACTTCATTCGGGTCAAGCTGTTTCTGCATTGCGCTGCCAGGTTGCCAGGTAAAATCGACGGCAAAACGGGTGTCATTTTCGCCCTGTTTACCCTGGCGTTGCTCCGCGCTGAAGGTCATCAGCGGGAAGGGGGTATAGTTAAGTCCAGCGGTTATGGCATGAGGATTACTTTGCCGATCGTCTTTATCGAACAGGGCCACTTCATCGCCATAATACTGTTCATAGACCAGTTTACCGCCAAGGTGCGGCCAGGCGGGTAGCCAGCTTTCTGCGCGTACATCCCAGCCATTGGCCGGGCGTGCTTCATAATCGTTGTCCAGTTCAGGTGCGCTGCGCCAGTTGGTCAGTCGCAAATAGCCGTTACTGCTTAATTTTAGATAGTCGCGCCAGTACTCCGCGCCAATGCCGGCGCGGGAGTGGTAACGGCTAAGATCGTGGTCGAAAAAGAAGTTGATGCCCGACATCCATGTGGGAGTGAAATGACGCCAACCTAAGCCGTTGTTAATCTGCGTACGCTCGTCAGTACGATGGAGAGTATGCTGACTGAAAAAGAGATTATCAGGCGTTTCATACCACGGATGGAGAAAATCGAACTGGGAGTTCTTCAGGCTAAAATCTTCATCCACGCCCAGCGTGATTCTTGCGGTACCGAAGCGGCTTAACCAGTCTGTCATTGCGCCTGAAGCCTGAGAAGAGGCCCATCCACGCGCCATATTTGCCGCTTGCTCGCTGTTCATATCTTCGGCGAGCAGAGACCCGATTTGCTGTGAAGTACTGGCTATCTGTTGCTCGAGGTTGTCACTGCTATTACCCGGCGGCGGGGTTAATTTTTTTTCACTAACTTGTGCCGGGACATCCAGTTCATCACCCTGGCGGACATTATCAAAACCTCGAGCAAACGTACGAAACTGGTTGAGTTTGCGTAACTCAGCCACCGAAATACCGAAACGTTCGGCAACGCTTTGGGCCGATTCCAACGCTCCAAGGGTGTAGGGCACCGTATTGGCATTTGCAATGGCAATTTGTGCAGGAACTGGTTGTTGGGTTGCGGCGTTTACCACACCTTGTGCTGCCGCAGCCATAGGGAACGCAAGTTGAGTTATCAGACAGATACCCGCAGTTAAGCGGCGTAGTTTAATTCCCATCCCGCATAATATTTGTCGGTCATTTATTTCTTCTCCACTTCTCTTCTTCGTAGCCATGCTTACCTTCCCTGAACGAGCTAACATAAATGCGCCCTTTCTAGCACAGCGAAAAAATGTAAATACTGATAGCAATATGATTGAAAATTAATAACTTTTCGTTAGGCAGTTTTGGGTGTGAGTTGCAAGAGGGGAGACTACTGAATAACTCAAGTTTTATAATCGAGGGGAAAATGGTGATGGCGTTCATAGCAAAACGCCCTCAACCATAAAGGTCGAGGGCGCTTAAGATGTTAAAAACCCGCTATCCGTTAAAAAACAATGTTCAACTAAGGTCAGTGACATTGCGCTAAAAAAGCGAATTTTTAGAATTTGGCTCCTCTGACTGGACTCGAACCAGTGACATACGGATTAACAGTCCGCCGTTCTACCGACTGAACTACAGAGGAATCGTGTGAACGGGGCGAATATTACTTAGCGGTACCTTGTCTGTCAACACTAAATTTCATAAGTCATTTCAATTGGTTAATTAATCTGCAAAGTTGTTAATTAATGAACATTCGTCGCCGAAAACGAGTCTGTATCATTAGCGTGATGCAGTCTCTGCAAAGGATCTTGTTGATAAAATTGGCAGAAACGTTGCCACAATGAAGGGAAACGAGGAGCAAAAAGTTCTGGGGCGCTAAAGAAATATTCAGAAAGTACGGCAAAACATTCAGCAGGATCGCTGGCTGCATAAGCATCAATGCTCGCCGCATTCTCGCCAACCAATTCGATTTCTTCCTGAATGTTGTTCATTGCAGCATGAAGATCGTGTTCCCAGCCAGCAACCTCACGCAACGGAATAAAGGGAACTCCGCTGGCGCGATCGCCGTTACGGGTGTCCAGCTTATGAGCGACTTCATGAATAATCAGGTTAAAACCAGAAGCATCAAAAGAATCTTGTATATCCAACCAGTTCAAAACGATAGGCCCTTGCTGCCAGCTCTGACCTGACTGAACAATACGTTGGTTATGCACCAGACCGATATCGTCTTCCCATTCATCATCGACCACAAATGGCGCAGGATAAATTAAGACTTCATGAAAACCATCCAGCCATTCCAGTCCTAACTCCAGAACGGGTAGGCAAAATAGAAGTGCTATCCGGCAGCTTCTTAATGAATCCAGTTCAAAGCCCTGTAAAGGAACAAGCCGCTTTTGCTGTAAAAAACGTTCGGCAAGAGTGACTAATTTGCTTTGTTCCTGTTCCGTCAGACACGTTAAAAGGGGGATCGATAGTGCTTCCTGCCAGGGAAGGGCAGTTTGATGTGCTGATTCTTGTACTTTCCAGGGCCACTTAATCATCGTTTTGCTCGCAAACTCGTCACTTGAACAAAATTGCACGGACAGGGACTGTTAAAATGCCAAATTTCCTGGCATCATGGCAACCATCTGAACGGAGAGATGCCGGAGCGGCTGAACGGACCGGTCTCGAAAACCGGAGTAGGGGCAACTCTACCGGGGGTTCAAATCCCCCTCTCTCCGCCACTTTATCAATGACTTATCTCCCGACTTCCCGCCTTGCTTTTCCTAAACAGAACAATCGTAGAATATTCTTGAAGGGTTAGATCGTCACTGTTTTCTGTTCGATACTGTGACATTCAGCACTTGATTCGCTATGGATCTGACAGGAAGCTTTCGAGCGAAAATGTGCAGTTATTCAGTCGTTTTCTTATCGCTCACCATTATTCTTTTAGACATTCATCCTATGAAACTGCCGCAAAGTTGGTGGTGGGAACTGAAGTTGCGTAGAGAAGGGTTCAATAATTGAGTCAAAAAAGGAACGCGGCCGTCAGATTAAAGCCGCGGGACAAAGTCCATAATTTCCAAGAGTTGTTGAATTTCGCAGCTTTTTTGAAAGCCTTTGTATCATACTAACAAGTAAAAAAGGTTTAAATACCAAAATTAACCTGTATTTTTGATAAGTCTTACCATTGTACGATTTACACAGTTTCTGCTCCTCCTTGTTGATAGTGGAAAGGGTGCATTGTGCACTTGCGTAAACATTTATGACGCGTTGATGTCCATGGTTCACATTTCCTTGTAAGGGGATCGACTTATTTGCGGCGAGGCATCATTCGTAACAGAGTATTATCTTTCTGAATGTAGTGATGAAAGAGTGCTGCGCCAGCGTGAGCTGCGATTAAAAAGTAGCCTATATTTGCCCAGGTTTCGTGAATATTTTTTATCAGTGCTTTAATTTCGCTGTTTGGGGTAACAAAGGGAGACACATTGAAACCAAGGAAACTCCACGATTTTCCACTGTAAGCCATCAAAGCAATCCCCAGCAGAGGAAGTGCAAGGAAGGTTATATAAAGCATGATGTGCATTAGCGAAGCCGCTTTCATTTGCCAGGCAGGTGGCGGTGGCACAATAGAAGGATCACTATAACGGTGTTTTATAATCAGGCGTGAAAACATTAACACCCAAACGAATATACCCGCATTGTAATGTGTTTCTCGCATCAGCAGATAAGTACTACTACCTTTAGGAAACCAGCCACGGAGTTCCATCGCGGCATAGGTTATTGCAACGAAAAGCAGCGTTATCCAATGTAAATAAATTTGAGTTTTTGAGAATCGGTTCATTTTTGTAGCTCCTGTGATTTTCACAGTCAAGCTATCCCACGAACCTTAAAAATTCCTTATACAGATGTGGTTTTAATAATTTGTTATTTAAAAAATTGATAGTGCATATTGTAACCAGCCAATATAAGCAATGGCGTGAGCACAGGTATCTTTCTCTGTTGGCCGTATTGTGTATGGAATCCGTTATTGGTTAACTCAATGCGGGTTAGCTTATTAATATACAGACACGTCATAGTGATGAGCGTGTCTGTAGCTAGCTTGCGTTCAGTGGCGTTTGTGGATGGACCAGTGGCAGTTATGATAACTTACTAAAGCGGCATCGAGGCGTTATCATGAGAATACTCAATGAGACATCATTTCCTCGACCACTTCTTCGCTACTCAACTGATATGGATAATACGTTGGCCAGTTTTCCATTTCATTTAATAAAGATTGCTGTGAATCATTACCCATAAAAATGTGAAAATGAGATGATTTTCGTGGTGCAATTATATGATCGCTAAATTGTATATATTTAGGGGCTTTGCTTTCAGGATCTTTACATTCGAATAAGTAACGAACGCCTTTCTTGCCTGATTTATAGGTGAGTATTTTGTATCCATCGTAATCATATTTACACGATGTTGTTTCATTATTTCTATGGAATTCAACAATGCCGTCCTCAATGCCAATCATCTCGATATCTGTTGCATAACCTTTGTGATAATAATCTTTAATTTCAGCAAATGTTTTAGTTTTATCTGCATCCGCTTTCTTCTGAAAGACGGGGTCAAGTTTGCCACTTTGCAGTAAAGGATAAACGGATTGCCAGACTCCATCCCAGTCACTGAGCGTTCGGTTTTGTACATTGGCATCATCAAAAACACCATTAGCAGCTTTTTGTTCGACCTCTGTTAAGGGTTTGCCGTGTGAGTGATGACCATGCGAAAAGGCAGGAGCGCTAACAATAAAGACACCTAAAGCAACAGCCAGTTTGTAAAGACGAATCGCCAAAACAGTTTCCTCCAGAGTTAATGTATATGATGTGTAATGTTATATTGTAACATATAGCAAAATGCAACAACTCTTAGGAAACGAGAGCATGGCTTTCTCAGTTCTACTTATCTATCTTATTGAAATAAAATAAATTATTTTGGTGATTTGAGGTTGATGACAAACGAAACATAACCTGATGCGATCTGTGTATGCCGGATAGGGCGCTCGCGCCACATCCGGCAGGGATAACGCGTACTTTGTCGGCAATATGAAGTTATACAGATAATTTGTTGTGAACCTGCTTGCGTAACCGGTTAAAAAGGGAACGCAACTTCTTATACCGTAAGGCTAAAAGCAGTACAGCCAGCCCAGCGTAGATGAGCGGCTGCGGTGAAATAATCTTCACGGACCACAGATAATGTATTGGGGCCAGAATCGCGACAAGATAGACGAAATTATGCAACTGTTGCCAGTGCTTGCCGAGTTTTCGCTGCATCGCCTGGGTTGAAGTGAACGCTAAAGCAAGCAAAATTACCCAGCTGATAATACCTAACGTTAAATAAGGCCGGGTAATTAACTCCTTACCTAATAACGCCAGATTATTCACGCCCAGCTCCAGCAATGCGTAACTTGTTAAATGCAGTGTCGCCCAGGCAAAGCACCATAATCCTAACAGGCGGCGAGTGCGTATCAATAACGGCTGTTTTGCGTAGCGTGCCAGAGGGGTGATTAACAAGGTCGCCAGCAAAAATTTCAGTGCAGTGCGACCAGTAAAATGCTGAATATCTTTCACCGGATCGGCACCCAGTCCACCGTGATTGATCGCCCAGACCAGCCAGAGAAACGGCAACAATCCGGCAAGATGCAGGCAAACTTTCAGCCATGTCACCTGTTTTGCTGTCAGACGCATTTAGAAATTCTCCCGCAAATCCAGGCCACGATACAGCGATGCCACCTGGGCGGCGTAACCATTAAACAGTAGCGTTGGCTGGCGCTGTACATCGAGGATGCCGCCTGAACCAATAAATCGTTCGGTAGCCTGTGACCAGCGCGGGTGATCAACATACGGATTAACGTTGGCGTAAAAACCGTATTCGTCAGGCGCTGCCAGATTCCAGGTGGTTGGCGGACGCTCGCGGGTCAGCTTAATACTGACTATCGATTTAATCCCTTTAAAGCCATATTTCCACGGCACAATCAGTCGCACCGGCGCGCCATTTTGTGGCGGTAACGCCTTGCCATAAACACCTACGGTCATCAGTGTGAGCGGATGCATTGCTTCGTCGAGACGCAATCCTTCGACATAAGGATATTTCAGCCCACCGCCGATAAAGCGGTCCTGCTGGCCTGGCATCTGTTCCGGTGCATAAATTGTTTCGAAAGCGACATACTTCGCATTGCTGGTAGGTTCGGCAAGCGCCAGCAATTTGTGCAGCGGAAAACCAATCCACGGCACCACCATCGACCACGCTTCCACGCAGCGCATACGATAAATACGCTCTTCCAGCGGGAAGCGACGGGTTAAGTCATCATGATCGAGGGTCAATGGTTTTGCCACTTCGCCGCTGATTTTCAGTGTCCATGGATCGGTTTTCAGGCTACCAGCATTAGCGGCGGGATCGGCTTTATCCAGCCCGAATTCATAGAAGTTATTATAACCGGAAACTTTATCTGCTGGCGTCAGTGGCAGGTTATTTTGCCAGGCGGCAGGCTTGCTGAACTCCAGCGCTTTTCCGGCGGGGGCGGGCGGGCGATCGTTCCCTTTAAACCAGCTAAGCAGATCGGCATGCGCAGCGTGAGGCAAAGAAAGTGCAGTTGCACTGATGCCCAGTGCTTTTAACACCTGCCGACGCTTCATAAAGAATACCGACTCGGCCGTAACATCTGATTCTTTTAAAAATTGATTCTTTTTCATAAGCCATCACACTTTTTTGTCGTTAGCCAGCAAGAGCCGTTTACTGTTAATCTGTCAGGGAGTGTCCTCCCTAACAGTAGCAGAGATCTGCTTTTACATATTTATGCATTAACTGCCACGATAGGTTGAATACCCATATTGGCTAAGTAATAAAGGCACATGATAATGCTCGTTCACTTTATTAATATGAAATTCAACGGGGATCTCAGGGAAGAAACTTTCAAGATTTTGTTTCTTGAAATAGTCCCCGGTTTTAAATACGACACGGTAATCGCCCGTAGTTGCAGTTTGCTCGGGCCACAGTGCCTTAATTCGTCCATCCTTATCTGTTTTGGCGGTATTAAGTTGTAACCAGCCGTTATCCGCCTTCTTTTCAAGAGTGACTGTCACGTCAGCAGCGGGTTTTCCTGTTTGCTGGTTCAAAATGTGCACGCTAAGAATGTTTTGTTGTGCGGCATTAACCAAAGAAGGTAATGAAAATGCTGCCGTTGCTACCGAGAGTACTAAATAACGCTTTAACATGTTTATATCCTTGTCATGTGAATGAGTTTTGAGGATAGCGAAAAAGCGTCCAGGGTAACCTTACAGCAGCATTACAATTTTGTAATGAACCAGGCTGTTTCTATAACATATGATTTATGGCATATTATTTTCATGAAGATTCTACTTATTGAAGATAATCAAAGGACCCAGGAATGGGTAACGCAGGGGCTTTCCGAAGCGGGTTATGTCATCGATGCCGTTTCTGATGGCAGAGATGGGCTTTATCTTGCGCTGAAGGATGATTATGCATTGATCATTCTGGATATTATGCTTCCGGGTATGGATGGCTGGCAGATCTTACAAACGTTAAGAACAGCAAAGCAAACCCCTGTTATTTGCCTTACTGCAAGGGATTCTGTCGATGACAGAGTCAGAGGGCTGGACAGTGGGGCAAATGATTATCTGGTAAAACCTTTTTCATTTTCTGAGTTGCTGGCAAGGGTTCGGGCACAATTAAGGCAACATCACGCTTTGAATTCAACATTAGAAATCAGCGGCTTAAGAATGGACTCTGTTAGTCATAGTGTGAGCAGGGACAATATCAGTATTACACTGACGCGCAAGGAGTTTCAGTTACTTTGGCTACTGGCCTCCAGAGCTGGCGAAATTATACCCAGAACGGTTATTGCGAGTGAAATTTGGGGAATCAACTTTGATAGTGATACCAATACGGTGGACGTCGCCATTCGCAGGCTCCGCGCAAAAGTTGATGATCCTTTTCCTGAAAAGCTAATTGCCACAATCCGGGGGATGGGCTATTCATTCGTAGCGGTAAAAAAATAATGAAAAGACTATCTATAACCGTCCGTTTAACCTTGCTTTTTATATTGCTACTGTCTGTTGCTGGCGCCGGAATTGTCTGGACTCTCTATAATGGCCTGGCAAGTGAGTTGAAATGGCGCGATGATACAACACTCATTAACCGGACAGCGCAGATCAAGCAGTTGTTAATTGATGGGGTAAATCCAGATACGTTACCTGTGTACTTTAACCGGATGATGGATGTTAGTCAGGATATCTTGATTATTCATGGTGATAGCATCAATAAAATTGTTAACCGGACAAATGTCAGTGATGGCATGTTAAATAACATACCTGCTAGTGAGACAATCAGCGCAGCTGGCATTTACAGAAGCATTATTAATGATACAGAGATAGATGCTTTACGAATTAATATTGATGAAGTTTCGCCATCATTAACGGTTACTGTGGCTAAATTGGCTTCAGCCAGACATAACATGCTTGAACAGTATAAAATTAATAGCATTATAATTTGCATTGTCGCCATTGTACTTTGCTCAGTATTAAGTCCGCTGTTAATCAGAACGGGATTACGAGAGATCAAAAAGTTGAGTGGTGTAACGGAAGCGCTGAATTATAACGATAGCCGAGAGCCTGTTGAGGTTAGCGCATTACCGAGAGAACTAAAACCTCTTGGGCAGGCGTTGAATAAAATGCATCATGCTTTAGTCAAAGATTTTGAGCGTCTAAGTCAGTTTGCTGACGATCTCGCTCATGAACTTAGAACGCCAATTAATGCATTACTGGGTCAGAATCAGGTTACGCTCAGTCAAACCAGAAGTATCGCTGAATATCAAAAAACAATTGCCGGAAACATTGAAGAGCTGGAAAATATTTCGCGGTTAACAGAGAACATACTGTTTCTTGCCAGGGCAGATAAAAACAATGTTTTGGTGAAACTGGACTCGCTTTCTCTCAATAAGGAAGTCGAAAATTTGTTGGACTATCTTGAATACCTTTCAGACGAGAAAGAGATTTGCTTTAAGGTCGAGTGCAATCAGCAAATCTTTGCGGATAAAATTTTACTACAACGAATGTTATCGAATCTTATTGTTAATGCCATTAGATATTCGCCAGAAAAATCGCGTATTCATATAACCAGTTTTCTTGATACCAACAGCTATCTTAATATTGATATCGCCAGCCCTGGAACGAAAATTAATGAGCCTGAAAAACTCTTCCGTAGATTTTGGCGGGGAGATAATTCGCGTCATTCCGTAGGTCAGGGACTAGGCCTTTCTTTAGTCAAAGCGATTGCCGAATTGCATGGGGGAAGTGCTACGTATCACTATCTCAATAAGCATAATGTGTTCCGGATTACGTTACCGCAAAGAAATTAACATAGGGCTTCAGTACGCCATAAATTAACCGTGAAAAAACGCAGCCACGTCGTGAGTACTAACGCGGCCGCGATTGATTATGCGCTTACATTCAAACGTAACAGGGATTAACCCGCGTAAGCTGCCAGCATTTCCTGCGCCGCCAGTTTACCCAACGCATTCGCTGCAAAAGGACTGTCGCCGGTGAGAAGTTTACGGTCCTTATGTACTCGCCCGGTGATGTCGTCATTAATGATATTCATGCCCATTTTCTTCAGTTCTTCGCCGAAGTACCAGGTGAGATGACCCGGCATATAGCCAATCTCTGGCGTTTGTTTGTCTGCGGCGTCTGGGAATGCGCAAATGGAATAACCATTCAGTGGGTTATCGCCGTGGCGAAGCGCCAGAAAAGCCGCCGGGCCGTGGCAAAGGGAGATAACAAAACGGTCATTTTTGATTGCCCACTGTAAAGCGGCAGCCACGTCCTGGCTTTCAGGTAAACCAATAAGTGCGCCATGACCACCAGGAACAAAGATTGCTGCATATTCGCTATCAGCGTTGAGGCTGGCAACAACATCCGCGAGTTTCTTCGGATTGCGGAACAACGATTTATGCTGCTCAAAGAATGGCATTACTTTTTCATCTTTGTGCGGCATAGCCCAGTATTCAAACTTGGTCATCAGACCGGAAATGGTCGCCACTTCGAATTCGAAACCTGCAGCATGGAGATGATACAACGGCAGCAACGTTTCAATCGGATGGTTACCGGTCGAGAACAGTTTTCCGTTATCGGTCGGCAAATAACGTTCGTCCGCGGCGATCACCAGAATTTTATGTTTACCGCGATAAGGTTTTGGATAGTCCACGCCATCAAGATCAGAGACAGGACTGGTATATTGGCTAAGCGAATATTCTGAAGGGAAGAATGCATTATCTTCAGCAATATCGACCTGCGGATTTTTACTTGTTTGAACAGTCATAGTGTATTCCTTATTGTTGCTTAGTTAGGGTAGTCACTATATTTGCGACTGAGCTGGTCGCTATTTTTAACCAGGCTGGAAAATTGAGTCAATATATCGAAAGCGGTAGTCGGCGGCTGTAAGTATGTAATGATGATGCTGCACTGGTGTTGAATATTATTCACGCCAAATTTTCCTTATTGAGCAACGTCGTCGCAAGTGGCTTCAATGATTTTAGACCATTATCAGAGGTACGGGGTGGCGGGGAGAGATTTAGTGCTGTGGAATATTGTGGTGCTGATGAATATTTATATCCCGGATTGGTAGAGAAAAAGCTTATTTCATGCACTATTTTTGCAAATATTTCTATATGGGAAGCGTGTTTGTTACGGATTAATTCATAAAGAAATGCATTTGGGTGTTAGCTTGAAGAGTAGCTGGTTGATGTTATTGTGCCAGGAGGGGCAGGGTAAGGTGCTGTATCGATATGCTTCGGCAATTGCGTGTGCCGCAGATGGAGATGAAATGCCAATAAAAAAGCCTGAGTTCGATGAGGGACGAACTCAGGCTAGTGTTCAGTTTTACAGTAACACGCCGCAGCGAGTTGACTGATTAGAACTGGTAGACTAAGCCCACAGCAACGATATCATCGGTAGCGATGCCGTTTGCTTCGTAGAAGTCATCGTCGCCATCCAGCAGGTTGATTTTGTAATCAACGTAGGTGGACATGTTTTTGTTGAAGTAGTAGGTCGCGCCCACATCCATATACTTGACCAGATCTTTGTCGGTGCTGCCGCCGTTAACCAGATCCAAATCTTTACCTTTAGACTGCAGGTAAGAAATGGCCGGACGCAGACCAAAGTCGAACTGGTACTGTGCCGTTACTTCAAAGTTCTGGGTTTTGTCGGCAATACCGCCGCCGTTGAGGCTGCTAGCCGCTACCACAATATGGTGTCATATTGCGGGTTTCGGCATACATCGCGGCCAGAGACATGTTGTTCGCATCGTATTTCAGGCCCGTTGTCCATGCATCGGCCCTTTGATCGCCGTTTGCATAACTGATGGCTGGTGGCCATCGTCCAAGGCATTCAAATCTGGTCATTGGTACGGTCAGAAGAGGCATACGCGGCGGCAACGCTGACGCCCATACCTAAATCGTAGGAAGTGGAAATACCGAAGCCGTTCGCCGTGATTGGCGTTACGCATGCTACGATTGCCGTTGTTGGTACCTTCGCCGCTGCCCGGGTTTTCATTTTTACCCTGATATTGCAGCGCAAAGTTCAGACCATCAACCAGACCGAAGAAGTCGTTGTTGCGGTAGGTAGCCACACCGTTTGCGCGACCGGTCATAAAGTTGTCGGATTTGGTATAAGAGTCGCCGCGAAACTCTGGCAGCATATCGGTCCAACCTTCGACGTCGTACAGAACACCGTAGTTACGGCCATAGTCAAATGAACCGTACTCCGCAAATTTTAAACCGGCGAAGCCCAGACGAGTCCACGCCTGATTCGCATCATCTGCAGTTGATTCAGGGGTTGTTAGCCTGAACGTTATATTCCCACTGGCCATAGCCAGTCAGCATATCGTTAATCTGAGTTTCGCCTTTGAAGCCAAAACGGACGTAGCTCTGATCGCCATCGCTGCCGGAATCATCAGAGAAGTAGTGCAGACCCACTACTTTTCCGTACAAATCCAGTTTATTACCATCTTTATTATAGACTTCAGCCGCATTTGCTGCGCCAGCAACTAATAACGCCGGGACCAGCATTGCCAGAACTTTTCTTTTCATTATGTATTCCCTTGTGATTATAATCTTCATGAATATATCAATAAGTGCCGTTATCCAAAAAAAAGCACATTTGGATACTATTCTATGAAGTTCATTTTATTTTAAGGATTACATGTAACAAATGTATTTAAAAGATATCAAAATGTTTCTAATCTATTTAATATAATTCATAATTATGAATTCTAAATATAAATATTCATGAAAATTATAAATGTATATCAATATGTTATGAGTTGAGCGGAAACATAGGGGGTATCAATGATTGTTGCGCCAAACGGCTGGTGTGATCAGGCGCACATTAATGAAGGCATAAAAAAAAGCCGGCATCATGCCGGCCCAAAAAATATAAACAAGACGATAAAAGGCTAATAACGGAAGCATCATGACACAGAATAATAAAAAGGTATAATTGTAATCAGTGCTAATATATTGATTAAATGAATTAATAAAGCCGATATCAAAGATAAATAAAATCGCTCAAAACGATTTTTCCTGTATTCACTGCCGTTGCGCAAAATTTATCTATTTGTTCAAAAAATGATTGAGTCTTGACTGGCTCATCCAATGTGGAAAAATGTGACTTTTATCACATAATAGTACTAAGTCTGAATTTTCCGGGTTATCTCAAAATGGAATACGGTTCGACAAAGATGGAAGAGAGACTCTCTCGCAGCCCTGGCGGCAAACTGGCTTTGTGGGCTTTCTATACATGGTGTGGCTATTTCGTCTGGGCAATGGCGCGTTACATCTGGGTGATGAGCCGGATTCCCGATGCCCCCGTGTCGGGATTTGAAAGCGATTTAGGCTCTACCGCGGGAAAGTGGTTAGGGGCACTGGTCGGATTTTTATTTATGGCTCTGGTCGGGGCATTGTTAGGCAGCATTGCCTGGTACACCCGACCTCGTCCCGCACGTAGCAGACGCTATGAATAAAAACTGCTAAGGTGGCGACTCTTTGGCAACGGAGCGCGTATGGACTTACAACACTGGCAGGCACAGTTCGAAAACTGGTTGAAAAACCATCATCAGCACCAGGACGCGGCCCATGACGTGTGTCATTTTCGCCGCGTCTGGGCTACGGCACAGAAGCTGGCGGCAGATGACGATGTCGATATGCTGGTGATTTTAACCGCCTGTTATTTTCACGATATTGTGAGCCTGGCGAAAAATCATCCGCAAAGGCAGCGTTCTTCAATCCTGGCGGCAGAAGAGACGCGTCGCCTGCTCCGTGAAGAGTTCGAGCAATTTCCGGCGGAGAAAATCGAGGCCGTTTGTCATGCCATTGCCGCTCACAGTTTCAGCGCGCAAATCGCCCCCTTAACAACGGAAGCTAAAATTGTCCAGGATGCGGATCGGCTGGAAGCCCTGGGGGCGATTGGCCTGGCGCGCGTGTTTGCCGTTTCAGGGGCATTGGGCGTGGCGCTGTTTGATGGTGAAGATCCGTTCGCACAGCATCGCCCGCTTGATGATAAACGCTACGCGCTGGATCATTTCCAGACTAAGTTGCTGAAGCTACCGCAAACCATGCAAACCGCAAGAGGCAAGCAGCTGGCGCAGCACAACGCGCATTTTTTAGTCGAGTTTATGGCGAAGCTCAGTGCCGAACTGGCGGGGGAGAATGAAGGTGTCGATCACAAGGTGATAGATGCGTTTTCATCCGCTGGCTGAGCGCGTGGCCCTAAATGGCTGTAATTATGTTAACCTGTCGGCCATCTCAGATGGCCGGTGAAATCTATGCAGGAAAATATATCAGTAACCGATTCATACAGCACCGGGAATGCCGCACAGGCAATGCTGGAGAAACTGCTGCAAATTTATGATGTTAAAACGTTGGTGGCGCAGCTTAATGGTGTAGGTGAGAATCACTGGAGCGCGGCAATTTTAAAACGTGCGCTGGCGAATGACTCGGCATGGCACCGTTTAAGTGAGAAAGAGTTCGCCCATCTGCAAACGTTATTACCCAAACCACCGGCACATCATCCGCATTATGCGTTTGGTTTTCTGTTGATCTCTCGCTGGAATCGGTGGGATCCGCAGTGGTTTCGAGCGATCGGTGGACAGTGTGTATTTACCAGCGAGTGGAACAAACATGCGGTGCGGACCTATAAAGCCAACTGGTACTGCGATCCGCAGGAACATCGAATTTAATGCCGACATTCGCGACGTCACGCTGACCGCCATCCCGAAACCAGCGACAGCGAGGCCAGGCGCGTGTCTCCATGTATCCCCAGCACGATGTCCTGCTGGCAGGTTTTCCCTGTCAGCCATTCTCGCTGGCGGGGGTGTCGAAAAAGAACGCCATGGGACGGGCACACGGTTTTGCCTGCGATACCCAGGGAACCCTGTCCTTGACGTGGTGCGTATTATTGACGCTCGCAGGCCGCCTATCTTTGTGCTGGAAAACGTCAAAAACCTGAAAAGCCATGATAACGGGAAAACCTTCCGGGTCATCATGCAGACTCTGGATGAGCTGGGTTATGAGGTGGCAGATGCAGCGGCAATGGGAGCTGACGATCCGAAAATTATTGATGGTCAACATTTTCTGCCCCGCACCGCGAACGTATTGTGCTGGTGGGTTTTCGCCGAGATTTAGGGCTGCAAGAAGGTTTTACTTTGCGCGATATTCCTGCACTTTACCCGGAGCAGCGTCCTGGTTTTGCGGAATTACTGGAGCCAACGGTCAATCCAAAATTTATCCTGACGCCGGTGCTATGGAAATATCTCTATCGCTATGCCCAAAAGCACCAGCAGAAGGGCAACGGTTTTGGCTATGGTCTGGTCGATCCTACGTCCGGAAAAGCGTCGCGCGTACGCTTCAGCGCGTTATTACAAGGATGGTGCCGAGATCCTCGTCGACAGAGGCTGGATCGCGTGGGCGAGAAAGATTTTGACGACCCGCAAAACCAACTGCATCGCCCGCGCCGTCTGACGCCGCGTGAATGCGCGCGTCTGATGGGTTTTGAATCACCGCAGGGATACCGTTTCCGCATCCCGGTGTCCGATACTCAAGCCTATCGCCAGTTTGGCAATTCCGTTATCGTGCCGGTGTTTGCCGCCGTTGCTCGCCTGCTGGAATCGCGCATTTTGCAGGCCGTAGCGCTACGTGGTGCGGACAAGAATGATGGCAGACGTTCACGCATAAGGCCACCCGCAGTAGAGATGCGCGCGATTGGTGCGCAGAATACGGTGATCCAAAAACGGATGGCGGCTCTTGGCTGGGTTCGCTTGGTCTGCGCCTGGTTAGCGCACAGGACAGCAGTTTTCCGGGCCGCCCCGATTTTACCCTCAGTGACTACCGCTGCGTGGTCTTTACCCACGGTTGCTTCTGGCATCATCACGACTGTTACCTGTTTAAAGTCCCGGCCACCCGAACTGAATTCTGGCTGCACAAAATTAACGGCAATGTTTTGCGCGATGCGCGCGATATGAGGCTGCTCAGTGAGCAGGGCTGGCGCGTACTGGTCGTGTGGGAATGCGCGTTACGGGGACGAGTGAAGCTTAGTGACGCTGCGCTGTGTGAGCGTCTGGAGGAGTGGATCTGCGGCGGCGACGGCAGCGCGCAGATCGGCACTCACGGGATTTCGTGTCTGACTTTTATTTCTGCGTCGGACACACGCAATAGCCACACTTTTCGCCGGGAACAGATACTTGCCGAGCGTGACCAGCACCACCGCCGCAATGATAATCCGCCAGCGCCAGCCATTCAATCTTCGACAGTGTTTCTCCACCCAGTCCCGTACCCAGCAAGACCGCGACCACCGGGTTAACGTAAGCGTAGCTGGTGGCGAGAGCCGGACTGACATTACGGATTAAATACATATAAGCGTTGATGGCGATAATCGAACCAAACAGCGCCAGATAGCCGACCGCAAGGAAGCCTGAAAGGGAAGGGAGCGCCGTCAGTTTTTCACCCGCAATCATCGACGCGATCATTAACACCACGCCTGCCGCCAGCATCTCAATCGCACCCGCCATCATCCCTACAGGTAAGGTAATGCGCGAGCCATAAACTGAGCCAAACGCCCAGCTAATCGAGCCGATTAAAATCAGAATCGCGCCCCACGGATTGCCGCTTAAATTTCCACCGCTATTGAGCATGATGATTCCGGCAAGCCCAATGGCAATACCCACCCATTCCAGTTTGCGCGTTTTAATGCCAAACAGGCGGCTGAAGCACAGGGTAAAGAGGGGCACGGTTGCAACCACTACGGCGGCGATGCCGGAAGGAACATTTTGATGTTCGGCAACCGTCACCATGCCATTACCGACAGCCAGCAATAACAGGCCAATCAGCGCGGCATTGAGCAGCGGACGTAGCGGGGGGAGTTTGTGTCCGCGCAGTAGCAAAAATGCCAGCAATAAAATACCGGCTGCCAGGAATCGAACGCCCGCCATCATTAACGGAGGCCAGCTTTCCACGCCAATCCGAATGACAAAATAGGTTGAGCCCCAAATGATATACAACGCAAACAGCGCGCCAAAAAGCGGTAACAACTGGCGGAAACGCATAATCCCTCACGGTGGAAATAAAAAGGTGGTTCATAGTAAACGTGAAAATCATTCTGCTGGCGAGAGATATAATTGCACTTGATTGTTAAAAAAATGTTGACCTGTGAAGCAAGTATCAGAGCTGCCGTTTTTGCTTCATACTTACACCCTTCAACAATAAAAATGAGAGGGAATGCTTTTGGCCGGGAGTAGTTTACTGACGTTGCTCGATGATATCGCCACACTACTGGACGATATCTCCGTGATGGGCAAACTGGCGGCGAAGAAAACCGCCGGTGTATTAGGGGATGACTTATCGCTCAATGCGCAACAAGTTTCAGGCGTGCGGGCCAACCGGGAACTTCCCGTGGTCTGGGGCGTGGCGAAAGGATCGCTGATTAATAAAGTGATTCTGGTGCCGCTGGCGCTGATCATCAGTGCGTTTATCCCGTGGGCGATTACGCCTCTGTTGATGATTGGTGGCGCGTTTCTCTGCTTTGAAGGAGTAGAGAAAGTGCTGCATATGCTGGAGGCGCGTAAACATAAAGAAGATCCGGCGCAGAGCCAGCAGCGTCTGGAGAAGCTGGCGGCGCAGGATCCGCTGAAGTTTGAAAAGGACAAAATAAAAGGGGCGATTCGTACCGATTTTATATTGTCTGCGGAAATCGTCGCCATCACGCTGGGGATTGTGGCCGAAGCGCCGTTGCTTAATCAGGTGCTGGTGCTTTCAGGCATCGCGCTGGTAGTGACCGTGGGCGTCTACGGTCTGGTAGGGGTTATCGTTAAGATTGATGACCTGGGGTATTGGCTGGCGGAAAAATCCAGCGCGCTGATGCAGGCATTAGGTAAAGGGTTATTGATTATCGCGCCCTGGCTGATGAAAGCGTTATCGATTGTCGGCACGCTGGCGATGTTCCTCGTCGGCGGTGGGATTGTGGTACATGGAATTGCGCCGCTGCATCACGCCATTGAACATTTCGCCGGGCAGCAAAGTGCAGTAGTGGCGATGATATTACCGACTGTTTTAAATCTGATTCTTGGATTTATCATCGGCGGCATCGTGGTGCTGGGAGTGAAAGCCGTAGAGAAAATGCGCGGTCAGGCACATTAATACTCGCACTGGCTATTATGCAAAATTCGCCATCTTCAACTAAGGTGAACAAGTTTCACTCGAAAAAAGGAGGCGAGTATGAGCTTTATGGTTAGTGAGGAAGTTACGGTTAAAGAGGGCGGCCCGCGGATGATTGTCACTGGATACTCCAGCGGTATGGTTGAGTGTCGTTGGTATGACGGTTACGGGGTCAAGCGGGAAGCTTTTCATGAAACCGAGCTTGTTCCGGGGGAGGGGAGTCGTTCTGCGGAAGAAGTGTGAAAGGGTATCATTAACATCAGGCCGGATCACATCCGGCCTGGTGTGCTAATGCCTGCAATGAATGATAGTCGCGTCTTATCATGCCACCATTATAAAATTATCGCTGTTTTGCGGTACGCTATCGCCAGGTTATGCCAGAATCATAAAAAAGCAGGTTGGGAGTCGTCAGGGTGCAGCACGAGACAAAAATGGAAAACCAGAGCTGGTTGAAAAAACTCGCACGCCGCCTGGGGCCTGGTCATGTCGTTAATCTCTGCTTTATCGTGGTATTGCTTTTTTCCACCTTGCTCACCTGGCGTGAAGTGGTGGTGCTGGAAGATGCCTATATCTCCAGCCAGCGTAATCATCTGGAAAACGTTGCCAACGCGCTCGATAAGCATTTGCAGTATAACGTCGACAAACTGATCTTTTTACGTAATGGCATGCGCGAAGCTCTCGTAGCGCCACTGGATTTCACCTCTCTGCGTGATGCTGTAACCGAGTTCGAACAGCATCGCGACGAGCACGCCTGGAAAATCGAACTCAACCGACGACGCACTCTGCCAGTTAATGGTGTGTCGGATGCATTAGTCAGCGAGGGGAATCTCCTGTCTCGCGAAAATGAAAGCCTCGACAATGAAATTACCGCTGCACTGGAAGTTGGTTACTTGCTGCGACTAGCGCACAACTCCTCGTCGATGGTTGAACAGGCGATGTATGTCTCGCGTGCCGGATTTTACGTTTCGACGCAGCCGACCTTGTTTACGCGCAATGTTCCAACGCGTTATTACGGCTATGTCACCCAACCCTGGTTTATTGGCCATTCACAACGAGAAAATCGTCACCGCGCGGTACGCTGGTTCACTTCGCAACCGGAACACGCCAGCAATACTGAACCGCAGGTTACCGTCAGTGTTCCGGTAGACAGTAATAACTACTGGTATGGCGTGCTGGGGATGAGTATTCCCGTGCGTACTATGCAGCAATTTTTAAGAAACGCCATCGATAAAAACCTCGATGGTGAGTATCAGCTCTATGACAGTAAGCTGAGATTTTTGACCTCTTCCAATCCTGACCATCCAACAGGGAATATTTTTGATCCTCGTGAACTGGCCTTGCTGGCGCAGGCAATGGAACATGACACGCGGGGCGGCATTCGTATGGACAGTCGCTATGTTAGCTGGGAACGTCTGGACCATTTCGACGGTGTGCTGGTGCGTGTCCATACGTTAAGCGAAGGCGTGCGCGGCGATTTCGGCAGTATCAGCATTGCATTAACCCTGCTGTGGGCGCTCTTTACCACCATGTTACTCATCTCCTGGTATGTGATTCGCCGGATGGTTAGCAACATGTATGTTCTGCAAAGCTCGTTGCAGTGGCAGGCGTGGCACGACACCTTAACGCGTTTATATAACCGTGGCGCACTGTTCGAAAAAGCCCGTCCGCTCGCTAAATTGTGTCAGACGCACCAACATCCTTTTTCTGTCATTCAGGTCGATCTTGACCATTTTAAAGCGATTAATGACCGCTTTGGTCATCAGGCGGGCGACCGTGTTCTTTCTCATGCTGCCGGATTAATTAGCAGTTCCTTGCGTGCGCAGGACGTTGCCGGGCGGGTCGGTGGTGAGGAGTTTTGTGTGATTCTGCCAGGCGCGAGTCTGACGGAGGCTGCGGAGGTCGCAGAACGTATTCGACTGAAATTAAATGAAAAAGAGATGTTGATCGCCAAGAGTACGACGATACGCATCAGTGCCTCGCTGGGGGTAAGCAGCAGCGAGGAAACCGGTGATTATGATTTTGAACAACTCCAGTCACTGGCCGACCGTCGGCTTTATCTCGCTAAACAGGCTGGGCGTAATCGGGTATTCGCGAGCGATAACGCTTAACGGGCGGAGAAAAAATGGTCCAGCCCTTCACGCCATCCTTCCGGTCCTTCACGCTGCGTTCGCCAGACGCGGGCCGGATCCTCATCATGCAGATGCACCCCTTCACGATTTAGCCCTTTCACAATCACCGCGTAATCCATTACCTCCAGTAAGGGCGCATCGTTTGGCCCATCGCCCAGGCCAAGTGTGGTTGGGCGTTTGCCTGACAATTGTTGATAGGTCGCGATAATCCAGTTGGCAGCCTGATCTTTTCCGGCAGAAGCATCCAGTACGTGCCAGAAGCGCGCACCCTGCATAAACTGTAAGCCCAGTTCGTTCAGACGAGCGGTAAATTGTGCCATACGCTCGTCACTGTCGCGCCAGATTAGCGTTACCGACGCCTCATGAAGCTGCGTCAGCGCCGCCTGGCTACGGCTTAATCCCGTCCATTCGGCGATGGTTGCATCGTCGACATCATCAAAAGTCGTGAATTTAAAATGTTCTTTCTCGCGTAGCGTATTTAAAACCAGGCTGATTTCGCCATGGCTAATACCTGAGATGATGCGTGGAAAACCGTCTATCTCCTGCCATTGCTCAGCAAGCTGGATCACTGCGCCATTTTCGGCAATCAGCGGTAAACCTTGTAGCCCCAACGTTTTTTGCAAGTACAGCATTTCCGCTGATGTTTTACTGCTACAGAGAATGACGGGAACATTTGCTTCGCGTAAACGGGTGAGCCAGGGGGCTGCCGGTTGCCAGTCATAACTATGACTGTCCAGCAGGGTGCCATCAAGATCGCTAAAAACCAGTAGTGGTTGTTGAATTGAAAACATAGTCGCGCAGTACTCCTCTTACCAGGATGATTCTCAAAACCGCACAAATTATCAAAGATGATTTTTTCGGGAGCGATCCCGCTGACGCCAGAGCCACCAAGGGGTGACGTGCGTCACATTTCTATTCATAAGTAGCGTTAATCATTCATATGGCGAATATTTTCTTGTCAGCGAAAAAAATTGCGGATAAGGTGATGAACACATCAGATTTCCTGGTGTAACGAATTTTTTAAGTGCTTCTTGCTTAAGCAAGTTTCATCCCGACCCCCTCAGGGTCGGGATTTTTTTATTGTGCATTCAACGATTCACTTCAGAGACGCTGAAGTCATGAATATCCAGTTCGAAGGCATCCGCCAATTCACGCCATGTATGATATTCACGTCCATCGACGCTAACGTGTTCAGAATCGTTCTGGCTGCGATGAACTTCGCTTTCGCTAATTTCATTGATCGCCGCCAGCAGGGCATCGACATCGACGCTGACCTCACGTTTTGCGGTATCGCTGTACTCTTTTGCGGTTTTCATCATCTTTCCTCGCAACCGTTACTCTGTTGTTGCCGCCAGTCGTTAAGTCCGCCTGGCATCTCTTAAGTATAGACCGTCGAGAAAATCAGCACTCGCGCGCGCCTGGCGCTGCCAGAAAAACGAAATTGTTCTACACTGGCACAAAGCCACAGGAGGAAAACGATGAAGGTGAATGATCGGGTAACAGTCAAAACGGATGGCGGTCCGCGTCGTCCTGGCGTGGTACTGGCAGTTGAGGAGTTTAGTGAAGGCACAATGTACCTGGTTTCGCTGGAAGACTACCCGCTCGGCATCTGGTTCTTTAATGAAGCAGGGCATCAGGACGGTATCTTTGTGGAGAAAGCAGAGTAATCTTATTCAGCCTGACTGGTGGGAAACCACCAGTCAGAATGTGTTAGCGCATGTTGACAAAAATACCATTAGTCACATTATCCGTCAGTCGGACGACATGGTAGATAACCTGTTTATTATGCGTTTTGATCTTACGTTTAATATTACCTTTATGCGATGAAACGGTCTTGGCTTTGATATTCATTTGGTCAGAGATTTGAATGGTTCCCTGACCTGCCATCCACATTCGCAACATACTCGATTCGGTTCGGCTCAATGATAACGTCGGCATATTTAAAAACGAGGTTATCGTTGTCTCTTTTTTCAGAATATCGCCAAGGATATCGTCGAGAGATTCCGGTTTAATCGATTTAGAACTGATCAATAAATTTTTTCTGACCAATAGATATTCATCAAAATGAACATTGGCAATTGCCATAAAAACGATAAATAACGTATTGGGATGTTGATTAATGATGAGCTTGATACGCTGACTGTTAGAAGCATCGTGGATGAAACAGTCCTCATTAATAAACACCACTGAAGGGCGCTGTGAATCACAAGCTATGGCAAGGTCATCAACGGTTTCAATGTCGTTGATTTCTCTTTTTTTAACCCCTCTACTCAACAGATACCCGGTTAAACCTAGTCGGGTGTAACTACATAAATCCATAATAATCGTTGACATGGCATACCCTCACTCAATGCGTAACGATAATTCCCCTTACCTGAATATTTCATCATGACTAAACGGAACAACATGGGTCACCTAATGCGCCACTCTCGCGATTTTTCAGGCGGACTTACTATCCCGTAAAGTGTTGTATAATTTGCCTGGAATTGTCTTAAAGTAAAGTAAATGTTGCGATATGTGAGTGAGCTTAAAACAAATATTTCGCTGCAGGAGTATCCTGGAAGATGTTCGTAGGTATTATTTTTCGGATAATCCTTAGGATAACATGATAAACGTTACGGAATTATATTAATGGCAATTCACTAATAATATCAGCCAGCAAATTAAAAATTTCACTGAATAAATGTTCGCAAAAAGGTGCAATTAACGGCATTAATGCCGCCATTAAAGAGATGCCGACAGTCAGAGTTAATGGAAATCCAATAACAAAAATGGATAATTGCGGGGCCATACGATTAAGTAAACCTAATGCCAGATTCAGTGTCAGCAGCAGAGTAATGAGCGGTAACGCCAGCATCAGCCCGTTAAGGAAAATCAAACTCCCTGCTTTGGTGAGTGCCAGAAACGCATTGCTGTTCAACGGTTCGCCACCAATCGGCAGGGTGTGAAAGGTATCGACCAGCAGTGAAATCAACCATAAATGACCGTTAAATGTCAGGAACAGCAGTAACGCCAGCATATCCATGATACGCGCTAAAACGGGCATATTAAGATGGCTGGCCGGATCGACAAACGTCGCAAATGACAGCCCCATTTGCAGACCGATAATTTCGCCAGCGGTTCGCACAGCGGCAAAGGCAAATTGCATGGTAAAACCAAGCGCAATGCCGATCAGGATCTGCTGCACGGCCAGCCACAGAGCAAAGAACGAAAAAACAGGAACATCGTTGGCAGGTAATGATGGGGCAATGGCGAACGTGATCATCATTGCCAGACCCAGTTTTACCCGTTTCGGTACGCTGCGTTCGCTCAGAATCGGCGCGGTGGAGATCAGCGCCAGCACGCGCAGTAACGGCCAGAAGTACAGGTTTAACCAGGATAGCCATTGTTCGCTTGTCACCTGCAACATAGTACGGCTACCCGATGATATACGGCAGGTTAGTGAACAAGGTGCGGACGTAATCCAGCAACAGATTGAGCATCCACGGTCCGGCAATAATAATGGCGATAAATACGGCGATGATTTTCGGAATAAACGACAGCGTCATTTCGTTAATCTGCGTGGCGGCCTGCAAAATACTGATGATAAGGCCCGTGACCAACGCTACCAACAATAGCGGGGCAGCCAGTGCCAGCGCGACTTTCATCGCTTCAGTCCCCATCATCATGACCGATTCAGGTGTCATTTTGCCTCTCTAGCTGTAAAAGCTCTGCGCCAGCGAACCGACCAGCAATTGCCAGCCATCCACCAGTACAAACAGCATCAGTTTAAAGGGCAGAGCAATGGTGGCTGGGGGAACCATCATCATCCCCAATGCCATCAACACGCTGGCTATCACCAGGTCGATAATCAAAAAAGGGATGAAAATCGTGAAGCCTATCTGAAATGCGGTTTTCAACTCGCTGGTCACGTAGGCCGGGAGCAAAATGCGCATCGGCACGGCTTCAGGTCCCTGCAACGGGCCGGTATTCGCCAGTCTGGCAAACAACCCTAAATCTGCCTCACGGGTCTGACGCAGCATAAACTCACGCAGCGGCTGCGCCCCTTTTTCCAGCGCCTCCTGCATTGATATTTTCTCTTCGCTGAATGGCTGGTACGCATCTACATAAATTTTGTCGATAACCGGCGACATGATAAAAAAGGTTAAAAACAGCGCCAGCCCCAGCAGAACCTGGTTTGGCGGGGGCGGGAACTGGCCCACCCAACGCGCTGCGTAACAGGCCAAAAACGATGATGATGCGGGTAAAGCTGGTCATCATCAGCAAAATGGCCGGGATAAAGGTCAGCGAGGTGATAAACACCAGCGTCTGCACCGGCAACGACCAGCTTTGGCCGCCGTTGGCCAGCGGCTGGCTGATTAAGCCCGAGAAGTTTTAGCAAAGGCAGAAGGGGAGAGAAGCAACAGCCCGCCCAGCGTAAGGGAAAATAAACGACGCATCAGGATCTCCCGGGACGCTTAAGCATAGTTTTCATCAGTGAAAGCAAATCAATCTGGCGCACGCCGCCGGTGACGGCTGAGCGTCAACAGGGGCCGGCGGTAAGGTATGCAAATAAAGTGACCTGGTGGGCGGTTACGCCAAGCACCAGCCGCGCATCTTCGACGTTAACAATCACCACCCGCTCACGATTGCCCAGCGAAGCGCTAGCGCTCACCGACAGACCGTTGACCCGTGCGGCCTTTTAGCGCGCCGGGCATCCCACTCGTTTCACGACCCACGCGGCGGCGAGAATTAACACGATACGCCCAGCAGCGCGCCGCTAACCTGAATCAATGGTGAGGTTATGGGTCGATCGGCATGCGCATGCGCCACGGTGACCGATTCAGTGGTGTGCGCGGTCGTTGTGGTCGATGCCGGGTGCGTCGTGCTGGGCTGGGCTTTCATATTAACGACTCAGGCGACCAGGTCCTGATGGCGTAATGATATCGGTGATGCGCACGCCGTATTTGTCGGCCACCACCACCACTTCACCCTGGGCAATCAGATAACCGTTAATCAGAATATCCAGCGGTTCGCCCGCCATACTGTCCAGCGCAACCACCGAACCCTGGGTCAGGCGCAGCAGCTCTTTAATGGTCATCCGGGTACGGCCCAGTTCGACGGTTAGCTTGACCGGGATATCCATGATCAGATCGATATCCTGCAACGTGCCGCTGACATCGCCGCCGCCAAGTTGCTGGAACACCGCGTCGGCGGCGCTTTTGCTGGTGGTTGATCGTTGCTCGTTTAGCGCTTCAGCCCACAGATCGTCCACGGATCCGCTGTTGTCATCGGGTGGAGAGTATTCATATCACTCATTTGGGCTGTTCCTCGTTCAGCGAATTCAAAATCGGGTTGATCAAATGTTCTAACGCGCAGCGCATACTGACCGTTGAGGGTGCCATACTGACTGGTCAGCACCGGGACGCCGTCAACATGGGCGATGATGCGATCGGGTTTTTCTATCGGCAGGACGTCGCCGGGGTTCAGTTTTAAAATCTGCGACAGGCGTAGCGAGATATCGGCAAAGTTGGCGACCAGCTCCAGCTGTGAATGCTGCACCTGGCGCACCAGGTTATCGCGCCAGTTCTGATCTTCATTACGCGAGTTTTCCAGCGGCGGGTTAACCAACAATTCCCGTAGCGGCTCGATCATGCTGAATGGCAGGCAGATATTAAATTCGCCGGTCAGGTTGCCAATCTCCACATGGAACGGCGTGTTAACCACAATGTCGTTCGGCGAGGTGGTGATATTGGTAAATTTCACCTGCATTTCCGAACGCACGTACTCAACTTCCAGCGGATTAATCGCCTTCCAGGCGTCGCTATAGCCTTCAAGCGCCAGTTTCAACATGCGGTTGATGACGCGCTGTTCGGTATGGGTAAACTCGCGACCTTCCACTTTGGTCGGGAAGCGTCCATCGCCGCCAAACAGGTTATCCACGGCGATAAACACCAGACTCGGTGAGAACACCACCAGCCCAGTGCCGCGCAGCGGTTTCAGATGGATAAGGTTCAGGTTGGTCGGCACCGGCAGGTTGCGGGCAAATTCATGGTACGGCTGAATGCGGATGGCCCCGACGGTTATATCCGGGCTACGACGCAGCAGGTTGAACAGCCCCATACGAAAATGGCGGGCAAAGCGCTCATTAATGATTTCCAGCGCCTGCAAACGTTCGCGCACAACCCGTCGTTGGGTATTCGGATCGTACGGACGAATGTCACTTTCGCCGCTAACACTGGCTGTCGGTTCGTCTTTGACTTCGCTGTCACCATTCAACAGCGCATCAATTTCAGCTTGAGAAAGAATACTATCGCCCATGTCGTTATCGCAGAATAAAAGCGGTATACAGCACGTCGGTGACATCCTGTTTCGGTTGCCCGGCAACAAGCGGGGTGGAAAGTGTGGTTTTAATCTCGGCAATCAGGTTTTTCTTGCCTTCTTCTGTCGCCAGTACGGCAGCATCCTGACGCGAAAACAGTAACAGCAAGCGACTACGGACTTCCGGCAAATACTCACTCAGCCGCGAGCGGGTAGCTTCATCTTTCAGGCGCAGGGTTATGCCGATATAAAGTACGCGATCCGCATCGCCCAAATTGACCGTGAAGGTATCCAGCGCGTAGAAGACCGGTGAGGGCACGACGCGTTGCTGCGCTTTGTCGTCAGCGGCAACCTGATGCGAATGCCAGTAGCTGTAACCTGCGCTGGCACAGGCCGCGAGGGTAATGAATACCAGAATCGGGATCCAAAGCGATCGCTTGCTTTTCTTGCTTATCGCGTAATCAGTCATGTGTTGCGGTCTTCCTGTGTCGCTACTGCTTATCGGCTAATTATCCTGCGTCTTGAGCGCAACAAAGCGGGGAAAAGACGCGGATTACGGTGCTACCTCTGACGTTAGGCGAAAATATCAACGCCGCTGTTGCCTGTTACACGCCCTTGTAAAGAGACGGGAACCGGAAGCGTATCGTCGTCTTCCCCCGCCAGAGGTTCATGGTTTGCTGTGCGTTGGCTTTGCTGTTGCTGGGAAGCGGCCTGCTGCTGACCACTAAAGCTTTCGCCACTGATGTTGCTTTGCCCTAACTGAATGCCACTTTCGGCCAGCTGCGTGCGCAGTACCGGCAGCGCTGCTTCCAGGGCGGCGCGTACATGCTGATGCGGTGAAACCATCTGGATTTGCGCCTGGTTATCATCCACTTTGAGGGAGATTTGCACTTCACCTAAATCCTGCGGGTGCAGACGCAACTCTGCACTTTGTTGCCCCTGGCGGGTGAACAGCGAAATATGCTGGCTTAATGATTGTTGCCATTCGTGAGAACCCAGCGGTGCACTCAAAACAGGTGCGGCGACGGTGGGCAGTGGCTGTGTCTGGTGTGGAGTGATTAGCGGGCTGGCGGCAGCGGTCACCGGTGAAGGTGTGCTGATGACTTCCGCTTTACTCTGGGCTTCTGCTACCAGCGGTGTTAATGGCTGAGCTGGTGTGCCGGGGGCGTCATCAGGCTGTGCTGTTGTGAGTTGCTCAGAAGTCAGTTTTGTGAAGAGCGTTGGTTTCTCTGTCGGTAACACGGTTGACGGCGCATCAGTCACTTTGGGCGTATTGTCAAAACCCGGCAACATCGCAAAAAGGGCGCTCAGGCTTGCGGTGACGTCTTCATTCAGATCATCCGCTTTTTCGTCTTTTGTCGTATTTTTGTCAGCCACCGCAGCCAACGCCATCGTCTGAGCGGTGGTTAACGGTGTTGATGTGGATTGTTCGTCGTTGATGACAGGCGGTGTTTCATCCACAGGGATCAGTAAATTAGCTTGTTGCGCGTCGGAAACAATATCGCTGATCAGCGGCTCGCCTTTTGTCGTGGGCTTATCTGTTGCCACCAGCAACTGGGGGGCCGCTTTGTCGGTAGTTGTCTCGCCTGCTAATGCTTCGCTCAACAACGCGAGAAAATCTTGTGCAGCATCGCTGGCTTTGCCGCCAGGCAATGTGGTGGTGTCAACGTCGGCGGTAATCAAGGGCGCTAAGCGAATCATTCAGGTTTCCTCATGGCGGCGCGCTGGGCGAACTCATCCATCTTTTTCTGATCGAGGCGGTTTTCTGCAAGCAGTGCCGCCGTGGATTGCCGTTCCTGCAGTGTCTGCCAGGCCTGCAAACGTTGTTTTTTTTCTCGCCAACTGTTCAGGGCAATGTCAACTTTCTGCGTCCACTGATTAAGTTGCTGGCGATGCTGAGTAATGGCTTTTTCCAGCGTCTGGATAAACTGCTGATAGTTGATCCAGCGGTTGCTGGTTATCCCGGCACTCATATCGCTGTTGAGGTTATTGCGATATTCATTCTGATAATCAATCAGCATTTTGAGCTGTTCTTCCGCCTGCTGACATCCGCGACGCATTTCACCCAGCAGGCGCGCGGCATCCTCTACCTCTTTTTCTGCCAGATCTTTCAGGGTCGCCAGCGCACCATGTTCTGCCATCTGCCGTTATCTCCTGGGTTATGACACTGTCGGGAAAATACGCTCCAGCCCCTGGAGAGACGATTCCCAGTCTGCTTTTTCAAGAATGCCTTGCTGTAAAAATGCCTCGAGCTGCGGCCACAGCGTAATGGCCTTATCGAGCATCGGGTCGCTGCCTTTGGCATAGGCGCCGAAACTGTTATCAGGTCGCGGTTACGCTGGAAGCTGGAGAGCAGTTGTTTAAAGTGCCGGACCTTCGCGTAGTGCTCTTCGCTGATGAGTGCGGTCATTGCGCGGCTTATCGAGGCTTCGATATCAATCGCCGGATAGTGACCGGCTTCCGCCAGCCGTCGCGACAGTACAATGTGACCGTCGAGAATGGCGCGCGCGGAGTCGGCAATCGGGTCCTGCTGGTCATCGCCTTCGGTCAGCACCGTATAGAACGCGGTGATGGAGCCGCCGCCGCTGATGCCGTTACCCGCGCGTTCTACCAGAGCAGGCAGCTTGGCGAATACCGACGGCGGATAACCTTTGGTGGCCGGAGGCTCACCGATAGCCAGGGCGATTTCACGCTGCGCCATCGCATAGCGGGTGAGGGAGTCCATAATCAACAGCACGTGCTGGCCACGGTCGCGGAAATCTTCCGCCACGCGGGTGGCGTAGGCGGCACCCTGCATGCGCAGCAGCGGAGAGACATCAGCCGGTGCGGCGATCACCACCGACCGGGCACGCCCTTCGGTGCCGAGAATGTTCTCGATAAAATCTTTGACTTCGCGGCCACGTTCACCGATAAGCCCGACCACAATCACGTCGGCGCGGGTGTAGCGCGCCATCATGCCGAGCAGCACGCTCTTACCGACGCCGAAACCGGCCAACAGCCCCATACGCTGGCCGCGGCCCACGGTGAGCAGGGCGTTGATCGGCCGTACGCCGGTATCCAGCACGTGCTCTATCGGCGTTCGTTGCAGCGGGTTAAAAACGGTGGGCGATCAGGCCGCCGGTTTCGGTGGTGTCGGGAGCAGGGGAGACCGTCCAGGCTTTACCGCTGCCGTCCAGTACGCGGCCAAGCAGAGCCGGGCCGAGCGGCAGCTGTTTACCGCTTTGCAGACCTTCAAACGATACCCTACGGGCATAAACGCGCGCCCCGGGCAGGATCCCTTCGACCTCTTCTAATGGCATTAAAAACAGCCGATGACCGTTGAAGCCGACCACTTCGCTCTCAACTTCCTGCATTTCGGCACCCTGCTGGCGTTCAAATACGCAGGTTGCTCCTAGCGGCAGCTGTAATCCCGTGGCCTCCAGCACCAGACCGGTGGCGCGGATTAAGTCGCCCGTAGCGACGTACGGCGGGAAGCTGCGCGATACGCGCTTCAAAGTTATCCAGCGTATTCAACCAGCGGGTCAGACGCACGGGGCTCATATCAGCAGGCTCCCGGTGCCGCCAGGCGGCACAGTTCCTGCCAGCGGGTGGCTACGCTAGCGTCAAGATCTCCCCTCATCGGCGGAGACTTTACAGCCGCCGGGATGCAGGGTTGGGTCGCCGCGCAGCCGCCAGCCGTGCAGATTGAGCGTCGCACCAAGCATCTCTTCGACGCGCGGGGAGCCTCTTCCGGGCTCACCCGCAGCTGCGGTTTGCCGGTAAACAGCGGTTCTTGTTGCAACAACGATTGAATCTGTTTAATCAGCGCGGTGTTATCCACCACTGGAACCTGACCGACGATTTGCCGCGCCGCTTCCAGCGCCATCTGCATCAGGCGTGAGGCGATGACGCTGTCGAGCGTATCCAGGGTGTGCTGGAACTCGCTTGCCAGTTGCTGCATGCGGGCATGAATCGGCGCCTGTTCTTGCTTTGCCTGCACCAGACCTTGTTCCAGCCCCTGCGCCAGACCTTCCTGATAACCCTGCTGTTGTCCGGCGGCGTGGCCTTCACGCAGCCCGGCCTGATAGCCCTGTTCGTGGGCGTGAATCAGCCGCAGGGCCAACTGCTGCTGAGCTGCGGCTTTCCTCCTGGTCTCCTCCGGCTCACCGACGGAGAAGGCTCTGCCACCGTCGGTGGCGCGAGGTCGTCAGGCTGCCAGACTTTCCACGGCGTGGTATCAGACATAGGTGTCGTCTCCGCTGCCAATCACCATCTCGCCGGTCTCGGCCAGGCGACGGACGATAAGCAGAATCGCTTTCTGTTGTCCTCCACCGAGACAGACGTACCGGCCCGCGGTTGGCCAGGTCGTCGCGCAGAATGTCGGCCGCACGCTGGACATATTGCGCAGGAACTTCTCGCGTAGCGGCGGCTCGGACCCTTTGAGGGCAATAAGCAGCGATCCGGAATCCACTTCCTGCAGCAGGCGTTGGATGCTGCGGTCGTCGACTTCGACCAGGTTTTCGAACAGGAACATCTCGTCGATGATTTTCTGCGCCAGGTCGCCGTCGAACTCGCGCACCGCGGTGATAACCGCTTCTTCCTGCTGCGTTTTCATCAGGTTGATAACTTCTGCCGCCGTTCTCACGCCGCCCATTTTGCTGCGTTTGAGGTTCTGGCCGTCGAGCAGGTTGTTCAGTACATTCGGGTGAATCGCCAGCGCGGCAGGCTGTACGCCGCCGAAGGTGGCAATACGCAGCATGACATCGTGGCGCAGACGTTCATCGAACAGCGCCAGAATATCGGCCGCCTGGCCGCGTTTAAGATGCACAAGAATGGTGGCGATAATCTGCGGATGCTCGTCGCGGATAATATCGGCCGCGCTCTGCGGTTCCATAAAGTTGAGCGTTTCGATGCCGCTGGTGGTTTCGCGGGTTTCGAGAATATCTTCCAGCAGGCTGGAGGCACGCTCTTCGCCCAGCGCTTTGACCAGCACGGAACGCAGGTATTCATTGGCGTTGACGCTCAGTGCGGCAAACTGTTCAGCTTCTTGCTCGAACTCTGCCAGCACGTCGGTCAGCTGCTTGTTGGAGATCTGGTGACGTTCGCCATCGCCGTACTGAGCCGCTGCACTTCGCGGGTGCTGAGGTGCTTGAACACCTCAGCCGCGCGATCTTCGCCAATCGTCATCAGCAAAATGACGCTTTTGTCGATTCCGGAAAGATTACTGATGATCGTGTATTCATCGATTGGCGAATGAGCAGTGCCACGACGGGCGGATCGGTATCAGACATCTCACGGATACGCTGGCTGATGACTTCAGCGCCCAGACGCTGGTTGGCACGGCGCTGCTGTGTCTGTTCATCTTTGCTCAGGCGTACCTCAACGGCTTCCTGAATTTCCTGCTGCGCTTTGTTGCTGTTCAACGGCGGCTTGAGCAACGCTGCTCACGGCGCGCCAGCTGCGGTTTAATCGCTTTACGCCACAGCAGCCACGCCACGATCAGGACCAGTAACCAGCGGCCTGCGGACATCAGCTGATCGATAAACGACTGTTGTTTCCAGAACGGCAGTTCGCCACCGGACTCATCAAAGGTATCGGTGAACGGTGAATTGACCACGTTGAGGGTATCGCCCCGCGTCGTGGAGAAAAGCCCATCGCTTCGCGGGTCAAATCTTCAATCTGCTTCATCTGGTCGCTGGTCAGCGGCAGCGGTTTACCGTCCGGCAGATTGCGATAATTGACCACCACCGCCACCGACAGACGCTGGACATCGCCGACGTTCTTTTTGGTGTGCATGATGGTGCGGTCAACTTCGAAGTTGCTGGTTTCACTGCGCTGGCTGTTATGCGGGCCGGTAGTGGTGGTGGTGCGTGCGGCGCCATTCTGTTGGCGGCCTGATTTGCCGTTTGGTTAGCCGGCGGAGGGATCGGCGCTGACGGCGCGGGCGCTGGAGTATTTGACAGCGCACCCGGCACGCCGCCCGGATACGGGCTGCCGCTCTGATCGCTTTCGCTCAGCTGACCGGAACGAATGGCCGCCTGAGTGGCGTCACCGTTTGGACGGTACTGCTCATCGGTCTGTTCTTTATTATCAAAGTTAACCTGTGCAGTGACCTGCGCGTGAACGTTGCCGTTACCGACAATAGGCCCAAGGATGGCTTCGATGCGGCGCTGCACGCGGCCTTCAACGTCAGCGGTATATTTCAGCTGAGCATCATTAAGGTCACGGGCGCTGGTATTGGATCGGGTCAACAGATGCCCGCCCGATCGACCAGAGTCACGTTACCCGGCGGCAGGCCGGCAACGGCGCTGGAGACCAGGTGCACCACGGCGGAAATTTGCCCTTCATCGAGCGCACGGCCCGGTTCGAGGTTGACGGTAATCGACGCTGACGGTGATTTTTGCTCGCGCACGAACAGCGACGGTTTGGTAATCGCCAAATGCACCCGCGCGCTTTTGACCGGGCCAGCGTTTCGATGGTTCGCGACAGTTCGCCTTCCAGTGCGCGCTGGTAGTTCACCTGCTCGCTAAACTGGCTGATGCCGATTTTTCCTGGTCCACAGCTCCAAGCCCCCCGTGCCACCTTTCGGCAGACCGAGCTGAGCCAGACGTAAACGCAGTTCGTGAACTTTATCCGCAGGCACTTCCAGTGCGCCACCGTTATCGGCAAAGCGATAGGGGACGTTCATCTGGGTCAGTTGAGTCACAATCGCGCCGCTGTCCTGGTCGGACAGATTGCTAAACAGCGTGCGATAGTCCGGGGCTTTGGCCGACAGAACCATGGCCACGAGAACGGCCACCGCAGCGGCGCTTGCCACCATCAGTGGAATTTTTGGATTGGCGCGCAGGCGATTCACCCATTCAAGGGTTTTATTTTGTGTGGCCGTAGCACTCGCGCTCATTGCGCACCTCGTCGATCCTGATCAAATGGCGTTAAACTAACGAATAACAAAGCAGACTCCCAGGTCAGAAACACATAAAAAGACAGCCATGCCATTATTGGCGCTTTGCGATTTTTGATGGCCCAAATAAACCCATTTTTATAGCGCTATTTAGCGCCTTTATCTTATTGACAAACTGCTAAGCTCGTTCACAGGTTAAAATCAATCTGGGAGTCAAGATGCAGCGATTCAGGGTATTGAGGGCGTCCTGTCAGAGAGCTGCAGGCGACGGCGTCGATGCGCGCACGCACCAATCAAGCCACAGCCGACGAGTAGTTTTGCCGGCCAGCTGCACGCGGCATTGGATCGGGTGAGCGAGGTACAAACCAGCGCCAGAACGCAGGCGGAAAAATTCTCGCTGGGTGAGCCGGGCATCGCGTTGAACGATGTAATGACCGACCTGCAAGAGGCGTCAATTTCGGCACATGGGCATTCAGGTGCGCAATAAACTGGTTAGCGCCTATCAGGAAGTTATGGGGATGCAGGTGTAGGTTTTGTAACCTGTTGTTAATTACATCCGATCTCACCGCGTGGGGCATGGATGGGGCAAACTCACTCAATTTCTGGTTTAAAATGGATACCTGATCCTGAACGTTTTCTGCCATCCACGATCCGTATACGCGATAACCCCCCTGAACATCAGAGCGTCTCATTTGACACATCACCACGTCGGATGTTGTTACGACCACAGACGCAACAGTAACCTCTGGATAATTTAATCTTTGTTGATGTTTTTATTCATATTCCGGGCGATGGATATGAGCGATTTTTGATAGTGGTAATTTTATTGTGTTTTAGAATGCGCCCTGGGCAATATAATTTATTAAACAGGAGTGTAAATGTTTCCATTAAATGATCTTTCGTTAAAAACTCAGCCGGTTCAATTAAATAAAGTCACATCTAATACTGAATCTACGATAAAACAACATGAGTTAGTATCTGATGATGCAATCATAAATGAATTATCAAGTGAGTTAGTCAGTTGTCTTGGAAATGGTAAGTTTACACCAATTAGTGAAGACAGCAAATTATTTAATATGCTGTCAGAATTTAAGTTATTGCACTCAGAATATTTCGAATGGGGTGATTATAGTCTCTGGTTTCAAGATTTCTCGATTTATAATAAGATAGGTTTTATCATGATAGAAAAAATCAGGGAACTGGTAACCCACCCATTCGGCATAAATTAGAGTTTATATCGACTAATATTGCAGAGTTTCTAGACAACTTTACGAAAATTACAGATTCCAGACTTTGCAAAGGTTTCAGCGACTGGGCTAATTCAGTAAAAGAAGGCGCATCGAATGACTTCAAAAAAAATGTGGATATAGCATTGGTGAGATTGTTTAAATGTGTTGAACTCCACAATAGTAAACTTGACTTAACAGATCTTCACTTGGGGTCTTTGCCACCTCTTCCATCCTGGATTGAGGTGCTTTATCTTCGTCATAATGGCCTTGCCACAATACAAATTCCCAAATTCTGCAAAGAATTAGAGCTCGATTTCAATAATTATATGGTATTTCCAAAAGTATCCGATGGAATTACCCAGGTCTCCGTAGATAATAATCTGATATCGCGTGTTGACTCATCTCCGTCAAAGGCTATGACAATTTCTATTTATCGCAATAAAATATGGTAAATACCAGCAATGCCTGAGACTACTAAGCTGTTTAATTGTGGCGATAATAAGATAAAAGAAATTCAATACTTCCCAAATCATCTGGAGAAAGCACGTATGGAGTGTGATATTGAGGTTGTCTCTGCGATATATAGCAATAAAGAATTACTTTTTAAAGAATGTAATTCTTTTGAAGAGACATTTTTATATCATGGACTTTGACAGGGATTTGCTATGAAAGATCGCAGCGAAAATATATTGTTACGAATCCCGCTGATTATGATAAATATTCCGATATGGTTAAAAAGTATGTAATAGATGGTGAGGAACTCATAATTAAATATTAAATGTAATTAATTAGGCGCAATTGTGTCACTGGAATAGAGGTTTCTTGTGGCGCATGTGGAAGGGGCGTCTATGGACAAGGCGTTTCCTGCTGGTGATAAATAAAGGCGCAGCACGTCGAATGCAAGAATGTGCTGCGTCTGGCTCATGGCAATTCATTATTTTCGCATAGCGTCAATGATAAAAATCGACTGTGTGGATCAAGTCGATAATCAGCAAACGGTTCGCAATCAGCGAAACCATGCTTCAAATAAAGTTGATGGCAGGCCGTAAATCCAGCCTGTGTACCCGTTTCTAAGCTCAGGCGATGAAGGCATCTGTCCTGGGCGACCTGCAAAATGTGGCGTAAAATCAGACTGGCGACACCACGACGTAAATAATTTGGCGCGGTACGCATTGATTTCAGCTCGCCGTGTTTATCATCCAGCAACTTCAGCGCACCAATTCCTGCGAGTTGTTCGCCTTCCCATACTGACCAGAATGTCACTGTCGGGTTACGTAATTTTTGCACATCTAAAGCATGACTGCTTTCGGGGGGAGACTGCTGCAGCATGCCGGAAATATGGTAAGCCACTAATGCTTGCACTGCTGGATGGGTGAGATCATCTGTTTTAATCGTGAACATGACGATTCCGTATTGGTGTTATTTTTGCAATATGCCAACAGGTAATGAAATCTTTGTCTAATAGAGATTTCTTATGACGCAGTATTGTTGATCAATAATCTCCAGGCTTATCAAACAGGTTGAATTAACTCCGCGCCCTGGTTTTTAACATTACCCACCGCGCGCGATACCGGGTGCCAGGAGAACTGGTTTGCTGGAACACAGCCACTGGCCGCGATTTCTGAGGCTTCTTTACCGCTAATCTCTTGCCGCATCCATTCCCGCGCAGCTTCTGGCGACAGTACCAGTGGGCGGCGGTCATGAATATCTACCAGACCTTGATCTGCCGCAGCAGTGACGATCAAAAATCCTTCGGCTTCGTCACCACGCTCAAATGGTGTGCTACCTATCGCGGCCATAAAAATAGGTTGTCCATCAGCACGATAGATAAAAAAAGGCTGTTTTTTGTCGCCTTCTTTTTTCCACTCAAACCAGCCATCGGCAAAACAGATTGCCCGACCATGTTGCCAGAGCGGTTTAAACATACGACTGGTTGCCGCAGTTTCTACGCGGGCGTTAATCAGCGGCGGTTTATCCCACCATCCGGGAGCATATCCCCAGAAAACCGGATCCAGATGAAGGTGTTCATCACGTTCACTGAGCAGTAGGACTTTGGTTCCCGGCGCGACGTTGTATCTGCCAATGGGTTCGGGATCATAGGGAATATCGCGTTCAATATCTTCCGCGAGAAGCGCAAGGTAATCTTCACGCGTTTGGGATTGGGCAAAGCGTCCACACATAGAAACCTCCTGAGATCATACTGAAAAGAATAGGAGTGGGGGCGGGTAAAATCTATGTGATACAAAGGTAACGATGTTCCCGCTGTGGGTCACAGCGGGAATGAGGGATTACTTCTGAATTAAATAACGAATGGTCGGCCCGTCTTGCTGAATATCCAGCACCGTATAGCCGTGATTACGCGCATCCAGTGGAATATTATTGATCGACTGCGGACAGTCGCTCACCACTTCCAGGATTTCCCCTTTTTTTAACTGCGGCATCGCCTCAAGGGTTGCGACTGCCGGATAAGGGCAGGGTTCACCCACCATATCAAGGCGGTAATCAGGAACGATATTTTTCATGCGATCTCCTTAGCAGTCTGCGGTGCCGCACGGCGGAAGAAGCGTTTTTCCCAGCCGATAATCAACATCAGCGCAGCAAACAACAGCAAATATGTCACCAGCAGGCCACCCATCGGACCAAAGGTTTTCAGCAGGTTGATTTTGTCCCAGTCGGTGGCCAGCGCCGGAGCGAAATCATCCCAGTAATACGCCAGAATCGTTGAGCCGATCACATTGCCCAGACCGACCCACCAGTAGTGCACCTGGCCTTCTACCGCGCGGTACATCCAGCCGGTTTCGCAGCCGCCAGCCAGCACGATGCCAAAACCAAACAGTAAACCACCAATTACCGCGTTTGGTCCCGCCCACATGATTTTGGGTTCAACGCCTAACTGTACGTAACTGAAGATCCCGATGGCACTCACCGCCATACCGATAATGATTGCTTTCGCCATATGGGTACGTCCGGTGATCCACATATCGCGGAACGCTGAAGTAAAGCAGATTTGCGCACGTTCAATCAGTAAACCAAAGCCGACGCCAAACAGCATTGCCAGCCCCAGTTTGGGTTGGTTCATCGCTGTGAGCAGCGCCCAGCCCAGCATGCCGAAAAAGACCAGCATCCCGAGACGAAAACGACGCCGCGCCTGATCCGGTTTTTGCGTCAGCGGTGAGGCGGCAGAAACTTTCTGCATTTTCACGGGAATACGGAAGATGGGCAGCAGGGTAAAGCGCGCGCCAAACCATGAACCAATGGCAGTGGCGATGGCAAAGAACCAGGCATGCAGCGAGAACTGAGGAATACCGGTAAAGAACGCCGCCAGGTTACAGCCCATTGCCAGACGCGCGCCAAAACCGGCGATAATGCCGCCAATGATGGCCTGCATAATGCGGATACGGCTGCGCGGCATTCGCAGTTTGACATTGTTGGCCCACAGCGCTGCGGCAAAGCAGCCGCCAAACATACCGAGGATCATCATCCCGTCGATGCGGGTTAATGGCGATCCTTCCAGATGGATAATTTTAAAGTAACCCCACTCTTCAGCATGGACGCCGAACAGTTGCAGGAGCTGGCCGCCCCAACGGGTAAATTCACCCGTGACAGCCCAAAAGGTGCCAGTAATGCCAAAATAGTAAGTAGAGAGAATACCCGCCGCGATGACCGCAGGGATGGGGGCCCAGAATTTAATCAACCAGGCGTGTTTGAATTGCTGCCATGACATGAATGTAGCCTCTGAACTCAGAAGGTTTGAAACAAGAGTCGCGAATCATACACCATGCAAATTTATTTTCGGGGTAATAATTCACAAAAATAATAGTTAGATCAAATTTCTCTCTGAACCTTGAAAGGCTGGCGACATCAGGGCTTTAATGCCACAATCCTCTTTTCTTCTCATGCAGGACGAATGATGAAAAAACTCGCAATTGCAGGCGCGCTCTTGTTGCTGGCGGGCTGTGCCGAAGTCGAAAACTATAACAATGTCGTGAAAACCCCCGCGCCGGACTGGCTGGCGGGCTACTGGCAGACCAAAGGGCCGCAACGTGCGCTGGTCAGCCCGGAAGCGATAGGCAGCCTGATTGTCACTAAAGAGGGCGATACCCTGGATTGCCGTCAGTGGCAGCGGGTGATTGCCGTGCCGGGTAAGTTGACATTGATGTCTGATGATCTCACTAACGTTACCGTAAAACGTGAGCTGTACGAGGTTGAGCGTGACGGTAACACCATTGAGTACGATGGTATGACGATGGAGCGTGTGGATCGCCCGACAGCAGAGTGTGCCGCCGCGCTGGATAAAGCGCCGTTACCGACGCCACTGCCGTAATGAAATCTCCCCGGCTTGCCGCCGGGGATGAATTTAAATCACATCGTCCATCACCCACACGCTGACGCTGCCACCGTTGCAGGTAAAGACCGCGCCCGCCCTCTTCGCTGGTCTCGACGATCTCCTCCCGGTTGTTAAAAATATCGCCACGCTCTTTGCCGTAATTCTCCCCGAGCGTCAGCGTTTTTTTACCCTCATCACCGTTTGAAAGCAGCACGACGCAGCCAGGCATTTCATCCGTTCCGCTACGGCTAAAGGCAATACAGTTCGGGTAATCAAACCATAGCGTCTGCACACCGTGGGCAAACCGCTGACGAGCGTCGATCAGCTCGTGCAGCTGTTCAATGACCGGCATATCAATGGTGTAGGTTTCACCATCGCCGCAGTTATCTCGTAATGCGCGCCAAACAGATCGGGATAAAATACTGACGGCACCCCGTTTTCGCGCAGCAGGATCAGCGCGTAGGCCAGCGGTTTAAACAGGCTTCTACCGGCGCTTCCAGCGCCTGGAGCAGCTGCGTGTGGTGACACCGCCAGCAGCGCATCAAACAGCGCTTCAACCAGCGTGCCAGTAAAGTCGCTAATATCGTAATCGCGCCCATTCGTGACGCTTCCATAAAACTTCAGTTGCAAAGGCGCGTCGAACAGCATCGTTTGGCCTTCAACCTGCGCGATTATCTGCTGCAATTTATCCACTTCATGGGACCAATACTCGGCGACGATAAACAGCGGTCTGGTCGCCACCTCCTGCACGTGTTCTATCCACTCTTTCTATCGAACCACACCAGGGAATATGCTTCACCGCATCCAGGCGAAAGCCGTCGCGGCGCGTTGCTTCCAGCATCCAGCGCGCCCAGTATTTGAGTTCTTCGGTCACCGCGTGGTTGCGAAAATCAATATTTTCACCCATCAGGTAATCAAAGTTGCCCATTTCATCGTCGACCTGATCGTTCCAGCCTTCGCCGGTATAGTCGTTAACGATTTTGAAAATACCGTCTTCATTCGGGTTTTCAATGTGGTCGATACCGCTAAAACACTTGTAATCCCAGACAAACTGCGAATATTTCCCCTCGCGGACCGGAAAGTAGTGAAGCGAGTCCACGCTTCACAGTCGATGATTTCCTCGCCAATCTGAGTGCGATCCTCCGCGTTAACCCGCTGTACGCAGTGATTCTTTTTAACTGCCCCCATTTTGTGGTTGACGACCACGTCCATCAGCACCGCAATGTCGTGCTGTTGCAGCGCGGTAATCGCCTCCAGCAAGTAGGGCTTTATCCCCATACTTGGTGGCGACAACCTTTTTCGTAGAACTCCCCCAGGTCAAACAGATCGTAACTGTCATAGCCGACGGAATAGCCGCCGGATGCACCTTTAGTGGCAGGCGGCAGCCAAATCATATTGATGCCAATTTCGTTCAGGGTGCGGGGCTAGCGCCGCCACTTCAGGCCACAATTCGCCGCCTGCGGGATAATACCAATGGAAACATTGTAACAGCGTGGGATTACGCATTCTTCGACTCCATTCAAGGGGAACATTAGAAGCGTAGCCGTAATCGGATTATTCGCGAGCCATCGACTCATTCAGATTCAAAAGAGGTTATCCTGCGGAGCCAGCACAAAGCCGCCCTGATCGCCATAGGCACTTAACACCGATTTTTGCACCGATGACTGACCGACCAGTTTCGCCAGTTCATCCATCCGAATCTGTAATAACTGCTTTACCTTGCTTTCGTTGTCGAGAATCAGGCGCAGCATCGGGCGGAGCTGCTCCTGCATCGTGGTGGACGGGTCAACCTCTTCAGTCAAATGTGCAATCTCCTGCACCGCATTCACATACGCCATTTCGCTGGCGATGAGTTCGTCCCATTGTTCTTCCGTTGCCAGGCGTAACATGAGCTGGCTTTTTTCGACGAGTTGTTGCCAGGCGAAATATAAATGCGGTGCATGGTTCATCAGACTGGGTCCTGAATCAAAGAAGGGGAGAGTAACGACTCTTTCCAGGCATCGGCAATATTGCGCATTAATGCTTCCACTTCTTCGACTGCGGAGACATCATTGCGCAAATTGGCCTGCAGAGAACGTCTGACCATATAGGCGTAGAGCGCTATCATATTCTGCGTCAGCTCGTCTTTGCTCTCTTCTTCAAGGCCAACCTTCAGACCATTTTCGATGATATTGATAGCTTTCGACAGGGAAAGACCTTTCCCTGTAGATTGCCGTCCTGCATAAACAGGCGGGCACGAATCAGCGCGCTGAGCGCGCCATCGAACAGCATAGTGACAAGCTGTTGCTGGCTGGCGCTCATGACCGCGCTTTCTACTCCAATCTGTGCGTAGGCCTGCGTACCTTTTGCCCCGTACATGACGTCTCTCCCGATAAGTGATGGTTATTTAGAGTTGTTGGTGGACTCAAACTGCTGGGTTAAGTAGCTGCTGGTGTTATTCAGCGAGCTCATTTGAGCACATCCAACTGGGTAAACTGCGCTTTGTAGCGGGCGACCTTCTGATCGATGATGTCGCTGGCGGCGTTGTAGTCTTTGGTCAGTTTGTTCAGCGTTTTGCTGACGCCATCTTTGGCAGCTGATACAGATCCCGGTGCTGGAAAGCCGACTGGTAAGATTATGCCAATATTGGTGGTGATACCCGGTCTTTTTACCGTCGCCGACGATAAGCTGGCCGACGTCGGCGGAATCTTTTTTCAGCGCCGCGGTAAGTTTGGTGTCATCGATTTTAAGCTGGCCGGTACTTGGATCGGGGGTGATACCAATCTGCGCCAGCGTTTTAAAGGCGGAAGCGCTCGCGGTGTTGCTTAACGCACTCTACGAACTGAGTCTGAATGGTACGCAGGGTAGAGTCGCCGATGGCGCCGTTGCTCGTACTTTGAGCATCAGAGCCTGGGTCAACGGCGGTGTATTTGGTCAGGCTGCTGAAGGTGTCCTGCAGCGCGTTATCGGCGGTCACCCAATCTTTGATGGCGGCCTGCGCTTTGGTGTTGTCCTGGGTAATGGTCAGCGTTTCGTTGCCGGTGGTGACATCATTCAGGTTCAGGGTGATATCTTCCAGCGCATCGCTGATGGTGTTGCTGTTTTTCTCAATCGCCACGTTGTTGACGGTGAGTTCGGCGTTTTGTGCGGTGACGGCCTCCATGCCGCCGCTGGATGCCGTCGTAGCCCATAAAGCTTTGCAGGGCGCTGTCGCCGCTGACGCTCAGGGTCATACCGTTGTCATCCCTGTCATTGGAGGTAATGGACAGACGATACTCACCGTTACCAACGTTAATAACGCTGGCGCTGACGCCCGCTTGGCGTTGTTGATTGCATCACGAACGCCGGTTAACGAAGAGTTCGCGGCGCTGATATCAATGGTGACCGGTTTTTTGCCACCACCTTGCTGAATGGTCAGCACGCTGTCGCTGGTGGCGATGGCGGCTTTACTGTCTTTTTTGCGTTGATGTTCGACGTCAGGGTTTGCGCCTGTGCCAACTGAGTAATTTTAATCGTATATTTCCCGGCAATAGCGTTCCCGGTGGTGGTGGCGCTGAATGCGGTACTGCTGCTGGTGGTGGTCGTGGCGGTAAAGAGATCGGCTTTCGCCAAGGCGGTATTGGCGGTCTGGAAGGCCTGGAGCGCGCTTTTCATGGTGCCATAGGCGCTGAGCTTGGACGTATAAGATGACTGTTGTTTTGTAATAGGTGTCAGTGTGGCTTTTTCTGCTGCCGTAAGGCTATCAGAATGACTAAGCCAGGCCCGACCCGATTCCCAACGATGAAATGCTTGCCATTTTTTCTCCTGGATATGTCGACACGTAAAACGAATATCTGGGTTATCGGCCTGAATACGACAAAGTTTACCCTTAATCATATTTTTTTAATGGCAGGAATAAGGGGCACAGGAAAGAGTAATTCGGCGGCTAAAAAAATTCAGGAATGCTCAAAAAAAAATTCTAAAGGTTGTTTTGCGGCAGACGATAACAAGTTTGACGGCGATTGAGCCGACGGGTGGAAACCCAATACGTAATCAACGACTTGAAATATAGGATAACGAATCATGGCACAAGTCATTAATACCAACAGCCTCTCGCTGATCACTCAGAACAACATCAACAAGAACCAGTCTGCTCTGTCCAGTTCTATCGAGCGTCTGTCTTCTGGCTTGCGTATCAACAGCGCGAAGGATGACGCAGCGGGTCAGGCGATTGCTAACCGTTTCACTTCCAACATTAAAGGCCTGACTCAGGCCGCTCGTAACGCCAACGACGGTATCTCCCTGGCGCAGACCACCGAAGGCGCGCTGTCAGAAATCAACAACAACTTGCAGCGTGTACGCGAACTGACCGTACAGGCTACTACCGGGACTAACTCCGATTCCGACCTGTCTTCTATCCAGGACGAAATCAAATCCCGTCTGTCTGAAATTGACCGCGTATCTGGTCAGACCCAGTTCAACGGCGTGAATGTTCTGGCGAAAGATGGCTCCTTGAAGATTCAAGTTGGTGCGAACGATGGCCAAACTATTTCTATCGACTTGAAAAAAATCGATTCTGACACTCTTGGCCTGAATGGTTTTAACGTAAATGGTAAAGGTACCATTGCAAATAAAGCTGCAACAATCAGTGACCTAGGCCTGCCACAGGCGCAAACGTAACAAATGCGAGCAACATTAGTGTTGCTACTACCTTTAATGCCCTGATGCTGCCACCGCGTTTGGTAAATTAAGTAATGGTGATGTAGTTACAATTGGCACTGGTGCAGATGCTGGCACCTATACTTATGATGCAACAGCTAAAAAACTTTACTACAACTAAAACTGTAGCTTCTGGCACGACTACTGGATGATTAATAGGTGCAACTCTCAAAGCAGACGCGGGTAAGACAGCTTCTGGTTCTTATACTTCGGCGACTGGTAAGGTTAGTTTCGAATAACAGATGCTAAGCGGTAAAATTACTATTGGTGGACAGGCTGCCTATTTGGTCAATGGAGCACTGACTACTAATAACCCTATTACGGGTTCAGTTCCAGCTACGAATGACCAGCTTGTTTAACGCAGCAGATGGTAAATCTGCTGCTGCGGGCGTATCTTCGATTGATTTTGGTTGGGAAAACATACAAATTTGCTGGCGGCGATGGTACCAATGGTGGCGGTGTAACGTATCAGGATACGGTCATCTTCTGACGCTCTGTTAGCTGCGGTAAATGCTGATACTACCGGCGAATGATGAAGTTAGAATATGACCTTTAATAATGGTCCGCTGAGCTTTCAAAACCACTTTCTCTTCTGGTTCATCTACTGGTGCAGCTGGTGTTAAAGCTTATGTATGATAGTGATGGTGAGCTGACGACTACTGGTTCTTTTAATACGACATATTCTGTAGATAAAGACACTGGAAGTGTAACTGTGACTGGCGGTTCCGGTTCAGGTAAATATGCCGCTAACGTTGGTGCGCAAGCTTATGTTAGCGCTGATGGTAAATTAACCACAGGATCCACTGGCAGCCCTGGACGATGCTATCAGCTCCATCGACAAATTCCGTTCTTCCCTGGGTGCTATCCAGAACCGTCTGGATTCTGCGGTAACCAACCTGAACAACACCACCACCAACCTGTCTGAAGCGCAGTCCCGTATTCAGGACGCCGACTATGCGACCGAAGTGTCGAACATGTCTAAAGCGCAGATCATTCAGCAGGCCGGTAACTCCGTGCTGGCAAAAGCTAACCAGGTTCCACAGCAGGTTCTGTCTCTGCTGCAGGGCTAATCCCCCGCAACCTGACCAACCCCGCTTCGGCGGGGTTTTTTGTTAACCGAATTCCCCTCTCCGCAAATAAACCCCTCTTTTCCCCACTGTTCCATCGATTAAAACGCCTGTAGAAACGGATAATCGTGCCGATAACTCATATTAATGCAGGGCTGTTTATCGTGAATTCAATGTATACCGCTGAAGGTGTAATGGATAAACACTCGCTATGGCAACGCTATGTGCCGCTGGTGCGTCACGAAGCGCTGCGCCTTCAGGTGCGTTTGCCGGCGAGCGTGGAACTGGACGATCTGCTCCAGGCGGGCGGTATCGGCTTATTGAATGCTGTTGAACGCTATGACGCTCTGCAAGGAACGGCATTTACCACTTACGCAGTGCAACGCATCCGTGGGGCGATGCTGGACGAACTACGCAGCCGCGATTGGGTGCCGCGTAGCGTCCGGCGGAACGCGCGTGAAGTTGCGCAAGCGCTGGGTCAACTTGAGCAAGAGCTGGGACGAAACGCGACGGAAACCGAAGTCGCGCAGCGATTGGGGATCGCGATTGAGGAGTACCGTCAGGTGCTGCTGGATACCAACAACAGCCAGCTGTTCTCCTACGATGAGTGGCGAGAAGAGTACGGCGACAGTATCGAGCTGGTGACGGAGAAAATCAACACGAAAACCCATTGCATCAACTGCTGGAAGGTTATCTACGCCAGCGCGTGATGGAAGCGATTGAAGCCTTACCGGAGCGCGAAAAGTTGGTGCTCACCCTCTATTACCAGGAAGAGCTGAATCTCAAAGAGATTGGCGCCGTACTGGAAGTGGGGGAGTCGCGCGTCAGTCAGCTGCACAGCCAGGCGATTAAGCGTCTGCGCATCAAGCTGGGTAAGTTGTAGCTTGGAATAACGTCACGTTGGACCAAAATGCCGCATTATGAAATGAAAACCCGGAGTTATCATGATGATGCAGGATAAAAAGACGGCCATTAAGCCGCTATCTGAAAGACTTCAAACACAGCCAAACGCATTGCGCTCATTGTCATAAACTGCTGGATCGCATCACGCTGGTCCGTGAGGGGGAGATAGTCAATAAAATTGCTATCTCTCGTCTGGATACCCTCATGGATGACACCGCGTGGCAGCAGGAACGGAGCGCATGGTCAGCCCTGTGCCGTTTCTGCGGGGACCTGCACTGCAAAGAACAGAGCGCATTCTTCAACATTATCGGTTTTAAACAATACCTCCTCGAACAAACGGATATGAGCGCCGGAACGGTGCGTGAATGTGGTGCGTCTGCGACGGCTGGGAAACCACCTCAATGAACATCAGGTTTCTCGCCAGCTGTTGCGCGAACGCCCCACGCCGAAGATCAACTGGAGCAATGGTTGCCGACCGTGAGCACCAACAATTATCGTATCGCACTGCGTAAATACCTCCGCTTTCATCGCCAGATACGCCCACGACGAGCAAAACTTCGCGGACTGTGAAACCTCTGATATATATTAAATTGGAATAAGATGTATCTCATCGGTGTTTGTCTTTAATGGCGAACGGTTTACACTGGCAAAAAAAGTGAAGCTTTTCGGGGGTATAATGAAGCTGAAGTTGAAATCTCTGGGTCGTCAGGCGCTGATGGGCGTAATGGCCGTTGCGCTGGTAGCAGGGGCGAGCGTTCAAACGTTTGCTGCTGAGAAATTTGTTAAACCAGGTTAAAGAGCGCGGTACGCTGCCGCATGGAGCTGGAGGGGCCTCTCCTCCGTTCAGTTTTCAGGGCGAAGATGGCAAGCTGACCAGACTCGAAGTGGAATTTGCCAATGAACTGGCAGAACATCTTGGCGTAAAAGCCGATCTGAAACCGACAAAATGGGACGGGATGCTCGCCTCTCGATTCTAAGCGTATCAACGTGGTGATAAACCAGGTGACCATTTCGCCGGAACGCCAGAAGAAATATGACTTCTCCACCCCGTATACCATCTCCGGTATTCAGGCGCTGGTGAAAAAAGGCAGTGAAAACACCATCAAGACCGCGGCTGACCTGAAAGGGAAGAAAGTCGGCGTCGGTCTGGGCACTAACTATGAAGAGTTGGCTGCGTCAAAACGTGCAGGGCGTGGATATCCGCACCTACGATGATGACCCAACCAAATACCAGGATCTGCGCGTAGGCCGTATTAACGCCATTCTGGTCGATCGTCTGGCGGCATTGGATCTGGTGAAGAAAACCAACAATACGCTGGCGGTTGCCGGTGACGCGTTCTCCCGCCAGGAATCCGGCGTTGCGCTGCGTAAAGGCAATGAAGACCTGCTGAAAGCGGTGGATAGTGCCATTGACGCCATGCATAAAGACGGTAGCTTTAAAGCGCTGTCTGAAAAAATGGTTCGGTGCTGACGTTACGCAATAACCGCACCTGATTTAAAAAAGGCGCTGATGGAGCGCCTTTTTTTTATTTTGGGCGCATAATAAGAACGAGACTAAAGGAGATTCTAATGTCACTGCAAAATTTAACCCGTTTCCCGTCTGGAATTTATTGGCGCGCCAACGCCGCTAGAATACCTGCCGCGTTTTTCCGATTATATCGGCCGCGATATCTTCATCAAACGCGATGACGTCACGCCGCTGGCGATGGGCGGCATCCAGCTTGCGCAAGCTGGAGTTTTTAGCTGCCGATGCGCTGCGAGAAGGGGCCGACACGCTGGTCACCGCTGGGGCGATTCAGTCTAACCATGTGCGTCAGACGGCGGCGGTGGCGGCAAAACTGGGGCTGAACTGTGTGGCGCTGCTGGAAAATCCGATGGGGACCAAAGCGGAAAACTACCTCAGCAACGGCAACCGACTGCTGCTTGATTTGTTTAACGTCCAGGTGGAAATGTGCGATGCATTGACCGATCCTAACGCGCAGCTGGCCGAACTGGCGACGCGAATTGAAGCGCAGGGTTTTCGTCCGTACGTGATCCCGGTTGGCGGCTCAAACGCGCTGGGAGCGCTGGGCTATGTTGAAAGTGCGCTGGAAATTGCCAGGTGCGAAGGGGCGGTGGCGGTACCGTAGGTGGTTGTCGCATCCGGCAGTGCGGGTACTCACGCGGGCCTGGCGGTCGGTCTGGAACAGCTGATGCCTGAGGCCGAGCTGATTGGCGTGACGGTGTCGCGTAAAGTTGCCGACCAGCTGCCGAAAGTGGTGACGCTGCAACAGGAAGTTGCCCGCAGCCTTGAACTAACGGCAAAAGCCGGTATTACCCTGTGGGACGATTATTTCGCACCGGGCTATGGCATCCCTAATGACGAGGGCATGGAAGCGGTGAACCTCTGGCGCGTCTGGAAGGCATCCTGCTCGATCCGGTTTACACCGGCAAGGCGATGGCGGGGCTTATCGACGGTATCAGCCAGAAACGTTTCAAAGATGAAGGGCCAATTCTGTTTGTTCATCCCGGCGGCGCGCCTGCGCTGTTCGCTTACCATCCTCACATTTAAATAGAACGCGCCCATGCAAGAAAGTATTCAATTAATTATCGATTCCGCGCCGTACCTGCTTAAAGGCGCTGTCTTTACGCTCCAGCTCAGTATTGGCGGGATGTTCTTTGGTCTGGTGCTAGGGTTTATTCTCGCGCTAATGCGCATGTCGGCAATCGCCCCGATACGCTGGCTGGCGCGCTGCTATATTTCTATTTTCCGCGGCACCCCGCTGATTGCGCAGCTGTTATGATCTTCTACGGCCTACCGCAGTTTGGCATTGAACTGGATCCTATCCCGTCAGCGATGATTGGCCTGTCGTTAAATACCGCCGCCTATGCCGCCGAAACGCTGCGCGCGGCGATTTCGTCAATTGATAAAGGGCAGTCGGAAGCCGCGCCAGTATTGGCATGACGCCGTGGCAAACGCTGCGTCGGGCGATTTTACCGGCCGCGCGTGTGGCGCTGCCGCCGCTGTCGAACAGCTTTATTAGCCTGGTGAAGGATACCTCGCTGGCCGCCACCATTCGGTGCCGGAGTTGTTCCGCCAGGCGCAGTTGATTACCTCGCGCACCCTGGAAGTGTTCACTATGTACCTTGCTGCTTCGCTGATTTACTGGGTGATGGCCACGGTGCTGTCGGCGCTGCAGAACTATTTTGAAAACCAGCTGAACCGCCAGGAGAGAAACCCGAAATGAGCGCAATTGAAGTCAAAAACCTGGTGAAAAAATTCCACGGGCAGACGGTGCTTCACGGGATCAACCTTGAAGTGGCAGAAGAAAAGTGAGGTGGTGGCCATTATTGGGCCGAGCGGTTCCGGTAAAACCACACTGCTGCGTAGTATTAACCTACTCGAACAGCCGGAGAGCGGCACCATCCGCGTGGGAGATATCACCATCGATACGGCGAAACCTATTGGCCAGCAAAAAGGCTGATCCGCCGGTTACGCCAGCATGTCGGCTTCGTCTTCCAGAGCTTCAATTTGTTCCCGCATCGAACGGTGCTGGAGAACGTTGTTGAAGGACCGGTGATTGTTAAAGGTGAAGACAAGGCGGGGGCAATTGCTCGCGCTCGCGAGTTGCTTGCCAAAGTCGGACTGGTGGGAAAAGAAGGGAGCTATCCGCGTCGTCTTTCCGGCGGGCAGCAGCAGCGTGTAGCGATTGCGCGCGCGCTGGCGATGCGTCCGGATGTTATCTTGTTCGATGAACCGACCTCGGCGCTGGATCCCGAACTGGTGGGCGAGGTGCTCAACGCCATCCGCGCACTGGCGCAGGAGAAGCGCACGATGGTTATAGTAACCCATGAGATGAGTTTTGCCCGCGACGTCGCCGACAGAGCTATCTTTATGGATCGCGGCGCAACCGTCAGAGGGCGAAGCCAAAGCGCTGTTTGCAGATCCTCAGCAGGCGCGTACCCGGCAGTTCCTGGAAAAATTCCTCATGCAGTAGCCTTGATTCGCGCCCTAGGCGATTGCCGTGGGGCGCGACTTAATGACTTTTTTTCCATCGCAAATGATGGACTGTCTATATCATCCCGCTTTTTATGAAAAATTTTACTTAAGGATGCCTAATCAATAGGTAGATATTATGTTGCCTGATGATTGGGGAAAGTGCCTGGCGGCGGGAATATCGCGGCATGAGTTACGAAAATAGGGTGAATTGGGATTATTTTGTTGATGCATGATATTTTATACATATAAATAAGATTTATGTGTTAGTTTTCTGTATTTCATAAAAATAATTGTTAATCAGGGGATTTCTCGTTTGTGATGAGAGACGATGATTTTTTCAGTTGGCGGCGGGAAATGCTGCATCTTTTCCAGGGCCGCAGCTTCAGTAAGTGACCAGATCTACCGAGTGCTTCAGCAGCAAACGGAACTTCTGGAGTACGATTTCTGTTCGCCCTGTGCGTTCGTCATCCCGTGCCTTTCACGCGGCCTAAAATTTCGGCGTATAGCACCTATTTCCAGACGCCTGGATGTCGCAGTACAAGTCGGCAAACTATATGGCTATTGACCCGGTTGCTAAAACCCGGTAATTTTTCGTTGGGCCATTTGCGCTGGAATGACGAGTTGTTCTGTGACGCACAAGAGCTGTGGGATGCCGCGCGCGAGCACGGTTTGCAAACCGGTGCCACCCAGTGCCTGATGCTGCCAAATCACGCTCACGGCTTCTTGTCGGTGTCGAGAACCCGGACATCGCGTACTGCGCGTGCCGACGATGAGATTGCGCTGCGTTTACAGATCCTGCTGGAAATGAGTCTGCTGGCGTTATTACGCCTGGAAAGATGAAATGGTTATGCCGCGGGAAATAAAATCAGCAAGCGTAAAGTAGAAATTTTGAAATGGACGGCAAGCCAAAACGTCAGCGAGATCTGGATGATTCTGGCTATTTCAGAAAACACGGTTAATTTTCATCAAAAGAACATGCAGAAGAAATTCAATGCGCCGAATAAAACGCAGATTGCCTGCTATGCCGCGGCGATTGGCGTGATCTGACCTGTTTTGACGTTCTGCGTGCCAGACCGCAAACCGGCTGTAAGGCAATGCTGACAGCCGGTTTATTATTACTGGCGGTAAGCTTGTTTAATTTGCTTAACAGGGGTGGAAAAAACGGCAGCCTGAGCGTCATCTTCTAACTGCGCAATTTGCTTTTCCATCTTAATAATCACGCGGCCTGCATCTGCCTGGCCCATTGCCTGCAGCATCAGGGTCAGCAAAGAAGTTCACGCAGGAAACTTCATTCGCCAGATTTTGATTATTTTCAGCGGTGGAAAAATCAGGTGTGCTCATTTATTGCCTCGTACGATTTCTGCGCAATATGCGCGGTGCGGATTGTGAAAGCGGCGCAGTATACCACAAGCCGGAAAGAAAAACAGGAGTGGCTGTTTTTTGCGCGACTGCTCAGATCTGATATTAATTAATTATTTAACAGTGTATACACAGCAAGTAATATAGCGTTGAATTGTTTATTGCCGGTGTGGTGCCGTTAATTGTTGTTACATATTATGAGTCTTATTTATCAAATATACCGATAAAACACCTGTTTACGCCGCTTAAGTCCGTCAGAGTGCTGAGTCATCCCATCTTGCATCTTATTGTTTTTTAGCTCTTTCCAGAAGATGTCACATGATTATTTCCAAAAACGAGATCGAAATCGAAGCCTTGGCATTTTTAGACTTTCACAGTTGATATAAAACCCGGTAGTATGGGGGAATAGATAAGCAGTAGTAGCGTTATCCCTATTACTGGAGATTATTCCTTTGATCAACGTTTTTTTTGTTATAACCATGAACTGGTACGCGCAGGGATACGACGCATTCTTGAAGATATAAAAGGTCTTAGAGTCGCCGGCGAAGCCAACTGTGGAGAAGATGCGGTGAAGTGGTGCCGTACTAATCCGGTCGATGTTGTGCTTATGGATATGAACATGCCGGGGATCGGTGGCCTTGAGGCTACGCGTAAAATTGCGCGTTCCGCGGTCGATACCAAAGTCATTATGTTAACCGTACATACGGAGAACCCACTGCCTGCGAAAGTCATGCAGGCGGGCGCAGCTGGCTATCTAAGCAAAGGTGCTGCGCCGCAAAAATGGTTAATGCTATTCGCTCGGTGTTCTCTGGTCAGCGTTATATTGCCTCCGATATCGCTCAGCAAATGGCATTGAGTCAGATTGAACCGGAAAAAACGGAATCGCCGTTTGCAAGTTTGTCTGAACGTGAATTGCAGATTATGCTGATGATCACTAAAGGTCAGAAGGTGAATGAGATCTCAGAGCAGTTAAATTGAGCCCCAAAACGGTAAACAGTTACCGCACCGGATGTTCAGCAAACTGAATATTCATGGCGACGTTGAACTGACCCACCTGGCAATTCGCCATGGCCTGTGCAATGCGGAGTCGTTAGCAAGTCAGTGAGTGATTGTTTGATTCAAAAGCCTTTCTGAAAACTGTAACCAGCCAGCCCGGCGTTTATCGTATGTATGACGCCGGCGGTACGGTTATTTATGTTGGTAAAGCCAAAGACCTCAAAAAGCGTCTTTCCAGCTATTTTCGTACCAACGTAGCCTCCCGTAAAACGGAAGCGCTCGTCGCCCAGATCGCCCAGATTGATGTCACCGTTACCCATACCGAGACGGAAGCGCTGCTGCTTGAGCACAACTACATCAAGTTGTATCAACCGCGCTATAACGTACTGCTGCGGGATGACAAATCTTATCCTTTCATCTTTCTGAGCGCCGATACTCACCCACGCCTGGCGACCCATCGCGGCGCAAAGCATGCGAAAGGTGAATACTTGGGGCCGTTCCCCAATGGCTACGCGGTTCGCGAAACGTTGGCGCTGCTGCAAAAAATCTTCCCGATTCGTCAGTGCGAGAACAGCGTTTACCGCAATCGCTCTCGCCCCTGCTTGCAGTATCAAATAGGCCGCTGTCTGGGCCCCTGCGTGACGGGGTTGGTGAGCGAAGAAGAGTACGCGCAGCAGGTTGAGTACGTACGCTTATTTCTTTCCGGCAAAGACGATCAGGTCCTCACGCAGCTGATTGCGCGGATGGAAAAAGCCAGTCAGGCGTTGGCCTTTGAAGAAGCGGCGCGCATTCGCGACCAGATCCAGGCCGTACGCCGGGTGACTGAGAAACAGTTTGTGTCGAATAACGGCGACGACCTTGATGTTATTGGCGTTGCGTTTGAAGCGGGCATGGCCTGCGTGCATGTGCTGTTTATTCGTCAGGGGAAAGTTCTGGGTAGCCGCAGTTATTTCCCAAAAGTTCCAAACGATACCGAATTGGGCGAAGTAGTGGAGACGTTTGTCGGCCAGTTTTATTTCCAGGGCAGCCAAATGCGTACGCTGCCGGGTGAAATCTTGCTCGACTTCGCGCTAAAAGATAAAACGCTGCTCGCAGACTCCTTATCCGAGCTGGCCGGGCGGCGCATTCAGGTACAGACAAAACCGCGCGGCGACCGTGCGCGCTATCTGAAGCTGGCGCGCACCAATGCGGTCACGGCGCTGTCGACTAAGCTGTCACAACAGTCCACCGTGCATCAGCGTCTTCAGGCGCTGGCCGCAGAGCTGAAGCTGCCGGCCATAAAACGCATGGAGTGCTTCGATATCAGCCATACGATGGGGGAGCAGACCGTCGCCTCCTGCGTGGTATTTGATGCCAATGGTCCGCTGCGGGCGGAGTATCGCCGCTATAATATTACCGGCATTACGCCAGGCGATGACTACGCTGCGATGAATCAGGTTTTGCGCCGCCGCTACGGTAAAGCCATTGATGAAAGCAAAATCCCCGATGTCATTTTGATTGACGGCGGGAAAGGGCAACTGGGGCAGGCGAAAACAGTATTTGCCGAGCTGGACGTGCCGTGGGATAAACACCATCCTCTGCTCCTGGGCGTCGCTAAAGGCAGCGATCGTAAAGCCGGGCTGGAGACACTATTCTTTGAACCGGAAGGTGAGGGGTTTAGTTTGCCGCCGGACTCACCCGCGCTGCATGTGATTCAGCACATTCGCGATGAATCGCACGATCACGCCATTTCTGGCCATCGTAAGAAACGGGCGAAGGTGAAGAGCACCAGTACGCTGGAGACGATTGAAGGGGTGGGCCGAAACGGCGTCAGATGTTGCTCAAATATATGGGCGGTTTGCAGGGTTTGCAGCAGGCAACCATCGATGACATCGCGAAAGTGCCCGGAATATCGCTTGGGTTAGCAGAAAAGATTTCTAACTCGTTGAAACATTAGGGGCTCTGTAGCAACATAGGGCTAATATTTACTAACAACAGATAGTTACCACGCCATGCAATATAATATCCCTACATTGCTTACGTTGTTCCGCGTCATCCTGATACCGTTTTTCGTGCTGGCGTTCTACCTTCCCGTTGTCTGGTCACCGTTTGCCTGCGCGCTGATCTTTATCGCCGCGATAACCGACTGGTTTGATGGTTATCTGGCCCGTCGCTGGAACCAAAGCACCCGGTTTGGCGCATTCCTCGATCCGGTTGCGGATAAAGTGATGGTGGCCCATCGCGATGGTGCTGGTGGCTGAGCACTACCACACCTGGTGGGTAACATTGCCTGCGGCGACCATGATTGCTCTCGCGAAATTATTATCTCTGCGCTGCGTGAGTGGATGGCGGAGCTGGGTAAACGCAGCAGCGTTGCCGTATCGTGGGTGGGGAAAGTGAAAACCACCGCGCAGATGACTGCATTGGTCTGGATGCTGTGGCGGCCAAATATGTGGGTTGAGTGGGCAGGAATTGCGTTATTCCTGTCGCTGACTGACGCTATGGTCAATGCTGCAATATTTGAACGCTGCGCGCGGCGATTTGCTTCAGAAGTGATTGTTTTCGCTGTTATTTTCAGCAAACGAACACCAAGTTGCGAAAAATACCGTTGACTCACCGCGCCAGATAAGTAGAATGCAACGCATCGAACGGCAGCACTGATTGCCAGACGATAGCAAAATCAAGTGGTTAGCAAATCAACTTGATAATGCGGGAATAGCTCAGTTGGTAGAGCACGACCTTGCCAAGGTCGGGGTCGCGAGTTCGAGTCTCGTTTCCCGCTCCAAATTAAAAACATCGGCAGTTGAGCGGGCGTTAAATTAAAGCTTCAAAAAAGGCGCGTTAGCAAAGCGGTTATGTAGCGGATTGCAAATCCGTCTAGTCCGGTTGACTCCGGAACGCGCCTCCACTTCTTTCCGAGCCCGGATGGTGGAATCGGTATATAGTCAAGGATTCAAAATCCCTCGGCGTTCGCGCTGTGTGGGTTCAAGTCCCACTCCGGGTACCATGGGAAAGCAAAGAATAAAATCAAAGCAATAAGCAGTGTCGTGAAACCACCTACGGGTGGTTTTTTTGTGCCTGCAACTTGTCGTTACACCCTCCTTAATTTTTAATCACCAGCAAAGCCACTCAAAAAGTATCTCTGATACGGACCGGCATGTAAGATAGGTGCTGGCGAGTTGAGATCCACAAGGAAAAGCGTATGAAAACGGGACCGTTAAACGAAAGTGAGTTGGAATGGCTGGACGATATTCTGACCAAATACAACACTGACCACGCCATCCTTGATGTGGCGGAGCTGGACGGTTTATTGACGGCGGTGTTGAGTTCTCCGCAAGAGATTGAACCGGAACAGTGGCTGGTTGCCGTGTGGGGTGGGGCTGACTATGTGCCGCGCTGGGCGTCAGAGAAAGAGATGACGCGCTTTATGAATCTGGCTTTTCAACATATGGCCGATACCGCAGAGCGTCTGAACGAATTCCCGGAGCAGTTTGAGCCGTTATTCGGCTTGCGAGAAGTTGATGGCAGCGAGCTGACGATTGTTGAGGAGTGGTGCTTTGGCTATATGCGGGGCGTGGCACTTTCTGACTGGTCAACGTTGCCCGATTCGTTAAAACCAGCGCTGGAGGCGATTGCGCTGCACGGTACTGAGGAAAACTTCGAGCGGGTAGAAAAGATGTCGCCAGAAGCGTTTGAAGAGAGCGTAGATGCCATTCGACTGGCGGCGCTTGATCTACATGCGTACTGGATGGCGCATCCGCAGGAAAAAGCTGTTCAGCAACCGATCAAAGCAGAAGAGAAACCGGGGCGTAACGATCCTTGCCCGTGCGGTAGTGGTAAGAAATTTAAGCAGTGCTGCCTGCATTAAGAGGCCAAATTGGGTGTCAGCGTTAATTCTGGCACCCAATAAGGAATTTGAGGCTATCTGATCACCCCACTTCTGGTAACAACCCTGCCGCAATCAAAAATTGCACGCCAATCACAGCAATACCACAGAGAAACACCACCACCAGCGCCGGACGACCACCTTTGACCCGGTAACCCGCCTGAGGATTGTGCTTTCTGCTTTGCCAGGTCAACAGCGAAGGGATAATCAATGCCAGTACCGCCAGCGCCACACCGGCGTAACCCAGCGCCATCACAAATCCTCGTGGATAAAACAGTGCAAACGCCAACGGCGGCAGAAACGTAATTGCACCAGTTTGCAACCGTCCACCAACGGTATTTGAACGCTGAAATAAATCAGCCAGATAATCAAATAAGCCTAACGCAACGCCGAGAAATGACGTGGCGAGGGCTAAATCAGCAAATAAATGCACTGCCAGCTCAACATGCGGAGAGGCCACCATTTCGCGTAACGCCTGTAACAGCCCGTTTAATCCAGCATGATTAGCCAGCAATCCCATAAAGGTTGTTGAATCAATGCTGCCAAGCGTCGCCACCTGCCAGAAAATATATGCCACCAGGGGGATCGCACTACCGATTATAAACACCCAGCGTAGCTTACGAATGTTGCCATCCATATAGCTGACAATACTCGGCACGCTACCGTGAAAACCAAACGACGTAAAAATCACCGGGATTGCAGACAGAGCCAGCCCCTGTTGCAACGGCAGGGTTAAAAGATTCACTTTGTGAATATGCGGCAGCAGTAGTACCAGCATTACCACCAGAAAAATAATCTTGGCGCTGAACAGAAAACGGTTAAATAAATCGACCAGTGAAGTTCCGACACAAACCACGCCACCGGCAACAAAAGTGAACAACAGCACGCCAGCGGTTGCCGACATAGAAATACCTGTCCAGTCGCTGATGCTGGAGGCCAACAATTCACCGGCACCGCTGATGTATGCCGCAGTCAGAGCATACATTAAGAACATCATACTGAAGCCCGTCAGCCATTGACCGTAGCGTCCCAGATAGCGTTTTGCCAGCGTGCCCAGACCGGTATCTGCCGGAACATGCTGGTACACCTCCAGCAGTAATAGCGCCGTGTAGCACATCAACGCCCAAAGCCCAATCAACAAGATTAACGTAACGCTAAAACCAACACCGGCCGCAGCCAGCGGCATTGCCAGCATGCCTGCGCCAATTGTGGTTCCCGCCACGATAAAAACACTTCCCAGGGTTCTGTTTTTCACGCTTTCTTCTGTCCTGACGATCTTTATGAGTGATATCTGCGGCGCAGGTTAAGGCATAACGGCTGCTTCGTCAAACCGACGTTACATATGGTGTAAATATAAATGTACAATAAAAAGCATTCAGTCCTGCGCTGGCGCAAAGTCTTCATAAGCGGCAATCGCTACGCTAGGCTTTTTTTGAGGAGGGACGATGGACTCTATTCACGGTCATGAAGTGTTAAATATGATGATTGAATCAGGCGAGCAATATACGCATGCCAGTCTGGAAGCTGCGATTAAAGCGCGTTTTGGTGAACAGGCACGTTTTCACACCTGCTCGGCAGAAGGGATGACAGCGGGAGAGCTGGTAGCGTTTCTGGCAGCAAAAGGCAAATTTATACCTTCGAAAGACGGTTTTTCGACCGATCAGAGTAAGATTTGCCGTCACTGATTTGAAACGGCGGCAGTAAACCTGCCGCCGGAGAGCATTAGTTTTGTGTGTCGAGGGTAGAGAGTTCTTTGTCGATAAAATACAGACCTTCGCCGCTTTTGCCTGCCAGGCTTAATTTATCAATAATCGATTTGAACAGTTTCTCTTCTTCATGCTGCTCAGAAACATACCATTGCAGGAAATTAAATGTTGGGTAGTCCTGATTGGTCATTGCAGCATGAGCCAGTTCGTTAATTTTCTGGGTGATTAATTGTTCGTGTTTATAGGTTTCCTGGAATAATTCATCAAGTGAGGAATATTCAGCAAACGGAGATTCAACGGTATTAATACGCGGTAAATTGCCGGTATCAGTCAGGTAATCAAACAGACGCTGCATATGCGTCATCTCTTCCTGGGCGTGACGGCGCAGGAACGCGGCAGCACCTTCGAAGGTATGATAGCTGCACCAGGCGCTCATTTGCTGATAAAGCAGTGAAGAGTACAGTTCCAGGTTCATCTGCTCATTAAGTTTTTCAATCATTTCTGGTTTCAGCATGATAGTGCTCCACAAAGGTTATATTTGTTGCTGTGGCGTCACTATAATTTGTTATTTTATTATTTGCAAAAGGTAAAATATAAACTTCAATTATTAAAAATACGAATGGGAATAAAACGCATTACCGCTATTTCTTTAATCAGCGAAGATCCCCTCGCTGATTAAAATATTTAGAGAAAGACAGGGAAGGCGGAATGATGGCACTGATATGACAAAGTGAATTCCGTATTCAAACATAAGGAACCCGCAAAAAGGCTACAGTTGCCTACTGGCTGACCAAAGGGGACCGCGTGGGTATAGCCTTCCTGCTGGCATGCGCGATCGGCGATCCCGCGACTGACATAACGATCGGTATGGGCATGCTGCAAAAAAGCCTGGTCATAAACTAACCGTACAATACCTGTTGCCGCGTCAACTTCGCTCACATGGGCTTGGCGAGTAACCGTACACCCCGCCAGCGTTATTAATGAAAGAGTCAGAATCAGAAGTCTCATGGTCCAGCCAGAAGAGTAAGAGAAAGCACTATTTTACGCGTTACAGTGCTGCGACAATGGCCGGAAAAGACGCCTGGCAGGCGCTATTTCTTGCCATCTGTAGGTGTCAGAAATAGGGGGGCTGTTTTTTGATTATCATTTTTATAACATTAAAGGGGTATTTATGTGATTTGTATCACATAAAGATTGATTTTTGTGATGGTTGTCATATTATAAGCGCAAAGACAATAACACCTGTATAACAAATGGTCGGAGTGCCGCGATGAAACTGCGCAAAATCCTGAAAAGTATGTTCAATAACTATTGCAAGACGTTCAAAGACGTACCGCCAGGCAATATGTTCCGATAACAAAAAACCTGCTCCGGCAGGTTTTTTTGTGTCCTGATGACGGTGGATGTGACTATCGCTGAAGATGTGAAGTCGCTACTATAACGGCTTTCAAAATGCTATCAGGAGTTTACGATGTCCCAGCCGCTGAATGCCGATCAGGAATTGGTTTCTGATGTGGTTGCTTGCCAGTTGGTTATCAAACAAATTCTGGATGTTCTCGATGTAATCGCGCCCGTTGAAGTTCGTGAAAAAATGTCCAGTCAGCTGAAGAATATCGACTTTACTAACCATCCCGCCGCCGCAGACCCGGTCACCATGCGGGCAATCCAAAAAGCCATCGCGCTTATTGAACTCAAGTTTACCCCACAGGGTGAATCCCATTAAAAAAACCGCTGCTTCAAACAGATGAGGCAGCGGTTTCTCAAAACCTTCATCGGCGCAATGCATTAGCGCCGATGATGATCAATGCAGCTGGTGTGACACGACATTCAGAACATGTTGGTCGGTCTGCACAGGGCACATACCCGCAAGTTTCGCACTGCGCACTTCATCAAGAATGGTTTGCAGCAACAGACCATCATGCTGCTGTTCTTTTTCCAGATCGCGCAGGAAATTGACGGTTGAATCATCATTCAGTTCTTTCGCTTCATCGGCTAACTGTGCCAACGTACTAGAACGTTGCTCGTATTCTTCCATCGTTTTTTGGAACAGTTCTTCCAGAGAGTTCAGTTTTTCACCGGGAACATCAATGGCTTTAACGATGGGGGTAGCGCCGACACTCTTCATAAAGTTAAACATGCGCATCATTTGGGTCACATTACTCTGTGCCTGGGCGCGAAGGAAAGTGGCGGTGCCGTTCAGACTCTGTTCAGAACACCAGTTACTCAGGTGAAGGTAGAGATTGGATGCGTAAAACTCGCGGTTCATTTGAGAGTTGAGTTTGAGAAGCATTCCAGCGGTTGCCATACCTAATATCCTTATATCCAGAAGTGGAGAGGTGCAAGATAAATCAAAACACCATAATTACTGTTTGCAGAATAATTCCTTTCTGCCGGTCCGAAATGTGATCGTGGAGTCAATTCTGACGATGATCTGAAATAAGAATAACGTCTGAACGGGTATAAGAAAATGCTTAAATCATCAAGTTTATATATTTTTACATTTCATTGATGAAATCAATGTAACTGCAATGAATTTTAATGATAGTGCTTTTTGTATCTTGTTGATATTAATCAATGAATTTGAATTCATGATGAAGTGATGATTTTATAAAACGTTTTTTCATTTTTGCGAGATGGCTCTCATTATACGTGTTCTGTTAATTAATGAGCACAGTGATAATTAATGACGAAATGAATGACGTGCATTTTCCACATCTTTGAGTTGCGGTTATTACACCATTTCAAAAACTCAACGCCAGGTAATGCGGCCTATTGACTGGTTAAAAAGAAGACATCCCGCATGGGTACCAAAGACAACAAGGATTTCCAGGCTAATCTTATGGATTAATCTGCTGTGCATTCGACAATTTGTCTGACAAATTGGCTTTCCCTTATGTCTTTTCCCGCTAAATTTATGCACGTTCTCACTGTAATTCTGCGGTGTGATGCTGTTCTCTAATGGAAAATCAATTCCGGGCTATTAATGTTTCAACAACGTTAACGCTGTAAGTAAAACAGCTAATACTTTGTTTTATGTCTAATTAAATCGATTGTCTGATTTTCCCTACACAAAAGGACATTAAGGCTGGAGTTAACCATGCACAAATTTACCAAAGCGTTGGCGGCCATCGGGCTGGCGGCGGTTATGTCACAATCAGCTATGGCTGAAAATCTGAAACTAGGCTTTTTAGTGAAACAACCGGAAGAACCCTGGTTCCAGACAGAATGGAAATTTGCCGATAAGGCGGGGAAAAATCTCGGCTTTGATGTGATTAAAATTGCCGTTCCCGATGGTGAAAAAACGCTGAATGCCATTGATAGCCTGGCAGCAAGCGGGCGAAAGGTTTTGTTATCTGTACGCCTTCACCCGAAACTGGGGCCGGCAATCGTGGCGAAGGCGCGTAGCTATGACATGAAGGTCATCACCGTCGATGATCAGTTCGTCAATGCCAAAGGCAAACCGATGGATACCGTGCCGCTGGTGATGATGGCGGCAAGTGAAATTGGGGCTCGTCAGGGACAGGAACTCTATAAAGAGATGCAAAAACGCGGCTGGGATGTGAAAACCACCGGCGTGATGGCGATTACCGCAGACGAGCTGGATACCGCACGTCGTCGCATACGGGCTCGATGGATGCGATTAAAGCCGCAGGCTTCCCGGAAAAACAAATCTACAAGATCCCGACCAAATCTAATGATATCCCCGGCGCATTCGATGCCGGTAACTCGCTGCTGGTTCAGCACCCTGAAGTGAAGCAGTGGCTGATTATCGGTATGAACGATAACACCGTCCTGGGTGGCGTGCGTGCGACGGAAGGTCAGGGCTTTAAAGCGGCCAACGTGATTGGTATTGGTATCAACGGCGTGGATGCAGTCAACGAACTGTCAAAAGCACAGGCGACCGGGTTCTTTGGCTCTCTGCTGCCAAGCCCGGATATTCACGGCTATAAAACCAGCGAACTGCTGTACAACTGGGTAGCAAAAAGGCGTAGAACCGCCAAAATTCACCGCAGTCACTGACGTTGTGCTGATCACCCGTGACAACTTCAAAGAAGAACTGGCGAAAAAAGGCCTCTGAGTCCTGATGGTTCTCCTCCCGCCAGGCGGGGGGAGAAGGATAGTTGATTGTGGAGGTTGCCATGCAACAGTCTGCCCCTTATCTCTTCTTTTCACGGTATTTGCAAAACGTTCCCCGCGTCAAAGCGCTGTCCGATATTAGCTTCGATTGCTATAGCGGCCAGGTGCATGCGTTGATGGGCGAAAACGGTGCCGGTAAGTCGACGCTGCTGAAAATACTCAGCGGTAATTATTCCCCGACCTCGGGTACCCCGTCCCGCGGCGTGGAGAAGAGATTTCTTTTGCTGATACCACCGCGGCGTTGAACGCGGGTGTCGCCATTATTTACCAGGAACTGCATCTTATTCCGGAGATGACCGTCGCCGAAAATATCTACCTCGGGCAGTTACCGAGCCGCGGCGGGATCGTTAACCGGTCACTATTGAACTATGAAGCACGCCTGCAGCTTGAACATCTGGGAATCGATATTGACCCAGATACCCCGCTGAGATATCTCTCCATCGGCCAATGGCAGATTGGTGGAAATGCAAAAGCGCTGGCGCGTAACGCGAAGGTTATTGCCTTTGATGAGCCTACCAGTTCGCTGTCTGCGCGCGATCGATAACCTTTTCCGGGTGATCCGCGAGCTGCGTAAAGAGGGGCGAGTGATCATCTATGTCTCGCACCGCATGGAAGAGATCTTCGCAATCAGCGATGCCATTACTGTGTTTAAAGATGGCCGCTATGTTTGCACCTTTGACGATATGCAGGAAGTCAGCCATGACCGCCTGGTTCAGGCGATGGTCGGGCGGAAGATCGGCGATATTTATGGCTGGCAGCCGCGTGATTACGGCGAAGAGCGGCTGCGTCTGGAACAGGTGAAAGCGCCGGGAGTGCGCACGCCTATTTCACTGTCGGTGCGCAGCGGCGAAATCGTTGGCCTGTTTGGGCTGGTGGGCGCCGGGCGAAGCGAGCTGATGAAAGGGATTTTTGGCGGCACGAAAATAACCGGCGGCGATATTTATATCGACGGCCAGCGAGTCACGATTGATAAACCCGCGCAGGCCATCCCGTGCGGGAATGATGCTGTGCCCGGAAAACCGTAAAGCCGAGGGCATCATTCCGGTGCATTCGGTGCGCGACAATATCAACATCAGCGCCAGGCGCAAACATATTCGTGCTGGGTGCGTTATCAATAATGAGTGGGAAGCGACCAACGCCGATCACCATATCCAATCGTTAAATCTAAAACGCCGGGAGCGCAGCAGTTGATCATGAATCTCTCCGGTGGAAATCAGCAAAAGGCCATTCTCGGGCGCTGGTTGTCGGAGGATATGAAGGTCATTTTGCTTGATGAGCCGACGCGCGGGATCAACGTAGGGGCGAAGCATGAAATTTATAACGTCATTTTCACGCTGGCGACCTCCGGTGTGGCCGTACTGTTTGCCTCAAGCGACCTGCCGGAAGTGTTGGGCGTTGCTGACCGCATCGTGGTGATGCGTGAAGGTGAAATATCCGGCGAACTGCAGCATGAGAGCGCTAATGAACAGCAGGCGTTGAGCCTGGCAATGCCTAAAGTTAGTCAGGCTGTCGCCTGAGTAAGGAGATTATGATGTCATCTGTTACTACACCTGGCGCTCGCAGCTGATCACTGAGCTTAAGCCGTATCTGGGATCGATACGGCATGCTGGTCGTCTTTGCCGTGCTGTTTATCTGCTGCGCCATTTTTGTGCCGAACTTTGCCTTCTTTTATCAATATGAAAGGGCTTGGACTGGCGATTTCGATGTAGGGAATGGTTGCCTGCGGGATGCTATTTTGTCTGGCCTCCGGAGATTTTGACCTCTCGGTCGCGTCGGTTATCGCCTGTGCGGGGGTGACGACGGCGGTGGTGATTAACTGCCACCGAAAGCCTGTGGATTGGCGTCTTTGCCGGTCTGCTGCTCGGCGCAGTGAGTGGGCTTATTAATGGTTTCGTGATTGCGAGACTAAAAATCAATGCGCTGATTACGACGCTCGCCACCATGCAGATAGTACGCGGTCTCGCCTATATCATCTCCGATGGTAAAGCAGTTGGGATTGAAGATGAGCGCTTCTTTGCCCTCGGTTACGCCAACTGGCTGGGGCTGCCGGCGCCAATCTGGCTGACGGTAGGGTGCCTGATTATCTTCGGTCTGCTGCTGAATAAAACCACCTTTGGCCGCAATACGCTGGCGATTGGCGGTAATGAAGAAGCGGCACGACTGGCTGGTGTACCGGTGGTGCGGACCAAGATTATTATCTTTGTTCTCTCCGGTCTGGTCTCCGCGGCTGCCGGGATCATTCTGGCGTCGCGTATGACCAGCGGCCAGCCGATGACCTCGATTGGCTATGAACTGATCGTCATCTCTGCTTTGCGTATTAGGGGGCGTGTCGCTGAAGGGGGGATTGGTAAAATCTCTTATGTCGTGGCCGGGATTTTAATTCTGGGTACCGTGAAGAATGCGATGAACTTACTCAACATTTCGCCATTCTCCCAGTATGTGGTGCGTGGGTTGATTCTGCTGGCTGCGGTAATTTTCGACCGCTACAAACAGAAAGCGAAACAGAGTGTCTGATGCTTTTTTCTGCAACAATTTAGCGTTTTTTCCCACCATAGCCAACCGCCATAACGGTTGGCTGTTCTTCGTTGCAAATGGCGACCCCCGTCACACTGTCTATACTTACATGTCTGTAAAGCGCGTTCTGCGCAACACAATAAGAAAAGAGAAGGAGGAGAACCGGGTGACAGAACCGTTAACCGAAACCCCTGAACTATCCGCGAAATATGCCTGGTTTTTTGATCTTGATGGAACGCTGGCGGAAATCAAACCGCATCCCGATCAGGTCGTCGTGCCTGACAATATTCTGCAAGGACTACAGCTACTGGCAACCGCAAGTGATGGTGCATTGGCATTGATATCAGGGCGCTCAATGGTGGAGCTTGACGCACTGGCAAAACCTTATCGCTTCCCGTTAGCGGGCGTGCATGGGGCGGAGCGCCGTGACATCAATGGTAAAACACATATCGTTCATCTGCCGGATGCGATTGCGCGTGATATTAGCGTGCAACTGCATACAGTCATCGCTCAGTATCCCGGCGCGGAGCTGGAGGCGAAAGGGATGGCTTTTGCGCTGCATTATCGTCAGGCTCCGCAGCATGAAGACGCATTAATGACATTAGCGCAACGTATTACTCAGATCTGGCCACAAATGGCGTTACAGCAGGGAAAGTGTGTTGTCGAGATCAAACCGAGAGGTACCAGTAAAGGTGAGGCAATTGCAGCTTTTATGCAGGAAGCTCCCTTTATCGGGCGAACGCCCGTATTTCTGGGCGATGATTTAACCGATGAATCTGGCTTCGCAGTCGTTAACCGACTGGGCGGAATGTCAGTAAAAATTGGCACAGGTGCAACTCAGGCATCATGGCGACTGGCGGGTGTGCCGGATGTCTGGAGCTGGCTTGAAATGATAACCACCGCATTACAACAAAAAAGAGAAAATAACAGGAGTGATGACTATGAGTCGTTTAGTCGTAGTATCTAACCGGATTGCACCACCAGACGAGCACGCCGCCAGTGCCGGTGGCCTTGCCGTTGGCATACTGGGGGCACTGAAAGCCGCAGGCGGACTGTGGTTTGGCTGGAGTGGTGAAACAGGGAATGAGGATCAGCCGCTAAAAAAGGTGAAAAAAGGTAACATTACGTGGGCCTCTTTTAACCTCAGCGAACAGGACCTTGACGAATACTACAACCAATTCTCCAATGCCGTTCTCTGGCCCGCTTTTCATTATCGGCTCGATCTGGTGCAATTTCAGCGTCCTGCCTGGGACGGCTATCTACGCGTAAATGCGTTGCTGGCAGATAAATTACTGCCGCTGTTGCAAGACGATGACATTATCTGGATCCACGATTATCACCTGTTGCCATTTGCGCATGAATTACGCAAACGGGGAGTGAATAATCGCATTGGTTTCTTTCTGCATATTCCTTTCCCGACACCGGAAATCTTCAACGCGCTGCCGACATATGACACCTTGCTTGAACAGCTTTGTGATTATGATTTGCTGGGTTTCCAGACAGAAAACGATCGTCTGGCGTTCCTGGATTGTCTTTCTAACCTGACCCGCGTCACGACACGTAGCGCAAAAAGCCATACAGCCTGGGGCAAAGCATTTCGAACAGAAGTCTACCCGATCGGCATTGAACCGAAAGAAATAGCCAAACAGGCTGCCGGGCCACTGCCGCCAAAACTGGCGCAACTTAAAGCGGAACTGAAAAACGTACAAAATATCTTTTCTGTCGAACGGCTGGATTATTCCAAAGGTTTGCCAGAGCGTTTTCTCGCCTATGAAGCGTTGCTGGAAAAATATCCGCAGCATCATGGTAAAATTCGTTATACCCAGATTGCACCAACGTCGCGTGGTGATGTGCAAGCCTATCAGGATATTCGTCATCAGCTCGAAAATGAAGCTGGACGAATTAATGGTAAATACGGGCAATTAGGCTGGACGCCGCTTTATTATTTGAATCAGCATTTTGACCGTAAATTACTGATGAAAATATTCCGCTACTCTGACGTGGGCTTAGTGACGCCACTGCGTGACGGGATGAACCTGGTAGCAAAAGAGTATGTTGCTGCTCAGGACCCAGCCAATCCGGGCGTTCTTGTTCTTTCGCAATTTGCGGGAGCGGCAAACGAGTTAACGTCGGCGTTAATTGTTAACCCCTACGATCGTGACGAAGTTGCAGCTGCGCTGGATCGTGCATTGACTATGTCGCTGGCGGAACGTATTTCCCGTCATGCAGAAATGCTGGACGTTATCGTGAAAAACGATATTAACCACTGGCAGGAGTGCTTCATTAGCGACCTAAAGCAGATAGTTCCGCGAAGCGCGGAAAGCCAGCAGCGCGATAAAGTTGCTACCTTTCCAAAGCTTGCGTAGGAGCGGTTAATCTCCCGTAAGTGGAACTAACAGCACATCGACCTCACTTGAGGCAATAACTCTTTTCGCCGAGCAGGATGCTCGCGAAAAGAAACTGTGATTGTGATTACCGCAAATCACCAAATCGAAATGATGCTTGTGACATACTTCCAGAATATGTTCGCTTAACTCACCGTAGGCAATAAACGTCTTGTCAACGGGATACCCCGCATCCTGAATTAACTTATCAAGAAAGCTTTGCGTTTCTTCATGCATCACGCTGCGTAAATCTTCAAGCATCGGCGCAGCTAATTGATTGTACATTTCCGGGTCGGAAGCGAGAGTAATTAAACTGATGTGTCCCTTTACTGGCCTGGCGATAGATACCGCTTTTGCCAGCAGTTGCTGACTTTCCGGTGTAACCGCAACAGCGACAAGAATATTGCTATAGCTCATAACCTGTTCCTTATTCTGTGAACTTCAGGTGACATTAAAGCTTTACTCCTAATGGAGAAACGACGCAATCCCAACTCGGTCAAACAGGTAAATATTAGTCTGATTATTAGTAAAGATAATTAATCAATCACTCCCGGTGATCATATAATTTCAAATGTAATTATAAGAAAATAGTGTACTGATTCTCCGCATTAAACAAGTGGTTAATATATGTAAAACATTTCATTAACATTAAGTTGATTGTTGCCTTTCTTTGTATTTAATTAGTTTGTTGTGCGGTAAGTGTCTGTTTAAAAATAGCTTATCTGGTATTGCATGAAAGTGATTATTTATAGCAGATGATTATTTACGGTGAGTTATTTTGACTGTGCGCAACATCCCATTTCGATTATTCCTGTTTCATTTTTGCTTGCTAGCGTAGCGAAAAACTTTTTAACAGATTGAAATACACCCAAAACAAAAGTATGACTTATACATTTATGGGTGATGCTGCCAACTTACTGATTTAGTGTATGATGGTGTTTTTGAGGTGCTCCAGTGGCTTCTGTTTCTATCAGCTGTCCCTCCTGTTCAGCTACTGACGGGGTGGTGCGTAACGGCAAAAGCACCGCCGGACATCAGCGCTATCTCTGCTCTCACTGCCGTAAAACATGGCAACTGCAGTTCACTTACACCGCTTCTCAACCCGGTACGCACCAGAAAATCATTGATATGGCCATGAATGGCGTTGGATGCCGGGCAACAGCCCGCATTATGGGCGTTGGCCTCAACACGATTTTACGTCACTTAAAAAACTCAGGCCGCAGTCGGTAACCTCGCGCATACAGCCGGGCAGTGACGTCATCGTCTGCGCGGAAATGGACGAACAGTGGGGCTATGTCGGGGCTAAATCGCGCCAGCGCTGGCTGTTTTACGCGTATGACAGTCTCCGGAAGACGGTTGTTGCGCACGTATTCGGTGAACGCACTATGGCGACGCTGGGGCGTCTTATGAGCCTGCTGTCACCCTTTGACGTGGTGATATGGATGACGGATGGCTGGCCGCTGTATGAATCCCGCCTGAAGGGAAAGCTGCACGTAATCAGCAAGCGATATACGCAGCGAATTGAGCGGCATAACCTGAATCTGAGGCAGCACCTGGCACGGCTGGGACGGAAGTCGCTGTCGTTCTCAAAATCGGTGGAGCTGCATGACAAAGTCATCGGGCATTATCTGAACATAAAACACTATCAATAAGTTGGAGTCATTACCCATTTATGTTAAGTAATTGAGTGTTTTGTGTGATCTGCATCACGCATTATTGAAAATCGCAGCCCCCCTCCGTTGTATGTGCGTGTAGTGACGAGTACAGTTGCGTCGATTTAGGAAAAATCTTAGATAAGTGTAAAGACCCATTTCTATTTGTAAGGACATATTAAACCAAAAAGGTGGTTCTGCTTATTGCAGCTTATCGCAACTATTCTAATGCTAATTATTTTTTACCGGGGCTTCCCGGCGACATCACGGGGTATGCAGTTTAGCGGCCTAAAAGTACTAATTGGTTATTCGGGATGGGGAAAATGCATACATCCGAGTTGCTAAAGCACATCTATGACATTAATTTGTCTTATCTGCTTCTTGCACAGCGTTTGATTGGTCAGGATAAGGCTTCAGCTATGTTTCGCCTCGGTATCAACGAGGAGATGGCAAAAGTCCTCAGGGAGCTGACGCTTCCGCAGATGGTGAAGCTGGCGGAAACTAACCAATTGGTTTGTCAGTTCCGCTTTGATAACGCCCAAACCATTACCCGCCTCACGCAGAGAGTCACGTGTTGATGATCTGCAGCAGATTCGCACCTGGCATTCTGCTCTCCACCAGATTGCTGATGAAGACCAGCGGCTCGGCGAACCTGCCCTAAGAAAAGGGCCTGACGATGAGCGTAAAAAAGCATTGTTCAGGAAGTCCGCGATATACAGCTTGCGATGGAGCTGATTACGCTGGGTGCTCGTTTGCAGATGCTGGAAAGTGAAACTCAGCTCAGTCGTGGTCGTCTGATTAAACTCTACAAAGAGCTGCGGGGCCAGCCCGCCGCCGAAGGGAATGCTGCCATTTTCCACGGACTGGTTTATGACATGGGAACAGAATATCCACTCCTCCATGTTCTGCAATGCCTGGCAGTTCTTACTCAAAAGCGGTCAATGCTCTGGCGTTGATGCCGTGATTAAAGCTTACCGTCTATACTTGAACAGTGTCCTCAGCAGGACGAAGGGCCACTATTAGCCCTAACTCGCGCATGGACTCTGGTCCGTTTTGTTGAAAGCGGACTGCTTGAACTTTCTAGCTGCCATTCCTGTGGCGGCAATTTTGTGACTCATGCACACCAGCCTGCGGGTAGCTTTGTCTGCAGCTGGTGCCAGCCACCATCACGAGCAGTAAAAAGACGTAAACTTTCCAGCGATCTGCCGATAGTAATCCACAACTGCTGGATGAACAGATAGGGCAAGCTGTTTAACCCCACGTAACGTGGATTAAACACTCCAGCAGCGGTCCAGGCCGCTGCTTTTTTTACCCATAATCGGGTGAAATACCTCATCTGTCTCCTCTCTTAGTCAACAGTGGAAGGATGATAGCGTGCTTATCTTAATAGGTTACCTGGTTGTTTTGGGGACAGTTTTCGGCGGTTACATGATGACCGGCGGACACCTTGGGGCACTGTATCAACCGGCTGAGCTGATCATTATCGGCGGCGCGGGGGTTGGCGCATTTATCGTGGGTAACAACGGTAAAGCCATCAAGGGGACGATGAAGGCGCTGCCTTTGCTTGTTCCGCCGCTCGAAGTACACCAAAAGCATGTATACGGACCTGCTGGCGCTGCTCTATCGCCTGATGGCCAAATCGCGCCAGCAAGGGATGTTTTCGCTGGAACGGGATATCGAAAATCCGAAAGAGAGCGAAATTTTTGCCAGCTACCCGCGCATCCTGGCAGATCCGGTGATGCTCGAATTTATTGTCGATTACCTGCGTCTGATTATCTGCGGCAACATGAACACCTTCGAGATTGAAGCGCTGATGGATGAAGAAATCGAAACCCATGAAAGCGAAAGTGAAGTCCCGGCTGATCAGCCTGGCGCTGGTTGGTGACTCGCTGCCGGCGTTCGGTATCGTTGCGGCGGTCATGGGGGTAGTGCACGCGTTGGGGTCAGCGGATCGTCCTGCGGCGGAGCTCGGGCGTTGATTGCCCACGCGATGGTGGGGACGTTCCTCGGTATTCTGCGGCTTACGGCTTCGTTTCGCCTCTGGCCAGCGTTCTGCGGCAGAAAAGCGCGGAAACGACCAAGATGATGCAGTGCGTCAAAATCACGCTGTTATCCAATCTTAACGGTTACGCTCCGCCGATTGCCGTTGAGTTTGGGCGTAAAACGCTCTACAGCAGCGAACGTCCTTCGTTTATCGAACTGGAAGAACACGTGCGCGCGGTGCATAACCCGCAGCAACAAACGACCACCGAGGACGCATGAAAAACCAATCGCATCCGATTATCGTCGTCAAACGGCGTAAGCATAAATCACACGGCAGCGCGCATGGGTCGTGGAAAATTGCTTATGCCGACTTTATGACCGCAATGATGGCGTTCTTTCTGGTGATGTGGCTTATCTCCATCTCCAGCCCAAAAGAGCTGATTCAGATTGCGGAGTACTTCCGGACTCCACTGGCGACTGCGGTTACGGGCGGCGATCGCATTTCTAATAGTGAAAGCCCAATTCCCGGCGGTGGTGATGATTACACCCAAAGCCAGGGGGAAGTGAATAAGCAGCCGAACATCGAAGAGCTGAAAAAACGCATGGAGCAAAGTCGATTGCGGAAATTGCGGGGTGATCTCGACCAGTTGATAGAGTCCGATCCGAAACTGCGGGCGTTACGTCCCCATCTCAAAATCGATCTGGTCCAGGAAGGTCTACGTATTCAGATCATCGATAGCCAGAATCGCCCGATGTTTAGAACCGGCAGTGCCGATGTCGAACCCTATATGCGCGACATTCTGCGCGCCATTGCGCCTGTACTGAACGGTATTCCCAACCGTATTAGCCTTTCAGGTCATACCGATGATTTCCCCTACGCCAGCGGTGAGAAAGGATATAGCAACTGGGAGCTTTCTGCCGATCGGGCCAATGCATCCCGCCGCGAACTGATGGTCGGAGGGTTGGATAGCGGCAAAGTGTTACGTGTCGTCGGCATGGCGGCAACGATGCGCTTAAGCGATCGCGGACCTGATGATGCCGTCAACCGTCGCATCAGCCTGCTGGTACTGAACAAACAAGCCGAACAGGCCATTTTGCATGAAAACGCCGAAAGCCAGAATGAGCCAGTAAGCGCCCTGGAAAAACCTGAGGTTGCACCACAGGTCAGTGTTCCCACAATGCCATCAGCCGAACCGAGGTGACAGCGTGAGCATGGATATAAGCGATTTTTATCAGACATTTTTTGATGAAGCGGACGAACTGTTGGCTGACATGGAGCAGCATTTGCTGGTTTTGCAGCCGGAAGCGCCAGATGCCGAACAATTGAATGCCATCTTTCGGGCTGCCCACTCGATCAAAGGAGGGGCAGGAACTTTTGGCTTCAGCGTTTTGCAGGAAACCACGCATCTGATGGAAAACCTGCTCGATGAAGCCAGACGAGGTGAGATGCAACTCAACACCGACATTATCAATCTGTTTTTGGAAACGAAGGACATCATGCAAGAACAGCTCGACGCTTATAAACAGTCGCAAGAGCCGGATGCCGCCAGCTTCGATTATATCTGCCAGGCCTTGCGTCAACTGGCATTAGAAGCGAAAGGCGAAACGCCATCCGCAGTGACCCGATTAAGTGTGGTTGCCAAAAGTGAACCGCAAGATGAGCAGAGTCGCAGTCAGTCGCCGCGACGAATTATCCTTTCGCGCCTGAAGGCCGGGGAAGTCGACCTGCTGGAAGAAGAACTGGGACATCTGACAACGTTAACTGACGTGGTGAAAGGGGCGGATTCGCTCTCGGCAATATTACCGGGCGACATCGCCGAAGATGACATCACAGCGGTACTCTGTTTTGTGATTGAAGCCGATCAGATTACCTTTGAAACAGTAGAAGTCTCGCCAAAAATATCCACCCCACCAGTGCTTAAACTGGCAGCCGAACAAGCGCCAACCGGCCGCGTGGAGCGGGAAAAAACGACGCGCAGCAATGAATCCACCAGCATCCGTGTAGCGGTAGAAAAGGTTGATCAATTAATTAACCTCGTCGGCGAGCTGGTTATCACCCAGTCCATGCTTGCCCAGCGTTCCAGCGAACTGGACCCGGTTAATCATGGTGATTTGATAACCAGCATGGGGCAGTTACAACGTAACGCCCGTGATTTGCAGGAATCAGTGATGTCGATTCGCATGATGCCGATGGAATATGTTTTTAGTCGCTATCCCCGGCTGGTGCGTGATCTGGCGGGAAAACTCGGCAAGCAGGTTGAGTTGACGCAAATTGGTAGCTCAACCGAGCTCATAGAAGCCTCATCGAACGCATTATCGATCCGCTGACCCACCCTGGCGGCGTAACAGCCTTGATCACGGTATTGAACTGCCGGAAGCGCGTCTGGCTGCGGGCAAATCTGGCTGTTGGGGAATCCGATTCTCTCCGCAGAGCATCAGGGCGGCAATATCTGTATCGAAGCTGACGCCATGATGGTGCCGGGCTTAACCGTGAACGCATTCTGGCTAAGGCGTTGTCGCAGGGGATGTCGGTCAGCGAAAGCATGACCGATGAAGAGGTCGGGATGCTGATTTTTGCCCCTGGCTTCTCCACCGCTGAGCAGGTGACTGATGTCTCCGGGCGCGGCGTAGGTATGGACGTGGTGAAACGAAATATCCAGGAGATGGGCGGCCACGTTGAAATTAAATCCAAACAGGGTGCTGGTACCACCATCCGCATTCTGCTGCCGTTGACGCTGGCGATCCTCGATGGAATGTCGGTGAAGGTGAGTGAAGAAGTCTTTATTCTGCCGCTAAATGCGGTGATGGAATCCCTTCCAGCCTGCGTGAAGAGGATCTGCATCCTCTGGCGGGCGGCGAGCGCGTACTGGAAGTACGCGGTGAATACCTGCCGTTGGTCGAACTGTGGAAAGCATTCGAAGTGCAGGGGGCGAAAACTGAAGCGACGCAGGGCATTGTGGTTATTCTGCAAAGCGCCGGTCGCCGCTATGCGCTGCTGGTCGATCAGCTAATTGGTCAGCATCAGGTCGTAGTGAAAAACCTGGAGAGCAACTACCGCAAGGTGCCGGGTATTTCGGCGGCAGCGCATCCTTGGCGACGGCAGCGTCGCGCTGATTGTCGATGTCTCCGCCCTGCAGGGATTGAATCGTGAAAAACGTCTGGCGAACACAGCCGCCTGAAACGCAGAGAAAAGGTAAAAACATGACCGGTATGACGAATGTAACAAAGCTGGCGGGTGAACCGACAGGACAAGAATTTCTGGTATTCACGCTGGGTAACGAAGAGTACGGTATTGATATCCTGAAGGTACAGCAGATCCGCGGCTACGATCAGGTCACGCGCATTGCCAGCACGCCAGCGTTTATCAAAGGCGTCACGAATCTGCGCGGCGTTATTGTGCCGATTGTTGACTTACGAATTAAGTTCAGCCAGGTGGATGTGGACTATAACGACAACACGGTAGTTATCGTCCTGAATCTCGGACAGCGGGTGGTCGGCATCGTGGTTGACGGCGTCTCAGACGTGCTTTCATTGACGGCGGAGCAAATTCGTCCGGCACCGGAATTTGCCGTGACGCTTTCAACAGAATATCTCACTGGACTGGGCGCACTGGGCGACCGGATGTTGATTCTGGTGAACATCGAAAAACTGCTGAACAGCGAAGAGATGGCGCTGTTAGATAGCGCGGCGTCAGAAGTGGCGTAATTCTCCCGATTTCCTCAATTGAAATGAACCCGATGATCTGCGCATCGGGTTTTTTATTTCAATTTCGCGGCGGGTGGCATCAGCAATAAAGTTTCCCCCCTCCTTGCCGATAACGAGATCAACTTGTTTTCAGGAAGGTGCCTTATGATTAACCGTATCCGCGTAGTCACGCTGTTGGTAATGGTGCTGGGGGTATTCGCACTGTTACAGCTTATTTCCGGCAGTCTGTTTTTTTCTTCCCTTCACCATAGCCAGAAGAGCTTTGTGGTTTCCAATCAATTACGGGAACAGCAGGGCGAGCTGACGTCAACCTGGGATTTAATGCTGCAAACGCGCATTAACCTGAGTCGTTCAGCGGTACGGATGATGATGGATTCCTCCAATCAACAAAGTAACGCCAAAGTTGAATTGCTCGATAGCGCCAGGAAAACATTGGCGCAGGCAGCGACGCATTATAAAAAATTCAAAAGCATGGCACCGTTACCTGAAATGGTCGCTACCAGTCGTAATATTGATGAAAAATATAAAAACTATTACACAGCGTTAACTGAACTGATTGATTATCTAGATTATGGCAATACTGGAGCTTATTTCGCTCAGCCAACCCAGGGAATGCAAAATGCAATGGGCGAAGCGTTTGCTCAGTACGCCCTCAGCAGTGAAAAACTGTATCGCGATATCGTCACTGACAACGCAGATGATTACCGATTTGCCCAGTGGCAACTGGCGGTTATCGCGCTGGTGGTGGTATTGATTCTGCTGGTGGCGTGGTACGGCATTCGCCGTATGTTGCTTACTCCGCTGGCAAAAATTATTGCTCACATTCGCGAAATCGCCGGTGGTAACCTGGCGAATACCCTGACCATTGACGGGCGCAGTGAAATGGGCGACCTGGCGCAGAGCGTTTCACATATGCAACGCTCTTTGACTGACACCGTCACTCATGTCCGCGAAGGTTCAGATGCCATCTATGCCGGTACCCGTGAAATTGCGGCGGGCAACACCGATCTTTCCTCCCGTACTGAACAGCAAATCCGCCTCGCTGGAAGAGACCGCAGCCCGACACGGAACAGCTCACCGCCACGGTGAAACAGAACGCCGAAAATGCGCGTCAGGCTTCACACCTTGCGTTAAGCGCGTCGTAGACCGCCCAGTGCGGTGGCAACGTGGTCAATGGCGTGGTGAACACTATGCACCAGATCGCGGCCAGTTCGCAGAAAATCTTCGATATTACCGGCGTTATCGACGGCATTGCCTTCCAGACCAATATCCTGGCGCTTAACGCTGCCGCGCCCGAAGCGGCGCGTGCCGGTGAACAGGGCCGTGGATTTGCCGTGGTCGCCGGGGAGGTGTGTACTCCAGCCAGCCGCAGCGCGCAGGCGGCAAAGAAATTAAAGCGTTAATTTAATAATTCCGTCTCACGTGTCGATACCGGTTCAGTACTGGTTGAAAGTGCGGGCGAAACGATGACCGGATCGGCCAACGCGGTGACTCGCGTCACCAGATCACTGGGCGAAATCGCCTCGGCTTCTGACGAACAGAGCCGGGGTATCGACCCAGGGCGGCGATCGCCGTGGCGGAAATGGATAGCGTGACGCAGCAAAACGCCTCGCTGGTGGAAGAGTCGGCAAGCGCCGCCGCTGCGCTGGAAGACCAGGCCGAACGTCTGAATCAGGCCGTCGCAGCGTTTCGTCTCAAAGCCCAGCCACGGTGAGCCGCAGCACGCCAACCGCTGCGCCATCGTTGACGACACCATCGCGCCTTGCTTCGACAGCAAACAGCCGAACCCATAACAACTGGGAAACCTTTTGAAAACCCAACTACCGCGGCAGTTGCCGCTTTTAGGAGTGTGGTGATGCTTTATCGTATTCGAATCTCTACCACGTTGTTTCTGATTTTGATTATCTGCGGCATTTTGCAGATCGGCAGTAATGGACTCTCCTTTTGGGCCTTTCGCGATGGGCAAAACAACATTAACCCAGGTTGACCAGAGTAGCCAGCAACTGAATACCTTAACGGATGCTGCGCGCCGCCATGCTGCAGGCGAGTAATATGCTGAATAAAGCGGGCACGCTCACGGCGCTAAGCTATCCGCCCACTGAGAGTCCCGTAGCATGATCCATGATGTTAACAGGGTAGTTTTCCCTGCAGCGGACGCCCGTTTAAGGGATTTATGGCCTTACCGCTGATGGGCAAGAACATGACAAGGCGTTGCAAAGCCAGACGGCAAAAACCTTTACCGCCTGGTATGAAAAATGCTGGCCCATCAAACTGCCTGGCTTGAGAACAATCAGTTGGCGGAATTCGTCGCGGCACCGGTGGAGAAATCTCAGGATCAGTCTGATAATTACTATGAGAGCTGGCGTAAAAATATCTGATGGATGTCGCCGCAGCTGAACAGGAAAGCAAGGCGGATATCAGCGCTCAACGATTACTTTTATCTCGATGGTGATTATCTCGTGCTGATGACCGTCGGTGCGCTGTGGTGGGTTCGCCATATGATTCGCGTACCGCTGGCCATTATCAGCAGCCACTTTGACAGTATTGCGAAGGGAAGCTGGCTGGCCCCGTTTCGGTGTACTGGCAAAAACGAAATCAGCGCCATTTTTGCCGGTCTTAAAGCGATGAAAATCGCTACGCGAAACCGTGGGACATGTCCGTCAGGGCAGCAATCAAATGGATACCGGTATTTTGGTAAATTGCCGCCGGCAATAACGATCTTTCGGCGCGTACCGAACAGCAGGCGGCATCGCTGGCAGAGAAAACTGCGGCCAGCATGGAGCAGTTGACGGCAACGGTCAGCCAGAACTCGTCACAACGCCCGCCAGGCGGTCCGATCTGGCGCAATGGGGCGGCAGATACCGCGAAAACGCGGCGGCGAACAGGCCAGCCACGTAGCGCAGACCATGCAAAACATCGCCACCAGTTCAAAGAAAATTAGCGACATTATCAGCGTTATCGACGGCATTGCTTTTCAGACCAACATTCTGGCACTGAACGCCCTGAAGCGGCGCGCGCCGGTGAACAGGGCCGTGGATTTGCCGTGGTCGCCGGGTAAGTCCGTACCCTCGCCGGCGCCGACTCAGTGCTCAGGCCGCCAAACAGATCAAAGTTCTGATCGGAGAGTCTGTGGCCCGTGTCCAGCAAGGCTCCGCGCTGGTGAGAGACTTCCGCTAATACGATGACGGAAATCGTCCAGTCGGTCACTCGGGTGAACGACATCATGGGCGAAATTGCCTCCGCATCCGATGAGCAGCGCCGTGGGATTGAACAAGTGGCGCTGGCGGTTAGCCAGATGGATTACGTTACGCAGCAAAACGCCGCGTTGGTAGAAGAAGCGGCGGTGGCAACGGAACAACTGGCGAATCAGGCCGACCATCTTTCGTCGCGTGTGGCGGTATTTACCCTTGAAGAACATGAAGTAGCACGACATGAGTCGGTGCAGTTACAAATTGCGCCAGTGGTATCCTGAAGTGATTGAGAAGGCGCTATGACTTCATCTCTGCCCTGTGGGCAAACGTCTTTATTGTTACAGATGACCGAGCGCCTGGCGCTTTCCGACGCGCATTTTCGGCGGATAAGTCAATTGATCTATCAACGAGCCGGGATCGTTCTGGCTGACCATAAACGCGACATGGTTTACAACCGACTGGTTCGTCGTTTGCGTTCGCTGGGACTGACGGATTTCGGTCATTATCTGAACTTGCTGGAATCTAATCAGCACAGCGGTGAGTGGCAGGCGTTTATCAATTCGCTGACCACGAATCTGACGGCATTTTTCCGTGAGGCACATCATTTCCCTCTGCTCGCGGATCACGCACGTCGCCGTTCTGGCGAGTATCGCGTATGGAGCGCGGCGGCTTCGACCGGCGAAGAGCCGTACAGCATTGCGATGACGCTGGCTGACACATTGGGCACCGCGCCCGGACGCTGGAAAGTGTTTGCCAGTGATATCGACACCGAAGTGCTGGAAAAAGCCAGAAGCGGTATCTATCGCCATGAAGAGTTGAAAAACCTGACGCCGCAGCAACTGCAACGGTATTTCATGCGAGGGACGGGGCCGCATGAAGGGCTGGTACGCGTGCGTCAGGAGCTGGCGAACTATGTTGATTTTGCCCCGCTGAATCTACTGGCGAAACAGTACACCGTGCCGGGGCCGTTTGATGCGATCTTCTGTCGTAACGTCATGATCTACTTCGATCAAACTACCCAGCAGGAGATTTTGCGCCGCTTTGTTCCGCTCCTTAAACCCGACGGATTGCTGTTTGCGGGTCACTCTGAAAACTTTAGCCACCTTGAGCGCCGCTTCACGCTGCGTGGTCAGACGGTGTATGCGCTAAGTAAGGATTAACGATGAGCAAAATCAGGGTGTTATCTGTCGATGATTCGGCACTGATGCGCCAGATCATGACAGAAATCATCAACAGCCATAGCGACATGGAAATGGTGGCGACCGCGCCTGATCCGCTGGTCGCGCGTGACTTGATTAAGAAATTCAATCCCGATGTGCTGACGCTGGATGTTGAAATGCCGCGGATGGACGGACTGGATTTCCTCGAAAAATTAATGCGTTTGCGTCCAATGCCCGTTGTGATGGTTTCTTCCCTGACCGGCAAAGGGTCAGAAGTCACGCTGCGCGCGCTGGAGCTGGGGGCGATAGATTTTGTCACCAAACCGCAACTGGGTATTCGCGAAGGTATGCTGGCGTATAACGAAATGATTGCTGAAAAGGTGCGTACGGCAGCAAAGGCGAGCCTTGCAGCACATAAGCCATTGTCGGCACCGACAACGCTGAAGGCGGGGCCGTTGTTGAGTTCTGAAAAACTGATTGCGATTGGTGCTTCAACGGGTGGAACTGAGGCAATTCGTCACGTACTGCAACCGTTGCCGCTTTCCAGCCCGGCACTGTTAATTACCCAGCATATGCCGCCCGGTTTCACCCGCTCTTTTGCCGACAGACTTAATAAGCTTTGCCAGATCGGGGTTAAAGAAGCCGAAGACGGAGAACGTGTCTTGCCGGGGCATGCCTATATTGCGCCGGGCGATCGGCATATGGAGCTGTCGCGTAGTGGCGCAAATTACCAAATCAAAATTCACGATGGCCCGGCGGTTAACCGTCATCGGCCTTCGGTAGATGTGTTGTTCCATTCTGTCGCCAAACAGGCGGGGCGTAATGCGGTTGGGGTGATCCTGACCGGTATGGGCAACGACGGCGCGGCGGGAATGTTGGCGATGCGTCAGGCGGGGGCATGGACCCTTGCGCAAAACGAAGCAAGTTGCGTGGTGTTCGGCATGCCGCGCGAGGCCATCAATATGGGTGGTGTCTGCGAAGTGGTCGATCTTAGCCAGGTAAGCCAGCAAATGTTGGCAAAAATTAGTGCCGGACAGGCGATACGTATTTAAATCAGGAGTGTGAAATGGCGGATAAAGAACTTAAATTTTTGGTTGTGGATGACTTTTCCACCATGCGACGCATAGTGCGTAACCTGCTGAAAGAGCTGGGATTCAATAATGTTGAGGAAGCGGAAGATGGCGTCGACGCTCTCAATAAGTTGCAGGCAGGCGGTTATGGATTTGTTATCTCCGACTGGAACATGCCCAATATGGATGGCCTGGAATTGCTGAAAACAATTCGTGCGGATGGCGCGATGTCGGCATTGCCAGTGTTAATGGTGACTGCAGAAGCGAAGAAAGAGAACATCATTGCTGCGGCGCAAGCGGGGGCCAGTGGCTATGTGGTGAAGCCATTTACCGCCGCGACGCTGGAGGAAAAACTCAACAAAATCTTTGAGAAACTGGGCATGTGAGGATGCGACTATGATGCAACCATCAATCAAACCTGCTGACGAGCATTCAGCTGGCGATATCATTGCGCGCATCGGCAGCCTGACGCGTATGCTGCGCGACAGTTTGCGGGAACTGGGGCTGGATCAGGCCATTGCCGAAGCGGCGGAAGCCATCCCCGATGCGCGCGATCGTTTGTACTATGTTGTGCAGATGACCGCCCAGGCTGCGGAGCGGGCGCTGAACAGTGTTGAGGCGTCACAACCGCATCAGGATCAAATGGAGAAATCAGCAAAAGCGTTAACCCAACGTTGGGATGACTGGTTTGCCGATCCGATTGACCTTGCCGACGCCCGTGAACTGGTAACAGATACACGACAATTTCTGGCAGATGTACCCGCGCATACCAGCTTTACTAACGCGCAACTGCTGGAAATCATGATGGCGCAGGATTTTCAGGATCTCACCGGGCAGGTCATTAAGCGGATGATGGATGTCATTCAGGAGATCGAACGCCAGTTGCTGATGGTGCTGTTGGAAAACATCCCGGAACAGGAGTCGCGTCCAAAACGTGAAAACCAGAGTTTGCTTAATGGACCTCAGGTCGATACCAGCAAAGCCGGTGTGGTAGCCAGTCAGGATCAGGTGGACGATTTGTTGGATAGTCTTGGATTTTGATTTGTATTGCCTGATGTGGCGTGACCACGTCATATCAGGCGGTCTGATAAGGCGATGACGCCGCATCCGACAAACGCACACTATGCTTGATGTGTGGCAGCAAAAGCCCTAAATCCCGCCTGTTTTGCCCCTTACTCAAACCATTGAACGCTTTGCGCTCTGGCATCATTCACGCTTAATACTCTTTCCAGGATTGGCGACGTGTCTGACGAGAGCGACGACAAAACAGAAGCCCCCACACCTCACCGACTAGAAAAAGCGCGGGAAGAGGGGCAAATCCCGCGTTCCCGTGAACTGACCTCACTGCTGATTTTGCTGGTGGGCGTTAGTGTTATCTGGTTTGGCGGTGTGTCGCTGGCCCGTCGATTGTCGGGCATGCTCTCCGCTGGGCTGCATTTTGATCACAGTATTATCAATGACCCGAATCTGATCCTCGGGCAGATTATTCTGCTGATCAGAGAAGCCATGCTGGCGCTGCTGCCGCTGATTAGCGGCGTGGTGCTGGTGGCGCTCATTTCTCCGGTCATGCTGGGAGGGCTGGTATTTAGCGGCAAATCCTTGCAGCCGAAGTTTTCCAAACTCAACCCGCTACCGGGCATTAAACGGATGTTCTCGGCTCAGACTGGCGCGGAGTTGCTTAAAGCAATTTTGAAAACCATCCTGGTTGGCAGCGTGACGGGGTTTTTTCTCTGGCATCACTGGCCGCAGATGATGCGCTTGATGGCCGAGTCTCCGATTACCGCCATGGGTAATGCGATGGATTTGGTAGGGCTATGCGCACTGCTGGTGGTGCTTGGTGTCATTCCAATGGTGGGATTTGACGTCTTTTTCCAAATATTCAGCCACCTGAAAAAGCTGCGTATGTCACGGCAGGATATTCGTGATGAGTTCAAACAAAGCGAAGGTGACCCTCATGTTAAAGGGCGGATCCGTCAGATGCAGCGAGCTGCTGCACGGCGTCGGATGATGGCCGATGTGCCGAAAGCGGATGTCATTGTCAATAACCCGACCCACTATTCGGTAGCGTTGCAGTATGACGAAAACAAAATGAGCGCACCGAAAGTGGTCGCTAAAGGTGCAGGGCTGGTCGCGCTGCGCATTCGTGAAATTGGCGCTGAAAATAACGTCCCGACGCTTGAAGCGCCGCCGCTGGCGCGAGCGCTGTATCGACATGCGGAGATTGGTCAACAAATCCCGGGTCAACTGTACGCCGCGGTGGCGGAAGTGCTGGCCTGGGTCTGGCAACTGAAACGCTGGCGTCTGGCTGGTGGACAGCGCCCTGTACAACCTACTCATCTTCCGGTGCCGGAAGCCCTGGATTTTATTAACGAGAAACCGACCCATGAGTAATCTGGCCGCGATGCTGCGCCTGCCCGCAAACCTGAAATCGACACAATGGCAGATCCTTGCCGGACCGATTTTGATCCTGTTGATCTTGTCGATGATGGTGCTGCCACTGCCCGCATTCATACTCGACCTGTTGTTTACCTTCAATATTGCCTTGTCGATCATGGTGTTGCTGGTGGCGATGTTTACCCAGCGCACGCTTGAGTTTGCTGCGTTTCCGACCATTCTGTTGTTTACCACGCTGTTGCGTCTGGCACTTAACGTGGCTTCAACCCGTATCATTTTAATGGAAGGGCATACCGGCGCGGCGGCGGCAGGGAAGGTGGTCGAAGCGTTCGGTCACTTCCTCGTTGGTGGCAATTTCGCTATCGGTATCGTGGTGTTTGTCATTCTCGTGATCATCAACTTTATGGTCATTACCAAAGGTGCCGGGCGTATCGCAGAAGTGGGTGCGCGCTTTGTTCTCGATGGTATGCCGGGTAAGCAGATGGCGATTGACGCCGACCTTAACGCCGGATTGATTGGTGAAGATGAGGCGAAAAAACGCCGCTCCGAAGTGACTCAGGAAGCCGATTTTTACGGCTCAATGGACGGGGCAAGTAAGTTTGTTCGCGGCGATGCCATCGCCGGGATCCTCATCATGGTCATTAACATTGTCGGCGGGTTGCTGGTCGGCGTGCTGCAACATGGCATGAGCATGGGACACGCGGCGGAAAGTTATACGCTATTGACCATTGGCGACGGTCTGGTGGCACAAATTCCGGCGCTGGTGATTTCTACCGCCGCGGGGGTCATCGTTACGCGTGTCAGCACCGATCAGGATGTTGGCGAGCAGATGGTGAATCAGCTTTTCAGTAACCCAAGCGTTATGTTGTTAAGCGCCGCCGTGCTCGGTTTACTCGGCCTGGTGCCTGGAATGCCGAACCTGGTATTTTTGCTGTTCACTGCCGGATTGCTCGGGCTGGCCTGGTGGATACGCGGACGCGAACAAAAAGCGCCTGCCGAACCCAAACCGGTAAAAATGGCAGAGAATAATACCGTTGTCGAAGCGACGTGGAACGATGTACAACTGGAAGATTCTCTGGGAATGGAAGTGGGTTATCGACTGATCCCGATGGTCGATTTCCAGCAGGATGGTGAGTTGTTGGGCCGTATACGCAGTATCCGCAAGAAATTTGCCCAGGAGATGGGATTTCTGCCGCCAGTGGTGCACATTCGCGACAATATGGATCTGCAACCTGCCCGCTATCGCATTTTGATGAAAGGCGTGGAGATTGGCAGTGGTGATGCTTATCCGGGGCGCTGGCTGGCGATTAACCCTGGAACCGCTGCCGGGACGTTACCTGGTGAGGCGACCGTCGATCCGGCATTTGGCCTGAATGCTATCTGGATTGAAAGTGCGCTAAAAGAACAGGCGCAGATTCAGGGGTACACAGTGGTTGAGGCCAGCACGGTGGTAGCAACGCATCTTAACCACCTCATTAGCCAGCATGCCGCAGAGCTGTTTGGTCGTCAGGAGGCGCAACAGCTGTTGGATCGCGTCGCCCAGGAGATGCCAAAGCTGACGGAAGATCTCGTTCCTGGCGTCGTCACGCTCACCACACTGCATAAAGTGCTGCAAAATCTCCTCGATGAAAAAGTACCGATTCGCGATATGCGCACCATTCTCGAAACGCTGGCGGAACATGCGCCCATCCAAAGCGATCCACATGAATTAACCGCCGTCGTGCGCGTGGCGTTGGGACGGGCGATTACCCAGCAGTGGTTTCCTGGCAAAGATGAAGTCCATGTTATTGGCCTCGATACACCGCTGGAACGTTTGTTACTACAGGCGCTGCAGGGCGGGGGAGGACTGGAGCCAGGGCTGGCGGATCGTTTACTGGCGCAAACTCAGGAAGCGCTATCCCGTCAGGAGATGCTGGGTGCGCCGCCAGTATTGTTGGTGAACCACGCGCTGCGACCATTATTGTCTCGCTTCCTGCGCCGCAGCTTGCCGCAGTTAGTGGTCCTGTCGAATCTGGAACTGTCTGATAACCGACATATCCGCATGACGGCGACAATTGGCGGCAAATAATGAGAACCTTATTAGCAATATTATTGTTTCCGCTGCTGGTGCAAGCCGCCGGGGAGGGGATGTGGCAGGCAAGTAGTGTAGGAATTACGCTAAATCATCGCGGTGAGTCGATGTCGTCTGCGCCTCTTTCTACGCGACAACCTGCTTCAGGATTGATGACGCTGGTAGCGTGGCGTTATCAGCTTATCGGCCCGACACCTTCAGGACTGCGGGTTCGCTTGTGTTCGCAATCTCGTTGTGTCGAATTAGAGGGGCAGAGCGGAACCACCGTGGCCTTTTCCGGTATAGCGGCAGCAGAACCGTTGCGATTTATCTGGGAAGTGCCAGGCGGTGGGCGGTTAATTCCACCGCTAAAGGTACAACGTAATGAAGTGATTGTGAATTATCGCTGAAGGACAAAAAAATTACGCGCTCGCGAGTATGTTTAATAACTCAGTGAAAAAGGCTCGATGTCTTGTTGCAATTATTTATCAGGAATAGCTTGCAACAAAACATGCCAAAAAGATGTGAATTATCCTCTTGTCAAAGGGCTTGGATAAAAATCTTCAGAGTTACGGTATAGCTGCAACTGGCGAGTTCGCGTATTGGTCTGTATGATCATACATGAGAGCCATTCTGATTCAGAATAAGGGTCACTTAAATCCTGAACGTCCTCATTTGAAAGGATTAATTCACATTCTTTGTCCCTAAAATCCAGCCAGGCTCGCTGTGATTTTTTAAGCAAGTTAAGTTGTTCGGTATCAGGTTTTTTTACACCTGTGCGTGGCACTTGTTCTATATAACGATAAGCTTCACCATAGGCTTTATTTAATTGCGCATCGACGAGATTGTATTCTTGTCGCAGGCATGATTTGATCACGTTAACGTCAGTATCATCATCTGAATTTTTTTGCCAACAATCTTTGATGGCTGAAATGTCATGGTCGTTTACTATAACCGTATCTTCTGCGTAAGCCTGGCAAGAGATAATGCCTAATGTTAATACAAGAAATTTAAACACTGCGGTATTCCTTAAATTCAACCGTTATCGTTTCCCTGGGGCCGGATATTACGCTTCTGGCCTCTTATCCAACAGTGAGAAAACAATGGCATGTCCATTTTCAGAATACATTTAGATGGCAATAAAAAAGCCTGATCGGCTAACCCTGATCAGGCTTCACTCTCACGAAAAATCGATTACATACGCTCTACAGTCTCAATACCCAGCGTATCCAGACCCAGCTTCAGCGTCTTCGCCGTCAGTTGTGCCAGTTTTAGACGGCTGTTACGCACTTCTTCGTTTTCTGCGCTGAGGATCGGGCAGTGCTCGTAGAAGCCAGAGAACAGACCGGCCAGATCGTACAGGTAAGCACACATTACATGCGGCGTGCCTTCACGGGCAACCACGGTGAGGGTTTCTTCAAACTGCAGCAGGCGAGCTGCCAGTTGCGCTTCACGATCTTCACGGATGATAACCGGAGCTGCAGCCAGTTGCTCTTCGTCAATTTCTGCTTTACGGAACACGGACAATACACGCGTGTATGCATACTGCATGTATGGCGCGGTATTACCCTCAAACGCCAGCATGTTGTCCCAGTCGAAGATGTAGTCCGTGGTGCGGTTTTTGGAGAGATCCGCATATTTCACCGCACCAATACCAACCGCGTTAGCCAGTTTTTCCAGCTCGTCGGCTGGCATATCCGGGTTCTTTTCTGCCACCAGACGGCGTGCACGTTCCAGGGCTTCATCCAGCAGATCGGCCAGTTTCACTGTACCACCCGCGCGGGTTTTGAACGGTTTGCCGTCTTTACCCAGCATCATGCCGAACATGTGGTGTTCCAGCGGTACGGATTCCGGTACATAGCCTGCTTTACGGACGATCGCCCATGCCTGCATCAGGTGTTGATGCTGACGGGAGTCGATGTAATACAGCACGCGATCGGCATGCAGTGTTTCATAACGATATTTCGCACAGGCGATATCAGTGGTGGTGTAGAGATAGCCGCCATCTTTCTTCTGAATGATCACGCCCATCGGTTCGCCTTCCTTGTTTTTAAACTCATCAAGGAATACGACGGTCGCCCCTTCGCTTTCTACTGCCAGACCTTTGGCTTTGAGATCCGCCACAATTCCTGGCAGCATCGGGTTGTAGAGGCTTTCGCCCATCACGTCATCACGGGTCAGCGTCACGTTGAGACGATCGTAGGTGATCTGGTTCTGCGTCATGGTGATGTCGACCAGTTTGCGCCACATCTCGCGGAAATATTCGTCACCGCTTTGCAGTTTTACCACGTAGTTACGTGCGCGCTCGGCGAACTCTTCATCTTCATCGTAATGCTTTTTCGCATCGCGGTAGAAACCTTCAAGGTCAGCCAGCTCCATTTCACCGGCGTTTTCCTGCTGCTGCTTTTCCAGCCATGCAATCAGCATACCGAACTGAGTGCCCCAGTCGCCGACGTGGTTTGCGCGAATCACTTTGTGACCGAGGAACTCCAGAGTACGCACTGCTGCGTCACCAATAATGGTAGAGCGCAGGTGACCGACATGCATCTCTTTCGCCACGTTTGGCGCAGAGTAGTCAACCACAATGGTCTGTTTTTCTGGCGTAGCAACACCGAGACGATCGGACGCCAGCGCCTGCTGAACATGTTCAGCCAGGAATGCCGGATCAAGGAAAATGTTGATAAAGCCTGGACCGGCGATCTCAACTTTGCTGGCGATACCGTTAAGATCCAGATGAGTCAGCACCTGCTCTGCTAATTGTCGCGGTGCCATACCCAGTTTTTTAGCAACTGCCATCATGCCGTTAGCCTGATAGTCGCCGAACTGAACTTTTGCTGACTGACGAACCTGCGGTTCGCAATCCGCAGGCGCGCCTGCCGCAATCATGGCCTGACGGACTTTTTCTGAGAGAAGAGCCTGAATATTCACCGGAATACCTTACATTGATGAAGCGAGCAAAAATTGCCCGCACCAGTTAAAGAAATTAGGGCGGGAGTATACTGCAAATGGCTGTTTTCGTCAGCAACGTGCGCGTGGCGTATTGCCGTTTTCACTATTGCATCAGAAGCGGCGTGAAATCAGCGGTTGGTTGGCACAGGGCAACAGGGTAAATTAACGCTTTTACTGAAAGACGAAGAGTGATTATGGCGAACTGGCAATCTATCGACGAGCTGCAGGATATTGCATCGGATTTACCGCGATTTATCCACGCATTAGATGAACTTTCCCGCCGTCTGGGGTTGAATATCACTCCGCTGACTGCCGATCACATTTCTTTGCGTTGCCATCAAAACGCCACTGCTGAACGCTGGCGTCGCGGGTTTGAACAGTGTGGCGAGCTTTTGTCAGAAAATATGATCAATGGCAGACCGATTTGTCTGTTTAAATTGCATGAACCGGTACAGGTTGCGCACTGGCAGTTTTCTATTGTGGAGCTACCGTGGCCCGGGGAAAAACGTTACCCACACGAAGGTTGGGAACATATTGAAATCGTTCTGCCGGGTGATCCAGAAACGCTGAATGCCCGTGCGCTGGCATTGCTTTCTGATGAAGGACTCAGCCTACCGGGGATCTCAGTGAAAACCAGTTCGCCAAAAGGTGAGCATGAGCGATTACCGAATCCGACGCTGGCGGTCACCGATGGCAAAACAACTATTAAGTTTCATCCGTGGTCCATTGAAGAGATCGTTGCCAGCGAGCAGTCGGCGTAATTAAGGAGTAAAAATGGCATTACTGGAAATTTGCTGTTACAGCATGGAATGTGCACTAACGGCGCAGCAAAACGGCGCAGACAGAGTTGAATTATGCGCAGCCCCAAAAGAGGGGGGCTTAACGCCGTCGTTGGGTGTACTGAAATCCGTGCGCCAGCGGGTGACGATCCCTGTGCATCCGATAATTCGCCCACGCGGTGGTGATTTTTGCTACAGCGACGGTGAGTTTGCCGCCATTCTTGAGGATGTGCGCACGGTCCGCGAATTAGGTTTTCCTGGACTGGTGACGGGCGTTCTCGATGTTGACGGGAATGTCGATATGCCACGAATGGAAAAAATAATGGCTGCTGCCGGTCCGCTGGCAGTGACTTTTCATCGCGCCTTCGATATGTGCGCTAACCCTTTATATACACTCAATAATCTTGCGGAATTGGGCATTGCCCGGGTACTGACATCAGGGCAAAAATCAGACGCACTGCAAGGTTTATCAAAAATTATGGAACTTATTGCCCATCGTGATGCTCCAATCATTATGGCCGGAGCAGGAGTCCGTGCAGAAAACCTGCACCACTTCCTCGATGCCGGAGTGCTGGAAGTCCATAGCTCCGCGGGAGCGTGGCAAGCCTCACCGATGCGTTATCGTAATCAAGGATTGTCCATGTCATCAGATGAACACGCGGACGAGTATTCGCGTTATATCGTAGACGGGGCGGCGGTTGCTGAAATGAAAGGAATCATTGAACGCCATCAGGCCAAATGATTTTTACCGTTGCATCATGTCGCCCAATATGATGCTTGCTCGTACCAGGCCCCTGCAATTTCAACAGGGGCCTTTTTTTATCCCTGAACAGTATAAAAAACGAACGATAACCGTGATCTGTTGAGCGGGTGACAGTGCGCATAGCGTTGTGCTAAAAATATTGTATATATTCACATTAATTATGGGATTTAAATTACTAAAACTGATAAATATATATTCTAAATAGCAACTGGGTTATTCCTTAGCAATTAATGATTACATTGTAATAAATCATATTCTTTATCGATTGTTTCAGGCAGTGTTGTGCCTAATTATGCAAGCGGTTAATTCGTTGTATATTTAATTATACAATGATTTCGGTGTCCAGTAATTTAATTAGAGGAATCTATGCGAGGGAAAAAACGCATTGGGTTATTGTTTTTGCTGATAGCGGTTGTGGTTGGTGGCGGCGGGTTATTGCTGGCGCAAAAAGTCTTACATAAAACGTCGGATACAGCATTTTGCCTTTCCTGCCACTCGATGAGTAAACCTTTTGAGGAATATCAGGGAACTGTCCACTTTTCGAACCAGAAAGGGATACGTGCGGAATGTGCCGATTGCCATATTCCAAAGTCAGGGATGGATTATTTATTTGCTAAATTAAAGGCATCTAAAGATATTTATCATGAATTTGTTAGCGGCAAAATAGACAGTGACGATAAGTTCGAAGCTCATCGCCAGGAAATGGCCGAAACAGTATGGAAAGAATTAAAAGCCACTGACTCTGCAACGTGCCGTAGTTGCCATTCTTTTGATGCCATGGATATTGCCTCGCAAAGTGAATCTGCGCAGAAAATGCATAACAAAGCACAAAAGGACAGCGAAACCTGTATCGATTGTCATAAAGGCATTGCCCATTTTCCGCCAGAAATAAAAATGGATGACAACGCGGCGCATGAGCTGGAAAGTCAGGCCGCTACTTCAGTTACTAATGGCGCACATATTTATCCTTTCAAAACTTCTCACATAGGCGAGCTGGCTACCGTGAATCCTGGAACCGATCTCACCGTCGTTGATGCCAGTGGCAAACAGCCGATCGTTCTGTTGCAGGGTTATCAAATGCAGGGCAGTGAAAACACGCTCTACCTGGCGGCAGGTCAACGGCTGGCGCTAGCCACATTAAGTGAAGAAGGTATCAAGGCGCTCACTGTAAACGGGGAATGGCAGGCTGACGAATACGGCAATCAATGGCGTCAGGCGTCTTTACAGGGTGCGCTTACCGATCCCGCATTAGCGGACCGTAAACCGCTATGGCAATACGCTGAAAAACTTGACGATACCTATTGCGCTGGTTGTCATGCCCCTATTGCCGCCGACCATTACACCGTCAATGCGTGGCCGTCCATTGCCAAAGGAATGGGGGCACGAACCAGCATGAGCGAAAACGAACTGGACATTTTAACGCGGTATTTCCAGTACAACGCCAAAGATATTACCGAGAAACAGTGATCCTCGTTGATCAGGGAGGAAGTTATGACATTAACAAGACGTGAATTTATTAAACACAGCGGTATTGCCGCTGGAGCGCTGGTGGTGACATCGGCAGCACCGCTCCCCGCATGGGCAGAAGAGAAGGGCGGTAAAATCCTCACCGCGGGACGTTGGGGAGCGATGAACGTAGAAGTGAAGGACGGCAAGATTGTTTCTTCAACAGGCGCGCTGGCGAAAACCATACCGAATTCCTTACAGTCTACGGCGGCGGATCAGGTACACACCACGGCGCGTATTCAGCATCCGATGGTGAGAAAAAGCTATCTCGATAATCCACTGCAACCGGCGAAAGGTCGTGGCGAAGATACCTATGTACAGGTGAGCTGGGAACAGGCATTAAAACTGATTCATGAGCAACATGATCGTATTCGTAAAGCTAACGGACCATCGGCCATTTTTGCCGGATCTTACGGCTGGCGCTCTTCTGGCGTGTTGCATAAAGCGCAAACCTTACTGCAACGTTATATGAACCTGGCGGGCGGTTATTCCGGGCATAGCGGCGATTATTCAACCGGGGCAGCACAGGTGATCATGCCGCATGTGGTCGGTTCTGTAGAGGTGTATGAACAGCAGACCTCCTGGCCGCTGATTCTGGAAAACAGCCAGGTTGTGGTGCTGTGGGGAATGAACCCGCTGAATACCTTAAAAATTGCCTGGAGCAGTACCGATGAGCAAGGGCTGGAATACTTCCATCAGCTGAAAAAATCTGGCAAACCAGTGATTGCCATTGATCCTATCCGCTCCGAAACCATCGAATTCTTTGACGATAATGCCACCTGGATCGCGCCGAATATGGGCACCGACGTGGCACTGATGTTAGGGATTGCGCATACCCTGATGACACAAGGCAAACACGATAAAGTGTTCCTTGAAAAATACACTACCGGGTATCCGCAGTTTGAAGAGTATCTGACAGGTAAGAGCGATAATACGCCGAAGAGCGCGGTCTGGGCGGCGGAAATTACTGGCGTACCGGAAGCGCAGATAGTCAAACTCGCTGAACTGATGGCGGCGAATCGCACAATGCTGATGGCAGGCTGGGGAATTCAGCGCCAGCAATATGGTGAACAGAAACACTGGATGCTGGTGACGCTGGCGGCGATGTTAGGGCAGATTGGTACACCGGGCGGCGGTTTTGGTTTCTCTTATCATTACTCCAACGGTGGCAACCCGACGCGTGTTGGCGGCGTGCTGCCGGAAATGTCTGCGGCGATTGCCGGACATGCCAGCGAGGCCGCTGATGATGGCGGAATGACGGCGATTCCTGTTGCCCGTATCGTCGATGCGCTGGAAAATCCTGGCGGCAAATATCAGCATAACGGTAAAGAACAAACGTATCCGAATATCAAAATGATCTGGTGGGCGGGTGGCGGTAACTTTACCCATCACCAGGATACTAATCGTCTGATTAAAGCATGGCAGAAACCGGAGATGATCGTCGTTTCTGAATGCTACTGGACCGCAGCAGCCAAACACGCAGATATCGTATTACCGATCACCACATCGTTTGAGCGCAATGACTTGACGATGACCGGTGATTACAGCAACCAGCATATTGTGCCGATGAAGCAGGCTGTTGCTCCGCAATTTGAAGCGCGTAACGATTTTGACGTGTTTGCCGATCTTGCGGAATTACTCAAACCTGGCGGAAAAGAGATCTATACCGAAGGTAAAGATGAAATGGCGTGGCTGAAATTTTTCTATGATGCCGCTCAGAAAGGTGCCCGTGCGCAACGCGTCACTATGCCAATGTTTAATGCCTTCTGGCAGCAAAATAAACTGATCGAAATGCGCCACAGCGAGAAGAACGAACAGTACGTTCGTTATGGTGATTTCCGCGCCGATCCGGTGAAAAATGCGCTGGGTACGCCAAGCGGCAAAATTGAAATCTATTCAAAAACGTTGGAAAAATTTGGCTATAAGGATTGCCCGGCACACCCAACCTGGCTGGCTCCTGATGAATGGAAAGGTACCGCCGACGAGAAGCAGTTACAGCTTCTGACCGCACATCCGGCACACCGTTTACACAGTCAGCTTAACTATGCGGAACTGCGTAAAAAATATGCGATCGCCGATCGTGAACCAATCACTATTCACACCGAAGATGCTGCACGCTTTGGTATTGCGAATGGCGATCTGGTGCGTGTCTGGAACAAACGTGGTCAGATTTTGACAGGCGCGGTGGTGACTGACGGGATCAAAAAAGGCGTGGTATGCGTGCATGAAGGTGCATGGCCAGATCTGGAAAATGGCTTGTGTAAAAACGGCAGTGCGAACGTGTTAACGGCGGATATCCCCAGCTCGCAGCTGGCAAATGCCTGTGCCGGTAACTCAGCGTTGGTGTATATCGAAAAATATACGGGCAATGCACCGAAGTTAACGGCGTTTGATCAGCCAGCTGTTCAGGCGTAAGACGTGAATAGCGCCCGGAAACGGGCGCTGAGGTTATGCAAACGTAAAGCTGCCTGATGCGCTATGCTTATCAGGCCTACATAGTCCCTGCAATATATTGAATTAGCAAGGTTTTGTAGGCCGGATAAGGCGTTCACGCCGCATCCGGCAGTAATACCAGACCTTTACGGTTTACGCGCAATCAGCACCGCGCGCAGCGGGGCCGGATAACCTTCAATGGTTTTGGTCGGGTCGTTCGGGTCGAGGAAGTCGGCCAGCGACTCGGTTATCATCCACTCGGTACGACGCTGTTCTTCGGTAGAGGTGACGTTCATATCGACGATGCGCACATCCACAAAACCGCATTTTTCCAGCCAGTTTTTCAGCGCTGGTTGCGGATGGGATAAAATAGACGTTACGCATTTGCGCGTAGCGGTCTCCCCGGCACCAGCACCGTATTTTCATCGCCTTCCACAACCAGCGTCTCCAGCACCAGTTCACCGTCGCTCACCAGCTGATCTTCAACTGCCAGATATGCTCGAGAGGGGAACGACGATGATAGAGAACGCCCATGGAGAACACGGTATCAAAGGCTTTCAGCGCCGGAAGCTGTTCGATGCCAAGCGGCAGCAGATGCGCACGCTGGTCGTTACCTAAAAGCTTGCGCACCGCTTCAAACTGGCACAGGAACAGCTGAGTCGGGTCAATGCCCACCGCCAGATGCGCGCCCGCGCCAATCATGCGCCACATGTGATAGCCGCTGCCGCAGCCGACATCGAGGATCGTACGTCCGCTGAGGTCAGACAGATGTGGCAGAACGCGATCCCATTTCCAGTCGGAGCGCCATTCGGTATCGATATTCACGCCGTACAGCGAGAATGGCCCTTTGCGCCACGGCATCAGGTGACGCATCAACGTATCAATGCGTTTTACCTGGCCTTCGCTCAGCGGTTCTTCGCTTTCGGCGGTGACGCTGTGCAGCAGATCCAGCTTCCACGGCTGGATTTCCGGTAGAAACTCAACCGCGTTTGACCACTGCTTAAACAGGCCGTGCTGATCGCGCTGCCATGTGGCGATTTGCGCTGGCAGCGTTTCCAGCCAGTGGGAAAGGGGACTTTTCGCGATTTGCTGATAAAAATTGCCGAACTCGATCATGCGGGGGTTCCTGCCTTGAGCGCCACCAGGGAGCCGAAGTTAAAACACTGGAACCACAGTTCGCTGTGTTCAAAGCCTGCTTCATGCAGGCGAGCCTTATGGACTTCTACTGAATCCGTCAGCATCACGTTTTCCAGCATGCTGCGCTTCTGGCTGATTTCCAGTTCGCTATAGCCGTTAGCCCGCTTAAAGTCGTGGTGCATATTAAACAGCAGCTCGCCGACGGTGGTGTCTTCAAAACTGAATTTCTCTGACAGGACCAGCGCACCGCCTGGATTTAATCCTTGATAGATTTTATTCAGCAATGCCTGACGTTCTGCGGGTTCGAGAAACTGCACCGTAAAATTCAGTACCACCATGGAGGCGTTTTTGATCTCGATTTCGCGAATATCTCCTTCGATGACGTCAACTGGCGTCGGCGCTTTATAGGCGTCGATGTGACGGCGGCAGCGTTCAATCATCGCCGGAGAGTTATCCACGGCAATGATGTGGCAATCGCTATGGGCGATATTCCGGCGGATGGAAAGCGTCGTGGCGCCCAGTGAACAACCGAGGTCGTAAACCTGCGTTGCGGGCTGGACGAAGCGTTCGGCCAACATGCCAATCATGGAGATAATATTCGAGTAGCCGGGTACCGAGCGTTGGATCATATCCGGGAAAACTTCAGCTACCCGTTCGTCGAAAGTCCAGTCGCCGAGGCGGGCGATAGGTGCAGAAAAAAGCGTGTCGCGGTCAGACATAAGGTGAAATCCGGAAAAATAAAAACGGCGTATTGTGCGCTAACGTAGCGAGAAAACGAACTGCCACGGCACATACCACAGGTTGGCGAGCACCATCAGCAACAAGGAAATGTAGGTCTCGCTCATGCCAGACCGCCGCCAGCGGAACAAACGGTGATGAAAACCGTAGTAGTGCATCAGGCGTCCGGCGAGCAGCAGCAGGCCCGGCAAAGGTGGACCATCCAGGTTCTGCGCCATTCATTTCCATAAACGGCAGCAGAAGAACGCCAATAGGAATGTACTCGACCGCATTCCCATGAATACGGATAGCACTTTGTAGTTCGCTGAAACCGCCGTCACCGTAGGCAACGCGGTAAAGCATACGCAGACGAACGACATCAAAGGAAAACTTTATCAGCAACAATGCCGCAAGTACGGCATACAGCGCGCTAACCGAACTTCCCTTTTGTTGGCAGATGGCACCCATTATCATAGGTATGAATGTCAGAAAAGAGAAGATTGTTGTGGTATAGAAGGTGCGTCACCTAACTCGGGCAGGGCGGTTTGCAGCGCCTGCCACAGGGAATGCACCAGCTCTGGCGCCTGGGCGATATCGGGGTGTGCAAAAACAGGTAGGGGGTGGTGGTTTGCTGCCACTTTTGCCAGTTTCTCAAGCCAGGGGGCGAACATCGCCTGATTTTGCGCCATCTCATCGCTGCCGATAAACCGCACCATCGGCTGACCTGCGGTGACGACCGCATGCGCCGGCACTTTCGGTTTTTTACGCTGGGCGTCCATCACCGCCTCATTGCGGGCAATTGCCGCATGAACCGGTCGGCTATCGAGAATTACGCGGTTAACGCCGCGTTGATGCAGGCCGCGATTAAGCTGACGCTCATCATCACCTTTGGCGAAAAACTGCGGGTGGCGCACTTCAACGCCGTAATGAAACCGCATGAGCCATCGAGAAATGCCCAAAGGGCGGGCAGATCGCGTGGCCAAAGGTCGCGGGAAGCTGTAGCCAATACTGGCCGATTCGTTCATCAAGCGGTGACATGCGCTGGAAAAATTCCTGCGTCAGCGCATCACACTGACGCAGGGCGGCCTGATGCGAAATGGTGGCCGGGAATTTAAAGCAGAAGCGAAAGTTATCATCGGTCTGCGCCAGCCAGCGGGAGACAATCTCCGCCTTTGGCAGCGCGTACAGCGTCGTGTTGCCTTCCACGCAATTGAAGTGGCGGGCATACTCTTCAAGGCCTGTGATCCCCAGTCGCGCCCATTTGGGATGCGACCATTGCGGCAGCCCGAGATAAATCATAGCGCTGCGCCAGGATCTCGTCGGTGCTGCGTACGCGAGCGATGCGCGGGAAGATGTGCGTCATGCTGCTTTGGTGCTGCTCGGCGGAGGAGGCGCTACAGGCGTCTTCGGCAATAATCAGATTAAAGCCCAGTTCCCAGGCGTTTCGGGCAGTGGACTCAACGCCGATGTTGGTGGAGATACCGCACAGAATAATGGTGTCGATGCCGCGGCGACGCAGCTGCATTTCAAAATCGGTGCCGTAAAACGCTCCCCACTGGCGCTTGGTGACTTCGATATCGCTATCCCTTTTGCCCAGCGTTGACGGGTAGTTCCACCAGTTGTCCGGCAGCGCTTTTGCTGGGGCTGGGCTATCAACCGGCTGTTTGAGTGCTTCAGCAAAATGGCTGACCAGCCCACGCGAACCATGATAACCGGTGCAGAGGCGGGCGAGACATTTTTGCGCCAGGCGCGAGGCACGTTCCACCACGTCGGTCGCCGTGTGCGGGCCACCGGCAAACGGCAGGATGCCTTCTTGCAGGTCAATCACCACCAGGGCGGTTTTGTTGGCGTCTAAATCAGCTTGTTCTCTCCTCTGTAAACGGGCTGTTGGCGCATACCTTACAATCGTCACCAGGGTATTGAGGGGGATAACTATTGTTAATTTTTGTGAGCGTAAGCAATAAGCGTTCAGCAATTTAGCGTACAGCAAACAGGCGTATAAACCACACTCATGGGCTCTTATCGTGAGCGAGAATTTCCAGTATAATAGCCCCCTTTTTTCATCAAGTAGTGACATTCAGCTAAAGCTGCGACAGTTAAGCCTGCACGGCAGGCGACAATCCGCCGACGGCTAAGTTAAGGGATATCTCATGCGTACAGAATATTGCGGACAGCTTCGACAGTCCCACGTTGGGCAGCAGGTGACTCTGTGTGGTTGGGTCAACCGTCGTCGTGATCTCGGCAGCCTCATTTTTATCGACATGCGCGACCGTGAAGGCATCGTTCAGGTATTCTTATTCGGATCGTGCGGATGCGTTGAAGTTAGCGGTCTGAACTGCGTAACGAGTTCTGCATCCAGGTGACCGGCACCGTGCGTGCGCGTGATGAAAAAAACATCAACGCGGACATGGCAACCGGTGCGATTGAAGTTCTGGCGTCTGACCTGACCATCATCAACCGTTCAGAATCACTACCGCTGGACTCCAACCACGTCAACACCGAAGAAGCGCGTCTGAAATACCGCTACCTGAATCTGCGTCGTCCGGAAATGGCACAGCGTCTGAAAACCCGTGCAAAGTCCGCTTCGTGCGTCGTCATGGATGACCACGGTTTCCTCGATATCGAAACCCCGATGCTGACCAAAGCGACGCCGGAAGGCGCGCGCGACTACCTCGTACCTTCCCGCGTACATAAAGGTAAATTCTACGCGCTGCCCCAGTCTCCTCAGCTGTTCAAACAGCTGCTGATGATGTCTGGCTTCGACCGTTACTATCAGATAGTCAAATGCTTCCGTGACGAAGATCTGCGTGCTGACCGTCAACCTGAATTTACCAGATCGACGTTGAGACTTCCTTTATGACTGCACCTCAGGTGCGCGAAGTGATGGAAGCGCTGGTTCGCCAGATGTGGCAGGAAGTGAAGGGCGTGGACTTGGGCGAATTCCAGATCATGACCTTTGCCGAAGCCGAACGCCGTTACGGTTGCCGATAAACCGGATCTGCGTAACCCAATGGAGTTGGTCGACGTTGCTGACCTGCTGAAATCCGTTGAGTTCGCGGTATTCTCCGGCCCGGCAAACGATCCGAAAGGCCGCGTTGCTGCGCTACGCATTCCGGGCGGTGCTTCCTTGACGCGTAAACTTATCGACGAATACGGTAACTTTGTGAAGATCTACGGCGCGAAAGGCCTGGCTTACATCAAAGTAACCGAACGTGCGAAAGGCCTGGAAGGGATCAACAGCCCTGTAGCCAAGTTCCTGACCGCTGACATCGTTGAAGCAATTCTGAGCGCACCGGCGCACAAGATGGCGACATGATCTTCTTAGGTGCAGACAACAAGAAAGTGGTTGCCGATGCGCTGGGCGTACTGCGTCTGAAGCTGGGTAAAGATCTGAACCTGACCGACGAAAACATGTGGGCGCCGCTGTGGGTTATCGACTTCCCGATGTTTGAAGAAGACGGCGAAGGCGGCCTGACCGCAATGCACCACCCGTTCACCTCACCGAAAGACATGACGGCTGATGAACTGAAAGCGGCACCGGAAGATGCGGTGGCTAACGCTTACGATATGGTCATCAACGGCTATGAAGTGGGCGGCGGTTCTGTACGTATTCACCGTGGCGACATGCAGCAGACCGTGTTTGGTATCCTGGGCATCAACGAACAGGAACAACGCGAGAAGTTCGGCTTCCTGCTCGACGCGCTGAAATACGGTACCCCGCGCATGCGGGCCTGGCGTTTGGTCTGGACCGTCTGACCATGCTGCTGACCGGCACCGACAACATTCGTGATGTTATCGCCTTCCCGAAAACCACCGCCGGCCACTTGCCTGATGACCGAAGCGCCAAGCTTCGCGAATCCAGCATCTCTGGGCGAACTGGGTATTCAGGTTGTGGCGAAAGAACCAAAAGAGTCGGCGGAGAACAAGTAATATGCCATTCAAGCGGCCCGTCTCTATTCTGGTAGTGATTTACGCCCAGGATCACAAACGGGTGCTGATGTTGCAGCGACGCGACGATCCTGATTTCTGGCAGTCGGTTACCGGCAGCCTGGAAGAGGGGGAAACCGCGTCGCCCCTGCGCGAAGTAAAGGAAGAGGTCACTATTGACGTTGTTTCTGAGCAACTGACCTTGATGGACTGCCAGCGCACGGTGGAGTTTGAAATTTTTCAACATTTACGTCATCGCTATGCCCCCGGCATTCAGCGCGACGCAGAATCCTGGTTCTGCCTTGCGCTTCCTCACGAGCGGGAAATTGTGTTCACCGAACACCTGACCTGATCGCTTGATGCGCCCGCTGCGGCGGGGCTCACCAGATCGTGGAGCAATCGGCAGGCGATTGAAGAATTTGTCATTAACGCTGCCTGAAAGGGCATAGTTTTTTGGAGATATTTTTATGGCAGGTCATAGTAAATGGGCCAACACCAGACATCGTAAAGCGGCGCAGGATTCTAAGCGCGGCAAAATCTTCACCAAGATCATTCGTGAGCTGGTGACGGCGGCCAAACTTGGCGGCGGCGATCCGGATGCCAACCCACGTCTGCGTGCGGCAGTAGATAAAGCGCTGTCCAACAACATGACGCGTGACACCTTGAACCGTGCGATTGCGCGTGGTGTGGGCGGCGACGAAGACACGAACATGGAAACCATCATCTATGAAGGTTATGGTCCTGGTGGCACAGCGGTGATGATCGAATGTCTGTCTGACAACCGTAACCGTACCGTTGCCGACGTGCGTCACGCATTTACCAAAACCGGTGGCAACCTCGGTACCGACGGTTCCGTTGCTTATCTGTTCAGCAAAAAGGCATCATCTCCTTTGAACAGGGCGACAGAAACACCATCATGGAAGCTGCGCTGGAAGCGGTCAGAACGTTGTGACCTTCGACGACGGCGCGATTGATGTCTATACCGCGTGGGAAGATAGGGCAAAGTGCGTGATGCACTTGAAGCGGCTGGTCTGAAAGCCGATGCGGCTGAAGTGTCTATGATTCCGTCGACCAAAGCGGACATGGATGCAGAAACTGCACCGAAGCTGCTGCGCCTTATCGACATGCTGGAAAACTGTGATGACGTGCAGGAAGTCTACCACAACGGCGAAATCTCTGACGAAGTTGCTGCTACCTTAGAATAATGCGGCTGACCCAAACATAACAGGAGATGTGTGATGTCTATTATTCTCGGCATTAACCGGGATCGCGCATCACCGGTTATGGCGTTATTCGTCAGGTTGGCCGTCAGCTAACCTACCTTGGCAGCGGATGTATTCGTACCAAGGTGGATGATTTACCGTCGCGCCTCAAAGTTGATCTATGCGGGCGTGGACGGAAATTATCACCAGGTTTCAGCCGGACTATTTCGCCATTGAGCAGGTCTTTATGGCCAAAAACGCCGATTCGGCGCTCAAGCTGGGGCAGGCGCGCGGTGTTGCTATTGTGGCCGCCACCAATCAGGATCTTCCCGTATTCGAATATGCCGCCCGTCAGGTCAAACAGACCGTCGTCGGGATTGGTAGCGCCGAAAAAAGCCAGGTTCAGCATATGGTGCGCACGCTGTTAAAGCTCCGCTGATCCGCAGGCGGACACCGCCGATGCGCTGGCCATCGCCATTACCCACTGCCACGTCAGCCAGAATGCCATGCAAATGAGCGATACGCGGCTGAATTTAGCACGCGGGCGATTACGATAATTGACAAATCAGGCTGGATAAACATCCAGCCTTTTTATGATAGCGCATTACCTTTAGCCCTTAACGCAGGAGCGTCATGTGATAGGCAGACTCAGAGGCATCATTCTCGAAAAACAACCCCCGTTGGTTCTTCTGGAAACAGGCGGGGTAGGCTATGAAGTGCATATGCCGATGACCTGTTTTTACGAGCTGCCGGAAGCCGGGCAGGAGGCAATTGTTTTCACCCACTTCGTGGTGCGTGAAAACGCGCAGCTGCTGTACGGCTTTAACAATAAGCAGGAACGCACTCTGTTAAAGAGCTGATTAAAACCAACGGCGTGGGGCCAAAGCTGGCACTGGCGATCCTCTCCGGTCTGTCGGCGCAGCAGTTCGTTAACGCCGTAGAGCGTGAAGAACTCGGCGCGCTGGTAAAATTACCGGGTATCGGTAAGAAAACCGCTGAGCGTCTGATCGTTGAGATGAAAGACCGCTTCAAAGGCCTACACGGCGATCTCTTTACTCCTGCCGCCGATCTGGTGCTGACCTCTCCGGCGGGGCCAGATAGCGATGATGCCGAGCAGGAAGCGGTTGCTGCGCTGGTGGCACTGGGCTATAAACCTCAGGAAGCCAGCCGTATGGTCAGCAAAATTGCCCCCCCGGATGCTAGCAGCGAAACATTAATCCGCGAAGCGCTGCGCGCGGCGCTATAAGGTAAAGGATGATTGAAGCAGACCGCCGATAGCATCAGGCAGTACCATGGCGGAAGAGGTGGCGGATCGCGCCATCCGCCCCAAATTACTGGCTGAATATATCGGTCAGCCGCATGTGCGCTCGCAGATGGAAATTTTCATCCAGGCGGCAAAACTGCGCGGCGACGCGTCGATCACCTGCTAATTTTTGGTCCTACGGGGTTGGGGAAAACCACGTTGGCCAATATCGTCGCCAATGAGATGGGGGTGAATTACGCACCACATCCAGGCCGGTGCTTGAAAAAGCCGGCGATCTGGCCGCCATGTTGACCAACCTTGAGCCTCACGATGTGCTGTTTATCGATGAGATCCACCGCCTGTCGCCGGTGGTGGAAGAGGTGCTCTATCCGCCATGGAAGATTACCAGCTCGATATTATCATTGGGGAAGGCCCGGCGGCGCGTTCAATTAAAATCGACCTGCCGCCGTTTACCCTGATTGGCGCGACCACCCGCGCGGGGTCTCTGACGTCACCGTTGCGCGACCGTTTTGGTATTGTGCAGCGTCTGGAGTTCTATCAGGTCCCCGACCTGCACATCATCGCGGGCCGCAGCGCACGTTTTATGGGGCTGGAGATGAGCAAGAGGGCGCGCTGGAAGTGGCTCGCCGTGCTCGTGGTACGCCGCGTATCGCCAACCGCCTGCTGCGCCGCGTGCGCGACTTTGCGGAAGTGAAGCATGATGGCACGATTTCGGTGGATATCGCCGCTCAGGCGCTGGATATGCTGAACGTTGATGCCGAAGGGTTTGACTATATGGACCGTAAGCTGCTGCTGGCGGTTATCGATAAGTTCTTTGGCGGCCCGGTTGGCCTCGATAACCTGGCGGCGGCGATTGGCGAAGAGCGGGAAACTATTGAAACGTGCTGGAACCGTATCTGATCCAGCAGGGCTTCCTCAACGTACGCCGCGTGGGCGTATGGCGACGGTTCGCGCGTGGGATCGCTTCGGGATTAAACCGCCGGAAACGCCTGGCGTAGTCTGGATGGCAATGCTGACGCATCTTATCCGACCTACAGTACATACACCGCCGCGCTTGCACATTACCGCCCGTAGGTCGGGCAATCGCAGCGCCCCGACAATCAGGCCTGCACATTACCCCCGTCAGGTCGGGCAAGCGCAGCGCCGACAATCAGGGCTTGGCATTTATCCCATGGTCGGGCAAGCGCAGCGTCCCGACGATCAGGCCTGCACATTACCCCCCCGTAGGTCGGGCAAGCGCAGCGCCCCGACAATCAGCCTGCATTTATCCCCGTCAGGTCGGCAGGTGTCGCGCCCCCGACGATACAGTGCATTTAGTTCGCCTGTTTTTCATCATGCTGAAAATGAACAGCAGCGCGGCGCACAGCACTACCGAAGGGCCCGCAGGCGTATGGTTCAACGCTGAGAAAGTCAGCCCGCCGGTGACGGCGATCATCCCCATTCCTAGCCCGCAATTCCCGCCATTTGTTCCGGCGTACGCGCAAAACGACGCGCCGTTGCCGCCGGGATAATCAGCAGCGAAGTAATAATCAACGCCCCAACAAACTTCATCGCCACGCCGATGGTGAGTGCGGTCACGAGCATCAGCAGCAGCTTCACGCGCTGTAGCTTCACGCCGTCCACAAATGCTAAATCCGGACTAATAGTCATAGACAGCAGATTACACCCTTGCCAGAAGAAGATCGCCAGCACCACCACCACGCCGAGCGCAATGGAAATAAGGTCCTGTCGCGTCACGGCGAGCAAATCGCCAAACAGGTCGGCCATCAGGTCAACCCGGACGTTCGACATCAGACTGACCACGACCAAACCCAGCGACAGCGCACTGTGCGCCATAATTCCCAATTGGGTATCAATCGCCAGGTGAGGAGTTTCCCAGCCGTACCAGACCGGTGCCAGCAGCAGCGTGACCGCAATGACCGCATAGAATGGATTCACATCCAGAAGAAGGCCAAAGGCGACCCCCAGTAATGAAGCATGGGCAAGGGTATCGCCAAAATAGGACATTCGACGCCAGACCACAAACGAGCCCAACGGGCCGGCAGCACACGCCAGCATCATTCCGGCAAGCCAGCCGGGAAGTAAAATTTCAATCATGACTGCCCATTTCCCCGACGCAAAATAATACGGCCCTGTAAATCATGGCGATGGTTATGCTGATGGCGATAAATCCCAGTTGTTCGGCACCGCGTGGACCAAACATCGAGATAAATTCCGGATGCATCGAAACCACGTCCGGCGTGCCGGAGCAGCAGATATGGTGATTTAGACATAGAACCTCATCCTTTTAGCCATCACCAGATGCAGGTCATGAGACACCATCAGCACCGCACAGTTGAGCTCCTGACGCAGTTGGTTAATGAGGTCATACAGCGCAACCTGGCCGTTAACGTCAACGCCCTGGGTCGGTTCATCGAGAACCAGTAACTGCGGTTTATTCAGCAACGCACGCGCCAGCAGCACGCGCTGGGTTTCACCACCAGAGAGCTTCTGCATTGGTGCATCCTGAAGATGGGCGGCCTGAACGCGCATCAGCGCAGGGAGGATATCCTCTTTACGCGTTGCGGGATGTAAACGTAAAAAACGCTTGACGGTCAGCGGCAATGTCGCGTCCAGGTGTAATTTTTGCGGTACGTAGCCAATGCGTAGCTGTTTATCGCGAATGACAACGCCTTCGCTGGGTGCTACCAGGCCAAGAACCACGCGCACCAGCGTCGATTTGCCGGCACCATTAGGACCAAGCAGCGTCAGAATGCGGCCTGGCTTAAGAATCAGCGAGATGTCAGAGAGCACCCGGCGTTGGCCGAAGGTGACTGCAACATTTTCCAGAGATACAAGATTTGTCATAGCAATTTAGGGGTTGCACAAGATAGTGAATGTTATAATATCACACATCTCTTATTCATTTCGATTATCAGACGCATAATGTTACAGAAAAATACGCTTCTTTTCGCAGCTTTATCCGCTGCACTTTGGGGAACGGCAGCACAGAGTGCTGATGCCGCCGTTGTGACGTCGCTCAAGCCGTTGGGATTCATCGCTGCCGCGATTGCTGACGGGGTAACAGAAACGAGGGAATGCTGCCTGACGGTGCCTCTGAACATGATTATTCATTGCGTCCATCTGATGCAAAACGCTTACAGAACGCGGACTTAGTGGTTTGGATTCGTCCAGAAATGGAAGCGTTCATGGACAAGGAAACGCAAATCATCCAATGCGAAAAAAGTGACTATCGCGCAGCTTGACGGGGTGAAACCGTTACTCATGAAGGATGATAGATCACGGTGCCGAGGGTGATGACCATGCCCATGCGGAAAAAGGTGACGAGCATCACCATCACGGCGATTAAAACATGCATTTGTGGCTTTCCCAGATAGCGCGGCTGTCAGCGGTTGCAATCCATGACAAATTAGTGGAACTTATGCCCCAGGTAAGAGCCCGGCTTAACACCAACCTGAAGGATTTTGAGGCAAATCTGGCCACGACCGATAAACAGGTTGCGAACGAGCTGGCATCGGTGAAAGGAAAAGGGTATTTCGTTGGTCAGACGCCTATGGTTACTACGAAAAACACTTCTTTAACCCCACTTGGGCACTTTACCGTGAACCCTGAATCCAACCCGGTGCGCAGCGTTTACATCAAATAAGAACACAGTTGGTTGAGCAAAAAGCAACCTGCGTTTTTGCTCAGCACAATTCAGGCCCGCTGTCGTTGAATCTGTCCGCGCGGGGAACCACCGTCCGCATGGGAACGTTGGATCCTCTCGGCACCAATATACAGCTGAGTAAAGAGAGCTATCCGGCGTTTCTGACTCAACTGGCGACCCCATATGCGAGCTGCCTGAAAGGAGATAAGTAAGGAAGTGAATACGTGCGACGGATAACCCGCTCTGTCGGGCTGCACTTAATAATTACCGCGGCCCCACCGCGTTATGCTGGGGTCACTGACTGTTCTCACACTGGCCGTCGCTGTCTGGCGGCCATACGTTTACCACCCACCTCCTCCCCAGCCGTCCGGACTATCGAGCTGGAGAAAAAAGAGATCCACTCGCTACTACCCGAGGCCAGTGAGCCAATCGATCAGTCTGCTCAGGAAAACGAAGCGATTCCTCAGGATGAACTGGACGACAAAGCCGACAACGAAACGGGCGTGCATGAATATGTGGTATCCACGGGCGATACCCTTAGCAGCATCCTGAATCAGTACGGTATTGATATGGGCAATATCAGCCAGCTGGCAGCGGCGGATAAAGACCTGAAAAACATGAAAGTCGGTCAGCAGCTCTCCTGGACGCTGAACGATGACGGCGACCTCCAGCGCTTGACGTGGGAAATGTCGCGCCGTGAAACTCGCACCTACGATCGCGTTGCTAATGGCTTTAAAATGAGCAGCGAGATGCAGCAGGGCGGAACTGGGTTAACAGCCTGGTGAAAGGCACCGTTGGCGGCAGCTTTGTCTCCAGCGCCGTTAATGCCGGGTTAACCAGCGTGGAAGCTAGCGCGGTCATCAAAGCTATGCAGTGGCAGATGGACTTCCGTAAGCTGAAAAAAGGCGACGAATTCTCAGTACTGATGTCGCGTGAAATGCTGGATGGTAAGCGCGAGCAAAGCCAGCTGCTGGGCGTGCGTTTGCGTTCAGACGGCGAAAGATTATTACGCGATTCGCGCAGAACGGTAAGTTCTACGACCGCAACGGTACGGGGCTGGCGAAGGGCTTCCTGCGCTTCCCAACCGCGCGCCAGTTCCGCGTGTCATCCAACTTTAACCCGCGTCGTCTAAACCCGGTTACCGGGCGCGTTGCGCCGCACCGTGGCGTTGATTTTGCGATGCCGCAAGGGACGCCGGTTCTGGCGGTCGGCGATGGCGAAGTGGTGGTAGCGAAGCGCAGCGGCGCGGCAGGTTACTATGTGGCGGTCCGTCATGGCCGTACCTACACCACTCGCTATATGCACCTGCGTAAGCTGTTGGTGAAACCGGGTCAGAAGGTGAAACGTGGGGATCGTATTGCGCTGTCTGGCAATACTGGGCGTTCAACCGGGCCGTATCTCCGCTGTGAGTGCTGGCTTAACCAGCAGGCGGTGAACCCGCTAACGGCCAAGCTGCCGCGTACCGAAGGGCTGACCGGCTCCGACCGTACCGACTATCTGGCCCAGGTGAAACAAGTCTTACCGCAGCTGCGTTTCGACTGAGTAGACAGCCGTACCAAGCCGGTGCTTTCTTAGCACCGGCTTTTTTTTTTGTGTGAACCCCGCGCGCTCGCTACACTATCTGATTATCCGCACCACCCGATGATTCGAACCAGGAACAGGCATGGAAACGAAGAAAAATAATAGTGAATACATTCCCAAGTTAGAGAAATCTTTCCGCCATCCGCGCTACTGGGGCGTTGGCTAGGCGTACTGGCTTTTGCTGGTATCGCTTACATTCCGGCAAAAATTCGCGATCCACTGTTGGGCAAACTGGGTCGTCTGGCAGGGAAATTCGGTAAGAGCGCTCGCCGCCGCGCGAAATCGATCTGCTCTCTATTGCTTCCCGGACAAAAGCGAAGCCGAGCGCGAAGCCATTATCGATGAGATGTTCGCAACTGCGCCGCAGGCGATGGTAATGATGGCAGAGTTGGCAAAAAGGGCCGGAAAAAATTCTGCCGCGCCTCATTGGCAGGGGCAGGAGATTATCGATGAAATGCGCCGTAACGGTGAGAACGTTATCTTCCTTGTGCCGCACGGCTGGGGCGTCGATATTCCGGCGATGGTGATGGCCTCTCAGGGGCAGAAAATGGCGGCGATGTTCCATAACCAGGGCAACAAGGTGTTCGACTTTGTGTGGAATACCGTTCGTCGCCGCTTTGGTGGTCGTCTGCACGCGCAAACGACGGCATTAAACCGTTTATTCAGTCGGTGCGTCAGGGCTACTGGGGCTATTATCTGCCGGACCAGGATCACGGCCCGGAGCGCCGCGAATTTGTTGATTTCTTTGCCACTTATAAAGCCACGCTGCCGGCGATTGGCCGTCTGATGAAGGTGCCGTGCGCGCGTGGTGCCGCTGTTCCCGGTCTATAACGGCAAAACGCACCGCTTAACGATTCTGGTGCGCCCGCCGATGGATGACCCTGCGAAGCCGATGACAACACCATTGCGCGTCGAATGAACGAGGAAGTGGAAATCTTCGTTGGCCCGCATACCGAGCAGTACACGTGGATCCTGAAATTGCTGAAACGCGTAAGCCTGGTGAAACGGAGCCGTATCAGCGTAAAGAGCTGTATCCGAAGAAAAAGAAATAGCACGCGGCAAGTCCGGAAGGGCGGTATCGCGCGACAACAATAAAAAAAGCCCAGGCAGTTGCCTGGGCTTTTAGCTCGAGGTCTTACTCGACGGTCAGGATACGCGTGGTGTTGGTTGAACCCACGGTGCTCATCACGTCGCCCTGGGTGACGATAACCAGATCACCCGACATCAGGTAGCCTTTGTCACGCAGTAGGTTAACCGCATCGTGTGCAGCCGCAACGCCATCACAAGCGCTATCGAAGAACACCGGGGTCACGCCGCGGTACAGCGCCGTCAGGTTCAGCGTGCGTTCGTGGCGAGACATGGCGAAAATCGGCAGACCGGAAGTAATACGGGACGTAGTCAGCGCGGTACGGCCGGATTCGGTCATGGTGATGATAGCGGTCACGCCTTTCAGGTGACGCCGCGTACATCGCCGACATGGCAATGGCTTCTTCCACGTTGTCGAACTGTACGTCCAGACGGTGTTTACGACGTTAATGCTTGGGATTTTCTCTGCGCCCAGGCACACGCGCGCCATGGCAGCAACGGTCTCAGAAGGATACTGACCCGCGGCGGTTTCCGCAGACAGCATCACGGCATCGGTACCATCCAGCACGGCGTTCGCCACGTCCATGACTTCGGCGCGGGTTGGCATCGGGTTGGTTATCATCGATTCCATCATCTGGGTCGCGGTGATGACGGTACGGTTCAGCTGACGCGCGCGACGAATCAGCGCTTTCTGGATACCGACCAGTTCAGGGTCGCCGATCTCAACGCCCGTCACCACGGGCAACCATCACCACATCAGACGCGAGAATAATATCGTCCATAGCATCCTGGCTGCATACCGCTTCCGCACGTTCCACTTTGGCAACGATTTTAGCGTCACAGCCAGCTTCACGCCACAGACAGCATAGTTCAGGTCTTCGCCGCAGCGAGGGAAGGAGACGGCAAGGTAGTCGACGCTAATTTTGGCGGCGGTCAGGATGTCAGCCTTGTCTTTTTCGGTCAGGGCCTCAGCAGAAAGGCCACCGCCTAACTTGTTGATGCCTTTATTGTTGGACAGCGGGCCACCGACGGTCACTTCGGTGAACACTTTCATGCCCTGAATTTCCAGCACTTTTAACTGTACGCGGCCATCATCCAGCAACAGAATGTCGCCTGGAACCACGTCGGCTGGCAGACCTTTGTAGTCAATGCCGACTTTCTCTTTATCGCCTTCACCTTTAGGTTGGCATCGAGCAGGAATTTGTCGCCGATATTGAGGAATACTTTGCCTTCTTTGAAGGTTGATACGCCGGATCTTTGGTCCTTGCAAATCGCCGAGGATGGCTACATGACGCCCAAGTTTTGCCGCAATTTCGCGTACTTTATCGGCACGTAGCTGGTGGTCTTCCGGCGTACCGTGTGAAAAGTTCATACGTACAACGTTAGCACCGGCAGAAATAACCTTCTCGAGGTTATTGTCGCGGTCAGTTGCTGGGCCTAACGTGGTGACAATATTGGTTCTGCGAAGCCTTCTGGACATGTAATACTCCGTTGACTAATACAACTTAAGGTGTTGCGTGAACAGGAATTCGGCAATGGATTCGCCAGGTGGGCGCTACCGAATGATTTAATTAATAGACGTCGTGCTTATCGCTTTTAGTGGTTATCGCTGTGTGTCGATAGCTCTTTATCAAACCGCGATTCTTTCAATGCTTCTTTGACTCGCTTCAAGTTATCCCTGAATTTTGCCCCTCGGCGCAGGGTAAACCCCGTTGCCAGCACATCAATCACGGTAAGCTGTGCCAGTCTTGAGACCATCGGCATGTAAATATCGGTGTCTTCCGGAACATCAAGGGTGATAGCGAGCGTGGCTTCCCGGGCCAGCGGCGTGCCGGCTGAAGTGATAGCGATGACCATAGCATCATTCTCCCGCGCCACCTGCGCCACTTCGAACCAGGCTTTTGGTTCTGCCGGTATGGGAAATCAGCACCACTACATCATCGTCGCTGCAATTCATACAGCTCATTCGTTGCAAAACGATGTCATCAGAATAGATGACCGGGACGTTGAATCGGAAAAATTTGTTCATCGCATCGTGTGGGACCGCCGCCGAAGAACCAAGCCAAGAGAGGGCAATCTTCTTGGCCTGGGCTACAAGATCGACTGCCCCATTGACCGCTGACATATCAAGAGACTGGCGCACATGTGCCAGGCTTGCCATCGCGGACTCAAAATTTTCGCCGTATAGGCTTCTACGCTGTCATCCTCATCAACATTACGATTAACATACGGTGTACCGTTGGCGAGACTTTCGGCAAGATGGAGCTTGAAATCCGGGAAACCACGGTTATCCATACTGCGACAAAAACGGTTAACGGTGGGTTCGCTGACCTGGCCTCAAGGGCGAGCGCGGCAATACTTGAATTGGATTGCCTGTTCAGGGGCCGCAAGAATAACTTCCACGACTTGGCTCGGATTTGCTAAGGTTTTCCAGTTGGGACTGGATTCTTTCCAGCATGTTCATCGTGACAAGGCGCTCATAGATTGAAACGATTCCATTAATGGGTGAAATCTTCAGGCGTTTTAGCAAGAATATACGCTTGATGCTGGATGAAAAGTGAATAGTAACAGCAAAATATGTTGTTTATTTTCATTACATGATCAACGTCGTATTTTAACTGGCGTCATTCAGGCGAAAGAACGAACAAAATTGGCGGATTGTTACCTCTAACGCTGCTGCCGTAACGGTTCCGATTTGTGCGATCGGAAGGCGAGAAGGGCGTTAAAGGGTTTCGGCAATTTGGTAAACACAGTACAGTGCACCATAAACATTACAATGATATCCGGCATATTTCAGGAAAACCTGAAGGATAAAGTATATATACCCAAAGTAATTCGAGTTGCATGAAGGCGGCAAGAGAGCGAATCCCCAGGCGTACATGAGTACGTGACTGGGGTAGCGAGCGCGGCCAACGCACAGGCAACTTAAAGTATGAAGGGTATAAACCGGATCTTTTAACTGAGGAGAATGACATGGCGGTAACGCAAACGGCCCAGGCATGCGATCTGGTCATTTTCGGCGCGAAGGGCGATTTGGCCCGCCGGAAACTGCTGCCTTCCCTGTATCAGCTTGAAAAAGCCGGTCAAATTAACCCTGACACCCGTATTATCGGCGTAGGCCGTGCCGACTGGGACAAAGCAACGTACACCAAAGTGGTGCGCGAAGCGCTGGAAACCTTCATGAAAGAGAAAATTAATGAAGGTTTGTGGGATACCCTGGTGGCCTCGATTTCTGCAACCTCGATGTTAATGATGTTTCGGCGTTTTCTCGTCTGGGTGAGATGCTCGATCAGAAAAATCGCGTCACCATCAACTATTTTGCTATGCCGCCAAGCACCTTTGGCGCCATCTGCCGTGGTCTGGGCGAAGCGAAGCTGAACGCCAAGCCGGCTCGCGTCGTCATGGAAAAACCGCTGGGTACCTGGCTGGAAACCTCCGTGAGATTAACGACCAGGTTTGGAATATTTGACAGTTGCCAGGTTTACCGTATCGACCATTATCTGGGTAAAGAGACGGTACTGAACCTGCTGGCGCTGCGTTTTGCCAACTCCCTGTTTGTGAACAACTGGGATAACCGCACTATCGATCGCGTGGAAATTACCGTGGCCGAAGAGGTGGGTATCGAAGGGCGCTGGGGCTACTTTGACCAGGCCGGCCAGATGCGCGACATGATCCAAAACCACCTGCTGCAAATCCTTTGCATGATTGCAATGGCGCCGCCGTCAGATCTGAGCGCTGACAGCATTCGTGATGAGAAGGTGAAGGTACTGAAGTCGCTGCGCCGCATTGACCGCAGCAACGTGCGTAAAAAACCGTCCGTGGTCAGTACACCGCAGGCTTCGCGCAGGGGCAGAAAGTTCCGGGCTATCTCGAAGAAGAGGGGGCCGATCAATCGAGCAGCACAGAGACCTTCGTGGCTATCCGTGTTGATATCGATAACTGGCGCTGGGCGGGCGTACCGTTCTACCTGCGCACCGGCAAACGTCTGCCGACCAAATGCTCTGAAGTCGTTGTTTATTTCAAGAATCCAGAGCTGAACCTATTCAAAGAGACCTGGCCTGAGCTGCCGCAGAACAAACTGACCATTCGCCTGCAGCCGGACGAAGGTGTGATTCAGATCCTCAACAAAGTGCCAGGTTCTGGATCACAAGCATAATCTGCAGGTCACTAAGCTGGATCTGAGCTACTCCGAAACCTTTAATCAAACGCATCTGGCCGACGCCTACGAACGTCTGCTGCTGGAAGGAGGATTTCTGCGCGGTATTCAGGCGCTGTTCGTTCGCCGTGATGAAGTTGAAGAGGCCTGGAAGTGGGTTGACTCCATTACCGGTGCGTGGGCGAGCGACAACGATGCCCCTAAACCGTATCAGGCTGGCACCTGGGGGCCGGTGGCTTCCGTGGCGATGATCACCCGTGATGGCCGTTCCTGGAACGAGTTTGAATAAGGGATATCGGTAATCCGGAAGTGTTATTTTACCGGTAACATGATCTTAACACAGCATGTAGTGCTATTTTTGCGCATTTAAGCCCCGGGCGGATTCACTGCAGCTGCGTATTACACTAGCGGTAAATACTGCCCTCTGAGCTGCGTTATACGGGCCTTTAAGATAAGTTAAGCCAATATATTCGTCCGATTAGACAGCGGCCTGGACAGAAAAAAATTTGAGGAGCCTTTATGAACTCTGTAATAGTTACGGGTAACAAATCGCATTATTGAACGCTCTCGCAGTACGCGTGAAGCCTATCTGGCGCGCATCGAGCAGGCGAAAACTGAAACGGTTCACCGTTCAGAGCTGGCCTGCGGTAACCTGGCGCACGGTTTTGCCGCCTGCCAGCCAGATGATAAAGCGTCGTTGAAAAGCATGCTGCGTAACAATATCGCGATCATCACCTCCTATAACGATATGCTTTCTGCCCATCAGCCGTATGAATATTATCCAGACCAAATCCGTAAGGCGCTACACAGCGTCAATGCGGTGGGTCAGGTTGCGGGCGGCGTGCCTGCTATGTGTGACGGCGTGACCCAGACCAGGACGGCATGGAGCTCTCTTTACTGAGCCGTGAAGTCATTGCAATGTCCGCAGCGGTGGGCCTGTCTCACAATATGTTCGACGGCGCGCTGTACCTTGGCGTGTGCGACAAAATCGTCCAGGCTTGCCCATGGCGGCATTTTCCTTCGGCCACCTGCCTTCGGTATTCATTCCGTCAGGCCCAATGGCCAGTGGCTTGCCGAACAAAGAAAAAGTCCGTATTCGCCAGCTGTATGCTGAAGGCAAGGTTGACCGTAACGCGCTGCTGGAGTCGGAAGCGGCTTCCTACCATGCGCCAGGCACCTGTACTTTCTACGGCACTGCCAATACCAACCAGATGGTTATCGAATTCATGGGCATGCAGCTGCCGGGTTCTTCATTCGTTCACCCGGATGCCCCGCTGCGTGCTGAACTGACCGCCGCTGCGGCGCGTCAGGTGACGCGTATGACCGGCAATGGCAACGACTGGATGCCGCTGGGCAAAATGGTTGATGAAAAAGTGGTGGTCGACGGGATCGTGGCGCTGCTGGCGACCGGCGGTTCGACGAACCACACCATGCACCTGGTTGCAATGGCTCGCGCGGCGGGCATCATCATTAACTGGGATGACTTCTCCGAACTGTCTGACGTTGTACCGCTGATGGCCCGTCTGTATCCAAACGGCCCGGCTGATATCAACCACTTCCAGGCTGCGGGCGGCGTACCGGTGCTGGTGCGCGAACTGCTCAAAGGCGGTCTGCTGCATGGAGAACGTCGACACCGTAGCGGGCTTTGGTTTGTCCCACTACACCATGGAGCCATGGCTCAATGAGGGCAAGCTGGACTGGCGTGAAGGCGCAACGGCGTCTTTGGATGACAGCATCATTGCCACCTTCGACAAGCCGTTCTCTAAACATGGCGGCACCAAAGTACTGAGCGGTAATCTCGGCCGTGCGGTGATGAAAACTTCTGCTGTGCCGGTTGAAAACCAGGTGATTGAAGCCCACCGTAGTTTTTGAAAGCTACAGCATGATGTATTACCGGCGTTTGAAGCGGGTCTGCTGGACAAAGATTGCGTCGTTGTTGTGCGCCATCAAGGGCCAAAAGCGAATGCCAGAATTACATAAACTTATGCCGCCACTTGGTGTATTATTGGACCGCTGTTTCAAAATTGCGTTAGTCACTGATGGACGACTGCTGGTGCATCCGGTAAAGTGCCGTCGGCGATTCACGTGACCCCTGAAGCCTATGACGGTGGGCTGTTGGCAAAAGTACGCGACGGCGACATGATTCGCGTAAACGGCCAGACCGGCGAGCTTACGCTGCTGGTCGATGAAGCCGAACTGGCCGCGCGTCAACCGCATATTCCTGATCTCAGCGCTCGCGCGTGGGAACAGGCCGTGAACTGTTCGGTGCATTACGGGAAAAACTGTCCGGTGCAGAGCAGGGCGCAACCTGTATTACCTTTTAAGATGACACGATTTGTAGATCTGGCGAAGAGAATTTCTGATGAAAAACTGGAAAACAACTGCAGAAGCAATCCTGACCACCGGCCCGGTAGTACCGGTTATCGTGGTTAACAAGCTTGAGCACGCAGTACCGATGGCGAAAGCGCTGGTTGCAGGCGGCGTACGCGTCCTGGAAGTGACGCTGCGTACCGCATGCGCGATGGGATGCTATCCGCGCTATTGCTAAAGAAGTTCCGGATGCTATCGTCGGCGCGGGTACCGTGACCAACGCACAGCAGCTGAAAGAAGTCACCGAGCTGGCGCGCAGTTTGCTATCAGCCCGGGCCTGACCGACACGTCTGCTGAAAGCAGCGACTGCAGGCACTATCCCGCTGATCCCGGGTATCTGCTCTGTATCTGAACCTGACGCTGGGTATGGAACATGGCCTGAAAGAGTTCAAATTCTTCCCGGCTGAAGCCAACGGTGGCGTGAAAGCACTGCAGGCGATTGCAGGTCCATTCTCTCACTCCGTTTCTGCCCAACTGGCGGTATCTCCCCAGCTAACTACCGTGATTACCTGGCGCTGAAAAGCGTACTGTGCATCGGCGGTTCCTGGTTAGTTCCAGCTGACGCGCTGGAAGCTGGCAATTACGATCGCATCACCAAACTGGCTCGTGAAGCAGTTGAAGGTGCTAAGCTGTAAGATAACTGTCTGCCCGATTTGGAGAGGGCAGATATGAAGGCGCCTTTTTGCCAGCCCTTTTTTACCCCTGAACCATGACGGCAGCCGCGGCGATTTTTGCGCGCTCAATCGCTTCCTCAACGCTATCGCCCGTTGCCAGCGCCACGCCCATACGACGGGAGCCATCGATATCCGGTTTGCCGAACAGGCGCAATTGCACCCCAGCACCCACCGCGTTCTGCACATTATCGAAGGTGACGTTACGGCTACTCAGCTGTGGCAGCAGTACCGCGGAAGCCGAAGGGCCGTATTGGCGAATTTCCCCACGGGTAATCCGAGGAATGCTCGAACATGCAGGGCAAACTCAGAGACGTCCTGCGAAATCCACGTCACCATTCCGGTATCGTGTGGGCGCGGAGAGACTTCGCTAAACACCACCTCATCACCACCGACAAATAGCTCTACGCCGAATAACCCGTAACCCCCCAGCGCCAGTACTACCTCACGCGCAATTTCCTGCGCACGCGCCAGCGCCAGCTCGCTCATCTGCTGCGGCTGCCAGGATTCACGGTAGTCGCCATCTTCCTGACGATGTCCTACTGGCGCACAGAAATGAACGCCATCGACCGCATTGACGGTGAGCAGGGTTATCTCAAAATCAAAATTCACCACCCCTTCAACAATAACGCGGCCCGCCCCTGCGCGGCCGCCCTGTTGAGCATACTGCCATGCCTGGGTCAACTGCTCTTCATGGCGAATAAAGGTCTGCCCTTTACCGGACGAACTCATGACCGGCTTAACGATACAGGGGAGGCCAATATTCGCTACCGCCTGGCGGAACTGCGCTTCACTGTCGGCAAAACGGTACGCGGAGGTGGATAACTGGGGGTTCAGCCGCCAGGCGACGGATGCCTTCGCGGTTCATAGTCAGGGTTGGTGGCACGCGCGCACGGCACCACGTGCTGGCCTGCCTGCTCGAGTTCAATCAGCGTATCGGTGGCGATAGCCTCAATTTCCGGCACGATAAAGTCTGGTTTTTCCTGCTCAACCAGCGCTTTAAAGCATACCGTCGAGCATATTAATCACATAGGAACGATGTGCGACGTGCATTGCCGGGGCATCGGCATAACGATCGACGGCGATCACTTCGATTCCTAACCGCTGGCACTCAATGGCCACTTCTTTACCCAATTCACCTGAACCCAGAAGCATTACGCGCGTCGCAGCAGGACGCAAAGCTGTGCCTAATAACGTCATTACCTATTCCACCGTCTACTCCAAAGTTTGGCGCATTATAAACGAAAACGTTTGCGTCTGTCTTTATTGCTGATGTTGATTTCTCAACCGAAAAGAAATATACTGTATAAAATCACAGTTATTATGAGAGGCTGCAAATGGCGGTTGAAGTTAAATACGTAGTCATTCGTGAGGGCGAAGAGAAAATGTCGTTTACCAGCAAAAAGGAAGCCGATGCTTATGACAAAATGCTTGATACGGCGGATCTGCTTGACACCTGGCTGACAAATTCTCCAGTGCAAATGGAAGACGAGCAACGTGAAGCCCTTTCGCTATGGCTGGCAGAACAAAAAGATGTGCTGAGCACCATTCTGAAAACCGGCAAATTACCGTCCCCACAGGTCGTCGGTGCTGAATCCGAAGAGGAAGATGCCTCACACGCGGCCTGAAGCAACTTGCGCTCCTGACAATTTGTACCATGCTTTCTCCTGAATCATTGTGCTATGGAGAAAAACATGAAAAAAAGAGGGGCGTTTTTAGGGCTGTTGTTGGTTTCTGCCTGCGCATCAGTTTTCGCTGCCAATAATGAAACCAGCAAGTCGGTCACTTTCCCAAAGTGTGAAGATCTGGATGCTGCCGGAATTGCCGCGAGCGTAAAACGTGATTATCAACAAAATCGCGTGGCGCGTTGGGCAGATGATCAAAAAATTGTCGGTCAGGCCGATCCCGTGGCTTGGGTCAGTTTGCAGGACATTCAGGGTAAAGATGATAAATGGTCAGTACCGCTAACCGTGCGTGGTAAAAGTGCCGATATTCATTACCAGGTCAGCGTGGACTGCAAAGCGGGAATGGCGGAATATCAGCGGCGTTAATGGCTTCTGATAATTCGATTGACTGTTGGCGGATGCGGCGCGAGTGCCTTGTCCGCCCCAGAACGCACCACAATCGTAGGCCTGAGAAGACGCAACAGCGTCGCATCGGGCAATCAGCATCAAACAATGCCACTCAAAACGACAAACTACTTTCACCTAAAATACCCTTATCACCTGATATACAGTAAATACCTTACCTGGCGCGAATTTCTTTGAATAACGGCCTACCGCCCCGCTTATTTGCGCATCTTTTGTCTCGATATACATTTTCTGACATCCTCATCCGCTATGCTACAGGCACTAAAAATGGTTATTGAGGAGCAAATATGGCTAACTGGTTAAATCAACTGCAATCCCTGCTTGGGCAAAGCAGTTCTTCTACCTCCTCGTCTGCGGATCAGGGATTGGTCAAACTGTTAGTGCCAGGCGCATTAGGCGGACTGGCTGGGCTGCTGGTCGCAAATAAATCAGCACGTAAACTTCTTACGAAATATGGCACCAACGCGTTACTGGTTGGCGGCGGAGCGGTAGCGGGTACGGTGCTGTGGAATAAATACAAAGATAAAATTCGCGCGGCGCATCAGGACGAACCGCAGTTTGGCGCGCAAAGTACGCCGCTGGATGAGCGTACAGCACGTTTGATCCTTGCGCTGGTCTTTGCCGCTAAAAGTGATGGTCATATTGATGCCAAAGAACGTGCGGCAATCGACCAGCAATTGCGTGGAGCCGGCGTGGAAGAGCAGGGGCGTGTACTCATTGAGCAGGCAATCGAACAACCGCTGGATCCACAACGCCTGGCTACCGGGGTCCGCAATGAAGAAGAGGCGCTGGAAATCTATTTCCTGAGTTGCGCGGCTATTGATATTGACCATTTTATGGAACGCAGTTACCTGAATGCACTGGGTGACGCGCTGAAAATCCCCCAGGATGTTCGTGACGGCATTGAACGCGATCTCGAACAGCAAAAACGCACTTTGGCGGAATAATTCCGCTCTCTGGATAGCCTGAAGTTGACTATTTCGGGCTATCCAGAATCGCACAGCCATTTGAACAGGCTGATTTTCTCTGTCTGCATAACATTCGATATCCGCGCCATTACCTGTCATCATCTAAGCAATGACTCCCCTGTTTCGCTTGCATCCCCGGTGAGTTTTGCCACCCTTATAAGATGTTTCAACCAGAAAGAACAATAACATGCTACCAAAAGCCGCCCGCATTCCCCACGCCATGACGCTTCATGGCGATACGCGCATCGATAATTACTACTGGCTGCGGGACGATACGCGTTCTCAGCCAGAAGTCCTGGACTACCTGCAACAAGAAAATAGTTACGGTCATCGGGTGATGGCCTCACAACAAGCCTTGCAGGATCGCATCTTAAAGGAAATCATCGACCGCATTCCGCAACGAGAAGTTTCTGCGCCCTACATCAAAAATGGCTACCGCTATCGGCATATTTATGAACCAGGCTGTGAATATGCTATCTACCAGCGTCAATCGGCATTCAGTGAAGAGTGGGATGAGTGGGAAACATTGCTCGATGCCAATAAGCGCGCAGCTCATAGTGAGTTTTATTCGATGGGCGGAATGGCGATTACGCCCGATAACACCATTATGGCGCTGGCAGAAGATTTTCTTTCCCGACGCCAGTACGGCATTCGTTTTCGTAATCTGGAAACTGGTAACTGGTACCCGGAACTGCTGGATAACGTTGAACCCAGCTTTGTCTGGGCAAATGACTCCTGGATTTTCTACTATGTTCGCAAGCATCCGGTGACGCTGCTGCCTTATCAGGTCTGGCGTCACGCCATCGGTACGCCAGCATCGCAAGATAAACTGATCTACGAAGAAAAAGACGATACCTATTACGTCAGCCTGCATAAAACGACCTCGAAGCACTATGTAGTCATTCATTTGGCCAGCGCCACCACCAGTGAAGTTCGCCTGCTGGACGCGGAAATGGCCGATGCCGAGCCGTTTGTTTTTCTGCCGCGCCGCAAAGATCACGAATACAGCCTTGATCACTACCAGCATCGTTTTTATCTGCGTTCCAACCGCCACGGCAAAAACTTTGGCTTATACCGTACCCGTATGCGTGATGAGCAACAGTGGGAAGAGTTAATTCCGCCACGCGAAAACATCATGCTGGAAGGGTTTACGCTGTTTACCGACTGGCTGGTGGTTGAAGAGCGTCAGCGCGGGTTAACCAGTTTGCGCCAAATTAACCGCAAGACCCGGGAAGTCATTGGTATTGCCTTTGATGATCCGGCCTATGTGACCTGGATTGCCTACAATCCAGAACCTGAAACCGCGCGATTGCGTTATGGTTATTCTTCCATGACTACACCAGACACTTTGTTTGAACTGGATATGGATACCGGTGAGCGTCGTGTATTAAAACAAACGGAAGTTCCTGGTTTTTATGCGGCGAATTACCGCAGTGAACACCTGTGGATAGTCGCCCGTGATGGCGTCGAAGTTCCGGTTTCGTTGGTCTACCATCGCAAACATTTTCGCAAAGGACACAACCCGTTGCTGGTGTATGGCTATGGTTCTTACGGCGCAAGTATTGATGCCGATTTCAGTTTTAGCCGCTTGAGTTTGTTAGATCGTGGCTTTGTCTACGCCATTGTCCATGTTCGCGGCGGTGGTGAGCTGGGGCAACAATGGTACGAAGACGGAAAATTTCTGAAGAAGAAAAATACGTTTAATGATTATCTTGATGCCTGCGATGCATTGTTAAAACTGGGCTATGGCTCTCCTTCGCTTTGTTATGCGATGGGCGGGAGTGCGGGGGGCATGTTGATGGGCGTTGCAATTAATCAACGCCCGGAATTATTCCACGGCGTTATCGCCCAGGTACCGTTTGTTGATGTTGTAACAACGATGCTTGATGAATCAATTCCTCTTACCACTGGTGAGTTTGAAGAGTGGGGTAACCCGCAGGATCCGCAATATTACGAGTACATGAAAAGCTACAGCCCGTATGACAACGTCACCGCACAGGCTTATCCGCATTTACTGGTAACGACCGGTTTGCACGATTCTCAGGTGCAATATTGGGAACCGGCAAAATGGGTCGCTAAATTGCGCGAGCTGAAAACCGATGACCATCTTTTATTGCTCTGTACCGACATGGACTCAGGCCATGGCGGTAAATCTGGTCGCTTTAAATCGTACGAAGGCGTAGCGATGGAATATGCTTTTCTGGTCGCGCTGGCGCAGGGAACATTACCCGCTACGCCTGCGGACTAAGTATTTTCCAGATAATGTTTCAGTGTTAAACGCAGCTCCGGGCTCATGCTGTCCAGGTTATTAAATAACCAGCGCAGATAGCCCGGATCGCGTTCGGCAACGTCGGAAACCGCTTTGCCACGGTATTTGCCAAAGGTGAAGGTCGTCATCAACGACGGACGTCCGGTGATATCGGCCATCTGTTCTGCCGTCCAGCCGGAGGTGTTCATAATATCGATAAGCAACGCGGCGGTGATATAACAGTCATACAACGCGCGGTGATGATGCAGGCCCGGCGGCGTCTGTACATTGAGCTTGCGTGTTTTATATAACGCCATATTGCTGTACTTGATCCCAGGCCACAAACGACGGGCCAGTTTCATAGTGCAAATCCACTCACCGGGCATCTCAGGCAGTACGCGGCGGTCAAAGCTGGCGTTATGCGCGACATACCATTCACTACCGTAATAGTGTGGGATCACATCTTCAATCCACGGTTTATCGGCGACCATGGCTTCGGTGATGCGATGAATCGCCATCGCTTGTGGACTAATAGGACGATCGGGGCGCACCAGGTGGCTCATGGGGTTGACGATTTTTCCGTCAATGACATCAACAGAGGCAATCTCAACGATCCCTCCCTGCAAACCGCAGGTTTCTGTATCGATAATGCGCAACATGGCATGCTCCAGGCCGAAAAAGCCTAGCGTAATGGAATGATATCGCCTTGCCAACCCTGTGATGAACGCTGACCGACTAACAATAATGAACCACGATCGGCGCGAACGATGAGACGACCATATTCATCCCATAGTGCACTGTTACCACGGGCATTTGCCATCAGCACGGCAATCGAGTACTGATGTGAAAAAAATTGTAAGCGACGGGCCGACGCCAGCAGGTCGGGTTCTCCCAGACATTGCCCTGTAGTAAACAGTGAACAGGTCGGGTCCATATCCATACCTTGCGGTTGTTCATCGACCACCGTGATGGTTCTGGAACGACGGCCCAGACATGCACCATGACTCTGATGGTAGATCCCAGGCGTTTTTCGCCACGGTGCGAACACCGCAATTCCACGAATAAAGCGATCGTTATATTCAACGGGAAGGCCGGCAATGATGGTCATTCGCCAGGTCGTTGCGGCATAACAAAGCGGGTCTAACAGTGAGAGATCGGGTGGGGCAGGAAGGGCACGTCGCGAATAATCACACCCCAGTAAAGAAAGCGATGGAAAAACTAACAGCTGACATTGTTGCCTGGCGGCGGCCCTCACAAACTCCAGATGATGAGCTACCTGTTCGGTGAGTGAGGTTTTACGAGGCTCATATTGCGCTGCTGCAACTTTCCAGAACGACATAATGACTTCCTTTTCAAAATGACTGCAAATTATGAGTGCGGTTTAGAAAATACTCATAATTTAGCAGGCGTTATGTAAGAAAGTGTAACTCTGTATAAGTTTTATTTAAGTTTGGGCTCGTAAGGTAAACGTGACAGATTGACCGAAGCCAAACGGTGGGCAATAAGCCGCTCGCGAAACCAGCTGCGCAAATGTTCAGGCTGTTCACGTTCAACCGCTTCAGCGATCACCGGCATATTGTAGCGTTCTTTAAATGCCACCCCGGCCGCCGCCAAATCGACATTCACTTTATCCATTTCTGTTTGATCCAGTTTAGCCAGATTCTTCAGCATTCTTAATCTCCTCATCATTCGCGGGCAAAAGTTACTAAGAGTGAGCCAGGATGGCAAGCCGGAATTGATGATCCTCGACTCAGACATTAGACAAGGTTATGCTCTGTAAAAAAGTTATTACAAAAAGGAATAGATAATATGGCTTCAACTGCACGCTCCCTTCGCTACGCGCTGGCAATCCTGACCACTTCGTTGGTGACACCTTCCGTCTGGGCACATGCGCATTTAACGCATCAGTATCCTGCGGCAAACGCGCAAGTGACAGCTGCACCGCAGGCAATCACTTTAAACTTCTCGGAAGGTGTTGAAACAGGATTCAGTGGTGCAAAAATCACGGGGCCAAAAAACGAAAATATTAAAACATTACCGGCGAAGCGAAATGAGCAGGACCAAAAGCAACTGATTGTTCCACTGGCCGATTCGCTGAAACCCGGAACCTACACCGTTGACTGGCATGTTGTTTCGGTGGACGGGCATAAAACGAAAGGACACTACACCTTTAGCGTGAAATAAATCATGCTGGCGTTTACCTGGATCGCGCTGCGATTTATCCATTTCACCTCGCTGATGCTGGTTTTTGGCTTCGCAATGTACGGTGCCTGGCTGGCCCCCTTGACGATTCGTCGCTTGCTGGCGAAGCGTTTTCTGCGTTTACAACAGCACGCTGCCGTCTGGAGTTTGATCAGTGCCACTGCAATGCTCGCCGTTCAGGGCGGGTTGATGGGAACGGGATGGACAGATGTATTTTCGCCAAACATTTGGCAGGCTGTTTTGCAAACGCAGTTTGGTGGCATCTGGTTATGGCAAATTGTTCTCGCCCTCGTAACGTTGATCGTCGCCCTTATGCAACCGCGGAATATGCCACGTTTGCTGTTTATGCTCACTACCGCGCAATTTATTCTGCTGGCGGGAGTGGGGCATGCGACGCTGAATGAAGGGGTAACAGCGAAAATCCATCAGACTAATCACGCGATTCACCTGATTTGTGCGGCGGCGTGGTTTGGGGGATTACTGCCGGTGCTCTGGTGTATGCAACTCATCAAAGGCCGTTGGCGACACCAGGCTATTCAGGCGCTGATGCGTTTTTCCTGGTGCGGGCATTTTGCGGTGATCGGCGTACTGGCAAGCGGCGTGCTTAATGCATTGTTGATTACCGGATTTCCCCCCACGCTTACGACTTACTGGGGCCAACTCTTATTGCTCAAAGCCATCCTGGTGATGATTATGGTGGTCATTGCGCTGGCTAATCGTTATGTTCTTGTACCGCGCATGAGGCAGGATGAAGATCGTGCGGCACCCTGGTTTGTGTGGATGACTAAACTCGAATGGGCGATAGGTGCGGTAGTGCTGGTGATCATCAGCCTGCTTGCGACTCTCGAACCTTTTTGATGGATTACGAAAATGATGAAAAAAAGTATTCTGGCGTTTCTGTTACTCACCAGTTCTGCAGCGGCGCTGGCTGCACCGCAGGTGATTACCGTCAGTCGTTTTGAAGTGGGTAAAGACAAATGGGCGTTTAATCGCGAAGAGGTGATGCTGACTTGCCGACCGGGTAATGCTTTGTATGTTATTAATCCGAGTACCCTCGTGCAGTATCCTTTAAACGATATCGCACAAAAGGAAGTTGCCAGTGGGAAGACCAATGCCCAACCCATTTCGGTGATTCAGATTGATGATCCTAACAATCCCGGCGAAAAAATGAGTCTGGCACCGTTTATAGAACGAGCTGAAAAACTCTGTTAATTACCTAAAATAGCCTTTTGATTTCCAATAAAAAAACCGCCTCAGTTCTTTCACCAGAACGGGCGGTTTTTAACATTTCAGCTGATGACCACCACGCTTTTTATTGACCATTTTGCACGCAAACTGGAAAACCTGGCGTCGTCATCTATTCTTAAAGGGCAAGGCAACTAAGCCTGCATTAATGCCAACTTTTAGCGCACGGCTCTCTCCCAAGAGCCATTTCCCTGGACCGAATACAGGAATCGTGTTCGGTCTCTTTTTATCTGTTAAAAGCCAGAAGCATTTCCTTCGCTGACTTTATAGTCAACCATAACACACACTCTACTGTCTGAGTCCAGCGTTTTTTAACATTCTTGTTAAGATTATGTGATCTTTAGCGCGGGAGGAAAATATTGATGAAACAGCCTGCGCCCGTTTATCAGAGAATTGCGGGTCATCAATGGCGACATATCTGGCTTTCTGGCGATATACACGGTTGTCTTGAGCAGTTGCGCCGCAAATTATGGCATTGTCGTTTTGATCCGTGGCGAGATTTACTTATCTCAGTGGGAGACGTTATCGATCGTGGGCCGCAAAGTTTACGTTGTCTGCAGTTACTGGAACAACATTGGGTTTGTGCGGTAAGAGGCAATCATGAACAGATGGCGATGGATGCGCTGGCATCCCAGCAGATGTCTTTGTGGTTGATGAATGGCGGCGACTGGTTTATTGCGCTGGCAGATAATCAACAGAAACAAGCGAAAACGGCGCTGGAAAAATGTCAGCATTTGCCCTTTATTCTTGAAGTACACAGTCGCACCGGCAAGCATGTTATTGCTCATGCCGATTATCCAGATGATGTTTATGAATGGCAAAAGGACGTTGATTTGCATCAGGTCTTGTGGAGCCGCTCGCGATTAGGTGAACGCCAAAAAGGGCAGGGAATTACAGGTGCTGATCATTTCTGGTTTGGTCATACACCGTTGCGACATCGCGTGGATATTGGCAACCTGCATTATATTGATACCGGTGCTGTCTTTGGGGGCGAACTGACTCTTGTGCAATTGCAATAATTAAAAATCACCGTACTCCTGTGCAGGTCGCCAGAAACCATCTATAAAATCCTCAATCGGAAAACAACCGCCCTGGCGGATCCGTTGATCGCTCATAGAATAAAGACACTGCTGTTCCGTGTTGTAGACATCCACAACAATATCTTCACAACCGCCATCCAGGTAGCAAACAAAAAGTACCAGCGCGAACATTTCATCCCCGAAGTGTGGTGCCGTACCGTTAAGTTTAGGAGAGATTTTACAACGGGGGAATAACCAGGACAAATAACCCGCCGATAGGCGGGTTCTTTTGGGTTGACAAGCCGCATAACCCAGGCATCGGAAGGTTGATCGTAAAGATGCTTGGATGAGAACAGAACGCTCGCCATCAAGAAGTGCCGGGATGCTGGTGTCAGCGTCCCCCGCGTCTAGCTGCATACATAAATCAGGGTCGGACTTACCGAAGGAATCCTAACGTTCACTCGCCAAACTGCTCGGCGTGCAGTACGGCATCATCAATTTCAAATGCGCCGATGCGTACGCTGGTTTTACTCATAATGCTCTCCGTTAATCAGCTGACCTGTGGTGGCGACCGTCGACCAGTTCGTAGCACCCTATTTCAGCGTAGTCAACGCAGAGATTTACGCCAGTAAAATAATGCCTTTTTTTATTCGCTACTCCGACCTGTTACCCCCAAACAGCTTACCATCGCGAACCAGTTCGCGCGGATAGCTATTCTTCAGGCGTGAATTAATGCGCTTCGCCAGCCCCACGGAAAAGCCCTGGAAGGTGACCAATCACATCATCGGAAGCAGGAAAGGATTGCTGTGGATATACATCACGACCACGATACCACTCCTGCGCCTCCTCCAGCGTTAGCTCCCATGTCCTAACTTGTCGGTTTTAGCCAGCGCAATAACCGCTTCATGCTGCCAGCGGAAGCCTTTGTTGTGCGTCTCCGCAAGTTTACCCCAGCCGATACGTGAGAAGCGTACTTACCACAGCGGCTCAATTTCCGTTGGGAATAGCCAGATCTTCTTTATCGCGTTGCCATAGGGTGAGCGATTCATCCCATTCGATACCCACTTTACCAGCCGCGCTTGCCACCTCGGCGGATTCGCGGGTCTTCATTTGGGAAGAACGGGAATTTACCGACTTTATAGCCCGGCGTCGGCAGCGGCTCTATAGCAGCCGTTTTGCGCAGACGAGCAACAAAGAAGCCTTCACAGTCGTAAATCTGCGGAAATACATGCAAAAAACCTTCCGGCGTCAGTGCATCACCGGCGCTCGGGAACATTTAGCCCACGGCACGATCTCAACTGCATCCGGGTAGCGAGATAGTCAGCCAGTCAATGACCGACTCATTTTCATCGCGATTATGTAAGCGTACAGGTGGAGTAGACCAGCGTTCCACCGGGGCGCAGCGCGTGGAAAGCGCTGTCGATAAGTTCGCGTTGCGTGGCGGCGATCTCAAGGTTGCTGGCCGGAGACCAGTTTTTCAGCGCGTCGGCGTCTTTACGTACTACGCCTTCACCGGAGCAGGGTGCATCCAGCAAAATGGCATCAAAGCATTCCGGCAGCGCAGCGCCGAAAACACGACCATCAAAATGGGTGAGCGCGGTATTGGCTATCCCACAACGACTGATATTGGCATGCAGCACCTTGACGCGACTGGCGGAAAATTCATTGGCCAGCAGCATGCCGCGGTTATCCATTCGGCGGCAATCTGGGTGGTCTTGGAACCCGGAGCGGCGGCAACGTCCATCACGCGTTCGGGTTGCACGCCGTCGGCAAATAATGCGGCGACCGGCAGCATTGAACTGGCTTCCTGAATATAAAACAGGCCGCTTAAATGTTCTGCGGTACTGCCCAGCGGCAGCGCTTCCTCGTCTTCCCGTTCAATCCAGAAACCTTCCGCGCACCATGGGACCGGCGTTAGCTGCCAGCCGTACGGTGCACAACCGCGAGGAAATCATTGACCGTTATTTTGAGTGTGTTGACACGCAGGCTGCGGCGCAATGGGCGCTGACAGGCATCGAGAAAATCATCAAAGTCGAGATGAGCAGGCATGGCCTCACGCATCTGCGCGAGGAATTCATCGGGAAAATAGACAGAGTTTTGAGCCACTGGCGAATACCACAAGGAGATAAAGAGCGCGCAGTCTATCATAAAACGCGCCGGCTGACGCAAGACGGCGCGCAGGGATTTAACGTGGCAGGGCAGTGCCCCATTCACGCCATTCTTTGGGTTCAGACTCCAGCAACAAGAAGTGTTTTCCTTCCTGTGCTTTTGGTGCCAGCGGCGTTCCCGGCGGTGTGGCGAAGGCGATGCCGCCGCGAATGAACTGATTAAAGGTGCCGGTTTTCACCACGCCGCCAATCAGGCCAAAGTCGAGGCTGTAGCCCGATGCCAGCCAGAAGACCGAGTTGTTGCGAACCAGGTGCTGATAGCGCTGGCCAATACGCATTTCGATCATCACGCGGTCAGAGAGGCTGCCCAGATGCAGGGCCGTGACCGTACCGACTTCCAGACCGCGGAACAGAACCGGAGTACCGATGTTCATCGAACCAGCTTCCGGCGCTTCGACCACAATATTCAAACCGTTCAGATAGCGCGAGTCAGAGATAGTCGCTTCCTGCAGTTCAAAGTCACGACGCATTTCTCCGTGCCCTGGCTCGACGTTGACGTACGGCTGGAGCAGCGTATCAAGATGCTCAACGCCTGCCGCCGAAAACTGGGTGTAATCACCGAGAAGCGCGTGCCGCGACGGGCGAAGGTGCTGACGTATTCCGGATAGAGCACGGCGCTGGCCTGGACTTCATTGCGTGAAGCGTTCAGCTCAAGACTTTGTACCTGTCCGATGTCGATGCCTAAATAGCGAATAGGCATACCAGCGGAGAGTTTATCGGCATCAAAAGCGTGCAGGGTTATCTGCCCACCGATAGCTCGCGCGGCGGTTTCTGACGGGAACAGCACTCGTTTGTCGCCTTTGCGGCTGCCGTTGCTGGCCTGGTTAATGTTATCGAAGCTGACCGCGCCTTTGAGCGCCCGAGAGAGCGGGGAAGCCTGAACCGTTAACCCGCTGCCGTTAAGCTGCACTTTTGCACCGCCTTCGGCCCAGAAAAACGCTGTTTGGCGTCAGCAGCGAGCGATATTCCGGCTTAATGTGCACGGCAATATCAAAGGCATTGGCGCGCGGCTGGACGGAGGTGATTTCACCCACTTCAAACTTGCGGTACAGCACGACGGAACCGGTCTGGATATCCGGCAGCGTTTCAGCGGTCAGCATCAAGGTGGTAGTAGGATAATCACTCAGGTTGTTTTCCTGCGCTTTCTCCAGATTGGCGTACAGCGGGTAGCTGGCCTTCATCGGGCCTTTTTCACCCGGCAGATGCGGGATGCCGCCGCTCAGCCACTCATTAGCGCTGGCACCGAGGAATTCCACGCCATCAATACCGACTTTGACGTCCATTTTGCTGTTGACGACAAACTTACTGTCGCCGTGTACTAAATCGCGATATTGCGGATCGATGGCGATAGCGAACTCAATCCCTTTGCGCTCAGCGTACGCTGGAGAACCTGACCAATTTTGACGCCATGCAGCATAATAGGCTGACCGCCGTCGATGCCATAGCTCTCCGCGCCGTCAGCGTCAGCGTCATCACGCCGGGTTGTTGCAGCAGCGTTTTATCAGCTGCCAGCACCGCAAAGCGGTCTTTCGGCTCACCCTCGCCAGGGACCAGTTCGAGGTGCTGCCGGTCAACAGCATGCTGAGGTTAGGGTTATCGAGCGTCAGTTTAGGTTGATGTAGCTCGATGCGCGTTTTTTCACGCAGCAGCGTAACCACGCTCGGATCGACGGTCATTTCGCCGGTCACCGAGCCATCAGGATTGAGCGTGAGTTTGGTGAGCTGGCCAACTTCCAGCCCCTGATATAGCATTGAGGCGTGGAACCGGCCCTTGATCAGCCCGTCACCGTCGGAAGCTGGAACTGGATAACTGGGCCCGCTGGCTGTGCGCCAGATCTTCATATAGCCCGTACTCATCGTTCTGCTCGGCCGCTTTAGAATCCGACGGTGAGTCAAAGGCAATCGCGCCATTGACCAGCGCCGATAGGCTTTCCAGCTGTAATTCTTCGGCGCCGCTTAAGCCGACATCGGCTTTAACGCCGGAAACGTTCCAGAAACGGCTGCCTTTTTTTACCAGATTGGTAAAGCGACGTTCAACCGGCACATCGATAGTGACGCCCTGGTTATTCGGATCGATCGCGTAATCATAAACGCGGCCAACCGGAATTTTGCGGAAATAGACCAGCGATCGACGCTCAGCGAGCCTGAAATCGGCCGCGTGCAGGTGAATCATCAGTTCGCCGTTATTCAGTCGATATTTTCGGTGGGTATCATGTGGTAAAACCGATCGCGCGGTTCGCCTTTGCCGGGCATCATGCCGATATAGTTACCGCCCACCAGTGCATCAAGGCCGGAAACCCCGGCAAGCGACGCTTTCGGCGTCACCAGCCAGACGCTGGGTGTTGTTGCGTAACGCATCTTCCATATCGCTTTTAATACTGGCGCGGACCTCAATCTTGCTGCGGTCACGGGCCAGGCGAATATCCTGCACCGTTCCGACCTCAACCCCCTGAAAGCGCACGGGCGTCCGCCCAGGAACAATACCGTCCGCCGACATAAAGTCGATGGTAATGGTAGTGCCCCTGTTTTCGTAGCTATTCCAGATAAGCCAGCCGGCTATCATCAGGCGCGATGACCGGCAGTAGCCAAAACGGAGAAATGCGACGTTTCGTTTTAATTCGCGCCTCAGTCTGTGAAGCGGGCGTTTCCTGACTCATGTGCGTCCCAAAGTAAGCGGCTGTCCAGCCATTCAACAGCAAGAATAGTTAATATTACCGCAGCGCCAAAATAAAACGCAGCGGGACCCATCGTGAAAGCGAGAAGCTGATCGCGATTGATGAGCGACATGGTTAATGAAATCACAAACAGATCCAGCATTGACCAGCGGCCAATCCAGGTGACGAACCGCAGCAACAGGATACGCGTACGTAAACCATGCTGGACATTTAAAACGAATGCTGATAAGCAGGGTCAGCATGACGATAATTTTGGTGAAGGGCACCAAAATACTGGCGATGAACACGACCGCCGCCACTGCAACATTACTGCTGGCAAGTGACATGATCCCCGAGAAGGATCGTGTCCTCCTGACGGCCGCCGTTAAGATAGATGATGGAAATCGGCAGCAGGTTAGCCGGGAAAATAAAGATGATCGAGGCGACCAACGCCGCCCAGCTTTTCTGTAGGCTCTGACGACGGCGATAGCGCAGCGGCGTGTGACAGCGGCGACAGCGGCCGCGAACGTCGGCAAAACCGGTGTAATGGCACTCAAGGCAAACGCGCAGGTTTGCGTCCGGGCGTGTCGCGGGGCGCTGAGGATAAAAACGCTCCCACAATTGCTCAATATTCAGATGAATAAGCGTCAGAATACTGAGCACCACTAAGACGACAAATGCCAGCAGGCCGAGGCCGGGCTGCAAAAAGGCATAATCCTGAACTTTAATTGACGCCACGGCGATGCCAACGAGGTAGATGTCCAGCATCACCCACTCTTTAAGTTTATCGAGCATCAACAAGACGGGGCGGAGATTCATGCCTAGAATATTACCCAGCCACAGATAGGCGATAGCCAGGCACCAGTACCCGCGGGCGCGGCAACGGCGCAGAAAAACACCATCGCAGCCGTTACCGGGTGGCCCTGATCGGTCATTTGCCAGATACCGGCCAGCAGGCTGGCGTCAATCCGCACGCCAAGCAGGTGCAGCCGCAGCAGTGGTTCGCTCCAGGCAAAAGGCATTAACAGCAGCATAGTAACTGCCATCGCGCCAAGACGGGTTAGCGACCAGTCGCGCCCTCGGTGAACTTCTCGGCGTTACAGCGCGGGCAGTAGGCGCTTTGTGATGATTTTACGACCGGTAACCGGGGAAAAAGCGTATCGCACTGCGGGCAACGTTGGTAATGTGCCCACGGTAACGGTGCGGCCAACGGCGTGAATACGTATTTTTTTCGTCGGTGTTATACGTGAAGTTGTCAGTGCCATTTATTACATTGATAAATGGAATCCGTATAACTCTAATCTTAACCTAAGTATGGGATTTATCTTGAGCTCAAACGCACTTAATGCGTATTTTATAAGGCTGTAGAGTGAGTAACGAATCAGTAACATCGCAAACAATAGTGATTGAATAATGACCAAAACAGAATTTTACGCGGATCTTAACGGCGATTTTCAGGCATTGATGGCAGGTGAAACAAGTTTTTTAGCCCGTACTTCCCCATACCAGCGCGCTGCTGTATGAGCGCCTGTCTGATGTAAGCTGGCCAGGGATTTTATCTGCTGGAAGGTGAAACATTAAGTTCTGGGGCTGTTCCAGGGAAAAATTGCCGGTGTGCGCATCCCTGTAGGTCGCGGCGTCTGCGGGACGGCCATTGCCGAAAATCGCGTGCAGCGCGTCGAAGATGTCCACGCTTTTGATGGCCATATTGCCTGCGATGCATCCAGCAATGCGGTAATTGTGCTGCCGCTTCAGGTTAACGGCCAGGCCTCTCTCGGCGTGCTGGATATCGACAGCACGGTGTTCCTTGTTTTAGCGAAGAGGACGAAGTGGGCCTGACCTGAACTGGTCGGCCACCTTCAAAAAGTGCTTGAAGCCACCGATTATCAAAAATTCTTTGCACCCGTCGCAGGATAATCAACGGATAACGTAGCATTTACGGATGACGTCATTATAATGTCGCCTGTTCATGCCTGCGGCTTGTTGGCTACGTCCGTTGTAATCAGGAAATTTCATGGAAAATCAACCTAAGTTGAATAGCAGTAAAGAAGTTATCGCATTTTTGGCCGAACGTTTCCCGCAATGTTTCAGCGCGGAAGGTGAAGCTCGCCCCCTGAAGGTCGGTATTTTTCAGGATCTTCTCGTCGAGCGTGTTGAAGGGGAAATGAACCTCAGCAAAACTCAACTGCGTTCCGCATTACGTCTTTATACTTCAAGCTGGCGTTACCTTTATGGTATTAAAGCCGGTGCAGTCCGCGTCTGATCTCGACGGCAATCCTTGCGGAGAGCTGGACGAGCAGCACGTGGCACATGCCCGCCAGCAGCTTGAAGAAGCGAAAGCTCGCGTTCAGGCTCAACGTGCTGAACAGCAGGCTAAAAAACGCGAAGCAGCGATTGCTGCAGGTGAGCCGGTTGATGCGCCACGTCGTGAGCGTAAACCACGTCCGCCAGTGCGCCGTAAAGAAGGGGCCGAAGCGTAAGCCGCGGGCGCAAGAGCCACTACGGCGAAACCTGCTGCGAAAGTTGTCCGCGAAGTGCGTGAAGAAAAGCTGACTCCAGTATCTGATTTGTCTGCGTTGACCGTTGGGCAAGCACTGAAAGTTAAAGCGGGGCAGACACGCCGATGGACGCCACGATTCTGGAAATCACCAAAGATGGCGTTCGCGTGCAGCTTACTTCGGGTCTGTCAATGATTGACTCGCGCGCAGAACACCTGGTGTTCGAAACGGAGGCCGGGCCAGGCATGAACAAATTCTTTAGGCTCTCCGCGCTTGCTGGTCTGTTATTAATAACAGGCCAGGCCGTAGCGGTTGATGATATTACCCGTGTTGATCAACTTCCCCTATCCTTAAGGAAGAGACGCAACACGCCACGGTGAGCGAGCGCGTAACATCGCGCTTTACCCGTTCTCATTATCGCCAGTTCGATCTCGATGAGGCTTTTTCAGCCAAAATTTTCAATCGCTATCTGAACCTGCTGGATTACAGCCACAACGTGCTGCTGGCCAGCGACGTTGAGCAATTTTCCGCGAAAAAGGGCAGATTGGCGACGAGCTTCGTTCGGGCAAATTAGATGTTTTCGACGATCTCTCTACAACCTGGCGCAAAAACGCCGCTTTGAGCGCTATGAGTATGCGCTGAAGGTGCTTGAGCGTCCGATGGACTTCACCGGCAACGATACCTTTAACCTCGACCGCTCAAAAGCGCCGTGGCCAAAAGATCAGGCAGAGCTGAATGCGCTGTGGGACAGCAAGGTTAAGTACGATCAGCTGAGCCTGAAGCTGGCCGGTAAAGACGACAAAGAAATTCATGACACGCTGGCACGGCGCTATAAATTCGCGATTCGTCGCCTGGCGCAAACCAACAGCGAAGACGTATTCTCGCTGGCGATGACCTCCTTCGCCCGTGAAATTGATCCGCACACCAACTATCTGTCTCCGCGTAACACCGAGCAGTTTAATACTGAAATGAGCCTGTCTCTGGAAGGTATTGGCGCGGTGCTGCAAATGGATGATGACTACACCGTCATTAATTCCATGGTAGCAGGCGGCCCGGCGGCCAAAAGCAAAGCGATTAGCGTGATCGCACAATCGTCGGCGTAGGCGACAACTGGTAAAGGCATGGTGGATGTGATCGGCTGGCGTCTCGACGACGTAGTCGCGCTGATCAAAGGGCCGAAGGGCAGCAAAGTGCGCCTGGAAGTTCTTCCTGCTGGTAAAGGTTCTAAAACGCGTATCGTCACCTTTACTGTGCGAGCGATTCGTCTCGAAGACCGCGCGGTGAAAATGTCGGTTAAAAGCGTTGGCAAAGAAAAAGTCGGCGTACTGGATATCCCAGGCTTCTACGTGGGCCTGACTGAGGACGTGAAGGTTCAGCTGCAGAAGCTGGAAAAACAGAACGTCAGCAGCGTGATTATCGACCTGCGCAGCAACGGCGGTGGGGCATTGACCGAAGCGGTTTCGCTTTCCGGTCTGTTCATTCCGTCCGGTCCGGTAGTGCAGGTGCGTGATAACAACGGCAAAGTTCGCGAAGATAGCGATACCGACGGCGTGGTTTATTACAAGGGTCCGCTGGTGGTTCTGGTTGACCGCTTCAGCGCCTCGGCATCAGAGATCTTTGCCGCAGCGATGCAGGATTATGGCCGTGCGATCGTTGGGGAACCGACCTTTGGTAAAGGCACGGTGCAGCAGTATCGTTCACTGAACCGTATCTACGATCAGATGCTGCGTCCTGAATGGCCAGCGTGGGGCTCAGTCCAGTACACCATTCAGAAGTTCTACCGAGTCAACGGTGGCAGTACGCAGCGTAAGGGCGTGACGCCGGATATTCTGATGCCAACCGGCAAAGAAGAGACCGAAACCGGTGAGAAGTTCGAAGACAACGCACTGCCGTGGGACAGCGTTAATGCTGCCACTTACGTGACGTCTGGTGACATGGAGCCATTCGAACCTCAACTGCTGAAGCTGCACGATGAACGTATCGTGAAAGATCCCGAGTTCCAGTACATCGCCAAAGATATTGCCCACTTCAATTCGCTGAAGGATAAACGCAATATCGCTTCTCTGAACTACGCCCAGCGTGAGAAAGAGAATAATGAAGACGATGCGACGCGCCTGGCGCGGATTAACGATCGCTATAAGCGTGAAGGTAAGCCGCCGCTGAAAAAACTCGACGATCTGCCGAAAGACTATAAAGAGCCGGATCCATATCTCGACGAGACGGTGAATATCGCCGTCGACCTGGCGCTGGTCGAGAAAGCCAGCCCCGCAGCTCAACCCGCTGCGAGCAAATAACCCCCAACAGGCACAAGCAATTGTGCCTGTTTTTTTTATCTCTCTTCTTCAAAAACGTCAAACAACTATGCTACAAAATGTAAAGTTGTGTCTTTCTGGTGACTTAGCCTCACGTAATCGCTTGAAAATCGCCGTATTGCCCCTACGATATGGGTAATCGCATAGTGCGTTTTGTTAAAAAGAGGTTAAAAGTAAATTATGATGCGAATCGCGCTCTTCCTGATGACCAACCTGGCTGTAATGGTTGTGTTTGGGCTGGTGCTAAGCCTGACAGGAATTCAGTCGAGCAGCATGACGGGTCTGTTGATTATGGCGCTGCTTTTTGGTTTCGGCGGTTCCATTGTTTCATTGATGATGTCGAAATGGATGGCCCTGAAATCGGTCGGTGGTGAAGTGATTGAGCAGCCGCGTAACGAGCAGGAACGTTGGTTGCTGCAAACCGTTGCCCGCCAGTCGGAGCAGGTCGGTATTGTGATGCCGCAGGTTGCGCTGTACCACGCGCCGGATATTAATGCCTTTGCTACCGGTGCGCGCCGTGACGCCTCGCTGGTTGCCGTCAGTACCGGTTTGCTGCAGAACATGAAGTCGTGACGAAAAGCGGAAGCGGTCATTGCCCATGAAATAAGCCATATTGCGAATGGTGACATGGTGACTATGACCCTGATTCAGGGCATTGTGAACACCTTCGTTATCTTCATCTCCCGCGTCATCGCGCAGATCGCTGCTGGTTTCCTCGGCGGTAACCGTGACGAAGGCGAAGAAGGGGGCAACGGCAACCCGCTGATCTATTTTGCGGTTTCGATGGTGCTCGAGCTGGTGTTCGGTATTCTGGCGAGCATTATCACCATGTGGTTCTCGCGCTATCGTGAGTTCCATGCGGATGCCGGTTCAGCAAAACTGGTTGGCCGTGAGAAGATGATCGCAGCGCTACAGCGCCTGAAAACCAGCTACGAACCGCAGGAGGCCAGCAGTATGATGGCGTTCTGTATTAACGGTAAGTCGAAGTCGCTGAGCGAAATGTTCATGACTCACCCACCGTTGGATAAACGTATTGAAGCGCTGCGTAGCGGCGAATACATGAAAATAAAGAAAAGCGCCTCCGAATGAGGCGCTTTTTTTTGATCCGATTTCGTTTAGCGAGGTCGGATTTTAGCTTTGCGCCCGAGGTTGGGTAACACGCAGTCCGCTAAAATAGCGTTGCCACCAACGCCAGCGTGCCGGCGAGCAGCAGCGAAATTAGCTGGCCGTTGCCCAAACACGTTGAACATCAGCGCGACCAATGCGGCACCGGTACTTTGCCCCAGTAAACGTGCGGTCCCTAGCATCCCGCTGGCACCGCCGCTACGGTGACGTGGTGCAGACGCGATAATGGTATGGTTGTTAGGCGACTGGAACAGACCAAAACCCGCGCCGCACAGCAACATACGCCAGATAATGTCGATATCGCTCGGAGACGACGGCAGCATCGCCATCGCAAATAAAACCCGCAGGCCATAATGCCCATCCCCAACGCCCCAAGTAATCCCGCATGTACGCGCTCAATCAGATAACCCGCCAACGGTGCCATCACCATGGTCGCGACGGCGACGGCGTCAGCAGCAGACCGGTTTCAACTTCGGTTCGACCCACGATGCTTTGCAGAAAGAAGGGCAGTGAGACCATCGCCAGCATCTGGGCGCAGAAGGAGCAAATAGAGGTGCAAATGGAAAGTGAAAACAGCGGGATGCGCAGCAGGTCAACGGGCAGCAACGGCACCGGCAGTTGAAGCTGGCGACGAACGAAGAAGAAGCGAACGACCAGCAGAGCCACCAGTTCGGCACTCACCAGCATCAGTGATTGCCCCGTAAAAAAGCCGCTCAGCGCGGTAATCAACAGGCCGAAGGTCAGCGCATTCATTACCGCACTTGGTAAGTCAAAACGCTGTGTCTGACTACGGGTACCGTTCGACGGCAGAAAACGAACGGCCAGTAGCCAGGCAATAATGCCCAATGGAACGTTAATCAGGAATAGCCACTGCCACGAAGCAAGCGACAAAATGGCGGCGGCAATCGTGGCCCGGTGGCGGAAGACACTGCCACGACAAAAGAGTTGATCCCCATCCCGCGTCCTAGCTGTCGCTGCGGATAAATCAGGCGAATCAGCGCCGTGTTCACGCTCATCAGCGCGGCGCCACCGAAACCTTGCGCAATTCGGGCAAGGGTCAGCATTTCCAGCGAATGCGACAATGCGCAAAGCAGCGATGTGAGGGTAAAGACGATTAACCCGGCTTTGTAGATACGGTGGTAGCCAATCATATCGCCGAGGAAAGAGAGGGAGAGCAGAGAGATAACAATCGCTATCTGATAGGCGTTGACTATCCAGATAGAGGACGCGGGTGACGCGTTAAGATCGCTGGCGATAGTCGGCAGGGCAACGTTGGCGATCGCGCCGTCGAGTACCGCCATAGTAATGCCGATAACAATCGTCAGAATGGCCCCGTAGCGTGGGCACAGGCAAGCCATCAAGCAGAGGTCTAGTCATGAGGAAAATGTTGTTTGCGGAAATTATTAACCAGAAAATGATTCTAGCATTGATTAATCATTTCAATGTCGCAGATTTGTAACCAAAAGGTCACAGAAGTTTCATTGCTACAAAGAGGATTGCGAAATTATAAGAAAAACCGGTTCTAATATTTATAAAACAGTTGCGATGAGGTGATAAATGTCAGCAGCGGATTTGGATAAACAGCCAGATTCTGTCTCTTCGGTACTAAAGGTTTTTGGTATCCTGCAGGCACTTGGCGAAGAACGCGAAATCGGCATTACTGAACTTTCGCAGCGCGTCATGATGTCAAAAAGCACCGTTTATCGCTTTTTGCAGACCATGAAATCATTGGGGTACGTTGCCCAGGAAGGGGAATCCGAAAGTGATCGGCTCACGCAAGCTGTTTGAGTTGGGTGCTCGCGCATTACAGAACGTTGATTTGATCCGCAGTGCGGATATTCAGATGCGTGAACTCTCGCGTCTGACGAAGAAACGGTTCACCTGGGGGCGCTGGATGAAGACAGTATCGTCTACATCCATAAGATTGATTCCATGTACAACCTGCGCATGTACTCTCGCGTAGGTCGCCGTAACCCGTTGTACAGTACGGCAATTGGTAAAGTGCTGCTGGCCTGGCGTGAAACCGACGAGTGTGTCAGATCCTCGAAGGTGTTGAACAGAAGTGCAGCACCGACCGCACTATTGCCAATACTGATGAGCTGATCACCGTGCTTGAACAGGTGCGTAAGCAAGGGTATGGAGAAGATAACGAAGAGCAGGAAGAAGGGCTGCGTTGTATCGGCGTACCGGTATTTGACCGCTTTGGCGTGGTCATCGCTGGGTTGAGTATCTCTTTCCCAACGCTGCGCTTTTCTGAGAGTGTCTGCATGAGTATGTGGAGATGCTGCATACGGCAGCACGTAAAATTTCAGAGCAGATGGGCTATAACGATTACCCATTCTGATGAGAGTAAGAACCTGTCGGAATATCAAACAGACAGGTTCTTTATTTAGCATGAGAAAAATAAAGTTGAAGGTGGCGTTATATTAAACGCGCTTGCTATAAGAGTATTTTACTCAGGAGTGAGAATCTGGTTATTTATTGCCCTTAACCATTATCGACCACGATATTGCTTTTGCGTAACAGCGGGCAATCTGTTATCCCCAAAAAACCACTTTTAGTGTGCAAGTATTGTACCGTGCTGGTGCCTCTGGCAGTCAGATAGGTACATTGCAAACCTAATCCTGCGGCATTCTCTTTGCTTCCAATCAAAACGCCATATCCGCTGAGTAATAATCCTATCCATACCAGTGCTATCAGCATAACTGTGCGAATGATGAATCGCATTACAACCTCTTCTCTTTTTATGTTCGCTTAATCGTAGCGGCAATATGCGCTGAAGCAAGCGACTCATTCCGAAAAAGCACGAATATCGACATAGTTAGGCGCTGTTTAACTAACGCATGCTAGTTTAATGACATAAGGTAGGTGAAACGGAGATTGGAGTGAAAAAGTTTCGATGGGTCGTTCTGGTTGTCGTGGTGTTGGCTTGCTTGCTGCTTTGGGCGCAGGTATTCAACATGATGTGCGATCAGGATGTACAATTTTTCAGCGGAATTTGTGCCATTAACCAGTTTATCCCGTGGTGATATCATTTTTTCAGCACTAGATTTTCTTCCTCTCCAGCAGTGGTAGAATAGCGCCTCTACTCAGAGGTGGTGAAATGAACGAAGTTGTAAATTCAGGCGTGATGAACATTGCGTCTTTGGTTGTATCGGTGGTGGTTCTTCTTATCGGGCTCATCTTGTGGTTTTTTATCAATCGTGCCAGTTCACGGACTAACGAACAGATTGAACTGCTTGAGGCGTTGCTGGATCAGCAAAAACGTCAAAATGCACTGTTACGTCGTTTGTGCGAAGCAAACGAACCAGAGAAAGCAGATAAAAAGACCGTTGAGAGTCAAAAATCGGTTGAAGACGAAGATATTATTCGTCTGGTCGCCGAACGATAATCCTTCCTCAATCTTGAGTAACCCCGTCGTTGAAGGGTTACTCAATTCATCCTGATTATACGCACTGTCATGGTGCAACTGCTTCAAATTAAAACTCTGGTCTGACTTCAAATAATTATCATATTATTTATTTGCGTAACGGGATATCAGAAAAAGATATTTACCCCATTAATTTATTAGGATGTTTACATCGGATTTGTGATTAAGCGTGGTATTATTTATTAGCGAAACGTTTCTCTCTTGATTTTTTTGCTCATTCATCAATTTTTCTTATTTTAAATTTACAATCCCTTTGGGGATTGACTTCTCTTTAGGGTAATTAATAGCCGTTAACTGACTGTTTTATGAGAAAAAGTGATATAACTTTTTATTCATTGCATAGCAAAAAATGTGATATTGCACGCACTATGTAATAACTTCTCCCACTGGCCTGGAACAACTGAACTTATTGAACTATGTTAGAAAATACGCCAGTTTAAGTATCTGCCTGAACTGGCAAGGTTAAGCACAATGATATATCGGCGCGTATTCCGTTGCATAAGTGTGCAAAAAAAGTGGAAGACGTATCGAGATTTGTGCGTCTGATCGAGACATGTTTAAAAATGGCTTGCCATAATTAACGTTGTATGTGATAACAGATTTCGGGTTAAACGAGGTACAGTTCTGTTTATGTGTGGCATTTTCAGTAAAGAAGTCCTGAGTAAACACGTTGACGTTGAATACCGCTTCTCTGCCGAGCCTTATATTGGTGCCTCATGCAGTAATGTGTCAGTTTTATCTATGTTATGCCTGCGGGCGAAGAAAACAATCTAAGGAATTTTTCAAATGGCAAAGATTAAAGGTCAGGTTAAGTGGTTCAACGAGTCTAAAGGTTTTGGCTTCATTACTCCGGCTGATGGCAGCAAAGATGTGTTCGTACACTTCTCCGCTATCCAGGGTAATGGCTTCAAAACTCTGGCTGAAGGTCAGAACGTTGAGTTCGAAATTCAGGACGGCCAGAAAGGTCCGGCAGCTGTTAACGTAACAGCTATCTGATCGAATCCACTGATCTGAAGTGTGAATACGCTTCAATCTCGCTATAAAGCCTCGTCGAATGCGAGGCTTTTTACTATGCTTTATCTTCGCTCCTGGCGTTCGGATATTTGCCCGCCGCGTGATTCGCGTTACACTTGCGGCCTTTAGTATCCTGCCGGAGTTGTCATGTCTTTTTCCTGTCCACTTTGCCATCAGCCTCTTTCGCGTGAAAAAAACAGCTATATCTGTCCCCAGCGACATCAGTTTGATATGGCGAAAGAAGGGTATGTCAATCTGCTGCCCGTTCAGCATAAACGGTCTCGTGATCCGGGCGACAGCGCGGAAATGATGCAAGCACGCCGCGCATTCTTAGATGCCGGACATTATCAGCCGCTGCGTGATGCAATTGTCGCCCAACTGAGGGAACGGCTTGATGATAAGGCCACGGCGGTGCTGGATATTGGCTGTGGTGAAGGGTATTACACACACGCATTTGCCGATGCGTTGCCCGAAATCACCACGTTTGGTCTGGATGTTTCGAAGGTAGCGATAAAAGCGGCGGCGAAACGCTATCCGCAGGTCACTTTTTGTGTCGCTTCCAGCCACCGTTTGCCGTTTTCCGATACCAGTATGGACGCCATAATACGTATTTACGCGCCGTGTAAAGCAGAAGAATTAGCACGAGTAGTGAAGCCCGGCGGCTGGGTCATTACTGCCACGCCGGGACCGCGACATTTGATGGAGCTGAAGGGGCTGATTTACAATGAAGTACATCTTCATGCACCTCATGCAGAACAACTGGAAGGTTTTACATTACAGCAGAGTGCGGAGTTGTGTTATCCGATGCGTCTTCGCGGTGATGAAGCCGTCGCATTATTGCAGATGACGCCGTTTGCCTGGCGTGCGAAGCCAGAAGTCTGGCAAACACTGGCAGCAAAAGAAGTGTTCGACTGCCAGACGGACTTTAATATTCACCTCTGGCAGCGTTCTTATTAACCGTGGAAGTGCGTCCAGAGGATCTGGACGCCGATGCCGATCAGCACCAGCCCGCCGAGAATTTCCGCTTTTTTCCCAATAATTGAGCCGATAAAGCGACCAACCATCATCCCTAATGTTGACATAATCAAGGTTGCACAACCAATGGCCAATGCGGTCGCGATAATGTTGACCTGCAGGAAAGCAAGACCAACACCCACAGCCATGGCATCCAGGCTGGTGGCAATCGCGGTGGTTACCAGTAGCCAGAAACCGTGTCGACGGCGCGGCTCTTCATCTTCATCATCTGCGCCACGAAAACCCTCAATAATCATTCGCCCGCCGAGGAATATCAGCAGCACAAACGCAATCCAGTGGTTCCATTCAAGGACAAACCGGCTGGCTAACATGCCCATTCCCCAGCCGATCAGCGGCGTCAGGGTTTCGACGGCACCAAAAATAAGGCCGGTTCGCAATGCTTCAGAAAATTTCGGTTTATGGAGGGTGGCACCTTTACCGATTGATGCAGCAAATGCATCCATCGACATACCAAACGCAAGAAGAACAGTAGCAGTGATATTCATGACAATGTCCTGACCGGGGTATCCATAAAACACATCATCGCCCCCAGCAAACATGCATACATGAACAACAAGCCGTGATGGTTTTCGCGTTCATGCAGGCATAGCGATTGATGTGCATATGGTCTCGCCTGACTGAAAGTATTCAGTCCGTACGTGCCACGTTTTGCAACGAGTATGTTGACACGTACATTTCCGGAATCTGGAAATCGGCTACTCCCCAAATGAGGGCGCAACCTTAACATATTTTGAGAATATAAAACAACTGTTGGAATATATTATTTCATTGCTTTATTGATAACGATTTTCATTTGGATTTATATATCAATGAAACGTTAAAATAAATAACAAATAAGGGAAGAGGTAATATAGCCTAAGCTATGTCTGATTATTAAAAATACACTAAACATAGCTTTGGCTAAATTCATAACTTATTGAGTTGAAACGAGAAGCTTATAAATTTTTTCCAGATCGTCGATATTTCGAACGCGGATTAACAGCCGACGCTGTTCTAATTGCATCACCAACACGCCATCTTCCGACAAGTTCATCGCTTTGATTCGGCTATATTCAATCCAGACATTGGCGAAGAAAAAACCTTTTTGTTTAAAGATGATCTTCGGAACGCGGATCCAGAATATATAAAAACCCATCAGAGCCAGTGCGCTTAATAACCATGTCGTTATTAACGCACCATGATTCGTGACGTTGTTATAGATAAGAATGACAATCAATCCGACGAAGATAACGCTATCGATGCGACCACGCCGGAGCAAAGGAATTGCCAGCAGGGTGGGGCCGTTACGGCGGGGCATGATGAACTGATCGTAGATCGCGAAGGCCAGGAGTGCGGCGATGAAAAGAATCAGTACCAGGTCCGTGATTGTCATTAATCCTCCAGATAAAAAAACGGGGCCAAAAGGCCCCGGTAGTGTACAACAGTCTTACAGTCCCAGCAGGCCGCAAGCGTAACCAGCGATACCGATGACGAAGAAGCCAACGATGATCCACAGCGGGTTAACTTTTTTGCGCAGTAGCCACATACAAGCAAAGGTCAGCAGCAGTGGTACCAGGCCTGGCATTAACTGGTCCAGAATAGTCTGGACAGTAGTAACGTGTTCTTTGCCCGTCTGGTCAGTAATGCGAGAGACAACCAGCGGGATGTTGACATGTGTCCACTTGTTAACCAATGCCCCCATGACAAACAGGCCGAGGATAGACGCCCCTTCCGTCAGTTTTTGCAGGAAGCCACCACCCATATCTTTAACGATATCGATACCTTTGGAGTAACCATACGCTACGCCGTAGTAACGGGTTGCCAGACGCACCAGGTTAAACAGGATGAAGAACAGCAGCGGACCTAACAGGCTGCCGCTCATCGCGATACCGGCACCCAGTGCTGCAAATACCGGACGTACGGTTCCCCAGAAGATTGGGTCGCCCACGTCAGCCAGCGGCCCCATCAGACCAACTTTGATACCGTTGATGGCAGCATCGTCAATCTCGGCACCGTTCGCACGCTGTTCTTCCATCGCCAGTGTAACGCCCAGTACCGGCGCGGCTACATATGGATGGGTGTTAAAGAATTCCAGGTGACGTTTGATGGCTTGTTTACGCGCATCGTTAATCCTGGGTACAGGCGACGAATCGCTGGCACCATAGAGAAACAGAAACCCAGCGCCTGCATACGTTCGAAGTTCCATGAACCCTGAAACAGGTTAGAACGAAGGAACACGCCACGAATATCACTCGGAGTGAGTTTTTTCTCGGTGGTAGTTTTAGTCAGCATCAACCATTTCGCTCACCTGTTAGTCCAATTCGTTATCAAGATCGTTAGAACCAGCGGCCTGAACAGGCACCTGCAGCGCGGTTATATTTCGGGCTGAGCTGGATGTAGAGGATTGCCATTACCGCACCAATCACGCCCAGCAACCAGGTTAAAGTTAGTAAATGCAGCAGTGACGAAGCCGAGGTAGAAGAACGGCATCAGGTAGCCTGCGCGCATCATGTTGATGACCATCGCATAACCTACTACCACGATCATACCACCGGCAATGTTCAGACCGCTGGTGACGACTTCTGGAATGGCGTTCAGCATGCTCTGAACTTCGCTGGTACCGACGGAGACCGCAACAATGACTGCTGGAATAGCAATACGCATCGCCTGCAGGAACAGGGAAGAACGTGAATCCACGACAGCGCCGTGAGGTTCCCGTTTTCCGCCGCTTTATCCGCTGCGTGCTGGAATGCTGCAGAGTGATGGTACGAACGATAATGGTCAGAACCTGACCAGCTGCTGCCAGAGGGATAGCCAGGGCGATACCTGCGCCGATACCCTGGTGGCCTGCAATGACCAGAATGGTGGAAATGATGGACGCTAGTGCGGCATCAAGCGAACGGCTGCACCGATGTTCATCCAACCCAAGGCGATCATTTCCAGGGTACCACCGATGATAATACCGGTTTTCATATCCCCGAGAACGATACCGATCAGCGTACAGGCGACCAGCGGACGGTGGAACTGAAATTCATCGAGTATCGACTCCATACCCGCAATACATGCGACGATGAACACCAGCACAATCTGAAGAGTGGTAATCTCCATTGTACTTCTCCTATTGCTTATTCAGACTTAAGTGTGAAGGCTAAAGAAACATTGCCAAATCAGTTATTTCGCTATTTTCGGCAATCAGATCCATCATTTTCAGTTTCTGATCGGTGGAAACTTTACGGACTTCCAGCTCGATCCCACGTGCGTTCAGTTTGTTAAAGGCCTCAATATCCTTCTCGTCAACGGATACAGCATTGTTTACCTGCGTTTTACCCTGGCGGAACGCCATACCACCAACGTTTATGGAGGTCACTTTCATGCCGCCTTCAACGAGACGCTCTACATCTGTTGGGTTGGTAAATAACAGCATTACGCGTTCGCCAGCATATTTCGGGTTGTTGTAGACGCGAATCATTTTGGCAACATCAACTACGTGTGCTGTTACGCCCGGAGGTGCAACCTGGGTGAGCAGTGTCTTACGAACGGTATCCGCAGCCACTTCATCACTAACAACAATAATACGGGAGACATTGGTTTCTTTGGTCCAGCGGGTGGCGACCTGACCGTGAATCAGACGGTCGTCGATACGCGCAAGGCCAATAACCATGTAGTCGTTTGGCCCCATTGGTTTTGCCGGAGTTGGAGCCGCTTTTGGTGCTGCGGCAGCGGGTGCTGGCGCGGCTTTTTCAACCGGTTTGGCTTTCAGTGCTTTCACGCCTTCACGGCCTGTTTCTACTGCCAGTGCCACCAGTTCATCAAAGCTTGGGTCATCATCACGGGCCATTAACGTTTCCACGAGCATTGGAATGTTAACGCCTGCAATGACTTCATAATGCTCTTTGTCGACGACAATGCGGCTGGCAGCATTGAACGGGCTGCCTCCCCATGTATCAACGAGAAACAGCACGCCTTTAGTGGTGTCGAGTTTTGCCAACTGAGCGTTGTACTTTTCAATCAGCGTTTCGGCATTTTCACCTGGAACGAAATCGATCCAGCCGACGTTTTCCTGCTCGCCTAACAGCATTTCTGCCGTTTTAAGCAACTGCTCTGCAGCCCAACCATGTGTGCCTATAACAATAGCAATGGTCACTTGCTACCTCCTTTATTATCGTTAACACCTCAACGTGCCAGATGTATTTTTGAATCGTCGTCCACAATCGAATCGATTCAGATAAGGGCTACAACCAAAAACCCCTGCGTTTCGCGATTTATTTTAGATATCGAAAAAATTATTTTATGTGATGAAGATCCGTAATTTAACTTTCGATTAGCAGAAATTTCGAAAGGTAAAATATCCTTGTCACATTCGTTTGCAAAGGAAGGTAAATCTTTGCCAAATCAGAGGCGTCTCTGATATGTTTAACTCCCGTTTAACAACCATGGAGTATAGGGCAGTAGCCCGCAGTATGGATCGTCACCGACGTCATTTCAGCATCAGGCCTTTTAACGCCTGCCTTTCTGGCACTCTATGCCGCACCTTTCGTTTGCATTTTGTCGTTACGCCTGCATTATTTCTGGCGTCGAATAGCTATTCCTTAAGCAGGAGCTTGTCATGGAATTCTTAATGGACCCCTCAATTTGGGCGGGGCTACTCACGCTTGTTGTTCTCGAAATTGTGCTGGGTATCGATAACCTGGTCTTCATCGCCATTCTTGCTGACAAACTGCCGCCAAAACAACGCGATAAAGCGCGTTTGCTGGGGTTATCACTGGCGCTGATTATGCGTCTGGGGCTGCTGTCGCTGATTTCATGGATGGTCACGCTGACCAAACCGCTATTTACCGTCATGGATTTCTCCTTCTCCGGACGCGACCTGATTATGTTGTTCGGGGGGATATTCTTGCTGTTCAAAGCAACAACCGAACTGCATGAACGGCTGGAAAACCGCGATCATGATTCCGGCCACGGTAAAGGCTACGCCAGTTTCTGGGTGGTCGTCACACAGATTGTCATCCTTGACGCCGTCTTCTCGTTGGATGCGGTAATTACTGCAGTAGGGATGGTTAACCATCTGCCGGTGATGATGGCGGCGGTAGTGATTGCGATGGCGGTTATGTTGCTGGCATCCAAACCGCTGACGCGATTCGTTAACCAGCACCCCACGGTGGTGGTGCTCTGTCTGAGCTTCCTGTTAATGATTGGTCTGAGTCTGGTGGCAGAAGGTTTCGGTTTCCACATTCCGAAAGGTTACCTGTATGCCGCGATTGGCTTCTCGATCATCATCGAAGTGTTTAACCAGATTGCGCGTCGCAACTTTATTCGCCACCAGTCGACTTTGCCGCTGCGAGCGCGTACTGCCGATGCCATCCTGCGTTTGATGGGCGGGAAACGTCAGGCCAATGTTCAGCACGATGCCGATAACCCGATGCCGATGCCGATCCCGGAAGGTGCATTTGCCGAAGAAGAACGTTACATGATTAACGGCGTACTGACGCTGGCGTCGCGTTCTCTGCGCGGGATCATGACGCCGCGCGGTGAAATAAGCTGGGTTGACGCTAATCTCGGGGTCGATGAAATCCGCGAGCAACTGCTCTCTTCACCGCACAGTCTGTTCCCGGTATGTCGCGGTGAACTGGATGAAATCATCGGTATTGTACGTGCTAAAGAACTGCTGGTGGCGCTGGAAGAGGGCGTTGATGTGGCGGCGATTGCTTCGGCGTCTCCGGCGATTATCGTCCCGGAAACCCTCGATCCGATCAACCTGTTGGGCGTGCTGCGTCGTGCTCGCGGGAGCTTTGTTATCGTGACCAACGAGTTTGGTGTGGTACAAGGTCTGGTCACGCCGCTGGATGTGCTGGAAGCCATTGCGGGTGAATTCCCGGACGCTGACGAAACGCCGGAAATCATTACTGATGGTGACGGCTGGCTGGTAAAAGGCGGTACAGATTTGCATGCCTTGCAGCAGGCGCTTGATGTTGAGCACCTTGCCGATGACGATGATATCGCGACGGTCGCGGGCCTCGTGATCTCGGCAAATGGTCACATTCCCCGTGTGGGCGATGTGATTGATGTAGGGCCACTGCATATCACCATCATTGAAGCCAATGATTATCGTGTTGATCTGGTTCGCATTGTTAAAGAGCAACCGGCGCACGATGAAGATGAGTAAGCGTTAACGTAACGGCATAATGGGCGTGATATGTCCATTATGCCGGGCGGGCGGCGGTTGGCTGCCCGCCAGCCATTTGGGAAAATCACGTAGCGGCATCGGCTGTGCGTACAAATACCCTTGCAAAATATGCACGCCATGACGGCGCAAATACTTCGCCTGTTCTTGCGTTTCCACGCCCTCCGCCACCAGTTCAATATTCAGTCTTTGCCCCAGCGCGATGATGATATCGGTCACCGTCGAGTTAACCGCGTCAGAACCTATAGCTGCGGTAAATGACTTATCAATTTTCAGCACGTCAGGACGTAATGTTTCAAGCCAGGAAAACGAGCTGTTGCCGGTGCCGAAGTCATCAATCGCCAGTTTGACGTTTTTACGATGCAGCTCGCGGGCAATCCGATAATCAACATCCAGTAAGGCATCGCGTTCGGTGATTTCGAGGATCAGTTGCTGAATCGGGTGAGCGCTAAACCAGTACTGATTGAGATCTTTTATCAGCACACCACGGCGAAAATGGCTGGGTGCGACGTTAATGCCAACATGAAACTGACTACTCATCGGGAAAACATGGCGCTGACGAATGGTTTCTGCCATCACATAGCGGGTCAGTGGCACAATTAAATGATGTTCTTCCGCGATAGGAATAAACACATCCGGTGAAATCCAGCCCTGACGCGGATTGTTCCAGCGCAGCAAAATCTCTACACCAATACATTGCTGGCTGCGCGCATTAAGCAAAGGCTGACAGAACAATTCGAACTCATGTTGCGCCAGGCCCAGATTGATTTCGCGGGAAAAGCTCATTCGGTAAGCGGTCGCCAGCCAGGCGATGTAGCCCACCAGTAAACTTAGCAGCACCGCCAGCGGTAATTGTGTTGGAAGATAGTGCCATGCCAGCGCCGTAGCCCCCGGACCATTAACGTTAATGGTAAAAGGAAAGCGTTGCGAAGAAACCTGATAGTTTTCATTGTCTTCAGGTTGCGGAAGGGAATCTACCAGCCCATTACCATAGAGCAAATGCCGTTTGTCCACCGTCAGGCTGGCGCTACTGATTTGCGGCAGTTGTGGCTCAAGCAGCATTGCCGTCAGTAAGTCGATGTTAATCATCTCCATGACCCCAGCATTGCTACTGCCCGCTGCAGGCGTCCATTGAATCAAAACCGGACTGCCTTTAATCAGGGCACGGTCGATCGTCAGGCGTAAAAGTGGTTGCGGTGCAGGAAGTTCAGCCAGAATGTCCACGACGGGCACATTGCGATAACCAAAAATGCTGGAGCAATAAAGTGTGCCGTCTTGCACCAGGCCAATGGATCGCACAGTTTGGAGTTTTGCCGCCTGTTTACGTAATGGCAAATGGGCGACAGAGCAGGGCAGACCAATCAGCGGAAGCAAGACTTCGCTACCTGCCTGTAGGGGAAGCAGTACTTTATCTAATTCCTCTACAGCGTGATTGGCGAATTGTACTACCCGTTGTTGATTTAAGTTACGCTGTGAAATAAATCGCACGCTCAGGGTCGAAGCGAGCGTAACGAGTGCGCAAATCGTACAAACAATCATTCGATTACGACGATAGGTTTTAATGATCCGTTGTGCTTTTTGCATGCGGGCCACCCTGTAAGCGTATGGCGACAAACGCCTGACGCAACAGTGGAAGTGTAGTGGGGAATATTACAGCAGACGAGAAAGCGGGTATAAATTCGCCCATCCGTTGCAGATGGGCGAGTAAGAAGTATTAGTCACACTGGACTTTGATTGCCAGACCACCGCGTGAGGTTTCGCGGTATTTGGCGTTCATGTCCTTACCGGTTTCGTACATCGTTTCGATGACCTTATCCAGCGAGACGCGCGGTGCACTGGTGCGGCGCAGAGCCATCCGCGCGGCGTTAATCGCCTTCACAGAGGCAATGGCATTACGCTCAATGCACGGCACCTGAACCTGCCCTGCAACCGGGTCGCAGGTTAAACCAAGGTTGTGTTCCATGCCAATTTCCGCCGCCACGCAAACCTGTTCCGGGCTACCGCCCAGCAGTTCTGCAAGACCCGCAGCAGCCATTGAACAGGCAACACCCACTTCGCCCTGGCAACCAACTTCCGCACCGGAAATAGAGGCGTTCATTTTATACAATGCACCAATCGCGCCCGCTGCCATAAAGTAACGGGTATAGATGTCCGGGCTGACCGATTCAATAAAGTGGTCATAGTAAGCCAGCACTGCCGGAACGATACCGCAGGCACCGTTGGTTGGCGCAGTTACCACACGACCACCGGCGGCGTTTTCTTCGTTAACTGCCAGCGCAAACATGTTTACCCAGTCAATGACATTCATCGGATCGTTAGACAGTTTATCGCTGGAAACCAGCATCCGGCGCAGGGCAGACGCACGACGTGGCACGCGCAGCGGGCCTGGCAGTACACCTTCGGTGTTCATCCCGCGATCGATACATGCCTGCATGGTTTGCCAGACATGCGCGAAATACTCGTCGATCTCTTTCTTGCTGTGCAGCGCCAGTTCGTTCTGCATAGCGAGACCAGACAGCGAATAGCCGGTTTCATTACAGTACGCGAGCAGTTCGGTGGCAGATTTGAACGGATACGGCACGCTTACTTCGTTGGCAGCATCCTGACCAAAGTGTTCTTCATCGACGATAAAACCGCCGCCGATGGAATAATAAGTTTTGCTGTAGACGACTTCATCGCCGTTATAGGCGTGGATTTGCATACCGTTTTCATGCAGTGAGAGGTTCTCACTACGAAAGCGCATACCGTCGTTGGCCGGGAAGTCGACCTCGACGCGGCCTTGCGCAAGCAGCAGGCGTCCGCGCAGACTACATCGCGAATAAACGCTGGGATAGCATCAATATCTACGGTATCTGGCTGGTTGCCCGCCAAACCCATAATAAAGATCGCAATATCGGTATGGTGGCCTTTACCGGTGAGGGACAGTGAACCGTAGACGTCGACGGCAACGCGCGTCACGTCATCGATCAGTCCCTTTCGACCAGGTCATCGACGAACTGTTTGCCAGCCTCATCGGCCCTACAGTATGGGAAGATGAGGGCCGATCCCCACCTTAAACATGTCGAATATACTTAATCACTTTAACACTCCTGACAGGGTTGCCGCGTTGTTGCGGCAACGATGTAATAACTGCGCATAGTGTATGAGGGAACCCGGAAATCAGCTTCAGTTGTTTCACATAAAACTAACTAATGAATAGCCTCGATTTTACTAATACTGAGTACCGAGACTTATTGATAAGTATAGTCAGGGTTTAAGGCCCACTTGTAGCGCCAGTTCACGAATGATGCCAGCGGTCATACCCAAGCAAAATAGTGCTGATACCACGACAGCCAGACGCGGTGAGAATCGCCGCGACGATGGATATCCAACGGGTGATAGCGGCCTAAGCGCAGCGCTTCGGCCAGCGGCATCTCAAACACCGAGGCGACTTCGTCTTCGCTGGCGTGATAGTGGAGATCCGGCGGAATAACGCCCACGGGAGTGACCTGAAAACCGGTCACGCTGTCGACCGGTGAATGCACCCAATGATATCAACGCATTCGGGTGGGATTGCCACCTCCTGGGCTTCACGCAGCGCAGCCGCAATCAGTGAGGCATCGCTGCTGTCCACCGCGCCGCCGGGGAACGCCACCTGGCCGGGATGTTTGCGCAAACGCGCAGAGCGCTGCGTCAACAGCAGTCCGGGTTGTGGACGACGCACAATCGGCACCAGCACTGCCGCCTGGCGGGCATTTAACGCCGCGCGAGTGGTTTGCGGGCGCAGCAGCTGAAAGCGGGAGAAGAAATCATCCAGATTCAGCGCGTTGACATCCATGGTTATGACTCCAGTTGCGATAAGATACGATTAACTTTATCAAATGTTTCCTGATATTCCGCCGCTTCTCGCTATCCGCCACCAGGCCACCGCCCGCCCAGCAGTACAGCGTGCCTTTTGTCGCGGTAACGGTGCGGATAGTAATATTCGTATCCATATTACCGCAGGCGCTGAGATAGCCAATGCTGCCGCACCATGCGTTGCGGCGATGCGGTTCCAGCTCGTCGATAATCTCCATTGCCCGCACTTTTGGCGCGCCGGTAATCGAGCCGCCCGGAAACGCGGCGCGCAGCAGATCGGTGGCATGCAGCGTCGGTGGCAACGTGGCGGTAATGGTACTCACCAGATGGTGGACCGCCGGGAACGGCTCAACCACGAACAGTTCCGGCACCCCCGTACGCTGCCCGGTACCGCCACGCGGCCAATGTCGTTGCGCATCAGGTCGACGATCATCAGATTTTTCTGCACGGTCTTTTGCCGAATTCGCCAGTCGAGTGGCCTGTTCGACGTCAGCCTGCGGGTCATCTAAGCGGGGTAACGTGCCTTTAATCGGGCGAGTCTGGATATTCCTGTACCTGCTCAAGCTGAATAAAGCGTTCAGGGGATAAGCTCAGAATTGCGCCTGTCGTCGAAACGCAAAAACGCGCTAAACGGCGCTCGGTTGGCGTGGTTAAGGCGCACAAATGCCTGCCACTCATCGCCCTGGTAGTTTGCCTGAAAGCGCTGGGCAAGGTTCACCTGATAGCAGTCACCGCTGTGCAAATAAGCCTGCACCTGACGGAATTTCTCGCCATACTGCTGGCATCATATTCGATTGCCAGCGCGAGGTGAGGGCAAATGGCAGCGCTGTCGGAGCCGATTGCTGTGCTCCCAACCAGGCCTGGCGCGCGTGAACGTCGCCGTAGCTTAGCAGCGTGACCACCTGACGATGATGGTCGACAACCAGCGCCCAGTCATAAACCCCCACTGCCGCTATATCCGGCACCGCAATGTCGTTCAGCGCTCGTTGCGGCAACGTTTCAAAACGCCGCCCGAGATCGTAACCGAATAAACCAACGGCACCGCCGATAAACGGCAGTTCCGGAAGCGGCTCGTTGCTAAATGGACCGTTTGCCAGCATGTTGCAGCAGCGCTAGCGGATCATCCGTGGACGTGGTGACGGTTCGCCGTCGGCCTCGCAGATTTCGTGGTGCCCACCACGTGTAACCAGCGTTGCGCGCGGTTCGGCAACGACAATATCGTACCGGCTGTGCGGATGAACGGCGTAGCCTGAGTGTAATAGCATGGCCCATGGCGAGGCGCTTAACGGGGCAAAGTAGTGTTCTGCTGCGTCCTGTCGCCAGGGAAGCGTCACGGTTGAAGGGGGTAACATCGTTATTCTGTCCAGCCTGGTCTGCGCTGCCTATGGCTAATAATAGGGCAGCATGGGATAATAAGCGCCCACAATGTAGCAGGAGACGATAGATATTTGCAGGATTACCTTCATTAAGCCATGAACAGCAGCAAAAAGCCGTTGAACGTATTCAGGAGCTGATGTCTCAGGGCATGGCGAGCGGTCAGGCGGAATTACGCTGGTGGCTGGAGAGCTGCGCGCGAACCATACCGGCGAGCGAATCGTTGCCCGTTTTGAGGACGAAACGAGTAACACACTAATCCGTATCGATTTCGTTATAGAAGCCGATGATCATTTGATTGTGAGAAAAAGGACGCTTTTTATATGTGATTAAAAGCGTCCTGACCCATTTATGCTGATATAAATTTAACTCAGACCAGTGCTTTTAGTTCTTCCTGCATATATGTTGAAAAGTATTCAGGATTTTTAATCACAGAACGTTCACCTGTCTCCATTTTTTTTGCCCATCCAACCATTTTTTCCGTGAACCCAGGGTTCCAGCCTTCCTGGTCAGCTCGCGCCGTAATATCAGCGGCACTCGCGGGTACTCCCAGTTCTTTTAAATATTTAAAGATTCCCTTCGCCGTGCTTTCATTCATCGAACTTGGTGTTGGCGCTGATACATCCATGGCACCAATGAAATCCAGGGCTTTATCTATTACAGCAGGCATATTCTTATCCTTAAAATTAACCATGTTATCGATAAGGCTATATATGACCTTAATTTGCATCTAATATCAAAGGGATTATAACGATATGGCACGAGTTAACCTGTTGACATTCAGGTGTTTTAAAGGTAGCAGCTCATGGTGTGTTATCCAGTAAGATGGAGAAATTTAACGGTCAGTCCGCACGCTATAACCAGATTGTTCAGCTAAGAAAGAAAACCAGAGTTGCTAATCAAAGGGCGAACACAACGGCATGTTTATGTTTATTTATATAGTTAGTTTTATAGATAAAATTGAAATTATAAATATAAATAATGAATTAGCAGAAGCATCAACAGTAATATCTTATTCTCTGGTCGATTTATGTAAAACCGACCAGTATTATCGATAAATTATCGTCTGACTTATTTTGCTTCGATAAAGCTTACACCGCAGCCACAATCTTAATTTCAACTTTATACTTCGGGTTCATCAAACCCGCTTGTACCGTGCAGCGCACCGGCGCATGACCCGCGACAACCCAAGCATCCCACGCTTTATTCATCGCCGCGAAGTCGTTTTTATCGGCCAGGAAAATGGTGGCATCCAGAATGCTCGATTTATTGCTGCCCTGTTTTTCCAGCACGGCGTCAATCTGTGCCAGCGTGTTGGCGGTTTGCTCAAAGGCATCGGCGTCGAGGTTTTCCGGTACACCAGTGTAGTAGAGCGTGTTGTTGTGGATTACTACATCAGACCAGCGGGCTTCAGCATCGATACGAACGATAGTCATCATTTTGTCCTCATTATACTTCCATTTTCGTGCTGCAAAGACTGCCACAATGTGAGGTCGCCGTCACCACTTCAACTGGCGAAAGCGCCCTCATCCTGACATAATCCCTGTTCAAATCAACAGGGGGTAGTGTGACGGACGATTTTGCACCAGACGGTCAGCTGGCGAAAGCGATACCAGGCTTTAAGCCGCGAGAACCACAGCGACAGATGGCGGTAGCCGTCACCCAGGCGATAGAAAAAGGCCAGCCGCTGGTGGTGGAAGCAGGAACCGGTACGGGCAAAACCTACGCTTACCTGGCTCCTGCGCTGCGGGCGAAAAAGAAAGTCATTATCTCGACCGGCTCAAAAGCGTTGCAGGATCAGCTCTACAGCCGCGATTTGCCAACAGTCTCAAAGGCATTGAAATATACGGGCAACGTGGCGCTGCTGAAAGGGCGCTCAAACTACCTCTGCCTCGAACGTCTCGAACAGCAGGCGCTGGCGGGGGGCGATCTGCCGGTACAAATCTTAAGCGATGTGATCCTGCTGCGCTCCTGGTCTAATCAAACAGTCGATGGTGATATCAGCACCTGCGTCAGCGTGGCGGAAGATTCACAGGCGTGGCCGCTGGTCACCAGCACCAACGACAACTGTCTTGGCAGCGACTGCCCGATGTATAAAGATTGCTTTGTGGTCAAAGCACGTAAAAAAGCGATGGACGCCGATGTGGTGGTGGTAAACCATCATCTCTTTCTGGCGGATATGGTGGTTAAAGAGAGTGGATTTGGCGAACTGATCCCGGAAGCGGACGTCATGATCTTCGACGAAGCCCACCAGCTACCGGACATTGCCAGCCAGTATTTTGGTCAGTCACTCTCCAGTCGACAACTGCTCGACCTGGCAAAAGACATCACCATCGCCTACCGCACCGAATTAAAAGACACCCAGCAGTTACAAAAGTGCGCTGATCGTCTTGCCCAGAGTGCGCAGGATTTTCGTCTGCAACTCGGTGAGCCAGGTTATCGCGGTAACCTGCGTGAGCTGTTAGCTAATCCGCAAATTCAGCGGGCATTTTTACTGCTCGATGACACCCTGGAACTTTGTTATGACGTGGCGAAACTGTCACTGGGGCGTTCCGCCTTGCTGGATGCGGCATTTGAGCGCGCCACGTTGTATCGCACACGGCTGAAGCGGCTAAAAGAGATCAATCAGCCGGGCTACAGCTACTGGTACGAATGCACTTCGCGCCATTTTACTCTGGCTCTCACGCCGCTCAGCGTGGCGGATAAATTCAAAGAGTTAATGGCGCAAAAACCCGGTAGCTGGATCTTCACCTCAGCAACGCTGTCGGTGAACGACGATCTGCATCATTTCACCTCGCGGCTTGGCATCGAACAGGCCGAGTCGTTGCTGTTGCCCAGCCCATTTGATTACAGCCGCCAGGCGTTACTCTGTGTGCTGCGCAATCTGCCGCAAACCAACCAGCCAGGTTCTGCTCGCCAGTTAGCGGCAATGCTGCGACCGATCATCGAAGCTAACAACGGTCGTTGTTTTATGCTTTGTACCTCGCACGCCATGATGCGCGATCTGGCCGAGCAGTTCCGCGCTACCATGACGCTTCCTGTATTGTTGCAGGGGGAAACCAGCAAAGGGCAACTGTTGCAGCAATTTGTCAGCGCCGGTAATGCGCTTCTTGTGGCAACCAGCAGTTTCTGGGAAGGGGTGGACGTGCGTGGCGATACATTGTCATTGGTAATTATCGACAAATTGCCGTTTACCTCGCCGGATGATCCACTGTTAAAAGCGCGCATGGAAGATTGTCGTTTGCGCGGTGGCGACCCGTTCGATGAAGTGCAACTACCAGATGCCGTCATTACTCTCAAACAGGGGGTAGGGCGACTGATTCGCGACGCCGACGATCGTGGCGTGCTGGTGATTTGTGACAATCGGCTGGTGATGCGTCCTTACGGCGCGACGTTTCTCGCCAGTCTGCCGCCCGCGCCACGCACCCGTGACATTGCCCGTGCGGTTCGTTTCCTTGCGATACCATCCTCCAGGTAATTTGTTACGGAGTATGGTATGATGCGCGCCTTTTTATTGATCTAAGCACGAAGACCCATGCGAATTCTGGCTATCGATACCGCGACAGAGGCCTGCTCTGTCGCCCTGTGGAACGACGGTACTGTCAACGCTCATTTTGAGCTTTGCCCTCGTGAACATACTCAACGAATCTTACCGATGGTGCAGGATATCCTGACCACCAGCGGAACTTCCCTGACTGATATTAACGCTCTGGCTTACGGGCGCGGCCCCGGTAGCTTTACTGGCGTGCGCATTGGTATTGGCATCGCGCAAGGGCTGGCGCTTGGCGCGGAATTACCGATGATTGGCGTCTCCACGCTAATGACGATGGCGCAAGGGGCGTGGCGCAAAAACGGCGCAACCCGCGTGCTGGCAGCCATTGACGCGCGAATGGGCGAAGTTTACTGGGCCGAATATCAGCGTGATGAAAACGGTATCTGGCACGGTGAAGAAACCGAAGCCGTACTCAAACCCGAAATCGTCCATGAACGAATGCAACAGCTTTCCGGCGAATGGGTGACGGTAGGGACGGGCTGGCAAGCTTGGCCGGATCTCGGTAAAGAGAGCGGGCTGGTTTTGCGCGATGGCGAAGTGTTACTGCCTGCTGCTGAAGATATGCTGCCGATTGCGTGTCAGATGTTTGCTGAGGGTAAAACGGTGGCGGTGGAACATGCCGAACCGGTTTATTTACGTAACAACGTCGCATGGAAGAAACTTCCGGGCAAAGAATGAATCTTAAGAGTATGCCCTGAGAAAAAAAGGAGTCGCACCATGGCGGTTCAAAAGAATGTTATCAAAGGCATACTGGCAGGTACGTTTGCGCTAATGCTGAGCGGTTGTGTCACTGTGCCGGACGCCATTAAAGGCAGCAGTCCCACGCCGCAACAAGATTTAGTTCGGGTGATGAGTGCGCCGCAGCTGTACGTTGGTCAGGAGGCACGCTTTGGTGGCAAAGTGGTTGCGGTACAAAACCAGCAAGGGAAAACTCGCCTGGAAATTGCTACCGTACCGCTGGACAGCGGAGCCAGACCGACGCTGGGAGAACCTTCTCGCGGTCGCATTTATGCCGATGTGAACGGTTTTCTGGACCCGGTGGATTTCCGTGGACAACTGGTTACGGTAGTCGGGCCAATCACTGGTGCGGTTGACGGCAAAATCGGCAATACGCCCTATAAATTTATGGTGATGCAAGTAACGGGTTACAAACGTTGGCATTTAACCCAGCAGGTGATTATGCCGCCTCAGCCGATTGATCCATGGTTTTATGGCGGTCGTGGCTGGCCCTATGGCTACGGCGGATGGGGCTGGTATAATCCCGGCCCCGCGAGAGTACAAACAGTTGTAACTGAATAATTGCTTGTTTTTAAAGAAAAAGAAACAGCGGCTGGTCCGCTGTTTCTGCATTCTTACGGTAAAGATAAAAATAAATAGTGACGCGCTTCGCAACCTTTTCGTTGGGTAATTATCAAGCTGGTATGATGAGTTAATATTATGTTAACGGCATGTATATCATTTGGGGTTGCGATGACGACGAACACGCATTTTAGAGGTGAAGAATTGAAGAAGGTTTGGCTTAACCGTTATCCCGCGGACGTTCCGACGGAGATCAACCCTGACCGTTATCAATCTCTGGTAGATATGTTTGAGCAGTCGGTCGCGCGCTACGCCGATCAACCTGCGTTTGTGAATATGGGGGAGGTAATGACCTTCCGCAAGCTGGAAGAACGCAGTCGCGCGTTTGCCGCTTATTTGCAACAAGGGTTGGGGCTGAAGAAAGGCGATCGCGTTGCGTTGATGATGCCTAATTTATTGCAATATCCGGTGGCGCTGTTTGGCATTTTGCGTGCCGGGATGATCGTCGTAAACGTTAACCCGTTGTATACCCCGCGTGAGCTTGAGCATCAGCTTAACGATAGCGGCGCATCGGCGATTGTTATCGTGTCTAACTTTGCTCACACACTGGAAAAAGTGGTTGATAAAACCGCCGTTCAGCACGTAATTCTGACCCGTATGGGCGATCAGCTATCTACGGCAAAAGGCACGGTAGTCAATTTCGTTGTTAAATACATCAAGCGTTTGGTGCCGAAATACCATCTGCCAGATGCCATTTCATTTCGTAGCGCACTGCATAACGGCTACCGGATGCAGTACGTCAAACCCGAACTGGTGCCGGAAGATTTAGCTTTTCTGCAATACACCGGCGGCACCACTGGTGTGGCGAAAGGCGCGATGCTGACTCACCGCAATATGCTGGCGAACCTGGAACAGGTTAACGCGACCTATGGTCCGCTGTTGCATCCGGGCAAAGAGCTGGTGGTGACGGCGCTGCCGCTGTATCACATTTTTGCCCTGACCATTAACTGCCTGCTGTTTATCGAACTGGGTGGGCAGAACCTGCTTATCACTAACCCGCGCGATATTCCAGGGTTGGTAAAAGAGTTAGCGAAATATCCGTTTACCGCTATCACGGGCGTTAACACCTTGTTCAATGCGTTGCTGAACAATAAAGAGTTCCAGCAGCTGGATTTCTCCAGTCTGCATCTTTCCGCAGGCGGTGGGATGCCAGTGCAGCAAGTGGTGGCAGAGCGTTGGGTGAAACTGACCGGACAGTATCTGCTGGAAGGCTATGGCCTTACCGAGTGTGCGCCGCTGGTCAGCGTTAACCCATATGATATTGATTATCATAGTGGTAGCATCGGTTTGCCGGTGCCGTCGACGGAAGCCAAACTGGTGGATGATGATGATAATGAAGTACCACCAGGTCAACCGGGTGAGCTTTGTGTCAAAGGACCGCAGGTGATGCTGGGTTACTGGCAGCGTCCCGATGCTACCGATGAAATCATCAAAAATGGCTGGTTACACACCGGCGACATCGCGGTAATGGATGAAGAAGGATTCCTGCGCATTGTCGATCGTAAAAAAGACATGATTCTGGTTTCCGGTTTTAACGTCTATCCCAACGAGATTGAAGATGTCGTCATGCAGCATCCTGGCGTACAGGAAGTCGCGGCTGTTGGCGTACCTTCCGGCTCCAGTGGTGAAGCGGTGAAAATCTTCGTAGTGAAAAAAGATCCATCGCTTACCGAAGAGTCACTGGTGACTTTTTGCCGCCGTCAGCTCACGGGATACAAAGTACCGAAGCTGGTGGAGTTTCGTGATGAGTTACCGAAATCTAACGTCGGAAAAATTTTGCGACGAGAATTACGTGACGAAGCGCGCGGCAAAGTGGACAATAAAGCCTGAGCGTTAAGTCAGTCGTCAGACGCCGGTTAATCCGGCGTTTTTTTTGACGCCCACTAAAGAGAAAACAATTTGAATTACCAAATGATTACCACGGACGATGCGCTGGCTTCTTTGTGTGAAGCCGTCCGTGCCTTTCCGGCGATAGCCCTGGATACTGAATTTGTTCGTACGCGCACTTATTACCCGCAGCTGGGGTTGATTCAACTTTTCGATGGCGAGCATCTGGCGCTAATCGATCCACTCGGGATCACCGACTGGTCACCGCTGAAAGCGATCCTGCGCGATCCGTCCATCACAAAATTTCTCCATGCAGGCAGTGAAGATCTGGAAGTGTTCCTCAATGTCTTTGGCGAATTACCACAACCCTTGATTGACACGCAAATCCTTGCTGCCTTCTGCGGACGCCCGATGTCATGGGGTTTCGCTTCCATGGTGGAAGAGTATTCCGGCGTTACGCTGGACAAGAGTGAATCGCGCACCGACTGGCTGGCCAGACCGCTGACCGAACGTCAGTGTGAATACGCAGCGGCGGATGTCTGGTATCTGTTACCGATCACCGCCAAGCTTATGGTAGAAACGGAGGCCTCCGGCTGGCTACCTGCGGCGCTGGATGAATGCCGCCTGATGCAAATGCGTCGTCAGGAAGTCGTTGCGCCGGAAGATGCCTGGCGTGATATCACCAATGCCTGGCAATTACGCACACGCCAACTGGCCTGTCTGCAACTGTTAGCCGACTGGCGACTGCGCAAGGCGCGAGAGCGCGATCTGGCGGTGAACTTTGTCGTGCGTGAAGAGCATTTGTGGTCGGTAGCGCGTTATATGCCGGGAAGTTTAGGCGAACTGGACAGCCTGGGTTTATCCGGTAGCGAAATCCGCTTTCACGGTAAAACGCTGCTAGCGCTGGTGGAAAAAGCGCAGACATTGCCGGAAGATGCCTTACCGCAGCCGATGCTTAACCTGATGGACATGCCGGGTTATCGTAAAGCGTTTAAAGCGATTAAGTCGCTGATTACTGACGTGAGCGAAACGCATAAGATCAGCGCCGAATTGCTGGCATCGCGTCGGCAAATCAACCAACTGCTGAACTGGCACTGGAAACTGAAACCGCAGAACAATTTGCCGGAGCTGATTTCCGGCTGGCGTGGTGAGCTGATGGCGGAAGCATTACACAATTTATTGCAGGAATATCCGCAGTAAAATCTTCCGAAGCCGGACTGGGCGCGCTCAGCGCCACATCCGGCTTCGGCAAACTACAAATCCAACACCAGGCGTTTACCCTTCGCACGCGAACAACAGATCAACATACTTTGCTGGCTGGCACGCTCTTCATCGCTAAAATATTGATCCCGATGGTCAGCTTCACCTTCCAGTATTGCTGTTTCGCAGGTTCCGCATACCCCTTCACGACATAAACATTCCACTTTCGCGGCTTTATTATTTTCAATAACCTGCAAAATAGTCATCTCTTCCGGCACCACAAACTCTTTTCCGGAACGGGCAAGCACCAGGGTAAATGCATCGCCGGTTTTGTCTTCGATAGCAAATTGCTCAAAGTGCAGCGTATCGGCGGCGATGTCCAGACGCGCAGCTTCACTTCTTACCGCTTCAATTAGCGCCTCGGGGCCACAGGTATAAACGTGTGTGCCAGGTTCGATATCCGCCAATAATCGCGCTAATTCCAGTCGTGTTCCGGTTGATGAATGATGCAAATGGACTTTCTCAGCCTGCGGATGCTGGACTAGCTCATCACGAAATGCGCAACTTTCTGGATTTCGCGAGCAGTAATGTAGCTGCCAGTCGACGTCGCTGTGTTGCAGCTCTGCCATGTGCGACAGGAAAGGGGTGATACCAATACCGCCCGCGATAAACAGATGCTTTCTGGCTGAGGGAATTAGCGCAAACAGGTTATTAGGCGTTGAAATCGTTAACCGATCGCCCACTTTTACCTGCTGATGCAAAAAGCGGGAACCGCCGCGCGAGTTTTCCTCCAGCCGAACGGCAATCTGATAACAAGAGGTGTCATGCGGCGAACTCAGTAGTGAATACGCATTGCTGTACTGGTTATCACCATCGCTCATCTGCACAATGACGTGACTTCCTCCGGTAAACGCAGGTAATGGTTTGCCATCGGTTGCCACCAGCGTGAAGCGTTTCACCTGTTCGGTAAGGGGTTCAACCTGGCTCACCTGTACTTCAAACATTTGATAGTCTGACATTGCTGTACTCCATCAAAAATCAGCCCAGCGGCGGAAAATACCGCCGCCGATGTCATTAGTCCTTAAACACCTGCGCCAGCAGATTATGGAAATGGGCGATACCATGTTCGGAAATGCCACTACCGCTACTGTCGGCCATGATGCGCCCCTGACCACGATAGCCACGCGATTTCAGCCCTTTCTGTACGCTTTCAACCAGACGTAAATCTTCCGGACGGAACACATCGCGATACCACTCAATCAGCGATTTTTGCTCGTCGGTTAACTCTTCATTGGTGAAGTAAATATCGTAGTTTTGCAGGGTAGTTTCAGAATCCACCGGGAATTCATAAATGACCGTCATCATCCCTTTGATCGGGGTGACGTTCAGCATCGTGCACGGCCACAGCCAGAAACCGTGGAATGCCGCATCCGTACCCTCTTCAAATTTAAACGACTGTTCGGACGGTTTGGCGAAACCGTATTGCAGCGTCCAGTTACCGTGCATGGTGTGCCAGTAACGATCAACCTGTACGGAGTCGGAGAAACCTGGATGCGCCGGACCACAGTGATAGCACTCGAGATAGTTATCGACAATGTTCTTCCAGTTGGCAGGCGTGCGGGTGGTAAAGCGGGCCGCCAGTTTCAGATCGTGGACTTCCGGGCAGGCTTCCAGCACTTTCGCGCCCAGGCCGGGTAATTGATCTTCTACGCTGGTGGCGTTGGGGTCCATGTTGATGAAGACGAATCCGGCATATTCTTCCAGACGCACCGGAACCAGTTGCGCTTTGTCGCTATCGAAATTGGCGACGTTTTCGCAGTTACGTGCATGGGCCAGGTTGCCATCGAGTTTGAATGCCCATGCGTGATACGGGCAGGTAATCACATTTTTTGCTTTTCCTTCACCGCTCAACAACTGATGACCACGGTGCGGACACACGTTATAGAACGCGCGCAAAACCTTATCACGACCGCGTACCAGCACGATGCTTTCGCCAATGATCTCACGCGTCACATAATCATTGGCATTCGCCAGTTCGCTGCTGTGAGCGACGCAAATCCAGCTTTTGGCGAAGACGTTCTCTTTTTCGTGTTCAAACGCGTTCTGATCGGTATAAAAACGGGCAGGAATGGTCCACGCCTCTTGCGGGTTAGCGCAAAAATTTTCGGGTAGTACAAAGTCAGGGCTCAGATTGCTCATAGGGATACCTTTATCGTTAGGATGATGGCGCTCAGTTGTCGCCTTTGAATACGGTTCCCGCAGGGAGCACTGGCGTTTTTTCCAGGGCTTCAACCGGTGTCTGCGGGAGATAATGTTCAACTTGATGAGCCGGAATGTCGGCGTAATCCTGTTTCAGCCAGCGAATAAACCCGCCGACTTTCACCAGTAAAATGACGAGGAAGGGAAGGGCTGTGAGCACGACGGTGGTTTTCATCGTTTCCAGCGAAGCACCGGTAAACAAGATGGAAAGCGGGATCAGAGTGATCACCACGCACCAGAAAAGACGCAGCCCACGGTCAGGATCGTCACCTTCCTGGAGATTACGCGTACTGGTCGCCGCCATGGTGTAGGCCACTGCATCCATATGCGAGGCAAGGAAAATAATCATCACGCCCAGGTATGCGGCGAGGAACAATTTACCGGCTGGCAACGACATCAGAACTTGCTGTACAGCTGTTTCGCCGCCCAGTGTTTCCAGCACCTGTGGGACGTTGATTACGCCATTGATAAACTGATGAATGGCATAGCTTTCCATTACGCCAAAGAAGAACCAGCAACCGACGGTGCTGCCGAGGATCAGTCCCCAGATAACTTCTTTAATCTTACGACCGCGGGAAACGCGGGTGACAAACATTGCTACGCCAGGGGTGTATGAGATCCACCACAGCCAGTAGAAAACGGTCCAGTTGCGGGTAAATGAACCATCGCCAAGCGGATCGGTGAATAAGCTCATTTGCAGGAAGTTTTGCGTGGTCAGGCCGATGGCATTGATGATGCTGTTGGTAATAAATTCGGTTGGGCCGACAATCAGCACCAGTAATGGCAGCAGGAACGCGCCCCAGCCAACCATTTTGCTCAGACGTTGCAAACCGTTGTTGATACCAATCCACGAGCTTAGGCAAAAAATGCCGCCGGAAAGCAGGATCACAAATGCCTGCACGGTGAAGTTATCGGGTAAACCGGTCAGCGCGGAAAGCCCACGGGTAAAGGTTGCTGCGGTAACAACAAGGGAAATGGTCAGTGCGCCGACAGTGGCGATCAGGAACATCAAATCGACCAGTTTTCCCCATGGGCCTTGCGGGCGAACGCCGGTAATAGCAGCAATAATGCCGGAAAGGCTCAGACCTTTGTTTTTCCGCACATGAAAGTGATAAGCCATGATTAATGAGGCCAGCGTATAAGTTGCCCAGGCGCTGATGCCCCAGTGGAAGAAAGAGTAGGGAACGCTAAATTCGAGTGCCTGTTGTGAACGCGGTGCGATATTTAATCCAGGTGTTTGATAATAATAGGCCCATTCAGCAACCCCCCAATAAAGCGTAGAAGAACCTAAACCGGCACAAATAAACATAAACAGCCAGGAGAGCGTGCTGTATTCCGGTTTTCCTTCGCCAAGACGAATATTGCCGTATTTACTGGTGGCTAAATAAATCACCAGTCCCATTGCCAGCAAAACCAATACCTGTACGGCGGAACCTAACGTACGCGTAACAAAATTTGCATGTTACATAAATTAAACAATTAAGAATACGGAAAGCCATAAAACACGAAACGGAAACAATAAAAGGTGAAATGACGCAGGTTATTTACTGCAAAGAACGAATAAAAAAACCGCGTCAGTGACGCGGTTCAAATAAACTGGTTTGACCTTAACGCAAAATAATTTTGCAAATCGCGTCGGCAACCTGTGGCGTGGTGGCATTGCCTTTCATATCAGGTGTTTTCGGCCCGTGAGCAATCACTTCTTCAATTGCTGCCAGAATACCGTTATGCGCTTGCTGGAAACGCTCATCGCCATTGCCGAGAAAATCGAGCATCATTGCCCCGGCCCAAATCGTGGCGATAGGGTTAGCAATATTTTTCCCGTAGATATCCGGCGCGGAACCGTGGACAGGCTCGAAGAGCGACGGGAAAGTGCGTTCCGGATTCAGGTTGGCGGATGGGGCAATGCCAATGGTGCCGGTGCAGGCCGGGCCAAGATCGGAAAGGATATCGCCAAACAAATTGGACGCCACCACCACATCGAATCGTTCCGGCTGCATCACAAAACGCGCGCAGAGAATATCAATATGCTGCTTGTCCCAGCGGATCTCCGGGTAATTCTCGGCCATTGCTTCCACTCGCTCATCCCAGTACGGCATGCTGATGGCTAAACCGTTCGATTTAGTGGCAGAAGTTAGTGTCTTACGTGGACGGCTTTGCGCAAGTTCGAAGGCATAACGCAAAATGCGATCGACACCACGGCGGGTAAATACCGATTCCTGAATGACGACTTCATGCTCTGTACCTTCATTCACTCTACCGCCGAGCGAGGAATATTCGCCTTCGGTGTTTTCCCTGACCACGTAAAAATCGATGTCGCCAGGCTGTTTTCCCGCCAGCGGGCAGGGAACGCCAGGAAAGAGACGAACCGGGCGCAGGTTGACGTACTGGTCGAATTCACGACGAAATTTCAGCAGCGAACCCCACAACGAAATATGGTCCGGAACGGTATCCGGCCAGCCGACGGCACCAAAATAGATGGCGTCGAAACGGCTAAGTTGCTCATGCCAGTCGTCCGGCATCATTTTACCGTGATGGCTGTAATACTCGCAGCTCGCCCACTCCATTTGCTCAAAACTCAAGGCGAAGCCCCAGCGCTCAGCGGCAGCCTGTAACACGCGAATCCCTTCAGGAAGGACTTCTTTGCCAATCCCGTCTCCCGGGATCGCAGCAATACGCATCGTTTTCATCATTGGGTTCTCACTTCCTGACCATCAAAATTGACAACATCACCATCCTATAATTGACTGAAAAGGAATTAATCCCCGTAACTGGTGAAACATAAAACACGAATCATGAATAATTTACCGCTGCTGAATGATTTGCGCGTCTTTATGCTGGTGGCTCGCCGGGCTGGTTTTGCCGCCGTGGCGGAAGAACTGGGCGTTTCACCGGCGTTCGTCAGCAAGCGCATCGCCTTGCTGGAGCAAACGCTAAACGTGGTGTTGTTACACCGCACCACCCGCCGCGTCACCATTACCGAAGAAGGAGAGCGGATTTATGAATGGGCGCAGCGGATTTTGCAGGATGTCGGTCAGATGATGGACGAACTTTCTGACGTGCGTCAGGTGCCGCAGGGGATGCTGCGTATTATCAGCAGCTTTGGTTTTGGACGACAGGTGGTGGCTCCGGCGTTATTAGCGCTGGCGAAGGCGTATCCGCAACTGGAATTACGTTTTGATGTGGAAGACCGACTGGTCGATTTGGTCAATGAAGGTGTCGATCTCGATATTCGCATTGGCGATGACATCGCCCCTAATTTAATCGCCCGCAAACTGGCGACCAATTACCGTATTCTCTGCGCGTCGCCGGAATTTATTGCGCAACATGGCGCGCCGAAACATTTAACCGATCTTTCTGCATTGCCGTGCCTGGTCATTAAAGAGCGCGATCATCCTTTTGGTGTCTGGCAATTACGCAATAAAGAAGGCCCCCATGCGATTAAAGTCACCGGCCCACTGTCGTCTAATCATGGAGAAATTGTCCATCAGTGGTGTCTCGATGGGCAGGGGATTGCTCTGCGTTCCTGGTGGGATGTTAGCGAAAACATTGCCAGTGGTCATTTAGTGCAAGTGCTACCGGAATATTACCAGCCAGCGAACGTCTGGGCCGTTTATGTTTCAAGGCTGGCGACGTCAGCGAAAGTGCGGATAACGGTAGAATTTTTACGCCAGTATTTTGCCGAGCACTACCCGAATTTTTCACTGGAGCATGCCTGATTAATGATTCAATTATCGGGTTGATATCAGGTTAAAACCTGATTTTCTCCTTTCTAAGCCGCTACAGATTGGTTAGCATATTCACCTTTAATCGCGCATGATCGAAAGATAATTAAAGAGGTTAATGTGTTCGCTGAATACGGGGTTCTGAATTACTGGACCTATCTGGTTGGGGCCATTTTTATTGTGTTGGTGCCAGGGCCAAATACCCTGTTTGTACTCAAAAATAGCGTCAGTAGCGGTATGAAAGGCGGTTATCTTGCGGCCTGCGGTGTATTTATTGGCGATGCGGTATTGATGTTTCTGGCATGGGCTGGAGTGGCGACATTAATTAAGACCACCCCGATATTATTCAACATTGTACGTTATCTTGGTGCGTTTTATTTGCTCTATCTGGGGAGTAAAATTCTTTACGCGACCCTGAAGGGTAAAAATAGCGAGGCCAAATCCGATGAGCCCCAATACGGTGCTATTTTTAAACGCGCGTTAATTTTGAGCCTGACTAATCCGAAAGCCATTTTGTTCTATGTGTCGTTTTTCGTACAGTTTATCGATGTTAATGCCCCACATACGGGAATTTCATTCTTTATTCTGGCGGCGACGCTGGAACTGGTGAGTTTCTGCTATTTGAGCTTCCTGATTATATCTGGTGCTTTTGTCACGCAGTACATACGTACCAAAAAGAAACTGGCTAAAGTTGGCAACTCACTGATTGGTTTGATGTTCGTGGGTTTCGCTGCCCGACTGGCGACGCTGCAATCCTGATGCTTTCAGCCCGCGTTGTCGCGGGCTTCCCATCTATAATCCTCCCTGATTCTTCGCTGATATGGTGCTAAAAAGTAACCAATAAATGGTATTTAAAATGCAAATTATCAGGCGTACCCTGAAACGGCTGGAATAAACCGTTTTCAGCGCATTCACCGAAGGAGGGAAAAGGATGCTTCAAATCCCACAGAATTATATTCATACGCGCTCAACGCCTTTCTGGAATAAACAAACTGCACCTGCCGGAATATTCGAACGTCATCTTGATAAAGGAACGCGCCCGGGGGTTTACCCACGCCTTTCCGTTATGCATGGGGCGGTCAAATATCTCGGCTACGCTGATGAACACAGTGCAGAGCCTGATCAGGTGATCCTTATCGAAGCGGGGCAGTTTGCGGTGTTCCCTCCAGAAAAGTGGCACAACATTGAAGCCATGACTGACGATACTTATTTCAACATTGACTTCTTCGTGGCTCCTGAAGTCCTGATGGAAGGTGCGCAACAACGGAAAGTCATTCATAACGGGAAATGAATCATGGGCAAAGCAACGTATACCGTGACCGTCACCAATAACAGCAATGGCGTTTCTGTCGATTATGAAACAGAGACGCCGATGACTTTGCTGGTGCCAGAAGTGGCGGCTGAAGTGATAAAAGATCTGGTGAATACCGTACGTTCTTATGACACGGAAAACGAACATGATGTTTGTGGTTGGTAATTATCACTGATCGTTGATGGCGCAATTTCTGCGCCATCGCAAAAAAAACCTCCGTGATGCTCGTCACAAATCTTGCCCTCCCGATGTTGTGCTATGCTTTTTATCAGCGACTAACCCGCTAATGCAAAACAGATAAGTGAGGAAACAATGGGCATTCTGTCATGGATTATTTTTGGGCTTATTGCCGGTATTCTGGCGAAGTGGATCATGCCAGGTAAAGATGGAGGTGGATTCTTTATGACTATCCTGCTGGGGATAGTCGGTGCCGTAGTCGGCGGATGGATCAGCACGCTGTTTGGCTTTGGTAAAGTCGATGGCTTCAATTTTGGCAGCTTCGTGGTTGCCGTTATTGGTGCGATTGTCGTGCTATTTATCTACAGGAAGATTAAAAGTTAACGCTTAAATTGCACAAAGGCTGCACACAGGCAGCCTTTGCTATTTTTTAGAGGTGACGTTACCACCATCCCAGCTCAGTGCCGAGTACGACAATAATCGCCACACCCATCATAATAATCGTTGTTTTTTTCATCTTTATGCTCCCGGGGCAGCATAGCCGCCAATAAAAAACCATGCTAAAAATACGACCGCTGTAATGAAGATTACAACCGGAAAAATAATACCGATTCGCATGTTATCACCAATCAAAAGGATGTGAATACGCCTCAGGAATGTAGCGCTGGATGCGCGACAAAAGGTGTTTTCTGTTTGTGTTTTTTCTCCTGATACATCGCAATATCGGCAGCATGCAGGGCACTGTCTGCATCGGTTGTTTCAGGATCGACTTCTACTATGCCAAGACTGGCACCGGGATAATACAAATCAACATCACCTAAGTGATATTCTCCACGTATTTGCTGCTGAATGCGTTCTCGCAGCGACGAAATATCCGCATTCTCGTTGTTTAGTGAAACAACTAAAAACTCATCACCGCCGAGACGACCAATAACTTCGCCATTTTGCTGGAGCGTATTAAGGCGCTCGCCAACCTGAATGAGAAACAGATCGCCACTATTATGACCAAAACGATCATTGATTAATTTGAAGTTATCCAGATCGATAAACGCGATCATTATCTTATGGTTAAGATGCCGGGCGAGGGAAAACAGTGTCGTCAGATTTTCAAAAATCGCCCGCCGATTCGGTAGCCCGGTTAACGAGTCGGTATACGATTGCGCAATCAGCGCAGCATTGGCTTCGCGCAGCTGTTCAACCAGTGCCTCTTTTTGAATATATTGTGCAATCAGTCCGGCGAATAACTGTAAAACCTGTTCCGCGCGTTCACTCCACTGGCGCTTCTCACTGCTGGCGGCGCAAAGCGTGCCATAGAATGATCCATCCGGTAAGTGAATTGGCGTGCTCAGAAATGTGGTGATGCCAAGATTGCGTGCCGCAATACAGTCACCCCAACGGTCGGGGACTTCATCGCTGAAAAAGCAGTTTTCATCAATGGCGCGTTTGCATAACGAGTAATCCCACGAGACGGTAAAATTCTCCGGGATGTACATTTTCTGGCTGTTACGGGCAAACATAATATGCTGCAGGCGCGCTTCGACATCCACTTTGGTCAGGTAGGTTGATTCCATATCAGTGACCATTTCCAGCATCTCCAGAAGCTGTCGGACCAGACTTTCCAGTGACTGTTCTTTGGCAAGGGATTGCGAGACGCGGGCGATAATCTGATCTGACACGGAACAACTCCAGGATACGGCGGGTAAATGCTGATTATTTAATCTTTGCAGGCATGATAAAACATCATCAACAAAGATGAAACAAGACGTAATATGTTTTGAGTGAATGTAATAAAAATAGTGCTGCAAAACAAAACGATACCGCGATACTCTAATCTTGGATAAATATGTGAGATCAATAAATGAAAATTATCAGTTTTGTTCTGCCTTGCTTGCTGGTCCTGGCTGGTTGTTCAACCCCTTCTCAGCCAGAAGCACCTAAACCGCCGCAGATTGGTATGGCAAATCCGGCGTCGGTCTATTGCCAGCAGAAGGGCGGGACGCTCATTCCAGTGCAGACAGCGCAAGGGGTCAGCAACAATTGCAAATTACCGGGCGGTGAAACGATTGATGAATGGGCATTGTGGCGGCGTGACCATCCGGCTGGTGAAAAATAACCGCCGGATGCTGTACTAAAATCACAAGCTACGTAGCCAGTCGGCCAGCACCAGCGCATGGTTCTGCGTGGTGTTTTTTGCTGAGTAGAGCAGGGTCAGCGGCTGTTTTTTGGCGATGTCCGCCAGCCGCTTTCCTTCTTGCTCGTGTTGCGCCAGTTCTGCAAGATATTGCTCGCGAAAGGTTGCATAATCGACGACTTCGCCGTGAAAGGCTTTGCGCAGTTCCGTTGACGGCGTGATTTCTTTATCCCACTCATCAAGGGCTAAATCGGTTTTTTTGATACCGCGCGGCCAGAGGCGGTCGACCAGTATGCGATAACCATCGCTCTGTTCAGCCGGATCATAAACGCGTTTGCACTGAATATTCATCGTGTTTGTTCTCCCTTTCACGCATGATTTGTTACGTCACTATAGCACCGGATATTAGCGAATTTCTTTGTCTCTCCCGGCGCAAAGTCCGAAAATCGCCATCAGTAGTGAAAGTATGGCAACACCCATAAGTGGTACAGACCAGTTACCGTTAGCATCATGCATTTTGCCCATCAGCGGCGGCCCACATGCGGCCAGTAAATATCCTACCGTTTGCGCCATGCCGGAGAGCGCGGCGGCCTGGTGCGCGGAGCTGGCACGTAGCCCGATAAAGGTCAGCCCAAGGATCATCGTCGCGCCGGAGCCCAAACCGTACGTACCGTAGATCACTGCCTGTGCGGGTAAAAGAATGTAGCCCAGGCGTACTGACGGCGCACATGAGCGCGAGAGAGGATGGCAATTCCCCGCTGATCTTTTAACCGCAGCAGGATCAGCGGAACGACAAAACCAGGGACCGCCGTTGCCAGCTGCAACAGGCCGTGCAGAGAACCGCCTGCGCTTCACTGTAACCCTGGCTAATCAGAATGGCAGGGAGCCCGCCGTAGATCACGTAATAGACCAGCGAATTAAGCCCGAGGAACAGCGTCACCTGCCAGGCGAGCGTTGAGCGCAGATCCCGCGATTATGTGCCGCACCGCTACCCGGAGATGGTGGTGCTTTGCGTCGTCCGCCACTGTGGAAGCCAGAACAGTAGCGCCAGCAGCGGAAACACCATCAGCGCCAACAGCGCGCCGCGCCAGCCAAAACCGCTCAACGCAATGGGCACCACCAGCGCCGAACCGAGAGCCGCGGCGGCTGCCCATCGTCACTGAATAGGCCCCGGTAAATTTGGCCACCCCCTGAGTCGCAAAATCGCGCTTGATTAAACCCGGCAGCAGCACGTTGCCCAGCGCGATCCCGCAGCCAATCACCGCGGTACCCACGAACATCAGTAAAACAGAGGGGCAGAGAAAACAGCCATACCGGCGCAAACCAGCAGCATGGCGATAAACAGGCTACGTTCCATGCCAAAACGGCGAGCAATCCCGGCCGCCAGAGGAGATACGAGGCCAAATGCCAGCAATGGCAGGGTGGTCAGCAGCCCGGTCTGCGCCGTCGTCAGACCGTAGTCGGCGCGAATAGCATCGAGCAGCGGAGCGGCTCCGGTAAACGTCACGCGCAGCGTCGCGGCAATCAGTAAAATACCAACGATCAGCAACCAGCGTTGGCTGGAAGAAGGAAGCGTTCGAGACATAATCTTCTCAACAGAAAAATGGGAGGGCTACAATACCGGGTTTAGCCTTTGTTGAAATCAAGCTAAAATGACAGATTATCGCTAAATTCGGACAAAAACATGCTGGGACTTGGTTTAGACGGCTATCACCCGGATAGTCATCGGGATGCCGCCGTTGCTTTTGGAATTCAGGTGGTGGAAGGAGAGCAGTATAAATTCCCGAGCATCAGCACCGGAAAGATCATCCTTTCGCCCTGCATCGCGCCATCACCTGCGAGGTGGAACATGCGTTATGGATGGTGCCGCCGCAGTTTGCGGTGTGGGTCCCCGGCGGGGTGCCGCACAGTAACCGCGCCACGCCGCAGGCGAAACTGTGCTTTTTGTTTATTGAGCCCCGGTGCCGCGAAAATGCCCGCGCATTGCTGCACGTTGAAAATCTCACCGCTGGTGCGTGAGCTGATTCTGGAACTGGCCCCCAGCGCGATGAGGCGACACGCCAGACCCCGGTGTCTCAGCGTCTCATTCAGGTGCTGTTAATAAGCTTCCACAGCAGCCGGAGCAGCAGCTACAGCTCCCTGTTTCGACTCATCCCCAAATTCGCCAGATGGTGGAAATGATGGAGGCTGAACCCGCGCAGTGGCAAACACTGGTACGTGGGCTAGCCGTTTTGCGATGAGTGAGCGCAACCTGGCCCGTCTGGTGGTGAAAGAGACTGGGCTGATTTTCGCCGCTGGCGGCATCAGCTACAGCTGATTCTCGCGCTGCAAATGCTGACGCGGGCTTAACGTAGCAGACGTTCGCTGTCGCTGGGCTACGATTCCACCAGCCGCGACTTACCATGTTCCGCAAAGGGCTGGGGCAAACGCCGGGCGGTATCTGGCGGAGCTGACTACGACTTCCCCAATGGCCGGTGACACCAGGCCTGCGGCGATCAATGGCCCCACCGGTACGCCGCGAAATAGCGCGACGCCGAGTACCGTACCTATCAAAAGACCGGCAACCAGATGCCGGCTGGCTGCCATCAGGGCTACACCGCGCCCGCCAAGCCACGAAACAAACACCCCAACGGCGATCGCCACCAATGATTTCCAGTTCGCGAACGAGTGCAGCAATGTGCTGCGGCAGGTAGCGCGCCGCTGGCGATGGGGGCCATTACGCTGATGGTCAGAATGATGATACCGATGCTCAGCCCCTGTTTTTCCACCCATGGGAAAAAAACGCTCAGCGGTAACGCAGTAATAATTAAAACCAGAATAGAGACGGCAACGGTGGTGTGTTATGGCTGACAAAGCCGAGCGCAGCTAACCCGAGCAGGATCAGCAAAGTGACATCAAACATCGTGGTTTCCTTGCCAAAAAATAATAAGCCTGCTTACTTTACGCTTGCTGCAGGAAGGAAGTAGAAAATCTTTACGTTTTTTGCATAAAAAATCAGGCGAACTGTCATCAAACTGCCATTTGTGCACGCTAACAATAACGTGAAAACAGCTATCTCCCGGGGGCATGCTATGAACGATCAAATGTTTGTCGAGACACTGATTATCACGTCATCGTTTTTTGCCATTGCTGTTGTACTGGTTTTGTCCGTTCTTCTTATCGAACGGACCGGCTAGTTACGCAGTGCGGCGGAAATTGACCAGTTCTGGTTGCGCAATGCGCAAATAATCCGCGGTTTTCAAAATAACGGATTTATCCAGCATGCCTGCATTGAAGGCGATTTCATCAAATCGTTCGAAGAGTAGAGGGTCGGCAACCAGTTTGAGTTTTGGATGGAAGCTGAAAGGGGGGATCGCGCCGAAGACACAGCCTGTGAGTTCATCGACTTCCGCCGGGCTGGCCAACGAAGCGCGTAATCCGCCTATATGGCTGGCGAGTTGGCTCAGATCGGCCTGTTGATCGGCTGCGAGGATCGCCAGAACATGTTGATTTACGCCATTGCCTTTGACTTTACATACCAGTGCCTTAGCACCCTGGCCTAGAGCGGTGCCACGAATTTCTGACACCGCTTCACATTTACCTACCGCTTCATGGGTAACGACGCGGAAGTCAGCACCTTCTTGTGATAATAAAGCGATTAACCGCTGATGCGTCACGCTTCCTTTAGCCATTTCAGTCATTTCACGCTCCTGAGATTACAAGCAAACAACCACAGAAGGTTATCATGAACGGCTGTTTTTGTTCTGCTTATTGACATATAAACGCTCATCGGAAGCTTTATACGCATCATGTAACGTATCGTTTTCTTTCATCGCGTAAATACCGGAAGAGAAGCCGATCTCTTTCTGCGGCGCGATATGTTGCAGACGTTTTTCGATACGTTCAGGCAGTTGTGCTGCAATTTGCGGCGTCGAATCGACAAGAATGATGCAGAATTCATCGCCACCGAGTCGGATGGCATAATCACTTTTACGAATCGACTGTTTAATCGCCTGAGCTAATAACGTAATCGCTAAATCCCCCTCCTGATGACCGAGGGTGTCATTTATTTGCTTTAACTTGTCCATGTCAATAGCAATAAACATCACCGAAGAACCGGATTGCACCAGTTTCTGCAACCGCTGCTCCAGTTCAGGGGTTAAAATTTTGCGATTATACAGTCCAGTCATCGCATCACTAATATTTTCTCGCGACACATTTTGGTATAAACGGAAGTGCATCCGCACCATATTCAGCAAAATTAACGCCGTCAAAATCCAGAACAGAACGCTTTTCCACGAAGACGTGATAAAGTAAAGAATATCAATGGATAACGAGACACGAATGCCGCCCGGTAAGTCATGGACGTAACTGACATACTGGAACAGATTATCTTCGCTCTGGTTGATGATAATGTCGCGCCCCGAATCGGTATCGGTTAGCGTGACATTGAGAAAACGCCAGAGGAGAGGGCGGTCATGAGTATAAAAGATATTCCGCAGATTGTTTTTGTTAATATCCAGCAGCACAATCCCTTTTAGCTGCCCTGCGACATATACCGGCGTCAGCAAACTCATCACGTTCTGTTTAGTACGCTGATCCTGGTAAATGCTCGACAATACGGTACGCCCGGTAAATACCTTTTCAATATCTTTGCGATCGATGCCAATACTTCCTGACTGCAGGAAGGACCAGTTATTCATCGCAAAGTATTCAACATTAACCGGCTCATAAAAATAGACATAGCGGTCATTGAGATCGAGATAATAGTGAAATTTCTCTTCGGCCATCCCAAGACCTGAACCGTAATCATCCTGGTGGCGGTTGCCTTCCACTGCCTGATCAAAAGCGGGTAATAGTGCTGCAGCTTCCACAATTGTGTCGCAGTCAGTGGATGCGGTTTGTAGTGTGCCGCGTAAGCCCGGGTATTTATGGGCAGTCAGGTTTAAGCCATGGGTGTTATTGGCAGACTCAAAAGCCTCGCAGATGGCGCGCCGCTGTTCTGGCGACACTTCCGACTGCTCAGCAGCGAGAGCGCGCATCACATGCGCGGCAATACTCTGATTCTGATACTTATCATAAAGAAAGGAGGAGTCTGCTTTCTGCACGATATAGCGCAGATAGGCACTCATTGCTCTGTCGCTGGCGACAAGTTCAAAAATAAGGAAGGAAGATGTCAGCACAATGACACTTGCGGCGATAAAATGCCGGAGCATTCTATGGTGCAATTTCATGATAAATGGCACTCCTTCGGTTAGTGAAACGAGAAAACCAGATAAAGTTCGATTGCGGCCTGGCACAGGGGCGCTAATTATACTCATCTCTGCGCCGCTGGGGAGGGGAAATTTAGGGGTAATAGTAATAAATTGTATGCAAAAGCCACGCAAAAAGCATGGCTCTGAATATTTTTGCACTTAAATATGATGAATAATCACTTTGTTGCCCCCCTCGCTTTTCGCTTCGCGTAAGGCTTTATCTGCTTCCGTCATGACAAGCGAGATATTACGCGTGTCACCCGTTGAAAAAACCGTGCCAATACTGATGGTCATTTGTTCAGGAACATCATATCTGTTACTAAAGCCGGTCAGGAGTTCGACATTTTTACGCATACGTTCCGCAATGATTTTTGCCTGGGCACTATTGAGTTCGGTAAATAGCAAGCCAAACACCTCACCCTCCAGTCGCGCTAAAATATCATCGGGGCGGATGCTTTGCTGGATAATATCGACAATTGAAACCAGCACTTTATCACCCACACGATGTCCCCATTGGGCATTGATGCGTTTGAACTGATTAATATCAACCAGCATGACACAGAAGTCCTTAACAACAGGTCGCGACAATAATGACTCTACGCTGTTGAAAAAGTAGCGCCGATTATAAATATTGGTCAGCACATCATGAACTGCCAGTTTGCTGGAGAGTTGCAGCTCCTGAAAAATGTTATAAATCAGAAAAGACACAACAAACAGTTTACTGGAAACTTCAATCCCGCGACTGATATACCAGATAGTATAATTATACTCATCCAGAGTCAGTAGAAGTAAGTTGCAGCATAGCGATGCCAGACATAATAATGCTATTAACGGCCATAGTTCGCTGGCTAATCGTGTGCGCATGATAATAAAGAACAGTAAAAATGCCCACAGACAAACCAATATTTTTGTATAGTTGATTCCCCAGGTCGCAGTATGGTTGTCCGGACAGTAATCGACGACATACAAAGAATAGTCAGCGTTATAACTGCTCAGATTGTGTGCCAGAAGGGGAAAAACTAAAAAAGGGATCAGCGCCAGCAACAGGATTCCCGTTTTTTTCTTATTGTTGTCAAGGATGTTGTCTTTTCCATAACAAAAGAGCGCCAGCGAGGTTAAACAAATAAAACTGAGTTGGCGGAAAATATAGAAAATAGAAACATCATTCGACTTTGTCTGGATCAGTGTACTGCCGTTAATTGGTTTATGGATAATTACAATGGTTTCAACTAAATAGATAAGGCCACTTAAAAATGCAAGGCTTAAAATGAGTGTTGGTAAAATTTGTTTGTTAGTGAAATATTTCATTAACATGAAAAGAAAAATGACGGCGTTAAGGAAAAACAAAGCCACAACAACCATCAGGTAATTCATCTGTGGGATGAGTTTTACATTTGTGTTTTCGTTATATAAGGTAGTAATGCAAAATAAAATTAACGTCAGCAATAAACTGAAAATAAAAAAGCTTTGAGCTTTTAATTTTTGTGTACCCATAGAAACCATAAAAAGGAGAGCAATGTGAGTGCTGGATTTTATTGATGGCAGAGATATATAGTTTTGACCAGGATCAATTTTCGTTAACGATAAAAAATATTTAAAGAATAACCCCATGGAAATACGTGTTGACTGAATCATTTTTCCGAATGATTGTTTTCTGGAACTAAATTATGTAAAGGTTATGCTGTCATATTTAAAGCGATTGTAAGCTAATGTATGTAATAAATGAGATAATTTACAGTAAGCTAAAAATCAGCCAGGCGATAATGACCTGGCTGATAGTTTTAGCCTTTAGCTGTTGCATTTTGTTTATGAAACAGTTCACGGAACACCGGATAAATATCATCCTGGTCGCGGATGTGCTGCATCGCAAAGTTGTCGAAAGTAGATTGCAGATGCTCATATTCTCGCCACAATGTCTGATGTGCACGACGGGTAATTTCGATATAGCTGTAATAACGAACAACAGGTAATAATTTTTTCGCCAGGATTTCATGGCAAAGCGGAGAGTCATCGGCCCAGTTATCGCCGTCCGATGCTTGTGCAGCGTAAATATTCCACTGTGCCGGGTTATAACGCTCTTTCACTACCTCATCCATCAGTTTCAGGGCGCTGGAAACAATGGTGCCGCCTGTTTCCTGCGAGTAGAAAAACTCATGTTCATCGACTTCTTTCGCCTGGGTATGATGGCGGATGTATACGACTTCCACGTTCTTATACGTTCTGCTGAGGAACAGATACAGCAGAATATAAAAACGCTTAGCCATATCTTTAGTGGATTGATCCATTGAACCGGAAACGTCCATCAGGCAAAACATCACTGCCTGGCTGGAGGGATCGGGCCGCTTCTCGTAGTTCTTGTAACGTAAATCGAAGGTGTCAATAAAAGGGACGCGTTCAATTTTGGCACGTAATTCTGCAATTTCTTTGCGCAGACGTTCCTCTTCCAGCAGTTGCGCAGGTTCACTGTTGCTGATGATGGCCAAATTCTCTTCCAGTGCATGAAGTTCCCGCCGCTTGCCTGCCGTCATGGCTGTGCGTCGCGCCAGTGAGTTCTGCAATGAACGCACAACGCTGATATTGGCCGGAACGCCGTTAGCGGTATAACCCGCCCGATGCGTTTTATATTCGGTCAGCTGGCGTTGTTGGTTTTGTTTCAGATTCGGTAAGGCCAAATCTTCAAAGAGCAGATCAAGATACTCATCTTTCGAAATCTGAAAGACAAATTCATCCTGACCTTCACCATCCTGGCTGGCCTGGCCCTGACCACTGCCGGAACCTCCGCCACCGCCTTGGGGACGTTCGATGCGGTCATTCTGGACAAATCGTCTTCCCGGGATGAACCCGGTGGCGTAATCCGCCGCGTCCCTGATGGAACATCGGCTCGCTGATATCATCCGTAGAAATACGAAACGGACTCCGCTGTCGACGTCAGTTACCCGAACGTTTGCTGATAGCTGGAGATCGACTGCTGAGATTTGCGCTTTATAACGGCGCAAGAAGCGCTGGCGGTTAACCGCGCTTTTGTTTTTGCCGTTCAGACGCCGGTCAATGAACCAGGTCATAAGCCCCTCCTGAACTGCCTTTGCCAACTCATACACATCATTCTTCACGTTATCGTGGCGGCTTTCGCCTTCATTGTGCGCGAACAATACGTGTATCGCCGTGCCTGCGGCCCGGTCAGCGACACCGTTGCTTTTCCGGGCCATTTCCACTGTATGATGATTTACGTACGCGCAGATACCATTCACATAACAGGCGAACCTGTTTACGGGTATAGCCTTTTTCCATCATCCGATCGACGAAGTCGTCATGCTTTTTCTGCTCATCGGTTGAGGTTTTCGCGTTAAACGAAATCACCGGCAGCAGCTTCTCGGTATTCGAGAACATTTTCTTCTCAATAACCGTGCGCAGCTTCTGGTGGCTTGTCCAGTTCGGGTTGCGGCCATTGTTGTGGGCACGGGCGCGCAGCACAAAATTGACAATCTCGTTGCGGAAGTCTTTCGGGTTACTGATCCCGGCAGGCTTCTCGATTTTTTCCAGTTCGGCATTCAGCGATTCACGGTCGAACAGCTGTCCGGTATCCGGGTCGCGATTCTTGATCCTGAATCCAGAAATCCGCATAGGTGACGTAGCGGTCGAAAATATTCTGACCGTACTCGGAGTAAGACTCCAGATAGGCAGTCTGGATCTCTTTGCCAATAAACTCGGCGTATTTGGGATCAGATAGCCTTTTAAGAACTCAAGGTAACGCTGACTGTTCTTGCGGGAACTGTTCACACTGGAATCTGCTGTTCCAGTACGTAGAACAGATGTACCGGGTTCGCCGCCACTTCCGCGTGATCGAAGTTAAAGACTCTGGAGAGGATCTTAAAGGCGAAACGGGTAGAAAGACCGTTCATACCTTCATCAACCCCCGCATAGTCACGATACTCCTGATACGACTTGGCTTTCGGGTCGGTGTTCTCAGCTATCGCCATCGTAGACGCGCATTTTTGAGTAGATGCTGGAGTTTTCCGGCTTTTTCAAACGCGACAGAATAGAGAAGCGGAAAAGCGTTTCGAGGGTTCCCGGCGCGCATGGCGCATGGGTCAGCTCACTGTTATTAGCAGTTTTTCGTAAATCTTGATCTCTTCGGAGATCCGCAGGCAGTAAGGCACTTTGACGATATAAACGCGGTCAAGGAACGCCTCGTTGTTTTTGTTGTTGCGGAAAGTCACCCATTCGGACTCGTTCGAGTGTGCGAGAATAATCCCGTTGAACGGCAGGGCGGAGATACCTTCCGTCCCGTTGTAGTTACCTTCCTGAGTGGCGGTTAACAAGGGATGCAGCACTTTAATCGGTGCTTTAAACATCTCAACGAATTCCATGATCCCCTGATTGGCGCGGCACAGCGCACCGGAATAGCCGTAGGCGTCCGGGTCATTCTGCGCGTAGTGTTCGAGTTTACGAATATCGACTTTCCCAACCAGCGCGGAGATGTCCTGGTTGTTCTCATCGCCGGGTTCCGTTTTGGCGATAGCAATTTGTTGCAGAATTGACGGCCAGACCTTCACTACCCGGAACTTAGTGATATCGCCACCAAATTCATGCAGGCGTTTTGCCGCCCACGGCGACATGATGGTGCCGAGATAACGGCGAGGAATGCCATACTCTTTTTCCAGAATCTGCGCATCTTCCTGCGGATTGAAAAGACAGAACGGATGATCGTTGACCGGGCTACGCTCACCGTTCGCGCTCAATACATAAATCGGTACGAGCTGCATTAATGATTTCAGTCGCTCAGCAAGCGATGATTTACCCCCACCCACAGGCCCCAGCAGATACAGGATTTGTTTCTTCTCTTCCAGCCCCTGAGCCGCGTGTTTCAGATAAGAGACAATCTGTTCAATCGCGTCTTCCATGCCGTAAAACTCTTCAAACGCCGGATAACGTGCAATGACCCGGTTAGAAAAGAGTCGAGAAAGTCTGGGTTCCTGGGCTGTATCGACCATGACAGGCTCACCGATAGCCATCAATAGCCGCTCAGCCGCGTTGGCATAAGCACTGCGATCTTGCCGACAAGTGGTAAGAAACTCCTGCAGTGTGAACTCTTCGTCCTTGGCAGCTTCATATCGCTGGCGATAGTGATCGAATATATTCATGGTATGCCGTCCTTTCGTTTTTTAGCACAGGTTAAGAGCCGTTCATATGAATAGTAGAGGCTCCCGGAAGAGGTAAACTGAACGACGTCTCTTGCTAAAACACAGCAACTCTCATGCCATTTTATCGACGATGAGAACAACGTGCCCGGTGATACACCTTCAAAATTAAGCGTAGATGGCAAATGGAAAACTTGCCTGCACGGCTTTCTTAATTTCAATGGCATATCAACAACTCATCCATAAATTTTGCATAATTAATGTAAAGACCAGGCTCGCCAGTAACGCTAAATTCATTTGGCTGTAAGCGCGGTGTCATCCGCGTCAGGAAAATTAAACAGTTACTTTAAAAAATGAAAACGTAAAAAGGTTGGGTTTCGATGTATTGACGGGTAAACTTTGTCGCCCGCTAAACATTTGTTTAAGGAATGATTAATTGTGACCAAACTCAAACTTCTGGCACTTGGAGTGCTTATCGCAACGTCTGCAGGCGTAGCGCACGCTGAAGGTAAATTTTCCCTGGGCGCAGGCGTAGGTGTCGTTGAACACCCATATAAAGATTACGATACCGATGTTTACCCAGTACCGGTAATCAACTATGAAGGCGATAACTTCTGGTTCCGTGGCTTAGGTGGTGGTTACTACCTGTGGAATGACGCAACGGATAAACTTTCAATTACCGCTTACTGGTCGCCGCTTTACTTCAAAGCGAAAGACAGTGGCGATCACCAAATGCGTCACCTGGATGACCGTAAGAGCACCATGATGGCTGGTCTGTCTTATGCTCACTTTACCCAGTACGGTTACCTGCGTACCACCCTGGCTGGCGATACCCTGGATAACAGCAACGGCATCGTCTGGGATATGGCCTGGTTGTATCGTTACACCAACGGTGGCCTGACCGTGACTCCGGGTATTGGTGTGCAGTGGAACAGCGAAAACCAGAACGAATACTATTATGGCGTATCGCGCAAAGAGTCCGCTCGCAGCGGTCTGCGTGGCTATAACCCGAACGACAGCTGGAGCCCTTACCTGGAGCTGAGCGCCAGCTACAACTTCCTCGGCGACTGGAGTGTTTACGGTACCGCACGCTACACCCGTCTGTCTGATGAAGTTACTGACAGCCCGATGGTGGATAAATCCTGGACTGGCCTGATTTCTACCGGGATCACCTACAAATTCTGATAATGCATCTTTCCAGGGCATTTTGTGCATAAAAACAGGGCGTCACGCCCTGTTTTGCATTACGGTGGTGCAATACCTGGGAGGAAACAATGCAACAAAAAATGATTCAATTTAGTGGCGATGTCTCACTGCCAGCCGTAGGGCAGGGAACATGGTATATGGGCGAAGATGCCAGTCAGCGCAAAACAGAAGTTGCTGCACTACGCGCGGGCATTGAACTCGGTTTAACCCTCATTGATACCGCCGAAATGTATGCCGATGGCGGTGCCGAAAAGGTGGTTGGGGAAGCATTAACCGGTCTGCGAGAGAAGGTCTTTCTCGTCTCTAAAGTCTATCCGTGGAATGCTGGCGGGCAAAAAGCGATAAATGCATGCGAAGCCAGTTTACGCCGTCTCAATACTGATTATCTCGATCTTTACTTATTACACTGGTCTGGCAGTTTCGCTTTTGAAGAGACTGTCGCAGCGATGGAAAAATTGATCGCCCAGGGAAAAATCCGCCGCTGGGGCGTTTCTAACCTTGATTATGCTGATATGCAGGAACTCTGGCAGCTGCCGGGGGGAAATCAGTGTGCCACTAATCAGGTGCTTTACCATCTCGGTTCACGAGGAATTGAGTACGATCTACTCCCCTGGTGCCAGCAACAGCAGATGCCGGTGATGGCTTACAGTCCGTTAGCCCAGGCCGGGCGGTTGCGCAATGGACTGTTAAAAAACGCGGTAGTCAACGAAATTGCACATGCTCACAATATCAGCGCGGCACAAGTATTGTTGGCGTGGGTGATCAGTCATCAGGGTGTGATGGCGATTCCAAAAGCGGCCACGATTGCCCATGTCCAACAAAATGCGGCTGTGCTTGAGGTCGAACTTTCTTCAGCGGAATTAGCTATGCTGGATAAGGCATATCCGGCACCAAAAGGAAAAACTGCGCTGGATATGGTGTGATGTTGTGTGCCGGATGCATTGCACCCGGCACACAACATTAACGTAAATTAACGTTTCGCAACGCGAATGGATTGCGCCAGATGTGCAGGTTTCTCTTTGGTCACTTTTTGCGTTTCTGAAGCGTAAGCCGTTTCTACACAAACAAATGTTTTGTAGCCATCATCCGGCATATCGCCCATGCTAATTGAAAGCGCCGGTCCCGGGTTCCAGCCGACAACGTTCAGATGATGCTGGTGGCCTACGGCGATAATACGATTCAGCGCTTCATCATTAATCACGCTGCAATCTTGTGGATTCAGATACACGCGATCGGTACGGTCAGGGAAGGTCTGAATACCATCGGTCAGTACATTTTCTTTCGCGTCATTCACTTTATCAATGAAGCGATCGCCCAGCCCACTGACGCTTACCTTAGCGATATCACCCACGTTAAAGTAGGTATGCAGGGCAGAGGTGGTTTCAAATTCGCCATGTGATTCAAGATCGATTTCACAAGTTTTACCCACGCGGAAATGCGCTAACAGCGTAAAGTCGTGCGGCCAGAATTTTTTCGTCTCTTCGCTTTGCGTCAATTCAAAAGTCAGCGCTACGCCATCAGCATCTTCATGATGTGATTTCAGCGTCCACGGCAGGTTGCGGGCAAAACCGTGCGCAGGCAGACCTTGTTGTGCCGCCGGACCAAACCACGGCCAGCAAACCGGTACGCCACCGCGAATAGCGACGCCATTTTTGAACGGTGTGTTGTTGCTCAACCACAGAACTTCTTCTTCACCCGCAGGTTTCCACGAGAGAAGGTGTGCGCCCTGTAATGCAAAAGAGGCTTTTACCTGGGGATGATCGACCACAATGAGGTCCAGTTCATCCAGTTTACGACGGGAGAGGACAGGGGAGATTTGTTCGATGACCGGAAGGGCAAAAATTTTCTTAATCATGACGCAGTCCTTTAACTTCATTTTATCAGGTAAAAAAAAGAGCGACCGAAGTCGCTCTTTTTAGATCACAGTGTCATCTCAACTTATTTGGAGATGTGAGCGATCAGTTGCCAGACTTTGTAGAAGTCGCCAGTTTCATTATCGTACCCAGGAAACCAGTTTCACGAAGTGGTCGTTCAGTGCGATACCTGCTTTAGCATCGAATACGGAAGTGCAAACTTCACCGTTGAAATCGGTAGATACAACGTCGTCTTCGGTGTAACCCAGAAAACGCCTTTCATTGCGCCTTCGGAAGCAGCTTTCAGTGCTTTCTTAATTTCTTCGTAAGAAGCAGCTTTTTCCAGACGAACGGTCAGGTCAACAACGGATACGTTCGGGGTAGGAACGCGGAACGCCATACCAGTCAGTTTGCCATTCAGTTCTGGCAGTACTTTACCTACTGCTTTAGCAGCACCGGTAGAGGATGGGATGATGTTCTGGGATCGCCGCGGCCGCCGCGCCAGTCTTTGTGAGACGGGCCATCAACGGTTTTCTGAGTAGCGGTGGTTGCGTGGACAGTGGTCATCAGCGCTTCAACGATACCGAAGTTGTCGTTGATAACTTTAGCCAGTGGTGCCAGGCAGTTGGTGGTGCAGGATGCGTTAGAAACGATGTCCTGGCCTTCGTATTTGTCAAAGTTAGCGCCTTTAACAAACATAGGGGTGTTGTCTTTGGAAGGACCAGTCAGAACAACTTTTTTAGCGCCAGCTGCGATGTGCTTACGAGCAGTTTCGTCAGTCAGGAACAGACCAGTTGCTTCAGCAACTACGTCAACACCGACTTCGTTCGCTTCAGGTTAGCTGGATCACGCTCAGCGGTAACACGGATTTTTTTACCGTTAACGACCAGATGACCGTCTTTCACTTCAACGGTACGTTGAAACGGCCGTGAGTGAGGTCATCTTTCAGCATGTATGCCATGTAGTCAGCGTCTAACAGATCGTTGATTGCAACGATTTCGATGTCAGAACGTTCCTGAGCAGCACGGAAAACAATACGGCCGATACGGCCAAAAACCCGTTGATACCTTCTTGATAGTCATATATTCCACCAGCTATTTATTAGTGAATAAAAGGTTGCGTGTAAAATTACAAAAACCTTAGGCAGCGTCAAGCGGAATCGTGTCAATCGTTGCACAAATCAATCCTCTGCCTAAGCTTCACGACTGACCTGCCTCACTCTTCCTATGAGCTAGAAACCACATGAGGGCGGAGCCGGGATTTTTAAAGGGCACAGAGTAGATGAAAGTGTGATGCATATCACAATTAACCCTCGGCCTTTTACGCCGATTAAATTTAGAACAAAAGTTTCACACTTCATTGTTAATGTTTTGTTAGAATCCCTCCGGTAATATGTAATTTTTCATTGTGAGATGTCAGCAACATGGTAAATAAACCCACCCCAGAAGAACTAAAAAATAATCTCAGCGAAATGCAGTTCTATGTCACCCAGAAACACGGTACGGAACCGCCATTTACCGGGCGTTTGCTGCACAATAAGCGTGATCGGAAAATCCACTGCCTGGTGTGCGATGCGCCGTTATTTCATTTACAAAATCAAGTTTGATTCTGGATGCGGCTGGCCGAGTTTTTACGAGCCGGTGAGCGACACGGCTATCCGTTACCTCAATCATTACTCCACGGCATGCAACGTACTGAAATCCGTTGCGGAAATTGTGATGCTCATCTGGGGCACGTCTTCCCCGATGGACCACAGCCGACGGGTGAGCGTTTTTGCGTCAACTCCGCCTCGCTGAACTTCACGGATGACGAGAGCGGTACCTCAACAAAAGGTTGAAAAAACGATTCAGCAAATTATTCCTGAGGAGAAGGAGCGGGAGAATGAGTATTGAGCAAATGACAATATTGACGCCGGAAATTTACCAGCGCTTAGTCACCGCCGTAGAGCTTGGAAAATGGCCGGACGGAGTGGCGCTGACCGCCGAACAGAAAGAAAACAGCCTCCAATTAGTGATGCTTGCGCCATGTTCGTCACAACGATGACGCGCAGCACATGACCATCGATACCCGGGCAGATGGTGATGAAGAGTAAACAGCGACTGAAGAGAAAACTCGGTATTTCACCGAAGCCTATCGCGACGTTTAAGTAAGTGGTTCATCCCCTTTTTGCCTCGGCTATGAAGGGGATAGCCAACAATGACCCCACGACTCATCTCAATTATCTCGCCATGACCTGGCTAAGTCCCAGTCCGATCTCTTGCCGTCCCGTTCACACCTGAATGACTTCTCCTGAACTTAAGTCTCAGACCTATTTGGCCGGTAATCCCTCTCGAATTTGCTCTTTTTGCGCCCCGCCTTCCATCAACCTGTAACAGACCCAGCCATTTTCTGCGTAATTGTGATCTGAGTTGTAAAACGCAGATCATTATCTGTGTTTTACAGATTTAATGTTGACCTCAAAAATCATGTGGGTAAGTATGATGGCCATCTAAGCAAAACTAAACACAGAGGATGACGCAATGAAAGCACTGGCTCGGTTTGGCAAGGCCTTTGGCGGCTACAAGATGATTGATGTCCCACAACCCATGTGTGGCCCGGAAGATGTAGTGATTGAAATTAAAGCCGCGGCAATCTGCGGCGCAGACATGAAGCACTACAATGTCGATAGCGGTTCTGATGAGTTTAACTCTATCCGCGGCCATGAGTTCGCAGGTTGTATTGCGCAGGTTGGTGAAAAAGTCAAAGACTGGAAAGTGGGGCAACGCGTCGTATCGGATAACAGCGGTCACGTTTGCGGTGTTTGTCCGGCCTGTGAACAAGGTGATTTTCTGTGTTGTACAGAAAAAGTAAACCTTGGTCTGGATAATAATACCTGGGGCGGTGGTTTTTCCAAATATTGTCTGGTTCCTGGTGAAATTCTCAAAATTCATCGTCATGCGTTGTGGGAAATCCCTGATGGTGTTGATTATGAGGACGCAGCCGTACTTGACCCTATCTGTAATGCCTACAAATCCATCGCGCAGCAATCGAAATTCCTTCCTGGTCAGGATGTGGTCGTCATCGGCACTGGCCCACTCGGGCTGTTCTCCGTACAAATGGCGCGAATTATGGGGGCGGTAAATATCGTCGTCGTTGGTCTGCAAGAAGATGTGGCGGTCCGCTTCCCGGTTGCAAAAGAACTGGGTGCGACGGCAGTAGTAAATGGTTCTACCGAAGATGTGGTGGCGCGCTGCCAGCAAATTTGTGGCAAAGACAATCTGGGACTGGTGATTGAATGCTCCGGTGCCAATATCGCACTGAAACAAGCCATCGAAATGCTCCGCCCGAACGGGGAAGTGGTACGCGTTGGAATGGGCTTCAAACCTCTTGATTTCTCGATTAATGACATTACCGCCTGGAACAAAAGCATCATTGGGCATATGGCCTATGACTCCACCTCATGGCGTAACGCTATCAGGCTATTAGCCAGCGGCGCTATCAAAGTCAAACCGATGATCACGCATCGTATCGGCCTGTCGCAATGGCGCGAAGGGTTTGATGCGATGGTCGATAAAACCGCAATCAAAGTGATCATGACTTACGACTTTGATGAATAACCACTCTCCTGAAGGAACGTTATCGCATGGAACAGATAACAAAACCGCATTGTGGTGCACGGCTGGATCGCTTACCGGATTGCCGCTGGCATTCATCAATGTTTGCCATCGTCGCGTTTGGCTTGCTTGTCTGCTGGAGTAATGCCGTTGGTGGCTTGATCCTCGCGCAGCTGAAAGCGTTGGGCTGGACAGATAATTCCACCACAGCCACATTCTCAGCAATCACGACCGCCGGAATGTTTCTCGGTGCGCTGGTGGGCGGCATCATTGGCGACAAAACCGGTCGCAGAAATGCGTTCATCCTCTATGAGGCCATTCATATTGCCTCGATGGTTGTCGGTGCTTTCTCACCGAATATGGATTTCCTTATTGCCTGCCGTTTTGTGATGGGAGTTGGGCTGGGAGCTTTACTGGTTACGCTGTTTGCTGGTTTCACCGAATATATGCCCGGTAGAAATCGTGGAACGTGGTCAAGTCGGGTTTCCTTTATTGGCAACTGGTCATATCCGCTCTGTTCATTGATAGCGATGGGACTCACGCCGCTGATTAGTGCAGAGTGGAACTGGCGGGTACAACTGCTTATCCCTGCAATATTGTCGCTTATCGCTACGGCGCTGGCCTGGCGCTACTTTCCTGAATCCCCGCGCTGGCTGGAATCGCGCGGACGGTATCAGGAAGCCGAGAAAGTCATGCGGAGTATAGAAGAAGGCGTCATACGCCAGACGGGTAAACCTTTGCCGCCTGTGGTTATTGCTGATGACGGTAAAGCGCCACAAGCGGTGCCGTATTCAGCCTTACTGACAGGAGTATTACTGAAACGCGTGATATTAGGCTCTTGTGTGCTGATTGCCATGAACGTTGTGCAGTACACACTAATTAACTGGTTGCCAACAATATTCATGACCCAGGGGATTAATTTAAAAGACTCGATTGTTTTAAATACCATGAGTATGTTTGGCGCGCCATTTGGTATTTTTATTGCCATGCTGGTGATGGATAAAATTCCGCGTAAAACAATGGGTGTGGGGCTATTAATCCTGATTGCGGTGCTCGGATATATCTATTCACTGCAAACCAGTATGTTGCTCATAACGTTGATTGGTTTCTTCCTGATTACTTTCGTCTATATGTACGTTTGCTATGCCTCGGCAGTGTATGTCCCTGAAATCTGGCCGACAGAGGCCAAACTCCGTGGCTCCGGTCTGGCGAATGCGGTAGGGCGAATCAGTGGTATTGCCGCACCTTATGCCGTTGCAGTGCTGCTCAGTAGTTATGGCGTTACGGGAGTCTTTATTCTTCTGGGGGCGGTTTCAATTATTGTCGCAATTGCTATCGCCACCATTGGAATCGAAACCAAAGGTGTCTCCGTTGAAAGTTTAAGTATTGATGCAGTAGCCAATAAATAATACGGGTGGATTCAAAATGAAAAATTCAAAAGCAATATTGCAGGTGCCGGGCACAATGAAAATTATTTCAGCAGAAATACCAGTGCCTAAAGAAGATGAAGTTTTGATTAAAGTAGAATATGTCGGTATTTGTGGTTCAGATGTACATGGTTTTGAATCAGGCCCGTTTATTCCGCCTAAAGACCCAAATCAAGAAATTGGCCTGGGTCATGAATGCGCCGGGACGGTTGTGGCTGTGGGAAGCCGCGTGCGCAAATTTAAACCGGGGGATCGGGTAAATATCGAACCTGGCGTTCCTTGCGGTCACTGTCGTTACTGTCTGGAAGGCAAATATAACATCTGCCCGGACGTTGATTTTATGGCGACACAACCCAACTACCGCGGCGCATTAACGCACTATCTGTGTCATCCGGAGAGCTTTACTTACAAACTGCCCGACAATATGGACACGATGGAAGGGGCGCTGGTGGAGCCTGCCGCAGTCGGGATGCATGCCGCGATGCTGGCAGATGTTAAACCGGGTAAGAAGATAATTATTCTGGGAGCAGGTTGTATTGGTTTGATGACGTTGCAAGCGTGCAAATGCCTGGGAGCAACGGAAATTGCCGTCGTTGATGTGCTGGAAAAACGTCTGGCAATGGCGGAACAGCTTGGTGCGACAGTGGTTATTAACGGCGCAAAAGAAGACACTATTGCACGCTGTCAGCAATTTACCGAAGACATGGGCGCAGATATTGTTTTCGAAACAGCGGGTTCTGCGGTCACCGTTAAACAGGCACCTTATCTGGTAATGCGCGGCGGTAAAATTATGATTGTTGGTACTGTACCCGGCGATTCGGCAATCAATTTCCTCAAAATCAATCGCGAAGTCACTATCCAGACGGTATTCCGCTATGCCAATCGTTATCCGGTCACGATTGAAGCTATTTCTTCAGGGCGATTCGATGTGAAATCGATGGTGACGCATATTTACGATTATCGGGATGTACAACAGGCATTTGAAGAGTCAGTTAACAACAAACGCGACATTATTAAAGGCGTTATTAAAATTAGCGATTAATTAATACGGGAGAACAGAACATGCTCGCAGATATCAGATATTGGGAAAACGATGCCACAAATAAACATTATGCAATTGCCCATTTTAACGTATGGAATGCAGAAATGTTGATGGGCGTTATCGACGCAGCCGAAGAAGCGAAATCCCCGGTTATTATTTCTTTTGGTACAGGTTTTGTCGGTAACACCTCATTTGAAGATTTCTCTCACATGATGGTATCAATGGCACAAAAAGCAACGGTGCCGGTAATAACTCATTGGGATCATGGTCGGAGTATGGAGATTATTCATAACGCCTGGACTCATGGTATGAATTCATTAATGCGTGATGCTTCCGCGTTTGATTTCGAAGAAAATATTCGTTTAACCAAAGAGGCTGTCGATTTCTTCCATCCGCTGGGTATTCCGGTAGAGGCGGAATTAGGGCATGTCGGTAATGAAACCGTTTATGAGGAAGCGCTGGCGGGCTATCACTATACCGATCCTGACCAGGCGGCTGAATTTGTTGAACGTACGGGCTGTGATTCATTGGCTGTCGCCATCGGCAACCAGCATGGGGTTTATACGTCAGAGCCACAATTGAACTTTGAGGTCGTCAAACGCGTACGCGATGCCGTTTCTGTTCCGCTGGTTTTGCACGGTGCATCGGGGATCAGTGATGCCGACATTAAAACTGCAATTTCGTTGGGTATCGCGAAAATCAACATTCATACGGAGCTCTGTCAGGCCGCAATGGTTGCAGTGAAAGAAAACCAGGATCAGCCTTTCCTGCATTTAGAACGTGAAGTACGTAAAGCTGTAAAAGAACGGGCATTGGAAAAAATTAAACTGTTCGGTTCTGATGGCAAAGCGGAATAATGATATGGATAATCTCGACGTTATTTGTATAGGTGCCGCTATTGTTGATATTCCATTGCAACCGGTCAGTAAAAATATCTTTGATGTGGATTCTTATCCTCTTGAAAGAATCGCAATGACCACCGGGGGTGATGCAATAAATGAAGCAACAATTATTTCTCGTCTGGGCCATCGCACAGCATTAATGAGTCGTATTGGTAAAGATGCCGCAGGGCAATTTATTCTCGACCATTGCCGCAAAGAGAATATTGATATTCAAAGCCTGAAGCAGGACGTCAGCATAGATACCTCTATTAACGTTGGACTGGTGACGGAGGATGGCGAGCGGACGTTTGTCACAAACCGTAATGGCAGTCTGTGGAAATTGAATATTGACGATGTTGATTTTGCGCGGTTTTCTCAGGCGAAATTATTATCACTGGCCAGTATTTTCAACAGTCCACTATTGGATGGTAAAGCGCTAACAGAAATTTTTACGCAAGCTAAAGCCCGGCAGATGATTATCTGTGCCGATATGATCAAACCGCGGTTGAATGAAACGCTGGATGATATTTGCGAAGCATTGAGTTATGTCGATTATCTGTTTCCTAATTTTGCCGAGGCAAAATTACTCACCGGGAAAGAGACACTGGATGAAATTGCTGACTGCTTTCTTGCGTGCGGCGTAAAAACGGTGGTGATTAAAACGGGTAAAGACGGCTGCTTTATCAAGCGTGGTGACATGACGATGAAGGTGCCGGCGGTCGCAGGAATAACCGCCATCGACACCATTGGCGCGGGCGATAACTTTGCTTCAGGTTTTATTGCGGCACTGTTAGAAGGCAAAAATCTGCGTGAATGCGCACGCTTTGCCAATGCAACGGCGGCTATCTCGGTTCTAAGCGTCGGTGCCACCACCGGCGTAAAAAACAGAAAGCTGGTCGAACAATTGCTGGAAGAATACGAAGGATAATGAAGGCAAATGAAAAAGATACCTTTAGGCACAACGGATATTACGCTTTCGCGAATGGGGTTGGGGACATGGGCCATTGGCGGCGGTCCTGCATGGAATGGCGATCTCGATCGGCAAATATGTATTGATACGATTCTTGAAGCCCATCGTTGTGGCATTAATCTGATTGATACTGCGCCAGGATATAACTTTGGCAATAGTGAAGTTATCGTCGGTCAGGCGTTAAAAAAACTGCCCCGTGAACAGGTTGTAGTAGAAACCAAATGCGGCATTGTCTGGGAACGAAAAGGAAGTTTATTCAACAAAGTTGGCGATCGGCAGTTGTATAAAAACCTTTCCCCGGAATCTATCCGCGAAGAGGTAGCAGCGAGCTTGCAACGTCTGGGTATTGATTACATCGATATCTACATGACGCACTGGCAGTCGGTGCCGCCATTTTTTACGCCGATCGCTGAAACTGTCGCAGTGCTTAATGAGTTAAAGTCTGAAGGGAAAATTCGCGCTATAGGCGCTGCTAACGTCGATGCTGACCATATCCGCGAGTATCTGCAATATGGTGAACTGGATATTATTCAGGCGAAATACAGTATCCTCGACCGGGCAATGGAAAACGAACTGCTGCCACTATGTCGTGATAATGGCATTGTGGTTCAGGTTTATTCCCCGCTAGAGCAGGGATTGTTGACCGGCACCATCACTCGTGATTACGTTCCGGGCGGCGCTCGGGCAAATAAAGTCTGGTTCCAGCGTGAAAACATGCTGAAAGTGATTGATATGCTTGAACAGTGGCAGCCACTTTGTGCTCGTTATCAGTGCACAATTCCCACTCTGGCACTGGCGTGGATATTAAAACAGAGTGATTTAATCTCCATTCTTAGTGGGGCTACTGCACCGGAACAGGTACGCGAAAATGTCGCGGCACTGAATATCAACTTATCGGATGCAGACGCAACATTGATGAGGGAAATGGCAGAGGCCCTGGAGCGTTAAATACTCAACACGATTCACCTCTGTTTCTGTGAAAACTGTGATGAAAATCTGTGATTCAAACAGGTTATTTTGAAAGTAAACATCGGTTATGCGATAATCGCGCTAATGTGATGTAAAAAGATACAGGGGTGTAATCGTGGCGGCAAAAGACAGGATTCAGGCAATTAAGCAAATGGTTGCCAACGATAAAAAGGTGACAGTCTCAAATTTGAGTGGGATTTTTCAGGTAACCGAAGAAACCATTCGCCGCGATCTTGAGAAGCTGGAAGATGAAGGCTTTTTGACCAGAACCTATGGTGGTGCTGTTTTAAATACAGCGATGTTGACGGAGAATATCCATTTTTATAAGCGCGCTTCATCGTTTTATGAAGAGAAGCAGCTTATTGCACGCAAGGCACTACCCTTTATCGACAATAAAACCACCATGGCAGCCGATTCCAGTAGTACCGTAATGGAATTGCTCAAATTGTTACAGGACCGTAGTGGCCTGACGTTGCTAACCAACTCGGCGGAAGCGATTCATGTTCTGGCTCAGTCAGAAATTAAAGTCGTTTCAACGGGTGGGGAACTAAACAAAAATACACTTTCACTGCAAGGAAGAATTACTAAAGAGATCATCAGGCGCTATCATGTCGATATCATGGTAATGAGTTGTAAAGGTCTTGATATTAACAGCGGCGCGCTGGACTCTAATGAAGCGGAAGCTGAAATCAAAAAGACAATGATCCGTCAGGCGACAGAAGTTGCGTTATTGGTTGATCACTCTAAGTTTGATCGCAAAGCTTTTGTCCAGTTAGCTGATTTTAGTCATATTAATTACATAATAACTGATAAATCACCGGGTGCAGAGTGGATAGCATTTTGCAAAGACAATAATATCCAGCTGGTGTGGTAATTTAAGCACACGTTGTCAATATTATTTGTTCCTGCGCCTTGAAATAAAATGATGATAAAGATGCGGCAAGTGAATTTGCCGCAATTGCTACCTTTTTAGCAAATCCGAGGCACCTAATGGAACAATATGATCAAATTGGCGCAAGACTGGACCGCTTGCCTTTGGCCCGGTTTCATTATCGTATATTTGGTATTATAAGCTTTAGTCTGTTATTAACAGGGTTTTTGAGTTACTCCGGTAATGTCGTCTTAGCAAAGCTGGTAAGCAATGGATGGTCAAATAATTTCCTCAATGCCGCCTTTACCTCGGCATTAATGTTTGGTTATTTCATCGGCTCACTTACTGGTGGGTTTATTGGTGACTACTTTGGGCGGCGCAGGGCGTTTCGCATAAATCTTCTCATCGTCGGTATTGCTGCAACAGGGGCCGCTTTTGTCCCTGATATGTACTGGCTCATCTTCTTTCGCTTCCTGATGGGAACAGGAATGGGGGCGCTGATTATGGTTGGCTATGCCTCATTTACGGAGTTTATCCCCGCGACGGTGCGTGGAAAATGGTCCGCGCGGCTCTCATTTGTTGGTAACTGGTCGCCCATGCTGTCTGCGGCGATAGGCGTGGTGGTTATCGCTTTTTTTAGTTGGCGAATAATGTTTCTGCTGGGTGGTATTGGCATACTGTTAGCCTGGTTTCTCTCAGGTAAATACTTTATCGAGTCGCCACGATGGCTGGCAGGGAAAGGGCAAATCGCAGGTGCAGAATGCCAACTTCGTGAAGTAGAGCAGCAAATTGAAAGAGAGAAGAGTATTCGTTTACCCCCGCTTACTTCGTATCAGAGCAACAGCAAGGTTAAAGTAATCAAGGGTACTTTCTGGCTCCTGTTTAAAGGTGAAATGTTACGACGTACATTAGTCGCGATTACTGTTTTAATTGCAATGAACATTTCGCTTTATACCATCACCGTATGGATACCGACCATATTTGTTAACTCCGGCATTGATGTCGATAAATCAATATTAATGACCGCTGTTATTATGATTGGCGCTCCGGTAGGAATATTTATTGCGGCATTAATTATTGATCATTTTCCTCGTCGGTTATTTGGCTCCACCTTACTTATTATTATTGCCGTGTTAGGCTATATCTATTCAATTCAGACTACAGAGTGGGCGATTTTAATCTATGGACTGGTGATGATCTTCTTTTTATACATGTATGTTTGCTTCGCGTCGGCGGTTTATATCCCGGAGCTTTGGCCAACGCATTTACGCCTGCGCGGTTCGGGTTTCGTTAATGCCGTCGGACGGATCGTCGCAGTCTTCACGCCCTATGGCGTTGCGGCATTATTAACACATTATGGGTCGATCACGGTGTTTATGGTACTTGGTGTTATGTTATTGCTCTGTGCGCTGGTTCTCTCCATTTTTGGCATCGAAACGCGGAAGGTGTCGTTGGAAGAGATTTCTGAGGTGAATTAAATCTTTCGTTGATGGCATCAATTGCCAGATGTGCCACTGACGTGTTTTATTTGGCCTACAATGCCAGTACAGAATTGTAGGCCAGCGTAAAATTACCCCTGTGTCTCTTCCCAGTCTGCCAGCGTATATAGCGTTGCCCCAGCTGCTGACATCTCCATAAACGCGTGCGCACTGTCCTGGGGCTGGATATTCACGCCACGACAACCATCGGTAATCACGTTTACCTTATAACCTAACTGTAACGCGTCCAGCACGGTAAACTTCACGCAATAGTCAGTAGCCAGGCCCATAACGATCAATTCATCGATTTCATGATCGCGTAACCAGTCATCGAGAGAGGTTTTCTGCCGACGGCCGTTATCAAAAAAGGCACTGTAACTGTCAACTAAAGGATTTTCGCCTTTATGGAACACCGCTGCGATCGCTTTTTGGTGCAGTAACGGATGTAATTGTGCGCCTTCACTGTTCTGCACACAGTGATCTGGCCAGAAGGTTTGTGGCAAACCGTCGAGTTGGCCTGGCGTATAAGGCTCTACACCGTGCTGACTGGCAAAACTGCCGTGATTCGCCGGGTGCCAGTCCTGACTGGCGATAACCGCTTCACCGCGCGACTGGCACCAGTCAATCAGGCGGTTAGCGACATCCACCGTACTGTCACCTTCCGGCACGGCGAGCGCGCCACCAGCACAGAAATCATTTTGTAAATCGACCAGTAACAGGGCGCGAGGGGGCATTACAGTCTCCTTAATCATCCGGCGTCAGTTCGCCGCGCAGGTTTTGGCTCATGGCCTTGCGAATGGTTTCAGTATCCAGTTCCTGGCTAAGCAGGTAATGCAGTTTGGTTAGCGTGGCTTCTACAGTCATATCTGCACCGCCAATTACGCCGGCATGGGCGAGGGCGTTACCGGTGGCATAACCACCCATGTTCACTTTACCGGACATACATTGTGTCAGGTTGACCACCACAATACCGCGATCGCTGGCTTCTTGTAATTCCTGCAGGAAGGCTTTGTTTTGTGGCGCATTACCCACGCCATAGGAGCGCAGAATCAATGCTTTCACCGGTTGGCGCAGAAAATTGCGCACGACGTCAGCAGAAATCCCTGGATAAATCGTCACTACGCCAATTGGTTGTGGGGTGATTGGATGAACGATTAATTCCCCTTCACCGTGCGGGGCGGGTGGCGTATTCAAACGACGAATATGGATACCTGCTTCCAGTAACGGAGGAAGGTTTGGAGAGGCAAACGCATCAAAACCATCGGCATGGGCTTTGGTAGTGCGGTTGCCGCGATACAATCGGTTATTGAAAAAGAGCGTTACTTCGTTGATCGGATAATTCGCCGCAACGTACAACGCATTCAGCAGATTAATTTGTCCGTCAGAGCGTAACTCAGCCAGCGGGATTTGTGACCCTGTCACAATGACCGGTTTACCGAGATTCTCGAGCATGAACGACAGCGCAGAGGCGGTATACGCCATCGTGTCGGTGCCGTGCAGAATGACAAAACCATCATAGTCGTCATAGTGCGCTTTAATATCTTCAGCAATATGCTGCCAGTCTTCCGGCGTCATATCTGAAGAATCCATCAGCGGCGTATATTCATGAATGGTGAAATCTGGCATCTCCGGGCGATGGAATTCCGGCATCAGCGCCAGTTGGCGTTGTAGATGACCTGACACCGGTATATAACCCTGCTCGGAACGCTGCATCCCGATGGTCCCGCCCGTGTAGGCAACGTAAATTGATTTCTTTTGCATGATATTGATATGAATGATATCGAAAGAGCAAAAGTATATACGTGAGGCAGGGGGAGCGCACCTGATACTATGCGGATAAGGAAATATGGGGCGAAACAGCGGGAAGAGGATTCGTCGACGTAAAAAATAATGTGGCCGACGATCTGTCGGCCACTCAGTACAAGACTTAACGCATGTTGGCGCAGGTCAGGCAAAACGCATAACGGTTTTGTGGGTCATTAAACGCGGCCAGCTTGTCACTTTCACTTTTAACGGTAGAGGCTACCGAGGCCAGCGGTGCAGGTAACATGGCCTGGAACGCATCTGGCAACATTGCCCGGACAGAACCAGACATGTTGTCCATCACTTTGTCGAAGAAGGTCGGTTCATCAACGTAATATTCCAGATGCCACTGTTTCACTTTTGCCAGCTCTGCTGCTTTGGCGACCGCATCATCGAAATCCCCGAGACTATCGACCAGCCCGTTAGCTTTTGCATCCTGACCGGTCCAGACGTGGCCCTGGGCAATTTTATCAATCTGCTCCGGCGTCGAATGACGCGCATCAGCAACCAGCGTGATAAAGCGTTTATAGCCATTCTCAATGCTTAACTGCATCATCAGCTGCGCTTCCGGCGGCAGTGCCCTGGTGATAGAAACATCCGCCAGCGGTGAAGTTGAGACACCATCAGTATGAACACCAATCGAATCCAGACTATTTTCTACGGTGGTGATCACGCCGAAGATACCGATAGAACCGGTCAGGGTGCTGGGGTTAGCCACAATGTAATTAGCTGGCGTGGAAATCCAGTAACCACCAGATGCCGCCATGCCGCCCATCGATACAACCACAGGCTTACCCGCTGCCCGGGCTGCTGCCAGTTCAGCGCGAATCACTTCAGACGCGGTAACGCTGCCGCCTGGGCTATTAACACGCAGGACAATCGCTTTCACTTTCGGGTCAAGGCGAGCGTCGCGGATTTGTGCCGCAGTGGTATCACCGCCAACATTCCCCTGAGTTTCCTCGCCATCCATAATTGCGCCATTAGCAAAGACGACACCGATGCTGTCACCGGTATCTGCCGGCGTTTTCAATGCGTAATCGTAATAACTGATGGCGCGATAATTTTTATCAGTCTTACTCCAGCCGAATTCTTTGGTCAGTGCTTTTTCGATTTCCGCACTCGATGCCAGTGCATCGACCAGCTTGTTTTCCAGTGCATATTTCGCGGTATCGCCACCGGTTTTGGTTAAACCCTCAAGCAACCCTTGCGCGCCAGGGAATACCTGCTCAGCAGGGATCTGCCGGTTAGCGGCAACAGTATTCAGATAGTTTTGCCACAGCTCACCAATCCAGCGGCTGTCAGCTTCGCGGGCTGCCGGTGACATATCATCACGAATAAACGGTTCAACGGCAGATTTATACGTACCCACGCGGAACACATGGGTGGAAACTTTCAGCTTATCCAGCAACGATTTGTAGTACAGACCGTTGGTGGCAAAGCCGTGCAGATCAACCACGCCTTGCGGAGACAGCCAAATTTTATTGGCGAAACTGGCGAGATAATATTGCCCCTGGCTGTAGTTCTCGCCAACGGCATAAACCGGTTTCCCGCTGTCACGAAACTCTTTCAGAGCTTTGCCGATGTACTGCATAGACGGTTGGTCGCCGCCTGCGAAGTTTTTCAGATCCATCACAATACCGGTGATATTGCGGTCGTCCTTCGCCTGGCGAATAGTGTTGACGATATCAAACAGTGAGTTTTCCTGCAGACGATCGGAACTGGCACCAAGCAGCTGGCGGCTTAATTTACTAAACCGCTGAGAACTGTCGGGTTTATCGACGATCACACCAGAAATGTCCAGCAGCAGTGCGCCACGACTGGCCGTTTCTTTCGAATCACCACCACTGACCTGCATCCAAATCCCCACACCAACCAGTACGAGGAAAATAAAGAACAGGTTAAGTACCATTTCACGGACGAAATTCAGCAGACGCCACGTCCATTTAAAAAATCCGGCAATAAATCGCCAAAGGGTTCGCATGTATTCTCCCAACTTAAGGTCACACCTGTCACAGGCGCAATAGATGTGGTTATCGTAATGACCCAACCGGTACTTGTCAGCAGGAATTGCGGACTGTGCTGTAACAAAATCCACTCTCGTGTTAATTTTGTGAATAAATATCACGACAGGAGTTAATCAAATGGATGCACTCGAACTATTGATCAATCGCCGTAGCGCCTCCCGCTTGGCTGAACCCGCGCCAACGGGTGAACAACTGCAAAACATCCTGCGTGCGGGTATGCGTGCGCCGGACCATAAGTCCATGCAACCGTGGCATTTTTTTGTGATTGAAGGGGAAGGGCGCGAGCGTTTCAGCGCCGTACTGGAACAGGGGGCGATTGCTGCCGGTAGTGATGACAAAGCTATCGACAAAGCCCGTAATGCGCCGTTCCGCGCACCGCTCATCATCACGGTGGTGGCGAAATGCGAAGAGAATCATAAAGTCCCGCGCTGGGAACAGGAAATGTCTGCCGGATGCGCGGTCATGGCGATGCAAATGGCAGCAGTTGCCCAGGGGTTTGGCGGCATCTGGCGCAGTGGCGCATTAACTGAAAGTCCGGTAGTGCGTGAAGCATTCGGTTGCCGTGAGCAGGATAAAATTGTCGGTTTTCTCTACCTCGGTACGCCGCAGCTGAAAGCATCTACGTCGATTAACGTCCCGGACCCGACGCCGTTTGTAACTTATTTCTGATAATTGTCGCGAAACTGTCTGGATTGTGAGCAAAGGCGCAGGAATTCAGACACTCTCACTTATCACTTCACGGAATGAGGGTTACCATACCCGGATTGCATTGACAGGAGATGTCCATGAGCGAGAACTCGATTCGTTTGACCCAATACAGCCACGGAGCTGGTTGCGGCTGTAAAATTTCCCCAAAAGTGTTGGAAACCATCCTGCATAGTGAGCAGGCGAAGTTTGTTGATCCGAATTTGCTTGTGGGTAATGAAACCCGCGACGATGCGGCGGTGTACGATCTGGGCAATGGCACCAGCGTTATCAGTACCACCGACTTCTTTATGCCGATCGTTGATAATCCTTTCGATTTTGGCCGCATTGCGGCGACTAACGCCATCAGTGACATCTTCGCGATGGGCGGTAAGCCTATTATGCCAATGCCATCCTCGGCTGGCCTATCAGCAAACTGGCGCCTGAAATCGCCCGTGAAGTAACCGAAGGCGGCCGCTTCGCGTGTAAACAGGCTGGTATCGCGCTGGCGGGTGGTCACTCTATCGATGCCCAGAGCCTATTTTTGGTCTGGCCGTCACCGGCATTGTGCCGACTGAGCGGGTGAAGAAAAACAGCACCGCGCAGGCCGGTTGTAAACTGTTCCTGACCAAACCGCTGGGCATTGGCGTACTGACCACCGCCGAGAAAATAGTTGCTCAAACCGAGGCATCAGGGGCTGGCGACGGGAATTGATTTGCCCAGATGAACCTGGTGGGTTCCGCCTTTGCCAACATTGAAGGCGTGAAAGCGATGACCGACGTCACCGGCTTTGGGCTGCTGGGGCACCTGAGCGAAATGTGTCAGGGCGCAGGTGTCCAGGCGCAGATTGATTTTAACGCCGTGCCGAAGCTGCCGGGCGTGGAAGCGTATATTTTGCTCAGGGCGCCGTTCCCGGCGGTACTGAACGTAACTTTGCCAGCTATGGCCATCTGATGGGGGCGATCGCCGCCGAACAGCGCGCACTGCTGTGCGACCCGCAAACCTCCGGTGGTCTGCTGTTGGCGGTAACGCCGGATGCCGAAACGCCGTCCATGCGGCTGCCGCTGAATATGGTATCAAGCTGACCGCCATCGGTGAACTGGTGACCGCTCGCGGTGGCCGTCCGATGATCGAGCTGCGCTGAATCCATGCGCCTGTTTATCGGAAAAACCCAGACCTGGCGCGTGCCATTGCTGATGTCCTGCCTAAGCCTCACCGCAAGGGCGATCGGTTTATCGAATGTGGCAACGGCCAGGTGGTGACCTGGTGTATTCGGCACCTTCTGGAACAGGCGCAACCGGATGTCTATGACAGCCGCTATGCGCGCTGGAATGTCCAGGATCTACCGATTGTCCCGGAAAAATGGCAGCTTCAGCCCCGGGCGTCGGTAACTAAACAGCTCAACGTCATTAAGCGCTTTCTTCACGACGCCAGTGAAATTATCCACGCCGGTGACCCGGATAGAGAAGGGCAACTGCTGGTGGATGAGGTGCTGGACTACCTGCAACTGGCGGCGGAAAAACGTCATCAGGTGCAGCGCTGCCTGATAAACGACCTTAACCCGCAGGCGGTGGAGCGGGCGATTTCTCGCCTGCGTTCCAATAGCGAGCTCATTCCGCTGTGCGTTTCAGCGCTGGCTCGCGCCCGCGCCGACTGGTTGTATGGCATTAATATGACCCGCGCTTACACCATTCTTGGCCGTAATGCGGGCTATCAGGGCGTACTCTCCGTAGGCCGCGTGCAGACGCCGGTGCTGGGTCTGGTGGTGCGTCGTGATGAAGAGATTGAAAACTTCGTCTCGAAAGACTTCTTTGAAGTCAAAGCGCATATCGTGACGCCAAAGGATGAGCGCTTTACCGCCGTCTGGCAGCCGAGCGAGGCCTGCCGAACCGCACCAGGACGAAGAGGGCCGTTTGCTCAACCGAACGTTGGCTGAGCACGTGGTTAAACGCATGGCCAACCCGCGCTGGTGACGGCCTATAACGACAAACGGGATTCGGAGGCCGCGCCACTGCCGTTTTCGCTCTCCGCCTTGCAGATTGAAGCGGCCAAACGTTTTGGTTTTTCTGGCGCAGAACGTGCTGGATATCTGCCAGAAGCTGTATGAAACCCACAAGCTTGTTACCTATCCACGTTCCGATAGTCGCTACTTGCCGGAAGAGCACTTTGCCGGGCGTCAGGCGGTAATCAACGCCATTAGCGTCCATGCGCCGGATCTGCTGCCGCAGCCGGTGGTCGATCTGGATATTCGTAACCGCTGCTGGGATGACAAAAAGTAATGCTCACCACGCGATTATTCCCACCGCGCGTGCCAGCAACGTCAATCTCACGGATAACGAAGCTAAGGTGTATAACCTGGTTGCTCGCCAGTACCTGATGCAGTTCTGCCGGATGCGGTGTTACCGTAAATGTCGGATCAACCTCGATATCGCTAACGGTAAGTTTGTTGCCAAGGCGCGTTTCCTGGCTGAGGCCGGTTGGCGTACGCTGCTGGGGGCGAAGGAACGCGATGAGGACAACGACGGTACGCCGCTGCCGGTGGTTGCCAAAGGCGATGAGTTGCTGTGTGAAAAAGGTGAAGTGGTAGAGCGGCAAACCCAGCCGCCGCGCCATTTTACCGATGCAACACTGCTTTCGGCGATGACCGGGATCGCGCGCTTTGTGCAGGATAAAGATCTGAAAAAGATCCTCCGTGCGACCGATGGTCTGGGGACAGAGGCAACGCGTGCCGGGATTATTGAACTGTTGTTCAAGCGTGGTTTCCTGACCAAAAAAGGGCGCTATATCCACTCCACCGACGCCGGAAAAGCGCTATTCCATTCGCTGCCGGAGATGGCGACGCGACCGGACATGACCGCGCACTGGGAATCGGTGCTGACGCAAATCAGCGAAAAGCAGTGTCGCTATCAGGACTTTATGCAGCCGCTGGTGGGGACGCTATATCAGCTTATTGATCAAGCCAAACGTACGCCGGTGCGGCAGTTTCGCGGCATTGTGGCTCCGGGCAGTGGTGGCAGTGCTGATAAGAAAAAGGCTGCACCGCGTAAACGTAGTGCGAAAAAAAGTCCGCCAGCAGATGAAGTCGGAAGCGGGGCGATAGCGTAAGCGAGTGAATCTTTCGTGCTATTCGAGTCATATTCTGAAATATCCAGCGGATCAAGAAAATTCGTTGGATATTTTTTTTGCATGGATAAAATTATCGCCTCTAAAGTATGTAATAACAGGGAATGTGATGAAAAAAGTTTTATTACAAAACCATCCTGGGAGCGAGAAGTATTCTTTTAATGGCTGGGAAATATTTAATAGTAATTTTGAACGGATGATTAAAGAAAATAAGGCCATGCTGCTTTGTAAGTGGGGGTTTTATTTAACATGTGTTGTCGCTGTAATGTTTGTGTTCGCAGCGATAACATCCAACGGTTTGAATGAAAGAGGCCTGATTACCGCGGGATGCTCTTTTCTTTATCTATTAATTATGATGGGGCTTATTGTTCGGGCCGGTTTTAAAGCAAAAAAAGAACAACTGCATTATTATCAGGCTAAAGGTATTGAGCCGCTCAGTATCGAGAAGTTACAGGCGCTACAATTGATCGCACCTTATCGATTCTATCATAAGCAATGGTCTGAAACGCTGGAGTTCTGGCCGCGAAAGCCTGAACCTGGCAAAGATACCTTCCAATATCATGTGCTTCCTTTTGACTCGATCGATATCATAAGTAAAAGACGCGAGTCTTTAGAGGATCAATGGGGTATCGAAGATAGCGAAAGTTATTGTGCCTTAATGGAGCATTTTCTTTCTGGCGACCATGGAGCCAATACCTTTAAAGCAAACATGGAGGAAGCCCCAGAGCAGGTTATCGCCTTGTTGAATAAATTTGCTGTTTTTCCCTCAGACTATATCTCTGATTGCGCTAATCATAGCTCCGGTAAATCCTCGGCGAAGCTAATATGGGCGGCGGAATTATCATGGATGATCTCGATATCAAGCACAGCTTTTCAAAACGGGACAATTGAAGAAGAACTGGCCTGGCATTATATAATGCTTGCTTCTCGAAAGGCGCACGAGTTGTTCGAAAGCGAAGAAGATTATCAAAAAAATAGTCAAATGGGATTTCTTTACTGGCATATCTGCTGCTATCGCAGAAAGTTAACGGATGCTGAACTTGAAGCGTGTTATCGTTACGACAAGCAGTTTTGGGAGCACTACAGTAAGAAATGCCGTTGGCCCATAAGAAATGTTCCGTGGGGAGCATCATCCGTTAAATACTCATAAACGCCTGAAATTTTGCCGGGGGCGCTGCGCTTGCCCGGCCTACATTAGAGCGTAACTGCAATGAATTGTGCCCATTTGTAGGCCTGATAAGCGTAGCGCCATCAGGCATTTACAACTTAAATCACACCCTGCGCCAGCATCGCATCGGCAACCTTCACAAAACCGGCAATGTTCGCGCCCTGCACGTAGTTGGTTTGCTCACCTTCACCACCATGCTCAACACAGGCATGGTGGATATCCAGCATGATGTGATGCAAACGTGCGTCAACTTTCTCGGCTTTCCAGCCCAGGCGCGCAGCGTTTTGTGCCATTTCCAGGCCCGATGTAGCGACGCCACCAGCATTAGCCGCTTTACCCGGTGCAAATAGTACGCCTGCCTGCTGGAACAGTTCAGTCGCTTCGATGGTGGTCGGCATATTTGCCCCTTCGGCGACGGCTTTAACGCCATTAGCGATAAGCTGATGCGCGGCGTCAACATCCAGTTCATTCTGGGTGGCGCAAGGCAGGGCGATATCAACCGGTAGAGACCACGGCTGTTGGCCTTCGAGATAGACCAGACCAAATTCTTTGGCGTAATCTGCCACTCGACCATCGCGGCTGGCTTTGATTTCGATAAGACGTGCCAGTTTCTCTTTCGTGAATCCGCTTTCATCAACTACAGTGCCGCTGGAGTCTGACGCAGTGATCACACGAGCACCAAATTCCATCGCTTTTTCGATAGCGTACTGGGCGACGTTGCCGGAGCCAGAAACGGAAACGCGCATCCCTTCAAAACCCATACCGTGGCGTTTTAGCATTGCTTCTGTGAAATAAACCAGACCGTAGCCGGTAGCTTCCGGGCGAATAAGACTGCCGCCAAATGAAAGGCCCTTACCGGTGAAGACGCAGGCGGTATTGTTGGAGAGCTTTTTCATCATCCCCGCCATAAAGCCGACTTCACGACCACCAACCCCGATATCACCTGCCGGAACGTCGGTATCCGCGCCCAGGTGGCGATACAGTTCAGTCATCAGCGCCTGGCAAAAACGCATCACTTCACCTTCGCTTTTTCCTTTCGGATCGAAATCGCTGCCGCCTTTACCACCGCCCATCGGCAGAGTAGTCAGGGCATTTTTGAAGGTTTGTTCAAAGCCGAGGAATTTGAGAATGGAAAGGTTAACTGACGGATGGAAGCGCATACCGCCTTTGTACGGGCCGATGGCAGAGCTGAACTGCACACGCCATGCACGGTTGACCTGTATCTGGTTGCGATCATCAACCCATACCACGCGAAACTGGATCACGCGCTCCGGTTCAACCAGACGCTCCAGTAATGACATCTGGCGATATTTTGGATTTTGTTCAAGAAAAGGCCAGAGTGTGGTCATTACTTCACGAACGGCTTGCGCGAACTCGGTTTGATTCGGGTCGCGCTTTTGGACATGGTTGAGGAATGACTCCAGAGAATATGTCTGATCCATAGATATAAAACCCTTATATATTAATACGATTGTGCTTATGTTGTTTATGTCATGTGCTTTTGCAGTTTTCGACTATACCATCAAGAATGTGACGGTAAGCAAGAAAAAAATGACCCAGGAAAGCAAATTAATAACGAGAGTAATCTCATAACCAAATGCGATAACTCAGACGCTAAAGTTTTGCCACCCGGCTACCGTTATCAGTAGCAGAGACAATAACGTTAAGGAGTTCCCTGTGAGTCGAGCATTGTTCGCCGTAGTATTAGCATTTCCATTAATTGCACTGGCTAACCCGCATTATCGTCCGGACGTGGAGGTAAACGTACCGCCAGAAGTGTTCAGTTCAGGCGGGCAGTCAGCGCAGCCCTGTACTCAGTGCTGCGTTTATCAGGATCAAAATTATTCTGAAGGGGCGGTAATTAAAGCCGAAGGAATACTGCTGCAATGCCAGCGTGATGACAAAACCCTTAGCACTAATCCGCTGGTCTGGCGGCGCGTAAAGCCATAAACGCCTCTAATAATGGAATGTCAGCAGGGGCCAGCGGATATTGCAGCGCCTCTTCAGGTGAGCACCAGACCAGCGCCTGATGTTCATGTGCCTGTAACGTCCCGTGGAAGTCGGGTACGTGCCAGGCATGAAGATGGATAATCCGCCCCGAAACTTCTCGCTGATGGCTGGCAACATATTCACCCACAGTTGCTTCGATGCCCAGTTCTTCGCGTAACTCACGCACCAGCGCCTGCCGCTGACTTTCATCCGGCTCGACTTTACCACCGGCAAACTCCCATAATCCCGCCTGATCGCTCTGGGCGGGGCGTTGCGCGAGTAAAATTTTGCCATCACGTTCAATGATGGCGGCAACAACTTCAATCATTTTCATAAATTACACACGGGCAGATAAGCGAAAAATGCCATAATATCCGCACTGTTGCTCAATCAGAAAGGCTTTATATTTAAGGAGTGCCTGTGCTAGACCGCCATCTTCATCCCCGGATTAAACCGTTGTTGCATCAGTGCGTGCGGGTTCTTGATAAACCGGGCATTACGCCAGATGGTTTAACATTAGTGGGATTTGCCATCGGCGTGCTGGCTCTGCCGTTTCTGGCGCTGGGCTGGTATCTGGCGGCGCTAGTCGTCATTTTGTTGAACAGGCTGCTTGATGGTCTGGACGGTGCGCTGGCGCGGCGCAGAGAGCTTACCGACGCGGGCGGCTTTCTTGATATTTCTCTCGATTTTCTCTTTTACGCGCTGGTGCCGTTTGGCTTTATTCTTGCTGCACCGGAGCAAAATGCGCTGGCAGGCGGCTGGTTGTTGTTTGCGTTTATCGGCACGGGCAGCAGTTTTCTCGCCTTTGCTGCACTGGCAGCAAAACATCAGATTGATAACCCCGGTTATGCACATAAGTCGTTTTACTATCTGGGGGGATTAACCGAAGGCACAGAAACGATCTTACTGTTTGTGCTGGGATGTTTATTCCCTGCATGGTTTGCGTGGTTTGCGTGGATCTTCGGTGCGTTGTGCTGGATGACGACCTTTACGCGGGTGTGGAGTGGGTATCTGACGCTGAAGTCGCTCCAGCGTCAGTAATTGCAATGTTATTTGCTACTGTCCGGGCCGCGTTCACCGGTTGCTACCGGATTTTTTGGATCGCTGCTCCATTCGTACCAGCCGCCGTCATACACGGAAACATTCTTCCAACCCATGGCGCGTGCGTACATAAAGGTTTCGGACGCGCGCCAGCCGGTGCCGCAGTAGAATGAAACTTGCTGCTCTGGTTTGATATTCCACGCTTTCCACATAGCGGTAATATCATCGGCGCTGCGCATGGTGCCATCCGGGTTATGAAAATCTTCCATATGCGTCGAGTCGCTACCAGCGTGTCCCCAACGTGCGCCGGCTATTTCACCTTTTGGTTTAATATAGCTGTAACCGCTGGTCGTACCGATAAATTCTGGCCACGAACGAATGCTCACCAGCGATGCATCCTGGCGATGCAGCAGTCCACGGGCCTGTTCCATATCGAGCATCAACTGCGGTTGTGCCGGGATCTTCACGCCGAAATCCGGTTCCGCTTTCACTTTCGGTGGCGTTCCGCGCTCAACAGGCAGTCCCGCGTCGGACCAGGTTTGCCAGCCGCCATCCAGCAGGCGCACATCTTTCACGCCAGCATAAAGCATAATCTGCGCCACACGCGCTGCAGCGTATACGTCACGCCCATACAGAATGACCGTGGTGTCATGGCGAATGCCGTGTTTTGCCAGCATCGCTTTTAGTTGTTCATCAGAAACTTTGTTCCACAGCGGTTCACTTTCCACTTCGTTGGTATCGATGTAGTCAGCGCCGGGAATATGGCTGATAAGGTAAAGCTTAGGAGCGCCCCAGGCCGCTTCAATGACTTTCCAGTCACCGGCAGGTTTCGCCGTAACCTCTTTACCTTGTTGCAGGTCGTGCAGCCATTGCGGATAAACCAGCTGCTCAAAATGCGGCAGTTTTTGCAGACGGGAAGGTTCGCTTAGCGCGTCACTCAGGATGGAGATATGCGTTAAACCTGCTTTTTGCAGTCGCGTTTTGACGGCGTCGACATCTTTGTCATTACCGTACAGCGCCACCGGAGCATCGGTTTTCAGGTTATGTTGCTTGATCCACGCGTTGAGCTGTTCGGTGCTCATTTTGTCAAGCCAGCTGGCAGAGAGGTTTAAGGCGGCAAGTTCATGACCAGAAGGGCCATTTAAGGTTTGTGGCCAGCCGTTATAAAACGCGCTGGGGCGAGTATCTATCGCTTTGCCATTTTGTTGTTGAAGCTGGTCAAGTGTAAGAGGCTTCGCCAGTTCAGCGGCCCACGAAGAAGCGCAAGCCAGCCCTAAAGCCATTGCCAGCGCGGTCATTTGAGAAACACGTTTCATCGAAAATCCCGACATTGTAGTTTTGAGTGCGCCATTCTGAACTGACGCATTGAGAAAAACTTTGCGTTATCGCAGTTTGTTGTAATTTTCTGACCACTGCGCCATATCCAGAACAGAACTATCAGCAGGAACATCCTGGAGATCGTGCGTTACCTGAACGACGGGGATCGCCAGGGCGCGAACTTCGCTGAACACCCACTGGCGAAAATTATCGCGCAGAGCCACATCAAGACGGCTGAATGGCTCATCCAGGAGTAACGCTTTTGGTTGGGCGAGAAGGGCGCGTAGTAGAGCAACGCGCGCTCGCTGACCGCCAGACAAAGTGGCAGGATCCTGATGGAAAGCTCCCTCAAGGCCTGAACGCTCAAGTGCATCATTCACGGCATTACGTCGGGCATTCCCTTTAAGTGTCGCCGGTAGCGCCAGCAGTAAATTTTGCCCGACACTGAACTGGTCAAATAACAGTGCATCCTGAAAAAGAATGCCAATCTGACGCTGTGCGGTGGGTAGGATGTCAATCCGTTGCTCATTGAGCCATAGCTCACCTGTACAAGAAAACTGTTCGGCCAGTGCACCAATCATCCATGAAAACAGAGTGGATTTTCCACAGCCAGACGGCCCCATTAACGTGACAATGTCACCTTTATCCACCGTAAAGTTAACGTTTGTCAGCAAGCGGCTTTCTGGTAAACGTAGCGAAACATTTTTCACGCAGAGCATTAGCGGAGTCCTTGTCTGACATAACCTACCCATTTTGCGACTAACGCGGTCAGGGCAAAAATAATAAGCGGTAATAGCAGTTGCCATAGCGCCTGTGCGGCAAGCGTGGCGGTGACACCGCCGCTACTCAGGGCCACCGCCTCAGTGGTTAGCGTGGGCACTCGTCCGCCGCCTAGCCATTGGGTTGGCAGATATTCGCGATGCTGACGGAAAAACCTATCGCCAGCGCGGAGAGTAACGGACGGATAATCAGCGGGCATTTCAGCTGGAGAAATATCCGCCCGCGCCTCCAGCCGAGCGTTTTGGCTAGCAGAGCTACCTGGCGTGGATCAATCTGTCGCCAGGCAGGGCGCAGGACAAACAGCATCCACGGTACCACCCACAGCAAATGTCCCCACAGCACGGTAGTCGATTAACCCGTCGAACCAACCATATAACGCCAGTTGATACTGCCCGGCCGCCAGCGGGAGCGCTGGAAGTAATAAGGGCAGATCCAGCCCCAACGCTGATGGCCCGATGGCCCCCATTCCAGCCAGAGCAGACACACCGCCGCGCCAATCAAGGATGAGAGCAGCGCCAGCCACAGGCTGTTAATTAATGGTGTGCATCGCGGGTAGCGAGGCGTGCGCCAGCCAGGCGAGAAAAGCAGTGCACAGCACGCTTCAGCGGCAGCATCAGCCCTATGGCCTCTTCCCGGTAGCTGCGGGAAGCGAGGCTGGCGGTTGCCATCTGGATGGGGGTGGCGACGACGGCAGGTTCGCCACAGCCCAACGACAAGTGCGGCGAGCATGAACAGCATCGCGAGCAACAGAAGGGCACCTTTTAGCCTGCTCATCGGTGTCGCCAGCGTTGAGCCATTGCCAGGCCAGCACTGCCAGCGTTGGCGGGTTGCCAGGGCCAATAATCATCGCCATATCGACCACCGACAAGGTCCAGGCGGTAGTCGCCAACAGCGCGACGCTAAGCGACGGCATCAGCGCCGGCCAAGATCACGTACATCAGGCTTTGCCCACGTCCGTAGCCGAGACTTTTAAACACCACCACTTGTTCTGCCAACAGCCGTTCGCCGAGCAGCGCCCACGCACCCACAGCAAAAAGCCGCTCTCTTTGACCGCCAGCACCAGCCCGAGGCCAATGCCGTAGCGATCCGAAACGGCAGTTAACATCGGAAATAGGCGATAGAGCTCACCGCCTTCGGCAAACAACAGCAGGGCGCAGGTGGCAAAGGCTACGTGTGGCAGAGCCAGCAACCACGGCAAGCGGGACGCCAGCCGCTGCCACGCCAAAGCGTGGCGATTGCCAGTAACGCCAGCAGCAGCGCGCCGCCCACGCCAATCAGCGTGGAGACTAGCGTGCTGATAACGGCCTGCGGCAGCTGCGGGTCATTAAACAGCTGCCGCCAATGGGCAACGGACATCGCCGGGGATAGCAAAAGCTTCGCCGCCGGTAGCAGGGGCAGATAGATGAACAGCATCAGGCCCACAAAGGGCGGTTAATGCGTACCGTAACGGCGCAGCCATTCCTGCTCCAGCACGTTCACCCACGCCGAATGCGGTTCGGCCAGTACCGGCGGAATTTTCCGGAATAAGTTTTTGTAGCGCTTGCTGTTGTTCAGCGTCCGAGCTTCGCGGCATCCAGCACGCTCGGATCGCCCCAGATGGGCGGGATCGGCCTTGCGCAGTTGGGCTTGCGGCGAGAGCAGGAAGTTGGCAACCACCTGCGCGCCAGCGCTGGCAGAGGCGTTGGCCGGAATCGTAACAAAGTGAACGTTGCCGATCATGCCCTGCGTAAAGCCAAAGCTGTAACTGTCTTTTTGGCAGTTCACCTTTGGCAACCTTTTGTTTGGCGTGCATCGGGTTAAAGGTTAGCGACAGGCGCAGAGTGCCGATTAGTCAACAGGGTATCCATGCGTGCGGGGAAGGGGGGGAATACTTATGCCGCCACAACAGCGGATGCAGTTTATCGAGATAGGCCCACAGTGGCGCGGTTACGGCAGCAAAGAGTTTGGTCATTCGGCGGCTGTTTTAAGGCGTCCGGATCGGCGGTGACGTTAATCAACAGCTGCTCCAGCAGCGCGGTGCCGGTGAAATCCGGCGGACGCGGATAGGTAACGGTGCCGGGATGCGCTGTGGCAAATTCCAGCAGCGCCTGTGGGGATGTTGGCGGCTGCGAGGTGGGCTTGCTGCTGGCGGGCGATAAAGGTCAATTGTGCGCTGCCCCACGGCGATTCGGCACCGTCGACCGGCACGGAAAAATCTCCCCGCACTGGAGTTTACTGACATCGACATAACGCCAGTTGGGTAACTGTTGCGCCCACCGGTACGTAATAAATTGGCCTCTTTTAAGGTGCGGAAGTTTTCGCCGTTCACCCAGAGCAGATCCACCGAGCCGCCCGTTTTACGTCCGGCTGCGGCTTCGGTCTGAATGCGCTTCACCGCGTCTGCGGCATCCGCCAGACGGACAATCTTCAGGTTTATAGCGTAATGGGTTTTCATCTCGCCGCTCACCCAGTCGAGATAGCGGTTAATTGCGGTATCGCCGCCCCAGGCGTTAAACCAGACGGTTTGCCCTTTGGCCTCATTTTTAATTTCTTGCCAGTCACTGGCATGTGTTGCCAGAGAAAACAGCGATAACAATCCCAGCAACCACCCACAATGGCGCATCATCTCTCCTTAAGAACGTTTTTCAGGAATACGGCACAGCCCCTGAGCGGGAATGTCCATGGCAGAATTAAAACGGGCTGACAGATTTTGCAGGCCGATCAATGCCGTCAGTTCGGTGAGCGCCTGAGCGTCAAAATGCGCAGCCAGTCGGGTACGCAGGGCATCATCGACCGTTGGCGGCGTTACGCTTGCGGCTTCGGCGTACTCCAGCGCCAGCCGTTCTTCATCGCTAAAGAGCGGGCTTTGCCGCCAGTCAGCCACTGCCAGCAGTTTATCGCTGCTGCCGGTGCGCTCGGCGACTTTCATACTGGTGATATCCACACAAAACTCACACAGGCACATTTGCGCAATGCGCGCGCTGACAAGCGATCGTACTACCGGATCGAGCGGTGAGCGTTTGCGCTCCAGCCAGCCAACAAACATCGACACCAGATAAAAGATAAACGGGATCCGCCCCCACCAGCGAATGGGGCTTAGCACCTCGCCGTAATGGCGACGATGCAGCCACGCCTGTGGACGTAAAATTAAAGGAATTTTGCTAAGCGGCGGTAAACCCATCAGGCATTCCTCTTCTGGCGTTCAAGCCATATTTTCTTCGCCATAAAAATCACCACGGTCAGGGCAAACAGAATAAACAGTCCGGTGACAAACCAGAAAGTACCGCCTGTTAACATGCTGCCCGCCCAGGAATAAACAATAGTTGCCGGTAACTGACCAAGCCCGGTGGCGATAAAAAACGAGCGAAAACGTATTGAAGTCAAACCGGCAGCATAGCTGATTGGATCGAAAGGGACAAAAGGCAATAACCGACAGACCAGAATGGTGTGTTTGCCGTAGCGAGTGAAAAAGCCGTCCATACTGTCAAGCACGGTTTTGCCGGTTAATTTTTCCACCACTTCGCGGCCCATCACTCTGGCGATAAAAAAGCACAGCGCCGCGCCGGCCATCGAACTGGTCCACGACAGCAAGCCGCCCCAGAACGCGCCAAACAGCGACGCATTGGCAAAGGTGATCAAAAACGCAGGTAGCGGTGCAGCAATGGCCTGCAAAATCATCAACAAGAACGAGACAACTGCCGCCAGTGCGCCGTAAGACTGAATAAAGCGTTCTATACCCTGTTGGTCCACGGCGGCAAACGCCGCAACGCTGCGATTGATAAACTCATGGACGCCGGGAAGCAGCGCCCATGCCAGCAGCATAGCGAACAACAGGATGATGAGGGTTATACGGTAGTACCAGATTTTTCGCGATTGCATCATCATCATCCTTTATCCTGGCTTTATTCGGCGATTTTAAAGGTAACCGTTGCCAGCGTGTTATCCGCCGGGAGAACTGAGGCATTGCCTTTGAATTTAACTTCACCACGTTTTTCAACCGCACCATAAGTGTATGTTGCATTGCTGACGATGCCGACCGGGCAGCTATCCAGACACACCAGGCAACCCGTTTTCTTCTCTTCTGCTGCCGTTAAATTACCGCCAAAGCGCATGTCCAGTTTCTTGCCATTACTGTCAACAATCACTTCATCGAAGGAATACGCTTTTGCCGCCCCTTGCCAGTTGACCGAAATATCCAGTTTGCTGCCTGTGACATGAGTCGTTTCTTTATTATCCATCGTCATGTTTTCGCCCGGCGTACCACCTGCCTCTTTCAGGGCTTCATAAAATGCTTTCGGGGTCGCATAACCCATAAACAGCGATTTATGTCCGTTGGAGCCATCTTTAAACACAATACCGTGACGAGTGTCGTCGGTGAGGAAACGACCATTAATTTGCACCAGCATGGTTACCGTATGGTTATTGGCATCGACACGCAGCGGTTGGCTGTTCGAAAGTCCGTCGTATTCCACTTTTGCCGCCGCATTCTCTTGTTGATCGCAGCCGCTAAGCCCAGCAACAGCCAGTAAACAGAGTGCAGCCAGTCCTTTTTTCCATGACACTGAATAATGTTGCAACATCGTTCTATCCTTCATTTTTTGGGTGAGTAAGTGGGCTGCGGCGCGAAGCAGACAGATCCACATGTTTGTGTCGGGCGTAGAGTTTTGCGAGCTGGACGAGAATAAACAGCGCCAGGCCCGCCAGACAGAGTTGTAAAATAAAGCGCAGCGTAATGCCTTCATTGGCGAGATCGCTTGCCATCACGGTATAAATAACAATACCGGGTAGGGTCGTGAGTGCCGAAATAAGGGTATAAGGCCAGAAGGCGATTGTGGTTAATCCGTAAGCGTAATTTTGAATATTGTAAGGAAACAACGGGATTAAGCGGGTCAGAATAAGAAAATCAATACCGTTACGCGCAATGCCTTTTTCAATGGCCTGGAAGGTATTGCTATGGCCAACGTATTTCAGCAGTAAATCACGTCCCAGCCAGCGCGCCAGCAGGAATGAGCACGAGGAGGCCAGCGTGGCGGCAATTAATGAGAGTAGTGTCCCTAAGAGCGGGCCAAAAACTATTCCTCCCGCGATCACCAGTATGCTTCCTGGTAACAGCAAGAGGGTGGCAATGATGAATAACAGAATATAGAGGCTATAGCCGAAAAATCCGCTCTGGCGGATGAGTGTCTGTAAGTGGGGTAAATCGGTGAGCAGATCGAATAAACCGAAAGCGTGGATAGCGTAAATGACCAGCGCAAAAATAAGACAGGCAAAAAGAAATTTACGCTCAGCGTTCATCGTGGAGTTTCCTATATCAAACTTGATAATAGAGAAGTGGTCAGACAACTAAAAACGCAGAGACGGTATAACAAAGGACGGCAGGCAACAAATCATTACTGACAGTTTGTTGATTTTTCTCAAGGTTAATTCTCCTGACCCAGTTTGAGCCAGGAGAGCTGCTAAATTAGCGGCGGAAGGTCGCCCAGACGGGGGCGTGATCGGACGGTTTTTCCATGCTGCGGATTTCATAGTCGATGCCGGTTTCTACGCAACATTCTGCCAGCGGTTGGCTGGCGAGCAGCAGGTCGATGCGCAGACCACGGTTATCGTCAAAACCTTTTGAGCGGTAATCAAACCATGAGAAACGATCTGCTGTTTGCGGATTCGCATGGCGGAAGGTATCGACCAACCCCCAGCTCATCAGCCTGTCCATCCATTCGCGCTCTTCCGGCAGGAAAGAGCATTTACCGGTACGCAGCCAGCGCTTACGGTTTTCTTCGCCAATGCCGATATCCAGATCTGTAGGGCTGATATTCATATCGCCCATAATCAGTACCGGATTATCACGTTTGAGTTCGGTTTCCAGGTAGTTTTGCAGATTCTGATAAAACTGCGCTTTTGCCGGGAATTTTATCGGATGGTCGCGGCTTTCACCCTGCGGGAAGTAACCGTTGATCACGGTGACATTACCCAGCAGTGAGGGGATTTCCGCCATAATAATCCGCCGCTGCGCCTCTTCGTCGTCACCGGGAAAGCCGCGACGCACGGCAATCGGCGTCTCTTTGGTCAGCAGCGCCACGCCATAATGGCCTTTCTGCCCGTGATAAAACACGTTGTAGCCGAGCTTCGCCACCTCTTCGAGCGGAAACATATCGTCATGAACTTTTGTCTCCTGCAGGCCAATCACATCCGGTTGGTGCTTTTCGACGATGGCTTCAAGCTGGTGAGGTCTGGCGCGCAGGCCGTTGATATTAAAAGAGACAAATTTCATAGTCGCTGCCATTTATTCAGATAAAGAGTGCGTGGATGGTAGCAGAATTTCGCGTTGCTTACCGCCTGTTGTTAAGTGATTTGATCGATGGTTGTTAATGATGTCAACGATGGCGCAAAAAATGCCCGCTTTTGGTGCGCGCTGCGTCAGAATGGCGCAGTAATTTCCAGTAAATTTCGTCAATGATCACAATTCCAGAATTATATTTTACTTCTGCATAACATTGCGTTTTTTATTCTTTTTATTCACCCACATCGCAAACGTATTCACTTTATATGCACTTTAAATGCATATGGTTTGGTTATAACTCCTTGATTTCCAGTTAGCCTCCGCCGTTTATGCACTTTTATCACTGGCTGGCACGAACCCTGCAATCTACATTTACAGCGCAAACATTACTTATTATTAACATATAAATAACGAATTATTTACTGTAGAGGTCGCTATGTCTCAGCCAATTACGCGTGAAAACTTTGATGAATGGATGATACCTGTTTACGCTCCGGCACCCTTTATACCGGTACGTGGCGAAGGTTCGCGCTTGTGGGATCAGCAGGGGAAAGAGTATATCGACTTCGCGGGTGGCATTGCGGTGAACGCGCTGGGCCATGCGCATCCGGAACTGCGTGAAGCGCTGAACGAACAGGCGAGTAAGTTCTGGCATACCGGCAACGGTTACACCAACGAGCCGGTACTGCGACTGGCGAAAAAATTGATCGACGCCACGTTTGCCGATCGCGTCTTCTTTTGTAACTCCGGTGCGGAAGCCAACGAAGCGGCGCTAAAACTGGCGCGTAAATTCGCTCACGACCGCTACGGCAGCCATAAGAGCGGCATCGTGGCGTTCAAAAATGCGTTTCATGGTCGCACGCTGTTTACTGTCAGTGCGGGTGGGCAGCCAGCCTATTCACAGGATTTTGCGCCACTGCCGGCGGATATTCGTCATGCTGCATATAACGATATTAACTCTGCCAGCGCGCTGATTGACGACTCTACCTGTGCGGTGATTGTCGAACCCATCCAGGGGGAAGGCGGTGTGGTGCCAGCCAGCAACGCGTTTTTACAAGGTCTGCGTGAATTGTGTAACCGCCACAATGCGCTGTTGATTTTTGATGAAGTACAAACCGGCGTCGGGCGCACCGGGGAACTGTATGCCTATATGCACTACGGCGTGACGCCTGATCTGTTAACTACCGCCAAAGCGCTGGGCGGCGGTTTCCCGGTCGGTGCGTTGTTGGCAACCGAAGAGTGCGCCCGCGTGATGACCGTTGGCACTCATGGCACCACCTATGGCGGTAATCCGCTGGCCTCGGCGGTGGCAGGCAAAGTGCTGGAGCTCATCAACACACCAGAGATGCTTAATGGCGTTAAACAGCGTCACGACTGGTTTGTTGAGCGTCTTAATACTATTAATCACCGCTATGGTTTGTTCAGTGAAGTTCGCGGCTTAGGTTTGCTGATTGGCTGTGTACTGAATGCCGATTACGCCGGGCAAGCGAAACAGATCTCTCAGGAAGCGGCGAAAGCAGGCGTGATGGTACTGATTGCGGGTGGCAACGTGGTGCGTTTTGCGCCTGCGCTCAATGTCAGCGAAGAAGAGGTGACGACCGGACTGGATCGCTTTGCAGCTGCTTGCGAACACTTTGTTAGCCGAGGTTCATCATGATGGTCATCCGTCCCGTTGAGCGATCAGATGTCTCGGCGCTGATGCAGCTTGCCAGCAAAACGGGCGGCGGCCTGACGTCGCTTCCCGCCAATGAAGCCACGCTTTCGGCGCGTATCGAAAGGGCAATCAAAACCTGGCAAGGCGAACTGCCCAAAAGTGAGCAGGGCTATGTGTTCGTGCTGGAAGATAGCGAGACAGGCACCGTGGCGGGGATTTGTGCCATTGAGGTGGCGGTTGGGCTGAACGATCCCTGGTACAACTATCGCGTCGGCACGTTGGTTCACGCCTCAAAAGAGCTGAATGTCTATAACGCATTGCCGACGCTGTTTCTCAGTAACGATCACACCGGCAGCAGCGAGCTGTGCACGCTGTTTCTCGACCCGGACTGGCGCAAAGAGGGCAACGGCTATTTGCTGTCGAAATCGCGCTTTATGTTTATGGCGGCTTTTCGCGACAAGTTTAATGACAAAGTGGTTGCTGAAATGCGCGGGGTGATTGACGAACACGGCTATTCACCGTTCTGGCAAAGCCTCGGTAAACGCTTCTTTTCGATGGATTTTAGCCGCGCCGATTTTCTCTGCGGCACCGGGCAAAAGGCATTTATTGCAGAACTGATGCCGAAACATCCGATCTATACCCACTTTTTATCCCAGGAAGCCCAGGACGTCATCGGTCAGGTACATCCGCAAACCGCCCCGGCGCGCGCGGTACTGGAAAAAGAGGGCTTTCGTTATCGCGATTATGTCGACATTTTCGACGGTGGCCCGACGCTGGAGTGTGAAATTGACCGGGTGCGCGCGGTGCGCAAAAGTCGCATGGTTGCCGTGGCGAAAGTGGCTCCTGGCGGTAGCGATTTGCCGCTGTGCGTGGTCGCCAACGAACAGTATCAGCACTATCGCGCGATGCTGGTTCATGCGGATCCGCAGACGGAAAGCCTTGTGTTAAACGCCGAACAGCTGGATGCCCTGAACTGCCATCCTGGCGACAGCGTGCGCCTGGTGCGCCTGTGCCCTGAGGAGAAAAAATAATGAGCCTATGGATTAACGGGACATGGCAAACCGGTCGTGGCGCATCGCGTCAGAGCGCTAACCCGGTGACAGGCGAAGCGGTGTGGGCGGGAAATGACGCGTCGCCATTGCAGGTGGAATCAGCGGTCGCTGCCGCACGTACGGCTTTTCCGGCGTGGGCGCGCCGCCCGTTTGCCGAACGTCAGCAAATCGTTGAGGCGTTTGCGGGACTGCTGGAGAGTCATAAAGTGAGCAAATCAGCCCGGTGATTGCGCGCGAAACCGGAAAGCCGCGCTGGGAGGCGGCAACGGAAGTGACGGCGATGACCAATAAAATCGCCATTTCACTGGCTTCATACCGCAGCCGCACCGGAGAAAGTTATAGCGAAATGGCCGATGGTGCGGCGACGCTGCGCCATCGGCCCGGCGTACTGGCGGTGTTCGGCCCGTACAATTTCCCCGGGCACCTGCCGAATGGCCATATCGTTCCGGCGCTGCTGGCGGGGAATACGGTGGTGTTTAAACCGAGCGAACTAACGCCGAACTGCGGTGAGGCGGTGGTCAAACTGTCAGAAAAGCAGGTTTACCGGCGGGGGTATTGAATTTACTGCAGGGCGGACGCGAAACCGGCGAAGCGCTCAGCAGCCAACCAGGACTGGACGGGGTGCTTTTCACCGGCAGTTCTGCCACCGGTTTTCATCTGCATCGCCAGTTGGCCGGTCAGCCGCAAAAAATGCTCGCCCTTGGATGGGAGGCAATAACCCGCTGATTGTTGATGATCCTGATGATATCGATGCCGCCGTGCATCTGACGATTGAGTGGCGTTACCGCCGGTCAGCGCTGTACCTGTGCGCGCCGTTTGCTGGTGAAGCGGGGGGATATTGGCGATGCCTTTATACAGCGTCTGGTGGAAGTGGCCGGGCGTATTATGCCCGATGCCTGGAACGCCGAGCCGCAGCCGTTTATCGGTGGATTGATTTCGGCGGCTGCCGCCGAACGAGTTTATCAGGCCTGGCAGATGCTGGTGGAACAGGGCGGCACAACGCTGCTGGCACCGCGTTTAGTCAAACCCGGAACCTCGCTACTGACCCGGGGATTGTTGAATTAACCGAGGCGCACGATATTGCCCGATGAAGAGGTGTTTGGCCCGCTGCTCGGCATCTGGCGCTATGAGGATTTCAGCCAGGCGATTTCGCTGGCTAATGCCACGCGCTATGGCCTGTCCTGTGGTCTGATTTCCAGCGAAAGAGAAAAATTTGACCGCCTGCTGCTCGAGGCGCGCGCCGGGATTGTCAACTGGAACAAACCGCTGACCGGTGCCGCCAGCAGCGCGCCGTTTGGTGGCACAGGTGCCTCCGGGAATCATCGTCCTGGCGCATGGTATGCCGCAGATTACTGCGCCTGGCCGATGGCAAGCCTTGAGTCGCCGACGCTGACGCTCCCCGCTTCGGCTCAGTCCAGGGCTCAACTTCGCCTCGAAGGTACCATCATGAACGCCTGGGAGGTGAACTTTGGACGGTCTGCCGGGGCTGACGCATCACTACGCCGGGCTGTCGTTTGGTAATGAGGCCTCGGCTAAACATCAGTATCGGTGTCGAACCCGCAGCGGGTAGCGAAACAGGGGCTGCTGAAAATGAAGGCGCTGGCCGATGCCGGATTCCCACAAGGGGTTATCCCGCCGCAGGAGCGTCCAAACGTAGCGCTGCTGCGCCAGCTAGGGTTTGGCGGACGTGATGAGCAGGTAATTGCCAAAGCCGCAGCGCAGGCGCCAGAACTGTTGAGTGCGGCCAGTTCCGCCTCGGCGATGTGGGTGGCTAACGCGGCCACGGTTTGCCCTTCCGCAGATGCGCTGGATGGCAAGGTGCACCTGACCGTGGCGAACCTCAATAGTCTTTTACACCGTGCCAGCGAGGCCCCGACAACGCAGGCTATTCTGCAGGGCATTTTCCACTCTCCAGAGCACTTTGCCGTACATGGCCCGCTGCCAGCGGTGGCCACCTTTGGCGACGAAGGTGCCGCTAACCATAATCGGCTGGGACGAGAGTATGGTTTGCCGGGAACCCAGCTATTTATTTATGGCCGGGACACGGCCAACGGCGTGCAGCCGCAGCGTTATCCGGCGCGGCAGACGCGTGCCGCCAGCGAGGCGGTGGCGCGGCTGATAGAACCAACCTGAATCAGGTGATTTTTGCTCAGCAAAATCCTCAGGTGATTGACCAGGGTGTGTTCCATAATGATGTTATCGCGGTCAGCAACCGCCAGCTGTTGTTCTGCCATGAACAGGCGTTTGTCCATCAGCCGCAGTTAATACAGCAACTGTGTGAACGGGTGCCAGGGATTTATGGCGATTGAGGTACCGACGTCAAAGGTTACGGTTGCCGCAGAAGCGGTGTCGACCTATCTGTTTAACAGTCAGCTTTTGAGCCGCGATGATGGTTCCATGATGTTGGTGCTGCCTCAGGAGTGTCGGGAACACGCCGGAGTATGGGGTTATCTCAATGAACTCCTTGCCGCTGACAACCCGATTAGCGAACTAAAAGTCTTTGATTTACGTGAAAGCATGGCGAATGGCGGCGGCCCGGCGTGCCTGCGGTTGCGGGTGGTATTGACAGAAGAAGAACGCCGGGCGGTGAATCCGGCGGTGATGATGAACGATACGCTGTTTAATGCGCTCAATGACTGGGTGGATCGTTACTACCGCGATCGCCTTACTGCTGCCGATCTGGCCGACCCGCAATTGCTGCGCGAAGGGCGGGAAGCACTGGATGTATTGAGCCAATTACTGAATCTCGGTTCGGTTTATCCGTTCCAGCGCGAGGGAGGGGGCAATGGATAATTTTCTTGCTCTGACCTTAACGGGTAAAAAACCGGTTATCACCGAGCGAGAAATCAACGGCGTTCGCTGGCGCTGGCTGGGCGATGGTGTGCTGGAACTGACGCCATTAACGCCACCGCAAGGCGCACTGGTGATTTCAGCGGGAATACACGGTAATGAGACGGCACCTGTGGAGATGCTGGACGCGTTGCTTGGCGCGATATCTCACGGCGAGATCCCGTTACGTTGGCGGTTGCTGGTGATCCTCGGGAATCCTCCTGCGCTGAAGCAAGGGAAACGTTATTGCCATAGCGATATGAATCGAATGTTTGGCGGTCGTTGGCAGCTATTTGCTGAAAGCGGAGAAACCTGTCGGGCGCGCGAACTGGAACAGTGCCTGGAAGATTTTTATGACCAGGGCAAAGAATCTGTGCGCTGGCACCTTGATCTACATACCGCAATTCGTGGCTCCTTGCATCCGCAGTTCGGTGTATTACCGCAACGCGACATTCCCTGGGACGAGAAATTTCTGACGTGGCTGGGTGCGGCGGGGCTGGAGGCGCTGGTGTTCCATCAGGAACCTGGTGGTACGTTTACCCATTTCAGCGCCAGACATTTTGGCGCGCTGGCCTGTACGCTGGAACTTGGCAAAGCGTTGCCCTTTGGGCAAAACGATCTTCGCCAGTTTGCAGTAACTGCCAGCGCAATTGCTGCGCTGCTATCTGGTGAGAGTGTCGGTATCGTGAGAACACCGCCGCTCCGTTATCGGGTGGTTTCGCAAATTACTCGCCACTCGCCGTCCTTCGAAATGCATATGGCAAGTGACACGCTGAATTTTATGCCGTTTGAGAAAGGAACATTGCTGGCGCAGGACGGAGAGGAACGTTTTACCGTAACCCATGATGTAGAGTATGTGTTATTCCCTAATCCGTTGGTAGCGTTGGGATTACGCGCGGGATTAATGCTCGAAAAAATAAGCTAATACTTACCCGCAGAAATCATTCTGCGGGTATTAAGTTGCTTTCTTATAAATTAATACAGATTAATCCTGGTTATTTGCTTTATTTATCACCAGTCATCCGGTATAGTTCTTCATAATCTCTGCAAAATCATCGTGTTGTAATATTCTCTCATCACTCTCCATCAAATTTTCTTTTTTTCTCCATAATTGGCGCAAAAGTGTTTTTTACACTTTCATTGTTTTACCGTTGCTCTGATTAATTGACGCTAAAGTCAGTAAAGTTAATCTCGTCAACACGGCACGCTACTTAAGAAAGCCGTAATAAATAACTGAAAGGAAGGATATAGAATATGCGTAAATTAACTGCACTGTTTGTTGCCTCTACCCTGGCTCTTGGCGCGGCTAACCTGGCCCATGCCGCAGACACCACTACCGCAGCACCGGCTGACGCGAAGCCGATGATGCACCACAAAGGCAAGTTCGGTCCGCATCAGGACATGATGTTCAAAGACCTGAACCTGACCGACGCGCAGAAACAGCAGATCCGCGAAATCATGAAAGGCCAGCGTGACCAGATGAAACGTCCGCCGCTGGAAGAACGCCGCGCAATGCATGACATCATTGCCAGCGATACCTTCGATAAAGTAAAAGCTGAAGCGCAGATCGCAAAAATGGAAGAACAGCGCAAAGCTAACATGCTGGCGCACATGGAAACCCAGAACAAAATTTACAACATCCTGACGCCGGAACAGAAAAAGCAATTTAATGCTAATTTTGAGAAGCGTCTGACAGAACGTCCAGCGGCAAAAGGTAAAATGCCTGCAACTGCTGAATAATCTTTCAGCCAAAAAACTTAAGACCGCCGGTCTTGTCCACTACCTTGCAGTAATGCGGTGGACAGGATCGGCGGTTTTCTTTTCTCTTCTCAAACAGTTGTAAAAAAAGCCTGATCACCACTAACGTAAATCACCCGAGTTGCCGATAACCATCCACGGTTACCTGAACGATAACAATGAAAAGAACGGGCCGGGAGCGAGTATGGAATACTTTGATATGCGTAAAATGTCGGTGAATCTGTGGCGAAATGCTGCCGGTGAAACGCGCGAAATTTGCACGTTCCCACCGGCAAAACGTGATTTTTACTGGCGTGCCAGCATTGCATCCATCGCGGCGAATGGGGAGTTTTCTTTGTTTCCCGGCATGGAAAGGATAGTGACGTTGCTGGAAGGCGGCGAGATGCTCCTTGAAAGCGCAGACCGCTTTAACCATACCTTAAAACCGTTCCAGCCTTTTGCCTTTGCAGCGGACCAGGTGGTAAAAGCGAAACTGACGGCAGGGCAGATGTCGATGGATTTCAACATCATGACACGCCTGGATGTCTGTAAGGCGAAAGTCAGAATTGCCGAACGTACGTTTACTACCTTTGGCTCACGCGGCGGGGTGGTGTTTGTGATTAACGGGGCGTGGCAACTGGGCGATAAATTGCTCACTACCGACCAGGGCGCGTGCTGGTTCGATGGCAGGCACACCCTGCGGCTTTTACAACCGCAAGGTAAACTGTTGTTCAGTGAAATCAACTGGCTCGCTGGTCATTCGCCGGATCAAGTTCAGTAATTTCATAGTTACCGGAAAGCAGCGGCTTACAAAGAATTTTATAACCGTCGTGATCAAACCCGGCGGGTGTCCGAATTAACGTTGTCGCTTCTTCCAGCGAATTAACCGCCCCCAGCCACAGCCAGTTTTGAATAATATGATATTGAGTCATTTCCGGGTGCTGTTCTTTCAGCGCCACCGCCCCTTGCCAAGGCCAACACACCACCCGCAAACGCTCCAGAGACTGGCGCAAGCGTAGCGCATGTTCCTCATGGCTCTCTTTACCGCAGCATGCTCCGGCGCAACGTTTTAGCGCTGAACGAAAACATGCACGACCGCGACTTAACGGTTCCAGTCCCAGCAGGCCATAACAAAGTTTTTGTTCATCAGCGATGGTCTGCAATGCTTGCAAAGCTGCGCGCCTATTGGCAAACAGGCCAAACAGGTTGGGGGCTCGTGAAAAATCCACCTCTTTGGCATACACCACATCGACGCGCTTTTCATTTAATTGCAGGGCACAGAGCTGGCGATTGCGGCGCAACCGTTTATTAAACAGCGGCTGTTGTTCTTTGATTAATCGCGCTTCAAGGAGCAGAGCGCCGATTTCACCGGCGGTACATATCCAGCTGATCCGTCGGGATTGCCGTAGCATGGCGGCTTCATCCGGGGTACGTAAATGAGAAAGGACGCGGCTGCGGATGTTAACGCTTTTGCCGATATAGAGCGGCATGGTGTCACTTTCACCATGAAACAGATACACCCCTGGTCGGGTGGGTAAGTCATTAAGGAATGAACGTAAATGTTCGGGATATTCATAAATTGCCGCAGCTTCAAATTCGAGCCGCGGAGAAGTTAAACGCCGTACCACTGTTGACTCCGAATGCTGGTTATCTATCCAGTGTAACAGGCGGGAAGCGATTAAAAAAGAGGCGGGTCGATGACAAAGGTTACACCGTCTGACGTGCTACGCCTGTCAGGCCTATTCGACTCCTGCAATGTATTGAATTTGCATAGTTTTATAGGTCGAATAAGGCGTTCACGCCGCATCCGGCGTGAACAAATTACTCTTTTTCGCACAATCCAATATGTGCAAATTATTATTTCTTCCAGAAATCATCAAACACGGTAATCGGCGGACGACGTTTATGCTGATTTTCAGATACCAGCCTTCAATGGTTTCGCTTGCGCACAGATTCCAGCCGTTTTGCCTTCCAGGAAATCGTCAATATTATCGTAGGTCACGCCCAGCGCGACTTCATCTGGCAGAGAAGGGCGGTCATCTTCGAGATCGGCGGTCGGTGCTTTCTTATAGAGATGCTCAGGGCAAGCCAAAGCTCGGCCAGCAGCTGTTTACCCTGACGCTTGTTGAGGCGGAAGATTGGGTTGATGCCGGGACCGCCGTCGCCGTATTTGGTGAAGAAACCGGTGATGGCTCTGCTGCACGATTGGTCCCGACGACGACACCGTGGGTCATACCACAATGATGTACTGTGCTTTCATGCGTTCGCGGGCTTTTTCATTGCCGCGAACAAAGTCGCTCAGTTCAATACCGGCTTCACGTAGCGCCTGCTCGCTGGCCAGTACCGCGGCTTTGATATTGACCGTCAATACACGGTCCGGCTGAATAAAAGCAATGGCATCCTGGCAATCCTGCTCATCAAACTGTACGCCGTAGGGTAGACGCACGGCGATAAACTGCAGCGCGCTGTCGCCGGTTTCGGCGCGCAGCTCATTAATCGCCATCTGACACAGTTTGCCGGTAAGGGTCGAGTCCTGCCCGCTGCTGATCCCGAAACTAACGATTTGATAAACGGATAAGTTTTTAGATAGGTTTTCAGAAAATCGACGCTGCGACGGATCTCTTGGTGGGCATCAATCTGTGGTTTGCGCCGAGCGCCTGAATAATCTCTTGTTGTAACGCCATTTACCCCTCCGGAAATGTCTGCCAGCCTGTGCCGATAGCCCATTAGAACAATGTGTTAAGGATAACTTTGAACGGCAAAACGACAAGGATCACAGTTTTGACTGATGGGTAAATCCTAATCCAGATTATTCCGTTAATCGGGGGCGTTCATTCAGGCGTATTGGTTGATAAATAGCATTATTTATTCCAGGCTTAATGCACCCTCATAAAAAAGGAGAGGGAAGATGAATAAGAACGTAGCGCCATCCGAGTGCCGCCGCTGTCATGACCATGCTGGCTGGCTGTACCGCATACGACCGCACGGCAGACCAGTTTACCCAGCCGGTGGTAAAAGACGTGAAGAAAGGGATGAGCCGCACGCAGGTCGCACAGATTGCGGGTAAACCATCATCTGAAGTATCGATGATCCACGCCCGTGGTACTTGCCAGACCTATATATTGGGTCAACGTGATGGTAAAGCAGAAACCTACTTCTGTGGCCTTAAACCATACCGGCCATGTTATGAACTCTTCTTGGTTATCAAACCTGTGCGCAGTACGACACGGACCCGCAGGCCGCTAGCAAGTAATCGTGTATTCATCGCGCATATTAAACGCAAAGCCCGACCTCAGTGTCGAGGCTTTTTTACGAAGAAATCATGCTTATTTCTTGTCGGCGAATTATTTTGACGAAAGTGTGAAGGTAGTCAAAACCAGAGGTCAATGAGAGACAATTTTGTGCTTTCAGAATTATCCGTAAAACACACATTGTTGCCGTATACTCAAAAGGCATAAACAGAAGATAACTCATCTCAGTTACCCAAAATACGCAGGGTAGTGGAGCACCCAAAGGGACATTACCCGGTGATGGCCAAGATTTCACAAGTTGAGGAAGCGTGAATGGAAAAGAAACATATTTATCTCTTTTGCTCTGCAGGGATGTCTACTTCATTGTTAGTATCCAAGATGCGTGCGCAGGCTGAGAAATACGAAGTACCGGTCGTCATTGAAGCATTCTCCCGAAGCATTTGCGGCTGAAAAAGGTCCTGAAAGCTGACGTTATTTTACTCGGTCCACAAATTGGTTATATGTTAGGTGATATTCAAAAGATTTTACCTAATAAGCCGATTGAAGTTATTGATTCAACGCTGTATGGCAAAGTAGATGGTTTGGGCGCTAAAAGCAGCTGTTGCTGCAATTAAAAAAGCCGCTGCGCAGTACTTAATGATGAATTTTCCCGTCAAAGAGTTATTTCACTTAGAACAACACTGCAATATTGGAATTGCGGCCCTTTAAGGGTATTTTCTATGAGTAAAGTGATTGCATTCGTCTGAAGAAGCAATCTTTCCTTTGCTGTTAAAAATAGGAAAGCAGCCACACGTTAATGCAATCAAAAATGGCTTTATTCGCTTAATGCCGTTAACCCTTGCGGGGGCCATGTTTGTATTAATTAACAACGTTTTTCTAAGCTTTGGGGAGGGGTCGTTTTTTTATTCCTTAGGTATTCGCCTCGACGCCTCAACCATTGAAACACTTAATGGTCTGAAAGGTATTGGCGGCAACGTATATAACGGAACATTAGGAATAATGTCTTTAATGGCACCGTTCTTTATTGGCATGGCGCTGGCAGAAGAGCGTAAAGTCGATGCGCTGGCGGCTGGGTTGTTATCCGTTGCAGCATTTATGACCGTCACCCCATATAGTGTCGGTGAGGCCTATGCGGTTGGTGCAAACTGGTTAGGTGGGGCGAATATCATCTCCGGGATTATTATTGGCCTGGTGGTGGCAGAAATGTTTACCTTTATTGTCCGCCGCAATTGGGTCATTAAACTGCCCGACAGCGTACCTGCTTCAGTATCGCGTTCCTTCTCGGCATTAATTCCCGGCTTTATTATTCTTTCCGTGATGGGGATTATTGCCTGGGCGTTGAATACCTGGGGCACCAACTTCCATCAGATCATTATGGATACCATCTCAACCCCACTGGCATCGTTGGGTAGCGTGGTGGGCTGGGCCTATGTGATCTTTGTTCCACTGCTCTGGTTCTTCGGTATTCATGGCGCGCTGGCGCTGACCGCACTGGACAACGGCATTATGACGCCGTGGGCACTGGAAAATATCGCGACCTATCAGCAATATGGTTCCGTCGAAGCGGCGCTGGCAGCCGGTAAGACCTTCCATATCTGGGCCAAGCCGATGCTGGACTCCTTTATTTTCCTTGGGGGCAGTGGTGCGACTTTAGGCCTGATCCTGGCTATCTTTATCGCCTCTCGCCGTGCTGATTATCGTCAGGTGGCAAAACTGGCGCTGCCGTCCGGCATCTTCCAGATTAACGAACCGATTCTGTTTGGTCTGCCAATTATCATGAACCCGGTGATGTTTATCCCGTTTGTACTGGTACAACCGATTCTGGCGGCAATCACCCTCGCAGCGTACTACATGGGCATTATTCCTCCGGTGACCAATATTGCACCGTGGACCATGCCAACCGGTCTGGGAGCCTTCTTTAACACCAACGGTAGCGTCGCCGCATTGCTGGTCGCACTCTTCAACCTTGGCATCGCAACGTTAATTTATCTGCCCTTTGTTGTGGTGGCTAACAAAGCACAAAATGCGATTGATAAAGAAGAGAGCGAAGAAGATATCGCTAACGCCCTGAAATTTTAATCGATGCCGGTACGGGTAATCGTGCCGGTAAGAAAAGAGAGGAACGATGTATGATGGATCTCGATAACATTCCCGATACGCAAACGGAAGCTGAAGAGCTGGAAGAAGTGGTGATGGGGCTGATCATCAACTCCGGACAAGCGCGCAGCCTGGCGTATGCGGCACTGAAACAGGCGAAGCAGGGCGATTTTGCCGCAGCAAAAGCCATGATGGATCAGTCACGGATGGCATTGAATGAAGCGCATCTGGTACAGACGAAACTGATTGAAGGCGATGCGGGCGAAGGTAAGATGAAAGTGAGTCTGGTGCTGGTCCACGCTCAGGATCATTTAATGACGTCCATGCTTGCGCGTGAACTGATTACTGAATTAATTGAGCTTCATGAAAAACTGAAGGCATAAGGAGTCGATGATGCAGCCAGTGATTAACGCGCCGGAAATTGCCACTGCCCGAGAACAGCAGTTGTTTAATGGCAAAAACTTCCATGTGTTTATCTATAACAAAACTGAGAGTATCAGCGGACTGCATCAGCACGACTATTATGAATTTACTCTGGTATTAACCGGGCGTTATTTCCAGGAGATTAACGGTAAGCGCGTGTTACTGGAACGGGGCGATTTTGTTTTTATTCCGTTAGGTTCGCACCATCAAAGTTTTTATGAGTTTGGTGCCACGCGCATATTGAACGTTGGGATCAGTAAACGCTTTTTTGAGCAGCATTACCTGCCATTGTTGCCTTATTGCTTTGTCGCTTCGCAGGTATACCGGACCAATAACGCTTTTCTCACCTATGTGGAAACAGTGATTTCTTCATTGAATTTCCGCGAAACAGGGCTGGAAGAGTTTGTTGAGATGGTTACTTTTTATGTCATTAACCGTTTACGTCATTACCGCGAAGAACAGGTGATTGATGATGTACCGCAGTGGCTGAAAAGTACGGTAGAAAAGATGCATGATAAAGAGCAGTTTAGTGAATCGGCGCTGGAGAATATGGTGGCGTTGTCAGCCAAATCACAGGAATATTTGACGCGAGCGACTCAACGATATTATGGCAAAACGCCAATGCAGATTATTAATGAAATCCGTATTAATTTTGCCAAAAAACAACTGGAAATGACCAACTATTCAGTGACGGATATTGCGTTTGAGGCCGGTTATAGTAGCCCGAGTTTGTTTATTAAAACGTTTAAGAAATTAACGTCCTTTACGCCTAAGAGCTATCGTAAGAAATTGACTGAATTTAATCAGTAAGTCGTTATACCTGACAATTCACATATCTGTCCTGTTGCTGGATTATTTATGTCCGGGGGGGCAGATATGCCAGATATCAGTATTCTGTACTGAAGGGAGAAATTATGAGCCAGAAATTAAAAGTCGTCACTATTGGTGGCGGGAGCAGCTATACCCCGGAGTTACTGGAAGGATTTATTAAGCGTTATCACGAATTGCCGGTCAGCGAATTATGGCTGGTGGATGTCGAAGGTGGTAAACCGAAACTGGATATTATTTTCGATCTCTGCCAACGGATGATTGATAACGCTGGCGTCCCGATGAAGCTTTATAAAACGCTGGATCGCCGCGAAGCATTGAAAGATGCTGATTTCGTTACTACCCAACTGCGCGTTGGCCAATTACCGGCGCGTGAACTGGATGAACGTATTCCATTAAGTCATGGTTATCTTGGTCAGGAAACCAACGGCGCGGGCGGTTTGTTTAAAGGTCTGCGTACCATTCCGGTGATTTTTGACATCGTAAAAGATGTCGAAGAACTTTGTCCGAATGCATGGGTGATTAACTTCACTAACCCGGCGGGAATGGTCACTGAAGCCGTTTATCGTCATACCGGATTTAAACGCTTTATCGGCGTGTGTAATATTCCGATCGGCATGAAGATGTTTATTCGCGATGTTCTGATGCTGAAAGACAGCGATGATTTATCTATCGATTTGTTCGGCCTCAACCATATGGTGTTCATTAAGGATGTGCTGATAAATGGCAAGTCGCGCTTTGCCGAATTGCTTGATGGTGTGGCGTCAGGGCAGTTAAAAGCGTCCTCTGTAAAAAATATTTTCGATCTGCCATTTAGTGAGGGCTTAATTCGTTCGTTGAATCTGCTGCCATGTTCTTATCTGCTGTATTACTTCAAGCAGAAAGAGATGCTGGCTATTGAAATGGGCGAATACTACAAAGGCGGCGCACGAGCGCAGGTAGTACAGAAAGTCGAGAAACAACTTTTTGAGCTGTATAAAAATCCTGAGCTGAAAGTTAAGCCGAAAGAACTGGAACAGCGCGGTGGGGCTTATTACTCTGATGCAGCATGCGAAGTGATCAACGCTATCTACAACGACAAGCAAGCAGAACATTACGTTAATATCCCGCATCATGGGCAGATTGATAATATTCCGGCAGACTGGGCAGTAGAAATGACCTGTAAGCTGGGGCGCGATGGCGCGACGCCACATCCGCGCATTACGCATTTCGATGATAAAGTAATGGGGCTGATTCACACCATTAAAGGCTTCGAGATTGCTGCCAGTAACGCCGCACTTAGCGGAGAATTTAACGATGTGTTACTGGCGCTAAACCTTAGTCCGTTGGTGCATTCCGATCGCGATGCTGAGCTGCTGGCACGCGAGATGATTCTGGCGCACGAGAAATGGCTGCCAAACTTTGCCGACTGCATCGCAGAGCTTAAAAAAGCACATTAACCGAGGCTGATTATGGAACGCTTACTGATTGTTAATGCCGATGATTTTGGCTTAAGCAAAGGTCAGAACTACGGCATTATCGAGGCCTGTCGCAATGGGATTGTCACGTCGACGACGGCGCTGGTGAATGGGCAGGCTATTGACCATGCGGTGCAGTTGAGTCGTGATGAACCGAGTCTGGCCATAGGGATGCACTTTGTCCTTACTATGGGTAAGCCACTGACAGCTATGCCGGGGTTAACCCGCGATGGTGTGCTGGGAAAATGGATCTGGCAGTTGGCAGAAGAAGATGCTTTACCGCTGGAAGAAATTACTCAGGAGCTTGTCAGTCAGTATTTGCGTTTCATTGAGCTATTTGGACGCAAACCTACGCATCTTGATAGCCATCATCATGTGCATATGTTCCCGCAGATTTTCCCGATTGTTGCCAGGTTTGCGGCAGAGCAGGGCATTGCGTTGCGGGCGGATCGTCAGATGGCGTTTGATTTGCCGGTCAACCTGCGCACTACCCAGGGATTCAGCAGTGCATTCTACGGTGAAGAGATCAGTGAGTCGCTGTTCCTGCAAGTGCTGGATGACGCAGGCCATCGGGGTGATCGTTCGCTGGAGGTGATGTGTCATCCGGCGTTTATCGATAATACTATCCGTCAGAGTGCTTACTGTTTCCCACGCTTAACGGAGCTGGATGTGTTGACATCAGCGTCGTTGAAAGGTGCTATCGCTCAGCGTGGTTATCGGTTGGGGAGTTATCGGGATGTGTAAGTGAGGATGTTTGCCAGATGCGGCGTGAACCTTGCATCCGGCGATTAATTCCTACAAAGGCGGCGTAACTGCGCCGCTTGAGACTGCTGACAAACGCAAAACTGCCTGATGCGCTTCGCTTATCAGGCCTACGTGTTTCCTGCAATATATTGAATTTGCACAGTTTTGTAGGCCGGATAAGGCGTTCACGCCGCATCCGGCATAAACAAAGCGCACTATGTAAATCATTTGAGGCGGCGCAATTGCGCCGCCTCCCATCAGGCAGGAATTTTGTCAATCTTAGGAATGCGTGACCACACGCGGTGTGCTGCCATCAGCGTTAGCAGTTCATCCATAAAACTACCGTCAGCGCTGTCAGCTTCCACAATCCCTTCTTCACCCTGGTCAGCGATCTTGATTGTTGCTTTAAACTTGCGCGCGTCACCCGCCAGCGCAATCGGTTTAAGGTGTTTGTAGGCTTCCATCAGGTAGTAGTTGGCATCGCCGTTGTCAGCGATATCCGCGATATTGCCGCAAGGGACAATGACCGCATCGACCGTCAGCGAAGGTGCACCGGCAAAGGTAGCGGCTATAGGCAACACCGTACCGTCATCCGCAGTCACTTCACCCATTCGGGAGTAGAGCAGTTTGGCATGAACGCCTTTGGCCTTCAGCGCCTTGAGAATGGCCAGAAGGTCTGCCGATCTCACTTCATCATTAAGTAAAATCGCTACCACGCGACCTTTCACATCACCGTCAGGAATGGCGTACAAACTTAAGGATGGATCCTTTTTCAGACCGTTGACGTCCGGAGGTGGGGTGATATTCAGCTGGTCGTCAGTCAGTTCGATACCGAGATTTTTCGCCACCGCCTGGGCCAGAGTGAGATCAATATGCGCCAGCTGGTCAACAACGCGCTCACGAATATACGGACGAACGACTTTGCTTAACTCAAAACTGAAACCATCGACAATATGGCGCTGCTCAAATGGCGTCTGACTTAGCCAGAACAGACGCGGATGGGAATAATATTCGCCAAACGATGGGCTGCGCTCGCGAACTTTATTGCCTTCCACGCGCTCCTGGTATGATTCAAAACCGCCGCGTTTCGGCCCCGGCGGTGTTTCGCGCGGCCAGTTATCGTTAATCGAGTTCGGTTCGTAATTCGCCGGGTTAGTGTCGATCCCCATGCGATGCATGCCGTCACGCTGGAAATTATGGTAAGGGCAGGTCGGACGGTTAATCGGAATCTCATGGAAATTCGGCCCACCAAGACGACTGATTTGTGTATCGGTATAGGAGAACAAACGTCCCTGCAACAGCGGATCGTTGGTGAAGTCCAGTCCCGGCACGATATGCCCAGGATGGAAAGCCGCCTGTTCGTTTTCAGCAAAGAAGTTATCCGGGTTGCGATTGAGCACCATTTTGCCGACACGCTGAACGGGCACCAGTTCTTCCGGGATAAGTTTGGTTGGATCGAGAAGATCGAAGTCGAACTTGAATTCATCTTCTTCAGGAATCAACTGGAAGCCCAGTTCGTATTCCGGAAAATCGCCTGCTTCAATGGCTTCCCACAACTCGCGGCGGTGGAAGTCCGGGTCACGTCCGGTGAGTTTTTGTGCTTCATCCCAAACGAGTGAGGCTTTACCTGCCAGTGGTTTCCAGTGGAAACGTACAAACGTTGCCTTCCCTTCGGCATTAATCAGGCGGAAGGTGTGAATACCGAAGCCTTCCATGGTGCGGTAACTGCGGGGGATGCCGCGATCCGACATCGCCCACATCACGTTGTGCAGAGTTTCAGGTTGCAGAGAAACATAATCCCAGAAAGTATCGTGGGCACTTTGCCCTTGTGGAATTGCCCAGTGCGGTTCTGGTTTTACCGCATGAACAAAATCGGGGAATTTATGCGCATCCTGGATAAAGAAGATTGGCGTGTTATTGCCAACGAGGTCAAAAATACCCTCTTCGGTATAGAACTTGGTGGCAAAGCCACGGATATCACGCACGGTATCAGCAGAGCCAGCACCACCCTGAACGGTAGAGAAACGTACAAATACTGGGGTGATTTTGTTCGGATCTGAGAGGAAATCCGCTTTGGTAATATCGCTTAAGCTTTTATATGGCTGGAAATAACCGTGAGCGGCTGATCCGCGTGCATGAACAATACGTTCCGGAATGCGCTCATGGTCAAAGTGGGTGATTTTCTCGCGCAGAATAAAATCTTCCAGCAGCGTTGGACCACGGCTACCGGCACGCAGTGAGTTTTGATCGTCGGCGATGCGCACGCCCTGATTAGTGGTCAGCGCATAATTTTCACTGCCTTTGCGTACGTCTTCCAGAGAATTAAGTTTTTCGTTACGCGTATCAGGGGCTTTCAGGCTCCCTGGGGCGGTAGGTTGTGCACCTGGCGGTGTTGGTTCAGCCGCTGGACGATGAGAGCCGTCCTCAGGTGCCAGTGAGTCCATCCCCGGTTTCGCTTCGCTGGAATCGTGTAGTGGTGACTGGTGCTGATGTGGGTTCTTTTCGTTATGTTGCGACATTGAACTCGTCTCCTTAATTTATTACTGAAAGGGCCGCTGTTTTGGTCAAAAAACTCTCTAACTATAGACCACCAGCCAGATCCCGCTTCGGAGACTATTCTGGAAACGGTGTTATGAAATACACGCAAAGCGGGACGTACAGGGGCTAAATCGGCTAAACTACAGTTTTTCTGATTTTTAATATGCGTTTAGTGAAGCCAGTAATGAAGAAACCGCTCCGCCAGCAAAACCGCCAGATTATTAGCTATGTCCCACGCACGGAACCCGCGCCGCCAGAACATGCGATAAAGATGGATTCGTTTCGTGATGTCTGGATGCTGCGTGGCAAATATGTTGCGTTTGTACTGATGGGAGAGTCATTTCTGCGCTCACCGGCGTTTACTGTGCCTGAATCTGCCCAACGTTGGGCAAATCAGATCCGCCAGGAAGGGGAAGTGACTGAGTAAGGATTACATACCTCCCGGTTTTGCCGGGAGTTACATGACCTGAAATTCTGTATTTCGTTGCTACATTCATTCAAACCACCTGTAACAAAAAGCTGCCTTTGACGATCTATTGCTATAAATAAGTGATCTTTTTTCTTTAATTGTTTATTTATTTTAAAATGGTTAAGTTTTGCTAATCATGATGAGCTATTTTTGATAGTTCATCCTGTGGCGTCGCTCTTAAACTTATATTGTAAATGACTTAGATTTAAATGAGATAATAATTTTGTTAACAATATGAGGCGGGAGATGTTTTCTACAAACTTAATACAGAGTAATTATGGTGATTTAAATATTAAAAGCCTGGCTTTCGACTCTTTTAAAGAAAGGCTGCAGTCTACTATGACAGCACTCACTTTCTTTATATCAACGGGTCAATGTGACTGCGATGAAATAGCAGAATCAAACTTTAATTATATGATTGCCTATATGTCTAACATTAACTATGATGCCTCAAAGCCAGGAGCGCCAGCACTTAGTTTTGATACATATCTGCAGGACAATGTTAAATATAGAGTAATAATTAATAATCTTTATGGTAGTGAAATTCGGATAAGAGGTATAAATAAAGATTTTATTGGAATGGATGTCACTTCTGTATTTCGCCCAGAAAAAATGACCAATTTGATCAGTATAAAAAACAGGTTGGTTATTCACTATTTAAGGACTATATACTATGAACAAAATTATATACATCCTGTCGGGAGCATTTTTGCTGCGATTCAAAAAAATGAGAGTCTCCTAAAGTTTCCTTCGATAATATCAATGCTTAATATCAATCTTCTTTTTAATCCACTAAATCTTCCGGGAATGGGAAGTGGTGTGCTTGAAGATATTATGAGTATTCCAGATAGTTCACTTAGAAAACGTCTCGGGTATGAGGTTTTAAGCTTCTCGCTACAGGCACATTCATTGAGCCAGGAATGTATTGATAAGTTGGACATTTTTTTCGCTGACGATCTGTTTAAATATGAGTCAGTATGCATCGCCGCGATGGAACATTTAAAAAGTAAGGCAACGGCCCCTATACAAAACGGACCGTTGCCAGCATAAGAATTAATGGTGTGCCAGTTCGGCATCGTCTTCGCTATTGAGGATCTCTTTGTCGGTCTGGCGCAGCCACTGGCTGGTCAGGGTACCGGCGGTCATGGAACCGCTGACGTTCAGCGCGATTAAGACCCATATCGATCAGCGGTTCAACGGAAATCAACAGTGCAACCAGCGTCACCGGCAGACCCATGGCTGGCAGCACGATCAGCGCGGCGAATGTTGCCCCGCCACCCACGCCGGCAACGCCTGCGGAACTTACGGTAACCATACCCACGAGGGTGGCAATCCACAGCGGATCCAGCGGGTTGATGCCGGTTGGCGCAACCATCACTGCCAGCATGGCAGGGTACAGACCGGCACAACCGTTCTGACCAATGGTCGCACCAAAGGATGCGGAGAAGCTGGCGATAGATTCCGGTACGCCAAGACGACGGGTCTGCGCTTCCACGTTCAATGGAATAGACGCGGCGCTGGAGCGACTGGTGAAGGCAAAAGTCAGGACCGGCCATACTTTACGGAAGTATTTCAGCGGGCTGACGCCGTTGACGCCCAGCAGAATGCCGTGCACCACGAACATGATGATAAGACCCATAAGACGCGACTACAAAGCTGCCGAGCTTGATGATGTCCTGCACGTTAGAACCGGCAACCACTTTGGTCATCAGCGCCAGTACGCCGTATGGCGTCAGCTGCATCACCAGACGTACCAGCTTCATCACCCAGCCTTTGCAGCGTGTCGATAGCGGTCAGCACGCGTTGGCCTTTCGGCGCATCGTCTTTCAGCAGTTTCAGTGCGGCGACACCCAGGAAGGCGGCGAAGATAACCACGCTGATAATGGAGGTAGGGTTAGCCCCGGTCAGGTCTGCAAACGGGTTTTTCGGCACGAAGGAGAGCAGGAGCTGCGGTACGCTCAGGTCAGCGACTTTACCGGCGTAGCTACTCTGAATGGCATTCAGACGTGCGGTTTCAGCCGTACCCTGTACCAGACCTTCGGCGGTCAGGCCAAACAGATTGGTCACCAACACACCGACCAGCGCGGCAATCAGCGTAGTGAACAGTAGCGTACCGATGGTCAAAATACTCAATTTACCCAGTTGGGAAGCATTATGCAGACGAGCAACTGCGCTCAGAATTGAGGCAAATACCAGCGGCATGACGATCATTTGCAGCAGCTGAACATAGCCGTTACCGACCACGTTAAACCACTGAATGGAATCTTTCAGTACCTGGATTATCGGAACCGTAGATCAGTTTCAGAGCGAGTCCAAAGACCATCGCCAACAACCAGACCGACCAACACCTTTTTGGCCAGACTCCACTGTTTGTGGCGAGTCTGTGCCAATGCAAACAGCAATACGACGAACACGATAATGTTCGCGACTAGTGGAAAGTTCATCCCCGTTCTCCTGAAGAAGTATTGTCCACGCCGTCCGGCGCCATTTCATGGCGCTGCGGCGTGTGTTTTTAGAACAAATCCGAGAGGATTTGCCTGGATGTGAGAAGGGTAACAGAACTGGAATCACAACCTTATATCCAAATGGAATTGATTATGCCAAAAGTGTGATTTCTGTTGAATTATTGTTCAGCGCGTCGATGAAAAATAAAGCGATTAAAGTCTGTTTGTAGCATGAATTTGATCATCGACGATGACCAGCGCACGGCGCTGTTTTCCGGCAGCGATTGCGGCATAAAAACAGCGTAGGCGAACAGCGTCATACACAGCACCCGCTCCAGCTGGTTTCCCTTTACGCGGTGCAAGAATAGGAAAACGGAAACGCCAGCGGCAGGGCCAAAGTAGCGGTACGCCAGCGGGGGTGAGCATATCGGCAAGAATGTGGCTCAGATAGCCGAGCACCATACCCTGCACCGCATCGGCAGGCACAATCCAGCTATCGGGCACTTTCAAATAGAACAGCGTCCAGGGCGCCAAACACTGCGAGCAGACTGTGGGTAAAGCCCCTATGGCCAAACATGCGGGCAATGGGTTTGGACAGCCAGCTAAGCCGCTGCCCGAGCAGCGAACGCGGGTGGTCAATATCCGGCAGCAGACAGGTCAATATCGCCGATGGCACGATGTGCCACCAGTCACCTTGCGCCAGCACTGGCGTCGATTCGGCATTTTTAGCAAACACCGCGCAGGCGATGGAAAAGAGCAGATGACCTTCCGCCGTCATGATAAAACCCATTGTTCTGTAAATTCATACATTGTACGGGTTTTTATACAGGTAGGCAGAAGAGTACAGTGTAACTCTTTGTCAAAAATTGACGATTAATCCGTCAGTTGAATGCAATTTCAGATAAAGAACCAGGGGCAGCGAGATCACTGCCCCTGGTCATTAACCGAGAAGGTCTTTTGCGGTGAGTTCTGTCAGCGATGAAAGTTTGACGTCTGCTAATACAAAACGTGGATCATTTTGCGCTTCTGGCGCAGGAACGACGATGGAACGCATGCGGGCTGCTTTAGAGGCGATCATGCCATTTACCGAATCTTCCAGCGCTACGCAGGTCAGAGGGTCAACGCCCAGTTTTGCTGCGCAGTCGAGATATACTTGCGGATGCGGCTTGCTGTAAGGCAGTTTTTCGGCCGAGGCGAGGGCATCGAAACTGTCGCGTAAGTCAAACATGGTCAACACTTTTTCCAGCATATGTAGTGGTGACGCGGAGGCCAGTCCCACCAATAAACCTTGTTCTTTGCATAACGCAACGGCTTCGCGCACGCCTGGTAATAATGGACGTGTCTCTTCAACCAGTGAAATGGCACGGGCAATAACCCGTTCTACTACTTCCTGACGGCTTGGCCCATTCCACGGTTGCCGGGCGTACCAAAGATCGACCACCATATCGATGCGTAAACCTAAGGTGTCCGGCAGCTCGTTACGACGGGAGATATCCACCCCCAGGCTTGCCATCACATCCAGTTCGGCTCGATCCCATAAAGGTTCTGAGTCGATAAGTAATCCATCCATATCAAAAATTGCAGCAAGAATCTGACGCGGGGTTGACATTACAACCTCTCCTTTAGAGCATTATGTGTAAGGTATTAAGCCGTGCTTATGATTAAGCGCCTATCATATCGCCTTTAAAGAATGGGCGAAAACAGATATCTACAGGTAAACTAAGTGAAACGACGCGTCTTAATCAAGGAGAACTCATGACGTATCAACAAGCTGGACGCATTGCTGTTTTGAAAAGGATTTTGGGTTGGGTGATTTTTATACCTGCATTGATCTCTACATTGATTTCTTTGCTGAAATTTATGAATACCCGGCAGGAAAACAAGGAAGGCATTAATGCGGTCATGCTCGACTTTACTCATGTCATGATCGATATGATGCAGGCGAATACGCCTTTTTTGAATCTATTCTGGTATAACTCCCCGACGCCCAATTTTAATGGTGGCGTGAACGTTATGTTCTGGGTGATTTTCATCCTGATTTTTGTCGGACTGGCGTTGCAGGATTCCGGTGCCCGGATGAGTCGCCAGGCGCGCTTCTTGCGGGAAGGTGTTGAAGATCAACTCATTCTGGAAAAAGCCAAAGGGGAAGAGGGGCTAACGCGTGAACAAATTGAGTCCCGTATTGTTGTTCCGCACCATACTATTTTCCTGCAGTTTTTCTCACTGTATATCCTGCCGGTTATTTGTATTGCTGCAGGTTATGTGTTCTTTTCTCTGCTTGGGTTTATTTAATCAAAAGGCCGCACGGAGCGGCCATTATCCTCAACCCATATCATGCTGCTAATAATCTATCCAATGACTGCTGAGCAATAACCAAATGCTGACCGCCAAATAACCTTGCACGATTTAACAGCGTGTAGAGTTGGTAAACCGGTTGACGTTCAAGGAAATCGGCAGGTAGCGGGGATACTGACTGATAGCCGTCATAGATTTGTGGCGGCTGTTCAGTATGCAGCGGTAACATCGCCAGGTCGCACTCTCGGTCACCCCAGTAGCAGGCCGGGTCGAAAATGTACGGGCCATCCGGACCCAGTGCACAGTTGCCGGACCATAAATCGCCGTGCAACAGAGAAGGCTGCGGTTGATGTGAGGCCAGACGCTGCTGAATATGCTCGACGATGGCGTCGATATTGCCGAAAGCGATCCCTTTTTCTGCAGCCAGTTCCAACTGCCAGCCAATCCGTTGTTCAGCAAAAAACGTTGACCAGCGACGTTGCCAGGTGTTGGGCTGTGGAGTTGTGGAGAGCGCGTTATCGAAATCAAGGCCAAATTGTGGTTGGTCGCTCCATTGATGTAAACGCGCAATTTGCTGACCAAGAATAAATGCGCTATGCGCATCCAGCGGACGAGGTGGGAGATAATCCATCACCAGAAAACTGTAGTCACGGTCAGCGCCAACTGCCCAAACCTTAGGCACGGTGACGGTTTTACTACGCGACAGTAACTCCAGTTGGTCGGCTTCGGCGGTAAAACCGGGAAGCAGTTCCCTTTCATCACATTTGACGAAAAAATCATGTCCTGCATAGCGCAAATGCCATGCGGCATGGACTTCTCCGCCAGGCAGTTCATTACGCAGTTCGATTTCGCCTTCACCTAACTGCTCGCTCAAAAGACGACTGATTGCCTGCCACATGATGTCTCTCCCATGTTGTCTGCCAGATCATAAGGTTAGCGCAAGAATGCGGTGTAAAAACACGAGCTAACGCACACCACAGACTGATTATTGCCCAAAAACCATTTATTTTCTGTTGCTATTCCATTCCTCCCAGGTCGTGATGGTGATTTCAGGATCTTTGCCGGTTGCACTTTGGGTAAGCCCCGAAACCAGTTCTCTAATTTCTTCTTCACTTTGGGTACTGATAAGTCCAAAAGTGTTAGTTCCCAGCTCATGGATATTTCCCTCATCATCCGTCATAGTGAGCAAAAAACCGTCGCGAGTCAGGTAATTATTCAACTCGTTAATTTCAGTCAATGTATCCTCATGCAACATGACGGTTATGACATAACGGACAAGATCGCCACTGGCCATAGTTCACCCCTTTGTTATCACATGACTTTTGAGCATAGTCGGAGAAACGCGTTGCCGACAGGTTGGTGATGATTCCCCCAATGCTGGGGGAATGTTTTTGTTAGCGGGAAAGGTAAGCGTAAATTTTTTGCGTATCGTCATGGGAGCACAGACGTGTTCCCTGATTGAGTGTGGCTGCACTCCCCGCAGCTACGCCAAAACGAACCATCTCTTCAAGAGAGGCATTTTCTGCCAGTTTCAGTGTCATCGCGCCGACCATGCTGTCACCAGCGCCAACGGTACTCTGGCTTTTCACCGGTGGTGGCACCACCTGAATACAGTTTTCACTATCAACACCCAGCGCTCCTTGTGGACCCAGGGAAACGACAACCCGTTTGGCCTTGCCGCTATTAACGATTTCCTGCGCGGCTTTGCGGACATCGTCCGGCTGGGTGAGTTCGCGATTCACCAGCGCACTGAGTTCTTTTTGGTTAGGCTTAACCAACTCGATGTTACCAATTGCCAGTGCTGCACTTAACGCTTCGCCAGAACTGTCGACGATGCAGCGGATCCCTTGTTTTTGCGCAGCGGAAATCAGTTGGGTTAATTTTTCCAGCTTCACACCTGGCGGCAGGCTTCCGCTTATGACCAGGATGGCCCCGGATTCAATTTCCAGAACTTGCTCTTCAAGCTGGCGAAACTCATCTTCATTTAATGCCGCGCCTGGCATAACAAAACGATACTGCTCACCGCTTGCTTCCACATGTACGTGTAAATTCTGCCGGGTCCAGTCTTTGGCTTCTACAGTAGCGACGGGGACATTTTCATCCGCCAACAGTGAAACCAGGTGTTCGCCGGTCGCGCCACCCGCCGGGAAGATCGCTGTGGCACTGCCTCCAAGATGGGCAATGGCGCGGGCGACGTTGATGCCGCCGCCCCCGGGTTCGAACACCGGTGCGGTACAGCGCAGTTTTCCTTCGGGATAAATTTGCGGGGTAATTGTTGCGCTATCGAGAGAGGGCGCAAGTGTCAACGTATAGATACGTACCATCATTTCCTCCTATAGGCTGATTTCAGTCTGGCACCGAATCAGCGGAAAGTGAAGAAATTAACAATATGATTTATTGGAGCTTTATTTAAAATTTTGCAGATAAATATATATAAATAAAAATCTGTTTTCGCCACATGCTTATTCAAAAAATGAAATAAGAATACATTGCTAAGTTATTCGCGCCTTTTTATAATTCGTTACCTTTCCAGGGACGCTAATCTTTGATCCTTAAGAAAGTTTCCGGGACCGCGATGGTCTCTTTTTTTGTTGTACGGACTCTTGATAAATGAAGCTTTTGAAGACAGTTCCTGCCATCGTTATGTTGGCGGGGGGCATGTTTGCGTCACTGAATGCAGCTGCCGATGATTCCGTTTTTACTGTCATGGATGATCCTGCCAGCGCTAAAAAACCTTTCGAAGGTAATCTGAACGCAGGATATCTTGCACAATCAGGCAATACGAAAAGCTCCTCACTTACGGCTGACACCACCATGACCTGGTATGGACACACCACTGCCTGGTCGCTGTGGGGGAACGCCAGTAATACTTCTTCTAATGATGAGCGTTCTTCAGAAAAATATGCGGCGGGCGGGCGTAGCCGTTTTAATTTAACTGATTATGACTATTTATTTGGTCAGGCAAGCTGGCTGACAGACCGTTATAACGGCTATCGAGAGCGCGATGTGTTGACCGCGGGTTATGGTCGTCAGTTTTTGAATGGCCCGGTACACAGTTTCCGCTTTGAATTCGGTCCAGGTGTGCGTTACGACAAATATACCGACAATGCCAGTGAAACCCAGCCGCTGGGCTATGCCTCCGGGGCTTATGCATGGCAGTTGACTGACAACGCTAAATTTACGCAGGGTGTTTCGGTCTTTGGCGCGGAAGACACAACGCTGAACTCCGAAAGCGCATTAAATGTTGCTATTAATGAACATTTTGGACTGAAGGTGGCTTACAACGTCACATGGAACTCTGAACCTCCAGAGTCTGCACCGGAACATACCGACCGTCGGACAACCTTATCGCTGGGCTACAGCATGTAAAATTATCTGCCGGACCGTGTTATGCGGTCTGGCTGTCTTCGTTTGTCACTGCTCAGCCCCAAATCATTGCTGCCCAACGTAGCAACAACATAGCGCCACAGATTGCCAGTAGCACCACCACCATCTTCCAGTGTTTTTTATCAAAGCGTTTAGTCGGCATACCAGTGTCCTGCATATCTCTTGTGCGTGATAACGGAGTGTAACAAAAGGGACAGGCATCAAGGGATTTTTTGTTATTACAGCCGTCGGGTGGCGTTGTGCACATGGTCACTGTTTCTGCGTTTTATGAAAAAAATAAAATTATGTATCGATATATATCGTAAATAGCTGGTTATAAATACGTCTTTATTTCATCAGCACTAAAACTCAGGCTTTGGCTGATTGCATTAATAGCAGCATAATATGTTTCTACAGTTTTATAATGCTTATGATGAATGGCTATATGAACAGCTGACATGTTGTCATGATTTTTAGCGGCCAATAGTGTAAATAACTGATGTTGACTAAAAGAATGTTTTTTTGCAAAAGCACCCAGCGTCGATATATAAGATAACACGACGTCTTCATTACCCTTGCTCATGGCGATGTATAATGCAGGGGTTCCCTGTGCTGTAGCTCCTTTTAATAAATCCATGATGTTAGCTTTGCTCAACTTGTATTTAAAGGCGATGCCATTAATTTTAGAGAGGAACCGTGTGACACACAAAGGGTGATTATTTTCCATTGCGGCGTATAATCCTGGCTCACCATCATGTATTTTCATGGCTAAAATACTCATCACCAGTTTTTTGTTTAAAAGCTCTTGTGCTATTGGAGTGGTTAATGCATTCAGAAAGATATCGATTATTTCATCGAATCCATACAACATGGAGATATAAAGTCCAGGTGTTTCGTTAGCACTTTTAGTTTGCAGTAATTTAACCAGATTATCTTCATGAATGATGTGATTATCTACCAGTGACTGAATTTCTTGCATAAATATTTTCACGTTGTCAGTATGTCCGTTCATCATAGCCAAAAATAAAGCAGGTGTACCAACGCTATTCTGCGCAGTTATTATTTCAATGATTTCTTTTTCAGGGAGTATGGGCAACTGTTTGAATAATGTAATAAGCTGTTGAGACTGGCCTGTAGCCATTATTAACAACATTGCCGATGGATGTATAGGGGCAAATGGCATTCGTGATGCAATACCCGCGAAAATAGCCCCTGGAACTCCCACAGGTAATAGGGGCAGAATAGCAATTGCACAGTTGCGAACATATCTATCAGCCCAGGTCTGAGCATCGGGACCTGAACTGATGAACTTATCAAGCGAAAGAAAGCCCCGTGCTGTCCTGTGGGTGTCTCTGACGGCAACGTTGGTATCGTTCGGGTCGTAAACGGACACAACATAATTTAATTGTCCATACACTGACTGCTTTATTCGTAGCCTTACTGACAAAGTATGATTGTCTATATATAAAATCGCGGACATATGACTGACATTGTTTGCCATCATTCGACAAAAGAAAATATCTAAAGCGAAGCCAAAATCCTTACTCGCGATAACGCGACTCCCTGCAGGAGGATGGCGAAGTAATGCTCTGAACTCCGCGTCCCGGACTAAGGGGACATGCTGCTGTATGGATTCAACGGAGGAGTAATGTTTAATCAGGTTGACTTTGCCTTTTCCATTTCTCAATGAATCAAGGGCGTATTGCAATGACAGATGGCGACAAAAAATAGCGTCAGAAGGAGATTGCAAAAAACATGCACTACCATTGAGATTTACTGTTGGGTGTATAGTTTTTTTCTCTATGGATTTTTTTAGACAGTTTCATACAATGGTTACGATCTTCAGCAGTTAACTGTTCCTGTTCAATATAATCCAGTATGCTTCGCAAATGGTTAGCTTTAATAGGCGTGGTTTCCAGTAATAAGGAAATGATTTCTTTTTTATAGTGTAATGTAATGAGTATATTTTCTGTATGGATGGGTGAAGTGGCAAAGTTAATGGTAAAAAGGGCAGTGGAATAACAATTTTGTGATATTTTTCGACAGTTTGCGGTAAATTCCTGAGTAACACAGTATGACAGCATCGAACTTAAGTCAGAGGTATCAAGTAGGGTGATGAGCTGGCGCGCAAATTGATTAATAGGCTCTGATGAAGGTGTTGGTATGTCGCTATCGATGTGCAATCTATGAGGAGACTTATAATGAGTTCTGATAATGATATCGTTTTGACTCATAATCTGTTCGCCTTATATATATCTGGAGGTTTTGAGGATGATGATTAATTATTATCGCCAGAACGAAATGTGCACGAAAAATTGTTATAAGAATTGTGTCACTTTTATCATTGTGATATGACCACTTCGTCATTAATCTCATGAGCGTTTAAAATACTACCGCCAAATCACGCAACGAACTTTGCTGGATTCAGTTTATGCTGCTGTAAATCCGCTCGCAGTAAACCTTTCAGACGCACCGTGATGTTATCAGTTGTTCTTTAAGCGTTTTGCTGGTGTACTCACTACAAACGAATTGCGAATCGAATCAATGTGAAACGGAAAGGTACAATCTCCCTTTTTTTAGTGTTAACATCGCTCAACCGGGTGGAAGGTGAGAGGTTAATGTCTTTCATTTGTGTACCTGATTGCGAACCAATTTAGCATTTGTTGGCTAGATGGTTTCGCAATGAACTGTTAATAAACAAATTTTTCTTTGTATGTGCTCTTTCGTGTGGGGCACCACTGCGAATAAGGACATTAAATGCCTGTAATTACTCTTCCTGATGGCAGCCAACGCCATTACGATCAAGCCGTTAGCCCAATGGATGTTGCTCTGGACATCAGTCCTGGCCTGGCAAAAGCCACCATCGCTGGGCGCGTAAACGGTGAACTGGTTGATGCCTGCGATCTGATTGAAAATGATGCCACGCTTGCCCTCATCACCGTAAAAGATGAAGCGGGTCTGGAAATCATTCGTCACTCCGTGCGCACCTGCTGGGTCACGCCATAAAACAGCTGTGGCCAAACACCAAAATGGCGATCGGCCCGGTTATCGACAACGGTTTCTATTTCGACGTTGATCTTGACCGCACTAACCCAGAACACCGACGCGCTCGAAAAACGTATGCACCAGCTCGCCGAGAAAAACTATGATGTCATCAAGAAGAAAGTGAGCTGGCATGAAGCCCGCGATGCTTTCGTCTCTCGTGGTGAAACCTATAAAGTTGCCATTCTTGATGAAAACATTTCGCATGATGACAAGCCTGGCTTGTACCATCACGAAGAATATGTCGACATGTGCCGTGGTCCGCACGTGCCGAATATGCGTTTCTGCCACAACTACAAGCTGATGAAAACCGCTGGTGCCTACTGGCGCGGCGACAGCGACAACAAGATGCTGCAGCGTCATCTATGGTACCGCATGAACGGGCAAAAAAGCCCTCAATGCCTATCTGCTGCGTCTTGAAGAAGCGGCGAAGCGCGACCACCGTAAAATCGGTCAGCGGCTGGACCTGTATCATATTGCGGAAGAAGCGCCGGGTATGGTGTTCTGGCATAACGACGGCTGGACTATCTTCCGTGAACTGGAAACCTTCGTGCGCTCTAAGCTCAAAGAGTACCAGTATCAGGAAGTAAAAGGTCCATTCATGATGGACCGTGTGCTGTGGGAAAAAACCGGCCACTGGGATAACTATAAAGATGCAATGTTCACCACTTCTTCAGAGAACCGTGAATACTGTATCAAACCGATGAACTGCCCAGGCACGTTCAGATCTTCAACCAGGGTCTGAAATCCTACCGCGATCTGCCGCTGCGTATGGCAGAGTTCGGTAGCTGCCACCGTAACGAACCGTCAGGTGCGCTGCATGGTTTAATGCGTGTACGTGGATTTACTCAGGATGACGCCCACATCTTCTGTACAGAAGAGCAGGTGCGCGATGAAGTGAACGCGTGCATTCGTTTAGTCTATGATATGTACAGCACTTTCGGTTTTGAGAAAATCGTGGTCAAACTTTCAACGCGTCCGGAAAAACGTATCGGTAGCGATGAAACCTGGGACCGCGCAGAAGCCGATCTGGCTGTTGCGCTGGAAGAAAACAACATCCCGTTTGAGTATCAACTGGGTGAAGGTGCCTTATACGGTCCGAAAATTGAATTTACCCTTTATGACTGCCTCGATCGTGCATGGCAGTGCGGTACTGTTCAGTTAGACTTCTCCCTGCCGTCTCGTCTGAGCGCCTCTTATATTGGCGAAAGCAACGAACGTCAGGTACCGGTGATGATTCACCGCGCAATTCTTGGTTCACTGGAGCGTTTCATTGGCATCCTGACCGAAGAGTTCGCCGGTTTCTTCCCGACCTGGATTGCTCCTGTACAGGTTGTGGTAATGAATATTACCGATTCTCAGTCTGAATATGTCAACGAATTGACCCGTAAACTGCAAAATGCGGGCATTCGTGTAAAAGCAGACTTGAGAAATGAGAAGATTGGCTTTAAAATCCGCGAGCACACTTTACGTCGTGTCCCTTACATGTTGGTCTGTGGCGACAAAGAGGTAGAAGCAGGCAAAGTTGCCGTGCGTACCCGTCGTGGCAAAGACTGGGCAGCCTGGACGTAAATGAAGTTATCGAGAAGCTGCAACAAGAGATTCGCAGCCGCAGTCTAAAACAACTGGAGGAATAAGGTATTAAAGGCGGAAAACGAGTTCAAACGGCACGTCCGAATCGTATCAATGGCGAGATTCACGCCCTGGAAGTTGGCTTAACAGGTCTGGAAGGCGAAGCTTTGGGTATTGTGAGTCTGAGAGAAGCTATCGAAAAAGCTGAAGAAGCTGGAGTAGATTTAGTTGAAATCAGCCCTAACGCCGAACCGCCAGTTTGTCGTATCATGGACTACGGCAAGTTCCTTTATGAAAAAAGTAAGTATTCTAAGGAACAGAAGAAAAAGCAAAAAGTTATCCAGGTTAAGGAAATCAAATTCCGTCCTGGTACCGATGATGGCGACTACCAGGTAAAACTGCGCAGCCTGGTACGCTTTCTCGAAGAGGGCGATAAGGCTAAGATCACGCTGGTTTCCGCGGTCGTGAAATGGCCCACCAACAGATTGGTATGGAAGTGCTTACGCGCGTCCGTGACGATCTGATGAACTGGCAGTAGTCAAATCCTTCCCTACGAAGATCGAAGGCCGCCAGATGATCATGGTGCTCGCTCCTAAGAAGAAACAGTAAGGCCTTCAAGTAGCAATGTCTGTGGAGCCTTCGGGCTTCACAGGTACTGTTCGCCTACGTTTCGTTTATTAACAATGCGAAGTGGAAGTTATTAAAATGCCAAAAATTAAGACCGTACGCGGTGCTGCTAAGCGCTTCAAAAAAACCGGTAAAGGTGGTTTTAAGCACAAACGCGCTAACCTGCGTCACATTCTGACCAAAAAAGCTACCAAGCGTAAACGTCACCTGCGTCCAAAAGCCATGGTTTCTAAAGGCGATCTGGGCCTGGTAATCGCGTGCCTGCCGTACGCATAAGTCGTTAACCCTTTTAACTTTTTAATTAGAATAGATACAGGAGAGCACATATGGCTCGCGTAAAACGTGGTGTAGTTGCCCGTGCACGTCACAAGAAAATTTTGAAACAGCCAAAGGTTACTACGGTGCGCGTTCTCGCGTATACCGCGTTGCCTTCCAGGCTGTTATGAAAGCAGGTCAGTACGCTTATCGTGACCGTCGTCAGAAAAAGCGTCAGTTCCGTCAACTGTCGATTGCGCGTATCAACGCAGCAGCACGTCAGAACGGTATTTCTTACAGCAAATTCATCAACGGCCTGAAAAAAGCCTCTGTTGAAATCGACCGTAAGATCCTGGCTGACATCGCAGTATTCGACAAATCGCGTTCGCCGGTTGGTTGAAAAGCGAAAGCAGCACTGGCGTAAGCTTACGAATTGAGAGAGGGAGCTAGTCTCCCTCTTTTCATTTTAACTGCATCATTACGTTGACATTTATTCCCGTAGCCCTTTCAATAAAGGTTCTACGTTTCTTTTATCACACAAGGTAACGCAAGCATGAATGCTGCTATTTTCCGCTTCTTTTTTTACTTTAGCACCTGAATCCAGGAGGCTTGCGGGTGAAAGAAGAAACGGAAAACAGCGCCTAAAAGCCTCCCTGGTGGAGGCTTTTTTTATACCGTGTCATCCTTCAAGTTTTTCTCTGTGTGTTGGCTGCATTTGCTCGCCCCCAGTTTATGTACTAATGTACGCTCCTGAGGATTTCGCTCTTTGCCGCCTTGATACAACTTGAATAAAGATAAAATTTGCGTATAATACGAGCGACTAGTGAATATCGCCACCCACATAACGAGGAAAACCATGTCACATCTCGCAGAGCTGGTTGCCAGTGCAACGCCAGCCAATTAACCAGGCTTCAGATGTACCGCGTTAGACAATGTCCGCGTGGATCTTTGGGCAAGAAAGGGCGCCTGACCCTTCAGATGACTACCCTGCGCGAGCTGCCGCCGGAAGAGCGTTTCCAGCAGCCGGTGCGGTGATTAACGAAGCGAAAGAGCAGGTTCAGCAGGCGCTGAATGCGCGTAAAGCGGAACTGGAAAGCGCTGCACTGAATGCGCGTCTGGCGGCGGAAACGATTGATGTCTCTCTGCCAGGTCGTCGCATTGAAAACGGCGGTCTGCATCCGGTTACCCGTACCATCGACCGTATCGAAAGTTTCTTCGGTGAGCTTGGCTTTACCGTGGCAACCGGGCCGGAAATCGAAGACGATTATCATAACTTCGATGCTCTGAACATTCCTGGTCACCACCCGGCGCGCGCTGACCACGACACTTTCTGGTTTGACACTACCCGCCTGCTGCGTACCCAGACCTCTGGCGTACAGATCCGCACCATGAAAGCCCAGCAGCCACCGATTCGTATCATCGCGCCTGGCCGTGTTTATCGTAACGACTACGACCAGACTCACACGCCGATGTTCCATCAGATGGAAGGTCTGATTGTTGATACCAACATCAGCTTTACCAACCTGAAAGGCACGCTGCACGACTTCCTGCGTAACTTCTTTGAGGAAGATTTGCAGATTCGCTTCCGTCCTTCCTACTTCCCGTTTACCGAACCTTCTGCAGAAGTGGACGTCATGGGTAAAAACGGTAAATGGCTGGAAGTGCTGGGCTGCGGGATGGTGCATCCGAACGTGTTGCGTAACGTTGGCATCGACCCGGAAGTTTACTCTGGTTTCGCCTTCGGGATGGGGATGGAGCGTCTGACTATGTTGCGTTACGGCGTCACCGACCTGCGTTCATTCTTCGAAAACGATCTGCGTTTCCTCAAACAGTTTAAATAAGGCAGGAATAGATTATGAAATTCAGTGAACTGTGGTTACGCGAATGGGTGAACCCGGCGATTGATAGCGATGCGCTGGCAAATCAAATCACTATGGCGGGCCTGGAAGTTGACGGTGTAGAACCGGTTGCCGGCAGCTTCCACGGCGTGGTCGTTGGTGAAGTGGTTGAGTGTGCGCAGCATCCGAACGCTGACAAACTGCGTGTGACAAAAGTGAATGTCGGCGGCGATCGCCTGCTGGACATCGTCTGCGGTGCGCCAAACTGCCGTCAGGGCCTGCGTGTAGCGGTAGCGACCATTGGTGCTGTTCTGCCGGGTGATTTCAAAATTAAAGCGGCGAAACTGCGTGGCGAACCGTCTGAAGGGATGCTGTGCTCCTTCTCTGAACTGGGCATTTCTGACGATCACAGCGGCATTATCGAACTGCCTGCGGATGCGCCGATTGGCACCGATATCCGTGAATACCTGAAACTTGATGACAACACCATCGAAATCAGCGTGACGCCAAACCGTGCCGACTGCTTAGGCATCATTGGTGTTGCGCGTGACGTTGCCGTGCTGAACCAGCTGCCGCTGGTTCAACCGGAAATCGTTCCGGTTGGTGCGACCATCGACGACACGCTGCCGATTACAGTCGAAGCGCCGGAAGCCTGCCCGCGTTATCTTGGCCGTGTGGTAAAAGGCATTAACGTTAAAGCGCCAACTCCGCTGTGGATGAAAGAAAAACTGCGTCGTTGCGGGATCCGTTCTATCGATGCAGTTGTTGACGTCACCAACTATGTGCTGCTCGAACTGGGCCAGCCGATGCACGCTTTCGATAAAGATCGCATTGAAGGCGGCATTGTGGTGCGGATGGCGAAAGAGGGCGAAACGCTGGTGCTGCTCGACGGTACTGAAGCGAAGCTGAATGCTGACACTCTGGTCATCGCCGACCACAACAAGGCGCTGGCGATGGGCGGCATCTTCGGTGGCGAACACTCTGGCGTGAATGACGAAACACAAAACGTGCTGCTGGAATGCGCGTTCTTTAGCCCGCTGTCTATCACCGGTCGTGCTCGTCGTCATGGCCTGCATACCGATGCGTCTCACCGTTATGAGCGTGGCGTTGATCCGGCACTGCAGCACAAAGCGATGGAACGTGCGACCCGTCTGCTGATCGACATCTGCGGTGGTGAGGCTGGCCCGGTAATTGATATCACCAACGAAGCAACGCTGCCGAAGCGTGCAACCATCACTCTACGTCGTAGCAAACTGGATCGCCTGATCGGCCATCATATTGCGGATGAGCAGGTAACTGACATTCTGCGTCGTCTCGGCTGCGAAGTGACCGAAGGCAAAGACGAATGGCAGGCAGTTGCGCCGAGCTGGCGTTTCGATATGGAGATTGAAGAAGATCTGGTTGAAGAAGTCGCGCGTGTTTACGGCTACAACAACATCCCGGATGAGCCGGTACAGGCAAGCCTGATTATGGGTACTCACCGTGAAGCTGACCTGTCGCTCAAGCGCGTGAAAACGCTGCTCAACGACAAAGGCTATCAGGAAGTGATCACCTACAGCTTCGTTGATCCGAAAGTGCAGCAGATGATCCATCCAGGCGTTGAAGCCTTACTGCTGCCAAGCCCGATCTCTGTTGAAATGTCAGCAATGCGTCTTTCTCTGTGGACTGGCCTGCTGGCAACCGTGGTGTACAACCAGAACCGTCAGCAGAACCGTGTGCGCATTTTCGAAAGCGGTCTGCGTTTCGTACCAGATACTCAGGCACCGTTGGGCATTCGTCAGGATCTGATGTTAGCCGGTGTGATTTGCGGTAACCGTTACGAAGAGCACTGGAACCTGGCAAAAGAGACCGTTGATTTCTATGATTTGAAAGGCGATCTTGAATCCGTTCTCGACCTGACCGGTAAACTGAATGAGGTTGAGTTCCGTGCAGAAGCGAATCCGGCAGCTGCATCCGGGGCAGTCTGCGGCGATTTATCTGAAAGGTGAACGCATTGGTTTCATTGGTGTTATTCACCCTGAGCTTGAGCGTAAACTCTGGATCTAAATCGTGGTAGCTTGGCATTCGAACTGGAGTGGAACAAGCTGCAGACCGCGTGGTTCCTGAGGCGAAGGACATTTCTCGCTTCCCGGCGAACCGTCGTGATATCGCCGTTGTGGTTGCTGAAAATGTGCCTGCTGCTGATATTTTAAACGAAATATAAGAAAAAGTGGCGTAAATCAGATAGTTGGCGTAAACTTATTTGACGTGTACCGTGGTAAGGGTGTTGCGGAGGGCTACAAGAGCCTTGCTATCAGCCTGATTTTACGATACCAGCCGTACACTCGAAGAAGGAAATTGCGCTTACCGTATCACCAAATGTGAAGAGGCATAAAAAGAGCGATTCAGCATCATTGAGGGATTGAACCTATGGCGCTTACAAAAGCTGAAATGTCAGAATATCTGTTTGATAAGCTTGGGCTTAGCAAGCGGGGATGCCAAAGAACTGGTAGAACTGTTTTTTGAGGAATGAGTCGCGCTCTGGAAAACGGCGAGCAGGTAAAGCTATCCGGTTTTCGTAGTTTCCATTTGCGTGATAAAAATCAACGCCCGGGACGTAACCCGAAAACGGGTGAGGATATTCCCATTACAGCCCGGCGTGTGGTGACCTTCAGACCAGGACAGAAGTTAAAAAGCCGGGTCGAAACGCAACGCCCAAAGAAGAGTAATCTGAACTAACTAAAAAGGCCGCATTCGCGGCCTTTTTTCTTTTCACTGTCGAAGAGTCACCGTAAAATCAACGCCATGACACTTCAGCAGAACGGATACCATGCTGACACTTGCCCGCCAACAACAGCGACAAAATATTCGCTGGTTATTATGCCTGTCAGTTTTGATGCTGCTGGCGCTTCTCTTAAGCCTTTGCGCCGGTGAACAATGGATCTCGCCAGGTGACTGGTTTACTCCTCGTGGCGAACTGTTCGTCTGGCAAATTCGCCTGCCACGTACGCTGGCTGTATTGCTGGTTGGTGCGGCGCTGGCTATATCCGGCGCTGTAATGCAGGCGTTGTTTGAAAATCCTCTGGCAGAACCTGGACTACTTGGCGTCTCTAACGGCGCAGGCGTGGGGCTTATCGCCGCGGTATTGCTTGGGCAAGGGCAACTCCCCAACTGGGCGCTAGGGCTGTGTGCGATTGCTGGCGCGCTTATCATCACTTTAATACTCTTACGTTTCGCCCGTCGTCATCTTTCGACCAGTCGGTTATTGCTGGCTGGCGTTGCATTAGGGATTATCTGTAGCGCACTAATGACGTGGGCTATCTACTTTTCCACCTCAGTTGATTTGCGTCAGCTGATGTACTGGATGATGGGCGGTTTTGGCGGCGTAGACTGGCGGCAAAGCTGGCTGATGCTGGCATTGATCCCCGTGTTGTTGTGGATCTGTTGTCAGTCCAGGCCGATGAATATGTTAGCACTTGGCGAGATCTCGGCGCGGCAACTGGGTTTACCCCTGTGGTTCTGGCGCAATGTGCTGGTGGCAGCGACCGGCTGGATGGTTGGCGTCAGTGTGGCGCTGGCGGGTGCTATCGGCTTTATTGGTCTGGTGATCCCCCATATTCTCCGGTTGTGTGGTTTAACCGATCATCGCGTATTACTTCCCGGCTGCGCGCTGGCAGGGGCGAGCGCATTGCTGCTGGCCGATATTGTAGCGCGCCTGGCATTAGCTGCCGCAGAGCTGCCTATTGGCGTGGTCACCGCAACGTTAGGTGCGCCGGTGTTTATCTGGTTATTGTTAAAAGCAGGACGTTAGCCGCAAAAAGACGGTCTATGATTAAAAGCTAAGATTTTTACTGACCACACCCAGGAGAAACGATGCAAGATTCCATTCTGACGACCGTAGTGAAAGATATCGACGGTGAAGTGACCACGCTGGAGAAGTTCGCCGGTAATGTGCTGTTGATTGTCAATGTCGCCTCAAAGTGTGGCTTAACGCCGCAATATGAGCAGTTGGAGAATATTCAGAAAGCCTGGGTCGATCGAGGTTTTATGGTGCTGGGATTCCCGTGCAACCAGTTTCTGGAACAAGAACCGGGCAGCGATGAAGAGATTAAAACTTACTGTACCACCACATGGGGGGTGACGTTCCCGATGTTCAGTAAGATTGAAGTTAATGGCGAAGGACGCCATCCGCTGTATCAAAAATTGATTGCCGCAGCGCCGACCGCAGTCGCGCCGGAAGAGAGCGGATTCTATGCCCGTATGGTCAGCAAAGGCCGTGCACCGCTGTACCCGGATGATATTTTATGGAATTTTGAAAAATTCCTGGTTGGCAGGGACGGAAAAGTCATCCAGCGTTTTTCCCCGGATATGACGCCGGAAGATCCCATTGTGATGGAAAGCATTAAACTGGCGTTGGCAAAATAATGTCTATTGTGATGCAGTTACAAGATGTTGCGGAATCTACCCGCCTGGGGCCGCTTTCTGGCGAGGTTCGGGCTGGGGAGATCCTGCACCTGGTGGGGCCGAATGGCGCGGGTAAGAGTACCTTACTGGCGCGAATGGCCGGAATGACCAGCGGTAAGGGAAGCATTCAGTTCGCGGGGCAACCACTGGAAGCATGGTCCGCAACAAAACTCGCGCTGCATCGCGCCTATCTTTCACAACAGCAGACGCCGCCGTTTGCAACGCCGGTCTGGCACTACCTGACACTGCATCAGCACGATAAAACGCGTACCGAACTACTGAATGATGTCGCAGGGGCGCTGGCTCTTGATGACAAACTCGGACGTAGCACCAATCAACTTTCCGGCGGTGAATGGCAACGCGTACGTCTTGCTGCGGTGGTGTTGCAAATCACACCACAAGCCAATCCCGCAGGCCAATTGCTGCTTCTTGATGAGCCGATGAACAGTCTTGATGTTGCGCAACAAAGTGCGTTAGACAAAATTCTGAGCGCGCTGTGTCAGCAAGGACTGGCGATTGTGATGAGCAGTCACGATCTCAACCACACATTGCGTCATGCGCATCGGGCGTGGTTGCTAAAAGGTGGAAAAATGCTGGCCAGTGGACGCAGGGAAGAGGTGCTCACGCCGCCAAATCTGGCGCAGGCCTATGGGATGAATTTTCGCCGTCTGGATATCGAAGGTCACAGAATGCTGATTTCGACCATCTGATTTCATTAGTATCTTGAAAATCGGGTAATTACGACGCTAAATTAATGCAAGAATAAAAAACAGAGGAACCGTACGGAATGCGTTTCTGCCTTATTTTGATCACAGCACTGCTTCTGGCCGGGTGTAGCCACCATAAAGCACCGCCGCCAAATGCCAGACTTTCTGATTCGATTACCGTTATTGCCGGTTTGAACGACCAGCTACAAAGCTGGCATGGCACGCCGTATCGTTATGGTGGCATGACGCGGCGCGGTGTGGACTGTTCGGGATTTGTGGTTGTGACGATGCGCGATCGTTTCGATTTGCAGCTGCCCCGTGAAACCAAACAACAAGCCTCTATTGGCACGCAAATTGATAAAGACGAGTTGCTGCCAGGTGACCTGGTCTTTTTCAAAACGGGGTCCGGACAAAATGGTTTGCATGTAGGTATTTACGATACCAACAACCAATTTATCCACGCCTCTACCAGCAAGGGAGTGATGCGTTCCTCACTTGATAATGTCTATTGGCAGAAAAATTTCTGGCAGGCGAGACGAATCTAGTATGTCGAAAAATGGACGGCGATGATACATCGCCGTCCATTTACTCCTGAATACAGTAGTATTTTGCAGACAAAAATTCCGTAAATGGATTATTCGTTTATAATCAGGATAATCTAAAAAAAGGACCCCTGAAAAAGTGGTTAACATGGAACAAATGAAAGTTACTCCTTCTGTAATTGTTATGTCTTATGGCCTCATCCCTTTTAGCCGGATACTGAAAAACATCCTTCGAGAGGGACGGTTACCATGAAGATTTTTTTGGAGAATCTTTATCATTCTGATTGCTATTTCCTGCCGATAAGAGACAACCAGCAAGTCCTTGTCGGCGTTGAGTTAATTACCCATTTCTCCAGTGAAGATGGTACGGTTCGTATCCCGACGAGTCGGGTTATAGCGCAACTTACCGAGGAGCAACATTGGCAATTATTTTCAGAGCAGTTGGAATTACTAAAATCATGCCAACATTTTTTTATTCAACATAAACTCTTTGCCTGGCTTAATTTAACGCCACAAGTGGCTACATTATTATTAGAGAGGGATAATTACGCAGGCGAACTATTAAAATATCCGTTTATTGAACTGTTGATTAATGAGAATTACCCGCATCTCAATGAAGGAAAAGATAATCGCGGTCTTTTATCCTTATCGCAAGTGTATCCCCTTGTGTTAGGTAATTTGGGAGCAGGCAATAGCACAATGAAAGCGGTTTTTGATGGTCTTTTCACCCGCGTCATGCTGGATAAAAGTTTTATTCAGCAACAAATCACGCACCGCTCCTTCGAACCGTTTATTCGTGCGATCCAGGCGCAAATTTCCCCTTGTTGCAATTGCATCATTGCGGGAGGCATTGATACGGCAGAAATATTGGCACAGATTACCCCCTTCGATTTCCATGCTCTCCAGGGATGCCTGTGGCCTGCCGTTCCCATAAATCAGATAACGACGTTGGTTCAGCGATAACCCTTCTGTTTGCTGGTGTTTAAGACGAGAGTAACCGTCTACACTATCAAACAGGAGGATCTATGACCCTGTCTTTTGTTACCCGCTGGCGCGATGAATTGCCAGAAACCTATACAGCACTTTCCCCTACGCCTTTAAATAATGCCCGGCTGATTTGGCATAATACCGAACTGGCTAACACGCTGAGTATTCCATCGTCGCTGTTTAAAAATGGCGCAGGTGTCTGGGGCGGCGAAGCCCTACTGCCTGGTATGTCACCACTGGCGCAGGTTTACAGTGGTCATCAGTTCGGCGTCTGGGCGGGCCAACTGGGTGATGGGCGCGGCATTTTACTCGGCGAACAACTGCTTGCTGATGGCACTACAATGGACTGGCATCTGAAAGGTGCTGGCCTGACGCCTTATTCGCGAATGGGTGATGGACGGGCGGTTTTACGTTCGACGATACGAGAAAGTCTCGCCAGTGAGGCGATGCATTATCTGGGCATTCCGACGACCCGCGCGTTAAGTATCGTCACCAGCGATTCGCCAGTGTATCGGGAAACGGCGGAGCCAGGCGCGATGCTGATGCGTGTGGCACCAAGTCATCTGCGCTTTGGTCATTTCGAACATTTTTACTACCGCCGCGAGTCGGAAAAGGTTCGTCAGTTAGCTGACTTTGCTATTCGTCATTACTGGTCACATCTTGCAGATGATGAGGACAAATACCGTCTCTGGTTTAGCGATGTTGTCGCACGTACCGCGTCGTTAATTGCCCAATGGCAGACGGTCGGCTTTGCTCATGGGGTGATGAATACCGACAACATGTCGCTGCTGGGGCTGACGCTTGATTACGGGCCGTTTGGTTTTCTTGATGATTACGAACCCGGTTTTATTTGTAATCACTCGGATCATCAAGGGCGTTACAGCTTTGATAATCAACCTGCCGTCGCGTTGTGGAATTTACAGCGTCTGGCGCAGACATTGTCGCCATTTGTTGCCGTAGATGCCCTGAATGAGGCCCTGGACAGCTATCAGCAGGTTTTGTTGACGCATTATGGAGAACGGATGCGGCAGAAACTGGGCTTCATGACGGAGCAAAAAGAGGATAACGCGCTACTGAATGAATTATTCAGTCTGATGGCGCGAGAGCGCAGCGATTATACCCGCACATTCCGCATGCTGAGTCTGACCGAGCAGCACAGCGCGGCGTCACCGCTACGTGATGAGTTTATTGATCGTGCGGCATTTGATGACTGGTTTGCCCGTTATCGGGGGCGTTTGCAACAAGACGAGGTTAGCGATAGTGAGCGTCAGCAACTGATGCAAAGCGTTAACCCCGCTCTGGTATTGCGCAACTGGTTGGCGCAACGGGCGATTGAAGCGGCAGAAAAGGGTGATATGACGGAATTGCACCGCCTGCATGAGGCGTTGCGAAATCCTTTCAGCGACAGAGATGATGACTATGTCAGTCGTCCACCTGACTGGGGTAAACGGCTGGAAGTCAGCTGCTCGAGTTAAAGGCTACTTGGTCAACAGCAGCTTGCCAGCCTGAGTTTTACGGAGCAGATATTCTTGCCCGTCATGATCGATAATCAGTTTGCCATCCGGACCTAACAGTGTCTGGCTGGAAATTCGCCGAATAGGCTGCGGGGAAGCGGTCTTGTGATTGGCATCCGTTTCAGGCGTGAGTTTTCTGCTATCCGTATAACGCATAAAAATTAATAATAATTGATATAACAATGATTCTTATTATCAATATTATGGCTGACCAGAGCAAGCAGTAATTTGTTGAGAAGACAACAAGTTGCGCAGAAATGCCCATTCCGTCAGGAATGGGCACGCATTCAGAAGCGGGTATCTACCGCAGAGGCGAGTTTTTCGACCAGGCGTTCGGTATCCTCCCAGCCCAGGCAAGGATCGGTTATGGATTGACCGTAGGTGAGCGGTTGGTCGGCGACGATTTTCTGCGTACCTTCACGCAGGAAACTTTCGCCATAATTACCGGCAATCGCCGAAGAACCATACCGGAATCTGCTGGCAAATATCGTCACACACTTCCAGCTGGCGGCGGTGCTGCTTCTGGCAGTTGCCGTGGCTGAAATCGACCACCAGATGTTCCGGCAAATCGAATTCATGCAGCGTATCGCAGGCAGCGGCAATATCGTCGGCATGGTAGTTCGGTTTCTTACCCACGCATGATGATATGGCCGTAAGGATTACCACTGGTCTGGTAAATGGTCATCTGGCCATTTTTATCCGGCGACAGGGAACATATGGCTGGCGCGAGGCGCGAATGGCGTCAACCGCAATGCGCGTATTACCATCGGTACCGTTTTTAAAACCAACCGGACGAGAGAGCGGAAGCCATTTCGCGGTGAATCTGGCTCTCCGTGGTTCGCGCGCCAATTGCGCCCCAGCTAATGAGGTCGGCGATAAACTGACCGGTCACCATATCGAGAAACTCGGTAGCGGTTGGGACGCCAAGCGTATTGACCTGCAGCAGCAGTTTACGCGCCTGCTCAATACCGTGATTGACGCGATAGCTACCGTTAAATGCGATCGGAGATTAATCCTTTGCCAGCCGACAACCGTACGCGGCTTTTCGAAATAGGTGCGCATGACGATTTCCAGCTCGCCCTGGTGCTTTTCACGCAGCACCTGTAAACGGCGGGCATAATCGATGGCAGCATCAAGATCGTGGATAGAGCGGGGCCAACAATCGCCAGCAGGCGGCGATCTTCACCGTTGAGGATCTTCTCAATCCGTCGGCGTGAAGCGGTCACGTGCGCCGCAACGTCCGCTGATACCGGGTGACGCTCGGCAAGTTCAGTAGGCGTAATCAGGCTCTCAATTCGAGCCGTACGCAATTCATCGGTCTTATTCATGGGGATCTCAGAAATTTGTTGCCTCACCAGCCAATTTGCTGGGAAGTGATGCACATCACGATAAACCAATCTCCGCTGAATTCAAGCGCGAGGTGTGTCACACCTCGCCGGGTGGTTAGCATGATAACAAAAAAATAAGCTAATGCACTAGTTCTCTAGTACATTCGGCGACTAAGGCCCATGATATCGAGGATCTTGGTGGCAATCTCTTCTACCGAATAATTGGTACTGTTAATCCACGGGATCTGATTTTTACGGTACAAGGCTTCCACTTCCGCGACTTCCATCCTGCACTGACGAAGCGAGGCATAGCGACTGTTCTCCCGACGTTCCTCGCGAATCGCCGCCAGACGTTCCGGGTCGATAGTCAGGCCGAACAATTTATGCTGAAGCGGTTTGAGCGACGCGGGTAGCACCAGATTATCCATATCGTCGGCAATAAAGGGGTAGTTTGCCGCGCGGATACCAAACTGCATTGCCAGATACAGACTGGTGGGGGTTTTACCACAGCGAGAAACACCGAGCAGGATCACCTGAGCCTGGTCCAGATTGCGCAACGAAATGCCGTCATCGTGGGCGAGGGTGTAATCAATCGCCGCAATGCGCGCATCATATTTATTGAGATTATTAGGGTTAAGGCCATGGGTACGATGAGCAATCGGCGTTGGATCCAGTTTCATCTCTTGTTGTAGCGGGGCAACCAGCGCCTGAACGATATCCTGGCAAAAGCCTTCACTTTGCAAGATGATGGCGCGAATCTCCGGCAACACGATGGAGTAGAAGACCAGCGGGCGCACGCCTGTCTGGTGATAAATTGCGTCAATCTGATCCTTCACTGCCCGTGCACGGCTCTCATTTTCGACAAACGGCAGCGTGATGCTGCTGATAGTGACGGGAAATTGTGACATTACTGCGTGTCCTAATACCTCCGCAGTTATTGCCGTACCATCAGAAATATAAAAAACGTGGCGATCAACAGCATTATCCATTTTGTTCTTCCCGTGATGCAGACATAATTCTATGAAAGCATAAATTAAAAACGCACAGAAGCGTAGAACGTTATGTCTGGTTTATAAAATGAACCTTCAATTTTATTTTTTATGAAAACAGCATTTCATTTTTATGGTTTCGTTTATACCGATGGTTTATGTGGAAATTGTCGAAGAGAGCAGATTTGCGCAACGCTGGGATCAGTCTTAAAAAGTAAAAAAATATATTTGCTTGAACGATTCACCGTTTTTTTCATCCGGTTAAATATGCAAAGATAAATGCGCAGAAATGTGTTTCTCAAACCGTTCATTTATCACAAAAGGATTGTCTCGATGTCCAACAATGGCTCGTCACCGCCGTGCTTTGGTACAACCAACTCGGCATGAATGATGTAGACAGAGTTGGAGGCAAAAATGCCTCCTTGGGTGAAATGATTACGAATCTGTCCGGGATGGGAGTTTCTGTACCCAACGGATTTGCCACCACTGCCGATGCGTTTAATCAGTTCCTCGACCAGAGCGGCGTGAACCAGCAGATTTATCAACTGTTGGATGACACCGATATTGACGACGTTACCTCCCTGGCGAAAGCTGGCGCGCAGATCCGCCAGTGGATCATCGACACTCCTTTCCAGAGCGAACTGGAACAGGCTATTCACGACGCATATAACCAGCTGGCGGCGGATAACGCCAACGCCTCTTTTGCCGTGCGCTCCTCCGCCACAGCGGAAGACATGCCGGATGCGTCCTTTGCCGGTCAGCAGGAAACCTTCCTTAACGTCCACGGTTTCGATGCGGTGCTGGTGGCGGTGAAGCACGCGTTTGCTTCACTGTTTAACGACCGGGCCATTTCCTATCGCGTTCACCAGGGCTATGACCACCGCGGCGTTGCGCTCTCGGCGGGCGTCCAGCTGATGGTGCGCTCCGACCTGGCATCCTCCGGCGTGATGTTCTCCATCGACACCGAATCTGGTTTCGACCAGGTGGTATTCATTACCTCCGCGTGGGGGCTGGTGAAATGGTCGTGCAGGGCGCGGTGAACCCGGATGAGTTCTATGTCCACAAACCAACGCTGGCGGCTAATCGCCCGGCAATCGTGCGCCGTACTATGGGGGTCGAAAAAAATCCGCATGGTTTACGCGCCGACGCAGGAACATGGCAAGCAGGTGCGTATTGAAGACGTGCCGCGGGAACAGTGCGATATCCTCTCGTTGACCAACGACGAAGTGCAGGAACTGGCAAAACAGGCCGTCCAGATTGAAAACACTACGGTCGTCCGATGGACATCGAGTGGGCGAAAGACGGCCACACCGGTAAATTGTTTATCGTTCAGGCGCGTCCGGAAACCGTGCGTTCGCGTGGACAGGTTATGGAGCGTTATACGCTACATTCCCAGGGGCGTATTGTTGCTGAAGGCCGTGCCATCGGCCATCGCATCGGCGCGGGTAGCGTGAAGGTGATTCACGATATTAGCGAAATGAACCGTATCCAACCGGGTGATGTGCTGGTCACTGACATGACCGACCCGGATTGGGAACCGATCATGAAAAGGCCGCGGCGATTGTGACCAACCGTGGCGGGCGTACCTGTCACGCGGCGATTATCGCCCGTGAGCTGGGGATCCCTGCGGTAGTGGGCTGCGGCGATGCAACAGAACGCATGAAAGATGACGAGAAAGTCACCATGTCCTGCGCCGAAGGCGACACCGGCTACGTTTACGCTGACCTGCTGGACTTTAGCGTGAACAGTTCCAGCGTCGATACCATGCCGGATCTGCCGCTGAAAATCATGATGAACGTCGGCAACCCGGACCGTGCGTTTGACTTTGCCTGCCTGCCGAACGAAGGCGTGGGCCTGGCGCGTCTGGAATTCATCATCAACCGTATGAATGGCGTGCACCCTCGGGCGTTGCTGGAGTTTGATGACCAGGAACCGAAGCTGCAAAATGAAATCCGCGAGATGATGAAAGGCTTTGACTCGCCGAAAAAGTTTGATGCGGGCCGTCTGACCGAAGGGATCGCGACGATGGGCGCGGCGTTTTATCCAAAACGCGTTATTGTGCGTCTGTCTGACTTCAAATCGAACGAATACGCTAACCTGGTGGGTGGCGAGCGCTACGAGCCGGAAGAAGAGAACCCAATGCTCGGTTTCCGTGGTGCCGGTCGCTACGTTTCCGACAGCTTCCGCGATTGCTTTGCGCTGGAGTGCGACGCGGTGAAACGCGTTCGTAACGAGATGGGGCTGACCAACGTTGAGATCATGGTTCCGTTCGTGCGTACCGTCGATCAGGCAAAAGCGGTGGTGGACGAACTGGCGCGTCAGGGGCTCAAACGTGGTGAGAATGGCCTGAAAATCATCATGATGTGCGAGATCCCGTCCAACGCACTGTTGGCGGAACAGTTCCTCGAACACTTCGATGGCTTCTCTATCGGTTCGAACGACATGACGCAGCTGGCGCTGGGCCTTGACCGTGACTCCGGCGTGGTTTCCGCACTGTTCGATGAGCGTAACGACGCGGTGAAAGCGCTGCTGTCGATGGCGATTCGCGCGGCGAAGAAACAAGGTAAATACGTTGGTATTTGCGGTCAGGGTCCGTCCGACCACGAAGACTTTGCCGCATGGTTGATGGAAGAGGGGATCGATAGCCTGTCTCTGAACCCGGACACCGTGGTGCAAACCTGGTTAAGCCTGGCTGAACTGAAGAAATAAAATAAATCCCCGGCGGCGTTTAGTCGCCGGGGTTATGTGATCCCCGAAGATGAAACTTATTCAATCTCTTCACAGACATCCTGCGTTAAACGCCGCATAATATCTTTTCTTAACAAAAACTTTTGTATTTTACCTGAGGTAGTTCGCGGTAGTTTTTCGATTACCACGATATGTTCAGGATATTTATATTTTGCGACCCGTTTACGGCTAAAAAAAGCCACTACCTCTTCCAGCGATAATGAATGATGCGGCGCTTTCAGCACGACATAAGCGCATGATCGTTCACCTAAACGTTCATCGGACATTGCAACCACACAGGCATCGTGAATTTTAGGATGCTGCAATAAAATATCTTCCACTTCACGGCTGCTAATATTTTCGCCGCCGCGGACAATAATATCTTTTTTGCGTCCGGTAATTTTTATATAGCCAGCCTCATCCATACGGCAGAGATCGCCGCTGTAATACCAGCCTTCTTCATCCAGGGCACGGGCGGTTAATTCAGGTTCATCAAAATACCCCATAAACACATTGGGGCCACGCGAGGCTTCTTCACCTTCGCAACCTGGCGGTAAGGTCTTGCGTGCGTCATCGACCACTTTAATCTCTACACCTGCGGCAGCGTAACCATCGGTGTGCATAAAGCGCGACAAAGGATCATCGAGATTCACCACCGCATGCGGCGAACTTTCTGTGGAACCATAAACACTTAATAATTTAATGCCGCGCTGCTGGCATTCACGCGCCACTTTTTTGGGGATTGTGGTTCCGCCGCAAAGAAAGAAACGCAGCGCTGAAAGGTCCGCGGGTTGTTTCTCTAGTACATTCAAAAGATCATAGACAAACGGCGTTGCGCCGAGCATACAGGTGCAACGCTGCTGCTCAAGCAGCGCGAGACACGCATCAGGAGTGAAAATATCTAACAACACGCTGCGAGCGCCAATTAAGAATGGTGCCGTTACGCCATGCAGAAAGCCCGTTGCGTGACCAAGTGGCGCAGGCATCATAAAGACATCCTGCCAGGTCAGATTCAGTCGCGCGCAATAAGCCCGCTCACTGGCGAGAATATTGTTATGCGTTAGCATCACGCCCTTTGGCAGACCCTCGGTTCCGGAGGTAAACAGCACCGCAGCTAATTCATCGCCGTGGGTCGTTATCGCCGTGGTCAGTGAGGTATTGTCGGCGATAATCTGACTTAATGAGAGGGAAGAGGTGGCGGGAGCCAGTTTGTCCACGCCGACAATTTGTTGTAGTTGTGGAAGCTGATTTTGCAGCGGCAGGATTAAATCTACCGGACGCGTTTGTTTAAACAACGTCGGTGCAAAGAACATTTTTGCCTGACACTTATTGAGCACCCACACCAGTTCTGCTTCCCGCCAGGAAGGCAACAGCGGCACGGAAACTGCACCGATTTTCAGGCAGGCAAGATAGATAACGGTAAATTCACACCAGCCAGGCAGTTGAAATGCGATGCGATCGCCTGATTCAATACCCTTCGCTAACATCCAGTTTGCCAGACAGCTCGCGGCGTGATCGAGCGCGCTATAGGTGTACGATGCACCATGATTATCGACCACGGCAATTTTGTCTGGCATCGCACGAGCGGTCTGCTGCCAGTAATCGGCCAGCGAAGCATCGCCCCATAACCCTTGCTGACGATACGCCGCACGACGTTGTTCGTTAAACGTTAATGTCACTTTCATGTTGGACTCTCGAAACAGAACATCAGGCCCGAGATGCGGGCCTGTGGGATGCATGATTAGCCGTAGCGAAAATCAATACCGAAGGTGCCTGCGGGATATTGCCACTGTTCGAGAATAGTGTTACCGCACAGCACCCGACAGGTGCCGCACTCCAGACAACCGGCGGAATCAAAATGAATGTTTCCTGCGTCATCCTGCTTATAAAGTCCGGCAGGGCAGGCTTTCATTAATTTATGGAATTCATTGATATCGGGATTTTCCGCCAGAATGATATGCGGGTGGCCCTCATCAACATGGAATTTATTGACGCCTAATTTGATGTCGACGTTAACCGTAGCGTTCTGGCTCATAGCGCGGTTGCTCCCTTAATGCCATCTTTCAGCAAGTTGATCAGCCCAATTTTCTTCGCATGTCCCATGATCATTTTTCGTACCGGCTGGTTTGGTTTGCCGTCGATGGTGAACATCTCGTTCATGATGTCGGCTACCATTCGTGGGTATTGGCTAAACAGGCGCGGGTTTTCCATCAGCGCCGGGATCTTGCGAAAATGCTGCATATCACGCATGACGCAGCTTTGTTCCAGCTCACGTTTGTATTGCGCCAGACTGCTGGCGGAGAAATCCGCGCGTTCTTTGGCGGCGATCACCGTTGTGGCGGCAGCCTGAGCCGATGCAATGGCTAAATCCATGCCGCGGACCGTAAAACCCAAATTCAGGCAGAAGCCTGCGGCGTCACCAACGATCATCACGCCCTCGTTAACCAGTTGCGGCACCATTGCCAGACCGCCTTCCGGCACCATATGCGCGGAATATTCAAGCAGTTTGCCGCCGCTAATCAGCGGGCGAATGGCGGGGTGTTGTTTAAAATCTTCCAGCATTTGCGGCACGCTTTTTTGCGCATGGGCGATATCACCCAATCCACAAACCAGCCCCAAGGATATGGAATCCTTGTTGGTATAGAGAAATCCCCCGCCCATCAGGCCGTCAGAAGGGGAACCGGCAAACAGCCAGGCGGCACCTTCCTCGCCCGTAATATTAAAGCGATCGTTGATCTGTTCTGGTGTGAGGCCAATAACCTCTTTAACACCAACAGCGTAATGATGCGGATCGGAAGCGGGAACCATTCCCAGCGAGCGGCCAAGCATCGAGTTAACGCCATCAGCCAGAATCACCACATTCGCTTCGAGAATATCATCCCCAGCCTGCACGCCAGTGACCTTGTTTCCTTCACGAACCAGCGCGTCGACGCGAACGCCTGGGATAAACTGCGCGCCCGCCTGCTCGGCTTGTTCCATCAACCACGGGTCCAGACGATTACGCAATACGGTATAAGATGCGTGTTGCGGAACATCTGGCTGCTCGCGGTGAAAATCGAGGGTAACGGCGCTTTCTTCGGTTAAGAAGGAGATTTTCTCGCGTGTGACCTTGCGTTCTACCGGCGCTGATACTGCAAAGCCTGGAATGATTGCTTCAAGTGTGTGGGCATAAAGACGCCCGCCGGTCATGTTTTTACATCCGGCACTGTCGCCGCGTTCTATCACCAGGACATCCAGCCCGGCTCGTGCCATGACCAGTGCGGCAACGCTACCAGCAACGCCCGCACCGACCACAATGGCATCAAATTTGTCATCCGACATGCGTTATGCTCCCTTCCCGCTGCGTTTACAGCGGGAGATGTGGTTGAAAGGGGAATTAGCGGCTCAACTGGCTAATCAGGGCAGGGACGACTTTGTAGATATCGCCCACCAGACCGTAGTCGGCATAGTTGAAGATTGGCGCATTTTTATCTTTATTGATGGCGACAATCACTTTTGCGCCGTTGCCGCCAACCATATGCTGGATCTGCCCGGAGATCCCCAGCGTCAGGTAGAGATCGGATTTCAGCAACACGCCGGAGACACCGATATAACGTTCACGCTCCATCCAGTTCTCGCCTTCGGCAATTGGACGTGAACAGCCGACTTCAGCATTCAGCACCGCCGCCAGTTCGTGGACCATTTTTAGGTCATCCTGCGCCGCCAGTCCACGACCGACGCCAACCACACGTTTTGCTTTGCTCAGGTCCACGCTGCTTGCGGCTTTCGCACGGCGTTCGCGACAGAGAATTTCATGACGCGGAGCAACATAAGGTACCGTTTCTGTCGGGCACTGATGAGAGGTATCACTGGTGCACGGTTCCTGAACACCGGGTGCAAGGGTAATGATCGCCAGCGGGCTGTTGATCTTTTCCTGAGCGAACGCTAACCCGCCATACATCCGGTGTTCGGCGCAAATGTGACCATCGACAATATCCACCGCCGTGGCATCGTTCACCAGCGCCGCATTCAGTTGCACACTTAACCGTGCTGCCAGCGCTTTACCACGTTTCGTCGCGGCCAACAGCAACATAGCGGGGTGTTTATCTTTCAGCAGGGCAGCAATGCTTTCGGCGTAATTTTCAGTGCGTTGCAGCGCGTCGTTTTGCGCAAGAACATAAAGACATTTTGGACCATAAGGCATAACTGCCTGCGCCTGGTCGGTATTTTGTACAATGGCATACACCTGTTGGCCCCATTGCTGAGCGCCGCCAAACAGTTCAGCATAACGTTCAGGATTATCGCTAAAGACCCAGACGCTGTTTAATTGACTCATCGTTTCTTCTCCGTAGGCTTCAGTTCAGGGCTTTCTTCAGATGTTCCGCCAGCTCGGCAATGGCCTCCGGCGAATCGTTATCGATAATGATGTGCTTACGTTCTGTTTGCGGCGGTACGCGAATGCCGACCAGTTCAGCAAGTGGCGCGCTCTGGCTCCAGTCAATATCACTTGCCTGCCACTGATTTACCGGTTTTTTACCCGCGCCGAGAATGGCTTTCATCGAAGGAATGCGTGGCACGTTAATATCGGAGGTGACGCAGAGCACGGCTGGAACAGAGAGTTCAATAACTTCAACATCATCTTCAAGCGTGCGTTCAATCACCAGTGTATTGCCCTGACGCTGAATAGCACTCACTGCATTAATCACCGGAAGTTGCAGAATTTCTCCGACCAGCAAGCCAACCTGCTGGGCATAAAGGTCGCCGGAACCTTCACCAAAGATCAGTAAATCGAAGCCGATCTTTTCAATTGCTGCCGCCAGCGCTTTTGCGGTATCGAGAGGCAGTGCATGTTCAAGTTGCGCATCCTGCACCAAATACAGGCTGTGCGGCCCGCGGGATAGCACGTCTTTGCGCACTTTCGAGTTCTGCAACAATGAGCCGCCAACGGTCAGCGCGGCTATCTCATCGTCATCTGTTGCGAGCTGGCTTGCAGCTTCAATGGCATTGAGATCGAACTGGCTGATTTTGGCGTCGGCATTGTCGAAATTCAGGGTGTATTCTGGAGTGACAACAATGTCCTGTTCTTCAGGCACCAGCTTAAAGCAGGTTATTATTTTCATGATTTCTCCTGTGAGTCGCATACGGAACCATCTCCGATGGAAGGTAAAAATGGCCTGAAAATAGTGTGCGATAGCGGTGCGGGGTTTTCGACGGAGCAAGCTGTTTTCCTTGCCAACAATCTTGCAAAAAAAATGCGATCGCTAAAACAAAAGTGCAATTTGCGGCAATATAGTTATTCCATGACCGTACAATCTTGCATTCAGTGTAAATAATCTTGTTTAGCTCTCGCTAAACGCGGTTGTATAACCGCAATACACGCCGTATTTTATCCGGCATATATTGTTTTTGCTTGCTCATGGAATAGGGAGGTTGTCATGTATCAACGCTGTTTTGATAACGCCAGTGAAACGCTGTTTGTCGCCGGTAAAACGCCACGGCTTTCACGTTTTGCATTTAGCGATGATCCAAAATGGGAGTCCGGACATCACGTTCATGACAATGAAACCGAGTTGATTTACGTCAAGAAAGGGGTTGCAAGGTTTACCATCGATTCTTCGTTATATGTCGCACATGCGGATGACATTGTGGTGATAGAACGCGGCAGGCTGCATGCGGTGGCCTCTGACGTTAACGATCCGGCAACGACGTGTACCTGTGCGCTGTACGGCTTTCAGTTTCAGGGGGCTGAGGAAAATCAGCTACTGCAACCGCATTCTTGTCCGGTAATTGCCGCGGGGCAGGGAAAAGAAGTCATAAAAACCTTATTTAATGAGCTAAGTGTGATTTTGCCGCAAAGTAAAAATAGCCAAACATCTTCGTTATGGGATGCATTTGCCTATACGTTAGCCATTCTTTACTACGAAAATTTTAAAAATGCTTATCGTTCGGAGCAGGGGTATATTAAAAAAGATGTTCTGATAAAAGATATTCTTTTCTATCTGAATAATAATTATCGCGAAAAAATCACTTTAGAACAGTTATCGAAAAAATTTCGTGCCAGCGTCAGTTATATTTGCCATGAATTTACCAAAGAGTATCGTATTTCCCCTATTAACTATGTTATTCAACGGCGTATGACGGAAGCAAAATGGTCACTCACTAATACTGAATTATCACAGGCAGAGATCTCCTGGCGTGTGGGTTATGAAAATGTCGATCACTTTGCCAAACTGTTTTTGCGCCATGTCGGTTGTTCGCCCAGCGATTACCGTAGACAATTTAAAAACTGTTTTGCGGAACAAGAAATCCTATCTGAATTTCCTCAACCGGTAAGTCTTGTTGGATAAATCTGGCGGCGCAGTTTGTTAAGAAGCTGCGCCGCCTGCAGATTATTTGTTCTGATAGTCTTTCAGGATCTGCCGACCTGCTACGTAAATCATAATTTCGTCTGTACCGCCGCCGATACGTTCACAACGGACATCACGCCAGAAGCGGGAGACGCGCGCCTCATCGGTATAGCCCAGACCGCCCATGATTTGAATCGCATCATCAATGACTTCCATTGCGGTACGTGCACAGTACAGTTTTGCCAGCGCCGCGCTGGTGCGCAGTGACTGATGCTGATCGGCTTGCCATGCCACTTTCAGCACCATGTTGCGCATGTTGTCGATCTTAATCGCCATCAGCGCCAGTTTTTCCTGGATCATCTGGTTATGACCAATGGGCTTACCAAAAGCGATACGTTGGTTGGCATAGCGGGCGGCATCTTCAAAGGCGCATTCGGCAAAGCCGGTGCTGCGCGCGGCGTTGATCAGGCGCTCCATCTCAAAGTTGTACATCACATTGAGGAAACCCATTCCTTCTTCGCCCACCATGTCGCTCTCTTCAACCTCCACGTTGTCGAGATAGACTTCGCAGGTGCTGAGCATATGCCAGCCGATTTTATGCAGCGGGTTAATCTTAATGCCGGGCTTACTGGAGTCGACCCACCACAGGGTGAAGGCTTTTTTGGGATCTTTCGGTTGCGGATCGCGCGCCAGCACCAGCATATACGGGTACTCTTTCGCACCGGTAATAAAGGTTTTTTGTCCGTTGATGTAGACCTTGCCGTTTTTACGCGTGTAAGTGGTAGTGGCACTGTTGTTATCTGAGCCAGCACCTGGTTCCGTCAACGCCAGGGCATAGGCGGGATCACCCGTTTCCAGGGTGCTCTCTGCCGTTTTACGTAGCTGCTCTGCAGAACCGAAACGGCGCATACTGTGAATACATTGACCGTTGGTAATTAAAAATGCCGGAGCACCGCATTTTGACACTTCCATCAGCGCCAGCATTTGGGTGACGTAATCCGCAGGGATACCACCAAATTCTTCCGGCACGCCAAGCATGGAAATACCGTTATCCGCCAGCGCCCGCATAAACTCACGCGGATATGTCCCGTTTTGATCGCAGGTGCGGAAATACTCTTCCGGAAAGTTAGTCGTAATCAGTTCGCGAATACTGGCCAGCAGCAGTTCTTGTTCTTCAGTTAAAGAAAAATCCATCATTATACTCCTGTTAATGAGCCGCTTCAGGCAGGACAAAACCCATCGCCGCATCGATAAATAATCTTTCGTCCATCAGTTTGAGTTCTGGCGAAATCACTGGGGTGAAATCCATTTTGTCGAGAATATCTTTTTGTAAATCGACGCCAGGGGCGATTTCGATTAAATGCAGGCCGTCTTCTTTCAGCGTGAATACTGCGCGCTCAGTGATATAACGAACATCCAGCCCTCGCTCGAGAGCGATTTTTCCGCTGAAAGTAATTTCCGGTAGTTCCCGAATAAATTTCTTCACCCGTCCTTCCTGGACGATATTTAATTTGCCGTCGGTAATTTCTGTTTTTAAACTGCCCGCAGTTAATGTGCCGCAGAAAATGATTTTCTTCGAAGTGGCACTGATATCAATAAATCCACCGGTGCCCATGATTTTACCATTGAATTTATGCACGCCGACGTTACCGTGCTGGTCGACTTCAGCAAAACTCAAATAACAAACATCCAGACCGCCACCGTGATAAAAATCAAACTGGGACGTCATATCCAGAATGGCACGGGTATTCACGTTCGCGCCAAAGGCGATCCCCTGTGAAGTAATTCCGCCAATCGGACCTGTTTCTACCGTCAGAATAAAGTCATCAGCACAACCTTCTTCTCGGGCGACCAGGCCAATGCCGTCAGCAATACCGACGCCGACATTCCCCACCGCGCCTTTACGCATTTCGAATAATGCGCGCCGCGCAACTAATTTACGTTGGTTTAGGGGCAGGCTAAGTTTGGTACTGTCATCAAGGGTGAAGTCACCAGAAATAAAGCGGTTAACCGGTGCACCGCCATACAGTTGGGTTTGATCCGGATCGACCACCACAATATCCACCAGATAACCCGGAATACGGACAGATTTAGGATGCAGCGTGGCTTTCTTAACCATTTTCTGCACCTGCATCATCACAATACCGCCGTTATTGTGCACCGCCTGGGCAATAACCAATGCGTCGAGATACATCACCTCATCTTCAAAAGTGGCGTAGCCTTCACTGTCGCAGGTGGTAGCGCGAATGAAGGCAATATCTGGCGCAATCGCTTTGTAATAGAGATATTCTTTGTTATCAAACTCGACCAGTTTAATCAGGTCTTCTTTAGTGACTTCATTCAGTTTGCCGCCTTGCTGGCGTGGATCGACAAATGTCCCGATGCCAATATCACTAATAATACCAGGCTGGTGGGCTGCGGCGGCGCGTAAGGTTTGTGTAAGTACACCTTGTGGGTAGTTATAAGCAATAATTTTATTTTGTTCTGCGAGTTCAGAAATACGCGGCGATTGTCCCCAGTGACCACATAATGCCCATTTCACCAGACCTTCTTGCGCCAGAGGACTAATACCACGGTCGGCGCGATCGCCAAGCCCTGTTGGACTAATAATCGATAAATTACGTGGTGTTTGAGTCTGTTTATATTTATCAGCAAGAGCAGTAATTAACGTGGTGGCTTCCAGAATACCGCCGCCAGCGCCTAACACACAAAGTGTTGCTTCGTCGGGAATATAATTCACCGCTTCCTGTGCCGACAGGACCGGCACTCGTCCATTAATACGAGGTGGTTTTACAGGTTTCATTGTTAATTCCTGATTCAGATGTGATTTTCCCTACGCCAAATGGAGAATTAGCGCACAGAGACTCACGAAATATTTTTATTAAATACGATTGAATATATTTTTTAGTTCGGCGGGGAGGGTGTTCCCGCCGAAATATTATTGCTTATGCCTGGTGTAAAATAGTTAATACCGTGCGCAAATCATTTACCGAGATTTGCCCTGGCGCAGACGCTTTTTTTACCGCACCAAAAGTTGCCGCCGAGCCAAATACTTCACCAGCCAGACGAGAAATTACGCCAGTTTTTGCCATCGACATCGTGATAATTGGACGATCGGCATACTGCTCCTGCATCTCCAGGGTCGCGGCAAGCAACGTCAGCACATCGCTGGTACTTTGCGGCATCAGCGCAATCTTAGGAATATCGGCGTCGAAGGATTGCATTTTGCGCAGACGGGCAATGATTTCTTCGGCTTCCGGCGTTTTATGGAAGTCATGGTTGGACATGACTACTTTCACATCATGCGCGTGGGCGTAGGCGACGGTTTCTTTAACCTGATCATCACCGGTAAATAACTCCAGATCGATCATATCAACCAGGCCGCTGTCGATGGCTGCACGATTGAGTGCAATATAAGCCTCGGTGGAAATCGCCTGCTCGCCGCCTTCTTTGGCACTGCGGAAGGTAAACAGCAGCGGTTTTTCTGGCATGGTCTCACGGAGAATTTTTGCTGCCGCCATGACAGACTCCACATTGGAGAGGTCGGCATAGTGGTCCACACGCCATTCCAGAATATCAAAGTCCGCTTCACGATAGGCGAGAGCTTCGGATTTCACGCTGGCGATATCTTTCGCCATCAGCGAGACGATGATTTTAGGTGCGCCCGTACCAATGACGAGATCTTTTACAGTTACGGTTTTCATTTTTTACCCTTTCTGCACGCGGTCAGCCTGTCAGGCACCGAACCCCATGACCTGTTTAACATATTCCAGAGGGAAATCTTTGCCAGTCCATAATGTGAACTGTTCAGCCCCTTGCCACAACAACATGCCGTATCCATCAATCGTTTTGCAACCAGCTTGTTGCGCCTGCTGCAATAACTTCGTCATATGCGGGTTATACACGCATTCAGTGACCAGAAGTCCCGGATGTAACAGACTGATATCATTAACCAATGATTCATTCTCAAGGGGTTTCATACCCACTTTTGTGCCATTGGTTAAAATGTCGGCGGAAGCCAGGGCTTCAGCAAAGGCTTGCTGATCGGCGAGATCGGTGACCGTGACGACACAATCGGTGTTTTCATTAACCCGCTGCGCGAAGGCGAGGGCTTTATCGAAGAACTCATCCCGACGGTTAAAGAGTTTAATTTCTTTTAAACCTTCAATTGCCCCCTGCGCGCCAATTGCCGTTGAGGCACCACCGGCCCCTAACAGCACCATCGTTTTGCCTTTGATATCAAAACCGCTCTCTTTAATGGCGCGAATATGGCCCGTGCCGTCGGTGTTATAGCCACGCAGATAGCCATCATCATTAACGATGGTGTTGATGGCCCCCACCAGTTTGGCAGCTGGTGTTAATTCATCAACATATTCACACGCCAGTTGTTTGTTCGGCATCGATACACCAGTTCCGCGCATTTTGAGGGCTTTTAATCCTTCAATTGCTCCAGGAAAGCTATCGTTATCCACTTCGAAGGCCATATAGGTAAATGGCAATCCCGCTTTTTCTAAGGCTTTATTCTGCATTTCGGGCGATAAACTGTGGCGGATAGGATAGGCCATCAACCCAATCAATTCGTATTTTGCGGTAACATCCATAATTAACTCCTTTAACCTCTATGCTTAATTGTGTTTAACCGGGTGCAAAATTTACGCTCGCCAAACCGCACATCATTTTCAGGAATAATGAAAACGCGGTAATAGCGGATAAAAACAATAATTGCGGTAATCAGGGCCAGCAGCGCGAAAGTAAAATCGAGAACAATGATATATTGCAGGCCGATGTTCGACAGATAACCGGTAATCAGTGGAATAACAAAGTTAGCCAGTCCACCCATCATCATATAAATACTGGTGACTTTGGCTTTGCTTTTGGGAAAAAACTCTGACATGACCGAAACGCCGAGCTGTAAAATGCCGCCAGCTGCTGAGAAACCGATAACAAAGGCTCCGGCATTGCACACCAGTGGAGAAGGGTACAGGTAGATAATGGCTGCTGTTATTGTTGCCAGTGCAGAGTTAAATACATTAGCCCAGATGGGCCGGACCATTTTTTTCAGTAGTGCGGCAAAAATAAAGACACAGACCAACGAGCCCATACTGTAATAAGAGATGGTTTTTAATGCCTCAGCTTCTGACATACCAGCAAAAGCCATCGCATATTTGGGCATCCACACCACAATCACATAAAAGGTCGAGAATGCGGCTACACCGAACAGTACCGATGAAACACCTTCCAGCCAGACTAACGGTTTGCTGTTCATTTGCGGTAATTCATTAGTTACGCTGGCGTCCACCAACTGGCTGGGGAATTTGCTTTTCAACAGCATCAGCGTGATCAGTACAAATAGAATACCCGGAATAATCAGCCCATAGCCGTACCAGATATTATTGAGCAACATATAGCTCACCAGCATTGGGTAGAACATTTGCCCAAATGACACCATCGCTTTAACCAGTATGACCGCCGAACCAGAGGCTTTCGGAAAGCATTCCATGAGCGCGGGGTAGCCACCCGTATCCAGCGCTGAGTTAGCGATACCTACGCACACTGCCAGACCGTAGGCGAGAGTTAAATTCGGGCAAGCGGGAATACCAAAGAAGAATAGCAGATACATTATTACTGCCATTAATATCACCGCCCGACGACCAAACTTATCGGAGATCACACCGAAGAATAAAATACTGATCAATCGCCCCAAACCGATACCGGAAATTAAGTAGGCAATGCCCGCGTTGTCAGTGGAAAACTTTTCCGCCAGAGATGACATATTTTGGGCAAGCGTAATAACACTAATGCCGTGCAGGAAGTAGCTGAAGTAAATACAAAGAACAGCCAGGATAAATGGCGTGCTGAAAGCCTTATTTTGAGACATTTTCACAGCTCCTTGCTGAAAGATAATTTCGTTACCGTACGTATTGTTCTCCGACGGTTTACATAATTACTATACTGAAGATGATTTTCCCTGGGTACATGGCATAAAGTTTATGTTTCCAGGAATATTGCATGTCATAGTTTGTTTTTGATCGCGATTTTCCTTAGTTAGCGCAGAAAGAGTTATTTATCCGTAAGATCTTGCATGACCTGAAAAGAATATTGCATTACCCACCCGGAGCGACATTTTCCTTTAGCGAGTGATGCCGCGTTTTTTTGCGGCTGCGTAAGCCGATAAACAGTGCCAGTAAAAAACCGATGGCAGCGATGGCGGTATCGAACCACATAATATCGGCAATACTTCTTTGGGACAGATGAGCCGTAATCAACGGAATAGTAAAGGTCGCAATACTGCCCGCACTGTAATAGATCCCTGTAGCTTTACCTTTAGCGTAAGGGAAACGTTCAGCCATTAACGTCAGGCCAATTTGCACAACACCTCCAGCAGAGGTAAAACCAATGACAAAAGCAAATATTATCACCACATAAAATGTGGGATGCAGGCAGACGGTAAACAGAGCAATAAATGAGATAAAGGTGTACAGCATCAGTAATGTTGTTGGGCGAACGGTATTACGAATGAGTGGAGCGGTAATAAATACACAAAGCAGCGAACCCACGGTGTAGATACTGAGTAGTTTGATCGACATAGTGTATGACATGCCTGCAACAAATTGTCCGTACTGTGCCAGCCACTGGCTAACCAGATAAAACGTTGCCATTGAGATATAGCCATATAAGGTATAACTGGCTAAATCGATAATTGAACAGCGATGTTCCGTAGAGCTGGTGGTTTTCTTTATGACAGGTAAGCGACGACCCGGATGGGGTGGGAACGTACAACGGTATAAAAACAGAGCGTTAATAAACATAATGCCTGCAGCAATCATAAAGGACCAACCGAACCACAGTTCAGCCCACACTAACAGGCTAATGATTAGCGGTAATAAAAATTGTCCGCTGGAAACAAATGCTTTAATTAAAATATTGGCTGTCCCAGGTGAGCGTGGAAAAGCTTCCATCAAACTGGGATAAGTGCCTGCATCGAGAAAACTGTTTGCCATTCCCGCCAGAAAGCCAAAAACATAAGCGATAATGATGTTATTGGTCTGCAGGATGCCAAAAAAGAAGGCCATATAGCAGCACATCCCGAGCATGATAAAAGGGCGGCGACCAAAGCGATCGGATAATAATCCTGCAAAAAGCAAGACACTTAATCGACCAATGCCCAGCGATGAGATAACTATCGAGACACCCGCGGCATTAGTCTGCCAAAGTGTCTCCAGCGAGGCCATATTCAGGCTCATCAAAAGGACGCCCATACCATGCACCAGGTAATTAAAATACAACCCAAGTGCGGTAGGGAAATAGGGATTTTTCATAGGTTCTACTTAGCAAAGGTGCTTTAAAAAGTGAAGCGATGTTGTGTCAGCATCCGTTCATTATTGTTGTAACAACGACAATTCCTTTCTGTGGAAAAATTAACAAAGCCGCTCCAGATCGTGTGCATATAATTCAGCAGCTACCGATTGATAGATCTTCCAGTCAATAAAATTGCCATCAGGGTAGACTCGTTGAAATGCGGTTAAGTCGGGGAAAAAACGCATGGTGTTGTTGCCGATGCGGTTATTTATTTTCTCTATGATGGCATGAAGATGTTTTTTTCTTTGCTGACGCATAGCCAACAGTTGCTCGACTACACGATCAGGAATGGCACACTTGCCATTTTCCCACTGACGCCAGCTTTCACTGTCACCGGTCTGGGCAATCCAGGTCGCGCATTCATCAATAGTCATGGCAAAAATATGGCGGAGTGCCTGGAGTTCATAAGCGTTCATCGTGTAATGGCTGCATGAAATAAACAATAAAATATAAATAACATTATCAGCCTGCTGACGGCTTGAAGAGAGTCACAGTATCTTGTGCAACATTATTGGAAAGAGTGAGGGGCGAGGTAGCGAAGCGGAAAAATGTTAAAAAAAAGCCCATCGTGGGAGATGGGCAAAGACTACACACAGCAATTCGTTGTTTCACTCAGGGGATTTCCATGCTTATAAATCAATATGTTGATTTATAACCGTGAGCTAATAGTAGGCATACGGACTTTTTGCGTCGATCAGATTCGTCTCATTAGTTTAAAAACTGTAAAGAATTTGCGACAGGTACTACCAGCTGAATGGCGGTAAGCAGGAAAATATGGGGAAGAGCAAGCAAATATCAATTAGCGGTGGTTAACAATCAGGCGGCAGAGCCGCCTGATGAGAAATTACTTATTCGGTTTCTCGATTTCGCCAAGTTCTTCGAGAATTTCTTCCGGTTGGTCCGTCGGCGGCGGGACTTCTTCCACCCACGCGGCAAACAGACGCCAGGAAACGGCTAACAGAACCGGACCAATAAACAGACCGATCATCCCGAAAGCAATCAAACCACCAATAACGCCAGAGAGAATCAGGATCAGCGGTAAATCGGCACCCATGCGAATTAACATTGGGCGGATGACGTTATCCAGCGTGCCAACCACACCGCTCCACACTAACAATACCGTTCCCCAGGTGGTATCGCCAGTCCAGTAGAGCCAGATAATCGCCGGAATCAGTACCGGCAACGGGCCAAGCTGGACAAGGCAGGAGAGGATCATTAACACCGTTAGCAACGTTGCATAAGGTACGCCGGATACGGCGAGGCCGATACCGCCAAGCACTGCCTGTACTAACGCCGTCACCACCACACCCAGCGCCACCGCGCGGATAGCCTGTGCCGCCAGCAGCACGGCGGCATCTCCGCGAACGCCTGCCAGACGGGTTGCAAAATGGCGAATGCCTTGTGCCACCTGTTCACCGCGCCAGTACAGCAGGGCACTGAAGAGAAGCATCAGCGCACAATGCACCATAAAGCGCCCGATATGCGCCGCCTGCCCAACGAACCAGGTGGTGGTGGTGCCAATATAAGGGCGGACTTTCGCCATGATCGCCGTCCCCCCCATATCCAGCAAGTTGTGCCAGCCTGCATACAGCTTCGCGCCAATCACCGGAATGGTATTAAGCCACGCCAGATCGGGTAACGTCATGTCACCGCTGGAAATGGCTTTAATTAGCGGGCCGCTGCCGTCGACGATACTGTTAACCAGCAAAGCAATAGGGATGATAAACACCATCACTAATAACAGCGTCATCACCAGAACGGCGAGAGAGCGGCGGCCAAACATGATCTTTTGCAAACGTAACAATACCGGCCAGGTGGCGATAACCACCGTACCGGCCCATGCAAAGCCGAGAATAAAGGGTTGAACAATCCACAGACATGCCACAATCATGATGGCTAAAAACAGCACCGAAAGCAGAATTTGTGCGACATCCCTGGGCTGACGAACATTTACCATAACTACTTTTCACCTTTTTTGTGCGTCAAATCGTCGACGCGACGTGAACACGCGAAACTCACCTGCATAATGATGAGCAATTTCAGCGGTTTTTAACAGGCCGATTCTGCCCTTAATTCTGATGGGCGTGTTAGAAAAAAATGTGGTACAACAACTCAGGCAACACGCAAACGATTTACTCGTCGTATTTCAAGTTGCATGTGCTGCGGCTACGTTCGTTCACCCCAGTCACTTACTATTGTAAGCTCCTGGAGTTCACTCGCTTGCCGCCTTCCTGCAACACGAAATCCATAGAGTAAACAAACATCACCTTTCAGTGCGCTATTGCAGCAGCCTGAAAGAATAGTGTATCGACCTACATCACAGACCGCAGGAAAGGGTCAATATAATGATTCCACAGATTTCCCAGGCACCCGGCGTCGTTCAACTGGTGCTTAATTTTTTGCAAGAGCTGGAGCAACAAGGTTTTACCGGCGATACGGCGACAAGTTATGCCGATCGTCTGACAATGTCGACCGACAACAGTATTTACCAACTTCTCCCCGATGCGGTGGTATTTCCGCGTTCAACCGCAGATGTGGCGCTGATCGCCCGTCTTGCCGCGCAGGAACGCTATTCATCGCTGATCTTTACCCCCCGCGGCGGCGGCACCGGCACTAACGGTCAGGCGCTCAACCAGGGGATTATTGTTGATATGTCCCGCCATATGAACCGCATCATCGAAATTAACCCTGAAGAGGGCTGGGTGCGCGTTGAGGCCGGGGTGATAAAAGATCAACTCAATCAGTACCTGAAACCGTTCGGCTACTTTTTTGCGCCGGAACTTTCGACCAGCAACCGGGCAACGCTCGGTGGGATGATCAATACCGATGCATCCGGTCAGGGATCGCTGGTCTATGGCAAAACGTCAGATCACGTACTTGGCGTACGCGCGGTGTTGTTGGGGGGCGATATTCTCGATACGCAACCTTTACCCGTCGAATTGGCGGAAACGCTGGGTAAATCCAATACCACAATCGGGCGAATTTATAACACGGTTTATCAACGTTGCCGTCAGCAACGCCAGTTAATTATCGACAACTTCCCCAAACTTAACCGCTTTCTTACCGGTTACGATCTGCGTCATGTCTTTAACGATGAGATGACCGAGTTCGACCTGACGCGCATTCTGACGGGTTCAGAAGGGACGCTGGCCTTTATTACCGAAGCGCGGCTGGATATTACACGCTTGCCTAAAGTGCGCCGTCTGGTGAACGTCAAATATGACTCTTTTGACTCTGCGCTGCGTAACGCGCCGTTTATGGTTGAGGCGCGGGCGCTTTCGGTAGAGACGGTGGACTCAAAAGTGCTGAATCTGGCGCGGGAAGATATTGTCTGGCATTCCGTCAGCGAGTTGATTACCGATGTGCCTGACCAAGAGATGCTCGGGCTGAACATTGTGGAATTTGCTGGTGATGATGAGGCGCTGATTGATGAGCGGGTAAATGCACTCTGTGCGCGGTTGGATGAGCTGATCGCCAGTCATCAAGCAGGTGTCATCGGCTGGCAGGTGTGCCGTGAGCTGGCGGGGGTTGAACGTATCTATGCAATGCGCAAAAAAGCCGTTGGTCTGCTTGGCAATGCCAAAGGTGCCGCTAAGCCAATTCCGTTTGCTGAGGATACCTGCGTACCGCCGGAACACCTGGCGGATTATATTGCTGAATTTCGCGCGCTGCTCGACAGCCACGGCTTAAGCTACGGTATGTTCGGTCACGTCGACGCAGGTGTCTTGCACGTCCGTCCAGCGCTGGATATGTGCGATCCTCAACAAGAGATTTTGATGAAGCAAATCTCTGATGACGTGGTGGCGCTGACTGCGAAATACGGTGGTTTGTTGTGGGGCGAGCACGGCAAAGGTTTTCGCGCTGAATACAGCCCGGCGTTTTTCGGTGAGGAACTTTTTGCAGAACTGCGCAAAGTGAAAGCGGCATTTGACCCGCATAACCGACTCAACCCAGGGAAGATTTGCCCGCCAGAAGGTCTCGATGCGCCGATGATGAAAGTGGACGCGGTGAAGCGCGGTACATTCGATCGGCAGATCCCCATTGCGGTACGCCAGCAGTGGCGCGGTGCGATGGAGTGTAACGGCAACGGTTTATGCTTCAACTTTGATGCCCGTAGTCCGATGTGTCCGTCGATGAAAATCACCAATAACCGCATGCACTCGCCGAAAGGCCGTGCAACGCTGGTACGCGAATGGCTGCGTCTGCTGGCCGATCGCGGCGTTGACCCGACAAATGCTAGAGAAAGAGCTGCCGGAGAAACGCGCTAGCCTGCGTTCATTGGTCGAGCGTACGCGCAACAGCTGGCATGCCCGTAAAGGCGAATACGATTTCTCGCATGAAGTGAAAGAGCGTGATGTCGGGCTGCCTGGCCTGTAAAGCCTGTTCCACCCAATGCCCGATTAAAATTGACGTGCCAGAGTTTCGTTCCCGTTTCCTGCAGCTATACCACACGCGTTACCTGCGTCCGGTACGCGATCACCTGGCGGCGACCGTTGAGCTATGCACCGCTGATGGCGCGCGCGCCGAAGACCTTCAACTTCTTTATGAACCAGCCGTTGGTACGCAAGCTCTCGGAGAAGCACATCGGGATGGTTGATCTGCCGATGCTGTCGGTTCCGTCGCTGCAAAAACAGGTGGTCACGCATCGCTCGGCGAATCTGACTCTTGAACAACTGGAAGCGCTCGCGCCGGAGCAAAAAGCACAAACCGTGCTGGTGGTACAGGATCCGTTTACCAGCTATTACGATGCGCAGGTGGTGGCCGACTTTATCCGGCTTATCGACAAGTTAGGTTATCAGCCGGTGCTGCTGCCGTTCTCACCGAATGGCAAAGCGCAGCACATCAAGGGCTTCGTGACGCGCTTTACCAAAACGGCACAGAAAACGTCAGATTACCTCAATCGGGTGGCGGCGATGGGGATGCCGATGGTCGGCGTCGATCCTGCGCTGGTACTGTGTTATCGCGATGAGTATAAGCAGGTGTTGGGGGATAAACGCGGTGATTTCAATGTCATGCTGGTGCATGAATGGTTGCCGCAGGTTTTAGACCACAACGAGAATATTCTTCCTGCCGGGAGCCATGGTATCTGTTCGGCCACTGTACGGAAGTCACGGCGCTGCCGACCGCACCGAGCAGTGGGCGACGATTTTTTCCCGCTTTGGCGCCACGCTGCAAAACGTCAGCGTGGGCTGCTGTGGGATGGCCGGGACTTACGGCCATGAGGTGAAAAACCATGCTAAAACGCAGGGTATCTATGAACTGTCCTGGCACCAGGCGATGCAGCGACTGCCGCGCAACCGCTGTCTGGCAACGGGTTATTCCTGCCGTAGTCAGGTAAAACGCGTCGAAGGTAACGGGGTGCGCCATCCATTGCAGGCTTTACTGGAGATTATCGGATGATCTGGAAATGACAAACGACGCTGGAAGCGCTTAATGCGATGGGCGAAGGGAACATGGTGGGGCTGTTGGATATCCAGTTTGACCGCATCGGCGATGATTCGCTGGAGGCGACAATGCCCGTCGATCACCGCACGCACCAGCCGTTTGGCCTGCTACACGGTGGAGCATCGGTGGTGTTGGCGAGATGATTGGGCTGGGTCGCGGGCTATTTATGTACCGAAGGTGAAAAAAGATCGGGTAGTTGGCCTTGAGGTTAATGCCAACCTGATCAACTGTGCGCAGCCGGCCGGGTGCGTGGCGTGTGCAAAGCGCTACATGCCGGACGACGTCATCAGGTTTGGCAAATAGAGATCTTTGATGAACAGGGCCGGTTATGCTGCTCGTCGCGGCTGACCACCGCCATTTTGTGACGTTGTCACCAGAAAAGTGTGACGCATATTGCTTTTGGTCATTATCTGCACAGTAAACGGTGGTATACTGTGCAGGTCTTGTCTAAAAGCGAGGATGCTATGTCTACTCAACTTGATCCCACCCAGCTGGCCATTGAATTTTTACGCCGTGACCAGAGCAATCTTTCACCTGCCCAATATCTCAAACGTCTGAAACAACTAGAACTTGAATTTGCTGACCTGCTTACTCTCTCTTCTGCTGAATTAAAAGAAGAAATCTACTTTGCCTGGCGTCTGGGCGTGCATTGATCCTGACTTAATGCCGCAAGTTCGCCAAATCGACCTGGATTAACCTCCGTCCAGGTTCGATGACCTTCTTAATACTGCTTATCTACCGCCTGATATTGTTCAAAAATAATACTAATCGCAGTTTGTGTTAAAACGGCGGGTTAGCTTTATGAGATTATTCTTATCGCCCCTTCAAGAGCTAAGCCACTGAGAGTGCCGGAGATAAGCGCCGGATGGGGTAGAAACCCTTAAGCCTGTGTCGCACAGACTTAAGGGTTTTCTTATTTCTGAACGCTGCACTTTTTTACCTATCTCTTAAATAGTCATTTTCAATACAACTTTTTCTTTTTCATCACAGCCTTAATGCTCCTTAGATAATAACCATTATCTAACAATGAGATACCTAATTCTTAGCGTGCCTGTTAACCCACACATCAGGGTCTATGCTTATTAAAAGCAGGCAAAAAGCATGTTTTACGGTAAAGCCCCTGCGTTTGCTGGGTTGAACTGATAATCATTATCACTAACATGCTGTTATACGCTGAAAGCGATGAAGTGAGGTAAATCGATGGACATGCATTCAGGAACCTTTAACCCACAAGATTTCGCCTGGCAAGGCTTAACGCTGACGCCTGCCGCTGCCGCGCATATTCGAGCGCTGGCTGAGCAGCAGTCGGGGATACTCAGGGCGTGCGGCTCGGGGTGAAACAAACCGGCTGCGCGGGGTTTGGTTATGTGCTCGATGCGGTAAGTGAACCGGATAAAGACGATCTGCTGTTTGAATTCGACGGCGCGAAGCTGTGGGTCCCTTACGCGCCATGCCGTTTTCTGACGGCGCCGAAGTGGATTACGTGCGCGAAGGCTTGAATCAGCTGTTTAAATACCATAACCCGAAGGCGCAGAACGAATGCGGCTGCGGCGAAAGCTCAGGGGTATAGGCGGTACATAATGACGCGTAATACTGACGCAACTGACGATGTCCAGACCTGGGCCGGTGGCCCGCTGAACTATAAAGAAGGGTTCTTTACCCCGCCGCAAACTGACGAACTGGCAACAGGTATTAACGAAGGGGTGGTGCGGGCGATCTCTGCGCGCCGCAATGACCGGAGTGGATGCTGGAGTTTCGCTTGAAGGCTTATCATGCCTGGCTGGAGATGGAAGAGCCACACTGGCTAAAAGCGCACTACACCGGGTTAAATTATCAGGACTACAGCTATTATTCAGCACCTTCGTGCGGCAACTGCGACGATAGCTGCGCCTCGGAGCCCGGTGCGCAACAGCAGCCAGGCGCCAGTAATTTTTTGACCGACGAAGTTGAAGCCGCCTTTAATCAGCTAGGCGTACCGGTACGTGAAGGCAAAGAGGTGGCGGTTGACGCCATTTTTGATTCCGTTTCGGTGGCGACGACTTATCGAGAGAAACTGGCTGAGCATGGGGTCATTTTTTGTTCCTTTGGTGAAGCGATTCATGACCACGCCGAGCTGGTGCAAACGCTATCTCGGTACGGTAGTGCCGGAAAACGACAATTTCTTTGCCGCGCTAAATGCAGCGGTGGCTTCTGACGGTACCTTCATCTATATCCCGAAAGGCGTGCGTTGCCCGATGGAACTGTCGACCTATTTTCGCATTAACGCGGAAAAGACCGGCCAGTTCGAACGCACGATTCTGATTGCCGATGAGGAGAGCTACGTCAGCTATATCGAAGGCTGTTCGGCACCGGTACGCGACAGCTACCAGCTGCACGCCGCGGTAGTCGAAGTCATCATCCATAAAGACGCGGAAGTGAAATACTCGACCGTGCAAAACTGGTTCCCCGGCGACAACAATAGCGGCGGGATCCTTAACTTCGTGACCAAACGCGCGCTGTGTGAAGGTGAAAAACCCAGAATGTCATCGACCCAGTCGGAAACCGGCTCGGCGATCGCCCTGGAAATACCCGAGCTGCATTCTGCGCGGTGATAACTCCGTCGGCGAATTTTTCTCGGTAGCGTTAACCAGCGGGCATCAGCAGGCGGATACCGGTACCAAAATGATCCATATCGGTAAAAACACCAAATCGACCATTATCTCGAAGGGATCTCTGCCGGACACAGCCAGAACAGCTACCGCGGCTTAGTGAAAATCATGCAACCGCCACCAACGCGCGTAACTATACCCAGTGCGACTCAATGCTCATCGGCCCGGACTGCGGCGCGCATACGTTCCCTTACGTGGAATGTCGCAATAACAGCGCGCAGCTGGAGCATGAAGCGACCACCTCGCGCATTGGCGAAGATCAGCTGTTTTACTGCCTGCAGCGCGGGATTAGTGAAGATGATGCTATCTCGATGATCGTGAATGGCTTTTGTAAGGATGTTTTCTCGGAACTGCCGCTGGAGTTCGCCGTGGAAGCGCAAAAACTGCTGGCTATCAGCCTTGAACACAGCGTCGGTTAAGTATTAAGGGAAACGATATGTTGAGTATCAAAGATTTACAGGTCTCGGTTGATGATAAAGCAATCCTGCGTGGGGTGAGCCTGAACGTGCGTCCGGGCGAAGTTCACGCCATCATGGGGCCGAACGGCTCGGGGAAAAGCACGCTCTCCGCCACGCTTGCTGGGCGTGAAGATTATACCGTGACAGGCGGCGAAGTGACTTTCAAAGGTCAAGACCTGCTGGCGTTCGCCGGAAGAACGTGCCGGGGAAGGCATTTTTATGGCATTTCAGTATCCGGTGGAGATTCCTGGCGTCAGCGATCAGTTTCCTGCAAACCGCGCTCAACGCGGTGCGCGCGCATCGCGGACAGGAACCGCTGGATCGCTTCGATTTTCAGGATCTGATGGAAGGAAGATCGATCTGCTGAAAATGCCAGCAGGAATCTCCTGACGCGCTCGGTGAACGTTGGCTTCTCCGGCGGTGAGAAAAAGCGCAACGATATTTTACAGATGGCAGTGCTGGAGCCGTCACTGTGCATTCTTGATGAAACGGACTCCGGGCTGGATATTGATGCGTTGAAAATTGTCTCCGAGGGGGTGAACTCCCTGCGCGACGGTAAACGCGCTTTTATTATCGTCACGCACTATCAGCGGATCCTTGACTATCAAGCCGGATGTCGTCCACGTGCTGTATCAAGGGCGTATCGTGAAATCTGGGGACTTCACGCTGGTGAAACATCTGGAGGAGCAGGGCTATGGCTGGCTTAGCGAACAGCAGTAGCGCGCTGCAACAATGGCATCACTTGTTTGAAGCTGAAGGGACAAAACGCTCCCCGCAAGCACAGCAGCATTTACAACAATTGCTGCGTACCGGACTGCCGACACGTAAACATGAAAACTGGAAATATACGCCGCTGGAAGGGCTGATCAATAGCCAGTTTGTCAGCATTGCGGGAGAGATATCCCCACAGCAGCGTGATGCCTTAGCGTTAACGTTAGACTCCGTGCGGCTGGTGTTTGTCGATGGGCGTTACGTGCCCGCACTGAGCGATGCAACTGAAGGCAGCGGATATGAAGTGAGCATTAACGACGACCGTCAGGGTTTACCCGACGCTATTCAGGCGGAAGTGTTTCTGCATTTGACGGAAAGCCTGGCACAAAGCGTGACGCATATCGCCGTGAAGCGCGGTCAACGGCCGGCAAAGCCATTGCTGTTAATGCATATCACCCAGGGCGTGGCAGGTGAAGAGGTGAACACTGCCCATTACCGACATCATCTGGATCTGGCGGAAGGTGCCGAAGCAACGGTGATCGAACATTTTGTCAGCCTGAATGATGCTCGTCATTTTACCGGGGCACGGTTCACTATCAACGTCGCAGCGAATGCCCACTTGCAGCATATCAAGCTGGCGTTTGAAAACCCGCTCAGTCACCACTTTGCTCATAACGATTTGTTGCTGGCTGAGGATGCCACCGCATTTAGCCACAGTTTCCTGCTGGGTGGCGCAGTGTTACGACACAACACCAGTACGCAACTCAATGGCGAAAACAGCACGCTGCGGATCAATAGCCTGGCGATGCCGGTGAAAAACGAGGTGTGTGATACCCGTACCTGGCTGGAACACAATAAAGGTTTTTGTAACAGCCGACAGTTGCACAAAACTATCGTCAGCGACAAAGGCCGCGCGGTATTTAACGGTTTGATCAACGTCGCGCAGCACGCCATCAAAACGGATGGTCAGATGACCAACAACAATCTGCTGATGGGCAAACTGGCGGAAGTGGATACGAAACCGCAGCTGGAAATCTATGCAGATGATGTGAAATGCAGCCACGGCGCGACGGTGGGGCGTATTGATGATGAACAGATATTCTATCTGCGCTCGCGCGGGATCAATCAGCAGGATGCCCAGCAGATGATCATTTACGCCTTCGCTGCCGAACTGACGGAAGCACTGCGTGATGAGGGGCTTAAACAGCAGGTGCTGGCCCGAATCGGTCAACGGCTGCCAGGAGGTGCAAGATGATTTTTTCCGTCGACAAAGTGCGGGCCGACTTTCCGGTGCTTTCGCGTGAGGTAAACGGTTTGCCGCTGGCTTATCTCGACAGCGCCGCCAGTGCGCAGAAACCGAGCCAGGTGATTGACGCCGAGGCCGAGTTTTATCGTCATGGCTACGCGGCGGTGCATCGTGGTATTCATACCTTAAGCGCCCAGGCGACCGAGAAAATGGAGAACGTGCGCAAGCGGGCATCGCTGTTTATTAATGCCCGTTCGGCGGAAGAGCTGGTGTTCGTCCGCGGCACGACGGAAGGGATCAATCTGGTCGCCAATAGCTGGGGCAACAGCAACGTGCGGGCGGGCGATAACATCATCATCAGTCAGATGGAGCACCACGCTAACATTGTTCCCTGGCAGATGCTTTGCGCACGCGTTGGCGCAGAGCTGCGTGTGATCCCGCTCAATCCCGATGGTACGTTGCAACTGGAGACGCTGCCTACGCTGTTTGATGAGAAAACTCGCCTGCTGGCAATTACTCATGTCTCCAACGTGCTTGGCACAGAAAATCCACTGGCGGAAATGATCACGCTTGCGCACCAGCATGGCGCAAAAGTGCTGGTGGATGGCGCTCAGGCGGTGATGCATCATCCGGTGGATGTTCAGGCGCTGGATTGCGACTTTTACGTGTTCTCCGGGCATAAACTGTATGGCCCCACCGGAATTGGCATTCTTTATGTGAAAGAAGCCTTGTTGCAGGAGATGCCGCCGTGGGAAGGGGGCGGTTCTATGATCGCCACCGTCAGCCTGAGTGAAGGCACTACCTGGACCAAAGCACCATGGCGGTTTGAAGCCGGTACACCCAATACCGGGGGCATCATTGGTCTTGGCGCGGCGCTGGAGTATGTTTCGGCGCTGGGGCTTAATAACATAGCCGAGTATGAACAGAATCTGATGCATTATGCGCTATCACAGCTGGAATCTGTACCGGATCTCACTCTCTATGGCCCACAAAACAGGCTTGGCGTTATTGCTTTTAATCTCGGTAAACACCACGCCTATGATGTTGGCAGTTTTCTCGATAATTACGGCATTGCTGTGCGTACCGGACATCACTGCGCAATGCCATTGATGGCCTATTACAACGTCCCTGCGATGTGTCGGGCGTCGCTGGCCATGTATAACACCCATGAAGAAGTGGATCGTCTGGTGACCGGCCTGCAACGTATTCACCGTTTGCTGGGATAACAGGGAGGCACTATGGCTTTATTGCCGGATAAAGAAAAGTTGCTGCGTAATTTTTTACGCTGCGCCAACTGGGAAGAGAAATATCTCTACATTATTGAGCTGGGCCAGCGTCTGCCAGAATTACGCGACGAAGACAGAAGTCCACAAAATAGCATTCAGGGCTGTCAGAGTCAGGTGTGGATTGTCATGCGCCAGAATGCCCAGGGAATTATTGAATTACAGGGCGACAGCGATGCGGCGATTGTGAAAGGGCTTATTGCGGTCGTCTTTATTCTCTACGATCAGATGACGCCGCAGGATATTGTCAATTTCGATGTGCGTCCGTGGTTTGAAAAAATGGCGCTCACCCAACATCTCACCCCATCTCGTTCACAAGGTCTGGAAGCGATGATTCGCGCAATTCGCGCCAAAGCCGCTGCACTTAGCTAAACTAAAAGGACAGCTTTCATCCGGTTGGCTCACATTGCCGGATGGTCAATGTTTACACTGACCTGCACAGGAGTGTTTTGGTTTCAGGTGAACATAAGCGCCATCCGACGTTTCAGCGTGAGTCTCCGGCAAATACAGGAGGTTTACAATGAAACGCGCGTCTTTGCTTACACTCACGCTTATCGGCGCTTTTAGCGCCATCCAGGCTGCCTGGGCGGTTGATTATCCGCTACCACCAACCGGAAGCCGACTGGTTGGGCAAAATCAAACGTATACGGTGCAAGAAGGGGATAAAAACCTTCAGGCTATTGCCCGACGTTTTGATACTGCGGCAATGTTGATCCTTGAAGCCAATAACACTATCGCCCCGGTGCCAAAACCTGGTACGACGATAACTATTCCTTCACAACTGTTATTACCTGATGCACCGCGTCAGGGGATTATCGTTAACCTTGCAGAGCTGCGCCTTTATTATTATCCGCCGGGAGAAAATATTGTGCAGGTTTATCCAATAGGTATTGGATTGCAGGGGCTGGAAACGCCGGTGATGGAAACGCGTGTTGGGCAGAAAATCCCTAACCCAACCTGGACGCCTACGGCAGGCATTCGTCAGCGTTCGCTGGAGCGTGGCATTAAATTACCGCCAGTCGTTCCTGCCGGACCAAATAACCCGCTAGGACGTTACGCACTGCGCCTCGCGCATGGTAATGGCGAATACCTCATTCATGGTACCAGTGCGCCGGACAGCGTCGGTTTGCGCGTCAGTTCAGGGTGTATTCGCATGAATGCACCGGATATTAAAGCCTTGTTCTCCAGCGTGCGGACGGGAACGCCGGTGAAAGTGATCAACGAACCGGTGAAATATTCCGTGGAGCCTAACGGGATGCGTTATGTTGAAGTACATCGACCACTATCGGCAGAAGAACAGCAGAACGTTCAGACAATGCCATACACACTGCCAGCAGGCTTTACGCAATTTAAAGACAATAAGGCTGTAGATCAGAAGTTAGTCGATAAAGCGTTGTATCGTCGGGCAGGGTATCCGGTTTCGGTGAGCAGTGGAGCAACTCCCGCAGCCAGCAATGCGCCTTCAGTAGAGTCAGCGCAGAATGGTGAACCAGAGCAAGGGAATATGTTACGCGTGACGCAGTAGCGGTAAACGGCAGACAAAAAAAATGGCGCACAATGTGCGCCATTTTTCACTTCACAGGTACTATTACTTGCGGTATTTAGTAGCCATGTTGTCCAGACGCTGGTTAGCACGAGCTGCGTCATCTTTAGCAGCCTGAACGTCGGAACGCATTGCGTTCACGTCGTTGCTCAGCTGGTCAACTTTAGCGTTCAGAGTCTGAACGTCAGAAGACAGCTGATCGATTTTAGCGTTGCTGGAGCAACCTGCCAGCAGAGTAGAACCCAGGATTACCGCGCCCAGTACCAGTTTAGTAGCTTTCATTATTAATACCCTCTAGATTGAGTTAATCTCCATGTAGCGTTACAAGTATTACACAAAGTTTTTTATGTTGAGAATATTTTTTTGATGGGAAGGCACTTATTTTTGATCGTTCGCTCAAAGAAGCATCGAACGCTGGGTTTTAGATAAAAAAATTGAGAGAAAACAGGTAACTTCCATCGGATTTCATCTTAGATAGTTACAGTTTAAATAGTGAAATCCGATTTGATTTTTTCTGGCAGCAATTATCTGGATGTAATAAAAAAAGCGCCCGATTGGGCGCTTTTTTAAGCAAACTAATAACAACTATGTGAATTATTACAGTACGTGCACGGAAGCAGTATTGGTGGTGCCGCTTGGTACCATTGCACCAGAAACCATCACCACAACGTCACCTTTCTGCGCCAGACCGCTTTCTACAGCGACTTCTTTACCCATACGGTAGAAATCATCGGTAGAGCTGATTTCTTTGACAACCTGCGCAACAACGCCTTTGCTCAGCACCAGCTGGCGAGCGGTAGTTTCGTTGGTGGTCAGCGCCAGGATGGTGGCATCCGGGAAGTCTCACGGATAGCGCGAGCAGATTTACCGCCCTGGGTCGCAACAACAATCAGCGGTGCGTCCAGTTTTTCTGCAGTTTCAACCGCGCCACGGCAAACGGCTTCGGTGATACGCAGTTTACGGCTGTCGTTGTTGAAGTCCAGACGGCTGGTCATTACGCGGTCGGTACGTTCGCAGATGGTAGCCATGATGGTCACAGCTTCCAGCGGGTATTTACCTTTAGCGGATTCACCGGACAGCATAACTGCATCGGTACCGTCGAGGATGGCGTTCGCTACGTCGCCGGCTTCAGCGCGGGTAGGACGTGGGTTTTTGATCATGGAATCCAGCATCTGGGTCGCAGTGATAACCACTTTGCGCGCGCGGATACATTTTTCGATGATCATTTTCTGAGCGAAGATAACTTCTTCAACCGGGATTTCAACGCCCATGTCACCACGAGCAACCATGATACCGTCAGATGCTTCGAGGATTTCGTCGAAGTTGTTCAGGCCTTCCTGGTTTTCGATCTTGGAGATGATCTGAATGTTTTCGCCGCCGTTAGCTTTCAGGTGCTCACGGATCTCGATAACGTCAGAACGTTTACGGATAAAGGAAGCTGCAACGAAGTCAACGCCTTGCTCACAACCGAAGATCAGATCCTGTTTTGTCTTCTTCAGCCAGCGCTGGCAGAGCAATAGAAACGCCCGGCAGGTTAACGCCTTTGTTTTCGCCCAGGTCGCCGTTGTTCAGCACTTTACAGATAACTTTGTTGCCTTTCGATAGCGGTAACTTCCATGCCGATCAGACCATCGTCAACCAGAACGGTGTTGCCAACAGACAGGTCAGTAGTGAAACCTTCATACGTTACCGCAACCATTTCGCTGTTGCCGATAACAGATTTATCAGTGGTGAAAGTAAAGGTCTGACCAGCTTTCAGAGAAACGTCGTTACCGCCTTCCAGTTTCATGGTGCGGATTTCCGGACCTTTGGTATCAAGCAGGATAGCGGCGGTTTTACCAGTTTTGCTCATCACGTTGCGCAGATTCTGAATGCGCTGACCGTGTTCTGCATAGTCACCATGAGAGAAGTTCAGACGCATAACGTTCATGCCAGCGTCCAGCATTTTAGCTAACATCTCTTCAGATTCGGTTTTCGGTCCGATGGTGCAAACAATTTTGGTCTTTTTCATGACAGTCTTAGTCTTTAAGTTGAGAAGGATGGGAGAAACTTGCTTTCTGGGCGCACTGCCGGAAAGCGAATCCGGTATTACGAAAGTGGTGGTGCCTCGCTCTAAGGATAGGTGACATCGAAAAAGCGTGCAGAGGAATGTGTGCTTGTGTCTCAGCCCAACGTGAGTGCCTGTTTTTGAGTCGTTGAGTTCTACAGTCCAAAGTGCTGAAACCATTCAAGAGTCAATTGGCGCGCATTATACGCTGAAATTAATCCAAAAGGAAAACAAAAACAGCGTTTCAAAAAATATACAACTTGTTAGACAATAAATTGTTATCAAAGATTTAACGTTCCAGGGAAAAGGTTACGCAAAAACTTCACTGTTTGCGCAACGTCTGGTGCCGAAGTTGTCAGTGTGAGGATAAGTGAAAGTTCATCCGGTGTATAAATATATCATCGCTCAATTGCTACAGTTAAAATAATTTATCGCGTTATTTGTCTGATTTTGTTTGATTTTTGTTTAATTGGTTAGATTGATATATGCTGATAGTTGGCATGATAAATAGGTATAAAGAATGGGAAATCGGACAAAAGAGGATGAACTGTACCGAGAAATGTGCAGAGTTGTCGGTAAAGTTGTGCTGGAAATGCGCGATCTGGGGCAGGAACCAAAGCATATTGTTATCGCAGGCGTATTACGTACAGCATTAGCCAATAAACGCATTCAGCGCAGTGAGCTGGAAAAGCAGGCGATGGAAACCGTCATTAACGCACTGGTAAAATGACCATTCAGGATGAGGCGGTAAGCTTCATCCTGATATTCTTGCTTCAGTTGCGGTCCAGTTAATCATTCTAAATAACAACTGCTGAAATTATACGAATTTCGGTATGTATTTTAATTTATAGCGATAATGTTATTTTTATTTTCTGCAATGAAAGTCACAAATAATTGTCGCTTAAGTTAAATTTATTTCAAATGATAATAAATATCAGTTCACTTATAATTTCTTGCTTTGTAATTTTAATTGATAACGATCAATGTTAAGGGCTCAGAATAATCACATTATTTTTTCTCCTAACCATAAAGGATTAGTTTATCGGCGTTAATCTTTTCTCATACACTATCGGGTTAGGGAAAATATCTGGTGTTGGGGACAGAGTCAGCAGCGTATTAGTTGAATGCTTAATATCAGGCTGCTGAATTGTCAGCACTGTGTTTGCGAAGAGGATGCGAAATAAATGAACCCGGTTGATCGTCCACTATTAGATATTGGCTTAACGCGATTAGAATTCTTGCGTATATCAGGAAAAGGCCTTGCTGGTCTAACAATTGCCCCTGCGTTACTGTCACTTTTGGGTTGCAAACAGGAAGATATTGATAGCGGCACAGTAGGGTTGATAAATACCCCCAAAGGGGTGCTGGTGACCCAGCGAGCGCGATGCACGGGTTGCCACCGCTGTGAAATCTCTTGTACCAACTTCAACGATGGCTCAGTAGGGACATTCTTCTCCCGTATCAAAATCCATCGCAATTATTTCTTTGGCGACAACGGGGTTGGCTCTGGCGGCGGCCTGTATGGCGATCTCAACTATACCGCGGACACCTGCCGTCAATGCAAAGAGCCGCAATGCATGAACGTCTGCCCGATTGGTGCGATTACCTGGCAGCAGAAAGAAGGCTGTATTACCGTCGATCATAAACGCTGTATTGGCTGTAGCGCCTGTACTACGGCATGCCCGTGGATGATGGCCACCGTAAATACCGAAAGTAAAAAATCCTCGAAATGTGTGTTATGCGGTGAATGCGCAAACGCCTGCCCAACAGGGGCGTTAAAAATTATCGAGTGGAAAGATATTACTGTGTGAATCTTGCAAAGGAAAAAATCATGGCTAACGGTTGGACAGGTAATATATTAAGAGTCAATCTCACGACAGGAAATATTACCCTCGAAGATTCCAGTAAGTTTAAAAGTTTTGTCGGTGGCATGGGCTTCGGCTACAAAATTATGTATGACGAAGTACCGCCAGGCACGAAACCTTTCGATGAAGCGAATAAATTAGTCTTTGCTACCGGCCCATTAACTGGATCTGGTGCCCCCTGTAGTTCTCGCGTAAATATCACCTCACTTTCTACTTTTACCAAAGGAAATTTAGTCGTCGATGCCCATATGGGTGGCTTTTTTGCAGCGCAAATGAAATTCGCTGGATACGACGTCATTATTATCGAAGGGAAGGCGAAATCACCGGTATGGCTGAAGATTAAAGATGACAAAGTTAGCCTGGAAAAAGCCGATTTCTTATGGGGAAAAGGGACGCGCGCAACGACGGAAGAAATTTGTCGATTGACCAGTCCGGAAACCTGTGTGGCGGCTATTGGTCAGGCTGGGGAAAACCTTGTTCCTCTCTCTGGCATGTTGAATAGCCGTAACCACAGCGGCGGTGCGGGAACTGGCGCAATAATGGGTTCGAAAAACCTGAAAGCGATTGCGGTTGAAGGGACGAAAGGGGTCAACATTGCCGATCGTCAGGAGATGAAGCGTCTCAATGATTACATGATGACTGAACTTATTGGTGCGAATAACAACCATGTCGTGCCAAGTACGCCACAATCGTGGGCAGAGTATTCAGATCCCAAGTCACGCTGGACAGCACGTAAAGGGCTGTTTTGGGGCGCGGCTGAAGGTGGTCCGATTGAAACGGGTGAAATTCCGCCAGGCAATCAGAATACGGTCGGCTTTCGTACCTATAAATCCGTTTTTGACTTAGGACCGGCGGCAGAGAAATACACAGTAAAAATGAGCGGCTGCCACTCTTGCCCGATCCGTTGTATGACCCAAATGAATATTCCTCGGGTGAAAGAGTTTGGCGTGCCCAGCACAGGTGGTAACACTTGTGTAGCAAACTTTGTCCATACCACCATCTTCCCGAACGGGCCGAAAGATTTTGAAGATAAAGACGATGGTCGTGTGATTGGTAACCTGGTGGGTCTGAATTTGTTCGATGACTACGGCCTATGGTGTAACTACGGGCAGTTGCATCGCGACTTTACTTATTGTTACAGCAAAGGTGTGTTCAAGCGTGTTCTGCCAGCTGAAGAGTATGCAGAAATTCGCTGGGATCAACTGGAAGCGGGTGACGTTAACTTCATTAAAGATTTTTACTACCGTCTGGCGCATCGTGTGGGTGAGCTGAGTCACCTGGCTGATGGTTCATATGCCATCGCAGAACGCTGGAATTTGGGTGAAGAGTACTGGGGCTACGCGAAAAATAAACTCTGGTCGCCGTTTGGCTATCCGGTTCACCATGCCAATGAAGCGTCAGCGCAGGTCGGTTCCATTGTTAACTGTATGTTCAACCGTGACTGCATGACGCATACCCATATCAACTTTATTGGTTCCGGCTTGCCATTGAAACTGCAACGTGAAGTGGCGAAAGAACTTTTTGGTTCTGAAGATGCTTACGATGAAACCAAAAACTACACGCCAATCAATGACGCAAAAATTAAATATGCAAAGTGGTCGCTGTTGCGGGTCTGTTTGCATAACGCCGTCACCCTGTGCAACTGGGTCTGGCCAATGACCGTTTCGCCGCTGAAAAGCCGTAATTACCGGGGCGATCTGGCGCTTGAAGCCAAATTCTTCAAAGCGATCACCGGCGAAGAGATGACTCAGGAAAAATTAGATTTAGCTGCAGAGCGTATTTTTACGTTGCATCGTGCCTACACGGTAAAACTGATGCAAACCAAAGATATGCGTAATGAACACGATCTTATCTGTTCCTGGGTATTCGACAAGGATCCGCAGATCCCGGTCTTTACTGAAGGTACTGACAAAATGGATCGTGACGATATGCATGCTTCGCTCACGATGTTCTACAAAGAAATGGGCTGGGACCCACAGCTTGGTTGTCCAACCCGCGAAACATTGCAGCGTCTGGGGCTGGAAGATATTGCCGCCGATCTGGCAGCACACAATCTACTGCCTGCGTAAGGAATGGGTAAGATGAACCATCAGGATGAATTGCCGTTAGCGAAAGTCAGCGAAGTTGACGAGGCGAAGCGGCAATGGTTGCAGGGGATGCGTCACCCCGTTGATACGGTAACCGAACCAGAACCTGCTGAAATCCTGGCTGAGTTCATTCGCCAGCATTCTGCGGCTGGGCAGCTGGTGGCGCGCGCCGTGTTTCTCTCGCCACCCTATTTGGTTGCAGAAGAGGAACTGTCAGTTTTGCTGGAAAGCATTAAGCAGAACGGAGACTACGCGGATATCGCTTGTTTGACGGGAAGCAAGGATGATTACTATTACTCAACGCAGGCCATGAGTGAAAACTACGCGGCGATGTCTTTGCAAGTTGTGGAGCAGGACATTTGTCGCGCCATTGCACACGCCGTTCGTTTTGAGTGCCAGACGTATCCTCGTCCTTACAAAGTCGCCATGCTGATGCAAGCGCCATATTACTTCCAGGAAGCGCAGATTGAAGCCGCGATCGCCGCGATGGATGTTGCACCTGAATATGCCGATATACGGCAGGTGGAGTCATCGACGGCGGTGTTGTACTTGTTTAGCGAGCGATTTATGACCTATGGCAAGGCTTATGGCTTATGCGAATGGTTCGAGGTAGAGCAGTTTCAGAACCCCTGAAATTTCAGGGAGATGTCATGGATAGGGTGGACAGTTGCAGCCACTGCATTAGGGGATAATCAGATGTCCTTCACTCGACGCAAATTTGTTCTGGGGATGGGAACAGTAATCTTTTTTACTGGTTCTGCGTCTTCTCTGTTAGCGAACACGAGGCAAGAAAAGGAAGTTCGGTATGCCATGATTCATGACGAGTCACGGTGCAATGGCTGTAATATTTGCGCCCGCGCATGCCGTAAAACTAACCACGTCCCCGCTCAGGGAAGCCGTTTATCGATAGCACACATTCCAGTCACCGATAACGACAACGAAACGCAGTATCACTTTTTTCGCCAGTCATGTCAGCACTGCGAAGATGCTCCGTGCATCGACGTTTGCCCGACGGGGGCGTCGTGGCGTGATGAGCAGGGGATCGTGCGGGTAGAAAAATCGCAGTGCATCGGCTGCAGTTATTGCATTGGCGCTTGTCCGTACCAGGTTCGCTACCTTAACCCTGTCACTAAAGTGGCAGATAAATGTGATTTCTGCGCTGAGTCCCGACTGGCAAAAGGCTTTCCGCCCATTTGCGTCAGCGCCTGCCCGGAACACGCATTGATCTTTGGTCGCGAAGATAGCCCAGAAATTCAGGCGTGGTTGCAGCAAAATAAATACTATCAATATCAGCTACCTGGTGCCGGGAAACCGCATCTGTATCGCCGGTTCGGTCAACATTTGATTAAAAAGGAAAATGTATGAACCCGTCGCAACATGCTGAACAGTTTCAGAGCCAGTTAGCGAACTATGTGCCACAGTTCACTCCCGAATTTTGGCCGGTGTGGTTGATCATTGCCGGAGTATTGCTGGTTGGGATGTGGTTGGTGCTGGGGCTGCATGCCTTGCTTCGTGCTCGTGGCGTGAAGAAATCAGCCACCGATCATGGTGAGAAGATTTATCTTTACAGCAAAGCGGTCAGATTATGGCACTGGTCGAATGCGTTACTCTTTGTATTGTTGCTGGCCAGTGGGCTGATAAATCACTTTGCGATGGTGGGCGCAACTGCGGTTAAAAGTCTGGTTGCGGTGCATGAAGTTTGCGGATTTTTGTTACTGGCATGCTGGCTCGGCTTTGTGCTGATCAATGCCGTTGGGGATAATGGTCACCACTATCGCATTCGTCGTCAGGGGTGGCTGGAACGAGCGGCAAAACAAACGCGATTTTATTTGTTTGGCATTATGCAGGGGGAAGAACATCCTTTCCCGGCAACAACCCAGTCTAAATTTAATCCCTTACAGCAGGTCGCCTATGTTGGTGTCATGTATGGATTGCTGCCGTTGTTACTATTGACGGGGCTGCTGTGTCTCTATCCGCAAGCCGTGGGAGATGTGTTTCCTGGCGTAAGATACTGGTTATTGCAGACACATTTTGCTCTGGCATTTATAAGCCTCTTTTTTATCTTCGGTCATCTTTATCTTTGCACCACGGGGCGTACGCCACACGAAACCTTTAAAAGCATGGTCGATGGCTATCACCGGCACTAACGAATGATCATTACACAAGCAGACCTGCGAGAATGGCGTATCGGAGCGGTGATGTATCGCTGGTTCCTGCGCCATTTCCCACGCGGCGGTAGTTATGCCGATATTCATCATGCACTGATTGAGGAAGGATATACGGACTGGGCGGAGAGTCTGGTTGAGTATGCGTGGAAAAAATGGCTGGCGGATGAAAACTTCGCGCATCAGGAAGTTTCCTCTATGCAAAAACTGGCCACAGACCCCGGAGAGAGACCATTTTGCAGTCAGTTTGCCCGCAGCGACGATCATGCTCGCATCGGCTGTTGTGAGGATAACGCCAGAATCGCAACCGCTGGGTATGCCGCGCAAATTGCCAGTATGGGTTATAGCGTGCGGATTGGAAGTGTCGGCTTTAACAGTCACATTGGCAGCTCCGGTGAACGCGCACGGGTTGCTGTAACCGGTAATTCTTCGCGGATAAGCAGCGCTGGAGATAGCAGTCGGATTGCGAATACCGGAATGCGAGTACGCGTTTGTACATTGGGTGAACGGTGTCATGTCGCCAGTAATGGTGACCTGGTGCAAATCGCCAGCTTTGGCGCAAACGCCAGAATTGCCAACAGCGGCGACAATGTACACATCATTGCCAGCGGTGAAAATTCAACGGTAGTGAGCACGGGCGTGGTCGACTCAATTATTCTCGGGCCAGGAGGAAGCGCCGCACTGGCATATCATGACGGCGAAAGAGTTCGCTTCGCCGTCGCCATTGAAGGTGAAAACAATATTCGAGCCGGAGTCCGCTATCGTCTTAATGAACAGCATCAGTTTGTTGAGTGCTGATAGCTTTACCTTTAATCAAACGAAAGACGCCGACGAGCACGGGATGCAGGCTTTACGACCGCCCGAGCCATCGCCTCACCAATTTCTGCACATGCCGTAAGTCCCTGAACGAAAGGCTGGTCGTGCATCAACCAGGGCAACGCGCCGAACGCTACGCGCCCACGAATATCTTCGGGTTGCTGTAACGTATAATCTTCGCCAACATCAGGGATTTCATCCCCTGTTTTCTGTAATTGCTCGCGTAGCCCAGGGAAAGGGATATCTTTCACTTTAAGCGGACGTTGTCCGCGGGCATCAATAAAAACGTCAAACGAGTAGCTGTTGTCTTCCGTTTTCAGGACGGTGCGCGACTCATTAATTTCCATTTTGTAGTCTTCACCGAGGGCGAGAATATGAATGATTCCCGCTTCACGTAAGGCAAGTAGGCGACGAATAGACTCTGAAGGGATTGCCGCATAATTATCGATGAAAACCCGGGCAAGGCCTTTACTGAACCGTTTATGGTCGTGTTCATTCAGATGTGGAACAATTTCCTGTACGGCTTCATGCAGGCGCAGAATGACATAACGCCAGGGAACAGTATGTTTTTCTCGTTTATTGCGTTCGACTTCCTGGAGATTTTTTTCTGCCCAGTCAAATGGGTCGCGTTGTTTGCGCTCGGCAAACCAGGCTTGAGCAAAGGAATCGACATTCAGGCTCTCTAAGGCTATGCGTTGACTCCAGTCTGGATCAGCAAACTTGATTTCCTCTACTATCAATCTAAATACCCGATCCAAAAGGCCCTCTTCGCCTTTTTGAATCTCAGCATTTAATGCCTGATCGGTGACGATGTGTAAGGGCTCGTAGGGAATAGGGCAATAGAAATCGGCTTCGGGTAAAATACCCGTGCGCGACAACAACGTGATATTTAGCTTTTCACTTGCGTTATCGCGGTGAAAAACGACGTGTTGTTTATCATCTTCAATGAACGAACCATGCTGAATAGCCACTGCCATTGCCGCATCCAGTCCGCTCAAGGATGTTCCCATAATACCCACGTTACACGCATCGACCTTTGCTTCCATCAGGCCTGACCACGGGCTGGGAAAATACGTTCGGGTTGCTTCTTCTTCATCAGGCCAGACGTGACCCGTGGCGATCACCGCTAAATCAAACGTCTCGCTGGGTAAATCCTGATTTGTAGCGAGCATGACGCCAGCATTTGTAATTTGCAGATCGGTAACCTGGCATGATTCATAAACAGCCACTGCAAATTTTTGCTGTCGTGCCTGGTCTACTAGTCGTAAAAATTGATCGCGGAAATATTCGCCCAGCAGAATTCGCGGTAAAAACTGACGATCGTGCAAGGTTTCTTTTTTAACGCCATAACGCTGGAGATGGCTGTCTTCTTGCTTTTGTAGCCATTCGAGATACGTACAATAAATCGGCGGTATTTCAATACTGGCAATATTTGCCAGCATCATTTTTGAGTTTTCCTCATCACTGTATGGCATCCCGACACCGGCCTCGTCAGCCTGCTCGAAGATAGAAATAGAAAGTGGAGTTTGTTGCTGTAGAAGCGAGAATAAGGTGTAGATCCCCGTAGGCCCGGCACCCACAATAGCAATTTTTTTCATTGTTACTTACCTGTACGCATTCTTTCGAATTTAGTGTTATCAGATAAGTTTGGTTGAGATTTTTAGAATTTGAGAAATTTCAGACAGGGATGAAAAGGGCGCTAACCGCCCTTGATTAAATTCTGTCAGGCGAGTTTTGCCTGATTGATTTGACTAAGTGGCTCATTGACATCGAAAACTTTGGCGACAACTTCCTCAACGCCGAGATTTTTCAGTCGGGCAGTATGTTTTTCCAGATAGGCAAGGGCGCTTTTTTCATCAGTGAAAAGGTAGATCCCACCGGCTTCGTGGTTCTTTTCACTTTCTGTCCATACCTTCCACAGAAAACCAGGTTCCTGATTAATCGACTCAGCAAGTGGTTTAAGCTGCTCAGCCATTGCGTCGCCAAATGGGCCATTAAAAGCAAAATGAAGTTGTAACAAAGTTGCCATAGCGATTCTCCTTCTGATAACGCATACGAAGACAGTGTAAATCTTTTAACGTATTGGATACAGAGAAGAAACAGAGGGAAAAAGGAGAAGACCAGATTAAGAAGATATGGTGCGTCCGAGTGGACTCGAACCACCGACCCCCACCATGTCAAGGTGGTGCTCTAACCAACTGAGCTACGGACGCATAATGGTGCGTTTAATTGGACTCGAACCAACGACCCCCACCATGTCAAGGTGGTGCTCTAACCAACTGAGCTATAAACGCAACGTTGTAGGTGACAACGGGGACGAATATTAGCGGCAGAGTGGGAAGGTGGCAAGAGGCAAAACGTAATTTTCTGCGCTATTTCGACCGTTTGCAGAGCTTTTAAGCAAATTGGCTATATTTTGTTGATTTGCAAGGGTGATTTTTATTCAGGATCGCATTTACATCTGATACAACCCAATAATTCGTGTATCAGAGTTTAAACAGAGTTGTTTGCCACCATCTCAAATCTGTCGTGGATAAATCCTCCGTAGCCTTTACACTTAGGTAGCAATAAAGGCACACAGATGCAGCAAAGGAATAAATCATGGGATCTGATGCGAAAAACTTGATGAGCGACGGGAACGTGCAAATTGTTAAGACCGGCGAGGTCATTGGCGCGACGCAACTTACTGAAGGCGAGTTGATTGTTGAAGCTGGCGGAAGAGCCGAAAATACCGTGGTCACGGGGGCTGGCTGGTTGAAAGTGGCAACCGGTGGGATCGCCAAATGCACACAGTACGGTAACAATGGCACGCTATCGGTCAGCGATGGTGCCATTGCCACAGATATTGTTCAGTCCGAGGGAGGCGCAATTAGTCTCTCTACGCTCGCTACGGTTAATGGCCGCCATCCCGAAGGTGAATTCAGCGTTGATAAAGGTTATGCCTGCGGTTTGTTGCTGGAAAATGGCGGTAACCTGCGTGTACTGGAAGGACATCGCGCGGAAAAAATCATTCTCGATCAAGAGGGCGGCCTGTTGGTTAATGGGACAACCTCAGCGGTCGTGGTAGATGAAGGTGGTGAATTGTTGGTGTATCCAGGTGGGGAAGCCAGCAATTGTGAGATTAATCAGGGCGGCGTTTTTATGCTGGCCGGGAAAGCCAGTGATACGTTGCTTGCTGGTGGCACCATGAATAATCTCGGTGGTGAAGACTCTGACACTATTGTTGAGAATGGATCCATTTATCGTCTGGGGACGGATGGCCTTCAGCTCTACAGTTCCGGTAAGACGCAAAACCTGTCCGTGAATGTGGGTGGTCGGGCTGAAGTGCATGCCGGTACGCTGGAAAACGCGGTAATACAAGGTGGGACAGTGATCCTGTTGTCACCCACCAGCGCGGACGAAAATTTTGTCGTAGAGGAAGATCGCGCACCGGTTGAACTGACCGGGAGTGTTGCATTACTGGACGGCGCTTCAATGATTATTGGTTATGGCGCAGAGCTGCAACAATCAACGATTACTGTACAGCAGGGCGGTGTGTTGATTCTAGACGGCAGTACGGTAAAAGGTGACAGTGTCACTTTCATTGTTGGTAACATCAATCTGAATGGTGGAAAACTGTGGCTGATCACTGATGCGGCAACGCATGTGCAACTGAAAGTGAAACGCCTGCGCGGAGAGGGAGCGATTTGCCTGCAAACCAGTGCAAAAGAAATTTCACCTGACTTCATCAATGTGAAAGGGGAAGTTACCGGGGATATACACGTTGAGATAACAGATGCCAGTCGGCAAACTCTGTGTAACGCTCTGAAATTACAGCCAGACGAAGACGGGATTGGCGCAACGCTCCAGCCTGCGTAAAAATACAGGCGCAACCCGTGAAGGTTGCGCCTTGTCTTTATTAGCGGGATGCTCGTTGCAGAATGATGGCTGACGGCAGACGTTGCAGGAACCGCATACGCAACATCATCATAATGGCTGCCGACGTCAGGCCAATAATAAAGCCTATCCAGAAGCCTGCTGGCCCCATAGGTTCAACGACCAGATCGGTCAGTGCCAGAATATAGCCGCTTGGCAAGCCCAGCACCCAGTAAGCCGTAAAGGTAATATAGAAAATGGAACGCGTATCTTTATAACCACGCAAAATCCCACTGCCAATCACCTGGATTGAGTCAGAAATCTGATATACCGCCGCCAGCAACATCAAATGCGCAGCCAGCGTTACAACCTCGGGATTGTCGTTGTACAACAGGGCGATTTGCTCCCGCAGTGAAACCGTGAAAATGGCCGTCAGGGTTGCCATACAGACACCCACCATAAGCCCGGTCCGCGCAGCGGTTTGCGCATCCAGCGTTGAGCCCTGACCCAGACGATAACCTACGCGGATAGTTACCGCTGCCGCCAGCGACATTGGAAGCACGAACATTAGTGAACTAAAGTTCAGGGCAATCTGGTGTCCTGCGACATCAACAATACCGAGCGGAGACACTAACAGAGCCACGACGGCAAACAGTGTCACTTCAAAGAACAGTGCCAGCGCAATCGGCAAACCGAGTTGAATCAGTCGTTTCATAACCGCAGGATCGGGTTTTGCGGTGCCTTTTTCGTTACGAATATCGCGCATGGAGCGGGCGCGTTTAATGTAAGAAACCATGGCAAGGAACATGACCCAATACACCGCCGCAGTAGCCACGCCACAACCAACGCCACCGAGCTCAGGCATACCGAAATGACCATAAATAAAGATATAGTTCACCGGGATGTTCACCAGCAGGCCGATAAAGCCCATTACCATACCCGGCTTGGTTTTTGCCAGACCTTCACACTGGTTACGGGCAACCTGGAAGAACAGATATCCCGGCGCGCCCCACAACAACGCACGCAGATAACCCACGGCTTTGTCCGCCAGAGCCGGATCGATGTTTTCCATGGAGCGGATAATGTAACCTGCATTCCACAGCACCAGCATAATGAGAACGGAAACAAAACCTGCCAGCCAGAAACCTTGTCGCACCTGATGCGCAATGCGCTCACGTCGACCGGAACCATTTAATTGCGCGATAACCGGCGTTAATGCCAGCAGCAGTCCGTGACCAAAGAGGATCGCCGGAAGCCAGATAGAAGTACCGATAGCGACCGCCGCCATGTCGGTGGCACTATAGCCGCCCGCCATCACGGTATCGACAAAACCCATCGCAGTTTGGGCGATTTGCGCGAGAATCACCGGGATTGCTAATGCTAATAACAGACGCGCTTCACTGATATACTTCTGCACGTGAACACCTTTTATTTGTAGTTATATGAGAGACTAAAAAGCCGCCTGAATGGGCAGCAAAAAGAAGAAGCAGGGGAAATTCAGTCTATTGTAGCGAGGATTTATTAATTCTCCAGTGAAAAAATAGCCATTCTTACCCCTTCACTGGTAAGGGCGTTTTCCACCTGCTATTGTGCTGAACAGAATGTCTTAACTGATTTCAGGAGTTGTAAGTATGTTTACGGGGATTGTACAGGGCACCGCAAAACTGGTGTCGATTGACGAGAAACCAAATTTTCGTACGCATGTGGTGGAGTTACCCGACCACATGCTGGACGGCCTGGAAACCGGTGCTTCCGTGGCGCATAACGGTTGCTGCCTGACCGTGACGGAAATTAACGGCAACCATGTCAGTTTTGACCTGATGAAAGAAACGTTACGCATTACCAATCTTGGCGATTTAAAAGTGGGGGATTGGGTAAACGTTGAGCGTGCGGCGAAATTCAGTGATGAAATTGGCGGACACTTAATGTCAGGTCATATTATGACCACTGCTGAAGTGGCGAAAATATTAACCTCAGAAAATAATCGCCAGATCTGGTTTAAAGTCCAGGATAGTCAGTTGATGAAATATATTCTGTACAAAGGATTTATTGGCATCGACGGTATTAGCCTGACCGTCGGCGAAGTCACGCCAACGCGTTTTTGCGTCCATTTAATTCCGGAAACACTGGAACGCACGACTCTTGGGAAGAAAAAACTTGGCGCACGCGTCAACATTGAAATCGATCCACAAACTCAGGCAGTGGTAGATACGGTAGAACGTGTGCTGGCGGCACGAGAAAATGCCATGAATCAACCAGGCACAGAAGCCTGATCTGAAATCGCCCCCGGAGAGGGGGCGATAGAATAGCCTTTAGCGAGCCACTCGAAGGCCGTTTTCAACACCGCGTGAGAACACGACCTGCCAGAGCTGAATATCACGGGCGCGGAAAGCACCTGCACAGGCATTCAGATAATAGGTAAACATTCGTTTAAAGCGTTCACTATAGTTATCCGCAATTTCTGGCCATGCGGCGAGGAATCGTTCATACCACGCCATCAACGTAGTATCGTAATCAGCACCGAAGTTATGCCAGTCTTCCATCACAAAGTGGGGTTCGCTGGACTGAGCAATCTGGCGTACAGAGGGCAGGCAACCGTTCGGAAAAATATATTTATTAATCCAGGGATCAACATTCAGATCGGTTTTTTTCGAACCGATAGTATGGAGCAGGAATATGCCTTCCGGTTTCAAATTACGATCCACCACCGCAAAATAGGTATCGTAATTTTTCGGTCCGACGTGCTCGAACATCCCCACAGAAACAATACGATCAAACTGGTCGTTCAGGTCACGATAATCTTGCAGCAAAATGGTGACATCCAGGCCTTCACAGCGTTCCTGAGCCATTTTTTGCTGTTCGGCAGAAATGGTGACGCCCACCACGCTTACGTCATAATTAGATGCCATGTAGTGTGCCAGTCCGCCCCAGCCGCAGCCAATATCCAGTACGCGCATCCCTGGTTTTAACTGCAATTTTTCACAAATCATTTTGAGCTTCGCCTGCTGGGCAGATTCCAGATTATCGGCATCTTTCCAGTAAGCGCAGGAATATTGCATGAAGGGATCAAGCATGCGGCTGAACAAGTCATTACCCAAATCGTAATGCTCTTTGCCGACTATCCAGGCACGTTTTTTACTCTGCAGATTGAAGAGACGAGCGCCGGCAATACGCAGCGTGTCTTTGAAATGATGGGGGAGTTGGTTCTCGAGACCTGCGCGTAAGACTTTGCTAAAAAACATATCCAGTCGGTCACATTCCCACCAGCCATCCATATAACTTTCGCCTAACCCCAAAGAGCCTTCTTGCAGAACGCGTTTAAAAAAATCGGGGTTTTTCACACGAATATCCGCCGGGGCAGAACCGTTAATGGCTATACCGGCACGGCTAAGTAATTCGTTGGCGATACGGTACCAGTTGTCATCCGGTACACTGACTTCTTCTATACACGATGAACTCATAGTTTCTCCATCACTGGTCGGTGATCAGAACCTTAAAACAGCGTAGACGCTTTTTGGGCTTTGTGAGAAATCTCGCAGAAAAAACCGCGAGTCTATAATCCGACGTAGAACAGAGGGAAAGGAGGAACCCTTGCCGAAATGACTATCCATAGTGAGTCGGGAACGATCCTGTCCCCGTAAAAACATAATATTTATCGTAGCTTTAACAACTCGAAATTAGTATAGGCCGCTAATTTCAATCATACAACAAAATTTTGTTAGCAGCCTAAGTATAAGTATATCGATATAGATCAGTGTGATTCGCTATGAGCGACTTCGGCATTGCCATGATTCTGGCAGCCAACTTCTTCACAACGTTGCATCATGTAACCCAGCGCGACCAGCACTACTGTTGATAACATCACGCTGGTGGTGGTGAGCAATGGCGTGCTGATACTGATCAGCCAGGAAACTACCAGACTTGCGAGGAAGCACAGACCCAGTTGAAGAGTGTTCTGCAACGCTGCGGCGCGACCAGTTGCGTGTGGGAAGGGACGCAGCGCCTGGGCGACAACAATAGGGTAGATCGCGCCATTGGCAATCGCCATCACACAGAATGGGATCAGGATTTCGACCAGCGACACATGGCTAATGAAGCCCGCAGCCCAGGTCGCAATGACGCTGACAGCAAACAGCACCAGCAACCACGGTAATAACTGCTTGCCTTGCCATTTCTGCAGCGCGGCGCGACAGCCATAACCACCAATCAGAAACGCGATAGTTTGCGGGACATAACTTAAACCAATAACTGCCGGGCTGTAGCCCATTTCACTAAGGATGAACGGTGAACCGGTCAGCCATGCAAAAAAACTGGCTGAACAGGCTGCGTATATCAGCACGTTGCCGCGATAGGTTTTAGAACGTAGCAGGTCGGTAAAGGTCAGACCATCCTGACTATTGTTACGGGCCTTCGTCGTGGGTTTGAGCCAGAAAATAGGCAGAATCAGCACCACGGTAATGGCAAACAGGGTGGCGAAAATCGCCTGCCAGGAAAAATGGACCAGCAGCCAGCTTCCTAACAGAGGAGCCAGTGCCGGAGATAGACCCACCAGCGGCATGATGGCCGCAAAAATACGGTTAACTTTCTGTGAAGGATAATAATCTGTCACTAATGCTTGCCAGATAACCGCCGCGGCGCAGACACCCACAGCCTGTACAAAACGCAATACCAGCAGCGTAGCGGCGTTTTCTACCCACAGCATCCCCAGACTACCTAACGCAAAAATTGTCAGGCCGATTAATAATACCGGTTTACGACCATAACGGTCGGAGAGCGGCCCCCACAGAAGCTGGGCTGCGGCAAAACCGGCAAGGAACAGACTAAGGCTGGCACTGACAGCAGACGCAGGCGTTTGCAGGTCGGCCTGTATGGCGGCGAAAGCAGGCAGATACATATCGGTTGCCAGAAAACCGAGTACGCTCAAACCCGCCAGCCAGACTAAAAATCTTTTCCCAGGTTGCATGTATATTCTCTAAATCTCTCAATTAAACACCGCCGCAAAGTGTAGGGAGTGAAATTAGTGTTGTGAAACGGTAATATTTGATGACTGGTTTCAAAAATTTTGCAGGCAGACTATGTGGTCAGAATATTCACTCGAAGTTGTTGATGCGGTAGCGCGTAATGGTAGTTTTAGCGCTGCGGCACAGGAGCTGCATCGCGTTCCTTCTGCGGTCAGCTATACCGTGCGTCAGCTGGAAGAGTGGCTGGCGGTGCCGCTCTTTGAACGACGGCACCGTGATGTGGAGCTGACCGCTGCTGGAGCGTAATGGTTTTTAAAGGAAGGGCGCTCTGTCATCAAAAAAATGCAGATCACGCGCCAGCGGCAATGCCAGCAGATTGCTAACGGCTGGCGCGGGCAGTTAGCCATTGCCGTCGATAATATCGTTAAACCGGAACGTACCCGCCAGCTGATTGTCGATTTCTACCGTCATTTTAACGATGTTGAACTGATTGTTTTTCAGGAAGTGTTCAACGGCGTGTGGGACGCCCTGGCTGATGGGCGCGTGGAATTAGCGATTGGCGCCACCGCCATTCCGGTCGGTGGGCGTTTTGCTTTTTCGCGATATGGGAATGCTGAACTGGCACTGCGTGGTGGCGGCTTTCCCATCCTCTGGCGAAGATGGAAGGCCCGCTTAGCGATGAAGTGTTGCGCAACTGGCCATCGCTGGTGCGCGAAGATACCTCGCGTTCATTACCCAAACGTACGACCTGGCTGCTGGATAACCAAAAGAGGGTGGTAGTACCGGACTGGGAATCCTCGGAAACCTGCATTTGGGCAGGGCTGTGTGCCGCAATGGTCCCCGGACATCGGGCGCAGCCGTGGCTGGTAGCGGGGAGTGGGTGGCGTTGACGCTGGAAAATCCCTTCCCGGATGCAGCTTGCTGTGTGACCTGGCAGCGAAGCGAAGCTTCGCCAGCATTAAATTGGCTGCTGGAGTATCTGGGGGACAGTGAGACGTTAAACGAGGAGTGGTTGCGGACGCCCGTGTAAGGCGTCCGTTGGAAAAAAAAATTAACGGCGGTAGTCGCGGTACGGGCCGTCGGCCACGGAGCGACGCTCGATAAGGCGTGGATGCACCTCGATCGACTGCGACTCTTCGCGCTTGCTGACGATACGGTCCATCAGCATATTGAAGGCCGTTTCACCGAGCGAATCTTTTGGCTGGTGAATGGTGGTCAGCGCCGGCGTAAAGAAGCGGGAGTTGCGCACGTTATCGTAACCGATGAGTGAAATATCCTGCGGCACGCGCAGCCCCATCCATCGGCGGCGCAGAGCGCACCCATCGCCATCACATCACCGCCGCAGAAGATGGCGGTAGGGCGCGGGTGCTGGAACAAGATCTGCTGCATCGCGCGATAGCCGGACTCGGGCTCAAAGTCGCCCTGAACAATCCAGCTAGCCGGGACGTTGATCAGCGCTTCTTCCATTGCCTTCATGAAGCCCGCCAGACGACCTGCGCCGGTGTTACGCTCCAGTGGGCCAGGGATCACGCCAATATCGCGATGGCCGCGCTCGATGAGGTAACGACCGGCCATATAGCCGCCTTCAAAGGCGTTATCGATAACCGAATCGGTAAAATCGGCTTAGCTTCACCCCCATCCATCACCACCATAGGAATGTGACGATACTCTTCGAGCATGGTCAGCAGGGGTTCTGGATACTCAAGCACATTACCAGCAGGCCATCGACGCGTTTTTGCGCCATCATCGATAGATAAGCGCGCTGCTTTTCCAGATTGTTCCACGCGTTGCCGAGAATCAGGGTATAGCCTTTCTCAAAGCAGTTTTTCTCAACGGCTTCAATAATTTCGGCAAAGTAGGCGGCCTCGCTGCTGGTGGCCAGCAAACCAATCGATTTGGTGTGATTGACCTTCAAACTACGGGCAACGGCGCTCGGTGAGTAATGCAGCTCTTTGATAGCCGCCCACACGGCTTCGCGCGTATCTTCAGCGACAAAACGCGTTTTGTTAATTACATGTGATACGGTTGTAGTGGAAACGTTTGCGCGCTTCGCTACATCTTTAATTGTTGCCATTCCATCTCACTCCAGACCCTGGCCTTGCCCCTGATAAAATCGAAAGGAAAACGTTGTTTTCCACACACCCTGGCACAATCTTAGTGATTGTGATTCGCCGGGAAACGATACAGGACGACAGGAGGGGGTCAATGGCCGGTACGCTCATAAATAAGCGTCGAATTTTGACTTATCCTGGCGCAAAGTGGAAGAGCAAAAACAAACATCCTGCTAAATCTGTGAAGATTTTTACGATTAACTGTGCAAAAATGATTAAACGCAGTTTTACTGTGGTAATCAAAAGGAGAAAAATTGATGAGTACCGATCTTAAACTGTCTCTCTGTACGACCGTTATTGCGCTGGCTCTGATCGTCGCTGCAGGTTTTACCGCTATTTTGCATTAATTCCCAAGTGAGGGGGCATCCGCTCCCTCACGACTGATTGTTACTCATTCGCAATAATCTTTTGCAGTTTTGTACACTTCTGTTTTTCTGTGATTGATGTCATGCTTTTGCACTATGTTGCCAGGCCGCGTCCAGACTGCGGCTAAACGGAGTCATTGCATGAAAATTAACTTTCCCTTACTAGCGTTAGCTATCGGGGCATTTGGTATTGGTACCACAGAGTTCTCACCGATGGGGCTGCTGCCGTTATTGCGAAAGGCGTTGACGTCTCCATACCGGCGGCCGGAATGCTGATCAGCGCCTATGCGGTAGGGGTTATGGTCGGTGCGCCGCTGATGACGCTGCTGTTGTCCCATCGTGGCCGTCGTAACGCTTTGATCTTCCTGATGGCCATTTTTACGCTGGGCAACGTGCTGTCGGCTATTTCGCCGGACTATACCACCCTGATGCTGTCGCGCATTATTACCAGTCTCAACCACGGAGCGTTCTTCGGTCTGGGATCGGTTGTAGCGGCAAGCGTAGTGCCAAAACACAAGCAGGCCAGCGCGGTCGCCACCATGTTTATGGGGCTGACGATTGCCAATATTGGCGGCGTTCCTGCGGCAACCTGGCTTGGTGAAACAATTGGCTGGCGAATGTCGTTCCTGGCTACAGCGGGTCTTGGGGTGATTGCAATCGCGAGCCTGTGGCTGTCTCTGCCGAAAGGCGGGGCGGGGGAAAAACCGGATGTTAAACGTGAACTGTCGGTTCTGGTTCGCCCGCAGGTGCTTTCCGCGCTGCTTACCACCGTGCTGGGTGCGGGGGCGATGTTCACCCTCTATACCTATATCTCACCGGTTCTGCACAGCATTACGCATGCGACTTCTGGTTTTATTACCCTGATGCTGGTGTTAATTGGCGTCGGCTTCTCAATTGGTAACTATTTGGCGGCTAACTTCACTGACCGGTCGGTGAGCGGTACGTTGAAAGGCTTCCTGCTGCTGTTGATGGTGATTATGCTGGCGATCCCATTCCTTGCGCAAACGCAGATTGGGGCGGCTGTCAGTATGGTGGTGTGGGGTGCGGCAACTTTCGCAGTCGTTCCACCATTACAGATGCGGGTGATGCGCGTGGCGCATGAAGCGCCGGGGCTATCGTCATCGGTGAATATTGGCGCGTTCAACCTCGGCAATGCGCTGGGCGCGGTAGCCGGTGGTGCGGTGATTTCCGGTGGTCTGGGCTACAGCTTTGTACCGGTGATGGGAGCGATTGTCGCGGGACTGGCATTATTGCTGGTGTTTATGTCAGCCAGAAAACAACCTGAAACAGTTTGCGTTGCTAACAGCTAATTAAACAAAAACGCAGAAGGATAACCTTCTGCGTTACAGTTGCTGACAACGTGCGATTTATCTTGCCGGATGCGGCGAGTGCCTTATCCGACCTACATCGATGATCCGCGTAGGCCTGATAAGCGTAGCGCTTCAGGCAATGCTGCATTTGCCATCAGTTATTATGCAGCGAGATTTTTCGCTACGAATTCCCAGTTCACCAGCGCCCAGAAGTGCTCCAGATAGCCAGGACGTGCATTGCGATAGTCGATGTAATAAGCGTGTTCCCAGACATCAACGGTCAGCAGCGGAGTCGCATCGGTGGTCAGCGGAGTACCCGCGTTAGAGGTTGAAACGATAGCCAGTTTGCCATCGCTGTTTTTCACCAGCCAGGTCCAGCCAGAACCAAAGTTTTTGATCGCTGCATCAGTAAACTGCGCTTTGAAATCGGCAAAGCTGCCAAAAGATGCGGCGATAGCTTCAGCGACTTTTCCAGTCGGTTCGCCACCGGCGTTCGGTGCCAGGCAGTTCCAGTAGAAAGTATGGTTCCAGACCTGAGCTGCGTTGTTGAATACGCCACCTTCAGAGCTGCGAATAATCTCTTCCAGTGATTTACCTTCAAACGCGGTACCTTTAATCAGGTTGTTCAGGTTAGTGACATAAGTCTGATGGTGCTTGCCGTAGTGATACTCGATGGTTTCCGCAGAAATGTGCGGTGCCAGAGCATCTTTAGCATATGGTAGTGCAGGTAATTCGAATGACATTGCTACTCTCCTTTATTATTAATTTGCATACGTACAATAGCCTTATTGTGCGTATGGATAGGGTAGCAAATTAAAAGGTGAGACAAAAGATGAACTTACCCTGTTGCCGTAACAACAGGGTAAAGTTTTAGCGAAGTGTTTTTGGGGTCATTACCCGACGAGCGCCAACATAGTGGCGCTGCCAGTAGTCTTCACTGAGAGAAGTGATTTGAATTTCCTGACCTGTGCGCGGTGACTGAATAAATTTGCCGTTGCCGACATACACGCCGACATGATCGGCTGTGCCGCGTCCCTGAGTACGGAAAAAGACCAGGTCGCCGTTTTTCAGTTCACTACGTTCGATTGGCGCTGCATCACGCAGGTGATACATTTCATTCGCCGTACGCGGAATACGAATTTTCACCAAATCTTTATAAGCGTAATAAACCAGGCCGCTGCAATCAAAACCGGTACGCGGTGAGCTGCCACCCCAACGATATGGCTTACCAATTTGCTGCATCAGTTTATTCATTGCCACTTTCGTAGCTTTTTGCACCTTCGCTTTGTGCGCGTCGGCAAGAGTTCCTGACGCGGCATTTTTGACTTTCACACAATGCGATTTATAGCCCTTACGTTTGGTACACTTTTCGGTAAAGCTGGCTGAGGCCGTTTTATTGACGGCGTGTTTGCTGCGAGTTTTGGCGTTTTTAGAAGCGGTAATGGAAGATTTTTTAACGGAAGAAGCGGTTTTGCTTTTGGTCGTACTTTTACTGGCGGCTTTTTTCGCTGTTTTCTGGGTCTTTTTGGTGGTTGCCGTGCTTTTCTTTTTATCTGCTTTTTTGGTGATATGAGTGGTAGCAGAACTCTCCCTGGCTTGCTTTGAAGCATGGGCCATAGGCGTTAAAGGCAGGGTGGTAAAAAGTAAAGCACAGAGCGTGATCGAAATACGGTTTATCCGCGCCACTGAGCGTCCCTCTGTAAAGGCAGGTCTATCATGCCTGCGTCTGATTTACAAAACTTGATGATTCTAATGCATAGAAGAAGAGAAAGTTAATAGCTTTTATTGTTAAAAAATACGTTTCGTTGGCGAGCGCAAAAAAATGCAGCAGTGAAAGCTAAAAATGGTTATAAATACGCCAGTTTGCCGGCATCAGAGAAGAAACGAATATTTGAAATGCAACAAATAGAGCAAAGGGATAAAATAGCAAAAGCGTGATGAAAATGTTATTTTCCGATGCCGCACTGACCCGCTACAATGTCAGATTACTGCCGTAAAGAAGTTTGAGGAAGCAAGACAATGAGCACCACTATCGAAAAAATCCAACGCCAGATTGCTGAAAACCCGATCCTGCTGTACATGAAAGGTTCACCGAAACTGCCGAGCTGCGGTTTCTCTGCCCAGGCAGTCCAGGCGCTTGCCGCATGTGGCGAACGTTTTGCCTATGTTGATATTCTGCAGAATCCGGACATTCGTGCGGAACTGCCGAAATATGCTAACTGGCCGACCTTCCCGCAACTGTGGGTTGACGGCGAGCTGGTCGGCGGTTGTGATATCGTGATCGAAATGTATCAGCGTGGCGAACTGCAGCAGCTGATCAAAGAAACTGCCGCTAAATACAAGTCTGAAGAGCCGGACGCGGAATAATCCGTCCTGCAATACTGACGGATGCGAACGGGCATCCGTCAGTCCTTTCTCTATCCCCAATCCAGCCCTTGTGGCGAACTTGAAAATCCCGCCTCACGCAGCAGCGTAAACATCGGCGTTTGCCGGACCGGTAGATCATTCACTTCTGTTAGCGTAAAGCGCAGCCGTGGTTCGCGACGCAGTGCGGTAGTCAGCGCGTGGAAAACCTCTGGGGCGAGTAATTCCTCTTTTTCCTGCCAGACCAGCATTTTTTTGCCACCTTGCGCCAGATAGAGTAACAATTTGCCGCCAGAAACGACCACCAGCGCACCCGCCCGACGCGTTGGAACCAGCGTTGCCGGATGTGCAGGCCAGGGCAGAAGATTTCCCCACACATTAGCCGGATCGTTGGCAGAGAGCGCCACTGGTGTATAGTGGCGCGTTTGCGTGGCTTGTGTCGCCAGATCGCGCAATCGGTCAATAGTCAGACGTTCAGCGAATTGCGCGCCACCCAGACCTTCTACAAAACGACCTCGCATAATTCGCCCGGAGTCTTCCATACTTCGACAAAGCGTTTGCATCGATGGAAACCCGCCAGGGATATTTTCGGCTATCACCGCCTGACGACTGATGATGCCGTAGCGGTCGAGCATATTTTCCGCCAGCGCCAGCATCCTTTCGGTATCGTTTAGTGGCTCCACCTGCAATAACGACCAGCGTCCAGCCAGATTTGGTGTGTTGTAAGATACCCGCGGCGAGACGGGTTGCGCATAGACAGGACGTCCACGACGAGCCCGGTGACTGCGGCGAGTTGAGGTGCGTGCGTTGGAACTGCTGCGGGTGAGGGCGCGTAACGGTGCCCAAATGTCGCTGGTGATGACGCCTTGCCAGACCAGCGCCCATAACGCCTCTTGCAGGGCAGAGAGATCAACCGATTCGCCGATTTTGTCGCGTATCCGTTGGCTGATTTGTTGTGCAAACCAGGCTCCTCCGTCAGCCAGAACAGCGACTATCGCTTGTTGCAGCGCCGAACGATTCGCCTGATCCGCTTCGGCGGGAGTGAACGATTCTGCAGCATATTCCTGTAGATGCAGTGCCACCAGGCCGTCATCTTCACCCAGTTTTTTTTGCCCCGACCAGATAACCGCACCGGTTGCCAGTAATTCATCGAGCATTTCTGACGAATAGTCGCGTACGCGGGCAGGCAGGATCTGGCTTTCCCAGAGTGAGGCGGGTAAACCGACTCCGGCAAGCTGTTCGATCACCCGCATCACGCCATCTACGCCCTCATAAACGCCTGGCGATGTTGAGGCAAAGAGCGCCGGGCTACCATCGGTGGCGGGTAATACGCCCTGACGTTCCAGCAGCAATCGCGCATAGGTCGTGGCTGCAACGGGACGCGTCGCTTCTCTGGCGGCTTGCAGCGAGCGCAAACGCAGACGACGAAATACTTCATCGCTCACCCAGATGTCTTGTTGCAGATTCATCACCAGACCCTGTTCACGCAGTTGCTGAAGCTGCTCTTCGACAATGGCAATACCGAGACTAAACTCATGAGCCAGTTGTTCAGCCGTGACCAGAGCATGAGCCCGGAGATAGCGCAGAAAGAGGTCGCGAAGCGGGTAACTGACTCTATGTAAATAAATCTCTGGCAATGACTCTGGTAGTCGTACGCCGAGGGCATCACGCAGCCTGGCGGCATCATCCATACAGGCAAGACGCTCCTGTCCGCTAATCATCGCTGGGAAGATTCGTTTTACTGCAAGAAGATTTTCCAGATACGACGCAACCTCTTCACTGCTGCCTGTATGCCGTTGCGCCAGGTCTTCAACGGTCATTGGCCCCAGTTCGCGCAGCAGGTCGAACAATCCTTCTTCACCTTTCGCTCTTCTGCCAGGAGCCAGTCGTTGCAACTCTTCTTCCACCTGGCGAATGACCTGCGGGTCGAGTAATTCCCCCGGATCGACCTGTCCGAGTAGATTGCGCAGTAACTCGCTGTCCAGCGACAGTACGGATGCCCGGCGCTCTGCCAGCGGGGCGTCGCTCTGGTACATAAATTCCGCGACATAGCCGAACAATAAACTTGTGGCGAAAGGCGAGGGCGTAGTGGTCGTTACATCGGATATTTGAATTTCGCCACCGTTCAGGCGACGCATCAAACGTTCCAGTGCGGGAAGATCATAAACATCTTGCAGACATTCGCGTAGGGTTTCGAGAATGACCGGAAAATCCGGATATCCCTGAGCGATTTCCAGCAACTGACTGGCGCGCAGCCGTTGTTGCCAAAGCGGGGTGCGATGGCCCGGAGTGCGCCCCGGCATTAATAATGCCCGCGCGGCGCATTCGCGAAAACGGGCGGCGAAAAGTGCCGAGCTGCCTACCGCCTCGCGGACAATTTGCAGCAACTTTTCTGGTTCAAACAAAAAAATCGCGGCATCGGGCAATTTACCATCGGTGTCAGGAATACGTGCAACAATGCCGTCATCACTGGCGACCACCGACGCGTCAGCGCCCCATAGCGCATGTATTCGCCCGGCAATCGCCACCGCCCAGGGTTCATGCACCCGTCTTCCATAGGGAGAGTGCAAAATAATACGCCAGTCACCAATTTCATCACGGCACCGTTCGAGGACCAGATGGCGACTCCCCGGAACGATGCCCGTCGCGTTGCGCTGCTCCTCAATCAACCCCTGAATATTGGCGATCGTATTTTCTTCTGCCAGCCACGGGGGAATAGTCCCGGAAAAGAACGCGCCATCCGCCAGCAAATGAAGAAAATCGCCGATCATCTCGCCTAATTCAGCCGGACGTCCGTTACCTTCACCACGCCAGAAGGGGAGCCGGGCAGAACGACCCGGAGCAGGAGTCACAATCACCTGATCGCGGGTGATTTGCTGGATCCGCCATGAGGTAGCGCCGAGAGTGATAATGTCGTTCACCCGCGACTCATATACCATCTCCTCATCCAGTTCACCCACCCGCCGCGAACCGGCCTTTTCTTCACCTTCGGGTAATAACACGCTATACATGCCACGATCCGGAATGGTGCCGCCGCTGGTAACCGCCAACAATTGAGCGCCAGGTCGGGCGGTCAATATCCCGGTCTCCCTGTTCCAGACCAGTTTGGGGCGAAAAGCAGAAAAATCGCCAGAGGGATAGCGCCCGGAAAGCATATCCAGCGTGGCGTCAAAAACACGTCTTGGCAGATCTTTCCACGGTGCGGCACGGCGTACGCGGGAGTACCATTCGTCTACCTGTAATGCATCCATCGCCGCGGCGGCAACGGTTTGCTGCGCAAGGACGTCGAGAGGATTATGCGGTGGTGTCAGGTTTTCCAGCCTGCCTGCGAACATACACTCTACAATGACTGCGGAATCGACTAAATCACGCCGGGTACGGGGGAAAAACAGCCCTTTAGATACACCGCCAACCTGATGTCCGGCGCGACCAATGCGTTGTAACCCACTGGCAACAGAAAGCGGCGTTGCCACCTGAATCACCAGATCCACCGCGCCCATATCAATCCCCAGTTCAAGACTGGAGGTTGCGACCACGCAGCGTAATTCACCCGATTTCAGCGCCTGTTCGGTGATTGCTCGTTGTTCTTTAGAGACGGAGCCGTGGTGTGAGCGGGCAATAAAAACGTCGCTACTTTGTACACGGTTAGAGGTTGCGCCGGAGGTCGACTCGAAATGGGCCGCATCAACGGCGATAGACGGGGAACGCTGTAAGCGTGCGGCGTAAAGCTCATTTAATCGTGCCGTCAGTTTTTCCGCCAGCCCCCGCGAATTAGTAAAGACAATGGTCGAGCGATGGCGCAACACTTCATCAAGGATACCCGTTTCAATATATGGCCAGATGGAGCCTTCCCGGCCGGCATGGCTGTCTTCGCCGGTGCCGCTGGCGACCGATGAGACATCATCCATATTGGCGACCGGTACGACAATTCGTATCTGCGGATGGCGCATTGCGGGCGGGTTGACTACCGTAACCGGGCGATCGCCACCAAGAAATGCTGCCACATCGCTGGCTGAGCGCACAGTGGCAGAAAGGCCAATTCGCTGTGCTGAGGTGTGGAGCAGCGCATCGAGCCGCTCCAGACTTAACGCCAGATGCGCACCACGTTTACTGCCCGCTACCGCGTGGACTTCATCAATAATTACCGTTTCGACGCCGCGTAGCGTTTCGCGCGCGCGGGAGGTCAGCATCAGATAGAGTGATTCGGGTGTGGTGATCAGAATATCCGGCGGATTACGGGTGAGTTTGCTGCGTTCCTGTGCAGGCGTATCGCCAGTACGGATCCCTACGCGAAGATTGACTTCCGTTTCGCCGCGCCGCCGCCGTTCATCGGCAATACCCTTCAACGGGATCTGCAAGTTGCGCTGAACGTCGGTGCCCAGGGCTTTTATCGGTGAAATATAGAGGATGCGTGAGGTTTTACGCTTATGCGCCTCGCGGGTATCTTCGCCGCCTTCGCGGAAGAGCCGATCGAGGGCGTAGAGAAATGCTGCCAGCGTTTTCCCGGAGCCGGTCGGTGCAATCACCAGCGCATGTTCGCTTCGCGCCGCCACATGCCAGGTTTGCGGCTGGACAGCGGTCGGCTGTTTAAAGGCGCGAAGAAACCAGTCGCGGGTCGCCGGTGAAAACACGTCCGGCAGGAGCGATGAAGGGTCTGGATTATCTGCCATTAACGCTATTCCCCGTGAATATCATGCAGGATGCGTGGAATAGCCTCACTATAGATGCCTGAATCATTGCATGTCATCAGGCATCGACTCGATTACACCTCTTCTGGGCGACAGGCAACGGCCAGCCGCCAAGGCGTTTCCAGCGGTTGACGATTTCGCAAAACAGAATCGCCGTCTGCTCGGTATCGTACAGCGCCCGAGTGGGCGGGCACCATCAAAGCTCATTCTGGCTGCAGCGCAGGCTTTCGACAGCACGGTTTGTCCCATGCCAGGCCGCTCAGCGCGGCGGTATCGAAAGTGACAAACGGGTGGAACGGGTTGCGTTTGAGCGATGCGCGCTCGGCGGCGGCCATCATAAAACTATGATCGAACGTGGCGTCGTGGTCACCACTATGGCACGATTGCAGTCGCTGTCTTTGATACCTTTACGCACCATCTTGAAAATTGCATGCAGCGCATCGTATTCGCTGACCGCACCGCGCAACGGATTGTTCGGATCGATACCGTTAAACGCCAGTGCTTCCGGCTGCAGGTCGGCCCCTTCAAACGGCTCAACGTGGAAATGTAATGTCGTGTCCGGCATCAACCAGCCTTGCTCATCCATTTTCAACGTGATTGCTGCTATTTCGAGCAGTGCATCCGTTTTGGCATTGAATCCAGCGGTTTCAACATCAATAACCACGGGATAAAACCCACGAAAACGGTCGCATAGACCATTAAGCTGCGCATTGTCGGACATCTGAATCTCTTAACTTAAAGAAAAAGTAGCGCGCATTATGGCAAATTTTGCCGCGGCTTGGAAACGCGGGAGAAAAACGGGCGCCTGATGGACACCACCGTGAGGAGAGTTAGTTGCCGAGACCTTTACCGGCATCTTTCTCTTCGATGAGCTCCATTTTGTAGCCGTCAGGATCTTCAACGAAGGCGATAACCGTCGTGCCGCCTTTAACCGGGCCAGCTTCACGAGTGACGTTGCCACCGTTGTTACGGATGCGCTCACAGGCTTCTGCAGCATTGTCCACGCTCAGGGCGATATGACCATAGGCGGTGCCGAGGTTGTATCTATCCACGCCCCAGTTATAGGTCAGCTCGATAACCGCTTCGTCGCTCTCTTCACCGTAACCGACGAAGGCCAGAGAGTATTTGTATTCGGTATTTTCGCTGGTACGCAGCAGTTTCATGCCCAGCACGTTGGTGTAAAACGCCATGGAGCGTTGCAGGTCGCCAACGCGCAGCATGGTATGCAGTAAAACGAACGACACCCCTTGTCCTAACTTATGAATAATGTCCTCTAAGTATAGCGGCGGATGACCGCCGCTATCAATGAAGGATCACAGCGTAGGGTAGTCGGTATAACCTTCCTGGCGCTGCCGCCGTAGAAGCTTTCTGGGCGCCGTGGGTTCAGCTCGGATTTGTGCTGCAGACGGGCAACTAGATCCGGGTTGGCGATATAAGCGCGGCCAGGCGAAAGCATTTAATTAAGCCTTTTTCGATCAGATCTTCGGCTTTTTCCGGGCGTATAGGCACCCGCACCGATAATCGGTCCATGGAAACGGGCGCGGACTTTTGCACGGAATGCTTCGCTATACGGTTCGCCGCCAGCCCAGTCTGGCTCGGACATATGCAGGTAAGCAATACCGCGTTTGCCCAGTTCTTCAATCAGATACAGCGCATCGGCTTCTTCGTTCGGGCCGTTATCTACGTTCTGGAAGCTGCCAATTGGAGAAACGCGGATACCAATACGCTCGCTGAAAGATCCATCCCTTAATCCCGGCATCAACTACTTCCAGCACCAGACGCGCGCGATTTTCTACGCCGCCGCCGTACTGGTCGGTACGATGGTTAGAGGAAGGGGACAAGAACTGGTGTAGCAGGTAGCCGTGAGCAGAATGCAGCTCAACCAGATCAAGCCAGCTTCGCGGGCATTGGCGATAGCCTGACGGAAATCGTTAACGATGCCCGGAATCCATTCGCTGGTTTCCAGCGCACGCGGCATAGAGGTATCAACGCGGATGGCATGGCCGTTTTCATCGCGCAGGGATGTGCGGGTATTTGCGCTCAGTGCGGATGGCGCGACCGGCGCTTCACCGTTTGGCTGCAGGGTATTATGGGAAATACGCCCGGTGTGCCACAACTGTACGGCGATACGGCCGTTTTCAGCGTGTACGCCAGCGGTAATTTTCTTCCATGCGGCGATTTGTTCCGGGCTGTGCAGACCCGGTGCACCCTGATAGCCTTTTGCCTGGGCAGAGACCTGGGTTGCTTCGGAGATGATGAGACCGGAGCTGGCGCGCTGGCGGTAGTATTCGCCCATCAGCGGAGTAGGAATATCACCCGGGACGATGCTACGCAGACGCGTCAGCGGGGCCATAAACACGCGGTTCGGGGCGGTAACCGCACCCACTTTCAATGGGGTAAACAGTTTTTCAGATGACATAAAGGCTCCCGGTCGTCTGGTGATAAAAAATGCCTGCTAAACGGCAGGCGTCGCAATAATGTTTTTTACATGGGCCAGCGCGTTTTCCAGTGGCTCGAAACTGCGCGAAATTTTGGCCTGCAGATTCGCGCCAAGCCACAGTGCGTAAAGCACTTGTGCCTGTTGCAGCGGTTCGCCACAAAAGGTTAAACAATGGTTCTCACGGCCATTTTCCAGCGCCTGAGAGAGCAGGGCGATCACGCCGCGAGCACCTTTATCCATCGCGCTGCGCATATCTTCTGACAGATCGCACACTTCGGCAGAGAGTTTTACTGTCAGGCAACCACTGATGGTTCCATGTTGGCAAAACTGGTTCAGTGTTTGCTGGTAATAAGCCAGTATGCGGTCGCGGTAGTTACCTTCGCCGGATTGCAGCAACTCAGTCAGTCGCTGGTGATATGCGGCGTAATGACGCTCAAGCATGGCAACGCCAAACGCTTCTTTAGAGCGAAAGTAGTGATAGAAGGACCCTTTCGGCACTTCAGCGGTTTTTAGTAATTCGCTTAGCCCCATCCCGGTGAATCCACGTTGCAGGCAAAGTTGCTCGCCCGTCGCCAGGAGATGTTCGCGAGTATCATGTTCGGTGTGTTTGTTCATGCGTTGGAGTGTAGTAGACCAGTCGGTCTAGTGCAAGCAAAGTTGCTACTTTGGACATTAACAGCTTCAATAATGGTAATAATCTTATCTGAGGAGGGCGAAGTGGCGGAGCAATTAGAGTTCTTTCCCGTCCAGAGCCCGTGCCGGGGAATTTGCCAGTCTGACGAACGCGGGTTTTGTCGCGGCTGTTTTCGTAGTCGTGATGAGCGTTTTAACTGGAATAAAATGAGCGATGGCGAAAAACAAGAGGTGCTGCGCCTTTGTCGGCAGCGATTAATGCGCAAATTACGCGCAAATAAGCCAGCGTCATCAGACGAACCGGAGCAACCATCACTCTTTTGAACCTAATCTTGCGTATACTCCTCTCATATCTGATAAGAGGAAGCGATTATGGTTCAGCGTATTACTATTGCGCCGCAAGGCCCGGAGTTTTCCCGTTTTGTGATGGGCTACTGGCGATTGATGGACTGGAATATGTCCGCCCGCCAGCTGGTCAGTTTTATTGAAGAGCATCTGGATCTCGGCGTGACCACCGTGGACCATGCTGATATTTATGGTGGCTATCAGTGCGAAGCGGCGTTTGGCGAGGCACTGAAACTGGCACCTCACCTGCGTGAACGGATGGAAATCGTCAGTAAATGCGGTATCGCGACGACCGCGCGTGAAGAAAACGTCATTGGTCATTACATCACTGACCGCGATCACATCATTAAGAGCGCCGAACAGTCGCTAATTAATCTCGCGACCGATCATCTGGATTTGCTGTTAATCCACCGACCAGACCCGTTAATGGATGCCGATGAAGTGGCGGACGCGTTCAAACATCTGCATCAGAGCGGCAAAGTGCGTCATTTTGGCGTATCGAACTTTACGCCTGCGCAATTTGCCCTGTTGCAATCACGTCTGCCGTTTACCCTTGCCACTAATCAGGTGGAAATATCCCCGGTGCATCAGCCGTTACTGCTGGATGGCACGCTCGACCAACTACAACAACTGCGTGTTCGTCCGATGGCGTGGTCCTGCCTTGGTGGTGGTCGTCTGTTTAATGATGATTATTTCCAGCCGCTGCGTGATGAACTGGCTGTGGTGGCAGAGGAGTTAAACGCGGGCTCGATTGAACAGGTGGTTTACGCCTGGGTATTACGTTTACCATCGCAGCCGCTGCCAATTATCGGTTCAGGTAAAATTGAGCGCGTACGGGCAGCTGTCGAAGCAGAAACACTGAAAATGACCCGTCAACAATGGTTTCGTATCCGTAAAGCGGCACTGGGGTACGACGTACCGTAAGCACTTTTAGGAATAGCCGCCGTTCAAAAATGTGTCACTGGTTTACACTTATTCAGGAATGCACAATGAACGGAGGTCCTATGAAACGTTTTAGTCTGGCTATTCTGGCGCTGGTTGTTGCAACCGGCGCACAAGCTGCCAGTGAAAAAGTCGAGATGAACCTCGTCACGTCGCAAGGGGTAGGGCAGTCAATTGGTAGCGTCACCATTACTGAAACCGATAAAGGTCTGGAGTTTTCGCCCGATCTGAAAGCATTACCCCCCGGTGAACATGGCTTCCATATTCATGCCAAAGGAAGCTGCCAGCCAGCCACCAAAGATGGCAAAGCCAGCGCCGCGGAATCCGCAGGCGGGCATCTTGATCCACAAAATACCGGTAAACATGAAGGGCCAGAAGGTGCCGGGCATTTAGGCGATCTGCCTGCACTGGTCGTCAATAATGACGGCAAAGCTACCGATGCCGTCATCGCGCCTCGTCTGAAATCACTGGATGAAATCAAAGACAAAGCGCTGATGGTCCACGTTGGCGGCGATAATATGTCCGATCAACCTAAACCGCTGGGCGGTGGCGGTGAACGCTATGCCTGTGGTGTAATTAAGTAATTAAGAGGCCAGCGTACCGGGCGTTGGTGCGGTCTCAAGCTGTGAAAGTGAACAATACAGCCGCCACAAAAATAGACGCCAGCTCGCGCGCCGCCGGTTGATGGTGGTGAGAGAGCGTGTCGCAAATTCGTTGAAGCTCCAGCAATGTCGCTGCCAGCGGCCGTTGCTGTACCCCGCGTTCACTCATGACATCCCGTAACAGACTGATGCACATGTCGCGGACCTGCGAAAGCGGGTCAGATCGCGCTTCCCATTCGCGTAGCTGCCATACCACGTGCGAACAGTTGAGTAGCACGACCCCCCAACGCAGCAACCAACGACGTGCCGGTTCGTCCTGGCTGGTACTGAGTTGGCTAACATGATGATAAACCAATGATTCAAAACTTATGCTCGCTGTTGGTCGGATGCCGGCTCAACTGGTCAACAAAGTGACGCCGTAACGCCCGAATATGGCGGCGGCTCTTACGCGCATCGGAACCTGGCGTCAGCACGGCAAAGGCCAGCCATGCCAGGCCTACGCCGATGATTTTCGCCAGGTTGTCGTTGAGAAAAGCGGCGAAATCATAAACCGGCGGATTGGTGACGGAGATAAATGAGCCCATAAAGACGATCAGCGAGCCCCACAGTCTGGCCTGTTTAGGGATTTGCAGCTTGAGCAACTGCATGGTCAGGAGCAGCGGGAATAAGAACAACATAAACTGCCACAGGTCGCTAATTTGCACCATCAGGCCAAACTTCACGCCAAAACTGAAAATGGACAGCAGGATGAGCGTACGCATCAGCAGGGTAAGCGAACTAAACGGCGACGGCACGTTGGAAATAGAGCACACAGCAGATGGCGGCGAGCGTTAACGCCGCCGCGCCGGACTCCCACTGCGTGCTAATGCTGGAAGCGCCACCCACGCTCACCAGGGGACGAAGAAGTAATCCCATCCCGCTCCATGCGGCTTCGATGCGGGATCGGTATGGCGCATCAGCGCGGGGGCTTCGGGAACTGAAGACCGGGGTCACCGCGGTGGCATTTTCCAGCCGTTGTAAAACCAATGGCTGGTGGTGGAGGTAGAGACGGCAAAAATAACGCAGCCGATGCCAGAAGGCGTGGTGGCGATAATTTTGCGCCGATCCTCGCGGTGCCAGCGGGGCGATGATGCGGGCAACGGTATAAGCATCACAGTCGGGTTTGGCTAGCGCCTGAAGCAATTCTTCCAGTACTGGGCGAATATTCTCCCTGGCCTGCGTCCGGACCAGTTCATCATCAGGCGGCGTAGGCTTGAAATAACGCTAGTCAGGCGTAGCTGCTGGTGAAGGAGATAGTTGAGCAGCGTATTCTGCCGACGTAACCGATAGTGGCTCCAGAAGGCCTGAATACGCAGCAGATTCATGGTCAGGATCTGGCTGATAACGCTCTGGTGAGCGGTGCGCATGGCATCGGTTGTCACCGGCTGCCACAGCAGGCTGGCGTGTTCCAGAAGACGGCGCACCAGAATCCAGCGCGGTCAATAGGGCGCTGCCTGTCGGAGGCGCTGGGCAAGACCATCATCATCAGGCCACCGCACAGTATCCCGACAATGACCTCACAAACGCGGGCCAGCGATTTCCCACAGTTGGGTCGCGTCAACGGCATTAATGATGGGAAAGGCAATAATCGCGCAGGGTGTAGCCCGCTAGCTGGAAAGCGTAGGCGACGTTATTGGTATACATCGCGCAAACCCAGGTGCAGAAAGCTAGCCAAGCCTGACATAGCAAATAAAAATAGCCAGGGCTCAGTCAGCGTGTGTCCGGCGATGAGCAGCGCGGTGCTGGCACCGAGCAGGCTACCGGCAAGACGCCCGAGGCTTTGACTGATAACGCCGCCGACGGTAGGAAAACTGACCACGGCGGCCGACGTCAAGGCCCAATACGGCTCATCAAGATTCAGCCCGTAGGCAAGGGAGCGCCAGACACATGGCAATGGCGTTACGTAACGCATAGCGCCACTGCGCTGGCGTGGCTTTAACCCAGGGCAAAGATTTCCAGGTCAAAGCGGGCAGGATCATGGCTTGTCACCGAGAATAGAGACGGTGCAGGTGGTCCCGGCGACGAGCAGCGTATCCTCCGTCAGTGAGTCAAATTCAATGCGTACCGGTACGCGTGGGCCAGCCGCACCCAAGGAATAGTGGGTTTGATATCCGCAACCAGCGTGCCGTCGGTAGCAAGGCTTTGATCGTGTATTGCGCGGCGAATACTGGATACGTGACCCTGTAACTTTTTATTGTCGCTATATAAAACGATGTCGGCGCGGTCGCCTTCGCGAATATGGCGTAGTTTGGTCTCTTCAAAATAGCCCACGACGTAGAACGAGTGACTGTCTATCAGGGCGAAAACCGGATGGCCAATGGCGGCATAATTACCGATGCGGGTGGTCAGGTTAGTGACCCAACCATCAACGGGTGCTTTAACTTCCGTTGGCCAGCTGCCAACGCGCATGCTCGCGTTCCGCCTGGCCGCATCAAAATTAGCCTGCGCTGCTTTCATCGCCATATTGGCCGCATCCAGATCTTCCGCTGAGATGAAATTAGCCGATAACCCTCTGCGACGAGCCGCTTCATGACTCGCGCGGGAGAGATCTGATTGTGCTTTCGTCAGCTTTGCATCAGCGTTCATTACCGCAATGCGCCACGGCGTGGGGTCAATCTGGAACAGGACATCGCCGGCTTTTACGAACTGGTTGTCCTTAACGTTAAGGGCCAGAATACTGCCTGAAACCTGAGGGGTGATGTCGACCTGTTCGGCACGAATTTTACCATCACGCGTCCACGGCGACTGCATGTAGTAATTCCAGACCAGCCAGACGGCGAGGATAGCGAGCGCTGCGATGCAGTGTTGAGAAATATTTTAATTTTTTCATTGGATTACATCACCACCAAACCAGAATCATTAACGCAACACAGACGGAAAGCGCAAAGAAGGAGAGATCCATCAACAGCGGATGCCAGATATCACCGGCGTACATCCAATCACGCAAGGTGCGATGGACGACGAGCCAGAAAAGGAAGCCAAGCAGGACGGCTTTGAATAATGGGGGAAAATAAATTGAAGCACCGACTACAAGATCTTGTAGTGGTAGTCCTGGGCGATAAAGATTCAATATCACAAAAAGAAATCCTTTATAATTAATGCGTTATAACCCGAAAGCGTGACTTCTTTTGAAATAAATATACATGGTTTGTAACAGTGTAATCCCTGGATCTGCGTTTAAGTGCACGTGGCAATTCATTTGTTTTGCTAATTTAAATACTGCACACTATTCTAAAATCAGTATAATAACTTAGCAAGCTAATTATAAGGAGATGAAATTGGAATCGCCATTAGGTTCTGATCTGGCACGGTTGGTGCGCATATGGCGTGCTCTGATTGACCATCGCCTCAAACCTCTGGAACTGACGCAGACGCACTGGGTTACGCTGCATAATATTCATCAGCTACCGCCCGAACAGTCTCAAATCCAACTGGCTAAAGCGATCGGCATTGAGCAGCCGTCTCTGGTACGGACCCTGGACCAACTGGAAGAGAAGGGACTGATTTCTCGCCAGACCTGTGCCAACGACCGTCGCGCCAAGCGTATTAAGTTAACTGAGAAAGCGGAACCGCTGATTCAGGAGATGGAAGCGGTGATTAGTCACACGCGCGGCGATATCCTGGCAGGGATCTCAGCCGAAGAACTGGAGCAACTGATTACGCTCATCGCAAAACTTGAGCATAATATCATTGAGTTACAGGCCAAAGGGTGAAATGAAGGGGGCGTGTGGTCAGTAACCTGACCACACGCAAACTTATTTAGCGCGGAGAAACGGTCACCTGACTGCCATTGCTGGCCAGTACGACACGTTGGCCCGGAGAGAAACGAGTGTTGCCTTGTTTCTGTACCACCATGATGGTATTACCATCGTCTTTACGAATTTCCAGCTCGACACCCTGCGTTTTGTTCATTGCACTCTGTACGCCCTGACCAGCTACGCCACCTGCAACAGCGCCTGCTGCAGTAGCCAGAGAACGCCCGGTTCCGCCACCAACAGTATTCCCCAGGAAACCACCAAGAACAGCACCGCCAATTGCACCGATAACGTTGGAATCATCACCGCCCTGAATCTGTACCGGACGTACGTTAACGATGGTGCCATAGCTGACATTCTGTACTTGTTTCGCTTCAGAAGCGGTATAAACATCCCCTGACAGGGTGTCGTTATTAACACAACCGACAAGAGACAGACCTACCATTGAAACAACCAATACGCGTTTAATCATTGAAAAATCTCCTGTTCACCATGAAACGCCACGCAAGCATCCCTCATGGTCAAAGTATATGGCATATGTGAATCCATGGTTACATGTTCTACCAAATATGAGCAAATCATAATGAAAGTAGGATCAACCAATTATAAACAAAACATTCATGATGATTATTGATTTGAAGATAATGTTTTACTACCAACGGTAAAAATCGGTCATTCCGCATGGTATTCACGAAAAGTTTATGTTTGAGTGGTGCGCAAACGTCAGATTGAAAAAGGATGAACTATGAAATCGGGCCGCTTTATTGGCGTTATGTCAGGCACCAGCCTTGATGGTGTTGATGTTGTGTTGGCGACAATTGATGAACACCGGGTCGCACAGCTGGCAAGTTTGAGTTGGCCGATCCCGGTATCTCTGAAACAGGCTGTACTGGATATTTGCCAGGGCCAGCAGCTTACACTTTCGCAGTTTGGACAGCTTGATACTCAACTCGGGCAACTTTTTGCTGATGCGGTCAATGCCTTGCTTAAGGAACAAAATCTGCAGGCAAGAGATATAGTTGCGATCGGTTGTCACGGTCAAACCGTCTGGCATGAACCGACGGGCGTGGCACCACACACTTTACAGATTGGCGATAACAATCAAATTGTGGCACGCACCGGAATTACGGTTGTCGGTGATTTTCGCCGTCGCGATATTGCCTTGGGAGGACAAGGCGCACCGCTGGTACCTGCGTTCCATCATGCGCTGCTGGCTCACCCAACCGAGCGACGAATGGTGCTCAATATTGGCGGCATCGCCAATCTGTCACTGCTCATTCCTGGGCAGCCGGTTGGGGGCTACGATACCGGTCCTGGTAACATGCTGATGGATGCCTGGATCTGGCGTCAGGCCGGTAAACCTTACGATAAAGATGCCGAGTGGGCACGGGCGGGTAAAGTTATTCTCCCACTGCTGCAAAATATGCTCAGCGACCCGTATTTCTCGCAACCTGCACCGAAAAGCACCGGACGCGAATACTTTAACTATGGTTGGCTGGAGCGCCATTTGCGCCATTTTCCGGGTGTTGATCCCCGAGATGTGCAGGCGACACTGGCAGAACTCACCGCCGTGACCATTTCTGAACAAGTTTTGTTGAGCGGTGGCTGCGAACGATTGATGGTATGTGGTGGAGGTAGTCGTAATCCGCTACTCATGGCGCGTCTGGCGGCATTACTGCCAGGCACAGAAGTCACCACCACCGATGCCGTTGGCATTAGTGGCGATGACATGGAAGCATTGGCTTTCGCCTGGCTTGCCTGGCGGACGCTGGCGGGATTACCAGGAAATCTGCCTTCCGTCACTGGCGCAAGCCAGGAGACGGTACTGGGGGCTATTTTCCCCGCTAACCCGTGATATCAGAGTTAACTGAATTTTTCTTACCGCGTCTGCCGTTACACTTGGAACGTTAGGGAGGGCGTATTGCCCTCCAGACCAGGAAAGTCTTCGGGATATGACTATGAAAAAACTGTTAATTATCATTTTGCCGGTCCTTCTCTCCGGCTGTAGCGCCTTTAATCAGCTGGTTGAGCGCATGCAAACCGATACGCTGGAATACCAGTGTGATGAAAAACCGTTGACGGTCAAACTGAATAATCCGCGCCAGGAGGTCAGTTTTGTTTACGATAATCAACTACTGCATCTCAAACAGGGCATTTCAGCCTCTGGCGCGCGTTACACTGACGGAATCTATGTTTTCTGGTCGAAAGGCGATGAAGCGACTGTCTATAAACGCGACCGCATCGTCTTGAATAACTGTCAGTTACAAAATCCACAGCGTTGAGATTTTTCCAGGGGCGGCGCACAATAGCGTCACCCACTGACAATCCGTAAAGAAAACCATGTCTGATAACGACGAATTGCAGCAAATCGCGCATCTGCGCCGTGAATACACCAAAGGCGGGTTACGCCGCCGCGATCTTCCCGCCGATCCATTAACCCTTTTTGAACGTTGGCTCTCTCAGGCTTGTGAAGCCAAACTGGCGGACCCTACCGCGATGGTGGTCGCTACCGTGGATGAACATGGTCAGCCTTATCAGCGCATCGTTTTACTCAAACATTACGACGAAAAAGGCATGGTGTTTTACACCAACCTCGGCAGCCGTAAAGCACATCAAATCGAAAATAATCCGCGCGTTAGCCTGCTGTTCCCGTGGCATACCCTTGAGCGCCAGGTGATGGTGATCGGTAAAGCAGAACGACTTTCGACTCTCGAAGTGATGAAATATTTTCATAGCCGCCCGCGTGATAGCCAGATTGGTGCATGGGTTTCGAAGCAGTCCAGTCGCATTTCTGCCCGCGGTATCCTTGAAAGTAAATTCCTGGAGCTGAAGCAGAAGTTTCAACAGGGCGAAGTGCCATTGCCGAGCTTTTGGGGCGGTTTTCGCGTCAGCCTTGAACAGATTGAGTTCTGGCAGGGTGGTGAGCATCGCCTGCATGACCGCTTTTTGTACCAGCGTGAAAATGATGCGTGGAAGATTGATCGTCTTGCACCCTGAAAAGATGCAAAAATCTTGCTTTAATCGCTGGTACTCCTGATTCTGGCACTTTATTCTATGTCTCTTTCGCATCTGGCGAAAAGTCGTGTACCGGCAAAGGTGCAGTCGTTATATACATGGAGATTTTGATGGCAAGCAGTAACTTGATTAAACAATTGCAAGAGCGGGGGCTGGTAGCCCAGGTGACGGACGAGGAAGCGTTAGCAGAGCGACTGGCGCAAGGCCCGATCGCGCTCTATTGCGGCTTCGATCCTACCGCTGACAGCTTGCATTTGGGGCATCTTGTTCCTTTGTTATGCCTGAAACGCTTCCAGCAGGCAGGGCATAAACCTGTTGCGCTGGTGGGTGGTGCGTACCGGTCTGATTGGGGACCCTAGCTTTAAAGCCGCTGAGCGTAGAACTGAACACCGAAGATACCGTACAGGACTGGGTTGCGAAAATCCGTAAGCAGGTTGCACCGTTCCTCGACTTCGACTGTGGCGACAACTCGGCAATCGCCGCTAACAACTACGACTGGTTTGGCGGCATGAACGTGCTGACTTTCCTGCGCGATATCGGTAAGCACTTCTCTGTTAACCAGATGATCAATAAAGAAGCGGTTAAGCAGCGTCTGAACCGTGACGATCAGGGGATTTCATTCACCAATTTTCCTACAATCTGCTGCAGGGTTATGACTTCGCTTGCCTGAACAAACTGCACGGCGTTGCGCTGCAGATTGGCGGTTCCGACCAGTGGGGCAACATCACCCTCTGGTATCGACCTGACCCATCATCTGCACCAGAATCAGGTATTTGGCCTGACCGTTCCGCTGATCACCAAAGCTGACGGCACCAAATTCGGCAAGACTGAAGGCGGCGCAGTATGGCTGGATCCGAAGAAAACCAGCCCGTACAAATTACTATCAGTTCTCGATTAACCCGCGGATGCCGATGTTTATCGCTTCCTGAAGTTCTTCACCTTCATGGACATTGAAGAGATCAATGCGCTGGAAGAAGAAGATAAAAACAGCGGTAAAGCCCCGCGCGCCCAGTATGTGCTGGCGGAGCTGGTGACTCGTCTGGTGCACGGTGAAGAAGGCCTGGTGGCGGCAAAACGCATCACTGAAAGCCTGTTCAGCGGCTCCCTGAGCGCGCTGGTCGAACTAACTACGAGCAGCTTGCACAGGATGGCGTGCCGATGGTTGAGATGGAAAAAGGCGCCGACCTGGATGCCAGCGCTGGTGGACTCCGAGCTGCAGCCGTCTCGCGGTCAGGCACGTAAAACCATCGCTTCTAACGCGGTCACCATTAACGGTGAAAAACCAGGCCGACCCAGGATTATTTCTTCAACGACGGCGACATTTTGTTTGGTCGCTACACGCTGTTACGTCGTGGTCAAGAAAAACTACTGTTTGATCTGCTGGAAGTAATCATTCCAAAACGGGGGGCGGGTGGTGGAACCACCCCCTCTTTGTCGTCTGAGTAGAACTAATGAACAACATCCTCGCCATTGAGTCCCACGTTGTTTTCGGTCATGCGGGCAACAGTGCAGCCGGGCTTCCTATGCGCCGTCTTGGCGCGAACGTCTGGCCATTGAACACCGTTCAATTCTCCAACCACACGCAATACGGCAAATGGACTGGCTGCGTGATGCCGCCCAGCCATTTAACCGAAATTGTGCAAGGCATTGCCGCCATTGATAAATTACACACCTGTGATGCCGTATTAAGTGGCTATCTGGGATCGGCGGAGCAGGGTGAACATATCCTCGGTATCGTCCGTCAGGTGAAAGCCGCGAATCCGCAGGCGAAATATTTTTGCGATCCGGTAATGGGTCATCCGGAAAAAGGCTGTATCGTTGCACCGGGTGTCGCAGAGTTTCATGTGCGGCACGGTTTGCCTGCCAGCGATATCATTGCGCCAAATCTGGTTGAGCTGGAAATACTCTGTGAGCATGCGGTAAATAACGTCGAAGAAGCGGTTCTGGCAGCGCGCGAACTCATTGCGCAAGGGCCACAAATTGTGTTGGTTAAACACCTGGCGCGAGCTGGCTACAGCCGTGACCGTTTTGAAATGCTGCTGGTCACCGCCGATGAAGCCTGGCATATCAGCCGTCCGCTGGTGGATTTTGGTATGCGCCAGCCGGTAGGTGTTGGTGATGTGACGAGCGGTTTACTGCTGGTGAAACTGCTTCAGGGGGCAACGCTGCAGGAGGCGCTGGAACATGTGACCGCTGCAGTCTACGAAATCATGGTGACCACCAAAGCAATGCAGGAATATGAGCTGCAAGTGGTGGCTGCTCAGGATCGTATTGCCAAACCAGAACATTACTTCAGCGCAACAAAGCTCTGAAATATCTCATTTCGGCCCACAACGACCTGTGGGCCGATGGCTATTACTTTAAGCCTTCCGCTGACAGCGCGTCTTGTACTTCCGGACGTTCAGCCATACGTTGCATAAATGCTGCAATGTGCTCTAACCCTTCCAGATTCAGTTTCACCGCGTATGCCCAGCGCAGAACCGTAAACAGATAGGCATCAGCAATTGTAAATCTTTGCCCGCAGATCCAGTGCTCATCCTTCAGTGCCTCGTTCACATATTGCAGCTTCTTCTCCAGCTGCGCGCGAACTGTCGGTTTGTACTCTTCCGGTGTATCAGGGCGAAACAGAGGTGTGAAACCTTTATGCAGCTCGGTGGCGATGTAATTCAGCCATTCGATGGTTTTATAGCGGGAAATACTGTTTACCGGTGCCAGCAACTGGCGGTCGGGGACGCTGTCGGCAAGATACTGCATAATCGCTACGCCTTCCGTCAGCAAAGTACCGTCATCCAGCAGCAATGCAGGCACCTGCCCCTTAGGGTTAACGGCAAAGTAATCGTCACCGTTTTCGAGACGTTTTTTCATTAAATCCACACTGACGAGGGTAAAATCCTTTCCGCTCTCACGCAGGGTGATATGGGAAGCGAGAGAGCAGGCACCCGGTTTGTAGAACAATTTCATCGGTAACTCCTTTTGTCTGTGGTTTAAAGTATGGTAGTGCGTTGCTGAACAAAAAAAAAGCCGCTAACGAAAAGTTAGCGGCTTGTAAAAGAGTTTCCCTGAATTTTACGCTACGGCTGCTTTCGCCGCTTTGTCTGCAGCGTCATCCTGCGTCATGCGGTGCAGTTTCGGCGCGGTCAGCAGCATCAGTACTGCAATAACGGCAGTAGCGACACCAATCTGCAAGAATACGCGACCATAGACTTCCAGTGACATCAGCGGATCGGTAACGTTATCCGGCACAGCCATCATACCCGCAACATAACCACCAATCAGGTTTGCACCGGCAGTGGTCAGGAACCAGCTACCCATAATGAAGCCCATCAGACGCTGCGGAACGAGTTGAGCAACCATTGCCAGACCCAGACCAGAGATCATCAGTTCCCCGATGCTCTGCAGGCCATAGCTTGCGACCAGCCAGCTTACAGACACGATACCAGCGTCAGACGCGAATTTCGCACCCAGCGGCAGAATCAGGAACGCACCAGAACACATCACCATGCCGATTGCAAACTTGGTTGGCATCGGCAGGGTATCGCCCATCTTGTTATAGATAGCGGCCAGAATCGGACTACCGATGATGATCCAGAACGGGTTCAGTGCCTGATACTGCTCAGGTTCTACGGCCAGACCCAGAATGGAGTGCTCAACGTTACGAATCGCAAAGAAGTTCAGTGACGTTGGCATCTGGCTGTACAGCACGAAGAAGATAATGGCTTCGAGCATCAGGATGAAGGCAACGATCATTTTACGACGCGCAGCACCTTTCATCGCGAAGGCTTCTTTACCGAAGATAACCACGATACCGAAGGCAACAACGCCCAGCGCCATACGCGCAACTTCCTGATTGTGCAGCAGCCAGGTGGCGATAGCGATCAGTGCCACAACACCAATAATGGTCAGCAGCAGGTTACGGTAGTTGATAGGCTCGAAGTCTGGTTTTGAACCGTACTGTTTAACCCAGCGTTGGCAGAAGGCGAAGTTAACGATAGTGATCAGCAGGCCTACAACGCTCAACGCAAACGCAACACTCCAGCCGTATTTCGCGGCCAGCCACGGCGTAGCAATCATAGAGAAGAAAGAGCCGATGTTGACGGACATGTAGTACATGGTGAATGCACCGTCCAGACGCGGGTCGTTTTTCTCATAGCATGTAGAAAGCAGAGAAGACGGGTTAGCTTTAAACAGGCCGTTACCGACCGCAATAGCCGCCATACCCATATAAACGATACCGGCGTCGTGACCAGACCAGGCAACCAGAGCATAACCAATCGCCAGCACAATAGCGCCGAGCATAATTACGCGTTTAGTACCCAGTACCTTGTCACCTAACCAGCCGCCGATAGCGACCAGACCATAAACCAGGGCACTAAAGGAAGAGAAAAGGGTGATTGAATCCGCTTCAGACATACCCAGTTGTTTAACCAGGTAAACAGCCATAATTCCTTGTAGGCCGTAATAACCAAAACGTTCCCATAACTCAATCGAGAAGATGAGATAGAACGCCTTCGGTTGTTTGAAAGCGTTCAAACTGACGCTTTCAGTTGGTTTTTGGTTTGCAGTGGACACTTTTACCTCTTTTTTTACATCCCATATTAACGGGGGTGCTTTCTCGCGTTATGTATAAAAAACATACGCGCAATTGTTATAGTGGGAGGGGAAACGGCAGGTAATGTTCACTATCTTGCACTTTCAGACAAGTCCTTTGTAATAATCTGTTACATATAACTGAGGCGGGGAATTCAACCATTCCGGGAAATGTTATCCAGCGTTAAATTTTTCAAAAAACGTAACGGCAGATTTTTTCACTGCACTGAGAGGGGGGTGATGGCTTAACGGCGATATGTTCTGCTATTTAGCGTTTTTACTAGTGAGATAGTCCAGTTTCTGAAAAATAGCCAGTGTAATGTTTTGTAGGTCAATATTTGTTGCGTGTGTAAATTTAAATGATTTTAACCTGATTCTTGCAATGTTTTTACATTGCGACAGCATCGTGATCTTGATCACGAATGAATAGAAAATTTCGCTATTAAAAAAACAATTAACCTGCATTTTTGGTTATCCGCAAACGGATTACCTGATGATAACGCTAAGCAATGGCATCATTGACGTTAAAAAGATGTTTTAAAAGAGGATAAAGAAAGGTTATCAATGGGGTAATCGGTGTTACCCCTTTTCTTCAGATGTCAACTTTCTCTTTGTATTCACAAAGATCTTCAATAATACAAGAGCCACAGCGGGGCTTGCGGGCAATGCAGGTATAACGCCCGTGCAGGATCAACCAATGGTGGCAGTCGACTTTAAACTCTGCTGGAACCACTTTCAGTAGCTTTTCTTCTACCTGTTCGACGTTTTTCCCCGGCGCAAATTGAGTACGATTACAAACGCGGAAAATGTGCGTGTCGACAGCAATAGTCGGCCAGCCGAATGCAGTGTTTAATACGACGTTGGCTGTTTTACGACCTACGCCGGGCAGGGCTTCAAGCGCAGCACGATCTTCCGGAACCTCGCCATTATGCTGCTCCAGCAAGATACGGCAGGTTTTGATGATATTTTCTGCTTTGCTGTTATAAAGCCCAATCGTTTTGATATAGGTTTTCACCCCTTCAACGCCCAGTTCAAGCATCGCTGCAGGCGTATTCGCCACCGGGTAGAGTTTCGCCGTCGCCTTATTAACACTGACATCGGTCGCCTGAGCGGAAAGCAGTACGGCAATCAGCAATTCAAAAGGCGAACTGAAATTAAGCTCGGTGGTGGGATGAGGATTGTTCTCACGCAGGCGAGTGAGGATCTCCAGGCGTTTTGCTTTATTCATCAGACATTCCCTGTTTCACCGTTTGGCAATGCACGTTCTGCAGCTGCTTCAGCACGGCGCTTTTTCATTCTTTCATCAATCAGGTATTTTCCTGCCAGCATCAGTCCCAGGCCAATAAATGCACCTGGTGGCAGCATCGCCAGCAGGAAAGGGGAGTCGGTGTGGAAAATCTCCACGCGTAATACTTTTGCCCAGCTACCTAACAGCGCATCTGCACCGTCAAACAATGTGCCATTGCCGATAATTTCGCGTAGTGAACCCAGCACGAACATGGCGCAGGTTGCGCCCATACCAATTGAAAAGCCGTCCAGTGCCGAAAGCGCCGGACCTTTTTTGGCGGCGAAGGCTTCAGCGCGGCCCACAACGATACAGTTAGTGACAATCAGCGGAATAAAAATCCCTAATGATTGATACAGGCCAAAGGCGTAGGCGTTGATCAGCATCTGTACAGCGCTGACCACCGAGGCGATGATCATCACGTAAATGGGAATGCGGATCTCGGCTGGCGTCCAGTGACGCAGCGTCGAAATGGTCAGGTTGGTCAGCGTCAGTACCAGCGTAGTCGCAAGTCCTAAACCCAGAGCGTTAGTGGCAGTGGACGTGACCGCCAACAGAGGACAAAGGCCGAGCAACTGGACCAGCGCAGAGTTGTTTTTCCACAACCCCTGAACAATAACGTCTTTAATTTCGCTCACGCTTTATTCTCCACAGGCAGGAAGTTGAGAAAGTTGTGCCGGTAACGTCTGAGCGTACAATCCGGCGCGTTTTACCGCATTAACCACCGCGCGGGGAGTAATCGTCGCGCCGGTGAACTGGTCGAAATCACCACCATCTTTCTTCACCGCCCAGTGCGCATCATCTGCACCACTGATTTTTTTACCCGCAAAATGGGTGATCCAGTCAGAAAGGCGCAGTTCGATTTTATCGCCAAGCCCTGGCGTTTCGTGGTGCTCTGTCACGCGCGTGCCAAGTACCGTGCCGTTAAAATCGGCTCCCACCAGCAGCTGAATCGCACCGGAATAGCCATCTGGCGCGGTTGCTTCCAGAACGGCGGCTACCGGTTTGTCATCCTGTTTGGCGATGTAAACCCGATGCTCACCTTTACCTAACTCTGGCGCAGTTACCAGATAGCAACTCTGTGCCAGCGCATTGTTATAGCGTTCGGCTGGCAGCACCTGATCAAATAACGCCTTTTGTTGCAGACTGGCCTGTTCAGCAATCGTCGTTTTGGTCATCTGGTTGATGGCCGCAGTTAACCCTGTTGAACCCGCTGCAAATAGCGCCAACGTAATGCCGTGTTTTCGGATAGTTTTCAGCATGGTTTACCCTTTGCGATGGCCGTAGACGCGCGGACGCGTGTAGTAATCGATCAGAGGAACCGTGATGTTCGCCAGCAGGACGGCAAAAGCCACGCCGTCAGGATAGCCGCCGAAACTGCGGATCAACCAGACTAATAAGCCCGCAAGCGCGCCGAAAATAAGACGACCACGATTGGTCGTAGAAGCGGTAACCGGGTCAGTCAAAATAAAGAATGCGCCGAGCATGGTCGCTCCAGACAGCAGATGAATTTGCGGTGCTGCCAGTGTTTCTGGTGAGAACAACCAGCCCAACATTGCGCATAACGCCAGCGTTACTAAGAAGCTGAGGGGAATATGCCAGCGAATCGCTTTCTGCCATAGCAACCATACGCCGCCAGCCAGCCAGGCGAGATTTACCCATTGCCAACCAGCGCCCGCCAGAATACCGCTGTAGATCGGATATTGCATAATCTGTTCAACCGAATGACCGGCACGGACAGAGGTTTTAAATGTATCCAGCGGTGTCGCCTGACTAATGCCATCAATACCTAAGCGTAGTGTGTTCATATCACCACCACTGGCGGTATGACCGCTAAAAATAACCTGGATGGCGTCGATAAAACCAGGGATGTTGACCGCAATTTCATGTGGCGGTAACCAGCTGGTCATCTGCACGGGGAAGGAGATCAGTAAGACCACATAACCAATCATTGCCGGATTAAACGGGTTTTGTCCCAGACCGCCATACAACTGTTTAGCGATGATCACCGCAAACACCGTACCCAGCACGACCATCCACCATGGCGCGAGGGGGGGAATACTTACCGCCAGCAATAAGCCTGTCAGCAATGCTGAGTTATCTTTCAACGTTGCGGCTACCGACTGCTTGCGTAGTTTGAGTACGAGAGCTTCGGCTAACAGAGCACTAACCGATGCCAACAGGATCTGAACGAGAGTACCCCAACCAAAAAACCACAGTTGCGCTGCGATTCCTGGCACGGCTGCGAGCAACACCAACAGCATAATGCGCGATGTCTGGCGCTGGTTATGGGTATAAGGGGAGCTAGCTATTCTGAATACCATTTAGTCCTCGTTTACAACCTTCTGCTGGGCGGCTTTTTTGGCCTGAGCGCGGGCAATAGCCGCGGCAACTGCCGCTTTGCGCGGATCAACCTGTTCTTCTGGTACCGCATTAGCCTGTTGCTGTTCCAGCTTGCGTGCTTTGGCGCGTGCAATAGCCGCTTCGACGGCAGCTTTGCGCGGATCAACCTGTTCTTCTGGCTCCGCATTAGCCGGTTGCTGTTCCCGTTTGCGCGCTTTGGCTCGGGCAATAGCGGCTTCGACGGCGGCTTTGCGCGGATCGACCTGTTGTTCTGGCTCGGCATTAGCCTGTTGCTGTTCCAGCTTGCGTGCTTTGGCACGGGCAATAGCGGCTTCGACGGCGGCTTTGCGCGGATCGACCTGTTCTTCTGGTTCCGCATTAGCCTGTTGCTGTTCCAGCTTGCGCGCTTTGGCACGGGCAATAGCGGCTTCGACGGCGGCTTTGCGCGGATCGACCTGTTGTTCTGGTTCCGCATTAGCCTGTTGCTGTTCCAGCTTGCGCGCTTTGGCGCGGGCGATAGCTGCTTCAACGGCAGTTTTACGTGGATCAGCAACGGTTGCTGCGTCGTTAGTTTGCTGCAGTTCTGCCTGTTTCGCTCTGGCTTGCGCTTTACGGGCTTCCCGTGCTGCAATAATTGCACTGTTATCCGGGCGTTCGCCCGCTTTAATCACAATAGGCTGTGTAGCCTGGGCCTGTTTCTCTTTCACCCGCGCCAGAGCGGCAGCAATCGCATCTTTATCTTTGGCTGCAGGTTGAACGGCTGCGCTCTTATGTCGTTCAAGGCGAGCCGCTTTTTCGCGCTCCAGACGAGCCTGGCGCGCTTCGAAACGCGCTTTGGCTTCTGCGGCGCGCTTTTCTTCCTGACGAATAGCCGCAATTTCAGCTTTTTCCTGACGGAAATATTGCACCAGGGGAATATTGCTCGGGCAAACCCACGCGCAAGCCCCACATTCAATGCAATCAGCAATGTTATGCGTGGTAGCTTTATCGTGTTGCTGACCTTTGCTGAACCAGTACAACTGTTGCGGCAAAAGATCCGCAGGGCAGGCGTCAGCACAGGCGCTACACCGGATGCAGCTTTGTTCTTCCTGTGGTTCGCCAAGTTCATTGGCAGAGGGAGCCAACAGACAGTTGGTAATCTTTACGACCGGGACATCCAGCCATGGCAAGGTAAAGCCCATTAGCGGGCCACCCATAATCACCATTTGATCGGCAGAGGGGCAGAATCCGGCATCATTCAATAAATGACGCACTGGCGTCCCCAGCCGTGCCCAGACGTTGCCCGGGCGAGCGATTGCTTCGCCAGTCAGGGTTACAACACGCTCGGTAATCGGCTCGCCATCAATAACGGCACGTTTCACTGCATAAGCAGTGCCGACGTTTTGCATTAATACGCCGATATCGGATGAACGCCCGCCATGTGGAACCTGCTTCCCGGTCAGAATGTAGGTTAATTGTTTAGCACCGCCAGAAGGATATTTGGTTGGAATCACCCGCAGAGAAATATCGTTAGAGTCCGCCAGCACCGCGCGCAGCATGGAAATCGCCTGCGGTTTGTTATCTTCAATGCCGATAAGAATTTCGCGTGGCTGCAGAATATGCGCAAGAATGCGAATACCCTCTACGACCTGAGCCGCGCAATCCTGCATCAAACGGTCATCGGCGGTAATGTACGGCTCGCACTCAGCCGCGTTGATAATCAACGTTTCAATCTTATCTCCGCCACCCTGCAATTTAACGCCTGTCGGGAATCCTGCACCGCCCAGCCCGGCAACACCAAACTGATGTATGCGCTCGATTAACTCTTCGCGACTGCGAGTGCGATAATCGGCCCAGCCGTCGCGCGGGATCCAGCAGTCTTCACCATCGGCATCAATAATCACGCTTAATTCAGCTAAAGCTGAAGGATGAGCCGTAGAGTGGGGCGCAATAGCCGTAACGGTACCCGAGGTGGGCGCGTGAACAGGCAGCATTTTGCCGCGACCACGGGTAAGCGGCTGGCCGCGCAATACTTTATCGCCGACGCTAACGCACAACTCACCTTCAGCGCCAATATGCTGTTTCAGTGGAATAACAAAACGCTGCGCCAGGGGTACCTGGCGCAGGGGTGTACCGTTGGACTGGGTTTTCATCTCCGGTGGATGGATGCCGCCGTTGAAATCCCAGATTTTATTTTTTCTGAATGCAGAGAATAACTTAAGCATGGTGTTCCACGGGAATGATACGCACGGGAATGGTGTTCAGATCCCATTTCCAGGAGTCAGGTGTTTCTGCGACCGGTTGCAACGAGATGCAGTGCGTCGGGCACGGATCAACACATAAATTGCAGCCCGTACAGAGATCACTCATTACCGTATGCATGGCACGGGTAGCGCCAACGATGGCGTCTACCGGACACGCCTGAATACATTTAGTGCAGCCAATACAGTTATTTTCATCAATAACCGCCACCATCCGCGCAGGCGTTATCTCTTGCGCTTCGCCATCCAGCGGCTGCGGCTCGACATTAAGCAACTCGGCAATTTTTAGCATCACAGCTTCGCCACCTGGGGCGCAACGGTTGATTTTTTCACCGTTACAGCTGATGGCTTCCGCGTAGGGGCGACAGCCGGGATAACCGCACTGACCACACTGGCTCTGCGGTAAGATTTCGTCAATTTTCTCAACGACCGGATCGTCTTCCACCGCAAAACGGCGGGAGGCATAACCCAGAATGGCGCCAAACGCCAGGCCCAGCAGGCTCACGGCGGCAACGGCAATCCAGATAGCATTCATTACAACTTCACCAAACCACTAAAGCCCATAAAGGCCAGAGACATAAGACCTGCGGTAATTAACGCAATGGCATTACCGCGAAAAGGTGCCGGGACATCAGCCACAGCAAGGCGTTCGCGGATGGCGGCGAAGAGCACCATCACCAGCGAGAAACCGACAGCGGCGGAAAAACCGTACAGCGCCGACTGCAAGAAATTGTGCCCGAGATTGATATTCAGCAACGCCACGCCGAGCACTGCACAGTTGGTGGTGATAAGCGGCAAAAAAATCCCCAGCAGACGGTAAAGCACCGGGCTGGTTTTGCGCACCACCATCTCGGTGAACTGCACGACCACAGCAATCACCAGAATAAATGCCAGGGTGCGCAGGTAAATCAGATTAAGTGGGATCAAAATCCACGTATCGATAAGCCAGGCGCAAATAGACGCCAGCGTCATCACAAACGTTGTTGCCAGCCCCATGCCCATCGCGGTTTCCAGTTTTTTGGAAACCCCCATAAACGGACAGAGACCGAGAAACTTGACCAGTACAAAGTTATTGACCAGTACAGTTCCGACAAACAGTAACAGGTAGTCAGTCATTTTTCGGCCTGAAATAAAAAAGCCGCCTATTATCCGTTAATCCAGAGCAGGCGACAACAGGTTAACTGTAAGGTTATTACGGATTCACAAACGTCGCTTTTACCCGCGACGAGCGTTTGAAATAGGGGACGATCAATGCGGTTGCCAACAAAGTAAACAGCAACTGGCGAACGGCTATGCCATCTTCCACGGGTGAAAAAGCGAATGCTTTTACTGCCAGCAATACGGAAATAAGCAGCCAGATAATATAGTGTTTAGGAACACAACGCCGACGTTTAAAGAAAGCGATGGTCAACCACAGTGTGTAATACCACAAGGCGATAGCGGTAATAAAAGAAACGCCCCATAAGATTTGTGTCGTCAGTGCTTGTCCGCCGAGCGTTTGAAATGTTTGCGGAGAAGATAACGCAGCGGTATACAGCAACAACGCCAGCGTCGTACTCAACAGAGCGACTAAAAGCCAGGCCAACGGGCCAAGCAACCAGCCTCCAATACGTTGTGGCGTTGTGGTGGTCATAGGTTCTCCAGAATAGCGACGCAAACAGGCAAATCTAATTTTAGGGGCGTTATTATAAGGCTTTTATAACCGATCGCTACTTTCTTTATTGGACATAGTGCCAGACGGACTTCGGTACCTGGCCGAGGTCAAACAAACGCCCGCCAGAAACCAGCTCTGCGCGACGGTGATCGGCAGCACGATACATATTGATCAGTTCCTGATCGTCCGTCAGGGTGTAATTAAGATGGTCGTAGAGTTTTTCCAGACTTTCGAGTGAACTGATTTTGCGAAATTTTAATAAGTAGTCCTGAACAGTCATAAAAGGTCCATAAAATAATTAATACCAAAGGGGTAGGTATTATTAGTGATGATAAAATTTCACCAAAAGTGAACGCTTGTGTTATTACAATAATAAGAATGCGCTGATGGCAAATATTCAGGGATGAAAAACTGCTCTGAAAAGAGTAACGCGCTTTACTATCCCTGACAATCACCAACAACATCGAACAAGATAATAAATTCCTGGTTTAATATCCGACAAGTGAAAACATGCACCCGGACGGGCAGCATGTCGCTCCACAAGTGCAGAGCTTACTTGTGTTGTACCGAAGCACTCTGTTCAGGTGGCTGATAGTTGTCAATGTGACTCGCCACGCCAAGAAGAATGACTGAAACGACAAGAACGATCCAACCTGTTAATTCAATAAGACGATTCATTACAGCCCACATCTCTCTTGATTGATCCATTAACTTCAGGGGGTAAATGTTACTTAGCAATAATAGCTCCAGCAAGATTTTTACTGAGGTTTTTGCGATATTTAGCTTTTGTCGTTGGAAAATTCGCTATTTTTTTGACTTAAGTTAAACAACATCCCTTATTGCTGGCAGGTTATTAAACTGTTGAGCGTGGGTAAAGGATAGTGTCAAATAGCCATCATACTTCAATGAGAGGCAATGACATGAGCGACAACATCCGTGTTGGGTTGATTGGGTATGGTTATGCGAGCAAAACCTTCCATGCGCCCCTGATTGCGGGCACGCCCGGGCAGGAACTGGCGGTAATCTCCAGCAGTGATGAAACAAAAGTAAAAGCCGACTGGCCAACGGTTACGGTTGTCTCTGAGCCGAAGCATCTGTTTAACGATCCCAACATAGACCTGATTGTCATTCCTACACCCAACGATACCCATTTCCCGTTAGCCAAAGCGGCGCTTGAGGCGGGTAAACATGTGGTCGTTGATAAACCCTTTACCGTGACACTGTCACAAGCGCGAGAGCTGGATGCGCTGGCAAAAAGCCTGGGGCGTGTGCTGTCTGTATTCCATAACCGTCGCTGGGATAGCGATTTCTTGACGCTAAAAGGTTTACTCGCGGAAGGCGTGCTGGGTGAAGTTGCTTACTTTGAGTCTCATTTTGACCGCTTCCGTCCGCAGGTGCGCGATCGTTGGCGTGAACAGGGCGGCCCAGGCAGCGGTATCTGGTACGATTTAGCACCACATCTTCTTGATCAGGCCATTACGCTTTTTGGTTTACCGGTCAGCATGACGGTAGATTTGGCACAGTTACGGCCCGGAGCGCAGTCGACCGATTATTTCCACGCCATCTTGTCCTATCCACAGCGGCGAGTCATTTTACACGGTACCATGCTGGCAGCCGCTGAGTCAGCACGGTATATCGTGCATGGATCCCGAGGCAGTTATGTGAAATATGGCCTCGATCCACAGGAAGAACGTCTGAAAAATGGCGAGCGTCTACCGCAGGAAGACTGGGGCTACGATATGCGTGATGGCGTACTTACCCGCGTGGAAGGTGAGGAACGTGTCGAAGAAACGCTGTTGACGGTGCCTGGGAATTATCCGGCTTACTATGCGGCTATTCGTGATGCGTTAAATGGCGATGGTGAAAATCCGGTTCCGGCAAGCCAGGCAATCCAGGTAATGGAGTTGATTGAGCTGGGCATCGAATCCGCCAAACATCGCGCGACTTTGTGCCTTGCATGAAAAATGGATGGTGCATTTGCACCATCCATTTTGTTACTTCGCGGCGACTTTTTCTCGCAGTGCGCGTTTTTCCTCAGCGCTGAGGAAAGCCATTTCCAGACCATTAATCTGTGCCTGGCGGATTTGCTCGCGGGATAACCCAGCAGCTGGCGCGGCAACGGTATATTCGTGAATGATATCCACTCCCTGTACGCCGGGATCGTCAGTGTTAATGCTGGCACGAATGCCATGCTCAAGGAACGTTTTCAGCGGATGTGCAGCCAGCTCTGCTACGGTGCTGGTCTGAATATTGGAGGTCAGACAGGATTCAATACCAATTTGTTGCTCGGCGAGAAAATCCATCAGCGCCCGATCTTCAATGGCTTTTACGCCATGTCCAATACGCTCCGCACCCAGTTCACGAATCGCCTGCCAGATGCTTTCCGGCCCGGCAGCTTCGCCTGCATGGACGGTAATATGCCAGCCCGCATCACGCGCGCGGTTGAAGTGAGAAAGGAACAGACTTCCCGGGAAACCAAGTTCATCACCGGCTAAATCAAGTGCGGTAATCTGGTCACGGTGGGCTAAAAAGGCCTCCAGCTCTTGCTGACAGGCGGCTTCGCCGAAGGTCCGGCTCATAATGCCGATAAGCTTCGCCTGCACACCAAAGGTGCGGCAACCTTCACGTACGCCATCGATCACCGCTTCGACAACACCCGCTACAGGCAGCTGATGTGCCATTGCCATGTAGCCTGGTGAAAAACGCAGCTCGACATAGTGCAGGCCGTGACGGGCTGCATCTTCAATGTTTTCAAATGCCACGCGGCGACAGGCATCAAGAGAGGCGAGAACTTTAACGCCCCAGTCAAGTTTGGTCAGAAAGCTCACCAGATCGGGTTCGTTGGCAATGACCTGAACGTGGGGAATCAGTGTTTCCAGGGATTGTGCAGGAAGCGAGATATTATACTGGCGGCCAAGTTCAAGAATGGTCTGGGGACGAATGTTGCCATCAAGGTGGCGATGGATATCAGTTAATGGCAGGGTGGTATCAATCATGGTCGCACTCTTTTTCTGGATATAAAAGTGCGCACCATTATAAAAACAAAGCAGGGTAAAAATCCACGATTGCGCAACGATTTTTTACGTTGCGCAATTGGGGTTAACGAACAGCGCGGATGGCGTTAATTAATCCAGCCACACCTTTTTCCAGCTTCACGCGCGGGCAGCCTGTGTTAAGACGGATAAAACCGTTGCCTTCTGCGCCATAGGTGTAGCCCGGCATAATGGCGACTTTCTGTTGCTTAATCAGCACATCCTGCAACTGACGGTCGTCGATATTCAGTGGACGTAAATCGATCGACGCCAGATAAGTGGCCTGCGGGCGCTGCCACTTAAGCGCGGGAAACGCCGCGTTCAGCGTCTCTTCTATATATCGCATGTTGTCCTGCAAATAGTCGCGCAGGGCATCCAGCCAGGACTCGCCCTGTTGATAGGCGGCAATGTGCGCCACCAGAGCAGGCACCGACGGTGAAGACAGACCATCTCGTCCTTTGAGCGCCATTAAGATAGGCGTCGCGCGCGCTTTCATCGGCAATCAACCCATATGCGCCGGTGAAGGCCGGAATGTTGAAGCTTTTGGAGCCAGAAGTGAACAGCGCCCATGGCCCTTGCGCTACGTCGCACCATGGAATATGCGCGTGCCCGGACCAGGTCATATCCATATGAATTTCGTCGCTGATGACCCGCACGTTGTGTTTTGCACACAGCGCGGCCATGGTTTCCAGCTCTTCGCGAGTCCACACTTTGCCGGTCGGGTTCTGGCGGGCTACACAGCAGCAGCACGCTGTTAGAATGTGGCCGAGAAAGGGCGTTTCTGAGCTTTGCCATATCGCAAAACCACTGACCGTCCTGCTTATCCAGCGGCACGCCAACAATCTTGCGCTGGTTGCCTTCGATGGGATTTTAAAGAACGCGTCGTAAGCTGGCGTATGAACACCACGATACCGTCGCCTGGGGCGGACCACTGGCGAATCATCTCGGCGACCATATAAATAACCGACGGCCCATAGACAATGCTGTTAGTGTCAATTGGCGTATGGAAAGCGATGGGCGAACCAGTGGGCGATAGCGGGTAAAAAATTCGTCGTTTTTCCAGCGGCTGTAGCCAAACACACCGTGGGAAAAACGTTTGCTCAGGGCGTCGAGAATGCAGGGCGCGGTGGCAAAATCCATATCTGAGATGGTAAATGGCAGCAGGTCGGCGTCACCGAAACGGTCGGCAACATAATCCCATTGCGTGCACCAGGTACCGTGTCGGTCAATCACCGTGGCGAAGTCAAACATGTGGGCATCCTAACGAAGAGAAGATGGTCATCCTGGCCCTGGTTTTATACAGGGGCAAAGAGCTTCAGGCGCTAACGGTATTCATCAGTACCGACATTTCGTCTTTCACCGACTGAACCTGCGGGCCAATCACCACCTGCAGGTTATGCTGGTTGAGCTTCACCACGCCGATGGCGCGATTGGCTTTCAGCACCGCTTCATCCACTTTGCTCATGTCGTGGACCGACAGACGCAGACGGGTGATGCAGTTGTCGAGAGAGACGATATTCTCAGCGCCGCCGAGCGCGGCCAGGATAGCCGGTACGTTGTAGCCGGACTTACCGGTTGCGCCGCTGGTAGTGCGATCCGCTGCTGGCGCGGTGTCGATATCACGGCCAGGCGTTTTGACGTTAAAGCGCACGATAGCGAAGCGGAAAATAGCGAGTAAGCAGCCGACCAGACGGCAGCGACAACCGGAACCAGATACCACTTGGTAGACAGACCGTGCAGAATACCGAACACCACGAAATCGATGATATTGCCGTCGGTGTTGCCGATGGTCACGCCGAGCACCGCCATCAGGGTGAAGCCCAGGCCGGTCAGCAGCGCGTGGATAACATAGAGCACCGGAGCGACGAGCAGGAACAAGAATTCCAGTGGTTCAGTGGTGCCGCCGATGACGCAGGCAATCACGCCAGAAATCAGCAGGCCTTTAATTTGTGGACGGTTTTCCGGGCGAGCACAGTGGTACATTGCCAGTGCAGCACCTGGCAGGCCGCCAAGGAATGCCGGCATTTTACCCTGCGACAGGAAACGCGTGGCGCTTTCAGAAAAACCGTGGGTGGTTGGACAGCTTAGCTGCGCCTGGAAGATGGTCAATGCAACCGCCACGCTATGCCCGCAGACGTCCATGGTGCCACCGGCTTCGGTAAAGCGGATAAGCGCCACCAGAATGTGGTGCAGGCCAAATGGCAGCAACAGACGCTCGCCGGTACCAAAGATCATCGGACCGAAATCGCCCGCGCTGTTGATAACATGCCCCAGCGCGTTGATGCCCATCGCGAAGATTGGCCACACCAGCGGGATAACCAGACCCACCAGTCCCAGCACCACGGTGGTGATAATCGGCACGAAACGGGTACCGCCGAAGAACGCCAGCGCATCCGGCAGGCGGATAGTATTGAAGCGTTCATGCAGCAACCACACGATGATCCCGGCGATAACTGCGCCTAAAATCCCCGTATCAATAGACTGAATGCCGAGGATATTCTGAATGTTATTGGCTTTCAGAATGGCGGCATCGGTAGTCGGCAGGATCCCTTTGGCGGTCAGCCAGAAGTTAACCGCGAGGTTCATTACCGCATAGCCGACGAAACCGGCGAAGGCGGCAACGCCTTTATTATCGCGCGCCAGACCCAGCGGAATGGCGATACAGAACATCACCGGCAGGAAGCTAAAGGCGAATGAGCCGACTTTGCGATCCAGCAAATCGAACAGCGTCTGGAAGAAAATGAGCGTATCCAGCCACGGTAACAGCGTGATGACATCATGGCTGCTTAAAGAGCTCCCGATCCCGAGCATGATCCCGCAAAACGAGAGCAGAGCAACCGGTAGCATAAACGTTTTACCCAATTGCTGGAAAAATTCCCACAGCGTGACTTTCGGTGCTGTTTTCGCCGTCATAAAACGACTCCTCGTAGAGAACAATCTGGATTCAGTAAATTGCGCGAGAAGATAAAACGTTTTATCAAATTTTAGTGAGGCATAAATCACATTACGCAACGATAATAGCGGGTATAAGATAAATAAAAGGTAAAACGTTTTATCTGTCACATAATCAGGGAGTAGGTCATCTGCATGGCTACCGCCAAAAAAATAACCATTCATGATGTTGCGCTGGCTGCGGGCGTGTCGGTAAGTACCGTTTCGCTGGTGCTTAGTGGCAAAGGGCGAATCTCTACCGCCACAGGAGAACGCGTTAACGCCGCCATTGAAGAGCTGGGATTTGTGCGCAATCGCCAGGCGTCGGCGCTGCGCGGCGGGCAAAGCGGCGTCATTGGTTTGATCGTCCGTGATTTATCTGCGCCGTTTTACGCCGAATTGACGGCCGGATTGACGGAAGCTCTGGAAGCGCAGGGACGGATGGTTTTTTTGCTTCACGGCGGTAAAGACGGTGAGCAGCTGGCACAGCGGTTTTCACTGTTACTGAATCAGGGTGTCGATGGTGTGGTAATTGCCGGAGCTGCAGGAAGTAGCGATGACCTGCGACGGATGGCAGAAGAAAAAGCTATCCCGGTGATTTTCGCTTCCCGTGCCAGTTATCTTGATGATGTTGATACGGTTCGCCCGGACAACATGCAGGCTGCACAGTTGTTGACGGAGCATCTCATTCGCAATGGGCATCAGCGGATCGCCTGGCTGGGAGGGCAAAGTTCCTCATTAACCCGTGCAGAACGGGTTGGGGGCTATTGTGCAACTCTACTAAAATTTGGCCTGCCGTTTCATAGCGATTGGGTGTTGGAGTGCACTTCCAGCCAGAAGCAAGCCGCGGAAGCTATCACGGCGCTTTTACGTCATAACCCGACCATCAGTGCCGTGGTTTGCTATAACGAAACTATTGCGATGGGGGCATGGTTTGGTTTGCTCAAAGCAGGGCGGCAAAGCGGGGAAAGCGGAGTCGATCGTTACTTTGAGCAACAGGTTTCGCTGGCGGCATTTACCGATGCGACACCAACCACACTTGATGATATACCTGTTACCTGGGCCAGCACGCCAGCGCGGGAACTTGGTATCACACTTGCGGATCGCATGATGCAAAAAATCACCCATGAAGAGACGCATTCACGCAATCTTATTATTCCCGCCCGGCTCATTGCAGCGAAATAATCCTCTCTTTATCTGCTATACCTGGTAGTGTCCTTTCCTCAAGGTTAATGATAAAAAATGTGGCACACAGGCGGTGCCTTTTATTTTTACTGAAGTTCACAGGAGGTTTATGTGTTTAATTCTGACAACCTGAGACTCGACGGAAAATGCGCCATCATCACAGGTGCGGGTGCAGGTATTGGTAAAGAAATCGCCATTACATTCGCGACAGCTGGCGCATCTGTGGTGGTCAGTGATATTAACGCCGACGCAGCTAACCATGTTGTAGACGAAATTCAACAACTGGGTGGTCAGGCATTTGCCTGCCGTTGTGATATTACTTCCGAACAGGAACTCTCTGCACTGGCAGACTTTGCTATCAGTAAGCTGGGTAAAGTTGATATTCTGGTTAACAACGCCGGTGGCGGTGGACCTAAACCGTTTGATATGCCAATGGCGGATTTTCGCCGTGCTTATGAACTGAATGTGTTTTCTTTTTTCCATCTGTCACAACTTGTTGCGCCAGAAATGGAAAAAAATGGCGGTGGCGTTATTCTGACCATCACTTCTATGGCGGCAGAAAATAAAAATATAAACATGACTTCCTATGCATCATCTAAAGCTGCGGCCAGTCATCTGGTCAGAAATATGGCGTTTGACCTGGGTGAAAAAAATATTCGGGTAAATGGCATTGCGCCGGGGGCAATATTAACCGATGCCCTGAAATCCGTTATTACACCAGAAATTGAACAAAAAATGTTACAGCACACGCCGATCAGACGTCTGGGCCAACCGCAAGATATTGCTAACGCAGCGCTGTTCCTTTGCTCGCCTGCTGCGAGCTGGGTAAGCGGACAAATTCTCACCGTCTCCGGTGGTGGGGTACAGGAGCTCAATTAATACACTAACGGACCGGTAAACAACCGTGCGTGTTGTTTACCGGGATAAACTCATCAACGTCTCTGCTAAATAACTGGCAGCCAAATCACGGCTATTGGTTAACCAATTTCAGAGTGAAAAGTATACGAATAGAGTGTGCCTTCGCACTATTCAACAGCAATGATAGGCGCTCACCTGACAACGCGGTAAACTAGTTATTCACGCTAACTATAATGGTTTAATGATGGATAACATGCAGACTGAAGCACAACCGACACGGACCCGGATCCTCAATGCTGCCAGAGAGATTTTTTCAGAAAATGGATTTCACAGTGCCTCGATGAAAGCCATCTGTAAATCTTGCGCCATTAGTCCCGGGACGCTCTATCACCATTTCATCTCCAAAGAAGCCTTGATTCAGGCGATTATCTTACAGGACCAGGAGAGGGCGCTGGCCCGTTTCCGGGAACCGATTGAAGGGATTCATTTCGTTGACTATATGGTCGAGTCCATTGTCTCTCTCACCCATGAAGCCTTTGGACAACGGGCGCTGGTGGTTGAAATTATGGCGGAAGGGATGCGTAACCCACAGGTCGCCGCCATGCTTAAAAATAAGCATATGACGATCACGGAATTTGTTGCCCAGCGGATGCGTGATGCCCAGCAAAAAGGCGAGATAAGCCCAGACATCAACACGGCAATGACTTCACGTTTACTGCTGGATCTGACCTACGGTGTACTGGCCGATATCGAAGCGGAAGACCTGGCGCGTGAAGCGTCGTTTGCTCAGGGATTACGCGCGATGATTGGCGGTATCTTAACCGCATCCTGATTCTCTCTCTTTTTCGGCGGGCTGGTGATAACTGTGCCCGCGTTTCATATCGTAATTTCTCTGTGCAAAAATTATCCTTCCCGGCTTCGGAGAATTCCCCCCAAAATATTCACTGTAGCCATATGTCATGAGAGTTTATCGTTCCCAATACGCTCGAACGAACGTTCGGTTGCTTATTTTATGGCTTCTGTCAACGCTGTTTTAAAGATTAATGCGATCTATATCACGCTGTGGGTATTGCAGTTTTTGGTTTTTTGATCGCGGTGTCAGTTCTTTTTATTTCCATTTCTCTTCCATGGGTTTCTCACAGATAACTGTGTGCAACACAGAATTGGTTAACTAATCAGATTAAAGGTTGACCAGTATTATTATCTTAATGAGGAGTCCCTTATGTTACGTCCTGTAGAAACCCCAACCCGTGAAATCAAAAAACTCGACGGCCTGTGGGCATTCAGTCTGGATCGCGAAAACTGTGGAATTGATCAGCGTTGGTGGGAAAGCGCGTTACAAGAAAGCCGGGCAATTGCTGTGCCAGGCAGTTTTAACGATCAGTTCGCCGATGCAGATATTCGTAATTATGCGGGCAACGTCTGGTATCAGCGCGAAGTCTTTATACCGAAAGGTTGGGCAGGCCAGCGTATCGTGCTGCGTTTCGATGCGGTCACTCATTACGGCAAAGTGTGGGTCAATAATCAGGAAGTGATGGAGCATCAGGGCGGCTATACGCCATTTGAAGCCGATGTCACGCCGTATGTTATTGCCGGGAAAAGTGTACGTATCACCGTTTGTGTGAACAACGAACTGAACTGGCAGACTATCCCGCCGGGAATGGTGATTACCGACGAAAACGGCAAGAAAAAGCAGTCTTACTTCCATGATTTCTTTAACTATGCCGGGATCCATCGCAGCGTAATGCTCTACACCACGCCGAACACCTGGGTGGACGATATCACCGTGGTGACGCATGTCGCGCAAGACTGTAACCACGCGTCTGTTGACTGGCAGGTGGTGGCCAATGGTGATGTCAGCGTTGAACTGCGTGATGCGGATCAACAGGTGGTTGCAACTGGACAAGGCACTAGCGGGACTTTGCAAGTGGTGAATCCGCACCTCTGGCAACCGGGTGAAGGTTATCTCTATGAACTGTGCGTCACAGCCAAAAGCCAGACAGAGTGTGATATCTACCCGCTTCGCGTCGGCATCCGGTCAGTGGCAGTGAAGGGCGAACAGTTCCTGATTAACCACAAACCGTTCTACTTTACTGGCTTTGGTCGTCATGAAGATGCGGACTTGCGTGGCAAAGGATTCGATAACGTGCTGATGGTGCACGACCACGCATTAATGGACTGGATTGGGGCCAACTCCTACCGTACCTCGCATTACCCTTACGCTGAAGAGATGCTCGACTGGGCAGATGAACATGGCATCGTGGTGATTGATGAAACTGCTGCTGTCGGCTTTAACCTCTCTTTAGGCATTGGTTTCGAAGCGGGCAACAAGCCGAAAGAACTGTACAGCGAAGAGGCAGTCAACGGGGAAACTCAGCAAGCGCACTTACAGGCGATTAAAGAGCTGATAGCGCGTGACAAAAACCACCCAAGCGTGGTGATGTGGAGTATTGCCAACGAACCGGATACCCGTCCGCAAGGTGCACGGGAATATTTCGCGCCACTGGCGGAAGCAACGCGTAAACTCGACCCGACGCGTCCGATCACCTGCGTCAATGTAATGTTCTGCGACGCTCACACCGATACCATCAGCGATCTCTTTGATGTGCTGTGCCTGAACCGTTATTACGGATGGTATGTCCAAAGCGGCGATTTGGAAACGGCAGAGAAGGTACTGGAAAAAGAACTTCTGGCCTGGCAGGAGAAACTGCATCAGCCGATTATCATCACCGAATACGGCGTGGATACGTTAGCCGGGCTGCACTCAATGTACACCGACATGTGGAGTGAAGAGTATCAGTGTGCATGGCTGGATATGTATCACCGCGTCTTTGATCGCGTCAGCGCCGTCGTCGGTGAACAGGTATGGAATTTCGCCGATTTTGCGACCTCGCAAGGCATATTGCGCGTTGGCGGTAACAAGAAAGGGATCTTCACTCGCGACCGCAAACCGAAGTCGGCGGCTTTTCTGCTGCAAAAACGCTGGACTGGCATGAACTTCGGTGAAAAACCGCAGCAGGGAGGCAAACAATGAATCAACAACTCTCCTGGCGCACCATCGTCGGCTACAGCCTCGGTGACGTCGCCAATAACTTCGCCTTCGCAATGGGGGCGCTCTTCCTGTTGAGTTACTACACCGACGTCGCTGGCGTCGGTGCCGCTGCGGCGGGCACCATGCTGTTACTGGTGCGGGTATTCGATGCCTTCGCCGACGTCTTTGCCGGACGAGTGGTGGACAGTGTGAATACCCGCTGGGGAAAATTCCGCCCGTTTTTACTCTTCGGTACTGCGCCGTTAATGATCTTCAGCGTGCTGGTATTCTGGGTGCTGACCGACTGGAGCCATGGTAGCAAAGTGGTGTATGCATATTTGACCTACATGGGCCTCGGGCTTTGCTACAGCCTGGTGAATATTCCTTATGGTTCACTTGCTACCGCGATGACCCAACAACCACAATCCCGCGCCCGTCTGGGCGCGGCTCGTGGGATTGCCGCTTCATTGACCTTTGTCTGCCTGGCATTTCTGATAGGACCGAGCATTAAGAACTCCAGCCCGGAAGAGATGGTGTCGGTATACCATTTCTGGACAATTGTGCTGGCGATTGCCGGAATGGTGCTTTACTTCATCTGCTTCAAATCGACGCGTGAGAATGTGGTACGTATCGTTGCGCAGCCGTCATTGAATATCAGTCTGCAAACCCTGAAACGGAATCGCCCGCTGTTTATGTTGTGCATCGGTGCGCTGTGTGTGCTGATTTCGACCTTTGCGGTCAGCGCCTCGTCGTTGTTCTACGTGCGCTATGTGTTAAATGATACCGGGCTGTTCACTGTGCTGGTACTGGTGCAAAACCTGGTTGGTACTGTGGCATCGGCACCGCTGGTGCCGGGGATGGTCGCGAGGATCGGTAAAAAGAATACCTTCCTGATTGGCGCTTTGCTGGGAACCTGCGGTTATCTGCTGTTCTTCTGGGTTTCCGTCTGGTCACTGCCGGTGGCGTTGGTTGCGTTGGCCATCGCTTCAATTGGTCAGGGCGTTACCATGACCGTGATGTGGGCGCTGGAAGCTGATACCGTAGAATACGGTGAATACCTGACCGGCGTGCGAATTGAAGGGCTCACCTATTCACTATTCTCATTTACCCGTAAATGCGGTCAGGCAATCGGAGGTTCAATTCCTGCCTTTATTTTGGGGTTAAGCGGATATATCGCCAATCAGGTGCAAACGCCGGAAGTTATTATGGGCATCCGCACATCAATTGCCTTAGTACCTTGCGGATTTATGCTACTGGCATTCGTTATTATCTGGTTTTATCCGCTCACGGATAAAAAATTCAAAGAAATCGTGGTTGAAATTGATAATCGTAAAAAAGTGCAGCAGCAATTAATCAGCGATATCACTAATTAATATTCAATAAAAATAATCAGAACATCAAAGGTGCAACTATGAGAAAAATAGTGGCCATGGCCGTTATTTGCCTGACGGCTGCCTCTGGCCTTACCTCTGCTTATGCGGCGCAACTGGCTGACGATGAAGCGGGACTACGCATCAGACTGAAAAACGAATTGCGCAGGGCGGATAAGCCCAGTGCTGGCGCGGGAAGAGATATTTACGCATGGGTACAGGGAGGATTGCTCGATTTCAATAGTGGTTATTATTCCAATATTATTGGCGTTGAAGGCGGGGCGTATTATGTTTATAAATTAGGTGCTCGTGCTGATATGAGTACCCGGTGGTATCTTGATGGTGATAAAAGTTTTGGCTTTGCCCTGGGGGCAGTAAAAATAAAACCCAGTGAAAATAGCCTGCTTAAATTAGGTCGCTTCGGGACGGATTATAGTTATGGTAGCTTACCTTATCGTATTCCGTTAATGGCTGGCAGTTCGCAACGTACATTACCGACAGTTTCTGAAGGAGCATTAGGTTATTGGGCTTTAACACCAAATATTGATCTGTGGGGAATGTGGCGTTCACGAGTATTTTTATGGACTGATTCAACAACCGGTATTCGTGATGAAGGGGTGTATAACAGCCAGACGGGAAAATACGATAAACATCGCGCACGTTCTTTTTTAGCCGCCAGTTGGCATGATGATACCAGTCGCTATTCTCTGGGGGCATCGGTACAGAAAGATGTTTCCAATCAGATACAAAGTATTCTCGAGAAAAGCATACCGCTCGACCCGAATTATACGTTGAAAGGGGAGTTGCTCGGCTTTTACGCGCAGCTCGAAGGTTTAAGTCGTAATACCAGCCAGCCCAATGAAACGGCGTTGGTTAGTGGACAATTGACCTGGAATGCGCCGTGGGGAAGTGTATTTGGCAGTGGTGGTTATTTGCGCCATGCAATGAATGGTGCCGTGGTGGATACCGACATTGGCTATCCCTTTTCATTAAGTCTTGATCGTAACCGTGAAGGAATGCAGTCCTGGCAATTGGGCGTCAACTATCGTTTAACGCCGCAATTTACGCTGACATTTGCACCGATTGTGACTCGCGGCTATGAATCCAGTAAACGAGATGTGCGGATTGAAGGCACGGGTATCTTAGGTGGTATGAACTATCGGGTCAGCGAAGGGCCGTTACAAGGGATGAATTTCTTTCTTGCTGCCGATAAAGGGCGGGAAAAGCGCGATGGCAGTACGCTGGGCGATCGCCTGAATTACTGGGATGTGAAAATGAGTATTCAGTATGACTTTATGCTGAAGTAAAAAATAACGCCGGAGAGAAAAATCTCCGGCGTTTCAGATTGTTGACAAAGTGCGCGTTTTTTATGCCGGATGCGGCGTAAACGCCTTATCCAGCCTACAAAAACTCATAAATTCAAAGTGTTGCAGGAAAAGGTAGGCCTGATAAGCGTAGCGCATCAGGCAATCTCTGGTTTGTTTTCAGATGAAAACGCCGGAGTGAAAATTCTCCGGCGTTTTGGCCGTGAATTACTGCTGCGGAATTGCCGGTTCGTCCGGCTCGGTCAGACCCGGCATACCGAACATACCAACCAGTTCTTCCAGCGACATTTTCTGCCCGTTCAGCGTGACCTGACCGTCGGCATATTGCAGGCTGCTGCTGATGGCGTTGTCCTGGGTGGTCGTCAGGCGGAACATCTGGCCCATTGCCGCCAGCCCCTGAACCTGCTGTTTCGCCAGTTTAGTGGCATCTTCCTGCTGATAACCTTCCAAACGCGCGACCTTGAGTCATCAATTCAGTTGCCATTTCCATTGGAATGGTCAGCTTCGCATCCAGCGATTTCACGCCGCGATCAACCTGTTGTGCCAGCGTTTGCACTTCACCGGTGGCTTGGGCCGGGTCTTTCAGCGCCAGCGACAGGTTAAATGCGCTCTCGCCTTTTTGGCATTTTTCCAGCTCAGAGGTGCACAGTGTCACAACTGGATCGCCTTCATCAGCAGCGGAAGAGCACTGAACAGAACGTCAACGGCTTTTTGCTGATACAGCTCGGGGTTTTGCGCCAGATGGCTGCGCCAGCAGGGCCTGCGTTTGCGCCTGATACTGTTGGCTAAACTGGTGCATCGCGGCACCGTCAATGCCATCGATCTTAAAGGTGAGCTGGCCGCTGCCAAATCCTGATTTTGCAGTTTCAGGCTGCTGATCGAGTAGTCGAGCGGCTGTTGATTTTTTTCTTATCGGCGGTCAGATCGGACTTGCCGGCAATGCGCATACCGTTAATTTTTGGCCAGATCTTTGCCTTCCACCGCAATCGCCAGACGCTCAAGGCTCAGCGTCTGGTCGCCCACGCGCTCGTCAAAGGAGGTCAGGCTGCTGGAACCGTCGGTTTTCAGGTTATTGAAAGTGAACTGCACTTTCTGGTCGTATTCGTTAACCGCATTAACCTGGCCGCTTTTTGCCTCGCCGGTAAAGCAGACGGCTGCCCTCTTGTTCGGCTGACAGCGTAAACTCGCCGCCGCTAAAGGTGACTTTGTCGGACCTTTTTTTCGTAATCCAGCGGCTTAAGAGAGATAGCGGAATTGGTATCGCCGTTGTAGCTGATGCGGGTATTGATATCGAACGGAGACTGACCTTTCGCGATATCAAACAGCGGTTTGGTGACGTCGTTGTTCACCAGTACCGTGTTAACGAGGCCATCGCAGGCGCGAGGTTAAAGCTTTTCAGCGACGCCAGCGGGAAAGACCGTGGCTGACGGTTTCATCCAGCAGAATGCTTTGACCCGGTTCTTACCCAGGATTTTCGCACCCGTCAGCGGTTTTACCACCATTTTCAGCTGGCTGCTGAATACGCCGCGCTGATAATCCTGGTATCCCACTTCCAGTCCTGCTTCTGGTGCGGTCAGCTTAAGTTGGGTATTGGCCTGCGATACCATTTCCGCAATGTGAGTTTCCAGCTGTTTGCCCGTGTACCAGGCTCCACCCGTCCAGACAACCCCTAAAGCAACAATGATACCTGCGGCAACCAGCGTTTTTTTCATCGTATATGTCCATAAAAATGAAACCAGGCGGGAGAGCCGCCTGGTTGAGTCATAAGGCTACGCAAAAGAGTAGCAAGCCTGCCCTGAAACTTCAGTAATTACTTCAACTTATTATAAACGCGCGCTAAACGACCGTTGCCGCTGGCCTGTACCGGCGACTCATTTGCCGCCACAAAGGCCGATTCGCCCGGTTTTAGCGTCAGCGTCTGGTCATTTTTACGAGAATTGATTCGCCTTCGAGGCAGAAAACAATCGCGGCGCCATCCTGGGCCAGTTCTGTTGCATCGGCGCTGAGGCCGTGCAGCGAGAAGGCAAAATCGTCAACCGGAATAGGGAACTCCAGCTGGTACCGACTTTGCGGCTGCGTTAACAGAGTATTCGCCGGTTTGGCGGTGAATTGCACGTTGGCGACCAGTTCCGGGATATCAATGTACTTTGGTGTTAACCCGGCTCGCAGAACGTTATCGGAGTTCGCCATCACTTCCAGACCGGTACCGCGCAGATAGGCGTGCGGGGTTTCGGCGAACAGGAACATGGCGTCGCCTGAGCAACTGCACCACGTTAAGCAGCAGCGGTGAGAACAGGCCGCTGTCATCTGGATAAAACTCGGCAATAAGACGGATGCCATCCCACGGTTCCCAGTGGCTTTCGAGGGCCGGTTTGTGTTTCAAGGTCGCCAGCACGCAGGCATGGGCCTTTTCGTCCCCCTGCATATCCAGCAGGCCGGCGAACAGGGCGCTCAGACGATCGCTGGTCGGTTCAGCAATAAACTGACCGATAGCCGGATTGGCATCTGCCACCGGTGCCAGCAGTGTGGCGATTTCGCTAAACTCGCGAAATGCGTTCATCGCCAGGAACGGGGTCAGGGCGAAAACCAGCTCTGGTTTGTGGTTGGGATCTTTGTAGTTACGTTCGGCCGCGTTCAGCGGGATACCGGCGGCGTTTTCTTTAGCAAAACCGACTTCCGCCGCTTTTTGCTCGGATGCACCTGAATAGACAGCGGTTGAGCCGCGCAAAGGACTTTGAACAGATACGGCAGTTCACCAAAACGCTCGGCGACTTTGGCCCCCCCACAGTGCGGTTTTATCGGCGTCAATCACGTCGCGCAGCGACTGCTCCTGCCACCTTCCGTACTCGTGAGCTGCTCCTTTGGATGCGCGCCCATCCACAGTTCTGCCATTGGCAGACCGTCGGGATTAGCCATTCCATAGAGTTCCGTTAACGCAGTTTTGCTGCCAGCCATAGTTTTGCACTGAGTTGATGAGTTTTTGCATTATCAAGCCCTGTTTCAATGTGGATTCTTTTGGCTGTATTAAAGCAAAAAAACGCACTGCCGTATGCTGGAGGATCAAAAAGTCGTACTAGTCTCAGTTTTTGTTAAAAAATTGTGTACAATAGGGTAACTCGCTTTTACATGGGCAAATGGGAAGTCCGCCTCATAACATCATCAAAGCAGTAAGTGAGAGCACAATGTCGAATAAACCTTTTTACTATCAGGATCCTTTTCCGTTAAAAAAGGATGAAACCGAATACTATCTGTTGAGCAACGACTACGTTTCCGTCGCTGAGTTTGAAGGGCAGGAAGTCCTCAAAGTTGCCCCGCAAGCGCTGACGCTTCTCGCCAAACACGCCTTCCATGACGCCTCCTTTATGCTCCGCCCCGCGCACCAGCAGCAGGTGGCCGATATTCTGAGTGACCCTGAAGCCAGCGAAAACGATAAATACGTGGCGCTGCAGTTCCTGCGTAACTCCGATATCGCTGCGAAAGGCATTCTGCCGACCTGTCAGGATACCGGTACCGCCATTATCATGGGCAAAAAGGGCCAGCGCGTGTGGACCGGCGGCGGTGATGAAGCTGCCCTGGCTCGCGGCGTGTATGACACCTTTATCGAAGACAACCTGCGCTATTCGCAAAACGCCGCGCTGGACATGTATAAAGAGGTTAATACCGGCACCAACCTGCCAGCGCAGATCGATCTCTACAGCGTGGACGGCGACGAGTACAAATTCCTGTGCATCGCCAAAGGCGGCGGTTCAGCGAACAAAACCTATCTGTACCAGGAAACCAAAGCGCTGATCACCCCGGCGAAGCTGAAAAACTACCTCGTCGAGAAAATGCGCACGCTGGGCACCGCGGCCTGCCCGCCGTACCACATTGCGTTTGTGATTGGCGGTACGTCTGCGGAAGCAACGCTGAAAACCGTGAAGCTGGCGTCGACCAAATATTACGACGGTCTGCCAACCGAAGGTAACGAACACGGCCAGGCTTTCCGCGATGTACAGCTGGAAAAAGAGCTGTTGGAAGAGGCGCAGAACTTAGGTCTCGGCGCGCAGTTCGGCGGCAAATACTTTGCCCACGATATCCGCGTAGTGCGCCTGCCGCGCCACGGCGCATCTTGCCCGGTAGGGATGGGCGTTTCCTGCTCCGCTGACCGTAACATCAAGGCCAAGATTAACCGCCACGGGATCTGGATTGAAAAGCTGGAAAATAACCCTGGCAAGTACATTCCAGAGCCGCTGCGTAAAGCCGGTGAGGGCGAAGCGGTAAAAGTTGACCTCAACCGTCCGATGAGCGACATCCTAAAACAACTGTCGCAGTATCCAGTTTCCACGCGTCTGTCGCTGAGCGGCACCATCATCGTTGGCCGCGATATCGCCCACGCTAAGCTCAAAGAGCGCATGGATAACGGCGAAGGGCTGCCGCAGTACATTAAAGATCACCCAATTTACTACGCGGGCCCGGCCAAAACTCCAGAAGGTTACGCCTCCGGTTCGCTTGGCCCAACGACCGCAGGGCGTATGGATTCCTACGTGGATCAACTGCAGTCCGAAGGCGGCAGCATGATCATGCTCGCCAAGGGCAACCGCAGCCAGCAGGTGACCGACGCTTGCCATAAACACGGTGGCTTCTATCTCGGCAGCATCGGCGGCCCGGCAGCGGTGCTGGCGCAAAGTAGTATCAAGAGTCTGGAATGCGTGGAATACCCTGAACTGGGGATGGAAGCTATCTGGAAAATTGAAGTGGAAAACTTCCGGCGTTTATCCTGGTGGATGACAAAGGCAACGATTTCTTCCAGCAGATCCAGTCGTCACAGTGCGACCGCTGCGTGAAGTAATCTTTAACCGCCCCATGGGGGCAACCGCTAGTTTGAGATCGAGGGCGACCACCGGGTTTTGGCGTCCCTCGGGAACCAAATCCCGGCGTTTCCCCCTAATCGCCTTGCTCAAGTGTACGGTTGTTACCCCGCGTGGCGGTTTTTATTTGTACCATACTTACCCAAGTTTGCCTGAGCAATGTCAATTCACAATCACTTTGAATTCAAGGAGAAGGTAATGACAACGTCACGCCGCGAAAGCGATTCTATGGGGCCGATTGAGGTTCCTGCCGATAAACTGTGGGGCGCGCAAACCCCACGCTGGCTGGAGCATTTCCGGATCTCTGCCGGAGAAAATGCCGCTTTTGCTGATTCACGCCCTTGCGCTTACCAAGCGCGCGGCGGCAAAGGTAAATCAGGATTTAGGTCTGTTACAGGCCGATAAAGCCGGGGCGATTATCGCCGCGGCCGATGAGGTATTGAATAACCAGCATCCGGACGAGTTCCCGCTGGCCATCTGGCAAACCGGCTCCGGTACCCAGAGCAATATGAACATGAATGAAGTATTGGCCAACCGCGCCAGCGAGCTACTGGGCGGCGAGCGCGGTATGTCGCGACTGGTGCATCCGAACGATGACGTCAACAAAAGCCAAAGTTCTAACGATGTGTTCCCAACGGCGATGCATGTGGCAGCGGTGATTGCCGTGCGTGAACATCTGCTGCCGCAGCTGACGGTTTTGCAGGAGACGCTGCGACAGAAATCCGAGAGTTTTCGCGATATCGTCAAAATTGGTCGTACCCATCTCCAGGACGCCACGCCGCTGACGCTCGGCCAGGAGTTCTCCGGCTGGGTAGCGATGCTCGAGCATAACCGTCGACACATTGAACAAAGCCTGCCGCATCTCAGCGAGCTGGCCTTAGGCGGCACGGCGGTGGGCACAGGTTTGAATACTCACCCGGAATATGCTGTCCGCGTGGCGCAGGAACTGGCGACCATTACCCAACAGCCGTTCGTCACGGCACCGAATAAATTTGAAGCGCTGGCGACCTGCGATGCGCTGGTGCACGCGCACGGCGCGTTAAAAGGGCTGGCGGCATCGCTGATGAAAATCGCCAATGACGTGCGCTGGCTGGCCTCTGGTCCACGCTGCGGCATTGGTGAACTGTCGATTCCGGAAAACGAGCCGGGGTCGTCCATCATGCCGGGTAAAGTTAACCCGACCCAGTGCGAAGCGATGACCATGCTCTGCTGCCAGGTGATGGGCAACGACGTGGCGGTGAATATGGGCGGCGCCTCCGGAAACTTTGAACTTAACGTTTTCCGCCCGATGGTGATTCACAACGTGCTGCAATCGGTTCGCCTGTTGGCTGACGGCATGGAAAGCTTTAATGAGCACTGCGCGGTGGGGATTGAACCCAACCGCGAGCGTATCGATCAGCTGCTCAATGAGTCGCTGATGCTGGTGACTGCGCTCAATACCCATATTGGCTACGATAAAGCGGCAGAAATTGCCAAGAAAGCGCACAAAGAAGGGCTGACCTTGAAAAACGCCGCGCTGGCGCTGGGCTATCTCAGCGCCGGATTCCCGACCGTTGGGTTCGTCCGCAGGAGATGGTGGGCAGCCAGATAAGCGGGCGCTTAATCAGTCGCCAGCCACAGGTGCAGCCGCGGGATAATCAACTGCAGCGGATGCGCCTGCGGTTTATGCCGATGCTGGACGTTATCGGCATCGTAGTTCAGCAGTTCGCCAGATCCGGCACGCTCACGCCGCTTCTGCCGGACAACACCGCAATCAGCGGCCCAGGACAGGCGTACTGCACCTGTTTTGTTCTCCCCTACACCATAGCGCGCAATCGGCTGAACCTTCACCGGGCGCTTGATTTTCAACCGGGCGTTCTGCGGCAGGGCGGCGATATCCTGATACTCTCTTTCCAGCTTTTGCTGCCACTGCTCCCGCGTCCATGGCGGCACGGCACGCGGCGACTTCAGGCTTTTTTCGAGCTGCGCCATCACTTCATCGCGGGTCAGATTTTAACGATGTGTTTGTTCGCCCAGCCAAAGCGAATGGTGCTGGGATCGGAAAGCAGGGTGAGCGAGCGGTAGGCATTCAGGGTAATCAAGCCGGGAATATAGCGATGCACCCACTCAAAACGAGCGACTGGCGGCAGACCTGAATCGACGGTAATGATTTTCTCCAGCTCCGCTTTCAGCGTATTAATCAGTTCGACGCGGGCAGCTAACGCCTCATGTTGTGTCGTGCTTGCCTGTAAGCAAATTGCCCTGGTAGCCGCACCGCTGCTTTGCTGCTGCGGTTTTCCGACTGCTGCTGAATAAACAGGTGGCCGAAGTGCTGCAATGATCGCGTAAATGCCGCCCTGGCCAATATGTTGCACCACCTTAACCTGCGACATCGGCGCGTGTTTAGCGCTTTTATCAACTTCAGGTAGCTCAAACACCCGCGCAGTCAGCAGACGGCAGTCGCTCAACTCATCGCGCAGGGCGGCAATGTTGCGTTCAATCTGGCGAAAGGTATCGGTTAACCGTTCAACAAGGTCGTAGCTGGCCATCGTCGTATCCTTTGAGAATGTCATTAGTTACAACATACTGTTTGTGCTTTCACTATACGCCGGGATTGGACTCTGTGCAAACCGCGGTCAGCTAGCCGCGGGCAGGGAGATATGGTGGTAGATAGGCCACTGCAGGCTTCGAAGCTGGCGCCGCCGAGCGAACTGCTTTCGCAACTGGCGTGACCGCCCATCGCCACGGCGATAGAGTGCACGATGGCAAGCCCCAATCCGCAGCCGCCGGTGGCGCGATCGCGGCTTGGATAGACGACGGACAAACAGCTGGAAGACGCCGCTTTTCGCGTTCACTTTCCGCAATACCCCCGGCCGTCATCTTCAACTCGCAGGCCAGGCTGCCCGTTGAGGGTCAGGCTGCACCTGTATTTTTGACTGGCTATAGCGCATGGCGTTATTGATAAGGTTATCCAGCACGCGTTCCATCAGGCGCATATCCAGCGCGCCGAAATCCCCATGCGTAATCTCGCCAATCACTACCTGGCGCTGCGGATTCACCGACTGAACATCTTCAACGTGGGCCGCAATCCAGCCAGGAAGGTCCGGCGTGGTCAGCGACAGTTCGGTTTGTGGGCGGTCGAGACGCGCGTAGGTGAGCAGCTCTTCGATCAGCGCTTCCAGTTGCCCGATATCGCGATTAAGCGCCAGCGATTCCGCTTCGGTCAAATTTTCGCTCATCTCCAGGCGATAGCGTAAGCGCACCAGCGGGGTACGCAGTTCATGGGCAATGCCATCGATTAACTGCTTTTTACTGGCGATCAGCGCGTTAATATTGTCGGCCATCTGGTTAAACGCCAGCGGCCAGGCGTTCAAAGCTCGACATGCTGTCAAAGTGAATTCGCTCGGTAAGATGACCGTCGCCAAACCGCTGCGCGGCGCTCTCCAGACGCAGCATGTCCTGCCAGTGCGGTCGCATCCCGATAAACACCGGGAAGGCCAGCGAAATGGCAATAAACGCCATCAGCGCAATATCTAAGAGTCGCATCTCATGCATAAAGTAGAGATAGGAGATCGGGCTTACGGCCAGGACATAATGGCTGCGCGGAATACGCTGAATAAAGGTGTACTGATCGTCAAGCGCGACGATATCGCCCGCGCGTAAATGCTGCATTGAACTTTCGCCCAGCTCGAACTTACTGAGCGGCTCAATGCGCAGATCGAACGACAGGTTCAAATCCAGCTCGTTGAGGGTTTTACTCCAGTTGCGCGGCGGTATTTCACGCAGTTCGCTGCGCATCAGAGACAACGAGCTTTTCATCAGATCGTCGAGCGACTGACGTCCCGCGCGTTCGGCGGTGAACTTATATTCCAGACCGACCAACATGGTCATGACGAGGAAGCAGACAAACAGCAACAGGTAAAACTGCACAAACAGCTTTTCATCGCTTATTCCCATGCATGAGGCGCAAAAAGATAGCCTTTGTTACGCACAGTTTTAATGCGATAAGGTTCTGCGGCGTTATCGAGCAGTTTTTTTCTTAACCGCGAAATAGCCACGTCCACGCTACGATCCAGTCCGTCATAACTGACGCCGCGTAAATTTTTCAGCAATGCATCGCGGTCCATGATTTGCCCGGCATGGGTAGCTAATTCCCACAATAATTCGAAATCAGCTGTCGAGAGCGAGATTTCAGTGTTAGCCAGGGTGACTACGCGGTTGATGGGATCGATGGTCAACGTGCCGAAATGCAGGGCTTTGTAGGGAGTCAGAGACGTTTCCTGAAGACCTTTGGTCAGTGTGGCTTGCTCATTCTGACGCAAATGCAAACGTAAACGCGCTAGCAAAACAGCAGGGGGCGTCGTTTTGAGAATATAGTCGCAGGCACCCATTTCCAGTGCCAGGATGTGGTTCATATCGCTATCGAGAGAGGTTAGAAGAACAATCGGTCCAGACCACTTTGCGCGTAAATCACGACAAATGGTCATGCCGTCCTTGCCTGGTAGCATGATGTCGAGTAACACCAAATCCGGATTTTCTCGCAAAATGGTTTCTTCGGCCTGGTCGCCGCGCGGCTCTACGGTAACCTGCATATCATGTTTTGCCAGGTACGCGGCAATCAGTGAACCGACTTCCGCATCATCTTCCACAAATACGATAGTGTTCATAACATTCACGGTAGATATAAAAACGTCACAATACACCGCGCTGTTTTTACTTACTATCAATCGTTTCTAAACAAGTTTTCATCAGGTATTCTACTGATGACTTGTTATGGAAGTGTTAAGGTAAAAAGATGGGGCTGGTAATCAAAGCCGCGCTCGGTGCGCTGGTGGTGGTACTGATTGGCGTACTGGCGAAAACCAAAAATTACGCCATTGCCGGGCTGATTCCGCTGTTTCCGACCTTTGCGCTGATTGCGCACTACATTGTCGCCAGCGAGCGGGGAACGGAGGCGCTGCGCGCCACCATCGTGTTTGGTATGTGGTCGATTATCCCGTACTTCCTCTACCTGCTGTCGCTGTGGTATTTCACCGGGATGATGCGCCTGCCGCTGGCGCTGGCGGGCGCGGTGGCTTGCTGGGGAGTGGCCTGGCTGCTGATTTTCCTGTGGGGCCGCTTCCACTAAACCAGCGGACGGCCGCCATCTACCGCAAAGGTACGGCCGGTGACGTAGCAGCTGCCGAGGATGTAATCCACCAGATCGATGATCTCTTTTCTACCCAGCGGCTATCTTCATTAACGACTTATTCAACGCTTTTTGGCGATACGTTTCATCATCATCTTCGTTAAACAGCACCAGCGCCGGCGCAATAGCGTTCACCTTCACCTCTGGCGCGAGCTTGCGGGCAAACGAACGGGTCATATTATCCAGCGCCGCTTTGCTGGCGGCGTAGGCGATATGCTTATCGCTTCCGCGCTCAACCACATAATCGGTAAAGTGAATAATATCGCCCTCTGCATGGCCGTGGCCGCGCAGCAGATCTTTCCAGCGCGTGGTTGAGCAGATAAGGGGCGTGGACGTGGATTTGCAGCATGTCGCGTTCAGCACGTGACTTAACGACGCGTTAGGGCTTTCTGCCAGCCAGCCGCTGGCGTTATGCAGGAGTACCGCGCAGACTAGTGCACTGCTGGCGAACATTATCGGCAAAGGTATAAATGCCATCGTCGGTAGAAATCGGCCTGAATACAGACCGCACCCGCTTTGCGCATCACGTCAATCGCCGGATAGTGGGTGCGATAGCTCAGAATAACCGGCTGTTGCTGGGTGAGAAATGGTGGGCAAGGGCGAGGCCAATAGACGGCCTCCGCCGGTTATCAGGATTGGACGTGATCCTGTTTTCCCATCGTTATTTCCTTTTCAAATTGACGATGAGGCCGCGCACGTTACCTCACCAGCATCCACGTTGCCGGAACGGCGGCAACAAGCAGCAGGCCAGATCAAGACCAAGTTCACGACGCTTGAGCAGGACGTTATCGTCATGGGTGCGTCGTGCATAAATAAACACCATTAGCCCGGGCATAAGACACTGACAGTAGCAGATGCATCGGACCGGAAGCATACAATAACCATAAGCCATAAATACAGGCTCCGACACCAATCACCTTATGTAATGGGCGGCGGGCCACTTTTAATAAGAACGCCCCGACCAGGAAATACGGCACGAGGATCATCTCTGAAGCGATGGTCAGCAGGGTGTTGTCGTCCGAACCGGTCAGCCAGATCAGCACCAGGCTGGCCTGCACGCTGAGGTTGGTCAGCCACAGTGAAGCAGAAGGGGCATTATTGGCGTTTTGACGGGCAAAGATGCGCGGGAAAGCTTTGTGCGTCGCCGCCAACAGCGGTACTTCCGCCGCCATGATCGTTAGGCTCAGATAGGCGCCACAGACGGAAATAATCAGACCGGCGGCAATGACAATTTCGCCCAGGAACCCATCATGCGAACCATCAGACCGGCCATCGACGGGTTGCGCATCCGGCCAGTTGCGGGCGCGCCACCACGCCCATCGACAGCAGCGTCACCAGCAGATAGACGCACAGCGCGGAGATGACCGCCAGCAGGGTCGCGCGGCCCACATCTTTCTTATTGCGAGCGCGGGCGGATACGACCACCGCGCCTTCCACGCCGATAAACACCCACAGGGTGATCAGCATGGTGTTTTTCACCTGCTCCCATACCGGCACGCCTAAATCGATGCCGTGGAAATCAAGCGTAAAGACGTCGCTATTAAACGCCATGGCGGCGAGAACGATAAACAGGCCCACGGTACCAGCTTGGCCAGCGTTGCGGCGAGGTTGATACTGGCCGCCGTCTGCACGCCGCGCAGCACCAGAAAATGCACCACCCACAGTAATACGGATGCGCCAACAATCGACTGCCAGGTGTTGCCGTCGCCAAACAGGCGCAGCTCCGGCGTATCGGTAAAGAAGCTCAGGGCGGAAAAGACGATAACCAGATAGGAGACGTTGGCTATCACCGCGCACAGCCAGTAACCCCCAGGCGGAGCAAAAACCAATCAGCTCGCCAAAACCTTCACGCGCATAGGTAAAGATGCCGCCGTCCGATCTGGACGAATACCGAGTCAACACCAGCATAGCAACGGCGAGGAACAGAATACCGACGCCGGTAATGGCCCACCAGATCAACAAAGCGGCAGGGCTGGCTACCATCGCCATGTTTTGCGGCAGACTCAAAGACGCGCGCCCAGCATTGAGCTCAGAACCAGAGCGGTCAGGGCGCTAAGCCCTAATTTCTTTTCCATGTGAATCCTGTCGCGGAAAGAGAAAACAGGAGAATATTTATTTGGCGAAATCGCATAAACATGGAGGATTGCGCTGAGGCGGCGATTTTACGGAGAGAGGTACGGCGCATGCAACTGTGGATGGCTTAAAGCCAAAAAAAAGGCGGCTGGCGCCGCCTTTCTATGATCTCTTATTTGTACAAGTCGGCGCTGATGGTGACGTTACGGCCAGCGTCCTGCCACTGACGCGTAATATGATCATATTCGCGTCTTTCTTCGCGGCACGTTTCGCCACCTGGTAGGACACTTCGGTCATGTTGCCGTAGTTACCGGTGAACTTAATGCTGTCGAAAGGAACCATTTGCGCAGCGGCAACTTACTTCAGTTCTTCCAACTTTGGTGCCATCCGGCAGCGTGACGCTGTAACGTCCGCCTTTTGATGATTGTGTTTTTGAAAGAAACGACCCTACGCCGGTGCCGGAACCCACGGCTGCGGTAGTCGCCACACCTGGGATCTCAACCTGTTTCGCCGCTTCACCGCCTTCTGCGAGAGCTTTACGGCCCGCATCGGAGTTGGCAGGAATTGCGTCTGGGCTCTGCAGCACGCGTTTTTCAGCATCGGCTTTGTAGACATAAGCCGTAATGCGCTGGTTGCCGCCGTCGTTAGCATCCACCTGACGCACGATAAAGAACGACGCCGCGCCTTTAGCCTTCGCTGCTTTGGTGATGGCATCGTTAACTTCCGGCTGGCTACGGTAGAAGCCCTGGACGGTCACGGTGTCGTAAGGAGCAACCAGTGCTACGGCCTGGTCTTTTGGCGGATGCCATCACGCCGTTAATAATACGGTTTTTCGGCACATCGGCTTTTGCCGCATCTTCTTCAAATCGGCTGTTACGCGCCAGTTCCCGCTGTTGCCGTAATAGGAGGTATCGACAACGTAAAAAGAGGCTGCGCCTTCTTTATCCGCTTTGCGGGACATTGCCTGTACCGCGTCGCCAATGGCGGTATAGCGACCGGTGATCACTACGCGGTCATAAGGTTTCAGTGCGGACGCTTGCTCCGGAGTCAGCTCAGTGGCTGCGTGAGCGGACATCGCTGCGGCAGACAACATGGCGGACACGAGGAGGGTGTTCTTAAGCTTCATAAAAATAATCCTTCGCCTTGCGCAAACCAAATTCGGGAAATGTTTTTAACAGGAAAACAGCTGATTATGGCATTGAAATGACTCCACTGTCTGCGTCATTTTTAACTTCAGATGCGAAGCTGGTGACGGTTTTGATAAGCTTCCTGATATGTTGATAAAACGGGCGCTTGACCAGAAAAAGCGGTCAACCATATGACTTTTTAAGTTAATGAGATGTTAAACAGCCTGATCATGCCCGAGAATAATCATGTTTTTCCGTGCTGATTAAGCGAATTATGAGGCTCGCTAATCAAATCGGGGTAAATATCGCTGTTTGTAGCCCTCCCTGAACTCAGTATTTGGCCATTTAATGCAAAAATAGTAATTTTTGGCGCTAGATCACAATCGGTATTTTCAGTAGGTTATAGTCAGTTTGTTACTGTTTTATTTATTCAGGTTGTTCGCCTGTGTACTCGCTACGAGATTCCGCAACAAACTGGCGAAACGGCAAACCATCATCATAAGAACCGATGGAAGGGAATAGTTATGCGTATTGGTGTACCAAAAGAGAGGTGGGCCCAGAAACGCGAGTCGCAGCAACGCCAAAACGGTAGAACAGCTGCTTAGCTCGGTTTCAGCGTGGCAATTGAAAGTGGCGCAGGAAAACTCGCCAGCTTCGATGATGACGCATTTGTACAGGCTGGCGCTGAGATTGTCTCCGGCGAAGCGGTTTGGCGATCAGATACCATCCTAAGGTCAACGCGCCGATGGACGAAGAGATCCCGATCTCAATCCAGGTACGACGCTAATTAGCTTTATCTGGCGGCACAAACGCCGAGCTGATGGCCAAACTTGCCAGAGCGTAATCTAACGTGATGGCGATGGACTCTGTCCCGCGTATCTCCCGCGCTCAGTCGCTGGATGCGCTCAGCTCAATGGCTAACATCGCCGGTTATCGTGCGATTGTCGAAGCTGCCCACGAGTTTGGTCGCTTCTTTACCGGGCAAATTACTGCCGCCGGTAAAGTTCCTGCCGGCTAAAGTGATGGTCATCGGTGCTGGCGTCGCCGGTCTTGCCGCCATCGGTGCGGCAAACAGCCTTGGCGCGATTGTGCGCGCATTCGACACCCGCCCTGAAGTGAAAGAGCAGGTGCAGAGTATGGGCGCCAATTCCTCGAGCTCGACTTCACGGAAGCGGGCAGCGGTGACGGTTACGCCAAAGTGATGTCCGAAGCGTTTATCGCAGCGGAAATGGCTCTGTTCGCCGCTCAGGCGAAAGAGGTCGATATCATTGTCACGACCGCATTGATTCCAGGCAAACCCGCACCGAAGCTGATTACCCGTGAATGGTGGATTCCATGACCCCGGGCAGCGTTGTGGTTGATCTGGCGGCGCAAAACGGCGGCAACTGTGAATACACCGTGCCGGGTGAAGTGTTCACCACCGCTAACGGCGTGAAGGTGATCGGCTATACCGATCTCGCCGGACGCCTGCCGACCCAGGTCATTCCCAGCTGCTGCGGCATTAACCTGGTTAACCTGCTGAAGCTGCTGTGTAAAGAGAAAGACGGCAACGTCACCATTGATTTTGACGACGTGGTTATTCGTGGCGTGACGGTTATCCGTGAAGGCGAAGTCACCTGGCCTGCACCGCCGATTCAGGTTTCAGCACAGCCGCAGGCGGCAGCAAAAGCGGTTGAAACGCCGAAAGAAGCAAGCGAAACCGGCCCATGGCGCAAATATGCGCTGATGGCGCTGGCGATTATTCTGTTCGGTTGGCTGGCAAACGTCGCGCCGGAAAGAGTTCCTCGGTCACTTTACCGTCTTGCGCTCTCCTGCGTGGTGGGTTACTACGTGGTGTGGAACGTATCGCATGCGCTGCATACGCCGCTGATGTCGGTGACTAACGCCATCTCGGGCATAATCGTGGTCGGGGCGCTATTGCAGATTGGCCACGGTGGCTGGGTCAGCTTCCTGAGTTTTATCGCGGTACTGATCGCCCGTATTAATATTTTTGGTGGTTTCACCGTCACTCAGCGCATGCTGAAAATGTTCCGCAAAGGATAAGGGGTAACAAATGTCTGGTGGATTAGTTACAGCTGCGGAGTACATTGTGCGCGATCCTGTTAATTTTTAGCCTGGCGGGGCTGTCAAAACACGAAACGTCGCAGCAGGGCAACTACTTCGGTATTGCCGGGATGGCGATTGCGCTGATTGCGACCATCCTCGGTCCGGACAGCCATAACGTTGGCTGGACCTCCCTCGCGATGATCATCGGCGGTGCGATTGGTATTCGTCTGGCGAAGAAAGTTGAAATGACCGAAATGCCGGAGCTGGCTTTCGTACTGCACAGCTTCGTCGGTCTGGCCGCGGTGCTGGTAGGCTTTAACAGCTACCTACAGCATGAGACCGGCATGGAACAAATTTCTGGTCAATATTCATCTGACCGAAGTCTTCCTTGGTATCTTCATCGGTGCAGTGACCTTTACCGGTTCCATCGTGGCGTTTGGCAAACTGTGCGGCAAAATGTCGTCCAAGCCGCTGATGTTGCCAAACCGTCACAAGCTGAATCTGGCGGCGCTGGTGGTTTCCTTCCTGCTGCTGATTGCGTTTGTGCGCACTGATAGCGTTGGTACTACAAGTGTTGTGCCTGCTGATTATGACCGTAATCGCACTGGCGTTTGGCTGGCGTCTGGTGGCCTCCATCGGCGGGGCGGATATGCCGGTGGTGGTTTCAATGCTGAACTCCTACTCCGGTTGGGCAGCGGCGGCGGCGGGCTTTATGCTCAGCAACGACCTGCTGATCGTCACCGGTGCGCTGGTGGGTTCCTCCGGTGCAATCCTGTCGTACATCATGTGTAAAGCGATGAACCGTTCATTCTTCAGCGTTATCGCCGGTGGTTTTGGTACCGATGGTTCCTCAACCGGGAGCGATGAAGAAGTGGGCGAGCACCGTGAAATCAGTGCGGAAAACACGGCTGAAATGCTGAAAGATTCCCACTCGGTTATCATCACCCCATTTATGGGATGGCGGTGGCTCAGGCGCAGTATCCGGTGGCAGAGATTACCGAAAAACTGCGTGCGCGCGGTATTAAAGTGCGCTTTGGTATTCACCCGGTCGCCGGGCGTCTGCCGGGTCATATGAACGTGCTGCTGGCGGAAGCAAAAGTGCCTTACGATATCGTGCTGGAGATGGATGAGATCAACGATGACTTCTCCGATACCGACACCGTACTGGTAATCGGCGGAACGATACCGTTAACCCTGCTGCACTGGACGATCCGAAGAGCCCAATCGCGGGCATGCCGGTTCTCGAAGTGTGGAAGGCGCAGAACGTTATCGTCTTCAAACGCTCAATGAACACCGGCTATGCTGGGGTTCAGAACCCGCTGTTCTTTAAAGAGAACACCCAGATGCTGTTTGGTGATGCCAAAGCCAGCGTGGATGCGATTCTGAAAGCTCTGTAACCCTGACGGCCTCTGCTGAGGCCGTCACTCTTTATTGAGATCGCTTAACAGAACGGCGATGCTTTGACCTCCCGCTGTTTGTTCAAGCGCAATTTTGACAATAATTGTCAACGGCACGGAAAGCAGCATACCCACCGGTCCTAACAACCATCCCCAAAAAATCAACGACAAAAATACCACCAATGTGGAAAGCCCCAGCCCACGCCCCATGATACGCGGCTCCAGAATATTGCCGAAGACCAGATTAATCAGCAGATATCCCGCCAGCACCAGCAACGCTTCGTAGAAGCCATTAAACACCAGTACCTGAGCGATAGGGGGGATTGCCGCGAGGACTGAACCAATATTCGGGATGTAATTAAGCGCAAAGGCCAGCAATCCCCAGACAAAAGCGAAGCGAACATCGAGTGCGGCGAGCATCGCCCAGGCGACCAGGCCGGTGATGATGCTGATGGCTGTTTTCAGCACCAGATAATGAGAAACACTGTCAATCGCACGTTGAATCGCCGCCATCCCTTCAACCGGACGCGCCATCATTTGCTGAAATTTTCCGGGCAATTGTGGCACTTCGAGCAGCATAAACAGCACCGTCAGCAGCAATAAAAATATTGATGACATGGCATTAGATAACTGCGTCAATAAGTTGGTGAGCAACGTCATCGCCGCGTTCGGATCAATATAATGCGCCAGCTGGTCAACTGAGACGTCAATCCCTACGCGTTGCAACAACGGTTCAAGCGCTTGCAGCGGCGTCATAATAGAGTTGCGATATTGCGGTAACGTCCGCGTCAACTCGTTGAGCGCGGAACCCAGATAAGCTAATAGCAACACCATCGCCATCACGATGATGGTCATCAAAATCGACACCGCCAGTACACGCGGCACACGCCAGCGGACCATGTGTTGCACCAGCGGGTTAAGAATAACAGCAATAAATAATGCGAGAATAAACGGCACGATGATCTCGGCGGCAAAACGGATACCGCAGAGAATAATGACCAGCATTCCCAACATAATGACGATTTTTAGGCCATTGAGCGTGATGATCGGCTTTGCCATGCTTGTCCCCGTTTTTTCTTCCTTTGCTAATAATAATGTCTTTTTCGCTCCGTCATCATAACGAAAATCAAACCGCTCAGGTAAAGAAGTGAAAATATTTTGAGTTAATTCTTAAGCTATGATACAAATCAGGCGTGTTCAACTACCGAGGACAATTATCATCCGCGATGACGAGAAGCAACACTGCGGATAATTGTAATATTATGGACAATTTGTTCAGGACGTTATTTTCTACATTTACCCATCTTCGTACCTCATCCACTATCTTGCTCGTAGGTGAGCAGCACTGGCGCAACGCGCTTTAGTCCTTTCTTCTGCCAAAGCTTGCGCTATGCGCGGGGCTTGACCACTTTACTTTGGTTTCGCTGAATTAAGCGAAAATTAAAATAATTCTCTTGCAGGAGAAGGACAATGTATATTTATTGGATTTTATTAGGTCTGGCTATTGCTACAGAAATTACCGGTACGCTGTCAATGAAATGGGCGAGCGTCAGTGAGGGAAATGGCGGCTTTATTTTAATGCTGGTGATGATTTCTCTGTCGTATATATTTCTCTCTTTCGCCGTTAAAAAAATCGCCTTAGGCGTAGCTTATGCGCTGTGGGAAGGTATCGGTATTTTATTTATTACCTTGTTTAGCGTTTTGTTATTCGACGAAAGTTTATCGCTGATGAAAATTGCCGGGTTAACCACCCTGGTCGCCGGGATTGTGTTGATAAAATCAGGTACCCGTAAAGCGCGTAAACCTGAACTGGAGGTGAACCATGGCGCAGTTTGAATGGGTTCACGCCGCCTGGCTGGCATTGGCAATCGTGCTGGAAATCGTTGCTAACGTCTTTTTGAAATTTTCTGACGGCTTTCGTCGCAAAATATTTGGCTTGCTCTCCCTGGCGGCGGTGCTGGCTGCCTTTAGTGCGCTTTCTCAAGCCGTTAAAGGGATCGACTTGTCTGTCGCTTATGCATTGTGGGGCGGGTTTGGTATTGCCGCCACGTTAGCCGCAGGTTGGATCTTGTTTGGTCAACGGTTAAATCGTAAAGGCTGGATTGGCCTGGTCTTGCTGTTGGCTGGAATGATCATGGTGAAACTTGCCTGATGAAGACGCTGCCCGCGCTGTCGGGCAGCGTTTGAACATTATTTTTGCGACAGTTGATCCAGCTTGTCGCGAAAACCGGTCACGGAGATGGCGCGGTTATCGGCCCGCCAGCGGTCTTTTGCCGCCGGAGCCGAACTTTGTACCGCAATCACCTGCCAGCCCGCGTCGGTTTTCAACAGCAGCGGAGAGCCGCTATCGCCCGGCAGGGTATCGCATTGATGTGAAAGGACGGAAGCTGGCGCCCATCCGGTCACCAGACAATTTTGGTGGCTGTACAGCGACTCAAGATGATCGACCGGATAGCCTGACTGCGTGACTTTACGGTCAACGGCCTTCAGGCGGCTGTTAACTCGGTTTTATCGCCGGTAAACAGCGGAATTGGCGTGATCCCGGACGGCGGATAGCGCAATACTATCAGGCCGAAATCCCACGGCGCGGGCGGACGCCGGAAAAGTACCTGAGCTGTCACCGTCAGGTTTCAGTCGTTTACCAAGGGACGGGTCGACGCGTCCTTCAATACCATGAATTTCATAGCGCCAGTTGCCTTTTTGCGACACGAAACGCAGGGCGACGGCTTTGTCCTGCTTGCCGCGCGGCGGTTCAGTAATACAGTGTCCGGCGGTTAGCGCCAGGTTGGGGGTAATTAAGGTGGCGGTGCACAGGTTGCCGCTAGCGGTTTCCAGTTGTCCGATGGCATCCCACGGCGGCTGTGCCGGGTGGTGCTACCAGAACGTGATCGTCCTGACCAAAGAACAGGGTTTTAATATCTTTGGCGCTGATGCCGCTATGACACCATCATCGGCGTGTGAAAGAAAAAGGCGTTACCGACAACGAATCCCAGTAAACAACACACAAAGGCTGTACGCATATGACTCTCTGATGGGGCAATTATGATTATAAAAGAAATACCCAATGAGACTACTATAGACGGGAAGGAATGAAAAGTGGGAGAAAAATCAGCGAACTACGCTCAGTAAAAAGAAAAACTGGGTTGCGATGAGTGCGCAGATGATAAGTAAAGCCAGGATGAGCTCGAAACGATAGCGCCGCAACATGATTGCTCTCCAGGGGAAAAAATCGGCGCTATAAATAAGCGCCGATGTATCATCAAGAAGCACCCCATCGTTCATCATGCAGCTGGCTGTGCAGCTGGTTTTGCAGCTTCGTGTTCAACTGCTTTTTTGTGTTTTTTAGCAGCCTGGGCTTTCTGAGCTACAGCAGGTTTAGCTGCCGCTTTTTTGTGTTTCTTAGCAGCCTGAGCTTTCTGCTCTACAGCTGGTTTAGTTGCTGCTTTTTTGTGTTTTTTAGCGGCCTGAGCTTTCTGCTCTACAGCAGGTTTAGCGGCTGCTTTTTTGTGTTTTTTAGCAGCTTGAGCTTTCCTAGCTGGAGCGGCTTTCTTGTGTTTTTTGTGATGAGTGGTTTTCGCTGGAGCCGCGTGAGTAGCGGTCGCAGTGGCAGCCGGAGCCGGAGTTGCAACTGCGTCAGCAGCGAATGCAGCGGAAGACAGACCCATAGCAGCGGCAACAACCAGAGCTAATACTTTTTTCATTCTAATACCCTCGAATTGGTTTTTTCATTCAACCCCACTGCGGGGCCGTTGAAAGAACTATAAACCTTCGAAGCGCTTAGGCTTTCCGTGAGTGATTGGTTTCGGCGTGTAACGTAATGTACAAACGCTGAATAAATTACAGCGTTGATAATAACGTATTGTGACTTAAGGGAAATTTAGCTACCAATAATAGTAGTCTTGATCGGGTTAACTATTTTACTACTTACAAAGCAGTAGAATAACTGCGCATCAGTAATAAATGACACACAGCAAAATGAATCCGTTTATTTGGGTACTTATAATCCTGATGACGCTAGACGCGCTGCGGGAATTGGCTGGCGCTTCGTCTATTTTAGGATGGCTATTAACGTTGGTTTGAGCTGGCAATAAGTCCGGACGGGTATTTACCGCAGTCCGGACTTATTTTTCAGGCGTGCAGACGACGATGCAAACGCGTCCCGACCAGCAGAGCAATGACCAACAGCAAAGCGATAAACCCGCCTACGCCGTTCCAGCCATATTGATGCCAGAACACACGCCCAGAGTCCCGGCAATGCTGAACGACATAATAGCTGAACAGATAAAGCGACGAAGGCACCGCCTTCTGGCACAGCGCGCGTGGGCCAATCCAACTGCTGGCAACCGAGTGAGCGGCGAAGAAACCGGCGGAGAAAAGCAGCATGCCCGCCGGGAAGATAACCCACAGCGGTGAAAATAGCGTTAACAGCAGACCAATCAGCATGATGCCGGTAAAGAAGATCATCACCGGCCCGCGGCCATAGCGAGTGGTCATCATCCCGGCTTTCGGTGAGCTCCACGTGCCGGTCAGATGGCGCGACAGAGAGCAAGCCAACTACCGCCTGATTCAGCGACCATGGCGAGAGCATCAAACGGTAGCCAATGTAGTTAAACAACGTCACAAAGGCGCCCCATTAACAGAAAACCTTCAACAAACAGCAGTGGAAGACCGCGATCGCGCCAGTGCAGGCGGAAGTTAATCAGTAGCGATTTAGGTTTCAGCGAACTTGGACGGAAGTGGCGGATTCCGGCAAAATCCGCCAGAACATAATGGCTGCGCCAAGTGCAAAGGCGCTGATGACCGCCAGCGCCACGCGCCAGCCAAAGAAGTCGGTAAAGACCCCGGTAAGCAAACGGCCGCTCATGCCGCCGATGGAGTTCCCGCTGATGTACAGCCCCATTGAGAAAGCCACCAAACTGGGATGGATTTCCTCGCTAGGTAAGTCATGCCGACGGCGGCCACCCCGCTAAGCGAGAGGCCAATCAGCGCGCGCATAATCAAAATCCCGTGCCAGCTGGTCATCATGGTTGAGAGCAGCGAGCAGCACCACGACACCACTAAGCGGTAACCATCACCTGCTTGCGGCCAATTGCGTCGGACAGCGGGCCGGTGAATAGCAACCCTACCGCCAGCATGGCGGTCGAAATTGACAGCGAAATACTACTTTGCGCCGGAGAGACGCCAAATTCGTGAGAGAGCACCGGCAGAATCGGCTGAACGCAGTACAGCAGGGCAAAGGTTGCCAGCCCGGCGGAAAACAGCGCGAGGGTAACGCGGATAAACGGCGGCGTACCGCGACGGATAAAGGTGTTGGATGGAGAAGGGCATCGCGTGACATCACTAACCGGAGTATCATCAACAGGAGTTGTGCGGCTCACGGGAAAATCCTTGCTTAAAAACGAGATGTAATAACGACATAGGTCACATAATTAGAGTGGGAAATCGCAAATATTCTGTCTAATATATTAATAATCTCAATTAAGACTTTTAAAGTATGAATATCGAACTGCGTCATCTGCGCTATTTTGTCGCCGTTGCTGAGGAGCTGCATTTTGGTCGCGCGGCTGCGCGCTAAACGTCTCCAGCCGCCGCTGAGCCAGCAGATTCAGATCCTCGAACAGCAAGTGGGCGCCCGTCTTTTTGCCCGCACTAACCGCAGCGTGAAGGCTGACGGAAGCGGGGCGGCGGTCTTTCTTGCCGACAGTCGTCAGATTTTGCTGCAGGTCAATAGAGGCCGCCGCGCGGGCGAACCGTTTGCACCATGGCGAAACGGGTGAATTGCGCATCGGCTTTACGTCGTCTGCGCCGTTTATTAAGGCTGTTTCCGATACTTTATCGACCTTCCGCCAGCGCTACCCTGACGTACATATCCAGACCCGCGAGACCAATACCCGCGAACAAATCTCGCCGCTGACCGAAGGCGGTCTGGAGCTGGGATTGATGCGTAACACGCAGTTGCCAGACACGCTCGACTGGCAGGTGATTCTGCGCGAACCTTGCTGGCGATGATCCATCGCGATCATCCGCTGGCCGGTCAGCGAATCGGTGAGCCTGATTGAACTGGGCCAGCAGCCGTTCGTCTTCTTTGATCCGCACGTGGGAACCGGGTTGTACGACGATATTCTTGGCCTGATGCGACGCTATGGGGTGACGCCAACCATTACTCAGGAAGTGGGGGAAGCCATGACTATTATTGGCCTGGTGGCGTCGGGACTGGGCGTCTCGATTTTGCCCGCTTCATTCCGGCGGGTGCAGCTGCAGGAAATGCGCTGGGTTCCGATTGCGCAAGAGGATGCGGTATCGGAAATGTGGCTGGTTTGGTCAAAACATCATGAACTCAGCCAGGCGGCCGAGCGTTTTAAGCAGCATCTGTTAACGGCGGCAAAGGTGAGCGTTTCTACGCCAAAAGTGTGAAAAAATGTGCAGTAAATCACAAGGCTAAGTAAAAATTTGACGCAGGCCATTGAAGTACTTCACCATAGCCCAAAGTTTATTTCGAAGCGCGAAAATAAGGGAGTTTTACGGTGGTAGCGGACAGTCAGCCAGGCCATATCGATCAAATTAAGCAGACCAATGCGGGGGCAGTTTATCGCCTCATTGATCAGCTCGGCCCGGTATCCCGTATCGATCTCTCACGACTCGCGCAGCTGGCCCCGGCCAGTATCACCAAAATTGTCCGTGAACTGCTGGAAGCGCACCTGGTTCAGGAGACAGAAATTCAGGAAGTGGGCAGCCGTGGCCGTCCTGCGGTTGGGTTAATGGTGGAAACCGAAGCCTGGCACTATCTTTCCGTTCGTATTGGGCGGGGTGATATCCATCTTTCACTGCGCGATCTGAGCAGTAAGCTGGTGGTTGAAGAGCAGCTTGAGCTGGCGCTCGAGCATGAAGTGCCTTTTTTAAGCCGCGTCCTTGCCCATATCGACCAGTTTTTCATTCGTCACCAGAATCTGCTGGAGCGTTTAACGGCGATTGCCATTACGCTTCCCGGCATCATTGATACTGAAAATGGCATTATCCACCGCATGCCTTTTTACGAAGTGGGAACGACGTGCCGCTGGCAAAACTCTGGAAGCGCATACTGGCGTTCCGGTTTATCTCCAGCATGACATCAGCGCCTTGATACGATGGCCGAGGCGCTGTTCGGAGCATCGCGCGGGGCCAGGGATGTCATCCAGGTGGTGATTGACCATAACGTTGGCGCCGGGGTGATAACCGACGGGCGTTTGCTACACGCGGGCAGCAGCAGCCTGGTGGAGATCGGTCATACTCAGGTCGACCCCTATGGAAAGCGCTGCTACTGCGGGAATCATGGCTGCCTGGAAACCATTGCCAGCGTGCAAAGCGTGCTGGAGTTGACGCAGGTGCGCATGCAGCAATCGATGAGCTCAATGCTGCATCAAAAGCCGCTGACCGTTGATTGGCTGTGTCAGGCGGCCGTACAGGGTGAACCTGTTGGCCCAAAGACATTATCGGCAGTATCGGTACCAACGTTGGGCGCATTCTTGCCATCATGGTGAATCTGTTTAACCCGCGAAATCGAACCGGTTCCCCGTTCAATTCCAGGCGCTTCTGAAATTCTCTTCCCCGGCCATCAGTGACTGTATTCATCAACAGTCCCTTCCCGCACAACAGTAAACATATTTCCGTTGAGCAGACGCAGTTCTCTAACCGTGGCACGATGGCTGGCGCTGCACTGGTCAAAGACGCACTCTATAACGGAACATTGCTGATTAGATTGTTACAGGGTTAACATTTTTTTGCGGTTTTGCAAAAAATTGCGCTAACTCAATCCAGCTGACATGTGCATCACGTAAACTTTCACCCGGTTGAATTATTCATTGCCTTGATTGAATTTAAGGCGTCGCTGTGGGGTTAGTTAGTCATGCTTAATCGTTTCTTTATTACTGGGACTGATACTTCTGTCGGTAAGACGGTGGTTTCTCGTGCGCTATTGCCAGGCGCTCGCCGCCCAGCGGGAAACGGGTAGCGGGATACAAGCCGGTGGCAAAGGGCAGCAAGGAGACCGCCGACGGTCTGCGCAACAAAGATGCGCTGGTGCTGCAAAGCGTCTCATCGCTGGCGCTGCCTTACGAGGCCATTAATCCTATTGCGTTGAGCGAAGAAGAGAGCAGCGTAGCGCACAGTTGCCCTATCAACTACAGCCTGTTGTCCGATGGGCTGGCCAATCTGAAGTAAGCAGGTTGATAACGTGGTGGTTGAAGGCACGGGCGGTTGGCGTAGCCTGATGAACGACCTGGCGTCCACTCTCAGAGTGGGTGGTGCAGGAACAACTGCCGGTGCTGTTGGTGGTGGGGATTCAGGAAGGGTGCATCAACCATGCGCTGCTAACAGCTCAGGCGATCGCCAACGACGGGCTGCCGCTCATTGGCTGGGTGGCTAACCGAATCAACCCAGGACTGGCGCATTATGCGGAAATCATTGATGTGCTGGGTAAAAAACTTCCGGCACCGCTCATTGGTGAACTGCCTTATCTGCCGCGCGCCGAACAGCGTGAACTGGGGCAATACATCCGCTTAGCTATGCTGCGCAGTGTGCTGGCGGTAGATAGAGTCACGGTGTAACGTCCGCGAAATTACCGACGCAATTACGCAGGCAATCAATAAACCGGGGAGTAGCTGATACTCCCCGGTCATTTCACATATCATCAACGTCGACATAATCGGCGCGTGCGTGGTCGCCGCCAACAGTGTCGCCATCCCGGTCAATCCGAGTAAAAGTGTAATTTCTTCGCCATCAGGGAACCATAATCCCAGGCTACGACCATACAACATGCCAATGGCAAGACCGATAAATAGCGTCGGTGTAAAGACCCCACCGGGTGCGCCGGAACCGCTACTCGCCAGCACGGCACACAGTTTACAAAGGAAGATCCCGGCAATGATCATTAACAGTGGTGGGGCGGTTAAAAAGGATTGTACGGTGCTATAGCCGTTGCCCCACACTGCAGGTGTGAACAGGGAAAGCAGACCCACGATCAACCCGCCTAGTGCCAGTTGCCAGGGCGGCGCAAGTTTGAGACTCACAAATCCACGATGACAGGCGTTCATTAACGTTAACAACAGTGGTCCGCACAGACCTGCCAGCACACCTGTACTGATAATCAGCGCATAGTCACGAGCCTGAACCGTCACTGAGAGTTGTACGTTGTAGAGTAACGCGTCGCTATGATTAATCAGATTGCTAACCAGCAATGCCACGACGGCGGAAATAATCACCGGGCCGAGAGAGGCCAACATCATAGTGCCAAACAGCACTTCGGCTATAAATAAACTGCCAGCAAGCGGGGCACGATAGGCCGCAGCCATTCCCGCCGCGGCCCCACAGGCGATCCATAATTTCCACTCCTGGCGTGGCGTAAAACGTTGGGCAAAACAGGAGGCGGCAAGGGCAGCTAAAAGAATCATCGCACCTTCGCGACCAATTGCACTGCCGCTGGTTACTACCAGCAGAGAGGCAAGCGATTTAACCAGGCTTGCTGCGTAATCGAACTGTCCATCGGTTTGCAACGCTTCCATATAATCGGTCGGCGCATGAGGGCGTTGTTGGGTAAATTTCTGCCAGCCCATCAGCAACAAACCCGCCGCCAGTCCGCCGAGCGCCGGAGTTAGCAACCGTCGCCAGGGGGAAAGGTTTGTCGCTGCATTGACCAGACTGCCGGAGTCATTATTGAGGAACAACCACTCCAGTAGCAGCATCGCATGACGAAACCCGGCAACGGCAAAGGCCGCGAGAATACCGACGACTGTTGCGATAAGCAGACGGTGGAACATAGTGCGCAGATCCGGATAGATGTGTAGATGATGCATGAGCAGAAATGGGCAATGAAACACGGGCGACTATTTTGCGGCAAAAGAGGCCAGCCGCAAAAGCAGTGCGTGCTTTAAGAGATAAAAAAACGTGACACTGTAACCTATTATTGCCGGATTGCGCGTAATCGTCACCATCCGGCAATATTACGGTGATCCTATCGAAACAGCGGTTTAACCGCGACAGGAATTAACAGTTGTGATTGCCATTGCGCCAGCGTTAAGCGAGCCAGTTCACCCAGTGCACGGTAGAAAGGGTGTTCTGCTTTTTCGATAAAAACATCAAGAAAACGTGTTGACCACGGAAAAAGGTGCCATGCCAGCAATTCTTCGCATTCTGTCTGGCGACCATTCTCCGCCAACCACGCAGCCATCAACAGCAGTGAACCAAAATGATCTTCCGGTTCGTTTTGCTTCATTTCAAACTGAATGCCTTTCTCGCGCATCCACTGACGAAGTGCCAATGTTGAATCGCCAAACAGCACAGATTCGCGATCCAGCCAGACCGACCCCCACGGCGGAGACGGCAGTGCCCACGGGCCGACAAACAAACGCTGCCAGGCCTGGGCGTGAGTCTCTTCACACTGTGTCTGAAAAGCCGTCACCAGCGGCGCTAATGACGCTTCTGGTAGAGGCCACTGAGTTTCCCAGCCGTCACTGGTGAGTACCGCAACCAGAGGTGCGGCTTCCGCACTCTCTGGAGCGTAATAAAACAGCGCGCCCAACACGCGCGCCGCGACAGAAAAATTATCTTGCTGTGAAAAATGGGTCATTCCTAACATCCTGAAATGTGCGGGTTGCCCCGCACCAATTTGTTAACCTGCAATAGCCATTCCTACTGTCATGTGCAGGCCATAAAAGAGCACACGCCCGATCATCTCACCGCCAAGTATGAGGATTAGCCCCAGAATAAGTCCGGCAACGTGAGGTTCACGGCGACGAATGAGCGGGCAAAGCCAGCATCCAAGACCTGCGCATAACAATACCACACGCCAGACCTGTAAGGAGGCGTAATCTGGTACCAGTGCGCTGGCTTGTTGCACGGATGAGTGAATAGACGCCAGAGACAAACCTTGCAGCACAATCACCCCGGCACAAGCGATCAGCGCCAGAACGCTAATGATGGCAAATGGTGTGGTATTAAATGTAACGCGAGCTGCCCGCAGAATTGCGGCAGCAAGTATTGGACCGCTCAACAATACCGTCAGGAAGAAAGCCAGCGTAGTGTAACCGTTATGCCAGGTTGGCACGGTGTCGATTTGATACACGCAGGTCATCATCCAGACGAAAATGACGCCGAGCGCCATGCTGAAAAGTAACCAGAGTTTCCCCAACGCTTGCGGCATTTTACCGATGACTGCCACCAGCCACCATAATCCGCCAACGGCAAAAAATATGGAACCGGCAGCAATCTCGTTACTCAGACCAGAAGCTCCGATTCGATTCAGGGAGTTAAACGCCCGCAGTGGCGATCCCAGGTGCATGACAGAGGCAATAAACCCGACGCCCATCAACAGCCAGAGGAAAAACATGCCACGGACAATACGCTGACGGTCTGCGTCATTTTTGGCGGCGAACCAGCCAATTCCGCTAACAATCAGCGCGCCTACTACGCATTGACCCAATACGGTAAAGATAACCAGTGGCCACTCATGCCATCCATTTCCCATTTTACACTTCCTCCGGATTAGCCAGATAACCAGTGGTATCGCCGGTCGGGCGGCTGTTGGCGTTAGGTTTGATAACGATATTGGGTTTTGTGAAATGCGCGCGCGGCAGTGGCGCGACGGCAGCAAGAGTGCCGTGCTTCTGGCGCAGCTCTTCAATTGGACCGAACTCAAGTGCACGCAGCGGGCAGGATTCGACACATATGGGTTGTTTCCCCTCGGCGACGCGCGAATAACAACCATCGCACTTCGTCATGTGCCCTTTTTCAGCATTGTACTGTGGCGCGCCGTACGGACAAGCCATGTGGCAGTAGCGGCAGCCGATACAAACATCTTCATCAACCACCACAAAGCCATCTTCACGCTTATGCATTGCGCCGCTGGGGCAGACTTTTGTACATGCGGGGTCATCGCAATGGTTACAGGAGATGGAGAGATAATAAGCGAACACGTTCTGGTGCCAGACGCCATTATCTTCCTGCCAGTCGCCGCCAGCGTATTCATAAATACGGCGGAAACTGACTTCCGGGCCAAGATCTTTAAAATCTTTGCACGCCAGTTCGCAGGTTTTACAGCCAGTACAGCGGCTGGAATCGATAAAAAATCCATATTGTGTGGTCATGGGCTACTCCTTAAACCTTTTCGATCTGGACAAGATTGCTGTGCGACGGGTTTCCCTTTGCCAGCGGTGAAGGGCGGTGAGAGGTCAGAATATTGATACTGCCGCCGTGATCGACCCGGTCACCAAACATATCCGCTTTAAGCCACGCACCTTGCCCGATGGCGGTAACGCCAGGCAGAATACGCGGAGTCACTTTTGCGGCAATCAGCATTTCTCCATTATTGTTAAATACCCGCACGGTATCGCCATGACGGATACCGCGTGCCTGAGCATCAATGGGGTTGATCCACACCTCTTGTGGGCAGGCCTGCTGTAACACATCAATATTGCCGTAGCTGGAGTGGGTACGCGCTTTGTAATGGAAGCCCGTTAACTGCAGTGGATAGGTTTTCCGCAGGGGATCGTCCCAGCCATCAAAACCTGGGGTATACGCAGGAAGGGGATGAATAATTTCATCTTTTTTCAATTCCCAGGTATCTGCAATCTTCGCCAGTCGTTCAGAATAAATTTCGATTTTCCCCGAAGGTGTTTTCAACGGGTTTGCCTGTGGATCTTCACGGAATGCGCGGAAAGCGACGTAGTGTTCTTCCGGGCATTTTTTCTTAAAGATCCCGGTCGTTTTCATCTCCTCGTAGTCGGGCATCTCAGGGTTACGTTCCTTCGTTTTCGCATGGAGATATTTGATCCATTCATGCTGACTGCGACCTTCAGTAAAGGTTTGATAAACGTCTGGTCCTAAGCGTTTGGCGACTTCACTCAGCATCCAGTAGATGGGTTTGCGTTCAAATTTTGCTGAGGTTGCGGGTTGGGCGAGGATCACATAGCCCATATTCCCTGCAGATTCATGAGAGATAAGGTCTTCTTGCTCTGTTGGCATCAGGTCGGGCAACAGGATATCGCAATACTTAGCCGAGGCCGTCATGAAGTGGTCAATGCCAACAATCATCTCGCACTTGCTGTCATCCTGAAGCACCTCATGGGTGTGATTGATGTCGCCATGTTGATTGATCAATGTGTTACTGGCGTAGCACCATAAAAACTTGATGGGGACATCCAGTTTTTCTTTTCCACGAACACCATCACGGGTCGCGGTCATTTCCGTACCATGGTCGATGGCATCTGTCCATGTAAAGACGGAAATCTGCGTTTTAACAGGATTCTCGAGCATCGGGAACCATTCTACCCCCAGATCCCAGCTACCTTCGCGTACGCCTGAGTTGCCGCCGTTTATGCCGACGTTGCCGGTGAGAACGGAAAGCATGGCAATAGCGCGGGATGTTTGCTCGCCGTTGGAATGTCGTTGTGGCCCCCAACCCTGACAAATATAAGCAGGTTTTGCTGAACCGATCTCTCGTGCCAACTGGATAATTTTTTCTGCCGGGATGCTGGTGATTTTTGCTGCCCATTCCGGCGTTTTAGCTATGCCGTCAGGCCCTTCGCCCAGAATATAGGCTTTATAATGCGCGTTACGTGGTGCGTTGGCGGGCAGCGTTTTTTCATCGTAACCAACACAATATTTGTCGAGAAATGGCTGATCGACCATGTTTTCAGTAATCAGTACCCAGGCAATCGCACAGGCCAGTGCGCCATCGGTGCCAGGGCGAATGGGCAGCCATTCATCTTCACGCCCGGCAGCAGTGTCGTTATAACGTGGATCGATGACGATCATGCGTGCGTTTGAACGTTCGCGGGCTTGCTCGACGTAGTAAGTGACACCACCGCCGCTCATCCGCGTTTCTGCCGGGTTATTTCCGAACATAACGACCAGTTTCGTATTGGCGATATCATCCGGGCTGTTGCCATCATTGGCACCGAACATATAACTCATTGCGGCACTGATCTGTGCGGTACTGTAGCTGCCATAGCGACTGAGAAAACCACCGCAAGAGTTCATCAGACGGTACGGGACGTTTGAGTTGGTGATGTTTCCGCCATCTACGCCTGTTCCGTACAGGACATGTACAGCCTCATTGCCGTAATCTTTCAGGATCCGCCGAAGATTATCACTGATGGTATCCAGGGCTTCGTCCCAACTTATCCGTTCAAATTTACCTTCACCGCGCTTGCCGACGCGCTTCATGGGATATTTCAACCTATCAGGATGATTCATCCGTCGGCGGATAGAGCGCCCGCGTAAACACGCTCGAACCTGATGATTACCGTAGACGTCGTCACCTGTCGTATCAGACTCCACCCAGTACACGGTGTCATCTTTCACATGCAAACGTAACAGACAGCGGCTCCCGCAGTTAACGGTGCAGGAACTCCAGACCGCTTTCTCTTCTACCGGAGCCTCTGCCGCCCGGACCATTTGGGAAAATGGCAGAGTGAAAGCACTGCTTGCCAGCGCAAGACTGCCAAGTGCGGAGGTTTTCATCAGACTTCTACGGCTGATTTCAGCCTTCATGAGCGCCTCTGTGGTATGGATTTTCATCATTACTCACTTATTGCTTTTCAAACAAAATGTCATGCCAGAATTTATGGTTGTCGTGGGTTATATTTTTTCGATCTCGACCAGATTAGTGTGCTGCGGGTTTCCCTTCGCCAGTGGTGAAGGGCGCAGAGTGGTTAGCGTATTCACACAGCCGCCATGGTCGATTTTATCGCCAGACATATTGGCCTCGTGCCAGGCTCCCTGGCCCATAGCGCTAACTCCAGGGAGAATACGTGGTGTTACTTTGGCTGGTAGCCGAACTTCGCCACGATGGTTAAACACCCGCACCATATCGCCGTTGGCAATCCCACGTTTCTGCGCATCTATAGGGTTGATCCACACCTCCTGACGGCAGGCAGCCTTCAGGAGATCAATATTGCCGTAGGTCGAGTGAGTACGGGATTTGTAATGGAAACCAAACAGTTGCAGTGGGAAGGTTCTACGTTCAGGGGAGTTCCAGCCTTCAAAGGTTGAGGCATAAACTGGCAATGGGCTTATCACTTCATCTTTTTCCAGTTCCCAGGTACGGGCAATTTCCGCCAGCCTGCTGGAATAAATTTCAATCTTACCGGAAGGCGTTTTAAGTGGATTTGCCTCGGGGTCGTCACGAAATGCTTTGTAGGCGACAAAATGGCCATTGGGATCTTTACGCTTATAGATACCCATTTTTTTCAGTTCGTCGTAAGACGGTAACGCCGGATCTTTGGCAAGCATTTTGGCGTACAGATGTTGTAACCATTGTTCCTGCGTGCGACCTTCTGTGAACTTTTGATAGACGTCAGGTCCAAGACGTTTCGCGACTTCACTCAGGATCCAGTAAATCGGTTTGCGTTCGAATTTTTCGCTGGTGACAGGCTGGAGGAAAATGAGATATCCCATGTTACCGGCGTAGTCGTTAGGAATAATATCTTCCTGCTCAACGGTCATCAGGTCTGGCAGCAGAATGTCGGCATATTTTGCCGATGAGGTCATAAAGTTTTCGATGACCACAATCATTTCGCATTTCGATTCGTCCTGCAGAATTTCATGCGTTTTGTTGATGTCAGAATGCTGATTAACGAGGGTATTTCCCGCGTAGTTCCAGATGAACTTAATGGGCACATCCAGTTTATCTTTGCCGCGGACGCCGTCGCGGATTGCCGTCATTTGCGGACCATGATCGATAGCATCTGTCCAGCTGAAGCAGGAGATTGACGTTTTGACCGGATTATCCAGCACCGGCAGGCGTTCTATGGTAATGGTATAGGTCGATTCACGCGCGCCACTATTTCCGCCGCTGATGCCGACATTGCCCGTCAAAATAGGTAACATAGCAATAGCGCGTGCAGTCAGTTCGCCGTTTGCCTGGCGTTGTGGCCCCCAGCCCTGGCAGATATAAGCGGGTTTTGCTGTGCCAATTTCACGCGCCAGTTTGATGATACGGTCCTCCGGGATACCGGTAATTTGCGAAGCCCACTGCGGCGTTTTCGCTGTTTTATCGTCACCTTCACCAAGAATATAGGCTTTATAGTGACCATTTTTGGGTGCATCTGCGGGTAAGGTTTTTTCGTCATAGCCGACGCAGTATTTATCGAGAAAAGGTTGATCAACGAGATTTTCGTTAATCAATACCCAGGCAATACCCGCAACCAGCGCGGCATCGGTGCCCGGGCGAATAGGGAGCCATTCGTCTTCACGACCGGCAGCCGTATCGGTATATCGCGGATCGATAACAATCATTTTGGCGTTCGATTTCTCGCGCGCTTTTTCAAGAAGATAAGTGATGCCACCACCGCTCATGCGGGTTTCTGCCGGGTTGTTACCAAACATCACGACCAGCTTGCTGTTTTCAATATCCGTGGTGCTGTTGCCATCATTACTGCCGTAGGTGTAGGGCATGGCACAGGAAATTTGCGCAGTGCTGTAGGAGCCATACTGGTTGAGTGAACCGCCGTAGCAGTTCATCAGGCGTTTGACCGCCGAGGCTGATGGCGAAGAGCGGGTCATATTGCCGCCAACGATCCCCGAAGAGTACTGAATATATACAGCCTCATTGCCATATTGTTCGACGGTTTTCTTCAGGCTACTGGCGATAGTATCCAGGGCTTCATCCCAGCTAATCCGTTCGAATTTGCCTTCGCCGCGTTTGCCCACGCGTTTCATTGGGTAATTCAAGCGATCGGGATGATTAATACGCCGGCGGATGGAGCGACCGCGCAAACAGGCGCGTACCTGATGGTTGCCGTACTCATCGCTGCCGGTATTGTCAGTTTCCACCCAGGTCACTTCATTATCTTTAACATGTAGACGAAGTGCACAGCGGCTACCACAGTTGACGGAACAGGCACCCCAGACCACTTTTTCGCGGGCCTGTTGTACCGCTGCTGCTGCATTGCGCAGGGTAAACGGCAAAGAAAAACCGCCTGCAGCCAGCGCCAGAGAACCTATCGCGGTAGATTTAACGAGTGTTCTGCGGCTGATGCCCACCATTCGTTCATTTTTGGACATAACTCACTCCCTGTTCTTTATCGTTATATAAAAGTTTATATATTGAATATTTAGCGCGCTAACAATAGAGGGAGTCTACCCATTTTGGGTTAAGAATTATTAATCCATATCAATAGAAGGGTATGAGTAATAAGGTGGGATTATGTTGTATGTTCAAATCGCCGGATTTGTCATATCCGGCGTTCAGTCGATAATGTGTTACTGCGGTTCGGCAGGCGCGCCATCCTGGCTAGACTGCGCGGGAGCAGAGACGTTACCGCTGGTGGTGCGGGTATAGAGAATTTTATGCGTATCATTAGCGCAATGGCCGACGACCTGGGAATCAGGCTGATCAACCTGGTCATTGGGTACAATACTTAACGTGAAGCTGCTTTCGGGTACGCCATTATTGATAATGCGCTGTGATATATCGCTCTGTATGCGCTCACAGGATCCCGGCGCGGCGAGTACCGCGGGTGAGGCGAGGGCGAGCAGAAGCGCGGCACAGCAGGTTGAGAGTTTCATCATAAGCTCCTTACGCGAAGATAACTTCTTTAAGCATAGCATTTAACGTGTAAAGTACTGTATTTGCTACTATGATTGAGAATCATCTCTACTCTCTGGTGACTGTTGTGAAATACAAATTACTACCATGCTTACTCGCGATATTCCTCACAGGATGTGACCGCACAGAGGTAACACTTTCATTTACCCCTGAGATGGCCAGTTTCTCTAATGAATTCGATTTTGATCCGCTGCGTGGTCCGGTAAAAGATTTCACTCAGACATTAATGGATGAGCAAGGTGAAGTGACGAAACGTGTTTCTGGGACTTTGTCGGAAGAAGGCTGTTTTGATTCACTCGAATTACTGGATCTGGAAAATAATACCGTGGTCGCTCTGGTACTGGACGCCAATTATTACCGTGATGCCGAGACGCTGGAGAAGAGAGTACGTTTACAGGGAAAATGCCAGCTAGCAGAATTACCTTCTGCCGGGGTGAGTTGGGAAACCGATGATAATGGCTTCGTGATTAAAGCCAGCAGCAAACAAATGCAGATGGAATATCGCTATGATGATCAGGGTTATCCGCTGGGTAAAACCACGAAAAGTAACGACAAAACATTATCTGTCAGCGCCACGCCATCAACGGATCCGATCAAAAAATTAGATTACACAGCGGTTACTTTACTGAATAATCAACGGGTTGGTAATGTAAAACAGAGCTGTGAATATGACAGTCACGCTAATCCGGTGGACTGTCAGCTAATCATTGTTGATGAAGGAGTAAAACCCGCCGTCGAACGGGTTTACACCATCAAAAATACGATCGATTATTATTAATGCTATTGTGCGGTCGGCTTCAGGAGAGTCTGACCCGGTGTTTTGTGCTCTGCCAGATACTGATGCTGGAATATACACATGCGAATGGCATTACGATATTGACCATTAATAAAGAACTCGTGCATCAATTCACCTTCAACCGAAAAGCCAAGCTTGCGGTAAATGTGAATCGCTTTTTCATTCTCTTTATCAACGATCAGATACAGCTTATAGAGATTGAGAACGGTAAAGCCATAGTCCATTGCTAATTTGGCGGCACGGGTTGCCAGACCTTTCCCCTGATACTCCGGGGAGATAATTATCTGAAATTCTGCGCGGCGATGAACATGGTTAATTTCCACCAGCTCCACCAGACCGGCTTTTTCGCCGTCACATTCCACCACAAAGCGCCGTTCGCTCTGATCGTGAATATGCTTATCATACAGATCAGAGAGTTCAACAAAGGCTTCGTAGGGTTCCTCAAACCAGTAACGCATCACACTGGCGTTATTGTCGAGTTGATGTACATAGCGTAAATCTTCACGCTCCAGCGGGCGTAGCTTAACACTGTGGGCGCTTGGCATAACGTGTCCTTACATTCCTTAAATCAATAACAGGTTAGGGGGTAATAACGCGGCCAGTTCGACGGTCCAGGCAGCGCAAAGTATTGGGCTCCCAGTAGGCATTGATGTTGGCGCTTTGCTCACATTTATCGCGGTTATCAAAAGCGGCGTCGGCTTTATCCCACTCTTTTTCAGTGCGTTTATTCACTTTCTGGCGCAGATTGCGCGTGTCATTCCATTGCTCTTTTTCCATAGCGGCGTGCTGGCGGCTTTGTGCACTGTCGCCAGACTCAATCACCAGTTTGTTAGTTTCGGCATGAACAGTTGTGCTCAATGCCAGTGCGCAAGGCAGCAGAATAGCGAGCAGGCCGATTCGTTTGCTGAGAGTGATTTTCATAATTCATTCCCTGTATGAATGATTAAAGGTGATTCTACACCATCCACTGCGGACGCAAAACGTACCAGGAGGGTGTTTATATTGATGATATTATGTCGCCCTATAACTATACATGATGTCAATAAGAGACAAAGATGATTAAAACAACGTTACTATTTTTTGCTACTGCGCTGTGTGAAATTATTGGATGCTTTCTGCCCTGGTTGTGGTTAAAACGAAACGCCAGTATCTGGCTGTTGCTTCCGGCGGGGATTTCACTGGCGCTGTTTGTCTGGTTGTTAACGTTGCATCCAGCGGCGAGTGGGCGTGTTTACGCGGCTTATGGTGGCGTTTATGTCTGCACGGCGTTGATGTGGCTGCGCGTTGTGGATGGCGTGAAACTGACTCTTTATGACTGGACGGGTGCGTTGATTGCGCTTTGCGGCATGTTGATCATTGTTGCGGGCTGGGGGCGCACGTAGGAACATAAATCCATTTTATCAATAAGATAAGAGGAAGTGTCAGCTGACAAAAGGTATTCTATTTCATCTTTTGTCAACCATTCACAGCGCAAATATACGCCTTTTTTTGTGATCACTCCGGCTTTTTTCGATCTTTATACTTGTATGGTAGTAGCTCAGTTGCGTAGATTTCATGCATCACGACAAGCGATGCAAGGAATCGAACATGAAGATCGTAAAGGCTGAAGTTTTTGTTACCTGTCCGGGGCGTAATTTCGTCACATTAAAAATCACCACTGAGGACGGTATTACGGGCCTTGGGGATGCCACCCTCAATGGACGTGAGCTTTCCGTGGCCTCTTATTTGCAGGATCACCTTTGTCCGCAGCTTATTGGTCGCGATGCGCACCGTATCGAAGATATCTGGCAGTTTTTCTATAAAGGTGCTTACTGGCGTCGCGGTCCGGTTACGATGTCGGCCATTTCAGCGGTTGATATGGCGCTGTGGGATATTAAAGCCAAAGCTGCCAACATGCCGCTTTACCAGTTACTCGGCGGCGCGTCTCGTGAAGGGGTGATGGTTTATTGCCATACCACCGGTCACAGTATTGATGAAGCTCTGGATGATTATGCCCGTCATCAAGAGCTTGGATTCAAAGCCATCCGCGTGCAGTGCGGAATCCCTGGTATGAAAACCACCTACGGCATGTCGAAAGGTAAAGGTCTGGCTTATGAACCCGCAACCAAAGGACAGTGGCCGGAAGAGCAGCTGTGGTCGACGGAGAAATACCTCGATTTCATGCCGAAATTGTTTGACGCGGTACGTAACAAGTTTGGTTTTAATGAACATTTGCTGCATGACATGCACCATCGCTTAACGCCTATTGAAGCGGCGCGCTTTGGTAAAAGCATTGAAGATTATCGCATGTTCTGGATGGAAGACCCGACGCCTGCGGAAAACCAGGAATGCTTCCGTCTCATTCGCCAACATACCGTCACACCCATCGCAGTGGGTGAAGTCTTCAACAGCATCTGGGACTGCAAACAACTGATTGAAGAGCAACTCATCGATTATATCCGCACCACGCTGACCCATGCAGGCGGAATTACCGGTATGCGCCGGATTGCCGATTTTGCTTCGCTGTATCAGGTACGTACTGGCTCACACGGTCCTTCCGATTTGTCACCAGTCTGCATGGCTGCGGCGCTGCACTTTGATCTGTGGGTCCCCAATTTCGGTGTCCAGGAATACATGGGTTATTCCGAACAAATGCTCGAAGTCTTCCCGCACAACTGGACTTTCGATAACGGCTATATGCATCCGGGAGACAAACCGGGTCTTGGTATCGAATTCGATGAAAAGCTGGCGGCGAAATATCCCTATGAACCTGCTTATCTACCAGTCGCACGTCTGGAAGATGGCACGCTGTGGAACTGGTAAGGAGTAAGATAATGAAAAGCATATTAATTGAAAAACCGAATCAACTGGCGATTGTCGAACGTGAAATACCCACCCCGTCAGCGGGTGAAGTACGAGTAAAAGTGAAACTTGCCGGAATTTGTGGTTCAGATAGCCATATTTATCGTGGGCATAATCCTTTTGCGAAATATCCGCGCGTCATTGGTCATGAATTCTTTGGCGTCATTGATGCAGTGGGTGAAGGCGTGGAAAGCGCCAGAGTCGGTGAACGTGTTGCTGTCGATCCGGTGGTCAGCTGTGGGCATTGCTATCCGTGCTCTATAGGTAAACCGAACGTTTGTACGACACTGGCTGTATTAGGTGTGCACGCTGACGGTGGTTTCAGTGAATATGCCGTGGTTCCGGCAAAAAATGCGTGGAAAATTCCTGAAGCAGTGGCCGATCAATATGCGGTAATGATCGAACCTTTTACCATTGCGGCTAACGTAACCGGACATGGTCAACCGACTGAAAATGATACCGTTCTGGTTTATGGTGCCGGTCCAATCGGCCTGACGATCGTTCAGGTATTAAAAGGCGTCTATAACGTTAAAAATGTGATTGTTGCCGATCGCATTGATGAACGACTGGAAAAAGCGAAAGAGAGCGGGGCTGACTGGGCGATTAATAACAGCCAGACACCGCTTGGCGAGATTTTCACTGAAAAAGGCATCAAGCCGACATTAATTATCGATGCGGCTTGTCATCCTTCTATCCTGAAAGAGGCCGTAACGCTGGCTTCTCCAGCGGCACGTATTGTATTGATGGGGTTCTCCAGTGAACCGTCTGAAGTGATTCAGCAAGGAATTACCGGAAAAGAACTCTCTATTTTCTCTTCACGCTTAAATGCAAATAAATTCCCGATCGTTATCGACTGGTTAAGTAAAGGGTTAATTAAACCAGAAAAATTAATTACCCATACGTTTGATTTCCAGCATGTTGCTGATGCCATTAGTTTATTTGAACAGGATCAAAAACATTGCTGCAAAGTCTTACTCACTTTTTCTGAATAATACCAATAACGGCGAGTAAGTAGTACGCATCTTACCTCTTTTTTAGAGATAACCATTATGACAATAGAAAAACACGAAAGAAGCACTAAGGATTTGGTGAAAGCAGCAGTATCGGGATGGCTGGGCACTGCGCTTGAATTTATGGATTTCAAGAGTCATGCGTGTTAACTATTTGATAAATATTAAATTAATTTTTCATTGCTTCGTTATGGGGCATGGTTGGGGCAAACTCGCTTAACTGTGTATTTAACAAAGCTACCTGTGCATTATTGTTTTCAGACATCCATTTTCCGTATACCTGAAATACCATTTGCGCATCTGCATGGCCCATCTGGTTTGCTATAAATGCCGGGTTAGCACCAGCTGTCAGCGACCAGCAGGCATAAGTATGTCTCGACTGATATGATTTTCGATGGCGGAGTCCGGCACGTTTTATCGCTGCGTCCCACATCTGCCTTATTGAGTCAACGGTAAAATGGTCACCATAATTTTTTACTCTCGCTGACACTTCAGGTTGAAAAACAAAGGTGCATTTTTGTTTTTCTGTTCTGCCATACTCTCTGAAGTGAACATCAATGATATGCTCTTTGCTCAGTCTCGTTAATGTCATCTGACTCCGGAGAGCGTCGATTGCTGGCTTAATAAGATGAATGACCCGATTGGTTCCCGCCTGTGTTTTTGGTACCGTGAAACGGTCTTTTGCTAAATTTCTCCTGATCATCATTGTTCCATTTTTCAGATCTATGTCCTCCCATCCAAGTGCACACAGCTCACCAGGGCGAACTCCAGTATAAACAGAAACACACCATAAATTTTTTGCTTGCTGATTTCTGCACGCATCGATAAGACGGATAAATTCTTCCCGCGAAAGAGGATCCGGAATGGTTCTTGATTCCTTTAATGGCGAGATCCCCTTAAACGGATTATCTGCCAGGTAACCGTTATCAACACCAAACTGGAACACGGCGTTAAGATTTGTCATGTAATTATTTACAGTTACAGCCGATCTCCCTGGTTGTGTAACAATATAGTTACTTTTGGGGATCTGGTATCCAGTCAGTAACTCTTTACGAACCTCCAGTAATTTTTCTTTATTAATCGATGAGGCAAGATTTTTTTCACCGATTATGCTCAGGATATTTTTGATGACGGCACGGTATGTGTTGAGTGATGTTTTGGCGACTTCAGTTTCTTTCAGTGCCAGAAATTTTTCAGCCAGTTCTTTTATGGTTAAATCTTGTCGGGCCTCACCAAATTTTTCCAGATTGCGTGAGGAGGGAAACTGTTTTGCATAGTCGAAAACACCAGTTTTTATTGCGTAACAAACAGAGGAGCGTAGTTCACCTGTGGATTTGCCCCTATATTTCCAGACATCTGTTATCACTTAACCCATTACAAGCCCGCTGCCGCAGATATTCCCGTGGCGAGCGATAACCCAGCGCACTATGCGGATGCCATTCGTTATAATGCTCGAACGCCTCTGCAAGGTTCTTTGCTGCCGTTAACCCGTCTGGTTTGGGCATGATACTGATGTAGTCACGCTTTATCGTTTTCACGAAGCTCTCTGCTATTCCGTTACTCTCCGGACTCCGCACCGCCGTGTTCTTCGGTTCAAGTCCCAACATCCGGGCGAACTGGCGTGTTTCATTAGCCCGGTAGCATGAACCATTATCCGTCAGCCACTCCACTGGAGACGACGGAAGATCGTTGCCGAAGCGGCGTTCCACCGCTCCCAGCATGACGTCCTGTACTGTTTCACTGTTGAAGCCGCCGGTAGTGACCGCCCAGTGCAGTGCCTCACGATCACAGCAGTCCAGCGCGAACGTGACACGCAGTCTCTCTCCGTTATCACAGCAGAACTCGAACCCGTCAGAGCACCATCGCTGATTGCTTTCTTTCACGGCCACTCTGCCTGTATGTGCCCGTTTCGATGGCGGTACAGCAGGTTTTCGCTCAAGCAACAGCGCATTCTGGCGCATGATCCGGTAAACACGTTTGGCATTGATCGCAGGCATACCATCAAGTTCTGCCTGTCTGCGAAGCAGCGCCCATAGGCCAGTTCGTCATCCAGTGTTTTCCATGTCTGCTTGTATTCGCGATGAATGGCAGCAATGACCGGGCTGATTTTTCCTGTTGAATTTTCAGTGTACTGTTGATTGGCTCTGGCGCGGGCGAGATCAACAACAGACGTGTATTTTCCGGTTTCCTTGCGTTCACCTTCGCGACGTTTTTTCCAGATGCGCATCTCTGCCTGAATTTCGGGCCATTTAGCACCAGGAATACATTTATGCTTAACCCACCCAATGGCGTGCAACTTAAGCTCCGGATACATGGCGTTAACTTCTGGCATTTTCATCAACGCTTCAACGATATGTCCGTCGAATGTTGCCATGTCTTCCTGCAACAATTCCTGTGCGCTAATAACCATATCAACGGTGATGTTTTCACATGTGTCGAACTTAACCATGACAGCGTTCTGTACTTCAGGGGCCAGCTTGTCAAAAGTGACGTTCATCGGATCGGATTCAGTCTCAACCGGGACAAAAGAAGCAGACTCCTCATCCCAGCGGTTTTCCTGCATATATTCAGCATCCCATGAATCGAGGGCAGGGCGGGGTATGCCAGGTTTATCCTCGCAGACAATAAATTTATAAGCGCAGTCCTGAGCAGCCGGATAATGTTCCAGGAATTGCCAGTGAAATTTTGCTCGAGCACGGCGTTCGTCGCCAGCTTCAATGGCTGTGGCTACAGCCACAGCGCCTTCTTCCCTTGTTGCCAGTTCGTCAGGAATAGCGGCGCAAATAAAGACTTTACTCATTTGTTTTAACCTCATGACAGATTTAAGGATGAACAAATCCCTGCCATTGCTGGCATATAAGAATGAAACCGGATATTTATTACGGAACTGTTTTAAAGACCTGCCGGGATTTCGATATTATCCTGGTGAATAACTTTATCGACCGGGTAACAGTTACCGGGAATTTTCTGTTCGGTTGCTGCAGTCATACACTCCTGCATTGTCCTGTGAACACTGACTGCAATATCAACTGGCTCTCCGGAAACAAGAAAAACTGTCAGAACAAGCACAAATGCTGAATTCATTGTGCACATCCTTTTGGCATCAGACGTAAACGAGCCAGCATTGAAACAATGCATATTTTATTTAATAGCTCCCGTTCTTGTTTTCTCTTGTTAATGGCATCTTCAGTAAATACTGGGTTACTGATAGTGACACCAATTTCAAAACAACCTTCAGACGTATTAACGTTTGGTAATAACGTTTTCATTATCGCGTCCTCAACAATGAATTTTGTGATGCAGTGCCTGGTGCCTCCAGGTGACGTTAACCAGTTAACAATTAACGCCGGATACAGAGAATCCACCCATAACACTGTTTTTGGTTTTAACTGTTCCGCGTGCGCTCAGCCGCATTCACCACATCACAAAATTCACTTTAAAAAGGGCGGCAGAGCAGTCACGGAGTAAAACTGATACCGCCAAACGTCACCAGAAAATTGATAACAGAGGGCGTTGCAGCGGGGTTGTCACTTAAGCGTATGGTCAACCTGACAACCCGGTGTCCTCAACGGGGAAGGAATAACCCCGCCATACTTACCGCCGCGCCATTTCGCGGGTTGCCACAACCGGAAGCGCACGGTCGACGAAAATTTAACGACAGGCTATCTATGAACCAGCTACCTCGCCATGCGCTTTCGCGTTATGGTCTGACTTTTCAGGGAAATATCCTTTCAGTAAACTGTCAGTTCCGGATGCGCACCCGTGTCCGGCGCACGCACTCCACCTCACCCGTGGAGAACTCCTTAATTACTAACCTTAGCTTTGTTGATTAGCTACTAACGCGGGTATGTAATCATTCTGGCAATGCTTAATGCCGCTGCTTTTTCCAGATTGGTGATATCCTGCTCCAGAGCGGACAGATTTTCAGCCTGCTTAGCCCTGGCTTCATTAGCCCATTTCAGATCCTGCGCTGCATTAATTTTCTGGCGCATCCACTCATAAAGTTCATCATCGGTATAGTCTGGCGCGATGATGACGGGTTCTCGTTTCTGCATACTGATTCCTCGCGGTGCTGTTTCGCTTATCAGCCGTTAGATTTTGCCGAACTGGAAAGCGCCTGTTTAAACTCACTGAAGCTGAGAGCTTCTTCGCCTTCGGCAAGGCCTTCGAAGTATTCTTCGTAAGCCTTTTCCATGATTGTGTCGAAATCCATATCACTCACCTGAGTTTCTTTCCAGCCAGCGACGGGCACCATTTTCGGTTTTAAACGTTTTGCTTTTGGTATACGTCATTGCGGTGAACGTGCCGTCCTGGTTTGGAAACACGCCGTACACCAGAGATTCGTTGTTGCCAAGATCGATAGTATCCATGCTGACCTCATTTCCCCTTAACGCTGGGGTAGCGGAACTGTTTGCTGAGAACACCGTGCGGTGTGTTGATGCAAACAAGATTAGCCATGACTAACATATCGGTCAAGTGATTTTGTATGCTATAGCTAACATAATTGATGTGGTAAAAGATAACTCATTGATGATGTTATCTTTTATTTGTCCGCTGACGGGCTTTTAGTAATTCTTCAAAGAGTTTATTGAAGTTTTTTACTCGAGCTCGCATTTCGGCGAGCTGGGTATCCTGTTCTGATTCTGGCAGTGCATTAAACAGCTCAAGGAGCTCTAGTTCTTTGGGGGATAAGGCAACTGGCTTCTCAACAGGTGGTGTTGGTTGCTTGTCTTCATCGCCAAATAGAATCCATGTTGGTGAGCATTGCAATACTTTACTGAGGGCAAAAAGGTTCTTCCCTGTAGGTTCACTATCACCCCGTTCCCATTGTGATACAGACACATGGGAGATTTTCAGGGCTTTAGCAAGAGACCTTTGGGTGTGTTTGAGGTTTTTCCGACGATACCTGATGCGTTCGCCGATAGTTAAATTTTTTGTTTCCATAGTTAGCTAATGCTAAATCGTATTGACTATGTTTTTGTTAACATCTATCTTGTTAGTTATGACTAACAATAAAGGTGTTTTAAATGCTTAAAACTGACGCTCTTTTGTATTTCGGTTCAAAAACAAAACTTGCACAAGCAGCAGGTATTCGTTTGGCTTCGCTTTATAGCTGGAAAGGGGATTTAGTTCCCGAAGGTCGCGCGATGCGTCTACAGGAGGCATCTGGCGGGGAGCTTCAGTATGATCCCAAAGTTTATGATGAATATCGTAAGACGAAGCGGGCGGGGCGGTTGAACAATGAAAATCACTCCTGAACAGGCTCGTGAGGCTCTGGATGCCTGGATATGTCGACCAGGAATGACACAGGAGCAGGCGACGATATTAATCACTGAAGCATTCTGGGCTTTGAAAGAGCGCCCGAACATCGATGTTCAGCGTGTCACATATGAAGGTGGCGCGATTGATCAGCGAGCGCTTGGCGTTAATCGAGTGAAGATATTTGAACGCTGGAAGGCTATCGACACCAGGGATAAGCGTGAAAAGTTCACGGCGCTAGTGCCTGCAATTATGGAGGCTACCACTGGATGATGAAAAGAGTGTCCATGAACGAGTGGATAATGCCCGTATTGATTTACGCTCAAAATACTATGTTAAACCTAAAGCTGACCATCCCTGGCTTACGCGCCGAACGCAAAGTCATCAGCAAGTTAAGCCCCCGAAGTTACCTAAAAAGAAGCCTGATCCCGATAAAAAAGATTGAAACCAAGATCGATTCGGTTGAGTGCATATCCATTCATAGGGTAGATTCTTAAGTCGCGTTTCTGGTGTTCATTTTCGGGTGGTTTGTTACTTGTTTTACCGGGGATATGCCAGAAACGCGCTGAGTCAGTCTGGGCGGTGCGCGTAATGAGGCGTTATGGTAAATAGCCTATGCTAATGTCCGCTAAGAGCAAGAAGCGGAAGTTGGCAGTTTTGTGGACTGTCCCCACAAAAGTGACTACAGAAATAGTTGCAATTCATAATTGATCATGGGTTGTCAGTTAAACTCGTGGCGATTTAAATAGACTAATTGGGAGTGCGTCCATTACTTATATCTTGTAATGTTAACTATCAGAAATGATACAAAGATAATATGTCTTTAAAGAAAAGGCTGATGGCGAAAAGTGGCCCGATGAGGGCCACAATACGGCTGTCACTTAGACGTAAATATCAATGGTGCCAGCGGTATTTGTATCGTCTTTTTTCTCTTCTTTTTTATCAGGCTGAACTGTCGCGTCTTCATTCTTTTTCTCTGCCTGCTGCCTTAACAACTGCTCCAGTTGAGCCCAGAGGCTTTCAATTTGCTTCTGTACCAATGCAGCCATTTCTTTTTTCTGCTGTGTCGTCATCCCCTCTTCCGATGAGATTTTCCCAAGCTTTTCAGTCAGCACCTGAATTTGTCTTGTGATTTTGGCTATTTCTGATGTTCCTTCCGGGGCGGAGTTGTTTGAAATAACGGTTGAGGTATTTCCCTGAATTGTGACAGACATAGATTTCTCCTTTTAAAAAAGCACTATCGGCATGCACAAAAAAATCTTTAATCGTATTTCTTGTGTCATTAATTGTTTGATGTTCAGATTGTTTTCCTCGCGGGCTGGCGCGCCTCAGAAAGTAAAGCTTGTTGACAGGGGTAAACGTTCGGCAATAATTTTCTGCCGCATGCGGGTGTTGCATAAAACGTGTTACGTTCCTTTATCGACAGGTCAGGTCACCGCTCACCCGCCGACGAGAAAGCAACACTGACATGCTAAAGCAAAAAATAGATGAATAAGTTGAGTTGTGCATATGTAGCCTGACCGTCACAAAGTATATGGTGTCTGTACCAGTAAGATGATGGCCGGACTCTTTAAAAACGAGCTGACCTGCACAATACAGGATGGACTTAGCAATGGCTGCTCCTGGCACAAAGCGGACAGTGATCACCGTTCTTACGACTACTTTCTGACTTCCTTCGTGACTTGCCCTAAGCATGTTGTAGTGCGATACTTGTAATGACATTTGTAATTACAAGAGGTGTAAGACATGGGTAGCATTAACCTGCGTATTGACGATGAACTTAAAGCGCGTTCTTACGCCGCGCTTGAAAAAATGGGTGTAACTCCTTCTGAAGCGCTTCGTCTCATGCTCGAGTATATCGCTGACAATGAACGCTTGCCGTTCAAACAGACACTCCTGAGTGATGAAGATGCTGAACTTGTGGAGATAGTGAAAGAACGGCTTCGTAATCCTAAGCCAGTACGTGTGACGCTGGATGAACTCTGATGGCGTATTTTCTGGATTTTGACGAGCGGGCACTAAAGGAATGGCGAAAGCTGGGCTCGACGGTACGTGAACAGTTGAAAAAGAAGCTGGTTGAAGTACTTGAGTCACCCCGGATTGAAGCAAACAAGCTCCGTGGTATGCCTGATTGTTACAAGATTAAGCTCCGGTCTTCAGGCTATCGCCTTGTATACCAGGTTATAGACGAGAAAGTTGTCGTTTTCGTGATTTCTGTTGGGAAAAGAGAACGCTCGGAAGTATATAGCGAGGCGGTCAAACGCATTCTCTGAACCAAAGCATGACATCTCTGTTTCGCACCGAAGGTGACACTTCTGCTTTGCGTTGACAGGAGAAGCAGGCTATGAAGCAGCAAAAGGCGATGTTAATCGCCCTGATCGTCATCTGTTTAACCGTCATAGTGACGGCACTGGTAACGAGGAAAGACCTCTGCGAGGTACGAATCCGAACCGGCCAGACGGAGGTCGCTGTCTTCACAGCTTACGAACCTGAGGAGTAAGAGACCCGGCGGGGGAGAAATCCCTCGCCACCTCTGATGTGGCAGGCATCCTCAACGCACCCGCACTTAACCCGCTTCGGCGGGTTTTTGTTTTTATTTTCAACGCGTTTGAAGTTCTGGACGGTGCCGGAATAGAATCAAAAATACTTAAGTAGCGCGCAGGGATAAGAGGGATGGTCCCTTAAAGGGGAGAGCTAATTATCCGGAAGGATTCTGATGATGAACATCGAAGAACTGCGTAAAATTTTTTGTGAAGATGGCCTCTATGCTGTGTGCGTTGAAAATGGAAATCTTGTTAGTCATTACCGCATTATGTGTTTGCGAAAGAATGGGGCTGCGTTAATTAATTTTGTGGATGCTCGGGTCACGGACGGATTTATCTTGCGCGAAGGTGAGTTTGTCACTTCATTACAGGCATTGAAAGAGATCGGAATAAAAGCTGGCTTTTCTGCTTTTTCAGGAGAATAAACTCATCTACAATCTTGCGCGGGGCTGAACTCCCGCTGAGTAACACCGTGCCACCGGAGAAAACCGATGGCACGCAACGCAAAATATTACAATTCTGATAATTCGCCCGTTCTTGCCTGCACGCACGGGCGGTATTCTCACGCATTCAAGTCTGAATGGTTCCAGCACCCTCCATGCACTGCAGAACAGGCCGAATGGCTGATTCATTCTTACCGCAGGCGCGGGTTCGAGGTTAAGAAAGCTCTCAGTCTCGACTATCGGCACTGGATAATCTCTGTCAGGCTGCCTTATTCCGAACGCCCACCACGTGCGTCCCGCACTTTCCAGCAACGGATCTGGAGGTAACGTGCGGGTATTACTTAGACCTGTTCTGGTGCCTGAGCTTGGGCTGGTGGTCCTTAAGCCGGGCCGTGAATCCATACAGATATTTCATAATCCTCGAGTGCTGGTGGAACCGGAACCAAAAAGCATGCGTAATCTGCCATCCGGAGTCGTTCCTGCCGTTCGCCAGCCGCTGGCGGAAGACAAAACATTGCTGCCGTTTTTTAGTAACGAACGGGTGATTCGTGCTGCTGGCGGCGTTGGCGCATTGTCCGACTGGCTATTACGTCATGTTACATCCTGCCAGTGGCCTAATGGCGATTACCATCACACTGAAACAGTCATTCACCGTTATGGTACCGGCGCAATGGTGTTGTGCTGGCACTGCGACAACCAACTGCGTGACCAGACATCGGAATCACTGGAGCTGCTTGCTCAACAAAATCTGACAGCATGGGTGATTGACGTCATCCGTCACGCAATAAGCGGTACGCAGGAGCGGGAATTATCTTTGGCTGAATTATCCTGGTGGGCGGTCTGCAATCAGGTGGTGGATGCACTACCTGAGGCTGTATCGCGTCGTTCGCTGGGATTACCAGCGGAAAAAATCTGCTCGGTGTACCGCGAAAGCGACATCGTACCGGGAGAGCTGACCGCCACCAGCATATTGAAACAACGCACAAAAAATCTTGCACCGTTGCCTTACGCCCACCAGCAACAAAAATCACCACAGGAAAAGACGGTGGTAAGCATCACCGTTGATCCAGAGTCTCCGGAATCTTTCATGAAGCTGCCTAAACGTCGCCGCTGGGTTAAGGAGAAATACACACGTTGGGTTAAGACACAGCCGTGTGCTTGCTGCGGTATGCCAGCCGACGATCCGCATCATCTGATTGGTCACGGGCAGGGCGGAATGGGAACAAAAGCACATGATCTCTTTGTGTTGCCTTTGTGCAGAAAGCATCACAACGAGCTGCATACGGATACAGTGGCATTTGAAGATAAGTATGGCTCCCAACTGGAGCTGATATTTCGTTTTATCGATCGCGCGCTGGCAATTGGCGTACTGGCGTAAGTGGAGAACGAGCATGAACCTTGAAGCCTTACCAAAATATTACTCCCCAAAATCTCCAAAATTGAGCGATGACGCTCCAGCGACAGGCACCGGTTGTTTAACAATTACGGATGTAATGGCAGCGCAGGGGATGGTGCAGTCGAAAGCACCACTTGGGTTGGCCTTATTTCTGGCAAAAGTTGGTGTTCAGGACCCTCAGTTTGCGATTGAAGGCCTGCTAAATTACGCGATGGCACTGGATAACCCGACATTGAACAAATTGAGTGAAGAAATCCGGTTACAGATTATTCCTTACCTCGTGAGTTTTGCCTTTGCTGATTACTCCAGGTCTGCGGCAAGTAAGGCTCGCTGTGAGCATTGTTCAGGTACGGGATTTTATAATGTATTGCGCGAAGTGGTGAAACACTACAGACGCGGGGAATCTGTAATCAAGGAAGAATGGGTGAAGGAACTATGTCAGCATTGCCATGGTAAGGGCGAAGCCAGCACAGCGTGCAGAGGGTGTAAGGGTAAAGGGATTGTTCTGGATGAAAAAAGAACCCGGTTTCATGGCGTACCGGTATATAAGATTTGTGGGCGTTGTAATGGAAACCGGTTTAGTCGTTTACCGACCACGCTGGCACGACGTCATGTCCAGAAGCTGGTACCAGACCTGACCGATTATCAGTGGTATAAGGGGTATGCGGACGTCATTGGTAAACTGGTAACAAAGTGCTGGCAGGAAGAAGCATACGCGGAAGCGCAATTGAGGAAGGTGACGAGATAAATGATTTTTGCTGAAGATGGCGACATGATGTTTGCATTTTTCAAAAAATATGGATAAAATTTTTTCAACGATGGGCTTTGTATACCCGACGTTAAGAAAAAGTAGAAAACCCGCTGATGAGCGGGTTTTGTGCTTTAAATGGGGCAATGGTAATGTTGAATCTCATCCCGGGACTCATGTCTGTTAACTTATTATTTAGCTGGTGACTTGGTTATTTGCCTGATGTTTAAAATGTTTTCTTCCAGTACAATGTCCCTAAACACAATGAGTCTGCTTATTATATTATTAGCAGAGCTATTACGGCCAAAGTACAGCATAAGCTTTTAAAGCCAATCAACCAGTCATCAAGACAGACGGGGTTATTCATAAAAACTCTCCATGTGTGATCCGATGGGGCCTGAAATTAAAGCTTTAATATAGCTCATGAAAGGTAAACATTGGCAGCTGAAGGGCCACGCAGACCATTTATCCGGCAAAATTCCACGCGTAATCCGGTGGTAATTTCTTCTGCATCGCGGAGATTGAGCGCTGAAACATGAAGCTGGACATCGATACGACCATCGGATGGGGTGATAAGACCCTTGCCGCTTTTGCCGTCAAAGGTTTTGACAATTCCTGTCATTTTACGGGACAAAAAAATTCCTTAATACTGATAACTTGGCGCACTATACACACGTTCCTGAAGAAAGCTATAGTTTTTTGATGGGGTTGAAGATGGCTGGATGTCTAAAATAAACATTGCTTCATATGTTCAACTATGCGTTAATGATTGCGTCGGTTTGAAGAACAGACGATATACGAAGTAGTTTACTAAAGCAGTTCTCATTTCAGGTGTTATTCACTTATTCCTTCTTTGAGTCTCTCCAATTAAGTACGAAGTCGTTTCTGTTATGCAAACCATTTATGCCGAAAGGCTCAAGTTAAGGAATGTAGAATGTCAAATAAAATGACTGGTTTAGTAAAATGGTTTAACGCTGATAAAGGTTTCGGCTTTATTTCTCCTGTTGATGGTAGTAAAGATGTGTTTGTGCATTTTTCTGCGATTCAGAATGATAATTATCGAACCTTATTTGAAGGTCAAAAGGTTACCTTCTCTATAGAGAGTGGTGCTAAAGGTCCTGCAGCAGCAAATGTCATCATTACTGATTAAAATTCATCGCTCGTCTGTATACGATAACGAAGAAGGCTGATGCCTGAGTAGAGATACGGACAGAGTAGTGAATATTGGATCTCTTTAATAAAAAGTAAGGAGGTCCAATACATGAAACAATGGCTAGCATATTTGGCAAAATCTTAATCAGGAAAAGTATGCTAACCATTGTGGTGAAGTGCAGGTTTGCTGCATGAATAGTTTTACAGCAGAAGCTAACTGCTGGCATGGCAAAACAAAGTGCGTAAGTGGATGACTCCCACAAAAAGCACCACAATCTCAAACCCGCTCAGGCGGGTTTTTTATTATCTGCTTTAAATATATTATTAAAATATAAAAAATACTTGTTACTAATAAAATCAATCAGGCTACAGCTTTAAGATTTGTCTGGAATACTTTGTTGCAATGAGGGCAGATCAAAAGGGCACCTTTTTGTACTCTTGAAAAACTGTGTTCTGACTCTTGGGTGCAGTTTGGGCAGGAACATTTAACGAGATAATTACGGCGTGATTTTGAGTTTTTACGTTCTGACATAGGCTTTTCCTGTATAAATGGCCGTATACAGTACACTAAATATGAAAACATTTCTCGTATTATTATTTTATATATGACTTTCTTTCAAAATAATTACCCACATTTTTAATGTGTATGTTTTTTTAGCGCCGTTGAGAACAACGTGTGCTGTCAAAACTACCCCGTAGACTCCGATCTTTTCAAACATATTGCACCATCCGTGTACATCGGGGTGAGGATATGAAATCAATGGATAAGTTAACAACAGGTGTTGCCTATGGCACATCGGCGGGTAATGCTGGTTTCTGGGCATTGCAGTTACTCGATAAAGTAACTCCGTCACAGTGGGCTGCAATCGGTGTGCTGGGTAGCCTGGTTTTTGGCCTGCTGACGTATCTGACAAATCTTTATTTCAAGATTAAAGAAGACAGGCGTAAGGCTGCGAGAGGAGAGTAATCCAATGACTCAAGACTATGAACTGGTTGTGAAAGGAGTCCGTAATTTTGAGAATAAAGTTACGGTAACTGTAGCCTTACAGGACAAAGAACGCTTTGACGGTGAAATTTTTGACCTGGATGTCGCCATGGACCGTGTTGAAGGAGCTGCGCTGGAGTTTTATGAGGCAGCAGCCAGAAGGAGCGTCCGGCAAGTCTTCCTGGAAGTAGCAGAAAAATTGTCAGAAAAAGTTGAGTCTTATCTGCAGCATCAGTACTCCTTTAAGATTGAAAATCCTGCCAATAAGCACGAGCGTCCTCATCATAAATATCTATGAACACAAAAATCAGATACGGCCTGTCGGCTGCCGTTCTGGCGCTGATTGGTGCTGGCGCATCTGCTCCTCAGATACTTGACCAGTTTCTGGACGAAAAAGAAGGTAACCACACAATGGCATACCGCGATGGTTCTGGCATATGGACCATCTGTCGGGGTGCCACAGTGGTGGATGGAAAAACCGTTTTTCCCAATATGAAACTGTCGAAGGAAAAATGCGACCAGGTCAACGCCATTGAGCGTGATAAGGCGCTGGCATGGGTGGAGCGCAATATTAAAGTACCACTGACCGAACCACAAAAAGCGGGTATCGCGTCATTTTGTCCCTATAACATTGGCCCCGGTAAGTGTTTCCCGTCGACGTTTTATAAGCGGCTGAATGCTGGTGATCGTAAAGGTGCATGCGAAGCGATTCGCTGGTGGATTAAGGATGGCGGACGCGATTGCCGCATTCGTTCAAATAACTGTTACGGTCAGGTTATTCGTCGTGACCAGGAGAGCGCATTAACCTGCTGGGGGATAGAACAGTGAATCAGATATTCATGGTGATTTTTCTCGTGTTGTCAGGATTTATCGTCGGAAATGTCTGGAGCGACCGAGGATGGCAAAAAAAATGGGCGGAACGTGATGCTGCCGCATTATCACAAGAGGTAAATGCTCAATTTGCTGCTCGAATAATTGAACAGGGGCGAACTATAGCCCGTGATGAGGCTGTTAAAGATGCGCAACAGAAATCTGCTGAAATTTCTGCCAGGGCTGCTTATCTGTCTGATAGTGTTAACCAGTTGCGTGCCGAAGCAAAAAAATATGCCATACGCCTTGACGCAGCGAAGCATACCGCAGATCTTGCCGCTGCCGTCAGAGGCAAAACAACCAAAACCGCCGAAGGAATGCTCACCAACATGCTCGGAGATATTGCAGCAGAAGCTCAGCTTTATGCTGAAATTGCTGACGAACGCTACATCGCAGGAGTGACTTGTCAACAGATCTATGAATCTTTAAGAGATAAAAAGCATCAAATGTAGGGTAATATTAAATCGGAACATTTACATCGCGGAATGTAAAATTTAAATAAAAAGGACTCTTCCATGAGCCAAAATTCCTGAAATCTTAAGGGTAAGATAAAAGGTCTTAATCAGAATGACACGTTTTATTAATAAATAAAGCTATTCTTTCATTGCTGTGTTTTTCTTTACAAAAGTAATCCTTGCTATGGGTGGTTAATCATGCGTTAATGGTGTTCTGGTTTGTTACAAATTTATCTGAAGCAGTCATTGTTATAATTTTATTATTTGTACCTCTTGAGATTTCCTTGTTGGTTTTTCTCTCTGATATTTTTTTTCGGACCATTCTGCCCAAGGGCTAATTTCTTCAAAAGGTAATAATTATGTCTAACAAAATGACTGGTTTAGTGAAATGGTTTAACCCTGAAAAAGGTTTTGGTTTCATCACGCCGAAAGATGGCAGCAAAGATGTGTTTGTCCATTTCTCAGCAATTCAGAGCAACGATTTCAAAACATTAACTGAGAATCAGGAAGTTGAATTTGGTATTGAGAACGGACCTAAAGGTCCTGCCGCTGTTCATGTAGTGGCGCTTTGAGGTAGACAATATTACAAACCATATTCACTTTAGATGCCCGTGTTGTCATGGTTCCCAGTATAGAACATCATCTTTTGATGTTTCTGACATGAATCCTTTCGGGGCAAAATGTATCTTTTGTAAATCAATGATGATTACATTTGATAATATTTCACAATACTTAAATGCCAGCCGTCTGTCGTTGGATTTAAAAAAGTGAAAATGAAGGCTCCTTCGGGAGCTTTTTTGCTTGGTGTCTATTCGATGGATACTCACATACTACGGTAACATCATGAAAAAAATCATAGTTTTTTTAACTCTGAACCAGCAGTGGTAGTGCCAGCGATGACTGGAGTTAACACCATCATGCGTGAATATCCAAATGGCGAAAAAACACACCTTACTGTAATGGCCGCAGGGTTTCCATCTCTGACCGGAGATCATAAAGTCATTTATGTAGCCGCGGATCGACATGTTACTTCAGAAGAAATTCTGGAAGCAGCAATAAGGCTCTTGAGTTGATTTGATGCTATTGCATTGATAATTCAGGAAAATTCTCTTTGTCTGTTTGTGTAAAATTTAGACTATCGTATGTTGATTATTGCGATGTTTCATCTTATCTTTTACACGTTTGCACCATATAATCGACTTACTGTGTAACTGGAAAGTCATAACAGACTAAAAGAGGAAATGATGAATATTGAAAACTTAAAAACAAAAGCAGAAGCAGATATTTCTGAATATATAACAAAAAAAATTATTGAACTTAAGAAAAAGACCGGGAAAGAAGTTACCAGTATTCAGTTTACCGCACGGGAAAAAATGACGGGTCTTGAAAGCTATGATGTCAAGATTAATTTAATCTGATGTATTCAATAATAAAATTTATCCATAAACCTCGTTTTTACGGGGTTTTGTTATATTTGAATGGTTCCGAATATCTAAATCACAATTGTTGATGGTTTTTATTAAACCAATGCAGTCCGGCTCAGGAGTGAGAGAAGCCGGACGTTATGGTTTAGCGTGGTAAGATCTGTGTAGTTTTCTGGATGCTTTCAGTAAATAGTAATGAATTATCAAAGGTATAGTAATATCTTTTTTGTTCGTGGATATTTGTAACCCACCGAAAAACTCCTGCTTTAGCAAGGTTTCTTCTGTATTCCTGAAATGTGATCTCTCTGGATTTCAGCTTATTAGAGGTCGTTTCTATAAGATGCCTATCCTTTGAAAATTTGACAGACACAATGTTTTTTAGGCCCTTTAATAACACTGTATTATCATTTTTTAATACAATATGAACATTCTCTGTGGCTAAATAGTAAATGTAATGTGAGACATTGTGACGTTTTAGCTCAGAATAAAACCATTGATAGTTTAAATCGTTTCGAACTTTATCAAATATTTGTTTAAAAATGACTACCTGATCCATAGATAAACCTTCCATGTGATATGAGGGGGCGTAGTCTGCACGATTATCTAAATTGCTTCAATCTGGTCTGACCTGTTTTCTGAGCAATTCAGTAATGTCACTCTTTTCTTTGTTTGCTTCAGAAGAAACTCTTTTTTCTGAGCACAGTCTCCGGCGGCAGGCTTCAATGACCCAGGCTGAGAAATTCCCGGACCCTTTTTGCTCAAGAGCGATGTTAATTTGTTCAATCATTTGGTTAGGAAAGCGGATGTTGCGGGTTGTTGTTCTGCGGGTTCTGTTCTTCGTTGACATGAGGTTGCCCCGTATTCAGTGTCGCTGATTTGTATTGTCTGAAGTTGTTTTTACGTTAAGTTGATGCAGATCAATTAATACGATACCTGCGTCATAATTGATTATTTGACGTGGTTTGATGGCCTCCACGCACGTTGTGATATGTAGATGATAATCATTATCACTTTACGGGTCCTTTCCGGTGATCCGACAGGTTACGGGGCGGCGACCTCGCGGGTTTTCGCTATTTATGAAAATTTTCCGGTTTAAGGCATTTCCGTTCTTCTTCGTCGTAACTTAATGTTTTTATTTAAAATACCCCCTGAAAAGAAAGGAAACGACAGGTGCTGAAAACGAGCTTTTGGGCCTCTGTCGTTTCCTTTCTCTGTTTTTGGCCGTGGAATGAACAATGGAAGTCAACAAAAAGCAGCTGGCTGACATTTTCGGTGCGAGTATCCGTACCATTCAGAACTGGCAGGAACAGGGAATGCCCGTTCTGCGAGGCGGTGGCAAGGGTAATGAGGTGCTTTATGACTCTGCCGCCGTTATAAGATGGTATGCCGAAAGGGATGCTGAAATTGAGAACGAAAAGCTGCGCCGGGAAGTTGAAGAACTGCGGCAGGCCAGCGAGACAGATCTCCAGCCAGGGACTATTGAGTACGAACGCCATCGACTTACGCGTGCGCAGGCCGACGCACAGGAGCTGAAAAATGCCAGAGACTCCGCTGAAGTGGTGGAAACCGCATTCTGTACTTTCGTGCTGTCGCGGATCGCAGGTGAAATTGCCAGTATTCTCGACGGGATCCCCCTGTCGGTGCAGCGGCGTTTTCCGGAACTGGAAAACCGACATGTTGATTTCCTGAAACGGGATATCATCAAAGCCATGAACAAAGCAGCCGCGCTGGATGAACTGATACCGGGGTTGCTGAGTGAATATAACCGCGCTGACAGACAATACGCAGGGGGCAGCAGGTCTTGAGTTATACGAGGTGTATAACAACGGATATCCAACAGCGTATGGAAATATCATTCACCTGAAAGGGATGACAGCCGTTGGCGAAGGTGAGTTACTCATCGGCTGGAGTGGTACAAGCGGTGCTCATGCTCCGGCATTTATTCGTTCACGACGGGATACGACCGACGCAAACTGGTCGCCGTGGGCGCAGCTTTACACCTCGGCTCATCCTCCTGCAGAGTTTTATCCAGTCGGTGCACCAATCCCGTGGCCATCAGATACCGTTCCGTCTGGTTATGCCCTGATGCAGGGGCAGACTTTTGACAAATCTGCATACCCGAAACTTGCAGTTGCTTATCCGTCAGGCGTGATCCCTGATATGCGTGGCTGGACGATTAAGGGCAAGCCCGCCAGTGGTCGGGCCGTATTATCTCAGGAACAGGACGGCATTAAATCGCACACCCACAGCGCCAGCGCATCCAGTACGGATTTGGGGACGGAAACCACATCGTCGTTTGATTACGGAACCAAATCCACGAATAACACCGGGGCGCATACCCATAGTATTAGCGGGACCGCAAATAGTGCCGGTGCGCACCAACACAAGAGTTCCGGTGCATTTGGTGGCACGAACACGAGCATTTTCCCTAATGGTTATACCGCGATTTCAAATCTAAGCGCGGGGATTATGAGCACAACAAGCGGTAGTGGCCAGACTCGTAATGCAGGGAAGACATCATCAGATGGTGCTCATACCCACTCGCTGTCCGGCACTGCTGCAAGCGCAGGCGCGCATGCACATACTGTCGGTATTGGTGCTCATACGCACTCCGTTGCGATTGGTTCACATGGACACACCATCACCGTTAACGCTGCTGGTAACGCGGAAAACACCGTCAAAAACATCGCATTTAACTATATTGTGAGGCTTGCATAATGGCATTCAGAATGAGTGAACAACCACGGACCATAAAAATTTATAATCTGCTGGCCGGAACTAATGAATTTATTGGTGAAGGTGATGCATATATTCCGCCTCATACAGGTCTGCCAGCAAACAGTACCGATATTGCACCGCCAGATATTCCGGCTGGCTTCGTGGCTGTTTTCAACAGTGATGAGTCATCGTGGCATCTCGTTGAAGATCATCGGGGTAAAACGGTTTATGACGTGGCTTCCGGCGACGCGTTATTTATTTCTGAACTCGGTCCGTTACCGGAAAATGTTACCTGGTTATCGCCGGAAGGGGAGTTTCAGAAGTGGAACGGCACAGCCTGGGTGAAGGATACGGAAGCAGAAAAACTGTTCCGGATCCGGGAGGCGGAAGAAACAAAAAACAACCTGATGCAGGTAGCCAGTGAGCATATTGCGCCGCTTCAGGATGCTGCAGATCTGGAAATTGCAACGGAGGAAGAAATCTCGTTGCTGGAAGCATGGAAAAAGTATCGGGTATTGCTGAACCGTGTTGATACGTCAACTGCACAGGATATTGAATGGCCAGCACTGCCGTAGGGTAAAACATATAAATTCTATAATTAGATGTATCTTTCCATTTACGGCAAGGAAGGGGGCTTGGAAGACGTAAAGCATCTCACACCGAGATTATTTTTTATATGTCAGGTGTCTGAAGTTTTGCTTTGGCTCTTAAAATGGTTTGCCGCGAGGTTTTGAATTCCCGGGCAATGGCACTTATACTTACACCTGACTTAATTCGTTCGAATACCGCCTGTTTCTGTTCTTCATTTAACACAGGTGGTCGACCAAAACGTTTCCCTGCGCCGCGGGCTCTTACTATCCCGGAATGAGTGCGTTCAAGTAAAAGGTCTCGTTCAAATTCAGCGACTGCTGAAATTACTTGCATCATCATTTTTCCTGTTGGACTGGTCAGGTCAATGCCCCCCAATGCTAAGCAATGCACTCTGATACCTGTTTCGGTCAGTTGTTCCACTGTTTTCCTGATATCCATTGCATTACAACCAAGGCGATCCAGTTTTGTCACAATCAATTGATCACCACATTTCAGGCGAGCAAGCAACCGGTTAAAACCAGGACGCTCACTGGTTGCTGCTGAGCCGCTAATGTGTTCTTCGATTATTTGCTGAGGTTTGATTTTAAAACCTGCACTTTCGATTTCCCGGCGTTGATTTTCGGTGGTCTGATCCAGCGTTGATATCCGACAGTAAGCAAAAATTTGAGACATAGTGAGACTCTATACGAAATTGGTGTTCATATCATAATGCATCTCAGAAAATAATTATGATTATTTTTGTGCATATTTGTATGTACACGTTCGAAAATAAACGAATGCGTATGCAACCCCGTAATTTTGGTGAGACCCAAAATCGATTTTGTGAAAAATGGCTTTAACTCGGTTTGTTTTTCGAGTTCCGGGCGGACTCAAGGAAGAAGAATAGTGTTGCGTGTTATTTTAACCAGATTTCAAGTTGTTTGGTCGTGGAAAAGTGGAGCAAAATGTTGTTAAAGTGGAAAAATGATAAAAAAGTAAGTTTATTATATTACATTTTACCATTTAAATTTTGGTTGTCTTTAAGAACTGATATCGCTGTTTGTAATAATTCTTTGTTATCCAGCCATGATTTTTTCTTTATGTTTCCTTCAATGTAATCAAGCAATGTTCTGGTATTGATAGGTCTTCCCTGTTTTGCTACTTCCACTACAGCATCCCCTAGGATAATTCTTACTTCAGGAAGCTGCGCAGGGAACCACTTTAGGGTGTCTTTTGATTTCATGAAGATATTCCTTAAAATATTATTGATTTTCATTGCGATATTGTATGTCTGATTCAGGATATGTTGACTTATACATCGGTTTTGTCTGGGTTATTGGATATGCCAATCCCTAATTTTATTAGGGCATGACTAAAAATGCTGAATATGATAAGGAGAGATGTGATTATCAGTATGCTGTTCATATAGCCTCGAATTAGTAATGTGTTATATATGATATAGTTGACAATTTTTATCTTGGGTGTTCTTAAAGTTCGTAGATAAACATTGTCGTTTCAGGTATACAGGAATGCTAACAGGTGGCAGCAAAAATCAGGCGGTTTATGGCGCAAGCTGAAGCGGCAACTGCAAACTATCTTATGTAGAGACTCTACACGGATTGGGTTTAAAAGTATACATAGATAACAGTTTTTATCTGAAAAAGAAAAATATCAAGGTGATATAGCCTATATGCCTTTGATGCGGAGGAATGAATGTGATGGGAGTGATGTATCTGAATAGTTGAAAAACCGCAGACACACCTTATGCAAGAACGTGCTGCGATTGGCTGGTAAATTTTTCGATAGTGTGAGTATTGAATGATTTCCAGCCGTTCTTGATTTTACGCATAAATCCATGAAAAAACTACTTATCTGTTGGGGAGTTTTTTTGGGGCATATATGGGACAGAAATAGGCCCCAGATAGACACTGAGATCGAACTTAGGATGCTTTTTAAAAAAATGCAACTATCTGAAAAAACCTAGAAAACGCCAAGGAAACCACAGGATGGGAAAAAACACCTGTGAATTATGGATTTCCAGTTATATTCGCTCGGCGCAGCGTTAGTGTTTCATGAAATATTTTTTCCTGAATCATCAACGGCAATGGCGTTAATTCTGGCAATGGGAACCTACGGTGCAGGTTATGTGGCGCGTATTGTCGGAGCATTTATTTTCGGCAAAATGGGCGACAGAATAGGGCGTAAAAAAGTGCTCTTTATTACCATCACCATGATGGGGATCTGTACCACCTTAATTGGTGTGTTACCGACCTATGCACAGATTGGTGTTTTTGCACCCATCTTGCTGGTGACGTTGCGTATTATTCAGGGGTTGGGTGCAGGTGCGGAAATTTCCGGTGCCGGTACGATGCTGGCGGAATATGCGCCAAAAGGTAAGCGCGGAATTATCTCCTCATTTGTGGCTATGGGAACTAACTGCGGAACCTTGAGCGCAACGGCAATCTGGGCCTTTATGTTCTTCATTCTCAGTAAAGAGGAACTGCTGGCGTGGGGATGGCGTATACCGTTCCTGGCGAGTGTTGTCGTGATGGTCTTTGCTATCTGGTTGCGTATGAATCTGAAAGAAAGCCCGGTCTTTGAGAAGGTTAACGACAGTAACCAACCGACAGCAAAACCTGCACCTGCTGGTAGCATGTTCCAGAGCAAATCCTTCTGGCTGGCAACAGGGCTGCGTTTTGGTCAGGCGGGTAACTCCGGGTTAATTCAGACTTTCCTTGCAGGCTATTTAGTGCAGACGTTATTGTTTAACAAAGCAATTCCAACAGATGCATTGATGATCAGTTCGATTCTCGGCTTTATGACCATTCCGTTCCTTGGTTGGTTATCCGATAAAATTGGTCGCCGGATCCCGTATATTATTATGAATACCTCCGCGATTGTGCTGGCATGGCCAATGCTTTCTATCATTGTAGATAAAAGCTATGCCCCGAGCACCATTATGGTTGCACTGATTGTGATTCATAACTGTGCGGTGCTGGGATTATTTGCTCTGGAAAACATTACCATGGCAGAAATGTTCGGCTGTAAAAACCGCTTTACCCGGATGGCTATTTCTAAAGAAATTGGTGGTCTTATCGCTTCCGGTTTTGGTCCTATCCTGGCGGGTATTTTCTGCACCATGACGGAATCCTGGTATCCGATCGCCATTATGATCATGGCATATTCAGTGATTGGTTTAATCTCTGCGCTGAAAATGCCAGAGGTGAAAGACCGTGATTTAAGTGCGCTGGAAGACGCTGCGGAAGATCAACCGCGTGTTGTAAGAGCTGCGCAACCTTCCAGAAGTCTGTAAACCCTTAATCCCTTCTCTTACCGGAGAGGGGATTTTTATTCATATAACAAAACATATAGCTTGCCATATTTATATTTAAGGAATTGTTATGGGAAATAATTTGTTATCAGCAAAAGCGACACTCCCTGTTTATGATCTTAATAACCTGGCTCCAAGAATTGTTCATTTAGGCTTTGGTGCATTTCACCGTGCGCATCAGGGTGTGTATGCCGATATTCTTGCTACGGAACATTTCAGTGACTGGGGATATTATGAGGTCAACTTAATCGGCGGCGAACAGCAAATTGCCGATTTACAACAGCAAGATAATCTTTATACCGTTGCGGAAATGTCGGCCGATGTGTGGACGGCTCGCGTCGTTGGCGTCGTTAAAAAAGCCTTGCACGTACAGATAGATGGCTTAGAAACCGTGTTGGCAGCGATGTGTGAACCGCAAATCGCGATTGTCTCTCTGACAATCACCGAAAAAGGGTATTTCCACTCTCCGGCGACCGGACAGTTAATGCTCGATCACCCGATGGTAGCTGCCGACGTGCAAAATCCCCACCAGCCGAAAACAGCAACAGGGGTGATTGTTGAGGCGCTGGCTCGCCGTAAAGCGGCAGGACTTCCCGCATTTACCGTCATGTCATGTGACAACATGCCAGAAAACGGTCATGTTATGCGTGACGTTGTCACTTCCTACGCACAAGCCGTTGATGTAAAACTGGCACAATGGATCGAAGATAACGTGACTTTCCCATCAACAATGGTGGACCGTATTGTGCCCGCAGTGACAGAGGATACGCTGGCGAAAATCGAACAACTTACCGGTGTGCGCGATCCTGCGGGCGTTGCCTGTGAACCTTTCCGCCAGTGGGTAATAGAAGATAACTTTGTTGCCGGACGTCCGGAATGGGAAAAAGCGGGAGCCGAACTGGTTAGCGATGTGCTGCCTTATGAAGAGATGAAGTTGCGCATGCTCAACGGCAGTCATTCATTCCTGGCGTATCTGGGGTATCTTGCAGGATATCAGCACATTAATGACTGTATGGAAGATGAACATTATCGTTATGCGGCGTATGGCTTGATGTTGCAGGAACAAGCGCCGACGTTGAAAGTGCAGGGCGTTGATTTGCAAGATTACGCTAACCGATTAATTGCACGCTATAGCAACCCGGCGTTACGTCATCGAACCTGGCAGATTGCGATGGATGGTAGCCAGAAATTGCCACAGCGGATGTTGGATTCTGTTCGCTGGCATCTGGCGCATGACAGCAAGTTCGATCTGCTGGCGCTGGGCGTCGCGGGTTGGATGCGTTATGTCGGTGGTGTTGATGAACAGGGAAATCCGATAGAAATCAGTGACCCACTGTTACCTGTTATTCAGAAGGCTGTACAAAGTAGTGCCGAAGGGAAAGCGCGCGTCCAGTCATTGCTGGCGATTAAGGCGATCTTTGGTGATGATTTGCCAGACAATAGTTTGTTTACTGCAAGAGTGACGGAAACGTACTTGTCTTTATTAGCGCATGGCGCGAAAGCGACCGTGGCAAAATATTCCGTGAAGTAAAAAAGCAATGCCGCCATCGGCGGCATTCACACGCTTAGTTCATGCCGAGACGAATCAGGTCCAGTGGTGCCAGTTTCTCTTCACAACCTTCAACAACTACGGTTTTTCCGCGGCGGATTTGCTCAGCGGTCAGACCTTCAGTATCAATCGACAGGATCTTGCCAGTGTGACCGGTGCCGCTAACCATAACACGGCTGCCAGTGGTGATTGCGTTACGGTTACGATCGTAGGTCGTCATAGGTGTTTTCTCCTTTCTGATTTACAGTCGAAGCCCACGTAACGGGCGCAATATAAATACTCCTGTCGAGTGAAATATTTTTTGTTTTTGATCAAGCTCACATCTTTTTTGATGCATGCATGAGCCATAAGGCGGGGGAAAAGACTCTCACCCCGGATGGGATGAGAGGAAATGAATTACTCTTCGCTAAACCAGTCGCTGTTTTCCTGGCGGATCTGGCGCACGGATTCGCTGATTTCCTGCAAATGTTGCGTCATTGCACGTTCTACCGCATCGCCATCACGTTTTTGCAGGGCAGAGAAAATATCAAGATGCTGGCGTAACAGCATTTCTGGTGGAGAAACGTGGTCGAAACTCATATAGCGCACGCGATCAACGGTCGCTTTCAGGTTCTCAATGGTATCCCACGCCAGTTGACAGTCGGCAATCTGCGTCAGGAGTTGATGGAAGTTGTCATCAAGTTCAAAAAAATCATCCAGTTGCTTGCGCTCAATGGCAATGCGTTGCTGGTGAAGATTTTGTTCCAGTTGATAGCACTGGCTTTCGGTAATCATGCTCGCCGCCCGACGCGCCACCGCGCACTCAATGGCCTGACGGATAAAACTGCCGTTGCGCACCTGGGCCATGGAAATTTTGTTGACGTAGCTGCCACGTTGCGGACGAATTTGAATCAGGCCGTTTTCCGCCAGTTTAATAAAGGCTTCACGAACCGGCTGGCGTGACACATTGAAACGAACAGAAACTTCTTTTTCCGACAACGGTGTGCCTGGAGCAATCAGGCAATGGACAATGTCGCGACGAAGAATACGATAAATCTGCTGATTGACAGGCTGTGTGGGATTAAGTTGCGTTTCGACGGTCATTCGTTCTTGCTTGTGAGTGAGTTAACTGCATGAGTCTACCACTTTTTTGTGACAAGCAATAACCCGGCAGTTACGCCGGGTATAAAAATTACTGACGGTGGACATTCAGTCCGGCATAGCTTTGGGTAACCGGCATCATTTCCAGGGTATTGATATTGACGTGAGCAGGCAGCGTTGACACCCACCAGACGGCTTCGCTGACATCTTCTGGCGTCAATGCAACGGTATTTTGATAGGTTTTTTCTGCTTTACCGTCATCGCCTTTAAAGCGGACATTGGAAAACTCGGTACCACCCACCAGACCCGGTTCGATGTCGGTGACGCGCACCGCCGTACCATGCAGATCCGTACGCAGATTCAGGCTAAACTGACGAACAAACGCTTTCGTCGCACCGTAAACGTTACCACCGGCATACGGCCAGCTACCTGCCGTTGAGCCAATGTTAATAATATGACCATGATTACGTTCAACCATACCCGGTAAGACGGCGCGCGTCATATATACCAGGCCTTTGTTGTTGGTATCAATCATCGTTTCCCAGTCTTCAACGCTGGCTTTATGCGCAGGCTCCATGCCCAACGCCAGGCCGGCATTATTTACCAGGATATCAATATTGCACCACTCGGCAGGAAGCGATGCCAGCATCTCTTCAATAGCGGCGCGGTTGCGAACGTCCAGTTGGGCGATATACAGATTATCTCCCAGTTCGTCTTTTAACTCCTGCAACCGTTCCTGGCGACGGCCAGTGGCGATAACTTTATGCCCTTGTTGAATAAAACGACGAGTAATGCATTCACCAAAACCTGCCGTTGCTCCAGTTACTAAAACGATCATCTCACTGTTCCTCAACGCTTTTGTGTGTCAATAACATAGCACGGGATGCTTAAGAGCGGGTAATACTGGATTGCAAGATTGCACTCCGTTATCAGTAAGCCTACGCTATGGAACACCTCGCGTTCAGGAGAAGAAAATGACAACAATGAATCCTTTCCTTGTGCAAAGCACACTGCCGTATCTGGCTCCCCATTTTGATCAAATTGCCAATCATCACTATCGCCCGGCATTCGATGAGGGAATGCAGCAAAAGCGGGCAGAAATTGCTGCCATCGCGCTTAACCCGCAAATGCCTGATTTCAACAATACTATTCTGGCACTGGAACAAAGCGGAGAATTACTTACCCGCGTTACCAGCGTCTTTTTTGCGATGACTGCGGCGCATACCAATGATGAATTACAGCGTCTTGACGAGCAGTTTTCCGCTGAACTGGCGGAACTGGCTAATGATATCTATCTGAACGGTGAATTATTCGCGCGGGTAGATGCTGTCTGGCAGCGCCGTGAATCCCTGGGGCTTGATAGTGAATCCATCCGCCTGGTGGAGGTGATTCATCAACGTTTTGTCCTTGCCGGAGCCAAACTTGCGCAAGCTGATAAAGCAAAATTAAAAGTACTGAATACAGAAGCTGCGACCCTGACCAGCCAGTTTAACCAGCGATTACTGGCAGCAAATAAATCCGGCGGTCTGGTTGTGAACGATATCGCGCAGCTGGCAGGAATGAGTGAGCAAGAGATTGCGCTGGCGGCAGAGGCGGCTCGCGAGAAAGGTCTGGATAACAAATGGCTGATTCCGCTGCTGAATACCACCCAACAACCGGCGCTTGCCGAAATGCGCGATCGTGCGACGCGTGAAAAACTGTTTATTGCGGGCTGGACGCGAGCGGAAAAAAATGATGCCAATGATACCCGCGCTATCATTCAACGTCTGGTGGAGATCCGTGCACAACAGGCAACACTACTTGGTTTTCCTCATTATGCCGCATGGAAAATCGCCGATCAGATGGCAAAAACACCTGAAGCAGCACTTAACTTTATGCGGGAAATTGTTCCAGCGGCGCGTCAACGTGCGAGCGATGAATTAGCCTCCATACAGGCGGTTATCGATAAGCAGCAGGGCGGGTTTAGCGCGCAGCCGTGGGACTGGGCATTTTATGCGGAACAGGTACGGCGGGAGAAATTTGATCTTGATGAGGCGCAGCTCAAGCCATATTTTGAATTAAACACGGTGTTAAATGAAGGTGTATTCTGGACCGCGAATCAGCTCTTCGGTATTAAGTTTGTCGAACGTTTTGATATTCCTGTCTACCATCCTGACGTTCGTGTGTGGGAAATTTTTGATCATAATGGCGTGGGGCTGGCGTTATTTTACGGTGATTTCTTCGCCCGTGATTCAAAAAGCGGCGGTGCATGGATGGGCAATTTTGTTGAGCAATCAACGCTTAATAAAACACATCCGGTAATTTATAACGTCTGCAATTATCAGAAACCCGCTGCCGGTGAGCCTGCGTTGTTACTCTGGGATGATGTCATAACCTTATTCCATGAATTTGGTCATACGCTGCACGGCCTTTTTGCCCGCCAGCGTTATGCCACGCTTTCCGGCACCAACACGCCGCGTGATTTTGTCGAATTTCCGTCGCAAATCAACGAACACTGGGCAACGCATCCGCAGGTATTCGCTCGCTACGCCCGGCATTATCAGAGCGGGGCAGCAATGCCTGACGAACTGCAACAGAAAATGCGTAATGCCAGCCTGTTCAACAAAGGGTATGAGATGAGCGAACTGCTTAGCGCCGCACTTCTCGATATGCGCTGGCATTGCCTGGAAGAAAACGAAGCAATGCAGGATGTCGATGATTTTGAATTGCGGGCGCTGGTGGCGGAAAATATGGATCTTCCTGCTATACCGCCACGCTATCGCAGCAGTTATTTCGCCCATATTTTTGGTGGCGGATATGCTGCAGGTTATTACGCTTATCTGTGGACGCAAATGTTGGCCGATGATGGTTATCAGTGGTTTGTTGAGCAGGGCGGATTAACGCGTGAAAATGGGCTGCGTTTTCGCGAGGCGATCCTTTCCAGAGGTAACAGCGAAGATCTGGAACGCCTGTATCGACAATGGCGCGGTAAGGCACCTAAGATTATGCCGATGCTGCAACATCGTGGCTTGAACATATAAACACCACCAATGGCTGGCCTGAGATATCGCCAGGCCAGCCTGGTTATAGCAGTAATTGCAGCAGCTGGGCGAGGGCAAACCTCACCGCTAAAGCTAATACCGTTTCGCAGTCGCCAGCAAAATGCATAACCGCAGTGTAGTTCTGGCCTTTAATATGCCACGCAAACCAGACGGTACCCGCTGGCGTACCATCTTCACCGCCCTCCGGTCCGCCGTAGCCGGTAATGGCAATACTGACATCAGCATCCGCACGCTCTATGGCACCGGTTGCCATTTCTGCTGCCACTTTCTCACTCACCGCAGAATATCGTTCAAGAGATTGCTGGCTTACGCTGAGGATTTTCATCTTTGCCTGATCGGTGAAAGTAACAAAGCCTGCACCGTAAAATTTGGGTGTATCTTCAGCTGCACACAGGGCGCTAGCCAACTTACCGCCGGTGCATGATTCGGCGGTAGTTAAGCGTAATTGATCCGCGATAAGTCTTTGACTCAACGCGGATGTCAGGTTTTCAATAGTATCGGTATCTACAAGTTGTACAATTTTATCTCTATTAATGTTCACTGTTTTTTGTCCACGCTTTTATATGTAAAGGTGATTTGCTTTTTCTGTATGCTCGTCCAATATAATAATTTTCAAACATATAAATCCGATTATTCTGAAAATATGTTTAAGACTTTTCAATCTTCTTAACTTTAGTGAGTTAAATTCTCTGTATATTTGACAGCTAGTTGGCTGATTTTAAATGCCTTATAACAATTGGCAATATTCTTATTTGGCAATTATAAAAATAGCAACCAGACTTAATAAGTCAAACCAAACGCAATTAAGGAGTTAGTATGAAATTTCAGGCCATTGTATTAGCAAGTTTTCTTGTCATGCCTTATGCGTTGGCAGATGACCAGGGCGGTTTAAAACAGGATGCAGCGCCACCGCCGCCTCATGCAATAGAAGATGGCTATCGCGGAACCGATGATGCAAAAAAAATGACCGTTGATTTCGCAAAAACCATGCACGATGGCGCTTCGGTTTCACTACGCGGTAATTTGATTTCTCACAAAGGAGAGGACCGTTACGTTTTTCGCGATAAGAGCGGTGAAATTAATGTCGTTATTCCTGCGGCCGTCTTTGATGGACGAGAAGTTCAGCCGGACCAGATGATCAACATTAGTGGCAGTCTGGATAAGAAAAGCGCGCCGGCCGTCGTTCGGGTCACTCATTTGCAGAAATAAAAATAAATTAGCCTGATGGCCTGAACTACTGGGCCATTAGGGTATTGGGTTATGCTATTTGTCATCCTTTTATTTACGATAATGCAGAGGTAATTTACAGAATTAAACACTTTTTTATCCGCTGATTTTGTTTTAAATCACAATGTTATCTCAGAGATGACTCATAACTTCGGATTTCTATGAAAATATTGACGTAATTTTGCTTTTCTCTCGTTAGAATAGCGCGCACAAGGAACTGTGAAAAAGGAGTGGCAATGATCAAGAAGACAACGGAAATTGATGCCATCTTGTTAAATCTCAATAAGGCTATCGATGCCCACTACCAGTGGCTGGTGAGTATGTTTCACAGCGTGGTCGCGAGAGATGCCAGTAAGCCAGAAATAACGGATAACCATTCTTATGGACTGTGCCAGTTTGGTCGGTGGATTGATCATCTGGGGCCACTCGATAACGATGAATTACCTTACGTTCGGCTAATGGATTCTGCCCATCAACATATGCATAACTGTGGTCGGGAATTAATGCTGGCTATTGTTGAAAATCACTGGCAGGACGCGCATTTCGACGCCTTTCAGGAGGGGTTGCTTTCTTTTACTGCGGCATTAACCGATTACAAAATTTATTTGCTGACGATCCGTAGCAATATGGATGTTTTGACGGGATTGCCGGGTCGTCGGGTTCTTGATGAATCCTTTGATCATCAGTTACGCAACGCTGAGCCTCTGAATCTTTATTTAATGTTGTTGGATATTGACCGATTTAAATTGGTTAATGATACCTACGGGCATTTAATCGGCGATGTAGTATTACGCACCCTGGCAACTTACTTAGCCAGTTGGACGCGTGATTACGAAACGGTTTATCGCTACGGGGGCGAAGAATTTATCATTATTGTCAAAGCGGCTAATGATGAAGAAGCATGTCGTGCAGGTGTCAGAATTTGCCAGTTAGTCGATAACCATGCCATCACACATTCTGAAGGGCATATCAACATTACCGTGACAGCAGGTGTGAGTCGCGCATTTCCTGAAGAGCCTCTGGATGTGGTCATTGGAAGAGCGGACCGGGCAATGTATGAGGGTAAGCAAACCGGAAGAAATCGCTGCATGTTTATTGACGAACAAAATGTGATTAACCGAGTTTAAGCTCCGTTTAACATTCATTGAGAAAACTGATGCTACTGTGTCAACGATTCGTTATCAGTGCAGGAAAATGCCTGTTAGCGTAAAAGCAAAACACAAATCTATCCATGCAAGCATTCACCGCCGGTTTACTGGCGGTTTTTTTTCGCCGTCATAAAAATCAGGCCCCTTGTACACAACTGTAACAAGGGGCCGGTTAGGTGAGGGATTATCTCCGTTCATTAGTCATCCCATTTGTGGCTGAAATACGCGGCCAGAAAACCAGAAAATAAAATTATTCCCAGTACGGCCATAAAAACATTCATATTACCCAGCATTATTTGCCTCCGTTTATGGTGTGGTGTGTTTCCTCGCTTACCTTAATTTTCATCTCAATGAGAAAGATATTAGCAGAGGTAACCTAAACGAAGGCTGAATTAAATCTTTATTGTGTTCGACTTAAATCAACAAAGCGCGGGCTGCCCCCACGGTCTTGCTCGAATCCCTTTTAACATCAGCACCCACGCAGCAATGATCACCAACGCTAAGATGACAAACAGCGAGGAAGGCGGCAGGCTGGTTAGCACTACGCCACTCACTAATGGGTTAATCGCGGCACCAAGCCAGCCTAAAGACTGGGCGGAAAAATAGCTGGCTTTCATTTCTGGCGGCGCAATATGGTCAATCAACATATACTCGCCCGGCGCATAAATGATTTCACCGACAGTAAATACCGCAGCTGACATACCCCACAATAGCAGGCTGTTGCCGGAAAAAATAAAACCGACCAGACCGATGACGAAACAGAGGGTGCCTGCTGTCATCAGCGCGCGGATGTTAGCCGGGTTAAGTCGGCGGCCCACGGAATATTGCAACGTAACCACCATGGCAGCATTCACCGGAAGAACAACCGCGACCACCTTTTCGGCAAAATCCCCATCAGCAATCACCATCACATATTGTGAAATGCATGAAGCAAATGCGCCGCTTACAAAAGAAGCCAGAAAACCAGAGCAGGTAAACCACAACAGTGCTTTATCTTGTAATAAAACTTTCGGCGACCAGACACTGCCTGTTTCCGTGGCGATGATTTTCTCGCTGCGCTTTACCCAAATTTGAATGAAAAGCATGGGAAACGCGGAACAGATAGCTGCCAGCCAGAAGGGCAGATTGATGCTCTGCATTACCAACAGCGTGCCGAGCGGCGGACCGATGGTCCAGCCAATGTTTAGCATGGTGTAGTTGATTGAGAAGATTTTCGTTTTGCTGGTGGACGAAAGATTGTCGGCAAACCAGGCTTTCAGCACGGTAGCAAAAACAGAATAGGCGCAGTTAATGAGGGCAAAAAAGAGCACAACCAGCGTCACGTTATTCACTAAAGTAATGGCAATAAAACCGCTGGCGAAGGCGGTAATTGCCAGTAACATATAGCGTTTCTTGTCGAACTTATCCGCCAGGATACCAAAACCGAGGCTAAAAACGACGCCAATAGTGAGCGCAATTGTCATCGCATAACCGATTAGATCGACACTCAGGCTGTACTGGCGACTCAAGTAAATGGTCATAAATGGCAGCGTAGCGCCGCGTCCGATGGTTAATAACAACGACGAGGCAAGAAGGGCGCTGGTAGAGCGTCGTAGGGATAAGTTCATTTGTCTGTCCGGCAGTGCGTTTCGTTATGTTTTGTTTTAGAGATGTAAAGAAATAGCATGGCAAAAATCCGAAGTATAGCGACTTATTTGCGCATTAATGCCGTCGTAACCGGCGACTAACGAATCAACTGTTAAAGAAAAGTAAATTCAGCTAAGTTGATTGCTTACAAAAGATGAAATTCAGAGGCGGTAGAATGTCGCGGAAAGATGGGCTACTGGCGCTGCTGGTAGTGGTGATATGGGGGCTGAACTTTGTGGTCATCAAAGTGGGGCTGCATGGGATGCCGCCACTGCTGCTGGCCGGTCTGCGCTTTTTGTTCGTCGCCTTCCCGGCGCTGTTCTTTGTGCCGCGTCCTCGCGTCCCGCTCTCGTTGCTGCTGGGCTATGCGCTAACCATAAGTTTCGGTCAGTTTGCCTTCCTGTTTTGCGCCCTTAATTTCGGTATGCCGGCGGGCCTGGCCTCACTGGTTTTGCAAGCGCAGGCTTTCTTCACCATCATTCTCGGCGCATTTGTGTTTGGTGAACGGCTACAGCGTAAACAGCTGGTTGGCATTTCGCTGGCGGTGTTTGGCGTACTGGTGTTGGTCGAAACCAGCATGAGCGGGCAGAACGTCAAACTGCTGGGCTTTATGCTGACGTTGGGCGCGGCGCTGTGTTGGGCATGCGGGAATATCTTCAATAAAAAAATCATGCTGCACCCGTCTAAAACCGGGGTGATGTCGCTGGTGGTGTGGAGCGCGTTAATCCCGATGATCCCTTTCATGCTCGTCTCATGGATTTTTGAAGGTCCGCAGCTCATGGCGCAGAGCCTGATTCATATCGACATGACGACATACTTGGCCGTACCTGTCGTTTATGGCAAGCATCGTCGGTTATGGCATCTGGGGTTCGCTGTTAGGGCGTTATGAAACCTGGCGAGTGGCGCCTTTATCGTTACTGGTGCCCGTCGTGGGGCTGGCGAGTGCGGCGCTGCTGTTGGGAGAGACGCTGTCATTGATGCAGCTTGTGGGGGCGCTGCTGATTATGGCGGGGTTGCTTATCAACGTATTTGGTTTTCGTCTACCGGGCCTGCGCCGTGGAGCGGTGAAGGGCTAAAAAAAAAAGCCCCGCGCTGGCGGGGCTAAATAACGTTGTAGCGATTCGTTATCGTTGTAGTACGGTACGCCCAGCTCGTCCGATTTGTCGCTACCGGCGGCCATGTGATTAAAATCAAATGGTGACTGGTGTGCCTGGCGGTTGGCATCAGCATGGTTTGAATGGAGCGTTATTTTGTGCAGGAAGTTGCTCCGCGTGGCCTGGAATTGCGGCCACCGCCAGTAGGGCGAAAGGCAACGGAAGCGAACAGTTTCATTATTTCCTCGATACGTCTATAGCAGGCGATTAACAAACACAGTGATCAATGGGGTGGAGATAGCGAGACTCTCCGTGCATATTGGTGACGCGATACTTGTGCGGTGGCACATCAAAATAGTTTTTAAACGTCCGCGTCAGCGTCTGCTGCGATTCAAAACCGTAACGCTCCGCCAGATAGAGGATCGGCTCGTTACTTTCTTTTAATTCTGGGCAATTTCCGTCAGCTTACGGGTTCGGATGTATTGACCTAATGAATGACCGGTCTCTTTTTTGAACATCCGCTGCAGGTGCCACTTGGAATAACCAGAACGCTCGGACACTTTCTTAAGTGACAGTGGGGATTCCAGGTTATCTTCTGATCCAGCCCAAAATGCTATGAATAGTAATAGCGTCGGTGTTGCGTCTGGACATCGTCTTACCTCTTCTTCTGTTTATGATAATTTTTTTAGTAGAAGCTCAAGTGTTGCCACTTCATTTGCCGTTAAGTTTTTCGTTAATTCCTGGTGCAGGTTTTGCCCAACGAGCTGATGACATTGTTCGCAGATAGCCGCGCCTTCAGGCGTCAGTTGAATCAATACGCCTCGCTTATCGTTTGGATCTGGGTAATCGGGCTATCCAGCCCCGACACAACAAAAATTATTCCAGCATGCGGGTCAGTGCACCTAAATCCACCGAGAAGGGTCTTTTTCAATTCCACCGGGGTGATACTTCCCTGACAGCGAATTGAGCACAGAACCCTGAACTGCGAGGCGGTAATGTCCTCTGGCGATAAATGCTCGTTGAGTAAGCGATCTTTTTCTGGTTAACCATGTGAATCAAATGCCCAAGTGGAATCATTTCATTGAAGAGATTGCTTGTGCTGTTCACAATGGTTGCCCTGGCAAGTACTTTAGTTGCAGGGGATAATATTGCCCAGGCAAGTATAAGTCAAATGAATGAATTGACCGATGCCACGTTTTGCTAAATCGGTTCAAGTTTTGTTCAATGCGATGCAAGGCTAGCTAAAGAGTGACACTTTATCCTTGTTTACCCCTTATACTTTTCGCTGATAACCCAGATACACAGGATAACAACCACCAATGTTAGATTTGTTTAAAGCAATTGGCCTGGGGCTGGTGGTGTTGCTGCCGTTAGCTAACCCATTAACAACTGTCGCGTTATTTCTTGGCCTGGCAGGCAACATGAACAGTGCCGAACGTAATCGTCAGTCGTTGATGGCCTCGGTGTACGTATTTGCCATCATGATGGTGGCGTATTACGCCGGGCAACTGGTGATGGATACATTTGGCATTTCGATTCCCGGTCTGCGAATTGCAGGCGGCTTAATCGTCGCGTTTATCGGTTTTCGGATGCTCTTTCCGCAACAGAAAGCGATTGATTCACCGGAGGCGAAAAGCAAGTCGGAAGAGCTGGAAGATGAACCCAGTGCCAATATTGCCTTTGTGCCGCTGGCAATGCCAAGTACTGCCGGTCCGGGAACCATAGCGATGATTATTAGCTCGGCGTCCACAGTGCGTCAGAGTTCAACCTTCGCTGATTGGGTACTGATGGTTGCGCCGCCGCTGATCTTTTTCCTGGTGGCGGTTATTTTGTGGGGAAGCCTACGCAGCTCCGGCGCAATTATGCGGCTGGTGGGCAAGGGTGGCATTGAAGCGATCTCCCGTCTGATGGGATTCCTGCTGGTATGTATGGGTGTGCAGTTTATTATTAACGGCATCCTGGAAATCATTAAAACGTACCATTAAAAAAGGCCCGAATGGGCCTTTCAACTATTGCGTCTGTTCTTCGAGTGTCACTGGCCAGCGGCGAAATATAATGATTGACCAAATTAACGCGGCAAAAGCAGGCACCGCGCCCACATAACCAATCATCGACATTGACCAGTGCAAACTCACCTGATTACCTACCAACGCACCCGCCCCGATTCCAATATTAAATATGCCGGAGAATAGCGCCATCGCGACGTCGGTAGCATCTGGTGCCAGCGCCAGCACTTTAACCTGCATACCAAGCCCGATGATCATCATCGCGATCCCCCAGAAAATACTCAGCACCCCGAGGTGTATTTCACTGTTCGCCGCAGGTAACAGCAATGCCAGGCACACCAGCAACAGCGCAATCGCCGTACTCACCAACGCAGACGCATACTGATTACCCAGTTTACCGAAAATCACGCTGCCAATAATGCCCGCACCACCGAGTAATAACAGTAATGCCGTGGCAAAGTTGGCGCTGAATCCCGCAATGTTTTGTACAAAAGGCTCGATATAGCTGTATGCCGTGTAATGGGCGGTGACAACCACCACAGTTAACAAATAAATGCTCATCAATGCCGGGCGGCGGAACAATAGCGGGAGGCTTTTCAGTGAACCGGAATGCTCACTGGGCAGTAAGGGAAGTAACTTAATCAGGCACAAAAGGGTGATAAGCGCCCCAATACCAATCGCGAAGAAGGTCATTCGCCAACCGAAATACTGGCCCACAATGCGCCCGAGAGGTAAACCTAAGACCATCGCCAGTGCTGTACCGGTGGCAATTAAACTCAATGCCTGTGCTCGCTTCCCGGCCGGAGCCATACGGATCGCCAGAGACGCCGTAATCGACCAGAAAATCGCATGTGCAAAAGCCACACCAATGCGACTGATCACCAGAACGGTAAAGCTCCACGACAAAAACGACAGTACGTGGCTGGCAATAAACACCACAAACAGGCAGATCAGTAATTTGCGCCGTTCAACCTGACTGGTCATTAACATAAAAGGCAATGACATTAGCGCTACTACCCATGCGTAAATGGTCAACATGATGCCGACCTGAGCGGTTTGCATGTGAAAACTTTGCGCAATGTCAGAGAGCAGGCCAACAGGGACAAATTCGGTGGTGTTGAAGATGAAGGCGGCGACTGCCAGCGTAACGACCCGTAGCCACGCCACTTTGCGGGAAACAGTGTTTGTTGTCATAACAGATTATCGGGTGAGTTGCGAAAAAGTGATGAAATGATCTTAAAACGGTTAATGATGTGAATACAATGCATTTGTGATCTGGATCGCGTTTTCCGTTTCTCTGACGCTGATTCTTTCACGCGTCAGAGAGTCGGTAACATCACGGTTTAATGACGTTCAGGGAGGTCTGGCGTTTTGGCGGTTGCGGGTATAGGTGGTCTGACAGGGGAGCGAGGCCTGTTTTTCACCAGGTCTTCGTGAGTAACTTTTGGCGGTGTTTCATTTTTTACAAACAGTTTGAGGGTCCTGCGCGCCATATGTTTGATAATTTTATCATCACTTAATGATGCTGGCATCAACACGTCATTCAAATCACTTTCATTGGGATTCATAAATTGGTGATAGTGCAATAACATATTGGCGAAAAATAAAAACAAGTTCTGAAAATGAGGAGATTCTTGTTCTGCTAAAAGGGATAAAAAGCAGATGCAGACTTCGGGTAGTACATGTTTGTTAGAACCTAATGAATCCATCAGGCTTTGCAACAAATCCTCTTTTAATTCGCTGTCCGTTATGTCGAGAATGGCGGTGATCAAGTTAGGATCTTTATTGACGAACCATCTGTGAACCTCAGAGTTATTCCATAATCGGGGGAGTATGACAAAATTACCGCGAGAGATAAAATTCAGGACAAGCAAATCAAACTGGCGTAAGTAATCTGCAGCGGTATGGTGATCCGAAGGCAGGGGTTCAATATGTGGTGTATGCGCTCTTTTGATGGGAACACCAGGGTTGATCATTGGAAATTGTTCAATAAAATCATTCAGAAACAGAAAGAGTACACGCTCGACGCCGGTCTGAAATACGCGCCCCATAGTGACAGGCTTTGGGTTGGGAGCGCAAAAAATATTAATTTCTCCATCATGGCGAAAATTATCTAAATAAATAGGGCTTAAATTTATTACTACCTGAAATTCAATATTTTCTTTGTGTCTTCCATTCCTGGCGGGATAAGTGAGTTTAAACTGAACCTTTTCATTGTATAGCGTGTCGTTACCCCGAAAAGAAGTCCTCTGAATATATGATAAGTTGTCAAGGTTATTAAATATCTTTTTTGTGGCTGAGTTGATGTTTAAAGACGTGCGCCACTCTTCATTACATATTATTGTACTAAGTGCATCAATAAAATCCTTTAAAACTTCTTTTACCTGCGGTGCAATATTACGTACGGGAAAATCATCAGGAAGAGATATGTAATTGCTGATGCTTACTGGCGTAACCATATTTGCCCCATATAGTCATAAGTCATCGGAACATCACTATATAGAGCATATTAACCGCAAGAACTATCAAAAATAGCTCATTGATATCCCTGTCTTGCCGAGTCAGGCACATCCAGCAGTTGAATAAATGCCTCGAGCGGACGTGTTTTCGCACCACGACGCCAGACCAGCCAGGTTGTTAACCAACGCCATTGCTCAGCTAACGGCCACGCTTCAACCTGGTGATGCCCCGGCATACTTTCCAGCATAGAGCGCGGAATAAGCGCAATGCCTGCTCCTGCGATCACACAGGCCAACATTCCGTGATAAGACTCCATCTCATGGATAGTTCCCGGAGCGGCACCGTCAGCATGAAACCAGCTCTCGAAGTGGCGACGATACGAACAATTGGCGCGGAAGGCATAAATGTTACTGCCATTAACCTGACTGGCACGGGTTACTGGCGCATATCCTTGTGGCGTGACGATCATCAGTTCCTCGCGGTATACCGGTATCCCGTCGATGGCAGTATGGTTAATGGGTCCATCAATAAACGCCGCATTCAGTTTTCCCTCCAGTACACCATCCAGCATAGTGCCGGAAGGGCCGGTGGAAAGTGAAAACTGAATTTTGGGATAACGACGGTTGAATTCCGCCAGCGTGGCTGGAATGCGCACTGCAGCGGTGCTTTCCAGCGAACCAAGAGAAAATAAACCTTGCGGCTCATCGCCAGCGACAACGCTCCGCGCTTCATCCACTAACGCGAGAATTTGTTGGCTATAGCGTAAAAAGTTATGCCCGGCAGGAGAGAGACGTAAACGCTGATTCTCGCGAATAAACAGATCAACCCCCAGTTCTGTTTCCAGCTGGCGCAGACGGGTAGTGAGATTCGACGGCACGCGATGCACTTTTGCTGCAGCCTGGGTTATGCTGCCAGCTTCGGCAACCGCGTTGAACATCTCCAGTTGGGTCAGATCCATAGCATTCTCGATTCGTGAATAAGTGGCTTAATATTATTCATTTTAAAGCAAGAGTAAATCTGCGTATCTTCATACCATGACTCATAAAGGAGATACCCCGATGACCATTACTCCGGCAACTCATGCAATTTCGATAAATCCTGCCACGGGTGAACAACTTTCTGTGCTGCCGTGGGCTGGCGCTGACGATATCGAAAACGCACTTCAGCTGGCGGCAGCAGGCTTTCGCGACTGGCGCGAGACAAATATAGATTATCGTGCTGAAAAACTGCGTGATATCGGTAAGGCTCTGCGCGCTCGTAGCGAAGAAATGGCGCAAATGATCACCCGCGAAATGGGCAAACCAATCAACCAGGCGCGCGCTGAAGTGGCGAAATCGGCGAATTTGTGTGACTGGTATGCAGAACATGGTCCGGCAATGCTGAAGGCGGAACCTACGCTGGTGGAAAATCAGCAGGCGGTTATTGAGTATCGACCGTTGGGGACGATTCTGGCGATTATGCCGTGGAATTTTCCGTTATGGCAGGTGATGCGTGGCGCTGTTCCCATCATTCTTGCAGGTAACGGCTACTTACTTAAACATGCGCCGAATGTGATGGGCTGTGCACAGCTCATTGCCCAGGTGTTTAAAGATGCGGGTATCCCACAAGGCGTATATGGCTGGCTGAATGCCGACAACGACGGTGTCAGTCAGATGATTAAAGACTCGCGCATTGCTGCTGTCACGGTGACCGGAAGTGTTCGTGCGGGAGCGGCTATTGGCGCACAGGCTGGAGCGGCACTGAAAAAATGCGTACTGGAACTGGGCGGTTCGGATCCGTTTATTGTGCTTAACGATGCCGATCTGGAACTGGCGGTGAAAGCGGCGGTAGCCGGACGTTATCAGAATACCGGACAGGTATGTGCAGCGGCAAAACGCTTTATTATCGAAGAGGGAATTGCTTCGGCATTTACCGAACGTTTTGTGGCAGCTGCGGCAGCCTTGAAAATGGGCGATCCCCGTGACGAAGAGAACGCTCTCGGACCAATGGCTCGTTTTGATTTACGTGATGAGCTGCATCATCAGGTGGAGAAAACCCTGGCGCAGGGTGCGCGTTTGTTACTGGGCGGGGAAAAGATGGCTGGGGCAGGTAACTACTATCCGCCAACGGTTCTGGCGAATGTTACCCCAGAAATGACCGCGTTTCGGGAAGAAATGTTTGGCCCCGTTGCGGCAATCACCATTGCGAAAGATGCAGAACATGCACTGGAACTGGCTAATGATAGTGAGTTCGGCCTTTCAGCGACCATTTTTACCACTGACGAAACACAGGCCAGACAGATGGCGGCACGTCTGGAATGCGGTGGGGTGTTTATCAATGGTTATTGTGCCAGCGACGCGCGAGTGGCCTTTGGTGGCGTGAAAAAGAGTGGCTTTGGTCGTGAGCTTTCCCATTTCGGCTTACACGAATTCTGTAATATCCAGACGGTGTGGAAAGACCGGATCTGACGCGACATATTCAGCTCTGATATACTCGCAGGTCTTTTCAGACCTGCGGTCCAGGAGTAGAAAGTGGCAGTCGCCATGGATAATGCAATTTTAGAAAACATCTTGCGGCAAGTGCGGCCGCTCATTGGTCAGGGTAAAGTCGCGGATTATATTCCGGCGCTGGCTACAGTAGACGGTTCCCGATTGGGGATTGCTATCTGTACCGTTGACGGACAGCTTTTTCAGGCCGGAGACGCGCAAGAACGTTTTTCCATTCAGTCTATTTCCAAAGTGCTGAGTCTCGTTGTCGCCATGCGTCATTACTCCGAAGAGGAAATCTGGCAACGCGTCGGCAAAGATCCGTCTGGATCACCGTTCAATTCCTTAGTGCAACTGGAAATGGAGCAGGGTATACCGCGTAATCCGTTCATTAATGCCGGTGCGCTGGTGGTCTGCGATATGTTGCAAGGGCGATTAAGCGCACCACGGCAACGTATGCTGGAAGTCGTGCGCGGCTTAAGCGGTGTGTCTGATATTTCCTACGATACGGTGGTAGCGCGTTCCGAATTTGAACATTCCGCGCGAAATGCGGCTATCGCCTGGCTGATGAAGTCGTTTGGCAATTTCCATCATGACGTGACAACCGTTCTGCAAAACTACTTTCATTACTGCGCTCTGAAAATGAGCTGTGTAGAGCTGGCCCGGACGTTTGTCTTTCTGGCTAATCAGGGGAAAGCTATTCATATTGATGAACCAGTGGTGACGCCAATGCAGGCGCGGCAAATTAACGCGCTGATGGCGACCAGTGGTATGTACCAGAACGCGGGGGAGTTTGCCTGGCGGGTGGGGCTACCGGCGAAATCTGGCGTTGGTGGCGGTATTGTGGCGATTGTTCCGCATGAAATGGCCATCGCTGTCTGGAGTCCGGAACTGGATGATGCAGGTAACTCGCTTGCGGGTATTGCCGTTCTTGAACAATTGACGAAACAGTTAGGGCGTTCGGTTTATTAATGCAGTCTCTCGATCCACTCTTCGCGCGTTTATCCCGTTCAAAATTTCGCTCTCGCTTTCGTCTGGGCATGAAAGAGCGTCAGTATTGCCTGGAGAAAGGCGCGCCAGTCATCGAACAACATGCGGCGGATTTTGTCGCTAAACGTCTTGCTCCGGCATTACCGGCTAATGACGGTAAGCAAACCCCCATGCGCGGGCATCCGGTGTTTATCGCTCAGCACGCCACCGCGACCTGCTGTCGCGGTTGTCTGGCTAAGTGGCATAACATTCCGCAGGGTGTTTCGTTAAGCGAAGAACAACAACGTTATATCGTGGCGGTAATCTATCACTGGCTGGTTGTACAGATGAATCAGCCATGAGAATTGCGGAAAACGACAAAATAGCATTCCCAGGGTACCTTTATTTGCCGCCGCTGTCAGCGAACATGCTATCTTGGTTCGGTCAGTATTGATAGTCTGGATTTCTGGCCTTTGCTTGCGGACTGGTTCAGTGAGCAATTCTCAACGGGCGTGTTGATCGTGCCTTGTATGCTGACGTTGGCTATTCCTGGAGTGCTGCCGCGCTTTAAAGCAGAACAGATGATGCCCGCCATCGCGCTTATTGTGTCGGTTATTGCCTCGGTAGTCATTGGCGGAGCGGGGAGTCTGGCGTTCCCGCTGCCTGCATTAATCTGGTGTGCAGTGCGCTATACGCCGCAGGTAACATGTCTGTTGACCTTTGTCACCGGTGCGGTGGAAATCGTACTGGTGGCAAATTCGGTGATTGATATCTCGGTCGGTTCGCCGTTCTCCATTCCGCAAATGTTCTCCGCACGTCTCGGTATTGCCACGATGGCGATATGCCCAATTATGGTTTCTTTTAGCGTGGCAGCGATCAATTCGCTAATGAAGCAAGTTGCGCTGCGAGCCGACTTTGATTTTCTGACTCAGGTTTACTCACGGTCCGGTCTTTATGAGGCGCTGAAAAGTCCATCGCTGAAACAGACACAACATCTGACTGTCATGCTGCTTGATATCGACTATTTCAAAAGCATTAACGATAACTATGGACATGAATGTGGCGATAAAGTGTTAAGCGTGTTTGCCCGGCATATTCAGAAGATTGTCGGTGATAAGGGGCTGGTGGCGCGAATGGGCGGCGAAGAATTTGCTGTTGCAGTGCCGTCGGTGAATCCTGTCGATGGTCTGCTAATGGCGGAAAAAATCCGTAAAGGCGTTGAACTGCAACCATTCACCTGGCAACAAAAAACGCTTTATCTCACGGTAAGTATTGGCGTCGGTAGTGGTCGCGCATCGTACCTAACGCTGACCGATGACTTTAATAAATTGATGGTCGAAGCCGATACGTGTCTGTATCGCTCGAAGAAAGATGGGCGCAACCGTACCAGCACTATGCGTTACGGTGAGGAAGTTGTCTGACATCTTTATTCATTACGCGCGATTTGAATGCAATGTGTTCTACCACTTTATGATCCAGGAAAAGGCGTTTTTCCTCGATTAAACCATGATCCGCGCCACACTTTTCTCATAAAACTGCTCATTAATCATCAGGAGTTGATCAAAACAGGGGTTCGGCGTATTAAAGTTTGCTAACCTGTCGTACCAATTCAAACAGGTTGTATGACTAATCAGAAGGGAACCCATTGTGAAAACACTAAATCGTCGCGATTTTCCCGGTGCACAGTATCCAGAACGTATCATTCAGTTTGGTGAAGGTAACTTCCTGCGCGCCTTTGTTGACTGGCAAATCGATCTCCTGAATGAGCACACCGATCTGAATTCTGGCGTGGTCGTTGTTCGTCCGATTGAAACTTCATTCCCGCCGTCACTGAGCACGCAGGATGGTCTGTACACCACCATTATCCGTGGCCTGAATGAGAAGGGGGAAGCGGTCAGCGACGCGCGTCTGATTCGCTCGGTTAATCGTGAAATCAGCGTCTACAGTGAATACGATGAATTCCTGAAACTGGCGCACAACCCGGAAATGCGCTTTGTTTTCTCTAACACCACCGAAGCGGGTATCAGCTACCATGCGGGCGATAAATTCGATGACGCGCCAGCGGTAAGCTATCCGGCAAAACTGACCCGTCTGCTGTTCGAACGCTTTAGCCATTTCAACGGTGCGCTGGATAAAGGTTGGATCATCATTCCGTGTGAGTTGATTGACTACAATGGCGACGCGTTGCGTGAACTGGTGCTGCGCTATGCGCAAGAGTGGGCACTGCCAGAAGCATTTATTCAATGGCTGGATCAGGCTAACAGCTTCTGTTCTACGCTGGTGGACCGTATCGTTACCGGTTATCCGCGCGATGAAGTGGCTAAACTGGAAGAAGAACTGGGTTATCACGATGGTTTTCTCGACACCGCTGAACACTTTTACCTGTTTGTGATTCAGGGACCGAAATCCTTAGCGACTGAACTGCGTCTGGACAAATATCCGCTCAACGTGCTGATTGTTGACGATATTAAACCGTACAAAGAACGCAAAGTGGCAATCCTCAACGGTGCGCACACCGCGCTGGTGCCGGTGGCGTTCCAGGCAGGGCTGGATACCGTAGGTGAAGCGATGAACGATGCTGAAATTTGCGCATTCGTTGAAAAAGCTATCTACGAAGAAATTATTCCGGTACTGGATTTGCCTCGTGATGAACTGGAATCTTTCGCCAGTGCAGTCACCGGGCGTTTCCGTAACCCGTACATTAAGCATCAGCTGCTGTCTATCGCGCTCAACGGTATGACCAAGTTCCGCACCCGCATCCTGCCACAGCTGCTGGCAGGGCAGAAGGCAAACGGCACACTTCCGGCGCGCCTTACTTTCGCATTAGCGGCATTGATTGCGTTCTATCGTGGTGAGCGTAACGGCGAAACATATCCGGTACAGGACGATGCACACTGGCTGGAACGTTATCAGCAACTCTGGAGCCAGCATCGTGACCGTGTTATCGGCACCCAGGAACTGGTAGCGATTGTTTTGGCAGAAAAAGACCACTGGGAGCAGGACCTGACGCAAGTGCCTGGTCTGGTCGAGCAGGTTGCTAATGACCTGGATGCGATTCTCGAAAAAGGGATGCGCGAAGCTGTACGTCCGTTGTGCTAATAACACCGTTACTTCTGAACCCGGTTTCGACCGGGTTTCTTATTTCACCATATTAGTTACAACATCCTATATGCCTTTATCATTAACAGGTGCCACATGCAGCGCCTGCTAATGTTGTAAGCTTGTAGGTAATTTGTAAGTAGCGTCTTGAGAATGTGATCGTAATCACGTTTAATAGGGCGACTTTTCCACGCCTGAAGATAACCATGATTGTTCGTCCACAACAACACTGGCTGCGCCGTATTTTTGTCTGGCACGGCTCAGTATTATCCAAGATATCCTCGCGCTTACTACTCAATTTTCTCTTTTCTATCGCTGTTATTTTCATGCTGCCCTGGTACACGCATCTGGGCATCAAATTCACCCTCGCACCGTTCAGCATTCTCGGTGTCGCCATCGCCATTTTTCTTGGTTTTCGTAATAATGCCGGGTACGCCCGTTACGTTGAAGCGCGAAAACTTTGGGGGCAGTTGATGATTGCCTCACGGTCGTTACTGCGCGAGGTAAAAACGACATTGCCGGATTCGGCAAGTGTAAGGGAGTTTGCCCGGCTGCAAATCGCTTTCGCCCACTGTTTACGCATGACATTACGCAAACAGCCACAGGCGGAAGTGCTGGCTCATTATCTCAAGACTGAAGATCTTCAGCGTGTACTGGCTTCGAACTCTCCAGCTAACCGTATCTTGTTAATAATGGGAGAATGGTTGGCGGTTCAGCGCCGCAATGGACAGCTTTCAGATATCCTGTTTATTAGCCTCAACGATCGGCTTAATGATATTTCAGCGGTCCTGGCAGGATGCGAGCGCATTGCCTATACGCCAATTCCCTTTGCCTACACCCTGATTTTGCATCGTACCGTTTATCTGTTTTGTATCATGCTGCCGTTCGCGCTGGTCGTGGACCTGCATTACATGACGCCTTTTATCTCTGTGCTGATTTCCTACACTTTTATTTCGCTGGATTGTCTGGCGGAAGAACTGGAAGATCCGTTCGGTACTGAAAACAATGATTTACCACTGGATGCCATCTGCAACGCTATTGAAATTGACCTGTTACAGATGAACGATGAAGCCGAAATTCCAGCAAAAATTCTTCCCGATCGTCATTACCAGCTGACGTGATATTTACTCCATACGCCGGGCAACAATAAACAGACGCGGAAATGCCAGCAGTATCTGTCCGTTCTCTTGCAGTGGATACTGCTCTTCCAGCATCTGATGGTAGCGCTTAAGAAAAAGCTGCTGTTCGCTCTCGGTCAGATCCTGTAACCACGGACGTAATCCAGTGGCAGTCACCCAATCGATAATCGCCTGGTGTGACGGCATCTGGTGATAGTAGGTGGTTCGCCAGATATCGACCTCACATCCGGCTTCGCTCAAAATATCGTAGTAAGCATGAACGCCAGCCAACGGCTCACGCCCGCGATCCGGGTAGTTTTGTTCCCAGGCAACTTCGCGCATGAGCACATGGGTCGGCTCCAGCCAGTTATCTGGCATCTGTACTGCCAGCACGCCCTGCGGATTAAGTAAAGAAACCAGATGAGGAAACAATTCGTAGTGGTCGGGCAGCCATTGCAGTGAGGCATTAGCAAAAATCAGATCGAGTGCCTGTACCGGTTGCCAGTTGCGGATGTCTGCTTCCACGAACTGGCAGTCTGGCAAAGCACTGCGCGCTTCAGCAATCATCGCCGGAGACGAGTCGATGCCTGTTATCCTGGCCGCAGGCCAACGTTGTTGTAGAAGGGCGGTGCTGTTACCTGGGCCACAGCCAAGATCGGCAACATATTCGACATTTTCCAGCGGCACTCTGGCAAGCAGCTCCACCGCCGGACGCGATCGTTCAGCGGAAAAGTGTAGATATAAAGAGGGGTTCCAGTCAGACATTTTTTTACTCCCGTCAGCGCGTTACCCCAATTGTAGATAAAATTGATAAATTCGCCTCACGGCATCAAACCATTGAACAGACGTTTTTTACGCGGCCCGGTCATTAAAGATTCCAGTTTCGCGACACAGGTTTTGTAGTGGGGCGTGGTTTTATGGAACGCCACTGCGTCTTCATCTTTATAGGCTTCGTAGATATAAAAGCGCGAATTCACTTCCGGGTCCTGTAAGACATCGAAGCGCAAATTGCCTTCTTCCTGTACAGAGCCCAGGTGGTTCTGGCGAAAAACTTCGATAAACTCGTCAACCTTGTCTTCATGAACGTTAATTTCAACCAGTGTGACGTGCATAATTCTTCTCCTTAGATCCGCAGTTACTGTTTTTCACTCAGATAGAGTTCATATGCCCGATCAGCCGTTTCGTTATGGTGAACCACCGCCTGTACGGCTTTCATCATCGCCACCGGATGGTCAGACTGGAAAATATTACGCCCCATATCCACACCAGAAGCGCCCTGATCGATAGCCTGCCAGCACATTTCCAGCGCCTCGCGCTCCGGTAATTTTTTACCGCCAGCAATAACAATGGGTACCGGACATCCGGCAACAATCCGTTCAAAACCTTTTTCGACATAATAGGTTTTGATAATTTGCGCCCCCATTTCAGCGGCGATTCGAGTCGCGAGCGAGAAATAACGCTGATCGCGCACCATATCTTTGCCCACGCCAGTCACGGCCATGGTCGGCATTCCCACTTTCATTCCGGCATCAACCAGCTGAATAATATTTTTGATCGACTGATGTTCATATTCGCTGCCGATATAAACCTGCGCCGCCACCGCGCAACTGTTCAGGCGCACGGCGTCATCCATCGATAACGCCACGGCTTCATTACTTAATTCCGCCAGAATAGAGTTCGCACCTGACGCCCGCAGTACCACCGGCCTATTGGTCGCAGGGGGAACTACGCTGCGCAAAATGCCGCGCGTACACATTAATACATCGGCATGTTCAAACAGCGGGGCGATATTTATATCAATGCGTTCAAGTCCGGTAGTCGGTCCCTGAAAATAACCATGGTCAAAAGCCAGCATCACGGTTTTACCCGTTTTCGGATTAAATATCCGCGATAAGCGTGACTGCATTCCCCAATCCAGCGCACCGCAACCTTTCAGGGTAAAAGGGATATTTTTTTGCGGTTGATCGGTACGAAAATCTTTACCATCTTTAATATCGTCTAAATCTGCCATAACTTACTCCGGTTAAGTAATGCACATCAGAAATCGTATTTGCCGATATTCTCTTTGTTGAATATCACGCGCTCCGGTAACAGTACGATGCCATTACCATCCGCTTCGTAGTCATAGCCCTGAACGCTGTTTGGCGAGACTTCAACCTGACCTACGCCCTTGATATCCAGCTTGTCGCCCGTTTTCATTGATCCTTTTTTCAATAATGCATCCGCGACATACACTGAAATTTTGCCTTGCTGAACCACATCCCACAGGCCAAATTCTTTCACCGTGCCGCGCTCTACATACGGGCGCATCACATTTGGCGTACTGAATCCGACAATCGCTACTTTGTCATTTTTCAAGTTTTCTGCGGCTTGTGCGGCAGCGGGCAGGGCGTTGGCATCGGGGGCGATAATGGCGTCGAGATCGCTATACGCTTTTAATATTCCTTCTGCGGTTTGTAACGATTTAGTGGCATCGTTATAGCCAAACTGCGTAGTGACAATTTCCCAGCCTGGATGCTCTTTGGCGATTTTCGCTTTCGCTTCTTTCACCCACTGGTTTTGGTCCGTAACGGTGGGGCTTGAGTAGAAAAACGCGACTTTGGCTTTGTCTTTATTCACCTGACGCGCCGCCATATCCACCAACATACCTCCTAACTGGGCGGGCGTTCCCTGATTAATGTAGTAAGAGCGGCACTCCGGTTTAGTATCAGAGTCCCAGGTCAGCACTCTCACACCACGTTGCATGGCGCGTTTCAGTGCCGGACACAAGCCATCAGGCGAAACCGCAGAAACGATAATGGCGTTATAACCTTGATTGACGAAGTTATTAATCAACTGTACCTGACCAGAAACACTGGGTTCTGTCGGCCCGTCGTAGGTCACATCAACGCCCAGCTCTTTACCCGCTTGTTGTGCGCCGTTGCCACCGCTGGTAAAAAATCCCACGCCAACCAGTTTGGGAATAAATGCAATACGCTCTGCGGCCTGCACATTCATAGAGATTGCGGCAATGCCAAGAGCGCTAAGTAAGGCGATTTTCTTAAAGCGATGAAGTGTCATGAAGATATCCTTTATGGCAATGGGTTATTGGCCCGACGCGCCAGCCACTCTTTAATTTGCTGGCGATGCAGGCTAACGGAACGACCTACGACAACGACGATAAGTAGCGCACCGGAAAGGGCGCTGGACACCTGATTTGGCACTCCTGCCATTTGCAAACCTTGTTGCAAATATCCCACTAATAAAACCGCAATGGCGGTGCCGATAATGGAACCGGAACCACCATAAATATTGGCCCCGCCAAGCACCACGGCGGTGATGGCGGGCATCAGAAACGACGCACCGAGATCGGAACGTGCTGAACCAAAATACGATACCAGCAGCACAGCGGCGACCGCAGACGCCAGCCCCGTCATGGCATAGAGCGCACATAAGGTACGGTTAACTGGAATCGCGCTATAAAGCGCCACGCGCGGGCTTTGCCCAATCAAAAACACATTACGTCCGGCATGGGTTTTATGCAGCCAGAGCCAGAAAACGAGGAGACATATCAGGAAGATAATCAGCGGAACGGGGAGTCCCAGCACATCCAGGTTAGCGAAATCTGTAAACGCCATCGGGAATCCACCAATACCTTCGTACCCCGTCGCTCCGGCCATACCGGAAAGCAGCAGAGCGCTTCCGGCAAACAGATACAGCGTGCCAAGCGTAATCACCAGCGGGTTAACTTTGGTATAGATAATTAATCCGGCGTTGATCAGCCCGCACAATGCGCCGAGCAGTAAGGTCAGGAGTATCGCCAGCGGCATCGGCACACCACTTTGAAACAGTACGCCCAATGCAATGGCGCAGAGGCCGATGGTCGAACCAAACGAAATATCGATCCCGCCACTGACAATCACCATCGTTAGCGGTAGGGCGACAATGCCAATGCAGATAAAGTCACTGGTGCTGAACAGCAACATATTGAGATCTAACATTCGCGGGTTAATTGCACCAAATGCGACAATCTCAATAACGAGCAGTGCGGCAAGAGCCAGTTCCCAACCGTAGCGAATACGCATTATGCGGCCTCCCGTTTTTTACCTGACGAAGCGGGTTTAACGGATGGCGGTGGCGTCATAAAGCGGGCATATTTTTGCCGCCGTAGATTACGTTCCAGCGCACAACGCAGGCGTCCATCAAACACCAGCACCGCCAGCAGAACCAGACCCGCGATAAAATCATTCCACCATGCCGGAATGCGCAACAGCACCAGTACGCTATCGATCTGCGTCAGGAACCATGCGCCGAGTACCGCACCAATGATCGCACCGGAACCACCGAGCAAACTAATGCCGCCCAGCACGCAGGCTGCAATTGCTTTCATCTCCAGCCCGGTACCGGTCTGGTTGGGGATAAAACCAATCTGCGAAGCAAACACAATTCCCGCCAGTGCCGCCATGCAGCCGTTCAACGAAAATGCCACAATGCGAATGGCTTCAGTACGAACGCCCAGTTGACGAGCGCCCTGTAAATTATCGCCCGTGGCATAAAAACTGCGTCCAAACGCCGTCTTTGCCAGCAGCCAGGCCATAAATGCCACCAGAATTATCGTCAACCAACCAATTGCTGAAACGCCAAGCAGCAGCGGGGCGGAGAGCTGTTTCAGTTCGGCGGGTAACCCTTCAATCCATTTGCCGCCAGTCCACAGCAACATGATGCCTCTGTACAACCCTAACGTGCCAAGGGTGGCAACAATGGCAGGGATCTTTAGCCACGCGACCAGGACACCGTTGAAAAATCCCGCGAGCAAACCAAGCAGTAAAGTCGCGACACAAGCAACAGGTAGTGAATATCCTGCGTTCAGTAACATCCCCAACAGCACCGCGCACATTCCGGTAATCGAACCCACTGAAACATCAATATTGCGCGTAAGCATTACCAGCGTCGCGCCCATTGCCAGCAGGATCAGGATTTGCGCGCTGCTATAAACCATGGTCAGCGTTTGCACACTTAAATACTGGCGGTCGAGAAAACCGGGTAATACAAACAGCAGCACCACCGCCAGCAGTGCCGTGATTTCACGGTTGTTCTGAATAAACTTCAGCATGACGCCTCCTGACGCTGACTATCGCCGAAGGCAACGCGCATAATAGTCTCGACATTAATATCGCGCTCGGTCAGTGCAGAGTGGGTAATTTCGCCCTGATGCATCACATACACACGATCTGCCATCAGTTCGATCTCTTCCAGGTCGGAGGAGATAAGCAGCACAGCCACATTTTGTGCGGCGATGCTGCGCAACAGCTGGTAGATATCATTACGGGCCGAGACATCCACGCCGCGCGTCGGCTCATCGACAATCAATACTTGCGGCGAAGCTTCCAAGCATTTGGCAATGAGGATTTTTTGCTGGTTGCCACCGGATAATGTCCGTGCAGCTTGTTCCGGTTGGTTGAATTTAATATTCAGCGCCCGACGATAACGTTCCAGGGTGGCATTATCTTTCGCGGTTTTCGCCCAGAATCCACGAAGGTTATGAGTAAGGGCGCAGACGTTCCAGGCCAGCGAAGCATCGAGATTCAGTCCGGATGACTGGCGATCTTCCGGCAGATAAACCAGACCGCGCAGTAAACGTTCTCCAGTGGATAATTTATTGATCTCTTTACCATTCAGCATAATGCGTCCGCCACGCAAAGTACGCAGACCATAGAGCGTCTCGGCCAGTTCTGTGCGTCCGGCCCCCACCAGCCCAGCCAGGCCCAGAATTTCTCCGGCATTGAGCGTCAGGCTGACATTCCTGAAACCTTCGCCGGTCAGATTTTCCAGTGTCAGCACCGGCGTTCCGGCGGCATGTTGTGGGCGGTTACCAGGTAACTCCAGCCATAATTTTTGGCTGGCAGAGAGCGATTTTTCCCGTACCGCTGGGGTGATGGCCTGAATAATGTCGTCGGTAGACAGTTCGCTGGTTTTGCCGCTTAAGGCGATGGTTCCGTCGCGCATCACGCTAATTCGATCGGCAATCTGGCGAATTTCCGGCAGCTTATGCGAGATAAAAACAATACCCACGCCAGTAGCAAGCAGCTCTTGCAAGCGACTAAACAAGCGTTCGGTTTCCGCAGGGGTAAGCGAGGCGGTAGGTTCATCGAGGATCAGAATCCGCGAGTCGCGCATCAGCCCGCGGAGGATTTCCACCATTTGGCGATCGGCGACATCCAGCGATCCTGCCAGACTATGCAGATCAAACTGGCAGCCCAGCGCCGCCAGCAAGTTCTTCATTTTCTGCATGGAGAGCTGTTTTTTTGCCAGCCCAAACAGGATGTTTTCTTTTATCGACAGGCTTGGGAAAAGCAGCGGTTCCTGGGGAACGAGATAAATACCCAGCTGATGAGCATGAACTGGCGTTAATCTGACGTAGTTGTTGCCCTCAATCTCCAGCGTACCGCTATCAGCAGGGGTAATACCGGCAATAATCTTCATTAACGTCGATTTACCGGCACCATTGCCGCCGAGCAGGGCGTGGACCTCCCCCTGATGCAACGTAAAATCGATGCCTTTCAGGACATTGACCCCTGAATACTGTTTATAAACCGAGCGGGCGCAAAGTAGCGGTAACGCGCGGGTATCACTCGTTTGCATATTTCCCCCGTTCAGTTTTGCAGGTGAGTTTTGAACAAATGTATTTCTGCTTTTAATTTGTTCATAACCTTAGGTGGACATTGCACATATTTCCGACGAATAGATCACAATTTATGCTATTTTGATTTTCACGGTTGCGTTTGTTCATGCTCGTAGAGTCAAACTGTGGTTGCCATCACAGATATAAATGAGCAAGAACTGAACAATTGCATTAAAGATTTAAATATGTTCAAAGTGAAGAATGAATTATGACAATCAACGATTCGGCAATTTCAGAACAGGGAATGTGTGAAGAAGAACAGGTCGCGCGGATCGCGTGGTTTTACTATCACGACGGGCTGACCCAGAGCGAGATCAGCGATCGTCTCGGCCTGACACGTTTGAAAGTGTCGCGATTGCTGGAGAAAGGGCATCAGTCCGGCATTATTCGCGTACAGATTAATTCTCGCTTTGAAGGCTGTCTGGAATATGAAACTCAATTACGTCGTCAGTTTTCGCTGCAACATGTCCGGGTGATCCCTGGGCTTGCGGATGCTGATGTCGGTGGGCGACTGGGGATAGGCGCGGCGCATATGTTGATGAGTTTACTTCAACCACAACAGATGCTGGCGATTGGTTTTGGCGAGGCAACCATGAATACGCTGCAACGCTTAAGTGGTTTTATTTCGTCACAGCAAATTCGCCTGGTCACGCTCTCCGGTGGCGTCGGTTCTTATATGACGGGAATCGGGCAGCTTAACGCGGCGTGCAGTGTGAATATTATTCCGGCTCCGTTGCGGGCATCCTCCGCTGACATTGCCCGTACGCTAAAAAATGAAAATTGCGTCAAAGATGTTCTGTTAGCCGCGCAAGCAGCGGATGTGGCGATTGTCGGCATTGGTGCTGTGAGTCAACAGGACGATGCGACAATCATTCGCTCCGGTTATATCAGCCAGGGCGAACAGTTAATGATTGGCCGAAAAGGGGCGGTTGGCGACATTTTAGGCTACTTTTTTGATGCAAAAGGTGACGTTGTCACGAATATCAAAATACATAACGAACTGATTGGCTTACCTTTAAGCGCGCTGAAGACCATACCCGTCCGGGTTGGCGTGGCAGGGGGAGAAAATAAAGCCGAAGCAATTGCCGCTGCAATGAAAGGCGGTTATATCAACGCACTGGTTACCGATCAGGACACAGCAGCGGCGATTTTACGTAGTTAAATTTGCATGACCTTATTACCGGGAATGATGGAGAACGTATAGAGGAACAGACAGAACGCATAAGCCGAGGATAATCTAATGGCTCGACTCTTTACCCTTTCAGAATCAAAGTACTACCTGATGGCGCTGGATGCAGGCACCGGAAGTATTCGGGCTGTGATATTCGACCTGGAAGGCAATCAAATAGCAGTGGGACAGGCGGAGTGGCGGCATCTGGCAGTACCGGACGTTCCTGGTTCTATGGAATTTGATCTCAACAAAAACTGGCAACTGGCGTGTGAGTGTATGCGCCAGGCGCTGCACAACGCCGGCATAGCCCCGGAGTATATCGCTGCCGTTTCGGCATGTTCGATGCGTGAAGGCATTGTTTTATATAATAATGAAGGAGCCCCGATCTGGGCCTGCGCCAATGTGGATGCCAGAGCGGCACGCGAAGTTAGCGAACTTAAAGAACTGCACAACAATACCTTTGAAAACGAAGTTTATCGCGCGACCGGACAAACACTGGCTTTAAGTGCCATCCCCAGATTACTTTGGCTGGCGCACCATCGTTCCGATATTTACCGTCAGGCATCAACCATCACCATGATCAGCGACTGGCTGGCCTATATGCTCAGCGGCGAACTGGCGGTGGATCCCTCTAACGCTGGCACCACGGGACTTCTTGATCTAACCACCCGTGACTGGAAACCTGCATTGCTGGATATGGCTGGCCTACGTGCCGATATTCTTTCTCCTGTCAAAGAAACCGGCACATTGCTGGGCGTGGTAAGTTCACAAGCGGCGGAACTCTGCGGTCTGAAGGCGGGCACTCCGGTGGTCGTTGGAGGAGGCGACGTGCAGCTTGGTTGCCTTGGGTTAGGCGTTGTGCGTCCGGCACAAACCGCGGTTCTTGGCGGCACATTCTGGCAGCAAGTTGTAAATTTAGCCGCGCCGGTGACAGACCCAGAAATGAACGTGCGCGTTAATCCTCATGTTATTCCTGGCATGGTACAAGCTGAATCTATAAGCTTTTTTACCGGACTCACCATGCGCTGGTTCCGCGATGCTTTCTGTGCCGAAGAAAAACTGATTGCCGAACGTTTAGGCATCGACACCTATACGCTGCTGGAAGAGATGGCCAGTCGGGTGCCGCCTGGGTCGTGGGGCGTAATGCCGATCTTCTCCGACAGAATGCGCTTTAAAACCTGGTATCACGCTGCGCCTTCCTTTATTAACTTGTCCATTGACCCGGATAAATGTAACAAAGCGACATTGTTCCGTGCGCTGGAAGAAAATGCGGCGATTGTATCAGCGTGTAACTTGCAGCAAATTGCTGATTTCTCGAATATTCATCCTTCATCGTTAGTCTTTGCAGGCGGAGGTTCAAAAGGGAAATTATGGAGTCAAATTCTCGCTGATGTCTCGGGATTACCCGTCAATATTCCGGTGGTCAAAGAAGCCACTGCATTAGGATGTGCCATTGCAGCTGGCGTCGGTGCCGGAATTTTTTCATCAATGGCAGAAACCGGAGAACGCCTGGTTCGCTGGGAACGGACGCACACACCAGACCCGGAAAAGCATGAACTTTATCAGGATTCACGCGATAAGTGGCAGGCAGTTTATCAGGATCAGCTGGGGCTGGTTGATCATGGACTGACGACGTCGTTATGGAAAGCGCCTGGGTTATAGTTTCATTGACAGCCACATCATGATGACCGTGGCTGTTAGTTTTTGAGTATAGTTATTCTTATTTCCCTTCTTTTAGAGCTGGCTTGTTAAAAGCCAGCTTGCAGATTCATCGTTCCATCACCAGTACGATATTCAAGGGAAAATTGCTATTTTTCTTAAAGCATTAAGCACAACCCTTATTTTATAGCGAATATTCCTAAAGACACTAATGGATGCAAAAGGGGTTTAATAAACTTCGATTTTTAGCAATTAGTGCTATTCTTTGTTAAATATGATGATGATAATTTTCCTATTGAAAGAAACAGTTTTCTTATTAAGCAACAATAACTCATAGTTCATATTTAAATAAAATAAGAACTATGCAATTTTTAATCTATCAATTCGAAAGCATTAGCAAATTAGCCAAATTGACACCTTCCCACCTCCAACTAACACTCAATACAGACCTCTGACAATTTAATAAGTTTCATTTTTAATGTCTGACGACTCATCTCTTTCGTGGCTGTATTGTTTGTATATGGAGCGTTTATATGAATAGAATCTATCGCGTGATATGGAATTGCACTCTACAGGTATTTCAGGCCTGCTCGGAATTAACTCGCAGGGCAGGTAAAACATCGACGGTTAATTTGCGTAAATCCTCTGGACTGACAACGAAATTCAGTAGATTGACGCTGGGTGTTTTGCTGGCACTAAGCGGTTCAGCGTCTGGTGCAAGTCTGGAAGTTGATAATGATCAGATTACCAATATTGATACTGATGTTGCTTATGATGCCTACCTGGTTGGCTGGTATGGCACTGGAGTGCTTAATATTTTGGCTGGCGGTAATGCCTCCTTAACCACTATTACTACCAGCGTCATTGGCGCTAATGAGGACTCAGAGGGCACCGTTAATGTTTTGGGTGGCACCTGGCGATTGTATGATAGCGGAAATAATGCAAGGCCTTTAAATGTGGGTCAATCCGGAACGGGGACGCTGAATATTAAACAGAAGGGTCACGTCGATGGAGGCTATTTAAGATTAGGTTCTTCGACAGGAGGCGTCGGGACGGTCAATGTTGAGGGAGAGGACTCTGTTCTGACGACCGAATTATTCGAAATAGGTAGCTATGGCACAGGTTCATTAAATATTACGGATAAGGGTTACGTCACGAGTTCAATCGTCGCCATTTTAGGCTATCAGGCGGGCAGTAATGGCCAGGTTGTCGTTGAAAAGGGTGGCGAGTGGCTAATAAAAAATAATGATTCCTCAATTGAATTTCAAATTGGTAATCAAGGAACTGGGGAGGCGACTATTCGCGAGGGGGGGTTGGTTACGGCTGAAAATACGATTATCGGTGGCAATGCCACCGGTATCGGAACCCTGAATGTGCAGGATCAAGACTCTGTCATCACGGTACGCAGACTCTATAATGGATATTTCGGTAATGGCACAGTCAATATTTCCAATAATGGACTGATTAATAACAAAGAATATTCATTGGTGGGCGTTCAGGACGGTTCCCACGGTGTCGTCAACGTGACCGATAAAGGGCATTGGAATTTCCTCGGAACGGGCGAAGCTTTCCGCTATATCTATATCGGTGATGCTGGCGACGGTGAACTTAATGTCTCGAGTGAAGGCAAAGTAGATTCGGGAATTATCACTGCGGGGATGAAAGAAACAGGCACAGGCAACATTACTGTTAAGGATAAGAACTCCGTTATCACTAATCTCGGAACTAATCTTGGTTATGACGGCCACGGCGAAATGAATATCAGTAATCAGGGGCTTGTTGTCAGCAACGGAGGAAGTTCACTCGGTTATGGAGAAACCGGCGTCGGGAATGTCAGCATCACCACGGGGGGAATGTGGGAGGTCAATAAGAATGTCTATACCACCATTGGTGTTGCGGGCGTCGGAAACCTCAATATTAGCGATGGCGGTAAGTTCGTATCGCAAAATATTACTTTTTTGGGCGATAAAGCAAGCGGTATCGGCACACTGAACCTGATGGATGCGACATCATCGTTCGATACTGTGGGTATCAATGTCGGTAATTTTGGTAGCGGTATCGTAAATGTCAGTAATGGTGCCACCCTTAATTCAACGGGCTATGGATTTATCGGAGGAAATGCCTCCGGTAAGGGGATAGTTAATATTTCAACGGACAGTCTCTGGAATTTAAAGACATCATCTACTAACGCACAATTGCTACAGGTCGGTGTATTAGGCACGGGTGAACTGAATATTACCACCGGAGGTATAGTTAAAGCGCGTGATACACAGATAGCTCTCAATGACAAAAGTAAGGGCGACGTGAGGGTGGATGGGCAGAACTCTCTTCTTGAAACATTCAATATGTACGTAGGGACATCTGGTACGGGTACGTTAACCCTGACGAATAACGGTACGCTGAATGTCGAAGGTGGAGAAGTTTACTTAGGTGTTTTTGAGCCTGCTGTAGGAACGCTAAACATTGGTGCTGCTCACGGTGAGGCGGCGGCAGATGCCGGATTTATCACCAATGCGACGAAAGTGGAGTTTGGTCTTGGCGAAGGCGTTTTTGTCTTTAATCATACCAATAACAGTGATGCCGGCTACCAGGTCGATATGCTGATTACAGGTGACGATAAAGACGGAAAAGTGATCCATGATGCAGGCCATACGGTGTTCAATGCAGGGAATACTTATAGCGGTAAAACGCTGGTCAATGACGGCCTCCTGACCATTGCGTCTCATACGGCAGATGGGGTAACGGGCATGGGGTCGAGTGAAGTAACCATTGCAAACCCCGGTACGCTCGACATTCTCGCATCAACGAACAGTGCAGGAGATTACACGCTGACCAATGCGCTCAAAGGCGATGGCTTGATGCGAGTGCAGCTGTCATCCTCCGACAAGATGTTTGGCTTTACCCATGCAACAGGGACTGAATTCGCCGGTGTTGCCCAACTGAAAGACAGTACCTTCACTCTGGAACGCGACAACACCGCTGCGCTTACTCACGCGATGTTGCAGTCTGACAGTGAAAATACCACATCGGTAAAAGTTGGAGAGCAATCCATTGGTGGACTGGCCATGAATGGAGGTACCATCATTTTCGATACGGATATTCCTGCTGCGACGCTCGCGGAGGGATATATCAGCGTCGATACGCTGGTTGTCGGCGCGGGTGACTACACCTGGAAAGGCCGTAACTATCAGGTAAACGGGACGGGCGACGTGCTTATCGACGTGCCTAAACCGTGGAATGATCCCATGGCGAATAACCCTCTGACGACGCTCAATTTGCTGGAACACGACGATAGCCATGTCGGCGTTCAACTGGTGAAGGCGCAAACGGTTATTGGGTCGGGTGGCTCATTAACGTTACGTGATTTACAGGGCGACGAGGTGGAAGCGGACAAAACGTTACACATTGCGCAAAACGGAACGGTGGTCGCCGAGGGTGATTATGGATTCCGCCTCACGACCGCACCAGGTAATGGTTTGTACGTTAACTATGGGCTGAAAGCGCTGAACATCCATGGTGGGCAAAAGCTGACGTTAGCCGAACATGGCGGAGCCTATGGCGCAACGGCCGATATGTCGGCAAAAATCGGTGGTGAAGGGGATCTGGCAATCAATACGGTGCGACAGGTTTCGCTTTCCAACGGTCAGAACGACTATCAGGGGGCAACCTACGTTCAGATGGGGACATTACGTACCGATGCGGATGGTGCACTTGGCAACACCCGGGAACTGAACATCAGCAACGCGGCCATCGTCGATCTTAATGGATCGACGCAGACGGTAGAGACATTCACCGGGCAGATGGGTTCGACTGTTTTGTTCAAAGAGGGGGCGCTGACGGTAAATAAAGGTGGGATCAGTCAGGGTGAACTGACAGGTGGCGGAAACCTGAATGTTACAGGGGGAACGCTGGCTATCGAGGGGCTTAATGCACGCTACAATGCGTTAACCAGCATTAGCCCAAATGCGGAAGTCAGCCTCGATAATACTCAGGGGTTAGGCAGAGGAAATATTGCCAATGACGGTCTGTTAACGCTAAAAAACGTGACTGGCGAACTGCGTAATAGCATAAGCGGGAAGGGTATCGTGAGCGCAACCGCCAGGACAGATGTAGAGTTGGATGGCGATAATAGCCGCTTTGTGGGGCAATTCAACATTGATACAGGCAGCGCGCTCAGCGTCAACGAGCAGAAAAACCTGGGTGATGCTTCCGTTATCAATAATGGCCTGCTCACCATCTCCACTGAGCGTAGCTGGGCGATGACGCACAGTATCAGCGGTAGCGGTGATGTGACAAAACTGGGTACCGGGATCCTGACTCTTAACAACGATTCCGCGGCGTATCAGGGTACGACGGATATCGTGGGGGGGGAAATTGCTTTCGGTTCCGACTCTGCCATTAATATGGCAAGTCAACACATTAATATCCATAACAGCGGTGTGATGTCGGGAAATGTCACCACTGCAGGTGATATGAACGTTATGCCTGGGGGGGGCACTGCGTGTCGCTAAAACCACTATCGGCGGCAACCTGGAGAATGGCGGCACGGTTCAAATGAATAGCGAAGGGGGGAAACCGGGGAATGTACTGACCGTTAACGGCAACTATACCGGAAACAATGGCCTGATGACGTTCAACGCGACGCTGGGCGGCGATAATTCGCCCACCGATAAGATGAACGTGAAAGGCGATACCCAAGGGAACACTCGCGTTCGGGTTGATAACATTGGCGGCGTCGGTGCACAAACGGTCAACGGTATTGAACTCATTGAGGTTGGCGGTAATTCTGCAGGTAACTTCGCGCTGACCACCGGAACTGTCGAAGCTGGGGCTTACGTCTACACGCTGGCTAAAGGGAAGGGGAATGACGAGAAAAACTGGTATCTGACCAGTAAATGGGACGGCGTAACGCCAGCGGATACACCCGATCCCATCAATAATCCCCCTGTTGTGGATCCGGAAGGCCCATCAGTTTATCGCCCGGAGGCCGGAAGCTATATCAGCAACATTGCCGCAGCCAACTCGCTGTTTAGCCATCGTTTACACGACCGTCTGGGTGAGCCGCAGTATACAGATTCACTGCATTCTCAGGGGTCGGCAAGCAGTATGTGGATGCGTCATGTCGGAGGGCACGAACGTTCAAGGGCCGGTGACGGTCAGCTAAATACTCAGGCTAACCGCTATGTATTGCAGCTAGGCGGCGATTTGGCGCAGTGGAGTAGCAACGCGCAGGATCGCTGGCATCTTGGCGTGATGGCAGGCTACGCCAATCAGCACAGTAATACTCAGAGTAATCGTGTGGGTTATAAATCGGATGGGCGCATCAGCGGTTACAGCGCTGGGCTGTACGCGACCTGGTATCAGAACGATGCGAATAAGACCGGCGCTTATGTTGACAGCTGGGCGCTGTATAACTGGTTTGATAACAGCGTCAGTTCCGATAACCGTTCTGCTGACGACTATGATTCTCGCGGTGTGACGGCCTCTGTTGAGGGTGGGTATACCTTTGAAGCGGGAACATTTAGCGGCAGCGAAGGGACGCTGAATACCTGGTACGTCCAGCCACAGGCGCAAATCACCTGGATGGGTGTGAAAGATTCCGACCATACCCGGAAAGACGGAACGCGCATTGAAACGGAAGGCGACGGAAATGTGCAAACGCGACTTGGGGTGAAAACCTACCTGAACAGCCATCACCAGCGTGACGATGGTAAACAGCGTGAGTTCCAGCCTTACATTGAAGCGAACTGGATCAACAATAGCAAAGTCTACGCCGTGAAGATGAATGGTCAAACCGTAGGCCGTGAAGGTGCGCGTAATCTCGGTGAAGTACGTACCGGGGTTGAGGCGAAAGTAAATAACAACCTTAGCCTGTGGGGGAATGTCGGTGTGCAACTAGGTGATAAAGGCTATAGCGATACTCAGGGCATGCTGGGAGTGAAATATAGCTGGTAAACCGTATAAGCCGCATGTCGAGATGGCATGCGGCTTAATATTGCCGACTTCAAACGGCGCATCAACGCCTTATTTAAATCCTCCTTTTTATCCGCGATCGCGGATATCGCAGCGTTTATCCCGTAGAGCGGATAAGATGTGTTTCCAGATTGACTTATCCTCACTAAAGGATAAAACTTATAATATCCCCTTAAGCGGATAAACTTGCTGTGGACGTATGACATGATGAGCTTTCAGAAGATCTATAGCCCAACGCAATTGGCGAATGCAATGAAACTGGTTCGCCAGCAAAATGGCTGGACGCAGAGCGAGCTGGCGAAAAAAATTGGTATTAAGCAGGCGACGATTTCCAATTTCGAAAACAACCCTGACAATACCACGCTCACGACATTTTTTAAGATTTTACAGTCGCTTGAACTCTCAATGACGCTATGCGACGCGAAAAATGCCTCGCCAGAATCAACAGAACAGCAAAATCTGGAGTGGTAATGCCTAAACTTGTCACTTGGATGAACAACCAGCGGGTAGGCGAGTTAACGAAGTTAGCCAACGGCGCGCACACCTTTAAGTATGCACCGGAGTGGTTAGCAAGCCGTTATGCCAGACCGTTGTCACTTTCGCTGCCATTGCAGAGGGGGAATATCACCTCTGATGCCGTATTTAACTTCTTCGATAACCTGTTACCCGATAGCCCGATTGTACGTGACCGGATCGTTAAACGTTATCATGCCAAATCCAGACAACCGTTTGATTTATTGTCAGAAATAGGGCGAGACAGCGTTGGTGCCGTGACGTTAATACCCGAAGACGAAACCGTAACGCATCCGATAATGGCATGGGAAAAGCTTACTGAAGCCAGACTTGAAGAAGTATTAACGGCTTATAAAGCAGATATCCCGCTAGGCATGATTAGAGAAGAAAATGACTTTCGCATCTCGGTTGCTGGCGCACAGGAGAAGACAGCACTGCTCAGAATAGGCAATGACTGGTGCATTCCGAAAGGAATAACGCCGACGACGCACATCATTAAATTACCGATTGGCGAAATCAGGCAGCCCAATGCGACGCTCGATCTCAGCCAAAGCGTTGATAATGAGTATTACTGTCTGCTGCTGGCGAAAGAACTTGGGTTGAATGTTCCGGACGCAGAAATCATTAAAGCGGGAAATGTGCGCGCGTTAGCGGTCGAACGTTTTGACAGGCGTTGGAATGCTGAGCGAACGGTTTTACTTCGCTTGCCACAGGAGGATATGTGTCAGACATTCGGTTTACCTTCATCGGTGAAATATGAATCAGATGGAGGCCCAGGCATCGCGCGGATCATGGCTTTTTTGATGGGGTCCAGCGAGGCGCTGAAAGATCGCTATGATTTTATGAAATTCCAGGTCTTCCAGTGGTTGATTGGCGCAACGGACGGTCATGCAAAAAACTTCTCCGTATTTATTCAGGCTGGCGGCAGTTATCGACTCACGCCATTTTACGACATCATTTCAGCATTTCCGGTCCTTGGCGGTACGGGAATACACATCAGCGATCTCAAACTGGCAATGGGGCTTAACGCATCCAAAGGCAAAAAAACGGCAATCGATAAAATTTATCCGCGACATTTTTTGGCGACAGCAAAGGTGCTGAGATTCCCGGAAGTGCAGATGCATGAAATCCTGAGTGACTTTGCCAGAATGATTCCAGCAGCACTGGATAACGTGAAGACTTCATTACCGACAGATTTTCCGGAGAACGTGGTGACGGCAGTTGAAAGCAATGTGTTGAGGTTGCATGGACGGTTAAGCCGAGAATACGGTAGTAAGTGAGATATGGGGTTTGGTCATTGTTAATGAGCATGACAATCATGACCGCCAACGACTGGATTCTTCCTTGGTTTATATTGGTGCGCATAATGTATATTATGTTAAATCATGTCTGAGTGATGCGAAGTGCTTTTCTGGTAGTCGTTATTCGTTCAGGGTTCAAGAACTTAAGCCTCTCCTCTTTCATAATTGGCCTGTGCATGGAGAAATAGCCTGGTTATTCCCTGCCCCATGCTAAGAGCGCAGTGTCTGTCGCATAGACACTGCATACGAAAACACCAGAGGGTGCTGTTACTTATTTAAGGACGGATCAAGCGGGAATGAGTCCACTCCGGTATCAGAAATGGCTACGTCTCAATGAAGTCAGGCGACAGATGCTGAATGAACATTACGATGTCACCACAGCAGCCTATGCTGTCGGTTACGAAAGCTATCCCATTTCAGTCGGGAATATTCGCGGATGTTTGGAGAGTCACCCAAGAGAGATATTACCAGGTTAAGAAAGTCTGTCGGACAGCTTTAATAAACCCTGCACTTATCTGTTTAGAGCAATTCGGTGTTAGTTTCAGCAAGCAAACATTAACCATAGCTAATGATTTATAGCCATATTAACCATTGGTAGCTCTTGACCTTTCCTGACACTTCCCTTGTTCGCAATAATATTCTGTTTAGTCACGGTTTATAAATAACATGCATAATGAAATCGTCATGTTATTTAGCGACATAAAATGTTTTTGCAAATACTCTCTTCAACAAGTGCAGCAATAAACTTGTTGTGGAACCAATATCCAGGTCGCAGGATATCGCTATTCTACGCAAGGTTTTTATAACTTATCCGACAGTGCCTACAGTCGAATGAGTGGTTACACCGTCAAGCCTCCTACCGGAGACACCAATGAGCAGACACAATTTATTGATTATTTTAATCTGTTCTACAGTAAGCGTGGTCAGGAACAAATAAGCATCTCTCAGCAGCTTGGAAATTACGGTACGACATTTTTCAGTGCCAGTCGCCAAAGTTACTGGAACACGTCACGCAGCGACCAGCAAATATCATTTGGATTAAATGTGCCGTTTGGTGATATTACGACTTCGCTGAATTACAGCTATTCCAATAATATATGGCAAAACGATCGGGATCATTTACTCGCTTTTACGCTTAATGTTCCCTTCAGTCATTGGATGCGTACAGACAGTCAGTCGGCATTTCGTAATTCAAACGCCAGTTACAGTATGTCAAACGATTTGAAAGGCGGCATGACCAATCTATCGGGGGTTTATGGCACTCTGCTGCCGGATAATAACCTGAATTATAGCGTTCAGGTCGGTAACACCCACGGAGGTAATACATCGTCTGGCACCAGTGGTTACAGTTCTCTTAATTATCGTGGAGCTTATGGTAATACTAATGTCGGTTACAGTCGGAGTGGTGACAGCAGCCAGATTTATTACGGAATGAGTGGTGGGATTATTGCTCATGCTGATGGCATCACCTTTGGACAGCCGCTGGGCGACACAATGGTTCTGGTTAAGGCTCCTGGTGCTGATAATGTCAAAATAGAGAACCAGACCGGAATTCATACCGACTGGCGTGGCTATGCCATATTACCATTTGCGACAGAATATAGAGAAAACCGTGTTGCTCTTAACGCGAATTCCCTTGCAGATAATGTTGAACTGGATGAAACCGTGGTCACTGTCATCCCAACTCACGGTGCTATTGCCAGAGCAACATTTAATGCACAAATCGGCGGGAAAGTATTAATGACGTTGAAGTACGGTAATAAGAGCGTTCCATTCGGTGCAATTGTCACACACGGAGAGAATAAAAATGGCAGCATTGTCGCGGAAAATGGTCAGGTTTATCTGACTGGACTTCCACAGTCAGGGCAATTACAGGTTTCATGGGGCAAAGATAAAAACTCAAACTGTATTGTCGAGTACAAGCTTCCTGAAGTTTCTCCTGGTACCTTACTGAACCAGCAGACAGCAATCTGTCGCTAAGGAACAATAGATTATGAAATACAATAACATTATTTTCCTCGGTTTATGTCTGGGGTTAACCACCTATTCTGCTTTATCCGCAGATAGCGTTATTAAAATTAGCGGGCGCGTCCTCGATTATGGCTGCACAGTCTCATCGGATTCGCTTAATTTTACCGTAGATCTCCAAAAAAACAGTGCCAGACAATTTCCAACGACCGGTAGCACAAGTCCAGCCGTCCCTTTTCAGATTACGTTAAGTGAATGCAGCAAAGGGACAACGGGGGTTCGGGTTGCATTTAACGGTATTGAGGATGCAGAAAATAATACTTTGTTGAAACTGGATGAAGGAAGCAATACGGCCTCCGGTTTGGGTATAGAAATATTGGACGCAAATATGCGTCCGGTGAAACTGAATGATCTTCATGCCGGGATGCAGTGGATCCCACTGGTACCAGAACAGAACAATATTTTGCCTTACTCCGCTCGTCTGAAGTCAACTCAGAAGTCCGTCAATCCGGGACTGGTGAGGGCTTCGGCAACCTTTACCCTTGAATTTCAATAATCAGAGTCAGATATGAAAAGACTTCACAAGAGGTTCCTGTTAGCTACGTTTTGCGCGTTATTCACAGCAACTCTCCAGGCCGCCGATGTCACTATCACTGTTAATGGTCGGGTAGTCGCTAAACCCTGCACTATTCAAACCAAAGAAGCTAACGTTAATCTCGGGGATCTTTATACGCGCAATCTGCAACAACCTGGTTCTGCATCTGGCTGGCACAATATTACTTTGTCATTAACCGATTGTCCGGTTGAAACAAGTGCAGTGACGGCAATCGTGACAGGTTCAACTGACAATACGGGTTATTACAAAAATGAAGGTACTGCCGAAAATATTCAGATAGAGCTGAGGGATGACCAGGATGCTGCGTTAAAAAATGGCGATAGCAAAACGGTTATTGTTGATGAGATCACTCGTAATGCACAGTTTCCACTTAAGGCAAGAGCTATCACGGTGAATGGAAACGCAAGCCAGGGAACGATCGAGGCGCTAATCAATGTGATCTACACCTGGCAATAACGTCGATTCGATTTTCTTAGCCTTCTTTTTAAATCAATTTTTAACCTTAGGATATATCATGGGTAAAACAATCAGTATAAAGGTCCTGTTCGGTATTTATCTTCTATTAATGGCAGGCAAAGTTTTTGCCTTCAGTTGTAATGTCGATGGCGGGTCAAGTATTGGAGCAGGTACAACCTCTGTTTATGTTAATCTCGACCCTGTAATACAGCCGGGCCAGAATCTGGTTGTAGACTTGTCTCAGCATATAAGTTGCTGGAATGATTACGGCGGCTGGTACGACACTGATCATATAAACCTGGTACAAGGCTCAGCTTTCGCAGGCTCCCTACAGTCATATAAAGGATCGCTGTACTGGAATAATGTGACCTACCCCTTCCCGTTGACGACAAATACCAACGTATTGGATATTGGTGATAAGACACCGATGCCATTACCGTTAAAACTCTATATTACCCCAGTTGGGGCGGCCGGTGGAGTTGTCATAAAAGCGGGGGAAGTCATTGCCCGTATTCATATGTATAAAATTGCAACATTAGGAAGCGGAAATCCGCGTAATTTTACGTGGAATATTATTTCAAATAACAATGTTGTTATGCCAACAGGCGGCTGCACCGTTGATAGTCGAAATGTCACCGTGGATCTCCCGGACTTTCCTGGAAGCGCAGAAATACCCCTTGGCGTATATTGCTCAAGCGAACAAAAGCTCTCATTTTATCTTTCGGGTGCCACCACTGACAGTAGCCGACAAGTGTTTGCTAACACAGCACCTGATGCAACAAAAGCATCGGGAGTGGGTGTCACTCTAATGCGTAATGGAAAAATACTGGCTACGGGAGAAAATGTCTCCCTGGGGACAGTAAATAAAAGCAAAGTACCTCTGGGTTTAAGCGCAACCTATGGACAAACAGGAAACAAGGTTTCAGCCGGAACCGTCCAGTCAGTCATTGGTGTCACTTTTATCTATGAATAATTGTGATTTTGACCTTAGTCTATGCGCTCCATTCACGAAAATTGCGCGGATAATTATTTTGTGAAGGCTATTAGCCTACACCTGTAAGAAAATCCGCGCACAATTGAAGCCAGAGTCTTATTTTTTATATTGAAAAATATGTTAATTTAAACACTATGAGAGATGATGCTTAACTTATCGTATTTAATCTATTGTTTAACGATAATAGATTAAAAATAGAAAGAGAGTAGTCCCCTACTCTTATATATCCATGTTGGCGATAATCCCTTTGTATGTACTGTGCATCATCGCTATTACAAATCCTAATAATTCATTTCCACACAGGATAAGTAGATGAAGAAAAAAATTGAATCCTACCAGGGTGCTGCAGGTGGTTGGGGTGCTGTTAAATCCGTAGCGAATGCAGTACGTAAGCAGATGGATATACGCCAGGATGTTATTGCCATGTTTGACATGAATAAGCCAGAGGGCTTTGACTGTCCGGGTTGTGCATGGCCAGATCCTAAGCACAGTGCGTCATTCGACATTTGTGAAAACGGCGCAAAAGCAATCGCCTGGGAAGTCACGGATAAGCAGGTAAACGCCTCTTTCTTTGCTGAGAATACGGTTCAATCATTACTTACCTGGGGAGACCACGAGCTTGAGGCTGCGGGGCGACTCACTCAGCCTTTGAAATATGATGCCGTCAGCGACTGTTACAAGCCATTAAGCTGGCAACAAGCTTTCGACGAAATTGGCGCACGCCTTCAAAGCTATAGTGATCCCAATCAGGTTGAATTCTATACTTCGGGCCGCACTTCCAATGAAGCTGCCTTTCTTTATCAGCTTTTTGCCCGTGAATACGGGAGCAATAACTTTCCCGACTGCTCCAACATGTGCCATGAACCGACAAGCGTGGGTTTGGCAGCGAGTATCGGTGTAGGTAAAGGGACCGTGTTGCTGGAAGACTTTGAGAAGTGCGATTTAGTCATTTGCATTGGGCATAACCCTGGTACAAACCACCCTCGCATGCTGACTTCGTTGCGCGCTTTAGTGAAACGGGGAGCGAAAATGATCGCCATCAATCCTCTACAGGAACGTGGCCTGGAGCGATTTACCGCACCGCAAAACCCGTTTGAAATGCTGACGAACTCTGAGACTCAGTTGGCCAGTGCCTACTATAACGTGCGCATTGGTGGCGATATGGCGTTGCTCAAGGGGATGATGCGCCTGTTAATTGAGCGCGATGATGCTGCAAGCGCCGCAGGTCGGCCTTCATTGCTTGATGACGAGTTTATTCAAACGCATACCGTCGGCTTTGACGAGCTACGCCGTGACGTTCTCAATTCCGAGTGGAAAGATATCGAACGTATTTCTGGACTAAGTCAGACACAAATCGCCGAACTGGCTGACGCATATGCCGCTGCCGAACGCACCATTATCTGTTACGGAATGGGGATCACTCAGCACGAACATGGTACCCAGAACGTACAGCAACTGGTCAATCTGCTGTTGATGAAAGGTAACATTGGCAAGCCTGGTGCGGGTATCTGCCCACTACGTGGACACTCTAATGTACAGGGCGACCGAACCGTCGGTATCACCGAGAAACCGTCTGCAGAGTTTCTGGCTCGTCTGGGTGAGCGCTATGGCTTCACCCCACCTCATGCACCTGGACATGCTGCAATTGCCAGCATGCAAGCAATATGTACGGGGCAGGCTCGAGCATTGATCTGCATGGGGGGCAATTTTGCGCTGGCAATGCCAGATCGGGAAGCGAGCGCTGTACCGTTAACGCAATTAGATTTGGCGGTACACGTAGCCACTAAGCTTAACCGCTCTCATCTGTTGACCGCACGGCATAGCTATATTCTGCCGGTCCTGGGACGTAGCGAGATTGACATGCAAAAAAACGGTGCGCAGGCGGTAACCGTTGAGGATTCAATGTCGATGATTCATGCCTCGCGTGGCGTGTTAAAACCCGCCGGTGTAATGCTGAAATCAGAGTGTGCAGTGGTCGCGGGAATCGCGCAGGCAGCACTACCCCAGAGCGTGGTAGCCTGGGAGTATCTGGTGGAAGATTATGATCGCATTCGCAATGACATTGAAGCTGTGCTGCCAGAGTTCGCCGACTATAACCAGCGCATCCGTCATCCCGGTGGTTTTCACCTGATAAATGCAGCTGCTGAAAGGCGCTGGATGACGCCGTCAGGTAAGGCTAATTTCATTACCAGCAAAGGGCTGTTAGAAGATCCCTCTTCAGCGTTTAACAGTAAGCTGGTCATGGCGACAGTACGCAGCCACGATCAGTACAACACGACGATTTATGGTATGGATGATCGCTATCGAGGGGTATTCGGTCAACGAGATGTGGTCTTTATGAGTGCTAAACAAGCTAAAATTTGCCGTGTAAAAAACGGCGAAAGAGTTAATCTTATTGCGCTTACGCCAGACGGTAAGCGCAGCTCACGCCGCATGGATAGATTAAAAGTGGTCATTTACCCTATGGCTGACCGCTCACTGGTGACCTATTTTCCAGAATCGAATCACATGCTAACACTTGATAACCACGATCCATTAAGTGGCATTCCTGGCTATAAAAGTATTCCGGTTGAATTAGAACCATCAAATTAATGCCTCTTCTCATTTCTTCTGCTGTCATCCGCACAGCAGAAGAATTCCTCATTGACTATTATTTCGCAATTTGCTCACATGGATTAAATTAAACTACATACTATAAGATATAAACTTCTGCCTACAGCTGTAAGAAACTCCGCTCAGTACTGAAGCACCAGTCCTATTTCCTCTTTTCTCCAGCCTGTTATATTAAGCATACTGATTAACGATTTTTAACGTTATCCGCTAAATAAACATATTTGAAATGCATGCGACCACAGTGAAAAACAAAATCACGCAAAGAGACAACTATAAAGAAATCATGTCTGCAATTGTGGTTGTCTTATTACTGACACTTACGTTGATAGCCATTTTTTCGGCAATTGATCAGCTGAGTATTTCAGAAATGGGTCGCATTGCAAGAGATCTTACACATTTCATTATCAATAGTTTGCAAGGCTGAAAACAAACAGCAAATTATAAATATGAAATGTTAAAAAAGTATCGATAAAAACTTTATTGTTTTAAGGAGATAAAATGTCGCTCGTTTGTTCTGTTATATTTATTCATCATGCCTTCAACGCTAACATTTTAGATAAAGATTACGCCTTCTCTGACGGCGAGATCCTGATGGTAGATAACGCTGTTCGTACGCATTTTGAACCTTATGAGCGGCATTTTAAAGAGATCGGATTTACTGAAAATACCATTAAAAAATATCTACAATGCACTAACATCCAGACAGTGACGGTGCCTGTTCCTGCGAAGTTTTTACGTGCTTCAAATGTACCGACTGGATTGCTTAATGAAATGATTGCTTATCTCAACTCGGAAGAACGCAATCATCATAATTTTTCAGAACTTTTGCTTTTTTCTTGCCTGTCTATTTTTGCCGCATGCAAAGGTTTCATTACACTATTAACTAACGGTGTGCTATCCGTTTCTGGGAAAGTGAGAAATATTGTCAACATGAAGCCGGCGCACCCATGGAAGCTGAAAGATATTTGTGACTGCCTGTACATCAGTGAAAGCCTGTTGAAGAAAAAACTTAAGCAAGAGCAAACGACATTCTCACAGATTCTTTTAGATGCAAGAATGCAGCACGCAAAAAATTTGATACGCGTAGAAGGTTCAGTCAATAAAATTGCCGAACAATGTGGTTATGCCAGTACATCTTATTTTATTTATGCGTTCCGCAAACATTTCGGCAACAGTCCGAAGAGAGTTTCTAAGGAGTACCGTTGTCAAAGTCACACGGGTATGAATACGGGCAACACGATGAATGCTTTAGCTATTTGATTATTTGCTAACGAGTAGTCAACCACACACGCTGCGTAAGAATTAAATGGGGCAGCCATTCCCTGCCCCGCGTTGTTTTTAGGCGATATATTTATTGAAATAAATAAGTGACATCCATCACATATTTATGCACTTGCATAACCTGTTGCATGATTATTTATGATCTCAATTCTGCATTTTGTCAGTAAAATGCAATAATTTATTAAATATCAATAAATTAGTTGTTTATCGGCGAGAAATTACTTAATAGAACAGAAAGTAATGTCAACGCTTTATGGACTGTTTTTTCCCTTTTTTTAGCTAAATCTGCTATCTCTTTATGTGACTAACTTCACTTACATCCACTTATTTCTCTTCGTAAAATTACTTTGGAATTAAGTACAATAAGAAGAGGAACATTTATGAAGTCTGCATTAAAGAAAAGTGTCGTAAGTACCTCGATATCTTTGATACTGGCATCTGGTATGGCTGCATTTGCTGCTCATGCGGCAGATGATGTAAAGCTGAAAGCAACCAAAACAAACGTTGCTTTCTCAGACTTTACGCCGACAGAATACAGTACCAAAGGAAAGCCAAATATTATCGTACTGACCATGGATGATCTTGGTTATGGACAACTTCCTTTTGATAAGGGATCTTTTGACCCAAAAACAATGGAAAATCGTGAAGTTGTCGATACCTACAAAATAGGGATAGATAAAGCCATTGAAGCTGCACAAAAATCAACGCCGACGCTCCTTTCATTAATGGATGAAGGCGTACGTTTTACTAACGGCTATGTGGCACACGGTGTTTCCGGCCCCTCCCGCGCCGCAATAATGACCGGTCGAGCTCCCGCCCGCTTTGGTGTCTATTCCAATACCGATGCTCAGGATGGTATTCCGCTAACAGAAACTTTCTTGCCTGAATTATTCCAGAATCATGGTTATTACACTGCAGCAGTAGGTAAATGGCACTTGTCAAAAATCAGTAATGTGCCGGTACCGGAAGATAAACAAACGCGTGACTATCATGACAACTTCACCACATTTTCTGCGGAAGAATGGCAACCTCAAAACCGTGGCTTTGATTACTTTATGGGATTCCACGCTGCAGGAACGGCATATTACAACTCCCCTTCACTGTTCAAAAATCGTGAACGTGTCCCCGCAAAAGGTTATATCAGCGATCAGTTAACCGATGAGGCAATTGGCGTTGTTGATCGTGCCAAAACACTTGACCAGCCTTTTATGCTTTACCTGGCTTATAATGCTCCGCACCTGCCAAATGATAATCCTGCACCGGATCAATATCAGAAGCAATTTAATACCGGTAGTCAAACAGCAGATAACTACTACGCTTCCGTTTATTCTGTTGATCAGGGTGTAAAACGCATTCTCGAACAACTGAAGAAAAACGGACAGTATGACAATACAATTATTCTCTTTACCTCCGATAATGGTGCGGTTATCGATGGTCCTCTGCCGCTGAACGGGGCGCAAAAAGGCTATAAGAGTCAGACCTATCCTGGCGGTACTCACACCCCAATGTTTATGTGGTGGAAAGGAAAACTTCAACCCGGTAATTATGACAAGCTGATTTCCGCAATGGATTTCTACCCGACAGCTCTTGATGCAGCCGATATCAGCATTCCAAAAGACCTTAAGCTGGATGGCGTTTCCTTGCTGCCCTGGTTGCAAGATAAGAAACAAGGCGAGCCACATAAAAATCTGACCTGGATAACCTCTTATTCTCACTGGTTTGACGAGGAAAATATTCCATTCTGGGATAATTACCACAAATTTGTTCGCCATCAGTCAGACGATTACCCGCATAACCCCAACACTGAGGACTTAAGCCAATTCTCTTATACGGTGAGAAATAACGATTATTCGCTTGTCTATACAGTAGAAAACAATCAGTTAGGTCTCTACAAACTGACGGATCTACAGCAAAAAGATAACCTTGCCGCCGCCAATCCGCAGGTCGTTAAAGAGATGCAAGGCGTGGTAAGAGAGTTTATCGACAGCAGCCAGCCACCGCTTAGCGAGGTAAATCAGGAGAAGTTTAACAATATCAAGAAAGCACTAAGCGAAGCGAAATAACTAAACCTTCATGCGGCGGATTTTTCCGCCGCCTTATTGAGCGAGATAGCGATGCACGTTACAGCCAAGCCCTCCAGTTTTCAATGTAATCTCAAATGTGATTACTGTTTTTACCTTGAAAAAGAGTCGCAGTTTACTCATGAAAAATGGATGGATGACAGCACTCTGAAAGAGTTCATCAAACAATATATCGCAGCGTCTGGCAATCAGGTCTATTTTACCTGGCAAGGCGGTGAACCCACTCTGGCTGGCCTGGATTTTTTCCGTAAAGTTATTCACTATCAACAACGCTATGCAGGCCAAAAACGTATTTTTAATGCATTACAAACGAATGGCATTTTATTGAATAATGAATGGTGTGCCTTTCTCAAAGAACATGAATTTCTGGTTGGTATCTCGATCGATGGCCCCCAGGAGTTACATGACCGTTACAGACGCAGTAATTCAGGTAACGGTACTTTTGCAAAAGTGATAGCAGCCATCGAGCGTCTGAAATCATATCAAGTAGAGTTTAATACGTTAACCGTCATTAATAACGTTAATGTCCATTACCCTCTTGAGGTTTATCATTTTTTAAAATCTATCGGCAGTAAACATATGCAATTTATCGAATTGCTAGAAACCGGGACGCCGAATATTGATTTCAGTGGTCATAGTGAGAACACATTCCGTATCATTGATTTTTCTGTGCCTCCCACGGCTTATGGCAAGTTTATGTCAACCATTTTTATGCAATGGGTTAAAAACGATGTGGGTGAAATTTTCATCCGTCAGTTTGAAAGCTTTGTCAGCCGTTTTTTGGGGAATGGGCATACCAGTTGTATTTTCCAGGAGTCCTGCAAGGATAATCTGGTTGTTGAAAGTAATGGAGACATTTACGAATGCGACCATTTTGTCTATCCACAGTACAAAATTGGAAACATTAATAAATCTGAACTCAAAACGATGAACAGTGTACAACTGACAGCGCAAAAAAAACGGATTCCAGCGAAATGTCAGCAATGTGCATATAAACCTATCTGCAATGGCGGTTGTCCTAAGCATCGTATTACTAAAGTAAACAATGAGACTGTTTCTTATTTTTGCGAAGGTTATAAAATCCTTTTTTCAACCATGGTACCTTATATGAACGCCATGGTAGAGTTAGCTAAGAACAGAGTACCGCTTTACCACATTATGGATGTTGCAAAACAAATGGAGAATAATTAATAACGCTCTCTTTTAACTCCATTCTTAGCCTCCTTCTTATGACCTTAACAAGGCACCCGACATAAATTCCTGTCGGGTGTTTCGTCATCATCATCTTCCCTTGCGAAAATCCTGGCTTACGTGGTATGCATCAGGGCATTAGCAATATCCTTGATTATCAATAGCATAACCATAACCACTGAAAATGAAATATTCCTTTATATTTCATATTGTTAAATGATACTTAAATAAATTTCATCAGTAAATCATTGCCATAGATAATCATTGGATGGCACAATCAATTTTCGCTAATGATAACCATTCCCATTACGCTTCGTATGTTGATAGCAAAGTATCTCTGTCTGTTGAAGCCCTTTTGGCTGCGTAAGAATAATAAAACTTCAGTGTTGTTAATCATTATTATCCTCGCCATGATCCTTGGCGTGGTTAAAATTCAGGTCTGGTTAAACGACTGGAATAATGATTTTTTCAATGCGCTAAGCCAGAAAGAAACCGATAAGCTTTGGCAGCTTGTCCTTTGGTTCCCTGCCCTGCTGGGGATCTTTGTATTAATATCCGTAAACAAAACATGGTTAATTAAACTACTGACTATTCGCTGGCGCGAATGGTTAACAGATTACTACCTTAATCGGTGGTTTGCAGATAAAAACTACTACTTCACGCAGATCTACGGCGAGCATAAAAATACAGATAACCCTGACCAACGTATCGCTGAAGACATTCTCTTACTGATCAGCAAAACGCTCAGTCTTTCATTTGGCTTCATCCAGTCACTTAGCATGCTGATCACCTTTACCGTTATTCTTTGGGAAAGCGCGGGTACGCTCTCATTCACTGTTGGTGGAACAGAATGGAATATCCAGGGGTATATGGTCTATACCGTCGTGCTCATTGTGATCGGTGGAACTTTATTTACCCATAAGGTGGGTAAACGTATTCGTCCGCTTAATGTGGAAAAACAACGTAGCGAAGCGACATTTCGAACAAATCTTGTGCAGCATAATAAGCAGGCAGAACTGATTGCGCTAAGCAATGCTGAGTCTCTACAACGCCAGGAGTTGAGCGACAATTTTCATACCATTAAAGAGAACTGGCATCGTTTAATGAATCGTCAGCGGTGGCTTGATTACTGGCAGAATATTTATTCGCGCTCGCTTAGCGTTCTTCCCTACTTTCTGTTATTGCCGCAGTTTATTAGCGGGCAGATCAATCTGGGCGGACTGATGAAATCGCGCCAGGCATTTATGCTGGTATCGAACAATTTAAGCTGGTTTATTTATAAATATGACGAACTTGCTGAACTGGCTGCGGTTATCGATCGCTTGTATGAGTTCCATCAACTCACTGAACAGCGCCCTACGAATAAGCCTAAAAATTGCCAACATGCGGTACAAGTGGCTGATGCGAGTATTCGTACGCCTGATAATAAGATCATATTAGAGAACCTGAACTTTCATGTTTCGCCAGGCAAATGGCTATTACTGAAAGGCTACTCTGGCGCGGGAAAAACCACACTGCTTAAAACATTATCCCACTGCTGGCCGTGGTTTAAAGGTGATATTTCTTCTCCTGCTGACAGTTGGTATGTGTCACAAACACCGTTAATCAAAACCGGCTTACTGAAAGAGATTATTTGTAAAGCACTTCCCCTGCCCGTAGACGATAAATCGTTGAGCGAAGTACTGCATCAGGTTGGTCTTGGGAAATTGGCTGCGCGTATTCATGACCACGATCGCTGGGGAGATATTCTTTCCAGCGGCGAAAAACAACGTATCGCCCTGGCACGATTAATTTTACGACGTCCGAAATGGATATTTCTTGACGAAACTACCTCTCATCTTGAGGAACAAGAGGCTATCCGCTTACTGCGTTTAGTGCGTGAAAAACTACCCACAAGCGGCGTCATTATGGTTACACATCAACCCGGTGTCTGGAACCTGGCCGATGATATTTGTGACATTAGCGCGGTTTTATAAAAACAATAAAAGCCCTGCTGTACGGAGATATAAATAAATGAAGCGAGTTCTTATTCCTGGCGTCATTTTATGTGGCGCTGATGTGGCGCAGGCCGTCGATGACAAAAACATGTACATGCATTTTTTTGAAGAGATGACGGTCTATGCTCCTGTCCCTGTACCCGTAAACGGCAACACGCATTACACCAGTGAAAGCATCGAGCGTTTACCGACCGGGAATGGCAATATCAGCGATCTGCTGAGAACCAACCCTGCGGTACGCATGGATTCAACGCAAAGTACCTCGTTGAACCAGGGAGATATTCGCCCTGAGAAAATCTCTATTCACGGTGCGTCGCCCTACCAGAATGCCTATTTGATTGACGGTATTAGTGCAACTAATAACCTGAACCCAGCGAATGAGTCCGATGCCAGTAGTGCAACCAATATTAGCGGGATGTCACAGGGGTATTATCTTGATGTCAGCTTACTGGACAATGTGACGCTTTATGACAGTTTTGTGCCGGTTGAATTTGGTCGCTTCAATGGCGGGGTAATTGATGCAAAGATCAAACGCTTCAACGCTGATGATAGCAAGGTGAAATTGGGTTATCGCACTACGCGTTCGGACTGGTTAACATCGCATATCGATGAGAATAACAAGAGCGCATTTAATCAAGGCTCTTCAGGAAGTACTTATTACTCCCCAGATTTTAAAAAGAACTTTTATACCTTGTCGTTTAATCAGGAACTCGCTGATAACTTCGGCGTTACCGCCGGTTTATCGCGCCGCCAGTCTGATATCACCCGCGCGGATTATGTTTCGAATGACGGCATTGTCGCCGGTCGGGCACAGTATAAAAACGTTATCGATACTGCATTAAGCAAATTTACCTGGTTTGCCAGCGACCGCTTTACCCACGATTTAACCTTAAAATATACCGGCTCCAGCCGTGATTATAATACCAGCACCTTCCCGCAGTCTGATCGCGAAATGGGTAATAAATCCTATGGTCTGGCATGGGATATGGATACGCAGCTCGCATGGGCCAAACTGCGTACCACCGTTGGTTGGGATCATATTAGTGATTATACCCGTCACGATCATGACATCTGGTACACCGAACTTTCATGTACATATGGTGATATTACAGGGCGTTGCACCCGTGGCGGATTAGGACACATTTCCCAGGCTGTAGATAATTACACCTTCAAAACACGCCTGGACTGGCAAAAATTCGCCGTGGGTAATGTTTCGCATCAACCCTACTTCGGCGCGGAATACATCTATTCCGATGCGTGGACTGAACGCCATAACCAGTCTGAATCCTATGTGATTAATGCTGCCGGAAAGAAAACTAACCATACCATTTACCATAAAGGTAAAGGCCGCCTGGGAATTGACAACTACACGCTGTATATGGCGGATCGCATTAGCTGGCGTAATGTGTCATTAATGCCCGGCGTGCGGTATGACTATGACAACTATCTGTCAAACCACAATATCTCCCCGCGCTTTATGACGGAATGGGATATTTTTGCTAATCAAACCTCAATGATTACAGCAGGTTATAACCGTTACTATGGCGGGAATATTCTTGATATGGGATTACGTGATATCCGCAATAGCTGGACGGAATCGGTATCAGGTAATAAAACTCTGACGCGTTATCAGGATTTGAAAACGCCTTATAACGATGAACTGGCAATGGGATTGCAGCAGAAAATCGGTAAGAACGTTATTGCGCGTGCAAACTATGTTTACCGTGAAGCGCATGATCAAATCAGCAAAAGCAGTCGTACCGACAGCGCGACTAAAACCACCATTACTGAATATAACAACGATGGCAAAACCAAAACGCATTCGTTCAGCCTCAGTTTTGAACTGGCCGAACCCCTGCATATCCGCCAGGTAGATATTAACCCACAAATTGTCTTTAGCTATATCAAGAGCAAGGGCAACTTGTCGTTAAACAATGGTTATGAGGAGAGCAATACCGGTGATAACCAGGTGGTTTATAACGGTAATCTGGTCTCTTACGATAGCGTTCCAGTGGCAGATTTTAATAACCCATTAAAGATCTCCTTAAACATGGATTTCACGCATCAACCGAGCGGGTTAGTGTGGGCGAATACGCTGGCCTGGCAAGAAGCGCGTAAAGCTCGCATTATCCTTGGTAAGACAAATGCGCAATACATCAGCGAATATTCAGATTACAAGCAGTATGTTGACGAAAAACTGGATAGCAGCCTGACCTGGGACACCCGCTTGTCCTGGACGCCACAATTTCTGCAACAACAAAACCTGACGATCAGTGCCGATATTCTCAATGTACTGGATAGCAAAACCGCTGTTGATACAACGAACACCGGTGTGGCGACCTACGCCAGTGGCCGTACTTTCTGGCTTGATGTCAGCATGAAATTTTAATAGTTCGGATTTTACTTAACCGGGTAAATTCGCCCGGTTTTCGCATGGAGATAATTATGAGAAACCTCTGTTTCTTACTGACGTTAGTGGCAACTCTGTTGCTCCCCGGGCGGCTGATTGCCGCCGCCTTACCGCAGGATGAAAAGTTAATTACCGGGCAACTGGACAATGGCTTGCGATATATGATTTATCCGCATGCTCATCCAAAGGATCAGGTAAATTTATGGCTGCAAATTCATACCGGTTCATTGCAGGAAGAAGACAATGAGCTCGGCGTGGCTCATTTTGTAGAACATATGATGTTTAACGGCACAAAAACATGGCCGGGTAATAAAGTCATCGAAACATTTGAGTCAATGGGCCTGCGTTTTGGTCGCGATGTTAATGCCTATACCAGCTATGACGAAACGGTGTATCAGGTGAGTTTGCCGACTACGCAGAAACAAAATCTGCAACAAGTGATGGCAATCTTCAGTGAATGGAGTAATGCCGCAACCTTTGAAAAACTCGAAGTAGACGCTGAACGTGGCGTAATTACTGAGGAATGGCGTGCCCATCAGGATGCGAAATGGCGCACCTCTCAGGCGCGCCGCCCTTTCCTGCTGGCAAATACCCGTAATTTAGACCGTGAACCTATCGGCCTGATGGATACTGTCGCCACGGTCACACCGGCACAATTGCGCCAATTTTATCAACGCTGGTATCAACCAAATAATATGACCTTTATCGTGGTCGGCGATATCGACAGTAAAGAAGCGCTGGCGCTGATAAAGGATAATTTAAGTAAGCTTCCGGCTAACAAAGCAGCTGAAAATCGCGTCTGGCCGACAAAAGCCGAAAACCACCTGCGCTTTAATATCATTAATGATAAAGAAAACCGGGTGAACGGCATCGCACTCTATTATCGCCTGCCAATGGTACAAGTGAACGATGAGCAAAGCTTTATCGAACAAGCTGAATGGAGCATGTTAGTTCAGCTGTTCAATCAACGTCTGCAGGAACGCATACAGTCGGGCGAGTTGAAGACTATTTCTGGCGGCACTGCGCGCAGCGTTAAAATTGCACCCGATTATCAGTCGCTGTTTTTCCGTGTAAATGCACGAGACGATAATATGCAGGATGCTGCGAATGCATTAATGGCAGAGTTGGCAACCATTGATCAGCATGGTTTTTCTGCTGAAGAACTCGATGATGTCAAATCTACCCGCCTCACCTGGCTGAAAAATGCGGTTGATCAGCAAGCTGAACGTGATTTACGTATGCTGACCAGTCGCCTGGCATCCAGCTCATTAAATAATACGCCGTTCTTGTCGCCGGAAGAGACATATCAACTTTCGAAACGTCTGTGGCAGCAAATTACCGTGCAAAGTCTGGCGGAAAAATGGCAGCAGTTAAGAAAGAACCAGGACGCATTTTGGGAGCAAATGGTAAACAATGAGGTTGCCGCCAAAAAAGCATTGTCTCCTGCGGCTATCCTGGCGCTGGAAAAGGAGTACGCCAACAAAAAGCTGGCGGCTTACGTCTTCCCAGGCAGAAATTTATCGTTAACAGTAGACGCAGACCCACAGGCGGAAATTAGCAGCAAAGAAACGCTGGCGGAGAATCTGACATCATTAACACTTTCCAATGGTGCCAGGGTTATTCTGGCAAAATCCGCGGGTGAAGAGCAAAAGCTACAAATTATTGCCGTATCGAATAAAGGCGATTTAAGTTTCCCTGCGCAGCAAAAATCACTTATCGCGCTGGCAAATAAAGCAGTTAGCGGAAGCGGCGTTGGCGAACTCTCCTCTTCCAGCCTGAAACGCTGGAGTGCGGAAAATTCGGTAACCATGAGCAGTAAAGTCAGTGGCATGAATACGTTGCTCTCCGTTAGCGCGCGGACTAATAACCCTGAACCTGGTTTTCAGTTGATTAACCAGCGAATCACCCACAGCACGATTAACGATAATATTTGGGCATCGCTACAAAATGCTCAAATTCAGGCGTTGAAAACGCTCGACCAGCGTCCAGCGGAGAAATTCGCCCAGCAGATGTATGAGACGCGCTATGCTGATGACCGCACGAAATTACTGCAAGAAAATCAGATTGCACAGTTTACTGCCGCAGATGCGCTGGCTGCCGATCGCCAATTGTTTTCATCTCCAGCGGATATCACGTTTGTCATTGTCGGTAATGTCGCAGAAGACAAACTCGTGGCGTTAATTACGCGTTACTTAGGATCAATCAAACACTCTGATTCGCCATTAGCCGCAGGTAAACCATTAACTCGCGCGACGGACAACGCATCGGTTACTGTAAAAGAACAAAATGAACCTGTGGCACAGGTTTCACAGTGGAAGCGTTATGATTCCCGGACACCTGTTAATCTGCCGACGCGTATGGCGCTCGATGCTTTTAACGTCGCACTGGCAAAAGATCTACGTGTTAATATTCGTGAACAGGCATCTGGAGCATACAGCGTTTCTTCTCGCCTCTCGGTTGATCCTCAGGCCAAAGATATCAGTCATTTGCTGGCTTTTACTTGTCAACCAGAACGACATGATGAACTGTTAACGTTAGCGAATGAAGTGATGGTTAAGCGTCTGGCTAAAGGGATCAGTGAGCAAGAACTGAATGAATACCAGCAAAACGTTCAGCGCAGCCTCGATATCCAACAGCGTAGCGTTCAACAATTAGCGAACACTATTGTAAATAGTCTTATTCAATATGACGATCCTGCAGCATGGACTGAGCAGGAGCAATTGTTGAAACAAATGACGGTAGAGAATGTTAACACTGCCGTTAAACAATATCTTTCTCATCCGGTAAATACTTATACCGGAGTATTATTGCCAAAATAATAACAGCCCCGTCAACACATCGTTGGCGGGGATTTTAGCAATATTCGCTATTTTTATGTAATAATTTTATAAATGCGTTCAAAATAATAATCAAGTACTAATAGTGATATTTTAAGGTCTGATTTTTACGTGATAATTCAGGAGACACAGAATGCGCATAAAAATAACAGCATAAAACACCTTACCACCACCCAAGAATTTCATATTGTATTGTTTTTCAATGAAAAAATATTATTCGCGTAATATCTCACGATAAATAACATTAGGATTTTGTTATTTAAACACGAGTCCTTTGCACTTGCTTACTTTATCGATAAATCCTACTTTTTTAATGCGATCCAATCATTTTAAGGAGTTTAAAATGGATAAGAAGCAAGTAACGGATTTAAGGTCGGAACTACTCGATTCACGTTTTGGTGCGAAGTCTATTTCCACTATCGCAGAATCAAAACGTTTTCCGCTGCACGAAATGCGCGACGATGTCGCATTCCAGATTATCAATGACGAATTATATCTTGATGGCAACGCTCGTCAGAACCTGGCCACTTTCTGCCAGACCTGGGACGACGAAAATGTCCACAAATTGATGGATTTATCCATTAACAAAAACTGGATCGACAAAGAAGAATATCCGCAATCCGCAGCCATCGACCTGCGTTGCGTAAATATGGTTGCCGATCTGTGGCATGCGCCTGCGCCGAAAAATGGTCAGGCCGTTGGCACCAACACCATTGGTTCTTCCGAGGCCTGTATGCTCGGCGGGATGGCGATGAAATGGCGTTGGCGCAAGCGTATGGAAGCTGCAGGCAAACCAACGGATAAACCAAACCTGGTGTGCGGTCCGGTACAAATCTGCTGGCATAAATTCGCCCGCTACTGGGATGTGGAGCTGCGTGAGATCCCTATGCGCCCCGGTCAGTTGTTTATGGACCCGAAACGCATGATTGAAGCCTGTGACGAAAACACCATCGGCGTGGTGCCGACTTTCGGCGTGACCTACACTGGTAACTATGAGTTCCCACAACCGCTGCACGATGCGCTGGATAAATTCCAGGCCGATACCGGTATCGACATCGACATGCACATCGACGCTGCCAGCGGTGGCTTCCTGGCACCGTTCGTCGCCCCGGATATCGTCTGGGACTTCCGCCTGCCGCGTGTGAAATCGATCAGTGCTTCAGGCCATAAATTCGGTCTGGCTCCGCTGGGCTGCGGCTGGGTTATCTGGCGTGACGAAGAAGCGCTGCCGCAGGAACTGGTGTTCAACGTTGACTACCTGGGTGGTCAAATTGGTACTTTTGCCATCAACTTCTCCCGCCCGGCGGGTCAGGTAATTGCACAGTACTATGAATTCCTGCGCCTCGGTCGTGAAGGCTATACCAAAGTACAGAACGCCTCTTACCAGGTTGCCGCTTATCTGGCGGATGAAATCGCCAAACTGGGGCCGTATGAGTTCATCTGTACGGGTCGCCCGGACGAAGGCATCCCGGCGGTTTGCTTCAAACTGAAAGATGGTGAAGATCCGGGATACACCCTGTATGACCTCTCTGAACGTCTGCGTCTGCGCGGCTGGCAGGTTCCGGCCTTCACTCTCGGCGGTGAAGCCACCGACATCGTGGTGATGCGCATTATGTGTCGTCGCGGCTTCGAAATGGACTTTGCTGAACTGTTGCTGGAAGACTACAAAGCCTCCCTGAAATATCTCAGCGATCACCCGAAACTGCAGGGTATTGCCCAACAGAACAGCTTTAAACATACCTGATAACGTTTAACGGTAACGGTGTCCCGAAACGAACCCGTTTCGGGACAATTTCCAAAGTCTGTTCACTGGCATTAGCAACGGAAAATATTGTTCTGAATACGCTTCAGAACAAAACAGGTGCGGTTCCGACAGGAATACCGTTTTAGGGGGATAATATGGCTACATCAGTACAGACAGGTAAAGCTAAGCAGCTCACATTACTTGGATTCTTTGCCATAACGGCATCGATGGTAATGGCTGTTTATGAATACCCTACCTTCGCAACATCGGGCTTTTCATTAGTCTTCTTCCTGCTATTAGGCGGGATTTTATGGTTTATTCCCGTGGGACTTTGTGCTGCGGAAATGGCCACCGTCGACGGCTGGGAAGAAGGTGGTGTCTTCGCCTGGGTATCAAATACTCTGGGGCCGAGATGGGGATTTGCAGCGATCTCATTTGGCTATCTGCAAATCGCCATTGGTTTTATTCCGATGCTCTATTTCGTGTTAGGGGCACTCTCCTACATCCTGAAATGGCCAGCGCTGAATGAAGACCCCATTACCAAAACTATTGCAGCACTCATCATTCTTTGGGCGCTGGCATTAACGCAGTTTGGTGGCACGAAATACACGGCGCGAATTGCTAAAGTTGGCTTCTTCGCCGGTATCCTGTTACCTGCATTTATTTTGATCGCATTAGCGGCTATTTATCTGCACTCCGGTGCCCCCGTTGCTATCGAAATGGATTCGAAGACCTTCTTCCCTGACTTCTCTAAAGTGGGCACCCTGGTAGTATTTGTTGCCTTCATTTTGAGTTATATGGGCGTAGAAGCATCCGCAACCCACGTCAATGAAATGAGCAACCCAGGGCGCGACTATCCGTTGGCTATGTTACTGCTGATGGTGGCGGCAATCTGCTTAAGCTCTGTTGGTGGTTTGTCTATTGCGATGGTCATTCCGGGTAATGAAATCAACCTCTCCGCAGGGGTAATGCAAACCTTTACCGTTCTGATGTCCCATGTGGCACCAGAAATTGAGTGGACGGTTCGCGTGATCTCCGCACTGCTGTTGCTGGGTGTTCTGGCGGAAATCGCCTCCTGGATTGTTGGTCCTTCTCGCGGGATGTATGTAACAGCGCAGAAAAACCTGCTGCCAGCGGCATTCGCTAAAATGAACAAAAATGGCGTACCGGTAACGCTGGTCATTTCGCAGCTGGTGATTACGTCTATCGCGTTGATCATCCTCACCAATACCGGTGGCGGTAACAACATGTCCTTCCTGATCGCACTGGCGCTGACGGTGGTGATTTATCTGTGTGCTTATTTCATGCTGTTTATTGGCTACATTGTGTTGGTTCTTAAACATCCTGACTTAAAACGCACATTTAATATCCCTGGTGGTAAAGGGGTGAAACTGGTCGTGGCAATTGTCGGTCTGCTGACTTCAATTATGGCGTTTATTGTTTCCTTCCTGCCGCCGGATAACATCCAGGGTGATTCTACCGATATGTATGTTGAATTACTGGTTGTTAGTTTCCTGGTGGTACTTGCCCTGCCCTTTATTCTCTATGCTGTTCATGATCGTAAAGGCAAAGCAAATACCGGCGTCACTCTGGAGCCAATCAACAGTCAGAACGCACCAAAAGGTCACTTCTTCCTGCACCCGCGTGCACGTTCACCACACTATATTGTGATGAATGACAAGAAACACTAACCATGTCTGAATGGTTATAAGACAAGGGAGCGATAATTCATCGCTCCCTTTTTCGTGCTTGCTGTCGTATTGACTTAACGGGGATAAGTACGAGAATGAGCGCACATCTGTTTACCGGAAACCAGCACATATGGATATCTGCTCCCGAAACAAGAAATTAACGATTAGAAGACCAGCGATACTAGTTGCACTGGCACTTTTACTGTGTAGTTGTAAAAGCACGCCTCCAGAGTCCATGGTGACACCACCAGCAGGTTCAAAGCCACCAGCCACGACGCAACAATCGTCACAACCGATGCGTGGCATCTGGCTGGCCACGGTTTCTCGGCTCGACTGGCCACCGGTTTCCTCGGTTAACATTAGTAACCCCACCAGCCGGGCCCGTGTACAACAACAGGCGATGATCGACAAACTGGATCATCTGCAACGTCTCGGCATAAACACGGTCTTTTTCCAGGTCAAGCCGGACGGTACCGCCCTGTGGCCATCGAAAATTTTGCCGTGGTCCGATCTTATGACCGGTAAGATTGGTGAAAATCCGGGTTACGATCCGCTGCAATTTATGCTCGACGAAGCCCACAAGCGTGGGATGAAAGTACACGCCTGGTTTAACCCCTATCGCGTATCGGTTAATACGAAGCCCGGTACTATCAGGGAACTGAATAGCACTCTGTCTCAACAACCGGCGAGCGTCTATGTGCAACACCGCGACTGGATCAGAACGTCTGGCGATCGCTTTGTCCTCGACCCGGGCATCCCTGAGGTTCAGGACTGGATCACATCAATAGTCGCAGAAGTGGTTTCCCGCTATCCCGTAGATGGCGTGCAGTTTGACGACTATTTCTATACGGAGTCACCGGGTTCACGGCTAAATGATAACGAAACGTACCGTAAATACGGAGGCGCATTTGCGTCAAAAGCAGACTGGCGGCGCAACAATACTCAGCAGTTAATTGCAAAGGTATCGCACACCATTAAAAGCATTAAGCCGGGAGTCGAATTTGGTGTTAGCCCGGCAGGCGTGTGGCGTAACCGATCACACGATCCGCTCGGTTCCGATACCCGAGGCGCGGCAGCCTATGACGAATCCTACGCTGACACCCGTCGATGGGTGGAACAAGGATTGCTGGATTACATTGCTCCCCAAATTTACTGGCCGTTCTCACGGAGTGCCGCGCGTTATGACGTGTTGGCAAAATGGTGGGCGGATGTCGTTAAACCGACCAGGACCCGCCTGTATATCGGTATCGCCTTCTATAAAGTGGGTGAACCTTCAAAGATAGAGCCAGACTGGATGATTAACGGCGGCGTACCGGAACTGAAAAAGCAGCTCGATCTTAACGATGCTGTGCCCGAAATTAGCGGCACCATCTTGTTCCGTGAGGACTATCTGAATAAACCGCAGACTCAACAAGCGGTCAGCTATCTGCAAAGTCGCTGGGGCAGTTAAACTCCCATTCTTACTTTGTAACAAGCCGGTGCTTTACCCACCGGCTTGTTACCCTCTTAAACTATCCCACTAATAATCATGCTTACTTAAGTCAAATTAACCACACTTAGTTAAACAGCCATAAATCCCTAATAAAAATGTATGAATATGAAAAACCATACGATATTCGCTGTCACCGAAAAATAATTACGATGGGCTATACTCTTCTGAAGAACAGTAGCGTAGATTGAAACTGTCCTAAATCGCTTATTTCTTTTCAGTATATCTTCATATTTCAGGAGAATATGGTGCAGTTAGTCGATCTCGCACGTTGCGTTTCATTTTGATTCCGTCTGATTTCCCAGCCTTATAAGGGTGTGAATTATGGAGATGTATTTTAAAAGAATGAAAGATGAGTGGACCGGACTTGTCGAACAGGCAGATCCGCCCATTCGTGCTAAAGCCGCGGAAATTGCCGTTGCGCATGCTCATTATCTGAGTATCGAGTTTTATCGAATTGTCCGCATCGACCCGCATGCCGAAGAATTCTTGAGTAATGAACAAGTTGAGCGGCAGTTGAAGAGTGCGATGGAACGCTGGATTATTAACGTGCTTTCTGCCCAGGTTGACGATGTCGAAAGGCTAATACAAATCCAGCATACCGTCGCGGAAGTGCATGCCCGCATAGGAATTCCGGTAGAAATTGTCGAGATGGGGTTTCGGGTGCTGAAAAAAATCCTCTATCCGGTGATCTTCTCTTCGGATTATTCCGCCGCAGAAAAACTTCAGGTCTACCATTTCTCGATTAACAGTATTGATATCGCGATGGAAGTGATGACTCGCGCGTTTACCTTTAGTGACAGTAGTGCCTCAAAGGAAGATGAAAACTATCGTATCTTCTCGTTACTGGAAAACGCCGAAGAAGAAAAAGAACGGCAAATAGCCTCAATACTTTCATGGGAAATAGATATTATCTATAAAATCCTGCTGGATTCTGATTTAGGCAGTAGTTTGCCTTTAAGCCAGGCTGATTTTGGCCTGTGGTTTAACCATAAAGGTCGACATTATTTTAGTGGTATTGCCGAAGTAGGCCATATCTCCCGTCTGATTCAGGATTTCGACGGTATTTTCAATCAAACCATGCGTAACACCAGAAATTTGAATAACAGAAGTCTGCGGGTGAAATTTTTATTACAGATAAGAAATACCGTATCGCAAATTATTACCTTGCTGCGTGAATTGTTTGAAGAAGTATCGCGCCACGAAGTCGGTATGGATGTACTGACGAAATTACTTAACCGCCGTTTCCTACCGACTATCTTCAAACGCGAAATTGCCCATGCCAACCGGACCGGTACACCGCTGTCAGTGCTGATTATTGACGTTGATAAATTCAAAGAGATCAACGATACGTGGGGCCATAACACTGGTGATGAAATTCTGCGTAAAGTCTCTCAGGCCTTTTATGACAACGTCCGCAGTAGTGATTATGTTTTCCGCTACGGGGGCGATGAATTTATCATTGTTTTGACTGAAGCTTCTGAAAACGAAACGTTACGTACCGCAGAACGTATTCGCAGTCGGGTGGAGAAAACCAAACTGAAAGCCGCAAACGGCGAAGATATTGCCCTCTCACTTTCCATCGGTGCCGCCATGTTTAATGGTCATCCTGACTATGAGCGCCTCATTCAAATAGCCGATGAAGCTCTGTATATCGCCAAAAGACGAGGTAGAAACCGTGTTGAACTCTGGAAAGCCAGTCTTTAGATGCGCCAGGATGCAGAGGTAATCATGAAGCTAACCGATGCGGATAATGCCGCCGATGGCATTTTTTTCCCCGCCCTTGAGCAAAATATGATGGGTGCGGTGTTAATTAACGAAAATGATGAAGTGATGTTTTTCAACCCCGCCGCAGAGAAGCTCTGGGGATACAAACGTGAAGAAGTCATTGGCAATAACATTGATATGCTGATTCCGCGGGATTTGCGTCCTGCGCATCCTGAATACATTCGTCACAACCGTGAAGGCGGTAAAGCGCGTGTTGAGGGGATGAGTCGGGAGCTGCAGCTGGAGAAAAAAGACGGCAGTAAAATCTGGACCCGTTTTGCGCTATCGAAAGTGAGCGCCGAGGGGAAAGTTTATTACCTGGCGCTGGTACGGGATGCCAGCGTAGAAATGGCGCAAAAAGAACAGACCCGACAATTGATTATTGCCGTTGACCATCTCGACCGACCGGTGATTGTCCTCGATCCGGAACGCCATATTGTGCAGTGCAATCGCGCATTTACCGAAATGTTTGGTTACTGCATTAGCGAAGCCAGCGGTATGCAGCCCGATACACTCCTGAACATTCCTGAATTCCCTGCCGATAACCGCATTCGTTTACAACAGTTGCTATGGAAAACCGCCCGCGATCAGGACGAATTTCTGCTGTTGACGCGCACCGGTGAAAAAATCTGGATTAAAGCCTCTATCAGCCCGGTTTATGACGTGCTCGCGCATCTGCAGAACCTGGTAATGACTTTCTCGGATATCACCGAAGAACGGCAGATTCGCCAGCTTGAAGGCAATATTCTCGCCGCCATGTGCAGCAGCCCGCCATTTCATGAAATGGGGGAAATCATTTGTCGTAACATCGAATCTGTACTCAACGAATCGCATGTTTCGCTGTTCGCACTGCGCAACGGGATGCCGATACACTGGGCGTCATCTTCCCACGGTGCAGAAATTCAAAATGCGCAAAGCTGGTCAGCGACCATTCGTCAGCGTGATGGCGCGCCTGCGGGGATCCTGCAAATTAAAACCTCGTCAGGAGCAGAAACCAGCGCCTTTATCGAACGCGTGGCAGATATCAGCCAGCATATGGCCGCGCTGGCGCTGGAACAGGAAAAAAGCCGTCAGCATATTGAACAACTCATCCAATTTGATCCGATGACCGGTCTGCCAAATCGCAATAACCTGCACAATTACCTCGATGACCTGGTCGACAAAGCCGTCTCTCCCGTGGTGTATCTCATCGGTGTTGACCATATTCAGGATGTGATTGATAGCCTTGGCTATGCGTGGGCCGATCAGGCATTGCTGGAAGTGGTCAATCGCTTTCGTGAAAAACTCAAACCGGATCAGTATCTCTGTCGTATCGAAGGTACGCAGTTTGTCCTCGTGAGCCTCGAAAACGACGTCAGTAACATTACCCAAATCGCCGATGAGCTACGGAATGTGGTCAGCAAGCCGATAATGATTGACGATAAACCCTTCCCGCTTACCTTGAGTATTGGCATCAGCTACGACCTGGGTAAAAACCGCGATTACTTGCTCTCCACTGCTCACAATGCAATGGATTATATTCGCAAGAATGGCGGTAACGGCTGGCAGTTCTTCAGCCCGGCGATGAACGAAATGGTAAAAGAGCGTTTGGTTTTAGGCGCAGCGCTGAAAGAAGCGATTAGCAATAACCAACTGAAACTGGTTTACCAGCCGCAAATCTTCGCAGAAACGGGTGAACTGTACGGCATCGAAGCCCTTGCTCGCTGGCACGATCCCCTGCATGGTCATGTGCCCCCTTCACGGTTTATTCCTCTCGCAGAAGAGATTGGTGAAATCGAAAATATTGGGCGCTGGGTCATCGCGGAAGCTTGCCGTCAGTTAGCAGAATGGCGTAGCCAGAATATTCATATCCCGGCGTTATCCGTGAACTTGTCGGCGCTGCACTTTCGCAGTAATCAACTGCCTAATCAGGTGTCTGATGCAATGCACGCCTGGGGTATTGACGGCCACCAGCTGACGGTAGAAATCACGGAAAGCATGATGATGGAACACGATACCGAAATCTTTAAGCGCATTCAGATCCTGCGTGATATGGGCGTGGGCTTATCGGTAGATGATTTTGGTACGGGCTTTTCCGGATTATCCCGCTTAGTCAGTCTTCCGGTAACGGAAATCAAAATTGACAAAAGTTTTGTCGATCGTTGTCTGACCGAAAAACGCATCCTTGCCTTACTTGAAGCCATTACCAGCATTGGGCAAAGCCTCAATTTAACCGTCGTGGCGGAAGGCGTCGAAACCAAAGAGCAATTTGAGATGCTACGCAAGATCCACTGTCGCGTTATTCAGGGATATTTCTTTTCCCGCCCCCTACCCGCCGAAGAAATTCCAGGCTGGATGAGCAGCGTGTTACCGCTGAAAATCTGACAAATTCCTCTCGCCCGCACTCGCGGGTTTTCATTTAACGTGACACTGTCACTTAAATACTGTGATTTCAGCTACGATTCCGGGAGATTCCTTCCTTAACTTCCCCTCTTGCACCAAAACTGCACTACGCTGCACAAATGTTGATCAAAAGTTAAAAAATATAACTTTAAGCCAGCATTCTGGCGCTTATCCCGGCATGGCATGAGATCTGCATAAGCGGAAAGCGCAGCAATTTTTGTCTTATACAGGAACCGTTTATGTCGGATACCACCGAACTGGTTGATTTAGCCGTAATCTTCCCTGATCTGGAGATCGAATTGAAATACGCCTGCGCTGATAACATCACAGGTAAAGCTATTTATCAGCAAGCGCGTTGTCTGTTACACAAGGATGCGATTACCGCGCTGGCGAAAAGTATCAGCATCGCCCAGCTGTCAGGGTTACAACTGGTGATTTACGATGCGTATCGCCCACAACAAGCACAGGCGATGTTGTGGCAAGCCTGCCCAGACCCGCAATATGTTGTTGATGTGACGGTCGGTTCTAATCACAGCCGTGGCACGGCGATCGACCTGACGCTTCGTGATGAGCACGGGAACATCCTCGATATGGGCGCAGGGTTCGATGAAATGCACGAGCGCTCCCATGCCTATCACCCTTCCGTCCCGCCCGCCGCTCAGCGCAATCGGCTGTTGCTGAATGCGATAATGACTGGTGGCGGTTTTGTCGGTATCTCCAGCGAATGGTGGCACTTCGAATTACCCCAGGCAGCGAGTTACCCTCTGCTCGCTGATCAATTCTCTTGTTTTATATCCCCTGGCACACAGCACGTCAGTTAATCAGGAAACTGTCATGAAGAGATCGATATCGTTTCGTCCCACATTGCTCGCGCTCGTCCTTGCCACAAATTTCCCGGTTGCGCACGCCGCCGTACCAAAAGATATGCTGGTGATTGGTAAGGCCGCCGATCCACAAACCCTCGACCCGGCGGTAACAATAGATAATAACGACTGGACAGTGACCTACCCGTCTTATCAGCGGCTGGTTCAGTACAAAACGGACGGTGATAAAGGCTCAACCGACGTTGAAGGCGATCTGGCAAGTAGCTGGAAAGCGTCTGACGATCAAAAAGAGTGGACGTTCACCCTGAAAGATAATGCTAAATTTGCCGATGGCACACCTGTCACTGCCGAAGCAGTAAAACTTTCTTTTGAGCGGCTACTAAAAATCGGCCAGGGGCCAGCAGAAGCATTTCCCAAAGATTTAAAGATTGATGCTCCCGACGAACATACGGTGAAGTTTACCCTTAGCCAACCATTCGCACCGTTCCTCTACACGCTGGCGAATGACGGTGCATCCATTATCAATCCGGCGGTCTTAAAGGAACATGCAGCGGATGATGCTCGCGGCTTCCTCGCGCAAAATACCGCCGGTTCCGGACCATTTATGCTGAAAAGCTGGCAAAAAGGTCAGCAATTAGTTCTGGTGCCAAATCCGCATTACCCAGGCAATAAACCGAACTTCAAACGGGTATCGGTAAAAATTATTGGTGAAAGTGCCTCCCGTCGCCTGCAGCTCTCCCGTGGCGACATTGACATTGCCGATGCGCTGCCGGTGGATCAACTCAACGCCCTGAAGCAGGAAAATAAAGTCAATGTGGCAGAGTATCCGTCACTGCGCGTTACCTATCTGTATCTGAATAACAGCAAAGCGCCTCTTAATCAGGCGGATCTGCGTCGGGCCATTTCCTGGTCTACCGATTATCAGGGCATGGTTAACGGCATTCTGAGTGGTAACGGAAAACAGATGCGCGGCCCGATTCCGGAAGGCATGTGGGGCTACGATGCGACGGCAATGCAATACAACCATGACGAAACGAAAGCCAAAGCCGAATGGGATAAAGTGACGAGCAAACCCACCAGCCTGACGTTTCTCTACTCCGATAACGATCCGAACTGGGAGCCTATTGCTCTGGCGACACAATCCAGTCTCAACAAGCTGGGCATCATTGTGAAGCTGGAAAAGCTGGCGAACGCCACCATGCGCGACAGAGTGGGTAAAGGTGATTACGACATTGCGATTGGCAACTGGAGTCCGGATTTTGCCGACCCGTATATGTTTATGAATTACTGGTTTGAGTCAGACAAAAAAGGTCTGCCGGGTAACCGCTCGTTCTATGAAAACAGTGAGGTCGATAAGTTACTGCGCAATGCGCTTGCGACCACCGACCAGACGCAGCGTACCCGGGACTACCAGCAGGCACAGAAAATCGTCATTGATGACGCTGCTTATGTGTACCTGTTCCAGAAAAACTACCAACTGGCGATGAACAAAGAGGTGAAAGGCTTTGTGTTCAATCCCATGCTGGAACAGGTCTTCAATATCAATACCATGAGTAAATAACGTGACCTTCTGGAGTATTTTACGCCAACGCTGCTGGGGGCTGGTGCTCGTGGTGGCGGGCGTCTGCGTGATTACGTTTATTATCTCGCATCTGATCCCTGGTGATCCGGCGCGGTTACTGGCGGGTGACCGCGCCAGCGATGCTATCGTGGAAAATATTCGCCAGCAACTGGGACTGGACCAGCCACTGTATGTACAGTTTTACCGCTACGTCAGCGACCTGTTTCATGGTGACCTGGGAACATCCATTCGTACCGGGCGTCCGGTGCTGGAAGAGTTGCGTATATTTTTCCCGGCGACGCTGGAGCTGGCTTTTGGTGCCCTGCTGCTGGCACTCCTGATTGGCATCCCGCTGGGCATACTCTCTGCAGTCTGGCGAAATCGCTGGCTGGATCATCTGGTGCGAATAATGGCCATTACCGGAATCTCCACACCTGCGTTCTGGCTTGGGCTGGGCGTCATTGTGCTGTTTTATGGTCATCTGCAAATTCTTCCCGGCGGCGGAAGGCTTGATGACTGGCTGGATCCACCAACGCACGTTACCGGCTTTTATCTGCTCGATGCGCTGCTTGAAGGCAACGGTGAAGTCTTCTTCAATGCGTTGCAACATCTCATCTTACCGGCATTAACGCTGGCGTTCGTTCACCTGGGAATTGTCGCTCGCCAGATCCGCTCAGCGATGCTGGAACAATTGAGTGAAGACTACATTCGTACCGCCCGGGCCAGCGGCTTGCCCGGCTGGTATATCGTTTTATGTTATGCGCTACCCAATGCGTTGATCCCATCGATTACCGTATTGGGTTTGGCGCTGGGCGATTTGTTGTATGGCGCAGTGCTCACCGAAACCGTTTTTGCCTGGCCCGGAATGGGTGCATGGGTAGTAACATCAATACAGGCGCTCGACTTCCCGGCAGTGATGGGCTTTGCCGTCGTGGTTTCATTTGCTTATGTGCTGGTCAACCTGGTGGTGGATTTGCTCTATTTGTGGATTGATCCGCGTATCGGACGTGGAGGTGGTGAATGATGCTAAGCGAGGAAACGTCCGCCGTACGCCCACAAAAACAAACGCGATTTAACGGTGCAAAACTGGTATGGATGCTGAAAGGCAGTCCGCTCACCGTGACCAGCGCAGTCATCATTGTATTAATGCTATTGATGATGATTTTTTCACCGTGGCTGGCGACGCATGATCCCAACGCCATTGATTTAACCGCCCGCCTTTTGCCGCCTTCTGCGGCGCACTGGTTTGGCACCGATGAAGTGGGACGCGATCTGTTTAGCCGCGTACTGGTCGGCAGTCAGCAATCAATTCTCGCCGGATTAGTCGTGGTTGCCATTGCGGGTATGATTGGTTCGCTACTCGGATGTCTATCCGGTGTGCTTGGTGGACGCGCAGACGCCATCATCATGCGCATCATGGACATTATGCTGTCGATTCCTTCGTTGGTACTGACAATGGCACTGGCTGCCGCTCTCGGGCCGAGTTTGTTTAACGCCATGCTGGCTATTGCTATTGTGCGAATTCCCTTTTATGTGCGCCTGGCGCGGGGGCAAGCATTAGTTGTACGCCAGTATACCTATGTTCAGGCGGCGAAAACCTTTGGCGCGTCTCGTTGGCATCTGATCAACTGGCATATTTTACGTAACTCCCTACCGCCGCTGATCGTGCAGGCATCGCTGGATATCGGTAGCGCGATTTTAATGGCCGCCACGTTGGGATTTATTGGCCTGGGTGCTCAACAACCGAGTGCTGAATGGGGCGCGATGGTAGCAAATGGTCGCAACTATGTACTCGATCAGTGGTGGTATTGCGCATTTCCGGGGGCAGCGATTTTGCTTACCGCCGTCGGGTTTAATCTCTTTGGTGATGGTATTCGCGATCTGCTTGACCCGAAAGCAGGAGGAAAGCAGTCATGACCCAACCCGTTCTGGACATTCAACAACTGCATTTGAGTTTCCCCGGTTTTAACGGTGATGTTCACGCGCTCAACAATGTGTCCTTGCAGATTAACCGCGGTGAAATTGTCGGTCTGGTGGGAGAATCCGGCTCAGGTAAATCAGTCACCGCAATGCTGATTATGCGTCTGCTACCGACGGGCAGTTATTGCGTACATCGGGGGCAGATTTCCCTGCTGGGAGAAGATGTTCTTAACGCGCGGGAAAAACAGCTTCGTCAGTGGCGCGGCGCACGAGTGGCGATGATCTTTCAGGAACCGATGACCGCCCTCAATCCGACACGTCGAATAGGTCTTCAGATGATGGACGTGATCCGCCATCATCAACCAATAAGTCGTCGGGAAGCCAGAGCTAAAGCGATTGACCTGCTGGAAGAGATGCAAATCCCGGATGCCGTGGAAGTTATGTCGCGCTATCCGTTTGAGCTTTCAGGTGGTATGCGCCAGCGGGTAATGATTGCGCTGGCATTCTCCTGCGAGCCGCAATTGATTATTGCCGACGAACCGACTACGGCGCTGGACGTCACGGTGCAGTTGCAGGTACTGCGTTTGCTTAAACATAAAGCCCGCGCCAGTGGAACTGCGGTTCTGTTCATCAGCCATGATATGGCCGTGGTGTCGCAACTGTGCGATAGCGTTTACGTGATGTATGCCGGAAGCGTAATTGAAAGCGGCGTGACGGCAGACGTTATCCATCATCCCCGGCATCCGTATACCATTGGTTTGCTGCAATGCGCACCAGAACATGGAGTACCACGCCAGCTATTACCCGCCATTCCAGGGACGGTACCAAACCTCACCCATTTGCCTGACGGCTGCGCTTTTCGCGATCGTTGCTATGCGGCAGGTGCACAGTGTGAAAACGTCCCGGCGCTGACAGCGTGTGGTGACAACAACCAGCGCTGTGCCTGTTGGTATCCGCAGCAGGAGGTTATAAGTGTCTGACACGTTATTAACGTTACGCGACGTCCATATCAATTTCCCGGCCCGTAAAAACTGGCTTGGTAAAACTACGGAACATGTTCATGCCATTAATGGTATTGATTTACAGATCCGCCGTGGTGAAACCTTAGGGATCGTCGGCGAGTCAGGCTGCGGCAAAAGCACCCTCGCACAGCTTTTAATGGGTATGCTGCAACCGAGCCACGGGCAGTACATCCGTTCTGGCTCACAACGCATTATGCAGATGGTGTTTCAGGACCCGCTCTCTTCGCTTAATCCGCGCTTACCGGTGTGGCGCATCATCACAGAACCGCTCTGGATAGCTAAGCGTAGTAGTGAACAACAGCGGCGAGCGTTGGCAGAGGAGTTGGCTGTGCAGGTGGGTATTCGTCCGGAGTATCTCGACCGCCTGCCTCATGCGTTCTCCGGCGGGCAGCGGCAACGTATCGCCATTGCCAGAGCACTCTCTTCGCAGCCTGACGTGATTGTGCTTGATGAGCCAACCTCTGCGCTGGATATCTCCGTTCAGGCGCAGATCCTCAATTTACTGGTAACGCTACAGGAAAATCACGGGCTGACCTATGTGCTGATTTCACACAATGTCTCGGTGATACGTCATATGAGCGATCGGGTGGCGGTGATGTATCTCGGGCAGATTGTAGAACTGGGCGACGCGCAGCAGGTGCTGACGGCACCTGCACATCCATACACCCGATTATTGCTGGATTCCCTCCCCGCCATTGATAAACCGCTGGAGGAAGAATGGGCATTACGTAAAACGGATCTGCCGGGAAACCGCACGTTGCCGCAAGGCTGTTTTTTCTACGAACGTTGCCCGCTGGCAACCCACGGATGTGAAGTCCGGCAATCATTAGCAATAAGGGAGGACGGACGTGAGCTCCGGTGCTGGCGGGCGCTGTAGAGATGCTAACAACGCATCAGGCATTCACGCGCCTGACGCGTCATCCGGCAATGCTTTACGATTTCAACTGGTAATCCAGCGTAATTTCCGCTTTCAGTACCTGAGAGACCGGGCATCCTGCTTTTGCTTTCTGGATTATGCCGTCAAAGGTAGAGGCATCAATACCCGGCACCGCAACTTCACTCTTCAGTGCGATTTTCGTAATCGCAAAACCGGCATCCACTTTATCCAGCGACACATCGGCGGTGGTATCAATCGATGTTGGCGTGAATCCCGCTTCCCCCAGCATTAATGAAAGCGCCATTGAGAAACATGCGGCATGCGCTGCGCCAATCAGTTCTTCAGGGTTGGTTCCTTTTTCGCCTTCAAAACGCGTGTTAAATCCATACGGCTGTTGGTTCAGCACGCCACTCTCGGTGGATACTGTTCCCTTCCCGCGTTTGATATCGCCTTCCCAGTGTGCCTGACCTTTCTTATGGATTGTCATTGTTGCTCTCCTGTGGGCTTAAAAAGGAAATTATAGACTACGTGAGAAACAGCACGAGGATAAGCAGGATATTCCGAATAAAATCCGGCGAAAATATTACTTCTGCACTTAAATTAAATTCCCACAATAGATTACCGGGAATATATAACCCAAAAGATATTGTATCAATATTAATCGGATCATACCAATCACAATCCCTATGAATATCATGGTGTTAAAATATAAAAATCATCAACCAGGACTAATCTTAACAACGAAGCGGCAAATATTTGCCATGCTGAATGTGCTTTATAAATCTGCGATCCGTAGCAGACACCATAAATACACAGACACGGAGAATCACTATGTTTACTTATTATCAGGCAGAAAATTCAACAGCAGAACCCGCTCTGGTTAATGCCATTGAGCAAGGCCTTCGGGCACAGCATGGTGTTGTCACTGAAGATGACATTCTCATGGAGCTGACCAAATGGGTTGAAGCTTCTGATAACGACATCCTCAGTGATATCTACCAGCAAACGATCAATTATGTGGTCAGTGGCCAGCACCCTACGCTTTAAGGTGCTATGCTTGATCGGCAACCTAATTTAGGGGTTTAGCACGTGTTTCTTCGCTACGGCGATGTTGTCCTTAAAACTAGCTACAGGATTGAGGAGTTAAAATGAAATCGAACCGTCAGGCACGTCATATTCTTGGACTGGACCATAAAATTTCTAACCAGCGCAAAATAGTTACCGAAGGTGACAAATCCAGCGTAGTAAATAACCCAACCGGCAGAAAACGCCCCGCTGAAAAGTAATTCATAACCATCAGTCCTCAATGACGATTAAACACCATTGCCTGCGCAATGGTGTTTTTGTTTTTATCTGCTTTATACTTGAGGCCGACGCCCTGGCGGTAAAGCAAAGACGATAAAAGCCCCCCAGGGATGGATATTCAAAAAAGAGTGAGTGACATGGAACCAAAAACAAAAAAACAGCGTTCGCTTTATATCCCTTACGCTGGCCCTGTACTGCTGGAATTTCCGTTGTTGAATAAAGGCAGTGCCTTCAGCATGGAAGAACGCCGTAACTTCAACCTGCTGGGGTTACTGCCGGAAGTGGTCGAAACCATCGAAGAACAAGCGGAACGAGCATGGATCCAGTATCAGGGATTCAAAACCGAAATCGACAAACACATCTACCTGCGTAACATCCAGGACACTAACGAAACCCTCTTCTACCGTCTGGTAAACAATCATCTTGATGAGATGATGCCTGTTATTTATACCCCAACCGTCGGCGCAGCCTGTGAGCGTTTTTCTGAGATCTACCGCCGTTCACGCGGCGTGTTTATCTCTTACCAGAACCGGCACAATATGGACGATATTCTGCAAAACGTGCCGAACCATAATATTAAAGTGATTGTGGTGACTGACGGTGAACGCATTCTGGGGCTTGGTGACCAGGGCATCGGCGGGATGGGCATTCCGATCGGTAAACTGTCGCTCTATACCGCCTGTGGCGGCATCAGCCCGGCGTATACCCTTCCGGTGGTGCTGGATGTCGGAACGAACAACCAACAGCTGCTTAACGATCCGCTGTATATGGGCTGGCGTAATCCGCGTATCACTGACGACGAATACTATGAATTCGTTGATGAATTTATCCAGGCTGTGAAACAACGCTGGCCAGACGTGCTGTTGCAGTTTGAAGACTTTGCTCAAAAAAATGCGATGCCGTTACTTAACCGCTATCGCAATGAAATTTGTTCTTTTAACGATGACATTCAGGGCACTGCGGCGGTAACAGTCGGCACACTGATCGCAGCAAGCCGCGCGGCAGGTGGTCAGTTAAGCGAGAAAAAAATCGTCTTCCTTGGCGCAGGTTCAGCGGGATGCGGCATTGCCGAAATGATCATCTCCCAGACCCAGCGCGAAGGATTAAGCGAGGAAGCGGCGCGGCAGAAAGTCTTTATGGTCGATCGCTTTGGCTTGCTGACTGACAAGATGCCGAACCTGCTGCCTTTCCAGACCAAACTGGTGCAGAAGCGCGAAAACCTCAGTGACTGGGATACCGACAGCGATGTGCTGTCACTGCTGGATGTGGTGCGCAATGTAAAACCAGATATTCTGATTGGCGTCTCAGGACAGACCGGGCTGTTTACGGAAGAGATCATCCGTGAGATGCATAAACACTGTCCGCGTCCGATCGTGATGCCGCTGTCTAACCCGACGTCACGCGTGGAAGCCACACCGCAGGACATTATCGCCTGGACCGAAGGTAACGCGCTGGTCGCCACGGGCAGCCCGTTTAATCCAGTGGTATGGAAAGATAAAATCTACCCTATCGCCCAGTGTAACAACGCCTTTATTTTCCCGGGCATCGGCCTGGGTGTTATTGCTTCCGGCGCGTCACGTATCACCGATGAGATGCTGATGTCGGCAAGTGAAACGCTGGCGCAGTATTCACCATTGGTGCTGAACGGCGAAGGTATGGTACTGCCGGAACTGAAAGATATTCAGAAAGTCTCCCGCGCAATTGCGTTTGCGGTTGGCAAAATGGCGCAGCAGCAAGGCGTGGCGGTGAAAACCTCTGCCGAAGCCCTGCAACAGGCCATTGACGATAATTTCTGGCAAGCCGAATACCGCGACTACCGCCGTACCTCCATCTAAGCCTGCGCCCGGTAGTGAAGGCTACCGGGCTATTTCCCTCTCCCTTTTTCAGATCTCATCCATACTGGGTAGTGGCGAATAAATCTCATTTGCCTCACCTGCTATGCAGAACATCATCCGAAAAGGAGGAACTATGAAGGCTGCAGTTGTTACGAAGGATCATCATGTTGACGTTACGTATAAAACACTGCGCTCACTGAAACATGGCGAAGCCCTGCTGAAAATGGAGTGTTGTGGTGTATGTCATACCGATCTTCATGTTAAGAATGGCGATTTTGGTGACAAAACCGGCGTAATTCTGGGCCATGAAGGCATCGGTGTGGTGGCAGAAGTGGGTCCAGGTGTCACCTCATTAAAACCAGGCGATCGTGCCAGCGTGGCGTGGTTCTACGAAGGATGCGGTCATTGCGAATACTGTAACAGTGGTAACGAAACGCTCTGCCGTTCAGTTAAAAATGCCGGATACAGCGTTGATGGCGGGATGGCGGAAGAGTGCATCGTGGTCGCCGATTACGCGGTAAAAGTGCCAGATGGTCTGGACTCGGCGGCGGCCAGCAGCATTACCTGTGCGGGAGTCACCACCTACAAAGCCGTTAAGCTGTCAAAAATTCGTCCAGGGCAGTGGATTGCTATCTACGGTCTTGGCGGTCTGGGTAACCTCGCCCTGCAATACGCGAAGAATGTCTTTAACGCCAAAGTGATCGCCATTGATGTCAATGATGAGCAGTTAAAACTGGCAACCGAAATGGGCGCAGATTTAGCGATTAACTCACACACCGAAGACGCCGCCAAAATTGTGCAGGAGAAAACTGGTGGCGCTCACGCTGCGGTGGTAACAGCGGTAGCTAAAGCTGCGTTTAACTCGGCAGTTGATGCTGTCCGTGCAGGCGGTCGTGTTGTGGCTGTCGGTCTACCGCCGGAGTCTATGAGCCTGGATATCCCACGTCTTGTGCTGGATGGTATTGAAGTGGTCGGTTCGCTGGTCGGCACGCGCCAGGATTTAACTGAAGCCTTCCAGTTTGCCGCCGAAGGTAAAGTGGTGCCGAAAGTCGCCCTGCGTCCGTTAGCGGACATCAACACCATCTTTACTGAGATGGAAGAAGGCAAAATCCGTGGCCGCATGGTGATTGATTTCCGTCACTAAGAGGCCTTTGCTGCGACTGCCATGTTCGGGTCGCAGCATCGCACACTCTCCAACATGAAATGGCTAAATGGATTATTGTTGCGTAGGAAGGAACAATAATGATAGTGTTCCCAGTGAAGGAACGCTACTGAGAGTAAAGACACTAATGAAAATGGCCAATCATCCCCGCCCGGGGGACATTATTCAGGAATCACTGGACGAACTTAATGTCAGCCTGCGCGAGTTTGCCAGAGCAATGGAAATTGCTCCCTCAACGGCAAGCCGATTGCTGACAGGAAAAGCAGCTTTGACGCCAGAAATGGCGATTAAACTTTCCGTGGTGATCGGCAGTTCGCCGCAAATGTGGCTGAATCTGCAAAACGCCTGGAGTCTGGCAGAGGCAGAAAAAACAGTGGATGTGTCGCGATTACGCCGTCTGGTTACGCAATAAAAAAATGGCACTTTATAAAGCGCCATTTAGAACTGATGACAAACGCAACATTGCCTGATGCGCTACGCTTATCAGGCCTACACGTTCACTGCAATCTATTGGATTTGAAGGGTTTTCATGCCGGATAAGGCGTTCACGCCGCATCCGGCATGAACAAAGCCTACGTTGTCTACAATATGAAAATGACGCCTTTTACAGCGCCATTTGAAACTGATGACAAACGCAACATTGCCTGATGCGCTACGCTTATCAGGCCTACACGTTCACTGCAATCTATTGGATTTGAAGGGTTTTCATGCCGGATAAGGCGTTCACGCCGCATCCGGCATGAACAAAGCCTACGTTGTCTACAATATGAAAATGGCGCCTTTTACAGCGCCATTTTCAGCTTAAAGTTCAAAAGAGATTATATCCCTTCTTCACTCTCTTTTTTCGCTTCTGCCTTCTCGACTTCACGATACCAGCGCGGATGGTATTTCTTCGCCCACGGCGGCTGACCTTACCTGAATCATCCCCTCAATCGACCTTTTCACCCAGAACGCCATATACATATGAATCAGAATGGCGTTGATAAGCACGATGGGGGCCTGTCGCATGAATCAGTAAACTCCAGCGCACCACGGCAATCGGGAAATAGTGGGTAAAGTAAGGCCGCCAGATGATGACGCCGGTAGCCACCAGGACAAAAATCACGCTCATGAGTGTCCAGAACATCATCTTCTGACCGGCATTGTATTTGCCGACATCCGCCACTTTATGTTCGTTGCCCTTCAGTACTTCAACAATCCCTTTGATCCACGGGGATCCTGCTTATCGGGAATGTTGTGGTGCACAAAACGGACGAACATAAACATCAGCACGACAAAAATCATCCCCCCGAAGAACGGGTGCAAAATCCGCCCCATTGCGGCGTACCGAAGGTTTCGGTGAGCCATTGCAATGTCGGGAAGAACAGCGCAATCCCCGAAAGCGACACCAGGGAAGAAGCTAATCACCCCGTCCAGTGGCAGGCACGGTCGAATAAATTTGGTGCGCAGAATCATCTTGCTCTTACTCATCACCGGCTCCTCGTCATCGTCATCCGTCTCTTTGTTCGGCCCCACGCCCACGTAGTGGTATATCAGCCCGGCAAAGGTGGCGATAAATCCGGCCGCGGAGAGCGGCTTGAATGTGCCTTTCCACAGATTCACCGGCGCGGCGATTTTCGGATCGTCCGGCAGATGTGGTACAGCGAAGGCTGGTCCGCGTGGGCATCACGTACATCACGTGAGTCCCGCCGACCCCTGCGGAGTCGTAGATCCCGCATCGGCATAGCCGCGTTTTTTCAGCTGTATAACGCGGTTTTCGGCAACGTTGAGCATCTCCTTTTTGCTGCCAAACTGGATGGCCCCGGTCGGACAGGTTTTCACGCAGGCCGGTTCCTGGCCGACGCTGGCCGGTCGACGCCCAGCTTACACCTTGTAGACGCCGTTATCGTCAGGATTGAGGCGCGGAATATTGAACGGACAACCGGCAATGCAGTAGCCGCAGCCAATACAGTGCTCAGATTGAAAATCGACAATTCCGTTGGCGTATTGAATAATCGCCCCGGCGGACGGGCAGGCTTTTCGGCAGCCTGGGTCCGCGCAGTGCATACAGCCGTCTTTGCGAATTAACCATTCCAGCTTGCTCATTCTGGGTGGTTTCACTAAAGCGCATCACCGTCAGGATTTGGCGCTAAGATCGGTTGGGTTATCGTACACGCCGTGACAGTAGCCCACCTCATCGCGAATATCGTTCCCCGGCTGCGGAACAGGCCACCTGGCAGCCTTTGCAGCCGATGCAGGTGGTAACGTCGATCAGTTTGCCACTTCGGCGCGGTAATCGCGCGCGTGGGGCGGCGGCGTAATGCCGTTGGTCGCCGAACGCTTGATAATCTGTTGTGATTGCATAGCCATGAGTTCTCTCCCTTATGCCCGCTCAACGTTAACCAGAAACGCTTTGTATTCCGGGCGTTCTAGTGGCATCGCCGACTGACGGCGTCAGCGTGTTGGCAAGAAAACCTTTTTGCGCGTTGCCCTTTCAAAGCCCCAGTGACAGGGAATGCCAATGGTATCGACCTGCTTGCCGTTTATCGTCAACGTTCCGCGTTGGTGACCACCGCTTTGGCTTTGATAAAACCGCGCTTCGACATCACTTTCACCGTGTCGCCTGGCGCAATGCCTTTACTGCGCCAGCACTTCGCCGATTTCGATGAACTGGTCGGGCTGAGCGATAGCGTTCAGCAACGCGTGCTTGGTCCAGGGTGACAGAACGCTTCCGTGATGGAGTAAGTGGTCGCCACGTAAGGGAAAGCATCCGCCTTGCCCATATTGGCAATGTCACCATGGTAGATACGCGCCACCGGGCTGGAGATAACCTCCGGATGCGGCGGTTAGTTAAGATCGGCGATTCAATCGGTTCGTAATGTTTGGGAATGGACCATCGTTCATTTTGTCGATGGAGAACAGACGCGCGACGCCTTTATCCCTGGTTCATCGATGAAGCGCCCGACGTTGCTGCCCGGAGCCGCCTGACTGTAATCGGCGACGTCCATACCAGCCCCCATTTTCACAGTTCCCAGTGCGGCGGCGCACGTTTCGCGTCCAGGTTTTCCCGCCGGGTTGCGGACGCACGGTTGTAGAGAATGCGGCGGTTTGCTGGCCATGCGCGCACCACCCCGGCGTAGATCCCCAGTCATCCAGGATGGTAGGATTGGCCATCTGGTTGCCCTGCTCCGTCCAGCTACCGCAGTACACCCACGCGAAGCTTCTCGTCGACCCGTCATCGCGCGAAGCTGGGCAAGGCTTCCTCAGCTGCTGGCCTTTTTTGGCGATGAGCTGCCCTTTATCATCATAAAGATCCACCAGCGCCACCCCATTTCCCTCGCGGGCAATCTCTTCAGGATGCGGATCGTACGGGTCTTTATAATCCCCAGCTCATATTAAGCAGCGGTTCCGGGTTCGCCGCCTTCCTGCTGATACAGCTCGCGCAGGCGCATGTACAGGCGACCAAGAATTTTAGCATCGTGCAGCGCTTCGCCCCGGTGGCTCGGCAGCCGCCCAGTGCCACTGCAACCGACACCCGGAGTTGGCAATCGAACCGTCTTCTTCAGCAAAACAGGATGATGGCAGGCGGAAAATTTCAGTCTGGATATCTTCCGCTTCACGTCGTTCATTTCGCCGTGATGCTGCCAGAGAAGTTTTGAGGACTCGGTCGCCAGCGGATCGATGGCCCATGTACTTCAGTTTTGCCAGCGCGCGCGAGGATTTGTTTTTATCCGGGAACGCCGCCAACGGGTTGAAGCCCTGCACGATGTAGCCGTTAATTTTACCTTCAGCATCAGCTCAGCCTGGGTCATTACGTCGTACAGACGGTCCGTTCGGCAGCCAGTCGTAGCCCCAATTATTTTTTTCTGCCGTGGCGTATCATCCTGCCAGAGCTTCATCATGCTGACGAAGAATTTCGGATAGTTGCTCCAGTAGTTCACCTGATCAGCCAGCGTCGCTTTCGGCGTGTTCGCTTCCAGATACGACTGCAAATCAACCTGTTTTTCTGACGGCAGCGTCAGATAACCTGGCAGGCTGGTAGAGAGCAGGCCTAAGTCAGTCAAGCCCTGAATGTTGGAGTGACCACGCAATGCGTTCACGCCGCCACCGGCCATACCCATGTTACCGAGCAGCAACTGGATCATCGCCATAGTACGGATGTTCTGCGCACCCACAGTGTGCTGCGTCCAGCCCAGCGCGTACAGGAAGGTGGTTGTGCGATCCGGTGCGCTGGTGGAGGCCAGCACTTCACACACTTTCAGGAAGTCGGCTTTTGGCGTACCGCAGATGTTTTCAACGACGTCCGGCGTGTAGCGGGAAACGTGCTCTTTCAGCAGGTTCCACACACAGCGCGGATGAGTCAGTGTTTCATCGCGTTTCGCATAGCCGTTTTCATCGAGCTGATAGTTCCAGGACGATTTATCGTATTGACGTTTTTCAGCGTCGTAGCCGCTGAACAGACCGTCTTCGAAAGCAAAATCATCACGCACCAGCAGGCTGGCGTTGGTGTAATGCTTAACGTATTCGGCGTTGATTTTGTTGTTTTCGATCAGGTAGCGCAAAACGCCAGACAGGAACGTAATGTCCGTACCGGAACGAATAGGCGCGTAAATATCCGCCACAGAAGCGGTACGCGTAAAACGGGGATCGACAACGATCAAGGTTGCGTCGTTGTTGTTTTTCGCTTCCATCGCCCAGCGGAAACCGACGGGATGCGCTTCAGCAGCGTTACCGCCCATCACCATCACGACGTTAGCGTTTTTGATATCCACCCAGTGGTTGGTCATCGCACCGCGACCAAATGTTGGAGCAAGACTTGCTACCGTTGGTCCGTGTCAGACGCGCGCCTGGTTGTCTACCGCCAGCATCCCGAGGGAGCGGGCAAATTTCTGGGTCAGCATCCCGGTTTCGTTGCTGGCACCGGAGGCACACAGCATACCGGTAGAAAGCCAACGGTTTACCGTTACGCCCTGCTCGTTCTTTTCAATAAAGTTAGCGTCACGGTCAGCTTTCATCAGCTTCGCAATACGGGAGAATGCTTCTTCCCAGCTAATGCGCTGCCATTTGTCAGAACCTGGCGCACGATATTCCGGGTAGCGCAGACGGTTTTCACTGTTGACGTAATCCAGCAAACCGGCCCCTTTCGGGCACAGCGCACCACGGCTTACCGGATGATCCGGGTCACCTTCAATGTGATAAATCGCTTCTCTGGCGTTTTTTGCGCCATCACCCAGGCTATACATCAATAGCCCGCAACCTACGGAACAGTATGTGCAGGTGTTACGGATCTCTTTAGCGCGTAATAATTTGTAGTTTCGCGCCTGAGCCAGTGCTTGCTTCGGGGCAAAGCCCAATGCCGCTACTGTTGTTCCAGCCATACCGCCCGCGCAGATTTTAAAAAATTGTCTGCGACTGACGTCCATTGCTTTCCTCTTTTTTCAGGGGTATTACTGCGCGAGGAAACTAACAGTAAAATTCTGAATCTTTTTGCGCGAAATCAAAAAGAACATCTGTTTGCCACAAAATAATCCGCCTTCGCAAATTGACCTACCTCAATAGCGGTAGAAAAACGCACCACTGCCTGACAGGCCAGTTAAAAAAATGCTATAAAATTCAGCTTAATTTTTAACGGCAAGAGAGACAAAACAGCGAGCATGACACGACAAAAAGCAACGCTCATAGGGCTGATAGCGATCGTCCTGTGGAGCACGATGGTAGGATTGATTCGCGGTGTCAGTGAGGGGCTCGGCCCGGTCGGCGGCGCAGCTGCTATCTATTCATTAAGCGGGCTGCTGTTAATCTTCACGGTTGGATTTCCGCGTATTCGGCAAATCCCGAAAGGCTATTTACTCGCCGGGAGTCTGTTATTCGTCAGCTATGAAATCTGTCTGGCGCTTTCCTTAGGGTATGCGGCGACCCATCATCAGGCGATTGAAGTGGGTATGGTGAACTATCTGTGGCCCAGCCTGACAATTCTCTTTGCCATTCTGTTTAATGGTCAGAAAACCAACTGGTTGATTGTACCTGGATTATTATTAGCCCTCGTCGGCGTCTGTTGGGTGTTAGGCGGTGACAATGGGTTACATTATGATGAAATCATCAATAATATCACCACCAGCCCATTGAGTTATTTCCTGGCGTTCATTGGTGCGTTTATCTGGGCAGCCTATTGCACAGTAACGAATAAATACGCACGCGGATTTAATGGAATTACCGTTTTTGTCCTGCTAACGGGAGCAAGTCTGTGGGTTTACTATTTTCTTACGCCACAACCAGAAATGATATTTAGCACGCCCGTCATGATTAAACTCATCTCTGCGGCATTTACCTTAGGATTTGCTTATGCTGCATGGAATGTCGGTATATTGCATGGCAATGTCACCATTATGGCGGTAGGTTCGTATTTTACGCCTGTACTTTCCTCAGCGCTTGCAGCCGTGCTGCTCAGCGCCCCGCTGTCGTTCTCGTTCTGGCAAGGCGCGCTGATGGTCTGCGGCGGTTCCCTGCTCTGCTGGCTGGCGACACGTCGTGGTTAAAATAACTGCCGGGTCTACGGCCCGGTAGTTAATCAGATAAATTCCGACAATATTAAAAAAATAAATTTCAAATACCAGTAATTCACCTTATATCTCATTTCGACTTCGATCACATATCGATAAATAATATTATTTCATCTATTTTTCTCATTGTTTTTAATCACCATTCTATTTTAAAAACAGTATGTCATTTATAAATGACGCCGTTTAAAATTCGTTTAGAAAATACGTTTAACGATAATTAAAAGGATTCTGTTAAATGAAATTAAAAATAGTTGCGGTGGTTGTAACTGGTTTGTTAGCTGCGAACGTAGCACACGCTGCCGAAGTCTATAACAAGGATGGTAATAAACTCGACCTTTATGGCAAGGTTACCGCTCTACGTTATTTTACTGATGATAAGCGTGACGATGGTGATAAAACTTATGCCCGTCTCGGCTTTAAAGGAGAAACGCAAATCAATGATCAAATGATTGGTTTTGGTCACTGGGAATATGATTTTAAAGGCTATAACGATGAAGCCAACGGCTCGCGCGGCAAGAATCTCTGATTGAGTTAAGTGCCCATCACAATATGATCACTGACCTTATATTACACAATCATCCCAGGATGAAAACAATCACTTTAAACGACAACCATATTGCACATTTAAACGCCAAAAACACTACAAAACTGGAATATTTAAACTTAAGCAATAACAATTTACTGCCAACCAATGACATTGATCAACTAATATCATCAAAACATCTTTGGCATGTATTAGTTAACGGCATCAACAATGATCCACTTGCACAAATGCAGTACTGGACTGCAGTAAGAAATATAATTGATGACACTAATGAAGTGACCATTGATTTATCAGGACTTAATTTAACCACTCAACCACCAGGGCTGCAAAACTTCACATCTATCAATCTTGATAATAACCAATTCACACATTTTGATGCAACCAACTACGATAGACTCGTAAAGCTAAGTCTGAATAGTAATGCTCTTGAGTCAATAAATTTTCCTCAAGGCAGAAATGTAAGTATTACACATATATCTATGAATAATAATGCTCTCAGAAATATTGATATAGATAGGCTTTCATCAGTTACTTATTTTAGTGCGGCACATAATCAACTAGAGTTTGTGCAATTAGAATCTTGCGAATGGCTGCAATACCTGAATCTCAGCCATAATCAATTAACTGATATTGTTGCAGGTAATAAAAATGAACTCTTACTGCTGGATCTATCCCATAATAAACTAACAAGTTTACACAATGACTTATTTCCCAACTTGAATACGTTACTTATTAACAACAATTTGCTTTCTGAAATTAAAATATTCTATAGCAACTTCTGCAATGTTCAGACATTAAACGCTGCTAACAACCAGTTGAAATATATAAATCTTGATTTCCTGACTTATCTTCCATCTATCAAAAGTTTAAGACTGGACAATAATAAAATAACCCACATTGATACTAATAATACATCCGATATTGGAACTTTATTCCCCATAATAAAACAGAGCAAAACTTAAATTTTTTAAATGTTTCTGGGAAGAACAATTGCCCTACTATGCAGCTCATGTTATTTAATTTGTTTTCCCCAGCACTTAAGCTTAATACTGGCCTGGCAATTCTTTCGCCTGGTGCATTTGAAGTTCACTCTGACGGAATAGATGTGGATAACGAATTGTTTCACTATCCTATTAAAAAAGCATATACCCCATATAATATACACACTTACAAGACAGAGGAAGTTGTAAACCAGATGAATATAAAAGTTAAAAACATGACCTTAGATGAAATAAACAATACTTACTGTAATAACGATTATTACAATCAGGCAATAAGAGAGGAACCGATAGACCTTCTGGACAGATCGTTTTCCTCCAGTTCATGGCCTTTTTAGTGAATAAATCATCACTAATTCTATAAGTGTCTGGTCTTGTTGATAATATAGTTAATATGTAACCCTTTAGATTCACGATCTGAAGGGTTGAAACATGACATACGTTCAAAGATTAACCCCGTTTGAAGGTTAGCTTGTTAGTTACATTTAGTAACACATATCTGGCTACTTAATCCCCATTCTGCCCCCGCGGTTACGCTTTCTTATCTATTCTTTCAATCAGCACTTCACCCAATTCATCCTTAATTCTAATAACTGGCTATTGCGCCTTACCTCGTGTTTTGTCTTTTTTTCATTACCAATGTGTGCATGTGAGGAACAATATGGCACTGCAAAATGAGAAAGAGAATCATTACCTTTTAAAAGACTGGAAACCTGAAAACTCAGCCTTCTGGGAAAATAAAGGAAAATCAATTGCAACGAGAAACCTGTGGATATCGTCGCCTGTTTATTACTCGCCTTCTGCGTCTGGATGTTATTTAGTGCAGTTGCGGTAAATCTCAATAAAGTCGGATCTAATTTCACCACTGACCAACTCTTTTTATTAACCGCATTACCTTCTCTTTCCGGTGCGATATTACGCGTACCCTATCCTTTATGGTACCGATGATCGGTGGCCGGCGCTGGACGGTTATCAGCACCCATTATCCTTGTCATTCCATGTATTTGGCTGGCAGTCGCCATCCAAATACCGCTACTCCGTTATGGGTATTTATTACCATCGCGCTGCTGTGCGGTTTTGCCGGCGCTAACTTCGCGTCCAGCATGGGCAATATCAATTTCTCTTCCCGAAGCCAAACAGGGCAGCGCCCTTGCCATCAACGGCGGCCTTGGCAACCTCGGCGTCAGCGTGATGCAAATGGTCGCCCCCGCGGTCATTTTCCTGCCGGGACTGACCTTTATCGATATCCACGGAGTACGACAGGAAGACGGTTCAACCCTGTCACGAGCAAATGGTGCATCATCTGGGTACCGCTGCTAATTATCGCGATGCTCGCCGCGTGGTTTGGCATGAATCGATATCGCCAGCTCCAAAGCGCCTCGGTGCGCGACCAGCTACCGGTCGTACAGCGACCGCATATGTGGCTGCTGAGTCTGCTCTATCTTGCGACATTTGGTTCGTTTATCGGTTTTTCTGCCGGTTTCGCCATGCTGAGCAAAAACCAGTCCCCGGACGTCAACATCCTCAAGCTGGCATTCTTTGGACTGTTTATTGCCGCCCTGGCGCGTTCGTTTGGCGGGGTTATTCCGCTCCGCCTTGGCGGCGTAAAGGTCACGCTGGTGGACTTCATTCTGATGGCGCTGTTTAGCGGCCTGCTGTTCCTCACGCTACCAGGCGCGGCTCCGGCAGCTTCGTCGCCTTTTATGTAGTGTTTATGGGGCTGTTCCTCACCGCCGGTCTGGGCAGCGGTTCCACCTTCCAGATGATTGCCGGGACTTCGTCAAATCACCATCGACAGCGTGAAAAAGTGTCGGCGGCAGCGATGCAACAAGCCCAGCACGATGCGGTCACCAATACCGCGGCGGCTCAGGCTTTATCTCGGCCATCGGCGCTGTCGGCGGCTTCTTCATTCCCAAAGCGTTCGGCACCTCTTCAGCCATGACCGGTTCGCCGGTTGGCGCCATGAAAGTGTTCTTTGTTCTCTATGTTGTTTCGTGGTGCTGGTGACCTGGCTGGTCTACGGGTGCCGTAAACCAACGTCCAAATAAATAGAACGATTCCCTACGTCATGAAACGTCTAAATACTCAGCAAAGCAACGCCTCACCGACAATGGACAACCGTCTGCTGCGGGTGAGGCATTGGCAACTACGATGGCGGAAAAATGTGAGCAGCTAACCACGGAGACTTGTTTTCCGTCAGGAGAAAATGTCATGCAGAAACTACCGGATCGCTTTCGCTACTTTAAGCAGAAGGTGAGACCTTTGCAAATGGTCACGGAAAAAGATGCTCATGAGCATACGCGATTGGGAAGATAGCTACCGTCAGCGCTGGCAGTTCGACAAACCTGCCATCCTGTCGATGATGGTGCGGACCTGTACAGCTCACGCAGTTGGAAGATCTTGAATGTCAAAAAACGGCCTGGTCACCTGGGAAACCCAACAGACCGACTACCCACCACCCGCCCCGATCTGCCGAATCACGAACCCCGTGGCTGCCCGCGCGGCGCCAGCTACTCCTGGTATCTTTACAGCGCTAATCCACTGGAGCACCCGCTGGCGCGCAGAAAACTGATTGAACTGTGGGGGTGCTAAAAAGCGCTGGAGCGATAAAACCCGGACCCGGTGCTGGCATGGATAGCATCATGAACAAAGTGCGGAGAAAAAAACCCGCAGCTACAAAGAAACGCGGCAGGCGGTTTTGTCCGTTCGTCGTGGAAAGAACTTAACCAACTGATTGCTGCCGCCAACGTTTGGACCATTAAAAACTTCGGCCCTGACCGCGTGGCGGGCTTCTCGCCGATTCCAGCGATGTCGATGGTGACGTCTGCCGCCCGGACCCCGCTATCTGTCGCTGATTGGCGGTAACTGCCTGAGCTTCTATGGTACTGGTATGTGACCTGCCGCCCGCCTCGCCGATGACCTGGGGCGAGCAAACCGACGTACCGGAATCTGCCGACTGGTATAACTCCAGCTACATCATCGCCTGGGGGTCTAACGTACCGCAGACACGTACGCCGGACGCCCACTTCTTTACCGAAGTACGCTACAAAGGCACTAAAACCATCGCCATTACCCCTGACTACTCTGAAGTGGCCAAATTGTGCGACCAGTGGCTGGCACCGAAACAAGGCACTGATAGCGCCCTGGCGATGGCAATGGGCCATGTGATTTTAAAAGAGTTTCATCTCGATAATCCCAGCGACTACTTTATCAACTACTGCCGCCGCTACAGCGACATGCCGATGCTGGTAATGCTGGAGCCTCGCGACGATGGTAGCTACGTTCCCGGGCGCATGATCCGCGCATCTGACCTGGTGGATGGACTGGGCGAAAGCAACAATCCGCAGTGGAAAACCGTAGCAGTTAATACCGCAGGTGAATTGGTAGTGCCGAACGGTTCGATTGGTTTCCGCTGGGGAGAAAAAGGCAAATGGAATCTGGAATCCATTGCCGCCGGTACGGAAACCGAATTGTCGTTAACCCTGCTCGGTCAACATGACGCTGTTGCAGGCGTGGCCTTCCCCTACTTTGGCGGCATTGAAAATCCGCATTTTCGCAGCGTAAAACACAATCCGGTGCTGGTGCGCCAATTGCCCGTTAAAAACCTGACGTTAGTCGATGGCAACACCTGTCCGGTGGTCAGCGTTTATGATTTGGTACTGGCGAATTACGGCCTCGATCGCGGGCTGGAAGATGAAAACAGTGCGAAAGATTACGCTGAAATCAAACCGTACACCCCAGCCTGGGGTGAGCAAATTACCGGCGTGCCGCGCCAGTATATTGAAACCATCGCCCGTGAATTTGCCGATACCGCCCATAAAACGCATGGGCGCTCGATGATTATCCTCGGCGCAGGTGTTAACCACTGGTATCACATGGACATGAACTACCGCGGGATGATCAATATGCTGATCTTCTGCGGTTGTGTCGGGCAAAGCGGTGGCGGCTGGGCACACTATGTCGGCCAGGAAAAACTGCGCCCACAAACCGGCTGGTTGCCACTGGCCTTTGCGCTCGACTGGAACCGACCACCGCGCCAAATGAACAGCACCTCGTTTTTCTACAATCATTCCAGCCAATGGCGCTATGAAAAAGTCTCTGCTCAGGAGTTACTTTCACCGCTCGCCGATGCCAGTAAGTACAGCGGTCATCTGATTGATTTCAACGTTCGCGCCGAACGTATGGGCTGGCTACCTTCTGCGCCGCAGCTGGGGCGTAACCCGCTCGGGATTAAAGCTGAAGCCGACAAGGCCGGATTATCCCCCACAGAATTTACCGCCCAGGCGCTGAAATCGGGCGATTTACGTATGGCCTGCGAACAACCAGATAGCAGCAGCAATCATCCGCGTAATTTGTTTGTCTGGCGCTCTAACCTGCTTGGCTCCTCCGGCAAAGGCCACGAGTATATGCAGAAGTATCTGCTGGGGACCGAAAGCGGGATTCAGGGCGAGGAACTCGGTGCCAGCGACGGGATCAAACCGGAAGAAGTGGAATGGCAGACCGCCGCGCTGGAAGGCAAGCTGAATCTGCTGGTGACGCTTGATTTCCGCATGTCCAGCACCTGTCTGTTCTCCGATATCGTCCTGCCGACGGCCACCTGGTATGAAAAAGACGATATGAACACCTCGGATATGCATCCGTTTATCCACCCGCTCTCCGCCGCCGTTGACCCGGCGTGGGAGTCAAAAAGCGACTGGGATATCTACAAAGGGATCGCCAAATCGTTCTCGGAAATCTGTCAGGGACATCTGGGTACTGAAACCGACGTGGTGCTGCAACCGCTGCAACACGATTCCCCGGCGGAACTGGCGCAGCCGTTTGCCATTCAGGACTGGCGTAAAGGCGAATGCGATCTAATGCCCAGTAACCACCACCAACATTATCGCCGTTGAGCGTGATTACCCGGCCAGCCTATGAACGCTTCAACTCCCTAGGCCCACTGATGGATAAACTCGGCAACGGCGGCAAAGGCCCTGCGTGGAAAACTCAGACCGAAGTCGATTTCCTGGCAAGCTCAACTACGTCAAGCTGGATGGCCCGGCAAAAGGTCGCCCGTGCATTGAGACTGCGATTCATGCTTCTTGAAGTGATCCTCGCCCTTGCCCCGGAAACTAACGGCCAGGTGGCGGTGAAAGCCTGGGAAGCGCTGGGAGAATTTACCGGGATAGACCACCGGCATCTGGCGACCAACAAAAGAAGAACGAAAAGATTCGCTTCCGCGATATTCAGGCGCAGCCGCGCAAGATTATCTCCAGCCCCACCTGGTCTGGTCTGGAAGATGAGCACGTCTCCTATAACGCTGGTTACACCAACGTCCACGAGCTGATTCCGTGGCGCACCGTCTCCGGACGCCAGTCGCTGTATCAGGATCACCCGTGGATGCGCGATTTAGCAAACCTGGTGGCCTATCGCCCGCCGATTGACACTCGCAGCGTCAGCCATATGAACGCGATCCACCAACGGATTCCGGAAAAAGCGCTCAACTTCCTGACCCCGCACCAGAAATGGGGCGTTCACTCACCTACAGCGAAAACCTGCTGATGCTGACGTTGTCGCGCGGCGGCCCTATCGTTTGGCTGAGCGAAACCGACGCCAAAGAGCTGGGCATTGCCGACAACGACTGGATTGAAGCGTTTAACGCCAACGGTGCGCTCACCGCCCGCGCGGTGGTCAGCCAGCGTGCCGCCGGGGATCGCCCAGGTGATCTTACCACGCCCAGGAACGCATTATGAATATTCCTGGTTCGGAAGTAACTGGCATGCGCGGCGGCATTCATAACTCGGTTACCCGCGTTTGCCCGAAACCAACGCATATGATTGGCGGTTACGCGCAGCTGGCCTGGGGCTTTAACTACTACGGCACCGTCGGATCGAACCGCGATGAGTTCATCATGATCCGCAAGATGAAGAACGTTAACTGGCTGGATGATGAAGGTCGCGATCAGGTACAGGAGGCGAAAAAATGAAAATCCGTTCACAAGTCGGCATGGTGCTTAACCTCGACAAATGTATCGGCTGCCATACCTGTTCGGTGACCTGTAAAAACGTCTGGACCGGGCGCGAAGGCATGGAGTACGCATGGTTTAACAACGTCGAAACCAAACCGGGCATTGGTTATCCGAAAAACTGGGAAGATCAGGAAGAGTGGCAAGGCGGCTGGGTGCGTGATGTGAATGGCAAGATACGCCCGCGTCTGGGCAACAAGATGGGCGTAATAACCAAAATCTTCGCCAACCCGGTGGTGCCGCAGATTGATGATTACTACGAACCTTTCACCTTCGACTACGAACATTTGCATAGCGCACCGGAAGGCAAACATATTCCTACTGCTCGCCCGCGTTCACTGATTGACGGCAAACGGATGGACAAAGTGATCTGGGGGCCAAACTGGGAAGAACTGCTGGGCGGTGAGTTCGAAAAACGTGCCCGCGACCGCAACTTCGAGGCCATGCAAAAGGAGATGTACGGGCAGTTTGAAAACACCTTCATGATGTACCTGCCGCGCCTGTGCGAACACTGCCTCAATCCCAGCTGCGTGGCGACCTGCCCAAGCGGCGCTATCTACAAACGCGAAGAAGACGGCATTGTGCTGATTGATCAGGATAAATGCCGTGGCTGGCGTTTGTGCATAAGCGGTTGTCCGTACAAAAAAATCTACTTCAACTGGAAAAGCGGCAAGTCAGAAAAATGCATCTTCTGTTACCCACGAATTGAGTCCGGTCAACCGACCGTGTGCTCAGAAACCTGCGTGGGTCGCATCCGGTATCTGGGCGTGCTGCTTTACGACGCCGACCGCATCGAGGAAGCGGCGAGCACCGAGCGCGAAGTTGACCTCTATGAACGCCAGTGCGAAGTGTTCCTCGATCCACACGATCCCTCAGTGATCGAGGAAGCCCTGAAACAAGGTATTCCACAAAATGTGATTGACGCTGCCCAGCGTTCGCCAGTCTACAAAATGGCGATGGACTGGAAACTGGCACTACCGTTGCACCCTGAATACCGCACCCTGCCGATGGTCTGGTACGTTCCTCCGCTGTCACCGATTCAGTCCTACGCAGATGCGGGCGGTTTGCCGAAAAGCGAAGGCGTGCTGCCCGCCATCGAAAGCCTGCGTATTCCGGTGCAATATCTCGCCAATATGTTGAGTGCCGGCGATACCGGTCCGGTACTGCGGGCGCTGAAACGGATGATGGCGATGCGCCACTATATGCGTTCACAAACCGTGGAAGGCGTTACTGATACTCGTGCCATCGACGAAGTAGGCCTGAGCGTCGCCCAGGTCGAAGAGATGTATCGCTATCTCGCCATTGCCAACTATGAAGATCGTTTTGTTATCCCGACCAGCCATCGGGAAATGGCGGGCGATGCCTTCGCAGAACGCAACGGCTGCGGTTTTACCTTTGGCGACGGTTGCCACGGTTCGGACAGTAAATTCAACCTGTTCAACAGTAGCCGTATCGATGCCATCAACATCACCGAAGTGCGCGACAAAGCGGAGGGCGAATAATGCAGATCCTCAAAGTGATCGGCCTGTTGATGGAGTATCCGGACGAGCTGTTGTGGGAATGCAAGGAGGACGCGCTGGCGTTGATCCGCCGCGACGCGCCGATGCTTACGGATTTCACCCACAACCTGCTTAACGCGCCGCTGCTGGATAAACAGGCCGAATGGTGCGAAGTGTTTGACCGCGGGCGCACCACGTCGCTGCTGCTGTTCGAACATGTTCATGCCGAGTCCCGCGATCGCGGCCAGGCAATGGTGGACCTGCTGGCGGAGTATGAAAAGGTCGGCCTGCAGCTGGATTGTCGGGAACTGCCCGATTATCTACCGCTGTATCTGGAGTATTTAAGCGTACTGCCTGACGATCAGGCGAAAGAAGGATTGCTCAATGTTGCGCCGATCCTCGCCCTGCTTGGCGGTCGCTTAAAACAACGCGAGGCACCGTGGTACGCGTTGTTTGATGCTCTGCTGCAACTGGCGGGAAGCTCCCTTTCAAGTGACAGTGTCACAAAACAAGTAAACAGCGAAGAGCGCGATGACACCCGCCAGGCGCTTGATGCAGTGTGGGAAGAGGAACAGGTGAAGTTTATTGAAGATAACGCCACGGCGTGTGACAGCTCGCCGCTTAATCAATATCAGCGACGCTTTAGCCAGGATGTCGCGCCGCAATATGTCGACATCAGTGCGGGAGGTGGGAAATGATTCAGTATCTGAACGTCTTTTTTTACGATATCTACCCGTACATTTGTGCGACGGTGTTTTTCCTCGGCAGCTGGCTGCGCTACGACTACGGGCAGTACACCTGGCGCGCCTCCTCAAGTCAAATGCTCGATAAACGCGGGATGGTGATATGGTCGAATCTGTTCCATATCGGCATTTTGGGGATTTTCTTCGGGCACTTGTTCGGCATGTTAACGCCGCACTGGATGTACGCGTGGTTTTTGCCAGTGGCAGCGAAACAACTCATGGCGATGGTGCTCGGCGGTATTTGCGGTGTGTTGACGTTGATTGGCGGCGCAGGACTGCTGTGGCGCAGGCTGACAAATCAGCGCGTGCGTGCCACTTCCACTACGCCGGATATCATCATCATGAGCATTTTGCTGATCCAGTGTCTGTTGGGGCTAAGTACCATACCGTTTTCAGCACAGTATCCTGATGGTAGCGAAATGATGAAGCTGGTGGGTTGGGCGCAAAGCATTGTCACTTTCCGTGGTGGATCGTCAGAGATGCTCAACGGCGTAGCGTTCGTCTTCCGCCTGCATCTGGTGTTGGGAATGACCATCTTCCTGCTCTTCCCGTTCACCCGACTGGTGCATGTGTGGAGCGCGCCGTTTGAGTACTTTACTCGTCGATATCAAATTGTGCGTTCGCGGCGATAATTTCACCCTGGCCGGATAGCCCTTCGCTCTCCGGCCACTTGCAGGCTATGATAGTTCTCCAGTCACAGGAGAACGTTAATGAAACCGCAGGTGTACCACGTCGATGCTTTTACCTCACAACCGTTTCGCGGCAATTCTGCCGGTGTTGTTTTCCCCGCCGATAATCTTAGCGAAGCGCAAATGCAGCTTATCGCCCGCGAGTTAGGCCATTCGGAAACTGCTTTTCTGCTGCACAGCGACGACAGCGATGTGCGCATCCGCTACTTTACGCCAACGGTTGAAGTGCCGATTTGCGGTCACGCGACAGTAGCTGCGCACTATGTACGTGCGAAGGTGTTAGGTTTAGGAAATTGCACGATCTGGCAAACATCGCTGGCAGGAAAACATCGCGTGACTATCGAAAAGCACAACGATGATTATCGTATTTCGCTGGAACAAGGTACGCCGGGCTTTGAGCCACCGCTGGAAGGTGAAACACGTGCGGCGATTATCAACGCGCTTCATCTCACTGAGGACGATATTCTGCCAGGCTTGCCAATTCAGGTGGCAACAACAGGACACTCAAAAGTGATGATCCCACTGAAACCGGAAGTGGATATCGACGCCCTTTCGCCTGACCTTAATGCGCTGACCGCTATCAGCAAAAAGATTGGCTGCAATGGTTTCTTCCCGTTCCAGATCCGCCCAGGCAAAAACGAAACCGATGGTCGCATGTTCTCGCCTGCGATTGGTATTGTGGAAGATCCGGTGACTGGCAATGCCAATGGCCCGATGGGTGCATGGTTGGTACATCACAACGTATTGCCCCACGATGGCAACGTGTTGCGTGTTAAAGGCCATCAGGGGCGCGCATTGGGGCGTGACGGTATGATTGAAGTGACGGTGACAATTCGTGATAACCAACCGGAAAAAGTCACCATTTCAGGCACAGCGGTGATTTTGTTTCATGCCGAATGGGCAATTGAACTCTGAAACCGTTGTCTGATGCGCTTCGCCTGTCAGGTCTACAACCGGGCTAATGTATGCCGGATAAGGCGTTTACGCCGCATCCGGCAACCTGACATAAATTATTTTCCCGCCTCCGGGTGCGTATCAAACGCCGCCATCACCAGCGCTAACTCATCCACGGTAAAGCCATGTTTCGCATCATCCACGCCCAGACCAAACTGTTCTTGCATCACAGCATATAATGACGCCACATCCGGTAGATTTCGCTGCTCCACCGCGTGCCCATTTTCATAATGGGTAAAATGAAAATTGGTCAGTGTCAGCTTGCCGCCGTCCGGCAAATGGCGGCACATCAGCAAATGATGGCGAAAATGCGACTGCGGCCAGTGCGCCGACCAGAAATTGCCCATCACATAATCGCTTTGTTGCTGCTCGCAGAGATCAAAACGGTACATCGACTGCCAATGCTGATGATGATTAAACTGCAACACCCAATCATCACCCTCCTGCAACAACCGATACTCTCCGTGTGGCGTGGTCTGCACGAGATCGGAAACTAAACGAATCGGCGCGGTTAGCGTCTGCCCACCGAAACCGACATCAGCAATCCATTTTTCCTCTTCCAGTTCCACCAACAGCAAACGATGGGTGCGCGGCGGTAATGCTGGCGGATTTGATAACACTACGCGCCCTAACAAGCTGCGAACGTTAAACCCCAGCTCGCGTAACACCCGCTCAAACACGCCATTCTGCTCAAAACAGTAACCGCCACGACGGGCTATCACCAGTTTCTCTTCCGGCGATTGATTATCAAGCTGTATTTCCCTCGGCAGCAAAACGTCGAGGTTTTCAAACGGAATGGTGCAATTGTGTTTCAGGTGCAATGCACGAAGCGTATCAATATTGACCGCAGCAGCTCCCGACCAGTTAATACGGGCAAAATAGTGATTCAGAATGGGCGTCATCAGGCGTTTCCCTTAGTGGTTTTCTCAACTTATAACCTGGAATAGACGCCGCACCGGCTATTTTGTGCGATCGCGGACATGCATCACGTTCGCAAATCGCCAATCCCGTTAATTTCGTTACTTATTGCGTTACGGACTACGCTTAAAAAAACCTTCTTCGCGAGGCGATACCATGAGCCGATTCATCCCCATAGAATTACACCATGCCAGCCGTCTGTTAAATCATGGCCCAACGGTCTTGATCACCAGTTTCGATGAGCAATCCCAGCGGCGTAACATTATGGCTGCAGCCTGGTCAATGCCGGTGGAGTTTGAACCTCCACGCGTGGCGATTGTGGTAGATAAATCGACATGGACCAGGGAGTTGATTGAACATAACGGTAAATTTGGCATCGTTATCCCGGGCGTTGCAGCAACTAACTGGACGTGGGCGGTGGGAAGTGTGTCGGGGCGTGATGAAGATAAATTTAATTGCTATGGCATTCCGGTTGTGAGAGGCCCGGTATTTGGTTTGCCTCTGGTCGAGGAAAAATGTCTGGCGTGGATGGAGTGTCGATTGCTACCTGCGACTTCTGCGCAAGAAGAATACGACACGCTGTTTGGCGAAGTAGTATCAGCAGCGGCAGACGCACGGGTATTTGTCGAAGGCCGCTGGCAGTTTGATGATGATAAGCTCAATACGTTGCATCATTTAGGTGCTGGGACGTTTGTTACCAGCGGCAAGCGTGTTACGGCGGGTTAAGCATTCATGCTATAACCAGGTTTCTTTATCAAAGCCTCCATTTGGGGCGCGATTTCGGCATCCCAGATAGCTTGCCAAGATTCTGGTTGAATCTGCTGTAGAGCAATGCTTATCGAACTGTCTTTACTGTTCAGATGACGAATAATAACGTCGGTAATATCTGCAGCAAGTGCTGCTTTTTGTTGTTCGTCCAGTTCACGCGGAAAACATTTAATGTCGATGTGCGGCATGATTACGCTCCTTTTGAAAGATGTCAGTAAAATTAACACACATTGTGAATGTCATGTGTCCGGTAAAGCGTTTATACGACAATAATGCCCAGGGCAAGATTACGAAAGCCCGCTCCCCGTAAGGACTGACGCCAGGTAGTTTCTGTCCATGGCTGCTTTTCGCATCTTACGTCTTAACCCTGCCTTGAATACCTTATCATTCGTCAAAATATTAATAGCAATGTGCCGTATCCCTGAAAATAATTCTGCTGCATTTCCTCTTCTTATTTTGCAGTCGTCTTCATTCATTACCACGTCCAGACGCCAGTGCAGCTTATTCTCCACATGCCAGTGGTTTCGGATTGCTGTGGCGAACTTCTCTGCGGTTAAATCAGCAGAACTGATATAATATCTGACCGTCATTTCGAGCTCTTTCTTTTGTTCTGCTATTATGGACCGAAAGGAGACTGCCACGCATAATTTCTTCAGCCCTTTCCATTCAAACGTGAAATCAATAAGTTCATCAGGGACATCGCAAACAATATGAAGACGGATTTCTTCTCTGCCGTGACTCTTTTCACTCATTGCGTAACTGTCATGCGCTGGATTATTTAATTCTTTCAGCGGAAATTTTTCCTCAAAGGCTTTATTTAGCCGCCCCTGGTTTCCTTTTACCGCGAATAAATAATCACCTCCCTGTTTTTGTATCTTCTCTGCAATATCTTTCTGGCAACCCATCGCATCAGTTGTGATGATTTTTCCTTTAATATCCAGCATGTTAAGAAGTTCTGGGATAGCTGTAATCTCATTAGATTTCTCATCCGTCTTGATCTGTCCGATGACCAGACTGTGCATTGTTGAGAACGCACTAATGACATGAATCGCTCCCCTGCGGCGACTCTTATCATAAGAATGCCGGAGCGTTTTTCCATCAATTGCAATGACGTCTTTATCATCTGAAGAATGGCAGTCACGCATCCAGTTAATAAAGCACTCGTGAAATTTTGCAGGACTGATACAGGATACAACTCTGGCAATGGTGTCGTGAACAGGAATACCATTTTCAAAATCACCATATTGCTTCAAAAAATCGGGATGTGTTTCCCCAAAATCCTCTATATCTTCCCAGCCTTCTGCACCAGAAATAACGGCACAAATAGTCAACAGTAGAATATCCGATAACTTATGTTCCATTTTCCAGGCTTGTCTGTAATCGGGGATAATAGAAATATGTCCCATCAATTTTTTAAGTTCCATTTTGTTCTCCTTAATTATGTAAGGAGTATTTGATCATGTGTAAGCAATAAAAAACAGCTTTAGGTAATAAGGAATATCTCAATTTTTAAACATAAAATGCGAATTGTTTAGTACAAAAAGTGAACTTCTGATGATCTTTCCCTGTGTTTAACGCAGCCTTCTTTCTTTTCCTCTTCACCCTTAATGTCTTTGCAATCTCTTAATAAATTCAGTGCCATCTTCTTTATTCCAGATATTATTTAGGCTGCGTTTCCTCTTCTTATCCGGCTGGCATCTTCATTCATTTTTACATCTAACACCCAATGAAGACTGTGCTCGATCAGCCAGTGCGCTCTGATAGCATGTGCAAATTCTTTAGCATCCATATCCTTTGATGAAATATAATATCGGATGCTTACACCTTCTGCTGATTTATCTTCTTTCTTCTGCCTGAATGACAATGCTACACAAAGCTTTTTTAATCCCTTCCATTCGAATTCAAAATCACAAAAGTTCAGGCGTTACGTTACTGACAATATGCAAACGTGTTTCTTTTCTTCCATGACTTATCTCCTGCGTACTAAACGAATCGCCTTTATAATTAGAAAACACATTTACAGGAAATTTTTCCTCGAATGCATGATGTAATTTCCCCTGATTGCCTTTTACTGCCAGAAGATAATCTGCTTTTTTATCTTTGATCTTCGAAGCGATATCTTTCTGACAGCCCATAGCATCAATGGTTATCAAATTTTTCTTTAAATACAGTAGGTTAAGCAACTCTGGAATGGCTGTAATCTCATTACTTTTGGCTTCCGTTTTCACCTGCCCCAGTACAACACCATTTTCGTTCGAGAATGCACTCACCATATGGATTGCTCCTTTTCTTTTTCCCTTATCAAAGGAGCCTCTTATGGTCTTTCCATCTATTGCTATAATTTCACCATCAGTGATTTCATGGCACTCCTGCATCCATTCAATAAACATCTTTTCAAAGGCCAAACTGTCAATGTTACTCACAACGCGTGCAATGGTGTCATCGACCGGAATGCCATTATCAAAATCACCATATTTCTTTAGCCATTCAAGTCTTTCATGTCCAAAATCTTCAATTTCCTGCCACTCATCGGCACCTGCAATTACTGCACATACGGTGAGAAACAAAATAGCAGATAATTTATGTTTAACCTTTCCTTGTTGTCGTATATCAGGGGTCACTGAAATATAATCAAGCAAACTTTGAATACTCACCTGGCGTCCTTTTTTATCTTTTTAGTTATTCCAAAGGTTAAATTTTGATCACCTGTAGGCGTTAAAGCAAAGATGAAAATCGTGATTTACATCACAATTTTCATGATCTTGCCCTGCCCCGTCCCTTGCTCTCATGTCTTTCTGTATGTATTTTATATTTTTCTCTTTCTGGTGTTGTTCATTATGACCATTTACCAATCCAGTCAAAAACTTCATTTTTCAAATTGTTATCATAATAATCAACATCATAATAGTCTCCATAATTAATTATTTTATAACTAGCCTTCTTGTTTTTATCACTAAAATACACCCGTTGTTTTGTAGCGCAGAACTCCATATTCTCCAGTTTACTAATGTTTTTTAATCGCACGCTATAAAGAATATCATTGAAAAAATTAAGATTTATATCAACCACTCCACAGTGCGTCCTGTAATTATTAACCATTATACTTATAAAATGACCATTCCCTCTACTAATTTTTTGGTCATTAATTATTTTATAAATAATATTTTTTTCAGAAAGATATATCTCAACGCTCTTTGGTGTTTTATGTCCATAAAATACGATGTCAGAATTTGAATTGTTATCAAACCCAAGGTAAACAACAAATAAACAAAGGGTAATTAAAAAAATGACAAGTTTGCCTCTAATAATTTGAAGCATCTGAACTCCCTTGCTTTGCTTTTATTGGATTATCTGCTTTTATACCATCTAACCCGAAGAGTTGCCCAGTGTTATATTTTTCAATACATGCATCGCTACATTTGGCAGAAAAATCGCCACAAGCAATACCGACAGTGTTATTTTTAAGATCCATGATTCTTTCTTTAGCTGGCTGACCTTGTCTATCCCCTGCCGCCTCATGATTTTTACCTATCACGTCAGCTATTGTTGATCCAAATGTCTTAGTCATTCGACACATCAAGTAACAATGTCTCATTGCATCGGCGGCCCCATTATGAGCTCCGCCAACAATAGCATCCATATCATAACCGAACTGGTAAGCACTGTTAGTAATGCTGTTTGCAGCAATCAATCCAGGTACACCAGATACGGCATAAATTAGTCCACCTGATGTCATATTCTCAATCGCATCTAACCCCATTGGGTCTATCACTTGTATGGGATTCAACGGATACTGATACATATTCCATCCACCTCTCAACCCAATCGGGTCCGGGGTGATATACCGCCCCTGCAACGGATCGTAGTGCCGGTGACGGTTATAGTACAGCCCCGACTCCTCATCATGCTGCTGCCCTGGCAGACGGTACGGCTGGTGCAGGTGATGCGGGTTCTCCTCATTAAGCTGGTTGCCCCATTCATCATACTCCCCGCGCCACGCCGTATTGCCGTCTTCGCTGATGAGCGCCAGCGGCAGGCCCCGGTGGTCGCAGTGGTAAAAATGAACTTTTCGCGCCGGTGTGTATTCCGGCTCCACCTGTCTGGCCAGTTGCTCCACCGTCAGCCCGCACTGCGCAAGCCACGCCCGGCTTTCACTGCTCACGCGGTCTGCCCGGATTTCTTCCTCCAGCCTGTCCAGCAGCCGCACCAGTTCAGCCGGGAACACCACGCCGTGGCCGTTCTCACTCCCTTCCTGCTGGAGCGTCTCTGCCAGGCTGCGCCGCTGCGCTTTTTCCCGCTCGCCGTTCTCTGTCTCGACCCGGATGAGCGGCGTGAAGCTTCCCGGCTCGTATACCGTCTGGATACGTGTGGTGTCAGTCTGCACCGTCGTCAGCCTGTCTCCGTCCCAGCCATACCACGTCACCTCCGGTTTACGCGACAGCGACATCCACCCCGTCAGGTCACGCTCCCGCCGCCAGACCCGTTTTGCCATTCGCCGTCCCAGCGGGTCGTAGAGGTAGCGGCTCTCGACCAGTGGCTCGCCATGCTGTATCCGCGTGTAGAACACCAGGCGGTGCTGGCTGTCGTAGTGGTAGTGGTGGGTCCGCTCGTCGTCCGTCCGTATCACACCCGCCGGGATGCGGTCCGTCTTCTCCGTCAGCCTGCCGTATTCATCGTGGCGGTAGACATAGTGCGCATCCTCCGCGATGCGGTTATCCGGCCACACTGTGAGTGTACTGTCCGGGTGCAGCTCCGGGTCCGGCAGCCGGTTGCCCGCCGGGTCCGTGGCATACGGGATGCGGATGTCCAGGTCTGGTGCGAGGGTGCGCACACTCTCCAGCCTGCCCGTGGCGCTGTAGCCGTATTCCCGCGTCTGTCGCGGGCCGCTGATGCGCACCAGGTCGCCGTTGTCATTCCACCCGTAGTCACGGTCATACACCAGGCTGTTCAGGTGCTGGCTCTGTAACTGGCCTGCGGGGGTGTATGTGCTGGTCAGTTTATATGCGGCATTACTGCCTGCCATGCTGCCGAAGCTGCGCACCGTCTCACGGTGCAGGCGGTCGCGCGTGAACTCCAGCAGCGGCGTCCCGCCCAGCTTCATGCCCGCAAGATAGCCGCTGCCGTAGGTCAGCCACTCCACCGGCGGCAGACTGTCCGGCGTGACGCGGTTTGCCAGCCCCTGTTCGTTGTACGCATGTCCGGTCTCATGGTGCCACAGCAGTTCCCCCGTCTCCGGGTTCTCCACCGTCTGGCGTTCGCCGGTCAGGCGGCCTTTATCGTCATAGCCGTAGTGGACCGACACGCGGTGGCCTTCACTGGTATGGCTGAGGGTGGTTAAGCGAGTCGACATCTGGCGTTACCGGGGAATATCAGAAAAATGTCATGGTTATGTGATGATTTAGTCTGGGATTTTACTTCAGAGAAACGGGTGTCTGTTTAGTCAACAAAATAATCACAAACGCAACGGATGGGTTCTCGACGTTATTCACGACAGGCTCGTACATTACAGCGAGTAATAAAAAACCTGATATGCAAAGTCAAACCAATATTCATAATGTCTTTTTATTCACAACAATAAATAATTCAATAACAATCATTGAAATGAATGATGGTTTGTATAAGGAATATACGCTACCGCCCCACCCTGATAACATGATCTGCACATTGCCATCTTAACGTCGTTAAACACTAGCTTAATAGTGGATATTTCAAATTAGGAATTTATTAAATTCACCTGATGAATATAATAAGCAAATAGCATAGAAAATAATGACAACTCCCCCGAGGGGACCATTTCCAAAGCACTGCACCACCACCTGGTGCCGGATGATCTTGCTTCAGTGGTAAGAGTACCTGATGCATTGTTCCCAAAATGGTGTTTTCCCCTGCCCCTCCAATAATGTGTAGCTCTCACTTGATAATCTATTGATTAGGTTATATTAAGAATCAACATTTAAAATACATCCATTTTCTTGAATAAATCAACATGTTTATTAATCAATTGCTGTTTTAGCTCTGACTCATCAAGCTCTCCATATTTGTCCTACAGATAATTGCGAATAAATACAGAGAACGCCATTTATCCTTTTAGCATACCTGCCGGATATTTTTATTTGTATTAATATTAATTGCATCTCCAACTCCGAGCATATCCATCATTAAAAACATTTTGAGATTATAGAATGCCTGTGATAACAACTGAAACATCTGCACGATGTGAATAGTTAGTTTCTTTTCAGAGGAAATGAAATAGACACGCTGAATGAAAAGGAGAGTGATATAAATTAAAAAACATACCATGAATTTAATTAATTACGCCCATCATTGTGGATAAAGTTACTGAATAATAAATAACATAATCTTCTGGTATCCCACTCAAATAATTTCATTCCTTTTTAATACTTCTTGTAATTTCGGTAACTGACATACAGCATCAGCAATCGCACTGATATTCGTGGCATTATCCTGAAACCATTCATGCCCAGGCCCCCATGTGCGCATAGTGCAAAGATAACAGTCCACCAGCGTTAGTTGCTCACCAAACGCATAAGGTTCAGCAGTGAGCTGCGAATTCAACCAGATATAAAGCGATTTTCGATATTCAATAACATTCTTCTTTAACTGTTCAGGTGCGTCAGGAGCCCAACGCTCAGGGTAATCGGCGAAAGTGAATGTTGGATAGACATTAGCAACCAGCCAGACCAATAGCCGTTGAAACAGCTGACGTTCGGCGCGCCCAACCGGTGGCGCAAGGTCCGGGCGACGATCGAGAACCATCAATGCAATCGCCGCTGTCTCCGTCATAATCTCGTCATTTTCCAATGCCAGTGTCGGAACCTGACACAACGGGTTCAGGGTTTTCAATAACTCGCGTGAAGCTCCCTCGTGGTCAAAACCACTGACATCAACGAACTGATAAGGAATATCAGCCAGTGTTAGCATCAGCTCACTGATTGTAGAGCCCCATCCGGGTACGCCATACACCTTAATCATATGCCCCTCACAATCTTTTAAAGATTAAGTGTAGGACAGTACACAGGTTAACCAGCAAAAGGATTTGTCATTTTTTCGTCAGTTGTATTAATCCCCTTCAGGATTGTAAGGGGATGTTTTGCATCGTTTATCGATAACGGGTAGGATGCTGCGCCGATAGTTTTATACCCATAAAGAATAATGGTGATAACTATCATCGCCAGGATGAATAAACATTGTTCATGGCAACTTATATGACTTTTTCATTAAAGCAATCAGGGAGAGCAATGAGTAAACACGACACCGACACTTCAGATCAACACGCCGCGAAACGCCGCTGGCTTAATGCCCACGAAGAGGGGTATCACAAAGCGATGGGCAATCGCCAGGTGCAGATGATCGCCATTGGCGGCGCGATTGGCACCGGCTTGTTTTTAGGTGCAGGAGCCCGACTGCAAATGGCGGGGCCCGCACTGGCACTGGTTTATTTAATTTGTGGCTTGTTTTCGTTTTTTATTCTGCGTGCATTGGGTGAGCTGGTGCTACACCGCCCTTCCAGTGGCAGTTTTGTTTCTTATGCCCGTGAGTTTTTGGGTGAGAAAGCCGCTTATGTTGCTGGCTGGATGTACTTCATCAACTGGGCGATGACGGGGATTGTTGATATTACCGCCGTCGCTCTGTATATGCATTACTGGGGTGCGTTTGGCGGCGTGCCGCAGTGGGTCTTTGCGCTCGCTGCACTTACCATCGTTGGCACCATGAATATGATCGGTGTGAAATGGTTTGCGGAGATGGAGTTCTGGTTTGCGCTTATTAAAGTGCTCGCCATTGTGACCTTTTTGGTCGTGGGTACAGTGTTCCTCGGTAGTGGTCAGCCGCTGGATGGCAACACCACTGGCTTTCATTTAATCACCGATAATGGCGGCTTCTTCCCCCACGGTTTGCTGCCTGCGCTGGTGTTGATTCAGGGCGTAGTGTTTGCTTTTGCCTCCATTGAAATGGTGGGTACAGCTGCCGGAGAATGTAAAGATCCGCAGACCATGGTGCCTAAAGCCATTAACAGTGTGATTTGGCGTATTGGCCTGTTTTACGTCGGCTCCGTGGTGTTGCTGGTTATGTTATTGCCGTGGAGCGCGTATCAGGCGGGGCAAAGTCCGTTCGTGACGTTTTTCTCTAAACTGGGTGTGCCATATATCGGCAGCATTATGAACATTGTGGTGCTGACCGCTGCCCTCTCCAGCCTGAATTCAGGTCTGTACTGCACCGGACGTATTCTGCGCTCAATGGCGATGGGCGGTTCCGCACCGAGTTTTATGGCGAAAATGAGTCGTCAGCATGTGCCGTATGCCGGGATTCTGGCGACACTAGTTGTGTATGTCGTCGGCGTATTCCTCAACTATCTGGTGCCGTCGCGCGTATTTGAGATTGTGTTGAACTTCGCGTCGCTGGGAATCATCGCTTCATGGGCGTTTATCATCGTGTGCCAGATGCGCCTGCGTAAAGCGATTAAAGAAGGCAAAGCAGCGGATGTCAGTTTTAAACTGCCTGGCGCGCCCTTCACTTCCTGGCTGACATTACTGTTTTTACTGAGTGTCCTTGTGCTGATGGCGTTCGATTACCCGAACGGGACTTATACTATCGCGGCGCTGCCGATTATCGGTATTTTGCTGGTTATAGGCTGGTTTGGTGTGCGCAAACGCGTTGCTGAAATTCACAGCACTGCGCCAGTCGTCGAGGAAGATGAAGAAAAACAGGAAATTGTGTTTAAGCCTGAAACGGCGAGTTAATTGCAAAATTGCCCGGCTACGTGCCGGGCAAATTCAGATTACTGACGAAAGTGCCGGATACGCCGTGATAAAAGGCAGGCAAGTCTCACCGTTTTCACCCTCGCCATATCTATTACAGCGCAATACGAATCACATCGTCTGGCTGGGTAGCTTCCTGCTGTTTAGTGGATTTTTGTTTCACACTGACATACAGCGTTTTGCCATCGGCAGACAGCGCCAGGCTGTTTGGATGAGTCGGCGTATCGAACGTTTTCACCACTTTATAGCTTTTCGCGTCAATCACACTGACTTTACCTGCCTGACGATGCGTTACGTAGGCTTCATTACGCGCGGGGTTAAACAGCACAGCCAGTGATTCCGGTGCCGCAACCTTCGCCAGAATATTGCCATTACGGGTATCGACCACTAACACTTCTGCGGCTTTAGAATCGGTGATAAATGCACGCTGCCTGGCGGTATCAAGGCTAATGTTGATAAAGAAGTGCTCTTTGCCGTCATCCAGCAGCTTTTTACGGCTGAGGATTTTATTGTCGGCGGTGTCGATGGTAATCAATTCGCCGTCAGCGTTAGTGGTGTAAAGACGTTTGCCTTCGCTATCCAGCGCCAGACCGGTACTCATTTTACCGGTGTTCTGGATGGCGGTTTTCAGTTTGATATTCCCGCCATCAACGACCCAAATCACGCTCTCTTTACCAATACCACTGATGTAAACGGTGTTCGTGGCATCGTCAGCTACCAGCTCACGCGGTTGCAGCGGGCGCACCTCTTCCGTGCGCTTACGATCATCCAGCACCAGACGGCCTTTCACTTCGCCCGTTTTGGCATCTATCGCCGTGACCGCGCTGTTTACGGTGTTACCAAACCACAACGTCTGAGTCGTGTTATTGATGGTGGCACCAAACGGCTTGAGATCGTTATGGATCGCCTGCGTCACTTCCAGAGTGACCGGATCAAGACGATAAACCACGCCACCTTTATCCAGTTTGCGGCTTTGCGAAGTGGCGAGCCACAGCGCGTTTTCTTGCTGGCTATAAGCCATTTCGTAGGCACCTTTACCTACCGCTTTACGCAGCATTTCTTCTGCGGCCTGCGTACTGAATGATGAAACAACAAGCAATGAACCTAACAGTAATGAACCACGCAGGCGCGATGAAAACAGATGACGTAAATGCATGACGACTCCCTTTGATGAACCGATATTTTTGCTGCTTCACAATGCTTCGCTAAGCGTAATCATCGTTACGCTCTTGTTATAAATGGGAATGGTAATCATTATTTTCTCAAATGTGGAGCATTTCTTGCCGTTACGACTACAATTTTCTCAATTACTTAACGTATTGTGCCGTTTCATTTTCCATAAATTTACAATTTCATTACCATGACGGCGTTTTCCCATTCTTAACCTGGCTTTTTTCATGAAGATTTTTTCCGTCCGACAGACCGTTTTGCCCGCACTGCTTGTCCTTTCCCCCGTTGTTTTTGCCGCTGATGAACAGACTATGATTGTCAGTGCCGCACCGCAGGTGGTTTCAGAACTGGATACCCCAGCAGCAGTAAGCGTGGTGGATGGCGAGGAGATGCGCCTGGCAACACCGCGCATTAACTTGTCCGAATCACTGACCGGCGTGCCTGGTTTGCAGGTACAAAACCGGCAGAACTATGCGCAAGATTTACAGCTGTCGATTCGCGGATTTGGCTCCCGCTCCACTTACGGTATTCGCGGTATTCGCCTGTATGTGGACGGTATTCCCGCCACCATGCCCGACGGGCAAGGGCAAACATCCAACATCGATTTAAGCAGTGTGCAAAATGTGGAAGTGCTGCGTGGCCCCTTCTCTGCCCTGTATGGCAACGCGTCTGGTGGGGTAATGAATGTCACCACCCAGACCGGACAACAGCCACCAACCATTGAAGCCAGTAGTTACTACGGCAGTTTTGGCAGCTGGCGCTATGGGCTGAAAGCAACGGGCGCAACGGGAGACGGCACACAGCCTGGCGATGTCGATTACACCGTCTCAACCACGCGTTTTACGACCCACGGCTATCGTGACCATAGTGGCGCACAGAAAAATCTCGCCAATGCCAACTGGGTGTGCGGATTAATGACGCCAGTAAGCTGACGCTACTGTTTAACAGCGTGGATATTAAAGCCAACGATCCCGGCGGCCTGAGCTATGCCGAAATGCACCAGGATCCGCACCAATCCCGCGCTGGCGATCAGTACAATACGCGTAAAGACGTCAAACAGACCCAGGCGGGGCTACGCTATGAACGCCCAGTTAAGCGAGCAGGACTCGCTCAGCGTGATGATGTATGCGGGCGAGCGTCAAACTACCCAGTACCAATCAATTCCGCGCGCCCCGCAGCTTAAGCCAACCCATGCCGGTGGCGTTATCGATCTGCACAGGCACTATCAGAGGGCATTGATACCCGTTGGACGCACAGCGGCGAACTGTTGGTGCCGGTGACCTTCACCAGCGGGCTGGATTACGAAACCATGAGCGAAAAACGCCATGGTTACGAAAACTTCGTCATGGACGGCAGCACGCCGGTGTATGGCGAAAAAGGCAATCTGCGCCGCAACCAACGCAATCTGATGTGGAACCTTGACCCTTACCTGCAAAGCCAATGGCAGTTGACCGACAGGCTCAGTCTCGATGACTGGCGTGCGCTACAGTTCGGTGTGGTTTGATTCCAACTATTATTACGTCACCGGCAAACAATGGCGACGACAGCGGTGATGCCAGCTACCACAAATGGCTGCCCGCCGGATTGCTCAAGTATGCGGTAACCGATGCCTGGAACGTCTATCTTCTGCCGGACGCGGCTTTGAGACGCCGACAATCAACGAACTCTCCTACCGTTCCGGCGATCAGCGGGCCTAGAAATTCGCGCTGCAACCCTCGACCAACGATACCGTGGAAATAGGCAGTAAAACCCGTATTGGTAACGGCCGTTGACCGCCGCGCTGTTCCAGACCGATACCGACAATGAAATCGTCGTCGACAGCAGCAGCGGGGCGCACCAGCTATAAAAACGCGGGCAAAACCCGCCGTCAGGGCATGGAACTGTCTGCTTGACCAACAGTTCGCTGAAACCGGCGCGTAAAAGCGGCCTGGACCTGGCTTGACGCCACCTACCGTACCGACGTCTGTGGCGATGGCAGCCCTGCAACGGCAACCGATCCCGTGCAATCGCCCGCAATATGGGCTTTGCGTCGCTGGGCTATGAGCCGGAAAGCGGCTGGTACGCTGGGGCCGATGTTCGCTATATGAGCGACATTATGGCCAACGACGAAAATACCGCCCGCGCGCCATCATGGACGGTTGTCGGCCTGGACACCGGCTATAAATTCGATATCGGCAACTGGAGCATGGATCTGTTTGGACGGGTCGATAACCTGTTCGACCGACAGTATGTGAAATTTCCGTTATCGTCAATGAGTCCAACGACCGCTATTACGAACCGGCTCCGGGCCGTAACTACGGTGTGGTTTGAATGTTGCCTGGCGTTTTGAATAATTACCTTGATGCCCGGTATTTGCCGGGCATTTACTTTAACGATTGTATTGCTGGTATAAAATAGCAATATTTTGTTGCATAATTTCAGCAAGACAATGTCTGCATCCCTCTTTGTCTTTTGCTTTTAACGCAGCGAGTAACAGATGATAGTTTTCTATATGCTCCCGTAATTCCGCTGGATTAATCGCTTCATAGAGATAATGTAAACCAGGCCCCATCCTGACCCACAGTTGCTCAATCATCTCACACAGGATGGGCATATTTGAGCGATGATAAATCGCTAAGCGAAATAGCCTGTTTACATTAATGATTTGTTCCATGTCGCCCTTTTCTTGCGCCTGCTGTAATTTCTCGAGCAATTCCTGGAGTTCCGCAAGGTCTTGCGGGGTGAGGTTTTCAACAGCCAGAGCAACTGCCATTAATTCCAGTTCGTAGCGGATCCGATTGATTTCGTCTAATTGACGTTTCCCCACTTCCGGAACTGTAAATGCTTGTGCAGGTGCGACAGAAAGCGCATTCACCGAAACCAGACGTAATAATGCTTCACGCACAGGTGTAATACTCATACCTAATTGCTCCGCCAGATTTTTAGTAATCAGGCGTGCGCCAGGTTTTAATGCGCCAATACTAAGCTGATGTTTCAGGTCGTTCTCAACCTGCAGAGTCAAACTGACATGTTTCATTTTTCCCGTTCCAGGCATTTTAATTCCTTCGCGTGTTTTCTGTCCAACCCTGCCTGCATGGCAGAAGGAATTCACCTGGTGTATTAAAGTGAATAATCATAAACCACTCACCTTTGTTGTTATTAGCAGCAGAACAATGATGTGGTTAGTTAATTAAAGCTGAAAATAAGCTTTTTGCCTGGATTTTTATGGCGGCTTACGCCGCCGTTGAAACTTTAATCATCACCCGCCACGCGGATCACCACTTTGCCGAAGTTTTTACCCTTCAGCAGGCCGATAAACGTCTGTGGCGCATTCTCTAAACCGTCAGTAATTTCTTCGCGGTAGTGGATTTTATCCTCTTTCACCCATTGCCCCATCTCCCTCTGAAACTCATGGATGCGGTGACCATAATCCTGAGCGATAATAAAACCTTGCAAGCGAATACGTTTTTTCAGCACTGTAGCCATCAACAGAGGTAAACGATCCGGACCGGGTGGTAGCTCTGTAGCGTTATAGCTGCTCACTAATCCGCAGACGGGAATGCGCGCAGATGTATTAAGTAACGGTAGCACCGCATCGAATACCTTACCGCCCACGTTTTCATAATAGATATCAATACCTTTTGGGCACGCTTTCGCCAGTTGTTCGGCAAAATCATCCGCGTGGTGATCAAGACAAACATCGAAGCCTAACACCTCGGTAGCATGGCGGCATTTTTCCGCGCCACCGGCTACCCCCACCACTCTGCAACCTTTAAGTTTGCCGATTTGCCCCACCGTCGCCCCCACTGGTCCTGTCGCCGCAGCTACCACCAACGTTTCGCCCTCTTTAGGCTGACCGATATCCAGTAGGCCCATATAAGCGGTAAAGCCTGGCATCCCTAGCACACCCAGCGACCACGATGGATTTTGCGGATGATCGCCAAGTTTCACCAGATCATCACCACTGGATATGTCATAGTCTTGCCATCCACTGTAGCCCAGCACCCAGTCGCCAGACTGATAATCAGGATGATTCGACTCCACGACACGGCTCACCGTACCGCCGACCATCACGCCGCCAATATCAACAGGCGGTGAATAAGATGGCTCATCGCTCATACGTCCACGCATATACGGGTCCAGGGACAAATAAACTGTGCGCAGTAACACCTGTCCTTCACCCGGTGTGGCGACATCATCTTCTTCAAGACGGAAATTCTCCGGAACAGGTGCGCCATGTGGACGCGAGGCCAGAACCCAACGTCGATTACGCTGCTTTTGTTGCCCCATAATGCTCTCCTGTGCTTTTGGCATGAATCCATCAATAGTAGCAGGCTCACGGGATTGGTTTTGTTTGCAGCCGTCACATCCCCTCTGCAACACGCAATAATTTCATCGAGGAATCCGTTGCTTCGGGCTGTTTTCGATAGTATTGATAACATCATCATCATTATTTTATTGAGGCCAGACATGTCCATCCGTTTTGCCCGCAAAGCCGACTGTGCTGCCATTGCGGAAATTTATAACCACGCCGTGTTGTATACGGCGGCTATCTGGAATGACCAAACGGTGGATGCTGATAACCGCATTGCCTGGTTTGAAGCGCGGACTTTAGCAGGTTATCCAGTGCTGGTGAGCGAGGAAAACGGCGTAGTGACGGGATATGCCTCGTTTGGCGACTGGCGTAGTTTCGATGGTTTTCGCCATACCGTGGAACATTCGGTTTATGTCCATCCCGATCATCAGGGCAAAGGTCTGGGGCGTAAATTGTTAAGCCGATTGATTGATGAAGCGCGGGATTGCGGGAAGCATGTCATGGTCGCCGGGATCGAATCGCAAAATCAGGCCTCGCTGCATCTCCACCAGTCGCTGGGATTTGTCGTCACCGCGCAAATGCCGCAGGTAGGCACTAAATTTGGTCGTTGGCTGGATCTGACATTTATGCAGTTGCAACTCGACGAGCGCACTGAACCGGACGCGATTGGATGAATCAGTCGCTCACCCTTGCTTTTTTGATTGCCGCCGGAATTGGTCTGGTTGTCCAGAACACGCTGATGGTGCGCATCACCCAGACCTCCTCTACCATTCTCATCGCCATGTTGCTGAACTCACTGGTGGGGATTGTGCTCTTTGTTTCTATTTTATGGTTTAAACAAGGCATGGCGGGGTTTGGCGAACTGGTGTCCAGCGTGCGCTGGTGGACACTTATACCTGGCTTGCTGGGATCGTTTTTTGTCTTCGCCAGTATCAGCGGATATCAGAATGTGGGAGCGGCGACAACTATTGCTGTACTGGTCGCCAGTCAGCTGATTGGCGGTCTGATGCTGGATATCTTCCGCAGTCATGGCGTACCACTACGGGCGTTGTTCGGCCCAATTTGTGGCGCAATTTTACTTGTGGTTGGCGCCTGGTTGGTAGCCAGACGCTCATTTTAATCAGAGGATGGTGCCGCCTTTGGTTAACTGTTCGTGGCGCGCTTCCATATCTTCTTTATGCTTGCGACCGTGATGGGCGATCGCTGTGCGCAGACGTTGCTGCTGGGTGTAGCGATCTTCCCGACTTAACTCCGCGTCATCGCTCAGGGCGATTAATAATTCGTTCATATGGGCAATGACGCTCTCTTCAATCGCGGCATCCACGCGCGCGATGACTTCATCCAGATGCGACATACTTTCTCCTTAGCCACTTGTGAAATTTATCGATTCATCCAAATGATATAAGTCTGCGTGGTGCCGTCAAGCCAGTGAGTAAGATTTAAAACAGTGAAAACAACAGCGCCACCGGGAAACTCATCGGCCATGTTGCCCCCACCAGAAAGGCGCTTAAGAAACGGATGCGTTTCTTATCGTGAGAAAGAAACCAGGTGATAAGAAATGCGATTGCTGCCATAACCGCATAAAAAACAAGCATGTGTTGATAGAGAGACATGTACGGGCGTCCAGCCAGATGAATAAAACGCGCGCAAATATGCGTCATTTTTTGACGTGCATCAAGTTTTTTCACCAGTTTGAGAAAAAATCATCAAACAGCAACTTGCCCTTATCCATCTTCAGAATGAGTATTATTGCGGATTTTCTTAACCCGTACTATACACATAGGGGCAATGATAAAAGGTGGCAAAAATGAATGTTTCCAGTAGAACTGTAGTACTGATAAATTTCTTTGCTGCTGTTGGTTTGTTTACTCTTATCTCTATGAGATTTGGCTGGTTTATTTGATGTAGTGATTTTGCACGCAGCACGTACTGTCAGAGAAATCAGTGCTCTGACAGTACGCAAGATCATCTCATACTCTTACGATCTGCAATATTATCCTTAATGTTTAACCATGACGTGACGGACTACGGTGTAATCCTCCAGCCCGTACACCGACATGTCTTTCCCATAACCCGACAGCTTCTGTCCGCCGTGCGGCATTTCGCTCACCAACATGAAATGGGTATTCACCCACGTGCAGCCGTACTGTAGACGGGCGCTCAGCCATGTGCTCGCCGGACGTCCTGCGTCCACACCGATGACGCCAGGCCGTACTGCGAATCATTGGCCCATGCCAGCACCTGCGCTTCATCGTCGAATACGGTGACGCCAACCACCGGACCAAAGACTTCGCGCTGGACGATACATCCTCCTGCCTCGCACCTGCCAGCAGCGTCGGCTGGAATAGAAAACCGTAGCCCTGCCCCACTTTCTCTCCCCCGGTCACGACTTTGATATGCGGCAATGCTTTTGCCCGCGTAACCGCCTCGCTCACCCGCGCCAGATGAGCCTGTGAGCTGAGTGGCCCTAACTCGGTTGCCGGATCGTCTGGTGCGCCAGGCCGGATACTGGCCACTGCCGCCGCCAATTTTTCGACCAGCTTCTCGTAAATCCCCTTCTGGGCATAGATTCGACAGGCAGCGGTGCAATCCTGTCCGGCATTATAAAAACCAAAGGTTCGTATCCCCCCTTCGACCACCGCATCAATATCCGCATCATCAAACACAATCACCGGCGCTTTGCCGCCGAGTTCCATATGGGTACGTTTAATCGATGGCGCAGTATGGGCAATAATATGTTCACCGGTGGCAATCGAACCGGTTAACGACACCATCCGCACGCTGGCATGTCCGGTCAGCGGATCGCCAACGGTCTTGCCTCGGCCAAACAGCACGTTAATAACGCCCGCCGGAAAGATATCTTTGGCCACCCACCCAACGTTAACGCGGTCAACGGGGTAATTTCTGACGGCTTAATCACCACACAGTTCCCCGCCGCCAGCGCCGGTGCCAGCTTCCACGCCGCCATCATCAGCGGATAGTTCCACGGTGCAATGGAGGCCACCACCCCTACCGGATCGCGACGAATCATCGAAGTGTGCCCTTCCAGATATTCTCCTGCCGCCAGCCCGTTAAGGCAGCGTGCGGCACCCGCGAAGAAACGAAAGACATCAACGACCGCCGGGATCTCATCGTTTATCACGCAGTGCAGCGGTTTACCGCAGTTAAGCGACTCCAGTTCGGCGAAGATTTCCGCGTGCTCTTCAATCACATCGGCCAGCTTGAGCAGGCATTCTGCACGCTGTTTGGGGGGGGTTTGTCCCCATTGTTCGAACGCTCGGTCGGCGGCAATCACCGCCGCATCAACTTGTCCGGCGGAGGCTTCGGCAATTTGCAGCAGGATCTCACCCGTCGCCGGGTTATATACCGGCTGCGTTTCGCCTTCACCTGCCACCAGTTCACCATTAATCAGTAACTTATGTTGCATAGCATGATCCTGTTTTATTTAAACGTCGTACTTCCACCGGCGGCGCCTTCGTTTTCGCCAGTCAGCCACCATGCCCCTAAAATCGGTATCATTGTAAGTAACATCACCAGCAGCGCCACGACGTTAGTCACCGGCACATCCCGCGGCCGCCCCAGTTGGTTGAGCAACCACAGCGGCAGCGTGCGCTCGTGCCCGGCGGTAAAGGTGGTAACGATAATTTCATCAAACGACAGCGCAAACGCCAGCATGCCCCCGGCCAGCAGCGCCGAACTCAGATTTGGCAGCACCACGTGACGGAAGGTTTGCCAGCCGTTAGCGCCTAAATCCATCGATGCCTCAACGAGGCTCCACGAAGTACGGCGGAAACGGGCAATCACGTTGTTAAACACCACCACCACGCAAAAAGTGGCATGGCCAATAATAATCGTGACCAGCCCCGGCTCCAGATTGACGGTTTTAAATGCCGTCAGCAGCGCAAGGCCGGTGACAATGCCCGGCAGCGCAATCGGCAACATCAGCAACAGCGACACTGCGCTTTTGCCAAAAAAGTCCCGTCGCCATAGAGCCGCTGCAGCAAGCGTGCCAAGTATTAAGGCAATGCACGTTGAGAAGGTGGCAATTTAAAGTGACAGTGTCACAGCATCGAAAATATCCCCGCGTCCAGCCGCCTCGCTAAACCAGCGCAGCGTCAACCCTGAGGGGGAGAGCTGAACGCCGCGTCTTCGGTGTTGAAGGCGTAAATCGCGATAATGGCCAGCGGGAAATGCAGGAAGATAACGCCTCCCCAGGCGGCAATTTTGAGGAATAGCGGTGCCCGTTCAGAGTGCATCAAACGCTCCCAGGCGCTTCACGAACGCCAGATAAAGGGCAATAAGAACAATCGGTACCAGGGTAAACGCCGCCGCCATCGGCATATTGCCGATAGCCCCCTGCTGGGAATAGACCATATTGCCGATGAAGTAGCCCGGCGGCCCCACCAGCTGCGGGACGATAAAATCACCCAGCGTCAGTGAGAAGGTGAAAATTGAACCGGCGGCAATCCCCGGGATAGCCATTGGGATAACCACATGGCGGAAGGTCTGGCGTGGAAGGCGCCAAGATCGGCGGAGGCCTGCAACAACGACGCGGGAATACGCTCCAGCGCGGCCTGCACCGGCAGGATCATAAACGGCAGACCAGATATAGACGAACACCAGGAAGCGCCCCAAACCGGATGTCGAAAGCGTATTACCGCCAACGCCCGGCACTGACAGAAGCTCGATCAACACCGCCCCCACCCCCATATGGTTGAGGAACCACTGTGCGACGCCATCTTTCGCCAGCAGCAACGTCCAGGCGTAGGCTTTAACGATGTAGCTGGCCCACATCGGCAGCATCACCGCCACGTAGAAAAACGCCTTTTGCTTACCGCTGGTATAGCGCGCCATATACCACGCCATCGGGAATGCCAGCAGCGCGCTGGCGAGAGTGACCGCCAGCGCCATCACCAGCGTACGCAGGATAATGTCGTAGTTGGCCGGGTTAAACAGCGCGTACAGATTTGCCAGCGTTAGCGTTGGCGTCACCGACATGGTGAAGTCATCGAAGGTATAAAACCCCTGCCACAGTAACGTCAGCAGGGAACCAAAGTAAACGATGCCAAACCACATGAGCGGGCCAAGCAGCAGCAGGAACAGCCCGAGTGTCGGCCGACGCCAGAAGAGACTCGACAAGCGTTTCAAGCCGCGCGAGGGAGGAACCGGTGTCATGCTCATCTCCATTTACCTCCCTCCGTCCAGCGCAACCATCGCATCACGCGCCCACGATACCAACACGGTATTGCCGACGGATGGGCCATCCGCATTAGTCCCCTCACAAGTTTGCCTGGCTCACCAGCAGCTTGCTGCCGCCGTCGAGCAGTCTGAGGGCGTAGCCGCCCCCTGATACTGCACCGCCTGCACCTGCCCTTTGGCCTGAACTTCTCCCTCATTGAGCCGAATATGCTCGGGCGCAGCGCCCAGCTTCCCGCCATACCGCACAGCGCTTGCGACATTTCCGGGTCAAAGACGTTGGAGGTGCCGACGAAGCTGGCGACAAACGGCGTGCGTGGCCGCAGATAAAGCGCGCGCGGCGTGTCCACCTGCTCGATTCGTCCGTTGTTAAACACCGCCACCCGGTCAGACATCGACAGCGCTTCGCTCTGATCGTGGGTGACGAAAATAAAGGTGATCCCCAGTTCCTGCTGGAGTTTCTTCAGCTCTAACTGCATCTGCTCGCGCAGTTTGAGATCCAGCGCCCCCAGTGGTTCATCGAGCAGCAGCACGCGCGGCTCGTTGACCAGCGCGCGGGCAATCGCTACCCGCTGACGCTGGCCGCCGGAAAGCTGCGACGGCTTACGCCCGCCAACAAAGCCCAGCGCCACTTTTTCCAGTGCCTGCGCGGCTTTGTTCTGGCGCTCTTTTTCGTCACGCCTTTGACCATCAGCCCATAAGCGACGTTATCCAGCACCGACATGTGCGGAAACAGCGCGTAGTCCTGAAACACGGTATTGACGTCACGCTCCCACGGCGGCAGTTCACTGGCGTGTTGACCAAAGATAGAAATCGCCCCACCGGAGAGCTGTTCAAAGCCAGCGATCAGCCGCAGGCAGGTGGTTTTGCCGGAGCCTGACGGCCCCAGCATAGAGAAAAACTCACCATCGTGGATGGCGATACTGACGCCATCCACCGCCCGCACGTCACCATAAAGTCGCGAGACGTCATGAAACTCTACCGCATACGTCATGATGGACTCCTGGGAAATTAACGGCCGCCCATAATGGCGATATAGTCCTGCGTCCAGCGGCTATACGGAACATATTTCCCGCCTTCGGCAATTGGCGTTTTCCAGAAGGCAATTTTGTCAAAGAAGCTATAGCCGTTGGTTTCACAGCCCTTATCGCCCAACAGCGCGCTGGCTTTACAGCCTTGGACCACCACCGGCAGCGAGCCAAACCAGGCCGCCACGTCGCCCTGAACCTTCGGCGTCAGTGACCAGTTCATCCACTTATAGGCGCAGACAGGGTGCTTCGCTTCGGCGTGCAGCATGGTGGTGTCCGCCCACCCGGTAACCCCTTCTTTCGGGAACACGGTGGCAATCGGCTGCCCTTCACCTTTGAGCCCGTTGGCCTGATACGGCCAGGCGCTGGAGGCCACCACGCCTTCATTTTTGAAGTCGCTCATCTGCACGGTGGTGTCATGCCAGTAGCGATGAATAAGCCCGTGCTGGTCGCGCAGGACTTTAAGCACCGCCCCATACTGTTCTTCCGTCAATTGATACGGGTCGCTAATACCCAACTGCGGCTGGGTGGCTTTGACAAACAGCGCCGCATCGGCAATGTAAATCGGGCCATCGTAGGCCTGCACGCGTCCCCGGTTGCTTTTGCCATCCGGCAGATTTTGCTTAACGAACACCACGTTCCAGGAGTCCGGCGGCGTTGGGAAGGTTTTGGTGTTGTACATCAGCAGGTTCGGCCCCCACCTGATAAGGCGTGCCGTAAACTTTGCCATCGACGTTAAAACAGGCACCTTTGGCCAGTCTTGGGTCGAGGGTTTTCCAGTTTCGAATCAGGGCGGTGTTAATCGGCACCACGCGCTTACCCATAATCAGACGCAGTGACGCATCACCGGAAGCCGTCACCAGATCGTAACCGCCTTTCGCCATCAGGCTGACCATTTCATCCGAGGTAGCGGCCGTTTTAACATTCACCTGGCAGCCAGATTCTTTTTCAAACTGGGTCACCCAATCATATTGCTTGTCGGTCTGGCCGCGTTCGATATATCCCGGCCAGGCAATAATATCCACCGTCCTTCCCCTTTATTCAGCGAGGTCGGTGGTTCGGCGGCATTGGCGGTTGCCACAGTCATCACAAGCGCGCACAGGCTGCTGCGGGCAAATTTCTTGCTCATAAAGTTTTACTCCTGTCACAATGAAATTGAGCGGCAGCCGTGCCGTTAATAAAAACATCTCCCGTCTAAAAATAGACGTCGCTATGCCAGCCACCTGTGCGGCTTTAAGAAATTTGTACAGGTTGTGACAAAGGGCGCATTCCGCAAAAATGCCATATCGGCAATAGATATTCTGGATTATAGACAAGGAGTTCACCGCCCAAGGTCAGCTATGCGAATTTCCTATGACCGGAATAAAAACTTCCCGCCTAAAGTGATTACACGGAGATAAATGAGGTGTTGGCAATTAACGCATTAACTGACGAATAAGCGTACCCACGTTCCTACCGCCTTATCTTCTCTTTCCCCCCACCCCCAGGCCGTATTAAAGCGGAAAAAAGAGGCCCAGTTATCGGTGGTGGAGAACATTTTGCCCGGCGCAATGCTGATATGGTGCTCCAGCGCTTTGGCGCTTAGCTGGCCGGCATCAATTCCCGCGGGTAATTCCACCCACAGAAAATAACCGTTTTCATTATGATGGATATGCACTTCCGGTGGCAGAGAGCGTAACAGCGACTGCCAGGCGCGCGTGTTTACGCTCGGCTAACTGACGGCGCAAACGGCGCAGATGGGCGTCGTAACGGCGGGTCGCCAGATAATCCACCAGTGCTAGCTGCATCGGTGAACTGGTCGAGAGCGTACTCATCAGCTGTACGCTGAATGCGGCGGGCGTGTTTCCCCGCCGCCACCCAGCCGATACGAAATCCCGGCACCAGACGCTTCGAAAACGAGCTGCAGTGCAGCGTCATATCGTTTTTATCCCACGCCTTGGCAGGCAGTGGTTTTTCCCGGCCAAAGTAGAGTTCGCTGTACACATCGTTTCAATCAAGGTGACGTTATATTCGCTGAGAATCGCAATCAGCCGGGCTTTCTTCTCCGGCGACAGGGTAAAACCCAGCGGGTTCTGGCTATTGGTCATCAGCCAGCAGGCTTTCACCGGATAGGTTTGCAGCGCCTGTACCAGCGCCTCGAGATCGATGCCTTCTTTCACATCGGTCGCCACCGACAGCGCTTTAAGCTTTAACCGCTCCAGCGCCGGTAGCGCGCCGTAAAAACAAGGATTTTCGATGATAACCCAGTCGCCCGGCTCGGTGACTGCCTGCAGGCTTAAATTCAGCGCTTCCAGGGCTCCGGCGGTGATCACAATCTCATCCGGCGAGATGGTCATCCCCTGCAAGGCGTAGCGCCGGGCTATAGCATGGCGCAGTTCATCGTTGCCCGGCGGCAGGTTTTCAATCACGCTCATCGCGGTCGCGGTTTTACTGACCTGCGCCAGCGAGCGGTTAAGCTGCGGTAGTGGAAACAGTTTTGGGTCAGGAAAGGCCGAGGCAAACGGCAGTACCGCGGCGTTGCGGCTGGCCTGCAGGACTTCAAAATATAGGTATTGATATCGACTGCTTCATCTCGAGTGACTGGAATGACTGGCGCTTTCGGCATTTTTATTGCCTGTGGCGCAACGTAATAACCCGACTGCGGTCGTGCGATAATATATCCCTGACTTTCGAGCAACTGATAGGCATGGCTGACAGTCATAAAGCTCATGCCTGAAAGCGCCACCTGGTCACGCAACGAAGGCAAACGATCGCCGGGTTGCCAGATACCCGACGCAATCTGCTCGCGTAATTGTTCTGCAAGCTGCTGGTATTTTTTCATTATCGAATCGTAATTATGTGCAGATGATTCGGCAGTCTATATCAGTTGTTAAAAATGACAACTTTTCGTTAACTGTAATTAAACCATCACCAGCGATAACTCTTTGCCAAGCGCCTTTGCCGCGAGCTGGACGGCGTCGATTTTTGTCGCATGATGCAAGTTAAATAGGCGAGTAATCTCCTGTTTAGGTTTGCCAATTCGCCTGGCTAACTCTTGCTGAGTGATTTCTGACTGTAAAAAAGCATTTAACAGCAATACCTTAGAGGCGACGCTCAAAGGTACTTCAATAAAGTGATCGTGACTATTTAATGGCGAAGGTAAAGGGATAAGCTCGTTATCTTCAAAATAAAAATCAAATGCGGTCAGTAAAGCATCTTTTGCCGCTTCCATCGCTTCAGCGACAGTTTCGCCCTGGGTCAACGCTTCAGGGATATCCACAAAAGAAACCATATAACCGCCTTCCGGCGCGGGTGTAAGAGTGACGGGATAACGCATAATTTCGACTGTCTCTCGCATGTCATTAACCTTTTTAATTGGCGATTAACTCAAACCGAGTTGTTTCAGGATTGCTTTACGCAATGGTTCTTTAATCTCATCGCAGGGGTGACGCGGCATGACACTGCGCCTCCCATGAAACCTGAGTTTCAAATGGTTGCTGCCATTCGCTACATCGACGCCCTGAGATTCGAGCCAACGTCTGAACTCGCTTTGTTTCACATCGCCTCCCTGCCGCTGAGTATATCAACAAAGTAAACATTAGTGTTTACCTCCGTGTGTAATTTGCTCGAAAATAGCACTAAATCGCCGCAACGGCAGAATGCAATGCAAAATCAGGAAGGAAGATTCCAGAATTTCTTTGCGCTAATTTGCAAAACTGAATAATAACCTCAAGAAACGATCGGCATCATAGCGGCAAAAGGTAAGAAAAAGGTGGCAGGATGTTTACGAAGGCGTTATCGGTTGTCTTATTAACGTGTGCTCTGTTTTCAGGACAACTCATGGCAGGGCACAAAGGACATGAATTTGTGTGGGTAAAGAATGTGGATCATCAGCTGCGTCATGAAGCGGACAGCGATGAATTGCGTGCTGTGGCGGAAGAGTCGGCGGAAGGTTTGCGCGAGCATTTTTACTGGCAAAAATCGCGCAAACCAGAAGCGGGACAACGTTGAGTCATTTGATGCCGGATGCGGCGTAACGCCTTACCCGGCAGGCAATATCATGCAGATTCAATAAGTTGTGAGTAACCAGAAAACTGGCGTTTTACCCTTTTCGCTTTGGCAGCGTTTTCAGCAGATCGTCAGGGCTGACCGATGCGACCACACTACCCGGTAGCGGCATCTTCAGAATGTGATTCTTCATTTTCCCTATCACGTGCATTTCGCATGGTCGGCAGTCGATTCAGCGTCAACACTTCGTCGCCGTTAATTAACTGCATCGGCGTTGCCTTCCAGCTCTTGATAGAGCCTTTGGCCTGCTTCGGACAGAGGTTGAAGGCAAACCGCAGACAGTGCTTGGTGATCATCACCGGCACCTCGCCTTTTTCTTGATGCGCCTCATATGCCGCATCAATCAACTGCACGCCGTAGCGCTGATAGAATTCACGTGCTTTATGGTTATAAACGTTAACGAGAAAGCTCAAATGGCTATCCGGATAAACCGGCGGCGGATTGGCAACCGCCTTACGTTGTCCACGTCGATAGCCTTCCAGACGGGCTTTATCGAGCATCTCTACCGTTTCACGGCGCAGCTGATTGAGCATACTGTTCGGCACAAACAGCGCCTCGGGCAGCATCACGTCAACGTCACGCGCGTAATACAGGGTTTGCCCAAGTTTACTGACCCCATCCTGCAACTGCTGCAACGCTTTTTCGGCATTGTTGGCGGCGGCAAATTCACCGTCCAGCGTATGGGTGACGCAAACGCCGTCCTCGCTGGTTAGCGTCAGAATTAATTGTTCCTGCCAGCCGGACAGCGCAATATCCACGGCCACTCGACGCTCGCTGGAAGTTTTAAGCAGCGCCTGCTGCCAGTTATGATCAAGGTTACGGTTTAGCACCTGATTCGGTCGGGCTTTATACAGATCGGCAGGCATTTCGTTTGGCTTCACGCGATAACGGTTCTCACCGATTTTCTCCACGGTATTGGCGCGAAAACCGACCACTTCGCGCTTAATCAGCACATTCAAACCATCGCCGTTTGCCAGCGGCTCCGTCACTTCAACGTCCAGCGTATCTTTGTTGACCTTCAGCACTTCGCCTACCGGCAGGCCGACAAACTTTGGCGAGTCGAACGCGCCGATATTCATCTGCCGCTCGTTGACAAAATAATCGGTGCTGCCGCGATGAAAAGTTTTATCCGTGGATGGCACGAAGAAGTGCTCCGTACGGCCAGCAGAAGATCGCATGAAGCCGCCGCGCGCCTCGATCAGGGAATCCAGCATCTGGCGATAGTGTGCCGTAATGTTCTTCACGTAGCTCATGTCTTTGTAGCGCCCTTCAATCTTGAAGGAACGCACGCCCGCGTCGATGAGCGCGCCGAGGTTGGCGGTCTGATCGTTATCTTTCATCGACAGCAGGTGTTTTTCGAACGCCACCACCCGCCCCTGATCATCTTTCAGCGTGTACGGTAACCGGCAGGCCTGTGAGCAATCACCGCGGTTAGCGCTGCGCCCGGTCTGGGCATGGGAAATATTACATTGCCCGGAATAGGCCACGCACAGCGCACCATGGATAAAGAATTCAATCGTGGCATCGGTCGCGTCGTGAATCGCTTTTATCTGCGAACGATTTAGCTCGCGCGCCAGCACTATCTGGCTGAAACCGACGTCGGAGAGAAATTTGGCTTTTTCCACACTGCGGATATCGCATTGGGTACTCGCATGCAGCTCAATAGGCGGGATATCAAGCTGCAAAATCCCCATGTCCTGGACAATCAATGCATCGACGCCGGTCTCATACAGGCGAGTAATCAGCTGCTGTGCGGGCTCCAGCTCGTCATCATGCAAAATCGTATTGAGCGTAATAAAGATTTTCGCGCCATAACGGTGAGCAAACGGCACCAGCTCAGCAATATCCTGCAGGCTGTTGCTGGCATTATGCCGCGCGCCAAAACCCGGACCGCCGATATACACGGCGTCGGCACCATGGAGGATGGCTTCACGGGCAATTGCCGTATCACGGGCAGGGCTAAGGAGTTCAAGATGAGCGTTCTGCGGGTACATACAATCGGGATTATCCAGTAGGTTCCAAACATGTGCGGCTATTGTAGCCAGAAGCCACGACGAGACGAAATCATTTCCCCCGCTTGCCTGCGGCTTTTTCTTTGGGGTAATGGATAAGAGTGAAAGTGCGCAGTCTGCTCGCCGCTGTTGCGGTAAGCGTGAGCCAGATCGCCTGCAAAGCGTAACCCCGCCCCGGCGCAAAGCGATTGCCATTGCCCATCGACACACATATCCAGCGTCCCGCTAATCACCACCACGTGCTCAATGACCCCTTTTTCATGCCGGCGTGGATTCACTGACCGCGCCAGGCGCGAGGGTAATGGAGAAATGGTCAAAACACAGTTCAGGGTCCCAGGGGAACACCGGCGTAACCACCATCGCCTGCTGCTGTGGGTCAAAGGCCTGTTCGCCGCTCGACTCTGGCGGCGTGATAAAGACGGAGAATGGGACGTTCAGTCCGGTGGCAATTTTCCATAAGGTCGCCACGGTCGGGCTGGATTCGTTACGTTCAATTTGCCCGAGCATGGCCTTCGACACCCCAGTCTCTTCCGCCAGCTTCGACAAGCTCCAGCCTCGCTGCTGACGCAGAGTTTTCAGCGTCGCAGCAAGATATTGCGCAATATTCTTCCACCTCCGTTTCATTGCCTGATGCCAGTATACCCCACTCATCCTGCCACATTTTAGCAAATGAGTAATGGCGGTTGTACGCTATAACGCACAATGCTACAGTATTTGGATGTTTTAGCGCAAAAGAAGAATATGCGCTCTGCTCTCGTTCCTTTTCCCACTCTGCTCGCTGGGTTTGTCGCAGTCCTGGTAGGCTATGCCAGCTCGGCGGCGATTATCTGGCAGGCGGCCGCCACCGCTGGCGCCAGCGCGCAGCAAATTTCCGGATGGATGACGGCGCTTGGCCTGGCGATGGGCGTCAGTACGCTAGTGCTCACCTTATGGTATAGAGTCCACTTTAACCGCCTGGTCGACGCCCGGCGCGGCGCTGCTGGTGGGAAGTTTGCAAAGCGCCTGGCTCCCACGACGAAATGGGGATATTTATCTTCGCCAATGCGCTAAATTGTCCGGTGCGGCTTAACCGGCTGGTTCCGCAAAGCTCATGAAACTGATTCCCCATTCGCTGGCCGCTGCCATGCTAGCCGGTATTCTGCTGCGTTTCGGCCTTGAGGCATTTGCCACATTACAGGGGCATCTGCTGCTTTGCGGCAGTATGCTGGTGGGATGGCTGCTATTTAAAGCATTGGCCCCGCGTTACGCGGTCGTTGCGGCGCTGGCGGTTGGAATGCTCGTCGCGGCAATAAAAGGTGACATTGTCACCGATTCCTTGAGCATGGCTTTTGTTGCGCCGCAGTACATTGCCCCTCATTTCTCCATAACACAGCTGCTGAGCATCGCATCCCGTTCTTTCTGGTGACGATGGCCTCGCAAAACGCGCCGGGGCTGGCAACGCTTCAGGCTTCAGGTTATCACGTCCCGGTTTCACCGTTGATTGTCATCAGCGGCGCGTTTGGCCTACTTCTGGCCCCGTTTGGCGTTTATTCGGTATGTATTGCCGCCATTACCGCCGCCATCTGCCAGAGTCCGGACGCCCACCCGGATCCGCAAAAACGCTGGCTAGCAGCGGCAGCGGCCGGCGTTTTCTATCTGCTGGCGGGGATTTTTGGCGGTTCAATCACTGCGCTCATGGCGGCGCTTCCTACCGTGTGGATCCAGATGCTGGCCGGGCTGGCGCTGCTCGGCACTCTCGGCGGGAGTCTGTTTCAGTCGCTGAACGTGAGCGCATGAACGCGACGCGGCGCTGGTGACGTTTCTGGTCACCGCCAGCGGCATCACGCTTGTCGGCATTGGTTCCGCATTCTGGGGATTAATTGCCGGAGGCGTTTGTTACGTGGTGTTGAATTTAATCGCTGACAGAAACCGATATTGACATCCTCCACGCCCTGAAGGACGTGGATCCCTGCTACGTTCAGGCTGTCGCCTGAATCATTTCGGTGGGTTCCTGCTTCAACGGGCGGCCTGACTGCACCATCTCTCCACAGGCAAGAACGGCGTGCCCCGCCGCTAAAATGTTGCGAGCGCCATTTACATCGGCGTTCGCTGTATATCCACATACCTGGCATCTGAATTTACTTTGTGACAGGCGGTTCTCTTTCGCTGTATGACCACAGTACGCGCAACGCTGGCTTGTATACGCTGGCGGAACAGCAAGCACCTGACCGCCACGCCAGAGCTGCTTATACGCAAGCTGGCGGCGCATTTCATACCAGCCCTGATCCAGTATCGAACGGTTTAAACCTGATTTTGCCCGGACATTGCGCCCCGGCTGGCTGACCGTACCCGCTGCTGACTTTGACATGTTGCTGACCTTCAAATCCTCAATGACTATCATTGCGTGGTTTTTGCTGACGGCCGTTGTGACTTTGTGAAGGTAGTCCCTGCGGATATTTGCGATACAGGAATGCAGTCGCTGTATTTTGCGTTTCTGCTTTTGCCAGTTGTTGCTGAATTTGACCTTGCGGCTTAACTGTCGCTGAAGTCTCGCCAGCTTCTTCTGGTTTTTCTGAAAACTGTTTACAGGCTCAAAGACTGTGCCATCTGACAGCGTGGCGAGTTTAGCCACGCCAGCATCCAGCCCGACCATTGATGCTGAAGGGTGAACCGGAGTTGATACTTCACTTTCTGTCTGAATACTGATGTACCACTTACCGCAGGACTGGCTGACAGTGACATTTTTCACAACACCCGTGACCTGACGGCTGTTCCGGTAGCGCATCCAGCCCAGTTTCGGCAGAAAAATACGGCTGTTTTCCTGATCGAGCTTAACGCCCTGCGGGTAGCGGAATGCATCATTCTGTCCCCGCTTTTTGAATCGGGGAAAAGCAGCCCGCTTCCGGAAGAAGTTTTTGTAAGCCCGCTCAAGGTCTTTCAGTGACTGTTGCAATGGCTGTGAGGGAGAATCTTTAAGCCATTGCGTTTCAGTGGCATTTTTCCACTCAACCAGCCAGGAAGCCATTTTCCCGTAAGGGATGTATTTATTACCGGCCTCATGATTCTCATTCTGACGTGCCAGAGCACGATTGAAAACGAAACGACATGCGCCTGCGAAGCGCCTCATTTCACACTCCTGTTGACCACCGGGTCTTAACTGGAATTTAAATGCCTGTAATCGTTTCACAGGTCAAATGATACTTTGGTCTGTGAAAAAAGAAACCGATATCCGGCGTGGAAGGCATTGTGTTTTCCTGATGCATGTTCACCTGCTCTTTGTCACCAGATACCGACGCCAGATTTTTGACCATGACGCGACAGAAAAACTACGCACTTACTTTTCAAATGTATGTGCTGATTTTGAAGCTGAACTGGTTGAAATGGATGGCGAACCAGATCACGTCCATTTGTTAATTAACTATCCTCCCAAACTGGCGATATCCAGTCTGGTAAACAGCCTCAAAGGCGTATCGGGTAGGTGACTGCGACGAGATCGACCAGATATTGCATTCAGGTATTACTACAAAGGCGTTTTGTGGAGTCCTGGCTATTTTGCCAGTAGCTGCGGAGGTGCGCCAATATCCGTCATCCGCCAATACATTGAACAACAGCAAACACCTGGTCAGGTGGAAAACCGCGCCTTATATCCCCGCCCTGAAGGATGGGGTTTTACGGCGCACCGGATAAAAAGCGCCATCTAACGATGGCGCGTCTGGAACTACTTTTTGTTAACGTCAAACATGGTGGCATCGGTCGCCATGTCATCAATAACTTGTTTAATATTTTCGAAAGCCATTGGCGTACTTTCGTTATTCAGGTCTTTACCTTCGCCCTGACGAACGACTTTGATAACCGGTTTATTAGTCGCTGCATCAATCAGCTCACCTTCAAAATAGAGGCGAGTATCCATGGTACGGTGGCCTGTAGCCATTTGCGTCCCCGCAACCACTAATGCAACAGGAACCACTTCATAGAATTGCAGCCCTTCTTTGCTGGTATCTACACCGGTAATGGCCCCACGGAAAATCAGACTACGCGGCCCAGCGGTGGTAACCAGTGGTTTACGCTGCGCTATCGCTTCTTTCATTTCGGTGTTGGTATAGTTCAAAATTTTATCCAGAACTTTCTGCCCTACCTGGGTCGACGGTTTCGGTACCGGATAATAAGTGATTGGGTTCCAGACGATGCTGTCATATTTGCTTTGATCAAAACTCGGGTCTACCCAACGTAAAACAGGTTTACCTGTAGCCGAGGTTGTTTCTTTTAAATCAGAGTAATTGTTTAAAAAACCAGAATATTTATCTGGCTGGGTGATTTTAGATGCACAACCAGACAGAGCCAATAAGCCGCATAAAGCTGCAACTTTCGCAAATGATGTGGTACGCATGAATAGTTTCCTGAGATGATTATATTACTTTCTAAGTTATAGCAAAAAGCGCCGCTTCGTGTTGTGGCAAAAAAAGTGTTGGTGAAAATAAATTTTTCAGCCCCTTTTCAGACGACATAGTCAATGCCGAAAAAGGGGCTAAGTCAATCATCAGTACTTAAATTTCAGTAAGTTAAGCTGCTAAAAACTTCGACTACTGTGATTAATTTCACATCCCTTCGATAAAAAATATGCTTACCGAAAAGAAGAACAGTAAATCATCTCAGCGTGGGGAATTTTCACGCGTTTTGTGCTTACCGGGTCATTTTTTACGTGCCAGCATCGTGGCGAAACGCAGTTTAATACGATTACCGTTGGCGTCGGTGCGGTGCAGCTCGCCGACGTCTTCATTGTATTTCACCCTCTCCCAGCCTTCGTAATATCGACGTAATTCTCCCTCTTTGAAGGCAAACGGGAAGCCGACGGTACATGGATAATCAGCGGTATCCATCGCCGCCACAATCAGGTTGTAACCACCAGGTTTAGTGCAACGTTGCATATTGGCAATCAACCCGGGGATGGTTTTAGCCTCAAGGAACATCAGCACCACAGTCGAAAGAATAAAATCGTACTGTCTATCAAATGTGAGGTTATTCAGATCAACGACTCGGGTGTGTAAATTATCCAGATTTTCAATGGATTTAATGCGCTCGACGTTGGCGATACTCATGGCATTTTTATCCCATGCGTCAACATCATAACCATTGGCTGCCAGGTAAAGACTGTTACGACCATTGCCACAGCCCAGATCCAGCGTTTTACCCGGTTTAACCACTTTCACCGCTTCCAGTACTTCAGAGTGTGTGCGGGTTAATTCATATTTATCAGTAAAATAGTTTTCGTCACGAATGATCATTCTTTGTCCTCTGCTTTCATTAAAACGGCGCGCTCGGTTCTGACTAACAATTTTCCCTGCATCAGAAGCGCAAAAGTACGGATGAGCAGTATTGCAATAATAAAATTGGTAAAGATAAACAGCGGCACCGCCAGCGTATGGAAAAATCCATTATCGCTGCCACTCCCCAGATGCAAACCGGTGGTTGCCAGTGCAGATACGCCGAACGAGAAACTCCAGAATGAAGCATTAAATGGCTGGGAGAGATACCATGGCATCAGACGTAGCATAAACAGCAGTTGCAGCAGTCCATAACCGAAAAGCATTTTCGCCAGCGTGTCACCCTCGCCGCCGTTGACGCTCAGCCAGGCACTACAAGCCACCAGCGCAGGAGCGAGCTGAATGCCGAGTGATGTCCGCAGTGCCGTGGGTAATTCTCCCGAACTGCGCAGACGCTGCAAGATCACCGGTTCAAGGCTTAGCCATGAGAAAACGCCTGCGCCTAAAAACACCAGACCGGCGTCGGTGTAGCCCAACGCACCACAGGCCATTGCGCTGATAAAGTTGTTGGCAACTGTCGGCAGATACAGTCCAGGCGTGGTAGCTTCTTCAGGGTGAGATCCGCGCCATAATCCCGCAGTTTGCCAGGCGGCATAAGCCAACTGAACCACGACACCAAAACTGAACAGGCACACCGCCAGTGGGCGAAACCACGGAACAAAACCAATCGCCACCAGCATCGTCGTTGCCGGAAACAAACTCACAAAACTGCTCAGCACTGGATGGCGAACTTCCGCCAGCACGCTATGCGGAAAGCGTATGAGTCGGGCAATAAATGCGCTAGTCAATAATCCCCAGATGATCATCGCCAGAATCACCAGCCCATCCCCTAACCAGTGGCTGACCTGCCAAACCTGGCTGGCATAGCGCCAGGCAAATCCCATCCCTATCGTCCCCAACACAATACCAAAGTAGCCTGCCGGCAAATTGAGCACTTTATCGCTCTGCATCTTCTTACTCATTTTGTTTAATTTATAAAGTATATTTGAAATGCATTTTATGGAATTTTCTCGAGCATAGCCAGAGCCGCAGAATTTGCTACGGTTATAGTAAGTCACCTGTGGGAAAACGCTATGCGCAAATATCGTCTAAGTGAAGAACAGCGAGCCTTTAGTTATCAGGAAGATGGCACTAAAAAAAATGTGTTATTACGGCAGATTATCGCCATTAGCGATTTTAACGATGTGATAGCAGGAACCGCTGGCGGCTGGATCGATCGCGAAACGGTGTTAGCACAAGAAGGAAATTGCTGGATTTACGACCAGAATGCTATTGCGTTCGGCGGAGCGGTGATTTCCGGTAATACGCGTATCACCGGCACCAGCGTGCTGTGGGGAGAGGTTTACGCAACGGATAACGTCTGGATCGATAATAGTGAAATCAGCCAGGGTGCATATATAAGTGACAGCGTCACCATTCATGACTCATTAGTTTACGGGCAATGTAGAATATTTGGTCACGCCTTAATTGATCAACATTCTATGATCGTCGCCGCACAAGGCTTAACGCCCGACCATCAACTCCTGCTCCAAATTTATGATCGCGCAAGGGTTAGCGCCTCGCGTATTGTCCACCAGGCACAAATTTATGGCGATGCCGTCGTCCGGTATGCTTTTATTGAACATCGCGCCGAAGTTTTTGATTTTGCCAGTATTGAAGGTAATGAAGAGAACAATGTCTGGCTATGCGATTGCGCTAAAGTCTACGGTCACGCGCAGGTGAAAGCTGGCATAGAAGAAGATGCCATTCCGACGATTCATTACAGTTCGCAGGTGGCGGAATATGCCATTGTGGAAGGTAATTGTGTGTTAAAACATCATGTCTTGGTTGGCGGAAATGCCGTGGTACGTGGCGGACCGATTCTGCTCGACGAGCACGTTGTCATACAAGGTGAGAGCCGTATTACAGGTGCGGTGATAATTGAAAACCATGTGGAGTTAACCGACCACGCCGTCGTTGAAGCCTTTGATGGCGACACGGTTCATGTCCGTGGTCCAAAAGTCATTAACGGCGAGGAGCGCATTACGCGAACGCCGCTGGCAGGGTTATTGTGAATCGATAATACGCGCGTATAAGTTCACATCATCATAGGCATCATTCAGGAACTCAGCCTGTTTCAGGCAACCTTCAAGGATAAAACCATTGCGCAAAGCGACCTGGTTGCTTTGCGGATTGTCCACCCGACATTTGATCACGAAGCGTCTAAGTTCACCAGACTGGGCGTAATGATGAATCAATGCCTGCAGCGCCTGAGAAATGATCCCCTGCCCCTGATGAGATTCGTCCAGCCAGTAGCCTATTTCAGCGGTTTTATTCAGTGGTTCAATACGATTAAACGAGATAACGCCGATAAGTTCATCTTCTTTGAAAATCATGAACATTTTGGCATAGCCGCGTTGATGCAACATCACATTACCCTGCACCGTTTTTCGCGTGTCCTCTTCACTTTGAACAAACTGCGGCCAGTTTAGCGACTGCTGTAACCAGGTTTTATTTTTACAGATTAACTGATAAAGAGGTTTGACGTGATTTTCTGCAACAGCATGTAATTCAAGTGATTCGCTTACTTTTATCGTTTCAGTCATCTTATCTCCAGTCAATCCATGCAGTTGTTAAAAAAGCCGCCTGGCTGGCGGCTTAGGAAAGTTTACACCTCTTTGACGCTCTCCTGCTGCAGGATTTTGAGCATCTCATCTTTTAACTGTAGCTTTTGTTTTTTCATGCGGACCACTTCCGCATTGTACCCTCGACCGTCGGAACCTTCCTTTCTGGCAATTTCATGATCAAGTTTATTGTGTTTATCGAACAAGGACATAAAGCGAGGATTTTCGTTTTTCAGACGGGATATTAAATCTCGGTATTCTGGAAACATACGCACTCCCTGTTAGTGGCTGACAAGGTGTATCTGAAATACACACCATCAGATTACTCATTTAACTTAGGGAAAAATGCGAGCGGGATCGTGTTTAACCAGACGGCACCTCCCGAAGAAGGTGCCGAAGAAAAAACGATTAACTCATCACGCGGTCGTCAACATACTGACGTTTATCCGGCGCTGGCGGGAAATACTGATACAGCCATGTTTCACTGATAGCGTCCCCCTGACAACGTAGATACATCCGCATATCGACCGGATCAGTGGAGTCCGAAGTCGGATACCAGTCAAACTGAATACGATAACCATCGATGGGTTCAATATAGAGAATTTCGATTTGCTTCGCTTCCCCACTGGAAAGCGTAATCACCGGCTCAATGCCTTTTGGCGCGGCAGCTTTCAGATCACCACCAACGAAATCGACGGCAAAACGACGCGCCCATTTTTCGGGATAGTGTTCACCTGGCGCCCAACCTTCCGAGAAACCGCCCATGCCGGTACGCGTCGCCATAACGCGCGCTAATGGGCAATGAACAGGCGGTTGCGCACTCCAGTACAGACGATACTGGAATGCAAACTCATCACCTGCTTTTACAGCTTTTTCTGGCTGCCAGAAGCAGACAATGTTATCCAGCGTTTCGCCCGTTGTTGGGATTTCCATCAGGCCGATGGTGCCCTTACCCCACTTGTTACGCGGTTCCACCCACAGACTTGGGCGTTTGTTATACCAGCCCATAATGTCCTGATAATGGGAGAAGTCACGATCCAGTTGCAATAAACCAAACCCTTTCGGGTTGTTGTCGGTGTAAGCATTGAACTGCAATTTTTGCGGATTATTCAGCGGACGGCAAATCCACTCGCCGTTGCCCCGCCACATGGACAGACGATCAGAGTCATGAATTTGCGGATGAATTGTATCGCACATCCGACGTTCATTAGTACCGCAGCTGAACATACTGGTCATCGGCGCAATGCCCAGCTGTTTAATGTCTTTGCGCGCATACAGGTGATTTTCCACATCCATAATCACCTGACTTTTCTCACAATGGATAGTGAACTTATAGGCACCAGTAATGCTGGCGCTATCGAGCAACGCATAAACGGTAAAGGTAGTTGCCCCCGGTTTTACCGTATCAAACCAGAAGGCGGTAAAGTCGGGGAACTCTTCTTTACTGTCGGTGTAAGTGTCGATCGCCAGGCCGCGGGCCGACAAACCGTATTGATATGTATCATCAACGGCGCGGAAATAACTCGCGCCGAGAAATGATACTACATCACGGCGCGCCAGTTCGGGGGCTTTAAACACGCGAAAACCGGCAAAGCCGAGATCGCTTTGCCCTTCTAATTGTTTTGTATCAACACCTGCATCGTTGTATTTGAACAACTCCGGGCGAAAGTGAATTTCACGCGCCAGATGTGTTGCTGGATCTACAGAAAACATACGAACGCGGCGACGGAATCCCATTCCCATATGGAAGAACTGAGCGTCCAGTTGACGGTTCTCAACGTTATGCCAGAGCGATTTTTCGGCGTCGTATTGAATACTGTTATAAGCCTGCGGCGTCATTGTCGCCAGCGTGTCAGGTAACGGACGAGGCGCACCACGCCACGCTGTTTGCGCTAAGTCGTGCGCCATTGACTGTAGAATGGAGAAGTCAAAACGCTGGGTTTGCCCGTCGGCAATATCAGAATCTGCCGCGAATGCCGCCTGAGAAAAAAGAGAAGCAATGCCGCTGGTACCGCACACGGCGGCCATAGCCATTGAACCTTTAATAAATCGTCTACGATCCATACCTGAAAGTGAGTCCTTCTGGTGTTGTGAATGGTCCCGCGCTGGTCGTTTTCAGCGGCAAGAAAGTGCTTATTTATGACCGCTCACTCTAGACAATATTTATTAATAATCCAATTGTTGAACTGAGAGAATATGCATAAATCGGCATTTTTTTTATGTCGATGGGATGAGCCTGATTCGTTTGTAAAATCAGGCAAATTTTTGCAAAGGCGGATGGTCAGATTTTAAAGCAAACCACAGCGACGTTTACTGCGTTCTTCCGCTTCCTGGTAAAGCTGGAACTCATCCAAAACCGGACAACCCAACGCCTGCTCAAATGCTTCGCGACTGGCATTACCGTGACTGCGTGTCTGCGTTTCATTACCCAGATTTGACTGGAAGATCCCCGCCGCGCTAACGGGCAAGAAATCTTCATAGGTGATGGGTTGCGCCACTACCCAACCACGTTCAATTAAGGGCTGTGGATCGTCTCCAGGATGAATCGCCTGACGATGCGCCTCACCCGAAGGCGTCAGACGGTACCGGAACCATGCCAACCCTTGCTGACGCATTAAAAACTCACTGTCAGGAAAAGTGCGGAAGGTTTCCTGTAAATGCATTTGGTGAGTGAGATTATCCTGCCCGGTTCCAGCGTTACGCAGAAGATCATCATACAGTTGTCGCCCTTTCGGCGTTAATGCCACGCCACGCTGCTCAATTTCACCAAAGCGCGCGGTATGCGTGCCCTGTTTCTGCCCCGCAAACAACACCGTCTCTTCCAGTGCTTTAAAGCTGGTCTGGCGTAGTAAAATCGGTACCTCGCGGCGCGGCGGCCCCTCGATGAGAATTTTGGGTTCAATTCCGCATTCAGGCATCATCGACTGCACCCGGTCAATATCCAGCGTACGTGGCGTCAGGTGGTTGATATGGCATCCAGGAAAACAGACCACATCAGCAATCAACCGATGTTCGTTGTGCAATGCGCGATAGGTTTCTTCATCTACCGTTGCTGACTGGTGCCAGCGAAACGTTTCCAGGGCTTCCTGCACAAACTCCTGTGCCTGTGTTTCGTTAAAACCGCCCTGCTGCTCATATTCCTCTAACAGTTGTCGACAACGTGGGGTGAAGATATCGCGCTGACGCAGAATCTCCGCCGCTTTCTGGCGCAAAATTTCGTTCTCGATAAGCTCAAGGCGGAGTAAGGAGGTAAAAACGCGGAAGGGATTACGCGCCAGAGAAGCATCATCAATGGGCCGAAATGCTGTCGAATGTACCGGCACCCCTGCCTGCGAGAGATCGTAATAGCTCACCGGGTACATCCCCATAATGGCAAACATCCGCCGAAGAGTAGCAAGCTCTTGTGCAGTCCCAACGCGAATCGCCCCATGACGTTCAACATTCAGTCGCGCCAGCTCGTCTGCATTTACCATTTTTTCGTGCAGTTGAGGATTGTTTTCCAGCACAGCCAGATTCACATCAGCTACCAGTTCCAGCAGCGTGCCATATTGCGGAACTTCTTGCTGGTACATGGCTGACATTGCCTGCGAAAACTGTTCCCGAATCTCATCCGCCGTGATGCTGTTCGCCATAGTGTCTGCCTCCAGTGGTCAGTAATCTGGAGTGTAGGTAACCGCATTCACTCTTGCGGGAAGAATTTACAAACTGTGATCTCGCCGCGAAAACATCAATATTATCCATTTTGCTGTAACATAATTGCTTTAATTGTTAATAATATTTTGCAATCAAGTTATCATAATCAAACAACTTCACTTGTCAGCGACACCGCTTCGTTTTTAACATCGCTTATGGAAAAAAATAGTCTGTTTAGTCAGCGCATCCGTTTGCGCCACCTTCATACATTCGTAGCTGTCGCACAACAAGGAACTTTGGGGCGCGCGGCTGAAACCCTTAATTTGAGTCAACCTGCGCTCTCTAAGACATTGAATGAACTGGAGCAGCTGACTGGCGCTCGCTTGTTTGAGCGTGGTCGTCAGGGGGCGCAACTTACCTTACCCGGCGAACAATTTTTAACGCATGCAGTCAGAGTTCTTGACGCCATCAACACTGCCGGACGGTCGCTTCATCGTAAAGAAGGTCTTAATAATGATGTCGTCAGGGTTGGTGCACTACCTACTGCGGCACTGGGGATATTACCTTCGGTTATAGGTCAGTTTCATCAGCAACAAAAAGAGACGACCTTGCAAGTTGCGACAATGAGTAACCCTATGATTCTGGCGGGTTTAAAAACCGGGGAAATCGATATCGGCATTGGTCGGATGTCAGATCCTGAACTGATGACCGGGCTTAATTACGAACTGCTGTTTCTTGAATCGTTGAAGCTGGTTGTCCGCCCTAATCACCCGCTACTTCAGGAGAACGTAACGCTAAGCCGGGTGCTGGAATGGCCGGTCGTTGTATCACCAGAAGGCACTGCGCCACGCCAGCATTCAGATGCATTAGTGCAGAGCCAGGGCTGTAAAATTCCTTCGGGTTGTATCGAAACGCTGTCTGCTTCGCTATCTCGTCAACTTACGGTTGAATACGATTACGTGTGGTTTGTCCCTTCTGGCGCTGTAAAAGACGACCTGCGTCATGCCACGCTGGTGGCCCTGCCTGTTCCGGGACATGGTGCAGGCGAACCGATTGGAATACTGACCCGCGTAGATGCGACGTTCTCTTCTGGTTGCCAGTTGATGATTAACGCTATTCGAAAATCAATGCCGTTCTGAAAGGTGAAGGGATCTGTCGATCCCTCCTTGAACATTTTCACACCGTAGCGAAACTAACTGGTTCACCCGCTCCGCGAGGTTCTGCCGACACAGAATGTTTGTGCAGACGGAATACATCCACCGCCTCAGTTAATCGTGCCGCCTGTTCTTCAAGGGACACCGCCGCCGCTGAGGCCTCTTCTACCAGAGAAGCATTCTGTTGCGTCACCTTATCCATTTCAGAAATCGCCTGGCTAACCTGCGTTATGCCTCTACTTTGTTCATCCGAGGCGGCGGCGATTTCCTGCATGATATGTGTGACACTCGCGACGGCATCAACAATAGTGCTCATGGTTTTCCCGGCCGTTGCCACCTCATCCGACCCCAGGTCAATTAACCTGACTGATTCACTGATCAAGCCTTCAATCTCTTTCGCCGCCTGAGCGCTGCGACTTGCGAGTGTCCGTACTTCGCTGGCGACAACGGCAAATCCACGCCCTTGCTCACCCGCTCGCGCGGCTTCAACGGCAGCATTCAGTGCCAGAATATTCGTCTGGAAAGCAATACTGTTGATGACGGCGGTGATCTCAGAAATTTTCTTCGAACTCGTGGAGATAGCGCCCATCGTTTTTACTACACCGGAAACCGTCTGCCCGCCATCGCTGGCTTTAATAGAAGCCTCTTGCGCCAGTTTGCTGGCATGATGCGCGTTATCCGCATTCTGTTTCACCGTCGCAGTGAGTTGCTCCATGCTGGCGGCAGTTTGTTCGATAGCCGCCGCTTGTTCTTCGGTGCGAGATGACAGGTCCGCATTGCCAGCTGAAATTTCGCTGGTGCCACGATAAATCTCTTCCGCGCCCTGTCGAACAGTCCCTACTGTCATCCCCAGTGAATGCTGCATTTGCTGTAAATGACGACTTAAGCGACCGATTTCATTACGACCCGCCGGTTCATCATTCATCGTCAGATCGCCACTGGCGATTTTTTCAATCCGTTGTGCGGCATGTTGCAGTGGACGAATGACGATCCGACGTAGCACCATAAATGTTATCAGCGTCATGACCAGGGCAAGCACAAACGCGCCAATCATGAACATCCCACCCAGGCGGGTGCGCTGATGGGCCAGTTCCGCCAGTTGGTTGGCTCTGGTGCTACGTATCTTAACGGCTTTGTTCAAAATATCGGTATAAGCATTATCCAGCGGTCGGATCTGCTCACTTTCATGATTGATAATCGCTTCAAACATGCCATTTTTGGCATATTTCAACATAGGTTGCATACCCGTGATATAAGCCTGAAAGCGTTGATTTAATTCAGTGTCGAGGGCTTCATCAGCAGGTGTTTTCACCGGTCGATTCTGATAAGCACGATAACCTTGCTGCGACTGTTTAATCTCCGATTCGGCTTGCGCAATATTTCGCTTCATTGCTTCCATTTCCGCAATACGACTCGCAGCCCCGGCCTGAATCATATTGATCCGGGCTGAACGCAAAAAATCTGAACTGTTCGCTAACCCGGTCCGAATCTCAATCTCCGCAGTAACATCACGCTGATCGCGATCGGCCTGCCAGAGGAAATAGCCAGCCAGGGCTGAACTTAATGCGAATAGAACTAAGATACCGCCTAGAATGCAGGCAAATAACGGAACCAACCTGATGTGATGCAAAAAACCTAATCGCTGTGAGGGAGTTGTATTCATTACCGTTGTCTCTCGTCCAGGTTTACTCCTGATAGAAAGTCATCGGCACTTGACGGTAATTACTTATGACCAAAAACCTCTTTGCGTCACATTTTTACAACAATTATTGCATAGAAAATTAATGCTATTGGAATGAAGAGAGTAACGAATGGCTAAACTGGCTAACCCGAATGACGAAAAATTCTGGAAAACAGCACGCAATTTCGTGAAGTGATTATTTTCGTCCCTAAGGAAACCTCATAGGATGCCTGCGGGTGCCTGAGACTTTCTGTTTTCAGGCTAACCGGGAATCAGAAAGACGAAGGCCCCGACCGATATTTCTATCAACCGAGGCCAACGAATGAACCTAGCAATTCAGATCTTAGCCTCTTACCCGCCATCCGGCAAGGAGAAAGGCTATGAAGCACAACCCTCTGGTGGTGTGTCTGCTCATTATCTGCATTACGATTCTGACATTCACACTCCTGACCCGACAAACGCTCTACGAACTGCGGTTCCGGGACGGTGATAAGGAGGTTGCTGCGCTCATGGCCTGCACGTCCAGGTAAGGGCAAGCGCGGGGATTTTCCCCGCGCATTTGACTAGCAGATTCATTTTCTCATGGCACCCCTTTTACACTTCAGTTAGTGCATGTTTTTTTCGATGCACTAATAGAACCATCATTACAGACAAATTTGCCGCCTGCCGTACAGTGTGAGATCCCCCCTTTCGAACCAGAACAGGGTTTGCGCCCGGCATCGGCATAAAAGGAAACAAGCGTTCCCATAAACAAAATAAGTGCCAGTTTTTTCATATAACCTCCATGGTTTATCGAATCTTATGTTCGATTTGAACGTTATACGCTGGTTTATTTTGATACCGTTGATGAGATCAAAGATCGGGTGAATTGATTAAAAATAAGCCAGATGGACGTATGGGCAAGGATTATGGTTTTATTTATCATACAAATAAATATAATAGGCGCTTCCGATGTAGACCCGTATTCTTCGCCTGTACCACGGGTCGGTTTTAGTACAGGCGTTTTCTTTAAATATCCTTCAGGAACGTTTACGCGGCATCATGCGTAGAAGTGTGTTGTCCTTCCAGAAATAGTGGTGTGCCAGTGCAGCCGCAGCGTGCAACCCGATGACAAAATATCCCAGATTCGCCAGCGTTTCATGCCACGACTTTAAGCTATCTACCCGTTCGAAATTGGCCTCTGAAGCGTAAGGCATCGTCAAACCAAACGCAAACCACGGGTTGCCCCGGTTATACATCATCACCAAACCAATCACTGGCAGCGCAATAAACAGGAGATAAATCACCAAATGTCCCAAATGCGCCAGTCCCGTCATCATCGGTTTTGGCTTAGGTATAATCGGCGGGGTTGGGTATTTCAGCCTTAACAAAAGACGAACGACCATCAGCACGAGAATTGAGATGCCACAGGAAACATGAATCATGTTGATGAGTGGCCGATCGCTACGTGGGAAGAAACCACGAAACTCCATTGCGCAATACGCTGCGATAACCAGTAAAAAGACCAGCCAGTGAATGCTGATTTGTAACCTTGAATATTTATTTTCCATAACATTTCCTGCTTTAACATAATTTTCCGTTAACATAACGGGCTTTTCTCAAAATTTCATTAAATATTGTTCACCCGTTTTCAGTACGTTACGTTTCACTGTGAGAATGGAGATTGCCCATCCCGCCATCCTGGTCTAAGCTTGGAAAGGATCAATTTTCATCCGAACGTTCCTGACAGGAGAAAACCATGAGTAAAGTTGGTATTAACGGTTTTGGTCGTATCGGTCGACTGGTGTTGGGTCGATTACTTGAAGTCAAAAGCAACATAGACGTTGTCGCTATTAATGATCTCACTTCCCCATAAATTCTCGCCTACCTGCTGAAACATGATTCAAACTACGGACCATTCCCCTGGAGCGTTGATTTTACGGAAGATTCACTTATCGTTGATGGGAAAAGTATCGCGGTTTACGCCGAAAAAGAGGCTAAAAATATTCCGTGGAAAGCGAAAGGTGCAGAAATCATTGTCGAATGTACTGGCTTTTATACCTCCGCCGAGAAATCGCAGGCGCATCTTGATGCTGGTGCGAAGAAGGTGTTGATTTCCGCCCCTGCCGGTGAAATGAAAACTATCGTTTATAACGTCAATGACGACACTCTGGATGGCAACGACACCATTGTTTCCGTGGCGTCATGCACCACTAACTGTCTTGCGCCGATGGCCAAAGCCTTGCATGACAGTTTCGGGATAGAAGTCGGCACGATGACGACCATTCATGCCTATACTGGCACCCAGTCACTGGTGGATGGCCCGCGTGGTAAAGATTTACGTGCTTCACGCGCAGCGGCAGAAAATATCATTCCCCACACTACGGGGGCGGCAAAAGCCATTGGTCTGGTGATCCCGGAACTGAGCGGCAAACTGAAAGGTCATGCGCAACGCGTGCCGGTGAAAACAGGTTCGGTCACTGAACTGGTATCGATTCTCGGAAAAAAGTGACTGCCGAAGAGGTGAATAACGCACTTAAACAAGCAACCACCAATAACGAGTCATTTGGTTATACCGATGAAGAAATAGTCTCTTCCGATATCATTGGCAGCCATTTCGGTTCGGTGTTTGATGCCACGCAAACGGAAATTACCGCCGTGGGCGATTTACAACTGGTGAAAACGGTCGCCTGGTACGATAACGAATATGGCTTCGTCACACAGCTTATTCGCACCCTCGAAAAATTCGCTAAACTCTGACGCGCACAGGCGGAGGAAAAAACCTCCGCCTCTTTCACTCATTAAGACTGTAAATAAACCACCTGGGTCTGCAGATATTCATGCAAGCCATGTTTACCATCTGCGCCGCCAATACCGGATTTACGCCATCCGGCGTGGAAGCCTTGCATAGCTTCGAAGTTTTCACGGTTGATGTAAGTTTCACCAAACTTCAGCCCTTTAATGGCTTTCATCGCGACGTTCAGATTTTGGGTATAGATTGATGAGGTCAGGCCGTAATCACTGTCATTAGCCATTGAGATAGCATCTTCCAGCGTGTCAAATGCGACAACTGGCAGCACCGGGCCAAAGGTTTCCTCATGCATAATCGACATTTCCTGGCGAACATCCAGCAGCAATGTCGGCGGATAATAATATCCTTTCCCCTCTACCGCTTTGCCACCGAACGCCACTCTCGCCCCTTCTTCTACTGCGCGCGCCACTTTTTGCTCGACCCTTTCCAGCGCCGCGGCGTTAATCAACGGCCCCATCGCAATGTCGTTGCGTTCAGCGGGGTTACCAAATTGAACCGCCTGCATCGCTTCACCCAGCCGATTGACGAACTGATCATAAATGCCTTTCTGTACATAAACACGTTCTGCACAGTTACACACTTGCCCACTATTAATGACGCGTGAATCAACGATGGCTTTGACTGCCAGTTCAAGATCGGCATCGTCCATTACGATAGCTGGTGCTTTACCCCCCAATTCCAGACACACTTTGGTGATGTTTTTCGCCGCAGTCGCCATGATCTTCTCACCTGCAGAGACGCTGCCTGTCATACTGACCATTGCGACCTTTGGGTTACCCGCCAGTTCTTGCCCAACGGTTTCACCACGCCCCAGTACAAGGTTAAACACGCCGCGCGGAAGGCCTATTTCATCGACGATTTTGGCGAATGCAATCGCATTGTTTGGCGTAAATTCACTAGGTTTAATGACGATGGTATTACCGGTCAAAAGAGCGGGAGCCATTTTGCGGGCAATGAGGAAGAACGGGAAGTTCCACGGCAGAATGCCGGTAGTCACACCAAGCGCACGTTTAAACAAAAGAATATTTTCTCCTGGACGATCGCTTTGAATAATCTCGCCCTCGTAACGCCGTGCCCACTCCGCCATGTAATCGATATAGTCGGCAGTAAAAGCCACTTCGACTTCAGCCAGCTGCTGGATCTTGCCCCCTTCTTCAACAATCAGCGCACTGATTTCACTGGCGCGTTCGCGGATCCCGGCGGAGATTTTGCGCAACCAACTGGCGCGTTCAATAGCAGGCAACGCTTCCCATTCTGGTTGTGCACGTTCTGCTGCATCGATTGCCTTACGGGCATCCTCGGCCTGACCATCGGGTATGCGGGAAATGACAGCCTCTGTAGCAGGGTTTACCACATCAATCCATGCGTCTCCACGCCAGGTAACAAACTGTCCATCGATATACATAGGATGTTGAACGGGTACTGACATGGGCGACTCCTGTGATTTATATGTTTGTTTTCGGTGAATACATTGTTAATTAACATCAATCATCAGAGAGACGGAATCGTGAAAGGACAATTCTGTGAAGGGCTTCATAAAAACAAGTGTAAAAGGAATAAAAGGCAGAAATAAAAGTCAGGAGTCATGCCCGTTTGCAAACAAGTGGTTCACAAACGGGCAATTTTTAACGTAACGAGCGACTTTCCATCGCCTCGATGAGCACCGCATCATGTTTCAGCGTTTGCCATGCATGGATGACTTCTGCCGGAAAATCAACGTGAACGATAAAATCTCGCCCGCGGGGACCGTAGCCATCGCTATCATCGCGTAAACGCGGCAGCTCGCCAGTGAGTAGTGAGAGATAACGCTCAACTGGCCATAATCCTTGTAACTGATTAATAAAGATTACACTGTCTGCGTTATTTCCTAACTGAGGAACGAATCCGGGATAACTTAACCAGCGTGGTGCATCGGGATTGTCCCCAGTCATACGGCGGAACGTCGCCATCGTGCGCCGCTGCATGGTGGGGTCCTGAACAACGATAGCCGTATGAACTCGTTCTACGGCCTGATTCAATAGCGCGATGCTAAAGCGTGCGTTTTCACCGCAGTTTGTTGACTGGTCTTCAATCCAGATTTTTTCATGCGGAATGTGCCAGAACTGATGAGCGATATCCGCCAGGATGGTCGCTTCTGCTCTGCCAGTGGTGCGGATAGTGTTGTAGTGCGGATGCTGTGCGATGGCGCTATACAAAAAAGTTGTCGAGTGACCGATACCACCACTAATCAGTAAAGGAATTTGCTGATCGCGGGCAATCTTACATGCCGCATCGATAGTCGGCATAACCGCATTGCCTGCAAGGATCACGCAATCGGCCTGATACGGCACCTCACCGGAGAAATCATCCTGCGCCAGCCACTGTCCGATAACATTTATGGCATCTATAGTTGCCGGCGAAAGCGTCGGAAACGGGGTAATGTTCATGGTTCCTCCTTATCGTTCCCTTAAGAATACTGCGTGAGATAATAGTGAGAAGCGGAGCACTCTGAAAGGAGGAAATCGTATGTCCTTAACCGCCACTCCGCAAGCCTGACATATCTTTTAAGGAAATGCTGTAGATAAACATTATTCATCTTGCAGCAGAGAATTGTATTTTTCTGAATTCCTGAATTTTTACCCTTACCGTTTTAGAATTAATAAAAAACCCGGCGCTAAATGCTTACCGGGTTTTTTCTTTATCAGGCAAATAGCAGGGTTAACCGCTAATCTGCTCCATCGCCTGCAGAATACGCTTATCGAGATCGGATACGGCGTTCCGAGCTGCTGCGCGAAGAAGCTAACGCGCAGCTCTTCGATCATCCAGCGGATCTCTTTCACGTCCTCATCCTCCCGGCGCGCCGGAGGCAGCTTGTTCAACCACTGCTGCCACGCCTGCTGTACGCTTTCCACCTTCAGCATCTGCGCACGGTCACGATGCGGGTGGCTGCCATTTTCTCAAGCCGTTTTTCAATCGCTTGCAGATAGCGCAGCGTATCGCCTAATCGACGGAAACCGTTGCCGGTGACAAATCCGCGATACACCAGGCCATTCATCTGCGCCTTGATATCCGACAGCCCCAGCGCCATGGTCATATCCACGCGCCCTTTCAGCCGCTTGTTGACGTTAAACACCGCAGTAAGAATCTGCTCAACCTGTTTGGCAATTCCGACCACCTTTCATTAAGGTCAGCGCGTACTTTTTCATGCAGCGCAGCAAAGCCGGCCTCGGTCCACACTGGGCCGCCCGCTTCGTCAATCAGCTTATCAACGCCGCAGGAGATACAGTCATCAATCAGGTCCAGCACCTTGCCGTACGGGTTGAAGTAGAGTCCGAGCTTGGCTTTGTTCGGCAGCTTCTCGTGCAGATATTTAATCGGCGACGGGATGTTCAGCAGCAACGGCGACCGACCGCGCCACATCATCTGCTGCTGTTCCAGCTCGTTATCAAACAGTTTGATAGCGACCTGTCCCGCTTCATCTACCAGCGCCGGCCAGGCTTTCACCTTTAGTTGCCGCGCTTTTGTTCCTAGCGTTCAGCAAAGTCGCCAAAGCTCCAGATGTGCAGTCCGTTCTGTTCGATACCGTCGTCAGCAACCGAAGAGAGCGTCTCCTGAACTTTGCCCTTCAGCGCATCTTTCAAATCCTGTAAGACGCGCCCTTCCTGCAGCTTCTTGTTTTTGTCGTCGATAACCCGGAAAGTGATTTTCAGGTGATCGGGCACCTGATCCCCACCGCCAGGCTCGCGCTCAACGGTGACACCGGTCATCCTGCGCAGCTCACGTTCCAGCGAATCAAGCAGCGGCAGCTCCAGCGGCGTCACGCGGCCTAAGAACGCTTCCGCGTAGTTCGGTGCCGGGACAAAGTTACGTCGTACCGGTTTTGGCAGCGATTTAATCAGCGCGATAATCAGTTGCAACGCAGCCCCGGAATCTGCCACTCAAACCCGGCCTCTTCGACCTGATTTAACAGCGGCAGCGGAATATGCACCGTCACGCCGTCGGCATCCGCGCCCGGCTCAAACTGATAGGTCAAACGCAGCTTCAGGTTGCCCTGATGCCAGAAGATTCGGGTAGTCCAGCTTGCTGACCTGCTCCGCGCCCTCTTTAATCAGCATGCTCTTTTCAAAGTTGAGCAGATCCGGCGTTTCGCGGCTGGCCTGCTTCCACCATCTGTCAAAATGGCGCGAGGAAATCACGTCGTGGCTGATGCGCTGGTCATAAAATTCAAACATCGTCTCATCATCCACCAGGATGTCGCGACGACGCGATTTATGCTCCAGCTCTTCAACTTCACTGCGCAGCTTTTAAGTTGTCGCGGAAGAAGGCGTGGCGTGTCTGCCAGTCGCCTTCGACCAGCGCATGGCGAATAAACAGCTCGCGGCACAGCGCCGGGTCAATCTGGCTATAGTTGACCTTACGCGCCGCCACAATCGGCAGGCCGTACACCGTCACCTTCTCGGTCGCCATCACTGCGCCCTGCGCGCGCTCCCAGGTAGGTTCACTGTACGAGCGTTTAATCAGATGCTGCGCCACCGGCTCAACCCATTCCGGGTCGATACGCGCGGCAATACCGCCCCACAGGCGGCTGGTTTCGACAAGTTCAGCAACCATCGCCCATTTGCGGCTTCTTAAACAGCCAGATCCCCGGGAAGATGGGAACCGTGCGTTACGCGCACCGGTAAACTCCTGTTTGTCGGTATCCTTCATGCCGATGTGCGACAGCAGGCCGGTCAACAGCGCGATATGAATTTCGCGATATTCCGCCGCTTCGCTGTTCACCGGGATACCCAGCTCTTTCCCCACCTGGCGCAGCTGGGTAAGATATCCTGCCACTCGCGCACGCGCAAATAGTTGAGGAACTCCAGCTTACACTGACGGCGGAACTGGTTCGACGACAGCGCTTTTTGCTGTTCGCCAAGATAATCCCACAATTACAAAGGCCAGGAAGTCAGACTCTTTGTCATGGAAACGCTGATGCTTCTCATCCGATGCCTGCTTTTTGTCCATCGGACGCTCGCGCGGATCCTCAATGGAAAGCGCCGAAGTGATGATCATCGCTTCACGCACGCAGCCGTGTTTTTGCGCTTCCAGCACCATACGCGCCAGACGTGGGTCAACCCGGTAACTCCCATAACTGGCGGCCCACGGCGTCAGTTTATAGGCAGTCTGTTGTTCGTCGGTGGTAATGGCGCTCAGCTCTTCGAGCAGGCGCACGCCGTCCTGAATGTTGCGCTTATCCGGCGCTTCAACAAACGGGAACGCGGCAATATCGCCCAGCCCCAGCGCCGTCATCTGCAGGATAACGGAAGCCAGGTTGGTACGCAGGATTTCCGGGTCGGTAAATTCCGGGCGCGACAGGAAGTCATCTTCGGAATACAGACGAATACAGATGCCTTCAACACACGCCGCAGCGGCCTTTACGCTGGTTTGCGGAGGCCTGTTGACACCCGCTCAATCGGCAAACGCTGCACTTTGGTGCGATAGCTGTAGCGGCTGATACGCGCGGTACCTGGGTCAATGACGTACTTGATCCCCGGCACGGTCAACGAGGTTTCGGCGACGTCGGTCGCCAGCACGATGCGACGCCCGCTGTGCGACTGGAAGACCCGGTGTGCCTCGCTGTTTGATAACCGCGCATACAGCGGCAAAATTTCCGGTATGCCGCAGGTCGCGCTTGCTCAGCGCATCGGCGGTGTCGCGATTTCCCGCTCGCCGCTCATAAAGATCAGGATATCGCCCGCGCTTTCACGGCCCACTTCATCGACGGCATCAAAAATGGCCTGCAGCTGATCGCGTTCGGTATCATCAGCATCTTCGACAATCGGTCGATAGCGGACTTCCACCGGATAGGTCCGACCGGAGACTTCAATAATCGGCGCATTATTAAAGTGGCGCGAAAAGCGTTCCGGGTCGATAGTCGCGGAAGTGATAATGATTTTTAGGTCAGGACGCCGCGGCAGCAACTCTTTCAAATAGCCGAGCAAAAAATCGATATTCAGGCTGCGTTCGTGCGCTTCGTCAATAATGATAGTGTCGTACTGCATCAGCAGGCGGTCTTGCTGGATCTCCGCCAGCAGGATACCGTCGGTCATCAGCTTGACCATCGTGTTATCACTTACGTGATCGCTGAAACGCACTTTGTAACCGATGCAACCGCCCGGCTCCGTTTTCAGCTCTTCCGCAATACGGTTCGCCACTGTTCTTGCCGCCAGACGACGCGGCTGGGTATGGCCGATCAGTCCTTTAATCCCGCGCCCCAGCTCCATACAGATTTTCGGTAACTGAGTCGTTTTACCAGAACCCGTTTCCCCGGCGACGATCACCACCTGGTGATCACGAATCGCTTCGAGAATGTCCTGTTTTTTCTGACTAACCGGTAAATTGTCAGGATAAGTAATTTCCGGTCGTGCCGCTTCACGCAGCAGGACTTTCCCTGCCGCCTGGTCAATCTCTTTCGCCATCTCCTGGAAAATGGCCTGTTGTGCATCAGGATTTTTAACCTTCTTCACGCCGTGCAGACGGCGAGAAAAACGCAGTCTGTCACGCAGCATCAGCGAATCCAGCCGCTGCTGCAAGGCCGTAAAGGTCAATTTTTGTTGTTCTGTCATAACGTTAGTGGGCAGTAGTCTGCCTGATTAATTTTCTTTTAAATGATAGATATAGAGTACCACATCGCGGCTTTCTATGCGTTGTTCAATAAATTCGAACATAGGCTTCGATTTATTGCGCTATCTCTGTGGCAGGATTGTGAATAAAGTGTCAACAAGCAACGGGGCATCGCCCATTCAAACATCTATAAGGAAACACCATGAGCAAGGTATTAGTTCTTAAATCCAGCATCCTGGCAGGGTACTCTCAGTCTAATCAGTTGTCCGATTATTTTGTTGAACAATGGCGCGAAAAGCACTCCGCTGATGAAATCACCGTTCGCGACCTGGCTGCAAATCCGATTCCGGTACTGGATGGCGAACTGGTTGGCGCTCTGCGTCCGAGCGATGCGCCGCTGACTCCGCGTCAGCAGGAAGCTCTGGCACTTTCCGATGAGTTGATTGCCGAGCTGAAAGCCCACGACGTTATCGTTATTGCGGCACCGATGTATAACTTCAACATCTCGACTCAGTTGAAAAACTATTTTGACCTGGTTGCCCGCGCAGGCGTTACTTTCCGCTATACCGAGAACGGTCCGGAAGGTCTGGTAACGGGTAAAAAAGCCATCGTTATTACCAGCCGCGGCGGGATCCACAAAGATGGACCAACGGACCTGGTGACGCCGTATCTGTCCACGTTCCTCGGCTTTATCGGCATTACCGATGTGAAATTTGTCTTCGCCGAAGGGATCGCATACGGTCCGGAAATGGCAGCGAAAGCACAGTCTGACGCAAAAGCAGCCATCGACAGCATTGTTTCTGCATAACCGGACACGGTCTTGATGTGGACTGTAGATATTCAGTCCACATCTCAATCCACTTACCTGTTTTCCCATAATCTCAGCATCGCTTTGTGCTCGTCTGTCAGCACAATCTGCGGGCGTCTGGCTCGAATATAGCTAATCGCTTCATTAACGGTTTTACAGTGTCCGTAACATAACAACCATGCCGCCACCACCAGCGCACTGCGCGATAATCCCAATGCACAATGGACCAGAACGCTGCCTTGCTCTTCGCGTAATGTTTCCAGCATCGCCACGGCCTGTCGGAGCTCCCCCTCTTCCGGAACCACCAGATCCAGCATCGGTACACAAAAATAGAGTCGATCTTTTGTGGCTCGTCCGCGAGGGAATTCAAAGGTGACGTCCAGAACCGCATTCTGTGCCGGAATATGTCGTGGAAACGCCCCTAAATAAACACCAGCAGTCATTTTGCTCACCGGCTCCAGGCGACGACAAAACCAACGCATAGACAGCCACATCCCGATGCGGCAGGGCAATGTCAGCCAGTAAACGGCGGGCGGTAGTTTCCCCTGACTATCTTTCCCTGTTGTTATCGCGCCAAGCCCACCGTACCCACGGCCAATTATGAGTAGCGATAATACTGGCCAACATAACCAGACTGACCACCATAACTGAATCATCATCATTAGCTCCATCAATACAATGCACGAGCCCGCGCCTACGACATAGGGCAGTGCTATTTTGATTCGACGTTGATCAGGTTTCTGATAATTCCAACGACGGTCGACGGGCACCATCCAGTCAATCAACATACCTACCGCCAGCCCTGTGATGACATCAATAAAATGATGCTGCCAGGTCGTCAGCGTCGAAATGGCGATGAGTAAAAACCATCCGCCGCAGACTTTACGCCACCTCTCAGCCAGATGCTGACGAAAGTGACGCCAAAGTAGCCAGCAGAGAATAATATGCAGCGAAGGAGACTGGTTATAAGGCAGATCAAACAGTTCAAGTTGCGAAAATAGCCATCCCGTCACCCCACTCACTTCAGGACGGATAAAACTAAACTTCAGCGGATAGAGCAAAAAACCGCAGCAGGCCATTACCGTTGCCAGAATAAGCCGGTGGACAAGTCGGCGCTGTTCGAATGTCGTGCTACAAACGAACAGCGAAAATCCATATAAAAGATCCAGACTCCAGTAAGGAACAATAGTCCAGGGAAGAAAAGGGATCGCCGTTTCCCAACCGAATACCTGACTGGGGATATCATGGCTGTTAAGGTCCTGAACCGCGGTGAACTGATTAAGAGATCCATAGGTGAAGAAGAAAAACGGGGCCAGCAACAATAACCAGCCAGCGCCTTGTAGCAATACGTTCCGACGTTCAGTTATCACGACGCACCGCCATCGAAACCGTAAAAATACCCCACTCATCAATCCGTTGTGTGCATTTATCAAATCCGGCATCACGCACGAGTGAATCCATCTCCCCTTGCGAACGCACGCGCATTACCCACGGTTTACCATCTTTATGACTGGTTAACACCCCGGCAATCATCTCCAGTTGAGGGTGCCACGGCTGCCCGGTGTAGATGAGAATGCCGCCCGGTTCGATGGCATTGGCAAGACCTGCGAGTGAGTTTTTTACCTGCTCATTTTCGGGAAAAAGCTCATACAGGCCAGAGACAATCGCCAGCGTAGGCCGCGGAGTTAACGCGCTGAGTTCCTCCGGGTTAAACGCATCGCCCTGTTCAAAACGCACCCGCCCAGACATTCCCCGTTGAGCAATCATCTCTTGCCCCTGTGCAACATTTAACTCGCTGTAATCACGTAACAAAATATCGCTTACGGCAGGCTCGTTTGCCAGCGCATCCAGTACATAGCGCCCATGCCCTGCGGCAATGTCAACCACGCGGACGGCTAAACCTTTGGCGTGGAGATCGGCAACGGCTTGTTTAATCAGTATTTGTAAATGGGTTTTGCGCTGGCGAATACCGCGCCAGCCAACACTGTTCAGGTAGATTTTGTCGACTAAACGCCCGAATGCGTTACTACCTTGCGGTTGATTTTGATAGACATAATCCAGCGAACTGCCTGAATCAAAGCCGGTGCTCATTCCGAGATGCAGGCCCGAAGAGTGCGTCCCGAACAATTTCATCGCCTTTCGCATAAAGCGATACGCTAAATCAACCGGCGATAATGGCACGGGTCCACCAGAAAGTAGCCGCCATCGATCCGCTGATGGTCCTGTGCAGTCTTCATGCTGATAATCAAATTTTTGCGATTTGTTAGCATATAAACGACTAATAAAGCTTTGCATTTTTTCAAATGCCAGCGCCCTGTTCTCTTCACCCAACGTGTCGTGATAAAAGCCTGGCAGCAGATGCAGCTCTTTCAGAGGGCTACGTAATCTCTGATAAAAATCAATCTGCGGTTGGCGATGCACCACATAGTCATCGCCTGATATCAGAAGTTGCGTGGGGAGCGTAATCGCCGCCGCATCTCTAATAATACGTTCAGACGTTTTGTAGAGATCGAGCAAGATATTAACGGCAATCGCCCGTGTGATCAGCGGATCATTATTGAAACTCGCCCCCCGTTGCCGATCGTGGGTCAAATAGCGTCCTTTCACATAGGAATTAATAAAAAACAGACCACGCAGACGATGCCATAACGCCAGCGCAGGACGTGCCAGCGGCACATACAATTTAACCTTAAAGGCCGGAGAAGCCAGCACCAGCCCGCGAATTGCAGGTGCATAATCATGAATCCATGTGGCAACCAGCACTGCGCCGACGCTTTGCGCGATCACTACCACCTCTTCCAGTCCAACCTGGCTGTCGCTGGCAGCAAAACGGACAAATTCATCGACATCCCGCACTGAACGCGCAAGAGATGGGCTATAACCACGCGGCCCCGAACTTTTTCCATGCCCTCGGGCATCCCAGGCATAAAAAGCAGTATCTGGCATCGCCAGTTCATCAACGAGATGTTGTAGACGACCAGAATGTTCATGCCCGCGATGAAATAAGACGATGACCTTTTTCGCCCCGGGCTGTAAAGCGGGCCAGTGCCGATAAAACAACGCTGTATTATCACTGGTGGTAAAAAAATGTTCCCCAGGGATGCGTGAATTTTCCATTTTCTCTATTTTCCTTCAGTAACAGCAGTAGCGTATAAAATAAAAAAATACCGGAGCGGTGAAAATTAATGAGTCAATCCTGTCAAGGAGTCCGCCATGTCCTGGCAATAGTTTTCCGCTATCTTTAACACCAATATCTCGTTTGATGGCTGACATCACGACATCGCCGCAAAAACCACTAATACCAATTAACAAACCCGCTAATAATGCCTGTAATGTATTTAGCGGTGTCAGTAACGGTCCGATAATCAGTGACGCAATCATGATGGTGATGACGCCGCCCATCAGACCTTCCAATGTTTTTCCCGGGCTGACTTTAGGGACCACTTTTCTTCTGCCGCAGGATTTTCCCCATAAATACTGTGCAATATCGTTTGACTCGGTTAATGCCAAAAGAAATAACACCAGTAACGCCCCGCCCTGGATATTTGTGGTTGGCAACATTAATAACCAGGCGGCATGACTCAAGGCGAAAACGGTCATTATCCAGCCCCAAAAAATGGCGCTCACGGTATGCAGAAAACCAGAGGGGTCACCCACTAAAACTTGCCCGGTGGCTAATATCAGAAACCCAGCCAAAGGTATAAATAACAGAAACAGCTCAAAGCAATTAAAACCGATAAGCAAATAGTTAAGAGGAATACCCCAATATAACCAACGCGGAAAATGTACAGATATAAGCGTACAATATTCTTTCAATGCCAGAAAACTTATCAGCGCAAAAAACGTCAACGTCATCCAGCGTGGACCTGAAATCACCATTGAAAAACAAATGACGATGCCCCACCAGGTACGAATACGTAATGTAACCTCACCCCCTTTTCTCTCCGGTAACCGCCATAGCAGAAAACGGTTTATCAGCGTTGCTAAAATTAACAACGCGAAAAGTGTTGCCAGAGATTTTTCCAGCATTATATTTCAGCGCTCATAAGAAGCACACTCCGACAACGATTAATCGCAGTCCAGAGAAGCAGAATTGAAGCAATGCTCCATAAAAGATTATTCCACTGCATCCACTGTGGATAAATGGCAACGGCCAGACCCCACAGACCAAATATTAACGCGCGATCGCTTTTGCCAAATGGACCGGCATAACTGCGAACACCGTTAATCGTCTGCGCGAGTAAACCGCAAAACTCGGTCAATATGGTGCAAAATAACATGAGTATCACGAGTGATGCGTTACTTTCCGGTAAAAATAAAAATGGTAAATAGAGCGCAATATCGGAAATAACATCGCCAGTCTCATTCAAAATCGCCCCCAGACGTGTTTGCTGGTTGCACTCACGCGCCAACATGCCATCCAGCGCATTGAGCGCCATACGGATAAAAAGCACGATGGGCAATAGCAAAAAGAGGATGGGTTGTGCCGCCAACATCAACAGCAATCCGGTAAGAAGAGAAAGCGCCAGTGCAGCAAGAGTGATGTGATTCGCTGTAACGTGGTGCTTATAAAGCCAAAACATCGTCGGCCTTAACAGCGACTGAAAGAGCGGTTTTATCTGGTAGAGCGTCATTATCAATCCTTGATAATTCGGTTTGCGCTATGGTGCATCAATTCCCCTGACGGAGATATCGCAACACGCCGTTTCATTAAAAATTCAGAATATATCAAGGTATTGGGGACTCACTGTCAGGAATGATTATCCCCAATTAATCAGATAGTTAAAAAACATTACGTTGTGGATCAATACAACTCATCAAGTTTTCTCATCGCTTGTTCCCGTATTGCGCGCGTCTTACCGTTAAGCGCCAGCTGGCGGACTAAATCCAGTTCAGGGTTAACAAGCTCTAACGCCAGCAAAGGATCACGTTTCAGCCTCGCCTTTAATACATCAACTGGAAAACGGGGATTATTCATCGCCACAATCCACCACTCGGGATCAATTTCTGCCGCCAGTACTGCAGGCGGTGTGTGGCGGTTGTTAAGTGCGCCGAACTTGAAAAATGTGAGATTGCTTTTCGCCAGTGTACTCCACCATATACGATCCGGTTGTTTTGCCAGTACATCCAGTTGTGCTAACGCATCGGGGTCTAGTGCATAATAAACACGTAACGCTTCGTCAACCTGCGCACGGGAACTGTTTTCCTGCCTCAGAAAAAACTTCGCCCAAATATCATTGCGTGGCGTGTTTTGCTGTAATTCCTTGAGAACAACAGCGGGTAAATTATCCCAACTAATTAATGCACTCTCTAAAAAGTCCCAGTCGTCCGAACGTATCAGGGCGGTGGCATTTAATAGCATCTGGTCATCAACTTCGCCGTGGCTAATCAGCTCAGACAAAATCATATCAGCGCTGGTTTCATATGCATCTGAATCTGCTTTCGGATTATTTTTCCGATGCGATAAAGCACGTTGCCAAATTTTTTGTTTCATCGACGTGCTCAGATACTGATTTTTCGCCAGATTACTCCACCCTTCAGGATCGTTGAAACGTGTCAATAACCGTTGTAAAGCAGCGTCAGAGTGAATTACCTGCATATCCCGACAGCAAAAGTAGGCCGGGGATTTTTTCTCCATCCTTTTAACAAAATTAAACTGTAAGTTATCTGGCAATGCTAAAAATAACACACGTATTAGATCATCGTCATTCTCGAATTTTTGGTATAAATAGCCTGCAACTTTGTCACTCTCTTGTGGCGTCATCCGCAACAATTGACCATGGTGTTTCATCTCTGCCAGCTTGAACGCTAAGCTTGTGACAACATTGTTTGATGAATCGTTCGCCAACTGCATTGCCTGATTGTAGGTGAGTTGTCCTCCAGCACCGACCTGACGAATAGAGGAATCATCACTGCGGATATAGCCATCAATAATGGATTCAGGCAATAACCACGCATCTTTATAAAGCTCCTGAATGATCATATCCCAATCTCTTTTCGCCAGAGTCATGACGATATCCAGAGGGAGATTTTCACGTAGCGCAAGATTCAACGGACCGACACCATCAGGTAGACGACTCATTCGCGTCATTATTTCGACAGAGAGCGGTTCACGGTCGAGCAACCCCAGAACAACAGGCTGGTAACCCAATTGCTGATCGGTCAACTCCAGAATCTCATTGTCAGGCATATATCTCGCCATACTTTCAATCGTTTGTTCATCATTGCTATTAATAAGTTGTTTGCGTAGGTTAGCTGAAATTCCTTTAAGCCTTGGGAGAGTTCGCATTACGGCAAGATCAAATGTCGCAATGTCTCGTCCTTCAAATGCAGCAACTTTGCCTTCATCCAGCATTTGCAATTCTTGCACTAACTCAGGAGAAGGCTTAGGGCGAAACAGCGCTTCTTTTTTCATCTGATTACAGACATTCCCTGCCATGCGAATATTGCTTCGCTTAAAAATTTCTTTCAGAGCATCTTCATCATTAATTAGCCCCCAATAATATGCATCAGGATTTATTATCATCAGCGCTTTTTTGACATTTTCAGTGTCATGTTTGTCACTCGCACGGACCATGAATTCACTATTTGTCGAAGACGCAACAACAGGTGCAATTATGTCATTGATAAATATCCCACGCGCATTAATACTCCCCTTAATCGTAGACGGATTATCGTAATATGAGTCGATAAATACCAGTCCACTTGCATTTATCGAACCGGTAATTAACAGTGGTGAATCCGCAACTATATTCGTTGCCGTCACGTTACCGAGAATAACCCATGGATTAGAAAGAGAGAAAGTGGAAATATTACCTTTGACTGTCAAATTCCCAAGAACAATCAATTTTTGATTACTCTCTATATTACCTTCTACCACTAAATCGCCACGATGCACTTTCCAGTTCGATGCAGATAAACCGAAGGGGACAAGATTCACGCTACTGTTGATAGCTTGTTCAACTTGTTGTTTATCTTCAGCGGTAGCCGCAGAAAAAAATGATTCAATATCAACTGCATTTGCAACACATCGAAGTTCCGCCTGTACTGGTAGACTCAGCATAAACAGGGGCAGTAAACGTATCCAGCCGCAATTCCTGGCCTTCAACATATGCACTCCATGCCATTAAAAAAGAAAAAAAGGGAAATGCATCTTTCCCTTTTGTATATTCGTTATTCTCGCGAAATACCATCCAACGTAGACAACACTTCCTCAGAAAGATGCAATTTTTCAGCAGCCATATTCTCCCGTAAATGCGCAACCGAAGACGTCCCTGGGATCAGCAAAATATTCGGTGAACGCTGTAACAGCCACGCCAGCGCCACCTGCATTGGTGTTGCACCCAGGCTCGCAGCAACATCGGAAAGTGTGGACGATTGCAGCGGTGTAAAGCCCCCGAGCGGGAAGAACGGCACGTAGGCAATGCCATCGTGGGCCAAAGCATCAATCATTGCATCATCAGCACGGTGCGCGATGTTGTATTCGTTTTGCACACAGACAATTTCGGCAATCTTGCGCGCCTCTGCAACCTGCGTCGGTGTGACGTTGCTCAGGCCAATATGTTTTACCAGGCCTTGTTGTTGCATCTCTGCCAGCACGGTCAGGCTGGCCTCAATCGATCCTTCCGCTGGGCCATGACCATCCCCCATCATAACGCGCAGGTTAACCACATCCAGCACGTCCAGCCCGAGATTACGTAGATTATCGTGCACCGCTTTTTGCAGCTCTGCCGGAGAAAATGCGGGCAACCAGGATGCGTCCTCTCCACGCCGCGCACCAATTTTAGTGACAATTGTCAGGTCGTCAGAGTAAGGATAAAGCGCTTCGCGGATAATCTGATTGGTGACGTGCGGACCATAAAAGTCGCTGGTATCAATATGATTGACGCCCAATGCCAGCGCCTCACGCAGCACGGTTATAGCGACGTGGCGATCTCGTGGGGGGCCAAAAACTCCAGGACCTGCCAGTTGCATCGCGCCATAACCAAGACGGTTAACGGATTTTGTACCGAGAGTAAATGTATTGCTGCTCATCGCACCCTGCCCTGTAATAAAACGGATTAAGAAAAATCAGTATAGAAACGAAAAGAGATAAATAATGCGAAGGTGTAAACAAGATTACTGGATGAGTTGCTCTATTGTCCTGAAAGACACAAAACAAAACGCGTCACGTACCACATCCGGCAATAAAAAAACCGCAACCTGTATCAGCGTTGCGGTTTAGGGATCACATGCTAAAAATTAGAACGTTTTCTTGAAGTTCAGCATCACGCCTTTATCGCTGATGCCATCCTCTTTCCAGTTGTACGCATCCAGATTCAGCGAACTTTCTTTGCTGCTGTACTTCACGCCGACGCTTGTCAGGCTATTGATGCCGCCGCCCTTCTGACCGTCATCGACGTTAAAGTGCTGACTGCCTGCGCCTGCCAGGCTTGCCGTACGCTGGCTCTTCGCGTAGCTCAGGTTCGGCCCGCCTTCCAGCGTAGCGCTAGCGCTCCAGCCGTCTTTACCTGCGTAGTCCAGTTTCAGCCCGACGATGCTGTCCACCGCCGTTTCGCTGCCACTGTTCATATTCAGGTTAAAGTCTCCGGCATTGCGCTCCTGATAGCCACCTTCCAGTGTGTGACGCAGTTTTACACCCGCATATGGCGTAACCTTCAGTCCTTCGCTCGGTTCGAAAGTCTTCGCCCCTTCGCTGCGGAACTCCAGGTACTGCTGTTTCACGTCGGTATCAGCCGTTTTGTTCGTGTTGCCAAATGCAATCGAGCGGCTGCTGTCAAGGTTGTGAACGTCGTAACGCAAGGCGTTATTCCAGTTCATGCCGTTATCGAACGACATCTGATGTTTCAGGCCAAAAAACTGGCTATAACCGCCTGTAACGCCATTATCACCCGCTTTCTGCGCACCATCACCATCGAGACGAGCGATACCGTACTCCAGACTCATCGTCTGGCTTTCGCTCAGGTCGATAGTTTTACGCAATGCCAGCATGTCGTATTCGGTATTATTACCTAACTCGGCACGCGGATCGCCTTTCGCGACAACGTTGAACGCCAGACCGTTACCCACTTTCGGCGCGGCATCTGCCAGCATACTAAAGCGGTTGCTTAACACGCGCGCTTCGCGGAATACCGTGGTCGCCTGGCTACCGCTGACCTGTTTCAGAGCACTGTTCAGTTCAGCAGTCGTGCCGACGTTCAGGCTGGTAAACAGTTCGTTGTTGGTGTAACCCGCATCCAGTGCTTTCGCGATGTCATTCACCGAGGCATCTGTTGCCACATCGGTGTAGGCATTTTTGCTCATGGTGACGTCAACGTTACCGCTGGCATCGGTGCTGCCTTTGGCAGTCCATACCACGGACGTTGAGGTGATGGCGTCAGCGTCGGTCAGGTTGCTACCTTCCACTACGTTATCAAAACTCACAGTGGTGTCTGCCGTACCAGCGGTAAAGCCCGTGTTAATCTCCACGCCGTTCATGCTGGCATTGTTAACCTTCAGCTTCCCGGCGCTGCCGTTAACGTTGGTACCGACGACATAGCCGTTGAGGTTGTTCATGCTGCCACCAGCCTCATCACTTCCCGACGTTACACTAACCGTATTGGGCTTCGGCACATCCGGCAACGTATAGTCGCCATAATGCACTTCGCTGCTATTACCGTTGTTACCGTTCATACCTTCAACATTGATGCTGTCGCCCTGCTTGATCAGTCCAGAACCCGTAACCCCATCGGCAATCACCACCGTGCCGTTGTTAACCACATGACCTACTGTACCCAGTACGCTAAATGCAAACGAGTCATTGGCGAAGATATTGATGGTGCCGTTGTTTTCGATTACCGCATCCGCCGTGGCGTTGGCATCGAGTTGCATACCGATCATACCCGTGTCAGTAGTGCCTGCGGTACCGAGGTTGATGGTGCCATTGTTAACCAGCTGCGCGTTCTTATCACCTTCCATAGCCACAGCACCGGTGCCGCTGATGTTCATGATGCCGTCATTCTGGGCAATAAAGTTGCTGTGGGTGACTTTCACGGCACTGGCGCTGTCGTGATCGAAGTTGATGACCCCGTTATCCTGGTTCCAGAAGAAGGCATTCTGATCGCCGGCATTATTAGCGCTGACTACCAGTGACTTCGCAGAAACATCAATCGTTCCGTCATTGATAAAACGACCATTTCCGCCCCACATATTAACGGCTCCGTTGTGGGAAGAATTACTGATGTTCATGTGACCGGTATTATAAAGCGTACCGGACTGGTTGATGTGCACAGCATTCTTGTCGTTATCAAGAATAAACTCGCCGCGGTTATTGAAAGCTGAATTATTATTAACTTCCAGCATCCCGGTGTTGTTACCCTCACTACTACTTCCGAGGTTCCAGGTTCCTTCGTTATTTGCCACTGCAGTACCTGTCAGCGCAGCACCTCTCATAATCGCCCCGTCAGTTTGATTATTAAAGACCCCGCCAGCCGACATCATCCGCCCTGTTACACTGCCACTATTATTGAATACCCCCGCGTTCTGCACGATTTTATTGATGGTTCCGGTGTTGTTCACTAACGAACTATCAGCACCAGCATTCATGGTAATTTGCGCAGTCATTTCTCCGGCATTATTGAGGATTCCACCGCTAACATCGACGTTATTCGTCATCACCCCGGCATTTTTAATGACGGCACCCTTGTCAAGTTTTACTAAGTTATTGATGATGCCACCGCTGGTATTTTCCAGAAGACCGCTTGATACCGTAATTTGATCACCGGAAAGCGTTCCGCTATTAACAACATTCCCAGCCAGCTTATCAGTCACAGCAGCAGATTTATTTAGCGTTACAGTTTCTCCGCTTCGTGTAATCGTATCGCCACCGGTATAGATCAGTGAGGTGAAATCATCTGTATTATTGTACTCATTCCCCGATTGGCACACGCCGAAAGTGCAGATTGTACCATAGTTAACAATTGTTCCTGTGCCATCGTTATAAAACGCCTGACCAGTACCAACATTGATATTGATAACACCCGTCTGGTCGTTGATAGCAGTACCATGCTCATAAACAGCCATCCCTACCAGAGTATTTGCTGCCAGACTATCGTCATAATTACCATTTTTTTCGAGGTTAATCGTCCCCTGGTTAATAACTGTATTGCTGGCGCCATAGGCCGCCATACCTGCGCCGGCGTTATAAATAGTTATAACACCGCCCAATTGGTTAATTGCTGTTGCATTTTTCCCTGCACCACTATAACTATCAGTACCAACTCCCACACCTGTACCGAAGTCAATGGCGCTGTTGCTAGCTATATCTCGCATTGCGGTAGTGTCATTTGCATCTACCCACATAGAATCCAGTGTAATTTTACCCTGATTTTCTGCTGTTGAATCTGCTATAGCAAGCATGCCGACACTACCACGACCATACAAATCAATGATGCCGCTGTCAGTATTGATAATTGTGCTATTCGATTGAGCGACTAACCCTGTTATGCTACTGACATCGTTATTAAAAATAAATGAATTCGATGTGCCCGTTGAATACTTGTTAAATACGCTATGTTGTTCCGTCACTTTACCTGTGATCGTACCTGCATTAGTGGCGCTCCCTCCGTTAGTAGCCAGTAAAACAATGGGAGACGGTGCCGGATCTTTACCATTTTGTAATAACGAGATCGTGCCACTATTTATACCTGTTGTATTTTCACCAGTAACAAAAGCAAAACCTAAATTCTGAATTTCAACAGTGTAGATTCAATCTGTCAATGCAACACCCCTTTCAATTATCTCTTTCGGTGTTTTGAACTTCAGTGTCTTTCTCGGTCTGTTGTTTAGCTGAGCAGCAACCAGATCTAGTTCATGTTGAGTATATTGGGCAAGACATGTCTTTTTAGGAAAGTACTGCCGAATTAGCCCATTTGTGTTCTCATTTGTTCCCCGCTGCCAAGGACTCTGAGGATCGCAGAAGTAAACTTTAACGCCGGTGCTGACAGTAAATTCTAGATGTCTGGCCAGTTCCATTCCTCTGTCCCATGTCAGTGATTTTCTGAGTTCTGACGGTAAACTCAGGAATTTGTCGGTAAGAGCCTGATTTACTGAGACAGAATCTTTGCCCCTGAGTCTAAGGATGATCGTATAACGTGATTTTCGGTCTACAAGTGTGGCTATATGAGAGTTTTTTGTACCTGAGACTAAATCGCCCTCCCAATGCCCTAGAGAGCGTCTGTTATCGATATTTCGGGAACGTTCGTGAATTGGTGTTCCGTTCACTATGTTAATCGTACCTCTTTCGCCTTTGCGGGTATGACGCCTGCCATGGCGAAGGCTATGCGACCGTCGCAGATGCTGTATATTCAGGTGGTGTAGCGCTTCACGGCTACGAAAGTACAGCGTTTTATAAATTGTCTCAGGTGATATTCGCAGCGTTTTTTGACGTGGTTTTGTTCGCCTTAACCATCCTGATATTTGCTCTGGAGACCATTTCATCTCCAGCTTTTCCAGAACAAGCTTTCGCAATGGTAAATTTTGATCCAGTAAGCACGGTTTTGGCCTTTTCGCCATTCTGTTGGCTCGGTTATTAGCATCAACAGCTTTGTAATAGCGTCTGCCCCGATTACGCTGAACTTCACGTGAGATCGTCGAAGGACTGCGATTCAGCGCAGTAGCTATCGCACGAATGCTCATTTTGGCTGACAAACCAGCTCGTATCTCCTCGCGCTCAGACAGTGTCAGGTGAGCTACAGCCCGCTTACGCTCATGGGGTTTTATGCCGCCAGTATCCCTTAACATAGTGAAGATCGTTCCGGGTTTTGAACCCAGGATATTCGCTATTTCACTGAAGCCTGTTCCGTTCTTCCATAGTTCAAAAACAGAGGCTTTTTCCTCTGCTGTAAATGTTCGTCTCATTCAAAAAACCTCCGCAACCCCATGTTTTCACATAACTGTTGCGTTGACCAATTGAATCTACAAGTACCTTTATTAACAATTTTCGCACCGGAATCAGCATAAGTAAGTTCTGGGGTTTAGACTGGCCCCCTGAATCTCCAGACAACCAATATCACTTAAATAAGTGATAGTCTTAATACTAGTTTTTAGACTAGTCATTGGAGAACAGATGATTGATGTCTTAGGGCCGGAGAAACGCAGACGGCGTACCACACAGGAAAAGATCGCAATTGTTCAGCAGAGCTTTGAACCGGGGATGACGGTCTCCCTCGTTGCCCGGCAACATGGTGTAGCAGCCAGCCAGTTATTTCTCTGGCGTAAGCAATACCAGGAAGGAAGTCTTACTGCTGTCGCCGCCGGAGAACAGGTTGTTCCTGCCTCTGAACTTGCTGCCGCCATGAAGCAGATTAAAGAACTCCAGCGCCTGCTCGGCAAGAAAACGATGGAAAATGAACTCCTCAAAGAAGCCGTTGAATATGGACGGGCAAAAAAGTGGATAGCGCACGCGCCCTTATTGCCCGGGGATGGGGAGTAAGCTTAGTCAGCCGTTGTCTCCGGGTGTCGCGTGCGCAGTTGCACGTCATTCTCAGACGAACCGATGACTGGATGGATGGCCGCCGCAGTCGTCACACTGATGATACGGATGTGCTTCTCCGTATACACCATGTTATCGGAGAGCTGCCAACGTATGGTTATCGTCGGGTATGGGCGCTGCTTCGCAGACAGGCAGAACTTGATGGTATGCCTGCGATCAATGCCAAACGTGTTTACCGGATCATGCGCCAGAATGCGCTGTTGCTTGAGCGAAAACCTGCTGTACCGCCATCGAAACGGGCACATACAGGCAGAGTGGCCGTGAAAGAAAGCAATCAGCGATGGTGCTCTGACGGGTTCGAGTTCTGCTGTGATAACGGAGAGAGACTGCGTGTCACGTTCGCGCTGGACTGCTGTGATCGTGAGGCACTGCACTGGGCGGTCACTACCGGCGGCTTCAACAGTGAAACAGTACAGGACGTCATGCTGGGAGCGGTGGAACGCCGCTTCGGCAACGATCTTCCGTCGTCTCCAGTGGAGTGGCTGACGGATAATGGTTCATGCTACCGGGCTAATGAAACACGCCAGTTCGCCCGGATGTTGGGACTTGAACCGAAGAACACGGCGGTGCGGAGTCCGGAGAGTAACGGAATAGCAGAGAGCTTCGTGAAAACGATAAAGCGTGACTACATCAGTATCATGCCCAAACCAGACGGGTTAACGGCAGCAAAGAACCTTGCAGAGGCGTTCGAGCATTATAACGAATGGCATCCGCATAGTGCGCTGGGTTATCGCTCGCCACGGGAATATCTGCGGCAGCGGGCTTGTAATGGGTTAAGTGATAACAGATGTCTGGAAATATAGGGGCAAATCCAGGGTTCTTGTCCCATGATGTTCAAAACTGTCAATATCCTGCATTGTTAGCGTAGCGCCACTGCCAATTTCCAGCAAAGCTTTATCCTGTACCCGAATAACCCCGGCAAACCCCAGAGGGAATTCTCCGCTGATTGTCGTATCTCCATTCAGATATACCGACGACTCACCACTAACGACAATAACGCTGGTATAACTATATCCTGTGCGCAAGGAAGTAACCTGCGACCCATCTGCAAGCGCGTTTTTCTCTCCAATCAGTTCAAGTCCACCATTCATATTAACGGTATTGCCATCGCCAATCACAACCAGACCTGACGTTTTCTCTGCGCTGCCATCAAATAAATTACTCTGACGAGAAGTAACCTCACTGTCTGATACAACAGTTAACTTTCCATCCAGCGTCACGTTATTATCACTGCCGTAAACGTTGATACCCACGGATGGATCGAAGAAATATTCCGCCGCATTGTCTGCGGTTTTATCCTTATCAACCAGAACGTTACCAGTGATATTCACTGTATTCGCATCGCCAGAAACGTTTATGCCCGTCGCTTTCTGCCCGACCACTTTTAGATCTTTTGCCGCCAGCGTCACGCTGTTATTGTTGCCATTAAGATCTACCCCGGTCGAGAAATCGCCAACCTGCATACTGCCTGCCAGCGAAACCTTCCCACTGTTGGTTGTGATGCTGAACCCTGTCGCTTCATTGCTAACGTTAACATCACCCGTATTGGATACTGTTGCCCCCTCACCGTTGATGAGCACGCCAATCGATCCAGTATCGGAAACAACAATATCTCCTTTGTTGTTAACCGTGCCGTTGTCACCAATGTTCTCAACACCATGCGCACCGCCTGTAACAGTCAGGCTACCATCCAGATTTACAATGCCGATATTGCCCGCGATTTTGGTACCCGTGGAATCTTTTCCATCAACAGTGGTTTTTCCACTGTTATTCGCGGTGGCGTCGTTACCGTTGATCTGAGTGCCGGTGCCGCCATTGGTGATAGTGCTCTCGCCTTCGTTATTGACGATGGCCTGGTCGCCGTCAATCTGGATACCGATGGACTCCGGATCGGTGACGGTCATGGTGCCCTTGTTATCCACCGTTGCGCTGTCGCCGGTGATATCAATACCGTGACCGCCGCCGCTGACATCCAGATCGCCGTCCTGAATCACCTTCCCGTTATTGCCAGCAATTTCCGTACCGGTGGAATCCTTGCCGTCAACGGTGGTTTTGCCGTTGTTGTTTGCCGTGGCGTCATCACCGTTAATCTGCGTGCCGGTGCCACCGTTGGTGATGGCGCTCTCGCCTTCGTTGTTAACAACCGCCTGGTCGCCGTCAACCTGGATACCGATGGACTCCGGATCGGTGACGGTCATGGTGCCCTTGTTATCCACCGTTGCGCTGTCGCCGGTGATATCAATACCGTGACCGCCGCCGCTGACATCCAGATCGCCGTCCTGAATAACTTTTCCGTTATTACCGTTGATTTCCGTACCGGTGGAATCCTTGCCGTCAACGGTGGTTTTGCCGTTGTTGTTTGCCGTGGCGTCATCACCATTAATCTGGGTGCCGGTGCCACCGTTGGTGATGGTGCTCTCGCCTTCGTTATTGACGATGGCCTTGTCACCGTCGATCTGGATACCCATGGACTCCGGATCGGTGACGGTCATGGTGCCCTTGTTATCCACCGTCGCGCTGTCACCGGTGATATCAATACCGTGACCGCCGCCGCTGACATCCAGATCGCCGTCCTGAATCACTTTCCCGTTATTACCGTTGATTTCCGTACCGGTGGAATCTTTACCGTCAACGGTGGTTTTGCCATTGTTGTTTACTGTGGCATTATCACCCGTAATAACAAGCTCACCGTTGTGATTATATTGCCACTTCGTTGCGCCATCTGCGCTCACCCCTTCAAGGGCAACAGTGTTATTCGCTTCATCAATCTGCCAAAGATTAATCGTTGCCTTACGACCATTGCTATCTTGCAGAGATATAGTCCCGTCAGCATTCTCGGTATAAGTAAAAACTGAATCGCGAATAGTTAACGTTTTTTCTGTTTTATCGAGAATAACGTCATTATTAAACGAAACCGGTTTGGGAGGTGTAGGCGTATCATCCGGATCGTCCGGTATTATCTCATCTCCGCCAGGAGTTGGGGGAACTGGAGTGTCGTCTGATTCATCATCAGGGGGTGTCGGTGGGAGTGGAGAATTGTTGCGATGATGATGATCATCATCGTCGTTTAGTTCCACTACGGCTAAGGCCGTGATTAACGCAGCAGCGCCTGTGGAAAGCCATGGCATCAGGTTTTGTTCGACTAAAGGAGAGCATTCAGAGGGTAAGCGTTTAAGCTCTTCCGGACTGAGTTTTCCTGGGTCTGCCGGACAAGTCACATTGGTATTTTTCTTTTCACCTGTGGTGGTTTCTACCTCTGTGATATCTGCCGCCCAACCCTGACCACTCAGAGCTAATGCAATACAGGCCGACAATAGAGTTTTCCTTTGCATAATAAATCCTTCTGGCGAATATAAAGAAAGCCGGATGCACTAACCCGACCAATTAGTTATTTAAAACATAGAAGACATCCAATATTGCCAGTAGATTATTATCTAATCAAACATACTTTCCTATAATTCACAATTATAATTCAGGTGAATAAAAAAAGACCATGAAATATATAAATTGTGTATATAATATAAATTACAAATTAAAACCACATTCTCATTATAAATAATTATATGATGAAAAAACGGTATGAATTAATACTCAAATAAATAAAGCAGAGCTTAAACATAACTCTGCTTTATAATTAAAGGGACAAAATAATTTTACATCTGTTACTGTTTCGGTCGCAGATTCTCATCAAATACCAGGCGTTTCCTGCCAGGTTCAATTTCCCGCAATGGCTCGACTTGATGTAACGTCTGCTTACAGCGTGTCACCAGCACCTGGTACTCATGCGTACCCTGCTTTTTCCATGCCAACTCCTGCTCACTGAGTTCACGAATCGCTTTCGCCGGGCTGCCGACAATCAGGTAATTAGCTGGCATTTCTGCTTTGGCTTTCACAAATGCGGATGCACCAACAATGCTGTTCTCGCCAATCACCGCACCGTCCATCACTACCGCGTTCATTCCCACTAATGCATTGCGGCGGATAATGCAGCCGTGAAGGATAGCGCTATGACCAATATGTCCATCTTCTCCTACAACAGTATCCTGCTCGGGAAAACCGTGCATAACGCAATTATCCTGAATGTTCGCGCCATCTTTCACCACGATACGACCAAAATCGCCACGCAGGCTGGCATTTGGCCCAACGTAAACGCCCTTGCCGAGAATAACATCGCCGATCAATACCGCTGTCGGATGGACAAAACTCTCTTCTGGCACAACCGGAGTCAGACCGTCTATCTGATAAATTGGCATAACGCCTCCTGTTCAATATTCAAGCCGCCAAAACGTTGAAAATACAGGCTTCCCGGCGCAGGCAGTTCACCGACCGAGGTTTCACCTTTTTCACTAACGAACGCTAAAGCAGCAGGCGCTACGCGCTGATAAATGTTGATACACAGCTGACGCGCCGTATGCCCTGCCCAGTGTGCCGGAAGCAACTCCTCCGGCAACAATGGGTCTTTAAGGACGACACGGCGATAAAAATGGATCAGTAAAAGCTGAATATGAAATGCCCGCTCCGGGGTTAACTCGTCTGCCGCCTCTTTTAAAAGCGGCACCAGCGGGCGGAATGACTGAATAAAGGTTTCGTACATGGCATTTTGTTCAGTTAAATGCCAGCACTCTTCTACTCTGGCACGCAGTGCTGCGCGAGAAAGCGCCAGTGGTATTTGCGCTTCAAAACAAATCACGTTATCCGCCACACCCGCTTCATGCAAAAGTGTCTGTACATCGGCCAGTTTTTGCGACGGCGATGCCATCAGGCTGGGTGCCAGTGCGCCAAAACCTTGCCAGATCAACTGCTTTTTGACATCAGCCAGCGTTGATTTATCTAAACCTTCCGAGAGCAACAGGAGCCATTTACCATCCCATGCAGGTTGCTCTGCGCGATAAATTTTACTTTCTGCCCGTCGCGTCAGGCGCAAGCCTTTATCACTGAGGCTATAGAAACTGCGTCGCCCGATGCGGGAAACATCCAGCCAGCCTTCTTTATTAAGACGAAACAAAGCGGTGCGCACGAAACGCTCACCAAATCCCAGCCCTTCCAGCAAAGCAGCCAGACTACCCAACCAGATTTCACCACCACGATGGGAAAGCGAATCACCATACAGAGAGGAGATCAAAGATGTGCCACTGACCGGAACAGCGTTTACAGCATGTTGGATAAAAGTATCAAGTTTACTCATTCGCTTCAGTCTGTTGTTATTGTTGTGATTTATGAATCATAGCACAGGTCGTATCGACTTCTGGCCCTGGCGCTTTACCCCACCAGGGCCAGACGATACGTCAGGCACCAACAATATTGCGCAGATCAAACACCCGACACGCCTTGCCTTCTGAACGCGGGATACTGCCACAGTTAACGATCATCACATCGGTAGAGATCCCCACCATCGACTTAATCCGATGGCGCAGCTGGTGGCATACCTGGCAACGCTGCTCATGCGTCAATGTCAGGCTACTTTCTTTCAACTCCACTTTCACAGAAAGTGAATCAAGATGCCCCCGGCGGTTCACCTCCAGTTGGTAATGCGGCGATAAATGTTCGAATTTGACAATCTCTTCTTCCAGTTGTGACGGAAAGACATTTACACCGCGAATAATCAACATGTCATCGCTGCGTCCGCTGATGCGATCCATGCGGCGCATAGTCCGCGCCGTTCCTGGTAACAGTCGGGTTAAATCACGCGTGCGGTAACGAATGACCGGCAATGCTTCTTTGGTCAGCGTGGTGAATAACAGTTCGCCATGTTCACCATCGGCAAGCGGTGTGCCGTCATGAGGATTAACAATTTCAGGATAGAAATGATCTTCCCAAATGGTTGGGCCGTCGGTAGTTTCCAGACACTCCATCGCCACCCCCGGCCCCATCACTTCTGACAGGCCATAAATATCCAGTGCGGTGATCCCCAGGCGACGCTCAATCTCTTTACGCATGGCCTGTGTCCACGGCTCAGCACCAAATACTCCAACCCGCAGCGAGCAACCGCTGGCATCACCGCCCAACTGCCGCTCCAGCTCTTCAATCAGGTTAAGGCAATAAGATGGCGTAACCATGATCATATCTGGTTGAAAATCACGGATCAGTTGCGCTTGTTTTTCCGTCTGCCCGCCAGACATCGGGATCACCGTAGCGCCCAGACGTTCGGCACCATAGTGCGCACCCAGCCCACCAGTAAACAGGCCGTAACCATAGGCAACATGAATTTTGTCTTTGGGCGAGCCCCCTGCCGCACGCAAAGAACGCGCTACAATATTGGCCCAGTTATCAATATCGTTTTGCGTATAGCCGACAACTGTCGGTTTACCTGTGGTTCCCGAAGAAGCATGAATGCGCACCACTTGTTCCATTGGCACGGCAAAGGTGTCAAAGGGATAGTTGTCGCGCAGATCCTGTTTGGTGGTACAGGGAAATTTACGCAGGTCTGAAAGTTCCCTGAAATCATCAGGATGTACGCCTGCTGCGTCGAATTTGCGCCGATACATCGGCACATTTTCATACGCGTGTTTGAGCGTCCATTTCAGACGCTGTGTTTGCAACGCCTGTAACTCATCAACAGACGCGGTTTCAATCGGGTCAAGCTTTGTATTGGTTATCATTGTAGGGTACTCGCAGGTCAATTAGCTCACACTCGCTCGAGGATCAGGGCGATCCACTGGCCCACGCCAATACACATCGTACACAGCGCATAGCGTCCATTGCGTCGTTCCAGCTCCAGGCTTGCCGCCAGCGCCAGGCGCACGCCGCTAATGCCCACGGATGGCCTAAAGCGATGGCGCCACCGTTTGGATTCACGTGCGCGGCGTCATCCGCCAGCCGAGCTCCTCATCACGCCCAGCGCCTGAGCGGCAAAGGCTTCATTGAGTTCGATCACGTCCATATCGTTAATATTGACCCAGCGCGTCCAGCACTTTACGTACCGCCGGAACCGGCCCGCCCCATGAACTTTGGCTCAACGCCTGCCGTCGCCATCGCCACAATGCGCGCACGCGGCGTCGACCCTTGGGCGAATGCCTGTTGTTCGCTGGCGATGATCATCGCCGCCGCGCCATCGTTGACGCCGGAAGCGTTACCGGCGGTGACGACGCCACCTTTTACGGAATGGTGTTTTCAGTGCCGCCCAGCTGTTCGAGCGTGGTTTCCGCACGCGGATGCTCATCATCGCGGACCGCGCTCACCGCGCCCTTCTTGCCGATAATCTGCACCGGCACGATTTCCTGTGCCAGAATGCCGTCGCGCTGGGCTTGCGCCGTACGCTGCTGGCTGCGATAGGCAAAGGCGTCCTGGTCTTCGCGACTGATATTTAACAATTCGGCTACATTCTCCGCCGTTTCCGGCATGCTGTCAGTACCAAATTGTTGCTGCATGAGCGGGTTCACAAAACGCCAGCCGATGGTGGTATCAAACATTTCGGCCTGACGCTGGAAGGCGGATGGTGGCTTTTGCCCATCACGAACGGTGCGCGAGACATCGACTCGACGCCACCGGCAATCAGCAGGTCTGCATCACCGGCTTTGATGGCGCGCGCGGCGAAGCCGATGGCATCCAGACCCGAACCGCACAGACGGTTAATGGTGGTGCCCGCCACGCTGTGCGGATAACCCGCCGCAGCGTCGCCATATGCGCCACGTTGCGGTTATCTTCACCCGCCTGGTTGGCGCAACCGAAAATCACATCATCAATACAGCTGGCATCCAGACGTGGGTTACGGCTTAACAGTTCGCGCAGCGATAGCCGCCAGATCGTCGGCGCGGACGCCCGCCAGCGCGCCGCCGTAGCGGCCAATCGGAGTACGAATTCCGTCACAAATAAACGCGTCACGCATTAGACTTCTCCCGTGATAGTGCCGCCGATGCGGTGTGATTTGCCGCGAAACAGAGCGACGGTTTTTTGCTGCTGATTAACAATTTCAATGTCGTAAACGCCGGTCAGCTTGCCCTCTGTTTCACCCGCGCGGTGGCGGTCAACAGGTCGCCGGTAAACGCCGGACGAAGAAAATCGATGCTGGCGGCCGAGGCCACCGCGGCCAGCCCCTGGCTATTGCAGGCGTAGGCAAACGCGGTATCGGCCAGCGAAACAACTGCCCACCGTGGCAGGTCTGATGGCCGTTGAGCATTGACGGCGTCACCGCCATGGTCATCTGCGCGTAGCCATCGTCCATTTCGATAATCTCAATTCCCAGCGCGCGAGCGCAGGTATCTTTCTCGTACATGGCGCGGGCGTTGCGCCAGGCTTCGTTACTCATGACGCATCTCCAGGACGCTGTGGCGCAGCAGTGCGCTCGGGCGGTAGCATTCTCCGCCGTAGTGCTGTTGAAGGTTTTCCAGCAGACGCGGCACCGTCCACCGAGCGATTCGCCCAGGCCAGCGGGCCACGGGGATAGTTCACGCCCAGCGCATGGCGGTGTCGATATCTTCGGCGCTGGCAACGCCTTTTTGCACCGCATCCAGCGCTTCGTTAGCCAGCATCGCCACCGTGCGCCACACCAACAGGCCAGGGTAATCGGCGATACGCAGCACTTTTTTGCCCTGTTGCTGGAAGTGGTACACGGCTTTATCGGTATCGGGGCCCGGTAAGTTGGTGGCGGAAGCTGCCAGCACCACGGTATCGCCCGCACTGTGGTCATAAACCACCACCGGGCAACCATGACGCACGCTTAAGGCCAGCGCGGTTTTCCCGCAGGTCTCTTGCAGCAAAACGCCGTCCAGGTTAGTGACGTTGTCACTTATGGTGGGAATTTGCGCGGCTGAATCAGCAGTTAATGTCGGCTCAGCCAGTTCTGGCTGGGCTTCCGCCGGCCAGCGGTAAACGCCGCGGCCGCTTTTTTGCCCAACGCCCGGCTATCGCCAGCTCCTGTTGCAGCAGCGATGGCAGAAAACGACGGTCCTGCCCGAAGGCGTTAAACACCGAACAGGTGACCGCGAAATTGACGTCCTGGCCGATTAAATCGGTCAACGCCAGCGGCCCCATCGGGAAACCGCCACCATCGCGCAGTGCGGCATCGATGACTTCCGCCGACGCCACCTGCTCTTCCAGCGCGCGCCAGGCTTCGGCGTAATAAGGACGCGCCACACGGTTCACGATAAAGCCCGGCGTTGAGCGGCAGCGCACCGCCTGTTTGCCAGCGGCTTACGCAGGCGCATAGCTGCTCTACCACTTCCGCAGAGGTCGCCAGCCCGCTGACCACTTCCACCAGTTTCATCACCGGCGCGGGATTAAAGAAATGCAGCCCCGCCACGCGTTTGCAGTATTGATACCGGCGGCGATAGCGGTAATAGAAATGGACGAGGTGTTGCTGGCTGACAGCGTAGACGGCGAACAGATCTCCGCCAGCTGGCTAAACAGCGCTTGTTTAATCTCCAGACGCTGGGATGCCGCTTCAATCACCAGCTGCGCATCGGCAAGCTGGTTTAATTCGGTGGCTGGCGTAATAACGCGCAAGCAGTACCCTGAGCCTGCTCGGCGCTGAGTTTTCCCGGTTCACGCGGCTTTCCAGACACTGGCGGATACCGTCGATGGCGCGGGTGATCGCCTCTGCGGAGATGTCATACAGGCGCACCGGGTGCCCGGCGCTGGCCGCCACTTCGACAATGCCGGCGCCCATGGTGCGGCAGCACCAATCACGGCGACAGTGAATTGATTCTGGCTCATGGCTTATTTCCCGCTGAACTGTGGTGCGCGTTTGGCGAGGAAGGCGCTGACGCCTTCACGGTAATCGTCGCTGCGCCCGGCCATACGCTGGAAGTCACGTTCGACATCGAGCTGCTGGTCAAGGGTGTGGGTCTCGGAAAGCTGCAGCGCTTTTTTTAATCAGCCCCAATCCAAAAGTCGGCTGTGAGGCGAAATGGCGAGCCATCGTCAGGCTGGTGTCTTTCAGCTCTGCGTCGTCCACCACCTGCCAAATCATCCCCCACTGCGCGGCCTGTTCGGCGCTCAGGCTATCGCCCAGCAGCGCCAGGCCCATCGCACGAGCACGCCCGGCAACGCGCGGCAGCACCCAGCTTCCGCGCGGGCGGATCCGGTGCCAGACCGAGCTTGCTAAACGCCATAGCGAATTTGGCGGAACGCGCGGCAATCGCAATGGCCGCCCAGCGCCAGCGTGGCACCTGCACCGGCGGCAACGCCGTTAACCGCACAGATAACCGGTTTTGGCAGCGCGGCCAGACGGCGCACCAGCGGGTTGTAAAAACGCTCTACCGACATGCCCAAATCCGGCGCGGGGCCGCTTGGGTCAACGTTGCGGTCGTTAGATCCTGCCCGGCACAAAAGCCGCGTCCCGCGCCGGTAATTAACAGGCAGCGAATGGTGTCGTCGCGTTCGGCCTGTTTTAAGCAATCGGACAGCTGCTGGTGCATCACGTCATTGAAGCTGTTAAGGCGGTCTGGGCGGTTTAGCGTCAGGGTCATAACGCCCTGTTCAATCTCACATTGAATGAAAGCTTCCACGGTTAGCGTCCTTTAAAGTCCGGTGTACGTTTTTCTAAGAAGGCAGCAATCCCTTCACGACGATCTTCCGTGCCGCTCAGCAGGGTAGATCGCTGGCGTTCTTGGGTCAGCCCAGGCCTGTAAATTCACTTCCTGCGACAGACGCAGCGCCTGTTTGGCCGCGCGCAGCGCCAGCGGTGAATGACGGGCAATGGTCGCCGCCAGCTTCAGCGCATATTCATCGGAGAGATGGATGGCCGGGTGGATATCGCTGGCCAGACCGCCTGCTGTGCACGCTGGGCATCGATACTTTCGCCGCTTAGCACCATGCGGTTGGCCAGCGCTTTGCGGACGCTGCGAATTAAGCACTGGGTACCACCGGCGCCCGGCATGGTGCCCAGGGTAATTTCCGGTAAACCGAAGCGGGCGTTATCACCGGCGATCACCAGATCGCACAGCAGCGCCAGTTCACAACCCGCGCCCACGCGTAGCCGTTGACCACCGCAATCAGCGGCTTATTGAATGCGTCGATACGCGCCCACAGACGGGGACGCAGATCGTCGAAGGTGGCGGGCAGATCTTTTTCCGCCATTACAACAAGGTCGGCCCCGGCGGCGAAATAGCGCGGGTTGCCGCTGATGACGCAGACGCTAATTGTGACGTCCGCCGCGGCGCTTTCCAGCGCCTCGGCAATCTGCCCAAGCAGCGCGTTATTCAGGGCATTACGCGCCTGCGGGCGGTTCAGCGTCAGTTGAAGTACGCGGTCATGGCGGGTTATCAGCAGTTCGCTCATGCCATCCCCCGCATCAAAGTCGACCACTACGTCGCCGCTGGTTTCGGCAGCGCCTGGCAACTCAACACATAGCCCGCCGCCAGTTCATCGGCTTCCAGGCTGTAGTTGGCGGCCATCGCCACTTCACCGCGGACCACTTTGCATTTACAGGTGGCGCACACGCCGCCTTTACAGGCGAACGGCAGGTCAGCGCCCTGGCGCAGCGCGGCATCCAGAATGCTGTCGTCCTCGGCGCTGGGCGATGGGGCGGTTCGCGGCCATCCTGACGCAGCGTAACGGTACGGCCTTCCGCCTGCACGCCGGTACGCACGCTTCACGCTGGTGCCTGGTGTGTTGAAGCGCTCAAGGTGAATGGATTTATCCGGCAGACACGCGCGCAGCGTGGTTTCCGCGTCGTCCATCATCGCCGACGGGCCGCAGATAAATGCGTCGTCAAAGCGGCTGAAATCAAGCAGGTGTTCGGAGAGCGCGCGCCAGCTTGTCGCCGTCAATACGCCCTTGCAGCAAATCGCTGTCCATCGACTCCTGGCTGAACAGATGCACCACCTGCAAACGTTGCGGGTAGCAGTCTTTCAGAATCAGCCAAAGCCTGGCGGACATCATGCTGTGACTGCTACGGTTGCCATAAATCGGGGTGGAAGCGGCTGTCGCTTTCGGTCGCCAGCGTGGCTTCAATAATCGCCATCATTGGGGTGATACCGGAACCGGCGGCAATCGCCAGGTAGATTGGCGCCGGCGCTCGGCAGACGGCTGATAGCCAAAGTGGCCCTGCGGCACCATAACTTCAAATTCCATGCCCTGCTGGATATCGTGCTGGGCATAGCGCAAGCGGCCGCCGTCGATAGCTTTCACCGCCACGCTGATTTCGGACGGCGAGCGGCTGCGGCAGATGGAGTAGCAGCGGCGCAGCTCTTCACCGCCAAGGCAGGTTTTTCAGCGTCAGGTGCTGGCCGGGACGAAAAGCGTACGCGGTTCGCAGCGCGTCGGGAATGGCGAAGGTGATCGTCACCGCATCGCGGGTTTCCGCCTCGACGCTTGCCACGGTAAGCGAATGAAATGTTGTCATCGCAACCTCAAATACATTTAAAGTAATCAAAGGGTTCACGGCAGCTGTCGCAGCGATAGAGCGCTTTACAGGCCGTCGAACCGAATTCGCTAATAGCAGAGTGCTGGGTGCTACCGCAGCGCGGGCACAGCACTTCGCTCGGCATTTCCGCGTGGCAGGCGTGGGCCTGCGGCGGGCTAATGCCGTACTCGCGGCGCTCGCGGGCGTCCGGGCTCATCCAGTCGGTGGTCCATGCCGGGTCAAGCTGCACGCAATGTGCACCGGCGTATAACCGTGCTCGGTCATCACCGAACGATCTCAGCCAGCAGGTATCAGTCGCCGGGCATCCGGAATAGGTTGGCGTAAAGCCAATCGCCCACCGTCGCCATGACGTTCAACGCTTCTCTGACCATGCCAAGGTCGGTAATTGTCAGTACCGGAACTTCCCGGATCGGGTATGGCGCTGAGCGATCCCCAGACGGTGCGCACTTCGGCGGGTGCGATTGCAGCCAGACGTTGCATAGCCACCTCCATTACCACTGCTGACCGGGATACGCGCGCTGCAGATACTGCATTTCTGCCAGCATCGGGCCCAGATGTTCACTGTGCAGGCCCTGCTTGCCGCCGCTGCGGAATGCCGCTTCTTGTGGAATGTGTAAGCCGGAGTCGAGCAGCGCGGTATGCACCGTGGTCTGCCATTCGGCCTCAAGTTCACGCGAGTCGACGGCGATCCCCTGCTCAACCAGCGTTAATTCCAGCTCATCGGCCATAAACAGCTCGCCGGTAAAGCGCCACAGGTTGTCGACCGCCTGCTGCATCCGTTGGGCGGAGAGCTCGGTGCCGTTGCCCAGACGCTCCAGCCAGCCGCGGCTAAAGCGCTGGTGATAGCGCACTTCTTTCAGCCCCCTTTGGCGGCAATCGCCGCAATCTGCGCATCGCGGCTGTTCACCAGGCGGCTAAACAGCGCCACGTGCCAGACGTCGATAAAGAACTGACGAACGATAGTGTCGGCAAAGTTGCCGTTCGGTTGTTCAACCAGCAGCAGATTGCGGAACTGACGTTCATCGCGGCCAAAGGCCAACGTGTCTTCGTCGCCGCTGCCGGAGAGTTCGGCGGCATAGCTTAAGAAATTGCGCGCCTGGCCCAGCAGGTCGAGACCGATATTGGCCAGCGCCAGATCAATTTCCAGCTCCGGCGCATGGCCGCACCAGGCACCTAAGCGCTGGGCCAGCACGAGGCCGTTATCGCCCAGACGCAGGGCATACGTTGCAACGGGATTCAGGTTATTCATCGCTCGCTGCCTCACATATGTTCCATGCCGTCCGGCACGGTGTAGAACGTCGGGTGACGGTAGACTTTGCTTTCCGCCGGGTCGAAGAACTCACCGCGTTCTTCCGGCTGTGAGGCGACGATGCTGCTGGCTTTCACCACCCAGATAGAGCAGCCTTCGCTGCGACGGGTATAGGCATCGCGGGCGTTTTCCAGCGCCATCTGATCATCGGCGGCGTGCAGGCTTCCCACGTGACGGTGCGACAGCCCCTGTTTGCTGCGGACAAAAACTTCGTATAACGGCCAGTATGTGTTGCTCATTCTCTTTCTCCTTAGGCGGCGTCGCGGGCCTGTTGTTTTTGAGCATGCGCCAGCGCGGCTTCGCGCACCCATGCCCCCTCTTCCCAGGCCTTGCGTTTTGCGCCCAGACGTTCGTGGTTACAGATGCCACGACCGTTGATAACTTCGTTGAGTTCCTGCCAGTCAATTTCGCCGTAGCGATAGTGACCGGTCTCCGCGTCCAGCTGCAGGTCGGCATCCGGCACCTTCATGCCGAGGATTTCCACCTGTGGAACGGTGTTGTCGACAAAGCGCTGACGCAGTTCATCGTTGGAGTGCAGTTTGATTTTCCACGCCATGCTGCGGGCGCTGTTTGGCGAATTGTCATCGCTTGGCCCAAACATCATCAGCGCTGGCCACCAGAAACGGTTAATGGCGTCCTGCAGCATCTGACGCTGCTCTTCGCTGCCCGCCGCCAGCGCCATGCAGGCTTCAAAGCCCTGACGCTGGTGGAAGCTCTCTTCTTTACAGATTTTCACCATTGCACGGGCATACGGGCCGTATGAGGTCCGGCACAGCGCAACCTGGTTGACGATCGCCGCGCCATCAACCAGCCAGCCAATCACGCCGATGTCGGCCCAGGTCAGGGTTGGGTAGTTAAAGATGGAGGAGTACTTCATCTGACCGTCGAGCATCTTCTGATACAGGTCTTCGCGGGCGCAGCCGAGGGTTTCGGCGGCGCTGTAGAGATACAGGCCGTGCCCGGCTTCATCCTGCACTTTCGCCAGCAGAATTGCCTTGCGGCGCAGAGTCGGTGCGCGGGTTATCCAGTTACCTTCCGGCAGCATGCCGACGATTTCCGAATGCGCATGCTGGCCAATCTGGCGGATCAGCGTTTTACGGTAGGCATCGGGCATCCAGTCCTGCGGTTCGATGGCTGTTTCCTGCGCGATGCGCTGGTCAAAGCGTTGTTCTTCTGTCACGTCATCACCTTATGATTCCGATAAATTCAACAAATCAATTTTTGTGAATCACTTTGTTTTATAAAAGTTACATCTTAGTTAAATAAAACCACAAATTTTGTTTGTGAATTTTGTGATGCGTACCGCAAAGGCTTTTGCAAAACCCTTTATAAACAGCCATGTGACGCGTTATCGCTTCGTGCCCGCGATCGCATTGTTAACAAATTATTAAAATCAGGCTTGCATTTTGTGATTCAGAAAAGAACTATTTATAGCGAGATTACGTAACATATCTGGAGATTTACGATGCAGAAGTTAGCCAGCTATTTATCCGGCACCTGGCAGACAGGCCAGGGCCGCACCCGCGCCATTCATCACGCCATCAGCGGCGAAGCACTGTGGGAAGTGACCAGCGAAGGTTTGGATATGGCGCAGGCGCGTCGTTTCGCGATTGAGCACGGCGGCAAAGCATTACAGGCAATGACCTTTATTGAACGCAGCGCAATGCTCAAAGCGGTGGCGAAGCATCTGCTGGAGCTGAAAGCCGATTTCTACGCCATTTCTGCCGAAACCGGCGCAACGCGCGCCGACAGCTGGGTGGATATTGAAGGCGGGATTGGTACCCTCTTCACTTACGCAGGTCTGGGTGGCCGTGAGCTGCCGGACGATACCCTGTGGCCGGAAGATGAATTGATCCCGCTGTCTAAACAAGGCGGTTTTGCCGCCCGTCACGTGCTGACCTCGAAATCCGGGGTGGCGGTGCATATCAACGCCTTCAACTTCCCGTGCTGGGGCCGTTAGAAAAGCTGGCGCCGACCTGGCTTGCCGGGATGCCCGCCATCATCAAACCGGCCACCGCCACCGCACAGCTGACGCAGGCAATGGTGAAAGCGATTGTCGAGAGCGGCCTGGTACCAAACGGCGCAATCAGCCTGATCCGCGGTGGTGCGGGCTCGCTGCTCGACGAGCTCGATAGCCAGGACGTGGTGACCTTTACCGGTTCGGCCCATACCGGACAGCAGCTGCGCGTGCATCCGAATCTGGTGGCGAAATCAATCCCGTTCACCATGGAAGCCGACTCGTTGAACTGCTGCGTTTTAGGTGACGATGTGACCCCTGAACAGCCAGAATTTGCGCTGTTTATCCGCGAAGTGGTGCGTGAGATGACGGCGAAAGCCGGGCAAAAATGTACCGCTATCCGCCGTATTATCGTGCCGCAGGCGCAGATTAAGGCGGTGAGCGACGCGCTGATTGCCCGTCTGCAAAAGTGGTAGTCGGCGACCCGGCGCAGGAAGGCGTGAAGATGGGTGCGCTGGTCAACGCCGAACAGCGCCAGGATGTGCAGGACAACGTTAACCGCCTGGTGCAGGCGGTTGTGAAGTGCTGCTCGGCGGTAACGCCGATCTTAACCGCCGCCGCGGCCTTCTCCCCGCCGACCCGGCGCCTGCCCCAGCCGGATGAAGTCTCCGCCGTTCACGCCATCGAAGCCTTTGGCCCGGTAGCTACGCCGATGCCCGTATCAGAATCAGCGACCACGCCATGCAGCTGGCGCGCGCAGGCGGCGGTAGCGCGGGCCGGGCGCTGGTGACCGCCAGCGGTGCACTGGCGCGTGAGTTTATTCTTGGTGCTGCGCGTGCGCACGGTCGTATTCAGGTGTTGAACGAAGAATCCTCCGTGAATCCACCGGCCACGGTTCCCCATTGCCGCAGCTGGTCCACGGAGGACCGGGACGTGCCGGTGGCGGCGAGAGCCGGCGGTCTGCGCTCGGTGAAACATTACATGCAGCGCACGGCGATTCAGGGTAGCCAACCATGCTGGCCGCTATCGGCCAGCAGCGCGGCGCGCAGGTAGCGGAAGACCGCATTACCCCGTTCCGTAAATACTTTGAAGAGATCCAACCGGGCGATAGCCTGCTGACGCGCACGCCGAACGCTAACCGAGGCGGACATCGTTAACTTTGCCTGTCTGAGCGGCGATCACCTCTACGCCCACATTGACAAAATTGCCGCCGCCGAATCGATCTTTGGCGAGCGCGTGGTGCACGGTTATTTCCTGATTTCTGCGGCTGCGGGTCTGTTTGTCGATGCGGGCGTCGGCCCGGTTATCGCCAACTACGGCATGGAAAACCTGCGCTTTATCGAGCCGGTAAAACCGGGCGATACCATCCAGGTTCGCCTGACCTGCAAGCGTAAAACGGTCAAACGCCAGCGCAATGCCGAGGAGAAAGCCACCGGCGTGGTGGAATGGTCGGTGGAGATTTTCAACCAGCATCAGCAGGCGGTCGCCCTCTACTCCATCCTGACGCTGGTTGCCCGTCAGCAGGGTGATTTCCCTGCTCTAACGCGGTTGCCATCCCGGCACGATAACGGCGTGTGCCAAACTCAATGAGCCAGCGCAACAAGATTCAAGCCAATGAAACCTCTGAACGGAGGCATCAAATTTGTGTAACACTGGCAAAACTGACAAATAACCTGGCAAGCGCAAGCAAACGCTTAAAATGACGTTCTGCTGTTAGGTTAAAGACACTTAGAAGAAAAAGCCTAGGCACGGACAACAAACATAACGATAAGATGAGGTCACCAATGTCTAAAGCCCAATTTGAATCCTGTCTAAACGTAAAACGGCGCTCGCGCTGGCTATCGCGCTGTGGTTGCGCCTGGCAAAGCCCGGCCTTCGCCCACGGTGGCGAAGCGCATATGGTGCCAATGGACAAAACCTTGCAAGAGTTTGGTGCGGATGTGCAGTGGATCTACTACGCGCAGATGTATACCCGCGATCAATACGGTGCCTACGTAAAGGTAAAACCGGCGCAAAGACCGCGGTTCTCAACGGTAAAACCTTGAATCTTCAGGCACCGGTGGTGATGAAAAAAAGGCAAGGTGTGGATTTCCGACACCTTTATCGTGCAACGACGTTTTCCAGTCCGGCCTTGACCAGACCTTCCAGGTTGAAAAGTACCCTCACCCGCTGAATTCCCTGTCATCGGCAGAAATTGGCAGAAGCGGTAACGTTGCCCAGCCGCACCTCAATTCCAGGATCGCCCCCACCGAAATTTCCCTGCACGAGCCGGATAAAAAAGCGGTGTGGGATTTTGCCCTCAACGGCACCCCGGCTTACGTGCGACGTACCGCTGATGTGATTACGTCTGATGGCAGACGCGATCGAAGCCGTGGTCGATCTGCAAAATAAAAAGATCCTCTCCTGGACGCCTATTAAAGACGCCCATGGCATGGTGCTGATCGACGATTTCGTCAGCGTGCAGAACATTATCAACGCCAGCACCGAGTTTGCTGAAGTGCCTGAAAAAACACGGAATTAAAGACACCACCAAGGTCGTCACCACCCCGCTGACCGTTGGTTATTTCGACGGCAAAGATGGCCTCAAGCAGGATGCACGTCTGCTTGTAAAGTGGTCAGCTATCTCGACACCGGCGACGGCAACGATGGGGCGCACCCGATTGAAAACCTGGTCGTGGTTGTTGACCTTGAGCAGAAAAAAATCATCAAGATCGAAGAAGGCCCGGTCATTCCGGTGCCGATGGAATCTCGTCCATTTGATGGCCGCGATCGCGTTGCTCCGGCAGTTAAGCCTATGCAAATCATTGAGCCTGAAGGTAAAAATTACACCATTACTGGCGATATGATTCACTGGCGGAACTGGGATTTTCACCTCAGCATGAACTCTCGCGTCGGGCCGATGATCTCCACCGTGACTTATAACGACAATGGCACCAAACGCAAAGTCATGTACGAAGGTTCTCTCGGCGGCATGATTGTGCCTTACGGTGATCCTGATATTGGCTGGTACTTTAAAGCGTATCTGGACTCTGGTGACTACGGTATGGGCACGCTAACCTCACCAATTGCTCGTGGTAAAGATGCCCCGTCTAACGCAGTGCTCCTTAATGAAACCATCGCCGACTACACTGGCGTGCCGATGGAGATCCCTCGCGCTATCGCGGTATTTGAACGTTATGCCGGGCCGGAGTATAAGCATCAGGAAATGGGCCAGCCCAACGTCAGTACCGAACGCCGGGAGTTAGTGGTGCGCTGGATCAGTACAGTGGGTAACTATGACTACATTTTTGACTGGATCTTCCATGAAAACGGCACTATTGGCATCGATGCCGGTGCTACGGGCATCGAAGCGGTGAAAGGTGTTAAAGCGAAAACCATGCACGATGAGACGGCGAAAGATGACACGCGCTACGGCACGCTTATCGATCACAATATCGTGGGTACTACACACCAACATATTTATAATTTCCGCCTCGATCTGGATGTAGATGGCGAGAATAACAGCCTGGTGGCGATGGACCCAGTGGTAAAACCGAATACTGCCGGTGGCCCACGCACCAGTACCATGCAAGTTAATCAGTACAACATCGGCAATGAACAGGATGCCGCACAGAAATTTGATCCGGGCACGATTCGTCTGTTGAGTAACCCGAACAAAGAGAACCGCATGGGCAATCCGGTTTCCTATCAAATTATTCCTTATGCAGGTGGTACTCACCCGGTAGCAAAAGGTGCCCAGTTCGCGCCGGACGAGTGGATCTATCATCGTTTAAGCTTTATGGACAAGCAGCTCTGGGTAACGCGTTATCATCCTGGCGAGCGTTTCCCGGAAGGCAAATATCCGAACCGTTCTACTCATGACACCGGTCTTGGACAATACAGTAAGGATAACGAGTCGCTGGACAACACCGACGCCGTTGTCTGGATGACCACCGGCACCACACATGTGGCCCGCGCCGAAGAGTGGCCGATTATGCCGACCGAATGGGTACATACTCTGCTGAAACCATGGAACTTCTTTGACGAAACGCCAACGCTAGGGGCGCTGAAGAAAGATAAGTGATTGTTTCAGACAAAAAAACGGCACCAGGTGCCGTTTTTTACTTATGAGCGAACCAGATTAATACCGTACACACACCGACTTAGTTTCACACCAACCGTCCAGCCAGTCGGGGCCAAAATCACGGCCCGTTCCTGACTGCTTCATCCCACCAAACGGTAAGTTAGCGTCAATTAAGGTATGGCTGTTTACCCACACCGTCCCTGCCTGTAAGCGATCGCTATATTCCAGAGCCTGGGAGAGATTTTGCGTCCAGACACTGGCAGTTAAGCCATATTCCGTGTCGTTTGCCAGTTGTAACGCCTCTTCTCCATCCGCTACTCGCACCAGGTTTACCACCGGACCAAACACCTCTTCACGAGTTAAGCGCAATTTAGCATCGGGATTTACCACCAGCGTTGGCGCAACATAATACCCCTCTCCGGCTGGTCCATTCGACCCGCGAATCAGCTCTGCTTGCTGTGCCTGCGCATCGTCGAGGAATGAACACACTTTGTCGCAGTGCGCACGAGAAACCAAAGGGTTAATCTGTGCAACAGGTGACATCCCCGGTCCCACTTGCAACGATTTTACCGCCTGCTCAAATCCACTAACCAGCGTGTCAAACAACGGCGCTTCAATATAAATTCGCGAACTGGCGGCGCATACTTGCCCTTGATTCAGGAAGCTTCCGGTCATCAAGCCTTCAATAACCCATTGCGGATCAGCATCTTTTAATACAATTGCCGGGTTTTTACCGCCCAGTTCCAGCGTTACACGCGTTAAGTGATCAGCAGCAGTTCTGGCAATACCTTTTCCCGTCGCGGTTGAACCGGTAAAACTGATTTTCGCAACATGAGGATGTGACGTCAGGGCCGCGCCGCATACAGCACCTGACCCGGTGACGACATTAAAAACGCCATCAGGGATACCAGCCTCGCTGGCCAGTTCCGCCACGCGCAACATCGTCAGTGGCGTGGTTTCCGAAGGCTTAATCACGATTGAACAGCCTGCTGCCAGTGCTGGCATCACCTTCCACATACCAATCATCAACGGAAAGTTCCATGGCACAATTCCCGCCACTACGCCAACCGGCTCTTTACGCGTCCAGGCCTGATAACGCGCCCCCTGGGGTAAGGGAATCGACAAGTCCAGCGTTTTACCCGCGATTTTGGTCGTTAACCCGGCGGTATAACGCATCCAGTTCAGCGTACAGCCCACTTCAAAAGCACGGGAAATGGCAATTGACTTGCCTTGCTCCAGGGTTTCCAGTTGCGCCAGCTCCTCACTGTGCTGCTCCACCAGATCAGCAAAACGTAGCAGAATACGTTCACGCTCTGCGGGTAATCGCCCGGCCCAGCGACGCGAGACAAAGGCCCGCCAGGCAGACATGACTGCGTTATCTACATCCGCTTCGTTGGCATCAGCAGTAGACGCAATTTCTTGCCCGGTGGCCGGATCAAAGATCGCCAACCGTTTTTCACTTTGTGCGGGGCCAGGACGACCATCAATATAAAGACCGTGTTGACGATCGAGAAACTGTTGGACCTGGCTTAATACTGCTACATGCGGCTCTGTCATCACTTTTCCTTATTATTTACCCAGTGTGATTTCAGTGTACGCAGCGACAAGAAAAGTCACTTTTTTCGCTGTGACATTCGCTTTGTCAGCTGTGACAAGCTCCGCAAATCGTGACAATAACCGCTTATGTCTCTATGCCTGACAAGACTTATTTCCTATAGTCAGGCTCATTAGCTTCGTTTATTGCAACACAAATGCAACAATAAAAATACATTTCACAGAGCGAAAACGTGCCATGAACCCCGCAGTGGATAATGAGTTTCAGCAATGGCTTTCCCAAATCAATCAGGTATGCGGAAATTTTACCGGACGCCTGCTGACTGAGCGTTACACGGGTGTACTGGACACGCATTTTGCCAAAGGACTAAAGCTGAGTACCGTGACAACCAGCGGGGTGAATTTATCCCGCACCTGGCAGGAAGTAAAAGGCAGCGACGATGCCTGGTTTTACACCGTTTTTCAGCTTAGTGGTCAGGCAATAATGGAGCAGGATGAGCGTCAGGTGCAGATTGGCGCTGGCGATATTACGTTACTCGATGCCTCACGCCCCTGTTCGCTTTACTGGCAGGAGTCTTCTAAACAGATTTCATTACTTTTGCCACGCACTCTGCTGGAACAATATTTTCCCCATCAAAAACCTATCTGCGCAGAAAGACTGGACGCTGACTTACCCATGGTGCAACTCAGTCATCGCCTGTTACAGGAGAGCATGAATAATCCGGCACTTTCTGAAACAGAAAGTGAAGCTGCGCTACAGGCGATGGTGTGTCTGCTGCGCCCGGTACTTCATCAGCGGGAATCTGTTCAACCTCGTCGTGAACGTCAGTTTCAAAAAGTGGTTACGTTGATAGACGATAATATTCGCGAAGAGATATTACGCCCGGAGTGGATAGCCGGAGAGACAGGTATGTCAGTACGTAGTTTGTACCGAATGTTTGCCGATAAAGGTTTGGTAGTCGCGCAATATATTCGTAACCGTCGTCTCGATTTTTGTGCAGATGCGATTCGCCATGCCGCAGATGATGAAAAACTGGCAGGCATCGGCTTTCATTGGGGATTTTCTGACCAGAGTCATTTTTCAACGGTATTTAAGCAACGCTTTGGGATGACGCCAGGCGAGTATCGACGTAAATTCCGCTAACTAATTGGCGTTGCATGTACTGCAACGCCAATTAGTTAAAACAGATATTTGACTATGCATTTTTCAGGGCAAAAGGCAATTTGACAGGAGTTTTTGAATATTCACCTTGTTTCAGGAAAATAGATCAATCGCCTTCTCCTGTAGCGTTATCCCGATATTGCGGTTTTGCTATTAAAATTTTCGCACCCATTTACCGTTTATCCCTTGTACATATTCCCCCGGTTTGGCCCGAGCTACGAGCTTTTGCCCGGCGAGTTTCGCGATATCATCTACCGACACATTATTTTGCTTTGCCAGTTGTTGGTAACTCGCTTTACGTTCGGCATTAATGTCGGCTACTAATTTCTCTGTTTCAGCATCCGTTTTCAGCGCAACCAGATAACCGTAAAATGTTTCACCTACCCGCCCCTGAGTTCTGGCTTCATCCAGAGTCAATGCCATTACATTGCTGCTTACCAGCCCAACAAGAAACGCACAAAGAAGTAATGTTTTCTTCATGATCACCTCAGAATAAATCGCTACGTGATTTCAGCAAATCCTCAACGTCCTTATCGGCCTTGATGTGGATTTCATGCTCGATCTTCACATTCATATTGATGGTAATCGGCTCTTTCGGCGCCGCCACTTCGATGCGAGGATACGCATCCGGACAGCAGACCGCAGGCCATCACTCCCAGCATGGCGATGGGTAAATTTCATTGTTGCTCCTTACATTCCGTGCCGCTGCGACACGGCGCACCGGGAAGGGTCGCGTGTTGCTCAAGCCATGACTGAAGTTTGTCGCCAAAGCGCAGGCTTCGCCACAGGGAACAACATTCTCCTGGTGCGTATAGTTCAGCTGCACCGTACTGCGTTTGTCATCCATCACCCCGGTACCGGTGACGGCAGCCTGTAAGGTCAGAAGACCCCAGGCTATCGAGGTTAATCCGCGTCCACGAGCGGCTAATTTCCAGATAGCGCAGCCAGTTGATAGCAGCGCCCGCGGCAATATTGTCATCGGCGACCGCATCGGCCGTGTCTTTATCCAGTCGCAGCGTCATTGGGCCGGGGTTATGCAGCGAGCCGTCCTTGATTATCCATTTACTGTCGTTGAGCCACAGCGGCAGCGCGCCATCGACCGGGCCGGACATAGCAAACTGCTTCGGATTCACCGCGCTGACCAACTCACTCATGGAGATATGATGCAAACGTAGCAGCGCCGCGTCATGCTGCGGCATTCGGAGCTGTTGCATCAGAGTTACCGCCCAGCACATCAACGCTGACGTCGCTAAGCTGCAACGGCGAGTCTTCGCTCCACGGCCAGGTACCCCCTGGAGATCGGCGGCCACATTCCGCGCTGTCGCCTGATTGACAATTTCCGCAATGCGCAGCGATACCGGGCGGCGCGTCCCCAATTGCCAGACGCCGCCTTTTAAACGAAATGGCAGCACAAAATCGACGCCGTTCACTTCGTTATCCGGCATCCACGCGCTGCCGTTACGCAGCACACCCGTGCCCACCGGCTTCAAAACCTTGCCCGGCAGCGGCAGAGAACGCCACCTGAGCGTAAAGCGAACCGTTACGCAGCTTCATTTTCCAGTCCGGCGGGACCAGCGGCTGGAATACGGTCAGCGACTGTTTCGGCCACCAGGCGTTGCCACGTAGACGTTCGCCATCCCAACGTCCGTTCACCTGTATGGGCCCAATGGCCTCCGCTTTCAGATTACCTTTGAACTGGAAGAAGGTCGGATCGCGGCCATCAACGCTAAAACTCAGCGCGGAGGCAGGCAGCACGCTGCCGCCGGTAAAGCGGGTTTCATTCGCATCCAGTGCCAGAGTGCCGGTAAAGGAAGGATGCTGCTCATTGCGGATCCAATGGATAGGTTTTTCCAGCGTCAGCCGCGGCTTGTCGATGGTAATCGTCGTGCTCAAGCTATCGAAACTGGTCGATAGATCGAATTCAGGACAATCGCGCTGTCGCGCCATTCTCCAGTACCGGTCACGTCCCAGCGCGCCTGCATCGGGGTAAAGTGCCGTACCGGCCAGTAGCGCCACCGCCAGGTGCCTTTATCCGGCATAAAATTGTCGGCCTTACCATCAAGATGTAAGACAAAATCACCGGTTTGCTGTTCATGGGCGCGTAAAATTGCCTGCAGGCGACCATCAATCCCCTGCGGCGATATTTTCACCCCGGCCAGCGGCCAACGCACATCATCAATATTCAAGGCATCAATAACCCGACCGCGCGATCGCAGCAACGCGCCGGGCTGGAAGGCAAGCTGCGGCGTCATTCAGCGGGCCACTCAGATGCGCAGGCAGCCTGGCGTAGAGGATCAAATCCCCCTGCTTCGCTTCCCCCGTGAACTGTAATGGCATCTCGCTGTTGTCCATGCTGAGCGTTCCCGGGCCGACGCTTAACACCGCGTTCCCCTTACCCGCATTCGCCGGAGGTTAAAACATTCAGGCGACCGGTGATCAGCGTTTTATCGATGCCCTGCTGCCAGTTTTCTAACTTCACGCCTAAACGACCGCTCAGCGGTATTCCCGCTTGATAAGGCCAGCTCCAGCGGCCGTCGCTGATGGTGAGCTGCTGTTCGGTCAGGAGCCACGGGAAATCCACCAGCGGTTCATCTTCACCGCGGGCCATCATCACCAGTTGCCCCTGGTTTCCATCGCCAGTTCAGTTCGGCATCAACCAGCGAAGGCACTTGCGGCACCTTGGAGAGTGGATTCCAGATGACCTTTAACCGGCAGGCCATCCGGCACCAGCGGCATGGTGAACTCGCCCAGGATCACTTTCACCGGCTGTTCACCGTCGATAAGGCTGGCGTGGAATTCACTGACCGTCAGCGCCTGGCCGTGTAATCGCGCATGTAGCGTGACCTGCTCGCCCTCATATTGCAGATCCTGACGCTGGGCGGTCGAGTGAAACGTTCAGTTTCCCTGCCATTTTTCCCACGGCGAAATGCTCAGCGAATCAATAGAAAGCCAGGTATTGGGCAGCATCGACTGCCATTCGGCAAGAGTGCGCGGCGCGCCGGGCACGGCATCGTTTTGCGGCAGTTTGGCAAAACAGACGGAATTGAGGTTGACCGAGGCCGCGTGCAGCCGCCAGCGGCTAGGGTGTGACAATGTGACATCTATTAAGCGTCGCCAGCTCGCAGTCCCCGGCAAGATAGCGTAGGTCAGGAATAACGCAGCGCCAACGGGTCAAGCGCGGGCTGTCGTTCGGGCAATGCGAGTTCCTGCCGGTAGCCAGATGCCCACCAGCGTAGGGACCCAGTGCCCCAGCGTCATCACCAACGTTAACGGCAGGAGTATTAAGAGCAGGAGTAGCGCAATAACGGCTTTATATTTACCCTTCATGGGTGCAGTAATATCCAGTTTAAGCAGGCAGTCATGCCGGACCAGCACAGCGAGCGGTCCAAAGGCGCATATTGTGTCATGTCAGACCAGAGAGTGAAAGCCGCTGTCATGGTATTAAGCGTAGCTGCTATAAAATAAAATGCGTGTAATTTCAGTTGATTCTGATTGAGCGTATCGGTTTCGCTCCGCTTTTCTAAAGCGCGTATACTGGTGATAGTTTCCTTACGTAACTTTAGCATTCAAAACATTTTTACATTTTGTATGATTATTTGAAATATGCTAACTTGGCTCTAAAATCACGGAGAAAAGTCTTATGAAAATCGCCGTTTACAGTACAAAGCAGTACGACAAAAAGTATCTGCAGAATGTGAATAAGGCCTATGGCTTTAAGCTGAGTTTTTTGACTTTCTATTAACGGAAAAAACCGCAAAAACCGCACATGGCTGCGAGGCCGTCTGTATTTTCGTTAATGACGATGGCAGCCGTCCGGTACTGGAAGAGTTAAAAAAGAATGGCGTGAAATACATCGCCCTGCGCTGCGCGGGATTCAACAACGTTGACCTTGACGCCGCAAAAGAACTTGGCCCTCTGGCGTGGTGCGCGTTCCGCTTATTCACCGGAAGCGGTAGCGGAACATGCTATCGGCATGATGATGACCTTGAACCGTCGTATTCACCGCGCGTACCAGCGTACCCGCGACGCTAACTTCTCACTGGAAGGTCTGACCGGCTTTACCATGTATGGCAAAACAGCTGGGGTTATCGGTACCGGTAAAATTGGCGTTGCCGCCCTGCGCATTCTTAAAGGTTTCGGTATGCGCCTGCTGGCGTTTGACCCGTATCCAGAGCGCGGCGGCGCTGGAACTGGGCGTTGAATACGTTGATTTACCGACGCTGTTTGCCGCGTCTGACGTGATTACGCTTCACTGCCCGCTGACCGAAGAAAACTACCATCTGCTGAACACCAGCGCCTTTGAGAAGATGAAAGACGGCGTGATGATCATCAACACCAGCCGTGGCGCGTTGATTGATTCACAGGCCGCGATTGAAGCGCTGAAAACCGCAGAAAATTGGCGCACTGGGGATGGACGTCTATGAAAACGAACGCGATCTGTTCTTTGAAGATAAGTCTAACGACGTTATTCAGGATGACGTGTTCCGTCGCCTGTCGGCCTGCCACAACGTGCTGTTCACCGGCCACCAGGCATTCCTGACCGCCGAAGCGCTGACCAGCATTTCGGAAACGACTCTGGAAAACCTGAGCCAAATCGACGCTGGCGCAGACTGCCCTAACGCACTCGCCTGATACGCCATGCTCCCGGCGCCCGCTGGGAGCGTTTTTGCAGATAACCTAGCAGACATTTTCCGCAGTACAGTTAGACTGATCCAAGTCATTCACTACATGTATTTATAAGAAGTTTAGTGCCATGAAGAAAATCCGTTTTCCTGCTGGCGGCAGCGACTATGCTCGCCGGATGCGTCTATGACCACGAAAGTGTTTACCGGCGGCGATCGGCTACAGCATCACCGCTTTGTGCTTGAAAGTGTTAACGGGAAGCCGGTACAGGGTGAGATTGCCCGATGGATCTGAGCTTTGGCGAAAAACAGCCACTGCTGAATAAGATTTACCTGTCAGGCGCGCTGTGCAATCAGTTCTCCGCGATGGCCACGGTGACTAATGGCGAGCTGAGCGCTCCCGATCGGTTATGACGCGTAAACTGTGCCGCAATGCACAGCTTAATCAACTCGATGCCACGCTTGCGACTATGCTCGCCAGAGGCGCGCAGGTGGATTTAACCGAATCGCAGCTGACGCTGGCCACGGCTGACCAGACGTTCGTCTATAAACTCGCCGATCTGATTCACTAGCGGTTAATAGCTGCCGCAGGTGCCTCCCACCAGGGACTGCTCGCTGCAGCGCTTACCGTTAGGTAACGCGCACATGCCAATACTGGATCCATCAAGTTGACGCGCAGCCGAGAGCGTTCCACCAATCATGGCGCAGTTTGCATCACCTGAACTCGACATCGCCGCTCTCATCCCCGGCGTGACGTGTGCCGGGGCAGGATGACCTGCTGAACAGGTTCACTGCTGCACGCGGACAACAACAGCGCCGCACACCCAACTAAAAACGCAGCTCGCATCACTTCCCCTCCGAATCGCAAAAATCAAAACAAACCTAAGCATCATAGGCATCACCGCGCGACACGTCGAGAGAGCCAAACGCGCATTTATGCACTGTAGAAACATTTTCTGGCAATTTTGTTGGCGGAAAACGTGCATCGTTGATATAGCCCCCCAACAAGGACACAAAAGCAAAAATGATTCAGCGCCGGGTTTGCTAAACTTCGATCAATACCATCGGCAAAATCGATGAGTTTATAAAGGATAAATTCCCGGTTTGCGGCAAGTCCGCGAACCTCTTTTTGCGCAATGTAAGGTGTCATAATCAATGATCACAATTGACGGTAATGGTGCGGTCGCCTCTGTTGCGTTCCGGACCAGCGAAGTCATCGCCATTTACCCGATAACGCCAAGCTCAACCATGGCTGAGCAAGCCGATGCCTGGCGGGAGGAAACGGTCTGAAAAACGTGTGGGGCGACGTCCCGCGCGTGGTAGAATGCAGTCGGAAGCGGGCGCCATTGCCGCCGTGCACGGCGCGTTGCAGACCGGCGCGCTATCGACTTCGTTTACCTCATCGCAGGGACTCCTGCTGATGATCCCGACGCTGTACAAACTGGCAGGTCAGCTAACGCCGTTTGTCCTGCACGTCGCCGCCCGTACCGTGGCGACCCACGCGCTGTCTATCTTTGGCGATCACTCTGACGTAATGGCCATTCGCCAGACCGGCTGCGCTATGCTGTGCGCCGCGAGCGTGCAGGAAGCACAGGACTTCGCGCTGATTTCGCATATCGCCACGCTCAAAAGCCGCGTGCCGTTTATTCATTTCTTCGATGGTTTCCGCACCTCGCACGAGATTAACGAAATCGTGCCGCTGGCCGATGACACAATCCTCAGCCTGCTGCCGCACGAGGAGATAACCGCTCACCGTGCCCGCGCGCTGAATCCAGAGCATCCGGTTATCCGCGGAACCTCCGCCAACCCGGACACTTATTTCCAGTCTCGCGAAGCCACCAACCCATGGTACAACGCGGTCTATGACCATGTTGAACAGGCGATGAATGATTTCTCTGCCGCGACAGGTCGTCAGTATCAGCCGTTTGAATATTACGGGCATCCGCAAGCGGAACGGGTGATTATCCTGATGGGCTCTGCCATTGGCACCTGTGAAGAAGTGGTTGATGAATTGCTAACCCGTGGCGAAAAAGTTGGCGTGCTGAAAGTTCGCCTGTACCGCCCCTTCTCCGCTAAACATTTACTGCAAGCTCTGCCGGGATCCGTACGCAGCGTGGCGGTACTGGACAGAACCAAAGAACCCGGTGCCCAGGCAGAACCGCTCTATCTGGATGTAATGACCGCACTGGCAGAAGCCTTTAATAATGGCGAGCGCGAAACTCTGCCCCGTGTCATTGGTGGGCGCTATGGTCTTTCATCCAAAGAATTTGGCCCAGACTGTGTACTGGCGGTATTTGCCGAGCTCAACGCGGCTAAACCGAAAGCGCGCTTTACGGTTGGTATTTACGATGATGTGACCAATCTGTCACTGCCGTTGCCGGAAAACACCCTGCCAAACTCGGCGAAACTGGAAGCCTTGTTTTATGGCCTTGGTAGTGATGGCAGCGTTTCCGCGACCAAAAACAATATCAAGATTATCGGTAATTCCACGCCGTGGTACGCACAGGGCTATTTTGTTTACGACTCCAAAAAGGCGGGCGGCCTGACGGTTTCTCACCTTCGAGTGAGCGAACAGCCGATTCGTTCCGCTTATCTCATTTCCCAGGCTGATTTTGTTGGCTGCCACCAGTTGCAGTTTATCGATAAATATCAGATGGCTGAGCGTTTAAAACCTGGCGGCATTTTCCTGCTCAACACGCCGTACAGCGCAGATGAAGTGTGGTCGCGCTTGCCGCAAGAAGTTCAGGCCGTGTTAAACCAGAAAAAAGCGCGCTTCTATGTGATTAACGCGGCGAAAATCGCCCGCGAATGTGGCCTGGCGGCCCGTATTAATACCGTCATGCAGATGGCTTTTTTCCATCTGACGCAAATTCTGCCTGGCGATAGCGCCCTCGCAGAATTGCAGGGTGCGATTGCCAAAAGTTACAGTAGCAAAGGCCAGGATCTGGTGGAACGCAACTGGCAGGCTCTGGCGCTGGCGCGTGAATCCGTAGAAGAAGTTCCGTTGCAACCGGTAAATCCGCACAGCGCCAATCGACCGCCAGTGGTTTCCGATGCCGCCCCTGATTTCGTGAAAACCGTAACCGCTGCGATGCTCGCCGGGCTTGGTGACGCCCTCCCCGTTTCGGCGCTGCCGCCAGACGGCACCTGGCCGATGGGCACTACGCGCTGGGAAAAACGCAATATCGCCGAAGAGATCCCCATCTGGAAAGAGGAACTCTGTACCCAATGTAACCACTGCGTTGCCGCTTGCCCACACTCAGCTATTCGCGCAAAAGTGGTGCCGCCTGAAGCGATGGAAAACGCCCCTGCCAGCCTGCATTCGCTGGATGTGAAATCGCGTGATATGCGCGGGCAGAAATATGTCTTGCAGGTGGCACCGGAAGATTGCACCGGTTGTAACCTGTGCGTCGAAGTTTGCCCGGCGAAAGACCGTCAGAATCCAGAGATTAAAGCCATCAATATGATGTCTCGCCTGGAACATGTCGAAGAAGAGAAAATCAATTACGATTTCTTCCTCAACCTGCCAGAAATCGACCGTAGCAAACTGGAACGTATTGATATTCGTACATCGCAGCTGATTACACCGCTGTTTGAATATTCAGGTGCTTGCTCCGGTTGTGGCGAGACGCCGTATATTAAATTACTGACTCAGCTCTATGGCGACCGGATGTTGATCGCTAACGCCACTGGCTGTTCTTCAATTTATGGCGGTAACCTGCCCTCTACACCGTATACCACCGATGCCAACGGTCGTGGGCCGGCATGGGCGAACTCTCTATTTGAAGATAATGCCGAATTTGGCCTTGGTTTCCGCCTGACGGTCGATCAACACCGTGTCCGCGTGCTGCGTCTGCTGGATCAATTTGCCGATAAAATCCCGGCGGAATTACTGACGGCGTTGAAATCAGACGCCACGCCAGAGGTTCGTCGTGAACAGGTTGCAGCTTTACGCCAGCAACTCAACGATGTTGCCGAAGCACATGAACTGCTACGTGATGCAGATGCACTGGTGGAAAAATCAATCTGGCTGATTGGTGGTGATGGCTGGGCTTACGATATCGGCTTTGGCGGTCTGGATCATGTATTGAGTTTGACGGAAAACGTCAACATTCTGGTGCTGGATACGCAATGCTATTCCAACACCGGTGGTCAGGCGTCGAAAGCGACACCGCTGGGTGCAGTAACTAAATTTGGCGAGCACGGCAAACGTAAAGCGCGTAAAGATCTTGGCGTCAGTATGATGATGTACGGTCATGTTTATGTGGCGCAGATTTCTCTCGGCGCGCAGCTGAACCAGACGGTGAAAGCGATTCAGGAAGCGGAAGCGTATCCGGGGCCATCGCTGATCATTGCTTATAGCCCGTGTGAAGAGCATGGTTACGATCTGGCACTCAGCCACGACCAGATGCGCCAACTCACAGCTACCGGCTTCTGGCCGCTATATCGCTTTGATCCGCGTCGTGCCGATGAAGGCAAACTGCCGCTGGCCTTGGATTCACGCCCGCCGTCAGAAGCACCGGAAGAAACGTTACTTCACGAGCAACGTTTCCGTCGGCTGAATTCGCAGCAGCCAGAAGTGGCAGAACAGTTATGGAAAGATGCTGCAGCTGATTTGCAAAAACGCTATGACTTCCTGGCACAAATGGCCGGAAAAGCGGAAAAAAGCAACACCGATTAAATGCTCTGGATAAGGATTATCCAATTCTAAAAAAAAAGCCCGGACGACTGTTCGGGCTTGTCTTTTTATATGTTGGAAAATCAGTGGCAATGCAATGGCCCAACAGAAAATAAAATCTGTGACAATAAAGGCATATAACCCGCGCAGAATAACGTATAGCAAATTAAAAGTATAATTTTTATTTTGTATGTATTATCTTCGATACATTCACCAGACTTATTATCATTTCAGAGGAATTATTTGATTAAGGTTTTACTTAAGGCGTAACAAATGATATTTATCGGCTAACTGAACTTCTCCTTTAGGATGTTTTCACTCCCCGAAATGGGGATAAAAGGCAAATAAAATAACTAAAGGATTTATTCAATGAAAAGCAAAGTACTGGCACTTTTAATTCCTGCCCTGCTCGCCGCAGGTGCTGCACATGCAGCCGAAGTTTATAATAAAGACGGCAACAAATTAGATCTGTATGGCAAAGTTGATGGCCTGCATTATTTTTCTGATAATTCAGCGAAAGATGGCGACCAGAGCTATGCGCGTCTGGGTTTTAAAGGCGAAACCCAAATTAACGATCAACTCACTGGCTACGGTCAATGGGAATACAATATTCAGGCAAACAACACTGAATCTTCAAAAAACCAGTCATGGACCCGTCTGGCATTTGCCGGGCTGAAATTTGCAGATTACGGTTCTTTCGATTACGGACGTAATTATGGCGTAATGTACGACATCGAAGGCTGGACCGATATGCTGCCTGAATTTGGCGGTGACTCTTATACCAATGCAGACAACTTTATGACTGGTCGAGCCAATGGCGTCGCGACTTATCGTAATACTGATTTCTTCGGTCTGGTAAATGGTCTGAACTTCGCGGTGCAGTATCAAGGTAACAACGAAGGAGCCAGTAATGGTCAGGAAGGCACCAACAACGGACGTGATGTTCGCCATGAAAACGGTGACGGCTGGGGTCTTTCCACAACATATGATTTAGGCATGGGCTTTAGCGCTGGTGCGGCATACACCTCTTCTGACCGCACCAATGACCAGGTTAACCATACTGCGGCGGGTGGTGATAAAGCAGACGCGTGGACTGCTGGGCTAAAATACGATGCTAACAATATTTACCTGGCAACCATGTATTCAGAAACGCGTAATATGACCCCGTTTGGCGACAGCGATTATGCTGTGGCAAACAAAACCCAGAATTTTGAAGTCACTGCACAGTACCAGTTTGATTTTGGTCTGCGTCCGGCAGTCTCTTTCCTGATGTCTAAAGGCCGTGACCTGCACGCTGCGGGTGGTGCAGACAACCCGGCAGGTGTTGATGATAAAGATCTGGTTAAATACGCCGATATTGGCGCGACTTACTATTTCAATAAAAACATGTCCACCTACGTTGACTATAAAATCAACCTGTTGGATGAAGATGACAGCTTCTACGCTGCCAATGGCATCTCTACCGATGATATTGTCGCTTTAGGTCTGGTTTATCAGTTCTAAATCCTCCTGCCCGCTGTTATGGCGGGCTTTTTCTGCTTATTCTTCCTCCTTTGATCTAAATTAAAAATGTGAACTCCGTCATTACACAAAAAGTGTCATCTGGCGTTACACTTTATGCGGATACTAAAACAGGAGGTTTTATGAACAGAACGATTCTTGTCCCTATCGATATTTCCGATTCAGAATTAACTCAACGCGTGATTAGCCACGTTGAGGAAGAGGCAAAGATTGATGATGCAGAGGTTCATTTCCTGACGGTAATACCTTCACTGCCCTACTATGCCTCTCTGGGTTTAGCGTATTCCGCAGAATTACCGGCAATGGATGACCTGAAAGCGGAAGCCAAATCGCAACTGGAAGAGATCATTAAAAAATTTAAACTGCCAACCGACAGAGTGCATGTCCATGTTGAGGAAGGCTCGCCCAAAGACCGCATTCTGGAATTGGCGAAGAAGATCCCCGCTCATATGATCATCATTGCTTCCCATCGACCGGATATCACCACTTATCTGCTCGGTTCCAACGCCGCAGCTGTAGTGCGTCACGCAGAGTGCTCCGTGCTGGTTGTGCGCTGACACTAACGCCCGCACATTGCTGCGGGCTTTTTGATTCATTTCGCAAATGTGCTGACATTTTCCCCTCTAATCCGTACCATACACGCCACAGTTTTTTATATCAGATTTCTTATGCTGGGCGTTCCGGCATGACGCATACTCTTCTGATGCCATATAACGAATTGAGTCGCTTTTAAATGTCGCAAAATCAAGAAATTAGTAAGAAAGAACAATACAACCTGAACAAGTAAGGGCAAAAATCACAACTCTCTGACTCATAAGTATTTTACTTATTTTTCAATGTGTTAAATATCATCAGCGACAACAATAAGCTACGATAATCCACTCTTTTTTTGCCCCTTTTTTGCCCCTTTTGCAGCGTTTTGCCCCATTTTTGCCACCGAAAAAAATTCCAAAACGTCTCAATCAAAGTCAAACCAACCGCAGCACGTTCTTGCATACGACGTGACTGCGGTTTTTCAACTATTCAGATACATCACTCCCATCACATTCATTCCTCCGCATCAAAGGCATATAGGCTATATCACCTTGATATTTTTCTTCTTCAGATAAAAACTGTTATCTATGTATACTTTTAAACCCAATCCGTGTAGAGTCTCTGCATAAGATAGTTTGCAGTTGCCACTTCAGCTTGCGCCATAAACCGCCTGATTTTTGCCGCCACCTGTTAGCATTCCTGTATACCTGAAACGACAATGTTTATCTACGAACTTTAAGAACACCCAGGATAAAAATTGTCAACTATATCATATATAACACATTACTAATTCGAGGCTATATGAACAGCATACTGATAATCACTTCGCTCCTTATCATATTCAGCATTTTTAGTCATGCTCTAATAAAATTAGGGATTGGCATATCCAATAACCCAGACAAAACCGATGTATAAGTCAACATATCCTGAATCAGACATACAATATCGCAATGAAAATCAATAATATTTTAAGGAATATCTTCATGAAATCAAAAGACACCCTAAAGTGGTTCCCTGCGCAGCTTCCTGAAGTAAGAATTATCCTAGGGGATGCTGTAGTGGAAGTAGCAAAACAGGGAAGACCTATCAATACCAGAACATTGCTTGATTACATTGAAGGAAACATAAAGAAAACATCATGGCTGGATAACAAAGAATTATTACAAACAGCGATATCAGTTCTTAAAGACAACCAAAATTTAAATGGTAAAATGTAATATAATAAACTTACTTTTTTATCATTTTTCCACTTTAACAACATTTTGCTCCACTTTTCCACGACCAAACAACTTGAAATCTGGTTAAAATAACACGCAACACTATTCTTCTTCCTTGAGTCCGCCCGGAACTCGAAAAACAAACCGAGTTAAAGCCATTTTTCACAAAATCGATTTTGGGTCTCACCAAAATTACGGGGTTGCATACGCATTCGTTTATTTTCGAACGTGTACATACAAATATGCACAAAAATAATCATAATTATTTTCTGAGATGCATTATGATATGAACACCAATTTCGTATAGAGTCTCACTATGTCTCGAATTTTTGCTTACTGTCGGATATCAACGCTGGATCAGACCACCGAAAATCAACGCCGGGAAATCGAAAGTGCAGGTTTTAAAATCAAACCTCAGCAAATAATCGAAGAACACATTAGCGGCTCAGCAGCAACCAGTGAGCGTCCTGGTTTTAACCGGTTGCTTGCTCGCCTGAAATGTGGTGATCAATTGATTGTGACAAAACTGGATCGCCTTGGTTGTAATGCAATGGATATCAGGAAAACAGTGGAACAACTGACCGAAACAGGTATCAGAGTGCATTGCTTAGCATTGGGTGGCATTGACCTGACCAGTCCAACAGGAAAAATGATGATGCAAGTAATTTCAGCAGTCGCTGAATTTGAACGAGACCTTTTACTTGAACGCACTCATTCCGGGATAGTAAGAGCCCGCGGCGCAGGGAAACGTTTTGGTCGACCTCCTGTGTTAAATGAAGAACAGAAACAGGTGGTATTCGAACGAATTAAGTCAGGTGTAAGTATAAGTGCCATTGCCCGGGAATTCAAAACCTCGCGGCAAACCATTTTAAGAGCCAAAGCAAAACTTCAGACACCTGACATATAAAAAATAATCTCGGTGTGAGATGCTTTACGTCTTCCAAGCCCCCTTCCTTGCCGTAAATGGAAAGATACATCTAATTATAGAATTTATATGTTTTACCCTACGGCAGTGCTGGCCATTCAATATCCTGTGCAGTTGACGTATCAACACGGTTCAGCAATACCCGATACTTTTTCCATGCTTCCAGCAACGAGATTTCTTCCTCCGTTGCAATTTCCAGATCTGCAGCATCCTGAAGCGGCGCAATATGCTCACTGGCTACCTGCATCAGGTTGTTTTTTGTTTCTTCCGCCTCCCGGATCCGGAACAGTTTTTCTGCTTCCGTATCCTTCACCCAGGCTGTGCCGTTCCACTTCTGAAACTCCCCTTCCGGCGATAACCAGGTAACATTTTCCGGTAACGGACCGAGTTCAGAAATAAATAACGCGTTGCCGGAAGCCACGTCATAAACCGTTTTACCCCGATGATCTTCAACGAGATGCCACGATGACTCATCACTGTTGAAAACAGCCACGAAGCCAGCCGGAATATCTGGCGGTGCAATATCGGTACTGTTTGCTGGCAGACCTGTATGAGGCGGAATATATGCATCACCTTCACCAATAAATTCATTAGTTCCGGCCAGCAGATTATAAATTTTTATGGTCCGTGGTTGTTCACTCATTCTGAATGCCATTATGCAAGCCTCACAATATAGTTAAATGCGATGTTTTTGACGGTGTTTTCCGCGTTACCAGCAGCGTTAACGGTGATGGTGTGTCCATGTGAACCAATCGCAACGGAGTGCGTATGAGCACCAATACCGACAGTATGCGCGTGTGCACCTGCGCTTGCAGCAGTGCCGGACAGTGAGTGGGTATGTGCGCCAGCAGATGATGTTGCATAGTTTTGATTATGCACAACAGACAATCTTGTTGATGCACTACCAGCACCGGAGTTAGCACTAGCCGTGTTCACGTTGGCTAGTGAGTGTGTGTGTGCTCCAGCCGAGTTTGTAGAGCCGCTCACACTGTGTGTATGTGCCCCGGTGTTATTCGTGGATTTAGTGCCGTAATCAAACGACGATGTGGTTTTCGTCCCCAAATCTGTACTGGATGCGCTGGCGCTGTGGGTATGCGATTTAATGCCGTCCTGTTCCTGAGACAATACGGCCCGACCACTGGCAGGTTTGCCCTTAATCGTCCAGCCACGCATATCAGGGATCACGCCTGACGGATAAGCGGCTGCAAGTTTCGGGTAAGCAGATTTGTCAAAAGCCTGCCCCTGCATCAGGGCATAACCAGACGGAACGGTATCTGATGGCCACGGGATTGGTGCGCCGACTGGGTAGCTTTCTGGTGGAAGATTTTTCGAGGTATAAACTTCTGCCCAGTCTTCCTCAAAACCATAACCGTCTCTTGAAGAACGGTAGAACAGACCACCATTTCTGTAATGCGCCTTCATCTGCAGGGTCCGGCAACTTCCGACTCCGGTATAGAAGTTAACCAGAATATAGCTGTCGCCAGAGCGGGTGACATTGTAAGCGCCAGATTCGGCATTCCATGGAACGCCACCATCCGCATCGGCATATGTATCCGTTGCCCTTCTGGCAAAAGCAGCCACATGCGCGGCGGTTAAAGTAATATCTTTGGAACCATCAAACTCAACACCAGAAACCCGTCTTGGCGTTTGCAGCTTTGTTGCTGTTAATGCATTACCGTTCAGACTTGCGGACAGTTTGGTTCCAATAACCAGTTCGCCGGTTGCGTTATCAATAGCAAACGGTCTTAATGTATTCCAGCCACCATAAACATCACCTTGATTGGTAAGCAGCAGGTAAGTTTTAGCGCCATCATTACGCCATAATGCACCATACTCCCCACCTATCATTCGAATCTGATTACCACCACGCGCTACAATTTCGTCTGTGGCAAAAAGTTTTTTGCACGACAAGTTATCGTTAACGATTAACGAATGAGACTCATAAAAACCACGCCCACTCTTAAAATCAAGGATAACGTCCGCCGCGATACATTCAGTCGCCGGATTTGTTGCCCCAAACTTATAGGTCGTATCATTAACAACGAGATCAGCACCAGGTGCGGATATTGACAGGCCATCTTCAATAAACGCAAAAACAGGGAAAGCAGCGCCATCAACATAGAACACAGAGCGCAAATCATCGCCCTTATTACTCATCATTATTGAGTGAATGGCTCGTTCATTGTTTTGATATTGCCAGAACATGCCATAAGCATAACGCCCCCTGTCAGTCCAGCCACCAGGCATAACAAATCCGTTAAACTCGCAGTTATTCATCGGATCGCCTGCGGTTCGCGTTGCCGTGGTGATAATGACTCTTGATGCCAGTTCGCTTACTGAGCCAGCAGAACGCATAACAACAACAGGGTAATATTTTCCAGATGTTGCACCTGCAGGAGCGTTAACCCGCACATAACGCATACCACGCTTATCAGCAAAGTCTGTTTTACTGACCGCGTTAATGTTGTTCAGGAAGCATCCCTTATCGGGTATATCAGCGCCGTTCTGGTCTTTCTGCAGACGTTTCTCTGCATTGTCATAGGCTGATTTTACTGCCTTTGGCGTTGCCGCCAGCGTTTCAGACGTACTGTTGGTCGCACTGCTGAGCTGTACTATCCCCTTTTTCGTCGTACTTGCATCCTCAAGCGCCACGGCGGATGCAATATCCTCTGCCCGTTTAGCTGCTGTCTCGGCGCGCGTTGCCGCGGATTCCGCCGTACTTTTGCTCTGAGCTGCCGCCGTCGCACTGCCAGCAGCCTCTGTCGCCTTCGTGGATGCCGTCGTGGCGCTGCTCTTCGCTGCTGACGCTTGTCTGGTCGCCTCATCTTTTGAAGCAGACGCCGATGATGCCGATGACGCCGCCGAACTGGCTGACGATGCGGCAGCCGTTTTTGAGGATTCTGCGCTTGTTTCCGACGCTTTCGCGTTCGTTTCGGATGTCTTCGCTGCGGAAGCAGACCTCGCTGCTGCGCTGGCCTGTTCAGTGGCTTCGCCAGCCTTCGTTGTGGCTGTTGAAGCAGACGATGCGGCGCTTTCTGCCGATTTTCCGGCGGCGGTGGCACTGGCTGAGGCCTGCCCGGCACTTGTTGACGCTGCACTGGCAGACGACGCAGCCGCTGTTTTTGAGCCTGCCGCAGCCGAGGCGCTCTGTCCCGCTGCCGTTTCAGAAGACCTGGCGTTCGTCTCGGACGTTTTTGCCGCCTTCGCGGAATTTCCTGCCGCCGTTGCCGAGGAAGCTGCACTACTGGCGCTTGATGATGCGTTCGTTTCTGATGATTTTGCCGCTTCTTTTGAGGCCGCCGCATCCCGGGCCGAGGTCGCAGCTTCTGATGCCTTCGTGGTCGCGGTGGATGCAGATGTGGCTGCTGATTGTAGTGACGCTGAAGCATTCGTTTCTGACGTTTTCGCCGCACCGGCACTGGTGGCCGCCGCGCTTTTTGAGGACTCTGCAGCGGCAGCACTTTTTGATGCTTCAGTGGCCTTTGTTGATGCCGTTCCTGCGCTGGAAGACGCTGACTGAGCCGACGACGCGGCCTGTCCGGCTGACGTGCTGGCTGCGCGTGCTGAGTCCGCAGCATCAGCCGCATGGGTTGCCGCCTCACGGGCTGATGTGCTGGCATCACTGGCTGACTTCTTCGCGGCTGCCGTGTTCTGTGCCACCGCGGACGCGTTACGCGCCACCTCTTCCACCATCAGTTCAAAACGGCGCAGTGCCTCCGGACGGGCATCATCCTCCGTCATGGCACCGAGAAAATCATTCAGCGTACCGGGTTGAGAATCTTCATACACGGTAATGGTCCCGGCATGTGACGGCGGGAATCCTTCCACCAACAGAATAACGCTGTACTGACCGTACTCAACGTCCATGCTGTAACGCCCGGCTTCATCCGGATTTTCTGAGGCCAGCGTGTTCACCACCACCGTGGTGCTGTTACGTTTTGCTTTCAGCTGGATTGTGCAGTTCTGTACCGGTTTTCCTGTGCCGTCTTTCAGTACACCTGAAATCTTTACTGCCATATTCACCCCACAAAAAAGCCCGCCTGAACCGGCGGGCTGTCATAACACTGTGTTACCTGGCTAATCAGAACTTATAACCGACACCCACGATGAAACCGTCAGTGCGCCAGTCGCCACTGCCGGGGCCTTCATAAGCAATATCAATGGCCACGGATTCGGTCGGGTTAAACTGCACGCCAGCTCCCCACGCCAGAGACGTGTTGCTGTGGCGACCGTCATCACTTCCGGTCAGCACGTCGTGCGTTTTCCCCTTTGGAAGGTGCGAACAAGTTCCTGATATGAGATCATCATATTAATCCGGAGCGCATCCCAGAGGACATCATGAGCCATCAACTCACCTTCGCCGATAGTGAATTCAGCACTAAGCGCCGTCAGACCCGAAAAGAGATTTTCCTCTCCCGCATGGAGCAGATTCTGCCATGGCAGAATATGACCGCTGTCATCGAGCCGTTTTATCCCAAGGCGGGCAATGGCCGACGGCCCTATCCGCTGGAGACCATGCTGCGTATTCACTGCATGCAGCATTGGTACAACCTGAGCGACGGTGCCATGGAAGATGCCCTGTACGAAATCGCCTCCATGCGCCTGTTTGCCCGATTATCCCTGGATAGCGCCCTGCCGGATCGCACCACCATCATGAATTTCCGCCACCTGCTCGAGCAGCATCAACTGGCCCGTCAATTGTTCAAGACCATCAATCGCTGGCTGGCCGAAGCAGGCGTCATGATGACCCAAGGCACTTTGGTGGATGCCACCATCATTGAGGCACCCAGCTCGACCAGGAACAAAGAGCAGCAACGCGATCCGGAGATGCATCAGACCAAGAAAGGCAATCAGTGGCACTTTGGCATGAAGGCCCACATTGGTGTCGATGCCAAGAGTGGCCTGACCCACAGCCTGGTCACCACCGCGGCCAACGAGCATGACCTCAATCAGCTGGGTAATCTGCTTCATGGAGAGGAGCAATTTGTCTCAGCCGATGCCGGCTACCAAGGAGCGCCACAGCGCGAGGAGCTGGCCGAGGTGGATGTGGACTGGCTGATCGCCGAGCGTCCCGGCAGGGTAAAAACCTTGAAGCAGCATCCGCGCAAGAACAAAACGGCCATCAACATCGAATACATGAAAGCCAGCATCCGTGCCAGGGTGGAGCACCCGTTTCGCATCATCAAGCGGCAGTTCGGCTTCGTGAAAGCCAGATACAAGGGGCTGCTGAAAAACGATAACCAACTGGCGATGTTATTCACCCTGGCCAACCTGTTTCGGGTGGACCAAATGATACGTCAGTGGGAGAGATCTCAGTAAAAACCGGAAATAACGCCAGAAATGGTGGAAAAAATAGCCTAAATAGGCTGATTCGATGTGTTTGCGGGAAAAAAATCGGCCCAGATCCGCGAAATTTTAATCAGCGAGTCAGCTTGGGAAGAAATGACCTGCTTATTCGCACCTTCCCTTGTTGTCAGTTACGCGGAGATAATCCCCGGAGAAAGTCGACACACGGCTGTAAGCCATACCCGCCATCGCATACGCGCTGAACCATTCATTCACGCGCACAGACGGCCCCACCATCACGCTGAACCAGCGGTTACGCACGGAATCTTCATGCCAGCGGGTATCGCTGTAACGGGTAAGCTGGCGATTCTTGTCTCCTGCATAGCTGAATGGCCGCCCTGCTGCATTAACACCATAAATGGCGACTGACCAGTGGACAACCCAACAACAATATCCGTCATTTGTGCAGGCAACATGCGCATAGCAAAAGCCGTTTGTTTTGCCGACATTCCGGTTTTGCTTAATTGTGATTGAGTAACCTCAAGCTCACTCCGCATAGCACGAAGTTTTCCAGAAAGCTCCTCATACATTTCAGGAGAAAGCATCCCCTTAGCTTTTGCTTCATTGAGCTGTTTCTGTTGTTCTACCAGACGATTAAAAGCAGTTCCGACAGGATCAAGTTGAGCAATCAGACGTTGCAAAGCAACAACCTGTTCATCATGCGCTTTTGCTGCTTCTCGCTCTGCCTGAGCCTCTCCGGTAAGCTCTCGCCGTGTTTCCTGTATTTTTCGGCTATAATTCTCAAACTGAGAACCATTTATTTTCCCGGATGCAAACGCAGCATTAAGTTCATCATGCTGTTGTTCAAGATTTCTTAGCGCCGCAGCCAGAGGGTCGATCTTGTCCAGCATTCTTTGAAAGGCCTGAGCCTGCGCTTCCTGCTGAGCGGCAGCAAGTTTTCCGGCCTTCTCGGCTTCTCTCTGCGCTTGCGCAACCCCGCTCAATTCCTCTGTGGTTTCATTAAGTTTACGGACAAGAAATTCATATTCTTCTTTATCAATAAGCCCTTTATCGAAAAATTTCTTTAATTCAGAATAGCGTCGACCGACAGTATCAATTGCGGCACCAACTGGATCAATAGCTGCTTTTAATTTTGCGAGCGCGTTCTTCTCATCTTCTGTTGCCTTAGTCACTTTCCCTGCGCTATTTGCAGCAGTTTCCCCAGCCTGCGTCATTTTGACTAATGAGGAGGTCAGATTGTCAGCATTATTTTTCGCTCCAGTGCTATCAATAATTATTGCGAGACGCGAGGTTTGCTCTGCCATTTATTAAAACTCCTGACAACAAAAAACCCACCGCGAAGTGGGTTTCAGGCGACATAATAGTAGATATAGCGATTACGAGGCCACGCAATGCTTTTCTCCAGGAGCATCATCGATTTAATTAAAGACACCATCACATCTCTGTAACAGAGTGTACGTAATTAACAACTACACACACTGCTCCTGAAAATACTGGTCATCCAGTGCAAAGATCACTGCTTCAAATTCATCGCGCTCAATCAATACCGGATGAGTGGCTAAATATTCATTTATCTCTGTCAGAGATAAAGGCAAAGGCACCCCAGCCATTCCAGCATAACGTCGGGCACGGGATATTACCGAATAGGCGTACAACAACTCCTTAAGCACCGGGTCTATTTCTGGTTCCGGTATCGGTGGCAACCTGAGTTTTTCTCGCTTCCATCTTGCCTTTTCCCCCCTTTCTCCCCCGAACTCCGATAACCACCGCTGGGCAGCTATGGCTTTTTTATCGTATCCTGCTTCTGCTGCTCTTTACCCTGGGCGATGCTGGCTGCTTCTGCAAGGATCTGCCAGTACAACTCTGGATTCTGCTTAAGCAGCGCGATCCCTCGTTCTGCCGTATATTCCAGTGCAACCTCAACACCATTAACCAGTTCACCAACCCCTTTCCAGTCTTTCAGCAGATAACGAGCGGCATTATCAATGAGTAAATCATCAACAGAATCCACCTCGGAAACCTTTGAAATATCAAACTCCTTCGTTCCGACGTGCAAACTGGCATCCATTTTCTCAATGTGGCGACGGATTAATGCATTACGGGAGCGATACTGATCGTTATCGCTGCTTCTGCTCATCCGTCAGGCCAGACAGAACAATGACCGGAACAGAATCCATTTTGAGCATTTCAGCCGCCATAACACGACCGTGACCCGCAATAATTTCGCCCTTTTCGTCAATCAGCACCGGATTAGTCCAGCCGAATTGCTTAATACTTTCTACCAGTTGTGCCACCTGCTCAGTACTGTGCGTCCTGGCGTTGTGCGCATACGGTGACAATTCTTGTAATGGGCGATAGACTATCTTTAATTTCTCGCTCATACAGCCTTGCTTTATGAATAAAACGCACCCCAGCAGCCAGTGCTACTGGGGACGGAGGTGTTGCTGGTAAAGTTAGGTATTGGATCAATGAGTGAGTCAACATAATATTAAACTCACAATTATAAATCAGCCATATATTAGGAGCGCCAAAAAAAACCTGAAAACAATATAATAACAGGATAAATTTCAAGGCGACCAAGAATCATAGCTATGCACATTAAGCATTTTGCAATGTCATTAAGCACTCCGAATGACGATGCAGTAGCCCCAAAACCTAATCCCATATTATTAATACATGCAGCCACTGTTGCAAATGATGTAAGAAAATCATATCCCATACCATTTAACACCAGTATAAAAAACACCGTGAAGAGAGTATAAAGAAAAAAGAAACTCCATACAGACCTCATTACACGATCTGTAACTATCTTCCCTCCTACATTTACACTCAACAACGCTCTGGGATGAGAAAGCTGATTTATCTCGTGTTTGCTTTGTTTGAAAAGTATAAGAAATCGAAGTGACTTAATTCCACCACAAGTTGAACCTATACATCCCCCAAAGAAACTTGACAACAGCAAAAACACTATCGTGTGCGTGGGCCAACTTGCATAATCCTGCGTAGCTAAACCATTATCAGTGAGCATGGAGCTGGCAAGAAAAAACGAATGAATAAAACTTCCATGCAAGTCATACATACCTATATGCCAGACCTGGAAAGAGGTAACAATGATCACCCCTAAGGCTATTAACAGAAAGAAACGAAGTTCAATATCTCTGATTAAAGGTTTTATCGTTTTCCTGCTAATAACAATATACCAAAGAGTGAAGTTGAAAGCCGATAGCAGGGAAAAAGAACCAGCCACCAGCTCAACCAAATAGTTATTAAAATATCCGATACTCTCGCTATGAGTTGAGAAACCACCAAGCGAAACTGTGGAAATCCCGTGACAAATAGCATCAAACAAAGGCATTCCTGCAAGTCTATAACAGACAATACAAGCAATACCTAATAAAGAATAAGTTATCCACAGTGTCCGTGACGTATCGGCCAGGCGGGGAGTGAGTTTGTCATCCTTAAATGGCCCCGGCATTTCTGACTGATAAAGCTTTGCACCACCAATACCCAATAATGGCAATACAGCAACCGCCAGAACAATAACTCCTAAACCACCTATAAAATTTAACTGTGACCGATAGTACAAATATGCCCGAGGTAATGAACTAACATCATCAATTACAGTTGCTCCTGTTGTTGTTATTCCAGAAACCCCTTCAAACAGAGCATCAATGAACGTTAAATTAAGTTCTGAGTCAATCCATAAAGGGAATGCACTAATAACAGAAAACAAAATCCAAAACATTACAATTATAATAAACCCATCACGGGTACGTAATTGAATGCCAGATTTCTTAGTTGTATACCACGCTCCGCCACCAATGCAAAAAAATATAACGAAAGTTATAAAGAAAACAAACAGGCTTTTTTCTTTATAAAACAATGCTACAACCATTGGTGGCAACATTGAAAGACTATAGAGCCAAACCAGGAACCCACACATATGAGTAACAACTCTTACATGAGATGTATTCATATCTAAATATTCTTTCAATTATAACCACCTTGCTGCAATATTATGATTATACTGTATAAAATTTAACTCCTCTTAGATCTTACTTCACTGTTCCTTATGAAACAATCATCAAAATGAATCATATTGTAGTTAAGATTTTACTTTAAACACTGCTCGGTTATGTATTGCTGAGCACCTTCAAGTTGGGCCTGCATCATTACCAGTCGTTCCCGGAGGGTGAAATAATCCCGTTCAGCGGTGTCTGCCAGTCGGGGGGAGGCTGCATTATCCACGCCGGAGGCGGTGGTGGCTTCACGCACTGACTGACAGACTGCTTTGATGTGCAACCGACGACGACCAGCGGCAACATCATCACGCAGAGCATCATTTTCAGCTTTCGCATCAGCTAACTCCTTCGTGTATTTTGCATCGAGCGCAGCAACATCACGCTGACGCATCTGCATCTCAGTAATTGCCGCGTTCGCCAGCTTCAGTTCTCTGGCATTTTTGTCGCGCTGTTCTTTGTAGGCGATGGCGTTATCACGGTAATGATTAACACCCCATGACAGGCAGACGACGATGCAGATAACCAGAGCGGAGATACCGATGCTGCTTTCGGCTCTGCTGGTAAATTATCGCCCGGTATGCAGTAACGAAATTTACCGCCCTGATTTACGCGAATCAGACGACCTTTGCTGATTGCCATTGCCAGCGTTGAAGCCACTTTGCGTGATGTGGTACCAAACAATGTAGCCAGCTCATCAGCCGTTTGTGGTCCTCGTTGTTCAATCGTCGCGGTTAAATCGCACTCTGAGATTTTCGCTACTGTTGCTGTGGTGATTTCTTCCGGCAGTTCTGCCTGCGCTGGCTGTTCCTGCTGAACATTGTTATCAGCCACACGCCAGGTGTACGCGCTTTTATCAACAAAACCAGCCTTTTTCAGTTCCCATAGTTCGTTCAGCACTTCTTCACGACTGATATCAAGTCGCGCAGCAAGTTCTATGGATGTGGCTTTTCCCATTGCTTTCAGTGCGTCAAAAACAGTCTCCATTAAATTTTTCTCCCGGTAAAAATTACTTCGCAATTCCTGGCTGGACGACATTCGGACGCCAGCTCTCCCAGTTAAAATTCACCCATCGCCCGCCGTTCATGGTCATGCGATCCATAATCCGCTCGCCGAGCAATGTTTTCATGGCCTCATAGTTCAGGTTTGTCAGCATCCCCACGCTGCGCATCGACGCTGTCCGGCGATCAACAATCTGGTGCAGTACCACCTGCTCGTTTTTCGTCTCGCGCTGAATGCCAATTTCATCAAGAACCAGCAGATCCACTTCGCACAGTTCCCGCAAAAATTTTTCGCCTGACTGCCCATCGTCATAGCTGGCGTGCAGGGCACTCATAACATCAGCCACGGTAACCACAATCACTGTCTGACCGTCTTTCAGCAGGCGATTCCCGATAGCTGCCGCTAAGTGGTTCTTCCCGGTACCAGGTTTTCCGCTGAACGCAAAATTTGTACACCCGGTCATCAGTTCATCAGCGATGGATTTCGCCTGACTCAACGCGTATCGCTGCCCTTCGTTCTGCACCTGGTAATTCGAAAACGAGCATTTGCGGTGCAATGGCTGGATGCCAGAGCGATTCAGAATTTTTTCCACCCGCAACTGACGATTCTGACGGTTGATCTCCTCACAACGTTTCTGGCCTTCGGAAAGTTGCCACTCGCGCCACTCCGCTACCGTCTTGAATGGCGCGGTTACATGTGACGGGGCCAGTCTGCGGATACGTTCAAGAACATCGCCTGTCGCAATATTTTTCATGGTCAGTTACCCCCTGAAGCCTGGCGGGATCGCACTATCCGGTAACGAGACGGTGTTAACCTGTCGGAGTAACGTCTCAGGTCGAACACCTTTCGGCGCGAACAAGCCCTGGTATTCATTGGCGATGCTGTGTCGAATCACCTGCTCAGGTGAAAAACCCTGCTGGCGGAATTTTTCCAGCTCCCGTATCGCCCCGTTAGCGCCCTGCTCCGTTCGAATCGGTTTTCGCAATGCCTGGCGAAATTCAACCCACTCACGCCAAAGCGAGACAGAAATCCAGTTCGGCAAAGTAATATCCAGAGGGTCAAACTTTTTGACACCTCGATTCCCCCGGGGGGGATTTAGGGGGGGATCTGTTTTTAGATCTTTATCTGTATCTTTATTAGTTGCCTTTGTGTTGACATCATGTTCAAACACCACTTCAACATCTGTTTGAACACCTGTTAAATTTCTCTCTTGTTTTGTTTGAACATCTGCTTCCTTTCTGCTTCTTCTGGCCTGAACAGATGCTTTTCCTGCGGCTGATTTTTTGGTTAATTTTTCCCTGACTGATGCCAGATCTTCCTCAATCCGAAGATGCACCCATTCCTCGCCGTTATCGCAAAAAAACTCCTGCAAGGATGGTTCAACATCAGCCCATCGCTCGTTAGTCAGACGGGCAATTTTTGCCAGCCTGTTTTTAGGTATTGGCTTTCCTGTTTGCCAGTAATTGAACATCAGCAACAAATACGCACCATGCTCCTCTGCTGACAAATGCATGGTGTCAGCCAGGTAATCAGCTATGTACAGTTGCATGTATGGTAATGCGGCCATAATTGCCCCGTATGATGCTGCCCGGTGGCTTAGAATAAGCACAAACAGCATGGAAACTTTTGCTTAATGAACAATGACAGAATCGTCGGAAGAACCGCCGCCGCTGAAATGCGCTTTCCGGTAAACGGCTTGGACTGCATCATCATGCGCATCAATTGCCGTACTTAACGCTTCCTGCGCCGCCAGTAATGCACGGCGTTCCAGGGTATCGAAGATGCAGAGTCGGTGACGCAGCTCGCGCGGAAGGATTGCCAGAATTGCTGGGATCAGCTTCTGAATTTTTTCTCTTTGCGTTTTCGTTTCACCTTTCAACCAACGGTGATAGATATTCTGCTGATTGTTCCAGTCCTTGCCTGGAACCAGGGGCAATTCGCCGCCCCCCTGGCGCAGATATTCTTCAGTAATTGCATTGGCTACCCATGCCTGCCCTTTTTCGGCTGCTAGGGCAAACAACACTGATTCGATGTGCTCATGCTTGATTTTCATGAATCATTTGCCTCTTGATGTTTCAGGTATGATCAAATGAGGATTTGTTACTGTCATTTAGTTGCTTCACTGACATATTCTGCGAACAACATGCCGAACGTCGTAAATATGACCAGTCAATATCAGGACGAAGTTCTTCGCACAGAACCTCACCTCTTGTTGCACGTTCAATTGCTGGACATCTCTCGGCAGGCAATTGACGTACCCCTTTGATCCATTGATTTACGCTTGGAGGTGATACACCTAAAAGCCTAGCCATTGCTGATTGCCCACCGACAACAGCACAAGCTTGCTTGAATGAATAGTTCTCTTTTTTCATCGAATGAACTCCAAAAACACACAGAAATATTAGGCGACGCCTAACGCAATTGTCAATAGGCTGTGCCTAATGCAGTAAGGGTAGGGATTGCCTAATGTAATGCGCATAGGAGAATATTAAGCAATGCTTAGTGGTAAAGACTTAGGCCGAGCGATAGAGCAGGCCATTAACAAAAAAATCGCATCGGGATCCGTCAAATCAAAGGCGGAGGTCGCACGCCACTTTAAAGTCCAACCACCATCAATTTATGACTGGATTAAGAAAGGCTCTATAAGTAAAGATAAACTTCCAGAATTATGGCGTTTCTTTTCTGATGTTGTTGGTCCAGAGCATTGGGGGCTTAACGAATACCCCATACCAACCCCCACCAATTCAGATACAAAAAGTGAACTTTTAGATATAAACAACCTTTATCAAGCAGCCTCTGATGAAATAAGAGCGATTGTAGCTTTCCTGTTATCTGGAAATGCTACAGAACCAGATTGGGTTGACCACGATGTTCGCGCCTACATAGCAGCGATGGAAATGAAAGTGGGTAAGTATCTGAAAGCTCTTGAATCTGAACGGAAAAGCCAGAACATCACAAAAACTGGAACTTAAACTTATATGGTCTGACGGAAAACTCCTGGATTCCGTTATTTAACCCCCCCATCACTTTCTGCTGTCGCCATCACCTATTAGGTTACGCTCAAAACATTAGGCATAGCCTATTGACAATCAATTAGGCATTACCTATAGTTCCAGCATACCACCCACCCCGCCCCACAGAACGCCGGGCAATACTTCGAGTTACCAGGCAGTGGTAAGGGGTTAAGTAGCCAGCCCGAGGCGTATGAACATGACGGCGGGATTCAAATTTTGCAGTGCAGCAGTTAGTTCCGCCACCCGGCGTTAAGGGGAGAGATAAGATGGTGCATTACGAAGTAGTTCAGTATTTGATGGATTGTTGCGGTATCACTTACAACCAGGCTGTGCAGGCTTTACGCAGCAACGACTGGGATCTCTGGCAGGCAGAAGTCGCTATACGTAGCAACAAGATGTGAGATTCGCAAAATGCAAAAAATCGACCTCGGCAACAACGAATCCCTGGTGTGCGGCGTGTTCCCCAACCAGGATGGAACGTTCACTGCCATGACGTATACCAAAAGCAAAACATTTAAAACCGAAACTGGTGCGCGCCGATGGTTGGAGAAGCACACAGTAAGCTAACGATTAAAACGTCTACTCCTGCTGTTCCAGAATAACTTCATAAAATGGGAGTATTTTTCGGTGACGAGATAATAAGAACAGTTTGCGCTATCACTCTGATGTTGAATGATGCCCTTCCGTTCTAATTTTTTCATAACCGGGTTACGGCAAGGAGAAGTGATAATAAGATTTCCTGTTTTAAGGAAATCTTTAAATACAGCGATTTCTTTCTCAGATAAACGAAGCAATACTCGTTGCTCTGGTAGTAATGAATAATGCTTTTGAATATGTGCTCGCAATCTTGAGAAGGAAATGGCGACCACGAAAGAAAAGGCAAAAACGATAATCTGAAAGAGCCAAGGTATTTCAGTATAAGCATTGAATGCGACAGTAAACTCTTTCGGTATCAGCCAGAGAGTGAGACCAAAAATGATAATCGTATACATAAGTCTTTCGAGTGGCTCGTTAGCAAAAAGTTTCAACAATGGAGTAAATACATCCAACATATCAATAACTCTCAACTGTAAGGGTATTGAAATGTTAACACAAGCTCTCGCTGTAGGGGTATAGCCGAGACCACCGAAGCCCGGAGGTGGTGAAATAAAACCGGGCACAACACGAAGGCGCATTTCCGATATCCATAAAGAGTCGGTCTTGTCTGTTAAATTTAAATGGTGGGAGTGCGCCTCCGGTTGTAAATAACGACATTGCTGTGTGTAGTCCTGGCGGCATCAGTTTTTTTCTTGAAGTTCGGCTGATGTCCGCCCTTTTTAAAGTGAATTTTGTGATGCGGTGAATGCGGCTAAGCGCACGTGGCACAGTTAAAAGTCATGTTAGTCCTTATTGGTTTGGGTGGGAAAGCCGACTGTAATTGTTAACTGGTTGCAGTCACCTGGAGGCACCAGACACCGCATCAACAAAGTTCATTTGTAAAAATGGAGATAATTATGATTGCACATCACTTCGGAACTGATGAAATACCACGTCAGTGTGTGACTCCTGGCGATTATGTTCTTCATGAAGGCCGGACATATATTGCCTCGGCAAACAATATTAAAAAGCGAAAACTATATATTCGTAACCTGACCACAAAAACATTCATTACTGACCGCATGATTAAAGTCTTCCTCGGTCGTGATGGTTTACCTGTAAAGGCGGAGTCATGGTGATGACTAAGAAAATAAAATGTGCTTACCACCTTTGCAAAAAAGACGTTGAAGAAAGCAAAGCTATTGAAAGAATGCTTCACTTCATGCACGGGATTTTATCAAAAGACGAACCGAGAAAATATTGCAGTGAAGCTTGTGCCGAAAAAGACCAGATGGCACATGAACTTTAATTAATTGACTATTCGAAACTGAATTTATGCCAGAAATGGCAGGTATTCGCTCAACCTTAATTAAGGAGAAAAACATGATTACCAATTATGAAGCCACTGTTGTAACTACCGATGACATTGTTCACGAGGTGAATCTGGAAGGAAAGCGCATTGGCTACGTAATTAAAACAGAAAATAAAGAAACCCCATTCACTGTGGTTGATATCGATGGTCCATCAGGCAACGTAAAAACACTTGATGAAGGTGTCAAAAAAATGTGCCTGGTGCATATCGGAAAGAATCTGCCCGCAGAAAAAAAAGCCGAATTTCTGGCAACTCTAATTGCAATGAAATTAAAAGGTGAAATCTGAAAGAAATAGCCTGCGTATGGCGCAGGCTATGAACAGTGTGTATCCGGCAAGATCATTCACTGAACAAAACGAATTTTAATCTGAGTTGAGGTTAAAAAACAATGAGCACAAAACCACTCTTCCTGTTACGGAAAGCGAAAAAATCATCCGGTGAACCTGACGTCGTCCTGTGGGCAAGCAACGATTTTGAATCGACCTGTGCCACTCTGGACTACCTGATCGTTAAGTCAGGTAAAAAACTGAGCAGCTATTTTAAAGCTGTTGCCACGAATTTTCCTGTCGTTAATGACCTGCCCGCTGAAGGTGAGATCGATTTTACCTGGAGTGAACGCTATCAACTCAGCAAAGACTCCATGACATGGGAACTAAAACCGGGAGCAGCACCAGACAACGCTCACTATCAAGGCAATACCAACGTCAACGGCGAAGACATGACTGAGATTGAGGAGAATATGCTACTCCCAATTTCTGGCCAGGAACTGCCCATTCGTTGGCTTGCTCAACACGGCAGCGAAAAACCGGTAACGCACGTTTCACGCGACGGACTCCAGGCATTACACATTGCTCGGGCTGAAGAACTACCGGCTGTTACTGCCCTGGCTGTTTCCCACAAAACCAGCCTGCTCGACCCGCTGGAAATTCGCGAACTCCACAAACTGGTTCGTGACACTGACAAAGTTTTCCCTAATCCTGGTAATTCAAACCTGGGACTGATAACTGCTTTTTTCGAAGCATACCTGAACGCTGACTACACCGATCGAGGACTGCTGACAAAAGAGTGGATGAAGGGTAATCGTGTTTCACACATCACTCGCACGGCTTCCGGTGCTAATGCTGGCGGCGGAAACCTCACCGATCGCGGCGAAGGTTTCGTACACGATCTGACGTCACTGGCGCGCGACGTAGCCACTGGCGTACTGGCCCGTTCAATGGATCTGGACATCTATAACCTTCATCCGGCACACGCTAAACGCATTGAGGAAATTATCGCTGAAAATAAACCGCCCTTTTCTGTTTTCCGCGACAAATTCATCACCATGCCTGGCGGGCTGGATTATTCCCGCGCCATCGTGGTTGCGTCCGTAAAAGAAGCACCAATTGGGATCGAGGTCATCCCCGCGCACGTCACTGAATATCTGAACAAAGTACTGACTGAAACCGATCATGCCAACCCTGATCCGGAAATCGTGGATATTGCCTGCGGTCGCTCCTCTGCCCCGATGCCGCAGCGAGTAACAGAAGAAGGAAAACAGGATGATGAAGAAAAACCGCAACCATCTGGAACAACGGCAGTTGAACAGGGAGAGGCTGAAACAATGGAACCGGACGCAACTGAACATCATCAGGACACGCAGCCGCTGGATGCTCAGTCACAGGTAAATTCTGTTGATGCGAAATATCAGGAACTGCGGGCAGAACTCCATGAAGCCCGGAAAAACATTCCATCAAAAAATCCTGTCGATGACGATAAATTGCTTGCTGCATCACGTGGTGAATTTGTTGACGGAATTAGCGACCCGAACGATCCGAAATGGGTAAAGGGGATCCAGACTCGCGATTGTGTGTACCAGAACCAGCCAGAAACGGAAAAAACCAGCCCAGATATGAATCAACCTGAGCCAGTAGTGCAACAGGAACCGGAAATAGCCTGCAATGCCTGCGGCCAGACTGGCGGGGATAACTGCCCTGACTGTGGTGCGGTGATGGGCGACGCAACATACCAGGAAACATTCGATGAAGAGAGTCAGGTTGAAGCTAAGGAAAATGATCCGGAGGAAATGGAAGGCGCTGAACATCCGCACAATGAGAATGCTGGCAGCGATCCGCATCGCGATTGCAGTGATGAAACTGGCGAAGTCGCAGATCCCGTAATCGTAGAAGACATAGAGCCAGGTATTTATTACGGAATTTCGAATGAGAATTACCACGCGGGTCCCGGTATCAGTAAGTCTCAGCTCGATGACATTGCTGATACTCCGGCACTATATTTGTGGCGTAAAAATGCCCCCGTGGACACCACAAAGACAAAAACGCTCGATTTAGGAACTGCTTTCCACTGCCGGGTACTTGAACCGGAAGAATTCAGTAACCGCTTTATCGTAGCACCTGAATTTAACCGCCGTACAAACGCCGGAAAAGAAGAAGAGAAAGCGTTTCTGATGGAATGCGCAAGCACAGGAAAAACGGTTATCACTGCGGAAGAAGGCCGGAAAATTGAACTCATGTATCAAAGCGTTATGGCTTTGCCGCTGGGGCAATGGCTTGTTGAAAGCGCCGGACACGCTGAATCATCAATTTACTGGGAAGATCCTGAAACAGGAATTTTGTGTCGGTGCCGTCCGGACAAAATTATCCCTGAATTTCACTGGATCATGGACGTGAAAACTACGGCGGATATTCAACGATTCAAAACCGCTTATTACGACTACCGCTATCACGTTCAGGATGCATTCTACAGTGACGGTTATGAAGCACAGTTTGGAGTGCAGCCAACTTTCGTTTTTCTGGTTGCCAGCACAACTATTGAATGCGGACGTTATCCGGTTGAAATTTTCATGATGGGCGAAGAAGCAAAACTGGCAGGTCAACAGGAATATCACCGCAATCTGCGAACCCTGTCTGACTGCCTGAATACCGATGAATGGCCAGCTATTAAGACATTATCACTGCCCCGCTGGGCTAAGGAATATGCAAATGACTAAGCAACCACCAATCGCAAAAGCCGATCTGCAAAAAACTCAGGGAAACCGTGCACCAGCAGCAGTTAAAAATAGCGACGTGATTAGTTTTATTAACCAGCCATCAATGAAAGAGCAACTGGCAGCAGCTCTTCCACGCCATATGACGGCTGAACGTATGATCCGTATCGCCACCACAGAAATTCGTAAAGTTCCGGCGTTAGGAAACTGTGACACTATGAGTTTTGTCAGTGCGATCGTACAGTGTTCACAGCTCGGACTTGAGCCAGGTAGCGCCCTCGGTCATGCATATTTACTGCCTTTTGGTAATAAAAACGAAAAGAGCGGTAAAAAGAACGTTCAGCTAATCATTGGCTATCGCGGCATGATTGATCTGGCTCGCCGTTCTGGTCAAATCGCCAGCCTGTCAGCCCGTGTTGTCCGTGAAGGTGACGAGTTTAGCTTCGAATTTGGCCTTGATGAAAAGTTAATACACCGCCCGGGAGAAAACGAAGATGCCCCGGTTACCCACGTCTATGCTGTCGCAAGACTGAAAGACGGAGGTACTCAGTTTGAAGTTATGACGCGCAAACAGATTGAGCTGGTGCGCAGCCTGAGTAAAGCTGGTAATAACGGGCCGTGGGTAACTCACTGGGAAGAAATGGCAAAGAAAACGGCTATTCGTCGCCTGTTCAAATATTTGCCCGTATCAATTGAGATCCAGCGTGCAGTATCAATGGATGAAAAGGAACCACTGACAATCGATCCTGCAGATTCCTCTGTATTAACCGGGGAATACAGTGTAATCGATAATTCAGAGGAATAATTCAGCCTGGCGGTGTAATGCACCGCCAACTTGAAATATTTTTTATGAGAAAAATTATGAGATATGACAATGTTAAACCATGTCCATTTTGTGGTTGTCCATCAGTAACGGTGAAAGCCATTTCAGGATATTACCGAGCGAAGTGTAACGGATGCGAATCCCGAACCGGTTATGGTGGAAGTGAAAAAGAAGCACTCGAAAGATGGAATAAACGAACCACTGGAAATAATAATGGAGGTGTTCATGTATAAAATTACCGCCACTATTGAAAAGGAAGGTGGCACTCCTACTAACTGGACAAGATATTCAAAATCTAAACTAACGAAATCAGAATGCGAAAAAATGCTCTCAGGTAAAAAAGAAGCAGGCGTTTCCAGAGAGCAGAAAGTAAAACTGATAAATTTTAATTGCGAGAAACTTCAGTCCTCGAGAATTGCATTGTATTCAAATTAAAACTTCATAGCTGATTATTAATAATCAACATCGGGCGTCAATTTCAGTCTAACATTGGCGCCTGCCAGAGGTGATGCGATGGCACAAGTAATCTTTAATGAAGAGTGGATGGTTGAATACGGCCTGATGCTTCGCACTGGTCTGGGGGCCAGACAAATTGAAGCATACCGCCAGAACTGTTGGGTGGAGGGCTTCCACTTCAAACGAGTATCTCCTTTAGGTAAGCCAGACAGCAAACGAGGGATTATCTGGTACAACTATCCAAAGATAAATCAGTTTATCAAAGACTCATGATATGTCTAAATTACCAACAGGTGTCGAGATTAGAGGTAGATACATTCGCATCTGGTTCATGTTTCGAGGAAAACGATGTCGGGAAACATTAAAAGGCTGGGAGATTACAAACAGTAATATTAAAAAGGCCGGAAATTTAAGAGCGCTGATAGTTCATGAAATAAACTCCGGTGAATTTGAGTATTTAAGACGTTTTCCCCAGTCCAGCACTGGGGCAAAAATGGTGACAACGAGAGTCATAAAAACGTTCGGAGAGCTTTGTGATATCTGGACAAAAATTAAAGAGACAGAGTTAACAACAAACACAATGAAGAAAACGAAATCACAATTAAAAACACTCAGAATAATAATTTGTGAAAGTACCCCGATATCACATATTCGTTATAGCGATATCTTAAACTACCGGAATGAACTGCTGCATGGAGAAACGCTTTACCTGGATAATCCAAGATCCAACAAAAAAGGAAGAACCGTGCGCACAGTTGATAACTATATCGCCCTGCTCTGTTCGCTGTTGCGTTTTGCGTATCAGTCGGGATTTATATCAACCAAACCATTTGAAGGAGTAAAAAAATTACAGCGAAACAGAATAAAGCCTGATCCGTTATCTAAAACAGAATTCAATGCATTAATGGAAAGTGAAAAAGGACAGAGCCAGAACTTGTGGAAATTTGCCGTTTACTCAGGACTTCGTCACGGGGAACTGGCAGCTCTGGCGTGGGAGGATGTGGATCTCGAAAAGGGAATAGTGAATGTCAGAAGAAACCTGACGATACTTGATATGTTCGGTCCCCCAAAAACAAATGCCGGGATCCGAACAGTAACACTACTGCAGCCTGCTCTTGAAGCACTGAAGGAGCAATACAAACTGACCGGGCATCATCGCAAAAGCGAAATCACCTTTTATCATCGGGAGTACGGCAGAACCGAAAAGCAAAAACTGCATTTTGTTTTCATGCCCAGGGTGTGTAACGGAAAACAAAAACCTTATTACTCGGTAAGCAGTTTGGGGGCAAGGTGGAATGCAGCAGTAAAACGTGCTGGTATTCGCCGCCGTAATCCGTACCATACGCGGCATACTTTTGCCTGCTGGCTGTTGACGGCAGGAGCGAACCCGGCATTTATAGCCAGCCAAATGGGGCATGAAACTGCGCAGATGGTGTATGAAATTTACGGTATGTGGATTGATGACATGAACGACGAACAGATAGCCATGTTGAATGCGCGGTTATCGTAGTTGCAAAGTTTGCCCCCAATTTGCCCCATTTAGTACCAGAGAACTGAAATAATGCAAGAAAATCAACAAATTACAAAGAAAGAACAATACAACCTGAACAAATTACAAAAACGTCTGCGTCGTAACGTGGGCGAAGCCATTGCTGACTTCAATATGATTGAAGAAGGCGATCGCATCATGGTTTGCCTCTCCGGGGGTAAAGACAGCTATACCATGCTGGAGATTCTGCGCAATTTGCAGCAAAGCGCGCCAATCAATTTTTCGCTGGTGGCTGTTAACCTCGATCAAAAGCAACCGGGCTTCCCGGAACACGTTCTGCCCGAGTATCTTGAAAAGCTGGGCGTTGAGTACAAGATTGTTGAAGAGAATACTTACGGTATCGTGAAAGAGAAGATTCCAGAGGGCAAAACCACTTGCTCACTGTGTTCTCGCCTTCGTCGCGGTATCCTTTATCGTACCGCAACGGAACTGGGGGCGACGAAGATCGCGTTGGGTCACCATCGTGACGATATCCTGCAAACGTTGTTCTTAAATATGTTCTACGGCGGTAAGATGAAAGGTATGCCTCCGAAACTGATGAGCGATGATGGCAAACATATCGTTATTCGTCCGCTGGCCTACTGCCGCGAGAAAGATATTCAGCGATTTGCCGATGCAAAAGCGTTCCCGATTATTCCGTGCAACCTGTGCGGTTCACAGCCTAACCTGCAACGTCAGGTGATTGCTGACATGTTGCGTGACTGGGATAAACGTTATCCAGGGCGTATCGAGACGATGTTCAGCGCGATGCAGAATGTGGTGCCGTCGCATCTGTGCGATACCAACCTGTTCGATTTCAAAGGCATCACCCACGGTTCTGAAGTGGTTAACGGGGGTGATCTGGCGTTTGATCGCGAAGAGATCCCACTACAACCGGCGTGCTGGCAGCCAGAAGAAGATGAAAATCAGTTGGATGAGTTACGGCTGAATGTGGTTGAAGTGAAATAACCAGGATAGCGCCCGATGCGCAAGCGTATCGGGCTACTCTTATGGAGGCCGGATAAGACGCGGCCAGCGTCGCATCCGGCAATCCCGAATAAGATGTTTACTCTTGCACCCGGCAATTCAACATTTCATTATTTTAATAACCGCACCCGGCACGTTTTTCCTTTAATCTTCCCGCCCTGTAACTGTTTCCATGCTTTATGAGCAACAGCCTGACGGACCGCGACATAGACATGCGCCGGATGCACGGCGATTTTGCCAATATCTGCGCCATCAAGCCCGATATCTCCTGTCAGTGCACCTAATACATCACCCGGGCGCATTTTGGCTTTTTTCCCGCCATCGATACACAACGTTGCCATTTCTGCTTCCAGCGTCGCAATGGAACTATTAGCTGGCGGCGTTTGCCAGTTAAGTTTTATCTGCAACATGTCAGAAATGATATTGGCCCGCTGTGCTTCTTCCGGAGCACAGAAACTGATCGCCAGACCGCTATTTCCTGCACGAGCTGTACGACCGATGCGATGTACATGAACTTCAGGGTCCCACGCCAGCTCAAAGTTCACCACCAGCTCAAGCGATTTAATATCCAGACCACGCGCAGCAACATCAGTCGCGACCAGTACACGGGCGCTACCGTTAGCAAAACGTACCAGGGTCTGATCGCGATCGCGTTGCTCCAAATCGCCGTGTAATGACAATGCACTTTGCCCTACTTCATTCAGCGCGTCGCAGACAGCCTGGCAATCTTTTTTGGTATTGCAAAACACCACGCAAGAGGATGGCTGATGCAAGCTTAATAACCGTTGCAACAGAGGAATTTTGCCTTTGCTGGATGTCTCATAAAATTGTTGTTCAATGGGTGGCAAAGCATCTGTTGAGTCAATTTCAATCGCCAAAGGATCGCGTTGCACTCGTCCGCTGATTGCAGCGATGGCTTCCGGCCAGGTTGCCGAAAACAGAAGCGTCTGTCGAGATGCAGGCGCAAAACGGATGACATCATCAATGGCATCGCTAAATCCCATATCCAGCATGCGGTCGGCCTCATCCATCACCAGCGTATTCAACGCATCCAGTGATACCGTGCCTTTTTGCAGGTGATCCAGCAAACGCCCCGGCGTTGCCACGATAATATGCGGCGCATGTTGCAACGAATCACGCTGCATACCGAACGGTTGACCACCGCACAACGTCAAAATTTTGGTATTTGGCAGAAAACGCGCCAGCCGACGCAATTCACCTGCCACCTGATCCGCCAGTTCACGCGTAGGACACAGCACTAAAGCCTGGGTTTGAAATAGCGACGCATCAATTTGCTGTAACAAGCCGAGGCCAAAAGCCGCCGTTTTGCCGCTGCCGGTTTTCGCCTGCACGCGAACATCTTTTCCGGCAAGGATCGCCGGAAGCGCGGCGGCCTGCACCGGCGTCATGGTTAAATAACCCAACTCATTAAGGTTCGTGAGTTGGGCGGGAGGCAAAACATTCAGGGTAGAAAAAGCGGTCACAATCTATTCTCGTGGTCATCGACGCAAAGTTAGCAGGCGCGTATCCTCGCAGATCTACGCTCACGATGCGACAATTTAATCGGTTCTTCATCGGGTGGTGGGTCAGGCATGGGTTGCGGGCGAGGGATCGGATCGGGCACTGGAACAGGATCGCCAGGAATCGGTTCAGGGACAGGAATTTGCAAATAAATAAGTGTCGTCATATTTCCCTCTGGTCATTGGGTGGACTCTTAAAGGGTAGACGCTGATAAATAACAGGCAAAAAAAAGCCGACTCATCAAAGTCGGCGTCGTACGAATCAATTGTGCTATGCAGTAATTCAAAAAAGGAAGTAAGACAATATGGAGCGCAACGCCCATCGCTTGACGTTGCATTCACCTGCAAGAGAGATATTGCCCTGAATGGGTAGAGAGTTTATTGACTTCGCTCAAACTTTGCGGCGTTTTTGTATACAGACAGCCGGAAAAATTGCTTTTGTTACAACCATTTACTACGATGCAACCATAAAGCAACACCACCAATAAGAACAACTAACAGAATACAAAAAATTGAAAATCCGAATTGCCACCCGCCGCCAGGGATCCCACCAAGGTTGACGCCAAATAACCCGGTCAGAAAGGTACTGGGTAAAAAGACCATTGCCATCAACGACATTGTATAGGTACGACGAGCTAAATTTTCCTGCATCACCTGAGCGATTTCATCCGCCATCACGCCAGTCCGTGCTATACAGGCGTCGATTTCGTCAAGGCCGCGCCCAAGGCGATCGGCAATATCCTGCATCCGACGGCGTTGGTCATCGCTCATCCACGGCAAACGTTCACTGGCAAGACGAGCATAAACATCACGTTGCGGTGCCATATAGCGACGCATCACAATTAATTGTTTGCGCAGCAGAGCCAGGAATCCACGCGGTGGAATTTGCTGATCAAGGAGATTATCTTCAAGGTCGATAATTTTATCGTGCAGCTGCTCGATAAATTCACTGGAATGATCGGTCAACGCATCGCACACATCCACCAGCCATCCCCCGCAATCGGTCGGACCCGTGCCCTCTTCCAGATCGCTCACCACATCGTCCAGCGCCAGCACTTTGCGTTGTCGGGTCGAAACAATTAACCGCCCGTCCATATATACACGCATGGCGACCAGTTGATCGGGGCGTTCATCGGTGCTGCCGTTTATACAGCGCAATGTAATCAGCGTGCCTTCACCGAGACGGCTGACTCGGGGACGCGTGCTCTCGCCCGCCAGCGCATCACGTACGTTATTGGGAAGCAGCGGTGTTGTCGCCAGCCATTGGGCGCTATCATGGTGTACATAATTAAGGTGGAGCCAACAGGGATGCGCTTCATCAATCACATCTGTATTTTCCAGCGGTTTAACGCCGCCTCTACCATCCAGCATCCAGGCAAATACTGCATCCGGGACATTAACGTCCGATCCCTTAATCGCTTCCACAGTGCCTCCATCATCAACGCATTATTTTGTAGTCTAGCCTTCTGGCCCTGTTACGCAACATCTCATCACCCCATTACCCTGAAATGATTAATAAAATTCTGTCTAAATTGAATACAAAAAGCAAAATGCTTTTCCGTATACAAACCGTGTGAAGTGTTAAATAGCGTCTATCATTATCAGAATTATCTGATCATATGACGTGGCTTTTTTGCGATCGGATAGCAACAAAAATTGATAAAAATAACGGGATCTCAATGATTACGCACAACTTCAATACCCTGGACTTACTCACCAGTCCTGTCTGGATCGTTTCGCCCTTTGAGGAACAGTTAATTTATGCCAATAGCGCGGCGAAACTGTTGATGCAAGACCTCACGTTTAGTCAGCTACGAACCGGACCCTATTCCGTCTCCTCACAAAAAGAACTGCCGAAATACCTCTCCGATCTGCAAAACCAACACGATATTATCGAAATCCTCACTGTTCAGCGTAAAGAAGAGGAAACAGCATTGAGCTGTCGGCTTGTTTTGCGAAAGCTGACAGAAACAGAACCGGTGATTATTTTCGAAGGTATCGAAGCGCCGGCAACGCTGGGTTTAAAAGCCAGTCGCTCGGCAAATTATCAGCGCAAAAAACAAGGTTTTTATGCGCGCTTTTTTCTGACTAACTCTGCACCAATGTTGTTGATTGACCCGTCACGAGATGGACAAATCGTCGATGCTAACCTCGCCGCGCTCAATTTCTATGGTTATAACCATGAAACGATGTGCCAGAAACATACCTGGGAAATAAATATGCTCGGGCGTCGCGTCATGCCTATCATGCATGAAATCTCGCATTTACCCGGTGGTCATAAACCTTTGAATTTTGTTCATAAACTGGCGGATGGTTCGACTCGTCATGTGCAGACCTATGCCGGACCGATTGAAATTTATGGCGACAAGCTCATGTTATGTATTGTGCATGATATTACTGAGCAAAAACGGCTGGAGGAGCAGCTGGAACATGCTGCTCACCATGACGCGATGACCGGATTACTGAATCGGCGACAGTTTTATCACATTACGGAACCAGGCCAAATGCAGCATCTCGCCATCGCTCAGGATTACAGCTTGTTGCTCATCGACACCGATCGTTTTAAACACATTAACGATCTCTATGGGCATTCTAAAGGTGATGAGGTGTTATGCGCCCTCGCCCGCACCCTCGAAAGTTGCGCTCGCAAAGGCGATTTGGTGTTTCGTTGGGGAGGCGAAGAGTTTGTCTTATTGCTACCAAGAACCCCACTGGATACCGCGCTTTCGCTGGCTGAAACTATCCGCGTAAGCGTGGCAAAAGTGAGTATTTCGGGCTTACCACGCTTTACCGTCAGCATTGGTGTGGCGCATCACGAAGGAAATGAAAGCATCGATGAACTGTTTAAACGCGTTGATGATGCTTTGTATCGGGCGAAAAATGATGGACGCAACCGCGTGCTGGCGGCATAAGCCGCGGATGCGTCTCGAGATCAACGACTGCGCTTAGCGTGGCGCTCCCAGTTTTCTTGCTTCGCCTGCGCCGTTTTACGTAGTGCGACGTAACACGCCCCGCTGCCGCCATGATGCGGTAGCGCGGTGCAATATGCCTGAACATCATCAAATTCGGTCAGCCAGCGCGCCACATAGCTGCGGACAATATTGGCATGCGATTTATCATCCCGCCCTTTACCATGAATAATCAGCACGTTACGCAAACCATCCGCCAGGGCTTGTTGAATAAAACTGAACACCATTTTGCGGCACTCTTCCACCGGCTGGCGCAAAAGATTCAGGCTCGCCTGTTGCGGATATTTACCACTGCGCAGCTTATCCAGCACCCCATGTTGCAACCCTTCCCGCCGAAACTCCAGCGGCTGACTTAGTGGGATGATGTCGAGAAATCCGGTGGTGAGGAAATTATCAAGCTGCAGCGTGTCGATACGCTGCGGCGCACGTTGGTTACGCGTTGGATGCCAGTGGACATCGGTAGCACGTTTCAGCGGCTGGACATCTTCCATGGCGTCAAGAAACAGCGATTTGTCGTCAAGGTTCATGTTACATCCTCCCGCAATTAAGAGCGCGATATGATAACCAGACCGGGTCGGTCCAACAACGTATTACCCAAATTTCCAGTAATAAGTTCCAAATATTGCCGATATTTTAAGCAAAATACTTATGCATGATTATTCATTCACGATATTAATAATGTAACTTATATTTTCGTGAAATCTGTCACTGAAGAAAATTGGCAACTAAAGGTTAAAACCGTTATAACACAGTCACCGGCGCAGAGGAGACAATGCCGGATTTAAGACGCGGATGCACTGCTGTGTGTACTGTAGAGTCTGGCGGATGTCGACAGACTCTATTTTTTTATGCAGTTTTAACTTTGCAGATAGCCGCATTCTCGCCGGAATTGCGTGATTAATGACGCGGTCAGTGGTGTCTGGCGACTATCACGCCGCTGAATCAAATAATAGGCCGCTTTCGGTAAAATTTCGCTAACCGGCAACATCACCAGCCCCTGTCCGTGCAAGGGATCGCAGCCCATTTCTTCAGGCAGTTTGCTGAGAAAATCGCTTTTTGCCACCAGACTGATACAGGCTGAGAACGTCTCGCAGACTACACCGACCTGTGGCGTTTGCGCCTGATCGTCAAGCAATTCACTCAACTGTTTGTAGTAGCTGCCGTGTGGCGTCGGCATTGTCCAGCTGTAATCCAGTAACTGTTTGATCGAACGGGCACCAATGGCGGGGTGTCCCGGGCGGCAAAAGATCGCGAATTGCTTTTCCAGTAATTTCTCAAAAGTAAATTCGTGGTCGTACGGTCCCTGATAATAGGTATTGATGGTGAAATCCAATTCTCCCTGACGCAATTCATTAATCATCGACACCAGTTGCCCTTCCATAATGCGTACTTTTACCTGCGGATGCTGCTGATGAAAACGAGATATGACAGCTGGCATCAGACTGCGGGAAATACTGGCCCCCATGCCGATATTAATCTGCCCTGCCAGTTGCCCTTGTCGTTGGCGAATATCCTCTTGGGCTGCGCGCAGCTCTTCAAGAATTAGACTGGCGTGCTGATAAAAACTTTCACCGGCATCAGTTAACGTCACGCCTTTACTACGGCGAAAAAAGAGTTGCGCCGCTAACCCTTCTTCTAGCTCCTGAATAGATTTACTCAGTGCCGGTTGCGACATATTCAACATTCGGCTCGCTCCGCGAATGCTGCCCTGACGAGCCACTTCAACAAAAGCCCGAATTTGATGAATTTTTACCTGAAAAGCCATGACGCCACCGATAACCGTTATTTATCAGACCAAAGAAACTGGCATCTACTTTAATGCAGATGATTGTGTCAGGGTAATTTATGAACGGTTAAAACTGTGAAAAATCAGTTAGTGATAAGTAAAAACTATCGCTACGTGAACCGGGTCACACTTTTTACTGATGACGGGAAAGGTTATGGAGTCTTTGAATCAATTTGTTAATTCGCTTGCCCCAAAATTATCGCACTGGCGACGTGATTTTCATCACTATGCAGAGTCTGGCTGGGTGGAATTCCGCACTGCCACCCTTGTTGCGGAAGAATTGCACCAGCTCGGCTATTCACTGGCGCTGGGTCGCGAAGTAGTTAATGAAAGTAGCCGGATGGGATTACCTGATGAATTCACTCTACAACGCGAATTCGAGCGCGCTCGTCAACAGGGTGCGCTAGCACAATGGATTGCGGCTTTTGAAGGTGGTTTCACTGGTATCGTCGCCACCCTGGATACCGGTCGCCCCGGTCCGGTGATGGCTTTCCGTGTCGATATGGACGCGCTGGATCTCAGTGAAGAGCAGGATGTCAGCCATCGCCCCTACCGCGACGGTTTTGCGTCATGTAACGCCGGAATGATGCATGCCTGTGGTCATGATGGACATACCGCCATTGGGCTTGGGCTGGCGCATACCCTTAAACAGTTCGAGTCCGGACTACATGGCGTCATCAAACTGATTTTTCAGCCTGCAGAGGAAGGTACGCGTGGCGCGCGGGCGATGGTCGATGCAGGTGTCGTAGATGATGTTGATTATTTTACTGCCGTGCACATTGGCACTGGCGTACCTGCGGGCACCGTGGTGTGCGGCAGTGATAATTTTATGGCAACCACCAAATTTGACGCGCACTTCACCGGTACCGCCGCTCACGCAGGCGCAAAACCAGAAGACGGTCACAATGCCTTGTTGGCGGCAGCACAAGCCACTCTTGCACTGCATGCAATCGCCCCGCACAGCGAAGGAGCTTCCAGAGTAAACGTGGGCGTTATGCAGGCAGGAAGCGGTCGTAACGTTGTTCCTGCCTCGGCGTTGCTGAAAGTGGAAACACGCGGGGCCAGCGACGTCATTAATCAATATGTTTTTGACCGTGCACAACAAGCGATTCAGGGCGCAGCAACCATGTATGGTGTCGGCGTTGAAACTCGTCTGATGGGTGCAGCTACCGCCAGTTCTCCTTCGCCGCAATGGGTCGCATGGTTGCAAAGTCAGGCGGCTCAGGTCGCGGGGGTCAATCAGGCCATTGAACGTGTTGAAGCGCCTGCGGGTTCCGAAGATGCCACATTAATGATGGCCCGCGTGCAGCAACATCAAGGGCAAGCCTCCTACGTGGTGTTTGGCACACAGCTGGCGGCAGGTCATCACAACGAAAAATTCGATTTTGACGAGCAGGTTCTCGCTATTGCCGTCGAAACGCTGGCGCGCACCGCGCTCAATTTTCCCTGGACGCGAGGTATCTGATGCAGGAAATCTATCGTTTTATCGACGATGCGATTGAAGCCGATCGCCAACGTTATACCGATATTGCCGATCAAATCTGGGATCATCCAGAAACACGTTTTGAAGAGTTCTGGTCAGCGGAGCATCTGGCTTCGGCGCTGGAATCTGCAGGCTTCACCGTTACCCGCAACGTAGGCAATATCCCAAATGCCTTTATTGCTTCGTTTGGTCAAGGCAAACCGGTTATCGCCCTGCTGGGAGAATATGACGCCCTGGCAGGTTTAAGTCAGCAAGCAGGTTGCGCGCAACCTACATCCGTGACGCCCGGTGAAAATGGTCACGGTTGCGGACACAATTTGCTGGGAACCGCCGCCTTTGCCGCTGCAATAGCCGTCAAGAAATGGCTGGAACAATATGGGCAAGGCGGCACGGTGCGCTTTTATGGTTGTCCTGGCGAAGAAGGCGGCTCGGGTAAAACGTTCATGGTTCGCGAGGGGGTATTTGATGATGTGGATGCGGCACTCACCTGGCACCCGGAAGCCTTTGCCGGTATGTTCAATACCCGCACGCTGGCAAACATTCAGGCATCATGGCGCTTTAAAGGGATCGCAGCACATGCCGCGAATTCCCCTCATTTGGGACGCAGCGCCCTTGATGCCGTAACGTTGATGACCACTGGCACCAACTTCCTCAACGAACATATTATTGAAAAAGCGCGCGTACACTATGCCATCACAAATAGCGGCGGGATCTCGCCCAACGTGGTCCAGGCGCAGGCAGAAGTGCTTTATCTTATCCGCGCCCCCGAAATGACCGACGTGCAGCATATTTATGATCGGGTCGCCAAAATCGCCGAAGGTGCGGCATTGATGACCGAAACCACGGTTGAATGCCGCTTCGACAAAGCCTGTTCCAGTTATCTCCCGAATCGCACCTTAGAAAATGCCATGTACCAGGCCCTATCCCATTTTGGTACCCCGGAATGGAACTCCGAAGAACTGGCTTTTGCGAAACAAATTCAGGCTACGCTCACCTCCAACGATCGGCAAAACAGTCTGAATAATATCGCCGCAACCGGTGGCGAAAACGGCAAGGTTTTTGCACTACGTCATCGTGAAACGGTACTGGCGAATGAAGTCGCTCCATATGCCGCCACCGATAACGTGCTTGCGGCATCGACTGATGTCGGCGACGTCAGTTGGAAACTGCCTGTTGCCCAGTGTTTCAGCCCCTGTTTTGCCGTCGGTACACCGCTACATACGTGGCAACTGGTTAGCCAGGGGCGAACATCTATTGCTCATAAAGGAATGCTGCTGGCGGCGAAAACTATGGCAGCAACCACAGTCAATCTCTTCCTTGATTCAGGGCTATTGCAAGAATGCCAACAAGAGCATCAGCAAGTAACGGACACGCAACCGTATCACTGCCCTATCCCGAAAAACGTGACACCGTCACCTTTAAAATAACAACAACAACGCAAACACAACAACCGAGGAATGCCCATGAGTATGTCATCCATACCGTCGTCCTCCCAATCCGGGAAGCTCTATGGCTGGGTCGAAAGAATTGGTAACAAGGTTCCCCATCCTTTTCTGCTCTTTATCTATTTGATTATCGTACTCATGGTGACGACGGCAATTTTGTCGGCCTTTGGCGTCAGTGCGAAAAACCCGACCGATGGTACGCCGGTCGTGGTGAAAAACCTGCTCAGTGTGGAAGGATTACACTGGTTTTTACCCAATGTTATTAAAAACTTTAGCGGTTTTGCTCCACTTGGTGCGATCCTGGCGCTGGTTTTAGGTGCCGGTCTGGCGGAGCGCGTCGGCTTACTGCCAGCACTAATGGTTAAAATGGCATCGCATGTTAATGCCCGCTACGCCAGTTATATGGTGCTGTTTATTGCTTTTTTCAGCCACATTTCTTCCGATGCGGCGTTAGTGATCATGCCACCGATGGGTGCGCTGATTTTTCTGGCGGTGGGCAGGCATCCAGTTGCAGGTTTACTGGCTGCCATTGCAGGCGTAGGTTGCGGCTTTACGGCTAATTTACTGATTGTCACAACCGACGTGTTGCTGTCGGGGATCAGCACGGAAGCGGCAGCTGCGTTCAATCCGCAAATGCACGTCAGTGTAATTGATAACTGGTATTTTATGGCCAGCTCCGTAGTCGTACTGACGATTGTTGGCGGCCTGATAACCGACAAAATCATCGAGCCACGGTTAGGTCAATGGCAGGGAAACAGCGATGAGAAACTGCAGACATTGACCGAAAGTCAGCGTTTTGGTTTACGCATAGCAGGTGTCGTATCGCTACTTTTTATTGCTGCGATTGCGCTGATGGTGATCCCGCAAAACGGGATATTGCGCGATCCGATTAATCACACCGTGATGCCATCACCCTTTATTAAAGGTATCGTGCCACTGATCATTCTTTTTTTCTTTGTTGTCTCGCTGGCTTATGGCATCGCTACCCGCACAATTCGACGTCAGGCGGATTTACCGCATTTAATGATTGAACCGATGAAAGAGATGGCGGGATTTATCGTGATGGTTTTTCCCCTCGCCCAATTTGTCGCCATGTTTAACTGGAGCAACATGGGGAAATTCATCGCCGTGGGGCTGACCGATATACTGGAAAGTTCAGGGCTTAGCGGCATCCCGGCGTTTGTCGGTCTGGCGTTGCTTTCCTCTTTCTTATGCATGTTTATTGCCAGCGGTTCCGCAATCTGGTCGATTCTCGCCCCCATTTTCGTACCAATGTTTATGCTACTTGGCTTTCACCCGGCATTTGCGCAAATCCTCTTTCGTATTGCCGACTCATCCGTATTGCCTTTAGCGCCGGTATCTCCTTTTGTTCCACTGTTTCTTGGATTCCTGCAACGCTACAAACCAGACGCGAAACTGGGTACTTACTATTCGTTAGTCTTGCCCTATCCACTTATCTTTTTGGTGGTATGGCTGCTGATGTTGCTGGCGTGGTATCTTGTCGGTCTGCCGATAGGTCCGGGTATTTACCCACGTTTGTCTTAAGAGAGAACGGATGCTGAGATTACTTGAAGAAAAAATTGCCACGCCACTGGGTCCACTGTGGGTGATTTGCGATGAGCAATTTCGCCTGCGGGCGGTTGAATGGGAAGAGTACAGCGAACGCATGGTGCAGCTGCTGGACATCCATTATCGCAAAGAAGGCTATGAGCGCATTTCTGCCACCAATCCAGGCGGTTTAAGCGACAAGCTTCGTGAATATTTTGCCGGTAATCTTAGCATTATTGATACGCTTCCCACTGCTACGGGGGGGACGCCATTTCAGCGCGAAGTCTGGAAAACACTACGCACTATCCCCTGCGGGCAGGTAATGCATTACGGCCAACTGGCTGAGCAATTGGGCCGTCCTGGCGCGGCGCGTGCCGTTGGTGCGGCAAACGGATCGAATCCCATCAGCATCGTCGTACCTTGCCATCGGGTTATTGGCCGAAACGGCACCATGACCGGATATGCAGGCGGAGTTCAGCGAAAAGAGTGGTTATTGCGCCATGAAGGTTATCTTTTGCTGTAAACATTAAACAATTTGTGCCAGCTTGTTCACACTTTTATGTAAAGTTACCCTTAACAACTTAAGGGTTTTCAAATAGATAGACATATATTTACATCTAATATCGGAATTCTCTGCTGTTAAGGTTTGCTTAGACTTACTTGCTCCCTAAAAAGATGTTAAAATTGACAAATATCAATTACGGCTTGAGCAGACCTATGATCCCGGAAAAGCGAATTATACGGCGCATTCAGTCTGGCGGTTGTGCTATCCATTGCCAGGATTGCAGCATCAGCCAGCTTTGCATCCCGTTCACACTCAACGAACATGAGCTTGATCAGCTTGATAATATCATTGAGCGGAAGAAGCCTATTCAGAAAGGCCAGACGCTGTTTAAGGCTGGTGATGAACTTAAATCGCTTTATGCCATCCGCTCCGGTACGATTAAAAGTTATACCATCACTGAGCAAGGCGACGAGCAAATCACTGGTTTCCATTTAGCAGGCGACCTGGTGGGATTTGACGCCATCGGCAGCGGCCATCACCCGAGCTTCGCGCAGGCGCTGGAAACCTCGATGGTATGTGAAATCCCGTTCGAAACGCTGGACGATTTGTCCGGTAAAATGCCGAATCTGCGTCAGCAGATGATGCGTCTGATGAGCGGTGAAATCAAAGGCGATCAGGACATGATCCTGCTGTTGTCGAAGAAAAATGCCGAGGAACGTCTGGCTGCATTCATCTACAACCTGTCCCGTCGTTTTGCCCAACGCGGCTTCTCCCCTCGTGAATTCCGCCTGACGATGACTCGTGGCGATATCGGTAACTATCTGGGCCTGACGGTAGAAACCATCAGCCGTCTGCTGGGTCGCTTCCAGAAAAGCGGCATGCTGGCAGTCAAAGGTAAATACATCACCATCGAAAATAACGATGCGCTGGCCCAGCTTGCTGGTCATACGCGTAACGTTGCCTGATTTTTCCGCATAACTCACTATCCTTCTGTCATATCATTAAATTTTTCTGATTTATTGATCTGGCAGAAGGTTCATCACTGTTTCATTCACCAGATATGGGTTAATCTTTTAATTACAAACTGCGTTGACAGTTGTTGTAAGGAGACCCTGTATGGCTATGTATCAGAACATGCTCGTTGTTATCGATCCTAACCAGGACGACCAACCAGCATTGCGGCGAGCTGTTTATTTACATCAACGGATTGGTGGCAAAATTAAAGCCTTTTTGCCGATCTATGACTTCTCATACGAAATGACCACCCTGCTCTCCCCGGACGAACGTACCGCTATGCGTCAGGGCGTCATCAGCCAGCGTACAGCCTGGATCCACGAGCAGGCAAAATATTATCTCAATGCTGGCGTTCCCATTGAAATTAAAGTGGTCTGGCATAACCGTCCTTTCGAAGCCATCATTCAGGAAGTGATCAGCGGCGGACACGATTTGGTGCTAAAAATGGCGCACCAACATGACCGTCTGGAAGCGGTGATTTTTACGCCAACGGACTGGCATCTGTTACGCAAATGCCCAAGCCCGGTGTGGATGGTGAAAGACCAGCCGTGGCCGGAAGGAGGCAAGGCGCTGGTGGCGGTGAATCTCGCCAGTGAAGAGCCGTATCATAATGCGCTCAATGAAAAACTGGTCAAAGAGACGATCGAACTGGCAGAACAAGTCAACCATACCGAAGTTCATCTGGTTGGCGCTTATCCGGTAACGCCAATTAATATCGCGATTGAACTGCCGGAATTTGACCCGAGCGTTTATAACGATGCCATTCGTGGGCAACATTTGCTGGCAATGAAAGCCCTGCGGCAGAAATTCGGCATTAATGAAAACATGACGCACGTAGAAAAAGGTCTGCCAGAAGAGGTGATTCCTGATTTGGCGGAGCACTTACAGGCGGGGATTGTGGTTCTGGGCACGGTAGGACGCACCGGTATTTCAGCAGCATTCCTCGGCAACACGGCGGAACAGGTGATTGATCATCTTCGCTGCGACCTGCTGGTCATTAAACCTGACCAGTATCAGACACCCGTTGAACTGGATGACGAAGAAGACGATTAACGACTCTTCAATAACTGACAAGGCCCGAGTTATCGGGCCTATTTTTTACTTACTGCTCTTCGCCGCCAAGGAAATAAATTCCCAACGGGATTGCCAGCAACACAGTAAAGACCAGGCTATAAACAAAAATCATCGATGACTGAATCACATACATTGATGTCGTCCACTCAGACAGCGGAATATTGTACTGTTCTATAACGCCGCCGATGGTCGCGCGAGTCACAACCGACGCCGCAATAATGAAAACCGCCAACAAACCAAAGAGAAATTTCTTCCCTTTCGCTGACTTCAGTTTCGCCATAATCATGATGTAATCCTTGTGCAGACAAATTTCTTGTTACCTAAACGTAACAATACCATGACATTTCACCGTTGTCTGCTCTGAAAACCTCACCTCTTAGCTGGATTTACAATCAACGCATTGATTAGTTAGGGAAGGTGCGAATAAGCGGGGAAATTCTTCTCGGCTGACTCAGTCATTTCATTTCTTCATGTTTGAGCCGATTTTTTCTCCCGTAAATGCCTTGAATCAGCCTATTTAGACCGTTTCTTCGCCATTTAAGGCGTTATCCCCAGTTTTTAGTGAGATCTCTCCCACTGACGTATCATTTGGTCCGCCCGAAACAGGTTGGCCAGCGTGAATAACATCGCCAGTTGGTTATCGTTTTTCAGCAACCCCTTGTATCTGGCTTTCACGAAGCCGAACTGTCGCTTGATGATGCGAAATGGGTGCTCCACCCTGGCCCGGATGCTGGCTTTCATGTATTCGATGTTGATGGCCGTTTTGTTCTTGCGTGGATGCTGTTTCAAGGTTCTTACCTTGCCGGGGCGCTCGGCGATCAGCCAGTCCACATCCACCTCGGCCAGCTCCTCGCGCTGTGGCGCCCCTTGGTAGCCGGCATCGGCTGAGACAAATTGCTCCTCTCCATGCAGCAGATTACCCAGCTGATTGAGGTCATGCTCGTTGGCCGCGGTGGTGACCAGGCTGTGGGTCAGGCCACTCTTGGCATCGACACCAATGTGGGCCTTCATGCCAAAGTGCCACTGATTGCCTTTCTTGGTCTGATGCATCTCCGGATCGCGTTGCTGCTCTTTGTTCTTGGTCGAGCTGGGTGCCTCAATGATGGTGGCATCGACCAAGGTGCCTTGAGTCATCATGACGCCTGCTTCGGCCAGCCAGCGATTGATGGTCTTGAACAATTGGCGGGCCAGTTGATGCTGCTCCAGCAGGTGGCGGAAATTCATGATGGTGGTGCGGTCCGGCAAGGCGCTATCCAGGGATAACCGGGCAAACAGACGCATGGAGGCGATTTCGTACAGAGCATCTTCCATCGCGCCATCGCTCAGGTTGTACCAATGCTGCATGCAGTGAATGCGTAGCATGGTTTCCAGCGGATAAGGTCGCCGGCCATTACCAGCCTTGGGGTAAAACGGCTCGATGACTTCCACCATGTTTTGCCATGGCAGAATCTGCTCCATGCGGGACAAGAAAATCTCTTTTCTGGTCTGACGGCGCTTACTGCTGAATTCACTGTCGGCGAAGGTAAGTTGATGACTCATGATGAACCCTGTTCTATGGCTCCAGATGACAAACATGATCTCATATCAGGGACTTGTTCGCACCTTCCTTAGCTAATGTTGCTACTTCCTTCCCTGACTATTGATGATCTGAATGAATTGTCGCGGTAAAATAGCCCCGCCAGGGGTTTCCGGCATGACGACAATTATCTGGAGGAGCCTGATAAAACAATGATCGCTGAACTGTTTACAAATAATGCGCTTAATCTGGTCATTATTTTCGGTAGCTGCGCAGCATTGATTCTGATGAGCTTTTGGTTTCGCCGTGGAAATCGTAAAAGAAAAGGATTTTTATTCCATGCGGTGCAATTTTTAATCTACACCATAATTATCAGTGCTGTTGGTAGCATTATTAATTATGTTATAGAAAACTATAAACTCAAATTTATCACCCCAGGCGTTATCGATTTTATCTGTACGTCCCTGATTGCGGTTATTCTGACGATTAAGCTATTTCTGCTGATTAATCAGTTTGAAAAACAGCAGATTAAAAAAGGTCGCGATATCACCAGTGCGCGGATTATGTCGCGTATCATCAAAATCACCATTATTGTGGTGCTTGTTCTGCTTTATGGCGAACATTTCGGCATGAGCCTTTCTGGCTTGCTGACCTTTGGTGGTATTGGTGGTCTGGCTGTCGGTATGGCCGGTAAAGATATTCTGAGTAACTTCTTTTCCGGGATTATGCTCTATTTCGACCGTCCTTTCAGTATTGGCGACTGGATCCGTTCACCGGACAGAAATATCGAAGGTACAGTAGCGGAAATTGGCTGGCGAATTACCAAAATTACGACCTTTGATAATCGTCCATTGTACGTACCGAACTCGCTGTTTTCGTCGATCAGCGTAGAAAACCCAGGACGAATGACCAACCGCCGCATTACCACGACCATTGGTTTACGTTATGAGGATGCGGCAAAAGTGGGCGTTATTGTCGAAGCTGTACGTGAGATGCTGAAAAATCACCCGGCCATCGACCAGCGACAAACCTTACTGGTTTATTTCAACCAGTTTGCTGACTCTTCATTGAATATTATGGTTTATTGCTTTACCAAAACCACGGTATGGGCTGAATGGCTTGCTGCACAGCAAGACGTTTATTTGAAGATTATCGATATTGTACAGTCACACGGCGCGGACTTTGCCTTCCCCAGCCAGACGCTGTATATGGATAACATTACACCGCCGGAACAGGGTCGCTAAATCAGACATCACTGGCGTTATGCACAAGGGTAACGCCAGTTCCCATCACATCAATGCTTAACGATATACATCGTATGCGTGTACGCCACGTTTCCGGGTTGGTTATCGGATACCCTTTCAGCCATGGTTTGATTAAGCGACCATTGGTGTACTGGTAAATCGGCGCAATCGGCGCTTTTGCTGCCAGAATTTTTTCCGCTTCGTTATAGTCAGCGTTACGCGCTGCGGCGGTGTTTTCCAGCGCCGCCTGACGAATCACCTTGTCATAGACCGGTTCGTTAAAGCGTGCAATGTTGCCGGTATTGGTTGAGGTCAGCAGCGACAGGAAAGTCGACGGTTCGTTGTAATCGCCAACCCATGACGCACGAATGACATCAAAATTGCCGGTGTTACGGCTGTCGATATAGGTTTTCCATTCCTGATTTTGCAGTTTTACGTCAACGCCGAGATTTTTCTTCCACATCGATGCCACCGCAATGGCAATTTTCTGGTGGTTCTCTGAGGTGTTATACAAAAGCGTCAGCTTCAAGGACGGTTCGGTCCATCCCCTCCCGCCGAGCAGCATTTTAGCCTGCGCATTCAATTCCGCCTGGCTGCTCTGTTCCAGCGCCGATGGCTGCGGGGTAAAACCCGCCGTCACGTCTGGTGTTAAACGCCAGGCGGGTTTTTCACCCGTACCCAGTACCTTCTCAGCAATAATCCGTCGGTCGATGGTCATGCTCAGCGCCAGGCGCACACGCGCATCGGCGGTAGGCCCCTTCTGGGTATTAAAGGCGTAGTAATAGGTGCCCAACTGCGCCGGGGTATAGACCTGGCCCGGCAGCTCCTTGAGCAGCTTCTGGTACTGATTTTTCGGGAATGATCCGGTGATGTCGATATCGCCAGCCAGATAGCGTTTGGTGGCCGACGATTCCTGGTTAATCGGTACAAAAGTGACTTTCTGAATCACCGTTTTCGCATTATCCCAGTACTGCTTGTTCGGGGTCGCAACCAGTCTTTCGTTAACCACGCGACGCCAGAACATAAGCGCCATTGCCCACCAGCTTACCCGGCAGTCCAGTTTTATCGCTTTCAACGTCGGCGTTACACCGGATACAGGGGGAAGTTGGCGGTCAGATTCACAAACCACGGCAGCGGTTTATCGAGCTGAACGCGCAAAGTGCGCGCATCAACGGCCGTTACGCCCAGAGTCTCGGGCTTAGCTTTGCCATCGATGATGTCCTGCGCGTTAGTGATACCAGCCAGTGCGGCAAACCAGGCAAATGGCGAGGTGGTTTTGCATCGACCAGACGCTGCCAGCAAGACGAAATCCTGCGCCGTTACCGGAGTACCGTCGGACCATTTTGCATCGTTACGCAGGGTAAAGGTCCAGATTTTTTGGTCATTGGTCTGCCAGCGGGTGGCGACGCTAGAATAATATTTCCGTTGGCATCCTGGTTAACCAGGCCTTCGAACAGATCGCGGATCACCTGAATTCAGGCAGCCCTACTGCTTTAGCGGGATCCAATGAAGCGGGTTCATCTTTGATGTGGCGAACCAGATCTTGCTGGTTTGCCAGCACCGTTCCAGCGGGAACGTCGGCCGCAAACGAAAGAGAAATGCTGCTGACCAACAGCGCACAACACGTGACTGAAACAGAGTGCTTCATAAGTTTCCCTCTAACCGACATTAAAATTGATGCGTAATTATTTGTTTCGCCTTAAAGAAATGCAAACAACTTCCATCAAAAAAGTGACAAAGGAAGCATCAAATGTTTTAAGTATCAATATATCAAATCAGATTTAGTGTAAATAATAGTCTCCAAAATGCGGTAAAGCACATAGAACTCCGAACACTACGTTCGGGCTTCGCACGTTCAAACCCGTTTTCGGTATCATAATCAGCATCTGTCGCCATTGTACGAAGAATAAAAAATGACCAAAACGTTGAAAGGAACTGAGAATACGTTAAGAGAAGAATTAAATTAATGTATCAGCAAGTAGTGCTAAACAGCACCTTTATACTTCAGCCTATCTATAAATAATGAGAATGCCGAGCCAGCATGTCGACGGTGTGGATAGTACAGGTGATAACCGGGTAAATCTGGTGTGAATTTATCCAAAACACGTATCAGTTTTTTTTCTTTAATAGCCCGCTCAACCTGATCATAAGGTAGATACGCCAATCCATGCCCATCAATTGCAGCATCAATGATCAGGTCTATCGTATTCAGTAAAAGCTGACCTTCCATGCGAACACGAACTTCACGTCCACCGCGTATTAATCTCCAGCGATTTGCTGTACCCGATGTGGGAAGATACAAATTAATTGCCTGATGATCTATTAATTGTGACACTGACGTTGGAACACTTCGGCGAGAAAAATAATCCGGTGAGCCAACAATAGCCATTGGTATATCTGGCCCGATTCGAATGGCGATCATATCTTTATCCATCTCCCCACCCAGACGGACGCCTGCATCAAAACGTTCAGAAACGACATCGGTCAAACCATAATCAATGGTGAGCTGAATATCAATTTCAGGATGCGATTTCAGGAATGTGCGCATTGCTGGTAACAATATCGTTTTTGCTGCATGTTCTACAGTAGTAATACGTATTGTCCCGGATGGGCGGTTCTGCAGATCGCTCAGGGATGCCATGGCTGAATCTATGTCATGCAACATAGGGCCAAGAACAGACAAAAGATGCTCGCCCGCTTCAGTTGGAACAACGCTGCGCGTGGTTCGCGTCAGAAGCCGCAATCCCAATCGTTCTTCTATACGACGCACTATCTGGCTTAAAGCTGACTGCGCCATGCTCAGGCGGGCTGCTGCACGAGTGAAGCTACGCTCCTCTGCAACGACGACAAACGCCATCAGATCAGCGATTTCTTCACGCTTCATTCAGTATCTCCATGCAATCTATTAATCATTTAAATGATAGGTCTAATCATGATTTTGGGTCTAATCAACTTAATGATCAATATCTATAGTGATATCACCAACCGTTAAAACGAACCGACAACTCCATGAGGAACGGAATGATGAATAATAAAGTCAGCTTCACTAACAGCAATAATCCAACCATCTCTTTGTCTGCAGTGATCTATTTCCCTCCAAAATTTGATGAAACCCGTCAGTATCAGGCAATTGTGTTATCTCACCCAGGTGGGGGCGTTAAAGAACAAACGGCCGGAACCTATGCCAAAAAACTGGCGGAAAAGGGATTTGTCACTATTGCTTATGACGCATCTTATCAAGGTGAAAGTGGCGGCGAGCCGCGTCAGTTAGAAAACCCATACATTCGTACTGAAGACATCAGTGCCGTGATTGATTACCTGACAACGCTTTCTTATGTCGACAATACCCGAATTGGTGCGATGGGAATTTGTGCCGGTGCAGGATATACAGCCAATGCTGCAATTCAGGATCGCCGCATCAAGGCCATCGGTACCGTTAGTGCGGTCAATATTGGTTCGATATTCCGTAATGGTTGGGAAAACAATGTGAAATCTATTGATGCCCTGCCATACGTTGAAGCGGGTTCAAACGCCAGAACCAGCGATATTAGCAGCGGAGAATACGCCATTATGCCACTGGCACCAATGAAGGAGTCCGATGCGCCGAACGAAGAACTGCGTCAGGCCTGGGAGTATTACCACACCCCTCGCGCGCAGTATCCAACAGCACCGGGTTACGCTACTTTGCGCAGCCTTAACCAGATTATTACCTATGATGCTTACCATATGGCGGAAGTGTACCTGACTCAGCCGACGCAGATTGTGGCGGGCAGCCAGGCAGGGAGCAAATGGATGAGTGACGACCTGTACGATCGAGCATCAAGCCAGGATAAACGCTATCACATTGTTGAAGGCGCAAACCATATGGATCTTTATGACGGCAAAGCCTATGTGGCTGAAGCAATTTCAGTATTAGCTCCGTTCTTTGAGGAAACTCTGTAATGAAACATATTCAAATCCGCAATAGTGATATGGACTGGCATATTGCTGCCAATAATCTGGGATAATTTTCATGAAAAATGTACTGATTCTTGGTGCTGGCGGTCAGATAGCCCGCCATGTGATTAATCAACTGGCAGATAAGCAAACCATTAAACAAACTTTATTTGCCCGTCAGCCAGCAAAAATCCACAAACCCTATCCAACTAATAAAATGCAAACAACTTCCGGCAAAAAAGTGATACAAGATCGATGACATAGCGTTGAAGAAAAGGATTTGATAATCCGCAAAATTTGCACAACACTGCCTGTAATACTTCCTGAACCAGAGACGATCATGACCGTAACCCGCCCACGCGCCGAACGCGGCGCATTTCCGCCCGGAACAGAACATTACGGACGTTCATTATTGGGCGCGCCGTTAATCTGGTTTCCTGCCCCTGCAGCCAGCCGCGAAAGTGGTTTGATTCTGGCTGGCACTCACGGTGATGAAAACTCTTCGGTCGTCACGCTCTCCTGTGCTCTGCGGACGTTGACACCTTCTTTGCGCCGTCATCATGTGGTGCTGTGTGTGAATCCTGACGGCTGCCAGTTGGGGTTACGGGCCAATGCTAATGGTGTGGATTTAAACAGAAACTTTCCGGCGGCGAACTGGAAGGAAGGTGAAACCGTTTATCGCTGGAACAGCGCCGCTGAAGAACGCGATGTCGTATTACTGACAGGTGACAAACCTGGCTCCGAACCTGAAACCCAGGCGCTGTGCCAGCTTATACACCGCATTCAACCTGCCTGGGTGGTCTCATTCCACGATCCACTGGCCTGTATTGAAGATCCCAGACACAGCGAATTAGGCGAATGGCTGGCTCAGGCGTTTGAATTGCCTCTGGTAACCAGCGTCGGTTATGAAACGCCTGGCTCTTTCGGCAGTTGGTGTGCAGATCTGAACTTGCATTGCATCACCGCAGAGTTTCCGCCCATCTCCTCCGACGAAGCCAGCGAAAAATATCTCTTTGCGATGGCAAACTTGCTGCGCTGGCATCCTAAAGATGCAATTCGCCCGTCGTGAACTGAAGCGCCGGTTCCACATCTACCGCCAGCCAGGTCGGTCCGTCAAGATCGGCGAAACTGACCTGCGGCACCAGCGGTAAAGCGGCGCTAATGGCACGAGAGGTACACAACATGCAGCCCAGCATCAGACTGAAACCTTGTGCACGCGCTTCAGTCGCCAGCGCCAGCGCTTCCGTCAGACCCCCGGTTTTATCGAGCTTAATATTAACCATCTCATAGCGCCCTTTCAGCGCCTTCAAATTGCTACGAGTATGACAACTTTCATCAGCACAAATCGGCAACGGATGAATAAAATTCTCCAGCGCCGCATCGTCCTGCGCAGGAAGCGGTTGTTCAAGCATCGCAACGCCTAAATCCGCCAATAGCTGGCAACGCGCCGCCAACCCTTCTGCACGCCAGGATTCATTTGCATCAACGATCAGCGTCGCATCGGGCACAGCTGTGCGAATTGCCACCATCCGCTCACTGATAAGATGGTTATCCAGCTTCACTTTCAGTAATTTCGCGCCTGCCTGCCAGAGTGTTGATGCACTATTGGCCATCTGATCAGGCGTACCGATGACAACCGTCTGTGCAGTGATAACTGTCTCGGGAAGCGTTATGCCGATCAAATCAGCCAGCGATTGCTGCTGTCTTCGCGCGGCCAGATCCCACAATGCACAATCCAGCGCATTACGTGCTGCGCCGGCAGGGAGAATTTTTTGCAACTCCTCCCGTGTCAGCCCTTTCTCTAGTTGCGGCACGACGCTCATAATTTGCGCCATTACCGAGGCATCACTTTCCCCATAACGCGGATACGGCGTGCATTCGCCGGTGCCTTTAATACCCTCTTCTTCCAGTTCAACCACCACCACGCGCGCTTCACTGCGACTTCCCCGGGCAATCACAAACGGGGTATGTAAGGGCCAGGCTTCCTCGAATACCTTAACGGTTCTCATCTTTACTCCTTGTTGTCGCGGTGGTCTGCGGATTAAGCGCAAATAGCGTTTGCTGTGTTATTGACAGTTAGCATAAACTAGGTGTGACGTTAACTATATGTAAACAGGAAAGATAATCATGTCACAAACCGTTCATTTCCAGGGCAACCCGGTTACAGTCGCCAATTCCATCCCGCAGGCGGGTAGCAAAGCGCAGACTTTTACTCTCGTGGCAAAAGATCTGTCTGACGTCACCCTCGGTCAGTTTGCGGGTAAACGCAAAGTGCTGAACATTTTCCCGAGTATTGATACCGGTGTTTGCGCCGCATCAGTACGTAAGTTTAACCAACTGGCAACTGAGATCGACAACACCGTTGTGCTGTGTATCTCTGCCGATCTGCCGTTCGCCCAGTCTCGTTTCTGCGGCGCAGAAGGTCTGAACAACGTTATCACCCTCTCCACTTTCCGTAACGCTGAATTTCTGCAAGCTTACGGTGTGGCAATTGCTGATGGCCCACTGAAAGGTCTGGCAGCGCGTGCCGTTGTGGTTATTGACGAAAATGACAATGTGATTTTCAGCCAGCTGGTGGATGAAATCACCACCGAGCCGGATTACGAAGCAGCTCTGGCTGTACTGAAAGCATAATTTAATATGCCTGATGGTGTTGCACCATCAGGCATATTCGCGCTTACTCTTCGTTCTTCTTCTGACTCAGACCATATTCCCGCAACTTATTGGCAATCGCGGTATGTGAAACGCCGAGACGTTTTGCCAGTTTGCGCGTGCTGGGATAATTGCGATAAAGCTGGGTTAATACCGAGCGTTCAAAACGGCTGGTGATTTCGTCCAGCGAACCTTCCATCGCATCTTCGCCCACGGCTACCGTTGCGGCGTCATAATCCGGCAACAAAATATCCTGTGGACGCAGCTCATAACCGTCCAGTTGTGTCAGTGCGCGATAGATAGCGTTCTTTAACTGCCGCACATTTCCCGGCCACGCATAACGCGTAAGTACAGTATTCAGGTCAGCGGCCAGTTTCGGACGCGGCACGCCCTGCTCGTCGGCAAAGCGGGCGACGAACAGCTCAGTTAACGGCATGATGTCCTGCGGACAGTCACGTAGCGGCGGCAGATTGAGCGTCAACACGTTCAGACGATAATAGAGATCTTCACGGAACATGCCTTTTTGCACCAGTTCGACCAGATTCTTCTGCGTAGCGCAAATCACCCGCACATCGACATGCACCTCATGGTCTTCGCCAACCCGACGGAAAGTGCCATCATTAAGGAAACGCAGTAATTTCGCCTGCATCCGTGGTGACATTTCCCCTATTTCATCCAACAGCACCGAACCACCGTTCGCCTGCTCAAAGAATCCTTTCTTCCCTTCCGGAGCATGACCAAACAGTTCACTCTCGACCGCATCTTCCGGTATAGACGCACAGTTCAGCGCCAGGTAAGGTTTGCCCGCTCTGGGGCTTGCCTGATGGCAGGCGTAGGCAAAGAGATCTTTACCTGTACCTGTGTCACCCGTAATCAGCAGCGGCGCGCTTAGCATCGCCAGTTTCTGCGCCTGTTCGACAACATGCTTCATTTTCGGGCTGACGGCGACAATTTGACTGAAGGCGCTGACGTCCTGGGCGGCGACATTTTGCAACTGGCGGCCCATACGAATCGTTGATCGCAACATCACCACCGCACCGGTCAGGACGTGTTGATCATTTTCATCCTGAAGATAAACAGGCGTAATCTCCATCAGGAAATTCTGCCCATTAATAACGACATGCTCGTTATGCGAATCTTGCGGTTCGCTTTCCAGCCAACGTAAAAAATTAAAGCCGTTAATCAATTGTGCGGCGGTATGGTTGCGCAGGCGATCCAATTTTTGCCCAAAAAGCTGACAGCTCGCCGGGTTCGCCATATCCACTTTGCTTTTCATATCGACAGAGAGCACAGGTTCAGGCAACGCCTCCAGTAACGCGCTCAACGCCAGATGCTCACGTTCGGAAGGCATCCACGGGACAGTACGCACATCGGTAACACCCGCAATACGGCGTATTTCGGCCATCAGACTGCTGAAACTCTCAAACTCCAGTTCAGCAAAATTGAGGTAGATTCGCCCAATGGGATCAATCTCAATACCGCGTAAATCAATGCCTCTTAGCACGAGTAGATCGAGTAATTCGCGGGTCAGACCGAGTCGGTCTTCACAAAAGACTTCCAGACGCATGGGAACCTTCACCTGAAAAAAGAACAATTAATATGATGATATGACACTATTTGGATAGCAGGAAGGTTTCTGTCAACAATCATTGACACAAAGACGGAAAAACGGGCACTTCGGCGTAAAGATATCCGGTCAGCACCCGATATTGCATTATTTTTCGCTGGGCGTTTTGCCTTTTTGCAGCGTTTCTTTCACCTGACCGATAAGCTGACGACGGAAATCCCCGAGGCGAGGTTTGTCATCGTCAATCCACGGCAGCGGGCGGCAAAGCTCCATAGCTTTAATCCCGAGTCGTGCCGTCAGAAGTCCTGCACCAATCCCCTGAGCTGCGCGGGTAGACAAACGAGCAGCGAGATCTTGCGACATCCAGTCCATCCCCACTTCGCGCACCAGTTCGCTGGCTCCGGCAAAAGCGATATTCAGCAATACCAGCTTAAACAGACGCAAACGGCTGTAATACCCCAGTTCAATGCCATACAGCGTGGCGATGCGATTAATTAAACGCAGATTGCGCCAGGCGATAAACGCCATATCGACCAACGCCAGCGGGCTGACCGCAATCATCAACGTTGATTCCGCCGCCGAACGGCTGATTTCGCGCCGCGCCTGGGCATCTAAAACTGGCTGGACCAAATGCGCATACAGGCTGACCACTTCACGGTCGTTTTGCGTTTCATGGATTGAGGCATACCAGCGTTGCAGCGCCGGATGCGACTGATCAATACCCGCCTGCTGCGCCAGTTTTTCGCAAAATGCGCGGCCTTTGCCCGTGCCGTGGCTATGCAATAAATCACGCGCTTCGTCGCGTTCATGGGCGCGCTGTCGCAAGCGCCATAAGCGCCGCCACTCTGTTACCACAGAACCTACGCCAGCGCCGATAATCAATGCCCCAGCGGCACATCCACCCAGCGCCACCCAGTCCTGGGTTTGCCAGGCATTCATTGTCCACTGTACACCCTGCCCGACAACGCTTGCGCCAAACAGAGCCAGCCCTCCCATCACCATTTTGCGCCACAGGCTGCGTTTCGGACGTAACGCTGCGTCCATTACCGCTTCGACTTGCCCCTCTTCTTCCTGCGCTTCGTCGAGCGTGGCCGGGGCAAAATTTTGCGCCTGATTTTCGTCAAAGGTCTGCTGCGCCCTGAATTTAGGATTCTGATCGACCTCCAGAGGACCGTCGAAATCAATACGTGGTTTTAACGGTTCGGTCATCGCAATTTATCTCCTATTAAAAATTCCAGCGCAGCATCAAGACGAATATGCGGTAGTGGTTTGTCGACATCCATCACCTGCGGACGAAATGCCTCAAACTGGAAGCCTTGCTTATCCCAGAACGCCTGACCAGGCAAACGTGCGGGAACTTCGCCAGGATAAACAGTGAGCGGTGCGCCATCGCTAAGTCGATTACCACGCAGCGCCGGGATTTTCTCACCGTTAACATCAATAATGCCGCTGGTGGTCGCCTGAACTGACGCCAGCCCCAGGCAGTCCATGCTGATCCCTTCGAACGCCGCATTTTGCCAGGCATCCTGAATCAGTTGTTGCAGTAATGAAACCATATTAGCGTGCTGATCGATGGTCACATGGTCCGCTTTAGTGGCAGCAAACAATAGCTTATCGATAACCGGCGAAAACAAACGCCGGAACAGGGTACGCTGCCCGTAGTGAAAACTTTGCATCAGCTGCGTCAGTGCCAGACGCATATCATTAAATGCCTGTGGCCCACTGTTGAGAGGTTGCAGGCAATCCACCAGCACAATCTGGCGGTCAAAGCGCAGAAAATGATTCTTATAGAACCCCTTCACCACCTTCTCGCAGTAATAATTAAAGCGCTCGCGCAGCATTCCGGCATTGGTATGCTTATCGGCCTGCGCCAGTTTGGACTCGCCCCAGGTATCGACATCCGGCCACGGGAAGAATTGCAGCGCGGGCGCACCTGCCATATCTCCCGGCAAGACAAAGCGCCCAGGCTGAATAAAGTGCAGCCCCTGCTCTTTACAGTGGTGGAGATAATCGGTCCACGCGGCGGCAATGTCCGCCAGCCGGTTTTCGTCGGCAGGCGCTAGCGGGTCCAGCCCTTCGCTCATCATTCGCCATTTCGCCGACCATTCTCCGCGCTGACCATTGAGTAAGCCCGTCATCTGGCGCGACCAGCTTAAATAGTCCTGCGCCAGCATCGGCAGGTCGAGCAACCATTCGCCGGGATAATCCACAATTTCCAGATACAGCGTGGAGGTATCCTTAAAGTGGCGTAGCAGCGAATCATTCGATTTAAAACGTAGCGCCAGGCGGATTTCACTGACGCCGCGCGTTGGCGTTGGCCAGGCGGGTGGATCGCCATATAACTGCGCCAGCCCTTCGTCATAGGTGAAGCGCGGAATGCCAAAGTCACGCTGGGGAATGCGTTTCACGCCCAGCAGGCGCTCTTCACGCACCGCACTTAACAGCGGCAAACGTGCTCCGGCGTGAATATTAAGCAACTGATTAACCATCGCGGTGATAAACGCTGTTTTGCCGCTGCGGCTAAGTCCGGTTACAGCGAGGCGCAGATGTCTGTCGACACCCCGATTCACCAGCGCATTGAGTTCATTTTTAAGTCGCTTCATTGCTGTCCTGTGCTGCTCTGAAGACCAGAAAAAAAATCATTCGTAAGGATATGAATGTGGGGGCCAGGCCATTGATTATCAACTGCCCGTGTTGTCATCGACCGGCGAACTCCATAAGATGTGCAGCATTCACGTTCGGACGGAGTTCCTGACCTATGTCCCCTACTATTTATGATATTGCCAGGGTTGCAGGCGTATCAAAATCCACCGTATCACGCGTGCTGAATAAGCAAACTAATATCTCCCCGGAAGCGCGCGAAAAAGTGTTACGGGCCATTGAAGAATTACAGTATCAGCCAAACAAGCTGGCCCGCGCGCTGACCTCTTCGGGTTTTGATGCCATTATGGTGATTTCTACCCGTTCGACCAAAACTACGGCGGGTAATCCGTTTTTCTCTGAAGTTTTGCATGCCATCACCGCCAAAGCTGAAGAAGAAGGTTTCGACGTGATATTACAAACGTCGCACAATCCGGCAGAAGATCTGCAAAAATGCGAAAGCAAAATTAAGCAGAAAATGATTAAAGGCATTATTATGCTCAGTTCGCCAGCGGATGAGTCATTTTTTGCCCAACTCGATAAATATGATATTCCGGTGGTGGTGATTGGCAAAGTTGAAGGTCAATATGCCCATGTTTATTCTGTCGATACCGATAATTTTGGCGACAGCATTGCGTTGACCGATGCATTAATTGAAAGTGGGCATCAAAATATTGCCTGCCTGCATGCTCCGCTTGATGTCCATGTTTCGGTTGATCGCGTTAATGGTTATAAGCAGAGCCTGGCTGCGCATAATATTGCAGTGCGTGATGAATGGATTGTTGATGGCGGTTATACCCATGAAACTGCATTAAAAGCAGCACGGCAATTATTAAGCCAGTCACCGTTGCCTGAGGCGGTGTTTGCCACTGACAGCCTGAAATTAATGAGCATTTATCGTGCGGCAGCAGAGAAAAATATTGCTATTCCGCAGCAGTTAGCGGTGGTGGGTTATAGCAATGAAACGCTGTCATTTATTTTAACGCCTGCACCGGGCGGCATCGATGTTCCGACGCAGGAGTTAGGTCAACAAAGCTGCGAGTTATTATTCCGCTTAATTTCTGGAAAACCGTCACCACAGAATATTACCGTTGCCACGCATATGACGCTGAAATAAATACCAGCTACCTTGCCTGAATGCCAGATGCGATGCTAGCGCATCTTATCCGGCCTACATTTATAGATCGGATAAAGTACTCGCGCCGCATCCGGCAATTTAGCCCATTATCAGAACGAGTAATTTACGCCGACACCTGCATAATGGAATTTATCACTGTCGCCTTCGTCGTGATCCTGCCACTCAAACGCGTATTCCAGCGAAACGGAAAGTCCGTTCTGGAAATCATAACCGTAAAATAAACCTACACGGTTAAAATCATGGCCTTCACGTTCAATATCATCCTGCCAGTCCCAGTTACTCCAGCGATCCAGCCCAATGCGCGTATACGGCGTCACCGAGTGGTTGCCGAGCGTCAGCGGCAAATAGGCGCGAATTTCTTGCGTGGAAAACTCACCGTTATTGCGGCTGTCGTCCATATTGAAGCCGCGCTCGAGATAATAGTTCACTCGCAAGGCAACCGTTTCGTTGAAGGTATATTGCAGACCTGTTTCCGTTTCGACACGGGTATCAGCGTAACCGGTAGTGTTCAGATCGTTGGCAAATTTATACATCGACAACCAACCGTTGAAACGTAAATCGTCAGTCAGTTTCACATCCCAGTCTGGCGCGATTTTCCAGCGCTGCATATTCGCCGTGTCTTTACCCGGTTCATCAACGTAGTGATAACCATAATTACGGAAACCGCCGGTCAGGCCGAAACTGAAATCATCGTTTTCGAGGAACTGATAATGCACCTCCAGCTCCGGGCGATCAAACCACGTTCCACGTTTACCCGCGCTATAATCTACCGGCCCTTCCTGATAATAGGCCAGAGCAATTCTCCACGGCCCGTTGGCGGCATTAAAATAGACTGAAGGCTCCGCCAGCCCATCCATATCTTCGCCATAACCCTCGACGTTTTCTATTTCGTACATCGCGCCGATATTAAAGTGCCAGTCGTTCCTTTCCTCGGCCTGTGCGCAGGCCATTCCCGCACACATCACCAGTGCGGTACAGGGTAATAACTTTTTCATTATTGTTCCTTGTATTATCCTGGGGGAATGCCTTCCCCCTGTATTTAGCGAATTGCTATTTCCGTTTCTGCATCAAAGAAATGACATTTCGTCATATCAAAATGAATAGTGATATTTTCTCCTGCATGATAATCATTTAACGCACCAGCACGGACCACTAACTCGTGCCCCCAACCGTGGTGTAGAGCATAAATTCCGCACCGGTTAATTCTGCCACGCTAATTTTGGCGGAAATGTTATTTTCCTCTTGCGCGTCCGGATGAATATCTTCCGGTCGTATTCCCATCACGATGGGCTTATGCAAACTTTCCTGTGTTTTCAGAACCGCTAATTTCTCTTCGGGAATGGTTAATTTAAGCGTTTCCGTAACGAATTTATCGCCATCGATCGTGCCGCGAATAAAATTCATCGCTGGTGATCCAATAAATCCGGAAACAAACATATTCGCGGGTTGGTTATAAACGGTTTTCGGCGCACCTACTTGCTGAACAATCCCGTCTTTCATAATCACAATCCGCGTCGCCATGGTCATCGCTTCGGTCTGATCGTGGGTCACGTAGATCATGGTGGTGTTCAGTTTCTGATGCAGCTTGCTGATCTCTGCGCGCATTTGCACGCGCAGCTTGGCATCAAGGTTAGAGAGCGGTTCATCCATTAAAAACACGCCCGCTTCGCGTACAATCGCCCGCCCAAGCGCCACTCGCTGACGTTGCCCGCCGGAAAGCGCCCCCGGCTTACGTTTCAGGTACTCACGCAGGCCGAGAATTTGCGCCGCCCAGTTCACCCGCTCATCAATCACCTCTTTGGCGATTTTTTGCATCTTCAGACCAAACGCCATGTTGTCGTAAACCGTCATATGCGGATACAACGCGTAGTTCTGGAACACCATCGCTATATTGCGTGCTTTGGCTGGAACGTCATTCATTCGTTTGCCGTCGATCAACAGATCGCCGCCGCTGATCTCCTCAAGCCCGGCAATCATGCGCAGGGTGGTCGACTTACCGCAGCCCGACGGGCCGACAAACACGATGAACTCTTTATCGGCAATTTCCAGGTTGAAGTCCTTCACCACATGCACCTGGTTATCGTAGATTTTTTGAATATGTTGTAACGAAAGCTGAGCCATGTTGATTCCTTTGCTATACGTTTTGCCAGAAGGCCGATAACCGCGGCCAGGTGAGTGATTCCGTTGAAGGCAACAGTAATTGCGCCCCGGTTAAGCCCGCGCCGATCCCCACCGAGCGCATACCGCTGGCGTTAATGGCGTCAATGCCCGCCTGCGCATCTTCAATGCCGATACATGCCTGCGGCGGCACGCCCAGCCCTGCACAGGCGGCGAGAAAGATTTCCGGGTCCGGTTTCGAGTTTTTAAGTTGGGAAGCATCCGCGCAGAAGGTGAAAAACTCGCGCAGCTCCAGCGCCGCTAAAATCGTCGGCGCATTCAGGGAGACAGAAGCCAGCCCAACCGAGATCTGCTGTGCACGGAGATCTGCCAGCAAAGAGCGAATGCCGGGTAGAACAGCGTTGACCGTCAACTCGCGTAGTGAGTGGACATAGAGCAGATTTTTGCGATACGCCAGTTGCGCCCTCTCCTGCGAGTTAAAGTCGCCCTCTTTGCCCCCGTGTTGCAGAATGCGCCGCAGAGACTCATCGCGGCTGATCCCTTTTAGGGATTCGTTAAACTGCGCATCAATGCTGATGCCAATTTCAGCGGCAATCTGCTGCCACGCCTGGAAATGCAGATGCGCGGTATCGGTGATTACACCATCCAGATCGAAAATTACCCCTTGCAGTTTCATTCATCCTCCTGATGTTTGGTAGCGGTCCCATTGAAGGGCAAAATAAAATCACCCAAACAGAAAACAGATTCTTCAGCCACGGTTATAAGCTGACCGTTCAAACGCAGTGAAACGGGCGCAGAAGTTCGAATCGCAATACGCTGCGCGTCAAGAGTGACCTGTAATTCGCAGCCCTGCCAGAACAGAGGGAAAGACAACTGTTGCCACTGCTCAGGTAACGCCGGATTGAGATGCAATTCACCGTCACGCACGCTCACCCCGGCAAAACCCTGAATCGCCCCCAGCCAGATAGCGCCAGTTGCGGCAGCATGGATACCATCATCACAACTATGCGGATCAGCACCAAGATCGATTTCAGTCCCCTCGCGCCAGAACTGATAACTTTGGGTCAGCAGGCCACAGCGTGCGGCAACAATGCCGTGGATTGCTTTACTTAATGACGAGTCGTGAATAGTGCGCGGTTCATAAAATTGCAGATTGGCAAGACACGATGCCGCTGAGAACTGCTCCGGCAGCATGTAATTGAGCATCACCACATCAGCTTGTTTGAGGATCTGCATCTCGTTCACTTCTGCGCGTGAATAATCCAGCAGTATGGTTTGCTTCCCCGCCGCCGCTTTGTATTTCGCCAGATTAATCGCCGGCTTAGCCATAAACGAATCATCCTGCGGCAAAACGCCGTCGGGCTGAATTTCTGGCATCCATAGCTCTTTGAGGAACATTTCGGCGCGATGGATAAACGCATCGTCGCTACAGCCGAACTGGCGGGCAATATTCAGCGCCTGTTGAACGTTGTAGCGGGCCATATAGCTGGTGTATGCATTATTATTGACATGTTCGGTATATTCGTCTGGCCCAATAACATCATGAATTTCCAGACGATCGTTAACTCTCACCGCGCGGCTAATCCAGAACTTTGCCGTCTCCAGAAGTAGCGCCATGCCTTCATGCGCAATGAAACTTTCATCCCCCGTGGTCTGCCAGTATTGAATAACCGCCCAGGCGATATCGGCCACCAGATGATGTTCCGCCTGCGCCGAGGCCACTTTTTGCCGCAGCCCGGTGCGAATGTTAATGGCGGCAAATTCCGGCGTCTCTTCTTCGCCGCTGCGCGCGCTTTCCCACGGAAATAGCGCGCCCTGCCAGCCGTTGCGTCGCGCTTTCTCCTGCGCGCCTGGCAAGTTGTGCCAGCGATAACGCAGTAAACTTCGGGCAACCGTCGGATCGCTAAACAGATGAAACGGTAACAAAAATACTTCTGTATCCCAGAAAACGTGGCCTTTGTAGCCTTCGCCGGTTAAGCCTTTTGCCGCAATGCTGCTGCGCTCGTCGTGGGCAGGCGTCATGATGCGCAGATGATAAAGCGCATAATCTAACGCTTGCTGATCGTGCGCTTCGCCGCCATTTACCGTGATACGACGTTTCTGCCACCATTGACGCCAGTTTTCTGTTGATGCTGCAAGAAGTTGGTCGTAACTCTGCTGCGCGCACATTTCAAGCTGGCGAAGCGACGCGCTGCCCCACTCGTCTAAAGCAGCTTGCCTGTCATCCCGCCAGTCGATCCACACCAGTTTTTGCAACGTCATTGTCTCGCCTGCATGAAGCTGCGCACTGGTATGTTGCAGTAAACGGCGCTCTTTGGCGGTATAGCATTGCTGCACATCACCGCTCACCTTACAGCAACAGCTGATGGCCACATCACTGCGTCCATCCTGGGTGGTGTAGCTCCCCTGCATCAGATGCTGACCAAACACCCGCACCTGGGTTTCGTCGAGATGTTGGCGACCGTGATTGGTTTGCGTGGCGTCAATGCCTGTTGAAATCAGCACTGACGCGTCGGCGTCCAGTGGCGTAATAGTGATTTCCAGCGCAATGAGCGGCAGTTGGTCTGCCGAAACAAAGCGACGGCTGGCGATGGTGTAACCTGAGCCGTTGCTGGTACGCCAGACAACATTGCGGCGTAATTCGCCACTGGCAAAGTCAAGCTCACGCTGCCAGGCTTCGTGGGATAACGAGAAAACCTCACCATTTATGGCAATCTCCATCCCCACGACATCAGGCAGGTTCACCAGTTCGTTGATTTCACCTTTTCCCGCCCGATGATACAGCCCCGCCAGATACATCCCTCGCGTCTGGCGCGTGTAATCTTCTTCATGGCTGGCGCGAAGCCCAAGATAGCCGTTCCCCTGCGCCATCAGCGATGCATACTTGTTCAGGGTATGCTGGCTGAAATGGGGTTCTGATAACGTTACTGGCCTGGTCATAATTCCACACGCGTCCCTGTTTCTGCGGATTGATACAACGCCGCCACCAGTTGCTGGATGATGTACCCCTGCTCGGCGTCGGCTATCATCACGGGCTTGCCCTGTACGTGATTGATAAAGGCTTCCATGCTGCGCAAATGGCGGTTGTCGTCTGCTATTTCCCGTTGCATCAGCGTCATTAATTCACCGTTGTTATCGGTGTAGATATGTGCTGGAAACAGCGTCGCACCAGCTTTATCACCACAAAAGCTGACGTTCATAATCGACTGTTCGCGGATGTTGAGTGCAAATGACGTTTCCAGCCACAGAATGCCGCCGTTATGAAATTCAATGGTGCCAAACAGCGAATCTTCGACGCTGTAAGTTGCCGGATCCCACTCACCAAATTGACCACAGCTCTTTTGCGTGCCGATCTTTTGAAAGCTATGCGCATTCACGCTTTTCACCGCCGGAAAGCCCAGCACATACATCGCAGCATCCAGCATATGAATGCCGATGTCGATCAGCGGGCCACCACCCTGCAGTTCTTTATTGGTAAAGACACCCCAGCCGGGAACGCCGCAGCGACGCAGGGCGCGGGCGGTGGTAACGTAAATCTCTCCCAAAACGCCGTTGGTCACCTGTTCACGCAGCTGTTGCGTATCGAGCGCAAAACGATGGTGAAAGTCGTAGGCCAGCACCTTGCCCAGTTTGCGCGCGGTATCGCACATTTCCCGCGCCTGTTCTGGCGTCATGGCGGGCGGTTTTTCGCACATCACATGGCAGCCCGCTTCCAGTGCCATCAGGGTATGTTCGTAATGAAAACGGTTAGGTGAGCAGACGCTAACCACATCAGGTTTCACCGCCAGCAGCATGGCCTGCGGATCGTCCCACACGGATGCATTCCCGTATTTTTCTGCCAGCGCCTGCGCCTGGGAAAGGCGGCTGTCACAGACAGCCACCAGTTCCAGATCGTTGCGGGTGCAGTAGTACGAAGCATGAACCTTATCCGCCACCTGGCCTGCGCCTATTATCGCGACCCGCAGCGGAGAGCTTGTCATTGCACTTTTCACAAAGACCTCTTAGCAGGTACGCAACCAGGCCAACGAATCACGGTACGCCTGGGCAGGATCTTCCGCCCGGATACGCCCTTCGTACACTACATAGCCCTGATAGTTATCCGCGCGCAGCTGTTCAAACAGCGCGTGGAAATCCAGGGTGCCGCTGCCCGGCTGGTAGCGATGGTTATCCGCAATATGCACATGACCGAGCAGGTCGCGGTTGTCATGCAGCGCCTGCGCCAGGTTATCTTCTTCGATATTCATGTGATAGAAATCGCCGATAATCTGTACATGTTTAAGATCGTTTTCGACGATGTAACGGCGGGCATCGGCGAGGGTGTTGATCATATGATCCTGATAGCGGTTTAACGGTTCGAGATACACCACGGTTCCGGTACGCGCGGCGACCTGTTCCAGTACGCGCAGGGAATCACTCACCATTTTGCGGTCGCCGTCCAGGCTACGCGGCGAGGTCATCGGCGGTAAGCGGAAGGTAAACATGCCCCACGCAGCCGGAACGACGATGCCTTTACCGCCCACTTCTGCCAGCGCTTCGAGAATGCGCTCGATCTGCTTTAAGCCATTAAGACGACGCTCTTCGATAAAGTCGCCAATCCATCCGTCATAGCCACCGCAGGCGGTGGTCACCGGTAAACCGGTTTCTTTGATCGCCGCTTTGACTTCTTCGATGTTGTTAACCAGCAGTTTGCCGTCAATCTCAAAACCATCGAAGCCCATCTCTTTGATATAACGAAATTTCTCCAGAATGTTTTCCGGAAAGAACGCCTGATTCTGTGTGCCGATTTTCATTTTTTTCATTCCTTTGAATTAAAACGTAACGCCCATTTTGATGCTCTGTTCCGGATGCTGGTCGACATACTGCATATAGCTTTCCGGGCTATTGGCAAAGGTCACCACCGGGTCGATTAAATCTTCGCAATTGAGATAACCGTTCATCAGCAGTTCCCAACAGGTTTCTTCAATACGCTTGCGGCTCCAGCGCGGATAATCCGGGTTCGGTTCGCTGCACGCGCGAGAGAAGACAATTTTGGCGTTATTGAAATGCGCTTCGCGTCCGAGGTTAAAACCTTCGGCAAACGGCTTGGCAAACGCGACATAGGAGATGGTGCCGCCATAAGCCAGACCGCGGAGCGCCGATTGCAGCGCGTCGGCGTAGCCGCTGGTTTCGATAATCACATCGGCACCCTGCTTGCCGGTCAGCGTTTTGATCTCTTTACCTACATCAGTGCCGATGGGGTTAAGGCAGAAATCCGCGCCGTGGCGACGGGCAATATCACAGCGATGGGCGATAGGATCGACGCCAATCACCACAGAAGCGCCAGCGCGTTTAGCCAGTTGGATGGCAATTTGACCGATTGCGCCAAGCCCTACCACCACCACAAAATCCCCTACGCGCACGTTGGCATCGCGCACGCCGCTCATGGCAAACTGCGCCGGGTCGTAGCAGACGGCGTTTTTCCAGGAGCTGCCTTGCGGCATTTTGCGCAGCTTGTAGTTATTCACTGCGTTAATGATGACCGTCTCGGAGAGCGGGCCGTAGCCGCATACGCTGTCGCCCACCGCGTAGTCGGTAACGTCGCTGCCGCACTCGATAATGTCGCCAACCACCATGTTGCCAAGCTGGAATTTGCCAAACTCAATGCCGCGCGGCGCATCTGCCGGACGCGGAGTGAACATCTGCCATTCGCCGTTAAAGTCTTCATCAATAAACGGGCTGGCGGCGCGGAAGTCGACCACTTCCGTTCCGTGTTTCGGTGCGCCGAAACGCACGCGGATCTTCACTTCATTAGCTAAAATCGCCCGATCTTCATACTCAACCAGCGCAGCAACACGCGGTGCTGTGGCTACTAACTTTTTCATTTAAAACTCCTTGTAAAGAAACTGGCCGCTTTAGCCCTTCACGCCACCGGCGGTCAAACCACTCTTAATAAAACGTTCCGAAAGCGCATACATAATCACCACCGGCAATGCGGTCACCAGTGAGGCCGCCATCATCCGTCCCCAGATGTAATCTGGCGTACTGAACAGCGCGTTCAGGCCCACCGGTAAGGTGAAATTGCTGGCGCTGGAGAGGAAAATCGACGCAAACAGATAGTCGTTCCACGCCACCATAAAGCAGTAGACGAACACGGATATCAGCCCGGACATCGCCAACGGCACGGTGATGCGGAAGATAATTTGCAGACGGTTGAGGCCATCCATCATCGCCGCTTCTTCGATCTCATCGGGGATGGTGTCGAAGTAGCTTTTCAGCATAAACACGGCGGTGGGCAGAGTTTGCGTCACCATGGTGATGATCAGCGCCATCTCAGTGTCGTAAATGCCAAGCGCGGTGATGATTTTGAAAAGCGGCACCACCAGCAAAATGCCAGAGAACATATACACCGTGTAAAAGCTGGCGTTGATGGTCATCCGACCTTTAAAGCGCAGGCGGGAAAGCGCGTAAGCCCCAAGAATGCCGAGGAATACCGCCACCACGGATGAAACCACAGACACCACCAGACTGTTACGGAAGTAGTCGACAAACGGGAAAATCATCGGGTTAAAAATGTCGACGTAATGCTCCAGCGTCCACTGCTGCGGCAGCAGCGTAGGATGCAGTGAGATCGCCTCTTTCGCGCCCTTGAACGAGGTCATCAGCATCACAAAAAATGGAAACAGCGTGATGATGAGAAACAGCGCCAGCCCGCAGTAAAAACCGATGCGACTGAGTGTGCGTTTATTTGTTGCCATTGAGGTTCACCCGTTTCCTGGTCAGCAGAATGACAGCGAAAATAATGATGAAGAGCACCACCGAGATCGCCGCCGCTTTTCCTAAATCATTAAAGGCAAAGGCGGTTTTGTAGAGATATACACCGAGAATATCGACCTTGGTCGTCAGCAAATAAACATCCGCGAACATGTAGAACATCCAGATGGTGCGCAGTGTCACCACCGTCGCCAGGACCGGCATAATTGCGGGCAGCGTGACGATACGAAACCGTTGCCAGGCATTAGCGCCATCCATCTCTGCCGCTTCGTACAGCGATTTGTCGATGGTCTGCAAAATCGCCAGAAACGAGATAAAGGCATACGGGAAGTAGCGCCAGATGGCGAACAGCACCACCAGCACAAAGCTACTGCCCGGATTATCGAACCACAGCGGTGCCTGCTCATAGAGATGCAGAAGATCGACGCCGAGGTAGTTAACAATGCCGTAGCCGTTGTTGAACATGTATTTCCAGGCGAACACCAGCGAAATGGACGGCGTTACGTAGGAGAGGATCACCAGCGAACGCGCGGTTTTGCGCAGGCGGAACTCGCGGTTGAAAAACATCGCCACCGCCAGCCCGAGCACGGTGCTGCCCGCCACCACCAGCGCGGTATACCAGACCGTCATCCACAGCGAATGCCAGAAGCCGGGATCGGAGAGGATACGCACATAGTTGCTCACCCCAACAAACGTTGACTCGATGTTGGGATTGAGCGGCAGACGTAAAAAACTGATTTCGATATTCGACACCATCGGCCACGCCACCAGACCGCCCAGCAGTAATAAGCTGGGCGCGAGAAGCAGCAGCGCAAAGGGCATATCGGAACGACCTGAAAAAAGCCTGTTCATTGCGGATTCCTGTCCTGGGTTTAGTGCTGTTCGATCAGTTCATCCAGTTTTTTCTGGCTCGCTTGCAGCGTAGTAGAGAGATCGGCTTTACCCACGGTGACGTTATGCACCATTGAACTCACCACGCCAGAACCCGTCACATCACCCATGCGGGTAAAGTTTTTATCCCCTACTGCGCCAAAAACCTGAATATTTGGCAGTTCACCGATTAGCTGATTCGGTAGTTCACCCAGCGCCTTAATAACGTCGTTGTCTTTCCAGGTGGCGGTAGTCACCACCGCTTTATTCACCGGCAGCGCAGCACCTGGCGACATCATCACCCAGTCGGCAATGTTGTCTGCCTGCTCCATAAAGGTGACAAATTTTTCTGCTGCTTCCGTCTCTTCGGTCTTTTGCCCGGCGGTAATGGTCAGCGAGGTCAACATGCCGTAGACCGCAGAGTTTTTCTCGGTTGGCACCACGAAACCGACGTTTTTCGGGTCGCCTTCTTTAATCACAGCCGGAAGGATATAGGTGGAGTAAATCGCCATCGGCGCGGTGCCGTTCATAAAGGCGTCTTTCACTTCCATGATGTCGTTAGAACCCGGCATAGTGTTGGCAGTAAGGTCGCGGTAATAGGTCAGTGCCTGCATCATCTCTGGTGTATCAAGGGTGATTTTGCCTTCGGCGTTAAAGACGTTAGCCTGGTTGGATAACGCAAACTGGGAGAAGGATTGTTCCGTCAACACGCTTTCTGCTGTAGGCAGCGCAATGCCGTATTTTTTATTCGCCGGGTCATTCAGTTTCTGTGCAACGTCCAGCAGCTGTTGCCAGTTTTTCGGCTCCTCAAGCCCCGCTTTTGCCAGCACATCTTTGCGATACCAGATACCGCCAATCCAGGCGCTGACAGGAACACCGGTCCATGCGCTACCATCTTCGGTACGCACAATACGCAGTACGCCATCGTAAAACGCGCCTTCACCAACGTTGCTGATGACTGTGGCAACCGCTTTGCGATCGATAAGCTGCTCTTTGTCCATCACTTTGGCGTAGTCATGGCTGGTTTCGATCACTTCCGGCAGCGAACCGCTACGTGAAAGAGTAATGACTTTAGTGTTATAGGCATCTTCTTCCACGGGCACTTGCTTAACGGTGATGCCAGGGTTTTCTTTTTCAAAACGGGCAATCAATTTACTGATAACGGCCTGGCGCTCCTGCTCCACCGAAGAATGCATAAATTCGATGGATACATTCGTTTTATTTTCTTCTTTACAGCCTGAAATCAGGGCGCATGAAACCAGTGCTGATAACAGCACGATTTTTGATTTAATCATGAGATGTTCCTTTTTATTTAATCCACATAACCTGCCAGGGGCGCAGCGTTATTTCATTACCCAATATATCAACTTCACTAATCAGATCCCGACCATGCAGATTAGTAATATTTACATGCTGAATATTTTTACTGACATTAAACAATCCAGTCAGACAATTACCATCAGCGTTACTTCTTGGAATACGCATTACGGATGAATTAATCGTATCAATGGTAAAATTATTATCCGGATGAAACTCGTTATGGCTGCGACGAAGTGTAATTAAACGCGACAACTCATGATATACCGCATGCCTTAATGTAGCTTCATCGTTCAGTTCTCGGGTTATCTCTTTACTGTGATATTTTTTACGGTTAATCGCACGGTTATATCCGAGTTTTTCGACACCTGCGTAATCATTACGCGAGCCAAGAATACTTTGAATATATATCGCTGGCACACCGGGGAAACTTAACAAAATCGCATGGGCAAGGATAAACCTGGCGCAACGTTCTTCATCGCTACTCTCACGGCGGCTTAACGCATCCATATAGGTCACATTTATTTCATACGGACTGCGTGTACCGTCGGGATTATTTTTCCAGTTTACTAATGCACCTTCCTGCTGTAACGCCTCGACCAGCTCTAATATTTCGCTTTCAGGCAACAAGCCCCGTAGCGGGTTTAGCCCGATGCCATCGTGAGAGGCGAGGAAGTTAAACCAGGTGGTGTTGCTGGAAGGTAGTGTCAGGTTTTGCGCCCACGCACAAAGCGCCTCAACGTTCTGTTTTTGCACCGCATGCAGCACCAGTGGCGGCAGCGAGAACTGGTACACCATATGTGCTTCGTCATCGCCTGCGCCAAAGTAAGCAATGTTGTCTTTATGCGGAACATTGGTCTCGGTAATGATCACTGTACCTGGCGCAACGTTATCAATAATCGACCGTAACAGTTTGATAATCAGATGTGTTTTTTCCAGATGGATGCAGCTTGTTCCCGGCTCTTTCCACATAAAGCCAACGGCATCCAGGCGGACATACTCAGCACCTTTCGCAAGGTAACAGAGTAAAACATCCACCATCGCCAGCAACACTTCAGGGCTACGGTAATTCAGGTCAATTTGATCGTCACTAAAGGTGGTCCATAAATGGCGCGTTGAATGATCGCGCATCTGGAATGGCGTTAATAACGGTAACGCACGCGGGCGAGTGACGGCGCTGAGATCGGTTTGCGGGTCAACGGCAATAAAAAAATCTTCAAAACCTGGATGCTGTTGTAAATAGTTTTTAAACCATTCACTTTTTGCCGACATATGGTTGCAGACAAAATCAAACATTAAATGACTGCATTCACCGAGTTGCTGAATATCCTGCCACTCCCCCGCTTCACTGGCGACCTGATGATAATCAATTACCGAAAAGCCATCATCAGATGACCATGGATAAAACGGCAACAAATGAACATGTGAAAAAATGCTTTGCAGCCATTGATGGTAAAACTGATTAAATGTGGGTAATGGTTTTAAATCATTGCTGTGAAATTGATCGGCATAGGTAATTAACACGACATCACTTTCATCCCAGTGTTTTTTACGTCGCTGTGTAATTAATCGTTTCGCACTCTCAAGACGCGTTACAAGTTTCTGTAAATGAGTTGCGGTAAATGTTCCACCGTAGATTTCGTCCAGGTAATCCGTAATTTTCTGTTTCATGTTGCCTTTCCGTGGTAGCGGTCCCATGAAACGAGAGACTACTCCGCAGAAAATAAACTGTCAATTGAGCACAAGGGTTTTAGTCACGCAGGAAATCATTTTTTACCAGGGAAAAAGCGTATTTGTGAGCTGACGCAAATAATCTATGGGGATGTAAATAAGGTGTGACAGAAAAAAAAACGGCGCATAAGCGCCGCTCATGGTGAATTCTTTTAACCTTTGACCTTCGGCATTGCGATGTCTTTCAGGCCACCGGCGTTCTCAACGTGGGTATATCCCATCTCGCTAAGGATCTCTTTTGCTTGCCCTGACTGGCGTCCGGCATTGCAATACACTTTCACGGTGTCGTTTTTATCCGGAACGGCGGTGGCAATGCGCTCTTTCACTTCCTTCAGGGGAATATTGATGGCCCCCTGAACGTGCTCTTGCTGATACTGCTCTGGAACACGAACATCGATCCAGTGTTCAGCGGCGAAAACGGGCAGTGAAAACACCAGTGCCAGAGCAAGTAAGCCTTTTTTAAACATGTAAGCGTCCTTCTATGGATGAAAATTGCCATCCATTATACGCCTGAGATTTAACAATTTTTGCGAAACTCCCCTCACCTTTTATAACGCTGTGCCAGTTTATTAGCAGCCCGACTTAACAGCGGTTCCAGCGCCACAGCCAGCAACATTTTCAGCGGTCGGCGAGCAACTGATTTTATCGCCCAGCCCGCCACACCCGCCGGGCCATAGCGCAGTGCGGTAAGAAGTACCAGCTTGCCTGCTAATTTGAAACCAGGCTTTACCTTTTGCCCGGCCTGTTGCCAGCGAGTATTCATAACTTTCCTCACAGTTGACGGAAACGGCTACGTAACGTGAAAGTATCGGAAGTGACATAACGTTCCATCTCGCGTAAACGCGTTTCACTTGCCGCCAGTTCACGGTCGACTTCATCCAGCAATTCGCTGCTGGAAGGTAGCTGCTCACCAAAGGCCATGTTGTCCGGCATTGGATCAAGCGCAAATGACAAAATGATGTAAGCAACCAGGGTAAACAGCGCCAGACCGAAGAAAATCGACAGCACCACCAGGATACGCACCAGTTTTACCGGTACATCAAAATAGTTGGCAATCCCGGCGCAGACGCCGCGGACCATGCCCTGCTGTGGAATACGCCATAATTTTTTATTGAGATTAATGCCCGCCATTAGCGATCCCTCCAGTTCGGATGTTCTGCATCAAGAATAGATTCCAGCGCCTGAATACGTTCGCGCATCCGTTTTGCTTCATCAGCCAGTTGCGCTAATCGCTGCTGCTCACTTTGCGACAATTCACTGCGACCAGAACGATTGCTGTAATGCAGCCATAACCAGATCGGTAAAACAAACAGCACAAAAATGGTTAACGGAATAGCCAGAAATAGCGCGCTCATAAGTACTCCTTAGACGATGAGCGGCGGCGCGTTCGGACGCCGCCTGGATGTTATTATTCGTTGTCCTGCTTCATTTTGGCTTTCAGCGCAGCCAGTTGATCGCTGATTTCATCATCCGCTTTCAGCTCTGCAAACTGCTGGTCGAACGATGGTTGCTTTGCCAAAACGATGGCTTTCCGCTTCCGCTTCCATGTGGTCAATACGGCGTTCAAAGGATTCAAAACGCGCCATCGCTTCATCCAGTTTACCGCTATCCAGCTGACGGCGCACATCACGGGACGAACTCGCCGCCTGATGACGCAGAGCCAAAGACTGCTGACGGGCACGGGTTTCGCTGGTTTCTTCTCCAACTCACCGATCTCTTTTTTCATCCGCGCCAGGGTTTCATCCACCAGCGTCACTTCATGTTCCAGCGTGGCGATAACGTCAGTGAGTTTCTGCTTCTCAATCAGCGCCGCACGCGCCCAGATCCTCTTTCTTTACGCAGCGCCAGTTCGGCCTTTTCTTGCCATTCAAGCTGCTGTGCCAGTGCTTTCTCAACGCGACGGCTCAGCTCTTTCTTTTCCGCCAACGCACGCGCTGATGTGGAGCGAACCTCAACCAGCGTGTCTTCCATCACCCGATCATCGACGCACCAGCTTCTACAGGGTCTTACCGCTTTCTCCAGCAGTGAGTTGATGTTGGCGTTCACGATGTCGGCAAAACGAGAAAAAATACCCATAATTCAATCCTCATGGTTACTGTTTCGGGCTTAGCCCTGCGAAGAGACTATTACAAATTCCATGCCAACTTTTTATCTTATTGATTATAAACGAGGTGATTGAAATATGTGCCATTAACGCCTACAGTACGATGGCGAATTCTCACCAACAAGTGGCGAATTTCATCATGGCAGATTACAAAGATAACCTTCTCGGCGAGGCCGAACCGCTTTCTTGAGGTGCTGGAGCAGGTGTCGCGGCTAGCGCCGCTGGAACGAAAACCATGCTGATTATCGGTGAGCGAGGAACCGGGAAAGAACTTATCGCTAACCGCCTGCACTACCTTTCTTCATGTTGGCAGGGGCCATTTATCTCGCTCAACTGCGCGGCGCTAAACGAAGGTGCTGGATTCCGAATTGTTTGGTCATGAAGCCGGCGCGTTTACCGGTGCACAGAAACGCCATCCGGGCCGCTTTGAACGTGCCGATGGCGGTACGCTGTTTCTTGATGAGCTGGCGACCGCGCCGATGCTGGTGCAGGAAAAACTGCTGCGGGTGATTGAATATGGTGAACTTGAGCGCGTGGGCGGAAGCCAGCCGCTGCAGGTTAACGTGCGCCTGGTGTGCGCCACCAACGCCGACTTGCCACAGCTGGTTGAGGAAAGACTATACGCGCCGACCTGCTCGACCGCCTGGCTTTTGACGTCGTACTACTCCCCTCGCTACGCGAACGGCGCAGCGACATCATGCTGATGGCGGATCATTTTGCTATCCAGATGTGCGGAACTAAGCTCCCGCTGTTCCCGGGCTTTACCGAACGCGCCCGCGACACGCTGCTCAATTATCGCTGGCCGGGCAATATTCGCGAACTAAAAAACGTGGTTGAGCGCTGATGTATCGTCACGGCAGCAGCGAAATTCCGCTCGATGAGATTGTTATTGACCCATTTAAACGGCGTCCGCCTGAAGACGCTATCGCCGTTTCAGAAACCACCTCGCTTCCAACACTGCCGCTGGATTTACGTGAGTTTCAGATGCAGCAGGAAAAAGAGTTGCTGCAACTCAGTTTGCAACAAGGGAAATATAACCAGAAGCGCGCGGCTGAATTACTGGGGTTAACTTATCATCAGTTCCGCGCGTTGTTGAAAAAGCACCAGATTTAGCGAAGTTGAGCAATACAACTTGCCGGATGCGGCGTGAATGCTTTATTCGGCATACATAATCAATACGTCGTTTGCAGGCCTGATAAGCGCAGCGCATCAGACATTATTGCGTTGGGCTATTAATCGCTCAGCGCATCCTGCAAAATTTTCATTGCCGCATCGAATTGCGCATCCGGGATGGTCAGCGGATACAGGAAGCGAATCACGTTGCCGTATGCGCCACAGGTCAGCAGGAGCAGCCCCTGCGCCAGCGCGCGTTGCTGGATTTTCTGTGCAATCGCCGCTGACGGCTCGCCCGTTTGCGGATCGTTAAACTCTACCGCAATCATCGACCCCAGGCCGCGTACCGCAGCAATGGCCGGAACGCTTTCTTTGGCATCAATCAACGTGTTTTTGAGACGCTGGCCCAGTTGATTCGCGCGTTCGCAGAGTGATTCTTTGTCGATAATGTTGAGCACCGCGTGCGCGGCAGCCACCGCCAGCGGGTTACCGGCGTAGGTGCCGCCAAGCCCGCCCGGCGCGGGTGCGTCCATAATATTCGCGTTACCGACCACGCCCGAAAGCGGCATCCCGCCCGCGAGGCTTTTCGCCATCGTCATTAAATCCGGCTTATCGGCGTAATGATCCATGGCAAACAGCTTACCGGTACGCGCAAAGCCGCTTTGCACTTCATCAGCAATCATCACAATACCGTGCTCGTCGCACAGGCGGCGAATAGCGGCAACCAGCTCTTTTGGCGCAACGTTGAAACCGCCCTCGCCCTGCACCGGTTCGAAAATAATCGCCGCCACCTGCTTCGCTTCGATGTCTGATTTAAACAAGCGTTCGATGGCGTCGAGGGAGTCCTGTGTTGAAATGCCGTGTAAATCTGACGGATAAGGTACGTGATACACCGAACCAGGGAACGGGCCGAAGCCGATTTTGTACGGCGCAACTTTTCCGGTCAGCGCCATGGTCATATACGTACGACCGTGAAAGCCGCCGCTAAACGCAATCACGCCAGGGCGTCCGGTATGGGCGCGAGCAATTTTCACCGCGTTTTCCACCGCTTCCGCACCGGTGGTGAAGAACGCGGTTTTGGCCTGCCCGCTCACCGGGGCAAGGGCGTTGATTTTCTCCGCCAGGGTGACGTAGCTTTCATACGGCACAATCTGATACGCGGTGTGGGTAAACTGTTGCAGTTGCTGCTCCACCGCCGCGACCAGATCAGGGTGGCGATGTCCGGTATTCAGCACCGCAATGCCTGCGGCGAAATCGATGTACTCGTTGCCCTCAACATCCTTCAGCGTGGCGTTTTCAGCCGACTGGGCGAAGAAGTTACACATCACGCCAACCCCGCGCGGAGTGGCAGAAAGACGACGCTGATGGAATTCATTGTTGCTCATGTTTCACACCTTTTGACTCTTCACGGTTAATCGGAAATTAAACGCCCAGACGATCGCGCAGGCTGTAATACGCCGCGCCCATCGCGGTAAACGGCACACGCAGCGTGCGCCCGCCGGGGAACGGGTAATGCGGCAGATTGGCGAAGGCATCGAAACGTTCGGCGTCGCCGCGCAGCAGTTCGGCAATCAAACGTCCGGCTAGATGAGTACAGGTCACGCCGTGGCCGCTGTAGCCCTGCATGTAATAGATGTTGGTATCGAGGCGACCAAACTGCGGCATACGCGACAGGGTCAGCAGGAAGTTGCCCGTCCAGCGGTAATCAATTTTCACGCCCTTCAGCTGCGGGAAGGTTTTCAGCAGTTTCGGCACCACAAGGCGCTCAACGTCATCCGGGTCGCGCGCGCCGTAGACCACGCCGCCGCCGTACAGCAGGCGGTTGTCGGCGGTAAGACGGTAGTAATCAAGCAGATAGTTACAGTCTTCCACACAGTAGTTTTTCGGGATCAGCGAACGGGCTAAATCTTCCGACAGCCGTTCGGTGGTGATCACCTGCGTGCCGCACGGCATGCTGCGTTTCGCCAGTTCCGGCTCTACTTTATCGCCCAGATACGCATTCCCGGCGACAATCACATACTTCGCCGTCACCTGACCTTTGGCAGTTCGCACAACGGCTGGCGTGGTGTGCTGGATCTGCGTCACGGCAGAAAGTTCATACACGCGCCCGCCGTTGAGGCGGATGGCGTCCGCTTCGCCAATGGCAAGGTTTAGCGGATGAATATGCCCACCGCTGTGATCCAGCAGCGCACCGGTATAGCGATCGCTGGCTACTTCACGGCGAATGGCGTTGGCGTCCAGCAATTCCAGCTGTTTATTGCCGTAGCGTTCCCAGTTCTCTTTCTGCTCTTCAAGTGTGGCGAGCTGTTTATCATTCATCGCCACAAACAGGCCGCCGGGGCGGTAGTCGCAGTCAATCTGATAACGTTTGATACGTTCGCGGATGATCTCACCACCTTCGAACATCATGCTGCCGAGCATACGGGCGGTGTCCATGCCGTAGCTTTTTTCGATCACGTCGATGTCGCGGCTGTAGGAGTTCACAAGCTGTCCGCCATTGCGCCCGCTTGCGCCAAAGCCGATGCGTGAGGCTTCGAGAACCACTACGTCAAAGCCCGCTTCCGCCAGATGCAGCGCGGAGGAGAGCCCGGTATAGCCGCCGCCAACCACGCAAACGTCGCAGGTGATTGACTCATTCAGCGTGTCGAATGGTGCATATTTATTCGCACTGGCGGCGTAGTAACTGCTGGTATGTTCGGTCATTTCAGGCCTCCAGGCTTATCCAGATGGTTTTCAGTTCAGTGAATTTTTCAAGGGCATGCAGGGATTTGTCGCGACCGTTGCCGCTCTGCTTATAGCCGCCAAACGGCACGGTCATATCGCCGTCGTTGTAGTTATTGACGAAGACGGAACCGGCTTTCAGGCGTCGGCTCATGCGGTGCGCGCGGGAGAGGTCGCGCGTCCATACCGCCGCGCCAAGGCCGTACTGGCTGTCGTTGGCAAGCTGTAGCGCCTGTTCTTCTGATGTGAAACGCGTGACCACCAGCACCGGACCGAAAATCTCTTCGCGACTTAAGGACGCATTCGGGTCCACATCCACAAAGATGGTCGGGCCGATGGCGGCAGCCAGCCCGGCGTTACGGCCATCCAACAACAGTTGCCCTTTGCTTTCGCCTTCCCGAATAAAGCTATGGACCGAGTCGGCGTGGGCGCAGTCGATTAAGGTGCCCATGGTGGTTGCGGGATCAAGTGGATGGCCCGGCTGCCAGTTTTGCGCCTGCTGTTTTAACAGGGCTAAGAATTCATCGGCGATGCTCTCTTCCAGCAACAGGCGCGTTCCGGCGATGCACACCTGTCCCTGGTTGTAGAAAATGCCTGCTGCGGTGGCGCTTGCCGCCTGTTGCAAATCCGGGCAGTCAGCGAAAACGATGTTGGCGCTTTTGCCGCCCGCTTCCAGCCAGACGCGTTTCATGTTGCTGTCGCCCGCATCTTTCAGCAGCTGTTTCCCGGTACGGGTTGAACCGGTAAAGGCAATGGCGTCGATATCGTTATGACGCGACAGCGCCTGCCCGGCTTCATGACCAAAACCCGTCACCACGTTCAACACACCATCCGGCAAGCCTGCTTCTTTCGCCAGCCCCGCGAGACGAATCGCACTGAGCGGTGATTTTTCAGACGGTTTTAGAATCACGCTGTTTCCCGCCGCCAGCGCCGGGCCGAGTTTCCAGCAAGTCAGCAACAGCGGGAAGTTCCACGGCACGATGGCGGCAATCACGCCGACCGGTTCACGCACGATCATCGCCAGCTCATGGCTACTGGTGGTCGCCACTTCGCCATACACTTTGTCGATCGCTTCGGCGTACCAGCGAATGGCGCGCGCCGCGCCGGGAATATCATCACGCAGACTGTGACGAATCGGTTTGCCGGTGTCGAGAGTTTCCAGCAGTGCCAGCTCTTCGGCGTGGGCTTCCATTAAATCGGCGAGTTTATTCAGTACCGCTTTACGTTTAGCCGGAGAAGAGAGTGACCAGTCGCCGCGTTCAAATACGCCGCGTGCTGCGCTCATCGCACGGTCGATATCGACGCTCTTGCCGCGGGCAATTTTCGCCAGCGGTGCCTGGGTGACCGGATCAACGGTTTCAAAGGTTTCATTTTCCGCCGCAGCAGTATATTCACCGTTAATAAATAAGCGGTTTTCAATGGCGAGACTTAACGCTTTATCCTGCCAGTAAGCCAGATGATGAAAATTCATTATGACTCCTGTTTCACGTCTATCAGATATATGCAGTTTGTGAACGTCAGGGCGCAGAGATCCCCGGGCCGTATGCCCGTTTATTTCTGGCGACATTATTTTATACACGTTTTCCTTCAAGCTGCCTCTGCGTTGGCTTCGTCTTCGTTCACCCGAATCACTTACTTAAGTAAGCTCATCGGGATTCACTCTCTTGCCGCCTTGATGCAACTTGAATGATTTTGTGTATAGATTGCCGGGCGCATTGCGCTTACCCGGCTTACAGAACAAAAAGATTAAAACGTGGTGGGCGTATGGGCGCTGATAATTCGGCAAATACCTGCCGACGTATTACTGAAACTGTGCGGGATGCCGGTATTAATGGCATAACTTTGCCCCGCGACGAGGTGGTAATCCTGACCATTAATCGTCAGAACAATTTCACCTTCCAGTACAGTGCCTATTTCCTCACCCTGATGCTTAATTCTTTCCCCAGTGGTTGTGCCCGGCTGGTACGTTTCAAAGATCATCGCCAGCGTGCGATTCGGGTTACCGTTATGAACCAGCTTCATTGACACACCCTGACTACCCATCTCAATTAAGTCGTCCTGATTAATGACGACCTGCGGCTCATCAGGTTTTTCCGGCTCGGAAAAGAATTCCGAGAGTGACAGACCATACACCTTCAGCAGCTTTTGCAGCGTACTGATGGCAGGGCTGACTTTATCTTGTTCTATCGTACTGATAGCACTGTGAGTCAGCCCGGAGAGTTCGGCGGCACGACGTTGTGAAAGCCCCTGCTGCTGGCGGATTTCCGACAAGCGTTTTCCTGGCGCCAGTCCCTCATCACTCATATTTGCATTTCCTTAAACTGTAGTGGTCAGAGTCGCTGTTTTTCAGCGATATGGTGCTGACAAGCGGTGATAAAGCCCTCGAACAATATACGCGAAAGCGCGTACTCGCTACTGTTCCATTCCGGGTGCCACTGTACGCCCAGCGCAAAAGGATGATTGATGACGCTAACCGCCTCAACTAAGCCATCCGGCGAGCGAGCTTCAACACGCAACCGTGGGCTAACGACCTTCGCCCCTTGTCCATGTAGAGAGTTTACCCAAAAGTTGCTACATTCAGGTAACAACGCAGACAGTAATCCCCCCTCTTCAACCTGAACTTCATGCGACGGTGCATATTGCTGTTCCACCGGCAGTTCGGGATCTTCCCGATGTTCCAGCAATTCAGGCTGTTCGCACAGCTTGCGATGCAACGAACCACCGGTTGCCACCACCAGTTCTTGTAAACCCCGGCAGATGGCGAAAATGGGGATGCGCCTTTCGAGTGCGGCATTAATTATCGCCATGCTCAGAAGATCACGCCCGGGATCGGCGTCAGGCTCATCGCCGTTTTCACCATATAGGTGCGGCTGCACATTGCTGGGACTACCAGGAAGATAAATGCCATCGAGTTTCGGCAAAAGTTGTTCAAGTAATGACGGTTCCGCCAGCGCATGTGGTAGCGCAATAGGCAAGCCGCCTGCATGGATGATGGCATTCAGGTACTTTTCTTGCAGAGTCTGGGTCGCATGACCCTTAAGCCTGTTCCTGCACATTACGACACCGATAACCGGATTGTTCATTATATTTTCCATGCTCAATCTCACAAAGTGGACTAAATTATCGCCATTACTGCGCTTTAAATGACCTTTATGTTCAATATTTTTTCAATCTAGCAGTGGGTTTTCATTTTTGCAAACTCAATTTAACATTTGACAAACATTTAGTTTGCATACAGATTCGAATGGTGGTCATTATATTTTACGCTTTGATAACGAGCGGAAAACAAACCAAAGGCGAAGAATCATGGAAACCAATATCGTTGAAGTAGAGAACTTTGTTCAGCAGTCAGAAGAGAGGCGGGGTAGCGCCTTTACGCAGGAAGTGAAACGCTACCTGGAGCGCTACCCGAATACGCAATATGTTGATGTTTTACTTACCGATTTAAATGGTTGCTTCCGTGGAAAGCGTATTCCTGTTTCAAGCCTGAAGAAGCTCGAGAAAGGGTGTTATTTCCCGGCCTCGGTATTTGCAATGGATATTCTGGGCAACGTAGTAGAAGAAGCAGGTCTGGGTCAGGAAATGGGCGAGCCGGATCGTACCTGTGTTCCTGTTCTCGGTTCCTTAACTCCTTCTGCCGCCGATCCAGAGTTTATCGGTCAGATGCTCCTGACCATGGTCGATGAAGATGGCGCTCCCTTTGACGTTGAGCCGCGGAACGTTCTTAACCGCCTGTGGCAGCAGCTGCGCCAGCGCGGATTGTTCCCGGTCGTAGCGGTAGAGCTGGAGTTCTATTTACTGGATCGCCAGCGCGACGCTGAAGGGTATCTGCAACCGCCCTGCGCGCCTGGCACCGATGACCGCAATACACAAAGCCAGGTTTACTCCGTTGATAACCTCAACCACTTCGCCGACGTGCTCAATGATATTGATGAACTGGCGCAGTTACAGCTGATTCCGGCAGATGGCGCGGTCGCTGAGGCCTCGCCGGGTCAGTTTGAAATCAACCTTTACCATACTGATAACGTGCTGGAAGCCTGCGATGATGCGCTGGCACTAAAACGCCTGGTGCGTCTGATGGCAGAAAAGCATAAGATGCACGCCACTTTTATGGCGAAGCCGTATGAAGAGCACGCGGGCAGCGGAATGCATATCCATATCAGTATGCAAAATAATCGTGGCGAGAACGTGCTTTCTGACGCGGAAGGCGAAGATTCGCCGCTGCTGAAAAAGATGCTCGCCGGGATGATTGACCTGATGCCGTCGTCGATGGCGTTGCTGGCACCAAACGTGAACTCGTATCGCCGCTTCCAGCCGGGAATGTATGTGCCGACGCAGGCGTCGTGGGGCCATAACAACCGCACCGTCGCCCTGCGTATTCCGTGCGGCGACCGTCATAATCACCGCGTGGAATATCGCGTGGCGGGTGCCGATGCCAACCCATATCTGGTGATGGCAGCGATTTTTGCCGGTATTTTGCATGGCCTTGATAACGAGCTGCCGTTGCAGGAAGAAGTCGAAGGCAACGGGCTGGAACAGGAAGGCTTACCCTTTCCGATTCGCCAGAGCGATGCCCTGGGTGAGTTTATCGAGAATGATCACCTGCGCCGCTATTTAGGCGAACGCTTCTGCCATGTCTATCACGCCTGTAAAAATGATGAGCTGTTGCAGTTTGAGCGCCTCATCACAGAAACAGAAATTGAGTGGATGTTGAAAAACGCGTAATACCCCTTGCGGGGTTGTTTCATCGGCCTGAGCGGAGCCAGGCCTGACATTTGCTGGTAATCCAGACATTTCCCGGATGTCGCGTTATGGAGCGCGGGCGGCAACGGGCTTCCGTTAACGATTAAGACTGTGACGAGGAAATGAGATGATGCCGATGATTAAATCCCCGCATGGCGAGGGAGGCTGCGTATGCGCCCCTCCTGCTACTGACTGGACTCCGCCCCCTTTGCTTCCCTTGCTAAACAGGTTTGATTTCAGGTCGACACGACCGCAAACCTTATTACGCAGGGGAGGCAGCAATTATGGCTATTAATTCACCACTGAATATTGCTGCGCAACCCGGCAAAACCCGTCTGCGAAAATCACTGAAATTGTGGCAGGTGGTGATGATGGGTCTGGCCTATCTCACGCCGATGACCGTATTTGATACTTTTGGTATTGTCTCCGGCATTAGCGACGGTCACGTTCCGGCGTCCTATTTGCTGGCGCTGGCGGGTGTGCTGTTTACCGCTATCAGCTACGGCAAACTGGTTCGCCAGTTTCCGGAGGCCGGTTCGGCCTATACCTACGCGCAAAAGTCGATTAACCCGCACGTCGGATTTATGGTCGGCTGGTCATCGCTGCTGGATTATCTCTTTTTGCCGATGATTAACGTCTTGTTGGCGAAAATCTATCTCTCCGCCCTCTTCCCGGAAGTGCCGCCGTGGGTGTGGGTGGTAACCTTCGTCGCCATTTTAACCGCCGCGAATCTGAAGAGCGTCAACCTGGTCGCTAACTTCAATACCCTGTTTGTACTGGTGCAAATCTCCATCATGGTGGTGTTTATCTTCCTGGTAGTTCAGGGACTGCATAAAGGAGAAGGCGTTGGCACCGTCTGGTCACTTCAGCCGTTTATCAGCGAGAACGCGCACCTGATCCCGATTATTACCGGGGCGACGATTGTCTGTTTCTCCTTCCTCGGTTTCGATGCGGTGACCACGCTTTCGGAAGAGACGCCGGACGCCGCACGCGTGATCCCGAAAGCCATCTTCCTGACGGCGGTCTACGGTGGCGTTATCTTTATCGCGGCGTCGTTCTTTATGCAGCTGTTCTTTCCCGATATCAGCCGCTTTAAAGATCCGGATGCCGCACTGCCTGAAATTGCGCTGTACGTCGGCGGCAAGCTCTTCCAGTCGATTTTCCTCTGCACCACGTTTGTGAACACGTTAGCCTCTGGCCTGGCTTCACATGCCAGCGTGTCGCGTCTGCTGTATGTGATGGGGCGTGACAATGTGTTTCCGGAGCGCGTGTTTGGCTATGTGCACCCAAAATGGCGGACTCCGGCACTCAACGTCATTATGGTCGGGATTGTCGCGTTGTCGGCGCTGTTCTTCGATTTAGTTACCGCCACAGCGTTAATTAACTTCGGTGCTCTGGTGGCGTTTACCTTCGTGAATCTGTCGGTGTTTAATCATTTCTGGCGGCGTAAAGGAATGAATAAAAGCTGGAAGGATCACTTCCACTATTTGCTGATGCCGCTGGTTGGCGCGCTGACGGTGGGTGTGCTGTGGGTTAACCTCGAGTCAACGTCACTGACACTCGGTCTGGTATGGGCTTCGTTAGGCGGCGCATATTTATGGTATCTGATCCGCCGCTATCGCAAAGTGCCGTTGTATGATGGTGACAGAACGCCGGTGAGTGAAACGTAATAGTCGGATGCGCGGCGCATTATCCTGCCTGAGGGTAACGCGCCGCGCCATTAACTATAAAAAGATGTATGACCCGGATCACGAGTGCTATCATCCGCCCTTATGCTTAGCGCATTAACCCCAGGGGCAAATAATGAACCACGATATCCCGCTAAAATATTTTGATATTGCCGATGAGTACGCGACCGAATGCGCAGAGCCTGTCGCAGAGGCTGAACGCACACCGCTGGCCCACTACTTCCAGTTACTGCTCACCCGTTTGATGAACAATGAAGAGATCAGCGAAGAAGCCCAACATGAAATGGCTGCTGAAGCGGGGATTAATCCCGTACGCATTGATGAGATCGCAGAGTTTTTGAATCAATGGGGTAATGAGTAATGATTTAATTGCAGACGATCGGTCAGTATCGTTGTCCGGATAAAGCGTTCACGCCGCATCTGGCTAACAATGACACGCACTGCAGCGTGCTTTAATGGGTTTCTCACGATCGTACCGCTCTGCTCCTCGCTAAGTTGTTCTGTGAGTTATAGTTATAGAGAAATCACGGGTACGAATGTTGAACAGATGGCGACGTCACCTGTTCAACGACCAACCACACGGCCCTCATTACGACCCCTGAACACAAACGGTAATGGCAAATGTCATTAAATATTAGTAAGATAGCCTCTTTACATAAAATCCCTTAATATTATGCGCCAGGTATTATCGTCTCTTTTGGTGATTGCTGGACTTGTGAGTGGTCAGGCAATCGCCGCGCCTGAATCTCCCCCGCATGCTGATATCCGCGACAGCGGTTTTGTCTATTGCGTCAGCGGGCAAGTCAACACCTTTAACCCATCCAAAGCGAGCAGTGGGTTAATTGTCGATACCCTTGCCGCCCAGTTTTATGATCGACTGCTGGATGTCGATCCCTATACCTATCGCCTGATGCCGGAACTTGCCGAAAGCTGGGAAGTACTCGACAACGGCGCGACCTATCGCTTCCACCTGCGTCGCGATGTTCCGTTTCAAAAAACCGACTGGTTTACTCCCACTCGTAAAATGAATGCCGACGATGTGGTGTTTACCTTCCAGCGAATTTTTGACCGCAACAACCCGTGGCATAACGTCAACGGCAGCAACTTCCCCTACTTCGACAGCCTGCAATTTGCCGATAACGTGAAAAGCGTCCGCAAACTGGATAATCATACCGTTGAGTTCCGACTCGCCCAGCCGGATGCTTCTTTTTTGTGGCACCTCGCAACCCATTATGCTTCGGTCATGTCGGCAGAATATGCCCGGAAGTTAGAGAAAGAAGATCGCCAGGAGCAACTCGACCGTCAACCGGTCGGCACCGGTCCGTATCAGTTGTCGGAATACCGCGCCGGGCAATTTATTCGCCTACAACGTCATGATGACTTCTGGCGCGGTAAACCGTTAATGCCGCAGGTAGTGGTGGATTTAGGCTCCGGCGGCACCGGACGTCTGTCGAAACTCCTGACCGGGGAATGCGACGTTCTGGCCTGGCCTGCTGCCAGCCAGCTATCCATTTTGCGTGACGACCCGCGCTTGCGTTTAACGCTGCGTCCTGGGATGAACGTCGCCTATCTGGCATTTAACACCGCCAAACCGCCGCTAAATAATCCCGCTGTCCGCCATGCGCTGGCACTGGCGATTAATAACCAGCGCCTGATGCAATCCATCTATTATGGTACGGCTGAAACGGCGGCCTCTATTTTACCGCGCGCCTCGTGGGCCTATGACAACGAGGCTAAAATTACTGAATACAATCCGGCGAAATCGCGCGAACAGTTGAAGTCGTTGGGGCTGGAAAATTTAACGCTGAAACTGTGGGTGCCCACACGTTCGCAGGCGTGGAACCCCAGTCCACTGAAAACCGCCGAGCTTATCCAGGCTGACATGGCGCAGATTGGCGTAAAAGTGGTGATTGTGCCGGTCGAAGGCCGTTTCAGGAAGCCCGGTTGATGGATATGAACCATGACCTGACGCTGTCTGGCTGGGCCACGGACAGTAACGATCCCGACAGTTTCTTCCGTCCGCTGCTAAGCTGCGCGGCCATTACCTCGCAGACCAACTTTGCGCACTGGTGTAATCGCGAGTTGGATGGCGTATTGAGAAAAGCGCTGGATTCGCAGCAGCTGGCCTCGCGCATTGACGCTTACGATGAAGCCCAGCAGAATTCTGGCACGCGGGCTGTTTCCATTCTACCGCTGGCATCGTCGCTGCGTTCCGCTACCGTTACGATATGAAAGGGCTGGTGCTGAGTCCGTTGGTAACGCCTCGTTCGCCGGTGTGTCACGGGAAAAAGAAGAGAAGGTGCAGAAACCATGATCATTTTCACCTTTCGCCGCCTGCTGTTACTGTTGGTCACGCTCTCTTTTCCTGACCGTCATCGGCTTTTGCTTAAGCTACTTTACGCCGCACGCGCCTCTTCAGGGCGCCTCGCTATGGAACGCCTGGGCGTTCTGGTTCGATAGCGTGATGCACTGGGATTTTGGTGTTTCCAGCATTAACGGCCAGCCCATTTCCGATCAGCTACGCGAAGTGTTCCCGGCGACAATCGGGGCTGTTAGTATGTCGCCTTTGGATTTGCGCTACTAGTCGGTATTCCGGTCGGTATGCTGGCAGGGATCACCCGCAATAAATGGCAGGATAAGGTCATCAGCTTCGCCCTTCTCGGCTTCTCTATTCCGGTCTTCTGGCTGGCGCTGCTGCTGACGCTGTTCTTCTCGTTAACGCTGGGCTGGCTGCCGGTTTCCGGGCGCTTCGATCTACTTTATGAAGTGAAAAATGTGACCGGCTTTGCGCTGCGGATTGACGCCTGGCTGTCCGACTCACCGTGGCGTGATGAGATGATCGTCAGCGCCCTGCGGCATATGGTGCTGCCGGTGCTGACGCTGGCGGTGGCGCCGACCACCGAAGTGGTCCGTCTGATGCGTATCAGCACCATTGCCATCTACGACACCAACTACGTAAAGGCAGCCGCCACGCGCGGTGTTTCCCGCCTGACTATTCTGCGTCGACACGTGTTGCATAACGCGTTACCACCGGTGATCCCGCGCCTGGGCCTGCAATTTTCCACCATGCTGACGCTGGCGATGATTACCGAGATGGTCTTCAGTTGGCCTGGTCTGGGGCGCTGGATGATTAACGCGATCCGTCAACAGGACTACGCCGCTATTTCCGCGGGCGTGATGGTGATTGGCGCCCTGGTGATCATCATCAACGTGATTTCCGATATTTTGGGTGCTATGGCTAACCCGCTGAAACATAAGGAATGGTATGCCTTACGATAGCGTCTACCTCGAAAAGCGTCCACCGGGTGCCCTGCTCACCGTGTGGCGTAAATTCTACGGCGATACCACCGCGATGATTGGCTTTTACGGCTGCATCGGGCTTATTTTGGTCTGTATCTTCAGGCGGCTGGTTCGCGCCGTACGGTATCGATCAACAGTTCCTCGGCTACCAGCTGTTGCCGCCGTCATGGTCGCGCTATGGCGAGGTTTCCTTCTTCCTCGGGACTGATGATTTAGGCCGCGATGTGCTGAGCCGTTTACTGAGCGGTGCGGCACCAACGGTTGGCGGCGCCTTCGTGGTCACGCTTGCCGCTACGGCGTTTGGCCTGGTACTTAGCACATACGCCGAATCAACTTCGTCGCCTGGTTTCGGCGGTGCTCAACCATATCCTCGATACCCTGCTGTCGATTCCGTCGCTGCTGCTGGCCATTATCGTGGTCGCGTTTGCCGGGCCGCATCTCCCACGCCATGTTTGCTGTCTGGCTGGCATTGCTGCCGCGTATGGTACGTTCGATTTACAGCATGGTGCATGACGAACTGGAAAAAGAGTACGTTATCGCCGCCCGTCTGGATGGCGCATCAACGCTGAATATTCTCTGGTTTGCTGTGATGCCAAACATCACCGCCGGGCTGGTCACCGAGATCACCCGCGCACTGTCGATGGCAATTCTCGATATCGCCGCGCTGGGCTTTCTCGATCTCGGCGCACAACTCCCCTCGCCTGAATGGGGAGCGATGCTCGGTGATGCGCTGGAACTGATTTATGTCGCCCCGTGGACTGTCATGCTGCCAGGTGCGGCAATTATGATTAGCGTGTTGTTGGTTAACCTCCTTGGCGATGGCGTTCGTCGTGCGATTATTGCGGGGGTGGAATAATGCCATTACTCGATATTCGTAACCTGACCATTGAATTTAAAACCGGTGATGAGTGGGTTAAAGCCGTCGACCGGGTAAGTATGACCTTAACCGAAGGTGAAATCCGCGGTCTTGTTGGTGAATCCGGTTCCGGCAAGAGTTTGATTGCGAAAGCGATTTGTGGGGTGAATAAAGATAACTGGCGTGTTACTGCTGACCGTATGCGTTTTGATGATATCGATTTGCTGCGTCTCTCCGCACGCGAACGGCGCAAACTGGTTGGCCATAACGTGTCGATGATTTTCCAGGAACCGCAGTCGTGTCTTGACCCTTCAGAACGTGTGGGCCGCCAGTTGATGCAAAACATCCCAGCCTGGACCTATAAAGGCCGTTGGTGGCAGCGTTTTGGCTGGCGCAAACGCCGTGCCATTGAACTGCTGCACCGCGTGGGGATTAAAGATCACAAAGATGCGATGCGCAGTTTTCCCTATGAGTTGACCGAAGGTGAATGTCAGAAAGTGATGATAGCCATTGCACTGGCGAATCAACCGCGTCTGCTGATTGCTGACGAACCGACCAACTCAATGGAGCCAACAACCCAGGCGCAAATCTTTCGCCTGCTGACGCGTCTCAACCAAAACAGCAATACCACTATTTTGCTTATCAGCCATGACTTACAAATGCTTAGCCAATGGGCGGATAAAATTAACGTGCTTTACTGCGGTCAAACAGTGGAAACCGCGCCGAGTAAGGAGTTGGTGACGATGCCACATCATCCTTATACCCAGGCGCTGATCCGCGCGATACCAGACTTCGGCAGCGCGATGCCGCATAAAAGTCGCCTCAATACGCTGCCCGGCGCTATCCCACTGCTGGAACAGTTACCGATTGGTTGTCGTCTGGGGCCACGTTGCCCGTATGCACAACGAGAATGCATTGTGACGCCACGTTTGACGGGGGCGAAAAATCATCTCTATGCCTGTCATTTCCCGCTGAACATGGAGAAAGAGTGACATGGTCGAAACGCTGCTTGAAGTTCGCAATCTGAGTAAAACATTCCGCTATCGCACCGGCTGGTTCCACCGGCAAACGGTGCGGGCGATGGGAAAACCGCTGAGTTTTACCCTGCGTGAAAAACAGACGCTGGCGATTATTGGGAGAACGGTTCCGGTAAATCAACGCTGGCGAAAATGCTGGCGGGTATGGTTGAACCGACCGCCGGCAAGCTGCTGATTGATGACCATCCGCTGGAGTTTGGCGATTACTTTTTCCGCAGCCAGCGCATCCGCATGATTTTCCAGGATCCGAGCACCTCGCTGAACCCACGTGAGCGTATCTGGCCGATCCTGATCTTCCCTGCGCCTCAACACCGACCTTGAGCCGGATGCGCGGCGCAAACAGATAATCGACACCCTGCGCCTGGTCGGCCTGCTGCCGGACCACGTCAGCTACTACCCTCACATGCTGGCACCGGGACAAAAACAGCGTCTGGGGCTGGCACGTGCGCTGAATCCTGCCGGCCAAAAGTGATCATCTGCGACGAAGCGTTAGCTTCGCTGGATATGTCGATGCGTTCGCAGCTGGTTAACCTGATGCTGGAATTGCAGGAGAAACAGGGAATACTTTATATCTACGTCACCCAGCGTCGGGATGATGAAACATATCAGGCGACCAGGTGCTGGTGATGCATCGGGGGAAGTGGTTGAACGCGGCAGTACCGCCGATGTGCTCGCCTCTCCGCTGCATGATTTGACTAAACGACTGATTGCCGGGCATTTCGGTGAAGCGTTGACGGCGGATGCGTGGCGTAAGGACAGGTAATTTTCTGAATCCTCCTTCCAGATTATTCACCTCATTCTGACAAAAGATTAAATCTTGTCAGAATGAGGTGATAGATAAAATTAAATCAAATGCGCGTGATTTAAGACGCAATCTCACTTTGCAGGAACGAAAGCTCTGGCGATATCTTCGCAGCCGACGTTTTAGTGATTTCAAATTTCGCCGTCAACATCCAGTGGGGAGCTACATTCTCGATTTTGCTTGCTGCTCGGCGCGTGTAGTCGTTGAGCTGGATGGTGGGCAGCATGATTTAGCAGTTGCCTATGATTCCAGGCGCACTAGCTGGCTTGAGTCGCAGGGCTGGACCGTGCTGCGTTTCTGGAATAACGAGATTGATTGTAATGAGGAGACGGTGCTGGAGAATATTCTGCAGGAACTGAACCGCCGGTCACCCTCTCCCTGAAAGAGCGAGGGGGCAGACCGAGCCGAATAGCTGTTGTGGTGAAAACATGGAGACGGTGCTGGAGAATATTCGGCAAGGTCTGAACCGTCCCAGCCATCGCCATGAAAGGGTTAGGGGCTGTATGAGCCTGTTTGTTGCTGGGGTAACAATATTTGCACAATACGGTCCCCTCGCCCCTCTGGGGAGAGGGTTAGGGTGAGGGGAAAAGCGCCCCCCCTGCCGCAGCCTGCTCCGGTCGGACCTGGCAACTATAGCTACTCACAGCCAGGTTGATTATAATAACCGTTTATCTGTTCGTACTGTTTACTAAAACGACGAATCGCCTGATTTTCAGGCACAACAAGCATCAACAATAAGGATTAAAGCTATGGGTTTTCTTTCCGGTAAGCGCATTCTGGTAACCGGTGTTGCCAGCAAACTATCCATCGCCTACGGTATCGCTCAGGCGATGCACCGCGAAGGAGCTGAACTGGCATTCACCTACCAGAACGACAAACTGAAAGGCCGCGTAGAAGAATTTGCCGCTCAATTGGGTTCTGACATCGTTCTGCAGTGCGATGTTGCAGAAGATGCCAGCATCGACACCATGTTCGCTGAACTGGGGAAAGTTTGGCCGAAATTTGACGGTTTCGTACACTCTATTGGTTTTGCACCTGGCGATCAGCTGGATGGTGACTATGTTAACGCCGTTACCCGTGAAGGCTTCAAAATTGCCCACGACATCAGCTCCTACAGCTTCGTTGCAATGGCAAAAGCTTGCCGCTCCATGCTGAATCCGGGTTCTGCCCTGCTGACCCTTTCCTACCTTGGCGCTGAGCGCGCTATCCCGAACTACAACGTTATGGGTCTGGCAAAAGCGTCTCTGGAAGCGAACGTGCGCTATATGGCGAACGCGATGGGTCCGGAAGGTGTGCGTGTTAACGCCATCTCTGCTGGTCCGATCCGTACTCTGGCGGCCTCCGGTATCAAAGACTTCCGCAAAATGCTGGCTCATTGCGAAGCCGTTACCCCGATTCGCCGTACCGTTACTATTGAAGATGTGGGTAACTCTGCGGCATTCCTGTGCTCCGATCTCTCTGCCGGTATCTCCGGTGAAGTGGTCCACGTTGACGGCGGTTTCAGCATTGCTGCAATGAACGAACTCGAACTGAAATAATCGTTCTGTTGGTAAAGATGGGCGGCGTTCTGCCGCCCGTTATCTCTGTTATACCTTTCTGATATTTGTTATCGCCGATCCGTCTTTCTCCCCTTCCCGCCTTGCGTCAGGATAACGATTTCCTTTACGACCAAGGAGCGCCCATGGAACAACGCCACATCACCGGCAAAAGCCACTGGTATCATGAAACGCAATCCAGTACTACGGAGTATGACGTTCTGCCTCTGGTCCCGGAAGCCGCAAAGGTCAGCGATCCCTTTCTACTCGACGTGATCCTTGAAAAAGAAACGCTGGCCCCCTTCCTTTCATGGCTGGACCCTGCGCGTGTTCTTGCAGTGGATTTGTTCCCTGACCAGCTTACCGTGACCCGTTCACAGACCTTCACCGCTTATGAACGCTTGTCGACGGCCCTGACGGTTGCTCAGGTTTGCGGCGTCCAGCGGTTATGTAACTACTATTCGGCGCGACTTACGCCGCTCCCCGGGCCTGATTCCACCAGGGAAAGTAATCATCGGTTGGCACAAATCACGCAATATGCCCGCCAACTGGCTAGCTCGCCTTCTATTATCGACAACCGATCGCGCCAGCATCTGAATGACGTCGGTCTTACTGCCTGGGACTGTGTGATCATTAGCCAAATCATTGGTTTTATTGGCTTTCAGGCGCGGACAATTGCGACATTTCAGGCTTATCTCGGGCATCCGGTACGCTGGTTACCCGGGCTGGAGATACAAAACTACGCCGACGCGTCACTGTTTGCTGATGAATCATTACGCTGGCGAAGCAGCTATGAGGTGGAAAAACTACCTGAAGAGCACACAAAAAGTTCAACTGCAGAACTTTGCCAACTGGCCGAAATACTCTCTCTCCACCCTATTTCACTTTCCCTTCTCGAAAAGTTGTTAAACAGCACACGGGGCAATACACAGCCGGATAATCAGCTTGCGGCGTTGTTATGCGCGCGTATAAATGGCAGTCCTGCTTGTTTTGCCACCTGTATGGATTCATCAAATGAATATAAAAAAATCAGCACCCTTATGCGCAAGGGCGAAAATGAAATTAACCAATGGGCTGACCGTCATTCTGTTGAGCGCGCTACCGTTCAGGCGATACAATGGCTGACCCGAGCACCCGATCGCTTTAGCGCCGCCCAGTTCAGCCCTTTACTCGAACACGAAAAATCATCAACGCAGATTATTAATCTGCTGGTATGGAGCGGGCTGTGTGGCTGGATAAATCGCTTAAAAATCGCGTTGGGTGAGACATATTAACCTTGCCGCGTCAGACAGATTCGCGTAAAACTGTCAGCCGCTCTAATGGCCACCAAAATAGACAATTATGTTTCAGGACAACCCGCTGCTAGCGCAGCTTAAACAGCAACTGCATTCCCAGACGCCACGCGCTGAAGGGGTGGTAAAAGCCACAGAAAAAGGCTTTGGCTTCCTGGAAGTCGACGCGCAAAAAAGTTATTTCATTCCGCCGCCGCAGATGAAAAAAGTCATGCATGGCGACCGAATTATCGCGGTGATCCACAGTGAAAAAGAACGTGAATCCGCAGAGCCAGAAGAACTGGTTGAACCGTTCCTGACTCGTTTCGTGGGTAAGGTTCAGGGCAAAAATGACCGTCTGGCCATCGTTCCTGATCATCCACTCTTAAAAGACGCCATTCCTTGCCGCGCAGCCCGTGGCCTGAACCACGAGTTTAAAGAAGGCGACTGGGCGGTTGCCGAAATGCGCCGTCATCCGCTGAAAGGCGATCGTTCTTTCTATGCAGAACTGACACAATACATCACTTTTGGTGACGATCACTTTGTACCGTGGTGGGTTACCCTTGCACGCCATAATCTGGAAAAAGAAGCACCAGACGGCGTCGCTACCGAAATGCTCGATGAAGGTCTGGTTCGTGAAGATCTGACCGCGCTGGATTTTGTCACCATCGACAGTGCCAGCACAGAAGATATGGATGACGCCCTTTTCGCTAAGGCGTTGCCGGATGACAAACTTCAGCTGATTGTGGCGATTGCCGATCCAACCGCGTGGATTGCTGAAGGCAGCAAGCTGGACAAAGCCGCGAAAATTCGCGCATTCACCAACTATCTGCCTGGCTTCAACATCCCTATGCTGCCTCGCGAGCTTTCTGACGATCTCTGCTCACTGCGCGCCAATGAAGTCCGCCCGGTACTGGCATGCCGCATGACGCTCTCCGCTGATGGCACCATTGAAGATAATATCGAATTCTTTGCCGCCACCATCGAATCCAAAGCAAAGCTGGTGTATGACCAGGTTTCTGACTGGCTGGAAAATACCGGTGACTGGCAGCCTGAAAGTGAAGCAATTGCCGAACAAGTCCGTTTGCTAGCGCAAATTTGCCAACGCCGCGGCGAGTGGCGTCATAACCACGCACTGGTGTTTAAAGATCGCCCGGATTACCGCTTTATTCTCGGTGAAAAAGGTGAAGTGCTGGATATCGTCGCCGAGCCTCGTCGCATTGCCAACCGTATCGTCGAAGAAGCGATGATTGCCGCTAACATTTGTGCGGCCCGCGTACTGCGCGATAAGCTCGGTTTTGGCATCTATAACGTGCATATGGGCTTTGATCCGGCGAATGCCGACGCGCTGGCAGCGTTGCTGAAAACGCACGGTCTGCATGTCGATGCCGAAGAAGTGCTCACGCTGGACGGTTTCTGCAAACTGCGTCGTGAACTGGACGCGCAACCAACTGGTTTCCTCGACAGCCGCATTCGTCGCTTCCAGTCATTTGCTGAAATTAGCACTGAACCCGGTCCTCACTTTGGCCTCGGTCTGGAAGCATACGCCACCTGGACTTCGCCGATCCGTAAATATGGCGACATGATCAACCACCGTCTGCTGAAAGCGGTTATCAAAGGCGAAACTGCGACGCGCCCACAGGATGAAATCACTGTCCAAATGGCCGAGCGTCGCCGTCTCAACCGGATGGCAGAACGTGATGTTGGTGACTGGTTATACGCACGCTTCCTGAAAGACAAAGCCGGGACCGACACCCGTTTCGCAGCGGAAATTGTCGATATCAGCCGTGGCGGCATGCGTGTTCGTTTGGTTGATAACGGCGCTATCGCCTTTATTCCGGCACCTTTCTTACACGCTGTGCGCGATGAACTGGTTTGCAGCCAGGAAAACGGCACTGTACAAATTAAAGGTGAAACGGTTTACAAAGTGACTGACGTTATTGACGTCACTATTGCCGAAGTCCGCATGGAAACCCGCAGCATTATTGCGCGCCCGGTCGCGTAATCTCCTTTCACGGCCCATTCCTCATGGATGGGCCGTTTATTTCCCCGCTCTACCTTCGTTATATCCAGGCAGATTTTTTAACTGACTTTCGTTTGAAAACTGGCGTTTTTCCAAAACTGGATTACAAATAAATATATAAAAAAAACAATGCGTTTAGCCGCCGTTAATTTCATGTAAGTCATGTTGTTCCTTTTATTTAACCGCGGACTCCGCTGTTAACCGGAGGATATGCATCATGAAAACCGTTAGGGAGTCCACAACGTTGTACAACTTTCTCGGATCGCACAATCCATACTGGCGGTTGACGGAAAGCAGCGATGTTTTGCGCTTTTCTACCACCGAAACCACAGAACCTGATCGTACATTGCAGTTATCTGCCGAACAGGCTGCTCGCATCAGGGAAATGACGGTCATCACCTCCAGCCTGATGATGAGTCTGACCGTCGATGAAAGCGATCTTTCTGTGCATCTGGTAGGACGAAAAATCAATAAACGGGAATGGGCTGGCAACGCGTCTGCATGGCATGACACACCGGCGGTTGCTCGTGATTTATCACACGGGCTTTCCTTTGCTGAGCAGGTAGTTTCTGAAGCACATTCCGCAATAGTGATTCTCGACAGCCGGGGGAATATCCAACGCTTCAATCGGTTATGTGAAGATTACACAGGGTTGAAAGAACACGACGTCATTGGGCAAAGCGTGTTTAAACTGTTTATGAGCCGTCGTGAAGCTGCGGCATCCAGGCGCAATAACCGTGTATTTTTTCGAAGCGGCAATGCATATGAAGTCGAACTGTGGATACCAACATGTAAAGGCCAGCGGCTGTTTCTGTTTCGCAATAAATTTGTCCACAGCGGCAGTGGCAAAAACGAGATTTTTTTAATCTGTTCCGGCACCGACATTACCGAAGAGCGCCGCGCTCAGGAGCGACTGCGTATTCTGGCAAATACCGACAGTATCACCGGACTGCCGAATCGTAACGCAATGCAGGATTTAATCGATCACGCTATTAATCATGCAGATAACAATAAAGTTGGGGTTGTGTATCTTGATTTGGATAATTTCAAAAAGGTCAACGACGCCTATGGGCATTTGTTTGGTGACCAGTTATTACGCGACGTGTCATTGGCTATTTTAAGCTGTCTCGAACATGACCAGGTGTTGGCGCGTCCAGGTGGGGATGAGTTTCTGGTACTGGCATCCAACACCTCACAAAGCGCGCTGGAAGCAATGGCATCACGAATTTTGACCCGCTTACGGCTCCCCTTTCGCATTGGTTTAATTGAAGTTTATACCAGCTGTTCAGTAGGTATTGCACTCTCTCCCGAACATGGTTCAGACAGCACGGCTATTATTCGTCACGCCGACACAGCAATGTACACAGCGAAGGAAGGCGGACGAGGACAATTTTGCGTTTTTACCCCAGAAATGAATCAACGGGTATTTGAATATCTCTGGCTGGATACCAACTTGCGTAAAGCACTGGAAAACGATCAGTTGGTTATTCACTATCAACCGAAAATCACCTGGCGTGGCGAAGTGCGCAGTCTGGAAGCACTAGTACGTTGGCAGTCACCTGAACGTGGGTTGATTCCACCGTTGGACTTCATTTCCTACGCCGAAGAGTCAGGGCTAATTGTGCCTTTAGGCCGTTGGGTGATTCTCGATGTCGTACGCCAGGTGGCAAAGTGGCGGGATAAAGGCATAAACCTGCGAGTGGCGGTAAATATTTCTGCACGTCAGCTCGCCGATCAAACCATTTTCACCGCCCTGAAACAGGTTCTCCAGGAACTCAATTTTGAATACTGCCCTATAGATGTTGAACTGACAGAGAGTTGTCTGATTGAGAATGATGAACTGGCACTGTCTGTTATTCAACAATTTAGCCAACTAGGTGCGCAAGTGCATCTGGATGATTTTGGTACCGGCTACTCTTCACTTTCGCAACTGGCGCGCTTTCCGATCGATGCCATCAAACTTGACCAGGTTTTTGTTCGAGATATTCACAAACAACCTGTCTCGCAGTCACTGGTCCGGGCGATCGTCGCTGTGGCCCAGGCATTGAATCTTCAGGTGATCGCCGAAGGTGTAGAGAGTGCAAAGGAAGATGCTTTTTTAACCAAGAACGGGATCAATGAGCGGCAAGGATTTTTGTTTGCCAAACCGATGCCCGCCGTCGCCTTCGAACGCTGGTATAAACGCTATCTGAAGCGCGCATAAGTAGATGAATATATATACTTAGCGCTATATCCCGTCATTATATATCGTATTCCTGGATGATAATTAGCCGTTGCTGTTAAACACTTCTCTTTTAGCGGCAATTTTTGCATTATTCATTTTCCCCCTTTTGCTATAAGGATGTCCTTGATGTCTGAATTTGATGCCCAGCGCGTTGCCGAACGTATTGATATTGTGTTAGATATCCTTGTGGCAGGCGATTACCACTCTGCGATCCATAATCTCGAGATACTTAAAGCAGAACTCTTGCGCCAGGTTGCTGAATCTACGCCAGACATCCCGAAGGCACCGTGGGAGATTTAACAATCGTGCCTTCAGGTTTTCCTATTTGAGGATGCCCGGCGCGTCAGTATTTTTTTATTAAGTATTATAACGTTATAAGAATTACAGCGATGAATTCCCGACAACAAACTATTCTACAGATGGTCATTGACCAGGGTCAGGTTAGCGTAACCGATCTGGCAAAAGCCACTGGAGTTTCTGAAGTTACCATTCGCCAGGATCTCAACACACTCGAAAAACTGAGTTACCTCCGCCGTGCACATGGCTTTGCTGTTTCGCTTGATAGTGATGACGTCGAAACCCGTATGATGAGCAACTATACGCTGAAGCGTGAACTCGCCGAGTTTGCCGCGTCGCTGGTTCAACCGGGCGAAACCATCTTTATCGAAAATGGCAGCAGCAATGCCCTACTCGCCCGGACTCTGGGCGAGCAGAAGAAAAATGTCACTATCATCACGGTCAGCAGCTACATCGCGCATTTGCTGAAAGACGCGCCTTGTGAAGTTATTTTGCTCGGTGGCGTGTATCAGAAAAAAAGCGAAAGTATGGTTGGCCCTTTGACACGCCAGTGCATCCAACAGGTGCATTTCAGCAAAGCATTTATTGGTATTGATGGCTGGCAACCTGAAACTGGATTTACCGGTCGCGATATGATGCGTACCGATGTGGTCAATGCCGTGCTGGAAAAAGAGTGCGAAGCGATAGTCCTGACTGACAGCTCGAAATTTGGTGCTGTACATTCATACTCCATCGGTCCCGTTGAGCGATTCAATCGCGTGATTACCGATTCGAAAATACGCGCCAGCGATCTGATGCATCTTGAGCACAGTAAACTCACCATTCACGTCGTTGACATTTAACCATTTCCCTTCTCTACGGATGATTTGCAGTTTGGCAAATCATCCGCTCTAAGATGATTCCTGGTTGATAATTAAGACTATTTACCTGTTATTAACACTCTCAAGATATAAAATTATTATCAGCGATATAACAGGAAGTCATTATCACCTGCGTGATATAACCCTGCGCGCGAGCAGATTTCACGGAATAATTTCACCAGACTTATTCTTAGCTATTATAGTTATAGAGAGCTTACTTCCGTGAATCATAAATTCAGGAGAGAGTATTATGTTTGTAACGAGCAAAAAAATGACCGCGGCTGTTCTGGCAATTACTTTGGCAATGTCTCTGAGTGCCTGTTCTAACTGGTCTAAACGGGACCGCAACACCGCAATCGGCGCGGGTGCAGGGGCATTAGGCGGTGCAGTACTGACCGATGGCAGTACGTTGGGTACATTAGGTGGTGCAGCTGTCGGAGGTGTTATTGGTCACCAGGTCGGTAAATAATCGTAAATAAATGTCGATTATCGACTCGCAATTATAATACGCTTGATTCTGTTCAGTACGAAATAACTGAATAATACGCACAGTAAAATATTCGAAAGCCACGGATATATCCGTGGCTTTTTATGTTAACCGCCTGCGAGTTTTACCTTCATCCCTTTCGCTTCAAGTAGTGATTTTAATAAATCACGCTTATCGCCCTGGATTTCAATAACTCCATCTTTAACTGCTCCGCCGCAGCCGCATTTTTTCTTCAGTTCCGCTGCAAGTTTTGTCAGTTCGGCATCATCGAGATCGACACCGGTAATCAGGCAAACGCCCTTACCTTTACGTCCACTGGTCTGACGCTGAATACGCACCACACCGTCGCCTTTAGGGCGTACAGGGGCCGCTTTGGGCTCATCAATACGTCCGGTTTCCGTTGAGTAGACCAGACGGCTGTTGGAATCACTCATCATGCACTCCGCTGTAAAGAGGCGTTGATCGCTTTCAGCGTCTGCGCTGGATCTACCGATTGCGTTACCGGGCGACCAATCACCATATAATCAACACCAGCCGACAACGCCTGTTCTGGCGTCATAATGCGGCGCTGGTCACCAGCTTCACTCCCCTGCGGACGAATGCCCGGCGTAACCAGTTTGAACTCCTGACCGAATACCTGTTTAAAGCGCACAGCTTCCTGAGCAGAACACACCACACCATCAAGGCCACATTTTTGCGTCAGTGCCGCCAGACGTTCTGCATAATCTGCAGGTGACAGTGTCATGCCAAGATCGACCAGGTCGCTGGCTTCCATGCTGGTCAACACTGTCACAGCAATCAAAAGCGGTGCATCTTTGCCAAACGGAACCAGTGCCTCACGCGCTGCGGTCATCATACGCGCCCCACCAGAGGCATGAACATTCACCATCCACACGCCTAAGTCAGCTGCAGCAGCGACAGCGTGCGCTGCAGTGTTGGGGATATCGTGGAATTTCAGGTCAAGAAAGATATCAAAACCACGCTGTTGAAGTTCGCGCACAAACTGTGGCCCAAACAATGTAAACATCTCTTTGCCGACCTTCAGACGACAATCGCGTGGGTCGATCTTGTCGACAAAGGCCAGCGCGTCATCACGATTATGATAATCAAGGGCAACAACCACAGGAGAATTCGTAACAGCGCGGGAAGAAGATGAAGCAGTTAACGTCATGACCAGACCTTCTTGATGATGGGCACCGGAAGTGGCGCGAAACAGGTAAACGGCGAGCATTCTACCCGTGGAAATAAAAAATTAACAGTTGCGATTTCTCCCCTGGCAGGCTTTTTCTGCGCCGTCGTTGCCGGAGCACAATGGAACATTAATAATTAGTATGTTGTAACTAAAGTCGGATTTTTTTTAAAAATTACAGGCCATCAAGACCGCGAATCGGTTTAATGGTTGACCAGGCCCGACAAGACGGACAATGCCAGTAGAGGGTGTATGCGGTAAAACCACATTTCTGGCAACGATAACGAGGCTTACTACGTACCTTCTCGCCAACCATGTCACGCAGCACCATCAGGCTCTCTTTGGCACGCCCTTCTTCCGCTTCATTTAAGTGGTAATCCATTAACTTATGGAACACACGCATGGTCGGATGACGCTGAAGCTGGCGCGTAATATAGACCTGTGCGGCCTCACTACCGTCGCGCGCTTCGATGATATCAGCAAGCATCAATTCAGCATCGGCACCGGTGTTCTCTTCCACCGCACGCTGCAGGAATTCTGCCCATTCGGCAGTTTTACCCAACTGCTGATAGCAGGTTTGCAACATTTCCAGCGTTTCGCTGACCAGTTCTCTGTCCTGGGATATCACGCGTTGCAGACTTTCGACGGCTTTGGCGTATTCTCCTTTCGCCATAAACACGCGTCCCATCATTATGGATACGCGGGCGCTGTTTTTATCTGCCGCCGCCCCTTTTTTTAGCAAGGTCATGGCACGATCGAGATCGTCGCTGGCCATATGCTGCAGGGCTAACTCACAGTAGAAATGGGCAATTTCGACGCGCTGTTTATCTTTACCCAGCTTCACCAGGCGTTCGGCAACATCAATTGCTTTCTGCCACTCACTGGTCGCCTGATAAATCTGCAGCAGTTGCTGGAGTGCGCTGATGCGGAAATCGGTTTCATCCACCAACTGGTTGAACATATCTTCGGCACGGTCATACATCCCTGCCGCCATGTAATCGCGGCCGAGTTGTTGTACCGCCAGCAAACGCTGGTCATAGGTCAGCGAGGCGCTTTCCATCAGGGTTTGGTGGATGCGGATAGCACGGTCAACTTCACCGCGTGAGCGGAACAGGTTGCCGAGCGTCAGGTGGGCTTCTACGGTACCGGTGTCCTCTTTGAGCATATCGAGGAACAGGTCAACCGCTTTATCCTGCTGGTTACTTAAAAGAAAAAGTCACCCCTGCCACGTAGTCACGCGACAAGCGGTTCGCTTGGTCCTCTTTGGACTGTTGTGCACTTCTGCGCCCCATATACCAGCCATAGGCGGCGGCGACGGGTAAAAGCAGAAACAACAACTCCAGCATAGCTAATTATTCCTTCGCCATCGGGGCCGCCGGAGTTTCCGGAGTGACCAGATCTGGCGCAATCTGATGCTGAGTCTTGATCTTACGTTCTGCACGCAGCAGCGACACACGAACGCGTAACCAGAACAAGCCGCAGACCAGCCAGCCAATAGCGAAACCAACGGCAAACAGCACCGCCAGCAGCATTAGAAATTCAGGAACTCGCCCCTTTGCGCCAGTAAATAGTTGAAGGTCACAAGCTGATCGTTTTGCGCACCCAGCGTCACTGAGATGACGAAAATCGCTAACACCAATAAAAATATAAGTAGGTATTTCACATTACTTCCCGTTATGTGGTTAGAGCGAATAAATTATGGTCAACTTACCGCAATAGCCCTTTAAAGTACCATTTTCGCGCCGTCTGCGAAATGGCATCCACACGCATTGTTGATGATTTAAGGGCTAAATTCGGAAAATCAACCAGCGTTAACTTTCTTGTTCTCGTTGCGCTATTTCGCGATTTTCTTCCGCAGGTGGTGTTAATGGCCCACAAATTCGTTGCGCAAGCCACGTTGCCACCGCCACCAGCGCCCACGAAATCAACGTAGCTACTACCAGATCGCGTGGCCAATGCATCCCGAGCAGCAGGCGGCTTCCCATGACTCCCGTTGCCCAGACCAGCAAGATAGCAATGGTTAACGTTCGCCGACGCGGCCACAGCAAACCAACGGCCAGCAGTGCCCAACTGGCAGCAAACATCGTGTGACCGGAAGGAAAGGCAAACCCCGTCTCTTTCTGCCAGTGTGAACGCAAATATTGTGGGATATTTTTCTCTTCAGCCAACTGTTCTTTCACTAGATTTCCGCGTTCTGCTCGCTTTAAAGTGTAGAACTCATCAACCGGAATATGATGTGTTTTTTCCAGCCAGATAACAAAAGGTCGTGGTTCCTGGACTTTGTCTTTGATCCAGGATTTAACGCCTTGTCCCACAAGGATTGCGGCCGCCAGAATGGCAAATAATACAAAGGCAGCCTTAATGCGAAAACGCAGACACCAGAGAAACCAGCCGAATAAAATCAAATGTGTAATGACGCCCCAGGGCTGGGTGACAGTTTCAGTAACCCAAAAAGCCGCTTTTAGTAGCCAACTTTGTTCTCCAGGTTGCCAACGCCAGCCAGAAATCCATACGGCTACTGGCATGACAAGCAATAGTGCAGCTCCCACTGCGGTACGTCTGGCAATCGAACGCATGGCCTCTCCTTTTTGATAAGTCCCACAATCATAACTGAAAACGCCAGTTCCAGGAAAAATTGACAGATTTGTGCCATTCCGTGAACGATCGACGCGTCGTGATTAGGTGAACCCCTTCTCGTTATGGCAAAATAAGCCAATACAGAACCAGCATTATCTGGAGAATTTCATGCAGCTTAAACGTGTGGCAGAAGCCAAACTGCCAACCCCATGGGGCGATTTCCTGATGGTGGGATTTGAAGAACTGGCAACCGGACACGATCATGTCGCGCTAGTCTATGGCGATATTTCCGGGCATACCCCGGTACTTGCGCGCGTCCATTCCGAATGTCTGACCGGTGACGCCCTGTTCAGCTTGCGCTGCGATTGTGGCTTCCAGCTCGAAGCGGCATTGACGCAAATTGCCGAGGAAGGCCGTGGTATTTTGCTGTATCACCGTCAGGAAGGTCGTAACATTGGTCTGCTGAATAAAATCCGCGCTTACGCACTGCAGGATCAAGGTTACGATACCGTAGAGGCTAACCACCAGTTAGGCTTCGCCGCTGATGAGCGCGACTTCACTCTTTGCGCTGATATGTTCAAACTCCTTGGCGTCAATGAAGTCCGCTTGTTAACCAATAACCCGAAAAAAGTCGAAATTCTGACCGAAGCAGGGATTAATATTGTTGAACGCGTACCATTGATTGTAGGTCGTAACCCCAATAACGAACATTATCTCGATACCAAAGCCGAGAAAATGGGCCATTTGCTGAACAAATAACCCTCTTGCATTGTGTAATTCATTTGCTTGCCGGAAGCAAAATAACCGGCAAGCAAATAGTTGTTATTTCAGCATATTGCGTATGACATAGTGCAGAATACCGTCATTCTGGTAATAGGTCAGTTCGGTGGCCGTATCAATACGACAACGGCACGGCGGGTTTGTGACCTACCGTCAGTACGGGCTATCACCAGCGGAATTATCGCCCCCGGCTGCAACTGTTGTAGTCCAGAAATATGAATCCGCTCCTCCCCGGTCAGATTCAGCGTTTTGCGCGTTTCGCCCTGCGGGAACTCCAGCGGCAAAATCCCCATACCAATCAGGTTTGAACGGTGTATACGTTCGAAAGAATTACGGCAATCACCACCCTAACGCCCAACAGACGCGGGCCTTTCGCCGCCCAGTCGCGGCTGGAGCCGGAACCATACTCTTTACCCCGCAATCACCGCCAGCGGCGTGCCCTGAGCCTGATACTGCGTGCAGCATCATAAATCGACATCACCTGGTTTCCAGGTAACGCCCGAGTCATCCCCCCTTCCACACCGGGTACCATTTCATTGCGAATACGGATGTTGGCAAAAGTACCGCGCATCATCACCAGATGATTCCCGCGACGTGAGCCGTAGAGTAAAGTCGCGGCTGGCTTACGCCATTCTCCTGAAGATAGCGTCCGGCCGGACTATCCGCTTTAATGCTTCCTGCTGGCGAGATATGGTCGGTGGTAACGGAATCTCCAACATCGCCAGTACCGGGCACCGCGAATATCCTGTACCGGATCCGGCGTTACGCCCGTTCATCAAAGAACGGCGACAGACGAATATAGGTTGAGTCCTCCTGCCATCCGTAGGTATCCGACGCGGGGACCTGAATCGCCTTCCACTCCGGCGTTCCGGCAAACACTGCCGCATACTCTTTGTGGAACATGTCGGTGGAAACCTGCTGTACCGCATGCGCTATCTCGGCGCTACTCGGCGGGATTATCCTCAGGTAAACCGGCTGACCGCTGCGGTCATGCCCCAAAGGGTCGAGGTTGCAGGTTAACCTTCATGTTGCCCGCCAACGCATAGGCCACCACCAGCGGCGGTGAGGCCAGCCAGTTGGTTTTCACCAGCGGATGTATACGACCTCAAAGTTACGGTTGCCGGACAGCACCGCCCCCACGGTCAAATCACCCTGCTTAATGGCGGTCTCAATCGGTTCCGGCAGCGGAGCCGGAGTTACCGATACACGTTGTACAACCATAGCCCACCAGATTAAAACCAAGTTGGTTGAGTCCGGCGTCAACCCGGCATGCGCCAGGTAGTCGGAAACAACCTTAGAGCCGGGTGCCAGCGACGCTTTTACCCAGGGTTTCGGCATTAGTGCGCGCGCGGCGGCCTTTTTCGCCAGCAGACCGGCCGCCATCAGCGCGCTAGGGTTGAGAAGTATTAGTGCAGAAAGAGGTAATCACCGCGATCACTACCGCACCTTCCGGCAGCGCGTGCCGTTGACCATTGCAGACGTAAAGTGGATCGCCGGTTTATTCCCGCTCGCCGCATTCACCTCAAGCTCGGAAGCCGCGTTAAACGCCTGCGGCACATTGCCGAGCGCCACGCGATCCTGCGGGCGTTTCGGCCCCGCCAGGCTGGCTTCAACATCGGCCATATCCAGCGCCAGACTCGCGGTGAAAATCGGTTCGTCTCCAGTATGCCGCCACATGCCCTGCGCTTTCGGCATAGGCTTTCACCAACGCCACCTGCTCATCGCTACGGCCACTGAGGCGCATGTAGGAAAGCGTCACATCATCGAGGGAAGAAACCGCAGGTTGCACCGTATCCTGGCGCCATATTGGCGATGGTTGCTCTGTCGGCAAGCGGCAATGAATCCAGACCATCACCGTAAAACTCAACAAATTTACCTACCACACCGAGTTTACGCAGCATCTGCGTGACCGTCAGTATTAGGTCGGTGGCGGTGATCCCTTCACGTAGTTTGCCAGTCAGTTTGAACCAACCACGTAGGGGGATCAGCATCGAGACCGGCTGCCCCAGCATCGCCGCCTCTGCTTCAATGCCGCCAACGCCCACCAAGCACGCCGAGACCGTTAATCATGGTGGTGTGTGAGTCGGTACCGACCACATGTCCAGGGGTAAGCCAGCCATTCATCGCCCTGCTGTTCGCTCCATACGGCTTTACCGAGGTATTCAAGGTTAACCTGATGGCAAATCCCGGTACCCGGCGGCACCACCCGGAATCGGCTGAACGCCTGCTGCCCACGTTCAAGAAGGTATAACGCTCGTGACTTCGCGACATTTCCAGACGCACGTTTTCATCAAAAGCGTTATTGTCACCAAAACGGTCAACCGTGACCGAGTGGTCAATTACCAGGTCGACCGGCGACAGCGGATTCACCTTTGCGGGTGCTCTCCCCCAACCGTTTTACCGCCTCGCGCATAGCGGCAAGATCGACCACCGCCGGAACGCCGGTGAAATCCTGCATCAGCACACGCGCAGGACGATAGGCTATTTCGCGGTGGGCCTGGGCATGTTTCAACCAGCCCCGCCAAAGCCTGAATGTCGTCGGCTGTGACCGAATCGCCATCTTGCCAGCGCAGCAGGTTTTCGAGCAGAACTTTAAGGGATTTAGGCAGGCAGGGTCCCAGGGTTTCGGCGGCTAGCGCCAGACTGTAGTAGTGGTAGGTTTTATTATCGACCTGGAGCGTATCCTTGCAGGCCTCTCGTAGTGTTAACGACATAGCTCCTCCTTAAATAGCGGGTCCATCACGACTCTCCTTCAGGGGATATATAAAAGATAACACAAACATCGCGTAACGATTTGATAACAACCCAAATTGATAAAAGAGGAGAAACCTTGTGGCAAAGCAAATGACAACCCCGCCGCAGCGGGGTCAAGGATCAGTGAGTAATGATCCAGAGGAGTTCGGCCCAGAAGAGCATCGACAGAGAAAACGCGCCCATCCAGGACCAATATTTCATATTTGTGTTGATCATAGGCTACACCCTTAACGGTTATTATTTTGTGTTGAGATAACTCAAGCTGTTATTGCTGCGGTGTATTAAAAGCCCTTTAATTCATTAAAAATGGGTAATAAGAATGATGATAATTATTGTTTCGGCTGATCATCTTCAGCAAACAGTTCTATAAAGGCTTGCTGCTGCGATGTTAGTTGCCAGTCGTCTGGAATAACGACGGAACATTCCCGTTTCGTTTCTGTTTCATTGTCACTATGCTGGCATAATGGTGACGACTCCAGTTGCTCCTGACCGACCATAGTTATCCCCACACTTTCCAAATCAGCAGTGCGACAACCACCCAGAAAAGTGCAGAACCAAGAAAAACCGCCAGCCAGGCTTTACGTTTTAATTCAGGATCGCGGCGGGGTTCCTGATTTCCAGAAGGCATTGCTAACCTCATATAATCGCCATCACTTATCAGCAAGACGTTGAACGATTGGTGTAATTAATCATACGATGAGACAAATCCTAAAGAAACTTTAGTCAAAAATCCAGCGAATTTACGAATCGTCTCCAGTGAATAATTCAATCTTTTGACCTGAAATAGATATTTGAAAACTGGAGTTTGCGAGGCGGGTAATTAGACACTACTTTACAGGTAATTTACCCTATAAATATGAGGGATAAAAATATTGTGCACGGTATAGAAATAAGTAACAAAAGAGAATATATTCCGGCACCTTCGCTACATAAAAGGTGCCGAAAATAACGCAAGAAATTATTTTTCCGGCAGTTTTATATCTTTAAACATGACCTCAATTTCTTCATTAGAGCGCAATGCGACAGCCGCATCAACGACATCACGCGTTAAATGCGGTGCAAAACGCTGAATGAAATCATACATATAACTGCGCAAGAAAGTACTACGGCGAAAACCAATTTTGGTTGTACTGTGGCTGAAGATATCGTGAGCATCAACACGCACAAGGTCGGGATCGGCGACCGGATCCACCGCCATGCTGGCAATGACCCCTACCCCCAGCCCTAACCGGACGTAAGTTTTAATGACGTCAGCATCCGTTGCCGTGAAAACGATACGCGGCGTTAACCCTGCGCGATTAAAGGCAGTATCCAGTTCTGAACGTCCGGTAAAGCCGAAGGTATATGTCACCAACGGATATTGCGCCAGTTCTTCAATGGTAATGGCTTTTTTGCCTGCCAGCGGGTGATCCGGAGTGACTACAATAGCCCGATTCCAGTGGTAGCACGGTAACATCACTAAATCTTCATACAGATGCAGCGCTTCTGTGGCGATAGCGAAATCAGCATTGCCTTTAGAGACGGCATCAGCAATTTGTGTCGGCGAGCCCTGGTGCATATGCAAAGAAACGCGAGGATAACGCTCAATAAAGCCTTTGATGACGTTTGGTAATGCGTAGCGTGCCTGGGTATGCGTGGTGGCGATATACAGTGAACCTTTATCCGGCCAGGTGTGCTCTCCGGCAACCGATTTTATGGCATCGACTTTCGACAGGACTTCGCGAGCGATACGAATTATTTCTTGCCCTGCTGGCGTTACCTGCGTCAGGTGCTTGCCGCTTCGGGAAAAAATTTGAATGCCTAGCTCGTCTTCCAGCATTCTGACTTGTTTACTGATCCCGGGTTGTGATGTGTAAAGTCCTTCCGCTGTTGATGAGACATTCAGGTTATGATTGACCACCTCAACAATATAGCGAAGTTGTTGTAATTTCATGTTAAACCATCCACTTAGACGCCATCAGAACATCGTTTTTTCGTCACACCTGGCGGGTGACTAATACGATTTAATAATAAAAAAGGTGCTAACTATAACCACTATATCATTTATAGCCTTAGTGTATAGGTGTGAAGAAAAAATAATATGCAATAAAAAAGGGCCGCTTTCGCGACCCTTTGTTTATAAAAACCTGACAGAATTAAAGGTTATTTTTTTCCTTCAACCCATTTGCCATCAACATAAAATGCTGACCAGCCAGTCGCCTTTCCGTCTTTTTCCGAAGAGACATATTGCTGTTTGGTTTTACGGCTAAAGCGAACCATGGTCTTATTACCTTCCGGATCCTGCTGTGGCGCATCGGCCAGATAACGCAGTTTTTCCGGCAGACGGTCGCGGAAGCGATAAAGCTCTTCCACCAGTGGCGCACGCGTTTCACGCGATTTCGGGAAAGTGTTGGCAGCCAGGAACACACCGGCAGCACCGTCACGCAGCACGAAATAAGCATCTGATTTTTCGCACGGCAGCTCAGGTAATGGCACCGGATCTTCTTTCGGTGGTGCCACTTCGCCGTTACGTAAAATCTTACGTGTGTTTTTACACTCTTCGTTGGTGCAGGCCATGTATTTACCGAAACGCCCCATTTTCAGGTGCATTTCAGAGCCACATTTTTCACACTCAACGATCGGGCCGTCATAACCTTTAATGCGGAATTCGCCCTCTTCGATCTCGTAGCCGTCGCAGGTCGGGTTATTACCACAGACGTGCAGCTTGCGCTTGGCATTGATAAGGAAGCCGTTGATCGCCGTGCCGCATTTCTGGCAACGACGTTTGGCGCGCAGCGCGTTGGTTTCCGCGTCGTCGCCTTCCAGCACGTTCAGCACTTCGTTTTCCGGCACCAGGTTAATGGTGGTTTTGCAGCGTTCTTTTGGCGTCAGCGCATAGCCGGAACAACCGAGGAACACGCCGGTGCTGGCGGTACGAATACCCATTTTACGGCTACAGGTCGGACAGTCGATGCTGGTCAGCACCATCTGGTTTGGCTGCATGCCACCTTCTTCAGGCGCTTTCTCAGCGGTTTCCAGCTGCTTGGTGAAATCACCAAAGAACAGATCCAGTACCTGCTTCCATTCGGCTTCGTGGTTAGCCACGCGGTCGAGGTGGTCTTCCATCTGCGCGGTAAAATCGTAGTTCATCAGCTCGCGGAAGTTTTCTTCCAGACGATCGGTGACGATCTCACCCATTTTTTCTGGCATAGAAGCGACGGTTTTCAGTACGTACGTAGCCGCGATCCTGGATAGTCGAGATGATCGACGCATAGGTCGACGGACGGCCAATACCACGTTTTTCCAGTTCTTTAACCAAAGACGCTTCGCTAAAGCGCGCAGGCGGCTTGGTAAAGTGCTGTGCCGGAGTCAGTTCAACCAGGCTCAGGCTGTCGCCTTGTTTAACCACTGGCAGAACGCGGTCTTCATCACCTTTACGCAGCGCTGGCATCACTTTCGTCCAGCCGTCAAAGCGCAGGGTACGACCACGCGCTTTGAGTTTGAAATCACCCGCTTTAACGGTCAGCGTGGTGGAATCATACTGCTGGCGTCATCTGACAGGCGACAAACCGACGCCAGATCAGCTGATACAATTTCTGCGCGTCCGCTTCCATATCTTTGAGCGACTCGGCAACCACGTTCACGTCAGAAGGACGAATCGCTTCGTGCGCTTCCTGTGGTTTTCTTTGCTGGCGTACTGGTTAGCGTTGTCCGGCAGGTATTTCTTACCGAAATTGTCGCCAATATAGTCGCGCACCATGCTGACTGCATCCTGACTCAGGTTGGTGGAGTCAGTACGCATGTAGGTAATGTAGCCCGCTTCATGTACAGACGCTGCGCCATCATCATGGTTTTCTTCACCCCAAAGCCCAGACGCGTACTGGCCGCCTGCTGCAGAGTGGAGGTAATGAAAGGTGCGCCAGGCTTGCTGCTGGTCGGCTTATCTTCGCGCTCAAGAACGCTGTAACCGGCTTTTTCGAGCAGGCTGACCGCCGCCATCGTCTCGTCACGGTTTACCGGACGGAACGGTTTGTCCGCTTTATGCGTGACCTGCAACGCCAGCGTATCACCGCCAGGTGTGGTCGTGGTGGCATCCACTTCCCAGAACTCTTCCGGCACGAACGCTTTAATTTCACGCTCACGCTCGACCACCAGGCGAACCGCCACCGACTGCACACGACCGGCAGACAGGCCACGAGCGATCTTTTTCCATAGCAGCGGCGAAACCATATACCCCACCACGCGGTCCATAAAGCGACGCGCCTGCTGGGCATTAACACGATCAATATTCAGCTCACCCGGTTTGTTAAATGCCTGGCGGATCGCGTTTTTAGTAATTTCGTTAAACACCACTCGGCTATAGCGCGCATCATCACCCCCAATCACTTCCCGCAGGTGCCATGCAATGGCTTCCCCTTCGCGGTCAAGGTCAGTTGCGAGATAGATGTGGTCGGCTTTTTCAGCCAACTGTTTGAGTTCCGAAACGACCTTTTCCTTACCCGGCAGCACTTCGTATTGTGCAGCCGAAGTCATGCCATGGGTCGACGCCCATGCGATTAACCAGCGCGCCTCGTTCATCCTTTTTTAGGCTTTTTGGCCGTTTTGGTGGAGGTAGAGTCAGCGCTCTTTTTGGCGGCTGAGCCACTGGTCGGCAAATCGCGGATATGACCGACGCTGGACTTAACCACGTAGTCATTACCCAGATACTTATTGATTGTTTGGCTTTGCAAGGACTCAACGATAACGAGAGCTTTACCCATAATCACCTTACCTAATTTGATTCTTCCAGGAATACATCGCACATGTTCCACATTCCACTGGCCAAGAGATAAGCCTCGGGATGTTGCGGCAACGCCAAAGGATATCAACCCCTTACCTAACTGGCATTTGATACAGGCAGCCAGGTGGCTGAGTTCACAGACTTTTTTTCGCCAGACGTTATAGCACGAAGAATATTTGGTCGAATGTCAAGCAAATCCGTTGCCAGATCGCCGAAAGCGTCACACTGTACCTGATAAAATTCGTTACGCAACTTTATTAGCATGCAAACACCAATCATGCCAACTCTGAAGGTAAAATCATTGCCCCTGGTAAATGTCGGGAAAATTTGCCCGAAATCAACACCCGGCGTAAACTAGGGCCTGCATTCTTGAGGAGTTGAATAATGTCAAATACTAGCCAACCAATCGATCGTCAGACTTTGCTTATTGAAAAAAGCAAACCGACTCATTCGTGAGCATGAAGATACTTTAGCGGGGTATTGAAGCCACTGGCGTTGAACAGCGCAACGGCGTGCTGGTATTCAGCGGTGAATAATTACCTTCAGATGAACAGGGACTGCCGACGCCAAAAAGCACGGCGGTATTTAATATGTTCAAGTATCTAGCGCACCAGCTGTCTGAAAAATATCACCTGGTTGACTGACCGTTAGGCACTGTCTGATCTCGCAGTCTCAAATAGCCGGTAAACGCACGTTTACCGGGTTTTCTATTTGAGCAGAAGTATTTTACAGCAGCGGTTTTTGCCCGCGCTGCCACCAGCGCATCATCAGGCTATCCGCACCGTCGACGGCGCTGCCGGTAAAGCGGTCCATCATTTTCTTACGCTGCATGAAGCGCACGTTAATGACGTCACGTCCGTCCATCAGCCCCAGCAGCAGTTCATCACTGGTACCCACTTCGTCAACCAGACCTTTTTCATGCGCCTGAGGCCATACCAGTGTTCACCGGTCGCCACCCGATCAATATCCAGCGATGGGCGCATCTCTTTGACAAAGTCTTTGAACAAATGATGAGTCTCATTGAGCTCTTCCCGGAACTTCTGACGCCCTTCGTCGGTATTCTCACCCAGCAGCGTCAGGGTACGTTTGACTGCCCGGCGGTGCAGTTCGATGTCGATGTCTTTATTTTTCAGGAAACGGTTCAGGTTCGGGATCTGCGCCACCACGCCAATCGACCCGAGAATAGCAAACGGCGCGGCGACAATTTTATTCGCCACACAGGCCATCAGATAGCCACCGCTGGCCGCCACTTTGTCCACCGCTACCGTCAATGGCATCCGCTGATCGCGGATACGTTGCAACTGGCGGAGGCCGCCAGACCATAACCGTGCACCACGCCACCAGGACTTTCCAGACGCACCACCACCTGATTCTGTGGGTGGCAACCGTCAGCACCGCAGTGACTTCTTCACGCAGCGAGGCGACCTCATGGTCGACAACATTTAAAATCAATCACCCACACGCGTGGCTTGTGATTTGTTTCCGCCTCGCCCTGTTTCGCCTTCGCTTTTGCTGCTTTCGCTTCCAGCTTAAGCTTTCTTTTGCGCCTTGTGCCAAAGCTTTTGCTGCGGCCCATCAAGTAAGGCTACCGCTAAATCTTCCTGCATCTCTTTGTGCTGTTCACTGAGATTGGTGATCCGGAGCTCGCCGCGCTGGCGCTTGCGCTGGGGAATAAATTAATAATCAGTACCGCGATAACGGCAATGGCGACGACAACCGTGACGATTTGCTGGAGAAACAGACCATATTGAAGCAATCGACACATCCACCTTGTACAAAAATCCACAGAATCTGCCGCTAAGTGTACAACACCGCGCCCAGCACGTCTCGACTGCAGTATCCACTCTCGAGCCGGCTTCCAGTTTACTTATTTGCCGATGAAATCATTGCAAATTGTTAATTCCGCGTTGTCTCTCCTGCTCCGCCGATTGAAATGGGTGCGGATAATCAGGCATAAAGCCCAAAAGCCATGAGACATAGAATAATGGCTGCACAGAGGCCATGAGGAGTCACCGTGCATTATCAGCCCCAGCTCAACTTGTTGGATAACCGTATCATCCTGGTGACTGGTGCCAGCGATGGTATTGGTCAGGAAGCCGCCATAACCTACGCGCGCCACGGCGCCAGCGTCATTTACTGGGTCGCAGCGATGAAAAGCTTCGCGCCGTCGCCGAAGAAAATCAACCAGGCGGGGGCTATTCCCGCCCGCTGGTTCACGCTCGACCTGCTCACCTGCACGCCGCAGGAGTGCCAACAGCTGGCCCAAAAAATCAGTGTTCACTATCCGCGCCTTGACGGCGTGTTGCACAATGCCGGGCTGTGGGGCGACGTCGTGCCGAATGGCGGAACAGAAACCTGAAGTCTGGCAACAGGTTATGCAGGTCAACGTCAACGGCACCTTTATACTTACCCAGGCCCTGCTGCCGCTGCTGCTCCAGTCTGACTCCGGCTCGCTGGTGTTCACCTCATCCAGCGTCGGCCGGGAAGGACGCGCCAACTGGGCGCCTACGCCGTGTCAAAATTCGCCACTGAAGGCATGATGCAGGTGTTGGCCGACGAGTATAAAAACCGCCATTTACGGGTGAACTGCATCAATCCAGGCGGTACGCGCACCAAAAATGCGCGCCAGCGCGTTCCCAACCGAAAGAGACGCGCTGAAGCTCAAAACCCCTGCCGATATTATGCCGCTGTATCTATGGTTAATGGGCGATGATAGCCGCCGGAAAACCGGTATGACTTTTGATGCCCAACCCGGGCGTAAACCAGGAGTTGCAGAATGAGTGATGAACGTTATCGTGAGCGCCAGCAGCGCGTCAAAGAACGCGTCGCTGCCCGCGTTGCCGCAGCCCAGGATACTCGCGGGATTGTGATTGTGTTTACCGGCAACGGGAAAGGCAAAACCACCGCCGCTTTCGGCACAGCAACCCGCGCGGTTGGCCATGGTCATAACGTCGGAGTGATTCAGTTTATCAAGGGCACCTGGCCCAACGGCGAGCGCAATTTACTCGAGCCGCTGGGCCGAATTTCAGGTCATGGCGACCGGGTTTACCTGGGATACGCAGAATCGGGAAAGCGATACCGAAGCGTGTCTTGCGGGTCTGGGAACACGCGAAGCGGATGCTGGCGGACGAGACGCTCGATATGGTGCTGCTCGACGAGCTCACCTATATGGTGGCCTATGATTATCTGCCATTAGAAGAGGTGCTCACCGCGCTGAAAAAACCGCCCTGAGCACCAGACGGTGATCATCACCGGGCGCGGCTGCCATCGTGACATTCTCGAATACGCCGATACGGTCAGTGAACTTCGCCCGGTCAAGCACGCCTTTGAAGCCGGCATTAAGGCACAGATTGGGATTGATTACTAATCTGTAAAAATGCCGGATATGACGTCCGGCATACTTTGATTAACCGTTATTATTACGTCCGCCAGAACGACGACCGCCGCTCACCTGACTGTGACGTTTCACCGCACGACGAATCTGATTCGCCTTCATGCGACGACGGTCTTTTTCTACAGCGACTTTAGAGCTGGTTTCTGGCGGTAGCTCCACCAGTTCGCGCAGATAGTTAGTCTGGGCGAGGTCCAGCTCCGTCCAGCCACCGCGTGGCAGACCTTTTGGCAGTGGGATATCACCGTAACGAACACGGATCAGGCGGCTCACCTGCACACCAACCGCTTCCCACAGACGACGAACTTCACGGTTACGGCCTTCGGTCAGAGTCACGTTGTACCACTGGTTGATCCCTTCGCCGCCGCTGAACTTGATGGTTTTAAAAGCTGCCGGACCATCTTCCAACTGCACGCCACGACTCAAATCACGCAGTTTCGCGTCGTCAACCTGACCAAATACACGCACGGCATATTCACGTTCAACTTCACGGCTTGGGTGCATTAAACGGTTTGCCAGTTCACCATCGGTGGTGAACAGCAGCAGACCACAGGTATTAACGTCCAAGCGACCCACGGCAATCCAGCGTGCGCCACGCAGTTTTGGCAGACGGTCAAACACCGTTGGACGTCCTTCCGGATCGTTACGGGTACACAACTCACCTTCCGGTTTGTAATAGGCCAGAACGCGACAAATTTGTTCAGCGGACTCACGTACCGAAATCAGGTGACCATCGATACGGATTTTCAATCCAGGGGTAACTTCAACACGATCGCCGAGTTTAGCAATTTTGCCATCAACACTCACACGACCGGCTTCAATAATAGATTCGATTTCACGGCGAGAACCGTGGCCGGCACGCGCCAGCACTTTCTGTAGCTTTTCGCTCATAGAGCTTCCTTTTGGTGTCGCCTTCCCAGGCGTCTGATATGCTTTTGTGCAACAGTGAGTCAGAACTTACATCTGACTCACTGATAGTAAAGTCTGTTTGAACTCTTCAGGCCTTAAGTAAACGACTCGACGTTTATCGGCCTGGCTTTGAGGCGCAACATACTACACTATCTTTATGGTTAAAGCTTGTTTCGATTAACATCAGCTTAATTACCAGCCACCACCGCCTCCGCCACCCGCGCCGCCGCCAGCACCACCACCGGAATAACTTCGCCCCAACAAACTGGTATTGGCCCCGCAACTTAGGTGCGTCTGTAATGAGAATAAAACGCCGTTACGGGCAATCTCTGGAGCGCGAATCGCCGAAGAAAGCGAAGGGGCAATGCGTAACGCCCATTCCCTCCCCAAATTTGCCGATATAGCCCAACCTAGCAACGCGTAATCCAGTTTCCGTGTTTCCCCTTTCCGCCGACGTCCACTGTGTGTTGCTGCCTCTTTACGCGCAAGATAGTTAACGATAGCTTCACCGTGGGCATAACGTTGCTGTCCAGTTTGGGTAAACTTTGGCAGAAAAATATACCCCATGCCAGTGAGATAACCGGTCAGGCAAACAGCGGTAAAATAACCCGCTGGCATATACCAGTAAAAGAATACATCTCCGACATTGATGTAGAGAGAATAGAAGGCCACGCCTGAACAAATCAGTGGTAAAAACAAAGTGATGATTACACGATTAACGCAAGGCTTGTCATCATCGCGGGCAAACAAAAGCTCAAGGGAACAAAATAAAAAAGGAATAATCCAGCAGATCATAATAAACATATCGCCCACCAGACTCATTCCTGCCCAGCCTACAGGACTCAAGTTACCGTAAAGAATGACCGCCAATATTGCCAGTCCACCCCATTGCAAAAAAGTATCAGACCGGTAAAACGAAGACTTTTTACGCGGCAGATAAAATTTCTGCATCCGTAAAAATGCCCTGCGTAAGACTCTGTTGCGTCTCCCCGTAAGAACGACCTTATCGCCTTTACGAAATAACGCTTCCAGTAATAACTGCTCTGCGGGCAGTAATACCGCATTATTTCTGGTCGCGCCTTCATTAACACGAATCAGGATTTGCTGGTTCTTGTCAGACTGATCTTCCAGATGAATTTTTCCTTTCACAATCAGATTTACGATATCGGCACAAAAACCTTTATCGTCGTAAACTAGCTTCGCATCGAGACGTAACATGCCGGGCGTGTAATCTGGCGGAATGACATCGGTTTCAATCACATCTACCGGCGTAAATTGCGGCCTGCGCTTCCAGAGATATAACCATCCACAAACCAGGAACAGACACGGAAACCAAATTAACAACGATGACGTGGAGGGTAAAAGAAGATGGCTGAAAATATTCGTCGTTTGCGGAGCCGAGGCATTGCTAAGTAAAGCGTGAGGCCAGCGGTAGAGGACCGTGAAATCTTCACGATAAAACGGATCGCGGGATTCAATTCTTCCGTCCTCAAGGATGCGGCCATTACGATATGTGTCGCCCTCTTCTCCGGTAAAAAGATCGATTTCGCTAAATGGATTACCCGCAATATTAGAGAACTGGAGAGAAAAACGGGTCTTATAAATTTCAAACGGCCAGTGGTTACCGGTCACGTTCCAGATTAGCAGATCAGAATCCCCCTCACGCAGGAAAGCATTTTTAACCTGATAATGAATTTGATAATGATAGTCGCCTTGAGGCAAGAAACGTTGTTTATCGCCCACGACAATACTCATTAACCCGATATGCCAGTCAAGATGCCAGGGTTCAGGAATACCATCACGGGTGACGCCAACAATATGATAGTTCAGCAGTGCAGCGTCCCCATCAGGCTGCATCCATAGTCGTGGTAAATCACGATAAAAGCCGTGCTTAATCTGCTGATTTCGCGCCTGAAAATGAATATTTTCTTTGATGTCGAGCACCCCATCTGGTTGCAGAGTGGCTTCAACATCAAAGAGCGAGATCCCTTCTTCATAAGAAGGGATCTCCGTGTTTTCTGCATAACTTAGAGATGATACAAACAGCCCTGCTATCAACAGCAAAATGCAGCGAAACTTCCCTGCCATAGTCTTCCATCCGTGGAACGCAATTTGTTATAAGAAAGGCTTCACATCACCTACGCCTTCACGCACCACGACCGGCGTATCATCGGTAAGATCAATAACCGTTGTCGGTTTCTGCCCGAGATAGCCGCCGTGAATAATCAAATCTACCTGTTTTTCCAGACGATCTTTAATTTCTTCCGGGTCCGATTCGGTAAATTCGCTGCCTGGCAGCATTAGCGAAGTGGAAAGCATCGGTTCGCCCAATGCTTCAAGTAACGCCTGAGCGATAGGGTTAGAAGGCACACGCATACCGATGGTTTTGCGTTTTTCCTGCAACAGACGGCGTGGCACTTCCTTCGTCCCCTTCAGGATGAAGGTATAGTTGCCCGGCGTGTTGTTTTTCATTAAACGAAACGCAACGTTATCAACAAATGAATAGGTCGAGAGTTCAGAAAGATCGCGACACATCAGGGTAAAGTTGTGACCGTCCGGCAGCTGGCGAATACGACAAATACGCTCCATCGCGTTTTTATCTTCAATTTTACAGCCGAGCGCATAGCCGGAATCAGTTGGATAAACAATCACCCCGCCTTTACGCACGATCTCCACCGCCTGGTTGATCAGACGTTGCTGTGGGTTATCAGGATGAATATAAAAAAACTGGCTCATAATTCCCTCTCTGTGGTGTTCTGCGGCTGTTCCCATAGCTGCCAGACGCCTTCAACGCCTGCGGGCAGCCAGAGTTTACGACCCAGTTCGATCCACGGGCATGGCTGATGAAAATCAGATCCTTGTGATGCCCATAAATGATGCTGACGCGCAAGGGCCGCCAGCTGGGTACGTTCATTGGGCGATTGCTGGCACTGCGCGACTTCCATCGCGTCACCGTGGTGTTCGGCAAAATGCGCAACCAATCTTTTCAGCCATTTAGCACTAAGATTGTACCGCCCAGGATGAGCTAGCACCGCCTTACCGCCAGAATGATGAATGACATCAATAGCTTGTTCTATTGTACACCACTGTGGCGGAACGTATCCGGTTTTCCCGCGCGCCAGATACTTTTTAAAGACATCCGCCATTGAACTGGCTTTGCCGCACTCAACAAGGAAACGCGCAAAATGACCGCGCGTCACTGCGCCGCCCTGCGCCAGTCGTTGTGCGCCTTCCAGCGCCCCAGGTATTTGCGCTTTTTCAAGTCTTTCGGCAATCAGCTGCGCCCGCTGATTGCGCCGTTCTGTCTGCTGCGCGAGGAACTCACACATTAGCGGATGAGTAATATCAATATTCAGCCCGACAATATGAATTTCATGATTTTCCCAGACCGTGGAAATTTCCACGCCGGGAATAAGATTCAACGCCAGTCCCGAACGTGAAATTTCCTCTCTTGCTGGCGCGATTGCAGCTGTGGTGTCATGGTCGGTGATCGCCAGGGTGCCGACGCGCATCTCGACTGCACGGTGCACCAGCTCTTCTGGCGTCAGGCGGCCATCTGAGGCGGTAGTATGGCTGTGAAGATCGTAAATCACTGCATAATTGGTGTCGCTCAAAACCGCTCCCGTTGTACTGCTCATCATGTTTCGCGCTCTATCATAGCCGTATTACGCCAATTTCTAAAATCAGGGGTTGACTTTGCCCTTTCGAACTAGTTAACTAGTACGCAAGTTCACTTAGTAAAAAAGGTATCTGCAAATGACTCTTAAATTGATTGCTCTGCACGGCGGTTGGTGGCGTACTTCCCAGTAAAGGGCGGAGTCATCACGTCCTGCGTCTAAGTAAACAGAAACCCAGCCCGCCAATGAGCGGGCTTTTTATTAAGCAAAAAAGATAAAGAAATCAGGCGAGAACAACGATGCAAACACAAAAACCCCTGCTCGAGCTTCTGACCAGTGACGCGATTTACCGTGAAAACCCAACCGCGTTGTTCCATCAACTGTGCGGCGCACGCCCGGCCACTCTGCTGCTTGAATCAGCGGATATCGACAGTAAGAACGATTTAAAAAGCCTGCTGCTGGTCGATAGCGCCCTGCGCATCACCGCCCTGGCGACCCGTCACCATTCAAGCGCGCCGTCCCCATACGGGCTTCCCGCTGCCGCTGCTCGACGCCGCGCTGCCTTCCGGCGTTGAAAATGAGCGCCAGCCAAACCGCCGGGTTTTGCGCTTCCCGGCGGTCAGCAATCTGCTCGATGAAGACGCCCGTTTGTGCTCCCTGTCGGTATTCGACGCGTTCCGCATAATGCAGGAACTGGTTGGGTGGTGCCGCAGGACGAGCGTGAAGCGATGTTCTTCGGCGGCCTGTTCGCCTACGACCTGGTCGCCGGCTTCGAAGATTTACCGCAGCTGGAAAGCGACACCGCCTGCCCGGACCATCGCTCTCACCTCGCGGAAACCCTGCTGGTTATCGACCACCAGACCAAAAACACACGCATTCAGGCCAGCCTGTTCACGCCGTCTGATGCGGAAAAAGATCGTCTGGCTGCAGCGCATTGCCGACGTTCGTCAGCAGTTAAATGAAAACTCGCCAATGGCGCTGCCCGGTACGCGAAATTAAAGAGATGCGCTGCGAGTGCAACCAGAGCGATGAAGAGTACGGCGATGTGGTGCGCAAGATGCAAAAAGCGATTCGCGCCGGGGAAATTTTCCAGGTTGTCCCTTCGCGCCGCTTCTCTCTGCCCTGCCCATCACCGCTGGCAGCTTACGATGTGCTGAAAAGAAAACCCAAGCCCGTATATGTTCTTTATGCAGGATAACGATTTCACCCTGTTCGGCGCGTCGCCAGAGAGTTCGCTTAAGTACGACGCCACCAATCGCCAGATTGAAATCTATCCGATCGCCGGTACCCGCCCGCGCGGTCGTCGCGCCGACGGTACGCTGGATCGCGATCTCGACAGCCGTATTGAGCTGGAGATGCGCACCGACCATAAAGAGCTTTCCGAACATTTAATGCTGGTCGATCTGGCGCGTAACGACCTCGCGCGGATCTGTACGCTGGTAAGCAGCCGCTACGTCGCAGACCTGACGAAAGTGGATCGCTACTCCTTCGTGATGCACCTCGTCTCCGCGTGGGTGGGTGAGCTGCGTAAAGATCCTCATGCGCTGCACGCTTACCGCGCCTGTATGAATATGGGCACCCTGAGCGGCGCGCCGAAAGTACGCGCCATGCAGCTTATCGCCGCAGCAGAAGGCAAGCGGCGCGGCAGCTACGGCGGCGCGGTGGGCTATTTCACCGCCCACGGTGACCTTGACACCTGCATCGTTATCCGCTCGGCATTTGTCGAAAACGGCATTGCTACTGTACAGGCCGGTGCCGGTGTAGTGCTGGATCTGGTACCGCAATCTGAAGCCGATGGTAACTCGTAATAAAGCTCGTGCCGTTCTGCGCGCCATCGCCACTGCCCATCATGCACAGGAGATTTTCTGATGGCTGACATTCTGCTGCTCGATAATATCGACTTTTTTACTTACAACCTGGCAGATCAGCTGCGCGCTAACGGGCACAACGTGGTGATTTACCGTAACCATGCAACGGCACAGACCTTAATTGACCGCCTGGCACCATGGATAACCCGGTACTGATGCTGTCTCCTGGTCCTGGTGCGCCGTCTGAAGCGGGCTGTATGCCAGAGTTGCTGACCCGTATGCGCGGCAAGCTGCCGATTATCGGTATCTGCCTCGGTCATCAGGCGATCGTCGAAGCCTACGGCGGTTATGTTGGCCAGGCCGGTGAGTCCTGCACGGCAAAGCGTCCAGCATTGAGCATGACGGCCAGGCGATGTTTGCTGGGTTAACCAACCCGCTGCCGGTGGCGCGCTATCATTCGCTGGTTGGCAGCAACATTCCGGCCGGCTTAACCATCAACGCTAACTTTAATGGCATGGTGATGGCTGTCCGTCACGACGCGGATCGCGTCCTGCCGGCTTCCAGTTCCATCCGGAATCCATCCTCACCACCCAGGGTGCACGTTTGCTGGAACAAACGCTGGCATGGGCGCTGCAGAAACTGGAGAAGAGCAACACCCTGCAGCCGATTCTGGAAAAACTGTATCAGGCGCAGACCCTGAGCGGCAACAAGAGAGCCACCAGTTGTTCTCCGCCGTGGTTCGCGGCGAAGTGAAGCCGGAACAGCTGGCCGCTGCGCTGGTGAGCATGAAAATTCGCGGCGAAAGTCCGAATGAGATTGCCGGTGCCGCCACCGCGCTGCTGGAAAACGCGGCTCCGTTCCCGCGCCCGGACTATCCGTTTGCCGATATCGTCGGTACCGGCGGCGACGGCAGCAACAGCATCAATATCTCCACCGCCAGCGCTTTTGTCGCCGCGGCGTGTGGGCTGAAGGTCGCCGAACACGGCAACCGTAGTGTCTCCAGTAAATCGGGCTCTTCCGACCTGCTGGCGGCGTTTTGGTATCAACCTTGATATGAACGCCGATAAATCCCGCCAGGCGCTGGATGAGCTGAACGTGTGCTTCCTTTTCCGCACCGAAGTATCACACCGGTTTCCGCCACGCGATGCCGGTTCGCCAGCAGTTGAAAACCCGCACCCTGTTCAACGTGCTGGGGCCGTTGATTAACCCGGCGCACCCGCCGCTGGCGCTGATTGGCGTTTACAGCCCTGAGCTGGTGTTGCCGATTGCGGAAACCCTGCGCGTACTGGGTTACGAGCGGGCGGCAGTGGTACACAGCGGCGGTATGGACGAAGTTTCTCTGCATGCACCGACGGTCGTCGCTGAACTGCACAACGGTGAAATTAAGAGCTACCAGCTGACCGCAGATGACTTCGGCCTCAAGCCTTATCATCAGGCCGAACTGGCTGGCGGCACGCCGAAGAAAACCGTGCATTCTGACCCGCTTACTACAAGGTAAAGGTGAGGCTGCGCATGAGTCCGCCGTAGCGGTTAACGTCGCTATGCTGATGCGCCTTTACGGTCATGAAGACCTGAAGGCCAACGTTCAGCAGGTGCTTGATGTTCTGCACAGTGGTGCAGCCTACGACCGCGTCACCGCATTAGCGGCAAGAGGATAAAAAATGCAGACCGTATTAGCAAAAATCGTGGCCGATAAAGCGATTTGGGTAGAAGCCCGCAAACAACAACAGCCGTTAGCCACTTTCCAGAATGAAGTGCAGCCAAGCCAGCGTCATTTCTATGACGCGCTGCGCGGGACACGCACCGCTTTTATTCTGGAATGTAAAAAAGCCTCCCCCGTCGAAAGGGGTTATCCGTGACGATTTTGACCCGGCGCGTATTGCCAATGTGTATAAACATTACGCCTCGGCAATCTCGGTCCTGACGGATGAAAAGTACTTCCAGGGCAGTTTTGATTTTCTGCCGATTGTCAGCCAGATAGCGCCACAGCCGATCCTGTGCAAAGACTTCATTATCGATCCGTACCAGATTTATCTGGCGCGTTACTACCAGGCGGATGCCGTGCCGGCTGATGCTGTCGGTGCTTGACGACGACCACTATCGCCAGCTTGCCGCCGTCGCGCACAGCCTGAGCATGGGGGTGCTGACCGAAGTCAGTAATGAAGAAGAACTGGAACGTGCTATCGCCATGAAGGCGAAAGTGGTCGGTATCAACAACCGCGACCTGCGCGATCCCTCCATCGACCTCAACCGTACTCGCCAGCTGGCGCCGCGTCTGGGACACGACGTAACGGTGATTAGCGAGTCCGGCATTAACACCAATGCCCAGGTTCGCGAACTGAGCCACTTTGCCAACGGTTTCCCTGATTGGCTCGGCAATGATGGAGCATGACGATCTCAACGCCGCCGTGCGCCGGGTGCTCGTGGGCGAGAACAAAGTCTGCGGCCTGACCCGTGCGCAGGATGCCAAAGCGGCATTTGAAGCAGGCACCATCTACGGTGGGCTGATTTTCGTTCCGACCTCGCCGCGTGCGGTCAGCGTTGACCAGGCGCGTGAAGTGATTAACGCCGCGCCGCTGAGCTATGTTGGCGTGTTCCGCAACGCGCCGGTTGCCGAGGTGGTTGAACGCGCTGCCGCGCTGCAACTTTCCGCTGTGCAACTGCATGGCGATGCGAACCAGAGCTAAATATCGATAGCCTGCGCGCAGAGCTTCCTGCCAGCGTACAGACATCTGGAAAGCGCTGCGCGTGGCTGACACTTTACCGTCGCGCACTCTCAATCATGTCGACAAATATGTCTTTGATAACGGCCAGGGCGGCTCCGGCCACGCTTTGATTGGTCTCTGTTACAGGGTCAGGATCTGAGCAATGTGATTCTGGCCGGTGGTTTAAGCGCAGATAACTGCGTGGAAGCAGCCAAAAGCGGCTGCGTCGGACTGGATTTCAATTCAGGCGTAGAGTTACAACCGGGCATTAAAGATGCCAGCAAACTGGCCTCGGCATTTCAAACGCTGCGCGCATATTAAGGAGCAACAATGAGCACTTTACTGAACCCCTATTTCGGCGAATTTGGCGGATACCGTTCCCGCGAGTTCTGATGCCCGCCCTGCGCCAGCTGGAAGAAGCTTTCGTCAGCGCACAGAAGGATCCTGAGTTCCAGGCCGAATTTACCGACCTGCTGAAAAACTATGCCGGTCGTCCAACCGCATTAACCAAATGCCGTAACCTGACCGCTGGCAGCAAAACCACGCTGTACCTCAAGCGTGAAGATCTGCTGCACGGCGGCGCTCACAAAACCAACCAGGTGTTGGGTCAGGCATTGCTGGCAAAACGGATGGGTAAAACCGAGATCATCGCCGAAACCGGCGCCGGTCAGCACGGCGTCGCCTCGGCGCTCGCCAGCGCCCTGCTCGGCCTGAAATGCCGCATCTATATGGGTGCCAAAGACGTTGAGCGCCAGTCGCCAAACGTCTTCCGTATGCGTTTAATGGGCGCGGATGATTCCGGTACACAGCGGTTCTGCCACGCTGAAAGATGCCTGTAACGAGGCGCTGCGCGACTGGTCTGGCAGCTACGAAACCGCGCACTATATGCTTCGTACCGCTTGCGGGCCCGCACCCGTTCCAGACCATCGTGCGTGAATTCCAGCGCATGATCGGCGAAGAGACCAAAGTACAGATCCGCCGAAAAAGAAGGTCGTCTGCCGGATGCGGTCGTTGCCTTCGTCGGCGGCGGTTCGAACGCCATCGGTATGTTCGCCGACTTTATATTTGAAAACACCAGCGTAGGCCTGATTGGCGTAGAACCTGCCGGTCACGGGATTGAAACCGGTGAGCACGGCGCGCCGCTGAAACACGGCCGCGTGGGTATCTACTTCGGTATGAAATCGCCGATGATGCCGCAGACCGATGAAGGGCAGATTGAAGAATCTTACTCTATATCTGCCGGGCTGGACTTTCCGTCCGTTGGGCCACAGCACGCCTACCTGAACAGCATCGGCCGCGCGGAATACGTGTCGATTACCGATAACGAAGCGCTTGATGCATTTAAAGAACTCAGCCGTCACGAAGGGATGATTAAGCGCTGGAGTCATCGCATGCCCTGGCTCACGCGTTAAAAATGATCCGCGAGAACCCCAGAAAAAAGAGCAGCTGCTGGTAGTTAACCTCTCCGGTCGCGGCGACAAAGACATCTTTACGGTACACGATATTCTGAAAGCGCGAGGGGAAATCTGATGGAACGCTATGACACTCTATTTGCCACACTGAAGGCCCGCAAGGAAGGCGCATTCGTTCCCTTCGTCACGTTGGGCGACCCAGAATCCGGGTCAGTCGCTGAAGATTATCGACACCCTGATTGAAGCCGGTGCCGATGCGCTGGAGCTGGGGATCCCGTTCTCCGACCCGCTGGCCGATGGCCCAACTATCCAGAATGCCACCCTGCGCGCTTTTGCCGCGGGCGTTACGCCAACGCAGTGCTTCGAGATGCTGGCACATAATACGCCAGAAACATCCAACCATTCCGATTGGCCTGCTGATGTATGCCAACCTGGTGTTCAACCGTGGCATTGATGAGTTCTACGCCGAATGCGCGCGCGTGGGCGTGGATTCAGTGCTGGTCGCCGACGTGCCGGTGGAAGAGTCTGCCCCGTTCCGTCAGGCTGCGATGCGTCATAACGTCGCGCCAATCTTTATCTGCCCACCAAATGCCGATGAAGAACTGCTGCGTCAGATTGCCGCGCACGGCCGGGGCTACACCTACCTGCTGTCACGCGCTGGCGTTACCGGTACCGAAACCCGCGCCGCGCTGCCGCTGCATCATCTGGTGGAGAAACTGGCTGAGTACAACGCCGCGCCTCCGCTGCAGGGCTTTCGGGATTTCCGCACCCGATCAGGTGACGGCAACCATCGACGCCGGTGCCGCCGGGGCTATTTCCGGTTCGGCGATTGTGAAGATTATCGAGCAACATATTAATGAGCCAGAGAAAATGCTGGCGGCACTGAAAGTTTTTGTACAACCGATGAAAGCGGCGACGCGCAGTTAATCCCACAGCCGCCAGTTCCGCTGGCGGCATTTTAACTTTCTTTAATGAAGCCGGAAAAATCCTAAATTCATTTAATATTTATCTTTTTACCGTTTCGCTTACCCCGGTCGAACGTCAACTTACGTCATTTTTCCGCCCAACAGTAATATAATCAAACAAATTAATCCCGCAACATAACACCAGTAAAATCAATAATTTTCTCTAAGTCACTTATTCCTCAGGTAATTGTTAATATATCCAGAATGTTCCTCAAAATATATTTTCCCTCTATCTTCTCGTTGCGCTTAATTTGACTAATTCTCATTAGCGACTAATTTTAATGAGTGTCGACACACAACACTCATATTAATGAAACAATGCAACGCAACGGGAGAAATAACATGGCCGAACATCGTGGTGGTTCAGGAAATTTCGCCGAAGACCGTGAGAAGGCATCCGACGCAGGCCGTAAAGGCGGTCAGCATAGCGGCGGTAATTTTAAAAATGATCCGCAACGCGCATCTGAAGCGGGTAAAAAAGGCGGTCAACAAAGCGGTGGTAATAAATCAGGCAAATCCTGATTCACCGTTAATTATTAATATCAGCTGATAAAGATAATTGCATCTGCGGGCCGTATGGCTCGCAGTGATTTCACTGGAGAAAAATATGAATATGAAGACCATTGAAGATGTATTTATTCACCTGCTTTCAGATACCTACAGCGCAGAAAAACAATTAACCCGGGCACTGGCAAAACTCGCAAGAGCAACATCAAATGAAAAATTAAGTCAGGCTTTTCATGCGCACCTCGAGGAAACTCATGGACAGATTGAACGTATTGATCAAGTTGTGGAGTCCGAATCGAACCTGAAAATTAAGCGCATGAAATGTGTGGCAATGGAAGGTCTTATTGAAGAAGCTAATGAGGTCATCGAAAGTACCGAGAAAAACGAAGTGCGTGATGCCGCACTGATTGCCGCAGCACAGAAAGTCGAGCATTATGAGATTGCCAGTTACGGGACATTAGCGACGCTGGCTGAACAATTAGGTTACCGTAAAGCAGCGAAGCTTCTGAAAGAAACCCTGGAAGAAGAAAAGGCCACCGACATCAAACTGACTGATCTGGCCATTAATAACGTAAATAAGAAAGCCGAAAATAAAGCCTGAAATATGAATTTTAACTTTTAGTCATTTTATAAAGAGGACATTTTCATGAATCGTATTGAACATTATCATGACTGGTTACGTGACGCCCACGCAATGGAAAAGCAAGCCGAATCTATGCTTGAATCCATGGCCAGCCGTATAGATAATTATCCTGAACTACGCGCTCGTATTGAACAACATCTTAGTGAAACCAAAAACCAGATTGTTCAACTGGAAACTATTCTTGATCGTAATGACATTTCACGTTCAGTCATTAAAGATTCCATGAGTAAAATGGCTGCGCTTGGGCAGTCAATCGGTGGTATATTCCCTTCTGATGAAATAGTCAAAGGCTCTATTAGCGGATATGTCTTCGAGCAATTTGAAATCGCCTGTTACACCTCACTATTAGCAGCAGCAAAAAATGCCGGTGATACAGCTTCAATTCCAACCATCGAAGCGATTTTAAATGAGGAAAAGCAAATGGCCGACTGGCTGATTCAGAATATTCCGCAAACAACTGAGAAATTTTTAATTCGCTCTGAAACTGATGGCGTAGAAGCGAAGAAATAATACCCTTTATACCATGTCCTTATTGACCCCGTATATTACGGGGTCGTTTTTGTGCGGAATTAAAAACGATATCCTGCTGAGAACATAAACACCCACGGATCGAGGCGTACGCTATCGTGTTGCTGTGCACCGCCCAGCTTATAATTGGCGGTGGTATCGATATCCATGTACCACACTGACATGTTAACCAACCAGTCACGGTTAATCAGATAATCAACCCCCACCTGCCCGGCAGCTCCCCAGGAATCTTTCAGACTGAGATCGGAAAGCCCTGCCTCTTTGCCATGATCGTTAAATCCATTATCAAAGAAGGTGGTGTAGTTAATACCTGCCCCAACGTAAGGACGGAATTTGCTGCTGGCATCACCAAAATACCACTGCGCCATCAGTGTTGGTGGCAGATGATGAACGGTTGCAATATCGCCGGTCGCCCGGGTGCCGATTTTATGGCGGAACGGCGTCGCTGCCAGTAATTCCACACCAATGTTGTCGGTCGCCATATAAGTAAACGTAAGGCCCAGTTGCGTGTTATTGGTCACGCTGAATCCACCCAGACTTCCTAACGTACCACCAGCACCTTCTGTTGGACGTACGGTTGCAGAACCTGCACGCATAAAAAATTCGCCTGCTTCATGCGCAAAGGCACTGCCAGAGAGAAGAGTTGTTACTGCCAAAGCCGCCACTGTTAACTTTTTCATATCCGCTCCGTCGTTATGGTTATAAAAACGTGACGAATATACCTACATTGGAGTAACAAATGATCCTACATAGATCACATTACATATGATAATTCACCCTTTATTGATCTGGATTAATTTAGAAGTTGCATTGAGAATCCTGGTTAATGTGATTTAAATCAATTTTTAAATATTTTCGCTACGCAAATATTAACTCGGTCGCCACTTGCCGCGATTTGCCCATGCCTGAAGGCCAGCAATTACCTCCGCTTTACAAAGATATGCTTTTCCATACAAGACCTGATGCTGCCACCCGAGGCTTAACCAGGGTACAATTGCCCGCTAATTAACACCTGCATAAAACTCAAGGAGAGTGCATGTCTATCACGGCGCAGTCCGTATACCGTGACACCGGAAATTTCTTCCGTAATCAATTTATGACCATTCTGTTGGTATCGTTGCTATGTGCGTTTATCACAGTGGTGTTAGGGCATGTTTTCTCACCCAGTGATGCACAGCTTGCGCAGCTCAATGACGGCGTGCCCGTTAGCGGCAGTAGTGGGTTGTTCGACCTGGTTCAGAATATGTCACCGGAACAGCAACAAATTTTGCTGCAGGCTTCAGCGGCGTCCACTTTTTCAGGATTAATCGGTAACGCCATTCTCGCCGGAGGCGTAATATTAATTATCCAGCTGGTGTCTGCGGGTCAGAGAGTCAGTGCGCTGCGAGCTATTGGTGCCAGTGCGCCGATATTGCCAAAGTTATTTATTCTGATTTTTCTGACTACCCTTTTAGTACAGATTGGCATCATGCTGGTGGTCGTTCCGGGAATTATCATGGCCATTTTACTGGCCCTGGCACCGGTGATGTTGGTACAGGACAAAATGGGCGTTTTTGCCTCGATGCGTAGCAGTATGCGGCTGACTTGGGCGAATATGCGTCTGGTGGCACCCGCAGTACTGAGCTGGTTGCTGGCAAAAACACTGTTGCTGCTTTTTGCCTCTTCTTTTGCCGCATTAACCCCGGAAATTGGTGCCGTACTGGCGAACACCTTGAGCAACCTGATTTCAGCCATATTGCTCATCTATCTGTTCCGCCTGTATATGTTGATTCGCCAATAACCTTAAGCATTTGATTACGGAATCGTAAAATGAAGCAGTTTCTTGATTTTTTACCGCTGGTTGTCTTTTTCGCGTTTTACAAGATTTATGACATCTATGCGGCTACTGCGGCGCTGATCGTCGCCACGGCGATTGTGCTTATCTATAGCTGGGTTCGCTTTCGTAAGGTTGAGAAGATGGCCCTGATCACTTTTGTTCTGGTGGTCGTCTTCGGTGGCTTGACGCTGTTCTTCCACAATGATGAGTTTATTAAATGGAAGGTTACTGTCATTTATGCTCTATTTGCGGGAGCCCTGTTAGTCAGCCAATGGGTGATGAAAAAGCCGCTAATTCAGCGGATGCTGGGTAAAGAACTCACGCTGCCGCAACCGGTATGGTCGAAGCTGAATCTGGCCTGGGCTGTTTTCTTTATCCTTTGCGGTCTGGCAAACATCTACATCGCATTCTGGCTGCCGCAAAATATTTGGGTCAACTTTAAAGTCTTTGGCCTGACCGCCCTTACCTTAATCTTCACATTGTTAAGCGGTATCTATATCTACCGCCACATGCCGCAGGAAGATAAATCCTAACCAGACTGCCAGTCCTTCGGGGCTGGCGCTGTATCTCCTCTGTTCTCCTCAGGAAAATCATAGTAGCATCGCGCCTGTGATTTTCCTTTTAAGTCGGTTTTACCATGTCTACAACACATAACGTCCCTCAGGGCGATCTTGTTTTACGTACTTTAGCCATGCCCGCCGATACCAATGCCAATGGTGACATCTTTGGTGGTTGGTTAATGTCACAAATGGATATTGGCGGCGCTATTCTGGCAAAAGAAATTGCCCACGGTCGCGTAGTGACTGTGCGGGTTGAAGGAATGACTTTCTTACGGCCGGTTGCGGTCGGCGATGTGGTGTGCTGCTATGCACGCTGTGTCCAGAAAGGGACGACATCGGTCAGCATTAATATTGAAGTGTGGGTGAAAAAAGTAGCGTCTGAACCAATTGGGCAACGCTATAAAGCGACAGAAGCATTATTTAAGTATGTCGCGGTTGATCCTGAAGGAAAACCTCGCGCCTTACCTGTTGAGTAATAGTCAAAAGCCTCCGGTCGGAGGCTTTTGACTTTCTGCTTACTGAATTTCGGTGGTGCCGTTAATTTTAAACAGGATATTCACCACAATCCCACTGCCTGGCTTACCCGGCTCATAACGCCATCTGCGCATCGCATTTTTCACCTCACGCTCAAACATGTTCGCAGGCTTGGCTGAGAGGATTTGTACGTTATCCACGCGACCATCCGGCGTAACGTCAAATTTAACTTTAACCTGCCCTTCAATGCGCAATGCCTGTGCTCGTGCCGGATACTGCGGCTGATTACGGCTTAATGCGCGTGGTCCTGAAGCCACACTGGTAACCGGCTTGCTGGTTGCAGCCGTTGCTGTACTTGATGTCAGGCGTGCCGGTGCCGTATTTTCAAACGGTGATGCCGGACGCGACTCTACGGGTTTGACATCGCGTTTTGGCTGCTCCTGTACCTTTTTCACCGGCTTCGGTTTTGGTTTCGGCTAAGGCTTCGGTTTATGAATAACGACCGGCGCCTGCAACCAGCGGACTCAATGTCTGGCTCTGGTTCCGGCTCAGGCTCGACCACTGGCTGCGGTGCGTAAACCACGGCCTGAGGCGGTTCTAAATCAGCAGGAGCAACCATCGTGATGGTAATCGGCTGCGCGGGAGCCGGCAGTTGAATAACCTGATGTACCGAGGTATAAAGCAGACCAGCCACGACAGCACCGTGAATACCAACAGAGAGAAGCGTCGGCCATGGAAAGCGGCGAGGTAAATCAAGGGTCATTGCAGTCGTAGTCGTTACAGTTGAAAAATGAGACCTCAATTTTAAATGCAAATAGCAATCATATTCAATAAGACATATTATCTTCGGTCAACTTTCTCCCGTAGTTGACTAAAAAACCGCGCAGGATCATTATAACCACAACAAAACTTTGCATTGCAGTCATTAGCGCTTTCACTTAACGTGATCCGCAAATTATTTAAACAGGAGTTCCACCCCGTGCTTTACGTCATCTATGCCCAGGATATCGCCGACTCTCTTGAAAAACGGTTATCAGTACGCCCTGCCCATCTGGCACGATTGCAGTTATTACATGATGAAGGACGACTGCTTACCGCAGGTCCAATGCCTGCCGTCGACAGCAACGATCCCGGTGCTGCAGGTTTTAGTGGTTCAACGGTAATTGCGGAGTTTGAATCTCTGGAAGCCGCTCAATCCTGGGCGCAGGACGATCCGTATGTTGCGGCAGGCGTCTACCAGCAGGTTTGGGTTAAGCCATTTAAGAAAGTATTTTGAATAGAGATTCAATATTTAAGGGCACGGTTTTTGCAACCGTGTTCTTGTTTGGCCTTTCCTTATAGCCGGTCAGTGCATTCACCACCACAAGCAGATAATAACTTTATCTGTATTTCTTTATATGATGTGAGCATATTCAGGAAAAATGACCTTTCCTGAGGTACAGTTGCTCGCTCAAATCCTTTGATTACTGCGGATAAAGTCATCTACTATTGTTTAACACATTCACGCGCTGCATGTATGTTCAGAAAATGTGCACGCTAAGATAATTAAACAAAATTGTGGTTACAGAGGTATCAGTGAGTCACTGGGCTACATTCAAACAAACAGCAACAAATTTATGGGTGACCCTTCGGCACGACATTCTCGCGCTGGCCGTCTTTTTAAATGGATTGCTTATTTTTAAAACAATCTATGGTATGTCGGTCAATTTGCTTGATATTTTCCATATCAAAGCATTTTCAGAGTTGGATCTCTCCTTGCTGGCAAACGCCCCACTCTTTATGCTCGGCGTCTTTCTTGTCCTGAACTCCATTGGCTTACTGTTCCGGGCAAAGCTCGCATGGGCAATCAGTATCATTTTGTTGTTGATAGCGCTAATTTACACCCTGCATTTTTATCCCTGGCTGAAATTTAGTATTGGATTTTGCATTTTTACGCTGGTGTTTTTGCTGATACTGCGCAAAGACTTCTCCCACAGTAGCGCCGCAGCCGGGACAATTTTTGCATTTATTAGTTTCACGACATTACTGTTTTACTCAACCTACGGTGCGCTTTATTTAAGCGAAGGTTTTAATCCGCGAATAGAAAGTTTGATGACCGCGTTCTATTTTTCGATAGAAACCATGTCAACCGTCGGCTATGGCGATATTGTCCCTGTTTCTGAATCAGCACGATTGTTCACTATTTCGGTCATTATTTCCGGCATTACCGTTTTTGCCACATCTATGACCTCAATTTTTGGTCCGCTTATCCGCGGGGGATTCAACAAACTTGTAAAAGGAAACAATCATACAATGCATCGTAAAGATCATTTTATTGTTTGCGGACATTCGATTCTCGCCATCAATACGATCCTGCAACTGAATCAACGCGGACAAAACGTAACGGTTATCAGCAACTTGCCTGAAGATGATATCAAGCAACTTGAGCAACGCTTAGGCGATAATGCTGATGTTATCCCCGGTGACAGTAATGACAGTTCTGTATTAAAGAAAGCGGGAATCGATCGTTGCCGGGCCATTCTGGCGCTGAGTGATAACGATGCAGATAACGCGTTTGTTGTACTCTCGGCAAAAGATATGAGCAGTGATGTCAAAACAGTTCTCGCCGTCAGTGATAGCAAAAACCTGAATAAGATTAAGATGGTACATCCGGATATCATTCTCTCACCGCAACTGTTTGGCAGCGAAATTCTGGCGCGAGTTTTAAATGGTGAAGAGATTAATAATGATATGCTCGTTTCAATGTTGTTGAACTCAGGTCATGGTATTTTCAGCGATAACGATGAACTAGAAACGAAAGCTGACAGTAAAGAATCGGCGCAAAAATAGAGTTTAAAGACGGAAGAGTAAACTTATTGGGCACCGCAATGGTGCCCAGTACATTTAGATATTGTAGATCGCAAACAATAACGAGTTACGCTGTTTGTTTAGAATGCACTTTCTGATGGAATGGATGCGCATGTTACGACGTGACTGAGACTCCAGCCAACGTGATTTACGACGGCTTGCTTGTCTCAGCATCCGCCAGCGCCCCACTTCGGGTCTACTACGCTTCATTTCTAACGCTCTTTCTAATAAAGACGGCTCATTATAGCCCTTTGCCAAATGCTGACCAGCGCTTTCTCGTCGTGTTTTTATTTGCCGATGTCTCTCGATGCGTAAACTCTTAACAACTGGCTTTCAAAAGGATTTTCGAAATATGACAACCGTCTACACCGTAGTAAGTTGGATGGCTATTCTGGGGTACTGGTTGTTAATCGCCGGGGTAACATTACGTATTCTCATGAAGCGCCGTGCGGTGCCATCAGGCGATGGCCTGGTTGCTTATCATTTATATCCTGCCACTGGTCGGGATCATCGCCTATTTGTCTTTCGGTGAATTGCATCTTGGTAAACGTCGGGCCGAACGCGCCCGCGCCATGTGGCCCTCTACGGCGAAATGGCTCAACGACCTCAAAGCCTGTAAGCATATCTTTGCCGAAAACAATAGCGAGGTGGCGTCTTCGCTATTTAAACTCTGCGAGCGCCGCCAGGGTATTGCCGGTCTTAAAGGCGATCAGCTGCAGCTATTAACGGAAACCGACGACGTCATGCAGGCGCTTATCCGTGATATCCAGCTCGCGCGACGTGATCTCGAAATGGTCCTTTCTATCTGGCAGCCCGGCGGCATGGCCGATCAGGTCGCGGAATCACTGATGGCTGCGGCGCACAGCGGGGTTCATTGTCGCCTGATGTTCGATTCCCGCTGGCAGCGTCGCTTTTTCCGTAGCCCATGGGCTGCGATGATGCGTAATGCTGGGGTTGATGTCGTTGAAGCACTTAAGGTCAATCTAATGCGCGTATTTTTACGACGCATGGATTTACGTCAGCATCGCAAAATGATCATGATCGACAACTATATTGCCTATACCGGCAGTATGAATATGGTCGACCCACGCTTCTTTAAACAGGACTCCGGCGTCGGGCGATCAATGATCTGATGGCGCCTGTATGGAAGGACCAATCGCCACCGGTATGGGGATTGTTTATTCCTGTGACTGGGAAATTGAAACCGGCAAACATCTTCCCCGCCAACGCCGGATCTCAATATCATGCCGTTTGAGGAGGCCAGCGGCCATACCATTCAGACAATCGCTTCGGGCCCGGGCTTCCAGAAGTTAATCCATCAGGCGTTACTGACCGCAGCTTATTCCGCACGCAAATCTGTGGATAATGACCACCCCCTACTTTCGTCCGCGACGACCTGCTGCATGCCATCTGTACCGCAGCGCAGCGCGGTGTGGACGTCAGCATTATTATGCCGCGCAAGAATGATTCGGTACTGGTCAGCTGGCCAGCCGCGCATTCTTTACCGAACTGCTGGCGGCCGGGGTCAAAATTTATCAGTTTGAAGGTGGTCTCCTGCATACCGAGAGTGTGCTGGTCGATGGGGAACTCAGCCTTGTTGGCACAGTGAATCTCGATATGCGCAGTCTGTGGCTGATTTTAGAAATAACGTTGGTCATCGACGATGCTGGATTTGGCGCCGATCTTGCAGCCGTTGTCCAGGACGATTATATTTCACGCTCGCGCTTGTTAGATGCGCGGTTGTGGGGTGAAACGTTCCTTCTGGCACCGTATTGCCGAGCGGCTGTTTTACTTCTTCAGCCCGTTGCTGTAAAACATGCCCGTCGGAACTTTAACAGGTAGTCATTATGGATATGGATTTGAACGATCGCCTGACCGAAGATGAAACGCTCGAACAGGCCTACGACATTTTTCTCGAACTGGCTGGCGATAATCTCGACCCAGCGGATATCGTCTTTTCAACCTGCAGTTTTGAAGAGCGCGGCGGTGCTGAACTGTTTGATCCGTCTGAAGACTGGAAAGAACATGTTGATTTCGATTTGAACCCGGACTTTTTTGCCGAAGTGGTGATTGGTCTGGCGGACAGTGAAGATGGTGAAATCAACGATGTTTTTGCCCGCATTCTGTTATGCCGCGAAAAAGATCACAAACTTTGCCATATCATCTGGCGGGAATAAATAATCGCTTTTAGCGTGAAAAAGGGCTGGCAACTTGCCAGCCCTGACTATTTTAAAACGGGTCAACCTTCAGACAGGAAACTGCGTGGCGGAAACTTCCCTCCAGAAGTGGACGGGTTTTCGCACATTCTGGCCCTGCCAACGGGCAGCGAGTACGGAACACGCAGCCTGACGGCGGGTTGATCGGCGAAGGCAGTTCCCCTTCCAGCAGCTGAATGGTTTTATTTTGCTCCAGATCCGGATCGGGCACCCGCACCGCAGACATCAACGCTTTGGTGTAAGGGCGCAGCGGGTTGTTGTACACCTCATCATAGGTGCCCAACTCAACCGCATGGCCCAAATACATCACCAGGACACGGTCGGAGATGTGCTTCACTACCGCCAGGTCATGGGCGATAAAGATCAGCGACAGCCCCATCTCGCGCTGCAGTTGTTGTAGCAAGTTGACCACCTGAGCCTGAATCGAAACATCGAGCGCTGACACCGGCTCATCGCAGATAATCAGCTTCGGCTCAAGGATCAGCGCACGGGCGATCCCAATACGCTGGCACTGGCCGCCAGAAAACTCATGCGGATAACGGTTGCCAGGTTTGGCAGCAACCCGACCTTCATCATCATGGTCTTCACTTTGTCGCGTACTTCTTCACAGTGGCATTTTCGGATAATAGGTCCGCAGCGGTTCGGCAATAATTTCGCCGATAGTCATGCGCGGGTTCAGCGATGCCAACGGATCCGGAAAATCATCTGGATATCGCTGCGCACATCGCGCCATTCACTCGGCTTCATCCCTAAAAGATCTTTGCCAAGCCAGGCTACTCTGCCGTCCGTCGCTTTCACCAGGCCAATAATGGCACGAGCAAACGTCGACTTACCGCAGCCGGACTCGCCGACTACGCCCAGCGTTTCGCCTTCGTATAGACGAAGCGTGACGCCGTCACCGCCCTCAGTGATTTTGGCGGCTGCCAGAACCACTGCTTGCCATCTTTAATTTCGAAATGGACCTTTAAGTCTGCAATCTCGAGCAGAACTTTTCTTTCGTCAGTTACGGCGCTCATACCAGTTCCCCCACGTTTCTATAGCAGGCGCGTAAGCGGCCTGGCGCAACTCTTCCAGCGGCGGAGCGCTGTTCATGACTCTATCGCATGCGGACAACGTGGCTGGAACGGAAACCGGTCGGTAAACGCAACAGGTTTGGGGATCGCCAGGAATGGTGAGCAGTGATCGACCTTCCGCATCAAGACGCGGGACCGCGTTGAGCAAGCCAATAGAGTACGGGTGCGCCGGATGATAGAACACATCGCGTGCCTTGCCGTATTCCATGGTTCGCCCGGCATACATCACCAGCACCTTGTCACAAATTCCGGCAACAACGCCAAGATCGTGGGTGATCACGATAATCGCGGTATTGAATTCGCGTTTCAGCTCATTCAACAGGGTCATAATTCGCGCCTGGACGGTCACATCCAGTGCGGTGGTTGGTTCATCAGCAATTAGCAATTTTGGCCGGCACATCAAGGCTATTGCAATCATCACGCGCTGACGCATACCGCCGGAAAATTCATGCGGATACTTTTCATGCGCTTGCGCGCTTCTGGCATTTTCACCGCATCCAGCATTTTGACCGACTCTTCAAACGCTTCGGCCTTGCCCATGCCTTTATGCAGCATCAGCACTTCCATCAGCTGTTCACCCACCCGCATATACGGGTTCAGTGAGGTCATCGGGCTCCTGGAAAATCATTGAAATCTGCTCGGCACGCAGCTTATTCAGCTCACGTTCAGGCAGGTTTAGAATTTCTTTACCGTTAAAAAGCGCCGACCCACCAATCCGCCCATTACTGGCCAGCAGCCCCATCAAGGCAAATGCGGTTTGCGATCTACCCGAACCTGACTCACCGACGATCCCCAGCGTCTCACCCGCCCGCAGGCTAAAGTTGAGGTCGTTTACGGCAGTCACGTCGCCATCAGGCGTTTTAAAGGTGACGCGCAGATCTTTAACGTCCAGCAGTCGCTGTGACGCGGTTGCCGTTTCAATTATGCTCATGGCAACACTCCTTAACGGTCTTTCGGATCGAGGGCATCACGCAGGCCATCGCCGATAAAGTTAAAAACAAAACAGCGTCACCACCAGGAACCCAGCCGGGAACAGCAACAGCCACGCCGACACTTCCATCGAGTTAGCCCCGTCGCTTAACAGCGCACCCCAGCGACCAGCGGTTCCTGGGTACCCAGGCCTAAGAAGCTCAGGAAGGATTCAAACAGGATCATGCTTGGCACCAGCAGCGAGGCATAAACCACCACTACGCCCAGTACGTTCGGCACAATATGGCGCACGACGATGTTAAAGGTCGAACACACCACCCACCTGCGCGGCTTCGATAAACTCTTTACGTTTCAGGCTAAGGGTCTGGCCGCGAACGATACGCGCCATATCCAGCCAGGAAACCATTCCGATAGCCACGAAAATCAGCAGGATGTTTTGACCAAAGAAAGTCACCAGCAGGATGACAAAGAACATGAATGGGAAGGAGTTGAGGATTTCCAGCAGTCGCATCATGACCGAGTCGACTTTACCGCCAAGATAACCTGATAACGAACCGTAAAGGGTCCCCACGATGACCGCTACCAGCGCAGCGGCAATCCCAACCATCAGAGAGACTGCCACCAATTGCTACACTGACCAGTAGATCGACCTGAAGAGTCAGTACCAAAGTAGTGCCCAGACGCCAGGTCCGGCGCGTTGGACATCATGCCCCAGTCAGTGTCGTAATAGGAAACTGCGACAGCATTGGCGCAAGGGTAACAAACAACGCAATCAGCACCAGCACGACTAAACTGGCGACCGCCGCGCGGTTATGCATAAAACGCCGACGGGCGTCCTGCCACAGGCTGCGGCCTTCCACTTCCAGCTTCTCACTGAATTTTTCCAGTGCCTCGCTGTTTTTTTTACTTAATATCATGGCGAGCTCCAGCCTTAGTAACGGATTTTCGGGTCAATCACGGCGTAGAGGACATCCACCACCGCGTTAAACAGGATCGTCAATGCACCGACCAGAATGGTCAGGCTCAGCACCAGGGAGTAATCGCGGTTAAGCGCCCCGTTGACGAACAGCTGTCCAATACCCGGCAAGCCGTAGATCGTCTCAATGACCATCGAACCGGTAATAATACCGACGAAGGCAGGCCCCATATAAGAAAGCACCGGTAATAATGAGGCTTTAACGCGTGACGGAAAATAATCCGTCGCATCGGCAGCCCTTTGGCGCGCGCGGTACGAATAAAGTTGGAGTGGAGAACTTCAATCATTGACCCACGAGTGATACGCGCAATGCTGGCAATATAAGCCAGAGAGAGCGCCACCATCGGCAGGATCAAGAACTTAAGCGCCCCACCATTCCAGCCACCGCCAGGTAGCCAGTGCAGCGTAATTGCGAAGATCATGACCAGGAGCGGCGCGACAACAAAAGGGGTATCACCACGCCTGTCATTGCTATTCCCATGACGGCGTAATCCCATTTCGTATTTTGATTTAGCGCAGCAACAACGCCCGCACTAACGCCGAGAATTACCGCCAGGAAAAAGGCCGCAAAACCTAATTTCGCAGACACCGGGAAGCTTGAGGCAACCAGGTCATTCACGGAATAATCTTTGTATTTGAATGACGGTCCAAAATCGCCGTGTGCCAGTTGTTTCAGATAATTGAGATCCTGGCCGAGCGCCAGATCGTTCAGGTGATATTTAGCTTCAATGTTCGCCATAACTTCAGGCGGTAGAGTACGCTCACCGGTAAATGGACTGCCCGGCGCAAGACGCATCATAAAGAATGAAATGGTAATAAGAATAAATAGTGTCGGAATCGCTTCCAGACAGCGACGTAATATAAATTTCAACATTGCCCGTACCTTCTGGCGCGTGCCTTTTTCTTGACTCCAGACTCCCGCCGTAAGCGGTAGTGCGATAAAATAAGACACAGTGAGGCGGCACACTGCCGCCTCACGGATTGCCATTAATGCTTAATGATGTACAGATCTTTGGTGTAGATATTGTCCATCGGATCCTTACCGGTGTAACCCCCAACCCATGGTTTCACCAGACGGGCGTTCACATAGTAATAAACCGGAACGATAGCGAGTCTTTGCCCAGCTGCTGTTCAGCTTTGTCATACAGCGCAGAACGCTGTGCTTCGTCGGTTACTTTCAGCGTCTCTTTCATGATCGCATCAAACGCCGGGCTCTTATAGTGCGCGGTATTCATGGAGCTGTCGGACAGCATCGTGTTCAGGAAAGAAGTCGGTTCGTTGTAGTCAGCACACCAACCTGCACGTGCCACATCGTAAGTACCCTGATGACGGGTATCGAGGAAGGTTTTCCACTCCGGGTTCACCAGCTTCACATCCACGCCGAGGTTTTTCTTCCAGAGGGGAGGCGGCAATAGCCAGTTTTTTGTGCAGATCGGAGGTGTTGTACAGCAAGCTGAAGCTCAGCGGTTTATCGGCTGTGTAACCCGCTTCTGCCAGCAGTTTTTTCGCCTCGGCGTTACGCTGTTGATAGAGTCAGGAACCAGTCTGGTTCAGTCAGCTTCGCACCGTCAGTATAAGGAGGGGTGTAACCGTAAGCGGGAGATCGCCCGCGACTTTAACTTTGTTGGTGATAATGTCGCGATCCAGACCCAATTTCAGCGCAGTACGACGCGCGCATCGTTGAACGGTGCTTTTTGGTTGTTAATTTCGTAATAGTAAGTCACAGATACGGGTCAACGTGAACTTCGGTCGGGATCTCTTTTTCAGTTTCTGGAACAGTTCGATCGGCAGGTTATTATAGGTCATGTCGATCTCACCGCTACGATAACGGTTGACGTCCGTGACTTCAGAAGAGATTGGCAGATAGGTGATTTGGTCGATAACAGTATCTTTGTTATCCCAGTAGTTCGGGTTGCGCTCCATTACGATGCGCTCATTCACCACCCAGTCTTTCAGTTTGTAAGCACCGTTGGTGACGATATTGGCAGGCTGAGTCCATTTCTCACCGAATTTATCGATGGCGGTTTTGTTAACCGGGGACATCGCCGGGTTCACCAGCAGTTTGTAGAAATACGGCACCGGCTCGCTGAGAGTGACTTCCAGAGTATGGTCATCGATGGCTTTCACACCGAGATCGGTGGTCGGTTTTTTACCGTCGATGATTTCATCAACGTTCAGAGATGGCCATATTGCGGATAGCTCGCATATGGGGACGCGGTTTTAGGGTCTACCAGGCGCTGCCAGCTATACACGAAATCTTGTGCCGTTACTGGCTCACCGTTGGACCACTTCGCGTCTTTGCGCAGATGGAAAGTCCACACTTTAAAATCTCTTTGTTATCCCAGCTTTCGGCAACGCCCGGGATTGGGTGACCATCTTTGGTCGAAGTGATCAGCAGGCCTTCAAACAGGTCACGGCTGACGTTAGCTTCCGGTACACCCTCAATTTTGTTCGGACGTAGCGACTGTGGCTCTGCGCCGTTGTTGCGGATCATGGTCTGCTTATCTGCCAGTTTAACGCCTGGAGAACCTCTGCGGCCGCTGCCACCTTCCCTGCGATAAGAGCAGCGAAAACGCCTGCTGCAATGAGGCTTTTTTTTGTGATGATGGACATTGTGTTGATATCCGTTCATTATTATTACTGACGTTTGTCAGCCTGTTTAGTGCCCTTTCGGGTTCCTGTGCAGCGCAGGAGATTTTGGCGTCTGCCAGGTCATTTACCTGCCATTGCTATCACCGACTTTTTTATTACGGCCGCTCTTATGGAAGACTGACGTCCATTCATTTAAAGCCTCCCCCTGTCGGGAGACTTTTCTTATTCGCCAAGTTCATAACTGCTTACAACTAGAAACAGTTATCATTTACACAACTTTATCCTGCAAATAAAACTTAGGCCGGAAAGTACCAAATGAAAAACTCACCGTCGCCAATATAATTTGCAAATTTGTTAACCAATTCTCTTTTGCTCAGCAATTCACAATCAGACCGACAGATTAGCCGCTCGATCGATCATACCCTAAATCACTAATTTATCAATTAGATATGTAAAAACCATCTGCGCTTACCCAGGCCAACCGGAAAATGTTTGTTTTTTGCAAAAAAAAAATAAAATAACAGCAAATTGTTCCCATTTTAATTAGCACATAACTCTGCATTGAAACTGAAATTACTAATATCATTTCAATTATCTAACAGCAAGCCCCAGAGTATCGTGTGAAAGAAATAACATTTACGCTGCGCACTTAGTAAATCAAATAAATTAGTGCATCAAATTGATATTTATTGATTTTTTTGAATCATTCGAATTGGTTATCTCTGCATAAAAACAGAGAAAGAGGGATAGGTTTTTCTGATATTAGCGGCGCGCAAAAGGGTAAATCCCGTTGCGCGCCGCAGAGGAATTAACCAACCAGGCCTGGGAAGTACAGAGTATTTGATGCCGGTGACGATAAATTCGATCCCCAATGCCATCAATAAAAGCCCCATGATGCGGGTCACTACGTTAATCCCCGTCTGGCCTAGCATGCGCACCAGCCACGGGGAAATGCGGAGGATCCCCCAACAGCACGCCGCAAACAGCGCAGATAAACACAAAAAACCGAGTAAATAAGAGAAGGAGTGATATCGAGTTCCCCACACAATGGTCGAACTGATTGCCCCAGGCCCCGCCATCAGCGGTAAAGCCAGCGGTACTACGCCAAGGCTTTCGCGCACTGCGGTTTCTGATCGTTCCTGCTTATTCTGCTTATCCTCCCCCAACTTACCGCTGATCATCGACATCGCGATCGTCACCACCAGGATCCCGCCGGCAATACGGAAGGAATCAATGGAAATACCGAATAGTTGGAGAATGAAGTCACCGAGAAATAACGAGGTCAGCAGGATAGTGACTGAAAGGCTGGCGGTCATATTGGTTTTGTTTCGTACCGCCGCTGTCTGATAACTGGTCAGACTAATAAAGACGGGGATGAGCCCCACCGGGTTAACTAACGCAAAAAGCCCGATAAAGAACTTAAAGAAGATAGGAAAATCAAACAGCGTTTGAATCACAGGAACCCCGAAGAACCATTAAAAGTTGATACAGTTGACGAACAACAAACCGCGAAATGCGCTGACAATACCCTTTTTATTAGCAGTGTTCATCTGGAATTATCCATAAAAATGGGGGTAAAAAACAGAAGTGTTATAGATTTGTGTAAACTATGCTATGTCTCCACCACCGCTACTCACGATTGATTAACAGTTTCCGCGGTTTACTAAAAGCCCCCTGCTGAAAGGTGTCAGCTTAGCCTAAACTTGATTTAGATCACTAAATCGTACTCAGAAGTGGGTAATCTGCTTACCAGACCAGAAAAGAGGGATTTAGCCAGACAAATTAAGGCGTATCTCAGAAGGTTGGCTCCTTGGCTAAATAGAAGCTCTTTTAGTAAATCAAAGTGAATCAGTTTGTGAATAACGCTTTGTTTTCTTAACTTTTTTCCCCAGCTGCAGGTGATTTGTCTATACTGACTTGTCGAGCAGATGATTCACTAAAAAAGTTTAACATTATCAGGAGAGCATTATGGCTGTTACTAATGTCGCTGAACTTAACGCACTCGTAGAGCGCGTAAAAAAAGCCCAGCGTGAATATGCCAGTTTCACTCAAGAGCAAGTTGACAAAATCTTCCGCGCCGCCGCTGGCTGCTGCAGATGCTCGAATCCCTCTCGCAAAAATGGCCGTTGCCGAATCCGGCATGGGTATTGTTGAAGATAAAGTGATCAAAAACCACTTCGCTTCAGAATACATCTATAACGCTGATAAAGATGAAAAGACCTGTGGTGTTCTGTCTGAAGACGACACTTTCGGTACCATCACCATCGCTGAACCAATCGGCATCATCTGCGGTATCGTACCGACAACTACCCGACTTCACCCGCTATCTTCAAATCGCTGATCAGCCTGAAGACGCGTAACGCCATTATCTTCTCCCCGCACCCACGTGCAAAAGATGCAACTAATAAAGCAGCGGATATCGTTCTGCAGGCAGCAATCGCTGCTGGCGCACCGAAAGATCTGATCGGCTGGATTGACCGGCCGGCTCGTTGAGCTGTCTAACGCTCTGATGCATCACCCAGATATTAACCTGATCCTCGCGACCGGTGGTCCAGGCATGGTTAAAGCAGCATGCCGGCTCCGGCAAACCAGCCATCGGCGTTGGCGCAGGTAACACCCCCGTTGTTATCGACGAAACCGCTGATATCAAGCGTGCTGTTGCCTCTGTACTGATGTCTAAAACTTTGATAACGGCGTAATCTGTGCTTCCGAGCAGTCCGTTGTTGTTGTTGACTCCGTATACGACGCTGTTCGTGAACGTTTCGCAAGCCACGGCGGCTACATGCTGCAGGTAAAGAACTGAAAGCCGTTCAGGGACATCATCCTGAAAAATGGCGGTCTGAACGCGGCTATCGTTGGTCAGCCAGCGCATAAAATCGCTGAACTGGCAGGCTTCACCGTACCAGCAACCACCAATATCCTGATTGGTGAAGTTAAGGTTGTTGACGAAAGCGAACCGTTTGCACACCCAAAAACTGTCGCCAACGCTGGCAATGTATCGTGCGAAAGACTTGAAGACGCTGTTGATAAAGCGGAAAAACTGGTTGCGACGGGCGGTATCGGTCATACCTCTTGCCTGTACACCGACCAGGACAACCAGCCAGAACGCGTTGCTTACTTCGGTCAGCTGATGAAAACCGCGCGTATCCTGATCAACACCCCTGCTTCTCAGGGTGGTATCGGCGACCTGTATAACTTCAAACTCGCACCTTCCCTGACCTGGGTTGTGGTTCATGGGGTGGTAACTCCATCTCCTGAAAACGTTGGTCCTAAGCACCTGATCAACAAAAAAACCGTTGCTAAGCGAGCTGAAAACATGTTGTGGCACAAACTTCCGAAATCTATCTACTTCCGTCGTGGCTCACTGCCAATCGCGCTGGATGAAGTGATTACCGATGGTCACAAACGTGCGCTGATCGTGACCGACCGCTTCCTGTTCAACAACGGCTACGCTGATCAGATCACTTCCGTGCTGAAAGCATCCGGCGTTGAAACTGAAGTGTTCTTCGAAGTTGAAGCTGACCCAACGCTGACCATCGTCCGTAAAGGTGCAGACCTGGCGAACTCCTTCAAACCAGACGTGATTATCGCGCTGGGCGGCGGTTCCCCAATGGATGCGGCCAAAATCATGTGGGTTATGTACGAGCACCAGAAACCCACTTCGAAGAACTGGCGCTGCGCTTTATGGACATCCGTAAACGTATCTACAAGTTCCCGAAAATGGGCGTGAAAGCGAAAATGGTTGCTATCACCACCACTTCCGGTACCGGTTCTGAAGTGACTCCGTTTGCGGTTGTTACCGACGATGCAACTGGCCAGAAATACCCACTGGCTGACTACGCGCTGACTCCAGATATGGCGATTGTCGATGCCAACCTGGTTATGGACATGCCGAAGTCACTGTGTGCTTTCGGTGGTCTGGATGCGGTTACTCACGCCCTGGAAGCTTACGTTTCCGTACTGGCTTCTGAGTTCTCTGACGGCCAGGCTCTGCAAGCTCTGAAACTGCTGAAAGAAAACCTGCCAGCGTCCTACCATGAAGGTTCTAAGAACCCGGTAGCCCGCGAGCGTGTTCACAGTGCAGCGACCATCGCCGGTATCGCGTTTGCTAACGCCTTCCTGGGTGTATGTCACTCCATGGCACACAAACTGGGTGCTCAGTTCCACATTCCTCACGGTCTGGCGAACGCCCTGCTGATCAGCAACGTTATTCGCTATAATACGAACGACAACCCAACTAAACAGACTGCGTTCAGCCAGTACGACCGCCCACAGGCTCGTCGTCGCTACGCTGAAATCGCTGACCATCTGGGTCTGTCTGCACCGGGCGACCGTACTGCAGCTAAGATTGAGAAACTGCTGGGCTGGTTGGACGAAATCAAAGCCGACCCGGGTACTCCTAAGTCTATCCGTGAAGCTGGCGTGCAGGAAGCTGACTTCCTGGCACATGTCGACAAACTGTCTGAAGATGCGTTTGATGACCAGTGTACCGGTGCTAACCCACGTTACCCGCTGATTGCTGAACTGAAACAAATTCTGCTGGATACTTTCTACGGTCGTGAATACGTAGAAGGTGACCTGTAGAAAGAGAAAGAAGCAGCTCCAGCTAAAGCTGAGAAAAAAGCGAAGAAATCCGCTTAATCAGTAGCGCTGTCTGGCAACATAAACGGCCCCTTCTGGGCAATGCCGATCAGTTAAGGATTAGTTGACCGATCCTTAAACTGAGGCACTATAACGGCTTCCACAACAGGGAGCCGTTTTCTTATGCCACTTCTCAATGATCTGCTCGATTTCAGTGACCATCCGCTTATGCCTCCGCCCTCTGCACAACTATTTGCAGAACACCTTCCCACCGAGTGGATACAACACTGCCTGACGCTTTCTGCTCATGCGACCGTTCGCCGCCGTCGTTTACCGGGGGACATGGTTATCTGGATGGTGGTGCAATGAGCCAATTACCGATGTTGTTCGCCGTCTGAACCTGAGCGCGGATGGCGAAGCGGGGATGAACCTGCTGGCCCGCAGCGCTGTCACCCAGGCGCGTCAGCGCGTGGGGGCCGCCCCAGTGGAATGGCTCTTCCGCCAGACCGCACAGACAGGGGCGCGGAACGTTACCTGAAGGATGACTGGCACGGCCTGCAACTTTTTGCCATTGATGGCGCACAGTTCAGGACACCTGATAAACCCGAGCTGCGTGAATATTATGGGTCTGCCAACACATCCACTAAGCGGCAGAACGCCTACCCGGTTATGCGTCTGGTGGCCTTAATGAACCTGGGAAGTCACATTCTGCTGAATGCCGTGACCGCACCTTACCGGCAGAGCGAAACTGTGCTGGCCCACTCCATGCTCGCCACCATCCCGGATAACTCTATTACGTTGTTTGATAAACTTTTTTACAGCGAAGACCTGCTGCTGACGCTGAACCAGAAGGGTTGTAACCGCCACTGGCTACTGCCTGCGTGGAAGAATATCGCATCAGAAATGATAGAGCTGGGAAACACGGCGTCACCAGGGACCATCCCGAAACGACTGGAGCATCTTCGGGGTGCTCTGGAAGTGGTGTTCATAACAAAACGCCCCCGACCATCAAGGCCGAGGTCGGTTAAGATATCAAAAACCCGTTATCCTGTGAAACATAGTGCCGCTCCTCTTAAGTGAACGGCATTGCCCTTCTGGGGCCGTATTTTTTGTTTACCCAAAGCAACTTTTCCATAAACCGACAGCATTAGCCTTCATCATATTTGCGACGATGTATAACGCCTAAACACAGGGATATTGTACTTTACAGGTCACAAGTCAACGTCGGTGCTTAAGAGCCCTGTGAGGCGTATAGCGGCGTTAAAAAACTGCCGAGAAGGGTATATAGCCCGGAAGAAGTGCGTAAAACGAACTGACAGGATAAAAGTGCCCTGCTCACCCTGTCAGTAAAGAAATTCTTATTAATCGTGGCGATGCCTTTCCTGAATAGCCGTTAATGAGTCGACTTGTAACGCCTCTTTATAGTGTTTACGGCATACAGAAACGTATCGTTCATTACCACCAATTACCACCTGCTCACCTTCGTTATAAGGTCTGCCTGCTTGATCAAGACGCAGCACCATGCTTGCTTTACGGCCACAAAAACAGATGGTTTTTAATTCAACCAGTTTGTCGGACCATGCCAGTAAGTATTGGCTGCCAATAAATAATTCACCTCGAAAATCGGTACGTAAACCATAACAAAGTACGGGTATATCGAGTTGATCGACAACCTCCGATAATTCATATACTTGTTGTCTGGTTAAAAACTGGCATTCATCAACCAGTACGCAATGAATTGCCTGCTGTTCATGTTCCGCACGAATCTCATCAAATAATGATGAATTTTGGTTAAATAATTTTGCAGGCGATGACAAACCTATACGCGAACTGACTTTCCCGGCACCAAAGCGATCATCAATTTCTGCCGTATATACGACAGTGCGCATGCCGCGTTCCTGGTAATTGTATGAAGATTGCAACAATGCTGTAGACTTACCCGCATTCATTGCGGAATAGTAGAAATATAGCTGTGCCATCAGCCACAGGCCCTCAATGATATGAAATAAAGTTGGCTGGAGTTTATCATAATTCGTCAGTTTTTCAGCTCAACAGTATGCACAGAAGTGGGTATATGCGTTCTCCCTTACGAAGCCTTGCATAATCCTTCTGAGCTATCATTACAACTGCCTCGCTTGTTATAAGCGGGTAAATGACTGCTGGTAACTATTCACAATCTTTAACCTGTTGCGCAAGTAATAGCCCTCTGTTGACCTCCAGGAGATAGTGCAATACTAAGTCCATGCTCTTATTGCGACTGTTCTACTTTTCATCATTCGCTTAATAGGGAATTCTCGTAAACACAACTAATACAGAAGACTGAAAGGTCGTCAGCCTACGATAATCTCCCCATAAAATGTGACATGAATCAGGAAGTTTTAACCTCACGTGCTGCGAAATCATCGGTGTAAATAGGGCTATATGCCGCGTCTTTTCTGGCTAATTTTATGAAAAGATATTTATTGGCGGCACAAAATAAAGAACAATTTTGAATTCCTTACATTCCTGGCTATTGCACAACTGAATTTAAGGCTCTATTATTACCTCAACAAACCACCCCAATATAAGTTTGAGATTACTACAATGAGCGAAGCACTTAAAATTCTGAACAACATCCGTACTCTTCGTGCGCAGGCAAGAGAATGTACACTTGAAACGCTGGAAGAAATGCTGGAAAAATTAGAAGTTGTTGTTAACGAACGTCGCGAAGAAGAAAGCGCGGCTGCTGCTGAAGTTGAAGAGCGCACTCGTAAACTGCAGCAATATCGCGAAATGCTGATCGCTGATGGTATTAATGCAACGAACTGCTGAATAGCATGGCTGCTGCTAAAACTGGCACCAAAGCTAAACGCGCTGCTCGTCCAGCTAAATATAGCTACATTGATGAGAACGGCGAAACCAAAAACCTGGACTGGCCAGGGCCGTACTCCAGCTGTAATCAAAAAAGCGATGGACGAACAGGGTAAATCCCTGGACGACTTCCTGATCAAGGATTAATCCTTACGCTTCGCGAAAAATCCCGCTTCGGCGGGATTTTTTATATCTGACAAATGCCATACCCTGATAACTTCCCCATCCCAAAAAGTACATTTCTTATCCATTAGCATTATTTAGATATAAAAAAACCGGGTTTCCCCGCGTTTAAGTAGTCATCGCCAAATTACTTCGCGATACCCAGGTCTACCTGCAGCCAGGCTTTGAAATCTTCGCCCAGCGTATTGTGACGGATGCCGTATTCAACAAACGCCTGCATATAACCCAGTTTATTACCGCAGTCATGGCTCTTGCCTTTCATGTGGTACGCTTCAACAGTTTCTTTTTCGATCAGCATATCGATGGCGTCGGTTAACTGGATTTCGTCACCTGCTCCCGGAGGCGTTTTCGCTAACAGAGGCCAAATTTCAGCGCTGAGTACGTTAGCGGCCTACAACGAGCGAGATTAGATGGCGCAACGTCGGCCTTAGGTTTCTCTACTACACCAACCATCGGTACGCTGTCGCCTGGGTTTAAGGTCGCCCCTTTGCAATCAACAACCCCATAGGCAGTCACGTCGGCAACCGGCTCCACCATAATACCGGGCTAGCGCGTTTCGTTATATCGCGCCATCATATCGGCCAGGTTATCACGGCTCAGATCGGACTCATATTCATCCAGAATCACGTCTGGCAGAATCGCTACCGGTTCATCACCGACAACCGGATGCGCGCACAGCACCGCGTGTCCAAGCCCTTTAGCCAGCCCCTGACGGACCTGCATAATGGTGACGTGCGGCGGGCAGATAGACTGAACTTCTTCCAGAAGCTGACGTTTAACGCGCTTTTCCAGCATCGCTTCAAGTTCAAAGCTGGTATCAAAGTGGTTTTCAATCGAATTCTTAGAAGAATGGGTAACCAGCACAATTTAGGATGATACCAGCTGCAATACACTCGTTCACGACATACTGAATTAAAGGCTTATCCACCAGCGGCAACATTTCCTTAGGAATTGCTTTCGTCGCCGGTAACATCCTTGTCCCTAATCCCGCAACCGGGATTACAGCCTTTCTTTACTTTCGAATTTAGGGCAGCCATTAAAATCTCCTGAACTGTTCAAACTTTGAACTTGCTCGTTAATTAAGTACGCATCGAGTATATCAGCACCCCGAAGGGGCTAAGTTCTGAAAAGGAGGCGAGTTAGCATAATTAAGACAATTACTTATACGAATGGCGACGATAGTACCACCAGCCGACATTAGCAGGTAATGCAAATTTAGCCCGCGTTATCGTTTGCTCATTCTGCAGACAACATCAAGCGCAGTCGACCACCGGTTCCCCATATTTGGCATTGCCAGGCATCGCATCGCTGGCTCAATTGATTCAAATAAGCGTTACCTAAAGTGCCTAACGGAACACCATTACTGATTTGCACCTGGTGTTCGCCGGTATTTAACGTCGCATTCAGACCCGCAGAAACCAGAATGAGATTTTTCAGTTCGCGATGATAATAGCCAACTAATAGCGGAAACTGCCCCGGCAGATTGGCCTGACGAAGTAAATGGTTTACCTGCTTCAATAACGCGCCCAACTCTGGCAACCGTTGATTTTGGTGTGCAAGCTGTTCCTGTAATAATCCGTTAAACAATGCGCGTAATAACAAGGCAGCAAGTACGCCATTATGTCCAGCTCGGGTGACATCAAGGCAATAAAATGCCAGATCGTTTTCCGAAAGTGCGGCAATATCAAGCACCAGGCCGGGTTTGTCCGCGGCAACCAATTGACGATAATTAACCCGGCAATGGGAAATCACCTGCTGAACCGGCGGTTGTAGTTCCTGTAATAATTTCGCCGCTGCGGCAGGGTTATCAACCATTGCATCCCAGTCGCGAAAAAGCCTTTCCTCTTCCTCAACGCGCGAATTAAACATGCTGGGATAGAGACAGGCAAAAACCATCTCGCGCAAGCGATTCAGATCTTTAACTGGTTTCAGCAAAACATCTTCAACGCCCAGACGTAACGCTTTGGCAATATCTGCCATATTTTCAGTGGCAGATATCACCAGAACTGGGGTCTGGTCGCCTCTGTTACGTATATGCTCCAGCAGTTTAAGCCCGTTCATTCGTGGCATCGCGATATCACATATCATCAGGTCTGGAGTGAAACCTCCCAGCAACTCAAGGGCATCCACCCCATCAGCCGCCAGTACCGTTGTCGCTCCCAATGAGGAAAACCATGAATCCAGAAGCGAGCGAAATACCTGCTCATCTTCAACAATGAGAATCTGTTTTCCGACCAATGGCTGCGTCATGTTCTCTCCCCTGACTGGCTTTACTCAATAGTGGCATGCTATTGCCACCTGCGCCTGTCAGAATTAACTTAAGTGTAGATAAAAATTCTGGTCAAATGTTGGTGCGTACCAACGGCAAAAGTTCGTCCATTTTCCTTTCCACTGCCAGCTGTCCGGCCGCAATGGCAGCGTGCGCGCGATGGAAATCAAGCGTAGATATTTGCGGGCAAACAGGTTGAATCAGAATATCGGGCGGATCACCTGCCATGCGGTTCCTTTTAAGGCGGTTCTCCAGCACCTGGATAGAAGTGGTCATAATCTCTGTTGCCGTTGGCGCTGTCACCGCCCGACGTGTCGTTATGCTGCCTAACCTTTCTTTCAGACGCGCATGCCACGGCAGAGAATCACCATTCTCGCTATTTTCTTCACTGACATTAAAGGAGAGCAAATCTTGTTGCATCAAATGAGCATCGTGCTGCAGGTCAACCGCTATCACAATATCAGCCCCCAATGCACGCGTGAGGGAAATAGGAATTGGGTTAACGACTGCTCCATCAACCAGCCAGTAGCCGTTATGTGCAACAGGTGCCATGAGTCCTGGAATACTGCATGATGCGCGAATAGCAAGATGGAGATCGCCTTCAGTAAACCATAATTCACGTCCCGTACTTAAATTGGTGGCAACAGCCGCAAAGCGACGGGAACAATTTTCGATCTCTGTTTCCGGCATTATTTCGCGGTATTGATTGAAGACACGCTCGCCGCGCAGTAACCCACCGCGCTGCCAGGAGAGATCCATCAGGCGTAAAACATCCCAATAACTGAAAGAGGTCACCCAATCTTCCAGCGCAGATAATCGATCGCATGCATAGGCAGCGCCCACCAGCGAACCAATTGAACATCCTGCAACGATATCAATTTCAATACCCACTTTTTTTAGCGCATTAATAACGCCAATATGCGACCAACCTCTCGCCGCGCCAGATCCCAGCGCCAGCCCTATTTTTATCTTTCTCATTATTCCCGCAAGATTCCCCTGGAATGCAATCGTAGCCACATCGCTACTGCTCGGTTAACATAGTGCTACTCAGGCGGTTAATACGCCGTTATTGTTTCCAGGGAGATTATTTGTGTCTCAGCTTTGTCCCTGTGGTAGTGCTGTCGAGTATAGCCTATGTTGCCACCCTTATGTGTCTGGTGAAAAGGTTGCACCTGATCCAGAACATCTCATGCGTTCGCGTTACTGCGCTTTTGTGATGCAAGACGCAGATTATTTAATAAAGACCTGGCATCCCTCTTGTGGAGCAGCGGCGTTACGTGCCGAATTGATGGCCGGATTTGCGCATACTGAATGGTTGGGATTGACCGTATTTGAACATTGTTGGCAGGACGCCGACAATATCGGATTTGTCAGTTTTGTTGCTCGATTTACCGAAGGTGGTAAAACAGGTGCAATAATTGAACGTTCGCGATTTTTGAAAGAAAACGGTCAATGGTACTATATTGACGGTACACGTCCGCAGTTTGGTCGCAACGATCCCTGCCCTTGTGGTTCAGGTAAAAAATTTAAAAAGTGCTGCGGCCAATAATGGTTGACGGTACGGTTTAGCAAACACTCTCAACAAGGTTTTTCCAGCAATGCATTCACTCCAACGTAAAGTTCTGCGTACTATTTGTCCGGACCAAAAAGGTCTGATCGCACGTATTACCAATATTTGCTACAAGCACGAGTTAAATATCGTACAGAACAATGAATTTGTTGATCACCGTACCGGGCGCTTTTTTATGCGCACGGAACTGGAAGGGATTTTTAATGATTCCACCCTGCTGGCGGATCTCGATAGCGCATTGCCAGAAGGCTCCGTGCGTGAGCTGAATCCTGCCGGTCGTCGCCGGATAGTGATTCTGGTCACTAAAGAAGCGCATTGCCTTGGCGATTTGTTGATGAAAGCCAATTACGGCGGCCTGGATGTCGAAATCGCGGCAGTTATTGGTAACCACGATACTTTACGTTCTCTGGTTGAGCGTTTTGATATTCCGTTTGAGCTGGTAAGCCATGAAGGGTTAACCCGCAACGAGCACGATCAAAAGATGGCGGATGCCATTGATGCTTATCAACCTGACTACGTGGTGCTGGCGAAGTATATGCGGGTATTAACGCCGGAATTTGTGGCACGCTTCCCGAATAAGATCATCAATATTCACCATTCATTCCTGCCAGCGTTTATTGGCGCACGTCCTTATCACCAGGCCTATGAACGTGGTGTGAAGATTATTGGCGCAACCGCTCACTATGTGAATGACAATCTGGACGAAGGCCCAATCATCATGCAGGACGTTATTCATGTCGATCATACCTACACAGCTGAAGATATGATGCGCGCAGGTCGTGACGTCGAGAAAAACGTCTTAAGTCGTGCACTATACAAAGTACTGGCACAGCGCGTCTTTGTTTACGGTAATCGAACGATTATTCTTTAATCGCCAGCAAAAATAACTGGTTACCTTTAATCCGTTACGGATGAAAATTACGCAACCAGTTCATTTTTCTCAACGTAACACTTTACAGCGGCGCGTCATTTGATATGATGCGCCCCGCTTCCCGATAAGGGAGCAGGCCAGTAAAAAGCATTACCCCGTGGTGGGGTTCCCGAGCGGCCAAAGGGAGCAGACTGTAAATCTGCCGTCATCGACTTCGAAGGTTCGAATCCTTCCCCCACCACCATAATTCACCACAGCGATGTGGTAACTTCGGTGAGATTGTGAAAGTTTGCACTCATCGGGGAAGGGTGAGAACCTTCGACTAAGGTTCGATTCGAGCGAAAGCGAGAGAACGTTGCCACAGGCAACGGCCCGAAGGGTGAGGAGCGAAGCGACGAATAATCCTTCCCCCACCACCATCTCAAGCATTACCTCAAAATTTGAATTACCCCTGGTGGGGTTCCCGAGCGGCCAAAGGGAGCAGACTGTAAATCTGCCGTCATCGACTTCGAAGGTTCGAATCCTTCCCCCACCACCATCACTTTCAAAAGTCCCTGAACTTCCCAACGAATCCGCAATTAAATATTCTGCCCATGCGGGGAAGGATGAGAAGCTTCGACCAAGGTTCGACTCGAGCGCCAGCGAGAGAGCGTTGCCGCAGGCAACGACCCGAAGGGCGAAGCGCGCAGCGCTGAGTAATCCTTCCCCCACCACCATCACTTTCAAAAGTCCCTGAACTCTCAAGCGAATCCGCAATCAAATATTCTGCCCATGCGGGGAAGGATGAGAAGCTTCGACTAAGGTTCGGCTCGAGCGTCAGCGAGAGAGCGTTGCCGCAGGCAACGACCCGAAGGGCGAAGCGCGCAGCGCTGAGTAATCCTTCCCCCACCACCATCACTTTCAAAAGCCCCGGAATTCTCAAACGAATCCGCAATCAAATATTCTGCCCAAGCGGGGAAGGATGAGAAGCTTCGACCAAGGTTCGACTTGAGCGCCAGCGAGAGAGCGTTGCCGCAGGCAACGACCCGAAGGGCGAAGCGCGCAGCGCTGAGTAATCCTTCCCCCACCACCATCGCTTCCTTAAATAATCAAAACCTGTTACTCCGAGCTAATTTTGCCCGATGGCACCACGTTTACCGGGCCTACAATATCCTCCCCTGTAGGTCGGATAAGCGAAGCGCATCCGACAACTCACCCCGCACCGTGCCCATAAAAAAACCCCGCCGAAGCAGGGTCTATGTGAACTAAAATTCGCTTAGTGACGAGCGCGCACCAGCTGGTACTTACGTGTCAGATACTCCACCGGTACGCTCCAGATGTGTATCAGACGCGAGAACGGGAACAGCAGGAATAACGTCATCCCCAGCACCAGGTGCAGACGGAAGATAAACGCCACACCATCGAGGTGTTGAGAAGCGCCACCGTGGAAGGTCACCACCGACTGCGCCCAGCCAACCAGTTTCATCATCTCGCTACCGTCCATATGCTGAGCGGAGAACGGAATGGTCAACAGGCCCAGCGCGCACTGGATAACGAGCAGCGACAGGATCAGGATATCCGCTCCGGTAGTGGTTGCACGCACGCGTGGGCTGAACAGACGACGTTTCAGCAACAGCACGCCGCCAATCAGACACAGCACGCCGCTGGCACCACCAGCAAACATTGCCATTTTCTGTTTCACTTCAATCGGCAGCCAGGCTTCATACATCCAGTGCGGCGTCAGCATACCGAAGAAGTGACCGACAAAAATCCCCAGAATCCCGATATGGAACAGGTTCGACGCCAGGTTCATCCCTTTGCGATCCAGCATCTGGCTGGACGCCGCGCGCCAGGTGTACTGCCCGTAGTCATAACGCAGCCAGCTACCAATCAGGAAGACCGCCCCGGCTATGTACGGGTAGATATCAAAGAAGAACATATTCAGGAATTGCATTAGTGCTGTCCTCCGGTGGTGATATTCAGATATTGCGGCGCGACGGCACCGGCAAAGCGACGCTGATGCGCAGTGATTTCCGACTGACCGCAGCCCTGATCGGCAAAGAATTTGACCTGCTCTTCTTCCCAGACCGCATCCAGCGCCTGTGGCGTATCATCGCGGGCTTCGTCCGCAATTTTTTCCGCCACTTTCGCTTCGTCAACTGCGCTATTCGCCAGCTTCAGCAGCTGTTCGAACAGCACCGCATAAGCGCTTTCGCGCTGCTGCAGACGTGCGCAAAGCAATGCCAGAATTGGCGCGATATCCTGCAAACCGCCAATCGCCTCGCTCTCCGGCAACTGCGCCAGATATTCCAGATACAGCGGCAGGTGATCCGGCAGCTCGCGGCTGTCAAGTTCCAGACCGTGCTGTTGGTACTGATCGAGCAGATCGACCATCGCCTGGCCGCGGTCGCGGGATTCGCCGTGCACATGTTCGAACAGCAGTAGCGACGTTGCGCGACCACGGTCAAGCAATTCGCTGTACGCGGCCTGCGCATCCAGCGGATCCTGCGCGGTTAAATCGCGCAGGAAGATGCCCAGCGCCTGGGCATCCGCTTTATCCAGTTTCTCTGACGAGGCCAGAGCATCGAAGAGTTCACCTCCTGATGCTGCCACAAGGCAGCATCCGGGTACTCAAGCAAACGAGATACCACCACGAGTTCGATCATGCGGGTGCGGCTCCGTTTTGCTGCTCACATCCACCGAGTCAATACGACGGCTGTTGAACAGGTTGAACTTGGTGTCGGAACCGTGGCAGCCATCGCCGAAGCTAAAGCCGCAACCATTCTTCCTCCGGGAACGCTTCACGAGCCTGTTCGCGGTGGCTGCTTGGCACCACGAAACGATCTTCGTAGTTAGCAATCGCCAGGTAGCGATACATCTCCGCGCCTGCGCTTCGGTCAGACCGACCTCTTCCAGCGCACGGGTATCGAGCTAACGCCATCGACGGTTTCGGTGCGTTTGAAGTGACGCATTGCCAGCATACGTTTCAGCGCCAGCAGCACCGGCTGAGTGTCACCCGCGGTGAGCAGGTTCGCCAGGCACGAACTGGGATACGCAGGCTTTCTACGTCGGCAGAATACCGTTGCTGCCCAGTTCACCCGCGTCGGCCGCAGACTGAATCGGAGACAGCGGCGGCACGTACCACACCATTGGCAGCGTACGGTATTCCGGGTGCAGCGGCAGCGCCAGCTTCCAGTCCATCGCCATTTTGTAAACCGGCGATTCTCCGCGCCGCATCGATAACGCTCAGCGGAATGCCATCTTTCTGCGCCTGCTCAATCACTTTCGGATCGTTCGGATCGAGGAACACGTCCAGCTGACGCTGATACAGGTCTTTCTCGTTCTCAGTACTCGCTGCGGTTTCAATCGCATCTGCGTCATACAGCAGCACGCCGAGGTAACGAATACGACCGACGCAGGTCTCGGAACACACGGTCGGCTGACCCGCTTCGATACGCGGGTAGCAGAAGATGCATTTCTCAGACTTGCCGCTTTTCCAGTTGAAGTAGATTTTTTTGTACGGGCAGCCGGTGATACACATACGCCAGCCGCGGCATTTGTCCTGGTCGATCAGCACAATGCCGTTCTCTTCACGCTTGTAGATAGCACCGCTCGGGCAGGTGGCAACACACGCCGGGTTCAGGCAGTGCTCGCACAGGCGCGGCATGTACATCATGAAGGTGTTTTCGAACTGGCCGTACATCGCCTTCTGCACTTTTTCGAAGTTTTTGTCTTTCGACAGCTTCTCAAACTCACCGCCCAATATCGCTTCCCAGTTTGGACCTTTAGTGATCTTGTCCATCCGCTTGCCGGTAATCAGCGAGCGTGGGCGGGCAATCGGCTGCGCTTTGCTATCAGCCGGAGCGTTGTGCAGCACCTGGTAGTCAAAATCAAACGGCTCGTAGTAATCGTCGAGGCCCTGGATGCGGCTAAGCGAAGATTTTACCCAGCAGCATGGCACGGTTACCCATGCGCGGCTGCAGTTTGCCGTTGATTTTACGGATCCAGCCGCCTTTGTATTTTTCCTGGTTTTCCCAGTCAGTCGGGAAGCCCTGGCCCGGCTTGGTTTCCACGTTGTTGAACCACGCATATTCCACGCCTTCACGGCTGGTCCAGACGTTTTTACAGGTAACTGAACAGGTGTGGCAGCCGATGCACTTATCGAGATTCAGCACCATGCCGACTTGTGAACGAATTTTCATTTTACGCTCTCCTGTACCTGGTCATTGCCTTCGCCATCTAACCAGTCAATGTTCTTCATCTTACGCACTACAACAAACTCATCGCGGTTAGAACCTACGGTGCCATAGTAGTTAAAGCCGTATGCCAGATGGGCATAGCCGCCGATCATATGCGTCGGTTTCGGCGTGATACGGGTGACCGAGTTATGGATACCACCACGCTGTTGGGTAATTTCCGAACCAGGCAGGTTAACGATACGTTCATGCGCGTGGTACATCATGGTCATCCCGGCCGGCACACGCTGGCTCACTACTGCACGTGCAGTCAGCGCACCGTTGTTCTTGAAGACTTTGATCCAGTCGTTATCTTCAACGCCGATCTCTTTGGCATCTTCTTCACTCATCCACACTACCGGACCGCCGCGACCTAAAGTCAGCATCAGCAGGTTGTCGCTGTAGGTAGAGTGAATGCCCCATTTCTGGTGCGGCGTCAGGAAGTTCAGCGCCTTCTCTGGGTTACCGTTCGATTTCTTGCCCATCACCTCTTTCACCGAACGGGTGTCGATCGGCGGACGGTAAACCAGCAGGCTTTCACCGAAGTCGCGCATCCACTGGTGGTCCTGATACAGGGACTGACGGCCAGAGAGCGTACGCCATGGAATCAGCTCATGAACGTTGGTGTAACCGGCGTTATAAGAGACGTGTTCGTCTTCCAGACCGGACCAGGTTGGGCTGGAGATAATCTTGCGCGGCTGCGCCTGAATATCACGGAAGCGAATTTTTTCGTCTTCTTTATTGAGCGCCAGGTGCGTGTGGTCACGGCCGGTAAACTCGCTCAGCGCCGCCAGGCTTTCACCGCCACCTGACCGTTAGTTTCCGGTGCCAGGGTGAGGATCATTTCTGCCGCATCAATCGCCGTATCCAGCATCGGCTGGCCTTTCGCCGGGCCTTCTGCCTTGGTGTCATTAGTTACGCAGCGGATCCAGTTTCGCTCTGGGTGTTCCAGCAATCCCTTTCCCGCCATTACCGATTTTTTCATCAGCGGACCGATGGAGGTAAAGCGTTCATAGGTCGCCGGGTAATCACGTTCAACCGGAATAATGTGCGGTGCGGTTTTGCCTGGGATCAGGTCGCATTCGCCTTTTTTCCAGTCTTTTACATCTAACGGCTGCGCCAGCTCAGCGGCGGAGTCGTGCTGGATTGGCAACGTTACAACGTCGGCTTCTTTACCGAGGTGGCCGACGCACACTTCGGAGAATTTCTTAGCGATACCTTTATAGATATCCCAGGTCGCTTTTCGATTCCCCAGGCTGGGTCAACGGCAGCAGACAGCAGATAAATAACGGATGCATATCCGAGGTATTCATGTCGTCTTTTTCGTACCAGGTCGCCGTTGGCAGCGCGATGTCAGAGTAGAGACAGGTGCTCGACAGACGGAAGTCCAGCGTTACCACCAGATCCAGCTTGCCGTCGAGACCGTTATCCTGCCATTCCACTTCTTCTGGCTTCAAACCGCCCTGCTTGCCCCGATCCATACCCTGAATACCGTGCTCGGGTCCCAGCAGGTACTTCAGCATGTATCATGGCCTTTACCGGAAGAACCCAGCAGGTTAGAACGCCAGATAAACAGGTTGCGTGGGTGGTTCTCCGTTTTCCGGCTGCTCAGCCGCAAAGCGGATGGTGCCTTCTTTCAGCGCCTTCACGGTACGTCAACCGGGGTCATACCGGCTTTTCTCGCTTCATCGGCGATACGCAGTGGGTTGGTACCCAACTGTGGTGCAGACGGCAGCCAGCCCATACGTTCCGCGCGAACGTTGAAGTCCAGCAGATGACCGGTATAGCGGGATTTATCCGCCAGCGGTGACAGCAGTTCCTGGGCGGTAACCGACTCGTAGCGCCATTGGCTGGAGTGGTTATAGAAGTAAGAGGTGCTGTTCATGTGACGCGCCGGACGCTGCCAGTCAAGGGCAAACGCCAGCGGCTGCCAACCGGTTTGCGGACGCAGTTTTTCCTGGCCCACATAGTGCGCCCAGCCGCCAGCCGCTCTGACCGACGCAGCCGCAGAACACCAGCATATTGATAAGACCACGATAGTTCATATCGAGGTGATACCAGTGGTTCAGACCGGCACCGACGATGATCATTGAATCGGCCGTGCGTCTTATCTGCGTTATCCGCAAACTCGCGGGCGGTGCGAATAATCTGCGCGCGCGGAACGCCGGTGATCTTCTCGGCCCAGGCTGGGGTGTACGCTTTCACGTCATCGTAGCTGGTTGCACAGTTTTCATCGTTCAGGCCACGATCCAGACCGTAGTTGGCCATGGTCAGGTCGTATACGGTGGTCACCAGCGCGGTGGTACCGGTCAGCCAGTTGCAGACGTTTTACCGGCAGTTTGTGCAGCAGAATATTTTCCAGCTCAACGCTGGTGAAGTGTTCGGTGCCTTCGCCGCCAAAGTACCGGGAAGCCCACCTGCGCGATATCATCCTGGCTACCGAGCAGGCTCAGCTGCAGTTCGGTTTCATCGCCGGATTTACCGTCGCGCTGTTCAAGGTTCCACTTGCCTTTTTCGCCCCAACGGAAGCCGATCGAACCGTTCGGTGCCACCATGTCGCCGTCGGTATTCACCGCCACGGTTTTCCACTCTGGGTTGTTTTTCCTGGCCCAGGGAATCCACGAGGTCAGCGGCACGCAGCATACGACCCGCCGCGTAGTAGCCTTCACGCTCTTCAGAGCATCACCAGCATTGGCATGTCGGTGTAACGGCGAACGTAGTCGGTGAAGTACTGGCTTGGTTTGTCGAGGTGGAACTCACGCAGCATAACGTGGCCCATCGCCAGCGCCATTGCCGCATCGGTACCCTGCCTTCGGTGCCAGCCACAGATCGCACAGCTTGGCGATTTCAGCATAGTCCGGGGTGATAGCGACGGTTTTGGTCCCTTTATAACGGACTTCAGTAAAGAAGTGCGCATCCGGGGTACGGGTCTGAGGAACGTTGGAACCCCAGGCAATGATATGGCTGGAGTTTACCAGTCGCGATTCCGGTACGTCGTCTGCTCACCGCAGGTCTGCGGAGACGCTGGCGGCAAGTCACAGTACCAATCGTAGAAGCTCAGGCAGGTACCGCCAATCAGCGACAGATAGCGTGCGCCGGAAGCGTAGGAAACCATCGACATCGCCGGAATTGGCGAGAAGCCCGCCACGCGATCCGGGCCGTAGGTTTTGACGGTATAGACGTTAGATGCCGCAATCAGCTCATTCACTTCCTGCCAGGAAGAGCGAACGAAACCGCCGCGACCACGTGCTTGCTTAAAGCTTTTCGCTTTATCGGCATCTTCAATAATGGACGCCCAGGCATCAACCGGATCGCTGTGCAGCGTTTTCGCTTCACGCCACATTTTCATCAGGCGTTTACGCATCAGCGGATATTTCAGGCGGTTGGCGCTGAAAGATACCAGGAATAGCTTGCACCGCGCGGGCAGCCGCGTGGTTCGTGGTTTGGCAGGTCCGGACGGGTGCGCGGATAGTCGGTCTGCTGGGTTTCCCAGGTGACCAGACCATTTTTGACATAAATTTTCCAGCTGCAGGAACCGGTGCAGTTAACGCCGTGCGTAGAGCGAACGACCTTATCATGCTGCCAGCGCTGGCGGTATCCATCTTCCCAATCCCGGTTGGTATCTAGAATCTGTCCGTGCCCATCGGCAAATGTTTCGCCCTTTTGTTTAAAGTAGCGAAACCGGTCCAGGAATTTACTCATCGGGTCTCTCCTGTTTGGAGCCTTACGGCTCTCTGATAAGTCGACATTGCTGAATTTGCAGCGAAGGTAACGCGCTGAAACATGTAGGGAATTGATAACGATCAAGGTGGCTTTGCTTTATTACTGCAGCCAAAAACACAAATACTACCTTAGTAGTAGTTATTTTTATTTTTTAACGCACTGTAAATTAAGGTTTTTTATTAAAAATTAAATATTACAAGCCGTAAAAAACAGCTCTGTCGGTATTAAGGGGTAAGAGAACTTTTTATCGCCTGCAAAGCCATTGCGGACACGATGCTAACGGGATAAAAAATATCACCAGTATGTTGTAACTAAGTAGCGATAAAAATAAAGGCGCGAACCCTCGCGCCTTTATTCACAAATATTTACACTAAACCTTCAGGTCAGGTTTATTTCTTCGCTTTACGTCCGTAAACGGCCCACGTCACAACGACGCAGACAATATAGAACACGAGGAATATTTTCATTGCTCCAACCGGGGAGCCGGTCATTTCCAGCGAAATACCGAACGATTTCGGAATGAAGAAACCGCCAACCGCGCCAATCGCAGAGATAAAGCCCAACGCCGCCGCCGTATCCGTTGCCGCTTCACGCAGAGCATGTTCTTCGCTGCCACCCTGCGCTTTCACGCGATCCATGGTCAATTTCCGGAAGATAACGGGAGATCATCTGGAAGGTGGATGCGCTACCCAGCCCGGCCGTCACGAACAGGCCCATGAACACCGTAAAGAATGCCACGAAGTTTCCGCCCTGGCCGTTGGTTGGCAGAGTCAGGAACAACAGTGCCGAGAAAATAGCCATCGCGATAAAGTTTATCAGCGTCACGCGAGTACCGCCCAGACGATCGGAAATACCGCCTCCGAGAGAACGCGCCAGCGCACCGATGAACGGGCCGAAGAAGGCAAAGTGCAGAATATTGATATCCGGGAACTGGGTTTTCGACAGCATGGCAAAGCCCGCAGAGAATCCGATGAACGAGCCGAAGGTCGCCAGATAAAGCACCGCCATAATCCACAGGTGGCCACGTTTGAGCACCGGCAACTGCTCACTCAGTGACGCTTTAAAAGCGGACAGATCATTCATGCCAAACCAAGCTGCCAGCGTGAAGAAAATCAGGAACGGTACCCAGATCCACGCGGCATTTTCTACGAACAAGACAGAGCCGTCTGCCTGTTCAACACCTTTGCCGCCGAAGATAGCGAAAATGGACATGCCGATGGCCAGTGGTGCAACCAGCTGCATCACGCTCACGCCCATGTTGCCCAGACCGCCATTCAGACCCAACGCGCTACCCTGCTTCGCTTTCGGGAAGAAGAAGCTGATGTTAGCCATACTAGAGGCAAAATTCGCGCCAGCGAAACCGCACAGTAGCGCAATAACCACAAAGACGCTAAACGGCGTGGTAGGATCTTGCACCGCAATACCGAGCCACACGCACGGAATAATCATTATCCCGGTACTGAATGCCGTCCAGCGGCGTCCGCCAAAAATCGGCACCATAAATGCGTAAGGAACTCGCAGGAGTGCCCCTGATAAGCCCGGCAGTGCCGTCAGCATGAAGAGCTGGTCGGTGGTAAACTGGAAACCTACTTTGGGTAAATTGACGGCAACAGCACTGAACAACATCCATACGCAAAATGCCAACAGTAAACAGGGAACTGAAATCCACAGGTTCCGGCTCGCGACGCGGTGACCGCGCTCTTGCCAGAACGCCGGATCTTCCGGACGCCAGTCGGTAATGACAGCGCCGGTAGCCCTTTCGGGGGCAGTGGAGTGACTCATAGACACCTCTGATTATTAATATTAACCCTGCCACAGTAGGGTTTACACCGCGCGGTAAGTTGATATAATCAAAGGAAAAGTTGTCCACATCTTGCTTAAAAAAACATCATCACCCTTTGTGGGTGCGTTTTTACGCCAAAAAAAACCTGTTTTATCACATGGCTGTTATGCTGTAGCATTCCCCCCACCATCTTGACTATGATGGAAATAAAGGAGTACCTCTTTTGAGGTATGGGTATACTCCAGGCGATAGCCGAAAATACCGCCACTCCCGGGACTCCGCCACTTCCGCCAGGAGCCACATCGAAGAATGTTTAAACGTTTTTTTACACCACTCACGCTAGTGAATCAACTGGCGATCATACTGCTGTTGTCTACCCTCATCGGGGTGGCGAGTATGATGATTTCTGCACGGCTAATAAACGGCGTCCAGGGTAGCGCACATGCGATTAATCAGGCTGGTTCACTGCGTATGCAGAGCTATCGCCTGCTCGCGGCGATCCCGGTGAAAGAGAGCGACCAGGCGTTGTTTGATGAAATGCAGCGCACTGTATTCAGCCCCGAACTGCAGCTCGCCGCCGAACGCGACGGACAGGTCAAAAGCAACTGGCCTCGCTGCAACAGTACTGGCTGACCTACCTCGCGCTCATTCACGCGCAGAACCGAGCGCGGTTGCCAACGATTTAAGTGGCTTCGTTGACCGTATCAATCAGCTGGTCCCCCGGTTTTGACCACACCACCGAGGAGCGTATCGCCCACGTGGTGTGGATGCACCGGCTGATGGCCGTTTTCATGGCGCTGCTGTTTATCTTCACCGTTTTCTGGCTACGCACCCGTCTGCTTCACCCTTGGCGTCGGCTGCTGCGCATGGCGGAAGCTATCAGCCATCGTGACTTTACCTACCGTGCGCAAATCAGCGGTCGTAATGAGATGGCGACGCTGGGAGTGGCGCTGAATAACATGTCCGCGGAGCTGGCAGAAAGCTATGCCTCGCTAAAAAAGCGGGTGCAGGAAAAAACCGCCGGGCTTGAGCATAAAAATGCCATCCTCTCCTTCTTATGGCAGGCCAATCGCCGCCTGCATTCCAGCGTCCCGCTGTGCGAACGAATTTCCCCGGTGCCCAACGGCCTGCAAGAACTGACCCCGCTGCGCGAGATTGAGGTGCGGGTCTACGATATTGAAGACGAAGAGAATCATCAGGAATTTAGCTGTTTCAGGGGGCTGGGAGCGACGACAAAGGTTGCTACCTCTGCCCACGCGACGTCGATATGTCAGCCGCTGACGGCGTCACGCTAAGAATGGCGTCTGACCGATCCGCGTAATCAATACGGCATTCTGCTCGCCACCCTGCCGCACCGCCGCGAACTGAGCCACGATCAGCAGCAGCTGGTTGATACCCTGCTGGAACAGGTAACCGTCGACGCTGGCGCTGGATAAACAACTGGAACGACAGCAACAGCTGATTGTCATGGAGGAGCGTGCCACGATTGCCCGCGAGCTACACGACTCCATCGCCCAATCGCTATCCTGTATGAAAATGCAGGTCAGCTGCCTGCAGATGATGCAGAACGAGCAGTCCTCCCCGGAAGCAGCCGAGAGTTGCGGGGTCAGGTGCGTAATGAATTGAACTCTTCCTGGGCGCAGCTACGTGAGCTGCTGACCACTTTCCGCCTGAAACTGACCGAGTCCGGGCTACGTCCGGCGCTGGAGTCCAGTTGCAAAGAGTACAGCGGCCACTTTGGCTTCCCGGTTCAGCTTGATTACCAACTTCCACCGCGCTACGTGCCTTCACATCAGGCAATTCACGTTCTGGAATCGCCCGCGAAGCGCTGAGCAACGCGTTAAAACACTCGCAGGCAACGGACGTGCAGGTCAGCGTCACCCAACAAGGCAACCAGGTAAATGGTGGTGACGGATAACGGCTGTGGCGTGCCGCAGCATGCTGAACGCAGCAACCATTATGGCCTTATTATTATGCGTGACCGCGCGCAGAGCCTGCGCGGCGATTGCCAGGTTCGTCGTCGTGAAAACGGCGGTACTGAAGTCGTGGTTACGTTTGTCCCCGAAAAATCGCTTTCAAAACTCCCCAAGGAGAAATCCATGAGTAATCAGGAACGGGCTACTATCCGGCCAATTGACGATCATCCATGCTGCGTACCGGCGTAAAACAGCTGGTCAGCATGGCATCGGACATTCAGGTCGTGGGCGAAGCCAGCAACGGTGAGCAAGGTATTGAGCTGGCAGAAGCGCTCGATCCAGACCGTCTTGCTTGACCTCAACATGCCTGGCATGAACGGTCTGGTAAACCCTCGACAAGCTGCGCGAAAAATCGCTCTCCGGCCGCGTCGTGGTATTTAGCGTTTCCAACCATGAAGAAGATGTCGTCACCGCCCTCAAACGCGGCGCGGATGGCTATCTGCTGAAAGATATGGAACCCGAAGATCTGCTGAAAGCCCTGCAACAGGCCGCCGCTGGTGAAATGGTATTGAGCGAAGCGTTAACCCCGGTGCTGGCCGCTAGCCTGCGCGCCAACCGTGCCACCTCGGATCGCGATATCAACCAGTTAACCCCGCGAGCGCGATATTCTGAAGCTTATCGCTCAGGGTCTGCCGAGTAAGATGATCGCCCGACGTCTCGACATCACGGAAAGCACCGTGAAGGTTCACGTCAAACATATGCTCAAGAAAATGAAGCTGAAATCCCGCGTCGAAGCCGCCGTCTGGGTCCATCAGGATCGTATTTTCTGATTACGGTTCCCAGCGCAGTTCGTCGTTTGACAATGCATCGAACGGTTCGACAAGCGTTAGCGTGATCTCATTGGAGGAGACACGCTGCCCCTGGTTATCTTCCACCACCACAGACAATCGCCAGTGATTGCTTGCCCCTTCCCCGTTCTGCCAGTCAGGCATGATCAGCGTCCAGCCCTCCGCGCTGTTGGCTTGTGCGCCCGGCGTCAAACTTAATATCTGCGTATCGCCCTGCCAAATCAGTTGCCGAATACCGTAACGACTGCGGATTTGTAATTTCAGCGGCACTGTTTCGCCAGGTTTTAGATCCCACGGCGGTGTCGCCAGAAACACCGTTAACGTTTTTCGCTGTCGGTACTCAAGAGTCGGTAGATTATTTCGCTGCGGATTGTCATAGCGACTACCACGTAACGACTGACTTTCGGCAACCTCGCCCGCAGAAAGTTGTTTTTTGAGCGGTACACCAAAGCGGTAATTAAGATTCAGCCCGAGGTTATTTTGATTTTCGCCACTTTCACCCTGTTTATGCTGGGCCGTCACAGTGACTAATGGCACAGGGGTGTAATTTAATCCCAGACTCAACGCGACGGGATTGTGATAACCCGTACCAGAGTTAAACAAATCAACACGATCACCAAAATACTGTTCTAGGCTGACACTGGTATTGAGGTGTTGATAGAACGGCATGCGCATCCGAGCTGTCAGGTCGTACCCGCGCGCCATCCGTTGTTCCTGCGTGGCTGTCTGTTCATGCCATGCAGCAAACGGCTGATAAAAGTTTGCCGATAATCGCAAATATTCGCCCCACGCTTCGGCACCAAAGCCCGCTCGCTGAAGATTTTCGTCCAGCAAGTTGTCATAAAAAGTGTTATAACCCACCAGCCAGTTGCCGCGCGCCCAGCGTTGCCCAACGCCCACATTGCTCACCAACCCATTATCCTGCTGAGTAAGACCAAGCTGGCTCCAGGTGAGATAACGATCATTATCTTGTAACGGCACAAACCAGCTTCCACGACTGCCGGTGAAATGTCCTTCGTTATCCACTTTGACGTCAACACTGGCATTTCCCCACGGTGATAGCCAGGACTCTACGTGCTGATTAACCTGTTGACTAAGCGCGTCGCGGACTTTTCCCAATGCGAAAGCTTTTGCCTGCTCGCCAGTATCCAGCCCGTTATCATTCATACTGGTTTCGCCGAAATCTTTCACAATTTCAGCAAAGTGTTTTTCCCCATCATGATTTTCGGGAGCCATGCCTAAATCCGGCAGACCATCATTGTTATTATCAAAGGGATTTGCCGCTTTTTGCTCGAAGGTAGATTGTGCGTTAGCTGTACCGCCTGCTACAAGCAAGAGTAAATAAAACGGGATAATGCGAGGAACGAAACGGCTCAAAACGTCGGTAACTTCCGGTAATAATGAAAAACCATAGCCTTAAAGAATAACGATTACTGGCAACTTTTGTCGTATTTTCTCGCGCTTTCAGGAAAATCCTTAAAAATGTGACCGATTGGTCAGACGCTGCAGAAGCAGTAAGATAGAAGATGAGTGTCTAATTCCCTGAATACAGGAGTAAATAATGCAAAAAATCGTGATCGTTGCCAATGGCGCACCTTACGGGAGCGAATCCTTGTTTAACAGCTTGCGGCTGGCCATTGCGTTACGAGAGCAGGAGAGCAATCTGGATCTGCGTCTGTTCCTCATGTCTGATGCGGTCACAGCCGGGTTGCGCGGGCAAAAACCAGGGGAAGGCTACAACATTCAGCAAATGCTGGAGATCCTTACCGCTCAGAATGTACCGGTGAAATTGTGCAAAACCTGTACCGACGGGCGCGGGATTAGTACACTTCCTCTGATTGATGGGGTGGAAATCGGTACTCTTGTGGAACTGGCGCAATGGACGCTGTCAGCCGATAAAGTGCTCACATTTTAATGTTTGAGGGGGCGTCTGACGCCCCACTATGCGGGAAGTTTACTCAGGCGAATCCCGGACGTAACACACCATCCGGAAAATTCTCCGCCAGCAGTTTTTTTACCGATACCAGCAAATCATTCAGCCCATCGTCCTGCATTCCCAGTTTGATAAGCTCCTGTTCCAGTGAAAACAGGTATTGTGCGTTGGTTCCCAGCGGACCGCTCGCCGCCGCAATCAACGGCGCGATGACCTGAGCGCGAGTATCAGATTCATATTCTGGATGTCGCGGGTCCATAATAAACACAATGGCGTTTACTGTGCGTCCATCATCAAGATCAAGCTGACACCAGGTTGGCAGATAACAGCCGGTAATCATCTCTCGCTTCCACAACAGGGTTAGTTCCTGCTCCAGCGTCTCTTCTGGCAGTCGATAGGCGACGCCTGTGGTGCGTCCGCCCTCTTTCAGTGCAAGCATCCGTCCCGGCTGGTGCGCAGTCCCGCGCCCGGCGGTCAGGCGCAGGCAAAATGCGCGATGCCATCCAACCAGTGTACCGGTGCACGATTCGGTAAACTCCAGTGCCGGATTCCACATCAACGATCCATAGCCGAAGATCCACACCGGTCCCTCATCAGGTCGACAAGCCAGCGTCGCCGCCAGCGAAGCCGCCCGTTGTTCTGCTGACCATAAGAGTGATTCTTCAATGGCACCAAATGCCGTTTTACAATCGGCATTCATCAAGAAATCACGCGTTATCACCTTACACTTCCGCCACTGCATACTTCCCTGCGACAACTTTTTGGTGTCTTCCGGACATTTTTACTGCTCATTTTGAAACCACTAACGGGACAATATGCAATCCACGGACCACTTGCAAGGCAACACCGCACGAATAGCTTTAACTAAGCGACCGGTTTTACGATTTTTTATGCCATTTATCATCATCCCCTTTGGCATATTCATGCTTCACAGCAGCCCAGGCCACTTTATGCGCGGTTTCTTCGCGACTGGCGTCATCACGCCGATCTTCTTTATCTTTATATTGATCCCATGCGCTGTTGAACGCTTCTTTATAGATATCCTGGGCATGAGACGGTAGAACGTGCTTTACGCTTTCCGGCAGATCGCTTTTCGTTTTATACGGCATCGTTGACTCCTTTTACAAAGTTGAACATTAAGTGTGGTCAACAATATCTACTCTTGCCAAAACATAAGAATTTTCAGGTCAGACTCTTCTTAAGAGACGCTAAAACAAACATTGTCTAAACGTAATACTTATTTTTATGCCCCAATGAGTAAAAAATCGACAGCGGGGTAAAAATTCGTAAAATGTTACCGATATCCAGACACTTTCTGTTATTTTTCCTACCTATTTTTTACATTTTCGATAAATTCATCTGCAAAGGGATAACCATAATGTCAAATGCTCAAGAGGCGGTAAAAACCCGCCACAAGGAGACTTCGCTTATTTTCCCGGTTCTGGCGCTGGTAGTGCTGTTCCTGTGGGGAAGCAGCCAGACACTACCAGTGGTCATTGCCATCAATCTTCTTGCGCTTATTGGTATTTTAAGTAGCGCCTTTAGTGTTGTCCGTCATGCGGACGTATTAGCCCATCGCCTGGGAGAACCTTACGGTTCGCTTATTCTTAGCCTTTCAGTGGTTATTCTTGAAGTCAGTTTGATTTCAGCTTTAATGGCAACCGGCGACGCCGCGCCAACGCTAATGCGTGATACGCTCTATTCAATCATTATGATTGTTACCGGTGGGCTGGTTGGCTTTTCATTATTGTTGGGCGGTCGTAAGTTTGCCACCCAATATATGAATCTGTTTGGTATCAAGCAGTATTTAATTGCGCTGTTCCCCCTGGCGATAATCGTACTGGTATTTCCAATGGCTCTGCCTGCGGCGAATTTTTCAACCGGTCAGGCGTTACTGGTAGCATTAATTTCTGCGGCAATGTATGGCGTATTTTTGCTGATCCAGACCAAAACGCATCAAAGTTTGTTTGTCTACGAGCACGAAGATGACAGTGATGATGACGACCCGCATCACGGTAAACCGTCTGCCCATAGCAGCCTGTGGCATGCTATCTGGTTGATTATCCATCTGATTGCCGTTATTGCGGTGACCAAAATGAACGCCAGCTCGCTGGAGACATTGCTCGACAGCATGAATGCCCCTGTCGCCTTTACTGGCTTCCTGGTGGCACTGTTGATTCTGTCGCCGGAAGGTTTAGGTGCATTAAAAGCAGTGTTGAACAACCAGGTTCAGCGCGCGATGAATCTGTTCTTTGGTTCAGTGTTAGCAACCATTTCGCTTACCGTACCTGTCGTCACGCTAATTGCCTTTATGACGGGTAACGAATTGCAGTTTGCACTTGGTGCGCCAGAAATGGTGGTGATGGTGGCCTCTTTAGTGCTGTGCCATATCTCCTTCTCCACCGGACGTACTAACGTGCTCAATGGCGCAGCGCATCTGGCACTGTTTGCCGCCTATTTGATGACGATATTTGCCTGACAGTTATATCTCCTCCGATGACGGTAATCGGGGGAGATAATATAAATTCCTGCTTATTGTATTTCTTCATACTACCTGGACAGGTCGTTAATCAGAATTGCGAGCCTGTACCACACCCTGCACGAAACCACTGCAACAGCTGTTGAAAAGCCGGAATGTACTCTTCATTGCAAACATTTCAGGGATGAAGTGAAGATGAATTGCGACGTAGTATCCACACCAAGCCGGCGTTATCCGGTGAGGCGCAATGTTGCGGGGCTTTATCCCTGGTGGCATTGGTTGCTGGAAAGAGAAAACCCCCGCACGTTGAGAGGTAAAACCTGACAACAAAACGGGGGCTAATCTTGAAACCAGACACTTCAAGAATAGCCGCAAAATGTTGTCATTACAACAAGGCGGCTATATGACGCTCGCGCAGTTTGCCATGATTTTCTGGCACGACCTGGCAGCACCGATCCTGGCGGGAATTATTACCGCAGCGATTGTCAGCTGGTGGCGTAACCGGAAGTAAGGTGAAAACGGGCGTCAGGCTGCCGTGATGGCAATATGCGCCCGAAACCGGCCGCAGGGGTAACAGCCTGCGGCCATTTTTGTCTTTATCTCTTCCACAAGTAAATATTGGCAACCCGAGCTGGAAGCATCATCCAGAGCACTCATGAAACGACTGCAACAGCTGTTGAAAAGCCGGAATGTACTCTTTATTGCAAACATTTCAGGGATGAAGTGAAGATGAATTGAGACGTAGTATCCACACCAAGCCGGAATTATCCGGTGAGGCGCAATGTTGCGGGGGCTTTATCCCTGGTGGCATTGGTTGCTGGAAAGAGAAAACCCCCGCACGTTGAGAGGTAAAACCTGACAACAGAACGGGGGCTAATCTTGAAACCAGACACTTCAAGAATAGCCGCAAAATGTTGTCATTACAACAAGGCGGCTATATGACGCTCGCGCAGTTTGCCATGACTTTCTGGCACGACCTGGCGGCACCGATCCTGGCGGGAATTATTACCGCAGCGATTGTCGGCTGGTGGCGTAACCGGAAGTAAGGTGAAAACGGGCGTCAGGCTGCCGTGATGGCAATATGCGCCCGAAACCGGCCGCAGGGGTAACAGCCTGCGGCCATTTTTGTCTTTATCACTTCCACAAGTAAATATTGGCAACCCGAGCTGGAAGCCTCATCCAGAGCACTCATGAAATGACTGTAACAGCTGTTGAAAAACCGGAATGCACTCTTCATTGCAAACATTTCAGGGATGAAGTGAAGATGAATTGAGTCGTAGTATCCACACCAAGCCGGCGTTATCCGGTGAGGCGCAATGTTGCGGGGGCTTTATCCCTGGTGGCATTGGTTGCTGGAAAGAGAAAACCCCCGCACGTTGAGAGGTACAACCTGACAACAGAACGGGGGCTAATCTTGAACCAGAACAATTCAAGAATAGCCGCAAAATGTTGTCATTACAACAAGGCGGCTATATGACGCTCGCGCAGTTTGCCATGATTTTCTGGCACGACCTGGCAGCACCGATCCTGGCGGGAATTATTACCGCAGCGATTGTCAGCTGGTGGCGTAACCGGAAGTAAGGTGAAAACGGGCGTCAGGCTGCCGTGATGGCAATATGCGCCCGAAACCGGCCGCAGGGGTAACAGCCTGCGGCCTTTTTTGTATCCGGCACCCATGAAAAAAGTCTTAACGCAGAACGCTAATACTTTATTTTTCAAGCAAAAAAGATTATTTGCTGGTATCCAGCTCGTCGAAGCCTTTAACCAGGTCGTCGATGGCTTTCATTTGCTTCAGGAACGGTCCCAGTTTATCCAGCGGCAGCGCGGATGGACCATCACAACGGGCATGTTCTGGATCTGGATGCGCTCAATGAACAGACCGGCGATACCGACTGCCATACCCGCACAGGCCAGTTCAGCAACCTGCGCACGACGACCGCCAGATGCTGCACCGAACGGGTCGCGGCACTGCAGCGCGTGGGTCACGTCAAAGATAACCGGGGAGTTGTTAGACGCTTTTTTCATCACGCCAAAGCCCAGCATCTCGACAACCAGATTGTCGTAACCGAAGTTTGCACCACGGTCACAAAGAATAATCTGGTCATTACCGCCTTCAATGAACTTGTCGACGATGTTACCCATCTGGCCTGGGCTCACGAACTGTGGTTTTTTAACGTTGATAACTGCGCCGGTTTTCGCCATTGCTTCAACCAGGTCGGTCTGGCGAGCAAGGAACGCTGGCAGTTGGATAACGTAAACCACATCGGCAACCGGCTGAGCCTGGCTGGCTTCATGAACGTCGGTGATGATCTTCACGCCGAAAGTCTGCTTGAGTTCCTGGAAAATCTTCATCCCTTCTTCCAGGCCTGGGCCACGGTAGGAGTGAATCGAGGAACGGTTGGCTTTATCAAATGAAGCTTTGAATACGTAAGGGATGCCCAGTTTCTGGGTCACGGTCACGTAGTGCTCGCAAATACGCATTGCCAGGTCACGTGACTCCAGCACGTTCGTGCCGCAAACAAAACCAACGGCAAGTCGTTTGCGACTTGATATAACCAATGCTAACCACTTTTCTTTTCATAAGAGCACCTTATACTTTAAAATGACTTAATAAGAAGGCCTCATCCCTGTGCACGATGCTATTAATTTGCGCGCCGATGTTTCGCTGATAAGGTCTGCCGGACACTGCCTCAACAAATAATTTAAATCAGTAAGGGCAATATGTTCACATTCCAGCTGCGCGTAGATAAGCCCACGATCGCGAATTTCATACGGGTCTTCCGGATTAAAACTTGCAGCAGCGTTTGGCTGGCGCCCACGCCAGCTCCATCTGCCGCTCTTCCATCAGCGCCGACTTCAGCGTATCGAGCAGCTTGCGGACAACTTCAGCGTTGTCTGCTTCATCGAGATCTTCATAAAACAGCTCCGCCATCGGGCTGATGTTGCCTTTGAGCCAGACTTCCAGCGTGTGTTCGTCGAGCGTCTCGCCGTTGAACGGATTCACCAGCCACAGCTCTTCGTCGTCAACATCGGCGCGCAGCAGCAGTTGGGTAGGGAAAATCACCGGCACCACGGGAATGTCGAGGTGGCTGGCGATCCACAGCGCTATCGCCCCAGCGCAACCGCGCTGCCCTGACGATTTTTCAGCACCTGATCGAGCCACAGCGCATCGGACAGGCGATATACGCCCGAGTGGCGCCAATTCCCCACTCAGATAAAACAGCTCGATCAGACGCTCCATCTGACGCGTCCGGCCAGGAAGAAGACTAATTTCCTCTTCCCCAGGCTTTCGCGCTCAGCTCACCACGCCCCTGCGACGGGAAATCATCACGAATAGTTTCGGAAATAAGGATCATGCCATCGCACAGCGGCGCTTTATTAAATTCAAAATCAGCCAGTGACCTCATACCTTACCCCACAACGGAAACTTAGTGATGGCGAGTTTAACGATAATGCACGACACCACCAGTGCAAGCAGGAAGGCGACAAAGCCACTCTGCTGACTGCGCTGACGACGACGTCCAAGCGCAACAAAACCCAAAAAGATGTAAATGATAACGCCAAACAGCTTCTCCGTCAGCCATGTCCCTTCTTCGGTGAAAGGAAAATAACGCGCCTCCGGATCAGCGCGACGCCGCTCCCAGTAGCAGACTATCGACTGCATGTGGCAGAACGCGCACCCAGCGCGCCAGCCTGGCGTTGCGTCTTCCCACCAGAAGCCGACGGAAACAGGCCTGACGAAAGCCCGACACTAAATAAGCACACCAACACTGCAGACTAACCTCACCGACCATACCGCCCAGCGTCAGGCGATCGTTGTCACCGTAGTCGCGGCAGGTTTGGGCATGTTGATAGCCTGCTGCCTGGAACAACTCACGCACTGCCTCACCCTGCTTCCAGCCGTGTTCCAGCAGCATATAGCCGCCTGGCAATACATTGCTGACGACGACCGTGACGGATAATGTGCGCAAGATCGGCAAAACCATTTTGCGCGGCCACCAACGCGGTTTTCGGTTCAAAACGCACGTCGCCCTGAGCAAGGTGTTCGTCTTGCTCATCGATAAGGGCGGAGTGCTGACGATCGTAGCAAAGCGCTGACCGTCCAGCGCGCTGAACCAGTTGCTTTGCAAAAAGTCATATTGTGGATGCCAAGATTATCGGCATTCCGCTGCGCCAGCGCCACCGCATCGGCAATAAAATCAACGGCCATCTGGCCGTCCGGGCGTTCGCTCGCCAGCACCAGAGCCACGGCACCGGTGCCGGTGCCCAGATCGAAATACGGCACGGCGTTTGCGGCAGACGCGCCAGCGCCTGCTCAACCAGACATTCCGTATCCGGGCGCGGGATCAGCGTCACCGGAGAGACGAAGAGCGGCAAAGACCAAAACTCACGTGTGCCCACCAGATGACGACCGGTTCACCGTCGCGCCGTGCCAGCAGTTCCGCCAGTGCTGCCATTGCGCGGGCCGTCAGGTCCGTCTCATCAAAAGCCAGAATGTTGGTCCGCGCCTTGCCGGTTACGTGCCCCGCAGGATCTCGGCGTCGCGCCGCGGGCTTTCGCTCGCTGCGAAGGCCGCGATAGCCTGTTGTAGCCACTGTCGATAAGTCATCATTCCGTGTCGGACAGCGCCGCCAGCTGATCGGCCTGATATTCCTGCACGATAGGCTCAATAAGCATATCCAGCTTGCCTTCCATCACTTCATCCAGACGGTAAAGCGTCACGTTGATGCGGTGATCGGTGACGCGCCCCTGCGGGAAGTTATAGGTACGGTTACGATCGCTGCGATCGCCGCTGCCCAGCAGGTTACGGCGCTCGGAGGCTTCCGCCTGCTGACGACGAGCAATTTCCGCCGCGCGAATACGCGAACCACCCCGACATCGCTTTGGCTTTGTTTTTATGCTGGGAACGTTCGTCCTGACACTCCACCACGATGCCGGTTGGCAAGTGGGTAATACGGATTGCGGAGTCGGTGGTGTTAACGTGCTGACCGCCGGCGCCCGAGGAGCGGAAGGTATCAATACGCAGGTCCGCCGGGTTGATATCCGGCAGCTCGGCTTCCGGCACCTCTGGCAATACGGCCACGGTACAGGCGGAGGTGTGGATACGCCCCTGGGATTCGGTTGCCGGAACGCGCTGTACGCGGTGGCCGCCGGACTCAAATTTCAGACGACCGTAAACGCCTTCGCCGCTGATTTTCGCGATCACTTCTTTAAAGCCACCATGTTCGCCTTCGTTGGCGCTCATGATCTCCACGCGCCAGCGGCGGGATTCCGCATAGCGGGAATACATCCGGAACAGATCGCCGGCAAACAGCGCCGCTTCGTCACCGCCGGTACCGGCGCGCACTTCAACAAACGCGTTGCGTTCATCGTCCGGATCGCGAGGCAGCAGCAGAACCTGCAGCTGCTGTTCCAGCTGTTCTTCACGCGCTTTGGCTTCCTGTAACTCTTCCTGCGCCATTTCGCGCATTTCAGGATCGTCAGCATCATCTGCGCGGTTTCAATATCATCCTGAACCTGGCGCCAGTCGGTATAACAACGAGAAACGTCGCCTAACTGCGCGTACTCACGCGACAGCGCCCGGAAACGGTCCTGATCGGCAATGGTTGCCGCATCTCCAAGCAGCGCCTGAACTTCTTCATGGCGCTCGTAGAGAGCTTCCAGTTTAGCAACAATAGAAGGCTTCATTGGCGTAAATGCACCTTGTAATAAATAGAGTTGTGCTACTCCAGCCCGAGGCTGTTGCGCGGAGTTCTGCAGGCGTTCATCATCCCCGTCACGGGCGGCCTGCTGAAGTGATTTGGTTGGCGTGTGGATCAGGCGGTTGGTTAATTTACGCGCAGATCCTGCATAATGACCTGCGGATCGCCGCCCTGTTCGAGCGCGGCAATCAGCTCGCGGTGAGTTCTTCACGCGCGCTTTCAGCCTGAGCACGATAATCACGAATGATTTCGCTGGCGCTTTGCGCGCGCAGCCAGGCCGTAGATTCACTGGCTTCCTGCTCGACAATCGTTTCAGCCTGCACCGCCGCGGCTTTGCGCTGCGCCAGGTTGTGCTGAATGATATTTTGCAGGTCATCCACGCTGTACAGATAGGCGTTGGCGAGTTTACCACCTGCCGGTTCCACATCACGCGGTACGGCGATGTCTACCAGCAGCATCGGCTGATTGCGGCGCGCCTTAAAGCCTTCGACCGTGCCTTTACCAATAATCGGCAGCGGACTGGCGGTTGAACTGATAATAATGTCGGCCTCTTTTAGCCGCTCGTCGACGTCGCTTAAGGCAATCGCTTCCGCCCCCACTTCGTCCGCCAGCACCTGCGCCCGCTCACGGGTACGGTTGGCAATCAGCATTTTTTCCTACGTGATGTTCGCGCAGATGGCGCGCCACAAGCTCGATGGTCTCGCCTGCGCCAACCAGCAGCACCGTGACCGTCAGAGAGAAATTCAAAAATTTGTCGCGCCAGCGTACAGGCGGCAAACGCGACGACACCGCGCTGGCGCCGATATCCGTCTCCGTGCGTACACGCTTGGCCACGGAGAATGATTGCTGGAACATGCGTTCCAGTTCGCTCACGTTGAGATGGCCGCGGCTGAGAGTCGGCAAAGGCTTTTTTCACCTGACCCAGAATATTGCGGTTCACCAAGCACCAGCGAGTCTCTAAGCCGCTGGCGACGCGCATCAGGTGACTGACAGCGTCGTTATCCTGATGCCAGTAGAGGCTCTGGCGGAGCTCGGCTTCATTTAATCCGTGGTAATCGCACAGCCAGCGGATAATCGCTTCATGCTGATTATCCTGCTCTTCGACGCTCAGGTAGAGTTCGGTGCGGTTGCAGGTGAACAGGACCACTCCCCCCTGTACCATTGGCTGAGCCGCCACTATCCAGCGCCTGGTCAAGCGTATCTGGCGAAAACGTCACACGTTCTCGCAGCGCTACCGGGGCTGTTTTGTGGTTAATGCCAAGAGCTAAAAGGTCATTGTGCGGGAGTCATACCAGCGTTGATAAGGTTAGTCTGCTTGCATCATACAGGATGCGTAAGATCAATAAAAGAGAGCGCCCCCTTTTGGAGTAATTGCCGAAAGCCGTTAGATTCTGGCAATTAAGACAACTTGAACATAGACGATAGCGGACGGTAACGCTAGCATTAAGGGTTATAACTGCAACGTATCTCAAGGACTTGTCATCACTATGCCCCTGCCCGATTTTCGTCTTATCCGCCTGCTACCGCTGGCTGCTCTTGTGCTCACTGCCTGTTCCGTTACCACGCCCAAAGGTCCTGGCAAAAGCCCGGATTCGCCACAATGGCGTCAGCATCAGCAAGACGTGCGCAATCTTAATCAGTATCAGACTCGCGGCGCGTTCGCTTATATTTCTGACCAACAAAAAGTGTACGCCCGCTTTTTCTGGCAGCAAACCGGCCAGGATCGCTACCGTCTGCTGCTCACTAACCCATTGGGCAGCACGGAACTGGAGCTGAATGCTCAACCGGGTAACGTGCAGTTAGTCGACAATAAAGGTCAGCGTTATACCGCCGATGACGCCGAAGAGATGATTGGCAAATTGACCGGAATGCCAATTCCGCTCAACAGCTTGCGCCAGTGGATTTTAGGTTTACCGGGTGATGCAACCGACTACAAACTGGACGACCAGTACCGCCTGAGCGAAATTACCTACAGCCAGAATGGCAAAAACTGGAAGGTTGTTTATGGTGGTTATGACACCAAAACGCAACCTGCGATGCCAGCCAATATGGAACTCACCGACGGTGGTCAACGCATCAAGTTAAAAATGGATAACTGGATAGTGAAATAATGCGGACACAGTGGCCCTCTCCGGCAAAACTTAATCTGTTTTTATACATTACCGGTCAGCGTGCGGATGGTTACCACACGCTGCAAACGCTGTTTCAGTTTCTTGATTACGGCGACACCATCAGCATTGAGCTTCGTGACGATGGGGATATTCGTCTGTTAACGCCCGTTGAAGGCGTGGAACATGAAGATAACCTGATCGTTCGCGCAGCGCGATTGTTGATGAAAACTGCGGCAGACAGCGGGCGTCTTCCGACGGGAAGCGGTGCGAATATCAGCATTGACAAGCGTTTGCCGATGGGCGGCGGTCTCGGCGGTGGTTCATCCAATGCCGCGACGGTCCTGGTGGCATTAAATCATCTCTGGCAATGCGGGCTAAGCATGGATGAGCTGGCGGAAATGGGGCTGACGCTGGGCGCAGATGTTCCTGTCTTTGTTCGGGGGCATGCCGCGTTTGCCGAAGGCGTTGGTGAAATACTAACGCCGGTGGATCCGCCAGAGAAGTGGTATCTGGTGGCGCACCCTGGTGTAAGTATTCCGACTCCGGTGATTTTTAAAGATCCTGAACTCCCGCGCAATACGCCAAAAAGGTCAATAGAAACGTTGCTAAAATGTGAATTCAGCAATGATTGCGAGGTTATCGCAAGAAAACGTTTTCGCGAGGTTGATGCGGTGCTTTCCTGGCTGTTAGAATACGCCCCGTCGCGCCTGACTGGGACAGGGGCCTGTGTCTTTGCTGAATTTGATACAGAGTCTGAAGCCCGCCAGGTGCTAGAGCAAGCCCCGGAATGGCTCAATGGCTTTGTGGCGAAAGGCGCTAATCTTTCCCCATTGCACAGAGCCATGCTTTAAGCCGGGCAAGCTGAGTTTCGGTGACAACGTCACCTTGTTCCAGACGTTGCATCGCGCTCTTTAATACACCGCCTGGAAAGGATCATGCCTGGCCCGCACAGTTTTCGGCAGATTCTTTCCACCAATGGACGCATGCCTGAGGTTCTTCTCGTGCCTGATATGAAGCTTTTTGCTGGTAACGCCACCCCGGAACTAGCACAACGTATTGCCAACCGCCTGTACACTTCACTCGGCGACGCCGCTGTAGGTCGCTTTAGCGATGGCGAAGTCAGCGTACAAATTAATGAAAATGTACGCGGTGGTGATATTTTCATCATCCAGTCCACTTGTGCCCCTACTAACGACAACCTGATGGAATTAGTCGTTATGGTTGATGCCCTGCGTCGTGCTTCCGCAGGTCGTATCACCGCTGTTATCCCCTACTTTGGCTATGCGCGCCAGGACCGTCGCGTCCGTTCCGCTCGTGTACCAATCACTGCGAAAGTGGTTGCAGACTTCCTCTCCAGCGTCGGTGTTGACCGTGTGCTGACAGTGGATCTGCACGCTGAACAGATTCAGGGTTTCTTCGACGTTCCGGTTGATAACGTATTTGGTAGCCCGATCCTGCTGGAAGACATGCTGCAGCTGAATCTGGATAACCCAATTGTGGTTTCTCCGGACATCGGCGGCGTTGTGCGTGCCCGCGCTATCGCTAAGCTGCTGAACGATACCGATATGGCAATCATCGACAAACGTCGTCCGCGTGCGAACGTTTCACAGGTGATGCATATCATCGGTGACGTTGCAGGTCGTGACTGCGTACTGGTCGATGATATGATCGACACTGGCGGTACGCTGTGTAAAGCTGCTGAAGCTCTGAAAGAACGTGGTGCTAAACGTGTATTTGCGTACGCGACTCACCCGATCTTCTCTGGCAACGCGGCGAACAACCTGCGTAACTCTGTAATTGATGAAGTCGTTGTCTGCGATACCATTCCGCTGAGCGATGAAATCAAATCACTGCCGAACGTGCGTACTCTGACCCTGTCAGGTATGCTGGCCGAAGCGATTCGTCGTATCAGCAACGAAGAATCGATCTCTGCCATGTTCGAACACTAATCGAACCCGGCTCAAAGACCCGCTGCGGCGGGTTTTTTTGTCTGTAATATCCATTTGTATGACCTATGCCTCCTTCACCTGCCATTTAGTTGACAGATGATGCGCTCACGGATGAAACATTATTGTGAACAAAATATTTTCCTCACATGTGATGCCTTTCCGCGCTCTGATCGACGCTTGCTGGAAAGAAAAATATACTGCCGCACGGTTTACCCGTGACCTGATTGCCGGGATAACCGTCGGGATTATTGCTATCCCGCTGGCGATGGCGTTGGCTATTGGTAGTGGTGTGGCACCCCAGTACGGTTTATATACCGCAGCTGTTGCGGGGATTGTCATTGCTCTGACGGGTGGGTCACGCTTTAGCGTTTCCGGTCCGACTGCGGCATTTGTGGTAATTCTCTATCCCGTGTCGCAACAGTTTGGACTGGCAGGACTGCTGGTTGCGACCTTGCTGTCGGGGATCTTTTTGATTCTGATGGGTCTGGCACGCTTTGGTCGCCTGATTGAGTATATTCCGGTTTCCGTCACCTTAGGTTTCACCTCGGGTATCGGGATCACCATCGGTACCATGCAGATTAAAGATTTTCTCGGTCTGCAAATGGCCCATGTCCCGGAACATTATCTACAAAAAGTCGGCGCATTATTTATGGCGCTGCCGACCATTAATGTGGGTGATGCTGCCATTGGCATTGTGACGCTAGGTATTCTTGTTTTTTGGCCGCGTCTGGGCATTCGTTTACCCGGTCACCTTCCGGCCTTGCTGGCTGGTTGCGCGGTGATGGGGATTGTTAACCTGCTCGGCGGACATGTTGCTACCATCGGTTCGCAATTCCACTACGTCCTGGCCGATGGTTCTCAGGGTAACGGTATTCCGCAACTGCTGCCGCAACTGGTGCTGCCGTGGGATCTGCCTAATTCAGAATTCACGCTAACCTGGGATTCTATTCGCACACTGCTGCCTGCGGCATTCTCAATGGCAATGCTCGGCGCAATCGAATCTCTGCTCTGCGCCGTGGTGCTGGATGGTATGACCGGGACGAAACACAAGGCGAACAGCGAACTGGTTGGACAGGGACTGGGGAATATTATCGCTCCGTTCTTTGGTGGTATTACCGCTACAGCTGCCATCGCGCGTTCTGCCGCTAACGTCCGTGCCGGGGCAACGTCCCCTATCTCGGCGGTGATCCACTCTATTCTGGTTATTCTTGCCCTGCTGGTACTGGCACCGCTGCTCTCCTGGCTGCCGCTTTCCGCCATGGCAGCCCTGCTGTTGATGGTGGCGTGGAACATGAGTGAAGCGCACAAAGTGGTCGACTTGCTGCGTCATGCGCCGAAAGATGACATCATCGTCATGCTGCTGTGCATGTCGCTGACCGTGTTGTTTGATATGGTTATTGCCATCAGCGTGGGGATCGTGCTGGCATCGCTGCTGTTTATGCGTCGTATCGCACGTATGACTCGCCTGGCACCGGTAGTCGTAGATGTTCCAGACGATGTCCTGGTTCTGCGCGTTATTGGCCCGCTGTTTTTTGCTGCTGCTGAAGGCTTATTCACGGACCTGGAGTCACGTCTTGAAGGCAAACGGATTGTGATTCTGAAGTGGGATGCCGTTCCGGTACTTGATGCTGGTGGTCTTGATGCGTTCCAGCGTTTTGTGAAGCGTCTGCCCGAGGGATGTGAACTGCGCGTGTGCAACGTGGAATTCCAGCCACTGCGCACTATGGCTCGCGCTGGCATTCAACCGATCCCGGGACGCCTGGCGTTCTTCCCGAATCGTCGCGCGGCGATGGCGGATTTATAAGTACGAGATTGACCAGTCAGCGCAAACTGACTGGTCAGCAAACTGCATTATTTGTTAGCTATGACGGCGATTATCGCTACGGCGGCAACGTTTGTCATAGTGGCGAACCCACCAGTAACGGTCGCACACCTGTTCATGCCCGCCAACACGGGCACCCGCCAGCCAGAGAATGGCACCGACGAAAATACTTAGCACTGCACCATGTGCGAAATACTGGGGCATATTAAACTGTGGTAACTGGTTGAGGATTGAATACCCCACGCCGACCACCATTACCACCAGACCCAACCCCATGAGCACGTTACCGAGTAACGAAGCGTTTTTGCGTTTCATATGTCACCTCCGGAACTTTCTGGGTTGTAACAGGGAATACCCCTCTTCCTTATGTGTAAAGTATAGACAACACCCAGTGGGTTATGTGCGGGCGTGATCACAATTACAACCCTTATTTCAACAAAACTTTACAAATAAACGCCTGAACACCTTGACTTTCTAATAGTCCACTCAGGCAATTATTACGTTATCTGCATTTGATACGCAGTTTTTTGTCAAGCGGGGCCGCAACCAGTAAACTACGCGCCAGTTATGTACACACTCAGGACAAAAAAACGTGACGATTAAATTGATTGTCGGCCTGGCGAACCCCGGTGCTGAATACGCCGCAACGCGACATAATGCTGGTGCCTGGTTCGTTGACTTACTGGCAGAGCGTTTGCGCGCTCCGCTGCGCGAAGAGGCTAAATTCTTTGGTTATACTTCGCGAGTCACTCTTGGAGGCGAAGATGTCCGCCTGTTAGTCCCGACTACATTTATGAATCTCAGCGGCAAAGCCGTTGCGGCGATGGCCAGTTTTTTCCGCATTAATCCGGACGAAATTCTGGTGGCCCACGACGAACTGGATCTGCCTCCTGGCGTCGCCAAATTTAAATTGGGCGGTGGCCATGGTGGTCACAATGGACTGAAAGACATCATCAGTAAATTGGGTAATAACCCTAACTTTCACCGTTTACGCATCGGAATCGGTCATCCGGGCGATAAAAATAAAGTTGTCGGTTTTGTGTTAGGCAAACCGCCTGTTAGTGAACAGAAGTTAATTGATGAAGCCATTGACGAAGCGGCGCGTTGTACTGAAATGTGGTTTACAGATGGCTTGACCAAAGCAACGAACCGATTGCACGCCTTTAAAGCGCAATAAGTCGTTGTCTGCGGCATTTTTGCCGAGTGCCGTGTATAATAGGCAAAGTTATTTCCATTTCTGCAATCTGTTAGCAATAACAGGTTGATTATTAAGATATTAAGGTGATTTAAATCATGGGATTCAAATGCGGTATCGTCGGTTTGCCCAACGTCGGGAAATCTACCCTGTTCAACGCGCTGACCAAAGCCGGTATTGAAGCGGCCAACTTTCCATTCTGCACCATTGAGCCGAACACAGGCGTCGTACCAATGCCTGATCCTCGCCTGGATCAACTGGCTGAAATCGTAAAACCGCAGCGTACGCTTCCCACGACCATGGAATTTGTCGATATCGCCGGTCTGGTAAAAGGCGCATCGAAAGGCGAAGGTCTGGGTAACCAGTTCCTGACCAACATCCGTGAAACCGAAGCGATCGGTCACGTTGTTCGCTGCTTTGAAAATGACAACATCATTCACGTTTCCGGCAAAGTTAACCCGGCTGACGATATTGAAGTTATCAACACCGAACTGGCGCTGGCAGACCTCGACACCTGCGAACGTGCGATTCATCGCGTACAGAAGAAAGCCAAAGGTGGCGATAAAGACGCGAAAGCTGAGCTGGCGGTCCTGGAAAAATGCCTGCCCCAGTTGGAAAATGCAGGTATGCTGCGCGCGCTGGATTTAAGCGCTGAAGAGAAAGCGGCTATTCGTTACCTGAGCTTCCTGACGCTGAAACCAACAATGTACATCGCCAACGTCAACGAAGACGGTTTTGAAAACAACCCATATCTTGACCAGGTGCGTGAAATCGCGGCGAAAGAAGGTTCTGTTGTGGTTCCGGTTTGTGCTGCTGTTGAAGCAGACATTGCCGAACTGGACGACGAAGAACGTGACGAGTTTATGCAGGAGCTTGGGCTGGAAGAGCCGGGCCTGAACCGTGTGATCCGTGCCGGTTATAAACTGCTGAACCTGCAAACTTACTTCACCGCTGGGGTGAAAGAAGTGCGTGCATGGACCATTCCGGTTGGAGCAACCGCGCCGCAGGCAGCGGGCAAAATCCATACTGATTTTGAAAAAGGCTTTATCCGTGCACAAACCATCTCGTTTGAAGATTTCATCACTTACAAAGGTGAACAAGGCGCGAAAGAAGCAGGCAAAATGCGTGCAGAAGGTAAAGATTACATCGTGAAAGATGGCGATGTGATGAACTTCCTTTTCAACGTCTAATTAATTTATTGTCTCATGAGGTTTCGCTAAATCTCATGAAGAGCGCAAAAGTATATAAAATCCACGCAATTGCGTGGATTTTTCATTTCACCGAGTCCTAATCATTCTTGTAACATCCTACACTTTTGTGCTTATTGCCTATAGTGAACCACGAGAATAATTAAAGACATAAGTGTTCAGATGCCGGATATCTCATTAGCAGTGATATAACGTAAGTTTTTGTATCACTACACATCAGCCCCCTTCACAGCTGATCAAAATTGATCACGCTCCAATATGCTGGCAAGATGAAAATGATAACCAGTAGCACAATAACAACGATAGGCCAGAAAACCCATTGACCAAAAATGAATATCGATGTTTTTTGCTTTTTCTTATTAGTAATGCAAAAATGGCGCATATTGTTTTTGTTATGCAGATACATCAAGCGAAATTCCCATAACTAATTAGGATTATTACAAAAAATCTTCACCAAATTTTTTAACCGCTGTTTGTTGTAATATTTTTGCCATATTTATAGTAACGAATTGGAATAAGTAACGACAACTTAGGGAATAACTCGATATAAACTCACCTTTGTAAGGGGGATGTTAAATATATATTAATTCCTGTGTTCCTGATTTTGCCCGGTAATAGAGAATTATTCTCTGAGAAGCTCATCATGATTGCACCATACAAATATCATGATGATAAGAGGATATTATTCATTGATTTAAACAAAATGACAAAATCCATAGACCCATAGTCTGGGTACTATATAGGAGTGGTATGGGCATCAAACAACACAATGGGAATACCAAAGCAGATCGTCTCGCTGAATTAAAAATCCGTTCGCCCTCAATTCAACTGATAAAATTTGGCGCTATTGGTTTGAATGCAATTATCTTTTCCCCCCTGCTGATAGCTGCTGATACAGGAAGTCAATATGGCACCAATATTACTATTAATGATGGTGACAGAATTACAGGAGATACCGCCGATCCATCAGGAAACCTCTATGGTGTAATGACCCCAGCAGGAAACACGCCTGGCAATATCAACCTGGGTAATGATGTCACCGTCAATGTCAACGACGCCTCTGGATATGCAAAAGGAATCATTATTCAGGGCAAAAACAGCTCCCTGACAGCTAACCGACTCACAGTAGATGTTGTTGGTCAAACCTCTGCCATCGGCATTAACTTAATTGGTGACTATACCCATGCTGACTTAGGCACAGGCAGCACCATTAAGAGTAACGATGACGGCATCATTATTGGGCATAGCTCAACACTAACAGCCACTCAATTCACCATTGAAAACTCGAACGGTATAGGCCTAACCATCAATGACTATGGCACCAGTGTCGATCTTGGAAGCGGAAGTAAAATCACGACCGATGGAAGTACAGGTGTTTATATCGGTGGTCTCAACGGCAATAACGCCAATGGTGCTGCGCGTTTTACGGCTACAGACCTGACAATCGATGTTCAGGGCTACAGCGCCATGGGGATAAACGTACAGAAAAACTCTGTTGTCGATCTCGGAACAAACAGTACCATTAAAACCAATGGCGATAATGCTCACGGCCTCTGGAGCTTTGGCCAGGTTAGCGCGAATGCACTCACTGTTGATGTAACTGGAGCCGCGGCCAATGGCGTCGAAGTTCGTGGTGGTACAACCACTATCGGTGCAGATAGCCATATTTCTTCCGCGCAGGGCGGTGGCCTCGTCACCAGTGGTTCAGACGCGATAATCAATTTTACTGGCACGGCAGCGCAACGAAACAGCATCTTTTCCGGCGGTTCTTATGGTGCCTCGGCCCAGACGGCAACGGCTGTTGTCAACATGCAAAATACCGATATTACAGTTGATCGTAATGGCAGTCTGGCGCTGGGTTTGTGGGCTCTCAGCGGCGGTAGAATAACCGGAGACAGTTTGGCTATCACCGGCGCGGCAGGAGCCAGGGGAATTTATGCCATGACCAACAGCCAGATCGACCTCACGAGCGATCTGGTCATTGATATGAGTACACCCGACCAGATGGCCATCGCAACGCAACATGACGATGGTTATGCCGCCAGCCGCATCAACGCCTCGGGTCGTATGCTTATCAACGGTAGCGTTCTTTCCAAAGGTGGGCTAATCAATCTGGATATGCACCCTGGGTCGGTTTGGACAGGTTCCTCCCTCAGCGATAATGTCAATGGCGGAAAACTGGACGTTGCAATGAATAACAGCGTCTGGAACGTAACAAGTAATTCTAATCTCGACACGCTGGCGCTGAGCCATTCAACTGTCGATTTTGCCAGCCACGGGTCAACTGCCGGCACATTTGCCACATTAAACGTAGAGAACCTGAGCGGTAACAGTACCTTTATTATGCGTGCTGATGTTGTTGGCGAGGGTAATGGCGTTAATAATAAAGGGGATTTATTGAATATCAGCGGGAGTAGTGCTGGTAATCACGTATTGGCTATCCGCAACCAGGGCAGCGAGGCCACAACGGGAAATGAAGTTCTGACAGTGGTAAAAACCACTGACGGCGCGGCCTCGTTCAGCGCGTCTTCTCAGGTTGAGTTGGGGGGATATCTGTACGATGTGCGTAAAAATGGCACTAACTGGGAGCTTTACGCTTCCGGGACAGTTCCGGAACCGACTCCTAATCCTGAACCCACACCAGCTCCCGCTCAGCCTCCCATAGTCAACCCCGATCCTACGCCTGAACCCGCTCCCACGCCTAAACCCACCACGACCGCAGATGCTGGCGGCAATTATCTCAATGTCGGTTACTTATTGAACTATGTTGAAAACCGTACGCTGATGCAACGGATGGGTGACCTGCGAAATCAGAGTAAAGACGGTAATATCTGGTTGCGCAGTTATGGGGGAAGCCTGGACTCCTTTGCCAGTGGCAAACTGAGCGGCTTTGACATGGGTTACAGCGGTATCCAGTTTGGTGGGGATAAACGTCTCTCTGATGTAATGCCGTTGTATGTCGGTCTGTATATTGGCTCAACACATGCATCGCCGGACTATAGCGGAGGCGACGGTACCGCACGTTCAGACTACATGGGAATGTACGCCAGTTACATGGCACAAAACGGTTTTTACAGCGATCTCGTTATAAAAGCATCGCGCCAGAAAAATAGTTTCCACGTACTGGACAGTCAGAACAACGGCGTTAACGCCAACGGCACTGCGAATGGAATGAGCATCTCCCTGGAAGCCGGGCAGAGGTTCAACCTGTCCCCTACTGGTTATGGGTTCTATATAGAGCCGCAAACCCAGCTTACATACAGCCACCAGAATGAGATGACTATGAAGGCGAGTAATGGCCTCAATATACATCTGAATCACTACGAATCGCTGCTGGGGCGTGCCAGCATGATACTGGGGTATGACATCACCGCAGGCAACAGCCAGCTGAATGTCTATGTGAAGACTGGCGCTATCCGCGAGTTTTCAGGGGATACCGAATATCTGTTGAACAACTCCCGGGAGAAGTACAGTTTCAAAGGTAATGGCTGGAATAACGGCGTGGGAGTCAGTGCACAGTATAACAAACAGCACACATTCTATCTCGAAGCGGATTACACGCAGGGTAACCTCTTTGATCAGAAGCAAGTCAACGGAGGATATCGCTTCAGCTTTTAAGTGCGGGATAGACAAGCCCTTAAACGATGCTGAAAATTGTTAGCGTGCGCCGGAATGAAATACAGATCACTCTGATGTATCAGAAATCGTTTCTGTCTTTCATACCCGGCGCTTAAACTGCCCTGCATCAATGCCATGTTGCTTCATTTTCCGCCACAGCGTAGTGCGGCCGATCCCAAGTAAAGCCGACATTTCCTGAATGCGACCGCCTGTGACCTGGGCTGCGTTAATAATTGCCTCTTTTTCAACTTCCGCAAATGACAGACTGGTGGAAAGGCGGGTGGCGCTGACATCATCTGTCGCCTGCTCGGTAAACAGATGTTCCGGCAAATCACTGACGCGAATGCGCCCGTTATCACTACTCAGAGCAAGATTCTCGATGACGCTGTAAAGTTCAAAATCGTTGCCTGGCCATGCACAAGAAACCAGGCGAGCGAGGGCATCGTCATCAATTTTCAGCCGCGTAGAGAAGCGTTTTTCAAGACTGCGTAATTTGTTATTCACCAGCGCCGGAATGCTGCCACGCCGCATACGCAGAGGCGGGATGGTAATTTCAAATGCATGCAGCGCGTAATACAGCTGGCGACTAAAACGATTTTGTTCCACCAGCATTGCGAGGTCCGCGGTCGTTGTTGCAATCACTTTGACATCAATTGGTATTAAACGCCGCGCATCCAGTCGCGTGATAACCCCCTGCTTGATAACCTGAAGCAAAGCAGACTGTAACTCCACCGCCAGATATTCAATCTTTTCAAGAAACAGCGTGCCGCCGTGTGCCAGTTCCAGCCGACTCAGACGGCCATTTTCATTGTCCGTGCGATCGCCACCAATAAATTCTTCCGCCAGCGCAGCATCACCATATAACTCACAATTGACGGCGATATAAGGACCTGCAGCACGCTCGCTTTCATTATGAATTGCCTGACTTAGCAGTGCCTTGCCCACGCCCTCTTCTCCACAAAGCAGGACAGGAAAGCTACTGCGCGCCGCCTGGCGACCAAAATGAATCAAGCGGCGGGTTTGCGGATCGTCCTGTGGCATATGAGCGAAGGTATGGCTGACTTTTCCTAATTGACTGGTCATCAACTGCCGCATCTGTTCCACAGGATGGAGCAACAAAATAAAGCTGGTTCCCTGCGTTTCTATTATCGGTTTAAGGGTTATCACCGCATCAATAAACTGGTGCTGGCTTTCAAAGGTTGCTTCTACGTGTTTGAGCGGATGTGCCTGTTTTATTGCTTGTTGCAATACGGCGGGTAACGTTAAGAGTTCAGTGATTGCCCGTCCCTGACTTGCCGTCGCGTCAAGGCGCAAGACCCGCGCCGCCTGGGCATTAATAAATTGCAAATTACCCTGCTCGTCCCAGCTAATCACGCCATCATCCATACTTTCTAACAGGGCATTAAGTTGATTTAAATGACGGTTAGTTTCAGCGAGCAAACTGTCCGTCAGCAGTAAATTTCCGACCTCGCGGGCGATTGCCAACGTCAACGGCAAATCAGCTGCGGTAGTTTGCTCAACCGGACACGCCAGCGCTATTGTTCCCGTCAATCGGCCCTTGCTGTCAAACAACGGCGTTGCACAAAAGGCCCAGTTCCAGAGTACCTGTTTGAAATGTTGATCGGCCATCGTTTTCACGGCCTGACCAGAGATAGCCGCTAACGATAGCGCACAAGTACCAATAATTCCCTCGGCGCAATACGTGCCGTCATTGAATCCCAGTGCACTTAGCTGCTGCAAGGTTTGCGGATCGCCATTACGGCTGAGAATGCAGGCGGTTTCATCGAGGATAAACAGCGCACACTCTCGCGGTGCCATATATTCCCAGGCATCTTCCAGCGCAGCCTGCCCGAGCGTCAGCATCGCTTTCTTACGCCGATAAATAGAAGCAAATGTCACGCCCTGGGCCTGATGTGGTACGTTCCATGTCTCCCGTTTCATCAGCTTATTGCATCGCTCCCAGGAGGTTGCAATTAAGGGAGATATGCCCCGACCATCGTTGTTAAAAGCGCCACTCATATCCCGCATCCCTTATGACAAAAGGTGTTCCGGCTCGCAATTTTAAGTATTAATACACGTAAAAGTTTCAATATGGAACATTCATTAAAGCATATGTTTCACTATGAAACATAATTTGGGCTAATTTTCTTTTCCCTTGCCTGATGCACAATGGATTCATCGGCAGTCAGTGGTCGCCGTGTCGTTGAACATCATCCATGCCCTACCGTAATTGCTGGAGCAAAATAATGAAAAAATTGATCAATGATGTGCAAGACGTACTGGACGAACAACTGGCAGGACTGGCGAAAGCGCATCCATCGCTGACACTGCATCAGGATCCGGTGTATGTCACCCGAGCTGATGCCCCTGTTGCAGGAAAAGTCGCCCTGCTGTCGGGTGGCGGCAGCGGACACGAGCCGATGCACTGTGGTTATATCGGTCAGGGGATGCTTTCGGGGGCCTGTCCGGGCGAAATTTTCACCTCACCGACGCCCGATAAAATCTTTGAATGCGCCATGCAAGTTGATGGCGGCGAAGGTGTACTGTTGATTATCAAAAATTACACCGGCGATATTCTTAACTTTGAAACAGCGACCGAGTTACTGCACGATAGCGGCGTAAAAGTGACCACTGTGGTCATTGATGACGACGTTGCGGTAAAAGACAGTCTTTATACTGCCGGGCGACGCGGCGTTGCCAACACCGTATTAATTGAAAAACTCGTAGGCGCAGCGGCGGAGCGTGGCGACTCACTGGACGCCTGTGCGGAACTGGGGCGTAAGCTGAATAATCAAGGCCACTCAATAGGTATCGCTCTCGGTGCCTGTACCGTTCCTGCCGCGGGCAAACCTTCTTTTACCCTGGCGGATAATGAGATGGAGTTTGGCGTCGGCATTCATGGTGAGCCGGGTATTGACCGCCGCCCCTTCTCTTCCCTTGATCAAACCGTCGATGAAATGTTCGACACCCTGCTGGTAAATGGCTCATACCATCGCACTTTGCGTTTCTGGGATTATCAACAAGGCAGTTGGCAGGAAGAACAACAAACCAAACAACCGCTCCAGTCTGGCGATCGGGTGATTGCGCTGGTTAACAATCTTGGCGCAACTCCGCTTTCTGAGCTGTACGGCGTCTATAACCGCCTGACCACACGTTGCCAGCAAGCGGGATTGACTATCGAACGTAATTTAATTGGCGCGTACTGCACCTCACTGGATATGACCGGTTTCTCAATCACCTTACTGAAAGTTGATGACGAAACGCTGGCACTCTGGGACGCCCCGGTCCACACCCCGGCCCTTAACTGGGGTAAATAAGGAGAAAGCAATGTCACTGAGCAGAACTCAAATTGTTAACTGGCTCACTCGTTGTGGCGATATTTTCAGCACCGAGAGCGAGTATCTTACCGGACTGGATCGCGAAATTGGCGATGCTGACCACGGGCTAAATATGAACCGAGGCTTTAGCAAAGTGGTGGAAAAACTCCCTGCTATCGCAGATAAAGATATCGGTTTCATTCTCAAGAATACCGGTATGACGCTGCTTTCCAGCGTCGGTGGTGCCAGTGGTCCGCTGTTCGGTACCTTCTTTATCCGCGCCGCACAGGCGACCCAGGCACGGCAAAGCCTGACACTGGAAGAGCTTTATCAGATGTTCCGCGATGGCGCGGACGGCGTAATCAGTCGCGGGAAAGCCGAACCTGGCGATAAAACCATGTGTGATGTGTGGGTGCCGGTGGTGGAATCGTTACGTCAGTCCAGCGAGCAAAATCTCTCTGTTCCGGTGGCGCTCGAAGCTGCCAGTAGCATCGCCGAATCCGCTGCACAAAGTACGATTACGATGCAAGCCCGCAAAGGCCGCGCCAGTTATCTCGGTGAACGCAGTATTGGTCACCAGGATCCCGGCGCGACCTCGGTGATGTTTATGATGCAAATGTTGGCGTTAGCCGCAAAAGAGTAAGGAATTGGTGATGGTAAACCTGGTCATAGTTTCACATAGCAGCCGACTGGGAGAAGGTGTCGGTGAATTAGCCCGTCAGATGTTAATGAGTGATAGTTGTAAAATCGCCATTGCCGCGGGAATTGACGATCCACAAAATCCCATTGGTACCGATGCCGTCAAAGTGATGGAGGCCATCGAATCTGTTGCTGATGCCGACCATGTGCTGGTCATGATGGATATGGGTAGCGCATTATTGAGTGCTGAAACTGCGCTGGAATTGCTGGCTCCCGAGATCGCCGCAAAAGTACGTTTGTGTGCTGCGCCGTTGGTCGAAGGTACACTGGCAGCAACGGTCAGCGCGGCCTCGGGGGCGGATATCGACAAAGTTATCTTTGACGCCATGCATGCGCTGGAAGCCAAACGTGAACAACTGGGTTTACCGTCCTCCGACACTGAAATCTCTGACACATGTCCTGCGTACGATGAAGAAGCCCGTTCTCTGGCGGTGGTCATAAAAAACCGTAACGGCCTGCATGTACGTCCGGCCTCCCGGCTGGTTTATACCTTATCGACATTTAATGCCGATATGTTGCTGGAAAAAAACGGCAAATGCGTCACACCAGAGAGTATTAACCAGATTGCGTTACTACAAGTTCGCTATAACGATACGCTGCGCCTGATTGCGAAAGGGCCAGAAGCTGAAGAGGCACTGATCGCTTTCCGTCAGCTGGCTGAAGATAACTTTGGTGAAACGGAGGAAGTCGCTCCACCTACTCTGCGTCCCGTTCCGCCTGTTTCGGGTAAAGCCTTTTATTATCAACCAGTTTTATGTACGGTACAGGCAAAATCAACCCTGACCGTGGAAGAAGAACAAGATCGATTACGCCAGGCTATTGACTTCACGTTATTAGATCTGATGACGTTAACAGCGAAAGCAGAAGCCAGCGGGCTTGACGATATTGCCGCAATCTTTTCTGGTCACCATACACTGTTAGATGATCCGGAACTGCTGGCGGCGGCAAGCGAACTCCTTCAGCATGAACATTGCACGGCAGAATATGCCTGGCAGCAAGTTCTTAAAGAACTTAGCCAGCAATACCAGCAACTGGATGATGAATATCTACAAGCTCGCTATATTGATGTGGACGATCTTCTGCATCGCACCCTGGTCCACCTGACCCAAACGAAAGAAGAACTCCCGCAGTTTAACTCGCCAACTATTCTACTGGCGGAGAACATTTATCCTTCCACAGTACTGCAACTGGATCCGGCGGTTGTAAAAGGTATCTGCCTTAGCGCCGGAAGTCCGGTATCCCACAGCGCCCTAATCGCCCGTGAACTGGGGATTGGCTGGATTTGCCAGCAGGGTGAGAAACTGTATGCGATACAACCAGAAGAAACGCTAACGCTGGACGTTAAAACGCAACGTTTCAACCGTCAGGGTTAAGCCACTGTTCGGATGGCATCGTTCTGATGTCATCCGGCAATTTACTCAGCACTAATGGTTTTTAACTACCTGTTATATTTTTCACCAATTTATGATGATTTTTCTTCGCTAATCACGAACCCAACGCCGCTGGCTGGCTAATAAACAGACGTTATTTGATCACTCTATTTCGCCGTTATTTATCCCTTTAATTCCCTTTTCTAAAATGCCTGACAGTTCGCAGAATGAGATTTCGATCATGCAGCTAGTGCGATCCTGAACTAAGGTTTTCTGATACTTGAATACCGTTTTATTCGGTTTCGCCAAAGGAGAATGATTGATGAAATCCCCCGCACCTTCTCGCCCGCAAAAAATGGCGTTAATTCCAGCCTGTATCTTTTTGTGTTTCGCTGCGCTATCGGTGCAGGCAGAAGAAACACCGGTAACACCACAGCCGCCTGATATTTTATTAGGGCCGCTGTTTAATGATGTGCAAAACGCCAAACTTTTTCCGGACCAAAAAACCTTTGCCGATGCCGTGCCGAACAGCGATCCGCTGATGATCCTTGCTGATTATCGGATGCAGCAAAACCAGAGCGGATTTGATCTGCGCCATTTCGTTAACGTCAATTTCACCCTGCCGAAAGAAGGCGAGAAATATGTTCCGCCAGAGGGGCAGTCACTGCGCGAACATATTGACGGACTTTGGCCGGTATTAACGCGTTCTACCGAAAACACCGAAAAATGGGATTCTCTGTTACCGCTGCCGGAACCTTATGTCGTGCCGGGCGGACGCTTTCGCGAGGTATATTACTGGGACAGTTACTTCACCATGTTAGGACTTGCCGAAAGCGGTCACTGGGATAAAGTCGCGGATATGGTGGCCAATTTTGCTCATGAAATAGACACTTACGGTCATATTCCCAACGGCAACCGCAGTTACTATTTAAGCCGCTCGCAACCGCCCTTCTTTGCCCTGATGGTAGAGTTACTGGCGCAGCATGAAGGCGATGCCGCGTTGAAGCAATACCTGCCGCAAATGCAAAAAGAATATGCTTACTGGATGGACGGTGTTGAAAACCTGCAAGCCGGACAACAGGAAAAACGCGTTGTCAAACTTCAGGATGGTACCCTTCTCAACCGCTACTGGGACGATCGCGATACGCCACGACCAGAGTCATGGGTGGAAGATATTGCCACCGCCAAAAGCAATCCGAATCGACCTGCCACTGAAATTTACCGCGACCTGCGCTCTGCCGCTGCGTCTGGCTGGGATTTCAGCTCGCGCTGGATGGACAACCCGCAGCAGTTAAATACCTTACGCACCACCAGCATCGTACCGGTCGATCTGAACAGCCTGATGTTTAAAATGGAAAAAATCCTCGCCCGCGCCAGCAAAGCTGCCGGAGATAACGCGATGGCAAACCAGTACGAAACGCTGGCAAATGCCCGTCAAAAAGGGATCGAAAAATACCTGTGGAACGATCAACAAGGCTGGTATGCCGATTACGACCTGAAAAGTCATAAAGTGCGCAATCAGTTAACCGCGGCCGCCCTGTTCCCGCTGTACGTCAATGCGGCAGCGAAAGATCGCGCCAACAAAATGGCGACGGCGACGAAAACACATCTGCTGCAACCCGGCGGCCTGAACACCACGTCGGTGAAAAGTGGGCAACAATGGGATGCGCCAAATGGCTGGGCACCGTTACAGTGGGTCGCGACAGAAGGATTACAAAACTACGGGCAAAAAGAGGTGGCGATGGACATTAGCTGGCACTTCCTGACCAATGTTCAGCACACCTATGACCGGGAGAAAAAGCTGGTGGAAAAATATGATGTCAGCACCACCGGAACGGGGGGCGGCGGTGGCGAATATCCATTACAGGATGGCTTTGGCTGGACCAATGGCGTGACGCTGAAAATGCTGGATTTGATCTGCCCGAAAGAGCAACCGTGTGACAATGTTCCGGCGACGCGTCCGACCGTTAAGTCAGCAACGACGCAACCCTCAACCAAAGAGGCACAACCCACACCTTAACCAGCGCTTACTCCGACAACGTCATTCGGCTTCTCCGGATGGCGTTGTCGGCAGATAACACCATAGCTATGGTTTTTTCTACACAGACGGTTTTTCAAGTCCTGGCGGGAAGTATTGCGCAAATGTTTGCCATACGTGGTTGCCGAAGATAGCGTCATTTCTACGGGTAAGTGTTTCACTTTCATCACCCGGCGATTTACGCCGACGTTGGCTATATAAAGCATCAATTGCTACCTGAATATTGTTACGGTGTTCACTCATCAACGTTTTTTTGCTTTCTGGAGTTAAATTAATAATCACATAATCCAGACACTCCAGAGAATTTAGCAACCAAAAAAAGAATTCAGACCATTCCTCTTCGCGTAACTGAAGCATTGCCGAACGGGTATTTTGGCTTAATCTGCCAGAAGGATTGATCAATTCTAAATGTTCAATAAGCGCAGCCAAAACCGCCTCACTATCCGCCCCATTTTTAACGCCTGACTGGCTACTGTCTAAAATATTTATTTTCTGAATCACACCAAAAACAACGAAACAATAATTAAAAAAGGATTCTGTTGTTGTTACCGGGAACCGACTTTATCGGATATCGAAGTGCTATATTGATTTTTTTCACCCGTAAAGCAGGTGTCGAGTATACGTTCTGATGTGAAAGCGGATAGCGGCATCTGTATCGCTATCCGCCTTATGAAAATCTTATTCTCTTCGCAGGAGGCGGAATATGCCCAGAACGAGAATAGCTCCCACCACCGCCACCAGGAAGCTGTGCAGATTAAAACCACTGATGGAGCCGCCAATGCCAAACATGGTCGCCAGCCAGCCGCCGACCACCGCACCGACTATCCCGAGAATACAGGTCAGGAAAAATCCACCACCATCACGCCCCGGCATGATTAGCTTGGCGATAATGCCGGCTATCAGGTCAAAAATAATCCAGGCAATAATTCCCATGTTCAGGCCCTCGTTTCGATGAATCGGACGCAAGAAATGCTTACATCAACGCTCTAAGTATAGGCAAGGGCGGGATCGATGCTGGGCGTATGTCGGCTGATTTAAGAACAACATGTAAAAAATATTCACGCATTTGTATTAAGTTTTGTTAACTGTGACCGATAAACCAAAGACAGTTTGTCAGTCAGGAGTTTTTCCGCGTGAGTCATTACCATGAGCAGTTCCTGAAACAAAATCCGTTAGCCGTCCTGGGCGTGTTACGCGATTTGCACAAAGCCGCAATTCCTTTGCGTCTCAGTTGGAATGGCGGGCAGCTGATCAGCAAATTACTGGCAATAACCCCGGATAAACTGGTGCTGGATTTCGGCAGTCAAGCCGAAGACAACATCGCCGTGCTAAAGGCACAGCACATTACCATTACCGCCGAAACTCAGGGTGCGAAAGTCGAGTTTACTGTTGAACAACTACAGCAGAGTGAATACTTGCAGCTTCCGGCATTTATTACCGTACCGCCTCCCACCTTATGGTTTGTACAACGACGCCGATATTTCCGTATTCCGGCCCCGCTGTATCCGCCTTATTATGGTTGTTTGCCGTTCTGCCGGATAAAAGTACGCTGCGTTTCCGCCTGTTTGATTTGTCGCTAGGTGGGATGGGTGCTTTGCTGGACGCGGCGCCCGCCGGAGATGCTGGCTCCGGGAATGGAGCCTGAGATTGAACTGGATATGGGGCAATGGGGGCGTTTTCGCTTTGACGTCCAGCTGCTGGCCATCAGCGAGCGCAAAGTGGTCGACAGTAAGAATGAGACGATTGTGACGCCGCGCCTGAGCTTCCGTTTTCTGTATATGAATCCGGTGCTTGAGCGCTCGCTCCAGCGAATTATTTTTTCGCTGGAGCGTGAAGCGCGCGAACCGGGCAAATAACGTTCGCTAACTACATGGCATCCATGGCTTTATCTATTCCCAGATATAGCGTGGCGCCTGAGGCGCGGGATGGTTCTTCACCACGTGGTCGAAGAATTCATCCGCATCCAGGAATGACGGTTTTCCGAAATCGCCTTTTTCCTGTCGGACGAGAAGGTGCGCAGCAGCGCGCCCGCGCCGTTGGCGTAGGAAACGACCAGCGCATACTGCATAACTTCAGGATCGGTAATACCCGCCAGCGAGCCGTGTTCCAGAATGCTCAAATAAGCCGCGCCCATTGAGATATTCCGCTCCGGGTTTTTCAACTCACTGGTCGACGGCTGACCGCTTCCAGCCCATGTGGCGATAAACATCCAGACCCGACGTTGACGCTTTAAGCTGCATCAGTCCCACCGCATTGGATTTACTCACCAACGTCGGATTACCGCCGGATTCTACGGCAATAATGGCGGTGATAAGTCGCGGGCTGACGCCCCAGGCGGCACCGGCTTTTTCAGTAATTGGCATCCACTGCATTGCGCGTTTCACCGGAACCTCAGGATTCCACCAGCGAGATCCACGGTAATCCGATTAGAACTACACCGGCAAGTAATACAATTAAAAAAGCAAACCATCTTAATTTCACGCATCTATCCTTTTAGCTGAACTTTGCTGCCGTTAATGACAACCACTGGCTCAGGCGGCATGATACCCCCCGTTTCATTCTCAGCAAGGAAATGCCATGTCTTCGTTTCATCTCATCGCCCCGTCCGGCTACTGCATCAACCAGACCGCCGCGCAGCGTGGCGTTACGCGGCTGCCGAAGCGTCCGGGCATCAGGTGGCGAATCAGCAGGTGATTCCTCGTCGCAGCCAGCGTTTTGCCGGTACCGAGGCCGAGCGGCTGGCGGATATTAACGACCTAGCCGCTGGGTGGGGAAAATCCGATTGTGCTGGCGGTGCCGGCGGCTACGGTGCCAGTCGTCTGCTGGAAGAGCATTGACTGGCCATCGCTGATAGCCCGTCAGCAGCGCTCGCCGCTGTTAATCTGCGGCCACAGCGACTTCACCGCGATTCAGTGCGGTTTATTAGCCAAAGGCAACGTCGTGACCTTTAGCGGCCCTATGCTGGCAGGCAACTTCGGCGCGGAAAACCTCGACGGCTTTGCCGAAGAACACTTCTGGCGCGCGCTGCGTAGCCCTACCTTAACCATCGAATGGGACGGTGGACGGGCCACAGTGCGCCGCCGAGGGAACGCTGTGGGGCGGAAACCTGGCGATGATCGTCTCGCTCATCGGTACGCCGTCGATGCGGGAATCCGCGATGGCATTCTGGTGCTTGAGGACATTAACGAGCATCCGTTCCGCGTTGAACGTATGCTGTTGCAGCTACTGCATGCCGGTATTTTGCCGCGCCAGCGCGCCATCGTGCTGGGGAGTTTTACCGGGAGCTAGCCCGAATGATTATGACGACGGTTATGATTTAGCAACCATGTACAACTACCTGCGTTCACGGTTATCGATTCCGGTCATTAGCGGGCTTGATCTTGGCCACGAGCCGCGCACCGTCACGCTGCCGTTGGGCGCGCAAGCACAGCTTTCGCATAATATGGGGCATTCGGCGCTGACGCTCACCGGCCATCCGGTATTAGCCGAATAAAAAACAATAATCACCGCTTATAATTCAATGTTCGCGCCCTAATTATGGTAACGTTTTGTAACACCTTGCGTAATCGGGGAAATGAGTGAACATTGAATGCCGCGGCAGTCATTAGTCTCTTTATTTTGGGTTCGGTCTTAGTAACCTGCAGTATTCTCTTAAGCTCATTTTCTTCCCGTCTTGGTATTCCAATTCTGGTTATCTTCTTAGCCATCGGCATGCTGGCGGGCGTTGACGGCATCGGCGGCATCCCCTTCGATAACTACCCTTTCGCCTATATGGTGAGTAACCTGGCGCTGGCGGTAATCCTGCTGGACGGCGGGATGCGCACTCAGGCCAGCTCCTTTCGCGTCGCATTAGGCCCGGCCTTATCGCTGGCTACCGTCGGGGTTCTCATCACTTCGGGACTCACCGGGATGATGGCCGCCTGGTTATTCAATCTGAATATGATGGAAGGAATGCTGATTGGCGCGATTGTCGGCTCCACCGACGCCGCGGCGGTATTCTCACTGCTCGGCGGTAAAGGGCTGAACGAACGCGTGGGGTCAACGCTGGAGATTGAATCCGGCAGTAACGATCCGATGGCGGTGTTTCTCACCATCACCCTGATTGAGATGATCCAGCAGCACGAAACCGGTCTTAGCTGGATGTTCCTTGTGCACATCATTCAGCAGTTTGGCCTCGGTATCGTGATTGGTCTTGGCGGCGGCTACCTGCTGCTGCAGATGATCAACCGTATCGCCCTGCCCGCCGGGCTGTATCCGCTGCTGGCGTTAAGCGGTGGGATCATGATTTTCGCCGTCACCACGACGCTGGACGGTAGCGGTATTCTGGCGGTGTACCTGTGCGGCTTCCTGCTGGGCAATCGGCCTATTCGCAACCGCTTCGGCATTTTGCAGAACTTTGATGGCCTGGCGTGGCTGGCGCAAATCGCCATGTTCCTGGTGCTGGGCCTGCTGGTGACGCCATCGGATCTGTTGCCGATAGCCATTCCTGCGCTGCTGCTCTCCATCTGGATGATTTTTGGTCGCCCGCCCGCTGTCGGTCTTCGCCGGGCTGCTGCCGTTCCGCGGCTTTAATCTGCGCGAGCGGACCTTTATCAGTTGGGTTGGGCTGCGCGGTGCGGTGCCTATCATTCTCGCCGTATTCCCGATGATGGCCGGGCTGGAGAATGCGCGGCTGTTCTTTAACGTCGCCTTCTTCGTGGTGCTGGTGTCGTTGCTGTTGCAGGGAACTTCGCTGTCGTGGGCGGCGAAAAAAGCCAAAGTCGTGGTGCCCCCGGTGGGCTGGCCTATCTCCCGCGTTGGCCTGGATATCCATCCGGATAACCCGTGGGAGCAGTTTGTTTACCAGCTGAGCGCCGACAAATGGTGCGTAGGTGCCGCTCTGCGCGACCTGCATATGCCGCAGGAAACGCGCATTGCCGCACTGTTCCGCGACAATGTGTTGCTGCATCCAACCGGCAGCACGCGGCTGCGGGAAAACGATATTCTGTGCGTGATTGGCCGTGAGCGTGACCTGCCATCATTGGGCAAAATGTTCAGCGAGTCACCGCCGGTCGCACTCGATCAAAGTTTCTTCGGTGACTTTATTCTCGAAGCCGGGGCTAAGTTTGCCGACGTAGCGCTGATTTACGGTCTGGACGGCGGCGAGGAGTTTCGTGATAACCAGCAGTCGCTCGGCGATCTCGTAGAGCACCTGCTCGGTGCCGCGCCGGTCGTTGGTGACCAGGTCGAGTTTGCCGGTATGGTGTGGACGGTAGCTGAGAAAGAAGAGAACCAGGTGCTGAAGGTCGGCGTCCGGGTCGCAGAAGAAGAGAGCGAGTGATTGCTGTTGACCGGATAGCGCGATGCCAATCCGGCCAACCAATGTCGCTGTACCAAAAAGCCCGGTTGGCATCGCGCCACCGGGCAATAAGTTACACTGTCACGACAGGCACGCGCGGCGCAACCGCACACATCAACTCGTAGCCCACCGTTCCGGCGCTAGCCGCCACTTCATCAATCTTAATTTCCTTACCCCACAACTCAACCGGGGTGCCAATCCCAGCTTGCGGACACGGCGTTAAATCCACCGCCAGCATATCCATCGAAATCGCCCCCACCGTCCCGGTGCGAATGCCATCAACCAGCACCGGCGTGCCGTTGGGAGCAATACGCGGGTAGCCGTCGGCGTAACCGCAGGCGACGATACTAATCCGCTGCTCTTGCGTCGCCCGATAGCGGCTACCGTAGCCTACCGCGTCACCCGGTTTTAGAGTCTGCACACCGATTATCTCGCTGCTTAGCGTCATTACCGGCTTCAGGCCGCTGTTGGCGATGTCCTGCCACTGGCCTGACGGCGATGCGCCGTACAGTACAATCCCCGGGCGCACCCAATCAAAATGGGTTTCCGGATGCCATAGCGTGGCCGCCGAGTTGGCCAGCGAGCGTGGGCAATCCAGCCCTTCCGCCGCCTGCTCAATCCGCTGCATCGGTTCGGCTACACCATCGGTATTTTCCGCCTGAGCGAAATGCGACATCAGGGTCATCGACCCCACGTTGCTCATGCCACGTAGCTGCTGCCAGACGGTGTGTACCCGCTCCGGGGCAAATCCCAGGCGGTTCATGCCGCTGTTCACCTTCAGATAAACATCGATGGGTGAATGCAGCCGCGCGTTTTGCAACGCCTTAAGCTGCCAGTTGCTGTGGACGCTGGTGGTCAGACGGTACTTATCAAACAGCTCCAGCTCCGAAGCATGGAAGAAGCCTTCAAGCAGCAGAATCGGTCCTTTCCAGCCGCGTTCACGCAGCAAGATCGCCTCTTCGAGATTAAGCATCGCAAAGCCGTCTGTTTCGCGCAGGGCATTCCAGACCCGCTCTAATCCATGTCCATAGGCGTTGGCCTTCACCACCGACCAGATGCGGGCATTGCCCGCCGCCCGGCGGACAATGGCTAAGTTATTACGTAACGCCTGTAGGTCGAGGCTGGCGAGCACGGGACGAGACATGCGTTCTCCTTATTGGTGTGCGCCATGCAGGTGCTGCGCGCGGGCGGGCGTGAATCCCGGTGAATAACGTGCCACGCTCAGATCATCATAGGGAATGGCCGGGGTGCGGCCAGACATCAAATCGCTGAGCAATTGGCCAGAACCGCAGGACATGGTCCAACCTAGCGTGCCGTGTCCGGTGTTGAGCCACAGGTTTTTAAACGCCGTTTTACCGACGACCGGCGTACCGTCAGGCGTCATCGGACGCAGCCCGGTCCAGAAGGTCGCCTCAGAGATTTTACCGCCGCGTGGGAACAGATCCCCACCACCATCTCCAGCGTTTCCCGGCGTGGTTGCAGCAGTTCGGTATTGAAGCCGACAATTTCCGCCATCCCGCCGACGCGAATGCGGTTATCAAATCGGGTGATGGCAATTTTGTAGGTTTCATCAAGGATAGTCGAAACCGGCGCGCCGCTCTCTTCTACAATCGGAATCGTCAACGAGTAGCCTTTTAGCGGATAGACCGGAATATCCACCAGCCCTTTGAGCATCGCCGTCGAATAGGAACCAAAGGCCATCACGTAGGCATCGGCGGTCACGACTTCATCGCCGCACTTCACGCCCACGATACGGCCACCGTCCGAAGCGTCGGTCTACCGGGGTATTCAAGCGGAACTGGACGCCCGCCTGTTCGGCCATTTTCGCCAGCCGCTGGGTGAAAAGCTGGCAGTCACCGGTTTCGTCATTGGGTAAACGTAGCCCGCCGGTTAGCTTGTGCGCCACGTCGGCCAGCGCCGGTTCAACTTCGGCAAGCCGGGAAGCCTCCAGCAGTTGATACGGAACGCCCGCATCTTCCAGCACCGCGATATCGCGGGTGGCGCTCTCGTATTGCTGAGCGGTGCGGAACAGCTGCAAGGTTCCGCCCTGACGGCCTTCATAGCTGATACCGGTGGTGTCGCGCAGGGTTTTCAGGCGATCACGGCTGTATTCCGCCAGACGCACCATCCGCCCTTTGTTTTCCATGTAGTGGCGCGTGTCGCAGTTACGCAGCATCTGCCACATCCATTTTAACTGGAAGCCGGTGCCATCGAGGCGTATCGCCAGCGGCGCGTGGCGCTGGAACATCCATTTAATCGCTTTTAACGGCACGCCTGGTGCTGCCCAGGGCGCTGCATAGCCCGGTGAGATTTGCCCGGCATTGGCGGCGCTGGTTTCTAACGCTGGCCCCGCTTCACGGTCAATCACCGTAACCTGATGCCCTGCCTGACTTAAATACCAGGCGCTGGTGACGCCCACGACTCCACTTCCCCAGTATGACAACGTGCATAGCCGCTCCAGAATCAGTAAAAGAACAATGATCTAATTACAAATTGATAACCTAGATGAAAATATTATTCAACATAGGCTTTTTTATGGTGACTTACCTCACAGAGTGCCCACGGTGCGGGGATAGCGAGAAATTGCGATCTCCTGCTGCCGTTATTTTTTGTCAGCATAAAAATCCTGCTAAAGAGGCAAATATTCGTCCAGAAAATGAATTAATCATGAAGAATGCCGCTTGTTACAGATTTTCTGCGGTGTTCTATTCTTTATTTGAGGCTCTCCACACAGAGAGAGTCGCCAACAATGAGGGCGCGCTAATGGTTACGATTGACTCGATGAATCAGGACGCAACTCGTCTGAGCGATGGACCCGACTGGACGTTTCCGCTGCTTGAAACCTACCTGGCGGAGATCGACCGGGTAGCGAAGCTGTATCGACTGGACACTTATCCGCATCAAATCGAAGTCATTACCTCCGAGCAGATGATGGATACTCCAGCGTAGGGGATGCCGATTAACTACCCGCACTGGTCATTTGGTAAAAAGTTTATCGACCTCAGCGCCCAGTACAGAGCACGGGCAGCAGGGTCTGGCGTATGAAATCGTCATCAACTCCAACCCGTGTATCGCTTACTTAATGGAAGAGAACGCCGTTACCATGCAGGCGCTGGTGATGGCGCACGCCTGCTATGGCCACAACTCTTTCTTTAAAAATAACTATTTGTTCCGTAGCTGGACCAATGCCAGGCTCATCGTCGACTATCTGCTGTTTGCGCGTAAATACATTACCGAGTGCGAAGAGCGTTATGGCGTTGATGAAGTAGAACGGCTTCTGGACTCGTGCCACGCGCTGATGAACTACGGCGTGGACCGGTACAAACGCCCGCAAAAAATCTCGCTGCAAGAAGAGAAAGCCCGCCACAAAGCCGTGAGGAGTATCTGCAAAGCCAGGTGAATATGCTGTGGCGCACCCTGCCGAAGCGCGATGAAGAGAAAGCGATTCTGAGGCGGCACGCCGTTATCCTTCTGAGCCGGCGAAAACCTGCTGTACTTTATGGAGAAGAACGCGCCGCTGCTGGAGCCGTGGCAGCGTGAAATCCTGCGCATTGTGCGCAAAGTGAGCCAGTATTTTTACCCGCAGAAGCAAACCCCAGGTGATGAACGAAGGCTGGGCGACTTTCTGGCACTACACCATCCTCAATCATCTGTACGATGAGGGGAAAGTGACCGAGCGCTTTATGCTGGAATTCTTACACAGCCACACCAACGTGGTGTTCCAGCCGCCTTACAACAGCCCGTGGTACAGCGGAATAAACCCTTACGCACTGGGCTTTGCCATGTTCCAGGACATTAAGCGTATCTGTCAGAAGCCGACCGAGGAAAACAAATATTGGTTCCCGGACATCGCAGGTTCCGACTGGCTAACCACGTTGCATTTTGCGATGCGGGATTTTAAAGACGAGAGTTTTATCAGTCAGTTCCTGTCGCCGAAAATCATGCGTGATTTCCGCCTGTTCACCGTGCTGGATGACGATCAGCATAACTATCTGGAAATTTCGGCCATTCACAATGAGGAAGGTTATCGGGAGATTCGTTCGCAGCTCTCCTCCCAATATAACCTCAGTAACCTGGAGCCGAATATTCAGGTGTGGAACGTTGATCTGCGCGGCGACCGTTCGCTGACGCTACGCTACGTGCCGCATAACCGCGCACCGCTGGATAAAGGCCGCCGGAGGTGCTCAAGCATGTGCAGCGTCTGTGGGGCTTTGACGTGCATCTGGAACAGCAGAACGCTGACGGTAGTATTGAGCTTCTGGAGCGCTGCCCACCGCGTCCTAACTCGCTGTCACGATGCAAAACACCCCGCATAACCGGGGTTTTTTTTTTTGGTTGGCGGTGATTAACGGCCGTGAATAGCCAAATCGCCCGGCAGATTTTTCTGCCATTCGATGCCAGATCTCGCCACTGTCGTGACCATACCGACGCACCGTTTCATACACCTTATGGTCATCGCCCTGCTCGCACAGCGCCACCCAACGGTGATAAAGCCCAGTGCCAGGCTGCGCGCTTCCGGGCTGGAGAAGTAGTGACGACCCAGGCGGGTGTACAGCCCCTTCATGCCGTTTAAAATCAAACCGTCAATCGGGTTGCCGGAGGCAAACGCCAGTCCGGGAAAATGCCGTAATCCAGCTCCGGCAAACACGCTGGCGTAGTCTTCGACTTCACGCGCATTTGCCAGCACTTCCAGCGCTTTTTCCGGATGTTGACGGAATGCGGTGCGAATATAGATGGTCGCGATATTGGTACGCACGGAGAGCAAATTATCAATCAGCTGCGGTACGCTATCGTGATCGAGGCGTGCCAGCGTTTCGAGGATATTGAGCCCGGACGTTTCCCAGAATTATTGACCTTCGTCGGCTTGCCGTGCTGAATGGTTAACCAGCCGTCACGAGCCAGACGTTGCAACACTTCACGTAAGGTGGTGCGAGTCACACCAATTAATTCAGAGAGTTCACGTTCAGCAGGAAGAATTGAACCTGGAGGAAAACGGTTATTCCAGATATTTTCAACAATATACTCTTCCGCGAAACCCGCCGGGCTTTGCACCTTAATAACCATAGTAAAAATTCCATTACACAGCGTTGCAATTGGACTCATCATACCAGAGGCCAACATAGTGCAGATAGCGCAACGAATAAAAAGGGATCGCCGTTTCATTTTTCACATTTCTTTTTTAGCGCGGAAACCATCCTTCCCGGGCCATTTCTGGCAGTGAACCGGAATAAATGGTAAAAAATGTCATCTTTTCAGGAAGGAAAACGGTTGTCATGGAAATTTCTTACGGTCGCGCCCTGTGGCGTAACTTTCTGGCCAGTCACCGGACTGGTATAAACTGCTACTGATTATTTTCTTATTCATCAACCCATTAGCCTTTTTACTCAACCCATTTTGTCGCCGGATGGATGCTGGTCGTTGAATTTATCTTCACGCTGGCGATGGCGCTGAAATGTTTACCCGCTAATCCCCGGTGGTCTGTTAGCTATCGAAGCGGTATTTATCGGCATGACCTCGCCCGAACATGTGCGCGATGAGATTGCCGCCAACCTGGAAGTTTTGCTTCTGCTGATCTTTATGGTCGCCGGCATTTACTTATGAAGCAGCTGCTGCTGTTTATCTTCACCCGCCTGTTGCTCAATATCCGTAGCAAACGGCTGCTCTCCATCGCCTTCTGCCTCGCCGCCGCATTTCTCTCGGCGTTTCTCGATGCGCTGACGGTAGTGGCGGTCATTATCAGCGTCGCCGTCGGCTTCCAGTATCTATCATCAGGTCGTATCCTCCCGCCCTGACGATGTTGATCTGCTTGATGATAGCCATATCGACAAGCATAACCGTGAAGTGCTGGAGCAGTTCCGCGCCTTTTACGCAGCCTGATGATGAGTGCAGGCATCAGCGCGCCACTTGGCGGCGTGATGACCATGGTTGGCGAACCGCAGAACCTGATTATCGCTAAGGTCGCGGGCTGGCATTTTGGTGAATTTTTCCTGCGCATGTCGCCAGTCACCGTTCCGGTCTTTTTCTGCGGCATCATGACCTGCTTCCTGCTGGAGAAATTTAAAGCCTTTGGTTACGGTGCTGAACTCCCCCGACGCAGTTCGCAAAATTCTCTACGACTTCGACGAGCGCAGCCGTAAACAGCGTACGCAGCAGGAGACCATCCGCCTCATCGTGCAGGGCATTATCGGCGTCTGGCTGGTTCTGGCACTGGCATTGCATCTAGCGGAGGTGGGCCTGATTGGCCTGACGGTGATTATTTTCGCCACCTCGTTCACCGGCATTACCGATGAGCATGCTATTGGCAAAGCCTTCACCGAAGCGCTGCCGTTTACGGCCCTGTTGACGGTATTTTTCGCCGTGGTGGCGGTGATTATCGACCAGCATCTGTTTGCACCGATTATCGACTTCGTACTACAGGCATCGCCGCATGCCCAGCGTTCGCTGTTCTATCTGTTTAACGGTGTGCTGTCATCGATATCGGACAACGTTTTTGTCGGTACCGTCTGGCCGCAAGCCAAAACCGCGCTCGATAATGGGGCCATCACCTTGCCGCAGTTTGAGCTGCTGGCGGTGGCTATCGACGCCGGAACCAACCTGCCGTCGGTGGCGACGCCAAACGGTCAGGCCGCGTTCCTGTTCCTGCTGACCTCGGCGTTGGCGCCGTTGATTCGGTTGTCCTTACGGGAGAATGGTATGGATGGCATTACCTTACACCTTCGTGCTGACGCTGGTGGGTCTGCTGTGCGTTGAGTTTACCCTTCCAGCCAGCAATTGATTGGATGATGAGCCACCGGGCTTCATTCCAGCTCTTGCTGCAATAAGCCACTAAATTCACTGCGCTTCTCCATGCCGGCGGTTTTCTCGCCGGCATTGCATGACCATTTACGAATTATTGCGTATAGCCAGATGGCACGGCTAACGTTTTCGTTTACACTGCGTTTTCAAAGCTGGTTAGCCAGGGAAATGATTATGTTGCGATATTTAAACCAGAGCTCACGTGGCCGCAGTGCCTGGTTATTAATGGCGTTAACCGCTTTTGCGCTTGAGCTAGTGGCATTATGGTTCCAACACGTGATGCTGTTAAAACCGTGCGTGCTGTGTATTTACGAGCGCTGCGCGCTGTTTGGCATACCCGGTGCGACGCGATTCGTGGTGCCGTCGCGCCGAAGAGTCCGCTGCGTTACATTGCGATTTTTTTGTTCAATATACAGCGCATTTCGCGGCCTGCAGCTGGCGTGGGAACACACCATGATCCAGCTTCACCCGTCACCGTTTATGACCTGTGATTTTATGGCGCGCTTCCCAAGCTGGCTGCCATTGGACAAATGGTTACCGCAGGTGTTTGTCACTTCACGTCTGGTTCGTCAGTGGGAGTTTTTAACGCTGGAGATGCCGCAGTGGTTGGTTGGCGTATTCGCCGCCTATCTGATTGTGGCGCTGCTGGTGCTGATTGCCCAACCGTTTAAACCGAAAAGACGCGACCTGTTCGGCCGTTAATCCATTCGGCGCTCCTGCGGGAGCGCTTTTTTCCTGCCGCTATATTTATTTGACCCTCAGTAAATCAGAACTTCGCGTTGTATAACGTGGTGAAAGCATGGCTCGCTTCATCTGCCATTGTTGCTGGATCCCCTGCCCGGCAAAATAGAGTGTTCCTCTGCCCTCTTTAGCATTCAGTGTATCCATTACCGTCATCAATTGCTCACTCCCGGGGCGCGGTGCGTTGTCATCGAATAAATTGAGCTGCGCGACTCCCTGACTGAAGAAATCCCCCAGCATCACGCCCGCTTTTTGGTAACGATGGCCCGCTTGCCAGATGGCATCCAGAGATCGCGTAGCAGCGTTAATGATATCCCTGCTGTCCTGAGTGGGCGTCAGCAGTTTTACCGACGCGCTATTGCCGTAATAAGGTTCATTGAGCGCAAATGGTGACGTCTTAATAAACGTGGAGATAAACCGACAATATTGATGCTCGCTGCGAAGTTTTTCCGCCGCCCGGGCAGCGTAACTACAAATGGCCTGCCGCATCGACGGATAATCCGTGATGCGTTCACCAAACGAGCGGGAACAGATAATTTCCTGCTTCGTCGGTGCAAACTCTTCCAGTTGCAAACAGGGTTCGCCGCGCAGTTCACGCACCGTTCTTTCGAGCACGACATTAAAATGTTTACGGATAAACCGGATATCTGTATCCGCCAAATCGAGAACGGTTTTGATCCCCATCGCGTCCAGTTTTTTGCTGATCCGCCGTCCAATCCCCCAGACGTCATCCACGGGGAGAGCAGACATTAATTTACGCTGGCGTTCCAGATTTGATAAATCCACCACCCCACCCGTCTGCCGCTGCCATTTTTTTGCCGCATGATTGGCAAGCTTAGCCAGCGTTTTGGTCTGGGCGATCCCCACACCAACAGTAAGATGGGTACGTTGTAGCACCGTTGCGCGAATTTCTCTGCCAAAATCAGTCAGATCGCGACAATTACGCACACCTGTCAGATCGCAGAATGCCTCATCAATACTGTAAATCTCGACGCGGGGCGATAGCTCTTCCAGCGTCGACATCACCCGATTGCTCATGTCTGCGTAAAGCTCATAATTGCTGCTAAAGCAAACCACGCCACAGCGACGAAACAGATCTTTTTGTTTGAACCAGGGATCGCCCATTTTAACGCCAAGCGCCTTTGCCTCAGCGTTTCGGGCGATAACGCAACCGTCATTATTCGATAGCACAACCACCGGTTTACCCCATAAATCAGGGCGAAACACCGTCTCACAGCTGGCATAAAACGCGTTTACATCACAGAGGGCAAACATCAGCGCATCGCCTTAACGACGTGGATCACCACACCAAAGACATCCAGCGTATCTTCACTACTGATGGTAATGGGCGAGTACGCGCTGTTCATGGGAATAAGCTGTACCGTCGGGCGTAGTTGCAATTTTTTCACCGTAAACTCGCCGTCAACAGCAGCGATGACAATATCACCATGGCTGGCGGTAATAGCGCTATCGACAATCAGTAAATCACCGTCACTAATTCCACCATCAATCATAGAATCACCACTTGCTTTGACGAAGTAAGTCGCGCTGGGATGCTGGATCAACAGTTGATTCAGATCGATGCGCTGTTCAACGTAATCTGCTGCCGGTGAAGGAAAGCCACACTGAACAAGATCGCTAAATAGCGGAAAAGTCACAATTTCGCGGAGATCCGCAGGCTTGATAAACAACATAATAATCTGCCTGAAGTTATACTGTTTTTATATACAGTAGTCTGTTCTTGCCAGCAGATCAATACTGATTCAGGCTATCAATATTTGTCGCTGCATAGGCTGCTGATTTTTCGTTCTCTTATCTTGTGCTCACGTGGCCTTCTGGCGACGACGCTCATCCAGCAGAAATGAAAAATATCACCCGGCTAAAAAATAGAATAGAAGCATTCGCCATAATGACATTAAACATTGTTTGATATTTATCATATTAATAGAAATAAAGACATTGACGCATCCCGCCCGGCTAACTATGAATTAGATGAAGTAAAATTTATTAATAGTTGTAAAACAGGAGTTTCATTACAATTTATATATTTAAAGAGGCGAATGATTATGACTGAAATCGTTGCAGATAAAACGGTAGAAGTAGTTAAAAACGCAATCGAAACCGCAGATGGAGCATTAGATCTTTATAATAAATATCTCGATCAGGTCATCCCCTGGCAGACCTTTGATGAAACCATAAAAGAGTTAAGTCGCTTTAAACAGGAGTATTCACAGGCAGCCTCCGTTTTAGTCGGCGATATTAAAACCTTACTTATGGATAGCCAGGATAAGTATTTTGAAGCAACCCAAACAGTGTATGAATGGTGTGGTGTTGCGACGCAATTGCTCGCAGCGTATATTTTGCTATTTGATGAGTACAATGAGAAGAAAGCATCCGCCCAGAAAGACATTCTCATTAAGGTACTGGATGACGGCATCACGAAGCTGAATGAAGCGCAAAAATCCCTGCTGGTAAGCTCACAAAGTTTCAACAACGCTTCCGGGAAACTGCTGGCGTTAGATAGCCAGTTAACCAATGATTTTTCAGAAAAAAGCAGCTATTTCCAGTCACAGGTAGATAAAATCAGGAAGGAAGCATATGCCGGTGCCGCAGCCGGTGTCGTCGCCGGTCCATTTGGATTAATCATTTCCTATTCTATTGCTGCGGGCGTAGTTGAAGGAAAACTGATTCCAGAATTGAAGAACAAGTTAAAATCTGTGCAGAATTTCTTTACCACCCTGTCTAACACGGTTAAACAAGCGAATAAAGATATCGATGCCGCCAAATTGAAATTAACCACCGAAATAGCCGCCATCGGTGAGATAAAAACGGAAACTGAAACAACCAGATTCTACGTTGATTATGATGATTTAATGCTTTCTTTGCTAAAAGAAGCGGCCAAAAAAATGATTAACACCTGTAATGAGTATCAGAAAAGACACGGTAAAAAGACACTCTTTGAGGTACCTGAAGTCTGATAAGCGATTATTCTCTCCATGTACTCAAGGTATAAGGTTTATCACATTTAAAAACACAGACGTTTTTTAAAGATTGAGAGTTACCTGTTGATAATAAGGTATCGGGTAACTCTCATTATGACAGAGCGCTTTCAAAAACAGGGCTACGAAATGGCGAGCATCCAGACGTATATTAAGAAAGCCCCCATCAGCATCTATTAAATTTATCACTGCGCCCAGTCAGGTTTATTTAAGATATGATCCTGCCAGTCAATCACTTCTGATTCTTTCACTGCGATATGACGCACAGAGATACGTTCACCATGCATTGCCGCTTTCGAACCAGTAAGTAGCGGATGCCACGCAGGTAAATCTTTACCTTCCGCCAGCAAACGATAAGCGCAGGTCATTGGCAGCCATTCGAATGTTGGCAGATTTTCACGGGTTAATTTAATGCAGTCGGGTTCAAACTCGAAACGACGTTCGTAGTTCCGACATTGACAGGTTTTAATATTGAGCTGGCGACAGGCGACGTTAGTGAAGTAGATTTCGTCGGTGTCTTCATCCATCAGTTTATGCAGGCAACACTGACCGCAACCATCACACAACGACTCCCATTCCGCATCGCTCATTTCGTCCAGGGTTTTACTTTGCCAGAAAGGTACATCGCTCATCAGGTGTTCCGCCATTACGTTAAAACGCACCTTATAACCAGTCTGGCACAGCGATGCAAGTTTTGCCGCCGCTTTCAGGCGGCAAAAAGTATTACAAAACGCGAGTTGTCAAAGAATGCCCATCGAAAGTGACTGTCAGCTCATCACCGCTTTGCAACGGGCCGACGCCATCAGGCGTGCCTGTCAACACAACGTCACCGGCCTTGAGGGTAAAAAACTTGCTCATATAAGCGATCAGCGGAACGATTTTATGGATCATGTCCGCAGTCGTACCTTGCTGGCGTTGTTCGCCGTTTACGCTCAGGCTCAGCGTTGTATTTTGCGGGTCGCCGGTAAATTCCGCCGCGGGAATAAACCCGGAAAGCGGACAAGAGTTATCAAACGCTTTAGCCTTTTCCCACGGCTGCCCGGCTTTCTTCATTTTTCCCTGAACATCACGCAATGTCAGATCGAGCGCCACGCCATAACCGGCAATGGCTTTGCGGACATGCTCTTCCGTAGCCTGACGCAGTGTCGCGCCAATCAACACCGCCAGTTCGACTTCATGATGAACTGAACCGAAATCGGATGGGATCGCCAATGGCTGCCGCAGATCGCACAGTGCCGTTTCTGGTTTAATAAACAGCACTGGCTCTTCGGGCACTGCGCTGCCCATCTCTTTAATATGTTTGGCATAGTTACTGCCAACACAGACTACTTTACTCACCGGATAATCCAGCAGCGCACCTTGCCAGTTGTGATGTTGATACATAACGTTCCCCTCACCTTATCGTGGATATGAAAACCCGCGCCGACAAAGATAATGCCACCGCCGGATATCGGTTATTTGTTAGTGTCGTCTGTTTTCTGCCCCATGACGGAAAGATGTTGCTTCAGCAAATCTTCGGGTGGTGGCGGTAACTGCAAATAGTAACCTTGCTCGGTTAATGCCTGTTTAACCTTTTCAATATCGGCATTGACCAGTTTCTTCCGCCCATCCAGCGGCAGAATCATCGCTAACTGAGGCTGACCAAAACCTTTCATCAGTTCCTCAGGAACACGCGAAAAATCGTCTTTTTTTTCGACATATAAATAGGTCTGGTCACGCTTGCTGCTTCGATAAATCACACAAAACATACTTTTACTCTTTAAGATGCCAGGTTTTGGCATAAGCTAACATCAATGAAACCCGCGCCACAAGCCAGCCAGCTGTAGATTTCTACGGTTTGTTGAGTCCATGCCCCCTTTATAAGTAATCCCCCCGGCAAAAATGCCGCAACGTGATTTTACCGAACGCAGGAAAGCCACTGGAATTCTCCCGTTAGGGATTGTTATATTATAACAGTTCATCGTACTCATTCTGAACAGGAGACTACCAATGAAAATCAAGAGCATCAGGAAGGCTGTATTGCTGCTTGCACTGCTAACCTCCACGAGCTTTGCTGCGGGTAAGAATGTCAATGTTGAGTTCAGAAAAGGCCATAGCAGCGCTCAGTACTCCGGCGAAATAAAGGGATACGATTACGATACATATACCTTCTATGCCAAAAAAGGTCAGAAAGTGCATGTGAGTATCTCTAATGAAGGCGCTGATACTTACCTCTTCGGGCCAGGAATCGATGATTCAGTTGATTTATCCAGATATTCCCCAGAACTCGATAGTCACGGACAATACTCACTCCCTGCTTCTGGCAAATATGAGCTGCGAGTGTTGCAAACCCGAAACGACGCCCGTAAAAACAAAACTAAAAAATATAACGTCGATATTCAAATTAAGTAAATGTCAACCGACGGGGACTCTCCCCGTCATAAACGTTAATGCCCCACTCCTCTCTGTCGCTCAAGAGGTTAATGACGAATAGAACATAATGTAAACAAGACATCACTCACGACACATAAATAACATCTTTGTGGTGGTTTGATTGATTTTTCCACTCCGCTTACCATCCACACCAAAATAACGATCATCACGACATAATTTTTCTTTAACATCGCAAAATACACCGTTAGCGAATGTAAATTCGCTGGGATCGTAGCCTTGTAATGATTGTAAGTTTTCAGCGGCTTTTTCGCCGAGATATTTCCTTGTTAACTCTGGGGAAATGCCATCTGAGTTCACACAAATATACGGGTCGCAAACAACGCCGCACGCCGGAGATTGAAGTCCGCCAGCGTCATTTCCAGACGCCATTGATGAGAACATCATCCCCACACCTGACAATCCGATATAAAAAATACGCATCATATTCATAGCACATCCTGATAATCCAACCGTACAACACTTATGCTCATTTCATCATCAATCCGTAATCAAAACCGCTGACCTGGACGAGTTACGATGACCTGACAGAAGTATCAGACGTCTTCTGCGGTTTCTATGATAGAGCAATTCTGTGGCGGATATTAAGATAACGGGTATCTGTTCTTTAATGATGCCGCAAAAAATGGAAAGTTAAGAAAGCCTGGCGTGGTGAAAAAATACACTTGCCTCAATACTGGATATTTAAACAGGTCTGGAGATGCTGTCACGATTAGGGTGCGGAAAAAGGAAGCGTAAATAAGAACAATCAAAAGTACGACGGCAATGGGTTGATTGACAAGGGTATTTTTTAAGCTATGAATCAGCGCCATTTATCACAAAACATACTTTTACTCTGAATTAGAGGACTGTGGTTGCTTGCTTGAGTATATTAGTGACTATAAATACCTGCAGTTTCGGAATATCATCGCGTATTATGCGATGGTAAATAGCAAATTGAGTAAGGCCAGGATGTCAAACACGCCAATCGAACTTAAAGGCAGTAGCTTCACCTTATCCGTGGTTCATTTGCATGATGCAAATGCCGAGGTTATTCGTCAGGCGTTAGAAGACAAAGTCGCCCAAGGCTCTGGCTTTTTTCCGTCATGCACCGGTCGCGGTTAACGTCAGCCGCCTTGAGGAGTTTACCCAACTGGCGCGCAATCCAGCAGGCAATCATGTCTGTCGGCTTACGTATTGTCGGCGTCAGCGGCTGCAAGAACCCCACAGTTCAAAGCCGCACTCGACGAGATCGGGACTCCCTTTACTCACTGAAGGGAAAAGAAAAAGTCACCCGGCCGCAGCTCGTTGAGCCACCAGCACACCCGTCGAACCGCCACCAATTGTTAATTCGATCACAAAAACGCGAATGATTGATACGCCGGTACGTTCCGGTCAGCGCATTTATGCACCAAACTGTGATCTGATTGTTACAAGCCACGTGAGCGCAGGGCGGAACTTATCGCCGATGGCAATATTCATGTCTATGGCATGATGCGCGGTCGTGCGCTGGCAGGGGCAAGTGGTGACCGGGAAACGCAAATATTTTGTACGAACCTGATGGCGGAACTGGTGTCCATCGCAGGTGAATACTGGCTGAGTGATCAAATCCCAGCAGAATTTTATGGCAAAGCGGCGCGACTGCAGTTAGTCGAAAACGCTTTGACCGTTCAACCGTTAAATTGATCCCTTTTTAACAAGGAATTTCTATGGCACGCATTATTGTTGTTACTTCGGGCAAAGGGGGTGTTGGTAAGACAACCTCCAGCGCGGCCATCGCCACTGGTTTGGCCCAGAAGGGAAAGAAAACTGTCGTGATAGATTTTGATATCGGCCTGCGTAATCTCGACCTGATTATGGGTTGTGAACGCCGGGTCGTTTACGATTTCGTCAACGTCATTCAGGGCGATGCAACGCTAAATCAGGCGTTAATTAAAGATAAGCGTACTGAAAATCTCTATATTCTGCCGGCATCGCAAACACGCGATAAAGATGCCCTCACCCGTGAAGGGGTCGCCAAAGTTCTTGATGATCTGAAAGCGATGGATTTTGAATTTATCGTTTGTGACTCCCCGGCAGGGATTGAAACCGGTGCGTTAATGGCACTCTATTTTGCAGACGAAGCCATTATTACCACCAACCCGGAAGTCTCCTCAGTACGCGACTCTGACCGTATTTTAGGCATTCTGGCGTCGAAATCACGCCGCGCAGAAAATGGCGAAGAGCCTATTAAAGAGCACCTGCTGTTAACGCGCTATAACCCAGGCCGCGTAAGCAGAGGTGACATGCTGAGCATGGAAGATGTGCTGGAGATCCTGCGCATCAAACTCGTCGGCGTGATCCCAGAGGATCAATCAGTATTGCGCGCCTCTAACCAGGGTGAACCGGTCATTCTCGACATTAACGCCGATGCGGGTAAAGCCTACGCAGATACCGTAGAACGTCTGTTGGGAGAAGAACGTCCTTTCCGCTTCATTGAAGAAGAGAAGAAAGGCTTCCTCAAACGCTTGTTCGGAGGATAAGTTATGGCATTACTCGATTTCTTTCTCTCGCGGAAGAAAAACACAGCCAACATTGCAAAAGAACGGCTGCAGATTATTGTTGCTGAACGCCGTCGCAGCGATGCAGAACCGCATTATCTGCCGCAGTTGCGTAAAGATATTCTTGAGGTCATTTGTAAATACGTACAAATTGATCCTGAGATGGTAACCGTACAGCTTGAGCAAAAAGATGGCGATATTTCTATTCTTGAGCTGAACGTGACCTTACCGGAAGCAGAAGAGCTGAAATAAGCCCGCTGTAAAAGCGCATTTATCTTCAAGGCAGAGTTATCTCTGCCTTGAGTTTTTCATCCCTCTCATCCACGTTGTGGTAAAGCGGCGAGTATTCTTGCTGATACTCCTCATTGCTATTTCCACCTCCCCCTTTACACCTTAAGGCTGTTCCCACGCACAAAACAAAATGTTTATGCCTGGTTGAGTAAATAACCTTATTGTTAGTATGGATATACTGGGAGATGATAACCCCGCAATTTCATTATTCATTGTTCTCCCATAGGATGAGGTTTCCCGCCGTAACTGGCGGGCTTTTTTTGCCCCAGAATTTTCCCTTTCAACATCCTGTAAACGAAAACTGCGCCGAAGCGCAGTTTAATCGTTGATGGTCAGAACGACCAGTTCACACCAGCCACCGCGTTCCACGGGGATTCCACACCGGCACCATGGCTATACCCCACCCCGAGATGTCCGCTAAACGTACTGCTGAATGAGGCTTTAATAGCTGCCTGGTATATTCCACGTCTGCCCGACAAATCATTGACGAAATTACCGTCATTATTCACCTTCACCCGGTTATCATCGACAAATTCTTTGCGCACAGCCGCCTTCAGCCAGGGTTCATTTCCATACCGTTCCCCAGGCGCATGTTGTAACTCAGCGTTGCACCCAGTTCACGATATATACTGCGGGTATCGACTGATTTCGATTCCATGCCATTGGATAAATGATAGTAGCGTCTAAGTGACCTAAGCTCTGCTGCAACATCAGCCCGCAGGCACCAGACCAGGGGATTCATCCTGAAGAGACAGCGCAGGTGTATTGTGTTCACCGCTCACCAAAGACATCATGATGAAATGATGATATCCCGCATAAGAAAGAGGCATTTTTTACACGCAGTGCGCTGAAGTGTAGTTGGATAAAAAATCACTCTTTTCTGATAATACTGTCGTACGCTTATCTTTCGACAATGAGGCCGTCGGCAAAATAAAATGACTAATGTAATCGTTGCTGATGAATATCTTCTGCTCACATAAAAATCACACAATAATATTGATAAATCAGATTATCTTACCTTTACAACATTGCGTTAACAGTCAATGACACTTCTTGAATAAAAATATTGTCAATCAATGAGTTATTCCTCATTTAAGATTATTCTCATTCACGTAAAAAACATAATTCCTATCATCACAGCCACGCTCATTTTGAATTATCTGAATAATAGCGAGCGTTCTTTAGTTAAGCAGATCTTAATTGAAGACGAAATTATTGTGTGTGCAACTTACTTAATACCGGACATCTAAGTTGAAGAAAAAAATACTTGCCTTCGGGCTTATCTCAGCATTGTTCTGCTCCACGCCAGCGATGGCGGATATGAACCGCACCACGAAAGGTGCATTGCTAGGCGCAGGCGTTGGTTTACTTACTGGCAATGGTGTTAATGGCGTACTGAAAGGTGCAGCTGTTGGCGCTGGTGTTGGTGCAGTAACAGAAAAAGGCCGCGACGGTAAAAATGCGCGTAAAGGTGCAAAAGTGGGTGCCGCCGTTGGTGCTGTCACTGGCGTTCTGACCGGCAATGGCCTCGAAGGGGCGATTAAAGGTGCCGTGATTGGCGGTACGGGTGGTGCAATTCTGGGTAAAATGAAATAAGGAATGATGATGAAAAAATTTGCTTTACTGGCGGGCCTGTTTGTTTTCGCACCAATGACCTGGGCGCAGGACTACAATATTAAAAACGGTTTGCCGTCAGAAACCTATATTACTTGCGCAGAAGCCAACGAAATGGCAAAAACTGACAGCGCACAGGTTGCAGAAATTGTTGCGGTAATGGGTAATGCCAGCGTTGCCAGCCGTGATTTAAAAATTGAGCAATCTCCGGAACTGAGCGCCAAAGTGGTAGAAAAACTGAATCAGGTTTGCGCTAAAGACCCGCAAATGCTGTTGATCACGGCAATTGATGACACCATGCGTGCTATCGGCAAAAAATAATATTTCATATGTACCGCGTCGATGAATACGACGCGGTTTTTTAGCTAACGGCGGGATCAGAACTTATATTTCAGGCCCACCATCACTGCGGTGTCATTGTAGCCATTATCACCCAGCTGCACGCCCACATTCCCCAGACGCTGGCCGCTGGATTCAGGTTGCCATTTACGCCAAGTTTAATTTCCCCCAAATTACTCGCCCCATCTTGTTCGACTTTCACACCGTTCATTGAGACAGCAAAATCTTTACTGTTATGGATCCAGTTCATTTCAACAAAAGGTTCAAAGTCGTCACCGTGCGGACCGCTGTTTTTCTCCTGAGTACGAATAAAGGTGCGGAAGCCGAGTCGGGTCTGGATGTTGTTATTTGCGTCATTCTCAATACGTGAGCCATTGGCTTCCGTGTGCGCATTATGATCGACGCCCATCCAGATAGCCTGTGCCTGTGGCTGGAAGATCCACGTATATTTCGCCGCTTCCAGACCAAAGGATTTATTCAGGGCAAAACCGTAACCCGCTTCCAGCGAGACGGTTGCACCTTTCGCGCTATAGGATTCATAGGCTAATTCATCCCCTTTCACCGAGTTTTTAAACCAGCTATATTGCGCCCAGGAGTCAATGTATGCGCCTTTTTTACTGATGTCATCGGCAAACCAGGTGGCATACAGCCCTGCGCTATAGCCTCTGACACTCCCTTTCGAACGATAATCCGACACGCTGGAATGAGTTAAGTTGTAGTCGCGGGCATAACCAGCCATCACTCCCAAACGCCAACTGTCACTATCGGTAAAACCACCGGTTAACAGATCGCCCCCTAACTGCGAGACGTAGCGATGCGAGGTCGTTCTCAACTGTCCGTTGCTGTCACGCCAGGCATTATGCCCGCCAATTTGACGTAGCCAAAGTCGGCTTGAACGCTCCTGTTCAGTTACAGGATCGATGTAGCGCGTTTCACCCGCACGGTCGTTCAGACGCATAACAAAAAGAGTGTTAGCAGCTGCCAGGTTAGCGACGTAACTTCCAGCTTCGGGGCGCAGGACGGGGGTAGGCGTTTCTGTTGATTCTGAATTTCCCTCTGAGCTGTTATCCTCCTCATTCACTGACTGATAACTTGTCAAATACCAGTTTTTGCCTTGTTGTTTTAGTTGATATTCGAAAGCTCCAGCTGCAATCCTTGCATCACCTTATCTGAAGGCATCTGCTGGAGATTCATCGCCATTCACAGTTATGAGTTCGATCCCGTTTAGCGTGGCCGCGCCGCTTCCTCCAGCATTTTTCACATAGACGGTAGTTGAACCCGAAGTATTACCCTCAACAATAAGTCTGTCCGTAGCCGATTTATCATCACCTAATACGGTGCGGATATTAAGCTGACCATTATTACCGACATAATTACCTTTTACGGTTAATGTTTTTCCTTGGGTAAATGTTTGACCATCATCATACGAAAGATTGATAATACTGTCTGAATTAGTCAGATGGGTAACAACGGAGTCATCTTTCATATTCCAGATTGTATTTTCTGAAAGCTTCAGCGTGGTTGTGCCGCTGACGAGTTTAGTCGCTCCATTTAGAATAGAGTCGGACGAAATTATGTTTAAGTCACCTCCAGTATTATTAACCAGAACATTATTACCAGGTGTGATAATACTTCGATTAAGGATACTTACATCCGTTGTAGTTTTGTTAACATCAATACTATCCAAAGCACTTGAAAGTTCAACACTTAATAGTGCTATTTTGGCTTGAGAATCGATATTTGATGCATCAATTGATATTCCTTTATCTTGTTTTGATACCGCGGTGACATTGGAAAAAAATAACTCTCCACCATTGTATATTTTTGCAATGGGGGCTTTAGTGCCTGTTGTTGTAATAGAACTATTTTTTATATCAATGTTACCTTGTCGAATAGCAACTGCATAACTTCCATCAGCCACAGTTTCAAGTGCCACATAATCTAAATTAATATATGCTTTTTTCCCATTAGCATAAGCACCATAGCTATTAATGCCATTAGTTGTTATGGAACCACCATTCATTTTTAAATCAGCACGGCTAATAACTTCGTAACTGTTAGAATCACTAACTTCATCATCTACAGCATCGACACATGTTCGAGACTCTCCAGGACTTGAACATGCAAGAACACCTACTGCATTTTCCCCAGAGGTAACAATGTTCGTTTTATCTGTGGTTTCAAGACGGGTGTTATTTACCATCTTTTCAGAATCATTAACCTGGCTTAAAAGTCCCGCTGAATATGCCCCACCCGACTCGACTGAATTATCACCATTCATAAAGATGGTGCCACCAAATTCACTGACTACTGCGCTGGCTGTTATCCCTCCATTTTCTTTGTCAGATACGCTTCCAGAGGTCTTAATATCGCTATCGCTTATATATAATACTTTGTTTTGACTATCAACAGAAATACCATAAGATCCATCACCACTAGTCATCACACTGGCATTATTTATATATCCAGTTACACCGTCATCCACTTTCACAGCATGGCTTTCGTCTTCAGTGGTTAGATACTCTCCATTACTTATCGGATTATTATCTTTGATTTCAATCGGCGATTCTTCATCAGTCATATAGGAAATTATACTATAATCATCCAACAATTGTGTTGCATATGCATTACCCACCGCCAGAGCAATAAGTCCCAAACTAAACCCGGGGAGTTTTTTCAGTTTCATAGATTAACCATCCATTCATTGGATTAACAAACATTCCTGGTCAAATAACCTATGAGCTCAGATTACCAAAACGGAGGGTAAAGACAAAAACAAAAGCACAAAAAATTTAAATAGATAAACAGCGACAATATATAAATGATAAATAAGTCGGCATTATCATTTTTCACCTTATTTTCATGACATTGATCACTTTGAGGTGACGATTTTGTTTAACAAATAACTCTTCGACATCAAAATTGTTAATAGTTGCGATGAGGATTATTTCGGTGATATATAAAAACAACCGTGATAACACCAGGGTTGACAACTATTTGCGCAATAATGCCTTTCCTTCAATGATCCAGGCGTTCACTGCCAGCAACCCATTCAGCCGCATACTGACAGTGAGAAACTGAAAGATTATTGCTGATCCCTGTGGTTGACGAGTCTTTCTCTTAATCGATTAACCAGATTGATCGCCAGCCAAACAAGGGCATTAAGCAAATTTATCGTCACAAGCACTTCTCCCAGCCCGGTACTGGGTTTTGCAATAAGGATGACCAGGAGGGTGATCAGCATAAATGCAATGGAAAATATGATATAGAGAGTGAAATAATCCAGATTATTACTATTGTTCATGCTACTAATGGCAATCCTGTCAAAACTTTCAAACAATTATAGCAAACAAAATAATGAACAATAGTAACAAGAGGCAACGAGCTAATTAGCTGTCTATAATTACACCGCACTATGGCCTTACTGATCAATTTTCACTCAACCACAACCTTCACCTTCGGTTTAGAAAGGATAATTTTGACCAGGTCGATGTATGTAACAGGTTTATAGAAATAATAACCCTGCTGAAATGTGATATAATTTTGGTTCAGATAGTCAAGTTGTTCTTTCGTTTCGACACCTTCAGCGACGATACTGATCGAAAGTTTACGCGCCAGATCCAATACACAATCCAGAATTCGGGTTGATTCTGGGTCTGCGTTTACGCGGCCAACGAAACTGTGATCAATTTTGATATAATCAATATGCAGGTCATGAAGATAAGAAAGCCCTGAGTAGCCAGTACCGAAATCATCCAGTGCGATGACAAAACCATTTTCATGCAGTATGTTCAACCGCTGAACCAGACTTTCATCAACATTCAATGGCTCACGCTCGGTGACTTCCAGAACAAGGTTTAAATCGCGGCGGGTAAAACTGTCACGGAAATTTAAACACTCGTCGACAAACGTCGGCGAAATAATATGCGAAGCGCTAAAATTAATTCCAATATGAAAACCTTCCGGCAATTTACTCGCGATAGCGTTCATCTGTCTGGCAACCTGATTCATCAGGCTTTGCGTAAGCGGAACGATTAATCCGGATTTTTCAGCAAGTGGAATAAATGCCGCGGGTGATATATATCCACCGTGAGGTTGTTTCCAGCGGGCTAACACCTCAACTCCCCGCAATGTCCCTTCCCGACCATTTACCACAGGTTGGTAAAAAGGGACGATCTCCCCATTATTTATTGCCCGTCGCAGGATCTCTTCAGGCGTTGCGCTTTTATTGAAATATCTATCAAGCAGGAAGGCAGCGGCGCAGGCGATTAACAGAATAAATATTAAAATCCCAAAGCCTTTATCGATAAGTCTGTAGAAGCTAAAGAGTGGCGGCGGGTTAAAGATAATAGTGAAATGATATTTTGTGGAGTGAACCTTCTCGGTATAGGGATAATGTCCATTAAGCGTCATCACATCACCCGTTGGTCCAATAATGTCATCCGCCACGCGTAATACATACCTTACCCCTTTCAAGGGTACATTAAGTGCCCCACGAATATGCTGATCGCTTATCGTAACCAAAATGCGCGTATCTGCAAATTGGTTCTGATAGAGCAGGATAGGTAATCTATTAACGGTGTCGATTGCTGGAGCCAACAGTAAATTACTGTCCGGGAAAACAGGAATACGAGACAACAGGACCCGATTCCCAGGCAGGGATGTACACCAGACTATTCCCTGTTTGAGAATGATGATTGTGCGCAGGTGAGGTTTCAGAGCTGCTTCAGTGCCAAGCTGATATTGCTCCTCGAGGTTGCATTCCTTCCCGGCAATGTTAACCGCTGTTTGAGTCGCTTGTGACGCTTCTTCAAGTATATGATTGATATTGTTGGCGGCATATCTCGCTCCCGCCAGGTACTCTGCTTTTGCGGAATACCAGAGCTGGATGTTCAAAATAGCGACACCGGTAATAAACAAGCATATCGCAACGAGGATGGGTATGAGTGTATTGCGCATTTGCTTGTCCCGGCCAAAGGGTTTAATACATGAAAATGCCATTCATTCGCTCGCGCTGGCATCTACAGAGAGCATGGTAGAGAGCATAAGAAATATCCACGCCGAAGATAAAATTTTCTCCATCTTGATCTAACCCATTAATTATTGAGCATAATGTAGGCAGTACAAAATAAGTTAGGCGGGATATCAGGCGTCAAGAATGGAGAGCGAGAACTCTCCATTCTTGACACCTGATATTGCGGACATAATAAGAAAGCATAACGCCTGAAATGCTCACTTTGCATCAGCATGGTGATACAGCTGATGTTTATTCTAAAACCTTACTCAAGTTCTAAGAGAGCACGGATTCCCTGTCATTAATAATGATATCCGTTAGTGTAGTCTTATGCATTTCAATGTACTGCAATATTTGCAGATAGAGATCAGAAAGAATCACACTGGTTTCATCTTTTAAACGCAAGCGTAAAGCCTGATCAATAATATGACTATCAACATACCCATGCGTCATGAACACCTCCCTCTCGAGATTTTTAAACAAAGCACATTGAAAAATAAATCTCTCTGGGATTGAATTATTCATGTCAGCCTCGTAGAAATATTAACCCAATAAAATTATGCTGTGTATAGTCTAAAGCGACAGACAAAAATAAGATGAATGAGTTTTCTATAAACTTATACTTAATAATTAGAAGTTACATATCATCAGCTGTGTATCGCAACACGATTTCCAGTGTTTTTCTAATCACATCAGCTTTGAGAATATCACTTGTTGTTTCCAAGGAGTGTATCAGACTTAAGATAATATTTTTATTATTAACATTATCGCCTGAAAGCATTAAATTGGTGACAGCCTGCCCTAACACTGCTGATTCTTCTTCTAACAAATTACCCGAACTGCGAAAGTAACTTGCTAACGCTTTATCAGTTATTGCATTATGAATTGTAGTATCTTCAAGCATGGTAACCTCTCATCTTACTTATGAAATTTTAATGTATTCTGTTTATTTTCTTACCATTGAACATACTTTTATTGTCAGCTGTCGCTGTTCTTCGGTTTGGCCCTCCTGAATCACTATTGCTAAAATCACGAATTATGCTGTCAATTAAATCGCGTCGGAAAGCATCTTCCTCAGCCGATTTCATTACGAGTAATTGCTTAATAAGAGTCTGCAATGAAAAATTTATCTTCATGCGCAGTATCTGGAGCACCGCCTGGCCAGTAATTTCATATTTTATACGTTCATTATCAGATGTCTTCATAACGACTTCATAGCTAACCTGTTAAATAATCAGGCTGTTGCATTATTCAAAAAGCAACCCAATTAGTGCATTATAATGTTTCTGTTCCTCTTCCCCAGTCGCGTGTTCCAGTCGGCAAAGAAGTTTGGCACAAAGCGACTTTCGACTCAGATTACGTCCATCTTTCAAAATCTCAGTCACAATTTCCCCGAGAGTTTCCTGCTGAGTATGCAAGTTAGCTTTTGCAAAGTAACGAGTGATTGCTCCCGCAGAATCTAAAGTCACTGAATTTTGATGCATGCTACGCCTCTGTTAAAAATGTTAATCAATGTTAAGTGAAGTAACAATAGCAAACTTGTACGAAATATGTGTACAGAATGATAAATTAATTTTTTGCAATTAGTGCTAATGCATATAAAACAATGTGTTATGATAAAACATATTGCATCATTTAACTGACAATCTATACAAGATTTTTCGCCAACTAGTGTTCAACTTTTTCCATTTTTTATCAATGTAAAGAAACGGTTATGTTTTGGTATTAAAAGAAAGACACAAGAAGATATGTCTGTTACCGTCTTACTCTCGCCTCACCCATTACCCTGGATTGTTAATGCTTACCACCCTTATTTATCGTAGCCATATACGTGACGACGAACCTGTCAAAAAAATCGAAGAAATGGTTTCGATAGCAAATCGCAGGAACATGCAGTCTGACGTAACAGGGATCTTACTGTTTAATGGTTCTCATTTTTTCCAGCTTCTGGAAGGTCCGGAAGAACAGGTTAAAATGATATATCGGGCTATATGCCAGGATCCACGGCACTATAATATTGTTGAGCTGCTGTGCGATTACGCGCCTGCTCGCCGTTTTGGCAAAGCGGGAATGGAATTATTTGATTTGCGCCTGCACGAGCGAGATGACGTTTTACAGGCCGTATTCGACAAAGGCACATCAAAATTTCAGCTAACTTATGATGACAGAGCGCTACAATTTTTTCGTACTTTTGTCCTTGCAACCGAACAATCAACCTATTTCGAGATCCCTGCCGAAGACTCCTGGCTTTTTATCGCTGACGGATCTGATAAAGAACTTGATTCCTGTGCCCTTTCACCAACTATAAACGACCACTTTGCCTTTCATCCTATTGTCGATCCCTTATCGCGGCGGATAATCGCTTTTGAAGCCATTGTGCAAAAAAATGAAGATAGCCCATCAGCCATAGCGGTTGGGCAGCGTAAAGACGGGGAAATCTACACAGCGGATCTCAAAAGTAAGGCGCTTGCATTCACGATGGCACACGCACTTGAGCTCGGTGATAAAATGATTTCAATCAATCTATTACCTATGACCCTGGTTAACGAACCTGACGCAGTCTCTTTTTTACTTAATGAAATAAAGGCCAATGCTCTGGTGCCTGAACAAATCATCGTTGAATTTACTGAAAGTGAAGTCATATCTCGGTTTGATGAGTTTGCCGAAGCGATTAAATCGCTAAAGGCTGCTGGTATCAGTGTAGCAATTGATCATTTTGGCGCAGGTTTTGCTGGTTTGTTACTCCTGTCACGCTTCCAGCCTGACAGAATTAAAATCAGTCAGGAATTGATTACCAATGTTCATAAAAGTGGGCCACGGCAGGCAATTATTCAGGCGATCATAAAATGCTGTACATCACTTGAAATTCAAGTCAGTGCTATGGGCGTGGCAACACCAGAAGAGTGGATGTGGCTTGAATCCGCAGGAATTGAGATGTTTCAGGGAGATCTGTTTGCTAAAGCTAAATTGAATGGTATCCCTTCCATAGCGTGGCCAGAGAAAAAATAATTTTCAGCACATTCTTTCACATGATTTCAGTAAATCATCGTGAAAATGAATACGTTACGTTTAAATTTAATCCACATTAAAAATAATGTTTCATCCAATTTAGCTGAAATCTTATTTATACTTTGTACAATTTTAGCGTATATTGTACAAAGTATTATTGGGTCGTGTACAGGCGACGGAGATTTGTGACCGCAAGGAGGAATTGTGGCTTATTACAGCATTGGTGATGTTGCTGAACGTTGCGGGATTAATCCTGTCACTCTCCGGGCCTGGCAACGCCGCTACGGTTTGTTAAAACCACAGCGCAGTGAAGGCGGACACCGACTCTTTGATGAAGAAGACATACAACGCATCGAAGAGATCAAGCGTTGGATAAGTAATGGCGTCCCTGTAGGCAAAGTTAAAGCATTACTGGAAACCACCAGCCAGGATACGGAAGATGACTGGAGCCGCCTGCAAGAAGAGATGATGTCAATTCTTCGCATGGCTAATCCTGCCAAACTACGCGCGAGAATTATTTCACTGGGTCGAGAGTACCCAGTAGATCAATTGATTAATCATGTTTACCTTCCTGTTCGCCAGCGTCTCGTGCTTGATCACAACACCTCCCGCATTATGAGCAGTATGTTTGACGGCGCATTAATTGAATACGCAGCAACCTCGCTTTTCGAAATGCGCCGTAAGCCCGGTAAAGAAGCCATTCTGATGGCGTGGAATGTTGAAGAGAGAGCACGATTGTGGCTGGAAGCATGGCGTTTATCATTGTCAGGATGGCACATTTCTGTTCTTGCTGATCCCATTGAATCGCCGCGCCCGGAACTGTTCCCGACGCAAACATTGATTGTCTGGACAGGCATGGCACCAACGAGAAGGCAAAACGAACTTTTACAACACTGGGGTGAGCAAGGTTATAAAGTCATCTTTCATGCCCCCTAATTTCACCTTTATCCCGCCCCTTAGACAGAATGTTATAATCTGAACCCACAACAGCGTTTGTACCGGAGCTGGTCCGTTGCAAAATGCTCACCGGGAGAATTCAGATATTCCCTCTATCACACTCTGTACATATCACAGCCAAAGGACAGACCAGATTGAAGTGGTAAAACCGATCGTGCACACTACGCAGTCTCACAACTAACAAGAGGTTATTATCCTGATGGATCAGGTCGTTGTTTTTCAAAAGATGTTTGAGCAAGTGAGAAAAGAGCAAAACTTCTCCTGGTTTTATTCAGAATTAAAACATCACCGTATTGCACATTACATTTATTATCTGGCTACGGATAACATCAGAATTATTACTCACGATGATACGGTTTTGTTATTAAGAGGAACCAGGAACCTGTTAAAAGTTAGTACGACCAAGAACCCTGCTAAAATAAAAGAGGCCGCATTGCTTCATATTTGCGGAAAATCTACATTTCGGGAATACTGTTCAACACTGGCAGGCGCGGGCGTTTTCCGGTGGGTTACTGATGTTAATCATAACAAACGCAGTTACTACGCCATTGATAATACGCTTTTATATATTGAAGATGTAGAAAATAATAAACCATTAATCTAGCTAAAGTTGGATACTTAAGAAATGCTTCATAATTCAGTAAGGCATTAGCATAATGGAAATAAAAGTGCAGAGACTATCTCTATGGATGATTAATACTGTCTTTTTATTGTCACCCATAAATAATCACCAGACTAATACTATCAACTTGATATTTGAAATGTGATCACTTGACTTTTGATACGTTATTTTATAACGGTTAACATATTTATAAAAACAACGGCCGTGCCACACGTCCGTTTCAATACTTAACGCACATGTATTTTGGTTTAGTCATCATCCGGTTATATGTATTTTAGCCAGGAACAGGTTAAATCATTCCTATATAACTCAAAAATTGAAACCTTATTCTCATGTCATGCTTATATTCATTATTATCGTTATATAAAAAGGCAACCATAATGTTTAGCAAATTGGCACAAAGTAGCATAAAGGCTATGTTTTAATTACAGGATGTTCAGTCATTTGAATGTATAACATTATAGCTAAACAAATCTAAAACGAAGTCAATAATTTATTGCTTTCACAAAATCTCATTTTGTTTAACATCCATTGAGATTCCTTGCTTTAAATTTTATTTTATATAAGCCATCATTTTAATTAATTTATTTTTTTGAGGGGGGGGTAATATACTCATATGCAAAATCAAGAAATAAACATCCTAATGAACCATATTAAATACCGTGGGATAAGACATAACAAATGAAGTGGATAGTAATTGACACGGTAATTCAACCTACATGTGGTATATCTTTTTCAGCCATATGGGGTAATATGAAAATGATCATCTGGTATCAATCTACTATATTTCTCCCTCCTGGCAGTATATTTACACCGGTTAAGTCTGGTATTATCCTTAAGGATAAAGAATATCCTATTACTATTTATCACATCGCACCATTCAACAAGGATTTATGGAGTTTACTCAAAAGCAGTCAAGAGTGTCCTCCAGGAGAAAGCAAAATAACAAATAAATGTTTACATAATAGTTGCATTATAAAAATATGCCCATATGGGCTCAAGTAATGGGCTTCATATAAATATGCTCGATATGCTATTAATAATATCCACATAAATAAAACAACGGGCGTGTTATACGCCCGTTTCAATATTTAACACATGGAGAGATTACATGTTTTCGATGATCGCTTCACCAAACTCTGAACATTTCAGCAGCTTAGCGCCTTCCATCAGACGTTCGAAGTCATAAGTTACGGTCTTGGCATTGATTGCGCCTTCCATACCTTTAACAATCAGGTCAGCCGCTTCAGTCCAACCCATATGGCGCAGCATTAGTTAGATGACTAAATCGTAACTATCTGACATAGCAACATAATTTTACTAATTTGCATATAACTCATTAGCCCTTAGCATTTCTATAACTCATTGATTATAAACATGTGTTTTTGAGTTTTGATAACCATTTTTAGCATAAAAATAGCAGTTAACATTTGCAGAAGTTAAGATCAGAGAAAATTTTTACCCTGTAGGGTATTACGTCTTAAATGTGACTTTAATAAATAATTTTATTTCTGTAATCGGTTTATATTAACGTAAAGCATCTCGATTAGTTCTTTTGCATTTTTACTATAGTGCAATTCTCTATGGCAATTCGGACAAAGGGCAACACAGTTATCTGTTGTATCAGCACCACCTGAAGACAGGGGAATTACATGATGTACTTCCAAATATGGGTTTCCATCATTTAAATAAAACGGAGCATTTTTACCACAGTTTTCACATATACCTTTACTTTGCTGTAAAATCCAAGCTTTTACCATCGGGTCTCGGACATAAACTTTTTGTAGTCTTTCTACCTCAACTGGTTTCCTGGAGCCCTCGGGTTGACTCAACGTTTTCTTAATTAATTTACTAACCCTCATATTCAGAAGCGATTCATCATCTGTAGGCTGTGAAAGCTCTGATAGTTCTCCACGTATTATAGACGCCCAAAAACTGTCACTATAAATACCTGGAACATTTATCAATATTCGTTTCGTTCTATTGCCGGAAGGAATTTCCTTTCTCCCCGTACGACTAAAATAAGCCTGATAACCACACATCTTCAAGCGTATATCGCGGGGGCTATTACCAATCAAAGTAAAATATTCACCAGGATGGATTTTTCTTTCATCCAAAGAATGCATATGTTTTCTGACTGATGATGACGCCAGATATACTACGACTTGGGATACACCAGAATCAACCAACCGTTCAATGATATAATCAAGAGCGATATTGTAATCTTTGTTTCTGTCACCCGGCCCCCACGACTCAAGGATTAGACCATAAACACCATCCTCTTCACCTATCGAACACTCAGCTTTCAGTTCAATTCCATTATTATCAAAAACATGCATAATATTAATCTTTAATCAATTTTTCACGACAATACTACTTTTATTGATAAAATTGCAACAAGTTGCTGTTGTTTTACTTTCTTTTGTACACAAAGTGTCTTTAACTTTATTTATCCCCTGCAGGAAACCTCTTATACAAAGTTGACACACCAACATCATAGATAATCGCCACCTTCTGGCGAGGAGTTCCTGCTGCAATTAATCGTCCAGCTTGTGCCCATTGTTCTGGTGTAAGTTTGGGACGACGTCCACCAATTCGTCCCTGTGCACGAGCAGTTTCCAGTCCAGCTTTTGTTCGTTCAACAATCAGTTCACGCTCCATTTCAGCCAGGGCACCCATCACATGAAAGAAAAAGCGTCCCATTGGTGTGCTGGTATCAATTGAATCCGTCAGACTACGAAAGTTGATGCCTCGTTCGCGCAACTCCTCCACCAGCACGACAAGATGCCGCATACTACGCCCCAGCCGATCCAGCTTCCAGACAACCAGAGTGTCACCTGCCGATAATGTCCTGAGCAGTTTTTTCAGTCCCGGCCTTTCGGACTTTGTGCCGCTTATCTTGTCTTCAAAAATCAGCTCGCATCCTGCACAGTTCAGCGCATTACGTTGTAGATCTGTGTTCTGGTCATTTGTTGATACGCGTACATAGCCAATAAGCATGTTAAATCCCCCTGGTAAAAGCAGGAATGATGCCATTTGCTTGTTATTTCTTCATTTTCATAAACGTTGGTTTGGGAGAAGGCTCTGCATTACCTGTTGGTGTCCCGGTTCCGTGGCCTTCAGCCACTCCGCCAACAGGCTGGCTGAAATGCAATGGTGCCGCTTTTTCTGCTGAAGAATACCCGGAACTGGCAAAGGCTTATCCGACAAATAAATTGCCTGATTTACGTGGTGAGTTTATTCGTGGCTGGGATGACGGGCGGGGGATTGATACAGGTCGCTCTATTTTAAGTATTCAGGGGTATGCAACGGAGGATCATGCTCATGGATTACCGTCAAGATCCACGATTGTGACTGATGCAACGATTAATTTCTATTTTGATGAAATATGGGTAAATAGTGGCACTGACATTATCAAAAGAGGAAACACAAACGATGCCGGATTACCAGCCCCGGATTATGGAACCTTTAAAACATATAAACAATCAGTGGATGGTTTAGGTGCCGCAGCCTCAGAAACGCGTCCGCGTAATATTGCATTTAACTATATCGTGAGGGCAGCCTGATGCATAAAGCAATATTAAATAGTGACCTTATTGCAACAAAGGCAGGGGATGTTACCGTTTATAACTACGATGGTGAAACACGGGAATATATTTCCACTTCAAATGAATATCTTGCCGTTGGTGTCGGCATTCCGGCATGTTCCTGTTTAGATGCCCCTGGTACACATAAGGCTGGTTATGCAATCTGCCGTTCTGCAGATTTTAACTCATGGGAATATGTGCCAGACCATCGCGGTGAAACGGTCTATAGCACCAAAACTGGAGAATCAAAAGAAATCAAAGCTCCGGGTGATTACCCTGAAAATACAACCACTATCGCCCCTTTATCTCCATACGATAAATGGGATGGTGAGAAATGGGTGACCGATACTGAAGCACAGCATAGCGCCGCAGTAGACGCGGCAGAAGCACAGCGCCAGTCACTGATTGATGCTGCAATGGCTTCCATTAGTCTGATTCAACTGAAATTGCAGGCCGGACGTAAACTGACGCAGGCAGAAACAACCAGACTTAACGCTGTGCTGGATTACATTGACGCGGTGACGGCAACAGATACCAGCACCGCGCCGGATGTCATCTGGCCTGAACTGCCGGAGGCGTAGGCCATTCAATATCTGGCGCACTGGATGTATCAACCAGTTCCAGTGCTTCCAGATAATCCAGCCACAAATTATATTGTTTCAGCTCATCTTCTTTAAGTCTTCCCAATGCAGCCTTACCCTGCCACTGTCTGCTATTGATAAAATCAGTTGCATCAGAGATAAGCATCTGCTTTTGAAAGTTCGCATCTGCGACTTCATCATCATGAGTACGGATAACCTCTTTAATAGAAGGAGGAAAAACAGAAAAATCGATCACGCCTCCTTCAGCTTGAGATTTTAATAATGACTGCCAGTGTTCTGCCGTTATTTCTTTAGAATCTGGCGGAATGACGCCACAGCCATCCATAAAAAAACCAACGGTATTTAAGCAACAGTATATTTTCATCTTAATACCCAATAGCAATCCAGTTATAGTAATAACTACCCGTTTGAGCTGCGCACCGTAATAAAAACGAAGTGGTTGTATATCCCCCCGTTGCCACTGCATTGATAGGTGCGCTGACATTGTCATAATTTGCAACAACGGCAACACAGGCATTATTAAACGCAACCGGGAATACAACTGTATTTCCATCCCCCCCAGAGGCAGATGCTTTTGCGGCATTCCACCCCCACTGAATGATTACTGATTGCTCAATACCACCAATCATAACCGGTATAGCTATGAAACCGGTGCGTCCTAATGTAGCCGTTGCTGCATTGAGTTTTGCTCCTTCTCCCAAACCAAGGTTTTCGAGAGCCGTTTGCACAGTGCCATCCGATTTGATATCGCCAAACGGATTCTTGCGGCTTAACAGCAGCGCGCGAAGTGCGGTAAGTAACTGGTCGTGCCGCCCCTTCTCCAGGCTGGCACCGGATGCCTCCACCACGCTGCAAAGTTCCTCCTGCAACATGTCAAAGTAGTCATCATCCAGATCGGTGGCAGGCGTGCCGGTCTGGGGGTTACCACGGGTAAAACCGTTCTTACCCGCGCCGAACTTATCCTTCTGCGCGGTTTTCGTGTCTATACGATGCATGGATTACTCCGGATATTTAAAAATTACGTAGGTATGCGACGGGCAGAGTTTGTTAAGCACACACTCGACAACGGTGTCACCCCAGATACGCAGTGCGGAATCACAGGGATCGCCACATGTCATCCAGGTGGAGTTGGTGGTGGCTGGCATGTTGACCTGCCAGTAATACCGCCATTCCGGCGCATTCACCGCGTCAGTACAGGCCGATGAGCAGGTGAAAGTGCTTTTGTCGTATCGCGTGATGGTGGCATCTGGTCTGCCCAGGGCAGCAAGCTGTGCAAGATAAAAATCCTCGTTGATGCCGCCCGCCAGGTTAACCTTCGCATCCAGCCGTTGCTGACGCTGGCGAAGGGTCTGCGTTCCCGCCGGAATACATTCATCCGGCAGACCGCACAGACGCTCCCAGCGGTTTATCAGTTCAGTGGTGGTGCGCGGATCCAGCTCCCGCATCAGGGCATCCGCACGCTGATGAACACGGGTTAATGACGGTGCCGCACCGGCAATCGCCGGATCGCTGGCTGACCACACCGGACCGGGCGGCAACAGTGCCGATAACAGGCGGATGTAATCATCGTTTGTCACGTCCATGAAATCGTCCCCAGTACCGCCAGTTCGTTTTTCGCAATGGAGATATTGTCCACCGGTGCAAGCAACTGATGGCTGTATTCCCCGTTCGCACCGGAAATCGCCTCACTGATACGCGATACCTTGAGTTCTCCCTGCGGATAACCATCACGCAGCAGGAACGAACGCAACTCCGCGGTAATGGCAGCCCGTATTTCTGGTGTGTCCGGCGTCACGCGGATATGAAAATCCACCGTATGTGCCACCGGCCTGAACACATACAAATCAGAGCCTGCCACCGGGGCCAGTGGCCCGATATGTTGTCTTGCCGCCGTTTCCGTTGATTCTTCCGGAATGGGATTAATCAGGTCACTGCTGGCAATCATCACACCGACAGTTCCCGTTCCCATCAAGTGACGGTATGTCCATGCGCGGGTAATGCCGGGCACTTCTTTAGCCCAGACGACATAGTCCCCGTCAGCCCCGCCCTGCGGCGTCCAGTAATACCGCTCAATGACGCGGGCGCGCCACGTTTCCAGCTCTTCAGTATCAAATCCGCCTGTCAGGGTGTCAGCCACACCGGAAGACGGCAGACCATTCACCGGCGTGACCAGGATTAATGCCGTACCGTCGTCAGCGTTACCGACCGCACCTGCACTTGAGCAGGCGATCGGCACGCGCAGGACACCACCGGAGCTGGTTGCATCGTCAGTTGTCGTGTACTGCACCAGGTCATCGCGCTGAATAACACTCCCGGCGGTCACCTTCAGGCCATCGCTGACACCTTCCCAGCGCATATACCACACAGCCGGGATCGACGGGCAGCAGTTCAGCCACTTCGCCAAATGCTTTCACTTTGTAGGCGTAAAAGTTTCCCCTCAGGCACAGACAGGTGACCACCAGCTCCCAGAACTCCTGCGGCGTCATATAGCCATTGGGATGCGTGGAGATCAGTTTATGCAGACGTTCGCCGGTGGCTCTCTGCTTCAGGCTGCCGTTCAGGTGATACAGATTGCAGGGCAACATCCCGACCGACTCTGCCAGCACTCTGACGCAGGAAAAAACCGCCGTCAGTCGCATAGCCCGCTGACTGCTGATCTGCTTTCCGGTATAGGTGTCATACGACAGCCCGATGGCATCCGCCAGCTCTGCTGGCGTGGTCACCGGTGCGTCACTTTTTCGTTGAAATAATCCCGAAAAGAACACTATTTACCTCCGCCGACAGACGACTGTGTACGGTCGAGATATCGCGCCACCAGCCACGACCAGAACAGGCACAGCGCCCCGGCAACAACAAAACCCGCCGGGGGATAAATCAGCCAGGCACCATACGCCAGCAAAAGCGCACCCAGCACGCCCACCAGAGGCGCGAGAATCAGCATGATCATAATTACCTCAGTTAAAGCGAGCGGATCCCGTAGGACTCAATGTGATCAGACAGCGTGTCTTCTTTCTCGTACAGCATGGCTCTGCCAACCGCCATAATCAGCGCAACTGCACCATCGATTTTGTTTTCCGCCTGCTCCTTGACGGGCTTCACCACATCATCGTTACCCGGAATGGTTTTGCCGACCACGTTGCCGATACACCAGGTCATGATGGGATTGCCGTCATGATGAAAGCGCCCCGATTCAATCGCCGCTTCCAGCTCTTTCATCGGATCGGACATGTTGGTGTAGTTCTGAATGATGGTGACGGGGTTCAGGTCTTCATCAGCAAGGTCATGTGACAGCCCGGTCGCCCCGAAGGGGTCGATGGGTGACTCACTGACCGGGCTGATTTTGTTCGCCGCTTTGGCCTCTTCGAGGATGTAGCGATAATCCACCTCCGCACCATCGGTAACGGTCAGAACGCCCATTTCCACCCATTTCTGAAAGCGTTCGGCTGTCCGGCGATCTTCATTTTTCTCGACGCTGTACACCGTGTCATACGGTACCCAGAAACGCGGGGCCACACTGTAGTAATGCGTTTTACCGTCAATCTCGCGGGTATAAAGTCGCGCCATGCTGTTCATATCCAGCTTACGCGCCAGGTCAAAGGCCAGAATGCACGGCTGCCCCTCGAACTGCTCAAGGGTCAGTGATTTATCCTCGCAGCTCTGCCAGCTCACCAGGTTGAAATACGCCGAACGCGCCGACGCCCAGATATTGAGGTGTTTTGTTTTAAAGACGTTTGCCAGACGGGCGTTATTTTTCGCACGCTGCTGCTGACTTAACAAAAATTCGCGATAAACCGACACGCCAATATTTGGATTGGCTTTTTCCAGCACCTGCGGGTCGGTCCAGTCGTCACCTTCATCAACGGTATAGATGATCCCGAACAGTTCATCGTTTGGCACCGAGCCGTTGAGCATCTCGATGACTTCCCGCCGTTTGTCGTAGCACGGCCCCTCAATGTTGTACCCGGCGGTGGTAATGGCCCACATCAGTGGCTGGCGTCGCGCCCCCATCCCGGTAAGCATCGTGGTGTAAAGCGCATCTGTGGCGTGCTCGTGATATTCATCCACCACGGCACAGTGGGGTGATGAACCATCACCCTGGCGACGCGCCTTACGCGTTAACCAGCCTTCTGCTTCCAGCCGTGCGATAGCCGTTCTGACGGTACTCATCCCCGCGCCAATCTGACGGGCAATGGTTTCAATTGATGGCCAGCACACACCTTCGTCATTACTGAAATCAGCCAGGCGGGCCATAATTGCCACGCTGGATAACTTCATGCCTGATGCAGCGCAACCATCCCATACATAGCCGGTTAATTTAGTGCTCATGACCGACCTCTATTTCCCTGAATTTACGACGAAACTGTTCGAGCGGGCTGAAGCATTCATGCTCATAACCTTCGCGGAGGTAGATAACCCGTTGTGTTTCCGGCTCCCAACGAATGACTCTGACGGGCACTCCGTAGTGATCTTTGAACCAGCGGTTAACTTGTCGCAAAGGACTGTCTCCTTCTGCCGGTTGAAATCACCCACAGCCCACTCTGCAAAGCTGTGGGTTACAATTTCCCTGTCACCTGGTACATTCACTGCATAGCAATATTCCACCTTCGCTTTTCCACCCGGTACAGGAAGCGCAATCAGTTGCGAGCGACGGTAGTGTGTTGTTAAACTGTTCATGCGTTAGTTTCTCCACAACCAGAAGCAATCGACGCCACGACGCCCGGAGCTGCACACTCGCGGGCGTCATTACTTTCTGAAATGCAAAAAATTTTGTAGACAAGTGCTGCATGCTCCTGCAGCTTCGAAATTGAGAGATACAGCTCGTCGTTAATTGCTGTCTTCTCATGCGGTTCCACTACACCGTCTTCGATTGCTGAACGAATCTGTTTTGAATAACTGCCGATCTGTTCAATGACTTCCAGCAGACGCTGGTTAATATCGGCGTTGTCCACATCCTCGACGTCAGGAAGAGACACAAAGACGCCATTTGCAGACTGCGCCACAGCATCAGCAATGAAGTGAGTGCCACCAGCACGCTGTAAAACCATTGCCCATCCCAGCGGGAAAATCTGATCGCCATCTGCACGAAGGCGGTTGAATAAAGCGTTTTCTGTTACATCGAGCCAGTCAGCCGCTTCAGCGTAACCACTCGGCAACGCCGCGATAGTTTTTCTGACAGCTTTCACGTACCACTCAGGCTGTTTTTCTATTTTCCAGTGATGCTTACCCACGATTAGCCTCATCGTTCTGTGGTTAAAAATTGAAAGTGTTCTGCTAATCTTTCGGATAGATATCCGGTCTTAAGTCAGATTTCGTAATTGCACCTGATGTGTATTGCTCAAGTTTTTTAGCCAGCACAAAACTGGCTTTTTTATAGCCATTGAAAACCAGCCGTAAGTAGCCAGGTGTTGAGCCAACTTTTCCGGCCAACTCGCCCTGCTGTTCTTTGGTTAAAGAGTCCCAATACGCTTTCATACAATATGTACCTCCGGTGTACATATTACATGATTGAAATGAACCTTCAAGATACTTGTACCTTAACGGTACAAGGGTTTTAATTTCGTTATGAAAACAATCCATGACATCCGGCGGTCTAACGCCAGAAAACTGAGAGATGGTGTTGGCGGGAATTCTTCCTTTGCCACTATGATTGATCGCGAGCCAACCCAGACCAGCAGGTTTATGGGAGATGGTGCTACTAAAAATATCGGTGACAGCATGGCACGACACATCGAAAAATGTTTCGACCTGCCTGTAGGATGGCTCGATCAAGAACACCAGACAACGAACATCACAAAAAAACCTGATGTTTCAATCACTAATAAACAAATCACATTAGTCCCTGTCATATCATGGGTACAGGCCGGAGCATGGAAAGAAGTTGGATATTCTGAGGTTGATTTGAGCACAGCAGAAACGTATCCCTGCCCTGTACCCTGTGGGGAAATGACTTATATCTTGCGGGTAATAGGTGATTCAATGATTGATGAGTACCGCCCGGGAGACATGATTTTTGTCGATCCTGAAGTACCTGCCTGCCACGGTGACGACGTTATTGCATTGATGCACGATACAGGTGAAACCACCTTCAAAAGGTTGATAGAAGATGGGACACAGCGTTATCTCAAAGCGTTAAACCCAAACTGGCCTGAGCCTTACATTAAGATCAACGGTAATTGCTCTATAATTGGTACTGTGATTTTCTCAGGAAAACCAAGAAGATACAAAATCAAAGCCTAATCAATGTTTATGAACCTGCTTCGGCAGGTTTTTTTATACTTGACAATGTACCTTTGAGATACATAATGTACCCAAGAGAAACAACAAACAGGCAGGACGCCCACGAAGTAGCCCGCCCGGTACGTACGAAGACCGGGATGATTCGTTAGCGGATGATTTCAGTGGAGAGAATAGATGAATGAGCAGAATTTGAAGCATGTGATCGCATTGTTGCTGGAAGACGCTAAACGTTTGCAGCAGATAGAGCCAAATGCAGGCACTGAGGCCCGCATTTTGTTAGCAAAACAGGCATTAAAGACTTGCGGGGCGCAAGCCCCTGGTCGAACCGAGTTCATGAATTTCATGGCTAACACACTCACCCCTCTGCCATGCAATGGAGAGAAGGTGAGCCGTGTTTATCACGACACAATGGTTAAGGCTTTAAGAATCGAGCTTGATGGGCTTAGGCGTAAGATCGTAATGAACGAAATCGTTACCAACTAAGGAAGCAGACGGAAGTAAGCATGCGCTTTGTTCAAATTTACAGACAAATATATTTGCGTCAACACCGGCACTGTTAGCAATTGAAAATGTTTGATCAAGGATTTGTTGGCAGTTCATTGTACTTTTGAGGATATATCCCTCTGGAATCAGTCTGCAGCAGCTATCGTCAGACTCTTTAACTGTTTTCTGGTACAGAAAGTTAAGCATTAATTCTTCAAATTTTTTGGTCTGTTCGGCTGTGTCTTCAAATAGACGAACGTGAACATAAAACTGGTTCATTAAGTTTCCTTGCTTGCTGGCTGTGTGAGAACTCCAGCATACCACCGAGCCTGAAGTGGTGAAAAGACAGGCACATAACAGCTAAGTATTTTCAACCAGAGAGAATCCTTAGCGTTGTGGTGAATGCGGCTCAGCGCACGCGGGTTAAGGTTGAGGCTGACAATCGACCTTCTGTGGATACCCACCCGCCTGGTGTGCAACCTTCGCCAGGCACCGGGGGCACCCGACACCACAACTTTATGCTGTGTGTAGTCTTGGCGGTACCAGTTTTTTCCTTAGTCCTTTCTGGTACCGCCCTTTTTACAAAACAGAGAAGAGTATCCCCGGATGACGGGTTAATAACCCGACCCATCCTGATAGCTGTGGCCACAGGTGCTCTTCTCTGTTTTGTGGAGAAACTAACCGACCGTGCAGGGTCGATATGCTGAGACTAAGCAGTTAGTGTAGTAATAAGGTGATCGCATATGCTTCAAATGTTAACTCTTGAAGAATGGGCTGCTGAAAAATACAGAAGTAATCCTCCAAGTGTGTCCACATTGCGTCGTTATGCTAAGCAGAATTTATTTTGTCCACCGGCCATGAAACAAGGCCGGTTATGGCGAGTGCGTGAGGACGCCGAGTTAGTTGGGGAGTTGGTAACACCTGTAATCAAGAAAAATGACTCATTACTTTTGCAACGGATTTTGAGTAATGGCAGCCAGACCGCGTAAGAATAATGTTTCAGTCCCTAACTTATATCCGCTTTATAGTAGGAAGGTAAATAAAGTCTATTGGCGGTATAAGCATCCAGTGACAGGAAAATTCCATGCTTTGGGAACAAACGAAGCTGAAGCTATCGCTATTGCCACTGAGGCCAACACTCGCCTGGCTGAACAAAGAACCCGGCAGATTCTGGCTATCAGTGACAGGATCGCAACCAGCAAAGGAAAGGCTATCACAACGTCAACCTGGTTAGATCGCTATCAAGCGATCCAGGATGACAGGCTTAAAAGTGGTGATATAAGACTCAACACCTATAAACAAAAAGCTAAACCAGTATCCTTGCTCAGAGAACGAGCAGGAATGAAGTTGATCTCAGCCGTTGATGTCAGAGATATAGCACAATTGCTTGATGAGTATATCGCCGCTGGGCGGCCAAGAATGGCACAAGTAGTTCGCTCCGTCCTGATTGATGTTTTCAAAGAGGCGCAGCACTACGGAGAAGTACCTCCTGGCTATAACCCAGCATTAGCCACTAAACAACCAAGAAGAAAAATTACCCGACAACGGCTGAGCCTTGAAGAATGGAAAAAAATCTTCGATATCGCAGACGCTACTCATCGTTACATGGGAAATGCCATGCTGTTAGCGCTGGTTACTGGTCAGCGGTTAGGTGATATTTCGCGTATGAAATTTAGCGATATTTGGGATGATCATCTTCATGTCATTCAGGAAAAGACCGGGAGCAAAATCGCAATTCCTCTTTCTCTTCGCCTCAATGCGATTAACTGGAGTTTACGCGATGTAGTAGCCCGCTGCCGTGACTATGCAGTCAGTGCATACTTAGTGCATTTTTTTCGTTCAACTTCACAAGCAGAGCGCGGAGCGCAGGTTAAAGCCAATACATTGACGATGAATTTTAGTAAAGCGAGAGATTTAGCAAGAATTGACTGGGGAGAGGGTTCACCTGCGACATTCCATGAGCAAAGGTCTTTATCTGAACGTCTGTATAAAGAACAGGGGTTAGACACACAAAAACTACTTGGTCATAAAACACAACAACAAACCGATCGTTATCATGATGATCGAGGTAAAGGATGGAGCAAAGTAGCGTTGTGAACCTTTAAGCATCTCAACGCCACATTGAATTTCTCACCGCACATGATAAAAACTAAAAAGTCCACTTTAAGCGAGCGGCGGACAGCCATATCAGTTACTGGTAAGACGTGAAATATCACAGAGAAGATCACCTAAAATCGATGAAAAGGACTCCCCATCTAGATTCACATTGATATTTTTGCCATGGAAAAGATATTGAAGCATCACTGTACATAGAGCTTCAATCAACTCTTCATTTCCGACAGGGTAGCATGAAATATTCGAATATATACGCTCATATGCAGCTGGGTGTGTATTTTGTAAACAGAAGTAATTTTCAACTTCTAAGCTTTGTATACAAAGCACTGCCGTAGCAATGCCAAGTGCACGTTTCTTTAATTCAGGAGCGGATTCATACAGGTTGCCTAATATCCATTTTGTAGCATGTGAATCTGCTTCACGCTCCTCTTGAGTGGAGAATGCTGTAGTGACCAATGGATGCTGTAAAACAACATGACTTATTTCATGATGAAGAATCCAAGCAATAGCACAAAGAAATATCTCGCTAGCAACTTGTGAGTCTTCGCTTCCTTGTAAATATGCTTCTGGCTTGGGACATTTTTTAGGCCATGATTCGCAACCTGTTGTTTGCAAGTTTTTCCTTGCCCATTTAAGAAGTTCATCAGACTTTTTAAGCCTATTTTTTCCTGTTAAATCAAAGTGCTCATCATTATTTTTCTGAGATTTGGAGTACTCTTGCGTAAAAACCCAAAAGAAATTGGAAAATGCCCAAATATATTCAAGTGAAGCTACTGTTAGAACTATTTCATGTGAATTATTACTCTCATTCTTCCTGACTCGGATATTAAAACCAGGTTCACTCACAACTGAAATTATAATTTTTTTGTCGTCAACTATCGTTTTAAGATCTTGCTCCTTCTCTGGTGCAATCTTAAATGGTGATGAATTAATTGCTGAGAAAAGATGACAAATTGGTGAGCGCATTTTTCGTTAACCTCTACATTGTTGGGCTAGGTAGTATATACAAAATAAGATGAATCTTCAGTTTTTTCTATGTTCGATACTATATGCGTAATGAATTATCGACATGTTTAGAATATCTGCTATAGGCACACTGGGAACGATTAAGGTAAGCATGTCGTAAGACACCATCCGTGCCCACTGGACACTCTGTCATCATTTCATCATTTCATCATTTCATCATTTCATCATTTCATCATTTCATTATTTCATTATTTCATTTCTATCAATTTCAGATTCTCACCCAGCGTCAAATTTGTAGCGCTACTCCTCCTCGATACGTGCTACTGATCACAATATTGTCTGTCAGCGAAGCTAGGTCAGCCTGAACAGATACAAAAAATTGTAACTAACCTACTGAAAAGTATATAATGACACTTAATTAAATATTACCATTACACTATCCTAAAGCGTGACTCAGGTGAATAATATGTTCGAACCCCCCAAAAATTATAATGAAATGTTGCCTAAACTTCATAAAGCAACTTTCTTAAATACGCTAATATATTGCATACTTCTAGTTATTTACGAATACATCCCTTTAATAACATTACCAACCAAGTATGTCCCACCTATTAAAGATCATGAGAGCTTTATTAATTGGGCACTATCTTTTGGTATATTACCTTGTGCTTTTGCGATTTTTGCATATTTAATTAGCGGTGCGTTAGACCTACATAACAATGCAGCCAAACTACTTCGGGTGCGATATCTTTGGGATAAGCATCTAATTATAAAACCGTTATCACGGAGAGCTGGAGTCAACAGAAAATTAAATAAAGATGAAGCTCACAATGTAATGAGCAATCTATATTACCCTGAAGTAAGAAAAATTGAAGACAAACATTATATTGAACTCTTCTGGAATAAAGTATACTATTTTTGGATATTTTTTGAATTTTCGATAATTGCATTAATTTCCTTCCTAATAATCTTTTTTTGCAAACAAATGGATATTTTTCATGTTGAAGGTTCTTTGCTGTCTTTATTCTTTTTTGTAATTTTATCATTCTCAGTGAGTGGTATTATCTTTGCTTTGACAGTTAAGCCCAGAACTGAAAGTCAAGTCGGAAAAATCCCGGACGATAAAATAAAAGAATTTTTCACTAAAAATAACATTAATTGAATGGTACTTGCTTTGAACTATAATATGCACGGAGTTAATATTCGCTCAGAGAATGCAGCAAAACCTCATACGATGCCCTCTAGATATCTTTGCGAGTATATTAGAAGCATTGAGAAAAATGGCCACGCCCTTGATTTTGGCTGCGGAAAACTTAGATATTCTGATGAATTAATCAGTAAATTTGATGAAGTTACTTTTCTAGACTCGAAAAGGCAACTTGAAAGAGAGCAAATTATTAGAGGAATTAAAACTAAAATTATTGACTATGTCCCACGATATTATAAAAATGCAAATACAGTTGCTTTCGAGGATGTCGACAAAATAATTGGGGGTTACGATTTCATCCTTTGCTCTAATGTTCTCTCTGCCGTTCCTTGTCGGGATACAATCGACAAAATAGTTCTTAGCATCAAGAGATTACTAAAATCAGGAGGTGAGACTCTTATTGTAAATCAATATAAAAGCTCATACTTCAAAAAATACGAAACAGGAAGAAAACATCTTTACGGATACATTTACAAAAATTCAAAAAGTGTTTCTTACTATGGATTACTCGATGAACTCGCAGTGCAAGAAATATGTTCTTCACATGGCCTTGAAATATTAAAGTCGTGGAGTAAAGCAGGAAGTTCATATGTCACTGTTGGGAGTTGTAATGCAATATAATACGATAATAATTCCCTAGGTTAAACAGTCTCAGTACTAAAGATGTATGTGAAGGGGCCGCGCTCGCGGCCTTTTTTACATTCCGCATGTACCTGAACGCTAAGGTGATTGCACCCAATGCCTGTTGGCTGTCCCCTGGCGAGTCCCGGGTGAGTAGTTGATACAAAACCGGCAATTTAACAATATTTGAGCGGGTGTAAGGAGTGGTAATTCATAATTGTCCTAATAACAGTGAATACATAACTAACTTTGGGGATGTCTTAATCAATGAAGACCTTAAATATTAACGAGCGTCCGCCAGCAATAATAAAAAGCTAAGGAATATCTATGTGGGAGACTAGTAGTAGAACTACCACCTGACCGGCCAGCCTACCCCAAAACTACCGAGGGGTTTTGATAACTTTTTTTGATAAAATTTCGATAACCGTTCGAATTCTAATAATAAAAAACGGGAACCATCAGGCTCCCGTTTATCACCTAACCCAAATTATGGATTACATGTTTGCGATGATCGCGTCACCAAACTCTGAACATTTCAGCAGTTTAGCGCCATCCATGAGACGTTCGAAGTCATAGGTCACGGTCTTAGCGGCGATTGCGCCTTCGGTGCCTTTAACAATCAGGTCTGCGGCTTCAAACCACTGCATATGGCGCAGCATCATCTCAGCGGACAGGATGATAGAACCTGGGTCCACTTTATCCTGACCTGCGTACTTCGGTGCATGCCGTGGGTCGCTTCGAACAGCGCGCACTCGTCACCAATGTTGGCGCCTGGTGCGATACCGATACCACCAACCTGAGCGGCCAGCGCATCGGAAATGTAGTCACCGTTCAGGTTCATACAAGCGATAACGTCATATTCGGCTGGACGCAGCAGGATCTGCTGCAGGAACGCATCGGCGATCACATCTTTAATGATGATCTCTTTGCCGGTATTTGGGTTCTTGATTTTCTGCCATGGGCCGCCATCAATCAGCTCGCCGCCGAATTCGTCGCAAATCAACTGGTAGCCCCAGTCTTTGAACGCGCCTTCGGTGAACTTCATGATGTTGCCTTTGTGCACCAGAGTCAGAGAGTCACGGTCGTTGGTGATAGCGTATTCGATTGCCGCACGCACCAGACGCTTAGTCCCTTTTTCAGAACACCGTTTGATACCGATACCACAATGTTCAGGGAAACGAATTTTCTTCACGCCCATCTCATCGCGCAGGAATTTGATCACTTTCTCAGCGTCAGCAGAGTCAGCTTTCCATTCGATACCTGGATTGCTTCTTCAGAGTTTTCGCGGAAGATAACCATATCGGTCAGTTCTGGGTGTTTCACCGGGCTTGGGGTGCCCTGGTAGTAACGAACCAGACGCAGACAAACATACAGATCCAGCTCCTGACGCAGCGCAACGTTCAGAGAACGAATGCCGCCGCCAACTGGCGTGGTCAGAGGGCCTTTGATTGCAACGCGGTAGTCACGGATGAGATCCAGCGTTTCGGCAGCCAAACATCCTGGCCATAAACTTAAGTAGATTTTTCCCCGGTGTAAATTTCCATCCAGGAAATTTTACGCTCGCCTTTGTAGGCTTTCTCAACAGCGGCATCAACCACTTTAAGCATTGCCGGAGTCACGTCAACGCCGATACCGTCGCCTTCAATAAATGGGATAATCGGATTGTGTGGCACATTCAGCTTGCCGTCTTTCAGGGTGATTTTTTGCCCTTCCGCCGGAACAACTACTTTGCTTTCCATTCACCTCTCCTTCGAGCGCTACTGGTGTGCTCGTCTACGCCACTCCACTTAGCCTGGAGATGCACTGTCTTACCGTCTTCCTGTAACACAAAGAGTTAGAGCATTTTTGTTAATGTTTTGTAATAAGCCTGTCAATACTACCTGATTGTTTGACGCCATGAAAGACTCTCGTTATTAGGCTATAATGCGCGAATCTATAAAGCCTGAAAATACTATGATTAAGACTTCATTTAGAAAAAACCAGCTTGAGCGATTCAGCTCACGAGGCAACCAAACAACGTAAAGATAACCACGTAAAACGCGTTATCCTATTTAATAAACCCTATGATGTTTTGCCGCAATTTACCGATGAAGCGGGCCGCAGTACTTTGAAAGATTTTATTTCCGTGCAAAATGTGTACGCTGCGGGGCGTCTCGACCGGGATAGCGAAGGTCTGTTGGTGTTAACAAATGATGGCGCACTGCAGGCAAGACTGACGCAGCCGGGCAAACGGACGGGAAGATGCCCCTACGTTCAGGTCGAGGGCGAACCTAGCGCCGAAGCGATGGATGCCCTGCGTAACGGCGTCACCTTAAACGACGGCCCGACTCTGCCAGCAGGAATTGAGCGCGTAGAGGAACCGGAATGGCTGTGGCCGCGTAATCCACCGATTCGTGAGCGCAAATTCTCTTTCCCACCGCGTGGCTGAAAGTGACCTTGTACGAAGGCCGCAACCGTCGGTCCGGCGTATGACCGCCCATGTCGGCTACCCTACTCTGCGCTTGATTCGTTACGCGATGGGTGACTACACGCTGGATAATCTGAAAAATGGCGAATGGCGAGAAGTGACAGATTAAGGATGCAAAATGTTTAAGCCGCACGTCACCGTCGCCTGCGTAGTTCACGCCGAAGGCAAATTTCTGGTTGTTGAAGAAACCATCAACGGCAAGGCCCTGTGGAACCAACCCGCAGGCCATTTAGAAGCCGATGAAACTCTCGTGCAGGCCGCCGAACGCGAGCTGTGGGAAGAGACCGGCATTCGCGCCACGCCGCAGCATTTCATTCGCTTGCATCAATGGATTGCCCCGGACAAAACGCCGTTCCTGCGCTTCCTTTTTGTCATCGAGCTTGGCGAAATGTGCGCCACCGAGCCCCACGATAGCGATATCGATCGCTGCCTGTGGGTGAGCGCAGAAGAGATTCTCAACGCTGACAACCTGCGTTCAGCGCTGGTTTGCGAGAGCATTCGTTGCTATCAACACGAACCTCGCTACCCGCTGTCTCTACTCGGCGAATTTAACTGGCCGTTTACAGAGGGTGTCAAGTAAAAGGCTGCGTGATAGAATATGCCGCCTTGAAGTCCAATGTCGTGAGTATTCCAATGTCAGAAAGCCAGAAAAAAGTGATCGTCGGCATGTCCGGCGGTGTAAATTCCTCCGTTTCCGCCTACCTGTTACTGCAACAGGGCTATAAGGTGGAGAGCCTGTCATGAAGAACTGGGAGGAACGACGGCGAGGAATACTGCACGGCTGCCGCTGACCTTGCCGATGCGCAGGCGGTGTGCGATAAGCTCGGCATTGAGCTGCACACGGTGAACTTTGCCGCCGAATACTGGGATAACGTGTTTGAACTCTTCCTTGAGGGTGCCGAAGAAAGAAAGCAGGTCGTACGCCAAACCCGGATATCCTGTGTAATAAAGAGATCAAATTTAAAGCCTTCCTTGAATTTGCCACAGAAAACCTGGGCGCTGACTACATCGCTACCGGCCACTACGTGCGCATGCCGATGTCAACGGTAAAAGCCAGCTTCTGCGTGGCCTCGACGGTAATAAAGACCAGAGTTACTTCCTTTATACCCTTAGGCCACGATCAGGTCGCGCAAAGCCTGTTCCCGGTCGGCGAACTCGAAAAGCCGCAGGTGCGTAAAATCGCCGAAGAGCTGAATATCATCACCGCGAAGAAAAAAGACTCCACCGGTATCTGTTTTATCGGCGAGCGTAAATTCCGCGAGTTCCTCGGCCGCTACCTGCCGCGCAGCCCGGCAAGATTATGACCGTCGATGGTGGAGGGATCGGCGCACAGGGGCTGATGTACCATACTCTGGGCCAGCGTAAAGGTCTGGGCATGGGCGGAACGAAAGAAGGTAGCGAAGATCATGGTACGTGGTGGATAAAGACGTTGAGAACAACATTCTGGTTGTCGCTTCGGTCACGATCATCCGCGCCTGATGTCCGTTGGGCTGATTGCTCAGCAGCTACATTGGGTTGACCGCGTACCGGTAACGGGCACTTTCCGCTGCACCGTCAAAACCCGCTACCGTCAAACCGATATCCCGTGCACAGTTACCGCACTGGATGCAGAACGTATTGAGGTTCGTTTTGACGAACCTGTTGCCGCCGTAACCCCAGGTCAATCCGCCGTGTTCTATAACGGCGAAATCTGTTTGGGTGGCGGCGTCATTGAGCAGCGCCTACCGCTGCCGGTAGAGTAACCATAATTAGCAACGTGACCTTCGCCGCGGCCAAGGTTTAACGTAGCCTATCAGAAGCCACTACTTCTGATAGGCGCCGACGAGGAGTAGACATGGCGAAGAATTCTATCGACATCACCCTGGCGCTGGCGGGCATTTGCCAGTCGGCCCGTCTGGTGCAGCAACTGGCCCATCAGGGGCACTGTGACGGCAACGCGCTCCACGTTTCGCTTAACAGCGTTATCGATCTCAACCCGGACTCCGCGCTGGGCGTTTTCGGTGGCAGTGAAGCCAATCTTCGTCTCGGTCTTGAAACTTTACTCGGCGTACTTAATGCCAGCAGCCGTCGGCCTGAATGCCGAACTCACCCGCTATACGCTGAGTTTAATGGTGCTGGAACGTAAACTGTCTGCCGCGAAAGGGGCAATGGACACGCTCGGTAATCGTATTAATGGTTTACAACGTCAGCTTGACCATTTCGACCTGCAGTCAGAAACGCTGCTTAGCGCGATGGCCGGTATTTATGTCGATGTGATTAGCCCGCTCGGTCCTCGTATTCAGGTGACCGGCTCCCCTGCCGTGCTGCAAAGCCCGCAGGTTCAGGCGAAAGTACGCGCCTCTTTATTGCGGGTATCCGCGCGCGGTGCTGTCGCGCCAAGATTTGCGGCGGCGGCATCTTCCAGCTGATGTTTTCTCGTAATCGCCTGACCACTCAGGCAAAACAAATTCTTGTTCATTTAACCCCGGAGTTATGATCTATGGAATTATCCTCACTGACCGCCGTTTCCCCTGTCGATGGACGCTACGGCGATAAAGTCAGCGCGCTGCGCGGGATTTTCAGCGAATATGGTTTGCTGAAATTCCGTGTACAAGTCGAAGTACGCTGGCTGCAAAAGCTGGCCGCACACGCAGCCGTCAAGGAAGTTCCTGCTTTTTGCTGCCGACGCAAACGGTTACCTTGATAGCATCGTGGCAAACTTCAATGAAGAAGAACGCCGCGCGCATTAAAACTATAGAGCGCACCACCAACCACGATGTGAAGGCTGTCGAATATTTCCTGAAAGAAAAAGTCGCGTCCGTGCCAGAGCTGCACGCCGTGTCCGAATTTATCCACTTCGCCTGCACCTCCGAGGACATCAACAACCTGTCCCACGCGCTGATGCTGAAAGCGGCTCGCGAAGAGGTGGTGCTGCCGTACTGGCGTAAAGTGATTGATGCGATTAAAGACCTTGCCGTCCAGTATCGCGATATCCCACTGCTTTCCCGTACCCACGGTCAGCCGGCGACGCCATCCACTATTGGTAAAGAGATGGCGAACGTCACCTACCGCATGGAGCGCCAGTTCCGTCAACTGGGCCAGGTGGAAATTCTGGGTAAAATCAACGGCGCGGTTGGCAACTACAATGCCCACATCGCCGCCTATCCGGACGTTGACTGGCATCAGTTCAGCGAAGAGTTCGTGACCTCTTCAGGGATCCAGTGGAACCCGTACACCACGCAGATCGAGCCGCACGACTATATTGCCGAGCTGTTTGACTGCATCGCCCGCTTCAACACCATTCTCATCGACTTGGATCGTGGGATCTTTAGGGGTTACGTTGCGCTGAACCACTTCAAGCAAAAGACCATCGCTGGCGAAATCGGTTCTTCTACCATGCCGCATAAGGTCAACCCAATCGACTTCGAAAACTCCGAAGGCAACCTGGGCCTGTCCAACGCAATGCTTCAGCATCTGGCCAGCAAACTGCCGGTTTCCCGCTGGCAGCGCGACCTGACTGACTCCACCGTACTGCGCAACCTGGGCGTGGGTATCGGCTATGCACTGATCGCCTACCAATCTACTCTGAAAGGCGTCAGCAAACTGGAAGTGAACCGCGACCGTCTGTTCAACGAGCTGGATCATAACTGGGAAGTTCTGGCCGAGCCGATTCAGACCGTGATGCGCCGCTACGGCATTGAGAAGCCTTACGAGAAACTCAAAGAGTTGACCCGCGGTAAACGCGTTGATGCCGAAGGCATGAAGCAGTTTATCGATGGTCTGGCACTGCCGGAAGACGAGAAAACCCGCCTGAAAGAGATGACCCCGGCGAACTATATTGGCCGCGCCATCACCATGGTCGACGAGCTGAAATAACCTGCCCTTTGCCCCTCCATAAGGAGGGGAGCTTTCCTGCCGATTTAGTTAATGTTTATCTCCACAACGCCATAATCAGCGTTAATATATTCATGTCATTAATTTAATGGAGAAACAGCATGCGCGTACTCGTCGTGGAGGATAACGCTCTGTTACGTCATCACCTGAAAGTGCAGCTGCAGGAAATGGGCCACCATGAGAGATGCCGCGGAAGATGCGAAAGAAGCCGATTACTATCTGGGTGAGCACATCCCCGATATCGCCATTGTCGATTCGGGCCTGCCCGATGAGAACGGTCTATCGCTGATTCGTCGCTGGCGCAGCCACGATATTTCGCTGCCGATCCTGGTACTGACGGCCCGTGAAAGCTGGCAGGATAAGGTAGAAGTATTGAGTGCTGGTGCCGACGGATGCAGTTCACCAAACCATTCCATATTGAAGAAGTTTCCGCCCGTATGCAGGCGCTGATGCGTCGCAACAGCGGCCATGCTCGCAGGTGATTTCTCTACCGCCATTCCAGGTTGACCTGTCGCGCCGCGAACTCTCTATAAATGAAGAGGTGATTAAACTCACCGCCTTCGAATACACCATTATGGAGACGCTTATCCGCAACAACGGCAAGGTAGTGAGCAAAGACGCCCTGATGCTCCAGCTGTATCCTGACGCCGAGCTGCGTGAAAGCCACACCATCGACGTGCTGATGGGCCGTCTGCGTAAGAAAATTCAGACCCAATATCCGCACGACGTCATTATCACCGTGCGAGGCCAGGGCTACCTGTTCGAACTACGAGAATGAAAAATATCCGTCGGCATATCCTGCCGCTTTCACTGCGTATGCGTTTCCTGTTGGCAACGGCTGCGGTGGTTATTGTGCTGTCGCTGTCCTATGGGATGGTGGCGCTGGTCGGCTATAGCGTCAGCTTCGATAAAACGACGTTTCGCCTGCTACGCGGTGAAAGTAACCTGTTCTATACCCTGGCCAAGTGGGATAACAACGTCCTGCGCAACGTCGATTTTCCCGATAATCTCAACCGGCAAAGCCCGACGGTCGCGCTTATCTATGACGCTCAGGGTAAGCTGCTGTGGCAGCAAAAGGATCTTCCCTGGCTGGTCAACCGAATCCAGCCGGAGTGGCTTAAAGGCAATGGTTTCTATGAGATTGAAGCCGATGTCAGCTCCACCAGTTCACTGCTGCGCAACAATCATGAGATGCAAAAACAGCTCAACGAAATGCGCCAGGATGATGATGATGCCGAGATGACTCACTCGGTGGCGGTCAATAGCTACCCGGCCACCAGCCTGATGCCGGCCATGGTTATTTGTGGTCATCGACACCATTCCTATCGAGCTTAAACGCTCCTATATGGTCTGGAGCTGGTTCTCCTACGTGCTGGCCGCTAACCTATTGCTGGTTATCCCGCTACTGTGGATTGCGGCGCACTGGAGCCTGCGCCCCATCGCCGCGCTCTCGCGGGAAATTCGCGAGCTGGAAGATCATCATCGCGAGCGTCTGAACCCGGATGCCCGCCCGCGAGCTAACAAGCCTGGTGCGAAATCTGAACCGGCTGTTAAAGAGCGAGCGCGAGCGTTATGACAAATACCGTACCACGCTAACCGACCTGACCCACAGTCTGAAAACGCCACTGGCGGTGCTGCAAAGCTCACTACGATCTCTGCGCAGCGAAAAGATGACCGTCAGCGAGGCTGAGCCGGTTATGCTCGAACAAATTAGCCGCATTTCACAGCAGATTGGCTATTATCTCCACCGCGCCAGCATGCGCACCGACAGCACGCTGGTCAGTCGTGAACTGCATCCCGTGGCGCCGCTGCTCGACAGCCTGATCTCGGCGCTCAATAAGGTCTATCAGCGTAAAGGCGTTAATACACGCTGGATATCTCCCCGGAAATTACTTTCGTCGGCGAGAAGAATGACTTTATGGAAGTGATGGGCAATCTGCTGGATAACGCCTGCAAGTACTGCCTCGAGTTCGTTGAGGTTTCCGCGCGTCTGAGTGACGACTATCTGCATGTTATCGTCGAAGATGATGGCCAGGGATCCCGCAAAGCAAGCGCGATATCGTTTTTGATCGCGGCCAGCGCGCCGATACGCTGCGCCCGGACAGGGTGTAGGGTTTGCGGTTGCCATTGAGATCGTTGAACAATAACGGACAAATCATTACCCGCGATAGCCTGCTCGGCGGAGCCAAAATAGAAGTCATTTTTGGCCATCAGGATCTTGAGGGTCACGAAGGGTAAATAATGTTTCCGTAGCAGAGTAGTTTTGTGAATACGATGTATCATCCGGACATACATCTATACGGAGATCTGGATCTGGAATATCACTTAACGCTAAACTGGCCTGATTTTATGGCGCGCTACTGGCAAAAACGTCCGGTGGTGCTCAAACGCGGCTTCGCCAATTTTATCAATCCCATTTCACCGGATGAGCTGGCAGGTCTGGCGATGGAAAACGAAGTCGATAAGCGAACCGGTCAGCCACCTTGACGGTGAATGGCAGGTGAACGTTCGGGCCGTTCGAAAGCTATGATCATCTGGGCGAAAGCAACTGGTCGCTGCTGGTGCAGGCCGTTGATCACTGGCACGAACCGTCTAGCGCGCTGATGCGTCCCTTCCGCACCCTCCCCGACTGGCGCCTCGACGATCTGATGATCTCCTTCTCGGTTCCGGGCGGCGGCGTAGGCCCGCATCTCGATCAATACGATGTCTTTATTCTCAGGGTACCGGCCGCCGTCGCTGGCGCGTGGGCGAGAAAACCGCGCTCAAGCAACACTGCCCGCACCCGGATCTGTTACAGGTCGCGCCATTTGAGGCCATCATCGACGAAGAGATGGAGCCCGGCGACATTCTTTATATTCCACCAGGATTCCCGCACGAAGGCTATGCGCTGGAAAACTCGCTCAACTATTGAGTCGGCTTCCGTTCACCGAACAGCCGCGAGAGTTGATCAGCGGTTTTGCCGACTACGTTTTACAGCGCGATCTGGGCAATGTGCACTACAGCGACCCGGACGTGCCTTCGCGCGACCACCCGGCGGAATCTGTACCGGAAGAAGTGGAAAATCTGCGCGGCATGATGCTGGACCTGATTAACCAGCCGGAGCATTTCCAGCAATGGCTGGGGGATTGCTCGGCCAGTTCGTCATCAGCTGGATATCGCGCCGCCGGAGCCACCTTATCAGCCCGATGAAATCTATGACGCGCTACAACAAGGCGACATGCTGCAACGTTTGGGCGGCCTGCGGGTGATTCGTATCGGCGATGATTTCTTTGTCAACGGCGAGAAAGTGGATTCCCCGCATCGTCAGGCACTGGATGCCATGGCGGGAAGTATCATAAAGCTGCCGAGAGTGAACATTTCGGGGAGGCGCTGGACGATCCGTCCTTCCTCGCAATGCTGGCCGCGCTGGTCAACAGCGGGTACTGGTTCTTCGAAGGGTAAGTTTGGATTTAAGCCGGATGCGGCATCACATGCCGCATCCCTTTTCGCTTACTTCCGTTGCGCCGTTAACTCGGCAATACGGACGATCACCTGCACCGCTTTTTCCATACCTTCCAGAGTCACAAACTCATGCTTACCATGATAGTTGTAACCGCCAGTGAACAGGTTCGGGCACGGTAATCCCATAAACGACAACTGCGCGCCGTCGGTACCACCGCGGATCGGTTTCAGTTCCGGTTCAATATCGCAATCGCGCATCGCCTGCTGGGCGATATCGAGAATATGCGGATGCTCAACCACTTTCTCGCGCATATTGTAGTAACTGTCTTCAATCACCAGTTCAATGTAGCAATCAGGATGTAACCCTTTGCCCACTTTTTTGGCGATCTCCATCATTTTACGTTTACGCGCTTCAAACTGTTTACGGTCGAAATCACGGATGATGTAGTGCATATCGGCCCGTTCAACGGTGCCTTTCATGCTCGCCAGATGATAGAAACCTTCATAGCCTTCTGTCATTTCCGGGCTTTCATCCGCCGGAACTTCCGCATGAATACGTGCCGCCAGCGACAGCGCATTTACCATCACTCCTTTCGCCGTGCCCGGATGAACATTGTTACCGACAATTTTGATATTGACCGACGCGGCGTTGAAGTTTTCAAACTCCAGTTCGCCTACGCCACCACCATCAACAGTGTAAGCCCAGCGGGCATCGAAGGCGTCAACATCAAAATGTTTCGCCCCTTTGCCCACTTCTTCATCCGGGGTAAAGGCGACGCGAATATCACCATGCGGAATTTTTTTCTGTTGCAATACCGCCAGCGCGGTCATGATTTCTGCAATACCTGCTTTGTCATCGGCACCTAACAAGGTTTTACCATCGGTGGTAATCAGCGTCTGACCCAGTAGCTGATGCAGCACCGGGAACATAACCGGTGATAAAACTTCGTCACCGATACCCACGCGATATCTTCCGCCACGATAGTTCTCAACAATTTGCGGGTTGACGTTTTTACCGCTGAAATCCGGTGCGGTATCGACATGGGAAATAAAGCCGATCGCCGGGATATCACCGCTGACGTTAGCCGGCAGCATCGCCGTCACCGTACCCTTCTCGCTCAGGGTAACATTCGCCCAGCCCCATCGTTTCTTTTAATTGCTCTTTGAGCAGGTGCAACAGCTTCCACTGCCCTTCTGTACTCGGCACCTGACGCACGCCAGGTTTCGATTGCGTGTCCAGAGAAACGTACTGCAAAAAACGTTCAAGCAATTTATCCATGTAGCCACCCTCTTTTGTGACAACATTATCAAGAAGCGAGAAAAGACAAATACTGCGTCAGGTCACTTTTAACCCGGCAAAGGTCATTTTTTTTCGCTAAACGGTATCTAATAGCCGGATATACATACACGTAGCTTAGACAAGGATTGGCGATTGGCTATCGTTTGCCGTAGAATGCCAGCCCTTATTAATACATTCAGACCTCTAAACGTCTAAAGGTGGATAACCACAAACCCCGCGTCGATAAGTGATACTGGACGCGTTTACATGGGACAGAGCAATAAATTGAATACACAATCGCGTTCGCGGTCACCGCTGGTGCAACTGGTGGGGATTCGCAAGGACTTCGATGGTAAAACGGTCATCTCCGGATCTTTGATTTGACCATCAATAACGGTGAATTTCTTACGCTGCTTGGCCCCTCCCGGCTGCGGTAAAACCACCGTTCTGCGCCTTATTGCCGGGTTGGAAAACGTCGATGCCGGGCAAATTCATTCTGGAAAATGAGGACATCGCCCAGGTTCCCGCCGAGGACCGCCATGTCAATACTGTATTCCAGAGCTACGCGCTTTTCCCCCACATGACCGTGTATGACAACGTCGCTTTCGGTCTGCGCATGCAAAAGACTGCCCCGCCAGCGAAATCCCTGCGCGCGTCCATGACGCCCTGCGCATGGTGCAATTAGAAAGAGTTGGCCCAGCGTAAGCCACATCAGCTTTCCGGCGGCCAGCAACAGCGTGTCGCCATTGCCCGCGCGGTGGTCGATAAACCCAGCCTGCTGTTATTGGATGAGTCTCTTTCCGCACTAGACTACAAGCTGCGCAAGCAGATGCAAAACGAACTGAAAAACAGCTGCAGCGTAAGCTGGGCATTACCTTTGTCTTCGTGACCCACGATCAGGAAGAAGCGTTAACCATGTCCGACCGAATCGTGGTGATGCGCGACGGCAAAATCGAGCAGGACGGCACGCCGCGTGAAATTTACGAAGAGCCGAAAAACCTGTTTGTCGCCAGCTTCATTGGCGAGATCAATATCTTTAATGCCACGGTCATTGAACGTCTCGACGAACGCCGCGTTCACGCCCACGTCGAAGGCCGGGAATGCACTATCGACGTCGAATTTCCGGTGACGCCAGGGCAAAAACTCAACGTTCTGCTGCGCCCGGAAGATCTTCGCGTTGATGAAATTCATGACGGCGTCGAAGCCGAAGGTCTGATTGGCTACGTGCGCGAGCGTAACTATAAAGGCATGACGCTCGAGTCGGTCGTCGAGCTGGAGAATGGCAAAATGGTGCTGGTGAGCGAACTCTTCAACGAAGATGATCCTGATTTGACCATTCTGGATCAAAAAATGGCGATTAACTGGGTAAAAAGCTGGGAGGTTGTACAGCTGATGAAGAGCACAAGTAAGTTCCAGAATGTGGTGATTGCCACCATCGTCGGTTGGCTTGTGCTGTTTGTGTTCCTGCCCAACCTGATGATTATCGTCACCAGTTTCCTGACCCGCGATGATGCCAACTTCGTCCAGATGGTCTTTAGCCTGGACGACTACGCCCCCCTGCTGAATCCGCTGTATGCAGAAGTGCTGCTGCACTCGCTGAAACTGGCGCTCATTGCCACGCTGGCGTGCTTGATTCTGGGCTATCCGTTTGCCTGGTTTCTGGCGCGCCTGCCGCATAACGTGCGCCCGCTGCTGCTGTTTTTGCTGATTGTTCCCTTCTGGACCAACTCGCTCATTCGCATCTACGGACTGAAAATTTTCCTCAGTACCAAGGGCTATCTCAACGAATTCCTGCTGTGGTCAGGCGTTATTGAAACGCCTCTGCGTATTATGTTCACCCCGGCGGCGGTGATTATCGGGCTGGTCTACATCCTGCTGCCGTTTATGGTCATGCCGCTGTACTCAAGCATTGAGAAGCTCGATAAACCACTGCTGGAAGCGGCGAAAGATCTGGGCGCCAATAAGTTTCAGACCTTTATCCGTATCATCATTCCGATGACCATGCCGGGAATTATTGCGGGCTGCCTGCTGGTGATGCTGCCAGCGATGGGTTTGTTCTACGTCTCAGACCGATGGGCGGCGCCAAGAATCTGCTTATCGGTAACGTGATTAAGAGTCAGTTCCTGAATATCGCGACTGGCCGTTTGGTGCCGCCACTAGCATTACGCTGACGGTGGTCATGGGCCTGCTGATGCTGGTCTACTGGCGCGCCCGCGTCTGCTGAACAAAAAAGTGGAGCTGGAATGATCGGTAAACTGCTGCGCGGCGGTTTTATGTCCGCCATTTATGCCTACCTCTATATCCCGATTATCATTTTGATCGTCAACTCGTTTAACAGTTCGCGTTTCGGGATCAACTGGCAAGGCTTTACCACCAAATGGTACGGCCTGCTGATGAACAACGACAGCCTGCTGCAGGCGGCTCAGCACTCGCTAACGATGGCGATTTTTCCGCTACCGCCGCTACGCTTATCGGTTCGTTAACCGCCGTGGCGCTGTATCGCTACCGCTTTCGCGGTAAACCGTTAGTCAGCGGTATGTTATTTGTGGTGATGATGTCGCCGGACATTGTGATGGCTATCTCCCTGCTGGTGCTGTTTATGCTGCTGGGCATCCAGCTTGGCTTCTGGTCGCTGCTGTTCTCGCATATCACCTTCTGCCTGCCGTTTGTGGTGGTCACCGTCTACTCACGGCTGAAGGGTTTTGACGTGCGGATGCTGGAAGCGGCAAAAGACCTCGGCGCCAGCGAAGTCACCATTTTACGCAAAATCATTCTACCGCTGGCGATGCCCGCCGTCGCCGCCGGTTGGCTGCTGAGCTTTACCCTGTCGATGGATGACGTGGTGGTATCGTCCTTTGTCACCGGGCCGAGCTATGAGATCCTGCCGCTTAAAATTTACTCGATGGTCAAAGTCGGCGTCTCGCCGGAAGTGAACGCTCTGGCCACCATTCTGTTGGTGCTGTCGCTGGTGATGGTGATTGCCAGCCAGCTTATTGCACGTGATAAAACCAAAAGCCTGCAGATCAGGCACTAACTCAGGGGACGTTAAATGATGAAATGGTCACGCCACCTGCTCGCGGCAGGTGCTTTAGCACTCGGAATGGGTGCAGCCCACGCGAACGACAGCAAAACGCTCTATTTCTACAACTGGACGGAGTACGTGCCGCCAGGACTGCTGGAACAGTTCACCAAAGAGACCGGTATTAAGGTTATCTATTCGACCTACGAGTCGAACGAAACCATGTATGCCAAGCTCAAAACCTACAAAGACGGCGCCTACGATTTGGTCGTGCCGTCGACCTACTTTGTCGACAAAATGCGCAAAGAAGGCATGATTCAGAAGATCGACAAAACGCAGCTGAGCAATTTCAAAAATCTCGACCCCGAAATGCTCAACAAGCCGTTCGATCCTAACAATGATTACTCGATCCCCTACATCTGGGGCGCAACGGCTATCGGCGTCAACAGCGATGAGATTGACCCGAAAACCGTAACCAGCTGGGCCGACCTGTGGAAAGCGGAATATAAAGGCAGCCTGCTGTTAACCGACGACGCGCGCGAAGTGTTCCAGATTGCCCTACGCAAGCTCGGCTACTCCGGCAACACCACCAATCCTAAAGAGATTGAAGCCGCCTATAACGAGCTGAAAAAGCTGATGCCAAACGTGGCGGCGTTTAACTCCGACAACCCGGCGAACCCGTACATGGAAGGTGAAGTCAATCTGGGGATGGTGTGGAACGGTTCGGCCTACGTCGCCCGTCAGGCCGGTACTCCGCTGGAAATCGTGTGGCCGAAAGAAGGCGACTCTTCTGGATGGACAGCCTGTCCACTTCCGGCTAACGCCAAAAATAAAGAAGGCGCCCTAAAGCCTGATTAACTTCCTGTTACGCCCGGATGTGGCAAAACAGGTCGCGGAAACCGTCGGCTACCCGACGCCGAACCTTGCCGCGCGTAAACTGTTAAGCCCGGAAGTCGCCAACGACAAGTCGCTCTACCGGATGCGGAAATCGTGAAAAAAGGCGAGTGGCAGAACGATGTTGGTAGCACCAGCACGCTGTATGAAGAGTATTACCAGAAGTTGAAAGCCGGGCGTTAAATTAGCAAACGTGGGGCGTTGGGGGCGATGTTTGTGAGTTCGGTACAACATTCCGTTCACCTTATGTTTTGTAAAGAACATGAAACGACAGTATACAGTGTAGAACGGGCTAAGGGGGGAGCCGCGCCCCCCTTTGCAATCCCCGCGGCCCCGCGGCGAAATCGGTGCTCCGCACTGCGTTCGCCTGCGAAACTCCAGCCTGCGGCACGGCTTCAACTCGACGTGGTGCCCTCGGTTCGCCCCTCAGTCCGCCATCCTGGCGGACTGACCTTGCTGTTTTCCATTCTCCGGCTCACCGATTTCAAGCGGGGACTCATCAGTTCCGCGACACTGGCGTTCATACTTAGCTAAAAAACGGAAGGGAGCGGCATAAGGTGGCGTCTGAATCGCCGAAGCGGAAATTGCCCTGGAGGGTCCGGGGCAGCCCCACAACAGGAGCCTGAGGGCGCGATTTACAGGGATGTTACCCTCGCGCCCCGACCCCGAAAGCCGGAAGGCATCAGCTGAGGGAACCGCCCGCAGCGGCGATTCTGCCGCCAGAGCGCGGGGGTGCAGGGGGCGGAGGCAATTGTCCGCCCCCTGCGCGCTCCTTGCGCCATTCAGATTATAGGGCGAGAAAGATAAATCAGGAGCGCAACCGGCAGGAAAGCCTGGCATGGAGCCCTTCTTCGCCACGAGTTAACAGGCACAAAAAAGCGGAGCAAAGGCTCCGCTTTTTAAAGGTTAACGCGCTAACTCGCACAGCTCTTTGAAGCAACTTCTCAACGTATGCAGGCACCACTTCGCTTGCCGGACCATAATGCTTCTCTTCAAACTCGCTGCCTACCTGGCTTGGTTCAAGGTTCAGCTCAACGGTATGCGCACCGTGTAGCTTCGCCTCATGAACAAAACCGGCCGCCGGATAGACGTGACCGGAAGTCCCGATAGCGATGAAAATATCCGCCATCGACAGCGCCAGATAGATGTGGTCCATCTCAAACGGCATCTCGCCAAACCAGACGATATGCGGTCGCAGAGGTGCCGGGAACTGACAGCAGTGACAACGTTCATCAATCGGCATGTCGCCCGTCCAGTCAAAGACCTGGCCGCTGTGCGTACAGCGCACTTTCAGCAACTCGCCGTGCATATGCAGCACGTCACTGTTACCCGCACGTTCGTGCAGATTATCGATATTTTGCGTCACCAGCATAAAATTATCGCCGAGCGCCTCTTCCAGACGCGCCAGCGCCAGGTGAGCAGCGTTAGGAGCAATTTCCGGCTGCTGTAGCTGACGGCGACGTTCATTATAGAATTTCTGCACCAGTGCGGGATCGCGCGCGTAACCTTCCGGCGTCGCAACGTCCTCAACTTTATGCTCTTCCCATAACCCATCAGCCGCACGGAAGGTGCGAATCCCTGACTCCGCCGAAATCCCGGCGCCCGTTAACACAAGCACTCTTGGTTTATCCATTTGCTCTGACATAGCCCTATCCGCGAAAAAGGTTCGCTGGCGCAGACGTTGGCGCAACTGACGTTTATTCCGACGAAAACGGCTCAATCGATGTAAGCGGCGCGACTGCATATCTACTCCATGTTAGTTAGTAAGATGAAGGAACGCAGCGCCGCGCATCCCTCCTGCATCACCATGACGCGCGCGTTCAATACGCGGCGGACGGGCTACAGGTAACAAATGGCGCGGTAAGCGGTGCGCAAGTCCATCGGCGATCGCTGTAAAATTAGACAATCCTCCGCCAAGCACCAGCAAATCCGGGTCGACGATGGTCAGTATGTTACCGAGGCACACGGCCAGCAGATCCAGGTAACGCTCGACGTGTTCACGGGCGTTATGATCTCCCTGCTCCCAAAGGGCAACAATTTCCGGCGAGGTGAGCGATTGCTGGTAAAAGTGGTTATACAACCAGGCAAAACCGCGACCGGATAAATAGTTTTCAATACAACCGAGCTGACCGCATCCGCAGCGGGTTAACGGAAAATCACGCCCCACCACTTCGAGTGCATCAACCGGCAGGCGAATATGGCCAAACTCGCCGGTAATATAGCTGTGACCGGTAATCGATTTACCGTTTTGCACAATACCGCCACCCACGCCAGTCCCCAGAATCAGCCCCATGACCAGAGGGTATTGGGTAAACTCGTCATCCCAGGCTTCTGAGATGGCAAAACAGTTGGCGTCATTATCGAGGCGGACATCGCGCTCCAGCAAACGGCTCAGATCGGCACGCAGCGGCTTACCGCTGGCTGCCGGACGTGGCGGCATACAGCAGGCCACCTTCAGTTTCCGGCATGCCTGGGATACCAATGCCGACGCTACCCCGACAATTAAAGCGCTCATCGGCCTCAACTACCAGTCCGATCACGGCCTCAAGAAAACGTTCATAGCTCTCTTTCGGCGTAGGTATCCGTTTTTCCCACTGAAGCTGGCGCGATGAATCAAATACACCAAGTGCGATTTTGCTGCCGCCAATGTCAAATCCATAATGCATCATTGTCAATTCCTCTCATACTCGTCGTCTTTCAAGCTGCAGGTGCGCTGGCTTACTTGTTTTCCCCCTTCCCCTCAAACCAAATTCCAAGAGAAATCTCACACGCGCAGCAGCAAAGCCGCACGGTCAGGACGTCAAATTACTGGCCACTTAGCACCCTCGCAGGGTCAATACGGCTGGCGCGGCGGGCGGGATACCAGCTTGCCAGCAGACTCAGCAACAGCGCTGTGACCAGCACATAAACGACATCCAGCCAGTGCAATTCAGACGGCAGGAAGTCGATAAAATAAATGTCACCAGATAAAAACTGATGACCAATAAGTTTTTCAATCACGTTAATAATGCCGGTCAGATACAGGGAGCCAAGCACCCCGATAACCACCCCGCATACGCTGCCCAACAGGCCAGCTAATAAACCATACCACACGAAAATCGCGCGGATCAGCCCGTCTTTTGCGCCCAATGTGCGCAGCACCGCAATATCGCTACTTTTGTCTTTCACTGCCATCACCAGCGTGGAGACGATGTTAAAACAGGCCACGCCGATAACCAGCACCATTGCCAGATACATGATGGCGCGAATCATCTGAATATCGCGGTACATATAGCCGTAAGTGCCAATCCAGCTTTTGATATAGACGTAGTTATTGGTGACTTCACCCGCGTCGCGCACCAGCTTATTGGCGTTAAACACGTCCTGCACCTTGATGGCGATACCGGAGATACTGTCCCCCATATCGAGATACTGTTGGGCATCCTGCATCGGGATCATGGCAAAACTATGATCGAGCTGGCCGCTTAGCTGCAAAATTCCGGTCACGTGCAGACGCACACGTTTAGGCTGCAGCAGCTTATGCTCCGGGTTGGAGTTGGGGATCATGATGGAAACCCAATCTCCGGCCTTCACTTTCAGCGCATCTGCAACCCCTTTGCCGAGGATAACCTGCTGCTCACCGGCCTTGAAATTGGCCCACGCATTGGCCTGCACAAAGCTCGGCAGCGCACTCAGCTTGCTTTCCTGCTGCGGATCAACGCCCTTCACCTGAATGGCGCGCAGATTGCTGCCGCTTTCCACAAGGCCGGTAAAGTTGATGTACGGCGCGGCGGCTTCAATCCCCTTCACCGCTTCGACTTTTGGCAGCACCGCGCGCCAGTTGTTCCACGGTTGATTCACCGCTTCGATTTCACCGTGCGGCACCACCGCCAGAATACGGTTGTTCAGCTCGCGCTCGAAGCCGTTCATGGCGCTCAGGCCGAGGATCAGCACCGCCACCCCCAGCGCAATACCAACAGTAGAAATAACGGAAATCAGCGACACCATTCCGCCGCGTCGACGCCCGCGGCTAAAGCGCAGGCCAATCAGTAACGATAGCGACGGAGCCATTACTGTGCTCCCATCAGGGTTAGTTGATCGCTTAAGCGACCGTCACGCATCTCCAGCTGGCGGCCCATCCGTTTGGCAAGCTGCAGATCGTGAGTCACCACTAAAAAGGCGGTGCCCTGCGATTGGTTCAGCTCGCCGAGCAGCTTGAAGATGCTGTCGGCATTTTTAGCATCGAGGTTGCCGGTCGGTTCATCCGCCAGCACCAGACGCGGGTTATTCACCAGCGCACGGGCGATAGCCACACGTTGACGCTCGCCGCCGGACAGCTCAGAAGGACGGTGGCTGGCACGATGGTCGAGCCCTACCGCTTTGAGCATTTCCAGCGCGCGGCTGTTGATCTCGGCCGGTTTCTTTTTACCAATTAACAGCGGCATAGCCACGTTTTCCAACGCGGTGAAATCCGGCAGTAAATGGTGGAACTGGTAAATAAAGCCGAGCTTCTGATTACGCAGCTCGGCTTTCGCCGCTGAAGAGAGCGAGCTCATCGGCTGGCCGCTGAAAATCACGTCGCCAGAAGTTGGTGTATCCAGACCACCCAGCAGATGCAGAAGCGTACTTTTCCCCGAACCGGAGGTGCCGACGATAGCCATCATCTCGCCTTCGGCAATACTGAAGCTGACATCGTGCAGAACATCAGTTTGCACGGTGCCTTCCTGATAGCGTTTGCACAGGTTGTCGCATTGCAACAGGATCTTATTCATAACGTAAAGCCTCAGCGGGTTGAGTGGCGGCAGCGCGCCAAGAAGGGTACAGCGTAGACAGCAGCGCCAGGGCCATCGCCACTAGCGCAATCACGATAACCTGCAGCGGCTCGATGGCGACCGGCAGCGCCGCGCCGTCGAGGAACGCACCGATTATCGGCATTAAATTATTAAGCTGGCTGGCGAGCAGCACGCCAAGCACCGCGCCCAGCAGAGCGCCGATTATCCCGGCGCTGGCGCCTTGCACCATAAAGACGGTGAGGATCTGTCTTGGCGTCAGCCCCTGCGTTTGCAGAATCGCCACTTCTCCCTGCTTCTCCATCACCATCAGCCCCAGAGAGGTGATGATGTTAAACGCCGCCACGGCGACGATCAGGCTTAGCAGCAGGCCCATCATGTTCTTTTCCATGCGCACGGCCTGGAACAGCTCGCCTTTACGCTCGCGCCAGTCCTGCCATTTGGTGCCTTCCGGCAGAGTTTGCTGACTTAAGGTGTCAACCTGGAGAGGTTTATCCAGCCACAGACGCCAGCCGGTAATGTTGCCCCGGGTAGAGCATCAGGCGCGAGGCGTCCTGAATGTTGACCAGCATCTGGTAGCCGTCAACTTCACTATTGGCCGCGAAGGTACCGATTATCGTAAACAGACGCTGGCTTGGCAGACGCCCCATCGGCGTAAACTGACTGGCAGACGGCACCATGACGCGAATTTGATCGCCACGTTCACGCCCACTGCCCCGGCAAGCCTTCACCGATGATCACGTTATACTTCCCGGCCACAAGATCGGTCTGTTTGACGTTCACCAGATACGGGGTCAGCGGATCTTTTGCGCCGGATCGATGCCCAGCATCACGCCAACCGAGACGCTGCGCGCGCTTTGCAGCACCACATCGCCGGTGGTTAGCGGCGCCACGCGGGTCACGCCCTGCAGTTTGATACTCGCTTCAGGATATTTTTGCGGGTTCAACGAGCCTTGTTCAGCGCTCAGAATGGCCTGCGGCATCAGCCCCCGGTGTTGCTTTGCAGCTCGCGTTCAAAGCCGTTCATCACCGAAAGAACGGTGACTAGCGCCATTACGCCAAGCGTAATGCCGATGGTCGACAGCCAGGAAACAAAGCGACCGAAGCGGTCCGCTGCCCGCCCGCGCATATAGCGCAGGCCAATAATAATGTAACGGTTGGTACATGTAATCCGTCTGGATGATAAGCAGAAGCACAAGTATATAAGCGAAAGCGGGATGGGTAAATGACTGAACCGTAAGTGATCGTCAGGGCTAATCTGAAAAGCCCCCGTAAATCAATCGGCTAAATTGCCATGTTTTATCATCAATCTTGCCGCCTGATCTTAATCTGAAAAATCATCCAATACAGACAGATACCCATTACACCTCGGGTCATAACCCGCAGGATCAACCGCATGTAAATTAAAAAAGAGCGTGTTGTCCTGATGAAACAAAAAGAGCTATGGATTAACCAGATCAAAGGGTTATGTATTTGTCTGGTGGTGATTTATCACTCGGTCATTACCTTTTATCCGCATCTGACCACTTTTCAGCATCCGTTATCGGAAGTCCTGAGCAAATGCTGGATCTATTTCAATCTTTACCTTGCCCCCTTTCGTATGCCGGTTTTTTTCTTTATATCCGGCTATTTGATTCGCCGCTATATCGACAGCGTACCGTGGGGAAATTGTCTCGATAAACGGATCTGGAACATCTTCTGGGTGCTGGCGCTTTGGGGCGTGGTGCAGTGGCTGGCGTTAAGTGCGCTGAACCAGTGGCTGGCACCTGAGCGCGATTTAAGCAATGCCTCCAATGCCGCTTATGCCGATTCCACCGGTGAGTTCCTGCACGGGATGATCACCGCCAGCACCAGCTTGTGGTATCTGTATGCGTTAATTGTCTATTTCGTGGTATGTAAAATTTTTAGCCGTCTGGCGCTGCCACTATTCGCCTTGTTTGTACTGCTGAGTGTGGCGGTTAATTTCGTTCCCACGCCGTGGTGGGGAATGAACAGTGTGATCCGCAATTTGCCTTATTACAGCCTTGGCGCATGGTTTGGCGCAACAATAATGACCTGTGTTAAAGAGGTGCCGTTGCGCCGCCATCTGCTGATGGCTTCTTTGCTTACCGTTCTGGCGGTCGGTGCCTGGTTGTTTACTATCTCGCTGCTGTTGTCGCTGGTATCGATTGTGGTGATCATGAAGCTGTTTTATCAATACGAGCAACGATTCGGTATGCGCTCCACCAGCCTGCTGAATGTGATTGGCTCCAACACCATTGCTATCTACACCACCCATCGCATTCTGGTTGAAATATTCAGCTTAACTCTGCTTGCGCAAATGAACGCAGCACGCTGGTCGCCGCAAGTCGAACTGACACTCCTGCTGGTTTATCCCTTTGTCAGTTTGTTCATCTGTACTGTTGCGGGCTTGCTGGTAAGAAAACTTTCACAGCGTGCATTCAGCGATCTGTTGTTCTCCCCGCCTTCACTGCCCGCTGCCGTCAGTTACTCCCGCTAAGCCATCGCCCCAGCCGGGGCGATTCAATTTGCTAAACCATGTCGATTACGGATAATGAACAGCATTGCTTATCAGAGATATGCCCCCATATGTTGAGGCATATCCTAACGAGAATCTGACAACCGTTATGCCTGAACAATATCGTTATACGCTGCCCGTCAAAGCGGGTGAGCAGCGTCTGCTGGGCGAGTTAACCGGCGCAGCCTGTGCAACGCTGGTAGCGGAAATTGCCGAACGTCACGCCGGTCCGGTGGTACTCATTGCACCAGATATGCAAAATGCTCTGCGTTTGCATGATGAAATCAGCCAGTTTACCGATCAAATGGTGATGAATCTGGCGGACTGGGAAACTCTTCCCTACGACAGTTTTTCGCCTCATCAGGACATTATCTCCTCGCGCCTTTCCACCCTTTACCAGCTACCGACGATGCAGCGTGGCGTACTGATTGTTCCGGTGAATACGCTTATGCAGCGCGTTTGCCCACACAGTTTTCTCCACGGTCATGCGCTGGTGATGAAAAAAGGTCAGCGCCTGTCACGAGATGCATTACGAACCCAACTGGACAGCGCCGGTTATCGCCATGTTGACCAGGTGATGGAGCACGGCGAATACGCCACGCGCGGCGCGTTGCTGGATCTCTTCCCGATGGGGAGTGAGCTGCCTTATCGTCTTGATTTCTTTGATGATGAAATCGACAGCCTGCGGGTGTTTGACGTCGACAGCCAGCGCACGCTGGAGGAAGTAGAAGCGATCAATCTGCTGCCCGCGCACGAATTTCCGACCGATAAAGCGGCAATTGAACTGTTCCGCAGCCAGTGGCGCGATACCTTCGAAGTGAAGCGCGATCCAGAACATATTTACCAGCAAGTGAGTAAAGGCACATTACCTGCCGGGATCGAGTACTGGCAGCCATTGTTCTTCAGCGAACCACTGCCGCCGCTGTTCAGTTATTTCCCTGCCAATACCTTGCTCGTGAATACTGGCGATCTGGAAACCAGTGCCGAACGTTTCCAGGCTGACACGCTGGCGCGTTTTGAGAATCGCGGCGTCGATCCGATGCGCCCGCTGTTGCCACCACAATCGCTCTGGCTGCGGGTGGACGAGCTCTTCTCAGAGCTGAAAAACTGGCCCCGGGTGCAGCTAAAAACTGAACATTTACCGACAAAAGCCGCGAATGCCAATTTAGGTTTCCAGAAACTGCCAGACCTGGCCGTTCAGGCACAACAAAAAGCGCCGCTGGATGCGCTGCGTAAGTTCCTCGAGACTTTCGACGGTCCGGTGGTGTTCTCGGTAGAAAGTGAAGGTCGCCGTGAAGCGCTGGGTGAACTGCTCGCACGAATTAAAATTGCTCCGCAACGCATTATGCGTCTTGATGAAGCCAGCGACCGTGGGCGTTATCTGATGATTGGCGCTGCCGAACATGGTTTTGTCGATACGGTGCGTAATCTGGCGCTGATTTGCGAAAGCGATCTGCTCGGTGAACGCGTTGCCCGTCGTCGTCAGGATTCTCGCCGCACCATCAACCCCGATACACTGATCCGTAACCTTGCGGAACTGCATATTGGTCAGCCGGTGGTCCATCTGGAGCACGGCGTCGGTCGTTATGCCGGAATGACCACGCTGGAAGCGGGTGGCATTACTGGCGAGTATCTGATGCTCACCTATGCCAACGACGCCAAACTGTATGTTCCGGTGTCGTCACTGCATCTGATTAGCCGCTACGCCGGCGGCGCGGATGAAAGTGCCCCACTGCATAAACTGGGCGGCGACGCCGCGTCGCGGGCACGGCAAAAGCCGCCGAAAAGGTGCGCGATGTCGCGGCCGAACTGCTGGATATATCGCCAGCGCGCAGCGAAGTCCGGCTTTGCCTTCAAGCACGATCGCGAGCAGTATCAACTGTTCTGCGACAGCTTCCGTTTGAAACCACGCCGGATCAGGCGCAGACGATCAACGCAGTGCTGAGCGATATGTGCCAGCCGCTGGCGATGGACCGTCTGGTGTGCGGCGACGTCGGCTTTGGTAAAACCGAAGTGGCGATGCGCGCCGCCTTCCTTGCCGTGGAAAACCACAAACAGGTGGCGGTGCTGGTGCCAACCACCCTGCTGGCGCAGCAGCACTATGACAACTTCCGTGACCGCTTCGCCAACTGGCCGGTGCGCATCGAGATGCTATCGCGTTTTCGTAGCGCCAAAGAGCAAACACAAATCCTGCAGGAAGTTGCCGAGGGCAGAATCGACATTCTGATTGGCACCCACAAGCTGCTGCAAAGCGACGTGAAGCTGCGCGATCTGGGCCTGCTGATTGTCGATGAGGAGCACCGCTTTGGTGTTCGTCATAAAGAACGCATCAAAGCGATGCGCGCCGATGTCGATATTCTGACCCTCACCGCCACCCGATTCCACGTACGCTGAATATGGCGATGAGCGGAATGCGCGATCTGTCGATCATCGCCACCCCTCCAGCGCGTCGTCTGGCGGTGAAAACATCGTCCGCGAATACGACAGCCTGGTGGTACGCGAAGCGATTCTGCATGAAACCCTGCGCAGCAGCAAGGTGTACTACCTGTTCAACGATGTCGAAAACATTCAGAAAACCGCCGATAAGCTGGCGGAACTGGTGCCAGAAGCGCGAATTGCCATCGGCCACGGTCAGATGCGCGAGCGCGAACTGGAGCGGGTGATGAATGATTTCCACCACCAGCGCTTCAACGTGCTGGTGTGTACCACCATCATCGAAACCGGGATCGATATTCCGACCGCCAACACCATTATCATCGAGCGCGCCGACCACTTCGGTCTGGCGCAGCTACACCGCTACGCGGCCGCGTAGGCCGTTCGCACCACCAGGCCTACGCCTGGCTGCTGACGCCGCATCCAAAAGCGATGACTACCCATGCGCAAAAACGTCTGGAAGCCATCGCCTCGCTGGAAGATTTAGGCGCGGGCTTTGCGCTGGCGACTCACGATCTGGAGATTCGCGGCGCGGGCGAACTGCTGGGCGAAGGCCAGAGCGGCCAGATGGAGTCCGTCGGCTTCTCGCTGTATATGGAGATGCTGGAAAACGCCGTCGATGCGCTGAAAGAGGGGCGCGAGCCGTCGCTGGAAGATCCCCCCAACCAGCAGACGGAGTCGAGCTCCGTATGCCGTCGCTGCTGCCGGATGATTATATCCCGGACGTTAATACCCGTCTGTCGTTCTATAAACGTATCGCCAGCGCCAAGGGCGAGAATGAGCTTGATGAAAATCAAGGTTGAGCTGATTGACCGCTTTGGCCTGCTGCCTGATGCGGCGCGTAATCTGCTGGATATCGCCCGTCTGCGTCAACAGGCACAAAAACTGGGGATCCGCAAGCTGGAAGGCAATGAGAAAGGCGGCGTGGTTGAGTTTGCCGAGAAGAATCACGTTAACCCGTCGTGGCTGATTGGCCTGCTGCAAAAACAGCCGCAGCACTATCGCCTTGATGGCCCGACGCGGCTGAAGTTCTTCCAGGATCTGAGCGAACGCAAAACCCGCAATGGCAACTGGGGTTCGTCAGTTCATGCGCGCCAGTCTGAAGAGAACGCGATCGCTTAATGGTAAATCGGGGGCGTTTCTGCGCCCCCATCTGCAACATTTACAAATTCTTTGCACTTCCCTGCACTATCCGACACTGTCACCATCCATAATTCAGGCTTATCTGTTTATTACAATAACCTTATATTTATTATGGATTTTTGGTGATGATCAAAACGCGTTTTTCTCGCTGGCTAACGTTTTTTACGTTCGCCGCTGCCGTGGCGCTGGCGCTACCGGCAAAAGCCAACACCTGGCCGCTGCCGCCAGCGGGCAGTCGTCTGGTTGGCGAAAACAAATTTCATGTGGTGGAAAATGACGGTGGTTCTCTGGAAGCCATCGCCAAAAAATACAACGTCGGCTTTCTCGCTCTGTTACAGGCTAACCCCGGCGTTGATCCTTACGTACCGCGCGCGGGCAGCGTGTTAACGATCCCGTTGCAAACCCTACTTCCAGATGCGCCGCGCGAAGGCATTGTGATCAACATTGCGGAGCTGCGTCTCTATTACTACCCGCCGGGTAAAAATTCGGTAACCGTGTATCCAATAGGTATTGGTCAGTTAGGTGGTGACACGCTGACACCGACAATGGTGACCACCGTTTCAGACAAACGTGCAAACCCAACCTGGACGCCAACGGCAAACATCCGCGCCCGTTATAAAGCACAGGGAATTGAGTTGCCTGCGGTAGTGCCGGCTGGACTGGATAACCCAATGGGCCATCATGCGATTCGTCTGGCGGCCTATGGCGGCGTTTATTTGCTTCATGGTACGAACGCCGATTTCGGCATTGGCATGCGGGTAAGTTCTGGCTGTATTCGTCTGCGGGATGACGATATCAAAACACTCTTTAGCCAGGTCACCCCAGGCACCAAAGTGAATATCATCAACACTCCGATAAAAGTCTCTGCCGAACCAAACGGTGCGCGTCTGGTTGAAGTACATCAGCCGCTGTCAGAGAAGATTGATGACGATCCGCAGCTGCTGCCAATTACGCTGAATAGCGCAATGCAATCATTTAAAGATGCAGCACAAACTGACGCTGAAGTGATGCAACATGTGATGGATGTCCGTTCCGGGATGCCGGTGGATGTCCGCCGTCATCAAGTGAGCCCACAAACGCTGTAAAGCCCGGATAAAAAAATCCCCGCGACACGGCATGTCGCGGGGAAAAAATCAGCAGTAGCAGGCATTATGAGGGTTTTAATGCTTATTTATAGATTACAGCGGTACCGTGGAGGGAGTTTGGACCACTTACAGAAGTGATGCGGTACGATTTGGCACCCATTTCATCTGCCTTCTGTGACAACTGTTGTTCTAAAGATTCAAGGTTTGGCCTGCAGAAGCGGCGATGTTGCCAACCTTATGCTGGTCAGCCGGAGTGGCTTGCACCTGTACAGCAGCGAAGCTGGCAAATGACAGGGAGCTAAGTACGGCTGCGATGGCCAGAGTTTTTACGTTTTTCATGATTTTTACCTTTGCAGATGAATTTTGTAGGTCAGACGTTATTAACTTAACGATCGATAAGATAATCATAATGAGATCTGCGTCACACGTCAACGCTATTTTTTATAACGACCGTTTAATTAATTAGAATTCATATATTTTTCATATGAATATGCATAATTTATTTTTATCGCAGAAGCGCTAGCCCCTGCCCGACGAAATTATTTTTATAATGAATGTTCACTAAAACCGACTAAGGTAGGCGGCACGATGACAACTGACAACGCAAAGTTGCGCGAAAAAAGGCCGTGGTCGACCTAAAGTATTCGACCGGGAAGCGGCGCTTGATAAAAGCGATGACGCTCTTCTGGCAATATGGCTATGAAGCAACATCACTCTCTGACCTCGTTGAAGCCACGGGGGCAAAAGCGCCGACGCTGTACGCAGAGTTTGCCAATAAAGAGGGGTTATTCCGCGCCGTTCTCGATCACTACATCACCCACTTTGCTTCCAGAATGAGGCATGCCTGTTTTGCGAAAAACGAACGCTGGTCGAGAGCGTTAAGAAACTACTTCACCGCCGTTGCCACCTGCTTCACCAGCAAAGATACGCCAGCGGGTTGTTTTATGATTAACACCTCTGCGGCGCTGGCGGCTTCATCAAAGAGATAGCGAAAACCATCAAGTCTCGCCATGCGATACAGGAACAGACCCTGGAGCCAGTTCCTGCAACTACGCCAGACGCGAGGTGAAATTCCCGCCGAAAAACGTCAAAGAACTGTCGCTGTTTTTTGGGCTGTATTTTGCAGGGAATGTCGATTAGCGCCCGCGAAGGGGCCAGCTTTGAAACGCTGATGCAGAATTACCCCGAAAAACCGCTCTGTCGTCTGTGGCCGCAAATGATTGCAGTAGAATATAAAAAAAACGCCCCGTTATCCTGAGTGATGACGGGGCGAATAACATCTTGATGCTTTTTTAGGCTTTGAAATTCAGTACAAGCTGGCCGGAGATTGTTATCCAACGGGATCTGGTTCCCCGGGTTTTTATCCATGCGGATTTTCCCCTGCTGGTCGCCGATTTTATAGGTCACATCGTAGCCGAGCGTTTTCTCAGATTTGTCATACACCGTTTTACAACGCTGTTCGGTCGTGGTGTAAGTGTCGTTGTTCTGCAACGCGCCTTGCGCCTGGTTGCCGGCATAGCCACCACCTAAAGCGCCCACCACGGTCGCGACATCTTTACCTCGCCCACCGCCAAACTGGTGTCCAATCACCCCACCCGCAACGGCCCCTAACACGGAACCTGCGATACGGTTTTCATCCTGCACCGGGCGGCGGTGCATCACCGTCACGTTCCGGCATTCCTGACGCGGATTTTTCACGGTTTCCTTGATTGGTGTAGCGGAGACAACCTGCGCGTACTGCGGGCCACGTTCAAACAGTTCATGCTGGCCACGGCGGCAACCCCTAATGCGGCTGCAACGCCAATACCAATACCCGCCGACATCAATTTATTCACGGGAACACCTCCTTCTTTGCAGTTATGCCAATCATGCAAGCGAAGGAGAAAAGCAGCTATCAGACAGAAGATGAAAAGCGCGGGAATGGCTGGAAATACTTAAGGATTCGGAGGAGTCTGAAAGGATGCCTGATACAACGCGGCTGCCGATCGCGCTGTTCCTCAAGGGCGGATGAGGCGTTTATGCCACATCCGCCAGTGTACGTCGATTAATGCAACTTCAAACGCGGACGGATAACGCGGTTAATACTCCCCACCAGCATCATTAATCCGGTTTTAAAGTAACCATGCAGCGCAATCTGATGCATTCGGTATAGCGAGATATATACAAAGCGCGCAATTCGTCCTTCAATCATCATTGAGCCGCGCGTCAGGTTACCCATCAGGCTACCGACGGTGGAGAAGTTCGACAGCGATACCAGCGAACCATGATCTTTATACTGATAATTTTTCAGCGGCTTACCGTTCATCTGCGCCAGAATGTTGTTCATTGCGCAAGTCGCCATCTGGTGTGCAGCCTGAGCACGCGGCGGAACAAAGCCCCCTTCCGGACGCGGGCATGACGCGCAGTCGCCAATAGCGTAAATGTCTGGATCGCGGGTGGTTTGCAGCGTCGGTTCCACCACCAGCTGGTTGATACGGTTAGTTTCAAGACCACCGATATCTTTCAGGAAGTCTGGCGCTTTGATCCCGGCTGCCCATACCATCAGATCAGCCTCAATATATTCGCCATCTTTAGTGTGCAGGCCGCCTTCATCAGCACTGGTGACCATGGTTTGCGTCAGCACGCGAACGCCCATTTTGGTCAGTTCGCTGTGCGCAGCACCGGAGATACGTGGCGGCAGCGCAGGCAGAATGCGTTCACGGCTTCCACCAACGTTACGTTCAGCGCTTCGTTGTTTAACCCTTTATAGCCATAGCTGTGCAGCTGTTTGACCGCATTGTGCAGCTCCGCAGACAGCTCAACGCCGGTTGCCCCGCCGCCGACGATAGCGATGTTAACCTTACCGTTAGCCCCCAGATTCGCCGAGTGTCTTGGACCAGGCTCAACATTTCCTGGTGGAAACGACGCGCCTGATGCGGGTTATCGAGGAAGATGCAGTGTACTTTTACGCCCGGGGTGTTGAAATCGTTCGAGGTACTGCCCAGCGCCATCACCAGCGTGTCATACGCCAGCTTGCGCTCAGGACGCAGCAGCCGCCTTCTCCCTCGCGCAGTTCAGCGATGGTCAGGGTTTTCGCTTCGCGGTTGATGTCCATCACCGATCCCAGCTGGAACTGGAAATGATGATTGCGTTGCATGGGCCAGGTAGCTCAGTGCATCCACGCCTTCCATCCAGAGACCCCGTTGCCACTTCGTGCAGCAGTGGTTTCCACAGGTGGCTATGGTTACGATCTACCAGCGTGATTTTCGCTTTTTTACCCCGGCCAAGCTTTCTACCCAGTTGAGTAGCCAGTTCCAGGCCGCCCGCACCACCACCGACAATGACAATTTTCTTGATTGGCGTAGTCATGAGACCCCCTTAAAATTTATTAACCAATTGTTAATTAAAAGTTATAAATATAGCCTTTAATTAACAACAAGTTACTTACAAGAAACCATTCAGCTGCAATGAGAATAACATGAATGGTGCATTGGTCATACCAAAATTGATGTGCATCAAGTTTTATCGCGCAGAAGTTGAGCGGATGAAACTTTGACAAAACCGCAAGGGAATGAGGTTAAAAAATAGCACAAAAAAAAGCCCAAGGTACCGTAAACGTAGCCGGGGCCAGAGAGGCAATTATCCGAGGGTTTTGAAGGCTTTTATCCGCTGTAAATGCGGCGAGATATTCTTAAACTTATGGCCCTGCTCTTTTTCCAGATGATTTCATAGTAGTGGTGCAGCATACCTGCCGAGCGCTGGCTATCCAGCGCATCATCATGACGAGAGAAAATAGCCAGGCAACGATCGCGGTTCTTCTCGCGGAAGTTATTCACGCACTTGGTGGCAATGTCTGCGTACTCTTCCGGGCGGTCAATTTTGCCTTCCATGTTCTCATTCGGGAACAGGTTAGGGTTAAACACCACCTGGCGGATATCACACAGGAACCCGATCCGCTCGGCCCAGAAGCCGCCAAGCCCAACGCCGCAAATCAGCGGGCGCTCATCAGCGCTCAATTGCAACATCTTGTCCACTTCCTTAAGCAGATGCTGCATATCGTGTTTCGGATGCAGCGTGCTGTAGCTAATCAACCGCACGTCCGGGTCGATAAACTGCAGTTGCAGCACCTTTTCATGATTGCCTGGGCTATTCGAATCAAAACCGTGTAAATAGATAATCATCGTATCCTCACATAAGCCAGGGTTAGTGACCTGCTTTCTCTTCCTGCCAGCGTTCATGTAACTGATTCAGACGGGTGCTGATCGCTTTCCAGCGAGCCGAGTCCATCAGTTCCTGTCGCGAAAATGAACCTTTATGATACAAACGTGTAACACGTTCTGCCTTGATCGGTGACAGATTATCTAACACGCTGACGGCCCCTTTACGATTATTGCAGACCAGGATCATATCGCAACCCGCATCCAGTGAAGCCTGCCCGCGTTCGGCATAACTGCCCATAATCGCGGCACCTTCCATCGATAAATCGTCAGAGAAAATCACGCCGTCAAAACCCAGTTCCTGACGCAAAACGGTTTTCAGCCAGTAGGGAGAACCGCTCGCCGGACGCGGATCAACATCACTGTAGATCACATGCGCAGGCATAATGGCGTCGAGTTTATTTTCGCGGATTAAGGAACTGAAGACCGACATATCTTTAGCGCGAATCTCCGCTTGTGGACGTGGATCGCACGGTGTTTCTTTGTGTGAGTCTGCCGTTACTGCACCGTGTCCTGGGAAGTGTTTCCCGGTCGTTTTCATTCCGGCTTCATGCATACCATCAATAAACCGGCTGGCAATTGCCAGGGCTTTTTGTGGATCGGCATGATAAGAACGCTCGCCAATCGCCGCGCTGATATGCCCGACATCCAGCACAGGCGCAAAGCTGATATCAATATCCATAGCGATCATTTCGCTGGCCATCAACCAACCTGCCTCCTGCGCCAGTTTGCCACCCTCTTCCATTCCTGACAGCGCAGCGAATGATTGCGCCGCTGGCAAGCGGGTAAAACCTTCACGAAAACGCTGCACGCGTCCACCTTCCTGATCAACCGCCACCACCAGACGATTGCGCGAAGCTGCGCGGATCTGGCGCACCAGTTCACGTAACTGGGCAGGATCATGATAGTTACGCGTAAAGAGAATCAGCCCTCCCACCAGCGGATGCGCCAGTATTTCACGCTCTTCCGCGTCCAGTTCGTAACCTTCGACATCCAACATTACTGGACCCACACTGCTCTCCTTATTGTTTTATTAATAGCTGCCGCCAGGTGTCATCGGCCAGCCTGATAAATTGTTGATCGCCGGTTTGTCGCCAGCGGTACTCAAACCACCCTGCTTTGAGCATCAGCAGCCAGGGAAACCATCGCCTGACCTGACGCCATAATTGCGCCGGATAAATCTTCGCGCGAGTGGCATAGTCATTGACCAATTGCCGGTGCTGTTCAGTATTTTCCACCCACACCGCCGCCAGTTCCAGCGCGATATCACCATCTCCGGCATACTCCCAGTCGATGAGTTTTAACCCTGACGCGCTATGCACTAAATTTCCGGCGTGGACATCCATATGCAATGGACTTAAGCGTAAAGGCCGTGGTTCCCGCGCTTTGCGCAGACGTTTTAACATTCGCAGCCAACCCACTGTCCGCCGCGCCGGATCGCTTTGCTGCCAGTACAGTTCCAGTAACGGCAACAGCGTTATTCGCCAGCCAAAACGTGGTTGTTGATGTAGATAATACAGCAAGCCTGCCAGTTCGTTGGTATCCGGCAAATACGTTTTTACCGCGCCGGGCAGATAGTCGACTACCATCCAGTCACGGAGATATAAATGCGGCTTCGGTGCAATGCATGCGGGTAGTTGTGATAAAGCCCGATACTGGCGCAAGAACGCGGACTGCGGCGCATCAGGATCGTGCGGCTGACGCACAACAAAACGCTGGCCCTGATGTTCAATGAGAAAACTCCCGCCACTAAGCCCACTATTAAACGTCGTGACGGGATGATACTGCGGGAAAAAGCGCGACAGCAATTCGTCGCGCGTGATGGGATTATTGCTGCGAAACGGCACCTTTACCTGACCAGATAATTTCGCCCGTCTGCACCAGCATCAGCTGCATTTGTAGGGTCGGAGCGTTAACGTTGCCAGAGGCGCTGGAGTACAGCACGTAATGAGCGCCGACATTGCGGGCAATGCCTATGGCTTTACTACGGGTGCCTAAACTGTCCTGCGGCGACAAACCTAACTGTTGCTTCGCCATCGACAGTTGCTGGGCGGAAACCAGGGTAAATTTCCCGTTATTAGCCAGCGCATTTCGCAGCGTTTCGGTCGCTTCTGCGGCATTCAGCGAACCGTTAGTACGGTTGTTAACGCTATCAACCAGCAGGACGCTACCCGCAGTCACCCCGTCAGCCCCAAGCATCTTACTGACCATCGGCTGCATTGCGCCATTCCAGTCATAATGGCGAATATGCGGCGCAGGCGGTGCAGTTTGATCTTCGTGCTCAATTGGGCCTGGCTGCTGCGGGATCGTCGGCACCGAGGGCACTGTGGGGACAGGCTGTTGTGGCTCGGCTGGTTGTTCCGGCGCTGGTTTCACTTCTTCTACCGGTGCAGGTTCACGTTGCCCCACACACCCGGCGAGAAACATCGCCAGCGCGGTAATCAAGGCGTAGCGACTCATTTTTGTCATCAAGATTCACCCCTTACAAATATAGATAAAGTCTGACTTTGTGCGCCCCCAGAAAATTGGCGCTGCCGTACAGCGTTACCGCCGAATGTGCGGGAATGGTAACGCTGCGTGGCCTTTCCAGAGGATGCATCTCCAGCCCTCTGGCGTCATACCAGTAAAAACGATAATGAACGGTAACGGGTTCTTGCCTTTCGTTATAAAGCGTTGAGGATGCTGAAGGTTGAATATCAGACGTCGAAAGGAAGGGCTTTTCTGCACTGATGCCCGCAGCCAATAAAGATGACTCCATCACCAGCGATTGCTCATCATTCACCGGAATTTCCGGATGTGAACGACAGCCCACCAGCAGTAACAACACCAGAGACACCAGCCCAAAGCATCCTTTTCTCATCGTTACAGACCTTTATGCGCCAGCATTGGTCCCAGCGGACGGCCACCCAACAAGTGCATATGGATGTGGTAAACCTCTTGTCCGCCATGGCGGTTGGTATTCATGATCAGACGATAGCCATCTTCGGCAATACCTTCTTGCTCAGCAATTTTTGCCGCTACGGTGATCATGCGTCCCAGCGCCTGCTCATGCTCAGCTGAGACGTCGTTCACAGTCGGAATGAGGATATTCGGAATGATCAGAATATGCGTTGGCGCTTGCGGCGAAATATCGCGAAACGCCGTTACCAGATCATCCTGGTAGACGATATCGGAGGGGATCTCACGACGAATAATTTTGCTGAATATAGTTTCTTCTGCCACGACATTTTCCTTTTTCAAATAGCCATGCGTTGCGCCATGCTACGCCGCGCCACACTGCGAGTATAGAGTATGGTCGAGTTAAACCTGCTCTTTCAACCTTAACTCACGATTTCTTAAGCAAAAAATCGTTTTGCTGCCGTATATATCGCCATTATTCCCATTTCTGCCTGCGAATGCGCTGAAAAGACATTCTCTGTTTGGTTTACATGACAAATATGAATGCGTATATTTCTCATTTGCATTTACAAACAAAATTATTCGCACACTAAATATAATCGCTCATCACCCTCCTCCGGCATGAGCCTGACGACAACATAAACCAAGAGATTTCAAATGCTTTCAACACAATTTAACAGGGATAATCAATATCAAGCCATCACCAAACCGTCACTACTTGCCGGTTGCATAGCACTGGCACTATTACCTTCTGCCGCTTTTGCTGCACCAGCCACTGAAGAAACGGTGATTGTTGAGGGTTCAGCCACAGCTCCAGATGATGGCGAAAATGATTACAGCGTAACGTCTACCTCTGCGGGTACCAAAATGCAGATGACTCAACGTGATATTCCTCAGTCGGTCACTATTGTTAGCCAGCAGCGGATGGAAGATCAGCAGTTACAAACGCTGGGCGAAGTGATGGAAAACACGCTGGGGATCAGCAAAAGTCAGGCGGATTCCGATCGTGCTCTTTATTATTCCCGCGGATTCCAGATCGATAACTATATGGTTGATGGTATCCCCACCTATTTTGAATCGCGCTGGAATCTGGGCGACGCACTTTCTGATATGGCACTCTTTGAACGCGTAGAAGTAGTGCGTGGCGCGACAGGACTCATGACCGGGACGGGTAATCCATCTGCGGCAATTAATATGGTTCGAAAACACGCGACCAGTCGTGAATTTAAAGGCGATGTCTCGGCGGAATACGGTAGCTGGAACAAAGAACGGTATGTGGCGGATTTACAAAGCCCACTCACCGAAGACGGTAAAATCCGCGCGCGAATTGTCGGCGGCTACCAGAATAACGACTCATGGCTGGACCGCTACAACAGTGAAAAGACCTTCTTCTCGGGCATTGTCGATGCTGATTTAGGCGATCTTACGACGCTTTCAGCCGGTTACGAATATCAGCGCATTGATGTTAATAGCCCTACCTGGGGCGGTTTACCGCGCTGGAATACTGATGGCAGCAGCAACAGTTACGATCGCGCACGCAGTACCGCACCTGACTGGGCGTACAACGATAAAGAGATCAACAAGGTCTTTATGACCCTGAAGCAGCAGTTTGCTGATACCTGGCAAGCGACACTGAATGCCACCCACTCTGAAGTCGAATTTGACAGCAAAATGATGTATGTCGATGCCTATGTAAACAAAGCGGATGGTATGCTGGTTGGGCCATACAGTAATTATGGACCTGGCTTTGATTATGTCGGCGGCACCGGTTGGAACAGTGGCAAACGTAAAGTTGATGCGCTGGATTTGTTCGCTGACGGTAGTTATGAATTGTTTGGTCGTCAGCACAATCTAATGTTTGGTGGCAGTTACAGCAAACAAAACAATCGTTACTTCAGTTCATGGGCCAACATCTTCCCGGATGAAATTGGCAGTTTCTACAACTTTAATGGCAATTTCCCACAAACCGACTGGTCACCACAGAGCCTGGCGCAGGACGATACCACACATATGAAATCGTTATATGCTGCCACTCGTGTCACCCTTGCCGATCCGCTGCATCTGATCCTCGGCGCACGTTATACCAACTGGCGGGTTGATACGCTGACTTACAGCATGGAGAAAAACCACACCACGCCTTACGCTGGTCTGGTGTTTGACATCAATGACAACTGGTCGACCTACGCCAGCTATACCTCTATTTTCCAGCCGCAAAATGATCGTGACAGTTCAGGCAAATATCTGGCTCCAATCACCGGTAACAACTACGAGCTGGGTCTGAAATCGGACTGGATGAATAGCCGTCTGACCACCACGTTAGCCATCTTCCGTATTGAGCAGGATAATGTCGCTCAGTCCACCGGTACACCTATCCCCGGCAGCAACGGCGAAACCGCCTATAAAGCGGTGGATGGGACAGTCAGTAAAGGGGTGGAATTTGAACTCAACGGCGCAATTACCGACAACTGGCAGCTGACATTTGGCGCAACGCGCTATATTGCAGAGGATAACGAAGGAAACGCCGTTAATCCTAATCTGCCACGCACCACGGTTAAAATGTTCACCAGCTATCGGTTGCCTGTCATGCCAGAGTTGACGGTCGGCGGTGGTGTTAACTGGCAAAATCGCGTGTATACCGACACCGTGACGCCGTATGGCACCTTCCGCGCCGAGCAAGGTAGCTACGCGCTGGTGGATCTCTTCACCCGCTACCAGGTGACGAAAAACTTCTCGTTACAGGGGAACGTCAATAACCTGTTCGACAAAACCTACGATACCAACGTGGAAGGTTCTATCGTCTACGGCACACCGCGTAATTTCAGCATTACCGGCACGTATCAATTCTGAATAACACCTGTAAAAAAGGCAGCCTTTCGGCTGCCTTCGTCTGCCAATACTACGACTTCGAATAACTTAGTTATTACGAATATCATCGTCCATCTCGGTTTTCAGGTTATCGGATTTGGTACCGAAAATTGCCTGAACACCGGAACCTGCAACCACAACACCCGCAGCGCCCAGTTTCTTCAGGCCAGCCTGATCCACTTTCGCTACATCGGCTACGCTAACGCGCAGACGGGTGATACATGCGTCGAGGTTAGTGATGTTTTCTTTACCACCGAAGGCTGCAATCAGCGCCGGAGCCATTTCACTGGTTGCGGTTGCTTTAGCATCTTCAGTGTTGTCTTCACGACCCGGAGTTTTCAGATCCAGTGCTTTAATCAGCACGCGGAAAACAACGTAGTAAACGATCGCATTAGCAGATACCGACAATCGGGAACAGCCACAGTTTGCTGCTGTTACCGGACAGAACGATAAAGTCGATCAGACCAGTGAGAGAACGAAGTACCGTCACGCATACCCAACAGAATACAGATTGGGAATGCCAGACCTGCCAGAATCGCGTGGATGATGTACAGGATCGGCGCAACGAACATGAAGGAGAACTCGATTGGCTCGGTAATACCGGTAGGGAACGAGGTCAACGCTGCGGAGATCATGATACCGCCCACTTCGCGCGGTTTTCTGGTTTAGCAGAATGCCAGATAGCGATAGCTGCGGCTGGCAGACCGTACATTTTGAACAGGAAGCCGCCGGACAGTTTGCCCGCGGTTGGGTCGCCTGCCATGTAGCGAGGGATGTCGCCATGGAAAACCTGACCCGCTGCGTTGGTGTATTCCCCGATCTGCATCTGGAAAGGAACGTTCCAGATGTGGTGCAGACCAAACGGTACCAGGCAACGTTCGATGAAACCGTAAATGCCAAACGCAACTACCGGGTTCTGGTAAGCAGCCCACTGAGAGAAGGTCTGGATTGCAGAACCAATCGGCGGCCAAATGAAGGACAGCACAACGCCAGTAAAGATGGCAGCCAGGCCAGAAATGATCGGCACAAAGCGTTTACCGGCAAAGAAGCCAAGATACTCAGGCAGCTTAATACGGTAGAAACGGTTAAACATGTACGCTGCGATCGCACCGGAGATAATCCCTCCGAGTACGCCAGTATCCGCCAGGTGTTTAGAGGCGATTTCTTCAGCAGGTAAATGCAGTACCAGTGGCGCAACCACGGCCATGGTTTTAACCATGATGCCATAGGCAACAACTGCGGCCAGCGCGGATACGCCATCGTTATTGGTAAAGCCGAGGGCGACACCGATCGCAAAAATCAGTGGCATGTTTGCAAAGACGGAACCGCCTGCTTCTGCCATAACATGCGATACAACGGCGGGCAGCCAGCTGAAATTCGCGGAACCGACGCCCAGCAGAATACCTGCGATAGGCAGTACGGATACCGGCAGCATCAGCGATTTACCGACCTTTTGCAGGTTAGCAAATGCATTCTTAAACATAATTGAGAGTGCTCCTGAGTATGGGTGCTTTTTTTACGTTCTCACGCGTGGCAAGGGGGGAGAGCCTCGCCGTGTACAGGGCATCTAAGCGCCCTTTATTTATTACACAGAGTAAAATAATTCAGTGCCAATTTGTTTGACGGCTATCACGTTTCAACTTCAGATCATTGGAGAAGTTGCACATTTTGACAAAACATATGTCACAATATTTCAAACGTGGTTATTCACCGCCCAATTTTCGGCGGTGAACTTTACTCGTTTTAGCCATTAATTACGAGCTTTAAAAAAACTCATTCAACGGATGGATTGAAGGCGGGAAGCGTCGATGTGAAACAGACGGGCGAAGTTATCGGTGGTTACCTGCGCCAGTTCTTCAACGGCAACACCTTTCAACACAGCCATGTATTCTGCAACGTCACGAACCATCGCAGGTTGATTCTCTTTTCCTCGATGCGGTACCGGCGCAAGGTAAGGTGAGTCAGTTTCCACCAGTAACCGATCCAGGGGGACATAACGCGCAGCATCGCGCAGTTGCTCCGCATTACGGAAGGTCACAATGCCGGAAAAGGAGATGTAAAATCCGAGATCCAGTAATTTACCCGCCGTTTCTCTGTCCTCTGTAAAACAGTGTAGTACGCCACCGCAATCCGTCACTTTTTCTTCGCGCAGAATTGCCAGCGTATCGGCACGGGCGTCACGGGTATGGACGATAACCGGCTTGTTCAGTTCACGACCAATCTGGATATGATGGATGAAGGACTCTTGCTGACGTACTTTAGTTTCCGGCGTGTAATAATAATCCAGCCCGGTTTCACCCAGCGCTACAACACCCTCTTCTGCCGCCAGACGGCGTAAATCTTCTACATCGTAGGGATCATTCTGGTTGAGTGGATGCACGCCACAAGAAAATACGACGTTGTCACGTTCGCCTACCAGATCCCGCATATGTAAATAACCCGGTAATGTTGTGGCGACTGCCAGACAAAATTTCACATCGCGTGCGGCGGCTTTCGCCAGAACGTCATCCACGTCCTTATGCAAAGATTCATAATCCAGACCATCGAGATGGCAGTGTGAGTCGACTAAAAACATGATGTCTCTCTTAAAGATGAGGAACCGGTAGCACAACGCCCGGTTGCAGGTAATGCTCAATACGCAGTAAAAGATCGGTGATGAGAAGCTCGCGGTTGATGCCTGTAACAGACATTAACTGTTCACGAATGTGGCAAACATCCCCCAGTATAGCCTGCAGGCGCGAGGGAGAAAGATGGTTTGCCAGTTCGGCGACCAGGCCCGGCACATCAACATTGGTCACCTGCGCAGCACCATGATGGCGTTTTAGCGCATCCATCAGCAACGTTGCCAGCCAGTGTAAACGCGCCGGAGCTTGTTCATGATTAAGGGCCGCTAGCAGCGAATACCAGTCGCCCGATGGCACGCTATATGCCAACGCCTGACACAATGTTTCACGAGCCTGCCAGTTATCTCCCTGAAACAACGCCAGTGCCGCGCCAGGCGAACCGGCGCTTAAGCGCAATGCGGCAAGTAATGCATCCTGTGACATTGTCACTTCGCGTGAAAGCCAGGTCACGGCGTACTGTTCCGGCGGCGGCGCAAGGTAATGTAACCGACAACGACTACGTAATGTTGCCAGTAAACGTTCAGGCTCGCGGGTAGCCAGGAAAAACCAAGTTTCTGCTGGTGGCTCTTCAAGCGTTTTCAGCAATGCGTTAGCCGCGGCGTCGGTTAGTAAGGCAGCATCGGTTACCCAAACGACTTTCGCACCACCTAAGCGTGCGTGCTCATTCAGCTTTTCGGTGACCTCACGTACCGCATCAACGCCCAGCGTATTTTTTCCTTTTTCGGGAGCCAGGGTGTAGTAATCGGGATGCGTGCCAGCCTGCATCAACTGACATCCACGACAGTGACCGCAACTTTTGTGGCCCTGCGGTTGTTGGCAGAGTAAATAACGGCTCAGGGCGTAGATTAAAGCATCATCGCCCATGCCCGGTAACGCCTGAATGAGTAGCGCATGGTGACCTCTTCCGGCCTGATAGCTGGCTACCAGTTTTTCGAAATCAGGTCGTAACCATGGATACCATCTCATGCGTCCAACTCCTTCACCCAGTGGGTCACGGTAGTGCGGATTGCATCCATCACGGCCTCCAGCGGCTGGGTGGCATCAATGGTATGAATGCTTTTATCTTGTGCTGCCAGTTCCAGATAGCGGGCGCGGGTGCGATTAAAGAAATCGAAAGATTCTTGCTCAATACGATCCAGCTCGCCGCGCGCACGCGCGCGTTTTAAGCCAACTTCCGGGGTAACATCGAGATAGAGCGTTAAGTCGGGGCGAAAATCCCCGAGAACAGCATCACGCAGTGTTGCCAGCATATGTTGGTCAATACCACGTCCGCCGCCCTGATACGCCTGAGTGGAGAGATCGTGGCGATCGCCAATCACCCAGGTGCCGTTAGCCAGAGCTGGTTTGATGACCGTTTCTACCAGTTGAACGCGCGCGGCATAAAACATCAGAACTTCGGCTTTATCGGTAATGACTTCATCGCCTACCGATTTGATATCCAGCACCAGGCTACGCAGCTTCTCAGCCAACACGGTGCCGCCCGGTTCACGGGTAACAGCAGGTCGTTGATACCCAGCTCACGCAGCGTTTCGACGACAACATCCCGCGCGGTGGTTTTACCCGCTCCTTCCAGTCCTTCAATGACGATGTAATTACTGCGCATTTTTATCCTTTAGCACTTTCAGGTAATCCTGCACCGACCGGTTATGGCTCGCAAGATTGGTATTAAATGTATGTCCACCTTTGCCGTCCGCCACAAAAAATAGATACGGCGTTTTCGCTGGATGCGCGGCAGCATTCAGCGACGCTTCACCCGGATTGGCAATGGCACCCGGCGGCATGCCGGCAATAGTGTAGGTATTATACGCGGTTGGCGTCTCAAGGTCTTTACGCGAGAGTTTGCCATTATAGCTCTCGCCCATCCCGTAGATGACGGTCGGGTCGGTTTGCAGGCGCATGCCAATCCGCAGACGGTTGATAAATACCGAGGCAACACGGTCACGCTCTTCGGCTACCGCCGTCTCTTTTTCGATAATCGACGCCATGGAACGAGCTGGTTTTTATCGTGGTACGGCAGATTATCTACTCGCCCGTCCGACTTTATCGACCTGGGCGACCATTTTCTGGTGCGCACGCTTGAGAATAGCCACATCGCTGGTGTTCGCGGTATACATCCAGGTGTCAGGCCAGAACCAGCCTTCTACCCATTCAGGGTTGTCCAGCTTCAGCGCCTGCGCCACCGTGGCGTAGGTATCGTCGCTCAGTGTGTGTTTAATGTACGGTGATTCGCGCAGCTGTTTGAGATAGTCGCTCAGGCGCATCCCTTCGACAAAACGCAGCGGGAACTGTGCTTCTTTACCGCTGGCCATCAGTTGTAGCATTTCGCGGACGGTCATTTGCGGCGTGATACGATAGGTCCCGGCCTTAAAGTGCGAAAGCTCAGGCTCAAGGCGCAGTAACCACTGGAAAACACGCGGGCGGTTCAGCACCTTCTCCGCGTAGAGCTGGTCGCCTAGCGCCAGACGTCCGGTGCCAGGCTTCAGCGTAAAGATGGTTTTGTCTTTAATCAGCAGCGCACTGTCCGCCAGCTGTCGAACCTTCCACATGCCCACACCGGCGGCAACGCCGAGGACAACCAACACTAACAGGAAAACAAAGCGTAACATTTTCTTCATGGCTAATCCAGACGACTCACAAAGTGGGGCTAAAAATTGGTAGAGAGTTCGCGGGCAAGGCCACTGCTGCTCCGCATAGCGCTGCACTGGAATAACCGGCATCAGCGCGTTACACATAACAACCTCATCCGCCTGGCTTATCGCCGCCAGCGGTGCGTTGGACTTCGACAACGCGATACGGCGAGCGTGCCAGCGACGCCATAATAAACTGGCGCATAATGCCGTTCACTCCGGCGCTGTCACAGGCGCGGCGTATACACTTCCTTGCCCATGGCAGGAACAAGTAGCGGCAGAGCATCCGTAAACCACCCGTCGCTGTCAAGAACAGGGCCCAACGGCGGTCGTCTGCTCAAGATGAGTACGAATTAGCACCTGTTCAAGGCGATTGAGATGCTTGGTACCTGCGAGGTACGGATTACGCCCCAGCGTTACCGGGCTGAGCGCGGGGCGAACCCAGCGGTCCCCTAGCGATGATTGTGGGCTGGTGTCGCCGAGGTAGAGAGAATTCGCGTGGGTGAAGCACAGGGGCGCTGCCGCTATAGCCGCGCCCGCTGGGTCCACGGCTGATAATCACTTTAAGCACGCCATCGCGCTGTTCACTTGCCAGCGCTGACATCTCCTGGGCCAGCTGGGCCAGTATCAAAGCGAAAGAGATAGAGCGCTCGCAGGCCAGCTGTAGACGGCCGATATGCGCGGCCAGTTGCTGTACCCTCCCCTCGACAAGGAGTGGTGGTAAAACTGCTGTCACCAAACTGCGTTGCACGGTCAGTGACCGCGAGGGTATTTTGTTCAAGGCCATTAATTAAGAACATAGCGGCTCCTTATCGACTGGTCGGGTAGTTTCGCAAGATGGAACCCGTTGAACAAGCAGAGGAAAAGCCAGTAAAAAAGGCCCGACAAGCGGGCCTTAATCTTTTCGTTATCTAAAGCCGGAGAATAACAGGCTGAGATCTTTTTAAAGATCAGTGAACCGTTGGTACCACCAAAGCCGAAGGAGTTACACAGGGTGTACTCCAGGCCGCTAACCTGACGCGCTTCATGAGGTACAAAGTCCAGATCACAACCTTCATCCCGGTGATCCAGGTTGATGGTTGGCGGGAGGCCTGATCGCGCAGGGCCAGGATAGAGTAGATAGATTCTACTGCACCCGCAGCACCCAGCAGGTGGCCGGTCATTGACTTGGTGGAACTGACCATCACGCGGCTTGCGGCGTCGCCGAAAAAGACTTAACGGCCTGTGTTTCTGCTTTGTCGCCAGCAGGCGTTGAGGTGCCGTGGGCATTCACGTAGCCAATCTGGCCCGCTTCAATACCAGCATCGCGAATGGCATTAACCATCGCCAGCGCAGCACCCGCACCGTTTTCCGGTGGTGAGGTCACGTGGCCGCATCGCTACTCATGCCGAAGCCAACGACTTCTGCATAAATTTTCGCGCCGCGTTTTTTCGCGTGTTCGTACTCTTCCAGTACAACCATGCCTGCACCGTCGCCCAGTACGAAGCCATCACGCTCTTTATCCCACGGACGGCTTGCCGCCTGCGGATTATCGTTACGCGTAGACAGCGCACGCGCGGCACCAAAGCCACCCACGCCCAGCGGGGTACTGGCTTTTTCTGCACCACCGGCAACCATGGCATCCGCATCACCATAAGCGATAGACGCGCAGCCTGTCCGATGTTGTGCACACCAGAAGTACATGCGGTTGCAATAGAGATGCTTGGACCACGCAAAACTGAACATGATGGTCAAGTGACCTGCCACCATGTTAACAATCGTTGATGGAACGAAGAACGGGCTAATCTTACGCGGGCCACCGTTTACCAAAGAGGTATGGTTTTTCTTCGATAAGACCGAGACCGCCAATACCGGAGCCGATAGCGGCACCAATACGGTGAGCGTTCTCTTCCGTAATCTCGAGGCCAGAATCCTGCATGGCCTGCCAAGCCTGCAACAATTCCATATTGAATGAAGGCATCCATCTTGCGCTGTTCTTTGCGCGAGATAATGTCATCACAGTTAAAATCCTTTACTAAGCCAGCAAATTTGGTTGCATAGGCGCTAGTATCGAAATGGTCGATCAGGCTGATGCCACTCTGACCGGCAAGGAGAGCTTTCCAGGTAGACTCTACGGTATTGCCGACAGGAGACAACATGCCCAGTCCGGTCACAACTACACGACGCTTAGACACGTTTGTCCTCCAGGGAGGGATAAAATAGATACTTGTGGGACAAAAAGATAAAACTCAGGCGGTCGAATGACCGCCTGGAGATGTTCACTTACGCCTGGTGACCGTTGATGTAATCAATGGCAGCCTGAACAGTAGTAATTTTCTCAGCTTTCTTCGTCCGGAATCTCAGTATCAAACTCTTCTTCCAGAGCCATTACCAGCTCAACGGTGTCAAGAGAATCTGCGCCCAGGTTTTCAACGAAGGAAGCATTGTTGGTCACTTCTTCCTGCTTAACGCCCAGCTGTTCGCCGATGATTTTCTTAACGCGTTCTTCGATAGTGCTCATACTCTTAAATTTCCTATCAAAACTCGCTTTCGCGATGGTTTTCGTAGTGTATAAAATGTTGAAAAATTTGCAACTAAATCCCGGCAGGTCATACCACGATTTTACGCTATTTTGCGGGTTTTTGCCCTCATAACGCAAATCATTTTGCACTAATCATACTCAGACATACGTAGATTGCCCGTTGTCTGAGCACTTTGTGCAAAACACGGTCAGACCATATACATCCCGCCGTTCACGTGCAACGTTTCACCAGTGATGTAACTTGCTTCGTCGGAGGCCAAAAATGCAACCGCGTTAGCGATTTCATTCGGAGAGCCGAGGCGCCCCGCAGGCACAGCCGCCAGAGTACCCGCACGCTGCTCATCAGTCAGCGCACGCGTCATGTCCGTTTCAATAAAGCCCGGAGCAACAACGTTTACAGTAATACCGCGTGACGCAATTTCACGCGCCAGAGATTTACTGAAGCCGATCAGACCCGCTTTCGCCGCAGCGTAGTTAGCCTGACCCGCATTTCCCATGGTACCAACCACAGAACCGACAGTGATAATACGCCCATGACGCTTTTTCATCATAGCGCGCATTACCGCTTTTGACAGACGGAAAACAGATGACAGATTGGTTTCGATAATATCGTTCCACTCATCATCTTTCATGCGCATTAACAGGTTATCACGAGTAATCCCGGCATTGTTGACCAGAATGTCGACTTCGCCAAATTCCGCACGAATTTTTTCCAGAACAGTTTCAATAGATGCTGGGTCGGTCACATTCAACATCAGACCCTTACCATTCGCACCCAGATAATCGCTGATTGCCTGCGCGCCGCTTTCGCTGGTCGCAGTGCCGATAACTTTCGCGCCGCGAGCGGCCAGTGTTTCAGCGATTGCGCGGCCAATACCGCGGCTTGCACCGGTTACTAGTGCAATTTTACCTTCAAAGCTCATGCTGTCCTCTTTTATTGCGCAAGTGCCGCTGACAGCGCAGTTGGCTCGTTAATCGCCGATGCTGTCAGGGTATCAACAATACGTTTGGTCAGACCGGTCAACTTTACCCGGGCCAACTTCATACAGGTGCCTGACGCCCGGCACGCCATAAACTCAACGGTTTTGGTCCACTGAACCGGGCTGTACAGCTGACGAACCAGCGCATCGCGAATCGCGTTTGCGTCGGTTTCGCACTTCACATCGACGTTATTTACCACTGAAATAGTCGGTGCGCTAAAGGTGATTTTTTGCAGCTCAACGGCCAGTTTTTCCGCTGCAGGCTTCATCAGCGCACAGTGGACGGCACGCTTACCGGCAGCGGCAGCGCACGCTTAGCGCCCGCAGCTTTACAGGCAGCGCCTGCGCGTTCAACCGCTTCTTTGTGACCGGCGATAACCACCTGGCCCGGAGAGTTGAAGTTAACCGGAGAAACAACCTGCCCTTCGGCAGACTCTTCACAAGCTTTGGCGATGGATGCATCGTCAAGACCGATGATTGCGGACATGCCGCCGGTGCCTTCTGGTACCGCTTCCTGCATGAACTTGCCACGCATTTCAACCAGGCGAACCGCGTCAGCAAATGGGATCACGCCTGCACAAACCAGCGCAGAGTATTCGCCAAGGCTATGGCCAGCCAGCAGCGCTGGCGCTTTGCCACCCTGCTGTTGCCACAAACGGAACAGCGCAACGGAAGCCGTCAGCAGCGCCGGCTGAGTTTGCCAGGTTTTGTTCAGTTCTTCCGCCTGGGCCCTGCTGGGTCAATGCCCACAGATCGTAGCCCAGAGCAGCCGAAGCTTCATGAAAAGTTTCTTCAATAACCGGGTAGGTCGCTGCCAGTTCAGACAACATCCCTACCGCTTGAGAACCCTGTTCCGGGAACACAAAAGCGAATTGCGTCATTTTTTTATCCTTGTACTTAGAAACGAACCAGCGCAGAGCCCCAGGTGAAACCACCACCGAAAGCTTCCAGCAGCACCAGCTGACCGCGTTTAATGCGGCCATCGCGGACGGCTTCGTCAAAGGCGCACGGTACGGAAGCAGCGGAGGTGTTACCGTGACGATCAAGCGTCACCACCACGTTGTCCATCGACATACCGAGTTTCTTCGCGGTCGCGCTGATAATACGTAAGTTCGCCTGGTGTGGCACCAGCCAGTCCAGTTCAGAACGGTCCATATTATTGGCCGCCAGCGTTTCATCAACGATGTGCGCCAGCTCAGTAACCGCCACTTTAAAGACTTCGTTACCGGCCATCGTCAGGTAGATGGAATTGTCCGGGTTAACGCGATCGGCGTTTGGCAGCGTCAGCAGTTTGCCGTAGCTACCGTCAGCGTGCAGATGGGTAAATAATTCCCTGCTCTTCAGATGCACCAAGAACTACCGCACCTGCGCCGTCGCCGAAAATAATGATCGTGCCGCGATCGGTTGGATCGCAGGTACGTGCCAGCGTATCAGCACCAATCACCAGCGCATATTTACCGCGCCAGACTTCACGTACTGGTCGGCAACGCTCAGCGCGTAGGTAAAGCCCGCACACGCTGCAGCAATATCAAACGCCGGTGCGCCTTTTACGCCCAGCATGTCCTGAATCTGGCAGGCCGCGCTTGGAAACGCATGGGTCGCGGAAGTGGTTGCCACCACGATAAGCCCCAGCTCGCGAGCGTCGATGCCAGCCATCTCCAGCGCACGTTTGGCCGCTTCATAACCCAGCGTAGACACGGATTCATCAGGGCCTGCGATACGACGTTCGCGGATACCTGTACGGCTAACAATCCATTCGTCAGAAGTATCACCATTTTTTCCAGATCGGCGTTAGTCCGCACCTGCCAGGCAGATAGCTGCCGGTACCAATAATCTTCGTATGCATGTACGCTCAGTCACTTTTCGTTAATATAGCCGCACTCACTCGACCCCGCTGCGAAGCCGGCTTTATTGTTGCCGGTTTGCCGGTGTCCAGCGCTCAAATCCTGCGGGGTATACGGATTCCAGGCGAGCGGCAATTCTCTGCGGAACTTGTCGCTGCACTGCCTGCACTGCCTGTTCAATCGCGACCGCGAACGCTCGCTGATTGGCTGCACCATGACTCTTTATCACCGTGCCGCGCAATCCTAACAGACAGGCGCCATTATACTGGTCGGGGTTGAGGTGACTGAATCGCCTTGTCAGGCTTTTTTGTAACCAACGCTTTAATAAAACCAGCCACCACGACCGTTTTTTACCTTCGCTCTGCGATTTCAGCAGCGAAAGGAAGACTCTGACAACCCCTTCCATCGTCTTTAGGGTGAAATGACCTGTAAAGCCATCACAAACCAGAACATCGGTCTTACCCGTCAACAGTTGATTGGCTTCAGATAGCCGATATAGTTGAGGAAGAGATTGGTTCTAACACTAATGAGGCATCACGAATACTATCGTGCCCTTTAATTCTCTTCGCCGATGTTGAGCAGCGCGACGCGAGGGTTTGGAATCCCGAGTACATCCTCTGCCATCACCGACCCCATGACGGCAGTGCACGAGCATGGTACTGTCACAATCCACGTTAGCGCCGAGATCGAGCACTACCGTTTTGCCCTTTTGCTGATGTGGAGGACCGTCACCAGCGCAGGACGCTGACTCCCCGCCATGGGTTGAGCAGTAATTTTGCTAGCCCCATCAACGCGCCGGGGATTCCTGCGCCGACACGGCCTCGGCCCGCCCTTCTTTACCATTTCCAGCGCCACGCGCATCGAGCTTCCGCGACTGTGGCGAAGACTGCGATGGCCGTTCATCACTGGCAGACCCAGGGGCAGGGATCATCTGCAAACGCGAACGTTGTTCAAAGTCAGCTTTGGCGAGTAATGGGTAATGTCGTCGGGATTGCTGACTAAAAGAAGTGAGAGTTGCGAATTAGAATCCAGTGCCTGAATGCTGCAGGCACTGTTGCAGAAGGACCAAAATCGCCCCCCATAACATCTAACGCCAGGGTTAGAGAGTGTCAAGGTATCGTCGCCGCCCGGTCTGGAGTTCCCCGTTACCCGGGAAATTCCTCACTAAGCTTCACCACGCGTCGCGTGATTACTTAGCGATGACCTTACGGCCACGGTAGAAACCGTCGGCAGTGATGTGGTGACGCAGGTGCTTCTCGCCAGAAGTTTTGTCAACGGACAAGTTTGCTGCGGTCAGAGCGTCATGGGAATGATGCATGCCACGTTTGGAACGGGTTGGTTTATTCTGTTGTACGGCCATGGACCTTACTCCTCAATTACTTTTGCTTTAAGCTGGCTAATACGGCAAATGGGTTTGGCTTCTGTGCCTCTTCAGGCAATTCACCAAAGACCATGTCCGCCTGCAGATTTCACAGTGTTCAGAATCATGCACCGGAACTACCGGCAAGGAGAGGATGATTTCATCTTCAACCAACGCCAGCAGATCGATTTCACCGAATTCGTTAACCTGAACCGGTTCATACGCTTCCGGGAGTGCTTCAACCCAGCCATCATTTTTGACCGGACTGAAACAATACGTTGTGTGTACATGATGGGTAAACGATTTCCCACAACGCTGACATTCCAGCGACACCGTCACCTTCGCATCACCGGTAATAACCGCGAGATGTTGGTTGTCGATGGCGAAGGACATCTCGCATTCCACATCAGCGTCCACACTGACTACAGACGCGGCGATACGCTCCACCAGATCGCGGTAAATAGATACCCTGGTAATCAAGGCGTTTTTGAGCCGTACGAACCGGATCGAGAGTCAGGGGTAATTTTACCTTTTGCATAGGGCGCGCATATTAACTTTGTAACGTCATAGAGTCAAAGAAAAAGGCAGCCTGTGGTTGCCTTTTGCCAATAATTCGCACACATTGCGGGTTACTGCTTTATTTTCGTTCAGTGCTGATAACAAACATCAACCTGCAAAACGAAGCGCATAGTTTAAAATGGCTATCATCAATACGCTATATCTGATGGAAAAAAATATGCCTAAACTTATTTTAGCCTCCACCTCGCCATGGCGTCGCGCTCTTCTGGAAAAACTGCAAATCTCTTTTGAATGTGCAGCACCAGAGGTCGACGAAACCCCACGCAGCGACGAATCACCGCGACAGTTGGTGCTTCGACTGGCACAAGAAAAAGCGCAATCTCTGGCGTCACGTTATCCGGATCATTTAATTATTGGTTCAGACCAGGTATGTGTTCTTGATGGCGAAATCACCGGTAAACCGTTAACGGAAGAAAATGCCCGTCTGCAATTACGCAAAGCCAGCGGCAATATCGTCACCTTCTATACTGGACTGGCGTTGTTTAATTCGGCGAATGGGCATCTGCAAACAGAAGTGGAGCCTTTTGACGTCCATTTCCGTCACCTGAGCGAGGCGGAGATTGATAATTACGTGCGTAAAGAGCATCCCCTGCACTGCGCGGGTAGCTTTAAGAGTGAAGGATTTGGCATTACGCTGTTTGAGCGTTTAGAGGGGCGTGATCCTAACACGCTGGTTGGTTTACCGCTAATCGCGCTGTGTCAGATGTTACGTCGGGAAGGGAAAAACCCGCTGATGGGATAGTTTTTTGCGCCGGATGTGGTTACGTCGCATCCGGCAATCGGTGCTGGCGGCCTGATGCGGCGTAAACGCCTTATCAGGCCAACCGCCCATTATCAGGTTTATATGCTTGTATTAGCGCGCGTTACGCAGCTTTTGCAAACAACGCTTCAAACCTTCATCCATCGGAGCTTCGATACGCATCACCTCACCGGTCCCCGGATGAGTAAACTTCAACGCTGCAGCGTGCAGGAACAGGCGATTTAATCCCGTGCCTGCTTCAGTGAGCTGCCTGTCAAATTCACGGTCACCGTAGCGATCGTCAAAGGCAATCGGATGACCCGCATATTGTGTATGCACACGGATCTGGTGAGTACGCCCTGTTACCGGGCTACAACGCACCAGGGTGGCAAATGCATAGCGTTCTTCCACTTTAAAGCGTGTTTCCGACGGTTTGCCTTCCTGACTCACACGCACGATACGTTCGCCGCTTTGCAGAATATTTTTCAGTAACGGTGCTTGAACGCTCTTCACATGCGACTGCCACTGACCGCGCACCAGCGCCAGGTAATCTTTTTGCATCCCTTTTTCACGTAATTGCTCATGCAGAGAACGCAACGCCGAGCGTTTTTTCGCTACCAGCAAAACACCTGAGGTGTCCCGGTCAAGACGATGAACCAGTTCAAGGAACCGCGCTTCCGGGCGCAACGCCCGCAAACCTTCCAATAACGCCGAAGCTTAACCCGCTGCCGCCGTGAACCGCCGTGCCCGATGGCTTGTTGAGCACGAGAATATGATCGTCTTCATGAACGATCACCTCACTCAGCGCGGCCACCTTCTGCAGATGTGGCGATACCGCCTCTTCTTCACGCTCGGCCACGCGAACCGGCGGCACGCGAACCTGATCGCCATCTTCCAGTTTGTATTCTGGCTTGACGCGTTTTTTGTTCACCCGCACTTCGCCTTTACGCAGGATGCGGTAAATCATACTCTTCGGCACGCCCTTCAGCTGGGTGCGCAAAAAGTTGTCAATTCGTTGCCCGGCTTCATCAGCGCTGCCGATGGCAATCATTTTTACGGTTGGAGTCTCAGTTTTCATGGTGCGCGATTCTAAATACCCCCGCTCAATAGCGCCACTCATTTTTCTATGCTTATATTTAGCATGACCTGTTTTCTTCTGGTGCTTTACGCCGCGAGTTGTTTGTTATTAGAACAATCTCGTCGGACTGGTGAAGGAACTGTCAGTAACCGGGTGATAAAAGGTGAAAGTCATCTTGCTATAACTAGGTTAGCAAGGAATAATGAAGTCGTTTTCCGTGTTGAACCTGGAAATAACAAGGACATTTACAGAAATAACCAGTTTTGTTTGTTTGATCATCCACGCAGCAATGGCGTAAGACGTATTGATCGCTCAAACAGTTAGCGGGCTGCGGGTTGCAGTCCTTACCGGTACATATACTGTACGAATTTTAGATGATAGACAGAAAGCGCAACGGGAAACATCCGTGCTTACGCAAGTAAGATGCTAAGACCTCTAGCCTCTAAAAGATGACGAGTATAAATGGAATCTTCTCTGGAGAGTTGTCTCCAGGTTGTTCCCCAAATAATTGCGCTGTGGTTCCGTTTGAAACACCAGCTACCGACACTCTGCGCCTCTTAAACGAGCGACAACCGTGAGGTTGGCGACGTGAATAGTCACGAGGCCATCGGTTTACCTCCGGAAAGGCAATACTCTGCTCGCAGCTTAGTCGTCAATGTAAGAATAATGAGTAAGTTACGATGAAAAGAATGTTAATCAACGCAACTCAGCAGGAAGAGTTGCGTGTCGCCCTTGTTGATGGGCAGCGTCTGTACGATCTGGATATTGAAAGCGCAGAGAACACGACAAAAAAAAGCGAACATCTACAAAGGCAAAATTACCGTATTGAACCAAGTCTCGAAGCCGCATTTGTTGATTACGGCGCCGAGCGTCATGGTTTCCTCCCCTCAAAGAAATTGCCCGCGAATATTTCCCTGCTAACTACAGTGCTCATGGTCGTCCCAACATTAAAGATGTGTTGCGTGAAGGTCAGGAAGTCATTGTTCAGATCGATAAAGAAGAGCGCGGCAACAAAGGCGCGGCATTAACCACCTTTATCAGTCTGGCGGGTAGCTATCTGGTTCTGATGCCGAACAACCCGCGCGCGGGTGGCATTTCTCGCCGTATCGAAGGCGACGACCGTACCGAATTAAAAGAAGCACTGGCAAGCCTTGAACTGCCGGAAGGCATGGGGCTTATCGTGCGCACCGCTGGCGTCGGCAAATCTGCTGAGGCGCTGCAATGGGATTTAAGCTTCCGTCTGAAACACTGGGAAGCCATCAAAAAAGCCGCTGAAAGCCGCCCGGCCCCGTTCCTGATTCATCAGGAGAGCAACGTAATCGTTCGCGCATTCCGCGATTACTTACGTCAGGACATCGGCGAAATCCTTATCGATAACCCGAAAGTGCTCGAACTGGCACGTCAGCATATCGCTGCATTAGGTCGCCCGGATTTCAGCAGCAAAATCAAACTGTACACCGGCGAGATCCCGCTGTTCAGCCACTACCAGATCGAGTCACAGATCGAGTCCGCCTTCCAGCGTGAAGTTCGTCTGCCGTCTGGTGGTTCCATTGTTATCGACAGCACCGAAGCGTTAACGGCCATCGACATCAACTCCGCACGCGCGACCCGCGGCGGCGATATCGAAGAAACCGCGTTTAACACTAACCTCGAAGCTGCCGATGAGATTGCTCGTCAGCTGCGCCTGCGTGACCTCGGCGGCCTGATTGTTATCGACTTCATCGACATGACGCCAGTACGCCACCAGCGTGCGGTAGAAAACCGTCTGCGTGAAGCGGTGCGTCAGGACCGTGCGCGTATTCAAATCAGCCATATTTCTCGCTTTGGCCTGCTGGAAATGTCCCGTCAGCGCCTGAGCCCATCACTGGGTGAATCCAGTCATCACGTTTGTCCGCGTTGTTCTGGTACTGGCACCGTGCGTGACAACGAATCGCTGTCGCTCTCTATTCTGCGTCTGATCGAAGAAGAAGCGCTGAAAGAGAACACCCAGGAAGTTCACGCCATTGTTCCTGTGCCAATCGCTTCTTACCTGCTGAATGAAAAACGTTCTGCGGTAAATGCCATTGAAACTCGTCAGGACGGTGTGCGCTGTGTAATTGTGCCAAACGATCAGATGGAAACCCCGCACTACCACGTGCTGCGCGTGCGTAAAGGGGAAGAAACCCCAACCTTAAGCTACATGCTGCCGAAGCTGCATGAAGAAGCGATGGCGCTGCCGTCTGAAGAAGAGTTCGCTGAACGTAAGCGTCCGGAACAACCTGCGCTGGCAACCTTTGCCATGCCGGATGTGCCGCCTGCGCCAACGCCAGCTGAACCTGCCGCGCCTGTTGTAGCTCCAGCACCGAAAGCTGCACCGGCAACACCAGCAGCTCCTGCACAACCTGGGCTGTTGAGCCGCTTCTTCGGCGCACTGAAAGCGCTGTTCAGCGGTGGTGAAGAAACCAAACCGACCGAGCAACCAGCACCGAAAGCAGAAGCGAAACCGGAACGTCAACAGGATCGTCGCAAGCCTCGTCAGAACAACCGCCGTGACCGTAATGAGCGCCGCGACACCCGTAGTGAACGTACTGAAGGCAGCGATAATCGCGAAGAAAACCGTCGTAATCGTCGCCAGGCACAGCAGCAGACTGCCGAGACGCGTGAGAGCCGTCAGCAGGCTGAGGTAACGGAAAAAGCGCGTACCGCCGACGAGCAGCAAGCGCCGCGTCGTGAACGTAGCCGCCGCCGTAATGATGATAAACGTCAGGCGCAACAAGAAGCGAAGGCGCTGAATGTTGAAGAGCAATCTGTTCAGGAAACCGAACAGGAAGAACGTGTACGTCCGGTTCAGCCGCGTCGTAAACAGCGTCAGCTCAATCAGAAAGTGCGTTACGAGCAAAGCGTAGCCGAAGAAGCGGTAGTCGCACCGGTGGTTGAAGAAACTGTCGCTGCCGAACCAATTGTTCAGGAAGCGCCAGCTCCACGCACAGAACTGGTGAAAGTCCCGCTGCCAGTCGTAGCGCAAACTGCACCAGAACAGCAAGAAGAGAACAATGCTGATAACCGTGACAACGGTGGCATGCCGCGTCGTTCTCGCCGCTCGCCTCGTCACCTGCGCGTAAGTGGTCAGCGTCGTCGTCGCTATCGTGACGAGCGTTATCCAACCCAGTCGCCAATGCCGTTGACCGTAGCGTGCGCGTCTCCGGAACTGGCCTCTGGCAAAGTCTGGATCCGCTATCCAATTGTACGTCCGCAAGATGTACAGGTTGAAGAGCAGCGCGAACAGGAAGAAGTACATGTGCAGCCGATGGTGACTGAGGTCCCTGTCGCCGCCGCTATCGAACCGGTTGTTAGCGCGCCAGTTGTTGAAGAAGTGGCCGGTGTCGTAGAAGCCCCCGTTCAGGTTGCCGAACCGCAACCGGAAGTGGTTGAAACGACGCATCCTGAAGTGATCGCTGCCGCGGTAACTGAACAGCCGCAGGTGATTACCGAGTCTGATGTTGCCGTAGCCCAGGAAGTTGCAGAACAAGCAGAACCGGTGGTTGAACCGCAGGAAGAGACGGCAGATATTGAAGAAGTTGTCGAAACTGCTGAGGTTGTAGTTGCTGAACCTGAAGTTGTTGCTCAACCTGCCGCGCCAGTAGTCGCTGAAGTCGCAGCAGAAGTTGAAACGGTAGCTGCGGTCGAACCTGAGGTCACCGTTGAGCATAACCACGCTACCGCGCCAATGACGCGCGCTCCAGCACCGGAATATGTTCCGGAGGCACCGCGTCACAGTGACTGGCAGCGCCCTACTTTTGCCTTCGAAGGTAAAGGTGCCGCAGGTGGTCATACGGCAACACATCATGCCTCTGCCGCTCCTGCGCGTCCGCAACCTGTTGAGTAATAATTAGCTCAAAGTAATCAAGCCCTGGTAACTGCCAGGGCTTTTTTATTTCATCTTTGAATCAACATATTAAAATTCATCGAATGGCATCCTTGCTAACCAACAATGCAAAATAGGCAAAAAAATGCCCGCCCCAGCGATCCCAGAGCAGGCAGACAAAACATACCCAGTTTCATGATATGTTTTAAAGCGAAATTATTTGCTGAGCTGGAAGAGCGACAATCCCTGCATATCGGTAAATGCTTTATACGATGCCTGCAATGCCGTTTGCTGCATGATGTAAGATGAAATAGTTGCATTCCAGTCCACATCAACCAGATCGCTCATCTGCTGCGTTTGCCCTAAAGCGCGATCGCTACCTAATGAATCCAGCGACTCCAGTTCGTTCAGCTGCGTGCCTAATTCCGCGCGAACAGTCAGCACATTGTTCAGCGAGTTTTTCAGTCCGCGGTTGGTTTTATCTAACGCCGCAGCGGCGGTTTCTTTATCCGCTTCGCTATCCGCGACCGGCGTTTTCAGGGCTGCGATGGCACTATCCAGCATGGCAAAAAGATTGGTTTCAGAAGCGCTACCGTCTGGTTCCGCTACCGCGTTGCTGGTAATACTGTCGAAAATTTTGTCACCCGTGTGCCCTATCACCATCGAACGCGAAGCATCGACCTGTTGTTTAATACTTTCTGCTCCACCGACGTATTTCCCTTTCTCTTCGCTAAACGGCGCAGTCTCTGTTTTATAACCGGCAAAAATGTAGCGCCCGTTACCGTCAGTGGTGTTTGCCAGATTCAGCAACTGGTCACGAAGCCCCTGAATATCCGTAGCCAGCGAGGCCCGGTCATCGTCACTCAAGGTGCCATTGCTGGCGTAGACAATTTTTTCCTGAGCATTCTGGATAGCAGTGGTGACCTGGCTAAGTACACTCTCTTCCAGTGACACTTTTTGAGTGGCGAAAGTACGCGCCAGCGTGTACTGGCTGTTTTGCGCCTGTGCCTGGGAGAGAACTACGGCTTGTGATGCAGCAATGGGATCGTCAGAAGGGTTAACGACTCGCTTACCCGTCGACATCTGTTCGCCGTACTTCATCCATTCTGCCTGAGAATTGGTGATACCACGCATGTTTTGCTGGTACATCATCTGTGTACTGAAACGCATCTTATCTCCCCTTAGCGAATGTTAATCAGCGCATCAAAAATCGCGTTTGCCGTCTGCAGAACCTGCGCATTCGCCAGGTAATACTGCTGAAAACGTTGCAGATTTCCGTACTCCTCATCGAGATTGACACCGGAAATCGACTGCTGCTGATTGGAAAGCTGCGTCACCACATTACCTTGCGTGGCGCTACTGGTTTTCAACGTCGCGGTTTTATTACCGATATCACTCACTAACGAGGCATAAGCGTCGTTAAAGGATTTCGCACCGCCCACCGTTTTACTGTTGCTTTGCAGATCCAGCAGGGCCTGACCGTTGCGGTTATCGCTATCACCCGCATCTTCTTCGCTCGCCATCGCTATTTTCGCTTCGTCGGTGATTAATACATCCATGTTGACGATGGCGTCACTTACTGGTTTCAGCGTGAAGCTGTCGTTAACGGCAGGCGTTCCTGTAAACGTCAACTCCAGACCATCAAATGCCACTTTACCGTTGGCATCCGGCGTCACCGTAAAAGTGGTATTGCTGGCAAGGCGGGTGACCTGCCACTGATTATTATCGAACGAGATTTTGTAATCTGTCGCCAGTACCGCGGAGGCATCAGTTACCGTGGCACCGATCGCAACGTCACCTTTGTTTTTCGTGTTTTGCAGAACCGCGGGCTTACCGATAGCAAAGAAATCTTCACCGGCATCGCCGTTAGCATCAAATCCGGCTTTGTGTTGGGTGTTGAAAGCCTCGGCAAATGCCAGCGCCAGTTGTCCAAGCGTATTACGCGTCTGGTCCAGATCCTGAGAACGGAATGTCAGAATGCCGCCCAGCGACCCGGTATTCAGTAATTTCTCCGGGATCTCAATATTGCCTGCCGTCCCATCAACATAAGCGACAGTCGTACGAGAAGGGTCAGCGCTGGAAGGAACTGCCGCCAGTTGCCGCGCCGTACTTCCCTGAACCAGTGAGTAACCATTGGCCATCGTGATGTTATAAGTGCCGCCATCCTGAACGCTGACTTCTACACCAACAATCTGGTTTAATTCGCTCACCAGTTGATCGCGTTGATCCAGCAGATTGTTAGGTGACGCCCCTGCCCCCACGCCTGTCAGGCGCGAGATTTGATCGTTCAGGCTGGCAATTTGTTTAGCGTAGTTGTTGATCTGATCAACGCTGGCACCTATCGCGATATTGACCTGTTTGTCCTGGTCGCGCAGATATTGATCGGTGGTTTTAAACTGATTCACCAATCCTTCTGATTTCCCAATCAGCGCCTGGCGCGCTGCCGGGTCTTCCGCGTTACTCACCAGCGTTTGCAGGCTGGTGAAGAAATCCTGCATCTGTGTTGCCAGCGAAGAGGTACTGGTGGAGATCATGCTGTCGATTTTCGACACTTGTTCGTAACGCGTGGTCAAACCGCTGCTCTGGTTTTGCGCCGTCCGCAGCTGGTTAGTGATAAAGGCATTGTATTCACGCTGTACGCCGGAAACGTTGACGCCATTCCCCACCCAACCGCCTGCGCCAGCGACTTGTTGGCTGAAGCCAGCACCGTCGTCTGGCGGGTGTATCCGGCTACGTTGTAGCTAGCAATGTTGTTACTGGTGGTGTTCAGTGCTGACTGAGCGGCACTCAGCCCGCTCATCGCGCTGTTAATTAAACTGGACATGAACGCTCCTTCTTAAGGCCATGGTATTACCAAATTATCGGGATGGCGAACTACAAAACTTGAGGCAAATCAGAACAGATTTTCGAGATCGTTGCGGTAAGTGTTACTGACCTTTTCGCTCATCGATTTTAACTGCTGAATCATGCTGGTTAATTTGCGCGCATACTGCGGATCGGTAGCGTACCCGGCGTTCTGCAACGCCTGCGCCCCCTGCTCCGCCGTCGAGGCCGACGTCACCGCCGCATAGCGCGGATTACGCGTCAGCAGACCGACATAATCGGACAGCGCCTCCAGATACGAGCTGTAGACGCGGAATTTGGCTTTGACCTTTTTCGACTCACCATTTTCAAATTCGGTAGTGGTGATTTCGGTGACTTTGCCCTTCCAGTCACCGGAGGCTTTAACGCCAAACAGGTTGAAGCTCGGCTCGCCGTTTTCCCGGCGGATCTGCCGCTGCCCCCATCCGGACTCCAGCGCTGCCTGCGCCAGAATCAGGTGGTGCGAGATCCCGCTTCTCGCCCGCTCGCCAGACGCGCGGGCAGAGAAAGCTGGGCGAGGAAGTCCTTCAATCGCCGGACAGCGGCGTATCGCCGCCGTCCGGCGCTTTTGGCAGCGCCTTTGCGAACCATCTGCGTTAACGCCGCATTCTGGTAGCTGGTGATGGTCTGCATATCGAACTTCATCGGTACGCCTGGCCCCCACGTTTTCCGCCGGCTTCCTGCCGCTGGGCCTGACAGCTGTTTAACCATCTCCTCCGCCAGGCCAAGGCCCTTGCCAGCGGTCAATCTGCTGGGCGATCTGCTGGTCATACATACTGGTGTAGAGCCGGGTCTGATCGCTGTTGAAAAGGCCATCTTTCGGTAGAGCGTTTCGCGCATGCTTTTCAGCATCATCTGCACGAACATCCCTTCGACCTGACGCGCCACCGGCCGCAGGTTAGCCTGCGGATCTTGCCCGGCTTTGGTTTCAGCTCGTTTAACGACTGTGAATCCCAGGCGGCGCTCGCCAGTAATTTGCTGTCAGTCAGCATTAGACAATCTCCACTTTCGCCCGCAGACAACCGGCGCTCTGCATCGCCTGGATTATCGACATCAGATCGATAGGCGTTGCGCCTAGCGCGTTCAGCGCCCGAACAACGTTGTTAAGATCGGCGCTGGCGCGAATACTCTGCAATGAACCGCCGCTCTGACGTAAATCAATCTGCGTTTGCGGTGTCACCACGGTTCGCCCACCGGCAAACGGCGTATCCGGCTGGTTAACCTGCGCGGAACGGTTGACGGTTACGGAACAGGTTGCCCTGCGCCACCGCGCAGCTATCCAGCGACACTTCGCGGTTCATGACCACTGAACCGGTACGCGAGTTAATAATGATTTTCGCATCCTGCGGCGCCAGGCCGACTTCCAGGTTCTGGATATCTGCCAACAGACGCACCTGCCCGCTGCCGCCGGTTGGCGCACGAACCTGTACGGTACGCGCATCCAGCGCAGTGGCATTGCCAAGGCTGCTACGGCGGTTGATGGTGTCGGCAATCTGCTGCGCCATCGTGAAGTCATCATCGTTGAGCTGTAAATTGATAGTGTTGCTGGCCCCGAACCTGGGTTGGCAGTTCACGTTCAATGGTGGCGCCGCCGGTGATACGTCCACCGTTGAGCTGGTTAACCTGAACGCTGCTGCCGCCCGCCGCCGCACCCGCACCGCCGACCAGAATGTTGCCCTGCGCCAGCGCATAAACCTGGCTGTCGACGCCCTTCATCGGGGTCATCAGCAGCGTGCCGCCGCGCAGGCTTTTGGCATTACCCATCGAAGAAACCACGACATCGATAGTCTGCCCCTGGCGACCAAACGCCGGAAGTGGGCGGTGACCATGACTGCCGCCACGTTTTTCAGCTGCATGTTGGTGCCCGCCGGAACGGTAATTCCCAGCTGCGACAGCATGTTGTTAAGGCTCTGGGTGGTAAACGGCGTTTGTGTCCGTCCTGGCCACCCGTTCTGTCAAGACCCACCACCAGACCGTAGCCTATCAGTGAGTTTTCCCTGACCCCTTGCACGCTGGTAACATCGCGGATGCGTTCAGCGTGCGCAGGCCGGAGTGACGAGCACCAGCGCCCAGGGTTAGAGCAGAGTAAATTTAAACAGCGTCCACCCTCGTTACATCGGCGATAGGTTAAGGAAGAAACGCTGCAGCCAGCCCATATTCTGTGCTTCGTTGATGTAGCCATTGCCCACATATTCGATGCGTGCATCTGCCACCTGCGTTGAAGGTACGGTGTTGCTGCCGCTGATGGTGCGCGGGTTGACGACCCCGGAGAAGCGAATAAATTCGGTGCCCTGGTTAATCGCAATCTGTTTTTCACCCACCACGTGCAGGTTGCCGTTGACCAGCACCTGATCGACCGTCACGGTTAGCGTGCCGCTGAAGGTGTTGCTGGCATTCGCGCCGCCCTTGCCATTAAAGGTGTTGCCACCGGACGCTTCCCTCATCGGCACGCCCATCGCCAAACAGGCCCTGTAGATAGCGTGGTACGGTGTCAAAGCCAAAGTTAGTTTTGCCATCACGGCTGGCATTAGCCGACGAGCTTTTGCTCGCGCCTACGTTTTCCTGCAGCAACAATTGTCAGCGTATCGCCGATATTGCGCGGACGACGGTCTTCAAACAGCGGCTGATAGCCGTAGTTAATCGGCTGCGCGGTCTGGAAAATTGAACCGTTCACCACCGGTACCGGGCCGGGGATCGGTTGAAAACCGAGTCGCCCCTTCCACCAGCGGTTTAGACGGTATCAAGGCGCATCCCGCGACGCTTATGAAAGCGACGAGGGTTAAAAGCGGAAAACGAAACGCGGCAGAATTATTAGCATTGCTTTCTTCTTCTTGAATCATTAAAGCGTTTAGCTGGATGGCCCTACGCCATCCAGCCAACAAGTTCGCACACCGTAGGTCGGATAAGCGCAGCGCCATCCGACGTCAGTGTGTTACAGCTGCGTCAGTTTTTGCAGCATCTGGTCGGTCGTCGACACCGCTTTACTGTTGATCTCATACGCGCGTTGCACCTGGATCAATATCGACCAGCTCTTCCGCCACGTTGACGTTAGAGGTCTCTACATATCCCTGATACAACAGTCCCGCGCCGTTTAAGCCCGGCGTGGTATCGTTCGGCGTGCCCTAACGCCTGAGTTTCGATGTACAGGTTCTCACCAATACTTTCGAGACCGGTGTCGTTCATAAAGGTCGACAGGTTCAACTGCCCTACCTGTACCGGGTTCGCCTGCCCCTGTTGGGTCACGCTGACGATGCCATCGCGCCCAATGGTAATGCTGATGGCGTTGGCCGGAACGGCGATCGCAGGTTCTGCACCTGATAACCGCTGGCGTACGGTGAATGCAACTGGCCGTTCTGATCCACCTGGAACGAACCGTCGCGGGTATAGCCCGACGATCCGTCAGGCAGCAGGATCTGGAAGAACCCGTCGCCTTTGATCGCCACGTCTTTACTGTTGTTGGTCTGCGACAGGTTGCCCTGGCTATGCAGACGTTCGTCGCCACGGGCGCACGCCGGTACCAATCTGCAGACCAGAAGGCAGCGTCGTTTGTTCGGATGATTGCGCACCCGGCTGGCGAACGGTTTGATAGAGCAGTTTTCAAATACCGCGGCGCCTGCGCTTAAAACCATTAGTACTGACGTTCGCCAGGTTGTTGCAATAACGTCCATATTGGTTTGCTGCGCGTCGAGACCGGTTTTCGCGATCCATAATGAACTGATCATATTTTTCCTTAGCTGATTGACAGCAACTGGTTAGCTTTCTGCGTGTTTTCATCCACGCTGCTGATAACCTTCATCTGCATTTCAAATCGGCGAGAGCTGGCTATCATGTCCGCCATTGCCGCCACCGGTTTGACGTTACTCCCCTCCAGCACGCCAGACGGCAAACGCAGCGTAGGGTCAGCCTGTAGGTGGCTGCCCACGCGTGGCGATCGCCGACGGCGTAAGATGGAAAAGCCCGTCGTCACCGCGCGCCACTTCCGTGGCGTTTGCCTTTACCACTTTCAGCTTGCCAACCGGCGAGACCGTATTCGGTGGGTCGCCCGGCGTCAGCGCCGAAATGGTGCCGTCCGAGGCGATAGTCACCTGCGAGCCTTCCGGTACGCTAAAGGTGCCGGCCCGGCTTCACCGATAACCGGGTTGCCCTGGATAGTCAGTTGGCCCGTCGGGCTGACCCTGGATGTTGCCGTTACGGGTATAGCCTTCGCTACCGTCCGCCGATTGCACCGCCAGCCAACCATCCTGTTGAATCGCCACGTCCAGCGGACGCGCGGTATAGTCCAACTGCCCTGGCGTCATATCCGCCCCCGGCGTGGTAGCGGCGACCAGCGTACGGGTTGCCGCAGCGACCCCACCAGAGCGCACCCGGCGGATGGCGGTTGACTCTGTGCCGAAAGCCTGGCGGTGGGCGTTAGCAAGGTTGCTCGCCGTGACCGACTGCTGCTGCATGGTCTGGCTGGCGGCACCCATTGCCGTGTATATCGCGTGATCCATGACGTCACCCTGTTAGAGAATTAACGCAGGTTAACCAGCGTGTTGAGGATCTGGTCCTGGGTTTTGATGGTCTGCGCATTCGACTGGTAGTTACGCTGCGCCACAATCATGTTCACCAGTTCTTTACTCAGATCGACGTTGGAAGCTTCCAGCGCACCGTTGGTCAGCGAACCGAAGCTACTGGTCCCGCGGTACCCAGCAGCGCCACGCCGGAAGACTGAGTGGCTGACCAGACGTTATCGCCTTCTGATTGCAGACCGCCGGTGTTGGAGAAGTTCGCCAGGCAATCTGGCCCAGCAGCTGGCTTTGGCGGTTCGTAGCAAAAGTTCGCCCACCACCGAACCATCGTCGTTGACCTGATAGCTCACCAGGCCGCCCGGCGCGTAGCCTGTTCTGAGTGGTCGCGACCACATCGCTGGAGCCGGTGTTCTGCTGCATGGAGTTGAGGAAGCTGAGGTTGAAGGTGCCGGCCACAGAACCGTTTAACGAAGCTACTTTAATTGCAAATCCTGGGGTCGGGATTCTTAGCATAGCACTGAGATCCCAAGTGCTAGGTGTTGTGGTCGTGCTTTCGGTATAATTCTTTACCGTGTCGAGTGCTGCTAGTGGTGAACTCCATCTGCGCAGGCTTTAACCGGTGTGGCACCGGTCACGCTGGTATCCTGCGTCCAGACGTCCCATTTATTCTCCGCCGTTTTCACGTAATAAACGTTCAGGTCGTGCGAGTTACCCAGACTGTCGTAAACGGTTACGGTACCTTTTTTGTTATAGGTATCCGGGTCACTTGGGTTGAACGCCTACCGTTGTCGGAATCGTTTTATCGGTGGAGTTCAGGTTCATCTGCATGGTGCCGGTGGTTGACGCTTTTGCCGACATCAGCGTGTTCGGAATCGACAGCGCGACCGGGTTAGCACCCTGCTGGATGGTCGGCGGCGTACCGTTGGCCGGGTAGCGGGTCAGATCAGGCCCGGGAGTTCACCAGATTACGGTTCTCATCGAGTGAGACTGTCCGTTACGGCTGTAGTACACCGCACCGTCGTTATCGACCAGACGGAAGAAACCGTTCTGGCTGATAGCCACGTCCAGCGCGCGTCCGGTGCTGGTAGAGTACCGTCGGTAAAGTCTTGCGTGATCCCCGCGACTTTAATGCCCAGTCCGACTTTAGAGCCGGCGAACATATCCGCAAACGACGCCGACCCGGATTTAAAACCATAGGTGGCGGAGTTGGCGATGTTGTTGCCGATAACATCGAGGTTGGTGGCAGCCGCGTTTAAACCACTGACTGCTTGTGAAAAGGCCATAACGTCTCTCCTGAAATAGTGATACGCAAATCCCTTCAAGTTGCATCAAGGCGGCGGGTGAATGAACGCAGCCCACGCCGAGGTGGCTTAAAGGATGACGCGCACCAGGCTTAAATACTGGCGAAACCTGATCCAGCGTGGTGGTGCCGTAGGTTCCCAAATCCAGTTTGTTTCCGTCTTTGCCCCAAAGTTACGCCAATGAAAATAGTAATCTGCAGCGGCTGAACCACCATCTGCGTGGTTCCCTGACTGGCTGCAAAAAGGTGATGTTGTAAGCGCCATCCGGCGCCGCCGAGCCATCATCCTGCTTGCCGTCCCAGGTATAGGTATGAACGCCTGCCGTTTGCGCGCCCATGTTCAGAGCGTGCGGATCACTTTGCCGTTGCCATCGGTGATGGTGGCGGTGACCTTCTCAGCCGAAAGTTGGTCAGCTCAATGCCAAACGGCGTGGTAAAGATCCCACACGCTCTCGCTGCTGCTGTTCCCGCAAGAATGGTTGAGCCAGGGACCATCACGCCGCGACCAACCAAACCCGGCCTGCAAAGACTGGCCGCTATTGATTTGTCCGGAGATGGTACCCAGGGCGGTGTTGAGCTTCTCAATGCCGCTCAGAGTACTTATCTGCGCCAGTTGCGAAGTCAGTTCGTTGTGCGCAGCGGGTTGGTCGGGTCCTGGTTTTTCAGCTGTGCCACCAGCAGCGTCAGAAAGAGCTGCCTTGCAGATCGGCGGAGGAGCTGGTCCCGGTGAGCGACGACGGAGAGGGACGCCGCCTTGCTGCTCGCGGTATCGGTAATATTGGCTACGACAAAAGACATCGGTTATCTCCTTATTGTCCAAGCGTCAGCGTTTTGGGCATCACGCTTTTCACGGTGTTCAGCACTTCGCGTTGGCCTGATAGCTGCGCGACGCGGACATGGTGTTGACCATCTCGCCAACCACGTCCACGTTAGGCATCCGAACATAACCTTTGGCATCCGCCAGCGGGTTGCCCGGCTGATAGACCAGCTTGTCGGGCTCCTGACTTTCCACGACATCAGCCACCTTCACGCCGCCGGTAGCGGCACCGGCCGGCCCACCACCTGGAAAACAACCTGGTCGGAGCGATCCGTACGTCCGTCCGGCCCGGCCACGCTGTCGGTGTTCGCCAGGTTACTGGCGGCCACGTTCAGACGTTTGGACCGCGCGGTGAGCGCAGAACCCGCGACGTCGAAGATATTGAGTAATGCCATGGGTTAGTTCCCCTGCTGCAGGACACTCATCATGCCCTTGATCTGTCCGCCCAGAACCGAAGCCCGGTCCGGTACTGGAGGCTGTTATCGGCAAACTGCGTACGTTCCCGGTCCATATCAACGGTGTTGCCATCCATCGCTGGCTGGTCGGGAATGCGGTACAGAAGGTCGGCTTCAGGTGTCGAGATTGTTCTGGGCGGGACGTGGGCGTGGAGGTTAGGTCAGCGAAACGCCGCTGTTTTCCGCGCGCCCGCGCGCCATCACTTTTTTAAGTTCGCTGGCAAAATCCATATCGCGTGCCTGATACCCCGGGGATCGGCGTTGGCAATATTGGCTGCCAGAATTTCCTGACGCTCACGCGCAGGTTTAGAGCTTCTTGCTGAAAACGTAATGCGGCATCGAGTTTATCGAGCATGTCTCCTCCGCTATAACAAAGTTTCAGCTATAAGCTTAATTCTCCCCACCCGCGCGTCATCGTCGGAATAAGCGCAATATGCGTCGCTATTTATTGCGTTGATGTCGGAGCGTAAGTTGGGTAAAATGCGTACATTCCCGCCATCCACTGGAGCGAATTCCCAAAATGCCACGTCAGCTCCGATCCCCATTTACCGCAGCGCTGCTGGCCTTCGGCCCGTTGGCTCACGCGGCTGATATCCAGACTCAGTTGACCAATTTTTTTAAACCCAGCGGCTTACCGGTTTTCAGCACTGAGGTCAGCGTCAGCCTGCGCAATGCGCAAAATCTGAGGAGCTTGCCCTGCGATGAGCCCGCGTTTACGACGCCGGTAATTCGCGCCTGTGGGGAAATTTAACGGTGCTGGCGCAGTGCGGGAGTCGCCAACAGTATTTGCAGGTCAGCGTGCAGGCGATGGGTGAGTACGTTGCCGCCGCGCCGATTGTGCGCGGAAAAACGCCGATTGAAGCAGCAGAGCGTGACGTTGATGCGCGGCCGGCTCGATCAATTACCGCCTCGCACCATGCTGACGCTGGCGCAGGCCAAGATGCTATCAGCCTGCGCGACGTGGCTATTGGGCAGCCCATTCAGCTGTCGATGGTGCGCCAATCATGGCGGGTGAAAGCCGGGCAAAAGGTGATGGTGATTGCGCAAGGAGATGGATTCGAGCATCAACAGTGATGCCGGCGCACTGCAACCACCCGCTGTGGCGCAAAGTGCGCGGGTGCGAATGCCGTCCGGGCAGGTGGTGAGCGGACAGGTCAATACTGATGGGAATATTCTGATTAATCTATAAACGTCATAAAGAAAAACTGTATCGCTTGCCGATAGATAATTAGCAATTAATGAGAAGTCGGCGCCTGCGCCATACGCCAGAGCCTCCATGAGGAAAGAACCATGAGCATCGATCGTACATCACCTCTGAAAGCTGTCACCACCGTACAGCCGCGCGAAACCCCAGAAACCAGCGCGCAAAAAACGCCGTGCGGAAAAGACCACCACCGCCACCAGCGCGAGTGTGACTTTAAGCAATGCGCAGACGGCATTAACCCGCTCCGGCAGCAGCGATATTAATATGGCTCGCGTCGAAGAACTGAAAACCGCAATCCGTAACGGCGAATTAAAAATGGATATGAAGATTGCCGACGCGTTAATTCAGGACACCCAAGACTATCTACAGAAGAAAAGAAAGGATGAGCGGTGTTGTCAGCGATACTCGACCAAATGATCAGCATCCTCAACTCGCTAAAAGAGGTGATGGATGCTGAACAGCAACAGCTCTCCGCAGGATGTCTTAATGGCCTGCAACTTGCCAAGCATAACGGAAGAGAAAAGCTCTCTGTTGGCAACGTTAGACTATCTGGAGAAACAGCGCCGGGTCGAACAAACGGCGCAACGTAACGCCGAAGAAGAGGTTGGCGACCGCTGGCAGGCTATCACCGATACCACGCAGCATCTACGCCGCGTAAACCAGCACAACGGCTGGTTACTTGAAGGTCAGATTGAACGCAATCAACAGGCGATTGACGTTCTCAAACCGTTCCAGGAAACGGGGCTTTACGGTAAAGATGGTCAGACGGCAGGAAGTAGTCTGGCGCGTAGCGCGAAGAAATTCTCAGTGTAAAACGTGCGGGGCAACATGATGTGCCCCGCGAAGTGCATCTCTTTTACGCCGTCCGGCGGGCAAACTCTTTAATCTTGAATCCCAGGATCGCCAGCGTTGCAAAGTAAGCGACGATCCCCACTAGCACCACGCCCGTCAGGCGCAGCAGGCGGAATGGCATTGTCCCCAGGACCACTCTGGCATCACATACATCATACCCAGCAGCGCGGCCGCCATCACCAGAACCGAGACCACCAGACGTACCAGGAACATGCGCCAGCCCGGCTGCGGGGTAAAGATTTTCTGTTTACGCAGCTGCCAGTAAAGCAGCGCCGCGTTAAGCAGGCCGCCAGACCAATCGACAGCGACAGCCCGGCATGCTTAAGCGGGCCGATAAACGCCAGGTTCATCACCTGGGTCATAATCAGCGTCACAATAGCAATTTTGACCGGGGTTTTAATATCCTGGCGTGAGTAGAAGCCCGGTGCCAGCACCTTCACGACAATCAGCCCCATCAGGCCGACCGAGTAGGCCACCAGCGCGCGCTGGGTCATTGCCGCATCGAATGCGGTGAATTTGCCGTACTGGAACAGCGCCACGGTCAGCGGTTTAGCCAGAATTCCCAATGCCACCGCGCTTGGCAGCGCCAGCAGGAAGCACAGACGCAAGCCCCAGTCCATCAGGCGACAGTATTCATCATGGTTGCCGCTGGCGAAGCTTTTCGACAGCGATGGCAGCAGGATAGTCCCCAACGCCACGCCCAGCACGCCGGAGGGGAACTCCATCAGACGGTCAGCATAGTACATCCACGAGACAGACCCGGAGACGAGGAAGGAGGCAAAAATGGTGTTGATAATAAGCGAAATCTGGCTGACGGAAACGCCAAGAATTGCCGGCCCCATCTGTTTCACCACCCGCACCGCGCCCGCATCTTTCAGGCTAAAGCGCGGCAGCACCAGCATGCCGATTTTCTTCAAGTGCGGCAGTTGATAGGCCAGCTGTAGCACGCCGCCGACCGTGACCGCCCACGCCAGCGCCAGCACCGGTGGATGGAAGTGCGGCGCGGCAAACAGCGCGAAGCCTATCATACTGACGTTCAGGAACGTCGGCGCAAACGCCGGCACGAGAAACGGTTCCAGGTATTCAGGATGGCCCCGACCAGCGAGGCCAGCGAGATCAGCAGAATATAGGGAAAGGTAATGCGCAGCAGCTGCGTAGTTAAGGCGAATTTATCTGCGGTATCAGCAAAACCGGGGGCGGTAATGGTAATTACCCACGGTGCGGCAATCATCCCCAGCACCGTCACCAGCGCCAGCGCCAGCGTCAGCAGGCCCGAGACATAGGAGACAAAGACGCGGGTCGCATCTTCACCCTGCTTGCTTTTATATTCCGCCAGAATAGGCACGAACGCCTGAGAAAATGCACCTTCGGCAAAAATACGCCGCAGTAAGATCGGCAGCTTAAACGCCACGAAAAAGGCGTCAGTGGCCATACCGGCACCGAATACCCTCGCTACAATCGCGTCACGCGCAAATCCCAGTACGCGCGAAAACATAGTCATCGAGCTGACGGCTGCCAGCGATTTAAGTAGGTTCATTAACTGTGATTCCACAACCTGGATCAGAGCGCCCGCTAGATGAGCGCTGAAAAAGTGGCGTTAGTCTACCGGGTTCGGGGTGAATTGCCACTGCCAGTTGTTACAGGGTTTATTCACTCATCGCATCGCGCCAGATCTTGTCAACGATACGTTGCGCCAGCACGGCCTGCTCGCCCGCCGTATCCGGAATGGTCTGATTTTGCACACACTCAATAAAGTGACGCGCGCAGCCGCTAAAACCGCGCTGTTCGAGGGTCGTTTGCCAGCCGGGAATCGGCTGCGTGACGACACCGGCACCGCGTTCTTCTCGCCACTGGCATATCCGTCACCTCATACAGCCCGCCATCCGTTACCGCCTGCACCCATTCGCGTTGGCTGCCCGCGCGGCGGTGCATGCTGGTGGTAATCTGTAGCCCTGGCTGGCTGAAGTGATGCTCCGCGTAGAACATACAGCCCTGGTCAGTGGTTTGCAGCATACCGCCGCTGAGCTTCGCCTTACCGTCGGCCAGCCACAGCGCGGTATCCACCACGTGCAGATAGTCATCCAGCAACGTAAAACGCAGGTCGTGCGGGCCCACGCTGTCAGCGCGGTGCTTGTCCATGCGCAGCGAAAACATCACCAGCCCGCTGAGTTTTCAACTGTCGGTACAGCGGCGAAAAACGGCGGTTAAAGCCAACCATCAGACCAGGTTTTTACGCGCGCGCGCAGCCCAGCCGCTCGGCGTCGTCGAGTTTATCGGCCAACGGTTTGTCGACGCAGACATGGACGCCGGCATTGAGCAGTTCGCTCACCACGGCATAATGCGAAGCCGTAGAGCTTAATGAACGAAAGCCGCATCACACTGGGCGGCAAGTGCCGTGAGCGAGTCGGCATAGGGCATACGGTAGTTTTCACACACCCGCAGCGCCTTTTCTTTCCCCGGCGACCAGGCTGCCTGTAGCGTCCAATCGGTCGCCGCACTTAGACACCGGCAGCCACGCTTTTTGGGCGATACCGCCCACCCCCACCACGCCAATGCGAATTTTAGCCATCCTGATTACTCTGCAAGGTGCGCCAGCAGTGAGTCCAGACGCTGTTTCAACTCGGCGACTTCGCCTTCCAGCGCTTCGACGCGGGAGCGCAGATCATCATCAATGAGCGGGGAATCTGGCTGACTGGCGGCCATCGCCTGCAGGTCCACCTCACCGCTGAACAGGTGCATATAGCGGCTTTCGCGTTTACCCGGCTCGCGCGGCAGACGAACGACAAACGGGCCATCTTCACGATTCGCCAGACGCTCGAGGGTGCTCTCAACTTCCGCCATATCGCCAAATTCATGCATACGCTGCGCGCGACCGCGCAGTTCGCCAGGCGTTTGCGCACCGCGCAGCAGCAGCGTAGTAACCAGCGCCACTTCCGCACTGGAGAGCTTAAGATCGCCAAACTCAGAATTACAAAAACGCTGTTCGTATTTTGTCACCCCGGTTGCCAAAACCGCTGACCGTGCGCAGGTAGTGGCGTTTGACCAGCATATCTAGCTGATTCTGCACTTCCGCTTCGCTGAGCGTCATCACCGGTTCCCGGTTGGTTTTCTGGTTGCAGGCCGTAACCACGCCGTTAATCGACAGCGGATACTGCTCAGGGGGTAGTAACCTGTTTTTCCAGCAGGCAGCCGATAACGCGGGCCTCGAGCGGACTCAGTTGGTATTTCATGGTTGTCTCCTTAGCGACCAGCAGTCCATTGTGGGGTAGTCAACGCCGTGAGCACGTGATCGCGCCACTCGCCGTCAATCAGCAAATAGTCTTTGGCGTAGCCTTCTTTTTCGAAACCCAATCGCGCCAGCAGTCCACCGCTGCGCTGATTGTGCGGCATATAGTTGGCCATAATTCGGTGAATGTGTTGCGTTCGTTGCATATAGCGGATAGCGCTGGTGAGCGCTTCGTACATCATCCCCTGCCCCTGCCATTTCTGGCCGATGGAGTAGCCGAGGTAGCAGGAATGGAATGAGCCGCGCACCACGTTAGAAAAGTTTGCCCACCCCGATAATCTCTTTCTCTTCCGGTGAGCGCAAATAAAAGCCGTTCCCTGCTTATGAAACTCATTAATCATCGACAACCGCGCCTGCCAGCCCGAAGGATAGCAATGGCTGTCATCGCGGACAGGTTTCAGGGTTTTAAAAACTGCCGATTCTCGGCGTAATAATCAGCCAGACGCCAGGCGTCCCGGTCATGAACCAGACGCACGACCACCGGTCCGTCGGTTAACCTAACTTTCGGCACATTACTGCGATAGCCAAACATTCTATACCTACTCCTTCCCGTAACGTCTTTAATACGCTGTAAGTATTACTATACCTGCGCAACCAGACCCTGTGAAAAGTCCAAAATGCCATTTTCTGCATTATTCACATATTTGATAAAAACTCTCTATCAAAGCGACGTTTTGATAAAAAAATATTGTCCCCGAAGTGATGGGAAAAGTCTTAGCGGCAATGCAGAATAGAAAGTGCTCATCTTTTATTTCCCGGGAGGGGAAATGTCCCGCGTGTCGCAGGCGAGGAACCTGGGTAAATATTTCCTGCTCATCGATAATATGCTGGTCGTGCTGGGGTTCTTTGTTGTCTTCCCGCTGATCTCTATCCGCTTCGTTGATCAAATGGGCTGGGCCGCCGTCATGGTCGGTATTGCTCTCGGTCTACGCCAATTTATTCAGCAAGGTCTGGGTATTTTCGGCGGTGCAATTGCCGACCGCTTTGGTGCCAAACCGATGATTGTTACCGGTATGCTGATGCGCGCCGCCGGATTCGCCACAATGGGTATCGCCCACGAACCGTGGCTATTGTGGTTTTCATGCCTGCTCTCGGGACTCGGTGGCACGTTGTTTGATCCGCCGCGTTCGGCGCTGGTGGTGAAATTAATCCGTCCACAGCAGCGTGGTCGTTTTTTCTCGCTGTTGATGATGCAGGACAGTGCCGGTGCGGTCATTGGCGCATTGTTGGGGAGCTGGCTGTTGCAATACGACTTTCGCCTGGTCTGCGCCACAGGGGCAGTTCTATTTGTGCTATGTGCGGCGTTCAATGCGTGGTTGTTACCAGCATGGAAACTCTCCACCGTACGCACGCCCGTTCGCGAAGGCATGACCCGCGTGATGCGTGACAAGCGTTTTGTCACCTATGTTCTGACGCTGGCGGGTTACTACATGCTGGCTGTACAAGTGATGCTGATGCTGCCAATTATGGTCAACGACGTGGCTGGCGCGCCCTCTGCCGTTAAATGGATGTATGCCATTGAAGCGTGTCTGTCGTTAACGTTGCTCTACCCTATCGCCCGCTGGAGTGAAAAGCATTTTCGTCTGGAACACCGGTTGATGGCTGGGCTGTTGATAATGTCATTAAGCATGATGCCGGTGGGCATGGTCAGCGGCCTGCAACAACTTTTCACCCTGATTTGTCTGTTTTATATCGGGTCGATCATTGCCGAGCCTGCGCGTGAAACCTTAAGTGCTTCGCTGGCGGACGCAAGAGCTCGCGGCAGCTATATGGGGTTTAGCCGTCTGGGTCTGGCGATTGGCGGCGCTATTGGTTATATCGGTGGCGGCTGGCTGTTTGACCTGGGCAAATCGGCGCACCAGCCAGAGCTTCCGTGGATGATGCTGGGCATTATTGGCATCTTCACTTTCCTTGCGCTGGGTTGGCAGTTTAGCCAGAAACGCGCCGCGCGTCGTTTGCTTGAACGCGACGCCTGATTTGATACTCCCCCCTGACTCCTTCATACTGAAAGTGAACTGACAGCCAAATGGAGGAGTCACGTGAAGCTATACATTTACGATCACTGCCCTTACTGCCTCAAAGCCCGCATGATTTTCGGCCTGAAAAATATCCCCGTCGAATTACATGTTCTGCTCAACGACGACGCAGAAACACCCACCCGGATGGTCGGTCAAAAACAGGTTCCCATTCTGCAAAAAGATGACAGCCGCTATATGCCAGAAAGCATGGACATCGTTCACTATGTCGATAAACTCGACGGCAAACCGTTACTGACCGGCAAACGTTCCCCTGCCATTGAAGAGTGGCTGCGCAAGGTCAATGGCTACGCCAACAAACTGCTGTTGCCGCGTTTTGCCAAATCGGCATTTGATGAGTTTTCTACTCCCGCCGCGCGCAAATATTTCGTCGACAAGAAAGAGGCCAGCGCGGGTAATTTTGCCGACCTGCTGGCCCACTCTGACGGTCTGATTAAGAATATCAGCGATGATTTACGTGCGCTGGACAAACTGATCGTCAAACCGAACGCCGTGAATGGCGAACTTTCGGAAGATGATATTCAGCTATTCCCGCTACTGCGTAATCTGACGCTGGTAGCCGGAATTAACTGGCCAAGCCGCGTTGCTGATTACCGCGATAATATGGCGAAACAGACACAAATCAATTTGTTATCATCAATGGCGATTTAATCCTGACCCGCCGCGGCAGCCTGTATTCGCGGGTTGCCGCCGTTTTCAGTTTTTTCTGCTGGCGAGTTTATCGCTGGTGACACATGCTGCGTTGTGTCAGGATATTGACGCAGATTTCATGTCGAGGACTACCATGAATAAATTGTTAGTCATTGCCGCCCTGATTGTCAGCGGTCTGGTCGTTGGTTGTAACAGCTTACGCAGTATTCCGTCAGCGAGCAGGAGATTAATCAGGCGCTACAGAAACGCAATAATTTCTCCAAAGATATCGGGCTCCCTGGCGTCGCTGACGCGCACATCGTCCTCAGCAATCTCACCAGCGCGATTGGCCGTGAAGAACCGAATAAAATCACGCTCAGTGGCGATGCGAAGCTGGACCTGAATTCACTGTTTGGCAGCCAGAAAGCGACCTTTGTTCTGACGCTTAAAGCGCTGCCGGTCTTTAACCAGGAGCAAGGCGCTATCTATCTACAGGAGATGGAAGTCCAGGACGCGAAAGTGACGCCGGAAAAAATGCAATCGGTGGGTACAAACGCTTATACCCGTACCTGAACCAGTCTCTGCGCACCTACTTCAATAAACAGCCCGCCTACGTGCTGAAAGAAGATGCCAGCCAGGGCGAAGCGCTGGCGAAAATACCGCCAAAAGGTATCGAAGTGAAGCCTGGTGAGATCATCATCCCGTTCACTAATTGATTCATCCGAAAGCGCCCGGCTACCGCCGGGCATTTTTTTATCTAAAAGAGATGCAAAGGAAAACGTTTACGCTTATCCTTAGTGCCCGGCAAAAGACTGCAATCCCACCAGCCGGAGCCTCAAATGACCGCATTACCTCAAGTTGTGAAAATTCGCCGCCCAGACGACTGGCATATCCATCTTCGCGATGGCGAGATGCTGAAAACGGTTGTTCCGTATACCAGTGAACTGTATGGCCGCGCGATTATCATGCCGAATCTGGTTCCGCCAATCACCACCGTGGATGCGGCTATCGCCTACCGCCAGCGTATTCTTGACGCCGTGCCTGCCGGGCATGATTTCACTCCGTTGATGACCTGTTATTTAACCGATACGTTGGATCCTAACGAGCTTGAGCGCGGCTTTAATGAAGGTGTATTTACCGCCGCCAAGCTGTATCCGGCTAACGCGACCACCAACTCCAGCCACGGTGTCACCAGCACCGATGCCATCATGCCGGTACTTGAGCGTATGGAAAAGCTGGGCATGCCGCTGTTGGTACACGGCGAAGTCACCCACGCGGATATCGATATTTTCGACCGCGAAGCACGCTTTATTGATACCGTGATGGAACCGCTGCGCCAACGCCTGCCGGGGCTGAAGGTGGTATTTGAGCACATCACCACCAAAGACGCGGCGGATACGTCCGCGACGGTAACGAGCTTATCGCTGCCACGATAACCCCGCAGCACCTGATGTTTAACCGCAACCACATGCTGGTCGGCGGCGTACGTCCGCATCTTTACTGCCGCCTATCCTTAAACGTAATATTCCACCAGCAGGCGCTGCGTGAACTGGTTGCCAGCGGCTTTACCCGCGCGTTCCTCGGCACCGATTCGGCACCACATGCCCGTCACCGTAAAGAAGCCAGCTGCGGCTGCGCCGGATGCTTCAACGCCCCAACCGCACTGGGCAGCTACGCCACGGTATTCGAAGAGATGAATGCACTACAGCACCTGGAAGCCTTCTGTTCGCTGAACGGACCACGCTTCTACGGCCTGCCGGTCAACGAAAGCTTTGGTCGAGCTGGTACGTGAAGAGAGCCAGGTGGCCGAAAGCATCGCGCTGAGCGACGATACCCTGGTGCCATTCCTCGCCGGCGAAACGCTGCGCTGGACGGTGAAAAAATAAAATCGCGCCCCCTGTTGTAAAAGTTCGAATGGTTTTGTCTAAATACCAGTATCTGCACGGGGGCCGTTATTGCGTATTGAAGTCACCATAGCGAAAACTTCTCCATTGCCAGCTGGGGCTATTGACGCCCTGGCTGGCGAACTTTCCCGCCGTATTCAGTATGCGTTTCCTGATAATGAAGGCCACGTATCGGTACGTTATGCCGCAGCGAATAATTTATCGGTTATTGGCGCGACAAAAGAAGATAAACAGCGCATTAGTGAAATTCTCCAGGAAACGTGGGAAAGCGCCGATGACTGGTTTGTCAGCGAATAATATGCAGTGATTTTTTTTGCCGGGTCGCCCCGGCTTTTTTATTTTACTTACGAATTTTGAGTACAAAATTTCTACACTTCCTCAAAATAATTGCACAATATGCTAAAAAAATATGAATGACATGCTGTTTTATTGTTCATATAAATCTTAAAAGCAGAAATTTATCTGTTTCCCCCTTTAAAAATTCGGTGAATACCCTTACTTATTGGTATACTGAAGTTGCTTCAGATAAAAACGCATTGAACCTCGAATAACGTTGTCTAGTAACACGAATTAGGGGGCCATGATGGAAAAAAATAATGAAGTCATTCAGACTCATCCGCTCGTAGGGTGGGACATCAGCACCGTTGATAGCTATGATGCGCTGATGTTGCGTTTGCACTACCAGACCCCAAATAAGTCCGAGCAGGAAGGGACTGAAGTTGGTCAGACGCTCTGGTTAACCACTGATGTTGCCAGACAATTTATTTCGATATTAGAAGCAGGAATCGCCAAAATTGAATCCGGTGATTTCCAGGTAAACGAGTATCGGCGTCATTAACATGACATGACCATCCACCCAAAAGGCACCTCACCGGTGCCTTTACCATTTCTGGGTTGTATATCTGCATTCAGTTAATTACTCTGCTTAAACCATGAGAGCAGAGAGAAAAAAATGAAATACGATCTCATCATTATTGGCAGCGGTTCCGTAGGCGCTGCCGCCGGGTATTATGCAACCCGCGCCGGTTTAAACGTGCTAATGACCGACGCCCATATGCCACCGCATCAACACGGCAGCCACCACGGCGATACGCGATTAATTCGCCATGCTTATGGTGAAGGCGAAAAGTATGTCCCGCTGGTCCTCCGCGCGCAAACGCTGTGGGATGAACTCTCCCGCCACAACGAAGAAGATCCCATTTTTGTACGCTCTGGCGTCATTAACCTTGGCCCGGCTGATTCCACATTTCTCGCCAACGTCGCCCACAGCGCCGAACAATGGCAACTCAACGTTGAAAAGCTCGATGCGCAAGGGATTATGGCCCGCTGGCCGGAAATACGCGTCCCGGACAACTACATCGGCTTATTTGAAACTGATTCCGGTTTTTTGCGCAGCGAACTGGCGATTAAAACCTGGATCCAACTGGCGAAGGAAGCGGGCTGTGCGCAACTGTTCAACTGCCCGGTCACCGCAATTCGTCATGACGATGATGGCGTAACTATTGAAACGGCTGACGGTGAGTATCAGGCGAAAAAAGCGATTGTCTGCGCGGGAACATGGGTAAAAGACCTGCTCCCGGAGCTGCCTGTCCAGCCCGTACGCAAAGTATTTGCCTGGTATCAGGCCGATGGCCGCTATAGCGTGAAGAATAAATTCCCGGCGTTTACCGGTGAACTGCCCAATGGCGATCAATATTATGGTTTTCCGGCAGAAAACGACGCGTTGAAGATTGGCAAACATAACGGAGGCCAGGTTATCCATTCAGCGGATGAACGTGTTCCGTTTGCGGAAGTGGCCAGTGATGGGTCAGAAGCCTTCCCGTTCTTGCGCAATGTATTGCCGGGTATCGGTTGCTGCCTGTACGGCGCTGCCTGCACCTATGATAATTCGCCTGACGAAGATTTTATTATCGATACCCTACCCGGCCACGATAATACACTGCTCATTACCGGCCTGAGTGGGCACGGTTTTAAATTTGCGTCAGTTTTAGGGGAAATAGCTGCCGATTTTGCGCAAGACAAAAAAAGCGATTTTGATTTGACGCCATTCAGGCTTTCCCGCTTCCAATAATCATCATTACGGCCTCCAGAATGAGGCCGTTTTTACAGGAGTATTTAATGCGTCGGCTGTTGCACTATCTCATCAATAATATTCGCGAGCATCTGATGCTTTATCTTTTTCTCTGGGGATTGTTGGCAATTATGGATCTGATCTATGTGTTTTATTTTTAGTTTTCCGCACTGACATAAACTGACAAATATTTAATCTCCCTTTCATTTAGCGTGAAAAATTGAATGAGATTATTCCTGCTTCTACAGCACTCACCAGACATCTCTGATGCTGAACCCACTAAACTTATGAAGATTCTTTCATTATTAATTCAAAATTATTGAAATAAAAATAAATATCATTCAATTTGTTATTTTTGTGTTGCAATTCATTCTCCGACACGCCATTTTCTTTCTCTCGCAAATTCGTTTTGGATGCACTTATGTCATTCACAAATACCCCTGAACGCTATGGTGTTATATCTGCGGCCTTCCATTGGCTAAGCGCAATTATTGTCTACGGCATGTTTGCTTTAGGTCTGTGGATGGTCACGCTCAGTTATTACGATGGCTGGTATCACAAAGCACCCGAACTGCATAAAAGCATCGGTATTTTGTTAATGATGGGGCTGGTTATTCGCGTTCTGTGGCGTGTCATATCTCCACCGCCGGGTCCGCTGCCGAGTTATTCGCCCATGACTCGTCTTGCCGCAAGAGCTGGACATCTCGCATTGTACCTATTGCTTTTCGCCATCGGCATCAGCGGCTATCTGATCTCAACTGCCGATGGTAAACCGATCAGCGTTTTTGGCTGGTTTGACGTCCCCGCGACCCTTGCCGACGCTGGCGCACAGGCAGACTTTGCCGGTGCCCTGCATTTTTGGCTCGCGTGGAGCGTCGTAGTACTGTCCGTTATGCACGGATTTATGGCCCTGAAGCATCATTTCATCGATAAAGACGACACTCTGAAGCGCATGCTGGGAAAGTCGTCATCTGACTATGGAGTATAAAAAATGAAAAAAAGCCTGCTTGGTTTAACCTTCGCGTCCCTGATGTTCTCTGCCGGTTCAGCGGTTGCCGCCGATTACAAAATTGACAAAGAAGGTCAGCACGCCTTTGTTAATTTCCGCATCCAGCACCTTGGCTATAGCTGGTTATACGGCACCTTTAAAGATTTCGACGGTACTTTTACCTTTGACGAAAAAAATCCGGCTGCCGATAAAGTGAATGTGACAATTAACACCACCAGCGTCGATACTAATCACGCCGAACGCGATAAACATCTTCGCAGTGCAGATTTCCTCAATACCGCAAAATATCCACAGGCAACATTCACCTCCACCAGCGTGAAGAAAGACGGTGACGAACTGGATATTACCGGCGATCTGACGCTGAATGGCGTAACCAAACCCGTCACGCTGGAAGCGAAATTAATTGGTCAGGGCGACGACCCATGGGGTGGTAAACGTGCAGGCTTCGAGGCCGAAGGCAAAATTAAGCTCAAGGACTTCAATATCAAGACAGATTTAGGTCCAGCTTCTCAGGAAGTGGATCTGATTATTTCAGTGGAAGGCGTACAGCAGAAGTAAGCGTGAAATGTTGCCGGATGGCACGCATCCGGCAATGATATTTATTCTGTTGGATCAGGAATGCACAGTGTTGTATTCAGACGTCCACGAGACTTATTAAAGATCTTATTGCCATTTTCACGTCCTGCCCGACGGCGTCGCTGTTCTTCTGGCGGTAACGCGCTTTCTTCGCAGCAAATCTCACTACAACAACCTTTGTATTTTTCCGCGCATACTGGACACTGAATAAACAGCAGGTGGCAGCCATCATTTTTACAGTTGGTATGGCTGTCGCACGGCGCGCCGCACTGGTGGCAATGCGCGATAATCTCATCCGATATACGTTCGCCCATCCGCTCGTCAAAAACAAAATTTTTGCCAATAAAACGCACCGGCAAGCCCTGCTCGCGCGCCTTACGGGCGTATTCAATAATTCCGCCCTCGATATGCCAGACTTTGTTGAATCCGTTATGTTTCATCCAGGCACTGGCCTTTTCACAACGAATGCCGCCGGTGCAGTACATGACGATTTTTTTATCTTTATGTGCCTGCATCATCTCGACTGCTTTTGGCAGCTGCTCACGGAAGGTATCTGCCGGAATTTCGAGCGCGTTTTCAAAGTGCCCCACTTCATACTCATAGTGGTTACGCATGTCGATAAATAGTGCATCGGGATCGTCAAGCATGGCGTTCACTTCCGCCGCTTGCAGATACTCACCAACATTGCTGGCATCAAAGTGAGGATCGTCAATACCGTCGGCAACAATGCGATCGCGTACCTTCATGCGCAGTACCCAGAAGGATTTCCCGTCATCATCCAACGCGATATTCAGGCGTAAACCCTCTAAAGCCGGGTCGAAGGCATAGAGCTGCGCGCGAAATGTTTCAACATTGCTCGCAGGTACGCTGATTTGCGCGTTAATGCCCTCATGCGCCAGATACACTCGCCCAAAAACATTCAGCGCGGTAAACAGCTGATATAAAGCGTCACGGGTCGCCTTAGGATCGGCGATGTGGAAATACTTGTAAAACGAAATGGTGGTTCGCGGTTCGCTCTCAGCCAACATTTTGGCTTTTAGCGCGTCGTTGGAAATGCGGTTGTGTAACACTGGCATGGTGTACGGTTCCTGCGAGATGGGAAAGTAAAAATCCGCGGCATGATATAGCAATTATCGATAATTAACATCCACACATTTTACGCTACATTTGCGCATTAAAAATTATTTGTTATTTACAAGCGCGGCAATTTCGCCCAGTCTTCAGCCACAAATTTTGGTTGCGGGCGAAAAAATGCGACAATACATACAATTGCCCGAATAGGTTGAAAAACAGGATTGATATGACGAATCTACCCAAGTTCTCCACCGCACTGCTTCATCCGCGTTATTGGTTAACCTGGTTGGGTATTGGCGTACTTTGGTTAGTCGTGCAATTGCCCTACCCGGTTATCTACCGCCTCGGTTGTGGATTAGGAAAACTGGCGTTACGTTTTATGAAACGACGCGCAAAAATTGTGCATCGCAACCTGGAACTGTGCTTCCCGGAAATGAGCGAACAAGAACGCCGTAAAATGGTGGTGAAGAATTTCGAATCCGTTGGCATGGGCCTGATGGAAACCGGCATGGCGTGGTTCTGGCCGGACCGCCGAATCGCCCGCTGGACGGAAGTGATCGGCATGGAACACATTCGTGACGTGCAGGCGCAAAAACGCGGCATCCTGTTAGTTGGCATCCATTTTCTGACACTGGAGCTGGGTGCGCGGCAGTTTGGTATGCAGGAACCGGGTATTGGCGTTTATCGCCCGAACGATAATCCACTGATTGACTGGCTACAAACCTGGGGCCGTTTGCGCTCAAATAAATCGATGCTCGACCGCAAAGATTTAAAAGGCATGATTAAAGCCCTGAAAAAAGGCGAAGTGGTCTGGTACGCACCGGATCATGATTACGGCCCGCGCTCAAGCGTTTTCGTCCCGTTGTTTGCCGTTGAGCAGGCTGCGACCACGACCGGAACCTGGATGCTGGCACGGATGTCCGGCGCATGTCTGGTGCCCTTCGTTCCACGCCGTAAGCCAGATGGCAAAGGGTATCAATTGATTATGCTGCCGCCAGAGTGTTCTCCGCCACTGGATGATGCCGAAACTACCGCCGCGTGGATGAACAAAGTGGTCGAAAAATGCATCATGATGGCACCAGAGCAGTATATGTGGTTACACCGTCGCTTTAAAACACGCCCGGAAGGCGTTCCTTCACGCTATTAAATCTCCCATGCCGGATGCTTCAGAATGGCATCCGGCATTACCACAGCAAATCCCCCTGATTTAGCGATAAAAGCTCTCTGGATTGCGCCCCCTGGAAGTCGGGCGCATAATTAGTGTGCTTATCTTTTCTTCTTATGTTCACCGCGCCTGGCGCACCAACAGCGGATTGCTATGTCACCCTGTGAAAATGACACCCCTATAAACTGGAAACGAAACCTGATCGTCGCCTGGCTAGGCTGTTTTCTTACCGGTGCCGCCTTCAGTCTGGTAATGCCCTTCTTACCCCTCTACGTTGAGCAGCTTGGCGTTACCGGTCACTCCGCCCTGAATATGTGGTCCGGTATTGTCTTCAGCATTACATTTTTATTTTCGGCCATCGCCTCACCGTTTTGGGGTGGACTCGCCGACCGTAAAGGCCGAAAACTCATGCTATTACGCTCTGCCCTCGGCATGGGCATCGTGATGGTGTTGATGGGGCTGGCACAAAATATCTGGCAGTTTTTGATCCTGCGGGCGCTTCTTGGGTTACTTGGCGGATTTGTCCCCAACGCTAATGCTCTTATCGCCACACAAGTACCGCGTAATAAAAGCGGCTGGGCGCTGGGTACGCTCTCCACAGGCGGCGTTAGTGGTGCGTTGCTCGGCCCAATGGCTGGCGGCCTGCTCGCCGATAGCTATGGCCTGCGTCCGGTCTTCTTTATTACCGCAGCGGTCTTGTTTATACTTGCTTTATTCTGACGCTCTTTTTATCCGCGAGAACTTCGCCCGGGTCTCCAAAAAGGAGATGCTGCACGTCAAAGAGGTGTTTGGCTCACTGAAAAACCGCGAGCTGGTCTTAAGCCTGTTTGTCACCACCTTAATCATTCAGGTCGCCACCGGCTCGATTGCCCCTATATTGACGCTTTATGTGCGCGATCTCGCGGGTAATATCAAGCGATCTGCATTTATCAGCGGCATGATTGCGTCGGTACCCGGCGTGGCCGCGCTGCTGTGCGCGCCAGCGACTGGGCAAACTGGGCGATCGCATCGGCCCCGAAAAGATCCTGATCGCCGCCCTCATCATTTCAGTGCTGTTACTGATCCCCATGTCGTTTGTACAAACGCCATTGCAGCTAGGAATCCTGCGGTTTCTGCTCGGCGCTGCCGATGGCGCGCTGCTACCCGCAGTGCAAACGCTGCTGGTCTACAACTCCAGCAACCAAATTGCCGGGCGAATTTTCAGCTATAACCAATCCTTTCGCGATATCGGTAACGTCACCGGCCCGCTGATTGGCGCCGCCGTCTCGGCGAACTATGGCTTCCGCGCCGTGTTTTTCGTTACCGCCCTGGTCGTATCATTTAACGCCGTTTGTACCCGGGGCTTAGCCTGCGTCGTCGCCCCGCCCCATCCCGTACCTGAAGCACTCACCCAGGCGGTTTGCGTAAATTCAAAGCCCCGGGCGTGTACAACCAAAAAGTTTCAGCTATTATTTTCCTGAATACCCATCATATTGCAGGGAGATTGAGATGACTTTATATGCCACCCTCGAAGAAGCTATTGATGCGGCACGCGAAACGTTCCTCGCCGATAACCCCGTGTCTTGAGGAAGGTGACGCGGACGTACAGCAGTTCAATATGCAAAAGTACGTTCAACAAGACGGCGACATTATGTGGCAGGCCGAGTTCTTTGCCGACGAGGATGATGACGGTGAATGCCTACCGATGCTCACTGGCGAAGCGGCCCAGAGCGTATTTGACGGCGACTTCGATGAAGTTGAACTGCGTCAGGAATGGATAGAAGAGAATACGTTGCACGAATGGGACGAGGGCGAGTATCAGCTTGAGCCCTCGCTGGATACCGAAGAGGGCCAGACCGCTGCCGATGAGTGGGATGAGCGCTAGTTACTCGTAAGGCCCGTGGCTGGCATCGATAGGCAGCAACAGGGTATCGAAGACCAGCGAGAATGGCAGATCAAGGATGGTGACATAACGCCAGGCGGAATCACGCAGATCCCATTGCACGCCCGGGTAGTACTGGTTTCCGTGGCCTTGCCCCGGATTGTCCGGCTGATAATGCTGCCGCATCCGCTCAGCACCGTCACCATGGCCGCCACCAGAATGATTCGTATCACGTCAATCTTCCTCATTAAACAGACAAAAAAATACCGGCAATCGTATTATGCCGGTATTTCCCGTATCCGGCGTCGCGTCCGCCCGAGGCCGGGAAAATCTAAGCTCCACGCGTCTCCGCCCGAAGGCCGGGAACAGGCCTATTATCGCTATTTTGTTTTCAATGCCAATGGATTCAGCGTGAGTTTGTTGTACTCACCCACCCACGAAGAGTATTTCTCCGGTGCCGCCCAAACGCGATAGTGCATGCGCGACAGCGTGACCGGGTCGCTCAGCAGAACCAGGCGACGATCGCGGTTAAGTTTGTCCGGCATATCGTTTAGAGCCTGCTCAACGTGACGGTCACGGGCGATTTCCAGCACCTTGCTGCTACGGTGACGGGCGGTTGCCATCGCCGTCGCCAGGGCGTTGAATGATGGGTTAAACACCGCATGCATAAAGCCATCGTCGAGGATCCGTTCACGGTTAAGCTTCAGATAACTTTCGGTATCTGCCAGTACCTTCGGCGTACTGTACTCTTCCGGGATCAGGAACAGCTTCCAGCGTTTGGTGCGCAGACCGTTGGTTGCCCGGCTCGACACCACTGACACAAACGGCGACAGGATCAGCGAGAAGACAATCGGTGACAGCCAGAACAGGAAGCGCAGATCCAGCCACGCCATGCCAACAGCCCACACCAGACCCAGCAGCATCTGCGGGCCGTGACGCATAAACGCTTCGCTCCACGGCGTCAGTAGTCCGTCACGTTGCGGAGAGTTCCAGACCACTTCCCTGCCGGAACGCGCTGACCACAAACACGGTGTGGAACAGCATACGCACTGGCGCCAGCAGCACTGAGAACAGCACTTCCAGCAGCAGGGAAATCGTCACGCGGATAAAGCCGCCGTACTCTTTGAGCCTTTGCACCACACCAGAATAATGCTCGGCGGCTTCAGCAGAAAGCAGAACCATCGTTGAGGCAGACAGGGCAATGGCCAGCTCAGGACGCCACTGCGGCCATACCGGGAACAGCTGACGCGGCTGCAGGAAGTACTGCGGCTCGGTCAACGCATGTACCACCTGTAGCGCAGTCGACAGGGCCAGGAACATAAACCACAGCGGCGCAGAGAGGTAGGACATTACGCCGGTCAGGAACACCGCGCGGTGTACCGGGTGCATGCCTTTCACCAGGAACAGGCGGAAGTTCATCAGGTTCCCCTGACACCAGCGACGGTCACGCTTGAGTTCATCCAGCGGGTTGAGCGGCATTTCTTCATAGGAACCCGGCAGATCATAGGCAATCCACGCGCCCACCCTGCACGGCGCATCAGCGCGGCTTCTACAAAGTCATGCGACAGAATCGACCCGGCAAAGTTACCGTCACCCGGCAACGGTGCCAGCGCACAGTGCTCGATAAACGGCTTCACGCGGATAATCGCATTGTGCCCAGTAGTCAGGATCCCCCAACTGCCAGAAGTGCAGACCCGCGGTAAACAGCGGCCCGTAGACGCGCGTCGCAAACTGCTGGCAGCGCGCATACAGCGTGTCCATCCCGGAAGCGCGTGGCGAAACTCGGATAATCCCCGCATTCGGATTCGCTTCCATCAGACGCACCAGGTTAGTCAGACAATCGCCGGACATTACGGAGTCGGCATCCAGTACCACCATGTAGCTGTACTGATTACCCCAACGACGACAGAAGTCATCGATGTTACCGCTTTTACGCTTCACGCGACGACGACGACGACGGTCGAAGATCTGCCCTTCGCCCTGCACTTCGGCGATAAGCTCCATCCACGCTTTCTGTTCTGCGACGCAGATGTCCGGGTTGTAGCTGTCGCTCAGGATATACACATCGAAGTGTTTTTCCTGACCGGTAGCCTTCACCGACTCCCAGGTCGCACGCAAACCAGCGAACACGCGGGACACATCTTCGTTGCAGATAGGCATAATCAGCGCCGTCGGTGTTTCCGGATTCAGCGGTTCATCGCCTACCGTCGAGGCAGAAATACTGTACTTATCGCGGCCTATCAGTAGCTGCAGGAAGCCCATCAGCGCGGTCCAGAAACCGGCTGAAACCCCAGCAGAACGACACGGCGAACAGATCAGGATCCCGGTTTGCAACCAATTAGGCAGCAGTTGCATAAAGGAAAGCCAGACGTTCTGCCCGATCATGTCCGCTGGATCGATCAGCGCCCATCCCTGATACGGCAGGATGGTTTTCATGTACCAGGTCGCTACCACGGTCTGAGCCAGAGTAAGGATAAGCAGGGTATAGCGGCGCAAAGAGCCCACCGTACGCCATTTTGTCTCATGCTCCTGCTCTTCTTTGGTCAAGCGGGAAAGATAACGAGGAGTGAGTCGCGACCGCGCAGGCGATCCCAAAAACGGCCAACCGGGTTCGTCCGCCATGGATCAGGGGAACATCGAGGAACGCGTTGCCTTCGGCATCGCCTTAAGCTGGGTACGCCCTTCGTCATCTTTGGTTAGCTGATCGCCAGCCAAAGAGTCAGGCCAGCTCTGTTCGAGCCGGGCCTTAACGGACGCCAGGGGAGTATCGTCATCACGGGAAAAAGCTTGATGTTCGTCATCCAGTGCTTCGTGAACGGCGCGGAATCCGTGCCGGGAAGCGCTGCTTCAGTATCCGTAAGCGACAGTGCGTCGATATACTTCGTAGTGTTATTCATTTGCAGGCAGCTGATAGCTCCAGGTTTCACTCAGCGACTGATCGGCATTGACCAGGGCTGCACGCATTTCAGTGGTTTTCTTCGGATCTTCACTTTCACGCGCAGCGTTAAACGCCAACCTTTAGTGACCGGGTTGTAGCGAACGCTGTTTTCGACGATTTCACCGTTATCACCAATGCTGGCCTGGGCCGTTACCGCCGTATCCTGCGGCAGTTTGCGCATTTCAGCACCGGTGAAATCAACCACGAATGCTACCGTACCGTCTGGCTGGCGAATCAGGTTCGACTGCTTCACATCCCCCGTTGAACGACGCGTTTGTTGCACCCATGCGTTATCTGGCGCATGCAGTTTGTCTTCATCACGGCTGAAGGTGATGGTGTATTTAAAGTTCATCTCTTTACCCGGCTCCGGCAGCTGATCCGGCGTCCAGTAAGCGACGATGTTATCGTTGGTTTCATCGTTGGTTGGAATTTCCACCAGCTCAACGCTGCCTTTACCCCACTCCCCTTTCGGAGTCACCCATGCGCTTGGACGGAGATCGTAACGATCATCGAGATCTTCAAAGCGGGAGAAATCACGACCGCGCTGCAACAGACCAAAGCCTTGCGGGTTTTCCATGGAGAAGCTGCTGACCGCTAAATGTTTCGGGTTATTCAACGGACGCCAGATCCATTCGCCATTACCGGCATGGATAGAGAGACCGTTAGAGTCGTGCAACTCCGGACGATAGTTATTTGCAGGCGACGGTTGGTTCGGCCCAAACAGGAACATACTGGTTAACGGTGCAACCCCCAGTTTGCCGACTTTATCGCGCAGATAGATTTTCGACTGCACATCCACAACCGTGTCACGCCCTGGCATAACCACGAATTTGTAAGCACCTGTCGCACGCGGCGAGTCAAGCAATGCATAGATGGTTAAACGTTTATCAGTCGGTTTTGGACGCTCGATCCAGAACTCTTTGAAGCGCGGAAATTCTTCACCCGATGGCAAGGCGGTATCAATTGCCAGGCCGCGGGCAGAAAGGCCATAAACCTGACCTGCACCAATCACGCGGAAATAGCTGGCCCCGAGCATGCTGACGATTTCATCGTTTTTATCTTTGCTGTTGATCGGGTAAAGCACTTTAAAACCGGCAAAGCCAAGGTCTTTTACCGTATCTTTGTCATGCTGAACATCGCCGAAAGTGAAATAATCCGGGCTGTATTTGATTCGTTTGACTGCGGTGGCAGTCACTTCATTTATTTTGACCGGGGTATCGAAGTACATACCCTGATGGTAGAACTCGAGTTTGAATGGGGTCTTCAGATTGTTCCAGTACGCTTTGTCATGATTAAACTGGATCTGCTGATAGTCCGCGTATTTCATATCGCGGAAAACGGAGGGCAAGTTGCTTTTGGGCGTCTCGTAGCCTTTCCCGGCTAAAGATTGAGCTTGCTTTGCGACATCATCAATACTGAAAGCCCAGCTTGAAGATGTATACAGGGTTAACATTACTGCAGCACTCAACCAACGCATTTTCATCATTTGTAGTTTATGTTTCATAATTAGTAAGCACTTCCCCCTTTGTGTGCTTATATCGATCCGATCTATTTTAATGGATAACCAGCCATTCCGACAACAGAATCCCGGTATCGTTCAGCACGCTGGCTCATGGATTAAGCACCTGATTGCAACCGTTTTCACTTTCCGTGCTTCTCCTAAAGACAGAAGCATCGACTTCGTGTAGGGTTTGCCAGCAAATTTATTTATCAACCGTCTTACAGACGCTTCCATTCTGGTTAGTGGTAGCGATGATGCTATGCATAAAAACCTTGAAGCCTGCGCCTGGCGCGGTCAGGTCGGTGTCACTATGGCAACAAGCCTAAAGGCATAACCCGACAGGGATAAGACGAAAAATCCGAGATTAGTTAACCATATATGAACCCAGTACCCGCGCAACGTGAATATTTCCTCGACTCCATCCGCGCCTGGCTGATGTTGTTAGGGATACCTTTTCATATTTCTTTAATCTATTCGAGCCATACATGGCATGTGAATAGCGCCGAATCATCATTGTGGCTGACCCTTTTTAATGACTTCATCCACTCGTTCCGCATGCAGGTATTTTTCGTTATATCCGGCTACTTTTCCTACATGCTTTTTTTACGCTATCCCTTGAAAAAATGGTGGAAAGTACGTGTCGAACGTGTAGGTATCCCGATGTTAACAGCCATCCCCCTACTGACATTACCGCAATTTATTATGCTGCAATATGTCAAAGGAAAAGCGGAAAGTTGGCCTGGGCTGTCATTGTATGACAAATATAATACGTTGGCCTGGGAATTAATATCACACCTGTGGTTTTTACTGGTGTTAGTGGTCATGACGACGCTGTGCGTATGGATATTTAAGCGCATCAGAAATAATTTAGAAAATTCTGATAAAACGAATAAAAAATTCTCGATGGTAAAACTATCGGTGATTTTTTTATGCCTCGGCATCGGTTATGCGGTAATAAGAAGAACGATTTTTATTGTGTATCCGCCCATTCTGAGTAATGGCATGTTCAATTTTATTGTCATGCAAACGCTGTTTTATTTGCCGTTCTTTATCCTCGGCGCACTGGCTTTCATTTTCCCTCATCTTAAAGCCTTGTTTACCACGCCGTCTCGTGGCTGTACCCTTGCAGCAGCATTGGCGTTTGTCGCTTATTTACTCAACCAGCGCTATGGCAGTGGCGATGCCTGGATGTACGAAACCGAGTCGGTGATCACCATGGTCCTCGGTCTGTGGATGGTGAATGTGGTCTTCTCCTTTGGCCACCGTTTGCTTAACTTCCAGTCAGCGCGGGTGACTTATTTTGTTAACGCATCGCTGTTTATCTATCTGGTTCACCACCCGTTAACGCTGTTTTTCGGCGCATACATTACACCGCACATCACCTCCAACTGGCTTGGTTTTCTCTGTGGCCTGATATTTGTAGTAGGGATTGCGATAATTCTGTATGAAATTCATTTGCGCATCCCGTTACTGAAGTTTTTGTTCTCTGGTAAACCGGTTGTTAAGCGTGAGAACGATAAAGCACCAGCCCGTTAAGCCACATTTACAATAACCATTCCACGGGCAATATCGACGCCAGTCTGACCATAACCCGCTTCCAGAAACTGGTGGCGGGTTCTTTTTTGAGAATAATCTCTTTCTTTGCATGACGATCAACCCAGTTGATCCGTCCCCACCTGTCCAGACGGAGCTGCCAGGCCGCATCATACTGGCTCTGAATAAAGCGTTTATCAATTAACTGTGCCAGCGTTTCGCTCTCTATCACGAAGCCCATTTCAGTATTGAGCAATGTTGAACGCGGATCGAAATTGAAAGAGCCGATAAACACCGTTTTACCATCGATGCTAAAGGTTTTAGCATGCAGGCTGGCTCCGGAATTACCGGTTATGCCGCGATCGTGTAACGTACTACTTTGTTCACGCGTCGGCTTGAGTTCATATAATTCCACGCCATAGCGGAGCAATTTTTTGCGCCAGCGCGCGTATCCGGCATGGACGACAGCAACATCGTTAGCGGCAAGAGAATTGGTTAGGATCGCAATCTTTACCCCTTTTCTCACCATCCGTAAGAGTTGCGCCACACCTGCGCGTGTCGGTACAAAATAGGAAGAGATAATATCGATGCGTTCACTGGGTGAGCCCATGATATCGAACAGGCGCTGCGGTAACAGTGAATGCCGTTTTGCCTTGCCCTCCCCTTTCGCCGGATCATCACTTAATAAACGTGTCTTCGCCCAGATAAGCGGCAATGTTCCATCAACCAGATGATTTATAAATGGACTGGATTCCATTTTGCGTAAATAACGATGCGTCATGGCATCGTTATGCCAGGAGGCGGGTAACTCGATGCGATCCGCCATTTCACCCTCCGGGACATCCAGCACCTGCTGTAAGGGTGAAACCGATTTGCAATACCAGTAGCGGGCGAAATCATCGGCAACGTCCTCTACCACGGGTCCTATTGCCATGACATCTAAATCCGAAAAAAGTGGCTCCTCCCCTGCTCCAAAATAGGCATCACCAATATTTCGTCCTCCCACCAGGGTCACCACGCCATCGACAGTGAAACTTTTATTGTGCATACGGCGATTAAGACGGGAAAAGTCGGTGATATAACCAAGCGGACGCAGCAAGCGAAACGAGAAAGGATTAAAAAGCCGGACTTCAATGCGTGGATGACTGTCAAGCAAGCGTAAAATGTCGTCAAGTCCGGGCGTATTGTTGTCGTCCAGCAACAAACGGACGCGAACGCCACGCTTTGCTGCGGCTAACAGGGCGGAAAACAGTAACCGACCCGACATATCGTCCTGCCAGATGTAATACTGAACATCGAGCGTATGCTCTGCCATTTCGGCCAGACGATACCGGGCGGCAAACGCATCCAGACTTTTCTCCAGAGGAAAAAGGCCACACTGACCGGGATGTTGCGAACACAGTGGCAGCACCGCGCTCGCCAGCCGGGGCAAATCATTCATCTCCTTGTTGGGTAAGGAGTCTTTCGTAGAGGTGGGCGTTTTCTTCATCATAACAGACAAAGTATACCTGTTCGGGTAAAGCGTGACGGGTAATAAATTCTGAAACGGTTTTTACTGCGATTTCAGCCGCTGCCGCACGAGGGTAACCATAAACCCCAGTACTGATTGCAGGAAAAGCCACTGACGTATAGCTGTTTGCCGCCACCAGTCGTAGGCTATTGAGATAGGCATCCTGCAAAAGCTGGTCTTCGTTTTGTTCACCACCACGCCAGACTGGCCCGACGGTGTGCACTACGGCTTTAGCGGGAAGATCGCCTGCAAGCGTAATAACGGCATGCCCCGTAGGGCAATCGCCCTGCTGTTGCCTGACTTTTAAACAAGCATCCAGCAGGGCCGGACCCGCTGCGCGATGAATGGCCCCATCGACGCCGCCGCCTCCCATTAATGACGGATTAGCCGCATTCACAATCACATCAACGGCCAGTTTGGTAATATCACCCTGCACAACATGAATACGCGTTTTCATAACGCCTCCTTACACCTTCTTGTTTCTTAAGTGTACAGCAGGCTTTTTGGTTAAATCGCATTTTTCTGCTCAGCAACGTGAGTTGTTCAGAAACTTAGTTATATTCGATGTTCATTACAGCCAGCTTTTTCTGTTTATCAAGATACTGCACTTTTACTGAGGCTATTTGCGCGTTTTTGACATTGCCGCTCATTAACGCTTTGCTGGAGTAGGTTTTGCCCGGAATAGAACCATTCTGTGGGCAGTTCATTTCTACGGGTGATGACTGGGTGCTGACGTCACATGCCGGTTCCACAATTTGGCCATAAAAATGGATCACGCCCCCTTGCACGGTGCTTCCAGCAATGGCAATAAAAGGAAAAAACAAACTGCCGAGCATAAGAGAGTTTAAAAAAGGTCTGAACATTTATTCTATTTCCTCAATGATTAGTCATCCTTGAGGGTTGTGTTATCCATACTTTCAGGTTGGCTGATTCGCAGCAGACCATTCTCTCCAGATTCATCTTATGCTCGATATTTCAACAAATTAAGACTTTTCTGAAGAGGGCGGCCATTGTTGTGATAAATGAAGTGACTGTCCATCAGAAACAGTAACAACTATTTTCACCCGATCGTCCGGGGAAATATTTAAACTCAACTTCGTCAAAGCAATGGGTTGATTAGCAGGCAATGAAAGGGTCTTTTCTTGCTTCGTCTGACTTTGCCCTGAACTGCCTTCGCGCAGGGACAATATTTGTACTCTGCACAGACAAGATTGAGTAAGAGTGACTTCAGGAATAATGGTATACACATCCCCTTGCTGGGTCGTATTAAAGGTTATCTGACTGGAAAGTGCCGCAAGGAGTAATAACGTATTCATATTCTTCTCCCGAAAAAAAACAGGGCTTGCGCCCTGTTTCTGTAATACAAATGATGTATTAGTACTGATGAGCGGTCGCGTTGTTACCAAAGCCAACCTGAGTCACGTTGACGGAGGAGTTAGATGCAGTCTGGTCAACTGCAGCACCGTTGCCACCACCGAACTGTTTAACCGTCATTTCAGAATTTTTGCCGTTCCACTGATCAAGAGTAGCGCTGTTACCGAAGCCACGTTGGGTCAGATCGATTGAGCTGTCATCTGAGCCCTGACCAACATCTGCACCATTACCGCCGCCATGCTGGGTAATAGTCAAGTCAGAGTTACGGGCATCAGTTTGCAGAGCAAGTGCAGAGTTACCGCCACCGTACTGGTAAATGTTCAGCTCAGAATTTGGGCCGCTATTATTACCGCCACCACCGTGGTTACCGCCGCCGCCGTACTGAGGAACAACACCTGCCAGAGCGCTACCGGAGAATACGATTGCTGCAATTGCTGCTACTTTTAAAAGTTTCATGTAAAACCCCCATCGGATTGATTTAAAAGTCGAATGGAAATTAACGTTGTGTCACGCGAATAGCCATTTGCGACTGTCTCTGCACTACAATTGCCGTTTTTTGAGTACCATACTGTGTAATATTTGCTTTATTACCAGAACCTTTCTGGATAATCATCGCAGTATTACCATAAGCACCTTGCGAAATACTGGCATCGTTGGCACTGCCCGCCTGATCAATATATGCAAGGTTATAATCTCCTGTCTGGTCAATCTTTGCCCGGTTGCTACTACCTTCTTGCGCAACAACCGCCAAAAGTTTTGAGCCTCCCTGCCGTAACTGAGCACTATTATTAGTCCCAGCTTGACCAATTATGGCTGCCTGATTAAATGAAGACTTACTCAATTCATTTACCGCGAAGTTATATTCTGAATTAGCTAAATCATAACCTGCTGCGGCTGCAATCCCAGGCGCACCCAGTATTGTTAACATCATAAATAACAATTTGTTTTTCATGTTGTCACCCTGGACCTGGTCGTACATTTAAGAAATTAAATCATTTCAACTTGGTTGTTAACGCAACCTGTATTTTGTTAACGCTGCGTTACGATGGAAAGTATGTCTGCGGAAATATTTTTAATAACTCACCCGCGCGTTGTATTTTTCTTTTTTAGTTCATACCAAAGTATTAAAACCCACGTAAATACGCTGTTATCTACGCAAAAAAATATTTTGTTTTCTTTTAAATCTCCGTTTTCCGCTATCAAAAAGCACCAGACAGTCATTCTTCTTGCCCGTCGCTGATTGCTGCGATATGTCTTGCGCACAAGCCGTGACAAACCTCGTCTTTTTGCAGTAAAAAATTGTCCACGGAGGTGTGGAGAAAAAACAAGAACGTTTTACATGACGAAAGGACTACACCGAAATATTTTTTATATGCATTATTAGTAAGTTATCACCATTTGTATGATTTTTTAAAATTGTGCAATAAAAACCAAATGTACAACTTTTCTATCATTTCTAAACTTAATAAAACCTTAAGGTTAACATTTTAATATAACGAGTTACATTTAGTTACATGTTTAACACTTGATTTAAGATTTGTAATGGCTAGATTGAAATCAGATGTAATCCATTAGTTTTATATTTTACCCATTTAGGGCTGATTTATTACTACACACAGCAGTGCAACATCTGTCAGTACTTCTGGTGCTTCTATTTTAGAGGCAGCTGTCAGGTGTGCGATCAATAAAAAAAGCGGGGTTTCATCATGTTTAATGAAGTCCATAGTATTCATGGTCATACATTATTGTTGATCACTAAATCTTCTTTGCAGGCGACAGCTCTCTTGCAGCACCTTAAACAATCGCTGGCAATTACAGGAAAATTACATAATATTCAACGTTCTCTGGACGATATCTCTTCAGGCTCTATTATTCTTCTGGATATGATGGAAGCGGATAAAAAGCTTATCCATTATTGGCAGGATACTTTGAGCAGGAAAAACAACAATATCAAAATATTGTTGCTAAATACGCCTGAAGATTACCCGTACCGCGACATTGAAAACTGGCCTCATATCAACGGCGTTTTTTATTCCATGGAGGATCAAGAACGTGTTGTCAATGGGTTGCAAGGCGTCCTGCGCGGCGAATGCTATTTTTCCCGTAAGTTAGCCAGTTATCTAATCAACGCATTCAGGTAACTATCGTTACGATAATTTAGAAAAGCACGATCCTGACTTACAGAGAAAAAGAGATCCTGGCAACAAGCTGCGTATCGGCGCGTCAAACATTGAAATCGCCCGCTCACTGTTTATTAGTGAAAGTACGGTTAAAACCCACCTTTACCATCTGTTCAAAAAATTGCCGTTAAGAATCGCACTCTCTAGGCCGTATCGTGGGCAAACGATAACCTCAGGCGATAAAGCCATGAAACGTTATTTACGCTGGATTGTGGCGGCAGAATTTCTGTTCGCCGCAGGGAATCTTCACGCCGTTGAGGTAGAAGTCCCGGGATTGCTAACTGACCATACTGTTTCATCTATTGGCCATGATTTTTACCGAGCCTTTAGTGATAAATGGGAAAGTGACTATACGGGTAACTTAACGATTAATGAAAGGCCCAGTGCACGATGGGGAAGCTGGATCACTATAACGGTCAATCAGGACGTTATTTTCCAGACTTTTTTATTTCCGTTGAAAAGAGACTTCGAGAAAACTGTCGTCTTTGCACTGATTCAAACTGAAGAAGCACTAAATCGTCGCCAGATAAATCAGGCGTTATTAAGTACGGGCGATTTGGCGCATGATGAATTCTAAATAAAAAATTGTTCGGAGGCTGCAATGCGTGTCAAACATGCAGTAGTTCTACTCATGCTTATTTCGCCATTAAGTTGGGCTGGAACCATGACTTTCCAGTTCCGTAATCCAAACTTTGGTGGTAACCCAAATAATGGCGCTTTTTTATTAAATAGCGCTCAGGCCCAAAACTCTTATAAAGATCCGAGCTATAACGATGACTTTGGTATTGAAACACCCTCAGCGTTAGATAACTTTACTCAGGCCATCCAGTCACAAATTTTAGGTGGGCTACTGTCGAATATTAATACCGGTAAACCGGGCCGCATGGTGACCAACGATTATATTGTCGATATTGCCAACCGCGATGGTCAATTGCAGTTGAACGTGACAGATCGTAAAACCGGACAAACCTCGACCATCCAGGTTTCGGGTTTACAAAATAACTCAACCGATTTTTAAGCCCCAGCTTCATAAGGAAAATAATCATGCAGCGCTTATTTCTTTTGGTTGCCGTCATGTTACTGAGCGGATGCTTAACCGCCCCGCCTAAAGAAGCCGCCAGACCGACATTAATGCCTCGTGCTCAGAGCTACAAAGATTTGACCCATCTGCCAGCGCCGACGGGTAAAATCTTTGTTTCGGTATACAACATTCAGGACGAAACCGGGCAATTTAAACCCTACCCGGCAAGTAACTTCTCCACTGCTGTTCCGCAAAGCGCCACGGCAATGCTGGTCACGGCACTGAAAGATTCTCGCTGGTTTATACCGCTGGAGCGCCAGGGCTTACAAAACCTGCTTAACGAGCGCAAGATTATTCGTGCGGCACAAGAAAACGGCACGGTTGCCATTAATAACCGAATCCCGCTGCAATCTTTAACGGCGGCAAATATCATGGTTGAAGGTTCGATTATCGGTTATGAAAGCAACGTCAAATCTGGCGGGGTTGGGGCAAGATATTTTGGCATCGGTGCCGACACGCAATACCAGCTCGATCAGATTGCCGTGAACCTGCGCGTCGTCAATGTGAGTACCGGCGAGATCCTTTCTTCGGTGAACACCAGTAAGACGATACTTTCCTATGAAGTTCAGGCCGGGGTTTTCCGCTTTATTGACTACCAGCGCTTGCTTGAAGGGGAAGTGGGTTACACCTCGAACGAACCTGTTATGCTGTGCCTGATGTCGGCTATCGAAACAGGGGTCATTTTCCTGATTAATGATGGTATCGACCGTGGTCTGTGGGATTTGCAAAATAAAGCAGAACGGCAGAATGACATTCTGGTGAAATACCGCCATATGTCGGTTCCACCGGAATCCTGACAGATAAAAAAGCCGGAATTATCATCCGGCATTTTACTGTTTAAGCGAAAGCGTGAGTGCCCCTCACGCTTTATTTTTGATTTCCTGCTCACGGTGCGCCGTCTTTGCACTACGCGCCGCCAGCCACAGGCCACTGTTTTTCATTGCGTAACCAAATATCAGCCCAAGCGCCAGCGAAGGTAACACCAGTTTCCAGTCACCCTGCCCGGCAAACGTCGCGCATGCGCCTATAAACGTCCCCGGAACAAATGAAAGCAGCAGCTGTTTGGCCTGAATACACATCAGAAACGCGACAATACCGGTTATGACATAACCGAGAATTTCCAGATGTGGTGCCAGTGCACTACCGTAAATAATGACCATCGCCCACACCACGCCACTAAGCAGGGTTGCAGCGGAGATCGCCAGCCCTTTCAGCCCACCTTGCGGGCAGGCAAAGTAGGCCGTACAGCCCAGGAAGCCCGCCCAGCTTAGTAAGCCCAGGGAAACAGCCACCCATCCCCAGATACCGGAGAGAATGCCTGTTGTGATTGCAATAGAGAGAAGTATGTTCATGCCGCGCATGATAGCAGAAAACGCGGCCATGAATGAGATCGAGCACACATTTTATGCAACAACAAATTATCCGTTGCAGTTATGAGTGACGTAGATCACACTTATTCTTCAGAATCTTCTTCCAGCTCGTCCCACATTGCACTAATGGCATCGCGGGTTAGCGGTGCCATGGTGCGCCAGAAAGGCGTGGTTGCATGGGCCTCCACTTTGCCAAGGAACGCACCACACCAGGGTAACAGATACTCACTGAACAGTGTTTCCAGTGCTTCGCTCTCATCTTCCGTTGACTGATCTTCCAGCCAGGAAGCTGCGAGCAGCAATGTGCCGATGTGATCGGCTGGCGTATCCGCTAATGGCATCCCTCGCTCAGAAAGAAAAGCGCGCACTTCCGCTTCCGTCGCGCCCTCAACCCATGCGCTACGATATGGCGGCACAGCACATTCATCGCCGATAAACAACGCATTGTAATCGGCAGAGACTTGCGTCATATCACAGCTTTTCTGCAAACGTGTCAGCAACTCATCCTGCTCCAGTGGCCAGTTCGCAGCCAGTTTCCCCTCACGAATCAGGGTAAACAGCGGCACCAGTAAAGGATCTTGTGGTTGGCGGTAATAGAGCGAACCCAGCACACGACAGAGGATAGAAAACTCGTTCATTAATATATTTCCATTACTAGTAATTAAAGGTCTGCAAATTCCGCAATCGGTGCCATACCGCGAGATTCAAGGAAGTTCAGTAAGCGGCGCGGAGAAACATTCAAAATGCGCTCTGGCGGAAAATCTACCGCGTCGAGGATTTTAAGACACTCTTCAAATTCCCCCATGGTAAACGCGGTGTGAGAATCCGAGCCTAATGCCACCCAACCTCCAGCATCACGTACCGCTGCGGCTACCTCACGACAGTTGTCTTCACTGCCCTTACGTGAGTGTAAAAATGAGGAATTATTGATTTCCAGCGCCACCTGATGTTTCGCGGCTGCTTCAGCAACGGCTTTCACATCTATTTCATATTTGGGATTTCCGGGATGGCTTATTATATGCACATTGCCGCTGGCGATAGTGGCGATCATCGCTTGTGTATTGGTCGCTTTGTCATGTGGCGCAAAAACCGGCTCATGAAAACCGGCAATAATTAGATCCAGCGAGTCAAACATTTTACCGCTGCAGTCAATTTCACCATCAACATTTTTAATGTTAGCTTCGATGCCGCGCAGGATCCCTACCCCATCAACCACTCGCGGCCAGATACGCATGTTAATGAAGTGCCAGTGATGCGGCGCATCTTCCATATCCGGGCCATGATCGGTGATCGCAAAAAGTTTAATGCCCTTTTGTTTGGCCTGGGCAATGTAATCACTTAATGTGCTATATGCATGTGTGCTGGCAACGGTATGCATATGAAGGTCGACGGGATACATAACTCTCTCCTGTATTCAATTCCCGCCAAGGATAGCAGGAATCCTGATGCTTTATTAGTAGCCGCGTGCGCGGTCGACTTGCCCGCAGACCCTCTCCCCTTTTTCGAGCTGGGCAATGGTGCGAGAAATGTACTCCACAGCTTCAGCGGGACGGGTAATCGCGGCGACATGTGGTGTTATCGTCACGCGTGGATGTTGCCAGAGCGGACTTTCAGGCGGTAAGGGTTCACGATTAAAAACATCCAACATTGCGCCTTTAACTTTGCCGCTATCCAGCGCCGCGAGCAGGTCATCTTCCACAACATGAACACCACGCGCCAGGTTGAGGAGATACGCGCCATCCGGTAATTTTTCGAGTAATTGTTGATTAATAATGCCGACGGTTTCAGGGGTATTCGGTAACAAATTAATCAATACCCGACATTGGCTCAGAAATGCAGACAGTTCTTCCCGTCCGGCAAAGCTTTGCACGCCAGGCCACGATTTACGGGTTCGACTCCAGCAACGCAGCGGAAAGCGCCAGGTTTGCAGACTCTGAGCAACTTTACTGCCCAGTACGCCTGCGCCCAAAATGCCGATGGTAAAATCTTCCCGATGATATTCAGGCAGCGGTTGCCAATGCGAACTATTTTGCTGGATGCGATAATCGTCAAAACGTCGAAACCAATGCAGCACCTGACTGACAGCATATTCCTGCATTTGCTCGCCCATACCGGTATCTTCCAGGCGAAAAAGTGGAACAGAAGGGTTCAGCATTTCAGGGTGTGCCTGTAGCTTGCTCAAAATAGAATCAACACCGGCCCCGAGTGCGAACACCGCTTTAAGATCGCGCCCTGCCAGCATTTCAACAGGAGGATGCCAGACTAAAGCATAATCAGCAGAGTCATTATCTCCGCTTTTCCATGCTCTGACTCTTGCCTGAGGAATAGCTTTGCGCAGTGCCTCAATCCACCATTGGGTATCGAACGTTGGGTGATAAAAGATGATATCCATACTGACTCCCGAAAAGCGTTGTGCGAAATTTATTCGCACTTATCGTTATGATCTACAAAGGCCACCAGCATAACAAATCCGTGGTCGGTGGCAAAAAAAGCAGATTTCGCTTATTAAAACCACACATTGATTGAAGTTTGAATAAACGCGCGATTTTTTCAAAAAGTTTGTTGACCTCAGGTCATGATTTCCCTAAATTAGCGCCCGTTCCAGCAAGACAGGAACGACAATTTGGTGAGGTGTCCGAGTGGCTGAAGGAGCACGCCTGGAAAGTGTGTATACGGCAACGTATCGGGGGTTCGAATCCCCCCCTCACCGCCATATTTAAAGAAGAGCTCGTACGAAAGTACGGGCTTTTTTTTCGTATATTGCACACACCGGGGGGATGAGAAGCCCCGACCGGGGTTCGACAACTGGCGACAGCCAGTTGGACAGACCGTGAACGCAGTGAGCGGGCTGCCCGCAGGGCGAGCGAAGCGAGTCAATCCCCCCCTCACCGCCATATTTAAAGAAGAGCTCGTACGAAAGTACGGGCTTTTTTTTCGTATATTGCACACACCGGGGGGATGAGAAGCCCCGACCGGGGTTCGACAACTGGCGACAGCCAGTTGGACAGACCGTGAACGCAGTGAGCGGGCTGCCCGCAGGGCGAGCGAAGCGAGTCAATCCCCCCCTCACCGCCATATTTAAAGAAGAGCTCGTACGAAAGTACGGGCTTTTTTTTCGTGTATTGCACACACCGGGGGGATGAGAAGCCCCGACCGGGGGTCGACAACTGGCGACAGCCAGTTGGACAGACCGTGAACGCAGTGAGCGGGCTGCCCGCAGGGCGAGCGAAGCGAGTCAATCCCCCCCTCACCGCCATATTTAAAGAAGAGCTCGTACGAAAGTACGGGCTTTTTTTTCGTATATTGCACACACCGGGTGCCCCCGCCCACGTCTGTTAGGGCGAGGGGAAATCGTGCACATCAACTGTCTGGTTACTCAGTCAACAATCAAAATGCGCAAGAGAGTACAGAACATATATGTATTATCTGGTCACTTCCTATCACTTCCTCACTTATTAAAATGCCCCCAACGGAAATACATGTCACATGCCATCATAAAATCGTTATGCCAGAGGAATCGACAATAGAAAAAATAGTAAATTAAGCACGGTACATAGCAGAGTAAAAAATAGGCTTCAAACCAAATCCGCCATTCTACAAGCGTTGCCAATACCGACACCAGCGTAATCCACATCACTTCAATAACCAGCAATATGAATAACCGAAGCCAAAGCGGCTTGGCAAAAAAGGTCGACAACGCATTTTCACTGGAGAAAAACAGATCGATTTCCTGCAAAAAAAGCCTGCCCAGAAAAGCGTACCGCTTGGAGAAGCGCAGAAAAAACAGATTAATCGCCAACACTACGCCACAAAGAATGAGCAATGCAATTATCGATTTAAACGTTAACCACTGCCCCTCTGTCACAAAAGAATCACTGTTACGCAACGGGCTGATAGTAAGCAGGTTAACAACCGTTGAGATGCACACCGAAAGCAGCACATAGCGAGTCAGACTTTTATATTTTACTTTTTTCGCTACTGAAATAGCGACCTGCTTGACATAACTGGTGCGGATCATCCGAAACAGCAGAAAGATGACCAACGGCCCAAGTAACGAAATCAGGAACAGCGCATATAACGAGGGTAGAAGCTGGTATAGCCCCCAACTCATTGCACTCAACATGATTAACGACAGAAATCCTGCCACCAGAGGTTGTGTAAGAAATAATTCTATTTTGTGGTTCTGCTTTTTCTTAAACCACGAAAAATCGATATTCTTCGTGACGCATTTATAAGCCCAGTACGCCTTGAGATCAAAAATAAAATTATACAGCACCAGAGCCAGAATCCCACTAACTACACCAATATCCTCTGATGGAAAAGTAAACCCTGCATTCTTCCAATAAAAGCCTATCAGAATAAGTCCAATAGCATAAATGTATATCAGATTTCGTTTATCCTGAAAGCGAATAAAAGTTAAATAATCAGGAATCATTTGAATACCTTTGCATCACTAAATGCTTTACGACAATGCATAACTCGTTGCTGATCCACGCCAGCAAAATCATTTAACATATTCCCCAAATAGGGCTTATTACTTATTTCAAGGAAAGCTACCGGGGTTGGCATATTCAGAAATGTATCGAGAGATTCAGTCCATTTCACCGTATGAGTTAAGTGTAATGAGAGATTTTCTTTGATAATTGACGGAGCGACCTCGCTTTTTGCTGTTACGTTCATCAGAACCTGATGCTCTGGCGAAGCGATATCCAGTCCGGCAAGATAATCGCGCATTGCCTGAACGCCGTCTTCCATCAAACGCGTGTGCCAGGCACTGATCTTACCCAGCAATAGTGGACACGCGGCTAAGTGAGTAAACTCTCAGTCAGAGGTGACTCACATGACAAAAACAGTATCAACCAGTAAAAAACCCCGTAAACAGCATTCGCCTGAATTTCGCAGTGAAGCCCTGAAGCTTGCTGAACGCATCGGTGTTACTGCCGCAGCCCGTGAACTCAGCCTGTATGAATCACAACTCTACAACTGGCGCAGTAAACAGCAAAATCAGCAGACGTCTTCTGAACGTGAACTGGAGATGTCTACCGAGATTGCACGTCTCAAACGCCAGCTGGCAGAACGGGATGAAGAGCTGGCTATCCTCCAAAAGGCCGCGACATACTTCGCGAAGCGCCTGAAATGAAGTATGTCTTTATTGAAAAACATCAGGCTGAGTTCAGCATCAAAGCAATGTGCCGCGTGCTCCGGGTGGCCCGCAGCGGCTGGTATACGTGGTGTCAGCGGCGGACAAGGATAAGCACGCGTCAGCAGTTCCGCCAACACTGCGACAGCGTTGTCCTCGCGGCTTTTACCCGGTCAAAACAGCGTTACGGTGCCCCACGCCTGACGGATGAACTGCGTGCTCAGGGTTACCCCTTTAACGTAAAAACCGTGGCGGCAAGCCTGCGCCGTCAGGGACTGAGGGCAAAGGCCTCCCGGAAGTTCAGCCCGGTCAGCTACCGCGCACACGGCCTGCCTGTGTCAGAAAATCTGTTGGAGCAGGATTTTTACGCCAGTGGCCCGAACCAGAAGTGGGCAGGAGACATCACGTACTTACGTACAGATGAAGGCTGGCTGTATCTGGCAGTGGTCATTGACCTGTGGTCACGTGCCGTTATTGGCTGGTCAATGTCGCCACGCATGACGGCGCAACTGGCCTGCGATGCCCTGCAGATGGCGCTGTGGCGGCGTAAGAGGCCCCGGAACGTTATCGTTCACACGGACCGTGGAGGCCAGTACTGTTCAGCAGATTATCAGGCGCAACTGAAGCGGCATAATCTGCGTGGAAGTATGAGCGCAAAAGGTTGCTGCTACGATAATGCCTGCGTGGAAAGCTTCTTTCATTCGCTGAAAGTGGAATGTATCCATGGAGAACACTTTATCAGCCGGGAAATAATGCGGGCAACGGTGTTTAATTATATCGAATGTGATTACAATCGGTGGCGGCGGCACAGTTGGTGTGGCGGCCTCAGTCCGGAACAATTTGAAAACAAGAACCTCGCTTAGGCCTGTGTCCATATTACGTGGGTAGGATCAAAATGCCGCTTTATGGTGACTCACAAAAATTCACCACATCCCTCACAACCACCTTATTACGCCCGGTCTCTTTCGCCTCGTAAAGTGCGTTATCAGCCAGTCGATAGATCTCATTTGGGTTTAACGCATTTTCCTGAGTCACAACAGCGCCAATACTAATCGTCACTTTTTGTGGTATAGCGTATTCAGGATTATCGCCAGTTAAACGCTCAACATTTTCCCGAATCCTTTCCGCTAAAGCTTTCGCACGTTCAGTATCGATGTCCGTCAGCAAGACGCCAAACTCTTCGCCGCCGACGCGCGCTAAAAGGTCATCTGGTCGTATGCTTTTCCCAATGATATTCACCACTGTTTTTATCACCTGATCGCCAACCGGATGCCCCCAGGTGTCGTTGACTTTTTTGAAGTGGTCGATATCCATAATCATGACGCAATAAGGCGTTTTTTGGGCTGATGCTGATTGAACTGTCAGTTCATTAAAAAAATAATTTCTGTTAAATATATTGGTTAAGGGATCGCGATGTGCAATGTTCTTTGTTACTCGTAGCGCACTGAATATATGGCACATAAATATTACCATAACGGTTAACTTACTGACTACTTCAATAGTGCGACTAATATACCAAGTGGACACGCTATACCTGCTCATAAATAACAGAGAGATATTGTACAGTACGGCACAAAAAGCAATCACCGTCACTCCATTCCAGATATCATAGCGTAAACCATTAAAGTATAGATTAACCGAAAGCAAGGTTAACCACATGAAAATCATTATGGTAACATATGAGGCTTTCCAAACCACCTGACCATTTTCATTGGTTAACTCGGCAATGTGTAAATTGTAGCTCTCATAATGACTAGAAAGTATGTGAGCAACTATCGGCCCCCCAAAAACAAAAAACAAACTTATGCACAAAGTCATTTTTTTGGAAAATAAATTGCGCTGTTTTGTGTTTTCACTAACTTTATTCACCAATGCCAGAAATATTAATATGCACAAACTCATCTGACGAAACAAATAATAGATTGCAATGTCATTTTGGACAACACTGCTTGTCAAACGCTCCTCAATAATTTGCTGAATGATAATGACGGTTATAACAAAGTAAATCAAACAACTCAGAAAAGCCAAACTAAGTACACAGTTTGAAAATTGCCTACGGTCATAAATGAAATACAACTGCATAAAAATAAATGCAACAGTATCGATAAAAAATAAAGCAATCATTACCATCAGATAGGTTGATCGTGGAACAACTTCCTCAACGCCTGGCTGATTAAACCAACTATTCACCAAAACCAAAGCAAGCCCAAACAATAAGCTCACTAATACAGTACTACTAATTCTCAAATAGTCTTTTTCCATAAAGCTACACCAATCTGTAGGTTGTAGATCCCTTTCTATTATTAATAGATATAAGAACTGTACTGTTGTCAATATGAAATTCCGCCCACAAACAATACCGATGATGATAGTTGCTGAATGTAATTATTATTGCCTAAGTGCTTTATACATTGTTTGCAACAAGCCAGGCTTGAAAATACTTATAAATGGTTATAGAAAATCCTTATAAAACATTAATTCATAGATACATTAGGAATAACAATTAAATCCGTGAGTGCCGTAGCGCAGCCTTTCATCAGGACTTTCGAAAAATCCGAAATCATGCATCGGAATTTACTGATTTAATTATTTTAATCCTAATTTATTTTGAAAAAGGCATTGGGATTTATGCCGTATTCCTGAAGATCCTCATCATTGGAATGGATTTTCGGGCGAGAAAAGGATTTTATATGGACACTCTGCTCATCATTTCTTCTTCTCATCATCAACAATTCACGTCTCTCTTCCGCGTTTAATAACGGATTATGAGGTGCAAAAATATCTTTCTTTTCAGTTACCTGTAATTAGATACAGAGAGAGATTTTGGCAATACATGGAGTAATACAGGATGTATTCAAGTAGCAGAAAAAGGTGCCCGAAAACCAAATGGGCTTTGAAACTTCTTACTGCCGCATTTTTAGCAGCGAGTCCCGCGGCGAAGAGTGCTGTTAATAACGCCTATGATGCATTGATTATTGAAGCTCGCAAGGGTAATACTCAGCCAGCTTTGTCATGGTTTGCACTAAAATCAGCACTCAGCAATAACCAAATTGCTGACTGGTTACAGATTGCCTTATGGGCCGGGCAAGATAAACAGGTTATTACCGTTTACAACCGCTACCGTCATCAGCAATTACCAGCGCGTGGTTATGCAGCTGTCGCCGTCGCTTATCGTAACCTGCAACAATGGCAAAACTCGCTTACACTGTGGCAAAAGGCGCTCTCTCTGGAGCCGCAAAATAAGGATTATCAACGGGGACAAATTTTAACCCTGGCAGATGCTGGTCACTATGATACTGCGCTGGTTAAACTTAAGCAGCTTAACTCTGGAGCACCGGACAAAGCCAATTTACTCGCAGAAGCCTATATCTATAAACTGGCGGGGCGTCATCAGGATGAATTACGGGCGATGACAGAGTCATTACCTGAAAATGCATCTACGCAACAATATCCCACAGAATACGTGCAGGCATTACGTAATAATCAACTTGCTGCCGCGATTGACGATGCCAATTTAACGCCAGATATTCGCGCTGATATTCATGCCGAACTGGTCAGACTGTCGTTTATGCCTACGCGCAGTGAAAGTGAACGTTATGCCATTGCCGATCGCGCCCTCGCCCAATACGCTGCATTAGAAATTCTGTGGCACGATAACCCAGACCGCACTGCCCAGTACCAGCGTATTCAGGTTGATCATCTTGGCGCGTTATTAACTCGCGATCGTTATAAAGACGTTATTTCTCACTATCAGCGATTAAAAAAGACGGGGCAAATTATTCCGCCCTGGGGGCAATATTGGGTTGCATCGGCTTATCTCAAAGATCATCAGCCGAAAAAAGCACAGTCAATAATGACCGAGCTCTTTTATCACAAGGAGACCATTGCCCCGGATTTATCCGATGAAGAACTTGCGGATCTCTTTTACAGCCACCTGGAGAGTGAAAATTATCCGGGCGCGCTAACTGTCACCCAACATACCATTAATACTTCGCCGCCTTTCCTTCGGTTAATGGGCACGCCTACGAGCATCCCGAATGATACCTGGTTACAGGGGCATTCGTTTCTCTCAACCGTAGCAAAATATAGTAATGATCTTCCTCAGGCTGAAATGACAGCCAGAGAGCTTGCTTATAACGCACCAGGAAATCAGGGACTGCGCATTGATTACGCGAGTGTGTTACAAGCCCGCGGTTGGCCTCGTGCAGCAGAAAATGAATTAAAAAAAGCAGAAGTGATCGAGCCACGTAATATTAATCTGGAGGTTGAACAAGCCTGGACAGCATTAACGTTACAAGAATGGCAGCAGGCAGCTGTCTTAACGCACGATGTTGTCGAACGTGAACCGCAAGATCCCGGCGTTGTACGATTAAAACGTGCGGTTGATGTACATAATCTTGCAGAGCTTCGTATCGCTGGCTCAACAGGAATTGATGCCGAAGGCCCGGATAGTGGTAAACATGATGTCGACTTAACCACCATCGTTTATTCACCACCGCTGAAGGATAACTGGCGCGGTTTTGCTGGATTCGGTTATGCCGATGGACAATTTAGCGAAGGAAAAGGGATTGTTCGCGACTGGCTTGCGGGTGTTGAGTGGCGGTCACGTAATATCTGGCTCGAGGCAGAGTACGCTGAACGCGTTTTCAATCATGAGCATAAACCCGGCGCGCGCCTGTCTGGCTGGTATGATTTTAATGATAACTGGCGTATTGGTTCGCAACTGGAACGCCTCTCTCACCGCGTTCCATTACGGGCAATGAAAAATGGTGTTACAGGCAACAGTGCTCAGGCTTATGTTCGCTGGTATCAAAATGAGCGGCGTAAGTACGGTGTCTCCTGGGCTTTCACTGATTTTTCCGACAGTAACCAGCGTCATGAAGTCTCACTTGAGGGTCAGGAACGCATCTGGTCTTCACCATATTTGATTGTCGATTTCCTACCCAGTCTGTATTACGAACAAAATACAGAACACGATACCCCATACTACAACCCTATAAAAACGTTCGATATTGTTCCGGCATTTGAGGCAAGCCATTTGTTATGGCGAAGCTATGAAAATAGCTGGGAGCAAATATTCAGCGCAGGTGTTGGTGCCTCCTGGCAAAAACATTATGGCACGGATGTCGTCACCCAACTCGGCTACGGGCAACGCATTAGTTGGAATGACGTGATTGATGCTGGCGCAACGCTACGCTGGGAAAAACGACCTTATGACGGTGACAGAGAACACAACTTATACGTTGAATTCGATATGACATTCAGATTTTAAGGATAAATATGTTACGTAATGGAAATAAATATCTCCTGATGCTGGTGAGTATAATTATGCTCACCGCGTGCATTAGCCAGTCAAGAACATCATTTATACCGCCACAGGATCGCGAATCTTTACTCGCCGAGCAACCGTGGCCGCATAATGGTTTTGTAGCGATTTCATGGCATAACGTTGAAGACGAAGCTGCCGACCAGCGTTTTATGTCAGTGCGGACATCAGCACTGCGTGAACAATTTGCCTGGCTGCGCGAGAACGGTTATCAACCGGTCAGTATTGCTCAAATTCGTGAAGCACATCGAGGAGGAAAACCGCTACCGGAAAAAGCTGTAGTGCTGACTTTTGATGACGGCTACCAGAGTTTTTATACCCGCGTCTTCCCAATTCTTCAGGCCTTCCAGTGGCCTGCTGTATGGGCCCCCGTCGGCAGTTGGGTCGATACGCCAGCGGATAAACAAGTAAAATTTGGCGATGAGTTGGTCGATCGAGAATATTTTGCCACGTGGCAACAAGTGCGAGAAGTTGCGCGTTCCCGGCTCGTTGAGCTCGCTTCTCATACATGGAATTCTCACTACGGTATTCAGGCTAATGCCACCGGCAGCTTATTGCCTGTATATGTAAATCGTGCATATTTTACTGACCACGCACGGTATGAAACCGCAGCAGAATACCGGGAAAGAATTCGTCTGGATGCTGTAAAAATGACGGAATACCTGCGTACAAAGGTTGAGGTAAATCCACACGTTTTTGTTTGGCCTTATGGCGAAGCGAATGGCATAGCGATAGAGGAATTAAAAAAACTCGGTTATGACATGTTCTTCACCCTTGAATCAGGTTTGGCAAATGCGTCGCAATTGGATTCCATTCCGCGGGTATTAATCGCCAATAATCCCTCATTAAAAGAGTTTGCCCAGCAAATTATTACCGTACAGGAAAAATCACCACAACGGATAATGCATATCGATCTTGATTACGTTTATGACGAAAACCTCCAGCAAATGGATCGCAATATTGATGTGCTAATTCAGCGGGTGAAAGATATGCAAATATCAACCGTGTATTTGCAGGCATTTGCTGATCCCGATGGTGATGGGCTGGTCAAAGAGGTCTGGTTTCCAAATCGTTTGCTACCAATGAAAGCAGATATTTTTAGTCGGGTTGCCTGGCAATTACGTACCCGCTCAGGTGTAAACATCTATGCGTGGATGCCGGTATTAAGCTGGGATTTAGATCCCACATTAACGCGAGTAAAATACTTACCAACAGGGGAGAAAAAAGCACAAATTCATCCTGAACAATATCACCGTCTCTCTCCTTTCGATGACAGAGTCAGAGCACAAGTTGGCATGTTATATGAAGATCTTGCCGGACATGCTGCTTTTGATGGCATATTGTTCCACGATGATGCTTTGCTTTCAGATTATGAAGATGCCAGTGCACCGGCTATCACGGCTTATCAGCAAGCAGGCTTTAGCGGGAGTCTGAGCGAAATTCGACAAAACCCGGAGCAATTTAAACAGTGGGCCCGCTTTAAAAGTCGTGCGTTAACTGACTTCACTTTAGAACTTAGTGCGCGCGTAAAAGCCATTCGCGGTCCACATATTAAAACTGCACGAAATATTTTTGCACTTCCGGTAATACAACCTGAAAGTGAAGCCTGGTTTGCACAGAATTATGCTGATTTCCTAAAAAGCTATGACTGGACCGCTATTATGGCTATGCCTTATCTGGAAGGTGTCGCAGAAAAATCGGCTGACCAATGGTTAATACAATTGACCAATCAAATTAAAAACATCCCTCAGGCTAAAGACAAATCTATTTTAGAATTACAGGCACAAAACTGGCAGAAAAATGGTCAGCATCAGGCTATTTCTTCGCAACAACTCGCTCACTGGATGAGCCTATTACAACTGAATGGAGTGAAAAACTATGGTTATTATCCCGACAATTTTCTGCATAACCAACCTGAAATAGACCTTATTCGTCCTGAGTTTTCAACAGCCTGGTATCCGAAAAATGATTAATCGCATCGTATCGTTTTTTATATTATGTCTGGTGTTATGCATACCCCTATGCGTAGCGTACTTTCACTCTGGTGAACTGATGATGAGGTTCGTTTTCTTCTGGCCGTTTTTTATGTCCATTATGTGGATTGTTGGCGGCGTCTATTTCTGGGTCTATCGTGAACGCCACTGGCCGTGGGGAGAAAACGCACCAGCTCCCCAGTTGAAAGATAATCCGTCTATCTCCATTATCATTCCCTGTTTTAATGAGGAGAAAAACGTTGAGGAAACCATACACGCCGCTTTAGCACAGCGTTATGAGAACATTGAAGTTATTGCCGTAAATGACGGTTCAACAGATAAAACCCGTGCCATCCTGGATCGCATGGCTGCACAAATTCCCCATTTGCGGGTCATTCATCTGGCGCAAAACCAGGGGAAAGCCATTGCGCTTAAAACCGGAGCTGCCGCGGCGAAAAGTGAATATCTGGTGTGCATTGATGGCGATGCGTTATTAGACCGCGATGCGGCGGCATATATTGTGGAACCGATGTTGTACAACCCGCGTGTGGGTGCCGTAACCGGTAATCCTCGTATTCGAACACGTTCTACCCTGGTGGGTAAAATTCAGGTTGGCGAGTATTCCTCAATTATTGGTTTGATCAAGCGAACCCAGCGTATCTATGGAAACGTATTTACCGTTTCCGGTGTTATTGCCGCATTTCGTCGCAGCGCCCTGGCAGAAGTGGGTTACTGGAGTGACGATATGATCACCGAAGATATTGATATTAGCTGGAAGCTGCAGTTGAATCAGTGGACGATTTTTTACGAGCCACGGGCACTGTGCTGGATATTAATGCCTGAAACGTTAAAAGGGCTGTGGAAACAGCGCCTGCGCTGGGCTCAGGGCGGTGCAGAAGTATTCCTCAAAAATATGACAAGGTTGTGGCGCAAAGAAAACTTTCGAATGTGGCCGCTGTTTTTTGAATACTGCCTGACGACAATATGGGCCTTCACCTGCCTGGTCGGTTTCATTATTTACGCAGTCCAACTTGCCGGTGTACCGTTAAATATTGAATTGACACATATCGCTGCGACACATACTGCCGGAATATTATTGTGTACGTTATGTTTACTGCAATTTATTGTCAGCCTGATGATCGAGAATCGCTATGAGCATAATCTGACTTCATCGCTTTTCTGGATTATTTGGTTCCCGGTTATTTTCTGGATGCTGAGCCTGGCAACGACATTGGTATCATTTACACGAGTCATGTTGATGCCTAAAAAGCAACGCGCCCGTTGGGTAAGTCCCGATCGCGGGATTCTGAGAGGTTAATATGAACAATTTAATTATTACGACCCGACAATCACCAGTACGTTTACTGGTTGATTATGTTGCCACAACCATCTTGTGGACATTATTTGCGTTGTTCATATTCTTATTCGCCATGGATCTGCTGACGGGTTATTACTGGCAAAGCGAGGCCAGAAGCCGACTTCAGTTCTATTTTTTGCTGGCAGTGGCGAATGCCGTCGTGTTAATTGTCTGGGCGCTGTACAATAAGCTGCGTTTTCAAAAACAGCAGCATCATGCAGCCTACCAATATACGCCGCAAGAATATGCAGAGAGCTTAGCAATACCTGATGAGCTCTATCAGCAACTACAAAAAAGCCACAGGATGAGCGTACACTTCACCAGCCAGGGGCAAATAAAAATGGTTGTTTCAGAAAAAGCGCTAGTCCGGGCATAAACACCCAAAACAAAGCCCGGTTTCCCGGGCTTTGCAGAGGTGATAACGCTTAGTAATAGGCATTCAGCGTGCGCTGGCAGGCGGCGAGCGTACGCAGTCGTCTTTGGAACCGCACAATTCCTATCATCTCATCTTCTTCAAAGCGGGCCATCGCATCGCTTAGGCCAGACTGAACGCCGCGCGGTAAATCACACTGGGTGATATCGCCGTTGACGATGACCGTGACGTTCTCCCCGAGGCGGGTTAAAACATCTTCATTTGCGCGGCGGACATTCTGCGCCTCATCAAGAATGACCACTGCATTTTCAAAATACGTCCGCGCATATAGGCGAACGGCGCGATCTCTACCTGAACATTTCAGGGCGTAGGCAATATTGCATAAAGGAGGAGCCGCGTTCCCAGCACGTCATAGACGGGACGGAAATACGGGGCGAATTTCTCCGAAATGTCTCCGGGCAGGAATCCAAGATCTTCATCAGCCTGAAGAACGGGACGCGTAACGATGATTTTATTAACATCCTTGTGTATCAACGCCTCCGCAGCTTTCGCTGCGCTGATCCAGGTTTTGCCACAGCCCGCTTCGCCTGTCGCGAAGATCAGCTGCTTACTTTCGATAGCATTCAGATAATGGGCCTGAGCTTCATTACGCGGAGTAATTGGCGAGTGGTCGCGGCTGTCCCGCGCCATGCCTATCGCTTCCACGCCACTCATCTGCACAAGCGAGGTGACCGATTCTTCTTCACGTTGTTTGTGGCTGCGTGAATCACGTCTCAGCACACGTTTTGCTTCGCGATGAGCTTTATTTCACTTGCTTTCTGTCTTCCGATGGATAGCACCTTGAGTTGTTGGTTTACATCACACGCGCTAAGAGCAGCACGATTATGCGCACGAACGTATGAGGTTTGGCTTCCTTGTAAGCCATAGCAACTGCCTGCCGAAATGATGCCAATGCACGGCTACGCGCACCAGACATGGCATCGTTTACTACAAGTTGAATTTTCATGGGGGAAAAATGGGGTGACGAAATCACTGCCGGAGATGGGGCCTCCGCGCTGGATGGTGCGGGTTGAGGTACTGCTTAGTCCAATCAAGGACGCTACCATTCGCGATCTCCATAGTGAAACTACATCACTGTCGGGAACTACCGCTCTACTTATTATTTACACCATAGAGCGCAAATTATGCAACATAAAATTTACATAAAAATAACGATAGTTGGTAGAGATAGCATCTGACACTTATGTATTCTATGTCAATACGGGGAGAAATGAAAAAAAAGTGCTGATTTCTGGCGATATTCTTAAGTGTTGGCAATTCCCGGCGGCGTGCGCCGCCGGGAACCTACTCGCACGCTTCTGCGCCGCAAAGTATCTCACGCTTCCCCAACAGCGTGCTACCCAAATAGTCTTCTCGCCGCAACCCCCGGCAGCACGAAGAAATACCCGCCGCCAATCGGCTTCACGTACTCCTCCAGCGCTTCACCATTGAGCCGTTTCTGCACCGTCAGGAAGCCTTTTTCAAGGTCATGCTGGTAGCAAACGACAGCAGCCCCATGTCGAGTCGGCCGGAGTTGGTCACGCCAAGCGAATAGCTATAGCCACGGCGCATCATCAGGCTGGACTCGGTCTCTTTGGTGCGCGGGTTAGCCAGACGAATATGGCTATCCAATGCAATCACGTCCCCTTCCGGGTCGCGACTGTAGTCCGGCACATCGTGCTCCAGCTTTCATCCCCAGCGGCGCACCGCTGTGCTTATCGCGGCCAAAAATGGTCTGCTGCTCTTTGAGCGGGGTAAAATCCCAGAACTTCGACGTGGAACTGGATAATTCGCACCGCCTGGTAGCATCCGCCCAGCGCCCACGCTGGTTCACCCTGCTCGCGAGTGACCCACACCACCTCGTCCATCAGCGTTTTATTGCTGCCGTCGGGGTTGGCGGTGCCGTCTTTAAAGCCCAGCAGGTTGACCGGCGTCTCTTTTCCCTTGCTACGCGCCGCGTGGTCGGAGATAAACCCTTCCCGCTTCCAGCGCACGCTGAGCAAATCCGGCGTGTGCTTGATGATGTCGCGCAACGCATGAATCACCGTATCCTGGGTGTTGGCACAAATCTGCAGCAGCAGATCGCCGTGACACAGGGTGGCATCGAGGGAATCGTTGGGAAAACGCGTCATTTTTTGCAGCTTTTTCGGTTGTCTATCGGCAAGCCCAAAACGCGTATCAAACAGCGAATGACCGACGGAGAGCGTCATGGTCAGGTTATCCGGCGCGATATAGGCCCCGAGAATACCGGAATCCATTGGCGGCAGGCGTGGGTTTGGCGTATCCGGTGCCGGGCCGCCTTTAGTCAGAAACGCAATCCGCTCGGTTAACAAGCGTAACAGACGCTCCAGGTCGCTTTTATCCGCAGCCAGCACGTCAAATGCCACCAGCATCATTGCGGCCTGTTGCGGCGTGAGTACGCCCGCCTGATGTGCGCCATAAAATGGCTGCGTTTCCATGCGGCTGTTGGCGTTAGCCGCTGGTGCGTCGCTGGCTTTCGCCGCGTGCGCCATCGGACAACCGCCCGAAATCCAGCGCGCCTCCCAGCGCGCCGATCCCTTTTAATAAACGACGACGTGATGGTTCATTCAGGTCGTCAATCTGCTGCTTTGCCATGGTGCTTAGTCCAGACCCAGGATCCCACGCAGCTGCGCCAGATCTTCCGCCAGTGCGGTGATCGGCCCTTTCAGCGCATTGCGGTCAGCGTCGGTCAGTTTGTCGTAGGTTTCATACCCGTCTTTGGTGCGGTACTTCGCCAGAATCGCGTCAACTTTCTTGAAGTTGGCATCGACTTTCGCCAGCAGCGCGCCGTTGTCTTTCTTGCAGCTGTGGACGCAGCAGGTCAACAATCTTCTGCGCGCCGTCGATGTTAGCCTGGAAGTCCCAGTTCCGGTTGGCTGTAGCGGTCTTCTTCACCGCTGATTTTGCTCGCCGCCACTTCTTCAATCAGGCCAGCCGCACCGCCGACCACTTTTGATGGTGGGAACGCCAGCTCGCTGATGCGTTTTTGCAGCTCCAGCACATCGGTATTGAGCTGGTCAGCATAGTGCTCCATGCCTTTGACGCTGTTGTCGCCAAACAGCGCTTTTTCCAGACGGTGGAAACCGGTGAATTTCGGATTCGCCGCTTTCTGCTCGTAGTCGTCTTCACGGGCGTCGATGCTGCCGTCAAGGTCAGAGAACAGTTCCGCAATCGGTTCAATACGCTCGTAGTGTTGACGGGTTGGCGCGTACAGCGATTTGGCTTTCTCGATATCACCGGCTTTTACCGCGTCGGTAAAGGCTTTGGTGCCTTTTACCAGTTCAGCGGTTTCGGCGGTCACGTAGGCTTTATAGGCGGTAATGGCGGCACCGAGATCCAGCAGCGCATTGGCTTTTGCCGCATCTTCGGTGGCTTTGCCTTTAACAATCAGCTTGCCTTTCGGGTTGGTCAGCAGGCCGCAGGTCATGTCGTATTCACCCGGCTGCAGGTTAGCGGTCATCCTTTCTGGGTGAAGCCCGGCGCGATGTTTTCCGGCCTTCCACCACCATCACCCCTTGAGGATCTCCCACTCCAGCGCTTTCTGGCTATGGTTCTGGATGATGAACTGGGTTTTACCGGCATTGACGGTAATCGACATCGGTTCACACTGTTTGTCGTTTACCGTTACTTTAACCTGCGGAATATCGGCAGCCTGTGCCATAAACGCGGTCGAGAAGAGTGCGGCAATGCCCGTCTGCAACGCGCTGCGGCGGAAGTTTTTGGTCATGTTCCATCCCTTTCAATAAAGTTTGTAGTCACTAAGCAACCGTTATCAGCCTTATGGGGCGATACGTGATGTTGATGTCGTTGCGCGCGGCGGCCAGAAGAACAGCACCAGCGCAGGAATCAGATACAGGAAATAGACCGCCACTTCGCTGACGCTCGGCGCTTCCTGATAACCAAAGATGCCTTCCAGCAACGTGCCGAAAAGCGAATGCGTCGGTGCCGCTCAGGTCGAAGGCGACATCCTGGAAAGCGTTCCACAACCCGGCTTCATGGAAGGCGCGAATCGCCCCCGCCGCCAGACCTGCCGCTACCAGCAGAATAAACAGGCTGGTCCAGCGGAAGAACACGCCGAGATTCAGGCGGATACCGCCCCAATACAGCAAGAAGCCCAGCACGATAGCCGTAGCCAGTCCGAGAATTGCGCCGAACGGCGGCCAGATACCGAAATCCTGCCGGAACGCAGCCAACAGGAAGAAGACTGATTCGAGCCCTTCACGCGCCACGGCGAAAAAGACCATCATTATCAGCGCCAGCCGTGGTTATTGCCCTTTTGCAACGCGTTATCCACTGCCTGCTCCAGCTGTTGTTTGACGTTGCGGGAGACCTTACGCATCCAAAACACCATCCACGTCAGAATGACACGGCGACGACCGCCACCAGCCCTTCAAACAGCTCCTGCTCTTTTTGCGGGAATTCGCCGGTGGTTTCGTTAATGAAGATACCCAGCCCCAAGCACAGCGCGGCGGCGAGGATCACGCCAATCCACATAACGCCAATCCAACGACCGCGTTGAGTGCGCTTCAAATAGCTGGCAATCAGGCTGACAATCAGCGCCGCTTCCAGCCCTTCTCGCAACATAATGAGAAAAGGAACAAACGTGCAGACATCCTTAAATGTGAAACGCCGTCAACTTTTGCAAAGACAGGTAAATGTGAGTGATAGTGATTATCATTAAGCCAAAAAGAAACACAAGTGAAATGTTTATAAAATGATGTTGGAATGTAAACAAAGAGAGGTAATGCCAAGGGATATAAACGATTATTCCAGGGTAGAAAGATGGGATTGTTTGCAAAGAACCATGTGTTCTTGCCGGATGCCGCGTAAACGCCGTATCCAGCCGACAAAACTGTCCAGACTCAATGCATCAGAGCTTCCATGTAAAACTGATAAGCGGGTGTATCAAGCAATTTCGTCCATCCGCGATTATCAAATCTAACTTTTTGCCCGGAACATAATAACAGCTCGGGTGTTGGTGGCGTCAAAATCGCTGAAGCGTTCCCCGAAGGCCGGGACAGCAGGGGGCGGCGGCGATTGGCCGCCCCCTGCGCGCTCCCTGCACCATTCAATTTATATGGCGAGGCACATTAAGGGAGCGCAACCCGCTGCTGAAGCCAAACAAAACCGCCGCAGGCTAAGTCCCTTAGCTTTCCTGCAACCGTGACGGCGGAGCCGAATGATAGTGCGCATCGGCCTCGGCAAAGCGTTTTTGCATCGCCGCTGACGGCGCTTTACCCAGCAAACTAAACACTACAATCCCAATACTGCCGAAGATAAAGCCCGGAATAATTTCGTACAGTCCCAGCCAGCCGAACTGTTTCCAGACGATAACCGTCAGCGCACCGATGATCATCCCCGCCAGCGCACCGTTACGCGTCATGCGTGACCACATCACCGAGAACAGCACCACTGGACCAAACGCCGCGCCAAAGCCTGCCCACGCGTAGCTCACTAAGCCCAGCACGCGGTTTTCCGGGTTTGCCGCCAGCGCAATCGCCACCAGCGCCACCACCAGCACCATCACACGCCCTACCCACACCAGCTCTTTCTGGCTGGCATGTTTACGCAGAAACGCTTTGTACAAATCTTCGGTAATCGCACTGGAGCACACCAGCAGCTGGCAACTTAAGGTTGACATTACCGCCGCCAGAATTGCCGACAGCAGAATCCCGGCAATCCACGGGTTAAACAGAATTTGCGCCAGTTCGATAAACACACGCTCGGCGTTCTGATTTACCGCACCAGCCAACGCCGGATGATCGTTAAAGTAAGCAATCCCAAAGAAGCCGACAGCCACCGCCCCTGCCAGGCAGAGGATCATCCAGGTCATACTAATACGACGCGCATGGACAATGCTGTGGTGAGAATCCGCCGCCATAAAACGCGCCAGAATGTGCGGCTGCCCGAAGTAACCCAGCCCCCAACCCATCAGTGAGATAATGGCAACAAAGTTCAGACCTTTGAGCATATCAACGTTTTCGATGCTCTTTTGCTTAATCACTTCCAGCGAATCACCCATGCCGCCGACGGCGAAAATAACCATAACCGGCGTCAGGATCAGCGCGAAAATCATCAGGCTAGCCTGCACCGTATCGGTCCAGCTACTGGAGGAAACCGCCGATAAAGGTATACAGAATGGTCGTGGCGGCACCGGCCCACAGCGCTGTTTCGTAGCTCATGCCGAAGGTGCTTTCAAACAGATGCTACCCGCTACGATGCCGGAAGCACAGTAAATGGTGAAAGAAAAAGAACAGCAAAATCACCAGCGCCGAGATAATACGCAGCACGCCGGCGATCATCTTCAAAGTGGCCGGTAAAATAATCCGGCAGCGTTAATGCGTTATCGTTGGCTTCGGTATGCACGCGCAGGCGCCACGTTGAATCTTCCAGTTGATCGACGCGCCAGCCCAGCCAATAAACCGATGGCAATCCAGCTTTCCGAAATACCGGCGATGAAAATCGCTCCCGGCAGGCCCATCAGCAGCCAGCCGCTCATATCAGAAGCACCAGCAGACAAGCGCGTCACGAAGGGCCCTAAACCATGGCTGCCGAGAATATAATCATCAAAGTTTTTGGTGTTACGCCAGGCGAAAAAGCCAATGAGGATCATGCCAAAAATATAAACAAGAAAGGTCACCAACATCGGGTGCTAATAGTCATTACAGTCTCCAGAAATTCGAAACGGATCCTGATAGGCTCTTGATCATTGGCATATCTGAGTTTGCCGTTTTTATCATTGCCGGGAACGGGCAACAGAATTCATAAGCTTGACCTATCTTATCAAAAGGAAGCTCATCATTTTTCACAAATGATTTAACACTGCATTTACATTGAATGCATCACTGCAATCAGAGCATTTTTGAGAGGTTGCACTCTCTCACGCTTTTTCAGGTTGCACCTTTCAAAAATGTTAACTGCCGCAGAGAAAAAGTCTGAGTTATTTTTTTAATCCCTGTCATATCGATTTCTTTTATTAACATTTCATTCATTTTTAAGCTTGCTACGCATGTCACATTTAACATGGTTGCACAAAGTTGCAACATCATGGATATTTCACGATAACGTTAAGTTGCACCTTTCTGAACAACAGGAGTAATGGCATGGGAACCACCACCATGGGGGTTAAGCTGGACGACGCGACGCGTGAGCGTATTAAGTCTGCCGCGACACGTATCGATCGCACACCACACTGGTTAATTAAGCAGGCGATTTTTTCTTATCTCGAACAACTGGAAAACAGCGATACTCTGCCGGAGCTACCTGCGCTGCTTTCTGGCGCGGCCAATGAGAGCGATGAAGCACCGACTCCGGCAGAGGAACCACACCAGCCATTCCTCGACTTTGCCGAGCAAATATTGCCCCAGTCGGTTTCCCGCGCCGCGATCACCGCGGCCTATCGCCGCCCGGAAACCGAAGCGGTTTCTATGCTGCTGGAACAAGCCCGCCTGCCGCAGCCAGTTGCTGAACAGGCGCACAAACTGGCGTATCAGCTGGCCGATAAACTGCGTAATCAAAAAAATGCCAGTGGTCGCGCAGGTATGGTCCAGGGGTTATTGCAGGAGTTTTCGCTGTCATCGCAGGAAGGCGTGGCGCTGATGTGTCTGGCGGAAGCGTTGTTGCGTATTCCCGACAAAGCCACCCGCGACGCGTTAATTCGCGACAAAATCAGCAACGGTAACTGGCAGTCACACATTGGTCGTAGCCCGTCACTGTTTGTTAATGCCGCCACCTGGGGGCTGCTGTTTACTGGCAAACTGGTTTCCACCCATAACGAAGCCAGCCTCTCCCGCTCGCTGAACCGCATTATCGGTAAAAGCGGTGAACCGCTGATCCGCAAAGGTGTGGATATGGCGATGCGCCTGATGGGTGAGCAGTTCGTCACTGGCGAAACCATCGCGGAAGCGTTAGCCAATGCCCGCAAGCTGGAAGAGAAAGGTTTCCGTTACTCTTACGATATGCTGGGCGAAGCCGCGCTGACCGCCGCAGATGCACAGGCGTATATGGTTTCCTATCAGCAGGCGATTCACGCCATCGGTAAAGCGTCTAACGGTCGTGGCATCTATGAAGGGCCGGGCATTTCAATCAAACTGTCGGCGCTGCATCCGCGTTATAGCCGCGCCCAGTATGACCGGGTAATGGAAGAGCTTTACCCGCGTCTGAAATCACTCACCCTGCTGGCGCGTCAGTACGATCTGGTATTAACATTGACGCCGAGAAGCCACCGTTGCGTAGATCTCCCTCGATTTGCTGGAAAAACTGTGCTTTGGAGCTGGAGCTGGCGGGGTGGCAACTGTGGTATTGGCTTTGTTATTCAGGCCTACCAGTAGTGACGCTCCGCTTCTGTCATCAGATTATCTGATTGATTTTCGCCACCGAAGCCTGCCGCCGCCTGATGATCCGTCTGGTGAAGGTGCGGTACTGGGTATAGCGAAATTAAACGTGTGCACGGACGGCCTTGAAGGCTACCCGGTCTATACCCGCAAGGTGTACACCGACGTCTCGACCTGGCCTGTGCCAAAAAAGCCGCTGGGCGTCAGCTGATACTGACCCCGCAGTCCGACCGATAACGCCCATACCCTGGCGGCGATTGACCAACGGTGGGTAAAACGACTACCCAGGACAGTACGAGTTCCAGTGTCTGCACGGCATGGGTGAGCCGCTGTATGGAGCAGGTGGTCGGTAAAGTGGCCGATGGCAAGCTGAACCGTCCGTGCCGCATCTATGCGCCTGGTCGGCACCCATGGTCGCGAGCGTTCTGGTGCGTCGTCTGCTGGAAAACGGCGCCAACACCTCGTTCGTTAACCGTATCGCCGGACAGCAGCCTGCCGCTGGATGAACTGGTTGCCGACCCGGTGCTGGCGGTCGAAAAAATGGCCCTGCAGGAAGGTGCTGCCGGTTGGCCGCACCCTGAAAATTCCGCTGCCGCGGCGCTACTGATACGGCAATGGCCGGTAACCTCGGTCTGGATCTGGCGTAGCTAACACCGCCTGGCCTCGCCGTGTCTTCGCTGCTCAACAGCGGCATGCAAACCTGGTCGGCGAAACCGATGCTTGAGCATCCCGTCGCTGATGGCAATATGGACGCGGTGATTAACCCGGCATAGCCGAAAAATATGTCGTCGGCTATGTGCGTGAAAGCTACACAAAGCGAAGTAGAACAGGCGCTGGAAAGCGCGGTCAACAACGCGCCAATCCGGCTTGCAATGCCGCCGCAGGAAACGCGCCGCGATCCTCGAAACGCCGTGCCGATTTGACCTAAACAATCATGTACTCTGCTGATGGGGATGCTGGCGCGTGAAGCCGGAAAAACCTTCAGCAACGCCATCGCCGAAGTCCGCGAAGCCGTTGATTTCCTGCACTACCGCCCAGGCGCATGTTCGCCACGACTTCGATAATGAAACCCACCGTCCGGGGGCTGGCGGTTGTGTGTATCAGCCCGTGGAACTTCCCCGCTGGCGGATCTTCACGGGCCAGATCGCCGCCGCTCTGCTGCTGGCAACGACCCGGCAAAACCGGCCCATAATATGCCGCTCATCGCTGCAGGGTATTGCGCTGCTGCTGGAAGCCGGCGTACCGCCGGGCGTGGTACAGCTGCTGCCGGGCCGCGGTGAAACCGTCGGTGCGCAGTTTACTGCTGATAACCGTGTTCGCGCGGTGATGTTCACCGGTTCTCAACGGAGATCCGCCACCCTGCGGCCAGACAGCGAAAGATTCCACGTTGTCTCGATGCGCAGGGCCGCCCATGCTGGCGGACATCGCTTAAAACCGGCGGGATGAACGCGATGATTGTTGACTCCTCCGCGCGACCCCAGCAGGTGGTGGTGGATGTGGTGGTCTTCCGCCTTCGCATAGCCGCTGGACAGCGCCGCCCGCGCGTTCGGTGTTCTCGCAGGACGACATTGCCATTTACGCTCACCATGCCGCCAGGCGCGTGATGGCCGAATGCCGGATGGGCAACCCGGGCCGCCTGACTACCGATATTGGGCGGTGATCGATGCCGAAGCCAAAGCGGGTATTGAGAATCACATTCAGGCGATGCGCGCCAAAGGTCGTAAGGTATTCCAGGCTGTATGTGGAGAATGCCGATGATCGCCCAATCCCAGAGCTAGATCTTTAATCGCCCCGAGCTGATCGAAACTCAAAGATTTCGACGAGCTGAAAAAAAGAGTTTTTCGCCTGGTACTGCACGTGGGGCGCTACAGCCGTAACCAGCTCGATGCGCCGATTGGCCAGATGAATGACTCCGGCTATGGCGAGCTGGCGTTTATACCCGTGATATCGACGAAACCATCGCCCAAGGCGACCGCCTAGCCCGAAGTGGTAAGCTGGTACGCGAACCGTAATATGGTCGGTGCCGTGGTTGGCGTGCAGCCGTTCGGCGGCGAAGGGTCTTCGGCCCGCCCCGAAAGCCGGCGGCCCGATGTACCGTATGGTCTGCTGGCAAGCCGTCCGGGAAACCGCACTGGCTATCACCTGGTGCGTCAGGATACGGCTGGTCAGGTTGTTGATACTGAGCGGAACGCTGCGAACAAACCGCTGACCGAACTGCAGGGCTGGCTGGCAAATCGTCCGTAATCTGCTCACCTCACGAAAGCAGTCGAGCTGGCGCAGGCCGGTACCCAGCGCGTGCTGCCGGGGGCGACGGTGAGCGGACAACACCTGGACGCTCTTCGCGCGAACGCGTACTGTGTATTGCTGATAATGAGATGGATCTGCTGACGCAGCTGGCGGCGGTGCTGGCGGTAGGCAGCCAGGTACTGTGGCCGGATGACGCGCTGCATCGTCAGTTAGTGAAGGCATTGCCATCGGCAGTCAGCGAACGTATTCAACTGGCGAAAGCGGAAAATATAACCGCTCAACCGTTTGATGCGGTGATCTTCCACGGTGATTCGGATCAGCTTCGCGCATTGTGTGAAGCAGTTGCCGCGCGGGATGGCACAATTGTTTCGGTGCAGGGTTTTGCCCGTGGCGAAAGCAATATCCTTCTGGAACGGCTGTATATCGAGCGTTCGCTGAGTGTGAATACCGCTGCCGCTGGCGGTAACGCCAGCTTAATGACTATAGGTTAAACAGGTAGCCGGAGGATGTTACAACCTCCTCCGGCATCTTTAACGTGGTCGAATCCCCTCAATAATAATCCGCTGCACGTTTTCAACCGTTTGATTGAAAAATACCTCATCGCGCAACGTCGCGCCTGTCACCGCCTCCACCTGAGGGGCGAAATCGGCGTAATGTTGAGTGGAAGCCCAAATCATAAAAATCAAATGCTGCGGATCAATCGGCGCGAGTTTGCCGCTTTTGACCCAACCGGCAATCAGCGCCGATTTCTCATCAATTAATGCCTTCAAATCGCCCGTCAGTTCATCCATTAACAGCGGCGCGCCTGCCAGCATCTCCATACAGAACAGGCGCGAAGCCTGCGGATAATCGCGTGAGACTTCCAGCTTCAGACGGATGTACTCTTTGATCGCCGCCAGCGGGGCGAAATCTTCACGAAACGCTTTTAACGGTGCCAGCCAGATATCGAGAATCTGCCGCAGCACGGCAATATACAGCGCCTCTTTTGACGGAAAGTAATACAGCAGATTGGTTTTTGAAACACCCGCCAACTCTGCGATCTGCTCCAGCCTTGTGCCGTGAAAACCGAATTGTGAAAAAGTGTCCAGTGCTGCGCTAAGAATCGCTTTTTTCTTCGCGCTTACTGCGCGCGAACGTTTACCCGTTGTTTTCACTGCGCCTTGCGTCATGCGCTCTCCCCTCTTGTAGATTGGCAACAGGATAGCAAAACCCCCGCCCGGCCTCGACCTTCTGCACTCTCATCGCGCACAGATGCATGTTTTATGTGCAACTGTTTTGACCGTTTAGTCCACTTTTTACCAGATATTTTAGATAACGTAATGTTAACAGATTAATAACATTAACTTTTTAAAAACTGGCATCCGCTTTGCAAACAAGCCAATACGCGGCTGAAAAGGATATGCAGGATGCAGCGCCCCGTCTGACTTTCACTTTACGAGACGAAGAGAGGTTGATGATGAAAATTGGCGTATTCGTACCTATTGGCAACAACGGCTGGCTCATTTCGACCCACGCGCCGCAGTACATGCCGACCTTTGAACTGAATAAAGCCATTGTGCAAAAAGCGGAGCACTACCATTTCGATTTCGCCCTGTCGATGATCAAACTGCGTGGCTTTGGCGGCAAAACTGAGTTCTGGGATCACAACCTTGAGTCGTTCACCTTGATGGCGGGGCTGGCGGCCGTGACCTCGCGCATTCAGATTTACGCCACTGCTGCCACCTTAACGTTACCTCCGGCAATCGTCGCCCGTATGGCCGCAACCATCGACTCCATCTCTGGCGGGCGTTTTGGCGTCAACCTCGTGACTGGCTGGCAAAAGCCCGAGTATGAGCAGATGGGTATCTGGCCTGGCGATGACTATTTCTCCCGTCGTTACGACTATCTCACCGAATATGTTCAGGTGCTGCGCGACCTGTGGGGCACGGGGAAAAGCGATTTTAAAGGCGATTTTTTCACCATGAATGATTGTCGCGTGAGTCCGCAACCGAGTGTCCCCATGAAAGTGATCTGCGCCGGGCAAAGCGACGCTGGCATGGCGTTCTCCGCCCGGTATGCCGATTTCAACTTCTGTTTCGGCAAAGGCGTAAATACACCCACGGCTTTCGCCCCGACCGCTGCGCGGATGAAACAGGCCGCAGAGCAAACCGGACGCGACGTTGGCTCTTATGTGTTGTTTATGGTGATTGCCGATGAAACCGACGATGCCGCTCGCGCCAAATGGGAACACTACAAAGCGGGCGCGGATGAAGAGGCGTTAAGCTGGCTAACCGAACAAAGTCAGAAAGATACCCGCTCCGGTACTGACACCAACGTTCGTCAGATGGCCGATCCCACTTCGGCGGTAAACATCAATATGGGGACGTTAGTCGGTTCTTACGCCAGTGTCGCGCGCATGTTAGATGAAGTCGCAAGCGTGCCTGGTGCCGAAGGCGTGCTGTTAACCTTCGACGATTTTCTGTCGGGAATCGAAACCTTCGGCGAGCGCATTCAACCACTGATGCAATGCCGCGCCCATCTACCTGCGCTGACTCAGGAGGTGGCATGATGACGACCTTAACCGCTCGACCGGAAGCCATTACCTTCGATCCGCAGCAAAGTGCGCTGATCGTGGTGGATATGCAAAACGCTTATGCCACGCCAGGCGGCTACTTAGATCTCGCCGGGTTTGATGTCTCAACCACTCGCCCGGTCATTGCCAACATTCAAACCGCCGTGACCGCAGCGCGAGCGGCAGGGATGCTGATCATCTGGTTTCAAAATGGCTGGGATGAACAGTATGTCGAGGCTGGCGGACCCGGCTCACCGAATTTTCATAAATCGAACGCCCTGAAAACCATGCGTAAGCAGCCGCAGCTGCAGGGGAAATTGCTGGCGAAAGGCTCCTGGGATTATCAACTGGTGGATGAACTGGTGCCGCAGCCTGGCGATATTGTGCTGCCGAAGCCGCGCTACAGCGGTTTCTTCAATACGCCGCTGGACAGCATTTTGCGCAGCCGCGGAATACGCCATCTGGTTTTCACCGGCATCGCTACCAACGTCTGCGTCGAATCGACGCTACGCGACGGCTTTTTTCTGGAGTATTTCGGCGTGGTGCTTGAAGACGCAACTCACCAGGCGGGGCCGAAATTTGCGCAGAAAGCCGCGTTGTTCAATATCGAAACCTTTTTTGGCTGGGTCAGCGACGTCGAAACATTCTGCGACGCGCTTTCTCCCACGTCCTTTGCTCATATCGCTTAAGGAGTTTAACGATGCCAAAATCCGTAATTATTCCCGCTGGCAGCAGCGCACCGCTGGCCCCCTTCGTTCCCGGCACGCTGGCTGATGGCGTGGTGTATGTCTCCGGTACGCTGGCTTTTGATCAACATAATAACGTGCTGTTTGCCGATGACCCAAAGGCGCAAACCCGCCACGTTCTGGAAACTATCCGCAAGGTGATCGAGACGGCGGGTGGCACGATGGCGGATGTGACCTTCAACAGCATCTTTATTACCGACTGGAAAAATTACGCCGCGATTAACGAAATCTACGCCGAGTTTTTTCCGGGTGATAAACCGGCGCGATTCTGCATTCAGTGCGGACTGGTAAAACCTGACGCGCTGGTGGAAATCGCCACAATTGCGCATATCGCCAAGTGAGGCCGCGATGAAACTTTCACTCTCACCTCCCCCTTATGCTGATGCGCCCGTAGTGGTGTTGATTTCGGGTCTTGGGGGTAGCGGCAGTTACTGGTTACCGCAACTGGCGGTGCTGGAGCAGGAGTATCAGGTAGTCTGTTACGACCAGCGCGGCACCGGCAATAATCCCGACACGCTGGCAGAAGATTACAGTATCGCCCAGATGGCAGCGGAACTGCATCAGGCGCTGGTAGCCGCAGGGATTGAGCATTACGCAGTGGTCGGCCATGCGCTCGGTGCGCTGGTGGGAATGCAGCTGGCGCTGGATTATCCCGCGTCGGTAACTGTGCTGATCAGCGTTAACGGCTGGCTACGAATAAACGCCCATACGCGCCGCTGTTTTCAGGTTCGCGAACGATTACTGTATAGCGGCGGCGCGCAGGCATGGGTGGAAGCGCAGCCGTTGTTCCTCTATCCCGCCGACTGGATGGCGGCCCGCGCACCTCGCCTGGAGGCAGAAGACGCGCTGGCACTGGCGCATTTTCAGGGCAAAAATAATTTACTGCGTCGACTTAACGCCCTCAAACGCGCTGACTTTAGTCACCATGCGGATCGCATCCGCTGCCCGGTGCAAATCATCTGCGCCAGTGATGATCTGCTGGTGCCAACAGCATGTTCCAGTGAACTTCATGCCGCCCTGCCCGATAGCCAGAAAATGGTGATGCCCTATGGCGGACACGCCTGCAACGTGACCGATCCCGAAACGTTTAATGCTCTGTTACTCAACGGGCTTGCCAGCCTGTTACATCACCGTGAAGCCGCCCTGTAAGGAATTGCTATGAACGAAGCCGTTAGCCCAGGTGCGCTTAGCACCCTGTTCACCGATGCCCGCACTCACAACGGCTGGCGGGAGACACCCGTCAGCGATGAGACGTTACGGGAGATTTATGCCCTGATGAAATGGGGGCCGACATCAGCTAACTGTTCTCCGGCACGGATCGTGTTTACCCGCACGGCAGAAGGAAAAGAACGTCTGCGCCCGGCACTTTCCAGCGGCAATCTGCAAAAAACCCTGACCGCGCCCGTCACCGCTATCGTCGCCTGGGACAGTGAATTTTATGAACGGTTACCACTACTGTTTCCCCACGGTGATGCCCGCAGTTGGTTTACCTCCAGCCCACAACTTGCCGAAGAAACAGCGTTTCGCAACAGTTCCATGCAGGCGGCCTATCTGATCGTCGCCTGCCGGGCGCTGGGACTGGATACCGGCCCGATGTCGGGCTTTGACCGTCAACACGTGGACGACGCCTTTTTTACGGGCAGCACGCTGAAGAGCAATCTGCTGATTAATATCGGCTATGGCGATAGCAGCAAGCTTTATGCGCGCCTGCCACGTCTGTCCTTTGAAGAAGCCTGCGGGCTGTTGTAAGGAGCAAACTATGAACATTGTCGATCAACAAACTTTTCGCGATGCGATGTCCTGCATGGGCGCGGCGGTCAATATTATCACCACGGACGGTCCAGCCGGGCGCGCCGGGTTCACCGCCAGCGCCGTCTGCAGTGTGACCGATACGCCGCCCACATTACTGGTGTGCCTGAATCGTGGGGCGTCCGTCTGGCCGGCATTCAATGAAAATCGAACGCTGTGTGTAAATACACTTAGCGCCGGGCAGGAGCCGCTTTCAAACCTTTTTGGCGGCAAAACGCCCATGGAACACCGCTTTGCCGCCGCCCGCTGGCAGACGGGGGTGACCGGATGCCCGCAACTGGAAGAGGCTCTGGTTTCGTTTGACTGCCGTATCAGCCAGGTGGTGAGCGTCGGCACCCACGACATTCTGTTTTGCGCCATCGAAGCGATTCATCGTCACACCACACCCTACGGGCTGGTGTGGTTCGATCGCAGTTATCACGCGCTGATGCGCCCTGCTTGTTAACCTCCTTAAGGAGACAGCTGATGGCAATGTTCGGTTTTCCTCACTGGCAGTTAAAATCGACCTCTACAGAGAGCGGCGTGGTCGCGCCGGATGAACGATTGCCGTTTGCTCAGACGGCAGTAATGGGCGTTCAACACGCGGTGGCGATGTTTGGCGCGACGGTGTTAATGCCGATTCTGATGGGGCTGGATCCCAATCTTTCCATTTTAATGTCGGGGATCGGCACGTTACTGTTTTTCTTTATTACCGGCGGGCGCGTCCCCAGTTATCTCGGCTCCAGCGCGGCTTTTGTCGGCGTGGTGATCGCCGCGACGGGCTTTAACGGTCAGGGCATTAACCCGAATATCAGCATTGCGCTGGGCGGGATTATCGCCTGTGGGCTGGTTTATACCGTCATTGGCCTGGTGGTGATGAAAATCGGTACGCGCTGGATTGAACGACTGATGCCGCCGGTGGTGACGGGTGCGGTGGTGATGGCGATTGGCCTGAACTTAGCGCCTATCGCAGTGAAAAGTGTATCGGCTTCGGCCTTTGATAGCTGGATGGCGGTAATGACGGTGCTGTGTATTGGGCTGGTGGCGGTGTTTACCCGTGGCATGATCCAGCGGTTATTGATTCTCGTAGGATTAATTGTCGCCTGTCTGCTGTATGGCGTGATGACCAACGTTTTAGGGCTGGGAAAAGCCGTCGATTTTACTCTCGTCAGCCATGCTGCCTGGTTCGGTCTGCCACATTTTTCCACTCCTGCTTTTAATGGTCAGGCAATGATGCTGATTGCGCCCGTGGCGGTGATTCTGGTGGCGGAAAACTTAGGTCATCTCAAGGCAGTCGCCGGGATGACCGGACGCAATATGGACCCGTATATGGGGCGGGCATTCGTAGGCGATGGTCTGGCAACGATGCTTTCCGGCTCTGTCGGCGGTAGCGGCGTGACCACCTATGCTGAAAATATCGGTGTGATGGCCGTGACCAAAGTCTACTCGACGCTGGTGTTTGTTGCTGCTGCCGTCATCGCCATGCTGTTGGGCTTTTCACCGAAATTTGGTGCGCTGATTCATACCATTCCGGCCGCGGTTATTGGTGGTGCATCAATTGTTGTGTTCGGGCTGATTGCCGTCGCAGGCGCAAGGATATGGGTACAAAACCGTGTCGATTTAAGCCAGAACGGTAATTTGATTATGGTCGCAGTAACCTTAGTGCTGGGCGCGGGTGATTTTGCTCTCACGCTGGGCGGTTTTACGTTGGGAGGGATTGGTACAGCAACCTTTGGCGCGATTTTACTCAATGCGTTGTTAAGCAGAAAGTTGGTTGACGTTCCACCGCCAGAAGTTGTTCATCAGGAGCCATAAACAGAAAACCGCCGGGGTTACCGGCGGTGCAGATTGTTGACAACGTACGCATTGTTCATGCCGGATGCGGCGTAAACGCCTTATCCGGCCTACAAAACAGTGCAAATTCAATATATTGCAATCTTCTGGTAGGCCTGATAAGCATCGCGCATCAGGCAAGCTTACATTTGTCATCAGTATCAACCACCGGGTAACCGGCGGTGATGGCTTTTTGACGAGCTACAGACAAAAATGCATTCGTCATTGATTAGCCCGGCTAGTTGTCGCTTTTGCCGTGACTGCTCTTACCACCTTTTTTACCTGCTTCAGATGCGCGCTGCGGGTCATTCTTGAAATTACCCCCGCTGTGCTGTCCACCTTTTTTACCTGCTTCTGATGCTCTTTCGCGGTCTTCTGCAAAATTGCCGGAACCGCCTCGATGGTTTGCCATTACTGACCTCCGTCTGGGTATAGACATCATATTGCATAGAATTAACGCGGCGTATGGCGGCTGCCATATTTTCGCTACGTGGGACTAAGCTTAGTGAACTGACGCGGGCAGACCCGCGTTTGGTAATATCCTGCAACAGCTTCTTAGCGAGAATAGATATCATCTCCAATAATTATCCATAAGCCGCTCTTATGATTAAAAAAACGCGATGAGATAAAAATGTGTCATTTTGCGACAAAATTACGTGCTTGTGAAAGTTGTTATAAATCAAATAAGTGGTTGTGAAATTTGCACTCTGAAAAGGACGTCTTATCTTTAAATAAGTGGTAGCGAATCGCTACGGAATAGAGATAACACGAGGAGTGGTTAGAAATGGCTAAAGTTCTGGTGCTTTATTATTCCATGTACGGACATATTGAAACGATGGCACGCGCAGTCGCTGAGGGTGCAAGCAAAGTGGATGGCGCTGAAGTTGTCGTTAAGCGTGTACCGGAAACCATGCCGCCGCAATTATTTGAAAAAGCAGGCGGTAAAACGCAAACTGCACCGGTTGCAACCCCGCAAGAACTGGCCGATTACGACGCCATTATTTTTGGTACACCTACCCGCTTTGGCAACATGTCCGGTCAAATGCGTACCTTCCTCGACCAGACGGGCGGCCTGTGGGCTTCCGGCGCACTATACGGAAAACTGGCGAGCGTCTTTAGTTCCACCGGTACTGGCGGCGGTCAGGAACAAACCATCACATCCACCTGGACGACCCTTGCGCATCACGGCATGGTAATTGTCCCTATTGGCTACGCAGCGCAGGAATTATTTGACGTTTCACAGGTTCGCGGCGGTACGCCGTACGGCGCAACCACCATCGCAGGCGGTGACGGTTCACGCCAGCCCAGCCAGGAAGAACTGTCTATTGCTCGTTATCAAGGGGAATATGTCGCAGGTCTGGCAGTTAAACTTAACGGCTAATCTTCAACAGGAGGATACGCATGCCAACTCAAGAAGCGAAAGCTCATCACGTCGGTGAATGGGCATCTCTGCGCAATACGTCGCCGGAAATAGCCGAGGCCATTTTCGAAGTCGCCGGGTACGACGAAAAAATGGCGGAAAAGATTTGGGAAGAAGGTAGTGATGAAGTGTTAGTCAAAGCCTTTGCTAAGACCGATAAAGATTCGCTTTTTTGGGGCGAACAGACCATCGAACGTAAAAACGTTTAACCAGCGACTCCCCCGCTTCTCGCGGGGGAGTTTTCTGTTATTTCACCGCTTCATTCAACACGCTATCAAACTTATCCATCGGGCAGAAACCATCAGCGTCTATCGGGCAACCGCTTAATTCCAGCGTCACACGCTGCGCAGGTGCCTGCAGGGTTAACGCATCGGCATTACGTAACTGTTCCGCACTCTGATACACATATTCAATTTTCATCAAATCGCGATTGGCTTTGCTGTCATGCCAACGCTGGAAAACGATTTTGCCGCCAATCGGCGTGCGTTCGTTCTGGTCATGCAACTGATACGGTTTGAAATCCAGCGCCGTTAACAGAGAGGCAATGTTGGAGTCGTGCCCAACCAACACTGTAATTTTCGGTGCGCTGGTGCGATCGGTGACCAGAGCTTTGTCGATATAACTGACCAGCGGTTTCGCAACATTGCGCGCCACTTCCGGTGAGGTAAACAGGCTGTCCTGGTAGCCGTTTTTAAGCTTCGACAACACCTTCCACTGCTGGTCAGATTTGATTTCTCCCCAGGCCACCTGATCCATCGGAAAACCTTCGTAATATTGCAAAGTAAACGCATCTACCAGCGAGTTGCCGACTTTCAGCGGCCCGGAAACACCTGGTTCTTGTTGATACTTGGCGCTAAAGGTATTTTTGCCATCCACCAGCGAACACTGTTGTTTCTCTTTACAGGCAGGGGAATCTTTATAGTTAACGATTTTTTCCAGTAGCTGGTAGCTGTCGGTAAGCTGGAGTTTGCTGAGCTCTTTCTCCATTGCCGCCACCGCCTGTTCACTGAATGCGGCGGAATCATCGGTGATCACCGGGTTAAAGGTTGGGTCCATAGTGCCCATTTTTTCCTGGTGATGCACAGGAATATCACACCCCGGGAATGCGCCGGTAATAAAGAACTGTGCGGTCGCAACGGTACGTTGCAGACTATTGGCATAGGCATAAACGGTGTACGGCGGCGGGCATTCCCCCGATTTCACCATCCCCTGCTCTGCCAGCCATTCACGCATGTAATGGCCCATATACACTTCGAGCACGCCACCTTTGGTGGTGAGTTGCCCACCGGGGACGTCCCATTCTGGCCATTTATTCGGCGTCGACTGCTCCAGCACACTGCCATTGTTCGCCAGCGGCGCACGTAAGTTATGGCGGCTCATCATGAGCACTTGCTGTAGCTGATAGCCTTCCGGTACGGTTTGTGCCTGAGCGTTTGAAGCGAGTAAAACTATCCCTGCCACAGCTGCGGCGATTAGCGTTTTGTTCATTCCTGGCACCTCTTTTGTTATCAATCACTAAAGAGTGTGACAGAAATATGACTTTTTTCCGGGAACAGGTTCGCAAAATGGCTTGTTGAACGCCTGTTTTTCTATATACATCTTCAAAAACAGGCAAGGTTTGACGCAAACTATGCCTGATTAGCCCCTGCCTCGCGTACGCCGCTGATAATTGCACCTGTGGCTAAACAGAATATCTGCGGCGTTACCAATACAGAGACAATATTTACCAATAAAAAAGTGTGAGACTAATAACAATGGTTTTTAGCATATGCCTTTGCCATTAAATTGCATAACGATTTAAATAGTCGAGTTGCGCATTCATTTCCTTATTGTTTAACTTGTAAGCCTGAGCAAAAAGTTCAGGAGGGAGGTAAACGTCATAATGATTGCCAGTGTTCATTAAATAACCATACTCAAGATCTTCATCTGTTGAAAAGGATTCATTCCCCAAGGAGATTGATGCCACATTACTATTAACAATAAATAATGAGCAAATGCTATCTGAAAGAACAACAAGAAAATTCTTCACCGCTTTAATCCTATCCGACGTGTCGGTATCTAAAGCAAGCAAGTTCTTGTTATCATTAAATATAAACTCGGGTAAATGCAGGATACATTTTTCGTTATTCAAGCAACTATCAATGAATTGTTTTTTAAAAAACAGAAAGCTCCATGACATAAGACTACTCTGCCCCTGAATTTGGTTGTCAGATTGTAGATCAACGCCAAATAACGTCTTTACATCTTCCCTGAGATTATAGAATGCCGTATCAACAAGAGCCTCGATCGTTTTTTTATCAACCATTTTAATGAATTCGTTGTAAACTTCCTTTTGCATCTTATAACTGACCAGCGCCCATGAATAATCATGTTGTTTTAAAACCAGTATAGCTCTTAACAGACAATATCCATCGCCATCTACAGGAGCATATTTTAATCCTAATGCCTGGTTAGTTTCACGCTGAATAAAAGATATACCAGACAAATCAATGTCAGAATCCAAATCAGATATTCCCGGCGTATTTATCCGCTCTGGCTGGACACTTATATTTTCATCATCAAAACAATACTCAGAAAAAACATCATCACACGCATTAATGTTTTCAATATACTCCATAAAGTTATACCAATAATAACCTTTAAAATCTGTGATAGACTCTGAAGCTCTGCCCGGCAAGGACACTCTAACAATATCAATATCTCGAACATATTGTATAGTATATGTAATACCTCCTGAAACCCCTGAATAAATTTGTGTATCATTAGTACGCAATATTCTCATAAATAATGATAGATCATTATCATTCTGCATTTCCTCAAATTCTTTTTCTAGTGATTCACATTCCAGACATGGAGTATCCTCTTCATTTACTTTACGTCTGAGTTCATTGTATAACCGCATAAAACACACCAGTGTGTTTTCAAAAAGCGTGATTGAATATGTTTGATTTTTTTCGTACTCATTTTTTATATCGTTCCAGGCCTGTTTCAAATAATTATTTGCAGTGCAACTAATTCCATGTATATTACTACCCATATATAGCGTCTATAAAATTTAATAAATAATGACGCCCTAGTTAAACTTAAAGTGCCTGGTTCAACTATCAAAAATCGCTCACCCTTTTTCACCTGTTTAAAATATGTTCAGCAACCCATCTTGATGGCGACCTCCTCTCCGCGATGATTTCAATAACATATTCTGTGTTGGCATATGAAATTTTGAGGATTACCCTACACTTATAGGAGTTACCTTACAGGGGTTCCTTCAATTTGTGTTGATTTACGCGAGATAACGCTATGGAATTAAAGGATTATTACGCCATCATGGGCGTGAAACCGACGGACGATCTCAAGACAATCAAGACCGCCTATCGTCGACTTGCCCGCAAATACCATCCTGATGTCAGCAAAGAACCGGATGCCGAAGCCCGCTTCAAAGAGGTCGCTGAAGCCTGGGAAGTGTTAAGTGATGAACAACGTCGCGCTGAGTATGATCAGATGTGGCAACATCGCAACGATCCGCAATTTAACCGTCAGTTCCACCATGGCGACGGTCAGAGTTTTAACGCCGAAGATTTTGACGATATCTTCTCGTCAATTTTCGGTCAGCATGCCCGCCAGAGCCGTCAACGCCCCGCCACACGCGGCCACGATATTGAAATCGAAGTGGCGGTATTCCTCGAAGAAACGCTTACTGAGCATAAGCGTACCATCAGCTATAACCTGCCGGTTTATAACGCCTTTGGCATGATCGAACAGGAAATTCCGAAAACGCTGAATGTGAAGATCCCGGCGGGCGTCGGCAATGGTCAACGCATCCGTCTGAAAGGCCAGGGGACGCCGGGCGAAAACGGCGGTCCAAATGGCGATTTGTGGCTGGTGATTCATATTGCGCCACATCCGCTGTTTGATATTGTCGGCCAGGATCTGGAAATTGTGGTGCCGGTTAGCCCGTGGGAAGCGGCGCTGGGTGCTAAAGTCACCGTTCCAACACTGAAAGAAAGCATTTTGCTGACTATCCCGCCAGGCAGCCAGGCCGGGCAACGATTGCGCGTTAAAGGCAAAGGTCTGGTGAGCAAAAAACAGACCGGCGATCTGTATGCGGTACTGAAAATCGTGATGCCGCCGAAACCGGATGAAAACACTGCCGCGCTGTGGCAGCAACTGGCAGACGCCCAGTCGTCTTTTGATCCACGTAAAGATTGGGGGAAAGCATAATGGCTAATGTTACGGTGACTTTTACTATTACCGAATTTTGCCTGCATACCGGCATCTCTGAAGAGGAGTTGAATGAAATTGTCGGTTTGGGGGTGGTTGAACCGCGTGAGATCCAGGAAACAACCTGGGTATTTGACGACCATGCCGCCATTGTGGTGCAACGCGCGGTACGCCTGCGTCATGAACTGGCTCTGGACTGGCCGGGGATCGCGGTGGCGCTGACGTTAATGGATGATATTGCGCACCTGAAGCAGGAAAACCGCCTGCTGCGCCAGCGGCTTTCCCGGTTTGTAGCTCATCCGTGATGTGTGTTTGCCGGATGCGATGACGCATCTTAACCGGTCTACAAAGATTACAGTTCCTGTGGGCCGGATAAGACGTTCACGCCGCATCCGGCAACTGCGCCATAATGCCTGATGCGACGCTAAACGCGTCTTTTCAGGCGCACAAACGACGTTATCTGTTTTGGTGGTCGCACTCCACTAACACCAGCAATAACTGGCTTAGTGCCGCGTAAAAACCAAAGCTGTCATACTGACGACAACGCGCAACAAACTCTGGTAACCATTGCCACAGCGCCGTCAGTGTTTTTTGCCGCAAACTGTCGATTCTTCGCGCAGGAACGGTCCCCTCTCCCAGCGAAAAATGCAGATGGCTGAGCAATTCGAGATAGATCGCCAGATGATCTGCCGGTTCGTTGAAATTGCCGCTGGTTTCCATCCCTGCCTCAACTAACAAGCGTTTAATCTCTTGCTCGTCCTGTTTGTAGGCCGATGCATACGGCAGCGCCGCTTGTTTGTCGGTCATCAGAAACAGGCCGCAAAAGTCCGCGGCCAGTTCCAGACGGGCATCGTCACGTACTGTCAGCGTGGCAATACGGTTTTCCAGCTCGTTCACCGCCGCAGTGAGCGGCGGTTCGCTTTTCAGCAACGAAAACCATTCAGCCATCTGCGCACTGGCGATTTGCGTCAGTTGTTCATCGTCCAGCTCACGGGAGAACAACTGCGCTAGCCAGGCGTAAACACAGGCAATCTGTTGTGCTGTCAGCGTGGTCATGATTTCACCTGCGACGCGGGAACATATTCGCACTGCGCCACCATCTCCACGGGGCCGTTAAACGCCGTCACCTGCTCCACTGTTCCGTTGTACTTCTCAATTTCCACCAGCGTAGTGTGCGCACTGGTCGCCTGCGCCAGCTGCGATGTACCGATGTCGATGGTCAACACGTTGGGGTTACCGTATTTGCACAGCGCACCAGGCTCGCCGCCTTTATCTGGATCGTACCATGCCCCTTCGTGAATTCGTGCCACGCCGGGTGCATAGCGGTCAGAAACCACTGCCCCTGCCAACACCTGACCGCGAGCGTTAAAGACGCGTACCACATCACCGTTACGAATACCGCGCGCGCTGGCATCCTGCGGGTTAATGAATACTGGCTCTTTACCCGCTACCGTATATTGCTGACGCAGCGTTTCCGACTCACATAACTGCGAGTGAAGTCGGAAATCCGGATGCACAGATTGCAGATGCAACGGATACTTTTGCGAGCCAGGCCCACCGTGGGAGCGTTCGATTTTCTCAAACCACATCGGATGCCCCTGACAATCGTCGTAGTTCATATCGGCGATAGTTTTCGAGTAGATCTCAATCAGGCCACTCGGCGTGCCCAGCGGTTCGAGATCCGGATCTTCGCGGAATGCCTGGTGGCGAACAAACATCTGCGGATGGTCAAACTCGACGTACTCTTTGTTATTCCAGAAGTCATCAAACGCTGGCAGATGAACGCCGCGTCCTTTGCCTTGCTGTACACCTTCCTGCCAGATGCGTTTCAGCCAGCCCATTTCGTCCAGCCCTTCGGTAAAGGCTTCTTCGCGATTAAAGCGACGGCACAGCTCGCGGAAAATATCGAAGTCGTTGCGCGCCTCGAACTGCGGCGGCACCACCTGTTTCATGGCGATAATGCCACGGTTGGAGTGATTGCCGTACTGGTCGAGATCGTTACGCTCAAACTGCGTGGTCGCAGGCAGTACGATATCGGCAAAGCGGCAGGTTGAGGTCCACTGGTTATCTATGGCGATAACCGTTTCCAGCTTGCGCAAGCCTTCAATAATGCGGTTGATCTGCTGATGGCGATGGAATGGGTTAGTTCCGGCAAAAATACACATTTTCAGCGGCGGCAGTTTTACCGATTTACCGTTCCAGTTGATCACTTTCCCCGGTTCGAGGATCGCATCGATAAAACGGGCAATCGGAATAGTGCTGCTGTAGCCTTTGTAGTCACTGTTGTCGTGAACAGGCGGAATCGACGTAGAGCCGGAGAAACCACTCAGAATAACGCCTTTACGCCCCGGCGTGCCTGCGCCGTTGTAGTGCCAGCCAAAACCAAAACCACCACCTGGCAGGCCAATTTGCCCCAGCATCGCCGCCAGAACCACAATCATCCACGCCCACTGTTCACCGTGCTGCATACGCTGCACGCACCAGCCAGCAATAATTTGCGTTCTGTTCGCCGCCATCTGCCGCGCCAGCCCACGAATGGTTTCGGCATCAATGCCGGTCAGTTTTTCAGCCCATGCGGCATCTTTCGGCTGACCGTCTTTCTCACCCAGCAGATACGGCAGGAACTGCTCAAAACCCACACAGTAGTTAGCAAGGAAGTTTTTGTCGTACAGGTTTTCACTGTACAGCGTATGTGCCAGCGCCAGTTGCAGCGGCACGTCAGTTTGCGGGTTAACCGCAATGTGCTTCACATGCTCGCGCCCCAGATACTCATGGGTGGATGTGACAACCGGATCGATGCTGATGACCTCAATTTCACCGGCGGCGACTTTCGCTTTTAGCTGCGCGTAATATTCATAAACATCGTGATCCGGGCACCACCAGTTCGCTTGCTGGTTTTTCAGCAAATCGGAGCCCCACAGCACAATGGTTTTGCTGTTCTGCAATACCAGCGGCCAGGAGGTTTGCTGTTCATACACTTCCATCGAACCGACTACGCGCGGCAGGATCACCTGCGCAGCACCGGTAGAGTAATCTCCGCCCGTACCAACGCTATTACCATGCAAGGCAATAGCTTTCGCCAGCATCCCCGAAGCGTTATGGAACATCCCCGTCGATTGCCAACCACTGGCGGTCAGCAAGGCACTCGGCCCGTGAGTTTTCTGCACGCGTTCCAGTTCTTCATAGAACATGTCGAGGGCTTCATCCCAGCTCACGCGCACAAAACGGTTATCACCGCGCTGGGAGGTATCGCTGAGATGGCGCTTACGCAGCCAGTCCACGCGTACCATCGGATAACGAATACGCGCCGCGTTGTGTACGTGATCCGGCAATCCGGCAATCATTTTCGACGGATATTTATCCAGTTCGAACGGTTTTGCCGCCACAAAGCGACCATCCTTCACCGTCGCGCGGATAGCCCCCCAGTGCGACCCGGTAAGAATGCCCTCTTTCGAGATGACAGCGTCAGTCGCCGCTTGCGCCGCAGTCGCACGTCGCGGCGTTAACAATGACGGCCCCAGCATCCCGGCGACGGTTAAGCCGCCGAGTTGTGCCAGAAAACGCCGACGTGATGCCTGAAAGAGATCGTTATTGTTCATTATTTTTCTTCCTTCTTATCGCCGTGAGCCTTACCTGCGGTGTCAGACGCATTCATTTGCAGATATTTCAACAAGGTGCGTTCTTCACGTTTATCGAGACTGGTAAAGCCAATCATGCCGTTGAGCGTGCCGATCCAACCGTTAGCGTCAAAGTGGGCGATTTCCGGTGCGCCGTGGCACTGGTTACAGGTGCCGTTGTACAACGAATCCGCATAAGCCCAGATCGGTTTGATATCGTTCACCATGTCGCCTTTCTTCATCCACGCAGTGGCCTGCAACTTGCTCCACTCGGTATTGGTGTCGGCAACGGTGGTTTTCTCCAGCGTTTTTACCTGCTGCTGCACATCACCACGAATCGAGGCAACAAAGATGCGTTTACCTGGGAATTGGGTGAGTACACGCTGACGTCCGGCGCTTTCCGTCCAGCCGGTAATTTCAATTTGCAGCCAGTCGCCGTCACGTTTAAGGACTTTCACTTCCGAAGCAGGCAGCAGAGAACCAGAGGCTTCTTTATCGCCTTTCGCCGCATAAATTGGCTTAATATCAATAGAGTACAGCGTGTCACCACTGTCATTAGCACTGGCGCGCAGCTCATCGAACTGCTTACGGAAGCCGCTACTCATATCCGGTAACTGGTGGGCAATACCTTTATGACAGTCGATGCAGGATTGATTATCTTTCGCTGCCACCTTCATCTGACGTGCTGCTTCAGGATGCTGCTTCGCATGATCCATCGCATCGTAGTTATGGCAGGAGCGGCAGGTTGCCGAGTTGTTTTCTTTCATTCGCGCCCATTCACGCTCGGCAAGTTCCGCGCGTTTGGCTTCGAATTTTTCAGGTGTATCAATGGAGTGAGCAATAAAGGTCTGGTAGATATCATTGCTCGCTTCCAGTTTGCGCTTCACCATGCCTGGAATATCCGGCGGGATATGACAGTCATGGCATTCAGCTCGCACGCCGGAGGCGTTCTGGAAATGCACCGACTGTTTATATTCTTCATACACCGGTTGCATACTGTGGCAACTGACACAAAATTCGGTTGTGCTGGTGACTTTGATCCCAACGTGTGGCAATACAATCAGCGCAATGCCAATCACAATCCCAATTGCGACCAGCGCCAGTACCGACCAACGAGCACTGGGTCGGCGTAGCGCGTTCCAGAGTTTCCGCATAATAACCCCTGTAGAATTATGGTTTAGTGAAGCGATCTTAATGAGCAAATATGAACAGCGGCACTGGTCAGGATGAACGGCTTACGGCAGAATATGAACAGATATGAACAGAATGAGTAAAACCCTCTGATGCCACATCACATTGTTATTGTTGAAGATGAGCCGGTTACCCAGGCGCGATTACAATCCTACTTCACTCAGGAGGGGTATACCGTTTCCGTTACGGCGAGCGGTGCTGGGCTACGGGAAATTATGCAGAATCAGTCGGTAGATTTAATTCTGCTGGATATCAACTTACCCGATGAAAATGGCCTGATGTTAACCCGCGCCCTGCGAGAACGCTCAACGGTGGGGATTATTCTGGTTACCGGACGCAGCGATCGGATTGACCGTATTGTTGGGCTGGAAATGGGCGCAGACGATTACGTCACCAAACCGCTGGAACTGCGCGAACTGGTAGTACGGGTGAAAAATCTGCTCTGGCGAATCGACCTCGCGCGACAAGCTCAACCGCACACTCAGGACAACTGCTATCGCTTTGCCGGTTATTGCCTGAATGTGTCGCGCCATACGCTGGAGCGGGATGGCGAGCCGATTAAACTGACCCGCGCAGAGTATGAAATGTTGGTGGCATTTGTGACGAATCCGGGCGAAATTCTCAGCCGTGAACGTCTGCTACGTATGCTTTCTGCGCGTCGGGTGGAAAACCCTGACCTGCGCACCGTCGATGTGTTAATTCGTCGTTTACGTCATAAACTCAGCGCGGATTTACTGGTGACGCAACATGGTGAAGGTTATTTCTTAGCCGCTGATGTGTGCTGATAAAAATAGACCGGACGAAATCCCCCTGGTGACAGCGAGCGGCGAATATGTTCACGGTCGGCATTTTTCGGCGTCAGAACTAAAATCGGTGGGCTGACATTATCAGAAACCGATTGCCCCTGTAATTGCCTGATGGCCTGCTCAACCGCCAGTTCCCCCTGCCAGACCATTTGATCGCTGGCAGCCATAATCACTCTTCCCCGCTTCAGCCCGCGATACACCTGATGTGAAAGATAAAACGACACCACGGTAAGCGGCGTTTTCAGGTTACGCCCTTCCCCCATTGCCGCCTCTGCCGCAATGGCCGTTCCGGCAACGACGTCGATTTCTGGATGGCGTTCCAGCATCTCCTGCAACAGGTTACGCTGGATTTCAATATCGTTATCACCAAGCGCAATATCAACAATACGCACCGGGCTTCCGGCAATGGCTGCGCGAAAACCCTCGACCATCTCCTTACTGCCCCCGGCGTTATCGGGTCCGGGCATCAACAGCACATTCAGTGGTTTACCGTGCGCCCATTGCACCAGATATCGCCCCGGTTGATAGCCCATCTGAAACCAGGGCACACCAACGCGGCTTTTCACCTGGGGAGCATCAATAGCATTTACCAGTTCGATCACCGGCAGACTTGCTACCTGCTTTTGCAGGTCGGGAAATGAGGTCGTGCTACTACCGAGCAAAATGGCCTCTGCGCCCCACTGTTTACACTGGTCGATTTGTGCTTGCTGGGTAGCCAACTGGCTGTAGCCGCCTGCCTCCAGCACTTTTAAATCCACACCGTAGCGGCGAGCAGCCTCCTGCATACCATAGTTCAACGATAACCAATATGAATCTTTCAGGCTGGGATAAAGCGCGCACAGTTTCCATGCGCGTTTGGCTTTAAGCGGCGTAGAGGCTTGCACCGTGAAATGCTGCGCATCATGCCAGCGCAACAGGTTATCAGCCGAAAATGCCGGCAACATGAAAAGGGAAAGAAGTAAAAATAGCAGTACGCGCATGATAGCCTCATCAATAATAAGGCTTTATGCTAGATGCATTCCGCTTTGCGACTCAACCTTTTTCACCTAAAGTGCACCGACCGTGAATTTAACCCTGACCCGAAGACTCTGGATGGGCTTTGCCCTGATGGCGCTGTTAACCCTGACCAGTACCCTGGTGGGATGGTACAACCTGCGCTTTATCAGCCAGGTGGAAAAAGACAACACTCAGGCATTGATTCCTACCATGAATATGGCGCGCCAGTTGAGCGAAGCCAGCGCCTGGGAACTTTTCGCCGCGCAGAACCTGACCAGTGCCGATAACGAAAAGATGTGGCAGGCGCAGGGGCGAATGCTCACCGCACAAAGCCTGAAGATTAATGCGTTGCTGCAAGCGTTACGGGAACAAGGTTTTGATACCACCGCTATTGAACAACAGGAGCAGGAGATCTCCCGTTCGTTACGTCAGCAAGGGGAACTGGTGGGGCAGCGTTTGCAACTGCGCCAGCAACAACAGCAACTCAGTCAGCAGATAGTCGCTGCCGCCGATGAGATCGCACGCCTGGCGCAAGGTCAGGCGAATAATGCGACAACTTCCGCTGGAGCGACCCAGGCCGGGATTTACGATTTGATCGAACAAGATCAGCGTCAGGCTGCTGAAAGTGCACTCGATCGGCTGATTGATATCGATCTTGAGTATGTTAACCAGATGAATGAACTGCGCCTTAGCGCTCTGCGGGTGCAGCAAATGGTGATGAATCTGGGGCTGGAGCAGATCCAGAAAAATGCACCAACGCTGGAAAAGCAGCTCAATAATGCGGTGAAAATTCTGCAACGTCGGCAAATACGCATTGAAGATCCGGGTGTTCGTGCGCAGGTCGCAACAACGTTAACTACCGTTAGCCAATATAGCGATTTGCTGGCGCTGTATCAGCAGGACAGTGAAATCAGCAATCACCTACAAACTCTCGCACAAAATAACATCGCCCAGTTCGCGCAGTTTAGTAGCGAAGTCAGTCAGCTGGTCGACACCATTGAGCTGCGTAATCAGCACGGACTGGCGCATCTGGAAAAAGCGAGTGCACGCGGGCAATACAGCCTGTTATTGCTGGGGATGGTTTCACTTTGCGCACTGATTCTGATCCTCTGGCGCGTGGTTTATCGCTCAGTCACGCGTCCACTTGCCGAACAAACGCAGGCGCTGCAACGGCTGCTGGACGGTGATATTGACTCCCCTTTCCCGGAAACCGCTGGCGTACGGGAGCTGGATACCATCGGGCGGCTGATGGATGCGTTTCGCAGCAATGTTCATGCACTGAATCGCCACCGCGAACAGCTGGCGGCGCAGGTCAAAGCGCGTACAGCTGAATTGCAGGAACTGGTGATAGAACACCGACAGGCACGGGCGGAAGCAGAAAAAGCCAGCCAGGCAAAATCGGCGTTTCTGGCGGCGATGAGCCATGAGATCCGCACACCGCTGTACGGTATTCTCGGCACTGCTCAACTGCTGGCAGATAACCCCGCACTTAACGCCCAGCGTGATGATTTGCGGGCAATTACTGACTCTGGTGAATCGTTGCTGACCATCCTCAACGATATTCTCGATTATTCCGCTATCGAAGCAGGTGGCAAGAATGTTTCGGTCAGCGATGAGCCCTTTGAACCGCGCCCGCTGCTGGAAAGTACCCTGCAATTAATGAGCGGACGGGTGAAAGGTCGCCCGATTCGCCTGGCAACGGCAATTGCCGATGATATGCCGTGCGCGTTAATGGGCGATCCACGACGTATTCGTCAGGTTATAACCAACCTGTTGAGCAACGCCCTGCGTTTTACTGACGAAGGGTACATTATCCTGCGTAGTCGCACTGATGGCGAGCAATGGCTGGTCGAAGTGGAAGACAGCGGCTGCGGTATTGATCCCGCGAAACTGGCAGAAATCTTCCAGCCATTTGTGCAGGTAAGCGGCAAACGCGGCGGCACCGGGCTGGGACTGACTATCAGTAGCCGTCTGGCCCAGGCGATGGGCGGCGAACTGAGCGCCACCAGCACGCCGGAGGTTGGAAGCTGTTTTTGTTTACGCTTGCCGTTACGTGTTGCCACGGCACCCGTGCCAAAAACAGTCAATCAGGCGGTGCGTCTTGACGGTTTACGTTTGCTGTTAATTGAAGATAACCCGCTAACCCAGCGAATTACCATTGAGATGCTGAAAACCAGTGGTGCGCAGATTGTTGCTGTTGGCAATGCCGCGCAGGCTTTAGAGACACTGCAAAATAGCGAACCGTTTGCTGCCGCACTGGTGGATTTTGATCTGCCGGATATCGACGGCATTACGCTTGCCCGACAACTGGCACAGCAATATCCGTCGCTGGTTTTGATTGGCTTTAGCGCCCATGTCATTGACGAAACGCTGCGCCAGCGTACCAGTTCATTATTCCGCGGGATTATCCCTAAACCGGTGCCGCGTGAAGTGCTCGGTCAGTTACTGGCGCACTATCTCCAACTGCAAGTCAATAATGATCAATCGCTGGATGTATCGCAACTCAATGAAGATGCTCAGTTAATGGGGACGGAGAAGATCCACGAATGGCTGGTATTATTTACACAACATGCCCTGCCGCTTCTCGATGAAATCGACATTGCCCGCGCCAGTCAGGATAGCGAGAAAATAAAGCGTGCCGCGCATCAGCTAAAAAGCAGTTGCTCGAGTCTGGGAATGCATATCGCCAGCCAGCTATGCGCACAACTGGAGCAGCAGCCATTATCTGCCCCCCTTCCACACGAAGAAATTACACGCAGTGTTGCCGCTCTGGAAGCATGGTTGCATAAGAAAGACCTGAACGCGATTTGAATCAATATCAGCCAGTTAAGAACAACTAGAATAGTGGCATTTGGTATACAACTTAACGGACTGGCAAAATCATGGCAGAGAATAAAAGAACCCGCTGGCAGCGGCGGCCAGGCACGACGGGCGGCAAATTACCGTGGAATGACTGGCGTAATGCCACGACCTGGCGTAAAGCGACGCAATTATTACTGTTGGCAATGAATATTTATATTGCCATCACGTTCTGGTATTGGGTGCGCTATTACGAAACGGCAAGTAGCACGACATTTGTCGCCAGACCGGGAGGTATCGAAGGCTGGCTACCGATTGCCGGGCTGATGAATCTGAAATATAGCCTTGTAACAGGTCAGTTACCGTCCGTCCACGCCGCCGCGATGCTGTTATTGGTCGCTTTTATCGTCATCAGTCTATTACTCAAAAAGGCCTTTTGCTCATGGTTATGCCCGGTTGGTACGCTTTCTGAATTAATCGGCGATCTCGGTAACAAACTGTTTGGTCGGCAATGTGTCCTTCCCCGCTGGCTGGATATTCCTCTGCGCGGCGTGAAGTATTTGCTGTTGAGTTTTTTTATCTATATCGCGTTATTGATGCCCGCTCAGGCGATTCACTATTTTATGTTGTCGCCCTACAGCGTGGTGATGGACGTTAAAATGCTCGATTTCTTTCGTCATATGGGGACCGCGACATTAATCAGCGTGACCGTTTTGCTGATTGCCAGCCTGTTTATTCGCCATGCCTGGTGTCGTTATCTTTGCCCATATGGCGCGCTGATGGGCGTGGTTTCGCTATTGTCGCCGTTTAAGATTCGTCGCAATGCCGAAAGTTGTATCGACTGTGGCAAATGCGCAAAAAATTGCCCATCACGGATCCCGGTCGATAAATTAATTCAGGTACGAACAGTGGAATGTACCGGCTGTATGACTTGCGTAGAGTCATGTCCGGTAGCCTCAACATTGACCTTTTCACTGCAAAAACCTGCGGCAAATAAAAAAGCCTTTGCGTTGTCTGGCTGGTTAATGACGCTACTGGTTCTGGGGATTATGTTTGCGGTGATTGGTTACGCAATGTATGCGGGAGTATGGCAAAGCCCGGTGCCGGAGGAATTGTACCGACGCTTAATTCCACAAGCGCCAATGATTGGTCACTAAATTAGCAACAAGCGGAACATCACCTCGCACGGGGTGATGTTCACAAAATCACATTATTTTGATTTTGACATCATAACTTTCAAGCCCGGTCATTTTTTCTCGTGCGGTGAAGCGAATTTCAGAGACTTCTTTCCCTGTATTCTTGTTCAGCTCGGCGATTTTTTGCGCGATAAAGTCGGCGATTTCCGTTTCGGCTTGTTTTTTTAACTCTTCAATATTCACTGTTAACCTCTTCTGGTCTTAAAAGACAGCAACACGCCAGTAAGGTGTTGGTTCCCGGTACCCTGGTCAGGTAAGAAATGTTATAAGCCATCTCCCCGAAAGATTCAATAATCAACAGGTTATCGCTTACTATACATACAGCGTTGAAGAAAAATAAGGCAGATATAAAAAAGGCTCCACGAGGGAGCCTGATATTATTTTGTGAAATCCAGCGGCGCATGGTCAGTGCGTATTTGCAGCGCGACGTTATCAAAGGTGATCATCGTCGATTTACAAAAAATACACTTAGCGCCCAAAGGGTTTCGCTCCGTCACATCGAATGCCGATGTGCGGTACTGTGAACCATGACAACATGGACAGCGGAAATGGAGATGTTGAGTAATAATGGCAACCTTAGAGCGTAACAACGTTCGCTGCCGCGGGGCCACGTTGCCCCTGCTCAATAGAAAATTCAACTTTCTGATTTTCGTTCAGCGTGCGGAATTCATTGCTCTGGATGGCGGTGAAATGGACGAAAACGTCTTTGCTGCCATCATCAGGAGTGATAAAGCCAAAACCTTTATCTGCGTTAAACCATTTTACTAAACCAGTCATTTTATTAGACATATTTTACTTCCTTCATTTTGGGCCTTTCGGCAAACAGGGCTTTAATACAGAAACTACTTAGTGTTCAGGAGAGAGACTCAAAAGAAGGGGATAATGCCTGATAATGAGAACTGCTTTAGTAAACTACTTTGTATGCTGTCTGTCTTTCAAACCGACGCAGCTATTAACGCATGATAATTGAGATTAAGCAAATTTTATTTTAGCCGTCCGGCGGTCTTAAATATCGCTGGCTTTATTTTATTAACCCCGTATAGTGCAGCGCAGTATTTTCAGTAAGGAATTTGTTTGTCCCGTAAAATGACAGGAATTGTCAAAACCTTTGATCGCAAAAGCGGCAAAGGATTCATTATCCCCTCCGACGGTCGTAAAGAAGTTCAGGTCCATATTTCCGCATTCACTCCCCGCGACGCAGAAGTGCTTATACCAGGATTACGTGTGGAATTTTGCCGCGTAAATGGCCTGCGAGGACCAACAGCGGCAAATGTTTATCTCTCTTAATATGACGCTGCTTGTTTAAAGCTGACTGGTTTTATTGGAATAGTGAAATAGTCAACATCATACATTATAACATCAGTTACTTTTCCACAAAGAAACTAATCCATTTAAGCGAATATCTCTGCACCTAATAGTTATAAATGCCATTTAACAGCCAGTTATAGTACCACTTGAAACTATATTACCAACAATAATTAATAGCTTTCGTAACAATTTCCTTATCTTTAATTTGTATTTTGCTAAGATTTATCTTATGCTCACAAGTCGTATTTCCAGAGGGGGATAGTTAACAATCTTATATTTCCCTCTGCGCGCCTTTCCTACCCGCAGTATATAGTGCAAGCGGTATGAGGAAAGGGAGATTTCACAAGGATGTTATACTCAAAGTAGACAATCCTGATCTCAAGCGTACGTATTGTCGGTAATGACTCCAACTTATTGATAGTGTTCTTATGTTTAGATAATGCCCGAATGACTTTGTCATGCAGCTCCACCGATTTTGAGAACGACAGTGACTTCCGTCCCCAGCCTTGCCAGATACTGCCTCGATTCAGGTTATACCTCTCAATTCGCTGCGTATATCGCTTGCTGATAACGTGCAGCTTTCCCTTCAGGCGGGATTCATAAAGCGGCCATCCGTCCGTCATCCATACCACCACGTCAAAGGCCGATAGCAGGCTCAGGAACGCTCCAGCGTGGACATTGTGCGTTCACCAAAAACGTGGGCCACGACCGTCCTGCGTACCCTGTCATACGCGTAAAACAGCCAGCGCTGGCGTGACCACCCCCGACGTAGCCCCACTGTTCGTCCATTTCCGCGCAGACGATGACGTCACTGCCCGGCTGTATGCGCGAGATTACCGACTGCGGCCTGAGTTTTTTAAATGGCGGAAAATCGTGTTGAGGCCAACACCCATAATGAGGGCGGTTGCCCGGCATCCAACGCCATTCATGGCCATATCAATGATTTTCTGGTGTGTACCGGGTTGAGAGGCGGTGTAAGTGAACTGTAGCTGCCATGTTTTACGGCAAGTGAGAGCAGAGATAGCGCTGATGTCCGGCAGTACTTTTACCGTTACGCACCACGCCGTCAGTAGCTGAACAGGAGGGACAGCTGATAGAAACAGAAGCCACGCAAGCACCTTAAAATCACCATCATACACTAAATCAGTAAGTTGGCAGCATTACCCGTATTGTCCATGCGATGAATAAAGGAAAAGTTATGAAACACAAGCTTTCTGCAATCCTTATGGCCTTCATGTTGACGACGCCAGCTGCGTTTGCTGCCCCTGAAGCAACAAACGGGACCGAGGCAACGACGGGTACTACTGGCACCACAACGACCACTACCGGCGCAACCACGACTGCTACTACCACTGGTGGCGTGGCTGCTGGCGCTGTCGGCACGGCGACAGTTGTCGGTGTGGCAACGGCTGTTGGTGTGGCGACGTTGGCAGTTGTTGCAGCAAATGACAGTGGCGATGGCGGTTCTCATAACACCTCAACCACCACGTCCACTACACGCTAATACTGCTTTAACGCGTCGAAATTAAAGTTAAATGATACCCGGTTGCGATATTCGTACCGGGCTTTAGAGATTTGCATTTTTTTAATTAACCTTTCAAGGATTAAAGGTGCGCCCTCTTATTTTATCGATTTTCGCACTATTTCTTGCGGGATGTACGCACAGCCAGCAAAGTATGGTCGATACATTTCGCGCCAGCCTTTTCGATAATCAGGATATCACCGTAGCGGATCAGCAGATCCAGGCGTTGCCTTATTCCACTATGTATTTACGCCTTAATGAAGGGCAACGAATCTTTGTGGTACTGGGATATATAGAACAAGAACAAAGCAAATGGTTATCCCAGGATAACGCCATGCTGGTTACCCACAATGGACGTCTTTTAAAAACCGTCAAACTTAATAATAATCTGCTGGAAGTGACAAATTCCGGGCAGGACCCTCTGCGTAACGCGCTGGCAATAAAAGATGGCAGCCGCTGGACGCGCGATATTCTCTGGAGTGAAGACAACCATTTTCGCTCTGCGACCCTGAGTTCTACTTTTTCCTTTGCTGGATTAGAGACGCTGAATATTGCGGGTCGCAATGTGCTGTGTAATGTCTGGCAGGAAGAGGTGACTTCCACGCGGCCAGAAAAACAGTGGCAAAACACATTCTGGGTCGATTCGGCTACTGGCCAGGTTCGTCAAAGTCGGCAAATGTTAGGCGCAGGGGTTATTCCCGTAGAAATGACGTTTCTTAAACCCGCACCATGAATAAATTACAGTCGTATTTCATTGCCAGCGTACTTTACGTAATGACACCCCATGCCTTTGCGCAAGGAACGGTGACTATTTATCTGCCTGGCGAACAACAGACACTTTCCGTTGGCCCCGTGGAAAATGTTGTCCAGTTGGTGACACAACCGCAACTGCGCGATCGCCTCTGGTGGCCTGGTGCCTTGCTGACCGACTCTGCGGCGAAAGCTAAAGCGCTTAAAGACTACCAACATGTCATGGCACAGCTTGCTTCCTGGGAAGCAGAAGCTGACGACGATGTGGCGGCAACGATTAAATCCGTGCGCCAGCAGTTACTCAATCTCAATATCACTGGTCGCTTACCGGTCAAACTGGACCCTGATTTTGTACGAGTGGATGAGAACAGCAATCCCCCGTTGGTCGGGGACTATACGCTCTATACCGTACAGCGTCCGGTGACTATTACTCTGCTGGGTGCGGTTTCTGGGGCCGGGCAATTGCCCTGGCAGGCAGGCCGTAGCGTTACCGATTATCTGCAAGATCACCCCCGCCTTGCAGGCGCGGACAAGAATAACGTTATGGTGATTACGCCTGAGGGTGAGACTGTCGTCGCCCCTGTTGCCCTGTGGAATAAAAGACATGTGGAACCACCGCCTGGCAGCCAGCTTTGGTTGGGCTTTTCTGCGCATGTACTGCCCGAAAAATATGCTGATTTAAATGACCAGATTGTGTCTGTTTTAACGCAACGTGTTCCTGACTGATGAAGAAGAATTCTTATCTTTTAAGCTGCCTGGCCATTGCCGTCTCCAGTGCCTGTCATGCTGAAGTATTAACCTACCCGGATCCGCTGGGTTCGTCGCAATCAGACTTTGGCGGCACAGGATTGTTGCAGATGCCAAATGCGCGCATCGCACCGGAAGGTGAATTCAGCGTCAACTACCGGGATAACGATCAATACCGGTTCTACTCCACCTCCGTGGCGCTGTTCCCATGGCTGGAAGGCACCATTCGTTATACGGATGTGCGCACACGCAAATATAGCCAGTGGGAAGATTTCAGCGGCGATCAGTCATACAAAGACAAATCATTCGATTTTAAACTTCGCCTGTGGGAAGAAGGTTACTGGCTACCGCAAGTGGCGTTTGGTAAACGTGATATTGCTGGTACGGGTCTGTTTGACGGTGAGTATCTGGTGGCCAGCAAGCAAGCGGGGCCATTTGATTTCACCCTCGGGATGGCATGGGGCTACGCCGGTAATGCGGGCAATATTACCAACCCGTTTTGCCGGGTGAGCGATAAATATTGTCATCGCGCAGAGTCTCACGATGCGGGCGATATCAGCTTTAGCGATATCTTTCGTGGCCCGGCTTCCATCTTTGGCGGCATTGAGTATCAAACGCCGTGGAATCCCCTGCGTCTGAAACTCGAATACGATGGAAACAATTACCAGAATGATTTCGCTGGCAAACTGCCTCAGGCAAGCCATTTCAACGTCGGCGCAGTTTATCGCGCTGCCAGCTGGGCAGATCTCAACCTGAGTTATGAACGCGGTAACACGTTGATGTTTGGCTTCACGTTACGGACCAATTTCAACGATCTGCGCCCTGCCCTGCGCGATACGCCAAAACCGGCATATCAACCTGCGCCTGAATCTGAAGGATTGCAGTACACCACGGTAGCAAACCAACTTACCGCCCTGAAGTATAACGCGGGCTTTGACGCGCCAGAAATTCAGCTACGCGATAAGACACTGTATATGTCTGGTCAGCAATACAAATACCGTGACTCTCGTGAAGCGGTCGATCGTGCCAACCGGATTCTGGTGAATAACCTGCCGCAAGGCGTTGAGAAGATTAGCGTGACGCAAAAGCGCGAGCATATGGCGATGGTGACTACCGAAACCGACGTAGCCAGCCTGCGCAAACAGCTGGCAGGTACAGCGCCTGGTCAATCAGAGCCACTGCAACAACAACGTGTTGAAGCTGAAGATCTTTCTGCCTTTGGTCGGGGCTACCGTATTCGTGAAGATCGCTTTAGCTACTCTTTCAACCCAACACTTTCACAGTCGCTGGGCGGCCCGGAAGATTTCTATATGTTCCAGCTGGGGCTGATGTCCAGTGCCCGCTACTGGTTTACCGACCACCTGCTGCTTGATGGCGGTATTTTCACCAATATTTACAACAACTACGACAAGTTTAAGTCTTCGCTGTTGCCCGCGGACTCTACCCTGCCCCGCGTGCGCACGCATATCCGTGACTACGTTCGCAATGACGTTTATCTCAACAACTTGCAGGCGAACTATTTTGCTGACTTAGGCAATGGTTTCTATGGCCAGGTGTATGGCGGTTATCTGGAAACGATGTACGCCGGTGTCGGTTCCGAGCTGCTTTATCGCCCGCTAGATGCCTGCTGGGCGCTGGGTGTGGACGTTAACTACGTGAAGCAACGTGACTGGGACAACATGATGCGTTTCACCGATTATTCCACGCCAACAGGTTTCGTGACGGCTTACTGGAACCCGCCGACGCTCAATGGCGTACTGATGAAACTTAGCGTTGGGCAATATCTGGCAAAAGATAAAGGCGCAACGATCGACGTCGCCAAACGCTTTGACAGCGGCGTGGCGGTAGGGGTATGGGCGGCAATCAGTAACGTATCTAAAGATGACTACGGCGAAGGCGGCTTTAGTAAAGGTTTTTATATCTCGATTCCATTCGACTTGATGACCATTGGACCTAACCGCAACCGCGCGGTGGTTTCGTGGACACCATTGACGCGTGATGGTGGACAAATGCTGTCACGCAAATACCAGCTCTATCCAATGACGGCAGAGCGAGAAGTACCGGTTGGACAATAACCTGACGTAATTCATAACATTACATTGACTGATAAATATAAACCAATGAAAAAGAACATTTTTAAGTTTTCGGTACTGACATTGGCTGTTCTGTCTTTGACAGCATGTACCCTTGTTCCTGGTCAGAATTTATCGACCAGTAACAAGGATGTCATTGAACTACCTGACAATCAGTATGACCTGGACAAAATGGTCAATATCTATCCCGTCACGCCAGGATTGATTGATCAGTTGCGCGCCAAACCGATTATGTCGCAGGCTAACCCGGAGCTGGAGCAGCAAATCGCAAACTATGAATATCGTATCGGGATTGGTGATGTGTTGATGGTTACGGTCTGGGATCACCCGGAACTAACCACCCCCGCAGGGCAATACCGTAGCGCCAGTGATACCGGCAACTGGGTTAACGCCGATGGTGCGATTTTCTACCCCTATATTGGTCGCCTGAAAGTGGCCGGGAAAACACTTACCCAGGTACGCAACGAGATTACAGCGCGTCTCGATTCAGTCATTGAAAGCCCGCAAGTCGATGTCAGCGTCGCGGCGTTCCGATCGCAAAAAGCGTACGTCACCGGCGAAGTCAGCAAATCGGGTCAGCAGCCGATTACCAATATTCCTCTGACCATCATGGATGCGATTAACGCCGCGGGCGGTCTGACCGCAGATGCAGACTGGCGCAACGTGGTGCTCACCCAGAATGGCGTAAAGACCAAAGTGAACCTCTATGCGCTGATGCAGCGTGGCGACTTGCGCCAGAACAAACTGCTGCACCCGGGCGATATTTTATTTATTCCGCGCAACGATGATCTGAAAGTCTTCGTGATGGGTGAAGTGGGTAAACAGAGCACGCTGAAAATGGACCGCAGCGGTATGACCCTGGCGGAAGCGCTGGGTAACGCTGAGGGTATGAATCAGGATGTCGCTGATGCGACGGGGATTTTTGTTATTCGTGCAACGCAAAACAAGCAGAATGGCAAAATCGCCAATATTTATCAGCTGAATGCGAAGGACGCATCGGCAATGATACTCGGAACGGAATTCCAGCTTGAACCTTACGACATTGTTTATGTCACTACCGCGCCGCTGGCTCGTTGGAACCGTGTGATTTCTCTGCTGGTACCGACGATTTCCGGGGTGCATGACCTGACAGAGACTTCACGGTGGATTCAAACATGGCCCAACTAAAATTTAACTCAATCCTGGTGGTTTGTACCGGCAACATTTGCCGTTCGCCCATTGGCGAGCGCTTGCTGCGTAAACGTCTGCCGGGCGTAAAAGTCAAATCGGCAGGTGTTCATGGTCTGGTAAAACACCCTGCAGATGCGACAGCGGCAGATGTTGCCGCTAATCATGGCGTATCTCTTGAAGGACATGCCGGACGTAAGCTCACTGCTGAGATGGCACGAAATTACGATCTGATTCTGGCAATGGAGTCGGAACATATTGCTCAGGTTACCGCAATTGCTCCCGAGGTCCGCGGGAAGACAATGCTGTTTGGGCAATGGCTGGAACAGAAAGAGATCCCGGATCCCTATCGTAAAAGTCAGGACGCATTTGAACATGTCTACGGTATGTTGGAGCGCGCCAGTCAGGAATGGGCGAAGCGCCTCAGCCGGTAATTTGAGTTTATAAAATACGATGACAACTAAAAATATGAATACGCCACCAGGCAGCACTCAGGAAAATGAGATCGATCTGCTTCGTCTGGTCGGCGAGTTATGGGATCACCGTAAGTTTATTATCAGCGTGACCGCGTTATTCACGCTGATCGCTGTCGCTTACTCGCTGTTAAGCACACCAATTTATCAGGCAGATACTCTGGTCCAGGTTGAGCAAAAACAGGGCAACGCCATTCTCAGCGGCCTGAGCGATATGATCCCTAACTCATCGCCCGAGTCTGCACCGGAGATCCAACTGCTGCAATCGCGCATGATTCTCGGTAAAACCATTGCTGAACTGAATCTGCGCGACATAGTTGAGCAGAAGTATTTTCCGATTGTGGGTCGCGGCTGGGCGAGATTAACCAAAGAAAAACCAGGTGAGCTGGCGATCAGCTGGATGCATATTCCACAACTGAATGGTCAGGATCAGCAACTGACACTCACGGTTGGGGAAAACGGCCACTATACACTGGAAGGTGAAGAGTTCACCGTCAATGGTATGGTCGGCCAGCGTCTGGAAAAAGATGGCGTTGCGCTGACTATCGCGGACATTAAGGCCAAACCAGGAACACAGTTTGTCCTGAGCCAGCGTACCGAACTGGAAGCGATTAACGCATTGCAGGAAACCTTTACCGTTAGCGAACGCAGTAAAGAAAGCGGGATGCTGGAACTTACCATGACTGGTGATGATCCCCAGTTGATTACTCGTATTCTGAACAGCATCGCTAACAACTATTTGCAACAGAATATCGCTCGCCAGGCGGCGCAGGATTCACAAAGCCTTGAATTCTTACAGCGCCAGTTACCTGAAGTGCGCAGCGAGCTGGACCAAGCGGAAGAAAAACTCAACGTTTATCGCCAGCAGCGCGATTCGGTTGACCTTAACCTGGAAGCCAAAGCCGTTCTTGAGCAGATTGTGAACGTTGATAATCAACTCAATGAGCTGACCTTCCGCGAGGCAGAGATCTCCCAGCTGTATAAGAAAGATCACCCAACTTATCGTGCGCTGCTGGAAAAACGCCAGACGCTGGAGCAAGAACGCAAACGCCTGAATAAGCGGGTATCGGCAATGCCTTCCACCCAACAGGAAGTGTTGCGTTTAAGTCGTGACGTAGAAGCGGGCCGTGCGGTATATCTGCAATTACTTAACCGCCAGCAGGAGTTGAGTATTTCGAAATCCAGTGCCATTGGTAACGTGCGGATTATCGACCCGGCAGTCACTCAGCCGCAGCCAGTGAAACCGAAAAAAGCGTTGAACGTGGTGCTTGGTTTTATTCTTGGCCTGTTTATTTCTGTGGGTGCCGTGCTGGCGCGTGCGATGTTGCGTCGTGGTGTAGAAGCCCCGGAACAACTGGAAGAGCACGGCATCAGCGTTTATGCCACTATCCCAATGTCCGAGTGGCTGGATAAACGCACCCGTCTGCGTAAGAAAAATTTATTTTCTAATCAGCAGCGCCATCGTACTAAAAATATCCCCTTCCTGGCGGTGGATAACCCGGCGGATTCTGCTGTGGAAGCCGTACGTGCGCTACGAACCAGTCTGCATTTCGCTATGATGGAGACGGAGAATAACATTCTAATGATCACCGGTGCGACGCCAGACAGTGGTAAAACGTTTGTCAGTTCAACTCTGGCAGCGGTGATCGCCCAGTCCGATCAAAAAGTGTTATTTATTGATGCCGACTTACGCCGTGGTTATTCGCATAACCTGTTTACCGTGAGTAATGAACATGGCTTGTCGGAATATCTGGCAGGTAAAGATGAGCTCAACAAAGTGATCCAGCATTTTGGCAAAGGAGGCTTTGATGTGATTACTCGCGGTCAGGTGCCACCTAACCCGTCTGAACTGCTGATGCGCGATCGGATGCGTCAATTACTGGAATGGGCGAACGACCATTACGATCTGGTGATTGTCGATACGCCGCCGATGCTGGCGGTGAGTGATGCCGCGGTCGTGGGGCGTTCTGTTGGCACCAGCCTGCTGGTTGCGCGTTTTGGCTTGAACACCGCCAAAGAGGTGAGTTTGTCAATGCAGCGTCTGGAACAGGCAGGCGTCAATATTAAAGGCGCTATCCTCAATGGTGTGATTAAACGCGCCAGCACCGCTTACAGTTACGGCTATAACTATTACGGTTATAGTTACTCCGAGAAAGAGTAAAACTGAAAGTGGCCGGATGCGGCGTGAACGCCTTTTCCGGTCTACGCATTAGACAGTTCTTCGTTTGTCATCAGCCTCAGAGCATTCAGGTAACTGAATGCTCTTTTTTATGCATTACAAACTGCACGCCGGTATGCGTGCTTCATTCACGATTTGCGTAAAACCTGCCAACGAACACATGCCCTGCGCATTTCGCTCTTCACATCCTGCCAGGGTCAGTTTCACCTCTCCGGGCGGCGTATTTAATGACAGCGGCGTTTTATCACGCATCTGCTGTAAAGTCTGGAAGACCAGCGAAACCTGAATCCACTGGCTGTTATCGCTTAGCCGACGCCAGCGTTCAAACACCAGTTCACCACCTGGCGGCGTGTTATCCGGCTGACCGGGAAGCGTCCAGTTGAGCTCCAGTGCGCCGCCGAGATTTGCCAGATTAGTATCGTGTCCGGCGATAAACAGCACTGAAGTGGGTAATGTCACACCATACGCCTGTTTTTGCGGTGGATGGGGCGTCAACGCTGTCTTGATCAAATCTAATAACGGGGTGGCGCGGCTGCGGGCAACCTCTGGCGTGCGTTGTAGCAAATAAAATTGCGCGTTATGCAAACTTAGCAAGGTGTTCCACTGGTGTGAATCGGTGATCCTTCCCCACCCCGGCTCCGGCATTCCCTGTGCTTGTTGCAGGAGAAATATCTCCGTCAGCATTGATGCGAGGCTTACCGCACCGGTTAATGAGACATTGTCGGCGCTCACCTTGAGTTCCGATGGTAATGCCTGCGTTAATGAACAGCTTTCGTCCTGTTTCTCACGTTTAAGGCACAAGTTTGATTGCGGAAAATTAAGCACCCGTTCCAGTTCGCGAAACGCCGTTTGCCGATGCCCGGTAAAGTCAGCAATTGACCCTCCTGCCCTGCTGAGGATCGCGTCAGTCACGTTCGCGTTATCCAGTTGGCAAACGCCAGTTTTTAGAGGATTAAATAACGGATCGGGACTGGACGTATCTGCCTGGGTATGTACGGTTATTGCACAGTCAGGTGCCAGCCCGGCGGCGAAGGCTTCGCCTGTTTTACGGGTACGCTCGTCGACATCAGCAATAATCGCGACCTGACCAGACTGCGGGCAGCCCTTTTTCGCCAGCAATCCGTCGGCTACCAGACGCTGGCGTTGGTAATGTCCGAGATAGGCGATTAGCTCACCACCGCGCGGTGTCAGCCAACCCAGTTTTACCGGCCAGGTTGGCCATGCGTCTGGGGTGACATCCTGCATCAGTTGCGTGGCCTTGGTTGGAGCACGCACACCATGACGACTGACAATCACCACACTTTCCAGCTTCAGCTCCGGCTCACTCTGAGCGAATGCAGATTGCGGGGTTAACGGAATCAGAAGAGATAAAAATGGGATTAAGATCGCTTTCATCGATATGTTTCCGCTTTTCATATCTGACATTATTGATTGCCTGATGCGATGCTAATGCGCCGCATCAGGCCTACGTTCGTTAACTTTTCAGACGCGGGTCCAGCCATACCAACACAAGGGTGGAGAGCGAACACATCAACAAAATGCCGACGAACCAAAGTAAATACCACATTGTTTCTGCTCCTTAGTACAACTCGTTTTCGTTACGGCGGAGAGTTTCTGTTGTCATGCGCCCCCACATTTTGTAGTAGCTCCAGAGAGTGTAGAGCAACACAATGGGCAAAAATATCAGCACGATTACCAACATAATGCTCAGCGTCAGCTGACTGGAAGTACTGTCCCACAACGTCAGGCTGGAGATCGGACTCACGCTTGACGGCATGACAAAGGGGAACAGCGTGATGCCTGCCGTGAAAATCACGCCAAATTGCATCAATGATGCCATCAAAAATCCCCAACCCGGGCGACCACGATAAATCGCCATCACCGTCAGCAATGGGCAGAAGAATCCCAGCAGCGGGAAGATCCACAAAACGGGCGACTCGACAAAATTATTCATCCAGGCACCAGGTAGCACTGCCACCAGTTTCATTAACGGATTGGAAGGACCGTTAGCATCCTGGGCGAGCAGTACAAAGCCATCAATACCGACCCACAGCCAGTAACCCGCCAGCAAAAAGCACAGCATCACCAACAGTGCAGCGCGTTTGGTCGCCAGCTGTGAACGCAGATGAATCACACCAACAGTTTTCAGTTGTAACCAGACGCCACCTTGCAAAATCACCATCCCAAGGCTGAGCAATCCGCACAATAAAGGGAATGGCGTCAGCAGTTGCCAGAAGCTGCCGAGATACTCCACGCGTAATTGCGGTGTGAAGGCAAACGGCACGCCGAGCAACAAGTTGCCGAAGGCGATACCGAAGACTACCGGCGGCACCAGACTGCCGATGACCAGACCGGCGTCCCACATTTTACGCCAGCGTGCATCGGCGATTTTTCCGCGATAATCAAAGGCCAGCGGGCGGAAGAACAGTGAGCACAGCACCAGGATCATCGCCACATAAAAGCCGGAAAACGCCGCTGCATACACTCTGGGCCAGGCGGCAAATAATGCCCCACCAGCGAGGATCAACCAGACCTGGTTGCCTTCCCAGTGTGCACCAACGCTGTTTATCACTATCCGGCGTTCATCATCATTACGCGCCACCAGCGGCAGCAGACAGCCGATCCCCATGTCAAATCCGTCGGAGATCATAAAGACCACCAGGATCACGCCAATCAGCAGCCACCAGATGAAGCGCAATGTTTCATAATCAAACATGATTTTCTCCTTTACCCCTGTTGCTGCGTCGGTTGTTCACTCTGCATCGCGCTCGGCCCCAGACGGGCATATTTCTGCATCAGGTAGACTTCGGCGATTAAGAACAGGGTGTAAAGCCCTACGATCATGATCAGTGAGAAAGCCAGTTGTCCTGTGGTTAAAGCGGAGTGCGCGGAGTATGTCGGTAAGATGTCCTGTATCGCCCACGGCTGACGACCAAACTCGGTCATAAACCACCCGGCTTCAATCGCAATCCACGGCAACGGCAAACTCCAGAGCGCCATTTTCAGCACCCAGCGATGCTGGTCGATTTTGCCACGCAGCGTCTGGACAAGCGCAATCAGCATCACCAGTAGCAGCAGGGAACCACAGCCCACCATGATGCGGAAACTCCAGAATACCGGCGCAACCTGAGGTATCGCGCCACGCATCGCCGCCTGGTACTGTGCGGCTGTGACATGATTCATATCCGGCGCATAGCGGGAGAGCAACATGCCGTAGCCCAGGTCACCTTCCAGTCCCCGGAATGCCTGCAACACATGCGGCTCACGATTGCCTTGCGATATTTCCTGCATTAACAGCCAGGCCATACGTCCGCGTTGCAAGCGTGGGTAGGTTTCAGCCATCAAATTCTTCAGACCCGGCACGGGTTTATCTAATGAGTGAGTGGCGAGGATCCCTAGCAGCGCGGGAATTTTGAGGGCAAAGGCGTTACGCTCTTGATCCTGTTCCGGCCAGGCAACCACATGGAACGGTGCAGGTGCAGGTTCCGTTTGCCACTCCCCTTCCATCGCCGCCAGTTTTACCGGTTGTACTTGCGCGACTTCATACGCAGAACTGTCTCCGAGTTGCAGGGTACCGATAATCGCCAGAGTACCGAAGACGGAACCGATGGCAAACGAGCGTAATGCGACATTGCGCTCCCGTCCGCGCAGTAAATACCAGGCGCTGATCGCCATAATAAACATGGCCCCGGTCACGTAGCCCGCCATTACGGTGTGCACAAATTTCACCTGGCTGACCGGATTAAAGACCAGCTCGCTGAAGCTGGTCATCTCCATACGCAGGGTGTCGATATCAAAATGCGCACCGGTCGGGTATTGCATCCAACCGTTGGCATTCAATATCCACAACGCAGAGAGATTTGAACCGAACGCCACCAGCCACGTCACCAGCAGGTGCTGGTATTTATTCAGCCGTTGCCAGCCGAAGAAGAACAGCCCGACAAAGGTGGATTCGAGGAAGAAGGCCATTAATGCTTCCATCGCCAGCGGTGCGCCAAAAATATCGCCCACATAGTTGGAATAGAATGACCAGTTAGTACCAAACTGAAACTCCATGGTCAGGCCGGTAGCCACGCCAAGAGCAAAATTGATACCGAAGAGCTTACCCCAGAAGCGCGTCATATCGCGGTAGATTGTTTTGCCGGTGACCACGTAAATGGTTTCCATAATAGCCAGCAAAAAAATCAGCCCCAGGGTAAGGGGTACAAATAAAAAGTGATACAGCGCGGTCAGAGCAAACTGCCAGCGCGATAAATCAATGACATCCCACATGCGCACTCCTGTAGGCGAAGAGAGAAAAATAACCCGATAATGGTAGATCTCCCTCTTTATCCTGAAACTCTACGACCAGAGGTATTCGCCGATTGCGATATTCATAAGACTGAAAGCGATACTTACCGTCTTTTTACGTCGGTGCAGCTTCCGCCAGCCACTGACATACCTCGCTAAGCCGCTGCGCAGAGTCGACCAAATCTTCTGGCGCTGCCAGCACCACTTCCGGTATTGGGCAGATTTCATAACTTTCCAGTAACGGGCCTTTTAAGGTGTCCGTACAGCGTAAATGCCAGACATGGCGTAACCCCGTGGCGTTGATATAGCTCTCGCCATAGCCAATGGTACGAATCTGAATATTTCCCGGCCCACAGAGACGTGAGAGAAAAAGCCGATCAGCCTCGCTGATGGGTAATTGCGTCAGATTAATGCTGTGCGGCTGCGCGTCGGGGTTACGTACATGTGCCAGTAACTCATGCGCCAACGGTAGGCCATTCATCAGGCCATCAATGGGCGGCGGTAACAGCGAATCTGTCGGCAAGAGATTTTGCGTTGCCGCCTGCCACAACGCCAGCGGCGCGCAGCCAGCCTCCAGTTTGTCCTCCAGCAACTTTTCGCCGCGACGTCTGCGCACCCGCCATAATCCGCAGAAGATCGCCTCCTGTATTTCACTTTCACTGTCGTCAGCCTGCTGAATGCGCACTGACACTTCCCCTTCCCCGAGAAGCGTATTGATAAAGTGACGATCGTCGGCGTTGAGATTTAACAGATCGACTGCCAGCACCTCGCCCAACGGCGGTTGGCGTTCGCTTAGTTGATGTTGTAACTCGTTTAACAGCGCAATCACCTGCGGGCTGTGAGCACATTGCTCCAGGGCCGCCATACTCGGTTCATCATTCACCTGACAGGTGATCGGCAGTGGATTCATGCTGAAACTGTCATCGTTCGGTTGCGTTCCTGGCCCCAGCAGATGGAAAAAAGTTTCGCTCATGAGGCACGCTCCTGCTGCGGTTCGACAAGCCCGCGCATCAGGTTTATCAGTTCCGCCCACGGGTGAATACCATTCAGCACGCCGCGATAGTTTCCGCCGGTAAACACTAAAGTGGCAGGAAAGCGAAAGACGCCAAAGCGATCGCCGATGGCTTCGCTCTGCTCAAGGTCAGCAATCGCCACCTGCCATGTATAGTCGGGAAACTCGCGCAGTAATTCGCCAATCATTACCGGATTATCGCTGACCTCTGGCGTGCGTTTCGGGTCACTGCTTAATAACACCACGCCGTCTGGCGCTTGCGTAAGCCAGTCGTCAAGACGGGATTCACTGACTGGCGTCCAGCCGCGCGCCAGCATTCGTTGCCACAACGCATCAAATGGCGTGTCGTTGCTCATCCCTGCTCCTCCTGTGTCATCCGGTACTGGCGCAAGCGAACGCCTTCGTAATTTTCCATCGACAGACAGTCATAATTGAGACAGCGCGATTCATTAGCCGGTTGCGGCACAATTCCCCACGCAGCAAGCTGCGCCAGCGCCGCCTGTTCCGCAGCGGGCAGTTGCTCCCGTGCCAGTTCGCTCAGGCTACCGCCGTAGTCGTCGAGCATTGCGGGTTGCAGACCGACGAGGGCAATATGTGCTGGCAGATGTCCGCGGATATCCGCCAGCGCCAACACTTCGGAGAAACTGTTCTGATGCAGGCTCATTTTCTTCGCGCTGAGATAAGCCGGAATGCGTTCTCCGGCATAGGTTCGCAGCGTTCCAGGTTCCAGCCCGTAGTCAATGGCATCGAGAATCAACAGATGGCTGGCGCTTTCGACATACCCCAGCAAGTTCAGTCCCTGAGTACCGCCATCGACAATCTCCACATACTCGGGCCAGTGGTAATGGGCATACAGCCGTTCCGCCACCCGCACGCCGAAGCCTTCATCGGCCCACAGCAGGTTGCCCAGCCCCATGACCACCACGCGTTGCTCGCTCATGAACGCTCCTTGTTACTTATTTTGCCAAATTTGTGGCTACGGTAGCCGTTGACCATGGTGGAGATCACCGTGTCGTCGGACATGATGTCTTCACGCAGCGCCATGTAGACATGACCGATCACAAACGCGCCAATCAGCCACATCCCCAGCCGATGCCAGCTGTGAATGTCCATTGAGTTGCCACCCGTCCAGTAGAAAAATTCCACCACATAACGGAACGGCGCAAAAATAGCGTACTGGCTGTGTTCGCTGTACAGCGCAAAACCAGTGATGATCATAAAGACCGACATCAGGAAATAGCCGAACATCGCCGCCTGGGCGATGGGATTATGGCCTATATCGGCACTCGGACGTTTTGCCAGAAACAGATACCAGCGGATTTCATACCACACGCCCTGCCACCAGCTTTTACGCCATACCGGCACGATAAACAGCTCGCGGGAGTATCGATTGCCAACAAAAGCCCAGTAGATCCGCATCAGCAAAACCACGGTAAAAACCATCCCGGCGCTGAAGTGAATTAACCTGATGTAGCCCATATAGAACAGATACGTCGCCTCGCCGCTGACGGAAGGTAGCGGCTTGCCGATAAAGTATCCGGTGACCATCAACACCGCCATGCATAACACCGTCAACCAGTGCCAGATGCGCACTGGCGCTTCAAAGACATAGTGGCTGACAACGTTGTCGCTTTTCTGTTGCATGATGATTCTCCTTCGCTGTTAACGCACCTGCACGGAGATCAGCTCGCTACCGTCGTCGCCCAGCACGTGTGTTGAACAGGCGAGGCACGGGTCAAAGCTGTGCAGAGTACGCAGGATCTCCAGCGGTTGCTCGGGGATCGCCATTTTGGTGTTCATCAGCGCCGCTTCATAAGCGCCAATCTGCCCTTTGGGATCGCGCGGGCTGGCGTTCCAGGTGGTCGGCACCACGCACTGGTAGAGATCAATCTTGCCATCGCGAATGGCGGCCCAGTGGCCTAACGCCCCGCGCGGCGCTTCGGTAAAACCGACACCACGGCACTCTGTCGGCCAGGTTGCAGGTTCCCATTTTTCCGTGGAAGCAGTGGCGAGATTGCCGTTTTTCAGGTTGGTCATCAGCTTGTCGAAGAAATACTGCAACTTACCTGCGGCCCACTGCGCTTCGTGCGCGCGGCACAAAATGCGGCCTAACGTTGACTGGATACCGGAAAGCGGCAGGTTCAACGCCGACATCATGCGATCGACCGACTCAACGGTCGCAGCATCGCCTTTGTGATAAGCGATTAACGTGCGCGCCAGCGGCCCCACTTCCATCGCGTTACCGCGCCAGCGTGGCGCTTTGATCCACGAGTAGCGTTCCTGTTCATTCAGCTGCTGAATGTTGGTATCGCTGCCTTTGACATCGCCGGGGTTGTACCACGGGTCGGTGATGCCATCGAACGGATGACGCCCGACCTGATCGTTGGGATATCGATACCAGGCGTGGTCGACAAACTCCTGCACCTGCTGCGGATCAACCAAATCCACTGGCAGCACATTGTTGAAGTCGCCGTTAATCACCGCGCCGCCAGGCATCAGCAGACTTTTCTCGCCAAAGTCGTTGGCAATATCCGGGAATGCGCCGTAGCTGAGAACGCATTTATCAGAAAGACCAGTGCCGATTTCGCTCCACGGTTTGTTGAACTGACCGATGGCTAAGGCGTCGGGGATCATCACGTTGTTAATGAAGTCCGCCGTGCGGGTGATAATTGACTGCACCAGGTTCAGGCGTTCCATATTGACTGCCCCGACCGCGCCGCTTTCGTCAATGTTGATGGCGCAAGGCATCCCGCCGACAATCCAGTTTGGATGCGGGTTTTTACCGCCAAAGACCGCGTGGATTTTGACAATTTCACGCTGGAAATCGAGAGCTTCGAGATAGTGGGCAAAGCCCATCAGGTTAGCTTCTGGCGGCAGTTTGTACTGCGGGTGCCCCCAGTAGCCATTGCGGAAGATCCCCAACTGCCCGCCTTCAACAAATTTTTTCAGGCGGTTTTGTACGTCGAAGAAATAGCCAGGGGATGATTTCGGCCAAGAGGAGAGACTTTGCGCCAGTTCGGAGGTTTTCCGCGGGTCGGCTTTCAGCGCATCTAACACATCGATCCAGTCCATCCCGGCAAGCTGATAGAAGTGCACCAGATGATCGTGGCACCAGAGCGTTGCCAGCATAATGTTGCGGATGATATTGGCGTTGTCCGGCACTTTAATACCGATAGCATCTTCGATGGCGTAAACCGAAGCCAGGGCGTGTACGCCAGTACAGACGCCGCAGATACGTTCAACGAACGCCCACGCATCGCGCGGGTCGCGCCCTTGTAGGATGATCTCCAGCCCGCGAAACATGGTGCCGCAGGAGACGGCATTGGTGATCACATTCTGATCGTTAATATTCACTTCGCAGCGCATGTGGCCTTCGATGCGCGTAATCGGGTCGACCACCAGGCGGCGTCCGGCATTATTGATGGTGTATCCCTGAGTTTCGTACTGAGTGCTCATGCCTGTTTATCCTCATTGCCTGGCTGATGTTCGGTTTCTGTAGGTTGCTGGTTATGACGTCTGCGCTGGTCAACGGCGCTGGCGACTGCGTGCACACCAACAGCCGCTGCCACCACGCCAAGCGCGGTTAAACCGACGGTATCGGCGGTGGAATGAGTACCCATTTGCGGAATATCGACCACGCGGCTGTAGAACGAACCGCGATCCCAGAAACCATTTTCCGCACAGCCCAGGCAGCCGTGACCAGACTGGATTGGGAAAGAAACGCCATCATTCCAGCGTGTGGAGGAACAGGCGTTATAGGTGGTAGGCCCTTTGCAGCCCATTTTGTACAGGCAGTAACCTTTGCGGGCAGCGTCATCATCCCAACTCTGGACGAACTCTCCGGCGTCGAAGTGGGCGCGGCGATAGCATTTATCGTGGATTCGCTGACCATAGAACATCAGCGGACGGCCCATTCTGTCGACATCTGGCAAGCGATCAAAGGTCACCATGTAAGTAATGATGGCGCTCATCACATCCGGGATCGGCGGGCAGCCAGGTACTTTGATAATGGGTTTGTCGGTGATGACTTTGTCGATAGGCGTTGCCTGCGTCGGATTGGGTCGCGCGGCCTGCACGCAGCCCCAGGACGCGCAGGTTCCCCAGGCGATAATCGCGCTGGCTCCGGCAGCGGCACGTTTGAGTTTCTCAATAAACGGTCGACCGCTGCTGATACAGAACATCCCCTGCTCGCCCAGCGGCGGATTACCTTCTACTGCGAGGATATATTTGCCATTGTATTGCGTGATGATGTCTTCAAAGACTTCTTCCGCCTGGGTTCCGGCGGCAGCCATCAAAGTATCGTCGTAATCGAGGGAAATCAGGGAAAGGATGACGTCCTTCGCCAGTGGGTGAGCGGAGCGGATAAAAGATTCGGTACAGCAGGTGCATTCCAGACCGTGGATCCATACCACCGGAATGCGCGGTTTGTTCTCCAGCGCCCAGGCAATCTTTGGTGCCATTCCCGCGCCTAATCCCAGCGACGTGGCAGCCAGACTACAATATTTGAGAAAGCTGCGCCGGGTAACGCCCTGACGCCGCATGGCCTGGTAAAATGTTTCCTCGTTATTCATATCGCACGTCTCTCCTCCTTGCGACACCGGCAGGACACCGGGCGCTTATGGTCGGCAAGCGACGTCCCTGTAGCAAGGCAAACCATCGCTTCACGTGAGATGCTGAAAACGAAAGCTCATCCTTCTGCACTGGCGCACGTCGCCAGAAAGTATTGTTAATAAAGCGTAGTGAAACTTTTGCACAAAACAATACAAACTGTGTGGATTTATCTTTTAGCGATAAAAATGGACCTATTTTTCTTTTGGCCGGGCGGTGGGGATGTTTAGCCGGTTGCTAAACGAGTAAAAGAGAAGGAATTCATGGTGATGAAATGATCAATCTGCTGTTATTTCACGCTATCAATGCACTTTTGGCTGTTTTTCAGGCAAACAAACAAATTAGGGGTTTACACGCCGCATCGGGATGTTTATAGTGCGCGTCATTCCGGAAGTGTGGCCGAGCGGTTGAAGGCACCGGTCTTGAAAACCGGCGACCCGAAAGGGTTCCAGAGTTCGAATCTCTGCGCTTCCGCCAAATAAGATAAGGGGTTAGCTAAATGCTAACCCCTTTTTCTTTTGCCTGTCGAAATTCTCAGGGCGTTATATTTGCTTAATGACCTGATAATCCGCTGTTAAACCTGTTCCAGATCAAATGCGTAAAGATGGGTAAAAACATTTGGGTATAAAGGAAACTTTTCCTTATGCTGAGCCACTAATAACATCTGTCATAAGAGAGTGACTCATGGATCGTAAAATTACATCATCGCGTGACCGCTCATCGCTTTTGAGCACACACAAAGTCCTGCGTAATACCTATTTTCTGCTGAGCCTGACGCTGGCGTTTTCTGCCATCACCGCCACCGCCAGCACCGTGCTGATGCCGCCGTCTCCGGGATTAATCCTGACGCTGGTCGGCATGTACGGCTTGATGTTCCTGACCCATAAAACGGCAGACAAGCCGGTGGGGATTTTGTCGGCGTTCGCGTTCACCGGTTTTTCTGGGCTATACCTGGGGCCAATCCTGAATGCTTACCTGTCTGCAGGTATGGGCGACGTTATCGGCATGGCGTTAGGCGGTACGGCGCTGGTGTTCTTCAGCTGCTCGGCCTACGTGCTGACCACCCGTAAAGACATGTCCTTCCTCGGCGGTATGCTGATGGCAGGTATCGTAGTGGTGTTGATTGGTATGGTGGCGAACATTCTGCAGCTGCCTGCGTTACACCTGGCCATTAGCGCGGTGTTCATTCTGATCTCCTCAGGCGCAATCCTGTTTGAGACCAGCAACATCATCCGCGGTGGTGAGACCACGCTTACATCCGTGCGACGGTGAGCCTGTACGTTTCCCTGTACAATATCTTCGTCAGCTGGCTGAAGCACCTGGGGCTTCGCAAGCCGCGACTAACCCTAAGACGCTTCAGTATCAAGGCCTCGCTCACGCGGGGCCTTTTTATTTGCTACACTTCCCGCCATCTGTTTGTTGTGTGAAAAATTATGCTTATCTACGAAAACACCGAAATTGAGACCGATAGCGAAGGCTATCTCAAAGAACACGACGCTCTGGAGCGAAGGGCTGGCGGCGGCAATAGCGGCTAATGAAGGGATTGAACTGAGCCCTGAGCACTGGGAAGTCGTCCGTTTTGTGCGTAATTTCTACCTCGAGTTGAACACCTCGCCGGCTATCCGTATGCTGGTGAAGGCAATGGCCAACACCTTCGGCGAAGAAAAAGGCAACAGCCGCTATCTGTATCGTCTGTTCCCGAAAGGCCCGGCCAAACAGGTAAATCGCTGGCCTCCCTAAACCGGTGAAGTGTATTTAATAGCGAATACTAAAGTTGCTCCACGCTTGTTCGGTCTCATGAGGCTCCCTGCCAGAACTTTATCAACCCGGGCGCTGCGCGGACCGCCGGCTTTTAACCACACCAGCAGTTTCTCCACCTGCTCATCATTACCGCAGGCCAGCACTTCGACGCTGCCGTCATCCAGGTTCTTCGCGTAGCCGCGTAGGTTAAAAAAGTCGCACCGCCTCCTGCTGGGTAAAGTAGCGGAACCCCACGCCCTGCACCTGACCGTAAACCCAACAAATCAAACACATTTATCCACGCGGATTTCCCCTCCCGTACATTTTTACTTCATCCAGACACTGTAGCGTCAATCGCCTGCACATTCTTCCGCCGTTCGTTGCATTTGTGCGGTAGTTGGGAAAAATGCAGCCTGATTCCTTCAAAAAGCCAGATATAAAAAAACTATGAGTGTACGTTTAGTGTTAGCCAAAGGGCGCGAAAAATCATTGCTGCGCCGTCATCCCTGGGTCTTTTCCGGCGCAGTCGCCCGCATGGAAGGCAAAGCCAGCCTCGGCGAGACCATTGATATTGTTGACCATCAGGGTAAATGGTTAGCCCGTGGCGCGTATTCTCCCGCGTCGCAGATCCGTGCCCGCGTCTGGACATTTGACGCTAACGAAACTATCGATATCGACTTCTTCGTCCGCCGTCTACAGCAAGCACAAAGCTGGCGCACCTGGCTGGCGCAAAAAGACGGTCTGGACAGCTACCGCCTTATCGCCGGCGAGTCTGACGGTCTGCCGGGCGTCACCATCGACCGTTTGTGGCTCGTTCCTGGTGTTGCAACTCCTGAGCGCCGGGGCTGAGTACCAGCGCGCCGCGCGTGATTAGCGCTCTGCAAACTCTCTTCCCGGAATGTGCTATTTACGACCGTAGCGATGTCGCGGTACGTAAAAAAGAAGGGATGGAACTGACGCAAGGACCCGTCACCGTCGAACTGCCGCCTGCCCTGCTCCCGATTGAAGAACACGGCATGAAGCTGCTGGTGGATATTCAAGGTGGGCATAAAACCGGTTATTACCTCGATCAGCGCGACACCCTTTTGGCGACCCGTCGCTACGTCAAAGTAAACGCGTGCTGAACTGCTTCTCCTACACCGGTGGTTTTGCCGTTTCTGCACTGATGGGCGGATGCAGCCAGGTCCGCTAGCGTCGATACCTCTCAGGAAGCGCTGGACGTTGCCCGCCAGAACGTTGAACTGAATAAACTCGACCTCAGCAAAGCAGAGTTCGTGCGCGATGACGTGTTCAAACTGCTGCGCAAATACCGTGACCAGGGTGAGAAATTCGATGTAATCATCATGGATCCACCGAAATTCGTTGAGAACAAAAACCAGCTGATGGGCGCTTGCCGCGGCTACAAAGACATCAACATGCTGGCTATCCAGCTGCTGAATCCCGGTGGCGTACTGCTGACCTTCTCTTGCTCTGGTCTGATGACCACGGATTTATTCCAGAAAATCATCGCCGATGCCGCTGTAGATGCTGGTCGTGATGTACAATTTATGAGCAGTTCCGTCAGGCAGCCGATCACCCGGTGATTGCGACGTACCCGGAAGGTCTCTATTTGAAAGGGTTTGCCCGCCGCGTAATGTAACTTGAAAAGCGAAATGGTGTCTATATATAGATAGAGGCGCTGTTTCCCGGGAGGTGTATATGATGATTACCAGCAAATTCGGTATTGGCCAACAGGTGCGTCACTCCCTGCTCGGCTACCTGGGTGTGGTGGTGGATATCGACCCGGTTTACTCACTTGACGATCCCGAGCCCGACGATCTGGCGGCTAACGATGAGCTTCGTGGGCTGCCCTGGTATCACGTGGTGATGGAAAACGATGAAGGCCAGCCAATGCACACCTATCTGGCCGAAGCGCAGTTAAGTAGTGAGCCACGTGAAAACCATCCGGAACAACCCACAATGGACGAACTGGCCCGCACTATTCGCCGACAGCTACAGGCACCGCGGCTACGCAACTAGCCGCCCTCTCAAATGAAAAAACCCCGCTATGCGGGGTTTTTTATTACTTCGCCAGTCCAAGGCGCGGGATTTCAATCGCCGGGCAGCGATCCATCACCACCTGCAGTCCAGCATTTCGCGCAAGGACGGCGGCCTGCTCGTTGATCACCCCAAGCTGCAGCCACAGCGTTTTTGCGCCAATCGCAATCGCGTCTTGCGCCACACCCCACGCGGCTTCGGAATTGCGGAACACGTCAACCATATCCACTTTTTCCGGTACGTCAGCCAAAGTGGCATAGCCTTTTTGCCCAAGCAGCGTATTTCCGCGCGACCTTAGGTGAAACCGGGATCACGTGATACCCCTGATCCAACAGGTATTTCATCACCCGGTAGCTCGGGCGGTCGGGTTTATCGCTGGCGCCCACCAGCGCAATAGTGCGCGTTGTGGTCAAAATACTGGCAATATCATTTTCAGTCATCATTATCCTCCAGACTGTTTAACAAAGTGTACGACAAAGCCGACATGCCAACCATGCAGCTAATACGAATGAATGAGAGCAAAAGCGGGAAATATGTCTATATGTTAGTAAGTATGATTAAAGAAAAATTTTGACACATTATTATTCGGGCGGTCTTTTGACAGGAGCTACCTATGAAAACCGGCATCGTGACCACCTTGATTGCATTATGTTTGCCGGTATCCGTTTTTGCCACCACGCTGCGGCTTTCAACCGATGTCGATCTTCTGGTACTCGACGGCAAGAAGGTTTCCAGCTCTCTGCTGCGCGGTGCGGACAGCATTGAACTGGATAATGGACCGCATCAGTTAGTGTTTCGCGTTGAGAAGACGATTCATCTTTCCAATAGTGAAGAACGGCTGTATATCTCCCCACCGCTGGTGGTCAGTTTTAATACCCAGCTCATCAACCAGGTCAATTTTCGCCTGCCTCGCCTGGAGAATGAGCGGGAAGCTAACCATTTTGATGCCGCGCCGCGCCTTGAATTGTTGGATGGCGATGCGACGCCGATTCCGGTAAAGCTGGATATTCTCGCCATTACCTCAACGGCAAAAACGATTGATTATGAGGTCGAGGTTGAACGCTATAACAAATCCGCGAAACGCGCTTCACTACCGCAATTTGCCACGATGATGGCAGATGACAGTACGCTGCTTTCGGGTGTTTCCGAGCTGGATGCTATTCCACCGCAGTCTCAGGTGCTCACAGAACAACGGCTGAAGTATTGGTTTAAACTGGCTGACCCACAAACGCGAAATACTTTCCTGCAGTGGGCGGAAAAACAACCATCTTCCTGAGATTTTTGTGCCTGTGCGCAGGCTTTTTCGGTCTTTATCTTGCAGCGATAAGTGCTTACAGTAATCTGTAGGAAAGTTAACTACGGATGTACATTATGGAACTGACGACTCGCACTTTACCTGCGCGGAAACATATTGCGCTGGTGGCACACGATCACTGCAAACAAATGCTGATGAGCTGGGTGGAACGGCATCAACCGTTACTGGAACAACACGTACTGTATGCAACAGGCACTACCGGTAACTTAATTTCCCGCGCGACCGGCATGAACGTCAACGCGATGTTGAGTGGCCCAATGGGGGGTGACCAGCAGGTTGGCGCATTGATCTCAGAAGGGAAAATTGATGTATTGATTTTCTTCTGGGATCCACTAAATGCCGTGCCGCACGATCCTGACGTGAAAGCCTTGCTGCGTCTGGCGACGGTATGGAACATTCCGGTCGCCACCAACGTGGCAACGGCAGACTTCATAATCCAGTCGCCGCATTTCAACGACGCGGTCGATATTCTGATCCCCGATTATCAGCGTTATCTCGCGGACCGTCTGAAGTAATATTGCACAGGTGGCAAACGCCACCTGTTTCTTACGGTTTTCTCGCCACCGGCACATCCAGATTTTTCAGTATTTCCACAAAGGGAGAGGGATTCTCTTTGTTAAACAGTGCCCATACCCGATGGCGTGCCCGGGTCAGCGCCACGTACATTAACCGCCGTTCTTCAGCGTCCGGGAAATCCTCAACCGGTGGCAGTAGCGCCTCTTCCATAATCGACTCCCGCGCCGCAGCCGGAAAACCATCACTTCCCTCCTGCAAGCCAACGATGATGACGTAATCCGCCTGTTGCCCTTTGCTGGCATGAATGGTCATAAAGTCGATTTGCAACTTCGGCCAGCGTGTTGCCGCTTTTTCCAGGCTGGCAGGCCTCATGTGATGGTAACGCGCCAGGATCAGAATGCGCTCTTCCGGTTTGGCATAACCAGAGAGCTTATCCAGCAAAGCGTCAAGTTGACTCTCATCCAATAACGTGACGGCTTTTTTGTCTCCATTGGTTAAGCTGTTTAGCGGCTTTTTCAGCTGGCCTGGGTTCTGCTGAATAAACCGGTTTGCCACCTCACCGATACGACTGTTAAAACGGTAAGTCGTGTCTAAATCACAGCGTTCGCCTTCACCAAAGTTTTCATGGAAAGCGGTGGTGAGCGACATTTGCGCACCGCTGAATCGGTAAATCGCCTGCCAGTCATCACCAACAGCGAACAACGTCGTCTGACTGTTTTGCTTGCGTAATGCCGCTAACAACGCTGCCCGCTGCGGCGAGATATCCTGAAATTCATCAACCAGAATATGCTTCCACGGGCTGATAAAGCGACCTTTCTCCAGAATCACAATCGCCTGATGAATAAGGCCCGAAAAATCGACAGCGTTTTCTGCCTTCAGCGCACCTTTCCAGGCTTTTAATAACGGGGCCATCAACTTGATACGTTTACTGAACAGATCGCGAATCTCTTCGGGTGCACTGGCAATCATTTCTGCCTGTGCACCACCGTGCATCCGCATCAGACTTACCCAGCGATCGAGGCGAGAGGCAAGGCGACGCTGTAATTTTTCATCATCCCAGAAGTTACCTTCTGGCACTGACCACTGCATTTCTTCCGTCAGCCATTGCCGCCAGCCCTTCGCCTGCGCTTTCTTTTCGCTGCATTGCTTGCGCCACTCAGCAATAAAGAGTTCATGACGGGCAGCGGTATCATTTTCCAGTTTGCTGACTATCGGAACTTTTTTGCTGCCCTGCTGAATAATATGCAGCGCCAGCGCATGAAACGTGCGTGCGGTAATGTCTTCGGTATGTAGCCGTTCGCGAATCCGCTCGTCCATCTCTTCAGCGGCTTTGCGACCAAACGCCAGCAATAAAATTTGCTCAGGGGACGCTTCACCACGCGCCAGCAACCAGCCTGCACGGGCCACCAGCACCGACGTTTTTCCGCTTCCTGCACCTGCCAGCACTAACAGAGAATGCTCGCCATTAACGACTGCCCGGGCCTGCGCCGGATTCAGCGGTGAAGACTCGACCTGGCGGAAAAAATCCGCATACTCGGTAAGCATGGCTTCGGTATACGCCTGGTTATGCTGCAACCGAGCGCTTTCAATATCTTTCAACCAGGCCTGACATTTACGCCACGCCTCACGGCAGTTATCGAATTCTTCCAGTCGGTTAACCGGCAACGGCAACGCCGACAAAGCCTGGCGGATTTGTTGCTGCACGCCAGAGGTTTGCTCACGCGTCAGCCATTTATTTTCCCCAGTGCGCGTGGCAATCAAATCCAGTTGCTGGCGTAAAACACCAGACGCAATTTCGCTCATCTCGCCACTCCACCGCCGCCAGTGAGCATCAAGATGATGGTAAAAACGCTGCGTCTCGCCCCATTCGGTGCCGTGCAGACGCACCACTTTTTCGTCCGGCAGTACAAATTCCAGCTCGCCCCATACCAGACCGCGCTTACAGTGAATCGCCAGTAATTGATTGAAAGGAATAAGGTATTCGTGGCGATCGCCGGAGACTTTAATCCCGGCATTGAGGATCACCGCCCGATCGTAAGGGTGCTGTGCCAGACGTTTTCCAAGCGTTGTCGCTTTCAGTTCCATGACTCTGTAGATCCACACGAAATTATTTCTTATCAGTGTAACCGTCAGAGAAAACGTGCTCCAGCCCAAAAAAACGTTACAATTGCCGCCCATTACTGAAAACCACAGTAAAGCGAGGTTTTATGCGTACCGTTTTGAACATTCTGAACTTTGTGCTTGGCGGATTTGCCACCACTCTGGGCTGGCTGTTGGCGACTCTGGTCAGTATTGTGCTGATTTTTACCTTACCGCTGACACGATCCTGCTGGGAGATCACTAAACTGTCTCTGGTGCCTTATGGCAATGAAGCTATTCATGTCGATGAACTGAACCCGGCTGGCAAAAATGTGCTGCTGAATACTGGCGGTACGGTATTGAATATTTTCTGGCTGATTTTCTTTGGCTGGTGGTTATGCCTGATGCACATTGCAACGGGCATCGCACAATGTATTTCAATCATTGGCATTCCTGTCGGCATTGCGAACTTTAAAATTGCCGCTATTGCACTATGGCCGGTTGGTCGTCGCGTGGTATCGGTAGAAACAGCGCAAGCTGCGCGTGAAGCCAATGCACGTCGTCGTTTTGAATAATCCACTAATATGGCCTTTATGCTAAGTCCTTTGCTCAAACGCTATACCTGGAACAGCGCCTGGCTGTATTACGCGCGTATTTTTATTGCGCTTTGTGGAACCACAGCGTTTCCGTGGTGGCTGGGTGATGTAAAACTGACGATTCCGCTAACGCTGGGGATGGTGGCAGCGGCGCTGACCGATCTCGATGACCGACTGGCGGGACGTTTGCGTAACCTCATCATTACGCTGTTCTGCTTTTTTATCGCCTCGGCCTCAGTAGAATTGCTGTTTCCCTGGCCCTGGCTATTTGCGATTGGCTTAACGCTCTCTACCAGCGGCTTCATTTTGCTCGGCGGTCTGGGTCAACGCTATGCAACAATTGCCTTCGGTGCATTGCTGATCGCCATTTACACTATGTTGGGAACATCACTGTATGAGCACTGGTATCAGCAGCCGATGTATCTGCTGGCCGGTGCCGTCTGGTACAACGTCCTGACACTTATTGGTCATCTGCTGTTCCCGGTCCGCCCGCTGCAGGACAACCTGGCGCGTTGCTATGAACAACTGGCGCGTTATCTTGAGCTCAAGTCGCGCATGTTTGATCCTGATATTGAAGATCAAAGCCAGGCACCGCTGTACGATTTGGCTCTCGCCAACGGTCTGCTGATGGCGACATTGAATCAGACGAAACTCTCGCTGCTGACCCGCTTACGTGGCGATCGTGGTCAACGGGGAACGCGTCGCACGCTGCATTATTACTTTGTCGCACAGGATATTCACGAGCGTGCCAGCTCTTCTCATATTCAGTATCAAACATTGCGTGAACATTTTCGCCACAGCGACGTGCTGTTCCGTTTTCAGCGGCTGATGTCGATGCAGGGCCAGGCGTGCCAGCAACTGTCACGCTGTATTTTGTTGCGTCAGCCTTATCAACATGATCCGCATTTTGAGCGCGCTTTTACGCATATTGATGCTGCGCTGGAGCGGATGCGCGATAACGGCGCACCCGCCGATTTACTCAAAACACTGGGATTTTTGCTGAACAATTTACGCGCCATTGATGCCCAACTGGCAACAATTGAATCAGAACAGGCCCAGGCACTACCCCATAATAATGACGAAAATGAGCTCGCTGATGACAGCCCGCACGGGTTGAGTGATATCTGGCTGCGTCTTAGCCGTCACTTCACGCCGGAATCCGCCCTCTTCCGTCATGCGGTAAGAATGTCGCTGGTGTTGTGCTTCGGCTACGCCATCATTCAGATAACCGGAATGCATCACGGGTATTGGATCTTGCTGACAAGTTTGTTTGTCTGCCAGCCAAACTATAACGCCACGCGCCACCGCCTGAAGTTAAGGATTATTGGTACGCTGGTAGGTATCGCCATTGGCATTCCTGTGCTGTGGTTTGTGCCATCACTGGAAGGGCAGCTGGTGCTGCTGGTTATTACCGGCGTGCTCTTTTTTGCCTTCCGTAACGTGCAATACGCTCATGCAACGATGTTCATCACACTTTTGGTGCTACTGTGTTTTAACTTACTGGGTGAAGGTTTTGAAGTAGCGTTACCTCGCGTAATCGATACGCTGATTGGTTGTGCCATTGCGTGGGCGGCAGTGAGCTACATCTGGCCTGACTGGCAGTTTCGCAATCTGCCGCGCATGCTCGAACGCGCCACAGAGGCCAACTGTCGGTATCTCGATGCCATACTGGAGCAATACCATCAGGGGCGTGATAACCGTCTGGCGTATCGTATTGCCCGCCGCGATGCACACAACCGTGATGCTGAGCTGGCGTCGGTGGTATCAAATATGTCCAGCGAGCCGAACGTTACCCCGCAAATTCGCGAAGCCGCGTTTCGGTTGCTGTGCCTTAACCATACGTTTACCAGCTATATCTCAGCCCTCGGTGCTCACCGGGAGCAGTTAACTAATCCTGAAATTCTGGCGTTTCTTGATGACGCAGTTTGCTATGTTGATGACGCGTTACATCATCAACCTGCTGATGAAGAACGCGTCAATGAGGCATTAGCTAGCCTGAAACAGCGGATGCAGCAACTTGAACCACGGGCAGACAGCAAAGAACCTCTGGTCGTACAACAAGTTGGATTATTGATTGCATTACTGCCTGAGATTGGTCGTCTGCAACGCCAGATTACTCAAGTTCCGCAGGAAACTCCTGTTTCGGCGTAAGAGAGTCAGCCCATTCTGCAAGCTCCTGGCGGCGTGCCACCGGGAGCGCAGCTTCATGAATGCCGATAATGGCACCTTCAAGCATAAACAGAATCTTTTCTGTCACCAGACTGTTTTGCTGCCGCAGTCGCAACCAACACATTTTTGCCCCAAGTATACGTAACGCCCGTACATCCTTAATCCCCACCTCCCCGAGAATCGCTTCCAGATGAAAAGACATATTGGGCAAATCTTTCAGTCTTTCCCGGGTATTGCGCGTGCTTTTCTCTTTCAGCGCTGCATCGAGAGAATATTTCGACAGACGCACCAGCTTCAGTTGATTTCGCCATAGACTTTCATCAACCCGATAGTAATTGAGGGTAACGGATCGGCCACACTTTTTATATGTCAGCCAGACAGGCGGATGTTTTACACAGTACTGTGCACTTTGCTCACAAGCCCGAAGATACAACTCACCATCAGAAACCATCGCAAACACCGTGTCGTCAACGGTCAGGCTGTAACTGCCAAACAATGATCGGTATTCAATTGTGCCCAACGTTGCCAGGTATTCTTGTGATTTATAGATCCGCTTATAGGAGAGGCTTTTCATAAAATTCCTTTTAAAATCATAACATAAAAGAATGATTCACATTAACGGATCCGTTAACTACGAAAATAGGCAACTTATTCTTAAGGGGCAAGATTAATTTATGTTTTCCCGTCACCAACGACAAAATTTGCGAGGCTCTTTCCGAAAATAGGGTTGATCTTTGTTGTCACTGGATGTACTGTACATCCATACAGTAACTCACAGGGGCTGGATTGATTATGTACACTTCAGGCTATGCACATCGTTCTTCGTCGTTCTCATCCGCAGCAAGTAAAATTGCGCGTGTCTCTACGGAAAACACTACAGCCGGGCTTATCAGTGAAGTTGTCTATCGCGAAGATCAGCCCATGATGACGCAACTTCTACTGTTGCCATTGTTACAGCAACTCGGTCAGCAATCGCGCTGGCAACTCTGGTTAACACCGCAACAAAAACTGAGTCGGGAATGGGTTCAGGCATCTGGGCTACCCTTAACGAAAGTAATGCAGATTAGCCAGCTCTCCCCTTGCCACACTGTGGAGTCAATGGTTCGCGCTTTACGCACGGGCAATTACAGTGTGGTGATCGGTTGGTTGGCAGATGATTTGACTGAAGAAGAGCATGCTGAACTTGTTGATGCGGCAAATGAAGGTAACGCTATGGGGTTTATTATGCGTCCGGTAAGCGCATCCTCTCACGCCACGAGACAACTTTCCGGGCTAAAAATTCACTCTAATTTGTATCATTAAGTAAATTTAGGATTAATCCTGGAACTTTTTTTGTCGCCCAGCCAATGCTTTCAGTCGTGACTAATTTTCCTTGCGGAGGCTTGTCTGAAGCGGTTTCCGCGATTCTCTTCTGTAAATTGTCGCTGACAAAAAAGATTAAACATACCTTATACAAGACTTTTTTTTCATATGCCTGACGGAGTTCACACTTGTAAGTTTTCAACTACGTTGTAGACTTTACATCGCCAGGGGTGCTCGGCATAAGCCGAAGATATCGGTAGAGTTAATATTGAGCAGATCCCCCGGTGAAGGATTTAACCGTGTTATCTCGTTGGAGATATTCATGGCGTATTTTGGATGATAACGAGGCGCAAAAAATGAAAAAGACAGCTATCGCGATTGCAGTGGCACTGGCTGGTTTCGCTACCGTAGCGCAGGCCGCTCCGAAAGATAACACCTGGTACACTGGTGCTAAACTGGGCTGGTCCCAGTACCATGACACTGGTTTCATCAACAACAATGGCCCGACCCATGAAAACCAACTGGGCGCTGGTGCTTTTGGTGGTTACCAGGTTAACCCGTATGTTGGCTTTGAAATGGGTTACGACTGGTTAGGTCGTATGCCGTACAAAGGCAGCGTTGAAAACGGTGCATACAAAGCTCAGGGCGTTCAACTGACCGCTAAACTGGGTTACCCAATCACTGACGACCTGGACATCTACACTCGTCTGGGTGGCATGGTATGGCGTGCAGACACTAAATCCAACGTTTATGGTAAAAACCACGACACCGGCGTTTCTCCGGTCTTCGCTGGCGGTGTTGAGTACGCGATCACTCCTGAAATCGCTACCCGTCTGGAATACCAGTGGACCAACAACATCGGTGACGCACACACCATCGGCACTCGTCCGGACAACGGCATGCTGAGCCTGGGTGTTTCCTACCGTTTCGGTCAGGGCGAAGCAGCTCCAGTAGTTGCTCCGGCTCCAGCTCCGGCACCGGAAGTACAGACCAAGCACTTCACTCTGAAGTCTGACGTTCTGTTCAACTTCAACAAAGCAACCCTGAAACCGGAAGGTCAGGCTGCTCTGGATCAGCTGTACAGCCAGCTGAGCAACCTGGATCCGAAAGACGGTTCCGTAGTTGTTCTGGGTTACACCGACCGCATCGGTTCTGACGCTTACAACCAGGGTCTGTCCGAGCGCCGTGCTCAGTCTGTTGTTGATTACCTGATCTCCAAAGGTATCCCGGCAGACAAGATCTCCGCACGTGGTATGGGCGAATCCAACCCGGTTACTGGCAACACCTGTGACAACGTGAAACAGCGTGCTGCACTGATCGACTGCCTGGCTCCGGATCGTCGCGTAGAGATCGAAGTTAAAGGTATCAAAGACGTTGTAACTCAGCCGCAGGCTTAAGTTCTCGTCTGGTAGAAAAACCCCGCTGCTGCGGGGTTTTTTTTGCCTTTAGTAAATTGAACTGACTTTCGTCAGTTATTCCTTACCCAGCAATGCCTGCAGATCCTGCTTCAGAGAAGACATTTTATTCGCGTATTTCTCTTTGTTTTCCGCATCTTCAATCAGCTGAACAATCGTTTCAGAAAGCGTTTTACCGCGACGCTGCGCAAGACCAGCCAGACGTTGCCAGACAATAAATTCCAGATCGATCGATTTTTTGCGCGTATGCTGGTGTTCCGCATTAAAATGGCGCTTTCGTCTTGCCCGAATGGTTTGCTTCATGCGATTGACCAGTTCCGGATTCATATGCTTGTCAATCCAGCCATTTACCAGCACGGGTTCATTTTCCAGCGAGAGCAACACATCGACGGCTTCCTGGGCGGCACTGGCTTCTATGTAACGGGTGATTAACTCCCCTTCGCGATGCTTCTTAACCAGATACTTCCATTTCCAACCGCTTTCAAGATTTTCAAGTTGTTGATATTTCATAGCGATCTCAATGTTACCGTGTAACTCTTTACAGAATATCAGCTTTTTAGGCCAGTGAAGAAAAGAATCTCCATCCTGTGAGCTTTAACGCCCATGCCAGGAGTATTGTCGGTGCTTTCTACGTGTGCTGTAGTGCCGGTTACGGTATAATCGCGGCTTTGACAACAGACTAAAAAACATCAACTTTGACCATTACGAAACTTGCATGGCGTGACCTGGTTCCTGATACCGATAGCTATCAGGAAATATTTGCTCAGCCACATTTGATTGACGAAAACGATCCTTTATTCAGTGATACTCAACCGCGGCTGCAATTTGCGCTGGAGCAGTTGCTGCATACGCGAGCATCCTCCTCTTTTATGCTGGCGAAGGCCCCGGAAGAGTCTGAGTATCTGAATCTTATTGCCAATGCCGCGCGTACGCTACAAAGCGATGCAGGCCAACTGGTGGGCGGTCACTATGAGGTTTCCGGCCACTCCATCCGCTTACGTCACGCAGTGAGTGCAGATGATAATTTTGCGACTTTAACGCAAGTTGTCGCTGCCGACTGGGTAGAAGCGGAGCAACTCTTTGGCTGCCTGCGCCAGTTTAATGGCGACATTACCCTGCAGCCTGGTCTGGTGCATCAGGCAAATGGCGGTATTCTCATTATCTCTTTGCGTACACTGCTGGCGCAACCTCTGCTGTGGATGCGGCTGAAAAATATCGTTAACCGCGAGCGTTTTGACTGGGTTGCGTTTGATGAGTCGCGCCCTCTCCCCGTCTCTGTGCCTTCGATGCCATTGAAGCTGAAAGTCATTCTGGTAGGCGAACGCGAATCATTGGCTGATTTCCAGGAGATGGAGCCAGAGCTTTCAGAGCAGGCTATTTATAGCGAATTTGAAGATACTCTGCAGATTGTCGATGCGGAGTCAGTAACCCAGTGGTGTCGCTGGGTGACATTTACCGCCAGACATAATCACTTACCTGCACCGGGAGCGGATGCCTGGCCGATACTTATCCGCGAAGCAGCACGCTACACCGGTGAACAAGAAACACTTCCGCTTAGCCCGCAGTGGATCCTCCGCCAGTGTAAAGAGGTCGCCTCCCTGTGTGATGGCGACACCTTCTCCGGCGAGCAGCTAAACTTAATGCTGCAGCAGCGTGAATGGCGCGAAGGTTTCCTCGCTGAACGTATGCAGGATGAGATCCTTCAGGAGCAAATCCTGATTGAAACCGAAGGCGAACGCATCGGGCAAATTAACGCCCTTTCGGTCATTGAATTTCCGGGTCATCCACGCGCTTTTGGCGAACCTTCTCGCATTAGCTGCGTTGTGCATATTGGCGATGGTGAATTCACCGACATCGAACGCAAAGCGGAGCTTGGCGGCAATATCCATGCGAAAGGGATGATGATCATGCAAGCGTTCCTGATGTCGGAACTACAGCTTGAGCAACAGATCCCCTTCTCAGCATCGCTGACATTTGAGCAGTCATACAGTGAAGTTGATGGAGATAGTGCCTCGATGGCTGAACTCTGCGCGCTTATCAGCGCCCTGGCCAACGCGCCCATCAACCAGAGATCGCAATAACCGGCTCTGTCGATCAGTTTGGTCGTGCGCAGCCGGTAGGTGGTCTGAATGAAAAAATTGAAGGTTTCTTCGCGGTCGCCATGAGCGCTGGCTTAAGCGGCAAGCAGGGGGTCATCATTCCTTCCGCTACGTACGCCATCTGAGCCTCTCAAAGTGAGATTCAGGAAGCGGTAGAAGCCGGGGCATTCTCTATTTGGGCTATCGATGATGTCGGCGATGCGCTGCCGCTGCTCTGACGCAGCTCAACTGGGATGGCGAAGGGCAAACGACTACTGCAAACGATTCAGGAACGCATTGCACAGGCCACTGAGCCGGAGCCTCGCTACCGTTATCCGTGGCCGTTACGCTGGTTAAACCGTTCACATTCCCAACTGATCGGACTTGTTCAGCGTACACGTGTTAGCTATCCTGCGTTCCCCGAACTTAAAATAAAGGCTTACTTAAAACATGGTAGATAAACGCGAATCCTATACAAAAGAAGACCTTCTTGCCTCTGGTCGCGGTGAACTGTTTGGCGCAAAAGGCCCGCAGTTACCTGCACCTAGCATGCTGATGATGGATCGTCCAGATCAAAATGACCGAAACCGGTGGCAACTTTGACAAGGGTTATGTTGAAGCTGAGCTCGATATCAATCCGGACCTGTGGTTCTTCGGTTGTCACTTTATCGGCGATCCGGTGATGCCTGGCTGTCTGGGTCTGGGACGCAATGTGGCAGTTGGTTGGTTTCTACCTGGGCTGGTGGGCGGCGAAGGCAAAGGCCGTGCGCTCGGCGTGGGTGAAAGTGAAATTCACCGGTCAGGTTCTGCCAACGGCGAAAAAAGTGACCTACCGTATTCACTTCAAACGCATTGTTAACCGTCGTCTGATTATGGGCCTGGCGGATGGCGAAGTGCTGGTTGATGGTCGTCTGATCTATACCGCCAGCGACCTGAAAGTCGGTCTGTTCCAGGATACGTCTGCCTTCTGATTATAATCAGACAGAGTATCAAAAGGCGAAACCTCCGCAATGCGGAGGTTTCTTTTTAAAGAGACAGAATCAGGCCATTACTACCCTGTCCGCCATGGCTTCTCGCCAGCCTCCCAGCCATTGTGACCTTTGATTCAGCGTCTGATAGGGACACATTTCTTTTGAGCGTCCGGCGATGCCGGCCTGATAACCACGTTGATGTGCCCGTTCCAGGCGATCTCGTTTTTGTCTCTTCATGCCTCGTTTCCCTCATACTGGTTTCTGGTGGAAAAGAAAACAGTGATTACTAAATGTGCAATCACAGTTAAGCAATACCGCGAATCATAACTGCCGTCAATGCGCAAAATTCACGCCACTGTCATATTTGTGAGCTACACGGGCATGTCGGTTGTACAAAAAATGTGAAGAGGAACAAATTTTTCCGCACGTTAGAGACAAAAAAACCGCCTCAGGCAACATACCGGAGACGGTTATATTTACAAATCTTTATAATTAAGGTAGACGCTTTATCTCTTGTGCAATAGAAGCGGCTTCCTGACTCCAGACACCGGCCAGCACTTTAACCATCTCATCGTAACCATCCTGAGTTTGCACTCCTTCCAGACGGAACGGACGTTTGATCAGTTGTCCCTGGTGGTTCAACAGCCACTCACCACTGACAATGACCTTGCCATCATAGCGACCGTTAAACTCCGTTACGGTAACATTGAGCGTGTCCTGGGCGCTTCCCAGAGGCTGGGAGGCAACCACCCAGCCGGGCAGTTGCGTACTCAGGTTGGCAACCAGGGTGTTGCGCAACTGTTGATCCAACGGGCTGGCCCACAAGTTGTTGTTGGCAATCACATACTTCACATCACTGGTTTGATAAACCACACCATTCCCCGCCAGATAGTCAGGAACAGTGACCTGCTCTACCCATAACAGACGATTGCCCTGGCTGGCGGTACTTTGTGTACCGCTCTGCACCACAGGTAACTGGTAATAGTTTTTATTAATTTCGCCGGAGCTGCATCCGGCCAGCCACAGTGCTGCAATCGTCACTAGCCACTTTTTCATTGTTTCGCCCTCTTCGGCTCTGGATCTTTTTTGTCCTTCGCTTCAAATACCAGCGCGTTACTCTTCTCATTGAGCGTTTTCAGCACCGGTTGCAGTTCTCGCAACACCTGATCAAGGCGCTGCATATCCGCCACCATCTTGTTGTAGGCTGCGGAGCCAGGCTGGAAGCCCTGCATGCTGCGATTCAATTCACGCAACGTTGACTGCATATCCGTCGGCAACTGCTGCATCGACTGGCTAGCGAGGATCTTGTTCATGCTATCCAGCGTCGTTTGCAGGTTTTTCATTGTGCGCTGACTTTCAGAAAGCGTACTGGTTGCCTGTTCAATCATCGGATTCAATGGCAGTTTGTTGATCTTATCCAACGCTTCCATCAGTCGTTGCTGGATTTGCGCCAGGCCGCCGCTAACGGTCGGGATAATCTGATAACCATTAAATTCACGAATACCGGTTATTGCAGGCGTATTTGGATAGAAATCGAGATCAACATACAGTGCACCAGTGACCAGGTTTCCGGTTTTCAGCGATCCGCGTAAACCACGTTTCAACAATTCGCCAAGGTGCTCAACAACATCCGCATTTTCGCCAAGCTGCATTTTCAGCCGCTCTGGCTCGATACGAATCAGTACCGGAATACGGTAATCATCGTTAAATGTCTGACGCATATTCGGCGCAAAGAATGGCACTTTGCTTACGGTACCCAGGCGAATACCCCGGAACTCTACCGGAGCTCCCGGTTGCAGACCGCGTACCGAATCTTTAAAGAACATCAGATAATCAATGTGATCGGTGTACAACGAATCCTGAATGCTCTTCTGATCATCATACAAAACGAAAGCTGTTTTCGGTGCCACTGGCTGCCCTAAATCCAGACCTTCCGGCACATCAAAGCTGACACCGCCACTCAGCAGCGTTGTCAATGAGCCCATCTCCACACGCATCCCTGCTGACGTCAGATCAACCGCAATGCCACTATCTTTCCAGAAGCGAACATTGTTGGTCACCAGTCGGTCATAAGGTGCATTGATGAACAGTTGATAGCTGATATTGCGTTTTTGTGTATCGAAGGTGCTGGTTTCAACCGAACCTACCCGATAGCCACGGAACAGCACCGGATCTCCTGGCGAGAGCTGCCCGGCTTTTTTGCTATCGAGAATCACACGGATACCTTTCGCATCAGGCGGGGCCAACGGTGGCGAGTCCAGCAAATCGTATTTATCCATTTTGCTGCCTTTCGCGCCTGGCTGCAGTTCGATATAAACTCCAGACAGCAGCGTTCCCAGGCCGCTAATCCCTTCGCGACCAATCTGCGGTTTCACCACCCAAAAGACGGTGTCTTTATGCAGCAATTTTTCCATACCGGAATTCAGCCGCGCTTTGATTTCAACGTGCGTCAAATCATCAGCCAGTGTGGCGCTTTCAACCACGCCGACGTCAACGCTACGGCTTTTAATGGTGGTTTTGCCACCTTCAATTCCTTCCGCATTCGCGGTGATCAGGGTCACTTCCGGTCCCTGATGGCTGTAATGATAAAAAAGAACCCAGGCCCCAATGAGCGCCGTGACGATAGGAAATATCCACACGGGAGACCAGTTCTTCACTTTCTGGATTTTGGCTTCCCCATTATTAGATTCCATACTGTCAGGACTCCTCATGCTCTGATTCAGGTTGACGATCCCACGACAAACGCGGGTCAAACGTCATAGCAGAAAACATTGTCATTATGACGACTAAAGCAAACATTAATGCACCCATTGCCGGATAAATACTCATTAAACCTCCCATACGCACCAGCGCCGAGAGCACCGCGATAACGAAAACGTCAATCATCGACCAGCGGCCTACAAACTCAACAACTTCATAAATCAAATGCATTCTTTCACTGTCGCGCTTGCCATGCCCTTTGGCATCCCAACACAGCCACGCGATGGCGATCATCTTTAACGTTGGCACCATAATACTGGCCAGAAAGATCACCGCAGCGACGGGATAAGAGCCTTCGCTCCATAACAGAATGACCCCAGCGAGAATCGTCGACGGCATCTTCGAGCCTAATAAATCCGTCACCATGATGGGCAAAATATTAGCCGGAAGATACAGCATGATGGACGTTACAAGCAGCGCGAGTGTCCACTGCAGGCTGTTTCTACGCCGAACGTACCCTTTGGTACTACAACGCGGGCACACGGGTTCATCAGCAGGAAGGATTGCCGTACAACAGGAGCACGAACGCAGCCCCTGACGTATCCCCGTGACGCCTGGTTTTAGCGGCTGGCGCAGTTCTGGCATCGGGGCGATGTCGTCCCATAACCAGCGACGATCAACGCACTGAAAAGCGCGCAGTTGCAGGACACAAAATAAACACCAGGGGAGAAAGCTGCTGCCTACCCCAATGCTGCCGTAAGCCATCAGTTTAACGAAACTGACCAGCACACCCGCGAGGAAAATCTCCGCCATTCCCCAGGTTTTGAGTTGAAAAAGCACCCGTGCCAGTTGCTCTTTTAAACGGACCGGTAATTCCGCGCGATTCACCAGTAACAGAATGGTTATCAGACAAAACGCGGGAACCAGTTGCACAAACAACAGGAAAAAGGTGCCGAGGCTGGCGTAGTCCTCAGAAAAAAGCACGCCGGGAATTTCCAGTAATGTAATTTCACTGGTAACTCCTGCAACGTTCATATTCACAAAAGGAAACAAGTTGGACAGCAACAGCATGAACAGTGCAGCCAACGCATAGGCGGTGGGACGCTGCCGAGGGGCATCCCACGCCACGGTTAACGTTGTGCCACACCGGGGACATGCCGCTTTCTGACCATGCTCAAGGCGCGGTAACGCCACCAGCATGTCACACTGCGAGCACAGGATGTGCTTCGCGGCATGATGATGTTCGCACATTGGTACTCCTTAATGATGCGCTATTTTACAGATGACTAACAAAGTGTTGGTTTTCATGCCTGATAAACCCAGTTCATCAGGCAATTTTACCGTTGTCAGCTGTCTCTGTTTAAATCGACTATTTTGCGATCAGCCACCATTTTTTAACGCTTCAAGATACTCCCAGCGTTCAAAGGCTTGCTCCAGCTCCTGCTCTGCAGCAGCCATATCAGCAAGCACTTTTTGCGTCTGCTCATGCGGCTGACTGAAGAAGGAAGCATCCGCCACTTGCGTCTGTAGGGCTTCCAGCTTCGCCTCCAGATCTTCGAGCAATTGCGGTAGCTGCTCCAGTTCGCGCTGCAATTTATAGCTTAGTTTGCTACTGCTGCGTTTTACAGTTTCTGCTTTTGCCGCGGCGGCTTCTTCGGTTTTTTTCACCGCAGGCTGTTTGAGCGCCACATACTGCTCTTGCTGACCACGGGCATCATGATAACCGCCGACATAACGACCAATTTTACCGCCGCCTTCGAAGATCCAACATTCTGTAACGGTGTTATCGACAAACTGACGATCGTGGCTAACCAGCAATACCGTGCCCTGATAGCTGTCGATCAGTTCTTCCAGCAGTTCCAGCGTTTCGACATCAAGATCGTTGGTCGGTTCGTCAAGAATCAATAAGTTGCTTGGTTTGAGGAACAAACGCGCCAGCAGCAAGCGGTTCCGCTCACCGCCAGAAAGCGCACGTACCGGCGTCATCGCCCGTTTCGGATGGAACAGAAAGTCCTGCAAATAGCCCAATACGTGGCGTGGCTTGCCGTTAACCATCACCTCTTGCTTACCTTCGGCAAGGTTATCCATCACCGTTTTATCGGGATCCAGTTCCGCGCGGTGCTGATCGAAATAAGCCACTTCCAGTTTGGTGCCAACGTGAATACGCCCGCTGTCCGCTTGAAGCTGACCGAGCATCAGTTTTAGCAGCGTGGTTTTGCCGCACCCATTCGGACCAATCAGGGCAATTTTGTCGCCACGTAGAACCTGGGCAGAAAAATCTTTCACCAGTTGCTTACCGTTAACCTGGTAGCAAACGTCTTCCATTTCGAAAACGATTTTACCGGAGCGGCTGGCCTCTTCCACCTGCATCTTTGCGGTACCCATCACTTCGCGACGTTCACCACGTTCGCGACGCATCGCTTTCAGGGCGCGTACGCGGCCTTCATTACGGGTACGGCGTGCTTTGATCCCCTGGCGGATCCACACCTCTTCCTGCGCCAGTTTGCGATCGAATTCGGCGTTTTGCAGTTCTTCAACGCGCAGCGCCTCTTCTTTCTCCAGCAGGTACTGATCGTAATTGCCAGGGTAGGTCACCAGATTACCGCGATCGAGATCGACAATACGGGTCGCCATGTTGCGAATGAACGAACGGTCGTGGGAGATGAAAATGATCGTCCCCTTGAAGGACTTCAGGAAACCTTCCAGCCAGTCGATCGTTTCAATATCCAGGTGGTTGGTCGGTTCATCTAGCAGCAGCACACGCGGTGCGCTAACCAGCGCACGACCCAACGCCGCTTTACGCAGCCAGCCGCCGGAAAGCGAGGCCAGTTCGGTATCCGCCGTCAGCACTGTTGTTCCAGCACTTCATTAATTCGGCTTTCCAGCTGCCACAGGCCGTGGTTATCCAGCTGTTCCTGGACTTTCGCCAGCTCCTGCAGGTTTTTGTCGCTGGGGATCCGTAATCACCAGATGCGAAATATCGTGATAACGCTTGAGATATTCTGCCTGTTCCGCAATCCCTTCGGCGACGAAATCATAAACGCTTCCCTCTACGTTACGCGGAGGATCCTGCTGCAGACGCGCCACAACCAGATCCTGTTCGTAATGATTCGCCTATCGTCCAGCCCCAGTTCGCGGTTGAGAATTTTCATCAGCGTCGATTTGCCCGCGCCGTTTCGCCCAACCAGGCAGACTCGCTCGTTATCCTCAATATGCAGCTCGGCATTATTGAGAAGCGGCGCATCGCTGAACGACAGCCAGGCGCCACGGTATAATGAATTAATGACATTCTTTATTCCTTTCAGGCTGTGGTAATCAGCCAGCAGTTGTGGATCTGACGGTTACGGGCAAAATCTGGTGACTGTGTTTTTTGGGTAATGTCTTGTGCTTTCAGTCCCAGTTCAGCCAGACCGTCGTGGTCCATACGGAAACCGCGTTTGTTGTTGGAGAACATAATGGTGCCGCCTTTACGCAGCAGACGTTTCAGATCTTTCATCAAACGCAAGATCGCGCTGAACATCAAACGCATCTTCCATGCGCTTGGAGTTTGAGAAGGTTGGCGGATCGATAAAGATAACGTCGAATTGTTCGTCGGTATCGCGCAGCCATGACAGCACGTCGGCCTGCATCAGGCGATGCGGGCGACCGGTCAAGCCGTTCAGGCGCAGGTTGCGTTCGGCCCACTCAAGATAGGTGCGTGACATATCAACGGTCGCGGGCGGAAACGCGGGCACCGCCCAGACCCGCATGCACGCTGGCACTACCGGTATAGGAGAACAAGTTAAGGAAATCCTTACCTTTGCTCATCTGGCCCAGCATACGGCGGGCAATTCGGTGATCGAGGAACAGGCCGGTATCCAGGTAGTCGGTCAGGTTGACCCACAGGCGCGCGTTATACTCGCTCACCTCCATGAAGTCGCCCTTCTCGTTCATTTTCTGATACTGGTTTTTGCCCTTCTGACGCTCACGCGTTTTCAGCACCAGTTTATTTGGCGCAATGCCCAGTACGGCAATAGTTGCAGCGATGATATCAAACAGACGCTGACGCGCTTTTTTTGTCGGCATCGACGGTTTTCGGCGGCGCATATTCCTGCACCACAACCCAATCGGCGTAACGGTCAACGGCAACGTTATATTCCGGGAGGTCGGCATCATACAGGCGGTAGCATTCGATACCTTCCTGCTTCGCCCACTTTTCATATTTCTTCAGATTCTTACGCAGACGGTTGGCATAATCTTCGGCCACTGTCGCTTTCGTTTCACCGGTGCTTTCCGCCAGGTGATAGTTTTTCTGCACACAGTCCAGCGGGCCGTTTTTGGCTTTAAACTGGCGTTCGGCGCGCAGGGACACACAGCTTAACAACTCTGGCGAGGCGCTAAACAGCCATAAATTCCAGCCACCAAACTGGCTTTTCATGGTACGACCCAGCAGGCTAAACCAACGCAATTCAGCGCCGGTTCACTTTCCAGACGCTCACCGTACGGCGGGTTACTAATAACCGTGCCATATGGGCCTTTTGGCAATGGATTGCTAAGCTGTGCGACGTCTTTTTCTTCAAAGGTGATGAGCTCGCCAATACCTGCACGGCGGGCGTTGCTACGTGCAATGTCAACCACGCGGCGGTCAGTATCAGAACCAAAGAAACGCGATTCATACGCGGCTAAACCAGCGCGGGCACGAGTTTGCGCATCCGCTTTCACTTCTTGCCAGATAACTTCGTCGTGCTGAGCCCAGCCGCTAAAACCCCAGTGGCTACGGTGCAGCCCCGGTGCGCGGTCGGTGGCCCACATCGCCGCTTCAATCAGCAGCGTACCGGAACCACACATTGGATCGAGTAATGGCGTACCCGGTACCCAACCAGAACGCATGACGATAGCCGCTGCCAGATTCTCTTTGATCGGCGCCATCCCGGCGCGATCGCGATAGCCACGTAGGTGCAGGCCGTCGCCGCTCAGATCGAGTAGAAATGTAGGCGGTTTCTTTGTTCAGGCGAACGTTAATGCGTAGATCCGGATTTTCGCGATCGACATTCGGGCGTGGCAGATTTTTGCGCGTAAAGGCATCAACGATGGCGTCTTTCACCTTCAACGCACCGTACTGGCTATTACGAATGCTATCGTACAACCGCCGAAGCTCACCGCGAAGGTGGCATCCGGGGTAAAGAATGATGTCCAAACGATGGCCTGTACGCCAAGATAAAGATCAAAATCGCTCCAGACGCTACATTCGCCCAGCGGCATCATGATGCGCGACGCCAGGCGACTCCACATTAGGCTTTTGTACAGAAGCTGCGTATCGCCCTGAAAATGGACGCCACCCTGGGTGATCTGGCACTCTTGCGCACCCAACCTTTCCAGTTCAGTTTTTAACAGCTCTTCCAGCCCACGGGCCGTACTGGCAAACAGAGAATTCATATCGTCACTTTTACTCGCAGAAAATTGTTGCGCATTATAGCCAATCTGCGGCCCATGTCATAAAGTTAAAGGCTTAATTTCGACTCAGGGACAGCGTTGTGGCTACATTATCGCGGCTTTTTATTCATCCGGTGAAATCAATGCGGGGTATTGGGCTCACGCATGCATTCGCTGATATTAGCGGATTGGCGTTTGACCGCATTTTTATGATTACCGAACCTGATGGCACCTTTATTACCGCCCGTCAGTTTCCGGCGATGGTACGTTTCACCCCCGCCGTCCTGCACGATGGTCTCCATCTCACCGCCCCCGACGGCAGCAGTGCGCTGGTGCGGTTTGCTGATTTCACCGGTCAGACGTCGCCGACCGAAGTGTGGGCAATCATTTTACCTCGCATATCGCCCCAGACGCTATCAATCAGTGGCTTTCACCCTTCTTTAAGCGTGATGTCCAGCTGCGCTGGCTCGGAAATAACCTGACTCGTCGCGTCAAACGCCACGACGCGGTGCCGCTCTCTTTTGCCGATGGTTTCCCTTTTTTACTGACTAACGAAGCCTGCGCTGCGCGACCTTCAGCAGCGCTGTAAAAGCCAGCGTGAGTATGGAGCAGTTCCGTCCCAATCTGGTGGTGACGGGCGTGGAGGCGTGGGCGGGAACACCCTGGAAAACAATTCGTATCGGCGCAGTTATTTTTGACGTCGTGAAACCCTGCAGTCGATGCATCTTTACCACCATCAGCCCAGAAAAAGGGCAAAAACCCTGCCGGTGAACCGCTCAGTACATTGCAATCCTTCCGTACCGATCCTGCAAACGGCGATGTTGATTTTGGCCAGAATCTGATTCCTCGCAATAGCGGTGTGATTCGCGTCGGCGATGAGGTGGAAATTCTACGCCCGGGGCCGGCAAAAATCATTGCGCTGGGAAAAGCGATGATGTGATAGCGCCGCAGGTTCAGCAGAATGCGTTGGTTGAAATTGACTGGGAGGGAAAAACGTTCAGCGGCAATAATCAGCAAATTTTACTTGAGCAGCTTGAACAGCAAGGTATTCGAGTGCCCTACTCCTGCCGCGCCGGGCTATGCGGTAGCTGTCGGGTTACGCTGGCAGGTGGGGGAGTCAATCCGCTGAAGAAAAGTGCGATTCGCAATGATGGCTCCATTCTAAGCTGCAGCTGCGTTCCGAAAACGGCGCTTAAACTGAAGCTTTAAGTCGCCTGTTCCAGGCTGTAGCCGTCCAGCCCCGGTTGGGGTTGCAGCCTGTCGTTCATCACTTTAATCGGATCGCCTAGCTGCATGGTTCGTCCAGCAAGGACCAACCCAGGCTGGGCAAGCAGGCAGAGCGCAGCGTTCTCGCCGGGTTCAACCACCAACAAATTCACCTGACTGTCATCATCGCTTAGCCATACGCAGGCGGCGTCTCCGGGATGGTCGGAGCCCATGAGTCCTGATGCGCGAAAATGCCAACTTTTCGGCATTTGCGGTTTAAGGAAACGAATCGCTACCAGCGCATTTAAGATAAGCTCGGCACGATGTTCTTTCGACAGTACAAGGTCGCGACATTTTTTCTTCAAGGAAAAATAAAGCGCGGCATCGTCAACGCAAAAACCGGTTGGGTCAAAAGCATCAGGCGTTAACATTCGGCGAGCAAAACGCGAGCGAAATAACATGCCATTGGCTAAATCGAGCATCATACGATCGTGCTCTTCATCATAATACCAACGCCAGTTATCATCAGGTTTAATTCGCATTTGTCTCCCCCGTCATTTTTGCCTCCATTGCTGTGCCTGTTCTTCCGTTGCGTGACTTTGTCTTAAATAATAAAAGACCAATATGTTTAAATAAGCAACAATGTGGAAATATAAAGCAACCAGGGCCGGAAATAAAGCCCTGGATCACATTACGAGGAAAAAAAAGACTAGATATGCGTGATGATTTCTTTAATCAGCGGTGGGCCTTTAAAAAATAAAGCCGGAATAGATCTGCACCAACGAAGCGCCAGCCGCAATCTTCTCGCGAGCCGCAATCACTGAATCAATCCCACCAACACCAATAATAGGCAATTGGCCTTTTAATTCCGCCGACAGCATACGAATAATCTCGTGCTTTTTAATTGTAATGGACGACCACTTAGTCCACCCATTTCATCACAAATGTTTCATCCCCTGAACCAGAGACCATTTAATGTGGTATTGGTCGCAATTACCCCATCAATATTATGGCGAACTAAACTATCGGCGACCTGGATCAACTCTTCATGAGAAAGATCTGGCGCGATCTTTACGGCCACTGGAACGTATTTATGATGTTTTTCCTGGAGTTCAGATTGTTTATTTTTAATACCAGAAAGTAAATCATCCAACGCTTCACCATATTGCAGCGTACGCAGCCCAGGTGTATTTGGTGAGGAGATATTAATCGCAATATAACCGGCATAGGCATAGATTTTTTCCATACAAATCAGATAGTCATCTTTACCTTGCTCGACTGGAGTATCTTTATTCTTACCGATATTAATCCCCAGAATACCGTCGAAATGCGCTTTTTTAACGTTCTCTACCAGGTTATCAACGCCATGGTTATTGAAGCCCATACGGTTGATCAAACCTTCTGCATCGACCAGACGGAACAGACGCGGTTTGTCGTTACCCGCCTGCGGGCGCGGCGTGACGGTACCGATCTCGATCGAACCGAAGCCCATGGCCCCTAAGGCATCAATACATTCACCATCTTTATCCAGACCCGCAGCCAGACCCAGTGGATTTTTAAACGTCAATCCCATGCAGGTGACCGGTTTTTCCGGCAACTTCTGGCGCACTAAAGCTTCCAGGGTGTTCCGGTAATACGGCGTAATTGTTGAAATGTTAATTCATGAGCGCGCTCTGGATTGAGCTGAAAAAGTGCTTTACGAACGAAGGGATAGTACATGAACTCTCCTGATTCCCGGTGTGCAAACCGGGGGCGTATTATGTGCGATCTTGCTACGAAAGGGAATTGACCTATGGCAAAAAAGCGCAATCGTTTTCCGAACCTGTTTCAGGGCAGATTTTGCTCCTTCTTTGCACTCAACCCGCCGTAATCATTTATCGCCCGCCAGGCGACATGACACGGTGCGATTGCCTGACACCAGCTTGTCTGACGCTGGCTTTTAGGCGGCACAACTCCCACATTACTTAACGCTTTACCATTTACACTCACCTGAATCAGGTTAATGTAATAAGGCGTTGGGTTAGTGAGTTGTACACCCTGCGAATTCCGTGTCCAGCGTAATTGTTGATAAGCTTCCAGCGGGTCGCCCGGCAAACCTTCGGGTCGCCAGAACAGTTTAAATACCGAGCGCATCGCCACTTTTACGCTCTGATTTTCAACTTTGCCGGATGGCACGCTGGCAATGCTTAACTCAAATAGCGTTTCGCGATCCACAGGCAAGATGTCGCTTTCCGTTCTCAGCAAGCGCAACGTGCCTGTCGTACCGGGCTTCAGGAGAATAAGTGGCGGAGCGGCCAGTAATGGTGCTGGCACTGTCGACGCTTCCCCCCCGGCCCAACGCGTTGGGCGGTTGATTTTACTGTTAATAAGCCAGGATTCCTGACTGGTATTAGTCAGTAAAATAGATATCGATTCTCTGTCTGCCGGAAAGATAAATCGCGTTCCGCCGACCACCACTCCTGCCTGCAATTCACCCGCCACCAGCAGCGATAAAACGGCGAAAATCAAGAGCGCCAATCTGTTCCACGTATTAGTCATAATGAAGTACAAATGTCGCGCTGGCATTCACTTTACCCGACTGCACATCGCTATTGACAGGTCGCAATTGCGCATAAAAAGTTAATGGCACCTTACCGCTATGTAGGCTGTAGTCTTTACTCGCCTGGTTAAGCGGAATCAATATCTTCGCATCATCCAGAATCGCAATTGCCAGCCCGCTGGCTGCATCCGTACCACTTTCAATGGACAACATTTCGCTCTGCACTCCGTCGGGGGTTCCTGAAAAGGTGACGTCAACCGTGCTGACATCTGTTCCGCAATCCTGCAAATTAATGATGAAAGATTTCTCCGGGCCATAATTCCCATGAGAAAAACGTGTCAGCGAGACATCGCCTAACTGCACATTGATTTGCTTGCTATCCTGTGCCAGCACGCATGTATTACGGCGAAACGATCCGCTAATGTTGACCGTGCCATCATGGGCAAATAGCTCACAGCCCCACGTTAATCCCAATAAGAACAGAATCCAGATTATCCGTTTCAACATCACTCCTTCACTGGTAAACCAGATCAAAATAGAGAACCGCCGTCGCATTACCGCCCGTTGCTCCCGCCTTTGTGGACTTATAACGAAGTTGATATTTGAGTGTGTTATCCCCGGCTTTTAAGGGCGTAAGAGGCTGGACCTGATTGAGCGGGATTTCTTGCTGACTTTGCGCATCAAGAATTTGCACGGCAATCCCCGTTGCCATACCACCGCTTCCGCCTGTGTCAGTTAGTTTGAGCAGTGTCGGCGCAAGGGTGTCAGCCTCGCCGCTAAAAAGGACGTCCGCGCCAGTAATACCAGCGGCACAACCGGTGATATCGATATTCAAATCAGCAGCAGTGCTTACGGTATTCGCGGCCTGAAAATCACTGATATTAAAATCACCAATATGAATATTTTGTAATGCACTTTTGGTGGCGACATCACAGCCCTGATCGACCACATTCCCATAAATATGCATACTAACTTGTTCAGGCCCAGCCATCCCGACATGGATGTTAAGAATGCTAAAGAACAAGATAACGCACTGAAATATCGTTTTTTTCTTCATACGTTCACGCGTTAATCAAAATTTATTCTCACCGTTGCCGTGGCTTCAAATCGCCCGGTTTCTGGTGGTACACCTGTCGTGCTGACTGGATAGACATTCATTCGCGCGATACTGTCTGCATCATCAGGAATAGAGAGCGGTAATGTTCCACCAGCAGGGGAAATAATGTTGTTCTGGCTATCGGTCACCACCACGCCCACGCCAGGACGTGACGTCTTAATCGCCTGGGGATAGCTGGGGTCTGTGGTTGCCGTCAGACTCAGGTTGACATTAACTAATCCCGCGTTTCCCGTGTTACACCTGACTGGAATTGCAAGTTCTGCCGTTCTGGCCCCAAGAGGTTTATGCCCTACAACACGGAAATTGGCAGCGAAGACATCACCTAAATCAACTTCAATTGTCTCTCCGGCATTGACGGAACATGAGCCAAGTGAATTGATCGTACCAGACAGGTAATACACTAAAACCGGTGTACCTGTAGTCGTGCAGGAATCACCTGCGGGTATGTTGTAGCATTCATATAATCGCGCCAGCGCCATAGGAGGAATGACGACCGAGCCAACGAACGGCTGCAATATTTTCAGGGAAAAGCTACCGCTATTACCGCTTGCCCCCTGCCCACCTAAACGTTGACCGCCAGGGTCGCAAATATGCCATCGGGTATCCCCCCCTGTGCCCACGTTTTCGAAAGGAACCGCAGTAGGAGAACTGCCTTTAACCTGCAATAAAACTTTGGCGGCAAGATAGTCATTAATTTTGTACCAGTTGTCGCCTAAATAGACTAACGGTGAATCCGCGGCGAATGCCCATCGGCCACTTCTGACATTGTCTTTATCGCAATCACAGGAAACATAATAATCATTCGATTCGTTCCACTGATAAAATTTGTCTTTAACTACCCCTGCCGTATTTGCTTCTTCCTCCAGGGTTTTAACGCCAAAATTGACGCCAATATACGGATTCCCCTGAGTAGTATGACACTGCCCGCTATAAGCAGCGGTTTGAGCGCACCATAACATTAAGACGGCGGCAAAAAATAGTCGTAGTAATGACACGCATTTTTCTCCAAAGATTATCTGCATATGGCATCCATTCGCGTAATCGCAGAGTTAATTTGTTGTTCGGTAAGCTCGTAATTGATATGACAAATTTGATCGGGAGCTTCGCCCCAGCGCACGCTTATTGTTCCCTTCGCCGGTAAACCCGCCATATAGAGCGAGCCATCATCATCAATTATGCCGCTATTAGCCTGTACGCCGTCCAGCGTCGCTATCGCGCCAAAACGCAGCGGTATACCCTGCTTTGATGTTTTCATTAATACCCTTGCACCCGCATGGGCATTGAACTCCGCCAGAACCAACGCCCCTTTGGTGGGAACCACGTTGACTACTGCATTTTCAAGATCCACGTTACGTTTTAACGACGCCGCATCAAGTGCGATTCGATTTTCCCGATAAGAAGTGGCATAAGGAACAACGGTATATCCGCGCCAGTCAGTTTTCAGCCCGGTGCTGTTCGCCACACGAGTATTCTCTGCGCCTGGTGCTGCAATCAGAACGTTAGTTTCCCCCAGCGATTGCCCCAGGGTAATGCCCTGTGAATGGGCAACTAAACTGCCTGAAAGAGCGTAGTTCAGTTGTTGTTGACTGCCGTTATCGCTGTAGTTGTAGCCCACTCGGGCATCCGCAAACGCCCCTTTGTAATCCATGCTGGCGCTACCATTAGCCGTTTTCCCCTCGCTGTTATATCCCTGTTGCACGCTGTAGCTCAGGTTACCGTCATCGAGTAATGTCTCCGTTAAACCCAGGTTTTGTGTAGTGTGCCCTTCGTTATCGATACTGGTGTTAGAGGTCATCCAGGCGTAATTTTTTTTCCTGGTATAGCTATCATTACTTCTGGGGAGCAACAGATTGAGCGGCAGGGAAAAATTTAGAGCAAACACCTGATCAGCATCAGGTTGACCACGGGACTTACTGTAGTTCCAGGAAATCCCCAGCGAAAGATCTTTAATTTGCGTGTTGTAGCCAAACTGTAATAGCCGATCCTGTTGATCCGTATGCCAGTAAGTTTGCTGGCTACCACTTAAATAAAACGAACCGTACTCGCCTAATTGCTGGGAGATATTGACCTGCAGTTTGCCACGTTTGGTGTAAAACAAATTGTAATAACGCGACCACATCGGCGTATCTTCATCATCACCGTCATTAAATTCGTAGCCATCCATATGTTTATACATGGTGTCGGAAAGGGTGTAGAAACCCGACGTCGAATAGCGATAGCCCATCAATTGAAAGTTAGTGCCCAAGTGGTTGAGCGTTTTGGCATACAGAAAACGATATGACTGACCTTTATGTTCGCTTTGATCTGCTAGCGTACTCTTCGCCTGGGTCGCATCGAACGAAATTGCTCCGAAATCGCCGAGGTTAAATCCCAGACCAAACATGGCGGCACGGTAATATTCAGCATATTGTCCACCACCATACCAGGTCGTTCCCCACGGTCCGCCCCACTGCAACGTGGCCTGGGCAAATTTGCTCTCCTGCTGTTCATTACTATTGGTTCTGTATTTCGCCAGTGTCACCGCGTATTTGATTCGCCCCTGACGCTGGAGTAATGGCACACTGGAGAACGGTACGCTGTAGCTATTGACGCTGCCGTCCGCTTCTTTGATTTCAACTAACAAATCACCGCTCGACGACGTGGAATAGAGATCACTAATTTCAAAAGCACCAGGCGATACATAAGTTTGGTAAATGGTGTAACCATTTTGCTTAATCGTTATCTGGGCATTGCTTTTGGCGATACCACGCACCACAGGCGCAAACCCTTTCAGGCTGTCTGGCAGCATGTTGTCATCTGACGCCAGCTGCACACCACGAAAGCTGACACTATCGAAAAAATCGCCTGCAGTATAATCATCACCTACGGTCAGTTCGCCTTTCAGAGGAATAACCGCCCGTTGCAAATAGCTGCTGAGATTCTTCCATTCTGCGGTTTGGCCACTACTACGACTCCATGTTGAATTGTTGCGCAATCTCCATGGGCCTAAATTAACGCCACTGTTTAAATTCAGAAAATAGCTGTCGCCAGAATCACTGTCTGCGCTGCTATGAATACTGTTAGCCCCGCTAAACGAATATCCCAGTAATAGCGCGTTGATCCCTTCATCCCAACGTTCAGGGGGGACATAACCACGGGCATTACTTTTGATGGCGATTTGCGGTACTGAAATTTCCAGACGGAGTTTATTCACATTAAACGTTACGCTGGCATCCGGAATAATCTCCGCCAATGGCACACACGCTTGTTTGTCCAGTTGTTTAAAAGCCGGAAACGCATCAGTATTAACACCCATTGCATCCAGGCTTTCAGTCGTCAAACAGGCGGCAATCCCCTTCTCTGGCGTTATCTCAACAAAATTGACGTTGCGCGTATCTACAATTGTCTGATTCAGAACAATATCGACACGATAAACCCCTGGCGTTATTTTTTGTCCTTTTTCGAAACGAGACAAATCGGCCACCATTGAGGGATCATCTTTGAAAAAAGCAGGATCGAACCAGGTTTCAGCTTGTGCATTGAACGCTGCCGACACAAACACCACCAGCCCACCAATAAACGATGGCACTCCACCAGAGCTTAACAGGCTGTGTTGTCGATGAGTTCTATACATCTCGCTCTCTTAACTGAAGACGGCTTACGATTTACAGTTGAGTTGCGGCGTTTCCGCCCCGTAGTCATTGATGGTTCGATACGTTACGCTGCTATTTTTGGCCCCCTTTGGCAGAGAAAATTGGTATTTATCAAAGGGGGAAATCATTTGATTTTTAACTACTTTTCCACCTATTTTCAGGTCTGTCAGGGTAATGAAATAAGGTGTTGGGTTACTGACCGTAACCATGTCAGCTGACGAAGTGCAACGCAGTTTCGCCGGAGCCTCGCCTAAGGGATACGCTAAACCTTTTGGTCGCCAGAAAAGTTTGATGACGCTTTGTGTGGCAATCTTCAGGGTATTTCCCTCTTTCCGCTTCGTTGTTGAAGGGACTGCCCGTACGCTAGTGAAGAAAAGGGTTTCTCTGTCTTTCGCCAACGGCGCTCCAATGTACATAATGCGTAACAGATTCTCATTTGCCGGATTCAGCACAAATAGCGGTGGTGTAATAATAAAGTCTGCTGATTTTTTATTATCTGGGGTCATCACCCATGACTGAATAAGATAAGGAACATCCGGACTGGTGTTACGTACACCCAGTGAAATTTGCTCTTCACCTTCTGAATAAACAAGACGTGTTGCTGCAAGTCCAATCCCGCCTTTACCTGCCGCCCATGCGGATGAGCAGCTGAGTAATATTGCCGTTAAACTTACGGTCACAATTCCCTTTGTTATGCAAGTTTTCATAAATAGTCACTCTTAAAAAATATGAATATCCCCTCCAGAACACTGGAGGGGTACTAATTAATAAAACAATTAATGAGTTCTATTAATAATAGTTAATATGGAAATTTGTTACCGCATTCACATTACCTGAAGTCGCTTTCCCCGTAGCGATATAATCAACTTTAAAAGTCAACGTCTGATCTCCATCCTGCAACAAAATGTTCCCGGTTTCTGTGTCTGGCGTGATGGCCGTTGTACCATCATTCATATACATTTGCAGGGCCACGTTTGTAGCAGCATCAGATGAGGCCTGGTTAGCAAACGCTGTAATCTGAGTAGTATCCGCAGTGCCATTAAAGGTGAACGTTGCATTTTTTGTTACGGTAGTATCACAATCTTTTAATTCAATTGGCACATCAATTTGCACGCCAGAAACCTGACCATTGGTTTGCAACTTCGTGGCACTAACATCTGGCAAAGTCACCACGGAATCTTTCGTCGCAGCTACCAGGGTACAAGCTGGAGCAATAACTTTACCATTAAATGTTACTGAGCCATCCGTGATAGCATTATCATCAGCAGCCATAACGCTGGACGTTGCACATACCACAGTTATAAACGCCGTCAATACACTTTTTTTCATCGTTATCATCCTGATCTCTTCGTAAATATGATAATGCCTTTAAATGACATTAGACTTAATAATAACAATAATTGTCCGCCATTTAAATCAAGCATACTAAATCCAATAAGTGACAAATCTTTAATTTATAGATTTCATGAATATTTAAATATTAACTGAACGAGTAATTCATTGATTCAACATCTAATGACTATCCAATAAATAAATATGCGTGATATATAAAGCCCTTTCTTTAGTTTATTTTCAGAAAAAGATACACAAAATTTATATTTGGAATTTTCTTGTCTCTCCGACAGACTGACCGAATTGTTATCAATGTTAACAAAAAAAGAACAATTGGTTATAAGGAGAGAGTATGCGTGTCATCACCCTGGCGGGTAGTCCTCGCTTTCCTTCTCGCTCCAGCTCCTTGCTGGAATATGCGCGGGAAAAACTAAATGGCCTGGATGTAGAGGTTTATCACTGGAATCTGCAAAACTTCGCCCCGGAAGATCTACTTTATGCTCGTTTCGATAGTCCGGCACTCAAGACCTTCACCGAACAGCTGCAACAGGCCGATGGGCTGATTGTCGCCACGCCTGTGTATAAAGCCGCCTATTCCGGTGCGTTGAAAACCCTGCTCGACCTGCTGCCAGAACGCGCTTTGCAAGGCAAAGTGGTGCTACCGCTGGCGACGGGCGGTACCGTGGCCCATCTGCTGGCGGTCGATTATGCCCTTAAACCAGTTTTAAGCGCACTGAAAGCTCAGGAGATCCTGCACGGCGTGTTTGCCGATGACTCACAAGTAATTGATTACCATCACAGACCCCAGTTCACGCCAAATCTGCAAACCCGTCTTGATACCGCGCTAGAAACTTTCTGGCAGGCATTGCACCGCCGCGATGTTCAGGTTCCTGACCTTCTGTCTCTGCGAGGTAATGCCCATGCGTAACATCATTAAACTGGCGCTGGCGGGATTGCTTAGCGTCTCTACTTTTGCGGTTGCTGCAGAATCCTCGCCTGAAGCGTTACGTATAGGCTATCAGAAAGGCAGTATTGGTATGGTGCTGGCAAAAAGCCACCAGTTACTGGAAAAACGCTATCCGGAATCAAAAATCTCCTGGGTGGAGTTCCCCGCGGGTCCGCAAATGTTGGAAGCGTTAAACGTTGGCAGTATTGATCTCGGCAGTACCGGGGATATTCCGCCAATCTTTGCCCAGGCTGCCGGGGCTGATTTGGTGTACGTGGGCGTCGAGCCACCGAAGCCCAAAGCCGAAGTGATTCTGGTGGCAGAAAACAGCCCGATCAAAACCGTAGCCGATCTTAAAGGTCACAAAGTTGCCTTTCAGAAAGGTTCCAGTTCACACAACCTTTTACTGCGTGCACTGCGTCAGGCCGGACTTAAGTTTACCGATATCCAACCCACTTACCTGACGCCCGCTGATGCCCGCGCCGCGTTCCAGCAAGGTAACGTTGACGCCTGGGCTATCTGGGATCCCTACTACTCTGCTGCATTATTACAGGGCGGCGTGCGGGTGCTGAAAGACGGCACCGATCTCAATCAAACTGGATCGTTTTATCTGGCAGCTCGTCCCTATGCAGAAAAAAACGGCGCTTTTATTCAGGGCGTACTGGCAACCTTTAGTGAGGCCGATGCGTTAACCCGCAGCCAGCGCGAGCAAAGCATCGCTTTACTGGCAAAAACGATGGGCTTACCGGCACCGGTGATTGCCTCTTACTTAGATCATCGCCCTCCTACCACCATCAAACCGGTTAACGCCGAGGTTGCCGCCTTACAGCAGCAAACGGCAGATCTGTTTTATGAAAATCGTCTGGTGCCGAAAAAAGTCGATATTCGCCAGCGCATCTGGCAGCCCACTCAACTGGAAGGAAAACAATTATGAGTCTGAATATGTTCTGGTTTTTACCGACCCACGGTGACGGGCATTATCTGGGAACGGAAGAAGGTTCACGCCCGGTTGATCACGGTTATCTGCAACAAATTGCGCAAGCGGCGGATCGTCTTGGCTATACCGGTGTGCTAATTCCAACGGGGCGCTCCTGCGAAGATGCGTGGCTGGTTGCCGCATCGATGATCCCGGTGACGCAGCGGCTGAAGTTTCTTGTCGCCCTGCGTCCCAGCGTAACCTCACCTACCGTTGCCGCCCGCCAGGCCGCCACGCTTGACCGTCTCTCAAATGGACGTGCGTTGTTTAACCTGGTCACAGGCAGCGATCCACAAGAGCTGGCAGGCGACGGAGTGTTCCTTGATCATAGCGAGCGCTACGAAGCCTCGGCGGAATTTACCCAGGTCTGGCGGCGTTTATTGCAGAGAGAAACCGTCGATTTCAACGGTAAACATATTCATGTGCGCGGAGCAAAACTGCTCTTCCCGGCGATTCAACAGCCGTATCCGCCACTTTACTTTGGCGGATCGTCAGATGTCGCCCAGGAGCTGGCGGCAGAACAGGTTGATCTCTACCTCACCTGGGGCGAACCGCCGGAACTGGTTAAAGAGAAAATCGAACAAGTGCGGGCGAAAGCTGCCGCGCATGGACGCAAAATTCGTTTCGGTATTCGTCTGCATGTGATTGTTCGTGAAACTAACGACGAAGCGTGGCAGGCCGCCGAGCGGTTAATCTCGCATCTTGATGATGAAACTATCGCCAAAGCACAGGCCGCATTCGCCCGGACGGATTCCGTAGGGCAACAGCGAATGGCGGCGTTACATAACGGCAAGCGCGACAATCTGGAGATCAGCCCCAATTTATGGGCGGGCGTTGGCTTAGTGCGCGGCGGTGCCGGGACGGCGCTGGTGGGCGATGGTCCTACGGTCGCTGCGCGAATCAACGAATATGCCGCGCTTGGCATCGACAGTTTTGTGCTTTCGGGCTATCCGCATCTGGAAGAAGCGTATCGGGTTGGCGAGTTGCTGTTCCCGCTTCTGGATGTCGCCATCCCGGAAATTCCCCAGCCGCAGCCGCTGAATCCGCAAGGCGAAGCGGTGGCGAATGATTTTATCCCCCGTAAAGTCGCGCAAAGCTAAGGAAGAAATAATGGCAACGCCAGTGAAGAAGTGGTTATTGCGCGTTGCCCCCTGGTTTTTACCGGTGGGCATCGTGGCGGTGTGGCAACTGGCCTCCTCGGTTGGCTGGCTGTCGACGCGTATTTTGCCTTCACCGGAAGGAGTGGTGACGGCGTTCTGGACGCTCTCCGCCAGCGGCGAACTGTGGCAGCATCTGGCGATCAGCTCCTGGCGGGCGCTGATTGGCTTTTCAATTGGCGGATCGCTGGGGTTGATTTTGGGACTGATTAGCGGGCTATCTCGCTGGGGAGAACGGCTGCTGGATACCTCAATTCAGATGTTGCGCAACGTGCCGCATCTGGCGCTGATCCCGCTGGTGATTTTGTGGTTTGGCATTGATGAATCCGCAAAAATCTTTCTGGTGGCGCTCGGTACGCTATTCCCCATTTATATCAACACCTGGCATGGCATCCGTAATATCGATCGCGGGTTGGTGGAGATGGCGCGTAGCTATGGATTATCCGGCATACCGCTGTTTATCCATGTGATCCTGCCTGGTGCCCTGCCCTCAATTATGGTCGGCGTGCGTTTTGCGTTGGGCCTGATGTGGCTGACGCTGATTGTTGCCGAAACCATTTCTGCCAATTCAGGCATTGGTTATCTGGCGATGAATGCGCGGGAGTTTTTGCAAACGGACGTGGTGGTAGTCGCTATTATTCTTTACGCCCTGCTCGGCAAACTGGCTGACGTCAGCGCGCAGCTGTTAGAGCGCCTCTGGTTGCGCTGGAACCCGGCTTATCATTTGAAGGAGGCCACGGTATGAATACTGCTCGTCTGAACCAGGGCACGCCATTGTTGCTCAATGCAGTAAGCAAACATTACGCGGAAAATATCGTCCTGAACCAACTGGATTTACATATTCCGGCAGGTCAGTTTGTGGCGGTGGTGGGCCGCAGCGGTGGTGGCAAAAGTACCCTGCTGCGCCTGCTGGCAGGTCTGGAAACGCCAACCGCAGGCGATGTGTTAGCGGGCACCACACCGCTGGCTGAAATTCAGGAAGACACGCGAATGATGTTTCAGGATGCGCGTCTGCTACCGTGGAAATCGGTGATTGATAACGTTGGGTTAGGCCTTAAAGGCCAGTGGCGCGATGCCGCACGTCGAGCGTTGGCTGCGGTAGGACTGGAGAATCGCGCAGGGGAATGGCCTGCCGCACTTTCTGGCGGGCAGAAACAGCGAGTGGCGCTGGCAAGAGCGTTGATTCATCGACCGGGATTATTGTTGCTTGATGAACCGCTCGGGGCGCTGGACGCCTTAACGCGACTCGAGATGCAGGATTTGATTGTGTCACTTTGGCAGGAGCACGGCTTTACCGTACTGTTGGTGACGCATGATGTGAGCGAAGCGGTAGCGATGGCTGACCGGGTGCTGTTAATTGAAGAGGGAAAAATTGGTCTGGATTTGACAGTGGATATCCCCCGTCCGCGTCGATTAGGGTCGGTGCGATTAGCGGAGCTGGAAGCGGAGGTGTTGCAACGGGTGATGCAACGTGGTGAATCTGAAACTCGCCTGAGAAAACAGGGGTAAATTCCCCGAATGGCGGCGCTATTGCCGCCATTCGGTTATTTATCAAGCCAGTGCTTTAGTTATCTTCTCGTACAGATCGCCGGACAGATCTTCCAGCCCTTTCAGCTGTTCCAGCGCCGCACGCATCAGCGCCTGACGTTTTGCATCGTAACGTTTGAGGCGGATCAGCGGCTCAATCAAGCGTGAAGCCACCTGCGGGTTACGGCTGTTCAGCTCGGTAAGCATCTCCACCAGGAACTGATAACCGCTGCCGTCTTCGCATGGAACGCCGCCGGATTGTGCCAGCAAACGCACCAATTAACGAGCGGATGCGGTTCGGGTTGTTCATGCTAAATGAACGGTGATTCAGCAGCTTACGTACCGTTGCCAGCGCATTTTTGCGGGCTAGTCGCCTGCAGAATCAGCCACTTATCCATCACCAGACCATCCTGATGCCACTTATCATCATACTCTTGCATCAACGCATCGCGGCATGGCAATTCTGCAGCCACGGCGGCTGACAGCGCCGCCAGCACGTCGGTCATGTTATCAGCATCGTGGTACTGCTGGCTAACCAGTTTATCTGCCAGCTGTGCATCGCCAAACGCCAGATAACGCAAGCAGGTATTACGTAATGAACGTTTACCAATATCTGCATGTTCGACGCGATAGCTGCTCACGATTATTGGCGTTATAGATAGCCAGGCATTCATCGGCCAATTCGGTTGCCAGCGTACGGGTTAGCGCCTCGCGTACCGCCGCAATGGCGATAGGATCGATAATCTCGAACAGTTCGGCAATTTCACTGGCTGATGGCAGGGTCAGAATTTCCGCAGCCAGCGCAGGATCGATCTTCTCATCCAGCAGAATCGCGCGGAATGCGTCAGCGACGTGAACCGGCAGCGACAACGGCTGGCCCTGCTGATGACGCGCTACGTTCAGCTTGATATAGGTAGCAAGCAGACTTTGCGCAGCGTCCCAACGGGAAAAATCGTTGCGCGCATGACGCATCAGGAACGTCAGTTGCTGATCGCTCGATTTATATTCCAGTTTCACCGGCGCGGAGAATTCACGCAACAGTGACGGTACCGGCTGGAAGTAGACGTTATCAAAGACAAACGTCTGCTCGGCCTGGGTCACGTTCAGCACGTGGTGCACCGGATGACCGTCTTTTTGCAGCGGGATGACCTTGCCTTCGTTATCGTACAGTTCGATATCGAACGGAATATGCAGCGGGAATTTCTCCTCCTGCTCCGCCGTCGCCGGCGTGCGCTGGCGAATGGTCAGCGTGTACTGCTCGGTTTCCGGATCGTAGTCGTCATGAACGCTGACAGATCGGCGTACCGCCCTGGCTATACCAGCGGCGGAAATGGGAAAGGTCGACGTTCGACGCATCTTCCATCGCCTGCACGAAATCATCACAGGTCGCTGCACTACCATCGTGACGTTCGAAATAGAGCTGCATCCCTTTCTGGAAGTTCGTTTCGCCCAGCAGCGTGTGCAACATGCGAATGACTCGCCCCTTTTTCTACCACCGTCAGGGTGTAGAAGTTATTCATTTCAATAACTTTATCCGGGCGGATTGGGTGCGCCATTGGGCTGGCGTCTTCCGCGAACTGCAGGCCGCGCATGGTACGCACGTTGCTAATACGATTGACGGCACGCGAGCCGAGGTCCGAGCTAAATTCGTGATCGCGGAACACCGTTAGTCCTTCTTTCAGGCTGAGCTGGAACCAGTCGCGGCAGGTCACGCGGTTGCCGGTCCAGTTGTGGAAGTATTCATGGCCAATCACGCGTTCGATATCGAGGTAATCTTTATCGGTCGCGGTATCAGTACGCGCCAGCACATATTTGGAGTTAAAGCCGTTCAGCCCTTTATTCTCCATCGCGCCCATATTAAAGAAGTCGACGGCAACTCATATAGATGTCGAGATCGTATTCCAGCCCAAAAAGCGCTCTTCGTCCCACTTCATCGAGTTTTGCAGCGAGGTCATCGCCCACGGTGCGCGGTCAAGGTTGCCGCGATCCACAAACAGTTCCAGCGCAACGTCACGCCCGGACGAGTTTTGGTACGGTATCGCGCAGCACATCAAAGTCACCGGCCACCAGCGCAAACAGGTAGCATGGTTTTGGGAATGGATCCTGCCACTGTACCCAGTGGCGGCCGTTCTCCAGCTCGCCTTCGGCAATACGGTTGCCGTTGGAAAGCAGGAAAGGATATTTGCTTTTATCGGCGGTGATTTTGGTGGTAAAGCGGGCCAGCACGTCAGGACGGTCAAGGTACCAGGTAATATGGCGGAGACCTTCCCGTTCACACTGGGTACACAGAGCTTCACCGGACTGATACAACCCTTCTAATGAGGTGTTTGCCGAAGGGCTAATTTCGTTGACGATCTTCAGCGTGAAACGCTCTGGCAGACCGCGGATAACCAGCTGGCTTTCTTCTTCTTTATAGTCGGTCCACGGCTCGCCGTTAACATGAACAGAAACCAGTTTGAGGTCTTCGCCGTTGAGACGAAGGGGAGCATCTGATGCACCATGACGGACAGCCTGGCTGACCGCGGTAACGACCGTCTTTTGCGCGTCGAGGTCAAAGGTCAAGTCAATATCAGTAATCTGGTAATCCGGCGCACGATAATCGTGACGGTATTTGGCTTGTGGCTGTTGAGTCATAAATAACCTTTAGCATCTTTTATAGAGTCTGGTGTTCAGTCTATTCCTGTTGTGTTAATCACGCTACGCAGAATCTTCATCTTTTCCAGTCAAATAGGGAAAAATGATACATTTACGCAACATGACGCACAAAACGCATAGGCGCCTGTTCGTGCCTTATGATGTGATCGGGGTTCAATAAATCGATAAACAAGGTATACTCCAGCGATTCTCCCCTGTTGTTTATTGTACTAAACGCTCCTGTGAGAGGATGCTACTGCGCACCATGACACAATTCGCTTCCCCTGTTCTGCACTCGCTGCTGGATACAGATGCCTACAAACTGCATATGCAGCAGGCCGTTTTCACCACGCAACTCAATCCACGTCAACGTAGCGGCTGAATTCCGCTGCCGTGGAGACGATCTTCTAGGCATTTATGCTTACGCAATTCGCGAACAAGTCGACGCCATGCGTTCTCTTACGCTGCAAGATGACGAGTATCACTGGCTGTCCGGACTTCCTTTCTTTAAACAAGATTACCTGAACTGGCTGCGCCATTTCCGCTACGACCCGCAGCAAGTCACCGACTGACGATGATACGGAACGCAAATATTCGTCTTGAGGGCCCATGGCGTGAAGTCATCATGTGGGAAGTCCCGCTGCTGGCCGTCATTAGCGAACTGGTTCATCGCTACCGTTCGCCAGAGAACGGCGTCCCAGAAGCTCTGGTGATGCTGGAACGTAAGCTGGTCGACTTTAATGAGATGACCGCCGACATCGACATGTCGGCCTTTAAGCTGATGGATTTCGGTACCCGCCGTCGTTTTTCCCGTGATGTCCAGGGAAGCAATTGTTGGTCGTTTGCAGCAGGAATCGTGGTTTACCGGTACCAGCAACTACGATTTGGCGCGCCGTCTGACGCTGACACCGATGGGGACTCAGGCACATGAATGGTTCCAGGCGCATCAGCAAATTAGCCCGGATCTGGCCACCAGCCAGCGTGCGGCACTGGCGGCCTGGCTTACCGAATACCCGGATGGGCTCGGTATCGCTCACCTATTGCATTACCATGGATGCGTTCCTGCGCGTTTTTGGCCCGGAATTCGCCACCCGTTATCAAGGTCTGCGCCACGATCGGGGCGACCCGTTTGAATGGGGCGGTAAAGCCATTCGTCACTATCAGAAGTGGGGTATTTACCTACTGACGAAAGTGCTGGTGTTCTCCGATAACCTCGATCTGGCTAAAGCCGTCGAACTGTATCGCCATTTCTCTGCGCGCGTGAACCGAGCTTCGGTATCGGCACCCGCCTGACCTGCGATATTCCGCAGGTCAAGCAACCGCTGATATTCGTCATTAAGCTGGTAGAGTGCAACGGTAAACCGGTGGCAAAACTCTCCGACAGCCCGGGGAAAACTATCTGCCACGATAAAGCGTTTGTGCGCGCTTTACGCAAAGCCTTCTCTCTCCCGCAGGTCAAAAAGGCCAGTTAATACATCAAAGGGAGCCGCCAGCCCTTCTTCTTTAATTTATTTCTCTAAAACACCCTCTCCCCATGCGAATTCTGCTTGTCTGATGGAAGATGACAGGTAACATAGATATCCCCCCGCAGTGATGGGGAGAAAACGATTTTTTTATTGGACTACGAATAGAGAGACTATTATGAGCGTTGTGCCTGTAGCTGATGTACTCCAGGGCCGCGTAGCCGTTGACAGCGAAGTCACCGTGCGCGGCGGGTACGTACCCGCCGAGATTCAAAAGCTGGCTTTTCCTTCCTGGCCGTCTATGGCGGTTCCTCGCTCTGATCCTGTACAGGCCGTTATTAATAATTCTCTGCCCAATTACAATCAGGAAGTGCTGCGTCTGACCACCGGCTGCTCCGTTATTGTCACCGGTAAGATTGTCGCTTCTAAGGGCGAGGGTCAGAGTTTTGAAAATCAGGCCACCAGCGTCGAAGTTACCGGCTGGGTTGAAGATCCTGATACTATCCAATGGCGGCAAAACGCCACAGTATCGAGTATCTGCGTGAAGTCGCGCATATGCGTCCGCGTACCAACCTGATTGGTGCAGTCGCTCGCGTTCGTCATACGCTGGCGCAGGCTCTGCATCGTTTCTTCGATGAGCAAGGTTTCTTCTGGGTTTCGACTCCGCTGATTACCGCTTCCGATACCGAAGGCGCAGGCGAAATGTTCCGTGTCTCTACGCTGGATATGGAAAACCTGCCGCGTAACGATCAGGGCAAAGTCGACTACGACAAAGATTTCTTTGGTAAAAAGCGTTCCTGACCGTTCCTGGTCAGTTGAACGGCGAAACCTATGCCTGTGCGCTGTCAAAAATCTACACCTTTGGCCCGACCTTCCGCGCTGAAAACTCCAACACCAGCCGCCACCTGGCTGAGTTCTGGATGCTGGAGCCGGAAGTCGCGTTTGCCGATCTGGCAGACAACGCCGCGCTGGCAGAAGCGATGCTGAAATATGTCTTCAAAGCGGTCCTTACCGAACGTGCAGACGATATGAAGTTCTTCGCCGAGCGCGTTGATAAAGACGCTATCGACCCGTCTGGAACGCTTCGTTACCGCCGATTTCGCCCAGGTAGACTACACCGACGCGGTCACTATTCTGGAAAACTGCGGTAAGAAATTCGAGAACCCGGTTTACTGGGGCGTCGATCTTCTTCCGAACATGAACGCTACCTGGCTGAAGAACACTTCAAAGCGCCAGTTGTGGTGAAAAACTATCCGAAAGAGATTAAAGCCTTCTATATGCGTCTTAACGACGACGGTAAAACCGTTGCCGCCATGGACGTTCTGGCACCGGGTATTGGTGAAATCATCGGTGGTTCTCAGCGTGAAGAGCGTCTGGACGTTCTGGATGCACGTATGGCTGAAATGGGTCTGATAAAGAACACTACTGGTGGTACCGCGATCTGCGTCGTTACGGCACCGTTCCACATTCCGGTTTTGGTCTGGGCCTTTGAACGTCTGATTGCATATGTCACCGGGGTACAGAACGTTCGTGACGTAATTGCGTTCCCAAGAACGCCGCGTAACGCGACCTTCTAATTTATCTCTGTCTGAAAGGCCAGCCATCGTGCTGGCCTTTTTTTAGCCATAAGCCAATCATGTAAAAGAAATCTTCTTTATTAAGTTTAACAAACTTAAACTTCAAGACCTCTCCCTTCTCTCTTTGTTACAGCACACCTTTCTTGTCATTAATCCGTACAAAAAACAGCCTAAATATTATTGCACTTAAGATTTCACTAACGCCTTAGCATATTTTTTATCCAAAAACACAGCTATCTGGATGGCTAAAAATTGTCATAGGGAAATTATTATTTCGCATACGAAAAAAAAGCGGTTAGCGAATAAAAGATAAGAAATTCATATTGATAGATAAGGGCGCTGTTTTTTTCTGTCACGTCTCAGAATTTTGAGTTAGTTCACAAAGTTCCTCAAAATTCATAAATTCTTACACATTATTTCTTTTGCTTACTTATTCTCGATGTTTGTAGCATTTTCAGGCTAGCGAAAGAGTGTTTTGAATGGAAAGATGCCTCTCAGACACATAAAGACACCAAACTCTCATCAATAGTCCCGTAAATTTTTATTGACGGAAGTAATTGTCGAAAGTCGAGAGTGTCATATAAAAAACCTAATGAGGGTAATAAATAATGATGAAGCGTAATATCCTGGCAGTGGTTATCCCTGCTCTGCTGGTAGCTGGCGCAGCGAATGCTGCAGAAATCTACAACAAAAATGCCAACAAACTGGACTTCTATGGTAAAGCAGTTGGTGAGCACATTTGGACCACCAACGGTGACACCAGTAACGAAGATACCACTTATGCGCGTATTGGCTTTAAAGGCGAAACCCAGATCAACGACCAGCTGGTAGGTTACGGTCAGTGGGAATACAATATGGACGCCTCCAACGCTGAAGGCTCCCAGGGTACCAAAACCCGTCTGGCATTCGCTGGTCTGAAATTTGGTGATGCCGGTTGTTTCGACTACGGTCGTAACTACGGTGCCATCTACGACGTAGCAGCTTACACCGATATGCTGGTTGAATGGGGCGGCGATTCTGCTGCTACCGACAACTTCATGAACGGTCGTTCTTCTGGTCTGCTGACCTACCGTAACAGCGATTTCTTCGGCCTGGTTGATGGTCTGAGCTTCGCGCTGCAGTATCAGGGTAAAAACGATCGTACCCACCCTGTTTCTGCAACTTACAACGACAAAACTGGCGCACTGGAAAGCCTCGGCTACGGTGGTAACGGCGCGAAAGCAAACGGCGACGGCTTCAGCACTTCCGCACAGTACGATTTCGGTAACGGCATCGCGCTGGCAGCTGGCTATGAAATTGCTGACCGTACCAACTCCCAGTTTAATCCAGGTAGTTCCACTTTTGCTGGGGAGCGACACCTGGGCAAGCGCTGGCGGTAGCAAAGCTGAAGCATGGTCTACTGCAGCTAAATACGATGCTAACAACATCTATGCAGCAGTTATGTATGCTCAGACTCAGAACATGACTCGTGAAAATGACAACAACTTCGCGAACAAAACTCAGAACATCGAAGCTGTGGTTCAGTACCAGTTCGACTTCGGCCTGCGTCCTCCCTGGGCTACGTTCAGTCCAAAGGTAAAGACCTGCTTGCTCGTGGCGACTTCAAAGGTGGCGATGCGGATCTGGTTAAATACATCGAAGTGGGTACCTGGTACTACTTCAACAAGAACATGAACGTATACGCTGCGTACAAGTTCAACCTGCTGGACGACAACGCTTACTCTGCAGCAACCAAACTGGGTACCGACGACCCGGCCGCTGTGGTATCGTTTACCAGTTCTAATCAGCAGACCCTCGCTGCTATATGCCTAAAAAGCAGGACTTCGGTCCTGCTTTTTTACGTTCCTAAGATGAAGATCGTAACTTTTGAAAAGCATCGCGCTTTTTGTCGCTAACGGTTGGCATTTTGTAAATCTACCGTTAACCTGATAGCGGTTTTCCCCCGAACTTATAAATGGAACCTCGTCATGTTTGAGAACATCACAGCCGCCCCTGCCGACCCGATTCTGGGCCTGGCCGATCTGTTTCGTGCCGACGAACGCCCGGGAAAAATCAATCTCGGGATTGGTGTTTATAAAGACGAAACCGGTAAGACGCCGGTTCTGACTAGCGTAAAGAAAGCAGAGCAGTATCTGCTGGAAAACGAAAACACCAAAAACTACCTCGGTATTGATGGTATTCCTGAATTCGGTCGTTGCACTCAGGAGCTGCTGTTTGGTAAAGGTAGCGCGATTGTCAGCGATAAACGTGCCCGCACTGCACAGACCCCTGGCGGTACTGGCGCACTGCGCGTAGCGGCGGATTTCCTCGCGAAAAACACTGACGTGAAACGTATTTGGGTCAGCAACCCAAGCTGGCCGAACCACAAAAGCGTGTTTGGTGCCGCTGGTCTGGAAGTGCGTGAATATAACTACTACAGCGCAGAGAAACACGCGCTGGACTTCGACGCGCTGCTGGCCAGCCTGAACGATACGCAGGCCGGCGACGTGGTGCTGTTCCACGGCTGCTGCCATAACCCAACCGGGATTGATCCTACGCTTGAGCAGTGGCAACAGTTGGCTGCACTGTCGATTGAAAAAGGTTGGTTGCCGCTGTTCGACTTCGCCTACCAGGGCTTTGCCCGCGGTCTGGAAGAAGACGCTGAAGGTCTGCGCGCGTTTGCTGCGCTGCACAAAGAACTGATTGTCGCGAGCTCCTACTCGAAAAACTTCGGTCTCTATAACGAACGCGTAGGTGCATGTACTCTGGTTACTGCCGATTCTGACACGGCCGACCGCGCGTTTAGCCAGATGAAAGCCGTCATCCGTGCCAACTATTCTAACCCACCGGCACACGGTGCATCCGTGGTGGCAACCATCCTCAGCAATGACGCTCTGCGCGCCATCTGGGAACAGGAGCTCACCGATATGCGCCAGCGTATTCAGCGCATGCGTCTGCTGTTTGTGAACACGCTGCAGGAGAAAGGTGCAGGCCGCGACTTTAGCTTTATCACCAAACAGAACGGCATGTTCTCCTTTAGCGGCTTGACCAAAGAACAGGTTCTGCGTCTACGTGAAGAGTTTGGGGTTTACGCTGTGGCATCCGGCCGAATTAACGTCGCCGGTATGACGCCAGACAATATGGCTCCGCTGTGTGAAGCCATCGTCGCCGTCTTGTAAGTCAATCACCCGGCTGGGTTTAACCTCGCTGGGGTTTATCTCGTGGGCGTTTATCGCAGTGACAAAAAAGGCCGCATTCGCGGCCTTTTTATTATTTTACCAGACGGGTAGTTCATCCTGCAGGAATGGGTTGTGCAAACGCTCGTGACCCAGCGTCGACATTGGCCCGTGCCCGGCAATAAACTTCACATCGTCGCCCAACGGCAGCAGCTTGCGCTTGATAGCATCAATCAACTGCGCGTGGTCGCCGCGTGGAAAATCACTGCGCCCTACACCACCTTTAAACAACACGTCGCCTGAGATAAGTAAACGCGCCGCGTCGTCAAAAAAGACCACGTGACCCGGCGTATGTCCAGGACAGTGCAGCACCTGTAGCTTAACGTTACCGACGCTCACCGTATCGCCCTCATTCAGCCAACGGTCTGGCGTCAAAGGCTGACAGTCCTCAAGACCAAACATCCGGCTTTGCGCAGGCAGCCCCTGCAACCAGAACTCATCTTCTTTTTCCCGCCCCATCACCGGCACATCGTAATGCTGCGCCAGCTCCGCCGCCGCACCCACATGGTCAAGATGACCATGGGTCAGCAAAATTTGCTGCAACGTCACGCCAGCGTCTGCAACCTGTTGTTTAATCTTTTCAGCATCACCACCTGGATCGACCAGCGCCGCCAGTTTGGTTTGCTCACACCAGATCAACGAACAGTTTTGCGCGAATGCAGTGACCGGAATAATGCGATAATTCATGTTGCTCCTGTTTATACTCATCGCCGTTCAGCGTCTTCAATGACGCTAAACGGTCGGGCGTAGAGTTACCAGTTCCGTAACGGCCCGGTATCAATATGCACAAAGTTGCTACGTGGGTAATATCCTACACCACCTGCGCGCAGAGATAACGCTGCTTTGCGTACATTGCTTAATGAAATGCCTTCAATATGGAAATCCATTGCCTGCCCTTTTGTGTGATAGCTATGTTTAGCTACTCCACGGCTACGCGCTCGCAGTTCATCATTGGTATCAACAGAGCGATATCCAGAAATCAATTGCACGGGTTTATTGGTTCCTAATAATCCCTGAAGGCGATAGAGCTGATCGAACAATGGAGGATCCATACTCTTTATTTTATTCGCGCGATAGTCACGGAAAAAATGGTTAAGCTTTGCTAATTCATCCTGAATATAGCCTCGGCCGTCAAAAAACTCGGCTTTTATCAACTCACCTGTATGCAGGTTATTCAGCGTTAAAATACGCGGACGTGGGGTCGAGAGGGTAGCAAATGCAGGTGTGGGTAAGATGGCCATCGCCGAGCGCAACACCACCTAACGCCAGCAGTTTGCGGCGATTAGCGTCAATTTTATCCATGATAATCAGGTCTACAGTCAGTAAGTGTGGTCGAAAAATATGCACTTCTGGCGCACGTTAAGCACCTTACCGGGCATCAAAGCCAGCGTCAAGGCGGCCTCAACGCCAGCAGTGACGTCGCTGTAGCTCAGCCAGCCCTCAACTTGCTTTTCATTCGACAACTACATTACCTGAACTACTTCATTTATCTGATCAATTGTTCCGCTTTTGGCACGATCTGTGCACCGGATCGCGCGGTGATATCGTAATTGTAAATATCTGTTCGATATTGTGTCTGACCATCAGACCCAACAAAGGCGGTCAAATAATAGAGATTAACCGGAATATTTTGCCGGATATTCACATAGCGGGTATTACCTTCTTTCAGCGCATCAGAAATTCGCGCGTCATTCCAGCCCGCATCCTGCAGCAACATATTCGCCAAATCGGAGGCTTCATGAACCCGGACACCCGGAGCTTAATGCCCTCGCATCTTTCTGGAACAGGTTATGGTTCGGTGTATCATGCAGATAAATAGCGTCCGAGCTTGGCATATTAAATTTATAACGTCCTAACGAGTTACGTTCCCCCGGCGCCTGCTGGAAGCGGCAGGGTAAATTCGATGCGGTGATGGTTGACGAGTCCACACGCCATGGATCGATAGTCTCTTTGCTATTCCAGCCACGCAGGACGGTGTAGTTGTGCCGCTCCAGATAGCCAGGATCATCGCGCAGCTTCGGTAGAATATCGTTACGCGCCAGCGTCGGCGGTACATTCCACGGTGGATTCACCACCACGTTATTCAACGCGCTGCTCATCATCGGCGTTTTACGATCCGGACGCCCACAATAACGCGCGAAGCCAACGCTTCGCTGCCGTTCAAATAATAGACTAACGAGTAGGCTGGAATATTCACCATAATACCGGTGGAAACTCATTCCCCGGTAATAAACGTAGGCGCTGAATATTAAGCGCCAGTACCCCGGCGTGGGCGGAAGAGAGGTTAAGCCAGTCACGCGTTGATGCGCCGATGACCCCATCTGTCAACCCGCGCCCCGCCTGGAAGCGTTACGCGGCGACCCCAGCGTCCTGATCGTAGCCTGCAGGGCCGCGCTGGCTTTCTTCGTCTTACCGATATTATCGCCAGGTAGCGCAATCCCGGCCCGGAGTCCAGTACGCCGTTGCGCTCAATATCTCGCGCAGCGCAGGAACGTCGCTACTCCACTGCCCAGGGCGTAAAGAGACCGTGGAGGTCAATTTCGGCCATGGACGCGAGTCACCCGTCAGCGCGAGCAGCGCCTGATGCATCACGCCATACTGTGGATGCTGTGGCGCCAGAGCGGCAATAAACTGCGGCAACGTACCGTTATCGAGGGCCAGCTGCCACTGATTGATAACCGACAGCGGCGGCGTCGCCACGCGTAAGGCTTATCGCTATATAACCAGCGATTCCCCTCACCGGAATGCGCCGTGAAATGGAGATAGCCCATCAGCGCGTGGGATAACACCACATCACGAGTCATACCGCTGGACGTCAGGATCGGTGAGCAGTTCTACCCAACGGGTAAACTGCGGCGGAAAGCGGCGATAGCCACTTCGGCTAACTGTTGTTGGAAGGCACGAACCGCATCACGGTTTTCCCACATCGGCTTCATTGCCCGAGCGGCATACAGCGTCCACCAGGGAATCAGATAGACGGGTTGGTACCCGGCAGGCAGAAGAGACAGGATTTCGGCACGACCTGCCGCCGCTGCCCCTGCGGCCAGAGGCTGACTTCCTGCCAGAATCGCCATCGCCGCCGATTGCGACTCCGGGTGCCTGAAGCACTGCCGAAGGCTCTGCCGGCAGCGCGGTACTATCCAGAGATGGACCACCAGCTCGGGTTCATCCGCAAAAGCAGTAAACAGCGGAGCAAACGTCATCGTCAGACATAAAGTCACGGCAGACAATCGACGACCATTTTTTTTATTAAGCGACATCCCTTGCCCCCTGTTAAAGATATGACGAAAGCCACCCATAAGGCTTACCTTCAGTATATAAAGACAAAAACATTTTTGCCCGTGAAATGTAAATAAGTTAAAAAATAAGACAACGTGATGTGCGGCTTTTCTAGTCGCTGATTCTGAGTCGGAAAAGTAAGGCGGCATCCCTCCGCCCTAATTTTAACTAGCCTGAGAAGCGTCCGCGGTGCCCGGCAGCGTTTCAGGAAGCTGGGCGGCGAAACCTCGCAGCCCAACCACGTGAACGTGCTCGTGGTTATTGACCACTTTACGCACCAGCTTATAGGTGGTCCCTTTCTCCGGACTGATGTTTTCCGGGGCCGCAATAATCAGCTGCATTTCCAGACGTTCACACAGCTCGAACAGCGTAGCAATGGAGCGGGCATCAAGACGAGCTGCTTCATCGAGGAACAGCAGACGGCATGGCGACAGATCTTTGCCGCGCAGACGACGCGCTTCATCTTCCCAGCTCTGAACAACCATCACCAGAATTGACATCCCGGTACCGATAGCCTCACCGGTAGACAGCGCACCGGACTCTGCACGCAGCCAGCCGTCGGAGCCACGGTTAACCTCAACTTCCATTTCCAGATAGCTACGGTAGTCGAGCAGCTCTTCACCAATGGTCTGTGGCGTACGCTGGCCCATATCAATCTGCGGGTTAAGCCGCTGATAGAGCTTCGCCAGCGCTTCCGAGAAGGTCAGGCGGTTGCTGTTAAACAGATCCTGATGTTGTTCATGTTGCTCAGAAAGCACATCAAGCAGCATTGCGTGAGTTTCGCGCACGTTGACGTTCAGACGCACACTATTCACCTGGCCGAACGACACGTTCTGCAGCCCCTGGTTCAACTGGCGAATACGGTTTTGTTCGCGCTGAATAGTTTTGCGAATAATATTCGCTACGCTTCGGGAGCTAATCGCCAGCTTCTGTTCACGGTTAGTCAGCTCTTCGGTCAGACGGCTCAGTTCAATCTCCATCTGTTCAATGGCTTCAACTGGGTCATCGGTGCGGATAATATCCTGACGGATACGCTCGCGAAGGTGCTGATAGACGAACCAAGAACTGGATTTACGCTCCGGACGCTTCGGATCTTCCGACATACGCAGCACATCGCGCAGGTGTTCGTTGTCCGCCACCGCCAGACGCAGCGCACCCAGCGCTTTATCCGACATTGAGCGCAGATCGTCGGCTGAGAGATAGGCCAGTTCGCGACGATGCAGACGACGTTCAACGTTGTTGTCTTTCACCAGGCGCATCACCGCACACCATCCGGCCTTCGCGCTCACTACCTGTTCACGCATTTCCAGATAATCGCGTTCCAGTTTGCGCAGCTTACGGGTCAGGTTATCCATCTCCGCTTCACAGAAGGTCAGCGCTTTTTCCAGCTGGTTGCGACGCGCACGGTTGTTGCTCAGCTGCGCATGCAGTTCGTCACGGCGCGTACGCGCACGGTCTTCCGCCCGGCATCGGCGCGCACGCCGATATCCTTGAGTTCTTTATGATATTCTTGTCCAGCAGCTCTTTCTTCTGGTGTCGTAGGAACTTTTCAGCGACGCCAACACCTGGCTTGTACTGGCTCACCTGCGCAGCGTGGGTATGCATCGCCTCACGGGCGCGGCTACGTTCGGTTTCTGCCTGCGCCAGACGCTGACGCAATTTTTCGTTCAGATCGCTATTGCCGGAAAGCATATCGGCCGAGTCGGAATAGCCAAAGTGGGCGCGACGCTGCACCACTTCCGTCAGCGCAAAGGCCTGCTGACGCGCTTCTCGCTGTACCTGCTGCGACCAGGCGTAATCTTCTTTTAACTGCTCAAATTGCTGCGGATCGCTTTGCAATACAGAAGCAATCGGCTCCAGCTTCGCCAGATGATTACCGTGGTGCTGCTGGATAAAGCGCGCGGCTTCGGGCTTCATCCAGACGCTCCTGAATCTCATCGACGCGGTCGGCCAGCGTTTCATCGGCTAACAGGCTCAGACGCGGTAGCAAACGGTTCAGCAGAGCCACGCCCTCTTTCGCCTGTTCAAACTGCGCCTGCTGCTGTTGGTTATCGCTTTCGTGGCTGCTGAGCGCACGCTCAAGCTCGTTGCCACGGGTATTCAGTTTACGGATTTCGGCTTCTGGATCGTCGTCAAAGGCCACCGACAGATGGCTGCCGATGAAGCGGCTGAACGCCTGGTGCAGACGTTGGGTTTTCTGGATGTCAAACGACAGCGTCGCGAAACGTTCGGACAGCACTTCACGCTCAGCGTGCAGGCTTTCAATGCGGTTTTCACGCGCGGCGCGACCAAACAGCGGCAGACGACGGAAGCGAGAGTAACGCCACTGGCGGTCGGGACTTAACGACAACCGCTTTTTCCAGTTCATCGACGGCAAACACGCTGTCATCAAACGACTGCGGATCCCCTTCAATCAGATAGAGATCTTCCGGGCAATCTTCCAGGCCTTCCAGATACTCGGCGATCTGTGAAAGATCCGGCACCACGATGGCGTGACGCGATGGGCCATACAGCGCGGAGAAGTACGGTGCATCTTCAAGGCTAACGTCGTCATAGATTTCCGACAGCAGCACGCCGCCAAAACGTTCCGCCAGCGCGTTGAGACGCGGGTTTTCCGAGCCACCCGGCTGACTTAAGCGTTCAATTTCATCATCGACCGCACGTTTACGCGTACCCACTTCGTCGCGTTCAACGATGGCTTCACGCTCACGCTCCAGCAACTGCTGAACATATTCGGTGACGCTCCTGGCTTGATTTCAGCTGCCCGCCGCTTTGCTCGCACAGCTGATTCAGGCTATTTTGTGCCGCCAGCCATACCGGTGCACGATGCATCAGCGCGGAAATCCGCGATTGCAGCTGCTCCTGCTCCTGGCGCAGTGCCATGCGCTCTTCACGGGCGTTAGACACGCTATCGGAAAGAGAGGCAATGCGTGCTTCCAGTTCCTGATGCAGGGCTTCCAGTTCGTCGATATCAAAATTCTTGCCCTGACGTTTGCAGAAATCTGCCAGCAGACGCTCAGCTTCTTGCTGCTCGCGTAGACGCTGTTCCAGTTCGCTTAATCGCATCCGCAGCGGCTGAACCTGCTCTGCCAGGTGACGCTGATCGACCCCTTCGCGCAATAGTTCGCGAGCGACATCCCACGCCTCGTTACGCGCCAGTGGGCCGTTGATTGCCACCACCAGCTGATAAGCCTGCTCAAACTGGCTGTGCGCGGTTTGCGCCATGCTCATTTTCTGCTCAAGAGAGAGCATTTTTTCAGTCGCTTCCAGCTCTTTCGCCTGGAAGGTTTCCAGCCATTCGGCGGCGCAGTCGGCGGTTAAGTCCGGCAGATGGCACAGTTCTTTGGCACGATTAAGCGCAGCAATCGCCTGGTTATACTGGATCGCGCGCGTTTGCTGGACGTCCAGCGCCTGCTGGTAGTCAGCAAGCTGGCTTTTCAGCTCGTCCACTTCCAGTTCGGCAGCTTCCGCACGAGCCTCATTCTCTTGCTGGCGTTCGATGGCTTCTGCCACCACTTCATTTTGCTCTTCCAGACGGATCTGCAGCTCATCGAGATCCGCTTCGTAGCGTTCGATCTTCTCCTGCTGACGCAGTGCGGTTTGCACCAGGTTCAGGTGATCACTGGCCGCCTGATAATCCGCTTCCAGATCGCCTTCGGCACCGTTGTGCTCTGCCAGCTCACGCGCCATATCGACGTGTTTGTACTGCTCAGCCGCCAGTTGCTGACGCGAAGTATGTAGCTCGCGACGAAACTCCAGGGCTTTGTCGAGATGGACACGGCGCTCGTTGGCGTGACGCATGTAGTCCGCCGCCACGTAGTTGGTGGCTTCGCTGATCAGATGCTTAAACAGGTCGCGGTCCGACTGGGTGACACGAATCGCTTCCAGCGTCATACGGTTTTCACGCAGCGCCGCTTCCATGTCCTGGAACGCTTTACGCACGCCGCTGTTTTCTGGCAACAGGTAGTCGCGCAGAGAACGGGTAATGGCACTGGAGATCCCGCCATACAGCGAAGCTTCGATCAGACGATAGAATTTGCTACGGTCAGATGCGGAGCGCAGACGACGCGCGATGATGCCCAGATCGAACATCAGCGAGTGGTAATCAGTAATGGAGTTGAACTGTTTAAACTGCACGCCTTCCATCGCCTCGAGCTTGTCTTTCAGCTCGTTAAGCGGCAGCACGCGCGCCTGGCGTTCGTTCAGGGTTTCGGTCACCAGCTGTGTCGGCTGCACCGACATCGGCAGTCCCTGAATGGCAAACGGCTTGATATCCACTTTACGATCGCGTCCGGCAACCTGTTGCAGACGCACACCGACCACCACGCGCTGGTGGCGCGAGTTAATGGTGTCGAGCATCGAATAACAGACGCCCGCTTTCAGCTTACCGTGCAGACCTTTATCGCGTGAACCGCTGGTCGCCCCGGCTTCGGTGGTGTTACGGAAGTGCAGCAAGGTTAAGTCAGGGATCAGCGCCGTGACGAATGCCGGAATCGTCATTTGATTTACCCGCACCGTTGCCGCCGGACAGCGTTGTGACCAGTTCATCAAGGTCAAAAGTACGGGCAAAGAACCCGTTCCAGTTAATCAGCGTTAGCGAACGAAATTACCGCGATCAATCATTACTCTTCCTCCCCGCTATCCTGCTGATTGTCGTCGTTCTCGTCATTGAGCTGCAGATGGTTTTCGATAGGCATCGCTTCACCATCGCGGATCATGCGTTGCGCTTCACGCGCGTCGTCACCGGAGCGCACATCGGCGCCAAAGCGGAAAACGGATTCGGTGATACGGAACTTGCCTGTCATGACCCATAAACCACACCATTCCCAGACGGCGCAGGCGGTTGAGTGAAGAACGCACTTTCTCTTGCAGTTTCTGACGATCGAGGTCGGAACCGGTGGAGCATATGCACCAGCTTCAGCAGTTTACTCTCTTCGGCCAGCGCCAGCAGTTCGTCATACAGCTCCTGCTGGGTGAAGATACCTTCGTTAGCCAGGCGCTCAGGGCTGGATCGAGGTAGCGGAGGATCTTGCCGACCATCATATCCAGCTCGGAGAGTACCGAACGCGGAATCAGCGTGGTGGAACGCGGGCGCAGGTAGAAAAAACCTTCCGGCGCGCGAATCAGTCCCACGTTATAGCGGGCGTAAAATTCTTCCAGATACTCCTGGAAATCCATTAAAAATGCGTGATTGTCCAGTTCGTCAAGGCCAATATGACGACCGGCACGCAGCGCGCTGTCCAGCGCAGGAAAAAGAGGGTTGGCCAGAGCCTGTGCCAGTTTAACCGGCATCACTTGTTCAATATTTGTCGATGACATGCGCCTGTACCTTGGCTCCGTAATCATTAATCGACTGCCATTTTGCCGGCAGTCCGGTGAAATCTGCGTGCGCTATACCCAAACGTACCGCCTGGTCGACCACAATTCGCGCAACGTCAAAGTGACGCGCACGTGGGTACTGCACCAGGTACTCTTTGACCACCAGACCGAGATCCAGCGGCAGCTGTTTGGTTTTATAAATCGCCAGTTGCTGTTCAATCAGCGCGGCGAGCTGTTCGCGAATTTCGTTAAATTCTTCGTACTCTGAGATCCGGTGGAAGTTGCCCGGTGACTTCTTCGTCACGCAGCGTCATCTCTCATCACGCATATCCAGCAGGCGGTCGGCATTGGCATAGGTGAGCGCCCACGGGGCATCGAAATAATTCTGCACCGACTGGCGTAAGACGTTGGGCGAAACGCGGTTTTTATCCATATCAATCGCGGTACGGATAAATTTATGCACGTGGCGGTCATAGCCAATCCACAGGTCAATTGCCTGCTGGCCCCACTTCACAATGCGGTCGAGCTTGCTTTGCAAATCGAACACCAGCCAGTAAAACTGCAAATCGTTATGGCTGAGCGTGGCATCCTGAATACGCAGCAGGTTAGCCTGTAGCTTATCGCCTGCGGCGTCCAGCGTATCCTGAAGTTCTCGCAGGGTGCCGGAGGTTTCTGACAGCAGCAGTTCGCAGCTGGAGATCGCCGCGCGCCAGTCTTTGTTCAGCAACTGGGCGATATAGTCTTAACCGACTGCTGTTGCTCATCCATGATGCGCTGCGTCAGGTCGATACTGTCGAAGATTCCGCCAGCCGAGTATTTGACGGCGCGTAAACATTGCGGTGCCAGTGGAACTCATCGCCCTTCATCCGCGGAATCCGCCGCCCTTTTCAACTCACCGGCAACAATGGACAGCTGCATTGACAGGCGCAGCGTCGAAAATTCGCGTTGACGAATATAGTAGTCGGTAATGCCAATACCCAACGGCGTCAGACGATAGATGGCGTTTCCTTCCGTGATTTCGCTGGTAAAGCGGTTCGAGCAGACGTTGGCGAACCAGGTCGTTAATCGCGTTGTTGGCGCGAGTGCCGATGGTTTCACTGGTTTGCTCAAACGCATCACTGACGTAACGAAACGCATCCACCAGCTCGCCTTCCGTCATTTCACCTTCCAGTCGTTCGCCGTTCAGCGTTGCAACGGCCAGCAGAAATGAGAGCCTATCGACGGGTAGCGAGATGGCAAAATCATTTTTCCTGGCCCGGCAACCATTTCGGGGACTGTCTGGGAAAATTCACTCATAGTTTATCCTTGTTTCTGTCTGCGGCTTCAGTGCGGTGACATGAATATAGCGCCCCAGGCTAATGTACGGTTCCTGACGGCAATAGCGCGTTTGAGGCTTCAGCGGATCTAAAAACAGTTCTTCTGCATCTGCTTATCGCGCAAATAGTCATGAAACACTCGCACGCCGGTTTTCCCGTTAATGTGCCAGCCAATCTCTTCCAGCCAGCTATAGACCTGCTGCGGATCGCGTGGTAATCCGGCGACAGCGTCCGCCTTTTCTTTTTCGGCATGCCGGCAACCACGTAATCGAAGTTGCCCACCACCATGTTATGCATCAACAGGCCGTTTGCATTGTAGAACATTAATGATAAAGCGCCGCCGGACGGAATACGACCACAGCGTTTTTAAACGCTGCGGGATCGGCCACCCACTCCAGTACAGCGTGAAACAATATCAGATCAACAGGGCTTTCCAAATGCTCGTCCACGTCCTGGGCCGCGCAATGTATGAAATGCATGTTGTCGCTCACACCTTCCCGCGGAGCGGCCTTTTGTGCACGGGCAATCATCTCTGCGGAAAGATCGCACAGCGTCACATGATGTCCGCGCTCCGCCATTTTGAGCCGTATGGCCTTCACCGCCGCCAGCATCGAGAAGCGTAGCGGTTTCGTGCCCATCGTCGCCAGCAGTACGTCCAGATCCTGCCACAGAATAGCCTGACGCAACTTCCCTTTGGTGGTGCCATAGATATTGCGCGAAAACTTTTCCGCCATGTCATCAAAATTGCGATCCTGCGCGCAACCTCACTGACTTCGCCAGCCCGCCGCCACAAAAGGTCTATTTTGTCACACCCACGGCGAGAATGAAGCTACCTGGTGTAATATCGCTGACGATCCATGACTATCGGATGCTTAAAAAAGGTACTCTACAGAATGCTTTTTATGCTGAAAAAAGTATATCGGCGGAATGATGCTGCCGCTGCCGCTGCTTCTTTTACTGGTGGGTTTAGGAATCGTCCTGGTTTGGTTCACCCGCTTTCAAAAACTTGGGAAAACCCCCCATCACTGCGGGTTGGCTAGCGCTGTTGCTCTTGAGCCTGCAACCGGTTGCCGATGGGCTACTGAAACCGATTGAAGATAAATATCCCACCTGGCGCGGCGAAGAGCCGGCGCAGTACGTGGTGGTGTTAAGCGGCGGTTATACCTGGAATCCGGACTGGGCGCCGAGTTCAAATCTTATCAACAACAGTTTGCCGCGTCTGGCGGAAGGGATTCGCCTGTGGCAAGCCAATCCGGGCGCAAAATGCATCTTCACCCCCGCCAGCGCGCTCACTAATCCTGTCAGCACGGCAGAAGCCGGCGCCCGCGTGGCAAAAAGTCTTGGCGTACCGCGCAGTGAGATCATCGTATTGGATAGCCCAAAAGATACGGAAGAAGAGGCCAGCGCCGTTAAAGCAGCCATCGGTGATGCGCCTTTCCTGCTGGTAACTTCTGCGTCCCATCTGCCTCGGGCGATGATTTTCTTCCAGCACGTTGGGCTGCACCCGCTTCCCGCTCCGGCTAACCAACTGGCCATTGTTTCACCGCTAAACCCGTGGGAGCGCACAATCCCTTCCCCCGGTCTGGCTCATGCACAGCGACCGGGTCGGTTATAGACGCTTGGCCGCCTCTGGCAATGGCTGAAAGGCCACAGGAGAGCCAGGGGATCAGTGATTTTGAAGCCAGATCGAAGTGAGTGCGGTTAAATTACACCCGGTATTCACTAACTTCTCAACTTCATCCCACAGCAGGTAGAGCCAGCGCCGCCAGAGGAACGCTTCTGCGACCGGGGCGCGCTGGATATAATGCCACAGCAGTTGTTCCGCCTGCGGGCTCTCAGCAGTCGGAACAGCTCGTATTCTCTCGGTGCCCACAAAATCGGTCCCGGCCCTACCGCCGCCAGCAGTTGGTCACTGCGAGCATCTTTCAACATGCTGCGTAGCGTTAAATGGCCGTGGATCAGTACGCAATTATCGCTGAAACCCTCAAATAGTCCTCCAGACATTCGCGAGTGCGAAACAGCAGCCGTTTGTCCTGCATCGTCAGACCCGTGCTGTGATAAAGGCCGAGCGTGTCCCATAACACTTCAATCCGCTGGCGATACCATTGCGGCCAGTTATTTTCCTGAGTGCCATCAACAAAACCGACGCTGCCCCGAACTGTCCATCCGGTGCCATGACAGCATCGCTTCAACGATTTGATCTTTCAGCGCATCCCAACGCTGCGGGCTGCGGGTCGGCGCTTCTACCGGGACACCGCGCAAGCGTTCCAGTAACAGAACGTCTGGGCCAGGATGTTCTTCATGCGTCATCACCCGTTGCACCACCGGCATACGGACGGTACCGCTGCGCGCCAGCATCGATATTTTCCACGCCAGCTGACGAGCCAGCCCGGTGACGAAAGACTCCGCGCCAATAATGGCATCGGGTTTCCGTTCGCATCATACAGCGACCACAGCGCGGTATCCGTCTGCTCGTTAATACACTCTACACGGCTGAGTGATTCCCCCTAAAAGATGGCTGAGTTCTACGCGTAGCTGTTCCATGTCGGGATTTACCCCTATAAAAGCCATTGCTTTCATAATGAGCGCCAATATAAAAGATGTCACCTGAATGAGATCAATTGTTGAAAAGAAAAATTGAGGAAAATCGTAACGGTACGACACTCCTCCCAAAATTGGCTGAAGTGTCGTGAAGTGAAATTAGCGCATTTCAGCGCGAACGCGCTCAAGATCTTCAGGGGTATCCACACCTGTGCCAGGAACTTCCTGAGCAACAGCAACATGGATTTTTTCGCCGTACCACAGAACACGAAGCTGCTCTAACATTTCGATGTGTTCTAACGGACTTGGCTGCCAGTTGACGTAACGACGGATAAAGCCTGCACGGTAGCCATAAATACCAAGATGACGCAGGAAGTTATCGCCAACGGTTTCAAGGCCTTCTGCAAAACGATCACGATCCCAAGGAATGGTGGCGCGAGAGAAGTACAGTGCATACCCTTCAGCGTCGAGAACCACTTTCACCGCATTCGGGTTAAACGCTTCTTCCGCATTGTGGATTGGCACCGCCAGAGTCGCCATACCCACCTGACGCTGAGCGAGGTTATCAGCAACCTGACGAATGATTGTCGCAGGGATCATCGGTTCATCACCCTGCACATTAACGATCACCGTGTCGTCGCTGAATGCGCATTTTTCGACAACTTCCGCCAGACGTTCTGTTCCTGACTGATGATCGGCGCGCGTCATACATACTTCACCGCCAGCGGCTTCAACGGCGCGGGCAACATCCTCATGATCGGTTGCCACGATGATGCGCTCGGCACCTGATTCACGCGCGCGTTCAAGAACATGAACAATCATGGGTTTGCCGTTAATATCAACCAATGGTTTACCGGGCAGACGCGTGGACGCGTAGCGCGCGGGAATAATGACCACAAAACTCATGATTTACTCTCATCAGCAGTCAGCACGCGGGCTTCCGTTTCCAGCAACACTGGAATGCCATCACGCAGCGGGAAAGCGAGGTTGTCCAGTTTGCAAATAAGCTCTTGTTTTTCCTGGTTATACCAAAGTTTTCCGTTGCAAACCGGGCAGGCAATGATTTCAAGCAGACGATGATCCATAGTTCCTCCAGATGGATCGGGTTATGAATGCATAAATCTTATCATAATCATTTATGCGACGGGGTCTATTTCCCAGCCGGTGCGGCAATCAGTAAAGAGGCCTTGCGGGCAGCATCCTAATGTCACCCGCGTTGCCTGCTGCCAGTTAGCGAAATCAGTAATCGCCTGACGTAGCCCTTTTTGCAGCGTTGTCGTTGGTTTAATACCTTCCTGTAACCACAGAGAGATAACTTCAAGGATGCCTGTCTGGCGATGCATTTTGGCATCCATTCGCCCAACTAATTGCCCACGATGTAATAACGGCAGAACAAAATAGCCATACTGGCGTTTCGGCGCTGGGGTATAGCACTCCAGCCGGTAGCTAAAATCAAAAAGCTGCTCTGCGCGTTTGCGATCCCAGACAACAGGATCAAAAGGCGAAAGTACCGCGCTGTGCGTTGCAGTGAGCTTTCCGGCCAGCGCTCGCTCGAGTAGCGGCAGCAAATCATCATGCAGCCAAAGATTGCCCAATTTTTCAACATGCACAGCAATGATTTGCTGCTGTTCAGCCCTCGCTTCGCGCCACGCCGCCAGTGCCGGACGTTTCAGGCGATAGTAATCTGCCAGCCATTGAGGGCGAAAAATACCCAGGCTACGGGCGCTATTCTCCAGCATTACCGCTTCGGCCTCGGGCTGTGCCAGCGCGTCCGTTGCGTCATCCCATTGAGGCATGGCGCGCTCGGTGAGATCGTAAACGCGCTGAAAGTTACGCCTCTCAACCACCATTACTTCCCCGGCAGTAAATAGCCCTTCAAGATGGCGCTTATGCGGCTTCCACTCCCCACCACCCTGGTTGGACCTTTACGCGGATGGGGAGAAATCGGCAGAGCGCACCTGGCCGTTATCCGCAATATGCGATTTAAGCGCGGCAATCTGCGCGTGTGTTCATCCATCCAGCTCTGATGGTACTTCCAGCCCATTTTATGCGGCGCCAGCATTCGATGAAGACCACGTGGAAAATCGCTACGCGGCAGGAAACAGGCTTCATGCGCCCAGTACTCCATCAGATCGCCCCGGGCAAGCGCCTCATCCAGCCACGCCGCTGAATATGCACCCAGGCGGCTAAATAACACCAGATAAGGGCTGCGAGCCACTACGTTAATAGTATCAATCTGCAGCAGAGACATTTGTTGGATGGTAAACGAGAATATCTGCCGCTTTCGAGCTGGCGACGAGGACGAGTGGAGAGAAGTCCCGTGCCGCAAGGTGAAGATGGCGCGCGGCACGGAGGGTAAGATGCTGTTCGGCGAGATCCCAGGTTCCCCGGGTATCGCCGACGCCGTTTAGCGTCGTGCGAGGGTAATCAAGTCCTGTAGCCAGAGCCGTCTGCGCGCGCAAATCGCCCGAAAGAACAGCGTCGACCGGCAGATACCACCAGTTTTCCCTGCCAAAGCGGCGGCATTTTACCGCATCTTTTTCAGTCATAATGGTAGGAGCTGTTGTCCCGGGGCTTCAACCAGTGCGCTGGACATCGGCTTCGGTGAGCGCCTTGTGGTCTGCCAATGCAACGGTGCGCAACCGGTTGCAGACCGCACTCATCTTAAGGTCGCGAAAAAACGCGGCGGATGGCCGATACCGGCCATTGCCACCACGTTTTGCAGGTCGGAAACCTGCCGTCTTTGGTGGGGTTAACAAATTAACCGCTTCGCCGGGACGCAGCGTCATCGGGATTTCCCCGGCCTGCGCTTCCCCGCCGTTCACAATTCGCGCATCGACAGAGGTTAAGCGTGAGGCACGTTCACGCATCGGCCCCGCAGGCAACCACCAACCGTTGCCAAAGCGCCGCACACCATCGATAACGACAATTGCTTATCCCGCGCCAGACGATAGTGCTGTAGCCCATCATCCGTCACGATAAGCTGCAAATCATGGGCTGCCCAACAGCGCCTTTACCGCATCAACTCGTACCGGAGAAACCGCCACCGCGCGCCGTGCGTTGAAAAATAAGCACCGGCTCATCACCAGCTTGCGCGGTAGTGGAGTTCGCATCGAGCAGCAACGGATACCTTTCCGCCTTACCACCATAGCCGCGAGACACCACGCCAACGCGGATCCCCTGTCGCTGCAACTGCTCTACCAGCCAGATAACGACCGGGGTTTTGCCGTTACCACCAGCCGTCAGATTCCCCACGACCACAACCGGGCAAGGCGCGCGCCATGCGGTTCAGCCCCAGTAGCACACGCCGACCACGCCGCTCACCAGGCGATACAGCCAGGAAAGCGGCAACAGCAGACGCCAAAGCGGCGATTCGCCCGACCAGATTCTGGCTATCATTCGCCAAACTGCATTTTGTGGAGTGGTGGATAAACGCCGCGCTGCTCCAGCAGGTCGTTGTGGCTGCCGCGCTCGACATCACACCATCTTCGACAACGATGATTTCATCAGCCTGTTGGTGGTGGAAAGTCGGTGAGCATTCACCAACCGAGGTACGGTTTTTCTGCAGCTCATCGAGCGCCGACTGAATCGCACGTTCAGATTCGGTATCCAGTGCAGAGGTGGCTTCGTCAGGATCAGGATTGGGCTGTTACGCAACAGCGCACGCGCAATGGCAATACGCTGACGTTGACCACCGGAAAGCAGTACGCCGTTTTCGCCGATAACCGTGTCGAGGCCATCATCCATTTTGTTGATAAAGTCCATCGCATAGGCCATACGCGCCGCATCTTCAATCTGTTCGCGGCTGAACTCTTCCGTACGCGCATAGGCGATGTTGTTGGCGACCGTATCGTTAAACAGATGCACGTTTTGTGATACTAGCGCGACCTGATTACGCAGCGCAGAGAGCTTGTATTCGCGTAGATCGTGCCCATCGAGCAGGATTTCACCTTCATCGATATCATAAAAACGGGTCAGCAAGCTGGCGATAGTAGATTTACCCGAGCCTGAACGACCAACCAGAGCGACCGTTTTTCCGGCAGGGATCGACAGATTGATATGCCGCAGTGCCGGAGTCTCACGGCCTGGGTAGGTGAAAGTGACATCACGGAACTCAATTGTTCCCTTCGCACGTTCAACTTCCAGCTTACCCTCGTCTTTTTCCTGTTCGCTATCGAGAATAGCAAACAGCGTCTGACAGGCCGCCATCCCACGCTGGAACTGCGCATTCACGTTGGTTAACGATTTAAGTGGACGCATCAGGGCAATCATGGAGGAGAAGACCACGGTAATAGTACCTGCAGTCAGCGTTTCCATGACGCTTGGGAAGCTTGCGGCATACAGGACGAAAGCCAGCGCCAGAGAGGCAATCAGCTGAATGATCGGGTCAGAAATCGATGACGCGGAGACCAGTTTCATCCCTTGCAAACGCATTCTATTGCTGACCTTATCAAAGCGATTAGACTCACTCCCTGCCCACCGAACATCAGCACTTCTTTATGCCCTTTCAGCATCTGCTCAGCGCTAGTGGTCACCTGCCCCATGGTGTTTTGCATATTCTTACTGATGCTACGAAAACGTTTGGAGACCACGAATCGCAATCGACACCATAGGTGCCAGACCGATCAGGATTACCGACAGTTGCCAGCTGTAGTAAAACATCATGATAAACAGACCGATAATCGACGCACCTTCACGCACGACGGTAATCAGCGCGCTTGAGGAGGAGGAAGCAACCTGTTCGGAGTCATAGGTAATACGCGACAACAGCGTCCCGGTGGACTGCTTATCAAATCAACGGCATGCCCATCATATGACTGAACAGCCCACCGCGCATGGTCATCACCACTTTGCCAGAAACCCAGGAAGCAGAAAATGGAAACAGATAGCTAGTGATACCACGCAGGATCATCAAGCCAATAACGACCAGCGGCATCCACAGCAGCACTGAGCGATTCTGTTTTACCAAAACCATCATCCAGTAATGGTTTAAGAAGCGATAACATGAAGGTATCGCTGGCCGCGTTAAGGACTAACGCAACGGCCGCCACGATCAACCCTGCTTTAAATGCGCCATGGTCGGCCAGAGTCGGCGGAAGGTCTGCCACGTGGAGATCTTTGTCGTTCTGCATTCAAAAAGCCAGCTTATGTTGAAATAGCCGCAGATGCACCCGTTATCGCGAGTCTCGCCAACACGACTGATGATACCAACGTGGTAAAAGTTGATCTCGTAAGCCTTCAATCTTCCAGCCGTTAGCGCTGGAGGGTGAACGGCGACTGGCTGATGAGGAGTATCAAACCACGCGTACTGATGTGCGTGGAGCCGATAGCGTGCTTTTACCTTTGAGGAAGGCAGTCGCCACGCGTTATAGCGGGATGCGGAAGCCAGTGCCACTTTTCCATTCACTCGCTGAATTAATGGCAACGATGATGAGGTATTACTGCCATGGTGAGGTACCTGAAGCAATGTTGCCTGCACTTGCTGCCAGTAACGGCTTAGCATCTTTTGTTCAGCTGGGGCTTCAATATCACCGGTTAGAAGAATGCTATTCGTCCCGTCATCAACCTTAACCACACAGGAATGGTTATTTCCTTTATCGTTGCTACCTTGTAAAGGCCAGTGCGCGCTGAAACGCAATCCTTGCCATTGCCACGCTTCGCCACGCACACAGGGCTGATGATGTTCCCAGTTTAACGGACTTCTGATCCATAACATCGGCCATATATGCAATATTGAATCCAGCCCTCCCCGGTGATCCAGATGTTCATGGCTCAGAATAACGCCTTCCGGTTCAAGATTATGCCAGTGGAGCCAGGGGATAATCAGTTGTTGCCCACTATCCCCTTCAGGCCAGGCCAGTCCTGTGTCATAGAGAATCGCTTTGCCGTTTCTGGCTATCACCATTGCCAGCCCTTGCCCGACATCAAGCATGTACAGCTGCCACTCGTCAGGTCGAGGTTTTTGCCACAGCGGCCAGCACATCAGCAAGCCTCCAGCCACACACATTGCTGGCAACGTTCGCCAGGCGTTTAATCGCCATACCACCAGTAAGAACCATGGGGAAAATGATAGCCATTGCCAACATTCAGCAATGTTGATCCACCCTTCCGGCAAACTCTTTAACCCCCAGAAAAGTAAAGCCAAAGACCGGTCGGCAAGAAACCATAACCCTTGCTCCAGGATTAACGGCCCGCTTAAATGCACAACCATCGCGGCGAGGATCAACGGAACCGTGATAAATGTCACCAAGGGAATTGCTAATAGATTTGCAATAAACGAGGTCAGACTAATGCCATGAAATATGACGATTTGCACGGGCATAAGCAGAAGTGTGATTCCCAGTTGCAGATGGATGAGGGAAACAACTGCACGCAATACCGGCGGCAGTTGCCACTCAGGACAGGGAAACCACTGATACCAAAATATCAATGCCGCGACCGCAGCGGCAGAGAGCCATAAACTTTGCGAGAGAATGGCAACAGGATCCATCAGCAAAATTGCCGCCAGACAACATATCCATACATCCCAGCCACTCCACTGTCGCCCACTTAACTTAAGCATTCCCCACGTAGCAAGCGCCACCATGGTACGCAATGCAGGAGGTTGCATTCCCGTCAACCAGGCATAAAAAGCAGCACAGCAGATTCCGCCAATTAATGGTATTTGCCAGTGGATCCAGCGCCCAGGCAGAAAAATTTGTCCACTGCGAATGAGTCCGGCAGCCAGCAACGCCGCAAAAGCGATGTGCAATCCCGATATCGCCATTAAATGCGCCGTTCCAGTATCGCGCATGATATTTTTGATTTCTTTGGGGACGGATAACCGTTCCCCCATACCTAAACCAAGAATAACCGCATTCCACGGATAGGGTTGCAGCGTTGTTTGTAGTGACGCCAGATACTGTGCACGCAGGCTACAATTCGGTTCAATGACACTTGCCTGCAGAAAACGGCCGGTGAGCGGCTGATGCTGGGCAATGGCATAACGCTGGCTATCAAAGCCGCCATCATTAAGTTGGCCATGAACTGCACGAACTTTGAGTTTCATTGACCATTGTTGTCCAGCACAAACCGCTTGCGGAAGATATTCGCCATACATCACGAGACCTGACGCAGGGAATATACGTCGACCTTGTAGATGAGTAATTTGACCGTAATGAGTGGTCATGCCGTCAGTTGCAGTGATCTCAACAATTGCATCCTGCGTCGCGCCAGTTAAGGTTTCTCCTGCCCACAAAATTTGCTTTGCTGATAATATGCCCCAAACGAAAAACAGCAACGTCAGCGCGATATAACGGACGGTTTTAACAGGGATAAATGCCAGTACGCAGGCGAAGAGAGTCAGAAACGCAAGGGTTAATGTCCCAGGCAATTGGGGCAAAATCAGCAACGGAAAAATTCCGCTAATTATGCATACACCGACTGTCGTTATTTTCATGCACCCCTCCCTGTTTATGGAAAGTGTGCAACTTTGTTGAGCGGTTGTCTGGTGGGAATTTTGCGTTCCCCGAGGCATATTCAGAAGAATTTAACGAAAGGGTGAAAACTGTTCAAAACTCTGCGAGGCAGCTTCCAGTTCCAGATTAGAGAAACGAAAAAAGCACCCGTAGGTGCTTTTCTCTGAATCAAGTTCATCGCACACAGGCGATCTGAACTCAATCGTAAATATTGGCGCGATCGCGCAGTTCTTTACCCGGTCTGAAGTGCGGCACGTATTTGCCTTCCAGTTCCACTTTATCGCCAGTTTTCGGGTTACGCCCGGTGCGTGGTGTTTTTGAGTGCAGAGAGAAGCTGCCGAAACCGCGGATTTCAATGCGCTCACCCTCAGCAAGAGTTGAGGCCATATGCTCCAGCATCTCTTTCACCGCATCTTCCACTGCTTTAGCAGGGATATGGGATTGCTGGCTGGCAAGTCTTTCAATCAATTCTGACTTGGTCATGATTCCTCCGGTTTCCTTTAAAGGAAAATTAGCTAACAGCTTATTAAACAAGGGCGGCCGTAGCCGCCCTTTGTGTTAGATTACAGGCCGAAACCTGCAATCTGTCAAGTAAACTCATCACAATTCAGGTTGTTAAACCCGAATCGGTAAGATTACTCGCCTTTAGCTGCTTTGAATGCTTCAGCGATAGCGTTGGAGAAGTTGCCGTCTTCCTGTTTGTTGTTAACAGTAGCGATTGCATCTTTCTCGTCAGCTTCGTCTTTAGCACGAACAGACAGGCTAATTGCGCGGTTTTTACGATCAACGCCGGTGAATTTAGCTTCAACGTCATCGCCAACGCTCAAAACCAGAGTTGCATCTTCAACGCGGTCACGGGATGCTTCAGAAGCACGCAGGTAACCTTCAACGCCGTCGGCCAGTTCTACGGTTGCGCCTTTAGCGTCAACTGCAGTTACTTTACCGTTAACGATAGCGCCTTTCTTGTTCAGAGCAACCCACTTGTTGAACGGATCTTCTGCGAGCTGTTTAACGCCCAGGGAAATACGTCCACGCTTCTGCGTCAACCTGCAGAACAACTGCTGCGATTTCGTCGCCTTTTTTGTATTCACGAACTGCTTCTTCGCCTGTAGCGTTCCAGGAGATGTCAGACAGGTGAACCAGGCCGTCGATGCCGCCGTCCAGGCCGATGAAGATACCGAAGTCAGTGATAGACTTGATTTTACCTTCAACGCGGTCGCCCTTGTTGTGGGTTTCTGCGAACTGCTGCCATGGGTTGTTTTTGCACTGCTTCAGACCCAGGGAGATACGACGACGTTCTTCGTCGATATCCAGAACCATAACTTCCACGACATCACCAACGTTAACAACTTTGGATGGGTGGATGTTTTTGTTGGTCCAATCCATTTCGGATACGTGAACCAGGCCTTCAACGCCTTCTTCGATTTCAACGAAGCAGCCGTAGTCGGTCAGGTTGGTCACGCGGCCAGTCAGTTTGGTACCTTCTGGATAACGCTTAGCGATAGCTACCCATGGATCTTCGCCCAGCTGTTTCAGGCCCAGAGATACACGAGTACGCTCGCGGTCGAACTTCAGCACTTTAACAGTGATTTCGTCGCCAAACGTTTACGATTTCGCTTGGATGCTTAACGCGTTTCCATGCCATATCAGTGATGTGCAGCAGGCCGTCAACGCCGCCCAGATCAACGAATGCACCGTAGTCAGTGAGGTTCTTAACGATACCTTTAACTTCCATGCCTTCCTGCAGGTTTTCCAGCAGCTGATCGCGCTCTGCGCTGTTTTCGGATTGATCACGGCACGACGAGAAACAACAACGTTGTTACGTTTCTGGTCCAGCTTGATTACTTTGAATTCAAGCTCTTTGCCTTCCAGGTGCAGCGTATCGCGCACTGGACGAACGTCTACCAGGGAACCTGGCAGGAACGCACGAATACCGTTCAGCTCAACAGTGAAGCCACCTTTAACTTTGCCGTTGATAACACCAACAACAGTTTCAGCGTTTTCGTATGCTTTTTCCAGCGTGATCCAGCTTCGTGACGCTTAGCTTTTTCACGGGACAGCAGGGTTTCGCCGAAGCCGTCTTCTACTGCGTCCAGCGCAACGTCAACTTCGTCACCGACCTGGATTTCCAGCTCGCCCGGCAACGTTTTTGAACTGCTCTGCAGGGATTGCAGATTCAGATTTCAGGCCCGCATCAACCAGAACGATGTCTTTGTCGATAGCAACAACAACACCACGAACGATGGAACCCGGACGGGTTTCGATCGTTTTTAAAGATTCTTCAAATAGTTGAGCAAAAGATTCAGTCATGTTTAATCTTCGAAGTTAGATTTAACGTCCACCTGACACCTTGTCGGATGGGGTTGTTTCACATACCCGCTGTCAATCCATTGCAACGGGGGTACTACAAATTCTGTCGCGTTTTACGCGAGTGCCAGTTTCTGGCGCGCATAGTCTAACGCTTTTTCAATTACTTGCTCAATGCTTAAGGTGGTGGAATCCAACACTAAAGCATCAGCGGCAGGAACCAGTGGCGCAACAGCACGATTACGATCACGGTCGTCACGTTCCTTTATCTCTGCCAAAAGGCGCTCAAAGTTAACACTAAAGCCCTTTTCCTGCAACTGTAGCACGGCGGCGGTTAGCACGTTCTTCCGATGAAGCATCAAGGAAGATTTTTACCGGCGCATCCGGGAAGACCACTGTGCCCATATCGCGACCATCGGCAATCAGGCCCGGTTCGTCGCGGAATCCACGCTGGCGGCGCAGCAGCGCTTCGCGAACGCGTGGGAATGCGGCAACCTGCGAAGCCGCGTTAGCAACTTCCGCGCGGATTTCACCGCTGACGTTTTCACCCTCAAGAATAACTTCCAGCTTCCCGTCGGTCGAAACAAAGCGAACGTCCAGGTGAACCGCCAGTGGAACCAGCGCATCTTCCGACGTCACGTCGACATGATGATGCAACGCAGCTAAAGCCAGCACGCGATAAATCGCGCCTGAGTCCAGTAAGTGCCATTGCAATGCTTCTGCCATGGCTTTGCACAGGTGCCTTTACCGGCGCCACTTGGGCCATCAATGGTAATTACCGGGGCAATTGCCGTCATCTCTATCTCCTTAATAAAAGGCATAAAATTCAACGTAAACGCCGCGCATTATACGCATCTCTGCGCTTGATGGTTACTTTTGTCTGCGAATTCCAGAATTAGCCCCAGGAAGTACAAGAGAATAGATAAAAAAGTATAGTGGGCTGGCAGAGATGCCAGCCCGGAAAGTGCGTTTTTTTACGGGTAGAGCAACGATCAAGCCAGGGTACTAATGCGCGCCAACTGTTCGAAATAGTCCGGGAAGGTTTTCGCCGTACATTTCGGGTCGAGAATAGTCACGGGCGTGTCGGACAGCGCCACCAGTGAGAAACACATCGCCATACGGTGATCGTTATAGGTGCCGATTTCAGCAAAATTCAGCGACGCTGGTGGCGTAACGCGAATGTAGTCTTCGCCCTCTTCTACCTCAGCACCCACTTTGCGCAGTTCAGTCGCCATGGCAAACAGACGGTCAGTCTCTTTAACGCGCCAGTTGTAGATATTGCGCAGCGTGGTGGTGCCTTTAGCAAACAGTGCCGCAGTGGCAATGGTCATAGCCGCATCAGGGATATGGTTCATGTCCATGTCGATAGCGTTGAGCTCGCCGTGAGTACAGGCAATAAAATCATCGCCCCAGGTCACGGTAGCACCCATTTTTTCCAGCACATCGGCAAAACGGATATCGCCCTGAACGCTGTGACGACCGATACCGGTCACTTTCACGGTGCCGCCTTTAATCGCGCCAGCAGCAAGGAAATAGGAGGCAGAAGACGCATCCCACCAGGTATTGACCTGGAGAGACATACGGTCTGTTACCACGCACAATAAAGCGCTGGTAGTTCTGGTTATCCACTTCCACACCGAAGGTTTTCATCAGGTGCAGAGTGATATCTATATAGGGTTTAGATACCAGATCGCCTTTAATGCTTATCGTGGTGTCCTGTGGAGCCAGCGGCGCGGTCATCAACAGCGCGGTGAGGAATTGGCTGGATACGCTGCCGTCAACCTCAACGTTACCGCCGGTGAAACCACCTTTCAGGCGCAGCGGCGGGTAGTTTTCCTGCTCCAGATAAGTCAATCTGGGCCCCGCCCTGACGCAGCGCATCAACCAAATGACCAATTGGGCGCTCTTTCATACGCGGCTCGCCGGTCAGTACGATGTTATTCGTGCCCAAACATAAAGCGGCGGCCAGCGGACGCATCGCCGTACCCGCATTGCCGAGGAACAGCTCCAGGCTCGTTTGAGGACTGCAGCATGCCCGCATTGCCGGTCACTTCACAGCGGGTGCGGTCAGCAGACAGGGTATAGTGAATTCCCAGAACCCTTTAGCGCGTTCAGCATATGGCGAACATCATCACTGTCCAGCAGATTGGTCAGCACGGTCGTGCCATGCGCCAATGCCGCCAGCAGCAGTGCGCGGTTCGACACGCTTTTAGAACCGGGCAGATTAATGGTGCCGTCGACACGCGCAATAGGTTGTAACGTCAGGGATTCCATGAAACTCAACTCTCTAAAACAGAAGTAAAAACCCCACCGGCGTAACCGTGGGGATGAATAGATAAAACCAGATTAACCGTGACGGCGTTCGAAGTCTTGCATGAAGTTCGTCAGCGCCTGTACGCCTGCCAGCGGCATCGCGTTATAGATAGAAGCACGCATTCCGCCTACCACGCGGTGTCCTTTCAGCGAATGCAGACCGGCCGCAAATGACTCTTCGAGGAACAGTTTATCCAGCGCGCTATCGGCCAGCTGGAATGGAACGTTCATGCGGGAGCGGTTAGCGTTGGCTACATCATTGCGGTAGAAATCGCTGCCATCAATGGTGCTATACAGAAGATCGGCCTTCTGCTGATTGATACGATCCATTGCCTCGACGCCACCCTGCTCTTTGAGCCATTTGAACACCAGCCCTGAAAGATACCAGGCAAAGGTCGGCGGCGTGTTGAACATGGAATCGTTGTCATTAAGCACGGTGTAGTCGAGGATTGATGGGCAGGCAACGTGGCTTTACCCAGCAGGTTTTCACGTACAATCACCAGCGTTAAACCGGCAGGGCCGATATTTTTCTGCGCGCCAGCGTAGATAACGCCGAGCGGCTGGCGTCAATCGAGCGAGACAGGATAGTGGAGGAGAAATCGGCGGCCACAACCACATCTTTGCCAAGTCCGGCGTCTCTTCAATGGCGATACCATCGATAGTTTCGTTTGGACAGAAGTGCAGATAGGCCGCGTTATCGCTGAGCTGCCAGTCACGCATCGGTTCCACCGCACGCTTGCCGTCTACGGTGACTTTCGCATCGATAACGTTCGGGGTGCAGTATTTTTTTGCTTCTTTGACCGCGCTGGCAGCCCAATAGCCGGCGTCAACGTAGTCTGCGGTAGTTTTATCGCCCAGGATATTCAGCGGAACGCCAGCAAACTGACCGCGGCCGCCGCCATGGCAGAACAATACTTTGTAGTTGGAAGGGATATTAAGCAGGTCGCGGAAATCTTTTTCTGCTTCCTCTGCCACCTGGATAAACTCTTTACCACGGTGGCTGACTTCCATCACCGATGTACCTAACCCGTTCCAGTCGCAAAGTCTTCTGCTGCGCCAGTTTAAGAACATCTGCCGGTAACATCGCCGGACCCGAACTGAAATTAAAAACCTGAGCCATTTTCCCTCACCACGCTAAAAGCCATAAGTAATAAACTGTGGATATCGGTTTTATCATTCAGTGACACGCGCCGCAATGTCTAAAACTTTCCACCGGCGAATTGTGGCCCTTGCTCACACAAAACATTCTGCCGCTCGCATTGCCCGTCAAAACACCGACAAAATGGCTGTCAGGCGACGCGTTTCGCCCGGCTAACCTTCGTCCATACCGGATTCGCACAGCGAGGACATAGTTGACGGCAACCCCCCTGGAGGTGGCGACATGACTACATCGCGCACAGGAGTATCCCCCGACTCTGGCATCACCTTGAACCGCGGCGCAAAAGCTCTCCGGCAAAATAAACACCCCCGGTTTGACGTCATCATCACATTAAACACGCTGATCTGCCCGTTGGTCTCCATGATAGCCAGCCGCACCTGTCCCAGCTGTTCGACGCTGTTCAGACGCAGCTCCATCAGAAACTCCAGCTCGGTCATATTCGCTTTACGGACGTTTTCCCACGCGAGCTGCCCCTCTTCCACAACGACAATGGCCTTACCTTCGAGCAAGTCCTCAAGCTTTTCACTTTTCGACATCAGCCACATAACCAGACGATAAAGCAACGCGAGCGAGACAAAGACCACCAAAACCGGCACCAGTGGCACATCATCATAAAAAGCGACGTCACCAGCCGCTGATCCTAACGTCAGAATCATCAGTACTTCAAAAAGTGACATCTGCCGGACGCCACGCCGTCCGGTGATTTTGAGAAATATAAAGACCAGTAAAAAGGTAAAGAGGGTTCTTAACGCCACTTCGCCTAAAAATTCAGGCGGGAATTTGTCAAACGCCATCCGTTGAAGATCAAACGCTTTCATCTTTTCTATGCCTTAACAATAGGTTATTGCCTATAAGCATAGTCCTACCTTTTATTTTCGCCGGAGATAGCACCTGTCACGCAAAACCCGTATCATTGCGCGCTTTCCGTACGACAAAAGAGATTGCTATGACGCAGACCTATATTCCCGGCAAAGATGCCGCGCTGGAAGATTCCATCGCTCGCTTCCAGCAAAAGCTGCTCGACCTGGGTTTTGATATCGAGAAGCCTCCTGGCTTGAAATCCTGTCCGAACGTCTGGTCGGTGCATATTCGTGATAAGGCATGCTCTTTATGCTTTACCAACGGCAAAGGCGCCACCAAAAAGCAGCGCTGGCGTCAGCGCTGGCGAGCAACTTCGAACGTCTCTCCACCAACTATTTCTTTGCCGACTTCTGGTGGGCGAAGAGATCGCCAACGGCCCGTTCGTGCACTATCCGAACCAAAAATGGTTCCCGCTGACCGAAAATGACGACGTGCCGGAAGGCCTGCTCGATGCACGCCTGCGCATATTTGACCAGATCGAGACGATCAGCTGACCGCCAGCACGTGGCTTGATCTGCAGTCCGGGAACGACGATCGCGGCGTGTGCGGTCTGCCATTCACTCGTCAGTCAGACGGTGAAACCATTTATATCCCAATGAACATCGTCGCCAACCTGTACGTTTCTAACGGCATGTCTGCGGGCAACACCCGTAACGAAGCCCGCGTTCAGGGGCTGTCGGAAGTGTTCGAGCGTTACGTCAAAAACCGCATCATTGCCGAGAGCATCAGCCTGCCAGAGATCCCGGCAGACGTGCTGGCGCGTTACCCAGCAGTAGTTGAAGCCATCGAAACGCTGGAAGCGGAGGGTTTCCCAATCTTCGCTTATGACGGTTCGCTTGGCGGCCAGTATCCGGTGATTTGCGTGGTACTGTTCAATCCTGCTAACGGTACCTGCTTTGCCTCTTTCGGTGCGCATCCTGATTTTGGCGTAGCACTGGAACGTACCGTGACCGAGCTGCTGCAAGGTCGTGGCCTGAAAGATTTGGATGTGTTTACTCCGCCAACCTTCGATGATGAAGAAGTCGCTGAACATACCAACCTCGAAACGCACTTTATCGATTCCAGCGGTTTAATCTCCTGGGACCTGTTCAAGCAGGATGCCGATTATCCGTTTGTGGACTGGAATTTCTCCGGCACCACGGAAGAAGAGTTCGCCACACTGATGGCTATCTTCAACAAAGAAGATAAAGAAGTTTATATTGCCGATTACGAGCATCTGAGCGTCTACGCCTGCCGCATCATCGTACCGGGTATGTCTGATATCTATCCGGCAGAAGATCTGTGGCTGGCCAATAACAATATGGGTAGCCACCTGCGCGAAACCATTCTCTCCCTGCCGGGCAGCGAGTGGAAAAAGAGGAATACCTGAATCTGATCGAGCCAGAAATCGATGATGAAGGTCTGGACGACTTTACCCGCGTGCGTGAACTACTGGGCCTGGCGACGGGTTCAGATAACGGCTGGTACACCCTGCGTGTTGGTGAACTGAAAGCGATGCTCGCACTGGCGGGTGGCGATCTGGAACAAGCGCTGATCTGGACCGAATGGACGATGGAGTTCAACGCTTCGGTCTTTAGCGCAGAGCGTGCAAATTACTACCGTTGCCTGCAGACGCTGCTGCTGCTGTCTCAGGAAGAAGAACGCGAACCGTTGCAATACCTCAACGCATTCGTGCGCATGTACGGCGCAGACGCTGTAGAAGCAGCCAGCGCCGCGCTCAGCGGCGAAGAGGCGTTCTATGGCCTGCAGCCGGTCGACGGTTCGTTAAAAGCCTTCCCGGCGCATCAGTCCACTGTTACAGGCTTACGAAAAACTGCAGCGTGCGAAAGCCGCGTTCTGGGCGAAGTAACACAATCCCGCAGGAAAAAAGTGCAGGTTTAACATACACTCTACGTTATATTACGGGGCCACTTGTTGCGCCCCTTTTTTTATTTCCGCGCTTCGCCCCAGCAGAGTGTGAAAAATAAAGTTAAAGATAAGTAAACTCAATTATTAGTAGCTTACTTTAATATTGTTAATTTACTTGATCATTACTCCATTTTAATTAACTCAGCAAAATGAAGGGTAAAGAAAAAATAAACTGAATTTGTAAATCTTTAAAATTTATTTTTATCATTGCATCCTCAATAATTTACCCTGCTTTCGTTGAAAAACCATCCAACTTGCAGGCCTATAAGCCAGGCGAGATATGATCTATATCAAATTCTCATCTATAATGCTTTGTTAGTATCTCGTCGCCGATTAAATAAAAGAGAGAGTTAGTGTGAAAGCTGACAACCCTTTTACGATCTACTTCTCCCTGCTGCAATGGCCAAAGTTGCCGAAGAAGAAGCAGGTGTCTATAAAGCAACCAAGCATCCGCTGAAAACCTTTTATCTGGCGATTACTGCGGGCGTTTTCATCTCGATTGCTTTTGTATTTTATATTACAGCAACCACGGGTACAGCTGGCAGTGCCGTTCGGCATTGCGAAACTGATTGGTGGTATCTGCTTCTCACTAGGCCTCATTCTTTGCGTTATTTGTGGCGCCGACCTCTTTCACGTCGACCGTGCTTATCGTGGTAGCGAAAGCCAGCGGCCGAATCACCTGGGGTCAACTGGCGAAAAAACTGGCTCAATGTCTATGTTGGTAACCTGGTGGGTTGCCTGCTCTTCGTACTGCTCATGTGGCTGTCCGGTGAATATATGACAGCCAATGGCGGCTGGGGACTAAACGTCCTGCAAACCGCTGACCACAAACTGCATCACACATTTATCGAAGCCGTTGCTCTCGGCATCCTGGCGAACCTGATGGTCTGCCTGGCAGTCTGGATGAGCTACTCTGGTCGCAGCCTAATGGATAAAGCCATGATTATGGTGCTGCCGGTCGCGATGTTTGTTGCCAGCGGTTTTGAGCACAGTATCGCAAACATGTTTATGATCCCGATGGGTATTGTAATCCGCGACTTCGCATCCCCGGAATTTTGGACCGCAGTCGGTTCTGCACCGGAAAATTTTTCTCACCTGACCGTGATGAATTTCATCACTGATAACCTGATTCCTGTCACTATTGGGAACATTATCGGCGGCGGTTTGCTGGTTGGGTTGAACATACTGGGTCATTTATCTGCGTGGCGGTGACCGTCATTAATTGATGGTTGCTCCAGGCAGTAAATAAAAAGTCCACTTAAAGAAGGTAGGTGTTACATGTCCGAACTTAATGAAAAGTTAGCCACAGCCTGGGAAGGTTTTACCAAAGGTGACTGGCAGAATGAAGTAAACTTACGTGACGGAATCCAGAAAAACTACACTCCGTATGAGGGTGACGCAACTCTTCCCCTGGCGTAACTGACGCGACCACCAAGCTGTGGGACAACGTTATGGAAGGCGTTGGCAATGGAAAACCGCACTCATGTGCCAGTTGACTTTGACACCTCCGTTGCATCTACCATCACTTCCCACGACGCTGGCTACATCAACAAAGCGCTGGAAAAAATCGTTGGTCTGCAAACTGAAGCTCCACTGAAACGTGCGATTATCCCGTTCGGTGGTATCAAAATGGTTGAAGGTTCCTGGAAAGCGTACAATCGCGAACTGGACCCGATGCTGAAAAAACTTTCACCGAATACCGCAAAACCCATAACCAGGGCGTATTCGATGTTTACACCAAAGACATTCTGAATCTGCCGTAAAATCTGGCGTTCTGACTGGTCTGCCAGATGCGTACGGCCGTGGTCGTATCATCGGTGACTACCGTCGCATCGCGGTGTACGGTATCGACTTCCTGATGAAAGACAAATACGCACAGTTCCTGTCCCTGCAGTCTGACATGGAAAACGGCGTAAACCTGGAAGTGACTATCCGTCTGCGTGAAGAAATCTCTGAACAGCACCGTGCGCTGGGTCAGATCAAAGAGATGGCAGCTAAATACGGCTACGACATCTCTGGTCCGGCTACCAATGCTCAGGCTATCCAGTGGACTTACTTCGGCTACCTGGCCGCGGTTAAATCTCAGAACGGCGCTGCAATGTCCTTCGGTCGTACTTCCAGCTTCCTGATATCTACATCGAACGTGACCTGAAAGCAGGCAAAATCACTTAACAAGACGCTCAGGAAATGATTGACCACCTGGTCATGAAACTGCGTATGGTTCGCTTCCTGCGTACCCCTGAGTATGATGAACTGTTCTCCGGTGACCCAATTTGGGCAACTGAATCTATCGCAGGTATGGGCGTTGATGGCCGTACTCTGGTTACCAAAAACAGCTTCCGCTTCCTGAACACCCTGTACACCATGGGTCCTTCTCCAGAGCCGAACATCACCGTTCTGTGGTTGAAGAAACTGCCACTGGCGTTCAAAAAATATGCCGCTAAAGTGTCCATCGATACCTCTGCAGTATGAGAACGATGATCTGATGCGTCCTGACTTTAACAACGATGACTACGCTATCGCTTGCTGCGTAAGCCCAATGATCGTTGGTAAACAAATGCAGTTCTTCGGTGCTCGTGCAAACCTGGCGAAAACCATGCTGTACGCAATCAACGGCGGCGTTGATGAAAACTAAAATCCAGGTTGGTCCTGAAAACTGAACGAATCAAAGGCGACGTTCTGAACTATGACGAAGTGATGGATCGCATGGATCACTTCATGGATTGGCTGGGCGAGCAGTACGTCACCGCGCTGAAACGTTATCGACTAGATGACGACAAGTACAGCTACCAAGCCTCTCTGATGGCGCTGCACGACCGTGACGTTATCCGCACCATGGCGTGTGGTATCGCTGGTCTGTCCGTTGCTGCTGACTCCCTGTCTGCAATCAAATATGCGAAAGTTAAACCAATTCGTGACGAAGATGGTCTGGCTATCGACTTCGCAATCAGTGGCCAATACCCGCAGTTTGGTAACAACGATTCTCGCGTAGATGACATGGCTGTTGACCTGGTAGAACGTTTCATGAAGAAAATTCAAGAAACGCACTACTTACCGTAACGCTATCCCGACTCAGTCTGTTCTGACCATCACCTCTAACGTGGTTTATGGTAAGAAAACCGGTAACACCCCAGACGGTCGTCGTGCTGGCGCGCCGTTCGGACCGGGTGCTAACCCGATGCACGGTCGTGACCAGAAAGGTGCAGTAGCCTCTCTGACTTCCGTTGCTAAACTGCCGTTTGCTTACGCTAAAGATGGTATCTCCTACACCTTCTCTATCGTTCCGAACGCACTGGGTAAAGACGACGAAGTTCGTAAGACCAACCTGGCTGGTCTGATGGATGGTTACTTCCACCACGAAGCATCCATCGAAGGTGGTCAGCACCTGAACGTTAACGTGATGAACCGTGAAATGCTGCTCGACGCGATGGAAAACCCGGAAAAATATCCGCAGCTGACCATCCGTGTATCTGGCTACGCAGTACGTTTCAACTCGCTGACTAAAGAACAGCAGCAGGACGTTATTACTCGTACCTTCACTCAATCTATGTAATTAGATTTGACTGAAATCGTACAGTAAAAAGCGTACAATAAAGGCTCCACGAAAGTGGGGCCTTTTTTAGCGCGAGAGCCTTTTTTGTCAGCTATCTATACTTTAAGGTGACTGCCAAAACAGACTCGACGTAGCCTTCGAGCTGCGCACCAACACGGCCTCAGATGGGCCACATCTGGAGAAACACCGCAATGTCAGTTATTGGTCGCATTCACTCCTTTGAATCCTGTGGAACCGTAGACGGCCCAGGTATTCGCTTTATCACCTTTTTCCAGGGCTGCCTGATGCGCTGCCTGTATTGTCATAACCGCGACACCTGGGACACGCATGGCGGTAAAGAAGTTACCGTTGAAGATTTGATGAAGGAAGTGGTGACCTATCGCCACTTTATGAACGCTTCCGGCGGCGGCGTAACTGCATCCGGCGGCGAAGCGATTCTTCAGGCCGAGTTCGTCCGCGACTGGTTTCGTGCCTGCCATAAAGAAGGAATCCATGCCTGTTCTCGACACTAACGGTTTCGTTCGTCGTTGATCCGGTGATCGATGAACTGCTGGAAGTCACCGACCTGGTGATGCTCGATCTCAAACAGATGAATGATGATATTCACCAGAATACCGGTCGGCGTATCCAACCATCGTACGCTGGAGTTTGCGTGGTACTTGTCGAAGAAAGAAGCGTGAAAGTGTGGATCCGCTACGTTGTAGTGCCAGGCTGGTCAGACGATGATGACTCCGCGCACCGCCTGGGTGAATTTACCCGCGATATGGGTAACGTCGAAAAAATCGAACTGCTGCCATACCATGAGTTGGGCAAACACAAGTGGGTAGCGATGGGTGAAGAGTACAAACTCGACGGCGTTCACCCACCGAAGAAAGAAACCATGGAACGCGTGAAAGGCATTCTTGAGCAGTATGGTCATAAAGTGATGTACTAATTTCCCCGTAAAGCGGCAACTTTATTGAGTTGCCGCTTTTTTATTCCGCGCTTCATTCTGCTACAGCGTTTTTAACACATCTTATAGTGCATCTACCATATCCCGTACCTGAGATAATAACGACTGATAATAGCTCGCGTGAAGTTCTTCCCCATCGAATACCACTGTATTACACAAGAAAGTGACATCGGCATCTTCAATACCAAGATAACTGCACATATTTTTTAAATAATCGCTTATATTTTTTTCCCAGCCCATCTGGACAAATGATTCTTTGTCTCCTCCAACCAGCGCCACCCAACGAACTTTATTGAATGGTAATTTGTGCCCATCTCCATAAGCCAGCCCATTATTCCATACTCTGTCAATATATCCTTTTAGCATTGCCGGGAAGCTGTACCACCAGAGAGGAAAAACCACCACTAACGTGTCATGTTCAAGCAGCTCTGAATAAAGCTGATGAACCTCTGGAGAATAACGTTTATCCATATTCTTCCAGTCTGGTTCATCTTCCGGCGTCATCACTGGGTTGAAATTACGCCGATATAAATCGAGTTCCGTCACCTGTATTTTCCGCTCCATTGCCCGCTGATGGATCGCATCAGCAATATGTGCGGTCAATGAATCATGACGAGGATGGGCCCATACCAAATAAATACGTTCAGACTGCATAATTTTACCTCCACGTTAAGTTCTGGAGCGCACTTTACGCAGGCGGCATAATCCTGTAAACGTGATGATTCAGGATGAGTTAATGAAGGATTTTCACTAATGCGGATGAATATGTCTGACTTTGCCACTTTCTTTGCCGTGGCCCGTAATCAAAGCTTTCGTGCAGCGGGCGATGAGTTAGGCTTATCCTCGTCCGCCATTAGCCATAGTATTAAAACACTGGAACAACGTCTTAAAATTCGCTTATTCAATCGGACAACCCGAAGCGTATCGTTAACGGAAGCGGGTTCTAATCTCTATGAACGATTGCGCCCAGCTTTCGACGAAATTCAGATCATGTTAGATGAGATGAATGATTTTCGTCTGACACCGACAGGAACGCTCAAAATCAATGCCGCCCGGGTAGCTGCACGTATATTTTTAATGTCTTTACTGGTTGGTTTCACACGTGAATATCCTGATATTAAAGTCGAGCTCACAACTGACGACTCTCTTGTCGATATCGTCCAACAGGGCTTTGACGCTGGCGTTCGACTTAGTTGCATCGTCGAAAAAGATATGATCAGCGTGGCGATCGGCCCGCCAGTGAAATTATGTGTAGCAGCAACGCCAGAGTACTTTGCAAGATATGGCAAACCCCGCCATCCTCATGATCTGCTTAATCATCAATGTGTTGTTTTTCGTTATCCCAGCGGCAAACCTTTCCACTGGCAATTTGCAAAGGAGCTGGAAATTGCTGTCGCAGGAAATATCATTCTGGATGATGTTGATGCTGAACTGGAGGCCGTTTTGATGGGTGCTGGTATCGGGTATCTGCTCTATGAACAGATCAAGGAGTACCTTGATACTGGTCGTTTAGAATGTGTACTGGAAGACTGGAGCACAGAGCGTCCAGGCTTCCAGATCTATTATCCAAACCGCCAGTATATGTCCTGCGGCTTGCGCGCATTTCTCGATTATGTAAAAACGGGTCAGATCTGCCAGAGTCAGCGTCACCGACCACAATAATTATTTACTATTCGCTTTACGCGCCAGCAGCGGGAATATCAGTCCTAATCCTACCAGCACAAACGGCGTTGCAACATTCAGCGCCAACTGGAAGGTCCACTCTGCAGTGAAGGCTTCCATTTTCGGGAAGATCCCCGTCAAACAGGCAAAGGCGGTAAAGGCAAAACACCAAATCCCGACGGTCATTGCCAGAGGCTTATTACGAATAAAGACATATTCTGGTTTATATTTCTGCGCCAAGCGAACGACTGCAATAAATGCAACAAATACCCATAAATAACGCAGCGGCATCACTACCGAATTAAGGTTCAACAGCCATTTATAGAGATTGTTCATATCACCAATGCCGAGAGTCGGCAGCATAATCAGAATCGCCACCAGTACCAGGGTCAGAAAATAGCCATTAACGGGCGTACCAGAAGCGTTGGTACGACATAAACTGGCTGGAATATATTTGCTGTCAGCATCACCTAATAGCACTTTAAGCGGGGCATCAATCGAGAATACCAGCGCCGCTACTTGTCCCAGGGTATTCGCAATGGCGTAAATCACCATTAAAGTATTGCCCATGCTGTAATACTCACCCAGCTTCTGGAATGCGTAATACTGACCGTTAGCCATCAGGTCGTCAGGAATGTTGTTGGAATCAAACATCATCCCCATCGCCAGCGACCCCCAGAATGGCACACACCGCCACCATCACCGCCAGGAAGATCATCCCACGCGGAAACTCTTTCCCGGGATTACGGGTGTTATTAACGTAAGGGGAGATTTTTTCCGCACCGCCCACGGCAAACACCAGCATCGAAATCGTGGTGATGTAGGTGAAATCGATGTGGGGAATAAAAGTGCGCCAGGTGATATTGGTGGTCGCGATTTTGACCTCGGTAATAGCAGGTGCCGTCACCGCCATAACGACGTACAGCAGCGACATCACGAACATGGCGATCCCGGCAATGGAGCCAACCAGTTTCAGCGACTTCATGCCTCGGGATGCCACCCACATAAAGAAGATAAACAGCGCTAAGGTAAAGCCCTGCAACGCCACAACGCCGTATTCGGTGATCAGTGAGCCGTTACCCTTCAATGCCCAGCCTAGCGCAATCAGAATTGCCTGTGGCTTCTGCGCCAGATACGGAATATGTACCACCCAGTAGGTCCAGGCCGCCAGATAAGCCAATCCCGGCCCCATGGTATTTTTAATCCATGTACTCACCCCCCTTTGCCATCCTTGAAGGTCGACCCAAGCTCGCCGACAATCAGCGCATACGGAGTAAAGTAGAGCGCAAAGATAAAAAGCCATCAAGAACAACCACCAACCCCTGGTTAGCGTAGTTGTTGACGACGTTACCAAAACCCCAAACCGTAATGAACGACATCGCGATGTTGTACCACCGCAACTGCTTTTCTTGAACATTCCCAGCCATAGACAAATCCTTCGCCAAAATTAAAGGGGCATCGGTAAAACGAGGGATTATGCGCGGCAAATAAGAAGTGCGGAAATAGCGAAATGCAAAATTATAACCTGCTGCACATTTTATTTTTAAACGAATAAAATTTGGAATAAAGCAAGTCAGATAGAAGAAACAAAAAAGCAGAGTGTGAAACAGTAAGTTCACACTCTGCTTGAATTCATTTACACGTGAGCAACGGGTTTCGGCGTATGACCGGCGTTGCGCAGCAGCATCAGCAAATAGATAAACGATACGCTGGCGATCATGATAAACAATAAATTATCGGAGAAATTCTGCATTAGCATAGCGGTAAATGACGGGCCAAGCAGACTTCCCACAGTATAGCTCAACAGTAAGGCCTGGTTCATCGCCACCAGTTGATGATGTTCAACTTTCTCGCAAGCCCATGCCATCGCCACCGGATATAGCGTAAAGCCAGCGGCACCGAGGATGAATAACGCTGGGGCCATCGCCGCCTGGCTAAGCATCGCGATACTGCCGAGAATGACGACAAAGACCTGAACACGCAACACCAGCAGTCGACCAAACTTATCCGCCAGACGTCCAATCGGCCATTGTCCAAGGATACCCGCACTGACCAGTACCGCCATCCAGAAACCAATGCTGGCATTGCTCACCCCTTTGTGATTGAGGTACAGCGGCATCAGGCCATATAGAGATCCCAGAACGATTCCTGAGATAATGCAGCCATTCACGCCAAGCCGCGCCTGACGGAGTTTTAGCATTGACGTAATTGACGTCGAATCATGGTTTTCAGCCTGCTGATTCAGCACACGCGTAAACAACAGCGGTAAGATCCCTGCCAACGTCAAACCTGTAACCCACGGCAATACGGACATCAGCTCGGTTGAAACTTTGCTGACCAGTAACTGGCCTAAAAACGTTCCCACGTAATAAACCATCATATACGCAGCAAGCAAACGCCCACGGTTACGTGACGTCCCACTGCACATCAGCGCGCTCTCAACAACCACCCAAATCATGGCACAGCCGACGCCCGCGACAAAACGCCAAGCCAACCAGCTCCAGAATCCAATCATCAGGCCAAGGCCGGCACAGCCAGCGGCAAAAATGAAGGAGGCCAGATAATAGCTGCGGTTAAAGCCAATGCGCTTAATGACATACCCTGTCAGCAATGTACCGACAAGGTTGCCGGTAAAATAGGATGAGCTGACAACGCCTACCTGCCATGTGGACATGTGTTCCTGGGCGAGCCAAAGCGGCACGAGTGTATTTAACACCGCAATCGCCAGAGTCAACAAAAGCAGGCCAGACAGCAAAAGCATGACAGGCTGGGTATACGTGGACATGAATTAAAACCGTGAGGAAGTTCAAATTTCATGCGCATCATGCCACCGCCAAAAACATTGTCAATGGGTGAAAATACGCGATATCCCAGCGGCGGTATTATCGATTTATATTACTCATTCATAACGCTAATGCTGAAGAGATGATTAGTCTCATCTGATTGTTTTTATTGAACTAACACAAATTTCATACGCTTCGTTCAGTCGAAAAATTTCATGGTCACAGCAAACTCATATTTCCCGTCTATGCTTTCAGAGCAATGCATCGCGTCTGATCGATTTCAGACGTACCACTGACTCTCGAAAGGAGAAGAGGATGACCAAACCGTATGTTCGTCTTGATAAAAATGATGCTGCCGTTTTGCTTGTTGATCACCAGGCTGGTTTACTTTCCCTTGTACGGGATATCGAACCCGATAAGTTTAAAAATAACGTGCTGGCGCTGGGTGACCTGGCTAAGTATTTCAACTTACCAACTATTCTTACCACCAGTTTTGAAACCGGTCCTAACGGCCCATTAGTTCCAGAACTGAAAGCACAATTCCCCGATACACCTTACATTGCTCGCCCGGGAAATATTAACGCCTGGGATAACGAAGATTTTGTAAAAGCTGTCAAAGCGACAGGTAAAAAACAGTTAATTATTGCCGGTGTGGTAACCGAAGTTTGCGTGGCATTCCCGGCGCTTTCAGCCATTGAAGAAGGGTTTGACGTCTTTGTCGTGACTGACGCGTCAGGGACCTTTAATGAAATTACCCGGCATTCGGCATGGGATCGCTTGTCGCAAGCTGGTGCGCAATTGATGACATGGTTCGGCGTGGCGTGCGAGCTGCATCGCGACTGGCGTAATGATATTGAAGGACTGGCGACGTTGTTCTCTAACCACATTCCTGATTATCGTAATTTGATGACCAGTTATGACACGTTAACGAAGCAGAAATAAAAGAGAACCGGGGCCGAAACCCCGGTTGTTATGATTAGCTTGCGACGGCCATCCCCACGGTCATATGCAAACCATAGAATACGCCGCGACCGATTAATTCCCCTGCCAGAAGCAGAATGAATGATACAGAAAGTAGCGGAACCGCAGGCTGATAACCTTTTAGCTGTGGTGCAATCCACAAGCACAGGGCAACGGCCAAAAGCACGATCCGCCAGGACATCAGCGCACCATAGTCCGGCACCAGCGCTGCGGCCTGCTGCACAGAACTATGAATAGTCGCCAGCTCTGCGCCCTGCATCACTGACACCACGCCACTCACTACCAGTGCCAGTACAGAAATTGCTGGCAGCAGACGCATCGCCCAGCCATCGACGCCAGCCAGACTCAACAACAGGTAACCCAGTAACGGGCCGCCCATAAACATCGTCAGGAAGAAGCCCATCGGCGTCCAGATGCTGTACCAGGTCGGAACGGTATCAATGCTGTTATACACACGCACCATCATCCAGACAAAGATGACGCCAAGAACCATCGTCACTATCAGCCACAGCGTACGCAATGCCGGTGACAGCTTTTTCAGCATTGCCAGCAACCAGCCGATGCCGCCTACGGCAAAAAAGATCGAACCGCTGGCGATTTCGTTACTGAGTGCTGAAGCCCCTACCCGGTTGAGCGAGTTAAAAGCGCGCATTGGTGAACCAAGATGGAGCATAGAGGCGATAAAGCCAATGCCCATCAGCACCCATAAACCAAACATGCAGGCGATAACACGCTGCTGGGCTTCTGCTCGCAGGTCGCCTTTGAGCAGCGCCAAAGCCAGAACGATAAAACCACCTGCTACACATTGCCCGAAGACCGTGAAGATCATCAGCGGCCATTCATGCCATCCACTTCCCATCTCACACCTCCTTCGGGTTTGCCAGATAGCCAGTGGTATCCCCGGTCGGGCGGCTATTGGCATTGGGTTTGATCACAATATTCGGTTTGGTAAAGTGAGCTCGCGGCAACGGCGCAACGGCCGCCAGATCGCCATGTTTTTTACGCAGCTCGTCGATAGGGCCGAAATCCAGCGCCCGCAGCGGACAAGATTCAACACAGATCGGCTTTTTACCCTCCGCAACACGGTCATAACAACCATCGCATTTGGTCATATGGCCTTTCGTTTCGTTATATTGCGGTGCGCCATACGGGCAAGCCATATGGCAGTAGCGGCAGCCAATGCACACATCTTCATCGACCACAACAAAACCATCTTCACGTTTATGCATCGCACCGCTCGGGCAGACTTTAGTACAAGCCGGATCTTCGCAGTGGTTACATGAAATCGACAGATAGTAGGCAAACACGTTCTGGTGCCAGACACCGTTATCTTCCTGCCAGTCGCCGCCAGCATATTCATAAATGCGGCGGAAGCTGACTTCTGGCGTCAAATCTTTGTAGTCTTTACAGGCCAGCTCGCAGGTTTTGCAACCGGTGCAACGGCTGGAATCAATAAAAAATCCATACTGGGTTGTCATCGGTTACTCCTTACACCTTTTCAACCTGAACAAGGTTTGTATGTGACGGATTCCCCTTAGCGAGAGGAGACGGACGTTGAGTGGTCAGTACGTTAATACAACCACCCTTATCGACACGTTTTGCATCCGGGTCATACCAGGCACCTTCACCCAGTGCGACCACACCCGGCATCATTCGTGGCGTCACTTTCGCCTCAATATGAACCTCACCACGATCGTTAAAGATCCTGACTTTATCGCCGTTGTGGATACCGCGTTTTTGGGCATCAAGCGGGTTGATCCACATTTCCTGACGGCAAGCCGCTTTCAGCACATCAACGTTGCCGTAAGTTGAGTGAACGCGAGATTTATAGTGGAAACCTGTAAGCTGCAGCGGATACTGTTTGTTCAGCGGATCCTGATAACTTTCAAAGCCCGGCGTGTAGATCGGCAGTGGATCGATCACATCGCCTTCAGGCAATTCCCAGGTAGCGGCAATGTCAGCCAGCGCCTGCGAATAAATCTCAATTTTGCCCGATGGCGTAGTCAGTGGGTTTGCCTGCGGATCTTCACGGAAGGCTTTATAAGCAACGTGATGCCCTTGTGGGTCGCGCTTTTTAAAGATCCCCTGCTTGCGGAACTCTTCAAACGTTGGCAGTTCAGGAATCGCTTCCCGCGACTGGGCATACAGATGCCGCATCCACTCTTCCTGGGTACGGCCTTCAGTAAACTGTTGCTCAACGCCAAGACGTTTTGCCAGTTCGCTGGTCATTTCATAGATGGTCTTACATTCAAAGCGCGGTTTAATCACCTGATCGTTGAAAATCACGTAAGACATATTCCCGCAGGATGCATCCAGCGCAAAGTCCATCTGTTCGGAAGCGGTGCAGTCAGGCAGCAGGATGTCAGCATATTTCGCCGATGAGGTCATGTGGCAGTCGATAACCACAATCAGCTCGCACTTCTTATCATCCTGAAGGATTTCATGGGTACGGTTGATTTCAGAATGCTGGTTAATCAGGCAGTTACCGGCATAGTTCCAGATCATTTTGATCGGCACATCCAGCTTATCTTTCCCGCGTACACCATCACGCAGCGCCGTCATTTCCGGGCCACGTTCAATGGCATCGGTCCACATAAACATCGAAATGCTGGTCTGGATCGGGTTTTCCAAGGTCGGCATACGGACAAACGGTAAGCTGTATGAACCTTCACGCGCGCCGCTGTTGCCTCCGTTAATACCAACGTTACCGGTCAGAATCGCCAGCATCGAGATAGCACGGGTTGCGATTTCACCGTTAGCGTGACGCTGCGGGCCCCATCCCTGGCTGATAAACGCCGGTTTGGTACTACCGATTTCACGAGCCAATTTGATGATTTTGTCTGCCGGAACACCAGTGATTTGCGAGGCCCATTCCGGCGTTTTAGCCACGCCATCTGGCCCTTCACCCAGAATATAAGCTTTATAGTGGCCATTTTTCGGCGCACTGGCTGGCAGGGTTTTCTCATCGTAGCCAACGCAATATTTATCGAGGAATGCCTGATCCACCAGGTTTTCAGTGATCATGACGTACGCCAGACCGTTAACCAGTGCGGCATCTGTTCCCGGACGAATAGGGATCCACTCATCTTCGCGCCCGGCACCGGTGTCGGTATAGCGCGGATCGATGATGATCATGCGGGCATTAGATTTCTGGCGTGCCTGTTCAAGATAGTAAGTCACCCCACCGCCACTCATTCGCGTTTCGCCAGGGTTATTACCAAACAGCACTACCAGCTTACTGTTTTCGATATCCGACGGGCTGTTGCCATCTGCCCAGCCGCCGTAGGTATAGTTCAAACCTTCCGCAATTTGCGCGGAGGAGTAGTCGCCGTAATGGTTCAGATAGCCGCCGCAGCAGTTCATCAGCCGCGCGACCAGGGTATTTCCCGGCGGCCAGGAGCGGGTCATGGTGCCGCCCAGCGTACCGGTGCCATAGTTCAGATAGATAGACTCGTTGCCGTACTCTTTGATCAGGCGCTGCATATTGGTCGCGATGATGTCGTAGGCTTCTTCCCAGCTAATGCGCTCGAATTTGCCTTCACCGCGCGCCCCGACTCGTTTCATCGGATATTTCAGGCGGTCCGGATTGTAGACACGGCGACGCATGGAACGCCCACGCAGGCAGGCGCGAACCTGGTGCAGGCCGTCGTAATTGTCATCGCCGGTATTGTCCGTTTCGACATATTTGATTTCACCGTCCACGACGTGCATACGTAGCGGGCAGCGACTACCACAGTTAACTGTACAGGCGCTCCAGATAACCTTTTCGTCTGATTTTGTTGGAATGGCGCTATCGACAGCGTGCGCAATCCGACTAAAAGGTAATGTTAATGCGCTGCTGGCCATTGCCAGGCCGCCGATCGCTGTCGTTTTTACCAAACCACGGCGACTCACCTCAGCAGCCAATACCGCATCAGGGATTTTCGTTTTCATAATGGCTCACTCAAGCTTGCTCACGATTGATTCCAGTAACAAACCGTATTGTGTAATTATTTCTATAGCAGTTCGCTATATAGGCTTGTATACATCGAATAATTTGAAAATCAAAGAGATAGGTAGATTTTCACTCGAAAGTAGTATTACGTGTAAGTGAGGAGTAATTATTGTTCGGTATCAAAGGGAGACAAAAAAAGCGCCCGCAGGCGCTTTTTAGATTCAGAAAAATTGGGTATTAGCCAATATATTCCAGTCCGTTCATATACGGACGCAGAACTTCTGGTACTTCAATACGACCATCAGCCTGCTGATAGTTTTCCATTACTGCAACCAGCGTACGACCAACAGCCAGACCAGAACCGTTCAGGGTATGAACCAGACGGGTTTTCTTGTCCGACTTGCTGCGGCAACGTGCCTGCATACGACGTGCCTGGAAATCCCAAACGTTGGAGCAGGAAGAGATCTCACGGTAGGTGTTCTGTGCCGGGATCCATACTTCCAGGTCGTAAGTTTTGCAAGCGCCAAAGCCCATGTCGCCAGTGCAAAGGATGATTTTACGGTACGGCAGGCCCAGCAACTGCAGGACTTTTTCTGCATGACCAGTCATCTCTTCCAGCGCCGCCATTGAGTCTTCTGGGCGCACGATCTGCACCATTTCAACTTTGTCGAACTGGTGCATACGGATCAGACCACGGGTGTCACGACCATATGAACCGGCTTCAGAACGGAAGCATGGGGTGTGGGCGGTCATCTTAATTGGCAGATCATCTTCATCGATGATTTCACCGCGCACCAGGTTAGTCAGCGGAACTTCTGCCGTTGGGATCAGCGCATAGTTACTGGTGTCTGCTTCTTCTTCCAGCGGACGAGTATGGAACAGATCGCCAGCAAATTTCGGCAGTTGACCCGTACCGTACAGCGTGTCCTGGTTAACCAGGTACGGAACATAGTTCTCACTGTAGCCATGCTGTTCGGTATGCAGATCCAGCATAAACTGCGACAGTGCGCGGTGCATGCGAGCAATCTGCCCTTTCATTACCACAAAGCGGGAACCAGTCAGCTTAACTGCAGCTGCAAAGTCGAGGCCAGAGTGCATTTCACCCAGCGTCACGTGGTCACGAACTTCAAAGTCAAACTCACGCGGGGTACCCCAGCGGCTGACTTCAACGTTGTCATTTTCGTCTTTACCTACCGGCACTTCATCTGCAGGCAGGTTAGGGATGGTCAGCGCGATATCGCGAATTTCAGCCTGTAAAGCATCCAGCTCGGCTTTTGCTGCATCCAGCTCTTCGCCCAGTTTGTTCACTTCCAGACGTAAAGGCTCGATATCTTCCCCGCGCGCTTTCGCCTGGCCAATGGATTTCGATCGGGAGTTACGCTCCGCTTGCAGGTTTTCCGTTTTGACCTGCAATACTTTACGACGCTCTTCAAGAGCGCCCAGCTTATCTACATCCAGCTTAAAGCCCCGGCGTGCCAGTTTTTCAGCGACTGCGTCTGGCTCATTACGCAGCAGATTGGGATCGAGCATGCTTATCCTGTGCTTATCGAATTAAATGGGAGATGTGGCCACAGCCTGCGACCACAGGGATACAGTAACAACATTACCGCAACGATAACATTAACGGTAGCGTTTTATGGGGCTATTTTGATCCTGTTCAGCCAGCCAGGCGAGCTTTTCGCCAATCTTGCCTTCAAGGCCCCTGTTTGTCGGGAAATAATAGCGTGTTTGTGCTATTTCCGGCGGGAAGTAAACCTCACCGGCAGCATAAGCGTTTGCTTCATCATGAGCGTAACGATATTCCTGCCCGTAGCCCATTTCCTTCATTAATTTCGTCGGCGCATTACGCAAATGAACCGGCACGTCATAATCCGGGCGTTCGCGAGCATCGGCCAGCGCGGCTTTAAACGCAGTGTAGACAGCGTTGCTTTTTGGCGCGCAGGCCAGGTAAACAATCGCCTGAGCAATGGCGCGTTCACCTTCCGCCGGGCCAACGCGAGTAAAGCAATCCCAGGCCGCAATTGCCACCTGCATCGCCCGTGGATCGGCATTACCGACGTCTTCAGACGCAATGGCCAGGCAGCGTCGCGCCACATACAGAGGATCGCCACCGGCGCTGATGATGCGGGCATACCAATATAGCGCCGCATCAGGCGCACTGCCGCGTACCGACTTGTGCAGCGCAGAAATCAGGTCGTAAAAACGGTCGCCTTTATTATCAAAACGAGCGCTGCGTTCACCGGCATTTTGTCAATAACTGCGGCTGTAGTACACGCTTACCAGAGGCATCGAGCTCGGCCATATCGGCCATCATTTCCAGCGTATTGAGCGCTCGTCTGGCATCACCATTCACCAGTTCACGGCATGCCGGGTTTCGTCGGGCAGAACGATATCCTGACCGCCGTAACCGCGCGTTTTATCTTCCATCGCCTGAGTAAGGACATGTTCAATATCGTTGGTTGTCAGTGACTTCAGTAGATATACGCGGGCTCGGGAGAAAGCCGAGTTTAGTTCAAACGAAGGATTTTCGGTGGTCGCGCCGATAAAGGTAATGGTGCCGTTGTCCAATATGCGGCAGAAAGGCGTCCTGCTGGCTTTTATTGAAACGATGGACTTCGTCGACGAACAAAATGGTACGGCGCCCGGCATCGCGATTTTGCCGCGCCCGTTCAATGGCTTCGCGGATCTCTTTCACCCCGGAGGTCACTGCGGAGATCCGCTCGACGTCGGCGTTGGCGTAGCGGCCAATTACTTCTGCCAGCGTCGTTTTCCCGGTGCCCGGAGGCCCCCACAGAATCATCGAGTGCAGACGCCCGGCCTCGATGGCTCGCGGCAACGGTTTACCGGCAGCCAGCAGCTGCTGTTGGCCGATGTACTGCGCTAAATTTTTCTGGCCGCATACGCGCGGCCAGAGGTTGAAATGTGTTATCGGAAAAATCGAGCGACAAATTGCCCACGCCCTGCCTCTTACTTACGCTGGTCGTCCACCGTCACGCCCTGCGGCGGTGTAAAGGTGAATTTAGATGCATCTACCACGCCGTTCTGCTGGGTTTTCAGCTGATAGCTACTACGCTGATCGTCCTGCTAATGGCGCTGAACTGATGAATCGTGCCATCACGGCCAACGTTAATGGTGAATTTCTTCAGATTACCGTTATTGCCACGCGGCGTTAGAACAAAGTCATCACCGGTCTGTTGGATGTTGTACTGCTGCCAATCGCTGGCCTGGTTGCGGGCTATCAGCATAAATGGCGTGTTACCGGTCGCGTCTTTAAGCCAGGTGGCGGTCGCCTGTTCAACAAACGGGTTGTAGAACCACAGCGTTTTACCGTCTGATACTAGAACGCTTTCATCCGGCTGAGTCATGTGCCAGTTAACAGATTTGGGCGTTTAACCCACAAATCGCCCTGGCCGTCCTGCACCGCATTACCGCTGCCATCGGTCCGTACTTTCTGGGGGGTCGCATGGAAGCTGCTGACCTTATCCAGACGAGATTTCAGGTCACTGGCGGCGTCAGCCCAGACGCTGCTAACAACAAAGCTGGAAAGTAATGCACAGGTGATCGCGAACTTTTTCATTGTTATTCCTTAAATAGCCTGATGCTCCCGCCTGGAGAGCCTCTGTCACCCACTCTATGGGATGCCATTCTCCGCCTGAGGTGACAGAAGAAAATGCTTAATTTTGACTTATTTAACCCCCATCCTTTGCACCATTAGTCGAACGGCGGCGGTGCCAGCACCTCTGCGTTGCCCGTCACGCCCCTGTTCGTGTACACTTCCCTGCGCTTCCATCTGCTCGATGATACGCGCCGCGCGGTTGTAGCCGATACGGAACTGACGCTGAACGCCGGAGATCGACGCTTTGCGCTTCTGGGTCACAAAGTTCACCGCTTGATCGAATAATGGATCCAGCTCTTCGCCGCCGTCGAAGCCACCACCGTTGCCGCCTTCGCTTTCGCTGTCGGAGGTGATGCCATCAACATACTGCGGACGGCCACGTGCCTTCCAGTCCTGAACCACGGCGTGGACTTCCTGGTCGCGGACGAACGCGCCGTGAACACGTACCGGGTTATTGGAGTTCGGAGCGGCATACAGCATATCCCCCATACCGAGTAACGACTCTGCGCCGCCCTGATCGAGGATAGTACTCGGGAGTCAATTTTACTGGAAACCGTAAAGGCAATACGCGTCGGAATGTCGGCCTTAATAAGACCGGTAATCACATCCACCGACGGACGCTGAGTTGCCAGCACCAGGTGGATCCCCGCAGCACGGGCTTTCTGCGCCAGTCGCGCAATAAGCTCTTCCACTTTTTTGCCGACGGTCATCATTAGGTCGGCAAATTCATCAACCAGCACGACGATATACGGCAGTTTTTCCAGCACCGGGTGGGTAACATCCATGCTGTCGCCCGGCTTCCAGTACGGGTCTGGAATCGGACGCATCATGCGATCGGCTTCAGCAATTTTTTCGTTATAACCCGCCAGATTACGCACACCCAGCGCAGACATCAGTTTATACCGACGCTCCATCTCGTTAACACACCAGCGCAGCGCGTTGGCGGCATCTTTCATATCAGTAACGACTTCCGTTAACAGATGCGGAATGCCTTCATAAACCGAAAGCTCCAGCATTTTCGGGTCGATCATGATGAAACGCACATCTTCTGGCTGTGCTTTATAAAGCATGCTCAGGATCATCGCGTTCACACCGACAGATTTACCGGAACCGGTAGTCCCCGCAACCAACAAGTGCGGCATTTTCGCCAGATCGGCAACCACCGGCTCACCGGCGATATCTTTACCCAGCACCACGGTTAATGGCGACGGATTATCGCGGAATTTGGCGTTATCCAAAACTTCGCGCAGATAAACGGTTTGTCGTTTTTTATTCGGTAACTCCAGACCTACATAGGGTTTGCCAGGAATAACTTCAACGACACGCACCGCCACCGTCGAAAGTGAACGGGCAAGGTCCCGTGACAAGTTAGAAATGCGCGCCGCTTTTACGCCCGGTGCCAGGTTCAATTCAAAGCGAGTGATAACCGGCCCCGGAGAGTAATTGACGACATCGGCTTTAATACGGAAATCAGCCAGACGCGCTTCCACCAGGCGAGCCATTTGTTCAAGCGCAAAGGTATCTACCGGCTCCACTTCGCTCGGCGGCGGTGTCAGCAAATCCAGAGAAGGCAGCGGCGTCGTCGGTTTATGCAACGGACGGCTGTCGCCATTACGCATCAACAGCGGATGAAGCAGGGTATCCTGCGGTTGTGGCGCAACTGGCTGTTGTGGCTGCTGATACTGCTGCTGCGGCGCAACCGGTTGTTGCGGCTGCTGATATTGCTGCTGTGGCGCAACCGGTTGTTGCGGCTGCTGATATTGTGGCTGCGGCGCAACCGGCTGTTGTGGCTGCTGATACTGCGGCTGCGGCGGAACTGGTTGTTGCGGCTGCTGATATTGCTGCTGCGGTGCAACCGGTTGTTGCGGCTGCTGTACAGGTTCAACAATTGGCGTAAACAACGGTTCGTGTGGACCATCATCCAGCAACGCTTTCATTGGCGAAAATTCAAAATCATCCAGCGAGAACGGATTCGCCCCAGCCGGTTGTTCGCCGGAATAACGTTGTTGTTGAGTTTGCGCAAACTGACGAGCCAGTTCAGCCTCTGCCGCAGCATCTGCATCTTCTGCGTTTACGGGCACATCATGTTGATACTGTTCGCCATAGCGTTGCTGCTGTGTCTGGGCGAACTGACGTGCCAGTTCATCCTGCTGCATCGCATCGATTTCATCATCGTTGTACTGATCGCCAGAATCGTACTGATTGCGCTGGGCTTCACGGGCTTTTTCTTCCGCCGCACGCTGTGAGGGCAGCTTAATACCGTAAGACGCCAGTTCACGACGAGTTGGCACGCGGATACGTTTCGGTCGTGGCAACTGCGGACCAATCCCCTCTTTGACCTGAGGACGCGGTCCACCGCTATTTGCCAGACTGAAGACTGGCGCGGCAACGGTTGCGGCAGCCCCCGTCGCCAGTGTCGCTTTTTTCACGCCAGATGCCAGCGGGGAAACAGCGGCAGCGGCTTCTACTGGAGGTACTGCTGCAACAGAAGGTGCTTTCAGCGAAGATTTGATCGGTTCTGGTTCTTTAACCGGTTCTGGAATCGGTTGATACCAGGCCGCAAGTTGTTCACGTTCACGGGCTCGCTTCTCTTCAACTTCTTCAAAGTAGTAAAGCGGCGGACGCGCGGGTTTTGTCTCTTCTACAACGGGTTCAGGCTCCACAACAGGCTGCTGTTCAACGGGTTGCGGCTGTTGGTACAACGGCTCCTGAGCGGCTGGCTGCTGATAAGTTTGCTCAGTCTGGTATGTAGACTGTGGAGCAAAAGTGGATTGCTGCTCTTCGGCTTGCCAGGCGTTACCTGCCACCGGTTGTTCTGGCGCAGGGGCATAATACGGCTGTTGCGCAGGTTGTTCAGCTGCAGGTGCATAATACGGCTGCTGCGGCTGTACTGGTTGTTGCAGCGGCTCATTATATTGCACTGCAGGCTGCGCATATTGTGACTGCTGTGGGTAACCTTCCGGTGCAGGAGCAATAACCGGCTCTCCCGTTTGTGGACCCGGTACAGGCTGCCAGGCTACTGTAGGTTGCGCAGGTGGAACATCAACAGAGGCAACAGGCGGCGTCTGAGTCACAGGTTCAACCGGCGCAGCCCAGCTTTGTGTCGCCGTGGTAGCAGCAGCTGCTACAGCGACAGGTTCGGTAATTGGCGCACCGTTTAATAATGGATCGTATTCGTCATATTCTGGCTGCGTTGCACGATTGCCCGAAAATAGGACGTCGTCCGGGTCGGCAGCCACACCGCGTGCAGTGTAGGTAATCTCTTCGTCATCATCCATCCGCTTACCGGAGAACAACGCAGCGTCTGTTTGCCGCCCCATCGGATTAATGAATTTTTCCGCCAACCGTTTACGACGCGCTAGCGCGCCGCGAAGAATACGGGCACGGCGTGATTCATGCTGTTTGCCGTGATTTTCATCTTCATACTCTTCGTCGTCTTCATACTCATCTTCATCGACCCAGGTATCATCGCGACGGGTACGATTACTGGCGAAGGTGAGAATGTTTAAAATCCAGCCGCCGAGTTTTTCAGCAATGGTCACCCATGACCAACCGGTGAACAACGTCAGGCCCGCTGCCCAAACGCAGAGCAGCGCAATAGTTCCCCCGCTACTGTGTAGCAGTGGTTGTAGCGTAGTGCTTAGTAAGCTGCCAATGACGCCACCGGAGGCAAAATACCAGATATCGTCAGCGTTGATTGCCGCCAGACCACAGGAGGTAAGGATGAGCGCCAAAACGCCAATGATGCGTAGCGAAACGGCAAAATAATCAATGTATTCGTCGCTGGACTGATGACGCCAGGCAAACCAACAACCGCCGACAATAATGACGGGAATGGTGTAAGCCATCACGCCAAAAATAAAGAACAGCGTATCTGCCAACCACGCACCGGGCATCCCACCTAAATTATGGATAGGTTCATGCCAGGCCGTTTGCGACCAGCTGGGGTCCGAAGGGTTAAAGCTTAGTAAGGCAGCCATCAACCAGACGGCAAACAGGACAATAAGGATCAGCAACGCCTCCAGAAGGCGGCGGCCGCTACTTAACTTTGTCAATGTGACTTCTTTGTCTTCAATGTATTCCTGGCTCAAGAAAGGCTCTCCAGGTTACAGGCTTTTCCTGCCCGATGCTAAAACGGACAACAGTACCAGGTTACCCCAGTACTGTTGCTGTATGGATTAACAGGAGTGTAATCAAAATACGCCGATTTTGCACCTGTTCCGTGTTAGCGCGTCTTAATAACCAGACGATTACTCTGCTTGACTTCTTCCATAACAACGTATGTCCGTGTGTCATTGACGCCAGGCAGACGCAGCAGGGTTTCCCCCAGCAACTTACGGTAGGCTGACATATCCGGCACGCGTGTTTTCAACAGGTAGTCGAAATCACCGGATACTAAATGACACTCCTGAATTTCTTCAAGTTTTTGTACAGCGGTATTGAATTGTTCAAACACATCCGGTGCGCCACGATTCAGAGTAATCTCAACGAATACCAGAAGTGATGCATCCAGATAATGGGGGTTAAGCAGCGCCGTATAGCCCTGAATAAACCCTTGTCTTTCCAGCCGACGCACACGCTCAAGGCACGGCGTTGGGGAAAGTCCCACACGTTTAGAAAGCTCGACGTTAGAAATACGCCCATCCTTTTGCAACTCATTAAGAATGTTACGATCGATACGGTCGAGATCTTTGCCAGGGCGCTTCTTGCTATCTACCATTATTATTGTCTCTCTGTATTCCTTCCCTACTCCTGTCTGACCCTGAAACATCACTGTTCAGAGTCGCTACCCGTCACGATAGACCGAAATCATGAAGATTCACGGCGCGCAATGCCTGGGTCTACGGTGAGAAGACCGTTGCCTTGTGGCAGCTATCGACATCACGAATGGCGTCTGTCCACGCCATACGTAGATTTCACTAGCACGGTAAACATGGTATTTACATGCATGGTTATGCGCATATAAGAATACTGTTTTTTTTCTTCCTCGAATGTTTTCGCAAAACACCAGGGGATTGTCAAAGCAAAACATCGATTTTTAGTACAACATGCCAGATATTCATTAACAGGGGCGTTTATTCATCATTTAATCGGCTTATAAAGCGGGAAATTTAAGTAGCAGAGGTGATAATGACGGGAGAATTTGACCTGCTTATCGATGCTGCCGATTGCACAAATTGTTAACAAAATCGTCATACTCTTTTTTTACGTCTGTAAATTCCCTACAATCCTGCCCATTGTCTGCCAACAACTATGGGGATCTCATGGGCACGACCAAACACAGTAAACTGCTTATCCTGGGTTCAGGCCCGGCGGGATACACCGCTGCTGTCTACGCGGCGCGCGCCAACCTGCAACCTGTGCTGATTACCGGCATGGAAAAAGGCGGCCAACTGACCACCACCACGGAAGTGGAAAACTGGCCTGGCGATCCAAACGATCTGACCGGTCCGTTATTAATGGAGCGCATGCACGAACATGCCACCAAGTTTGAAACTGAGATCATTTTTGATCATATCAACAAGGTGGATCTGCAAAACCGTCCGTTCCGTCTGAATGGCGATAACGGCGAATACACTTGCGACGCGCTGATTATTGCCACCGGAGCTTCTGCACGCTATCTCGGCCTGCCCTCTGAAGAAGCCTTTAAAGGCCGTGGGGTTTCTGCTTGTGCAACCTGCGACGGTTTCTTCTATCGCAACCAGAAAGTTGCGGTCATCGGCGGCGGCAATACCGCGGTTGAAGAGGCGCTGTATCTGTCTAACATCGCTTCGGAAGTGCATCTGATTCACCGCCGTGACGGTTTCCGCGCGGAAAAAATCCTCATTAAGCGCCTGATGGATAAAGTGGAGAACGGCAACATCATTCTGCACACCAACCGTACGCTGGAAGAAGTGACCGGCGATCAAATGGGTGTCACTGGCGTTCGTCTGCGCGATACGCAAAACAGCGATAACATCGAGTCACTCGACGTTGCCGGTCTGTTTGTTGCTATCGGTCACAGCCCGAATACTGCGATTTTCGAAGGGCAGCTGGAACTGGAAAACGGCTACATCAAAGTACAGTCGGGTATTCATGGTAATGCCACCCAGACCAGCATTCCTGGCGTCTTTGCCGCAGGCGACGTGATGGATCACATTTATCGCCAGGCCATTACTTCGGCCGGTACAGGCTGCATGGCAGCACTTGATGCGGAACGCTACCTCGATGGTTTAGCTGACGCAAAATAATTTTACAAATCAGTAACAAAAGTAAAGAAGGCGACACCATGCGACTATGGGTCGCCTTTATTTTTTCCCCGTTGTAACATTGCTCTGCAAATAATTCTGATAACTCACCTGCTAAGCGTGCAATGAATAAATCTCGTCAAAAAGAGTTAACCCGCTGGTTAAAACAGCAAAGCGTCATCTCCCAACGTTGGCTGAATATTTCTCGTCTGCTGGGCTTTGTGAGCGGCATATTGATCATTGCCCAGGCCTGGTTCATGGCGCGAATTCTGCAACATATGATTATGGAGAATATTCCCCGTGAAGCCCTGCTGCTTCCCTTTACGTTACTGGTTCTGACCTTTGTACTGCGCGCATGGGTGGTCTGGTTACGCGAACGGGTGGGTTATCACGCCGGGCAGCATATCCGCTTTGCCATCCGCCGTCAGGTTCTCGACCGTCTGCAACAAGCAGGGCCAGCGTGGATTCAGGGTAAACCTGCGGGGAGCTGGGCGACGCTGGTACTCGAGCAAATTGACGATATGCATGATTACTATGCACGCTATCTGCCGCAAATGGCGCTGGCAGTGTCGGTGCCGTTGCTGATTGTGGTGGCAATCTTCCCCTCTAACTGGGCTGCGGCGCTCATTCTGCTGGGCACTGCACCGTTAATTCCGTTGTTTATGGCGCTGGTTGGAATGGGGGCTGCCGATGCTAACCGACGTAACTTTCTCGCTCTTGCTCGCTTAAGTGGGCATTTCCTCGATCGCCTGCGCGGCATGGAAACATTGCGTATTTTTGGTCGTGGTGAAGCTGAAATTGAAAGTATTCGTTCTGCTTCGGAAGATTTCCGCCAACGGACAATGGAAGTGCTACGGCTGGCGTTTTTATCCTCCGGCATTCTCGAATTTTTTACCTCGCTGTCAATTGCTCTGGTGGCGGTCTACTTTGGTTTTTCCTATCTCGGCGAGCTGGATTTTGGTCACTACGATACCGGTGTGACGCTGGCTGCGGGTTTTCTGGCCCTGATCCTTGCGCCAGAGTTTTTCCAGCCATTACGCGATCTCGGTACGTTTTATCATGCTAAAGCCCAGGCTGTTGGCGCAGCTGACAGTCTGAAAACGTTTATGGAAACCCCGCTCGCCCATCCGCAACGTGGTGAGGCGGAATTAGCATCGACCGATCCGGTGACCATTGAGGCCGAGGAGCTGTTTATCACGTCGCCGGAAGGTAAAACGCTGGCCGGACCGCTGAACTTTACTTTGCCAGCAGGCCAACGTGCGGTGTTGGTTGGTCGCAGCGGTTCAGGTAAAAGCTCACTGCTGAACGCGCTTTCTGGTTTTCTCTCATATCAGGGATCGCTACGAATCAACGGGATAGAATTACGCGATTTATCACCAGAATCATGGCGTAAACATCTCTCCTGGGTTGGGCAAAACCCACAATTACCGGCAGCAACATTGCGGGATAACGTACTACTGGCGCGACCTGATGCCAGCGAACAAGAATTACAAGCAGCGCTGGATAACGCCTGGGTCAGCGAGTTTCTACCGCTCCTCCCACAAGGCGTTGATACGCCTGTTGGCGACCAGGCTGCCCGCCTTTCCGTGGGGCAGGCGCAGCGCGTGGCGGTGGCCCGTGCGTTACTAAATCCCTGTTCGCTATTACTGTTGGATGAACCCGCTGCCAGCCTTGATGCTCACAGTGAACAGCGCGTAATGGAGGCGCTGAATGCCGCCTCTCTGCGCCAGACAACGTTAATGGTCACCCACCAGTTAGAAGATCTTGCTGACTGGGATGTCATTTGGGTTATGCAGGATGGCCGGATTATTGAGCAAGGACGTTACGCGGAATTAAGTGTGGCTGGTGGCCCATTCGCCACATTACTGGCCCATCGTCAGGAGGAGATTTAAATGCGCGCTTTGCTACCCTATCTGGCACTGTATAAACGTCATAAATGGATGTTAAGTCTTGGTATTGTGCTGGCAATTGTGACGCTGCTCGCCAGTATCGGTCTGTTGACACTTTCCGGCTGGTTCCTCTCGGCCTCAGCGGTTGCGGGGGTTGCCGGACTGTACAGCTTCAACTATATGCTACCCGCTGCGGGCGTGCGTGGCGCAGCAATCACCCGTACTGCCGGGCGCTATTTTGAACGTCTGGTAAGTCACGACGCGACTTTCCGCGTGTTGCAGCATCTGCGCATTTACACCTTCAGCAAATTGCTGCCCCTCTCCCCTGCCGGACTGGCGCGCTATCGTCAGGGCGAATTGCTCAATCGCGTGGTGGCGGATGTTGATACGCTCGATCATCTTTACCTGCGCGTTATCTCGCCGCTGGTGGGCGCTTTTGTGGTGATTATGGTGGTGACAATCGGGTTAAGTTTCCTTGATTTCACCCTCGCCTTTACGCTGGGCGGCATTATGTTACTGACGCTTTTCCTGATGCCACCGCTGTTTTATCGTGCGGGAAAAAGCACCGGGCAAAATCTGACTCATCTTCGCGGACAGTATCGCCAACAACTGACGGCCTGGCTGCAAGGGCAAGCTGAGCTGACCATTTTTGGTGCCAGCGATCGTTATCGCACGCAACTAGAGAATACAGAAATTCAATGGCTGGAAGCGCAACGCCGTCAATCTGAACTGACCGCATTGTCGCAAGCGATAATGCTGCTCATTGGCGCGTTAGCGGTGATCCTGATGCTGTGGATGGCGTCTGGCGGCGTTGGCGGCAATGCTCAACCCGGCGCGTTAATTGCCCTGTTTGTCTTCTGCGCGTTAGCCGCGTTTGAAGCACTGGCACCAGTAACGGGTGCATTTCAGCATCTGGGGCAAGTCATTGCCTCTGCCGTACGTATCTCTGACTTAACGGATCAAAAACCGGAGGTCACCTTTCCTGATACCCAAACTCGTGTTGCCGATCGCGTTTCGCTGACGTTACGGGATGTTCAGTTCACTTATCCGGAGCAATCTCAACAGGCACTTAAAGGGATTTCTCTTCAGGTAAACGCGGGCGAACATATTGCAATTCTCGGGCGCACCGGCTGCGGTAAATCGACGCTTTTACAGCTACTGACCCGCGCCTGGGATCCTCAGCAGGGCAGCATTAAGCTCAACGATATGCCGCTAAACAGCATACATGACCGGCCCAACCCTGCGCCGCACCATGAGCCTGGTCCCCAGCGTGTACACCTGTTTAGCGCCACGTTGCGCGACAACTTGCTGTTGGCCAAGCCGGATGCCCGCGATGAGGTACTGAACGAAGTGCTGCGCCGCACGGGTCTCGAAAAACTGCTTGATGACGCAGGCCTGAATGCCTGGCTGGGTGAAGGCGGTCGTCAGGCCGCTATCCGGTGGTGAATTACGCCGTCTGGGTATTACTGGCGTTTCTGCACGATGCTCCGCTGATGATGCTGGATGAACCTACCGAAGGTTTGGACGCCACAACTGAGAGTCAAATCCTAGAATTATTGGCAGACGTGATGCGTGATAAAACCCTGCTGATGGTGACGCATCGCCTGCGCGGATTGGCGCGATTTAATCAGATTATTGTCATGGACAACGGGCAAATTATTGAGCAAGGTAATCATACAGAACTGCTGGCAAAACAAGGTCGTTACTACCAGTTTAAACAGCGTCTATTAAGCTCCTGATTAGTTAAGAACGTGGCTCACATTATTTTTCGTGAGGTCATCGCGGCATGCGCCTTGTCCAGCTTTCCCGACACTCGATAGCATTTCCCTTCCCGGAGGGCGCATCACGAACCAAATGGACTTCTGGCCTTAGGGGCGATCTCGCCCCTGCGCGCCTGCTGATGGCCTACCAGCGTGGGATTTTTCCGTGGTTTTCTCCGGGCGATCCCATTTTGTGGTGGTCGCCGGATCCGCGCGCCGTATTGTGGCCTGAACAGTTCCATCTCAGCCGCAGCATGAAACCGTCCCATAAAACCTCCCCTTACCGCGTCACGCTTAACTATGCCTTTAGTCAGGTCATTGACGGGTGCGCGCCAGGATCGTCACGAAGGCACGTGGATTACCACCAGCATCAGCCAGGCGTACCATCGGTTACATGAACTCGGCCACGCGCACTCTATCGAAGTGTGGCAAGGCGATATCCTCGTAGGCGGCATGTACGGCGTTGCCATGGGCGAGCTGTTTTGCGGTGAGTGGAATCTCAGCCGCGCAGAGAACGCCTTAAGACTGCGCTGTACCGTCTTCTGTGAGGCATTTACCGACAAGCTGGCGGTAAATGAATTGATTGCCAGGTGCTTAATAGTCATACCGCATCGCTGGGCGCCGTGAGAAATTCCTCGCCGTGACTACCTTAATTATCTCAATCAAATGCGCCTCGGACGATTGCCGAATAATTTCTGGGTACCACGATGCTTGTTTTCACCACAAGAATGAATGTTTTCGGCACATTTCTCCCCAGAGTGTTATAATTGCGGTCGCAGAGTTGGTTACGCTCATTACCCCGCTGCCGATAAGGAATTTTTCGCGTCAGGTAACGCCCATCGTTTATCTCACCGCTCCCTTATACGTTGCGCTTTTGGTGCGGCTTAGCCGTGTGTTTTCGGAGTAATGTGCCGAACCTGTTTGTTGCGATTTAGCGCGCAAATCTTTACTTATTTACAGAACTTCGGCATTATCTTGCCGGTTCAAATTACGGTAGTGATACCCCAGAGGATTAGATGGCCAAAGAAGACAATATTGAAATGCAAGGTACCGTTCTTGAAACGTTGCCTAATACCATGTTCCGCGTAGAGTTAGAAAACGGTCACGTGGTTACTGCACACATCTCCGGTAAAATGCGCAAAAACTACATCCGCATCCTGACGGGCGACAAAGTGACTGTTGAACTGACCCCGTACGACCTGAGCAAAGGCCGCATTGTCTTCCGTAGTCGCTGATTGTTTTACCGCCTGATGGGCGAAGAGAAAGAACGAGTAAAAGGTCGGTTTAACCGGCCTTTTTATTTTGTGATATGTATGAAGTACTTTGGAAGTATAAGTCCGTAACTTGTCTCGATGTAGATATACTGCACAACTTGTTTACAGTATGAGCAAACAATAATTATCATTAAAATTCTTCTTGACCGTTTTACTCCAACTCCCTATAGTAGCGCCCCGTTGCCACCCATGAGGTTTGGTAGCAAAACAATTTGGTGAGGTGTCCGAGTGGCTGAAGGAGCACGCCTGGAAAGTGTGTATACGGCAACGTATCGGGGGTTCGAATCCCCCCCTCACCGCCATATTTAAAGAAGAGCTCGTACGAAAGTGCGAGCTTTTTTTTCGCATTTTATCTGTCTGTACGGCAGTGAACATGGTGGGCGGGTGGAGTATGTTACCTGTGAATTTCTAAGCTGCCTGTACGGCAGTGAACTCAAATACTACACGTTTAGCCCGTTGTTAATAAAGCAAAACCATCCCATTCTCCTGCAGCACCCTTTTTTATCCTTACCTTCCCGCAGCACTAATTATCAACAACTTACCATCATCATTAAAAAAAGGGTCTGAACCTCCTCCACCCCATAAACAAAAAGTCCGTAACCTCTTTCGAGATTACGGACTTGACCAACCTACCTAACAATCAGATTAATGCGCTGCTTCCGCCTTGTGCTTTTGTGCACTCTGGAATCCGTAAGTCAGCTCATTTTTCTCTTTATCCAGCGCGACGGTGACCTGACCGCCGTCCACCAGCGAACCAAACAGCAGTTCGTTGGCGAGCGGTTTTTTCAGGTTGTCCTGGATGACACGCGCCATCGGACGAGCGCCCATTGCCCGGTCGTAACCTTTCTCGGCCAGCCAGTTACGCGCTTCCTGGCTCACTTCCAGAGAAACACCTTTCTGATCCAGCTGAACCTGCAACTCGACGATGAATTTATCCACCACCTGATGGATCACGTCGGTTGACAGATGATCAAACCAGATAATGTTGTCGAGACGGTTACGGAATTCCGGTGTAAAGATCTTCTTGATCTCTTCCATCGCATCGGTGCTGTTATCCTGGTGGATAAGACCAATGGATTTGCGCTCAGTTTCCCGTACCCCGGCGTTGGTGGTCATCACCAGCACCACGTTACGGAAGTCTGCTTTGCGTCCGTTGTTATCGGTCAGCGTGCCGTTGTCCATCACCTGCAGCAGCAGGTTAAAGACGTCCGGGTGCGCTTTCGATCCGTCCAGCAGCAGCACCGCATGCGGATGCTTGATAACCGCATCGGTCAGCAAACGGCCCTGATCAAAACCAACGTATCCCGGAGGCGCACCAATCAGGCGGCTCACCGTATGACGTTCCATATACTCGGACATATCGAACGCAGCAGCTCAATGCCCATTGCTTTCGCCAGCTGAACGGTCACTTCCGTTTTACCTACCCCGGTTGGGCCAGCAAACAGGAATGAAACTCATGGATGATGATCATGGCCAAGACCGGCGCGGCTCATTTTGATGGCTTCGGTCAGCGCATCAATAGCTTTATCCTGCCGAACACCAGCATTTTCAGACGGTTGCCGAGGTTTTTCAGCGTATACGACATTCTGGGAAACGCTTTTCTCCGGAATACGCGCAATACGCGCGACCACGGATTCAATTCCGCCACGTTGATGGTTTTCTTACGCTTGCTCACCGGCATCAGACGCGCACGTGCACCTGCTTCATCGATCACGTCAATCGCTTTATCCGGCAGATGACGATCGTTGATGTATTTCACCGCCAGCTCAACCGCTGCACGCACCGCTTTTGCGGTATAGCGAACGTCATGGTGTGCTTCATACTTCGGTTTCAGGCCGTTCAGGATCTGCACGGTCTCTTCTACCGACGGCTCGGTGATATCAATTTTCTGGAAACGACGCGCCAGCGCCCTGTCCTTCTCAAAGATATTGCTGAATTCCTGATAAGTGGTCGAACCCATAACCCGAATTTTGCCGCTGGAAAGCAGCGGTTTAATCAGGTTAGCCGCATCAACCTGGCCACCGGACGCCGCACCCGCACCGATAATGGTGTGGATCTCGTCGATAAACAGAATACTGTTGGTATCCTGCTCCAGTTGTTTAAGCAGTGCTTTAAAGCGTTTTTCAAAATCACCGCGATATTTGGTTCCCGCCAGCAGCGAACCAATATCTAAAGAGTAGATGGTGCAATCGGCCATGATCTCCGGCACGTCGCCACGAACGATACGCCATGCCAGACCTTCGGCAATCGCCGTTTTACCGACGCCGGACTCACCGACCAGCAGCGGGTTATTTTTGCGGCGACGGCACAGAACCTAATAGTGCGCTCCAGCTCTTTGTCGCGGCCAATCAGTGGGTCAATTCCCCCGACGCGAGCAAGCTGATTAAGGTTGGTGGTGAAGTTTTCCATACGATCCTCCCCGCCTGCTTGCTCTTCGTTAGACCGGCTGGGTTCCTGAATCGGAAGGCTGACTTGGCTCGTCTTTGCGCGTGCCATGAGAGATAAAGTTCACCACATCAAGGCGGCTCACTTCGTGTTTACGCAGAAGATACGCAGCCTGCGACTCCTGCTCGCTGAAAATCGCCACAAGGACGTTCGCACCGGTCACTTCACTACGCCCGGATGATTGGACGTGGAAGACCGCGCGTTGCAAAACACGCTGGAAGCTGAGCGTTGGCTGTGTTTCACGCTCTTCTTCACTGACCGGCAGTACCGGCGTGGTTTGTTCAATGAAGGCTTCGAGTTCCTGCCGCAGCGCCACCAAATCGACCGAACACGCTTCCAGCGCTTCGCGGGCGGATGGGTTGCTCAGCAGAGCCAGCAACAGATGCTCGACGGTCATAAACTCGTGACGGTGCTCGCGCGCTCTGGCGAAAGCCATGTTTAAACTGAGTTCCAGTTCTTGATTGAGCATTGGCACCTCCCCCAATTTTCATGCCTGTATCAGGCTTGTTCCAGCGTACACAACAATGGATGCTGGTTGTCCTTCGCGTACTGATTCACCATAGCCACTTTGGTCTCGGCGACTTCTGCCGTAAATACACCACAAATCGCTTTACCTTGATAGTGAACCGTTAGCATCAGTTGCGTTGCGCGTTCTACATCATAAGAAAAGAATTTTTGTAACACGTCAATAACAAACTCCATCGGAGTGTAATCATCATTGACCAATATCACTTTATACATCGACGGGGGTTTAAGCCCTCCTGAAGTTTGTCTGCCGTAAGCTGGTCGAAATCCAGCCAGTCTCTGGTCTTACTCATTGTCAGTCATCATCGTCGGTGTCATCTATTGTGCTGACAAGCCTGATACACGCTGGCAGTGCGGATGATTAGCGGGACGAAAAGTTGAATTTACTGTAGATCATAGATAGCTATCACCTATAGTTGCCATTCGCGAACTCTGTCACATTCCCGTCAATAGCGTTAACTGCTTCAAATTTTGATGCATTTTCCGCCTATCGCCCCCCTCAAACGCTTGACGCACTGTGCGAAATATCTAAATTGTACAGGCGAGAGTTGGTGAGGTTTTATACAAGTCCTGACTCCCACCACCGGTTCATTCCATCTACTTATTAAACGTATAATAGAATTACGAAGGATGTCGAAGTATGGAAATGGGTACTGTTAAGTGGTTCAACAATGCTAAAGGGTTCGGTTTTATTTGCCCGGAAGGCGGTGGCGAGGACATCTTCGCCCATTACTCCACCATCCAGATGGATGGGTACAGAACATTAAAAGCCGGGCAGTCCGTCCACTTTGATGTCCACGAGGGGCCGGAAGGCAATCACGCAAGCGTCATTATTCCCGTGGAAGCACAAGCAGAAACGGTCGCCTAGTTTACTGCCCCATTGTGTACATCCCGCTATACAAAATGCCAGCCCTTCTGACTGGCATTTTTTCATTTCTTTTGATGCGATTACTCTCGCGCCAGAGCATCCACCGGATCAAGCCGCGCCGCATTCCGCGCCGGTAGCCAACCAAATAACACGCCCGTTAACGTTGAACAAATAAACGCCGTCAACAGTGCCAGCGGCGAGAAACGAATCTCCCAGCCCGGCAGCACCAGTTGCAACAGTAGCGCAATCATTAACGACAGCGTCACGCCTATCGCACCGCCCACCAGACAGACGAGGACAGCCTCGATCAAAAACTGTTGCAGTACATTGCTTGCCCGCGCGCCAACCGCCATGCGGATACCAATTTCTCGCGTCCGCTCGGTGACTGATACCGCATAATATTCATTACGCCAATTCCGCCAACCACCAACGAGATCACCGCCACCAGCGTCAGGCAGCTGCAACGTAAGCGCGGTTGTGCCGCCGTTTTCAATACGTCGTCCATGTTGCAGACAAATAATTTTTTTGCCGTGACGCAGGGAGCGACGACGGGTGAGTAGCTGCCCGCCACGTCGCTGTCGTAGCCCTCGTACCCGCTACGGTAATTGAGTTCAGCCACGACTGGCCCATCACGCGCCCGGACATGGTGGAGTATGGCAACCAGACGCGAAGCACTTTACTGCTGCCAAACATCGACTGTTTCTCATCCGCCACGCCAATCACGGTCGCTGGCGTATTGCCCACCGGGATCACTTCCCCTATCACGCTGGCTTTGTTGGGGAACAGCTGGCGACGGGTGTTGCTATCAAGCACCACCACCTGCGAGCGTTCCGCTGCTCGTCATTGAAGGTGTTCCCCTCGCTGAAGGTCATGCCGTGAGACGTTAAAATATTGCTGACCAATGCCCTGTACGCTGGCAGCGACGTCAATATTGCCCGCGCGCACCGCAGATTTTTCGATACCGATGGTGTTACCGAAGTACCCATGACTGCCTTTCAATCGCCAGAAGGTCATCATATTTCAGCGACTGCTGATATTGGGGATCGTCATCACCAAAATCTTTGCCGGGATAGACATCAATAGTATTGGTGCCTATAGCGCGAATATCCGCCAGCACCATCTGTTTAGCCGCATCGCCCACCACCACAATCGAGACACACGGAAGCGATACCGATGATAATCCCGAGCATGGTGAGCAGCGTGCGCATCTTGTTTGCCACCATCGCCCGCCAAGCCATCGACAGCGCTTCACGGAAACTGTTACTGAACTGCCGCCAGCCGGACACGTTATGGGAACACCGGGGTTCGCGCCCCGCCACCCCGAGATTTCCCCGCGCGGGGGATCACGAAAAATTTCGCCATCACGAATTTCAATCACCCGCTCAGCCTGAGCGGCCACCAGCGGATCGTGGGTGACGATGATAATGGTATGGCCCTGTTCTTTAAGCTGATGGAGAATTGCCATCACCTCTTCGCCGGAATGGCTGTCCAACGCGCCGGTCGGTTCATCTGCCAGAATCACCTCACCGCCGTTCATCAGCGCACGCGCAATACTGACTCGCTGCTGCTGGCCGCCGGAAAGCTGAGACGGAGCGTAGTCAACTCGGTCCTGCATCCCCAGACGCTGTAACAACTGCTTGGCTCTTTCCAGCCGGGCTTTGCGTTCCATGCCAGCATACACCGCCGGAACTTCAACGTTTTGCGCCGCCGTCAGGTGCGACAGCAGGTGGTAACGCTGGAAGATAAAACCAAAATGCTCGCGCCGCAGTTCGGCCAATGCGTCGCCATCAAGCGTCGCCACATCCGTTCCGGCCACCGGTAAGTGCCGCTGGTAGGTTTATCCAGACAGCCAGAATGATCCATCAGGGTCGATTTACCCGCCCCACCCCGACAATCGCCACCATCTCCCCGGCGTTTACGGAGGGTATCCCCTTAAGCACCTCTACGCTGCCATCGCCAGAGGGATAGCTGCGCCGGATATCCGTCAGTTCAAGCAATGCGGTCATTTTGCCGCCCCGGCTTTACCTTCACCGGTAATGACCCTCATCGCCCTCTTCCAGCCCTTTGGCGATTTCCACATCGGTATCGTTACGCGCGCCAATGACCACTTCACGCGTTTTCACCTCACCGTTTCGCAACAGCCGCACGTTATAGCGATTGTCGCCAACGCTATCGCCAAGCGCCGACAGCGGGATGGTCAACACATCGCTCACGCCGTGAAGCTGAATATGGACCTGCGCCGTCATCTCCAGTCGCAGTACGCCTTGCGGGTTTGGGACTTCAAAACGTGCATAGTAGAAGATGGCGTCGTTGGCTCCCCGGCGTCGGCAGAATATCCTTCAGCGTGCCTTCATAGCGGGTTAGCTGATCGCCCGATACGGTAAACCAGGCCTTTTGCCCAGGTTTGAGGAGAATGACATCGGCTTCCGAAACCTGCGCTTTCACCAGCATGGTACTGAGATCCGCAAGGGTCAGAATATTTGGTGCCTGCTGGGCGGCGATAACCGTTTGCCCTTGCAGGGTAGTAATTTGCGTCACTTCGCCACGCATTGGCGCCACAATACGGGTGTAATCGAGGTTGGTTTTAGCCGTATCAAGAGATGCCTGATTGCGCTTTATCTGTGCGTCAATAGTGCCAATCTGCGCCTTTTTAACCGCCATTTCGGTCGCAGCGGTTCTCAAATCCTGGCGCGAAACCGCCTGCGTTTTCGCTAATTGCTGCTGACGGGAGTAAGTAACGGTGGCCAATTTCCATTCGGCTTCGGCCTGCTGACGCTGCGCGGTTCAGCTCCATTAACGTGGCTTCAACTTCTCTAATTTGGTTTTGTGCCTGTTCCGGGATCGATAACCCCCAGCAGTTGATCTTTCACGACTTTATCGCCGATATTCACCGACAGCGTTTTGAGCTGGCCGCTCACCTGCGCCCCCACATCGACTTTACGCAATGCATCAAGCTTACCGGTGGCAAGTACGCTAGCTGTCTCTCAAGGGAGCCTTTGCGCACAATTAACGTCTGATAATTAGGCAACGGCGCATTCAGCGTTTTCCAGAGCGCAATCGCCGCAACAATGAGAACGATAATGGCGACAGCGTACCGTTTTTTAAAAATTTTCCCCTTGAGGTTCATAAAAATCCTAAATTTCTGAGTCACTCGACAGAACTAAACGCAAAAATTCAACGTGAGTTAAACAAACTGCGAAAAGTAGGTAGCCAACGGCGGCGTAGTGTTAATTGATTCATTTCGTCAATGCTAAAATCAGCGCCAAAAACGTAACTTCCTGGATAGTAAACCATGTCTCAGCTCAGCGAAAAAAATTTCATTCGAATCCTCCCAACCACCTTCCGCGTTTGGGCCTTTTTTTAGCCTGTTTAGCGGCCAATGGCGACCAGGTGAATTCTGGAATCAACGTAGTTTCCGTCGCAAATTTATGCTGCGTTCCTTGCTGATGCCACGTTTAAGCCGTGAGTGGATGGGCGAACTGTCTCAATGGTCAAATTTGAATATTCTGCTGGCACGACAGCCTCGCCTGCCGGTTCGCCTTCATCGCCCGTATCTGGCGGTGAATTTTAACCGTCATCAGGTGCTGGAAGCGCTGCGTTATCACTATACGCTGTTGGTCTGAGCGAGTCATGTCCTCAGAAGAGTCGGCGGACCTACCTGAATACACACAGGCTTTACCGCTAGCGAACGTTGAAGGTAAAAATGACATGTTTACCTTTGAACTGACTATGCAGGATGAATCTGGATAAAGAAGGCGATAGTACGATCCTGATGCGTAATAGCGATGGCGATGTGTTGGCAGAGATGACCTTTAGCATTATTGCCTATGAAAATAAGCGCACGCTGTTTATCGGTGGGCTGCAGGGCGGTAAACGCGACCTGCCGCATGAGGCCATTCAAAACGCCACTAAATCCTGCCACGGCCTATTCCCAAAACGTCTGGTGATGGAAGCCGTATGCCGATTTGCTGAACGTCTACAGGTTGAACAAATTCTCGCCGTCAGCAACGAAGTCCATATTTTCCGCGGTGAACGTTACCAGGATAAGAATAAAAAAATACTGTCTGATTACGATACGTTCTGGGCGGCCGTTGGCGGCGAATGCGACAAGCAGGGTTATTTCCATATCCCGGCGTATCAAATCGCGCGTAAGGATGAGTCAGAAATTGCCAGTAAAAAACGCGCCGAGTACCGCCGCCGTTATCTGCTGCTGGATGAAATTCAGACGCAAATGTCGGGTCTGTTCGGGGCGCGATAATCTGTTGATGCGCCGGGCAATCGGCGCATAAAAAACAGACAAAAAAGTTAATAATGAAACCTAAACCATTCATCAACAAAATAAAGTCTCCAATCTTCCATAATCTTTGCATTTGTTGAAATATCGTTGAACATTCCGTTTATTAAATAGGCAAAACCTTCATTGTAATGAGATTTTTCCTATGTCTAGCGTTGCCGAGCTTCCACTTTCTTCCTCACCACAACCTGAGTCGAGCTGGCAGCTTTTTAGACTGCTGACAACCGGCGCGTTAACGCCAGGACGGGCCTGGAGTAATCCTGCATATCGCCGCAAGTTCCTGCTGCGTACGCTTGGCGCCCCGCGCATGACCGGCAAACTGCTGGAAAGCCTGACCAAACAGCCGCAGCTGATGCAAATTCAACGTTCAGCCCGGTCTACCTTGCCGACTGCACCGCCCATGGCTATCAACGCACATGAGTCCTCAGCAAACTATCGATGCTTTGTGCTGCCACTATCAGCAGATGCTCGACAAGCTTCCAGATAGCATTGCCAGTAGCTATCTGTCAGCCAATGGCGCGCTGCTAACAACTATCGAAGGAAAAGAAGGCCAGCGCTATAGCATTTACTTAGGCGCCGACGCCGTACTAGATAAAGAAGGTGAAGCCACGCTCATGTTCCGCGATGAAGACAATACCGTCCTGGCCGAGCTGACTTTCCAGGCTGTGCCAGTACAATGGCGTGAGCACTTTCTTTATTGGTGGATTGCAGGGTGCGAAAGCCGATGTTCCCCATCAGTTGATAGAGGTAGCAACCAAAGCGTGCCACGGCCTGTTTCCAAAGCGTCTGGTGGTGGATGCGTTGCTTACGTGGGCACACAGCTTTCGGTAGAACATGTCCGTGCCGTGAGTAACGAAACCCATATCTATCGCAGCCTGCGCTATCGCCGCAAAAAACGCGACAAGCTGCATGCGGATTACAATAGTTTCTGGGAATCGTTGAGTGCGACGGAGTCAGTGCCGAAGGGGATTACGTGCTGCCATTAGCGCTGCCGCGTAAAACAATGGAAGAAATTGCCAGTAAGAAACGCGCGGAGTATCGCCGTCGCTATGAGCTGCTGCATAGCCTCCAGCAGCAGATTGCCTTAACCGTCCAGCGGTTAATCCGCCTTCCCGCGTGCCAGCCAGACCACGCGGGAAAACCTCTTCTTCAGCAGCGGCGGCACGGATCCGCACCGCGCCGCCCCGCCTCCATCGCCACTTCAATCGCTAAATCCGGCTTCGACGACCGATGTATCGCTTTGGTGATCACCCGACGCATGTTCATCGGTATATTTTCCGGCAGCTGTGCAACGCGATGAAAAAACATTTGAAAAACCCTGCTTATACATGAAGTGTTCCATGTCCAGAGCAGGCAGCGCGGTCAAACGATGACGCTCCGTTCCCGGTCGTTATTGAGCACCCCGCGTACGGTCGCGGCATATTTTTTCCCGCTTCATCGCCGTCAACCAGTACGTGCCATTCAATCCCCATACGGCGAGCAAACTTGATAAGCGGCTTCAGGCCTGATTGAGCGAACTCAATAACCTTAATCCCCTCGGCATCAAATGGTGGCCGCATTGACGAGCCAGTTCGTTGATAACCCAGGTTTCCGTCTCGCCCTCAACCAGCAGCCAGCAGCGGGCAAACAGCGAAGAGGCGCGATTAAAGCGAATATGAAAAGAAATACGTCGACTGTCCTCGGCACTCATCCCTTTCGGACCCAGTCGCCAGGCCGCCACGCGGGATGACTTACGACCAGCCGGCAAGCATTCCCTATCGGCGTCAACGACAGCAGCTCGCCGGAATTGGTGGTGGCAATGCGCTGTAGCGGCATCAGATTGAGCAGGCTCCACGCCACCGACAGCATAATCGGATGCAGACGTGTTTCCGGATCCTCCCCCAGCAGCAGCGCGACGGGCATCTTTATCCAGCCGCCCGTCCCTTTTGCCTGCAAAAGCGTCGAGAACATCCCCAACAGGATCACCCGATGAGTGCGAGCTCCGGGTTTATCAATCATGCGATTGATCCATATCCAGATAGCGCCAGCTGCGCTGCTCATCATGCGAGCGACGACGCATTAAACGCTGGATCGCCGGGCCGGAACCTTGTTCGGAAAAGTAGTGTTCCAGCAGTTGTCCCATCGCCGCCAACCCTTGACGAATTTGCCCGTCGCTGAGATTTTGCGGGCTAGTCACCAATTCACGGAGAGAAAATCGAGCTGGCGGGCGGTAAATTCAACATCCGGCACATTCGGCACCGTCCCATTGCGAATTCGCCGCATAAAACGGGCGTCACGCAGGCGCAGCACCGGCGTCAACCGAATCAGCTCCCGCACTTTGGCATCAATATCATCAACTCCAGCGCCTGGCCATCGCTATCGATAAAGCTGCGCAGGGTTAGCACGCTGCCGTCGGCGGCTAGCTCGCCTTCGAGACGATAAAAAAATGCGTTGATAGCCATCATTGCAAAGCGTCCAGCAGTCAGATAGACCGCCGATAGCGACGCCCGACGCCGACCGGGTAGCACCGTTCACGGAAGGTCAGAATGATATGGAGATGGTGCTCCCGCCCTTCAATATCACCAGGCGGAAACCAGAAATCGGAATGTACAAATGGTACAGCCCCTCTGTTGGAGAGAGCAGCAGCGTTAACGCATCCAGCTGGCTGATCTACCCCATGCGTTCTCGCCGATTAAGACGTTATTCTCTTCCAGCATTAACGATAAAACGGTTAATGCCGCGAAAACCGGCAATCTCGGTACGCTCAAGAAGCATAAATACCTCCGTAACACGATAGCGGTCATCCTGCTTTATCGGCAGTATAGCGGCATGCGCTGTGCTTGATACCTCCCCCTGTGGCCCGGATCCGGAGCATGTCTAATTATTAATCAATAAGTGTGTCTTGTACTGCGCTCCTGACCCGTCACTCCGAAAATATCACTACACTCCGATCATTCGCAGAAAAATTGTTTGCACTACACTCTAATTCGAAGAAAAATTGACTTTAAGGAATGACACCGCATTGTTTTGCATCAAAGTTCACGTATTTATTTAACTGGTTAAGGGATGACGTTAGTTTTTAAAATAACGCGGACTATGGCCCCCCCCCTTTGCAGGAGGTATAATTTCTGTCGTCATCCTTTGTGACAAGATAATATTTTTGATTCGAGGTGGTTATGTTTAAAAAATTGGCTGCAGAATGCTTCGGCACCTTCTGGCTGGTATTTGGTGGTTGCGGTAGCGCCGTTTCGGCTGCAGCATTCCCGAATTAGGGATTGGCTTTCCGGGCGTCGCGCTGGCGTTCGGTTTAACCGTTCTCACCATGGCTTATGCTGTGGGACATATTTCTGGCGGTCATTTTAACCCTGCTGTCACTCTGGCCTGTTGGCTGGCGGCCGTTTCCCGGCTAAATAAGTCATTGGCTATATTATTGCCCAGGTTGTCGGCGGTATTATTGCAGCGGCTATTCTGTACCTCGTTGCCAGCGGTAAAGCAGGCTTTGACGCGGCGGCTAGCGGTTTTGCGTCTAACGGCTATGGCGAACACTCACCGGGCGGCTTCTCTATGCTTTCCGCTATCGTGATTGAAATCGTCCTGACCTGTGGCTTCCTGATTGTTATTCATGGTGCGACCGATAAAAACGCGCCGGCTGGTTTCGCCCCGATTGCTATCGGCCTGGCGCTGACCCTGATTCACCTGATCAGCATTCCAGTCACTAACACCTCCGTTAACCCAGCGCGTAGTACTGCGGTAGTCATCTTCCAGGGCGGTTGGGCACTGGATCAACTTTGGCTGTTCTGGGTCATGCCAATTATCGGCGGTATCCTGGGTGGTCTGATTTATCGCACCCTGCTGGAAAAGAAATAACGAACATCTGATTATGTCGCCCTATATTTTGAGTTCATCACCCTTTTGCGCTCCTTTCCAGTCTCCCCCATATTGCCACTGCGCAAGGAGCACGCAGGGACGGACAATCACCGCCGCCCCCTGCACCCCCGCGCGTCTGCGGCAGAATCGCCGCTTCGCGGTTCCCTCAGCTTATGCCTTCCGGCTTTCGGGTCGGTGCGAGGTAACATCCCTGTAAAGCCGCGCCCTCAGCCCACATCCCTGTGGCTGCCCCGGCCTTCAGGCAACGCCTCGGCGATCGAGACGCCACCACAACAAGGCAGACAACACAGACGTTAAAGACTCGGGATTCCCGGGTCTTTCTTTCTTTTTCATGGCTTTACTCATAATGTGGTTTTCGGTAGTGTCTCTGCGCGCTATTAAAATACTGCAAGGAACAGTCTCAGCCATGTTATCCGGATTGCTCATTATTCTGGTGCCGCTCATTATCGGCTACCTTATCCCTCTTCGCCATCGCGGCGCTCTTCAGCTCATTAATCAACTGCTGAGCTGGATTGTGTACCTTATTCTCTTTTTTATGGGGATAAGTCTGGCATTTCTGGATAATTTGACCGCCAATCTCCTCTCCATTCTTTACTATTCCTCTATTAGTGTTGTGGTTATTCTGGCCTGTAATACCGCAGCCCTGCTATGGCTGGAAAAAGTACGTCCGTGGGGACATCCACACCATCAGGAAAAATTACCTTCCCGTTTAGCCATGGCGCTGGAATCATTAAAGCTGTGCTTTGTGGTTATTGCCGGTTTTGTCGTTGGGCTGAGCGGCCTTGCATTTTACAGCACGCTACCGATGCTAGCGAATACACGCTTATTTTCCTGCTGTTCCTCGTCGGTATTCAGCTGCGTAATAGCGGTATGACGCTGCGGCAAATTATTCTCAATCGCCGTGGGATGCTAATAGCGCTGGTGGTCGTCGTCAGTTCGATGGTCGCAGGCGTCATTAATGCTTTCCTGCTCGGTCTGCCGATTAAAACCGGTCTGGCAATGGCCTCTGGCTTTGGCTGGTATTCGCTGTCGGGTATTTTGCTGACCGATGCCTATGGCCCGGTTATTGGTAGCGCCACCTTCTTTAATGACCTCGCACGTGAACTGATCGCGATTATGCTGATCCCCGGGCTGGTGCGCCGCAGCCGCTCCACGGCGCTCGGCCTGTGTGGTGCCACGTCGATGGACTTTACCCTGCCCGTACTGCAACGCTCCGGCGGCGTGGAAATGGTGCCTCCGGCTATCGTCCATGGTTTTATTCTCAGCCTGCTGGTTCCCCTGATGATGGCCTTCTTCAGCGCCTGATACTCCAAAGGCGGTAGCGCCTGCTGCCGCCAAAATTGCGCTAAATCAACCTCCCTTTAAGTTGCACCAAAAATGGCTTTTCAAGGCTGTGGTACAGGCTTACCCTTAAACATGTATATTAAATATAACTTTAAAAAGGTGTGACCATGTTTTGTGTGCAATGTGAACAAACCATCCGTACTCCGGCAGGGAACGGTTGCTCTTACGCACAGGGTATGTGCGGCAAGACCGCTGAAACTTCCGATCTCCAGGATCTGTTGATTGCCTCCCTGCAAGGTCTGTCCGCATGGGCAGTGAAAGCGCGTGAATACGGCATCATCAGCCACGATGTTGATAACTTTGCCCCGCGCGCGTTCTTCTCTACCTTGACCAACGTTAACTTCGACTCCCCACGTATTGTCGGCTACGCGCGTGAAGCTATCGCCATGCGTGAAGCGCTGAAAGCACAATGCCTGGCCGTCGATGCCAATGCCTCCGTCAGCAACCCAATGGCCGATTTGCAGCTGGCGAGCGACGATCTGGGTGCCCTGCAGCAGCAGGCCGCCGAATTTACCCCAAACAAAGACAAAGCCACCATCGGCGAGAACATTCTCGGCCTGCGTCTGCTTTGCCTGTACGGTCTGAAAGGCGCGGCGGCTTACATGGAGCACGCCCACGTTCTGGATCAGTACGACAACGAAATTTACGCTCAGTACCACAAAATCATGGCGTGGCTGGGTACCTGGCCTTCCGATATGAACGCTCTGCTGGAGTGCTCGATGGAAATCGGCCAGATGAACTTCAAAGTGATGAGCATTCTGGATGCCGGTGAAACCACCAAATACGGCCACCCAACGCCAACTCAGGTCAACGTCAAAGCGACCGAAGGCAAATGCATTCTGATTTCCGGTCACGACCTTAAAGATCTGTACAACCTGCTGGAACAAACCGAAGGTACCGGCGTTAACGTCTACACTCACGGTGAAATGCTGCCAGCACATGGTTATCCGGAACTGCGCAAGTTCAAACACCTGATCGGTAACTACGGCAGCGGCTGGCAGAACCAGCAGGTTGAGTTCGCCCGCTTCCCAGGCCCAATCGTGATGACCTCCAACTGCATCATCGACCCAACCATTGGTGCTTACGACGACCGTATCTGGACCCGTAGCATCGTCGGCTGGCCGAACGTGAGCCACCTGGAAGGCGACGACTTCGCTCCGGTTATCGCTCAAGCACAGCAGATGGCAGGCTTCCCATACAGCGAAATTCCACACCTGATCACCGTCGGCTTCGGTCGCCAGACTCTGCTGGGTGCGGCTGATTCCCTGATTGACCTGGTGAGCCGCGAAAAACTGCGTCACATCTTCCTCGTCGGCGGCTGCGACGGCGCACGCGGTGAACGTAACTACTTCACCGATTTCGCCACCAGCGTACCGGACGACTGCCTAATTCTGACCCTGGCCTGTGGTAAATACCGTTTCAACAAGCTGGAGTTTGGTGATATCGAAGGCCTGCCGCGTCTTATCGACGCCGGTCAGTGTAACGATGCTTACTCTGCCATTATCCTGGCCGTTACCTTGGCTGAGAAACTGGGCTGTGGCGTGAACGACCTGCCGCTGTCGCTGGTGCTTTCCTGGTTCGAACAAAAAGCGATTGTTATTCTGCTGACCCTGCTGTCCCTGGGCGTGAAAAACATCGTCACTGGCCCAACCGCACCAGGCTTCTTCACGCCGGATCTGCTGGCTGTTCTCAACGAGAAATTTGGTCTGCGTTCCGTGACCACCGTTGAAGAAGATATGAAGCAGCTGCTGAGCGCGTAAGGAGTAGAGAATGACAATGCCAACTCATCAGTGCCCATGGCGGATGCAGGTTCATCACATCCCAGGAAACGCCGGACGTATGGACGATTTCGTTGCTGTGCCACGATGCTTATCCCTATCGTGCCGGGCAGTATGCACTGGTTAGCGTACGTAACTCAGCGGAAACCCTGCGTGCTTACACCATTTCGTCAACGCCGGGCGTCAGCGAGTACATCACGCTAACCGTCCGCCGGATTGACGACGGTGCCGGTTCACAGTGGCTGACCCGTGACGTGAAGCGCGGCGATTACATCTGGCTGTCCGACGCAATGGGTGATTTCACCTGTGATGATAAAGCGGAAGACAAGTTCCTGATGCTGGCCGCAGGCTGTGGCGTTACGCCAATCATGTCGATGCGTCGCTGGTTGGCAAAATACCGCCCGCAGGCCGATGTGCAGGTTATTTTCAACGTCCGTTCGCCGGAAGATGTGATTTTTGCCGACGAATGGCGTCAATATCCGGTGACGCTGGTGGCAGAAACAATGCGACCCATGGCTTTGTTTCCGGTCGCCTGAGCACCGCGCTGCTGCAAAGCGTGCCGGATCTGGCTTCTCGCACCGTGATGACCTGCGGCCCAGCGCCGTATATGGATCTGGTGGAAAAAGAGGTGAAAGCGCTGGGCGTAACTCGCTTTTTTAAAGAGAAGTTCTTCACTCCCGTTGCCGAAGCCGCAGCCGGTGGGTTGAAGTTCACCAAGCTGCAACCGGCGAAAGAGTTCTACGCGCCTGTTGGCACCACGCTGCTCGACGCGCTGGAAAGCAATAAAGTTCCGGTCGTCGCCGCCTGTCGCGCAGGCGTGTGCGGTTGCTGCAAAACCAAAGTAGTTTCCGGCGAGTATACGGTCAACAGCACCATGACGCTGACCGACGCGGAAATTGCTGAAGGCTATGTGCTGGCGTGTTCCTGTCATCCGCAGGGTGATTTGGTTCTCGCATAATCGCCTTATGCCCGATGATATTCCTTTCATCGGGCTATTTAACCGTTAGTGCCTCCTTTCTCTCCCATCCCTTCCCCCTCCGTCAGATTAATCTAAACTTGTAACCGGTATCACATTTAAGGAGACGGAAAACCATGAAACAGACAGTAGCTAACTATATCGCCAAAACTCTGGAACAGGCTGGTGTTAAATGAATGGGGCGTGACGGGTGACTCACTCAATGGGCTGAGCGACAGCCTGAACCGGATGGGCACCATTGCGTGGATGCCAACGCGCCACGAAGAGGTTGCCGCATTTGCCGCCGGAGCCGAAGCGCAGCTCACGGGCGAGCTGGCGGTGTGCGCCGGGTCATGTGGGCCAGGAACCTACATTTGATAAACGGCCTATTTGACTGCAATCGCAACCACGTTCCCGTCCTGGCGATTGCTGCGCATATCCCGTCGAGCGAAATCGGTAGCGGCTATTTTCAGGAGACCCATCCGCAATAAGCTGTTCCGCGAATGCAGCCACTATTGCGAGCTGGTTTCATCCCCGGAGCAGATCCCACAGGTGCTGGCCATCGCCATGCGCAAAGCCTGGCGCGGACCCGCTGGCGTATCGGTAGTGGTGCTACCGGGTGACGTCGCGCTGAAAGCCGCGCCGGAAAGCGCGAGCACAAATTGGTATCCTGCACCACAGCCTGTCGTCACGCCCGCGCAGAGCGAGCTGGAAAAACTGGCCGAAAAACTCAAATCATCCAGCAATATCACCCTGATGTGCGGCAGCGGCTGTGCGGGTGCGCACGCGGAGCTCACTGCTTTTGCTGAGAAGTTAAAATCCCCTATCGTTCACGCCCTGCGCGGCAAAGAGCATGTCGAGTACGATAACCCGTACGACGTCGGCATGACCGGGCTTATTGGTTTCTTCTGGCTTCCACGCGATGATGAACGCCGACACGCTGATTCTGCTCGGAACCCAGTTCCCCTATCTCCGGCTGTTTTATCCAACGGAAAGTACCATTATTCAAATAGACATTAACCCTGCCAGCATCGGTGCGCACAGTAAGGTCGATATGGCGCTGATTGGCGATGTCAAAGCCACGCTCGCTGCTCTCCTGCTCGATGCCTGGAAAGAGAAAAGCGATCGCCGCTTCCTCGATAAAGCGCTGGAGCACTATCACAGCGCACGCAAAGGGCTGGATGATTTGGCCACCGCCAGCGACAAAGTGATTCACCCGCAGTATCTGGCGCAGCAAATCAGTCGCTTCGCCGCCGATGACGCGATCTTTACCTGCGATGTGGGTACGCCGACGGTGTGGGCCGCGCGCTATTTGCAGATGAACGGCAAACGCCGCCTGCTCGGTTCGTTCAACCACGGCTCGATGGGCCAACGCCATGCCGCAGGCGTGGGCGCTCAGGCCACTCACCCGGATCGCCAGGTGGTAGCAATGTGCGGGGACGGCGGATTCAGTATGCTGATGGGCGATTTTTTGTCGGTAGCGCAGATGAAGCTGCCGGTTAAAATCGTGGTTTTCAACAATAGCGTGCTGGGCTTTGTCGCCATGGAGATGAAAGCCGGCGGTTATCTGACCGATGGTACCGAACTGCACGACACCAACTTTGCCCGTATCGCCGAGGCCTGTGGTATTCCAGGTATCCGGGTGGAAAAATCGGCCGACGTGGATGAAGCGCTGCAGCGTGCCTTTAGCATCGATGGCCCGGTACTGATCGACGTGGTGGTGGCAAAGTACAGCCATGCCGCCACAGCTCAAGCTGGAGCAGGCGGGTTTCAGCCTCTATATGCTGCGCGCCATCATCAACGGCCGCGGCGATGAAGTCATCGAACTGGCGAAAACCAACTGGCTCAGGTAAAAAGGATGGCATTGTTCTGAGTTTAAAAAGGAAATGCCGTATTGATTTACGTAGTGATACCTAACTGGCCCAACGCGCGCCATGCTTGATGAGATGGTCGCCGCGCCGGTCGGTGATGACGTTGATGGCGATGACCCAACCGTTAACGCCCTGCAACAGGTCGTTGCCGAGCTGGCGGCAAAGAGGGCAGGTTGTTCCTGCCAACGGGAACCCAGGCCTACCTGGCGGCACTCTTAAGCCACTGCGAGCGTGGCGAAGAGTATATCGTCGGACAAGGCGCGCATAACTACCTGTACGAAGCGGGCGGCGCGGCGGTATGGGCAATATTCAGCGCAGCCAATTGACGCGGCGGCGGATGGTACCCTGCCGCTGGATAAAGTGGCGGCCGCAAAATTAAAGCTGACGATATCCACTTTGCCCGCACCAAACTGCTGAGCATTGAAAATACCCATAACGGCAAAGTACTGCCGCAGGCCTATCTGAAAGAGGCATGGGAATTCACCCGCGAGCGCGGGCTGGCGCTTCACGTTGACGGCGCACGTATTTTTAACGCCCTGGTGAGCTATGGCTGTGAGTTAAAAGAGATTGCCCAGTACTGCGACTCTTTCACTATCTGTCTCTCGGGCGCCCTGGAACGCCGGTCGGCTCTCTGCTGGTTGGCAATCGTGATTACATCAAACGCGCCAACCGCTGGCGCAAAATGACCGGCGGCGGTATGCGTCAGGCAGGATCCTCGCGGCAGCCGGGCTGTATGCGCTAAATAATGTCGCCCGCCTGCAAGACGATCACGATAACGCCGCCTGGCTTGCCGAACAGCTGCGCGAGATTGGTGCAGATGTGATGCGCCATGATACCAATATGCTGTTTGTTCGCGTCGGTGAAGCGCTAACGCCAGCGCGCTGGTGCATTTATGAGCGCGGCGTGCTGATTAACGCCTCGCCAATTGTCCGCCTGGTGACGCATCTGGACGTCAATAGCCAGCAGTTGGCTGAGGTTGTCAGCCACTGGAAAGCATTTTTAGCCCGCTAAGGAGCCTGACGTGTCACAGTCTATTCTGGTTTTCGGCGCCAGCGGCTATATCGGCCAGCATCTGGTCACTGAATTCAGTCAGCAGCCTGGCAACTGTGCCGGCAGTGGCACGTCAGGATCCAGCGGCTGGCACCACAAGCGACCCGGAAGCGTGACCTGCCATGCGCGGTGGATCTGGAAAAAAGCAGGCCATTCCTTTCCCGCACTGCTGGAGCGGCGTGGATACGGTCTACTATCTGGTTCACGGCATGGGTGAAAGCGGCAAGATTTTATTGCCCATGAGCGTCGGGTGGCGGAAAACGTACGCCATGCATTGCGAAAAACTCCGGTGAATCAGCTGATTTTTCTCAGCTCGCTTCAGGCGCCTGCCAGCCCACGAGCAGTCCGCGCATTCACGCGCACGCCAGCTCACCGCCGATATTCTTCGCGATGCGGGTGTGCCGGTGAGTGAGCTACGCGCTGGCATTATCGTCGGTGCCGGTTCTCTGTGGCGTTCGAGGTGATGCGCGACATGGTTTATAACCTGCCGGTGTTAACGCCCCCTCGCGCGTGGGGTTTCGCCGCGCACCACGCCTATTGCACTGGAAAACCTGCTGGTATATCTGGTTTAATTGCTCAATCACCCGGCATCAGAGCATCGCATTTTTGAAAGCGGCCGGGCCGGGAAGAGCTAACCTATCAGCAGCAGTTTGAACACTTTATGCGGGTCAGCGGCCGCCATCGTCTGCTGATCCCGATTCCCTTCCCCACCAGTTGGATTTCGGTGTGGTTCCTGAACGTCATTACTTCGGCGCCGCTGACGATCGCCAAGGCGCTGATCCAGGGATTAAAGCACGATCTTGTGGCGGACGATCGTGAGTGACGGTGCGCCCATCCCGCAAACCTTGATCCCCTTTGACCGAAGCGGTACGCCGCACGCTGGAAGAAGAGAAGAAACTGGCAAACTCCAGCGACTGGGGCTATGACGCGCAGGCCTTTGCCCGTGGCGTCCGGAGTACGGTTTTTTCGCCAAGCAGGCGGGATTTACCGTCCAGACTCCCGCCAGCCTGGCATCGCTGTGGGAAAGTGGTTAACCGCCTCGGCGGCAAAGAGGGTTACTTTGGCAATATGCTGTGGAAGACGCGCGCGGCGATGGATCTGCTGGTCGGCCATCGGCTGGCCAAAGGCCGCCCCGCCCGTGAAATGTTGCAAACCGGCGATATGGTTGATAGCTGGAAGGTGATTATCGTCGAACCGGAAAAAAAGCGCTAACCTTACTGTTCGGCATGAAAGCACCGGGGCTTGGCCGTCTGAGTTTTACCATGGTCGATAAAGGTAGCCATCGAGAACTTGACGTTCGTGCCTGGTGGCATCCGCAATGGATGCCAGCCTTATCAATATACTGGCTGTTGATGATCCCGGCGCACCTATTCATTTTTCGCGGTATGGCGCGGTGAATTATTCGCCTCGCAGAAGAAGACACAGGAAAAAACGTGCATTAACCCTTTTTCGTCTTGTTTCCCATTGCATACGAGTGAAATAAACGGAAGAATGCGCACGAAACTCTTTTTTAACACTGTGGATGATTATGAAGGTACTGGTCACCGGCGCCACCAGCGGTTTAGGCAGAAATGCAGTTGAATATCTGCGTAGCAGGGGCATTAGCGTCAGAGCGAGTGGTCGCAATGAAGCGATGGGCAAACTGCTGGAAAAAATGGGCGCCGAGTTCGTCCATGCTCGACCTGACCGAACTGGTCTCTTCTCAGGCTAAAGTGATGCTGGCGGGGGTAGATACTCTGTGGCACTGTTCGAGCTTTACCTCCCCCTGGGGACGCAGGCCGCTTTTGATTTGGCCAACGTGCGAGCCACCCGTCGTTCTGGCCGAATGGGCCGTAGCCTGGGGCGTGCGTAACTTTATCCATATCTCTTCACCATCCCTGTACTTCGACTATCACCATCATCGGGATATTAAAGAAGACTTTGTTTCGCACCGTTTTGCCAACGAATTTGCCCGCAGCAAGGCCGCCAGCGAAGAAGTTATTCAGCTGCTCGCCCAGGCGAACCCCAATACCCGCTTCACCATTCTGCGTCCGCAGAGTGCATTGGTCCGCATGACAAAGTGTTTATCCCGCGCCTGGCGCAGATGATGCACTACACGGCAGCGTGCTGCTGCCGCGCGGTGGCCATGCGATGGTAGACATGACCTACTATGAGAACGCAGTACATGCGATGTGGCTTGCCAGCAGCGCGCTGCGACGATCTACCATCTGGCCGCGCTTACAACATCACCAACGGTGAACCGCGCACGCTGCGCAGCATCGTTGAGCGATTAATTGACGAGTTGAATATTGCCTGCCGATCCGCTCCGTCCCCTATCCGATGCTGGATATGATTGCTCGCAGCATGGAACGCTTTGGTGATAAAACCGCGAAAGAACCTTCTCTGACCCACTACGGCGTGTCTAAGCTGAACTTCGACTTTACGCTGGATATCAGCCGCGCGCGTGAGGAGCTAGGCTACGAGCCTATCGTATCGCTCGACGACGGTATTATTCGTACCGCCGCCTGGCTTAAGATCACGGTAAACTGCCGCGCTAGATTTACCCTGCCCGTATTTTTCCAACAGCGCTTCAGCTATCGCCTGGCTTTGGGCATCGGCAACGCCGTCCCAACGCGCGGGCGGAAATGCATCTGGAAGGCGGCAATGACGCGAATCTGCTGCATTCGGGTCATCCCCGGTTTCACCTCGTAGCCGTAGCGCCCCAGTAAGTTCGAGCAGATTTGCCGTCGACGCCGGTGCATTTGGCGCGCGTCCATTAAGAAAGAGTCCGCTGGTTTTCATCCGGCCAGGCGCCAATACCCTGCTGCGCCAGCGACTGCCACGGGAACAAAGGGCCTGGATCGTCTTTACGCTGCGGCGCGATATCCGAATGCGCCACCACAATCTGCGGCTCGATGTTGTAGCGTTTGATAATGTCTTTTGCCAGCGGCAGCAACGCCTGGATTTGCGCCGGTTCAAACGGCGTAAAAAACACATTACCGGCGATTTCTTCCAGCCGGCATTTTCCAGCTCAATGCCAATAGAGGTGTCGTTAATTCGCGTCGCACCGCGCCAGAAGCTAATCCCGGCATGCCACGCCAGTCTAGTTCCGGCACCAGTTGCCAGATGCGTGGCTTGCCATGCATCAGCGGCGGTACGGAAGGGATCAGGTAATGGACGCTGACCTGACTGCCGGTAAGCGTGGTCAACGAGCCATCAAATGCATCGGCCGTATAGTGCCAAACCAGCACTTTTACACGCGGGTAGGCCGCCGGTGCTGAACGACTCCGGTCGAGAAACTAGCCCGGCTTCTCGACCACCGCTTTTGTCTCTTACTGCACACCCTGCCAAAAACCGCCAGCATAAAAACCATCAGAAAACGTTTCATCAGCGTGTTTTAACCGCCGTTCCGCTGACGCTCACCATCAGCATGCTGCTGTCTTTACCCACGGTTTCATAATCAATATCAATGCCAACCACCGCGTCCGCACCTAGCGTTTTCGCCTGCTCGCCAAGCTCTTTAAAGGCAATCTCGCGCGCTTTACGCAGCTCCTTCTCATAGGCTCCGGAACGGCCGCCGACGATCCGGCGGATACCGGCAAAAAAGTCGCGAAAGATATTCGCCCCTAGGATGGCTTCCCCGGTCACTACGCCGCAGTACTCGACGATTGGTTGCCCTTCAGGGTGGGGGTCGTTGAAAATTGCATTACCTGCTCCTTCTTTAACGTTCAATACCTTAGCTCTCAGCGCTAAACGCATTATCGAACCGATACGCTATGCTTGAAAAGGGATTACTCCATTATCGTATACAGTACGGCGCCCGCTGCCTGGCGGCGCCGAGGCGATGAATGCCGAGACTGCTAACAAGGAACCACTATGCGTTACACCAATCTTGCCCCTTTATTCTTCCAGCCGCGCTGCTGCTGAGCGCCTGTACAACCGTAACACCGGCCTATAAAGATATCGGTACCCGCAGCGGGCCCTGCGTGGAAGGCGGCCCGGATACCGTGGCACAGAAATTTTACGACTTCCAGATCCAGCAGCGGACTGCCGATTACACCGCACTACGCCCGTACCTCAGCGATAACCTGGCAAAACTGCTCAGCGATGCCTCCCGGGATAATAACCATCGGGAACTACTGACCAACGATCCATTCTCCAGTCGAACCACCTTGCCAGATAGCGCCCACGTTGCCAGTGCATCGACTATCCCTAATCGTGATGCCCGTAACATTCCATTGCGCGTGGATCTCAAACAGGGTGACCAGGGTTGGCAGGATGAAGTGTTAATGATTCAGGAAGGCCAGTGTTGGGTCATCGACGATGTGCGTTACTTAGGCGGTAGCGTTCATGCCACGGCGGGTACGCTCCGTCAGTCCATCGAGAATCGCTAACGCCTTGATCAACCAATAAACCCCGTAAATTGTCCGGCATTTCGTGAGGAATGCCGACATTTATGCTCGCCGACCACCGCCCCCGTTATTTTGTGCTATGTTTATTGAATAATGCGCTTTGCTTTTAACTTTTAAAGCAGAAATATTGCATAATTATTCTGTCAAAGGTACTATCTTCGACCTCAATAGCTATCAGACTGCCAGTATACGAGTGTCAATGAGTATTCAATTAAACGGCATTAATTGCTTCTACGGCGCGCATCAGGCGCTGTTCGATATCACGCTGGATTGCCCACAGGGCGAAACGCTGGTGTTACTTGGCCCCAGCGGCGCGGGTAAAAGCTCGCTGCTGCGTGTACTCAATCTGCTTGAGATGCCGCGCTCCGGTACGCTCAACATTGCAGGCAACCATTTCGATTTCACCAAAACACCCTCTGACAAAGCGATTCGCGATTTGCGTCGTAACGTTGGCATGGTGTTTCAGCAATACAACCTGTGGCCGCATCTGACCGTGCAGCAAAACCTGATTGAAGCGCCCTGCCGTGTACTGGGGTTGAGTAAAGATCAGGCGCTGGCCCGTGCAGAAAAACTGCTGGAACGTCTGCGTCTCAAACCTTATAGCGATCGTTACCCGCTGCATCTTTCTGGTGGTCAGCAGCAGCGTGTTGCTATTGCCCGTGCGTTGATGATGGAACCGCAGGTACTGCTGTTCGATGAACCGACCGCCGCACTGGACCCGGAAATTACGGCACAAATCGTCAGCATCATTCGTGAGCTGGCAGAAACGAATATTACCCAGGTGATCGTCACCCACGAAGTTGAAGTGGCGCGTAAAAACGGCCAGCCGCGTGGTGTACATGGAAAACGGTTATATCGTCGAACAGGGCGATGCAAGCTGCTTTACCAGTCCACAGACGGAAGCCTTTAGAAGTTATCTTTCTCACTGAGATTCAGGACAATGACTATGAAAAAAATACTGATTGCCGCGCTGCTTGCCAGCGTCAGCCTCTCCGCTGCCGCTGCACAAACCATTCGTTTCGCCACGGAAGCCTCCTACCCTCCGTTTGAGTCTATGGATGCCAACAACCAGATCGTCGGCTTTGACGTGGATCTGGCCAACGCCCTGTGTAAAGAGATTGATGCTACTGGTAGTTCAGCAACCAGTCTTTCGATAGCCTGATCCCAAGCCTGAATTTAGTCGTATCGACGCGGTGATGGCCGGTATGGATATTACGCGCAGAGTGTGAAAAACAGGTTCTGTTCACCACCCCGTACTACGACAATTCTGCGCTGTTTGTCGGTGTGAAAGGTAAATTCACCGGCGTTGACCAGCTGAAAGGCAAAAAAGTCGGCGTGCAGAACGGCACCACGCACCAGAAATTCATCATGGATAAACATCCGGAAATCACCACCGTGCCGTCAACGCCCAGACCATCGACCAGCTGGATCGGGAATATGGCCTGGATCGACACGCGCCGTTTTTTGGCGATACTGCGCTGCGTCACTTTACGGCCGAAAGCGAACGATAAAAAAGCGTTGCGGTTGGCGACAAAGTTACCGACAAAGGCGACCGGGTACCGGCCTGGGCATTGCTATCCGTCAGGGCAACACCGAGCTGGAGCAGAAATTCAATGCTGCGTTGGAAAAAGTGAAGAAAGATGGGACGTACGCCACCATCTACGCTAAATGGTTCCAGAAGTAAGAATTCTTGACGGAAGGATGTTTCCCTTGCAGCAAGCGCCGCCGGTATGACCGTCGGCCTTGCCGTTTGTGCACTGGTCATCGGGCTGGCGCTGGCGATATTCTTTGCGGTATGGGAGTCAGTGAAATGGCGTCCGGTCGCATGGGCGGGTTCGTGCTGGTTACCGTGCTGCGCGGTCTGCCAGAAATTTGCTGGTGCTGTTTATCTACTTTCTTGGCTCCTCTCAGCTGCTACTGACGCTGTCCGACGGTTTCACGATTAACCTTGGTATCGTGCAGATCCCGGTACAGATGCAAATCGAAAACTTCGATGTCAGCCCGTTCCTGTGCGGCGTTATCGCCCTCTCCTTGCTGACGCCTACGCCTCGCAAACGCTGCGCGGTGCGCTGAAAGCCGTACCGGTAGGTGAGTGGGAATCCGGTCAGGCGCTCGGTCTGTCGAAGAGTGCGATTTTCTTCCGGCTGGTGATGCCGCAGATGTGGCGTCATGCGCTGCCGGGGCTGGGTAACCAGTGGCTGGTTCTGCTCAGGAGTACCGCGCCGGCGTCACTGATCAGCGTGAACGATTTGATGCTGTACAAAACCAAACAAATCGCCACGCGTACTCGAGAACCGTTTACCTGGTACATCGTCGCAGCGGCCATTTATCTGGTGATCACGTTGTTAAGCCAGTACATCCTCAAACGCATTGACCTGCGTACCACTCGCTTTGAACGGAGACCAGGCTGATGCTCGAGTATTTACCGGAGCTGATGAAAAGGCTGCACACCAGCCTGTACGCTCACCGTGGCCTCCATCGTGGTGGCGCTGGTACTGTCGCCTGATTTTCACCATCATTCTGACGCTGAAAACACCGGTGCTGGTGTGGCTGGTTCGCGCCTACATCACCCTGTTTCACCTACTCCGCTGCTGGTGGTACATCTTCCCCATCCATGATGGCCCGGGCCAGTTCCCGTCACTGCAAAACTACCCGGTAGTGTGGCACCTGCTGTCCGAGCCGTGGCTGTGTGCGCTGATTGCGTTGTCGCTCAATAGCGCGGCATATACGACGCAACTATTCTTCGGCGCTATCCGGGCGATTCCGGAAGGCCAATGGCAGTCCTGGTAGTTCGCTGGGGATGAGCAAGAAAGACACGCTGGCGATTCTGCTGCCGTACGCGCTCAAACGCGCGCTCTCTTCTTACTCCAACGAAGTGGTACTGGTGTTCAAAAGTACCTCACTGGCCTACACCATCACGCTGATGGAAGTCATGGGCCACGGGCAGCTGCTTTACGGGCGTACCTACGACGTAATGGTCTTTGGCGCCGCCGGGCTGGTCTATCTGGTGGTCAACGGACTGTTGACGCTGCTGATGCGTTTAATTGAGCGTAAAAGCGCTGGCCTTCGAGCGCCGCAATTAGCTTATTGCATAGAACAACAAAAACGGATAAGTTACTGGCTTATCCGTTTTTTTTTGCAACGAATAAAATATTTACTCAACGATATTGCATATAAATTCACACAATGGCATTGTAACTCCATGCCACACGCAGGGCAGCATCCAACAAGTCAGACAGACAGGAGACACATCCATGAAAAAATTAGTATTGGCCGCCTTACTCGCCACCGTTGCCGCAGGCGCTCAGCGCCGCAGATAAAATCAGCTTTGGCGTTTCCGCGACCTATCCTCCATTTGAATCAATGGATGCAAACAACCAGATTGTTGGCTTTGATATCGATCTGGCTAACGCGCTGTGCAAACAGATGCAGGCCGAATGTACCTTCACCAACCACGCATCGACAGCCTGATCCCAGCGCTGAAATTCAAAGAAGTATGACGCGGTCATATCCGGTATGGATATCACCCCGGAACGTAGCAAACAGGTCTCCTTTACCGACGCCTACTACGCTAACTCCTCGGTGCTGGTTATCGCCAAAAAAGGCGGTTCAAAAGCTTTGAAGATCTGAAAGGAACGCATCGGGACGGAAAACGGTACTACCCACCAGAAATACCTGATAAAGGAAGAGCACCCGGAAGTGAAAACCGTGGCCTATGACAGCTACCAGAACGCGATTATTGACCTGAAAAATGGCCGTATTGATGGCGTGTTTGGCGATACCGCGGTGGTGAACGAGTGGCTGAAAACTAACCCGCAGTGGGTGCAGCCACGCCGAAAGTGACCGATGCGCAGTACTTTGGCACCGGCCTTGGCATCGCGGTTCGTCCGGACAACAAAGCGCTGTTGGAAAAACTCAACGGCGCGCTGAAAGCCATTAAAGCCGATGGCACCTACCAGAAATCAGCGACCAGTGGTTCCCGCAGTAAGATTCAGAAAGCCGCAACCGCGGCTTGAGACTGATGACAAAGGTAAAATTGCCTGATGCGCTACGCTTATCAGGCCTACATGGCCCATGCAATGTATTGAATTTGCACGCTTTTGTAGGCCGGATAAGGCGTTTACGCCGCATCCGGCATAAACAACGCGCACTTTGTCAGCAATCTGAAGCCGCACATGCGGCTTTTTTATTGCTTCACCAGCAGCGTCAACACTTCATAATGCGCCGTATGCGGGAACATATCGAACAGCTGCACTCGTTCAACACGGTAGCCTGCAAGATGGGCAAAATCCTTCGCCATGGTCTGCGCATTACGGCTGGAGAAACGTATTCTGCGGCGCCATCGCTAAGAGCATACCCGCTTCACCGATGATGGAAAGTGGCCAAAAATCAGCACCAGCTGCGGCTGATTCGCCTGCGGGTGGCAAATGCTGCGGTGGAGCTTGAGCGCCGAACCCCAGCAGCGATCCAGCCCCAACTGAGCCGCCGATTGTTTAGCGCAGGCAATGGCCTCCGGCGCAATTTCAATCCCGGTAAGGGTCATCTCCGGCGTCTCACAGTGTAAACCAAAACCGCCGACGCCGCAGAACAGATCCCACATATGATTGACCGGCAACGCCCTCACCCAATCACGTGCCGTGGCATACAACTCGCTAGCGACCGTTGGATTAGTCTGGAAGAAACTTTGTGGGCGGATCACAGCGGTACGCCGTTGAAAGTCTCCGCCAGCGCTTGCTGTTCAGTGAAGAAGATCTCCTGCTCGCCTTCCATAATCGCCATATGCACCGGCTGAATATTCGCGGTGATGACTTTTAGCGGCGGCAGTTGCGCCTGCAGCCACGGCAACGCTGCACGCAGTTGCGCCAGCTTGTCCTGCGAGCGCAGCACGAAGCGCAGCATCATGCCGCCATCCTGCTGGCTTTCGGTTAACAGCAGATATTTCAGCTCGCCGCGCTTGCGCGCCACGTTATACGGCGTCAGCCCGGCGCGGGCGATAAACGGCTTCAGGACGGCAAATACCGGCGCGAAGCTGGCGGGATAGAGCGGGCAGTCGGTAAGGTTTTCCGGCGTGCCGTCGCGGTGTAGCATGCCAAGCAGCGGTTTTTCTACGCTACCGCTAACCACCATTTTGGCTTTATTGCGAAAGCCCTGTTCAGGGCCGCAGACGGGTGCGCACCAGTCGCCAACGGCAAAGTCCGCCAGCAGCGTCTGGAGATCGGCCGTTTTGGCCTGCAGTTGCTCAGTTATCGGCCGCTCAATCCACTGACATGAACGACAACGATCGGCATCATAAAGTGCGCACTGCATACAAAGACCTTCACAAAAACGGGGGCGTGGATTGTATCACCGTTATTGTAAGCGGAAAAATCGCCGCGAGGCAGCGGGGACGAAAAGCAGGAGTAAAACGAGCAGATCCGGCATTTTCTGCATCACCAGTGAACGGAAAATCTCTCGTTTAGTCTCTCCGGCAATACTGAACAGCTCCGGATAACCATAACCGAGCGAGGCGGCCCATAGATAGCTGGCGGCAATCACCTGGGTAAGTAAATAGACCCAGCGCGCCCAATTGCGCCCTTTCACCAGCGAAAATGCGCAGCCAATCCAACCAAAACCAGCAGCAGACTGCTCAGAAATACCAGCGTCAGCGTCCAGGTTTGTACGCTGCGATGAATAAAATCGCCAATTCCGGCAAGCCCCAGCAGGTTTAAGATCATCAATAGATCGAGGCAGCGGATTAAAATAATCGCGAGCGCGGCCACCTGCACCAAAGCAGGCACATTCAGGCGGGCGTGCGACCGACGAGTTCGAGTAAACAATTCCAATGTATCGCCTTCCATGAAAACGATGCCGCGAACGTTCGCGGCATCGACTGCATATCCGTATCGATTTTAAGTGGATTATCCGCGTCTTGCACGTTGGATATCGCGTACCCGCTGTTTTTCTGCGCGAGACATCAGATACCAGGCAATTAATCCGACAATTCCTACTACGCCTAAAATGAGCGATGCGAGGGCGTCGATCTCCGGGTTCACCCCCATACGCACGCTGGAGAAGACCAGCATTGGTAAGGTGGTTGCTCCGGGGCCGGAGACAAAGCTGGCAATCACCAGATCGTCCAGCGACAGGGTAAACGCCAGCAGCCAGCCGGAATTTACGCCGGCATGATCATCGGCAGCGTGATGATGAAAAAGACCTTCAGCGGCGTCGCGCCCAGATCCATCGCCGCCTCTTCAATCGAATGATCGAGTTCACGTAGGCGCGATGAAATTACCACCGCGACATAGGCGGTACAGAAAGTCACGTGGGCCAGCCAAATGGTGAGCATACCGCGATCTGCCGGCCAGCCTATAGCATGCGCCAGCGCGACAAACAGCAGCAACAGCGAAAGTCCGGTAATCACATCCGGCATCACCAGCGGCGCAGTAATCATAAAGGCAAACCCGTTCGAGCCACGGAAGCGGCCAAAACGCACCATCACCATCGCCGCGATGGTGCCAAGAATCGCCGCCATCGTTGCCGCCGAGCGGCAATGGTCAGACTCAGCCCCACCGCGCTCATCATCGCGTCATCGCGAAACAGCTCGCCGTACCAACGCGTCGACCAGCCCGCCCATACGGTCACTAGCTTCGAACTGTTAAACGAGTAGATGACCAGCATCAACATTGGGGCATACAGGAAGGTAAACCCAATCACCAGAATCAGGATCCGCCACGGCGAGCGCACGACCGGTAAGTTGTTCATCCGTGATCCCCCATCTGTTTTTGCTGATATTTATGGAACCACATGATCGGCACGATCAGCAGCAACAGCATGACGATCGCCACTGCCGATGCCACCGGCCAGTCGCGGTTATTGAAGAATTCCTGCCACAGTACGCGGCCAATCATGATGCTATCCGGGCCACCGAGCAGTTCCGGGATAACAAACTCCCCGACCGCCGGGATAAACACCAGCATCGAACCGGCAATAATTCCGCCTTTAGTGAGCGGCACAATCACACTGAAGAAGGTCTTCAGCGGACGCGCACCCAGATCCAGCGACGCCTCAACCAGCGAATAATCAATGCGGGTCAGCGCGGTAGATATAGGCAGCACCATAAACGGCAGATAGGCATACACGATACCGATATATACCGCGAGGTTGGTGTGCAGAATAGTCAGCGGCTGGTCGATAACCCCCAGCCACATCAGGAAGTTATTCAGCACGCCGTTATTTTTTAAAATGCCCATCCACGCGTAGACGCGAATCAAAACGAGGTCCACGACGGCAGGATAACCAGCAGCAGCAGAATATTACGGGTCGATGGTTTACTGTGCGCCACTGCCCACGCCAGCGGATACCCAAGCAGCAGACAGCAAATCGTTGATACACCCGCCACCTGAAGCGACTGAAGATAGGCTTCAAAATAGAGCGGATCGTCGGTCAACTGTAGGAAGTTACCGAAATTCAGCGTCAGGGCTGTTGACCATCCGCCCATTCCATCAAATCGGTATACGGCGGAATGGCGCGCGCCATCTCGGCGAGACTGATTTTAAAGACAATCAGGAACGGCAGTAAAAACAGCAGAATAAGCCAGATATACGGCATCGCAATGACCAGCTTGCGGCCATGTTTCATATTGATGCGCGCCAGCCACAGGGCCAGGCCGCCCGGCTTATGCGGGCGGGCCGGTGGTTCATAAATACTCATCGCCCCTCCTTAAACCGTCAGTACCACACAGCTGTCGGCGTGCCAGCACAGACGCACTTCATCACCCCAGGTCGGCAACCCTTTCTGGTAGCGATTTTCGTTCTGTAGCTGAGCGCTGATCATCTGACCGCTTTGCAGCCGCACGTGGTAGATAGAGAGATCGCCCAGATAGGCGATGTGCACCACTTCGCCGACGGCAAAGTTATAGCCATCGGCAGGCGGTTCGTCACAGAGCATGATTTTTTCCGGGCGTAACGCCACGTACACCGGCACGTTGTCGACCACCGAGGCATCGGGATACCACCTTCAGCGGATGCACCAGCCCCGGAATTCAATCACCAGGCCGTCTTCCTGGCGCTCTTTTAGCAGCCCTTCAAAGACGTTCACCGAGCCGATAAATTCGGCGCTATAACGGGTGGTTGGGTGTTCATAAATCTCTTCTGGCACCAATCTGCACAAATTTGCCACGGTTCATAATGGCGATGCGCCCGGCCATGGTCATGGCCTCTTCCTGGTCATGGGTCACCATCACGCAGGTCACGCCCACTCGCTCCAGAATATCCACCACTTCCAGTTGCATCCGGTCACGCAGCTTTTTATCCAGCGCCCCCATCCGGTCCAGATCCAGTACAGAAGCTCGGCCCGTTTCGCCAGGCTGCGCGCCAGCGCGACGCGTTGACGCTGTCCGCCGGAGAGCTGATGCGGCTTACGTTTGGCGAACTCCTGCATGTGCACCAGCGCCAGCATTTCGCTCACGCGGGCGGTAATTTCCGCTTTCGGCAGTTTATCCTGCTTGAGGCCAAAGGCAATATTCTGCTCGACGGTCATATGCGGAAAAAGCGTGATGATGGAACATCATATTAATCGGACGTAGATAAGGTGGAACCTGCGCCAGGTCGACGCCGTCGAGAACAATTTGCCCGGCAGTCGGCTGCTCGAATCCCGCCAGCATGCGCAGCAGGGTCGACTTACCGCAGCCAGATGCGCCCAGCAGGGCAAAGATTTCGCCTTTATAAATCGTGAGGTTAACGTCATCGACCGCATGCTGACCGTCGAAGGATTTGGTCAGGTTACGGATTTCCAGCAGCGGGGTTAGCGCTTTGCGAGTTTTCGCGGTGGGCGGGGAGTTGCGTCGTTCAATCTGGTGCTCTCCGGCAAAAAACAAATATCGATATGGACCCGGTTGTCACCATCAACCCCTGGCCAACCGGCCGGGCGGCCGGTGTCCAGATCGGGCAGTTGCACTGCCCCGGTGCATAATCATCACTTTTCAGGTGATTGATTTATTTCCCGCTCTTCACTTTGGTCCTTGATGCGCGCGTTCTGACGCGGTCAATTTTTGGATCCTGGACTTTCAGCGTAAACAGTTTCGCAGAACACATCTGCCGGTGGATAAATCGCCGGGTCGTCCTGGATCTGAACTTCGGCACTCACCAGCGGCGTTGAGGCCTTATTCCCGTTAGCGTAGAACACGTGATCGCTGATATGGGCAATCACATCCGGGCGCATCAGGTAGTTGAGGAACTGATAGGCTTCATCTTTGTTTTTGGCATCAGCCGGCATCGCGAAGACATCGAAGAACGCCAGCGCGCCCTCTTTTGGAATGAAGTAAGAAACGTTCACGCCGTTCTTCGCCTCTTTCGCGCGGTTAGCCGCCTGCCAGACGTCGCCCGCCCAGCCGATAGCCACGCAGATATCGCCGTTGGCGAGATCGTTAATGTATTGCGAAGAGTGGAAGTAGCGAATATTTGGTCGCAGCTTCAGTAACAGATCGGTCGCCGGGCCGGTGTAATCATCGGCTTTGGTACTGTTCGGATCTTTGCTGAAGTAGTTAAGTACGGTGGCGAAAATCTCTTCCGGTGCATCGAGGAATGAGACGCCGCAGCTTTTCAGCTTCTCAAGATTTTCTGGTTTCATCACCAGATCCCAGCTGTTCAGCGGCACGTCTTTGCCCAGCACGGCTTTCACTTTATCGACGTTATAGCCAATACCGGTGGTCGCCCACAGATAAGGCAGCGCGTATTTGTTGTCCGGGTCGTGGCGAGCCACCAAAGTTTCAGCACATCCGGATCGAGGTTTTTCCAGTTCGGCAGCTTGCTCTTATCCAGCGGCTGGAACACGCCCGCGGTCAGCTGGCGCTCGAGGAAACTGGCGGAAGGCACCACCAGATCAAAGCCGGTGCTGCCGGCCATCAGTTTGCCTTCCAGCACTTCATTGGAGTCGAATACGTCGTACACGACTTTAATCCCGGTCTCTTTTTCAAAGTTCGCTACGGTGTCCGGCGCGATATAGTCAGACCAGTTATAGACATGCAGCGTTTTTTGTTCTGCAGCGAGCACGCTTGCCGAAGGCGGCCATCAGTGCACCCGTCACCAGACCTGTTAACCATTTTTTATTCAAGGCGGCCATATCTCTTATCCTTCTCGTCGCCCGTTAACAAACGGACTGAAAATATACGCAATGTAAGAGTATGCAGAAACCATGCATATTATTTGGACTTAATGAGAGAGAAGAGACCGAGCTCCCCTACAATCATTGCTCGCGATACCGATGCAAAAATCTCGCCAACAATGATTATCGCTAGCAATAGAGAGGGGGGCATCGATATGTCGCAAGAATAACTGTAGCCCGAGTTGGAGAAAAAGGCTATAGGGCAGCCGAAAAAACGCCTTTTATCAATTTTTTATGCAGGATCACTCTATCTGATAAAGCCAAAAGCGGCAATCAGGTAGTGAAAGAATCTTTAAAAATAGGTTAAAGATAGAATAAAAAACAATGTGATACGCAGCCACTATGGCAGTGACTGCGCTATTTCGCGGGCGGGATTAGTGAAGAAAATGGTATTGAATATCTTCCGGCGGCTGTTCGCCCTCTTCCGCCTTATAGAGCAGGTCGTGCGCGGAGGCCTCGAGGATCACCATCGATACCTGCTCCTCACTCTGCTGCACAAACGACGCGAACTGTTCGAACGTGACCCCGACAGCTGCGGATAAAGACTGGCAAACCACCAGCTTTGGCAGATTATCATCCTGCATATCGAGGAACGCTTTCACCGTCAGCGAACTGGCGTTAATCGCCGAGACTCGGCCCCCATAAAGCCAGCAGTGCGGCGGAGGTTTGACTCGGCCAACGCGGAGAACAGCACGACGTTATCCATGAGATCAATTTTGGCATCAAAGACGCCGTCAAAATTTTGCATATGCGGTAGGTGCAGCGCCTGACAGGTGTCGCACTCAAAAAAGCTCATGCCCATTTCGTCGAGCCACTGACGTAACGTATCCAGACCAGGAACGACCAGCGATGTCATAATTTTGTACAACCTCTTTCGATAAAAAGACCGGCACAGCTTACGCAAAAAGCGCAGGCAAAACCATGATCAGTAATGTGATTGCGACTAACCACCCGTTTTCAGGCAATATTCTGTCGTAGCGTGGCGTTCGATCCAGCGGATCATTTTACCCGCGATGTCGATACCGGTGGTTTTTTCTATTCCTTCCAGCCCCGGCGACGCATTCACCTCCATCACCAACGGCCCGCGATTAGCACGCAGAATATCCACACCAGCAACGTCCAGCGCCATCGTTCGCGCGGCTTTTATCGCGATTTCACGCTCCTGTGGTGTGATACTGGCGACGCTTGCCGCGCCGCCACGATGCAAATTGGAACGAAAATCGCCCTCTTTCGCCCGCCGTTCAATCGCAGCGACCACTTCATCGCCAACAACCAGACAGCGGATATCGCACCCTTGCGCCTCTTTGATATATTCCTGCACCAGAATATGCGCGTTCAGACCGCGGAAAGCGTCAATCACGCTTTCCGCCGCCTGACGCGTCTCCGCCAGCACGACGCCAATTCCCTGCGTGCCTTCAACCAACTTGACCACCAGCGGCGCACCACCGACCATGTCGATTAAATCGCTGGTATCATCCGGCGAATGCGCAATGCCCGTGACAGGCAGGTCGATGCCCTGACGCGCCAGCAGTTGCATGGAACGCAATTTGTCACGCGCCCGGGCAATGGCGACCGACTCATTGAGCGGATAGCTCCCCAGCATCTCGAACTGGCGCAGTGCCGCCGTCCCATAAAAGGTAATGGCGGTGCCAATACGCGGGATCACTGCGTCAAAATGGGGTAACTTGCGGCCTTTGTAGTGAATAGAAGACGCCGCAGGATTTATGTTCATGTAGCAAGAAAGCGGATCAAGAATTTCAACCAGGTGACCGCGCTGTATAGCGGCTTCACGCAGCCGCTTACACGAATAGAGCGTTCCATCCCGGGACAATATGGCAATTTTCACCCTGCACCTCTCTGTCAGACCTGGTCAAAAGCCCGCGTATCATACATCGACGTGGCGGTTTTAGCGCGTCGCCCAACCCTGTTTGTGCAAATAATCCAGAATAAATGGGCGGCTTTCTTTAATGATTGTTCGGCGGATATGATCGCTCCAGGTATCCCGGCGATTATTGCTGCCACGGGTGAGGTAATATTCCGCCAGTTGCTCGTCATACTGCGCCAGTGCGCCTTTATCCAGCGGTTGATAGCTGTTTTCATGCACCAAAATGGAGGCCGGTAAACGCGGCTTAAGATCCGGATTATCCGCAGGCCAGCCAAGGCACAGCCCAAACAGCGGCAGAACATGCTGCGGTAATTTAAGCAGTTTCGTCACCGCTTCAATATTATTGCGCAGGCCGCCGATATATACCCCGCCCAATCCCAGCGATTCCGCTGCGATTAATGCATTCTGCGCCATCATTGCCGTATCAACGACACCGAGCAACAGTTGTTCCGCCAGGCCGAGCTGAGCATCCGGACAGATCTGTAAATGGCGGTTAAAGTCGGCACAGAACACCCAGAACTCCGCCGCTTGCGCTACGTGTTTTTGCCCGCCGGTCAGCGTCACCAGTTCTTCACGTAACGCTTTGTCGGTAATGCGAATAATGCTACTGCACTGCAAAAAACTGGAACTGGACGTCGCACGGGCGCTGTTAATAATCGCCTCACGCTGCGCTTCGGAAATGGGTTCATCAGTGAAATGGCGAATGGAGCGATGGCCACAAATAAGTTCAATGGTTGGCGTCATTATCTTTTTCTCTTTCTGAACGTGAATATTGCGGTGGACGGTTCATCAGCTGTGGGGCAAGACGTTTTGCCACCTGAAGAATAACCACCACCGCAGCGGGAAGCATGAGCAAAACACCGAGAAAAATCATCAGAATCTGCACTTCTGGCCGAGAAAATGGCTCAGGCAGCGACAGGGAGTCGCTTACCGACAGCAGCGCCACCGCCAGTAGCATCATTCCGATAAATTCCAGTATCAACACGCCTTTAGGCAATTTACCGATCGCGCGCATACGCTTCCCTCTGCAAAGTGAGCCTTCAGTCTAAAACTTTTCACTGTATTGTGTTTAACAGTTATAGCTTTTAGCAATTAATGCAACAGGTTAAACCTACTTTCAGCGAATACATTTTAGCGTGATCATTACAGGCATAAATCTATGAGGAGAGAAATAATGCAAACCGTTATTTTTGGTCGTTCGGGTTGCCCTTACTGTGTGCGTGCAAAAGATCTGGCTGAGAAATTGAGCAATGAACGCGATGATTTTCAGTATCAGTATGTAGATATTCGTGCGGAAGGGATCACTAAAGAAGATCTACAACAAAAGGCAGGTAAACCCGTAGAAACCGTGCCGCAGATTTTTGTCGATCAGCAACATATCGGCGGCTATACCGATTTTGCTGCATGGGTGAAAGAAAATCTGGACGCCTGATCGTCTGACAAGCCCTCGCGTTGAGGGCTTTACTGATTTTTTCTGTGCTGTGGTTTAAACAAACTACTGATAAATAAGAAACACAGTGCCCCCAGCGCACACCAGAACACCGCGCTTAGTAACCATGCCAGCTCTTGCCAGAATGAGCGCGTCGGTGAAAAAAACAGCCGCATAATGAGCATCGAACAGGGTGCCGCCAGCATTGCGCCAAACAGAGGTTTCAGGACTTCTCTACGCTGTGAAAAGAAGCTGGCGACTGCTCCAGGAAGAATGAAAAATAGCAAGCCGATTTCAGGATGCCCGGCAGCCCGAAAAGCGCCTTTCATGTGCGTCGCCAGAAAAAGGCACACCACAATGAAGAGGACAAAACAGCAGATTGCCCCCGCCCAACGTTGTTTATGTTTCACTCGTTCCTCCTGACACTGCGTCTATCGAACACATTTTTCGCCAGTGTGGCGTTCAGTAAGATAAAGCCGCTTCGCATTCCATGCTAATATAGGCCAACGCAATTCATATAGCCGTTGATACCTAATGTGATTACACTAGTAAAATATATTGTTACTTTACTATCGTTTAGGTGCGCTGAATGAATCTGCGCCCTGAATTCTGGTAAAAAACATTATCGTAAATTACCATTTCTTTCAACAGCTTACTAGTAAACAAGAAGTTAGCCTCCGTGAATATAAACGTCGCCGAATTGTTAAATGGGAATTACATTCTGTTATTATTTGTGGTCCTCGCGCTTGGGCTATGTCTCGGAAAGTTACGACTTGGTTCGATCCAACTGGGTAATTCCATTGGCGTTTTAGTCGTATCGCTGTTATTAGGCCAACAACATTTCAGCATTAACACCGATGCGCTTAATCTTGGCTTTATGCTGTTTATTTTCTGCGTCGGGGTCGAAGCCGGACCGAACTTTTTTTCCATTTTTTTTCGCGATGGGAAAAATTACCTAATGTTAGCACTGGTGATGGTTGGCAGTGCGCTGGTGATCGCCTTAGGGTTAGGTAAGCTGTTTGGCTGGGATATTGGCCTGACGGCCGGTATGTTAGCAGGCTCTATGACGTCGACACCGGTTCTGGTCGGTGCTGGCGATACACTGCGTCATTCCGGCATGGAAAGCAGGCAGCTCTCACTGGCACTGGATCATCTGAGCCTCGGCTACGCGTTAACCTACCTGATTGGTCTGGTTAGCCTGATTGTTGCCCACCTCACTATGCCAAAATTCCAGCATCAGGATCTGCAGACCGGCGCCCAGCAAATCGCTCGCGAGCGCGGTCTGGATACCGATACCAATCGTAAAGTCTATCTGCAGGTTATCCGCGCCTACCGCGTGGGCCCGGAACTGGTCGCCTGGGCCGACGGTAAAAACCTGCGCGAGCTGGGCATCTATCGCCAGACCGGCTGCTATATCGAACGTATCCGTCGTAACGGCATTCTCGCTAACCCAGACGGCGATGCGGTGCTGCAAATGGGCGATGAGATTTCGCTGGTTGGCTACCCGGACGCTCATGCGCGTCTCGACCCGAGCTTCCGTAACGGTAAAGAAGTCTTCGACCGCGATCTGCTGGATATGCGCATAGTCACCGAAGAGATTGTGGTCAAAAACCACAATGTCGTTGGTCGTCGCCTGGCGCAGCTCAAGCTGACCGACCACGGCTGCTTCTTGAACCGAGTGATCCGCAGCCAGATTGAGATGCCGATTGACGACAATATCGTGCTCAACAAAGGCGATGTACTGCAGGTAAGCGGCGATGCGCGCCGTGTGAAAACCGTCGCCGACCGTATCGGCTTCGTCTCCATTCACAGCCAGGTCACTGACCTGCTGGCCTTCTGTTCCTTCTTTATCGTTGGCCTGATGATCGGCCTGATCACCTTCCAGTTCAGCAACTTTAATTTCGGCGTCGGCAACGCAGCGGGCCTGCTGTTCGCCGGTATCATGCTGGGCTTCCTGCGTGCCAACCATCCAACCTTCGGCTACATCCCACCAGGTGCGCTGAATATGGTGAAAGAGTTTGGCCTGATGGTGTTTATGGCTGGCGTCGGCTTAAGCGCCGGTAGCGGAATTGGCAATGGCCTTGGTGTAGTCGGTGGACAGATGCTGGTCGCCGGCCTATTCGTCAGCCTGATCCCGGTTGTCATCTGTTTCCTGTTTGGTGCCTACATCCTGCGCATGAACCGCGCGCTGTTGTTCGGGGCCATTATGGGCGCCCGTACCTGCGCACCGGCCATGGAAATTATCAGCGACACCGCACGCAGCGATGTTCCTGCGCTCGGCTACGCGGGTACTTACGCCATCGCTAACGTATTGTTAACGCTCGCAGGTACGCTGATTATCATCATCTGGCCTGGGCTCGGCGGCTGGCCCGAGCCGAAGGGAAACAAAGAAAAGAAAATTATTTTTGCGCAACGCAGAACTTTTTGACCAGGCGCAAGTCTAAATTAGTGCCACTGCTTTTCTTGATGTCCCCATTTTGTGGAGCCCATCAACCCCGCCATCTTTGGTTCAAGGTTGATGGGTTTTTTGTTATCTAAAACTTATCTACTACCCTGCAACCCTCTCAACCATCCTCAAAATCTCCTCGCGCGATAGCGGCTTACGGTCGGTGACAAAATGCAGCGTCATCCCCTCAATAAACGCATCAAGCGCGCGGGCGGTTCCGGGTTCAAACCATTGTTCGAGCGTTTGCTGACTGCGCTGCATCCAGTTTTGCATTACCGTTTTTAATAGCGGTTTTCGGCTAGCCAGCGCGTAGAGCTGGTACATCAGCTCCATGTTATCCGGCGTTGCAACCTGTGAGCTGTAGATCATATCGGTGATAGCCTGGCATGCGCCCGGAGCATCACTAACATCGCTAAAAAATGCCTGATATTGCCGGGACATGATCTCAGTAAAACTGCTGAACGCCTCCAGTAACAACTCATCAATTCCTGAAAAATAGTAGGTCATCGATCCCAACGGTACCCCGGCAAGGGTAGCAATTTTGCGGTGCGTAACAGCATGTATTCCGTAAAGTTTCACCGCCTCCAGCGTGGCCTGGATAATTTTTTCTCGCCGTTGCGGATCGTTAGCGCGACGCATGTCATTTCCTCTCTCTGCAATTGTGTACAAATGTACACAACCTTGCTAATGTTGTCTTCCCTCTTCTTATTTTGACGTGATCTATGACCGTAAATTCTTCACGTAATGCATTGAAACGCCGAACCTGGGCGCTGTTTATGTTCTTCTTTTTGCCAGGCCTGTTAATGGCGTCCTGGGCAACCCGTACGCCTGCTATCCGCGATATTCTCTCTGTCTCGATCGCTGAAATGGGCGGTGTTCTCTTTGGTCTGTCGATCGGTTCGATGAGCGGTATTCTCTGCTCGGCGTGGTTAGTGAAACGCTTTGGGACACGTAATGTCATCCTGGTCACGATGTCCTGCGCATTGATCGGGATGATGATATTAAGTCTGGCACTCTGGCTGACATCGCCCCTGCTCTTTGCCGTTGGTCTCGGCGTCTTTGGGGCAAGTTTTGGTTCTGCGGAAGTGGCGATAAACGTTGAAGGTGCTGCCGTTGAGCGAGAAATGAATAAGACGGTTTTGCCGATGATGCACGGTTTTTATAGCCTGGGCACGCTGGCAGGCGCAGGTGTCGGGATGGCACTGACGGCCTTTGGCGTTCCGGCAACGGTGCACATTTTATTGGCGGCGCTGGTAGGTATCGCACCTATTTATATCGCCATTCAGGCAATCCCTGACGGTACGGGCAAAAATGCTGCCGATGGCACCCAGCATGGCGAAAAAGGCGTACCTTTTTATCGCGATATCCAGTTGCTGCTGATAGGTGTTGTGGTGCTGGCGATGGCCTTTGCCGAAGGTTCTGCCAACGACTGGTTACCCTTATTAATGGTTGACGGTCACGGTTTTAGCCCTACTTCCGGCTCGCTGATTTATGCCGGTTTTACCCTGGGGATGACCGTTGGACGCTTCACCGGCGGTTGGTTCATCGACCGTTACAGTCGCGTTGCCGTGGTTCGGGCCAGTGCACTAATGGGGGCGTTGGGTATTGGGCTGATTATTTTTGTCGATAGCGCCTGGGTCGCTGGGGTGTCTGTTGTACTCTGGGGACTGGGTGCCTCGCTGGGCTTCCCGCTGACCATTTCTGCCGCCAGCGATACCGGCCCCGATGCACCAACCCGCGTCAGTGTGGTAGCAACGACCGGTTATCTGGCTTTCCTCGTCGGGCCGCCGCTGCTGGGCTATCTCGGCGAACATTATGGATTACGTAGTGCAATGCTGGTTGTACTGGCGCTGGTTATTCTCGCGGCTATTGTCGCGAAAGCCGTCGCCAAACCCGATACCAAAACGCAGACGGCGATGGAGAATAGTTGATGAGCATTAAATTAATTGCGGTAGACATGGATGGTACTTTCTTAAGCGATCAAAAAACCTATAACCGTGAGCGGTTTATGGCTCAGTATCAGCAAATGAAAGCACAAGGAATTCGCTTTGTAGTCGCCAGCGGGAATCAATATTATCAGTTGATCTCTTTCTTCCCTGAAATTGCTAATGAAATTGCCTTTGTGGCTGAAAACGGCGGCTGGGTAGTGAGCGAAGGCAAAGATGTTTTTAATGGCGAGCTATCGAAGGATGCGTTTGCTACTGTCGTGGAACATTTGCTGACGCGCCCGGAAGTGGAAATTATTGCCTGCGGAAAAAATAGTGCCTATACACTCAAAAAATATGACGATGCCATGAAAACGGTGGCGGAAATGTATTATCACCGTCTGGAATACGTCGATAACTTTGACAACTTAGAGGATATCTTCTTTAAGTTTGGCCTGAATCTTTCCGATGAACTGATTCCACAAGTACAAAAAGCATTACATGAGGCCATCGGCGATATTATGGTGTCGGTCCACACCGGCAACGGCAGCATCGATCTGATTATCCCCGGCGTACATAAAGCCAATGGCCTTCGCCAACTGCAGAAATTATGGGGAATAGACGACAGCGAAGTGGTGGTCTTTGGCGATGGCGGTAACGATATTGAGATGCTGCGTCAGGCAGGCTTTAGTTTTGCAATGGAAAATGCCGGTAGCGCGGTCGTCGCAGCGGCAAAATACCGCGCAGGCTCCAATAACCGTGAAGGCGTACTGGATGTGATCGATAAAGTTCTTAAACACGAAGCGCCATTTGACCAATAAAACCGGCAGCACGCCCGGCAACACAATGCCTGAATGAAGGCTGCATAATTCGCGGAAATTAACCCGCTGCATTATTTCAGGCGAAATGATTATGAAAAATTGTCTACTGTTGGGCGCGCTTTTAATGGGCTTTACTGGTGTGGCGATGGCGCAAAGTGTCACCGTCGATGTGCCGAGTGGATACAAAGTGGTTGTGGTTCCTGATTCAGTCAGCGTTCCACAAGCGGTCAGCGTCGCGACTGTGCCGCAAACCGTCTATGTGGCTCCTGCGCCAGCTCCGGCTTACCGCCCGCATCCTTATGTTCGCCATCTTGCCAGCGTAGGTGAAGGGATGGTTATCGAACACCAGATTGACGACCATCACCATTAATTCGAGAATGCCTGATCGCACAAAGCAGTCAGGCATTTTTTTACCCTTCGTGAGAATTTCCCATCTGTTTATCTTTTAAAAAGATAACCATCAGCGACAGCCACAAAATTCCGTTGACAAGGTTGAAGAGATTAAACAGTCCGTTGCCCCCGTTCAGCCAGGCATGTTTGCTGATTTCAATACCAACGGTAAAGATCAGCATTTGCAGCATTCCCATCGCGGCAGAAACCGTACCTTTACTCATATCGCTGGCAAACAGGGTTAATCGCACCAGTCCCGCATTCGCCAGACCAATACCGAAAGCATAAATACTTAACCCGGCAGTCATCCATAAATACGCGTGCGATGAGATAACCGTTGCCGCAGCAGCGACCAATAGACCAATCATAATCGGCCAGCCGCCCATAATAATCAGCGAACGTACGGTGCGGCGCGAGGTCAGACGCGCTAACAGCAAGTTACCCGCAATTAACGCCCCGAAAATAGGCACTTGCAGCAAGCCATATTCATAGCTGCTCAACTGCTCGCCGGTAATGATGATAATCGGCGACTGGGCGATCCACGCCAGCAACGGCAGACTAACGAATCCCAGCGCCAGCGCCCCCGCCACAAAGCGGCCGTTCTTCAGCACCAGCTTATAGTCACGACCGAGTTCTTTCAGTGACAGTTTCTCGCCTATACGCGTGGCGGTTTCAGGCATGGCTCGTTGCAGACCGAAAAAGGAGATCGCTGCCAATGCGGCAAACAAAACAAACATCCCCTCCCAGGGCAGCACATGGATCCACGCCGCGCCCACCAGCGGACCAAGTAGCGGAGCAATCAGCGCCACGTTCGCCATCAGCGCGGTGATCTTGATACAAACCGCCTCTTCGAAGGATTCCTGAATTGCGGCGTATCCCACAGCGCCAATGAAACAGAGGCTTATGCCCTGCAAGAAGCGCAACAGGGTGAATTGTTCAATGTTTTGCGCCAGCAATATTGCCAGACAGGTGACGATAAACCACACCACTCCCGCCAGCATCACCGGACGGCGACCAATACGATCCGACAGCGGCCCCAGCAGCCATTGTAAAAACATCCCGCCCGCCAGATACGCGGTCATCGAAGTAGGAACCCAATCAATGCCCGCCTGATATTGTTCCACCACGGCCAACATACCGGGTTGAATCATATCGTTGCCGATATAGGTTGAAAATTCGTAAAGCACCAGACAGAGAGGGAAAAGTAACGCCTGACGTCCAAGCCTGGCACCGGAAGCTAATTTATTTTGCATGCAATTTCTTCGCCAATAATAATCGCGCAGAGTTTAATAAAAGCGCAGCTAACGAGAAAGCGAATTTTGTAGCTGAAACCACGGTTAAGCACATTCTTACATTATTACGAGTATAGCTACGCTTTCTTTAAGTTTTATTTAACCTATGCCCGTTACAATCACCCACCGTAAACAGGCCGCTTGAGGGAAATAAGACGATGCCGCTTTACCCAGTTTAACCTGCACTTTATTCTCAACGACTTGCCTGTATTGGCTCCCTTTTAATCACTTTGCGTCGGGAAGTTATGCTGGAAAATTTGAATCTCTCTCTATTCTCTCTTATTAACGCGACGCCAGACTCGGCTCCGTGGATGATCTCGTTGGCGATTTTTATTGCTAAAGATTTGATTACCGTGGTGCCGTTGCTGGCCGTGGTACTTTGGTTGTGGGGGCTTACAGCACAACGGCAACTGGTGATAAAAATCGCTATCGCGCTGGCGGTCAGCCTGTTTGTGTCCTGGACGATGGGACATCTTTTTCCGCACGACCGACCCTTTGTCGAAAATATCGGCTATAACTTCCTGCATCATGCGGCGGATGACTCATTCCCAAGCGATCACGGTACGGTGATTTTCACCTTTGCACTGGCATTTTTATGCTGGCATCGCCTGTGGTCCGGCTCACTTTTAATGGTGCTGGCCGTCGTCATTGCCTGGTCGCGCGTTTATCTTGGCGTCCACTGGCCGCTGGATATGCTCGGTGGATTGCTGGCAGGTATGATTGGCTGCCTTAGTGCCCAGATTATCTGGCAAGCGATGGGGCATAAACTCTATCAACGTCTGCAATCGTGGTATCGCGTCTGTTTTGCATTACCGATCCGCAAAGGCTGGGTGCGTGACTGATCTCTGCTAAAAAGTGTAGTATTGAGCGGCTCGCTTCAATAACTATTCAGAGGGATTATGGAAACACGTCGCGAAGAGCGTATCGGGCAGCTGCTGCAAGAATTAAAACGCAGCGATAAGTTACATCTTAAAGACGCCGCCGCCCTGCTTGGGGTTTCGGAGATGACGATTCGTCGCGATCTGAACAACCACAGTGCGCCCGTCGTTTTGCTCGGCGGCTATATTGTTCTGGAACCGCGCAGTGCCAGCCATTACCTGTTAAGCGATCAAAAATCCCGCCTGGTGGAAGAAAAACGCCGGGCGGCAAAACTGGCTGCGACGCTGGTAGAACCCGATCAGACCCTCTTTTTTGACTGTGGCACCACCACGCCGTGGATTATTGAAGCGATTGATAATGAAATCCCTTTTACCGCCGTTTGTTATTCGCTAAATACCTTTCTGGCGCTGAAAGAGAAACCCCATTGCCGCGCGTTTCTTTGCGGTGGTGAATTTCACGCCAGCAACGCCATTTTCAAACCCATCGATTTTCAGCAAACGCTGAATAATTTTTGCCCGGATATCGCTTTTTATTCTGCGGCGGGCGTGCATGTCAGTAAAGGCGCTACCTGTTTTAATCTTGAAGAGTTGCCGGTAAAACACTGGGCCATGTCGATGGCGCAAAAGCATGTGCTGGTTGTCGACCACAGTAAATTTGGCAAGGTGCGTCCGGCGCGCATGGGTGACCTGAAACGCTTTGATATTGTGGTGAGCGATTGTTGCCCGGAAGATGAGTATGTGAAGTACGCGCAGACGCAGCGCATTAAGTTGATGTATTAATGACGTATAACCGGATGACGTTTCGCGCCATCCGGTTATCAGAAGATTAAGAGAACCAGCTGCCGAACCACTGATGGAATTTCATCATCACGAAATCCCACACCCGACCAAAGAATCCGCCCTCTTCCACATTTTCCATCACGATCAGCGGACGCTGCTCAATGGATTTACCGTTAAGCTGGAAATCAATGGTCCCGACAACCTGACCTTTTTTCAGCGGTGCGGTAAGCTGCGGTTCCGTTAACGTATAACTCGCTTTCAGGTTTTTCAGCTGCCCACGCGGTATGGTCACTGAGCCCGCTTCACCTGCCCCGAGATTCACTTCGCTCTTATCACCAAACCAGACGCGCTGAGTCACAAAGGTGGCATCAGGTTTAATTGGCGTCACGGTTTCAAAGAAGCGGAAACCCCAGGTCAATAATTTCTCAGACTCATTAAAACGGATACGGTCGGTTTTCGCCCCCAACACTACGGAGATTAAACGCATATCGCCCTGGGTAGCCGAAGCAACCAGATTATATCCCGCGCCTGCCGTGGTTCCTGTCTTCATGCCATCAACATTCAGATTGCTGCTCCACAGCAGACGGTTACGGTTAGGCTGACGAATTTTGTTGAAGGTGAACTCTTTCTCTTTATGAATGGCGTACTCTTCCGGCACATCGTGGATCAATGCTTTACCCAGCAATGCCATATCGCGCGCGGTGCTGAACTGCCCCGGCGCATCCAGGCCGTGCACCGTCTGGAAGGTAGTGTTGGTCAGACCCAGTTTTTTGGCATAACCATTCATCAGACCAATAAATGACTCCTGGCTCCCGGCAACGTAATCAGCCAGCGCAATACAGGCGTCATTACCGGACTGGATAATCACACCTTTGTTCAAGTCTGCCACCGAAACCTGATCGCCCGGTTTGAGGAACATTACCGATGAACCACGCAGTGCCGGATTTCCCGTCGCCCAGGCATCTTTACCGACCGTCACCATATCGGTGAGTTTAATCTTATCGGCCTTAAGCGCCTGCCCAACCACATAGCTGGTCATGATTTTAGTCAGGCTCGCGGGATCCAGTTTCTCATCCGCATTGCCTTCTGCCAGCACTTTACCGCTGGCGTAATCCATTAAAATCCATGCACGCGCATCCACGCTCGGCGCTTCAACGGTTTGTTCCGCCGCGAATGCCGTTGGGGCAAAAAGGAATAAAAATGCAGAACCCGCTGCAAGACCACGAAGGAGAGAGGAGTATTGCGTCATAAATGCCACCCGAGTATCCATTCAAAAAAAATACGTTATATCGCCGTATGATAAGTTTGGTGATTAATAACGCACACACAAACTTAAAGAAACCGTAAGTTGGTAAAGTTTTTAAAGTTTATGCAATATCCTGCCGCTTCGCTGCTTCTGGTGTCATTTTTTTGCCAGCTGTTGCTTAAAAGTTAACTTTACTTCACCATCGGAGTCCTGTTCAGCCTGTGGCTGCCTGTCGGAAAAGGGGTGAGTATGATTACGCTGTGGGGTCGGAATAATTCAACTAACGTAAAAAAAGTATTGCTGACGCTCGAAGAACTGGAACTACCTTATGAGCAAATTCTCGCGGGCCGTGAGTTTGGGATAAATCACGATGCTGATTTTCTGGCGATGAACCCTAACGGGCTGGTGCCGTTGTTGCGTGACGACGAAAGTGATCTCATTCTTTGGGAATCAAACGCCATTGTCCGCTATCTGGCGGCACAGTACGGGCAAAAACGCCTGTGGATCGACTCACCGGCACGTCGTGCGGAAGCGGAAAAATGGATGGACTGGGCAAACCAGACGCTCAGTAATGCTCATCGCGGGATCCTGATGGGATTAGTCAGAACACCACCGGAAGAGCGCGATCAGGCCGCCATTGATGCCAGTTGCAAAGAGTGCGACGCCCTGTTTGCCCTGCTCGATGCGGAACTGGCAAAAGTAAAATGGTTCTCTGGCGACGAGTTTGGTGTGGGCGATATCGCTATCGCACCGTTCATCTACAATTTGTTTAACGTTGGCCTGACCTGGACACCGCGTCCAAATCTGCAACGCTGGTATCAGCAACTCACTGAACGCCCCGCAGTGCGCAAAGTGGTGATGATTCCCGTTAGCTAATTGCGTGGGCTAACTTTAAGTAATTCCCCACTGGACTCGTCGGTGAGAACGTATAAATAACCGTCGGGTCCAGTGCGAACATCACGAATTCGCTGCCCTCTGTCCGTTAAAATACGGCCATCTTCTGTCACTTTGTCGCCGTTGACGCTCATCACAATGACATCTTTATCTTTCAGCGCGCCAATAAATAATTTTTGCTGCCACTGGGGGAATTTATCGCTGTTATAGAAGGCCATGCCGCTCACAGCGGGCGAATCTTTCCAGTAAAAAACAGGTTGCTCGGTCCCGGCGACGATCTCCCCTTTCGCTTCCGGTATCTTAAAGCCTGAATAGTTGATTCCCCAGGTTGCCAGCGGCCAGCCGTAGTTTTTGCCTTTTTGCGGGATATTAATTTCATCACCACCGCGCGGGCCATGTTCATTCAGCCACAGTGCATTACTCCACGGATTCATCGCCATTCCTTGCGGATTACGAATGCCATAAGACCAGATCTCGGCGCGCGCACCGGATTCCTTTATAAAAGGATTATCATCCGGGATTTCGCCCTGGTCGGTCAGACGCACCAGTTTGCCCTGTAATTTATCCAGATCCTGCGCCGTCGGGCGCTGATTGTTTTCGCCCAGAGCAATAAAAAGATAACCTTTACCGTCGAATACCAGCCGCCCGCCAAAATGGTTGCCGGTAGACAGTTTTGGCATCTGGCGAAAGACGGTGCGGAAGTCGGTCACTTTTGAGAGATCATCACTTAAGCGGCCATAACCCACAGCAGTTCCGGCTTTGCCATCATCGCCAACTTCGGAATAACTTAACCAGATGCGGCGAGACTGAGCAAAATCAGGCGCTAAAACCACGTCCAGCAGGCCGCCCTGCCCGTGCGCCCAAACGTCCGGAACTCCGGAAAGCGGCGCAGATAATCCTTTTCCTGCTTGCCAGTGACGCAACTCGCCGCCGCGCAGAGTGATTAACATACCGTGATTATCGGGTAAAAAGGCCAGTGCCCAGGGATGGTCGAGTTTGTCTTGCAGTACTTCGACATTTACCGTTGCAGGAGCCGCCCAGAGAGCGGAAGAAAGACAAATAAGGGGCACAAGGAAAAAGGATTGTCGATGCATAACGCCTCCGGATTGACTCTGGCTTAAAGCGTAGTCAGTGGAGGAGATAACAAATTCATTTTTACAAAAACTTAAACATGAAGGGGGAGACGCTTTCTCCCCCTTAGTTTTCAGGCCTTCTCAAGCATGGCGTGCTTCTGCAGGCTCTGGATACTCAGCGTTAAGCTCATCAGACAATTTTCAAGCTTATCGGCGTTGACGGTAATAACAGTCGGGCAATCATGGTGCCCACTCATCAAACATACTGCGGCTGTCGCTAATGCTTCTTCAGCATGATGAAGAGCACTCCACTCTTCCTGATCCAGATGAAGATTCAACCGCAGCGATTTATCGTGCAGTTCGCGATTCAGTTTAAAAAAGTTATCTCGTAGATGATTGCTTTCGCTGACGGACATGTATCCTTTTGCCTTCCTCAGTTGCACGTATGCGGCGAGGTCAACGCGTGCGTCGATCAACCGGTTCAGCAGATCGATTCGCTGTCTGTCAACGAACATACTTCGATCCTCCTCTTCCCAGCCTTGTTGCAATTAAATAGTATGGCTATTTTTTGAGCAAAATGCTGTCCAGGATCAATTCTTCACGCCGAATTAACAAAATTTACATTTCCTTCGCCTCCGCCAGCGAATGAGATTGCGATACAAATTTTATCCAGAACTCTGTAGAATCCCTGCCCTGACCTTTCCTGTAACTGAATATTTTTTAAGCTATGAGCAAAGTAACTCCCCAGCCGAAAATCGGCTTTGTTTCCCTTGGCTGCCGAAAAAACCTGGTGGATTCCGAACGTATCCTGACCGAACTGCGCACTGAAGGTTATGATGTAGTGCCAAGTTACGATGATGCCGATATGGTTATCGTCAATACCTGTGGTTTTATCGACAGCGCAGTCCAGGAGTCACTGGAAGCCATCGGTGAAGCGCTGAAAGAAAACGGCAAGGTGATTGTGACCGGTTGCCTGGTGCTAAAGAAGATCAAATTCGCGAAGTGCACCCAAAGGTTCTGGAAATCACCGGCCCACACAGCTACGAGCAGGTGCTGGAACACGTTCACCACTATGCGCCGAAACCGCAGCACAACCCGTTCTGAGCCCGGTGCTGGAACAGGGCGTTAAGCTGACGCCGCGCCACTACGCCTATCTGAAAATTTCCGAAGGCTGTAACCACCGCTGCGCGTTCTGCATCATTCCATCCATGCGTGGCGATCTGGTCAGCCGTCCGATTGGCGAAGTGCTGGCGGAAGCCAAACGTCTGGTCGATGCGGGCGTGAAAGAGATTCTGGTGATCTCCCAGGACACCTCCGCCTACGGCGTTGACGTCAAGCATCGTACCGGTTTCCACAACGGCGAGCCGGTAAAAACCAGCATGGAAAGCCTGTGCGAGCAGCTGTCTAAGCTCGGCGTTTGGGTACGTCTGCACTACGTTTACCCGTATCCACACGTGGATAGACGTCATCCCGCTGATGGCCGAAGGCAAAATCTTCCGCCATACCTGGATATTCCGCTGCAGCACGCCAGCCCGCGTATTCTCAAACTGATGAAACGCCCAGGCTCCGTTGACCGCCAGCTGGCCCGCATCAAGCAGTGGCGCGAAATCTGCCCTGAACTGACGCTGCGCTCCACCTTCATCGTCGGCTTCCCGGGGCGAAACGGAAGAAGACTTCCAGATGCTGCTCGACTTCCTGAAAGAAGCCCGCCTCGACCGCGTCGGCTGCTTCCAGTACAGCCCGGTTGACGGCGCATCGGCCAACGATCTGCCGGATCAGGCGCCGGATGATGTTAAAGAAGATCGCTGGAACCGCTTCATGCAGCTGCAGCAGGCATTCCTCCGCGAGCGCCTGCAGGAAAAAGTCGGTCGTGGTATTCTGGTGATGATCGATGAAGTTGACGAAGAAGGCGCGATTGGCCGCAGCATGGCCGATGCCCCAATCCATGCCCCGGTGTATCTGAATGGCGAAACCAAGGTTAAACCGGGTGATGTCGTACGCGTGAAAGTTGAAAACGCGGACGAATATGACCTGTGGGGTAGCCTGGTTTAATTAATTCAGGCCGGGCAAAATCATTTGTCCGGCCTGCGAATAATGATTACTGCCAGCTAATCTGTGCCCTGCCGTTTTTCTTACTCTTATACAGCCGCTCATCCGCCAGCATTTTCAAGCGTTCGACGGTAGGACATTCATTTGAATGTGCTACACCGATACTGGTACTTAAATTAATGCTTCCCACCTGGAAATGAACGATTTCTTTTAGAATCGATAGCAACTCTTCCAGCGTTCCACCCGTATAAATCACCGCAAATTCGTCACCGCCGAAGCGGTAGACTTTACCTTTATCTACCGGGATCTGTGATTTAAGGATTTTCACCACTTTCATCAACACTTCATCGCCCAGCAAATGACCGAAGGTGTCGTTAATGTTTTTGAATTTATCGACGTCAAACAGGCACAAATAACCGCCTTTTTCCGGCAGCGCTTTTAAATCTTCGTCAAAGGATTTTCTGCCCATTGCTTTGGTCAGGTCGTCCAGGAACGCCGAGTTATACATACTGTAGAGTTTTTTGACATCGGCAGCCGAAAAGAAAAGCCCGCCATCCAGTACGCGTTCAAAATGGTTATTAATGATGGCTTCTTTCTCCACAATACCACGATTAATCACTCTGCGTACCAGATAGAGGCAACTGGCACCCGATATCACTGCCACCAATGCGGCAAAGAAAATAATCAATGTACAAACCCGCAAATAAACATCTTTTTTATACGCAAATACATACAATCCGGTCGGCAAATAGGCGAAGTGCTCCATCGCTTCCGAAACGGTGAAGATGGCGTTTTTAGCATTATATTCATCACCGGTCACCGGTTTACCGTTCTTAAATAGAGAGAACATCAGGTTCTCGCTGTCCATCGCCAGCGATTTTGACAGTAAAGAAAAACGCTCCAGACCAAGCAAAAATATCAGACTACGATTGTGAGTTACCGGATAGAGGTAATAGACGAAGGTTTTACCGTCAAAAGAGATAAACCCTGTATTTTTGACATGTCGATACTTCACAACCTGCATAATATCTGCACAATAATTTTTCTCGAACTCCTTTACCTGAATACATTCGTCACTGGAAATCAGATAAGGACCGACATCGTACAAATAAGAGGGGGAAACCGAGTCGGCGTAAGCTGTGCGCAAACCAACCAACAGCTGTTCCTCCGTGGGATTTAGCGTGTTGATAAGATCAATTGCCACGCTACGCCGATATTCAGCAATATTTGCCACCGCAAAAGCAGTATCAATAACGGACTGTTTCAGGCTATACACCCGTTCCTTTACCATTTGAGTGTAGATCCCGCAGGCAACTGCTGAAATCATGATAAAAATCAGCAGACTGACTGTAAGTACGAACTTATTGATTCTGGACATACGTAAACTACTCTTTTACTAATTTTCCACTTTTATCCCAGGCGGAGAATGGCATGGGTTTCTGGTACAGATACCCCTGAGCCTGAACACATCCTAATTTGATTAATTCGCGCGCAACGTCTTCGCTCTCTACGCCTTCCGCAATCACCGGGATCCGGTTATAGCGTGCCAGGTCGAAAATAATGCGCACAATTTTTCCCGCAGTACCGAAAATATCGCCGGTGAATTGCGAGTCCACCTTTATGCTGTCTGGATTAATTTCATAAAAACGTTTCAGGTTTGACAAACCGGTGCCAAAGTCATCAATCGATATCCGTACCCCTTGTTTACGCAGTTGTTCAATATTGAGATAAAAATGTTCATTAATTCGCTCGATCACGGTTTCAGTGATCTCAACACAGAGGCTGTTCGCCTTCAGGCCATTTTCTTTCATGATGGTGGTAAAACGCTCATGAAAGTGTGGTTCGTTTAACTGCCAGGGCGAAACATTAATATGCAGTAAGAAATCATCCTTCAGCGACGCACGCTGACTAAAATGTCTGAATTCACCCATTGCCGTTTTAATAATCTGATAACCCAGCTCATTGATAAACCCGATATCTTCAGCAATGGTAATGAACTTCAGCGGTGAAATGATCCCCCGCTCCGCAGACACCCAACGGCACAACGCCTCCGCGCCCAGAATGGCGCGGGTGTTAATATCAACGATCGGTTGATAGACGAGGAATAGTTCGCCAATTTCCATTGCATGGCGAATATTACGCGCAATCCAGATATTCTCTTCTATTTCGTTGAGTTTCGCGTCATCACAGAAAATAAACTCTGAGAACATATGGTCACGGATACTGGAAATCGCCAGTTTCAGTTTTTCTGCGTAACTCCAGGCGTTTTCCCCCTGCAAAGGTTCACAAATGGCAGACTTATGGATGCGCAGATTGCGGTAGCCAAAGCTGCTGTCAAAATCGTTTACCATCGCTATTTTACGGGTAAATGTCTGTACATTTTCCCGACACAGAAGTAAATAGAGATCGGCATTGAATGTCACGATATCGCAGCATTGCGCATATTTCTCGGCAATTCGCTGACACAATTTCCTGACGATTTTATTGCGCTCATCAACACCAAACACCGCTTCCACGGCTTCCAGACCACACAGTTTGATGATCCCCACAGCCAGATACTGATTATTGTTAGACTCAATAATCGCCATATTTTTAATAAAACCACTTTCCTGATCGTAAGAGATCAGTGAGAGCAATTTATTTGACCGTTCAATTTCGGCATCTTTCATTTCCGCGATCGAATTTTTGATGCTGATAATCTCTTTCGCATCGCCTTCACGAATTTTCAGAGCCTCGATTTGATCCGTTGAGTCAGGCAAAAACGCCAGCGTATTAACCAGCTCTGTCATTTCAGAAAATTGCCGACGGAACACACGAGTGGTCATTAAATAAACCACCAGCAATACGATAATAATGAACGCAAACGGCAGATAAAAAAGTTTATCTGATGCGTTCAATAAATTACCGCCAGGATAATAAAAATAGATTTCGAATAATGCGTTGTTTGGCACCGCTGATGTTTTTTCGATATATTCAGTATCGACAGAATCAATAATATTATAATTACCTTCGCTATTATAAATAATCAGTTTTTCACGAGCGAGTTGATTCTTGGCAATGATCTCATGGCCTTGTTTCAAAAATAGAACTTCATCATTAGCGCTGATTTGATCAAGATACTCGTTCAGATATCGCCAGTTTAAATCGACATGAATTTTATCCACCGCTAACAAATCGTGATCTTTGCCGTTGATGTGTAGCGTAAAAGAGATACATTTTTTACCCGGACGATCAAAGCAATTGTATGCCGGATTCCAGCTGTTGTTAGAGTCATCTGAAGCCACCGACCACGGTCGTTTCGATGGGTTAAAATCGGCAAAAATAACCCGCCCTGACTCGTCGACAAGCGGTCCATTTACTTGTTCCTGATGATAAACAACGATTTTATCATTCGCCCTCCGCGAAAAAAGATAATATTTATTATCATCAAGTACCAGTCCCACCGAGTCTAAAAATGGCATCATTTCCATTTTAAGAATCACGGCGCGTTGAATCTCCTCTGTATTTTTTAATAAATACAGTGAGTCCTTTAATGTCAGGGCCGAACGTTCAATATCTTTAAAGAAATAGCCAACGTTTTTCTGAATAAGTTCAAAGCGGCTATCGGCACGTTTTACCGCGCGCTCCGATACCAGTTGATAGTTAATGATGAAAAAAAGACCAATAAATGACAGTGCTGCCAATAAAAATAAAATTATCAGCCTTATCTTTATCTTTTCGTATAAACTCAGCATGTTAATACATTTAACAAAATAACTATCTGAACGCTGTGCCGCTGCAAAAATTGTCCCTTGCTGCGGCTTTTTAACCAAATTACCCGATTCTACAAAATCAGCAGAAAGTTACAACACTTGCTTAGGGCAATAATTTCCTGTGAGGTGATTACCCTTTCAAGCAATATTCAAACGTAACTATCCTTTAATTTTCGGATCCAGCGCATCGCGTAAACCATCGCCCAACAAATTGAACGCCAGTACGGTCAGAAAAATAGCCAGGGCCGGAAAAACAGCGACATGCGGCGCGATAACCATATCCGCTCGAGCCTCATTGAGCATTGCTCCCCACTCTGGTGTCGGCGGCTGCGCACCGAGGCCGAGAAATGAGAGGCTGGCGGCAGAGATAATCGAGGTACCAATGCGCATGGTGAAAAACACCACGATAGAAGAGACGGTCCCAGGCAGGATATGACGCAACAAAACGGTCATATCGCTGGCACCAATACTGCGTGCTGACTCAATAAAGGTTTGCTGTTTCAACACCAGCGTGTTGCCGCGCACCAGGCGGGCAAACGCGGGGATGGAAAAAATGGCGACTGCAATAATCACGTTAGCAATGCCGCTTCCCAACACCGCAACAACAGCGATCGCCAGTAAAATACCCGGGAAGGCAAACAGCACATCGCAAATGCGCATGATCAGCCGATCCCACCAGCCTTCATAATATCCAGCGAGCAAGCCCAGCAACGTCCCGATCGCCGCACCGATAAACACGGCAAACACGCCCGCCGCCAGCGAGATTTGCGCACCAACCAGGACACGGCTGAAAATGTCACGCCCCAGTGAATCGACGCCAAACCAGTGCTGCAAAGAAGGTCCGTTATTCAGATTGTCATAATCAAAATAATTTTCGGCGTCATAGGGAGCGATCCAGCGTGCAAAAATGGCCACCACAATCAATAAAATAACGAATAATGCGGCGGTCATCGCCATATGCTGACGGCGAAATCGTCGCCAGAATTCATGCCACGGTGTACGTACCTGGTCAGGTTTGACCAGTGGCATGGCGTTTAACACCGCCTGACGTCGCCAGTTAAATAGTCGCATCCTTACTTGTACCTGATAGCCGGGTTAATGGCGGCGTAAAGCACATCCACCACTAAGTTGATAAGAATAAATTCCAGCGAGAAAAGCAGAATTTCCGCCTGAATCACCGGGTAATCACGCATTTCTACGGAGTCAACGAGTAAGCGTCCAAGTCCCGGCCAGTTGAAAACTTTCTCCACAACGATGGAACCACCGAGCAAAAAGCCAAACTGTAAGCCCATCATGGTCACTACCGGGATCATCGCGTTACGTAGCCCGTGTTTGAGGACAACCCAGGTTTCGCTCACCCCTTTCGCCCTCGCGGTACGCATATAATCTTCGCTTAAAACATCGACAAACGACGCGCGGGTAAAGCGCGCCATCACGGCGGCCACTGCCGCGCCGAGCGTCAGGGAGGGTAAAATGTAGTGCTGCCAACTGTCTGCTCCCACGGTAGGCAGCCAGCCCAGTTCAACGGAGAATACCTGAATTAAAAGCATCCCCAGAGCAAATGCCGGAAACGAGATCCCCGACACCGCAATGGTCATACTCAATCGATCCGGCCAACGGTTACGCCAGACGGCGGCGATAATTCCCGCCGCCATACCAAATATAACCGCCCAGACCATACTGGTTATGGTCAGCCACAGCGTTGGCATAAAGCGGCTGGCAATCTCATCGGCAACCGGACGACGCGACACCATCGACAGGCCAAAATCCCCCTGCACAGCATTGCTGATATAGTGCCAGAACTGGTGATACAGCGGCTGATCCAACCCCAGCTGCTGACGCACCAGTTCTATAACCTGCGCATCAGCTTCGGGCCCGGCAATCAATCGCGCCGGATCGCCGGGCAGCATATGGACAAATAAAAACACCAGCACCGAGACGATAAACAGCGTCGGAATCAACCCCAGTAAGCGTTTGATAACGTAATTAAGCATTCCACTCCCTGCGTTGCTTATTGCAAATCCGCGTCTTCAAAGCTGAAGCCGGTGTCTGGCATGATCCAAAAACCGGTCAGGTTTTTACTGTGTGCCGACACCAGTTTTTCTACCACCAGCGGGATCCACGGCGATTCTTGCCAGATGATATCCTGCGCCGCCTTATATAAGCGGGTCTTTTCCGCCGGATCATTAGTTTTCAGTGCCTGAGCCAGGAAGTCATCCACCTGTTTATTGCTGTAAAACGCGGTATTAAACAGCGTCGGTGGCCAGTTCTGCGAGGCAAACAGCGGCGATAGTGCCCAGTCCGCTTCGCCGGTTGAAGCCGACCAGCCAGTGTAGAACATCCGCACGCCGCTCTCTTTTTGCCCTTTACCTTCAACTTCTGCCGCCCGCTGTCCGGCATCCATCGCAGTCACCTGGGCTTTAATCCCGACCTGCGCTAACTGCTGCTGGGTAAATTGCAGCACTTTCTGCGCGGTGCTGTGGTTATGTGACGACCACAGCGTGGTACTGAAACCGTTGGGATATCCCGCCTCTTTCAGTAATTCGCGCGCTTTCACTGGATCGTAAGGCCACGGTTTATAACTTTGCGCGTAGGCGATACTTGGCGGTACCACACCAGTAGCTGGCGTTGCATAGCCCGCAAAGGCAACTTTCACCAGCGCCGGACGGTTAATGGCGTAATTCAGCGCCTCACGGACCTTCGGGTTATCGAACGGCTTTTGCGTCACGTTCATACTGATATAACGCTGCATAATTGACGGACTGGCCATCAACTCGATATTTTTGTTTTTCTCCAGCAGTGTGGCCTGCTCGTAAGGAATGGGGAAAGCAAACTGCGCTTCACCGGTTTGCAGCATTGCCGCGCGGGTGTTGTTATCCGCCACCGGACGCCAGGTTATGCTGTCCAGTTTGGGCAATCCTGGCTGCCAGTAACCCGCGAATTTTTTCACCTTCACAAAATCGGTCTGATTCCAGGTATCCAGTTCATACGGTCCGGTTCCCACCGGATAAAAACCAATCTCCTTGCCATATTTTTCCAGCGCTGCCGGTGAAATCATCGCGGTCGCCGGATGGGCAAGAATATTAATAAACGCTGAGAACGGCTGTTTGAGGGTAATCTTTACCGTTGTCGGATCGATCGCTTCCGTTTTAGCAATATTCTTATACAGGTTATAGCGTTTAAGATGATTCGCCGGATCGCTGGCCCGGTCCAGATTCGCTTTCACCGCCGCGGCGTTGAAATCGGTGCCATCCTGGAATTTAATGCCTTCCCGCAATTTCACGGTGTAAGTAATGCCGTCATCGGAAACGGTATAACTCTCCGCCAGCACGTTTTTCAGTTTCATCTCTTTATCCAGACCGAACAGCCCCTGGTAAAACGATTTCGCTACGGCCTGAGATAACGTGTCATTTGCGTCATACGGATCGAGCGTGGTGAAATTCGATCCTACCGCCACCACCACATCTTTGGCAGCGAATGCACAAGATGCCATCAACGCTGTCGCAATGCCCAGCGCCACTAACCCACTACGGTGTACAGCTCTTGCCATTTTATTCTCCGCCTGAATGTTATCTACGCATGAATGCGTATTCTGATTGTGGTTGTGCGACGTAATGCCCCGGCCCGACGCATTGCAACGAGACGGCTGCCACCTCTTCGCCACGCAGATGAATATTGCTGGGAAGATCGTCCGACAGCAGTACACGCTGCGGTCGTTGTCGGGACGGTTCAGCGACCGGAACTGCCGCCAGTAATTTACGCGTATAAGGATGCTGCGGGTTTTCGAAGACCGCGCGCCGTGGACCAATTTCAACAATTTGCCCGAGATACATCACCGCCACACGATGACTAATCCGCTCTACCACCGCCATATCGTGGGAGATAAACAGATACGCAATGCCGAAATCACGCTGGAGATCGAGCAACAAGTTGATAATCTGCCCGCGAATAGAAACATCCAGCGCCGAAACGGCTTCGTCGGCAATGATCACTTTTGGATTCAATGCCAACGCGCGAGCAATGCAGATGCGCTGGCGCTGTCCGCCGGAGAACTCATGCGGATAGCGCCACGCATGTTCCGGCAGCAGACCCACACGCTGCAAAAGCCACTCAACGCGCTGCTGGAGCGCCTCGCCTTTAGCACGCCGTGAATACGCAGCGGCTCCATAATCGAAAAACCGACCGTATGGCGCGGGTCAAGCGAGGCGTAAGGATCCTGGAAGATAAACTGAATGTCGCGGCGCAGCGGCTGAAGTTGGTTGGCGGAGAGCGTATCGATGCGCTCACCGTTAAAAGTGATGGTGCCGCTCTGCGATTCCACCAGCCGCAGCAGCGCGCGCCCGGTGGTTGATTTGCCGCAGCCCGACTCACCGACCAGCGACAACGTCTCCCCCGGCCAGAGATCAAAGCTGACGTTTTCGACCGCATGCACTTCCCGGACGCGATTGAGCAGCCCGCCGCGCAGTGGAAAACGCGTCACCAGGTCGCGAACCTGGAGAATCGGTTTACCTTCCACCACCGTATTTTGTCGCTGCGGTTCAATATTTGGCGCATTGAGTTCAGGGAAACTTTTTTGCGATAATCGCTGCCGCGCATCGCGCCCCTGAGGCACCGCCGCCAACAGGTTTGCGCGTATGGGGCTGCGGCGCATTAAAAATCCCCTCGACGCTGCCGGTTTCCACCGCTTTGCCCTGATGCATCACCAGCACCCGGTCGGCTATCTCCGCCACTACGCCCATGTCGTGATAATAAAAATCACCCCCATCGACATCTCTTTTTGCAGTACGTCGATAAACTGGTGGATTTGCGCCTGGATGGTGACATCCAGCGCGGTGGTCGGTTCATCGGCAATCAGCACCGCCGGGCGGCACGACAGCGCCATGGCGATCATCACCCGCTGGCGCATCCCGCCGGAGAGCTGATGCGGATAACGCGAAAGCATGGTCTGCGCTTTGGAATGCGCACTTTATCGAGCGTTTTTTTCGCCTCAGCCAGCGCCTCTTCGCGCCCAACCCCCTGGTGCAACCGAATAGACTCGGCAATCTGCTCACCGATGGTAAATACCGGGTTCAGCGAGGTCATCGGCTCCTGGAAAATCATCGCCACATCGGCCCCGCGTATATCGCGCATTTGTGCAGCGTTCTGCTCGCTAAGTTCAATCACTTCGCGACTGCGCCGCTGCAACAGCATTTTATCGCACTGTACTAAACCGCCCGCCTGTTCCAACAGGCGCATCAATGCCAACGCAGTCACTGACTTACCGGAGCCGGATTCGCCAACAATTGCCAGCGTCTCACCGCGTTGCAGACTAAAAGAGAGATTGCGGACCGCAGCTATTTTCTGCTGGTCCTGCATAAAGGCAATATTCAGATTTTCAACCGCCAGCACATTACCGGCATCAAGTTCATCACTGTGTGGCAACGGTGTCCCCTTTTTCACGGTAGATACCGGTGGTTGGCGTATCGCCTGCGTAGCCCCAGGCGCGATACATTCCTTCGGTGTTAAACGGTAGCGCGACATTCCCTTCATGGTCGATAGCGATTAAGCCACCGCTACCGCCAAGCGCAGGGAGTTTTTCCATTACTACCCGCTCGCAGGCTTCCGCGAGACTTAATCCGCCGTAATCCATTAACGCGGCGATGTCATATGCCGCCAGCGCGCGGATGAAGACTTCGCCCGTGCCGGTACAAGAAACCGCCACACTGGCGTTATTGGCGTAGCATCCGGCACCCACTAAGGGACTATCGCCAACTCGTCCGGGTAATTTATTGGTCATTCCGCCTGTGGACGTGGCTGCCGCCAAATTGCCGTCTAAATCCAACGCCACGGCCCCCACGGTGCCCATTTTCTGTTTTTCATCCAGTGGCGCACCGCTATGGTCGAGGACGGTTGCCCCTTCCTTGCGCGCTGCCAGTAGTTGTTCATAACGCAAAGACGTGGAGAAAATCTCCGGCGAGACGCGCTCCATGCCACGAGCAAACGCAAAATTTTCTGCCCCTTCGCCAATCATCATCACATGCGGGCTTTGCTCCATCACCAGCCGGGCGGCAAGAACCGGATTACGCAGATGACTAACGCCCGCCACCGCACCGGCTTTCAGGGTGTTACCATCCATCACACAGGCGTCCAGTTCATGGGTTTCATCACGCGTAAAGACAGCGCCAATTCCGGCGTTAAACAGTGGACACTCTTCCAGCAGACGCACCGCTTCCGTCACCACATCCAGCGCACTTTCGCCCGCTTCCAGCATTTTCTGCCCGGTTTCAACAATGGCAGACAACGCCTCGATGTAGCGTAATTCCTGTTGCAGACTCATCTGCGCGCGGCTAATTGCACCTGCGCCACCATGAATTGCAATGACTGCTTTGCCCATAGTATTCGTCCATTAAGGGTGGTTCGCCACTTTTGCTATAAATATCAGAATTTTTATGAATTACTCATTCAATTTTTGAATATAGAAAGATGGATATGGCATGTAAAGGCAGGACCCAGCGCTACGCCCGAGGTGGCATACAGTCTGTGGCGTTTTTCTGACATAATAGGCAAATTCGATTTTGCCTCCGCAGGAGTGTTTTCATGGAATTTACCACCGGATTGATGTCGCTCGACACCGCGCTTAATGAGATGCTTTCTCGCGTCACCCCACTGACCGCCCAGGAAACGCTGCCACTGGTACAGTGTTTTGGTCGTATTCTGGCGAGCGATGTCGTTTCGCCGCTTGATGTTCCGGGGTTTGATAACTCCGCAATGGACGGCTACGCGGTGCGTTTAGCCGATATTGCCTCCGGGCAACCGCTGCCCGTTGCCGGTAAATCCTTTGCCGGTCAGCCATACCATGGTGAATGGCCTGCGGGTACCTGCATTCGTATTATGACCGGTGCGCCGGTGCCGGCAGGCTGCGACGCGGTGGTGATGCAGGAAGAGACCGAGCAAACCGATGCCGGTATCCGTTTTATTGCCAACGTGAAAGCGGGGCAAAATATTCGCCTCCGTGGGGAAACATATTGCCAACGGTGCGGTGGTGTTCCCTGCCGGAACGCGCCTGACGGTGGCCGAATTACCGGTGCTGGCTTCGCTGGGCATCGCGGAAGTTAGCGTAGTGGCAAAATCCGCGTCGCGCTGTTCTCCACCGGCGACGAACTTCAGCTCCCTGGCCAGCCGCTGGGCGATGGGCAAATCTACGACACCAACCGCCTGGCGGTGCATCTGATGCTCGAGCAGCTCGGTTGTGAAGTCATTAACCTCGGCATTATTCGCGATGACCCGGAACAGCTGCGCCAGACCTTTATCGAGGCCGACCAGCAGGCCGACGTGGTGATAAGCTCCGGCGGTGTTTCCGTTGGCGAAGCGGACTACACCAAAACCATCCTCGATGAACTGGGCGAAATCAGCTTCTGGAAGCTGGCCGCAAACCGGGTAAACCGTTCGCCTTCGGCAAGCTGAGTAACAGCTGGTTCTGCGGATTACCCGGCAACCCGGTCTCTGCCGCATTAACCTTCTATCAGCTGGTGCAGCCGCTGCTGGCAAAACTAAGCGCCGGTAGCGCCACCACTCAGCCGCACCCGCGCCTGCGCGTGCGTACCACCGATGTGCCTGAAGAAATCCCCAGCATCGTCTCGACTTCCAGCGCGGTCTGTTGACCCGCAATGAAAACGGTGAACTCACCGTCGCCACCACCGGCCATCAGGGCTCGCACATTTTCAGCTCCTTTAGCCAGGGCAACTGTTTTATCGTGCTGGAGCGCGAACGCGGTCGCGTGGAAGCGGGTGAATGGGTTGAAGTTGAGCCGTTCAACCATCTGCTGGGTGGCCTGTAATGGCCGTAGAGCTCAGCGATAAGCGAGATGCTGCGCTACAACCGGCAAATCATCCTGCGCGACTTTGATTTCGACGGCCAGGAAGCGCTGAAAGCCTCTCGCGTGCTGGTTGTCGGCTTGGCGGTTTAGGCTGCGCGGCGACGCAGTATCTGGCTGCGGCAGGCGTGGGCAAGATGACGCTGCTGGATTTTGACACCGTCGCGCTCTCCAACCTACAGCGGCAGACCCTGCACAGCGATGCCACTATTGGTCAGCCGAAGGTGGACTCGGCCCGTGGGGCGCTGGCGCGGATTAACCCGCACGTTGAGTTGGTTCCCCCTCAATGCACTGCTCGAGGAAGAGGCGCTGTCGGCGCTGATTGCTGAGCATGATTTAGTGCTCGACTGTACCGATAACGTCACCATCCGCAACCAGCTTAATAGCGGCTGTTTTCCAGCATAAGACGCCATTGGTCTCCGGGGCGGCGATTCGTATGGAAGGACAGATTTCGGTCTTTACCTATCAGCCCGGCGAACCTTGCTATCGCTGCCTGAGCCGTCTGTTCGGTGAGAATGCATTAACCTGCGTCGAAGCGGGCGTGATGTCGCCGTTGGTCGGGGTGATTGGCGCGATACAGGCGATGGAAGCGATCAAAATGCTGGCAGGTTATGGCAAACCGGCCAGCGGGAAAATCGTCATGTACGATGCGATGACCTGTCAGTTTCGCGAAATGAAACTGATGCGTAATCCGGGGTGTGAGGTGTGTGGGCAGTAATTGCCACCTCCAGGCCTGATAAGACGCGGCACTCCGCCACGTCATCAGCAATTTATGAGGATGCAGAACGTCCGGTTAAATCGACGTTCTGCCAAACGCTCCCTGCCAGTCCTGCTCAAACTTCGCCACAGCGGCATCAACCGCCGGATAGCTAATCATCTGTTGTGCCACATCCAGTGGCAGAGTAATTGATTCACATCCTGCCAGTAAGCAGTCCAGCGCCTGACGCGGGGTTTTGAAACTCGCTGCCAGCACTTTCGCCTGCGGCGCATGCATTTTCAATAACTGGTGTAAGTCGGTCACAGTCTGAATGCCGCTACCGCCCTGAGCATCAATACGATTAACGTAAGGCGCAACATATTCCGCACCTGCCAGCGCCGACAGCAGCCCTTGTGCTGCGCCATATACCGCGGTTCCCAGCGTCGGAATCCCTTCCGCTTTTAACATCTTAATAGCTGCCAGCCCCTCGGCGGTCACCGGAACTTTCACCACGATATCCGCAATAATAGAACGCAGCTTAAGCGCGTCATTAACCATCCCTTCGGCAGTGGTAGCCATTACCTGGGCAAACAGACGCCCCTGACCGCCCATCGCTTCATGAAGTTGCGGAAGCACAACATCCAGCGGTTTTTTACCCGCGGCGATAATGCTTGGGTTAGTGGTCACACCCGCCAGCGGAAAAATACGTGACAGCGCCTTCACCGCAACAACGTCTGAAGTATCCAGATACAGTTCCATAACCATCCTCAAAATGTACTTTTTGTCTGAATGTAGACTATCACGGGAAAACTCTCTGAACAGTTGACGCACATCAATCTAACTTTCATTCGAAAGTATTTTAATGCTTGAACGAAATAGAGAGGCAACTATGATTTTCAATATTCAGCGCTACTCGACCCATGATGGCCCCGGTATCCGCACGGTCGTATTTCTTAAAGGCTGTTCGCTGGGCTGCCGCTGGTGTCAGAACCCGGAAAGCCGCGCCCGCACGCAGGATCTGCTGTATGACGCACGACTGTGTCTGGAAGGCTGCGAGCTGTGCGCTAAGGCCGCGCCGGAAGTGATTGAGCGCGCGCTGAATGGTTTGCTTATTCATCGGGAAAAGTTAACCCCGGAGCATCTGACGGCGTTAACCGACTGCTGTCCGACACAGGCATTAACCGTGTGTGGTGAAGTGAAAAGCGTTGAGGAGATCATGACGACCGTTCTGCGCGATAAACCGTTTTACGATCGCAGCGGCGGCGGTTTAACGCTTTCGGGTGGTGAGCCCTTTATGCAGCCGGAAATGGCGATGGCGCTACTGCAAGCCAGCCACGAGGCAGGCATTCATACTGCGGTAGAAACCTGTCTGCATGTGCCGTGGAAATATATCGCCCCTTCTCTGCCCTATATCGATCTGTTTCTTGCCGATTTAAAACACGTTGCCGACGCGCCGTTTAAACAGTGGACCGACGGTAACGCCGCCAGAGTGCTGGATAACCTGAAAAAACTCGCCGCAGCGGGCAAAAAAATCATTATCCGCGTGCCGCTGATTCAGGGCTTTAATGCCGACGAAACCTCTGTAAAAGCCATTACCGATTTTGCCGCCGACGAGCTGCACGTTGGCGAAATTCATTTTCTGCCCTACCACACGCTGGGCATCAACAAATATCACTTACTTAATCTGCCCTATGACGCCCCGGAAAAACCGCTTGATGCGCCAGAACTGCTCGACTTTGCCCAGCAGTATGCCTGCCAGAAAGGGTTAACCGCGACCTTACGAGGATAACAACCATGACCACACTGAAACTGGACACGCTCAGCGACCGCATTAAAGCGCACAAAAATGCGCTGGTGCATATTGTGAAACCGCCAGTCTGTACCGAGCGCGCGCAGCACTATACCGAGATGTATCAACAACATCTCGATAAGCCGATCCCGGTACGTCGCGCGCTGGCACTGGCGCATCACCTGGCGAATCGCACCATCTGGATCAAACACGATGAGTTGATCATTGGCAACCAGGCAAGCGAAGTTCGCGCCGCGCCGATCTTCCCGGAATATACTGTCTCGTGGATCGAAAAAGAGATTGATGATCTGGCAGATCGTCCCGGTGCTGGCTTTGCGGTGAGCGAAGAGAACAAACGCGTTCTGCATGAAGTGTGCCCGTGGTGGCGCGGTCAGACCGTACAGGATCGCTGCTACGGCATGTTTACCGATGAGCAAAAAGGTCTGCTGGCGACCGGAATCATTAAAGCGGAAGGCAATATGACCTCCGGCGATGCGCACCTGGCGGTGAATTTCCCGCTGCTGCTGGAAAAAGGGCTTGATGGTCTGCGCGAGGAAGTAGCGGAACGTCGCTCGCGCATTAACCTGACGGTGCTGGACGTACCTGCACGGCGACCAGTTCCTGAAAGCGATTGATATCGTGCTCGACGCGGTCAGCCTGGGCACATCCTGCGCTTCGCCGAGCTGGCACGCCAAATGCCGCCGACAGAGATCCTGGAAATGCGGCACCGTGACGAACTGCTCGGCCATGCGGAAAACTGGTGAGGTGATTGCCGACCAGCCGCCGAAAACCTTCTGGCAGGCGCTACAGCTGTGCTATTTCATCCAGCTGATTCTGCAAATCGAGTCCAACGGCCACTCGGTATCGTTCGCCCGTATGGACCAGTATCTGTACCCGTTCTACCGCCGCGACGTTGAGCTTGAGCAGTCGCTGGCCGTGAACAGGCCATTGAGCTGCTGCATAGCTGCTGGCTGAAGTTACTGGAAGCGAACAAAATTCGCTCCGGTTCACACTCAAAAGCCTCTGCCGGCAGCCCGCTGTATCAAAACGTCACCATCGGTGGACAGAAACTGGTTAACGGCGAGTGCAAGGACGCGGTTAACCCGCTTTCCTACGCGATTCTCGAATCCTGCGGCCGTCTGCGCTCCACCCAACCAAACCTGAGCGTGCGCTACCATGCAGGGATCAGCAATGACTTCCTCGACGCCTGCGTGCAGGTGATCCGCTGCGGCTTCGGGATGCCGGCCTTTAACAACGATGAAATCGTCATTCCTGAATTCATCAAGCTGGGCGTTGAACCTGACGACGCTTACGACTATGCGGCAATTGGCTGCATCGAAACCGCCGTCGGCGGTAAGTGGGGCTACCGCTGCACCGGTATGAGCTTTATCAACTTTGCCCTGGCGCGATGCTGGCGCAATGGAAGGCGGTCGCGACGCCACCAGCGGACAGGTGTTCTTGCCGCAGGAACATGCGCTGTCGAAGGGCAACTTTACCCACTTCGATCAGATGCTGGCCGATTGGGATACCCAAATCGCTACTACAACCCGTAAAATCCATCGAGATTGAAGACACGTCGTCGACACCATGCTGGAAGAAAACGTACACGATATTCTCTGTTCAGCGCTGGTGGATGACTGCATTGAGCGGGCAAAAAGCATCAAGCAAGGTGGCGCGAAGTACGAGGTGGGTTTCCGGCCTGCAGGTAGGTATTGCCAACCTCGGCAACAGCCTGGCGGCGGTGAAAAGCCGGTCTTCGACCAGGGAATTATTGGTCAGCAGGAACTGGCGAAAGCGCTGGCGGGAAAGATTATGATGGCGACTCGACCAGCAGCTGCGTCAGCGCTTAATTAACGGCGCGCCGAAATACGGTAATGATGATGACAGCGTCGAGAACTCCGCTGGCTCGCGCTTACCAGACCTATATCGACGAGCTGAAGCAGTATCACAACCCGCGCTACGGCCGCGGCCCGATTGGCGGCAACTACTACGCCGGTACTTCGTCCATTTCGGCCAACGTGCCGTTTGGCGCGCAGACCATGGCTACGCCGGACGGACGCAAAGCGAAAACCCCGCTGGCGGAAGGCGCAAGCCCGGCCCCGGCACCGATCACCTCGGCCCAACGGCGGGCGTAAAGCTCCGTCGGTAAGCTGCCCACTTCAGCGATTCTCGGCGGCGTGCTGTTAAACCAGAAGCTGAACCCGGCAACGCTGGGCAAACGAAAGCGATAAGCAGAAGCTGATGGCGCTGCTGCGCACCTTCTTCGAGGTACACAAAGGCTGGCACATTCAGTACAACATCGTGTCGCGCGAAACGCTGCTTGAGGCGAAGAAGCATCCGGACCGATATCTGCGATTCGGCGGTCCGCGTCGCCGGGTATTTCCGCCTTCTTTACCGCACTGTCGCCGGATGCGCAGGACGATATCATCGCCCGTACCGAGCATACATTGTAAGTCTGAACGCCCATCGCCCTCTCCCTTCCCGGGGGAGAGGGTTCTCATGCGCCCCGCCTGTCTTTCGAATGAAATTAAATTTGTGCTTTAGCTCACATTGTAATTAAATTGCTGCTGGCCAGAGTAATCCAGGAGCATCCCGTATGACCGTTAAAGTTATCGTCACAGACATGGACGGAACTTTTCTTAATGACGCTAAGACCTACGACCGTTCACGGTTTCTGGCGCAGTTTGAACAGCTTCAACAAACGTGGCATTGAATTCGTCGTCGCCAGCGGCAACCAGTATTATCAGCTCATTACCTTCTTCCCTGAAGATCCGCGATCGCATCTCCTTCTGTCGCTGAAAATGGCGCGCTGGTCTACGAACACGGTCAGGAATGGTTCCACGGCGATGTGACCAGTCACAAAACGGATGTTCACACGAATTACTCAAAGATCTCAGCTGAAATTTGTCGCCTGCGGGCTGGAAAGCGCCTACATCAGCGACAGCGCGCCGGACGACCTCGTGGCGCTGATGTCGAAGCACTACTACCGTTTAAAACGCGTAGCTAACTACCACGATATTGACGACAAAATTTTTAAATTCTCGCTGAATCTGCCGGACAGTGAGAAATCCCGCAGCTGGTTGATAAACTGCACGTCTCGCTCAACGGCATCATGAAACCAGTGACCAGCGGTTTTGGCTTTGTTGACCTGATAATTCCCGGCCTGCATAAAGCCAACGGTAATCAGCCGCCTGCTTAAACGCTGGCAGGTCTCGCCACAGGAATGCGTGGCGATTGGCGACAGCGGCAACGACGCGGAAATGCTTAAGCTGGTGAAATATGCCTTCGCCATGGACAACGCCGCCGAGAGTATTAAATCCATTGCCGGGTATCGGACCGACGACAACAACCACGATGGCGCGCTGAACGTCATTCAGGCCGGTGCTGGATAACACATCCCCTTTTAACAGCTGACCTCTCTACCGGAGCCGTGCGCTCCGGTTTTCCCTTCTTTTTACATCCTGTACATCACATCAAATCATTAAACTTGCATTAACTTATTTATAACTTATATTGTCACATGCAAATCAGAATGGTTTCGAATGAAAGTTAATGAGAGGTGGTTATGGCTTCTACTTTTACCAGCGACACATTGCCTGCCGATCACAAAGCAGCTATCCGTCAGATGAAGCACGCGCTGCGGGCGCAGCTTGGCGACGTCCAGCAGATCTTTAATCAGCTAAGCGATGACATTGCCACGCGAGTGGCTGAAATCAACGCACTCAAAGCACAGGGCGATGCCGTCTGGCCGGTGCTGTCTTATGCCGATATCAAAGCAGGTCATGTTACTGCAGAGCAGCGCGAACAGATTAAACGTCGCGGTTGTGCGGTGATAAAAGGCCATTTCCCCCGCGAACAAGCGCTAGGCTGGGATCAGTCGATGCTGGACTATCTGGACCGCAACCGCTTTGACGAGGTCTACAAAGGCCCCGGCGATAATTTCTTCGGGACGCTCAGCGCTTCACGTCCCGAGATTTACCCCATCTACTGGTCGCAGGCGCAAATGCAGGCCCGCCAGAGTGAAGAAATGGCGAATGCGCAGTCGTTTCTCAATCGTCTGTGGACATTTGAAAGTGATGGAAAGCAATGGTTTAACCCGGATGTGAGCGTCATCTACCCTGACCGTATCCGCCGCCGTCCGCCCGGAACGACCTCCAAAGGTCTTGGAGCGCATACCGACTCCGGGGCACTGGAACGCTGGCTGCTTCCAGCGTATCAGCGCGTTTTCGCCAACGTCTTTAATGGCAATCTGGCGCAATATGATCCCTGGCATGCGGCACATCGTACGGAAGTTGAAGAGTACACGGTGGACAACACCACCAAATGTTCCGTGTTTCGGACATTCCAGGGCTGGACAGCGCTCTCTGATATGCTGCCTGGTCAGGGGCTGCTGCACGTCGTGCCCATTCCTGAAGCTATGGCGTACGTACTGTTACGTCCGCTGCTTGATGATGTGCCGGAGGATGAACTGTGCGGCGTAGCGCCCGGAAGAGTATTGCCGGTATCAGAGCAATGGCATCCACTGTTGATTGAGGCGTTAACCAGCATTCCAAAACTCGAAGCCGGAGACTCCGTCTGGTGGCACTGCGACGTCATCCATTCCGTTGCCCCCGTTGAAAATCAACAAGGTTGGGGCAACGTGATGTACATTCCTGCGGCACCGATGTGCGAGAAAAATCTTGCCTACGCGCACAAGGTGAAGGCCGCACTGGAAAAAGGCGCATCGCCGGGCGACTTCCCGCGCGAGGACTATGAAACAAACTGGGAAGGACGCTTTACGCTTGCCGACCTCAACATTCACGGTAAGCGAGCGTTGGGCATGGATGTTTGAGAATTAATGGAAGTGAATTGATGTGGGATTAAGAAAATCGATTCGACGTTACTCAGATTGCTGACAAATGCGCTTTGTTAATGCCTGATGCGGCGTTAACGCCTTATCCGGCCTACAAAGTCCTGCAGATTCAATATATTGCAGGTACTGCGTAGGCCTGATAAGCGTAGCGCATCAGGCTATTTTGCATTTGTCATCAGCCGCCGTCACCCCGACAGTATCGGGGTGACGGATAATCACTTACTCGACGCCTTTAGTACGCAGGTAATCTTCGTAGTTACCGGTGAAGTCCACCACGCGCTCTGGCGTAATTTCGATCACACGGGTCGCCAGCGAGCTGACGAACTCACGGTCGTGAGAAACGAAGATCAGGGTGCCCTGATACATTTCCAGCGCCATGTTCAGTGATTCGATGGATTCCATATCCAGGTGGTTGGTAGGTTCATCCATCACCAGGATGTTCGGTTTTTGCATCATCAGCTTACCGAACAGCATACGACCCTTTTCACCACCGGACAGTACTTTCGCCGGTTTTTTGATATCGTCCTGGCTGAATAACAGACGCCCCAGGAAGCCACGGACCACCTGCTCGTCATCACCTTCCTGTTTCCACTGGCTCATCCAGTCGAACACGCTCAGGTCGTTATCGAAATCTTCAGCGTGATCCTGCGCATAGTAACCAATCTGCGCGTTCTCGGACCATTTCACGGTGCCATGATCCGGGGTCAGTTCGCCAACCAGCGTCTTCAGCATGGTGGATTTACCCACGCCGTTGGCGCCCAGGATGGCGATCTTCTCGCCAACTTCCAGCAGCAGATTGAAATCTTTAAACAGCGGGCCGTTATCAAAACCTTTGCTGAGCTCTTCCACCGCCAGCGCGTTACGGAACAGTTTCTTATCCTGCTCGAAGCGGATGAACGGGTTCTGGCGGCTGGAGGCTTTCACTTCGTCCAGCTTGATTTTATCAATCTGACGAGCACGTGAGGTTGCCTGACGGGATTTGGAGGCGTTGGCGCTAAAGCGGCTCACGAAGGATTGCAGGTCTGCAATCTGCGCCTTTTTCTTAGCGTTATCAGCCAGCAGACGTTCACGCGCCTGGGTCGCCGCGGTCATGTATTCGTCGTAGTTACCCGGGTACACGCGCAGTTCGCCGTAGTCCAGATCCGCCATGTGGGTACAAACCATGTTCAGGAAGTGACGGTCGTGCGAGATGATAATCATGGTGCTATCGCGATCGTTGAGCGTCTGCTCCAGCCAGCGAATGGTATCGATGTCCAGGTTGTTCGTTGGTTCATCGAGCAGCAGGATATCTGGGTTAGAGAACAGCGCCTGCGCCAACAGCACACGCAGTTTCCAGCCTGGTGCGACTTCGCTCATCAGACCGTAATGCTGCTCAACCGGAATCCCCACGCCCAGCAGCAGTTCACCTGCACGGGATTCCGCGGAGTAACCGTCCATCTCGCCGTAAAGCACTTCGAGGTCGGCCACTTTGTAGCCATCTTCTTCGCTCATTTCAGCCAGACCATAAATACGGTCGCGCTCTTGCTTCACTTCCCACAGCTCGCCGTGGCCCATGATCACCGTATCGAGCACGGTGAAGGTTTCGAAGGCGAACTGATCCTGGCGCAGCTTACCGATGCGTTCGTTCGGATCGAGGGAAACGTTGCCCAGCGTCGGTTCTAAGTCGCCGCCGAGGATTTTCATAAAGGTGGATTTGCCGCTCCCGTTAGCGCCAATCAGGCCGTAACGGTTGCCGCCGCCAAATTTGACGGAGATATTTTCGAACAGCGGCTTACTGCCAAACTGCATGGTGACGTTGCTGGTAACTAACACGGGAGTATCCTGAAGAATGTGACAAACCGCCTATTGTGCCACAATTCCGAATAAAAAGCGCCCGCCATCGCAAGACGCTAAACTGTAACTGAAGTGAAAAAAATGTGATTTAGTACACATCCGAATTCCATGCGGCACAGAATGCACATATAATGCGCTCCTACTAACAGGGTAAATTCCTAAACAACCGCCGTAAGGCACTGATACCTCGCACACATGAACATGAAATTAAAAACGATTTTCGCTGCGGCGCTTGCTGTCGTGGGCTTCTGTAATTCGGCATCTGCGGTAACGTATCCGCTGCCGACCAACGGCAGCCGCATTGTCGGTCAGAACCAGGTCATCACCATTCCTGACAACAATAAGCAACCGCTGGAATACTTCGCGGCCCAGTATCAGATGGGTTTGTCCAACATGCTGGAAGCAAACCCTGGCGTGGATACCTACCTGCCAAAAGGCGGCACCGTGCTGAATATTCCTCAGCAGCTGATCCTGCCGGATACCGTGCATGAAGGTATTGTCATTAACAGCGCAGAAATGCGTCTGTACTACTACCCGAAAGGCACTAACACCGTTATCGTGCTGCCAATCGGTATCGGCCAGTTGGGCAAAGATACGCCAATCAACTGGACGACCAAGGTAGAACGTAAGAAAGCCGGTCCAACCTGGACGCCAACGGCGAAAATGCACGCGGAATACATCGCCGCAGGCAACCCGCTGCCAGCCGTTGTTCCCGCCGGCCCGGATAACCCTATGGGGCTTGTCCGCGCTGTATATCGGTCGTCTGTACGCTATCCACGGCACCAACGCCAACTTCGGTATCGGCCTGCGCGTAAGCCACGGCTGTGTGCGTCTGCGTAACGAAGACATCAAGTTCCTGTTCCAGAACGTGCCGGTTGGCACCCGCGTCCAGTTTATTGATGAGCCAGTGAAAGCGACCACCGAGCCAGATGGCAGCCGCTTCATTGAAGTTCACAACCCGCTGTCCACCACGGAAGCGCAGTTCGAAGGTGGTGAAATTGTGCCAATCGCGCTGACCCAGGCGGTACAGAAAGTGACTGGCCAGTCTGACGTTGACCAGAGCATCGTTGACCAGGCGGTTAAAAACCGTTCCGGGATGCCGGTTCGTCTGAACTAAGTCGGCTTCAAAATTAGAGAAAATGGCGGGTTAATCACCCGCCATTTTTAGCTGTTATTCACAATCACAATGCCGCCATGATCGTAACGATAGTGGCAGTGCGCGTACTCCAGCGGCGTCCCGTCGTCCAGATAGATAACCTGCTCCACTTCCAGAATTGGATCGCCCGGCTCGCAGCTTAGATGCTGCTGGTCCAGTTCATCCGGCTTTATCGCCCGAACGACGCGGTAGGAGCCCATCATTTTCAGCCCGAGATTGTCCTGCACATAGCGAAACACCGAGCTTTCCAGATGCGCCTTACTCAGCCCTGGCACCAGCGATACCGGCATAACCGTGATATCCAACGACAGCGGTTCACCATAAGCAAACGCAGGCGGACAAAATCGTAGACCGGCGCATCGGCGTTGATCAGCAATGAAGCCTGCTCTTTCTCGGTTGGAAAACGTAGCTCAAAGCGTACCGCCTGGCTTTCAACCATTCCAGTGCCAGGTTTCAGTGGCGCCAGAATGATCCGCTGCCAGGGCACATCCCACTGCGAAAGCTGGAGGAAGTTTTTGCGCACAAAAGTGCCCTGCCCCTGGCGGGTATAGACCAGCCCTTCGACTATCAGCTGGCGCATGGCCTGCTGGATAGTGATGTTACGGGCTGGTGTACAAATTCTGCCGCCAGCGCAAACTGGTCCGGCAGAGGGTCAGAAGCAGGATACTGCCGACTTATGATCCGCTTTTTAATTTCCCGCGCTATCGCGATGTACTTCGCTGCCATCACCCGCCTCTGTTTTTCTGTAATTACATCTCTTCGCCGTTGCTGTGAATGGCCTTTTTCAACCATGCATAACTTTTCTTCGGCACGCGGCTTAAATCTTTTAAGTCGTGGTTTTCACGGTTGACATTACACCACGCCGTAACGTTTACGCATATCGCCCTGCGAGCTAAGATCAATCAGCCAGCCGAGGTAGCCGATCGCCTGCGCCATCTTCAAAAATCGCCTCTTTCATGGCGTTGATATGGTCGCGATGGTAGGCAATACGGTAATCGTCAGCAATCTGGTTCTCACCGTCCCACGACTCAATGACCCCAATACCGTTTTCAATCGGGAACACCGGCAAGCGCCAGTCGTTGTAGTAACGGGTAATGATACTGCGAAAACCGAGCGATTGATCTGCCAGTTCCATTCGGTGGCTTTCAGATGCGGATTCGGCTTATCGCCGAACAGCATGTAGTTGTTGACCGGCGTGTCTTTTGGAATCGGATCGCTGTCGAGCGTGCGGCTGGCATAGTAGCTAAACGCCATATAGTCGTTTTTCATCGTTGCAGGCACTGCCGAATCTTCATCGAGATAGATATCGCGCAGACCCGCTTTATCGACAAAATGCATCACTTCCGGGCTGTAGCCTTCACCGGCAAAGGCGCGCAGCAGGTTCTGGTTGAAGAATTCATCCAGCTGCTGAGCACAGAAACATCGCGCGGTTTGCAGGTTGCCGGATAAACCTGAGCGTGTGCCAGCATGCCGCCCATCAGTTTGCCCGGTTTGGTCTGGTGCAGGTAATTGGTCCATGCGCATGCGCCATCATCACGTGATGCTGAATCTGATAGAGCTCGCGCAGGGTTTTATCGCCGCGCATATAGCCGGAAATCAGGAAGGCTTCCGGCATGTGATACAGGTTCTGTTCGTTAAAGGTCAGCCACCAGGGTGAGACGCGGATCGCCGAAGCAATCAATCATTTTCTTGCCGTAGCGGATAAAGGCTTCCAGCACGCGACGGTCGGTGAAACCGTTGTATTTTTCCGCCAGCGCCAGCGGCATATCGAAGTGGTAAAGGCAGATCATCGGCTCGATGCCACGCTCGATCAGCCCGGTGATGAAGCGCTCGTAGAAGGCGATGCCCTCTTCATTAAATTCACCGTCGCCGGTTGGGCAGACGCGGCTCCAGGCAATCTGGAAGCGATAGCAGTTCATGCCCAGGTGCCCCATTAAATCAAAATCTTCTTCAAAGCGATGGTAGGAATCCGTCGCCACCTTCCAGTCGGAGGCAAACTCTTTCGGCTCGCGAATATCGTAAACCGACATCCCTTTGCCGCCCTCATTCCACGCCCCTTTAGTCTGCATGCTGGACACCGAGTTGCCCCACAGGAAGTTGGCGGGCAGTGATGATTTCATAGTTTGGCTCCTATATGACTAGTCATTTAAAGTTCATGACTAGTCATATAACTGCAACGAAATAATCCGCAACGCCGCCCACAGCAGCATGGGAATTGAGTAGAGATGGAAGCGCCACCAGATGCGCCGGTCTGCGGCCATACGCAGAGCAATCAGGTTGGCCAGCGATCCCGGCAGCAGGCCGAATCCACCGACGTTTACCGCCCAGGCCAGCAGCAGCGACAGCAGCACGTAGTTCAGCAGCAAAATGGTGGATGGCACATTGCTTATCACCTGCGATAAGCCAATCGCCGTCAGCCATAGCTGGGCCGTTGGAGAGCGCACCGACACCGCTGAGCGATTGATTGAGCGCCGGAAGCTGGGTCAGCAGGTGCACATCAATAAACATCGCCATAAACACCAGCAGCAACGTCCAGTCGACGCTAAACACCACGCGACGCGCCAGCAGCAGGAAACCTACAGCAACAATAACCAGTCCCCATAGCTCCTGCTTCATCTCCAGCGCGGCAAGGAAAATCAGATAGAACGCCAGACAGCTCCACACCAGCAGCGGCTGCCAGCTCGGCGTGCGATCGCTACTCTGAAAATCGAGCTTTTTCGCCGGGAAGCAGAACCAGCACAGCACCAGCAGCGTCGCCATCATCGCCAGCGCAAGCGGCGGCATTTGCAGGGTAAAGGCCGGGAACGATAAACCCGAACGGCCCCACAGCAGAATATTTTGCGGGTTGCCGATAGGCGTTAATAACGACCCGGCGTTGACCGCCAGCGCCTCAAAAATAATCAGTCGGTTGACAGGCAACGCGCACCATTTTTTCAAGGTCAGGGTCAGCGGCACCACGATAAACAGCGCCACATCGTTGGTCAGAAAAGTCGACAGCAGCGCCGCAGCCAGTACCATAAACAGCGCCAGCTGGCGTTCGGTGACAAAGCGACGCGCCATTTTGCGCCCCAGGACATCAAAATAGCCGCTCTGCTCCACGCCTTTGGTCAGCAGCATCAGGCCGCTTAAGGTAATAATAGTGTGCCAGTCAATCGCCGCTGGCCAGCTGGCGGGCTGAAAGGGAACGAAAAAGCTCAGCCCAACGCCGATGATAATCAGCAGATGTAAAAAACGGTCGCCCATCAGCGACCGTATAAAAGGGAGGTTCATTCAGCCGATTGCCCGTGCTTTTGGGTAAACTGACGGAACATGTCCAGCGTCTCTTCGCTGACATGATGTTCAATGCCTTCCGCATCGCGGCGGGCCGTATCGGCGCTGACGCCCAGCACCAGCAGGAAGTTCTCCACCACCTGATGACGTTCGCGACTCTCCTGCGCCAGCTTCTCACCTTCTGGAGTCAGAAATACGCCGCGCCATGGGATCTGTTCAATCAGCCCTACGCCCGCCAGACGTTTAAGCATTTTGGCGACGGTCGGTTGAGAACGCCCAGACGGGCCGCCATATCAACCTGTCGCGCTTCGCCGACTTCGTTGATCAAATCAGAAATCAGCTCAACGTAATCGTCAATCAGCTCCCGACGGTGCGCTTCACGCACCTGACGAAAGCCTTCAACGTGTTCTTCGACATTCACTAGCTGCGTCACTTTTTTTGTTATTGGCGTACCTGTGCGACGACCCATAGAACTTCCTCATCATGTGTGACGCCTGAACAGCGTCATATCAAGTGAGCCCATTGTAATGGATTGTGACTCGAGCACAAAAATTTAACGTTTTAGCCATAGCTATAAAATATAGCCTATGCTATATCTGTATGTAATACGAACGCTCATCAAGGATTGACGAGCTGAATGCAGGAGGAACCATGAACGAATTCAAGAGGTGTATCAGCGTGTTTAGCCACTCTCCTTTTAAAGTACGCTTGATGTTAATCGGTATGCTGTGCGACCTGTTCAACAGCAAGCCACCACAGGACACTCCGTCCCGCTAAGCGGCGTCGCGACGCCGCTTCATCATCCTGTCACAATCCGCTGGCAAGCTACCCGTTTGCGCCCTAAATCCCCGCTTATTTTCTGGTTTTGTAATCGCCATCCCAAAACATTTCGTTATCAGCAGTTGACCCAATAATAAGCTGGCTTTATCTTCTTGCAGCCCTGTACTTTGCATCCCCCTCTTCACGCATTGTCTGGTCAATAAAGAACCCTTGACGCCAGGGGACGCACATGGCGTTTTTATAGTTGCGATTTATGAATCTAACCCTGAAAGACACCCTTGCCGCACGTGGGCTTGCTATTAGCCCGTGGACGGGATTTTATTTTTTACAATCGATTCTGATTAACCTGGCGCTGGGCTATCCATTTAGTCTGCTGTATGCGGTGGCGTTTACCTCGGCTACATTTGCTGTGGCGCACGCTACCCAAAGTGCAAAAGGTGATTCTGGGGGTTTATTCACTCGTCGCCGCTCTATTTCCCGTTCAGTACGGCCTACGGCGCACCAAACTTCAACACCCTGTTGGCGCTGCATTCCACCAACATGGAAGAGTCGACGGAAATTTTCACTATTTTCCCGTGGTACAGCTACCTGGTCGGCCTGTTTATTTTTGTACTTGGGGTGATTGCCGTTCGACGCAAACCTGCGGCAAAAACGCGCTGGAATCTGATGAATACGCTGTGCCTGCTGTTCAGCATTGGCGTCTTTTTTGTGCAGCCGATTCAAAATCAGCTCTACGGCGGCGTGTTTAAACTTAAAGACAGCGGCTACCCGGCGTTTCGCTTTGTAAAAGACATTATCGTCAACAATAACGAAGTGCTGGATGAACAAAAGCGCATGGCCGAACTTTCCGGAGTCAAAGACACCTGGAACGTGGTTGCGGTGAAGCCGAAGTATCACACTTATGTCGTGGTGATCGGTGAGAGCGCGCGCCGCGATGCCCTCGGCGCATTTGGCGGCCATTGGGATAACACTCCGTTTGCCAGCACGGTTAACGGCAATCTGTTTACTGACTACATCGCTGCCAGCGGCTCAACGCAAAAATCGCTGGGCCTGACGCTCAATCGGGTCGTCGATGGTAAACCGCTGTACCAGGATAACTTTGTAACGCTGGCAAACCGCGCGGGTTTTCAGACCTGGTGGTTCTCCAATCAGGGGCAGATTGGCGAATATGACACGGCAATCGCCAGCATTGCGAAACGCGCGGATGAAGCCCATTTCCTGAAAAGCGGTGATTTTGAAGCCGACAAAAATACCCGCGACGAAGCGCTGCTGAAAATGACCGAGCAGGTGCTTTCGACCCAGCGCAGCCAGCCGCAGCTGATCGTTCTGCACCTGATGGGTTCACACCCGCAGGCCTGCGACCGTACTCAAGGCAAGTATGCGCAGTTTGTGCAGTCAAAAGAGACCTCATGCTATCTCTACACCATGACGCAAACCGACAACCTACTCAGTCAGCTGTACACGCAGCTACGCAGTAGCACCGACAGCTTCTCGCTGGTCTATTTCTCCGACCACGGTCTGGCATTTAAAGAGCGCGGTAAAGCGGTGCAGTACCTGGCGCATGACGATAAATATCAGCAGAACTTCCAGGTGCCATTCATGGTGCTTTCAAGCGACGACAAAACGCACAACGTGATTAAAGCGCGCCGCTCGGCCAACGATTTCCTGAGCTTCTTCTCGCAGTGGACCGGCATTCAGACCAAAGAGATCGCGCCGAAGTATCGTTTTATCTCGAAGCAAAAAGCCGGAAAAGTGTTCATTACCAACTTCCAGTTACAAAAAGTGGACTACGATACGCTCAAGACCGATCTCTTTGATCCTAAAAGCTAATCCTTCCACCGAACGTGCATAATACCCCTTTTATTATCACCGAAGTGATTAGAAGCGGTAACCTGCACCAACAATCCAGGTACCAACGTCAACGCTACGAATGCGAGACTGCTCGTAAGAGAAGTCCAGAGCAACGTTTTCGATTGGGTTGAACTGCAGGCCAGCGCCGTAAGAGAAACCGTAGTCGCTGGTGCTGTCGTTGATTGGGAACTGGTTGCCCTGTGCTTTACCGTAGCCCAGACCAATTACACCGTAGATGCTTGCCCAGTCGTTCAGACGGTAAGCTGGACCAGCGGTGATGCCGTAGTACTGGCCTTTAATGTATCACGCCGTTCTGGGTGTCACTTTTTTCGGTGTAGTTGAAGGCTGATCACGCCCAGTGGGCTGTTGTCAGCTTCGTAGCGATATTTCAGGTTGAAGCCGCCAGCTTTGTTAGCGACGCCCTGCATATCACTCTGAGCGTAACCACCGGTAACGGTGGAAGTTGCAGCTACGGCAGTACCTGCGGAAACAGCCAGAACTGCGGCCAGTGCTGAAAGACATGCAATTTTTTTCATAACCACCTCAAATGTGCTTCTAATAAGTCCTAAGTTTTAAATATATCAAAAATTGTTAAGAAACTCTTTCGGCCTGATGATGTCTAAGGGCATCTTTGATGTAACAATTTTTTCCATCTATCGATATCCCTTTCATTTAATAACGTTTTTTAACCGTTAAATTCCATCATGGCTGTGGTAAAAACATCACGTCACTTTCCAGACAATTCCTAATTTGACCAGACGAAATAATACATCGACTAAGCAAATTCTACTCATTCCATTTTTTTTTTTTCAACAAATCCTCAACCGCCGCGCACTATTTCCATTACACTGCCGGTTTTACCTCGTTTGACAAAAATTGACAGGAATAAGATGTCCGGCACGTCTCGCAAGCTACCATCATGGTTACCTATACTGGTCATCTTAATCTCGATGATCTCCATCCAAAGCGGCGCATCTCTCGCTAAATCATTGTTTCCATTGATTGGTGCTCCCGGCGTTACCGCCCTGCGCCTGGCGCTGGGCACGCTTATCCTGGTCGTTTCTCTTAAACCGTGGCGACTGCGTTTTGCGAAAGAGCAGCGTCTGCCACTGCTGTTCTACGGTTTGTCCCTCGGGGCAATGAACTATCTGTTCTATCTTTCCCTGCAGCGCATTCCGTTAGGCATTGCGGTGGCGCTCGAATTCACCGGTCCACTGGCCGTGGCGTTGTTCTCCTCACGCCGACCGGTCGATTTTATCTGGGTGATTCTGGCGGTTGCCGGCCTGTGGTTCCTGCTGCCTTTGGGCCAGGACGTTGAACACGTTGATTTAACCGGTGCCCCCTGCTGGCGCTGGGGGCTGGCGCAGGTTCGGCCGTCTATATCCCTGGCGGACGCCGTGCGGGCGAGGAACATGGGCCTGCAACGGTCGCAATGGGGTCGCTGATCGCCGCCATCGTGTTTGTCCCACTCGGCGCGTTTCAGGCCACCGAGGCGCTGTGGCACTGGTCGCTGCTGCCGATAGGTTTGGCGATTGCCGTTCTTTCTACCGCCCTGCCCTATACGCTTGAGATGATCGCCTTAACCCGTCTGCCTACCCGCACATTCGGTACATTGATGAGTATGGAACCGGCGATCGCCGCGCTCGGCCTGGTCTTCCTTGGCGAAACCCTAACGTTTAGCCAGACGCTGGCATTGGGCGCCATTATTATCGAGCGGTACGATGGGGTCAACGCTGGCGATTCGTCAGAAACAAAGATCGAAAAGGAATCGATATCGGATAATTCTATTTATTATGCATAGTGTGTACCACTATGCATAATATAACAAAAACAGCGTGGTTATTTGCCTGAGATCAATAAGCATATTTAAGGAAAATATACACAAATCAAAACTCGATAAGTAACCATCTGTTTAATAACAAGTTTATCCCATCACAATGCACTCACTATCAAACCTATAGGCACAACCAAAAATACGACCCCAGTGACGGTGCTATACTTCTTCGTTAATTCATAAGGACGCAAATACACCCGCATTTATCGGTGTATCAGCTTAAGAGGATATATGATTATGAGTACTGCAAAACTGGTCAAAACTAAAAACGCCCAACTTCTCTATACGCGTAACGATGTTCCGGAAAGCGAAAAAGCAGGCTACCGTTGCGTTACTCAACCGTCAGGTTCTGCAATTTATCGATCTATCGCTGATTACTAAACAAGCGCACTGGAATATGCGTGGCGCCAACTTCATCGCCGTCCATGAGATGCTGGACGGCTTTCGCACCGCGCTAACCGACCATCTGGACACCATGGCTGAACGTGCCGTGCAGCTTGGCGGTATTGCGCTGGGTACCGCCCAGGTTATCAACGCGCAAACCCCGCTGAAAAGCTATCCATTGGATATCACCAGCGTACAGGATCACCTGAAAGAGCTGGCCGAACGTTACGCGATTGTCGCCAACGATGTGCGTAAAGCTGTTACCGAAGCGAAAGACGAAGAACACCGCCGATATCCTTACCGCCGCCTCCCGCGATTTGGATAAATTCCTGTGGTTCATCGAAGCGAATATTGAATAACCATAAGTAAACGCAATGACCTCCCAGCCTCACCGGCCGGGAGGAATTGATCCGCTGAAAAAAGTGCAGCCAAATGGTCAAAAACCTCGTCAAAGTAAACAACTTGTAATAGACTTCACCTCACACAATCGTTAATAAAAGATTGTTTTCTCCCCTGCGTTTGCGCTAAAAAACACCGTACTTAACAATGCACCTTTCATGCACCGTTGGTGCCCTGACATGGTGCGTATGAGGACATTTATCCTGCCCAATTTTGTGCAGTGAGAAAAACATTATCTGTTAAGAAACAATGCATTGTGAAGTTGGCACGATTTTTTCATAAGCCGATCTGTACTCGCAGGGGATCGCCCGTGGATATAAAAAAGGAAATGCTATGAAGTCAATGTTTAAAGTTTCACTGGCTGCACTCACCCTGGCTTTTGCGGTTTCTTCTCAAGCAGCTGAGAAACAACTGGTTGTGGCAACGGACACCGCGTTCGTTCCGTTTGAATTCAAACAGGGTGACAAATACGTCGGTTTCGACGTGGATCTGTGGGCCGCTATCGCCAAAGAGCTGAAGCTGAACTACACCCTGAAGCCAATGGACTTCAGCGGCATCATTCCTGCACTGCAGACCAAAAATATCGATCTGGCGCTGGCCGGTATCACGATTACTGACGAACGTAAAAAAGCGATCGACTTCTCCGACGGATACTACAAAAGCGGCCTGCTGGTCATGGTGAAAACCAATAACAACGACATCAAGAGCGTAAAAGATCTGGATGGCAAAGTCGTCGCGGTGAAAGCGGTACCGGTTCTGTTGATTACGCGAAAGCGAATATCAAAACCAAAGATTCTGCGCCAATTCCCGAACATCGACAACGCGTATATCGAATAGGCACTAACCGCGCTGACGGCGTTCTGCACGACACGCCAAACATTCTGTACTTCATCAAAACCGCCGGTAACGGTCAGTTCAAAGCGGTCGGTGAAGAAATGGAAGCACAGCAGTACGGTATCGCATTCCCGAAAGGCAGCGACGATCTGCGTGAGAAAGTGAACGGCGCGCTGAAAAAGCTGCGCGAGAATGGCACCTACAACGAAATTTACAAAAAATGGTTCGGTACTGAGCCAAAATAATTATTCTTAAGAATGACTGATTAGTTCAATTAGTTCAGGGGCGACCTTTCGGGGCCAATTATTACGCCCCTGTTGTTTTTGAAAAACCACGGTAACAGGAATACTTACTATGCAGTTTGACTGGAGCGTCATCTGGCCTGCCATTCCAATTTTATTGGACCGCCGAAATGACCCTTGGATCTCGTCCTCGGGTTCCGGCAGGCGGTATTATTATCGGCCTGCTGGCAGGCTTAGCCCGCACCTACGGTGGCTGGATAGCCAACCACGTAGCCCTCGTGTTCATCGAAGTGATCCGCGGCACGCCTATTGTTGTGCAGGTGATGTACATCTACTTTGCCCTGCCAATGGCTCTCCCGGATACCCCATTGATACCTTCACCGCGGCGGTGATCACTATCATGATCAACTCAGGTGCGTACATCGCCCGGAAATCACCCGCGGCTCGGTACTGTCGATTCATAAAGGCTTCAGTGAAGCAGGACTGGCGCTAGGTCTCTCACGTCGTGAAACCATCCGTCATGTAATTATGCCGCTGGCGCTGCGTCGTATGCTGCCGGCACTCGGCAACCAGCTGATTATCAGTATCAAGAAGACGCCACCTTTGTTATCTGCGTGATTGGCGCCGCCGAGCTGACCCGTAGCGGGCAGGAAATCATTGCAGGCAACTTCCGCGCGCTGGAAATCTGGACCGCCGTAGGCGTCATCTACCTGATCGACCACTCCAGGTACTGAAAAATATCGTGCTCCGCATTCTTGAAAGAAGGATGAAAATCCGTGATTTAATCGAAAAACGTCTCTAAGCACTTTGGTCAAACCCAGGCGCTGCAAATATCGACCTCGATATCAAACAAGGGGAAAGCGGCAGTTATTATCGGGCCATCGGGCTCCGGTAAATCGACACTGCTACGCTGCATCAACAAACTGGAAGAAATCACCAGCGGCGATCTGTTCGTTGATGGTTGAGGCTGATGATTGAAAGTGGATGATGGCCTGATTCGTCAGGAAGCCGGAATGGTGTTCCAGCAGTTCTACATCGTTGCCGGCACTTACGGCGCAGGAAAACGTGATGTTTGGCCCAACCCGCGTTCGCGGCCTGAAAAAGGACGACGCCGAGAAGCTGGCCAAGATCTGTTAGCCAAGGTCGGCCTCGCCGAGCGCGCTCATCACTACCCTTCCGCTTTCCGGCGGCCAGCAGCAGCGCGTGGCGATCGCCGGTGCTGGCGGTGAAACCGAAAATGATGCTGTTTGATGAGCCAACCTCTGCGCTGGATCCGGAACTGCGTCATGATAAGTGCTGAAGGTAATGCAGGATCGCGGAAGAGGCATGACGATGGTCATCGTGACCCACGAATCGGCTTTGCCGAGAAAGTGGCTTCTCGCCTGATTCTTCATCGATAAAGGGCGTATCGCCGAGATGGCAACCCGCAGGAGCTGGTGAAGAACCCACCAAGCCAGCGTCTGCAAGAGTTCCTGCAGCACGTCTCTTAATAAGACACATTGCCTGATGCGCTACGCTTATCAGGCCTACAGGATATCTGGCAACTTATTAAAATTGCATGAACTTGTAGGACGGATAAGGCGTTCACGCCGCATCCGGCAAAAAAGCCCGCACGTTGTCAGCAACCTGCTTAATATCCCTTCCTCCCTTTCACCCGAAAGGGAGGCACACCAGATTCCTCTCATTTAAAATCGCCCCTCCTCCAGCATCTATACTTATCTTTTTGCTCTATTTTCTCACTGGAGGAGTCATGCGGTGGATCCTGTTCATCCTCTTCTGCCTGCTGGGCGCACCTGCCCACGCGGTATCCATACCCGGCGTTACAACCACAACGACAACGGACTCAACGACTGAACCGGCCCCGGAACCGGATATCGAACAAAAAAAAGCGGCCTATGGCGCACTGGCGGATGTGCTGGATAATGACACCTCGCGTAAAGAGTTGATCGACCAGTTGCGCACCGTTGCCGCTACGCCCCCTGCTGAACCGGTACCAAAAATAGTGCCGCCGACGCTGGTCGAAGAGCAAACCGTGCTGCAAAAGGTCACCGAAGTCAGCCGCCATTATGGTGAAGCCCTTTCCGCCCGCTTCGGGCAACTTTATCGCAATATCACCGGCTCCCCGCATAAGCCGTTTAATCCACAAACCTTCAGCAATGCGCTGACCCATTTTTCAATGTTAGCGGTATTAGTGTTTGGTTTTTACTGGCTGATTCGCCTGTGCGCACTGCCGCTGTATCGCAAAATGGGTCAGTGGGCGCGGCAAAAAAATCGTGAGCGCAGCAACTGGTTGCAGCTTCCGGCGATGATTATCGGGGCGTTTATTATCGACCTGCTGTTACTGGCCCTGACATTATTTGTCGGCCAGGTATTAAGCGACAACCTGAATGCAGGCAGTCGCACCATCGCTTTCCAACAAAGTTTGTTTCTCAACGCCTTTGCCCTCATTGAATTTTTCAAAGCCGTACTACGCCTGATTTTTTGCCCAAACGTGGCGGAGCTGCGCCCGTTCACGATTCAGGACGAGAGCGCCCGTTACTGGAGTCGTCGCCTGAGCTGGTTAAGCAGTTTGATAGGTTATGGCCTGATTGTGGCCGTGCCGATTATCTCTAATCAGGTGAATGTACAGATAGGTGCGCTGGCGAACGTCATCATTATGCTGTGCATGACCGTCTGGGCGTTGTACCTGATCTTTCGTAATAAAAAAGAGATTACCCAGCATTTGCTCAACTTCGCGGAGCATTCGCTGGCCTTTTTCAGCCTGTTTATCCGCGCCTTTGCGCTGGTGTGGCACTGGCTGGCAAGCGCCTATTTTATCGTGCTGTTTTTCTTTTCGTTGTTCGATCCGGGCAACAGCCTGAAATTTATGATGGGTGCAACGGTGCGCAGCCTGGCGATTATTGGTATCGCAGCGTTTGTTTCCGGTATGTTTTCCCGCTGGCTGGCGAAAACCATCACTCTCTCGCCACATACTCAGCGTAACTATCCGGAGCTGCAAAAACGGTTGAATGGCTGGCTGTCGGCGGCGCTGAAAACGGCGCGTATTCTGACAGTCTGCGTGGCGGTAATGTTGCTGTTGAGCGCATGGGGATTGTTCGATTTCTGGAACTGGCTGCAAAACGGCGCGGGGCAGAAAACCGTAGATATCCTGATCCGTATCGCACTCATTCTTTTCTTCTCGGCGGTTGGCTGGACGGTGCTCGCCAGTTTGATCGAAAACCGGCTGGCTTCGGATATTCATGGCCGCCCGCTACCCAGCGCCCGCACGCGTACCCTGCTTACGCTGTTTCGTAACGCGCTGGCGGTGATTATCAGTACCATCACCATCATGATTGTGTTGTCGGAAATCGGCGTCAATATCGCGCCATTGCTGGCAGGTGCCGGGGCATTAGGTCTGGCTATCTCGTTTGGTTCGCAAACGCTGGTGAAAGATATTATCACCGGGGTATTTATTCAGTTTGAAAACGGCATGAACACTGGAGATTTGGTGACTATCGGGCCGTTGACCGGCACAGTGGAACGGATGTCGATTCGCTCCGTGGGCGTACGACAGGATACCGGGGCGTATCACATCATTCCGTGGTCTTCGATAACCACCTTTGCTAACTTTGTCCGCGGCATTGGTTCGGTGGTGGCAAATTATGATGTTGATCGCCATGAAGATGCTGATAAAGCCAATCAGGCACTGAAAGATGCGGTAGCGGAATTAATGGAAAACGAAGAAATTCGCGGGCTGATTATTGGTGAACCGAATTTTGCCGGGATTGTCGGCTTAAGCAATACCGCGTTTACACTGCGTGTTTCGTTCACCACGCTGCCACTCAAACAGTGGACGGTACGCTTTGCCCTCGACAGCCAGGTGAAAAAACATTTCGACCTGGCGGGCGTTCGCGCGCCAGTGCAGACTTATCAGGTGCTGCCTGCTCCGGGCGCGACCCCGGCTGAACCGTTACCGCCGGGGGAACCAACGCTTTAACGCTGGCGATTGACAAAACGGCGGCGCTGCTCGTCGTTCATAAAGGTCCAGGCAATAAAGCGACTCTGCTTTTGCCCCTGGGCCATCTCTTTTTTAACCACCTTCACCGCGCCCACGTCCGTCAGGGCACGATACAACGGCGGTAAGTTTTCACCACGAGATACCAGTGATGTAAACCACATCACCTGCTTCGCGAAGCCTTTGCTCTCTTCAATCATCTTTTTGATAAAGGTGACTTCACCGCCTTCACACCACAACTCCTGTTGCTGGCCGCCAAAGTTCAGTGCATCGTCTTTGTTCAGCCCCAGGTTACGGCGTTTACGCTCACTACCTGCCCGTGCCGCAGCGGCGGAATCGTGGAATGGCGGGTTACACAAGGTCGCGTCGTATTGCTCGTTTTTATGGATGATGCCGTTAAAAATCGCCCCACTCTCTTTTTGCCGACGCAGACGAATGGCGCGGTTAAGCCCCGGATTAGAACTGATAATCGCCTGCGCACTGCTTAACGCCTGGCTGCTGGTTTCACTACCGGTAAAACGCCAGCCATATTCATGTACGCCAATCAGCGGATAAATACAGTTCGCACCAACGCCGATATCCAGAATGCTGGCATTCGCTGGAATTGTTCCGCTTGCTTCTGCCAGTAAATCGGCAAGGTGATGAATATAATCCGCCCGGCCCGGTACTGGTGGGCAGAGAAAACCGTCGGGGATATCCCAGTTCGCTACGGCGTAAAAATGGGCCAGCAACGCCTTATTGAGCGCCTTCACCGCCAGCGGATTGGCAAAGTCTACGCTTTGCTCCCCGGCGGGTGTAAGCGTGAGGAATTGCCTGAGTTCAGGATTGACCTGACAAAGCGTGGCGAGATCGTAGCGGCTGTGATGACGGTTGCGCGGATGCAACCCCGGTTTCTGGGCGGACATAGCATTCTCCTTTAAGCAGCGGCGTAAGATACCCGCATAACGCGACAGGGTAAATATCTGGCTGCGTTTATCATTCCCCAAAACCTTAACATGGCTATGGTTTATGGCAATTCATCATAAAAATCAGCATTATGCATGTCATTGATTTGTCTTATTTTGTAAAAATATATCGTTCAAAAAATAAGCACATCTCTGTCAATTTTTTGCGTCATTTGCATCGCGCAGGCGACCTACACTTATCAGGCACTACCCGTTGTATTTATGAGGATGTCATTATGAAAAAGTGCCTCACACTACTGATTGCCACCGTCCTGAGCGGAATCTCTCTCACGGCTTATGCCGCGCAACCGATGAGTAACCTGGACAGCGGTCAGCTACGGCCCGCCGGTACCGTTTCGGCAACTGGCGCATCAAACCTAAGCGATCTGGAGGATAAACTGGCAGAAAAAGCGCGCGAACAAGGCGCGAAAGGTTATGTCATTAATTCCGCAGGCGGAAATGACCAGATGTTCGGTACTGCAACCATCTACAAATAACCCCACCAACGTAACTGCATTCGCCTCTGGATGCAGTTTTCGTCTGTTTTGTAATCAAAAAACATCAAATATGAACTCAATGTAAATAAATGTATTTCTTTTTCGCGCAATGGGTGATAGAAAATCGCTCCAAGTGATAATGCTTATCAAAATTATTATCACTTTCACGAGCACTATCACGGGATTAACAGTGGCATCGCATCCGCAGAGAGGCTTTCTCGTGGCAGTGAAAATTTCAACATATAAGAAAAAGTCACCTGCAAAATGGAAAACAATCGCAATTTCCCTGCCAGACAATTTCATTCGCTCACGTTCTTTGCCGGTCTTTGTATTGGCATCACGCCTGTGGCTCAGGCACTCGCCGCCGAAGGGCAAACTAACGCGGATGACACGCTGGTTGTCGAAGCATCAACGCCTTCGCTTTATGCGCCACAACAATCTGCCGATCCGAAATTCTCGCGTCCGGTAGCGGATACTACCCGCACGATGACGGTAATTTCTGAACAAGTGATTAAAGATCAGGGCGCAACCAACCTTACCGACGCGCTCAAAAACGTCCCCGGCGTGGGTGCGTTTTTTGCGGGTGAGAACGGTAACTCCACCACTGGCGACGCCATTTATATGCGTGGTGCCGATACCTCTAACAGTATTTATATTGATGGCATTCGCGATATCGGCAGCGTCTCGCGCGACACCTTCAATACCGAGCAGGTCGAAGTGATTAAAGGGCCGTCCGGCACCGACTACGGGCGCAGCGCACCGACAGGCTCGATCAATATGATCAGCAAGCAGCCGCGCAATGATTCCGGCATTGACGCCTCCGCCAGTATTGGCAGCGCCTGGTTCCGCCGCGGCACGCTGGACGTCAATCAGGTCATTGGTGATACCACCGCGGTGCGCCTGAATGTAATGGGCGAAAAAACGCACGATGCCGGACGCGACAAAGTCAAAAATGAGCGTTACGGCGTCGCCCCTTCTGTCGCTTTTGGCCTTGGTACAGCGAATCGTTTGTATCTTAATTATCTGCATGTCACCCAGCACAACACGCCAGACGGCGGCATTCCGACCATCGGTTTGCCGGGCTATTCTGCCCCATCTGCGGGAACGGCGGCCCTGAATCATTCCGGAAAAGTTGATACTCATAACTTTTACGGCACGGATTCCGATTACGACGATTCGACCACCGACACCGCCACCATGCGTTTTGAGCACGACATCAACGATAACACCACCATTCGCAATACTACCCGTTGGTCGCGCGTAAAGCAGGATTACCTGATGACGGCGATTATGGGCGGGGCGTCGAATATTACTCAGCCCACCAGCGATGTGAATAGCTGGACCTGGTCACGCACGGCGAATACCAAAGATGTGAGTAATAAAATTCTCACCAACCAGACCAACCTGACCTCGACGTTCTATACCGGTTCTATCGGTCATGATGTCAGTACCGGCGTGGAATTTACCCGTGAAACGCAGACTAACTACGGCGTTAATCCGGTGACGTTACCCGCGGTAAATATTTATCATCCTGACAGCAGCATTCATCCCGGCGGCCTGACGCGCAACGGCGCAAACGCCAATGGTCAGACGGATACCTTCGCAATTTACGCCTTTGATACGCTGCAAATCACCCGTGATTTTGAGCTGAACGGCGGGATCCGTCTGGATAATTATCATACTGAATATGACAGTGCCACCGCCTGCGGCGGCAGCGGACGCGGTGCCATCACCTGCCCAACTGGTGTGGCAAAAGGTTCTCCGGTCACCACCGTCGACACCGCCAAGTCGGGCAATCTGATGAACTGGAAAGCCGGGGCGCTGTATCACCTGACGGAAAACGGCAATGTCTATATTAACTATGCCGTTTCCCAGCAGCCTCCGGGCGGCAACAACTTCGCCCTTGCGCAGTCTGGCAGCGGTAACAGTGCCAACCGCACCGATTTTAAACCGCAAAAAGCCAACACCAGCGAGATTGGCACCAAATGGCAGGTTCTGGATAAACGTCTGTTGCTCACCGCCGCGCTGTTCCGCACTGATATCGAAAATGAAGTTGAGCAAAATGATGACGGAACTTACTCGCAATACGGTAAGAAACGCGTCGAAGGCTATGAGATATCCGTGGCCGGGAATATCACTCCCGCGTGGCAGGTGATTGGCGGCTATACCCAGCAAAAAGCAACCATCAAAAACGGCAAAGATGTTGCCCAGGATGGTTCCTCATCGCTGCCGTATACCCCGGAGCACGCCTTCACCTTATGGAGCCAATATCAGGCAACCGACGATATCTCTGTTGGCGCGGGCGCACGCTATATCGGCAGTATGCATAAAGGTTCAGACGGCGCGGTGGGAACGCCAGCGTTTACCGAAGGTTACTGGGTCGCCGATGCCAAACTGGGGTATCGAGTTAATCGCAATCTCGACTTCCAGCTAAACGTTTACAACCTGTTTGATACCGATTACGTCGCCTCAATCAACAAGAGCGGCTACCGTTATCACCCGGGCGAGCCAAGAACCTTCTTGCTCACAGCCAATATGCATTTCTGATTCAGATGTGGGGCGCAGGCCCCACTTTTTGGAGAAATTGTATGATGTACCACATTCCCGGCGTGTTATCGCCACAGGACGTCGCTCGTTTTCGCGAACAACTGGAACAAGCCGAATGGGTGGATGGACGCGTCACCACCGGCGCACAAGGTGCGCAAGTTAAGAACAATCAACAGGTCGACACCCGCAGCACGTTATACGCCGCCCTGCAAAATGAGGTGCTGAACGCGGTTAACCAACATGCTTTATTCTTTGCCGCGGCCTTGCCGCGTACCCTTTCCACGCCGCTGTTTAATCGCTATCAGAACAATGAAACCTATGGTTTCCATGTGGATGGCGCAGTACGCAGCCATCCACAAAACGGCTGGATGCGTACTGACCTTTCTGCCACGCTGTTTTTAAGCGATCCACAAAGCTACGACGGCGGCGAACTGGTCGTTAATGACACCTTCGGACAACATCGGGTAAAACTCCCGGCAGGCGATCTCGTGTTGTATCCCTCCAGCAGCCTGCATTGCGTGACACCCGTAACCCGCGGCGTACGAGTGGCATCATTTATGTGGATCCAGTCGATGATCCGCGATGATAAAAAGCGCGCCATGCTGTTTGAACTGGACAACAATATTCAGTCGCTGAAAAGCCGCTACGGCGAAAGTGAAGAGATCCTGTCGCTGCTTAATCTTTATCATAATCTGCTGCGGGAATGGTCGGAGATCTGATGCTTGAACTGCCCGAGTTCGTCCCTGGATTAGCTACACTTAACTGTACAAGTATTGATATGGGGAGGTCGATATGGCATCCGGTTGGGCTAACGATGACGCCGTCAACGAACAGATCAACAGTACAATTGAAGATGCGATTGCCCGCGCTCGGGGTGAAATTCCGCGCGGCGAAAGCCTGGATGAATGTGAAGAGTGCGGTGCCCCCATCCCGCAGGCCCGTCGGGAAGCCATTCCTGGCGTGCGCTTATGTATTCATTGTCAGCAGGAGAAAGATTTACAAAAACCAGCTTATACAGGATATAATCGCAGAGGTTCGAAAGACAGCCAGTTACGTTAACTACAACTGGCGAGATGCATAGCGAGTATAATTTGTATTTTGCGTGTCATTCCGTGCCTTTAACGCTGCTGTGACTGCCACGCGGTATAAAACAAGTTCATAAGTACAACAAATAAATGGTTTATCAGTAGGTTAGATATCAATCAATTTATTTGAACAAGGCGGTCAATTCTCTTCGATTTTATCTCTCGTAAAAAAACGTGATACTCATCACATCGACGAAACAACGTCACTTATACAAAAATCACCTGCGAGAGATTAATTATGAAAACTATCAATACTGTTGTTGCTGCTATGGCTCTTTCAACTCTGTCATTTGGCGTGTTCGCGGCGGAACCGGTAACGGCATCCCAGGCACAGAACATGAATAAAATCGGCGTGGTTTCTGCCGATGGCGCATCCACCCTCGATGCCCTGGAAGCGAAACTGGCTGAGAAAGCCGCGGCAGCCGGTGCCAGTGGATACAGCATCACTTCCGCCACCAACAACAATAAATTAAGCGGTACTGCGGTAATTTATAAGTAATTCGTAGGACGGATAAGGCGTTTACGCCGCATCCGGCAACAGATGCCTGATGCGACGCTACCGCGTCTTATCAGGCCTACAAAATCCGAACCGTTGGACGGATCAGGCGTTTACGCTACGTCCAGCACAAGTATTTCCCTGTCTGTTTGCCGACAGACGCATATGCTCTAACCCTCATTGATCCTATGTTACCCTTGTTTGCCCGTCCGCCACTGGACGGGCTTTTTTTTAGCTGGCTAACTGCTGACAGAAAGCCTGCAACGTCTCTTCCGGCATACCAATCTGCCGCGCTGCATCACAAATGGCCTGCCAGCTTCCCGCATCCAGTGGAATCCCCTGCTTCTGCCGTTCGCGACGCGTGTTCACTTCCCACTCGCCCGGTAGCAAAATCGGCTTATCATCATCATGCGGCGAGGCTTTCACCCACTCGGCAAAGGCTTCGGTCTGCGCGTTACAATCCGGCGCGCCGAAGAGTTCCGGGTTGATGATGATAGTGGTCATGCAGTTAAGAATGGCATCGGGACTGGTTTGTAACGTTTCCTGATGCGTCGTTTTACCGCCGGAAAGCGCCCCGCCAAGAATTTCACACATCGCTGCAAGGGCGTAGCCTTTATGTTCGGCAAAGGTCAACAGCGAACCCAACGGCGACTCCTGCATTACCGCCGGATTGGTCGTCGGCACGCCGTTAACGTCAATCAGGCAACCTGGCGGCACGGGGACGCCTTTATGCCAGGCGACGCGGGTTTTGCCAAATGCAATGGCGCTGGTGGCGTAATCAAGCAACAGCGGGAAATTATCTTTACGAGGGAAAACCACACAGAACGGATTGGTGCCAAAGCGGCTGTCGCGACCGTGGAACGGCGCGACCATTGGAATACCGACCACGCTAACAAAGTGGATAGAGACAAACCCCGCCGCTGCACACTGCTCCGCCCAGTAACCGATACGGCCGATATGATGCGAGTTATGTAGCGCCACGGCGGCAATACCGTGCTGATGCGCTTTCTCAATCCCCAGCGCCATCGCTTCATGTGCCGCGACCTGACCAAATGCGCGATCGCCATCGAGCGTGACCGCCGCCCCCGCCTCTTTAACGGTTTTGGCATGATGGTTAATTTGCAGGTGCCCCTGACTCCAGGAGCGTACATAGCTTGGGATCATGCCAATACCATGTGAATCATGCCCTGCCAGGTTTGCCGCGATTAAATGATCGGCAACTAATTTCGCTTCTTGTTCCTCGCTACCCATCTGACGAAATACAGCCTGAATAAAACTGTGCAGCGTCTGAGCATCAAAGCGATGACCACTTTCCATGGTTAACTCCTGTTTATGTTATGTGTTTGTTGTATTTTTATGCTGCACGCCGGGCGTGGGAAGGTCAATAAAGATGCAGGAATTTCATATTGCGGTGGGGTAAAAGCCGGATGACATGGCTCATCCGGCTGAGAAAAGAATTAAAATGCCTGATTAACGCGCGCCAGGCCGTCGCTGATAGTTGCCGCTTCACCGGCTGCCAGCAGACAGCAGGCGAGCTGTATTTTCAGCGACTGAGGTACTGGCTCGACGCCAGCAACGCAGCGTTCGATCCAACGAGCGGTGGTTTCCGGATCTTTTGCTGACGGGAGGCGCTACCGGCTCTTCCGGCTGCTCGCTTTGCCGCTCGGCAACCACCCGCGCGCCTTGCCCATCAATCAGCGTAATCTGTGGGCAACGCTTACGGTGGCGTAAACCTCCCCTTCCGTGCCGTGCATCGGCGGCTACGCCCGCCAATATCGCTAAAGAATTTGGCAACTTTGGTCACGTATTCCGGGTGCGATACGCTCGACAAGCGCAGCGCCGCGTCTTCCGCAAACGGTGTAATCAACTTAGCCAGCGAGTGCGCGCTATTGCGCACCCGACTGCCAGCGCATGGCCAGCTGTTTTTTCTATTGGCGGGCAGATTGCGCCCACGGGGATAAAGACCGGCTGATGACCGTCAAGTTTCGCCTGCGCCTGCCCGGCATGATGGGTTGGTGCAATACCCGTCGGCTGGAAACCGTCTCCGTCAGCACGCGCGTTGCTCGATCTTCCCTCACGCCGTGCACCACCACCGGGAACCCCAGTTTGTGCAGCAGCATCGCCAACAGCGGCGTGAGATTCGCCTGCTTACGCGCGCCGTTGTAGCTTGGGATAACAATCGGCATCGGTTTGCCCACCGGCGGCGTCAGACGAATAGTCTGCTGCTGCATAGCCTCGTAAAAGCCCTACACATCCCGCTTCACCCTCGCCCTTAATGCGCATAGAGAGCAAAATGGCACCCATTTCCAGGCTCGGTACGTCACCCGCAAGCATACGGGTGTATAAGCTACGCGCGGTATCCTTATCCAAATCACGCGCGTGATTTTTGCCTCGTCCGATCTTGATGATTATGCGGTAATCCATTTGCGACTCCTGTCCCTGAATGCTCATACGACGCTCAGACGGGCTAGCGCTTTTCTACGCCGCGGCGATTTCGCTTTCGTCTTATTGCTTCACTTCCGATACCTTCCGGCACTTCCGGTCTTTCAATGGGAAAAACCGGTAACGCATTCAGTAAACGCTGACCGTAGTTTTTGGTCAACAACCGCTTATCGTAGATAATGACTTCGCCCACAGCCGTGGCTACGGATTAAACGTCCGACCTGCTGTATCAGGTTAAACGATGCGCTGGGCAGGCTCTGTACCTCAAAAGGATAGCGATTGAGGCTTTTCAGCCATTCTCCCTCGGTGATCACCACCGGACTATCGATAGGCGGGAAAGCGATTTTGTGAATATGCACCTGGCTTAGCAGTTCACCTTTCAGATCGAGACCTTCAGCAAAAGATTGCAGCCCCACCAGCACGCTGCGCTCACCGTTGGCGACGCGTTTGCGGTGCAGTTCAACTAAACGGTAACGCGGCTGATCGCCCTGAACCAGCAACATCAGACGTAAATCCGTCACATAGTCGAGAAAGCGCTGCATCGCGCGTCCACTGGCGAACAGCACCAGCATTCCGTGGTGCTTTTTACTCTCAACCTGCTGGCGGAATCGGCCGCCATCTCAGCAATGTGCTGCTCTTCATGGTCGATAAGCGGTTCATACTTTCATCTGCGGGATGATGATTTTGCCCTGCTCAACGTGGTTGAACGGCGAATCCAGCGCCACAAAGCGGTCGCCCGGCCTTCTCTTTCAGCCCGCTCATCTCTTGCAGGCGTGAGAGAAAGTAGCGAGCGCAGCGTCGCGGAAGTCACCACAATCCGGCACGCTGGCCGCAGCAGGCGTTCAAGCTGGTCGCGCGCGGATCCCTACACAGTGGAACCAGACGTGCATCTGCCCGTCACGGGTATCTCGGGTGGCCCATTTAGTGACCGGTGCCCCCGAAGCCTGCGACAAAGACGCCAACCGCCACAGCTTGCTTTGTGATTCGAACATCCCCAGCGCGCGGTTCATCTGCAAAATCACCCGATGCAGCCTGACAATATCGTGGCTGCCGGTTTTTTCGCTGAGATCGTTTAAAAACAGCTCGCTAATCCGCGCAGCATTTCAGTCAGTTTCGCCAACCGCTGACAGATTTCCATCACTCATCCGGCAGCTCGCCCATTGGGAAGCGGTGTTCCGCCTCCTGGGTAGCGGGAAGATACAGGTTAAGAATGTTGTTCAGGGAAGCGATCAGTTCGTAGAGCTCTTCGCAATGCGCGGTGAGGCGCTCAGGTAGCGCCAGCGGCGGCGTGGTTTTCGGGCGGAACTGCTCCATGCAGGGCTGGCGACCAGTTCCCGAAGATCAGGCTGCTGGCCGATGCCAGCAGCTGTTATCTCGGCGCTCATCTCCAGCGCATCGCGGGCGACGTCCGGCAGGTGGTGTCCCTCATCGAGCACCAGCAGCAGGTTTTTCGGCTCCGGCAGCACCGCCTCGCTCTCCATCGCCGCCATCACCAGCGCATGGTTGGCGACCACAACTTCCGCTTCCTGAATTTCCCGACGGGCGACAAAGAACGGACATTCGCGATAGTAATGACAGTTACGGTTCAGGCAGCTGGCTTTATCGGTGCTCAGGCGCCGCCACAGGTCGTCATCGATCGCCACATCGGTGTGATCGCGCAGGCCGTCCCACTTGTAGCTATCAAGATCCCCTTTCAGCTTCGCGCAGCGCTTCTGCTCTTTCCTGAATCTCTCAGGCGTCAGTTCATCTTCCGAGAAAGGCGAGCAGATCTTGCAGCGTGGGGTCGGTACTGGCGAGTGCCGATAGATTCCGCGTGCAGACATAACGCCCGCGGCCAAACGCGGCGGTAAAACGCAGATCGGGGATAATTTTACGCAGCAGCGGCGGGTCTTTACTGTCAGATTTGATCCTGCAATGCAACGTTGGCGGTACTCACCACCAGCGTTTTTTGTTCTTCGCGGGCAATCGCAATGCCGGGGATCAGATAGGACGGGTTTTCCCGACGCCGGTCGGCGCTTCGATCGCCAGATGTCGCCCTTCTTCCCCTGCCAGCGTTTTAGCAACGTCGGCGATCATCTGCCGTTGCGGCGCACGGGGGATAAAGTCGGGGATGTCTTCCTGGAGCGCCTTGTACCAGGCGGCGATTTGCGCTTTTAGCGCAGCGGTCAAAGCCATGAGAAAACCTGAGATACTGTATAAACAGCCACTATTGTGACATTTTTCGGTTTTCAGGGGTAATGGTTTTTCTGTTTCTGGAAAGCGGCTCGCAATAACCACCAACATAATGCGGTTTAATGCCCGTTCGAGCACAAAGGATCCAACACGTCATGCAAGACACCATCATAAATTTCTACAGCACCAGCGATGACTACGGTGATTTTTCTAACTTTGCCGCCTGGCCCATCAAGGTTGACGGGAAAACCTGGCCTACCTCAGAACACTATTTTCAGGCACAAAAATTCCTTGATGAAAAATACCGCGAAGAGATCCGTCGGGTTTCTTCCCCTATGGTCGCCGCACGCATGGGGCGCGATCGTTCTAAGCCTCTGCGTAAAAACTGGGAGTCGGTCAAAGAACAGGTGATGCGAAAAGCACTTCGCGCTAAATTCGAACAGCATGCAGAACTGCGTGCGCTCTTGCTGGCAACCGCGCCCGCAAAACTGGTTGAGCATACGGAAAACGATGCTTACTGGGGAGACGGTGGTCATGGTAAGGGCAAGAATCGACTGGGCTACCTTTTAATGGAGTTGCGCGAACAATTGGCTATAGAGAAGTAACGTCTCGGTGGCTTATGGGCGGTAAAACAGATAAATTTTTTCCCGTGTTCTCAAATTGCTGACAAGTGCTTGTTGTGAAATGCCGGATGCGGCGTAAACGCCTTATCCGGCCTACAAAAGCATGCAAATTCAATATATTGCAGAGTTCACGTAGGCCTGATAAGCGTAGCGCATCAGGCAGTTTTGCGTTTGTTCATCAGCCTGATGCCGGGCATAGCCCGGCATAAAAGATTACTGCGCAGCGGCAGGTTTACGCGGACGGCGGCGACGTTGTTGTTCGCCTGCCGGTTTGGCATCGCCGAGGCGGCGAGACGGTTTTTCTGCAGGTTTCGCGCTTGCAGATTTTGCGCCACCTTCCCCACGGCGTGGTTGCTGTTGACCGCGACCACCACCTTGCCCACGACCGCCGCCGCCACGTTGCTGGCGACCGTTCTGGATCGGTTCGGCTTTGATTGACGGGTCCGGCTCATAGCCCGGAATCGCAATGCGCGGGATCTCTTTTTTCAGCAGTTTTTCGATATCACGCAGCAGTTTGTGTTCATCAACACACACCAGCGACAACGCTTCACCGGTAGCAGCCGCACGACCGGTACGCCCGATACGGTGGACATAATCTTCAGGTACGTTTGGCAGTTCATAGTTGACGACGTGCGGCAGCTCTTCAATATCCAGGCCGCGCGCAGCGATGTCAGTTGCCACCAGTACACGAATATCGCCCGATTTAAAATCAGCCAGCGCACGAGTACGCGCACCTTGCGATTTATTGCCGTGGATCGCCGCACTACGGATGCCATCTTTATTGAGCTGTTCAGCCAGATGGTTAGCGCCGTGTTTGGTACGGGTAAACACCAGCACCTGCTGCCAGTTCCCTTTCCCAATCATGTGCGACAGCAATTCGCGTTTGCGTTTCTTATCGACAAAGTGAACGTGCTGGGTCACCTGTTCAGAGGCAGTGTTGCGGCGCGCGACTTCAATTTCCAGCGGATTGGTCAGCAGTTTTTCAGCCAGCGCTTTGATGTCGTCAGAGAAGGTCGCGGAGAACAGCAGGTTCTGACGCTTAGCCGGCAGCTTAGTCAGCACGCGACGGATGTCATGGATGAAGCCCATATCCAGCATGCGGTCGGCTTCATCAAGCACCAGAATCTCAACCTGATTGAGTTTCACGGCGTTTTGATGTTCCAGATCCAGCAGGTGGTGGACGCCATGCCAGCACGTCCACGCCGCTACGCAGTTTCATCATCTGTGGGTTAATACTCACACCACCGAAAACCACCAGCGAACGAATGTTCAGGTAGCGGCTGATTCGCGAACGTTTTCGCCAATCTGCGCGGCCAGCTCACGGGTTGGGGTCAGGATCAGCGCACGCACCGGGCGACGGCCCTTCACGTGCGGCTCACGAGAAACCAGCGTCTGGCAGCAGCGGCAGGTAAACCGGCGGTTTTGCCGGTACCGGTTTGCGCGCTCGCCATCAGATCTCGGCCCTGCAGTACAGCAGGAATCGCCTGCTGCTGAATGGGGGTGAATTCTGGTAGCCTTGCTCAGCAACGGCACGCAGAATTTCGGGGTTCAATCCGAGGGAATCAAAAGACATAGATCCACTCACCCACCCCGACCGCACGCGGCGTAGTTTTCGAGGGGATAAAAAAAACGAGGGAATGACAAAAACCACAATGTCATGAAGGGGCGGAGTGTAGCAGTTTTTGTGATACACCGCATAAATTATCCCCTTAACGATGGAAAACAAGATTATTCACCAGACTGGACAAGATTAAAAACTCAGCATAAAGTTAATCAATCGATTGATTAATTTTTGGTGGCAATAATGAATGTGACGCCGATAACCAGCAAAGGTGAGCAGGCCAAAAGCCAACTCATCGCCGCAGCCCTCGCCCAGTTTGGCGAGTATGGCCTACATGCCACCACTCGTGATATTGCGGCGCAAGCCGGGGAGAACATCGCCGCCATCACCTACTATTTTGGCTCAAAAAGAAAATTATACCAGGCCTGCGCGCAGTGGATTGCCGATTTCATCGGTGAGAACTTCCGCCCGCACACTGAGGCGGCGGAACGCCTCTTTGCCCAGCCGCAGCCCGATCGGGAGGCTATCCGTGCCGCTACTCCTGCAAGCCTGTGAAAACATGATTTTGCTGCTGACTCATGACGATACTCTGAGCCTCAGTAAATTTATCTCCCGTGAGCAGCTGTCGCCGACCGCCGCCTACCAACGTATTCACGACCAGGTCATTGCCCCGCTGCACGCGCACCTTACCCGGCTGATCGCCGCCTACACCGGCTGCGCGTGACGCCACCAGACGCAGATGATTCTGCATACCCACGCCTTGATTGGTGAAGCGCTGGCCTTCCGGTTGGGGCGGGAAACCATTCTGATGCGCAACGGCTGGTCGCAGTTTGATGCCGATAAGACCGCGCAGATATACCAGAGGCTTGCGTACCTGTCATATCGATCTGAATTCCAAGGATTAACTCAAAGGAGTTTGTAGTGATGAAAAAACCTGTCGTGATCGGATTGGCGGTAGTGGTACTTGCCGCCGTGGTTGCCGGAGGCTACTGGTGGTATCAAAGCCGCCAGGATAACGGCCTGACGCTGTATGGCAACGTGGATATTCGTACGGTAAATCTTAGTTTCCGTGTTGGGGGGCGCGTTGAATCGCTGGCGGTGGACGAAGGTGATGCTATCAAAGCGGGCCAGGTGCTGGGCGAACTGGATCACAAGCCGTATGAGATTGCCCTGATGCAGGCGAAAGCGGGTGTTTCGGTGGCACAGGCGCAGTATGACCTGATGCTTGCCGGGTATCGCAATGAAGAAATCGCTCAGGCCGCCGCAGCGGTGAAACAGGCGCAAGCCGCCTATGACTATGCGCAGAACTTCTATAACCGCCAGCAAGGGTTGTGGAAAAGCCGCACTATTTCGGCAAATGACCTGGAAAATGCCCGCTCCTCGCGCGACCAGGCGCAGGCAACGCTGAAATCAGCACAGGATAAATTGCGTCAGTACCGTTCCGGTAACCGTGAACAGGACATCGCTCAGGCGAAAGCCAGCCTCGAACAGGCGCAGGCGCAACTGGCGCAGGCGGAGTTGAATTTACAGGACTCAACGTTGATAGCCCCGTCTGATGGCACGCTGTTAACGCGCGCGGTGGAGCCAGGCACGGTCCTCAATGAAGGTGGCACGGTGTTTACCGTTTCACTAACGCGTCCGGTGTGGGTGCGCGCTTATGTTGATGAACGTAATCTTGACCAGGCCCAGCCGGGGCGCAAAGTGCTGCTTTATACCGATGGTCGCCCGGACAAGCCGTATCACGGGCAGATTGGTTTCGTTTCGCCGACTGCTGAATTTACCCCGAAAACCGTCGAAACGCCGGATCTGCGTACCGACCTCGTCTATCGCCTGCGTATTGTGGTGACCGACGCCGATGATGCGTTACGCCAGGGAATGCCAGTGACGGTACAATTCGGTGACGAGGCAGGACATGAATGATGCCGTTATCACGCTGAACGGCCTGGAAAAACGCTTTCCGGGCATGGACAAGCCCGCCGTCGCGCCGCTCGATTGTACCATTCACGCCGGTTATGTGACGGGGTTGGTGGGGCCGGACGGTGCAGGTAAAACCACGCTGATGCGGATGTTGGCGGGATTACTGAAACCCGACAGCGGCAGTGCCACGGTGATTGGCTTTGATCCGATCAAAAACGACGGCGCGCTGCACGCGGTGCTCGGCTATATGCCACAAAGATTTGGTCCTAATGAAGACCTGACGGTCATGGAGAACCTCAATCTCTACGCTGACCTGCGCAGCGTTACCGGCGAAATCCGCGAGAAAACCTTCGCCAGGCTGCTGGAGTTTACCTCGCTGGGCCATTTACCTCACGGCTGGCGGGTAAACTTTCCGGCGGCATGAAACAAAAACTCGGGCTGGCCTGTACGTTGGTCGGTGAGCCGAAAGTGCTGCTGCTTGATGAACCCGGCGTTGGCGTCGACCCCATTTCCCGCCGGCGCAAGTGGCAGATGGTGCACGAGCTGGCGGGTGACGGGATGTTGATTCTCTGGGACACCTCCTATCTCGACCAGGCCGAGCAGTGCCAGGACGTACTGCTGCTGAACGAAGGCGAGCTGCTGTATCAGGGCGAGCCGACCGCCCTCACCCGCACCATGGCCGGGCGCAGCTTTCTGATGCACAGTCCAGTTGAGAATAACCGCAAGCTGTTACAGCGGACGCTGAAACAAGAGATGGTCAGTGACGGCATGATTCAGGGTCGCTCGGTGCGGACGATTCTTAAAAAATCTGCCACTGCCGACGATTTGAGACAGGCGCCGGGAATGCCGGAACTCGAGATAGAAGAAACGACACCGCGCTTTGAAGATGCGTTTATCGATCTACTGGGCGGTGCGGGCACGTCGGAGTCCCCACTCGGCGCGATCCTGCATACCGTTGAAGGCTCAGCGGACGAAACGGTGATTGAAGCGAAACAGCTCACTAAAAAGTTTGGTGATTTTGCCGCCACCGACCACGTCAATTTTGCCGTTAAACGTGGGGAGATTTTCGGCCTGCTGGGGCCGAACGGTGCGGGCAAATCTACAACCTTCAAGATGATGTGCGGTTTGTTAGTCCCCACATTCCGGCAATGCGCTGGTGCTGAATATGGACCTCAAAACCGGCTCCGGCAAAGCGCGTCAGCATTTGGGTTATATGGCGCAGAAATTCTCCCTCTACGGCAACCTGACCGTAGAGCAGGATAATCGCTCGTTTCTCCGGCGTCTACGGTCTGCGCGGTAAAGCGCAAAACGACAAAATCCGCAGTATGAGCGAAGCCTTCGGTCTCGATGATATTGCGGGGCATACCACCGATGCGCTGCCGCTCGGCTTTAAGCAGCGCCTGGCGCTGGCCTGCTCATTGATGCATGAACCGGACATTCTGTTTCTTGATGAACCGACTTCGGGCGTTGACCCGATAACCCGTCGCGAATTCTGGCTGCACATCAACAGCATGGTGGAGAAAGGCGTCACCGTGATGGTGACGACCCACTTTATGGATGAGGCGGAGTACTGCGACCGCATTGGGCTGGTCTATCGCGGCAAGCTGATTGCCAGCGGCACGCCGGACGATTTAAAGGCCCAGGCAGCTATAGATGATCAACAGAGACCCCGACAATGGAGCAGGCGTTTATCACCCTGATTAATGATTGGGATAAGGAGCATGCCAATGAGCGTTAAGGCCCCTGTCCTGGCGGCGCGTGCGGGCGCTGTGCGTGAAAGAGACGCGGCAAATTCTTCGCGATCCCAGTGGCTGGCTGATTGCGGTTGTTATCCCGCTGCTGCTGCTGTTTATCTTTGGCTACGGCATTAACCTCGACTCCAGCAAACTCAGAGTCGGCGTGCTGCTGGAGCAGCAGAGTAAAGAAGCGCTGGACTTCACCCATACGCTGACCGGTTCTCCCTATATTGATGCCACCATCAGCGATAATCGCGGCCAGCTGGTTGAGATGATGCAGGCCGGGCGCATCCGCGGATTAGTCGTCGTGCCCGTTGATTTTGATAAAAAGATGACGCGCGTTGGCGACGATGCGCCTGCTGCAGGTAATTACCGACGGCAGCGAACCCAATACCGCTAACTTCGTGCAGGGTTACGTCGAAGGTATCTGGCAAATCTGGCAAAAACAGCGCGCCAAAACAGCGGCCAGAACTTCGAGCCGCTTATTGATGTGCAGACCCGCTACTGGTTTAACCCGGCGGCCATCAGCCAGCACTTTATTATCCCCGGAGCGATAACCATCATCATGACGGTTATTGGCGCCATCCTCACCTCGCTGGTCATCGCCCGCGAGTGGGAACGCGGCGCCATGGAAGCGCTGCTCTCTACCGAAGTCACCCGCGTGGAGCTGCTGCTCTGTAAGCTTATCCCTTACTATTTCCTCGGCATGCTCGCGATGCTGCTGTGTATGCTGGTATCGGTATTTATTCTCGGCGTGCCGTATCGCCGGTCGCTCATTATCCTGTTTTTCATCACCAGCCTGTTTTTGCTCAGCACGTGGGGATGGGTCTATTGATTTCGACCATCACTCGCAACCAATTTAACGCCGCCCAGGTGGCGCTGAACGCCGCTTTTCTGCCATCGATTATGCTGTCTGGGTTTATTTTGCCAGATAGACAGTATGCCCGCAGCGATTCGCATCGTGACCTATATCATTCCGGCGCGCTATTTCGTTAGCACCCTGCAAAGTCTGTTCCTGGCGGGCAATATTCCGGTGGTGCTGATTGTTAACACGCTATTTTTAATCGCTTCGGCAGTGATGTTTATTGGTCTGACTTGGATGAAAACCAAACGTCGATTGGATTAGGGAGAAGAGCATGTTTCATCGCTTATGGACGTTAATCCGCAAAGAGTTGCAGTCGTTGCTGCGCGAACCGCAAACCCGCGCGATTCTGATTTTACCCGTGCTAATTCAGGTGATCCTGTTCCCGTTCGCCGCCACGCTGGAAGTGACTAACGCCACCATCGCCATCTACGATGAAGATAACGGCGAGCATTCGGTGGAGCTGACCCAACGTTTTGCCCGCGCCAGCGCCTTTACTCATGTGCTGCTGCTGAAAAGCCCACAGGAGATCCGCCCAACCATCGACACACAAAAGGCGTTACTACTGGTGCGTTTCCCGGCTGACTTCTCGCGCAAACTGGATACCTTCCAGACCGCGCCTTTGCAGTTGATCCTCGACGGGCGTAACTCCAACAGTGCGCAAATTGCCGCCAACTACCTGCAACAGATCGTCAAAAATTATCAGCAGGAGCTGCTGGAAGGAAAACCGAAACCTAACAACAGCGAGCTGGTGGTACGCAACTGGTATAACCCGAATCTCGACTACAAATGGTTTGTGGTGCCGTCACTTATCGCCACGCAGCACTCCTACCATCGGGGTGATGATCGTCACCTCACTGTCGGTGGCCCGGCGACAGGGTACGCTCGATCAGCTGCTGGTTTCGCCGCTCGCCACCTGGCAAATCTTCGTCGGCAAAGCGATTCCGGCGCTGATTGTCGCCACCGCGCAGGCCAGCATCGTGCTGGCGGTCGGCATCTGGGCGTATCAAATTCCCTTTGCCGGTTCGCTGGCGCTGTTTTACTTCACCATGGTGATTTACGGTTTGTCGCTGGTAGGGTTTGGTTTGCTGATTTCATCGCTGTGCTCTACGCAACAGCAGGCGTTTATCGGCGTGTTTGTCTTTGACGATGCCGGCGATTTTGCTATCGGGGTACGTATCCCCGGTGGAAAACATGCCGGTATGGCTGCAGCATCTGACGTGGATAAACCCTATCCGCCATTTCACGGATATCACTAAACAGATTTATTTGAAGGATGCGAGTCTGTCGATTATCTGGCAAGTTTGTGGCCGCTACTGTTCATAGCGGCCACGACGGGATCAGTGGCGTACGCGATGTTTCGCCGCAAGATCGCCTGAGGGGACTTTTCTTTCACCACAGAGAACACGGCTGGCCCGGCAGGATCGCCAGCCCAGCCAGCGCCAGCAGAAAGTGATTTTGCAGAACGCGCGAAAGCAGCCAGACGGCAATCATCGCGGCGCCAAAATACCAGGTGGTCGTCAGCTCTTCAAACACATCGGCGACATCTCGCCAGCGTTTATCATGGTGACGCTGCAACGCCAGCATCAACACGACGCTTACGGCATACAGCACGCAAAGGCCTAATCCAACGCGCACTGAACAGGCCCTCTCATCCAGCCCAGCACCAATATGGCGACGACCAGTAAATGCAACATAATCTGCCAGAACCTAGCCCGGTTGCGACACGAATTCGTTGTTGCCACTTCATGGCTTCTCTCCTGAAGAATTTTATTTGCTTATTCAGAGTACTCAAGTTTACGGAAAATTCCGTAAAGGTGCTTCTTTTTGTGACGCCGACTACACTATTTCAATGAGATAAGAGGCAAAGACAGGAAAATTATGCCCGATCAAACACAACAATTTTCGTTCAAGGTGCTCACCATCAATATTCACAAAGGCTTTACCGCGTTTAACCGACGCTTCATTTTGCCGGAACTTCGCGACGCCGTGCGTACCGTCAGCGCCGATATTGTTTGCCTGCAGGAAGTGATGGGCGCGCACGAAGTTCATCCGCTGCATGTGGAAAACTGGCCCGATACCTCGCACTACGAGTTTCTCGCCGACACTATGTGGAGCGATTTTGCCTACGGTCGCAATGCCGTATACCCGGAAGGGCATCACGGCAACGCCGTACTGTCGCGTTATCCCATTGAACATTATGAGAATCGCGATGTTTCGGTCGATGGTGCGGAAAAGCGCGGCGTGCTCTACTGCCGCATTGTGCCGCCGATGACCGGAAAAGCGATTCATGTGATGTGCGTACATCTGGGCCTGCGTGAGGCGCACCGTCAGGCGCAGCTTGCGATGCTCGCCGAATGGGTGAATGAGCTACCGGACGGCGAACCGGTATTGGTGGCGGGTGATTTCAATGACTGGCGGCAAAAAGCTAATCATCCGTTAAAAGTGCAGGCCGGACTGGATGAGATTTTTACCCGCGCCCACGGACGCCCGGCGCGCACGTTTCCGGTGCAATTTCCTCTACTACGACTGGACAGGATCTACGTCAAAAATGCCAGCGCCAGCGCGCCAACCGCGTTGCCGCTGCGGACATGGCGACACCTTTCTGATCATGCCCCTTTAAGTGCGGAGATTCATTTATGAAATGTAGCTGGCGCGAAGGCAATAAGATCCAGTTGCTGGAAAACGGCGAGCAATATTATCCCGCGGTGTTTAAGGCGATTGGCGAGGCACAAGAACGCATCATTCTTGAAACGTTTATCTGGTTTGAGGATGACGTCGGCAAACAACTGCATGCGGCACTACTGGCAGCAGCGCAACGCGGGGTTAAAGCGGAAGTCTTGCTGGATGGCTACGGTTCGCCGGATCTCAGCGATGAGTTTGTCAATGAACTGACGGCAGCTGGCGTAGTGTTCCGCTACTACGATCCCCGCCCTCGCCTTTTTGGTATGCGCACCAATGTGTTTCGCCGGATGCATCGCAAAATTGTGGTGATCGACGCGCGTATAGCCTTTATTGGCGGGCTGAATTACTCCGCCGAGCATATGTCCAGCTACGGTCCAGAGGCTAAACAGGATTACGCGGTACGCCTTGAAGGGCCGATTGTCGAAGATATTCTCCAGTTTGAGCTGGAAAACCTGCCTGGACAGAGCGCGGCACGACGCTGGTGGCGACGTCATCACAAAGCGGAAGAGAACCGCCAGCCGGGAGAAGCGCAGGTATTGCTGGTCTGGCGCGATAACGAAGAACATCGCGATGATATTGAACGCCATTATTTGAAAATGCTCACTCAGGCGCGGCGGGAAGTGATTATCGCCAACGCCTACTTCTTCCCCGGCTATCGATTTTTACACGCCTTGCGTAAAGCGGCACGGCGCGGGGTGCGGATCAAACTGATCATTCAGGGCGAACCGGATATGCCGATTGTCAGAGTCGGTGCGCGCTTGCTGTATAACTATCTGGTTAAAGGCGGCGTTCAGGTTTTTGAGTACCGCCGCCGCCCGCTCCACGGCAAAGTGGCATTGATGGACGATCACTGGGCGACAGTAGGGTCCAGTAATCTCGATCCGCTCAGTTTGTCACTGAATCTCGAAGCAAATGTCATCATCCACGATCGTCATTTTAACCAGACGCTGCGCGATAATCTGAACGGCATTATTGCCGCAGATTGTCAGCAGGTGGATGAAACCATGCTGCCCAAACGCACCTGGTGGAACCTGACCAAAAGCGTGCTGGCGTTCCACTTTTTACGCCACTTCCCGGCGCTGGTTGGCTGGCTTCCGGCACACACGCCACGTCTGGCGCAGGTTGATCCGCCCGCACAACCGACAATGGAAACGCAGGATCGGGTAGAAACTGAAAACACGGGGGTAAAACCCTGATGAGTAAATCACACCCGCGCTGGCGCTTAGCAAAGAAGATCCTCACCTGGCTGTTTTTTATCGCGGTGATTGTGTTGCTGGTGGTCTACGCCAAAAAAGTGGACTGGGAAGAGGTCTGGAAGGTCATCCGCGACTACAATCGCGTTGCGCTGCTTAGTGCGGTCGGGCTGGTGGTCGTCAGCTATCTGATTTACGGCTGCTATGACCTGCTCGCCCGCTTTTACTGCGGTCACAAACTGGCGAAGCGCCAGGTGATGCTGGTGTCGTTTATCTGCTACGCCTTCAACCTGACGCTCAGTACCTGGGTCGGCGGCATTGGTATGCGCTATCGTTTGTACTCTCGTCTGGGGTTGCCCGGTAGCACTATTACGCGGATTTTCTCGCTCAGTATTACCACCAACTGGCTGGGCTACATTTTACTGGCAGGGATTATCTTTACCGCAGGCGTGGTGGAGTTGCCGGATCACTGGTATGTCGATCAAACTACGCTGCGTATTCTCGGCATTGGCTTACTGATGATTATCGCGGTTTATTTGTGGTTTTGCGCTTTCGCGAAGCACCGCCATATGACCATCAAAGGGCAAAAGCTGGTGCTGCCTTCATGGAAATTCGCCCTCGCTCAGATGCTGATTTCCAGCGTTAACTGGATGGTAATGGGGGCGATTATCTGGCTGTTACTTGGTCAAAGCGTGAACTATTTCTTTGTACTGGGCGTGTTACTGGTTAGTAGTATTGCTGGCGTCATCGTGCATATTCCGGCGGGGATCGGTGTGCTGGAAGCGGTGTTTATCGCACTACTGGCTGGGGAGCATACCTCCAAAGGTACAATTATCGCCGCCCTACTCGCTTACCGTGTGCTGTATTACTTTATCCCACTGCTGCTGGCGCTGATCTGTTACCTGTTGCTGGAAAGCCAGGCGAAGAAGCTACGGGCGAAAAATGAAGCGGCGATGTGAAGTTTAGTTAAGTTCTTTAGTATGTGCATTTACGGCTAATGAAAAAAACGCGTATGCCTTTGCCAGACAAGCGTTATAGCTATCGCGGCAAGTATCCCAAAGAAGCCGATAAAATAGTAATAGAGTGTTAATGCACCTGTAAAAGCGCAACGAACCGGACTCCACAACTCTTCACTATGGCATTTCCCCGCCAATTCAAGGAGCTTATTTCGTCCATGCGAGATAATGCCTGACCATAACACAATCATTAAGCAACTTATTATCCAAATGGGCCGTTCACTCATTAATGCCGCATTCACGATGATTACCAGGGCCAACCCTGTCAACGTCATCATAATGATAAAACGGTGAGAACCAGGATCAACATTAAATAATAAACCGGCCAGCATACTGATTAAAAACATCGCGCCCGCAGTGCTGAACACGATGATAATGGCATATACAGGAACTAAACTTGCAACGACAATCGCCACCAAAGAGAGTAAAAACAGATATATTACGCCCGCGATGGCGGCATTTATCTTGTTGATATCCTTACTTAAGCCATACATACAAAGTAATAATAACCCTATGGCGACATACATTGGTGGTGAATCATATTTGGTTGCCGTAATTTCGATATACTTAGCTCCCCAGGCTAGTCCTGCGGTTGCCACCAAACCTAAAGCGGTAATGAGCCATATACCGTTTAATATCCTGGCCTCGTGCTGAAAATCTAATTTATTGCTGTTTTGCGAGTATGATTCCATTCTTTTAGTTATCCTTAGAAAAAATATTAATATTCACCATCAATAAATTTAAAACCACGCATACAAAATACTTTTGCATTTATGGATACAGAAAACGCTTCCGCTCGTCCATAAGGCATATTTTATACCTGGTACTTGTTAAGTGTCGTTTTTAGTAAGAAAAAAATCCCGACACATGGCCGGGATAGTGATGGTGAAAAAGAATTAGCGGCGGTTGCCGAAGATACGCAGCAGCATCAGGAACAGGTTAATAAAGTCGAGATACAGGGTCAGCGCACCGAGAATGGCGTATTTGCGCAGATTAGATGAATCACGCACATCAATCTGTTCGCCAATGTTTTTCAGCTTCTGAGTGTCATAGGCGGTAAGGCCGACGAACACGATCACCCCGATATAGGTCACTGCCCACATCAGCGCTTCGCTTTTCAGCCAGAAGTTCACCAGCGACGCCAGCACGATACCAATCAGCGCCATAAACAGCATGTTGCCTAAACCGCTCAGGTCACGCTTGGTGGTGTACCCATACAGGCTCATGATACCGAACATGCCGCCGGTCACCACGAAGGTGCTGGGATCGATGAATAGGTATAGACGATAAAAATACTGGAAAGCGTCAACCCGGTAAGTGCCGAGTAGAGCATAAATAGCGTCGTCGCCATCCCGAGTCAGCCGCGTACCATGCCGGAGAGCACGAACACCAGCGCCAGTTGGGCGATAATCAGCCCGAAAAGGTATTTTACTGGAGAAAACGAACTCCATCACCGCCGGGGATTGGCCGCATACCACGCAATAAACGCGGTCAGCAGCAGACCACAGGTCATCCAGCCATACACCGAGCCATATAGGTTTGCAGGCCGCTACGCGCCTGCACGATAGAATCTGAGCGCGGGAATCGTTCCATGACGTTCTCCTGAAGTTAGTAGGAACCTTAAATATTTGGCGGTATGTCAGGCTGCCAGCGCATCAGCGACAACCTGAACTCCATGAATTTAAGTGTAACTCTACCAGCGCTCGGCTGCCTGTTCATCGCTGTCGCGCGCTCGACCCAACGCTCCCCTTCCGGGTCGCTTCACGCTTCCAGAACGGCGCACGGGTCTTTAGATAGTCCATGATAAACTCGCCCGCGTCAAAGGCGCTGCTGCGATGAGCGCTGGTCACACCGACAAAGACGATCTCTTCGCCCGGCCACAGTTCGCCAATACGGTGAATCACCGTGACGCGGCCCAGCGGCCAGCGTTCGCGCGCGGCATCGACGATCTCTGCCAGAGCTTTTTCGGTCATACCGGGATAATGCTCAAGGCTCAGGGCTTTGACGCTGTCGCCCAGGTTATGATTGCGCACTTTACCGGTGAAGGTCACGACCGCGCCGTTTCATCCCGGGCAGCCAGCCAGGGATATTCATCACCGACGCTGAACGGCTCATGGCCGACACGAATACGGGTTTCACTCATAGTAACCTCCCGTAACCGGTGGGAAAAACGCTACCTCGTCGCCATCGGCCACCGGATGATCGAAGCTCACCAGCGTTTGATTTACCGCCGCCAGCAGCTTGCCCTCTTCCAGCGCCAGTGCCCAGCGCCCCTCTTGCGCCACCAAATGTTGGCGCACGGCTTCTACCGTCGAAAACTCAGACGCCAGCGCCAGCGAGTCGGTGCCGACCAGCTCGCGGACCTGGGCAAAAAACAGCACGTTAATCATGGACATCCACCTTAAAATCCCCGACTTGCCACCGCTTTTCGCCAGCAGACGCACCGGGCCAATGACCATGTCTTTTTGTACCGCTTTGCACATGTCGTAAATAGTGGAGCGCCGCAACTGACGCCGCGGTGAGCGCTTCCATTCCGCCCGGTTTTCCCGGTCAGTCGGCACAGCGATTAAGTCGCACCCGGTTATGCTCCGGCTGGGCCTGCAGGTTGACTTGGCCCTGCTGAGCATCAGCGGATGGCACAGCGGAATCAAATCCCAGGTGCGTTTTGCCGCCTGAATACCGGCGATACGGGCGGTGGCGAACACGTCGCCCTTATGATGGCTGCCGTCGATAATCATCGACAGAGTTTCCGGCAGCATGGTAACGGGAACGCTTTAGCGCGCGCTTCGCGGACGGTTTCCGCCTTGGCGGAGACATCCACCATATGGGCTTCACCCGCCCGTTAATATGGGTCAGTTGCGACATGGTTTATTTCTTCAAATGAGGGTGGAAGTTGCACGGACGCGTACGGGCATCCAGCTGCGGGGCAATAATGTTGTCCCACGCGGTGCGGCACGCTTTGGTTGAACCCGGCATGGCAAAAATGAGCGACCGGTTCGCCATCCCCGCGACAGCGCGCGATTGCAGCGTGGCGGCGCCAATTTCTTCAAAAGAGAGCATGCGGAACACTTCGCCGAAACCTTTATTTCCCGATCAAACAGCGGCAGCAGGGCTTCTGGTGCCTGATCGCCATCAGTCAGGCGGGTACCACCGGTAATCAAACGACCTGTACGTCGTCGCGGCAATCCACGCAGAGCGGGGGCGCGATTTGGGTAGCGGTTTTCTTTGACGATCGCTTTGTCAACAACCTGGTGTCCCGCTTCCTGAGCGGAGTCGCGCAGGAAATGGCCAGAGGTATCGTCCTCTTCGCCACGGCGATTAGAAACAGTAAGAATAGCAACGCGTGTGGGGATAAATTCAGCGCTCACCTGACTCATTTGATAGCTCCTTGATGACGAATTATCCACCAATATAGGATAAGTTCTGGCTAATTCCGGTATTGCCCTGATGCAGGAAATGGGTCTGCTTTTTATGCGTTAAGGCTTCAGCAATGCGCTCTTCCAGCGCCTGCTGCTGGGCGCGGCCCAGCAGTTCGCGCAGGTCAACGCCACCGTCGCCAAACAGGCACAGATGCAATTTCCCAACGGACGATACGCGCAGACGGTTACAGCTGGCGCAGAAGTCTTTTTCATACGGCATAATTAAGCCGATTTCCCCTTCGTAGTCGGGATGGCAAAAGACCTGCGCCGGGCCGTCGCTACGCTGACGGATTTGATGGATCCAGCCACGATGGAGCAGTTGGTCACGCAGCACCATGCCTGAGATATGGTGTTTGCGGAACAGTTCGCTACCGTCGCCGGTTTCCATCAGTTCAATAAAGCGGAGTTGAATGCGGCGCGGTTTGATCCACGCCAGAAAGGTGTCGAGCTGGTGATGGTTAACATCGCGCATCAGCACGGTGTCGACCTTCACTTTATCAAAGCCCGCGGTAAAGGCGGCATCGATGCCGTCCATGACCTGGCGGAACTTATCCTGACCGGTAATCGCGTGAAACTGCCGCGCGTCGAGACTGTCAACGCTGACGTTTAACGCGGTAAGTCCGGCTTCGCGCCAGGCGGCAACATCGCGCGCCATGCGATAACCATTGGTGGTCACGGCAATCTGGCGAATTGAAGCGTTCTTTTCCCTCACCGCCGCGATAACGTCGGTGAAGTCGCGACGTAACGACGGCTCCCCGCCGGTCAAACGGACTTTTTCCGTACCCAATGCCGAGAAGGCACGCGTCACCCGGCGAATTTCGTCCAGCGACAAAAATCCTTTGTTGGTGACCCCATTGGGCTGGTAGCCGTTAGGCAGACAATAGGTGCAGCGAAGGTTGCAGACGTCGGTAATCGACAGGCGCAGATAAAAGAATCTGCGCGCAAACGCATCAGTGAGTTGTGAAGCCATAGACACCTTTCCAAATACGGGAGGCGAGATCGATCCTTCCTTCGCCCTGGCGACAGATTATCCGATTATTGTCGCGGCCAAAGCGCCATATTTTTCAACTTAGGCACAGAGGCTAGAGTGTGTTGTTCGAATCAAAGTAGACAGAGTACTGAACCTGGTTATGCCGAATAGTAGCGCGAGAATAACAGTTTCGCCATTCTCGCAATCGCTATATAAAGCTATACATAACGACCTGATCGTGCACTTTCCCTACAGAATACGTAAAAATACCGTTTTTGCATTGATATACGTCATTTTCTGAGTAGAGCATCGTCTTTTAGAGGTAGAATTAGAGCTAATGTAAGCACGTTTTTCCCACTATAAGGAAGTTGTATGCGCAATCGCACTTTTGCCGATCTTGACCGCGTTGTCGCACTAGGCGGCGGACATGGCCTTGGACGCGTGATGTCATCCCTCTCATCGCTCGGCTCTGCCTACCGGTATCGTCACAACCACCGACAACGGCGGCTCCACGGGACGTATTTGGGGCCCTGAAGGGGAATCGCCTGGCCCGATATGCGCAACTGCCTTAACCAATTAATTACCGAACCCAGCGTCGCCTCAACGATGTTTGAGTACCGTTTTACGGGTAATGGCGAACTTTCCGGACATAACCTCGGAAATTTAATGTTAAAGGCGCTGGACAACCCGAGCATCAGGCCTTTAGAAGCCATCAATTTAATAAAAAACCTGCTGAAAGTTGAAGCTTCACTGATCCGCGTCCGAACAGCCGGTTGATTTAATGGCAATCGACAGTGAGGGCCATGAAATTTACGGTGAAGTGAATATTGACCAACTCAAGCTGCCGCCGCGCGAATTAATGTTAACCCCTTTAGTCTCGGCGACTCGCGAAGCAGTAGAAGCAATTGCCGATGCGGACCTGATTCTTATTGGGCCCGGCAGTTTCTACACCAGCCTGTTACCGATTATTCTGCTGCCGGATATTGCCCAGGCGCTGCGCCACCCCGGCACCGATGGTCTATATCGATAATCTCGGCCGCGAGTTGAGTTTACCTGCGGCTAATTTGAAGCTGGAAAGCAAGCTGGCAATTATGGAGCAGTATGTTGGTAAAAAGGTCATTGATGCGGTCATCGTCGGGCCAAAAGTGGATGTCTCGGCGGTGAAAGAGCGGATTGTGATCCAGGAGGTACTGGAGGCCAGCGATATTCCGTATCGTCATGACCGCCAGTTGTTACATAACGCGCTGGAAAAGGCGTTACAGGCTTTAGGTTAACGGAAATCCGAAGGAAAATTCCGGCTTCCTATTGAAGACAAAGTGCGCGTTGTTTATGCCGGATGCGGCGTGAACGCCTTATCCGGCCTACAAACCGCGCAAATTCAATATATTGCGGAGAAAATGTAGGCCTGATAAGCGTAGCGCATCAGGCTGTTTTCCGTTTGTCATCAGTCTTCTTCGCTATCCTGTTACGATGCCGCGATAAACAGCTCACGCAGCTGATGCAACTGGTCACGAATTTGCGCCGCTTCTTCGAACTCCAGATTCTGCGCGTGTTGCATCATCAACCCTTCCAGCTCATGGATTTTCTGCTGCAACGCTTTAGGCGACATATCCATCGGCACATTATCCGGCTCAACAATCGGGCGCGATTTTCCTCTGCCCTTCGCTTTGGTTTTGGCAATGTTCTGCCCCAGCGCCAGGATATCGACCACTTTCTTGTTCAAGCCTTGCGGCGTAATTCCGTGTTCCTCGTTGTACTTCTGCTGTTTCTCACGGCGACGTTCGGTTTCGCCAATCGCTTTCGCCATTGATGGGGTGATCTTATCGCCGTAGAGAATCGCTTTACCGTTAACGTTACGTGCCGCACGACCAATGGTCTGGATCAACGAACGTTCGGAACGCAGGAAGCCTTCTTTGTCAGCGTCGAGGATCGCCACCAGCGACACTTCCGGCATATCCAGACCTTCGCGCAGTAAGTTGATCCCTACCAGCACGTCGAACTCACCCAGACGCAAGTCGCGGATAATCTCCATACGTTCGACGGTGTCGATATCTGAGTGAAGATAACGCACGCGCTCGCCATGTTCTTCGAGATATTCGGTAAGATCTTCCGCCATCCGCTTGGTCAGTGTGGTGACCAGTACGCGTTCGTTAATTGCCGCTCGCTGACGAATCTCCGAAAGAAGATCATCAACCTGTGTCGCCACCGGCCGCACTTCGATAATCGGGTCAAGCAATCCGGTTGGACGCACCACCTGATCCACCACATCGCCGCCGGATTTTTCCAGCTCGTAATTACCCGGCGTCGCCGAAACATAGATGGTTTGCGGCGCTAATGCTTCGAACTCTTCAAACTTAAGCGGACGGTTATCCAGCGCTGATGGCAGGCGGAAGCCGTACTCCACCAGTGTCTCTTTACGCGCCCGGTCACCGCGATACATGCCGCCAATTTGTGGAATGGTGACGTGAGATTCATCGACGACCAGCAGCCCATCGGCAGGCAGGTAATCAAACAGCGTCGGCGGTGGCTCACCCGGTCCACGACCGGAGAGGAAGCGCGAGTAGTTTTCAATCCCCGAACAGTAGCCCAGCTCGTTCATCATCTCCAGATCAAACTGGGTACGCTGGGTCAGCCGCTGCTCTTCCAGCAGTTTGTTGTTTTCCAACAGCACTTTGCGTCTGGCGGCCAGCTCTTCTTTGATCTCCTCCATCGCCTGTACGATGCGCTCGCGCGGTGTGACGTAGTGCGTTTTCGGGTAGATGGTAAAACGTGGAATAGTGGAAACAATCTGCCCGGTCAGCGGGTCAAATAACGACAATCGTTCCACTTCCTCGTCAAACAGTTCCACGCGAAGTGCAATGTCATCCGATTCTGCCGGGAAGATATCTATCACCTCGCCACGAACGCGGAAAGTACCACGCTGGAATGCTTGATCATTACGAGCGTATTGCAGCTCCGCCAGTCGGCGCAGAATCGCGCGCTGATCGATAATCATACCGACCGTGAGATGGAGCATCATCTTGAGATATAAATCAGGATCGCCCAGACCATAAATCGCGGAAACAGACGCCACCACAACCACATCACGCCGCTCCAGCATCGCTTTGGTGGCGGACAAACGCATCTGCTCAATATGTTCGTTAACCGAGGCATCTTTCTCAATGAAAGTGTCGGAACTCGGTACATAGGCTTCCGGCTGATAGTAGTCGTAGTAGGAAACGAAATATTCCACCGCGTTTTCCGGGAAGAACTCTTTCATTTCGCCATACAGCTGGGCCGCCAGCGTTTTGTTGGGCGCAAGTACCATGGTTGGGCGCTGAAGGTCAGCAATGACATTGGCAATGGTGAAGGTTTTCCCTGAGCCAGTCACGCCAAGTAACGTCTGGTGCGCCAGGCCATCTTCCAGCCCCTCTTCGAGACGTCGAATCGCCTCTGGCTGATCGCCAGAAGGTTTAAAAGCGGAATTCAGTTTGAACGGTTTACTCATGAGTCGCTACCTGAAGGAGTTGGGCGGGCAGGTATGTAATTTTACTCGTCGTACTTAATTATGCCAACAAATTATACTGGATAAAAAAACAGTTCATCACCATAATATTTCTGATACAGCGTAAACTCCGCTGTCAATCATGAGCAAAATTTACTCTGTGGCGAGATAAAACTCCGGCCTTACCGGGTTATCCCCAAAGCAACGGCTTTTTTAACATTTGTCAAGATGAGTGATGACAGTTTTATGGCAAGAGATGCCTGTTCAGTGACTGCCATTGCATTTATCTAACCAGTTAAAAAATAAAAGATATTTCTTTGAGCCGTCTTTAACGCCAATTCGCGTGCAAGCCGCGTATTCTCTCGCTTGCCTCGTGTTTTCTAACTCTAATACACATGGTTATCCACAGGAATAGTGGATAACTGTCTCCAGCCCCTATCCCCCGCCGCCTGGGCAATTCCCACATTCGCCGCATGAGGCGGAAGTAAAATTTTTTTCGTGATTATTTTAGAATTTAATTGGTTAAATTGCAGTCAATCGAAGACGCGATCTCGCTCGCAATTTAACCAAATACAGAATGGCTACAACAAGGCAAGGTTTATGTACTTTCCGGTTGCCGCATTTTCTGGATTTTCTGCAAGCCAGGGGATCTCTCCCAGCAGCGGCGCGGGAATCATGCGGGTGAGCGTGGTCATATATTCAGCGTGACGTTTTCCCGGAGGCGTAACATCGTTCGCCACCCAACCCGCCAGAGTCAGTCCGGCGTGTTGTATTACCTGTGCAGTCAACATCGCGTGATTAATACAGCCGAGTTTCACACCAACTACCAGTATCACCGGCAGTTGTTCCTGTGTTACCCAATCTGCAAAAGTGAAAGTGTCAGAAAGCGGCGTAAACCAGCCGCCAGCACCTTCCACTAACACCCAGTCAGCCTGTTGTTCAAGCGCGCGTAATCCGGCGCTCATTACCAATGATTCTATCGGTCTGCCCTCTTGCGCGCTGATGATGTGCGGCGAAGTGGGTTCTGCGAAGGTGTAAGGATTTACTGTTGCGTAATCCAGCTGCAGGCTGCTGTTGCGCTGTAACGCCAGCGCGTCGCTATTGCGTAAACCTTCCGGGGTCTTTTCGCTGCCAGAGGCGACCGGTTTATAACCTGCCGTCCGGTAGCCTGCTGCCTTTGCGGCTTGTAAAAGTGCACAACTGGCGACAGTTTTCCCCACTTCGGTATCCGTTCCGGTGACAAAATAACGTTTACTCACGAGCAATCACTCCCAAAAAAAGATGATACGTCAGAGGATATCGCCCCTGCTGTTGCGGCCAGGCCAGTTGCAATCGCTGCAACTGCGAACGCGTTAATATTCGCGGGTCGCGCCCTTCATGAAGATGCGTGGCACCGATGCCTTTCAGCGAACGCATGGCACTGAGCGCATCATCAAACCACAGCGTGATGGGCTGAATATGATGTTGATAATGCACGCCGTTCAGCGACTGTTCGATTTCATCTGGCGGTAAAAAGCGATTAGCATGCGGACGCTCGTCCACCGCCTGCCACGCCTGATGCAGTTCGGGTAACGATCCCTGCACCAGCGTGGTAAACGCGACCACGCCTTTGGGGCGCACCACCCGATACAGCTCGCGGAGTGCCGTGGATAAATTACCGCACCACTGCACTGCGAGATTGCTCCATGCAAGATCGAACGTCGCAGTCGCTAACGGCAGGGATTCGATATCTCCCGCCAGATAATGGTCTGCGGCATCCTTCTGGCGTGCCTGAACAAGCATTGGCGGCGAGAGATCTAAGGCCGTCACCTGCGCGTGACGTTCCCGCCAGTGGCGGCTCATCCAGCCAGGTCCACAACCCGCGTCCAGTACGTGGGTGTATTTACGCTGTGGAAGCATTGCCAGTAAGGCGTCAGCACTCTGGCGCTGTAGATCTGCATGTTGCTCATAGTGTGCGGCTGCCCGACCAAATGCCGCTGCAATGGCTTGTTTATTAACCGTTGCCATGCAGCACCTCCAGCAGACGGTCGATATCCTGCATTTCATGCGCAGCGGTTAGCGTTAAGCGCAGTCGCGCAGTACCAGCGGGTACGGTTGGCGGGCGAATCGCCGTGACCCAGCAGCCTTGCTGACGCAGTTTTTCTGCCAGTTGTAACGCACGGCTGTTATCACCGACAATCAATGGCTGGATGGCGCTGCATGAATCAGCAAGCGTAAACGGCAAATCCTGTACTCCGGCACGAAAACGCGTAATGAGTGCCGCCAGTTTTTCGCGCCGTGCATCACCCTCATCACTGCGAATGACCGCCAGCGACGCACGTAATGCCTGCGCCTGAGCGGGCGGCATACTGGTGCTGTAGATAAGGTGGCGGGCGAATTGCAGCAGATAATCCGCCACCGTACTGGAGCAAAGCACCGCTGCCCCGCTGACGCCAAATCCTTTGCCAAAAGTCACTACCAGCAATTCTGGTTTTACCTTTTGCAGCCAGCAGCTGCCGCGCCCCTGCTCCCCGATAACGCCCGTGCCGTGGGCATCATCGACCATCAACCAGCCATTGTGCTGTTGCGTTACCTGCTGGATTTCCGCCAGTGGCGCACTATCGCCGTCCATGCTGAACACGCCTTCTGTCACCACCATTTGCTGCCCCGGACAGGGGGAAGCAAGCAATCGCGCCAAATGAGTGACATCGTTATGAGCAAAACGGCGAAGCTGCGACGGGCTTAAACTGGCAGCTTCCAGCAATGAGGCATGGCTAAGCCGGTCGGCAGCAATACGGTCCTCTTTCGCCATCATCGCGGCAATAACTGCCTGATTAGCGGCGAAACCAGAGATAAACAGCAGTGCCCGCGAATAGCCAAGCCACTCGGCCAGCTCTTCTTCCAGTGCCTGATGCACCACGCTATAACCGCTGACGTGACCGGAGCCGCCGCTACCGATGCCAAATTGCTCCGCCCCCTGCTGCCAGGCACGGATAATTTGCGGATGATGGCTTAAACCTAAATAATCGTTACTGGAAAAGTTCAGATACTGGCGATCATCCGCCACCAGCCAGCGTCCGGCTCCTTGCGCCACCGGATAACGGCGACGCAGGGCATCGGCAGCACGCCGCGCATCGAGCGCCGCGTTGATTTTCTCCTGCCAGCTCATAATGCTGCCGCGTTGTAATATTCGTCGGTGTCCGGGGTCATCAGCGCCTGTTCAAGACGTTGCTGTTGTTCGTTATCCCCTGCCAGCACGGCAGTTTGCTGCATGAGGCCCAGCTTGCGGAACAGTTGCAGATCTTTGTCTTCTTCCGGGTTCGGCGTGGTCAACAGCTGAGCCGTAGAACACCGAGTTGGCACCGGCCATCGAGCACATCACCTGGGTCTGCTCGTTCATCTGCTCGCGACCGGCGGAGAGGCGCACATGCGAGGTCGGCATCATGATGCGCGCCACGGCAATCGTGCGAATAAAATCAAAGGCATCAACATCTTCGTTATCGGCCAGCAGGTACTTCACTTTCACCAGCATGTTGATCGGCACGCTCTCCGGCGGCGTCGGCAGATTGGCTAATTGCAGCAACAGACCGGCACGGTCAGTCACCGTTTCGCCCAGGCCCACGATACCGCCGGAGCACACTTTGATCCCAGCGTCCACGCACCTTGTCGAGCGTGTCGAGGCGCTCCTGATAGCTGCGGGTGGTGATGATATTGCCGTAAAATTCCGGCGAGGTGTCGAGGTTGTGGTTGTAGTAATCGAGGCCCGCCAACACCAAACGTCCCGCCTGGCTATCGGACAGCGTGCCCACGTCATCAGCTTTTTATCGCCCCATCTCTTTCACGCCCTGCACCATCTGCTCGAGGTACGGCATATCGCGCTCGTGCGGGTTTTTCCACGCCGCGCCCATGCAGAAACGGGTAGAGCCCGCCAGCTTCGCTTTGCGAGCGGATTCCAGCACCTGCTCCACTTCCATCAGACGCTCGCTTTCCAGCCCGGTTTTGTAGCGCGAACTTTGCGGGCAGTATTTACAGTCTTCCGGACAGGCACCGGTTTTAATCGATAGCAGCGTGCTCACCTGCACCTGCTGAGGTAGAAAATGTTGACGGTGAACCTGCTGCGCTTCAAACAGTAAATCCAGCAGCGGTTTTTCGAAAAGAGCGGTGACCTGCGACATTGTCCAGCGTAAAGGGTGAGCCATTGGCTTCTCCGGGGGTTTTGTTAATTTTCGGATCGGTTTATACTCGTAAACCTAAAACTTTTCAAAATGGTTTACAAGTCGATTATGACAATGGACGATCTCGCCTTCAATCAGCGCCACATCTGGCATCCCTATACCTCAATGACCGCGCCGTTGCCGGTTTACCCAATATTACCGCCGAAGGTTGCGAGCTGCAGCTCGCCAGCGGCGAGCGTCTGGTTGACGGTATGTCATCCTGGTGGGCAACCATTCATCGCTACCATCACCGCGTCTGAACGCGGCGATGAAGGCGCAGATTGACCAGATGTCGCACGTGATGTTTGGCGGGATAACCCATCCTTCTGCCGTTGCCCTGTGTCGCCAGCTGGTGGCAATGACGCCGGAACCACTGGAGTGCGTATTCCTTGCGGATTCAGGTTCGGTCGCGGTGGAAGTGGCGATGAAGATGGCCTTGCAGTACTGGCAGGCCAAAGGCGAGTCGCGCCAGCGTTTTCTCACCTTCCGTAATGGTTATCACGGCGATACCTTTGGTGCGATGTCGGTGTGCGATCCCGACAATTCGATGCGCCAGCCTCTGGAAAGTCTCCGGAAAACCTTCTCCCGCACGCAGCCGCTTTTGACGGCGAATTTAAATGATGATATGGTGGCGTTTGCGCGCCTGATGGCGGCGCATCGCTCGGAAATTGCGGCGGTGATCCTCGAGCCTGTCGTGCAGGGCGCGGGCGGGATGCGGATGTATCATCCGGAGTGGCTCAAGCGCATCCGTAAGATGTGTGACCGGGAAGGTATTCTGCTGATTGCCGATGAGATTGCCACCGGTTTTGGCCGCACCGGCAAGCTGTTCGCCTGCGAACACGCGGACATCAGCGCCGATATACTGTGTTTAGGAAAAGCGCTGACCGGCGGCACCATGACCCTATCGGCAGCCATCACCACGCGTGACGTCGCAGAGACCATCAGCAACGGAGAAGCCGGTTGCTTCATGCACGGCCCGACGTTTATGGGCAACCCGCTGGCCTGCGCCGTGGCGGCGGAAAGTCTGGCTATCCTTGAGAGCGGTGAATGGCAAACGCAGGTCGCCGCCATTGAGCGACAGCTAGAGCGTGAACTGGCTCCAGCAGGCGATTCGCCGCAGGTCGCCGACGTACGCGTGCTGGGCGCGATTGGCGTTATCGAAACACGCTATCCGGTAAACATGGCGCAGTTGCAGCGCTTCTTCGTCGAGCAAGGCGTGTGGATCCGCCCATTTGGCCGCCTGATTTACTTGATGCCGCCATATATCATCAGCCCGCAACAGCTCACCCGCTTGACGCGCGCAGTATCGCCGTTCGAGCAGGAAACATTTTTTATCCAATAGCAGCAGCAACACCGCGTAATAAGCATTAAACTCCTTCGTTAATCAGCAGATTAACGAAGGAGTCAGTCAATGAAATTAGTCAGCCACGAACTACGCGACGGCGAAAAACTACCAGCGCCAGGTTTTCAATGGGATGGGCTATGATGGCGAAAATATCTCCCGCATCTGGCATGGGACGATGTACCGGTCGGCACCAAAAGCTTTGTCGTCACCTGCTATGACCCCGACGCACCAACCGGATCCGGCTGGTGGCATTGGATAGTAGCTAATATTCCCGCCGTACCCGTGAACTGCCCGCAGGTGCTGGCTCTGACTTAGTCGCCTTACCGGCGGGCGCCCTGCAAACCCGTACCGATTTCGGCAAAGCAGGCTACGGTGGCGCGGCACCGCCAAAAGGCGAAACCCACCGCTATATCTTTACCGTACACGCACTCGATGTGGACAAAATCGATGTCGATGAAGGTGCTAGCGGCGCTATAGTCGGATTTAACGTCCACTTCCACGGCCTGGCGAGCGCCTCGCTGACCGCGATTTTTAGCTAATCACTCTGCCAGATGGCGCAATGCCATCTGGTATCACTTAAAGGTATTAAAAACAACTTTTTGTCTTTTTACCTTCCCGTTTCGCTCAAGTTAGTATAAAAAAGCAGGCTTCAACGGATTCATTTTTCTATTTCATAGCCCGGAGCAACCTGTGAACACATTTTCAGTTTCCCGTCTGGCGCTGGCATTGGCTTTTGGCGTGACGCTGACCGCCTGTAGCTCAACCCCGCCCGATCAACGTCCTTCTGATCAAACCGCGCCTGGTACCTCTTCTCGCCCGATTCTGTCGGCAAAAGAAGCGCAGAATTTCGATGCTCAACACTATTTTGCATCCCTGACACCAGGTGCTGCAGCGTGGAATCCTTCCCCGATTACCCTGCCTGCGCAACCTGACTTTGTTGTCGGCCCGGCGGGCACTCAAGGTGTAACGCATACCACGATTCAGGCGGCGGTAGATGCGGCAATTATCAAGCGTACCAACAAGCGCCAGTATATTGCCGTGATGCCTGGTGAGTATCAGGGAACGGTATATGTCCCTGCCGCTCCGGGTGGAATTACTCTGTACGGTACAGGTGAAAAACCGATTGATGTGAAGATTGGGCTTTCCCTTGATGGTGGCATGAGCCCTGCCGACTGGCGTCACGACGTCAACCCGCGCGGCAAATATATGCCAGGTAAACCAGCGTGGTATATGTACGATAGCTGCCAGAGCAAACGCAGCGACAGTATCGGTGTTCTCTGCTCTGCGGTCTTCTGGTCACAAAACAATGGCCTGCAACTGCAAAATCTGACCATCGAAAACACGCTGGGCGATAGCGTAGATGCAGGTAACCATCCGGCGGTGGCACTGCGTACTGATGGTGACCAGGTACAGATTAACAACGTTAACATTCTCGGTCGTCAGAACACCTTCTTTGTCACCAACAGCGGTGTGCAGAACCGTCTGGAAACGAATCGTCAGCCGCGTACGCTGGTGACCAACAGCTACATTGAAGGGGATGTGGATATCGTTTCTGGTCGCGGCGCAGTGGTGTTCGATAACACCGAATTCCGCGTGGTGAACTCACGTACTCAGCAAGAAGCGTATGTGTTTGCACCGGCTACGCTGTCCAACATTTACTACGGTTTCCTCGCCGTAAACAGCCGTTTCAATGCTTTCGGTGATGGTGTGGCGCAACTGGGCCGCTCGCTGGATGTTGATGCCAATACCAACGGTCAGGTGGTGATCCGTGATAGCGCCATCAACGAAGGTTTTAACACGGCTAAACCGTGGGCCGATGCGGTGATCTCTAATCGTCCGTTTGCGGGTAATACCGGCAGCGTAGATGATAACGACGAAATACAGCGCAATCTGAATGACACTAACTACAACCGCATGTGGGAATACAATAACCGCGGCGTGGGTAGTAAAGTGGTTGCAGAGGCGAAGAAGTAAGAGCAATTAACTATTTGCCGGATGCGGCGTAAACGCCTTATCCGGCCTACGGTTCGATGCGATTTGTAGGTCGGATAAGATGCGCAAGCATCGCATCCGACAATAAGTGCCGGATGCTGCGAAAATGCCTTATCTGGCCTACAGATTCGATGCGATTCGTAGGTCGGATAAGATGCGCAAGCATCGCATCCGACAATAAGTGCCGAATGCGACCTACATTCACATGGCGCTTTTTACATCTGACGGTTTTTATTGAAGTTAATCAAACTACCCGCCTTGATAATCTCGCGCTCTTCAGCAGTCAGACTTTCCATATAGAGCGTAATTTCCGTTACCGGCGCATCTTCATGGATCACATAACCTTTAAACGTCGTACCCGGATTATCCAGCGCCGCTTTAATGCCAGGGATGTAAATGTAATCCCCCACTTCAAAGGTTGGTACTTCCGCCATTTGCAGCGGTAACATCCCCCAGTTGATGACGTTAGAACGATAGCGTTTAGTCGCGTACTCCTCGGCAATATTCGCCAGACCGCCAATCACACGCTGGCAGCTCGCCGCCTGTTCACGCGCAGAACCATCGCCTGGTTTCACCGCATAGACCATGCTGCCAATTTCAGTTTGCAGCGGATCAATATGCTCCTGACCAGCAATCTGCTTAATGCGCGCAAACACCTCTGTCAGCTCGCTGACATTCCCCGCCAGACGCTGATTTTCCAGCTCAGCAGTCGCTTTACTTCTGCTAACATAACCGGGATCGCGGCGAGACAGGGTAAACTCCGCCAGACCAATCGGATTTGAACGATAAGAAGAGGTTTCACCGGAAGGAATCAGTTCGTCGGTGGTGGTCACTTCGTCGAGGATCTTCGAGCACACTTTCAGGACGATATTGTCAGTCAGCGCACCCAATTCCGGCCAGTCTTTAATGTTCGGCCCGTAAATCAGCGGTTGCTGAGTTGCCCCTTTCACAAAGCCCTGATAAACACGGTTTTTATACGGCGTTACATCGAAGGCGTACTCCGGCACGTTGTCCCAGCAATCAAGTTCGCTGGCAGAGGTTAAATAGCCACCGTTTGCCGCAGTCGCAGCGATAGAACGAGCGTCCATCAACGCCACCGCTGACATCTGCCCATTAGCTGGCTTAGAGCCTTCGCGGTTCGGGAAGTTACGCGTGGTGTGGCGAATACTCAAACCGTTGTTGATTGGCGTATCGCCCGCGCCAAAGCATGGGCCGCAGAACGCGGTTCTGATGATTGCGCCTGCGCCAATCAAATCTGCTACCACACCTTTTTTGGCGAGATCCATAAACACCGGCTGTGATGACGGGTAAACTGCCAGCGAGAAGGTGTCATTGCCACAGGATTGACCGCGCAGTGCATTCGCCGCCGCGATGACGTTTTCGTAGTTACCGCCAGAACAGCCCGCGATAATCCCCTGCTGCACTTTCAGGCGACCATTTTCCACTTTATCCAGCAGCGAGAGTTTGGCTTTACCGTGCGCCACGCGTTCGGACTCAATTTCAATCTCACGCAGAATGTCGGTCAGGTTCTGGTTCAGTGTGTCGATTTCATACACGTTGCTCGGGTGGAACGGCAGCGCAATCATTGGTTTGATGGCGCTTAAATCAACGCTGATGCAGCCATCGTAGTACGCCATCGGTTGAGGGTTAAGCTGGCAGTAATCCTGGCCGCGACCGTGCAGCGCCAGCCAGTTATGGACTTCTTCATCGGTTTGCCAGACAGAACTTAAACAGGTCGTTTCAGTGGTCATCACGTCAACGCTGTTACGGAAATCGGTAGAGAGCGCGCTAACGCCCGGTCCAACGAACTCCATGACTTTGTTTTTGACGTAACCGTTTTTGAACACCGCGCCAATGATAGCCAGCGCCACATCCTGTGGCCCCACATACGGCGCAGGTTTTCCGGTCAGATGCACCGCAACCACGCCCGGATAGTCGATATCCCAGGTGTCATTAAGCAGCTGTTTTACCAACTCACCGCCGCCCTCACCGACTGCCATTGTCCCTAATGCACCGTAACGGGTGTGGCTGTCTGACCCGAGGATCATTTTGCCGCCGCCTGCCATCATCTCACGCATATATTGATGGATGACCGCAATATGCGGAGGCACAAAAATACCGCCATAACGCTGGGCCGCCGATAAACCAAAAACATGGTCATCACCGTTAATAGTGCCGCCGACGGCGCAGAGTGAGTTATGGCAGTTGGTCAGCACATACGGCAGCGGGAAACGTTCCATACCGGACGCTTTAGCGGTCTGTACAATACCAACAAAGGTAATATCGTGAGAGGCTAATGAATCAAACTTAATTTTAAGTTTATCCATATTTCCGGACGTATTATGCGAAGAGAGAATAGACCAGGCAATAGTGCCTTTTTTGGCTTCTTCTTTTTTAATTTCGCCGGTGAAATGTTCTTCGGCAATTATTTCGTTATTACTGGCGAGAAACACGCCTTTTTCAGATAACTTGATCATCAAATGCTCCAGATATCTGCGCACCGTGAAGTGCGCAGAAAGATAATAAATGGATATACTCTAAATAATTCGAGTTGCAGGAAGGCGACAAGCGAGTGAATCCCCAGGAGCTTACATAAGTAAGTGACTGGGGTGAGCGAACGCAGACGCAGCACATGCAACTTGAAGTATGACGAGAATATTTACAGCATGTTCCAGCCGATCAGCATATTCCACCACCACACGCCGAGGGTGATATGCACCAGGAAGGTTAATATCGTCAGTACCGCACCGACCAACCACCAGGATTTAATATCGTTATAACCCACGCCAAAGATGACCGGACCTGCCGCGCCGCCATAGTGAGTAACCATGCCGCCATAGGAGTTGGAGAACAACAGTGCCAGCGCGGTTAACATTAACGGTGCGCCGGAGACGTTCGCCAGCATGGCAAATACCGGTAACATAGCAACGATATAGGCACTACCGGAAGCGAAGAAATAACGCACGATAATGCTGAGGAAAATAATAACGAAGAAAGCAACGTTACCGTGACCATCAAATGCCAGGTTATTTTTAAAGACTTCAGCTAACCATTCGAAGAATTTAACTTTCGATAATAAGGAGCTTAAGCCGATAATACCGCCGTACCAGATTAAGGTATTCCAGCCGCCTTTATTTTTAACCACGTCTTCCCAGGTAACGATACCCAGCAGCAGCATGGTTGCCATAACAACGATTGCCACGGTGGATTCATCAACCCCCAGAGACTTACTGAAAATCCAGCCCAGCAGCGCCAGCACAAAGACACCGAGCAGCATTTTTTCGCGGATTTTCATCGGTCCTAGTTCGGCAAGGCCCGCTTTAGCGATGGTTTTGTTATCCACCTTCTTAATTTCTGGTGGATACATGGTGTAAATCACCAGCGGGGTGACCAGCAGCATAATGATGCCCGGCAATCCGGCTGCCAGCGCCCATCCACCCCAGCTAATTTGCAGGTGCAGAATGTCGTTGATCATTTTCAGCGCCAGAATGTTCCCCGCCATTGCGGTAAAGAACATATAGCTGGTGGTTTTGGTGACCATGTAAATGGACATCATCAGGTAATGTCCGACACGACGCGGACTTTTTTCCGGTTCGGACCCCAAAGCCACCGCCACGCTGTTGATGATCGGTAACACAATGCCGCCCGCACGCGCGGTGTTAGACGGTGTTGCCGGAGCCAGTACCAGATCGAGGAATACCGTAACGTAACCCAGACCCAGCGTGGTGTTACCGATTTTACCAATCAGCAGATAGGCAATACGTTTACCTAAACCGGTGGTCACAAATGCGGCGCTTAAGGTAAACGCCGAGAACACCAGCCAGGTGGTACCTGAAGAGTAACCGCTTAATACGGCGGTGGTTTTAAACGCACCGTCGGATAAGTTACCGACCACCACCATTGAGGCAGCAACGGCAATTAACAGTACGACAGGTTCCGGGAAAGGCTTGATAACCAGCCCCACAATGGCCGCCAGGTAAATACCAAAAAGCACCCACGCCAGTTCGCTTAATCCTGCCGGAGCTGGCATAAAACCAATAATACATGGGATCGCTAATATCAGAATTAGCTTCCATAACGATTTCTTATTCATTTAAAATCCTGTTCTTTCTGTATGACTCATACAGAAGTCCTTTATTGATTGTCCTTATCCTGACAACGAATTTTTTCAGGGAAGATAAACTTCACCGGAAAATATTTTTCTGGTCGTCCGAATAACAGATGCGCGTAACGTCGTGGCATCCTGACCTTCATTACTTAAATGAACGTCGAGCGCACCACTGGGGTGTTCAATATTGATATTGCCGTATCCTACAGAAGGGACGATTTGTCGGGTGACGGTGCCTTCCAATGCACAACTACTGGAAATAGCAATAGCACCGGTTATCGCCAGCGCGCGATGGCAAGAATGCGGCATAAAATAACGCACATTAATTGCCCCGCCTTTCTGCGCTGGAGAAATAAGCACAGGTTTAGGGATAACCATATTACTGACATCACCTAAGCCCATTGCTTTACCCGCTTGTAGACGGATAGATTCAATGCGGGCTAATAATGCTTTGTCGGCATCCAGTTCCGCCGGTAATTCATAACCTGTTTTTCCCAGATATTCAGCCGGAATAATGACGACTGGCATCGCCATATCGATACAGGTCACCGGGACATCGTCAAAATAATCAATCTGATTATCAGTCGGGAAAACTTTTCCGGTTTTGGTTCCAGCGGCATTCAGGAAAGTGAGCGCAACCGGTGCGGCAGTACCCGGTACGCCGTCAATTCTGGCGCTACCCTCGTACTCGACAACACCATTTGGCGTTTGCACATCAGCTTCGATGAACGTACCCGTATTGACGTTGCGGATACGTACGCGAGTAACTGGCGAAGTCGCTGCAATCAAACCATTTTCAATGGCGAATGCCCCAACACCAGACAGCATATTGCCGCAGTTAGGCGTGGTATCGACACGTTGCTCATGAACGATTACCTGCGCAAACAGATAATCGACATCAGCACGCGGATCGCTGGAACGGCTAATAATGGCGACTTTACTGGTCAGTGGATTACCGCCGCCAATACCGTCAATTTCCAGATCGTTACCGGAACCCATAATTGCCATCAATATTTTATCGCGCTGCGTTTGATCTTCGGGTAAATGTTCCGCTAACAGGAACGCGCCCCTCGAGGTTCCACCTCGCATCATCACGCAGGGTATTTTTTTCATAATAATGCCCTCAATTTAAAAACATAACTTATTGCGATATGGTTACATTAAGGGCAAAGCATCTCTAATGACTTTAGCTCAACGATTAATAACATTTTTTCATTAATTTAAGTTGGCTAAATGCAGTTAAAATTTTTAACGGCCAGCCACCCAAAATCGTCGCTTCCATTTTCCGGAGTAATAATGAAGCATGAATTATCAAGTATGAAGGCATTTGTCATACTGGCAGAGTCCAGTTCGTTTAACAATGCCGCTAAATTACTCAATATTACGCAACCTGCATTAACGCGAAGAATAAAAAAGATGGAGGAAGATTTACATGTTCAACTATTTGAGCGTACAACTCGCAAGGTTACGTTAACAAAAGCAGGAAAAAGGTTGCTCCCGGAGGCGCGGGAATTAATAAAGAAATTCGATGAAACGCTTTTTAATATTCGTGATATGAATGCTTATCATCGTGGTATGGTGACGTTAGCGTGTATTCCGACCGCAGTATTTTATTTTTTACCGCTGGCAATCGGTAAATTTAATGAGCTGTATCCCAATATTAAAGTGCGGATTCTGGAACAAGGCACGAATAATTGCATGGAATCGGTGCTGTGTAACGAATCAGACTTTGGCATAAACATGAACAACGTCACAAATTCATCCATTGATTTTACCCCACTGGTCAACGAGCCGTTCGTGCTGGCCTGTCGGCGTGACCATCCATTGGCCAAAAAGCAGCTTGTAGAATGGCAGGAGTTAGTGGGTTACAAAATGATTGGCGTACGCTCCTCCAGCGGCAACCGACTGTTGATAGAACAACAGCTGGCCGACAAGCCCTGGAAGCTGGACTGGTTTTACGAAGTGCGTCATCTTTCGACGTCATTAGGACTGGTGGAGGCGGGACTGGGGATTTCGGCGCTTCCTGGCCTGGCAATGCCTCATGCGCCCTATTCTTCGATTATTGGTATCCCATTGGTGGAACCCGTTATACGTCGAACATTGGGAATAATTCGCCGTAAAGATGCCGTACTTTCTCCAGCAGCAGAACGCTTTTTTGCCTTGCTGATTAATTTATGGACTGACGATAAAGACAATTTGTGGACCAATATCGTCGAACGCCAGAGACACGCGTTACAGGAGATAGGTTAATACACCGGCGCAGGAGAGACTGCGCCGGGTAAATCAGCGGTTAGTGTGCGTTAACCACCACCCACATTGGCCCCTGTCCTACCGCATAGCGCCCCTTCTCCTGCAGCAGCCCCTGCTCACCGGCAATTTCATATACCGCGATATGGTGAGATTTCTGACCGGAGGCCACCAGATATTTACCGCTGTGATCGATGTTAAAGCCACGCGGCTGGGTTTCGGTCGGCTGGAAGCCCTCCAGCGACAGAACGCTGCCGTCTTCCGAAACGCTGAATACCGTGATCAGGCTGGAAGTTCGGTCGCAGGCATACAGATGACGGCCATCCGGCGTAATGTGAATATCTGCCGGCCCAGCGGGTGTCGGAGAAATCAGGCAGGCATCATATCCAGCGTCTGTACGCATTCAATTTCACCGTGCGGATTTTTACAACTCCCCAACATTTACGGTGCCGTTGAGCTCATTGACGCAGTAGGCGTACTGTTCGTTCGGATGGAACACCAGATGGCGCGGGCCCGCCCCTTCTACGGTGGTCACTTCCGCCGGACACTGCTCGGCCAGGAAGCCATCATCGCTCAGGGTGAACAGGCAGATGCGATCCTCTTCAGCGCCGGAACCCACAGAGTACGGTTATCCGGAGAAATGTTGGCCGAGTGGCAACCATCCAGACCTTCCACCACGGTGACGGTATCGCGCGGCAAACCATCTTCCAGACGGATAACGCTCACGTTTCGCTTGGTTATAAGAGGCGCTGAATCTGAAGTTGCCTTTACGGTTCCGGTAGAGATATGGGTTGGGCTGCCCGGCAGCGGCGCTTCGGCGGCAAAGGTCAGCGCACCGTCATCCGGAGCGATACGGTAGGCCAGCACGCGGAATTCCGGGCGCACGCCTACATACAGAAAGCGTTTATCGGGGCTAACAACCATTGGCTGTACCTGGCCGGGAACATCCACCACCTGCACCAGCGTCAGGCTGCCGTCGTGGTTCAGCGTCCAGACGTGGATCTGCTGGCTTTCCGGGCTGGCGGTATAAACGGTCTGTTTCATGAATACTCCTTTTGCGAAAACGTAGAATTTGCGGCGGGTTTTTCGTCGCCGGCTTCACACCATTTTGCCGCACAGGTATCTGGGTGTACCATCCTGCACAGCGAATTTTCTCTTAAACTCGAGACCTGACTATGACTGCACGTGTAATTGCCCTGGATCTGGACGGAACGCTCCTGACGCCAAAGAAAACTCTGCTCCCCTCTTCTCTGGAAGCGCTGAATCGAGCCCGGGCCGCGGGGTACCAATTAATGATTGTGACCGGTCGTCACCACGTTGCCATTCATCCTTTTTATCAGGCACTGGCGTTAGATACACCTGCAATTTGTTGTAATGGCACCTATTTGTATGATTATCAAGCAAAAAAAATACTGGACGCCGATCCAATGCCGGTAGAAAGCCCAGCAGTTAATCAGTTTTTGCTTGATGAGCATCAGATTCACGGACTGATGTACGTCGACGATACCATGATGTACCAGCATCCCACCGGGCACGTCACCCGTACCAGCAACTGGGCGCTGACTCTGCCGGAAAACCAACGCCCATCCTTTCCAGGTCAATTCCCCTGGCTCAGGCCGCGCGTGACGTCAAAAACGTGTGGAAATTCGCCTCACCGATGAAGATGGCCAGAGACTGCAGGATTTCGCCAAACACGTTGAGCAGACGCTGCAGCTGGAGTGCGAATGGTCCTGGCACGATCAGGTAGTATCGCCCGTCAGGGTAACAGCAAGGGTAAGCGTCTGACGCAGTTTGTCGCCGCCCGGGCTGGTCGATGCAGGATGTGATTGCCTTCGGCGACAACTTTAACGATATCAGCATGCTGGAAGCTGCCGGAACCGGCGTGGCGATGGGCAATGCCGATGACGCAGTAAAAGCCCGCGCTAATGTCGTCATCGGCGATAACACCACCGATGCCATCGCCGACTATATCAACCAGCACCTGCTGTAATCAGGCGGCAATAGAGACGCTCTTTATCTGCGCATAGAGCCATTGACCTGGTTTCACCGCCAGGTCATCTCTTGCCCATGGGCTGATTCGCGCCCACAGCGTACGTCCGCTGACGTCTAGCTGCACTTCAACCTGGCCGTTATCGTCATAACACTGCAGGACTTTGGCGTGCAGGACGTTACGGATACTGGTGTGCTGCGAGGGCTGGAGCACCAGCGACACGTCGGTTGTTGAATACGCACCCGCACCGCGCTTTGCAGCGGTTTATCGAGTTTATTTCGCCAGATATGCTGATCGCCTAGCGCCAGCGCGGTCATCGCATAGTGCGGGTGATGTTCCAGCACCGTCACGCGCAGAATGCTGCTTTGTTGCTCTTTCGGCAGCCACGGATTCATCACGCTACTGCCCCACACTTCCTCCAGCGCGCCAAAGGCTTTCACCTGACCGTTTTCCAGCACCAGCACTTTGTCCGCCAGATGCAGGATCATCCAACGAGTGGCTGACGTAAAGCATTGGAATGTTAATTTCGCGCGCCAGCCGTTGCAGGTATGGCAGCAGCTCACGTTTACGCGGAATATCAAGTGACGCCAGCGGCTCGTCTAATAACAACAGTTCTGGGGGCAGTAAGCAGCGCCCGGCCAATGGCAACACGCTGTTTTTCGCCGCCGGAAAGACTGCCGGGTAGACGATCGAGCAGCGCTTCAATACCGAGCAGCGACACTAGCTTATCAAACTGATCGGCCATGCTTTTCGCCATACCATAGCGCAGATTCCCGCGTACTTTATAGTGCGGAAAGAGTCGAGCATCCTGGAAAACATAGCCAATACGCCGCTTCTCCGGCGCCAGACTCACGCCCTGCTCCGCATCGTTCAGCACCCGGCCATTGAGGACAATACGCCCATGCTGCGGTTGCGTCAGGCCGCTAATCGCGTTGATGAGCCAGGTTTTCGCCCCCACCCCAGACGCCAAACACGGCGGTGATCCCGGAGGCTGGCAGGGATTCATTAATTTGGCAGACAGTGCGCGCCCAGCGTCTGGCTAAAGTTCAGCTCCAGCATCGGTTACGCTCCTATCCGCTGGCGGCTAATACGTGCCAGCCATTCAGAAATCATCAAGGAAATCAGCGCAAGGACGATAGAAATCAGGCACAGACGCGCCGCTGCGCTTTCACCGCCAGGAGTCTGAATCAAGGTGTACATGGCAGATGGGATCGTGCGGGTCTCGCCGGGAATATTAGAGACAAACGTAATGGTTGCGCCGAATTCGCCTAGTGAACGGGCAAAAGCCAGCACCGTACCGACGATAATACCGGGCAGCATCAGCGGGAGCGTAATGGTGCAAAACACCCGCCAGCGCCCCGCGCCAAGCGTACGAGCGGCCTGTTCGACACCTAACGTCAACGCCTTCCAGCGCCAGGCGAATGGCCCTGACCATCAACGGGAAAGACATCACCGCCGCAGCCATCACCGCACCGCGCCAGCTAAAGGCAAAGGTCAGGCCAAACCAGTCATACAGCCAGCTGCCAATAAAACCGCGACGCCCCATTGCGACCAGCAACAAATAACCGACCACCACCGGCGGCAGCACCAGCGGCAGATGGATGAGGCCGTCGAGCAGCGCCTTACCGGGAAAAGTTGCGGCGTACCAGCAACCAGGCAAAGAAGATCCCAAACGGCAGGCTGAACACCACGGCCAGGGATGACACTTTAAGGCTCAGCAGAACCGCATGCCATCGGGATCGGAAGATATCATTAGCAGAGTCGTAAATCCGTAACGTTTAAAGATTTCAGACGCCTGCGGCCCTTTCAGGTAGTCATAAAACGCCGAGACGGTTGCATTTTTATGGCCATCGGTGATGGCAATCGGGTATTCCACTTTCTTGTGCGAGTTTCCTGGTAAGTCCCAGAAACTCTAAAGCAAAAGCTGGCGACGGCGTCAGAGCCGTAAACAATGCCCAGCGGCGCTTCATTACGTTCGACCAGCGCCAGTGCGCCGCGAACATCTTCCGCCGGTGCCAGTTTTGGTGACAGCGTTTCCCAGGCACCGAGTTTCTGCAGCGCTTCTTTGGCGTAAATACCCGCAGGAACGTGTTCCGGGTCGCCAACCGCCAGACGGCCGCCTTTCAGCAGGCTGGGGTCCAGTTGGTTTTCGCACTCAATGGTGATATCACCCTGTGCGCTGGCTTTTGGTGCTACGACGACCAGACTGTTGCCCAGCAGCGTTTCGCGGGTTGCGGTATCGATAGCTTTTTTATCAACCGCGTAGTCCATCCATTTTTGATCCGCGGAGATAAACAGATTGGCTGGTGCACCCGCTTCAATCTGGCGAGCCAGCGTAGAAGAAGAAGCAAAAGAGGAAACAACCTCAACGTTCTTCTCTTTTTTGTACTCTTTGGCAATATCCTGCATCGCGTTGGTGAGCGATGCTGGAACGGAAAATTTGGTCCACTCCCGCCAGCGCGTGACCTGCGACGGAAAGCGTTAATGTCGCCCCTGCAAATAAACGTAACCATGAACCTGTCATTTAAAACTCCTGTGAAGTGCCGTTGTATACTGAAAAATACAGCGCTGAGTATAGGGGTTTTCTGGGCATTAATGCATTACAGATACATGAATGATTGTGGGTATTACAGGGAGTTATCGGCAGAAAGTGTGAAATGCTTAATAGCAAAACGCCCGACAGAAGCGGGCGTTTTGGGGAAATCAGTGGTTTTGCTGGCCGCGATCTTTGTGACCGACGCCGGAGAAGATGTTAAACACTTCACCCAGACCGTAAATCAACCCCAGGATGATAGCCATCACTACGGGTACCATGATTACGGCAAATACCAGACTTTTCAACAGCTCTAACATGGTTTACTCCAGACATTGTGATGCGGCTATTGTAACCGGATAGCGCAGAAATACACTCCCTTTTGTGCTGTGCGCTTTGCGCGAATCCGCCATTTGGGTCAAAATACCCTTTTTCTTGCCAGGATACTCTTATGCAGGCCGAAATCCTTCTTACCCTCAAGCTTCAGCAGCGCCTGTTTGCCGATCGTGCCGCATTTCACTCCTCAAACAAATAGCACAGACTGGCTCTATCAGCCAGGGAGCGAAAAATGCGGGCATCAGCTATAAGAGCGCCTGGCACGCCATTAATGAAATGAATCAGCTCAGCGAGCAGTCGCTGGTCGACCGCGCCACCGGCGGTAAAGGCGGCGGCGGCGCGGTGTTGACCCGCTACGGCCAGCGCCTGATTCAGCTCTACGATCTGCTGGCACAAATCCAGCAAAAAGCCTTTGACGTGCTGAGCGATGACGATGCGCTGCCGCTGGATAGCCTGCTGGCCGCTATCTCACGCTTCTCGCTGCAAACCAGCGCCCGCAACCAGTGGTTTGGTACGGTCACCCAGCGCGACCACCAGCAGGTGCAGCAGCACGTCGATATTCTGCTGGCCGACGGCACCACTCGCCTGAAAGTGGCGATTACCGCCCAGAGCGGCGAGCGCCTTGGTCTGGACGAAGGCAAAGAAGTGCTGGTGCTGTTAAAAGCGCCGTGGGTTACAGTCACGTGCGACCCATCCGTCGCCGCCGAAAGCCGACAACCAGCTCGCCTGTCGCATCAGCCATATCCAGCGCGGCGATGAGCAGTGTGAAGTGCTGATGGCGCTGCCGGACGGGCAAACCCTATGCGCCACCCTGCCGCTCACCGATGCCGAAAACGCTGGAGGAAGGTGCTGACCGTCATAGCATTCTTTAATGCCGACAGAATCATTGTCGCCACGTTGTGCTGAGAATGACATTGACACCAAATTACGCGCCTGAAGACGTATCCCTGATGCATAATCGCTGCAAAAAATGGGATACATCATGTCATCATTGCAAATATCGCAAGGCACGTTTCGTCTTAGCGACACAAAAACGTTAAAAATTGAGCAATTGACCCTCCGCGCCGGGGAGAGCTGGGCATTTGTCGGCAGCAACGGCAGCGGAAAATCTGCACTCGCACGCGCGCTTTCGGGCGAACTGACGCTACTTTCCGGCCAACCGCAAAGGCGATTTCACGCGCGTCACTCGCCTCTCCTTCGAACAGCTACAAAAGCTGGTTAGCGATGAGTGGCAGCGCAACAATACGGATATGTTAAGCCCTGGCGAGGAAGATACCGGCCGTACCGCCGCGCAAATTATCCAGGATGAAGTCAAAGATCCGGCGCTGTGCCAGCGACGCTTGCTGAGCAGTTTGGCATACGGTCATCTGCTTGAACGCCGATTCAAATACCTTTCCACCGGCGAAACCCGCAAAACCTTACTCTGTCAGGCGCTGATGGCGCAGCCCGACCTGTTGATTCTCGATGAGCCTTTTGATGGCCTCGATATCGCCTCGCGCCGCCAGTTGGCGGATCATCTGGCGACCCTACATGAAGCGGGTTACACCCTGGTGCTGGTACTTAACCGCTTTGATGATATTCCTGATTTCGTGCCCTTTGCCGGCGTGCTGGCGGACTGTACGTTAGCAGAAATCGGCGAAACCCAAGCGCTGCTGGCGCAAACGCTGATAGCGCAGCTGGCACACAGCGAAAAGCTCGACCACATGACGCTACCCCCGAGCCGGATGCGCCGTCGGCACGCCTCTCTCTGCCCGACGACCAACCGCGTATTGTGCTCAACGATGGCGTGGTGTCCTATAACGATCGTCCGATAATCAATCACCTTAGCTGGACGGTCGCGCCCGATGACACTGGCAGATTGTCGGCCCGAACGGTGCGGGGAAATCGACGCTGTTAAGCCTCGTCACCGGCGATCATCCGCAGGGATATAGCAACGATCTGACGCTGTTTGGCCGCCGTCGCGGCAGCGGGGAAACCATCTGGCAGTATCAAAAAACACATTGGCTACGTCAGCAGCAGCCTGCATTTGGATTACCGGGTGAGCACTACCGTGCGTAATGTGATTCTTTCTGGCTATTTTGATTCGATTGGCATTTATCAGGCCGTTTCGGATCGCCAGCAAAAACTGGTGCAGCAGTGGCTGGATATTCTCGGCATTGATAAACGCACGGCTGACGCTCCGTTCCATAGTCTTTCCTGGGGACAGCAGCGTCTGGCGCTGATTGTCCGCGCACTGGTGAAACATCCGACGTTGCTTATTCTCGATGAACCACTACAGGGGCTTGATCCGCTGAATCGCCAGCTTATCCGCCGTTTTGTTGATGTGCTGATTAGCGAAGGTGAAACGCAATTGTTGTTTGTTTCGCACCACGCTGAAGATGCGCCTGCCTGTATTACCCATCGTCTTGAGTTCGTGCCGGACGGTGGACTCTATCGCTATGTGCTGACAAAAATATATTGAGTCGGTAGTGCTGACCTTGCCGGAGGCGGCCTTAGCACCCTCTCCGGCCAACGGTTCGACGCATGCAGGCATGAAACCGCGTCTTTTTTCAGATAAAAAGCGCAATCATTCATAAACCCTCTGTTTTATAATCACTTAATCGCGCATAAAAAACGGCTAAATTCTTGTGTAAACGATTCCACTAATTTATTCCATGTCACACTTTTCGCATCTTTGTTATGCTATGGTTATTTCATACCATAAGCCTAATGGAGCGAATTATGAGAGTTCTGGTTACCGGTGGTAGCGGTTACATTGGAAGTCATACCTGTGTGCAATTACTGCAAAACGGTCATGATGTCATCATCCTCGACAACCTGTGCAACAGTAAACGCAGCGTCCTGCCGGTTATTGCGCGTTTAAGCGGTAAGCAGGCGACCTTCGTCGAAGGCGATATCCGTAACGAAGCGCTACTCACCGAGATCCTGCGTGAAAATGCCATTGAAGCGGTGATCCACTTTGCTGGCCTAAAAGCCGTTGGCGAGTCGGTACAAAAACCGCTGGAGTACTATGACAACAACGTCAACGGTACCCTGCGTCTGATTGCCGCCATGCGCGCAGCCAACGTGAAAAACTTCGTTTCAGCTCTTCTGCAACGGTCTATGACGATCAGCCAAAAATCCCTTACGTCGAAAGCTTCCCTACCGGTACACCGCAAAGCCCATACGGCAAAAGCAAACTGATGGTGGAGCAAATCCTGACTGACCTGCAAAAAGCACAGCCAGACTGGAGCATCGCGCTGCTGCGCTACTCAACCCGGTTGGCGCACGTCAGTCCGGCGATATGGGCGAAGATCCACAGGGCATCCCGAATAACCTAATGCCTTATATCGCACAGGTGGCAGTGGGCCGTCGTGAATCGCTGGCAATTTTTGGTAACGACTACCCAACTCCAGATGGCACCGGCGTGCGCGACTATATCCACGTGATGGATTTGGCCGATGGCCACGTTGCGGCGATGGAGAAACTGGCGAATAAAGTGGGTGTCCACGTTTACAACCTCGGCGCAGGCGTCGGCAGCAGCGTGCTTGATGTGGTCAATGCGTTCAGCAAAGCCTGTGGCAAACCGGTTAACTACCACTTCGCACCGCGTCGCGATGGCGATCTCCCGCCTACTGGGCGAATGCCGCGAAGCCGATAAAGAGCTCAACTGGCACGTAACCCGTAATCTTGATGAGATGGCGCAGGACACCTGGAACTGGCAGTCCCGTCAACCTCAGGGCTATCCAACTAAGGATTTTTGAATGACACAATTTAACCCCGTCGACCATCCACATCGCCGTTTTAATCCATTAACCGGCCAGTGGATCCTCGTTTCACCGCATCGTGCAAAGCGCCCATGGCAAGGGGCGCAAGAGACACCAGCAAAACAAACGCTGCGCCGCGCACGATCCGGATCTTTTTTTTATGCCCGGGTAATACTTCGGTAACGGGCGATAAAAACCCCGACTACACCAGCACTTACGTCTTTACCAACGATTTTGCCGCACTGATGACTGACACGCCGGATGCACCGGAAAGTGACAATCCGCTGATGCGCTGCCAGAGCGCACGCGGCACCAGCCGGGTTATCTGCTTCTCGCCGGATCACAGCAAAACGCTGCCGGAGTTGAGCCTTAGCGCATTGCAATCGGTGGTTCAAACCTGGCAACAGCAGACCGCTGAACTGGGCCAAAAATACCCATGGGTACAGGTCTTTGAAAACAAGGGCGCGGCGATGGGTTGCTCTAACCCGCATCCGCACGGTCAGGTTTGGGCCAACAGCTTCCTGCCCAATAAAATTGAGCGTGAAGACCGCCTGATGCGCGAGTACTACGCCGAACACCGTACACCAATGCTGATGGACTACGTCAACCGCGAGCTTGCCGATGGCAGCCGTACCGTCGTGGAAACCGAGCATTGGTTAGCCGTGGTGCCTTACTGGGCGGCCTGGCCGTTTGAAACTCTGCTGCTGCCGAAGACTCACGTGCTGCGCATCACCGACTTAACCGATGCTCAGCGCGACGATTTGGCGCTGGCATTGAAGAAATTAACCAGCCGTTACGACAACCTGTTCCAGTGCTCATTCCCTTATTCCATGGGCTGCACCGCGCACCGTTCAACGGCGAAGAGAACGCACACTGGCAGCTGCATGCGCACTTCTATCCGCCGCTGCTGCGCTCCGCCACCGTGCGTAAATTTATGGTCGGGTACGAAATGCTGGCAGAGACCCAGCGTGACCTGACGGCAGAACAAGCGGCTGAGCGCCTGCGCGCGGTCAGCGACGTCCAGTTTCGCGAATCCGGAGAATAACAATGAGTCTGAAAGATAAAACACAAACCCTGTTTGCTGAAAAATTTGGCTACCCTGCCACCCACGTGATTCAGGCTCCGGGCCGCGTCAACCTGATCGGCGAGCACACCGACTACAATGATGGCTTTGTACTGCCGTGCGCTATCGATTACCAGACCGTGATCAGCTGTTCTCCGCGCAGTGACCGCCAGGCCGCGTCATCGCCGCTGATTACGACAACCAGATTGACGAATTTTCGCTCGATGCCCCTATCGTCGCTCATGACACCCAGCACGGTGCTAATTACGTGCGCGGTGTGGTGAAACATCTGCAAAAACGCAATAGCGCTTTCGGCGGCGTAGATCTGTTACTCAGCGGTAATGTACCGCAGGGCGCGGGATTAAGCTTCCTCGGCGTCGCTGGAAGTGGCTGTCGGTACCGTCTTCCAGCAGCTGTATCAGCTGCCACTTGACGGTGCGCAGATTGCCCTGAACGGCCAGGAAGCGGAAAACCAGTTTGTCGGCTGTAACTGCGGCATCATGAATTCAGCCCATCTTCAGCATTGGGTAAAAAAGACCATGCGCTGCTGATCGACTGCCGTTCTTTAGATACCAAAGCCGTTTCCATGCCGGAAGGCGTGGCGGTGGTGATTATCAACAGTAACTTTAAATGTACCCTGGTCGGCAGCGAGTACAACACCCGCCGCGAACAGTGTGAAACCGGTGCGCGATTCTTCCAGCAACCTGCGCTGCGCGACGTCACTATTGAGCAGTTTAACGCCGTCGCCCATCAGTTGGATCCTATCGTCGCCAAACGCGTCCGCCACGTGCTGACTGAAAACACCCGTACCGTCGAAGCAGCGTCAGCGCTGGAGAAAGGCGATTTACTGCGTATGGGCCAACTGATGGCTGAATCACACGCTTCTTATGCGTGATGACTTCGAAATTACCGTCCCGCAAATTGACACCCTGGTGGAGATCGTGAAAGCGACCATTGGCGATAAAGGCGGCGTGCGTATGACCGGCGGCGGTTTCGGTGGTTGTATTGTCGCGCTGATCCCTGAAGCGCTGGTACCAGCAGTGCAGCAAGCGGTGGCCGAGCAGTACAGAAGCGAAAACAGGTATTAAAGAGACGTTCTACGTGTGCAAAGCATCACAAGGAGCCGGCCAGTGCTAACTCAATCCTCTGCGCTGGCTTCAGATGGCCAGCCATATCAACTGATTACGTTACGCAACGCCCATAACGTGGTCGTCACCTTAATCGACTGGGGTGCCCCGCTGCTGTCGGCACGTATCCCGCTGCCGGATGGTAGCGTTCGTGAGGCATTACTGGGCTGCGCATCGCCTGAGCAATACACCGAGCAAGCGGCATTCCTTGGCGCATCGATTGGTCGTTATGCTAACCGTATCGCCAACAGCCGTTTTACGCTGGACGGTAAAACGGTCAACGTAGCGCCAAGCCAGGGTGAGCACCAACTGCACGGCGGCCCGAATGGGTTTGATAAACGCCGCTGGGCGATTGCCTCGCAGAATCCGGCCGAGGTCGTGTTTACCCTTACCTCAGAGGATGGCGATCAGGGCTTCCCTGGCACGTTGCAGGCCACGACAACCTATCGTTTGACCGACGATAACCGTATTTCAATTGCGTACCGTGCGACAGTTGATAAAGCGTGCCCGGTGAACCTGACCAACCACGTCTACTTCAACCTCGACGGGGCGCAGACTGACGTGCGTCACCATACGTTGCAGTTGCTGGCAGATGCTTACTTGCCGGTTGACTCCAGCGGCATTCCGCATGAAGGCTTGAAAGACGTAGCCAACACCAGCTTCGATTTCCGTAAAACCTAAAACCGTGGCCCCGATTTCTTAAGCGACGCCGATCAGCAGAAAGTGAAAGGTTACGATCATGCATTTCTGCTCCAGGCCCAGTGCGATGCAACCCAGTGGTTGCCAACGTCTGGTCGCAGGATAAGAAACTGCAGAATGCCGGTTTATACTTTGCCCCGGCTATCCAGTTCTATTCCGGCAACTATCTCGACGGTACCTTTTCCCCAACAACCAGCCGTATGCGGCCTGGCAGGGCCTGGCGCTGGAGAGTGAGTTCCTGCCGGATAGCCCTAATCATCCGGAATGGCCGCAGCCTGACTGCGTGCTGCGCCCGGGTGAAGAGTACGTGAGCCTGACTGAATATCAGTTTATCGCGCGGTAAAATACAAAATCTCCCGGCTGAGCAACGCGACGCCGGGAGTCTTATTCCGCCCTATTCCAGGACCAATCTCTGTCCCTTGTCTGAACGTTAGCGCCATTGCCTTCTCTCCCTCGCCGATCTTTTCGCCATATCGCTGAAATTAACGCCACGCAAAGACAAAATAATAACGCTGAGTTCACATGCGCCTTACACTGGGCACTATTTTCGCTATGGTTATGCATAAGCGTTGCTGCTGACGATCACAGCAATATAATGAGAATTGTTATCATTCAATAAAGCTTAGAGGAGTGAGAGTATGGCTGTAACTAAGCTGGTACTGGTTCGTCACGGTGAAAGTCAGTGGAACAACGAAAACCGTTTCACCGGTTGGTACGACGTTGATCTGTCTGAGAAAGGCGTTAGCGAAGCAAAAGCGGCAGGCAAACTGCTGAAGGCTGAAGGCTTCAGCTTCGATTTTGCTTATACCTCCGTGCTGAAACGTGCCATCCACACTTTGTGGAACGTGCTGGATGAACTGGATCAGGCCTGGCTGCCGGTTGAGAAATCCTGGAAACTGAACGAACGTCACTACGGCGCGCTGCAGGGTCTGAACAAAGCAGAAACCGCTGAGAAATACGGTGACGAGCAGGTTAAACAATGGCGTCGCGGCTTCGCAGTGACTCCACCAGAGCTGACCAAAGACGACGAGCGTTTCCCGTCATGACCCGCGTTATGCAAAACTGACTGATAAAGAGCTGCCAACGACCGAGAGCCTGGCGCTGACCATCGACCGCGTGGTGCCTTACTGGAATGAAACCATTCTGCCACGCCTGAAAAGCGGTGAGCGCGTGATCATCGCGGCTCACGGTAACTCCCTGCGTGCGCTGGTGAAATACCTGGACAACATGGGTGAAGATGAAATCCTCGAACTGAACATCCCGACCGGCGTACCGCTGGTTTATCGAGTTCGACGAGAACTTCAAACCTATCAAACACTACTATCTGGGCAACGCTGACGAAATCGCAGCGAAAGCAGCAGCGGTAGCTAACCAAGGTAAAGCGAAGTAATTTTACCCCCCCGGTTAAAACAGAAAAAGCGTGGATTCCTCCACGCTTTTTCCTGCTGACTACCCGGCGGCGCGACGCCTGTCTGCCCGGATAGCTATGGCATTAGCCGCGACGCGCTTTTACCGCATTCGCCAGCTGACGCAAAATCGTATCAGTATCATCCCATTAATGCAGGCATCGGTGATGCTTTTGCCATAAACCAGCGGCTCGCCGCTGTCCGGGTTCTGGTTGCCTTCGACCAGGTGACTTCAGATCATCACGCCCATAATCGCTTTTTCGCCGCTTGCCACCTGCTGGCATACGTCAGCGCCGACTTCCATCTGCTTTTTGAACTGCTTGCTGGAGTTGGCGTGGCTGAAATCAATCATGATTTGCGCAGGCAGGCCAGCTTTCGACAGACCTTCTTTCACTGCTGCCACATGGGATGCGCTGTAGTTCGGCTCTTTACCGCCACGCAGAATGATATGGCAATCGCCGTTACCGCTAGTGTTCACAATTGCGGAATGACCCCATTTGGTCACCGACAGGAAACAGTGAGGCGCGCCCGCTGCGTTGATAGCATCAATGGCGACTTTAATCGTGCCATAGGTACCGTTTTAAAACCTACGGACAAGAAAGACCGGAAGCCAGTTCACGGTGAACCTGCGATTCGGTGGTACGCGCACCAATGGCGCCCAGCTCATCAGATCGGCCAGATACTGCGGGGTGATCATATCAAGAACTCACCCGCAGCCGGTAGGCCGGTATCGTTAATATCCAGCAGCAGCTTGCGGGCAATACGCAGGCCATCGTTAATCTGGAAGCTGTTATCCATGTGCGGATCGTTGATAAGCCCTTTCCAGCCAACGGTAGTGCGCGGTTTTTCAAAATAGACGCGCATAACAATTTGCAGCTCACCGTTGAGCTCTTGACGAATTTTCAGCAGGCGCTGGGCGTATTCTTTCGCCGCAACCGGATCGTGGATGGAGCACGGGCCGATAACAACCAGCAGGCGATCGTCATCCCCTCTCGGGATCTGATGAATAGCTTTGCGCGCATGAGAAACGGTGTTTGAAGCGTTTTCAGTGGCGGGAAATTTTTCAAGGAGTGCTACAGGAGGTAATAACTCATTGATCTCTTTAATACGTAAATCGTCGTTCTGATAATTCATGACTGTCCCAGTGTTGCCATACTTATACAATTGAGTGCAATCCCTTAAATCTATATCGTCAGCAAAAAAGTGTAAACAGGCTTTTACACTATGAACGGATTAATCCTGGAATTAGCAAGAAAAACGCCAGATTGTCGCGAAAAACGAGATCTCTCCTACAATTTCTAACTGTAACTCCTTTGTTTGTTAATTATTTCAAGATTCTCTGCTGCGTTTCATAACCTGGCTGAAATCTTAAACCAATGCCTTATATTCACCTGCAAATGCACTGTTGGAAGAGGTTATCCGACATAACGACCATAACAGGAGCATCCTATGAAAATGACAAAACTGGCCACATTATTTCTGACTGCCACTCTAAGCCTTGCCAGCGGTGCCGCACTGGCTGCCGATAGCGGAGCGCAAACTAATAACGGCCAGGCAAACGCCGCAGCTGATGCGGGCCAGGTAGCCCCTGACGCCCGTGAAAATGTCGCGCCAAATAACGTCGACAATAACGGGGTAAATACCGGTTCTGGCGGCACAATGCTGCATTCGGATGGTTCTTCAATGAACAATGACGGAATGACCAAAGATGAAGAGCACAAGAACACCATGTGCAAAGATGGTCGCTGTCCGGATATCAATAAAAAGGTACAAACCGGTGATGGCATCAATAATGATGTCGATACCAAAACCGACGGTACCACGCAGTAACCCTGCAAAATAGCCAATAATGGGAGAGCGGAGTCTCTCCCTTTTAATTTTTCACTTCTAAAAGCAGTATGATGTCATAAAGTTAAGTGAGAATAATTAAGGGATGACTCGTCATGGCGCACTCACACTCACACACGTCCTCACACCTGCCAGAAGATAATAATGCTCGTCGCTTGTTGTATGCTTTCGGCGTGACTGCCGGGTTTATGCTGGTAGAAGTCGTTGGTGGTTTTCTTTCTGGTTCTCTGGCGCTGCTGGCCGATGCCGGGCATATGCTGACGGATTCTGCCGCCCTGCCGTTTGCGCTCCTGGCGGTGCACTTTGCCCGCAGCCCTCCGAGTACACGACACACTTTTGGTTGGCTGCGTCTGACGACTCTTGCGGCTTTGTTAACGCCATTGCCCTGCTATTTATTATTATTTGATCGTCTGGAAGCGGTGAAGCGTTTCTATACTCCGCAGCCGGTGGCTGGCACCACCATGATGGTGATTGCCGTTGCCGGACTGCTGGCGAATATTCTGGCCTTCTGATCATCGTGGTAGTGAAGAGAAAAATCTCAACGTGCGCGCGGCGGCGCTGCACGTGATGGGCGATCGATTAGGATCCGTGGGCGTGATTATTGCGGCGATAGTGATAATGACCCACCGGCTGGACGCCGATTTACCTGGCGCCATCCGTCGGTGCTGGTTTCCTGCCTGGTGTTGCGCAGCGCTTGGTCGTTGCTAAAAGAGAGTCTCAATCAGCTGCTACAGGGCGTGCCGTACAAGATCGACGTCGCGGCGTTAAAACGGAATATGCGCCGATCTCTGCCGGAAGTCCGCGACGTGCACCATGTCCACGTCTGGCTAGTCGGTGAGAAGCCGCTGATGACGCTACACGTACAGGTAGTGCCCCCACACGATCACGATGCCCTGCTGGACAGGATTCATCATTTTCTCCTGAAGAGCAGTATCAGATTGACCACGCAACCGTACAGATGGAATATCAACCCGCTAACGGCCCGGAATGCCACCTTAAAAACGAGGTGCATTCCGGACGGCATAAACATCATCACCATTAATGGGATAGCGCGCGAGAACCGCGTTCACGCGCGCTATTCATCCACATCCGGTCTGCCGTTCAGGGCAATAAAGGTCAGGATCGTAATATTCCAGCGCCATGGCATACACACCCTGAAGGGCGAAAATAGCCACACTAATCACGTTAATCACCACCCACAGCAGCCAGTTCTCAACATATTTTCGCGTCATCAAGACCATTGCCGCTATCGACAGCACCATCATGCAGGAATCCCAGAACGGGAAAGCATCAGGCTGCAACTCCGGCATAGTCACATTTATCCCCAGCGTTTGCATCACGCCCACCGCAATACGGGTCATACATGGTAAAGACCGGGTCGATATACAGGGTCATCAAGCCAATGGCAATCACGCAGGCAGCGAGCCAGGCGATGGCCTTGGGCAGAGGCAGCCAGCGAATTTGCAGCTCCGCTTGATGATGACTGGTTTGCCGCGACCACGCGTACCAGCCATAAATATTGGCAGCAAAAAAGAAGAGCTGTAGCAGCAGGCTAGCGTAGAGCTGAATCTGGAAAAAGATAATCGCAAACAGCGTGACGTTAATCAGCCCAACAGGTAGTTAACGATCTTCTCCTGACTCGCCAGCCAGATACACAGCAGGCCCGCGATGGTGCCTATTGCTTCAATCCACGACAGGTCATAACCGCCCGCGCCTATCGGGATGTGCACCAGAATGTTTTGCGTACTTAAAAAATCCATTTTAACTCCAAGTGTGTTAGACAATTACTTACCCTCGAAGTGTAGCCGCAAAATCCAGCATGCGGTTAAGCGGAATTAACGCCCCTTCCCGCAGCGCTGCATCCACGTGAATTTCATGCGCAGCACCACCGTTTTCCAGGCTTTCGGCAATCGCCTTCAGGCCATTCATCGCCATCCACGGACAGTGTGCGCAGGTTCGACAGGTTGCCCCTTCTCCGGCCGTCGGTGCTTCAAAGAGCTCTTTATCGGTAAGGGCCTGCTGCATCTTGCTAGAAGATACCGCGATCGGTGGCCACAATCAGTTGCTGATGCGGCAGCATTTTAGCCGCGTTAATCAACTGGCTGGTCGACCCCACAGCATCGGCCATATCAACAATCGCCTGCCGGGGATTCTGGATGAACCAGTACCGCAGCCTGCGGTAGAGCGACTTCATCCGGCTTAATGCCTGCGTTTTGAATTCGTCATGAACGATACAGGCTCCCTGCCAGCACAGGCGTCAGCTCCGGTTTGTTTTTGGACATAGCGACCCAGATGACGATCTGGCGCCCAGATAAATTTCTCACCAAGACTATCGAGATGTTCAATTAGCTCAACGGCGATGCTCGAGGTCACCACCCAATCCGCCCGCGCTTTTACCGCCGCTGAGGTGTTGGCGTAGACCACGACGGTACGATCGGGGTGCGCATCGCAAAAATTATTGAACGCATCAATAGGACAGCCAAGGTCCAGCGAACACTCTGCGTTCAGCGTAGGCATCAGAATGGTTTTTTCCGGGCTAAGGATTTTAGCGGTCTCTCCCATAAAGCGCACCCCCGCCACCAGCAGCGTTGAAGCTTCATGCTTTGCGCCAAAGCGCGCCATCTCTAGCCAGTCGGAGATACAGCCACCGGTTTCTTCTGCCAGTTGCTCGATCTCCGGGTCCGTATAGTAGTGCGCGACCATGACGGCGTTACGCTCTTTGAGTAACCGCTTTATTTTTTCGCGATAAAACTGCTTCTCATCGTGACTTAACGGCGTTGGCTTCGGCGGAAACGGGTAAATCGCTGCTTCTGGATCAAACATCACGCTCATCATGCTTCTCGTTTTACTAGCTTAACGAAATAAGCGGCTATCAGGCAAAGAATCGCCTATACCGCGGCAATATGTTTTTATATGCTAAACAAGATAGCGGATTGTAGAAAAAAGTCATTAAATTTTGGGCATGTGATCATGCGGTGTATAAACAGCCAAATACACAGCAACATAACAATGCTGGTGTTAAGCTCGGCCACGACATCGGTTTAAAAGAAATATTAACATCACGGAAAGCAAAAAGCGCCTTTAGAGCGCTTTTTTACACTGGTGGGGCGTGCAGGATGACTCGCTGCGCTCGCCCTTCGGGCCGTCGTCGTAAACGACTTCGTTGTCTCACTACGTTCGACCCGAACCTGCGGCAGGTTCGAATTTTCAAATACTGCAGATAGCAAAAAAGCGCCTTTAGGGCGCCTTTTTTTACACTGGTGGGGCGTGCAGGATTCGAACCTGCGACCAATTGATTAAAAGTCAACTGCTCTACCAACTGAGCTAACGCCCCCTTATGGGGTTTACTGCATAATCTTTTCAGGATGGTGGGGCGTGCAGGATTTGAACCTGCGACCAATTGATTAAAAGTCAACTGCTCTACCAACTGAGCTAACGCCCCATTCGGGTGTTGCCTGAAAGATCTTCAACCGGAACCATCAATAAAGATGGTGGGTCGTGCAGGATTCGAACCTGCGACCAATCCATTAAAAGTCAACTGCTCTACCAACTGAGCTAACGACCCGAGTGGTGGGTGATGACGGGATCGAACCGCCGACCCCCTCCTTGTAAGGGAGGTGCTCTCCCAGCTGAGCTAATCACCCGAAACTGCGCTGGATACTGCCGGTACTGCTTTCACCGTGCCCACCGTTAAGAATGGTGGGGCGTGCAGGATTTGAACCTGCGACCAATTGATTAAAAGTCAACTGCTCTACCAACTGAGCTAACGCCCCGGTGGTGGGTGATGACGGGATCGAACCGCCGACCCCCTCCTTGTAAGGGGAGTGCTCTCCCAGCTGAGCTAATCACCCGTACTACGCTGGATACTAAGCTTAATAAGAAATGGTGGGGCGTGCAGGATTCGAACCTGCGACCAATTGATTAAAAGTCAACTGCTCTACCAACTGAGCTAACGCCCCACTTTTTTTGTCACTTTCGGGCTGTTTGATATCCCTTGGCAACGGCGGCATATATTACTGAATTCAGAATTCTGCGCAACAAAAATTTCGACAAAGATCACTTAACTGCTTATGTTTTATGCGGCAAGACCAGAAATAACGCGATTTCTGGTCTTACTTTATGCATTACAGTCCGCTAAGACGTTTTTGCGCCTGTTTCGCACCGTCGGTACCTGGGTACTTGCTGACAACCTGCTGGGTATCCGGCTTTCGCTTTTTTGGTTGTCCCCTTTGTCCTGCATGATAACCCCAACCTTAAACATCGCGTCCGCCGCCTTAGGCGACTTCGGGTAGTTTTTCACCACCGATGCAAAATAAAAGGCCGCATCATCTTTACCCTTGTTGTAATTCAACTGACCCCCCACCAATAGTTAGCATTTGGCTGATAGGTTGAATCAGGGTACTTTTTGATGAAGTTCTGAAACGCCGCAATCGCGTCATCCTGACGAGCGCTATCTTTTACTAACGCAATCGCTGCGTTGTAATCGGTATTCGCATCGCCCGTCTGCGCAGGCACGCCGGAAGCCGCCGTATCGCCGCCTGCAGGCGCTGCTGTCGCCGCCGCATTGCTTTGGTCACCGAAAGCTGCTGGTCTGCGCACTGCCGCTACCGCCGTTTAGGCTGTCAATTTGCAGCATGATCTGTTTTTGACGATCCACAATCTGATTCAGCTGGTACTGACTTTCCTGGATTTCGCCTCGCAGGGCGTCAATATCGGTCTGATTATCGGAGAGTTGTTGCTGGAGTTGGGTCAAAAGCTGACTGTAGAGACATTAGAAATACGCTCGAGTTGAGTGACACGGTCTTCGACCGAGCCTGAGCCGACACTACTGATTGGCGCCTGAGCAAAAGCGGCCCAGGGGGCCGCTATGCCAACCAGTAACGACAGACTCAACATGTGATGTCTGAAGTTACTGCTGATGCAATTCTCTTAGTAAACCAGTACGGCACGACGGTTTTTGGAGTAAGCCGCTTCGTCATGACCCAGTACTGCAGGTTTTTCTTTACCGTAAGAAACGATGGAGATCTGGTCAGCAGAAACGCCTTTACCCTGCAGGTACATCTTAACGGCGTTAGCACGACGCTCACCCAGGGAGATGTTGTACTCAGGAGTACCACGTTCGTCCGCGTGACCTTCTACGGTGACTTTGTAAGACGGGTTTACTCGCAGGAAGTTTGCGTGCGCATCCAGCATTGCAGCGAAGTCAGAACGAATATCGTATTTGTCCGATCGAAGTAAACGATGTCTGCTGTTGCAGCTGCTGCATCTGAAGACGCGCTTGCTCTTCAGAGAACATGTTGCCGTTACCGACTTCGCATGATTGCCGTTGCCGGCACCCACATGCCTTCGCCGCTCTGGTCATTGCTTGCGTTCTTGTTAGAAGAACACGCTGCGATTGCCATTACAGGCAGAGCGATCATCAGCCCTTTACCAGCACTTTGTTCAGTTGCATTTCTATGATTCCTTTAGTAATCAATTAATTAATTATTATTACAGATACGGCGACCAGGCAGGGAATTTGACCTGTCCATCAGTTGCCGGAAAACACGCTTTGAAACGCCCATCTGTAAAAACCGGATTCAGCACGGATCCATGCCCTGAGAAGAGCTGTAGATTACCATCGTGCCGTTAGGTGCCAGACTTGGCGTTTCGTCCAGGAACGTTGACGACAATACTTGTACGCCACCCGCTACCAGATCCTGCTTAGCAATGTGCTGCTGGCCGTTTTGCCGAGCTTACCATTACCATAAATTTACCGTCGCTGCTGACATCTGCGTCCTGCTTCTGCGAACCTTCCCAGGTAATACGCTGCGGAGCACCGCCGCCAACATTAACTTTGTACACCTGTGGACGACCGGCCTGGTCAGAAGTAAAGGCCAGGTTCTGGCTGTCCGGGAACCAGGTTGGTTCGGTGTTGTTACTACGACCATCAGTGACCTGACGAATCTGGCCGGACGGAATCCATCACGTACAGGTTCAGGCTACCGGTTTTAGACAGGGCGAACGCCATTTTGTGCCATCCGGAAAGAACGCTGGTGCACCGTTGCGTCAGGAACGAAGCCACCTGACGTACCGCACCGTTAGCCAATGTCTGGATAACCAGCGCTGTACGGCTGCTTTGAAGGTCACGTAAGCCAGTTTAGAACCGTCTGGAGACCACGCCGGAGACATCAGCGGCTGTGGAGAACGGTGAACCACGAACTGGTTGTAACCATCGTAATCGGATACGCGTAGCTCATACGGGAACTGACCGCCGTTGGTCTGAACCACGTAGGCGATACGGGTACGGAATGCACCTTTAATGCTGGTCAGCTTCTCGAACACTTCGTCACTGGCAGTATGGCCAGCATAACGCAGCCACTGCTTGTTCACTTTATAGGTGTTCTGTGCCAACACGGTACCTGGTGCCGCACCGGTATCAACCAGCTGATAAGACACATTATAGCTACCGTCAGCGTTAGGCGTTACCTGACCGACAACAACGGTATCAATACCCAGTGCAGACCATGCTGCCGGCTGAACTTCCTGAGCGGTACCCGGCTGCTGCGGCAGACGAGAGCGATCTAATGGGTTAAATTTCCCGCTGTTACGCAGGTCGGCACCAACGATGCCGCCAATATCTTCAGGTGCAGCACCCGGTCCGGCCCACTGGAACGGAACGACGCCAATCGGACGTGCAGAGTCCACCCCTTGGGTGATCTCGATACGTACTTCTGCGTGCAGCACGGCTGCCCACAGCATCAGAAAACCAAACGCTACTCGTAATGCCTGCTTCATCATTTCTCCCTTATCCAGGCGGAAAGCCCACGATAATTTAGCAGAATGTTAACAAACTAAAATACACAAAACTACCAAAACCCTGCGCAATGATCTCGCCTTTATTTTTCACGTACTGCCGCGAAAAAAAACAATCTCCATTATGGCTTGAAGTCCAGTGGCGCATTTTTAAGGTCTGCCAAACCGATTGTGAAGGCGGTTTCGGGAACTTGGTCATCCGGTTTGTTCCCGCCGCCAAAGCATCTGCTGACAAAACGCCGGATCGCCACCTTCCTGCTTCACGCTCAAAACACAGTACCGTTTCGGTCATGTTGACACGCAAGGTACAGGTTTTTCCTTTGTAGGTATCCCAGTCATATAAATGACCTTTGATCGCTGCCTGAACCTGTGCATGTATGAAGCAATTTCAGCCTGTGATGCCCCACCCTGTCCTTGTTTACTACCTTTAGCAGGAGACGAGCCCCCAGCGCTACCGCTGGTATTTCCTTTCGGCGCATTCTTACCTGAACTGAGATCGCCCAGCAGGTCATCAACACCGGAAGCCGCAGCCGCTTTTTCAGCTGCAGCCGCTTTCTTTCGCTGCGGCAGCTTTTTTATCTGCGGCAGCTTTATCGGCAGCGGCTTTTTTATCGGCAGCAGCCTTTTTGGCTGGGGCGGCAGCTTTATCTGCAGCGGCTTTCTCAGCGGCAGCTGCCGCTTTTAATCCGCCGCAGCTTTTTCAGATGCGGCCTTCTTCGCCGCTTCTGCTGCCGCTTTTTTTCTGCTGCTTCAGCAGCCGCTTTCTTCTGGCTGCATCGGCAGCGGCTTTCGCCGCCGCTTTAGCAGCCGTCGCTTCGGCTACCTTTTTCGCATCGGCGGCCGCTTTGGCAGCTTCTGCTTCCGCTTTCTTCTGAGCATCTGCGGCAGCTTTTTTGCGGCTTCCGCTGCGACTTTAGCCTGTGCATCTGCTTTTACTTTGGCATCAGCAGCCGCTTTAACAGCAGCTTCCGCGGCCTCTTTGGCTTGGGCATCAGCTTTTGCTTTCGCATCTGCTGCCGCTTTCGCCGCCGCTTCTTCAGCCTGTTTCTGCTGCTCCTGCGCCTGCTTCGCTGCATCCTGAGCCTGTAAACGCTCTTTTTCCAGCGCTTTTAAACGTTCCTGTTCAGCAGCCTGTTTTTCGCGTAGCTCTTCAGCACTGCTGCGGGCCTGTTCAAACGCCGCTCTTGCGCACGTTTTGAACTAGGCCTGGCTGCTGCTGCGTACCATTATAGTTCTCGACGACCGCACCGGGATCGACCATAACTGCATCGATGGACGAACCGCCGCCACCGCCGGCTGCAGCGTCTATATGCTCATCGAACGAACTCCAGATCAAGTGCTGCAAAAAGAATGACGTGCAGCACAGCTGAAATAATTATCGCTCGTTTAAGCTTGTCGTTTTGTTCGGTTGCCTTTGACACTCTGGTTCCCAAAAACTGTTCACCCATTACCCTGCAGCAAACAAACATAGGCTGTCGCCAACCTACGTCTGCTGCTGTGCGGCATGTCGGCGATTAAATTGGCTGGTCATTAACCCGACCGATTTCACCCCGGCGCTGTGTAACAGGTTAAGCGCTTTAATTATTTCATCATAAGGCACGTCTTTCGCGCCCCCAATTAAGAAGACCGTCTTCGGATTCGCCTCTAAACGGCGCTGCGCTTCTGCAACAACCTGTTCAGGTGGCAAAGTTGCCGGCATCTTCTCCTGGCCAACGTTCACGCTGTACTGCCCTACGCCGGACACTTCAACAATGACCGGGGGTTCATCATTACTGCTGACAGCCTGTGATTCAGTTGCATCAGGGAGATCCACTTCCACGCTCTGCGTAATGATCGGCGCTGTCGCCATAAAGATCAGCAGCAGCACCAACAACACATCCAGCAGCGGAACGATGTTAATTTCGGACTTCAGTTCGCGACGCCCGCGTCCACGTGCTCTGGCCATGGCTTACCCCTTGTTGCTCTCGCTGACGGTAAAAGCCTGACGGTGCAGAATGGCGGTGAACTCTTCCATAAAGTTGTCGTAGTTCAGCTCCAGTTTGTTCACGCGCTGGTTCAGACGGTTGTACGCCATAACCGCAGGAATTGCCGCAAACAGACCGATTGCCGTGGCGATCAGCGCTTCGGCGATCCCTGGCGCAACCATCTGCAGCGTAGCCTGTTTCACCGCACCTAGTGCGATAAAGGCATGGATCATCCCCCATACGGTACCGAACAGACCAATGTATGGGCTGATAGAACCGACGGTGCTGAGGAACGGAATGTGCGTTTCCAGAGTTTCCAGCTCACGATTCATGGAGATACGCATCGCACGCGATGCCCCTTCCACAACCGCTTCCGGCGCATGGCTGTTAGCCCGATGCAAGCGAGCAAACTCTTTGCGAATCCACTGTAGAAGATCTGGCCAGAGCCCGCCAGATTATCACGGCGCCCCTGGCTTTCCTGTAATAGAAACCAGACAGCTCGATGCTGGTACGAACAATCCATCCACGCTTCAGCCTCACGGCTAGCCGCATTAAGGATGCGCGTTCTCTGGATGATAATGGCCCAGGATGCGATTGAAAAACCAATCAAAATCAACACGAGCAAGTTTAACCAGAAGGCTAGCCTTCAGGAACAAATCAAGGATGTTCATGTCAGTCACTGCTTAAACTCCGCGCAACAATAGACTTGGGAAGCGCACGAGGCTTCATGATGAGTGGATCAACACAGACAATCAGGACTTTCTGCTCCGTTCAGAACCTTATTCTCAGCGTTGACTATTCTCTGCGTAAATACCATTGACGTACCACGCATTGATGTAATTTCTGTTTGGACTTCAGCATACTCGCTTGGCAGCTGCAAAATACTCCAGCGTCATTTTGCGCACGACAAAGGCCACGCGTTCAGCCAGCAAAACCTGTTGGCTGAAGTGATGGTGACGCAGCATCTAAGTACGTGCTCTTTCAGTACAAAGCGGCATAGCTGGCGTGGTAAACCACACCCCCGGCGTCGGTATCTTCGTAGTAACCTGAACCGGCCATCGAAACAGCGTTGTATTCACTTTACGTCCCAGTAATGCAAAAAATTTTTTGGGTTTTTGAACTTCGCGACGATACGCGGGAAAGATGGTTTGGGAATGGAAGAAAAAGTAAACGGAGAGTAAAAATTTATGGGCCTCGCAAGCACCATCATTATCCAAAGGCGGGAGTTTTCAGCGGTAAAAGAAGAAAAATATCAGACCTGCGAATAATAACAAGATCGGCGATAAAGCCAGGACAAAAATTCCCTGCCAGTGAATCGACCGAGGGCGGAAACCAACCCCGTGAATCACGCCAGCGCACACTGACCACATCAGCAGAAAACCGTGCCAGATTTCCAGCTCGCTAATTTTTGCCGCAAAACGCGTCGGATCCCAGAAAATACAGCCAGCTAACGCCAGGGCCATAACAAGCAAAGCGCCCGCAAGGGGCGCTTATCCATTATCGCGTACAACGTTGCGATAATATTTTTCATCAGTGTTCTTCTTCTTCACCCGCTTTGGACGCTTCAACGCGCTCAAGCGCCAGGGCGGTGATCACGCCGAATGCACAGGCAAGAAGCGTTCCCAAAATCCATGCGAAATACCACATATTCAGCTCCTTACCAGAGAGTGGGTGTTACGTTCGATATCTCTTTTAGTGATACGACCGAACATTTTCCAGTAACACCAGCTGGTGTAGGCCAGAATAATCGGTACGAAGATAATCGCTACATAGGTCATCAGGTTCAGCGTCAGCTGGCTATGTTGCATCCCACATGGTCAGGCTTGCGTTCATCATCGTGCTGGAAGGCATAATGAACGGGAACATTGCAATGCCAGTGGTCAAAGGACCATGCATGCCAGAGTCAGTGAAGAGAACAGGAACGCCCATGCCCCTTTATCTGCTTTGGTGGGTCACAATAGTCAGCAACGGCAGCACCACGCCCAGAGCAGGAATCGCCCACAGCGCTGGCATGTTGTTGAAGTTCACCATCCATGCACCGGCTTCACGCGCCACTTCTTTGGTCAGTGGGTTAGACGGACCGGTGTGATCCAGAACCGATTTCACCACATAGCCATCAATGCCGTAGTAGACCCAAACGCCTGCCAGTGCAAAGCACACCAGCGTAACCAGCGCCGCAACCATAGAAACGTTACGAGTACGCAGGTGCAGTTCGCCCACGGTACGCATTTGCAGGTAGGTGGCACCCTGAGTCAGGATCATCGCGGCACTGACAATACCGGCCAGCAGACCGAACGGGTTCAGCAGCTGGAAGAAGTTACCGGTGTAGTACAGACGCATATATTCATCAACGTGGAACGGTACGCCCTGCAGCAGGTTACCGAACGCAACGCCGATAACCAGCGGCGGCACGAAGCTACCGATGAAGATGCCCCAGTCCCACATATTGCGCTAGTGGTGTTTCAATCTTCGAGCGGTAGTCAAAACCGACCGGACGGAAGAACAAGGACGCCAGCACCAGAATCATCGCCACATAGAAGCCGGAGAACGCGGCAGCATAGACCATCGGCCATGCGGCAAACAGCGCGCCGCCTGCAGTGATGAGCCATACCTGGTTACCGTCCCAGTGTGGAGCGATGGAGTTAATCATGATTCGACGCTCGGTGTCGTTACGACCGAGGAAACGGGTGAGCACGCCCACCCCCATGTCGAAACCATCGGCGACGGCAAAACCAATCAGCAAGATACCGATCAGCAGCCACCAGATAAAACGCAATACTTCATAATCGATCATTTGACGACTCCTGTCTTAGCGTGCCGGCTGAGTAGTCGCGGTAGACTGCTGATAGTGGTAACGACCGGTTTTCAGGCTGCTTGGGCCACGGCGGGCAAATTTGAACATCAGGTACAGCTCCGCCACGAGGAACAGGGTGTACAGACCACAAATCAGCAGCATCGAGAAGATCAGATCGCCCGGGGTCAGGCTAGCAGTCGGCCACTGCCGTTGGCAGCACCTCACCAATAGCCCACGGTTGACGGCCATATTCAGCAACGAACCAGCCAGACTCGATAGCAATCCACGGCAGCGGAATCGCATACAGCGCGGTGCGCAGCAGCCATTTCTTCTCGCCGATCTTGTTACGAATTACGGTCCAGAAGGAAACCGCAATAATCGCCAGCATCAGGATGCCGCACGCCACGATGATACGGAAGGCGAAGTACAGCGGCGCAACGCGTGGGATTGAGTCTTTGGTTGCCTGGCTAATCTGCGCTTCGGTTGCATCAGCAACGTTGTCGGTATAGCGTTTCAGCAGCAGCAACCGTAGCCCAGGTCTTTCTTGACGTTATTGAACTCATCGCGAACGGACTGGTCAGTCGAGCCACCGCGCAGCTGTTCCAGCAGCGAGTAGGCTTTCATGCCGTTACGAATACGCTCTTCGTGTTGCACCATCAGATCTTTCAGACCCGTCACCTGCTTATCAACAGAGCGGGTGGCGATGATGCCCAGGGCGTAAGGAATTTGAATGGCGAAGTGGTTCTCTTGCGCATCCTGGTCCGGAATACCAAACAGGGTGAAGGCTGCCGGGGCCGGCTGCGTTTCCCACTCGGCTTCGATAGCAGCCAGTTTGGTTTTCTGTACGTCACCCATTTCGTAACCAGATTCATCACCCAGAACGATAACAGAGAGGATAGCCGCCATACCGAAGCTTGCAGCGATAGCGAACGAGCGTTTCGCAAAGGCGAAGTCGCGGCCACGCAGCATATAGTAGGAGCTGATACCGAGAATGAACATCGCGCCACAGACGTAGCCGGATGCCACGGTGTGGACAAATTTAACCTGTGCAACTGGGTTCAGGACCAGCTCGGAGAAGCTGACCATTTCCATACGCATGGTTTCGAAGTTGAAATTCGGAAGCGATTGGGTTTTGCATCCAGCCGTTCGCTACCAGAATCCACAGTGCGGAGAGGTTGGAGCCAAGCGCCACCAGCCAGGTGACAGCCATGTGCTGGACTTTACCCAGACGATCCCAACCGAAGAAGAACAGACCTACAAAGGTAGATTCCAGGAAGAAGGCCATCAGACCTTCGATGGCCAGCGGCGCACCGAAGATATTGCTGACATAGTGGGAATAGTAAGACCAGTTAGTCCCGAACTGGAACTCCATGGTCAGACCGGTAGCCACACCCAGCGCAAAGTTGATACCAAACAACTTGCCCCAAAACTTGGTCATATCTTTATAAATCTGTTTGCCGGAAAGGACGTAAACCGTTTCCATGATTGCCAGCAAGAACGCCATACCCAGCGTCAGCGGAACAAACAGGAAGTGGTACATCGCGGTCAAGGCAAACTGTAAGCGCGACAGTTCGACTATATCTGACATTATGACTCCTTGCTCATCGCATGAAGACTCCGAGATTGAATCTGTTAACGAGATTCAAACACATGCCCCAGCAGCAAATTTATTTGTCCCCTTCCCTACTGCCGCCCCTTGCGGAAGGCAGGAAAAACAGCAATAAGTGAAAGTTACAAACGTGTTAATAAAAAATGGTATCTATTCCTTATAATATATTACGCTGTAAAACCCTTACAATAAACAGGTTTTTATTGGATTAGTTTTACGTTTTTCGACGGTGATCAATTTATAGCGAATCAGATAGGTTTCAGCCAATTTGATCCACGACAATTTATCTCTTTTTGATGCCCATTTCCAAGACTTATACATTGATAAATATCAATTCCTACAAATTATGTTAATCATGTTTCAATAAGGTAACTTTAGTGACATTTATGTTTAAAATGTGTGAGTTATAAGGCTGAAATTAGTTTCGGTTGGCAATTAAAGATAAAAAGAGACGAAGCAAAAACAGCACGGTTGACCTTAATTCTTTTTTTGGTCACTGGCTAATACGACGCAGAGTTTCAGGATTACTAATAAAGGCATAAATCCACCCCGCCAATATTAACATTTAGTTAACTTATAATTATATTATAATTAACTCACCCAGGGTTATTATTTTGTTAAAAATAAAGCCACATATACGTGGCTTGAGAGTGAAGATAAACGCAAAATTACCTGATGCGCTACGCTTGCCAGTGTCTACATCATCTCTGCAATATATTGAATTTGCCTGCTTTTGTAGACCGAATAAAGCGTTCATGCCGTATCCGGCATGAACAAAGCGCCCTTTGTCAACAATCTGGCCGCGCATATGTGGCTTCGGTTTGATTGCTATTCAGGCAAGCCGGTAACTGAACGTCCGTGACTGGCCGGGTAAAAAAGGCCCCGATAGATTTGAACCTTGATTTTCCTCGGTGGTAATGTGTTCATCCATCATCGTTTCTGAGCAAGAAATCACCTCGCGACTGAAAGCAACAGTCGCATCACAGGTTGCTGATTCAGCCGGATTAAACAAACGCAGAATGATCTCATCGCGGTTTTCCGCTTTCTTCAATGCACTTAACTGGCAACCTACCGGCGACATACTCAGCAAACTGTAGCTATCTGGAGTGGTCAACTCAGCTTTATTCAGTTTCATCGCATCCCATGGGATTTTGTTATAGCACTGGACCGGCGTTAGCCAGGCACGAGCCTGTTGGGCAAGGCCAACATTAAGCGGCTTACCGCTGTAGCTAAACAGGCTGAATCGGCCATGCAGCGAACCACGCATCTGGGAATCTGGTACCGGCAATTTAATACCAGAAGGCCGACCGGGGCGTAATAAGAGATCTTGCTGATGGACAGGAAACCGATGCCGCGAAGCAGCGTCAACGCGAAGGTTTTCTTCTTCCCCGACAACTTCAAACTCACGCAACCCTTCGTGAAGACCGCCAACCCGTTGCGCCCTTCCTGTAAAGCGGCATAGTTCAGCAGATTCCATACCGGAACCGGCGCTTCTTTCCACCCCTCTTCCTGCCAGCGGTCCATTGCTTCATCGCGTACCGGGCGCACGATGGTGCCAAACTGTGTATCGGCCAGGAAACCTCCTGCGCGCTAAACTGGGTAGGAATCAGCACGCGTACGCGGTGGTCATCCGCCTGATTGTCCAGCCGGACATCCACGTCGATACGGCGACTGTTATGGCTGAGCGTTACCTCGATTTCCACACCAAGTTCAGCGTTGCGAAGACGTGCCGAGCGCGCATTTTAAATTGGCCGGAACCGCCATCCGGTAACGGATATATGCCCGACTTTGCCAGGCTTCATGGACGACCTCATATTCAAATGGCGTATCAGCCGAAGTAAGCGGCCACTCTTCGCCAGCGACGGCGAGTAGTCGTACTCATCGCCATCGTCGGCCCCTTCTTCTATTTCCAGCACCCGCTGATAACACAACACCAGAATCCTTATCACGCAGCCGTAACGTCCCATCGCGGTTGATATCAATCTGCCAGAACGCATTTTCCAGCAGCGCCTGTGTAGGCTCCGGGCACTTCATCTGGCCATTCCGCCGCAACGCTCCTTGGCTCCAATATACAAACGCGTGATATCCCATAAGACGCAGGATCTGGTTCAGCTGGATATCGAACTCCATGAACGGCTCGTAGTTGCCATAATGCAACTGTCGTTGATAAAGCCCCAATTCAATTCCCGCCCGACGGATAAAATAGGGAATTTCACCCTGGCCTTTGCCCTGTCCACGCAGCCGGAACTGGCTAGCCCGCAGGCGGATGGTGGTGTTGAGAACCTCCTCACGCGGCCACGGCATCAGGTTAAACATCACCAGTTTGTTCTTCTTCGCTCTGCGCCATATTGTCGGTAATCTTACGCAGATAGAAGCGAATCCAGATGATCCGCCATATCTTCAGCCAGCAGAAAACGTGAGACTATTTCCCGATGAACCTTATCGCTGCAACAGCAGCCAATGCTGTCATGTGCGTGGTTTTTCAGGATCTCTTTCCACATTTTCTCCAGCAGGCCGTGGTAAGCATCAAAGCCTAAGCTCCAGGCCAGCGTGGCGAGCGGTTCCAGCAGATTGACGATTTTGTTCTCAATTCGGGCATGCGCTATCTTAATATCCATTCGCGTAAAGCCAATTGTCCGGTGAACACGCATGTATTTACCATCAATAAACTCACCTTGCAGGGTCGCCAGCTCATCACTGGTGCGCTTCAATCAGTGCAAATACCTCCTCGAAGCGACTCATCACAAACTGCCGCTGCGGGTAGATTTCCCGTAGCTTGTCCATAACGGCGAAGATATTTTGTTGCAGTGGCATCTGGTCATGGCCGTTAGGCAGCAAATCTCTTTAGTCACCGAGGCTTTTTCCAGCACGTCAAAATAGCTATCAAGCCGTTTACGCAGGCCGGCTTCATCCTCAGGTAAGTATTAACCAATCGCATAGCCCAGAGGCAGTACCTGAGTTGTCACCTCACTACCGTCCTGACTTTGCCATAAGAACTCGGTTTTATCGGTGCCATTATGTTCTGAGCAACCACGCCAGAACAAAATGCTGGGTAATACCAAATCCGTGATAAATATGCGGTAACTGCCCGGACATGCCGAATGAGTCCGGGAGATAGCCAATCTTCATTGGCTCACCAAATGCCATGCAGTCACGGATGCCGTACATCAGGTTGCGAACAATGGACTCGCCAGAAACGAGCGTCGTATCCGTTCAAAGTATACCATGGCCCAATAATGAGTTTTCCCGCCTGAACCAGCGCCTTAACGCGCTCCCGGTTCTCTGGTTTAACGGCGAAATAGTTTCTTCGAGTATCGCCGTTTGCCCATCGAGGACGTAGTACTTATAGTTTTCGTCCTGCTCGAGACGAGCGAGGGATCTCTCTTCCAGATCGTTGACCAGTAAAATGCGCGACTCTTCGGTGGTGAAATACCACTCTCGATCCCAGTGCATATGCGGCGTAATGTGAACGCGAGATACAGCTTTCATCTTCGTTTCCTGTTTCATCAGTGCTTACTGGCATCACGCTATCGGTGACGTATTTCCCCTGCTTTACCGCCCGGCGTCGCCAGACAAGAAGCACCGCGGTGGAAATCAATGTCCCCACCAGCGCGGCACCAAACCAGCCCTGCCGCCGCAATAAAGGCGCTCATCCCGGTATGCTGGAGTAAAAATAGGGTAAGTAAATCCGCGCTGCGTAAAAGATACCAATCCCCATAGCCCCTACGATGGCCCCTGTCGCCATTGACCCAAGGACAAAAGAGCCAATCACCCGAAGCGGATCTTCTATCGCCATCGGAATCGCTCCTTCGGTAATTCCTGCAAGCCCGAGCAACCCAGGTGCTGATTTACCGGTCTCAATTTCGAACTGTTTAAACAGATGTGGTGCCAGCATGGTGGAGGCCATGAAAGGCGGAGACCATTTTTACCGACGCGAAGATGGCGTAAAGGCCATATACCCCGTTAGCCATCGCTCCGAGGCAGAAAGCATAGGCGGCCTTGTTAACCGGGCCACCTAAGTCAAAGGAGCACATGAAACCGAGAATCACACCGAGCAACAGTGCGTTAGCCCCCGACAGCCCGTTCAGCCATGCCGTGAAGCAGAAGTTATTAATCCAGGCGACTGGCTCGCCGACCACGAACAGCATCAGGCTGCCGGCAACCAACGTCCCGATAACCGGATAAAGATAAAAGGTCAGGAATCCATTGAATTTACTGCTAAGACGCAAGTGATTTTTCACCCAGCGCATCAAGTAACCGGCTATCAATCCGCCAACGACCGCGCCGAGAAACCCGGAGCCGATCATGTTGGCGGCAAGTCCAGCCGCAAAGCCTGGCGCTAACGCCGGTTTATCTGCCAGAGAATAGGCGGTATAGGCCGCGAGCACCGGTACCATCAAAATTCCGAGCAGCCCGCCGCCCAGCTTGCGGTACATCCACAGCCAGGAGTTTTCTTCATTAAACAGATCTTGTAGCCCGAAGATTTGCGACAGTAATACCGCGACCGCCAGCACCGTGCCCCCCGCGACAATCAACGGTACGGCAAAAGAGATTCCGCTCAACAGTGCCTGTTTCAGCTCCGTTTTGACACTTTTCACCGGTTGCGTATCTTGCTGTACGGTACGCGTCTCATCGCTACGCTTGAGGGTAAGCGCTTGTTGGATCAACGCTTCTGCATGGCGAATCGGCTCGGCAACAGGCACTGAAAGCGCGGGAATGCCATTAAAACGCTCACTCTCCTTGATGGCGACTTCAGCCGCAAAAATACAGGCGGTTGCACTATTGAGTTGATCCGCCGTTAAACGCCCTTCAATGCCGTTAGCGCCTTGTTTTTCAACGTAAACATTTACGCCGAGTTTGCGTCCGGCTTTTTCCAGATATTCCGCAGCCATATAGGTGTGAGCAATACCCGCCGGACAGGCCGTTACGCAGACGATAGTTGGCGCGTTGGAAAAAGAGGCAGAAGGTTGCGTGCCTCCCTTGTCATCCAGCGCCGAGAGCAACTCATCAGGCGTCGTCGCCGACTGTATACGCGCCCGAATCTCATCATCCGCAAGGCGCGTGGTCAGCGCTGTCAGCAGTTGCATATGCGTAGTACCCGCTTCATTGGGGGGAATCGCCAGCAGCACCACTAAATCAACTGCTTCCGGGCCATCAACGCCTTCCCACTGAAGCGGCTCGCTGAGTGTGGCGACCGCAAACGCCGCTTCTTTTACCGCAGCAGTTTTGCCATGCGGCACAGCCAACCCTTCACCTAAGGCGGTCGGGCCAAGGCTTTCACGGCGATACACTTCTTCCAGAAATTGCTCAGTACTGGAAATTTTCCCCAGAGCAGCAAGACGTTGAGTCAACGCGTGGATGGCCTCTTCACGGCTGGTAAAGCGCGCATTCAGACACAACGCATCGCGGTGGGTCAGAGTCGTCAGATTCATCATGATCCTCACTTGATCGTTTTTATAGTCGCGCCAGTGTGCCCGATAAAACAATACCATTATGTGATCAATTTCACTTGATTGAAATTATTTGTATTGTATTTGTATTATTTACAGGATGAATTTATCGGGCATAATGGTTAAATTCGTATTAATGAGATACTAAAAATGGGACACAAGCCCTTATACCGGCAGATTGCCGATCGCATTCGTGAACAAATTGCGCGTGGCGAGCTTAAACCTGGCGATGCGTTACCCACTGAATCAGCGCTACAAACAGAGTTTGGCGTCAGCCGGGTTACGGTGCGTCAGGCTTTGCGCCAGCTAGTCGAGCAGCAGATCCTCGAAAGCATTCAGGGCAGCGGGACTTACGTCAAAGAAGAGCGGGTCAATTACGATATTTTTCAGTTAACCAGTTTTGATGAAAAACTGTCGGACCGTCACGTCGATACACACAGTGAAGTTCTGATATTCGAAGTGATTCCGGCTGACGATTTTCTTCAGCAACAGCTACAAATCACCCCGCAGGATCGTGTGTGGCATGTGAAGCGCGTGCGCTATCGCAAGCAAAAGCCAATGGCGCTGGAAGAAACCTGGATGCCGCTTGCGTTGTTCCCGGATCTCACCTGGCAGGTCATGGAAAATTCGAAATATCACTTTATCGAAGAAGTGAAGAAAATGGTTATCGATCGTAGCGAACAGGAAATCATTCCTCTGATGCCAACCGAAGAGATGAGCCGTCTGCTTAATATCAGCCAGACAAAGCCGATTCTTGAAAAAGTATCGCGTGGATATTTAGTTGATGGTCGGGTGTTTGAATATAGCCGCAACGCTTTTAATACCGATGACTATAAATTTACCCTGATAGCGCAGCGAAAATCATCGCGATAAGCACAAAAAAGGCCATCATACGATGGCCAACCATGTCGAAACCGACAGCCCTTCGCCATTCCTGTAGAGGGAAGCGGCGAGGGCTATTTCTTATTACAGATATTTATTTCAGAACAGTTTTCAGTGCTTCACCGATATCCGCCAGGCTGCGAACGGTTTTCACGCCTGCGGCTTCCAGAGCAGCGAATTTCTCATCCGCAGTCCCTTTCCCACCGGCAATGATGGCACCCGCGTGGCCCATACGTTTGCCTTTCGGCGCAGTCACACCAGCGATGTAACCCACAACTGGCTTGGTAACGTGCTCTTTGATGTACGCAGCTGCTTCTTCTTCAGCGCTACCGCCGATCTCACCGATCATCACGATCGCTTCGGTCTGCGGATCTTTTTCGAACATTTCGAGAATGTCGATAAAGTTAGAGCCCGGGATCGGGTCACCGCCGATACCGACACAGGTCGACTGACCGAAACCGTAATCCGTGGTCTGTTTAACCGCTTCATAGGTCAGTGTACCGGAACGGGAAACGATACCCACTTTACCCGGTTTGTGAATGTGACCAGGCTGGATACCGATTTTGCATTCACCCGGAGTGATAACGCCTGGGCAGTTCGGGCCGATCATACGAACGCCTGCTTCATCCAGCTTCACTTTCACGGTCAGCATATCCAGCGTCGGGATGCCTTCAGTGATGGTGATAATCAGTTTGATGCCTGCGTCGATGGCTTCCAGAATGGAGTCTTTGCAGAACGGTGCTGGTACGTAGATAACAGAAGCGGTAGCGCCAGTGGCAGCAACGGCTTCACGCACGGTGTTGAACACCGGCAGGCCGAGGTGGGTGGTGCCGCCTTTACCTGGGGTTACGCCGCCAACCATTTTAGTGCCGTATGCAATGGCCTGTTCTGAGTGGAAAGAACCCTGGCTACCGGTGAAACCCTGACAGATAACCTTGGTGTTTTTATCGATTAAAATGGACATTATTTTCCCTCCACTGCGGCAACAACCTGCTGTGCTGCGTCCGTCAGACTTTTCGCTGCAATAATATTCAGGCCGCTGTCAGCCAGTTTTTTCGCGCCAGTTCGGCGTTGTTACCTTCCAGACGGACAACGACTGGGACGTTAACGCCCACTTCTGCTACCGCGCCGATGATACCGTCAGCGATCAGGTCGCAACGTACGATACCGCCGAAGATGTTCACCAGAACCGCTTTTACATTGTCATCAGACAGAATGATTTTGAATGCTTCGGTTACGCGCTCTTTGGTTGCGCCACCGCCAACGTCTAAGAAGTTAGCCGGTTCGCCGCCGTGCAGCTTAACGATGTCCATGGTGCCCATTGCCAGGCCCGCACCGTTAACCATACAGCCAATGTTGCCGTCCAGCGCAACGTAGTTCAGCTCCCACTGTGCCGCCTGCGCTTCACGTCCGATCTCCTGAGACTGGTCGCGCATTTCGCGCAGGTCAGCCTGGCGGAACCGTGCGTTGCCGTCAGCGCCCAGTTTTCCGTCGAGGCAGATAAGGTCGCCCTGCTGGTCACAACCAGCGGGTTAATTTCGATAAGCGCCAGATCGCGCTCAAGGAAGATGGTCGCCAGACCCATGAAAATTTTGGTGAACTGCTGAACCTGTTGCCTTTCCAAGCCCCAGTTTGAACGCCAGCTCACGCCCCTGGTAAGGCATTGGGCCTGCCAGTGGGTCCAGTGCAACTTTGTGGATCAGGTGTGGAGTTTCTTCCGCCACTTTTTCGATTTCCACGCCGCCTTCGGTAGACGCCATGAACACCACGCGACGGGAGCTACGGTCAACAACCGCGCCCAGGTCCAGTTCTTTACCGATATCGGTCGCGGCTTCAACCAGAATCTGGTTAACCGGCTGACCGTGTGCGTCCGTCTGATAAGTCACCAGACGTTTGCCCAGCCAATGCTCAGCGAACGCGCGGATGTCTTCTTTAGAATTAACAACCTTCACACCGCCAGCTTTACCGCGGCCACCAGCGTGAACCTGACATTTTACTACCCACGGGCCAGCGCCGATTTTTTGAAGCGGCTTCTTCTGCTTCGCGTGGAGTTGAGCAGGCATAGCCTACTGGTGCAGGTAAACCGTCGCGCAACAGCTGCTGGCCTGGTATTCATGTAAATTCATGCGTTCTATCCATTTTTCAGGTAATCGTTATCTTTAAACCTGTAGGCCTGATAAGCCGTAACGCCATCAGGCATTAACACCATCGCCGGATGGCAGCGCAAACACCATCCGGCCTACAGGGCAGGTGATACTCTGTTTACTACACGTCCAGCAGCAGACAAGTCGGATACTTTCCAGCAGCTCTTTAATCGCTACCAGGAAGCCCACGGACTCGCGGCCATCGATCAGACGGTGATCATTAAGAAAGTGCCAGGTACATCATCGGCAGGATCTCAACTTTACCGTCAACCGCCATCGGACGATCTTTAATGGCGTGCATACCCAAGAATCGCGCTGAGGCGGGTTGATAATCGGGGTGAGCATCAGCGAACCGAAAACACCGCCGTTGGTAATGGTGAAATTACCGCCGGTCGATCTTCTACGGTCAGTTTGCCGTCGCGACCTTTCAGCGCCAGCGTCTTTGATGTTCTTCTCAATGTCAGCCATGCCGAGGGCATCGACGTCACGCAGAACTGGAGTTACCAGGCCACGCGGCGTCAGAACGGCCATGCTCACGTCGAAGTAGTTGTGATAAACCACATCGTCGCCATCGATAGAAGCGTTCACTTCCGGATAGCGTTTCAGCGCTTCAACCACCGCCTTCACGTAGAAGGACATGAAGCCCAGACGGATGCCGTGACGTTTTTCAAACGCATCGCCGTACTGCTTACGCAGATCCAGTGATTGGCTTCATGTTGACTTCGTTGAAAGTCGTCAGCATGGCGGTTGAGTTTTTCGCTTCCAGCAGACGTTCGGCAACGCGTTTGCGCAGACGAGTCATCGGAACGCGTTTCTCTGAGCGGCCAGCCAGAGCCGGTGCAATTGGTGCAGCAGCGGCCGCAGCCGGAGCAGCAGCTTTTGCTGGAGCTTTCGCCAGATGTTTTTCAACGTCTTCGCGAGTCAGACGGCCGCCAACGCCGGAGCCTTTAATGGCATTGGCATCAAGGTTATGCTCAGCCAGCAGGCGACGGATCGCCGGGCTCAGTGCATCGTTAGTCTGTTCTTCCAGGGAAGCCTGCTGGCGCTGAGCCGGGGTGGACTCTTCGGCGTCGCCTTCGCTTCGGTGGCTTTACCGGCGCTGTTGCCTTCACGCAGGCGACCCAGGATCTGACGTGAGGTCACGGTGGTGCCTTCATCTTCCAGAACGGCATGCAGAATGCCATCCGCCGACGCCGGTACTTCCAGTACCACTTTGTCAGTTTCGATTTCTACCAGCACTTCATCACGAACTACCGCATCGCCGGGTTTTTTATGCCAGGTTGCCACGGTCGCGTCTGCTACGGATTCGGGCGGGTCGGGAACCAGAATATCTACGCTACTCATTTTGTATCCTTAATTAATCGACGTTCAGCGCGTCATTGACCAGATCTTGTTGTTGCTTCTGGTGAACGGACATATACCCTACCGCCGGCGAGGCGGAGGCTGGGCGACCTGCATAACGCAGAGCGGCCCCAAATGGAATCACATCACGGAAATGATGCTGGCTGCAGTACCAGGCACCCTGATTAAGGGGCTCTTCCTGACACCAGACGAAATCATGTACGTGAGCAAATGGTTTCAATGCTTCCTGTACTGCCTGGTGCGGGAACGGATACAGCTGTTGATACGCACGATGGCGACATCTTTCTGGTTGTTTTTGCGACGCTGTTCCGGCGGCGTAGTAAACCTTACCTGAACACAGTACCACGCGTTTTCACGCTCTGCGATCCAGCTCATCAATCCCGCCAATGGCCGGCATAAAGGTGCCGTTTGCCAGTTCGTCGAGAGAGGAAACCGCCAGCGGATGACGCAGCAGCGATTTCGGTGACATCACCACCAGCGGACGACGCATCCCACGCAGCGCCTGACGACGCAGCATGTGATAAACCTGAGCCGGAGTCGACGGTACGCAAACCTGCATGTTCTGCTGAGCGCAAAGCTGCCGATAACACTCCAGACACGCAGAGAAGTGCTCCGGCCCCTGCCCTTCGTAACCGTGCGGCAGCAGCATTACCAGACCGCACATACGGCCCCATTTCTGCTCGCCGGAAGAGATGAACTGGTCAATAACAACCTGAGCGCCGTTGGCGAAGTCACCGAACTGGGCTTCCCAGATGGTCAGCATGCGCGCGGCTCAGCCGTCGCATAACCGTATTCAAATGCCAGCACCGCTTCTTCAGACGGTACGGAGTCCCAAACTTTAAAGTCGCCCTGGCCGTTGTGCACGTGCTGCAGCGGCGTGTAGGTTGAGCCGTTCGACTGGTTATGAATAACCGCGTGGCGGTGGAAGAAGGTGCCGCGACCGGCATCTTCGCCCGACAGACGAACCGGAACGCCCTCATCAACCAACGTGGCGTAAGCCAGGTTTTCCGCGCCGCCCCAATCGAACAGCTTCTCACCCGCAGCCATGGATTGACGGTCGCCGTAGATTTTCGCTACGCGGGACTGCATTTCGATCGCGTACCAGGCACGGTGCTGATACGGTTAGCCAACTCCTGAAGGCGCTTCATGTCAACCTTGTTCGGGTAGCTTTCGTCCCATTCATGGTTGAGGTACGGAGACCAGGTGAAGGAGTGCATGTTCATTGGACGCCACTCTTTCACCACGCATTCGCCCGCGTCCAGCGCGTCGCGATACAGGTTAACCATCTCAGTGGCATCTTCCAGCGTCGCAACTTTGTCGGCTTCTAGCTTGTCAGCGTAGATTTTGCGCGGGGTCGGATGCTTTTGATTTTTTGATACATCAGCGGCTGGGTTGCGCTTGGTTCGTCGGCTTCGTTGTGGCCATGACGACGGTAGCAAACCAGATCGATGAATACATCGCGTTTGAAGGTGTTACGGAAGTCCAGCGCCAGACGAGTGACGAAAGCAACGGCTTCCGGGTCATCCGCGTTAACGTGGAAAATCGGCGCCATCACCATCTTACCGATGTCGGTACAGTAGCATAGCCGAGCATCCAGCGGGTTAGAGGTGGTAAAACCAACCTGGTTGTTGATAACGATACATTACCGTACCGCCCACTTCATAACCGCGAGCCTTGGACATGTTCAGGGTTTCCTGAACCACGCCTTGACCGGTCACTGCGGCATCACCGTGAATGGTGATTGGCAGAACCTGGTTGATGCTTGGCTCGTCCAGACGATCCAGACGCGCACGAACGGAACCAATAACCACTGGGCTAACGATTTCGAGGTGCGATGGGTTGAACGCCAGCGCCAGGTGCACCAGGCCGCCTTCGGTTTCGATATCGACGACAGCCCATGTGGTACTTCACGTCACCGGTGCCGAGGTGTTCTTTATCTTTACGGAGAACTCGTCGAACAGCTCCTGGGACTGTTTTTCCAGCACGTTGATCAGTACGTTCAGACGACCACGGTGCGCCATACCCAGCACCACTTCACGCGTGCCGCTCTTGCCAGCGTGGCGAATGCACATTCTCTTAAGCATTGGCACCAGCGCATCGCCGCCTTCCAGCGAGAAGCGTTTCGCGCCAGGGAATTTAGCCCCAGGAATTAACGCTCCAGACCTTCTGCTGCGGTCAGTTCGCTGAGGAAACGCGTTTTTTCTTCGGCGCTACAAGGTGGCATGCCCCGCTTCAAAACGCTGCTGAATCCAACGTTTTTCTTCGGTGTTGGTAATGTGCATGTGTTGCCCGCCGATGTGACCACGGTCAGGGTCTGTTTCAGCGCGTCAATCAGTTCGCCGAGCTTCGTGGTTACTTTGCCGATAAGCAAAAGAACCGACGTTAAAGCTCTCCTGGAAGTCAGCTTCAGTCAGATCGTGGAAAGCGGGATCTAAATCAGCCACTTTATCCTGCTGCCACAGCCCCACGGATCGAGGATCGCATGCTGGTGACCACGGAAGCGATATGCGTTGATAAGCTGCAGGACTTTAACCTGCTTCGCATTCGTATCAGGGTCGGAAACGGAAGAAGAGTAACGTGAGGCATCCTTGGCCAGACGACGGAAATATTCACGCGTTGTTGAATGGAGTTGATCCGGTTTGACTCCGGTACCAGGTAACTGCTGGAACGTCAAACGCCCAGTTAGCGTCTACCCCGTCAGGATCGGTTAAGAAGTATACATAGAGCTGTTCTATCCAGCTCTGGTTTGAGCCAGAGAGGTCAGAGAATTCCAACCAGGCTTTAGAAGCATATACTGCATCGTGATCCCTTAAGCATTTTTATGCTTACTTCGCCGTGGATACTACCACGCACACCGCTGTGCGTGCCGGGGTTCACCTGGACTGTCGTGTCATCTGCGTCCGCTAAGGAACCTTTAAAAACTGTCTAATCATGGTCAGCTGTTCAGCTACGACTGGTTTCGGCCTTCACTCACTCTGAACATCTCGATTATTACCGCTGATATGGCAGTTTTTAGAGATTTCCTGCTATATCTGTCCCCCCTCCTCCCTAAGGGAGAGGGTTAGGGTGAGGGGAACGACGCTCCCCTCTTACTATTTATGCACTACGTTGCAGCAGCATCGACTTAATATGGCCGATGGCGCGCGTCGGGTTCAGCCCCTTAGGACATACACTGACGCAGTTCATGATGCTGTGGCAGCGGAATACGCTGAAAGCGTCACTTAACCCTTCAAGACGGCTGTCGGTTTCGGTATCGCGGCTGTCAATCAGGAAGCGATACGCGGCCAACAGGCCTGCCGGGCCTACGAACTTGTCCGGGTTCCCCAGAACGACGGGCAAGAAGTTGAACAACATGCGCAAAGAATACACTCGTACAAGCCATCGAGTTTCTTCACGCTGCTCTGGCATCTGTAAATGCTCGCGAGCTGGCGGATTTTGTCCATTATTCAACAGGTAAGGCTTAATTTTCTCATATTGCGCATAGAATTGTCCCATGTCTACCACCAAATCGCGGATCACCGGTAAACCTGGCAGCGGGCGAATCACAATCTTCTTGCCCGGCTGGTTGAGTGCCGAAATCGGGGTAATACAGGCCAGACCATTCTTGCCGTTCATGTTCAGACCGTCGGAACCGCACACACCTTCACGGCAGGAGCGGCGGAACGACAGGCTGGGATCTTTCTCTTTTAGCTGGATAAGCGCATCCAGCAGCATCATGTCGCGACCTTCATCCGCTTCCAGGGTGTAATCCTGCATACGCGGAGCATCATCAACATCCGGGTTATAGCGATAAATTGAAAACTCGAGTCTCATTTTCCTGTCTCCGCATTAGTAAGTACGAATCTTCGGCGGGAATGCCGGGCGCAGTTTCGGTTCCATGTTGACGCTTCGGCGCGTCATGGATTCCGACTCTGGCAGATACAGGGAGTGGCACAGCCAGTTTTCATCATCACGATCCGGGAAGTCGAAGCGGCTATGCGCGCCACGGCTTTCGGTACGGAAGTTGGCAGAAACAGCCGTTGCATACGCCGTTTCCATCAGGTTATCCAGTTCCAGGCACTCAACGCGCTGGGTGTTGAACTCGCTGGAAGTGTCATCCAGACGGGCATTTTTCAGACGCTCGCGGATCACTTTCAACTGCTCAAGCCCTTTCGCCATCGCATCACCTTCACGGAAGACCGAGAAGTTATGCTGCATACATTCTTGCAGCGCTTTACGGATCGCCACCGGATCTTCACCGTTACGATTATTGTTCCAGCGGTTCAGGCGATCCAGAGACGCTTCAACATCAGACTCGCTGGCATCGCGCAGTGCGCCCTGCTCGGCGATAGACTCTTGCAGATGCAGACCTGCCGCGCGACCAAAGACCACCAGGTCCAGCAGCGAGTTGCCGCCCAGACGGTTAGCGCCGTGTACCGATACACAAGCGATTTCACCAACGGCAAACAGTCCCGGAACAACCACATCTTCGCCTTTCTCATTCACAGTCAGTGCCTGACCGGTAACTTTGGTCGGAATACCGCCCATCATGTAGTGACAGGTTGGGATAACCGGAATCGGCTCTTTCACCGGATCGACGTGAGCGAAGGTACGGGAAAGCTCCAGGATACCCGGCAGACGGGATTCGAGAACTTCTTTACCCAGGTGATCGAGTTTCAGTTTCGCGTGTGGCCCCCACGGACCATCACAGCCGCGACCTTCACGGATTTCGATCATGATGGAACGCGCAACCACGTCACGGCCCGCCAGGTCTTTGGCGTTCGGCGCATAACGCTCCATAAAACGTTCGCCATGTTTGTTCAGCAGATAACCGCCTTCACCACGGCAACCTTCGGTGACCAGTACGCCCGCACCGGCAATGCCGGTCGGGTGGAACTGCCACATTTCCATATCCTGCACCGGTACGCCGGCACGGATAGCCATGCCGACACCGTCGCCGGTGTTAATGTGGGCGTTGGTGGTGGACTGATAAATACGCCCTGCTCCGCCAGTCGCCAGCACGGTAGCGCGGGCTTTGAAATAAACCACTTCACCGGTTTCGATGCACAGTGCGGTACAACCCACCACCGCGCCATCCTGGTTTTTCACCAGATCCAGCGCATACCACTCGGAGAAAATGGTGGTGTGGTTTTTCAGGTTCTGCTGATAAAGCGTGTGCAACAGTGCGTGACCGGTACGGTCAGCTGCTGCCGCAGTGCGTGCCGCCTGCTCGCCGCCGAAGTTTTTCGACTGACCGCCAAACGGACGTTGATAGATACGACCATCATCGAGACGCGAGAACGGCAGGCCCATGTGTTCGAGTTCCAGAATCGCTTCCGGCCCGGTTTTACACATATATTCAATCGCGTCCTGGTCACCGATATAGTCCGACCCTTTCACGGTGTCGTACATGTGCCATTCCCAGTTATCTTCATGGGTATTACCGAGCGCCACGGTGATACCACCCTGCGCTGACACGGTATGGGAACGGGTCGGGAACACTTTGGATAGCAGCGCACAGGTCTGGCCGCTTTGGGAAATTTGCAGCGCCGCGCGCATACCTGCGCCACCGGCACCAATCACAACAGCATCAAATTCTCTGACTGGCAGTTTCATCACACACCCCACACCACAACAAATCCATAGATAACGTAAACCAGCAGCGCAACAACAATCAGCAGTTGCAGCGTCAGGCGCAGAGCCAGTGGTTTAACGTAGTCGGTTAACACCTGCCACATGCCAATCCAGGCATGAATCAAAATCGAGAACAGGGCCAGCAAGGTGAATACTTTGGTGAACGCAGAGGCAAAGAAACCACTCAAGACTTCCCACGTGACGTCACCCGTTACCGCGAAGAAGCCAACCATATAGATAATGTAAAGCGTCAAAACAATGGCGGTGGCGCGGACCAGGATGAAGTCATGTACGCCGTTGCGTCCTAATGCTGAGGCGTTGCTTACCATACGAGGACTCCTGCAAGAATTGAAAGCACGACAGTAATAACAAAAGAAATTTTCGCTGAGCGCTTACCGGCTTCGAGCGTTTCTTCCAGATAACCGAAATCCATTAACACGTGACGAATACCGACAACCGCGTGATACGCCAGCGCAGTAAGGATGCCCCACATAATGAATTTGGCGAAGAAACTGCCCATGATAGATGAAGCGGTTTGGAAGCCTTCCGGAGAAGAGAGGCTGGTGCCCAGCAACCACAGCAGAATACCGACCGCCACAAACGTGATCACACCGGATACGCGATGGAGAATGGACGCTATCGCTGTTATAGGGAACCGGATTGTTGTCAAATCCAGATTGACAGGTCTTTGTTTTTTCACATTTCTTATCATGAATAACGCCCACATGCTGTTCTTATTATTTCCTTCCTCCGGTCCGCAGGCGGGTCAAGCAGCGTTTTTTTCTATAACTTCGCGTCATGTAAAAATCTGCTCACAGATGCTAAAACGACACGTTGCAACGCTGGGTGGCTCGGGATTGCAGGGTATTCCGGAGACCTGGCGGCAGTATAGGCCGTTCACAAAATCATTACAATTAACCTACATATAGTTTGTCCGGTTTTATGCAGAACAGTGATCATGCTCACGATTAAAACAATTTTTTAAAAATTAACCACGTGATTTGACAAATATTAAACATTATTGTTACAACCATTACCTGTAAAAGCATATAATGCTCAAAAGTTATGGGGTCACTCTTTAACCTGATAATAAGTTATGTAACAGTGTTCCGGAGTTGACCTGACCAATCAGGACAGTTATTAGTGTTGTACAGGTTTGAATCATCGGATTGCTAAGACCCTGATCTGCCTGTTGTTCCTCACCTGTAGATTAGACGTGCACCGTCAAGCGCCCTTGCTCTGTACCCTTGCTTTAAAATTTATTCAACAGAGTCGTGAGCCAAATAACAAACAGGCAACGTCGAAATATGTTTCGAATTGCAAATCCGGCATCCAGCAGTCTTAAGCAAAAAGGCGCTAAGGAGACCGTAAATGGCTGATACTAAGGCAAAAATCACTGTAACCGGTGAAAATGCTATTGAACTTGATGTGCTAAAAGGTACGCTCGGTCAGGATGTTATTGATATCCGTAAGCTCTGGTTCAAAAGGCATTTTTACTTTTGATCCCTGTTTTACCTCTACCGCATCTTGCGAATCTAAAATTACTTTTATTGATGGTGATGAAGGGATTCTGCTGCACCGCGGCTTCCCTATCGATCAGTTAGCCACCGAGTCTAACTATCTCGAAGTGTGCTACATCCTGCTGTACGGTGAAAAACCTTCGCAAGCTGAATTTGACGAGTTCACCACCACCGTCACTCGCCACACGATGATCCACGAGGAGATTACCCGGGGGCCCGTCCACGCGTTCCGTCGCGATTCTCACCCAATGGCGGTGATGTGCGGGATCACCGGCGCGCCGGCCGCGCTTTATTACGACTCCCTGATGTGAATAACCCACGCCACCGTGAAATCGCCGCATTCCGTCTGCTGTCGAAAATGCCAACCATGGCAGCGATGTGTTACAAATATTCTATCGGTCAGCCGTTCGTTTATCCGCGTAACGACCTCTCCTATGCCGGTAACTTCCTGCGCATGATGTTTGCTACCCCTTGTGAAGAGTATGTGGTGAACCCTGTGCTGGAACGCGCCATGGACCGTATTCTGATCAAGGACGCTGACCACGAACAGAACGCATCAACTTCGACCGTTCGTACCGCCGGTTCTTCCGGTGCTAACCCGTTCGCTTGTATCGCGGCCTGGTATCGCTTCTCTGTGGGGGCCAGCACACGGTGGCGCCAACGAAGCGGCCCTGAAGATGCTCGAAGAGATCAGCTCCGTTAAGCACATTCCTGAGTTTGTTCGTCGCGCGAAAGACAAGAACGACTCTTTCCGCCTGATGGGCTTTGGCCACCGCGTCTACAAGAACTACGACCCGCGTGCCACCGTGATGCGTGAAACCTGCCACGAAGTTCTGCGCGAAGTGGGCTCGAAAGATGATTCGCGGAAGTCGCGATGGAGCTTGAGCACATCGCACTAGAACGACCCTTACTTCATCGAGAAGAAACTGTACCCGAACGTCGACTTCTACTCCGGTATCATCCTGAAAGCGATGGGTATTCCGTCTTCCATGTTCACCGTCATTTTCGCAATGGCACGTACCGTTGGCTGGATCGCCCACTGGAGCGAAATGCACAGTGACGGTATGAAGATTGCCCGTCCGCGTCAGCTGTATACAGGATATGAAAAACGCGACTTTAAAAGCGATATCAAGCGTTAATGGTTGATTGCTAAGTTGTAAATATTTTAACCCGCCGTTCATATGGCGGGTTGATTTTTATATGCCTAAACACAAAAAATTGTAAAAATAAAATCCATTAACAGACCTATATAGATATTTAAAAAGAATAGAACAGCTCAAATTATCAGCAACCCAATACTTTCAATTAAAAACTTCATGGTAGTCGCATTTATAACCCTATGAAAATGACGTCTATCTATACCCCCCTATATTTTATTCATCATACAACAAATTCATGATACCAATAATTTAGTTTTGCATTTAATAAAACTAACAATATTTTTAAGCAAAACTAAAAACTAGCAATAATCAAATACGATATTCTGGCGTAGCTATACCCCTATTCTATATCCTTAAAGGACTCTGTTATGTTTAAAGGACAAAAAACATTGGCCGCACTGGCCGTATCTCTGCTGTTCACTGCACCTGTTTATGCTGCTGATGAAGGTTCTGGCGAAATTCACTTTAAGGGGGAGGTTATTGAAGCACCTTGTGAAATTCATCCAGAAGATATTGATAAAAACATAGATCTTGGACAAGTCACGACAACCCATATAAACCGGGAGCATCATAGCAATAAAGTGGCCGTCGACATTCGCTTGATCAACTGTGATCTGCCTGCTTCTGACAACGGTAGCGGAATGCCGGTATCCAAAGTTGGCGTAACCTTCGATAGCACGGCTAAGACAACTGGTGCTACGCCTTTGTTGAGCAACACCAGTGCAGGCGAAGCAACTGGGGTCGGTGTACGACTGATGGACAAAAATGACGGTAACATCGTATTAGGTTCAGCCGCGCCAGATCTTGACCTGGATGCAAGCTCATCAGAACAGACGCTGAACTTTTTCGCCTGGATGGAACAAATTGATAATGCAGTCGATGTCACGGCAGGTGAAGTAACCGCTAACGCAACCTACGTGCTGGATTATAAATAAGTATTATTTTGGCGGCATCATCGCCGCCTTTCATAAAATATTTATCAGGTATGGACACCGTGAATATTTATCGACTCTCTTTTGTATCCTGCCTGGTCATGGCGATGCCTTGCGCAATGGCGGTCGAATTCAATCTGAATGTTCTCGATAAATCAATGCGCGACCGCATTGATATTTCATTATTAAAGGAAAAAGGAGTCATTGCTCCCGGTGAATATTTTGTTAGCGTTGCGGTGAATAACAACAAAATCAGTAATGGGCAAAAAATTAACTGGCAAAAAAAGGGTGACAAAACCATTCCATGCATCAATGATTCACTGGTCGATAAATTTGGTTTAAAACCAGATATCCGTCAGTCCTTGCCACAGATAGATCGGTGTATTGATTTCAGTTCCCGACCTGAAATGCTCTTCAATTTCGATCAAGCCAATCAGCAACTGAATATTAGTATTCCGCAAGCCTGGCTGGCGTGGCACTCAGAAAACTGGGCTCCCCCCTCTACATGGAAAGAAGGTGTTGCCGGTGTCCTGATGGATTACAACTTGTTTGCCAGCAGCTACCGCCCACAGGACGGCAGCAGCAGCACTAACCTGAATGCCTACGGTACCGCCGGAATTAACGCCGGGGCATGGCGCTTACGCAGTGATTACCAGCTTAATAAGACCGATAGCGAAGATAACCATGACCAGTCAGGCGGAATATCGCGCACCTATCTTTTTCGTCCATTACCGCAATTAGGCTCTAAGTTAACCCTCGGCGAAACCGATTTCAGTTCCAATATTTTCGATGGTTTTTCTTATACCGGCGCGGCACTGGCGAGTGACGATCGAATGTTACCGTGGGAGCTGCGTGGCTACGCCCCACAAATTAGCGGTATTGCACAGACCAATGCCACGGTGACGATCAGTCAATCAGGCCGCGTCATTTACCAGAAAAAAGTCCCGCCAGGCCCGTTTATTATTGATGACCTCAATCAGTCTGTTCAGGGCACGCTGGATGTCAAAGTGACGGAAGAAGATGGTCGGGTGAACAATTTCCAGGTTTCGGCAGCATCGACGCCCTTCCTGACTCGCCAGGGACAGGTTCGCTATAAATTGGCCGCGGGTCAGCCACGGCCTTCCATGTCACATCAAACTGAAAATGAAACCTTTTTTAGCAATGAAGTTTCCTGGGGGATGCTCTCAAACACCTCGCTGTACGGCGGCCTGCTGATTTCTGATGATGACTACCATTCTGCCGCAATGGGTATCGGGCAAAATATGCTGTGGCTTGGCGCACTGTCCTTTGATGTCACCTGGGCCAGTAGCCATTTTGATACTCAGCAGGACGAGCGGGGCTTAAGCTACCGTTTTAATTACAGCAAACAAGTGGATGCCACCAACAGCACGATTTCGCTCGCCGCTTATCGCTTCTCAGATCGTCATTTTCACAGCTACGCCAACTATCTGGATCACAAATACAACGACAGCGATGCGCAGGACGAAAAACAGACGATCAGCTTATCCGTGGGCCAACCGATTACCCCACTAAACCTCAATCTTTACGCCAACCTGCTACATCAAACCTGGTGGAATGCAGACGCCTCCACGACCGCCAACATCACAGCAGGTTTTAATGTTGATATTGGTGACTGGAGAGATATCTCGATTTCGACGTCATTCAATACGACCCACTACGAAGATAAAGATCGCGACAACCAGATTTATCTGTCGATTTCGCTCCCCTTCGGTAACGGTGGTCGGGTTGGCTATGACATGCAAAACAGTAGCCACAGCACCATACACCGCATGTCGTGGAACGATACGCTGGATGAACGTAATAGCTGGGGCATGTCTGCCGGACTGCAATCCGATCGTCCGGACAATGGAGCCCAGGTGAGCGGTAACTATCAGCACCTGAGTTCAGCGGGTGAGTGGGATATTTCTGGTACCTATGCCGCCAGTGATTACAGTTCCGTCAGCAGCAGCTGGAGCGGTTCTTTCACCGCAACCCAATATGGTGCAGCATTTCATCGCCGCAGCTCCACCAATGAACCACGCCTGATGGTCAGCACCGATGGCGTGGCAGATATTCCGGTTCAGGGCAATCTCGACTACACCAACCATTTTGGCATTGCGGTGGTGCCGTTGATTTCCAGTTACCAGCCTTCCACCGTGGCGGTGAACATGAATGACTTACCCGACGGCGTAACAGTTGCAGAAAACGTCATCAAGGAAACATGGATTGAAGGCGCGATAGGTTACAAATCACTGGCTTCCCGTTCCGGTAAAGACGTTAACGTCATCATACGCAACGCCAGCGGTCAGTTCCCTCCCCTCGGTGCGGATATCCGCCAGGATGACAGCGGCATTAGCGTGGGTATGGTTGGCGAGGAAGGACATGCCTGGTTAAGCGGTGTCGCTGAAAATCAACTGTTTACCGTGGTCTGGGGTGAGCAAAGCTGCATTATTCATCTGCCAGAACGTCTGGAAGACACGACCAAACGCCTGATTTTACCTTGTCATTAATTAAGGAAAAGAGAATGACATTTATTAAAGGATTACCCTTAATGTTGTTAACCATCAGCTTGGGTTGCAATGCTGCGGTGCAACCCGATCGCACACGCATTGTGTTTAACGCCAATGACAAAGCCACCAGCCTGCGTATCGAAAACCAAAGTGACAAACTGCCTTATCTTGCTTATTCCTGGATAGAAAATGAAAAAGGGGAGAAAAGCGATGCTCTTCTGGTCGCTTTGCCCCCTATTCAACGTCTGGAACCGAAAGCGACATCGCAGGTGCGGGTTGTGAAACAAGCCTCAACCACACAATTACCTGGCGATCGCGAAACGCTATTTTTCTACAATATGCGCGAAATTCCTCCCGCTCCGGATAAAAGCAGCGACCATGCGATACTTCAGGTCGCTATTCAAAGTCGTATTAAATTGTTCTGGCGACCGGCTGCATTACGCAAGAAAGCAGGAGAAAAGGTCGAACTGCAGTTACAGGTCAGCCAGCAGGGCAACCAACTGACACTGAAAAATCCTACCGCGTATTATCTGACCATTGCCTATCTGGGGAGAAATGAAAAAGGCGTTCTCCCAGGCTTCAAAACCGTGATGGTTGCACCTTTTAGTACGGTCAACACAAACACCGGAAGTTATAGCGGCAGCCAGTTTTATCTCGGTTACATGGATGATTACGGCGCATTACGCATGACGACGCTCAACTGCAGCGGACAATGCCGTTTACAAGCAGTGGAGGCGAAATGAGTGCTGGCAAGGGATTGTTGCTCGTCATCTGCCTGTTATTTCTGCCGTTGAAGTCTGCAATGGCGCTGAACTGCTATTTTGGTACATCTGGTGGCGCAGTAGAAAAATCAGAAGCGATTCAACCGTTTGCTGTACCAGGCAATGCCAAACCCGGTGATAAGATCTGGGAATCTGACGATATTAAAATTCCCGTCTATTGTGACAACAATACCAACGGCAACTTTGAAAGCGAGCATGTCTACGCCTGGGTAAACCCCTATCCGGGGGTGCAGGATCGTTATTATCAACTCGGCGTGACATACAACGGTGTCGATTACGATGCCAGTCTGGGAAAAAGTCGCATCGACACTAACCAGTGTATCGACAGTAAGAACATTGATATTTATACCCCTGAGCAGATCATCGCGATGGGATGGCAGAACAAAATTTGCTCGGGCGATCCCGCTAATATTCATATGTCGCGTACCTTTCTCGCTCGCATGCGGTTATACGTCAAAATACGAGAAATGCCGCCGCATGATTATCAAAGTACGCTTAGCGACTATATCGTCGTGCAATTTGACGGTGCCGGTAGCGTTAACGAAGACCCTACTGCCCAAAACCTGAAATATCATATTACTGGTCTGGAAAACATTCGCGTGCTGGATTGCAGCGTCAATTTTTCCATTTCACCGGAAACACAGGTGATTGATTTTGGTAAATTTAATTTGCTGGATATACGTCGCCACACAATGTCGAAAACGTTCAGTATTAAAACGACCAAGAGCCAAAACGATCAATGCACCGACGGATTTAAAGTCAGTTCCTCCTTTTATACCGAAGAAACGTTGGTTGAAGAAGATAAAGCATTGTTGATTGGTAATGGTCTGAAGCTACGTTTACTGGATGAAAACGCCTCGCCTTATACCTTCAATAAATATGCTGAATACGCCGATTTCACCAGTGACATGTTGGTCTACGAAAAAACCTATACGGCTGAACTTTCGTCCATTCCAGGCACCCCCATCGAGGCTGGCCCCTTCGATACAGTGGTGCTTTTTAAGATTAACTATAACTGATTTACCATGATGCCCTTTGCCGCCGGAAAGGGCATCTCTTTCAGAAAATTGCTGATTTTCCCCTTTTCCTTGATTGCTGTTATTTTTTCCTGGCCCAGCTTTCTTTATGCTGTATCGATACACCAAAGAGAAAATAATGAGGGAGCGAAGGATGCCAGTTTTGCAGTGGGGAATGTTATGTGTGCTATCACTTCTCCTTTCTATTGGTTTCCTCGCGGTACATCTCCCGGCGGCGCTATTACTTGGGCCGATGATCGCCGGGATCATCTTTAGTATGCGCGGAATTACTCTGCAACTTCCCCGCTCTGCTTTTCTCGCCGCCCAGGCCATTCTTGGCTGCATGATTGCGCAAAACCTCACTGGTTCGATTCTCACCACCCTGGCCGTCAACTGGCCGATCGTGCTTGCAATTTTACTGGTAACGCTGCTTTCCAGCGCCATTGTGGGTTGGTTATTGGTGCGCTATAGCTCATTGCCTGGAAATACCGGTGCCTGGGGCTCCTCTCCTGGCGGCGCGGCGGCAATGGTCGCTATGGCGCAAGATTACGGCGCAGATATTCGCCTGGTGGCGTTTATGCAATATCTGCGAGTGCTGTTCGTCGCGGGGGCCGCTGTTCTGGTCACCCGCATGATGCTGGGCGATAACGCTGAAGCGGTTAACCAGCATATCGTCTGGTTCCCGCCAGTGAGCATTAATCTCCTGCTTACTATTTTGCTCGCGGTCGTTGCCGGTACAGTGGGATGCCTGCTGCGTCTTCCTTCCGGCACGATGCTCATCCCGATGCTGGCGGGCGCAGTGCTCCAGTCTGGTCAGCTCATCACCATCGAACTACCGGAATGGCTGCTGGCGATGGCGTATATGGCAATTGGCTGGCGGATTGGTCTTGGTTTCGATAAACAAATCTTACTGCGGGCACTACGCCCGCTACCGCAAATCCTGCTGTCGATTTTTGCTCTGCTGGCTATTTGTGCGGGTATGGCGTGGGGGCTGACCCGGTTTATGCACATTGATTTTATGACTGCCTACCTCGCCACCAGCCCCGGCGGGCTTGATACCGTGGCGGTCATCGCCGCAGGGAGCAATGCCGATATGGCGCTCATTATGGCGATGCAAACCCTACGCCTGTTCAGTATTTTGCTGACAGGGCCTGCCATTGCGCGGTTTATTTCAACCTATGCGCCGAAGCGGTCGGCCTAGTGCTGGCAGCCAGGGCACCAGTAAAACGGGCGAGATGACAGCGTGGTTTTCTCAATGATGCTGCCACAACGTTCGCACGGTTCGCCATCTCGATGAAAAACCTTAAAGCGAAACAGCGCCCCATGATGCTTATTCTCATCCACCTGCCCCCGCGTAGCGTAGGAAAATCGAGGAATCTCCAGTAACGCGTGTGCGAGTGCATCCAGTTGCGCCGCATTGAGATCTTTCGCTTTATGATTTCCAGTCAACCCAACCTGCCAGAGGATCTCCACCCGCAAATAATTGCCAAGCCCAGCCAGAAACGCCTGATCGAGCAGTAATCCAGCAAACTGACGGTTACGAAAGCGCGGCGACAATAATCGTTCTTTCACCACCTCCGGCGTCAGATTCGGATCCAGCACATCGGGACCAACGCGTTGTAAAAACGGATGCGTGGTCAGTTGTTCCGGGGTCAACATCTCAATATCCGAGGCGCTATAAAGCAGAATGGTTTTGTCAGCCGTTTGCAGTTTTACCCGCAATACTCGCGTGGTCTGCGGCTCTTCGCCGGTATCAACCACGCGCCAGACGCCGTAAAGCTGATTATGGCTGTAGAGCGTTAAGTCGTTGGAAAAATGAGTTAACAACGCCTTACCACGCGTTTCCACATGGGTAACGTGTTGACCGATAAGTTGTGATTGATAAGGTTTTAACTGCGGGAAGGCAAACCAGACATCAGTTAGTGGTTTGCCTTTGATCGCCGCCTCCAGGTTATCCGCTGCACGGCGGATCTCCGGGCCTTCAGGCATGGTGATATCCTTTTTTCATTCTTTATTAATCGGGGTTATGCTGCGACAACAATCCCCTTTTCGGCAAATGCAGAGCGTAGTCGGCGGGCGAACGCCAGTGCGTGCTCGCCGTCGCCATGCAGGCAGACCGTTTGCGCCGCGACCGTTGCCCATTCGCCGGTGATACTTTTGACTCTGCCGTGTTGCACCATCTCCAGCGTTTGCGCCAGCGCCTGTTCTTCGTTTTCAATCAACGCGCCTGACTGGCTTCGCGGCACCAGCGAGCCGTCAGCCTGATAACCGCGATCGGCAAACACTTCCTCGCGCGTTGTCAGACCATATTGCTTGCCTGCACGAATCAGCTCGCTTCCCGCCAGCCCGACGAGAATCAATGCTGGATCGCAAGCGTATACCGCTCTGGCGATGGCGTCTGCCAGTTGTGCTTCTTTCGCCGCCTGGTTGTACAACATGCCGTGCGGTTTGACATGACGCATTACGCCGCCTTGCGCACGGGCAATCGTTGCCAGCGCGCCAATTTGATACAGCGTCTGGGCGTAAACGGTTTCTGGCGGCAGCTGCATGGCGCTGCGACCAAAATTTTCCCTGTCGGGAAAACTCGGGTGAGCGCCAATCGCGACACCATTTTTTATTGCTTCACGCACGCAAGCCTGCATGATTTGCGCATCGCCTGCATGAAATCCACAGGCAATATTGGCAGAGGAAACCAGCGTTAATAGCTCTGCGTCGCTGGCGCAGCCTTCGCCCAGATCGGCGTTCAGGTCAATTTTCATTGTGCAGCCGCCACGCTAATTGTTCAAAATAACGTTGCTGATCTTGCCGTGCTTTTAGTGCCTCTTCCAGTGAACACTGGACAAAATGAATCGGCTGACCGAGCGGAATTTGCGCCAGATGGTACATATCAGCCTCAATGATACAGGCAATACGCGGGTAACCACCGGTGGTCTGTGCGTCGTTCATCAACACAATCGGCTGCCCGTTATGTGGCACCTGCACCACGCCCGGTAACAAACCGTGAGATAACAGTTCGCGATCGGTGGTGCGTTTTAAAATTTGCCCCTGTAAGCGATAGCCCATGCGGTTACTTTGCGAGCTAAGCTGCCAGGGCGAACGCCAGAATGCATCCTGCGAGGCGCGATCGAACTCATGATATTCCGGCCCCGGCAAGGCGCGAATGCGGTTGCCCCACAGCAGCTGTTTAACGCCCTGCGCTTCCATAGAATCACGCTTCGATTTGCCAATCGGGAGTCGGTCACCATCCTTCAGTAAACGGCCTTCCAGCCCGCCAATCCCCACTTTGAGATCGGTGCTGCATGAGCCCATTACCGGCGGAACATCAATACCACCCGCGACCGCCAGATAACTGCGCATCCCGTGCTGCGGGCGTTTAAGCGTTAAACGCTGGCCTGCTTTCATCGGCAATCGCCAGCCGGTCCAGACGGCATTATCATCCAGCCGCGCTTCGCAACCGGCACCCGTCAGAGCAAACCACCCATCAGTTTCGAACTCAACAGTTAACTGACCGAGCGTGATCTCCAGCGCGGGGGCATTGGCGTCATTACCCACCAGTAGGTTAGCAATGCGTAACGCGGGCATATCCAGTGCGCCGCAGTGGCTGATACCCGACTGGCGAAAACCGTGACGACCGCCATCCTGCACAGTGGTATACATGCCCGCACGAATAATCTTCAGCATACTCCCTCCTTCTGCGGTACAAAGCGCACGCTGTCTCCCGGACGTAATAAGATGGGTTCGTCACGCGCCGGATCAAACAGGCTGAGTGAGGTATGACCAATCAACTGCCAGCCACCCGGCGTTGCCAGCGGATAAACACCAGTCTGCGGCCCGCCGATCCCGACAGAACCTGCCGGAACGAGTAAGCGCGGTTCAGCGCGCCGTGGCGTGTGTAGTTGTTCCGGCAAACTCCCGAGATACGGGAAGCCCGGTTGAAAACCTAAAAACCAGACCACGTATTCCACGGAGGAGTGCAATTCAACAACCTGTTTTTCGCTCAACCCGCAATGCGCCGCGACCACCGCCAAATCCGGTCCGCCTGCACCACCGTAAACCACCGGAATTTCAATAAAGCGAGACTCCGGCTCCAGCGCCTCGCTCTCCTCCCACCAGCGTTGCAAACGCTCTATGGCATCCAGCGCCAGCGACTCAGGATTACGCAAAATCACCGTGATATTGTTCATGCCGGGAATGGCTTCAACCACATTCGGCATATCCACCAGACGCTGCGCCAGTCGCCAGATCCGTTTCTGGCTAGCCAGCGTCACCGGCGGTTCCAGTTCCAGCACTACCGCCGTTTCACCTATCAGATAACAACGCGCTCGTTGCACTTTCGATCCCTCTGATTATTCGTTATGCAGGATTAGGAATATCAATAAAGGTCACATCAAGATCGGTATTTTCATTCAGCCACTCGCTCAATGCGCGAATACCACCACGTTCAGTGGCATGGTGACCTGCAGCATAAAAATGCAATCCCTGCTCGCGGGCTGAATGAATGGTCTGTTCAGAAACTTCGCCAGTAATAAAAGCATCCACGCCAAAACGCGCGGCGCTATCGATAAAACTTTGCCCGCCGCCCGTGCACCAGGCGACGCGCTGGACCACCTCAGGTCCGGTATCGCCACACCATAACGGCTTACGTCCCAGACGCGCTTCAATCCAGGAAGCCAGCTCCAGTCCCGGCACAGGCATGGTCAGTTCGCCCCACGGCACCAACGGCTCAATTTCGCCCATGACCGTGATCCCCAGTAACGCCGCCAGCTGTGCGTTATTGCCCAGCTCAGGATGTGCGTCAAGCGGCAAATGCCAGCCATACAGGTTGATATCATTCGCCAGCAACGTTTTTAAACGGTTACGCTTCATTCCGCGAATGACCGGAGACTCTCCTTTCCAGAAGTAGCCATGATGCACAATGACCGCATCCGCGCCCAGACGCACTGCCTCATCGAGCAAAGCCTGGCTGGCGGTGACACCGGTAACAATTTTTTGCACCGTCTCTTTGCCTTCCACCTGCAAACCATTCGGCGCGTAATCACTAATCGCCGCGCTGTTCAGTTTTTCGTTAATCAGTTGTTCCAGTTCGGTGTTTTTCATCTTCGCGCCTTCCGTATTCTGATAGCTACACCGTTAACATAGCGTTACCTCGCCAGTTCGTCGATAGCCAATCTTTTGACATATTAAGAAACAAACCCGACGCCAAAAGACGCAAATTGTTTATATCATCACGCTTCAGCTAATGTATATTTATGCAATCAGACAGCATATTGCATAAATAATCAGATCTGTATCAAAGTTTTAACTTTAAGGAAACACAAGCACGCCGCGCAACTATTACGTGACGTTGCCGTCAATTGTGGAATTATTATGAATAAACACGCATCACAGCCGCGCGCTATTTACTATGTCGTTGCGCTGCAAATCTGGGAATATTTTAGCTTTTACGGCATGCGTGCCCTGCTGATTCTCTATCTCACCAATCAACTAAAATACAACGATACTCACGCCTACGAGTTATTTAGCGCCTACTGTTCGCTGGTGTATGTCACGCCAATCCTCGGTGGCTTTTTGGCGGATAAAGTTCTCGGCAATCGCATGGCGGTGATGCTGGGGGCGTTGTTGATGGCGATCGGTCATGTGGTGCTGGGTGCCAGTGAGATCCATCCGTCATTCCTCTATCTGTCCCTGGCGATTATCGTCTGCGGCTATGGCCTGTTTAAATCTAACGTAAGCTGTCTGCTCGGCGAGCTGTATGAGCCAACCGATCCGCGTCGTGATGGCGGTTTCTCGCTGATGTATGCGGCGGGTAACGTGGGGTCTATTATCGCACCTATCGCCTGTGGTTACGCCCAGGAAGAGTACAGCTGGGCGATGGGCTTTGGCCTGGCGGCGGTTGGCATGATCGCGGGTCTGGTCATTTTCTTATGTGGCAATCGTCATTTCACTCATACCCGCGGCGTTAACAAAAAAGTACTGCGTGCGACAAACTTTCTCCTGCCGAACTGGGGATGGCTGCTGGTTCTGCTGGTGGCAACGCCTGCACTGATTACCATACTGTTCTGGAAAGAGTGGTCGGTATACGCCTTAATTGTCGCGACTATTATTGGCCTGGGTGTACTGGCAAAAATTTATCGCAAAGCAGAAAACCAGAAACAGCGGAAGGAGCTGGGGCTGATTGTGACGCTCACCTTCTTCAGTATGTTGTTCTGGGCCTTCGCACAACAGGGCGGTAGCTCGATTAGCCTTTATATCGACCGCTTCGTTAACCGCGATATGTTTGGTTATACCGTTCCGACCGCGATGTTCCAGTCGATTAATGCCTTCGCAGTTATGCTGTGCGGTGTGTTCCTGGCGTGGGTGGTAAAAGAGAGTGTCGCGGGTAATCGTACCGTGCGCATCTGGGGGAAATTTGCTCTTGGCCTTGGCCTGATGAGCGCCGGATTCTGCATTCTGACCTTAAGCGCCCGCTGGTCCGCAATGTATGGTCACTCTTCTCTGCCACTGATGGTATTAGGCCTGGCGGTGATGGGCTTTGCGGAACTGTTTATCGACCCGGTTGCCATGTCGCAAATTACGCGCATTGAAATCCCCGGTGTGACCGGCGTATTAACCGGCATCTACATGCTGCTTTCTGGCGCGATCGCGAACTATCTGGCGGGCGTGATTGCCGATCAGACATCGCAGGCTTCGTTTGATGCTTCCGGGGCGATCAACTACTCCATCAATGCATATATTGAAGTATTTGATCAAATTACCTGGGGCGCACTGGCGTGTGTAGGACTGGTACTGATGATTTGGCTGTATCAGGCGCTGAAATTCAGAAACCGCGCGCTGGCGCTGGAGTCTTAATAGGCCAGCACCGATGCCTGATGCGACGCTTGACGCGTCTTATCAGGCCTACGTATTTCCTGCAATTTATTGAATTTGCACAAATTTGTAGGCTGGATAAGGCGTTCACGCCGCATCCGGCATCTGGGCTCGATTGCCTGACGCGTCTGTTATTTCCCCTTCCGCGCCGCCTCATACGCTGCCAACGTTTGTACTCTCGCTTCTTTGTGCTCGACTATCGGTTGCGGATAATCCAGCGTCACACCTGCTTTCTGCGCCCACTTCCACGGCTCATGCACCACTTTCCCTGGCACATCGCGCAGTTCCGGTAGCCACTGGCGGATAAACTCGCCCTCATGATCAAATTTCTCGCCCTGGGTTGTCGGGTTGAAAATACGAAAATACGGCGCTGCATCGGTTCCGGTTGAAGCGGCCCACTGCCAGCCACCGTTATTGGCTGCCAAATCACCATCAATCAGCTGCGACATGAAATATCGCTCGCCTTCGCGCCAGTCGATCAATAAATCTTTCACCAGAAAACTGGCTGTAATCATCCGTAGCCTGTTATGCATCCAGCCAGTGCTGTTAAGCTGACGCATAGCGGCATCAACAATCGGGTATCCCGTTTTGCCTTCCTGCCAGGCCTGTAAATGTGCGGGATTGCTCTGCCACTGTACACGATCCGTCCAGGCAATAAATGGACGATGTTTACACAACGAGGGGTGATACGTTATCAGGTGACGGTAAAACTCGCGCCAGATCAGCTCATTAAGCCAGACACTACCGGCCCCACCGTCCAGCGCCTGCGGCTGTTCAGCCAACAAGCGATGCAAGCACTGGCGAGGCGATAACCCGCCCGTTGCCAGGCTGGCCGACAAACGGCTGGTGCCTTCCACTGCCGGAAAATCTCGTTGTTGCTCATATTCTCCGGCACCGTTCTGGCAAAACTGGCGTAATTGCGCAATCGCCGCTTTTTCTTCCACCGGAAAATGCGCAGTATCGAAAGACTGACGAGGATAATTCAGCGTAATGGATGGCGAGGGCTCTATCGATCCGCTACTACGAACTTTTGGCGCAGCGACGCACTCCGGCATCCCTTCCCGCAGCCGTTTCAGCCAGGCATTCTTAAAAGGCGTAAAGACTTTGTACATCTCGTGATTACCGGTCATCACCGCGCCAGGCGGCAGGATCACGCTGTCATCAAATCCTTCACACACCACGTTACGCAGCGCTCTTTCAACTTCCACATCCCGCGCCCGCTCATTCACTTCATACTGATAGTTATAAAACAGGTGGGTAACGCTGTTTTCCGCGCACACCTGTTTAACTATTTCGACACTGGCGACAAAGTCATCCACTTCACGGAACAATAAAGGAATACCTTTTTCCGCAAGCGCTATTTGTAGCCCATTCAGTTGAGCATTGATAAGTTCAGCCTGACGCGGCGACATGTTATGCGTCGCCCACTGGCGTGGTGTAGCGATATACAACGCCAGCACGCGTGCAGACGAATTGCGGCAGGCGGCAGCCAGTGCGAGATTATCGTGCAGACGTAAATCCTGGCGAAACCAGACCAGATGGGTAGTCATAAAACTCCTGAATGGCGCAAGTTAATCACACGCGGCCAAAGTTCGAAATAACGCTGCCCTGAAAGCCAGGCGTCAGGATAAAGCGCCATATAGTGTTTGATACGCATCAGCGGCGCAAGAAGTGGTTGCTCGCCACGGCGATAACTGTCGATAAGCGCAGCCAGCTGCTGGCGTTCTGTGGAATCAATATGCGGGCGAAAATAACCCTGAACGTGCATCAAAACATTGGTGTGATCGCGCGGGTTGGCGGGGTGAGAAAGCAAAACAACTACGCGTTGGCGGTACTGGTTGTAATAGTCATCCAGATTTTGCCACTGGTGAATATCAGCCACGAACGGGCCAAGTTTGCGGTACTCCGGCTGAGAATGCGCCAGAAAGACGAGTTTATAGCGGCTGTGATAATCGAGAAGCGCCCCGCGCGTTAAGCCATGTTCTTTCAGTCGATGTAACTCATGAAGGGCAAAGATACGGATTAGGGTGCTGTCATCAAATCGTTGTAGATTCATTACTGCTCCTGAGCGGTTTACAGGAGTAAGTGTAGACGTTGAGAAATGATATTTGTGAAGTTAATCCTGTTGTAGCAGGACAAATTTACGAAAGCCTGCTCCCCGCAAGGACTGACGTCAGGTAGTTTCTAACCATAGCTGCCCTTTCTATTCAAACGTGAAATCAATAAGCTCATCAGGGACATCGCAAACAATATGAAGACGGGTTTCTTCTCTGCCGTGACTCTTTTCACTAATTGCGTAACTGTCATGCTTGGGATTATTTAATTCTTTCAGCGGAAATTTTTCCTCGAAGGCTTTATTTAGCCGCCCCTGGTTTCCTTTTACAGCGAATAAATAATCACCTCCCTGTTTTTGTATCTTCTCTGCAATATCTTTCTGGCAACCCATCGCATCGGTTTTGATGATTTTTCCTTTAATATCCAGCATGTTAAGAAGTTCAGGGATAGCTGTGATCTCATTGGATTTCTTATCCGTCTTGATCTGTCCGATGACCAGACTGTGCATTGTTGAGAACGCACTAATGACATGAATCGCTCCCTTACGGCGACTCTTGTCATAAGAATGCCGGTGTATTTTTCCATCAATTGCGATGACGTCTTTATCATCTGAAGAATGGTAGTCAAGCATCCAGTTAATAAAGCTCTCATGAAATTTCGCAGGACAGATACAGGATACAACTCTGGCAATGGTATCGTGAACAGGAATACCATTTTCAAAATCACCATATTGCTTCAAAAAATCGGGATGTGTTTCCCCAAAATCCTCTATATCTTCCCAGCCTTCTGCACCAGAAATAACGGCACAAATAGTCAACAGTAGAATATCCGATAATTTATGTTCCACTTTCCAGGCTTGTCTGTAATCGGGGATAATAGAAATATGTTCCATCAATTTTTTAAGTTCCATTTTGTTCTCCTTAATTATGTAAGAAGTATTTGATCATGTATAAGCAATAAAAAACAGCTTCAGGTAATAAGGAATATCTCAATTTTTAAACATAAAATGCGAATTATTTAGTACAAAAAGCAGGGAAAGATTACGAAAGCCCGCTCCCCGCAAGGACTGACGCGAGATAGTTTCTATCCATGGCTGCTTTTCGCATCTTACGTCTTAACCCTGCCTTGAATACCTTATCATTCGTTAAAATATTAATAGCGATGTGCCGTATCCCTGAAAATAATTCTGCGGCGTTTCCTCTTCTTATTTTGCAGTCGTCTTCATTCATTACCACGTCCAGACGCCAGTGCAGCTTATTCTCCACGTGCCAGTGGTTTCGGATTGCTGTGGCGAACTTTTCTGCGGTTAAATCAGCAGAACTGATATAATATCTGACCGTCATTTCTGGCTCTTTCTTTTGTTCTGCTATTATTGACCGAAAGGAGACTGCCACGCATAATTTCTTCAGTCCTTTCCATTCAAACGTGAAATCAATAAGTTCATCAGGGACATCGCAAACAATATGAAGACGGATTTCTTCTCTGCCGTGACTCTTTTCACTCATTGCGTAACTGTCATGCTCTGGATTATTTAATTCTTTCAGCGGAAATTTTTCCTCAAAGGCTTTATTAAGCCGCCCCTGGTTTCCTTTTACAGCGAATAAATAATCACCTCCCTGTTTTTGTATCTTCTCTGCAATATCTTTCTGGCAACCCATCGCATCAGTTGTGATGATTTTTCCTTTAATATCCAGCATGTTAAGAAGTTCAGGGATAGCTGTGATCTCATTGGATTTCTTATCCGTCTTGATCTGCCCGATGACCAGACTGTGCATTGTTGAGAACGCACTAATGACATGAATCGCTCCCCTGCGGCGACTCTTGTCATAAGAGTGCCGGAGCGTTTTTCCATCAATTGCAATGACGTCTTTATCATTTGATGAATGGCAATCACGCATCCAGTTAATAAAGCACTCGTGAAATTTTGCAGGACTGATACAGGATACAACTCTGGCAATAGTATCGTGAACAGGAATACCATTTTCAAAATCACCATATTGCTTCAAGAAATCGAGATGTGTTTCCCCGAAATCCTCTATATCTTCCCAACTTTCTGCACCAGAAATAACGGCAAAAATAGTCAATAGTAGGATGCCTGACAATTTATGCTCTACTTTCCAGGCTTATCTGTAATCGGGAATAATAGAAATATGTTCCATCAATTTTTTAAGTTCCATTTGTTCACCTTATTTATGTAAGGAGTATTTGATCATGTATAAGCTATGAAAAACAGCTTTAGGTAATAAGGAATATCTCAATTTTTAAACATAAAATGCGAATTATTTAGTACAAAAAAGTAGCGTTACGTGATCTTTCCCTGGGATACAACTCTGGCAATGGTATCGTGAACAGGAATACCATTTTCAAAATCACCATATTGCTTCAAAAAATCGAGATGTGTTTCCCCGAAATCCTCTATATCTTCCCAACCTTCTGCACCAGAAATAACGGCACAAATAGTCAACAGTAGAATATCTGACAATTTATGCACCACTTTCCAGGCTTGTCTGTAATCGGGTGTAATAGAAATATGTTCCATCAATTTTTTAAGTTCCATTTGTTCACCTTATTTATGTAAGGAGTATTTGATCATGTATAAGCTATGAAAAACAGCTTTAGACAATAAGTAGTATCTCAATTGTTGAACTTAAAATTCGAATTATTTAGTACAAAAAAGTAGCGTTACGTGATCTTTCCCTGCAAATGGAACGCAAAATAAACACCTATTCCATGAGTTATATAATTTTTCACAATGATTAATTTGTTTTCTCAGGAAGAGATTTTATTTCTCTTCACTACGAATTAGTTCATGCTGTATCTTTATTAAACATTCGTAAGACTCATTTTTGTTCGGGAGATGTGCTGTCATTCGAGCATAAGTTGGTTTCTCATCTTTAAAATATTTTACCATGATTGAATTATCAAGGACTGCCAACAACTGAACTGGATCACTGCTCTTTTTTTGATAGATACCCGCTCTTATATAACTTCTAAACCGATCGCCGAGAAACGCCGTTTTTTCTGCTGTATTTATCAACTCCTGCAACGTTCCTTTGATGGCATGATTTTCATTAAGGCGTAGTGACCCGACGCGAATTAAGAGTCTCGCCCCGCTTGGTGTGAATTTATTATTTTTACATGTACCCAGTTCTGTTTGCCAATAATACTCACCGATGTCCTCATTCTGATACCATCTCCACATGGCTTTATTATTTAAGACAGGAAACGCGGAAAAAATAGTACCCTTAGCGAAAATAGTAAAACAATCATGATCTTTAGCTTGTATTTCGCAATCAGCTATAACACCAAAACTAACAAATATCATCAGCAAAAAGAACAAAACTCTTTTCATTTTCTTATTCCTCTCGATGTTCTCTGTTTCATCTTAGCTAAAATTTCACCCAAATCATCTATCCCTGCTGTTGCTGGCCCATCGGGTTTATTAATGTCTGGGAATAAATAGGGTTCTGCACAAGTATATCCTGGTGGTAATTGAGTTGTTGGCCAATTTGTCTGTGGCAGGTAATCACTTGCTGTCTTTGTATCCATCCCTGGATACTGGGAATCATCCTGTGGCGTACAAGTCAGATTTGGTTTTACCCACTTCCTGCAATACAGTGTGTAGTCGTAAGGGCTTAATGCTCTGAAGAATGTTTTGAAAACATTAGGCGCACTACTGGCCTGGTCAATAGGATATGGCAGTCTTAATTGTTTCGCTATGTCCGGCAATTTACTTGGATCGGGCGTAGGCGGTTTGTTGGGTCTCGCTCCATATCCGCCATTATTTAAGTGTCCATATTTTGATGCCAGTCCCATTGAATCTATATACTGAACCGGATTCAGCGGATACTGATAAAAATTCCATCCCCCCTTCAGCCCAATCGGATCCTGAGTGATATACCTCCCCTGCAGCGGGTCATAATAGCGGTGGCGGTTGTAATACAGGCCGGACTCCTCATCATACTGCTGCCCCGGCAGGCGGATAAGCTGCTGCAGCTGATGCGGGTTCTCTTCATTCAGCAGGTTGCCCCATTCATCGTATTCTGCGCACCATTCTGTTGCCCCTTCCGTGCTGACAAGCGCCAGCGGCAGGCCGCGATGGTCGCAGTGGTACAGGTGGATTTTTCGCGCCGGCGTGTACACCGGGTCCATCTGGTTTTGCATCTGCTCCACCGTCAGGCCGCACGATGCCAGCCAGCGGCGGCTTTCCTCACTCACCCGGTCAGCCAGGATTTCACTTTCCAGCCGGTCGAGCATCTGCACCAGCACCGGCGGGAACACCACACTGCCACCGTCTTCGCCGCCGGACTGCTGAAGGGTATCCGCCAGGCTGCGGCGCTGCGTTTTCGCCAGCTCACCGGTGGCGGTTTCAACCCTGATGAGTGGCGTGAAGCTCCCCGGCTGATAAATCGTCTGGATGCGGGTTCTGTCGTTCTGTATCGTGGTCAGGCGGTCGCCGTCCCAGCCGTACCAGGTCACTTGCGGTTTCCGTGACAGCGACATCCAGCCCGTCAGGTCCCGTTCACGTCGCCACACCCGTTTTGCCACCCTGCGGCCCAGCGGGTCGTAAAGATAGCGGCTTTCGACCAGCGGCTCTGCATATTGTGTCCGCGTGTAGTGCACCAGCCGGTGCTGACTGTCGTAATGGTACCGGTGGGTGCGCTCATCATCCGTGCGGATAACCCCTTCCGGGATGAGGTCGGTTTTCTCCGTCAGCCTGCCGTGACGGTCATACCGGTAAAGATAGTGCGCGTCACGGGCGATACGGTTATCCGGCCACATGCTGAGGGTGCTGTCCGGGTGCAGCTCCGGGTCGGGCAGGCGGTTACCTGCCGGGTCTGTGGCATACGGGATATCAATGCCCAGGTTACATATAATAATAAGAGCAATTAACTTAATTTATTTGTTTATAATGCGCTTACTTAATACAAACCATTGAATATACCCTCCTGACAGAAAATAAAGCCATATTATTATCGCCATAATATACTTACTATCAATCCTTACGCCAATAATGTCTGATACAGTCCCTATAAATATTAGAGCAATAAAGAATACTATGCCTGTTGGAAAACATATTACCATCATTCCATAAGACATGAGACTAATTAACTCGCTCACATCACGAGTGGAGTCTAATAGTGAAAGTCTATGCATGGAAAAGAATAGTATTAAAAGCGATAAAGCCAGCCATATAGCTCTGAATAAAAAAATAATATATTTCATTACATCACTCCGGTGAATACAAATCTAATAAAACGTCCAATGTTATTTCCGGAGCACTTCATCTTACATGTTTCTAAAGAATCATTAGACCAGTCTTGGCAGTTTTTAAATAGCCCTAAATTTATAGGTGTGAATATATCAGGCAATACAGAATAACGCGGCCTTACCTCTTTAAACTTCCCTTTTAAACAGTTCTCCACACAACTATTATCGGTTTCAACGAGGTCACAACGGCCAGCAGCTTCTTTTGTATCATTACTTGCTTTACCTGGCCCCCATAGACCATCTCCTTTTGATTCTCCCCGTTGGTCTTGGCCACCACAAGTATAGTCCCCTTTACCATCTGGGACACAAAGATATTGATGATAGAACGGATTCCCCCATATATCTGGACCGCTTCTTTCACCAGTTCCGCCCATTGAATGCAGTGGCTTAATGCATTTTAGTGTTTCTAATCCTAATGGATCTATATTTGAGATCGGATTCAACGGATACTGATAAAAATTCCATCCCCCTTTCAGCCCAATCGGATCCTGAGTGATATATCGCCCCTGCAGCGGGTCATAATAGCGGTGGCGGTTGTAATACAGGCCGGACTCCTCATCATACTGCTGCCCCGGCAGGCGGATAAGCTGCTGCAGCTGATGCGGGTTCTCTTCATTCAGCAGGTTACCCCATTCATCGTATTCTGCGTACCACGCTGTTGTCCCTTCCGTGCTGATAAGGGCCAGCGGCAGGCCGCGATGGTCGCAGTGGTACAGGTGAATTTTTCGCGCCGGCGTGTATACCGGGTCCATCTGGCTTTGCATCTGCGCCACCGTCAGGCCGCACGATGCCAGCCAGCGGCGGCTTTCCTCACTCACCCGGTCAGCCAGGATTTCACTTTCCAGCCGGTCGAGCATCTGCACCAGCACCGGCGGGAACACCACACTGCCACCGTCTTCGCCACCGGACTGCTGAAGGGTATCCGCCAGGCTGCGGCGCTGCGTTTTCGCCAGCTCACCGGTGGCGGTTTCAACCCTGATGAGTGGCGTGAAGCTCCCCGGCTGATAAATCGTCTGGATGCGGGTTCTGTCGTTCTGTATCGTGGTCAGGCGGTCGCCGTCCCAGCCGTACCAGGTCACTTGCGGTTTCCGTGACAGCGACATCCAGCCCGTCAGGTCCCGTTCACGCCGCCATACCCGTTTTGCCACCCTGCGGCCCAGCGGGTCGTAAAGATAGCGACTTTCGACCAGCGGCTCTGCATATTGTGTCCGCGTGTAGTGCACCAGCCGGTGCTGACTGTCGTAATGGTACCGGTGGGTGCGCTCATCATCCGTGCGGATAACCCCTTCCGGGATGAGGTCGGTTTTCTCTGTCAGCCTGCCGTGACGGTCATACCGGTAAAGATAGTGCGCGTCACGGGCGATACGGTTATCCGGCCACATGCTGAGGGCGCTGTCCGGGTGCAGCTCCGGGTCGGGCAGGCGGTTACCTGCCGGGTCTGTGGTATACGGGATGCGGATATCCAGATTCGCTGCGGTGGTGTGAACGCCGGTCAGCCTGCCGGTGGTGCTGTAGCTGTAACTCCGGGTCTGGCGCGGGCTGCTGATGCGGATGAGTTCGCCGTTGTCGTTCCAGGTGTAATCGCGGTCAGACAGCAGGCTGTTCAGGTGCTGGCTCTGTAACTGCCCGGCAGGGGTATAAGCGGTGGTGAGTTCATAACGGCCGAAGCTGCGCAGCGTTTCCCGGTGCAGGCGGTCGCGGGTGTACTCCACCAGCGGTGTGTCGCCGAGTTTCATGCCTGACAGCCAGCCGCTGCCGTAGGTCAGCCATTCCACGGCGGGCAGGCTGTCCGGTATACAGCGGTTCGCCAGTCCCTGTGCGTTGTACGCATGTCTGGTCTCATGCTGCCAGAGCAGTTCATTCGTCTGCGGATGATGCACCGTCAGGTGTTCACTGGCGAGGCGGCCTTTACTGTCATAACCATAGTGCACCGTCACCCGGTGCCCTTCGCTGATATGGCTGATGTCTGTCAGCCAGCCGCGTTCGTCATACTGCCACCGCTCTGCGGTTTCGCCATTCACGGTGCGGTGCGTGAGGCGGTCTGCTTCGTCATAGTGCCAGTGGGTGACCAGCCCCTCATCCTCGCTGCGGATAAGTTTGCCGGTCAGGTCGTGGTGATAACGCTGTGTGCGGCCGTCAAAGCCGGTTTCCTGTATCAGCCGGTCGAGTACATCGTAACGGAAGGTGGTGTGGCTGCCGTTTTCACTGGTCAGGCGGATGACCCGTCCGGCAGCATCGTATTCCATACTGCGCGTCAGACCGCCCTGCGTGGTACAGATGGCTTTTCCCCACGCATCGTACTGTGTCCCGTTTCTGCTGCCGTCCGGGGCAATGACGGTGGTCAGGTCACCGGCGGCGTTGTATTCATACCGCGTTTCATGGCCCTGCGTGTCTTTCACGGCAATTAACTGTCCACGGCTGTCGTATGCGCGGTACTGACTCAGCCCTTCCTCGCGGTGCACCGCCGTCACCTGACCAAAACGGTCATGGTCATAGCGGGTTACATAACCGGAACAGTCAGTGAAGCTCAGCAACTGACCGTAACGGCTCCACGTCATGGTTTTCCGGCTGCCGGTGGCATCTTCCGTTGCGCAGGGTAAGTCACTGTGTGGATTATCATAACGGTAGCGGGTGATATCGCCGTCAGGGGCAGTTTCCTGAATCAGACGGCCCCATTCATCATATTCCCGGCGTATTTCCAGCCCGTCAGGCCCGGTGGCTGACGTTAACTGGCTGTGGTGGTTATAGTAAAACGCCGATGCCCTGCCATCCGGCGTGGTGATGCGCGTGATGAGGCCCGTCACCACATCCGGACTGTATTCTGTTGTCCTGCCTGCGGCATCCGTCTGTGCCCTGAGCCTGCCCACCGCGTCAAACTGACTCTGCGTGACGCTGCCGTCCGCGTGTTCCTTTTTCACCACCCGCTTCAGCCCGCCTTCACCCTGCGTGTGCAGGACTTCACGGCGGTTCAGGCTGTCGGTGATGGTGATGCGGTCCTTCTCATACTGATACGTGTAACTTAAGCCTGCCGGGTTTAGCTGTTCTGTCACCCGCCCGTCGCTGTCGTAACGGTAACAGATTTCCGGTCGGCCCGTGTGACGGTGCGCCACCATCCGGCCCCGGTATTTATCATCGTAAGTAAAGCTGCGCACCTGTGTATTGCTGCGGTCATACACCGCCGCCAGTTCGCCGCGGGGCGTCCAGCCATAGCGCACCAGCGGCGCGGCAGGTAAATTCTCCGGGTATTCCGGGTCGTGCGTCAGCCACACGGCAGACAGACGGATGCCGTTGTCCCGGCCATATTCGGTGTAACCCGGCAGGGTATCAGGAAAAGCGGACGGTTCCGTCCCGCCGGAAATGGCCTGCTGCCGGGCTTCTTCTGCCCGCTGCGCCTGCGTGGTCAGTACCAGCCGGAAGTGACGCCCGGCACCATCCGTCACGCCGGTGATTTCGCCGCTGAATTCACCGGCGGCTTCGCGGTGGAACGTCTGTGTGCGCCCGAAGCGGTCCACCAGCCCGGTCAGTACCCGGTACGGCGGCAGCGGCGCAGGCAGCACCTCATCCGCTTCCGGCACCCGCTCACACCAGCCGAGCAGCCACCACGGCCCCTGCGGACTGTTTGTCGCCAGATAACGATGCGGACTTAAGCGGAGTTCTTCCGGCAGCGCCTGCCAGAGTGCGGCCAGCCGGTGACCTTCATCCAGTTTCGCCACGCCGCCGCGCACCAGCCACAGTGACTCGCTGCGGCTGTAACCGTCCTCACCGGGAAACAGGTGCTCAAAATACAGGCTTCTGCCGCCGTTATCACTGAGTATCAGTGTGTTATCGCGCAGCTGTAAGCGGATATCCGCAGGCATTTTCCAGCCGGGGCCGAGGCTCCCCACCGGCGCGGGCGTTTTTGTCCGGTAACTGCTGTAGGTGCGGGAGAGAATGAACGGCAGCGGGCCGGGCAGGGCGATGTCGGTTTCACCGGGAAGGACCTTTGCACCGAGCAGCGGATTGACCGGATGGCCGGACGTCACCCCGCCGGGGCACACCGAACAGGCCACGCCGGTGGGGGCACCGATGCGTACCCCGGCTGAACCCTGGACAATGCTACCGCCATACTGCGTCATGTCGCCCTGACGCGCCGCCGGTTTTCCGCTCATCTGCTCATCCTTGTTTTATCGGGTTATTTGTCTGCTGACAGGCGAAACCCTACAGATTTATAAGAAAGCCTTAAGTGAGATATCTGTCAGATAAGAACAATTAGGAAAATATTTATATATATTTCATGAATATATGTTTCGATTGGTATAACGATGTCTAAATATTCCTCTGAACATCTTCCTGATACAAAAAACCGCCAGCGTTTCCGCTGGCGGTTTTCAATGTATTCAAAACTCAGCAATCAATAAAAATCACCAGTTGCCTTTTCGGCCTGATCCATCCACACCGGTTTATCGCTGGTTTTCGACCAGACGCGATGCAGGTAGCTGTAAAAGCGGGCGCGGTCTTTCCAGAAAAGCATGAAAGGCAGCGCCAGAACGCCCGCTGCAACCGCATAAGTACGGCGTAAAAAGATAAGCCATGCAGGATATTCTCTGTAGAGTTCCATACTTTTCTCCCCCTTTTGTATCTACCCGGTGAATGGCACCGGAAAAATGAATTTGTTTATCTGATGAAAATAGTACCGCCTTTTGTGTAATTTTACTACTCATCCGACCACTTATTTTTGCTTATTGATGGTTTATTTACATTCATCCTGTAATTAAGTTACACAAAAGTTAAATTAATACTAAACATTAGTTAAATCATGGCTTTTGCCATTTTTATACTTTTTTTACACCCCGCCCGCAGATTTTTGCGAAATCTTTGCAGCCAGAATTCTACCCTTCCGGTATCACTTTTAGGCCACTGGAGGTGCACTGTGAGTGCAGGCGTGATAACCGGCGTATTGCTGGTGTTTTTATTACTGGGTTATCTGGTTTATGCCCTGATCAATGCGGAGGCGTTCTGATGGCTGCGCAAGGGTTCTTACTGATCGCCACGTTTTTACTGGTGTTAATGGTGCTGGCGCGTCCTTTAGGCAGCGGGCTGGCGCGGCTGATTAATGACATTCCTCTTCCCGGTACAACGGGCGTTGAGCGCGTACTTTTTCGCGCACTTGGCGTCTCTGACCGTGAGATGAACTGGAAGCAATATCTTTGTGCCATTCTCGGCCTGAACATGCTGGGGCTGGCGGTGCTGTTTTTTATGTTGCTCGGTCAGCACTATCTGCCGCTTAATCCACAGCAGTTGCCAGGGCTGTCGTGGGATCTGGCGCTGAATACCGCCGTCAGCTTTGTCACCAATACCAACTGGCAATCTTATAGCGGTGAAACCACGTTGAGCTATTTCAGCCAGATGGCGGGCTTAACGGTGCAGAACTTCCTTCCCGCCGCCACCGGTATCGCCGTACTGTTTGCGCTGGTGTGCGCCTTTGCCCGTCATAGCGTCACGACGCTGGGCAACGCCTGGGTCGACCTCACCCGTATTACGCCGTGGCTGCTGCTGCCGATTTCGCTGCTGCTGGCGCTGTTCTTTATTCAGCAGGGCGCGCTGCAAAGCGTCTTGCCTGACCAGCCGTTCACCTCGCTTGAAGGGGTCCATCAGGTGCTGCCGATGGGGCCGGTCGCCTCGCAGGAAGCGATCAAGACGTGGGGACCAACGGCGGCGGCTTCTTTAACGCTAACTCCTCACACCCATTTGAAAACCCAACCGCACTGACCAGCTTCGTGCAAATGCTGGCGATTTCCTGATCCCCGCCGCGCTGTGCTTTGCCTTTGGTGAGGCGGTCGGTGATAACCGCGAGGGCCGCGCCATTCTGTGGGCCATGACGCCGATCTTCGATCTCGTCCGCGTGGCGGTAGTGATGTGGGCAGAGACCCAAGGCAGCCCGCACCTGCTCCAGCTGGGTGCTGATAGCAGTATCAATATGGAAGGTAAAGAGAGTCGTCGGCATTCTCGCCAGCAGCCTGTACGCGGTAGTCACGACGGCAGCCTCCTGCGGGCGGTCAACGCTATGCATGAGACTGTTCACCGCACTGGGCGGCATGATCCCAATGTGGCTGATGCAGATCTGGCCAGGTGGTGTTCGGGCGGTGTGGATGGGCCTGTACGGCATGCTGCTGTTTGTCCTGCTGGCGGTGTTTATCGCCGGGCTGATGATCCTACCTGACCCTGGAATACCTCGGTAAAGAAAATCGATGTCCCGGAGATGAAGATGACCGCGCTGGCCATTCTGGTGACACCAACCTTGGTGCTGCTCGGCACGGCGCTGGCAATGATGACCGACGCCGGACGCAGCGCGATGGCCAACCGCAGGTTCGCACGGCTTTAGCGAAGTGCTCTATGCCGTGTCATCGGCGGCAAACAATAACGGCAGCGCCTTTGCCGGGCTGAGCGCCAACACGCCGTTCTGGAACTGTCTGCTGGCGGTGTGCATGTTTGTTGGCCGCTTTGGGGTCATCGTCCCGGTACTGGCGATTGCCGGTTCGCTGGTGACGAAACTGGAAGCCCGCTACCCCTGGCACGCTGGCAACGCACGATGGTGCTGTTTATCGGCCTGCTGATTGGCACCGTGCTGCTGGTTGGCGCCCTCAACCTTCATCCCGCCTGGCGATCGGCCCGGTGGTGGAAGATCTTCTCCCGTTGTATTGAGTGATGCGGAGCAATTGGTTATGAGTCGCAGACAACTGGCCCTGTTCGAGCCGCCTCTTTGGTTCGCCAGGCGCTGATCGACGCCGTGAAGAAACTCAACCCCACTATCCCAGTGGCGTAACCCGGTGATGTTTATCGTCTGGCTGGGGAGCGTGCTGACCAGTGGTTGGGTCATCGCCATGGCAATAGGCATCCGTGCCCGCAAACGTCTGGTTTAGCGGGGCAATTGCCCGTGGCTGTGGTTTACCGTGTTGTTCGCCAACTTTGCCGAAGCGATGGCCGAAGGCCGCAAAGGCGCAGGCCAACAGCCTGCGCGGGGTGAAGAAAACCGCGTTTGCCCGCAAGCTGCGTGAAGCGCACTACGGCGCAGACGCATCACGTTCCGGCAGATGAACTGCGTAAAGGCGGACGCGGTGCTGGTGGAAGCCGGTGACATTATTCCCTGCGACGGTGAAGTGATTGAAGGCGGTGCCTCGGTTGATGAGAGCGCAATTACCGGCGAATCTGCGCCGGTTATCCGCGAGTCCGGCGGCGACTTCGCTTCAGTCACCGGCGGGACGCGCATTCTGCCGACTGGCTGGTCTGTACGCTGTAGCGTTAACCCGGGCCAAACCTTCTCCACTGGATGATAGCCATGGTCGAGGGTGCCCAGCGTCGCAAACACCGAACGAAATCGCCCTGACCATCTGGCTGGTGGCCTTAACGATCGTGTTCCTGCTGGCCACCGCCACGTTGCTGTTCTCCGCCTGGAGCGGTACGCCGATTAGCGTCACCGTGCTGGTCGCGCTGCTGGTGTGCCTGATCCCCACCACCATCGGCGGGCTGTTATCAGCCATTGGTGTTGCCGGGATGAGCCGTACGCCAGGCGTGAACGTTATCGCCACCAGCGGGCGCGCGGTGGAGGCGGCGGGCGATGTTGACGTTCTGCTGCTCGACAAAACCGGCACCATCACCCTGGCAACCGCCAGGCTTCGCAGTTCCTGCCCGCCCAGGGCGTGGGATGAAAAAACGCTGGCCGATGCCAGCTCTCTTCGCTGGCGGATGAAACCCCGGAAGGCCGCAGTATTGTCGTGCTGGCCAAACAGCGCTTTAACCTGCGCGAACGCGACGTGCAGGCGCTGCACGCGACCTTTGTACTGTTTACCGCCCAAAGTCGAGTCAGCGGGATTAACATCGACAACCGCATGATCCGCAAAGGCTTGGTGGATGCTATCCGTCGCCATATTGAAAGTAACGGTGGCCCGCTTCCCGCTGATGTGGAGCAAAAAGTGGAAGAGCGTGGCAAGCCTTAAGCGCGACGCCGCTGGTGGTCGCCGAAGGCGCCCGCGCGTGGGCGTCATTGCCCTCAAAGATATCGTCAAAGGCGGCATTAAAGAACGCTTTGCCCAGCTGCGCAAGATGGCATTAAGACGGTACGATCACCGGCGATAACCGCCTGCCGGCCGCTGCGATCGCCGCCGAAGCGGGCGTGGATGATTCCTTGCCGAAGCCACGCCGGAGCCAAGCTGGCGCTGATCCGTCAGTACCAGTCGGAAGGCCGAATGGTGGCGATGACCGGCGACGGCACCAACGACGCCCCGCGCTGGCGCAGGCCGATGTGGCGGTAGCGATGAACTCCGGTACTCAGGCGGCGAAAGAAGCTGGCAACATGGTCGATCAACTCCAACCCGACCAAGCTGATTGAAGTGGTGCATATCGGTAAAGAGATGCTGATGACCCGTGGCTGTTGACCACCTTCAGTATCGCCAACGACGTGGCGAAATATTTCGCCATTATTCCGGTGGCTTCGCCGCGAGTTGGCCGCAGCTGGGCGTGCTGAATATTATGCACCTGCACTCGCCGAACTCGGCCATTCTCAGCGCCGTTATCTTCAATGCGCTGATTATCGTCTTCCTGCTGCCGCTGGCGCTCAAAGGCGTGGTCATCGCCCGCTGTCGGCTTCGGCAATGCTGCGCCGCAACCTGTGGATTTATGGCGCAGGTGGCCTGGTGGTGCCGTTTATTGGCATTAAAATCATTGATGTGCTGTTAACCCTGTTGGGGTCGGTGTGAGGAAATAACCATGTCTGCATTACGTCCTGCCATTGCGATTTTTCTGTTTCTGACGCTGATTACCGGTGGCCTGTATCCGCTGGTGACTACCGCCTGGGAAACGGTTGTTCCCGCAGGCCAACGGTTCGCTGATTTTCGAGAACCACGAGCTGCGCGGATCGCGACTGATCGGCCAGAACTATAGCGATACCAGCTACTTCCAGGGCCGTCCTTCGGCGACCGCTGACATGCCGGATAACCCGATGGCTTCCGGCGGTAGCAACCTCGCAGCCAGCAACCCGGCGCTGGATAAACAGTTCAGCGACCGCATCGCCGCGCTGCACGCGCAGCTAACCCCGACGCGAGCCGCACGGTACCGGTTGAGCTGGTAACGGTTCCGCCAGCGGGTTAGATCCTAACCTGACGCCCGCCGCCGCGTTATGGCAGGTACCGCGCATCGCTAAAGCCGTAATGTTTCCACCGTTGACAGGTCGAGGCCGCGGTCGCAAGTACCGCCACCAACGCCGCTGCTCGGCTTTCTCGGCGAACCTGTGGTAAATATTAATCAGCTGAATATGGCGCTGGATGCCCACAAGGAGAATCGATGATGACCGACGAACCGCTGCGTCCAAACCCGGATCGCCTGCTGGAACATACCGCCGAAGCGCACCGGGAAAAACTGAAAATTTCTTCGCCGCCTGCGCCGGCGTGGGCAAAACCTGGGCCACGCTGGCGGAAGCGCAGCGGCTTCGTTCGCAGGGTCTGGAGAGGTGGCGGGGGGAGTAGAAACCCACGGACGTAAGGAGACAGCGGCGATGCTCAAACGGGCTGAGCACCTCCGCCCCCCAAGCGTCACGCCTACCGCGGGCGCTACGTGGCAGGAGTTCGATCTCGATGCCGCCCTCGCCCGCCGCCCGGATTTGGTGTTAATGGATGAGCTGGCGTACAGCAATGCCCCCGGCTCTCGCCATCCCAAGCGCTGGCAGGATATCGACGAACTGCTGGAAGCCGGGATCGACGTTTTACCACCGTCAACGTTCAGCATCTGGAAAGCCTGAACGATGTGGTCAGGGGCGTCACCGGCATTCAGGTGCGCGAGACCGTACCGATCTTTTTCGATGCCGCCGATGAAGTGGTATTAGTTGACCTCCCCGGACGATCCGCGCGAGCGCCTGAACGAAGGCAAGGTGTATCTCGCCGGTCAGGCCGAGCGCGCGATCGAAAACTTCTTCCGCAAGGAAACCTGATTACCCTGCGTGAACTGGCGCTGCGCCGGACTGCCGAGCGTGTGGACGATCAAATGCGCGCCTGGCGCGAACACCCAGGGCCAGGAAAAAGTCTGGCATACCCACGACGCGATTTTTTATGTGCATTGGCCACCCACCGGCAGCGAAAAACTGGCGCGAAAGCCGCCCGTCTGGCTTCGCGGCTGGGTAACCCTGGCACGCTGTGTACGTCGAAACCCCTACCCTGCACCGTCTGCCTGAACCGCAGCGACGGGCCATTCTCAACGCCCTACGGCTGGCGCAGGAGGGGGGAGCGGAACGGCAACCCTCCTGAGCCATCGGAAGAGGCGGCGGTCATCCGTTACGCCCGCGAGCATAATCTCGGCAAGATCGTTATTGGCCGCCAGAAAAAAAAGCGTCACGGTGGCGCGGCGAACGTTTTGGCGACCGAATTTCCCGCCCGCCCCTGAGCTGGATCTGCTGGTGGTAGGCATTGATGAATCACCCGCCCGCTACCGGACAACACGCCATGACCGGCGGCCCTTTATCGACAAATGGCGCGTGCAAATTCGCGGCTGTCTGGTGGCACTGGTCGTGCGCCGTCATTACCTTTATCGCCGCACAGTGGCTGGTGGCCTTCGAAGCGGCAAACCTGGTAATGCTTTATCTGCTGGGCGTGGTGATCGTTGCGCTGTTTTACGGCCGCTGGCCGTCGGTGCTGGCGACGGTAATTAACGTGGTTAGCTTCGACCTGGTATTTGTCGCCCCGCGCGGGACGCTGGCGGTTTCTGACGTCCAGTATCTGCTAACGTTTGGGTGATGCTGACCGTCGGGCTAGTGATCGGTAAACTGACCGCCGGGGTGCGCTACCAGGCGCGGGTTGCGCGCTATCGCGAGCAGCGCACCCGCCATCCGTATGGGACGTCGAAAACTCTGGCGGTGGGCCGTAACGCCCTCGATACCGCCCACACCTGCGAGCAGTAATCCCCCTCCACTTTCCACGCCGCAGCCAGGTGCTGATGCCGGATGAACACGGCAACTGACGCCGCTGACCCAGCAAGAAGGGATGACGCCGTGGGATGACGCGATCGCCCACTGGAGTTTTGATAAAGGACTCCCCGCCGGAGCCGGTACCGATACCCAACCCGGCGTGCCCTATCTTATCTGCCGCTGCGCAGCGCCGACAGCACTCACGGACTTATCGTGGTCGAGCCGCCGAATCTGCGTCAGTTGATGATCCCGGAACAGCAGCGGCTGCTGGAGACGCTTACCCTGCTGGTTGCCAGCGCGCTGGACCGGCTGGCACTGACCGCCAGCGAAGAACAGTCGCGGCTCCAGCGAGCGCGAAAGCCTGCGTAACTCACTGCGGCGGCGCTTTCCATGACCTGCGCACGCCGCTCACCGTGCTGTTTGGCCAAGCGGAAATCCGCCCCCCGTTCCCGCCAGCGGCGGTTCTCCGTATGCCCCCCAGGCCAACGAGATTCGCCAGCACGTGCTTAAAACCACCCGCCTGGTCAATAACCTGCTGGATATGGCGCGAATTCAGTCCGGTGGGTTTAACCTAATAAAGAGTGGCTGACGCTGGAAGAAGTGGTCGGCAGCGTGCCGCGAATGCTGGAGCCGGGATTGAACGGCAGGCAGATCGAATCCCCCCCTACCCGACCCGCTGATGCTGGTGTTCCTGGACGGCCCGCTGTTCGAACGGGTGCTGATTAACTGCTGGAGAATGCGGTGAAATATGCGGGAAGCGGAGGCGGAGATTGGCATCACGGCGACCACCACCCACGACAGTCTGCAACTGGATGTTTGGGACAGCGGCCGGGATCCGAGTGGACAAGAACAGCAGATCTTCGCCAAGTCCCCCCGTGGTCATAAAGAGTCCGCGATCCCCGGCGTAGGGCCGGGGCTGGCCATCTGTCAGGCGATTGTTGATATTCACGGGGGTACCCTTTCCGCCAGCAACCGGCCGGAAGGCGGCGCCTGTTTTCGTGTTACACTTCCACGAGAGAAACCGCCCCTGAACTGGAACAGGCTCCGGAAGATCTGTGACCAGCGTTCTGATTGTTGAAGATGAAGATGCCATCCGCCGTTTTCTGCGCACCGCGCTGGAAGCCGACGCGCTGCGCGTGTATGACGCAGCTACCCTTCAGCGTGGCCTGCTGGAGGCCGCAACGCGCAAACCGGATCTGATTATTCTCGACCTCGGATCGCCCGATGGGACGGCCTCCATTTTATTCGCGATATTCGCCAGTGGAGCCCGGTGCCGATTATTGTGCTGTTGGCCCGCAGTGAGGAAAGCGAGAAAATCGCCGCGCTGGATGCCGGTGCGGATGACTACCCAGCAAACCGTTCGGTATTGGCGAACTGCAGCCCGCCTGCGCGTGGCGCTGCGCCGTCATGCGGGCGCTCAGCCCAAATCCTGTCGTCGCCTTCTCCAACATTACCGTTGATCCCGCCGCCCGGTATTGTGCGGGAGCGAGGAAGTTCATCTCACCCCGTCTAGTTCCGCCTGCTGGCGGTACTGCTCAATAACGTGGGCAAAGTACTCACCCAACGTCAGCTGCTAAACCAGGTGTGGGGGCCGAATGCGGGGACATGGCATAATGCCCATTTATATGGGACATCCGCCACAAAAGCTGGAACAGATCCCGCCCGCCCACAGCATTTATTAACCGAAACGGGGATTGGCTACCGTTTTATGTTATGAATATTTATTCATAATAAAGTAAAATCTTAATCCTATTATTATAGCAACTCTGATAATGGGACCTTTTATATAAACACCTAATCCCCACTGTTTATTTAAATCAAATTCAAAACACTCTATTTACATAAATTACACAATTCAGCATTTCAGACCAGACTGAACCCCTCAACAATTGATTATTTTATAAATGATCTCTCGTAGTTGATCACCATCACAGTTCAAGCCTGAACTGGATATAAAATGACTCCGCTTTAAGATATTTCCCTCCGGACAGGTATACGAAATGGAAAATAATAACCGAATGATGCCCCACATAAGGCGGACAACTCATATTATGATGTTTGCCCACCGTAATAGTTTCGACTTTCACTTTAACGCCCGATAGTCTGCCGACTCCGGGCGCCAAGCGTACAGTTCATCCTTGCGATACGCAAAATCATTCAAGTTGCATCAAAGCGGCAAGTGAGTGAATCCCCAGGAGCTTACTTCAGTAAGTGACCTTGGTTAACGAACGTAGCCGACGCAGAAACGACTTGAAGGATGGTGTGTATATACAGGCTTTTGCCTGCTGCATGCGCTCGCCACAACAAACCCCTGAACTCTCCGGCCACCGGACCGGTTGGGGTTTGTGACATCCTGAAAAAACTTACGCCCTGATTTTATCATCAGCGAGATCGTAAAATTGCTTTTTCGACTAATCAATTTCTCATTCGAGAAATTGAGGGACTGCTATTACCAAAAATAAAGAGTCGAAAAATGTCTGAATTAAAAATTGCCGTCAGCCGTACTTGCCCGGATTGTTTGACCACCCAGCGTAATATTACCAATACCTGCGACTCGAATTTCATTGATGTTGCCGCTGCCGTATTATCGATCCAAGACATTGAGTGCGGTAAACTCGATGAAATAGATGCTACGGGTTATAACCTGCCAGTTTTTATTGCTATTAAAAATCAATATATCTACCCACAGATTATCTCTCACGTATTCAAGGGGTGTTTGAACACGACCAAACGCGTAACGACTTCTATGGCCGTCAGCCAGAAGCCGCAGCGCAACAAGTACGAAGTACAACTGCGTCCACCATTCTTCAGCGCACTGGTCGATCACGTCGCGCAAGGAGCACGCGTTTGATTGCCCAGGGCATCAGGGCGGCGAAATTTCCGCCGCCATCCTGCGGCCAACCAGTTCGTTGAATATTTTGGCGAAACGTTATTCCGCTCCGACTTGTAACGCCGACGTCGCGATGGGCGACCTGTTAATCCACGAAGGCGCACCGTGCATTGCCAGCAGCACGCCGCCAAAGTGTTTAACGCCGATAAAACCTATTTCGTTCTTAAACGAACCTCTTCTTTAATAAAGTGGTGCTTAACGCGCTGCTTACCCTGGGGATCTGGTGCTGTTTGACCGTAATAACCACAAATCCAACCACCACGGCGCGCTGTTGCAAGCAGGGGCAACGCCGGTGTATCTGGAACCGCACGTAACCCGTACGGCTTTATGGGCGGTATCGACGCTCACTGTTTCGAAGAGAGCTATCTGCGCGAACTGGTCGCTGAAGTCGCACCAACCGCGCGCGCAATGAAAAACGTCCATTCCGTCTGGCCGTTATTCAGCAGGAACTGATGACGGCACCATTTATGCCGTCAGGTCGTCGATAAAATTGGTCATCTGTGCGACTACATCCTGTTTGACTCCGCCTGGTGGGGATACGAACAGTTTATTCCGATGATGGCCGATTGCTCGCCGCTGCTGCTTGAACTGAACGAAAATGACCCTGGTATCCTCGTCACTCAGTCAGTGCATAAACAGCAGGCCGGTTTCTCACAGACTTCGCAGATTCATAAAAAAGACAGCCATATTAAAGGCGAACAGCGTTACGTTCCGCATAAGCGTCTTAACAACGCCTTTATGATGCATGCCTCCACCAGCCCGTTCTATCCGCTGTTTGCGGCACTGGATATCAACGCCAAAATGCACGAAGGGGCAAGCGGGTCGCAACATGTGGATGGACTGCGTCCACACGGTATCGAGCGCGTAAGCTGATTCTCGATAACTGCCACCATATTCGCCCATTTGTTCCTGAGCAGATTGACGGCAAACCTGGGCAGTCGTTTGAAACCAAACAGATCGCCAACGACCTGCGCTTCTTCCACTTTGTACCTGGCGAACGCTGGCACGGTTTTGAAGGCTATGCCGAGCATCAGTACTTTGTCGACCCATGCAAACTGCTGCTGACCACCCCAGGCATCGACGCTAACGGCGACACGACACCCTCGGTGTACCCGCGACCATTCTGGCGAACTTCCTGCGTGAGCATGGCGTGGCCCCGGAAAAATGCGACCTGAACTCCATTCTATTCCTGCTAACACCGGCCGAAGACACGGCCAAACTGCAGCAACTGGTTGCCCTGCTGGTCCGTTTCGAAACGCTGCTGGAAGCGGATGCGCCGCTGAAAGAGGTTCTGCCATCACTCACGGTCAGTACAAAGATCGCGACCCCGATTACACCCTGCGCCAGCTGTGCCAGGAGATGCATAACCTGTATGCCCGTCATAACGTGAAACAACTGCAAAAAGAGTGTTCCGCAAACACACTTCCCACCTGTCAGCATGAACCCACAGGATGCCAACTACGCCTATCTGCGTGGCGAAGTTGAGCTGGTCGGCTGTCACAGGCGGAAGGTCGAATCGCCGCCGAAGGCGCTCTGCCTTATCCTCCAGGAGTGCTGTGCGTAGTCCCTGGCGGTACTGGCGTGATCCGGTACGCGCTACTTCACCGCGCTGGAAGAAGAGGCATCAACCTGCTACCGGGCTTTGCGCCTGAGCTGCAGGGGGTTTATATCCAGGAGCATGATGGGCGCAACAGGTGTGGTGTTACGTGATTCAGTTCAAGCCGCCGCAACCCGCGCTGCCGAAAGGGGAGAAATTATGAGCAAAGCCAACAATAAAATGGGTGTTGTTCAGCTCACCATCCTGACGATGGTGAACATGATGGGCTCCGGTATCATCATGCTGCCCACCAAACTGGCTGAAGTCGGCACCATTTCGATTATCTCCTGGCTCGTGACCGCCGTCGGTTCGATGGCGTTAGCCGGGCCTTCGCCAGTTGCGGGATGTTCAGTAAGAAATCCGGTGGTATGGGCGGTTATGCCGAGTATGCCTTTGGTAAGTCGGGCAACTTTATGGCCAACTATACCGACGGTGTTTCGTTGCTGATTGCCAACGTGGCCATCGCCATTTCTGCCGTCGGTTACGGCACCGAGCTTTTCGGTGCCCCTACTCAGCCCGGTGCAAATCGGGATCGCCACCATCTGCGGTGCCGCGATCTGTACCGTTGCGCAACTTCGGCGGTGCGCGTATTACCGGTCAGATCAGCAGCATTACTGTATGGGGGGTAATCATTCCAGTGGCGGGCCTGTGCGTTATCGGCTGGTTCTGGGGTCCAGCCCAACCATGTACGCAGAGTCCTGGACTGGACATCACGTGCCGTTCTTCACTGCGGTAGGTTCATCCATTGCCATGACGCTGTGGGCCTTCCTTGGTCTGGAGTCCGTCGGCGCTAACGCCGAAGTGGTTGAGAACCCAGAACGTAACGTGCCAATCGCCGTACTGGGCGGGACCTGGGGGCGGCGGGCGATTTACATCATCTCCACCAACGTCATTGCCGGTACTGACGGTAACATGGATCTGGCGAATCCCACCGCGCCGTTTGGTCTTGCCTTCGCGCAGATGTTCACTCCGGAAGTCGGGAAAGTGATCATGGTGCTGATGGTGATGTCCTGCTCCGCGGTTCACTGCTCGGCTGGCAGTTCACCATTGCGCAGGTGTTTAAATCCTCTGCGGATGAAGGCTACTTCCCGAAAGTGTTCTCTCAGGTCAGTAAAGCCGATGCGCCGGTGAAAGGGATGCTGGTGATTGTGGTCATTCAGTCTGGCGTTGTCATTAATGACCATCAGCCCATCGCTGAATAATCAGTTCAACGTGCTGGTTAACCTGGCGGTCGTGACCAACATCATTCCGTACATCCTGTCGATGGCGGCTGGTGATTATCCAGCGGATGGCGACCGTGCCAGCAGGCAAAGCCCGTATGGAGCCAACATCGTGGCATTCATTGGTGCGATGTATAGCTTCTACGCCCTGTCTCTTCCGGCCAGGAAGTGATGCTTTAATGGTTCAATCGTGACCTTCCTCGGCTGGACGCTGTACGGCCTGGTATCACCACGTTTGAATTGAAAAACAAACACGGTTAATAAAACAAAGTAAAAAAGGGCGATTGAATGATCGCCCTTTCTGTTTGTTGGCAAATAGTTCGTTATTTATGCCGCATCCGGCAGATGTAGGGTCTAAACGCGATCGAACACAGCAACTATTTGCGTAATTATATGGGGCATCTGCGACAAAAACTGGAACAGGATCCGGCCCGGCCTCGCCATTTTATTACTGAAACCGGTATTGGGTATCGGTTTATGCTTTGAAAAAAGTGGCAATGTATGGATAAAGTCATTTTTTATTCAAATATAAGGAACTTAATATTTAAAAAATGTTCCATACAATTCCTCATCATAAATGACACCGTAGCACACAAGGAGCAAGTAGCGATGCGTGAAATGAATCAGTTAGTAAATACTGAAGATTCAGCCTGGCCAATAATCCAGAACTGGTTAAAAGACGCCACAAACCATACCGAACTCTTACCGGTTAATAAAGATTTAGCCGAAACCGCACTTTATCAATTACAGGTGACAACAAAATCACCGATGGGTGCGCTTGTCTATGGCTCCGGAGGTCTGCTGATTGATAATGGTTAGTTACGCATAGCAGGATCTGGTCACCCCCGGTTGCCACGAGATCCAGTAAGTTGGACACAACGCCCTGAATTCGCAGGCGTGCGGGCTTTACCCATCGCTGACGATGTCGCAGGGGTAATTTTTGCTCTTAATGGTGGCGATCTTGGGGAAGATACTGGCTGCGTTTATTATTTTGCGCCAGATACGCTGAATTGGGAAAGTCTGGAAGTTGGATATTCTGAGTTTCTTCAGTGGGCATTATCCGGTGATTTAGATACCTTCTATGAAAATGTACGATGGCAGCAATGGCGAGAAGACGTAATAAAATTATCGGCAACGGAAGCCTTCACGTTCTACCCTTTCTTATGGGTACAAAGTGAAGAAGCAAGAACAAGAAAAGTTATTTCGCTTACTGAACTCTGGGAAATGCAGTATCAAATGAAAGAAACATTCACGCAATAAGACATGTTCAGGTCCGGGTTTCATTCCCGGACTCACTATTTTAATGTGTATTTATCGCTTTCAATTCTTGCTGGCAATTTTCTGACTGGCAGCGTCGTAACTCAATAATCCCGACATGCATCATCGAGCCAAAAAATCCGCTTTCGCTGACATAATCCTCATTGACTATCGGTCGAGTGCCGGGCTTGCCCTGGCAAACCCGCATAAAAAATGAGGTGTAGCATTGCCAACCGGGATTTAAACCGACCTTTTCTTGTGCTGACATATTATGAAGATAAGTAAGTTCTTTTTCGTTCCCGCCTGACAACTGCCAGCGGCGGGTATTATCAGGTAAGTTATCACCACGGCAATTTGTCTTACACCGGAAAGGTGCAATATTTACCGCAATGCTACCCGTTAATCCTCTGGTTTTATCTTTAGGGGTCAGTAACCAGTCGCCAGCTAATGATGATTGTTCAGGTTGGGCGCATGCAGTCAGCAGTAATGTGGCGGTAATTAGTGACACTATGACGACCAGACTCCTGTTGGTCTTCATTGGGATTTCCTTGAGCTACTCAGTTTGTTGACAAAGTGTTCGTTGTTTTTGCCGGATGCGGCGTGAACGCCTTATCCGGCCTACAAAATCGCTTAAATTCAATATATTGCACCATCCTCGTAGGCCTGATAAGCGTAGCGCATCAGGCAATTCTGTGTTTGTCATACGTAAAAAAGGGCGATCTTGCGACCGCCCTTTTTTTATTAAATGTGTTTACGCGTTTTTCAGCACTTCGCTAACAATCTCTACCGCTTCTTTTTCAATCTCTGGCCCGATTTCAGCGCCGAGGAAGCTTTCACAGTAGATTTTGTAGGCATCTTCGGTGCCAGACGGACGCGCGGCGAACCAGCCGTTGTCGGTCATCACTTTCAGACCACCAATCGATGCGCCGTTACCCGGTGCTGCCGTCAGACGTGCGGTGATAGGGTCGCCCGCCAGCGTGCTGGCGCTGACCATTTCTGGAGACAGTTTGGATAACGCCGCTTTCTGCGCGGAGGTTGCGCTCGCCTGCAGACGGTTGTAGCTCGGCGCACCAAAGCGTGCCGCCGAGCTCATTGTAGTGCTCCTGCGGGTTCTTACCGGTGACAGCGGTAATTTCTGCCGCCAGCAGGCACATGATGATGCCGTCTTTATCGGTAGACCATGGCGTACCGTCAAAGCGCAGGAAACAAGCCCCCGCACTCTCTTCGCCGCCGAAGCCGAAGCTGCCGTCGAACAGACCGTCTACAAACCATTTAAAGCCAACCGGGACTTCCACCAGCTCACGGCCGAGATCGTTGACCACGCGGTCAATCATCGCAGAAGAAACCAGCGTCTTGCCGACCGCCACATCTTTGCCCCACTGCGGACGATGCTGGAACAGGTAGTTGATAGCCACTGCCAGATAATGGTTCGGGTTCATCAAACCAGCCGGAGTTACGATACCGTGACGGTCGTAATCCGGGTCGTTGGCAAACGCCAGGTTGAACTTATCACGCAGCGCCAGCAGCCCTGCCATCGCGCACTCGAAGGACAGTCCATACGAATGGCGCCGTCTTTATCGAGGTGCATAAAGCGGAAAGTCTGGTCGACGTGATCGTTCACGATGGTCGGATCCAGCTTGTAGTGCCCGGCAATACGTTTCCAGTATTCAATACCGGACCCGCCCACATCGACGCCGAGCGTCAGGCCCGCTTTCTGAATAGCCGCCATATCGACCATATCCGCCAGCCCTTCAATAAACGGCTGCACCAGATCCACCTCTTTAACGTGACCGGAAGCCAGTGCCGCATCGAAGGAAAGGCGCCTCACGCCGTGAAGGTCGGCGGCCAGCAGAGCGTTGGCGCGATCTTCAACCACTTTGGTGACGTTGGTATCAGCCGGGCCACCGTTCGGCGGGTTGTACTTGATACCGCCATCGTCCGGCGGGTTATGCGACGGCGTAATGACGATCCCATCCGCCAGCGGACCGCCTTTTTGTTGTGCACAAGAATGGCATTGGAAATAGCCGGCGTCGGCGTAAAACCATTGTTTTCCTGCACAATGACATCAACCCCATTCGCTGCCAACACTTCAAGAACCGAAATAAACGCAGGTTCAGAAAGCGCGTGAGTATCTTTCCCGACGTAGCAGGGACCCGTAATTCCATTCTTCGCGCGGTCTTCCGCAATCGCCTGACGATCGCCAAATATGCTTCTCGTTGAAGTTGTGACGACCTGCGCTGCCGCGGTGACCGGAAGTCCCGAATCACCGCATGCTCCGCATTGCCCACTTCCGGCTGCAGCACGTAGTACTGAGATGTCAGTTGAGCAACGTTGATCAAATCACTTTGCTGTGCAGGCTGACCCGCACGGGTATGGATTGCCATTGCCTGGTCCTTCTTATGCAAGGGTTAGATTGTCAGTATGAGATGGTACCGCAAACCTTTTCAATCAGTTCCACCGGGAACTGCATTGACTGCATGATATGTTCGACCATGCTGCATTTACGGCCTGTATTGGTGTTGGTAATGACCCAGTATGGCGTATCCGGCACCTGTTTAGGTTTCGTCTGGTTACCGTTTTTCAGCAGCGTCTGCTCATGGGCGGCGAAATAGACGCGGGTGCGACCATGGAGCGATTCGGTGGCTTCAGCAAGGCTTCTTTGTTGTCCAGCGAATAGAGCGTGGTCAGGATCAGCATAAAGCGGTTAACCGCTTTTTTCTGCTCGGCGTATTCGTCGGAGAACAGCAGTTCACGCATCGCGCGAACTTTGTCTTTCGTCGTTTTAACCGTTTTAACTTCAGCAACGGGAGCAGCAGCTGGCGCAGGGGCCGGTTCTGCTTTGACGACCGGCGCTGCGGCAACAGCAGGCTGTGAAGCGGCGGTGAATTTCAGCATACGCCGTAAAATGTCGGACGCGCTCTCGCCAATGTGCAGAGTGTGAGCCGCAATATAGCGATAGAGCTCGTCATCAACTTCGATCGTTCCGACTTAATCCGGTGCAATAATTTTTCTGAATACAATTCATTGGGATTATAAGAAGTCAAAACCCAACAGCGGGTAGCGCCAAACCAGGAACGCGGCAAAATTCGAGAGTGAGCCTTACTTGTTGCTCCCTGAGCGTTAGAATGTCCAACATGATACCCTAACCCGACAACGCGAAAAAAAGAACTTCGCGATGAAATTGAATGTCCGAGCGCAATCTGCACAAAACCTGCACAATAATTCCCCCATCGTCCTCGTCCACGGCCTGTTTGGCAGCCTGGACAACCTCGGTATCCTTTCCCGCGACCTCGTAACCGACCACGATATTATCCAGGTCGATATGCGTAACCACGGGCTGTCACCGCGTTCTGAAGAGATGAACTACCCGGCCATGGCGCAGGATCTCCTCGATACGCTCGACGAGCATAATATTGAAAAGGCGGCGCTTATCGGCCACTCCATGGGCGGAAAAGCGGTGATGGCGCTGACCGCACGCCCGAGCGTATCGACCACCTGGTGGCGATCGATATGCGCCGGTGGATCATCATGTTGGTGTCACGATGAAATTTTTGCGGCTATCAATGCAGTGACCAACGCCGGCGTGGCCACGCGTCAGCAGGCTGCCACGGTGATGCGCGAGTTCCTCGATGAAGAAGGGGTGATTGATTCCTGTTGAAATCCTTCGTTGACGGCGCCTGGCGCTTCAACGTGCCGGTGCTGTGGAAACAATACCCGCACATTGTTGGTGGGAGACTTCCCGGCGTGGGATAAGCCTGCCCTGTTTATTCCCGGCGGCAATTCGCCGTACGTTACCGAAGAGCCTATCCAGACCAGCCTTTACAAGCCCAGTTCCCGCAGGCGAAAGCGCACGTTATTGCCGGTGCCGGTCACGGGGTTCAAGCGGAAAAACCAGACGCTGTACTGCGCGCTATCCGCCGTTACCTCGCAGAGTGATTAAAGACCGAGCGCCCGAGTGGAAGGCCGCGGTCGTTGGCGTGCGGGTTCCACTGATGTATGATTGCGCGCTGTCTGCATCGGGCACTGCCCGGTAGGTTGGTTTTCCCCGAAGTCACTCAGAATCATGGCAAAAGAACAAACGGACCGTACGACACTAGATTTGTTCGCAAATGAGCGTCGCCCGGGAAGACCAAAAACCAATCCGCTTTCGCGTGACGAACAGCTCCGCATCAATAAGCGCAATCAGCTAAAACGCGACAAGGTTCGCGGGCTTAAGCGCGTCGAACTGAAGCTGAATAACGAAGCCGTCGACGTGCTCAACGAGCTGGCGACTGCCCGTGATATGAGCCGCAGCGAACTCATCGAAGAGATGTTGATGAACCAGCTTGCGCTGCTGCACGGACAGGGGAAAGTCGAAAAATCCCCCCAAAACACGCTTTCATGTAGCAGAGTGTGCAGTCCGGCACGATTGCTGTTTCCGCACACTGCGCTGGTCCGCCATGATTGCCCTTATCTGTGGGCAATAAGCCACCACCATATCATTAAGTTTCAAGAGGTTATTTTACTCATGGCAATCGTTGGCATCTTCCGGTAGCGATACCGGAAACACCGAAAATATCGCAAAAATGATTCAAAAACAGCTTGGTAAAGATGTCGCTACGTGCATGACATCGCCAAGAGCAGCAAAGAAGATCCGGCTGCGTTCGATATCCTGCTGTGGGGTATCCCAACCTGTACGACGGTGAAGCACAGTGCGATTGGGATGATTTCTTCCCAACGCTGGAAGAAGTAGATTTCAACGGTAAACTGGTTGCGCTGTTCGGCTGTGGCGACCAGGAAGATTACGCAGAATATTTCTGTGATGCCCTGGGCACCATTCGCGATATTATTGAACCACGTGGCGCAACCATCGTGGGTCACTGGCTAACCGCAGGTGACCATTTTGAAGCGTCTAAGGGACTTGCCGATGACGATCACTCCGTGGGTCTGGCGATTGACGAAGACCGTCAGCCAGAACTGACCGCGGAGGGCGTCGAGAAGTGGGTTAAGCAGGTGGCTGAAGAACTGCACCTGGACGAAATGAAAAACGCCTAATCGCAATAATGAGGTGCGATTAAAATCAAATTGCACCTCATTAATAGGTAAAAGCAATTAAAATAATAGCTACAAATTTTTAACTTTTTATCGCATACCTGTACAATATCTTCTGATTTAGCGCAGGTTCATCGCCGTTTGTCGGTGAGGCTGAGCCTCGTTTTTGAAAAGCTTAGCTTACCCGGGCCTTGCTGTTTTCATTTTGACGGGGCCATTCTATAATGAGACGCATTAATTCGGGCGCATTTTCTCTCACTTTCGCTGATGGAAGTTAATCGTTTAGCAACAGGACAGATTCCGCATGACTGACAATAATACCGCATTAAAGAAGGCTGGCCTGAAAGTCACACTTCCACGGTTAAAGATTCTGGAAGTTCTTCAGGAACCTCATAACCACCATGTCAGCGCGGAAGACTTATACAAACGCCTGATCGACATGGGTGAAGAGATCGGTTTAGCCACGGTTTACCGCGTACTGAACCAGTTTGATGACGCTGGCATTGTGACTCGCCATAATTTTGAAGGCGGCAAATCCGTATTCGAACTGACTCAGCAGCATCACCACGATCACCTGATCTGCCTCGACTGCGGCAAAGTTATCGAGTTCAGCGATGATTCGATTGAAGCGCGCCAGCGTGAAATCGCGACCAAGTACGGGATTCGCTTAACCAACCATAGCCTGTATCTTTACGGTCACTGTGCTGAAGGCGACTGCCGCGAAGATGAACACGCTCACGACGGCATCGAAAAATAACGACCGCCGCTCGCAAAAAACCAGCCATTGTGTGCTGGTTTTTTTTGCCTATGGTCTGGTATCGACATAAAAAAACCGCTGCAAGCAGCGGTTTTCAGTTCTTAACACGACATTATTTTTGTGGCGTATTGTTGCTGCGAATTTCCTGCCAAATCTTATCGCACTTGCTGGCCCCACGGCCTGGTCGTTACCCGTTTTTCTCGCCAGAATACACTGCTGATAATCAAGCACGCGTACGCTTTCCTGGTTCGCGAACTGCTCGTGCTTCTTATCTTGTTTCAGCACGTTCAATACGCTCTGGCAGGCCTGGATTTTATCCGGATTACCTTCCGCCGTATTGATACAGGCGCTATAGGCATCTTTCAGTTTGGTGTCTTCCTTTGGCGCAGGTGACTGCGCACAAGCGGTAAGGCCGACAGCCATTAAGGCAACAATAATCAATTTTTTCATGCGATGAACCTCTTAGCGGCGGCAGAGGTTTCCCCCTGCCGCGTCATGCATCAGAAAATAGTGAACGGTGCGATAACCATGAATTTCACGTCACGCTCGTCCTGGAAGATGTTGCCGTAACCGCCGCCCCAGCTTGGAATATCGGAGTGGTTGTCATACTGGGTGAAGTGCAGTTTGAACAGAGTCCCTTTCGCGCGGCCATCCTGTACGGTGTAAGCCACATCGAGGCTGTAAGCAGACTCTTTGATTTTGTTGTTTTTGTCGTAGTAAGCATCTGGGTTCATCTGCCAGGTCGATGGCTTAGCATCCCATGCGTAGACGTAAGACGCGCCCACTGCCCAGCCCGGGAGATCCCAGTTTTTCAGGTCATACATCGAACCGAAGAACACCGCTTTTTCGCCGTTGGCGTTGAAGTCAGAGCGGTTATCCCACCAGATATCCAGACGACCGTTGGAGGAAGCGTAGGTTGGCGTCATACGCTGCAGGAAGAAGCCCTGCTGACCTTCAGCTTTAACCCAGGTCCCTTCCAGGCGGAAGTCGAAGACCTCTTTCAGCTTGTAGCCGAAGGTTAACGCTTGCAGCCATGCGGTGCCGTCGTAAATATCGTTCACACCGTGATCGCTCACTTTGTCACGGGTACCGTAGAACTGATAGCTGGTGGTCAGAGGGCCGCCAGGGATATCGAATTTGTAGCTACCTTTGGCGAAGTACTGATCAACATAGCCTTCTGCCTGACCAAATGCAGCTTCCAGCACCAGGTCATTTTTGAAATCGTATTTAGCGCCGATGGAGTGCAAGTAGTCGACCTTGGTTTTCTTATCGTTCTGATAGAAGTTATCCATTTCCAGATGCCAAGGTGCCTTGTACTCATTGGTCCACATGTAGGAGAAGCTCAGTGCACCGTTGTCGCCGTAGTCGAAGTTAGCCCCGGCTTCAGCGCCCTGGTAAGTACCAGGCATAAAGCTCCAGTGTGGTGCCAGCAAGGTTTGACCGGTTGGTTGAATGTAACCGGCGCGTGCCCAGGTTGGCCCAAGTTTGAATTTAGCCGCCGCTTTATACAGGCTGATGCCAGACTTATCGCCGCTGTAATCTTCGCTATAACCTTTGTTTTTTGAAGAACGCGATTTCGTTCGGGTGGCCACTTTCGCTGCTTTCGTTCATTTCAATCGCGGTAAACGCAGCGATATCAAGACCGAACATATCGGCGGCATAGCCAGACTGGAAATCGAGGTTGGCGTTCCAGGTGGAGTGAGAAAGGTTGGTTTTATATTTATCGTGATCGGTAACATCTTTACGGTCACGCTCACGCTGCCAGTAATAGATGCCGCCGGTTAATGATGAGTCGTCAATGAACCCTTCAGCTTTTGCATCCGGTGCCATTGTAAAGCCCGACAGTGCTGTCACACCGGCGATAGCCAGCGCCAGCGTACTACGTTTGCCACTAAACGTACGCATAGTTAAATCCTCTTTGACTTTTAAAATGCCGCCGCAAAGCAGAGGCAAAAAAATAAAAACTTTAAAAAAAATGAACTTCTGGAAAAAGGTGTTTCGCTACACCGATAGACTATTTTTCGCGACGCGAATTATCAATCCTTTTCCGCAACAAGAGTGCAGGATTATGACAAAGCGCACATATTTGGTTTCAATGTGTAACGGGGTGCGTTATTAACATTTCCCGTCACCAACCCTTGATGGGGCCTGGAAAATGAAATAAGTTAATGAGACCGTTTACATTATATTTCTTCCGCAAGATAGTTTACAATCATCCCATGCAAAACGCATTAGAAGTGGCGCGATCGCATTAATTCGCTACGCGAAAATATTAATAGGCGATTAAGGGATAAAAAACGCCGCTCAGAGGCGGCGTTTTGGTAGGGCAAATGACCGTTTAGCCAACCCAGGTATCACGTAAACCGACGGTGCGGTTAAATACCAGCTTGTCTGCGGTGCTGTAGCGGCTGTCGAGACAGAAGTAACCCTCACGCTCAAACTGATACGCTTTACCGGCCTCAGCGGCCTGCAGAGACGGCTCACCGTAGCCCTGAGTGATAACCAGTGATTCCGGGTTCATCACCGACAGGAAGTCTCTGGCGGCATCCTCATCCGGACGCTGAACAGACGATCGTACAGACGGATTTCAATCCGCAACGCGTGTGCAGCGCTGACCCAATGAATCACGCCCTTCACTTTACGGCCATCAGCAGGATCTTTGCTCAGGGTATCAGCATCGTAGGTACAGAAAATGGTGGTGATATTGCCTTCGGCATCTTTCTCCACGCGCTCTGCTTTCACCACGTAGGCGTTACGCAGGCGAACTTCTTTACCTATCACCAGACGCTTGTACTGTTTGTTCGCTTCTTCACGAAAGTCAGCGCGGTCGATCAGATCTCTGCGCTGAACGGCACTTCACGGCTACCCATTTCCGGTTTATTCGGATGGTTAGGCATAGAGACCATTTCGCTCTCGCCCTGCGGATAGTTTTCGATGACCAGTTTAACTGGATCGATAACCGCCATCGCGCGTGGTGCGTTTTCGTTCAGATCTTCGCGAATGACAGGATTCCAGAGAAGCCATCTCAATGGTGTTGTCCTGTTTGGTTACGCCGATGCGTTTGCAGAATTCACGAATAGCAGCTGCGGTGTAACCACGACGACGCAGACCGGAAATCGTCGGCATACGTGGGTCATCCCAACCTTCAACGTGCTTCTCAGTCACCAGTTGGTTCAGCTTACGCTTAGACATCACGGTGTATTCCAGATTCAGGCGCGAGAATTCGTACTGGCGCGGGTGAACCGGAATAGTGATGTTGTCGAGAACCCAGTCATACAAGCGACGGTTATCCTGGAATTCAAGAGTACACAGTGAATAAATGCGTAATCCCTTCCAGCGCATCGCTAATGCAGTGGGTGAAGTCGTACATCGGGTAGATGCACCACTTGGTGCCGGTCTGGTGGTGATCGGCAAAGGTCAGATGATACAGCACCGGATCGCGCATCACGACAAAGGATGATGCCATGTCGATTTTGGCACGCAGACAGGCTTTACCTTCTTCGAAGCCACCGGTACGCATTTTTTCGAACAGCGCCAGGTTCTCTTCTACGCTGCGATCGCGGAACGGGCTATTTTTACCCGGTGCGGTCAGCGAGCCGCGGTATTCGCGGATCGTTCCGGCGTCAGTTCATCGACGTACGCCAGACCTTTGTTGATAAGTTCTACCGCATAGGCGTGCAGCTGATCGAAATAATCAGAGGAGTAGCGAACGTTGCCTGACCAGTGAAAACCTAACCACTCGACGTCATTTTTGATGGACTCAACGTATTCGATGTTCTCTTTTACCGGGTTGGTGTCATCGAAACGCAGATTGCACTGGCCCTGATAGTCTTGCGCAATGCCGAAGTTCAGGCAGATAGATTTCGCATGGCCAATGTGCAGATAGCCATTTGGCTCTGGCGGAAAACGAGTATGCACCGTGTTGTGCTTACCGGTAGCCAGATCTTCGTCAATGATCTGACGAATAAAGTTAGTCGGGCGGGCTTCAGCCTCACTCATCGTAGATTCCTCAAAGCGTAAACAACGTATAACGGCATATGATCTTATAAGCCGGACGGACTGACAACCTTTAGTTACGCAAAAAACGTCGCAAACGAAAATATTGGGGCAGATTGCTGCAAAAAAAAGCGGCGGAGAGATCTCCCCCGCCTTAGGCATTAACATTTCAACTCACTCAGGAGCGATTACTTACCTTTAATCTCATACAGTGGCGTTTGACCGGCAACTACATGACCTTCGGCTTTGATTACCAAACCACCGAAATCATCGCTGTTGCTGCAAACAACCGGGCTAATCATTGAACGCGCGTTAGCGTTGAGGAACTCCAGATCCATTTCCAGGATTGGCTGACCTGCACCACCTCCGCACCCTCTTCGACCAGGCGTTTGAAGCCTTTACCTTCCAGCACGACGGTATCGATACCCATGTGGACAACGATCTCCGCACCTTTGTCAGTTTCCAGACAGAACGCGTGGTTAGTGTTAAAGATTTTCACGATGGTGCCGGCTGCTGGTGAAACAACGGTTTTATCCGTTGGTTTTACCGCTACGCCGTCGCCTACTGCTTTGCTGGCGAACGCTTCGTCAGGAACCTGTTCCAGAGCAACGATGTCACCAGTGATTGGTGAAACCAGCGTTTCAACGGTAGCCGCGTTAGCCACAGCCTGCGGTTTTACCGCAGCGGCTGCTGCCGGAGCGCTTTCTGCCGCTGCTGCAGCAACCGGGCCACGTGCAACGACTTTCTTCATTGCGTCGCCGATAGATTCAGCTTTTGCACCCACGATGACCTGAATGGTCTGTTTATTCAGTTTCACAACACCGGAAGCGCCCAGACGTTTACACATCGCATCGCTCACCTTGGCAGAATCACCTACGGTCAGGCGCAGACGGGTAATACATGCGTCAATCGCTTTCAGGTTATCAGTGCCACCAACCGCTGCAATGTAGTTAGTTGCCAGCTGGTTCAGACCTTCTTCGGTGTTGCTGTTCGCTTCTTCAGTCACGACGGTGTCGTCTTTGTTTTCGCGGCCAGGCGTTTTCAGGTTAAACATGCGAATAACCACGCTGAACAGCACGAAGTAGATAACGAAGAACACCAGGCCCATCACTACCAGCATCCAGACGTTCTTACTTGCCGCCGGCAGGCTGTACATCAGTACGTAGTCAATAGCACCTGCGGAGAAGGAGAAGCCAGCATGGATACCCAGCAGCGTGGCGATAAACAGGCTTACACCGGTCAGAATCGCATGCAGGAGGTACAGCAGCGGAGCCAGGAACATGAACAGGAATTCCAGCGGCTCGGTAACACCGGTCAGGAACGCGGTGACTGCAACGGACAGCAGCATACCGCCAACCATTGGACGACGCTCTTTCGGTGCTGCGAAGTACATCGCCAGCGCCGCCGCCGGCAGACCAAACATCATGATTGGGAAGAAGCCGGACATGAACATACCCGCAGTGCCGTCACCCGCATAGAAGCGGTTGATGTCGCCCGTGGAACGCTGCGCCAGCGGCGTTGGTGAACTCACCGATCTGGAACCAGGCGATGGTGTTCAGCACCTGATGCAGACCGGTTGGGATCAGCAGACGGTTAATGAAACCGAAGATGCCGGAACCCACGCACCTGCGCCGACGATCCATTCACCACCGGCATCGATTACGTTCTGCACCAGGCGGCCATACGTAGCCGAAGATGGCAGCCAGCACCAGACAGAAACCGCAGGTGGCAATTGGTGCCGAGCGTTTGCCACCAAAGAAGCTCAGGAAGTCCGGCAGTTTGATGCCCGCCCAACGGTTATACGCGGCGCCGCCGACCAGACCGGTAATAATACCGCCAGCACACCCATGTTAATTGCTGGGTTGATGGTGACCATGGCTTTCGTCAGGACGAAATAACCCGCCTGCACCGCCAATGCTGCGACCCCGCATTATCTTCGACCAGCTGGATGCCACACCGATGGCGAAGATTAGCGCCAGGTTATCGAAAGATTGATCCACCCGCCTGCGCGATGAATGGAACGTTCAGTAAATATGGCTGACCAAATCGCAGCAACAGCGCCGCCACCGGCAGCACGGCGATAGGGAGCTGTAACGCCCTACCCATCGCTGGGAAAAAACCTAAAATATCATCTTATTCCCCCTACGAGACCCCGATACGGCTCATTTAAGCCATTTTTTTATTGTACAAAAAAGCATGTAACTGCGATGTCTTGTAAACTGCATTCACAACTCTTATGGATGATGAGTGTGGAAGTTTAATTCGTATCGCAAATTAAACACGTGTTTTTTGTGACTATTGTCACCAAAAATTGTCAACACCACTCCCTTTCACTGGCTAACTATGAAAACTTATTTTATCATTCAAAAAATCAAAACGGATCAGCTCCTGTCGATGTAAAACAGGTTACGCTTAGAGCATGCATGGAGATGCCATCCGCCAACATATTACATTTTACATATTGAGGTGAAGAATGAGACTGATTCCTCTCGTTAACGCTGAGCAAGTCGGCAAATGGGCAGCTCGCCATATCGTTAACCGTATAGAACGCATTTAAACCTACCGCGGACCGTCCGTTCGTGCTGGGCCTGCCAACCGGCGGTACTCCGCTGGCGACCTATAAAGTTTTAGTTGAAATGCATAAAGCGGGCCAGGTTAGTTTCCAGCACGTTGTCACTTTCAATATGGACGAATATGTAGGCCTGGCGAAAGAGCATCCAGAAAGCTATCACAGCTTTATGCACAGTAACTTCTTGGATCGTATCGACATGCCACGAAAACATCAACCTGCTGAACGGCAATGCACCGGACGTCGATGCAGATGTCGTCGTTACGAAGAAAAAATCCGCTCATACGGCAAAATTCACCTGTTTATGGGTGGCGTGGGCAACGACGGTCATATCGCGTTTAACCAACCAGCCTCTTCCCTCTCTTCCCGTACCCGTATCAAAACTCTGACGCACGAAACCCGCGTGGCGAACTCTCGCTTCTTTGACGGCGACGTAGCAATTGGTACCAAAATATGCGCTGACCGTAGGCGTAGGTACGCCTCTGGATGCGGAAGAAGTGATGATCCTGGTTCAGGGCCGCCGAAAGCGCTGGCTCTGCAGCAGGCGGTTGAAGGTAACGTCAACCACATGTGGACCATTACCTGTCTGCAGCTGCATCCGAAATCACTGATCGTCTGCGATGAACCTTCCACCATGGAGTTGAAGGTCAAGACCCTGAAGTATTTCAACGAGCTCGAAGCGGAAAATATCACAAGGTCTGTAATTGTCTTACCGTCCCGTGGCTCGCCGCGGGACAACATTGTTGAACACCGGGGGTCGTAATGTATGCATTAACCCATGGCCGGATTTATACCGGTCACGAAATTCTGGATGACCATGCGATTATCGTCGCCAATGGCCTTATTGAACGTATTTGCCCACTGGCTGATGTACCAGCGAACGTCGAACAGCGTTCCGTTAATGGCGCCATACTCGCCCCTGGCTTTATCGACGTCCAGCTTAACGGCTGCGGCGGCGTGCAGTTCAACGATACCGCCGAAGCGGTGACCGTTGAAACGCTGGAGATTATGCAGAAAGCCAACGAGAAATCAGGCTGCACCAGCTTCCTGCCAACGCTTATCACCACCAGCGACGACCTGATGAAACAGGGCGTACGCGTGATGCGCGAATATCTGGCTAAATATCCTCATCAGGCGCTCGGTCTGCACCTTGAAGGCCCGTGGCTGAACATCGTGAAAAAAGGGACGCACAACCCAGGTTTCGTGCGTAAACCTGACGCCGAACTGGTGCAATTCCTGTGCGATAACGCTGACGTTATCACCAAAGTCACACTGGCACCGGAAATGGTCGATCCCGCCGTGATAACCCAACTGGCCAATGCCGGTATCGTGGTTTCGGCAGGCCACTCCAACGCGACGGCCAAAGAAGCGCGTATCGGTTTCCGCGCGGGCATCTCATTTGCGACGCACCTGTTTAACGCCATGCCGTATATGTCCGGCCGTGAACCAGGCCTGACCGGCGCTATCCTGGATGCGAACGAAATTCACTGCGGCATCATCGCCGACGGTCTGCACGTTGACTACATCAATATCCGTAACGCCAAGCGCTTAAAAGGCGATAAACTGTGCCTCGTCACCGATGCAACTGCACCGGCGGGTGCCAATATTGAGCAGTTCATTTTTGCTGGTAAAACAATATACTCGCAATGGACTCTGTGTTGATGAAAACGGGACATTGAGCGGTTCGTCCCTGACCATGATTGAAGGGGTTCGTAACCTGGTCAATCACGCCAATATTGCGCTGGACGAAGTGCTGCGCATGGCAACCCTCTACCCTGCTCGCGCGATTCGCATCAACAAACAGCTGGGCAGCATCGCACCGGGCAAAGTGGCGAACCTCACTGCGTTCACCCACGATTTTAAAATCATCAAGACCATCGTTAATGGCAACGAGGTCGTTACTGAGTAAGAGAAAGTATGACATCAGGCGGACAAGCTCAAATTGGTAATGTTGACCTCGTAAAACAGTTAAACAGCGCAGCCATCACCGCCTGATTGACCAGCATGGGCCAATCTCGCGTATTCAGATTGCCGGGGCAGAAGCTTAGCTTGCGCCCGCCAGCGTGACCAAAATCACGCGTCAGCTTATTGAGCGCGGACTGATCAAAGAAGTCGATCAGCAGGCCTCCACCGGGGGCCGCCGCGCGATGTCTCTTATCACCGAAACCCGCAATTTCCACGCCATCGGCGTTCGTCTTGGCCGTCATGACACGACCCGCGCGCTGGACAATCTGAGCAGTAAAGTGGTGGCTGAAGAACATTACCCGCTGCCGGAACGTACCCAGCAAACGCTGGAACATGCCCTGTTGAATGCCATTGCTCAGTTTATTGATAGCTACCAGCGCAAACTGCGCGAGCTGATCGCGATTTCGGTGATCCTGCCAGGGCTTGTTGACCCGGACAGCGGCAAAATTCATTACATGCCGCATATTCAGGTAGAAAACTGGGGGCTGGTAGAAGCTCTGGAAGAACGTTTTAAAGTGACCTGTTTCGTTGGTCACGATATCCGTAGTCTGGCGCTGGCGGAGCACTACTTCGGTGCAAGTCAGGATTGCGAAGACTCCATTCTGGTGCGTGTCCATCGCGGAACCGGGGCCGGGATTATCTCTAACGGGCGCATTTTTATTGGCCGCAACGGCAACGTCGGTGAAATTGGCCATATTCAGGTCGAACCGCTGGGTGAACGCTGCCACTGCGGCAACTTTGGCTGCCTGGAAACTATCGCTGCCAACGCTGCCATTGAACAACGGGTGTTGAATCTGTTAAAGCAGGGCTACCAGAGCCGCGTGCCGCTGGACGACTGCACCATCAAAACTATCTGCAAAGCCGCGAACAAAGGCGATAGTCTGGCGTCGGAAGTAATTGAGTATGTCGGTCGTCATCTGGGTAAAACCATCGCCATTGCTATCAACTTATTTAATCCGCAAAAAATTGTTATTGCCGGTGAAATCACCGAAGCCGATAAAGTGCTGCTCCCTGCTATTGAAAGCTGCATTAATACCCAGGCGCTGAAGGCGTTTCGCACTAATCTGCCGGTGGTACGTTCTGAGCTGGATCACCGCTCGGCAATCGGCGCTTTTGCGCTGGTAAAACGCGCCATGCTCAACGGTATTTTGCTCCAGCATTTGCTGGAAAATTAATGTGCTTTTATAGTGGCGCTTATTGTTGTCAATATTCTGGGTAGTCCATGACCATTAAAAATGTAATTTGCGATATCGACGGCGTGCTGATGCACGATAACGTCGCCGTACCGGGTGCAGCGGAATTTTTGCACGGGATTATGGATAAAGGCCTGCCGCTGGTGTTGCTGACCAACTATCCTTCGCAGACTGGGCAAGATCTGGCGAACCGCTTTGCCACCGCAGGTGTCGATGTACCTGACAGCGTGTTTTATACCTCTGCGATGGCGACTGCCGATTTCCTGCGTCGCCAGGAAGGCAAGAAAGCGTATGTGGTGGGCGAAGGCGCACTGATTCATGAACTGTACAAAGCCGGTTTCACTATTACCGATGTGAACCCTGATTTCGTGATTGTTGGCGAAACGCGTTCCTACAACTGGGACATGATGCATAAAGCAGCCTATTTCGTCGCTAACGGTGCACGTTTTATCGCCACCAATCCGGACACCCACGGGCGCGGTTTTTATCCCGCTTGTGGCGCGTTGTGTGCAGGGATTGAGAAAATCTCCGGGCGCAAACCGTTCTATGTTGGTAAGCCCAGCCCGTGGATCATCCGCGCAGCATTAAACAAAATGCAGGCGCATTCGGAAGAAACGGTGATTGTCGGCGATAACCTGCGTACCGATATTCTGGCCGGCTTCCAGGCAGGTCTGGAGACGATTCTGGTGCTTTCTGGTGTTTCGTCGCTCGACGATATCGACAGTATGCCTTTCCGCCCCAGCTGGATTTACCCGTCAGTCGCTGAAATCGACGTTATCTGAATAGCAACCACGTCTGCGGACGTGGTTGGCTCTGATGACAAACGCCAAACTGCCTGATGCGCTACGCTTATCAGGCCTACGCAGCTCCTGCAATATATTGAATTTTCATGCTTTTGTAGGCCGGATAAGGCGTTCACGCCGCATCCGGCATGAACAAATCGCACTTTGTCAGCAATTTGGCCCCCGTAAAATATAAACATTCAATAAAACCCGCTAAAAATTATCGATTCATCAATAAATATATCCTCACACCAGACCTTTTTTCACCAATCGACAATCACCATTACGTTTTTTATTTTTTCACCGCCAAATCGCTTGCGCACAGTGCTGCTTTGCGGCATTTTTTTAAACAAGCAAACACAACAAGCAACAAATACCAGGTTAACGGAGAAGGTTATGTGTTCAATTTTTGGCGTATTCGATATCAAAACAGACGCAGTTGAGCTGCGTAAGAAAGCCCTCGAGCTGTCACGCCTGATGCGTCATCGTGGCCCGGACTGGTCCGGTATTTATGCCAGCGATAACGCCATTCTCGCCCACGAACGTCTGTCAATTGTTGACGTTAACGCGGGGGCGCAACCTCTCTACAACCAACAAAAAACCCACGTACTGGCGGTAAACGGTGAAATCTACAACCACCAGGCATTGCGCGCCGAATATGGCGATCGTTACCAGTTCCAGACCGGGTCTGACTGTGAAGTGATCCTCGCGCTGTATCAGGAAAAAGGGCCGGAATTTCTCGACGACTTGCAGGGCATGTTTGCCTTTGCACTGTACGACAGCGAAAAAGATGCCTACCTGATTGGTCGCGACCATCTGGGGATCATCCCACTGTATATGGGGTATGACGAACACGGTCAGCTGTATGTGGCCTCAGAAATGAAAGCGCTGGTGCCAGTTTGCCGCACGATTAAAGAGTTCCCGGCGGGGAGCTATTTGTGGAGCCAGGACGGCGAAATCCGTTCTTACTATCATCGCGACTGGTTCGACTACGATGCGGTGAAAGATAACGTGACCGACAAAAACGAGCTGCGTCAGGCACTGGAAGATTCAGTTAAAAGCCATCTGATGTCTGATGTGCCTTACGGTGTGCTGCTTTCTGGTGGTCTGGATTCCTCAATTATTTCCGCTATCACCAAGAAATACGCAGCCCGTCGCGTGGAAGATCAGGAACGCTCTGAAGCCTGGTGGCCGCAGTTACACTCCTTTGCTGTAGGTCTGCCGGGTTCACCGGATCTGAAAGCAGCCCAGGAAGTGGCAAACCATCTGGGCACGGTGCATCACGAAATTCACTTCACTGTACAGGAAGGTCTGGATGCCATCCGCGACGTGATTTACCACATCGAAACTTATGATGTGACCACTATTCGCGCTTCAACACCGATGTATTTAATGTCGCGTAAGATCAAGGCGATGGGCATTAAAATGGTGCTGTCCGGTGAAGGTTCTGATGAAGTGTTCGGCGGTTATCTTTACTTCCACAAAGCACCGAATGCCAAAGAACTGCATGAAGAGACGGTGCGTAAACTGCTGGCCCTGCATATGTATGACTGCGCGCGTGCCAACAAAGCGATGTCAGCCTGGGGCGTGGAAGCACGCGTTCCGTTCCTCGACAAAAAATTCCTTGATGTGGCGATGCGTATTAACCCACAGGATAAAATGTGCGGTAACGGCAAAATGGAAAAACACATCCTGCGTGAATGTTTTGAAGCGTATCTGCCTGCAAGCGTGGCCTGGCGGCAGAAAGAGCAGTTCTCCGATGGCGTCGGTTACAGTTGGATCGACACCCTGAAAGAAGTGGCTGCGCAGCAGGTTTCTGATCAGCAACTGGAAACTGCCCGCTTCCGCTTCCCGTACAACACGCCAACCTCTAAAGAAGCGTACTTGTATCGGGAGATCTTTGAAGAACTATTCCCGCTTCCGAGCGCCGCTGAGTGCGTGCCGGGCGGTCCTTCCGTCGCTTGTTCTTCCGCTAAAGCGATCGAATGGGATGAAGCGTTCAAGAAAATGGACGATCCGTCTGGTCGCGCGGTTGGTGTTCACCAGTCGGCGTATAAGTAAGAAATGCGAAACAGCCCCGGTGAAATCCGGGGCTGTTTCAGTTATTGAGGTGCTTGTTGATTCTGATATGCAGTAAGGAAATGTTCCGGGTTTGCCACATCACTGTTTGACAACTCATCACTGTAGGCCAGTATTTCATAGATTAATTTCCCACCACTATTGTTAAATTCCGAATTTCATCCTGTATGACAAAAGAATGGCTGTAGGGTGGGAAAAAACACAAAGTAACCAATAATTGCCGATTATTGCGCCATGCTGTTCGCAACCTAACCAAACAGTCACATTCCAGTGAATTTCATTGAAAAAGGTGTTGACGGTATTGGGCTCAATACGCATAATGCGCCCCGCAACGCCGATAAGGTAACGCGAAAAAAAGATGGCTACGTAGCTCAGTTGGTTAGAGCACATCACTCATAATGATGGGGTCACAGGTTCGAATCCCGTCGTAGCCACCATCTTTTTTTGCGGGAGTGGCGAAATTGGTAGACGCACCAGATTTAGGTTCTGGCGCCGCAAGGTGTGCGAGTTCAAGTCTCGCCTCCCGCACCATTCACCCGTAAGCGTTGCACGGATGGGGTATCGCCAAGCGGTAAGGCACCGGTTTTTGATACCGGCATTCCCTGGTTCGAATCGAGGTACCCCAGCCATATTTTCTTCGATATTTGCGGATCACCGCGACGGTATTGGGGTATCGCCAAGCGGTAAGGCACCGGTTTTTGATACCGGCATTCCCTGGTTCGAATCCAGGTACCCCAGCCATCGAAGAATATGTTAGTATCGGCTACGTAGCTCAGTTGGTTAGAGCACATCACTCATAATGATGGGGTCACAGGTTCGAATCCCGTCGTAGCCACCAAATTCAGAATTTCTCGATCTAATCGATAAATTCAAACACAAATTGTGGGCTATCGCCAAGCGGTAAGGCTCTGGTTGTTGATACCAGCATTCCGACGATCGAATCCTCGTACCCCAGCCATTTTCAAAAAGTCGTTTGCTTTAGCAAACGCACCCTGGGTATTGCCAGCGGTAAGGCTCTGGTTTCTGATACCAGCATTCCCAGGTTCGAATCCTCGTACCCCAGTTTTCAAAAGCTCGCTTCGGCGAGCTTTTTTGTTTTGGTACCCAAGACGAATAATCCCGCCCGTTTCTTCTCTGCGACTGATATCCCCATTTCCCGGGGTACGCTTTTGCTCGCACCGGCAGTGTCTTTGGGTTACACCCCTAACGCGTACTTCAGCGCCTGGCGTTTCAACACGCCTGCACGCTGCGCCGCCATCAGACCGACATTACGCAGCACGCGTAATGGTGCCAGATCGTTACTGAACCCGGCATAGAACAAATCCATTCCGCTTTGCATCAGTAAATTATCCACTCCGCGCCGCGTTGATAGCGTTGCAGCACCGGCAGACTGGCCCAGTTTCTCCAACGCTGCGCGCGTTCGCCAACACATCCAGCAGCGCATCCACGTCACGGTAGCCCAGATTGACACCCTGCCCCGCCAGCGGGTGAATGGTGTGCGCAGCATCACCGACCAACACCAGCCCCGGCTGCACGTACTGGGCATGACGACGAGTCAGAGGAAAGGCACCGGAAGCCACCGTGCGTGACATCCCCTAATCGTGCTGGGAAATGAGCCGCAATTTCTCGCTTGGAGCTGCGGCATCGGGAGCGACTGTAACTGGCGAATTCGCGCTGGAGTGTCATACCACACCAGCGATGCCCAATGATCAAACAGCGGCAGGAAGGCACGCGGGCCGGTCGGCGAAAACTGCTGCCAGGTGCTGTCTCCTGGGTCGTTTTCAGACTTGACGGTTATCAACATACAGGATTGCGGATACTGCCAACCGTGAATACCAATGCCCGCGAGTTGCCGTACCTGCGACATTGCGCCATCAGCGCCCACCACCAGCTTCGCGCGACGTTGCTCGCGTCGGCCAGATGCAGGAGCTGTCCCTCATCTTGCTGATGCATCGGACTCAAGCGACAATGTCCCCGTGGTGAAACGTCACCTGTGGATGTGCCTCCAGCGCCTGCCACAATGCCAACTGCAGCACGTTATTTTCGACCATATAACCAAGATCGGGCAGTTTCAGCTCGCTGGCATCAAACACCACGTGCGCATTCTGCCACTCCCAGGTTTCCAGTCGACGCCACGGGTGCGCGCGCATAGCCAGCACCGCGTCCCAGACGCCCAGGCTACGTAATAAGGAGACAGAAGAGGCGCTGATGGCTGAAATCCGCACATCAGGCTGCGAGGACGGGTCAAAAGGCCGGCGGGGCATTTTTTTCCAGCACCGCGACCGTAAAACCATTCTGCGCCAGCCCCAACGCTAACGCCGCGCCGACCATTCCGCCGCCAACGACGGCAACATCTGCGTGTAGAATTGTCATCATTTATTATCCTTACAAACCTGAATCCCTCCAGTTTACCGGACTTTTCCGGACTTGAGGCGAATAACCGTCACTCTGGTCACAACCCCACCAAAGCATTACAATACGCGCCCTGCAATGTTGGCGAATAATAATTAAGCAAGAGCAAGTCGATGACAAAAAACTCCATATTAAAACCTGGGGCTGTCAGATGAACGAATACGATTCATCCAAGATGGCCGATCTGCTGGATGCCACCCACGGCTATCAGCTGACTGAAAATGCCGATGAAGCCGACGTGCTGCTGCTGAACACCTGTTCGATTCGCGAGAAGGCGCAGGAAAAAGTATTCCACCAGCTCGGGCGCTGGAAGCTCATTAAGGCGAAAAGACCGGACGTCATCATCGGCATCGGCGGCTGCGTGGCTTCTCAGGAAGGCAAACTGATCCGCCAGCGCGCCCATTACGTAGATATCATTTTTGGCCCACAAACCCTGCACCGCCTGCCGGAAATGATCGACACCATTCGGGGCATGCGCGATCGCCGTAAGCCCATCATCGACGTCAGCTTCCCGGAAATTGAAAAATTCGATCGCCTGCCTGAGCCACGTGCCGATGGCCCAACCGCCTTCGTTTCTATCATGGAAGGCTGCAATAAATACTGTACTTACTGCGTGGTGCCGGACACTCGTGGGAAGAAGTCAGCCGTCCCTGCGACTATATCCTGTTTTGAAATCGCCCAACTTGCTGCACAAGGTGTGCGCGAAGTAAACCTGCTCGGGCAGAACGTCAACGCCTGGCGCGGTGCAAACTACTACGGCACCGCCGGTTCATTTGCCGAACTGCTGCGTTTAGTTGCCGCGATTGACGGTATTGACCGAGTGCGTTTCACCACCAGCCACCCTATCGAGTTTACCGACGATATTATTGAGGTTTATCGCGATACGCCGGAGCTGGTCAGCTTCCTGCATCTGCCGATTCAAAGCGGTTCTGACCGTGTCCTGAATCTGATGGGCCGTACCCACACCGCGCTGGAGTATAAATCGATTATCCGCAAACTGCGTGAAGCGCGCCCGGACATTCAGATTAGCTCTGACTTTATCGTCGGCTTCCCGGGTGAAACTAACCATGACTTTGAGCAGACCATGAAGCTGATTGGCGAGGTCAACTTTGACGTGAGCTTCAGCTTTATCTTCTCGGCCTGCCCTGGCACCCCGGCAGCCGATATGGTTGACGATGTACCGGAAGAAGATAAGAAACAGCGTCTGTACATTTTGCAGGAGCGTATCAATCAACAGGCAATGGCCTGGAGCCGCCGGTACGCTGGCACCGTGCAGCGTATTCTGGTTGAAGGCACCTCGCGTAAAAGTATTATGGAGCTGACCGGCCGTACCGACAGTAACCGCGTGGTAAACTTCGAAGGCACCCCGATATGATTGGTAAATTCGTCGATGTCGAAATCATGGACGTCTACACCAACTCGCTGCGCGGCAAACTGGTGCGCACCGAGGAAGAGATGGGTCTGCGCATTGTGGAATCGCCGGAATCGGTGATTGCCCGAACCCGCAAAGAAAGCGACCTTGGCGTCGGGATTTATCAGCCTTAATGCTCATGGCCCGTCTGCTCTGACGGGCCTTGTATTTCCTTCTGCCATCCCCATATTTATTGCAATGCTTGCGCCTTTTTACAACGGCGTGAATAATTCCTTTATCAGCCGGTAACTGCTTGTTTCTGGTAACTCATGCACCTAAGAGGAACAGTTTGAACATAGACACTGAAATTACCCTGGAGCCAGTCGACACTGCCCGTCTGCTGAGCCGGCGTGGCCTGTTTGATGACAATATCAAACAACTGGAGCGACGACTTGGCATCGAAATAAACCGCCGCGATAACCATTTCAAACTGACGGACGCGCCATCTGCGTGACCGCCGCTGCCGATATTCTGCGTAGCCTGGTACGCCAGATGGCGCCAACGCGCGCGGCCAGATTCAGGATATTGAGCCAGAACAGATTCATCTGGCTATCAAAGAAGCGCGCGTGCTGGAACAGAGCGCAGATAGCGTTCCGGAGTACGGCAAGGCGATTAATATCAAAACCAAGCGTGGGGTTATTAAGCCGCGTACGCCAAACCAGGCACAGTATATTGCCCATATTCTTGACCACGACATCACTTTCGGCGTCGGCCCGGCGGGTACCGGTAAAACCTACCTGGCAGTGGCTGCGGCAGTTGATGCCCTGGAGCGTCAGGAAATTCGCCGTATTCTGCTGACTCGTCCGGCAGTAGAAGCCGGTGAGAAACTGGGCTTCCTGCCTGGCGATTTAAGCCAGAAAGTAGACCCGTATCTGCGCCCGCTGTACGACGCGCTGTTTGAAATGCTGGGCTTTGAGAAAGTCGAGAAACTGATTGAGCGCAACGTTATTGAAGTCGCACCGCTGGCCTATATGCGTGGTCGTACGCTGAACGACGCGTTTATCATTCTCGATGAGAGCCAGAACACCACCATCGAACAGATGAAGATGTTCCTGACCCGTATCGGTTTTAACTCAAAAGCGGTTATCACCGGCGACGTCACACAGATCGACCTGCCGCGTAATACTAAATCAGGCTTACGTCACGCCATCGAAGTGCTGGCCGATGTCGAAGAGATCAGCTTTAACTTCTTCCACAGCGAAGACGTGGTTCGTCACCCTGTGGTGGCGCGTATCGTTAACGCCTATGAGGCGTGGGAAGAAGCCGATCAAAAACGTAAAGCCGAGCAGGCCGCGGAACGTAAACGCGAAGCTCAGGCGCAGGGAGCAGAAATGAGTTCAGGTGATCCTCGATCTCCAGTTCGCCTGTGAAAACAACACCGTTCTGCCAGAAGAAAGTCAGTTCCAGAAGTGGCTTGATGCCGTGGTTCCACAGTTCCAGGAAGAGTCAGAAGTGACCATTCGCCTGGTCGATACGGCGGAAAGCCACGAACTGAACCTCACCTATCGCGGTAAAGACAAACCGACCAACGTGCTGTCGTTCCCGTTTGAAGCGCCTCCGGGCATTGAGCTACCGCTGCTGGGCGATCTGATCATTTGCCATCCAGGTGCATTAAACAGGGAGGCCGTTCGAACAGGACAAGCCGCTGGAGGCCCGCTTCGGGCGCATATGGTCGTCCATGGAAGCCTGCATTTACTGGGCTATGATCATATCGAAGATGAAGAAGCAGAAGAGATGGAAAGCCTCGAGACGGAATAATGCTTGCTCTGGGCTATGAGGATCCATACGTCCGAGAAAGAATAAAGCGTCGGGCTGCGGCCCGATTCTTTTACGTGCCGTCCGGCGCTGAATTTACGCGTGACGAGCGACAATTAAACCAACATGAGAACCCAAACGACGCCATGAGCGACGACAATTCACACAGTAGTGACACAGTAAACAGCAAAAAGGGATTCTTCTCCCTCTTACTCAGCCAGCTTTTCCACGGTGAACCGAAAAACCGTGACGATCTTCCTGGCGCTGATCCGTGATTCCGGGCAGAACGAGCTTATCGATGAAGATACGCGCGATATGCTTGAAGGGGTAATGGATATCGCCGACCAGCGCGTCCGCGATATTCTGATCCCGCGCTCTCAAATGATCACCCTGAAACGCAACCAGACCTTGGACGAGAATGCTTCGATGTCATCATTGAGTCCGCCCACTCGCGTTTCCCGGTTATCAGCGAGGACAAAGATCACATTGAAGGGATTCTGATGGCGAAAGACCTGCTGCCGTTTATGCGCAGCGATTCCGAAGCCTTCAGCATGGATAAAGTGTTACGCACCGCGGTATCGTACCGGAAAGCAAACGGGTTGACCGAATGCTCAAGGAATTCCGCTCCCAGCGCTACCATATGGCAGTCGTTATCGATGAATTTGGCGGCGTTTCTGGTCTGGTGACGATTGAAGATATTCTTGAACTTATCGTCGGGGAAATTGAGAACGAGTATGACGAAGAGGACGATATCGACTTCCGTCAGCTCAGCCGTCACACCTGGACTGTGCGCGCGCTGGCGTCGATTGAAGACTTCAACGAGGCGTTCAGCACCCACTTCAGCGATGAAGAGGTCGATACTATCGGCGGTCTGGTGATGCAGGCCTTCGGGCATCTGCCTGCGCGCGGTGAGACTATCACATTGATGGTTACCAGTTTAAGGTAGCCATGGCCGATAGCCGTCGTATTATTCAGGTTCACGTTAAAATTCCGGACGATTCCCCTCAACCGAAACTGGATGAATAATCTCCATGGCATTTGCCTCTTCACTGCTTGAACGCCAGCGCATTCGTCTGCTGCTGGCGCTACTTTTCGGAGCCAGCGGAACGCTGGCTTTTTCTCCTTATGACATCTGGCCGGCGGCAATAATCTCGCTGTTAGGTTTGCAGGCGCTGACGCTAAACCGTCGCCCGGTGCAAGCTGCTGACCATTGGTTATGCCTAGGGGCTTTGGTCTTTTTGGCAGCGGCATCAACTGGGTTTACGTCAGCATCGCGCAGTTTGGCGGCATGCCGGGCCCGGTCAACGTGTTCCTCGTGGTGCTGCTGGCCGCCTATCTCTCGCTGTACCTGGCCTGTTTGCGGGCATTTTGTCGCGTCTATGGCCGAAAACCAACTGGCTCCGCGTGGCGATTGCCGCCCCCGTCGTCTGGCAACTCACCGAGTTCCTGCGCGGCTGGGTGCTCACCGGCTTCCCGTGGCTACAGTTCGGCTATAGCCAGATAGACGGCCCGTGCAAGGTCTGGCACCAGTGATGGGCATCGGGGCGATTAACTTCCTGCTGATGGCGGTAAGCGGCCTGCTGGCGCTGGCGCTGGTCACTCGCAACTGGCGTCCTCTGGTGGTTGGTGTAGTGTTATTTGCCCTCCCCTTCCCGCTACGCTACATCCAGTGGTTTACGCTACAAACCGATAAAACCACTCAGGTTTCCATGGTACAGGGCGATATTCCACAGGCGCTAAAGTGGGATGAAAATCAGCTGCTCAATACGCTGAAAGTTTACCTCGATGCTACCGAACAGGTGATGGGCAAGTCAGAGCTTGCCTGGTCTCGCAGGTCGGCCATTCCCGATCTGGAAATTAACCAGCAGCGTTTCCTCAGCATGATGGATGATTTACTGCGGCCAAACAGCACGCTGATTACCGGCATCGTTCATTCGCGTCTGAACCGGCCGAACCGTTACGACACCTACAACACCATCATTGCGCTCGGTAAAGACAGTCCGTACAGCTATGAGTCACGCAATCGCTATAACAAAAACCATCTGGTGCCGTTTGGTGAATTCGTACCGCTGGAGTCGATTCTGCGTCCGTTAGCGCCGTTCTTTGACCTGCCTATGTCGTCATTCAGCCGTGGGCCTTATGTTGACCGCTGGCGCATAACCTGGAACAGCTAACGTTGGCCATCTGCTACGAGATTATTCTCGGACAGCAGGTGCGCGACAACTTCCGCCCGGACACTAACTTCCTGCTGACCATCTCCAACGATGCATGGTTCGGTAAATCCATCGGCCCATGGCAGCATTTCCAGATGGCGCGTATGCGTGCTCTGGAGCTGGCTCGCCCGCTGCTGCGCAGCACCAACAACGGTATTACCGCCGTGATTGGCCCGCGCGGTGAAATCCAGGCGATGATCCCTTCAGTTCACCCGTCAGGTACTGACCGCGAAGGTCACGCCAACCACCGGTTTAACGCCTTACACGCGGACCGGCGATTGGACGCTGTGGACAATTACCGTACTGTTCGGTTTTGGCGCACTGGTGATGAGCCTGCGTCAGCGCCGCCGTTAATCTCTTAGTACTCTTGCGCTTGCCCGGCTAAATTCATTTCACGTTTGTAGCCGGGTAAGTGCCGCATTCCCGCATTTATCCTTCCCTGACACTCCGTTCTGGCACGCCACTTGCTTAATATAATCAAGAAGGCTGCATCTCACTTATTAGCGCAACCCGGTTGCACCACAAAAACACATCGGTAGCACCATAATCGTGCAGAACGGTGTTTTTTGCCTCAAAGCGGTGCGGCGCACTTCGCAAAAATAAACAATAACGCAGCAAAATCTTTACATTAAGCCAAACTAAATGGTCTAACAAACGCACAACGCTGCTGACAAAAAGTGCAGCCTATAACAACACGACAATCACAATGGGTATCAATGCATCATTGCCGATGCAGAGGATAAAGGAGTTGGAAATGCAATTACGTAAATTGGCCGCCGCCATGCTGGTTCTGGGTGTGAGCGCGGGTCTGGCGCATGCAGAAAACGCAACCCCGGCAGCCGCAGTCGACTCTGGATAAAATCGCGAAAAACGGCGTCGTCGTCGTCGGCCATCGTGAATCTTCCGTACCGTTTTCCTATTATAACGACCAGCAAAAAGTGGTCGGTTATTCTCAGGACTACTCCAACGCCATCGTTGACGCTATCAAGAAAAAGCTGAACAACCCGAAACTGGATGTGAAGCTGATTCCTATCACTTCTAAACCGTATTCCCCTGCGCAAAACGGCGCCCTTCGATTTTGAATGTGGTTCCACCACCAACAACCTCGAACGCCCGAAACAGGCCGCTTTCTCCGACACTATCTTCGTAGTCGGTACCCGTCTGTTAGTGAAAAAAGGCGGCGCGATTAAAGACTTCGCAGACCTGAAAGATAAAGCAGTCGTTGTCACCTCCGGTACCACCTCAGAAATTCTGCTGCATAAGCTGAACGACGAGCAAAAAATGAATATGCGCATCATCAGCGCCAAAGACCACGGCGACTCCTTCCGTACTCTGGAAAGCGGTCGTGCGGTGGCCTCTATGATGGATGATGCCCTGCTGGCGGGTGAACGTGCGAAGGCCAAGAAACCGGACAACTGGGAGATCGTCGGCAAGCCGCAGTCCCAGAAGGCCTACGGCTGTATGCTGCGTAAAGATGATCCTGACTTTAAAAAGCTGATGGACAATACCATCGCTCAGGCACAGACCTCAGGCGAAGCGGCGAAGTGGTTTGATAAGTGGTTCAAAAACCCAATCCCACCGAAAAACCTGAATATGAACTTCGAGCTGTCTGAAGAGATGAAAGCGCTGTTCAAAACGCCAAATGACAAAGCACTTAACTAATTAAAACAACAGGGCGGAATAATCTGCCCTCTCGATTGTAGTTCAGCACGGACAGACTATACGTCAGGTGGTCGTTCCCCACCTGGCCTGAATACCGCAAAAACGCTGTTCAACGATCTTCGAGGGTAGCAGGAATCCTGCTACCCTTTTTTTCTGGAGTCCATTTATGTCCATAGACTGGAACTGGGGTGTTCTTTTACAACAGGCCCCATTCGGCAACACCACCTATCTCGGCTGGCTCTGGAGCGGTTTCCAGGTCACCGTGGCGCTTTCTTATTACCGCATGGATTATCGCTTTCCTCGTCGGTTCACTGTTTGGCATTCTGCGTACCGTGCCCAATCGTTTTTTATCGATGCTTGGCACCCTGTATGTAGAGCTGTTTCGTAACGTCCCGCTGATCGTGCAGTTCTTTACCTGGTACCTTGTGGTGCCGGAACTGCTGCCGGAAAACCTCGGGATGTGGTTTAAATCTGAGTTAGATCCGAACATTCAGTTCTTCCTCTCCTCGATGATCTGTCTGGGTCTGTTCACCGCCGCCCGCGCGTTTTTATTAACGGTACGAGCGGGCTCTCCGTCGCTGCCGCGCCAGGGCAGAAAAATGCCGCGCTGGCGATGGGCCTAACCCTGCCGCAAGCTTACCGCTACGTGCTGCTGCCGAACGCCTACCGCGTCATCGTGCCGCCAATGACCTCTGAGATGATGAACCTGGTGAAAAACTCGGCCATCGCCTCAACTATTGGCCTGGTCGATATGGCCGCTCAGGCAGGTAAACTGCTCGATTACTCAGCCCATGCCTGGGAGTCGTTTACCGCCATTACGCTGGCGTATGTGTTGATTAACGCTTTTATCATGCTGGTGATGACGCTGGTTGAACGTAAAGTTCGCCTGCCTGGCAACATGGGGGGCAAATAATGTACGAGTTTGACTGGAGTTCCATTGTCCCTTCCCTGCCATATCTGCTCGACGGGCTGGTGATCACCCTGAAAATCACCGTCACGGCGGTAGTGATTGGTATCGTCTGGGGGACTATCCTGGCGGTAATGCGTTTGTCTACGTTTAAACCGGTCGCCTGGTTCCCAAGGCCTACGTCAACATCTTCCGCTCAGTGCCGCTGGTAATGGTGCTGCTGTGGTTTTATCTGATTGTGCCAGGTTTTCTGCAAAACGTACTGGGGCTGTCGCCAAAAAGCGATATTCGCCTGATCTCGGCAATGGTGGCGTTTTCGATGTTTGAGGCCGCCTATACTCGGAGATTATCCGCGCCGGTATTCAGAGCATCTCCGCGGGCAGTCTAGCGCCGCGCTGGCGCTGGGGATGACCCACTGGCAGTCGATGAAGCTCATTATTCTGCCGCAGGCTTTCCGGGCGATGGTGCCGCTGCTGCTCACTCAGGGCATCGTATTGTCCAGGATACCTCATTGGTGTACGTCCTGAGCCTCGCGGACTTCTTCCGTACCGCCTCAACCATTGGCGAGCGTGATGGTACCCAGGTGGAAATGATCCTGTTTGCTGGTTTTGTTTACTTTGTGATTAGCCTTAGTGCCTCGCTGCTGGTCAGCTACTTGAAGAAAAGGACCGTATAATGATTACCCTGAAAAATATTGTCAATGGTATGGCCACTTTCAGGTGCTGACCGACTGCTCCACGGAAGTGAAAAAAGGCGAAGTGGTGGTGGTGTGCGGGCCGTCCGGCTCTGGGAAATCAACCCTGATTAAAACCGTGAACGGCCTCGAGCCGGTCCAGCAAGGTGAAATTCTGGTCAACGGCACGCCAGGTAAACGACAAGAAACAGATCTCGCTAAGCTGCGTTCTCACGTCGGCATGGTGTTCCAGCATTTCGAACTGTTCCCGCATCTGTCGATTATCGAAAACCTGACGCTGGCGCAGGTGAAAGTGCTCAAGCGCAATAAAGCCGCCGCCCGTGATAAAGGTTTAAAGCTGCTTGAGCGCGTGGGTCTTTCCGCTCATGCCAATAAATTCCCGCCCAGCTTCTCCGGCGGCCAGCCACCGTGTGGCGATCGCCCGTGCGCTGTGTATGGATCCGGTCGCGATGCTGTTTGACGAACCGACTTCTGCGCTCGATCCTGAGATGATCAACGAAGTGCTGGACGTGATGGTAGAACTGGCCCACGAAGGAATGACAATGATGGTGGTGACTCACAATGGGCTTTGCCCGTAAAGTGGCTAACCGGGTTATCTTTATGGACGAGGGCGAGGTCAAGTTGTCGAAGATGCTGAAAAAGAGGCCTTCTTCGCTAATCCGAAATCCGACCGCGCCAAAGACTTCCTCGCTAAAATTCTGCACTAATCACTCTGGCGCGCATACCCAATTGCGCGCCATCTCACGCTTTATCGTTTCGCCCCTCGTATCTGTTACATCCTGGCGTTACCCTTGTCGCAAAGAAGCACACAACAAGGAGCAACAATGGCACTGCCAATTCTGTTAGATTGCGACCCAGGTCATGACGACGCTATCGCAATAGTTCTCGCCCTCGCCTCACCAGAGCTTGATGTCAAAGCAATTACGTCTTCCGCCGGAAACCAGACACCAGAAAAAACCTTACGCAATGTTCTGCGTATGCTGACCTTGCTTAATCGCACCGATATTCCGGTAGCAGGCGGCGCGGTAAAACCGTTAATGCGTGAGTTGATTATCGCGGACAATGTGCACGGCGAAAGCGGTCTCGACGGCCCGGCATTACCGGAACCGACATTCGCACCGCAAAACTGTACGGCGGTAGAGCTGATGGCGAAAACGCTGCGTGAAAGTGCGGAACCTGTCACCATTGTGTCTACCGGACCGCAAACTAACGTTGCCTTGCTGCTCAATAGCCATCCGGAACTGCATAGCAAAATTGCCCGTATCGTGATTATGGGTGGCGCTATGGGGCTGGGTAACTGGACGCCTGCGGCTGAATTTAATATTTACGTTGACCCGGAAGCGGCAGAAATTGTCTTCCAGTCAGGGATCCCGGTGGTGATGGCCGGTCTGGATGTTACTCATAAAGCACAAATCCACGTTGAAGACACCGAGCGTTTCCGCGCGATTGGTAACCCTGTTTCAACCATTGTTGCCGAACTGCTGGATTTCTTCCTCGAATATCATAAAGACGAAAAATGGGGCTTTGTCGGCGCACCACTGCATGACCCATGCACCATCGCCTGGCTGTTGAAACCGGAGTTATTTACCTCTGTTGAGCGCTGGGTTGGCGTGGAAACACAGGGGAAATATACCCAGGGTATGACGGTTGTTGATTATTATTATCTGACAGGCAATAAACCGAATGCCACCGTAATGGTCGATGTTGATCGTCAGGGCTTTGTTGATTTACTGGCTGATCGTCTGAAATTTTACGCTTAACACACGTCATTGATTAAGATCACCACGCGTTACCTGGGTGGTCTTAATCTGTTTATCTCTTTTTCTTTCAAGATATAAATGCAATGGATAATGCAGAACTCGCCATTGGTATCGATCTCGGTACTACCAATAGTTTAATTGCCGTCTGGAAAGACGGTGCCGCGCAATTAATTCCAAATAAGTTCGGTGAATATTTAACACCATCCATAATTAGCATGGATGAAAATAATCATATTTTAGTCGGAAAACCGGCTGTATCACGGCGTACTTCGCATCCGGATAAAACGGCAGCGTTATTTAAACGTGCAATGGGCAGTAATACCAACTGGCGGTTAGGCAGCGACACATTTAACGCGCCAGAACTGTCCTCTTTGGTATTACGCTCATTAAAAGAAGATGCCGAAGAATTTCTGCAACGTCCGATTAAAGATGTGGTGATCTCCGTTCCGGCTTATTTCAGCGATGAACAACGCAAGCATACCCGTTTAGCAGCGGAGTTAGCCGGGTTAAATGCGGTACGCTTAATTAATGAACCCACAGCAGCTGCGATGGCGTATGGCCTGCATACCCAACAAAATACCCGTTCGCTGGTGTTTGATCTCGGTGGCGGCACGTTTGACGTTACGGTGCTTGAGTACGCCACGCCGGTGATTGAAGTTCACGCCTCCGCTGGCGACAACTTTCTTGGTGGCGAAGATTTTACCCATATGCTGGTCGATGAGGTTTTAAAACGCGCGGATGTCGCCAGGACCACGCTTAACGAGAGTGAACTGGCAGCCTTGTACGCCTGTGTGGAAGCGGCAAAATGTAGCAATCAATCGCCATTGCACATTCGCTGGCAGTATCAGGAAGAAACGCGGGAATGCGAATTTTACGAGAACGAACTGGAAGATTTGTGGTTGCCGCTGCTCAATCGCTTGCGAGTGCCGATTGAACAGGCGTTGCGCGATGCGCGTCTGAAGCCGAGTCAAATCGACAGTCTGGTGCTGGTTGGCGGCGCGTCACAAATGCCGCTGGTGCAGCGAATCGCCGTGCGTCTGTTTGGCAAATTACCGTATCAAAGTTACGATCCGAGCACCATTGTCGCGCTGGGCGCAGCAATCCAGGCCGCCTGCCGCTTACGCAGTGAAGATATTGAAGAGGTAATCCTCACTGATATTTGCCCTTACTCGTTGGGCGTTGAAGTTAACCGCCAGGGCGTTTCCGGCATTTTCTCGCCGATTATTGAACGAAACACCACTGTGCCCGTGTCGCGTGTAGAAACTTATTCAACCATGCACCCGGAACAGGATTCAATTACGGTTAACGTCTATCAGGGAGAAAACCACAAAGTTAAAAACAACATTCTGGTGGAATCCTTCGATGTGCCGTTGAAGAAAACCGGGGCTTATCAGTCGATTGATATTCGCTTTAGTTATGATATCAACGGGTTGCTTGAAGTTGACGTGCTTCTGGAAGACGGCAGCGTTAAGTCCAGAGTGATTAACCACAGCCCGGTAACATTGAGCGCGCAGCAGATTGAAGAGAGTCGGACGCGGTTATCCGCATTGAAAATTTATCCGCGCGATATGCTCATCAATCGCACCTTTAAAGCCAAACTGGAAGAGTTGTGGGCGCGGGCGCTGGGTGACGAGCGAGAAGAGATCGGCCGGGTGATCACCGATTTTGATGCGGCGTTGCAGTCAAACGATATGGCCCGCGTGGATGAAGTTCGGCGGCGGGCGAGCGATTATTTAGCCATTGAGATCCCATAAACACGGCTGCCGGATGCGGCGTAAACGCTGCATCCGGCATCGGCGCAAAAAACACATCGTCAGCTAAACAACATCGCGATTTTGCCGAGAGCATAACCTATCACCAGCACCGTTAAACTGATTTTGATAATGCTGGTAATGCTCTGTGGTTTTTCACCCTCATCATTTTTTTCTTCATGATTTTCAGGTGTTGGCTCATCGACATCTTCATCCTCCGGCTCGAGTTTCACTTTCGTCAAAAGCATCCGGGTGACAATGGCCTCTAATGGATGAGCATCTCCGCCTTCCAGCCTTGTATTAAGACGGGCCAGCATCTCTTGTTTCGGAAACGCTTCAAGTACTACCTGTTCCGCTACCCGATACAAATCCAGGAACGGTGAATCTTGCTCTGTCTCGCTACCGACTCTCGATTTCCACCACGCCCATGCTTTGCGCTTGAAGAATAACGACTCAATAAACGATTGACCTAACGGCGATAATTTTCCGCTATGTAAAATCTCCGCCCATAACAGCCGCGTCCGGGCGCTCTCACCAGGAACATATTTCAGCGGTTGACCTTGCGCATCTACCATGCTCCGCGCTTCGATAACCATCACTAATAACGCGAAATAATCCGGGCAATGACGCTTGCTCCACTGCAACAACAAATTATCAGCTTGTGTAGATGGGTAACTTTCCCAGTACGCGCAGAGATCGGCAAGCAGGCTTTCCCCCTCGCCGCAGTACAAACGTTGTGCACACAAGTAATACCGGGCATCTTCGCTTTCTGGTTCTTCCGTTTGCCACTGTTGAGCGACAGGAATGAGTTCCGCCATACCTGTTTGCACCGAGCTGTACCAGCGCAACAGTTTGCGATGTAACTTTGCATCATCAGGAATTAACCACGGACCTTCCATCGCCAAAAACGCAGTGACATAGTCAGGATGGTAACGGCAGCAACGTTCCAGCGCGAAGTAATACTCAACAGTCTGGTTCTGCAACGCAATGGGATATTCCAGAAGGCTAAGGAAATCGAAACAATCACCAGCCTGAATGGCCTCAAGAAAAGCCTCCCTTTCTTCCTCATCCATTCCTTCGCTGTCATTAAATGAATGCCAGTTCAAACGCTCTGCCAGCAAAGAAGCACAATTTAATGAAAGATATCGCGCTTCTATGGCGATTGCACACAGCGGCCAGCGTAATTGATCGACATCCTCCATGTTCCAGGTATTTAATTGCTGAATAAATTTCTGCCAGGCGGAAGGCTGAAAACGATCACTTTCTGAATCCAGTAATGTCCTGAATGCACGTAGTATTTCATGTTCAGCGGCAGCATCTTTTTCTTCATCATCTGCTTCCTCGACAGGATTTACCGCCAGTCGCAGGGCCTCTTCATAGGCCTGGCGTAATGCTTTAAACCCTTGCGGATCGGTTTCGGGATGACACAACGGTAAGCGAGCAAGATAAGCCTGGCGGATAATGTCTATTTGCGTCGTGCTTTCAATTTCGAGGATTTGCCAACATGTTTTCATAGGTCGCTCACATCCTTAAGCGTTACCGGGCATTCAGACTGGACAGTTAATGGCTGCCAGGGAAGCGTGGCATAGAAACGATCGCTTCCCGCTGCCAGCTCTTCGAACATACGACTCCCGGCGCTATCGTATTTGTACAGGGTTAGCGCCTCGCGTAGCGAAGTGTTGTCTTCGCACTGAGAAGATTGCCAGTAGAGACGTCCTAACGAATAGGCGGAAAAATAGTGCATCCAGCTGTGATAGTAATGGTGAGCTCGTACATAGACGCGCGATTGCAGCCATAAACTCTCTTCTTCCGTCAGCCACTTGTTGAGCACACCGACCCGTGACAGAAACCCCATTCGAACATAATCCCAGGCTTTGATTCCCCCTTCCCCACAGCACATAGCGGTTTGGGCAACGAATTGGGTATAAATCAACCCTCTCTCCGAGCCACCAGCAATTAATGCTTTCCACTCTTCAGGGGAAGAGCGATGCCATGTCAGATATAAGCCAGCTAAATCATTGGCATGACCATCATCAGTCATCTGATAAATAGTCTGAATTAAATCATCACGATTATTTATTCCCCAGGATGATGAGAGCTCGAATTCTTTTATCCCAGTATACATTTTTGGCGAGTCATGCGCGGGTTTGCAACCCTGATTAAGTATTTCCATGGGCGCAGAAAGCGCAAAAAGAAGATATTGTTCTTCCTTATTCATTTGTTAATAATCCCTTAAGTGCATTAACTGACTACTTTTTTATTATTGATGAGTATAAACTTGACGCTTTCAAAATAAAAAGAAAATCGAAGCATTCACACATGAATAAAAAATTAATGTATATATTCGCAATTTTTATAGTTGCAGCAATTACCTGTATTAGCCAACCCAAGAAAACGACGTTGCGTGATAAAGCCATGGTGAATTATGCCTTTGATTATTTAAGCTCACCGGGCAGTCTTCCATTCACCACGGCAGCCACGGAGCTTTCCGCGATTCATGGTCACTCAACGTCGCAATATCGCCTTGGAGAATTTTATCTTCATGGTAGCGACGGTAAACCACTGGATTATACACAGGCGAGATACTGGTATGAGCAATCAGCGGAACAGGAAAATCCACGCGCGCAAAGTAAACTGGGGTGGATCTACCTCAAAGGTCTGGGGGTCAAACCCGACACCCGTAAAGCAATTCTCTGGTATAAGGAAGCAGCTGAACAAGGGTATGCTCATGCTCAATATACTTTAGGTTTGATCTACAGAAATGGCTCAGGTATTAATGTTAACCATTATGAATCTCAAAAATGGTTAAAACTGACCGCCAAACAACATTACAAAAATGCGGAAAGATTACTTGCCGGGCTTCCCGCACATTAACGTCGACTGTCACCCGAACAGATGGAGTATTTTCCCTATCAAACCAGCAAAGATAAAAATATAGAAAATAATTTTAATGATGCCCAGACAGCCTGGCCCACCATCGTCAACGGGCATTGGCTGCGGTTGCGGCTCCGGTTCAACAGTTTGCTTCTCGGTAAAATTCGCCGCCTGAATTAATAATCGACGAATAATTAATGCTTCCAGTGGACAACGATTTTCTGCATCAAGGCGGCTCACAATCGGCATTAATGATTCTTCTGTAGGTTGGCAGGCCTGCACTAATTGTTTGGCAACTAGATATAATGGCCATAAGGTATGTTCTGTATCACGCGTGAGTGAGATCCGCGGCTTACGTCCTTTGTGCAAAACCATCTCGACCAGTGAACGCCCCAGCGCAGAGAGTTTTTCATCGCTGAGTATTTCGTATAAATGAAAACGCGTACGGGCGCTGTCGCCGGGGACATAAAGTAGCGGTTTTCCCTGATCGTTAACCAGATCACGCGCTTCAATCATCATCACCAGTAATGGGTAATAATCGACCCGATGCTGACGGCACCATTGCAACATTAAAGCATCCGCCTGGGTGGAGGGATACTCGCGCCAGTAGTCACAAAGTTCTGCCAACAGGCTTTCGCCTTCTCCACAATAGACGCGTTGCGCGTATTCATAATAAGGCGCATCTTCATTATCAGGTTCAGTTTCCCGCCATGACTGGGCGTAATCCAGAAGTTCGGGGATATCCAGGCGACCTGCGCTATACCAGCGGAGTAAATTTCTGTGCAGTTTTGCATCATCGGGGATAATCACTGCGCGATGTTGCGCTAAATACAATGTCAGCCATTGTGGATGCGATGACCAAATCCGAGCGAACATTTGGTAAAAATCGATGGTGTCATTTTGCACGGCAACGGGCAGATGCAGAATGGTCTGGAAGTTAAAAACATTCCCCTTCGCAATGGCATATAAAAAGGATTCCAGTTCTTCTTCGTCTATTTCCCCGGTATTTTCCTCCTGTAACCACCGCAATCTTTCTGCTAATAACACCACGCACTCGAAGGATAAATGGGCAGTGTTCATGGCGATTGTGCACAGCGACCAGCGTAATTCATCAATCTCCTCCATCGAGCAATAATTTAATTGCTGAATGAATCGCTGCCAGGCGGAGGGCAGAAAACGTTCACTATCAGAGGCAAGTAACGCACGAAAGGCGAGCAGAATTTCATGTTCTGCTACCTCATATTCTTCTGGTTGCCAAACAGATTTAGCAGGCGACTGCGCAATCCGTAGCGCCTCCTCATACGCCTGACGAAGTTGTTTAAAACCCTGCGGATCGGTTTCTGGATGAAAGGACGGTAACAGCGCCAGATAAGCGCGGCGGATAATATCGACGTCAGTCGTTTCCTCTATATCGAGGATCTTCCAGCAATTTTTCATAGGTCGCTCATATCCTTAAGCGTTTCCGGGCATGCAGAATAGTAAGCCAATGGTTGCCAGGACAAGGTAGGGTAATACGCATCATCACTGGCAAATAATTGATAAAACATATCATTGCCGGAATCGTCGTATTCTTTACGCGCTAAGAATTCGCGTAATAAAGGCAGATGATCATCTTCGGGAGACTGCCAATATTGCCGACCAAAGGTATAACCGGCAAAGTATTGCCGCCAGTTACTATAATAACGTAGAGCCCGTAGATGAATGCGCGACTGGATCCATAGACTTTCTTCTTCGCTCAACCAGTTATTAAGTACGCCCATTCGGCTTAAAAAACCCATCCGGACATAATCCCAGGCTTTGATTCCCCCTTCGCCACAGCATTCGGCGGTGCTGGCGACAAATTGCGCATAAGCCTGACCTTGCTCATTTAGTTCAGCAAGATAGTCACGCCATTCACATGGCGAATAACGAAACCAGCGGTGATAAAACCCTGCCAACCGAGCGGCATGACCGTTATCGATCATTCGGTGAATTGTGCGCAGCAGGTCATCACGGTCATCAATTCCCCATGAGGAAGAAAGGTCAAAAAAGCATGTACCTAAATACATTTTGGGTGATGAATGCGAAGGTAAACAGCATTCATTGCGTATTTCCATCGGAGTGGAAAGTGCAAACAATATTTTTTGCGACTCCATGTCCATATAATTTATCCTTAAATATTCATTAAATGAATATTAGCCGCATTGCGAGGCTCGTTTATTTATACTTTTCTGACGCGACATAATACGCATAAAATAAGGCTTACGCAAAAATGGAACACATAAAAATATAATATGTTTTATCTGCAACCATAAGGAAATGATAATGATTTTCACGTCAAGTTGCTGCGATAATTTATCAATAGATGAGATTATCGAACGTGCTGAAAAAGGCGATTGCGAGGCTCAATATATTGTTGGGTTTTATTATAATCGCGATAGCGCAATTGATTCTCCGGACGACGAAAAAGCCTTTTACTGGCTGAAGCTGGCCGCTGAGCAAGGTCATTGTGAAGCACAGTATTCCTTAGGGCAAAAGTATACCGAGGATAAAAGCCGTCATAAAGATAATGAGCAAGCCATCTTCTGGCTGAAAAAAGCTGCCCTACAAGGCCATACTTTCGCTTCCAACGCCCTTGGCTGGACACTGGATCGTGGAGAAGCCCCCAATTATAAAGAAGCGGTTGTCTGGTATCAGATAGCCGCGGAGAGCGGAATGTCTTATGCGCAAAATAATCTTGGGTGGATGTACAGAAATGGCAACGGAGTCGCAAAAGACTATGCGCTGGCATTTTTCTGGTACAAACAAGCTGCATTACAAGGCCATAGTGACGCGCAAAACAATCTGGCCGATCTTTATGAAGACGGAAAAGGCGTTGCTCAAAACAAGACACTCGCCGCATTCTGGTATTTGAAAAGCGCACAGCAGGGTAATCGGCACGCCCAGTTTCAAATTGCATGGGATTATAACGCTGGCGAAGGGGTGGACCAGGACTATAAGCAAGCGATGTACTGGTATCTGAAGGCTGCCGCTCAGGGGAGCGTCGGCGCTTACGTCAACATCGGTTATATGTATAAACACGGACAAGGCGTTGAGAAAGATTATCAGGCTGCCTTTGAATGGTTTACGAAAGCCGCTGAATGCAATGACGCCACTGCCTGGTATAACCTGGCCATTATGTATCACTACGGAGAAGGAAGACCTGTCGATCTCCGACAGGCTCTCGACCTGTATCGTAAAGTTCAGTCATCCGGAACCAGAGATGTCAGTCAGGAAATTCGTGAGACTGAAGATTTACTGTAGAGATAAAAACAAGGGCCGGGGAATTTCATTCGGCCCATATTCTCTTTATTGCTGTGCGAAATCAGACTATTACGGCTCAAACGGGCGTCTCTGGAACTGGTCATGACCACATTTCGGGCATAGCGTCAGCACTTCCGGTGTGTAGATCGGGAGATGGAAGTGACATTTCTCGCAGACCAGATTTCCCAGCCCGACCACTTCTCCGCTGTGATAAACCCCATGATGATTGAGGTCCTGGAAAACTTCGCGCCATTCAAGCTGCGTTTTATCGGTGATGTCTGCCAGCTCCTGCCACAAGCTTTCTTTAATCACCCGCATAAAGACGCTGTCAGATTCTTCTTTCAGGCTCTCTTCATAGCTCATGGCGAACTCTTCCAGGTCACGTCTGACAGCTCGCGTCAGCTCATCGACCTCGGTTCGCGTTAACTCCCCTGTTTTTATTACGCGCTCGCGCGCCTGTTCCACCAGTGCGTCGATATCACGTTCGCCATTGCGCAGGCGTTCGCTCAGTGACGCAACCAGTTCACGGTAATATTGAGCAACCTTGTTCATCGTTTCATCTCCCGGGTCGTTAACTGACTATAATAATAGACGTTCTTTGTTCCTTGCTTTGCTAATACGCCCACAAACTCTGTAAATTAATGTATGAATAATCCGGGCATCATTTCAACGTCGAGTGCGCGAAAGGCTGTTTTGACGCGGACGTTTGGGCTATGCTATGCGGATCTGAAAAACCACCTCAACGCTACATTTGTAGCCGTATTGAAAACAGGACCACTGGCTGCCATGCAAGAGCAATACCGCCCGGAAGAGATAGAATCCAAAGTACAGCTTCATTGGGATGAGAAGCGCACATTTGAAGTAACCGAAGACGAGAGCAAAGAGAAGTATTACTGCCTGTCTATGCTTCCCTATCCTTCTGGTCGACTACACATGGGCCACGTACGTAACTACACCATCGGTGACGTGATCGCCCGCTACCAGCGTATGCTGGGCAAAAACGTCCTGCAGCCGATCGGCTGGGACGCGTTTGGTCTGCCTGCGGAAGGCGCGGCGGTGAAAAACAACACCGCTCCGGCACCGTGGACGTACGACAACATCGCGTATATGAAAAACCAGCTCAAAATGCTGGGCTTTGGTTATGACTGGAGCCGCGAGCTGGCAACCTGTACGCCGGAATACTACCGTTGGGAACAGAAATTCTTCACCGAGCTGTATAAAAAAGGCCTGGTATATAAGAAGACTTCTGCGGTCAACTGGTGCCCGAACGACCAGACCGTACTGGCGAACGAACAAGTTATCGACGGCTGCTGCTGGCGCTGCGATACCAAAGTTGAACGTAAAGAGATCCCGCAGTGGTTTATCAAAATCACTGCTTACGCTGACGAGCTGCTCAACGATCTGGATAAACTGGATCACTGGCCAGACACCGTTAAAACCATGCAGCGTAACTGGATCGGTCGTTCCGAAGGCGTGGAGATCACCTTCAACGTTAACGACTATGACAACACGCTGACCGTTTACACTACCCGCCCGGACACCTTTATGGGTTGTACCTACCTGGCGGTAGCTGCGGGTCATCCGCTGGCGCAGAAAGCGGCGGAAAATAATCCTGAACTGGCGGCCTTTATTGACGAATGCCGTAACACCAAAGTTGCCGAAGCTGAAATGGCGACGATGGAGAAAAAAGGCGTCGATACTGGCTTTAAAGCGGTTCACCCATTAACGGGCGAAGAAATTCCCGTTTGGGCAGCAAACTTCGTATTGATGGAGTACGGCACGGGCGCAGTTATGGCGGTACCGGGGCACGACCAGCGCGACTACGAGTTTGCCTCTAAATACGGCCTGAACATCAAACCGGTTATCCTGGCAGCTGACGGCTCTGAGCCAGATCTTTCTCAGCAAGCCCTGACTGAAAAAGGCGTGCTGTTCAACTCTGGCGAGTTCAACGGTCTTGACCATGAAGCGGCCTTCAACGCCATCGCCGATAAACTGACTGCGATGGGCGTTGGCGAGCGTAAAGTGAACTACCGCCTGCGCGACTGGGGTGTTTCCCGTCAGCGTTACTGGGGCGCGCCGATTCCGATGGTGACGCTGGAAGACGGTACCGTAATGCCGACCCCGGACGACCAGCTGCCGGTGATCCTGCCGGAAGATGTGGTAATGGACGGCATTACCAGCCCGATTAAAGCAGATCCGGAGTGGGCGAAAACTACCGTTAACGGTATGCCAGCACTGCGTGAAACCGACACTTTCGACACCTTTATGGAGTCCTCCTGGTACTATGCGCGCTACACTTGCCCGCAGTACAAAGAAGGTATGCTGGATTCCGAAGCGGCTAACTACTGGCTGCCGGTGGATATCTACATTGGTGGTATTGAACACGCCATTATGCACCTGCTCTACTTCCGCTTCTTCCACAAACTGATGCGTGATGCAGGCATGGTGAACTCTGACGAACCAGCGAAACAGTTGCTGTGTCAGGGTATGGTGCTGGCAGATGCCTTCTACTATGTTGGCGAAAACGGCGAACGTAACTGGGTCTCTGGTTGACGCCATCGTTGAGCGTGACGAAAAAGGCCGTATCGTGAAGGCGAGGATGCTCAAGGTCATGAACTGGTTTATACCGGCATGAGCAAGATGTCCAAATCAATAATGGTATCGACCCGCAGGTCATGGTTGAACGTTACGGTGCGGATGCCGCTTGTTCACGACGTTCGCCTCCCCGGCTGATATGACCCTGGAATGGCAGGAATCCGGCGTTGAAGGGGCAAACCGCTTCCTGAAGCGTGTCTGGAAACTGATCTACGAACACACTTCTCGTGGCCCGGTTGCCGCTCTGAACGTCGATGCGCTGAGTGAAGATCAGCAGGCGCTGCGCCGCGATGTGCACAAAACCATCCAGGAAGTGACCATGATATCGGTCGTCGTCAAACCTTCAACACCGCTATCGCGGCAGTGACGGGAACTGATGAACAAGCTGGCGAAAGCACCGCAGGAAGACGAGGCAGGATCGTGTGCTGCTGCAGGTAGCCTGCTGGCTGTCGTACGTAGCAGCCAACCTGTTCACCCCACACGCCTGCTTTACTCTGTGGCAGGAATTGGGCGGTGAAGGCGATATCGATAACGCACCGTGGCCAGTGGCTGACGAAAAAAGCGATGGTGGAAAACACTACGCTGGTCGTCGTGCAGGTTAACGGTAAAGTTCGCGGTAAGATAACCGTCGCGGTCTATGCAACTGAAGAACAAGTCCGTGAACGTGCAGGCCAGGAACACCTGGTGGCAAAATACCTTGAGGGGCGTGACCCTACGTAAAGTTATCTGGACGTACTGGGGAAGCTGCTTAACCTGGTCGTTGGCTAAGCGCGGGAGGAAGCGTGCGATTTCTGACAACATTGTCGTTATCTGTGGCGGTGCTGGTCACCGCCGGATGCGGCTGGCATCTGCGTAGTACCACGCAGGTCCCGGACGAAATGAAAAACATCGATCCTGGAATCAAAGCAGCGATCCGTACGGCCCATATAGCCGCGCGGTACGTGAACAGCGAGAAGCAATAACAGAACGGTGCTTGATCAGGAGCACGCTGCGTCAGGACGTTCCTTCTCTACGTCTGGCTGTTAACCTGGCATCAGGATACCGCTTCCGTATTCCAGAACGGTCAGACGGCGGAATACCAGATGGTCATGACGGTAAATGCGACGGTGTCGATCCCGGGTCAGGATATCTTCCCGATCTCCACCAAAGTGTATCGTTCGTTCTTTGATAACCCGCAACAGGCGCTGGCAAAAGACAACGAACAAAGCCTGATCGTCCAGGAGACGTACCAGAAGGCCGCTGAGCAGCTGATTCGTAAGCTGCCAAGCGTACCACATCGCTAGACGTAAAGACAGCGGCAGAAAAATTCGGCTGCTAAGCCGAAATAGCGGTTCTCGGTGTATCAACGACCTGGGTAACTGATGATTCGGTTGTACCCAGAACAACTCCGCGCGCAGCTCCCTCGAAGGGCTGCGCGCGGCGTATCTCCTGCTTGGTAATGACCCCCTCTTCCTTCAGGAAAGCCAGGACGCAATACGGCACGCCGCTCGTCAGCGAAGGCTTTATCGAGCATCATACTTTCACGCTCTATGCCAGTACCGACTGGCATGAGCTATTTTCACTGTGTCAGGCGATGAGCCTGTTTGCCAGTCGTCAGACGTTGCTATTGTTGCTGCCGGAAAACGGCCCCAATGCGGCTATCAACGAACAGCTGGCCACCCTGGTGAGCCTGCTGCATGACGATCTATCGCTGATTGTACGCGGCAACAAGCTGACTAAAGCCCAGGAAAATGCCGCATCCGGCTAACCGCGCTCGCCGCTCGCGCGGTGCAGGTTAACTGCCAGACGCCAGAACAAACACAGCTACCGCGCTGGCTGGCTAATCGCGCCAAACAGAATAATCTCCAGCTTGACGAACCCGCCAGCCAACTGCTGTGTTACTGCTATGAAGGTAATCTGCTGGCGTTGGTGCAGGCGCTGGAGCGTCTGTCGCTATTGTGGCCGGATGGAAAGCTGCACGCTGCCTCGCGTTGAACAGGCGGTTAACGACGCCGCGCACTTTACGCCATTCCACTGGGTCGATGCCCTGCTGGTGGGAAAAAGCAAACGCGCGCTGCATATTTTGCAGCAGCTGCGGCTGGAAGGCAGTGAACCGGTTATTTTGCTGCGCACGTTACAACGTGAACTGCTGCTGCTGGTGACGTTGAAACGTCAGAGCGCGCAGACCCCACTGCGCACCCTGTTTGATAAGCATCGCGTCTGGCAAAATCGCCGGGCGATGGTTGGCGAGGCCGTCAACCGCCTGAGTGGCCCTCAGCTGCGCCAGGCGGTCACCTTGCTGAACAACGCGGAGCTTACGTTAAAGCAGGATTACGGTCAGTCGGTATGGACTGAACGGAAAGTTTGTCGCTACTGCTTTGTCATAAAGCGCTAGCCGACGTTTTTATCGATGGATGATATGTCAAAACTACAGGCGCTTTTCGGTGGGGATGTTCGATCCCATCCATTATGGCCACCTGAAGCCGGTGGAGATTCTGGCCAACGGAATTGGCCTCTCCAGGGTGATTATTATGCCCTACAACGTGCCGCCACACCGTCCGCAGCCGGAAGCGACCAGCGAACAGCGCAAGCTGATGGTCGAGCTGGCCATCGCCGATAAGCCGTTGTTTACTCTTGATGAACGCGAGCTAAAGCGCAATGCCCCCTCTTACACTGCGCAAACACTGAAAGAGTGGCGGCAGGAACAAGGACCGGACGTGCCGCTGGCGTTTATTATTGGTCAGGATTCACTGCTGACCTTTCCGACCTGGTACGAATACGAAACGATACTCGACAATGCACATTTGATCGTCTGTCGGCGTCCAGGTTACCCACTTGAAATGGCGCAACCGCAATACCAGCAATGGCTGGAAGATCATTTGACACATAACCCGGAAGATCTTCACCTTCAGCCTGCCGGTAAAATTTATCTGGCTGAAACGCCGTGGTTTAACATCTCGGCGACCATCATCCGCGAACGTTTGCAAAACGGTGAATCATGTGAGGATTTATTGCCGGAACCGGTACTGACTTACATTAACCAACAAGGCTTGTATCGCTGATACCTGTCGTTACGGAGGGCATGATGCGACTGTGGTTAATTCGTCATGGTGAAACGCAAGCGAATATCGATGGTCTTTACAGCGGTCATGCGCCCACCCCCCTGACCGCGCGCGGTATTGAGCAAGCGCAAAATCTGCATACGCTGCTACATGGTGTTTCCTTTGATCTGGTTTTATGCAGTGAACTGGAACGGGCACAGCATACCGCGCGACTGGTTCTCAGTGACCGCCAGCTCCCCGTGCAAATCATACCTGAACTCAACGAAATGTTTTTTGGCGACTGGGAGATGCGACATCATCGCGACCTCATGCAAGAAGATGCCGAAAACTATAGCGCGTGGTGCAATGACTGGCAGCATGCAATCCCCACGAACGGTGAAGGATTTCAGGCATTTTCGCAACGTGTGGAACGCTTTATCGCAAGGCTTAGTGAATTTCAGCACTATCAGAATATTTTAGTCGTCAGCCATCAGGGTGTACTGAGTCTGTTAATCGCCCGTTTAATTGGCATGCCTGCCGAAGCTATGTGGCATTTTCGCGTTGACCAGGGGTGTTGGAGCGCCATTGATATCAACCAAAAATTCGCGACGCTACGCGTCCTCAATAGCCGTGCCATCGGGGTCGAGAATGCATGACTTTTCTGTTTTTTTACGGGTAAGCCGCAACGACCATTGACAGACCCGGGCAGGCTGATATTCTCCGCAGCCAGACTTTTTCCGCCAGACACGACTTTGTAGAAATTGTTTTACAAAAATGGCGATGCAATCTGCGGCGCGGGGTGGGATGATAGCCCACTTTCGAAAGCCGATTCGGCGACAATTGTCCCGAAATCGCCTCTGGTTCAGGTATACTGACAGACCATTTTTATCTATTTGATTCACCCAGGGGGAAAACTTGCAGGGTAAAGCACTCCAGGATTTTGTTATCGACAAAATTGATGACCTCAAAGGTCAGGACATCATCGCCTTAGACGTTCAGGGCAAATCCAGCATCACCGACTGCATGATCATCTGTACGGGTACGTCCAGCCGTCATGTTATGTCCATTGCTGACCACGTTGTGCAGGAGTCTCGCGCAGCGGGCCTGTTACCGCTCGGCGTAGAAGGTGAAAACAGCGCCGACTGGATTGTCGTGGATTTGGGCGATGTGATTGTCCATGTCATGCAGGAAGAGAGCCGTCGCCTGTATGAACTGGAAAAACTCTGGAGTTAATGCGTGAAGCTGCAACTTGTCGCCGTGGGAACGAAAATGCCGGACTGGGTACAAACCGGTTTTACCGAGTACCTGCGTCGTTTTCCGAAAGATATGCCCTTCGAGCTGATTGAAATTCCGGCCGGAAAACGCGGCAAGAATGCGGACATCAAGCGCATACTCGACAAAGAGGGTGAGCAGATGTTGGCGGCCGCAGGCAAAAACCGCATTGTCACCCTCGATATTCCAGGCAAGCCCTGGGATACGCCGCAGTTAGCCGCTGAGCTGGAACGCTGGAAGCTGGATGGTCGCGACGTCAGTCTACTGATTGGCGGGCCTGAAGGGTTGTCGCCTGCCTGTAAAGCGGCGGCTGAGCAGAGCTGGTCGCTGTCGGCGCTTACCCTCCCCCATCCGCTGGTTCGCGTGCTGGTCGCAGAGAGTCTGTACCGGGCGTGGAGCATCACCACCAACCATCCTTATCACCGTGAGTGATAAGGGAGCTTTGAGTAGAAAACGCAGCGGATGAAACTACAGAACTCTTTTCGCGACTATACGGCAGAGTCCGCGCTGTTTGTGCGCCGGGCGCTGGTCGCCTTTTTGGGGATTTTGCTGCTGACCGGCGTGCTTATCGCCAACCTGTATAATCTGCAAATTGTTCGCTTTACCGACTACCAGACCCGCTCTAATGAAAACCGCATTAAGCTGGTGCCTATCGCGCCCAGCCGCGGCATTATCTACGATCGTAACGGTATCCCTCTGGCCCTCAACCGCACCATTTACCAGCTGGAGATCATGCCGGAAAAAGTCGACAGCGTGCAGCAGACCATTGACGGCCTGCGCGACGTCGTCATTGTCTCTGACGACGATATTGTCGCCTTTAAAAAAGAGCGCGCCCGTTCGCATCGCTTCACCTCTATTCCCCTGAAAACCAACCTAACGGAAGTGCAGGTGGCGCGTTTTGCCGTCAACCAGTAACCTCGCTTCCCGGGCGTCGAAGTTAAAGGGTATAAGCGTCGCTTCTATCCGTATGGTTCCGCCCTCACCCACGTTATCGGCTATGTCTCAAAAATTAACGATAAAGACGTCGACAGACTGGATAAAGACGGCAAACTAGCCAACTACGCGGCCACTCACGATATTGGCAAACTCGGTATCGAGCGCTATTACGAAGATATGCTCCACGGGCAGACGGGCTACTGAAGAGGTTGAAGTTAACAACCGCGGGCGCGTTATCCGTCAGTTGAAAGAGGTGCCGCCGCAAGCCGGGCATGACATCGATCCTGACGCTCGATCTGAAACTTCAGCAGTATATTGAAACGCTGCTAGCGGGCAGCCGTGCGGCCGTGGTCGTAACTGACCCACGTAATGGTAGCATTCTGGCGCTGGTTTCGATGCCAAGCTACGACCCGAACCTGTTTGTGGATGGTATCTCCAGCAAAGATTACAGCGGTCTGTTGAATGACCCGAACACACCGCGGGCGGAACCGTGCTACGCAGGGGGTTTACCCGCCTGGCGTCCACGGTGAAACCGTACGTGGCCGTTTCCGCGATGAGCGCGGGTGTCATCAACCGTAACACCAGCCTGTTTGACCCAGGTTGGTGGCAGCTTCCTGGCTTCAGAAAAACGCTACCGCGACTGGAAAATGGGGCCACGGCCACCTGAACGTCATGAAAGCGCTGGAAGAATCTGCGGATACCTTCTTCTACCAGGTCGCCTACGACATGGGTATCGACCGTCTATCCGAATGGATGAGCAAGTTTGGCTACGGTGACTACACGGGCGTTGACCTTGCGGAGGAACGCTCAGGTAACATACTACCCGTGACTGGAAGCTAAAGCGCTTTAAAAGCCGTGGTATCAGGGTGATACCATTCCGGTCGGCATCGGCCAGGGTTACTGGACGGCAACGCCTATTCAGATGAGCAAAGCGCTGATGATTCTGATTAACGACGGGGGCGTAATTAAAACCCCTCATCTGCTGGCAAGTACCGTGGAAGAAGGAAAAAAGTGCCATGGGCACAGCCGCAAGAACCACCGATTGGCGATATTCACTCCGGCGACTGGGAAATTGCTAAAGACGGATGTACGGCGTTGCCAACCGTGGCAACGGTACCGCACATAAATACTTTGCCAGCGCGCCGTATAAAATCGCGGCTAAGTCGGGTACTGCGCAGGTCTTTTCGGCCAGGCTAACGAAACGTATAACGCCCACCGTATTGCTGAGCGTCTGCGTGACCATAAATTGATGACCGCATTTGCGCCGTATAACGATCCGCAGGTGGCGGTAGCTATTATTTTAGAGAACGGCGGCGCAGGCCCGGCGGTCGGTACCATCATGCGTCAGATCCTTGACCACATCATGCTGGGCCACAATAACACCGAATTGCCGACAGAAAACCCAGCGGCCACCGCGTCGGAGGACCAATAACTATGACGGATAATCCGAACAAGAAAACGTTCTGGAAATAAAATCCATATCGACCCGGCCATGCTGCTGATCCTGCTGGCGCTGCTGACCTACAGCGCGCTGGTTATCTGGAGCGCCAGTGGTCAGGATATGGGGATGATGGAGCGTAAATCGGCCAGATCGCCATGGGGCTGGTGATTATGGTGGTAATGGCGCAGATCCCGCCGCGCGTTTACGAAGGTTGGGCGCCGTGGCTGTACATCATCTGTATTATTCTGCTGGTCGCCGTTGACGCCTTTGGTGCTATTTCGAAAGGCGCACAACGCTGGCTCGACCTCGGTATTGTCCGCTTCCAGCCGTCAGAAATTGCGAAGATTGCCGTCCCGCTGACCCTGCGCGCTCATTATCGCCAGCGATGTCTGCCCGCCTTCGTTAAAGAATACCGGTATCGCCCTGGTGCTGATTTTCATGCCAACCTTGCTGGTTGCCGCGCAGCCTGACCTCGGGACCTCTATTCTTGTCGCCCTCTCCGGCCTGTTCGTGCTGTTCCTCGCGGGTCTGAGCTGGCGTTTAATTCTGGTTGCCGTGCTGCTGGTGGCCGCCTTTATCCCGATTCTGTGGTTCTTCCTGATGCACGATTATCAGCGTCAACGAGTGATGATGCTGCTCGATCCGGAATCAGACCCGCTCGGCGCGGGCTATCACATTATTCAGTCAAAAATCGCCATCGGCTCCGGTGGCCTTCGCGGAAAAGGCTGGCTGCACGGAACGCAATCGCAGCTGGAGTTCTTACCTGAACGCCACACCGACTTCATCTTTGCGGTGCTTGCAGAAGAAGCTGGGCTTATCTCGGCATTCTGATCCTGCTGGCGCTCTACGTGCTGTTGATTATGCGTGGCCTATGGATTGCCGCCCAAGCGCAAACCACGTTTGGACGGGTAATGGCAGGTGGTTTAATGCTGATTTTATTCGTTTATGTTTCGTAAATATCTGGTATGAAAGGTGCATCTTGCCGGTGGTTGGCGTTCCGCTACCGCTGGTCAGCTACGGGGGGTCTGCCCTGATCGTACTGATGGCCGGGTTCGGTATCGTGATGTCGATACATACCCACAGAAAAATGTCTGTCAAAAGCGTCTAAGGGGTGCTCAATGCGTAAGCAATGGCTTGGGATCTGCATAGCGGCAGGGCTGCTGGCGGCTTGTTCGAGTGATGATGTTCAGCAACAACCGCTTCCGCGCCACAACCTGCGGTATGTAATGGTCCAGTAGTCGAAATTCAGCGGGGCCGATCCACGCTTTGAACCCCTGAATGCGACCGCCAATCAGGATTACGAGCGCGATGGAAAAAAATACAAAATCGTGCAGGACCCATCTAAATTCAGTCAGGCCGGTTTTGCCGCGATTTATGATGCCGAGCCGGGCAGCAACCTGACGGCCAGCGGTGAAGCAATTCCATTTGAATCAGCTTACCGCTGCGCACCCGACGCTGCCAATCCCAAGCTATGCGCGTATTACCAACCTGGCCAATGGCCGGATGATCGTGGTGCAGGTATCAACGATCGCGGCCCGTACGGCAACGATCGCGTGATCTCACTTTCGCGTGCAGCGGCGGATCGCCTCAATAACTCGAACAATACCAAAGTCCGCATCGACCCAATTATTGTCGCCCAGGATGGCTCCCTTTCCGGTCCTGGCATGGCCTGTACTACCGTAGCTAAGCAGACTTATGCTCTGCCGGGACCGTCCTGATCTTGGCGGCGGCATGGGCAGCGCCTCCTCCGCACCCGTGGCCTCTGCTCCGCAAGGTGATGTGCGGGCGATCAGCAATGATACGCTCACCGAGCGCAACGGTGGACGGGGGCCCCGGTGAAAAGCGGTGGTTTTCTTGGCGGCGCCACTCCACTGAAAATAGCGGCCCGTGCCCTGGAAGAGACCGCACCGGCAGTAGCCGGCACCAGCCCAAACCGCCGCCCCTGTTACCGCACCGGTAAGCGCGAAAGCCAGCAGCAGCCGTTGCTGCGCCAGCCGCCACCGCAGCGGCAGCCGCCACCGCAGCGGCAGCCACCGGCGATTACGTGGTTCAGGTTGGCGCGGTCAGCGACCAAACGCGTGCCCAGCAGTATCAGCAGCGTTTGAGTCAGCAATTTTCAGCGCCGGGCCGCGTGACACAAAACGGCGCCGTCTGGCGTATTCAGCTTGGTCCATTTGCCAGCAAAGGCGAGGCCAGCACCATACAGCAACGTTTGCAGAGCGAAGCACAGCTGCAGTCGTTTATTACACCGCGCCAACCTAAAACGCCCAGAGGCGTCCGAATTTTCGTATATGTAAAAGTCATTAACAAAGTCATATGCGGGATGTCGGATGCCTGTCTGAAGGGCATTTGTTATAGTAAGGCACTTTTTAACTCCATCACGGACGTCGTTGTTTCTCGCCACCAAGACCTCTTTTCTCGCTCGCTTACTTATTCCCCGGCGCTTTCAGTAGCAGCCCTGGCTTCCGCTGCTCACGCCGATGACCTGAACATCAAAAGCGATGATCCCAGGCGTTCCGCAGATTGATGCGGAATCCTACATTCTTATCGATTACAACTCCGGCAAAGTGCTGGCGGAGCAGAACGCGGATTCCCGTCGCGATCCTGCCAGTCTGACCAAAATGATGACCAGCTACGTCATCGGTCAGGCAATGAGAGCGGGTAAATTCAAAGAATCCGACCTGGTCACCATCGGTAATGACGCCTGGGCGACCGGTAATCCGGTTTCAAAAGGCTCTTCCCTGATGTTCCTGAAACCAGGAAAATGCAGGTGCCGGTATCGCAGCTGATTCGCGGGATTAACCTGCAGTCGGGCAACGATGCCTGCGTGGCGACATGGCCGATTACGTCGCCGGCAGCCAGGACTCCTTCGTGGGCCTGATGAACAACTACGTGACTCAGTTGGGTCTGAAAAACACCCACTTCCAGACCGTTCATGGCCTGGATGCTGATGGTCAGTACAGCTCAGCGCGCGATATGGCGCTGATCGGCCAGGCGCTTATCCGCGACGTGCCGAATGAGTACACCATCTACAAAGAAAGAGCCTTCACCTTTAACGGTATCCGCCAGATGAACCGTAACGGTCTGCTGTGGGACAACAGCCTGAACGTTGACGGCATCAAAACGGGTCATACCGATAAAGCAGGTTACAACCTGGTCGCCTCTGCAACCGAAGGCCAGATGCGCCTCGTTTCCGCGGTGATGGTGGTCGCACCTATAAAGGTCGCGAAACCGAGAGCAAAAAAGCTGCTGACCTGGGGCTTCCGTTTCTTTGAAACCGTCAACCCAATCAAAGCTGGCAAAGAGTTCGCGTCTGAACCCGCCTGGTTCGGTAACACCGATCGCGCTTCCCTGGGCGTAAGATAAAGACGCTTACCTGACCATCCCACGTGGCCGCATGAAGGACCTGAAAGCCAGCTACGTGCTGACCAACAGCGAACTGCACGCACCGCTGCAGAAAAACCAGGTTGTCGGCACCATTAACTTCCAGCTCGACGGTAAAGTTATCGATCAGCGTCCACTGGTCGTGCTGCAGGAAATTCCTGAAGGTAACTTCTTCGGCAATATCATTGATTACATTAAATTAATGTTCCACCATTGGTTTGGTTAAAAATCACCCACTTGAAAGTGTGATTTCCATCCCCATATAATATGCATAGCAAAAGCAACTCCCGCCCTGGTCGCGGGAGTTGTTCTTTTTTTAAACACTGGAGCTGACATGAAAACCAAACTGAACGAACTGCTTGAATTCCCTACACCATTTACTTACAAAGTGATGGGTCTGGCGAAACCTGAGCTGGTTGACCTGGTGGTTGAAGTGGTACAGCGCCATGCGCCAGGTGATTACTCTCCGCAGATAAAACCAAGCAGCAAAGGCAACTACCACTCGGTGTCCATTACCATCAATGCTACCCACATTGATCAGGTTGAGACGCTGTACGAAGAAGTGGGCAATATCGAAATCGTCCGTATGGTGCTGTAAATCGCATCACCGTTACCCGGCACCCCGCCGGGTAACGCCTCCCTCCCCCGCGCTGTGATATACTCTGCATCCATTATTTCCCCTCCCTGCGGAGACGCTGTTTTGGACTTGAATACCCTTCTCATCCGTCAACTTGGTGCTGCAACCCTACGAGCCTGTCTCGCAGGCCATGCACGACTTCACCGATAATCGCGATGAAAACACGCTGGACGAAATCTGGCTGGTTCAGCATCAACCCGTCTTTACCCAGGGGCAGGCAGGTAAAGCTGACACGTGCTGGTGCCTGGTGATATCCCAGTGGTTCAAAGCGATCGTGGTGGTCAAGTTACCTACCACGGACCGGGTCAGCAGGTGATGTATGTCCTGCTCAATCTTAAGCGCCGTAAACTGGGCGTTCGTGAATTGGTCACACTGCTTGAGCAGACCGTCGTTAATACGCTGGCAGAACTGGGGATCGAAGCGCACCCCCGTGCCGATGCACCGGGTGTTTACGTAGGAGAAAAGAAAATCTGTTCGTGGGGGCTGCGTATCCGTAAGGGCTGCTCGTTCCACGGGCTGGCACTGAATATCGCCATGGACTTATCGCCATTCTTGCGAATTAACCCTTGTGGTTATGCGGGTATGGAGATGGCCCAGGTTTCACAATGGAAACCCGAAGCGACGACTAATAATATTGCTCCACGTTTACTGGAAAATATTTTAGCGCTACTAAACAATCCGGACTTCGAATATATTACCGCTTAATTCCATACATCAATGGCCCAATTTACACTGGGTCATTACTCATAATATCTGCTAATGCTTTACATCTCCTTCGCGTTTGTATATTTTCTTTATCACTTGCAGAAATGCGGTGCCACGCCTTGCTCCGTAACTCACCCCATTGATTAACCTATTGAAATAGTTGATTATGGTGAGCAAAAGCGTTCCGTTCCAATTAGACATAAGATTATTGTAATTTTTTAAATATTATTTTTCCATGAATAAAATTGGAGTAAGTGCGTGGATAGTAATAATCAAATTGAACCCTGTTTAAGCAGAAAGTCGTCAGAAGGTAAACCACAAATATTTACAACCTTACGAAATATTGATCTTAACCTTCTGACTATTTTTGAAGCTGTATATGTACATAAAGGGATCGTTAATGCAGCGAAAGTGCTTAATCTGACCCCCTCGGCAATCAGTCAGTCTATTCAGAAACTGCGCGTTATATTCCCTGACCCATTGTTTATTCGCAAAGGCCAGGGTGTCACTCCTACCGCATTTGCGATGCATCTACATGAGTATATCAGTCAGGGCCTTGAGTCCATTCTTGGCGCGCTGGATATCGAAGGAAGCTATGATAAGCAACGAACGATAACTATTGCGACCACTCCCTCGGTCGGAGCACTGGTCCTTCCTGTCATCTATCGGGCGATTAAAACTCACTATCCGCAGCTTTTACTGCGCAACCCGCCCATCAGCGACGCGGAAAACCAACTCAGTCAGTTTCAAACCGATCTCATCATCGATAACATGTTTTGCACCAATCGTACGGTGCAACATCATGTTCTGTTCACCGACAATATGGTGTTAATTTGCCGCGAGGGAAATCCACTACTCTCTTTAGAAGATGACAGAGAGACTATCGACAACGCTGCGCATGTACTTCTGTTACCGGAAGAGCAAAATTTCAGCGGTCTGCGGCAGAGAGTTCAAGAAATGTTTCCGGACCGGCAAATCAATTTCACCAGCTACAACATTTTGACAATCGCTGCACTGGTTGCCAACAGTGACATGTTAGCGATTATTCCCAGCCGTTTTTATAACCTGTTTAGCCGCTGCTGGCCGCTGGAAAAACTGCCTTTTCCGTCCTTAAATGAGGAGCAAATAGATTTCTCTATCCACTACAACAAATTCAGCCTGCGTGATCCCATCCTGCACGGAGTAATAGATGTTATCCGTAATGCATTTTGAAAAAGTATTGTTACAGCCAGATCACAGCGCAGAACGATAAAATGGCACAATCCAACAACTATTTTAGAATTGCCCGGCCTGTTAGGCTGCTTTATGCCCCATTTCAATGGTATACTGCCTGTCATTAATTCAAAAATAGTTGATAAATACAACAATACAGTTGAATTGAAAAGCTTTCCCTCAAACCTCGGAACTGGAAAACGCATGCTATGAGTAAACCCATTGTGATGGAACGCGGTGTTAAGTACCGTGATGCCGATAAAATGGCCCTTATCCCGGTAAAAAACGTCGTCACAGAGCGTGAGGCGCTGTAAGAAAACCGGAGTGGATGAAAATCAAACTTCCGGCAGACTCCTCCCGTATCGAGGGATTAAAGCCGCCATGCGTAAAAATGGCCTGCACCCCGTCTGTGAAGAAGCATCCTGTCCTAACCTGGCGGAACGCTTAACCACGGAACTCAACCTTTATCATCCTCGGCGCTATCTGTACCCGCCGTTGCCCATTCTGCGACGTTGCCCACGGCCGCCCGGTAACTGCAGAGCCGAACGAACCGCAGAAACTGGCACAGACGATCGCCGACATGGCCTGCGCTATGTGGTGATTACCTCGGGTGGATCGTGACGATCTGCGCGATGGCGGTGCCCAGCATTTTGGATACTGCATCTCAGCAATTCGCGTAAGAAGCCCAAACCATCAAAATTGAAACGTTGGTGCCGGATTTCCGCGGACGTATGGATCGCGCGCTCAGATCCTGACTCACACGCTGCCAGACGTATTTCAACCACAACCTGGAAAACGTACCGCGTATTCTACCGTAACGCTTGCCCAGCGGGCCCATTACAACTGGTCGCTGACAAAAAGCCGCCGGAGCGTTTTTAAAGAAGCGCATCCGGATATCCCGACCAAGTCGGGTTTGATGGTTGGTCTGGGTGAAACCAATGCCGAAATCATCGAAGCAATGCGTGACCTGCGCCGCCACGGCGTCACCATGTTGACGCTCGGCCAGTATCTGCAGCCAAGCCGTCACCACCTGCCGGTACAACGCCATGTTAGCCGCAGTCACTTAGAAGAAATGAAAGCCGAAGCGATGGCGATGGGCTTTACCGGCATGAGCTTGCTGCCTGTTCGTTGTTTGTCGTACCACGTGGATCTCCAGGCAAAGGCATGGAAGTGAAGTAATCCTGTAATAATTACTTACATCTGTCTGATAAAAAACCCGCTTTTTGAAGCGGGTTTTTTGTATCGAACAAGATATTGAGGGAGCGTCCTGCTCGCCACGTCACTCTTTATGAGAGAGCTTTTCAGCCTGAAGATCAACGTCTGCGCCTTTTTTCGCCGCAGCATCGTCATCATTCATCGCCTTCTTGAACCCTTTAATGGCCGCTCCAAGGTCTCCGCCCAGCGTACGTAACTTCTTAGTCCCAAACAGCAGAACGACCAGCGCCGCAACTACCAGCAGTTTGGTAATACTAATCTCACCCATAGATACCTTCTTGACATATAACCGGCAACAGAACGCGCCTTAAAAACCAGAGAATATTAACGGTCATTCGACGCGCGCACACAATAGCAATCTGTAACAAGGTGAATCAAGCGCCGAGTAAAAAAACATCATAATAATTGCGGCGGCGCAAAGCGACGGTTGTTTAAGACGGGCAGTTGCGCGCGCACCTGACGCACACGTTCGGGCGTCACTTCCGCCATAATGAGTGCAGGCATTTCTGACGCTGCCGCAATGGTGACGCCAAAGGGATCTATAATCCGGCTTTGACCGATATTTTTGTTCCCGCACTCCCCCGCCGCCACCATATAACAGGTGGTATCCAGCGCACGAGCGGCAAGCAACGTTGACCAGTGATGCTCTTTGAGCGGCCCGCGAACCCAGGCGGCAGGAAGTACCAGGATTTCAGCTCCCTGTAATGCCTGTGCCAGCGCCAGCTCTGGAAAGCGTAAGTCATAACAGGTCATCAGACCGACCTTCATCCCTTCCACCTCCAGTAACGGAGCGATTTCATTACCAGCATCAACACGGCGTGATTCCTGAATGGCAAATGCATCATAGAGATGCAGTTTGGCATAACGGGCGACGATGTTTCCTGCCTGAAGTGCCACCAGCATATTCCATGCGCGCCCCGGCGTTGAAGGAACATGAATCGTCAGAATTGTCGTCATCATGTTACGTTTACTTTCTCGCCGTAAAGTCCGAGGAATTCGCCTTCCAGCAGCTGTGCTGATTTAACCGATAGATCTGCATCATGATCATCGCGCGCCAGCAATGCTTCCGGCAGGGCAAACAGCGATGCGTCGTTTTCCGCCGCCTGCGCCATCAACGAGGCACAAATCTCAGCGTTCTTTTCCCACACAGATGTAACAGCAAACTGTCCTGCGGCAACCAGCATTGCCACCTCCTGTCAGAGTCGTAAAATTCGCCAACGACGATTATTCGGCGTTACACTTATCACTCATACAAATCAAATAGCAGGATTTTGCAGTGTTACAACTTTTATTAGCCGTATTTATCGGCGGGGCACCGGGAGCGTAGCCCGTTGGCTGCTGAGCCTAAAGCTTAACCCCATGCACCATGCACTTCCGCTGGGCACGCTAACAGCAAACCTGATTGGCGCATTTATCATAGGCGCGGGGCTAGCCTGGTTTAACCGCTTGCCGCAGGTTGACCCAATCTGGAAGCTGCTTATCACGATGGTTTTTGTGGCGGGTTAACAACCTTCTCGACGTTTTCCTCTGAGGTGGTCTTTTTGTTGCAGGCGGGGAGATTTAGCTGGGCACTGCTGAATGTCGCCGTGAACCTGCTGGGCTCATTCGCCATGACGGCACTCGCATTCTGGCTGTTCAGTAGCAGCCGCTAGAATAAAGAATAAAAAAAACCCGCGATTAAGCGGGTTTGAATTCTGACTGCTATTGTCGCTTACAGAGCGGTTACGTTAGCAGCAGAAGGGCCTTTGGCACCGTTAGTGATTTCGAACTCTACACTCTGACCTTCAGCCAGAGTTTTGAAACCGTCGGTCTGGATTGCAGAGAAATCTACGAATACATCTTTGCTACCATCTTCCGGAGTAATGAAACCGAATCCTTTGGACTCATTAAACCACTTAACGTTACCTTTAATCTTAGACATCAAAATTACCTTTATATGAAAATCAGACCAACCCTGTGTCAGTTAACAGTACAACAATTGTGATGCGTTTTGTCCAGCCCAAGTTTGTTAAAAAGTGATAAATGTCGCTAACTTTTCATTCGCAGGTTGACTTGCTGTCGCCCTTCATTTTAACAAAGCTACCCAAGCCCCATTTTTAGAACTGGAAACGCAGCCAGGCGAAGTAGACATTACCGTTATTGTAAGTACCTGGAATGTAGGTCATCTGGAACGTTGCCGGGCCATAGCCAATTGATGCCATCGGCAGCAGAACCGGAACGGGGATGTAATTCCAGTTATCCCGCGCCGTTACCCCTACGGTATACCCCAGCCCCCAATGGAAATTATCGTCCTCCAGTGGTCTCCAGGTGGCTTCCCAACCGTAGCCGCCGATAGGCTCCCATTTGTTAAAGGAATCCTTGAACGCCATACAAGTAGATACCGTGCCAATTCCCTTTGTCATCCCAGCGAGATACGCCGAAGCCAGCGCCCCATGGACGTTCGTTGTATTCGTCAGTTTTATCTTTATCCTGAAGCAAATCGCGCATGCCAGGTGATGGCAGGAATATATAAATCATAATGTTCAGGCTGTTGCCAGGTTTGTGCAATATTTTCTCTAAACGTTGTCATCCACTCATCTGCGTTAGCAAAAACTTTACCAACGCTGATTAACTGAATAAAAACAAAGGAAAAGATAGCGACATATTTACTCACGTTCATTTGTGACCATAAAACATTTATCAAAAATCTACTACTAGCATAGCAAAGCTACAATTAACATAACCTTAATAGACCCAACATAAAGAATAATCTGAATAGCTGCTCTATTTATTTCCGCTTGTTCAAGTTAAATATTTCCGCGCATCGATTAAAGATGATGCGTCGTTTTCTGCGATGGGAATAGTCAAAAAAGAAAAACCAAGTCTTTTTTGATGACAAAATGCAATCAAGGAAAAATTATTTTATTTTTTAACGAGATACAACAATCATCTTAACGAAGTATATAATATATATCGTCAACCTATGCTCATATTAGATTATTTTTTGAGCGCACAGCCGCAGCTAACACCATTGCAATTAACAAATTTGCATCAATCCACCATCAATTTGCACACATTATTATGTGATAATTGCCAACCGCTAAATATGCGTTTTGTTATCTATGTATAAAAACAGCAACTTCAATGTCTTAATGGCAGTTTTTCTTGATTTTAATCAGCATTCATCGCCAATTTATTGGGCATATTTTTTCCTTAAGCTTTAGGAATTTTTTATTATTTACTTTGGGGCCTGGAGACAGGAAAAATTATGCTGACATTCATTGAGCTCCTTATTGGGGTTGTGGTTATTGTGGGTGTAGCTCGCTACATCATTAAAGGGTATTCCGCCACTGGTGTGTTATTTGTCGGTGGCCTGTTATTGCTGATTATCAGTGCCATTATGGGGCACAAAGTGTTACCGTCCAGCCAGGCTTCAACAGGCTACAGCGCCACGGATATCGTTGAATACGTTAAAATATTACTAATGAGCCGCGGCGGCGACCTCGGCATGATGATTATGATGCTGTGTGGATTTGCCGCTTACATGACCCATATCGGCGCCAATGATATGGTGGTAAAACTGGCCTCTAAACCGCTGCGTTTCATTAACTCACCTTATATCCTGATGATTGCCACCCTACTTCGTGGCATGTCTGATGTCGCTGGCCGTATCTCCGCCACCGGCCTTGGCGTACTGCTGATGGCAACCCTCTTCCCTGTGATGGTTAACGTCGAATTAGCCAGGCGGTGCGGCTGCCGCAATCTGCGCCTCACCGGCAGCCATTATTCTGTAGCCGCCAACTTCCGGTGATGTTGTGCTGGCAGCTAAAGCGGCTGAAAATGCCGTTAATTGATTTTCGCCTTCAAAACTACACTGCCAATTTCTATCATTGCCATTATTGCTATGGCCGTCGCACATTTCTTCTGGCAGCGTTACCTGGACAAAAAGAAAATATTTCTCCAGAAATGCTGGATGTAAAATGAAATTACCACCACCGCGCCGAACTTCTACGCCATCCTGCCGTTTACACCGATTATCGGCGTACTTATTTTTGACGGTAAATGGGGTCCAGAGCTGCATATTATTGCCATTCTGGTTATCTGCATGCTGCTGGCGGCAATTCTGGAATTCTTCCGTGGCTTTAATACTCAGAACGTCTTTGCCGGTCTGGAAGTGGCTTATCGCCAGGGATGGCGGATGCCTTCGCCGGCGTGGTCATGCTGTTAGTTGCAGCAGGGGTATTTGCTCAAGGTCTTAGCACCATTGGATTTATTAATAGCCTGATCTCCATCCGCCTTCGTTTGGCTCTGCCATATTATTCTGATGCTGGTACTGGTCATCCTGACCATGCTGGCGGCCATGACCACCAGCTGGGGAAGTCGCCGTTCTATGCTTTGGTCGAGATGATCCCTAAGCTAGCTCACTCTTCCAGCATAAGCCCGGCCTATTCTTCTATTCCGATGCTGCAAGCTTCCGGACCTCAGGCCGTACCATCTCCCCGGTTTCCGGCGTAGTGGTTGCGGTGGCGGGGATGGCAAAAATTTCCCCCGTTTGAAGTGGTTAAACGCACCTCGGTGCCGGTGCTTGTTGGTTTGGTGATTGTTATCGTTGCTACAGAGCTGATGGTGCCAGGAACGGCAGCAGCGGTCACAGGCAAGTAAATAGTAATGCCGGAGGCAAGTTTCCTCCGGCTTTATCATGTCACCCACTGTGGTATATGCGTTGTGGTCTGCCAACTTTGCCGTGAACAATTTCAGCAATAATCAGATGGCGGCTGGCGCAATATTCAAGATAACGCCTGGCAGTGGTGCGGCTGATGGTCAGTGCCTGCGCCACCGTTTCTGCCGTATGTTGCACACCAGGCTCTTTAAACAGTTTTCGCACCGCGTTTAGCGTCAAGGGGTCAATGCCGGTCGGTAGCTCGTCCTTAGGTTCACCGCGAGCATAAGCATTAAACATCTCATCAATTTGCTTCTGGCTGGCGCTATCAATACTTTCCAGCATATGTTTACGCTGGCGGAAACGGGTTAGCGTTTGCCCCAGCCGTTCATAGGCAATGGGCTTAATGAGATAATCAAATACACCACAACGTACGGCTTCAGACACCGTTTCCATATCGCTGGCTGCAGTGGTAAACACCACGTCGCCGGGATAATGCGCCTGCACCAGTTCATGCAGTAAATTAATCCCTCTACCGTCAGGAAGATAGTTATCGAGCAAGATTAGCCCCGGCTTAAAACGCTCGATCATCATTCGGGCCTGCGCCAGATTTCCCGCCAGTAATATCTGACTGAATCCGGGAATGTGACGAATATATTCCGCATGCATCTCTGCCAGCGGCGTTTCGTCCTCAACGATCAATAGGGTTAATGGAGCTGTCATTAGGTTTCACTTTCGGAATATAGATTGAAAATAAGGTACCGCAGGGATCATTATCTTCGAGAGTGATAACACCACCGCAGCGCGTTACGTAGCTGGCAATCAAGTACAACCCAATGCCATGTTCACCGGGCTCGTCAGCACGCGTACTGACCCCCTGCTCAAATATTTTGTCTCGTAGAGACTCTGGAACGCCGCAGCCCTGATCGGCGACTTCAATCACCACATCATCGCCTTCATCGCTGAGGAATAATTCAACGATCTTGTTTCCTTCATCGCTACGCAGGCTGGCTTCGAAGGCGTTATCAAGTAAATTGCCCACAATGGCTGCAAACTCGGTGCTATCCAGTCCTGGCGGCAGTTGCGAAAGCTGGCTACCGGGGACAATGATCATTTTTAGCCCCAGTTCCCGGGCGCGCTGCACTTTACCAAAAAGCAGCCCCGCCACCTGGCGATCGGCAAACGCCTCGCGCAGGCTGTCAATAAGCTGTTGCTGGGCCTGAGACTCCCCCTGCACCATCGCCAGCACGCGATCATACTCTTTCATCTGCAACAGACCATTGAGCGTCGACATCCAATTGAGATGCTCGTGTCGCAATGTACGAAGGCTCTCAACGTATTGTTTTATTTGCGTCAGTTGCGCATTGAGGGTGGAAATTTCGTCTTTACTACGAAAGCTGATAATGGCCCCCAGCAAATCATCACCTGAACGAATAGCTTCCCGGTTGGCAATAACGCTCAGACCGTTAAAGTTCGCCACCACATCCTGACGTTTTTCATCAATCTGTTCGGTAAAGAAATCGGCGGGCCTGACCACTTCAACAATGGGTTTACCCAACCATTGCCGTCCGGGGGAACTCAGCCCCAGCATCTTTCTTGCGTTACGATTGATGGCGGTAATGTAACCATGCGGATCCACCGCAATCAGCCCTTCATAAACCGAACTAAACAGCGCCTCTTGCTGACGGACCACGCGTGCGATTTGCTTTGGCTCCATGCCCATCATCTGCCGACGGATATGCGCGGCCAGGAACCACGACAGCAACATCAGAATCCCTAACAGCACGACAAACACACCTGCCATCGGTAATAAAAACTCAGCCCGCCAGCTATCGATTTTACTCACCAGGTAGCCAATCGACACCACGCCGATGACTTTTCCATCGTCATCAAAGATTGGCGTTTTGGCGCGCATCGCCATCCCCATTGACCCTTTCCCGGTAATGAAGTAGCTCTCCCCTTTCTCCAGCGCGCCCTGTTTGGTGAACTGCATAGGATAACCAATTTTCTCCGGATTAGGATGGTAAAGGCGGATCGAGTGCCGGTCCCCAATCACCACATAATCAAAATCGGTATCTCTTTGTAATTTGTTAGCGATGGTCGCCAGCCGTTTGTAGTCACGCGTTTTCACCGCAGAGATGACACTGTCATTGGAGGCAATAATTTTCGCCTGATTCATTGCCATGTCGCGTACATGAAGCGTTAAATAGTCCTCAAAACTGGCCGTAAAATATTGCGCCAGGGCTGCAATGACAAATATTGAGAACACCAGAATCAGCAAAAAGATACGCAGCGGAAATGCCAGTCTTTGGAAAAATGCAAACTGTTTATTCTCGTTAAGCTGCAACATTGTTTTCCTTGCGGGTTGTCCCGAGCCTCTTTGACGGATGTAATTAAAATGTTGAATCAAAATACATAGATATTAATTATGATCGTGGCAAATTTTATTCATTAAATCAATTAAATCACTTAAACCTGCGAGTCATTTCGTAATTACATTAATTAAAAAACTTAAAATCATTAAATAAATAAAAAACCACTAACTCTATGTGAAATAAATCAAAATTTCACGCCGAAATACTCCTTAGGATGTATAGCGAAAGGAGAAAAAGATATACCTCGATCACCCCCTTTCTCCCAAGTGAAAATAAAAGGTTATCAGTTTGCAACATTGAACAACATTCGTTGCAAATCGATAACAACATGCACCTTCAGGATACTATTTATTATGTTCGGCAATGATATTTTCACCCGCGTAAAACGTTCAGAAAATAAAAAAATGGCGGAAATCGCCCAATTCCTGCATGAAAATGATTTGAGCGTTGACACCACAGTCGAAGTATTTATTACCGTAACCCGCGATGAAAAGCTTATCGCGTGCGGTGGAATTGCCGGAAATATTATTAAATGCGTTGCTATCAGTGAATCCGTCCGCGGTGAAGGACTGGCGCTGACATTAGCCACTGAATTGATAAACCTCGCCTATGAGCGGCACAGCACGCATCTGTTTATTTATACCAAAACCGAATACGAGGCGCTGTTCCGCCAGTGCGGTTTTTCCACGCTGACCAGCGTACCCGGCGTGATGGTGCTGATGGAAAACAGCGCCACGCGACTGAAACGCTATGCCGAATCGCTGAAAAAATTTCGTCATCCAGGGAACAAGATTGGCTGCATTGTGATGAACGCCAATCCCTTTACGAATGGTCACCGTTATCTGATTCAACAGGCTGCGGCACAGTGCGACTGGTTGCATCTGTTTTTAGTCAAAGAAGATTCTTCACGCTTCCCCTATGAAGACCGGCTGGATTTGGTGTTAAAAGGCACCGCCGATATTCCACGCCTGACTGTGCATCGTGGCTCCGAATACATCATCTCCCGCGCTACGTTCCCTTGCTACTTCATTAAAGAACAGAGCGTCATTAACCATTGTTACACCGAAATTGATCTGAAGATTTTCCGTCAGTACCTCGCTCCCGCGCTGGGTGTAACTCACCGCTTTGTCGGTACTGAACCCTTTTGTCGCGTTACCGCCCAGTACAACCAGGATATGCGCTACTGGCTGGAAACGCCGACTATCTCCGCACCGCCCATCGAACTGGTTGAAATTGAGCGGCTGCGTTACCAGGAGATGCCGATATCCGCTTCCCGGGTACGTCAACTGCTGGCGAAAAACGATCTCACGGCTATCGCGCCGCTGGTCCCTGCAGTCACGCTGCATTATTTGCAGAACCTGCTTGAGCACTCCCGCCAGGACGCGGCAGCTCGTCAAAAGACCCCCGCATGAGAAACAGGTGAAAAATGAAAATAAACCAGCCCGCCGTTGCAGGCACCCTTGAGTCTGGGGATGTGATGATACGCATCGCCCCACTCGATACGCAGGATATCGACCTGCAAATCAATAGCAGCGTTGAGAAACAGTTTGGCGATGCAATTCGCACCACCATTCTGGACGTTCTCGCCCGCTACAACGTGCGCGGCGTACAGCTGAATGTCGATGACAAAGGCGCACTGGACTGCATTTTACGTGCACGACTGGAAGCCCTGCTGGCACGCGCCAGCGGTATCCCGGCTCTGCCATGGGAGGATTGCCAATGATTTCCGCTTCGCTGCAACAACGTAAAACTCGCACCCGCCGCAGCATGTTGTTTGTGCCTGGTGCCAATGCCGCGATGGTCAGCAACTCCTTCATCTACCCGGCTGATGCCCTGATGTTTGACCTCGAAGACTCCGTAGCATTGCGTGAAAAAGACACCGCCCGCCGCATGGTTTACCACGCGCTGCAACATCCGCTGTATCGCGATATTGAAACCATTGTGCGTGTCAACGCGCTGGATTCCGAATGGGGTGTTAACGACCTGGAAGCCGTCGTTCGCGGTGGTGCGGACGTTGTGCGTCTGCCGAAAACCGATACCGCTCAGGATGTTCTGGATATTGAAAAAGAGATCCTGCGTATCGAAAAAGCCTGTGGTCGTGAACCCGGCAGCACCGGCCTGCTGGCGGCGATTGAATCTCCGCTGGGGATTACCCGCGCAGTGGAAATCGCTCACGCTTCCGAGCGTTTGATCGGTATCGCCCTCGGTGCAGAAGACTATGTGCGCAACCTGCGTACAGAACGCTCCCCGGAAGGAACTGAACTGCTGTTCGCACGCTGTTCCATTTTGCAGGCCGCGCGCTCTGCGGGTATTCAGGCGTTCGATACCGTCTATTCCGACGCTAACAACGAAGCCGGATTTCTGCAAGAAGCCGCCCACATCAAACAGCTGGGCTTTGACGGCAAATCGCTGATCAACCCGCGTCAGATTGATCTGCTGCACAACCTCTACGCACCGACCCAGAAAGAAGTGGATCACGCCCGCCGCGTCGTAGAAGCCGCTGAAGCCGCCGCTCGCGAAGGCCTCGGCGTGGTTTCCCTGAACGGCAAGATGGTGGACGGTCCGGTTATCGATCGCGCCCGTCTGGTGCTCTCCCGTGCAGAACTTTCCGGCATCCGCGAAGAATAAGGCAATCAAAATGACGCAGAAAATTGAACAATCTCAACGACAAGAACGGGTAGCGGCCTGGAATCGTCGCGCTGAATGCGATCTTGCCGCTTTCCAGAACTCGCCAAAGCAAACCTACCAGGCTGAAAAAGCGCGCGATCGCAAACTGTGCGCCAACCTGGAAGAAGCGATTCGTCGCTCTGGTTTACAGGACGGCATGACGGTTTCCTTCCATCACGCTTTCCGTGGCGGTGACCTGACCGTCAATATGGTGATGGACGTCATCGCGAAGATGGGCTTTAAAAACCTGACCCTGGCGTCCAGCTCCCTGAGTGATTGCCATGCGCCGCTGGTAGAACACATTCGCCAGGGCGTGGTTACCCGCATTTATACCTCCGGCCTGCGTGGTCCACTGGCGGAAGAGATCTCCCGTGGTCTGCTGGCAGAACCGGTGCAGATCCACTCTCACGGCGGTCGTGTGCATCTGGTACAGAGCGGCGAACTGAATATCGACGTGGCTTTCCTCGGCGTCCCGTCCTGTGATGAATTCGGTAATGCCAACGGCTACACCGGTAAAGCCTGCTGCGGCTCCCTCGGCTATGCAATAGTTGATGCCGACAACGCAAAACAGGTCGTGATGCTTACCGAAGAACTGCTGCCTTATCCGCATAATCCGGCAAGCATTGAGCAAGATCAGGTTGATTTGATCGTCAAAGTTGACCGCGTTGGCGATGCTGCAAAAATCGGCGCTGGCGCGACCCGTATGACCACTAACCCGCGCGAACTGCTTATTGCCCGTAGCGCTGCGGATGTGATTGTCAACTCTGGCTACTTCAAAGAAGGTTTCTCCATGCAAACCGGCACCGGCGGCGCATCGCTGGCGGTAACCCGTTTCCTGGAAGACAAAATGCGTAGCCGCGATATTCGCGCCGACTTCGCCCTTGGCGGTATTACCGCGACGATGGTTGACCTGCACGAAAAAGGTCTGATCCGCAAACTGCTGGATGTGCAGAGCTTTGACAGCCATGCTGCGCAATCGCTGGCCCGTAACCCCAATCACATCGAAATCAGCGCCAACCAGTACGCTAACTGGGGTTCGAAAGGCGCATCGGTTGATCGTCTCGACGTGGTGGTACTGAGCGCGCTGGAAATTGACACCCAGTTCAACGTTAACGTGCTGACCGGCTCTGACGGCGTACTGCGTGGTGCTTCCGGTGGTCACTGCGATACCGCGATTGCCTCTGCGCTTTCCATCATCGTCGCGCCGCTGGTACGCGGTCGTATTCCGACTCTGGTGGATAACGTACTGACCTGCATCACCCCAGGCTCCAGTGTCGATATTCTGGTCACAGACCACGGTATCGCAGTTAACCCGGCACGTCCGGAACTGGCAGAACGTCTGCAGGAAGCGGGCATTAAAGTGGTTTCCATTGAGTGGCTGCGCGAACGTGCGCGTCTGCTGACCGGTGAACCACAGCCGATTGAATTCACAGACCGCGTCGTTGCCGTTGTGCGTTACCGCGATGGCTCGGTGATCGATGTTGTGCATCAGGTGAAGGAATAAGCCATGCACCTGCTTCCTGAACTCGCCAGCCACCATGCGGTATCAATTCCCGAGCTGCTCGTCAGCCGGGATGAAAGGCAAGCACGGCAACACGTCTGGCTCAAGCGCCATCCTGTTCCACTGGTCTCCTTTACCGTGGTTGCGCCTGGGCCGATTAAAGACAGCGAGGTCACACGCCGAATTTTTAATCATGGCGTGACAGCCTTGCGTGCCTTAGCCGCAAAACAGGGCTGGCAAATTCAGGAGCAGGCTGCACTGGTTTCCGCCAGCGGGCCGGAGGGCATGTTGAGCATTGCCGCCCCGGCTCGCGACCTCAAGCTCGCCACCATTGAGCTTGAACATAGTCATCCTCTCGGGCGGTTATGGGATATCGATGTCCTGACGCCCGAAGGCGAAATTCTCTCCCGCCGCGACTATTCACTGCCGCCTCGCCGCTGCCTGTTGTGCGAACAAAGCGCAGCCGTCTGCGCGCGTGGAAAAACCCATCAACTGACCGATTTACTCAACCGCATGGAGGCACTGCTGAACGATGTCGATGCCTGCAACGTCAACTAAAACCACAAAGCTTGCGACGTCATTAATCGATGAGTACGCCCTGCTGGGCTGGCGCGCCATGCTGACTGAAGTCAATCTGTCACCGAAACCAGGCCTCGTGGATCGCATTAACTGCGGTGCGCACAAAGATATGGCGCTGGAAGATTTCCACCGCAGCGCGCTGGCGATTCAGGGCTGGCTACCCCGTTTCATTGAATTTGGTGCCTGTAGTGCGGAAATGGCACCAGAAGCGGTACTCCACGGATTACGCCCAATTGGTATGGCTTGCGAAGGTGATATGTTCCGCGCCACTGCGGGCGTAAACACGCATAAAGGCAGCATTTTTTCTTTAGGGCTGCTATGTGCGGCAATTGGCCGTTTGCTTCAACTCAACCAACCGGTAACGCCAACAACCGTTTGTTCTACGGCGGCAAGTTTCTGCCGTGGCCTGACCGATCGCGAACTGCGTACCAATAATTCACAACTGACGGCAGGTCAACGGTTGTACCAACAGCTTGGCCTTACCGGCGCACGCGGTGAAGCCGAAGCGGGTTATCCACTGGTGATCAATCACGCCTTGCCGCATTACCTCACTCTGCTGGATCAGGGGTTAGATCCTGAACTGGCATTGCTCGATACCTTGCTCCTACTGATGGCGATCAACGGCGATACCAACGTTGCATCGCGCGGTGGCGAGGGGGGCCTGCGCTGGCTACAGCGCGAGGCGCAAACATTATTGCAAAAAGGGGGCATTCGAACCCCCGCCGATCTCGATTATCTCCGGCAGTTCGACAGGGAGTGTATCGAACGAAATCTCAGTCCAGGCGGCAGTGCTGACCTACTGATCCTTACCTGGTTTTTAGCACAGATTTAATTATTTAAGCACTTGATAAATTTGGAAATATTAATTTTCGGAGAACCCGTATGTCTTTAGCAAAAGATAATATATGGAAACTATTGGCCCCACTGGTGGTGATGGGTGTCATGTTTCTTATCCCTGTCCCCGACGGTATGCCGCCGCAGGCATGGCATTACTTCGCTGTGTTTGTGGCAATGATTGTCGGCATGATCCTCGAGCCAATTCCGGCAACAGCGATCAGTTTTATTGCGGTTACTATTTGCGTTATTGGCAGTAATTACCTGCTCTTTGATGCCAAAGAATTAGCTGACCCAGCGTTTAATGCGCAAAAACAGGCGCTGAAATGGGGCCTGGCTGGTTTTTCCAGCACCACGGTATGGCTGGTATTTGGCGCATTTATTTTTGCATTAGGGTATGAAGTTTCCGGGTTAGGTCGTCGCATTGCCCTTTTCCTGGTGAAATTCATGGGCAAACGCACGCTGACGTTGGGTTATGCGATTGTCATTATCGACATTCTGCTGGCACCGTTTACACCTTCCAACACCGCGCGTACCGGGGGTACGGTTTTTCCGGTCATTAAAAACCTGCCGCCGTTGTTTAAATCATTCCCGAACGATCCGTCCGCGCGTCGTATTGGCGGCTATTTGATGTGGATGATGGTCATTAGTACCAGTCTGAGTTCGTCCATGTTTGTCACCGGTGCGGCACCAAACGTGCTGGGTCTGGAGTTCGTCAGCAAAATTGCCGGTATCCAGATTAGCTGGTTGCAGTGGTTCCTCTGCTTCCTGCCGGTTGGGGTTATCTTGCTTATCATTGCGCCGTGGCTTTCCTACGTGCTGTACAAACCGGAAATCACACACAGTGAAGAAGTGGCAACCTGGGCGGGTGATGAACTGAAAACCATGGGTGCGCTGACACGCAGAGAGTGGACACTGATTGGCCTTGTATTGCTCAGCTTAGGTTTGTGGGTATTTGGCAGTGAAGTCATTAATGCTACTGCGGTTGGTCTGCTGGCAGTTTCGCTAATGCTGGCCCTGCACGTTGTGCCTTGGAAAGACATTACCCGCTATAACAGCGCATGGAACACACTGGTCAACCTGGCAACTCTGGTTGTGATGGCTAACGGCCTGACTCGTTCTGGTTTTATTGACTGGTTCGCCGGTACCATGAGTACGCACCTGGAAGGATTCTCACCAAACGCAACGGTGATTGTACTGGTTCTGGTGTTCTACTTTGCACACTACCTGTTTGCCAGCCTGTCTGCGCACACCGCAACCATGCTGCCGGTTATTCTGGCCGTCGGTAAAGGTATTCCGGGCGTACCAATGGAACAACTGTGTATCCTGCTGGTGCTGTCTATCGGTATCATGGGCTGTCTGACGCCGTATGCAACCGGTCCTGGGGTGATTATTTACGGCTGTGGCTATGTGAAATCAAAAGATTACTGGCGTCTTGGCGCAATCTTCGGGGTGATTTACATCTCTATGTTGCTGTTGGTTGGCTGGCCGATTCTCGCCATGTGGAACTAATACGTTCGCCAAACGCTGAATAAATCATCACGCCCGCCAGGTAAGCCCACCTGGCGGGCTTTTTTATGATTTAATAGATAGTATTCAGTGTATGTATGAGTTCCACACCCATTATGAAAGCATTCTGGCGTAACGCCGCGTTGCTCGCGGTTTCTCTGCTTCCCTTCTCTTCTGCCAACGCCTTAGCGTTGCAGGCAAAACAGTATGGCGATTTTGATCGCTATGTCCTGGCCCTCTCCTGGCAAACCGGATTTTGCCAGAGTCAACACGATCGAAATCGTAACGAACGAGATGAATGTCGCCTGCAAACCGAAACGACCAACAAAGCTGATTTTCTGACCGTACATGGTCTGTGGCCAGGATTGCCTAAATCGGTTGCTGCCCGTGGTGTTGATGAACGCCGCTGGATGCGCTTCGGTTGCGCTACTCGCCCAATCCCGAATCTACCAGAAGCGCGCGCCAGCCGAATGTGTTCATCGCCGGAAACCGGATTATCACTGGAAACGGCCGCTAAACTAAGTGAAGTCATGCCAGGAGCTGGCGGACGTTCCTGCCTGGAACGCTACGAATATGCCAAACACGGTGCCTGCTTTGGTTTTGATCCGGACGCATACTTCGGTACGATGGTACGCCTGAATCAAGAAATTAAAGAGAGCGAAGCCGGAAAATTCCTTGCGGATAATTACGGTAAAACAGTGAGCCGCCGTGACTTTGACGCCGCCTTTGCCAAAAGCTGGGGAAAAGAGAACGTGAAAGCAGTTAAGCTAACGTGCCAGGGTAACCCTGCGTATTTGACTGAAATTCAGATCTCGATCAAAGCTGACGCCATCAACGCTCCGCTTTCTGCAAACTCATTCTTGCCACAACCTCACCCAGGTAACTGTGGCAAAACCTTTGTGATTGATAAAGCGGGTTATTAATCATCTGATTTACAAAACACGCTAATTCGTCTTCCATAAACCAAGGCGATTAAGATTTATACATAATGCGCTGCATTGAGGAATTCCCTGAATGTGACGCAAATCACTTCAAAGAGTGAGCAACAGTCAGTATCATCATGTGAGTTAAACCCTCGCCGCCTGACGGTGAGGGTTTTCTTTTGGGTATGTTTATCTGCGACACTCGCAGCACCGACGACATGGAGTAAAAATGTCCAGACCAACTATCATCATTAACGACCTGGATGCCGAACGCATCGATATTCTGCTGGAGCAACCCGCCTATGCTGGTTTGCCAATCGCCGACGCGTTAAACGCAGAGTTGGATCGCGCCCAAATGTGTTCGCCAGAAGAGATGCCACACGACGTGGTGACAATGAACAGCCGGGTTAAATTCCGCAATCTTAGCGATGGCGAAGTGCGTGTGCGCACGCTGGTGTATCCGGCAAAAATGACCGATAGCAATACTCAGCTTTCCGTTATGGCTCCGGTAGGTGCCGCACTGCTGGGGCTGCGCGTTGGCGATTCCATTCACTGGGAACTTCCGGGCGGCGTTGCAACCCACCTTGAAGTGCTGGAACTCGAATACCAGCCAGAAGCTGCTGGCGACTACCTGCTTTAATCCCATCTGCACAAGCGATAACTCGCTTTGCCCAGAGGATGCACTCGCATCCTCTTTACGCAAAATCAGCAATTTTTCCTGGTTCTCACTGTTCACTTTTGCTGCAAAATTATTCCGTTTCGTTTGTGGGAATAACCATGGCAGAAGCATTTTACATCCTGATAGGATTTCTGATTATGGCGGCGATTATCGTCATGGCTGTCCTTTACCTCGAAAACCACTCCTGACGATCATATTGTTCCCCCCGGCATCGCATTCACCAGACCTGAAACCGCCTTCTGCGCCGCCTCTGCGCTTTGTGCACCGGGTACCAGAATCACCTTACGGCACTCCTCTTCACGTTTTTCGAAAATCTCATATCCCCGGGCGGCCTCTTCAAACGGCATATAGTGGGTAACAATTTCTTCTGGTTTCAGTAATCCTTTCTCAATTAACGGTAATAATTCTCCCAGCCATGCGTGAACGTGGGTCTGTCCCATTTTAAACGACAACCCTTTATCAAAGGCGTCGCCAAACAGGAAACCGTGAATAAATCCAGCGTAGACGCCCGGTACGCTAACAATGCCGCCACGCCTGACCGCCGCAATACACTGACGCAACGCTTTACCGCTGCTGCCCTCCAGTTTCAGGTTAGTCAGCACCGTTTCCGTGGTGCTGCCTTTCGCTTCAAAACCGACGGCGTCTATTACTGCATCCACGCCCCGGTGACCTGCCGTTTGTTCAATAATTGACTGTGCCGGATCGCTGTCTTCATCAAAATTAATCGGGATCGCGCCGTAGCGGTCGGCGGCGAAATGCAAGCGGTAGGGATGATGATCAACAACAAAAATCTGTTCCGCACCGAGCAACCGTGCACAGGCGATTGTCAACAATCCCACAGGACCAGCACCATAGACTGCAACGCTTGAACCTTGTTGGATCTGCGCATTTTTTGCTGCCTGCCATGCCGTTGGCAGAATATCAGAAAGGAAAAGCGCTTTATCATCTGAAAGCAAAGGCGGTACTTTAAACGGCCCCACATTCCCTTTAGGGACGCGGACATATTCCGCCTGCCCACCAGGAACGCCGCCATACAGGTGACTATAACCAAACAATGCCGCTGGAGCTGGTATCTGTTTTTTATTGAGCGCAGCGCCTTTACCCGCATTGGTATTTTCGCAGGCGGCATATTGTTGCAATCGACAGAAAAAACAGTCGCCACAAGCAATGACGAACGGAATTACCACTCGGTCGCCTTTTTGCAAATTTTTTACGTCCTTTCCGGTTTCAACTACTTCCCCCATAAATTCATGACCAAAAATATCGCCATGTTTAACCTGAGGTATTTTGCCTCGATAAAGATGGAGGTCAGAGCCACAGATCGCCGTTGCCGTAATACGCAGAATAATATCATCTGCCTGTTCAACGCCCGGATCGGGAACATTTTCTACCTGAACGTGATGTGGGCCGTGATAAGTCAATGCTTTCATGCAACCTCCAGAGACAGTTCAAAAAAGAGTCAGTCTTTAAGGGTAGCTATCACAGCGGGAAAACGGGCGGTACCACAGGTTTTGGGAGAATTCCTGGTGTTCAGTGAGAATATATTCATCACAGAAACAGTTCGTAAGGAAAAAGAACCAGACAAATATCAGGGATAAATATTATAATCATGGCGAATGATTTGTTCATGATTAACAGGGAGAAAGGGTTATGTATAAGACAATCATTATGCCAGTTGATGTATTTGAAATGGAATTGAGCGACAAAGCTGTTCGCCACGCTGAATTCCTCGCCCAGGATGACGGAGTTATTCATCTACTTCACGTACTACCCGGGTCAGCCAGCCTGAGCCTGCACCGTTTTGCCGCTGATGTGCGTCGTTTTGAAGAGCATCTGCAACATGAAGCACAAGAACGTCTGCAAACGATGGTCAGCCACTTCACCATCGATCCTTCCCGCATTAAACAACATGTCCGTTTTGGTAGCGTGCGGGATGAAGTCAATGAGTTGGCAGAAGAACTGGGGGCTGATGTTGTAGTTATTGGTTCTCGCAACCCATCGATTTCGACCCATCTGTTAGGTTCTAACGCCTCGAGCGTGATCCGCCACGCCAATCTGCCGGTGCTGGTTGTGCGTTAATTGCCAGAATAAGTATCCCGCCCTGCCCGGAGCCATCCCGGCGGGGCTTTTTAATGCCATAAAAAAGCCGCCAGGTTTGACCCCGGCGGCTAAGCAATTGCAGGTGAATCTTACTTCTTCTTATGCAGTTTTGGTGCGAATCAGGTAGTCAAAAGCACTCAGAGAGGCTTTGGCACCTTCGCCAGTGGCGATGATGATCTGCTTGTACGGAACCGTCGTACAGTCACCCGCTGCGAACACGCCTTTCACGTTGGTTTCGCATTTCGCATCAATGATAATCTCGCCCATGCGGTTACGTTCGACTGCGCCTTCGAGCCAGTTGGTGTTCGGCAGCAGACCAATCTGGACGAAAATACCGGCCAGTTCGATGTTGTGAATATCGCCGCTGACACGATCTCGATATTCCAGACCAACGACTTTGCTGCCGTCGCCTTTCACTTCCGTGGTTTGCGCATTCAGAATAATGTCGACGTTTTTCAGGCTGCGCAGTTTGTCCTGCAGAACCTGGTCGGCTTTCATTTCTGGCGCAAATTCCAGCAGCGTTACGTGCTCAACGATACCCGCCAGGTCAATTGCCGCTTCCACGCCGGAGTTACCGCCGCCGATAACCGCTACGCGTTTACCTTTAAACAGCGGGCCGTCGCAGTGCGGGCAGTAGGTCACGCCTTTGGTGCGATACTGATCTTCGCCCGGAACGTTCATGTTGCGCCATTTTGCACCGGTCGCCACGATAATGCTGCGTGCTTTCAGTACCGCGCCAGAAGCTGTTTCAATCTGATGCAGACCACCTTCAACTGCTGCTGGGATCAGTTTGCTGGCGCTCTGGCTGTCGATCACATCAACGTCGTATTCATCAACGTGAACTTTCAGTGCGCCTGCCAGCTTCTGCCCTTCAGTCTTCGGTACAGAAATGTAGTTTTCGATATCAACGGTATCGAGGATCTGACCACCAAAACGTTCGCCCATCAGACCGGTACGGATGCCTTTACGTGCGGAGTAAATTGCTGCCGCTGCACCCGCCGGGCCGGAACCGACGATTAATACGTCATAAGCATCACGCTTGTTCAGCTCTTCTGCCGCACGTTTTTCCGCGCCAGTATCAATTTTGGCAACGATTTCAGTCAACGTCATGCGGCCCTGACCAAACTCTTTCCCGTTTACGAACACTGCCGGAACGCCCATCACGTTGCGATCGGTGATTTCGTTCTGGAAGGTGCCGCCGTCAATTGCAGTGTGCTTGATGCGCGGGTTCAGTACGCTCATCAGGTTCAGCGCCTGCACCACGTCCGGGCAGTTGTGGCAAGAGAGCGAGTAATAGGTTTCGAATTCAAAATCACCGTCAATATGGCGAATCTGCTCCAGCAGAGACTGCGCTTCTTTCGACGGATGACCACCGGTCCACAGCAACGCCAGTACCAGCGAGGTGAACTCGTGGCCCAGCGGGGAGCCTGCAAAACGTGGCCCCTGGTTGGAACCTGGGTTGGTGATCAGGAAAGACGGCTTACGCACCGGCAAGCTGTTATCTTCTTTAAAGGTGACTTTGTCTGACAGTTCTGCGATTTCAGCCAACAGTTCCTTGATTTCTGCCGATTTAGCGCTGTCATCCAGCGTGGCAATTAACTCAACAGGCTTGGTCAATTTCTCAAGGTAAGCCTTGAGTTGAGTTTTCATATTTGTGTCGAGCATGTTTATCTCCTGGGCTTTAAACATCATCATGCAAGCGGCCTCTGCGGCTACCTGGATGCAGCTTGCATCATGGTGCGGGGAAGAAAATCGGGTGCCGCAGCACCCGAAGAATTAGGTGAATTTCCGAAGTATTTCGCGTCAGAGCAAGGCGGCTAGCCTGTGAATCCCCGGGAGCTTACACAAGTAAGTGACCGGGGTGAGCGGGCGACGCCAACGCCGCTATGGCGTGAAAGACGAAGGAAATTTAGATTTTACCAACCAGGTCCAGAGACGGAGCCAGAGTTGCTTCACCTTCTTTCCATTTAGCCGGGCAAACTTCACCTGGGTGAGAAGCTACGTACTGTGCTGCTTTGATTTTACGCAGCAGGTCAGACGCGTCACGGCCAATGCCTTCAGCGGTAACTTCGATTGCCTGGATGATACCCTGCGGGTCAACAACGAAGGTCGCACGGTCAGCCAGACCTTCATCTTCACGCATGTTGTCGAAGTTACGGGTCAGGGCGCCAGTCGGGTCGCCGATCATCGCATATTTGATTTTAGCGATGGTTTCAGAGCTGCTGTGCCATGCTTTGTGGGTGAAGTGAGTATCGGTAGATACTGCGTATACGTCTACGCCCAGTTTCTGCAGTTCTTCGTAGTGGTCAGCAACGTCACCCAGTTCGGTCGGGCATACGAAAGTAAAGTCAGCCGGGTAGAAGAAGAAGACGCTCCAGCGGCCTTCGGTATCTTTTTCGGTGATTTCGATGAATTCGCCGTTTTTGAATGCCTGGTTTTTAAAAGGTTTAATTTTGGTGTTAATCAAGGACATCTATACTTCCTCCGTGTTTTCGATGAGATGTAAGGTAACCAATTTTTGCCGATTCGGCTAATGCGTTTCCATTATCAAATCGATAAGTTTTACCTTACAACCTTCGTAAGACAACTTTGTGAACTTTGCACCGCCAGCGGCGATAAAAAGTAAAATGGCCCCCTTTCCAGGTGACCGTGTAATCTGAACTACCCTTTGGTATCTTCAGTGCCTGCCTGCAGGCTGAGGTGTTGCCCTTACAAATGCAACAACGACATGGATTACAACACCCTCATAAACAAAGGGCAATCACCTGATCTAAGCTCTTACCTATGACAGTGATAGGTTATGCCTTTTACTCGACTTTTGCACTGACTGAAAAGGACAAATTAATGTTAAAAAAGATACTTTTACTGGCTCTGCTTCCTGCAATCGCCTTCGCAGAGGAACTTCCTGCTCCAGTAAAAGCGATTGAAAAACAGGGCATTACAATCATCAAAACATTCGATGCCCCCGGAGGAATGAAAGGTTATCTCGGAAAGTATCAGGATATGGGCGTCACCATCTACCTGACTCCAGATGGTAAGCACGCTATCTCTGGTTACATGTACAACGAGAAAGGTGAAAACCTGAGTAACACACTTATCGAAAAAGAAATTTACGCACCAGCCGGACGCGAAATGTGGCAACGGATGGAACAATCCCACTGGCTCCTCGACGGTAAAAAAGATGCGCCGGTCATTGTCTACGTCTTCGCCGATCCGTTCTGCCCATATTGTAAACAGTTCTGGCAGCAGGCGCGCCCGTGGGTAGATTCTGGCAAAGTGCAATTAAGAACATTGTTGGTTGGGGTTATCAAGCCAGAAAGCCCGGCGACAGCAGCGGCAATTCTTGCCTCCAAAGATCCCGCAAAAACCTGGCAACAATATGAAGCCTCTGGTGGCAAGCTTAAGCTAAACGTGCCTGCAAACGTAAGTACAGAGCAAATGAAAGTGTTAAGTGACAATGAGAAACTGATGGACGATCTGGGGGCAAATGTCACGCCGGCTATCTATTACATGAGTAAGGAAAATACGCTACAACAGGCCGTGGGGTTGCCCGATCAGAAAACGCTTAATATCATTATGGGGAATAAATAAAAGGTAATTCATGGATGGTTGAACTATATCCCTGCTTTTCAACCATCCTAAAAAAGCATGAATTGCTCGCTCTGCCCTAAGTGGCTGTGCTATTTTAGAAAAACTTAATCCTGAGTTAAGCAAAAAAACATAATCAATAAAAATATATACGCAAAAAACATTGATTAAGTGAATATATCATGGAAGAAAAATATAACCGGAGTAGTGTATGGCCAATCTCTACGACTTGAAAAAGTTCGACTTAAATCTTCTTGTCATATTTGAGTGTATTTACCAGCATTTAAGCATTAGCAAAGCTGCTGAATCACTATATATCACCCCATCAGCCGTGAGCCAGTCGTTACAACGCTTACGTGCGCAATTTAATGACCCTTTATTCATTCGCTCAGGAAAAGGTATCGCGCCGACGACAACAGGGTTAAATCTGCATCACCATCTTGAGAAAAATCTCAGAGGCCTTGAACAAACAATTAATATAGTCAATAAGTCCGAACTAAAGAAAAACTTTATTATCTACGGCCCTCAGCTCATTTCTTGCTCTAATAATAGTATGCTGATCCGCTGCCTACGGCAAGATTCCTCTGTCGAGATTGAGTGCCATGATATCCTCATGTCAGCAGAGAATGCTGAAGAACTGTTGGTTCACCGCAAAGCCGATCTGGTGATCACCCAAATGCCAGTGATCAGCCGTTCCGTCATTTGCATGCCATTGCATACGATTCGCAATACTCTAATTTGTAGTAATAGGCATCCACGAATTACTGACAATAGCACTTATGAACAAATTATGGCAGAAGAGTTCACCCAATTAATATCTAAATCAGCAGGGGTTGATGATATTCAAATGGAAATAGACGAGAGATTTATGAATCGCAAAATCTCATTTCGTGGTTCCTCTTTGCTGACAATCATTAATAGCATTGCAGTTACAGATTTACTGGGAATAGTCCCCTATGAACTTTATAATTCCTACCGTGACTTTCTTAACTTAAAAGAGATAAAACTAGAACATCCGTTACCTTCAATAAAGCTTTACATTTCCTATAATAAATCTTCTTTAAATAATTTGGTGTTCTCCCGATTTATTGACCGTCTAAATGAGAGTTTTTGATATATAACTACAGACAGCTACTATAACTTTCATCTATTTATTCACAGCGCGAATGAAAAATAAAACACTCTGCTTTACAGTGTTTACTTTATAATTAACAGACTTATCTCACTGATCACCCTGTAACGTTCAGAGAGCGTCTTCAGATGTCTATTTATAAAATTCCTCTTCCGCTCAATATTCTGGAAGCTGCACGAGAGCGTATTACCTGGACACTCAACACCCTACCCCGCGTTTGTGTCTCATTTTCTGGCGGCAAAGACTCTGGTTTAATGCTGCATCTGACAGCCGAACTTGCCCGACAAATGGGCAAAAAAATCTGCGTTTTGTTTATCGACTGGGAGGCGCAATTCTCTTGCACCATTAACTATGTTCAGTCCCTGCGCGAGTTGTACACCGATGTCATCGAAGAGTTTTACTGGGTTGCGCTCCCGCTTACGACGCAAAATTCCCTTTCACAATACCAACCCGAATGGCAGTGCTGGGAACCTGATGTCGAATGGGTACGTCAACCTCCCCAAGATGCGATAACCGACCCTGACTTTTTCTGCTTTTACCAGCCAGGCATGACCTTCGAACAATTTGTACGTGAGTTTGCCGAATGGTTTTCACAAAAACGTCCGGCGGCGATGATGATCGGCATCCGTGCGGATGAGTCCTACAACCGTTTTGTCGCCATCGCCAGTTTAAATAAACAACGTTTTGCCGACGATAAACCCTGGACTACGGCCGCACCAGGCGGTCATAGCTGGTACATTTACCCCATTTACGACTGGAAAGTGGCTGATATCTGGACCTGGTATGCAAATCATCAAAGTCTCTGCAACCCACTGTATAACCTAATGTATCAGGCAGGCGTTCCTCTGCGTCATATGCGAATTTGCGAACCTTTTGGCCCGGAGCAACGACAAGGATTATGGCTCTATCACGTTATCGAACCGGATCGCTGGGCTGCTATGTGCGCACGAGTCAGCGGGGTAAAAAGTGGCGGCATTTACGCCGGACATGACAATCATTTCTATGGGCATCGGAAAATCCTCAAGCCAGAACATTTAGACTGGCAAGAATATGCATTATTGCTGCTCAATAGCATGCCGGAAAAAACAGCTGAGCATTACCGCAATAAAATCGCCATTTATTTGCACTGGTATCAGAAAAAAGGCATCGAGGTTCCACAAACCCAGCAAGGGGACATTGGCGCGAAAGATATCCCCTCCTGGCGGCGGATATGCAAAGTTTTACTCAATAACGATTACTGGTGTCGGGCATTATCATTTAGCCCCACAAAATCGAAGAACTATCAGCGTTATAACGAACGGATAAAAGGAAAACGTCAGGAATGGGGGATACTATGCAACAACGATTAACGCAGGATTTAACGCAATTTCTCGCCAGCTTGCCGGAAGATGATCGCATCAAAGCGATTAATGAAATCCGCATGGCGATCCATCAGGTTAGCCCCTTTCGTGAAGAGCCAGTGGATTGCGTTCTGTGGGTTAAAAACAGCCAACTTATGCCTAATGATTACAACCCAAACAACGTGGCACCACCCGAAAAAAAACTGCTGCAAAAATCCATTGAAATAGATGGTTTTACCCAACCCATTGTGGTCACACATACGGATAAAAATGCCATGGAAATCGTGGATGGTTTTCACCGCCATGAAATTGGTAAAGGCTCATCATCATTAAAATTACGCTTAAAAGGTTATTTGCCGGTGACCTGTCTGGAAGGTACGCGTAATCAACGCATCGCCGCGACTATTCGTCATAATCGCGCTCGTGGACGCCATCAAATCACCGCCATGTCGGAAATCGTCCGTGAACTTAGCCAGTTGGGATGGGACGATAATAAAATTGGCAAAGAGCTGGGAATGGACAGCGACGAAGTGCTGCGCCTGAAGCAAATTAACGGCCTGCAAGAGTTGTTTGCCGACCGTCAATATTCCCGCGCCTGGACGGTTAAATAGCTAAAGCTGGCGCAGGCGTTCAGCTGCTGCCAGCAACGTCGATTCCTTCTTGGCAAAACAGAGACGAATCAGTTTATGTGGGAAGGGATCGGCGCAAAACACCGACAGCGGAATCGCCGCTACGCCGTGCTCCTGCGTCAGCCACTGGCAAAACTCAACATCATCCAGGGTAGAAACCGCGCTGTAATCCACCAGCAAAAAGTATGTACCTTCACACGGTAAAATCTCCAGCCGGCTTTCATTTAAAGCATTCACCAGAATATCGCGCTTCTGGCGATAAAAGTCCGGTAACGCAAGATAATGCTCAGGTTCTGCACGTAGCATATCAGCAAGCGCCAGCTGTGCCGGGGTATTCACCGAAAAGGTCAGATACTGATGTACCTTGCGAATTTCGGCGCTGATGGGCGCTGGCGCAACACAATAACCCACTTTCCAGCCGGTCATATGATAGGTCTTGCCAAATGAAGAAACCGCCACTGCCCGCTCACGCAGCTGCGGATGCGCCAGCACACTGGCATGGCCCTGTTGTGAAAAGTTGATGTGCTCGTAGACTTCATCGCTAATGACAAAAATCTCGTGCCCGGCGATCGCCTGCCACAAAGCGGCGAAATCAGCCTGCTGCCAGACAGTTGCACTGGGGTTATGCGGAGTGTTGAGGATCACCAGTCTGGTGCGCTCGCTTAATAATGCGGCAAATTCCTGCCAGTCAACGCGAAAATGCGGTGGTTGCAGTGCCATACGCTTCACTATTCCCCCAGAAAGCGCGATGGCGGGGGCGTAACTGTCATAGCTGGGATCAAAACAAATCACTTCATCGCCATTGCGCACCAGTGCGGTAATCGCCGCGTATAACGCTTCCGTCGCCCCTGCCGTTACGGTGATATCGCTATCGGCATCTGGTTGATAGCCATACAAACGTTCCGTTTTCTGAGCAATCGCCTCGCGCAAGGCCTGCACGCCGGTCATGGGCGCGTATTGGTTTGCCCCCTGTGCAACGTGGTGCGCCAGCCGCTCCTGTAAATAGCGCGGACCATCAAAATCAGGAAAGCCTTGCGACAGGTTAATCGCCTGGTGTTGCTGCGCCAGCGCGCTCATCTGGGTGAAAATAGTGGTGCCAAGTTGTGGAAGTTTGCTTTGTGGAATCAGAGGGTTATTTGTCATTTTTATTGTACCTGACGAAGTTGCGTGTTGAAGGCACTATAACACGATGCTAGTATTTGGCAATCAAGACGTTTAGATGTCTAAATAAAACAATAAGGACAACACAACATGCCTCACAATCCTATCCGCGTGGTCGTCGGCCCGGCTAACTACTTTTCACATCCAGGAAGTTTCAATCACCTGCACGATTTTTTCACTGATGAACAACTTTCTCGCGCGGTGTGGATCTACGGCAAACGCGCCATTGCTGCGGCGCAAACCAAACTTCCGCCAGCGTTTGGACTGCCAGGGGCAAAGCATATTTTGTTTCGCGGTCATTGCAGCGAAAGCGATGTACAACAACTGGCGGCTGAGTCCGGTGACGACCGCAGCGTGGTGATTGGCGTCGGTGGCGGTGCACTGCTCGACACCGCGAAAGCCCTCGCCCGCCGTCTCGGTCTGCCGTTTGTTGCCGTTCCGACGATCGCCGCCACCTGCGCCGCCTGGACACCGCTCTCCGTCTGGTATAATGATGCCGGACAGGCGCTGCATTATGAGATTTTCGACGACGCCAATTTTATGGTGCTGGTGGAACCGGAGATTATCCTCAATGCACCGCAACAATATCTGCTGGCGGGGATCGGTGACACGCTGGCGAAATGGTATGAAGCGGTGGTGCTGGCTCCGCAACCAGAAACGTTGCCGCTAACCGTGCGACTGGGGATCAATAATGCGCAAGCCATTCGCGACGTCTTGTTAAACAGTAGCGAACAGGCGCTGAGCGATCAGCAAAATCAACAGTTAACGCAATCATTTTGCGATGTGGTGGATGCTATTATTGCTGGTGGTGGGATGGTTGGTGGTCTGGGCGATCGTTTTACGCGTGTGGCGGCAGCTCATGCCGTGCATAACGGTCTGACCGTGCTGCCGCAAACCGAGAAGTTTCTCCACGGCACCAAAGTCGCCTACGGAATTCTGGTGCAAAGCGCCTTGCTGGGTCAGGATGATGTGCTGGCGCAATTAACTGGAGCGTATCAGCGTTTTCATCTGCCGACTACACTGGCGGAGCTGGAAGTGGATATCAATAATCAGGCGGAGATCGACAAAGTGATTGCCCACACCCTGCGTCCGGTGGAGTCCATTCATTACCTGCCAGTCACGCTGACACCAGATACGTTGCGTGCAGCGTTCAAAAAAGTGGAATCGTTTAAAGCCTGACGTACAAATTTAGCAGCAGCAGCGCGCTGCCTTTCCACCGTAGCGCGCGTCCTGCCGCTCACGGAAAAACTCCTCGTAGGTCATCGGCGTTTGATCAGGGTTAACCCGCATATGTTCGACATAGTTGTCGTAATCAGGCATACCAATCATCAGCTTCGCCGCCTGACCTAAATATTTTCCGGCTTTTGCCAGTGAATCAAACATCTTGGCCTCCGCTAACCATGTTGCTGAAAGAGTGCCGGATGGGCGTGAACGCTTTATCCGGCCTACAAATGCTATCAACGCACTCGGTCAGTCCCCTCGCCCCATCGGGGAGAGGGTTAGGGTGAGGGGGAACCCTCGGCACTATGCCAACATTCGCCAACATCCCCCCTCACTCTGACTTTAGTGCGCACCTTTCGCCTGCGCGACCATTGCCAACATTTTCCGGCATCGGCTCATACGGCGTCTCTTTCGCCGTCGGCTTCTCCTCTTTCAACGCCGCAAGTGCCGTCTTAATCGAGAACACCGCCAGAACCACCACGACCACCATAAAGAACATGGTGAACCCGGCGTCGAGACGGTTGTTGAACACCAGTTGCGACAGCTGCGACTCAGTATACTGCGACGGAATATTGCCGCTGTCGATCATCGCCTGGAACTTGTTAGCAATGGCCAGGAAGCCGACTTTCGATCGGCGCTAAACGATTTCTGCCACCCGCGGCCAGCGTACAAATCAGCAACCATGCCGTCGGCACCAGCGCCACCCACGCGTAACGCTGACGTTTCATCTTGAACAATACCACCGCACAGAGCATCAGCGCCATCCCTGCCAGCATCTGGTTGGCAATACCAAACAGCGGCCACAGGGTGTAATCCGCCCAGCGGATCGACCACCCCCTGATGCAGGAAGTAACCCCACGCCAACACGCACAGCGCCGTCGCCAGTAAGTTAGCAGGCAGCGAATCGGTCCGCTTCAGCCCTGGAGATACCACGCCCAGCAAATCCTGCAACATAAAGCGCGCAGCACGGGTACCCGCATCAACCGCCGTCAGAATAAACAGAGCTTCAAACAGAATGGCGAAGTGATACCAGAACGCCACATCCATCATACCACCCAGCGCACCGTGCAGGATGTAAGCCATCCCCACCGCCAACGTCGGCGCACCGCCTGCACGGGAAACGATTGACTGCTCCCCCACTTCGCTGGCAATCTGGTGGAGCGGATCCGGCGTAACGCAAAGCCCCAGCTACTGACCACCTGCGCGGCAGAAGCGACCACATCCGCCGTCCCCGCCGGTGCCAGCACCGCCATCGGGCTGTTCATGGCAAAGTAAACGCCCGGATCGATAATACAGGCGGAAACCAGCGCCATAATCGCGACGAAGGATTCCATTAACATTCCACCGTAGCCGATAAAACAAGCCTGCCCTTCGTTCGCCAGCATCTTCGGCGTGGTGCCGGAAGAGATCAGCGCATGGAAGCCAGACACCGCGCCACAGGCGATGGTGATAAACAGGAACGGGAACAGGTCACCGGTCCTTACCGGGCCAGTGCCATCGATAAATTTGGTCAACGCAGGCATGGTCAGCGTCGGACGCATAATCAAAATGCCAATCGCCAGACCGACGATCGTCCCGATTTTCAGGAAGGTAGAAAGGTAGTCACGCGGTGCTAACAGAAGCCACACCGGCAGCACCGACGCCACAAAACCGTAACCCACCAGCATCCAGGTCGACTGCACGCCGGTATAGTCAAAGCACGAAGCCAGGTCCGACTCGCCGCCACCCAACCGCCAGAAATAATGGCGAACATCAGCAACACCAGACCGATGACCGACACTTCACCAATACGCCCCGGACGCAGATAGCGAATGTAGACCCCCATAAACAGCGCCAGCGGAATGGTAAACGCAACGGTATACGTTCCCCACGGGCTATGAGTCAGCGCTTTCACCACGATCATCGCCAGCACAGCAAGAATAATAACCATGATCATAAAGGACGCCATCAGCGCAATCACCCCGGCCGTTGGCCCCATCTCTTCTTTGACCAGCTCACCCAACGATCGACCGTCACGGCGAGTAGAAACAAACAGCACCATGAAGTCCTGCACCGCACCGGCGAGAACCACCCCGGCGAACAGCCAGATCATCCCCGCAGATAACCGATCTGCGCCGCCAGCACCGGCCCTACCAACGGACCTGCCCGGCAATCGCCGCAAAGTGGTGACCAAACAGCACTTTCTTGTCCGTCGGCACATAGTCGAGCCCGTCGTTATGGCGCACCGCGGGCGTCATACGCGTCGGGTCAACCTCCAGCACATTTTTCGCGATATAGAGCCCATAAAAACGATAAGCGATCAGATACACACAGACCGACGCCACCACTATCCACAGCGCGTTTATCTGTTCCCCTCGATTGAAAGCAATGTATCCCAGAGCAAAGGCTCCCACAATAGAGAGCAATGTCCATATGAGGTATTTCCCTGAATTGTTCATAGTTGTTATCCGTGTCCGTAGTCCAGAGAGATGTTACATTTTGTGTCTAGAACACCCTTGTACGATTTAACATCCCGGAAACCATGTAAACCGGAACTAAACCAACATTTAACATAACAATGTTAACGCATCACTCCGTTAACCGAGGGAAAATGGCTGAATTATCGAGGGAAGAAGGGTGAACTGCTCGTGATATGAATGGATTGCAGGACAGGACGGATGGTGTAGCGCGTATTCGGCCTTCCCCTCCGTCCCATCCATTTAATGCTTATCCCAGTACCGCGGTGCCTAAACGACAGGTGCAGCAGCGCCGCCCCTGCTCATCAAACACCACAATCTCCCAGCTCTGGCTCTGACGCCCAAGATGCAGCGGCTGACATACCGCACGAACCTGCCCCTGCGATACCGGGCGATGGTGCGATGCATTAAGTTCAGTCCCCACCACGCACTGGCCGTCGCGGGTCATCAGGAAACCGGCCATCGACCCTAACGTCTCCGCCAGCGCCGCCGACGCGCCGCCGTGCAGCAGGCCAAACGGCTGATGCGTCCGGCTATCGACCGGCATCACCGCTTCCAGGCTATCGTCGCCGATATGGGTATAAACAATCCCCAGATGCGCCACCATGGTGTTATTGCTGGTCGCGTTCAGCTCGTCGAGCGTTAAATGACGTTTCCAAATCATCTTAAGCTCCCACGTAGAACCGCCATCCACCACAATATCCTGCAGCGTGATATGGCTAGCGCTGCTGGATGCGAGGAACAAAATGGTATTTGCGATCTCGTGCGGATGGGCGATTTTCCCCAGCGGAATACCCAACTTGAACTGTTCGGCAAAACCACGGATCCGCTGCTGTTCAGCGTCATCACTCACCCACAGCACGCGCTGCATATCGGTGTCGGTGGAGCCCGGCGAGACGATATTGCAGCGCACCCCCGCGCTCGCGAGCTCAAGACCGACGGTTAGCGCTAGCTTTTCAGTGCCGCTTTCGATGCGCCGTAGGCGCTCATGCCGATGCGCGGCGTGTGCGCGGCATCAGAGGCAACGGTGACAATAGCGCCTCCTTGCTGGCGGCGAAACTGCACCATCGTCTGCTGGAACAGGTTAAATGCGCCACCCACGTTCACCGCAAAGGTCTGCTGCCAATCGGCAAGACTCAGTGCATCCGTTGCGCCCATCCGCAAAATACCGGCGGCATTGACCAGCACGTCCAGGCGCTCGGTCTTCGCCAGCACACGCTCGCACACCTGCGCCACCTGCTGCGCATCCGCCACGTCCAGCACTTCGGTGGCAAATGGATAATCATCGCCGTCAAACGCCAGATCGAAACCGGTGACCCGCTGCGCCCGCGTCAACAAACGCCAGCGCGGTAGCGTAGCCGATCCCTTTTCCAGCCCCCGTGACCCATACGGTCTGGCCGTTAAAATCGAACCCGGCCATTATTTCACCTCGCGGGAGAGCAGCGCCCACCAGGCATCGATGGTCGGATTTTTCGCCAGCATCACAAAATCGATATCGCCGTACGCTTTCCGCCAGCGAGCGGCCAGCGCCATCATACGTACCGAGTCGAGGCCGTAATCAATCAGATTATCGTCGTCGAACGGCTCGTCAGATTCATCCAGCAGCGGCAGCACCAACGCCCGCAGCGCTTCTTTGCTGGCCGGGATAGACGGTAACAGTATCTCGTCCGTCATCACTACGCGACCGCTGCGACCAGCCACATATTTCAACGACATCAGGTGCTCATCGCGGCTGAAATCTGCCAGCGCATCGGCGACAAAGAACGGTTTAATATCGCGCATAAAGGCGTCGGTAGCGGTGGTCATGCAGCCAATGTGTGCATACACGCCGGTGATAATGAGCTGGTTGCGGCCGCTCTCTTTGAGCATCTGCTCCAGCGGCGAACGATGAAATGCGCTGTAGCGCCATTTCACCATTTCGGTGTCCGCATCGTCCGGTGCCAGCGCGGCAATTACCCGCTGTTGCTTCCAGGCGAACGGGTCGATCCCGGTCCCCGCATATCGTTTAGGAGCGCACGATCTTCATCGCTCTGCTCTTTTGGCTGCGCGGTGTAGTACACCGGAATGCCGTTCTTTTTGCAGAAATCACGCAGCGCGGCGATGTTGGCGACCACCGTCTCCATCATCTCGCTATCGTCACCCCAGGAGTTTTTGAGGAAATACTCCTGCATATCGTGAATCAACAGCGCCGCACGCGCCGGTTCAAACGCCCAGTCCACCTTATTTTCGGGAAGATCCAGCGCGGTTGGCGGCACATAGCCCTGTAGTTTTGGAATCGCCATGTTGTTTTCTCCTTCAGCCCCTGCGAGCGGCTGGCCAGCCACTGACGTAATTGTTTTTTATCGACTTTACCGACGTGGGTCAGCGGCAGTTCATCCACACACTCCACTCGGTCCGGCAGTTTAAATTCGGCAACGCCCTGCTCGCGCAGGAAGCGGCGAACCTGGACTGCGCGCAGCGGCTCTTTCACCACCAGATAGGCGCAGCTTTTTTCACCCAGCAGGGTGTCTTCCATACTGACCAGCGCCGCGTACACCACCGATTCATCGCGCAGCAGCAGGTTTTCAATCTCTTCGGCGGCAATTTTCTCGCCGCCGCGGTTAATCTGATCTTTCTCACGCCCTTCCACGGTGATGTAGCCGTCTTTATCGATGGAAATGAGATCGCCGGAGCAGTAAAAACCATCGGCGTCAAAGGCGCTGGCGTTGTGCTGCGGACTTTTGTAGTAACCACGGAAGGTGTACGGGCCGCGGGTCATCAGTCGACCAACCACGCCGCGCGGCAGCGGATTGCCATCGCGTCCGCCAGCCCAGACCTCATCGTCCGGACACATCGGATAGCCCTGGGTGTTGATTTTTTCTTCGCTGTCATCCAGACGGGTGTAATTCACCAGCCCTTCCGCCATGCCAAACACCTGCTGCAACTGGCAGCCAATTTCGGCAGGAATGCGCGCCGCTAGCGTCGCTGAGAGGCGAGCGCCACCAGCCTGTAATAGCGTCAGTGAGCGAAGCTGGGCGTTGCTGCCCCACTCGGCAATCGCCTGTAGCCACAGACTAACCGCCGGGGGCACTAGCGCCGCGACGTTAACCTGATGTTGTTCAATCAGCGGGAAGCACTGCGTTGGGCTAGGGTCTGCCGCCAGCACCACCGTGCCTTTGGCGAGGAACACGCCCAGCGCACCCGGCGAGCTCATGGCGTAGTTATGCGCCGACGGGATCGCACACAGATAACGCGTGGCTTGCGCATCAAAACGGCACACCTCATTACTGCGACGAATGCTGTAGTAATAGTCATTGTGGGTACGCGGAATAAGTTTCGGCGTGCCGGTGCTGCCGGCCCGAAAGCTGAAAAAAGGCCACTTCATCGGCGGCAGTCGGCGTCGGAACGGAGTACCCCCGCCGGATGTGCTATTGCCGCTTCCAGCGCGTCCGTTCCCTGTGTGTCGTTACGCAGCAACACCACGCGCACGGAGCGGAACTGCTCGCAGAAAGCATTCAAAAACGCATCGTCGCTAAACAGCGCATGGCTGCGGTCGGCAATCAGCGCGGCCGGGGCAATCTGTTCGGCGTAGGCGTTCAGTTCATTACGCTGATGGCTGAACAGCGCATTCACCAGCGCGACGCCGATTTTCAGCAGCGCAAACAGCGTCGTATAAAATTCCACAAATCTGCCCCCCTGCACCAGCGCGGTTTCCCCACGCTTAAGCCCCTGACGCTGCAATGCGGCGGCAAGGTTATCGACAGACTGGTTTAACTGGCGGTAGCTAATCTGGCGTTCGCCATCAATCACCGCAATCGCGTCGCTGTCCGCATGGCGGGTCAGCATTTCGGTCAACGGCAGATCCTGCCAGTAGCCTTTTTCGCGATAGCGCGCCGCGAGCGCGTCCGGCCAGCGGGTAAATTCCACGGTCATAATAGAGATCGGCTCCTAGTGCAGGCCAAATACGTTTAGCATGGTCAGAAAGTTTGACGCCGGTTTCGCGCCATTCAGACTCCGGCGATGAAGCCGGGACAATGCCCGCTCCGGCAAACAGGCGCACGCCGTTATCCTTCACCCGCGCGCAGCGGATAGTGACCACCCACTCGCCGTTGCCTCGCTGTCGCACCAACCCACAATGCCACCGAACAGGTCGCGTTCGAATGGCTCCAGTTCAGCAATCACCTGTTTGGCCACCTGATGCGGAAAACCGCTCAGCGCCGGCGTTCGGTGCGGCAAACAGGCCAGCGACAGCGCGTTTTCTTCAGCTTTGGCCTGGCCTTCTATTGGCGTAGCGAGGTGCCACAGGGTTGGCGTGTTGACCAACTGCGGGGTTTGCGGCAGCGAGAATTGCAGGCTGCGCGGTGCCAGGGTCTGTTTCATCGACTGGGTCACCAGTTCGTATTCATGGCGATCTTTTTCCGACGCCAGCAGACGATTTCCCGCTTCACGATCCAACACGTCATCCGGCTGGCGACGAGCGGAACCCGCCAAAGGCAACGAACTGTAATGGTCGCCCTCTTTACGCAGCAGCAGCTCCGGGCTGGCGCCCAGCAGCACTCCGCCGTCGGGCAACGGAACGTGGAAGTTAAAGCTCGCAGGGTTCTGCGCCACCAGGCGCTCCAGCAACGCACCGCTGTCCAGATTCTGATCGGCGGTAATATCAATCAGACGCGAGAGCACCACTTTATCGACCTGCGGCGTCGCCGTCAGCGCAGCCGCTTGCGCGACCATATCAAGGAGAAAATTGGGTGCTGGGGATCTCCTGACGCGCGGTCGCCGGTCATCGGCTCGCGTGAAACGCTGTAGCGCGACGACTTCTGTTTCGCGGTCCGCGAAAACGTCTCGCAGCGCTCAGGAATAAACAGCGCGGAAGGCTGGCGGGTATTGGATGGGATCGCACTTCCCCGTCACCGGGTTTTCAATCCCGGCAGCTTTGCCGCAGCAAATGCCGACGCTAACCCTTGCTGGAAGGCACTGTCGGACGCGTCGCCCCCTTCCGCCGGGCAGGTAAAACGAGTGAAGCAGCCAGACGTAGTAAAACTGCGAAACGGCGACATAAAGAAAAAGCTGTCGCCTGGATCGGGGCCTGATGCTGCTGTTGTTGCGTTTTCCGCGGCCAGTGACGTTTCCATATCATTCTCCAAAAACGATAAAGATATTACGAATAATTATCATTTATATTTTGGCTCCGTAACCTAAAAGTAAACGCCTCGTATGTCGACAGGACGAAGCAGCATCTTTGTGCTTAATAGCATCGTCGTATTTGCCCGATGTTGTTCTTCAGCATCGCGGGCAGAACGCTTGCATCGGGACGGGACAATAGTTGAAAATGAGAAGCATTAACCAACCATAACCAGGAACTTGTCCGTGAACTTCACCGCCCTGTGGCGTACCGCCGCACTCATCGCAGGCTTTAGCGTTTTGGGATTAACCTCAGCACAGGCCGCCGATTGGCCGCGACAGATTATAGACAGCCACGGCGTCCATACGCTGGAGCACAAACCGACCCGCATCGTCTCGACCAGCGTAACCCTCACCGGATCGCTGCTGGCCATTGACGCACCGGTTGTCGCCAGCGGTGCGACCACGCCAAATAACCGCGTCGCCGATGGCCAGGGTTTCCTGCGCCAATGGGGCGATGTGGCTAAAGCGCGCAAGCTGACCCGCTTGTATATCGGTGAGCCAAGTGCCGAAGCCGTCGCCGCGCAAATGCCGGATCTCATTTTGATTAGCGCTACCGGCGGCGACTCGGCGCTGGCGCTGTACGACCAGCTCTCCACCATCGCCCCGACGCTTATCGTCAACTACGACGATAAAAGCTGGCAGGCGCTGCTAACCCAGCTCGGGCAGATGACCGGCCAGGAGAAACAGGCTGCCGATCGTATTGCCGCCTTCGACAAACAGCTCGCGACGGTGAAACAGCAGATTAAACTGCCGCCGCAGCCGGTGAGCGCGCTGGTCTATACTGCCGCCGCCCACAGCGCAAACCTGTGGACCAGCGAATCCGCTCAGGGTCAGTTTCTTAGCAGCTCGGCTTCACCCAGGCCGCGCTACCGGCTGGCCTGCATGCCAGCCAGAGCCAGGGCAAGCGCCACGACATCATTCAACTTGGCGGTGAAAATCTGGCGACCGGCCTGAACGGTGAAAGCCTGTTCCTGTTTGCCGGCGACCAAAAGGACGTTGACGCGATCATGCCAACCCGCTGCTGGCCCATCTGCCGGCGGTGAAAAATAAGCACCGTTAGCGCTGGGCACCGAAACTTTCCGTCTGGATTACTACAGCGCCACCCGCGTGCTGGAACGCCTGTCGGCACTGTTTGGCTAACCGCTTGTCCGGCCTGCACGACGCTGTAGGCCGGACAAATCCATCGTAATCAGGCTTCTGTCGACGCCGGTATTTCGCGTCTAAACCGGCGAAGCTCACCCAGCACTAACAGCAAAATCCCACCGACAATCGCCAGTCCCCAACCGCTGACGCTGGCGGAAGCCACCGGAGTCAGAATCGCCCCCAGCCCGCCCAATAGCGCCGCACCAATGGCATCGCCGGTGACGTTCTGCGCCGTCCACAGACCGTTAATACGTCCCAGCATCGCTTCGGGCGTCCTGGGCTTGAATCAGGGTGTATTGCAGCAGAGAACTGATGGCGCTCAGCCAACCGAACAGCGCCAGACACACCATTGCCCAGCGTCCACATGCGGCATCACGGCAAACAGGCCAATAGCAACAAAAGCCCCGACGGTTGCCAGCAGCATAATCCAGCCTGGACGCTCATTTTGCGCCAGCCGCCCGCTGGTCAGTGCGCCAAGGCTGCCCCTAGCGGAATTGCCGCATACAGCAGGCCAATCTGCGATGCCGATATCTGCCAGCCCTGCGCCAGCGCCGGATAGAGCACGCGTACGGCGCTGGCCATGGTGACCAGCGCGCCCAGCAGCGCAATACCGCCAATCAGCGGGCTACCGAGCAGAAAACGAAAACCGGCCACCAGCGATTTCAACGGATGTTCACGCGGCTGCGGTGGCGGCGGCAGCTGCGGTAAACGTAGCAGGGTCAGGGTAGTGATAAAGGTGCCCAGCGCCGCCAGCAGGTAGTTCCACGACACGCCTCCAGAAGCCAGCAACAAACCGCCGACCATCGGTGAAATCACCGAGCCCAGGCGCACGGTGAGCATGGGCATCGTCCGAGCCTGCATCAGGTTTTCACGCCCGACCAGCGCCGGCGTTGCCGCCAGCAGCGCGGTCACGCCCAACGAGGCGAAGAAACCGTCCCACAGCCCCAGCAGATAGATAGCCACCAGCGAAGGTTCCGGCAGCAGCGCGTTCAGCCACAGGCCGATAAAACCTACGCCGCAGGTGCCGCGCGCCAGCAGGATAAGCTTACGGCGCTCATAGCGGTCGGCCAGCACGCCGCCGACCATCAGGCCGACAAACATTGCGCCACCGGTCAGCGTCACCGATAGCCCAACCTGCCAGGTCGAATGGGTCATCATTTGGATTTGGACCGGCACGGCTACGCCGAGCAGACCCAGTGAAAGAATGGAGATAAAACGGGCGATAAAGACGGCGCGGAAAGCCGGATGCGTTTTGAGCAGGCTCTAATTAAGGAGCCGGGATTGTCGGTTCATTACAAGGCCTTGTATTTTTTTCATACCCTTTCCAGGGGCGCTCATGCTACCATAAACGAATAAGATAGATAACGATAATCACTATCATTATCACATCAGGGATGTCACCATGTCGTTTTCACTCCTCTGTGCTGCGTGCCATAACGTTGCCCGGTTTGTTGATACTGCTGTTTCTCGCCGCATTACCCTCAGCTTATTAATTGGCGCTAAACCACTACCGATTTCCGTCGTTGTGGATGCCTTCAGCGGCACCTGTCAAAGCGCCGACTGCATTATCGTGCTCGACGCCCGTCTGCCGCGTACGTTGGCCGGACTGCTCGCCGGTGGCGCACTAGGTCTTGCCGGTGCGCTGAAACTAACCCTCACTCGCAATCCCCTTGCCGACCCGGGTATTCTCGGCGTTAACGCTGGCGCGAGCTTTGCCATCGTCCTCGGGGCGGCGCTGCTCGGTATCTCTTCGCCGCAAGAACAGCTGGTGATGGCCTTTTGCGGCGCATTGGTCGCCTCGCTCATTGTGGCCTTCACCGGCAGCGCAGGCGGCGGCCAGCTCAGCCCGGTACGCTTAACGCTGGCGGGCGTGGCGCTCGCCGCGGTACTGGAAGGTTTCTCCAACGGTATCGCCCTGCTCAACCCCGACGTCTACGATCAACTGCGTTTCTGGCAGGCCGGTTCTTTGGATATTCGCACCCTGCAAACGCTGAAAACGGTGCTGGTGCCGGTGCTTATTGCCGGTGCCATAGCGCTGATGATGAGCCGCTTGCTCAATAGCCTGAGCCTTGGCACCACCGCTACCGCGCTGGGTAGCAAAGTGGCGCGGACGCAAATTACCGGGCTGCTGGTGATTACCATTTTGTGCGCCAGCGCCACGTCGGTGGTGGGGCCTATCGCCTTTATTGGCCTGATGATGCCGCATATCGCCCTGTGGCTGGTCGGCGCAGACCACCGCTGGTCGCTGCCGGTCACTTTGCTCGCCACCCCGTCGTTGTTGCTGTTCGCCGATATTATTGGCCGCCTGCTGGTGCCCGGTGAACTGCGCGTTTCGGTGGTCAGCGCCTTTATCGGTGCGCCGGTGCTGATTTTCCTTGTTCGTCGTAAGGCGAACGGAGGTGGTCCGATGACCACACCTTCCCGCCGTTTAATCAGTGCAGCCGTCGACTACTACTCGCCGCATGCTTGTTGCTCACGTCTGTTGAGCTGGCGTAGCGGCGCGGTGATGCTGGAATCGTCAGAAATTTTCGCGGCTCTGTTCGGCGATGCACCCCGCGCTATTACCATGGTAGTGACCGAGTGGCGCTTGCCGCGTAATGATGGCGCTGCTGATTGGTGCCGCACTCGGCGTGAGTGGCGCTATCTTCCAGTCGTTGATGCGCAACCCGCTGGGGAGCCCGGACGTGATGGGCTTCAACACCGGCGCGTGGAGCGGCGTGCTGGTGGCGATGGTCTCTCGGCGAAGAAACCCTCACCACCATCACGCTGGCCTCAATGGCAGGTGGTATTGCGACCTCGCTGCTGGTGTGGGCGCTGGCATGGCGAAATGGGATCGTCATATCTTCCCGGCTGATTATTATCGGCATTGGTATCCGCGCGATGCTGATGGCTTTCAACACCTGGCTGCTGCTGCGGGCGTCGCTGGGAGCGGGGTTTTCGCCGGTTTGTGGTTTTCCGGCTCGCTCAACGGGGCTAAACCTGGGCCAAATCTTGGCCCGCCGCACCGCCTGATGGTGATCGCGCTGGCGTGCTCGGCGCCTACTGGTACGCCGTCTGCGCCTGCTGGAAATGGGCGATGACAGCGCCTGTGCGCTGGGCGTACGCGTAGAATATTCCCGCCTGCTGCTGATGCTTATTGCGGTGGTGTTAACCGCTGCCGCCACCGCGCTGGCCGGGCCGATTTCGTTTATCGCGCTGGTTGCACCGCACATCGCCCATCTCTTAGCGGCACTGCCCGTGGGCGCCGACCCAGGCGGCGCTCTGCGGCGCAGTTTTGCTGGCCGCCGCTGATTTCTGCGCCCAGCAGCTGTTCTTGCCTTATCAACTTCCGGTGGGGTGTTGTGACCGTCAGCCTTGGCGGTATCTACCTCATCGTGTTGCTTATTCAGGAGTTCTGCAAAAAATGACCGACCATGTAGCCCGTTTGCGCGGCGACCAGTTAACCCTCGCCTACGGTAAAAAAACCATCGCCGAGTTCCGCCAACCGTCACCATCCCGGATGGTCATTTCACCGCCATTATCGGCCCCAACGGCTGCGGTAAATCGACTCGCTCCGCGCACGCTCAGCCGTCTGATGACGCCGACGCAGGGTCACGTCTACCTTGATGGCGAAGAGATCCAGCGCTACGCCAGCAAAGAGGTGGCGCGACGGATTGGCCTGCTGGCACAAAACGCCACCACGCCGGGTGATATTTCGGTTCAGGAATTGGTGGCGCGCGGCCGCTACCCGCACCAGCCGCTGTTTAGCCGCTGGCGTCAGGAAGATGAAGACGCGGTGCAAAACGCCATGCAGGCTACCGGGATTGTTAATCTGGCGAGTCAAAGCGTGGACACCCTTTCCGGCGGGCAGCGACAGCGCGCGTGGATTGCGATGGTGCCGGCCAGGACACGTCGATTATGCTGCTCGACGAGCCAACCACGTGGCTGGATATCAGCCATCAGATTGATCTACTAGAACTATTGAGCGAACTAAACCGCGAGCGCGGCTTTACGCTGGCCGCCGTGCTGCACGATTTAAATCAGGCCTGCCGCGACGCCGACCATTTAATTGCCCTGCGTGACGGGAAAATTGTTGCTCAGGGAGCGCCGAAGGAGATTGTCACTGCTGAACTGATTGAGCGCATTTATGGTCTGCGCTGCATGATCATTGACGATCCAGTTGCCGGAACGCCGCTTGTGGTGCCGCTCGGACGAACGGCACCTTCAACCGCAAATAGTTAAACTAAGTGGTCTGCCATCATGGCATCCTGTTTTCTGGATGCCATCGCATAGCGCAACAGCACGCCACCACAAGCCACCATCCCGCCGATCAACGCGGAAAGGATCACAATAATCGCCTTACCCGGACCGTCTTTTTTCACTGGCAATGACGGGCTTAACTGATATTTAAACGGCGTAAAATTCACATCGTTGACATGTGCTTTTGTTAATTGCTCGACAAGATACTGCCGATTACGTAATTCACCGTTCAGTTCCGCAACGTCAGTGACCGCTTTTTCTATTTCCAGTTTGCGTTCAATACCGTCTGCACCGAGAGAAATAGAAAAATCGGGGTCATCTTTAACGGCCTGACCATTACTGTAAACGGGCTTTTTAATTCCTGCCGCGTTGGCAATGTCGAGTGAATAATTGAGGCGCTGAATGTTTGCATCAAGTTGATTTTTCGTTTTAATGCGATCCTGAGCCAGTTTTTCTTTTTCAAACTGGGTTTTGATCTCCAGTTTATTACGGACGTTTTCTAGCGACTCTTTCACCACCAACGTAGAGATATAATCGATATACCCGCTCAAAACGGTCTGCGCCTCTTCACTGGTTGGCGCGGTAAAACTTAGCGTCCAGGAGGTATACAGTGACGGTTCATCTTTTTTCTTACTGGCATTGTCATCAACCGCTTTCATTTTTTCGCTCAATGCGACAATTGCGCGATGCAAATCCAGTTCGTCGATTTTCGCCTCTTTTAATTGGTCCATCACATAAGGTGATGAACGCAGGTACTCTTCCAGCAAGCTAACCGACTGAAACTTCTTGATAAACAGGTTAAATGCTTCTGTACGATCAATTTTGATATCCAGATCCAGCACACGAAGCTTAGTGAATGATTTCTCCAACTCTTGCCACTGAACAGGTTCTGGAGGCGTGACAACCGCCGCGCTGGTCCATTTTTGCGGCAGGATGAAAGAGATCAGCAAGCCTGCGCAGGCAAACGCAAAAACGACCGCCATGACCGTTTTTTTGGCCCGCCATAAAACTGAGATTAGATTAAGTAAATCAATTTCATTATTACTGGGCGACGCCAGAGGATAATCGGGAAAATGAGCGTCACTTCCCTGTTTAATATTCAGTGATGACATGGGGTATAACCTGAAAATGAGTCCAATAGGGGGAAATCTCCACGGCGCTCACTTTACCAGTTGGTGATAATTATCCGAAGCTGAAGTTTGTAAATTCCTTCCACTGAATGCAACATTCACTCTATTTAAGAGAAATATTCATCAAACCTATAAATCAAACAAATAAAAAACCCATAATTATTTTCTGTAATTATGGGTTTATAAATAATATTAATTTACCTGTTTAGCGTTGCGCGAATAATCGGCCCAATTTTTTCAAACGTCCCTGGAGAGATAATATCCACATGCGCACAATCCTGACGATAGATATCCAGCTCCGCTATCCACGGCGACCAGGCGCGTTCGGGACTCATACCTTCCTGAAGTGTGCGTTCAGCAACAAACAGCGTCGCCTTACCGTCAAACGGTGCGCTATGTGCAGTAGTAAGCAGGCGAACCGCGTCGGCGTAGTTACCTTCGATGGCGGTAAACAGTTCGCTGGAAGGACTTGCCCCTGCTGTGCGGCAAGGAAGGCTTCACGTTCGCGATCAATCTCGGCCAATACAGCCGATCCAGACGTTAGCCTCTTTTTCCGCCCAGTTTTGCGTTTCCAGGCGGCCAGGTATCCGACAGACGAGGAACGCTACCTCTTCGCCTTGCTGGCGCAGACGCGCCGCGATGCCCTGCGCCAGCGTGCCGCCCACGAATAACCTAACAGATAATACGGCCCGCGCGGCTGCTCGCGTCGCAGCGTCGCTAGGTGGTGTTCGCAAACCTGGTCCAGCGTGGAAGCTGTTTGCATCGGCCCCTGCGGACGCGGCGACTGAATACCGGTAATTGACCAGCGCGGCGACAGATAGCGCGACAGTACGCTGAACTGCCAGGCGAAGCCGGAAGCCGGATGGAAGCAGAACAACGTTGGCCCCGTCCCGCTGCGCAGCGGCAGCAAAGGCTCATAGCCCAGACGCTGCGCCTGTTCATCATCATTAGCATCCAGCAAAGCGCTGCAGTTTCCCGACCGTTGATGAGACCATCACCTGCCCGGCGTGACCTGACGCCCCGCACTGCGGCTGAGCATTGCCGCCAGCCGCATCGCCAGCAGCGAATGGCCGCCAAGTGCAAAGAAATCGGCGTCAATATCGTTAATCTCACAGCCCACAGTTCGCTAAACGCCGATGAAACCAGAATGTTCCGTGGCTGATTTGACGCGACCCCCCGCAGTTTTCTGCGTCAGAGACGGCAGCGGCAACGCTTTACGATCGAGCTTCCCGTTGGCGCTGAGCGGCAATGCGCTTAATTGCAGGATAACGACCGGCACCATGTGCGGCGGCAGCTGTTTCGCGCAGGCGCGCCAGCAGGGAATCCGAATCTCTAAAGGCAGCCCGGAAGCGGACACCACATAGCCCACCAGCTGGCGCGCATCGCCGCCGGTGGCCGCCGCCTGGTTAATCACGCAGGCATGGGTCACCGCCTGCTCGACGTCCGGCAGCGTTTGCATCACCCGGTCAATTTCGCCCAGCTCAATGCGCTGGCCGCGGATTTTCAGCTGGTCGTCGCTGCGGCCTAAATACTCCACCGCACCGTTGTCCAGCCAGCGCGCCACGTCGCCAGTGCGATACATGCGCTCACCAGGGAAGAACGGATCGGCGATAAAGCGGCTGGCGGTCAAATCCGGTCGCCCCAGATAGCCTTGCGCTAGCTGAATGCCGGTCGATTACAATCGCCTGCCACGCCGAACGGCACCGGCCGCATCATCGCATCCAGAATGCGCAGCCCGGTGTTCCACACCGGGAAGCCAGATCGGCACGCTGTTGCCGGTAACAGCCGCCAGCGCCTCGCCGTAGGCCGGGTAAGGGCGTCTACCGCCCCTTCCGTACGCCCGTATAAGTTATGCAGCGGGACATGCGTTAACTGTTCCCACTACGCGGCACAGCCCGGTTGGCAGCGCTTCACCGCTACAGAACACCTGTTTGAGTGAACGACAGCACCGCGGCCGTTTCCGGCGTCAGCGAGGCCACAAACGCCGCCAGCATCGAAGGCACAAAGTGGGTCGTGGTGACGCCATATTCGGCAAAGAAACGCTGCATCGCAGGCGGCCGCGGGTGCGCTTCCGGCTCCGCCATCACCAGGCTGGCGCCGGTGATAAACCGGCCACCAGAATTCCAGCACCGAGACATCAAAACTGCACGGCGTTTTCTGCGCCACCACGTCGTCTGCGGTGAGCGGTACGTGGTCCTGCATCCACAGCAGGCGATTGACGATGGCCTTGGCCCCACCGTCACCCCTTTCGGGCGTCCGGTGGAGCCGGAGGTAAAGATGATGTAGGCCGTCTGTTCAGGCTTCGCCAGATTCAGCGGCTGCTCGTCCCCCGCCGGTAATGGCGCATTCAGGCACAGGCTTTCAATCTGTCGGGAAACGGTGCAACTGGTCGTCGGCGGTGATCAGCAGCGATGGCCGCGCATCTTCCAGCATCATCTGCAAGCGATCGTCCGGGTAGCCGGTATCCAGCGGCAGCCAGGCAGCGCCTGCCTCGACGATAGCGTGTAACGCCAGAGTCAGGAACACGGAACGAGGGAGCGCCACGGCGACGCTGTCACCGGGTTTGACGCCGCGCTGACGCAGCACGTTGGCCAGCGCAACCACCTGCTGGCGCATTTCGCGGTAGGTAAAGCGATACTGTGCATCAGCCAGCGCCACGGCGTCCGGCGTTTTCAGCGCCTGCGCTGCCGCCAGCGAGCTTGAAGCTTCCCGAAGGCAAAACTTTCTCGGTGGCGTTTATCTGCGCCAGAGCGCTGATATTGCGTTCCCGATACCAGTTCAGCATCAGCGCAGTTGAGCGCGGGATTGTCGGCGAACTGCTGTAAAAGCGCGGACAAACGGGCGATATGTCTGCTGCAATATCGCTTTATCATAACGCTGCTGATTGGCGAGAATTTCCAGCGACAATCCACCGTCTTCATCCGGGAACAGCGCCAGTTCCAGATCGTTGACCGGGCCAGTAGCCAGCGTGTGGGTAGTGAAGTCCAACGCCATCGGAGAAAGCAAGGCGATAATCAAACATTTTAACGTTAAATACCGGGCCAAATAGCGCCTCGTCTCCGGCGGCTTTTCCCGGCATCGCCAGACAGTTGTTCGGCATCATAACGCTGATGGCGGCGCATTTTCTTCAGTTGACCGGAAAGGCGCGTGGCCAGTTCTGCCAACGTCTCCTGGCCGTTAGCGTAACTGCCAGCGGCAGCACGTTCAGTACCGGCCCGGTGGCAGTAAGCACGGCGGAACCCATGCGACGCATAAAGATAAATCCGGCAGCATATTCGCTGCGCCCGCACCAGAGCATCCCCACCACAGCGCGGCTAAGGCCAGCGCCAGATCGGCAGGCTGACACCTGCGGCGCAGCGGCGCTGAAGCGGGAAAATGCGCGGCGGTCGGCGGTGAGCTTCAGCGCCAGATTGCCGTGCTCTCGGCTCGCCCGGCAGCGGTGCGGGAGGTGGAAGAGGCCGGAGAAGGCGAGCGTTCTGCTGTCGCTGTTCGGCCCAGAAGGCCTTATCGCGCTGGCAGGCCTCGCTATCGCGATAGCGCTGGTACTCATCCACCACCTCGGCGAACGGCGTGAATACCGATTCTGGCGTCGCGTCGCCTTGCTGCCAGGCCTGATAAATCAGGCTTATCTGGCGGGTGATTGCCGGGAAACTAAAGCCATCAACCAGCAGGTGATGATAGCGCTGATACCAGAACCAGTGGTTGTCTCCCACCTGGAAAAGCTGGTGGCAGAACAGCGGGTTGCCGCTGTCTACGCGGCTGTTCTGTGCGAGATCGGCCTGCATTTTCGCGAGCGCCGCCTGCTGCGGGTCAGCCTGATGGCGTAAGTCAAAAATCGGCGGTTCAGCAATCACCGCACCTACGTCCACCCACTGCCAGACGTCGCCGTTATCCTCAGTAAAACGCAGGCGCAGCGTGTCGGCCTGCATCATCCCGGCGGCAATGGCGCGTGCCAGCAGCTCACCGTCAATATCCCCTTTCAGCTCAACGTAGTGCGCCACGCTCCAGGCGTTAGGCGGCGTGCGAGAGGGCTTCCGCCATCCAGATCCCCGGCTGAGCGGCGGTTAACGGTAAACGGGCGCTCATGACTGGCCTCCGGCGGTGGCAAAATTAGCGGGAAGGAGCGTGTTCCAGTTCGCCGACAGCCAGGCATTGCATGCATCAAGCGGCTGTGGCTCGCAAATCACCGTCCAGCCAGCGGGCAGCAAGCACTGTTGCGGCCAGAGACTGAACTGTTGTTTAGGGTTTTGCAGAAGTAAAACTGCCCTTGCGCCACGTCGAAGGGGTTACTGACTTGCATACCAAACTCCTGTCGTTAATCCTGCTTTGCGGACTGAGTATCCCAGAGCGCCATTAGCCCACGGTAAGCCCGCCGCGCCAGCAAAGCGCATCATGTCCGCCGTCAACCTGACGCCAGAAAACGGGCTGCTGCATGCGCTGTAATTGCGTCAACAGCGCCTGATTGGCGTGAAAAATGATAGGCTCGCGAATTCCGGCTTCCAGCACGATCCGCAGGCCCTGAGGGTTGAGTTCACCGCGTTGAAGCTGTTCCATAATCTCGCCGGTTTGTCGCCCACCGCGATGCGGCCACCAGTACGATCCCGATTGGCTCAGCACGCAGCCAAAACGCTGCGGCCAGTGCAGACCGGCGTACATCGCCGACAGGCCGCCGAAGCTCTGCCCCGCCACCACCGTGCGCTCAGCGCGGTCGCTAAACGGTGCAATCGCCCGCACCTGCGGCAGCAGCTCCTGCTGTACCGCCAGCCAGAAATTCGCGTTGCACGGCAGCTCCCGGCTGCGATGCGCATTGTCGATAACATCGATCAGCAGGTAGACCGCCGGAGGGAGTTGCTGACGATGGGTCAGCGAAGTCAGCACTGGCCAGACGGGCATACTTTGCGCCCAAAATTCGCCATCGAGCAAAACTGCCAGCGGGCGTTCTTCTGCTGTTGCATCGCCGGTGGTAAAAATCCATACACGCCGTGACTTTTTCAACCGTTCACTTTTCCAGATAATTTCTTTGGCAGGTATTTCTGGCGCTTGCGGACAATCCCATCCCGGTTGCAGAGGCGCTTGCGGCATTTCGAGTGCAGAAACAGCGTGCCCTCGCCCGCCTTTCCAGCTTTGTAGGTTCAGCGGATCGGCTATCGCCTGGGGTAATAGTTTTCGCCAGCCTTCGCGCAATTCGAGGCGATCGGGGGATGGTACAGAAAAAATGTCATCGCGTTCGGTGGGAATAAAGCAGTAGCTGCCGCGCCAGTTGGCATTGAGTTGTGTCGTCCACTGCCAGACGTTAGTGCCTGCAATTCGCTGCATCGACTGGGGCTGGCTGTTCTGATGGTGATCGGTCACACCAGTGATGTAGACCCATACGCGCTTTATCGTCGAGTATTCTTCAGAACCTTGGGGATCACGCCACCAGAAAGTGACCTCAAACATTTCGTCATTCAGACGCTGCCATTCCGGGCCATGTTTCGACTGCCACCAGCTCTCACTTCCTACTTTTAACGCCGTCACACCATAACCCCATGTTTACTGTGCAATTTTTCATTGATTGCAGAAATATATTGATAATATTATTGATAACTATTTGCATTTGCAATAGCGTAATGGCGCGCCGTGGGAAGCGCGGACATTAATTAACCAACTGCACTGCGTGTCTTTCAGGATCAAAGGTTTTCGCGGTAGCGGGATGCGTCGTGTTGATGACGACCATGCCCGACAGTTGCAATTCGTGGCAAAAATGCAGGAATAAAACAATGAACAAGAAGATTCATTCCCTGGCCTTGTTGGTCAATCTGGGGATTTATGGGGTAGCGCAGGCACAAGAGCCGACCGATACTCCTGTTTCACATGACGATACTATTGTCGTTACCGCCGCCGAGCAGAACCTGCAGGCACCGGTGTTTCAACCATCACCGCCGATGAAATTCGCAAGCGCCCACCGGCACGCGACGTTTCTGAAATCATCCGTACCATGCCGGGCGTTAACCTGACCGGTAACTCCACCAGCGGCCAGCGCGGTAACAACCGCCAGATCGATATTCGCGGTATGGGCCCGGAAAACACCCTTATTCTGATCGACGGCAAGCCGGTCACCAGCCGTAACTCCGTCCGCCAGGGCTGGCGCGGCGAGCGTGATACCCGCGGTGATACCGGTGGGTGCCGCCGGAAATGATTGAACGCATTGAAGTCCTGCGTGGCCCTGAGCCGCTGCCCGTTACGGTAACGGCGCGGCGGGCGGCGTGGTCAACATCATCACCAAAAAAGGTGGCGATGAATGGCACGGTTCATGGAATACCTACCTGAACGCGCCTGAACACAAAGAAGAAGGTTCGACCAAACGTACCAACTTTAGCCTGAACGGCCCGCGGGCGGGGACTTCAGCTTCCGTCTGTTCGGTAATCTCGATAAAACTCAGGCCGATGTGTGGGATATTAACCAGGGCCATCAGTCTGAACGTACCGGGGCGCATACTCCGACCCACCATGCCTGCCGGTCGTGAAGGCGTTGAAAAAATAAGGATATTAACGGCCAGGTGCGTGGGACCTCGCGCCAATGCAATCGCTGGAGTTCGAAGCGGGCTACAGCCGCCAGGGCAACCTGTATGCGGGTGACACCCAGAACACCAACAACGATAACGCCAGCAGCGGTCTGGTGAAAAAATACTACGGTAAAGAGACCAACCGTATGTATCGCCAGAACTATGCGCTGACCTGGAAATTGGCGGCTGGGATAACGGCATCACCACCAGCAACTGGGCGCAGTACGAGCATACCCGTAACTCTCGTCTGGGCGAAGGCTTGGCCGGTGGTCTGGAAGGGTTGTTCAACAGCGACCCAGCCTTCAGCGATACCGATCTGGCCGACGTGATGCTACACAGCGAAATCAGCATTCCGTTTGAGCTGTGGGTTAATCAGAACCTGACGCTGGTACCGAAGTGGAACCAGCAGCGTATGAAGGATTCCAGCTCCAACACCCAAACCTTCATGGGCGGCAACATTCCGGGCCTTCATGACGCAAGTACCTAAGATCGCAGCCCATACTCACAGGGAGAGATCTTCTCGCTGTTCGCCGAGAACAACATGGAAGTGACCGACAGCACCATGCTGACGCCTGCGCGGCGCTTTGATCACCACAGCGTCGTCGGCGACAACTGGAGCCCGTCTCCTGACCCTGTTGGAAGGGCTGGGCGACGATTTCACGCTGAAAATGGGCATTGCGCGAGCGTATAAAGCGCCAGCCTGCACCAGGATGAATCCGAACTCACATCCTGTACAGCAAAGGCCAGGGCTGCTATGCCACCGGTGCCACCAGTGGTATCGGCTGCTACATGCTGGGTAACGACGACCTGAAAGCTGAAACCAGCATCAACAAAGAGATTGGTCTGGAGTTCAAACGTGATGGTTGGCTGGCGGGTGGACCTGGCTTCCCGTAACGATTACCGCAATAAGATCGAAGCGGGTACCACGCCACTGAGCAGAACCTCTTATTACCAAAGGCACGAAAACCACCTATACCGATATTTATCAGTGGGAAAACATCCCGAAAGCAGTAGTTGAAGGCCTGGAAGGGACGTTGAACGTACCGGTCAGCCAGACCGTTAACTGGACTAACAACATCACCTATATGCTGCAGAGTAAGAACAAAGAAACCGGCGAACGTCTGTCGATTATTCCGGGAGTACACGCTGAACTCAACGCTGAGCTGGCAGGTACGTCAGGATGTTTCTCTGCAGTCTACCTTTACCTGGTACGGCAAACAGCAGCCGAAGAAATACAACTACCAGGGTGAAAAAGGGCAAACAGGATCTTCCACCAACGAAATTAGTCCATACAGCATCGTTGGTCTGAGCGCGACCTGGGATGTAAACAAAAACCTCAGCCTGACCGGCGGCGTGGATAACGTTTCTGACAAACGTCTGTGGCGTGAAGGTAATGCCCAAACCGTGAACAATACGCAAACCGGCGATTATATCTGGCGGGCGCTGGCGCGTACACCTATAACGAGCCGGGCCGTACCTGGTACATGAGTATTAACACTCACTTCTGATGCTAACGTCAGATTGTTGACAAAGTGCGCGTCGTTCATGCCGGATGCGGCGTGAACGCCTTATCCGGCCTACAAAAATCTTGCCAATTCAATATATTGCAGGACCATGTAGGCCTGATAAGCGTAGCGCATCAGGCAGTTTTGCGTTTGTCATCAGTCTCGAATATGGTCGATATGAAAACTACGCATACCTCCCTCCCCTTTGCCGGACATACGCTGCATTTTGTTGAGTTCGATCCGGCGAATTTTTGTGAGCAGGATTTACTCTGGCTGCCGCACTACGCACAACTGCAACACGCTGGACGTAAACGTAAAACAGAGCATTTAGCCGGACGGATCGCTGCTGTTTATGCTTTGCGGGAATATGGCTATAAATGTGTGCCCGCAATCGGCGAGCTACGCCAACCTGTCTGGCCTGCGGAGGTATACGGCAGTATTAGCCACTGTGGGACTACGGCATTAGCCGTGGTATCTCGTCAACCGATTGGCATTGATATAGAAGAAATTTTTTCTGTACAAACCGCAAGAGAATTGACAGACAACATTATTACACCAGCGGAACACGAGCGACTCGCAGACTGCGGTTTAGCCTTTTCTCTGGCGCTGACACTGGCATTTTCCGCCAAAGAGAGCGCATTTAAGGCAAGTGAGATCCAAACTGATGCAGGTTTTCTGGACTATCAGATAATTAGCTGGAATAAACAGCAGGTCATCATTCATCGTGAGAATGAGATGTTTGCTGTGCACTGGCAGATAAAAGAAAAGATAGTCATAACGCTGTGCCAACACGATTAATTGACAACATCTGGTACGATTCGCCCGCAGCCATCACTGACCACGGGCGAAAGTGTAAAGCAGGTGCCTTACCATCCTGACCTGACAACCGGATATGCGGGGATTACTCCCATAAGCGCTAACTTAAGGGTTGAACCATCTGAAGAATGCGACGCCTCGGTGCCTCGTTAAGACGATGCCTCGCGTTCTTCAATTGCGTTTTGTAGGCTGTCAGGGATACTGTCCCACGAATGGCCACCTGTAAGCTCCAGATGACCATTTTTGTTATTCTCCACAACGAGTTAGTTCTTCTTTTCGGATCCGGCACTTCTGGGGGGGAAATCCAGCGATGGCTGGATTATGTCGTCAATTAAAAATGCGGCGAGTAGATTAGCAAATATCCACGCTTTCGCGAGTTCAGGTTCCTTTGCACGCAAAGCATCCAGGTGCAGCAAACTTTTGAGCCGCTTAAAAGCCAGTTCAATTTGCCATCGCAGACGGTAACAATCAGCCACTTGCTCTGCTGAATATTCATCTTCCGGTAATGATGTTAGCAATAGCACATGGCCCGCTGCTTCCAGCGTTTCCGCCTGAACTACTCGTCCTTTTCGACGATTCTCGCTGAGCAGTCGGGTTTTACTGATTAATGCTTTTTCGGGAGGAAGTGATACGGCAATGAGACGTGCCGGAAAGGGAGCTCCGGCTTTTTTATTACCTGAATTGCCTATCATTACAGTGGTTTCACCGTTCTTACCGCAATCCAGCCCGCGCAGAAAACCCATCATGTCAAAGCGCATTCCTTCTGCAGTTAACCAGCGCAATCCTCGCCAGTGAACCCGGACGATATAATCAGCTTCTCCAAAAGCAAGTGAGCGGATACATTCGGGACGCGAACCGAATCCCCGGTCAGCAATGCGTATCTCGTCTGCCGTTTGCGCAAATCGGTCCAGCCGTTCAGCGTCTCTGCTGTCGGTTAGCTCAAAATCAGTGAACTGACAGGTATGAGGATCATATCCCATATGTAGTCGCCATTCAGCGCTGCCGCCCCCGGGCGCACTGATTGCTGTTCCATCGACAAGACGCAATCTCTTTCCGCTTGTACAACCCGTAACTGCGGCGCGTACAGCAAGTGTTTGTGCGGCAAGTATGCCAAACCAGTCGGCGGCATTCCGCAGCCGCTTCAGGAGAGCCACGTCAGATAATGTTGCAACGTCATGGAGCTGAGCCCATGCAGTGACTTCACGTAATGACATCCCCCCGGGGCCGTAAGCCAGCCCCAGACGTAGCAGAGTTGCAGCATCACGAATTTCGCGGCGGCGGGTTAGAGCCCCGGCATTACGTGCCGAAGTATCCAGTTCTTCGGGCTTACCAATATGGGCCAGAATTGCTGACCAGTTATCGTGAGAGTAATTCATCGGCACGTTAAATCATATCAGGCGTAATACCACAACCCTTAAGTTAGCGCTTATGGGATTACTCCCCGCACAACGGCTACTTCTTCGGTTCGTAAGCGAGAACAGCCTTAAACTCAATATTACGTTCCTTCACCGTAAACTCACACAGCGAGTCTCCGACCAGAAGCGTAAATCCCAGCACCGTTAAACACAGCACTATGACTGCCGCAAGGGCATATTTCGTCAGCATGTTTATATTGCCTCCATGCGAAGAAGGGACTACCATCCAAATTGTTCGGGTTTGGAGTGGCAGCCCCAGGGTTGATAGAAATATCTCCTGGGGCTTCATCTTTCCAGACCTCAGAGTAAACCTGAAACCGGAAAGCTTCAGGCACCCGCCGTTATCTTACCCTTCCTCAACAAAATAGCTGTTTATTTATACAGTGAGTCCTGTTTCGGACTTCTCACTCCTCATTTAATCAACTGAAGCTGAACCCGTTTTTTTCTGCATGACTCAATCGTCAAAATTCTTCGCCACCAGTCAGCACTGCCATAACTTGTCACATTGCAAAAGTAGCCAAATTGCTTCAGGCACCATCAGTTCACCATCACCAAAAAAAAGAAACATTCCAGAACTTCCGCATCTCGCCCAGCCGCTCCGACTTCTATACTGAATAGAAAACGCCAACATAAGAGAAACCTATGCCATTACCCGATTTTCATGTTTCTGAACCTTTTACCCTCGGTATTGAACTGGAAATGCAGGTGGTTAATCCGCCGGGCTATGACTTAAGCCAGGACTCTTCAATGCTGATTGACGCGGTTAAAAATAAGATCACGGCCGGAGAGGTAAAGCACGATATCACCGAAAGTATGCTGGAGCTGGCGACGGATGTTTGCCGTGATATCAACCAGGCTGCCGGGCAGTTTTCAGCGATGCAGAAAGTCGTATTGCAGGCAGCCACAGACCATCATCTGGAAATTTGCGGCGGTGGCACGCACCCGTTTCAGAAATGGCAGCGTCAGGAGGTATGCGATAACGAACGCTATCAACGCACGCTGGAAAACTTTGGTTATCTCATTCAGCAGGCGACCGTTTTTGGTCAGCATGTCCATGTTGGCTGCGCCAGTGGCGATGACGCCATTTATTTGCTGCACGGCTTGTCACGATTTGTGCCGCACTTTATCGCCCTTTCCGCCGCGTCGCCATATATGCAGGGAACGGATACGCGTTTTGCCTCCTCACGACCGAATATTTTTTCCGCCTTTCCTGATAATGGCCCGATGCCGTGGGTCAGTAACTGGCAACAATTTGAAGCCCTGTTTCGCTGTCTGAGTTACACCACGATGATCGACAGCATTAAAGATCTGCACTGGGATATTCGCCCCAGTCCTCATTTTGGCACGGTGGAGGTTCGGGTGATGGATACCCCGTTAACCCTTAGCCACGCAGTAAATATGGCGGGATTAATTCAGGCTACCGCCCACTGGTTACTGACGGAACGCCCGTTTAAACATCAGGAAAAAGATTACCTGCTGTATAAATTCAACCGTTTCCAGGCCTGTCGCTATGGGCTTGAAGGCGTCATCACCGATCCGCACACTGGAGATCGTCGACCGCTAACGGAAGATACCTTGCGATTGCTGGAAAAAATCGCCCCTTCCGCACATAAAATTGGTGCATCGAGCGCGATTGAGGCCCTGCATCGCCAGGTCGTCAGCGGTCTGAATGAAGCGCAGCTAATGCGCGATTTCGTCGCCGATGGCGGCTCGCTGATTGGGCTGGTGAAAAAGCATTGTGAGATCTGGGCCGGTGACTAAGCCGGGAATTGCCTTACAGAAGAATATCCCTGACAATGGTGTTTTAACTTACATTTAACAATGTTATGAAACACCCTTTAGAAACCTTGACCACCGCAGCAGGCATTTTGCTGATGGCTTTCCTCTCTTGCCTGCTGCTGCCCGCCCCCGCACTGGGGCTGGCGCTGGCACAAAAACTGGTGACCATGTTCCATCTGATGGATCTTAGTCAGCTTTACACTTTATTGTTTTGTCTGTGGTTTTTAGTGCTGGGCGCTATTGAGTATTTTGTTCTGCGCTTTATCTGGCGACGCTGGTTCTCGCTGGCGGATTAAACGTCGATTATCGCCGTACTTCGCGGCATACTTTGCTTATTCTCCTTCGCCTAAAGGAACGTTTATGGATAAGCAATCACTGCACGAAACGGCGAAACGCCTGGCCCTTGAGTTACCCTTTGTCGAGCTTTGCTGGCCTTTTGGCCCGGAGTTCGATGTTTTTAAAATTGGCGGCAAGATTTTTATGCTGTCGTCGGAGCTACGCGGCGTCCCCTTTATCAATCTGAAGTCCGATCCACAAAAATCCCTGTTAAATCAGCAAATATACCCAAGCATTAAGCCAGGGTATCACATGAATAAAAAGCACTGGATTTCAGTGTATCCCGGCGAAGAAATCTCCGAAGCGTTACTTCGCGATCTGATCAACGATTCGTGGAATCTGGTGGTTGATGGTCTGGCTAAACGCGATCAAAAAAGAGTGCGTCCAGGCTAAAGCGGAAATCTATAGCGCATTTTTCTCGCTTACCATTTCTCGTTGAACCTTGTAATCTGCTGGCACGCAAAATTACTTTCACATGGAGTCTTTATGGATATCATTTCTGTCGCCTTAAAGCGTCATTCCACTAAGGCATTTGATGCCAGCAAAAAACTTACCCCGGAACAGGCCGAGCAGATCAAAACGCTACTGCAATACAGCCCATCCAGCACCAACTCCCAGCCGTGGCATTTTATTGTTGCCAGCACGGAAGAAGGTAAAGCGCGTGTTGCCAAATCCGCTGCCGGTAATTACGTGTTCAACGAGCGTAAAATGCTTGATGCCTCGCACGTCGTGGTGTTCTGTGCAAAAACCGCGATGGACGATGTCTGGCTGAAGCTGGTTGTTGACCAGGAAGATGCCGATGGCCGCTTTGCCACGCCGGAAGCGAAAGCCGCGAACGATAAAGGTCGCAAGTTCTTCGCTGATATGCACCGTAAAGATCTGCATGATGATGCAGAGTGGATGGCAAAACAGGTTTATCTCAACGTCGGTAACTTCCTGCTCGGCGTGGCGGCTCTGGGTCTGGACGCGGTACCCATCGAAGGTTTTGACGCCGCCATCCTCGATGCAGAATTTGGTCTGAAAGAGAAAGGCTACACCAGTCTGGTGGTTGTTCCGGTAGGTCATCACAGCGTTGAAGATTTTAACGCTACGCTGCCGAAATCTCGTCTGCCGCAAAACATCACCTTAACCGAAGTGTAATTCTCTCTTGCCGGGCATCTGCCCGGCTATTTCCTCTCAGATTCTCCTGATTTGCATAACCCTGTTTCAGCCGTCATCATAGGCTGCTGTTGTATAAAGGAGACGTTATGCAGGATTTAATATCCCAGGTTGAAGATTTAGCGGGTATTGAGATCGATCACACCACCTCGATGGTGATGATTTTCGGTATTATTTTTCTGACCGCCGTCGTGGTGCATATTATTTTGCATTGGGTGGTACTGCGGACCTTCGAAAAACGTGCCATCGCCAGTTCACGGCTTTGGTTGCAAATCATTACCCAGAATAAACTCTTCCACCGTTTAGCTTTTACCCTGCAGGGGATTATCGTCAATATTCAGGCGGTATTCTGGCTGCAAAAAGGCACCGAAGCGGCAGATATTCTGACTACCTGCGCGCAGTTGTGGATCATGATGTATGCGCTGCTTTCAGTCTTCTCGTTGCTGGATGTTATTTTGAATCTGGCGCAGAAATTCCCGGCAGCATCTCAGTTACCGCTGAAAGGGATATTTCAGGGGATTAAACTGATCGGCGCGATTCTGGTCGGCATTTTGATGATCTCGCTGCTGATTGGTCAGTCGCCAGCGATTCTGATCAGCGGTCTTGGTGCAATGGCTGCCGTGCTGATGTTGGTATTTAAAGATCCGATTCTTGGTCTGGTGGCAGGTATTCAGCTTTCTGCCAACGATATGCTCAAGCTCGGTGACTGGCTGGAGATGCCGAAATACGGTGCGGATGGCGCAGTCACTGATATTGGTTTAACCACCGTTAAAGCGCGCAAAAGGGACAATACTATCACCACCATTCCAACCTGGTCATTGGTCTCGGACTCGTTTAAAAACTGGAGCGGAATGTCAGCCTCCGGCGGCCGTCGAATTAAGCGCAGCATTAATATCGATACCACCAGCGTTCATTTTCTCGATGAGCAGGAACAGCAGCGCTTAATTCAGGCCCGGCTGTTGAAACCGTATATGGACTCCCGACATGAGGAAATTACGCTGTGGAACCAGCAGCACGGCAGCGGTGAGTCGGTAATCAACCGCGCAAGATGACCAATATCGGGACCTTCCGTGCCTATCTTAATGAATATCTACGTAATCACCCTGCATAAAGATATGACGCTGATGGTACGTCAGTTAGCACCGGATAATAACGGCCTGCCGATTGAGATATATGCCTTCACCAACACCGTGGTGTGGGCGGAATATGAAAGTATTCAGGCCGATATCTTTGACCATATTTTCGCGGTGGTGGAAGAGTTTGGGTTGCGGATTCATCAATCGCCAACCGGCAATGATATTCGCTCTCTGGCGGGTGCATTTAAGCAGTAATTAAAAAAACCGCTCTCATCGAATGGATGAGAGCGGTTTCGGATGGTTGACATCGTTTTGTCGGATGTAGCGTGAATGCCTTATTTCCGACGCAGCGTTTTAAATGCCATAAACAGGAATACAATCCACACCGGCAGCAGGATCGCTGACAAGCGCATATCATCCATCGTGCACATCAGCAGCAAAATCATGCCGAGGAAGGCAATGCAGAGATAGTTGCCGAACGGATAGAGCAGCGCCTTAAACTGTGTTTCACGCCCCTGACGTCGCATCGCTGCACGAAAACGCAGATGCGCCAGACAGATCATAATCCAGTTCAACAGCAGCGTTGCTACCACCAGCGCCATCAGCAGACCAAACGCTTTTTGCGGCAGCAGATAGTTGATTAACACCACCAGCGAAGTGATCGCTCCGGAAAGCATCAGCGAGTTAATCGGCACACCGCGACGGCTGACGCGAGTCAAAAACTTCGGCGCATTACCCTGCACAGAAAGGCCAAACAGCATGCGGCTGTTAGAGTAAACCCCGCTGTTATACACTGACAGCGATGCTACCAGAATGACGAAGTTCAGCGCAGAAGCTACCACGTTGCTGTCGAGATTATGGAAAATCATCACAAACGGGCTACTGTTGGATTTCACTTCCACCCACGGATAGAGCGCCAGTAAAACCACCAGTGAACCGATGTAAAACAGCAGGATGCGATACACCACCTGATTTACCGCTTTTGGAATGCTTTTTTCCGGATCGCGCGCTTCAGCGGCAGTAATCCCAATCAGCTCCAGACCGCCGAAGGAGAACATAATTACCGCCAGCGACAAAATCAGCCCATTCCAGCCGGTGGCGAAGAAACCACCGTAGCGCCAGAGGTTGTCGATACTGGCTTTCTCGCCGCCGTGACCAGAAAACAGCAGCCACAGGCCAAAGCCGATCATACCGATGATTGCCAGCACTTTAATCAACGCAAACCAGAACTCGGTTTCGCCATATAAGCGCACGTTCACCAGGTTAACGGCGTTGATGATAATAAAGAAGGCGGCAGCCCAAATCCACGTTGGAACATCCGGGAACCAGTACTGCATATAGATGCCCGCAGCGGTCAGCTCTGCCATTCCCACCAGCACGAACATTACCCAGTAGTTCCAGCCAGAGAGGAAGCCCGCAAACGGTCCCCAGTATTTATAGGCAAAGTGGGCAAATGAACCGGATACCGGCTCCTCAACCACCATTTCGCCAAGCTGGCGCATAATCAGGAAAGCGATGATCCCGGCGACGCCGTAGCCCAGCAATACAGCCGGACCCGCCATCTGAATCGCCGGGCCAATGCCAAGAAACAGACCAGTACCAATTGCGCCACCCAACGCAATCAGTTGAATATGACGGTTATGTAATCCGCGATGAAGCGTCGGCTCTTGATTCGACGCAGTATCTTCCGATACGGTTGACGCGTTTTTCACGCCTTTCCCCTGTGTGTCTTTTTTGTTGAGGGGCACCTTTTAACATTTAGTGCCCATCGTCGCAAGACACAATCCACACGGTTAAACGGGGTATCCTGCTTTTATTTCCGTACCCGATGTCTGCGCAGCCAGATTAATTTGTAGGCGGCAGGAATAATGAACAGGGACAGCAGCGGAGCCGTGATCATCCCACCAATCATGGGTGCCGCGATACGGCTCATGACTTCTGAACCTGCACCGGTTCCCAGTATTGGCAGCAGACCCGCAATGATCACCGCCACGGTCATGGCTTTCGGCCGGACACGCAGTACGGCACCATGATAGAGGGCTTCATCAAGGCCTTCCGGTGTGAACGTCTCTTTACGGGACAATTCCGGGTGCGCTTCAATGGCATGACGCAGATACATCAGCATGACCACGCCAAACTCTCTGCCGCCCCAGCCAGCGATAAACCCCGTTCCGGTTGGACGGACATTACTGGAAGCCCTGCCAGTACAGGAACCATATCCCGCCAACCAGGGCGAACGGCAGGCTCATCAGGATCAGCAGGGCTTCATCAACCCGGCGGAATGCCAGATACAACAGGATGAAGATGATCATCACCGTCATCGGCACCATCAGCTTCAGTTTCTTGTTGGCATGCTCAAGCAGCTCAAACTGTCCGGAGAATGACACGCTGGTACCCGGTCTCAGTTTCACTTTCTGACTGATCGCCGTTTTAATGTCATTGACCGCCGACACCGTATTCCCTGCCGCGCGCGTCAATGTAAATCCAGCTGGCTGGACGGGCATTTTCCGTTTTCAGCATCATCGGACCGGAAACGACCTCACTACGCCACGTCACCAGCGTAATCTGCTGCTTCACCGGAGTCAGAATCGGCAGCTGACGCAACGCCTGCGGGCCGTCCCGAGAACCCTGCGGATAACGGATATTGATCGGGTACCGCGCCACGCCCTCGACCGTCCCACCCACCGTTGCGCCACCGATGGCTGATGAACAAACAGCTGCACATCACCCACCGTCATCCCGTAGCGGGCGGCTACTTTCGCGGTCCATATCCACATCAATATAGCGCCCACCTTCCAGCCGCTCTGCCAGCGCAGAGACGACGCCGGGCACCGTTTTGGCGACCGTTTCAATATTCTCGCCGGTGCATCAATATCGGACAGAAACGTGCCGGACACCTTGATACCGATCGGGCTCTTAATCCCGGTTGAGAGCATATCAATACGGTTACGAATAGGCGGCGCCCAAGGTTTGCCAACCCCGGCAAACGGACGGTAGCGTCAAGTTCGTCAATAATTTTGTCAATCGTCATGCCCGGACGCCACTGATCCTCAGGCTTGAGCTGGATCGTGGTTTCAATCATTTCGAGCGGCGCGGAATCCGTTGCGGTCTCCGCCTTACCCGACTTACCAAATACAGAGGCCACTTCCGGAACCGTTTTAATCAGCTTGTCGGTCGGCTGCAGCAGCCCGCCGCCTCAGCCCGAGAAACACCCGGCAGCGTCGACGGCATATACAGCAGGTCGCCCTCGTTAATCTTCGGCAAAAACTCACCGCCCACCTGGCTGAGCGGCCACAGAACGGTAAACATCGACAGACCGCCACCAGCAGCGTCGTTTTCGGCCAGCGGAGAACTTCCGCAGCAGCGGGTGATAAATCGAATCAGAACCCGGTTCAGCGGATTTCTGGTCCCGCCGGAATTTTCCCTGGATCCAAAATCCCATCAGAATCGGAATCACCATGATCGCCAGCGCGCCGCGCCCGCCATGGCGTACGTTTTAGTAAAGGCCAGCGGGCCAAACAAACGTCCTTCCTGACCTTCAAGGGTAAAAATCGGAATAAACGACAGGGTGATAATCAGCAGGCTGATAAAGAGTGCCGGCCCCACTTCCACCGCGGCGTCGGTAATCACCCTCCAGCGGGTGGCGTTGTCAATCGCGCCCGGATGCGCATCCTCCCACTCCTCCAGCCGCTTGTGCGCGTTCTCAATCATGACGATCGCCGCATCCACCATCGCACCGACGGCGATCGCTATCCCTCCCCGCGACATAATATTGGCGTTCAGTCCCTGGAAGTGCATGACGATAAAGGCGATGCGCGGACCAAGCGGCAGAGAGACAATCGCCACCAGTGCCGAACGCACGTGCCACAGAACAGCGCACAGACGACCGCCACCACGATAAACTCTTCCACAAGCTTTGAACGGAGATTGTCGATAGCCCGGTCAATAAGCTGGCTGCGATCGTAGGTGGTCACCACCTCAACGCCCTCCGGCAGGCTTTCCTTCAGCGACGCAAGTTTCTCCCTGACCGCCGTAATAACGTCACGGGCATTTTTACCCGACCGCAGCAGCACCACGCCACCCGCCACTTCGCCCTGACCGTTAAGCTCGGCAATACCACGGCGCATTTCAGGGCCGATCTGCACGCGAGCCACGTCCCGCAGATAAACCGGCACGCCGTTCTCGCCCGGTTTCAGGACGATATGATTAAAATCATCCAGATTTTAAGATAACCGGTGGCGCGGACCATATACTCCGCTTCGGCCATTTCAACGGAAGAGCCACCCGCCTCCTGATTAGACGACGCCAGCGCCTCTTTCACTTCGCGCAGGCTGATACCATACTGGGAGAGCTTCCGGGTCGAACCTGCACCTGATACTGTTTCGCCCCGCCGCCCACCGAAGCCACCTCCGCCACGTTCGGGATCGTTTTCAGCTCATATTTAGGAACCAGTCCTGCAATGAACGCAGCTCTGAAAGATCATCTTTGCCGCTTCGATCGACAAGCGCATATTCAAATATCCAGCCCACCCCCGTGGCGTCAGGACCAATTTCACCACTGACGCCCGCGGCAGTTTGCCCTGCACCTGGTTCAAGTACTCCAGCACGCGCGAACGGGCCCAGTACAGATCGGTACCGTCTTCAAAAATGACGTACACATACGAGTCGCCGAACTGCGAAAGCCGCGCACCGTTTTTGCACCCGGCACGGAGAGCATGGTGGTAGTAAGCGGATAAGTGACCTGATTTTCAACAATCTGCGGCGCCTGACCCGGATAACTGGTTTTGACAATCACCTGCACATCTGACAGGTCCGGCAACGCATCGACCGGCGTATTAACAATCGTCCAGGCGCCCCACAGGCTCAAAACAGCACCCCCATCATCACCAGAAATCGGTTGGCGACAGAGCGCCGAATAATCCATTCAATCATCGTCGTCCTCCCTAATGCCCGGCATGGCTCGCGCTTTTTAGCGCATACGGTCCAGTGCGCCCCTAATATTGGCTTCAGAATCAATCAGGAACAGGCCACTGACCACCACGGTATCGCCTTCATTCAGGCCGGAGCCGATGCCGGACTGTTGCTGTGACTCCATGCAGAACGTGGATCTGTTTCGGCACAAACTTGCCTTCATCATCAACAGTAATCACGCGCTGTTCTTTGCCGGTATCAATAACGGCCTGGCTTGGTATCAGCAGCATCTCCTGGCTTCTGGTATTCAGTTTCAGATAGGCATTCATGCCCGGCTTGAGAAACTCATCCTTATTAGAAACCTGGAGACGGACCTGAAGCGTACGGGTTGTCTGATCCACGCTGGGAAGAATATTCCATTTTTCGACATGGAATGTTTTATCCGGATAAGCCGGTACCGAAATTTCAAACTGCGACGTATCTTTCAGCAGATAGGCGATAGATTCTGGCACTGCAGCGCTGATCCAGACCGGTCCATTCCCTGAATCTGAGCCACCACCTTATCTTTCGAAATATTCATGCCCGTGCGCAGGTCAAATGCAGTAATGACACCATCAATAGGTGCTTTAATGGTAAAACGGGTCTGAATGCTCCGGGTAGAACGCAGTCTCTGAATATCCTCTTCCGGCATACCTGCCAGGCGAAGCCGTTCCAGAACGCCTTTAATTTGCGTGGAAGTACCACCGGTGCTGGATAACAGAAGGAATTCACTCTGTGCTTCCACCCAGTCCGGAATGGTAATATCGATAAGTGGCGTCCCTTCTTCACATGATCGCCAATCGTCATGGGGTAGACTTTTTCGACAAACCCGTCAGAACGCGCCTGCACAATAACAAACTGATACTCGTTATAGCTGACATTAGCCGGGATTGTCTGAGAATAATTCAGCATTCCTCGCGTGACTTTTTGCGTTTTTAATCCCAGATTCTGAACCTCAGTTAGTGGGGTATTACGGATCCCCGCCACTGCTTTTTATCGCCACTGTCATCAGCATATTTTGGCACCAGGTCCATATCCATAAAGGGCGATTTTCCGGGTTTATCAAATTTGGTATCCGGTTTCATTGGGTCATACCAGAATAAGATTTTACGTTCTGCGGTCGACGTTTTTTCTGCAGGCGGTTCCGCCTTTGCAACCCAGGTAAAACCTGCCGCAGAAATAATACCGCCCGCGATCATGCTGCCGATAATAAGCGCGATTTTTTTCATCTCATTAAACCTGGGTTACTGGCTGACTTTAATATCCTGTAATAAAGAAAGGTTGCCCTGCTGGACAAAATTAAACGCCACTTTGTCGCCGGTTTTAATTTCACTCATTTTCGTCTGCGGGGTGATGGTAAAGCGCATGGTCATCTCCGGCCAGTTCACGGCAGCAATCGGATCGTGATGGATGGTGATTTTTTTGCTTTCCAGATCGATACCCTTTACCACGCCAGTGGCGCTAATAACCTGTGGTTGTGCTTCGCTCATGGTTTCATGATGATGTTCGTTAGCCTGGGCATTAAAGCCAATAACGGTAAACAGACTGAACATTGCGACTTGCAGTGCTTTTTTCATTTATTCTCTCCTGGAGTTAAAAGTCATACTCTAAATAATTCGAGTTGCAGGAAGGCGACAAGCGAGTGAATCCCCAGGAGCTTACATAAGTAAGTGACTGGGGTGAGCGAACGCAGACGCAGCACATGCAACTTGAAGTATGACGAGTATATTGCTGTCAACCGCCACCAAGTGCGGTATACAAAGAAATTTCGTTAACCTGACGGGCATAATTCAGATCAAGTAAAGTTTGTCGGGTTGCAAATAAAGAACGCTCGGCATCCAGCACTTCCAGATAACTTACTGCGCCGTGCTGATATAATGCCCGCGCCCGTTGCAAAGTAATTTGCAGCGATGCCAGATAACGCTGCTGGGCGCTAATTTGATCGTTCAGGCTTTGACGTAATGCCAGCGCATCTGCCACTTCTTTAAAGGCGTTCTGGATTTTCTGTTCATAATTCACCACCGACTGCTGCTGGCGAATTTCGGCGATATCCAGATTGGCCTGGTTGCGTCCGGCATTAAAAATGGGGATCTCAATTTTGGGTATAAAATTCCACATCCCGCTGCTGGCGTTAAATAATGACGATAGATCGCTACTGGCGGTCGATATTCCGCTGGTCAGGCTTATAGACGGAAAAAATGCCGCGCGTGCAGCGCCAATATTGGCATTAGCCGCCATTAACGCGTGTTCAGCTTCCATAATATCCGGGCGCTGCAATAAGATTTGCGACGACAATCCCGCCGGTAATTTAACGCTTTGCAGGCTGTCGCTGTTTACTGTCTGCGCTTGCGGCAGCTTGCCGTAGCTTCCCAGCAACAGTTGCAATGCATTATTCGCCTGCGCCAGTTCCCCCTGACGTTTAGCGATGTCGCTGCGGGTACTTTCTATCACCCCGCGAGCCTGTTCCAGCGCCAGAACATTACTGCTACCTGTCAACAGTTGTTTTTCGACAAACGCATATGACTGCTGATAATTACGCAGCGTTTCTTCGGCTATTTGCAATTGCGCATACGCCAGTTGCTGATTGAAATAGCTTTGCGCGACATTAGAAACCAGCAGAATATGCACCGCGCGCTGAGCTTCCTCAGTGGCTAAATAATTTTGTCGCTCGGCTTCGCTCATGTTCTTTAAGCGACCGAAAAAATCGAGGTCAAAGCTGGCGTTAAGGCCGGTCGAAAACTCCCGTGTCGTGGCGGTATTCCCTTTAAGATTACCGCTCCAGCTGCCGCTGCCCTCGCCATTGAGCTGTGGGTAGCGGTCGGCATCGGTCAGACGATATTGCGCCCGTGCCTCCTGCACTTTCAGCGTCGCCATGCGCAAATCCCGATTATTCACCAGCGCCTCGCTAATCAGCGTCTTCACCTGATTATCAACAAAAAAGGTGCGCCAGCCCGCGTTCTGATAGTTATCTGCTGCGTTAACCAGGCCGTTCTGGCTGAGTGAGAACTGCTGCGGCACGGGCATTGCCGGACGCTGATAATCCGGTGCCAGTGAACAACCGGTTAGCGCAAGGGCCACACAAAATGGCAGAAGTTTACAAGGAGACATAGGCTCATAATTTCTGGTGATTTTATGCCGCCAACTTTACTCGCCAGGCTCTGATTTTCCGGTGACAGAAAAATGACAAAATTGTCATTTTGCCAATAAGCGATTGCCATCTGATCCCGCTACTCTAGAATTGCCCGGGCAACATGCGGAGGAAATATGAAACTGTTGATTGTCGAAGATGAAAAGAAAACCGGAGAATACTTGACCAAAGGGTTAACCGAAGCCGGTTTTGTGGTCGATTTGGCCGACAACGGGCTGAATGGCTACCATCTGGCGATGACCGGTGATTATGATCTGATAATCCTCGATATTATGCTGCCGGACGTGAACGGCTGGGATATCGTGCGCATGTTACGCTCCGCCAATAAAGGGATGCCGATTCTGTTGCTTACCGCGCTTGGCACCATTGAACATCGCGTCAAGGGGCTGGAGTTGGGGGCAGATGACTACCTGGTGAAGCCATTCGCTTTTGCTGAACTGCTGGCGCGGGTGCGCACATTACTGCGGCGCGGGGCGGCGGTGATTATCGAAAGTCAGTTTCAGGTTGCCGATTTGATGGTCGATCTCGTCAGCCGCAAAGTCACCCGCAGCGGCACGCGCATCACTTTGACCAGTAAAGAGTTTACTCTGCTGGAGTTCTTCCTTCGCCATCAGGGCGAAGTGCTGCCCCGCTCGCTTATCGCCTCGCAGGTATGGGACATGAATTTTGACAGCGATACCAATGCTATTGATGTGGCGGTGAAGCGGCTGCGCGGCAAAATCGACAACGACTTTGAGCCGAAGCTAATTCAGACCGTGCGCGGCGTGGGTTACATGCTTGAGGTGCCGGATGGTCAGTAAGCCATTTCAGCGCCCGTTTTCGCTGGCAACCCGCCTGACCTTTTTTATCAGCCTGGCCACCATCGCGGCGTTTTTCGCCTTTGCATGGATCATGATCCACTCAGTAAAAGTTCATTTTGCCGAGCAGGATATTAATGATTTAAAAGAGATTAGCGCCACCCTTGAACGGGTACTAAATCACCCTGACGAAACGCAAGCCCGACGCTTAATGACGCTGGAAGATATCGTCAGTGGTTATTCCAATGTGTTGATTTCCCTGGCAGATAGTCAGGGTAAAACGGTGTATCACTCCCCCGGTGCGCCGGATATCCGCGAGTTTACGCGTGACGCCATACCCGATAAAGACGCTCAGGGTGGCGAGGTGTATCTCCTTTCCGGCCCGACGATGATGATGCCAGGCCACGGTCACGGGCATATGGAACACAGCAACTGGCGGATGATTAACTTGCCGGTTGGCCCGTTGGTGGACGGCAAACCGATTTATACGCTCTACATCGCGCTTTCGATCGATTTTCATCTTCATTACATAAATGATTTGATGAATAAACTTATTATGACCGCATCGGTAATCAGCATCCTGATCGTCTTTATCGTACTGTTGGCGGTACATAAAGGTCACGCGCCGATCCGCAGCGTCAGCCGTCAAATCCAGAATATTACCTCGAAAGATCTCGACGTTCGCCTCGACCCGCAGACCGTGCCCATTGAGCTGGAACAGCTGGTACTGTCGTTCAACCATATGATCGAGCGTATTGAGGATGTCTTTACCCGCCAGTCCAATTTCTCAGCGGATATCGCTCACGAAATTCGCACACCAATTACGAATCTCATAACGCAAACCGAAATCGCCCTCAGCCAGTCGCGCAGCCAGAAGGAGCTGGAAGATGTGCTCTACTCTAATCTCGAAGAGCTGACGCGAATGGCGAAAATGGTCAGCGATATGCTGTTTCTCGCTCAGGCCGATAACAACCAGCTAATCCCCGAAAAGAAAATGCTCAACCTGGCGGATGAAGTCGGCAAAGTGTTCGATTTTTTCGAGGCGTTAGCGGAAGATCGCGGCGTGGAGTTGCGGTTTGTTGGCGACAAGTGTCAGGTCGCGGGCGATCCGCTGATGCTGCGTCGGGCGCTAAGCAACCTGCTTTCGAACGCCCTGCGTTATACGCCAACCGGAGAGACAATTGTAGTGCGCTGTCAGACGGTCGATCACCTGGTGCAAGTTATCGTCGAAAACCCCGGTACGCCCATTGCGCCCGAGCACTTACCGCGATTGTTTGACCGTTTCTATCGCGTTGACCCCTCCCGCCAGCGAAAAGGTGAAGGTAGCGGTATTGGCCTGGCGATAGTGAAATCGATTGTTGTCGCGCATAAAGGCACGGTTGCGGTAACGTCGGATGCGCGGGGGACAAGGTTTGTTATCACATTACCCGCTTAATCCTTCAGCAAACGGCAACTTTTATAACCAGTGTAAAAATAACGTGCCGCAATAGTCATACCTATTAATGGTAAAAAGCTGTCACAATTCATAAAAAACCTTAATATACGCCACCCTAAACATAACCAGCGTTAATGTAAGGTTTTTGTGTGGACTGGCTTCTTGATGTTTTTGCTACCTGGCTCTACGGCTTAAAAGTAATCGCGATAACGTTAGCGGTCATCATGTTCATCAGCGGGCTGGACGATTTTTTTATTGATGTCGTCTACTGGGTACGCCGCATTAAACGCAAGTTGAGTGTTTATCGCCGCTACCCGCGAATGAGTTACCGCGAACTGTATAAACCAGATGAAAAACCGTTAGCGATTATGGTTCCGGCGTGGAATGAAACGGGCGTCATCGGCAATATGGCCGAGCTGGCGGCGACCACGCTCGACTACGAAAACTATCATATCTTTGTTGGCACCTACCCCAACGACCCCGATACTCAGCGTGATGTTGACGAAGTGTGCGCTCGCTTCCCGAATGTGCATAAGGTAGTCTGCGCGCGTCCTGGCCCCACCAGCAAAGCCGACTGTCTGAACAACGTGCTGGACGCCATCACCCAATTTGAGCGTAGCGCCAATTTCGCTTTTGCTGGTTTTATTCTGCATGACGCCGAAGATGTGATTTCACCGATGGAATTGCGTCTGTTCAACTATCTGGTCGAGCGTAAAGATCTGATTCAGATCCCGGTGTATCCGTTCGAACGCGAATGGACGCACTTCACCAGCATGACTTACATTGATGAGTTTTCAGAGCTGCATGGCAAAGATGTTCCGGTGCGTGAAGCCCTCGCCGGACAAGTGCCCAGCGCAGGCGTCGGCACCTGTTTCAGCCGCCGCGCCGTGACCGCACTGTTAGCTGACGGTGACGGTATTGCTTTCGACGTGCAGAGTCTTACTGAAGATTACGACATTGGCTTCCGCCTGAAAGAAAAAGGTATGACGGAAATTTTTGTCCGTTTTCCGGTGGTGGACGAAGCCAAAGAACGCGAGCAGCGTAAATTTTTACAGCACGCGCGGACATCAAACATGATCTGCGTGCGCGAATATTTCCCCGATACCTTTTCGACTGCGGTTCGACAAAAATCCCGCTGGATCATCGGCATTGTTTTCCAAGGCTTTAAAACCCATAAATGGACCTCCAGCCTGACGCTGAACTACTTTCTCTGGCGCGACCGCAAAGGGGCAATCAGTAACTTTGTCAGCTTCCTCGCGATGCTGGTGATGATCCAGCTTTTGCTGTTGCTGGCGTATGAAAGTTTGTGGCCCGATGCCTGGCATTTCCTTTCTATTTTCAGCGGCAGCGCATGGTTAATGACCCTGCTGTGGCTAAACTTTGGTTTGATGGTTAACCGCATCGTGCAGCGGGTGATTTTCGTTACTGGCTACTACGGCCTGACGCAGGGGCTGCTTTCCGTCCTGCGTCTTTTCTGGGGCAACCTGATTAACTTCATGGCCAACTGGCGCGCGCTAAAACAGGTACTTCAACACGGCGATCCACGTCGCGTGGCGTGGGATAAAACAACGCATGACTTCCCCAGCGTGACTGGCGATACCCGCTCGTTGCGCCCGTTAGGTCAAATTCTGCTGGAAAATCAGGTCATCACTGAAGAACAACTCGATACAGCACTGCGTAATCGCGTCGAAGGTCTACGCCTGGGCGGTTCAATGCTGATGCAGGGGCTGATTAGCGCCGAGCAGCTGGCACAGGCGCTGGCAGAGCAAAACGGCGTGGCGTGGGAATCCATCGATGCCTGGCAGATCCCTTCCTCGCTGATTGCCGAAATGCCGGCCTCCGTGGCGCTGCATTATGCGGTACTGCCGCTGCGTCTGGAAAATGACGAGTTAATTGTCGGCAGTGAAGATGGTATTGACCCGGTTTCGCTGGCGGCCCTGACGCGTAAAGTCGGACGCAAAGTGCGTTACGTCATTGTTCTGCGGGGACAAATTGTCACAGGGTTACGTCACTGGTATGCACGCCGACGCGGTCACGATCCGCGGGCAATGTTGTACAATGCGGTTCAGCATCAGTGGCTCACGGAACAGCAGGCCGGTGAAATCTGGCGGCAATATGTGCCGCATCAGTTCCTGTTCGCCGAAATACTGACCACGCTCGGTCATATTAATCGTTCAGCAATTAACGTGTTGTTATTGCGCCATGAACGCAGTTCTCTGCCGCTCGGCAAGTTTTTGGTCACCGAAGGCGTTATCAGCCAGGAAACGTTGGATCGCGTCCTGACAATTCAACGCGAATTACAAGTTTCGATGCAATCACTATTACTCAAAGCAGGTTTAAACACAGAACAGGTTGCGCAACTGGAGTCCGAAAATGAAGGAGAATAACCTTAATCGCGTCATCGGATGGTCTGGTTTACTGCTGACGTCTTTATTGAGTACCAGCGCACTCGCAGACAATATCGGCACCAGCGCAGAAGAGCTGGGGCTGAGCGATTATCGCCATTTTGTTATTTATCCCCGTCTCGATAAAGCGCTGAAGGCACAGAAAAATAACGACGAAGCAACCGCCATCCGCGAATTTGAATATATACACCAGCAGGTGCCGGATAATATTCCGCTGACTTTATACCTTGCGGAAGCCTATCGCCATTTTGGTCATGATGACCGGGCGCGGCTGTTGCTTGAGGATCAACTGAAACGTCACCCAGGAGATGCCCGACTTGAGCGCAGTCTGGCGGCTATTCCGGTTGAAGTGAAAAGCGTTACGACAGTTGAAGAACTGCTTGCCCAGCAAAAAGCGTGCGATGCTGCGCCGACCCTGCGTTGTCGCAGTGAAGTCGGGCAGAATGCCCTGCGGCTGGCACAGTTACCTGTCGCCAGAGCGCAACTGAACGATGCGACGTTTGCTGCATCGCCGGAAGGAAAAACGCTGCGAACCGATCTGCTGCAACGGGCAATCTACCTGAAACAATGGTCCCAGGCAGATACGCTATACAATGAAGCACGCCAGCAGAACACATTAAGCGCGGCAGAACGCCGTCAGTGGTTTGACGTGCTTCTTGCCGGGCAGCTGGACGATCGGATCCTGGCACTGCAATCACAGGGGATCTTCACCGATCCTCAGTCATATATTACTTACGCGACCGCGCTGGCTTATCGTGGCGAAAAAGCACGCCTCCAGCATTATCTCATTGAAAATAAGCCACTATTTACCACGGACGCACAAGAGAAAAGTTGGCTCTATCTGTTATCTAAATACAGCGCTAACCCCGTTCAGGCGTTGGCGAATTATACGGTACAGTTTGCCGACAACCGCCAGTATGTTGTTGGCGCGACGCTACCGGTGCTGTTAAAAGAAGGTCAGTACGACGCAGCGCAAAAACTGCTCGCCACCCTCCCCGCCAATGAAATGCTTGAGGAGCGTTATGCTGTCAGCGTGGCGACCCGTAACAAGGCTGAAGCTCTGCGTCTGGCACGATTGCTGTATCAGCAAGAACCGGCAAATCTTACCCGCCTGGATCAACTAACCTGGCAACTGATGCAGAACGAGCAGTCACGCGAAGCTGCCGATTTATTGCTGCAACGCTATCCTTTCCAGGGCGATGCGCGTGTCAGCCAGACTTTAATGGCGCGACTGGCGTCTCTGCTGGAAAGTCATCCTTACCTGGCAACGCCGGCGAAGGTGGCGATTTTATCGAAACCCTTACCGCTGGCGGAGCAACGTCAGTGGCAAAGTCAGTTGCCGGGTATTGCAGATAATTGCCCGGCAATAGTTCGCTTGCTGGGCGATATGTCGCCTTCCTACGATGCCGCCGCCTGGAACCGTCTGGCAAAGTGTTATCGGGACACGCTACCCGGTGTGGCGTTGTATGCATGGCTTCAGGCCGAACAACGACAACCGAGCGCCTGGCAACATCGTGCGGTAGCCTATCAGGCGTATCAGGTTGAGGACTACGCCACCGCACTGGCGGCCTGGCAGAAAATCAGTCTTCACGACATGAGCAATGAGGATCTGCTTGCTGCTGCCAATACCGCCCAGGCGGCAGGAAATGGTGCGGCTCGCGATCGCTGGCTACAACAGGCAGAAAAACGTGGACTGGGAAGCAATGCCCTCTACTGGTGGCTGCATGCGCAACGTTACATTCCTGGTCAGCCGGAACTCGCACTGAACGATCTCACGCGCTCAATCAATATTGCGCCTTCTGCCAACGCTTACGTTGCGCGGGCGACAATTTATCGCCAACGTCATAATGTCCCGGCCGCGGTGAGTGATTTGCGCGCCGCGCTGGAACTGGAACCGAATAATAGCAACACCCAGGCAGCGCTTGGTTACGCCTTGTGGGATAGCGGTGATATCGCACAGTCGCGGGAAATGCTCGAACCGGCGCATAAAGGGCTTCCGGACGATCCGGCACTGATCCGACAACTGGCCTACGTGAACCAGCGTCTGGATGACATGCCTGCGACGCAGCACTACGCCCGGCTGGTGATTGATGACATTGATAATCAGGCGCTGATAACCCCACTGACCCCAGAACAAAATCAACAACGCTTCAATTTCCGCCGTTTGCATGAGGAGGTCGGTCGCCGCTGGACGTTCAGTTTCGATTCTTCCATCGGCTTGCGTTCCGGCGCAATGAGTACCGCTAACAATAATGTCGGCGGCGCAGCGCCAGGGAAAAGCTATCGTAGCTACGGACAACTGGAAGCCGAGTACCGCATCGGACGCAATATGCTGCTGGAAGGCGACCTGCTCTCAGTTTATAGCCGCGTCTTTGCCGATACCGGAGAAAACGGGGTGATGATGCCGGTGAAAAATCCGATGTCCGGCACCGGTCTGCGCTGGAAGCCGCTGCGCGATCAGATCTTTTTCATCGCCGTCGAACAGCAGTTGCCGCTGAACGGCCAAAATGGCGCATCCGATACCATGCTGCGCGCCAGCGCCTCATTCTTTAATGGCGGCAAATACAGCGACGAATGGCACCCGAACGGTTCAGGCTGGTTTGCCCAAAACCTGTACCTCGATGCGGCGCAATATATCCGCCAGGATATTCAGGCGTGGACGGCAGATTATCGCGTCAGCTGGCATCAGAAGGTAGCTAACGGACAGACTATTGAGCCTTACGCTCACGTTCAGGACAACGGCTATCGTGATAAAGGCACTCAGGGCGCGCAGCTTGGCGGAGTCGGGGTCCGCTGGAATATCTGGACCGGCGAGACGCACTACGACGCCTGGCCGCACAAAGTCAGTCTCGGCGTCGAGTATCAACATACCTTTAAGGCGATTAATCAACGTAACGGAGAGCGCAACAACGCGTTTCTCACCATTGGAGTGCACTGGTAAATGCGTAAGTTCATTTTCGTATTGCTGACACTGCTTTTGGTCAGCCCTTTTTCCTTTGCGATGAAAGGTATTATCTGGCAACCACAAAACCGAGATAGTCAGGTTACCGATACCCAGTGGCAGGGGCTGATGAGTCAGTTACGTTTGCAAGGCTTCGATACCCTTGTTTTGCAATGGACCCGTTACGGCGATGCATTTACCCAGCCAGAACAGCGCACGTTATTGTTTAAGCGGGCCGCAGCTGCGCAACAGGCTGGTCTGAAGCTTATTGTCGGGCTGAACGCCGATCCGGAATTTTTTATGCACCAGAAACAGTCGTCCGCAGCGCTGGAAAGCTATCTTAATCGCCTGCTGGCTGCCGATCTCCAGCAAGCCAGATTATGGAGCGCCGCGCCTGGCATAACGCCGGATGGCTGGTACATCAGCGCGGAAATTGACGACCTGAACTGGCGCAGCGAAGCCGCCCGTCAGCCTTTGCTAACATGGTTAAACAACGCGCAGCGGCTGATTAGCGATGTTTCAGCAAAACCGGTTTATATCAGTAGTTTTTTCGCCGGAAACATGTCGCCCGATGGCTATCGCCAACTGCTGGAACACGTTAAAGCAACCGGCGTTAATGTCTGGGTACAGGATGGCAGCGGCGTGGATAAACTGACCGCTGAACAGCGTGAACGTTATTTACAGGCCAGCGCCGATTGCCAAAGTCCCGCCCCTGCCAGCGGCGTTGTTTATGAACTTTTTGTCGCCGGCAAAGGCAAAACCTTTACAGCGAAACCGAAACCGGACGCAGAAATTGCCTCGCTGTTAGCGAAACGTTCCTCTTGCGGTAAAGACACTCTCTATTTCTCTCTGCGCTATTTGCCCGTCGCGCACGGCATTCTCGAGTATTAAATCTCCTCCAGGTAAGTCGGGTACGACCTGGCTTACCTCTTTCGCTCTCATCAGAATTCCATCAAGATTAATTGCTAAAAAGCGTGCTAAAGAAAGAAGATCGTTATCGGCGAACGGGCCGATCACTCATGCAGGAAGCATAGATCCTTTGAGCGGAGTTTCTGATATCTGAGGAGTGCGAAATGCAATTGAGCAGCAGTGAACCTTGCGTGGTGATCCTGACCGAAAAAGAGGTAGAGGTAAGCGTCAATAACCATGCTACGTTTACCCTTCCGAAAAACTACCTGGCCGCCTTCGCGTGCAACAATAACGTCATTGAACTCTCAACGTTAAATCACGTATTAATCACCCACATCAACCGTAACATCATCAACGATTATCTGTTGTTTTTAAATAAGAACTTAACCTGTGTAAAGCCCTGGTCGCGGCTGGCAACCCCGGTTATCGCTTGTCATAGCCGTACACCGGAAGTGTTCCGGCTAGCCGCCAACCACAGCAAGCAGCAACCCAGCAGACCCTGCGAAGCGGAGTTGACGCGCGCATTGCTTTTTACCGTATTGTCTAACTTTCTTGAGCAATCGCGGTTTATTGCCCTACTGATGTATATCTTACGCAGCAGCGTCCGCGACAGCGTCTGCCGCATTATTCAAAGCGATATTCAGCATTACTGGAATCTGCGAATTGTCGCCAGTTCGCTATGTTTAAGCCCCAGCCTGCTCAAAAAGAAATTAAAAAACGAAAATACCAGCTATAGCCAGATTGTCACAGAGTGTCGTATGCGTTACGCCGTACAGATGTTATTGATGGATAACAAAAATATCACTCAGGTGGCGCAATTATGTGGCTATAGCAGCACGTCGTACTTTATCTCTGTTTTTAAGGCGTTTTACGGCCTGACACCGTTGAATTATCTCGCCAAACAGCGACAAAAAGTGATGTGGTGAAGGGCAAAGCGGAAACGGATAAGACGGGCATAAATGAGGAAGAAATGGCGCGCCCTGCAGGATTCGAACCTGCGGCCCACGACTTAGAAGTTCCTAGAACGACATTTTAAGTCAACAACTTACCGCGCCATCTCTGCGCTCACACGTCCCACTACCTCAAAACATGTAAAGCCTTGCAAGCCATTGCGAGGCCTTATGTGTCTCAGTTTTGTCCCTCTTTTTTGTACTAAAAAACATAGTAATTGAGGATAAACCTCATGCTATTTTCGCTTATATGCCTCTAAAGGCATGGCACTTAAATAGATAAAAGCACCACAAAAGCATAAAAAAACCACACAGTAAAACCGAAATATGAAACAATAACAGATAATTAAACCAAAAACAGATAGCGCATTGTGATAATCATTCAATACTAAACAAAATATAAACAGTGGAGCAATATGTAATTGACTCATTAAGTTAGATATAAAAAATACATATTCAATCATTAAAACGATTGAATGGAGAACTTTTATGCGGGCGAAACTTCTGGGAATAGTCCTGACAACCCCTATTGCGATCAGCTCTTTTGCTTCTACCGAGACTTTATCGTTTACTCCTGACAACATAAATGCGGACATTAGTCTTGGAACTCTGAGCGGAAAAACAAAAGAGCGTGTTTATCTAGCCGAAGAAGGAGGCCGAAAAGTCAGTCAACTCGACTGGAAATTCAATAACGCTGCAATTATTAAAGGTGCAATTAATTGGGATTTGATGCCCCAGATATCTATCGGGGCTGCTGGCTGGACAACTCTCGGCAGCCGAGGTGGCAATATGGTCGATCAGGACTGGATGGATTCCAGTAACCCCGGAACCTGGACGGATGAAAGTAGACACCCTGATACACAACTCAATTATGCCAACGAATTTGATCTGAATATCAAAGGCTGGCTCCTCAACGAACCCAATTACCGCCTGGGACTCATGGCCGGATATCAGGAAAGCCGTTATAGCTTTACAGCCAGAGGTGGTTCCTATATCTACAGTTCTGAGGAGGGATTCAGAGATGATATCGGCTCCTTCCCGAATGGAGAAAGAGCAATCGGCTACAAACAACGTTTTAAAATGCCCTACATTGGCTTGACTGGAAGTTATCGTTATGAAGATTTTGAACTCGGTGGCACATTTAAATACAGCGGCTGGGTGGAATCATCTGATAACGATGAACACTATGACCCGGGAAAAAGAATCACTTATCGCAGTAAGGTCAAAGACCAAAATTACTATTCTGTTGCAGTCAATGCAGGTTATTACGTCACACCTAACGCAAAAGTTTATGTTGAAGGCGCATGGAATCGGGTTACGAATAAAAAAGGTAATACTTCACTTTATGATCACAATAATAACACTTCAGACTACAGCAAAAATGGAGCAGGTATAGAAAACTATAACTTCATCACTACTGCTGGTCTTAAGTACACATTTTAAGAACGCCAACTAAAATTTCCCCGAGGTGAAAATCGCCCCGGGGAATAACTAGCCATTTCAATGTAACAATTAACCCTTAAAATAAACCCAGAAGGTTATTAACTAAATCACATAGAAAACCATCAATTATAGTATGTATAAAATAGGCGACAGCAACCCAATTACAAATTAATGGTTCCAGAATATCACATCAAAAAAAACGCTGTATAATATTATAATTAACATGTAGACAACTTGTAATAAACATTATCAGTCAATTGTTTTGTTTATTCCATCTGTGACGCCGATTATTTTCTCAAAATAATGAGATGGCGTGACACCATAATAATCTTTAAATGCACATATGAAATATGAAGTACTGTTATAGCCACATTTCTGGGCTACGACATTGATAGAATAAGAGTTTGAAGTTATGAGTTTTTTTGCATACCTCATCCTAGTATCTCTCAATATTTCAGTAAATGACGTTCCTTCATCCCTTAATCTTTTTTTTATTAAACTTTCACTCGTATAAATCAATTCCGCAATATCTTTTAAATGCCATTGCCGCTCAATATTAAAACTGATTATTCCAGTAATTTTACAGGTAAATGTATTTATATTTGTTAGTATAAATGAATTTACACTTTCGCGTTTTTTGAACATGGCAAGTAAGGATATACATAGTCTTTCTTTTAACCAAAGGGAGTGTGAGTCTGCTATTTTAATCCCTTCAAACAGAGAAAAAACAAGCGATAATGGAGGTTCCTCTTCAGCAATATAGCCATTCTTATCAAGAGTAAATTTGCCAGGCAGCTCATTATTCACGTCGATAAAAAAGGATAAACATGTTTTCTTATCTATATCAACAATTCTTAGTTTAGAGGGGCATACTGGTAACTCCCTTCTAATTTTGTCGCTTACAATAAACAATGAATTTTTTTTGAACGAGATAACTCTCCTGTTTATAATTAAATCAAATGATTGACAGATGAAAACTACGGAGCAAACATAATCCATCTTGCACCTATCATAAAATTAAAACAAGTTGATAGTAGTCAAATAACAACCAATTAAATACACAATCATAATCAGGATGATGTGCATTTATATTTTTATACACAAAATTATAGTTTGCAAATTTTAATAAATTTCATTTAAGATTAAATTATTATATGTATGTTGTTTTTTATTCTAACTTATTTCAAAGTTACATTTTTCAACGCTTACTATGCTTTTTATTAACATAAACTCACTACAACGCACCTGAAACCTCTTGCTATATATATGTCAACCGTTTGAATTTAAAATAAAAAGAGTATCATTTTTACTTGCATTTCTTATCAAGTCACATTCAACAACAGTAAAAAAACATTATTAGAACCATTCAATTAACAAAAAACCAACATCCAGCTTGCTTAATTTTTCTTTATTAAACGATATTGAAAATCAATTGATAAAATACATCTAAACAACCTTTTGGGGCGCAAAAGCATAACATCAAACAAACAAATAACACACCGAAAAAACTCACAATTAATAACCTATGATATACATACTGTTTATTATGGTTGAATAAGCCACTCGATATCTGGTGCTACGGAAGTGTCCACACGGTTTAGCAGCACCCGATACTTTTTTCAGGCTTCCAGCAACGATCTTTCTTCCTCCGTTGCGATTTCCAGATCTACAGCATCCTGCAGTGGCGCAATATACTCACTGAATTCCTGGATGTAGAACTGTGTGGTGACGGTCTTCCAGCCATTCGGCTCCTGCTGTATTGAAGCATACCAGGCTATTTCAATATCGCTATGCTGCGGCAGCATTTAACCCCTTGTAATTCATTGCCATAATTGATTTAATTCACAAATAAAACTATAACATGGTGAAATTAATAAAAAAACACAGATGATGGGGCTAGAATTTACACACCACTTACCCTAAAGCTTTATGACTGGTGGGTTTTGGGAGTATCAAATCGGCTTGCATGGGGATGTCCTACAAAGGAACACCTTCTTCCACACTTTCTGGAACATTTAGGTAACAACCATCTGGATATTGGTGTTGGAACTGGGTTTTACCTTACTCACGTACCTGAGAGTAGTCTGATATCTTTAATGGATTTGAACGAAGCTAGCCTGAACGCGGCATCTACAAGGGCTGGGGAATCAAAAATTAAACATAAAATTAGCCATGATGTTTTTGAACCTTATCCCGCGGCGTTACATGGTCAATTTGATTCCATTTCCATGTCTTACCTTCTTCACTGCCTGCCTGGAAATATATCTACAAAAAGCTGTGTAATACGCAATGCGGCGCAGGCCTTAACTGACGATGGAACTCTATACGGAGCCACAATTCTTGGCGATGGAGTTGTGCACAATAGCTTCGGTCAAAAACTGATGCGCATTTACAATCAGAAAGGCATCTTTTCAAACACAAAAGATTCCGAAGAAGGCTTAACACATATACTCTCAGAGCATTTCGAGAATGTTAAAACCAAGGTTCAAGGTACTGTAGTAATGTTTTCCGCTTCAGGAAAAAAATAGCATCCAACCGCAGCATGTTCTTGCTTAAGACGTGCTGCGGCATAATCCCAATGATTACTCCCTGACAGGGTTCGTAGGCCACTCAATATCAGGTGCAGTTGATGTATCAACACGGTTCAGCAACACCCGATATTTTTTCCAGGCTTCCAGCAATGAGGTTTCTTCCTCCGTTGCGATTTCCAGATCTACAGCATCCTGAAGTGGCGCAATATGCTCACTGGCTACCTGCATCAGGCTGTTTTTTGTTTCTTCCGCCTCCCGAATCCGGAACAGTTTTTCTGCTTCTGCATCTTTCACCCAGGCTGTACCGTTCCACTTCTGAAACTCCCCTTCCGGCGATAACCAGGTAACATTTTCCGGTAACGGACCGAGTTCAGAAATAAATAACGCGTCCCCTGACGCTACGTCATAAACCGTTTTACCCCGATGATCTTCAACGAGATGCCACGATGACTCATCACTGTTGAAAACAGCCACGAAGCCAGCTGGAATAAGGGTGTTGCGCTGCTTATGCTCTATAAAGTAGGCATAAACACCCAGCAGCATTTTGGAATAACCGACACGGGCAGACTTCACCACATTCACCTCACGGATGTAGTCGCTGCCCATCGCATTCATGATGGCCCGCTGAAAGGGCAGTGTTTCCCAGCGCCCTTCCTGGTATGCGGATTCTTTCGGGAGATAGTAATTAGCATCCGCCCATTCAACGGCGGTCTGTGGCTCCGGCCTGAACAGTGAGCGAAGCCCGGCGCGGACAAAATGCCGCAGCCTGTTAACCTGACTGTTCGATATATTCACTCAGCAACCCCGGTATCAGTTCATCCAGCGCGGCTGCTTTGTTCATGGCTTTGATGATATCCCGTTTCAGGAAATCAACATGTCGGTTTTCCAGTTCCGGAAAACGCCGCTGCACCGACAGGGGGATCCCGTCGAGAATACTGGCAATTTCACCTGCGATCCGCGACAGCACGAAAGTACAGAATGCGGTTTCCACCACTTCAGCGGAGTCTCTGGCATTTTTCAGCTCCTGTGCATCGGCCTGCGCACGCGTAAGTCGATGGCGTTCGTACTCAATAGTCCCTGGCTGGAGATCTGTCTCGCTGGCCTGCAGCAGTTCTTCAACCTCCCGGCGCAGCTTTTCGTTCTCAATTTCAGCATCCCTTTCGGCATACCATTTTATGACGGCGGCAGAGTCATAAAGCACCTCATTACCCTTGCCACCGCCTCGCAGAACGGGCATTCCCTGTTCCTGCCAGTTCTGAATGGTACGGATACTCGCACCGAAAATGTCAGCCAGCTGCTTTTTGTTGACTTCCATTGCACATTCCACGGACAAAAACAGAGAAAGGAAACGACAGAGGCCAAAAAGCTCGCTTTCAGCACCTGTCGTTTCCTTTCTTTTCAGGGGGTATTTTAAATAAATACATTAAGTTACGACGAAGAAGAACGGAAACACCTTAAACCGGAAAATTTTCATAAATAGCGAAAACCCGCGAGGTCGCCGCCCCGTAACCTGTCGGATCGCCGGAAAGGACCCACAAAATGATAATAATTATCATCTACATGTCACAACGTGCATCTACGCCATCAAACCACGTCAAATAATCAATTATGACGCAGGTATCGTATTAATTGATCTGCATCAACTTAACGTAAAAACAACTTCAGACAATACAAATCAGCGACACTGAATACGGGGCAACCTCATGTCAACTAAGAACAGAACCCGCAGAACAACAACCCGCAACATCCGCTTTCCTAACCAAATGATTGAACAAATTAACATCGCTCTTGAGCAAAAAGGGTCCGGGAATTTCTCAGCCTGGGTCATTGAAGCCTGCCGTCGGAGGCTAACGTCAGAAAAGAGAGCATATACATCAATTAAAAGTGATGAAGAATGAACATCCCGCGTTCTTCCCTCCGAACAGGACGATATTGTAAATTCACTTAATTACGAGGGCATTGCAGTAATTGAGTTGCAGTTTTACCACTTTCCTGACAGTGACAGACTGCGTGTTGGCTCTGTCACAGGTTAAGTAGTTTGAATGATTAGCAGTTATGGTGATCAGTCAACCACCAGGGAATAATCCTTCATATTATTATCGTGCTTCACCAACGCTGCCTCAATTGCCCTGAATGCTTCCAGAGACACCTTATGTTCTATACATGCAATTACAACATCAGGGTAACTCATAGAAATGGTGCTATTAAGCATATTTTTTACACGAATCAGATCCACGGAGGGATCATCAGCAGATTGTTCTTTATTCATTTTGTCGCTCCATGCGCTTGCTCTTCATCTAGCGGTTAAAATATTACTTCAAATCTTTCTGTATGAAGGTTTGAGCACGTTGGCCTTACATACATCTGTCGGTTGTATTTCCCTCCAGAATGCCAGCAGGACCGCACTTTGTTACGCAACCAATACTATTAATTGAAAACATTCCTAATATTTGACATAAATCATCAACAAAACACAAAGAGGTCAGACCAGATTGAAGCGATAAAAACGATAATGCAAACTACGCGCCCTCGTATCACATGGAAGGTTTTACCAATGGCTCAGGTTGCCATTTTTAAAGAAATATTCGATCAAGTGCGAAAAGATTTAAACTGTGAATTGTTTTATTCTGAACTAAAACGTCACAATGTCTCACATTATATTTACTATCTAGCCACAGATAATATTCACATTGTGTTAGAAAACGATAACACCGTGTTAATAAAAGGACTTAAAAAGGTTGTAAATGTTAAATTCTCAAGAAATACGCATCTTATAGAAACGTCCTATGATAGGTTGAAATCAAGAGAAATCACATTTCAGCAATACAGGGAAAATCTTGCTAAAGCAGGAGTTTTCCGATGGATTACAAATATCCACGAACATAAAAGATATTACTATACCTTTGATAATTCATTACTATTTACTGAGAGCATTCAGAACACTACACAAATCTTTCCACGCTAAATCATAACGTCCGGTTTCTTCCGTGTCAGCACCGGGGTGTTGGCATAATACAATACATGTACGCGCTAAACCCTGTGTGCATCGTTTTTAATTATTCCCGGACACTCCCGCAGAGAAGTTCCCCGTCAGGGCTGTGGACATAGTTAATCCGGGAATACAATGACGATTCATCGCACCTGGCATACATTAATAAATATTAACAATATGAAATTTCAACTCATTGTTTAGGGTTTGTTTAATTTTCTACACATACGATTCTGCGAACTTCAAAAAGCATCGGGAATAACACCATGAAAAAAATGCTACTCGCTACTGCGCTGGCCCTGCTTATTACAGGATGTGCTCAACAGACATTTACTGTTCAAAACAAACAGACAGCAGTAGCACCAAAGGAAACCATCACCCATCATTTCTTCGTTTCTGGAATTGGGCAGAAGAAAACTGTCGATGCAGCTAAAATTTGTGGCGGCGCAGAAAATGTTGTTAAAACAGAAACCCAGCAAACATTCGTAAATGGATTGCTCGGTTTTATTACTTTAGGCATTTATACTCCGCTGGAAGCGCGTGTGTATTGCTCAAAATAATTGCATGAGTTGCCCATCGATATGGTCAGCTCTATCTGCACTGCTCATTAATATACTTCTGGGTTCCTTCCAGTTGTTTTTGCATAGTGATCAGCCTCTCTCTGAGGGTGAAATAATCCCGTTCAGCGGTGTCTGCCAGTCGGGGGGAGGCTGCATTATCCACGCCGGAGGCCGTGGTGGCTTCACGCACTGACTGACAGACTGCTTTGATGTGCAACCGACGACGACCAGCGGCAACATCATCACGCAGAGCATCATTTTCAGCTTTCGCATCAGCTAACTCCTTCGTGTATTTTGCATCGAGCGCAGCAACATCACGCTGACGCATCTGCATGTCAGTAATTGCCGCGTTCGCTAGCTTCAGTTCTCTGGCATTTTTGTCGCGCTGGACTTTGTAGGCGATTGCGTTATCACGGTAATGATTGACCGCCCATGACAGGCTGACGATGATGCAGATAATCAGAGCGGATATAATCGCGGTTACTCTGCTCACTGTTGCCCCCACAAACAGACTTCACGCTCAATCTCACGACGAGTCATCAGGCCTTTCCATTGCTTACCGCCAGCGTATGTCCAGCGACGCAGCTGATCACATGCGCCTTTGATATCGCCCTGGTTTATTTTGCGAAGAAGCGTCGATGTTCTAAAATTGCCAGCACCCACGTTGTAAACGAATGAGTAAAGAGCGCCGCGCGTTGTTTCCGGTATATCGACTTTGATATACGGGTTAATTTGTCTGGCGACAGTGGCAAGGTCTTTATTCAAGAGTGCTTTGCATTCTGCTTTGGTATACGTTTTACCGAGCATGATGTCTTTTCCGGTGTGTCCGTGACATACAGTCCATACACCAACAATATCTTTGTATGGTATGTAGCTGACACCTTCCAGACCATCGTTACCACTTGGGCCAGTGATTAACACTGATGCTATAGCAATTGCTCCGCCACCAATAGCAGCAGCAACGGCTTTTCGTAATGATGGAGGCATTATTCACCTCTCGCAGCCTTGCGCTTATCTTCTTTAATCTTGAAATAAAGGTTTGTCAGGTACGTCAGCAGGCCAAATACCAGGCTACCCAGCACACCTATTGCTGCCCACTGTGAGGGAGTGACTTTATCTAGCAGCTGTAAAAACCAGTACCCGGCACTACCTGCTGAGGTGCCATAGGCGACACCCGTTGTTAACTTATCCATGGATTTCATAACCCCACCTCGCAGACAAAGCGGGTGTAAATTGAGGGAATACTACGAAACGTAACAGACTCGGAGTCAGTGAATAACTCAGGTATTGGGTTATCAGCTAATATCGAGACTCAAAAAATGGAAAAACCCGCTCGACGGCGGGTTTAAGCTGTGTGACGAAGTAACCACTCTTAACAGCATAACCAATTTTTTACGTACGTAAACCACTAAATGATATTTGAGAGAATGCTACCGAGTATTGAAAACACCACTACAAATACATAAGCAAATCTCAACAAATAACCAAAAAATAATTTCCAGTGTTATTTTTAGCCGGTTTAAATTGAACCTTCAAATTATAGAGCACTTATAAATAACAGCCGTTAATATAAATTGGCTAATAGATTTATTTTTATTCAGCCAAGAGCCATGAATAGGATTCGATAGAAAAAAGTTCAGATAAAAATAGAGATCTACTTCACAAATCAAACGAGAAACCAAAACTTACATCTTGAAATAATCACATTGATTAGATGAATATTTATCGCGCAGTGACATCATTTTTTAATAATAGTTCAAAAAAAGGGCTCACGATGAAAAAATTAACAGTGGCAATTTCTGCTGTAGCTGCATCAGTACTAATGGCGATGTCTGCTCAGGCAGCTGAAATTTATAATAAAGACAGTAACAAGCTGGATCTGTACGGGAAAGTTAATGCTAAGCACTACTTCTCCTCTAATGATGCAGATGATGGTGATACTACTTATGCCCGTCTTGGCTTCAAAGGTGAAACCCAAATCAACGATCAACTGACTGGTTTCGGTCAGTGGGAATATGAATTCAAAGGCAACCGCGCTGAATCTCAAGGTTCCTCCAAAGATAAAACCCGTCTTGCCTTCGCTGGCCTGAAATTCGGTGACTACGGCTCCATCGATTACGGCCGTAACTACGGTGTAGCATACGACATCGGTGCGTGGACTGACGTCCTGCCAGAATTCGGTGGTGACACTTGGACTCAAACCGACGTGTTCATGACTCAACGTGCAACTGGTGTTGCAACCTATCGTAACAACGACTTCTTTGGTCTGGTTGATGGTCTGAACTTTGCTGCTCAGTACCAAGGCAAAAACGATCGTAGCGATTTCGATAACTACACTGAAGGTAACGGTGATGGCTTCGGTTTCTCTGCTACCTATGAATACGAAGGATTCGGTATCGGTGCAACTTATGCGAAATCTGATCGTACCGACACTCAAGTTAATGCAGGGAAAGTTCTTCCTGAAGTATTTGCTTCCGGTAAAAATGCAGAAGTTTGGGCCGCAGGTCTGAAATATGACGCTAACAACATTTACCTGGCCACTACCTATTCTGAAACCCAGAATATGACTGTATTTGCTGATCACTTCGTTGCTAATAAAGCCCAAAACTTCGAAGCTGTTGCACAATATCAGTTCGATTTCGGTCTGCGTCCGTCCGTTGCTTACCTGCAATCTAAAGGTAAGGATCTTGGAGTATGGGGCGATCAGGACTTAGTCAAATATGTTGATGTAGGTGCAACCTATTACTTCAACAAAAATATGTCTACTTTCGTTGATTACAAAATCAACCTGCTTGACAAAAATGACTTCACTAAGGAAGGTGCGAACAAGTCCCTGATATGAGATCATGTTTGTCATCTGGAGCCATAGAACAGGGTTCATCATGAGTCATCAACTTACCTTCGCCGACAGTGAATTCAGCAGTAAGCGCCGTCAGACCAGAAAAGAGATTTTCTTGTCCCGCATGGAGCAGATTCTGCCATGGCAAAACATGGTGGAAGTCATCGAGCCGTTTTACCCCAAGGCTGGTAATGGCCGGCGACCTTATCCGCTGGAAACCATGCTACGCATTCACTGCATGCAGCATTGGTACAACCTGAGCGATGGCGCGATGGAAGATGCTCTGTACGAAATCGCCTCCATGCGTCTGTTTGCCCGGTTATCCCTGGATAGCGCCTTGCCGGACCGCACCACCATCATGAATTTCCGCCACCTGCTGGAGCAGCATCAACTGGCCCGCCAATTGTTCAAGACCATCAATCGCTGGCTGGCCGAAGCAGGCGTCATGATGACTCAAGGCACCTTGGTCGATGCCACCATCATTGAGGCACCCAGCTCGACCAAGAACAAAGAGCAGCAACGCGATCCGGAGATGCATCAGACCAAGAAAGGCAATCAGTGGCACTTTGGCATGAAGGCCCACATTGGTGTCGATGCCAAGAGTGGCCTGACCCACAGCCTGGTCACCACCGCGGCCAACGAGCATGACCTCAATCAGCTGGGTAATCTGCTGCATGGAGAGGAGCAATTTGTCTCAGCCGATGCCGGCTACCAAGGGGCGCCACAGCGCGAGGAGCTGGCCGAGGTGGATGTGGACTGGCTGATCGCCGAGCGCCCCGGCAAGGTAAGAACCTTGAAACAGCATCCACGCAAGAACAAAACGGCCATCAACATCGAATACATGAAAGCCAGCATCCGGGCCAGGGTGGAGCACCCATTTCGCATCATCAAGCGACAGTTCGGCTTCGTGAAAGCCAGATACAAGGGGTTGCTGAAAAACGATAACCAACTGGCGATGTTATTCACGCTGGCCAACCTGTTTCGGGCGGACCAAATGATACGTCAGTGGGAGAGATCTCACTAAAAACTGGGGATAACGCCTTAAATGGCGAAGAAACGGTCTAAATAGGCTGATTCAAGGCATTTACGGGAGAAAAAATCGGCTCAAACATGAAGAAATGAAATGACTGAGTCAGCCGAGAAGAATTTCCCCGCTTATTCGCACCTTCCCTAAAGCACTCGGTGTAAGCACTGATGACATCGTTGCTGTAGGTCTGGTTTACCAGTTCTAATCTGATTACGAAAAAGATATGTTGCGGGAGGCGTTGCCTCCCCAACATATAAGTGGCTCCCTCAAGCCACTTCCTTTAGAAGCACAACCTTGCTTCTAACTATATAAACCTTCTGTTATATATTACCCTTTATTTTTGGGGGCGTCTCAACGCCCCATTTTTAATAATTTTTAGTAAACAATTGGCATATTAATTAGAGTTATTAACAACGATATCCATCTCTAACCGGATATCTAATGCCATTAACATCCCTTCAATTATGCCCTCAGCCTTCTGTAACCTTTTCCCGATATAACCATCAGAGCAGCAATGCTTACCTGCCAGTGACATGAATGTCATACCGACTACATAATAATCTACTAATAAATCGTGCAAATCGCTGTTGTTCTTTTTCAGACGGGCCATGCACCCGCAAATGATCATCGCGTCATCGTCACAACATTGCGGGCGAGATTTTACTTTTGAAGTAATTAATCCCTTAAAACCGGCGGCAATGGACGACCAGGTCACATCTTCATGATTATTAGCCGCCCACGCTCCCCAACGCTCAAGAACCATCTGAATATCACGCATCAACTTACTCCACAAAAATCAGACCAGAACGCCAATTACAAGCAAAAATCAACAAAACAGTATTAGTTGATTGTTATCTCTGACTTCATACTCCTGCTCCTGTCAGGGTTTTGGCGTAATTCTTCAGTATTCGGTAATCGGTCAAAACAGAACCGGGGAAACGATATAAGCGCAGACGCCCCCAGCGGTGGCGAAGAAGTTCTGCCATATTAAACTCAAACATCATTCATTCCCCATTTCGGTGATGGTCAGTTCCAGCCTCCCACCTTTGGTAACAGGCATCTTCACAACGCGGTAATCAACGACCTGAGCATCATCCAGCCAGAAACCTGCTTTAGTGAGTGCGTCAAAAGCGGCTTTTTGCAGATTATCCAGGTCACGGCGACGGCGATCCGGCATGTGGCACTCAATGCGGATTTTCACAGGCATAGCCAGGCCGATATCCAGCATTGCGTTTTTAATGATTCGGGCGACGTTATCGCGGTATGCCTGCCCCTCTGCGCTGACGTGCGTGCGCCCGCGATTATGGCGGTAATAGCGATTATTGCTCGGAGGCCAGGGTAATGTGATGCTGTAGGTATTCACGCCTTAATAACCCCCTCTTTCAGCCAGATAACCTGTGTTCTCGCCATACCTTCCAGCGCGCATTCTTTTGCATATCCAGCGTCAACAAAATGCGTGCGGCGGTCGATTTCGTCGTGGCAGGCAGAACATGCAATGGTGGCAATCAGGTCTGGCGGTTTCGTACCGGTGCCGCACAATCCAGTCAGCCGGATATGTGCCAGTACAGACGTTTCAGGGTTGCCATTACATACGCCAGGGATTCTTACCTGGCATTCCCGACCACGCGCTGCTTTTCTCAAATCAGCCATGACTCCTCCTTGCTGCCAGTCGCAACCATTTTTTATCAACCAAGCTGGCGGTATATCCGAGCAGTGTTGGTATTTCGGATGGCTTCAGCTCAGGTTTACGCTTACGACGATTTGGTACTCTGTAGATGTGTCCGTTCATGACACGAATAAGCGGTGTAGCCATTACGCCTCCTGCTTGTCGCGCAGCAGCTGGAACTCGCAGCTCTGTGGAATAGTCAGGTGGCAACCAATATTCATCGCCCAGGCTTCAACCTTACACAGGAAGACATACATCTCTCCGGTATCAAGATCGGAGGTATGGCGTAACGACTGGATAGTGGTGATATCACCGGTTACGACATCAACCAGGTCTTTGGTTTCATAACCGAGATATGTGTGTTTGAGAGCATCTTTTACCCAAGCTGGAGTGGCGAACGTTTTACCCCTGCTGATGAGGTATTCACTGATTTCGCTGTACCACATGTGGCTGAGTGCATTCTGGGAAAGACTGCGTTTCTCACGCCACGGTTTAAGCACCATGCGAAAGCATTTGCCCTCCTCCAGATAAGGCTGGATCTGCCGACCGATAGCGGTGAAGTTGCCGCGATGTAATTTGATGCCGTCTTGTGAGAGGTTCACGCTTCCCCTCCGCAGAGGTCAAACGCTAGATGCAAAGAATTGCAGGTGCATTTCTGCATCTGTGAAGGGAGAAGAGAGTTTGGATTGTATGTGCGCATAAACGTCCCCGTTTAGCGCAGAAGTCACCGGAGTTGTTCAGGCTCCGGTGACATAATTATGCCGTGTTGATTTCCCAAAATCAAAATCGATAGAATTGCTCCTTCTTAAAACACTTTTACTCTCTGGAAGCTTTTCTTATCTCTCTTGGTGTTATATTAAAACGATTATGAAATCTTTCAGTAAAACGAGAAGGACACTTATAACCATTTTCTCTGGCAATCTCGCTTATAGGTTTTACCGTCGTTTGTATAGCAGACAACGCATTATTTAACCTCACATCGTCCAGTATACTTTGGAAACTTACCCCCTCGCTTGCTAGACGGCGATGTAATGTAGAAACAGAAATGTAGAGATATCGAGCAACCTTGTTTGCTGTCCATTTTGTGCCGGGTTCGGATAGCAGCAGGTTATAACAACGACTTATCAATGATTGTTTACTATATGATAAAAGTAAATGATTAACATGATTCACTCCTAACGAAAGTAGAACGCCCATTGCTAAGTGCTCCTGAATTTTAGTTGAGAAGCCTCGGGAAACAGATGTTTTTAGTTGCTCCCAACAATATATTAACTCAGGATTCTGAGGTAAAAAGAAACTTGTTTTGTTACGTATTTGATCAGTTACCGTATAAAGTTTTTGGAAACTCTCAATTAAATCAATGGGTAAGTAAAGCATTTCTGCAAGATAAAGCCCTGCTTCAGGATAATTCTCAATATAAAATTCATAACCACAAGGAAATAATATTATTTGATTATTATCAACAGTTAAAGTATGCGTCTCCCAATTGATAACTTTCTTTCCCTGACGGATACGACACAAAGCTGGCATAAGAGGCTTAACCCTATGAATCTCATGATGTTTATGCATCCGTATTTCTTCGATCTTTAAGTTAGTCTTACCTCTTGCCAGCATACTCTCACCCTACTTTATCTCATAAACTGGTGTTATCTCAGCGGTTGCGATTTTATTAGCATTAAGCATATAACCAACTAACGCTCCGCTGGAGTTAGAATCTACAGGAATCTTTTCAGTTTTTAGAGCCCATACTTTAAACTGGTAATGATGTGGTTTATCTCCTTTAGGAGGACATGCGCCACCAAACCCAGCATAGCCAAAATCATTTCGGCCTTGAACAGCACCAGTCGGCAGTTTTGTTCCATCACGTCTCCCTGCATCAACGGGCAAATATGTTACTGTTGCTGGAATATTAACAACAGTCCAATGCCACCAACCACTGCCTGTAGGTGCATCTGGATCATATACAGTTACGGCAAAGCTTTTGGTACCTTCAGGAACACCAGACCAGGTTAATGAGGGCGATGTATTACCACCTTCACACCCAAATCCAGAAAAGACATGAGACGTTGTAAGTTGCTCTCCTGTTTTTATTTCATTACTAGTGACCTGAAATGCTGCAGCCTGCGCAGAAAATGTTATGAATGCCAATACAGTTGAAACGATAAGTGTTTTCATAAAAACCTCTTTGTTATGACCTATCGTTATTTTATTTGATATTCCTTTATCTCATTATGCATAAAGGCGCAATGTTCATGCAAAAGCAATCACAATTGTACCCCCAACCCAATTATTTGCCACAATATACACAAAGCACATTGATACTATCTAAAAACTCTGCTTTATTATTAGTAACACCTACGAAAGTCGGTGTTATTTTTTAACCTACCATTCAAAATACGTGACATACACCATTTTGCTCATAATAATTTGTCACGTATTTTCAGTATTTGAATCTGCGACCAAGAGTTCTCACCTAACAAATGATTAAGATTGTATAGCTCATTTACTACCCCAATACAGCCGTACAAAACTCGCTTGTGGGAGCAAACAAAGTAATTACCCATTAAGTTTCGTCAAAGATAATTAATTCTGTCTTGCACTTTATCACCATAGCATAACTTAAAATCCGAGATCATTATTTAGAAATAAATCTCACCATCAACCATATATTTGAGAGCACTTATCGCCTGCTGGGCGGATATTACTTTCATTAAAGGATAGTGTTTAAAAACAATGCCATTCATAAAATAGATATCACAGGTTTTATTATCCGTATTAATTATGATTTTTTCGAATGTTTTATAGGCAAGTGTACGGCATAACTCTCGTCCATTTTTACTGGTTAAGTCAATAGCATAAAAATCACTGAATGAATTTACACCTTTACTCTTCAAAGTTTTCAATGATACCGAAGCCCTTCGTAATTCCTTATCTAATAGTCTTATTTTCTCTGCTATAGCGGTAACTTCAGGCGCGACAGACAATGCAACGATTAAATTATTAATTTTCATCTGAAGCTCAATAATTTTTAACTCTAAAGTTTCATTAGCATCTTTCTTGTTTTCAACTGGTTGAATTTTGCTACAATTAAAAAGCAATTCATTAATGATATTATAATCAACCAAATCTCTTTTTATTGATGGCCTGTCACATCGATGTAATCTTCTCATCGGACAAACATAATAGCCATGCAAACTTCCAGATACCGCATGAACAATCATGGTATTACCACAAGCCTCACACTTCATAACTGTTCGAAGTAGATTTATTAGCATAGGATTCTTGCTACTATTGCTAATACCAAAAGGTGCCAACCGAATTTCCTGTACAGCGTAAAACAAATCATCTGATATGACTCTGGGATAATAGCCAGCGATTTCACTTATCCCTTTCCCTCTTGCACGATATGAAGGTACGCAAATACCTATCAGAGCTTTATTCGCTAATAATTTTTCAATTACAGAAGGTCCCCATGCACTTTCTTTTCCTGAGAAATTCTTTACAGCATGATCATTTAAATACTTGGCTATTGCATTCAATGAGCGCCTTTCCATCCTGAGTTTAAAAATTAGCTCAATAGTTTTCACCCTGTCGGGGTCTGGAACAAAAGCCGTTCTTTTGTCATCTAAGGAGAGCCATCTCGGACAAGACGCCGTCATAATCGTACCTGATTCCAGTGCATCCTGCCGTTTTTTCTTCCATGATAATTTAACCCGACTTGACTTTATCTCGCTTTCTTCATTTGCCCTTTGTGCTATAAGTATGGCTTTTATTAATGAATATGGCTCATTCAAAGAGTCAATATTATAGACTGTATTGTCGCAAAGAGTTATAACATCAATACCGTGATTCAAAATCAATTTCAGACGTTCAATCGCTTCACCGACTTTTTCTCTTGAAAGTCTGTCCAGACTTTCAACTAACAATGTAGTTCCTGGCAATATATAACCATGCTCTATAGCATCTAAAAATTCCGAAAAAGCTCCTGATTGTGCATGCTTTCCTTTGAATGCACTTAATCCTAAATCTTCATATGTTATGGTATCAAGATAATAATCACTATTTACCTTTAACCATTCAGCAATAAGTCTTCTCTGTCGGTTTAATGAGTCGCCAGACATCTGACCTGGTGATGAAAATCGCATATATGCTATGGCTTTTTTCATGGTGACACCTGCTAACGTATGCTTTTATAAACCTTAGTGGTGGGATATAATTTTTGTTTATTTTTTATTTAAAAAGACAATTAAGGTCACATTATCTTGAATATACAACAATAATCGTATTGCAATTTTCTTACGCCATAATCTTGAAAGCACAAAAGAATACATAAAAAATAAAGACATTAACAAAAAGCATAAAACGAGGCTCATATAAATATAAGAGCCTCCATATTTTAGTCGTTTAGAAACAAATTATTTTAATGTGGTGTGCTTCGTGACAATAAATTAATAATCAACACACCGGCACAAATCAACATCATGCCTATAATGGCTGGCAGGTCCAGCCGTTGGCCGAAAAATCCCCATGACAGTAAGCTAATCAGGACAATACCGACTCCTGACCAGATAGCATAAGCAATCCCTGTAGGAATATAAGCCAGCGTCTGAGCTAATAACCAGAATGATGCACAATAACAAATAATTGTACCAACAGATGGCCATAACCGTGTAAAACCTTCTGAAAACTTCATTAAGGTTGTACCAATGACCTCTGCAAGTATTGCACCACCAAGATAAATATAAGGGTTCATAGCATATTCTTTCCTGTTCAAACTGGAGAGAATTGTACTACAGTTTGAACTCAACTCACCTGTTTCATCATTGTGTTCCCATTGATGTTCTTTTATATACCCTCAATACCCGTTTCATCGCGGCACTCTGGCGACACTCCTTAAAAATCAGATTCGTGCTCACCTTTCCTTCCCATTCTTCTCTGGTAGCGAACCGGTAATACACCGTTCGCCAGACCTTACCATCAACGACCAGGATTCCTGCCCGCGCCATTTTAGCCGCAGCCTGATTTATGCTGGTTGATCCTACCCACGTAATATGGACACAGGCCTAAGCGAGGTTCTTGTTTTCAAATTGTTCCGGACTGAGGCCGCCACACCAACTGTGCCGCCGCCACCGATTGTAATCACATTCGATATAATTAAACACCGTTGCCCGCATTATTTCCCGGCTGATAAAGTGTTCTCCATGGATACATTCCACTTTCAGCGAATGAAAGAAGCTTTCCACGCAGGCATTATCGTAGCAGCAACCTTTTGCGCTCATACTTCCACGCAGATTATGCCGCTTCAGTTGCGCCTGATAATCTGCTGAACAGTACTGGCCTCCACGGTCCGTGTGAACGATAACGTTCCGGGGCCTCTTACGCCGCCACAGCGCCATCTGCAGGGCATCGCAGGCCAGTTGCGCCGTCATGCGTGGCGACATTGACCAGCCAATAACGGCACGTGACCACAGGTCAATGACCACTGCCAGATACAGCCAGCCTTCATCTGTACGTAAGTACGTGATGTCTCCTGCCCACTTCTGGTTCGGGCCACTGGCGTAAAAATCCTGCTCCAACAGATTTTCTGACACAGGCAGGCCGTGTGCGCGGTAGCTGACCGGGCTGAACTTCCGGGAGGCCTTTGCCCTCAGTCCCTGACGGCGCAGGCTTGCCGCCACGGTTTTTACGTTAAAGGGGTAACCCTGAGCACGCAGTTCATCCGTCAGGCGTGGGGCACCGTAACGCTGTTTTGACCGGGTAAAAGCCGCGAGGACAACGCTGTCGCAGTGTTGGCGGAACTGCTGACGCGTGCTTATCCTTGTCCGCCGCTGACACCACGTATACCAGCCGCTGCGGGCCACCCGGAGCACGCGGCACATTGCTTTGATGCTGAACTCAGCCTGATGTTTTTCAATAAAGACATACTTCATTTCAGGCGCTTCGCGAAGTATGTCGCGGCCTTTTGGAGGATAGCCAGCTCTTCATCCCGTTCTGCCAGCTGGCGTTTGAGACGTGCAATCTCGGTAGACATCTCCAGTTCACGTTCAGAAGACGTCTGCTGATTTTGCTGTTTACTGCGCCAGTTGTAGAGTTGTGATTCATACAGGCTGAGTTCACGGGCTGCGGCAGTAACACCGATGCGTTCAGCAAGCTTCAGGGCTTCACTGCGAAATTCAGGCGAATGCTGTTTACGGGGTTTTTTACTGGTTGATACTGTTTTTGTCATGTGAGTCACCTCTGACTGAGAGTTTACTCACTTAGCCGCGTGTCCACTATTGCTGGGTAAGATCAGATTACGGTTGCGCCTGTTACCGCGGCAACGTCCTGTGCACAGAAGCTCTTATGCGTCCCCAGGTAATGAATAATTGCCTCTTTGCCCGTCATACACTTGCTCCTTTCAGTCCGAACTTAGCTTTAATTTCTGCGATCTTCGCCAGAGCCTGTGCACGATTTAGAGGTCTACCGCCCATAACAGGAAGTTGTTTTACTGGTTCAGGTATCGTCTCACCACGGTTAATTCGCGCTGTCATACAGGTCAGTTCATCGGCAGCCTTGCGCCGTAATTCCGCGTCAGCCAGCGCATTGGCCCGCATGTTCTGGTACAAGTTGGTAACCAACCAGTAATGCGCGTTCGATTTCCACGGATAAGACTCTGCATCCGGATACAGGCCACGCTTCCGGCAATACTCGTACCTCCCGGGATTTCATGAAATTCCGGCTCGGTGGTTTCGAGGCAATAAAATCGGCTTACATGGCCCAGGTGCAGTACAGCATGTGGGTGACGCGAAAAGATGCCTGGTACTTTGCCAACTATGACCCGCGCATGAAGCGTGAAGGCCTGCATTATGTCGTGATTGAGCGGAATGAAAAGTACATGGCGAGTTTTGACGAGATGGTGCCGGAGTTCATCGAAAAAATGGACGAGGCACTGGCTGAAATTGGTTTTGTATTTGGGGAGCAATGGCGATGACGCATCCTCACGATAATATCCGGGTACCTCACAACACGGCAAGCCTGCATTGCGGCGCTTCAGTCTCCGCTGCATACTGTCCAGGTGAGCGCGGGTGATGGCATAACAGAGGAAAGAAAATGTCACTCTTCCGCAGAAATGAAATATGGTATGCCTCGTATTCGCTCCCGGGCGGGAAACGAATTAAGGAATCTCTTGGCACAAAGGACAAACGGCAAGCTCAGGAGTTGCACGACAAGCGAAAAGCAGAACTCTGGCGAGTAGAAAAGCTAGGGGATTTACCTGATGTCACTTTTGAAGAGGCCTGCCTAAGATGGCTTGAGGAAAAAGCTGATAAAAAATCTCTCGATTCAGATAAAAGCCGGATTGAGTTCTGGCTTGAACATTTTGAGGGTATAAGGCTTAAAGATATCTCGGAGGCAAAGATTTACTCTGCTGTAAGCAGAATGCATAACAGAAAGACGAAAGAAATATGGAAACAGAAAGTTCAGGCCGCCATCAGGAAAGGTAAAGAACTGCCTGTTTATGAACCAAAGCCAGTATCAACTCAGACAAAGGCAAAGCATCTTGCCATGATAAAGGCCATTCTCCGTGCTGCAGAACGCGACTGGAAGTGGCTGGAAAAAGCGCCTGTCATCAAGATACCAGCGGTCAGAAACAAGCGAGTCAGATGGCTGGAAAAGGAGGAAGCAAAACGCCTTATTGATGAGTGCCCCGAACCACTGAAATCTGTCGTCAAGTTTGCGCTGGCAACTGGTCTGAGAAAGTCGAACATCATAAATCTGGAATGGCAACAAATCGACATGCAGCGACGAGTTGCCTGGGTGAATCCAGAAGAGAGCAAATCAAACCGCGCCATTGGTGTGGCGCTGAACGATACCGCCTGTAAAGTGTTGCGTGATCAAATAGGCAAGCATCACAAATGGGTGTTTGTACATACCAAGGCGGCTAAGCGAGCAGATGGAACATCAACGCCTGCGGTCAGGAAGATGCGCATCGACAGCAAGACATCATGGCTATCAGCTTGTCGTCGTGCAGGAATTGAAGATTTCCGTTTCCATGACCTCAGACACACCTGGGCAAGCTGGCTGATTCAGTCAGGCGTCCCATTATCAGTGCTTCAGGAAATGGGCGGATGGGAGTCCATAGAAATGGTTCGTAGGTATGCTCACCTTGCGCCTAATCATTTGACAGAGCATGCGAGGAAAATAGACGACATTTTTGGTGATAATGTCCCAAATATGTCCCACTCTGAAATTATGGAGGATATAAAGAAGGCGTAACTGATTGAATTGTAATGGCGCGCCCTGCAGGATTCGAACCTGCGGCCCACGACTTAGAAGGTCGTTGCTCTATCCAACTGAGCTAAGGGCGCGTTGATACCGCAATGCGGTGTAATCGCGTGAATTATACGGTCAACCCTTGCTGAGTCAATGGCTTTTGATCTGGTTGCTGAACAAGTGAACGACCGCGTCTGATTTTCTGATTTATTTCGCTATAGCGGCAAACAAACGCACACCGCTGCGCGTCTGAATCAAGAAAACCCGTATTTTCATGTATCAAAGTACAATTTCCCGACCTAACGGAAAATTGTCCGCTCCTATGAGACTGGTAACTATGAAACCAACGTCGGTGATCATTATGGATACTCATCCTATCATCAGAATGTCTATTGAAGTTCTGTTGCAAAAAAACAGTGAATTGCAGATTGTCCTGAAAACGGATGATTATCGCATAACCATCGATTATCTCCGAACCCGTCCTGTTGATTTAATCATTATGGATATAGACTTGCCCGGAACAGACGGTTTTACCTTCCTGAAAAGGATCAAACAAATCCAGAGCACAGTGAAAGTGTTATTTTTATCATCGAAATCAGAATGCTTTTATGCTGGCAGAGCGATACAAGCTGGTGCTAACGGTTTTGTCAGTAAATGCAATGATCAGAATGATATTTTTCATGCCGTTCAGATGATCCTCTCCGGATACACGTTTTTTCCCAGCGAAACGCTTAACTATATAAAAAGCAATAAATGTAGTACGAATAGTTCAACGGTCACTGTGCTATCTAATCGTGAAGTGACCATATTACGTTATCTGGTTAGCGGATTATCTAATAAAGAAATTGCCGATAAGTTATTACTTAGCAATAAAACAGTTAGTGCGCATAAATCTAATATTTATGGCAAGCTAGGTTTGCATTCAATTGTAGAGCTTATCGACTACGCCAAATTATACGAATTAATATAATATTAATTATAATTGATCATAAATATCGCATCCGCTTTCGCCACACCTGGCCGAACACCGCTGGCTAACGCTCGATAATTGGCAAAAAAGTTTAGTGTGACATTGCCATTTGCATCTACTTCCTCAGTCGGGCTCGCCTCCCCCAGTGCGAGCCGGGAGCGATCGCTATTACGTAATTCGATGGCGACGGTTTGTGCCATTGCGGGATCATCCAGAGCCAGCAGGTTGGTATCGGATGCCGGCGTTCCCGTAAATAAAATCGCAACTGAACCCGGAGGACATCCCTCCAGCCGCAGGCTAAAAGGGACGAGTGCCGTGGTATCGCCAGCGTTCAGTAGTTGTGTCGTAGGCCATCTGCCTAAATCTACCGTCTTATCAATATCCGCTGTGTTTACGGTACAGGAGAAATCAACAACGTTACCGTGCAAATTGATATTAATCGTTCCTAAAGGGTCAACTGCCCATCCACTGGAACTCCACAGTAGCCCGCAGAAACAGCTAAAGAGTACTCTTCTCATTCTCCGTACCTCATTGATAATCGACGCGTAAATACCCCAGCGCGCTAAACGGCCCTTCGGTCGGTTTTTGACCGGTAATACTGATAGGCCAGGCGCGAAGTGTGACATTGGCTGCCGCAGCTGCATCCAGACGGAAAGGAATAACGCTATTGAGATCGTTAGGCGTGATCGGCGTATCGTTCTGATCGGCGACAATAAAACCTAAATCCTGATTGTCCGACACCATCGCCTGACCAGAAACGGCACTGGCTTCCAGACGCATTGTTAAATAAGCCTGCGCAGCAACATTCGTACATTTGACCGCAATGCTCTTGGTTTGCGGCATGACACCAGCAGGTCGATTACCCGGCCCTGCCGCACTAAATAACGATGCGCCGATATCACCAAAATCAAATTCAACAATCTGCCCGGCATTTAATTCGCAGTTTTGCGGTACTTCAACCCGGCCACCAAAACTAATGGTATAAACAGGTGTAACCAACGGATCGTAAGGCGTTGATGTCACATACACGGTAAACATCACCTGTCTGGGGATCTCCACCATGTTAATAAAGGGACGAATAACCTTTAAACGAAATATTAAACGAGAATCCATCACCCCGAATGGAAGGTTTTGCGAAACGTTAGGATCTGTTCCCATCCGAATATAATTTTGCGGGGGGAACTGAATATCCATCACACTATCAACCAGACTCATCGCACCTAATAGATAATCATGTAATTGCATATATTTATAATTATCGATAGTTTCCTGAACAATAAAGTTGGTGACATAACTACGGTATGTATAATTCACCAGCGTACCGGGTGGACAAATTGCTGAGACACCTACCCAGCCGGATTTTTCCGGTAAAACAACAATCTGCCCTGGCTGGTTATTGGTGCTATTAAAGATATTTGAGAGATCATAGTGTTCATCTTCTGCTACGCCAGTACTATTTGCACAAACAGTAGCCCAGGATATGTTTGCCAGACACAAACATGCCATCGCCAATAATAATCTGCAGATTATCTTATTGATAATTTCCTTTATGAGCCAGGATGTGTGCAAACTGCCGAAATAACAGTGACGGCTTGCTGTAAGCTTTGCTTCGGCAATACATAGTGCGCAATGCAGCGTGAGTTCGCGCCGTCTCCCCACTGAACCAGTAATTCACCAGACAATGGCGCACCACTTAAATAAACTTGCCCGTCATCACCCACCATACTGGTTATTCCGGTACTGTTTTCCCGTACCAGTGATCCAAACGGCACCGGTTTTCCGCCCTGGGTAACGGTAATGAGCGCCCGCACGCCTATGCGGGTATCAAAATTGGCACGAACCAACGCGCCTTGCGTCGGCACAACGCTGCTAATATTTTTTTCAACATCGATGGAATTCCCCATCGTATTGGTATCAAGCGCGATACGGTTATACCGATAAACCGTGGCATACAGCATCACCGCATAGCCGCGCCAGTCGGTTAAAATGCCAGTTTGATTTTCAATGCGTACACCGCCTGCGCCAGGCGCTTTAATCAAAACATTGGTATCCCCTAAAGGCTGGCTCAGCGTTATGCCATTTTCATGCCCGACCACACCGCCAGACAGCTGCCAGTTAACGTCATGTTGATCGCGGTCGTAGTTATACCCGCCCCCCAGCGTACCGTAAGCGGCCTGCCAGTTTGCCGTGGCGCTGCCCGTGTACCCATTATTCGAGGTATCACCCTGGCTTACGTGATAACTCAGGTTGTGGCCTTCCAGTAAGGTCCCACCTACACCTGCCAGCCAGCTATTTTGCCCGTTGCTGTTACGGTTGGCGTTAAAGGAGGCATAAGCGCGGTCGAGCGCATTTTCCCGGGTGTAGCGACGTTTGGTCAAAACATTGAAAGGCACTGAAACATTAAGTCCGACAATACGTTCGTTATCGGGGATCCCTACAGATTCATTCCACGAAAATGAGAGCGAATAACTGATGCCAACCCAGCTGCTGGTATACCCCACCTGATACCACGTATCTGAATCCGAAGTATTCCAGTATTTTTGATGGGTACCAGAAATATAAAGCGAGCCAAAGTCATTAAGTGATTGTGAAACATTTAACTGCAAACGGTCTTTACGGCTAAAGCGTAAATTGTGGTAATTCACGATTATCGGTTCATCGCGATGCTCACCGTCGTAATCATATTCGTACCCCTCCATTCGACGATACGCAACATCATCAAGGGTATAAAAACCTTGTGTCGAATAGCGGTAACCCATTAACTGAAAATTGGTGCCGAAGGTGTTCATCGATTTCGCATAGAGGAAGCGAATAGAATCCCCCTCATGACGACTGGCGTCGGCTAACTGACTGCGCGCATGCGTTACATCCAGCGACACTGCGCCCCAGTTCCCGAGATTGCGCCCCAGCCCTAATAAAAAGGCGGTGTAATTGGCAGATAATTGCGTCCCGCCGTAGGCAGTAAATTCCTGTGGTAAACCGCCGAGTGCCGTACCCTGAAAAAAGAAAGGCGATGATTGCTGACTATTACCGCTACGAAAATCGCCCGCCGTCAGGTCAAATTTGAAACGCCCTTCGCGTTGTAAAATTGGCACTGTTGAATACGGAATTGTGTAATTCTGCTGATTGCCATCGCGCTCGTCGATGGTGACGTCCAGATCGCCATTTGAAGATGTCGGGTGCAAATCTGTAATTTCAAAAGCGCCGGGGGAAACATAGCTTTGATAGATAATAAAACCATTTTGCCGAATCGTTAGCTGGGCCGCCGTACGGGCAATCCCACGTACCGTTGGGGCAAACCCTTGCTGGCTATCAGGATACATATTATCAGAAGAATAAAGCCGTACACCACGAAATCCAACGCCATCGAAAATATCACTTCCTGTATTGCCGTCTCCCATTACCAGTTCACTTTTCAGCGGAATAATGGCGCGCTGTACCCAGGTGCCAATATTATTCCACTGTTCTGAATGATATCCATTTCCGCGAAAATAGTTCCAGGAACCATTGTTGCGTAAACGCCACGGGCCAATATTAATCCCGCTGAGCTCACTAAAAAAATAGCTATCGTTACCATTACCTCTGTTACCGGTGAAATTATAATTCAGGAGTAAAGCAGGAATACCTTCATCCCACTCTTCAGGCGGAATGTAACCGTGAGCGCTACTCAACAACGCTATCTGAGGAATAGTGATGTTCAGGCGCATCGCTGCAAAATCAAAGTTAATTGTGGCATCAGGTACAGCTTTCAGTAAATTGATGCATTTATTGTTTTGCTGCTGGGCTAACTCGGGAAATGCACTGCTATTAAGGCCAATTCGTTCAAGAAGTACCTGGTTAAAACAGGGCATTAACCCACCTGATTTATCACCTGTATTTTCTGTTGTCGATTCAAATACGATATCCTGCGAACCAATGAACTCATCATTACGCCAGAGATCCACCCGATACACGCCCGCAGGTTGATGATTACCTCTCTCAAAGCGCGATAAATCAGCAACGGATGTGCCATTCTCTAATAAAAATGCCGGGTTGAAATAACTTTCCGCATAGCTTAAAAAGGAGGGTAAAATGGCAAGAGATGAATAACAAATTCCGGCCAGACACCAGGTATACCTCTGCGGAATATCCGTAGTAGTGGGTATTTTCATAATTAGCTCTGATATTGTCAGATGATTCGGTTAGTTTAAGTTCACTTCTCTGACCGGAGTTACTGAACCATAATCATTAACGGTCTGAAATTTCAGCTTTCCCTGCACTCCTGAGGGTAAGGGAATTTGTGAATTAACTCTGGGTGCAGCCATAGCATTCCCCAACTTTTGGCTGCCCACTTGTAAGTTAACCAGGGTGACATAAAAAGGTGATGGATTATGAACATTGATATAGTTACCGGATCGCGAAAACTTGAGTGTGTCCGGCGCTTCTGCGGGTAATTCTTGTAATTGAATTGGACGGAGAAATAATTTCATGCGCGATAAAATCGCCAGTTGCAAAACATTCCTGCCGTTCAATGCATTTTTATCTACCGAAGGGATCGTCTTAACATTCATCCAGAACAGAGACTCACGATCTGCTGCCAGCGGTGGACCGGTGTAAATAATACGCAAAGTATTTTCGCTTTTGGGTTCACTAACAAACAGTGGCGGTGTAATGATGAATGACTTTTCTTTTACACCGCTGCTGTTTTCAATCCACGAATTGACCAGAAAGCGCTCATTGGTATGGCTATTTCTAATCCATACCGCAGTCTGTTTAGCATCAGCGGGATAAATAATACGCGTGGCACCTAATGCGATCCCTCCGGCAGCATGGGCGCTGGCCGAAATGATTAAATAAAATATAATGAGCATCAATAACTTTATTTTAGTCATCATAGTTAATACGCCTTGTGTATTCCTGACGGCAAAAATAAGGAATATAAAGAAATGATTGCTTTGGTTTCTTACAACACATCATTCCCTTTTCATTTAATAAAGCGGCATGATACAAAGTGAACATGATTTCGATTTACATTGCCACCATACCGCTTCAGACAACCGGTACATTACTTTGTTATAAGACGTGATATATAATTCAAAACAACGTGGTTTTGATTATTCATATCTCATAATAAAAGTCGCGTCAGCATTTGCTTGCCCTGCTGATGCACTTGTACCGGTGCCTTTATAACGTGCAGAAAAATGAAGAACGTTGGTCCCGGGGATCAAGTTCTGGTTGGTTGAGAAGCTATTCCCATCAGGTTTGAGAATTGCGGATGTATTATCAAGTATTTCAATACCGACACCCGTTGCTGTTGTTGTATTGGTACTGGATGCAATGGCCAATAAATTATCATTGATTGCATCAGCCTGACCAGAAAATGCAACGGCAGCATTAGCGGCAACAACAGGATCGCAGTCGTTCAACTGAATGGTGAATGGAATTAATGCAGAGGTATTACCAACAGCATTGAAAATATCGGTACGATATTGACCGAGTGTGACAACCTGGTCTGCCGAGTCAGTATTCACTGAACAGGCAGCATTCACCAGTTCGCCTTCAAAGTGAATTGTACCGCCATCTACAACGGCAGCATAACTACCCGTAGCGGCGAATAGTGCGGCAGCCAGCGCAGACGAAATAAATCTTAATTTCATATATATTCCTTCAATCTCATTTATCGACTCCACATCCGTATATAACCGATTACTTTATTTAAGACACTGATAGTAGTAAATTCCTTTTTATCCTCTAAGAATGTCTTAATTGAAAATATGCACTCTATTCTAAAAAATAGAGAGCCCCGTTAGATGAATACTTCCGCGCAAAATATATTCAACACAAATATAGACCTGAAGCGGTAAATTACCAGGCTGAAAATTCTTTTTATATTGTCAGGTATTTCTTAAATTATCTTAATCCTTAGACAAGGAAATAAATCAGTTCCAGATTTACAACGCCATCATGGACGAAAAATGAAGCTTTCAGTCTCAGCGACGGTGCGCCTCACCTTCGCAAGAGGTCGCTTCACGCGATAAATCTGAAACGAAACCTGACAGCGCGCCCCGCTTCTGACAAAATAGGCGCATCCCCTTCGATCTACGTAACAGATGGAATCCTCTCTCTGATGGCAGCAAAGATTATTGACGGTAAAACGATTGCGCAGCAGGTGCGCTCTGAAGTTGCTCAAAAAGTTCAGGCGCGTATTGCAGCCGGACTGCGGGCACCAGGACTGGCCGTTGTGCTGGTGGGTAGTAACCCTGCATCGCAAATTTATGTCGCAAGCAAACGCAAGGCTTGTGAAGAAGTCGGGTTCGTCTCCCGCTCTTATGACCTCCCGGAAACCACCAGCGAAGCGGAGCTGCTGGAGCTTATCGATACGCTGAATGCCGACAACACCATCGATGGCATTCTGGTTCAACTGCCGTTACCGGCGGGTATTGATAACGTCAAAGTGCTGGAACGTATTCATCCGGACAAAGACGTGGACGGTTTCCATCCTTACAACGTCGGTCGTCTGTGCCAGCGCGCGCCGCGTCTGCGTCCCTGCACCCCGCGCGGTATCGTCACGCTGCTTGAGCGTTACAACATTGATACCTTCGGCCTCAACGCCGTGGTGATTGGCGCATCGAATATCGTTGGCCGCCCGATGAGCATGGAACTGCTGCTGGCAGGTTGCACCACTACAGTGACTCACCGCTTCACTAAAAATCTGCGTCATCACGTAGAAAATGCCGATCTATTGATCGTTGCCGTTGGCAAGCCAGGCTTTATTCCCGGTGACTGGATCAAAGAAGGCGCAATTGTGATTGATGTCGGCATCAACCGTCTGGAAAATGGCAAAGTTGTGGGCGACGTCGTGTTTGAAGACGCGGCTAAACGCGCCTCATACATTACGCCTGTTCCCGGCGGCGTTGGCCCGATGACGGTTGCCACGCTGATTAAAACACCTTACAGGCGTGTGAAGAGTATCACGACGTGGAGAAGGCATAAGATGGCAACATTTTCTTTGGGTAAGCATCCGCATGTGGAACTCTGTGACTTACTGAAACTGGAAGGCTGGAGCGAAAGCGGCGCACAGCGAAAATCGCCATTGCCGACGGTCTGGTGAAAGTTGACGGTGCGGTGGAAACCCGCAAGCGCTGCAAAATTGTCGCCGGCCAAACCGTGAATTTTGAAGGACAGAGCGTAACCGTTACCGCCTAATCCGTACGGTAGAGCGTCTTATTACCCGGCGAAGCCCTGCAACCGCCGGGTTTTTATTAGCAAAATTTCAGAATATCCCCCTGCTGCATTCCCTGCGTTTTCCGTTAATACTTTGTTTTTCCTTTTCTGTTGACGGACACCCGATGCCAACGATTATCACCCATGCTGCCGTACCGCTGTGCCTTGGTTTAGGACTGGGCACGCCATGATGCCCCACGCCTACTCTTCGCAGCTACCCTGGCGATGCTGCCCGATGCCGACGTTCTCGCCTTTAAATTCGGTATTGCCTACGGCAATATTTTCGGCCATCGCGGTTTTACGCACTCGCTGCTATTTGCCTTGGTGGTACCGCTGATTTGCGTAATCGTCGGCCGACGACGGTTCCGCGCGGGGTTACTACGCTGTTGGCTATTCTTAACGGTTTCGCTGCTGTCGCACAGCCTGCTGGACTCCATCACCACCGGAGGTAAAGGCGTCGGCTGGCTGTGGCCGTGGTCAGATGAACGATTCTTCGCACCGTGGCAGGTTATCAAGGTTGCGCCGTTTGCGCTCTCGCGCTACACCACGCCGTACGGGCATCAGGTGATTATGTCAGAGCTAATGTGGGTATGGCTGCCTGCGGTAATAGTGATGGGATTGCTGTGGTGGCGCAGACGATAACCGGATGCGAAAACTCGCATCCGGCAATAGCGCAATTACTGACGGCGCCAGGTGGTGCCCTGCGGGCCATCTTCCAGCACGATACCCATCTCGTTGAGACGGTCACGCGCGGCGTCGGCTGCAGCCCAATCTTTCGCTTTACGCGCATCCAGACGCTGTTGGATAAGCGACTCAATTTCCGCCACTTCGCTATCGTCAGCCTGGCACCGCTTTGCAGGAACACTTCGGCATCCTGCTCCAGCAGGCCCAGCACGGCGGCAAGCGTACGCAGACAGGTCGCTGCGGAGTTTGCTTCTTCGCCATCGCCCGCCTGTTTGGCGTTATTCACTTCTTTGGCTAAGCTAAACAGCACCGCGTAGGCCACCGGCGTGTTGAAATCGTCATCCATCGCTTCTTTAAAGCGCTCGACGTACTGCGCGCTACGCGCAAATTCAACGTCGGAATGCACCGTGCCGCGCAGCGCGGTATACAGACGCTCCAGCGCTGAACGAGCCTGTTTCAGGTTGTTTTCGCTGTAGTTCAGCTGGCTGCGGTAGTGGCCGGACATCAGGAAGTAACGCACGGTTTCGGCGTCGTAGTATTTCAGCACGTCGCGCACGGTAAAGAAGTTGCCCAGCGATTTAGAAATATCTTCTCCGGCGGTCAACCATCACCATTCCGGAGTGCATCCAGTAGTTTACGTATTCGCCATCGTGCGCGCAGGTAGACTGGGCGATTTCGTTTTCATGATGCGGGAACATCAGGTCAGAACCGCCGCCGTGAATATCAAAACGGTCGCCCAGCTGTTTGCAGTTCATCGCCGAACATTCGATGTGCCAGCCCGGACGGCCTGCGCCCACGGGGACGGCCAGCTTCGCCCTCTTTCGACATTTTCCACAGCACGAAGTCCATTGGGTTACGTTTAACGTCAACCACATCAACGCGGGCCCCGGCCTGCAGCTGGTCCAGATCCTGGCGCGACAGCTTGCCGTAATCCGCATCGGTTGGGACGCTGAACATCACATCGCCATTGTCCGCAACATAGGCGTGACCTTTGGCAATCAGCCGCTCGGTGATTTCGATGATTTCAGCGATGTGGTGGGTTGCACGCGGCTCGCTGTCCGGACGCAGAATATTCAGCGCGTCGAAATCTCTGTGCATCTCAACGATCATGCGGTCGACCAGCGCGACAAAGCTCTCGCCGTTTTCGTTGGCGCGTTTGATGATTTTGTCGTCGATATCGGTGATGTTACGTACATACTTCAGCTTATAGCCGAGAAAACGCAGGTAGCGTGCAACGACGTCAAAAGAGACAAAAGTACGGCCATGACCAATATGACAGAAATCGTAAACGGTGATACCACACACGTACATGCCGACTTCACCGGCGTGAAAAGGCTTAAATTCCTCTTTTTGGCGCGTCATTGTGTTGAAGATTTTTAGCATCGAAAATTCCATGTTTACGTGTGTGAACCGGGCTTTCGCCTGAAACGGCATATTCTACCCGTAATTCAACCCGGAAGCAGCACACAATGCAAGGTGATCGATGTCGTTGGTTATGCTATAACAGGCACCTATATGCCGCTAAACTGCGGGCTAAAGCACCACTCTAATACGGAACAGGATGCAGAAATGGTTACTTTCCACACTAATCACGGCGATATCGTCATCAAAACGTTCGACGACAAAGCGCCGGAAACAGTTAAAAACTTCCTGGACTACTGCCGCGAAGGTTTCTACAACAACACGATTTTCCACCGTGTTATCAATGGCTTTATGATTCAGGGCGGCGGCTTCGAGCCGGGCATGAACCAGAAGACCACCAAAGAAGCTATCAAAAACGAAGCTAACAACGGTCTGAAAAACACCCGTGGTACGCTGGCAATGGCCCGTACTCAGGCTCCGCACTCTGCGACCGCCCAGTTCTTCATCAACGTGGCAGACAACGACTTCCTGAACTTCTCCGGCGAAAGCCTGCAGGGTTGGGGCTACTGTGTTTTCGCTGAAGTCGCAGAAGGCATGGACGTTGTTGATAAAATTAAAGCAGTCTCTACCGGTCGTAGCGGCATGCACCAGGACGTTCCTAAAGAAGACGTTATCATCGAAAGCGTGACCATCAGCGAGTAATTGGTGGCGACACTCTTTATTGCAGATTTGCAACGCAAAAGAACCGGCGATCACCGCCGGTTTTCTGCGTTTTTTAGCCGGTGAAGCACGCAGCGCCGATGCGCTGTATATCCTGGGCGACCTGTTTGAAGCCTGGATTGGCGACGACGACCCTAACCCGCTGCACCGGAAAATCGCTACGGCAATCAAATCCTTAGTCGATTCCGGCGTTCCCTGCTATTTCATTCACGGCAACCGTGATTTCCTCGTCGGCAAGCGTTTCGCTCGCGAGAGCGGCATGCAGCTGCTTGCCGAAGAAAAAGTCCTGCATCTCTACGGTCGCGACGTGCTGATTATGCACGGTGACACCCTGTGCACCGACGATCCCGGCTATCTGGCGTTTCGCGCCAAAGTCCACACCCCGTGGATCCAAAAATTGTTCCTTGCCCTGCCGCTGTTTATCCGTCGCCGCATCGCGCAGAAAATGCGTAACGACAGCAAAGCGGCCAACAGCAGCAAGTCGATGGCGATTATGGATGTGAACCCACAGGCGGTCGTGGCGGTGATGGAAAAACATCACGTGCAGTGGCTGATTCACGGGCATACTCATCGTCCGGATATCCATACGCTCAACGCCAACGGCGAAACGGCGCACCGCGTGGTGCTAGGTGCCTGGCATAGCCACGGTTCGATGGTTAAAGTCAGCCAGGACGACGTCGAACTTATCCCCTTCCCGTTTTAATTTTTCCACCTCACCCCCCTTATCAGGGTGACGCAACCGTTTTCCTTGCCCATTTTCCGTGTTATTCTCTGTGGCCTCTAACGTCGTGTGCAGCACACCCACAGGAGTTTTAAGACGTATGTTTTCCCGCAATAATCCGGTACGTATCGCCATCGTGATGGGTGCCAAAAGTGACTGGGCAACCATGCAGTTCACCGCAGAAATCCCCATATTCTGAATGTTCCTCACCACGTTGAAGTGGTTTCCGCCCACCGCACCCCCGATAAACTGTTTAGCTTCGCCGAAGAAGCCGAAAGCAACGGTTATCAGGTGATTATTGCCGGTGCCGGTGGTGCTGCGCATTTACCCGGTATGATTGCGGCTAAAACGCTGACCGGTGTGGGCGTTCCCGGTACAGAGCGCGGCCCTGAGCGGCGTCGATAGCCTCGATCCATCGTGCAGATGCCGCGCGGAATTCCGGTTGGCACGCTGGCGATTGGCAAAGCAGGCGCCGCCAACGCCGCCCTGCTCGCCGCACAGATCCTCGCGCAGCACGACGCAGAACTGCATCAACGTCTGCAGGACTGGCGTAAAGCACAAACCGATGAAGTGCTGGATAATCCCCATCCGCGAGGTGCGGCATGAAACAGGTTTGCGTACTCGGCAACGGCCAGCTAGGCCGGATGTTGCGCCAGGCCGGTGAGCCATTGGGCATTGCCGTCTGGCCCGTGGGCTTAGAAGCCGATCCGGCCGCCGTGCCGTTTCAGCAGAGCGTGATTACCGCCGAAATTGAACGCTGGCCGGAAACCGCGCTGACCCGCGAACTGGCAGAGCATAAAGCGTTTGTTAACCGCGATGTTTTCCCGATTATTGCCGATCGCCTGACGCAAAAATCGCTGCTTTCATAAACTTGGCCTCGCCCACCGCTCCGTGGCAGCTGCTGGCGGAAACGCCGGTGAGTGGCCTGCGGTCTTTGACCGTTCTGGGCGAGTTGGCGATCGTGAAACGCCGCACCGGTGGCTACGATGGCCGCGGCCAGTGGCGTCTGCGCGCTAACGAAACCGCTCAGCTGCCGGACGATTGCTACGGCGAGTGCATCGTTGAGCAAGGCATTAACTTCTCTGGCGAAGTGTCGCTGGTCGGCGCGCGTGCGCACGACGGCAGCACTGTGTTCCTTATCCCCTGACCCACAACCTGCATCAGGACGGTATTCTGCGCATGAGCGTGGCCTTCCCGCAGGCAGATGCTCAGCAGCAGGCGCAGGCAGAAACGATGCTTTCCGCCATTATGCAAGAGCTCAACTATGTGGGCGTGATGGCGATGGAGTGCTTCGTAACGCCTGCCGGTCTGCTGATTAACGAGCTGGCTCCGCGCGTGCACAACAGCGGCCACTGGACGCAGAACGGTGCTTCCATCAGCCAGTTCGAACTGCATTTGCGGGCGATTACCGATCTGCCTGACTGACCGCCGGTGGTTAACAGCCCGTCGGCGACGGTCCAAACCGATTGGTACCGATCTGAACTATGACTGGCTGAAGCTGCCGCTGGTGCACCTGCACTGGTATGACAAAGACGTTCGCGAGGGCCGTAAAGTGGGCCACCTGAACCTCAATGACAGCGATACCGGCCGTCTCGCCGCTACGCTGGAAGCGCTGGTTCCGCTGCTGCCAGCCGAGTACGCCAGCGGCGTGATTTGGGCGCAGAGTAAGTTCGGTTAACTGGTGCTCTATTCTTGCCGGATGCGGCGTAAACGCCTTATCCGGCCTACCGATCCGGTACCCATTGTAGGCCTGATAAGATGCGTCAAGCATCGCATCAGGCATTGTGCACCAATTGCCGGATGCGGCACCGGTTGTAGGCCTGATAAGACGCGTCAAGCGTCGCATCAGGCACAAATGTCTAATGCCTACGACTACAGCGAAATACAGGTCCCCGCTTCGCCCGCCAGCGTCTCTTCAATTCGCGATAACGCCCCAATCCACGCGGGTTTACCACGGCTTCTGACATAACCACTCACCGCCGTTACATTCGGCCCCATCGAACCATCGGCTTTGGCAAATGGCGCTAACTCATCCGGTGTGGCATGGCGAATGGCACGTTGCTGCGGCGTTCCCCAGTTTTCATATACCGCATCAGCATCGGTGAGGATCACCAGTCCATCTGCATTAATCTGCTCGGCGAGCAACGCAGCGGCGAGATCTTTATCAATCACTGCTTCACTCCCTGCTCCGTCATCCGTCACAGGCACACCGCCGCCGCCACTGCAAATCACCACATGCCCCTCTTTGAGCAACAACTCGATGGCTTCGCTGTCGAGAATTTTACGCGGTTGCGGAGACGCCACCACCCGGCGCAAATATTTACCATCACGTTTCATCTGCCAGCCGTAAGCCGCTTCCAGTGCCTCTTGTTCTTCTGGCTGATAAACCGGACCAATAAATTTCTCTGGCTGCAAAAACGCCGGATCATCAGGCGAAACCTCAATGCGCGTCAGCACCGTCGTCACGGGCGGCATCTGCGGCTGTGCGCTCAAACTCTGCGCCAGCATATAGCCAATCATCCCCTGGCTTTCCGCAACCAGCACATCCAGCGGATACGGTTCTACCTCTTTCCACGCCAGATTCTGCAATGCCAGCAGCCCCACCTGCGGCCCGTTGCCGTGAACAATCGCCAACCGATAAGAACGGGCCAGGCGTGCCAGCGCGGGTACAGCACTGGCGATATTGCGATATTGATTTTCTGCCGTCAGCGCCTCACCGCGCTGGAGTAAGGCGTTGCCCCCAAGAGCCACAACCAGTGTTTTCATGGTTTTCCTTGTAATAATTGTTGGCCAAGCCAGAACCCCAGCAGCGTATCTGCCCCTGACGTATGCCCCAGCGCCAGCAGCGAATCAATCGCAACAGCGGTACGTTTCGGGCAACTCAGAGCATGAACAAAGTGCAGGAGTGGCGAGGCGAAATATCCTTGCGCGGCATAACGTAAATAACTGACGCTCACCGCTGTGGTAACGAGTTGCAGATTGTCGGAACAGGCAAAAAACGGACGACCGGAGCGCGCATCTAAAGCGCCATAATACCAGGCCGCCAGCAGCATTCCGCTCAGCGTGTCATCATGACTCGGCGTTAATCCGGGGCCTTTACCCAGCCAGTGCCGCCAGTCGGTCTTAACGCCATTGAGCGCGGCCTGAAAACAGTGACGAAACTGGCGTAACTCAGCAGGCAGCGGATCGCTTGCCGCCAACGCCAGTGGCCCGAAAAGCCCGGTTTCCTCCGCGCGTTGCATCCATGCAGCTGCAAGTGGTTGAGGATGCGCAGGCGGCGTAATACGCAGCAAACAATAACGCTGTGGCTGTTTAACCGTGAAACGCCCGAGGCGAATCCCTTGAGCCACAACCTGTGGTCGTTCATTGCCGCATAATCCACCGCATAACGCATCGAATTGCGCACGGCGAAGCACCCATCCTCCGGGGCCGAAACCACTACCCTGACGATGCAACGTTAACAGTTCGCCGCTTTCCGTCATCAGGTTAATCGCCCGCCGCCACACTCCCGCTAACCGCCAGGACTGGCGATAATTCGGTGCGCTACTACTGGCAAGCAGAGGATGGATGATCGTCATTGCGCGTTCCTCAACCAATACCCATGCTTTCAGCCAGTGCTTCCAGCGCCTGTTCAAAGCACGCCAGCGGTGCCCGCACGGTGCCTGCGCCAATCTGCCCGATCCCCGCCTCTTTATGGGCGATACCGGTATTGATGAGTGGCGTAATGCCGGTTTCTACCACGCGACGAATGTCCAGCCCCAGGCACGCGCCCTGAAAATCCCAGCTTGGGATCTGCAACTGCATATTGCGTTCAAGGTAAATTTCCGCCATCTCTTCAGATACCGCTCTTGCCGCTTCCATGCCACCCGCACCGACAAAGCGCGTTACGCCAGGCGCTGCGATCATTGCCGCACCTCCGATACCAAAGGTTTCGGTAATCGCGCTATCGCCCATATCCGGGTTCGCCTGCTCCTGCGAGAAGCCGGTGAAAAACAGACCTTGCGGAGTGTTTACAGGCGCAGTAAACCAGCGTTCGCCCAGCCCGCTTACCCGAATCCCGAACATATTGCCGTTGCGGGTCATTGCCGTGACGATGCTGCCTGCGCGGATCATCGCGCCAGCATCCATCGCCGCCTTGCAGTAAGCCATCGCGAGGTTGAGGAAGAACTGATCGGTCACGCTGAGGAAATCCATCACTTCGGCGATGTGCTGTTTATCATGATCGAGGCGAGCAATTTGTGGGGCCAGCGCACGCATTAACAGTGCAGAGGAAGCAATATTGCGTTGATGGAACTCATCGCCCATCGTAATGCCCTGCGCCATCATCGCCGTGAGATCGATACCGCGCTCCATGCGCCCCAGCGCCGCGCTTAATACTGGCATTAACACATCGCGCATCCAGCGATGGCGAGTCAGGACATCTTCGCCGTAAGCGCCAAAACGCATCACTTTGCCGATACCTTCGTTGAGGTTGCAGTACGCCCGGTTGCCGTCGGTCACGTTCTCAACCACCAGCATCGGCATACTGGCAGAAGTAATACCGCCCATTGGCCCGACGGCATTCACATGGTGACAAGGAATGAAGTTCACTTCCCCCTGCTCCAGTATTGCCAGCGCCTGCGCTTCATCTTTCGCCCAACCTTCGAACAGACATGCGCCCACGCACGCCCCTTTCATGGGTCCGGTCATCTCCTGCCAGCGCATTGGCGGCCCGGCGTGAAGCAGTGTTTTGCCCTCGTTTAGTTCGCTGATAAGTGAAGAAGCCGGTTGCACATCCAGCCAGTGTGGACGAGCGCGACGAATTTGTTCGATAACCGCAGCATTGGCTTGCGCCACTGATGTAAACATGGGAACCCCTTATTGCAAACGTTCTAATAAACGAGCCAGTTTTTTATTGCCACCGGCGACTGGCGACCATTGGTAATGCACAACCGGTTTGCTGGCGCTTTGTAGCTCCAGCGCAAAGCTGCGTAATCCGATGTTAATCACGGCGACGTTTTCCAGTAATGACGGTGTGTGTTGCTGTGCGGCAGGCGAGAGCGGATGAATTAACGCTGCCGCCAGCAAGGTGGCTTCCGGTAGCGAACTCACGACCGCAATCCCCGCATCTTCCAGCGTGGCGATTTGCTGCGAGCGGCATTGCGGGTCACGTTCAGTGCCTGTCACCGTGGCAATGGCATACAGTGGTTGATTATCTAAACGCGCGGCACAGGCTTTTTGCCAGGCGCTCACCAGCGAGGCGGCAGGATCGGCGGTCGCACCGAAGCCAATCACGACATCAAGCAGCAACACGCGCACTTGCGGTTTAGCGCCGAGATCGGCAATTAACTGGTTGCGTAAGGTTGGGTCGATCATCGGATGGGGACGCCCGACGGTGTAGAAATCATCGCCGAGGTCAATAATCTGGTGGCTATCGGCGTCCAGCATCATGCCATGTTGATGGGTATCGTCGGCTTCCACGCCAAGGTGTCCGGCAAGTAATCCCGCCGCTTCGGCAGCCAGCGTACCGCCGGTATACAAACCGCAAATAAATCCGCTGCTGACAGGCGCTATTGCGTTACGTCGCGCCGTGACGCGTGAAAGCAGGCAAGCCAGGCGTGCGGCCTCATCCAGCGAGGAGGCAAACCAGACATTCTCGTCGCGGGCCACCGCCGGGGTATAACCTAAAAACAGCGCCACCGTCGGTTTGCCGGTTGCTTTCATGGCATTAACAATTTTCAGACGCACAGCTTCGGCAGGTGGTTTTGAAACAAATGCCAGCACTTCGCTTTTCTCGTCTGCACTGAGCATTTCCAGCGCTGTTAGCGCACTGATGCCGCCCACTTCACGGCTGAGGTCGCGCCCGCCAAGGCCAATCGCGTGAGTAATTCCCTCCCCTGCCAGCGCAATCTGCGAACACAGCTCCTGAATCCCGGTACCGGAAGCGCCAATGACGCCAATATTGCCTTCCGGCATCACGTTAGCAAAAGCCAGCGGTGTGCCGGCAATCATCGACGTACCGCAGTCCGGCCCCATCACCAGCAAGCCTTTTTCCCGCGCGCGGGTTTTAAGTTGGATTTCATCTTCCAGCGTGACGTTATCGGAGAACATCATCACGTTGAGGTTGCGATCCAGCGCCTGGTTTGCCAGCTCCGCCGCATACTCGCCAGCCACTGAAATCAGCGCCAGATTGGCATCGGGTAATTTCTGACAGGCACTGTCCCAGCGACGCACCTGCGTCAACGCCTGGCTGCTGCCTGACCCCTGCGCCAGTTGTTTTAGCGCCTCTTCAAGCTGCTGCATAATCGCCTGCGCGATCCCCGCATCCGCCGCTTCGCTACGAATTGCCACGCAAATATCGTTCGGCGTGGCGTTATTAAAATCGTCATGCCAGAAACCTGTGGTATCTAATAACGCTTTATTGGCGGGCGTACCCATCATTACGGAAACATCATCAACATTTTCTGATTCGCTGAGTTTTCGTGAAATAATCATTAAACTGACCGAATCCTGAAAACACCCTTTTTTAATAAAGGCGTGGATCATAACAACTCCTTAAAAATTGCACCCATGGCAATTGCACGAGCAGTGTTAATGTGGCGATTACGGTATCGATGACAACGAGTAAATAAGGTGATGAATATCACACAGGAATTATTAACAAAAGAATTCAAATAACCACCAGGCTATTACTCATTATTTTTTAATAAGCGTTGTTGTTTTAAAAATCAGGTTAAAAGTGAGCGGATTATCAAATAAATTCTAACTATATTTTTTTGCCTGTCTGGATCACATAATCCAGATATTTTCCCTGTATGTTAATTGCAGTCATGCTTCACACCGTCGTTAAAAAGGAAGACAGATGAAAATCAGTCGGGAAACACTCCACCAGCTAATTGAGAATAAACTCTGCCAGGCTGGGTTAAAACGTGAGCACGCTGCAACCGTGGCTGAAGTATTGGTTTACGCCGATGCCAGAGGGATCCACTCTCATGGCGCGGTGCGCGTGGAATACTACGCGGAACGCATTTCAAAAGGCGGCACCAACCGCGAACCGGAGTTTCGTCTTGAGGAAACCGGGCCGTGCTCGGCAATTTTACATGCCGACAATGCCGCCGGACAGGTCGCGGCGAAAATGGGTATGGAACATGCCATCAAAACCGCCCAGCAAAATGGCGTTGCGGTGGTCGGTATCAGCCGGATGGGTCACAGCGGCGCAATCTCTTATTTTGTGCAGCAGGCAGCCCGCGCCGGATTCATTGGCATTTCGATGTGCCAGTCCGATCCAATGGTGGTGCCGTTTGGCGGCGCGGAAATTTACTACGGTACTAACCCCCTGGCCTTTGCCGCGCCGGGAGAAGGCGACGAGATCCTTACCTTTGATATGGCGACTACCGTACAGGCATGGGGAAAAGTGCTCGACGCCCGCTCGCGTAATATGTCTATCCCGGATACCTGGGCGGTCGATAAAAACGGTGTACCAACAACCGATCCGTTCGCGGTACATGCTCTGCTCCCCGCCGCCGGGCCAAAAGGGTATGGCCTGATGATGATGATTGACGTCCTCTCAGGCGTCTTACTCGGCTTACCGTTCGGGCGACAGGTTAGTTCGATGTATGACGATTTACACGCAGGGCGTAATTTGGGGCAATTACATATAGTTATTAATCCGAACTTTTTCTCCTCCAGCGAATTATTCCGTCAACATCTTAGCCAGACCATGCGCGAATTAAATGCCATTACCCCCGCGCCCGGTTTTAATCAGGTTTATTATCCCGGACAGGATCAGGATATTAAACAACGCAAAGCCGCCGTCGAAGGCATCGAAATTGTTGATGATATTTACCAGTATTTAATTTCCGACGCGCTTTATAACACGTCATACGAAACGAAAAATCCCTTTGCGCAATAATTATTGAGACAGGACTTTCTTATGATTACACATTTCCGTCAAGCTATAGAAGAAACGCTGCCCTGGCTTTCCTCTTTTGGCGCTGACCCAGCGGGTGGGATGACCCGTTTACTTTATTCGCCGGAATGGCTGGAAACCCAGCAGCAATTTAAAAAAAGAATGGCAGCAAGCGGGCTGGAAACACGTTTCGATGAAGTGGGGAATTTATACGGTCGCCTGAATGGCACCGAATATCCACAGGAAGTGGTTCTGAGCGGTTCGCATATCGATACCGTGGTTAACGGCGGTAACCTTGACGGGCAATTCGGCGCGCTGGCGGCGTGGCTGGCAATTGACTGGCTGAAAACGCAATACGGCGCGCCGCTACGTACGGTCGAAGTGGTGGCGATGGCAGAAGAAGAAGGCAGCCGCTTCCCGTATGTCTTCTGGGGCAGTAAAAATATTTTTGGGCTGGCGAATCCTGACGACGTGCGGAATATCTGTGATGCCAAAGGAAATAGTTTTGTCGATGCGATGAAGGCTTGCGGATTTACTCTTCCGAACGCCCCACTAACTCCGCGTCAGGATATTAAAGCCTTTGTTGAACTGCATATTGAACAGGGCTGTGTGCTGGAAAGTAATGGGCAATCAATTGGCGTGGTGAATGCAATTGTCGGGCAGCGTCGTTATACGGTAACGCTGAACGGCGAATCAAACCATGCAGGCACCACGCCGATGGGTTATCGTCGTGATACAGTTTACGCTTTCAGTCGCATTTGCCATCAGTCGGTCGAAAAAGCGAAAAGGATGGGCGATCCGCTGGTTCTGACCTTTGGCAAAGTAGAGCCGCGCCCGAATACGGTAAATGTGGTGCCGGGTAAAACCACGTTCACCATTGATTGTCGTCATACCGACGCTGCCGTGCTGCGCGATTTCACCCAACAGTTAGAAAACGACATGCGGGCGATTTGCGATGAAATGGACATTGGTATTGATATCGATTTATGGATGGACGAAGAACCCGTGCCGATGAATAAGGAGCTGGTCGCCACCCTGACAGAATTGTGTGAAAGAGAAAAACTGAATTACCGGGTGATGCACAGTGGTGCCGGGCACGACGCGCAAATTTTCGCGCCTCGCGTACCAACCTGCATGATTTTTATCCCCAGCATCAACGGGATCAGCCATAACCCGGCGGAACGCACCAATATTACCGACCTTGCCGAAGGGGTCAAAACGTTGGCACTCATGCTTTATCAACTTGCCTGGCAGAAATAAGGAGTCATAAATGGGATATTTAAATAACGTCACCGGTTACCGCGAAGATTTACTGGCTAACCGTGCGATTGTTAAACACGGTAATTTCGCACTGTTAACCCCGGATGGTCTGGTAAAAAATATTATTCCGGGCTTTGAAAATTGTGACGCGACAATCCTCTCCACGCCAAAGCTGGGTGCCTCTTTTGTTGATTATCTGGTCACACTGCATCAAAACGGTGGCAACCAACAGGGCTTCGGTGGCGAAGGCATTGAAACGTTCCTGTATGTGATCTCTGGAAATATCACTGCCAAAGCCGAAGGCAAAACATTTGCCTTAAGCGAAGGTGGCTATCTTTATTGCCCGCCAGGCTCCTTAATGACGTTTGTTAACGCCCAGGCCGAAGACAGCCAAATCTTTTTATATAAGCGCCGCTATGTTCCGGTAGAAGGCTATGCACCGTGGCTGGTTTCTGGCAATGCCAGCGAACTGGAACGCATTCATTATGAAGGCATGGACGATGTTATTCTGCTGGATTTTCTGCCCAAAGAGTTAGGTTTTGATATGAACATGCATATCCTCTCTTTTGCACCAGGTGCCAGCCACGGTTATATCGAAACACACGTTCAGGAACACGGTGCCTATATTCTTTCCGGTCAGGGGGTTTATAACCTCGACAATAACTGGATCCCGGTGAAAAAAGGCGATTACATCTTTATGGGCGCTTATTCTTTACAGGCTGGTTATGGTGTAGGGCGTGGTGAAGCGTTCAGCTATATTTACTCGAAAGATTGTAACCGCGACGTAGAGATTTAAGTCATACCACTCGCCTGATTATTTTTAGCTATGTTGGATTTTGCCACGGTTTATACCGTGGCTTTTTTTGTAACATTGCCTGATGCGCTTCGCTTATCAGGCCTACATGATCTCTGCAATATATAGAATTTGCGCGATTTTCAGGAAGGATATGGTACTCATGCCGCATCCGGCATGAGTACTGCACTCTTATGCGATATAAATCGCATCCGCTTTAAAGGTAAGGGTTAGTTTTTAATTCCCTGACCTATTTTAATGGCGCAGGCAATATTTCGCGCGCTGTTGAAGAGATTGGTTTCACCGCTGGCGAGCACTTCGGCTAAAGGTGCCAGACGAGGCAAAATGCTGAATACCGCGTCAATGCCGTACTGGTGCACCACTTCCACGCCATCACCCAATACGCCAGCAATCCCAATCACCGGTACATTAAACTGCTTCGCCACCGACGCCACACCCAGCGGCGCTTTACCGCCTGCCGTTTGCGAGTCGATGCGCCCTTCCCCGGTAATCACCAGTGCTGCGCCCTGCACTGCCTGCGCAAGATTGACCGCATTCAACACAATTTCAATGCCCGGTTTAATATCCGCATTGAGAAATACCGCCGCCGCAATACCCATACCGCCCGCAGCGCCGCCGCCCGCCATCTGGCAGACATTAATTTCAGTTTGCTGTTGTAAAACACGGGCGTAATTTTGCAGCCCCTGTTCAAGTTCTTCGACCATCTCCGGCGTTGCCCCTTTTTGCGGGCCAAACACCGCCGCCGCGCCGCGTGCCCCTACCAGCGGGTTATCAACGTCACATGCTACTTCAATATGGCAATTCGCCAGACGCGGATCGCATTCATCCATCTCAATGCTTGCCACGCGCGCTAAATTACCACCGTTTGCCGCCAGCGCCTGACCGTCGGCATCAAGGAAACGCACACCGAGCGCCTGCGCCATGCCCATACCGCCGTCGACCGTCGCACTGCCGCCAATGCCGAGAATAATATGGCGAATGTCGTTATCCAGCGCATGACGAATTAACTCCCCCGTACCAAAACTGGAGGCCAGCAACGGATTACGCTTTTCAGGCGCGACCAGCATCAGGCCACTTGCTGCCGCCATCTCAATCACCGCCGTTTTCCCGTCGCCGGTAAGGCCATAAAAAGCATTCACTTTTTCGCCCATCGGCCCGCAGACTTCAAGCGTCACGATGTTGCCGCCCGTCGCGGCGACCATCGCATCCACCGTCCCTTCGCCGCCATCCGCTATCGGCAAACAGATATAGTTCGCATCGGGAAAGAGGGTCGAAAACCCGGCTTTAATTGCCTGACAACATTTTTCTGCACTTAAGCTCTCTTTAAAAGAGTCTGGCGCAATGACAATCTTCATTATCAATCCTTTTTCAACAAATTATTCGATGCGTTCCCACGGAATAAGGTTATCCATAAGAACAGCCAGTAAAATCCCGACCAATAAGCCGTTACTGAGCAGAGGACGAAGCGTTAATGGAAGGTCTTGCAGATACACAGGCGGTAATGCCATTAAAAATATGCCGACAAATAACGGCAATGCGAGTCGATAAATATTGCGAGCGGTAAACGTTATTTGCTGGCTAAACACCAGCGCGGAAAAGAGTAAAGGCAGATAAGAAACCAGCATGACCGCACTACTCACGGGTAAAGGGATACTGCAAAACAGTCGCGTGAGTGCAGGAACCAGCGCCACCAGCAGGCAAATAACGCTGCCATAAATAAACGAACGCCGCGTGTAATCGCCAGTCTGGGTTAATAAACCAATGGATGAAACAAACGGTGAAAATGGAATTACCGCCAGCGGTACGGTTATCAGCGTCATAAATCCGGTCGCCACAAAGCTACGACGATAACGCGTATTCCCTGCGCCCTGCTGCGGATAAAAAACATCCGTGCCCCGAATCGCACCGTAGGTATTGCTGATATTTACCAGACCTGTAATCACCGCCGTCAGAATAATTCCCGGCGACAAAGCACCGCCACTGCCGAGCGGGAACCACTGCCAGTGCAACTCACCGGAGAGCGAGTGCGAAGAAGGAAAGCAAAAGTACCACAACAACCAGCCGGTTATGGTGCCGACCAGCAGGCCATAACGGGCAAAACGTTGCGGCAGGAAGATAATCATCGCCAGTACCAGGCACATCACCGCCACCGAGAGCGCGAACGGCGGTAACTGAATTTTAAAATTCGGGTCGGCTATGCCAAACGGCAGCCCGAGCATACCTTTGAAAAAGATAGTGGTCAGCTGCGCGCCCAGCATCAACATAAACAAGACCATCACCGACGGCGTAAATAACCGTGCCAGGCGATGGCCTAATCCGCTAAAACCAATCAACATCGTCAGCACGCCGGAGAGTGCAATCCCCACTGCCAGGCTGGTGGCGATATCGTTGATCGGTGTCCCGCGCGATGCTTCACCAAGGGTGATAGTAAGGATGGTTCCCCACCACAGGCCACCTGGCCCTTCCATAATAGCGCGACGATGACCGCAAAACGCCTGAGCGAAGCAGGCCAGTGCGGTAGCAAGAAAAGCATATTGCGTGAGCGTAAGCAGGCTACTTTGCGGCAACTGAAAAGCAGAAAGTAGCGTAGGAGGAACCACAACCGTGTTGCAAAAAATAAAGAAAAACCACTGAAATCCTGATAACAGGCTTTCGCGGCTGACTGCAAAATTGAACATAAACACACCTTAACCGGAGAATGCCCGCCGCAAGGACGGGCATTGCAGGGGCCAGATTACTGCTGATGTTTAAGGATAAATTGACCTTTCGGCGCAACAGGGAAGCCCTGTTCAATGTCGTAAATCACATCACCACGTAAGATGGTTTTCGTGATACGCGCGCCAATGGTACGGCCAACATACGGGCTGACTTTGTGGCGATATTCCAGATCGTCATTGGTAAGAACATAGCTGCTATTCGGCTGAATGAAGACGAAGTCGGCATCTTTTCCTGGGGCGATACGGCCTTTTTGCTGCAGACCGAAAATATCTGCTGCGTTAGTCGCCATTAATTTGCCGAACATTGGCAGAGACATACCGCGTTTCTGTACCGCTTCATCGAACATCACGTCCATGCAGCTTTGCAGACCGGCGATACCGCCCCATGCTTTCATGATGTTACCGGCTTTCATTTCCGGCGGGCATGGAGAGTGGTCGGAAACCAGGCAGTCGATTTCACCGTTAAACAGTTTTTCCCACATGCCTTTCTGGTTTTCCAGATCGCGGATCGGCGGTGAACACTTCGCCAGAGTACCGATTTCTTCGAACTGATCGGTATCCAGTACAAAGTAATGCGGGCAGGATTCACAAGTAACGTCCTGACCTTCCTGACGTGCACGAGTCACTTCCTCAACACCTTCCGGGCTGCTGACGTGGCAAACGTGCAGACGGCAACCAGCAACTTTCGCCAGATACAGTACGCGGCGAATTGCTTCCACTTCGGTAAATACCGGACGCGAAGCCACATAGTCATGAGCGGTTACGCGACCTTCACGCTTCGCTTCTTCGCCCAGTTCGTCACAAATCAGCGCGTTTTCGCAGTGCACCAGCACCGGCTGACCCAGTTCGCCCAGCTTCTGCGCACCTTTGAAGAACTGCCAGTCGTTTACATCACGGAAGTCGTTGTCGATACCGCGATCGCCACAGGTCGCAACGAAGCATTTGAAGCCGACAACGCCCACTTCATCCAGCTCATGCAGACGGTCGATGTTGTAAGACACCAGGCCACCGAGTTGTGCCGCATCAATAGTCAGCTTGCCTTTAGCGGCATCGAACTTCAGTTCAATTGAAGCGCGGTCAACCGTTGCAGGCAGCTGGTTGAGCGGCATTTCGATCATGGTGGTGATACCACCTTTTGCCGCTGCGCGAGTACCGGTTTCATAACCTTCCCAGTGGCTACGACCCGGTTCAGAAATATGGGTGTGCGCATCAACCATGCCCGGCGAAACCACCAGACCAGACGCATCCATAACTTCTTTTGCATCGCCCAGATCCTGACCGATAGCAGCAATTTTTCCGCCTTTAACGGCGATATCTACAACGCGAGCTTCGTTTTCTAAAATAACGGTGCCGTTTTTAATGATTAAATCAAAAGACATAACAAACTCCTTGTAAAATACAGATTGGTTTTTAACTCAATGTTCAATATCGGGATTAATTAACCTATGGTTTTTTGCTCTCCTGTTTTTTCTGCTGTTGTACGTTTCTTTAATAAGGCGTAGGCCGCAAAGGCGACGATGACGCCGACAAACCATGAAACACGCGATAACGGTTCCATAAAGTGAATAAACTTACCGCCAAGAGATAAAATAACGGCCACCAGAGTTACTGAAAACGCAGTGAGGTTAAAACCGTTATCGTAATATTTATAATCGCCAGGTGCGGTATACAGTTCATCAAGATTAATTTGTCCGCGCATCACCACAAAATAATGCGCCATCATGACACCAATTACCGGACCAAGCATTCCGCCGATAATATCGAGGAAAAGATAAATGCTGTCCTGATTTTCCATTAATTTCCACGGGCAGATCAGCAAGCTGATAATACTGGCAATCAGTACGCCGTTTTTATAGGTCAGTTTTGTCGGTGCAATGGCGGCAATCTGATAACCGGCTGGAATAATATTACCGGTCGCGTTAGTGGAGATAGTTGTCATCAGAATAACCAGTACCGCAAAGAACGAGGCGAACAGGCTGTCCCAACGCTGAACAATATCCAGCACGTTCCAGGTATCAGCGCCGTAGTGAATACTGGCTCCGGCAATAATACATACCCCGGCGACCGCAAACAGAATATAGGCCACAACTAAACCCAGCGTTTGCCCCAGCGCCTGCTCACGAAACGAGTGGGCGTTTTGCGTAAAGTCGGATGCGCTCACCGCCGGTGCCGCCCAGACCGCAACTACCGCGTTAATCACCACCAGGAACAGGAAGCCACCGTTTTCTGCTTTCTGAATACCGCTCGGAATGTAGTCAAAGATTGGACCGATCCCGACCAGTGAAATCGCCCAAATCGCCATACCGCCGAAAACGATATAGATGCACGGGTTAAGAATGGCAGTGAATTTATTTAAAACTTTGCCACCGCCAAAACCTATACCAACGTTGACCAGCCAGAAGATTAAGAAAGTAATTAAGCCCGGTAGAGAAAGGCCTAACAGAGTGAAATCACCACCGAGAGTTAAAAATCCCGGCCAGATTTTGCCAATCAGAATCAAGCAGGCCAGTGACCCCGCGTAACATTGCAAACCAAACCACATGATGGCGGCAATTCCGCCCCTTAATAATCCGGGAAACAGTGCACCACGTACACCGTAAGAAGCACGCAGGATCATGGCAAAAGGCACACCGTATTTACTGCCCGCAGCACCGTTTAATACCATTACCGCGGCAATGAAAAAGGCGCTGAGGATAATTGCCAGCATAATACTAAAGGTAGACAAGCCGAGAATAAAAAAGCCGCCGACCATCACATAATTGGGAACGTTATGAACCGAACCCATCCATAAGGTAAAATAGTTAAATGTTTTCCAGGTCCGCTGGCTTTGCGTTTTCGGCAATAGATCTTCGCTATAGCCGCGTTGCTGGAATAGTTTTCTCTGATGTTCCATAAATCCCTCTTAATTTCACGTATCGAATAACGTTGTTTTAATCTAGCTATGAGGAACAAATAAAATAAAAATATTATTTTTAATACTGAAGCAACATCTTTGGCTGCTTTCTTTTTTAATATTGCTGGCCGATTCATTTTCTGATATCGGCCATTTTTATTGCGGGTATCAGGCCAGTTTATGGTTAGCCATTAATTCCAGCGCCTGCACTAACGCAGAGTGATCCAACTGGCTGCCACCGTTTGCCGCACAGGTATTAAATAACTCCTGGCAGGTCGCAGTGTTTGGCAGGTTCAGCGCAAGTGCTTTCGCACTTTGCAGTGCCAGGTTGAGATCTTTCTGGTGCAGAGCGATTTTGAAGCCCGGATTAAAGGTGCGTTTAATCATACGCTCGCCATGAACTTCCAGAATACGTGAGGAAGCAAAGCCGCCCATCAGCGCCTGGCGCACACGTACCGGGTCCGCACCGGCTTTTGAAGCAAATAGCAGGGCTTCAGAAACCGCTTCAATATTGAGCGCCACGATAATCTGATTTGCCACTTTGCAGGTTTGACCATCGCCGTTACCGCCCACGAGGGTGATATTTTTACCGAGCAGTTCAAACAGCGGTTTAACACGTTCAAATACCGCTTCATCACCGCCAACCATAATCGACAACGTCCCTTCACGCGCACCGATTTCACCGCCGGAGACTGGCGCATCGAGATAATCGCCGCCCAGTTCATTCACCTGACGAGCGAAACGCTTAGTTTCAATCGGGGAAATGGAGCTCATATCAACAATGGTTTTGCCCTTCAGCGAGGCTTTGGTACAACCATTTTCACCGAACAGAACTTCTTCAACCTGAGGTGTGTCCGGCACCATAATAAAAATGATGTCCGATGCTTCCGTTACCTGGCGAGCAGTTTCAACACTGACGGCACCCAGTGACAGTAATTCATCAGCAACCGGTCCAATGGTCGTGACATGTAATTGATGACCGGCACGCGCCAGATTAATGGCCATCGGTGTACCCATAATGCCTAAGCCAATAAATCCCAGTTTCATAATTAACCTCTTTTAAATTTCGCTTTTCCTGAATTCAGACAACACGATCCCCTGCCAACTTAGCGGCCTAAAAAAGCATTGTCTGAATAGCGTTACGTTTTAACGGTACGGATCCATCCAGCGTAAACCGGCTTCCGTGGTGGTTTGGGGTTTATATTCACACCCAACCCAACCGTTGTAGTCAGAATTTTCGATTACCTTAAAGAGATAATCATAATTAATTTCTCCGGTTCCCGGTTCGCCGCGATGCGGATTATCGGCAATTTGCAGGTGACCAATTTTATCAGCCCACTGAGTCATGGTGTTGGTTAATTCACCTTCCATCCGCTGCATATGATAAATGTCATACTGAATTTTCAAATTGCAGCAACCAACATCATCAATCAATTTCAGCGCCTGCCGAGTTCCGGTGAGATGGAAACCAGGAATATCAAAATGGTTAATAGGTTCAATCAGTAATAAAATATCTTCTTTCATCAGCATATTCGCGGCATAACGCAGGTTTTCTACAAGCGTTGCGTGAATCTGTTCACTGCTGAAACCAGCCGGCGTTTTACCGACCAGACAGTTAATTTTTTTATTACCCAGCGCACGGGCATAACGAATCGCTGCTGCTACGCCATCCCGAAACTCTTCTTCACGGCCAGGAATACAGGCAATACCGCGCTCCCCCGCCGCCCAGTCACCCGCCGGTAAATTGTGCAGCGTATGTTCGAGTTTATTACTCGCCAGCACATGTTTTAATTCTTCAATGTCGTAGTCATAAGGAAACATAAATTCAACGCCGCGAAAACCACACTGCGCAGCTTTCTCAAAACGGGCGAGAAAATCATATTCTCCAAATAACATCGATAAATTAGCAGAGAAACGTAACATTATTTATCTCCCTTATTCATAGTGCATGAAGCAGGTTTCAGTCGGTGCGTCCGCTGCGTTATCGGCGATATCTTCAAATTCCATGACGTTATCCAGTTCGCTGCCCATCGAAATATTGGTCACACGCTCGAGAATAACTTCCACGACTACCGGTACCCGATATTGCGCCATTAAGGCTTTCGCCTGTTCAAAGGCTGGCGCAATATCTTCCGGTTTGAAGACCCGAATAGCTTTACAACCTAAACCTTCCGCTACTTTTACGTGGTCAACACCGTAGCCATTCACTTCACTGGAGTTGATATTCTCGAAAGCGAGTTGCACGCAGTAGTCCATGTCAAAAGCGCGTTGTGACTGACGAATCAGCCCCAGATAAGCGTTGTTGACCAGCACATGGATGTACGGAATGTTGAACTGCGCGCCAACAGCTAACTCTTCAATCAGGAACTGGAAGTCAAAGTCGCCAGAAATCGCCACCACATTGCGTTTCGGATCAGCGGCACAAACCCCTAGCGCAGCCGGAATCGTCCAGCCTAACGGACCAGCCTGACCACAGTTGATCCAGTGGCGGTCTTTAAAGACATGCAGCATTTGTGCCGCAGCGATTTGTGACAGACCAATGGTGGTGACATAACAAACATCGCGACCAAAGGCTTTGTTCATCTCTTCATACACGCGCTGCGGTTTCACCGGCACGTTGTCGAAGTGGGTTTTGCGCAGCAAAGTGCGTTTACGCTGCTGGCAGTCGGCGACCCATTCTTTACGACACGGCAGACGACCCGCTTTTTGCATCTCCTGCGCCACTTCAACCAGCAGTGTCAGCGCCGCTTTAGCATCAGAGACAATACCGAGATCCGGACACAGCACGCGACCAATTTGCGTCGGCTCAATATCAATATGAACGATTTTGCGCCCTTCGGTGTATTTCTCTACCGAGCCGGTATGACGGTTAGCAAAACGGTTACCGATACCAAACACCATGTCAGACGCCAGCAGCGTTGCGTTACCGTAACGATGCGCGGTTTGCAGACCCACCATCCCGGCCATCAGTTCATGATCGTCCGGGATACAGCCCCAGCCCATTAGCGTTGGGATCACCGGAACGCTGGTCAGTTCAGCAAACTGTTGTAACAGTGCAGCTGCGTCAGCATTAATTACCCCGCCCCCGGCAACAATCACCGGACGTTCGGCCTGGATTAACATTTCTACAGCTTTTTCGATCTGCATACGGCTGGCAGCAGGTTTGTAGACCGGCAGCGGTTCGTACATGTCAGGATCAAACTCGATTTCCGCAACCTGAACGTCGAACGGTAAATCCACCAGTACCGGACCCGGACGACCAGAACGCATCAGGTGAAATGCCTGTTGCAGCACGCGAGGCACCAGCGCCGCTTCACGAACTGTAACCGCCATTTTGCTGACCGGTTTAGCAATTGCTTCAATATCTACGGCCTGAAAATCTTCTTTATGCAGACGGGCGCGCGGTGCCTGGCCGGTAATGCACAGAATAGGAATGGAATCAGCAGAAGCGGAATAGAGCGCGGTGATCATGTCCGTGCCCGCAGGACCGGAAGTCCCCAGACATACGCCGATATTCCCTGCCGTTGCGCGGGTATAACCTTCCGCCATGTGCGAAGCACCTTCCACATGACGCGCCAGAATGTGACGAATACCGCCGTGCTTACGCATCGCTGAGTAGAACGGATTGATTGCAGCTCCCGGAACACCGAAGGCGGTAGTGATACCTTCTTTCTCCAGCACATACATTGCCGCGTCAACGGCTCTCATTTTTGCCATTTTATTCCTACCTCTATTTATTGGAAAATTTTTCCAACTTTCAAATTTTGTCAAAAAAACCCGCTCCGCAGAGCGGGATGCGACAGACATTATGGATGTGCTTTCAGTCCCAACGCCGTGCTGATATCGCGGGCGGTGTCTCTGACCAGCTCACCCTGACTGACAAAACGATCTTCTGTCAGTCTTGATGAAGGCCCGGAGATGGAGATAGCGGCAACAACACTACCGACATCATCGTAAATTGCTGAAGCTATGCAATTCAGACCTACAACATGCTCTTCTTTATCTACGGTATAGCCCAGTTCACGCGCTTGTTCCAGGTCCTTCAGCAAGGTGGGCATATCCACAAGCGTAGTTGGCGTAAACTGCTGCAAACCGGTTTGCAGAATGATGCTCATCAACTCCTCTTCCGCCAGCGGATAAAGCAGCGCTTTGCCCGCACCGGAAGCATGCAGTGGCAGACGACTGCCCAGTGGCGCACACATCCTGACCATCGATTTACACTCTAACTGACCAATTAATACCGCTTCATTGCCGTTACGGATCGCGACATTGACCGTTTCGCCGGAAAGTAACATCAGGCGGCGCATAAACGGCCCGGCGACGGAGAGGACATCGCGGTTATGGATGTACGCCGCACCGACGTTAAAGACACCTAATCCTATATGCCACCAGCCTAATTGACTGTCCTGATAGACAAAATCCGCTGCCTGTAAAACCTTCAGCAAGCGAAAGGTCGTGGAGAGCGGCAAATCCAGATTGAGAGAAATATCGCTAACCGACGAACTTCCCCCACTTTTTTCCAAATATTGCAGAATCGCAATTCCCCGCTCTAACGCCTGTGCGCCCTTCTGTGCCACAGGCTCCGCCTGTCCTGGCCTGCCGCGCCGTCTAACTTCCGTCATACCTACGTTAACTCCGACCTACAAGTGAGCATAAACAATGAACAATTAGTTTATCTTATGCAAGTCGGTTGCAGGCGTCACGCAAAACAGAGTTCCTGTTCAGGAATACTTTCAACATCACAGTTGTCACTGCCGCCGCGATCGATGGTCAGAAAATCGGTGACGCGCTGCCAGGCGAAAAGTGGGTGATGCCAGACGTTACGATGGTAATTCACTCCCTGTTCGCCGTTGGTGATAAACGCCCGCAGCGTTGACAGGTCTGGTTTGTCGTCACCTAACGCCACGACCACCACAAACACCTCACCTTTCATCGGGATAAAGGCCTGAGTACCCAGCGGATGACGTTCGAGTTCGTGAATGGTCAGCGGCAGATTCGCCGGTTGCGCGCGGTTAATGCTGATAAGCGTACAGTCTTGCTCAAGAATCTCAACCAGCGCCAAATCGTGGTAACGCTCCACCAGGCCATTGTTAATATGGAAAAAATCCCGTTGCTGCGTTTCGATTACGTCGCCATAAGCACTAAAGGCTTCCTGACTTAACGGTAATACCTGAAGTTTCATCTTTTTGTCCTTGTAACATAATTCCGTTCAACCACCGCCGACCGGTCAGCTTGGTTTCAATAACAGGCAATCTAAAACCTTAAGAGAACAACATCAATACAAAAGTTGGAATATTTTTCCAAAACTAGATTTAGTCCACAAATTGAACAGGGTTATCATGTAAAAATACTGATAAATCAGAGGATAAGAAAATCACGCAACTTGCGGATTTAAAAGGGGATACCTGAAGATGTTCGATCCAGAAACCTTGCGGACTTTCATTGCGGTTGCTGAAACAGGAAGTTTTTCAAAAGCGGCAGAACGATTATGTAAAACCACGGCGACGATCAGTTATCGCATTAAACTTCTGGAAGAGAATACCGGAGTAGCGCTGTTTTTCCGTACGACTCGCAGCGTGACGTTGACAGCGGCTGGCGAGCATCTACTTTCCCAGGCCAGAGACTGGCTGAGCTGGCTGGAAAGTATGCCAAGCGAGCTGCAACAGGTGAATGATGGCGTGGAACGCCAGGTGAATATTGTCATCAACAACCTGCTCTACAACCCCCAGGCCGTCGCCCAGTTGCTGGCGTGGCTGAATGAGCGTTACCCCTTTACCCAGTTTCACATCTCCCGACAAATCTATATGGGCGTCTGGGACTCGCTATTGTACGAAGGTTTTTCGCTGGCTATCGGCGTCACGGGAACTGAGGCGCTGGCAAATACCTTTAGTCTTGATCCCTTAGGATCGGTGCAATGGCGCTTTGTCATGGCGGCGGATCATCCGCTGGCGAACGTTGAAGAGCCGCTAACAGAAGCGCAGTTGCGGCGCTTTCCGGCGGTCAATATTGAAGACAGCGCCCGCACCTTAACCAAACGCGTCGCCTGGCGATTGCCAGGGCAAAAAGAGATTATTGTTCCCGATATGGAAACGAAAATCGCCGCCCATCTGGCGGGCGTTGGCATTGGTTTTTTGCCAAAATCGCTTTGCCAGTCAATGATCGATAATCAACAACTGGTCAGCCGGGTAATCCCAACGATGCGCCCTCCTTCGCCATTGAGTCTGGCATGGCGCAAATTTGGCAGCGGCAAAGCGGTAGAAGATATTGTGACCTTGTTTACCCAGCGCAGGCCGGAAATCAGCGGATTTTTAGAAATTTTCGGCAACCCACGCAGTTAAAAATCAAGTTTCCTTGCGCGTTGGCGCGTAAAATAGCGCGCAAGCTGATTTGAGGTTCACTTTTAACTATGCAAGAGAGACACACGGAACAGGACTATCGTGCCCTGCTGATTGCTGATACGCCCATTATTGATGTTCGCGCCCCTATCGAGTTTGAGCACGGCGCAATGCCCGCCGCTATCAATCTGCCGTTAATGAATAACGATGAACGCGCCGCCGTTGGCACCTGCTATAAACAGCAAGGCTCAGACGCAGCGCTGGCGCTGGGACATAAACTGGTGGCGGGTGAAATTCGTCAGCAGCGCATGGACGCCTGGCGGGCAGCGTGCCTGCAAAATCCGCAAGGTATTCTCTGCTGCGCCCGTGGCGGTCAGCGCTCACATATTGTGCAAAGCTGGTTGCATGCAGCGGGGATTGATTATCCGCTGGTGGAAGGCGGTTATAAGGCACTGCGCCAGACCGCGATTCAGGCGACTATTGAACTGGCACAAAAACCGATAGTGCTGATTGGCGGTTGTACCGGCAGCGGTAAAACGCTGTTAGTGCAGCAACAGCCGAACGGTGTTGATCTGGAAGGGTTGGCGCGTCATCGCGGTTCGGCGTTTGGTCGCACGTTACAACCACAACTTAGCCAGGCGAGTTTTGAAAACCTGCTGGCTGCCGAAATGCTAAAAACCGACGCCCGTCAGAATTTGCGCCTGTGGGTGCTGGAAGACGAAAGCCGGATGATCGGTTCGAATCACCTGCCGGAATGCCTGCGCGAGCGAATGACTCAGGCGGCGATTGCGGTGGTAGAAGATCCGTTTGAGATCCGTCTTGAGCGCCTGAACGAAGAGTATTTCTTGCGTATGCATCATGATTTTACCCACGCGTACGGCGACGAACAGGGCTGGCAGGAGTATTGCGAATACCTGCATCACGGACTTTCGGCGATTAAGCGTCGGCTGGGGCTACAGCGCTATAACGAACTGGCTGCAAGGCTGGATGCAGCACTGACAACGCAACTCACCACCGGCAGCACCGACGGTCATCTGGCCTGGCTGGTGCCGTTACTTGAAGAATATTACGACCCGATGTATCGCTATCAGCTTGAGAAAAAAGCGGAAAAAGTTGTCTTTCGCGGTGAGTGGGCGGAAGTGGCGGAATGGGTTAAGGCGCGGTAATGAGGGACGTATTTGTATTAGTCGCGACTTGATCTGACACATGGCCTTGAAAGGTTGAGAGTTACCGGTTTTGATATGAGTGTCGAATCCTTATCCAAAACAAGAGGTAACTCTCATGCTTCATACTGCCAATCCCGTCATCAAACACAAAGCCGGTTTGCTCAATCTGGCTGAAGAACTCAGCAACGTATCAAAAGCCTGTAAAATCATGGGCGTTTCGCGTGATACGTTTTATCGTTACCGCGAACTGGTCGCTGAAGGCGGTGTGGATGCGCAGATTAATCGTAGTCGCCGCGCTCCTAACCTTAAGAACCGTACCGATGAGGCAACTGAACAGGCTGTTGTTGATTACGCCGTCGCTTTCCCGACACATGGTCAGCACCGGGCCAGCAACGAGCTGCGTAAACAGGGGGTTTTTATCTCCGACAGTGGTGTCCGTTCTGTCTGGTTACTCCATAACCTTGAGAATCTCAAAAGACGATACTGAACAAATTTTATCAGGTGACGTTCCGTAAAAAGTTGTATGGAGTTCTCGATGCAGTCGGCGCGACTATCAGTACCCCCGCTGAACCCTGGACTATCGGGCCGCCGTACTGGGGCATGTCACCCTGGCGTGCCGCTGGTTTTCCGCTAATGGTTTATTTCCTCTTTCTTTCCCGGCAAGAATTTATTTTAATCCGGAAGGATTATTTATTTTCAGATAGGGACTCACATTAAACACGTAACATTTTAATTAATGCATGGCTGAATATGTATTACACAATGTCAGATATCGTAAAAGACCAGTGCAATTCTATGTAAACTCTCTGACTGTTCATTTTATTTGTTGTTTCAGGGTCGGAACTCACCCTCAATAAACAACTGAATACGAGTAGATATTCATCGTCTGAGCTATATGGCTTTACACAATAGCCGACATGTCTTTTCTCAGTCAGGAATTTTACTTTTCCTCACTACGAAGTTGACGACTTCGATATGGGATAGACTCTTAATTCAAGCAATTACTCTGCACAAGCATCAGGCAATCCAGCTCCAATATTTGTTATAAAATAATGCGTAACATTAATTTCACCAACAAAAAAAAGGTTTACACCATCCCCTTGCCCTGGTATCTTACCATATTTACACCACACTTTTTTTGTATCTGGATCATTCTTTGATACGATTTTCGCCACTTGTTCCCTGGCCCTCACTGTCAATGTTTTCTTAAACCTACCCCCATCATCATTTGTTAGGGAAAAATAAGAAAAAAATAATCATCTTCTACATTTGTGTATATTGATATATCCACCGCTACGTGCGGAAAAAAATCTGGGAGCCATGTAAAAACTCCATCATTTTCTGGTATTGCCATATAGTTTATGTAATGTTTACTTACAAGAGATTCATCTTTGTATAAATAAAGATAAGTAATTACGCATAAAACAACAATGATTATAATAGCAAAAATAAATATTATCATCTTTGATAGATTACTTGAGATAGCCAGCATCTTGTAAAGCCTTTATCGTTTTTTTATGCTCTGGATTAATATAATCACTACATCTATCTGAGCAATCTGTTGTTGATGGACATGTCAACCCATGGTCATTTACAGCCAAGTCTTTTTTATTATCTTCAATCATTTCAGAATGGGATAGCTTTACTTTTCTGCCGTACATACCGAACAGATTTAACCCGTAATCTCTAATCTCTTTTTCATAACCCAGCCCTTTCGCCGATCGGCTAACACCAGCGTCATTTAATTTAGACACTCGACAAAATGCCATACAATGGAAAAATTGATCAGTCCCACCTAAATTTAATCTCTTCATATCTTCATAAGTATCAGATAATATATCCCATGCTCTTTGATGGTTTAGTTGATCTTTTCTTCTTATTAGCGCTACATCTGCGGGACTTAACCCTAATGGATCAATACCATTCACCGGATTCAGCGGATACGCATACAGACTCCATCCCCCCTCCAGCCCTATCGGGTCCTGAGTGATATACCGCCCCTGCAACGGATCGTAGTACCGGTTCCGGTTGTAGTACAGCCCCGACTCCTTATCATACTGCTGCCCCGGCAGCCGGTACGGCTGGTGCAGGTGATGCGGGTTCTCTTCATTCAGCTGGTTGCCCCACTCATCATACTCCCCGCTCCACGCAATGTTTCCATCCGCATCCATCAGCGCCAGCATTATTTACTATGTAGGAAATTCAAAACACATCCATTTTTCTTATTAATTTCTATAATAAATACACCACCCGCAACTTCATAAGGTAACTTTGCTCCCTCAACAACCCAACTATCTGGTAGTTCCGTAATTAAATATGGTTTTTCTTCTTCTGCAATCCGTTCGCCATAGCGATACCTAACATATATTTCAGCTAATTGTATCGCCATTGTTTCAGTTTTTACCGTATTTTTAACAGAGTATTTATCTAAATGTAATTTTTCCACATACCTCATAAAAATAATGTTTTCATCAGAACCGTAAACAGCTGTCTCATTACAGGCAAATAGTATAAAAAATGAAAGCATCGAAAATATTGAACTATATTTCATTGAATCTCCTTATAGGCCCCACTAATAAAAGCACTAAAATTAATCATGATACGGTATGCATACTGAACTCAATCCCGGGACACTATTTCTGATAAAAATATATTCTCCTTTATTATTAAGCGCCTCAAATCGTCCATCAGGTGTTGCGAGATAAAATGCTTCAAGATTATTATCTTTACTTCTTACAAGATTTTTATCGCTACTTGAAAAAAATTCATCAACATAATCGCCATGACTATCTGCACCGTGAGTATGATAAGCAGCAACTCTATCTGTACCTGTGGGACATTTTCTTTTCAGAGGATATGACTCCTTTCTTAAATTATCAGTTTCTGCCTTAGATGCAAAATATTTTCCATTAGTATCTTTACAGACAATACCAGAGTATTCCATATCATTACATAGAGATCTATTCTGCGTTTCTTTCAAAGCATCTAACGCAGCATCTGCAGTACTATCAAATTTACTTGGTCCTATTATACGTGAAAGAACACCACAAACTCCCCCCGTACATGCTCCAGATCTGGCATCATCCCAAGTCTGCAATAATCCCATAGGGTCAATTTGTTGTAGTGGATTTAAAGGATACTGATATAAATTCCATCCCCCTTTCAACCCCATCGGGTCCTGAGTAATATACCGCCCCTGCAACGGATCGTAGTACCGGTGACGGTTATAGTACAGCCCTGATTCCTCATCATGCTGCTGCCCTGGCAGACGGTACGGCTGATACACATGATGCGGGTTCTCCTCATTAAGCTGGTTGCCCCATTCATCATATTCCGCGCTCCACGCCGTATTGCCGTCTTCGCTGATAAGCGCCAGCGGCAGTCCCCGGTGGTCGCAGTGATAAAGATGAGCTTTTCGCGCCGGTGTGTATTCCGGCTCCACCTGTCTGGCCAGTTGCTCCACCGTCAGCCCGCACTGCGCAAGCCACGCCCGGCTTTCACTGCTCACGCGGTCTGCCCGGATTTCTTCCTCCAGCCTGTCCAGCAGCCGCACCAGTTCAGCCGGGAACACCACGCCGTGGCCGTTCTCACTCCCTTCCTGCTGGAGCGTCTCTGCCAGGCTGCGCCGCTGCGCTTTTTCCCGCTCGCCGTTCTCTGTCTCGACCCGGATGAGCGGCGTGAAGCTTCCCGGCTCGTATACCGTCTGGATACGTGTGGTGTCAGTCTGCACCGTCGTCAGCCTGTCTCCGTCCCAGCCATACCACGTCACCTCCGGTTTACGCGACAGCGACATCCACCCCGTCAGGTCACGCTCCCGCCGCCAGACCCGTTTTGCCATTCGCCGTCCCAGCGGGTCGTAGAGGTAGCGGCTCTCGACCAGTGGCTCGCCATGCTGTATCCGCGTGTAGAACACCAGGCGGTGCTGGCTGTCGTAGTGGTAGTGGTGGGTCCGCTCGTCGTCCGTCCGTATCACACCCGCCGGGATGCGGTCCGTCTTCTCCGTCAGCCTGCCGTATTCATCGTGGCGGTAGACATAGTGCGCATCCTCCGCGATGCGGTTATCCGGCCACACTGTGAGTGTACTGTCCGGGTGCAGCTCCGGGTCCGGCAGCCGGTTGCCCGCCGGGTCCGTGGCATACGGGATGCGGATGTCCAGGTCTGGTGCGAGGGTGCGCACACTCTCCAGCCTGCCCGTGGCGCTGTAGCCGTATTCCCGCGTCTGTCGCGGGCCGCTGATGCGCACCAGGTCGCCGTTGTCACTCCACCCGTAGTCACGGTCATATACCAGGCTGTTCAGGTGCTGGCTCTGTAACTGGCCTGCGGGGGTGTATGTGCTGGTCAGTTCGTATGCGGCATTACTGCCTGCCATGCTGCCGAAGCTGCGCACCGTCTCACGGTGCAGCCTGTCCCGCGTATACTCGACCAGCGGCGTCCCGCCCAGCTTCATTCCCGCCAGGTAACCGCTGCCATACGTCAGCCACTCCACCGGCGGCAGGCTGTCCGGCGTGACGCGGTTTGCCAGCCCCTGCTCGTTGTATGCGTGTTTCGTCTCATGCTGCCACAGCAGTTCCCCCGTCTCCGGGTTCTCCACCGTCTGGCATTCGCCGGTCAGGCGGCCTTTATCGTCATAGCCATAGTGGACGGCAACACGGTGGCCTTCGCTCAGGTGGCTGATGTCTGTCAGCCAGCCGTGGCCATCATACTGCCACTGCTCTGCCGGTTCGCCGTTCACCGTGCGGTGAGTGATACGGTCCGATTCATCGTAGTACCAGAGGATGACAAGTCCCTCATCCTCACTCTGTGTGAGTTTTCCGGTCAGGTCATAATGATAACGTTGCGTCCGCCCGTCAAAGCCGCCCTGCTGTACCAGCCGGTCCAGCGCATCGTAACTGAAGACGCTGTGGCTGCCGTTCTCGTTGGTCAGGCTGATGACACGTCCGGCAGCATCGTACTCCATACTGCGCGTCAGCCCGCCCTGCGTGGTGCTGACCGCCTTTCCCCACGCATCGTACTGTGTCTCGCTCCGGTTGCCGTCCGGGGTGATAACGGCAGTCAGGTCGCCTGCGGCGTTGTATTCATACCGCGTTTCACGGCCCTGTGCGTCTTTCACCGAGGTTAACCGGCCACGGTTGTCATAGCGGCGGTAAAGGCTGATGCCTTCCTCGCGGTGGACCGCCGTCATCTGGCCGAAGCGGTCGTATTCATAACGGGTCTGGTAGCCCGAGCAGTCGGTGAACGCCAGCAACTGCCCGTAGCGGCTCCAGGTCATCTGCCGGGTGCTGCCCGTCGCATCCGTTGTCGTCGCCGGTAACTCACTGTGCGCGTCATCGTAGCGGTAGCGTACTGTCTCCCCGCTGCGCGATGTCTCCGATACCAGCCTGCCCGGTTCATCATATTCCCGGCGGCTCTCCAGCCCGTCCGGGGACACCACCGCCGTCAGCTGGTTCCCGTCGTTATAGTAAAATTTCGTCTCCCGCCCGTCCGGTGTGGTGATGTCCGTGATATCGCCGGACACCACATTCAGACCGTACTCTGTCCTCCGTCCCGCCGCGTCCGTCTGCGCCGTGAGCCTTCCTGCCGCGTCATACCCGCTGCGCGTGACGCTGCCGTCCGCCAGTTCTTTTTTCACCACCCGTTTCAGCCCGGCCCCGCCTTCTGTATGCAGCACCTCACGCCGGTTCAGGCTGTCGGTGACGGTGATGCGGTCCTGCTCATAAAGATAGCGGTAGCTTAACCCTGCCGGGTTCAGTTGCTCCACCACCCGCCCCGTATCGTCGTAGCGGTAGCGCATCTCCGGCCTTCCCGCGTAACGGTGCGCCACCATCCGGCCCGGGTGCTGCGCGTCATACGTGAAAGCGCGCACCTGCGTATTGCTGCGGTCATATACCGCCAGCAGTTCACCGGCTTCCGTATACGTGTACCGCACCAGTGGCGCAGCGGGCAGGCTCTCCGGGTATGCCGGGTCGTGCATCAGCCACACCGCCGAAAGGCGGATACCCCTGTCGGGGCCGTATTCGGTACCGGGCAGTGTGTCGGGGAACGCTGAGGCTGAGAGAGGGCGGGAACTGTCAGAAGAAGATAGCGAAGAGGTGCGGGCCTCTTCCGCACGCTGCGCCTGCGTGGTCAGCACCAGACGGAACTCCCGCCCGGCACCGTCCGTCACGCCGGTGATTTCCCCGGCCAGGTCACCGGCGGCCTCACGCCGGTACGTCAGCGTCCGCCCGAAGCGGTCCGCCATCCCGGTAAGCACCCGGTACGGCGGCAGCGGCGCTGGCAGTACGTCCTCAGCACCCGGCACCCGCTCAGACCACCCCAGTATCCACCACGGCCCCTGTGCGCTGTTGGTCGCCAGGTAAAGATGCGGGCTTAACCGGATATCCGGCGGCAGCGCCCCCCACAGCCGCGCCAGCGTATGGCCGTCCGGCTGTGCTGCCTTACCACCGCGCACCAGCCACATTGACTCACTGCGGCTGTACACCGCCTCCCCCGGCAGCAGCGGCTCAAAGTGAATGCTCCGCCCGCCGTTGTCGTTGAGTATCAGTCCGTCATCACGTAGCTGTAAGCGGATATCAGAAGGCGCTTTCCAGCCGGGGCCGAAAACGCCCACCGGTGCAGGCGTCTTCGTCCGGTAGCTGCTGTAGGTGCGGGAGAGAATGAACGGCAGCGGGCCGGGCAGCGCAAGGTCCGTCTCGCCGGGCAGCACCTTCGCCCCCAGCAGCGGATTTACCGGGTTGCCCGAAGTCATCCCGCCCGGACACACCGAGCACGCCACGCCGGTGGGCGCGCCAATTCTTACACCTGCCGAACCCTGGACAATGGGACCGCCATACTGAGTCATATCTCCCTGACGCGCCGCTGGTTTTCCGCTCATATAAAGTGCCCTTTTAGTTATTGTTCATATCCCTGTGTTAGCAACAAAAAAAAATAAAATGACACACAAGACCAGCTAATGTATTTATATATTTTTCACATAAACTTATTTGTTCTCAATCAACAACAACTGTTATTACAGGTCACTTTCAATATTTTATTAAACTAACATTTTTAGCACAGATGAATTCATCATCAACAAATTCACTATATGGATAATATCCATTCAACGCATATGATTTATGATTTTATTAGTCTGAGTTATTTTTGTAGGGCTATATTTAAAATCAATAAACTCCACCGATTCAGATTAATATCAGCAATAGAAAGATAGGAAATCACCAATTCAATAACATCATCAATGAAACATATTGTAGAATTAATTTAAACAAGGCGTTCCATTCAACCAGAACGCCCCTTATTTACTCTCATCACCCCGCAAACTGGCGGAACAGCGCTCGACCTTTCAGCAATCGCAGCCCCAGCCCGCCGCCGCACAGCGACAGCAATAACGCCCCGCATACCGGCAACGCCACCCACAGACGCCAGTCCGGCGACCATGGGAAATCAAATACCTTGCTTTGCAACAGAGCCAGCGCGGTTTCCGCCCCGATGGCTGCCACCAGGCCTGAAATCGCCCCGAGCAACGCGAACTCTGCCCACAGCGTGGCGCGCAGCAGTGATTTGCCAGCACCCAGCGTACGATAGACCACCAGCTCCTGATGACGCTGGCGCATCCCCACCTGTACCTGTGCCAACAGCAGCAGCACGCCACAGGCGGTCACCAGCACCACCATCACTTCCAGCGCCCGGCTAACCTGCGCCAGCACCTGACCGACCTGTTTCAAAATGGCACCGATATCCAGCAGGCTCACCGTCGGGAACTCGCGGTTAAGCTGGGTTAACAGTGACGTATCGCGATCCCAGCGGAAGCTGGTCAGCCAACTCTGTGGCTGCCCGTCCAGCGCGCCGTCAGGGAAGATAAAGAAGAAGTTTGGCCGCAGGCTCTCCCAGTCCACTTTCCGAATGCTGCTCACTTTCGCGCTGAAATCCTGGCATCGCCCATAAAAGTCACGGTATCACCGAGGGCAACGTTTAAGCGTTTCGCCAGCCCCTCTTCCATCGACACTTCATCGGCTTTTGGCGGCCAGTTACCGGCGACAATCGGATTATGATCGGGCCGCGTATTTTGCCAGGTAAGATTGAGTTCGCGGTTAAGCGCCTCATCTTCATTACCTTCTGTCGGCTTATCGTTAATCGCCGTCAGCCGCGCCCGCACCACCGGATAAAACGATTCCGGGACTATCTGATGTTCCGCGAGGAACGCTTTTAGCGGTGCTACCTGTTCTGTGGCGATGTTAATTAAAAAGTAGTTCGGGCTTTCTGGAGGTAGCTGCTGCTGCCAGCGGTCGAGCAGATCGCCACGCAACACCAGCAGCAGTGCCAGCAGCATAAAGGAGAGCGAAAATGCCGAAAGCTGACTTAACGTTGACCACGGCTGACGTAACAGGCGGCTAACCGCCAGGCGCAGAGGCAGCGATTTCAGCGTCATGCGGCGAAGTACATTCAGCAGCATCCAGCCCAGCACACCGCACAGCAAAGCCAGTACTACCGCGCCCGCCAGCACCGCCCAAAGCAGCATGCTGCCACCCATTAATCCGGCGAGCAGCAGCACAACCACCACACTGACAATCGGCAGATAAAACTTCAGCGGCCAGACGTTCGCTACCACATCATTACGTAATACGCGTAAAGGCTGCGTTGCCAGCAACAAGCGATATGGTCGTAGCCCCACCAGCAGCGAGATGACCGTCATGGTGCCAAGCGCCCACAGCCACGGCCAGAGGCTGGCTGGCGGTAGTGCAGCAGGCAGAACGGGCTTGAGCAGCACCATCAACACGTTTTCGAACAACAGGCCTATGGCCCCACCGGTAACGGCTGAAAGCGTCAGCACCATCAACCACTGACCGACGATTAGCTTACGCAGTTGCGCTCGCCCTGCCCCCAGCGTTTTGAGGATCGCCACCAGATCGTAGCGACTGCGACAGTAATGATTCATCGCTACCGCCACCGCTGCCACTGCCAGCAGCAAGGTCAGAAGCGCCGAAAGCAGCAGGAACTGTTGCGAGCGTTCCATCGATCGCCCCAGCGCGCCTTCGTCCTGTTCCAGACCGTACCAGCGTTGTTCGGGTTTAAGCTGAGGTAACAACCATTTCTCATAGCCGTCGAGCTGGTTCTCGTTGCCGCCGAATTTATAACGCCAGGTGACCCGACTCCCCGGCTGCACGGCTCCGGTTTTATCGACATCCGCCAGATTCATCATCAGACGCGGAGCCATCTGGAAGGGGTTAAAACCGGAATCCGGTTCCTGAATCACTTCTCCGGCAATCCGCAAGGTGGCATCGCCCACGTCAATGGTGTCGCCCGTTTTCAGGTTAAGCAGTGCCATCAGGCGTGGGGCCAGCAATACGCTGCCCGCCTGCGGTTTCAGGCCAGGGGGATTAGTTTGCAGATCGCCATACATCGGGTAGATATCATCCACCGCTTTGACGTTCGCCAGCTGCGGTGTGTCGCCTGCAAAGGTCATTGTGGCGAAAGTCAGCTGCTTGCCGACTTTCAGGCCGCGCTTTTGCGCTTCCTCCAGCCACGCTTGCGGCACTTCGCGTGAACTGCGCAACGCCCGATCGCCCGCCATAAACTCACGGCTTTGCTGGCTTAAGCCCTTCTCCATGCGATCGCTGATATTGCCCAGCGCCAGCACGCAGGCCACCGCCAGGCTTAGCGCCAGCCAGACAATTAATAGCGACGGCGAACGCCATTCGCGCCAGAACCAACGTGCAATCATGCTTCCTCCTGCAACTGCCCGTTCACCAGCCGTAAGCAGCGGTCGCAGCGTGCCGCCAGTTGCAGGTCGTGGGTCACCATAATCAACGTGGTGCCATGTTCACGGTTGAGGGAAAACAGCAGGTCGGCAATTTTATCGCCCGTCTGGCGGTCAAGGTTGCCGGTGGGTTCGTCGGCAAACAGCACATCAGGTCGACCATTAAAGGCTCGTGCCAGCGCCACTCGTTGCTGTTCACCGCCGGAAAGCTGTGCCGGAAGATGATCCAGACGTTTACCCAGCCCTAACTGTTCGAGCAACGCTTTCGCCCCGTTACGACTTTCCGCGCTACTCTCACCGCGCAGCAGAGCCGGAAGCTCGACGTTTTCCAGCGCGTTAAGGGTAGGAATTAACATAAATGACTGAAAAACAAAGCCGACGTGCTTCGCGCGCAACTTTGCCCGCGCTTCTTCGTCCATATTATGTAGCGGTTGTCCCACCAGACTCACTTCGCCACTGCTGCCGTCATCAAGCCCGGCGAGGATCGCCAGCAAGGTTGACTTACCCGATCCCGACTCGCCCACCAGTGCGATGGTCTCGCCACGTTTGACAACCAGCTCAACTCCGGTGAGGATGGAGAGTTCATGCTCCCCCTGACCGACGGACTTCTTAAGATGATGAACTTCAACAATGTTTTCCGCTGGCATTTGCCCTTCCTGTTCCTGGTCCTGTTAACCTTCCGTGCCGCCGCAGCGGACACGTTATTGATTCTGGGTGATAGCCTGAGCGCCGGGTATCGAATGTCTGCCAGCGCGGCCTGGCCTGCCTTGTTGAATGATAAGTGGCAGAGTAAAACGTCGGTAGTTAATGCCAGCATCAGCGGCGACACCTCGCAACAAGGACTGGCGCGCCTTCCGGCTCTGCTGAAACAGCATCAGCCGCGTTGGGTGCTGGTTGAACTGGGCGGCAATGACGGTTTGCGTGGTTTTCAGCCACAGCAAACCGAGCAAACGCTGCGCCAGATTTTGCAGGATGTCAAAGCCGCCAACGCTGAACCATTGTTAATGCAAATACGTCTGCCTGCAAACTATGGTCGCCGTTATAATGAAGCCTTTAGCGCCATTTACCCCAAACTCGCCAAAGAGTTTGATGTTCCGCTGCTGCCCTTTTTTATGGAAGAGGTCTACCTCAAGCCACAATGGATGCAGGATGACGGTATTCATCCCAACCGCGACGCCCAGCCGTTTATTGCCGACTGGATGGCGAAGCAGTTGCAGCCTTTAGTAAATCATGACTCATAAAGCAACGGAGATCCTGACAGGTAAAGTTATGCAAAAATCGGTCTTAATTACCGGATGTTCCAGTGGAATTGGCCTGGAAAGCGCGCTCGAATTAAAACGCCAGGGTTTTCATGTGCTGGCAGGTTGCCGGAAACCGGATGATGTTGAGCGCATGAACAGCATGGGATTTACCGGCGTGTTGATCGATCTGGATTCACCAGAAAGTGTTGATCGCGCAGCCGACGAGGTGATCGCCCTGACCGATAATTGTCTGTATGGGATCTTTAACAATGCCGGATTCGGCATGTATGGCCCCCTTTCCACCATCAGTCGCGCGCAGATGGTGCAGCGATTTTTGCCGCCAACTTTTTTGGTGTCCACCAACTGACTATGCGCCTGCTGCCCGCTATTGTGCCGCACGGTGAAGGCCGGATATCGTGATGACATCATCGGTGATGGGGCTGATTTCTACCCCGGGCCGTGGCGCGTATGCTGCCAGCAAATACGCGCTGGAAGCGTGGTCCGAACGCGCTGCGCATGGAGTTACGCCATCGCGGCGCTGGAGTTTCAGCCTGATTGAGCCAGGTCCGATTCGCACCCGTTTTACAAACGTTGAATCAGACCAGCGATAATGCGGTCAGACCCGAACGCCGCGCGCTTTACGCTGGGCCCGGATGCGGTGGTAGAGAAAGTGCGCCATGCGTTTATTAGCGATAAGCCCAGACTGCGCTATCCGGTCACGCTGGTGACGCCAGTTGCTGGGTGGGTTGGTTTAAAACGCCTGCTGCCGGCTCAACTGATGGACAAAATTCTGCAGGGCTAAGTTGAAGCGCACACTTTTACCATCTCGAATACAAACCGATTATAGGGAATGACTTCATATTCCCGTACAGAGTATCGTAAACATCACCAAAGCTAACCTGCACCAACCCTGAGCAATCCGCCTCCATTCCGGTGCTGTTCTATTTCTGGTCTGAACGCAGCCAGCACTGTCTGGATCTGACGCCGGTGCTGGAAAGTATCGCCACCCAGTACAACGGCCAGTTTATTCTGGCGAAGGTTGACTGTGATGCCGAGCAAATGGTCGCTTCCAGTTTGGTCTGCGCGATTCCAACCGTGTATCTGTTCCAGAACGGTCAGCCGGTGGATGAGATCCCGGGCCCGCAGCCGGAAGAAGCGATTCGCGCGCTGTTAGATAAAGTGCTGCCGCGTGAAGAAGAGCTGAAGGCTCAGCAGGCGCTGGCGCTCATTCAGGAAGGCAATCGCGCCGAACACCATGCCGCTGCTGAAAGACGCCTGGCAGCTTTCCGCCAGGTAGGCCAGATTGGCCTGCTGTAGCGGAAACGCCGATCCTTAACCGTTCCGAAGATGCCGAAGCGGTGCTAAAACCATTCCATTGCCGGATCAGGATAACCGTTGTCAGAATACTGGCGCAGATTGAATTACTGAAGAAAGCGGCCGATACGCCGGAGATTCAGCAGCTGCAACAACCAGTTGAGCAGAAACCCGGAAGATGCCGAGCTGGCCTCTAAGCTGGCATTACAGCTACATCAGGTGCGGGACGTAATGAAGAAGCGCTGGAGCTGCTGCTGAGCCACCTGCGTAAAGATTTAGGCGCGGCGGATCGTCAGCGCGCCGATCCTCAGGAAATTCTGGCGGCGCTCGGTACCGGCGATGCGCTGGCGTCAAAGTACCGTCACTCTATTCCCTGCTGTACTGATTGCTCGTCTGAACGAATTACACGTTCATCGCCGGACGACACATAGTCCCAGGCAACCCTGGCGCCGGCTTCTTCTTTGACTGCGTCACCACCAGCTGGTGGCGAGAGTTGTAAAACTTACAATCCATCCGGGATCAGGCGATAATCGTCGACAGGCTAGCGGTAAGAAGCAGCATAAACGTCACCATAATCTGGTATTTAATCGCTTTTACCGGGTGGTGCTCCGGCGAAAATCAGCCAGACATCATCCCCGGCAGGCTCACCAGGCCCACTGTTTTCGCGGAGTCCACCGTTGGGATATAAGCGATGCGCGGATGCTTTCGCGAATAAAGCCTTCCAGAGGCCATTTTCGGCGTCGCGCCCAGGCTTAACTTTTCCTCGAATTTGCTGCTGTTCGCTAATGACCCGTTGCCCTAAATTGTTGTAACACAACCCCACCGCTACCATGGCGTTACCGGCAATCATCCCGGCGATAGGGATCACCTGCATCGGGATAAATTCAATCGACCCTGAGAGAATCAGCACCGCCAGGGTAATTCCCGCCCCGACCGTAATGGCAATAAACGATGAGATAAAAGCTTTAGCAATATATTTACTGCGTTTTTGCGCGTTCCACGCCGCATTAAAGCAGATAAATAACACCATCAATAATGTCAGGCTGGCATCATCCACGCTGAAAATATACTTCAGCACATAGCCGACAATAATCAGCTGAATTATCGCTCGCCCGACGCTCCAGAGAATATCTTTCTCCAGCGCCAGTTTTTCTTTATGGCTAATTAAGATTGCCACCACCACCAGCATTAATGCCAGTGCTAATGATTCGTTAGTAATATTATGCGAGTTCATAGCGTGCTTCCTGCATTTCTCCGGCATGCGGTTGCAGTGTAATCACTTTATCCGCATGATTAATTTCGTCTTTATCGTGTGTCACCCACAGCACGGCAATATTTTGCTCGCGCACATAACGATGGATCATCTCATTGACGTTATGTTTATTACTTTCATCCAGCGCACTGGTTATTTCATCCAGCAATAAAACCTTCGGCATAAATTGCAGGTTACGAATCAATGAGATGCGTTGTTTTTCACCACCAGATAGCTCGGCGATATTCTTCGTCAAAATGCTGTCCGGCAAGGCGAAGCGTTCGAGAAAATCGAGAAAAATGGCTGGGTCAGGCTGCCGGTTACGGATCTGCCAGGGAAAGATCAGATTATCGTATACCGTATCGCCAAACAGCGTCGGTGTCTGGGCGCAGTAAGAGACTTGTTGGCGGTAGATTTCTGGCTTTAGTGTGCTGACATCCTCACCTTCAAACAGTAACGTTCCGCTGGTTGGGCTGATCAATGAAGCAACTATTTTTAGCAGCGTACTTTTGCCACAACCAGAAGGACCGGTAATTAACTTAAATTCGCCAGCACGCAGCGAAAAATTGATGTTATTAAGAATCTTCGCATCACCCGCCAGATATCCTACGTTTTGTAGCTGAAGCAAAGGACTATTTTCCTGCATCGCTGTTCCCTTTTTCTGATTTTTACTAAAAACAGTTTATCCTTCGCAGGAATAAGGGGGAACTCTCTTTCAGTAATCAGGTATAATTTGTTTAATCAAGCAGCAATTTTGCTGATTATGGACGGTACAACAGGAGGTTTTTCCGATGCTTATCTTTATCCCGATTCTCATTTTTGTCGCGCTGGTCATTGTCGGCGCGGGTGTCAAAATCGTACCGCAGGGCTATCAGTGGACAGTAGAACGCTTTGGTCGCTATACCAAAACGTTACAGCCGGGGCTCAGTCTGGTGGTGCCGTTTATGGATCGCATTGGTCGCAAGATCAATATGATGGAGCAAGTGCTCGATATCCCTTCCCAGGAAGTTATCTCGAAAGATAACGCCAACGTTACCATCGACGCCGTGTGCTTTATTCAGGTGATTGACGCGCCGCGCGCGGCTTATGAAGTCAGCAATCTGGAGCTGGCGATCATCAACCTGACCATGACTAACATCCGTACCGTGCTGGGTTCAATGGAACTTGACGAAATGCTCTCTCAGCGCGACAGCATCAACTCACGCCTGCTGCGTATTGTCGATGAAGCCACCAACCCGTGGGGGATTAAAGTCACCCGTATTGAAATTCGCGACGTGCGCCCACCGGCAGAGCTTATCTCTTCAATGAACGCGCAGATGAAAGCGGAACGTACCAAACGCGCTTACATTCTTGAAGCGGAAGGGATCCGTCAGGCGGAAATCCTCAAAGCCGAAGGTGAAAAACAGTCGCAAATCCTGAAAGCGGAAGGCGAACGTCAGTCGGCGTTTTTACAGGCTGAAGCGCGTGAACGTTCCGCCGAAGCAGAAGCCCGCGCCACCAAAATGGTGTCTGAAGCTATCGCCTCCGGTGATATTCAGGCGGTGAACTACTTCGTAGCGCAGAAATACACCGAAGCGTTACAGCAGATCGGTTCCTCCAGTAACAGCAAAGTAGTGATGATGCCATTAGAGGCCAGCAGCCTGATGGGGTCGATTGCCGGGATTGCCGAGCTGGTGAAAGACAGCGCCAACAAACGGACTCAGCCATGATGGAGTTAATGGTCGTTCATCCACATATTTTCTGGCTCAGTCTCGGCGGTTTGCTGCTGGCAGCCGAGATGCTGGGCGGAAATGGTTATTTGTTGTGGAGCGGCGTGGCAGCGGTGATTACCGGCCTGGTGGTCTGGCTGGTGCCGCTGGGTTGGGAGTGGCAAGGGGTAATGTTTGCCATCCTGACGCTGCTCGCCGCCTGGCTGTGGTGGAAATGGTTGTCGCGGCGGGTGCGCGAACAAAAGCACAGCGATAGTCATTTAAACCAGCGCGGGCAGCAGCTGATTGGCCGACGTTTTGTGCTGGAATCTCCGCTGGTCAACGGGCGCGGTCATATGCGCGTCGGTGACAGTTCATGGCCTGTCAGCGCCAGCGAGGATCTCGGTGCAGGTACGCATGTTGAAGTCATTGCGATAGAAGGGATAACCCTACATATCCGAGCCGTCTCGTCTTAATCACCCTGCCCGATGATGACAGCAGCCGGAGAGATTTTCGATAATCGGGCAGTCGGCGCTGTCATCGCCAGGGCAGGCATTCGCCAGTGCCAGCAGCTGGTCGCGCATGGATTGCAGCTCCTCAATGTGTCGTTCGATCTCCGCCACCTTCTCCAGCGTGCGCCGTTTGACGTCGGCGCTGTGCCGCTGCGGGTCGTTAAACAGATTCACCAGCTCGCCGCTCTCTTCCAGGTTAAAGCCCACCTGCCGTGCCTGGCGCAGTAAGGTCAGTTCGTTGAGATGCTGCTGCGTGTAGGTGCGATAACCGTTTTCGCTGCGCATCGGCGGCGTCACCAGCCCCTTCTCTTCATAGAAGCGAATGGCTTTGCTGGTCAGGCCGGTAATTTTTGCTACATCGCTGATGTTCATCGTTCGCGCAACGCCTCCTGTGCTTTGTTAAAGGGTTTCAACAGATATTCAAGCACGTTTTTTTGCCAGTGCGAATATCGACCGCCACCACAATAATACAGGAAGTACTGCGCACAGAGAGATGTTATACGGTTTTATTGCGCTTCATGACCATTGCCACAATAAGGCTGAGTAAGAGTGAGCCAATAATCCATATCAACGCACGGCTACCCTGGGACCACAGACTGTAGATAAAGCCAACGATCACCAACAACATCACCAACGTACCAACGATAAGAATCGGCAACGAGGCGTGAATATCATGACGCAGGCGGATCGCCACCACAAACACCGCCAGGTAGCAAATCAAAAAGGTGGCGCTGGCAACGCTGGCGAGTGAGCCTAAATTCAGTGCCGCCGTCATCAGCATAATCAACACCACGACAATAATGTTGCCCCAGGTACTCTGCCGCCACAGGGATTTATTCATTAGCTTCGGCAGTTCGCGTTCGCTGCCCATGTTGTCCATGATGTTAAACACGGCGAACAGGTTCGCGTTAATGGCTGAAGCCGTCGCCAGTAAAGCGCCGATGACGACGATCACATAACCCACATGCCCGAGCAGCGGAGAAGCAGCCTGCGCTACGGCGGTATCGGCATATTTTTCTAACTCTAATGCCGATACATCGCTAAGCAAAACCAGTGCCAGCGAGATATAAAGCAACGTGGTAACGCCAATCGCCACCAGAAACGCCCGTGGCATAATGACCTGCGGATCTTTCACTTTATCCGCCGCGTTCGCCATCATGCCAAAGCCCGCATAGGCAAGGAAAGTTATCCCAATACAGGAGAAGAACGCACCGGAGCTGGGGGGCGCAGAGACGGAAATATGCGCCGGTTGCAGCGACCAGACACCGGCAATAATCAGCAATAACAGGATCATCATTTTAATGCCGACGAGGATCACTTCCAGCCGCCCTACCGCATGGTTGCTTAAGGAGTTGAAAAGCGTCATCACCGCAATGATCCCCAACGCGTAGAGCAAAATAAGGTGCTCCTCCTGGCTGCCTTCATGCAAAAACTGCACGGCATAAGCGCCAAAAGCACGGGCGACCATGGCGATGCTCACCGCCAGCGTCAACAGGTACAGTAACGAGAGCGCCAGCGAAAAGACGCCGTTGCCTAATCCGCGACGAAAGAAGTCGATAATGCCGCCATTGCTGGGATAGCTCGCCCCCAGACGCGCATAGGCATAACCGGAAAACATCGCCACAATACCGCCAAAAGCAAAGGCGACCCAGGTCGAGGCTTCCATTAGCAATGCAGCCTGCCCCAGCAGCGCGAAGATCCCCGCCCCCACCATTGCCCCAATGCCGATGGAAACGACGTTCCATAGACCGAGAGGTTTGTTACCGTTATTACCTTCCGTGTTCATCATGATCAGCCCTTAAACACGTTATAGCCGAGTTGCTTAGCGACCGATGCCACCATTTTTTGACCGCGAACACTGTTGCCATCTTCGTCCAGCGGTGGTGAGAACGCGGCAATTCCCATCACTCCAGGGACGACCGCCAGAATACCGCCACCTACACCGCTTTTGCCCGGTAAACCAACACGATACGCCCAGTCACCGGAGCGACCATACAGCCCTTCCATCATCATTTCGGCCAGAATGTACGGCACGTTGTCGGCCTGAAGAACGCGTTTATGCGTCAACGGATTCACACCACCTGCCGCCAGCGTCGCGCCAAGCGTTGCCAGTTCAATAGTATTGAGGAGCGTGGAGCACTGACGGGTATACACGTCACAGGCTTCCATTGCATCACAATAGAGATATCCGGCGGAGTACAGCAGCCAGGCTATGGCCCGGTTATGGAAGTTGGTTGTTTGTTCCGACTGGTTGACTTCGTCAGAGAGCGCTACCTGCTCGCCAGCCAGTTGCTGTTGGATATGTAAAATTCGCTGCCAGCGTTGTTCAACATTTTCAGCGTTAATCAGGCTGGTGGTGGCAATAGCGCCAGCATTTACCAGTGGCGAAAGCGGTTTGCCGCCATGCAACTCTAAGGCGATAACTGAGTTAAAGGGCAATCCGGTCGGGTCAGCGCCAATTTTGTCCTGTACCGCCTGCGGGCCGACATCTTCTAACGCAAGGGCTAACGTACAGACTTTCGAGATGGATTCCAGTGCAAAGCGGTAATCACTGTCACCCGCACTATAGACGTTGCCATCGCAGGTCACGATAGCCACTGCCGCCAGTTGACCTGGTACATTCGCCAGAAAGGGAATGTAATCGGCATTTTGTCCGCCGTTAAGTGAGTGAAATTGGGTGTAAGCCTGATCCACTGCCTGCTGTAATTTGTTTGCATCTAACATCTTTTGTTAACTCCTTTTTATAGATGCGGGAGGTAATTCCTCACCCCGGTGCCGATTTTCAGGCATCCTGATTTAACTTAGCACCCGCAACTTAACTACAGGAAAACAAAGAGATAAATGTCTAATCCTGATGCAAATCGAGCCGATTTTTTAATCTTTACGGACTTTTACCCGCCTGGTTTATTAATTTCTTGACCTTCCCCTTGCTGGAAGGTTTAACCTTCATAACTGTAGACGAAAAAAGGATTTGGTCACCCTGCAATTAAGGAGAGCATCATGTCTCATACCATCGACCTGACTCTGGACGGCCTGTCCTGCGGTCACTGCGTAAAACGCGTTAAAGAGAGTCTGGAGAAACGTCCCGACGTTGAGCAGGCAGACGTCACTATCGAAGCTGCGCACATCACCGGCAGCGCCAGCGCCGAGGCGCTTATCGACACCATTAAACAAGCTGGATACGGTGCGGAGTTAAGCCACCCAAAGGCTAAACCGCTGGCAGAGTCATCATCCCCGTCGGAAGCACTGACAGCGGCCACCCCTGAGCTTCCGGCAGCACAGGATCTGGATGACAGCCAAACAATTGATGAAGACCGGTATGAGCTGCGCCAGCTGCGTTTCCCGGGTACAGAAGGCTTTGCAGGCTGTCCCAGGCGTCGTACAGGCACGGGTAAACCTGGCGGAGCGCACAGCCTTAGTGATGGGCAACGCTTCCGCCGGTGATTTAGTGCAGGCCGTAGAGAAAGCAGGCTACGGCGCAGAAGCGATTGAGGACGATCTCAAGCGCCGCGAACGCCAGCAGGAAACCGCGCTGGCTACCATGAAACGTTTTCGCTGGCAGGCGATAGTCGCCCTGCTGGTCGGTATTCCGGTGATGGTCTGGGGGATGATCGGCGACAACATGATGGTCTCCGATGATAACCGTTCCCTGTGGCTGGTGATTGGCCTTGCCACCCTCGCGGTGATGGTCTTTGCCGGTGGGCACTTCTATAGCAGCGCCTGGAAAAGCCTGAAGAACCGTACCGCCACCATGGACACGCTGGTCGCCCTGGGTTCCGGAGCGGCATGGCTCTATTCGATGAGCGTTAACCTGTGGCCGCAGTGGTTCCCGATGGAAGCCCGCCACCTCCATTACGAAGCCAGCGCCATGATTATCGGCCTGATAAATCTCGGCCATATGCTGGAAGCGCGGGCGCGTCAGCGTTCGTCCCGGGCGCTGGAAAAATTACTCGACCTCACGCCGCCGACCGCGCGCGTGGTCACCGATGACGGCGAAAAAACCGTGCCGCTGGCCGACGTGCAGCCGGGTATGACCCTGCGTCTCGCCACCGGCGATCGCGTGCCGGTGGACGGCGAAATTAGCCAGGGTGAAGCCTGGTTTGATGAAGCGATGCTGACCGGCGAGCCTATTCCGCAGCAAAAAGGCGACGGCGATAGCATTCATGCCGGTACCGTGGTGCAGGACGGCTCCGTGCTGTTCCGCGCCAGCGCGGTCGGCAGCCACACCACCTTATCACGCATCATTAAGATGGTGCGTCAGGCGCAGAGCAGCAAGCCGGAAATCGGCCAACTGGCCGACAAAATCTCGGCGGAACGGTGCGGGTGGTGGTCGCTATCGCCATTTTCAGCGCCGCTATCTGGTATTTCGGCCCTGCGCCGCAGATCGTGTACACCCTGGTGATTGCCACCACGGTGCTGATTATCGCCTGTCCTTGTGCGCTCGGGCTGGAGATACCGATGCTGATAATCTCCGGCGTTGGCCGCGCCGCTGAATATGGCGTACTGGTACGGGATGCCGATGCATTACAGCGTGCCAGCGAGCTGACCACGCTGAGTATTTGATAAAACCGGCACCCTGACCGAAGGCAAGCCGCAGGTGGTGGCGGTGGTAACGCTTACCATTAGCCGAAGCCACCGCGCTACGTCTGGCCGCTGCGCTGGAGCAGGGTTCAAACCATCCGCTGGCACGCGCTATTTTAGAAAAAGCCGCCGAGAAAGTCGTTACCGCAGGTCAATGCCTTCCGTACCCTGCGTGGCTTGGGGTGAGCCGGCGAAGTCGACGGACACCAGCTGCTGCTGGTGAATCAGGCAAATTAATGCATGAACAGCAGGTCGTCACCCGTGAAACTCGATGATGAGATGACGCAACAGGCAGCTCAAGGCGCTACCCCGGTGCTGTTAGCCGTTGACGGCTATGTCGCCGCGCTGTTCGCCATTCGCGACCCGCTGCGCAGCGACAGCGTTACCGCACTGCAACGTTTGCACCGGGAAGGTTATCGCCTGGTGATGCTGACCGGCGATAACCCTATCACCGCCAACGCCATTGCCAAAGAGGCCGGAATTGATGAAGTAATTGCTGGCGTCTTGCCGGACGGCAAAGCGCAGGCGATTAAAGATCTGCAGGCGCAGGGCCAAGCGCAATGATCGGCGATGGCATCAACGATGCTCCTGCTCTGGCACAGGCTGAAGTGGGTATCGCCATGGGCGGCGGCAGCGATGTGGCGATTGAAACCGCGGCTATTACCTTGATGCGTCATAGCCTGGTGGGTGTTGCCGATGCGCTGGCTATCTCCCGCGCCACGCTGCGCAACATGAAGCAAAAACCTGTGGGCGCCTTTGTGTACAACGCGGGCAACCGGATCGCCTGGGATCCTGTGGCCGCTGACCGGCACATTGCTCAATCCAGTGGTTGCCGGAGCCGCGATGGCGCTCTCCTCCATTACCGTGGTCAGCAACGCCAACCGCCTGCTGCGCTTTAAACCGAAGGAATAAGTACATCATTGCGGATGCGCTGCTTTAGGGTGGCGCATTTGGCATCGACGCATGACTGCCGGATGCGGCGTAAACGCCTTATCCGGCCTACGGTTCAGGCACAGGTTTGTAGGCCTGATAAGACGCGTAAGCGTCGCATCAGGCAATGGTGCTCGGATGCCGGATGCGGCGTAAACGCCTTATCCGGCCTACGGTTCAGGCACAAGTTTGTAGGCCTGATAAGACGGGTAAGCGTCGCATCAGGCAATGGTGCTCGGATGCCGGATGCGGCGTGAACGCCTTATCCGGCCTACGAGATGAAGCGATGTTTTGGCCTTACGCGACCTTTTTTGCACGCTCTTCACGGCGTGCCAAATATTCAGCCACTGTTTCAATCCGTCCCAATTCTTCCTGGGTGCGCATGTTGTTTTCAACTTCCCAAAGATCAACCGCCGCCTGGAGGTTTAGCCAAAAATCGACTGTGGTATCAAAAACTTTCGCCAGACGAAATGCCATCTCAGTAGTGAGTTTACGATTGTTATTGATCAGTGCACTGACGCTATTACGATGAACATGCAGCAACTCTGCTAACTCATTGATTTTCAAATCGAGCGGTTCCAGATATTCATAGAGAAGAATATCTCCGGGTGTCGTCGGTTTTCTTGTTGCCTGTTTCATGGTTTTTAACTGTTGCTTCCTTGTGAATAGCGATGCAAGAACATACTGAATCATACAAACACATTAAACAAGTCTCCAACTCCATTTGCGCCATCCCTCACCGCGCGCTAGCATGATATTTCACAAAGGGAGGTCGTATGGATCTGTTGTACCGGGTAAAAACGCTTTGGGCCGCGCTGCGCGGTAATCATTACACCTGGCCTGCCATCGATATCACCCTCCCCGGCAATCGCCATTTTCATCTGATTGGCAGTATTCATATGGGTAGCCACGATATGGCTCCCCTGCCCACCCGTTTGCTCAAAAAGCTCAAAAACGCCGATGCGCTGATCGTCGAGGCGGATGTTTCCACCAGCGATACGCCTTTTGCTAATTTGCCTGCCTGCGAGGCGCTGGAAGAGCGCATTAGCGAGGAGCAACTCCAAAACCTGCAGCACATTAGCCAGGAGATGGGCATTTCTCCCTCACTCTTTTCTACCCAACCGCTGTGGCAAATCGCGATGGTTCTTCAGGCGACGCAGGCACAAAAACTGGGGCTGCGGGCAGAATACGGTATCGATTACCAGCTATTGCAGGCGGCGAAGCAACAACATAAACCCGTGATTGAACTGGAAGGGGCTGAAAACCAGATTGCCATGTTGCTCCAGCTCCCTGACAAAGGACTGGCGCTGCTGGACGATACGCTGACCCACTGGCATACCAACGCACGGTTGCTGCAACAAATGATGAGCTGGTGGCTGAATGCACCGCCGCAAAATAATGATATAACGCTGCCCAATACGTTCAGTCAGTCGCTGTACGATGTGCTGATGCATCAGCGAAATCTCGCCTGGCGGGATAAATTACGCGCCATGCCGCCGGGGCGATATGTGGTCGCGGTCGGTGCACTACACCTGTATGGAGAAGGGAATTTGCCGCAAATGTTGCGCTAAAAAAATGGCCAATATCGCTATTGGCCCGTCAAAGAGGAATTTCATTTTTTTATTATTATGCCGTCACTTTAAGCGACGGTGTAACTCGATTGTCGCTCAATCTCACCATCCTGCCAATACTCTTAGGCAAGATGACTCTTTTTTTTGGACCGCCATCAGGCGTATGCTTGCTTCGTTTTTTTGTTTAAGGCAGGAAAATTACCATGACACCCGCAGTTAAATTACTCGAAAAAAACAAGATTTCGTTTCAAATCCATACCTACGAGCACGATCCGGCTGAAACCAATTTTGGCGATGAAGTCGTCAAAAAATTAGGTTTGAATCCGGATCAGGTCTACAAAACGCTGCTGGTGGCAGTGAACGGTGATATGAAACACCTTGCCGTGGCCGTTACGCCGGTCGCAGGTCAACTGGATCTTAAAAAAGTAGCAAAAGCGCTGGGTGCCAAGAAAGTTGAGATGGCCGATCCGATGGTCGCGCAGCGTTCGACGGGATACCTGGTTGGGGGGATTAGCCCACTGGGGCAGAAAAAACGTCTGCCAACGATTATCGACGCCCCCGCACAAGAATTTGCCACTATTTATGTTTCCGGCGGCAAGCGCGGACTGGATATCGAACTGGCGGCAGGCGATCTGGCAAAGATCCTCGATGCCAAATTTGCTGATATCGCCCGCCGCGATTAAGCATTGTGCCGGATGCAAACATCCGGCACTTTCGGATTACTGCCAGCTCACCTCACCTTTCGGTTCATAAACACTCACATCCAGCGGCGAGCTTTTCTGGATATACGCTTTCAGCACTTCGGCATCAATAAAGCCGGTATTCACATAGCCCGGTTTGTTATCAAGGCGCGGATATCCATCACCGCCGGTGGCATTGAAGTTTAATGTCGCCATACGGTAAGTTTTCGCCGGATCGACCGGTTCGCCTTTGATTTTAAGGTCGTTCAGTTTGCCGTCTTTCGCCACAAAGCTAACGTTGGCAAATTGCGGGTAGGCACCTGAATCTGGCTTCATCTGCGCGACGGCGGTCAGGTAATCAATCACCTCTTTACCGGTCATGTCGGCATACACCACCACATTGCCGAATGGCTGCACTTTCAGCACGTTTTTATAGCTGATATCGCCTGCTTCGATAGAATCACGAATTCCGCCTCCGCTCATCACCGCAAAGTCGGCACCAGTGCGATCCATTTGGGCTGCCAGAATCAACCGCCCCATATTGGTCTGTACAAAACGCACTTTGTCACGATCGCCTTCCAGACGACCATTGGTTTCGCCTATTTTCACTTCCAGCTGCGCTTTGCCTTTGTTCTGGAACGGTGATAACAGCGAGATCATTTGCTGGTTTTCAGCGATTTCAGGAGTGTAAAGCACGCGCTCGCTTTTCCCGTCTTCCCAGGTCACTTTCTTCTTCAGGTTCACCGGAATCAGCTGGTAGTTAACCATTTTCATTTCGCCATTACGAAACTCAAAATCAGCCCGTCCCACGTATTTGCCCCACTCATGCGCCTGCACAATCCAGATGCCGTTTTGTTGATCTGGTTTGCATGGCGTACCCGGCACGTAATCGACCTGTTTTTTGTTTTCTGCCGCCATGCAGACCGGATCTTGCGAGTGACCACCGACGATCATCGCCAGCGATCCGGCAGGCAGCGCGCGTGCCATCTCCACATCGCCCGGTGCGTTAGAGCCGTGCTCACCATTATCGTAATGCCCCATATGGGTCGCCGCGATAATAATGTCTGGCTTTTCTGTCTGTTGCAGCTCCTGAATCACCAGCTTCGCTTCATCGGCGGGCTTACGAAATTCGATATCAGTGAAGTATTCCGGGTTACCAATTTTTGCTGTGTCATCGGTTGTCAGCCCAATAACGGCAATTTTCAGATCCTGACGCTTAAACAGCGCCCACGGTTTAAACAGGCGCTCGCCAGTACTTTTCTGGTAGATATTCGCGGAAAGCAACGGGAACTTGGCCCACTTTTCCTGCTGGCGTAATACGGTGAGCGGATTATCAAATTCATGATTACCGATCGCCATCGCGTCATAGCCCACCAGATTCATACCGCGAAAATCAGGTTCGGCATCCTGTAAGTCAGACTCGGGCACGCCAGTGTTAATGTCGCCACCGGAAAGTAGCAGCACGCTACCGCCTTCAGCCGCAACCTCTTTGCGGATACCATCCACCAGCGTTTTTTGCGCCGCCAGACCATATTCGCCATATTCATTGCGCCAAAAATGCCCATGATGATCATTGGTATGCAGAACTGTAATTTTGTAGGTTTTATCCTGCTCATACGCCAGAGCAGTTTCACTCGCCAGTGTAAATGTGGTTAACAGCGCTAACGCCACGCCCCGCTGCAATAATTTCATACTTCTCTCCCTGACCTGATTTCAACGTGTTGAAAAATAGTATGACGCGACATCATAGACAAGTCTGCGTCCGGTGAAGATAAATCTGCATCCAGATTAGAAATTCTGTATTCGGCGTTGAGACTTCCTTCAGACGACGCATACAGGTATGTTAGTCTGGTAATAATCACAAATAAGATCATTCTTTACATCGCAACCCTGAAAAAGTGACTTTCCTATGGCAATGAGTGAACAACCCCAGCCTGTGGCGGGCGCGGCTGCGTCAACGACCAAGGCCCGAACATCGTTTGGTATTTTAGGTGCTATCAGCCTCTCACATCTGCTGAACGACATGATCCAATCGCTGATTCTGGCGATTTATCCGCTGCTTCAGTCAGAATTTTCTCTGACATTTATGCAGATTGGCATGATAACCCTCACCTTCCAGCTCGCCTCTTCGCTACTGCAACCAGTGGTCGGCTACTGGACCGATAAATATCCGATGCCATGGTCGTTGCCAATTGGCATGTGCTTTACCTTAAGCGGTCTGGTGCTGCTTGCGCTGGCGGGCAGTTTTGGCGCAGTTCTGCTGGCGGCGGCGCTGGTCGGTACCGGTTCATCGGTCTTTCATCCGGAATCTTCTCGCGTGGCCCGTATGGCTTCCGGCGGGCGGCATGGCCTGGCGCAATCTATCTTTCAGGTCGGCGGCAACTTTGGCAGTTCCCTGGGACCCTTGCTGGCGGCGGTGATTATCGCGCCTTATGGCAAAGGCAACGTTGCCTGGTTTGTGCTTGCGGCACTGCTGGCGATCGTGGTGTTGGCGCAAATCAGCCGTTGGTACTCGGCACAGCACCGAATGAATAAAGGAAAACCCAAAGCGACGATTATCAATCCACTGCCGCGCAATAAAGTTGTACTGGCGGTCAGCATTCTGTTAATCCTCATTTTCTCGAAATATTTCTATATGGCGAGCATCAGCAGCTATTACACCTTTATCTGATGCAAAAATTCGGATTATCCGTACAGAATGCGCAGATTCATTTATTTGCCTTCCTGTTCGCGGTGGCCGCAGGCACGGTGATTGGCGGCCCTGTCGGGGATAAAATTGGTCGTAAAGGATGTAATTTGGGCCTGACCCCGGCGTTGCACCGTTTACCCTCCTTTTACCGTATGCAACCCTGTGGTGGACCGGTATTTTAAAATTGGCTATCTTTATTGGATTTATTCTCGCTTCAGCGTTTTCGGCCATCCTGGTGTACGCGCAGGAGCTATTACCCGGCCGTATCGGCTTGGTTTCCGGACTATTCTTCGGTTTCGCCTTTGGCATGGGTGGCTTAGGTGCTGCGGTGTTGGGGTGGATTGCCGACCACACCAGTATTGAATTGGTTTATAAAAGTATGTGCTTTCTGGATCACTTATAGGGACGTTGACCATATTCCTACCTGATAACCGCCAGAAACACTAAGTTATAGGCAGCCAAAGTATCATTTTGGCTGCCGCCATCTCCCTGTAATCTCGCCCCCTACCTAGCCTCCCTTAAAATAATCTATTTTTCACTTTTGTGCCATTTACCTCTAAAAATTCAATTTTTTAGTCAAATTTGAAGAATTATTCACAAACATAATGATGGAAATTGTCATAAACTATTACCAGGCTTTTTGGTTTTCAGGTTGTTTTGACACTCTGCACCAAAAATGGAAACCACGCATCACGACGAAAGGAGACGGAATGCATCACGCTACTAGCTTATCACCACCATTGTTGGTGGCCTTGTGCTCGCTTTTTTCCTTGGCATGATTGCCAATAAGTTAAGAATTTCACCACTGGTGGGTTATTTATTAGCGGGCGTGCTGGCCGGACCATTCACTCCAGGATCTGTCGCTGACACTAAGCTTGCGCCGGAACTGGCAGAAATGGGCGTTGATCCGCGAACGTTTGGCGTGGGTCTCCCATTTCTCGCTCAAGGATCTGATGGCGGTAAAGTCGATAGCTATCCCCGGAGCGATAGCCCAAATCGCCGTCGCCACCCTTCTCGGGATGCTGCTCTCCACCTTCTTAGGCTGGTCAATAATGACCGGTATCGTCTTTGGTTTATGTCTTTCTACCGCCAGTACCGTGGTGCTGCTGCGTGCCCTGGAAGAACGTCAGCTTATTGATAGCCAGCGGGCAAATCGCCATCGGCTGGCTTATTGTCGAAGATCTGGTGATGGTGCTGACGCTGGTTCTGCTGCCAGCCGTTGCCGGAATGATGGAAGAGAAACGCTGGGCCTTGCCTCGCTGGCAATGGATATGGCCATTACGATTGGTAAAGTTGTGGCGTTTATCGCCATCATGATGCTGGTCGGCCGTCGACTGGTGCCGTGGATTCCTTGGACGCAGCGCCGCGACCGGGGCTCGCGAACTGTTTACCATTGGCGCCGGCGCTGGCGCTGGGCATCGCCTTTGGTGCCGTTGAGCTTTTCGACGTCTCCTTCGCGCTGTAGGGTGCCTTCTTCGCCGGGATGGTGCTAAACGAGTCGAACTCAGCCATCGCGCCGCTCACGACACGCTGCCGCTGCGTGATGCATTTGCGGTGCTGTTCTTTGTCTCCGTCGGCATGCTGTTTGACCCGCTGGTCCTGATTGAACAGCCGCTGGCAGTACTGGCGACGCTGGCCATCATTATCTTCGGTAAGTCTTTGGCGGCATTCGGGTGGTGCGTCTGTTTGGCCACTCGCAGCGCACCGCGTTGACCATCGCCACCAGCCTCGCGCAGATTGGTGAATTCGCCTTTATCTGCTGGGCTGGGTATGGCGCTGGATTTGCTCCCACAGGCCGGGCAAAACCTGGTGCTGGCAGGTGCAATCCTCTCCATTATGCTGAATCCGGTGCTGTTCACAGTGCTTGAGAAATATCTCGAGAAGACCGAAACGCTGGAAGAGCAAACGCTTGAAGAGGCGATTGAAGAAGAGAAGCAGATCCCAGTGGATATTTGCAACCATGCGCTACTGGTGGGTTACGGTCGTGTAGGCAGCCTGCTGGGGGAGAAATTGCTCGCCTCTGATATTCCGCTGGTGGTGATTGAGACGTCACGAACCCGTGTTGATGAGCTGCGAGAGCGCGGGGTCCGCGCAGTATTGGGCAATGCGGCGAACGAAGAAATTATGCAACTGGCGCATCTGGAATGTGCAAAATGGCTGATCCTGACGATTCCCAACGGTTATGAAGCGGGTGAGATTGTGGCATCTGCCCGCGCGAAAAATCCGGATATTGAGATTATTGCCCGCGCCCATTATGACGATGAAGTGGCGTATATCACCGAACGTGGTGCGAATCAGGTAGTGATGGGCGAGCGTGAAATCGCCCGTACCATGCTGGAACTGCTGGAAACGCCACCGGCGGGTGAGGTGGTGACGGGGTAAACGGTGGTTGCCGGATGTAAAATATGAAAAATATGTAGGCATGATAAGACGCGCCAGCGTCGCATCAGGCATCGAGAGCCAAATGCCAGATGCGGCGTGAACGCCTTATCTGGCCTACGAACCGACGATAACTTAACGATCCCAGTAAGACTCTTCCAGGCTGTCTTCACGCTCCGGCAAGCCGCGCGTTAAACGAGGTGAATGCTGGTTCAGTACCTGATAGCTCACACGGTTAGCATATTTACACACCTGCGCTAACGATGAATAAGTTAACCAGGTGAATTTATGTTTGCTGGAGTTTGGTACGTTGCTACGATGGTAGCTGTTGGCGGTAATGTCATGCAGCAACGCTGCCAATGCGCCATCCCCCGCTCCATTAGTGTTCATGATTTTTTCCGGCCCGCCCATGTACGGCGCAATGTGCGAATATACACGCAGCGGATTCTGGCAATCCTTGTGGCGCATGGCGCGGCTAAACTCATACTGGTTGAATTCCGCTATAGCGCCCGGCAGCAGCGGATGCTGGGTTTTACGTTTCGCTTCGTCTTCGGTAAAGCCCGCCATATACAAGCCGATTGGCCCGGCGGTGCACAGCACCAGATCTACCCAGTCCAGCGCCTTGTCAGATGCCAACAACGGATCGCTTTCTCCGGTCAACGCTTCGGCTTCATCTTCGTTCATCGCAAGGATAGAGACGTGATCTTTGAGGAATTGCTGCCACCACTGCGGATTCTCGGCAATGACAAACTTGGTGCCCAGCGTCAGCACCACCGGTACGTTATATTTCTTCGCGTACTCAATGGCTTTCATGGTTGCTTCCGGCATGGGTTCACCCGGCTTGCAACGCACCAGATATGAGGTGAGAACCAGTGCCGAGGCTCCGGCAATCACATCTTCCGGAATGCTTTCAGCCCGCAGCTGGTTCATGTGGCCTGGACTGATAGCAAAGGTACGTTCCCCGGACTCGCCAATCAGCGTAAAGCAACGACCAATCGGGCCATCCACGCCTTGTAGATAGTTAAGATCGGTACGGCTGGAAGTGTTACACAGGTAACGATAGGCATAACTGCCAATTTCAATATTGCTGCACATGACGCCCAGCAGCACCGAACGGTCGTCCGCGAGCACCGAGTAGTTGTGCATGGTGTTACCAATGGTGCCACCCGCAAACTGATGGGTAATCAGGTTTTTCTGTTTTAGTTCCTGATAAAGCGCTTCGGCTACATCATCCTCAATCACCAGTGAATGCCCGGCGCTTAATCCATAACGCTCAATAAATTCATCATCCACTTTCGCTTCAATATCGACCAGCGTTTGATCGATACCCACTACCCAGGCAGCGCTGGTTTCGTTTTCTGGCTGGAATTGCTGAAGCAGCGGATCGCGTGCGTTTACGGGGAAGTAATGTTTGGATTTACGTTTACCGGGAAATTTCATGGTTGTTTTTACGGGTGGTTAACTGAGCGGCGAATGTTAACACAATCTGACGGGAGCGCGCGAGACGCAGCCAGTTTCAATATCAGCAGGCGGGATCGCATTTTCATGGCAGTGGTTCCTTACAATGACGTAATTTGAAAGGAGTTTTTGTATGAAGCCGGAAAACAAACTACCTGTTCTGGACCTTATTTCTGCTGAAATGAAGACCGTTGTGAATACTCTTCAGCCGGATTTACCGCCCTGGCCCGCAACGGGAACGATTGCTGAGCAACGACAGTATTACACGCTTGAGCGCCGATTCTGGAATGCGGGCGCTCCAGAAATGGCAACCAGAGCTTACATGGTTCCAACAAAATATGGGCAGGTGGAAACACGTCTCTTTTGTCCGCAGCCAGATAGCCCAGCGACGCTATTTTATTTGCATGGAGGCGGTTTTATTCTCGGCAATCTCGATACCCACGATCGCATCATGCGCCTGCTGGCAAGCTACAGCCAATGTACGGTGATTGGTATTGATTACACCCTTTCACCTGAAGCGCGTTTTCCGCAAGCGATAGAGGAAATTGTGGCTGCTTGTTGTTATTTCCACCAGCAGGCGGAGGATTATCAAATCAATATGTCCCGCATTGGCTTTGCCGGTGATTCCGCAGGTGCCATGCTGGCGCTCGCCAGTGCGTTGTGGTTGCGTGATAAACAGATCGATTGCGGTAAAGTTGCGGGCGTTTTGCTGTGGTATGGGCTTTACGGATTACGGGATTCCGTGACTCGTCGTCTGTTGGGCGGTGTCTGGGATGGCTTAACGCAACAGGATTTGCAGATGTACGAAGAGGCATATTTAAGCAACGACGCGGACCGCGAGTCGCCGTATTACTGTCTGTTTAATAATGATCTCACTCGCGAAGTTCCGCCCTGTTTTATTGCCGGGGCGGAGTTCGATCCGCTGCTGGATGACAGCCGTCTGCTTTACCAGACGTTAGCGGCGCATCAGCAGCCCTGTGAGTTCAAACTCTACCCAGGCACGCTGCACGCCTTTTTGCATTATTCACGGATGATGAAAACCGCCGACGAGGCTCTTCGCGACGGCGCTCAGTTCTTTACCGCTCAGCTTTAGCGATACGCGGCAACAAGATTAGCCATCATTTCGATATGTTCCGGCGTGGCATTAAGCGCCGGAATATATTCATATTTTTTCCCGCCGGCACCGAGGAAGACCTCACGGTTTTGCTCGGCAATCTCTTCCAGCGTCTCCAGACAATCCGCAGCAAAGCCCGGGCACATCACCTGAATATGACCTACGCCTTTTTCTCCGAGCATTTTCAGCGTTTCGTCGGTATAAGGCATCAGCCAGGGTTCCCGACCAAAGCGCGACTGAAAGGTCATCATCACTTTTTCCGGTGCCATCCCCAATGCGGAAGCCAGTTCACGAGTCGTTGTGCGGCAACGTTGCGGGTAATCATCGCCTTCATCTGCATAACGCTGGGGAATGCCATGATAAGAGAGCAGTAGCAGATCCGGTTCGCCATGTTTGGCAAAAGAAGCGCGTACGCTGTTCGCCAGTGCATTAATGTAATCGTGGTTATCGGCGTAATCACGTATAAACGATATCCCCGGAATGCTACGTTTGCGCGCCAGAATGCGTGCCAGTTCATCCCATACCGCACCGACCGTAGAACAGGAGAATTGCGGATAAAGCGGCAGCACCACAATATGATCTACATGCTCTGCCAGGAGTTCATCCACTGCACTTTGCAGCGACGGCGTGCCATAGCTCATGCCTAGCACCACCGGTACATCAGGCAGACGTGCCGCCAGCGCGCGCTGCTGTCGGCGGCTGTAAACCATCAGCGGCGAACCCTCTTCCATCCATACGGATTGATACAGTTTCGCCACGCGCGGGGCGCGGATGGGCAGGATCACGCCGCGCAGTAACGGCCACCAGAGCAGTCGCGGGGTATCGACAACGCGTCGGTCGCTAAATTGCAGCAGGTAACGTTTAATTGCGCCCGGCGTCGGCGCGTCAGGGGTGCCGAGGTTAACCAGCAGAATACCGGGTTTCTTATGATGCATTACCGCCTCTTATCGATTCAAATTGTTGATAATTGTAGCGGAAAAGCGAAGAAGAAAAACTAATTGCTGTGAGAGGTAAGGCGAGAATGTGCCTGATTGGTGCTGCATTTTATCAGGCCTCATCGGATAATCGGTACGCCTGATAAAACGTTTACACCGCCATCCAGCACGCAACGTACGAGATGGCGTGAAACGTTTGAGCCGCGAGTTTTTGCCAGTTCAGCGCGTACGTCGGCTACCGGCTTTGGTGCCGTCAACTTTCGCGTACTTGGTGTTACCCGCCTGCGCTTCTTTGGAGTAGTAACCGATAAGCGGAGCAGTCATCTGATGGTATTCAACCAGACGTTTACGCACGGTTTCTTCCTGATCGTCTTTACGGGTGCTCAGCTCTTCGCCGGTCACATCATCTTTGCCTTCAACCTTAGGCGGGTTGAATTTGATGTGGTAAACACGGCCAGATGCCGCGTGAACGCGACGACCAATGATACGGTCAACGATCAGTTCATCAGGAACGTCGAATTCCAGAACGTAGTCAACGTTGATACCCGCTTACTTCATAGCGTCAGCCTGCGGAATAGTACGCGGGAAGCCGTCCAGCAGGAAACCGTTACGGCAGTCTTCCTGGGAGATACGCTCTTTCACCAGCGCGATAACCAGTTCATCAGTAACCAGTTTGCCCGCATCCATGATGTCTTCAGCTTGTTTGCCCAGCTCGCTGCCAGATTTCACCGCGGCACGCAGCATGTCACCGGTGGAAATTTGCGGAATGCCATATTTCTCCATGATGAACTGTGCCTGAGTTCCTTTCCCCGCGCCCGGAGCGCCAAGCAAGATGATTACGCGTTGCCAAAATGCCCTCAAAGGTTATCCAATATTTTTAAAAAGCGCTAAAAGATACCATCAGAACGGCGATGGCTCAAGGAAGGAGGGTTGGCTGAAACGGTTAATGGTACGATATTTTACCCAACGTGCGGTTTGGTGCCCTCCCCCGGTGGGAGAGGGCTGGTACCCATTATGACCATTTGCACAATCGGTCCCCTCTCCCGATGGGAGAGGGTTAGGGTGAGGGCCTGTCTTATCAGGACACCAGCAGCTGGTTCATGCGGCGAATAAACTGGTTAGGATCTTCCAGCGTACCGCGCTCGGCGAACAGTGCCTGATCGAGCAGCAGCTCAACCCACTCTTAAACTGCCCTTCGTCCTGAGTATCGGCGGTGCGTTTCACCAGCACGTGATCCGGGTTCAGTTCAAAGATGTACTTCACTTCCGGCCGGCCTGGCCCGCAGCGGCAAACAGTTTTGCCATCTGGGATCATGTCGTCCGCATCGGTGGTCACGATAGCCGGGGTGTCGGTCAGACGGTGAGTCAAACGCACCTCTTTCACGCGATCGCCCAGCAGCATTTTCACGCGCTCAACGAACGGCGTCAGCGCTTTCCCGCTTCTTTCGCGCTTTCGTCAACGTCGTCCGCCAGCTTGTCGATAGATTCATCGGCTTTGGCTACGGACTGGAACACCTTGCCGTCGAACTCGGTCAGGTAGTTCATCATCCACTCATCAATGCGGTCAGAAAGCAGCAGCACTTCGATGCCTTTCTTACGCAGCAGCTCCAGATGCGGGCTGCTCTTCGCCGCGGCATAGCTGTCGGCGGTGATGTCAGTAAATCTTCTCCTGCCCTTCTTTCATGCGCGAAACGTAGTCGGCCAGCGACACGGTCTGTTCAGAAGAGTCGGTATGCGTCGACGCGAAGCGCAGCAATTTAGCAATTGCTTCCTGGTTGCCGTTGTCTTCTGCCGGGCCTTCTTTCAGAACCAGACCGAACTGTTTCCAGAAGGTCAGATATTTCTCTGCATCGTCTTTGGCCAGTTTGTCCAGCATCTGCAGTACACGCTTGGTCAGCGCATTACGCAGGTTACGAGTAACCGTACTGTCCTGCAGAATTTCACGCGAAACGTTCAGCGGCAGATCGTTGGAATCTATCAGGCCGCGAACGAAACGCAGGTAGTTCGGCATGAACTGCTCGGCATCGTCCATGATGAACACGCGCTGCACGTACAGCTTCAGGCCGTGCTTGTAATAGCGGTTCCACATGTCCACGGCGCCTGCGATGGAATGTACGGCAGGCGGTGTACTCCTGCTTACCTTCCACACGGTTGTGGCTCCAGGTCAGCGGGTCAGTAAAGTCATGGGCGATGTGCTTGTAGAACTCTTTGTATTCGTCGTCGTTAAGCTCAGCTTTATTACGCGTCCACAGCGCCTGCGCCTTGTTGATTTTCTCCCCGAGACAACGGTTTCACCGTCTTTTTCTCCCGTTTTTCAATCTCTACCGGCAGCGCGATATGGTCGGAATATTTGCTGATAACGGAACGCACGCGCCAGTCGTCGAGGAAATCGTCCTCGCCTTCGCGCAGGTGCAGGGTCATTTCAGTACCACGATCGGCTTTGGTGATATCGGCAACGGTGCCCTCGCCTTCGCCTTCGATTCCCAGAACACGCCGTTTTCCGGCTTGTCGCCCGCCGCACGGGTGCGCACGGTGACTTTATCCGCCACGATAAACGCCGAGTAAAGCCCACACCAAGCTGGCCGATAAGCTGGCTGTCTTTAGCCTGATCGGAGCCCTGGGACCCGAGGAACGCTTTGGTGCCGGACTTGGCGATAGTCCCGAGGTGATCGATAACCTCGTCGCGGTTCATACCAATGCCATTATCGGCAATGGTCAACGTACGCTTATCTTTATCGAAGGAGACGCGGACGCGCAGTTCGCCGTCACCTTCATACAGAATGCAGTCGACAGCGCGCAAAACGCAGTTTGTCCGCCGCATCCGATGCGTTAGAGATAAGCTCACGCAGGAAGATTTATTATTGGAATACAGAAAATGGATCGTCGATGCAGAAGTTGTTTTACTTCTGACTGAAAGCCACGGGTTTCTTGTCCTTTAGTTGCCAAAATACCTCAATGCTGATTACAAGGTAAAAAAAAGCGATGACAGGAAAAATGGGGATGGAGGGGAGAGAAATTTCAAGCGAGAGCAGAAAATCCTGCTCTCGATTGATCCAGAAAGCGAATCTTATGGCGCCCGGCCAGGGAGTGCGACAGCGTGGTGCCATCGACATTGTCCAGCTCGCCGCCAACCGGCACGCCGTGGGCGATACGGCTGGCTTCATCTGCTGCCTGTGCGCACAGTTCGGCGATATAGTTGGCGGTCGCCTCCCCTTCCACCGTCGGATTGGTGGCGAGGATAACCTCGGTGAGCTGCTCCGTTTCCAGACGCTGCTCAAGTCGGTCAAGTCCGATATCGTCCGGGCCGATGCCGTCCAGCGGCGAGAGGTGGCCCATCAGCACGAAGTAGCGGCCGGAGAGATTCCAGGTTTGCTCAATGGCGTAGATGTCCGCAGGACTCTCCACCACGCAAATCTGACCATTCTCCTGGCGACGCGGGTTCGAGCAGATGTACACCTCCTGCTCGGTGAAGGTGCGGCAATCGGCGCAGTGGCGACTTCCGACATCGCGCGCGTTAATGCCTGCGCCAGACGCATCCCGCCGCTGCGGTCACGCTGAGCAGGGTAAACGCCATGCGCTGCGCTGACTTCGGGCCAACGCCCGGCAGACAGCGCAGTGCTTCATCAGCTGAGTTAACAGCGGACTGGTTTGCATCAGAATGGCATCTTAAAGCCTGGCGGCAGCTGCATACCGGAGGAAACGGAAGCCATTTTCTCTTTCTGCGTTTCGTCGATACGACGTGCTGCATCGTTGAAGGCCGCAGCCACCAGATCTTCCAGCATGTCTTTGTCGTCTTCCAACAGGCTTGGGTCGATTTCAACGCGACGGCAGTTATGCGCGCCGTTGATGGTCACTTTGACCAGACCTGCGCCAGACTCGCCGGTCACTTCCAGCTGAGCGATTTCTTCCTGCATTTTCTGCATTTTGTCTTGCATCTGCTGGGCCTGTTTCATCAGGTTACCCAGACCGCCTTTACCACCAAACATAGGCTTCTCTCTCAATAAGTCACGTTAAAGGATGGATGGTCAGCAGGCTCACAATCAAATGGGGCGAATACTCTCTTCATCCAAATCCGCATCGAAGAATCGACGCAGAGTCTGAATGTTATTATCCGCGATAATTGACTCGCGCGCCTGCGCAAGCTTCTCTTCGTAAATGGCCTGTCGCCACTCCAGCCGCGTACGCACCGCCGGATTATCGCATCTTCCACGATGGTCAATTCAACAGGTGCACCGTATAAAGTGCTCATCGCTTCGGCCAGCTTCTGTAGCGCACCGGGCGAATTCAGATGCCGCTGCGTCGGACGCAGATGCAGACACACCGTCTGACCATCTTGTTCTTTCCACGCGTTCAGCGCGACCTGCCAACCAGCTTCGGCAGCGCCATCTGGCTGACCTGCGCCGCCCATTCGTCGCGCTCAATGGCCTCTGCCATCAGCTTCTGCGCCAGTTCAGGCGTCTTTTCGTGCTCCAGCGCTTTCTTTAGCGCCTTCGGCGTCGCGACTTCCTCTTTTTCACCTCTGCGGCAGGCGTCGTCGCTTCCAGCGATAGGCTTCTTTCTTCGCCGCAGGCTGAGTTTGCGCCGATGAAGCCGGGCGCGCCTGAACGCGCTGGATACCGATGCCAGTCTTTCCAGCGCAGCGTTATTCACCGGCCGCGCGCGGGAAGCGGCTGCCGGTTCACTCTTTTTTGGTTGGGTTGCTCCCTGGCTGCCCTGCTGTAGCTGGCGACGTGCGGCCAACACCTGATTGGTCGCATCAGGCAGCGAAGCCGACGGTGGCGGCGTCACAGGGAGCAGAAGTTGGCATCGATCGGCGGCTGTTGCGTCTTACGGGGCGCTGACCGGCGCAAAGGTCTGCGGCGGCGCTTGCGGCCCGGGTAGCGGCGCATTCGGGTGGAATGCCAGCGCGCGAGCAGGGTCATCTCAATGCCCATGCGGCGATCCGGTGCGTAAGGCAGCTCTTTGCGGCCAATCAACAACGTTTGATAGTAAAGCGACCCTCGGTCGGCGGTACCGTCCGTGCCAGATTACGCATGCGTTGTTCAATCGCCGCCATGTCGCTGCCCAACGCCGCACGGACCGTTGAACCATCGCAATCCGGTGCAGCAGGCTTTGCATTTCGACTAACAGCGCTTCCCCGTCAACGCCGCGCAGCGCGGCATCGTTGACCAGTTCCATGACGCGCTCACCGTTGGCCGCGACCAGCGCTTCAATCAGCGACAGCGCCTGATCGTCGTCAAGCGTGCCGAGCATTTCGCTTACTGATGTTGTGGTGAGCTGGCCTTCCCCGCTGGCAATCGCCTGATCGGTCAGACTCAGTGCATCACGCAGGCTGCCGTCCGCCGCGCGGGCCAGCAGTTGCAGGGCGCGAGGCTCGTGGCTGATATGCTCTTCATCAAGGATGTGCTCCAGCTGACGGCGAATCTGTTTGACGTCCAGCGCCTTCAGGTGGAACTGCAGGCAGCGCGACAAAATCGTCACCGGCAGCTTTCTGCGGATCGGTGGTTGCCAGCAGGAATTTGACGTGCGCAGGCGGCTCTTCCAGCGTCTTCAGCAAGGCATTAAAGCTGTGACGGGAAAGCATGTGCACTTCATCGATCAGATAGACCTTAAAGCGGCCGCGCGCGGGCGCATACTGGACGTTATCCAGCAGGTCGCGAGTATCTTCGACTTTGGTTCGCGAGGCGGCATCGATCTCAATCAGATCGACAAAGCGGCCCTGTTCGATTTCCCGGCAATTATCGCAGACGCCGCACGGCGTCGCGGTGATGCCGGTTTCGCAATTGAGTCCTTTCGCCAGTAAACGGGCGATAGACGTTTTCCCCACACCACGGGTGCCGGAAAAGAGATATGCGTGATGAATGCGCCCTGACGATAAGCCGTTCGCCAGTGCGGTCAGCACATGTTCCTGGCCGACGACGTCAGCAAAGGTTTGTGGGCGCCATTTTCGGGCTAAGACCTGATAACTCATTGGCTGGCTCTGAAACGCTGGAAGGTGGATTCTGGAAGGGGTAATGCTATCACAGCCCCGCCAGATCGGCGAGGCTATGTATCGGGAAATGCTTAGTGACCCGGAACTTCACCAGGCTATAGCTGGTGATGCCCGTTTTTCCAGGCGCTGCTCGCCGCCGAGATCGAACAGGTTGATGATGAATGCCGCATCGTGCACTTCACCACCCAGACGACGAATCAGCTTCACGGTCGCTTCGATAGTGCCACCGGTCGCCAGCAGATCGTCGACTATCAGAACTTTATCGCCGGCTTTAATTGCATCAACGTGGATTTCCAGCTGATCGGTGCCGTATTCCAGCTCGTAGCTTTCGGCAATCGTTTCACGCGGCAGTTTGCGCGGCTTACGTACCGGGACAAAGCCTACGCCCATCGCCAGTGCAACCGGGGCACCAAACAAGAAGCCGCGTGCTTCGGTACCCACCACTTTGGTGATACCGGCATCTTGTACTTCTCAACCAGCAATTCAATGCTGAGCGCGTAGGCTTTCGGGTCTTCCAGTAAACTGGTGACAATCGCGGAAAAGAATGCCTGGTTTCGGATAATCCTCGATGCTCTGGATGCTGTTCTTCAGATATTCAAGCTGCTGTGCAGTAGCGGTCATAGGTTTGTGCCTAATTAAAACAGTGTTACTCAAGGCGAGCAAAACGGGTTAAAAATTGCGAATGATTAAATTTTAACCGGGCGCGCCTGTGCCCGAAAACGCCAGAATTTACTGGCTAGCCCGTACAATTGCAACACCATTAATGCGGTTCACGACTTTTGTTGTTCTGCATCAACCACCGGGATCCGCCACATGAAAATTAGCAGCGCGCAGAGAATCACCAGCAAAAGTAGGCGAACCCAGAACATATTAACCAACCACAGGGAGAGACCAAAGGTCAGCAAAATCAGCGCAATCGCCCGTGGTTTCGCCCCCGGTGGCATCGCTTTATAGCGCTGCCAGTGGCGCAGATAGCCGCCAAACCATGAGCGATAGAGCAACCAATCATGGAATTTCGGTGACGAACGGGCAAAGCACCAGGCCGCCAGCAGAATAAACGGTGTCGTCGGCAGCAGCGGCAAAACGACGCCAAGGGTGCCAAGGGCTACCGCCAGCCAGCCAATAATGATTAAAATAGTACGCTGCATATTGAGTGTTGTCAGCTTACAGAGTGGCTACTTTAGCATAACAATTATCATTTTCATTGAGGTCTTATCGTGAAAACCGCCCTGCTGCTGGAAAAACTGGAAGGACAGCTCGCTACGCTGCGTCAGCGTTGTGCCCCGGTGTCACAGTTCGCCACGCTAAGTGCTCGTTTCGACAGGCATCTTTTTCAGACTCGTGCGACAACACTACAGGCTTGTCTCGACGAGGCGGGCGATAATCTGGCTGCGCTTCGTCATGCAGTTGAGCAGCAACAGCTGCCGCAAGTGGCCTGGCTGGCGGAACATCTGGCGGCACAACTGGAAGCCATCGCGCGTGAAGCCTCCGCCTGGTCATTGCGCGAGTGGGACAGTGCACCACCGAAAATTGCCCGCTGGCAGCGTAAACGTATTCAGCATCAGGATTTTGAGCGGCGGCTACGTGAGATGGTTGCCGAACGCAGAGCCCGTCTGGCGCGGGTGACCGATCTCGTGGAACAGCAAACGCTGCATCGTGAAGTGGAAGCCTATGAAGCGCGCCTGGCACGCTGCCGCCATGCGCTGGAAAAAATCGAAAACAGGTTAGCGCGTTTAACCCGCTAGCAATGGAGAGAATATGTCACTGGAAAATGCCCCTGACGATGTCAAACTGGCTGTCGATTTGATTGTGCTGCTGGAGGAAAATCAGATCCCTGCCAGTACCGTGCTGCGCGCGCTGGATATTGTAAAGCGTGATTATGAAAAGAAATTAACGCGCGATGATGAGGCGGAAAAGTGAGAAATAAATGGGGTCGCTAAATGTCCCCTAAGGTTGCGGGCAAACGCAAAACTGCCTGATGCGCTACGCTTATCAGGCCTACACCGCTCCTGCAATATATTGAATTCTTGCGGTTTCGTAGGCCGGATAAGGCGGTCACGCCGCATCCGGCATGAACAACGCGCACTTTGTTAGCAATCTCGGGGCAACTAAATGTTGCCCCCTTTCGTTTTTACCCTACCGCTGGCGTCGGGTCATCGCCTTTGTAGTCCCGCTTCACTTCCGTCACTTCATCGCCCTTTTCATTGTGCAGAGATGCACTTCCAGCTGGTTAAAGGCAATGTTGATATCGTTTTCGCGGCACAGGCGATCGATGGTGCGGTTCAGCTCATCGACCGTGTAGCTGCGGTCACGTAGTTCGCGGACGTAAAGACGCAGCTCATGATCCAGCGTGCTGGCCCCGAAGGTGGTGAAGAAGACCCGGAGCGGGTCATGCATCACTTTTGGATGGCTGGTTGCGGCTTGCAACAGAACCGCTTTTCACTTTATCCAAATCCGAACCATAGGCCACGCCGAGGCGGATAACCACGCGGGTAGTGTGGCGGGAGCGACCAGTTGATCAGGCGTTCGGTGACGAAGGCCTTGTTAGGGATAATGACCTCTTTACAGTAAAAATAGGTAATGGTGGTCGCACGAATACGGATCTTACTGACCGTCCCGAGAAGGTGCCAATGGTCACGGTATCGCCAATACGCACCGGACGCTCAAACAGAATAATCAGGCCGGACACGAAGTTACCGAAGATCTCCTGCAAACCAAAACCAAGACCAACGGACAGCGCGGCGGCCAGCCACTGCAGCTTATCCCACGATACGCCAAGCAAACCAAAGACGGTCATGGCCCCGACGGCCAGAATGACGTAGTTAAGGATCTGCGTAATCGCGTAGGAGGCCCCCTGACGCATGTTCAGCCGCGAGAGCACCAGTACTTCCAGCAGCTCCGGTAAGTTGCGAATCAGCGCCAAGGCCACCATCGAGGCGATAATCGCAAACAGCAGGCTGCCCATGGTGACGTTTTTCACCACGCTGGCACCAGCCTCGGTGCCACTGTAATGCCATAGCGTAATGCTGTCGAGATAGCTAAACACGGTGATCAAATCAGACCAAATCGCCCAGAACACCACGCCAAACAGCGCCACCATCACCAGCATGGTGATGCGCAGCGTCTGCTGGTTGATCTGTTCCAGAGCGATGGTCGGCTCTTCCTGCGGTTCGGCCCCTTCGGCCCCCTCTTTCACCATGTTCTGACGACGGGCCACCGCACGGCGGTAAGCGATGCGGCGCGCGGCCACGCTCAGGCCACGCAGTACGGTCTGATACGGCAGCTGCAGAACTGACCAGATCAGCAGCCTGATCCGGCCGCCAAAGACGCAGCGTGGTATAGAAGTACCCGGTGGCGGTGAGCACCATCAGCCCCACCGGAACCAGCGACAGCGCCCGTGACGGTGAGCAGACGCAGGCTGTGCGACTCTTTGTCTCGCCAGCTTTCACGACACATCGGCCACGCCAGAATCGCGATAACCAGCAGGTTCAGTAGATAACAAACTGCCCCAGCACGTCATCCATCAGGTTCAGCGGCGAAAGTCAGACACCACGGACCAGAAGTGCAGCGGCAGCAGCGCGAGGCTGATACGGACAATCTGACGTCGCCAATGGCTGGTCAACTGTTCCGGCATATTGAAGTGGCGCACGGCCACGCCATTCTTCTCCAGTACCTTCCAGCACAGGCCAAAGACCAGCCAGAAGATTGCCAGCTTTTTACAAAATGCCCACAGCAGTACGCTGATATTCAGCTGCATCGTCAGCAGCACCAGGCCTACCGCCAGAATCAGCAGTACCACCGGCAAGGCGCGGATGAGATCGATCAAAATCGCTTTTGGCGTGTGCAGTTGACTGTCATTGCGCAGGTTACCAACCTGATCGCCAAGCTTATTCTGATAATCACGCAGCCACTGCAGCCGCCAGCGAATCAGCCCGGCAATCAGCAGCAGCGGTAGACCGGCGAGGAAAGCAATAAATACCGCTGGCCACGCCTTCTCCCAGTTCACGGTGATTTTCATTGCCTTAAACTGGTCTTTCGACCCGCGGAAGGATTTAATCCAATCCCAGTCCATCGGTCTGTTGCTGTTCACCCAGAAGATTTGCTGAGTCAGAATGGATTTCAAACTTTTCGACACGCTCATCAACTGCTGCTGATTGATTTGCAGGTTGATAGCCATCATCAGCTGGTTGCCCGCTGTTTGTTGATAAGGTCGAGCATTTCGCGGCGCGCATCCACAATCTGCAGCAGCGCATCATGAACTTCACTATCCACTTCGCTGCTGTGACCTTCTTCCAGCTTGGCGACAAACTCATCGCTCTGGAACAGCGCATCACGCTGCTGGTTGATTTCAAATTGCTCGAGCCGCAGGTCGGCAATGCGCGTGGTCATATCTCAGGCTCGTTCCGCCGACGGCAGCGTCTGCTGCTGCTGATAGAGAATACGCGAAAGCAGCAAACTGCCTTTAAGGACCGCAATTTGCTCTTTGATATTACTTTCTGACTGCAGCGCGCAATAAAGCCAGGTTTTGACCCGGATATTTTGCTGCACCAGCTGGTTGCCGCTTTCGGTGGCGGTAATCAGCTTCTGGCTCAGCTGGTGGTTAATTTCCAGCTCCTGTTTAACCAGCGGGTTCCCCTGGATACGCGCGGTTTCTTCCGGCGAAGCGGTCTCCGCGGCGGTTTTTTCCGACAGCAGCAGACGCTTGCTGTTAACCGCTTCTTGCAGCAGCTGAAGTTGGTGTTCGAGGCGGGTGCTGTCTGCGGTCACGTAATCACGCTGCTTCTGCAGGGTATCCTGTAGCACCGTGTTTTGCCGGCAAGGCTTTTACGCTGGAACTCGATTTCAGCATCAAGCAGCGTTTTTGCACCTGCATCATCGCCTGCTGAGTTGGGCGCGGCGTCTCGCCGACGGTGGTACCGTTCAGGCTATTACGCACCTGCAACAGCTGTTGCGACGCAGAATTCATGGCGTTCTGCACGCGTTCCGGCTGCGTTTGCAGCGACACCAGTTGACTGTTGTAGGTGGCCAGATCGTTTTGCGCATTTTGCAGGTCGTCAACGGCCTGCGACACGCGCGCTTCCAGTTGACGAAGCGACAGCGTACTTAGCGTCTTGCGCGTCTCGTCGTCATTATCGACGTCGCTCAGCGCATTCAGATTCTCGGTCGCCTGACGCAGCTTAGCTGGTGCTTGATCCACCTGCTTTTGCAGCTGTGTGGATCATCCTTCACGCGGTCGATTTTATCCAGCAGCTGGCAGCGTTTCGCTCAGGTCCTGTAGCGCCAGCTTATCCTGAGGCGTAGGTCTTTCTTATTATTAAGGGTATTAAGCTGATCCTGAACATCAGCGCGGCCGTCAGGAATATCATTATTAGTTTAGCGCGCGAGCTTGCGCCGCCCCGGCAATAGAAAAGAAAAAGCAGACAGCAACAATGAAAAATGCAGAGATCTGTGGCCCGTGGGCGGATGTTACGCAGGCGTAATGTTAACACAAGTAGTGGTTAAAGCCGGCAGTGAGCCGGAGGTAAATACCTGTGCCCAGAATAGCACTTTAGATTACGGGCGAATAGCCGGGAACACCAGGATTCTTCCGGGTCAATAACGCGTAGTTAAACGTCCATTTCCCCACGCAGCGTTGGGCAAAACTGATACATTTCTATCAGAACAGCAACATAGGCTCGCGCCTCTGCCCTGAGATCAAACGAGGTCGGCGCAAACAGCCAGTTTTCCATCAGCCCGGAGATATAACTGCGGGTTAAAATAGCCGCCCGGCGACTTAATAAATTAGCCGGTAAGGCATTTGCTATCACCCAGTCATTTAACGCTTGTTCAATCCTATCGTAACTTTCTATGCATAAATTAAGCTGTGCCTGTTGCACAACCGCCATTTCACCGACAAACTCACACTTGTGAAAGATAATCTCCATCATCAAGCGTCGGCGTTCTTCGATCACGGTTGCTTCCAGGATGTAAACAAGGATTTCCCTTAAAACTGAGAGTCGATGGTCCGGGAATTTTACCCGATACTCAATTTCAAGATCGCTGATGCTGGATTCTGATAACGCCCAGATTTTCGTTAAAGAGATCCGACTTATTCTTGAAGTGCCAGTAAATGGCACCGCGCGTCACCCCGGCCGCTTTTGCAATCTCGGCCAGTGAAGTGGATGATACCCCCTGCTGTGAGAATAACCGTAGGGCAACATCCAGGATGTGTTGACGCGTTTCTCGCGCTTGTTCTTTGGTTTTTCGTGCCATAGGTCGGTGAAATTGCAGAGGTTAGATTTACATACATTTATGAATGTATGTACCATAGTATGACGATAATACAAACGCAACAATGGGTTTGTGGACGTTTGCTCCATTGATCAATTTGAAATCGGACACTCGAGGTTTACATATGAACAAAAACAGAGGGTTAACGCCTCTGGCAGTAGTTCTGATGCTACTCGGCGGCTTAGCGCTTAAGCGGATGTGACGACAAACCAGCTCAGCAAGGAGCACAACACGCGCCAGAAGTTGGCGTAGTGACGCTCAAATCTGAACCTCTTGTAATCACGACGGAATTACGGGCCGCACAAACGCATTCCGGTCACGGAAAATTGAGTCCGCAGGTCAGCGGTATTATTCTGAAGCGTAACTTTACCGAGGGTGGCGACATCACCGCGGGCGAGTGGCTGCTATCAGATTGATCCAGCCACCTACCAGGCGGCTTATGAAAGCGCGAAAGGCGAAATTACGAAGGCGCAGGCTGCAGCCAATATCGCGAAGTTGACCGTTAACCGTTATTCAAAACTGCTTGGCACTCAGTACATTAGCCGTCAGGACTATGACACCGCTGTGGCTGATGCGCAGCAGGCCAATGCTGCGGTCATCGCTGCGAAAGCCGCTGTTGAAACGGCTCGCATTAACCTGGCTTATACCAAAGTGACTTCGCCTATCAGCGGGCGCATTGGTAAATCCAACGTGACCGAAGGTGCACTGGTGCAAAACGGCCAGGCTACCGCGCTGGCAACCGTTCAGCAGTTAGACCCTATCTACGTTGACGTAACCCAATCCAGCAACGACTTTTTACGTCTGAAGCAAGAGCTGATGGACGGCAAGCTGAAGGCAGGAAAACGGTAAAGCGAAAGTCGATTTGGTGACCAACGACGGCATCAAATATCCGCAGAGCGGCACCTTACAAATTCTCTGACCTGCACCGTTGATCAGACCACCGGCTCTATCACGCTGCGTGCCGTCTTCCCGAACCCGGATCACTCGCTGTTACCTGGCATGTTTGTTCCGCTCGTCTGGAAGAAGGGACTAACCCGAATGCGCTGCTAGTTCCGCAACAGGGCGTAACTCGTACGCCACGTGGCGATGCGACTGCGCTGGTGGTAGGTGAAGGCGATAAAGTCGAAACCCGCCAGATCGTTGCAACACAGGCCATTGGCGATAAATGGCTGGTGACTGATGGTTTAAAGATGGCGATCGCGTGATTATCACCGGTCTGCAAAAAGTGAAGCCGGGCGCGCAGGTTAAAGCCCAGGAAGTCACTTCTGACGCTAAACAGCCGGCCGCAGCTGGCGCAGCTCCGTCAGAACAAACCAAGTCTTAACTTAAACAGGAGCCGTTAAGACATGCCTAATTTCTTTATCGATCGCCCCATATTTGCGTGGGTGATCGCCATTATTATCATGCTGGCTGGGGGGCTATCGATCCTCAAGTTGCCGGTAGCGCAATATCCGACGATTGCGCCACCTGCAATTTCGATAACAGCCATGTCCCCGGTGCTGACGCCGAAACGGTGCAGAACACAGTAACTCAGGTTATCGAACAGAACATGAACGGTATCGATCACCTGATGTACATGTCCTCCAACGGCGACTCCACCGGTACCTGCAACCATTACCCTGACCTTCGAATCCGGTACCGATCCGGATATCGCTCAGGTTCAGGTGCAGAACAAACTCGCACTGGCAACGCCGCTTCTGCCGCAGGAAGTTCAGCAGCAGGGTATCAGCGTTGAGAAAGCGTCGAGCAGCTTCCTGATGGTTGTCGGTGTTATCAACACCAACGGCACCATGAACCAGGATGACATTTCTGACTACGTCGCCGCCAACATGAAGGATGCGATTAGCCGTACCAGCGGCGTCGGTGACGTTCAGCTGTTTCGTTCCCAGTACGCAATGCGTATCTGGATGGACCCGAACAAACTGAACAACTTCCAGCTCACGCCGGTCGATGTTATCAGTGCGCTGAAAGCACAGAACGCCCAGGTTGCAGCAGGTCAGTTAGGCGGTACGCCGCCGGTTAAAGGCCAGCAGTTGAACGCTTCTATCGTGGCGCAAACTCGTCTGACTAACGTTGATGAGTTCAGCAACATCCTGCTGAAAGTGAATCAGGATGGTTCTCAGGTTCGCCTGCGCGATGTCGCGAAGGTTGAGCTGGGCGGTGAAAACTATGACGTTATAGCCAAGTTTAACGGCCAGCCGGCTTCCGGTCTGGGGATTAAACTGGCAACCGGTGCTAACGCCCTGGATACCGCTAACGCGATCCGTGCTGAACTGGCGAAGATGGAACCCTTCTTCCCATCGGGCCTGAAAATTGTTTACCCGTACGACACCACGCCGTTCGTTAAGATCTCGATTCACGAAGTGGTGAAAACGCTGGTCGAAGCGATTATCCTGGTGTTCCTGGTCATGTACCTGTTCCTGCAAAACTTCCGTGCGACGTTGATTCCAACTATCGCCGTACCGGTAGTACTGCTGGGGACCTTTGCGGTACTTGCCGCCTTCGGGTTCTCGATAAACACCCTAACAATGTTCGGGATGGTGCTCGCCATCGGCCTTCTGGTGGATGACGCCATCGTGGTGGTCGAGAACGTTGAGCGTGTGATGGCCGAAGAGGGTCTGCCGCCAAAAGAAGCGACGCGTAAGTCCATGGGCCAGATTCAGGGCGCACTGGTCGGTATCGCGATGGTTCTGTCAGCGGTATTTATCCCGATGGCCTTCTTCGGTGGCTCCACCGGGGCAATCTACCGCCAGTTCTCCATCACTATCGTTTCCGCGATGGCGCTGTCCGTACTGGTGGCGTTGATTCTGACGCCGGCGCTGTGCGCCACGATGCTCAAGCCAATCCAGAAAGGCAGCCACGGTGCAACCACCGGCTTCTTTGGTTGGTTTAACCGCATGTTTGATAAGAGCACGCACCACTACACCGACAGCGTAGGTAACATCCTGCGCAGCACCGGTCGTTATCTGCTGCTCTATTTGATCATTGTCGTCGGCATGGCGTTCCTGTTCGTTCGTCTGCCAAGCTCGTTCCTGCCGGACGAAGACCAGGGCGTATTCCTCAGCATGGCGCAGCTGCCTGCCGGTGCGACCCAGGAGCGTACGCAGAAAGTGCTGGATGAGATGACCGACTACTATCTCACCAAAGAGAAAGACAACGTTGAGTCCGTCTTCGCCGTTAACGGCTTTGGCTTCGCGGGTCGCGGCCAGAACACCGGTATCGCCTTCGTGTCTCTGAAAGACTGGAGCCAGCGTCCGGGCGACGAAAACAAAGTTGAAGCGATTACTGGCCGTGCGATGGGTTACTTCTCGCAGATTAAAGATGCGATGGTGTTCGCCTTTAACCTGCCAGCTATCGTTGAGCTGGGTACCGCAACCGGCTTCGACTTCCAGCTGATTGACCAGGCCGGTTTGGGCCACGAGAAGCTGACTCAGGCGCGTAACCAGCTGTTCGGTATGATTGCCCAGCACCCTGACGTGCTGACCGGCGTTCGTCCTAACGGTCTGGAAGATACGCCGCAGTTCAAAGTCGATATCGATCAGGAAAAAGCACAGGCGCTAGGCGTTTCCATCAGCGACATCAATACCACGCTGGGCACTGCCTGGGGCGGTAGCTACGTCAACGACTTCATCGACCGCGGTCGTGTGAAGAAGGTGTACCTGATGTCCGAAGCGAAATACCGTATGCTGCCGGAAGATATCGGTAACTGGTACGTTCGCGGGAGTAATGGTCAGATGGTACCGTTCTCAGCCTTCTCGACCTCGCGTTGGGAATACGGTTCACCGCGTCTGGAACGTTACAACGGTCTGCCTTCCATGGAGATCCTCGGTCAGGCCGCACCAGGTAAGAGTACCGGTGAAGCGATGAACCTGATGGAAGAGCTGGCGGGTAAACTGCCGACCGGCGTGGGCTATGACTGGACGGGGATGTCCTATCAGGAACGTCTCTCCGGCAACCAGGCCCCTGCCCTGTACGCGATTTCACTGATTGTGGTGTTCTTGTGTCTGGCAGCGCTGTATGAGAGCTGGTCGATTCCGTTCTCCGTTATGCTGGTGGTTCCACTGGGGGTTGTTGGTGCACTGTTAGCCGCCACCTTCCGTGGCCTGACCAACGACGTGTACTTCCAGGTCGGTCTGTTGACCACCATCGGGCTCTCGGCGAAGAACGCCATCTTGATTGTTGAATTTGCCAAAGACCTGATGGATAAAGAAGGTAAAGGCCTGATTGAGGCAACGCTGGAAGCGGTTCGTATGCGTCTGCGTCCAATCCTGATGACCTCACTGGCATTTATCCTCGGTGTTATGCCGCTGGTTATCAGTACCGGTGCAGGCTCCGGTGCACAGAACGCCGTAGGTACTGGCGTAATGGGCGGGATGGTGACAGCAACGGTTCTGGCAATCTTCTTTGTACCGGTGTTCTTTGTGGTCGTACGTCGCCGCTTTAGCCGTAAGAGCGAAGACATTGAGCACAACCATAAAGTTGAGCATCACTAAAAATTTTTAATCCCAAAGGGCCGCGCAAGCGGCCCTTTTTTTATCCCGCTAATCGATTAAACGATGGATAAACATTAAGCGCATTTTTTAATCAATCATAAAAAAGTGTGATATTGTTTTGGTGATTAATATTAAAAAAAAACGGTAACTGAACCTAAAAACCGGAAATTGAGATTTATCTTCAATTTATTTTGAATAAACTTGGCTACCTGCCATTTCTTTAAGAAATTAAGAATATTCTTATGCGACAGTGCTGGTTTTAGTGTAAGCAATGTCATATGGCGATATTCCCATATTTTCTTTTTATTTGGAAACAATACGTTAGCTTTTACCCGCTACGTTATCCGCAAGGAAAAAAATTTAGCCGCCCATAGCTAAATTGTAATTTTTCGTAATAGCTCGGTGAAATCTGTTCCAGAGTAGATTATAGTTAACCAGCAAATGGGGACATGTGCATGTTTCCGGTTAACCAGTAGTACCCATCCCGCACCGGTATTTGTTATTTGCTATTTGTACTACGATCAGGGGGATGCGTTATGGACGAATACTCACCAAAAAGACATGATATCGCACAGCTTAAGTTTCTTTGTGAAAGCCTGTATCATGACAGTCTTGCCACGCTGGAAGAGAGCAACCATGGCTGGGTAAATGACCCGACCTCGGCAGTCAACCTGCAGCTTAATGAGCTGATAGAACATATCGCAACGTTCGCACTTAATTATAAAATTAAGTGATGAAGATAATAAACTGATTGCACAGATTGACGAATATCTGGATGATACTTTCATGCTGCTCGGCGACTACGGCATTAATAGCGATGATCTACAAAAATGGCGAAAGTCAGGGAACAACTTCTTTCGCTGTTTTGTCAACGTGAGCCGTGCTAACCCTGTTAGCCTTTCTTGTTAAAACTATTACAATCAATGGGTAGAAATATTTCTGATAAACCATTAACTAAAACTGATTATTTGATGCGTCTACGACGCTGTCAGTCAATTGATACGTTAGAACGTGTAATTGAAAAAAATAAATATGAACTTTCCGATAATGAATTGGCGGTATTTTACTCAGCAGCCGATCATCGTCTGGCTGAATTGACAATGAATAAGCTGTACGACAAAATCCCGCCAACCGTATGGAAGTTCATTCGCTAATCTTTATTCCCGTTATGAGTGTAAGGAAATTCATCTTTCCTGTTTGACCTACTAACTGTGATTACTATCACAACAACAATTCGGGAACATTCCCAAAACGTTAATAGCCTTTTATGGTAAGTGAGCTTCCTGTATACGGAGGCTCCCCATGAGCGCAAAAACGCAAAATGATTGCCGGCGAACTCTATCGCCCGGCTGACGATACGCTAAAAATGGACCGGGTACGCGCCAGGCATCTCATCCACCGCTATAACCACACGGCTCCGGATGAAAAAGCCGTACGCGCGCAGCTACTCAGCGAACTATTAGGTAAAGGCGATAGACGCCTATATTGAGCCGACATTTCGCTGCGACTACGGTTATAACATCTACCTTGGCACCAATTTCTACGCCAATTTTGATTGCGTTATGCTAGATGTTTGTCCGATTCATATCGGCGATAACTGCATGCTGGCGCCGGGCGTACATATTTATACCGCGACACACCCACTCAATGCCGATGAAGCGCAATAGCGGCGTGGAATATGGTAAACCCGTTACTATCGGTAATAACGTGTGGATTGGCGGGCGGGCGATTATTAATCCCGGCGTGACAATTGGTGATAATGCGGTGATTGCATCCGGTGCGGTGGTCGTTAAAGATGTGCCTGCCAATGCCGTCGGTGGTAATCCGGCGAAAATAATCAAAATGGTGGCTGGATCGTGTTACTGACTGTTATGCTTTTTTGCAACTGATCTGTTACTTTCCGTGTGGATTAATGCAACATAGAATAGGCTATTCCGCCTTCCCGTTGCCGAGCTTAAGATGTCAGAGATCCAGCGATTACTCACGCAAACCATTGATGAATTGAATACCACTGAAAAGCGCGACAACCGCCCGCGCTTTAGTCGTTTTATGCACAATGCGTCCGGGCCTGTTCATCGCCATGTATCTCGCCTTCTTTGCGACCCTGGTGGTGATGATGCGTTCCGGATACGCTAGCAGATTCCGTCTGGCTGCTTTGGCTGATGTTTATTCTGCTTAACGGATTCTTCTTTTTCGACGTTTACCCACGCTACCGCTATGAAGATATCGACGTGCTCGATTTCCGCGTCTGCTACAACGGCGAATGGTACAACACCCGGTTTGTACCTGCCGCGCTGGTTGAAGCCATCTTGAACTCTCCGCGTGTCGCGGATGTTCATAAGGAACAACTGCAAAAAATGATCGTCCGTAAAGGTGAACTGTCTTTTTACGATATTTTTACCCTCGCTCGCGCCGAATCAACATCTTAAGTTAGGGTTACATACCAGGCGTAAAGCTCTGCGCCTGGTCAAATGACAATGATCGTTTCCACCCATCACTTCATGAAATACCAGCTCTACCTCCTTATCTCCAGCCAGCCTTTTTCCACAATCAGATATACTTTCCCTACACTGTGTTAATAAGGATATGCTGGTGAGAACACGACATCTGGTCGGCCTTATTTCGGGAGTACTGATTCTTTCAGTATTGCTGCCTGTCGGCTTAAGCATCTGGCTGGCCCATCAGCAGGTAGAAACATCGTTTATTGAAGAGCTGGATACCTATTCCTCCCGCGTCGCTATTCGAGCCAATAAGGTGGCGACACAAGGGAAAGATGCGCTGCAGGAGCTGGAAAGATGGCAAGGCGCTGCCTGTAGCGAAGCCCATCTCATGGAAATGCGTCGGGTATCTTACAGTTATCGCTATATTCAGGAAGTGGCTTATATCGATAACAACGTTCCCCAGTGTTCGTCTCTGGAGCATGAAAGTCCGCCCGATACCTTCCCCGAGCCAGGTAAAATTTCGAAAGATGGTTATCGTGTCTGGTTAACATCGCATAACGATTTAGGCATTATCCGTTACATGGTCGCCATGGGAACGGCACATTATGTCGTCATGATCGACCCCGCTTCCTTTATTGATGTCATTCCCTATAGCTCATGGCAAATTGATGCCGCCATTATTGGCAATGCCCATAACGTTGTCATAACCAGCAGCGATGAAATTGCTCAGGGAATTATTACCAGGCTACAAAAAACACCCGGTGAGCATATCGAAAATAATGGAATCATTTACGATATCCTGCCCTTACCGGAGATGAATATTTCGATCATCACATGGGCTTCAACGAAAATGTTGCAGAAAGGCTGGCATCGGCAAGTCTTTATTTGGTTACCGCTCGGGTTGGTGATTGGCCTGCTGGCAGCGATGTTTGTGCTGCGTATTTTGCGCCGTATTCAGTCACCGCATCATCGGCTGCAGGATGCTATCGAAAATCGTGATATTTGCGTGCACTATCAGCCGATTGTCTCCTTAGCCAATGGCAAAATTGTCGGTGCTGAGGCACTGGCGCGCTGGCCGCAGACAGACGGTAGTTGGTTGTCACCAGATAGTTTTATTCCGCTGGCACAGCAAACGGGCCTTTCTGAGCCATTGACGCTACTGATTATAAGAAGCGTCTTTGAAGATATGGGCGACTGGCTGCGTCAGCATCCACAGCAGCATATTTCGATCAATCTTGAATCCCCCGTGCTCACCTCGGAAAAAATCCCGCAATTGCTGCGTGACATGATCAATCACTATCAGGTTAATCCCAGACAGATCGCGCTTGAACTCACTGAACGCGAGTTTGCCGATCCGAAAACCAGCGCCCCGATAATTTCTCGCTACCGGGAGGCGGGCCATGAAATTTATCTTGATGATTTTGGTACGGGGTATTCAAGTTTAAGTTATTTACAGGATCTGGATGTCGACATTCTGAAGATCGATAAATCTTTCGTTGATGCGCTGGAATATAAAAATGTCACGCCGCATATCATCGAAATGGCAAAAACACTGAAACTGAAAATGGTAGCGGAGGGAATCGAAACCAGTAAACAAGAAGAGTGGTTACGCCAGCATGGCGTGCACTACGGTCAGGGCTGGCTCTACAGCAAGGCATTACCGAAAGAAGATTTCTTACGCTGGGCCGAGCAACATTTGTGAATTTTTGGGCTGACGGCACGCCGCACAGCCCGTCACGCTACCTATTCGTCGATGATTGACTCGAATCCGCCATAGATCATTCGCTTGCCGTCAAACGGCATGGACTCGCCGAACTCTTTCATCCGTGGGTCCGACATCATCTTTTGATTAGCAGCGTCGCGGACCTCTTTTGAAGGGTATTCAATCCAGCTAAAGACAACCTCTTCATTCTCTTCCGCTTTCACCGCCATACGAAAATCGGTCACTTTGCCATCCGGTACATCGCTGGCCCAGCATTCGACAATACGAAGCGCGCCAAACTCTTTAAACAATGGCGCAGCCTTAGCGGCCATTTCCCGATAGGCATCCTTTTTATCGGCAGGAACGGCAACCACAAAACCATCAACATACTTCATCAGACATACCTCCGAAGCGTACTGCGCAGCCAGACAATTCTTGCGACGTCAGTTGTGGTTAAAGTTTAGCCATGTTGGGATTTTTTGACGAAACGGTGGGAGGCAGAAATGGGTGGGGGCCCTGCCAGCTACATCCCGGCACACGCGTCATCTGCCTTGGCTGCTTCCTTCCGGACCTGACCTGGTAAACAGAGTAGCGTTGCGGGAGAACCAACAGAGCCCCCATTGAGAGCGTTGAGAACCAACGCGCAGGCGCATTATCACTGCTGCCCCGGCTAATTGCAACCCATCGCGTGCCAGATGCTGGTTTCTTGCGCAATGCGACTTCACTCGGGCGTTTTTCCAGATTATGCTGAAAAATTACCTCAGGAAGAAAAGATGGAAAAAGAAGATTCATTTCCCCAACGCGTCTGGCAAATCGTCGCCGCTATTCCCGAAGGCTATGTCACCACTTACGGTGATGTGGCGAAACTGGCGGGATCGCCCCGCGCCGCGCGCCAGGTGGGCGGTGTGTTAAAGCGTCTCCCTGAAGGCAGCACCTTACCCTGGCACCGGGTGGTTAATCGCCACGGCACAATTTCGCTAACCGGACCGGATTTACAGCGTCAGCGACAGGCATTACTGGCAGAAGGTGTGATGGTATCGGGAAGCGGGCAAATCGACTTGCAGCGTTATCGCTGGAACTACTAACCCTCTCCGGGCGGAGAGGGTTAACGTCGCTTAATATTGCGTAGGAGCTGGAACTGCCGAAGACGGATTCACCTGAGTTGGTGAAGTCGAAGGTACGGTAGTCGTTGCGCCACCGCTGGCCTGAACCGGCACGGCGGTTTGCTGTACCGGCACCAATGTCAGGTCGGCTTTAGTTCCGCCCTGGTTGATCACCGGCTGAACGGTATCGGTGATAAATACCAGTTTGTCATTCACGGTAATCGCCGCACTCAACAGAATACGCGCGTTCGGCTGAACATCTGCCGGGTTAAATGACAGAACAAAGCTGAATGGTGACTGTTTACCTTCAGTACGCACCGCTTTCTGCGCCAGCACTTTTGACGGTGCATCGGCTAACGACGCGTCAGAAAGTGTCACGGTCAGCACAGCATCAGGCGGCAGTGCGACTTTCTGACGGATCCAGACGGTACCGGAGACATTCGGTTGCTGGATAGCTGGTTGTTGTGTTGCTGAAATAGACGTATTTGCAGCCGGTGCTGGCGTCTGAATATCCGCGCTTTTATCTGCGCAAGCCGCCAACGCAATCGCAACCGCTAAACCACTGGCCATGTGCACGAGTTTCATTCATTTCTCCTTATTATCAATGCACCAGCGGGCTAACTTTCCTCGCCGGAAGAGTGGTTAACAAAATAGTAACGTCAACAAGTGTGGCACACATCACGCATTTCTGCCTGTAATTAGCCCGTAATTCAGACCATTGCACCCATCGGACCAGTAGCAAATTTGCGTTATACTCAACTCACTTTGGCTTGCTGCGGCAGCTTTGTTACTGGAGAGTTATATGAGCCAGGCGCTATCGAATCTGCTGACGTTATTAAATCTGGAAAAAATTGAAGAAGGTCTGTTCCGCGGCCAGAGTGAAGATCTCGGTCTGCGCCAGGTCTTTGGCGGACAGGTCGTCGGTCAGGCATTGTCTGCGGCGAAAGAGACCGTTCCAGCCGACCGGTTAGATCCACTCGTTCCACAGCTATTTTCTGCGTCCGGGCGACAGCCAGAAGCCGATTATTTACGATGTAGAAGTCCTGCGCGACGGTAACAGCTTTAGCGCACGCCGGGTGGCCGCGATTCAAAATGGCAAACCGATCTTCTACATGACCGCCTCCTTCCAGGCACCAGAATCGGGTTACGAGCACCAGAAAACCATGCCGGCCGCCCCTTCTTCCGGACAGCCTACCGTACTGAAGCCGATATCGCCCGCTCGCTGGCACACCTGCTGCCGCCGCAGGTTGCCGAGAAGATAAATTCTGTGCGATAAACCGATTGAGATCCGCCCGGTTGAATTCCACAACCCGCTGAAAGGGCACACCGCTGAGCCGCGCCGCCAGGTGTGGATGCACGCCAACGGTGCCGTACCGGACGATCTGCATATCCATCAGTATCTGCTGGGCTATGCCTCGGACTTCAACTTCCTGCCGGTCGCGCTGCAGCCGCACGGCGTCGGCTTCCTGGAGCCGGGAATGCAGGTGGCGACGATTGACCATTCAATGTGGTTCCACCGCCCGTTCAACATGAATGAATGGCTGCTGTATAGCGTCCAGAGCACCCTCAGCCTCCAGCGCGCGTGGCTTTGTGCGCGGCGAATTCTATACCCAGGCGTACTGGTCTGCTCCACGGTGCAGGAAGGGGTCATGCGTAATCGCGGATAACCCCGCCCCGCATGCACAAAAAAGCCTCCCAATGGGAGGCTTTTTTGGCTTTGGAGATAGTTGCCGGTCTTTCGGGCGAGGCGCAAACTTCGCGGTTGAAAAACCCAGGGTCGGCGTCACCGCCTTCCGGTTACGGATATCAAGCGTTGTAGGCGTTTTCGCCGTGACTGTTGACGTCCAGACCTTCACGTTCCTGATCTTCTGGAACACGCAGACCGACGGTCAGATCTTGCCACTTTGTAGCCGATGAAAGCGACTACACCGGACCAGACGATAGTGATGCCGATGCTTTCCAGCTGTACCAGAACCTGATGGCCCATGGTCACGCCTTCTGCGTAGCCCACGCCGCCAAGCGCCGTTGAAGCGAAGATGCCGGTCAGGATACAGCCGATGATGCCGCACACACCGTGTACACCGAACACATCGCAAGGGTCATCGACGCGCAGCAGACGTTTCAGATTGAAGTCACGCCCCACAGTCCCGCCAGACCGACAACAACACCCAGAATCAGCGCACCGCCCACTCCGATGTAACCACAGGCCGGGGTGATCCCCACCAGACCAGCAATCGCACCTGAACACGCACCCACAGAGATGGTTTGCCGCGCAGCGCCCACTCACCGAACGCCCACCGGAGTTCCGGGCTGGATAGCGACCACGGTATTGACGAAGGCCAGACCGGCAATTTCGTTCGCAGCGCTAGCGGAACCGGCGTTGAAGCCGAACCAACCGAAATAGAGGATCGCGGTACCGATAAGACCCATCGGCAGGTTATGCGGTTTGAATGCTTCTTTGCCAAAGCCCACGCGTTTACCAATCAGGTACGCACCGACCAGGCCCGCAACAGCGGCGTTGATGTGCACTACCGTACCACCAGCGAAGTCGAGCGCGCCAGTGGCTGGCCAGCAACCACCGCCCATACCATGTGTGCAATTGGCACGTAGGAGAGCGTCAGCCAAATGACCACGAAGATCAGCACCGCAGAGAAGCGGATACGCTCCGCCAGCGCACCGACAATCAGTCCCACGGTAATACAGGCGAAGGAACCCTGGAACGCCACGTGGATGTACTGATAGAAGGAGCCCCATCAGGTCAGTGATCTTAATATTTTTCAGCATGATCCAGTCGAAGCTGCCGAAGAAGCTGCCACCTGTACCAAATGCCAGCGAGTAGCCATAAACCACCCACAGTACGCACACCAGTGCGAAAGTCACCGCGACCTGCGTTCAGCATGGAGAGCACGTTTTTGCCACGAATCAGGCCACCGTAGAACAATGCAATGCCCGGAATGGTCATAAACAGCACCAGCGCGGTACACAGCATCATAAAGGCGTTATCGGCCTTATCCACGACCGCAGGAGCGGCCATCGCCAGACCCGGCAACAGCGCCAGTGCGCTCAACCCCGTTACCATTGTTTTTTTTCATCATCTCGATCCCTATCACTGTGCTGGCTGGGAATTACAGCGCCGCTTCGTCGGCTTCGCCGGTACGAATACGGATAACGCGCTGCAGTTCGGCGACAAAATCTACCGTCGCCAATTTTTCCGGTGTAAGCGGCTTTGCTGATCACATCGACGACTTCATCGAGCTGATCGTCGGCGATAGCCACATCAATTTTTACTTTCGGTAGGAAGTTGACGCTGTATTCCGCGCCGCGGTACAGCTCGGCGTGACCCTTCTGACAACCAAAGCCTTTCACTTCTGTCACCGTTAAGCCCTGAATGCCAATTGAAGACAGCGCTTCGCGAACGTATTAAAGTTTGAATGGTCTGATTACCACGGTAACCACTTTCATGAATCCCCTCCAGTCAGAATTCGGTAATGGCTGCGAACACGAATTAGGTAAAGCAAGGGGCGTGCCAAAAATCAAAATCACGAGGCGGTAAAAATCAGGGATAAAGGCGGCGTTGTGGCGGGATAAAAAGAAAACGCACCATGGGGGTGCATGATGCGTGTCACAAATGCATTCTGTTAGAAAAATGCCTGTCGCTGGTGCATCAGGCGGTCAATGCATCGTCCTGAGCGCTGGCGGCTAATTCCTCACCGGCCAGCTGTAGCTGATACATTTGCCAGTATCGCCCTTTTGCTTCAAGCAGTTGCTGATGAGACCCCCTGCTCGACCGCCTGACCGCGATGAAGCACCATAATGGTATCCGCATCAACAATCGTCGACAGACGGTGGGCAATCACCACCAGCGTAGTGTGCTGGCGAACGGCAGCCAGCGCCTGCTGAATGGCGCGTTCGGTGCCGGAGTCGATATTGGCGGTTGCCTGGTCAGGATCAGCACCTGCGGGGTATCCACCAACACGCGAGCCAGCGCCAACAGCTGCTTTTGCCCCACGGAGAGGTTATTCCCCTGCTCGCCCAGATGGGTGTAAAGGCCGTCGCTCATGCCGCGTACCATTTCCGCCAGTTGCACCGTTTCCAGTACCTGCCAAACCTGCTCCTCGCTAATCTCACGCCCCAGCGTCACGTTGGCGAAAAAGGAGTCAGCCAGCACCACCGGATCCTGTTGCACCACCGCGATGCCCTCACGTAGCACCTGGTGGCTGAGCACTCGGCAACGGACGACCGCCGAGACGAATCTCGCCCGAGTTTGGCGGGTAGTAGCCCATCAGCAGGCTGGCAAGGGTACTTTTCCCGCTGCCGGTATGGCCGACCAGCGCCACAAAACTGCGCGCCGGGATCGACAGCGAATGTTTTGCAGCACCATTTTGTCATCGCGGTAGGCAAACGACACGTTGTCGATATCAATATCGCCGCTCGCCAGCGGGGCAATATCCTGCCGTACTGCTGGCGCGGCCGGTCCATCAGCTCAAACACGCGCTCCCCGGCCACCACCGCCTGTTGCAGCATCGACTGCTGAGTGGTCAGTTCGATCAGTGGTTCATTAAGGCGGCCAAGATAGCTGATAAATGCGTACAACACGCCGACCTCAATTGAGCCGCTCGCGCTAAAGCCAAACAGCATCAACAGACCACACAGCACCAGCGAGGAGAACAGACTGAGCAGCGGACGCAGCAAAAAGCCATCCAGCCGCAGCGTCTGCATACGCGCAAGATAGTGCGAACGGCTCACTTCACCAATCCGCTCGCCGAAGCGCACCTGCTGACGGAATTGCTGGATAACGCTCATACCGTTGATGACTTCGTTAAAACCGTCGTTGATATCCGCCAGATAAGCGCGAACGCGGCGCACAATCGGCGTGCTGTAACGCTGATAGATAATCATCACCGTCATCACCGCCGGGAAGATAGCCAGCGCCACCAGCGCCATGCGCCAATCGAGGCTGAACATCGCCACCAGCATCGCGCCGATAAGCGCGGCACTACGCAGCACCGTCGCCACCACCGTGACGTACAGGTCGCGAATCACTTCGGTATCGTTGGTCACGCGGGAGATGACCTGCCCCACCGGCTGGGTATCGAATTCGCTCAGCGGCTGGCGCAGCGCGGCATCCATCACATCGATGCGCAGCTGCTGTACCACGCCGACAGCAGCCCGGTTAAACAGCAGCGACTGGCTGTAGTGCAGCCCTGCCGCCAGAAGCTGTAAGCCAATATAAGCAGCCGCCAGCCCGATGACTTTACCCCACGGCAGCAGACCTTTTGCCACCATATTGTCGATAAAATAGCTTATCAGCAGCGGCCCACTAACCTCTGCCGCCGCGGCAATCCACAGCATGAGAACCGCAATCGACAGCGGTTTACGCCACGGCGAGCCGTAGGCCAGCAGACGTTTTAAGGTTGGCCACAGTTGCCCAAAACTACGCATCGGCCACCTCCGTTTTATCTTCTTCCGGCGCATCGTTCAGCGCCGCTTCTAGCTGTTGGTAGCGATACATATCGCGATACCAACCCCGACTGCGCCGCTAGCTGTTCGTGCTGACCGCGCTGGGCGATGTGCCCGTGCTGCATCACAATAATTTGACTGGCGTCAAGCAGCGCCGACAGGCGGTGAGCGCTGATGATAAGCGTCCGCCCTTCACCCCACTGCCGCAGGTTGTGCAGAATTTGATGTTCGGTACGGCCATCAACCGCCGATAACGCATCGTCGAGAATCAAGATTTCCGCATCCAGCAACAGCGCGCGCGCAATCGAAATACGCTGCTTTTGCCCGCCGGAGAGCATCACGCCGCGCTCGCCGACTTCAGTCTCGTAACCCCGCGGCCGGCGCAGGATATCGTCATCAACGCAGGCCAGCCGCGCCGCTTGTTCAATTTCTTCGTCGGTGGCGCTCGGGCAGCCCAACGCAATATTACTGGCGACCGTGTCAGAAAACAGGAACGGCGTCTGGCTCACTACCGCCAGACGGCTACGCCAGGCATCTAACTGTAGCTTGGCACCTGGGATGTTGTGGAAGCGAATATCACCTTCATCGACGTCAAAATGACGCTGAATCAGCGACAGAATGGTCGATTTTCCGAACCGGTTGGCCCACAGATACCAAGCATATTGCCCGGTTTAAGGGTGACGTCGACGTCGGTCAACATCGGTTTTTCCGTTTTTGGGTAGCTAAAGCGACGAATAGCCAATTCAAGCGTGCCACGCCCTTCAGGTACTGTCTGGGTGCCATCATTAACCACCGGCGCTTCCGCCAGCAGCGTGCGGATACGGCTATAGGCAGCGCTGCCGCGCTCAACAATGTTAAACATCCACGCCAGCGCCAGCATTGGCCAAATCATAGCCCGAAATACATCATAAAGCTGGTTAACTGGCCGAGGGTTAACTCATCCTGCATCACCATCCAGCTTCCGCCGGCAATTGCCAGCAGGTTCGCCATCGCAACGGCGATGTAGATAGTCGGGTCGAAGCGGGCGTCAATGCGCGCCACGCGCATGTTTTTAATCCCGGTATCCGCCGCATCGGCGGCAAACTGCGCGGACTGGCGGTCTTCAAGGCCAAACGCCTTGATCATACGATCTGGTCAGGCTCTCCTGAGTACGGTCGTTCAGGCTGGAGAATGCCGCCTGCGCCAGCTGAAGCGCTCGTGCAGCAGAATTGCCGTAACGATGAATGACCAGCGCCATAATTGGCATCGGCACCAGCGCCAGCAACGTAAGCTGCCAGCTGAGAACTGAGTGGACATCACAATCAGCACCGCGCAGCCCATCACCAGCGAGTCCACCAGCGTCAGTACCCCTTCACCGGCGGCAAACACCACGCGATCGACATCGTTTGTCGCGCGTGCCATCAGGTCGCCGGTACGGTGGCGCAGATAGATTCGGGATGCTGGCGGCTGAGCTGGCGGTAGAAATCCTCACGCAGTTCAACGGCGAGCTGATGGAGGCACCAAACAGCAACACGCGCCAGACATAGCGCAGCAGGTAAACCACGATGGCAATCAGAACCATGGTGCCAAGCCACATCACGAGCGTTGCGGCCGAGCAAGTGGTGCTGCGTGACGCCATCGACCACAATGCCGACCACCTTCGGTGGGATAAGCTGCAGGATGGCAATGATAATGAGCAGGGAAACTGCACAGAGGATGGCGACAGCCATTCCCGACGGAAGTACCAGCTTAATTGAGCAAATAATCGCACGCGTTGTGTCCTGACCTGATTCTGGATATTTATTCGATGGGTAAAGAAGTGGTGTATTTAATCTGTTCCATCGCGAAGCTGGAAGTGACGTCCGACAGCCCCGGCACGCTGTTTACCAGACGCTTATAAAACTCGTCGTAGCGTTTCATGTCGGCAACCTGGACGCGCATCAGATAATCGTATTCACCAGCCATGCGCCAGAACCCCAGCACTTCTGGCATTTCGGTAACCACCGTGACAAAGCGGCAATACCATTCGCTGCTGTGATGTTGCGTTTTTATCAGCACAAAAGCGGTCAGGCCGAGGCCTATTTTTTCCGGATCCAGCAGGGCGACTTTGCCGATAAGGATACCGTCGTCCTCCAGCCGTTTCAGGCGCTTCCAGCAAGGGGTGGTTGTCAGATTAACGGCTTCAGCCAGTGCCTGCAAAGAGAGGGTGCAATCCTGCTGCAGTAAGGCCAGCAGCTTACGGTCAATTTTATCTAACATAGCCCTTCCACAGAGAATTTTTTTCTCTTTTAATTTTATTTTAAAGGTGAAATCACGACAATTTATTCTGTGCGGTTTAAACACCACGGCACAAAATGACAAATTCAACGCAAAAAAAACCGGGCAATTGCCCGGTGCTGGAAGGGATCTCGTTATTCGGGGGAATAAGGAAGATTCGGTGGTATCCAGCCAATGCATTAAATAGTGGGAAACCGCCTGATTGTTGCAGTTTCCGATAACCGGTAGATGGGGCAATGCCGCTTTAAGTTGCCCATCGCGTTGCCCATAATCACGCCGCGACCCACGCCCCCATTTCACGGTCGTTCATCGCATCACCAAAGGCCATGCATTCATCCATTCCAACGCCGATATGACTGCTCAGCACCGTCAGCGCCGCGCCTTTGTTGCTTTCCGGCGGCAGTACTTCAAGACAGTCAACTGCCGAAAAACAGATGTTGGCACGCTTATCCAATGCCTCCACCAGCTGAATTCGCAGGCGGCAGAAATCGTCGTCATCGCCGCAGAAACAGACCTTGGTCACCTGCCGGAGTCCGCACCGTCTGAATCTCTCCAACTGGTAGCGAAACCGCTGTAGACATGCGCCTGCAACATTTCGGGGATCTCACGCCCGGTAAACCAACCGTTATCATTGAATACGTGAACGCTGGCCTGGGTATCCCAGTGGCTGTGCAGCACCTGTTCGGACAACATCGGGGAAAGATCGCTGCGGTGCATGACTTCGCCCTGCTGCGAATGCAGACGCGTGCCGTTGCCGGTAATGAGATAGGCATTCAGCGACAGCGATTCAATCAGCGGACGCATCTCCAGAACGTGACGTCCGGTGGCAAAAGTCAGCGTGATATCGCGTTCGCGCAGCCGTTTAAGCGCCGCAATGGTTCTCTCACCCAAACGATGGTTAGGCATCAAAAGGGTGCCATCCATATCAAACGCTGCCAGTCTTGCCATTATTTATCCCGCCTGTGATCGCTCCTCTCTTGCCACTCAGTATCCGCTGGGATATACGGAAGTAATACTGAATACTTCACATTTATTGTTCCGGGTTTCTATGCGTCTGTTAAATCGTTTAAATCAGTTTCAGCGTCTGTGGCAGCCGTCGCAGGGAAACGCAGCAGGTCACCATCGCCGAGCTGGCTGCCCTCTGTTTTTGTAGCGAACGGCATATTCGTACGCTGCTGCGCCAGGCACAGGAAGCGGGTTGGCTCAGTTGGCAGGCGCAGTCCGGGCGCGGTAAGCGCGGAAGCCTGGCGTTTCATACCACGCCGGAAGCGCTGCGCAACGAAATCATGGAACCCGCGCTGGAACGCGGACAGCAGCATAACGCGCTGGAGCTGGCGCAGATTGCGCCGGTAGAGCTGCGGGCGCTACTGCATCCGTTGCTCGGCGGTCAGTGGCAAAACAATACGCCAACGCTGCGTATTCCCTACTATCGCCCTCTCGAACCGTTGAGGCCGGGTTTTCTCGCCGGGCGCGCCGAACAGCACCTGGCCGGGCAAATATTTATCCGGCCTGACCCGTTTTAATCATGATGCCTCACAGCCACGCGGCGACCTGGCGCACCATTGGTCGGTCTCACCGGACGGCCTGTGCTGGCAATTTTATATTCGCTCCACGCTGCACTGGCACAACGGAGACGCGGTAAAAGCCTCACACTTACACCAGCGATTATTGATGCTGTTACAACTGCCAGCACTGGATCAATTATTTATTAGCGTGAAGCGTATTGAAGTCACCCATCCGCAGTGTCTGACCTTCTTTTTACATCGCCCTGATTACTGGCTTGCGCACCGGCTGGCGAGCTATTGCAGCCATCTGGCGCATCCGCAATTCCCACTGATCGGCACGGGTCCTTTTCGCTTAACACAATTCACAGCAGAGCTGGTGCGCCTGGAAAGCCATGATTATTACCATTTACGTCATCCGCTGCTTAAAGCGGTTGAGTACTGGATAACTCCGCCGCTTTTCGAAAAAGATTTGGGAACCAGTTGTCGGCATCCCGTGCAAATCACCATCGGCAAACCGGAGGAGCTGCAACGGGTCAGCCAGGTCAGTAGCGGCATCAGTTTAGGTTTTTGCTATTTGACGTTGCGCAAAAGTCCCCGACTCTCCCTCTGGCAGGCGCGAAAAGTGATCTCCATTATTCATCAATCCGGTTTATTACAAACGTTAGAAGTCGGAGAAAACCTGATCACCGCCAGTCATGCATTACTGCCAGGCTGGACTATTCCGCATTGGCAGGTACCGGATGAAGTCAAACTACCGAAAACCTTGACGCTGGTTTATCACCTACCGATAGAACTTCATACCATGGCAGAACGCCTACAGGCGACACTGGCAGCGGAAGGCTGTGAACTCACAATTATTTTTCATAACGCAAAAAACTGGGACGACACGACCCTACAGGCACACGCAGACCTCATGATGGGCGACAGATTAATTGGCGAAGCACCGGAATATACTCTGGAGCAATGGCTGCGCTGCGATCCGCTGTGGCCACATGTTTTCGACGCTCCAGCATACGCACATCTACAATCGACACTGGATGCCGTGCAAATAATGCCTGATGAAGAAAACCGATTTAATGCCCTGAAAGCGGTTTTTAGCCAGTTAATGACAGATGCGACGCTGACGCCGCTCAACTATAAATACCGGTTAGCGCGCCGCCGGGCGTAAACGGTATTCGCCTGAATGCCCGCGGCTGGTTTGACTTCTCCGAAGCCTGGTTCCGCCGGATACCCGGTGAAGAAGCTGGTCGCCGCGACGCGCAGGCGTTACCATAACGGCTTTGAAGAACCACAGACAGGAAATGCCATGAAACGTGCCGTTGTCGTCTTTAGCGGTGGACAAGACTCCACTACATGCCTGGTGCAGGCGCTGCATCAATACGATGAAGTTCACTGCGTCACGTTTGATTATGGCCAGCGCCATCGCGCCGAAATTGACGTCGCCCGAGAACTGGCGATCTCTCTTGGCGCTCGTGCACACAAGGTGCTGGACGTTACCCTGCTAAACGAACTGGCGGTCAGCAGCCTGACCCGCGACAGCATCCCGGTGCCCGATTACGAACCCGATGCCAACGGCATCCCGAATACCTTCGTACCAGGACGTAATATTCTGTTCCTGACGCTCGCGGCCATCTACGCCTATCAGGTGAAAGCCGAAGCGGTGATAACCGGCGTATGTGAAACCGACTTCTCCGGCTACCCGGACTGCCGAGATGAATTTGTCAAAGCGCTAAACCATGCGGTTAGCCTGGGAATGGCGAAGGATATCCGCTTTGAAACTCCGCTGATGTGGCTGGATTGAGAGCGGCAGACCTGGGCGCTGGCGGACTACTGGGATAAGCTGGAACTGGTGCGTAGCGAAACGCTGACCTGCTATAACGGCATCAAAGGCGACGGCTGTGGCCACTGTGCGGCCTGTAGCCTGCGTGCCAACGGCCTCAACCATTATCTGGCGGATAAACCCGGCGTGATGGCTGCCATGAAGCAGAAAACCGGGCTGAAATAAGCCTGAAGATGTTCCGGGCCGGCGTCAGCGCCGCGCCCGCAAGGTATACCGCAAAGTTGTGCAACTGAAAGCCCGGGCGAATGTGGGTAGCCCGGCCGACCAAATCACTCTACCATCGCCTCCAGATGCTCACGTAACTCTCCTTCCAGCGCCAGCGCTTTCTGCGTCTTCAGGTCGATACAGACAAAGGTAATCAGCGCGTCAGCCACCACCTGCCCTTCAGGCTCCAGCGTCACCACCTGGCTTAATACACCGCTTTTCCCGTTGAGTTGTTCCACCTTGCTGGTTACTGTGAGTAAATCGCCCAACACCGCGGGACGGCGATAGTTAATATTGATGTTCACCACCACGAAGGCGATATAATGGTTCGCACTCATCCACTGGAAACCCGCACTGCTCTCCAGCCCATCCCCACGGGCCTCTTCGAGAAACTCCAGATAGCGAGCGTTGTTGACGTGTTGATAAACGTCCAGGTGATAACCGCGAACTTTGATTTGTGTCTGCATAGCGCCATAGCCTTATTTATTTTATACACGTTTTCCTTCAAGCTGCCTCTGCGTTCGCTTTCGTTCGTTCACCCGAATCACTTACTTAAGTAAGCTCCATCAGATCACTCTCTTGCCGCCTTGATGCAACTTGAATGATTTTGTGTAGATATTTTAAATAGAGTCAGAGGTCACACCACTGGTATGACCTCTTTAGTCTGGCAAATCTTTTCAGACGAGTGCAAAGACCCTGGATAAATTAAAGCGTGATGTGGGTAAGGTTTCGCTCAACCAGTGAATTGCCCATTCCAGGCACCTGCTTGAGGTCGTCCAGCGTTTTGAACGGGCCATACTCTTCCCGATAGCTAACAATCGCCTGCGCTTTTTTAAGCCCAACCCCGTTCATTGCCTGCGCTAACGCCTCTGCCGGTGCCGTGTTGATACTCACTCGGGTGCCTTCGTCATCGCTGGCTTTGCTGCTGGCCCATACCTTAGCCTGCTCACCCGATGCGTCACCGGACTGAGTTTGCGTTATCTGAGTTTTTGGCCGCAGCAGGTTCAGCCGCCAGAGTGCTAAAACTCATCCCTGCACAGGCCACGACAGCGGCCATAACACACACTTTGATTCCATATTTCATTTTGATTGCTCCTTGTTGGTTGATAGCGGGAAACCATAACGGCAGATGGAGTAACCGTTGCCAAAAGGCAGATTTTTAAAATGTGGAAAAGGCCGCGAAAGCGGCCTTTGAAAGATGTACATCGCATTACAAAATTATGCGAAGCGGATTCCGATTACTGCTGCTGGTCGATGATATCGCCGAGCTTAATCTTCGCCGATTTACGCAGGTTGTTCATCATCGCTTCGAAAGAAATCTGGGCGTTGTTCTGGGTAATCCCCTGCACCATCGCTTTCTTCTGCGCTTCCGGCATTTCACCCGCTTTCACTTCGTCCAGCGCCAGCAGAACTACGTTGCCCTGCATATCGTTGCCGATACCGAAGCTCGGTTTGTCTTTCTGCGGCAGCGGCAGTGAAAACGCTGCCTGGCTCGCGGATCCTGACCAGTACGGCTCAGCGTTTTTGCTTGCGCTAAAGCTCAGACCTGCGGCTTTCATCGCCTCATCGCCTTTACCATCTTTCAACGCAACCAGCAGTTTTTCCGCATCCAGTTTAGCCTGCTGCTCTGCTTTACTGTGCTTCACGATATCGATCACTTGCGCTTTGACTTCAGCCAGCGGTTTCACCGCTTCGGCTTTGTGCTCGCTGACGCGCAGGATGAAGGCACGATCGCCATCCACGGTAATGATGTCGGATTGCTGGCTGATACGCCTTCGCCTACCAGACCGCCGTTAAAGATAGCGTCGGATACTGGTTTGAAGTTCAGTTCAGCAGGCAGATTGCTGTGATCGAACCAGCCGGTCTCTACAGCTTTCACGCCAGCTGCCTGCTCAGCGCCCGCCAGTGAGTCGTTGTCGTTGCTCGCCGCATCGCTAACTTTCTGCTGCAGCGCGTAATACGCGTCGAGAGATTTTTCCTGCTTCACTTTGTTGGCGATATCGTTACGCACTTCTGCCAGTGGTTTTACTTTTGCAGCCTGAACGTCATCCAGACGCGCAACCAGGAAACCGACAGAAGATTTAATCACGCCAGACAGCTGACCTTTTTCTTTCAGGCCGCATTTTTCAGTTCATCAGGGGTTGTGGCATCTTCCAGCCAGCCCAGTGTCGCCATTACGCGCGGAGATAATGTCAGCCGATTTCTCTTCGCCAGGGCAGCAAAGTCACCGCCTTTGTTCAGCTCATCGAGAACCGCTTTGGCATCGGCTTCGGTTTTAGTCTGGATAACGCTGTAACGATTACGCTGCGGCTGGGTGTACTGGTCCTGATGCTGATCGTAATAGGCTTGAATCTCTTCATCAGAGACGCTCTGCTCCATAGACGCAGCATCCATGATGTAGCTCACGCGGAACTGCTCCGGCGCGACGAACTGGCTTTTGTTCTGCTCGTAGTAGCTGCTGATTTCAGCGTCGCTAACCTGCTGTTTTGCCGCCAGCGCATTAACGTCGATAGTCGCTTCGCGCACCAGACGCTGCTGGGAGACCAATTCTGCCAGTTGATCGGTTTCACCCGGCAACATGAAGTCAGTACCAGCAACGGCGTTAATCAGCTGTTGAGTGGTCAGCTGGTTACGCAGGGCCGCCGCGTACTGGTCAGCGGTCATACCCATTTGATTCACCAGCGCGTTGTAGCGGGGTTATTGAATTTTCCGTCAACCTGGAACGCAGGGGTGGCGAAAATGGCTTTACGCACCTGCTCATCGCTGATGCCAAGACCCAGGTCTTTCGCATACTGATCAAGCAGCGCTTCGTCGATAAGACGATTAAGCACCTGCTGACGCATGGTTTTGATGTAGTTTTCGTTGGCAGCCAGTTCAGAGAACTGATCGCCAAGCTGCTGCTGCATGCGGTTACGTTCGCTTGCAACGGCATTCTCAAACTGGCCGCGGCCGATTTCCTGGCCATTCACTTTCGCGGCAAAATTATTGTTACCGCCAATCAGGTAGCCACTCACGCCGGTCAAAATGAACGACACGATAATGATACCGAAAATTACTTTGAGCACGACGCTGTTAGCTGCCGTACGTAAATTGTCCATCATGGTGTAACAACACTCCGCTGTAGGTGACAAATACCTCGAGCAGCATAGCACGTGATGACTGCTGCGCGTGAGGCCGTATTTTGACAAGAAACCAGGGCGGTTGTCAGCAAACACCGCATATAAACTCTTAAAACGTCACATTAAGGCATAAAAAAAGGCACATCAGTCGATGCGCCCTTGTACTTTGCCACATTCCCGTAACGGGAAAGGGATCAGTTTACCGCGTCTTTCAGTGCTTTACCTGCACGGAATGCCGGTACTTTAGCCGCAGCGATAGTGATCTCTTTACCTGTCTGAGGGTTGCGGCCAGTACGGGCAGCACGATCTTTGACAGCAAAGGTACCGAAACCTACCAGTGCAACGTCATCCCCAGCTTGCAGAGATTCAGTAACAGAAGCAATTAAAGCATCTAACGCACGTCCAGCTGCAGCTTTGGAGATATCCGCACCAGCAGCAATTTTGTCAATCAGTTGAGATTTGTTCACTGTTCTCTTCCTCTCTTTATTATTTATATCGCACCCGAATCCTTCCCGATGCAATCGCGGAGCAGTTATATCAGGACTACCATGCCCTTACAACACCCGTTGTCGACGACACACCTGCCAGCCGTCTAAATTAGCGATACAAAAAAGGCTGGCAAGTCAGTTTATGCTTGCCAGCCTTGTTTTTATTAACGCTCTTTGCGCGAGGTCACTATTTTGCGCTTACAATCTGCATTCCAGACGGTTCATTTTGCAGCGCCAGAGCCAGAACTTCCTCAATACGCTTCACCGGATGGGTATCAAGATCGGCCAGAACGTTGTCCGGAATCTCTTCCAGATCGCGTTTGTTCTCGTCAGGAATCAGAACTGTCTTAATGCCGCCACGGTGTGCCGCCAACAGTTTTTCCTTCAGACCACCGATAGGCAGAACCAAGCCACGCAGGGTGATTTCACCGGTCATTGCCACGTCGGCGCGAACCGGGTTGCCGGTCAGACAGGAAACCAGAGCGGTACACATCGCAATACCGGCGCTTGGACCATCTTTCGGCGTAGCCCCTTCCGGTACGTGAACGTGGATGTCGCGTTTTTCGTAAAACCCCGATTAATACCCAGTTTTTCCGCACGCGCACGCACCACGGTCAGTGCAGCCTGAATTGATTCCTGCATGACTCCACCCAGAACCGGTATAAGTCAGTTTACCTTTACCCGGTACGCAGGCGGTTTCGATGGTCAGCAGATCGCCGCCCACTTCCGTCCACGCAAGGCCGGTCACTTGACCCACGCGGTTTTCTTCATCAGCGCGACCGTAGTCAAAGCGCTGAATACCGAGGTAATCGTGCAGGTTGTCGCCGTTAATATCGATGTGCTTGAGCTCTTTATCGAGCAGCAGCTGTTTCACCGCCTTACGACACAGTTTCGAGATTTCACGCTCCAGGCTACGTACGCCTGCTTCACGAGTGTAGTAGCGGATAATGCCGACAATCGCACTGTCATCTACCGTCAACTCGCCTTTTTTCAGGGCGTTACGCTCAATCTGCTTCGGCAGCAGATGCGCTTGGCGATGTTCAGTTTTTCATCTTCGGTACAACCCGACAGACGAATCACTTCCATACGGTCCAATAACGGCGCTGGAATGTTCATGGAGTTCGAAGTCGCAACAAACATCACGTCGCTGAGATCGTAATCCACTTCCAGATAGTGATCGCTGAACGCCACGTTCTGTTCTGGATCAAGAACTTCCAGCAGAGCCGATGCCGGATCACCGCGCATGTCCGAGGACATTTTGTCGATTTCATCCAACAGGAACAGCGGGTTTTTAACGCCCACTTTCGCCATTTTTTGAATCAGTTTACCCGGCATTGAGCCGATGTAAGTACGACGGTGACCGCGAATTTCTGCTTCGTCACGCACGCCGCCCAGCGCCATTCGGACATATTTACGTCCGGTCGCCTGAGCAATGGACTGCCCCAGAGAGGTTTTACCCACACCAGGAGGCCCTACCAGGCACAGAATGGGCCTTTAAGCTTGTTCACACGGCTTTGGACCGCGAGATACTCAAGAATACGGTCTTTGACGCGCTCGAGGCCGTAATGGTCGGTATCAAGGATTTCCTGCGCCTGACGAAGGTCTTTTTTGACCTTGCTGCGCGTGTTCCATGGCACCTGAACCATCCAGTCGATATAACCGCGAACTACGGTGGCTTCTGCTGACATCGGCGACATCATTTTCAGCTTCTGCAGTTCGGCTTCGGTTTTCTCTTTTGCCTCTTTCGGCATTTTCGCCGCGTCGATCTTACGCTTCAGCGCTTCGTTCTCGTCGGGAACTTCGTCCATCTCGCCGAGTTCTTTCTGAATCGCCTTCATCTGCTCGTTCAGATAGTACTCACGCTGGGATTTCTCCATCTGCTTTTTCACGCGGTTGCGAATACGCTTCTCAACCTGCAGCAGATCCATTTCCGACTCCATCATCGCCATCAGATATTCCAGGCGCTCGTTGATGTCGGACATCTCAAGCACGGACTGTTTATCAGCCAGCTTCAGCGGCATATGCGCTGCGATGGTATCCGCCAGGCGTGCAGGATCGTCGATGCTGTTGAGCGACGTCAGCACTTCTGGTGGGATTTTCTTGTTCAGTTTGATATAGCCTTCAAACTGACCGATTGCCGTGCGCACCAGAACTTCCTGCTCGCGCTCTTCAATCGCCGGCGACTCCAGATACTCCGCTTTCGCCGAGAAGTGCTCACCGTTATCGGAAAGCGTGGAGATGCGCGCACGCTGCAACCCTTCAACCAGTACTTTTACCGTACCGTCGGGGAGTTTCAGCATTTGTAAAATAGAGGCCACGGTCCCGACGGTGAAAAGATCGTTTACACCCGGCTCATCCGTTGAAGCATCTTTCTGCGCGACCAGCATGATTTTTTTATCATGATCCATGGCCGCTTCCAGACAACGGATAGATTTTCCCGCCCTACAAATAAGGGAATGACCATGTGCGGATAAACCACCACATCGCGCAGCGGCAATACGGGGATTTCAATGCGTTCAGAACGCTCAGGATTCATAGAGCTCTCTCTAGTTTAGTGTCCGCCAGGTAAGCTGGTCATGCGACTGTGCTTCACACAACCATTAACATGTAACCAGTATATGGGGATGTATTCCACACATTCAACGCTATGAATCAGGAAAAATAAAAGGGGAGATAAAATCCCCCCTTTTTGATTAACTGATTGTATGAACTGGTGAATTATTCGCCAGATGCCTGCTGCGCTTCCGGTTTGCCATAAATCAGCAGCGGTTCGCTTTGGCCAGCAATGACCGACTCGTCGATAACCACTTTTTCAACGTCTTCCATCGAAGGCAGATCGTACATGCATTGAGCAGTGCGGCTTCCACGATAGAACGCAGACCACGAGCACCGGTTTTACGGCTCATCGCTTTCTTCGCGATAGCGTCCAGCGCTTCATCACGGAATTCCAGATCCACACCTTCGAGATTAAACAGCGCCTGATACTGCTTAGTCAGGGCGTTTTTCGGCTCTTTGAGGATCTGAATCAGCGCTTCTTCGCTCAGCTCAGTCAGCGTTGCAACCACCGGCAGACGACCGATGAATTCAGGGATCAGACCAAATTTGATCAGATCTTCTGGTTCAACCTGGCTCAGCAGCTCGCCTTCGCTGGCTTTATCCGTTTTCGATTTCACCGTTGCGCCAAAGCCAATACCTGAACCGGTTTCAACGCGGTTGCCGATAACTTTATCCAGACCCGCAAATGCGCCGCCACAGATAAAGAGGATCTTAGAGGTATCAACCTGCAGGAACTCCTGCTGCGGATGCTTACGTCCACCCTGCGGTGGAACGGCAGCCACGGTGCCTTCGATAAGTTTCAGCAGAGCCTGCTGTACACCTTCGCCGGACACATCGCGCGTAATCGACGGGTTGTCTGATTTACGGGAAATTTTGTCGATTTCATCGATGTAAACAATACCGCGCTGTGCTTTCTGTACGTCGTAGTCGCACTTCTGCAGCAGTTTCTGAATAATGTTTTCAACGTCTTCACCCACATAACCCGCTTCGGTCAGCGTGGTGGCGTCCGCCATGGTGAACGGAACGTCCAGCAGGCGTGCCAGCGTTTCGGCCAGCAGCGTTTTACCGGAACCGGTCGGGCCAATCAGCAGAATGTTACTTTTGCCGAGCTCAATGCCGTTGCTAGTATCGCCGTTACGCAGACGTTTGTAGTGGTTATAAACTGCAACAGCCAGCACCTTTTTCGCCTGTCCCTGACCGATGACGTAGTCATCAAGATGGTGACGAATTTCGTGTGGCGTTGGCAGCGCGCTGCGTTCACGATGCGGTGCTACTTCTTTAATCTCTTCGCGAATGATGTCGTTACATAAGTCGACACATTCGTCGCAGATATACACGGATAGGCCGGCGATGAGCTTACGCACTTCGTGCTGGCTTTTGCCGCAAAAAGAGCAGTACAACAGTTTGCCCGATCCATCTTTGCGTTTATCTGTCATGAGTCAAAACCTCTTTTTAAGTTCTTTGTGCCGCATATGACGACGCAAATGCCATTCTTAAGCGCAAGCTGCTACGCAGCGTTGTGCCGCCTCTAGTAAGTATATACCCTGCGGCGGCACGTGCCGTCATGACATTAGTTACGCTGACGTAGGATAGAATCAACCAAACCATACTCCACAGCTTCAGCGGCAGACAGGAAGCGGTCACGTTCAGTGTCACTTTCAATCTGCTCTAAAGATTTGCCGGTATGGTGCGCCATAAGCTCATTCATGCGTCCTTTCACTTTCAGGATCTCACGGGCATGGATTTCAATATCCGTAGCCTGACCCTGATAACCACCCAAGGCTGGTGAATCATTACGCGGGAGTTCGGCAAGCAGAAACGCTTACCTTTTGCGCCTGCCGTCAGCAGGAACGCGCCCATGGACGCCGCTTGCCCCATACAAATGGTGCTGACGTCCGGTTTAATGAACTGCATGGTGTCATAAATAGACATCCCAGCGGTAATCACGCCACCTGGCAGTTGATGTACAGGTAAATATCTTTTTCCGGGTTTTCCGCTTCCAGAAACAGCATTTGCGCCACAATCAGGTTCGCCATGTGGTTCTCCACCTGGCCGGTCAGAAAGATAACGCGCTCTTTAAGCAGACGGGAGTAGATATCAAAAGAACGTTCGCCACGGGAGGTCTGTTCAATGACCATCGGCACCAGGGCCGATGGGGTGCTAAGTTATCTCGTTCGCCACTGTATTACATGTCCGTCTCCTGGATAAGAATAAGCAATAACATTCCGCAACATTATGAGTTATAGGGGGTGTTGGCGTCCCCCAGTAATGGGTACGGATCTTACCCTATTTCAAGCATAACAATATTTTGTTGATACGCTAATACCGAAAAAGCCCTTTATCATGCTCTTAGTAGCTAAAATCGCTGCAATAAAAAAAACCCCACCAACAGGCGGCAACGGGCTTTTCTCAAAACCCGTAAACCGGAAAGCGAAATTACGCCTGCTGGTTCATCAGTTCATTGAAGGAAGTTGCTTTTTCAGTCACTTTCGCTTTTTCCAGAACCGCTTCAACAGCCTGTTCTTCCAGAGCGACACTGCGCATGTTTTCCATCAGCTCTTTGTTTTTGCTGTAGAATTAAATAACTCTTTTGGATCTTCGTAGGCAGAAGCCATTTCTTCGATCAGGGTAGCAACGCGTGCTTCGTCAGCTTTCAGCTCGTGGGTACGAATCACTTCGCCCAGCAGCAGGCCAACTACAACGCGGCGTTTAGCCTGCTCTTCGAACAGCTCGCGTGGCAGTTCATCGCTTGCTGCTGGTTGCCACCGAAGCGCTGTGCAGCCTGACGGCGCAGAACGTCGATTTCGCTGTCGATCAGGGCAGCAGGCACGTCGATTTCGTTCGCCTGCACCAGGCCTTCGATCGCCTGAGTTTTAACACGGTTACGTACCGCGCCTTTCAGCTCGCGATCCATGTTTTTACGCACTTCAGCGCGCAGACCTTCTACGGAACCATCTTCAACGCCGAAACGTTTGATGAATTCAGCAGTCAGTTCTGGCAGTTCACGTTCTTCAACTTTTTTCAGGTTGATAACGAATTTGGCCGCTTTACCTTTCAGGTTTTCAGCGTGGTATCTTCCGGGAAGGTCACGTCGATAGTGAATTCTTCGCCAGCTTTGTGGCCTTTGATACCGTTTTCAAAGCCTGGGATCATACGACCCTGGCCCATTGCCAGTACGAAATCAGTGGCTTTGCCGCCTTCGAACTCTTCGCCGTCTACAGAGCCGGAGAAGTCAACGGTCACACGGTCTTCAGTGTCAACTGCACCGTCTTTATCTTTCCAGGTCGCCTGCTGCTTACGCAGGGTGTCCAGCATGCCGTCAACGTCGGCTTCGGTCACTTCAACAACTGGTTTTTCAAATTCGATAGCATCCAGACCTTTCAGTTCAACTTCTGGATAAACTTCGAACTCTACTGCGTAAGTGAAGTCTTCACCCAGTTTGTATTCGCCCGGAACGTAGTTCGGTGCGCCAGCTGGATCGATCTTCTCTTTGATGATCGCATCAAAAAAGTTGCGGCTCATCAGGTCACCCAGCACGTCCTGACGCACGGAAGCGCCATAACGCTGAGCAACAACATTCATCGGTACTTTACCTTTACGGAAACCGTCAATGCGTACTTTTTTCGCTACGTTGACCAGCTCGCTTTTTACAGCGTTTTCGATGCTGTCAGCAGCGATAGTAATCGTTACACGGCGGCCAAGGCCCTGAGTGGTTTCAACTGAAACTTGCATCTTGTTACCTCAAAAAAATCACAGTGCTGGTCAACTCTGAATCACAAATGCCTTGCAGAACTGGGACGTTATCTTTAAATCAGAAACACATTCCCTGTAGCCAGAATCATCCCGAGACATTCCGAAAAATAAGACGCAGCATTATAGCGACATCACTTTTATGAGTCGAGAACGGTTATCACGCGTTGCTGCGGCATTTTTCACAATTCCCGGCTAATTTTTGTCTGAATACTGTCTTTGGCGCTCAAAATTCAGACAAAACAAAACGGCCCGCAGGCCGTTTTCTCATAAATCTGTACGCAACATACTGGGAAGTTCCGCGTTGAAAATGCCTTTTCTACGCGATAGTACCCGCTCCACGACATGGTGGCGAAGCAATAACGGTATCTTGCAAACCTTCCCACTCTTTGCGTGTGTAAGTGTGCAGTGCCAGAGCATGTACGGTAGAAGCAAACTCCTCTGGGGGGTGCCATAGATCATCCGGTGGCGATTGAGGAAACGCTCCCCGGTAAATCGATCGCTGACCATCACAACTTTAAGGTGGCTCTCACAGCCCCTGGCACGTTGTGGCGGTAGCTTTCATCGACGACTTCCAGGAACACAGGATCAAACGCTGCCCTTAATTTTTCTTCGATTTGTTCACGCATCATCATGATATTACTCCTCCATATGCTTAGATGCCGCCTATCCCTTTAAATGTTAGCCGCTTTTACTGACTACATTACACAAAGGCAACAAAAAATTAGCGTTCGCGTCATTTTATTTGGTCAAGTAGATGAAGTTAACGCCTTTTACAATCCGTTTTCATCTGAAATACTCCTTCCTTTTTGTATGTGCGAGCAAAAAAAAACATCAACACGATGAATTTACATGCATTGCCTACTTCCCCTCGCCGTTGGCGATGTTATGATGACGGGATTATCAGTAAACACCAAAATGCGTTTTGAGACCCCTAACATGTTAAAAAAAATCCTCTTCCCTTTGGTTGCACTGTTTATGTTGTCAGGATGCGTAACGCCCCCGACTACCGTTGACGTGTCGCCTAAAATTGCTCTGCCACAGCAGGATCCAAGCCTGATGGGCGTCACCGTCAGCATCAATGGCGCTGACCAGCGTCAGGATCAGGCGCTGGCAAAAGTGACCCGCAACAACCAGCTGGTGACTCTCACCGCCTCTCGCGATCTGCGCTTCCTGATGCAAGAAGTGCTCGAAAAACAGATGGCTGCACGTGGCTATATGATTGGTCCCAACGGTGCGGCTAATCTGCAGATTATCGTAAACCAGCTGTATGCGGACGTTTCCCAGGGCAACGTGCGTTACAACATTAATACCAAAGCGGATATCGCTATCATCGCGACCGCGGCAAACGGTAATAAGATGACCAAAATTTACCGTTCGAACTATTCCGTTGAGGGCGCATTCCAGGCTTCTAACAAAAATATCTCCGATACGGTTGATAGCGTACTCAGTGATACCATCGCGGATATGTCCCAGGACACCACTATCCACGACTTTATCAAGCAGAACGCTTAATCTCCGTCACCAGGCCCGGCTTATGCCGGGTCTGAACGTTAAAGCCCATGTCTAATCAACTACTGCGAATTTTTCAACCGCAAAAATCAGCCATTCTGCTGAACTGGCTCTGCTTTCGGTTTACCGCTTGCCCTGACCTCCGGGACGCTGCAAGCGTGGATGACGGTCGAGAATATCGATCTGAAAACCATCGGTTTCTTTTCGCTGGTCGGACAGGCCTACGTTTTTAAGTTTCTTTGGTCACCGGTGATGGACCGCTATACGCCGCCGTTCTTAGGGCGTCGTCGCGGCTGGCTGTTGGCCACCCAAATGTTTATTGCTGATTGCCATAGCGGCGATGGGCTTTCTCCAACCCTCGTCACCCAGCTGCGCTGGATGGCCGCGCTGGCGGTGGTTATCGCATTTTGCTCCGCGTCCCAGGACATCGTCTTTGACGCCTGGAAAACCGATGTATTGCCAACGGAAGAACGCGGTGCCGGTGCCGCCATCAGCGTGCTGGGCTACCGCTGTGGGGACGCCGGTCTCCGGTGGATTAGCTCTCTGGCTGGCGGATAAATGGCTCGGCTGGCAGGGCATGTACTGGCTGATGGCCGCCCTGGCCGATCTCTTTGTAGATCATCGCCACCCGCCGCCCCCGAACCGAGCGATGTTATTCCGGTTCCCAAAAGCCTCGAGCAGGCAGTCGTCGCGCCGCTAAAAGATTTCTTCGGTCGCAACAACGCCTGGCTTATCCTGCTGCTGATCGTGATGTACAAGCTCGGCGATGCTTTCGCCATGAGCCTGACCACCACCTTTTTGATTCGCGGCGTCGGTTTTGATGCCGGCCAGGTCGGCATGGTTAACAAAACGCTGGGCCTGTTCGCCACTATTCTTGGTGCGCTGTACGGCGGCGTGCTAATGCAGCGTCTGACACTATTTCGCGCCCTGCTGATCTTCGGCATTTTACAGGGCGTCGTACGCTGGTTACCGGATGCTGTCAATCACCGACAAGCATATCTATTCAAATGGCAGCGGCAGTTTTCTTTGAAAACCTGTGCGGCGGTATGGGAACGGCAGCGTTTGTCGCGCTGCTGATGACCTTATGTAACAAATCCTTCTCCGCCACCCAGTTCGCCCTGCTGTCAGCGCTTTCTGCAGTGGGCCGGGTTTACGTCGGGCCAATTGCCGGCTGGTTCGTTGAAGCCCACGGCTGGCCGACGTTCTACCTGTTCTCCGTCTTTGCTGCCATACCGGGGTATTTTACTGCTGCTGGTTTGCCGCCGAACGCTGGAATACACCCAACAAACCGAGCAGTTTATGCTGGCTGAAGAGTGATAAAAGGCAGCGGTTATCGCTCAGCCCTGCGTTTATTGTTGATTGGCGTGGGCTCTCTACTGGGAGTCTGGCTGCTGATACTGATTAGCGATGCGCTGAATTTCACCGCACTTAGCTGGTCAGGGATCGTGCTTGAGGCTGGAATTCTGGTCGCCTTCGCCGGGATTGTGTTTGGCTGTCTGCTGGATTATCTGGCGCTACGTAAAACGCAGTTTCGCTGAATACGTAAAAAATACGACCAATACGCTGTAATCACGACACGAGAATAACCACCGCAGCGTAAATAAAAAAAAAAATATTTGTGCTTTTGTGCGCTTTAGAATCTGGAAAATTATCACGTATAACGGTGCCTTATTCCGTTATCAATTTTATACCATAGCAATTAATTTTGCTTTTGAATTAAAGTTGATTATTTGATGAATAATTGTTAATTATTTGTATATTTTTGACAATGGTTATACCAATTGCCCTCTCCAGCCCCTCCTCATACCCTCTTTCGTTATAACACCCGCCATATGGGCTTTCCGCCTGGAAAATAGACCTATATCCTTGGCAACATCTGTGACAGGCAGCGGCAGAACCCGGTAACACATAACTTACAGAGCACCAATGATGTTTACAGTAATGTAACCTTCCCGTAAAATGACCCCACACTTTAAACGCCACCAACACCCCGTGGAATTGAGGTCGTTACATGAGACTCAGGAAATACAATAAAAACTTGGGATGGTTGTCATTAATCGCCAGCACTGTATTACTCAGTGGTTGTGATTCTGCGCTACTTGACCCCAAAGGACAGATTGGACTGGAGCAGCGTTCGCTGATACTGACGGCTTTTGGCCTGATGATGATCGTCGTGATCTGCTGTCTTAATGGCCGTTGGTTTCGCCTGGAAGTACCGTGCGAGCAATAAAGATGCGAAGTATAGCCCTAACTCGGTCACACTCCAACAAAGTTGAAGCTGTGGTCGGACAGTGCCAATTCTTAATCATCGTCTTCCTCGCCGTACTGACCTAAAACCACACACTCTTTAGAACCGAGCAAACCGCTGGTTCATGACGAGAAACCTATCACTATCGAAGTAGTTTCCATGGACTGGAAATGGTTCTTCATCTACCCGGAGCAGGGCATTGCTACCGTTAACGAAATCGCTTTCCCGGCGAACGTTCCGGTGCAGTTCAGCGACACCCCCAACTCCGTGATGAACTCCTTCTTCTACCGCGCTTGGGCAGCCAGATTTACGCCATGGCCGGTATGCAGACCAACCTGCATCTTATCGCTAACGAAGCGGGTACCTACGACGGTATCTCTGCAAGTTATAGCGGCCCGGGCTTCTCTGGTATGAAGTTCAAAGCCATTGCTACGCCGGATCGTGCCACATTCGATCAGTGGGTCGCTAAAGCGAAACAATCTTCGAACACCATGGATGACATGGCGGCATTCGAGAAAGTGGCTGCACCGAGCGAATACAACAAGGTGGAGTACTTCTCCAGCGTGAAACCAGATTTGTTTAAAGCAGTAACAAGCAAATTTATGGATCACGGCAAGGGCATGGACATGTCCAAACCAGAAGGCGAAAAAACCGCATCGCACGAAGGAATGGAAGGCATGGACATGAGCCACGCGGAATCCGCTCACTAAAGGGGCCGAGGAAGAAAACGATGTTCGGAAAACTTACACTGGATGCAGTGCCGTTCCATGAACCTATTGTCATGGTTACGGTGGCTGCCATTATCATCGGTGGCCTGGCGTTACTCCAGCCAGATCCACTTACTTCGGTAAGTGGTCCTACCTATGGAATGAGTGGCTGACTTCGGTTGACCACAAAAGACTCGGCATTATGTATGTCATCGTTGCTATCGTCATGCTGCTGCGTGGCTTGCGATGCCGTCATGATGCGTAGCCAGCAGGTGCTGGCCTCCGCCGGGGAAGCAGGATTCCTGCCGCCTCATCACTACGACCAGATCTTTACCGCCCACGGCGTTATCATGATCTTCTTGAGCGATGCCGTTCGTTATCGGTCTGATGAACCTTGTGGTTCCTCTGCAGATCGGTGCGCGCGACGTGGCATTCCCGTTCCTGAACAACCTGAGCTTCTGGTTCACCGTTGTCGGCGTGATTCTGGTTAACCTGTCCTGGCGTTGGTGAGTTCGCGCAGACCGGTTGGCTGGCGTATCCACCGCTCTCGGGAATTGAGTACAGTCCGGGCGTCGGCGTCGATTACTGGATTTGGGCGCTTCAGCTCTCCGGTATTGGTACGACCCTGACCGGTATTAACTTCTTTGTGACCATCATCAAGATGCGTGCACCAGGTATGACGATGTTCAATATGCCGGGATCCAACCTGGGCATCTCTGTGCGCCAACATCCTGATTATCGCTTCATTCCCAATTCTGACTGTTACCGTCGCGCTGCTGACCCTGGATCGCTATCTGGGTACCCATTTCTTTACCAACGATATGGGCGGCAACATGATGATGTACATCAACCTGATCGGGCCTGGGGTCACCCGCAAGTGTACATTCTGGTACTGCCGGTTTTCGGCGTGTTCTCCGAAGTCGCAGCAACCTTCTCGCGTAAACGCCTGTTTGGCTACACCTCACTGGTGTGGGCAACCGTGTGTATTACCATCCTGTCGTTCATCGTTTGGCTGCACCACTTCTTCACTATGGGTGCCGGTGCGAACGTAAACGCCTTCTTCGGTATTACCACGATGATTATCGCCATCCCTACCGGGGTGAAGATCTTCAACTGGCTGTTCACCATGTATCAGGGCCGCATCGTCTTTAACTCTGCGATGCTGTGGACCATCGGCTTTATCGTGACCTTCTCGGTCGGCGGTATGACCGGCGTTCTGCTGGCTGTTCCTGGTGCGGACTTCGTGCTGCACAACAGTCTGTTCCTGATCGCCCACTTCCATAACGTCTTCTCGGCGGTGTGGTCTTCGGTTGCTTCGCAGGTCTACCTACCGGTGGCCAAAGCCTTCGGCTTTACCCTGAACGAAACCTGGGGTAACGCGCGTTCTGGCTGTGGATCATCGGCTTCTTCGTGGCATTTATGCCGCTGTAGTGCTGGGGCTTCATGGGGATGACCCGTCGTCTGAGCCAGCAGATTGATCCGCAGTTCCACCCAATGCTGGTTGTTGCAGCATGCGGTGCAGCGCTGATTGCCTGCGGTATCCTCTGCCAGCTGATTGAGTTCTACGTGTCTATCCGTGACCGCGAGCAATGCGCATTCGACCGGTGACCCGTGGGGTGGCCGTACGCTGGAGTGGGCAACCTCTTCCCCGCCTCCGTTCTATAACTTTGCCATTGTGCCGCAGATCCACGAACGCGATGCATTCTGGGAAATGAAAGAAAAAGGCGAAGCGTACAAACAGCCGACTCAGTATGAAGAAATTCATATGCCGAAAAACAGCGGTGCGGGCATCGTGATTGCCGCCTTCGCAACGGTATTTGGTTTCGCCATGATCTGGCACATCTGGTGGCTGGCGATTGCAAGCTTTGCTGGCATCGTTATCACCTGGATTATCAAGAGCTTTGACGAGGACGTGGATTACTAAGTGCCGGTCGCAGAAGTCGAAAAACTGGAAAATCAGCATTTCGATGAGATCATAAGGCAGGGCTGAAAAATGGCAACTGATACGCGGCGCATAAACCGCCCACGCGCACGAACATGGGCATCACGATACAGGACCGATGAAGATCTTCGGTTTCTGGATCTACCTGATGAGCGACTGCATTATCTTCGCCAGTCTGTTCGCAACCTATGCCGTTCGGCGAACGGCACAGCGGGCGGCCCGACCGGTAAAGATATCTTCGAACTGCCGTTCGTTCTGGTTGAAACCGCACTGCTGCTGTTCAGCTCCATCACCTACGGCATGGCGGCTATCGCCATGTACAAAAACAACAAGAGCCAGGTTGTTTCCTGGCTGGCGCTGACCTTCCTCTTCGGGGCAGGGTTCATCGCGATGGAAATCTATGAATTCCATCACCTGATTGTTGAAGGTATGGTTCCGGATCGCAGCGGTTTCCTGTCAGCATTCTTCGCGCCGGTAGGTACCCACGGTCTGCACGTCACCTCCGGTCTTATCTGGATGGCGGTGCTGATGGTGCAGGGTACCCGTCGCGGCCTGACCAGCACTAACCGTACGCGTATCCTGTGCCTGAGCCTGTTCTGGCACTTCCTGGACGTAGTATGGATCTGTGTGTTCTCCGTTGTTTACCTGATGGGGGCAATGTAATGAGTCATTCTAACGATCACAGCGGCGCTTCCCACGGCAGCGTGAAGTCCTACATGACAGGATTTATCCTGTCTATCATCCTGACGGTCATTCCGTTCTGGATGGTGATGACGGGCAGCGCGTCGCATGCGGTAATCTGGCGACCATCCTGGTCACCGCTGTGGTGCAGATTCTGGTACACCTGGTGTACTTCCTGCACATGAACAGCAAGTCTGACGAAGGCTGGAACCTGACCGCGTTTGTCTTTACCGTGATAATCATTGCCATCGTAGTAGTCGGTTCAATCTCGTTACGTGGAACCTGAACTACAACATGATGGTTCACTAAGAGCGGCGAGTATGTTTAAGCGATACCTGCAAGTAACGAAGCCTGGCATCATTTTTGGCAACCTGATTCCCGCGATCGGCGGTTTCCTGCTGGCCTCCAAAGGCCACATCGATTACCCGCTGTTCGTCTGGACGCTCATCGGTGTGTCTCTGGTGGTCGCCTCGGGTTGTGTTTTCAACAACTACATCGATCGTGACATCGACCGTAAGATGGAACGTACGAAGAACCGAGTGCTGGTTAAGGGACTGATTGCGCCAAAAACGTCGCTGGTCTACGCCACCTTGCTGGGTCTCGCTGGCTTCATGCTGCTGTGGTTCGGCGCCAATCCCCTCGCCTGCTGGCTTGGGGTGATGGGGTTTGTGGTTTATGTCGGCGTTTACAGCCTGTACATGAAGCGCCACTCCGTTTACGGCACGCTGATTGGCTCACTCTCCGGCGCTGCGCCGCCGGTGATTGGCTACTGCGCCGTAACGGGCGATTTCGACAGCGGTGCATTGATTCTGCTGGCGATTTTCAGCCTGTGGCAGATGCCTCACTCCTACGCTATCGCGATTTTCCGCTTTAAGGATTATCAGGCAGCGAACATCCCGGTACTGCCGGTGGTGAAAGGCATCTCCGTGGCGAAAAACCACATCACGTTGTACATCGTGGCCTTTGCTGTCGCCACGCTGATGCTGACTCTGGGCGGCTACGCAGGTTATAAATACCTGATTGTTGCGGCGGCGGTCAGCGTCTGGTGGTTGGGCATGGCGCTGCGCGGTTACAAAGTGGAAGATGATAAGGTCTGGGGTGCGTAAGCTGTTCGGTTTCTCTATCGTCGCCATTACCGCACTCAGCGTAATGATGTCCATCGACTTTATGGTGCCGAACTCGCATACGCTGCTGGCTGCTGTGTGGTAACAAAACCTCTCTATTAAAAAGGTGCTACGGCACCTTTTTTCTTAGCATTAGAAACATATCCCTCTCGAAATATTTACTAAAAAATCCGCATGTTTACCCCATTCGTTTGCCGCTTTACACTAGTCGCGAATTTAAAACAGAGGTGGGAATGAACGATTACAAAATGACGCCCGGTGAGTTGCGCACCACCTGGGGTTAAGAAGCCGGTCTTTTCTTTGCGTATGCTCGGCATGTTTATGGTTCTGCCGGTTCTGACCACATACGGTATGGCATTACAGGGTGCCAGCGAAGCGCTGATTGGCCTGGCCATCGGTATTTGCGGCCTGGCGCAGGCGGTATTCCAGATTCCTTTCGGGCTGGTCTCCGACCGCATTCGCCGCGAACGCCATTCTCGGCGGGCTGGCGATATTCGTTTTAGGTAGCGTGATTGCCGCGATGTCCGAATCTCTGTGGGCATTATTCTTACGGCCGCGCGTACAGGGTTCTGGGGCGATTGCCGCCGCGGTCATGGCACTGCTGTCCGATTTAACCGTGAGCAAAACCGTACCAAGGCGATGGCGTTTATCGGGGTGAGCTTTCGGCGTCACCTTTACCCTGCCATGGTGCTGGGCCCAATTATCACCCATAAGCTGGGGCTGCATGCGCTGTTCTGGATGATTGCTGGGCTGGCGACGCTGGGCATTTTGCTGACCATTCTGGTGGTGCCGGACAGCAAAAACCACGTCCTCAACCGCGAATCCGGGATGGTGAAGGGCTGCTTTAGCAAAGTGCTGATGGAGCCACGGCTGCTGAAACTCAACTTCGGCATTATGTGTCTGCATATTCTGCTGATGTCGACCTTCGTCGCGCTGCCGGGCCAGCTGGAAGCCGCCGGTTTCCGCAGCCGAGCACTGGAAAATCTACCTGGTGACGATGCTGATATCGTTCATCTCGGTGGTGCCGTTTATCATTTACGCCGAAGTGAAACGCCGCATGAAGCGCGTCTTCGTGCTGTGCATTTCCCTGCTGCTGATTGCTGAAATTGTGCTGTGGGGCTCCGGTAATTCCCTTCTGGGAACTGGTCATCGGCGTGCAGATTTTCTTCCTCGCCTTCAACCTGATGGAGGCGCTGCTGCCTTCGCTTATCAGCAAAGAGTCCCGGCAGGTTATAAAGGGACGGCGATGGGGATCTACTCCACCAGCCAGTTCCTCGGCGTAGCCATCGGTGGCTCACTGGGCGGTTGGGTTGATGGTCTGTTTGATTCGCAAACGGTGTTTCTCGCCGGAGCATTGTTAGCTACCGTGTGGCTGCTGGTGTCGATGACCATGCAGGAACCGCAGTACGTCAGTAGCCTGCGCGTTGAGATCCCAAAAGATATCCACGCCGACGATGCGCTGCGTGAACGCCTGTTGGCAACCGAGGGTGTCAAAGAGGTGTTGGTGGTGGCAGAAGAGCACTCGGCTTACGTCAAAATCGACAGCAAAGTGACCAATAGATTTGAGGTTGAGCAGGCGATTGCCGCTCAATAAACGAACTGCCGCATTGAGTTGCGGGCAGTGCTATTAGTCGCGGAAGTTTTTAAACTGGAACGGCTGACCGAGATCGCCACCGCGTCCGGCGCCATCGCGGCCTGCAGATCGTCGCGCCCTTACCGGTTACCAGAAGTTCTTCACCCTGAATCTGCGTCTGGACTTTCAGCTTGCTGTCTTTAATCAGCTTAACGATTTTTCTTCTGAACCGCGCTCTCAATCCCCTGCTTCAACTTGGCTCCAACAAACCAGGTTTTACCGCTGTGGACGAAATCTTCCGGCACGTCCAGAGACGTCCCTTCAATGCCGCGTTTGAGCAGCTTAGCGCGCAGGATATCCAGCAGCTGATTGACCTGGAAGTCAGATTCGCTCAGCACCTTAATCGTCTTATTCGCTCGTTTAATTCAAAAGTGGCTTCAACACCACGAAAGTCAAAGCGTGATTCTACTTCACGGCTCGCGTTATCAACCGCGTTGCGTGCTTCCTGAAGATCCACTTCAGAGACAATATCGAAAGATGGCATCTTTTCCCCTCCCATAGTTTCGTTTGCGTTGCATAATACCTGCAACGCGGCATAACTCAACTTGTTATCCCCGACAGCAGAGTTGATAGCGCTATACTCACACTATGGCATGATAGCCAGCGTGAAGTATGACATACCCGCTACATCTGGTGTGGTAAGACAGGTCAGGAGGATGTTGAAAATTACGGTATTGGGATGTGGCGCGCTAGGCCAGCTATGGATGACGGCGCTCCACAAAAAGGAATTTGAAGTACAAGGCTGGTTACGCGTACCTGAGCCCTACTGTAGCGTGAACTTGTTAGAGCTGGACGGCACCATTTTTAATCAGTCTCTTATCGCCAACGATCCCGATTTTCTGGCGCAAAGCGATCTCCTGCTAGTGACGCTGAAGGCCTGGCAGGTTTCCGACGCGGTCGGAAGCCTGGCGGCCGTCTCCCGGCAACTACGCCGATTCTGCTGATTCATAACGGCATGGGTACGCTGAATGAACTAAATGACCTTCAGCAACCGATTCTGCTGGGGCACCACCCAGGCGCGCGTCGCGACGGTAACGTGATTGTTCATGTTGCCAACGGCACAACCCACATCGGCCCTGGAAAACGCTATGACCGCGACTACAGCCAGCTTGCGGAAACCCTGCAAGAGGTGCTGCCGGACGTCGCCTGGCACGACAGCATTCATTCCGCCATGTGGCGCAAGCTTGCCGTTAATTGCGTTATCAACCCGCTGACCGCGTTGATGGACTGTAAGAACGGCGATTTACGCGATCATCAGGAACAAATTTCGCGCATCTGCGAAGAGGTCGCCATGACCATGACGCGGGAAGGATTTCATACCTCGCCGGAAAGTCTGTTATTTTATGTTAACCAGGTGATTGACCTGACAGCGGAAAATATCTCTTCCATGCTGCAGGATATCCGCGCACTTCGGCATACGGAAATCGACTATATCACCGGTTTCCTGCTCAAACGCGCGCGGGCGCACCGCATTCCGGTGCCGGAAAATACCCGCCTGTATGAACTGGTTAAACGTAAGGAGAGTGAATATGAGCGCGTCGGCACTGATTTGCCTCGCTCCTGGTAGTGAAGAGATGGAAGCGGTCACCACTATCGATTTGTTAGTGCGTGGCGGAATTCAGGTCACTACCGCCAGCGTCGCAAGCGATGGTAATTTGACGATTACCTGTTCGCGCGGCGTTAAGCTGCTGGCCGATGCCCCGCTGGTTGAAGTTGCGGACGGTGATTTTGAAATCATCATCCTGCCGGGCGGTATTAAGGGCGCGGAATGCTTCCGCGACAGCCCGCTGCTGGTCGAGACGGTGAGGCAGTTTCACCTCTCCGGAACGCATTGTCGCCACTATTTGCGCAGCCGCGGCTACCGTGCTGGTCCCGCACGACCTTTTCCCTATCGGGAATATGACCGGCTTCCCGCGCTGAAAGATTAAATTCCAGAAGGCCAGTGGCAAGATAAGCGCGTGGTCTGGGATCCCGCCCGTTAACCTATCACCAGCCAGGGGCCGGGAACGGCTATCGATTTCGGGCTGAAGATTGTCGACCTGCTGGTCGGGCGTGAAAAAGCCTATGAAATTTCGACGCAGCTGGTGATGGCGGCGGGCATTTATAACCACTACGAAGCGTAGTTCTGCGCTCGCAGGCAATAAAAAACCCGGCAATGCCGGTTTTTTATTATGCAGATTCACGCTTACCGACGGTAAACCTTGACGTTGGCAAAGCCCTGCTCACGCAGATACAGCGCCTGCAGACGGCTCATCACGCCACGCTCACACCACAGCAGATAGGTTTTGCTCTGGTCGAGATCCGCCAAACTTGGTGCTCAGCTTGTAGAACGGCAGTGACGCCACTTCCACGCCTTCCACTTTCAGCGGCTTGTCGTCCTGCTCGTCTATCGAGCGGATGTCCAGAATCACGTCGTTTTCAGCGAAACCGCTCACGGTTTCCACTTCTACCACTTCCTGCTGGGTCTGCTGGGCGATATCGCGAATGTCGACGTTGTTCGCTTCGGCAACCACTTTATCCAGAATGCTGAAATCAAAGTTAGCTTCTTCGGCTTCGATCTTCGCCTTCACCGCTTTGATGGTTGGGCTTTTCGACATAACACCGCGTATTCCGGCATGGTACGGGCAAAATCTTCGGTGCCGATTTCACGCGCCAGATCGATGATGTGCTCTTTGTCGTGCGAAATCAGCGGACGCAGAATCAGGGTGTCTGAAACATTGTCGATAAGACGCAGGTTGGTCAGCGTCTGGCTGGACACCTGGCCCAGCGCTTCGCCAGTCACCAGTGCCTGTACGCCGTAGCGCTCAGCCACCTGGGATGCCGCGCGGACCATCATGCGCTTAAGCACCACGCCCATCTGACCGTCCTCCACTTTCTCGAGGATTTCGCCAACCACAGGTTCGAAGTTGATCGCCACGAAGCGTACGCGGTGAACCTGCCAAAGCGGTTCCACAGATAGTGAGCGACCTGACGCACACCGATTCATGCGCTGCGCCGCCAAGGTTGAAGAAACAGTAGTGCACGCGGCAGCCACGACGCATCAGCATATAGCTGGAGACGCCGGAGTCGAACCCGCCGGAGATCAGCGACAGTACATCTTCCTGAGTCCCGATAGGGAAACCGCCGATGCCTTCATAACGCCCTTTCACCAGCAGCAGACGATCGTTTTCGATTTTGAGGTTAACCGTTACATCCGGGTTGGTCAGCTTCACGCGCGCCTTTTCGATGTGCTGGTTCAGACCGCCGCCAACGTAACGTTCTACTTCGATAGAAGTCAACTCATGCTTACCGCGACGTTTAACGCGCACGCAGAAGGATTTGCCTTCCAGCGCTTCGCGCCACAGCGGCAGCGTCTGCTCAAAGATATTGTGCAGGAGGTAAACGGAACGTCTTCCACTTCCAGAATATGGTGAATGCCGGGGATACGCGTCAGCGCATCGCGGAGGATCTCTCGTTTTGTTCTCATCTTTGGAACGCACTTCGATGTGGTCCCAGTGGCGAACGACGGCGAGCGTTTCATCGTGATTATTTAAGAGCGTTAACTATATTCCCGTTAAAATTTTAATAAAGCGCAAACGCACAGTTTGGCTTTTGATGGTGATTTCCGGGAACAATTTAATGATAAACTTCATGGCGGCAATGGTTCGTTGGCAAGCCCGACGGGGCTTTAGGCAAAAAATATCGCAGTGCACCATTCTTACCGAGGGAGCCTGCGTCCAGGTCGCGAAGTATACCATCATCCCGCTCTACCATTGCGTGTTATTTGCTTCACGCCCAGACTCCGTTACCATAGACGCAGTCGCGACATAACAAGAGCCAAATATTCACTATGCCAAAGAAAAATGAAGCCCCGGCCAGTTTTGAAACCGCATTAACCGAGCTGGAGCAGATTGTTAACCGCCTTGAGAGCGGCTCCCTGCCGCTGGAAGAAGCGCTCAACGAATTTGAACGTGGCGTGCAGCTGGCGCGTCAGGGGCAGACAAAGCTGCAGCAAGCAGAACAGCGCGTGCAGATCCTGCTGGCCGATAACGAAGATGCACCTTTAACGCCTTTCACCCCGGACGCCGAATAAAATGGATTTCTCGCAACAGCTCAATGCCTGCGTAGAACAGGCAAACGACGCGCTGCGCCGTTTTATCGCTCCGCTGCCGTTTCAGAACACTCCACTGGTTAACGCCATGCAGTATGGCGCACTATTAGGCGGTAAACGCCTGCGTCCATTCCTGGTGTACGCCACCGGGAAAATGTTCGGCGTCAGTACCGCGACGCTGGATGCCCCAGCCGCCGCCGTTGAGTGTATTCACGCCTATTCGCTGATGCATGACGATCTGCCGGCAATGGACGATGACGATCTGCGCCGCGGTCAGCCGACCTGCCACATCAAATTTGGCGAGGCGAGCGCAATTTTGGCCGGTGACGCGCTGCAAACGCTGGCGTTTTCTATACTAAGTGATGCGCCGATGACCAAAGTCTCCGACCGCGATCGTCTGGCGATGCTGTCAGAGCTGGCCACCGCCAGCGGCGTTGCGGGAATGTGCGGCGGTCAAGCGCTGGATCTGGAAGCCGAAGGGCAACAGGTTAATCTGGAAATGCTGGAGCGGATTCACCGCCATAAAACCGGCGCGCTGATCCGTGCCGCCGTTCGGCTGGGTGCGCTGAGCGCCGGTGAACAGGGCCGTAATGCGCTGCCATTGCTGGATAAGTATGCCGAAAGCATCGGCCTGGCCTTCCAGGTTCAGGATGACATTCTGGATGTGGTAGGCGATACTGCGACCCTCGGAAAGCGCCAGGGTGCCGACCAGCAACTCGGCAAGAGCACCTACCCTGCATTACTGGCCTTGAGCAAGCCCGGACAAAAGCCAGTGACCTGATTGCAGATGCCCGCCAGTCGTTAACCGAACTGGCCGCGCAGTCACTGGATACCACTGCACTGGAAGCGCTAGCGAACTACATCATCCTGCGCGATAAATAAACAATAAATGAGTCTCCGATGAGTTTTGATATTGCCAAATACCCGACCCTGGCACTGGTCGATTCCACCCAGGAATTACGCCTGTTGCCAAAAGAGAGGCTGCCGAAGCTGTGTGACGAGCTACGCCGTTACCTGCTCGACAGCGTGAGCCGTTCCAGCGGACACTTTGCCTCCGGGCTTGGCACGGTGGAACTCACCGTGGCGCTGCATTATGTCTATAACACGCCGTTCGACCAGCTAATCTGGGACGTTGGTCACCAGGCCTATCCGCATAAAATTCTGACCGGCCGTCGCGACAAAATTGGCACTATCCGTCAGAAAGGCGGCCTGCACCCGTTCCCGTGGCGCGGTGAAAGCGAGTACGACGTGCTGAGCGTCGGCCACTCCTCCACTTCAATTTCTGCCGGTATTGGTATTGCCGTAGCGGCTGAAAAAGAGAACAAACAGCGTCGCACCGTCTGCGTAATTGGTGACGGCGCGATTACCGCCGGTATGGCGTTCGAAGCCATGAACCACGCGGGCGATATCAAGCCCGATATGCTGGTGGTGCTGAACGACAACGAAATGTCTATCTCGGAAAACGTCGGCGCGCTCAATAACCATCTGGCGCAGTTGCTTTCCGGCAAGCTCTACTCCTCTCTGCGTGAAGGCGGCAAGAAAGTCTTTTCCGGCGTTCCGCCAATTAAAGAGCTGCTCAAACGCACGGAAGAACACATCAAAGGCATGGTGGTGCCGGGTACGCTGTTTGAAGAATTAGCTGGGCAGCGGGCGGCTGACGGCCATGGCGTGGTTGGGCTGGTCAATATCGCTCAAGAACATGCGCGACCTGAAAGGCCCGCAGATTCCTCACGTATGACCAAAAAAGGCCGTGGCTATGAAAGCAGAAGAAGCCCGATCACCTTCCATGCGGTGCCTAAATTCGACCACACCAGCGGTAAACTGCCAAAAAGCAGCGGTGGCCTGCCGTCATATTCGAAAATCTTCGGCGACTGGCTGTGCGAAACCGCGGCCAAAGATGCCAAACTGATGGCGGTCACCCCCGCCATGCGTGAAGGCTCCGGCATGGTGGAGTTCTCCAAAGAATCCGACCAGTATTTCGGATGCGCCATTGCCCAGCAGCACGCGGTAACCTTTGCTGCGGGTCTGGCAATTGGCGGCTATAAACCGATTGTGGCGATTTACTCGACCTTCCTGCCAGCGCGCCTACGATCAGGTGATCCACGACGTCGCCATCCAGAAGCTGCCGGTGCTGTTTGCCATCGACCGCGCGGGTATCGTCGGCGCCGACGGGCAGACGCACCAAGGGGCATTCGATATCTCCTACCTGCGCTGCATCCCGGAAATGGTCATCATAACCCCAGAGCGATGAGAACGAATGTCGCCAGATGCTGTACACCGGTTATCACTACGCTGATGGCCCAAGCGCAGTACGCTATCCACGTGGTAGCCGTACGGCTGCACCGGCCAACTACTAAACTGCCACTCGGCAAAGGCGTGGTGAAACGTGAAGGCGAGAAACTGGCGATTCTGACTTCGGTACCCTGCTGGCGGAAGCCGCGAACGTCGCTGAAAAACTTAACGCTACGCTGGTTGATATGCGCTTTGTGAAGCCGCTCGATGAGACGTTGATCCTGAGATGGCCGCGCGCCATGAATCGCTGGTGACGCTGGAAGAAAATGCCATTATTGGCGGCGCGGGCAGCGGCGTGAACGACGTGTTGATGGCGCATCGTAAACCGGTGCCGGTGCTGAATTCTGGCCTGCCTGACTTCTTCGTCCCACAGGGAACGCAGGAAGAGGCTCGCGCCGACCTGGTCTCGACGCGGCGGGCATTGAGGCGAAGATCGCGGCCTGGTTGGCATAATCCCTCCTATCGCTCCTGCTATGCTTAAAGGTAAACCCCTTACCCGCTAGCAGGAGCTGAATAATGCAATACCATCTCTTAGGACAAACTGACCTTCGGGTTTCCCGCCTTTGCCTGGGTTGTATGACCTTCGGCGAACCGGACCGGGGTAAGCACGCCTGGACGCTGCCGAAACAGCAGCCGTCCCATCATTCAGCGCGCCCTCGAAGGCGGCATCAATTTTTTCGACACCGCCAACGGCTCTCCGACGGCAGCAGCGAGGAGATCGTTGGCCGGGCGCTACGCGACTTCGCTCGTCGCGATGAAGTGGTGGTCGCTACCAAGGTGTATCACCAGGTGGGCGATTTAGAAGAAGGACTCTCACGCGCGCAGATTCTCCGCTCCATTGACGACAGCCTGCGCCGACTCGGCATGGACTATGTCGACCTGCTGCAAATTCATCGCTGGGACTACCGCACGCCGATTGAAGAGACGCTGGAAGCGCTGGATGAGGTAGTAAAGTCGGGTAAAGCCCGCTTTATAGGCGCCTCTTCAATGCATGCCCGCCAGTTCGCCCACGCGCTGGCGCTGCAAAAAACCAACGGACTGGCGCAGTTTGTCACCATGCAGGATCACTACAATTTGATTTATCGCGAAGAAGAGCGCGATATGCTGCCGCTGTGCGTCCAGGAAAGCGTGGCGGTGATCCCGTGGAGCCCGCTGGCGCGTGGTCGTCTGACCCGCCCTTGGGGGGAAACCACCGCACGACTGGTATCCGATGAATTCGGCCAGACGCTCTACAGACCGCAGACGAAAATGACGAGGAGCTGGGAGCGGGTTAGCGGGCTGCCGAAGAGGTTGAAGCCAGCCGCGCGCAAACGGCGCTGGCATGGTTGTGGTTAAACCGGGGTGGCGGCACCGATTATCGGCGCGTCGCGTGAGGAGCAGTTAAATGAGCTATTGAACGCCGTTGATCTAACGCTGACGGCAGAGCAGATCTCGGCGATGGAAGCGCCATATCAGGTTCATCCGGTGGTGGGGTTTAAGTAACAGAATCCACCGATGAGACGGACCCCGCACACCATCGATTTACCACTCACACAATACAGTGGCCCGTGACGGCAACCCAAAAAACTACAAAATCCCCGCCGAAATAACCCCGGCGACAATGTCATCAACCATAATGCCCATACCGCCATGAAGTTTGCGGTCGAACCAACGAATGGCCACGGTTTCCACATATCCAGAATGCGGAACACCACAAACCCGGCCAGCACCCATTGCCAGCTGATGACCGGGATCGCCATTAAGGTTATCCACATGCCGATAAACAGTCCCACACGATGCTGCCATGGTCATGAGTCTGCATATCGCGCGCCGTGCGGCGACAGATATAAACGCCGATGCAAATGCCGAACATCACCACCAACGAATAGATCTGCAGCGGTAAAAAGGTCAGCAAATACCAGAACGAAATAGAGGCCAGCGACCCCATCGTACCAGGAACTATTGGGCTTAAGCCGCTACCAAACCCCGTGGCCAGCAGGTGCCAGGGATTGCGTATTTCAGACGGCTTTTTGCGATATCGGTGCTCACGCAGCAAAATGATCGTACCCCTTCCAGTCCAGCGTGACCGCCTTTCCATCTTGTGTAAAATTCAGCCCTTCTACGTCAGCGCTAATTTGGCCAATGCAGGTAAACGGCGTCCCCAACTGACCCCCAGCCACTTCCAGCGCACCGCGATTCAGTTCCGGAACGGTAAAGCACAGTTCATAATCTTCGCCGCCAGAGAGCGCGTGGCGCGGAGCCTGCTCTGAGGTAACGTGGCGCAGCATAGCCCCCGAGTACGGCAGCATATCCAGTTCAACCCGCGCACCTACACCGCTGGCCTTCAGAATATGGCCGAGATCGGAAATCAGCCCGTCGGACAAATCAATGGCCGAGCTGGCAAAATCGCGCAGCGCCTGCCCTTGCAGTACACGCGGCGTCGGGCGTAAATGGCGTTGACGCAGATAGGCCGCATCTTCCGGCACATCAATTTTCAATTGATTCAGCAGCAGAGCCAGCCCGGCGGCGCTATCGCCCGGCGTCCCGGTGACATAAATCCAATCACCCGGTTTCGCCCCTGAACGTTTCAACGCGCGTCCCACCGGCACGTAGCCGTGGATGCTGAGCGTCATCGCCAGCGGGCCCTTAGTGGTATCGCCACCGATGAGCTGCATATCATAGTAGTTTAGCTGTTCAAACAGGCTGTCGCTGAACGCCGCCAGCCACTCTTCATCGACCGAAGGCAGGGTCAAAGCCAGCGTTAACCATGCAGGATCGGCGACCCATCGCAGCCAGATCGCTGACGTTAACCGCCAGTGCTTTGTAGGCCAGGTCAGCCGGGTCGATATCGGGGAGAAAATGATTACCCGCCACCAGCGTGTCGGTGCTGATTGCCAGGGTTTGTTTTTCGGGGATGTTGAGTAACGCACAGTCGTCACCGATACCGGTTTCGACATCAAGACGGGCGTTTCGTACTCGGTCAAAATAACGGGCAATCAGGGAAAATTCGCCGCATGCCATACGTTATGCCTCAGCAGAAGGATAAAACAAGGCCGGGGAAAGCGATAATTATCGCTCTCTCACCGGCCTACGGGTTACTTTTTGCGGGACGAATTGCAGGAGCGGCTTTATCCAGCACGCCGTTGACGAACTTGTGGCTGTCTTCAGCGCCAAAGGTTTTTGCCAGCTCGATCGCTTCGTTGATAGCCACTTTGTATGGCACATCATCACGCTTAGACAGCTCGAACAGCGCGATGCGCAGCACGGCTTTCTCTACCTGACCCAGCTCTTCGAGCAGACGGGACAGGTACGGCTTCATCAATCCATCGAGGTACGCGCTGTTAGTCGCCACCCCGGACAGCAGTTCACGGAAGTACGCGACGTCAACATCTTTAACGTCTTGTTCCGCCAGGAACTGGTATTCAACATCAGAGATGTCGTTCTGGGACAACTGCCAGGAGTAGAGCGCCTGGACGGCACACTCACGGGCGCGGCGACGAGCAGCAGGTTTCACGGATTTCCCCTTACAAAAATCAGGCCTTGATGGCTTTCAATACATTAATCATTTCAAGCGCGGTCAGTGCAGCTTCTGCACCTTTGTTACCGGCTTTTGTGCCAGCGCGTTCGATGGCTTGTTCAATACTTTCGGTGGTCAGAACACCGAAGGCTACCGGGATTTCGCTGTCCTGAGCGACGTGCGCCAGGCCATTGCTTGCCCCGCCAGAACATATTCGAAGTGGGCAGTACCGCCACCGATAACTGTACCCAGTGCAATCACCGCATCGTATTTACCGGTTTTTGCCAGTGCGCCAGCTGCCAGCGGCAGTTCATAAGCGCCAGGAACCCAAACAACGGTGATATTTTCATCTTTAACCTGACCAATGCGTTTCAGGGCGTCGATAGCACCTTCCAGCAGGCTGTCATTGATAAAGTTGTTGAAACGCGCGATGGTGATGGCGACGCGAGCGTCCGGGGTAGCAACGTTAGCTTCAATAATGTTCATACTCTTCCTTTGGGTTCATTTGCCCCGCAGGGGGGCGGATTTTATCATAATATTCTGGGCGCTGCTTCCTCTAATTAGGAATGCATCACGCAGCGTAAATGCAGGCAGACATCCGGGCCAACCTGGCGTATCTCATTGAATTTGAAATGGGGGGCCTGACTCAGTTTCTCAAGGCCCGGCAGCACACATAATCCGCGCGCATCGCTGCCTAACAGTTTAGGCGCGATATAGACGATAAGCTCATCCACCAGTCCCGCTTCAATCAGCGCCCCGGCAAGCGTCGGCCCCGCCTCAACCCAGATGCTGTTAACCTGCTGTTTTCCCAGCTGCATCATCAGTAACACCAGATCGAGATGACCGTTATGCTCCGGCACCATCAGCGTTTGCACGCCCTGCGGCCAGCTACGGGTATCTTCTTTAGTACGAGCAAACAGCGTTTCACCCGGCTGCTGCACAATGCGGTGTTCCGGCGTCACGCGGTTGTCGCTATCGATGACAATACGCAGAGGCTGGCGCAGATTTTCCTGCGGATAGAGGCTTTGCGTATCGGCGCTCAGTTCATCCCAACGTACGGTTAGCGCCGGGTTGTCAGCTAATACGGTTGCGCTGCTGGTTAAAATGGCATGGCTTTCTGCACGTAAACGCTGCACATCGCGACGGGCCTGCGGCGAGGTGATCCACTGGCTTTCACCGCTGGCCATCGCCGTGCGTCCGTCGAGCGACGCGCCAAGCTTAAGTTGAATGTACGGAAAACCGGTGCGCATCCGCTTGAGGAAACCTTTATTCAGCGCTTCGGCTTCGCTCATCATCAGCCCATGGCTGACTTCAATTCCCGCCTGCTGTAGACGGTACAAACCGCGCCCGGCGACCTGCGGGTTTGGGTCCTGCATCGCGGCAACCACGCGCGCGACGCCTGCGGCAATTAACGCGTCGCAGCACGGCGGCGTGCGGCCATGATGGCTGCATGGCTCAAGAGTTACGTAGGCGGTAGCACCTTTGGCTTTTTCGCCCGCCATACGCAAGGCATGCACTTCCGCATGCGGCTCACCGGCACGGTAGTGAAAACCTTCACCAACGATTTCGCCCTGATTGACAATCACGCAGCCAACGCGAGGGTTCGGATGGGTGGTGAATCGTCCGCGCTGCGCCAGCTTCAGGGCGCGCGCCATATAGATCTCATCGCTCATGGCTTAATCCTGTAAGCGGCGATTTCTCGCCAAATTCTTTGATGTCTTCAAAGCTGCGGTAAACCGAAGCAAAGCGGATGTAGGCGACTTTATCGAGCTTTTTCAGCTGTTCCATCACCAGATTACCCAACAGTTTGCTCGGCACTTCACGTTCGCCGGTGGCGCGCAGGTGCGATTTAATATGATTAATCGCCATTTCGACGTCATCAGAGCTTACCGGACGTTTTTCCAGCGCCCTCAGCATGCCGCTGCGCAGCTTGTTTTCGTTAAACGGCTCACGCACGTCATTGCTTTTGACAACGCGCGGCATCACCAGCTCAGCGACTTCAAAGGTAGTGAAACGTTCGTTGCACACCAGACACTGCCGACGGCGGCGTACGGATGAACCCTCGCCCACGAGACGAGAGTCAATTACCTTAGTGTCCACGGCGAAACAGAATGGGCAATGCATACGGCGTCCTGACCAGGTGGTTAACGGAAATCTATTTTACCCTGAACTGACGATACAACAAAGGCGCAACGCTTTTGAGATAAAGGATCGATGCTTTCGCTGCTTTTACCCTCTACCATTAGGCTAATTGCGACGAGAAAGGGACGACCTATGAATACTAACGTTTTTCGACTGCTCCTGCTGGGAAGCCTGTTCAGCCTTAGCGCCTGTGTGCAGCAAAGTGAAGTGCGACAGATGAAACACAGCGTCAGCACGCTGAACCAGGAGATGACGCAACTCAATCAAGAAACAGTCAAAATCACTCAGCAAAACAGGCTGAATGCAAAATCCAGCAGTGGGGTTTACCTTCTGCCTGGAGCGAAAACACCGGCAAGACTGGAAAGCCAGATCGGTACTTTACGTATGTCGCTGGTGAATATTACGCCTGATGCAGATGGCACCACCCTTACACTACGTATTCAGGGTGAGTCGAATGATCCCTTGCCCGCATTCAGCGGAACTGTTGAATATGGGCAAATTCAGGGAACAATAGACAACTTTCAGGAAATCAATGTGCAGAATCAATTGATTAATGCCCCTGCCAGCGTCCTCGCCCCCAGCGATGTTGATATTCCGTTACAGTTAAAGGGGATTTCTGTGGATCAGTTAGGCTTTGTACGTATCCACGACATTCAACCTGTTATGCAGTAAACGTATTTCGGGACGATTTTGTGCGTCCCGCAACATCTTTCCCCGTCATTTTGTTACTCTGCTTACATCACCTGGATTGATAGTAAAAGTTTGCAACAAGGGCGAAAGTCAGTACAATCCCCGCCCGAATGTGTGTAAACGTGAACGCAATCGATTACGTAAATGATAGAACTGTGAAACGAAACATATTTTTGTGAGCAATGATTTTTATAATAGGCTCCTCTGTATACGAAATATTTAGAAACGCAATTTGCGCCTTTTTCACTCCCGCAAGGGATTTTCAAACAGTGGCATACATATGAAAAAAACATTACTGGCAGCCGGTGCGGTACTGGCGCTCTCTTCGTCTTTTACTGTCAACGCAGCTGAAAACGACAAACCGCAGTATCTTTCCGACTGGTGGCACCAGAGCGTTAACGTTGTCGGAAGCTATCACACCCGTTTCGGACCGCAGATCCGCAACGATACCTACCTTGAGTACGAAGCATTCGCTAAAAAAGACTGGTTCGACTTCTATGGTTATGCGGATGCGCCGGTATTCTTCGGCGGTAACTCCGATGCTAAAGGTATCTGGAACCACGGTTCTCCGCTGTTTATGGAAATCGAACCACGTTTCTCCATCGACAAGCTGACCAATACTGACCTTAGCTTCGGTCCGTTCAAAGAGTGGTACTTCGCGAACAACTACATTTACGACATGGGTCGTAATAAAGATGGTCGCCAGAGCACCTGGTACATGGGTCTGGGTACCGATATCGACACTGGCCTGCCGATGAGCCTGTCCATGAACGTCTATGCGAAATACCAGTGGCAGAACTATGGCGCAGCGAACGAAAACGAGTGGGACGGTTACCGTTTCAAAATTAAATACTTTGTGCCGATTACCGATCTGTGGGGCGGTCAGCTGAGCTACATCGGCTTCACCAACTTCGACTGGGGTTCCGATTTAGGGGATGACAGCGGTAACGCAATCAACGGTATTAAGACCCGTACTAATAACTCTATCGCTTCCAGCCATATTCTGGCTCTGAACTACGATCACTGGCACTACTCTGTCGTAGCTCGTTACTGGCACGACGGTGGTCAGTGGAACGACGATGCAGAACTGAACTTCGGCAACGGCAACTTCAACGTTCGCTCTACCGGCTGGGGTGGTTACCTGGTAGTAGGTTACAACTTCTGATTATGAAAATGCCGGGATTTATTCCCGGCATTTCTGATTGTTAACAACGTGTGCTTTGTTCATGCCGGATGCGGCGTAAACGCTTTGTCCGGCCAACAAAAGCACGTAAATTCAATATATTGCTGAAATAACGTAGGCCTGATAAGCGTAGCGCATCAGGCAATTTTACGTTTTAATCACTTCTTCTTGTTCATCATCGCTTTCAGGTCAGCGAATGGGTTGTACTTCGCTTCACCGACATCTTTCTGCGCATCTTCCCCTGCGATAACGGTCGTACCATACTGATCCGCTTCGGTATATTTCGAATGCTCATGATCGTGGCAATAGAGACACAACAATTCCCAGTTACTGCCATCTTCCGGGTTATTGGTATGGTCGTGATCAATGTGGTGAACGGTAAGTTCACGCAGGTTGGAATAAACAAACTCGCGGGAACAGCGACCGCAGACCCACGGATAGATTTTTAATGCTTTTTCGCGATAGCCGCTTTCTAACCGCGCATAGTTTTTTGGGATGATAGCCATGAAAAGTTACCTGGATGAAATGTAGGGTTACGCGCAGTTTCCCAAGATGCGGGGATTTTCGCAATCTCCATACATCAAAAAAAATCCCGATCTTCTGACCGGGATTTTCAACATCAACGGGAACTTGATTACGGCAGAATTGACGGCTGATCCGCCCCTTCTTTTTCCACTTTCTGCTGCAACATGTGTTCGCGCTTCATACCCAGTTTCAGAGCCAACGCAGATGCCACATAGATGGAAGATGCAGTACCGATGGAAACACCGATAAGCATGGTCAGCGAGAAGCCTTCCAGTACCGGACCACCGAAGAGGTACAGCATCAGGATAACCATCAAGGTAGTACCGGATGTGATCAAGGTACGGTGCAGCGTCTGGGTCAAGGACACGTTAAAGATTTCGTAAGGCGTACCGCGACGGATCTTGCGGAAGTTTTCACGAATACGGTCCGATACCACGATACTGTCGTTAAGCGAGTAACCGATAACCGACATCAACGATGCCACAATGGTCAGGTCAATCTCGATATGGAATAACGACAAAATACCCAGCGTAATGATAACGTCGTGCGCCAGCGCAATAACCACCCCTGCCGCCAGTCGCCACTCAAAGCGGAAACCTACGTACACGAGGATAGACAGCAGCGCTGCCATCAACGCCATCGCACCGGTTTGCGCAAGGTCTGCCCCCACGCTCGGACCGACGAACTCAATACGCTTCACTGCTGCATTCTGATTGGTGGATTCGTTAATCACCTTCAGAACCTGGCTGCCCAACACCTGACCGCCGGTTTCGCCTTCAGCAGGCGGCATACGGACCATGATGTCATGGCTGCTACCAAAGTTTTGCAGCATCGGCTCTTCAAAACCGGCTTTTTGCAATGCATCACGCATTACGTCAATTTCAGCCGGTTTTTCGAGCGTAATTTCAATAACCGTACCACCGGTGAAATCCAGCCCCCAGTTAAAGCCGCGCACGCCCATAATAACGATAGCAGCGATTAACAGCAGACCAGAGATGCCGAAAGCCCAGTAGTCCCAGCGCATAAAGTCATAGACTTTACGGCCGTGGTTTAGTTGTTCAACAGTATATTCCTGTGCCACATCGCACTCCTCAGATTGACAGCTTCTTGACGCGCTTGCCGCCATATAGCAGGTTTACGATGGCACGCGTACCGACAATCGCGGTAAACATCGACGTCGCCACACCGATACCGGTAGTAATCGCGAACCCTTTAATTGCCCCGGTACCCACTGCGTACAGGATGATGACTTTAATCAGCGTGGTGATGTTCGCATCGAAGATAGAACTGAATGCGCCACGATAACCTTCATCAATTGCCTGTTGAACAGTACGTCCGTTGCTCAACTCTTCTTTAATACGTTCGTTGATCAGTACGTTCGCATCGACCGCCACCGCAAGGGTTAAGACGATACCCGCGATACCTGGCATACTCAGCGTTGCGCCTGGCAACAGCGACATAATGCCGACGATTAAGATCAAGTTGGCAATCAGAGCACTGGTCGCAATCAGACCAAACTTCTTATAGAAGATGATCATGAACAGAATAGAAACCAGCAGACCGGCAAGGCAAGCCTCCAGCCCCTGTTCAATGTTCTGCATACCCAGGGTTGGGCCAATGGTACGTTCTTCAACAATCTGAATCGGCGCGATCAACGCACCGGCACGCAGCAGCAGTGACAGCTGACGGGCTTCGTTCGGGTTGTTGATGCCGGTGATACGGAAGCTGTTACCCAGACGAGACTGGATGTTGGCGATGTTAATCACCTCTTCCTGTTTCACCAGAACCGCACGACCATTTGCATCTTTCTTACCGCTGTCTTTGTACTCCACAAACAGGGTTGCCATCGGTTTGCCGATGTTGTCCTTAGTGAAGTTAGACATGATGTTACCACCAGCGCTATCGAGCGAGATGTTAACCTGCGGTTGGTTGTATTCGTCCTGGCTGGAAGTGGAGTCGGTGATATGGTCACCGGTCAGAATTACGCGTTTGTACAGCACAACTGGCTGACCTTCGCGGGTCTGTTTCACTTCAGAGTCGCCCGGTACGCGACCGGATGCCGCAGCGGCCTGGTCAACGTTGGTGTTTACCAGACGGAATTCCAGCGTTGCCGTCGCACCCAGAATCTCTTTCGCACGCGCAGTGTCCTGAATACCTGGCAGTTCAACAACGATACGGTCAGCACCCTGACGCTGAACCACCGGCTCCGCCACGCCAAGTTGGTTTACACGGTTACGCAGGATATTAATGTTCTGCTGCACCGCATATTCACGCGCTTCACTCAGACGAGCATCGCTCATTACCGCACGCAGCTGGTTGCTGCCCTGGCTGCTAATCACCAGGTCCGGATGGCGCTTGCTCAGATACGCAATGGCTTCATCACGAGCTTTAGCATCGCGGAAAGTGATGCTCAGGCCGTAGTTGTTTTCTTTACGAACAGTGGTATACGGGATGCCCTTTTCGCGCAGGTCACTGCGTAGGCTATCGATATTTTGTTCCTGGAGTTTGCCAAGCGCGGTGTCCATATCCACTTCCATCAGGAAGTGAACGCCGCCACGCAGGTCAAGGCCGAGCTTCATCGGCTCAGCGTGAATAGCTGCCAGCCAGCGCGGCGTTGCCGGGGCAAGGTTAAGCGCCACGACGTATTTGTCACCCATAACGCCCATTAATGCTTCACGAGCGCGCAACTGGGTGTCAGTGGAGTCGAAGCGCGCAAGAATAGCGCCCTCTTCCAGTGCCACAGACTTAGCAGTTATTTTTTCTTCTTGTAACGTTTTCTGGACCTGGATCAGCGTTTGCTCACTGGCGGCGACTCCGCGCGCACCAGTGATCTGAACAGCCGGATCCTCACCAAACAGGTTGGGAAGCGCATACAGCAGACCGATGACAATCACCACGATCAGCATGACGTACTTCCACAAAGGATAACGGTTTAACACGGCAATTCCCTTAGGGAAAAATTTTAATTACAGCGCCTTCATGGTGCCTTTCGGCAGGACGGCAGCTACGAAGTCACGTTTAATAACTACTTCAGTGGTGTCATTCAGCGCGATAGCAATGTAGCCGTTTTCCGCTACTTTGGTTACGCGACCAACCAGGCCACCGTTCGTCAGAACTTCATCACCTTTGGCAATGGAGTCCATCAGCTTTTTGTGTTCTTTGGTGCGCTTCTGCTGTGGACGCAGGATCATGAAATAGAAAATCAGACCGAATACCACCAGCATCAAAATCAAAGACATCGGGCTACCTTGCGCCGGTGCACCCGTTGCCGCTACCGCATCAGAAATAAAAAAGCTCATTAAATTTCCCTCATTATTAATATTAATCAACGTTCAAAGGTGGTACTTCTCGCCCCTGACGCTGGTAAAAATCAGTTACGAAGCTCTCTAATTTACCCTCTTCAATAGCCTTGCGTAAACCCGCCATCAAACGCTGGTAGTAACGAAGGTTATGAATGGTGTTGAGTCGCGCGCCTAATATTTCGTTGCAACGGTCAAGATGATGCAAGTAAGCGCGTGAATAATTGCGACAGGTGTAGCAATCACACTCAGGATCGAGTGGGCCAGTATCGCTCTTATACTTCGCATTGCGGATTTTCACCACGCCATCGGTCACGAACAAATGACCATTTCGGGCGTTGCGGGTTGGCATTACGCAGTCAAACATATCGATACCACGACGTACGCCTTCAACCAGGTCTTCTGGTTTACCAACGCCCATCAGGTAACGCGGTTTGTCTGCCGGAATTTGCGGGCATACATGCTCCAGAATGCGGTGCATATCTGCTTTCGGCTCACCCACAGCCAGACCGCCGACAGCGTAGCCATCAAAACCGATATCTACCAGACCTTTAACAGAAATATCACGTAAATCTTCGTAAACGCTGCCCTGGATGATACCAAACAGCGCATTTTTGTTTCCGAGACCGTCAAAACGGTCGCGGCTACGCTTGGCCCAGCGCAGAGACATCTCCATAGAGCGCTTGGCGTAGTCCCAATCTGCCGGATATGGCGTACATTCATCGAAGATCATCACGATGTCGGAACCGAGATCGTACTGAATCTCCATCGATTTTTCAGGATCGAGGAAAATAGGATCGCCGTTGATCGGGTTACGGAAGTGCACGCCCTGCTCGGTGATCTTACGGATATCACCCAGGCTGAAGACCTGGAAACCGCCGGAATCGGTGAGGATTGGCCTTTCCACTGCATGAAGTCATGCAGGTCGCCATGCAGCTTCATGATTTCCTGGCCCGGGCGCAGCCACAGGTGGAAGGTGTTGCCGAGAATAATTTGTGCGCCGGTGGCTTCAACTTCTTCCGGCGTCATGCCTTTCACGGTGCCATAGGTACCCACCGGGGCATAAGTGGGGAAGTCTCGACTATGCCACGGTCAAAAACCAGGCGGCCGCGGCGGGCGCGACCGTCTGTGGTGTCCAGTTCAAATTTCATCATAACTCCCCTGCGTCAGAAAAACAGTCCGACGTTAAACACTCATCGCCGGAAACTTATTCCCCGACACGCTCAGAAATAGCCTGCGGATTGTACGTGATAAACATGGCATCACCGTAACTAAAAAAGCGATATTCCGCTTTTACGGCTTCATGATAGGCGTTCATGGTGTTTTTATAACCAGCAAACGCCGATACCAGCATAATCAACGTCGATTCCGGCAGGTGGAAGTTAGTCACCAGCGCATCGATAACTCGGTATTGATAGCCTGGAAAATAAAGATTTGCGTGTCACCGAAGAACGGTGCAATCAGTTCGTTTTTTGCTGCCTGCGCTGCGCTTTCCAGCGAACGCACGGAGGTCGTGCCAACCGCAATCACGCGATTACCACGCGCTTTAGCCGCCAGAACCGCATCCACCACATCCTGCGGCACTTCCGCATATTCGGAGTGGACGACGTGGTTTCAATGCTGTCTACACGCACCGGCTGGAAGGTGCCTGCGCCCACGTGCAGGGTGACAAATGCCATTTCGATGCCTTTTTCACGCAGCTTCGACAGCAGCGGTTCGTCGAAATGCAGACCGGCAGTCGGGGCGGCAATGGCACCCGGCCCCCGCTATACACCGTCTGGTACAGCTCGCGGTCGGCGTCTTCGTCGGGACGGTCGATGTACGGCGGCAGCGGCATATGACCGATGGCGTTGAGGATATCCAGCACGCTACGTTCGTCGTCGAACTCAACTTCAAACAGCGCATCGTGGCGCGCAACCATCGTTGCTTTGATGCTTTCATCGTCGCCCAGCAGCAGCTCGGCGCCCGGCTTCGGCGCTCTAGAGGCGCGAATATGTGCCAGAATACGTTTATCATCCAGCATACGCTCGACCAGCACTTCAATCTGCCGCCGCTGGCTTTACGGCCAAACAGACGCGCCGGGATCACCCGGGTATTGTTAAAGACCAGAAGGTCGCCAGGGTTGAGCTGATCGAGCAAATCGGTGAAAGTACCGTGCGTCAGCGCGCCCGTCGGCCCGTCCAAAGGCAGCAAGCGACAGCTACTGCGCTCGGCTTGCGGATAGTGGGCAATCAGGGATTCAGGTAGTTCAAAGGAGAAATCGGCAACGCGTATGACCTCTGCTGGGCTTAATAATGAGGCGGGTAGTCTAGTGCCGGGGCGTCGTCCCTGCAACCCTTACCCCCTCTGGATAAAATAGCAAACAATGAATTTTCTCGCCCACTGCATCTCGCTCACCTTGCTGAAAGCTCTCTGTCAGGAAGTTCCGCCGCGGATTTTGTCCGTGGTAATCCTGAACAGGATTATCCGCCAGCGGTGGTTGACGGCATTCATATGCATCGCCGCATCGACGTCATGACCGATAATCTGCCGCAGGTTAAAGGAAGCCCGTGAGTGGTTTCGTCCCGAAACGCGCCGGGTTGCACCGATTACGCTGGATGTGATGTGGGATCATTTTTATCTCGCCATTGGGCGCAGATTCTGAGGTATATCGCGCTGGAGGAATTCGTTCGCTATGCCCATACGCAGGTCACAACCATCCTGCCGCAGGCGCCCGAGCGCTTTATCGTCCTGAATGAGGACATCTGTGGTCAGAGCGCTGGCTCGACGCTATCGAGAGATGGATTTTATCCAGCGCGTGTTAAACGGCATGGCCAGCCGCCGCCCGAAGCTGGATGCCCTACGCGATTCCTGGCATGACCTGGATACGCACTACGCCGAACTCGAGACCCGTTTCTGGCAGTTTTACCCGCAGATGATGCTGCAGGCGTCACGCAAGGCGTTATAAAACGTTAGTTCATCCATACCGTAGCCGAAATGGCAGGCAAAGCCAGAATCCCGTCAGTCAGTTGCCCATGCCCTTCTTTGCATTGCCATTGCACGGCATTGAGAAACGGTGACGCGGGTAGCACCACTTCACAGGCTTCGCGACGGTTAATGGCTATCATCACGCGCTCTGCGCCCTGCACGCGCAGAAAAACACCACAACATCGCCTTCGGCATACAGCACTTCACAACCACCGTGGCGCAGCGCGGGCGTAGCCTTGCGCAAAGCCGCCAGACGTTGATAAAGCGCCAGCAGTTCGCGGTTCCTGCTGTTTCTCATCCCACGGGAACGGCTTACGACAGAAAGGATCGTTATCGCCGTCCAGCCCGACTTCATCACCGTAATAGATGCACGGCACGCCCGGCCAGCTAAACAGCCAGACCACCGCCAGCGGCAGGCGCGCCACATCACGTCCCAGCAGCGATTTAAAGCGTGCGGTATCGTGGCTGTCGAGCTGATTAAACATCCGCAGCTGCTGTTGATGCGATAACCCAGCGCGGTAGTTCTCCATCCAGGCAATACAGGTTTGTGCATCGATTTTCTGTGGGTCGTAAGAGATATCGGTGTTGGCAAGAAATCCCCACAGCGGGAAGGTAAAACCGCGATAGTTCATCGCCGCATCTTCCGGCATCCTGCTGAAGCCACTGGCGTGCATCGCCAAAGTGTTCGCCGAGCACGTAGGCATCCGGGCGCGTAGCTTTTGCCGCCTGGGTGATACCGCTGACGTGCTTGAGGTTATTCTCGCGCCACCCGCTTCACCCAACATATGCACCACATCGAGCCGCCAGCCATCCATATTCCACGGCGCCTTCAGCCAGTGGCGGACGATACTGTCCTCTCCAGCATAGATTTCATTCACCAGCCCGTTCGAGCGATAGTCGAGCTTCGGCAAGCTGGAATACCCCAGCCAGTCCAGCGCTTTTCCATCGTCAGAGAAGCTGTAGCTGTCGCGCCACGGTGAGTCCGGATGATGGCAAGCACCTTCGCTACCGCGGTTGTGGCGATCAAACCAGCCGTGGGTATCGCCGCTGTGGTTAAACACCCGTCGAGCACCATCCGCATCCCTTCACGCTGGGTGTTGTGTCGCAGACGCAACAACGCATCGTTGCCGCCAAACTGCGGGTCGACCTGGCGATAATCTTCGGTATCGTACTTATGTACGCTCGGGGCGGTAAACACGGGGTTCAGATACAGCGCGGTAACGCCCAGCTTCTTCAGATACGGCAGCTTCGCGCTAATTCCGTCAGATCGCCACCGTAAAAGGTTGAGCCACCGGCTTCGGCGGTCAGGGGGTCATCCCAATCGCGCAGGACAATATCGTGCCCGGCTGCGTGGTGATGATAAACTTTGTCCTGCTGTTCGCTGCGCGACGGGCTGCGGGCAAAGCGGTCAGGGAAAATCTGATAGAAGACCTGATCGGCTACCCACTGCGGGCCAGCGTCCGGGCTATCGTAGGCAAATAGCTCAAGTTTAGCCGGTGGAATCTCACTAAAGCCCTTTGGCGCAAACCACAGCTGTCGGTCGTCCCACAGCAGCTTAAAGCCGTAACGGCGGCGCGGCTGCCCTTCAATGTAGCGCTGGATCTCCCCACGCCACTGCACGACGTCTGGCGCCGGTGATTTACCGCTACGGCGCATCGGCAGCGCCATCTCTTCGTTATCCACTTCCGCCGCCGCATTTGTCACCCGCTTCGGCAGGTCGTCGCCGCGCAGCCAAAGGGTGATTATTAGTTGTCGTCGCTGCTGTTTTATAAAAGGGAGCAACAGGCAGGTGCCAGGCGTTCAACATCGTGTTCCCCTATTTTCAAAATGAGAGCCCCTTGCCATACGTCCATTTCACCCCACTCATCTTTTGTGCTTTTTTGTAGGGAGGAGGACGGGGGCGAACTTTGCATATAAAAAAACCCGGACTGCGAAGCCGGGTTTTCCCAAGGATAACCGGGTGAAAATTAAAACGGCTACGACGACGTATTTAAACATCCAGCCCACACCAGCAACAGCAGGATCAACGCAAAGCCCACATACAGAGAAATACGGGTATCCGGGTGGTAGCCAATCAGGGCGATGATAAACACGAGGAAAACCAGGCGGACGACGGTTGTGACTACGCCGCCCGGCACTTTAAATTTCAGCGCTTTGACTTCGTCAGCCGACAGACGGCGACGGAATGCCACCTGAGACAGCAGGATCATAATCCACACCCACACCGTGGCGAAAGTCGCCAGCGACGCAATCACCAGGAAGACATTTTCCGGCATGATGTAGTTCAGGTACACCGCAAACAGCAGCGCGATGGTCATCACCATTACCGTCACCCACGGAATCCCGCGACGTGAGGTTTTGGCGAAGACCGAGCGCACTGCCCTGTTCAGCCATGCCGTGCAGCATACGACCTACGCCGAAAACATCGGAGTTAATCGCGGAAAGCGAAGCGGTCAGCACCACGAAGTTAAGGATGCTGGCGGCAAAGGTAATGCCGAGGTGCTGGAAGGTCAGCACGAACGGGCTGCCATCGGTTCCCACCTGGTTCGACGGATAAATCGACATAATCACGAACAGGGTGCCGACATAGTACACCAGAATACGCATCGGTACGGAGTTAATCGCACGCGGAATCGACTCTCGGCGTCCTCGCTTCACCGGCGGTAATGCCGATGATTTCAATGCCGCCATAGGCAAACATGACCATCTGCAAGGACATCACCATGCCGAGCCAGCCGTTGCTAAAGAAGCCGCCGTTGCTCCACAGGTTATGAATGCCCGTCGGCTGCCCGCCGTTGCCAATACCCCAGATAATGATGCCAAAACCGGCCACAATCATGATGATAATGGTGGCAACCTTAAAGAAGGAGAACCAAAACTCCAGCTCGCCGAACACCTTGACGCTCATCAGGTTAATGGCGCAGATAATCAGCACCACGCTGAGCACCCATATCCAGTGCGGCACCGCCGGGAACCAGACGCCCATATAAATGCCAAAGGCGGTCACGTCGGCGATAGCGACGATTAAGATCTCAAAGCAGTAGGTCCAGCCGGTGACATAGCCCGCCAGCGGCCCGAGGTTTTCCTGGCCGACGCCAGAAGGAGCTTGCAGACGTGTTACGGTAGGACATTTCGCCCAGCGCACGCATGATGATATAAGCGGCAACGCCGCCGATAATATAGGCCAGCAGCACGCTTGGCCCGGCCATCTTAATGGCGTCAGCAGAGCCATAGAACAGCCCAGTACCAATTGCCGACCCGAGGGCCATAAAGCGAATGTGTCGGGTGCTTAACCCGCGCTTCAGCTTGTTGTTGTTCCATCGTTTCCAGTGCCATGTCAGACCCATCATACCCAATAAAAAACCACGGAACATCACGTTCCGTGGTTAAACACCTTTAAAGCGCTGTGCGGATTAATGCGCGCTTGATGTCACCTGACGACCTGCCATGCGATCCCAGACAATAGCCAGAACCGCCATCACAATCGTCGGCATCAGCCATGCCAGACCCTGTTCGCCATTGGTAAGCGGGGCAGTCCAACCCGGCAGCACGTCTGCGAAAGCAGAGGCTTTGATACCGTCAAGGATACCAAAAACGAGGCTGATAAACATCGGTGGTGCAATACGCGGCTGGAATTATGCCACCAATTGCGCGTAAAGCTGAGCACTACAAGTGCGATACACGGTGGATAGATAGCCGTCAGCACCGGAATGGAGATTTGAATCAGATGGCTCAGCCCCAGATTCGATACAGCCATGGAGAAACAGACCCAGCACAAAGACCAGCGTACGGTAGGAGAATGGCAGGTACTGAGCGAAGAATTCAGCACAAGCACAGGTCAGGCCAACCGCCGTCACCAGGCATGCGATAAAGATCAGAGCCGCCAGCATAAAGCTACCCGCACCGCCGAAGGTGTGCTGAACATAAGCATGCAGAATAGCCGCACCGTTCGCACTTTGGTCAACCAGCGTCGCGCTGTCGGAACCCAGACGGAACAGAGCCAGATAAAGCAGCGTCAGACCTACGCCCGCCATCAGGCCAGCCCAAATGGTGTAGCGGGTCAGCAGACGCGCTTCGGTCACACCACGGGAACGCGCGGCATTGACGATAACGATACCGAATACCACGGCTCCCATGGTGTCCATGGTCAGATAGCCGTTGACGAAACCGTTGGAGAACGCAGCGGTCTCATAGGCTTCCATCGCGTGGCTGATCGGGCCTGCAGGCCAGATAACAGCGGCAACGGAGAGCAGAATCAGCGCCAGAATTTTCAATGGTGCCAGGAAGTTACCCACGGTATCCAGCAGTTTACCCGGTAGAGCGACACCAGGATGACCAGCGCAAAGTAGATAAGGCTGTAGATAAACAGCGGCAGCTCACCGTTACCGGTCAGCGGCGCAATACCAATTTCAAATGACACGGTTGCCGTACGCGGCGTGGCGAACAGCGGCCCCACGGCAAGATAACAAACGGTCGCCAGCAGGATGCCAGCCACTTTACCAATCGGCGTACTCAGGCTATCGACGCCACCACCGACTTTCGCCAGCGCGACCACGGTCAGCACCGGCAGACCCACGGCGGTAATCAGGAAGCCAATGGCTGCGGTCCAGACGTGTGGGCCTGCCTGCAAACCAACCATAGGAGGGAAAATGATGTTGCCTGCGCCAACAAACAACGCAAAGGTCATAAAGCCCAGGGCGATGATGTCACGCGATTTCAATTGATGGGTCATATGTAACTACTGCCTGTGGATGTGGTGTTGTAAAACATAAATTTATCGCGCCAGCGCCTGTGGAATGAAACAGAGGAAACCAGCAACAAACTCAGCGGGATATGCTCCCTTCGCGGTACGGAGAAGAATAGTTTTTTGATTTACCGCGCATAAAGCAGTCTGTTAACGACTGCAATGGGGGCCAATTTAAACGCTTATAACGTTTTAAAGCAACACGGGATCGTAAAACCAGATGATTATATTGATAGTGAATTTATACATAGATTTATTAAACTGGATTTAAGAGAAAAACACCCGGCTAATCATGCGAACAAAAAACAACCAGACGTTCGTTAATCCAGCACGTTTCATTGACTGCAAAGCAAACAGACCAGCCGAGGCTGGTCTGTGGAAATAAACACTGACAAGCAGGCGATCAGCCGTCGCTTTTGGCAATTAAACGTTCCGGCAGCAGGAAGCTAAAGGCACGATCCTTTCCCCAGCGTACTGGTGATGTCTAATCGACTGTCGTGATGATTCACCGCATGTTTAACAATCGCCAGCCCCAGACCGCTGCCGCCCGTCTGCCTGGAACGCGCTTTATCAACGCGATAAAAGCGCTCGGTCAGCCTTGGCAGATGTTCAGGGGCGATGCCCGGGCCATTATCCTCGACGCTAAACAACGCACCGTGCGGCGCATGCTGCCAGCGTACGGTGATAAGCGTGCCTTCCGGCGTATGATTCACCGCGTTATAGACCAGGTTTGACATCGCGCTACGGAGCTGATCTTCATTGCCCAGTACCTTGAGATTCTGGTCAATATCGAAATGAAGCTGGTGCTTATTGTGGTCAGCGTTTGCGCTTCACGCTCAACCACCCGCAGCATCAACGGCACATCGATTTTTTCATTGAGCGTCAGCACCGGCGAGGCTTCAATTTTAGATAACGTCAGCAACTGTTTAACCAGCCCTTCCATACGCTGAGTTTGCTCGCGCATCGTATGCAGCGCCTTTTCGCGCGGCATCCCTTCGAGCACCTGCTCCTGCATCATCTCCAGATAGCCTTGCAGCACGGTCAGCGGGGTACGCAGTTCGTGGCTGACGTTGGCGAAGAAGTTGCGGCGCGCGCCTTCCAGTTGATGCATTTGCGTGACGTCACGCGCCACCATCAGCAGTTGACGGTCGGTATAGGGCATCACACGAATCTCAAGATGGCGCCCGCTGTTGAGCACCAGGTGCAGCGGTTTGAGGAAATCGCGTTTTTTGAGGTGTTGGGTAAATTCGGGTAACGCAGCAGGTTAAGAATGTTTTGCCCGCTATCGTCGGGCCAGCGAAGTCCCAGCAGCTGCTGGGCCAAGCCATTACACCAGAAAATGGCCCCCTCTTCCGTGGTCAGCACCACCGCATCCGGCAGCGATCTGCACCGCTGCGAAAACGTTTGATAAGGCCACCCAGTTCGCGGCGGCGCTTTTTATTACGTAACTGCATCTGGTTTAGCCCGTACAGCAGAGGCTCCCAGCTACCGCGTCCCGGCGGCGGGGTCATACTTCGGTCAACCCAAAGCCACCAGGATAGCCGCAGTAAATTCCAGAAACGCCAGACCAGCAGTCCGGTCACCGCCGCCAGTAAAAACCACGGCAGATAGCCGAATACCATTCCCAGCACCAGGGCCGGGAGGCAACATAACAGCAGCTCCAGGGCCAGCCTTTTCCATGACAGCCGTTCCAGCACGGGTCACACTCCTGTCAAAAATTAGAAACGGCGCGGAAAAACGATAACCCGTGCCGCGAACGGTTCGCACGATGCGGTCATGACCACTGTGTTCCAGCGCTTTGCGCAGACGACGAATATGCACGTCAACGGTACGGTCCTCGACATAGACGTTGGTCCCCCAGACGTGGTTCAGCAGCTGCTCGCGGCTGTAGACACGCTCCGGGTGCGTCATAAAGAAGTGCAGTAGCTTAAATTCGGTTGGCCCCATATCCAATGGGTTTTCACCGGTCATCACCCGGTGCGAGGTAGGGTCAAGGCCAACCCCCGCATCTCGATCACCTCTTCCACCGCCATCGGTGAGATAGGCGCATCACCGCTTTGATACGCGCGACCAGCTCTTTTGGCGAGAACGGCTGGTGATGTAATCATCCGCCCCGGTCCGAGGCCACGGGAGACGATCTTCTTCTCACCGCGCGCCGTTAGCATCATTACCGGTATATCACGGGTGAGCGCTTCACGTTTGAGATGTTTAATAAATTGCAGCCCTGAACCACCCGGTAACATCCAGTCGAGCAAAATCAGGTCGGGCCAGGGTTCATTCAACTTGTTGATAGCGCTATCGTAATCTTCCGCTTCCACCGGCTGAAAACCGTTTTGTTCCAGCACGAAACACACCATCTCACGGATTGGCGCTTCATCTTCAACGACCAGAATACGTCTTGCCATTATTTGCCCTGTTTTAGACATCAGTATTATATACGGCGTCATTATGCGTCAGATTTATGACAGATTTATGAAAAACATGACCGTTAGATGATCGCGTTTTATCATTTATGACACAACGTTATCTCACGCATCGACCCTGGCCCAGGTGAATGTTTATAATCACCCTTTCGTCACCTTTCACGGAACCGCTATGCGCATTATCCACACATCGGACTGGCACCTTGGCCAGAACTTCTACAGCAAGAGCCGAGCCGCCGAACATGACGCTTTCCTGCACTGGCTTCTGACCACCGCTGAAGCACAAAAAGTCGATGCCATTATTGTCGCAGGCGATATCTTCGATACCGGTTCGCCGCCGAGCTATGCGCGCGAGCTGTACAACCGATTTGTGGTCAATCTGCAACAAACCGGCTGCCATCTGGTGGTACTGGCGGGCAACCATGACTCGGTTGCCACGCTTAACGAATCACGCGATATCCTTTCGTTTCTCAACACCACGGTCATTGCCAGCGCCGGTCACGAGCCGTTTATCTTAAACCAGCGCGATGGCGCGCCCGGGGCGGTATCTCCCGGTGCCTTTTTTACGTCCGCGCGACATCATTACCAGCCAGGCCGGGCTTTCCGGCAGCGAAAAGGTGCGCCAGGTGCTGGAAAGCATCACTGATTACTATCAACAGCAGTACCAGCAGGCCTGTGAACTGCGCGCCGATCAAACGCTGCCGATTATCGCCAGCGGCCATCTGACCACCGTTGGTGCCAGCAAAAGTGACGCGGTACGCGACATTTATATTGGCACACTGGATGCGTTTCCGGCACAAAACTTCCCGCCCGCCGACTATATCGCACTGGGGCATATTCACCGGGCGCAGAAAATCGGCGGCAGCGAGCACATCCGCTACAGCGGTTCGCCAATTGCCCTGAGCTTTGATGAAACCGGCAAGAGCAAAAGCGTTAACCTGGTGACGTTTGCTGACGGCAAGCTGGATGAAGTCACGCCGCTCGTGGTCCCGGTCACGCAGCCGCTGGCGGTGATTAAGGGCGATTTTGACAGCATCAGCGCGCAATTGGCCGAGTGGCGCGACGCGGATAGCGAATCGGCAACGTGGGGGTTGGACATTGAGATAACCAGCGACGAATACCTGCATGATATTCAGCGAAAAATTCAGGTTATCACCAACTGACCTACCGGTCGAGGTGCTGCTGGTGCGCCGCAGCCGCGAACAGCGCCAGCGTATTCTGGCAAGTCAGGAGCGTGAAACTTTAAGCGAGCTCAGCGTCGAAGAGGTTTTCCACCGCCGTCTGGCGCTGGAAACGCTGGAGGAGCCGCAACAGCAGCGCTTAGAAGTGCTATTTAATGAAACGCTACACGGCCTTGGCGAGGAGCAACAGCCATGAAAATTCTCAGCCTGCGCCTGAAAAACCTCAACTCGCTGAAAGGCGAGTGGAAAATCGATTTTACCCAAGAGCCGTTTGCCAGCAACGGTCTGTTTGCCATTACCGGCCCGACCGGCGCGGGGAAAACCACCCTGCTTGACGCAATCTGCCTGGCGCTCTATCACGAAACGCCGCGCCTGAATACGGTCTCCCAGTCGCAAAACGATCTGATGACCCGTGACACCGCCGAGTGTCTGGCGGAAGTTGAATTCGAAGTTCAGGGCGTGGCCTATCGCGCCTTCTGGAGCCAGAACCGCGCGCGCAATCACCGGACGGCAATTTACAAGCGCCGCGCGTTGAGCTGGCCCGCTGCGCCGACGGGCAGATTCTGGCCGACAAAGTCAAAGATAAGCTGGAGATGACCGCCGCCCTAAGCGGGTTGGACTACGGCCGGTTCACCCGCTCGATGCTGCTCTCCCAGGGGCAATTTGCCGCGTTCCTCAACGCCAAACCCAAAGAACGCGCCGAGCTGCTCGAAAGCTAACCGGTACCGAAATTTACGGCAAATCTCCGCGCAGGTATTTGAAAAACATAAACACGCGCGCGGCGAGCTCGACAAACTTCAGGCACAGGCCAGCGGCGTGACGCTGTTAAGCGAAGAGCAGCAACAGACGCTGCAGCAAAGTTTGCAGGCGCTTACTTCTGACGAAAAACAGTTAATTACCGCGCAGCAGCAAGAACAACAATCGCTAAACTGGTTAACGCGTCAGGACGAATTGCAGCAAGAAGCCAGCCGCCGTCAGCAGGCCTTGCAACAGGCGTTAGCCGAAGAAGAAAAAGCGCAACCTCAACTGGCGGCGCTTAGTCTGGCACAACCGGCACGAAATCTTCGTCCACACTGGGAACGCATCGCAGAACACAGCGCGGCGCTGGCGCATATTCGCCAGCAGATTGAAGAAGTAAATACTCGCTTACAGAGCACAATGGCGCTTCGCGCGAGCATTCGCCACCACGCGGCGAAGCAGTCAGCAGAATTACAGCAGCAGCAACAAAGCCTGAATACCTGGTTACAGGAACACGACCGCTTCCGTCAGTGGAACAACGAACCGGCGGGTTGGCGTGCGCAGTTCTCCCAACAAACCAGCGATCGCGAGCATCTGCGGCAATGGCAGCAACAGTTAACCCATGCTGAGCAAAAACTTAATGCGCTTGCGGCGATCACGTTGACGTTAACCGCCGATGAAGTTGCTACCGCCCTGGCGCAACATGCTGAGCAACGCCCACTGCGTCAGCACCTGGTCGCGCTGCATGGACAGATTGTTCCCCAACAAAAACGTCTGGCGCAGTTACAGGTCGCTATCCAGAATGTCACGCAAGAACAGACGCAACGTAACGCCGCACTTAACGAAATGCGCCAGCGTTATAAAGAAAAGACGCAGCAACTTGCCGATGTGAAAACCATTTGCGAGCAGGAAGCGCGCATCAAAACGCTGGAAGCTCAACGTGCACAGTTACAGGCGGGTCAGCCTTGCCCACTTTGTGGTTCCACCAGCCACCCGGCGGTCGAGGCGTATCAGGCGCTGGAGCCTGGCGTTAATCAGTCTCGATTACTGGCGCTGGAAAACGAAGTTAAAAAGCTCGGTGAAGAAGGTGCGACGCTACGTGGGCAACTGGACGCCATAACAAAGCAGCTTCAGCGTGATGAAAACGAAGCGCAAAGCCTCCGACAAGATGAGCAAGCACTTACTCAACAATGGCAAGCCGTCACGGCCAGCCTCAATATCACCTTGCAGCCACTGGACGATATTCAACCGTGGCTGGATGCACAAGATGAGCACGAACGCCAGCTGCGGTTACTCAGCCAACGGCATGAATTACAAGGGCAGATTGCCGCGCATAATCAGCAAATTATCCAGTATCAACAGCAAATTGAACAACGCCAGCAACTACTTTTAACGACATTGACGGGTTATGCACTGACATTGCCACAGGAAGATGAAGAAGAGAGCTGGTTGGCGACACGTCAGCAAGAAGCGCAGAGCTGGCAGCAACGCCAGAACGAATTAACCGCGCTGCAAAACCGTATTCAGCAGCTGACGCCGATTCTGGAAACGTTGCCGCAAAGTGATGAACTCCCGCACTGCGAAGAAACTGTGGTATTGGAAAACTGGCGGCAGGTACATGAACAATGTCTCGCATTACACAGCCAGCAGCAGACGTTACAGCAACAGGATGTTCTGGCGGCGCAAAGTCTGCAAAAAGCCCAGGCGCAGTTTGACACCGCGCTACAGGCCAGCGTCTTTGACGATCAGCAGGCGTTCCTTGCGGCGCTAATGGATGAACAAACACTAACGCAGCTGGAACAGCTCAAGCAGAATCTGGAAAACCAGCGCCGTCAGGCGCAAACTCTGGTCACTCAGACAGCAGAAACGCTGGCACAGCATCAACAACACCGACCTGACGACGGGTTGGCTCTCACTGTGACGGTGGAGCAGATTCAGCAAGAGTTAGCGCAAACTCACCAAAAGTTGCGTGAAAACACCACGAGTCAAGGCGAGATTCGCCAGCAGCTGAAGCAGGATGCAGATAACCGTCAGCAACAACAAACCTTAATGCAGCAAATTGCTCAAATGACGCAGCAGGTTGAGGACTGGGGATATCTGAATTCGCTAATAGGTTCCAAAGAGGGCGATAAATTCCGCAAGTTTGCCCAGGGGCTGACGCTGGATAATTTAGTCCATCTCGCTAATCAGCAACTTACCCGGCTGCACGGGCGCTATCTGTTACAGCGCAAAGCCAGCGAGGCGCTGGAAGTCGAGGTTGTTGATACCTGGCAGGCAGATGCGGTACGCGATACCCGTACCCTTTCCGGCGGCGAAAGTTTCCTCGTTAGTCTGGCGCTGGCGCTGGCGCTTTCGGATCTGGTCAGCCATAAAACACGTATTGACTCGCTGTTCCTTGATGAAGGTTTTGGCACGCTGGATAGCGAAACGCTGGATACCGCCCTTGATGCGCTGGATGCCCTGAACGCCAGTGGCAAAACCATCGGTGTGATTAGCCACGTAGAAGCGATGAAAGAGCGTATTCCGGTGCAGATCAAAGTGAAAAAGATCAACGGCCTGGGCTACAGCAAACTGGAAAGTACGTTTGCAGTGAAATAACTATTCAGCAGGATAATGAATACAGAGGGGCGAATTATCTCTTGGCCTTGCTGGTCGTTATCCTGCAAGCTATCACTTTATTGGCTACGGTGATTGGTAGCCGTTCTGGTGGTTGTGATGGTGGTATGAAAAAAGTCATTTTATCTTTGGCTCTGGGCACGTTTGGTTTGGGGATGGCCGAATTTGGCATTATGGGCGTGCTCACGGAGCTGGCGCATAACGTAGGAATTTCGATTCCTGCCGCCGGGCATATGATCTCGTATTATGCACTGGGGGTGGTGGTCGGTGCGCCAATCATCGCACTCTTTTCCAGCCGCTACTCACTCAAACATATCTTGTTGTTTCTGGTGGCGTTGTGCGTCATTGGCAACGCCATGTTCACGCTCTCTTCGTCTTACCTGATGCTCGCCATTGGTCGGCTGGTATCCGGCTTTCCGCATGGCGCATTTTTTGGCGTCGGAGCGATCGTGTTATCAAAAATTATCAAACCCGGAAAAGTCACCGCCGCCGTGGCGGGGATGGTTTCCGGGATGACAGTCGCCAATTTGCTGGGCATTCCGCTGGGAACGTATTTAAGTCAGGAATTTAGCTGGCGTTACACCTTTTTATTGATCGCTGTTTTTAATATTGCGGTGATGGCATCGGTCTATTTTTGGGTGCCAGATATTCGCGACGAGGCGAAAGGAAATCTGCGCGAACAATTTCACTTTTTGCGCAGCCCGGCCCCGTGGTTAATTTTCGCCGCCACGATGTTTGGCAACGCAGGTGTGTTTGCCTGGTTCAGCTACGTAAAGCCATACATGATGTTTATTTCCGGTTTTTCGGAAACGGCGATGACCTTTATTATGATGTTAGTTGGGCTAGGGATGGTGCTGGGAAATATGCTAAGTGGCAGGATTTCAGGACGTTATTCACCACTGCGCATTGCAGCAGTGACTGACTTTATAATTGTACTGGCACTGCTGATGCTCTTTTTCTGCGGCGGCATGAAAACAACGTCGCTTATTTTTGCTTTTATTTGTTGCGCGGGATTATTTGCCCTTTCAGCACCGCTACAAATATTGTTACTACAAAACGCCAAAGGCGGAGAGTTATTAGGTGCCGCAGGTGGGCAAATAGCGTTTAACCTCGGTAGCGCCGTCGGCGCATATTGCGGAGGTATGATGCTGACGCTGGGGCTGGCATATAATTACGTGGCGCTGCCTGCCGCCCTGCTTTCGTTTGCTGCGATGTCGTCGTTGCTGCTGTATGGTCGCTATAAGCGCCAGCAAGCGGCGGATACTCCGGTGCTGGCGAAACCACTGGGGTAGGTTATAGTCTCGGTGCTCATTACTTATTGCCGGATGCGGCGTGAACGCCTTATCCGCCCTACGCGGTTCTGGCACATTTTGCAGGCCTGATAAGACGCGGCAAGCGTCGCATCAGGCATCGGAGCACTTATTGCCGGATGCGGCGTGAACGCCTTATCCGGCCTACGGTTCTGGCACCTTTTGTAGGCCTGATAAGACGCGGCAAGCGTCGCATCAGGCATGATGCGCCAATTGCCTACGTTTTTTACTCTTGTGGCCACAGCCAGGCAGCCCCGCGCACGCCGCTGGAATCGCCGTGTAGCGCTTTGCGAATCGGCGTCTCGCACTCACCGCGAACACCCACTCTTTCACCAGCGACGGCACAGTCTGATACAGGCGTTCAACGTTGCTCATCCCACCGCCCAAACAATCACGTCCGGGTCGAGAATGTTGACCACGTACGCCAGTGATTTCGCCAGCCGCTGTTCGTAGTGAACCATCGCTTGCTCCGCCAGCGTATCGCCCTCGGCGACTAGCTGCATAATTTCGCTGCCTTTCAGGGGATTTCCACTGAGACGGTGATAGTCAGTGGCAAAACCGGTGCCGGAGATAAAGGTTTCAATGCACCCCCTGTTTTCCGCAGTAGCACGGTACTTCCGCGCGGTAGCGCAGCTCATCGTCGTTCATCCACGGCAGCGGGTTATGCCCCCACTCGCCCGCGGTACCATTGCCGCCGATGTGTACACGACCGTTGATCGCCACGCCTGAACCGCAGCCGGTACCAATAATCACCGCAAACACCGTCTGCGCGCCCGCCGCGCGCCGTCTATTGCCTCAGAGACCGCCAGGCAGTTGGCGTCGTTGGCCAGACGGACTTCCCGGTTCAGGCGACGGCTCGAATCTTTATCAAACGGCTGACCATTAAGCCACGTAAAATTGGCGTTTTTCACCACCCCCGTATAGGGAGAAATAAAGCCTCGCATCCCCATTCCAACGGTACCCGTTGGCCAGTTGCTTCTTCGGCCAAAGCAACAAGATGCGCAATATTCTCAATGGTTTGCTGATAGTCACGCGGCGTCGGAAGACAGTGGCGGAACAGCTGCTCACCCTGGTCACCGAGGGCGATAACTTCCGTTTTTGTTCCGCCTAAATCAATCCCAATTCGCATTCATCGCTCCTGTTTAAAACAATGCAAGGCCGTGGACAATTCGTTATCATTGCCCGCCTATATTAACGATAACACCGTGGAAATTATCATGCTGTGGTTCAAAAATTTAATGGTTTATCGTCTTAGCCGCGACATCTCGCTGCGCGCGGAAGAGATGGAAAAGCAGCTCGCTGAGATGACCTCACCCCTTGCGGCAGCCAGGATATGGCAAAAACCGGCTGGGTACCGCCGATGGGCTCACACAGCGACGCGCTGACGCACTCGGTCAACGGACAGATAATCATCTGTGCGCGTAAAGAAGAAAGATCCTGCCTTCTCCGGTGATTAAACAGGCGCTGGAAGCGAAGATCCAGAAGCTGGAAGCCGATCAGGGTCGTAAGCTGAAGAAAACAGAAAAAGACTCCCTGAAGGACGAAGTTCTGCACGCTCTGCTGCCGCGCGATTCGGCCGCTTCAGCCAGACGATGATGTGGATAGACACCGTCAACGAACTGATTATGGTCGACTGCGCCAGCGCCAAGAAAGCGGAAGATACGCTGGCGCTGCTGCGTAAGAGCCTCGGCTCTCTGCCGGTGGTGCCGCTGACGCTGGAAAACCCGATTGAGCTGACGCTCACCGAATGGGTGCGTACCGGAAGTGCCGCGCAAAGTTTCCAGATTCTGGATGAAGCCGAGCTTAAAGCCATTCTTGAAGATGGCGGCGTAATCCGCGCGAAGAAACCAGATCTGGTCTGCGATGAGATTGCCGTGCATATCGAAGCGGGCAAGCTGGTGACTAAACTGGCGCTGGACTGGCAGCAGCGTATTCAGTTCGTGATGTGCGATGACGGCTCGATTAAGCGTCTGAAGTTCTGCGACGAACTGCGCGATCAAAACGAAGATATCGACAGGGACGATTACGCCCAGCGTTTCGATGCGGACTTTATTCTGATGACCGGCGAACTGGCGGCGTTGATTAAGAGTCTGGTGGAAGGGTTGGCGGCGAAGCCCCACGCTAATTGCTGATTTTCCTTTAATGCCGGATGCGACGCCTGCCGCGTCTTATCCGGCGTACGAAGCCACACCAGGCATATAATTATTCGCTACGGCGAGCAATAATTTTTAGCGCAGCAATATTATGCGTTTTACGCTGTAACTTGCTCCATGGACGTTGTGTCATTGTTTTTCCTCAAGCCGGTGACGCGCTTCACTGCGAATTTTCCGCGTTGCCCCGGTTTTCACTAAATCACGTAACAGCGAAAGATCGGGTTGTTCGACAAATAAGAGTAATGATGGATCCTCTTTTAACCACGCCGTTTTCACATCGGCAGCCAGCTGTGGATTATTAATAGCCAGCGACCGATCCTGAGGCTCAGTCAATGTCGTTAACAACAACGCCGGGGTATGTGCGTTGCGCAATGCCGTTTGGCGTAAATGATCATTGCGACTTTGCAGCAATGCACGCCACCATTCATCATCTGATTTATCTTTTATCGTAGCCAGTTCCGCAACAATATCTGGAGATCTTCACTGATATTTATATCAACCTTGATAAATTATGAATATATCGGAAATTGAAAAAATCGCAGCAAAGGAAATATTATTATGGGCTAAAGAAAGGATATTTCAGAAAAATGCCCTCCCGTTCAAGGGGAAGGCGAGGAATTACAGATAGCGGCACAGATAAGAGGTGGGTTCGGCAACTTGCAGATGAAACTCACTGTGACCGGGAACATTAAACACCGAACCGGCTTCATACACCTGCCAGTCGGTCGCGTCAGGCAGTAACACATTCAGCGCGCCACTGATTACCGTCATCTCTTCCGGCTCAGCGGTGCTGAAGGTGTATTCGCCTTCAACCATAACACCCACGCTGGCGCGACCAGTGCTGCTGCTGGAAAAGCCGATTGATTTCACTTTGCCGGAAAAGTACTCATTACTTTGAAGCATAAACTGGCCCTGTTTGGTAGTTGAACATCTACTTCACTATAGGGGCCAGAGGCGCTGGCTGTCACGCAAAATTACACCAGTAATTCCGCAGCCAGCCGTGCAATCAATACGTTAGACAGCAAGACAGGAACATCGAGCTGTTTTTGCAGTAAATCGCGATGACGTTGGTGAAATCCTAAACAATCCAGCATGATGACATCAGCCCCTTTTGCCAGTAATTCTTTCCCGGCATCAATGATTTTTTGTTCTGAATCATGAATGGGGTTACCCAATGAAAATACCGGCGATTTCTGCAAAATTTGCCATTTTTGCGCCTGAACGGGCAGCATCTCCTCAACCGGAACGATAACCCCCACCTGATGATCTTCAACAATAGAGGAAACCAGTGGAGGCAATATTCGCGACGGCTCAAGAAAGATCGTATTACGCGCAGTCATACTACTAATGTTTGCTGTACTCATTAATAAAATGACGTCATAACCCTGATTATCGAGCACTTCAACCACACCTTGCAGGTCACGCTCCACTTTGCGACGCGAAACATGGGCCAGCTGGTTGTCATTTAATAATGTGAGAATGGTGTCTTCGCCTGCTTCTGGCGCGTACTCCGCCATCACTTCTTCACGACTTAACTTCCCCAGCAGGCTATGATGGGAAATATTATCTTCGTCAATGTATTCCGTCAGGAGCGGCAAAACTTCCTGCATAGGTACAATGCCGATGGTCAGGATCGCCAACGACGCACTCATTGTTCATCCACCTTACTTTTCTTTCGTCGTTAATTACCGGGCAAGTGTGAAGCACCACTGCTGACACTTACTTGTGCTACAAATGACAAAAAGCGTAGCAGCAGACGTGCACGGCATAATGTAAAGATTCCAAATGATTCCAGTAATGGATTGTTATTGTTTAATATTCTAATTATTAGAAAAACATGAATTATGAAAAATGTGACGCAGATCCCTTGTAGTGGCACTCAGAATCCCTTCCGAGCAGTCTGATGCGGTCACTCTTTGTCAGGGTCCTCATAGCGTTTTTTCGCATCCATCGCTTCCTGAGCGGTCGGATGTTCACTGATCAACGAGTCTGGTTTAGGATGATCGGCTCTGAGTTGGTACCAGGTTACCGTCTGTCCTGGCTTTCCTTTTTCAATCGTCACTATATATGCTTCACGAGGATAAGGCGGTTTCGTTGGCATCGTTCTTCCTTATTTCACGGGATGAACGTTAAGTATAGGCGCTCGAAAATCAACAATTGATCGTCTGTGCCAGGGCGCTGCGAATTTCAGAAATCACCTGGCTGGGTTCGTTTGTTGCGTCGATGATAATATGCGCAACTTCGCGATATAGCGCATCGCGTTCTTCCAGCACTTCCTGAACTTCTTCGCTCAGCGGTTTTCCCGTTAAGGTTGGCCGTAAATCTTCTTCCGGTGCAGCTTGCAGTCGGTTAACCAGGACTGATACTGGCGCACACAAATAAACCACGATCCCGTTATTTTGCATGAAGTGACGATTAAATTCCGTCAGAATAATGCCGCCGCCTGTAGCGATAACGGTGGATGGCGCAGTTACCGCTTCCAGCGCCGCCGTTTCTCTGGCGCGAAATCCCGCCCACTCTTCCCTTTCGACGATCTCCGCGACCGTCATATTGAGCTGTGATTGCAACCACTGATCGGTATCGACAAACCGACGGTTAAGCGAATCGGCAAGGGCCATTCCGACCGTTGTTTTACCACAGCCCCGAGGCCCGATCAGAAAAAGAGGTTGTGTCATCGTGGGTTTTCCCCAATAGGTCGCAATGCGGCGAAAGCCGGTGTCATGAGAATAGCGATCATACCATCAAACTAGTACAATTTCGATTGTAAAGAAAAAATTCCACTTAAAGTGAAAATCTCAATACACCCCTTACTATACCAATAAATATTCAAGAATGAAGTGTAAATAATAAATTACATTTAGCCACGACTACGTTGCACTTCCAGCCACCACTTCTCCAGCTCCGCGGCAAAGGCCTGGCGGTCACGTTGTGAAAGGCTATCTGGTCCGCCGGTCTGGATCCCACTGGCACGTAAGGTATCCATAAAATCGCGCATCGTCAGGCGCTCACGAATGGTCGCTGGCGTGTAACGTTCGCCGCGCGGATTAAGCGCCGCAGCGCCTTTCTCGATGGCTTCAGCAGCCAAAGGTATATCTGCGGTGATCACCAAATCGCCCGCTTCACACTGCCGGACAATTTCGTTATCGGCAACGTCGAAACCTGCCGCGACGCGCAGCGTACGAATAAATCGCGATGGCGGCACGCGTAAACTCTGGTTTGCTACCAGTACCAGCGGCATCTGCATACGTTCCGCCGCGCGATACAAAATCTCTTTAATTACATTGGGACACGCGTCGGCATCCACCCAAATTGTCATAAAGTCATCCTTTGTTGGGTAATCCTCTATTGTGTCGCGCTTTTGCCTTCCGGCATAGTTCTGTTTATGCTTCTGCCAGCGATTATCAAAACAATGAATTTCACGGCAGGAGTGAGGCAATGGAAAAGAAAATCGGTTTTATTGGCTGCGGCAATATGGGAAAAGCCATTCTCGGCGGTCTGATTGCCAGCGGTCAGGTGCTTCCAGGGCAAATCTGGGTATACACCCCCTCCCCGGATAAAGTCGCCGCCCTGCATGACCAGTTCGGCATCAACGCCGCAGAATCGGCGCAAGAAGTGGCGCAAATCGCCGACATCATTTTTGCTGCCGTTAAACCTGGCATCATGATTAAAGTGCTTAGCGAAATCACCTCCAGCCTGAATAAAGACTCTCTGGTCGTTTCTATTGCTGCAGGTGTCACGCTCGACCAGCTTGCCCGCGCGCTGGGCCATGACCGGAAAATTATCCGCGCCATGCCGAACACTCCCGCACTGGTTAATGCCGGGATGACCTCCGTAACGCCAAACGCGCTGGTAACCCCAGAAGATACCGCTGATGTGCTGAATATTTTCCGCTGCTTTGGCGAAGCGGAAGTAATTGCTGAGCCGATGATCCACCCGGTGGTCGGTGTGAGCGGTTCTTCGCCAGCCTACGTATTTATGTTTATCGAAGCGATGGCCGACGCCGCCGTGCTGGGCGGGATGCCACGCGCCCAGGCGTATAAATTTGCCGCTCAGGCGGTAATGGGTTCCGCAAAAATGGTGCTGGAAACGGGAGAACATCCGGGGGCACTGAAAGATATGGTCTGCTCACCGGGAGGCACCACCATTGAAGCGGTACGCGTACTGGAAGAGAAAGGCTTCCGTGCTGCAGTGATCGAAGCGATGACGAAGTGTATGGAAAAATCAGAAAAACTCAGCAAATCCTGATGACTTTCGCCGGACGTCAGGCCGCCACTTCGGTGCGGTTACGTCCGGCTTTCTTTGCTTTGTAAAGCGCCAAATCTGCCGATTTCAACCACTCACGATAGTGACTCATTTGTGGGTTCAGCGGCGCAACCCCCACACTAATCCGTAAAGTTACCTGTGGCGTATTCGGCAAACGTAATGTATTTAGCCCTTCATGCACCCGTAACATGGCGGTAATGGCGCTCTCAGCTGGCGTACCGGACATGATTACTGCAAACTCATCGCCGCCAAACCGACCAATCACATCGCTACCGCGCAGGGTAATTTGTAACTGTCGGGTAAGCGCCACAATCGCTTCATCGCCCACATCATGGCCCCAGGTATCGTTGATGCTCTTGAAATGGTCGATATCGATAATCAGTAACGTTGCATCGCGATTATGCCGCCGACAGTTATCAAATTCATTGCGTAACATAGTTTCCCAATGACGTCGGTTATACACGCCCGTCATGCCGTCGCGGGTACTCATGACCTGCAACCTGCGTTTATGTTCCGCCAGTTTGGTTGCCGTCTGGTAGCTGACCCAGCCAAACAGCAGAGGATAAATGACAATAATGGGAAGGGAGAGCCACCATTCCAGCGGCGCACTATTGAACGACACGGTAATGCCCGTCAGCTCGAGGGTGACAAGGCAGGAAACCACCATCAACACCAGACCCGCGACAAACAGACGGGGGCCGCCTGCCCCCATCAAATTCAGACACATAATCATCAACATCGCGGTGGAAGGCAGCACGTTTACGCCCATTACGCCTACCCACATTCCCGCTAATACTGCATCGGTTTTTAAGTTGTAAATTTCCCGGCTAAGCGGATCGACGGCCCTGCTCGCTATCTGCCAGGCTAAATGCGGCCAGACGAACGCCCAGCCGACCAACACCAGCCACCACCAGCCCGGCGGCGGGTGTGAAACCAGCGTTGAAGCAATCGGTAAGAACATGCCAGCCAGGCCAACCGCACGGGGTAGTCTGACGCGACGGGCGAAGCGCAGCCCGGACCGCTGATGTTCGTTTTGAGGAGTTAAAGGAGGTTCCTCCCCGTGCGCCGCCGCTTTTTTGAAAAAGTTTTCATCATTCATTATTTTTGGGAACATTCAGAAACAATTTTCCCAAATTATAGAGACGGAGCTAAAGGCAGAAGTATGATATTTCGGGTGAGCCATTTTCGTAGCTCACCCGTTAGCACTATCAGGTATCAGGCGGCTTTCTTGAGGCAGGCACTCATAAACTTATTACGATCATCACCTTTCAGAGATTGTTGTGTTGCTTGATTATTGCATTCGCGCATCTTTTGCTGCTGTGGCGTCAAACTTTTTTCGCCAGGCGCAGACTTGCTGTTCTTCAGGCAATCACTCATGTAGGTCTTACGAGCATCCCCTTTCAACGCCTGCGCCGTCGCCTGCTGATTACAGGAGGTCATACGCTGTTGTTGTGGGGTTAAAGTTCTCTCGGCAGCGCCGACGGTGGTTAAAAAAACCAGACCGAAAAGCAAGGTAACCAGTAATGTTATTTTCATAGCACCATCCCTCTTCATGTTTTAACCATGAGCGTATGCGCCCGTGATCTGCCATTAAGTCTGGTTGCTAACAGCAAAAAAACCACCCGGCAGCGAAAATTCACTGCCGGGCGCGGTTTTATTTCAGCCCCAGAGCGGCTTTCATGGTGTAGAAGAGATCGGTCTGGTCGGTCAGTCCAACAACATTGGCGGCATGCGGGCCATACGCCGCAATACGCAACTGACTGCCGGTATGTTCTTGTGAATCCTCTTCGGAGTTCCCGTAACTCATCACCATCACTGCGCCATCTTTGGTATTTAGCGCCTGGGTGAGGCCCGGAGCTTTGGTATCCGGCGCAACAATCTGGCTGGCGTGGGCGTGATCAGCGGTGACTATGACCAGCGTGTTACCCTCCTTTTTAGCGAATTCCAGCGCCCGTTGTACGGCTTCATCGAGATCGACCGTCTCGCCAATTTGCCCACAAGGATTCGCAGCATGATCCTGTTTATCGATTGACGCACCTTCAACTTGCAGGAAAAAGCCTTTCTCATTTTTACTCAACAATTCAATGGCTTTGTCGGTCATCTGCGCCAGGGTTGGTACACTGTCATTACGTTGCGGATTTGGCGTACAGGTGACTGCGGGCTTATCGATATTGCCATGGTACGTTGCTTTCGGTCCTAGCCAGCGCACTGGCATATTGCCGTCAGCAAACAGGCCAAGCAGGGGTTTTTGCTGATTCGCTTCCGTCACCGAATTCAGTGAGGCAGCATCGCTCACCAACTGATAACCACGCGCCTGTGCCTGTTCACGCAGCGTTTTTCCCTGCCATTCACCAGCGGTTGCCGTTTCAGCAAAGGTTTTTGCGCCGCCGCCAAGCGTAACGTCGGCACGAGCGTTAAGCAGCTGTTCGGTAATCGATCCTTTTCCGCCTTTTTCCAGAGCGTTACCCGGACATTTTTCACTGGTCGCGCTCGGACCGTAGCATTTGCGCGAGGTCACATGTGCCACCAGCGCAGCGGGCGTGGCATCCTGCAACTCTGCGGTAGAAACGTTACCGGTCGCCAGACCTGCGGCTTTTGCCATTTCCAGAATCGTTGGGTGATCTTTTTCGTGAATATCGACGCCCAGCGCGCCGTTATAGGTTTTGACACCGGTTGACCAGGCGGTTGCTGATGCAGCCGAGTCGGTGACGTAGTCCGGTTTGCCGGTTTTTTTATTCAGCGCATAGTGAGTGTATTGCCCGGTAAGCGGTAAGGCATCTATACCTTTAAAAAAGCCGCCCGCACCTTCGGCATAATTACGTGCGGCAGTAATTTCCGAGTCCCCCATCCCATCGCCAATCAGCAAAATAATATTTTTTGCAGGTTTATCGCTAAGAGAATCACGCAGAGCGGCAGTCTGATCACCCGTTAAACGGCGAGCACCGCCGGGTGCAGTAATATCGCCCTGAGCAGCCCGGTTTTCCAGAACAGGCATTTCTGGTGTCCGGGCTTTTGTCACAGGGGTAAACAGTAACGGTAAGAGTGCCAGTGCAATAGTGCTTTGTTTCACTTTATTTTCTCCATGTACAAATACATTAAAAAATAAAAACAAAGCGACTATAAGTCTCGGCCGTGACAACTTTATGACAGCTGTTGAAAAGATTAACTTTTTACTGACGAGGATGCTTCAATAACTTCTTTACGTAATCGCGCAGCAGCTCCGTATCGTCGTCAGGAATGCTGGCATCGGGCTTTACCTCGTACAGCGCCCCCTCTACCTGATCAATCAACCGCTGTTGGTCATTTTGCGCCATATTGCGAAGCATTGCAGTGACGATAATCTCCAAAGCTTCTACCTGCGCACACAGTTCTTTCGACTCTTCTTCTTTTTGGGCAAGCTTAAATAACAACTCAGCAATGAGATTTTTCATGTCTGTATTTCCTTATCCAAAGTATGGAGAAGTTAACATTATGTTTCACAACTTCATAGTGTCTGGAAGTATTATTTTTATGACAAAGGAAATACTTTGCGCAAATATTTTTTGTTTGATTACCAGCGAAACGTTTCTCTTATTTAAATAATTACCCACACAAAATATAGGCTTTTAATTATCAACCTTTATTATAAATAAAAGTTATGAAATATATTCTCTTCGTTAACTTATAATTAAGAGAAAAAAACTCACCGCATGGCCATTTAAGCCAGGAATAAATTAGCTTCCCGTTCATCATTTTTGTGATCTTGCGCACATCTTTGAGATAACGCACTTTCTTCACCAGTACGTTGCACGCTTTGTCAGCAGAAGATTGCAACAATCTTTCAGAAGGCCGCGAATCCCCCGTTTTGTCGTGGTAATGTATGCACTTTGTGTTAGACGGGATAGGTTTTTAAGATGGAAAAACTGCGGGTAGGAATCGTTTTTGGTGGTAAATCAGCGGAACATGAAGTGTCTCTGCAATCGGCAAAAAACATTGTCGATGCCATTGATAAAAGTCGCTTCGACGTTGTGCTGCTGGGCATTGATAAACAAGGGCAATGGCACGTCAGCGATGCCAGCAATTATCTGCTAAATGCAGACGATCCTGCCCATATTGCGTTGCGCCCTTCGGCGACCAGCCTTGCGCAGGTGCCAGGTAAACATGAGCATCAGCTTATCGACGCGCAAAACGGTCAGCCGTTGCCGACGGTGGATGTCATTTTCCCGATTGTCCACGGTACGCTGGGCGAAGATGGTTCCTTGCAGGGAATGCTGCGGGTCGCCAATTTACCGTTTGTAGGTTCTGATGTTCTGGCTTCAGCAGCCTGTATGGACAAAGATGTCACCAAACGTCTGCTACGCGATGCCGGGCTGAACATTGCGCCATTTATTACCCTGACGCGCGCCAATCGTCACAACATTAGTTTTGCCGAAGTGGAGTCTAAACTGGGGTTACCACTGTTTGTAAAACCGGCTAATCAGGGCTCTTCTGTTGGTGTCAGCAAAGTAACCAGTGAAGAACAGTACGCAATTGCCGTCGATCTGGCGTTTGAGTTTGACCATAAAGTTGTTGTTGAACAAGGAATTAAAGGCCGTGAGATTGAGTGCGCGTGCTGGGCAACGACTTCCCGCAGGCCAGCACCTGTGGCGAAATTGTGTTGAACAGCGAGTTCTACGCTTACGACACCAAATACATCGATGATAATGGGGCGAAAGTCGTTGTTCCTGCGGCCATCTCCGCCGAGGTGAACGATAAAATTCGTCAGGTTGCCGTTGATGCCTATCAGACGCTGGGCTGTAGCGGCATGGCGCGCGTTGACGTGTTCCTGACCGCCGACAATGACGTAGTGATTAATGAAATCAACACGCTGCCGGGCTTCACCAACATCAGCATGTATCCAAAACTGTGGCAGGCCAGCGGTCTGGATCACACGCTCTGATTACCCGACTGATTGAACTGGCGCTGGAGCGTCATCAGGCTGATAAAGCGCTGAAGACTTCGATGAACGGCTAAGATTGAGGCAGGGAATCGTCGGCCTGAATAGCATCACGCTATCCGGCTCTGTAGCCCGGCCTCGCTTCGCGATGCCGGGTGCTTCCCCGAGAATTAATCGTCTTCCCGACCACGAATGATAAACCCCGCCAGCCAGAAGCTAATCACCCAGGTCACCATCCCCACCGCATAGGTTTGCCAGCCTTTTGCTTCGAACCCTAGCAGACCCACAATCCCGTTAAGAATAAAAATCAAACCAATCGCAAACGCATAATAGTGCCAATCGCGGCGAATTTTTGCAGGCAGGTTCATAGCGGCTCCAGTAGAAAAAAATGATGATGCCATAAACCATCGGCGGCGTCTGTGGGGTAAGCAACAAATCACGGCGGTTAAAAAGATTCGCGAATGAACGCACCACCAGGCTCAATGCAGGCTAACCAAACGCGAAACAAACCCAGGACAATTCCTGCTCAAAAAAATTTAGCATAAATCCGATATTGACAATCCCCTCTCTGCTGCCACACTCCTTCTGTACTACCCCGAACATCGTCTGCAAATCACGTTATCTGGAGGTCTCAATGACAGATTTCACCTTATCAAAGCGCATATTCAGCGGCAAAGAGGGCGCTCCCTCCCCACCTCCTGGCAACCTGGCCTACGCGCTGTTCGTCCTGCTGTGCTTTTCGGTAGGCGCGCAGCGATCATCTCTGGTCGCGCATGCGCCGGGGATTTATGAGCATCTGATGAAAATGCAGGACAGTGGCCGCCCACACGTTGAGATTGGCTTAGGCGTGGGTACGCTGTTTGGCGTCGTGCCGTTCCTGGCAGGCTGCGCAATCCTTGGCGTTGTATCGCTGGTGCGCCGCCTGCGGCATCACGATTAATTGATAGCCATACACTTGGCCCGACGCTCATCAACCCGTTTCGCAAACCACGCGGTGGTTAATTTGCGGGTGATTTTCGGGCTTTCTAACTGAATCCCCGGCAGCATCTCTCTGGCAAGCGCCTTACCCGCCTTCTGCTCAGCAATTTTATAAACGCCTTTGTATAACGCCGTGGTTTCAAACGCCTGAAAATGTCACCTTTACGCCAGCTGGCTATGGATCTCGCTATTGCTGAGCGAAAGTTTATCCGCCAGCTTTCTGACTGCCTGTTCGGTAGTGCCCGGCTCATCGCTGCCGTAAAGCACCACGTCGCCATCCAGCGCCAGCTTCACGCCGGTTGCTTTGCTCACCGCATACTGGGAAACGCCGGCGTTGCGGCTGGCGTACCAGCCGGCGTTAAAGTCGGCGAAGCGGTATATCGGCGCGGTATAATTGGCCGGATAGTTGAGCAGATGATAGGTGCCAAACCACAGCCCGCCGCGCAGGGTGAACACTTCCTGGCGCACGGTGCCATCCATTTTCCACGGGATAGTTGTCCTTGTGCCCCTCAGAAAAGGCAATGCTCACCTGCATCGGCCCGCCGGTATGGACCGGGTTCAGAGAACCGAACAGCTTCTGCCCCATCGGTACCATGCCGATAAAGTCATCAAAAATCGCGCTCAGCTGTTTTTCCGTTTTCACGTTATCCAGACGGTCGCTGTAGCTTTTGCCGTTTGGTGAGTTGATTTTCAGCGCGGTGTGGACCAGAAAGACCGGGATATGCATCTTCTGGCGCGGCGGTCAATCTCCTGCCAGGCGATTTTGCTCAACCCCGGCACCGCCGGATCAGCCTGATAGTTGGACTCCTGCTGCGCCACCGCCAGCACCGAACAGATATTCTCCTCGGTCGGTGCCAGCTTCTGGCTTTCGAAGGTTTTAGCCAGCGCCTGCGCCCAGGCATCCCTATCTTTGACGCTGGCAGGCATTTTTTGCCGTACGACGCTTGCCACATCCACCGGCTTCTCCCCCGCTTTCATCTGTGGGGGCTTGCTGGCTGGTACAAGCGCTCAGCACAGTGCGCCAGCTAACAAGGTAAGAGGTAAAGCACGATACCGGGTTATGGCCATCGCCATGAGCAATCCTTAATAAAAATAAACGGTTGTCGCTTAGCTCTGCGGCTGAACGACTTCATCTTGCACTATCCAGTTCGCGTTCGAAGCTACGCAGACGTTTATAGATGGACATCAGTTCCCCAGGGTGGTCCAGGAGCTAATCAAATACTGGAAAGATCCGCGTACCTGACCGAAGACGTTGGTTATCTGCGTCATCAGGCCAGCGTAATCGTACCGGCAACAATCGATGGAATCGCAGGACAACCCGAAAACGTTATCCACCTGCAGATACAAAATACCGGCGATGTTGAAATACATGTAATGGAAAAGAGACGGAAGTAGTTCTGGCGCACCGCGCTGAACAGTTCACGTAACGTCGGCGGCGTGGCGGCTGGCGTCATCTTCACCATAGACCAACTCTTTACGATAGGCGGCTTCAACGCGTTGATTTTTAAAGTTCAGCCCCGGCAGTTTAATCCCCACCACCGCCAGCATCCCGGTGCCCATCAGCGACCAGACGATTGCCGCAATCACCAGACCATAAGGGACGTGGCCGATGATCGGCAAATTAGGCACGTGCGCGGAGAGCGTTACCAGCACCGGCAGAAACGCAATGAGAGTCATAATGGCGTTAATGAAGCTGGTGCCCACATTTTCCAGGGTAGAAGCAAAACGCATAGTGTCTTCCTCACACGCTGTGCGGCCCCTTCAATATGACGCAGATGTTGCCAGTGGCCGTATAGTGTTCGTCCATCGCCGATCGCCAGCGGAGGATGGAGTGGCTGACTAAGAATTATTCAGCACACCAATGACTACGGCAATCAGCGCGATACCGAGAATGACACCGATTTCCCGATAGAACTGGTTGATCGAGACCTTGTGTGGCGAACCCAGCGCGGTCTGGTCAGGTCATAGAACGGCGCATACCAGGCGTTAACCGCCCCCCCGACTTCCGCCACAAACCAGGTGACATAGATAATCAGTGCGATACCCAGAATTGACCAATACTGCCAGCGGTGCGGGCTACGGATAAACCAATACCCGGCAAACAGCGCGACGAAAATAGAATAAGCCAGAATCTGACAGTTCAGCTACCAAAGCGGCGGCGCTGATCGGGACATCTGGGACGCGCCGACAATGCGCAATAGCCAATCGCCGCCGCCAGCCTGCCAGAAAATGACAGCGATAAGTGCCCAAATAAACGCCGAGAGGAAAAATGGCCCTGGCTTTGGAAAAAAGACTTAAACATAGTGCTCTCCTGCTAACTTCTTATGGTTTTGTTTTATGCTGTGTACTCAGATTCCGCTCCATTGCGCTCAGGTGAATTATTACCGTAAAGAGGAGGTATTAGGCAATGTTACCTGGGGAGTCAGACCGGAAAATCCCCGACAAGATTCGCTGGGTTGTCGCCACCATGGCATGAGACGCGCTGGATCACGCGTGCCCTGGTGAGCTAGAATAATCCCGCATTTACGCCCGGTTACGTTTTTCCCGCTATAATAATAGTGTTTAAGGGCGCCAGGTGCCTTCTGTGTATTTTAGTATAAATACGCATTACTTCCCCATTTCAATTCATGGATGCCTCCATTGAAACGTAGTCTGCTTTTTCTGCCGCGCTCTGCGTGGCGTCATTGACCTCGGTGCAGGCTGCACAGCCTATTACCAGCCCGGCGTTTGCGTCCGATATCGCCGACCGCTATGCCAACCATATCTTTTACGGAAGCGGTGCCACCGGGATGGCGCTAGTGGTCATTGATGGTAATCAACGGGTATTCCGCAGCCTTCGCGAAACCCGTCCGGTAACTGTCCACCCGCAGCTCGATTCGGTTATCCTTATCGCCTCTTTGAGCAAGCTGATGACCAGCGAAATGCTGGTGAAACTGCTCGACCAGGGCGTCGTCAAACTCAACGATCCGCTGAGTAAATATGCGCCTTCCGGGGCCCGCGTACCGACCGACAATGCCACACCTATCACGCTGTGAACCTGGTGACCCATACCAGCGCCCTGCCGCGCGAACAGCCCGGTGGTGCCGCGCATCGTCCGGTCTTCGTCTGGCCAACGCTGCCCACGCTGGAACTACCTGTCGACGGCAAAACTGCATGCCGCTCCGGGGTCACGCCCCAGCTACTCCAATCTCGCGTTCGATCTGCTTGCCGATGCGCTGGGCAATGCCGCCGGCAAACCCTATCCGCAGCTTTTTGAAGAACAGATAACCCGCCCGCGGGGATGAAGGACACCACCTTTACGCCATCACCCGATCAGTGTGGGCGTCTGATGATCGCCGAGAAAGGGGCGAGCCCGTGTAATAACACTCTCGCCGCGATGGGCAGCGGCGGGGTTTACTCGACGCCGGGCGATATGATGCGCTGGGACTGAGCAGTATCTCTCTTCTGATTTCTACCATCGCAGCAATCAGGCCGATCGCATGCAAACGTTGATCCAAACGCAGCCAGCTCACCCGCGTAATCGGCATGGACGTGCCGGGTTCGCGCGGATGCGCTGGGTCTGGGTTGGGTTTATATGGCGCCGAAAAATGGCCGTCCGGGAATTATTCAGAAAACCGGCGGCGGTGGCGGTTTTATTACCTATATGGCGATGATCCCACAGCGAATGTTGGCGCATTTGTCGTCATTACCCGCTCCCCACTCACTCGCTTCGTCAATATGAGTGACGGGATCAATGATCTGGTGACTGAGCTCAGTGGCAACAAAGCCGCCGTAATCCCCGCCTCTTAATATTCAGAAGGCAAACGCGTCACCCCGACGAGTTTGCCTTTTTCCATTTGAATATAATCACCTTTTCGCAGTGCAGAAAGTACCTCGGCAATAACTGAGCGTGAGATCCCCTGTCCGTTGCTGTATATAATTCAAGACACCAATACGTGATCGCAATTCTTCATTCCAGTCAATCATTGATAATAATGTTGCGCGGATTTGTTCGTAGGAATTATGCCCAATGAGCTGCACGTCGCGTAATTCCAGAATTCTATTTTGCCAGGCTAACCAGTAAAAAGCGTCTCGCCAGAGTTGATTTTGTTCAATAAGCGTAATGGTTTGTTTGGCTGGTAGATGATATCCCGTACAATTTCCTTCTGATATTAATTTGTATGGTATATCGTTTTTCATTAAACCATCAGCCAGCCCCATAATATAAGGAGCCTGGGTAATACCGATAAGTACGTTTTCTTCTCTACGCAGAGAGATAACTCCCTCTAAAATAACGAAAGTATCTTCGTTATTGACATCACTGGAAAATATAACTTGCTTTTCATTATTAAACTCGAAGCGCGTACCGTATCTGGACAAACATTTATCGAGCTTACCAAATTCCTGAAGAGGTTTAACTACAGATAACATTTGCGCGTCCTTTGCAGTAATGCCCGTCAAATCCTTGACGGGCATTATTTAGATTAAATTACCAGTATTTCTTCGGAGTGAAGAATATTACCAGGTATATTTAACACCCACGTTCGCGGACCAGTCTTGATCTACGTCACCACCACCGAGGTAGTTAGCATCGGTATAGGCGCTGAAGTTCTTGGTGAAGCTAAACTGAGTACCCAGACCAACACGTACCGCAGACCCTTCAGTACCGTTATCGATGGAATCGCCGTTCACATCGTTATCGTTGTTAGAGTCGTCGTAGACGTAAGCCAGTTTGAAGTACGGAGTCAGAGCCTGATCTTCGCTGTAGGTGAAGGTATAACCTGCATCTACACCCAGTTCATAACGCATGCTGTCGTAAGACTGACCGTCAACTTTCATGTCGTTGCTCAGCTGGTAGTCATCACCAGACTGGAACAGACCAGAAACGCTGCCGTAAGGAGTCACGTAACCAGCATCACCCAGTTTGAAGTCGTAACCGGCTTTCAAACCGAAGCCCCAAGCGTCGGAGTTGGTGCTACCGTCAACGTAAGTACCGTTGCTCATGGTTGCAGACAGGTCGTTGTTGAAGTGAGAGTAGCTCAAGCTACCATCAACAAAGACGTTGTTCGCGAAGTGAGCAGAAGAGTAGATGTAGGCAGTCTGGCTGTCTTGATCCACCTGACCAGAACGGTCATTCATGTCACCTTTAGCGAAGCCTGCAGCCGCACCGACGATCCACTTAGCGTTGTTACCGTCAATTTTGGTATCAACACCGACCATGATGCCGTTAACATCCTGATCATAGTTGATGGTGCCGTTGTCGCCGTTGAAGTTACCACCGAAGTAGCTTACCCATGCGCCGCCGTTATCAGCCAGGCCATGACGAGAGTTGGTCAGACGAGTACCAACGGTGTCTTGTTCCAGGTTCCAGATATTGGTGTTCGCAGACGGGATGCTCAGCGCCATGTTAGCGTAGTCGGTCAGCTCCATCTGTTGCAGAACAACGGTGTTACCGCGCTGTTCAGCCTGATAGGTGTATGCACCCAGGTCAGCTTTGTTAGCAGCAGAGAAGGTCGCGTTGCTGTTGACGTCGTTTACGTAGATAATTTCTTTATCTTTGTAATCAGCGATAGCGCCAGCGCCAGTTGCGTTGTCGATACGAACTTTGTAGTTACCGGTTGCAGCAACAACATTGTCTACAGAGCTGTTATCCAGTTCAGTACCGTTGTCTACGTCGCCGTTACCGTTGATAGTCAGGTGACCATCAGAGTTCATAGCAACAATACCGTAACCGTAGTTAGACTTGGAAGTATCCCAGGTACGGTCGTTCACCAGATCAGCGTTCAGAACGTAATCGCTGCTATGGATATCGAACACACCAGATACTACGTTACCGTTATGGTCAGCGATGTTGCCGCTGGTCAGTTCCAGTTTGTCAGTACGGAAAGCTTCAGTATCGAACTGATCAACGTTCACATCCAATACACCGCCGTTAGTTACGGTGATAGTATTGGCGTACAGGTTGTAATCTGATCTTACCCAGCAATAGTGGACACGCGGCTAAGTGAGTAAACTCTCAGTCAGAGGTGACTCACATGACAAAAACAGTATCAACCAGTAAAAAACCCCGTAAACAGCATTCGCCTGAATTTCGCAGTGAAGCCCTGAAGCTTGCTGAACGCATCGGTGTTACTGCCGCAGCCCGTGAACTCAGCCTGTATGAATCACAACTCTACAACTGGCGCAGTAAACAGCAAAATCAGCAGACGTCTTCTGAACGTGAACTGGAGATGTCTACCGAGATTGCACGTCTCAAACGCCAGCTGGCAGAACGGGATGAAGAGCTGGCTATCCTCCAAAAGGCCGCGACATACTTCGCGAAGCGCCTGAAATGAAGTATGTCTTTATTGAAAAACATCAGGCTGAGTTCAGCATCAAAGCAATGTGCCGCGTGCTCCGGGTGGCCCGCAGCGGCTGGTATACGTGGTGTCAGCGGCGGACAAGGATAAGCACGCGTCAGCAGTTCCGCCAACACTGCGACAGCGTTGTCCTCGCGGCTTTTACCCGGTCAAAACAGCGTTACGGTGCCCCACGCCTGACGGATGAACTGCGTGCTCAGGGTTACCCCTTTAACGTAAAAACCGTGGCGGCAAGCCTGCGCCGTCAGGGACTGAGGGCAAAGGCCTCCCGGAAGTTCAGCCCGGTCAGCTACCGCGCACACGGCCTGCCTGTGTCAGAAAATCTGTTGGAGCAGGATTTTTACGCCAGTGGCCCGAACCAGAAGTGGGCAGGAGACATCACGTACTTACGTACAGATGAAGGCTGGCTGTATCTGGCAGTGGTCATTGACCTGTGGTCACGTGCCGTTATTGGCTGGTCAATGTCGCCACGCATGACGGCGCAACTGGCCTGCGATGCCCTGCAGATGGCGCTGTGGCGGCGTAAGAGGCCCCGGAACGTTATCGTTCACACGGACCGTGGAGGCCAGTACTGTTCAGCAGATTATCAGGCGCAACTGAAGCGGCATAATCTGCGTGGAAGTATGAGCGCAAAAGGTTGCTGCTACGATAATGCCTGCGTGGAAAGCTTCTTTCATTCGCTGAAAGTGGAATGTATCCATGGAGAACACTTTATCAGCCGGGAAATAATGCGGGCAACGGTGTTTAATTATATCGAATGTGATTACAATCGGTGGCGGCGGCACAGTTGGTGTGGCGGCCTCAGTCCGGAACAATTTGAAAACAAGAACCTCGCTTAGGCCTGTGTCCATATTACGTGGGTAGGATCAATCAGCCCCCCACCCAGTAGATTCGGTCAACGCAACAGTACTGTAGGAGTTAATAGTCAGATGATCGGTATCAACGTAGCCATCTTCACCAATGTTCAGCGAAGAACCGTTAGTTAAATCGATAGTATCTGAAGTTAATTTAGATTCCGAAACATTAACCTGAGAACCATTATTAACTGTCAAGGTATCAACGATGGAACGACCTGTAGTATCCCATTCAGAACCGTTATTCAACGCTACGTTAAATACACCGCTCTGGAAGACCTTGTCATCAACAACACGTTTCCAGTCATTGTTTTCATATGTTGCATCAGGAGTAAGGCTGTTTGTAGCAACATCATACATTGCTGACGTTTCAGCAACGTTATAAATTGCCTGACCAACCCACTTGCTTCCGTTATCGAGAGTGAGATTTAGTTCATCAACGTTGAGGCTATCATCAGTCCAACCCCCGTTGGTATCTTTCACCCCGTCACCGTTGGAATCATGACCATTCGGATCAAAATTACTATTCCAGGTGCTGGTAAAGGCAACATCACCCATCAGCGTTGAATTGCTGAGGAATACATTGTTCTTCATCGCATAGTCGGAACCTGAAGCAGTAAAGGACATTGCAACATCACCCGGGCCAGCATAATCACTCGGTTCATCAGAATTGCCAAAGTGACCAGTTTTGCCATAAGTATTGCTATCCAGGATATAATTTGAACCCGAAGTCACTGTGGAATCTTTTACAGAGATATTGTTATCCCAAGTATGAGATTCGGTAGTGTAGGTTTCGTTGTAAGTATTACCTTGAGATAATGCAATACCTGCAACGCGGGAGTTATTGGAAATATTGATGTTACTTTCTACATCAAGATTAACAGCAACGCCTTCACTTGTATCAAATGTCTCATTTGTGTGCTTGGTTACATCACCATCTTTATAAGAATCAGTGAAGTAAAGAGCTTCATAATCATCATCAATAGTAGTGTTAGCAATGTTCAAAGTGAAAACATCACCATCACGCCAGTGTGTATCAACAACCGCATCAGTGTAAAAATCATATCCACCCAGATTATTACCATCTGCATCAAAACGATCATAATAACCGCCAGGCAGCATAGAAGTAATCGAACCGTGAATCACTGAATTACTGATATCAAGCTGATTAGCAGTACTGTCTGCATAATCATGGTTCAAATAATAGGTTGAGATCGTGCCGTTAACGGTATCGCCGTTAAAGGACTGATCGAAATCACCATTGGTGTTGTTGTAATAGACAAAACCACTATAGTTTACATAGTTGCCATCTACAGTGCCTGCCTTATCCATATGATCCCAATCAAGTGCTGTAACGGGATTATCGATATAAGTCCAGGTATCATAGTTTGCTGCATTAGCCTGAGAGGTGATAGCCAGAGTGCAAGCCAATGCTAATTGTGATACTACAAGTTTCTTTTTCCAGGAGTGCATTTGTCATCCCTCCTCAGGGACGTAATAAGTTGATCCATCAATTATCAATGCATAGAAAACATATTATGTTTCGCGCTAACGATTATGCTGCGTTACAGACGAATGGTTCAATTATTCTTTCCCCTAAGTCCGAATGTGGACATATATAATTTATGGAGAAAAACACGCATCAAATTCATAAAAGCACAGTATTTCAACATGTTGCAGATAATTTTGTTTTTGAAGCATACGCATAATAAATATCACAAACACAAACCAGATAAATATCCTATGAATATGCAACAAAGTTTTAATTATTCAATTTATAGCAGCGCAACCAAACTCCAAAAAATAATAACCAACAGCTATAAATAAAGATTAAAAATATTTTCAGTGAATATAAAATTATTGCTGTTTCTATTAAAAAGATGTCCTGGCCTCTCTTCCATTCTCTTCTTGTCAACATCGCGACAACTTTAGTAAAACATTCGCCCCATGATTCAGTTACAATAGTGCCCCTTGTTTCACAAACATCAGGCATACCATGACAGACTTCCCCCATCGCCCCCGTCGCCTGCGCAAATCCCCTGCGCTGCGCGCCATGTTTGAAGAGACAACACTGAGCTTAAACGACCTGGTGTTGCCGATCTTTGTTGAAGAAGAAATCAACGATTACAAAGCCATCGAAGCCATGCCTGGCGTGATGCGCATTCCGGAAAAACATCTGGCGCGCGAAATTGAACGCATTGCCAACGCCGGAATCCGCTCGGTGATGACCTTTGGCATCTCCCACCATACCGATGACACCGGCAGCGATGCCTGGAAAGAAGACGGTCTGGTGGCGCGTATGTCCCGTATCTGCAAACAAACCGTACCGGAAATGATCGTCATGTCCGATACCTGTTTCTGCGAATACACTTCTCACGGCCACTGCGGTGTGCTGTGCGATCACGGCGTCGATAACGATCTGACGCTGGCTAACCTTGGCAAACAGGCGGTGGTTGCCGCTGCCGCCGGTGCTGACTTCATCGCCCCTTCTGCGGCGATGGACGGCCAGGTACAGGCCATTCGCCAGGCGCTGGACGCCGCCGGGTTCACCGACACCGCCATCATGTCCTACTCCACCAAATTCGCCTCTTCCTTCTACGGCCCATTCCGTGAAGCGGCAGGGACCGCGAAAGGCGACCTAAACCCTATCATGAACCCGATGAACCGCCGCGAAGCGATTCGCGAGTCGCTGCTGGATGAAGCTCAAGGCGCAGACCGCCTGATGGTGAAACCTGCCGGCGCGTATCTGGATATCCTGCGTGATATCCGCGAACGCACCGAGCTGCCGATTGGCGTTTATCAGGTCAGCGGTGAATACGCGATGATCAAATTCGCCGCGCAGGCAGGCGCAATTGACGAAGAGAAAGTGGTGCTGGAAAGCCTTGGCGCCATCAAACGCGCGGGCGCCGACCTCATCTTCAGCTACTTCGCCCTCGATTTGGCTGAGAAAAAAATCCTGCGTTAATTTTGTTTCCTCTCAGAAAGGGGGAGTTAACCTGTTGAAAGTACGGTGAACGCCCCCTCACCCTAACCCTCTCCCCAAGGGGGCGAGGGGACCGTCCACTCTCGTATTACGGCGCACGATAAAACGGCTTGTCCCCAGAATTGTCGCCCGGTGCATAATACGTCGCTGCGGCAAATAATCAGCGTTGGCATAGTGCTGCGTCACCCGGTTATCCCAGGATCGCCACATCGTTCGGCTGCCAGCGCCAGCGTACCTGGAACTCCGGTTTGGTGACATGGGCGAACAGGAAACTCAGCAGCGCCTCACTCTCTTTCTCGCTCACGTCCACAATTCGGGTGGTGAAACCTTCGTTCACAAACAGCGCCTGCTTGCCGCTTACCGGATGCGTACGCACCACCGGATGCAGCAGCGGCGAATTATCGCCACCGCTTCCAGCCAACGCTGATGTTCCTCTTCGGTTTTCAGGTACTTATATTCCTGGAACGATTTACGGAAATCATGCTCGGCATGCAGGCCGCCAAGCAGCGTTTTAAACAGTGCGGAGAGCGCCTCATAGGCGGCAATTCCGCTGGTCCACGGGTATCGCCGCCGGTTGACGGCAGTTTCTGGCCGCCAGAATCGCCCCCGCCGGCGGGGTATCGATAAAGGTGACATCGGTATGCCAGTTGTCGTTATCCGGCGGGTTATCGTCGTGGGTATCCAGCACGATAATCTCTTCCACACCCGGCGCATGCCGGGTAGACCGGGTGGATATGCAGGTCGCCAAAGCGTCGCGCCAGCTCGCGCTGCTGCTCGGGAGTAATCGACTGCTCACGCAGGAACACCACCTGGTGGCGCAGCACCGCGTGATACAGCTGCTCAAATTGGTTATCGCTGGCGGGTTAGATCCGCCCCGGAAATTTGCGCGCCAATGTACGGCCCCACAGGGGTGATCGCCAGACGTTCACTCATTGTACTTCTCCATGCAGAGATAAGACAGCACTATACATCGCACGCAACCCTAATTCCAGACCGAAAGCGATAATCGCAATCACCGCAATCCCTGCCAGCACCACGTCAGTGGCTAAAAACTCCCCGGCAGACTGCACCATAAAACCTAAACCCCGAGTGGCGGCGATAAGTTCGGCGGCCGCCGAGAGTGACCAGCCCACGCCCAATCCAATGCGCAGCCCGGTTAAAATTTCCGGCAGTGCGCCCGGTAAAATCACCAGCCACAGTACCTGCGTCCGGCTAGCGCCCAACGACTGCGCCGCGCCAATGCGCACCTGCTGGGCGCTCTTCACGCCAGCCAGCGCCGACATGGCAACCGGTGCCGAAAATCGCCAGATAAATCAGCAACACTTTTGATGTTTCGCCAATGCCAAACCAGATAACCATCAGCGGCAGATAGGCCAGCGGTGGTACAGGACGATAAAGCTCGATTATCGGATCCAGAATGCCGCGTACCGTAGGGCTAAGTCCCATCGCGATCCCGACCGGAATACCGAACAACACCGCTGCAAATAGCGCCAGCATAATGCGCGTCAGACTGGCTGCCAGATGCTGCCACAGCGTGGCGTCCATAAAGCCTTGCGGTCCGGCAATGGTGAGTAGTTTTTCCAGTACCTGTTGCGGCGGCGGCAAAAATAGCGGGCTAATCAGTTGCAGCGTCGCCACCGTCCACCATACGGTGAGTAAAACCGCTAACGTGCCAATGCTTAAGGTCACCTGACGCGAGAGCGGCCAGCGCCATTTCAGCCGCCGCGAATGCAGTTTTTCATTAATGAGCACACTCATGAGAACGCCTCCCGTTGCTCAAATACGCGGCTTAAAACATATTCGCGCATGGCGATGAATTGTGGATCGGACTTGATGCTGCGGCTCGACTCTCCCGCAACAAAGCGGCGAGCAAAGTTGAGCGGCAGCCGCTCCAGCACACGGCCAGGGCCGGATGAAAGCAGAACCAGTTCAGTCGCCATAAACACCGCTTCTTCTATATCGTGGGTAATCAACAGCACCTGCTTGCCCGTCTCCTGCCAGAGTTTCAGCAGCAGGGTTTGCATCTGGTCGCGGGTGAAGGCGTCCAGCGCACCAAACGGTTCGTCGAGTAATAACAGCTGGGGATTCGCCGCCAGCGCACGAGCAATCCCCACCCGCTGACGTTGACCACCGGAAAGCTGCCAGATGTAGCGTTTTTCTGCGCCTTCCAGCCCCACTTTTTTCAGCATCTGGTGCGCGATTTCCAGTCGCTGCATTTTCTCTATACCTGCCAATTGCAGGCCGAACGCCACGTTGTCCTGTACATTGCGCCACGGTAGTAGCCCTTCATTCTGAAAAACTACGCCACGCTCTGCTCCCGGTCCCTCAATACGCTTACCCGCCAGTTGAATGCTGCCATGCTGATAAGGCACAAAACCGGCAATCAGATTCAGCAGGGTGGTTTTACCGCAGCCGGACGGCCCCAGCACCACCAGTAGCTCGCCGCTTTCCAGCGTCAGGTTGATATCTTCCAGTGCCGGTTTGCCGCCATAATCGGCGTAAAGATGAGAGATTTGCAGCATCTGCGCCTCCTTTTATTGCACGAAGCGCGAGGTAACGTACTGGCTGTAATCATTCGCTACAGCCGGGACCTTGCCCTGCTCTTTCAAAAACTGCGCGGTGTCGATGATCGCTTTGTTCACCGGTCCGGTCAGTTCTGCCGTTTGTTGCTGCGGCGTCAGATAGGTATTCCCCTTCACCAGCCCCGGAACGTCACCTTCAGGCACGCCGCTTAAACGCGCCAGTTTGCTGATGTTTTCCGGCTGTTTCAGCCACACGTCTGGGTTAGCAATGTACGGTTGCTGAGCATCGATGGCGCTTTTAGCGAACGCTTTCACGACCTCAGGATGTTTCTCGGCAAAATCTTTGCGCACCACCCAGACGTCCAGCGTTGGCGCGCCCCACTGCCCGACCTGTTCAGAATCGGTCAACACCTTGCCGTCTTTTTCCAGGGCGTTAACCGCCGGTGCCCAGACATAAGCACCATCAATATCTCCCCGCTGCCAGGCAGCGATAATCGCGGGCGGCTGCAGGTTCACAATCTCCACTTGCCCGGGTTTAATGCCCCAGTGTTTCAGTGCCGCCAGCAGGCTGTAGTGGGTGGTGGAGATAAACGGTACGGCGATGCGTTTGCCAATCAGATCTTCCGGTTTGCTGATAGTTTTCTTTACCACCAGCGCTTCGGAGTTACCCAGTTTTGACGCCAGCAAGAAGACTTCAATCGGCACCTGTTGGCTGGCTGCAACCGCTAACGGGCTGGAACCGAGGTTGCCGATTTGCACGTCGCCTGAAGCCAGCGCCCGCACGATGCTGGCTCCGCTGTCAAACTTACGCCAGTCCACGGTTGCTCCGCTTTCTTTAGCAAAGGTGTTGTCGGCCTGAGCCACTTTCGCCGGTTCGGCTGAGGTTTGATACGCCACGGTGACGTTCACCGCCTGTGCCTGAAAAGCGATGAATGCCAGTGCGGCAAGAAGTGTGTTACGCGATGAAATTGCCATGATTGTCTGCTCCCCTGTCTTGTTATGGGAGCAGTATTCAGGAATAAAAACATTCATTAAAAGAATTAGTCGTTATCGCACAGATGATTTTATTCTTAGCAAAAAAACGGCTAAGGAAAGATTAAATATGCAATTACTCCGTTCTAACAATTGGGAAAATTACTACACTTCATTTTAGTGATGCATAAACAACCACATTACGAGATTTATTACTTCATTATTTCTATCAATATCAATACATATAATAAAACTATTATATTCGCATTGTATATATCACTGTATCATTCTCAATCACTCGCATATTACATTCACATAATGTATATAAACAATGCTTGTTCACAGAACATATTTTTTAAATGCAATTAATTGACAAACTAAATCACATCTAAATACAATGTATAAAACAAAATAACTATACATACCAAACATACAAACACTTAACATATGAATTGCATAGAAACATTACCCAGTCGAACCCACGGGTCTGAAAGCCCTTGCTTTTCAGTTATTAGCAACATTTAACATTTATAAATTAACATCTGGCTGCGCCAGAGATTACGTCTCTGAGTGCATCGTTGTGCTTGTAGTATAATAAATAAAATGGAGTGTCATTAAGTGGATAAGGTTTTAGATTCAGCCCTCCTTTCTTCGGCAAATAAAAGAAAGGGTATCCTTGCTATTGGCGCACATCCTGACGATATAGAATTAGGCTGTGGCGCATCGCTTGCTCGTCTTGCGCAAAAAGGAATTTATATCGCAGCCGTGGTGATGACTACCGGCAACTCTGGCACAGATGGAATAATCGATCGCCATGAAGAATCGCGCAACGCCCTAAAGATATTAGGGTGCCACCAAACTATTCATCTTAATTTTGCTGACACCCGCGCTCATTTACAGCTCAATGATATGATTTCCGCCCTGGAAGACATCATTAAAAATCAAATTCCTTCTGATGTTGAAATCATGCGGGTATATACCATGCATGATGCCGACCGCCATCAGGATCATCTTGCTGTTTATCAAGCTTCAATGGTTGCCTGCCGAACTATTCCGCAAATTCTCGGCTACGAAACCCCAAGTACCTGGCTTTCATTTATGCCTCAGGTTTTTGAATCCGTTAAAGAAGAATATTTCACAGTCAAACTTGCTGCATTAAAAAAACATAAAAGCTAGGAACGACGCGATTATATGCGTCATGATCGCCTGCGTGCAGTTGCACAATTTCGCGGACAACAGGTCAATAGCGATCTGGGTGAAGGCTTTGTAATTCATAAAATGATTCTTTGAGCAAATTGCATGAAAACCTGGATATTTATCTGTATGTCCATAGCAATGTTGCTATGGTTTTTAAGTACGCTAAGACGTAAACCCAGTCAAAAGAAAGGCTGTATTGACGCCATTATACCTGCGTATAACGAAGGCCCGTGTCTGGCGCAGTCACTGGATAATCTACTGCGTAACCCTTATTTTTGCCGGGTAATTTGCGTTAACGACGGCTCCACGGACAATACCGAAGCGGTCATGGCGGAAGTCAAACGCAAATGGGGCGACCGCTTTGTTGCCGTCACGCAAAAAAATACCGGTAAAGGTGGTGCGCTGATGAATGGCCTCAATTACGCCACCTGCGACCAGGTTTTTTTAAGTGATGCCGACACCTATGTTCCGCCCGATCAAGACGGAATGGGCTATATGCTGGCAGAAATTGAGCGCGGTGCCGATGCCGTAGGCGGCATTCCCTCTACTGCGTTGAAAGGCGCGGGTCTGTTACCGCACATCCGCGCGACCGTAAAGTTGCCGATGATTGTTATGAAGCGCACGCTACAGCAGCTCCTGGGTGGCGCACCGTTTATTATCAGCGGTGCCTGCGGGATGTTCCGTACTGATGTATTGCGTAAGTTCGGTTTCTCGGATCGTACTAAAGTCGAAGACCTTGATCTCACCTGGACATTGGTGGCAAACGGCTACCGTATTCGGCAGGCGAATCGCTGCATCGTATACCCACAGGAATGCAACAGCCCGCGTGAGGAGTGGCGTCGCTGGCGGCGTTGGATTGTGGGATACGCGGTCTGTATGCGCCTGCATAAAAGACTTTTATTTAGCCGCTTCGGTATCTTCAGTATATTTCCTATGCTGTTGGTTGTGCTTTATGGCGTTGGGATTTATCTCACTACCTGGTTTAATGAATTCATCACCACCGGGCCGCATGGAGTGGTGTTGGCAATGTTTCCGCTTATCTGGGTCGGCGTAGTTTGTGTTATTGGTGCTTTTAGCGCCTGGTTTCATCGTTGCTGGTTGTTGGTGCCTTTAGCGCCGCTTTCCGTTGTGTATGTATTATTAGCTTATGCCATCTGGATTATTTATGGACTTATTGCCTTTTTTACTGGACGCGAACCTCAGCGCGACAAACCCACCCGCTATTCCGCACTGGTGGAAGCGTCAACCGCTTATTCCCAACCTTCTGTCACAGGAACTGAAAAACTATCTGAAGCTTAATGTTAAAGAGAAAAATATTCAGATTGCAGACCAGGTAATTATTGATGAAACTGCAGGTGAAGTTGTTATCGGCGCGAATACCCGTATTTGTCATGGTGCCGTTATTCAGGGTCCGGTAGTGATTGGCGCAAACTGCCTGATAGGTAATTGGATTTGCCCCTATATTTCCAGACATCTGTTATCACTTAACCCATTACAAGCCCGCTGCCGCAGATATTCCCGTGGCGAGCGATAACCCAGCGCACTATGCGGATGCCATTCGTTATAATGCTCGAACGCCTCTGCAAGGTTCTTTGCTGCCGTTAACCCGTCTGGTTTGGGCATGATACTGATGTAGTCACGCTTTATCGTTTTCACGAAGCTCTCTGCTATTCCGTTACTCTCCGGACTCCGCACCGCCGTGTTCTTCGGTTCAAGTCCCAACATCCGGGCGAACTGGCGTGTTTCATTAGCCCGGTAGCATGAACCATTATCCGTCAGCCACTCCACTGGAGACGACGGAAGATCGTTGCCGAAGCGGCGTTCCACCGCTCCCAGCATGACGTCCTGTACTGTTTCACTGTTGAAGCCGCCGGTAGTGACCGCCCAGTGCAGTGCCTCACGATCACAGCAGTCCAGCGCGAACGTGACACGCAGTCTCTCTCCGTTATCACAGCAGAACTCGAACCCGTCAGAGCACCATCGCTGATTGCTTTCTTTCACGGCCACTCTGCCTGTATGTGCCCGTTTCGATGGCGGTACAGCAGGTTTTCGCTCAAGCAACAGCGCATTCTGGCGCATGATCCGGTAAACACGTTTGGCATTGATCGCAGGCATACCATCAAGTTCTGCCTGTCTGCGAAGCAGCGCCCATACCCGACGATAACCATACGTTGGCAGCTCTCCGATAACATGGTGTATACGGAGAAGCACATCCGTATCATCAGTGTGACGACTGCGGCGGCCATCCATCCAGTCATCGGTTCGTCTGAGAATGACGTGCAACTGCGCACGCGACACCCGGAGACAACGGCTGACTAAGCTTACTCCCCATCCCCGGGCAATAAGGGCGCGTGCGCTATCCACTTTTTTGCCCGTCCATATTCAACGGCTTCTTTGAGGAGTTCATTTTCCATCGTTTTCTTGCCGAGCAGGCGCTGGAGTTCTTTAATCTGCTTCATGGCGGCAGCAAGTTCAGAGGCAGGAACAACCTGTTCTCCGGCGGCGACAGCAGTAAGACTTCCTTCCTGGTATTGCTTACGCCAGAGAAATAACTGGCTGGCTGCTACACCATGTTGCCGGGCAACGAGGGAGACCGTCATCCCCGGTTCAAAGCTCTGCTGAACAATTGCGATCTTTTCCTGTGTGGTACGCCGTCTGCGTTTCTCCGGCCCTAAGACATCAATCATCTGTTCTCCAATGACTAGTCTAAAAACTAGTATTAAGACTATCACTTATTTAAGTGATATTGGTTGTCTGGAGATTCAGGGGGCCAGTCTAGTAATTATGCGTTTATTCGTCCTGGCACAATAATCAGCAATGGCGTAAAAATTGGTTTTGCCACCGAGATTAAAAATGCGGTTATTGAAGCGGAAGCAACGATTGGTCCGCAATGTTTTATTGCCGACTCGGTAGTTGCAAACCAGGCATATTTAGGCGCACAAGTACGTACCAGTAATCATCGTCTGGATGAACAGCCCGTGTCTGTTCGAACTCCAGAGGGAATTATCGCTACCGGATGCGATAAATTAGGTTGTTATATCGGGCAGCGTTCACGCCTTGGCGTACAAGTTATTATTTTGCCTGGGCGAATTATTTCCCCGAACACGCAACTTGGCCCGCGCGTGATTGTAGAACGTAATTTACCTACCGGAACTTATTCACTCCGACAAGAACTTATCCGTACAGGAGATTAAAATGATAAAACGGACGTTATTAGCGGCGGCCATTTTTAGCGCATTGCCCGCTTATGCCGGGTTAACTTCCATTACCGCGGGCTACGATTTTACCGATTATTCTGGCGATCATGGCAACCGTAATTTAGCGTATGCTGAACTGGTGGCGAAAGTTGAAAACGCAACGCTGCTTTTTAATCTTTCCCAGGGGCGTCGTGATTATGAAACTGAACATTTCAATGCCACTCGCGGTCAGGGTGCGGTCTGGTATAAATGGAATAACTGGCTGACAACCCGAACGGGTATTGCCTTTGCGGATAATACGCCGGTCTTTGCCCGCCAGGATTTTCGTCAGGATATTAACCTGGCCCTGTTACCAAAAACGCTTTTCACGACCGGTTATCGCTACACTAAATATTACGATGATGTCGAAGTCGATGCCTGGCAAGGCGGCGTATCACTCTATACTGGCCCGGTGATCACCAGCTACCGCTATACCCATTATGACTCCAGCGATGCAGGTGGTAGTTATAGCAATATGATTTCCGTGCGTCTGAATGACCCGCGCGGCACTGGTTATACGCAACTATGGCTAAGCCGCGGAACAGGTGCTTACACCTATGACTGGACGCCAGAAACACGCTACGGCAGCATGAAGAGCGTCAGTCTGCAACGTATTCAACCGCTGACTGAGCAACTTAATCTCGGGCTGACGGCAGGTAAAGTGTGGTACGACACCCCAACCGATGATTTTAACGGTCTGCAACTTGCAGCCCGTCTGACCTGGAAATTCTGATTCCTTCTGCCGCCCGCTATCCGGGGCGGCCTTCCCTGCCGATTAGCCCCCCCCCCTTTCCTCTTTGTTTTCCGACCACATTCACCGGATAAATTTTATTCTCCAGTGTTATATACTATAGGGGGGTATGCATTGACATATAGAATACCCCCCTATAGTATATTGCATGCAGATGATGAGGTGCGAAATGCCCAGTACTCCGGAAGAGAAGAAAAAGGTCCTTACTCGAGTTCGTCGTATTCGGGGGCAGATTGATGCTCTGGAACGGTCGCTGGAGGGTGATGCCGAATGCCGTGCCATACTCCAACAGATCGCTGCCGTTCGGGGCGCGGCTAATGGGCTGATGGCAGAAGTGCTTGAAAGCCATATCCGGGAAACGTTTGACCGAAATGACTGCTACAGCCGCGAAGTCAGCCAATCCGTTGACGACACTATTGAACTGGTTCGTGCCTATCTTAAATAGCTGAATCTATTACCATATTGAGGAAGAGCGAGAGATGAAATCACGTGCTGCCGTTGCATTTGCTCCCGGTAAACCGCTGGAAATCGTTGAAATTGACGTTGCACCACCGAAAAAAGGTGAAGTGCTAATTAAAGTCACCCATACCGGCGTTTGCCATACCGACGCATTTACCCTCTCCGGCGATGACCCGGAAGGTGTATTCCCGGTGGTTCTCGGTCACGAAGGGGCCGGCGTTGTGGTTGAAGTCGGTGAAGGCGTAACCAGCGTCAAACCTGGCGACCATGTGATCCCGCTTTACACCGCGGAGTGCGGCGAGTGTGAGTTCTGTCGTTCTGGCAAAACTAACCTCTGTGTTGCGGTTCGCGAAACCCAGGGTAAAGGCCTGATGCCAGACGGCACCACCCGTTTTTCTTACAACGGGCAGCCGCTTTATCACTACATGGGGTGCTCTACATTCAGTGAATACACCGTAGTCGCGGAAGTGTCTCTGGCAAAAATTAATCCAGAAGCAAACCATGAACACGTCTGCCTGCTGGGCTGTGGCGTGACCACCGGTATTGGCGCGGTACACAACACAGCTAAAGTCCAGCCAGGTGATTCTGTTGCCGTGTTTGGTCTTGGCGCGATTGGTCTGGCAGTGGTTCAGGGCGCGCGTCAGGCGAAAGCGGGTCGGATTATCGCTATCGATACCAACCCGAAGAAATTCGATCTGGCGCGTCGCTTCGGTGCTACCGACTGCATTAACCCGAATGACTACGACAAACCGATAAAAGATGTCCTGTTGGATATCAACAAATGGGGTATCGACCATACCTTTGAATGCATCGGTAACGTCAACGTGATGCGTGCGGCGCTGGAAAGTGCGCACCGCGGCTGGGGTCAGTCGGTGATCATCGGGGTCGCGGTTGCCGGTCAGGAAATCTCCACCCGTCCATTCCAGTTGGTCACTGGTCGCGTATGGAAAGGTTCCGCGTTTGGCGGCGTGAAAGGTCGTTCCCAGTTACCGGGCATGGTTGAAGATGCGATGAAAGGTGATATCGATCTGGAACCGTTTGTCACGCATACCATGAGCCTGGATGAAATTAATGACGCCTTCGACCTGATGCATGAAGGCAAATCCATTCGAACCGTAATTCGTTACTGATTTCCCGCAGGTTTACCCCGTCCACTTCAGGCGGGGGTTCTTAATACTCTCCCCGGGCAGCCGTCCGGGGGATTAACCCTGAGATAATGACTGATGGAACTCATTGAAAAACATGTCAGCTTTGGCGGCTGGCAAAATATGTATCGGCATTATTCCCAATCACTGAAATGTGAAATGAATGTCGGCGTCTATCTCCCACCAAAAGCCGCGAATGAAAAATTGCCGGTGCTGTACTGGCTTTCAGGCCTGACCTGCAACGAGCAGAATTTCATTACTAAATCGGGGATGCAGCGTTACGCGGCTGAGCACAACATTATTGTTGTTGCGCCGGACACCAGTCCGCGAGGCAGTCATGTCGCAGATGCTGACCGTTACGATCTCGGGCAAGGTGCCGGGTTTTACCTGAACGCGACGCAAGCGCCGTGGAATGAACATTACAAAATGTATGACTATATCCGCAACGAGCTGCCGGATTTAGTGATGCATCATTTTCCGGCAACGGCCAAAAAGTCTATCTCTGGTCATTCTATGGGCGGGCTGGGCGCGCTGGTGCTGGCGTTACGTAACCCAGATGAATATGTCAGCGTCTCGGCGTTTTCGCCCATTGTCTCCCCATCGCAAGTGCCGTGGGGACAGCAAGCCTTTGCTGCATATCTTGCTGAAAATAAAGATGCCTGGTTGGATTACGACCCGGTGAGTCTTATTTCACAAGGTCAACGCGTTGCGGAAATCATGGTTGATCAGGGGTTGAGTGATGATTTTTACGCAGAACAGCTGCGGACTCCAAATCTTGAAAAGATCTGCCAGGAGATGAATATCAAGACGTTAATCCGTTATCACGAGGGTTATGATCACAGCTATTATTTTGTCTCCAGTTTTATTGGCGAGCATATTGCCTACCACGCCAATAAACTGAATATGCGTTGATAATAGCACGACTGCCGGATGCGGCGTGAACGCCTTATCCGGCCTACACTTCGCCCGTAAGCCGTAGGCCTGATAAGACGCGCAAAGCGTCGCATCAGGCATGGCGCACGACTGCCGGATGCGGCGTGAACGCCTTATCCGGTCTACACTTCGCCCATAAACCGTAGGCCTGATAAGACGCGCATAGCGTCGCATCAGGCATCTGCGCACGACTTATCTATGTTTACCACATCAAATCATCAGGCACTTTGAAGTCGGCATACGGGTCGTCTTCATCCTGCTCTTCGGCGCTGAGCGCGCTGTGCAACACTATACTGCTGGCATCGCGCTGAGCAATTTTATCGGCAACGCTGGCGGGAATAATGGCGTATTCACCTTCGCTATTGTTATCGACCAACAAGCGGGCAATCGCCAGACGACCATTAATCAACTGCGCCTGTGTGAGCTTATCGACAAAAATCTTCTTAATCAGATTGCCGTCAGTGAAGTTAAAACCAATATCGCCATTGGCAATGGTGATTCGGTTCATTTCAATAAGCTGCTTCACCTGAGCTTTATATTCTTTCGCCAACGCCGCTTGTTTTTGCTGTTCGCTAAGCTGTTTATCACGCTCAAGCTGTGCCTTTTTATTTTCTTCTACCGCCGCCCGAGCTTCACGCGCCTGAACGCGCGATTTTTTCGCCGTTCTCTCCACCTTCGCCGCTTTTTTGCTGGTGACTAATCCTGCTTTGAGCAACTGCTCTTGTAAGGTAAGTTTTGCCATCTTTGTTTCCAAACCCGCTGAATAATTTTTAGCGAGTATACCTGTAAACGCCGTAGGTGTATTGGGGTGAAGTCCCTTTCGCCCCTGCCTAATAAGGCACGTCAGGCATCGGCGCACGGCTGTATTCGTGATCTCCGGCTCATCAAAATAAACACCGCCAACCCAGCAACAAGAATACCCGGTGCAGAAGCGGCCATTACGCCGACCGTGCCAGTGCCTAATGCCAGCATTTTCCCGGCCAGTAACGGACCGCTCATAGCCCCCAGACGCCCTACCGCCACGGCTGTTCCCACACCTGTTGCGCGGATCTGCGAACTGTAAAACAACGGTGCCAGGGCATACAAAACGCTTTGCCCACCTGTCGCAAACAACCCCGCGACAAATCCCGCCAGCAACATACCGTTAAATGACGACACCGTTCCAAGCGCCAGCAGCGAAGCTAACATGCCGCTATAAATCAGTAGCGACATGGTTACTGGACGCAGCTTATCCATCAATGCGCCCAACATTAACGTCCCGCTTGCCGCCCCCATTTGCAGGGCAAACATCACCCCTGCCGCCTGCGATGGCTGGAATCCTTGCTCCACCAAAAGTAGCGGTAGCCAGTTGATCAACATGTAGACCACCAGCAGAGTGAAGAAATAACACAACCACAGCAGCAGCGTCGCGGTTGCCGTTTCTGGCGCAAATAAGGCACGCAGTGGTGGCGCAGACTGTTTTTCGCCAGCGAAAACCGCCGACTCCGGCAGCCAGCGCATTAATAGCGGCACCAGAATCAACGGCACCACACCACCTACCCAAAACACCGTTTGCCATGCTAAGTTTGCCCCCGCGAAACCCAGTGTCGCCGCCAGCGCCGCGCCAATGGGAACACCGCAATACATCAGGCTCACTGCCGTCCCACGAAAACGTGGACCCGCGGCTTCAGACGTCAGGGCGATAAGATTCGGCAACGCCGCCCCCAGCCCGACACCGGTCATCAGCCGCGCAAAGACCAGTGAGGGGAAATCCCAGGCAATCGCCGTTGCCAGTGAGAACAAACCAAACAGCGCAACTGAGCCAATCAAAATGCGCTTGCGACCATAACGGTCCGCCAGCATTCCGCCAACCAACGCGCCGGGTAGCAAACCGAGTATTCCGGCGCTAAATATCCAGCCCATTTGCATTTTATCGAGTGCGAAAGCCTGGGCGATGCCACCCGCCGCAATGCCAGCCGCCTGAAGATCCAGCCCTTCCATCAGAGCGACCAAAAAACAAAGCCCGATGGTCAGCATCAGGCGGGATGAAGATGATGAAGGGGTACGAGTCGACATAAGATGAACCTCGTTGCGAGTGCAGGTGAATCGCGACTGATACATTGCCAGCCGCGTAATCAGAACTATTTAATGACTGCCTACGGGCGAAATGTAGGCCGGACAAGACGTTTATCGCATCCGGCAGTCGTGTGCAGATGCCTGATGCGACGCTAACGCGTCTTATCAGGCCTACAAATTCCCGCGCCATCCGTAGGCCGGATAAGGCGTTTACGCCGCATCCGGCAGTCGTGCGCAGATGCCTGATGCGACGCTAACGCGTCTTATCAGGCCTACAAATTCTCGCGCCACCCGTAGGCCGGATAAGGCGTTCACGCCGCATCCGGCAGTCGTGCGCAGATGCCTGATGCGACGCTAACGCGTCTTATCAGGCCTACAAATTCCCGCGCCATCCGTAGGCCGGATAAGGCGTTCACGCCGCATCCGGCAGTCGTGCGCAGATGCCTGATGCGACGCTAACGCGTCTTATCAGACCTACAAATTCTCACGCCATCCGTAGGCCGGATAAGGCGTTCACGCCGCATCCGGCAGTCGTGCTGGGATGGGCATACAAAATGCACGTTCTCGGCAGTCATCATTATTTGTTGTTGCGCAGATCCAGCGCCACGTCAACGATCATATCCTCCTGGCCGCCAACCATCCGGCGTTTGCCCAGCTCAACGAGAATATCCACCGCACTTAAGCCATAACGCGCCGCCGCCGTTTCACAGTGACGCAGGAAGCTCGAGTAAACACCAGCGTATCCCAGCGCCAGCGTTTCGCGATCGACTCGTACCGGTCGATCCTGCAACGGACGCACCAGGTCGTCGGCGGCATCCATTAACGCATAGAGATCGGTCCCATGCTGCCAGCCCAGTTTATCCGCGGCGGCAATAAACACTTCCAGCGGTGCGTTACCTGCGCCCGCGCCCATTCCCGCGAGGCTGGCGTCGATTCGGTCGCAGCCCTCTTCCACCGCCGCGATAGAGTTCGCCACGCCAAGACTCAGGTTATGGTGAGCGTGCATGCCAGTTTGCGTTTCTGGTTTCAGCTCTGCTTTCAGGGCGCGGAAACGGTCACGGATATCGCTCATGTTCATCGCACCGCCAGAATCCACCACATAAATACAGGTCGCACCGTAGCCTTCCATCAGCTTTGCCTGCTTGGCGAGATTCTCCGGCGTGGTCATATGGCTCATCATCAGAAAACCAACGGTGTCCATTCCGAGCTCGCGGGCATACTGAATATGCTGGGCGGAAACATCAGCTTCGGTACAGTGCGTTGCCACACGAACCACCCGCGCGCCAGCCTGCCAGGCATTTTTCAGATCGTGAATAGTGCCGATTCCTGGCAGCAACAACGTCGCGATTTTGGCGTGCTTCACCACATCCGCCGCCGCTTCAATCCATTCAAGGTCGCTATGTGCGCCGAAACCATAGTTAAAGCTGGAACCTTGCAAACCGTCGCCGTGGGCCACTTCAATCGAATCCACGCGGGCATCGTCCAGTGCTTTGGCAATCTGGCGAACGTTTTCCAGCGAATACTGATGACGAATGGCGTGCATACCGTCACGCAATGTGACGTCCGAGATATAAAGTTTTTTACCGTTCATGCCGCTTCTCCTGCCTTGCGCGCCAGTGACTGGGCCATTTTTTCCGCTGTCGCCAGCGCACTGGAAGTCATAATGTCGAGGTTGCCCGCATAGGCAGGCAGATAATGCGCTGCGCCTTCGACTTCCAGCCAGACCGCTGTTTTCAGTCCGGAGAATTGCCCCACGCCCGGTAAATTGACCGGTTTATCCTGCGGGATAACTTCAAACTGCACGCGCTGTTTCAGGCGATAACCCGGTACGTAAGCCTGCACCGCCTCAGCCATTTCATTGATTGAGGCTTCGATATCATCTTGTGAAGCTTCGTCGCTCAATACATACACCGTGTCACGCATCATCAACGGTGGCTCTGCTGGGTTAAGCACAATAATCGCCTTCCCTTTTGCCGCGCCGCCCACCACTTCAATGGCTCGGGAAGTGGTTTCCGTAAATTCATCGATATTGGCACGCGTGCCAGGTCCGGCAGATTTACTGGCGATAGAAGCGATAATTTCGGCGTAATGAACACGCGCCACGCGTGAAACTGCCGCCACCATTGGAATGGTGGCCTGGCCGCCGCAGGTGACCATGTTGACGTTCAGTTGATCGACGTTCGCCTCGAGGTTAACCACCGGCACGCAGTAAGGGCCGATGGCAGCAGGCGTCAGGTCAATTAAGCGAATATCCGGTTTCGCTTCGCGTAAAGCGGCATCGTTTTTCACATGAGCACCGGCGCTGGTCGCATCAAATACAATGTCGATATCAGCAAATTCAGGCATGTTCATCAGTCCGATCACCCCTTCATGGGTGGTGGCGACGCCCATACGTCTGGCGCGCGCCAGACCGTCGGACTGAGGATCAATGCCAACCATCACCGCCATCTCCAGATGCTGACCGTGACGCAAAATTTTAATCATCAGATCGGTACCAATGTTGCCAGAACCGATAATGGCGACTTTACGCTTACTCATGACAGACTTCCTTTTGGGGCTGCGCTTGAAAATGTCGCAGCAACTGAACCTATGCCTTCAATATGGGCTTCAAAACGATCGCCCGCATTCACCGCCACCATCGGACCTAATGCCCCGGTAAGAATGATATCTCCGGTGCGCAGCGGTTCACCCAGACTGGCCATTTTGCGTGCCAGCCAGACGGCCGCATTAAGCGGATGTCCCAGGCATTCGCTGCCGCGCCCGCTAGAAACCTCTTCGTTATTACGCGTCATCTTCATGGCGCAGTTTTTCAGGTCTAACCCCGCCGGACGTTGCGCCGGACCGCCGATGACATACACCCCACAGGAGGCGTTATCTGCCACGGTATCGACAAACTGAATCGACCAGTCGCGAATGCGGCTCCCCACCACTTCCAGCGCCGGAAGTACCCATTCAATGGCGTTATACAATTCGTCGAAGGTGATATCGGTTGCGGGCAAATCGCGGTTCAACACCAGTGCGATCTCCGCTTCAATGCGGGGTTGCAGAACACGGGAAAAAGGAATGATTTCGTTATCGCCATAACACATGTCGGCAAATAACGTCCCAAAATCCGGTTGATCAACGCCCAGTTGTTGTTGCACTTTCGGATGTGTCAGGCCCACTTTACGCCCTACCACGCGACGCCCCTGCGCAACGTCATGTTGCACATTTATGTGCTGAATGGCGTAAGCCGCTTCAGCGTTATCGATACCAATCAGATCGCGCAGCGGTGCAATCGCTTCGCCCTGCTCTGCGGCGCGGCGTAAATCCGCCGCCAGTTGCTCAAGAGTATGCTTCGTCATGACCATTCCTTAAGGGCGTGCGAGGAAATTCAGCACCAGTTGATTGAAAGCGTCGGCATGTTCCCACTGCGCCCAGTGACCACAGTCGCGGAAGATATGCAGTTCAGAACCGGCAATGCCGGACAGCAGACGCAGACCCGCATCCATCGGCACAAAGCGGTCGTTGCGCCCCCAGACAATCAGGGTTTGCGCTTTGATTTCCGCCAGACGTGGGCCAAAATCCGGGAACTGTTTCGGATTAGCTTCCAGGCTCTTAACGAAGTTTTCCAGGTGATCGCGGCGCGACAGCATATTATTCAGGCGCGCTTCAAACAGGGCGTCGGTCAAATCGCTGGTATCAAAAACGAAGATATCCATCATCAGCTTCAGGTTTTCGATAGTCGGCTGACGATAAAGCTGATTCAGTCGCTTAATACCTTCGGTTGGCATCGGCGTAAACAAACTCATGCCGCCCGTACCGCCGCCCATCAGCACCAGTTTGCCGACGCGCTCCGGCCATTTAAGGGTGAACGCCACAGAACTATGGCCCCCCATCGAGTTGCCCAGCAGGTGGATTTTGGCGATATCCAGTTGATCCACCACGCTTTTCAGGATTCGTGCATTAAGATCCGATCGCGAACCACTATTAACGACCGAATCGCTCTTGCCCCAACCCGGACAATCCAGCAGGATCACCCGATAGCCCGCCTCTACCAGCGGATCGATATTGCGGCTGAAGTTCGCCCAGCCAGTAGCACCCGGGCCGGAACCATGCAGCAGGACAACGGTTTCGTCGCCTTGTCCGCAGTCATTAAAATGGATGCGCAGCGTTTTACCCGCTTCTTCTACATTCAGAAAACGGCTGGTGGCGGCTTCGGTTTGTGGCTGATAACTCATCATCTTCTCCTGCATATTCAGTTCTCTGTTCTGGCGCTTAACGAGCCAAATCCGGCAATCCACTCCGGGATTGGGCGGTAATAACGCCCTTCGCTACGCCAGTTGCCAAACGCAGAAATAGCGGCAAAAGCGGCGACCCAGGTTTTGATTTCATGTGTCGACTTTCCGGCAATGGCGGAAAGCTCTTCGTTACTGACGGCATCCAGTTCCTGTATGCGTCCCTGCTCCAGCAAAGTCATGAACTGGTTATCCCAAATCGGGTTGAGCGGATGCAGCGTTCTCTGATCCTCAACAAACTTCTCAGCGGCGCTAATCACCCGTTGCTGACGCAATTCGCGCTCACTGGCGGGTAAATCTTTCCCGCTCCCCAACAGACGGTCGCGCATATGGGCATCGGCTTTCGCCAGTTCGGGCACCGGCGGCTGATGGGAAAGCCCACCGGAACCCAGGAACAGCACGCGTTTATTGAGAGTGCTGGTGAAACGTCCAATGGCTTCACCCAACATGCGGGTACGCTGGAAACCGGGCAGCGGCGTGGCGACACCGTTGATGAACACAGGCAGAACTGGCACCTTATCCAGCCCACCGAGCAGGAACTCCAGCGGCTGGGCGAACCCGTGGTCCACCTGCATACAGTAAGAAACGGCAAGATCGATCCCGCTCTTCATGACGGCATGCGCACAGGCCTCCGCCAGCTCCACAGGCACGGGCAGCTCTCCTGCCGCACTGCCGAAATCACCAATTGCCGTCGCTCCAACGCCTAAACAGAACGGTGGCATCACGTCATAGAAAAAGCCGTTGTAGTGATCTGGCGCAAACAGCACCACCAGTTCAGGGGAGAATGCCGCAATACGCTCGCGGGCGCTGGCAATCACGCCATTGACCTCATCGAGCACCTCTTGCGCCGGGTCGACATACCCCACCAGCGGCGAGTGGGAAAGACAGTGAAGATAAGCGTGCATATCAGGCTACCTTTTCGACAGAAACGTCGGCATCAGGGCGGGTCAGCGTCATCACCGACGCCAGTTTATTCAGGGTCTTGCCCAGGGTTTGCGGAATGGCGGTGGCGGCAACAAAGCGATCCGGGCGCATCACCACCAGCGAAGCATTGTGTTGCGCGAACCAGCTACGCAGGCGACCTTGCGTATCGCCCACGCGTAGTACGCCGTCGTGGTTATCCTGTGCGGTATGAATTTGCACTTCCGGCACCACCTGAATGAAGCGTGTGCCCAACGCGCGCCACTGCTGGATTTGCTCGTCGCTCATCCCCCACAGTGGATTGCATCCCCAGCCAATTACCGCGAAGTTCGCGCCGATCGCGTTATCGAGCAGCGTCACGTCGCCGTTTTCCAGCGTGACTTTCGGCTGAATAAACATCTTGCCGACCGGAGAGTGCTTCGCTTCGCCCTCACGCATCAGCGCACCGCCGTAATATTGCGGCATCGGCTTGAAGCGCATTTCGAGGAAGTAGCGTTTTACTGGCGGCAGATAATTCAACAGCCAGGAAACGCCGTCACGTAACGTACCCTGCCAGCGTTTCGGCGGAGCCAGCACGTTGCCCGCCGTCACGGACAGGTCAATCATCGCTTTGGCGTGATCGCGACGTTCTTGTTGATAGGTATCGAGCAGCGCATCGCGGGCTTTCCCCTGGATAACCAACGCCAGTTTCCATGCGAGGTTAAAGGCGTCGCGCATACCACTGTTATAGCCCTGCCCCTGCCATACCGGCATGATGTGCGCGGCATCGCCCGCCAGCAGTACGCGATCAATACGGAAACGTTGCGCCAGTCGCGCGTTGTGGGTGTAGACACGCTGGCGAATCAATTCAACATTGTCCGGATTAGGCAGCACTTTGCTTAACAGCTTGCGCATATTTTGCGGCTCACGCAGCTGCTCTTCGGTTTCTCCCGGCATCACCATAAATTCAAAGCGACGTACCGCATGAGGCAGCGCGGCAGAAACATACGGGCGCACCGGATCGCAACACAAATAGATATGCGGCGTACTTAACGGATCGTTGGCGATATCTACCACAATCCACTGATTTGGCGCAGTTTTACCTTCAAACGGCACATTCAGAGTGCGACGGACAAAACTTGCTCCACCGTCACAGGCTACCAGCCACTGGGCTTTGACTATTTCCCGCTGCCCTTCTGCCGTTTTCAGGTGCAAGGTCACTTCGTCATCTTGCTGACTGAAGGCCTCCAGCTCGCGGGAAAACAAGCAGCGCACATTCGGAAAACGCGACACCCCTTCCAGCATCACCGCATCGACCTGCGGCTGAATAAAGGCGTTACGGCGCGGCCAGCCAAATTCATCGGTCATTGGCTGAATATCAGCAAAACAGCGGCCTTTCGGGGTGAGAAAACGCATCGCGTGCCACGGCGTAGTGTGCGGCAGAACATCATCGACCAGGCCGACCGACTGCATGGTGCGCAGCGCCTCGTCATCAATACCAATCGCACGCGGGTAGTCGATCAACTTATCGAGTTTCTCCACCACCAGCACGTCAATGCCCATCTGGCCGAGATAGTTCGCCATCATCAGCCCAACCGGGCCGGCACCAGCGATCGCCACCTGAACGCTATGGTTAACAGCAGGCTGGATGTCAGGGTGTTGTATTGCCATTTCAGTACCTCACGACTCGGACAAAATGTCGTTGCGCGCACAGTACAGCGCAACTTATTTTGTTAAAAACATGTAAATGATTTTTTATTGTGCGCTCAGTATAGGAAGGGTGTTTTCGGCTACAATCAAAACATGCCCGAATGTGCACCAGGTGCACCACGTTGTTTTAACTATAGAAATGTCAATTAATATGCAGAACAATGAGCAGACGGAATACAAAACCGTGCGCGGCTTAACCCGCGGTCTAATGTTATTAAATATGTTAAATAAACTTGATGGCGGTGCCAGCGTCGGGCTGCTGGCGGAACTCAGCGGCCTGCATCGCACCACTGTGCGGCGACTGCTGGAGACGCTGCAGGAAGAGGGATATGTCCGCCGTAGCCCCTCCGATGATAGTTTTCGACTGACCATCAAAGTGCGGCAATTAAGCGAAGGATTTCGTGACGAACAGTGGATTTCTGCACTGGCGGCCCCACTGCTGGGCGATCTGTTGCGCGAAGTGGTATGGCCGACAGATGTGTCCACGCTGGATGTTGATGCAATGGTGGTACGCGAAACCACTCACCGTTTCAGCCGCTTATCCTTTCACCGGGCAATGGTCGGGCGACGTTTGCCGCTTCTGAAAACCGCCTCGGGCCTGACCTGGCTGGCCTTTTGCCCGGAACAAGACCGCAAGGAATTAATCGAAATGTTAGCCTCCCGCCCCGGTGATGACTATCAACTGGCACGGGAACCGTTAAAGCTGGAAGCCATTCTGGCGCGCGCGCGCAAAGAGGGTTACGGACAGAACTACCGCGGCTGGGATCAGGAGGAGAAGATCGCCTCTATCGCCGTACCGCTGCGCAGTGAACAACGGGTGATTGGCTGTCTGAATCTGGTGTATATGGCGAGCGCAATGACCATTGAACAGGCAGCGGAAAAGCATCTTCCGGCGCTACAACGGGTAGCAAAACAGATCGAAGAAGGGGTTGAATCGCAGGCTATTCTGGTGGCCGGAAGGCGAAGCGGCATGCATTTACGTTGACACCATCGAATGGCGCAAAACCTTTCGCGGTATGGCATGATAGCGCCCGGAAGAGAGTCAATTCAGGGTGGTGAATGTGAAACCAGTAACGTTATACGATGTCGCAGAGTATGCCGGTGTCTCTTATCAGACCGTTTCCCGCGTGGTGAACCAGGCCAGCCACGTTTCTGCGAAAACGCGGGAAAAAGTGGAAGCGGCGATGGCGGAGCTGAATTACATTCCCAACCGCGTGGCACAACAACTGGCGGGCAAACAGTCGTTGCTGATTGGCGTTGCCACCTCCAGTCTGGCCCTGCACGCGCCGTCGCAAATTGTCGCGGCGATTAAATCTCGCGCCGATCAACTGGGTGCCAGCGTGGTGGTGTCGATGGTAGAACGAAGCGGCGTCGAAGCCTGTAAAGCGGCGGTGCACAATCTTCTCGCGCAACGCGTCAGTGGGCTGATCATTAACTATCCGCTGGATGACCAGGATGCCATTGCTGTGGAAGCTGCCTGCACTAATGTTCCGGCGTTATTTCTTGATGTCTCTGACCAGACACCCATCAACAGTATTATTTTCTCCCATGAAGACGGTACGCGACTGGGCGTGGAGCATCTGGTCGCATTGGGTCACCAGCAAATCGCGCTGTTAGCGGGCCCATTAAGTTCTGTCTCGGCGCGTCTGCGTCTGGCTGGCTGGCATAAATATCTCACTCGCAATCAAATTCAGCCGATAGCGGAACGGGAAGGCGACTGGAGTGCCATGTCCGGTTTTCAACAAACCATGCAAATGCTGAATGAGGGCATCGTTCCCACTGCGATGCTGGTTGCCAACGATCAGATGGCGCTGGGCGCAATGCGCGCCATTACCGAGTCCGGGCTGCGCGTTGGTGCGGATATCTCGGTAGTGGGATACGACGATACCGAAGACAGCTCATGTTATATCCCGCCGTTAACCACCATCAAACAGGATTTTCGCCTGCTGGGGCAAACCAGCGTGGACCGCTTGCTGCAACTCTCTCAGGGCCAGGCGGTGAAGGGCAATCAGCTGTTGCCCGTCTCACTGGTGAAAAGAAAAACCACCCTGGCGCCCAATACGCAAACCGCCTCTCCCCGCGCGTTGGCCGATTCATTAATGCAGCTGGCACGACAGGTTTCCCGACTGGAAAGCGGGCAGTGAGCGCAACGCAATTAATGTGAGTTAGCTCACTCATTAGGCACCCCAGGCTTTACACTTTATGCTTCCGGCTCGTATGTTGTGTGGAATTGTGAGCGGATAACAATTTCACACAGGAAACAGCTATGACCATGATTACGGATTCACTGGCCGTCGTTTTACAACGTCGTGACTGGGAAAACCCTGGCGTTACCCAACTTAATCGCCTTGCAGCACATCCCCCTTTCGCCAGCTGGCGTAATAGCGAAGAGGCCCGCACCGATCGCCCTTCCCAACAGTTGCGCAGCCTGAATGGCGAATGGCGCTTTGCCTGGTTTCCGGCACCAGAAGCGGTGCCGGAAAGCTGGCTGGAGTGCGATCTTCCTGAGGCCGATACTGTCGTCGTCCCCTCAAACTGGCAGATGCACGGTTACGATGCGCCCATCTACACCAACGTGACCTATCCCATTACGGTCAATCCGCCGTTTGTTCCCACGGAGAATCCGACGGGTTGTTACTCGCTCACATTTAATGTTGATGAAAGCTGGCTACAGGAAGGCCAGACGCGAATTATTTTTGATGGCGTTAACTCGGCGTTTCATCTGTGGTGCAACGGGCGCTGGGTCGGTTACGGCCAGGACAGTCGTTTGCCGTCTGAATTTGACCTGAGCGCATTTTTACGCGCCGGAGAAAACCGCCTCGCGGTGATGGTGCTGCGCTGGAGTGACGGCAGTTATCTGGAAGATCAGGATATGTGGCGGATGAGCGGCATTTTCCGTGACGTCTCGTTGCTGCATAAACCGACTACACAAATCAGCGATTTCCATGTTGCCACTCGCTTTAATGATGATTTCAGCCGCGCTGTACTGGAGGCTGAAGTTCAGATGTGCGGCGAGTTGCGTGACTACCTACGGGTAACAGTTTCTTTATGGCAGGGTGAAACGCAGGTCGCCAGCGGCACCGCGCCTTTCGGCGGTGAAATTATCGATGAGCGTGGTGGTTATGCCGATCGCGTCACACTACGTCTGAACGTCGAAAACCCGAAACTGTGGAGCGCCGAAATCCCGAATCTCTATCGTGCGGTGGTTGAACTGCACACCGCCGACGGCACGCTGATTGAAGCAGAAGCCTGCGACGTCGGCTTCCGGGAATCAGATAGAAATCAGCAATGGCTTGCTCAAGTTGAACGGCAAGCCGCTGTTGATTCGAGGCGTCAACCGCCACGAACATCACCCGGAGCATGGACAGGTGATAGATGACAGCCACTATGCGTCCCGATATCGAGCTGATGAAACAGCACAATTTCAACGCCGTGCGTTGTTCCCACTATCCCAACCATCCGCTGTGGTACCGCTTATGCGACCGTTACGGGTTGTACGTGGTAGATGAAGCTAATATTGAAACCCACGGCATGGTCCCGATGAGCCGTCTGGCGGATGACCCGCGTTGGCTGCCGCCCATGAGCGAACGTGTGACCCGTATGGTGGCGCGCGACCGGAACCATCCTTCAATCATTATCTGGTCGCTCGGCAACGAATCCGGCCATGGCGCCAACCATGATGCATTGTACCGCTGGCTGAAAACCGCCGATTCGTCGCGCCCGGTGCAGTATGAAGGCCGGGGGTGCAAATACTGCCGCCACCGATATTGTTTGCCCGATGTATGCCCGCGTCGATACCAATCAGCCGCATCCTACCGTGACGAAATGGGGGATTAAAAAATGGATTGGTTTACCGGATGAGTCGCGTCCATTGATCCTTTGCGAATATGCCCACGCAATGGGTGACAGTTTTCGGTGGCTTCGCGAAATACTGGCAGGCTTTTCGTGACTACCCGCGCCTACAGGGCGGTTTCGTCTGGGACTGGGTCGATCAGTCGTTGAGTAAATCCGATGAAAACGGCAACCCGTGGTCGGCTTATGGCGGTGATTTTGGCGATACGCCGAACGATCGTCAGTTCTGCATGAACGGGCTCGTCTTTCCCGACCGCACCCCGCATCCAGCGCTGACAGAAGCAAAACACCAGCAGCAGTTTTTCCAGTTCCGTTTATCCGGGCAAACCATCGAAGTGACCAGCGAATACCTGTTCCCGTCATAGCGATAACGAGCTCCTGCGCTGGATGGTGGCGCTGGATGGCAAGCTGCTGACAAGCGGTGAAGTGCCTCTGGATGTCGCTCCACAAGGAAAACAGTTGATTGAACTGCCTGAACTACCGCAGCCGGAGAGCACCGGGCAACTCTGGCTAACGGTTCACGTAGTGCAACCGAACGCGACCACATGGTCAGCAGCCGGGCACATCAGCGCCTGGCAGCAATAGCATCTGGCGGAAAACCTCAGCGTGACACAACCCTCCGCGCCCCACGCCATCCCGCAACTGACCACCAGCGAAACGGATTTTTGCATCGAACTTGGTAATAAGCGTTGGCAATTTAACCGGTTGTCAGGTCTTCTTTCACAAATGTGGATCGGCGATGAAAAACAACTGCTGACGCCGCTGCGCGATCAATTCACCCGTGCACCGCTGGATAATGACATTGGCGTAAGTGAAACGACCCGCATTGACCCTAACGCCTGGGTCGAACGCTGGAAGGCGGCGGGCCATTACCAGGCCGAAGCAGCGTTGTTGCCAGAATACAGCAAATACACTTGCTGATGCGGTGCTGATTACGACCGCTCACGCGTGGCAGCATCAGGGGAAAACCTTATTTATCAGCCGGAAAACCTACCGGATTGATGGTAGTGGTCAAATGGCGATTACCGTTGATGTTGAAGTGGCGAGCGATACACCGCATCCGGCGCGGATTGGCCTGAACTGCCAGCTGGCGCAGGTAGCAGAGCGGGTAAACTGGCTCGGATTAGGGCCGCAAGAAAACTATCCCGACCGCCTTACTGCCGCCTGTTTTGACCGCTGGGATCTGCCATTGTCAGACATGTATACCCCGTACGTCTTCCCGAGCGAAAACGGTCTGCGCTGCGGGACGCGCGAATTGAATTATGGCCCACACCAGTGGCGCGGCGACTTCCAGTTCAACATCAGCCGCTACAGTCAACAGCAACTGATGGAAACCAGCCATCGCCATCTGCTGCACGCGGAAGAAGGCACATGGCTGAATATCGACGGTTTCCATATGGGGATTGGTGGCGACGACTCCTGGAGCCCGTCAGTATCGGCGGAATTCCAGCTGAGCGCCGGTCGCTACCATTACCAGTTGGTCTGGTGTCAAAAATAATAATAACCGGGCAGGCCATGTCTGCCCGTATTTCGCGTAAGGAAATCCATTATGTACTATTTAAAAAACACAAACTTTTGGATGTTCGGTTTATTCTTTTTCTTTTACTTTTTTATCATGGGAGCCTACTTCCCGTTTTTCCCGATTTGGCTACATGACATCAACCATATCAGCAAAAGTGATACGGGTATTATTTTTGCCGCTATTTCTCTGTTCTCGCTATTATTCCAACCGCTGTTTGGTCTGCTTTCTGACAAACTCGGGCTGCGCAAATACCTGCTGTGGATTATTACCGGCATGTTAGTGATGTTTGCGCCGTTCTTTATTTTTATCTTCGGGCCACTGTTACAATACAACATTTTAGTAGGATCGATTGTTGGTGGTATTTATCTAGGCTTTTGTTTTAACGCCGGTGCGCCAGCAGTAGAGGCATTTATTGAGAAAGTCAGCCGTCGCAGTAATTTCGAATTTGGTCGCGCGCGGATGTTTGGCTGTGTTGGCTGGGCGCTGTGTGCCTCGATTGTCGGCATCATGTTCACCATCAATAATCAGTTTGTTTTCTGGCTGGGCTCTGGCTGTGCACTCATCCTCGCCGTTTTACTCTTTTTCGCCAAAACGGATGCGCCCTCTTCTGCCACGGTTGCCAATGCGGTAGGTGCCAACCATTCGGCATTTAGCCTTAAGCTGGCACTGGAACTGTTCAGACAGCCAAAACTGTGGTTTTTGTCACTGTATGTTATTGGCGTTTCCTGCACCTACGATGTTTTTGACCAACAGTTTGCTAATTTCTTTACTTCGTTCTTTGCTACCGGTGAACAGGGTACGCGGGTATTTGGCTACGTAACGACAATGGGCGAATTACTTAACGCCTCGATTATGTTCTTTGCGCCACTGATCATTAATCGCATCGGTGGGAAAAACGCCCTGCTGCTGGCTGGCACTATTATGTCTGTACGTATTATTGGCTCATCGTTCGCCACCTCAGCGCTGGAAGTGGTTATTCTGAAAACGCTGCATATGTTTGAAGTACCGTTCCTGCTGGTGGGCTGCTTTAAATATATTACCAGCCAGTTTGAAGTGCGTTTTTCAGCGACGATTTATCTGGTCTGTTTCTGCTTCTTTAAGCAACTGGCGATGATTTTTATGTCTGTACTGGCGGGCAATATGTATGAAAGCATCGGTTTCCAGGGCGCTTATCTGGTGCTGGGTCTGGTGGCGCTGGGCTTCACCTTAATTTCCGTGTTCACGCTTAGCGGCCCCGGCCCGCTTTCCCTGCTGCGTCGTCAGGTGAATGAAGTCGCTTAAGCAATCAATGTCGGATGCGGCGCGAGCGCCTTATCCGACCAACATATCATAACGGAGTGATCGCATTGAACATGCCAATGACCGAAAGAATAAGAGCAGGCAAGCTATTTACCGATATGTGCGAAGGCTTACCGGAAAAAAGACTTCGTGGGAAAACGTTAATGTATGAGTTTAATCACTCGCATCCATCAGAAGTTGAAAAAAGAGAAAGCCTGATTAAAGAAATGTTTGCCACGGTAGGGGAAAACGCCTGGGTAGAACCGCCTGTCTATTTCTCTTACGGTTCCAACATCCATATAGGCCGCAATTTTTATGCAAATTTCAATTTAACCATTGTCGATGACTACACGGTAACAATCGGTGATAACGTACTGATTGCACCCAACGTTACTCTTTCCGTTACGGGACACCCTGTACACCATGAATTGAGAAAAAACGGCGAGATGTACTCTTTTCCGATAACGATTGGCAATAACGTCTGGATCGGAAGTCATGTGGTTATTAATCCAGGCGTCACCATCGGGGATAATTCTGTTATTGGCGCGGGTAGTATCGTCACAAAAGACATTCCACCAAACGTCGTGGCGGCTGGCGTTCCTTGTCGGGTTATTCGCGAAATAAACGACCGGGATAAGCACTATTATTTCAAAGATTATAAAGTTGAATCGTCAGTTTAAATTATAAAAATTGCCTGATACGCTGCGCTTATCAGGCCTACAAGTTCAGCGATCTACATTAGCCGCATCCGGCATGAACAAAGCGCAGGAACAAGCGTCGCATCATGCCTCTTTGACCCACAGCTGCGGAAAACGTACTGGTGCAAAACGCAGGGTTATGATCATCAGCCCAACGACGCACAGCGCATGAAATGCCCAGTCCATCAGGTAATTGCCGCTGATACTACGCAGCACGCCAGAAAACCACGGGGCAAGCCCGGCGATGATAAAACCGATTCCCTGCATAAACGCCACCAGCTTGCCAGCAATAGCCGGTTGCACAGAGTGATCGAGCGCCAGCAGCAAACAGAGCGGAAACGCGCCGCCCAGACCTAACCCACACACCATCGCCCACAATACCGGCAATTGCATCGGCAGCCAGATAAAGCCGCAGAACCCCACCAGTTGTAACACCAGCGCCAGCATTAACAGTTTGCGCCGATCCTGATGGCGAGCCATAGCAGGCATCAGCAAAGCTCCTGCGGCTTGCCCAAGCGTCATCAATGCCAGTAAGGAACCGCTGTACTGCGCGCTGGCACCAATCTCAATATAGAAAGCGGGTAACCAGGCAATCAGGCTGGCGTAACCGCCGTTAATCAGACCGAAGTAAACACCCAGCGTCCACGCGCGGGGAGTGAATACCACGCGAACCGGAGTGGTTGTTGTCTTGTGGGAAGAGGCGACCTCGCGGGCGCTTTGCCACCACCAGGCAAAGAGCGCAACAACGGCAGGCAGCGCCCACCAGGCGAGTGTTTGATACCAGGTTTCGCTATGTTGAACTAACCAGGGCGTTATGGCGGCACCAAGCCCACCGCCGCCCATCAGAGCCGCGGACCACAGCCCCATCACCAGTGGCGTGCGCTGCTGAAACCGCCGTTTAATCACCGAAGGCATCACCGCCTGAATGATGCCGATCCCCACCCCACCAAGCAGTGCGCTGCTAAGCAGCAGCGCACTTTGCGGGTAAAGCTCACGCATCAATGCACCGACGGCAATCAGCAACAGACTGATGGCGACACTGCGACGTTCGCTGACATGCTGATGAAGCCAGCTTCCGGCCAGCGCCAGCCCGCCCATGGTAACCACCGGCAGAGCGGTCAACAGGGCAGCCACGCTAAAGCTCATTCCGCTCGCCTGGCGCAATTGCGGTAGCAGTGGCCCGACGGAGGTGAGCAGTGGTCGCATATTAAGACCAATCAGCACCAGTACCAGCAGCATCGTGAACGTCTTTTGATGGTTGCGCATGGCTGTCAGAACGGTTTGGTCGGCAGATATTTACCATCTAAGGTGATGACCGCACGTTCGCCACCTTCCGGGTCCGCCACTTTCTTAACGTCGAGTTTGAAGTTAATCGCGCTAATAATGCCATCGCCAAATTTCTCATGAACCAACGCTTTCAGGGTTGTACCGTACACCTGCAACATTTCATAGAAACGATACATCGTTGGGTCAGTTGGAATACGGTCATCAATGCAGCCACGCAGTGGAATCATCTGCAACAGTAGAATGGAGTCTTCGTCGAGATCCAGCTTCGCCCCGACCAGGCGGGCGGCGTCGGCAGGAAGCGCCTGCTGACCCAGCAAAGCCGCGGTTACAAAGGCTTCTGCCAGACCGGTGCCGTCGGCAATCTCGGCAAATGAGAGATCTTTTTTAGCTTTGCTGAGCAAAATGGCATCGGCAAGATCAAGACGAATATTGCGGTTAATTTGTGACTGAATCATGGTGGAACTCCTGATGGTTTAAAAATAAGGTTACGCTGCGGTCGGTTGGCGTAGCGGTATGGCACAAACGCGAGGATTAGCGGCCAGTGGCACAAACTGGCGGGTTGCGCCGTCAAAAGCTGCGATGCTGCCGCTTTCAATGTCGTAGACCCAGCCGTGCAGGGCGATCCGCCCCTCTTCGAGCGCCAGGCGCACCGATGGATGAGTTTGCAAATTAGCCAACTGAGCAATGACGTTTTCACGTACCATCGCCGCAGCTTTTGACGGTAAATCGGAATGCGGGCGCGCCTCATTAACGACGCGGGCTGAATCGGCATAACGCAGCCAGTGGGAGACGGCAGGCATATGGTCCATGCACTGACAGCTGGCAATGGCGGTCATCGCGCCACAGTTGGAATGACCACAAATCACAATGTCAGATACCCGAAGCGCAGCGACGGCATACTCCACCGAAGCAGAAACGCCACCGGGTTCCGGCCCGTAGGAAGGGACGATATTGCCCGCGTTGCGAATAACGAACAGATCGCCAGGCTCACGTTGCGTCACCAGCTCAGGGACCAGACGGCTGTCGGAGCAGGAGATAAAAAGTGTGCGCGGGCTTTGCTGTGTCGCCAGCTGTTTAAACAAGGCTTCCCGCTTCGGAAATGCCTCGCGCTGGAATTTAAGGAATCCATCAATAATCTCTTTCACCGTTAACCTCTGTCTGTCTCTGGAATGAGAGGCAGACTACTCGCCGATTGTCATAAGGTAAAAGTCTCATTTATGATGAGTTCCATTGGATTTACTTATAGGTTGCGAATGCTCTCTCGACATATCAATTATTTTCTTGCCGTGGCTGAACATGGCAGCTTCACCCGTGCCGCCAGTGCGTTGCACGTCTCCCAACCTGCGCTTTCCCAGCAGATTCGCCAGTTAGAGGAGAGTTTAGGCGTGCCGCTGTTTGACCGTAGCGGGCGAACGATTCGTCTCACTGATGCAGGAGAAGTCTGGCGACAGTACGCCAGCCGGGCGTTACAGGAACTGGGGGCGGGTAAACGGGCGATTCATGATGTTGCCGATCTGACGCGAGGATCGCTGCGTATCGCCGTCACCCCCACCTTTACGAGCTACTTTATCGGCCCCTTAATGGCGGATTTCTATGCGCGCTATCCCAGCATCACGCTCCAGCTACAGGAAATGTCGCAGGAGAAAATCGAGGATATGCTTTGCCGCGACGAGTTGGACGTTGGGATTGCCTTCGCGCCTGTGCATTCGCCGGAGCTGGAGGCAATTCCTTTACTGACAGAAAGTTTAGCGTTAGTCGTGGCGCAACATCATCCGCTGGCCGTCCATGAACAGGTGGCGTTGAGTCGCTTGCATGATGAAAAACTGGTCCTGCTCAGCGCGGAATTTGCCACCAGAGAGCAAATTGACCACTACTGCGAGAAAGCGGGGCTACATCCACAGGTGGTCATTGAGGCGAACTCAATTAGCGCGGTTCTGGAGCTGATTCGCCGCACTTCCCTTTCCACATTGTTACCAGCAGCGATTGCCACACAACATGACGGGCTTAAAGCTATTTCTCTTGCCCCGCCACTACTGGAGAGAACGGCGGTTTTGTTGCGGCGGAAAAATAGCTGGCAGACAGCCGCCGCGAAGGCATTTTTGCACATGGCGTTGGATAAATGCGCGGTTGTTGGCGGAAATGAATCACGGTAGCCGCTGACACAGGTCTGCGGCTGGAATTGCCTGATGCGCTACGCTTATCAGGCCTACGAGTTCAGTGCTCTACGTAGGCCGGATAAGGCGTTCACGCCGCATCCGGCATAAACTACAGCTGGCAGACAGCCGCTGCGAAGGCATTTTTGCACATGGCGTTGGAGGAATGCGCGGTTGTTGGCGGGAATGAATCACGGTAGCCGCTGACACAGATCAGCGGCTGGAATTGCCTGATGCGCTACGCTTATCAGGCCTACGAGTTCAGTGCTCTACGTAGGCCGGATAAGGCGTTCACGCCGCATCCGGCATAAACTAAGCTCGCTGTAACCCAGTCGTTCAACGTTTGTAATCGATGGCTTCTGGCTGCTCCAGATATACGGTGGTTTGTGCCGGTTGTGTGCTGGCAATCACCTTGCCGCCACGTACCGAATAACGTACCGGAACCTGACGGCGCAGCGCATCAAACCCATTTTCAGCCGGCAGGATAATCAGGTTGGCGCTGTTTCCGGCGGCAATGCCGTAATCCTGCAAATTCAACGTCCTTGCGCTGTGGTGGGTGATTAAATTCAGGCCATCGTTAATCTGCCCGTAGCCCATCAACTGGCAAACATGCAGCCCCATATGCAGCACTTGCAGCATATTCGCCGTTCCCAGCGGATACCACGGATCGAAGACATCATCGTGACCAAAGCAGACGTTAATGCCGGACTCCAGCATCTCTTTAACGCGCGTGATGCCGCGACGTTTTGGATACGTATCGAAACGTCCTTGCAGATGAATATTGACCAGCGGGTTGGCGACAAAGTTAATACCGGACATTTTCAGCAAGCGGAACAGGCGTGAGGTATACGCCCCGTTATAGGAGTGCATTGCCGTGGTGTGGCTGGCGGTGACTCGCGCGCCCATGCCTTCATGGTGCGCCAGGGCAGCAACGGTTTCGACAAAGCGCGACTGCTCGTCATCGATCTCATCACAGTGAACGTCGATGAGACGGTCGTATTTTTGCGCCAGGGCGAAGGTTTTATGCAGCGACTCCACGCCGTATTCACGGGTAAATTCAAAATGCGGAATCGCCCCCACTACATCTGCCCCTAAGCGTAACGCCTCTTCCAGCAACGCTTCACCGTTGGGATACGACAAAATCCCTTCCTGAGGGAAGGCGACGATTTGCAGATCAATCCACGGCGCGACTTCCTGCTTCACTTCCAGCATTGCTTTCAGCGCAGTTAGCGTTGCATCCGAAACATCGACATGGGTACGCACATGCTGAATGCCGTTGGCAATCTGCCATTTCAGCGTTTGCCATGCGCGTTGTTTCACATCGTCATGGGTTAATAACGCTTTGCGCTCGGCCCAGCGTTCAATGCCTTCAAACAGCGTGCCGGACTGATTCCAGTTCGGTTGTCCGGCGGTTTGCGTGGTGTCCAGGTGAATATGTGGCTCCACAAACGGCGGTATAACTAAACCTTGTTCGGCATCCAGGCTGTTTTCAGTTATGGGCATCACGCCGGATTGCGCATCAATGGCGCTGATTTTTCCGTCCTGCAGATGAATCTGCCACAGCCCCTCTTCGCCTGGTAACCGGGCGTTAATAATTGTTTGTAAAGCGTTATTCGACACTGTTAGCCTCCACATGCGTCATTGCTGCTGTCGTTTTACGATTCAAAATCGGGTTAAGGATCAGATAGCTCAGCGCGCCACCTAATACCGCGTTGACCGGAACAATTCCCGGTAACCAGTGGCCTGCAGCAATCCCCAAGGCGACCGCCAGAATCGCCACCCAATTGACACTCATCATACGCGTGGTCGCAAAGTGCTCATAGCGGCGACGGTTCATCAGATAGTCGGCGATGATCACGCCACCCACTGGAGGAATAGCTGCCGAAAGGAAGGTCAACCAGCCGACAAAATTGTTATACAGCCATAATGCGCAGACCGTACCGATAATACCGTTGATTACCGAAAGGGTTTTGCTCGACATCCCGGTAATGTTGGCGAAACCTAAACCCGACGCATAGAGTGCGTTATCGTTGGTGGTCCAGATATTCAGCCCCAGCACCACAATCGCAGGCAGCAGCAGGCCCTGAGCAATCATCACATCAGAGATATCCGCCATGCCCAGTGCCGCAGCGCCCGCTGCACCGAAAATAAACATCAACGAGTTGCCGAGGAAAAAGGCCACCATCGCCACCAGCACCGCCAGTTTGGCATTGCGACCAAACCGGACAAAGTCAGCGGTGAGCGTACCCGCACTGATAAATGACCCCACAACCAGCGCCAGCGCGACATTGAAATCTAACGGTTGTGCGGGAACGACCGCTTTTAATGCGTCCAGGCCGCCCATGCCGTTAACAGCCAGCCACACGGAATAACCGCCCAGGCAGGCGATAGCCGGAACCGCAATCACCGAAAGAACCGTCAGCGCCGAAATGCCAAAAAAGACGGTGACGGTCATCAGTAAACCGGAAACGGCAATCAGCAAATTAATATCCAGCCCGGTTGCCTTACCCACCGGAATGGCAAACATCGCCACACCGACGCCAAACCAGCCAACCTGAGTTCCGCCCAGTAGCAGTGAAGGCAGCCATGAGCCTTTAACACCAAACGAGAAGCGAGCAAGAAGATGAGTGGTCAGGCCGGTTTTTGCGCCAATGTAACCGAGAAATGAAGTGTAAATACCGAGGAGAAGATTACCGATGAGAACTGCGAGGAAGAAATCATGATAGCTAAGACCGGTTCCGAGAGTGCCGCCGGTCCACATACTGGCGGAAAAGAAGGTTAATCCCAGCATGACGAACGTCAATGCCAATACCCCTTTCCGCGCCGACTGCGGGACTGGCCCCTGGCTAAAGTTGTTATCTTGCGACACGAAATTCCCCCTTTTTGCTGTTTGAAACCCAAAAAATCCGCCGCATTCTATTCATCTGAAGATAAAAAGCAATCGTTTTCGTGGGGAAATATATTTTTTATATGAATGAGTGCAAAAAGGTGGGGGAAAAATTATCGGTGTAAAAACAGTGGGTAGGCCTGATAAGACGCGTCAGCGTCGCATCAGGCATCTGAGCATGGTGTCGGATGCGACGCGAGCGCCTTATCCGACCTACGGTTCAGGTCCGTAGGCATGATAAAACGCGTCAGCGTCGCATCAGGCATCGGCACACAGTGCCGGATGCACCGCGCGACGCATCCGACAATAACCTACTCTTCCATCGCCTGGCGGATCTGATCCAACGACGCAGGATCATCAATGGTCGTCAGATCTCCAGGATCGCGTCCTTCGCAAATCGCCTGGATCGTGCGGCGCAGCATTTTTCCGGATCGCGTTTTTGGCAATTGCGAGACAAACCAGACGTGCGCCGGGCGGCCAAAGTTGCCAATCTGGCTGTCCACCAGCGCCATAATCGCCTTCTCTTGCGAGTGCGCCACATCACGATCTTCCAGACTGTCGCTCTCTTTCGGAATGACAAACGCCACCGCCACCTGCCCTTTCAGCGCATCTTTCACCCCAACCACCGCCACTTCGGCAACGCCCGGATGGCTGGAGATACTCTCTTCAATCTCGCGCGTCCCCAGCCGATGCCCGGCAACGTTAATTACATCGTCAGTGCGCCCGAGAATAAAGTGATAACCGTCAGCGTCACGGATGCCCCAGTCAAAGGTGGCGTACACCGGGCGGGAAAACAGCGACCAGTAAGTCTTCACAAAGCGGCCGTCGTCGCCCCAGATGGTCTGAATACACCCCGGCGGCAGCGGCCCTTCCACCACCAGCATCCCTTTCTCGTTGACGCCACACGGTTCGCCGGTGACTTCATTAAGCAACTGCACGTTATAGCCATACATCGGCACACCGGGGCTTCCCAGACGCGTCGGCCTGTCGTCCAGACCGCGAGCAATCGCCATAATCGGCCAGCCGGATTCGGTCTGCCAGTAGTTGTCGATGACCGGCACATCCAGCGTATTGCTCACCCAACTGGCGGTCGGCTCGTCCAGCGGTTCTCCAGCCAGATAGAGCACTTCCAGCGACGAGAGATCGTGTTTGCGAATTTCAGCGGTAGGGAATTTTTTCAGCACGCGAATGGCGGTCGGCGCTGAGAACATCCGGCTAACCTGATATTTCTCGACGATTGTCCACCACACGCCGCAGTCCGGCCAGGTCGGCAATCCTTCGTAAACGATAGTCGCCATCCCCGCCAGCAGCGGCGCGTAAACGATATACGAATGCCCCACCACCCAGCCGATATCCGATGCGCAAAAGAACACGCTGCCCGCTTTGCCGCCAAAAATGGTGTCCATCGAGGTCGCCAGCGCCACCGCATATCCGCCGACGTCACGCTGCACGCCTTTAGGTTTGCCGGTCGTGCCGGAAGTGTAGAGAATGCAGGAGGTTTCGTTGGATTCCAGCCACGCCACCGGTACCCGCGCGCCGATGTGTTGATGGCGCAACGACGCGAAATCGACATCCCGCCCGCTGACGCGCGCCATTTTCGCCAGCCCGCGATCCACCAGCAAAACATGGCGTGGCTGGTGCTGCGCCTGACTTATCGCATCGTCGAGCAATTTTTTATAGGGAATGATTTTGCCACCGCGCGCTCCGGCATCAGCCGAGACAATCAGCACCGGTTTAGCGTCATCAATTCGCGCCGCCACGCTGTGCGAGGCAAATCCACCAAACACCACCGAGTGAATAGCGCCAATGCGCGCGCAGGCCAGCAGAGTAATATGCGCTTCGGCAATCATCGGCATATACACCAGCACCCGATCGCCGCGCTGCACACCCAATGAACGCAACATTGAGGCCACCGCGTTCACTTCGTCATGCAGCTGACGAAAGGTAAAGGTGCGCTCTTCTTCTGTTTCCGAAGAGACGGCAATCAGCGCCAGCGCCTCTGGCTGTTTCTCCAGCCAGCGGTCGATGGCGTTGTGGCACAAGTTGGTTCGGCCTTCACAAAACCAACGGGCAAACGGCGGATTGCTGTGATCGAGCGTTTGCGTAAAGGGCGTCTGCCAGTCAATACGCCGGGCCTGCTCGGCCCAGAACTGCTCCGGTTCGTTAATCGAACGCTGATAAAATTCGCTAAAAGACATAATGCTCTCCTGTTGAACTTACGCCTTACCGCCGTTTACTTAAATGACGTACAGGTCGAGATACTCATTGACCGGCATCTGTTCCAGGCGAGCTCTGTCGAGAGAAACCTCCAGAATGCGCTGCTGTTGGCGAGTCGGGAACTGGCGCGCGAGATTGATTTTGAATTTATCGACCAGTTTCGGAATACCATCCTGACGGCGGCGAGCATGACCAATGGGGTACTCCACCACCACTTCTTCAAATCGTGTGCCGTCGGTGAACTCAAGGGTAATGGCATTGGCGATGGCGCGTTTTTCCGGGTCGTGGTAGTCAGCGGTAAATGCCGGATCTTCAAAGCAATTGATCTTCTCGCGCAGGGCGTCAATGCGTTTATCTTGCGCAACGTTGTCCTCGTAATCTGCCGCCGTTAAGCGCCCGAATAGCAGCGGGATCGCCACCATGTACTGAATGCAGTGATCGCGGTCTGCCGGGTTATTGAGCGGCCCTTTTTTGTCGATGATGCGAATACAGGCTTCGTGGGTGCGAATGGTCACTTTTTCGATATCCGCCGCCGTTTTGCCTGCTGCCTGCATCTGTTCATAGAGCGTCATCGCTGCTTCAACTGCCGTCTGGGAGTGGAACTCCGCCGGGAAGGAGATTTTGAACAGCACATTTTCCATAACGTAGGAACCGTACGGGCGCTGGAAGCGGAACGATTCACCTTTAAAGGAGACGTCGTAGAAGCCCCACACCGGCGCAGTCAGGGCTGACGGGTAACCCATTTCGCCCGTTTTCGCCATCAGTGCCAGACGTACCGCGCGGGAAGTGGCATCGCCCGCCGCCCAGGATTTACGCGTGCCGGTGTTCGGCGCATGGCGATAGGTGCGCAGCGACTGACCGTCCACCCACGCCAGCGAAACGGCGTTGAGAATTTCCTCGCGGGTCAGGCCGAGCATTTCGGCGACCACGGCGGTGGAAGCCACTTTCACTAACAGAACGTGGTCGAGGCCGACGCGGTTAAAGGAGTTTTCCAGCGCGATGCAGCCCTGAATTTCATGGGCTTTGATCATTGCGGTCAGCACCTGTTTCATGGTCAACGGCGCTTTGCCGCTGGCGACCGCGTTGCGCGAAAGCCAGTCCGCCGTTGCCAGAATGCCGCCGAGGTTGTCGGAAGGATGGCCCCACTCCGCCGCCAGCCAGGTATCGTTGAAATCGAGCCAGCGGATCATCGCGCCGATGTTAAATGCCGCCTGGACGGGGTCGAGCTGGAACTGAGTTCCGGGGACGCGCACGCCGTTGGGTACGACGGTGCCGGGAACAATTGGCCCCAGCAGTTTTTTACAGGCCGGGTATTCGAGAGCTTCCAGACCGCAGCCGAGCGTGTCGAGCAGGCAGTAATGTGCGGTGTCGTAGGCCACTTTAGAGCTGATTTCGTAGTTCATGACGTAATCGACGATATCAACGATTTCACGATCAAATTCCGGGCGGATGTTGTTGATTTGAGCTGACATTGGGTACGTTTCCTTATTGTTATTCGTAGAGGTTTACTGGCGCTTATCCAGCGCGACAAACGGGCGGTCTTCCGGTCCAACATAATTGGCGGAAGGACGGATAATTTTGTTGTCCTGACGTTGTTCGATAATGTGCGCCGCCCAGCCGGTGACGCGGGCGATAACAAACAGTGGTGTGAACATCTCGGTGGGAACGCCCATCATGTTGTAGGAAACAGCAGAGAACCAGTCGAGATTGGGGAACATCTTTTTGCTCTCCCACATCACCGTTTCCAGGCGATCGGCGATGTTGTACATCTTCAGCGAGCCGCCTTCCTGCGAGAGCTGCTTCGCCACACGTTTAATCACCTGGTGGCGCGGGTCAGCGATGGTGTAAACCGGATGACCAAAACCAATGACCACTTCTTTGTTTTCCACGCGCTTGCGGATATCTGCTTCGGCTTCGTCCGGCGTTTCGTAGCGTTGCTGGATCTCCAGCGACACTTCATTCGCCCCGCCGTGTTTTGGCCCGCGCAGTGCGCCAATCGCGCCAATAATCGCGGAATACATATCAGAGCCGGTGCCCGCAATCACCCGACTGGTAAAGGTGGAGGCGTTAAACTCGTGTTCGGCGTACAGCACCAGCGAGATATGCATCGCCTTTTCCCAGCTTTGCGATGGCTTTTCGCCGTGCAGCAGATGCAGGAAGTGACCGCCGATGGAGTCGTCATCGGTTTCCGGTTGGATGCGTTCGCCGTTGTGGCTGTAGTGATACCAATAAAGGAGAATCGAGCTAAGCGACGCCAGCAGTTTGTCGGCAATATCCCGCGCGCCAGAGACGGTATGCCCCTCTTTTTCTGGCAGCGTGCAGCCGAGCGCGGAAACACCGGTGCGCATAACATCCATCGGGTGCGACGCCGCCGGTAAGGCTTCCAGCACGGTACGCACGTTAGCCGGTAAACCGCGCAGGGCTTTCAGTTTCGTTTTGTAAGCGGCGAGTTCGTCACGGGTCGGCAGTTTGCCGTGGATCAGCAGATGCGCCACTTCTTCAAATTCGCAATGTTTCGCCAGATCAAGAATATCGTAGCCGCGGTAATGCAGGTCATTGCCACTTTTACCCACGGTGCAGAGCGCCGTATTGCCCGCCGGAACGCCAGAAAGTGCCACAGATTTTTTCGGTTTAATGACATGGGTACTGTTTTGCAGGATCGTTGTGTCGCTCATGTTGTCCTCGTCATTGTTATCATTTGTAGGGTCGAGATTGTTGTCGGATGCGACGCTATGCGTCTTATCCGACCTACAGTTCAGTTCACCCCGTAGGCCTGATAAGTCGCGTCAGCGGCGCATCAGGCATCGGTTGTCGGATGCGACGCTATGCGTCTTATCCGACCTACAGTTCAGTGCACCCCGTAGGCCTGATAAGTCGCGTCAGCGGCGCATCAGGCATCGGTTGTCGGATGCGACGCTATGCGTCTTATCCGACCTACAGTTCAGTGCACCCCGTAGGCCTGATAAGTCACGTCAGCGGCGCATCAGGCATCGGTTGTCGGATGCGACGCCATCCGTCTTATCCGACCTACAGTTCAGTGCACCTCGTAGGCCTGATAAGTCGCGTCAGCGACGCATCAGGCATCGGCTGTCGAATACAATCAACGGGCGTTTTTTATTTCACCTGGCTACGGGCAAACAGGTTGTCGAGCTTCTCTTCGTACTGGTAGTAGTTGATGCTTTCGTACAGCTCGTTGCGGGTCTGCATGGTGTCGATGACGCTTTTCTGCGTGCCTTCCTGGCGCAGGACGTTGTAGACATGTTCAGCGGCGCGGTTCATGGCGCGGAACGCTGAAAGTGGGTACAGCGCCATTGCGACATGGGCGCTGCGTAATTCGTCGGTGGTAAACAGCGGCGTGGCACCAAATTCGGTGATGTTGGCGAGGATCGGCACCTGCACCGCATCGGCAAACTGGCGGTACATGGCGAGTTCGGTAATCGCCTCCGGGAACAACATCTCGGCACCCGCTTCAACATAGGCCTGCGCACGCTCGATCGCCGCATCCAGCCCCTCTACCGCCAGAGCATCGGTGCGCGCCATGATCACAAAATCAGGATCGGTTTTCGCATCCACCGCCGCGCGGATCCGATCCACCATCTCTTCTTTCGAGACGATCGCTTTATTCGGACGATGACCGCAGCGTTTCGCACCAACCTGATCTTCAATATGCAATCCTGCCGCACCGGCTTTAATCATCGATTTCACGGTGCGCGCCACGTTAAAGGCCGAAGAACCAAAACCGATATCCGCATCCACCAGCAGCGGCAGCGAACAAACGTCGGTGATACGGCGAATGTCGGTCAGCACATCATCAAGGGTAGAAATACCGAGATCGGGCAGCCCCAGCGAACCTGCCGCCACGCCACCGCCAGAAAGATAAATTGCCTGATATCCGGCACGCTGCGCCAACAGCGCATGATTAGCGTTGATGGTGCCAACAATCTGCAATGGATTTTCTTTAGTCAGTGCAGCGCGAAACGCTTTACCTGGAGAGTGTAGAGACATAGCCCATCCTTTGTTATCAACTTGTTATTTGCGTTGATAAAGACAAAGCAAGGGGTGTGCCACAATTGCCTTAATAAAATTAAATGTTTAATTTCAATTTGTTAGAGATAAAGTCATGAACTAATCCGCAAATATGCGTTTCAGTTAACGTTTCAGGCAATGTTTCACCGCGTTTCATTGCAACAATTATGAAACAAGACTAAACCCAATATTCGGTTTCTTAACTTTGCGGTGCGCTATGGCACATCCACCACGGCTTAATGACGACAAACCGGTTATCTGGACGGTATCTGTAACGCGCCTGTTCGAGCTGTTTCGCGATATCAGCCTCGAGTTTGATCACCTGGCGAACATTACCCCTATTCAGCTTGGCTTTGAAAAAGCAGTGACCTACATCCGCAAGAAACTGGCAAACGAACGCTGTGACGCCATCATCGCGGCTGGCTCTAACGGCGCGTACCTGAAAAGCCGCCTGTCAGTGCCAGTTATTTTGATTAAACCGAGCGGCTACGATGTGTTACAGGCACTGGCAAAAGCCGGAAAACTCACCTCTTCTATCGGCGTTGTCACCTATCAGGAAACCATTCCAGCGCTGGTGGCGTTTCAAAAAACCTTTAATTTGCGCCTCGACCAACGTAGCTACATTACCGAGGAAGACGCACGCGGGCAGATTAACGAGCTAAAAGCTAACGGCACCGAAGCGGTGGTCGGCGCAGGGCTGATTACCGATTTGGCAGAAGAAGCCGGAATGACCGGAATTTTTATCTATTCCGCCGCCACCGTGCGCCAGGCGTTCAGCGATGCGCTGGATATGACGCGCATGTCGTTACGCCATAACACTCACGATGCCACCCGCAACGCCCTGCGTACTCGTTACGTGCTGGGCGATATGCTCGGTCAATCACCACAGATGGAACAAGTACGGCAGACTATTTTGCTGTATGCCCGCTCCAGTGCGGCGGTGTTGATTGAGGGGGAAACGGGGACGGGCAAAGAGCTGGCGGCCCAGGCGATTCATCGGGAATATTTTGCCCGCCACGATGCGCGACAGGGCAAAAAGTCGCATCCGTTTGTTGCCGTCAACTGCGGGGCGATTGCCGAATCGCTGCTGGAAGCAGAACTGTTTGGCTATGAGGAAGGGGCGTTTACCGGCTCGCGACGCGGAGGTCGCGCCGGGCTGTTCGAAATTGCCCACGGCGGTACGCTGTTTCTGGATGAGATTGGCGAAATGCCGCTACCTTTGCAGACCCGGCTGCTGCGGGTGCTGGAAGAAAAAGAGGTCACCCGCGTCGGCGGGCATCAGCCTGTTCCGGTAGATGTACGGGTCATTAGCGCCACTCACTGCAATCTGGAAGAAGATATGCAGCAAGGACGTTTTCGCCGTGATCTGTTTTATCGGCTGAGTATTTTGCGTCTGCAATTGCCACCACTGCGCGAGCGGGTGGCGGATATTCTTCCGCTGGCGGAAAGCTTTTTGAAAGTGTCTCTGGCGGCGCTCTCCGCCCCATTTTCTGCTGCATTACGCCAGGGGTTACAGGCAAGTGAAACTGTGCTGCTGCACTACGACTGGCCAGGCAATATTCGTGAACTGCGCAATATGATGGAACGACTGGCGCTGTTTTTAAGTGTGGAACCGACGCCGGATTTAACGCCGCAGTTTATGCAACTGCTACTGCCGGAACTGGCGCGCGAGTCGGCGAAAACTCCCGCTCCACGCTTACTGACACCACAACAGGCACTGGAGAAATTTAATGGCGATAAAACAGCAGCGGCGAATTATTTAGGCATCAGCCGGACGACGTTCTGGCGGCGGCTGAAAAGCTGAACTGCCGAATGCAGCGCGAACGCTTTATCCGGCATAAATTTCAATAGATGATCACCGATAAACTTACGCATCGGAGATGTTTACATAGGATTCAGAATTACTTCTTCTTATAAATATTTGCCGTGCCGTGGATCTTATTGTCAGTTTGACCGGAGGTCAGTACCAACACATCAGCCCCTTTTTCATCCGCTTTTTTGATCAAATCTTCTTTTGCATCTGCAGTCGACATTTCATTGCTGGTTGAAATATCACCTATTTTTTCATACTGCGATTCAACTTTTTCAAATTCCGCTTTGGTCATCAATTCAGCGGCATAGACATTGGTAACGGCTAACGCTAACGCACCGACTAACATTTTAGAGATTATTTTCATATTACGGCTCCAGAGTTGTTATCACACTATCACCCACCCACATTATTGGGTTGATTAATAATTAGTTCAGTCAGGGCATAAACGCCAGTAACCGGAAATAAGACACTTTGTGATCTCTCTCGCACCCGATTATTTTTGGTAGAAATATGATGCAGTTAGTTCACTTATTTATGGATGAAATCACTATGGATCCTTTGCATGCCGTTTACCTGACCGTAGGACTGTTCGTGATTACTTTTTTTAATCCGGGAGCCAATCTCTTTGTGGTAGTACAAACCAGCCTGGCTTCCGGTCGACGCGCAGGGGTGCTGACCGGGCTGGGCGTGGCGCTGGGCGATGCATTTTATTCCGGGTTGGGTTTGTTTGGTCTTGCAACGCTAATTACGCAGTGTGAGGAGATTTTTTCGCTTATCAGAATCGTCGGCGGCGCTTATCTCTTATGGTTTGCGTGGTGCAGCATGCGCCGCCAGTCAACACCGCAAATGAGCACACTACAACAACCGATTAGCGCCCCCTGGTATGTCTTTTTTCGCCGCGGATTAATTACCGATCTCTCTAACCCGCAAACCGTTTTATTTTTTATCAGTATTTTCTCAGTAACATTAAATGCCGAAACACCAACATGGGCACGTTTAATGGCCTGGGCGGGGATTGTGCTCGCATCAATTATCTGGCGAGTTTTTCTTAGTCAGGCGTTTTCTTTGCCCGCTGTGCGTCGTGCTTATGGGCGTATGCAACGCGTTGCCAGTCGGGTTATTGGTGCAATTATTGGTGTATTCGCGCTACGCCTGATTTACGAAGGGGTGACGCAGCGGTGAGCAGATAATTTACTCTCTACGTAATCAACCTGATTTGCCGAATCACGGCCATCGGCGATGATAGCCCCCGTAATGCGTGGTCCTTATTTCCGATAAGTTTACTTGAGTCTTTAGCTTCCCATTTCAGCCCACTCTCCCCTGTGTGGGCTTTTTTCATTGGTCTGCCCCATCCTGAATAGCCAAACAATGGCAATGTTCCACTTTGCAGGGATGATAATAAGGGGATCTGATTCAGAAGAGTTTTGAAAAGTTGGACCGCCATCGAGGCCTCGAACCCCGTACCATACAACAATCCTGGTTGTCGTCTGCTCTTCCTGATGAGCTAATGGCGGTTTTTGATATGAGCCTTACAGCATATTTTCTGTCAGGCTTGAGTGCGATGCGTAAGATACAGAAAAGACCCCACACAAACATGATGGAATTATGATTTTTTTCATATGAATGTCAACCAACACATTCACAAAACATCTGCATGAGATCATTTTTTATACACCGCATGGCTGCGAAACCACTACTGGTGCTTTTTTAAGCGAAGTGTCGCCGATCACAACAAAATATCGGCGAAAAAAGAGATGGAATGCCAGTTGGCATACAGATATACAGATGAAATGATTACCTGCATTGCGATTCACTCTCAGGTGGAATAACAACTTGCAGGTGGAACCCTTTCTGAACTAAAGAGTGTAGCGGATTTTAACGTGCTTATTTACAGGATAATATCTGTCACCTAATTCCTGCACTCTATTAGATATCCATTCATTTAATCGCGCATCATCTCTGTATGTTTTTACGTCCAGAACAGAGAGCAATAACATCACCAGTGATTCAGGAAAAACAGGGTAGATATTTTTTAAGTGTAATAATAATCCATGCGCAAGCGCCTGCTTAATGGGCGCGTCTGTCTCCGGAATAGACGACATTTCGCGAAGCCATTTTTCCACATGCATACACTCTTTCCCTTTAGGGAAAATTCTCAGCAAAGGCATATGGTATTCAAGAAGAATACATTTGCAATCTGTTCGCACTGAATCGATAAACTGCACTAATTTCTTAAGCCCGGTAAAGCGTCCAGCCTGCACGTTTGCTTTAATATCAAGAAACGCATCATCCTGGTCATATACCCAAACTGTCCCTTTTTGATTTTCAAGTATGTGAAAAACAAACTTAACCGGGTGATCAGGGTAATCCATCCAGTCATAAAATCCAGGGAAATCATTAAACTGCACATTTATGGTGAGTGCGTTATCGTCTGACCACTCACAGTCTCGTACGGCAGCCATGAGATGAATGAGTTTGTCGTCATCGACTAAATCATCACGACAATCATAAGGATAATCATAATATTGTTTAATCAAAACCTTGAATATATCGACACAGGAAACCAGGGAGCTTTTGATATCCTCTGGTAACTGATTGTTTTTAACCGTATTAAGTATGCTTTGTTGCGTATATGGCATCAAATTATTGTGCGGAGCTTTTAATGATATCATCGCGATCTCTCTTAAATAAAAATAAACGTCGCAGATAATAAAGCTCTGATTAAACCAGGCACTATCAGAAATCGCTCATAACTAACGTGTGAAGTATTGTGTACTGGAGGGCGTTAATTTAACAATTTAAATTTACGTTATAGGTTTTACTGCTACTTTGATATTATTTCGCTCTCCTTAACTAAAAAGTTAAGTGGAGAGCGAAGTTAATATGTTAAACCACAGGGTATTTATTAATTTTTTCAGTCTGTTAGTGTGCGATTATCGATAACAAAACGATATTTCACATCACCGCGCAGCATTCGCTCATAGGCTTCATTAATTTGATCGGCCCGAATCATCTCTATATCAGCCACGATGCCATGTTCGGCGCAAAAATCGAGCATCTCCTGAGTTTCTGGAATGCCGCCAATCATAGAACCGGCTATCGCACGGCGTTTCATGATCAGGTTGAAAACTTCCGGCGATTTATGCGGTGTCGCAGGCGCACCAACCAGCGTCATGGTGCCATCACGCTTCAGCAAGGTGGTAAAATCGTCGAGATTATGTGGCGCAGCTACTGTATTCAAAATGAAATCGAAACTCTTCAGATGAGCCGCCATCTCATCGGCATTGCGTGAGTTAACAACTTCATCGGCCCCCAGGGCTTTTGCCGCTTCGCGTTTTGCCTCAGAAGTGGTAAATGCCACCACATGTGCCCCCATCGCGTGGGCCAGCTTAATCCCCATATGTCCCAGACCGCCGATGCCGACCACGCCCACTTTTTTACCCGGCCCGGCCTGCCAGTGACGTAGCGGCGAATACGTGGTGATCCCTGCACACAACAAAGGAGCCACCGCCGCCAGCTGCTCTTGCGGGTGACGAATACGCAGAACATATCGCTCATGAACGACGATCTGTTGTGAGTAGCCGCCCAGAGTATGGCCCGGTTCGTCCGGCGTCGGCGAGTTATAGGTGCCGGTCATGTGATCACAGTAGTTTTCCAACCCGTCTTCACACTCTTCGCAATGTTTACAACTGTCGACAATGCAGCCGACACCGACCAGATCGCCCGGCGCATATTTTTCTACCTGATCACCAACGGCTACCACACGCCCCACAATTTCATGACCCGGCACGCAGGGGTAAACCGTCCCCGCCCACTCGGAACGGACCTGGTGGAGATCGGAATGGCAAACGCCACAGTAAGCGATTTCGATTTTGACATCATTCGGTCCCGGTTCACGCCGGGTGATATCCATCGGTTCAAGTGGTTGTTTAGCGGAATATGCACCAACAGCTTTGATCTTCATTGTGTTTACTCCTGATTAGCTATGTGTATTTGGCAACGCCTGATATGTCATCGCGGCAAAACGCGTCCATTGAATATAGCCAATATTTAAACCACCCGATCCAGCCCCAACATGCCGCGAGCCTGAATGAAACAGAGCAGCAACGTTCCCCATAAGGCGAGCGCCTGTAAGTGTGATATTTGCTATCTGTAAAAGACTAAAATCGGCAAAACTGATGATCTTTTCACGTAGACAAATAGTTATCTACACAACGTCAATAAGGGCATATTCCTCAAAGATAATGTCCATTTCTGCCGACACACTCATATTCAGATTGCCCCACTCCCTGGGGCTTAAATCTCTTACTATTCACCGTTGCAGGCGTTTCAAATGCGCATCAACCTGCCACGCTTCCCCACACCAGCCGTCCCTTATGGAAAGTGGCGCCTGCGGAGAAATACGCGCAACGGCCTCCGCTGAACACGAGGCGTCCACCAGCACAAAGCTCGCATCATCCTGCGCCTTCGGCCATACCTGTTCACCCTTCTTCATTGAGTGGCATCACGTCACCGGTAGCGAGGAACAACGAGCGCGAGAGGTTCTGTTCGTTCGGGCGGATATAGAGCTGGGCGTACAGGTTCCTTCTTCTCCAGCATATCGCCCAGAGGCCGATTGGCGCCCAATGGTCGATAGCGCTGTCGGTGCCGGTCATTAACGTCACGCCTTTGTCGCGCAGCTGCTTAAGCGGCATATGCAACGTACCGATAGGTACCGTAGAGGCGATAGAAATCTGCTGTGCGGCCATCCGCGTGGCGATCTCATCCACCTGCTGCTCGTTCATCATCGCCAGCGCAAAAGCGTGGCTGATGGTCAATTTGCCTTTGAGCTGCGGCGTTTTCTCGACGGTTTCCACCATATATTTCACCGCGGCGATGCCCGCCGGACTGGTTTCATGCAGATGAATATCCACCCCTTTCTGATAGTCGATAGCTATCTGGAACATGGTATCGAGGGATTTCTCCATCGCGCCATCGACGTTTACGTTGGATCCAACCCGCCAACGTAGTGCGCCCACCTGCATCGCTTCACGCATCAGCGGTTCTGATTTGGATAACAAAAGACCGTGTTGCGGGAAAGCAACGATTTCACAGTCGAAACCCGCTTTACGCCGCGCCAGCACCGCCTGCAGATTTTCGAGATTTTTCAGCCCGGAAACCGGTTCAATATTGCAGTGGCTGCGAGCGATGGTGGTGCCTTTTGACTGCAGCAGATCGATAAGCTTTTCGGCCCGCTCCTGGGTGTACGGCTGCAGCTCGGGCAACAGTTTCTGCTCGAGCTTAATCATATCCTGAATGGTGGTGCCTGCCGGACGGTTAAGCGAACGCCATGGGCCGCCGTAAAAGGTTTTATCGAGGTGGATGTGCATGTCGCGCATCGCCGGCAGCATCAGCTTACCGCCCGCATCATAGTGCGGCAGCGTGCCGTCAGGATGGCTTTTGTTATCGCGCAGCGCCGTGATTTGCCCGCGTTAATCTCCACGGTATGCAGCGCAGTACGGGTATGTATCGCGACCAGCTCCTTCGTACTCAAAGCCCGTTTCAAGCAGCACGTTGTCCAGATAATAATGGCTGTCGGTGATGTTCATGGTTCCTGTATTCTTCGCAGACGGCGGTGCCGGAAGTGGCAGCATACGCCACCGGGGCAGTAGCGCCAAACAGCGCAGCAGCGGTGACCATTTTGCCGCTGTTGCTGAGAAACTCACGGCGACTTTTGTTCTCTTGCATCGTCGTTCCTTACCTTTTAATGGACGATATGGGTGCCCCGTTTCACCGCGCAGGGCGGCGGGCAGACATTCCGGCGTGGTGATAATCACCCGTTTCCCGCCGTGTTGTAAAAACTGTCAGGCTGGCGACAATCTTCGGTAGCATGCTGCCCGCCGGGAAGTGCCCTTCATGCATGTAGCGCGTCATGGTGGCGACATCCGCCTGCCCCCAGCGCCTGCTGCTCAGGTTTGCCGAAGTGGATACACACTTTTTCCACGCCGGTGGTGATAACCAGAATATCGGCGTGGATCTCACGCGCCAGCAGCGCGGTGGAGAGATCTTTATCGATAACCGCATCCACGCTTTGGTAATCTCCCGCGTCAGTACGCACTACCGGAATTCCACCGCCGCCCGCGCCAATTACGACAAAACCTTGTTGGATCAGCGCTTTAATGGCAGGTGCTTCGACAATACGTTTCGGTTCCGGCGAGGCGACCACGCGGCGATAGCCCCGCCCGGCATCTTCAACAAAACACCAGTCAGGGTTTGCCTTTTGTAATTCGTCACGCTGGCTGTCACTAAAGAATGCGCCGATGGGCTTGGTGGGATGGGCAAAACCTGGATCGTTTTTATCCACTTCCACCTGAGTCACCACGGTGACGGCTTTCTTCTCGCCGTGACGCGCCAGCCGGTTATTCAGCGCCTGTTGGATCAGATAGCCGATGCCGCCCTGCGTATCTGCCACACAGTTCGCCAGCGGCGTTAAGGGCAGCCCTTCGCGCTTGTGGGCAATCTCCGCACGGCGTAAATCCAGCCCGACCTGCGGCCCGTTGCCGTGGGTCAGCACAATGTCGTAATCGGAAGCCAGCATTTCCAGCACCGTATCGGCGACGGCTTTCACCGCCTCCGCCTGATGCTCAATCGACTGGCTGGCGTTATCTTTGATAATGCTGTTGCCACCAATGGCAACGACCACAAGCTCTTTCATGTTGTTATGTCCGCTACAGAGGGTGATGGGGTTATGACCAACGCCAGACTGCCTGATGCGCTACGCTTATCAGGCCTACAATTCTCGCGCCACTCGTAGGCCGGATAAGGCGTTCACGCCGCATCCGGCAATGGTGACAAATGCCTGATGCGCTACGCTTATCAGGCCTACAGATTCTCGCGCCACTCGTAGGCCGGATAAGGCGTCCACGCCGCATCCGGCAGTGGTGGCAAATGCCTGATGCGCTACGCTTATCAGGCCTACAGATTCTTGCGCCATTCGTAGGCCGGATAAGGCGTTCACGCCGCATCCGGCAATGGTGACAAATGCCTGATGCGCTACGCTTATCAGGCCTACAGATTCTTGCGCCATTCGTAGGCCGGATAAGGCGTTCACGCCGCATCCGGCATGAACATGTAGGTCAGACGCCGTAACGTTCGCACCAGCCAAGAATGGCTTTCTCGAAGCAGGCAAAAGGTGGATGCACAATGCCCGCGCCAATCATGCCGACGCCCGCATCTTTATGGGCGATGGCGGTGTTGATCACCGGCAGAATGCCGCTGCTACCCACGCGGGTGATGTCGATTGCCGACGGCACGCCCATAAAACCGAGCAGCGGAATGGTGACGTTGGGGTTTTCACCGAGGGTGATTTCGCGCATCTGACGGGAGAAATCAATAGCTTCTTCCACCGTGCCGCCCACCAGCGCGACGATAGCGGGCGCGGTCGCCATAGCAAATCCGCCAATACCGTAGGTTTCGGTGATGGCGCTGTCGCCGATATCCAGCCCCGAATCTTCCGGCTTATAACCGGCAAACATCGGGCCGATCACCTGCTGCGCCGGGCCGGTAAACCATTGCCCCGGCAGGCCGCTGACCCGCAGGCCGAACTCGACGCCGTTACGCGCCATGGTGGTGACCACGGTGCTGTATTCGATGCCATGCGCCGCATCCATCGCCGCTTTACACATCGCCATCCACGTCGGGCCGGAGAAGTAGTCGCTGCTGGCGACAAACTCAAACACTTCGCGCTGTTGCTCGACGGAATAACCCGCCTGAATAATCCCCGGCGTCAGCGCCTGAATCAGCAGTGTCGTCCCGGCGTTATTGCGGTTATGGCACTCATCGCCCATATGCAGCGCCTGCGCCAGCATTAAGCGCAGATCGATTTCGCCGATAATTTTCATCGCGTCGCGCAGTATTGGTCCCTGCACATCACGCATCCAGTTCAGGCGGTCAATCACGCTCTGGTCGTTAGCGCCCATACGCAAAATCTTCGCCATCTGCTCGCTCATGTTGGTATAAGCGATGTTGCCGTAGGTTTTGTTTTTTACGATGTGCATAAACATCGAGGCCGAGGTAACACCCGCCATCGATCCCACGCAGTCGTGCTCGTGACACGGCGAGAAGGTGATCTCCCCGGAAGCCGCCAGTTCAGCCGCCTCGTCGAGATCTTTCGCCAGTCCTTCGAACACCAGCGCTCCGGTGACCGCGCCTTTCATCGCGCCGCACATTTTTTCCCAGGTGATCGGCGGCCCGGCGTGAAGAATGGTTTTCGCCGTCATGCCCGGCACCACGTTAATCGCCTGATCAAAACCAATCAGCACCGGATGCGACTGGATAATACGCTCCAGCGCCTGCTGGTTAGCGGCGGCGATTTTGTCCGCCAGCGGCGAATCGGCAATGTTATCCAGCGCCTGCACCACCTGCATATTGCCCTGCCCCGGCGGCGTCCAGTCGAGTTGAGTCACTTCTACATGCTGCTTTTTCAGGTCATCGCTAAACATGGCGATGCCGACGTTAATAACGTTCAATGGTTGGCTAAACAGTGACTGGCTCATCAGGCTTCCTCCCCTTTGCAGATAAATTCACGCGCCAGCAATCCGGTATTGGTGCTGCTGCTCGCCAGAATCACTCCGGCATCAAGCAGCATCTGGCTTTGTTGTTCTAACGATGGCGTATCAAGATCGGTACCCAGCACATAGGCGAGAATGATCAACTCGCGTCCTTCGGCAGCGGCGATCGCTTTCGCTTCTTTGATCGTCTCGATGGTGGAGCCGACCGGATCTTCATGCGATCCAAATCCGAGCACAAAATCCATCACGATCACCGCCACTTCTGGATCGCGCGCCTCTTCGATCAAGCGACTGATGCGGTTGGTGGGGTCAATCATCGGGTGCGGCTTGCCATTGGTGAAGTCGTCATCGCCAAAGTCGAGGAAGGTGTGTTTGATGCTGCGGTTGATATCTTTCAGGCGGAATTCCGGATCGGGCTGAATGTTGCTGTAGACATCGCCATGTTTTTCCATCACCGCGAACATGGTTTCGTCGCACAGCGTGCCGCCGCAGAACAGGCCACGAATGTATTTCTGCTGCGGTTGCAGACGCGCACGCACATCCGCAATCAACGGCTGGTTAAGCGTATGCAGGTCGAGATTTTCCTGTTTCACGCCGGAGAGCATCACCGCTTTTAGCGCTGCCTCTTTGGTGCCGCGGGCAAACTGTAGCCCCTGCTCATCCACTGGCGTTTCGCCACGATCGAGGAAGCAGACGACCACCGGCTTGCGGCAGGCGCGCGCACGTTCCAGCACTTTGCGGGCCACCGCAGGCGCAGGCGGTTTGGAGATAAGCGCAATGATTTCAGTTTGCGGATCGTTTTCCAGCATCCCGATGGCGTCGAGCATCATCAGGCCGCCGATTTTCTCGCTCAGGTCGCGCCCGCCGGTGCCAATCAGTTGCGAAACGCCGCCGCCAAATTCATGAATGCGGACGCTCAACTCCTGACTGCCGGTGCCGGATGCGCCAACAATACCGATGTTGCCGCGACGCACGGCGTTACCAAAACAGAGCGCCGCGCCGTTGATAATCGCCGTGCCACAGTCTGGCCCCATCATCAGCAGCCCTTTTTCGTGGGCCAGTTGCTTGAGCGCCAGTTCATCTTCAACTGAGACGTTATCGGAAAACAGCATCACGTTGAGATCGTTTTGCAGCGCCTGACGCGCTTCGCGAGCGGCAAACAGACCGTTGACCGAAATCACCGCCAGGTTACTTTCCGGGATATGCTTTTTGGCGCTGCCAATAGTGGCGTAACGCGCCTCGTGCGAGCCGCTTTGCGCTTTGGTGTTGAACAGTTCTTCAATCTCCACCAGTAACTGCTCGTTGTCCGCACCCGATTTACCATTGATGACAATCATCAGGTCGCCGTTTTTCGCCTGCTCCAGCTCCGGCGTCAGCAGTCCTAAATTCTTCAGCACGCCTTTATTCATTTCGGTCGCCATCGCCACAAATGCCTGCTCGACGCCGTCGAGTTTATTTGCACGCGTGGAGATAGACATCAGCGAGACAGAATCAAAATAGGTATTCGGTTTAATGACTATTTTAACTGACATAATTCCCTCCGTAGGTTTGGCTCAGCGCACAACCATCGGCCATGCCATACAGCATGTCGCAGCCGGAACTGGAGCCAATATGTTTAATTTTTTCTATTGCCTGAGTTGCGTTCCCAGGGATGTCATAAATAATGTTGTGAATAAAACGATGAATATTTTCCCGGCAGCGTTGTTGTAATGCGGCTTCCAGCGTTATGGCACTTAATAATGTGGTATTATTTTTGCCGCGTTGCAGACCGAGATAAAATTCCTCTTTGTATTTTTCCGCCGGATGCCCGGGAATAAATAAAATAAGCGCCAGACCTGTTAAATAATCGTCGGCTGATGGCGTAAGGCCAATCCCTAACCCCATCATACTGGCGACCGCTGAGGCGATATTTTGTTTATCGTTTACGGCCTGAATAACTGCCCGTCGTTTAATATGTAATTCTTTATTTAACGCCTGATAAAACGGATTATCGCCGCGATAATTAAACAGGGTTTCATTTTCCCCCAGGTGCTGATGAATAATGTCGTGCCACTGTAGCCAGGCGATAAGGTGAAAATTCACAGCGGTCATTTGCAAGGTTGGGGACAGCCAACGCCGACAACGACTCATCTCTATATGAAGATGTTGACCAACCGTAATACCTTGATCGTCAAACTGAACCTTATCACCATGCCGGAACAGATCATCAAAGTGAGTGAGTGCCAACCGACAACTGTTTGGCGCATTGTCGTACTCTTCACAAAGCAGCGTCAGCAACTGCTGGCGAGCCGGGAGTGCGATATTTACCGCTCTGGCAAAGACCTGTTCAACCTGTCCTTGCCCCCGCTGCGCCAGAAAATCCGCATCCGCAGTTAGCGCCCACACACACCGTCTTTCTGGTGTGTTGATAGCAAGCCTCCCGGTTTATGCACCTGCGGCAATCAGTAACTGCGCAATCTCTTCAAAGCCCCGTTCCCGCGCCAGTTCCAGTGGCGTTTTGCCATATTTATCGGTCAGATGCGGGCTGGCACCGTGTTCCAGCAATAACTGCACAATCGCCTGCTGTTTAATACCACCATCATTAAGCACAATCGCTTCCAGTAGCGGCGTCCAGCCTACATGGTTGGTCTGGTTAACGTTAATCTCCGTATGCGCCAAAAGCTCTTTTACAATACTTAAATGGCCTTTTTCACAGGCAGGCGTCAGGCCGACACCGCCAAAACGGGTTACGCAATTAAGATCGGGTTTAGCCGGTAAAATAATTCGTAGTAGCGTTAAATCATCGTTCAGACAGCTAATTAAAAAAGGATTTAAACAGGTATGATCTTGCTTATTAATATCCGCTCCGGCATCAATTAATGCCTGAACGCAAGCATATTGCTGATATAAACTTGCCAGCGTAATTGCCGTTTTCCCCTGACGATCGCAGGTATTAATATCGACACCCAGCGCAAGGCAGGTTTTTACTTTATCGATATCACCCTGTTGTGCAGCCAATAAATAGTCGGCAGGTAGATTTTTTATACTCATTCACATTCCCCTGGTTTTTGTGGCTGTTTTCGATGAATTGAGAATAGCAACGATAATCTGATAAAAGAACCCGCTTAAATTTTATTCGCCATAACCCGGTTAATTATTGAAAATAATTTAACAATCAGCACAGACTGTGCGGTAGTGCACCGTTTATTTCTTTTGCACTATGCCCCTTCACTCAATCGGGTTTTCTTTCTATATAGTTTCAACACGAAACCACTACACGAGAGGAAATCATCATGAACGGACTCACCGCAACGGGCATTACTGTCGGGATTTGTGCAGGTCTCTGGCAGATGGTGTCTTCGCAGGTTGGGCTAGCGGCAGGCTGGGAATTACTGGGTACGATAGGCTTTGTCGCCTTCTGTAGCTTCTACGCGGCAGGCGGCGGTAACGCGGGTTTTGTAAAGAGCCTGGCGGTGAATTACTCCGGTGCCGTTTGGGCATTTCTCGCCGCTACGGCCTCCGGGTGGCTGGCGTCGGTCAGCGGGCTTTCCGCCTTTTGGGCTGGAGTGGTCATGACGAAGTACCCCTCTCCGCCGTCATAGAGCATGGCAGGGCCGGTTCTGGCTCACGTCGTTTATCCCCGGCGGCTTTCTCGGCATGACGCTATTTTTCGCTACCGGCCTCAACTGGTGGGCTACGCTGCTGGGTTTCCTGGCCGGAAACAGCATCGGGTATATCTCGGAATACACCGGGCGGAAATTGAGCGAGGCGACCTCAAAAGACGCGGCGTGAGCCGTTTTTAAAAGTTATTCAAAAATCATTGCTCAATGATACGTTCTGCAATACATTCATCTGTGGATCCATGCGGCAGGAGCAGGCAGATGAACTCAATTTTTACCGAACAAAACCTGCTGGCGTTTTACCACCGCCGCACGGTTCAGCAGCTTTAGCAAAGCGGCGGAGGAGCGGCGTTTGACCACCTCCGCCATCAGCTACACCATCAAGCGCATGGAAACCGGGCTGGATGTGGTGCTGTTCACCCGCAGTACGCGCAGCATCGAGTTGACCGAATCTGGCCGCTATTTCTTCCGCAAAGCCAGCGACCTGCTGAATGATTTCCACGCCATCAAGCGCAGCATCGATACCATCGCCCAGGGAATTGAGACCCGCGTGCGCATCTGTATTAATCAGCTGCTGTATACACCCAAACATACCGCCCGGTTGCTGCAGGTGCTGAAAAAGCAGTTTCCAACCTGCCAGATAACCGTCACCACCGAAGTCTATAACGGCGTGTGGGATTCGATTATTAATAACCAGGCGAATATCGCTATCGGCGCACCGGATACGTTGCTTGATGGCGGCGGTATCGACTATACCGAAATCGGCGCCATTCGTGGGCCTTCGCCATCGCGCCTAACCTGATCCGCTGGCGTTTATGCCGGAGCCCATTTCCGACAAAGCCAGCTTCGGCTATATCCCAATATCATGGTTGAGGATACCGCCCACACCATCAATAAAAAGGTCGGCTGGCTGCTGCACGGCCAGGTAGTTGATCCTGGTGCCGGATTTTAATACCAAATGCCAGTGCCAAATCCTTGGCGAAGGAATCGGTTTTTTGCCGGATTATATGGTGCGCGAGGCGCTGGAAGATTCCCTGCTGGTGACCCGGCAGATCCATAACCCGCGCCAGGATTCCCGCATGCTATTAGCCACTCAGCACTCCGCCACCGGGCAGGTGACGCAGTGGATTAAGCGAGAATTTGGGCCGCAGGGTGTATTAACCGGTATTTATCAGGATCTGCTGCACCAGGAGAATTAATCGCTGCCAACCTCCCGATGCGCTGTGAATAGCGGTTTACATCAACCACCTGCTTTCATTACCCATTCAGAGATAAATTTATTACCCGGTACTGGCGGAGAGTACAAATAGCCCTGCAAAAAGTGAACGCCTTTACCGATCATTAAATCCGCCTGCTCCTGGGTTTCTACCCCTTCCGCCACGATACTCAGACCAGGCTTACGCGCTAGTTCGACAATATTGTCCACAATATGACCGGAGATTTCGTCGACACTCGCCATTTGCACAAATGACTTATCGATCTTAATAAAATCGACCGGGAACGCCTGCAAGTAACGATAGGTCGCATAACCCGTACCAAAGTCATCCAGCGCAAAGGTAATGTTGTGCTGATGAAGGCTGTCAAATATCGCTCTGGCTTCTGGCGTTACCGGAATAGGGTTACGTTCCGTTAGCTCGAGAACCAGCTTGATTTTATCGTTACCTAATTTATTAACCAGGTTCAGACACTCTTTTTCAAATCCCGCTGCCAAAAAACAACCCGCCGAGACGTTGATGCCAATATGGAAATTGTCCGGCAGCAAATGTTTTACCGGCATCAGAATATCCGCAGTCTGTTTCATCAGTTGGCGGGTCATTATGACAATAAGACCGGATGACTCCGCCAGAGGAATAAACTGATCCGGTGGGATAATTCCCGTTTGTGGATGTTCCCAGCGGACAAGCACCTCACAGCCCGTCAGTACGCCAGTCTGCGCGCAGAAAACCGGTTGGATCCACGGTTTGAATTCGTGGTTTTCCAACGCCAGACTGATGGCTTCAGGCGTGACGATATGGTGATAGTGATTATCATTAATATATCTGTGACTATTACTCCCCGTGGCGGATATGATCTCCGGATTGTACTGAAAGAAAATATCGCGCCAGAAAGTAATATCGCTCTGAATCCCCAGTTTCTCAAAGAGCTGTTTCTTTTGATGTGAAATTGTCTTTGCACTGCGATTTCTGTACTGTGATATTTCTGTTACAGACATTCCCTGCATCAGCAGCTTGAGTAGCAGTCGTTCTTTCTCGGATACGCTACCAGGCAATGACAAATGAACCGTTGTACCGAACTCTTGCAGAAAAACACGAAAATCACATGAATTCATGAACACACCTTTATCTTTTATCGCTGTTCAGTATGAGTGATTACCTGTCGATTCCTGAGCACACATAAGGGGTAACCATAAACATCAGCGATGCCATACGTATAACATCCCACATCACTATCAAGAAGATTATCTTTACCTCTGATGCTCGCTCAAAAACAGTTACGCTAAATACCTTAAAAAGGTAATCACAAGTCAAACTCAGGAGATAATCACGCAAGAATGCAATATTAAAATTCAGATACTCATTTTTGGTAATAAAGAAGTAGTTGGACTATTTCAATATTTATAATTTCCCACTACATACTGGCATCCATTCATGAGCAAAGGCGCATTATATGAATTTAACAATCCAGATCAACTGAAAATACCTCTCCCTCATAAACACATAGCGTCAACATTCAATGACATAATGAGTAAAGATGTTGGTTATGCATACGTATCATTACTCTATGCCTGTCCCTTAAAAACCCACTCATTAAGACTGAATCCATTCAGCAAATGATAACCAATATTATAGCAATGCCAATAAAAACAATATTTAAAACATTCAATAAAATATCACACACAGATAATTAAACCTTAAATAACAAATGGTTGCGTTAATTTCAGTTGATTTACGATACACATTTCTCATGAATAATGCGTCATTTCAAATGATCAGCAATATTTACATTAAATAAGACTAAACTTATTGAACATTCGCAACAGCCCAAATGTAGGTTTTGGGCTGCAATAGTTCTTTTCTTTTTTATTATCTGTTGTCTGGTAATCATCAATAGATACTAAGGGCTTAACCGTATAGATATAACGTATCAAGAGGTAGGAGAAACAGCGCCATATGCAGACATGGCGCGGTTTTATGCAATAACAATCACGCGTCCGGGAACATCACGCTATGGCCCGGCGCTTCACGATGGAGATGAATAAAGTTAAGGTGCCGCTCGTACTGGTCAAGAATATCGGTGATCACCTGCTCTTTGCTGTAGTCCATCAGGTCGTTGCCCTGGCTGCCTTCTAACAGGAAGGTTTCCAGCCGGTAGTAGGTCGATTTACCGCTGCGTGCGCGGTAGGTAAAGCCCGGCACCGAATATTGCTGCGGCCAAATCTGATAGACAAAGTTTTGCTCTTCGCCCATATGCACCAACAAATCCAGATGACCCAACTGCTGTCCCTCTTCCGGTGGCAGGCTTTTTAGCTCCACGTACGCGCCGCGCAACCGCAACTCCTGCGCCACTTCTTCCATTGCCGGGTAACAGACCGTCTCCATCATCTGTTTAGTGTAACGCGTGCCCGGATAATTCATCAGGCGCGAGAGACGTTTTTTCCAGCTCAGGCGATCCTGAAGCCCCAGCGGTCGCGGTGCGGTATCGCGGTTGGCACTTTCACGGCGGTAATCTTCTACCTTCAGAGATTTATACAACCCCGCCATCACGAAGAAGATCACAAAGCTGAACGGCAGCCCCATAATCACCGTGGTGTTTTGCAGCGCGGATATCCCGTTAGTCATCAGCATGCCGAGCGTCAGCAGGCCAATCGCCACCGACCAGAAGACGCGCAGCCAGCCGGGGGCGTCGCTGTTGATATCTTTAAGCTGCGAGGTGAAATTCCCCAGCACCAGCGCCCCGGAGTCCGCCGAGGTCACATAAAACAGCAGGCCAGTAATGGTGGCGACGGAGGCGCTAAAGGTAAACGCCGGATACTGCGCCAGCAGGCTGTAGAAGCCGCGCTCCGGATGGACCATCGCTTCCTCGGCAAATGCCGCGCCGCCGTGGATGATTTCATACAGCGCGCTATTGCCGAACACCGAGAGCCATAACAGCGTGAAGGTAAACGGAATAATCAACGTGCCCAGCACGAACTGGCGAATGGTACGCCCACGCGAGATACGCGCCAGGAACAAGCCGACAAACGGCGACCATGCCACCCACCATGCCCAGAAGAAGAGCGTCCAGTTATTCATCCACTCAACCGGACGGTCGAAGGCAAAACTGTTGAGCGTCATGCCCATAAAGCGATTCACATAGTCGCCAACATTCAGCACCAGTGCATTAAGCAGGAACGAAGTGTCGCCCATAAACAATACGAACAGGATCAATCCCAGCGCCAGCGCGACATTAAGCTCCGATAACACGCGAATGCCCTTATCGACACCGGAGGTGACAGAGATCGTGGCGATTATCACCGACAAGGCGATCAGTGCCGCTTTCGCCGCCATCGAATCGGGAATATCAAACAGTACGCTCAAGCCATAGTTAAGCTGCACCACACCGATACCGAGCGTAGTGGCAATACCGAAGATAGTGCCGATCACCGCTGCAATATCCACTGAGTGACCTATCGGCCCGTTAATCCGTTTACCGAAGATCGGGTACAGCGCCGAGCGGATGGTGAGCGGCAAATTATAACGATAGCTAAAGTATCCGAGCGCCATGCCCATCAGCGCATACATCGACCAGCCGGTTAAGCCGTAGTGAAACAGCGTCCAGACCATCGCCTGACGCGCGGCCTCAATCGTCTGTCCCGCGCCTTCCGGCGGCTGCATATACTGCGTTACCGGTTCGGCTACGGAGAAGAACATCAGGTCGATACCGATCCCGGCAGCAAACAGCATCGCCGCCCAACTCAGCAGGCTGAATTCCGGTTTGGATTGTTCTGGCCCGAGCTTCACCGAACCAAAACGCGAACAAGCGATACAGACCACAAAGACAATATAGAGCGTTGCCGCCAGCAGATAGTACCAACCGAAGGTTTTAGAAACCCAGTCCAGCGTGCGGCCAATCCACAGGGCCGAGAAGTCGCGAAACAGGATCGTTGTCAGGGAAAACAACAAAATCAGTCCGGCGGAGGTGTAAAACACCACCGGATTGATTTTGTCCTTTTCCCTGCTGTGTGAAAGGTCTGTCATCCAGTATCCCCACTGTTATTGTTACTATTTAAAATCAAATTCGTAACAATTAAGACACATTTTATATTGAACGTCCAATCAATAACCGCTTTAATAGATAAACACCGCTGATGAATGGAGTGGCGAAAATGCCCAAATTGGGGATGCAGTCGATCCGGCGCAGACAACTGATCGACGCCACACTGGAAGCAATAAATGAAGTGGGCATGCACGATGCAACGATCGCGCAGATCGCCCGCCGTGCAGGCGTTTCTACGGGGATCATCAGCCACTATTTCAGGGACAAAAATGGTCTGCTGGAAGCAACCATGCGCGATATCACCAGTCAGCTGCGTGACGCGGTTTTGAATCGATTACATGCACTTCCGCAGGGCAGTGCAGAGCAGCGATTACAGGCGATTGTTGGCGGAAACTTCGATGAAACGCAGGTGAGCAGTGCGGCGATGAAAGCCTGGCTGGCGTTCTGGGCCAGCAGTATGCATCAGCCGATGCTCTATCGTTTACAGCAGGTCAGCAGCCGCCGCTTGCTGTCGAATCTGGTGAGCGAGTTTCGTCGCGAATTGCCGCGCGAACAGGCACAGGAAGCGGGCTACGGCCTGGCCGCGCTGATTGATGGATTATGGCTGCGCGCGGCTCTGAGCGGCAAACCGCTGGATAAAACCCGCGCTAATTCCCTGACCCGCCACTTTATCACTCAGCATCTACCCACCGATTAACCGAGGAGACGTGATGTCCCGAATGGCAGAACAGCAGCTTTATATACATGGTGGTTATACCTCCGCCACCAGCGGTCGCACCTTCGAGACCATTAACCCGGCCAACGGTAACGTGCTGGCGACCGTGCAGGCCGCCGGGCGCGAGGATGTCGATCGCGCCGTGAAAAGCGCCCAGCAGGGGCAAAAAATCTGGGCGTCGATGACCGCCATGGAGCGCTCGCGTATTCTGCGTCGGGCCGTTGATATTCTGCGTGAACGCAATGACGAACTCGCAAAACTGGAAACCCTCGACACCGGAAAAGCATATTCGGAAACCTCAACCGTCGATATCGTTACCGGTGCGGACGTGCTGGAGTACTACGCCGGGCTGATCCCGGCGCTGGAAGGCAGCCAGATCCCGTTGCGTGAAACGTCCTTTGTGTATACCCGCCGCGAACCGCTGGGCGTAGTGGCAGGGATTGGCGCATGGAACTACCCGATCCAGATTGCCCTGTGGAAATCCGCCCCGGCGCTGGCGGCAGGCAACGCAATGATTTTCAAACCGAGCGAAGTTACCCCGCTTACCGCGTTAAAGCTGGCTGAAATTTACAGCGAAGCGGGCCTGCCGGACGGCGTATTTAACGTGTTGCCGGGCGTGGGCGCGGAGACCGGGCAATATCTGACCGAGCATCCGGGCATTGCCAAAGTGTCATTTACCGGCGGTGTCGCCAGCGGCAAAAAAGTGATGGCTAACTCGGCGGCCTCTTCCCTGAAAGAAGTGACCATGGAACTGGGCGGTAAATCACCGCTGATCGTTTTCGATGATGCGGATCTCGATCTCGCCGCCGATATCGCCATGATGGCAAACTTCTTCAGCTCCGGTCAGGTGTGTACCAATGGCACCCGCGTCTTCGTTCCGGCGAAATGCAAAGCCGCATTTGAGCAGAAAATTCTGGCGCGCGTTGAGCGCATTCGCGCGGGCGACGTTTTCGATCCGCAAACTAACTTCGGCCCGCTGGTCAGCTTCCCGCATCGCGATAACGTGCTGCGCTATATCGCCAAAGGCAAAGAGGAAGGCGCGCGCGTACTGTGCGGCGGCGATGTACTGAAAGGCGATGGCTTCGATAACGGCGCATGGGTTGCACCGACAGTGTTCACCGATTGCAGCGACGATATGACCATCGTGCGTGAAGAGATCTTCGGGCCAGTGATGTCCATTCTGACCTACGAGTCGGAAGACGAAGTCATTCGCCGCGCTAACGATACCGACTACGGCCTGGCGGCGGGCATCGTGACAGCGGACCTGAACCGCGCGCATCGCGTCATTCATCAGCTGGAAGCGGGTATTTGCTGGATCAACACCTGGGGCGAATCCCCGGCAGAGATGCCCGTTGGCGGCTACAAACACTCCGGCATTGGTCGCGAGAACGGCGTGATGACGCTCCAGAGTTACACCCAGGTGAAGTCCATCCAGGTTGAGATGGCTAAATTCCAGTCCATATTCTAACCAGGAGGTTTATTTGCAATTTGACTACATCATTATTGGTGCCGGCTCAGCCGGCAACGTTCTCGCTACCCGTCTGACTGAAGATCCGAATACCTCCGTGCTGCTGCTTGAAGCGGGCGGCCCGGACTATCGCTTTGACTTCCGCACCCAGATGCCCGCTGCCCTGGCATTCCCGCTACAGGGTAAACGCTACAACTGGGCCTATGAAACGGAACCTGAACCGTTTATGAATAACCGCCGCATGGAGTGCGGACGCGGTAAAGGTCTGGGTGGATCGTCGCTGATCAACGGCATGTGCTACATCCGTGGCAATGCGCTGGATCTCGATAACTGGGCGCAAGAACCCGGTCTGGAGAACTGGAGCTACCTCGACTGCCTGCCCTACTACCGCAAGGCCGAGACTCGCGATATGGGTGAAAACGACTATCACGGCGGTGATGGCCCGGTGAGCGTCACTACCTCCAAACCCGGCGTCAATCCGCTGTTTGAAGCGATGATTGAAGCGGGCGTGCAGGCGGGCTACCCGCGCACGGACGATCTCAACGGTTATCAGCAGGAAGGTTTTGGTCCGATGGATCGCACCGTCACGCCGCAGGGCCGTCGCGCCAGCACCGCGCGTGGCTATCTCGATCAGGCCAAATCGCGTCCTAACCTGACCATTCGTACTCACGCTATGACCGATCACATCATTTTTGACGGCAAACGCGCGGTGGGCGTCGAATGGCTGGAAGGCGACAGCACCATCCCAACCCGCGCAACGGCCAACAAAGAAGTGCTGTTATGTGCAGGCGCGATTGCCTCACCGCAGATCCTGCAACGCTCCGGCGTCGGCAACGCTGAACTGCTGGCGGAGTTTGATATTCCGCTGGTGCATGAATTACCCGGCGTCGGCGAAAATCTTCAGGATCATCTGGAGATGTATCTGCAATATGAGTGCAAAGAACCGGTTTCCCTCTACCCTGCCCTGCAGTGGTGGAACCAGCCGAAAATCGGTGCGGAGTGGCTGTTTGGCGGCACTGGCGTTGGTGCCAGCAACCACTTTGAAGCAGGTGGATTTATTCGCAGCCGTGAGGAATTTGCGTGGCCGAATATTCAGTACCATTTCCTGCCAGTAGCGATTAACTATAACGGCTCGAATGCAGTGAAAGAGCACGGTTTCCAGTGCCACGTCGGCTCAATGCGCTCGCCAAGCCGTGGGCATGTGCGGATTAAATCCCGCGACCCGCACCAGCATCCGGCGATTCTGTTTAACTACATGTCGCACGAGCAGGACTGGCAGGAGTTCCGCGACGCAATTCGCATCACCCGCGAGATCATGCATCAACCCGCGCTGGATCAGTATCGTGGCCGCGAAATCAGCCCCGGTGTCGAATGCCAGACGGATGAACAGCTCGATGAGTTCGTGCGTAACCACGCCGAAACCGCCTTCCATCCGTGCGGTACCTGCAAAATGGGTTACGACGAGATGTCCGTGGTTGACGGCGAAGGCCGCGTACACGGGTTAGAAGGCCTGCGTGTGGTGGATGCGTCGATTATGCCGCAGATTATCACCGGGAATTTGAACGCCACGACAATTATGATTGGCGAGAAAATAGCGGATATGATTCGTGGACAGGAAGCGCTGCCGAGGAGCACGGCGGGATATTTTGTGGCAAATGGGATGCCGGTGAGAGCGAAAAAATGAGTCGTGATGTGAACTAACGCAGGAACCGATCAGATTGAGAGTTACCGTTCCAGAGAGGGGGACCGAATCCTTATATAAACACTGAGGTAACTCTCATGCTTCATATCCAGTATTCATGATGCGGGCTTTTTGCTGATATTTAACCCGAACATTCCTGATACAGACTATTAATACAACCTTATCTGCGACAGATTTTATTCTCTGGATATATTATGCGTGAACAAATCAAACAGGATATCGATCTGATTGAGATTTTATTTTATCTGAAGAAAAAGATTCGTGTTATCCTTTTTATTATGGCTATATGTATGGCTATGGTGCTGTTGTTTCTGTATATCAATAAAGACAATATAAAAGTGATTTACAGCCTAAAAATAAACCAGACAACGCCAGGTATACTTGTTAGCTGTGATAGCAATAATAATTTTGCCTGTCAGACTACAATGACTGAAGATGTTATTCAGCGAATTACTACATTTTTTCACACCAGCCCAGATGTCAAGAACAGAGAAATAAGGCTGGAATGGTCAGGAGATAAGAGAGCTTTACCAACTGCTGAAGAGGAAATATCTCGCGTGCAGGCCTCTATTATCAAATGGTATGCGTCAGAATATCATAATGGCAGGCAAGTTCTCGATGAGATACAAACGCCTTCAGCAATTAACAGTGAGCTTTATACAAAAATGATATACCTGACCAGGAACTGGTCATTGTATCCGAACGGTGATGGCTGTGTAACTATAAGCTCACCAGAAATAAAAAATAAATACCCTGCTGCCATTTGCCTGGCTCTGGGATTTTTTCTAAGCATTGTAATTTCTGTAATGTTTTGCCTTGTCAAAAAAATGGTAGATGAATACCAACAAAACTCTGGGCAGTAATAAACAACATTCTGATAGAGAGTGCCTGTATAAAGCTGAAGTGACAATGACCGGGAAGGGAACCCGTTTTCAGGAATGGATGCCTGTCTTTTTCACTGTAAATATCCTGGCATTGGTAATACCAGGATATTTACAGAAGAGCAGCATAACCATGACGGAACGGGGTTAAGTCAGGTTGTCCTAAACGCTATTTTCAACCTCGTATGCCTTCTTCAGGTTTATGTCCAGACTTCATATCTCTCTCAACAATCCTCAATAATCAGATACACCGCTTTCACCGGGCCATGAACTCCGACGACTTTGATAAGCTCAATATCCGCCGTTGAACTGGGGCCGCTAATGATGTTAATGCAGGAAGGCATTCGTTCACCGGCCTGCGCTTTCTGATGCAATTTTTCTGCGAGTTGCGCTACACGCGGCAGGATAGTGCTTTTACGCAGGATAAAAAGAGAATATTCCGGGAGCAGGCTCAATGAACGCCCGCGCTCGGCGGCGGAAAAAAGAACCACGCCTCCCGATTCGGTTAAACCATATTCAGCATACACAACACCCACTTTAGCCTGCTCTGCCTGCGAGATATTCTCGGCACCTTTCGCCGGATCCCAAACAACGGCATTGCATTCCTGCTGCAAACGTTCGCTAATCCCCAATTCCTCCAGCCTCGTGTCACCGCTAATCACGACCGACTGATCTCCCAGCTCTTTACACAGACGTATTGCAGCTTCTGCCGCCTTCGCCTCGCTGGTCAGCTCACAGCGCGTCAACATAACATCGCTGGCAAACTGAATAAACGCGTCACAGCGCTGCTGTTGGTTAAGTTGGGTAAGCCGCTCGTTAGCATAGTTGTTAAGCGGCGCATCTTCTGCTTGCGGTTCAAGTCGCAGCGGGCGACCCAGTGCCTGAGCAACGTTATTCAAAAATTCGCCTCGATTATCCATTCTTTTTCTCCTGCGCCTGATGTTTCTTAAACCAACTACGGAAACTCTCTCCGTCAGCTTCAGGAAGATCGCGTGCTTCCATCCAGTCGCTAATCGCGCCAAATTTGAGTGGTGTTTTGCCGCCATTGATAAACCAGCTTGCCGCATGAGCACCGGCCATCATCCCGACTTTCCACAATCCTGGATGACTATTGGCATAAGCGAACATTTTTATCGCCCGTTGCTCTGCTTTTGCGGTGATCCCTTTTTCAGCCATCACCCGACGATGACGCAAAATCAGTTTTGACAGCGGAATACGCACCGGACACACGTTGTCACAAGCTGTGCATAAAGAGCAGGCGTAGGGTAAATCTTTAAAATCTTTATAGCCGCCAAGTAGCGGAGAAATCACCGCACCAATTGGCCCTGGATAAATAGAGCCATATCCATGACCGCCAATATGGCGATATGCCGGACAAGTATTCATACAAGCCCCGCAGCGAATACAGCGCAGCACATCCCGAAATTCAGAGGCCAGCACCTCAGAACGCCCGTTATCGACAATAACCAGATGAAACTCTTCAGGACCATCAACGTGCCCAGCTTCGCGCGGTCCTGTCAGCCAGGTGTTGTATCCCGTCAAACGTGCACCAACGGCACTGCGCGCCAGCATGGTGATCAATACATCTACCTCGGCAAACGTGGGGGCAATACGCTCCATTCCCATCACTGCAATATGCGTTTTAGGCAGCGTGGTACACATTCGCGCATTACCTTCATTGGTCACCAGGCATACCGAACCGGTCTCTGCCACCGCGAAATTACAGCCGGTAATACCTATTTCAGCACTGAGGAAATCTTCGCGGATTTTTTGCCGGATGAATAAGGTCATCGCTTCAGGCGTTTCCGGCCCCTCATAGCCCAGACGTTCGTGTAGCACTCGACGGATCTGATGGCGATCTTTATGAATTGCCGGGACCACAACATGAGATGGCGGATCTTGATCCAGCTGGAGAATATATTCACCCAGATCGGTTTCAATCACCTGAATGCCAGCATCCTGCAACACATGATTGACACCAATCTCTTCGGTCACCATCGATTTAGATTTCACCACCTTCCGGGCATTTTTGCGTTGGGCAACCTGTAAAATGTAGCGGGTAGCGTCTTCTTTGGTTCTTGCAAAATAGACGTGACCGCCGTTTTGCGTCACTTTTTCTGAGAGCTGGTACAGATAAGCGTCGAGATTACTCAGAACATGATCACGTATCTGGGCGGCCCGATCGCGCCACTCCTCCCAGTGCCCCAATTCATCGACCATTTTTTGCCGATTTGCCCCAATACGCTGCTGCGCGTTTGCCACCGCTTTGCGCATGATCGGATCTTCAATTTGCTGACGGATGCGTGTCTTAAAATCTGTATTACTGGTTTTGATCGACATCTTTATATCCTCAGCGGCTCATCAACACTTCAGCAATATGCATCACTTTGACTTTCTGCCCTTCCCGTTGTAATCGCCCACTGATGTTTAGCAGGCAACTCACGTCAGCACCAATTAAATACTCAGGGCGGACTTCCATCAGGTGCGCAACCTTTTCTTTCACCATCTCGCCGGATATTTCGGCCATTTTGACCGAGAACGTGCCGCCAAATCCGCAGCAGGTATCCTGTTCAGCAAAGGTCAACAGCTCCAGTCCACGCACATTTTTCAGCAGCGTAAGTGGCTCGTCCTTCACTCCCAGCTTACGGGCCAGGCTACAAGATGGGTGATACACCGCTCTCCCTTGCAAACTGGCACCTACATCGACTACCCCTAATTTATTAACAATAAAAGAGGTGAGATCCTGCATACGCGCGGCAACCTTTGCGGCACGTGATGCCCATTCAGGTTCATCCGCCAGATACGTCGGGTAACTTTTTACGGCATAGGTGCAAGAGCCAGCCGGTGAAATAATGGGATCGTCGTTATCCTCCAGTGCGGCGATCAGATTTTTCATCCCTGGAATCGCTTCTTTGATATAACCGCTATTGATCGCAGGCTGACCGCAGCATCCCTGTTTCTCCGGGAAATTTACGCGACAGCCGAGTTTTTCCAGTAGCAGCACGGAGTCTCGTGCCATTCTTGATTTCAGGGCGTCACCAATACAGGTGACAAAGAAATTGACATTCACAACTAATACTCCATTACTTCATGCCCATTTATGCCCGATGTTTCCCCCCCACCGGGGGATCAATCATCAATAAATATGGCGTTCTTTTTTAATTGGCTAGCAACATACCACCCCTCATTTGTATGACAAATGATAATCTTTCATCCAAACGTCAAATGCAATAACTAATTTTATTTCTTTCGGCATCGCTCACATTTTATGGGGAAATCGACGATCATTTTTGGCATAAGAAATCCATTTAAAAATGGCTACATCCCTTATACCTATTCAGAGCTACTTATTCAGGGGTTATTGAGATATACACTGATGGTGTACAAAAAAATCACCGACAATAATCACGTATCAAGTAATAGTCGGGATTTTATTTAATTGAAGCAATTTAGTTTGCATTTTTATTTAAAAACTGAGCTAGAGTCCATCAGAAAAAATATATAAAGCCCAAACCACCGTTGGAAATAGAAATAGTTGAAAGGCTCACAACTCCCGGAATGCGGATTATCTTTGCCCTGATTTCTGGCGGTTTTATTCAGGGTGCAAGCTGTCTGACCCTTTCCCGATATTCTCCCGGGGTACAACCAAACTCGCGGACAAACGCCTTGTGAAAAGATGATTCACTGGCATAGCCTACTGACTCAGCGATCACCACAACAGGGAGCGTTTCCCGGGAAAACATCTGGGCCGCTATTTGTAGACGCAACTTTGTTAATACAGCCAGCGGCGTGGTTCCGGAAACATCACGGAAAAGCTGGGCAAAACTTGCCCGGGACATGTGAGCGATGCTGGCCAGCGATTCGACGGTCCAGGCGTGTCCTGGCATTTCCAGCATTTGCTGTATTACCGCACCAAGACGTGGATGCAGAAGCAAACTGAGAATGTTTTTCTCAGTATTAACCTGTGCAATCCACTCACGCACCGCGAGGGTAAAGAATGTAGCGCAGATCTGGCTACACAGTGCATCCACTCCCGGCATTGCCGATCTGGATTCCTGTTGTAAAAACGGGATCGCCTCCCTCAGCCAGTTATATTCCACGCTGTGGTTAACCGGTGCTAAAAACAGCGTTTCCGGCAAAGACGTTAAAAAATAACGCGCCGAATGTTGCAACCGAAGAGTGCCGCAGACAATACAGGTCGATTCATTATCGACATGACTCAGGCGATGAGCTGAATTTTGTGGTAGCAGGACCACATTTCCCGGGCGTAATGTAAAAATCTCCCCCGTCGGCATTTCCAGCTTCGCCGCTCCTTGCGTTAACGCATGCCAACGAATAACCGATAATTCCCCGGCACCATGTGGAAGCTGCCAGTCACTTCCTAACACGCAATTCTTATCGATCGTTCCTTGTGGAGCGTTAAGCATCAACAAACGGCTAAGGGCATCCATATCAGACTCCTGAGTGGTTTTTGATTACAAACACCAACAATCTTAGTAAATAACTAATCTAATACCATCAAATAGTTAATCATGATTTTTGTTTTGTGATTCTGATTAAGAAAAAGAAAATATCAGACGATAAGACAAAATATCAAGCGTTGTGAAGAAATGTTATTTGCTCTTTTGCGTCTATAGTCATGATGTCAAATGAACGCGTTTCGACAGGAAATCATCATGAATAAATATCAGGCAGTGATTATTGGTTTTGGCAAGGCTGGAAAAACATTAGCCGTCACGCTGGCAAAAGCAGGTTGGCGAGTGGCTCTCATCGAACAATCAAATGCAATGTATGGCGGGACCTGTATTAATATCGGCTGCATCCCAACCAAAACATTGGTTCATGACGCACAGCAGCACACAGATTTTGTCCGTGCCATACAGCGTAAAAATGAAGTGGTTAATTTTTTACGTAATAAGAATTTTCATAATCTTGCGGATATGCCCAATATCGACGTGATCGACGGCCAGGCGGAGTTTATCAATAATCATAGCCTGCGTGTTCATCGGCCTGAGGGAAATCTGGAAATTCATGGCGAGAAAATTTTTATTAATACCGGTGCACAAACCGTGGTTCCGCCAATTCCTGGAATTACCACCACGCCAGGAGTATATGACAGCACCGGATTACTTAATCTAAAAGAATTGCCTGGGCATTTAGGTATTTTGGGCGGCGGATATATTGGCGTTGAGTTCGCCTCTATGTTCGCTAATTTTGGCAGCAAGGTAACCATTTTAGAAGCAGCTTCGCTGTTTTTGCCTCGGGAAGATCGGGATATTGCTGATAATATCGCGACGATTTTACGCGATCAGGGCGTCGATATTATCCTCAATGCCCATGTGGAGCGAATCAGTCACCATGAAAATCAAGTGCAAGTGCATAGCGAGCACGCCCAACTGGCGGTGGATGCACTGTTAATAGCTTCCGGTCGTCAACCGGCTACCGCTTCGTTACATCCAGAAAATGCCGGTATCGCAGTAAACGAGCGCGGGGCAATTGTCGTTGACAAGCGATTACATACCACCGCAGACAATATTTGGGCGATGGGAGATGTTACCGGCGGGCTGCAATTTACTTACATATCACTGGATGATTACCGCATTGTACGTGATGAGTTACTGGGTGAAGGCAAACGTAGTACTGATGATCGGAAAAATGTGCCTTATTCCGTATTTATGACACCGCCCCTGTCCAGGGTTGGTATGACAGAAGAACAAGCCAGAGAGAGTGGTGCTGATATTCAGGTGGTGACATTGCCTGTAGCTGCAATTCCGCGTGCCAGAGTGATGAATGATACTCGTGGGGTATTAAAAGCGATTGTTGATAATAAAACCCAACGTATGTTAGGGGCATCACTGCTGTGTGTTGACTCCCACGAGATGATCAATATAGTGAAAATGGTGATGGATGCCGGGCTGCCTTATAGCATATTACGCGATCAGATATTTACTCATCCGTCGATGAGCGAATCACTCAATGATCTATTTTCATTAGTCAAATAAACTCAAAATCAGACGCCAGAACAAATATTCTGGCGTCTCAGAGAAAAGAATCTTATTAATTCTCTGTTACTCTATAACTTCTTAATCACTTCATTGATGGTATTTTATATGTTTAAAAAATCTGTTTTATTTGCAACACTATTATCTGGCGTTATGGCATTTTCCACCAATGCAGATGATAAAATAATTCTGAAACATATCAGCGTCTCGTCAGTATCAGCATCACCGACAGTTCTGGAGGATACCATTGCTGATATAGCCAGAAAATATAATGCTTCATCCTGGAAAGTCACATCGATGCGAATTGATAATAATTCAACCGCAACAGCAGTATTGTATAAATAAGGATGTTCACAATGGAAAAATACCTGCACCTGTTAAGTCGGGGAGATAAAATTGGCCTGACATTGATTCGTCTGAGTATTGCAATTGTTTTTATGTGGATTGGGTTATTAAAGTTTGTCCCTTACGAGGCAGACAGCATTACACCATTCGTCGCAAACAGTCCACTAATGTCGTTCTTTTATGAACACCCGGAAGACTATAAACAGTATCTGACTCACGAAGGCGAATACAAACCAGAAGCAAGGGCATGGCAAACGGCCAATAATACCTATGGTTTTTCCAACGGTCTTGGCGTCGTGGAGGTGATTATTGCTCTGCTGGTTTTGGCTAATCCTGTCAATCGCTGGTTAGGTTTATTGGGAGGACTGATGGCATTTACCACGCCGCTGGTAACACTCTCATTTTTAATCACCACCCCGGAGGCATGGGTACCCGCATTGGGTGACGCTCATCATGGTTTCCCTTATTTATCCGGTGCTGGTCGCCTGGTATTGAAAGATACTCTGATGCTGGCAGGTGCAGTCATGATAATGGCAGATTCGGCGCGGGAAATTCTTAAACAACGCAGTAATGAATCCAGTTCAACGTTAAAAACTGAATATTGATAATCCGAACACTGTCTGTTGTTCACTTTTTCAGGCGTCAGGCCCCCTTTCTGATGATGAAGCCTGACGCCATATTACCGGAGATATGACAGAGTGAAGATCAATATCACTCCCTGTTAAAAGGTTTTTGTCGTCTTAGGTAAAATACATGATTAATATCAATCATGTATTTTTACAGCAAGACAACCACGAACAAATTCAGGATTAAAATGTTTTACCGACTCCCCAACATAACCCAAATCAAGCGAACTAATTTGTGCCATTTCTTTATCTGTCAGTGAGAAATCGATTTTTGATGGGCATCTGCAATACTCTGAAGCAGACTATACGGAAAATTCCACTGTCAGTCCCTCCATTAGGCATGAACAATGAGTCTACGTTAAAACGTAACCTCAAAGTAGTATGTGGATTTTGATATCACTTATGCAAAAAATTCATTAATAATGTAGGACTGAAACCTCTCTATTTTCGGGGACAACGAAGCAGACGCTACCAGTGCTTTTGCCTTCGCCCTTGCTATTTTTGATACACTTAGGGCCCAGGGTATAACGAAAATGTGCGATATGACAAAGAATTAACGGAGAATGAGATGATCAGGCAGAAGATTCTACAGCAGCTCCTGGAGTGGATTGAGTGCAATCTTGAGCACCCTATTTCAATCGAAGATATCGCACAGAAATCTGGCTACAGCAGACGCAACATCCAGCTTCTGTTCCGAAATTTCATGCATGTGCCTTTGGGAGAATACATTCGCAAACGAAGGCTTTGTCGTGCCGCCATTCTTGTCCGGCTCACCGCGAAATCTATGCTTGATATTGCACTCTCTTTGCATTTTGATTCACAGCAGTCATTCAGCCGCGAATTTAAAAAGTTATTCGGCTGCTCTCCCCGTGAATACCGCCACCGTGATTATTGGGATCTCGCAAATATCTTCCCTTCTTTTTTAATACGTCAACAGCAAAAGACGGAGTGTAGATTAATCAACTTTCCTGAGACACCTATTTTTGGCAACTCATTTAAATATGACATTGAAGTGTCGAATAAATCACCGGATGAAGAAGTCAAACTACGACGTCATCATTTAGCCAGATGTATGAAGAATTTTAAGACGGATATCTATTTCGTTTCCACGTTTGAACCGTCAACAAAATCGGTCGATTTGCTCACGGTTGAAACTTTTGCTGGTACGGTATGTGAATATGCTGACATGCCAAAAGAGTGGACAACGACCCGAGGACTTTATGATCCTACCCACGTAATATGGACACAGGCCTAAGCGAGGTTCTTGTTTTCAAATTGTTCCGGACTGAGGCCGCCACACCAACTGTGCCGCCGCCACCGATTGTAATCACATTCGATATAATTAAACACCGTTGCCCGCATTATTTCCCGGCTGATAAAGTGTTCTCCATGGATACATTCCACTTTCAGCGAATGAAAGAAGCTTTCCACGCAGGCATTATCGTAGCAGCAACCTTTTGCGCTCATACTTCCACGCAGATTATGCCGCTTCAGTTGCGCCTGATAATCTGCTGAACAGTACTGGCCTCCACGGTCCGTGTGAACGATAACGTTCCGGGGCCTCTTACGCCGCCACAGCGCCATCTGCAGGGCATCGCAGGCCAGTTGCGCCGTCATGCGTGGCGACATTGACCAGCCAATAACGGCACGTGACCACAGGTCAATGACCACTGCCAGATACAGCCAGCCTTCATCTGTACGTAAGTACGTGATGTCTCCTGCCCACTTCTGGTTCGGGCCACTGGCGTAAAAATCCTGCTCCAACAGATTTTCTGACACAGGCAGGCCGTGTGCGCGGTAGCTGACCGGGCTGAACTTCCGGGAGGCCTTTGCCCTCAGTCCCTGACGGCGCAGGCTTGCCGCCACGGTTTTTACGTTAAAGGGGTAACCCTGAGCACGCAGTTCATCCGTCAGGCGTGGGGCACCGTAACGCTGTTTTGACCGGGTAAAAGCCGCGAGGACAACGCTGTCGCAGTGTTGGCGGAACTGCTGACGCGTGCTTATCCTTGTCCGCCGCTGACACCACGTATACCAGCCGCTGCGGGCCACCCGGAGCACGCGGCACATTGCTTTGATGCTGAACTCAGCCTGATGTTTTTCAATAAAGACATACTTCATTTCAGGCGCTTCGCGAAGTATGTCGCGGCCTTTTGGAGGATAGCCAGCTCTTCATCCCGTTCTGCCAGCTGGCGTTTGAGACGTGCAATCTCGGTAGACATCTCCAGTTCACGTTCAGAAGACGTCTGCTGATTTTGCTGTTTACTGCGCCAGTTGTAGAGTTGTGATTCATACAGGCTGAGTTCACGGGCTGCGGCAGTAACACCGATGCGTTCAGCAAGCTTCAGGGCTTCACTGCGAAATTCAGGCGAATGCTGTTTACGGGGTTTTTTACTGGTTGATACTGTTTTTGTCATGTGAGTCACCTCTGACTGAGAGTTTACTCACTTAGCCGCGTGTCCACTATTGCTGGGTAAGAGGCACTGGCGTATAGGTCACCTCGGCAGAAATAGCATGCGGGTCTTTCTGGCGCTTATCTTTACCAAACAGCCCGACTTCATCGCCATAATACTGTTCATACATCAGGCTTGCGCCAAGCTGCGGCCAGGCGGGTAAATAGCCCTCAGCACGAATATCCCAGCCATTCGCCGGGCGTTCCTGATAATCCTCAATATCCGGCGATTTTTTCCAGCCAGAAGCCCGAATATAACCATTGGCGCTCAGTTTCAGATAATCGCGCCAGTATTCCGCACCAACACCAATGCGGGTATGACTACGGGATAAATCATGATCGATAAAAGTATTCACCCCCGCCATCCAGTCATTTCCTGAAAAATGACGCCAGCCAAAACCAATATTTGACTGAGTACGATCGTCTGTACGATGTATTGCCCCCTGAGTGAACAACATATTTGTCGGCGTATCATAAATCGGATAAAGCATTTCCAGCGAAGAATCCTTCAGCGAGAAATCTTTATCGACATTCAGTTTGACGCGCGCAGTACCATATTTCCCGAGCCACTCCTGTATTTCCTGGTTAGCTTTAGCTGTGGCCATTCCGGTAATAAAGTTACGTGTCGCATCGCTATCTGGCTGACTGCTTAAAAATGTCCCGGCATTTGCGGCAAACGACGCGACATTTTTCTCCACGTTATTATCAGCAGTTACCGTAGTATTTCCCATGCTCAACCGTGGCTGAACCGCATGCTGCGCACGTGCCGCCATTACTGGGGTAAAGGTGACAGCGAGTGGAAAAAGAACCTGAACAGAGATATTTGCCCACGCCACGCAGCGGGCCAGAACTGAATAACGAAATCGTGGTTGTTTATGACCTGTTTTATAATGTGACATTGAGATAATTTCCTGATGAACGAATTAACGAACATAGGCAGACACAAATAATGGCGTCTGCTTGTCAGAAAAACCGGGGATTTCCCGATTTCCTTTTCCGCAGAAAAGGAAATACCTTTATGTAAGAAAGTGCACCGCCACCTAATATATCCAGTGCCTATAGCCACTCATCAGGTGGTTGGGCGCGGGATTATATTTTTATTTATGGGGGAAAATTTAGCTTTTTGTGCAAGTCATTAAATAGATACCTAAGTTATATTTCTTACTCTGCGGACAGTGAATAATTCACTATTCAGAGTGAATAACAATGACCTGCCTTTAATTAAAACTATTGGAAATACGTCGAAATAGGTATATATGCCAGGATAAACCAATATATTTTTTATGGATATTCATTTTCCTTCATCGGACTGTAAATTGCGGAGATATCGAACTTGCACTACCCATCGCAACACTCAAACAGATTTATGAATTTCGTTCATAACCCCTGACAAATTCTGCCGTCTAATCGAGCTTTTCCCTTTACGTTATGCTTCTCATGAACGATAACACAACTTGTTCATGAATTAACCATTCCGGATAAACTATGGGATCAAATTCAGGCATCGAAAGGAACTGGCTGGTTTCCGTTAATGGATTAAATATCTATTATTCTCCCGAGAGTAAAACTATCAAATCAATGAGTAACCGATACAGCCTCACAAATTCTTTCAGATAATTAACCCGTCACTGCGGCACGTTCTCTCATAAGGCGTGCCTGCAGTGTAATCCAGTATGTATCCGGCATAGTTGACGGTTTAATAGAACTCAATTCCTCTCCCAGGTCACCAACAACGATATCTTGTATAACACCCCAGGAGATACGACATTATGATGAGATGCGATATGCTCCTCAGCACCAATCAACGCCCGGACTGGGCCAGTCTTGAGATCAGACTCATTCCCGGAACTGACTTCAGGCGACATATATCAATGACGTTGGTGCAATAAAAGATAGTTGATGTAATACATCTATTCAAATTTGTGATACATGTCAAAAAATTGGTTGACCAAACTCGTTATTTATATAAGGGCACTTACGAAGTGCACTCTTTTTTAAAGCGAGGAAGTACCAATGAAAGAGAATAAAGTACAGCAAATCAGTCATAAACTGATTAATATCGTTGTTTTTGTCGCAATTGTAGAATACGCCTATTTATTTCTCCATTTCTATTAATAACGGAAATAAACTGTTCACTTCAGTGATATTTAAAATATGCATCCTCTCCCTTTTTTGTAAGTAATTATTATATCCGTGGGAGAGGAATACACGCTGTCAGGTAATCAATCATACTGCGATAAATTATCGGCCAGTAAAGTGGAGATAACCTCCATTCTCGAAAAATCCATACTCTCAGCAAAACCATCATCAATCACTCATCCAGGCGTTTATGGGAGCGTCACCAATGGCTGCTAACAATGCCAGAGTTCCCCGTTGCGAAAATTCCACATCCACAAAGAGTCACAGGGATTGAGTGTTGAAATGATCCGGATGAGCATGTATCTTTATGGTTATGTTATAACATAACAGGTAAAAATGATGAAGCCCAATATCCATCCTGAGTATCGTACTGTGGTGTTCCACGACACCAGTGTTGATGAGTACTTTAAAATCGGCTCGACTATCAAAACAGACCGTGAGATTGAGCTGGATGGCGTAACGTATCCATACGTGACAATTGATGTCTCTTCTAAATCGCACCCGTTCTATACAGGGAAGCTGAGAACAGTGGCATCAGAAGGAAATGTTGCACGATTCACCCAACGTTTTGGTCGTTTTGTTAGCACGAAAAAGGGGGCGTGATGAAAGTTCTTAACTCTCTGCGTACCGCAAAAGAACGCCATCCAGACTGTCAGATTGTGAAGCGAAAAGGACGGCTATATGTGATTTGTAAATCTAATCCACGTTTTAAGGCCGTTCAGGGTCGTAAGAAAAAACGTTGATTCAAAATTCGACGGATTAACGATATTTGTCTGATTAATAATCAGATCGGATTAATGTTGGTGTGTTTATAACACCAACATTAATTTTCCTGGGGATATATTCTTCCTGTTCATTTGAGGCCAACTGCCTGACGTTTCTCTCCGAATATTCCATTATCTTAATGTTGACTTGTTGACCAGCTTCGCCCCTGTATGCTGGCATCAACCCTCTTTTAGACTGAACACGCCACTCAGTCTCCTCCCTTTGCGGCGCAGCCTGCATTTTCACTCAAACTGTTAAGATGATAAATGTGGTAAATCTGTTGGTACTAACATAAAAACGTTTACGCCACAGGAACAGTCTGATCCACCGGTAACCCCGTCGCCGACGTTCGAGTGCCAGTTAGAGTAACGCGCACAGATAACTGAATGCAGTGCCCTGACAAAAAGGCCATCGTTCCTGTGACAGCTGGCAGCCTTCGTTTAACTTCACTTAATCTGGCTCTTGGGGGCTTACCGAACAGATGACGTACATACGCCCGTTCAATTTTCCATTACTTATTGGAATGAACACCTGTAACCATTTTGTGCGGCATGTTAATCCATTAAAATATCTTACTGATTGGCAAATCATCTTCAATGACAGCTCATCATAGTTTTATATTCTATCCCTTACCCTTAAAACTTGTTTTTTTACTAGTCCATCACACAGCGCATTAAGACTATTCCTAACACTTCAGGGCAAAGTTCCTGACCAATATAAAATGCAAGTAAGAATTGAACGTTATATTGCCAATAACCTTATGAAACCAAATGTCTTTTTCTTCTTATCAAAAAAGCAATATTTTCAGTTTTTCTAAATATTGACTTAACCATTGAATTCCTTTTCCGTTCACATATTGACACTCATCGGGAAAAAAAACATAAATTTAAGCCCAATCGAAAATAATTAAACTTAATCTCGTTTAACCTTTATTGATATGTACTACGTATCTTATTTACTTCCGGTTTACTAAGGAAACTGAATGCACCTGTAAAAATTACAGGTTTGGAAAGTAGTGACATGGCAAAGTGATTACAGTAGGGACTATGAGGTTAAAAACCATATGGAATGTCAAAACCGTTCTGATAAATACATCTGGTCTCCCCATGACGCCTACTTCTATAAAGGACTATCTGAACTGATTGTGGATATCGACAGATTAATTTATCTATCGTTGGAGAAAATTAGAAAAGATTTCGTGTTTATCAATCTCAGTACGGATTCTTTATCTGAATTTATAAACCGTGATAATGAATGGTTATCCGCGGTAAAGGGGAAACAGGTCGTATTGATTGCGGCCAGAAAGTCAGAGGCCTTAGCAAATTATTGGTATTACAATAGCAATATTAGGGGCGTGGTATACGCTGGACTGAGTCGTGATATTAGAAAAGAACTGGTCTATGTGATTAATGGCAGGTTCCTGAGAAAAGATATTAAGAAAGATAAAATCACGGACCGGGAAATGGAAATTATCCGCATGACGGCCCAGGGAATGCAACCTAAATCGATTGCCAGAATTGAAAATTGTAGTGTGAAGACAGTGTATACCCATCGGCGTAATGCTGAGGCCAAGCTGTACTCAAAAATATATAAGTTGGTTCAGTAAACTCCAGGCAAGTTAGTTTTAAAAAATGACTCACTGGGACATCACGTCCTCAATTCAACTCGGGAAGAAATGCAATGAAAAAAAAGGTTCTGGCAATAGCTCTGGTAACGGTGTTTACCGGCATGGGTGTGGCGCAGGCTGCTGACGTAACAGCTCAGGCTGTAGCGACCTGGTCGGCAACAGCCAAAAAAGACACCACCAGTAAGCTGGTTGTGACGCCACTCGGTAGCCTGGCGTTCCAGTATGCCGAAGGCATTAAAGGTTTTAACTCACAGAAAGGTCTATTTGACGTGGCTATCGAGGGTGACTCAACGGCTACCGCCTTTAAACTGACCTCACGTCTTATCACCAACACATTAACCCAGTTGGATACCTCAGGTTCCACACTGAATGTGGGCGTGGATTATAACGGCGCGGCAGTCGAAAAAACTGGCGATACCGTGATGATCGATACCGCCAACGGCGTACTGGGCGGCAACCTTAGCCCGCTGGCTAACGGTTACAATGCCAGCAATCGTACCACCGCACAGGATGGTTTCACCTTCTCCATCATCAGCGGTACCACCAATGGTACCACCGCAGTAACAGATTACAGCACTCTACCGGAAGGCATCTGGAGCGGCGACGTTAGCGTACAGTTCGACGCGACCTGGACCAGTTAATCTCTCTGATGTACCAGCAGGGGTAGCCCCCCTGCTTTATTCCTGGACGGAATTGTTATGAAAAAGCACCTTCTGCCTCTCGCTCTGCTGTTTTCCGGAATATCTCCGGCCCAGGCGCTGGATGTCGGCGATATATCATCGTTTATGAACAGTGACAGCAGCACGCTGAGCAAAACGATCAAAAACAGTACCGACAGTGGTCGCCTTATCAATATCCGTCTCGAACGGCTCTCTTCACCGCTTGACGACGGGCAGGTTATCTCAATGGACAAGCCGGATGAGTTGCTACTCACTCCCGCCAGCTTGCTGCTACCCGCCCAAGCCAGCGAAGTGATCCGCTTCTTCTATAAGGGACCCGCAGATGAAAAAGAGCGCTACTACCGCATTGTCTGGTTTGATCAGGCCCTCAGTGATGCGCAGCGCGATAATGCCAACCGCAGCGCTGTGGCCACTGCTTCCGCCCGCATCGGCACCATTCTGGTCGTCGCCCCTCGTCAGGCGAACTACCACTTTCAGTACGCCAACGGCTCCCTGACAAATACAGGAAATGCGACGCTGCGGATCCTCGCCTACGGACCTTGCCTGAAAGCCGCCAACGGTAAGGAGTGTAAAGAGAATTACTACCTGATGCCGGGCAAGTCGCGTCGTTTTACCCGCGTGGACACTGCGGATAACAAAGGACGGGTTGCACTTTGGCAGGGTGATAAGTTCATTCCCGTGAAATAGATAGCTGTGCAGATGGATAACGACAATGCCTTTACGACGGTTCTCCCCAGGACTGAAAGCCCAGTTTGCCTTCGGCATGGTCTTTTTGTTCGTTCAGCCCGATGCCAGCGCTGCTGACATAAGTGCGCAGCAAATAGGTGGGGTGATTATTCCGCAGGCCTTCAGTCAGGCGCTTCAGGACGGCATGAGCGTCCCGCTCTATATTCATCTCGCCGGTAGCCAGGGTCGCCAGGACGATCAGCGAATCGGCAGCGCTTTTATCTGGCTGGACGATGGACAGCTACGCATCCGGAAAATACAGCTGGAAGAGAGTGAAGATAACGCCAGTGTCAGCGAACAAACTCGACAGCAGCTGATGGCTCTGGCCAACGCCCCGTTCAATGAGGCCCTTACCATCCCCCTGACTGACAACGCGCAGCTGGATCTCAGCTTGCGCCAACTGCTGCTGCAGCTAGTGGTCAAGCGCGAAGCGCTGGGCACCGTACTACGCTCACGTAGCGAAGACATCGGGCAGTCCAGTGTTAACACCCTCAGCAGTAATCTGAGCTATAACTTGGGCGTCTATAACAACCAGTTGCGTAACGGCGGGAGCAACACATCCAGCTATCTGTCGCTGAATAACGTTACTGCACTGCGCGAACATCATGTGGTGCTCGACGGCTCGCTGTACGGGATCGGTAGCGGTCAACAGGACAGTGAATTATATAAAGCGATGTATGAACGCGATTTTGCCGGTCACCGATTTGCCGGTGGAATGCTCGACACCTGGAACTTGCAGTCCTTAGGGCCGATGACCGCCATTTCAGCAGGGAAGATTTACGGCCTTTCCTGGGGAAACCAGGCCAGCTCCACCATCTTCGACAGCAGCCAGTCAGCCACGCCAGTGATCGCCTTTTTACCGGCGGCGGGCGAAGTACATCTCACCCGTGATGGGCGGCTACTAAGCGTTCAGAACTTCACTATGGGCAATCATGAAGTGGATACCCGGGGTCTACCGTACGGGATTTACGATGTGGAAGTTGAGGTGATCGTTAACGGTCGCGTGATCAGCAAACGCACCCAGCGGGTCAATAAGCTGTTTAGCCGGGGGCGCGGCGTCGGTGCACCACTGGCGTGGCAGGTATGGGGCGGTAGCTTTCATATGGATCGCTGGTCGGAAAACGGGAAAAAGACGCGACCAGCTAAAGAGAGTTGGCTAGCAGGTGCCTCGACCTCCGGCTCATTGAGTACGCTTAGCTGGGCGGCAACGGGATATGGATACGATAATCAGGCGGTGGGTGAAACCCGTCTGACGCTGCCGCTTGGGGGGGCGATCAACGTTAACCTGCAAAATATGCTGGCCAGTGACAGCTCATGGAGCAGCATCGGCAGCATCAGCGCCACTCTACCGGGAGGCTTTAGTTCGCTGTGGGTTAATCAGGAAAAAACCCGCATTGGCAATCAATTGCGACGTAGCGATGCCGACAACCGTGCAATCGGCGGCACACTCAACCTGAACTCACTGTGGTCGAAGCTGGGCACATTCAGCATCAGCTACAATGATGACCGCCGTTACAACAGCCATTATTACACGGCAGATTACTATCAAAATGTCTACAGCGGTACCTTTGGTTCGCTTGGCCTGCGGGCCGGTATTCAGCGCTATAACAACGGCGACAGCAACGCCAATACAGGAAAATATATCGCTCTCGATCTCTCGCTACCACTGGGCAACTGGTTTAGCGCAGGGATGACTCATCAAAACGGCTACACCATGGCAAACCTGTCAGCACGCAAACAGTTTGATGAAGGAACCATTCGCACTGTTGGTGCCAATCTGTCACGTGCCATCTCCGGCGATACCGGTGATGACAAAACCCTCAGCGGCGGGGCGTATGCACAATTCGACGCTCGTTACGCCAGCGGAACGCTGAACGTCAATAGCGCGGCGGACGGCTACGTCAATACCAACTTGACCGCCAATGGCAGCGTCGGCTGGCAGGGTAAAAACATTGCTGCCAGCGGGCGGACTGATGGCAACGCTGGGGTGATATTCAACACCGGGCTGGAGGACGACGGTCAGATCAGCGCCAAAATCAACGGGCGGATTTTCCCGCTTAACGGCAAGCGTAACTATCTCCCGCTCTCTCCCTATGGAAGATATGAGGTGGAGTTACAGAACAGCAAAAACTCACTCGACAGTTACGATATCGTCAGCGGCCGCAAAAGTCGTCTGACTCTCTATCCAGGCAATGTCGCTGTCATTGAGCCAGAGGTGAAGCAGATGGTTACCGTCTCCGGTCGTATCCGTGCGGAAGACGGCACACTGCTGGCTAACGCACGGATTAACAACCATATCGGCCGAACCCGAACCGATGAAAACGGCGAGTTTGTCATGGACGTGGATAAGAAATACCCCACTATCGATTTTCGCTACAGTGGCAATAAAACCTGCGAAGTGGCTCTGGAACTCAACCAGGCGCGCGGTGCCGTCTGGGTCGGTGATGTGGTCTGCAGCGGCCTCTCATCGTGGGCGGCGGTGACGCAGACAGGAGAAGAGAATGAGAGTTAACCTACTAATAACGATGATAATTTTCGCGCTAATCTGGCCAGTAACTGCGCTCAGAGCGGCAGTGAGCAAAACAACCTGGGCGGATGCACCGGCACGCGAGTTTGTGTTTGTCGAAAACAACTCAGACGACAACTTTTTCGTCACTCCTGGCGGGGCGCTGGATCCGCGCCTGACCGGTGCCAACCGCTGGACCGGTTTAAAATACACTGGTTCAGGAACCATCTATCAGCAAAGCCTCGGCTACATTGATAACGGTTACAACACCGGCCTTTATACCAACTGGAAGTTTGATATGTGGCTGGAAAATTCACCAGTTTCATCTCCTTTAACTGGCTTGCGCTGCATCAACTGGTACGCTGGGTGTAATATGACCACCAGTCTTATCCTGCCGCAAACCACCGACGCCAGTGGATTTTATGGCGCGACGGTGACCAGCGGCGGCGCGAAGTGGATGCACGGCATGTTGTCAGACGCGTTTTACCAGTATATGCAACAAATGCCCGTCGGCAGCAGCTTTACAATGACCATCAATGCCTGCCAGACCTCTGTGAACTATGACGCCAGCAGCGGCGCACGCTGTAAGGATCAGGCCTCCGGCAACTGGTATGTTCGCAACGTCACCCATACGAAAGCAGCAAATCTACGGTTGATAAATACCCACTCGCTGGCGGAAGTATTTATCAACAGCGACGGAGTACCGACTCTGGGCGAAGGGAACGCCGACTGCCGGACGCAAACCATCGGCAGCCGTTCAGGATTAAGTTGTAAGATGGTTAACTATACCCTGCAAACAAACGGACTCAGCAACACCTCAATCCATATATTCCCGGCGATCGCCAACTCGTCGTTAGCCTCGGCCGTCGGGGCGTACGATATGCAGTTCAGTCTGAATGGCAGTTCATGGAAACCGGTGAGCAATACCGCCTATTACTACACCTTCAACGAGATGAAGAGCGCAGACTCGATCTATGTTTTCTTCTCGAGCAACTTCTTTAAGCAGATGGTGAACCTCGGGATCAGCGATATCAACACCAAAGATCTATTCAACTTTCGCTTTCAGAACACCACATCACCGGAGTCTGGCTGGTATGAATTTTCTACCTCCAACACGCTGATTATCAAACCCCGTGATTTCAGCATCAGTATTATCTCCGATGAATATACTCAGACACCGTCGCGGGAGGGATATGTTGGCAGCGGCGAGTCGGCACTCGATTTCGGCTATATCGTAACCACCAGCGGTAAAACAGCTGCCGACGAAGTGCTGATCAAGGTGACCGGACCCGCGCAGGTGATTGGCGGGCGCTCCTATTGTGTCTTCAGCTCCGATGACGGTAAGGCGAAAGTACCGTTCCCGGCGACACTTTCCTTTATTACCCGCAACGGAGCTACAAAAACCTACGATGCCGGGTGCGATGATAGCTGGCGGGATATGACCGATGCGCTGTGGTTGACCACACCGTGGACTGATATCTCTGGCGAAGTGGGGCAGATGGATAAGACCACAGTCAAATTTTCGATTCCAATGGATAACGCCATTTCGCTGCGTACGGTAGATGATAACGGCTGGTTTGGCGAAGTCAGCGCTTCAGGAGAGATTCATGTTCAGGCGACGTGGCGTAACATTAACTAAGGCCCTGCTGACAGCGGTCTGTATGCTGGCGGCACCTTTGACACAGGCGATTTCGGTCGGCAATCTGACATTTTCGCTGCCGTCCGAGACTGACTTTGTCAGCAAACGTGTAGTGAATAACAACAAAAGCGCACGGATATACCGTATTGCCATCAGTGCTATTGATAGCCCGGGCAGCAGTGAATTGCGCACCCGACCGGTGGATGGTGAACTGCTTTTCGCCCCCCGCCAGCTGGCGTTGCAGGCTGGTGAGAGCGAGTATTTTAAATTTTACTATCATGGTCCACGGGATAACCGCGAGCGCTACTACCGGGTCTCATTTCGCGAGGTCCCCACTCGTAACCATACAAGACGCAGCCCAACCGGCGGCGTGGTCAGCACGGAGCCGGTGGTGGTGATGGATACCATTCTGGTAGTACGACCACGTCAGGTTCAGTTTAAATGGTCCTTCGACAAGGTGACAGGAACGGTAAGTAACACTGGCAACACATGGTTTAAGCTACTGATTAAGCCAGGATGTGATTCGACCGAAGAGGAAGGCGATGCCTGGTATCTACGTCCGGGAGACGTGGTTCATCAGCCTGAGTTACGTCAGCCGGGGAATCACTATCTGGTCTATAACGACAAATTCATTAAGATTAGCGATTCCTGTCCGGCTAAGCCCCCTTCGGCGGACTAAGACTTATCCATCGGTCGAGGGAAGAATTCCACCTCAGAGCCCCAAAAATCGTTTAAATGATGTGGAAGCGATCGTCAATATCACCTGTAACGATGGGCTTTCTCATATGCACACCATAGTGTTCAGGAGACACGGAAAGGTATCAGGCAGCCTGCTAACGAGTGGTTTAATCACGAATTAGTACGTAAAATCGGTAACGGCTGGAAATCATTCAATACTCACACTATCGAAAGTTCCCCAGCCAACCGCGGTACGTTCTTACATACGATGTACCGCTGTTCTCTTTACGATTTTTAGCTGTACTGGTGAATTATGAGCAATCTGAATCCATGCATGACGTGTGGTGCCTGTTGTGCATTTTTCCGCGTCTCTTTTTACTGGGCCGAAGCCGACGATGCTGGCGGTACTATTCCCGCCAGGCTCACTGAACAAATATCCCCTTTTCACCGATGCATGAGCGGTACCAATCAGAAAAACCCCCGATGTATTGCCCTTGCAGGAACCCCGGGCAAAAATGCCTGCTGCACGATATATAAAAATCGATCGTCCACATGCAGAGAATTCGCCATGTCTGGTGAGAACGGAGTCGTCAATGAGGCTTGCAATCGTGCAAGGGCTAAATACGGGCTGACACCGTTATAAACATACAATAATTAATTGCACTGCCCCGCCAGCGATAATAGCGGGGCTTCGTTTTTCAGGGGTAACAAAACCCGATACTTCTTCTATTTGCCAGCAACAATGCCTCTCTTCTGTAGCGTTCTTCGGATCTACATCATCCTGAAGTAGCGCGATATACTCACTGACTATCTGCATCAGAATATAAAAAGCAATGTTTTTAACCTATAAAAATGGCGCTGTATTTGCGCCATTTTTATCATTCAATGCATTATCTGTTTGAGCCTAAAGGGATCTCAGGGTCTGGCTCATGAGTAATTCTGTTTCGTAAATCTCTGCGAATAATTTCAATAGACCAGAACCAGACTAAATGTCCAAAAATTTCAGAAACATTCTCATACCACGGGAGATCAAACAGAGGTGGCGTCAGTCCCATGAGAGGGAATGAAATCATATGAACAAAAAGTTGGGCTAAAGCACCTGCCAGTAAGCCCTGCCAGAGTTTAATTTTTGGAAATACTTCAGCGACCACACAATAACCGACAGCAAACACTATCGAAAAGATAATGTGCGTAACACCAACCCAGTTAAAGACATGCCCGGCAAAGGTATAAACAGCCGCATTGGGATCTGTCAGCCCCAACCAGTCTCGAAGAAAAATATACGGTGGATTGAGAAAATTACGCGAGCAATCAATTTGGCCTGCAGCCCTGATTAATGATTCCGGGCCACACGCTGCATTAAACATATCCACCGGGCTACGTGGCGGCAATGGAACTTCAGCCCCCCACTTCACGAATGCGGAAACAACGCCAGCAATCAGCCCAATGAATGCAGCAAGACCATAACGTCTGCGGTTCGGTGGAGTTTGTTCAAATATATTCATATCTACCCTGCTTGTACCATTATGTTATACACCTCTTCAGGAGTATTCATAAAACAAGGCAAATGTAAAGAACTGTATTGTTTTGTATAACAAGATAGTTTCCTAATCGCCAATGAATATAAGCTCCATCATTTCTCCCTATTTTTATATTAGAAGTGACAGAGATTTGCAGGGTGATGTAGAGCTGAAAATCACAGGTTTCCTTATTGGTTTTTGCATCGTACAACTAAAGCAATAAACCAGCTCCCATCATCATCAACATCCCGGCGAACATGAATTTATTAGCCGGGCTCATAGCTGCATTCGCGTTTTAAGAATAATCCTCCTGCTGTCGCCGACTATGCTTAACGTTTAAAAAAGCATCAGCACTCTCGCAACGCACTCTTATTTTCCCCTTTAGAATACCGGAGGCCTGGTATGAGCAACCAAGGCGAATACCCCGAAGATAATCGGGTTGGGAAGCACGAGCCGCACGATTTAAGTTTGACCCGTCGCGATCTGATTAAAGTGAGCGCCGCAACAGCGGCGACCGCCGTGGTTTATCCTCATTCTACGCTGGCGGCAAGCGTTCCGGCAGCTACACCCGCGCCAGAGATAATGCCCCTGACACTGAAGGTGAACGGCAAAACCGAGCAGCTTGAGGTGGATACCCGAACCACGCTACTGGACACTTTGCGTGAAAATCTGCATTTGATCGGTACCAAGAAAGGTTGCGATCACGGACAGTGCGGAGCCTGTACCGTGCTGGTCAATGGTCGCAGGCTTAATGCCTGCCTGACGCTTGCAGTCATGCATCAGGGGGCCGAGATCACCACCATTGAAGGCCTGGGTTCGCCAGATAATCTTCACCCCATGCAGGCGGCCTTTATCAAGCATGATGGCTTCCAGTGCGGCTACTGCACCTCCGGGCAAATTTGCTCATCAGTAGCGGTGCTAAAAGAGATTCAGGACGGCATTCCCAGTCACGTCACGGTCGATTTGGTTTCCGCTCCAGAAACAACTGCCGATGAGATCCGTGAACGTATGAGCGGCAACATCTGTCGCTGTGGTGCATACGCTAACATCCTTGCCGCCATTGAAGATGCTGCGGGGGAGATAAAATCATGAAGGCGTTTACCTATGAACGAGTGAATACCCCAGCCGAGGCGGCACTTAGCGCTCAGCGCGTACCCGGCGCAAAATTTATCGCGGGCGGGACCAATCTGCTGGACCTGATGAAGCTGGAAATTGAAACGCCCACCCACCTTATCGATGTGAACGGCCTCGGGCTCGATAAGATTGAAGTGACCGACGCGGGTGGGCTGCGCATCGGCGCACTGGTACGGAACACCGACCTGGCGGCTCACGAGCGCGTGCGTCGTGATTACGCGGTACTCTCCCGCGCCCTGCTCGCTGGCGCGTCTGGTCAGTTACGTAATCAGGCAACCACCGCAGGTAATCTGCTCCAGCGCACGCGCTGCCCCTATTTTTACGACACCAATCAGCCCTGCAATAAGCGCCTGCCCGGGAGCGGCTGCGCGGCGCTTGAAGGCTTTAGCCGTCAGCACGCGGTGGTAGGCGTAAGCGAAGCCTGCATTGCCACCCATCCGAGCGATATGGCGGTCGCAATGCGGTTGCTGGATGCGGTGGTGGAAACCATCACGCCGGAGGGAAAGACTCGCAGTATCACACTGGCTGATTTTTATCACCCTCCGGGAAAAACGCCGCACATTGAAACCGCCCTGCTTCCCGGTGAGCTTATCGTTGCGGTGACGTTACCTCCACCGCTCGGCGGAAAACATATCTACCGTAAGGTGCGCGATCGCGCCTCCTACGCCTTTGCCCTGGTATCGGTCGCGGCGATTATTCAGCCTGACGGCAGCGGGCGCGTCGCGCTGGGCGGAGTAGCACATAAGCCCTGGCGCATTGAGGCTGCGGATGCTCAGCTATCCCAGGGGGCGCAGGCCGTATATGACACGCTGTTCGCCAGCGCCCATCCCACCGCTGAAAACACCTTTAAACTCCTGTTGGCGAAGCGAACGCTTGCCTCCGTACTGGCTGAAGCGAGGGCACAGGCATGAAATTTGATAAACCCGCAGGGGAAAACCCGATCGATCAGCTGAAGGTTGTCGGTCGTCCCCATGACCGCATCGACGGACCGCTGAAAACTACCGGCACGGCACGCTACGCCTACGAATGGCATGAAGAAGCCCCCAACGCCGCCTATGGCTATATCGTCGGTTCCGCCATTGCCAAAGGACGCCTCACCGCCCTTGATACGGACGCCGCGCAAAAAGCGCCGGGCGTACTGGCTGTCATTACCGCCAGTAACGCCGGGGCACTCGGCAAAGGCGACAAAAACACCGCCAGGCTGTTAGGCGGCCCCACTATTGAGCACTATCATCAGGCCATTGCGCTGGTAGTGGCCGAGACCTTCGAACAGGCGCGAGCGGCGGCCTCGCTGGTGCAGGCACACTATCGCCGTAATAAAGGAGCTTACTCCCTGGCGGACGAAAAACAGGCCGTCAATCAGCCGCCGGAAGACACGCCCGACAAAAACGTCGGTGACTTTGACGGGGCTTTCACCTCCGCTGCGGTGAAGATTGATGCTACCTACACGACCCCGGACCAGAGCCATATGGCGATGGAGCCGCATGCCTCGATGGCCGTCTGGGATGGAAATAAGCTTACCCTCTGGACCTCAAATCAGATGATTGACTGGTGCCGCACCGATCTGGCAAAAACGCTGAAAGTTCCCGTGGAGAATGTGCGTATTATCTCCCCGTATATCGGCGGAGGGTTTGGCGGCAAGCTGTTCCTGAGAAGCGATGCGCTGCTGGCGGCCCTCGCCGCCCGAGCGGTGAAACGTCCGGTTAAAGTGATGCTCCCCCGCCCCTCTATTCCCAATAACACCACGCACCGCCCCGCCACCCTTCAGCACTTGCGTATCGGTGCCGACCAGAGCGGGAAAATCACCGCTATCTCACATGAAAGCTGGTCTGGAAACCTGCCCGGCGGCACGCCGGAAACGGCGGTACAGCAAAGCGAATTACTCTACGCCGGGGCGAATCGTCATACCGGCCTGCGGCTCGCCACGCTTGATTTGCCGGAAGGGAACGCCATGCGTGCGCCCGGCGAAGCCCCCGGTCTGATGGCGCTCGAAATCGCGATCGACGAACTGGCGGAAAAAGCGGGCATCGATCCCGTCGAGTTTCGCATCCTGAATGACACTCAGGTTGACCCCGCCGACCCGACGCGCTGCTTCTCTCGCCGTCAGCTTATCGAGTGCTTGCGCACCGGAGCGGATAAATTTGGCTGGAAGCAGCGCAACGCCACACCCGGACAGGTGCGCGACGGGGAGTGGCTAGTCGGCCACGGTGTTGCGGCGGGCTTTCGCAATAATCTGCTGGAAAAATCGGGTGCTCGGGTTCACCTCGAACAAAACGGCACCGTTACCGTAGAAACGGACATGACCGACATTGGCACCGGCAGCTACACCATTCTGGCCCAGACGGCAGCGGAAATGCTTGGCGTACCGCTGGAGCAGGTTGCGGTTCACCTCGGCGATTCCAGTTTCCCGGTTTCTGCGGGTTCTGGTGGACAATGGGGCGCGAATACCTCCACCTCCGGCGTTTACGCCGCCTGTATGAAGCTTCGCGAAATGATTGCCTCGGCAGTCGGGTTTGATCCTGAGCAGTCGCAGTTTGCCGACGGCAAGATTACCAACGGTACCCGAAGCGCCACGCTACATGAAGCCACCGCAGGCGGCAGACTGACAGCGGAAGAGAGCATTGAATTCGGAACACTGAGCAAAGAGTACCAGCAGTCGACCTTTGCCGGGCATTTTGTGGAGGTCGGCGTGCATAGCGCGACGGGAGAAGTTCGGGTCCGGCGTATGCTCGCTGTGTGTGCTGCAGGACGCATCCTGAATCCGAAAACTGCGCGCAGCCAGGTCATTGGCGCAATGACTATGGGCATGGGCGCGGCACTGATGGAGGAGCTGGCGGTGGATGACCGTTTGGGCTACTTCGTTAATCACGATATGGCGGGGTATGAGGTGCCGGTTCATGCGGATATCCCAAAACAGGAGGTGATTTTCCTGGATGATACCGACCCCATATCCTCCCCGATGAAGGCCAAAGGTGTCGGTGAGCTGGGCCTGTGCGGCGTGAGCGCGGCTATCGCCAACGCGGTGTATAACGCCACCGGTATTCGGGTACGGGATTATCCCATCACTCTGGATAAGCTGCTCGATAAGCTGCCGGATGTGGTTTAAGGAGGAACAATGTCATACCCGCTTTTTGACAAAGACGAACACTGGCATAAGCCAGAGCAGGCGTTTCTCACCGATGACCACCGGACCATTCTGCGCTTCGCCGTAGAGGCGCTAATGTCCGGTAAAGGAGCGGTGCTGGTGACGCTGGTGGAGATACGCGGCGGCGCGGCGCGCCCGCTCGGGGCGCAGATGGTGGTGCGCGAAGATGGTCGTTACTGCGGTTTTGTCTCTGGCGGCTGCGTGGAGGCCGCTGCCGCTTTTGAAGCGCTGGAGATGATGGGCTCAGGCCGCGATCGCGAAATTCGCTATGGCGAAGGTTCGCCGTGGTTTGACATCGTTCTGCCCTGCGGCGGTGGGATCACGCTGACGCTCCATAAACTACGCTCGGCACAGCCTCTGCTCGCCGTGCTGAACCGCCTGGAACAGAGAAAACCGGTGGGGCTGCGCTACGATCCGCAAGCACAATCGCTGGTGTGCCTGCCCACGCAAACCCGGACGGGCTGGAATCTCAATGGCTTTGAGGTGGGGTTCAGGCCATGCGTCAGGCTGATGATTTACGGACGTTCTCTTGAGGCGCAGGCAACCGCGAGTCTTGCAGCAGCCACAGGCTATGACAGCCATATCTTCGATCTTTTTCCGGCCTCAGCCAGCGCTCAGATCGATACCGATACGGCGGTCATTTTGCTGTGCCATGATCTCAACCGGGAGCTGCCAGTGTTGCAGGCCGCGCGAGAAGCAAAACCCTTTTATCTCGGCGCATTGGGCAGCTATCGAACCCACACGTTACGTCTGCAAAAGCTCCACGAGCTGGGATGGTCCAGGGAGGAAACAACGCAAATCCGGGCACCCGTCGGGATATTCCCCAAAGCCCGGGATGCGCATACTCTGGCACTCTCCGTGCTGGCAGAAGTCGCCTCTGTACGTCTCCATCAGGAGGAGGATTCATGCCTGCCCCCGTCGTCCTGATCCTTGCGGCCGGGCGTGGAGAGTGCTTTCTCGCCTCCGGGGGAAATACCCATAAGTGTATCGGCTGGCGTCAGTCCCCGGAGGTTGCGCCTTATCGCTGGCCATTTGAAGAAAACGGGAGAACTTTCGACCTTGCGATTGAACCGCAGATTACGACTAATGATCTGCGTCTGATGTTGAGGCTGGCTCTTGCCGGCGGAGGAATAACAATTGCCACTCAGGAAACTTTCAGGCCATATATTGAAAGCGGTAAGCTTGTATCGCTGCTTGATGACTTTCTTCCACAATTTCCGGGCTTCTATCTGTATTTCCCACAGCGTCGCAATATTGCACCAAAGCTCCGCGCCCTGATTGACTACGTCAAAGAATGGCGGCAGCAATTGGCTTAAATGTCTGCACCTGCACTGCCTGATGTCAGAACAGTATTTTGATGAATTGCCAAGGTTACAATGGCACAAATACGGCACAGGAGGAAACGTGGTGTATTTAAATATGGGGTAACTCTTTGATTTTAATGGTGCCGATAATAGGAGTCGAACCTACGACCTTCGCATTACGAATGCGATGTTAATGCATTTTTAACTACTTGAGCAATCAATCAAAACAACATACTTTATATTATAAAACACCAAGTTATAGCAATAAACCCGTTGATTGAAATTAACAAAAGTTGATGTTTATTCCCTCCATTTACTTACACCAGCAGTTACATTATTGTAAGACAGCAATTCTCAACTGGAGCCGAAAAATGGCGCTTTCAAGACAAAAATTTACCTTCGAAAGACTTCGCAGATTCACCTTACCGGAAGGGAAAAAACAAACTTTTCTTTGGGATGCAGATGTAACAACCCTGGCATGCCGAGCAACTAGCGGAGCAAAAGCCTTTGTATTCCAAAGCGTATATGCGGGGAAAACCCTTCGCATGACTATTGGCAACATTAACGACTGGAAGATTGATGATGCGAGAGCCGAGGCAAGACGGTTACAAACATTGATCGATACAGGGATAGATCCACGAATTGCTAAGGCTGTAAAAATCGCAGAAGCAGAATCCCTGCAGGCAGAATCACGTAAAACAAAAGTGACTTTCTCCGTCGCCTGGGAAGACTATCTTCAAGAATTGAGAACCGGTATCAGTGCAAAAACTAAACGCCCATATTCTACTCGATACATTGCCGATCACATTAACTTGTCCAGTCGTGGAGGCGAAAGTAAAAAAAGAGGCCAAGGCCCGACTTCGGCTGGACCATTGGCTAGTTTGCTCAACCTGCCGTTATCGGAGCTAACCCCAGATTACATAGCAGCGTGGCTGAGTACAGAAAGGCAAAATAGACCTACCGTCACTGCTCACGCTTATCGCCTACTACGTGCTTTCATCAAATGGAGTAATTATCAGAAAAAATATCAAGGGATCATTCCTGGCGATCTGGCACAAGATTACAACGTAAGAAAAATGGTTCCCGTGTCAGCGAGTAAAGCTGATGATTGCCTGCAAAAGGAACAACTAAAAAGCTGGTTTAGTGCCGTGCGTAGCCTCAATAATCCTATTGCATCGGCCTATCTCCAAGTACTTTTGCTCACTGGTGCTCGGCGTGAAGAAATTGCGTCGCTTCGCTGGTCAGACGTAGATTTCAAATGGTCAAGCATGCGAATTAAAGACAAGATCGAAGGTGAACGTATCATCCCTCTCACTCCTTATGTTTCTGAATTGTTAAATGTACTAGCGCAATCCCCAAATTCTGACGTAAATAAGGAGGGTTGGGTTTTCAGAAGTAACAGTAAAAGTGGCAAAATTATTGAGCCGCGTTCAGCGCACAACAGAGCATTAGTGCTGGCTGAGTTACCACATATCAGCCTTCACGGTTTACGTCGTAGTTTTGGTACTTTGGCCGAGTGGGTTGAAGTTCCCACTGGTATTGTTGCTCAAATTATGGGACACAAACCCAGCGCTCTTGCCGAAAAACACTATCGCCGTCGTCCGTTAGATCTGTTACGAAAATGGCACGAGAAAATTGAGACATGGATCTTAAATGAAGCAGGTATTACCATAAAAAACAACGTTGATATGCGTTGATTCCATTAAAAATCAACATATTACAAAATATCATCAACTATTGATCAAGATAGATTTTCATGTATCGTAATACACAGTTTAGTCAATGATACAGCAACTACACAGGAGATAAGCCAATGGCAACCCCAGCAACTGTATCCATAGAACCCACTCTGGCAGCTATCAGAGCTCGCTGGTGTATTAATTCAAGTAAAACAACTCAATCCTTTAACGATCCTGCGTCCATGGAAGAGGTTGTCGAGTATCTCAAAGGAACATACTCAGCTCTTCGCAAGTCTGTCGCATGCGCCAAACTGAAAATTTTACATCTTAAACAAAGAATGCAAAATGCTACTAACTTTCTCGCGCGTCTGATGTCATGTAAAAATCAGGCATCCAGATCGCATCACAGTACGGCTAAATCAGCTAAAAGTGCCTTATCATCAGATTCAGGTGATGGTAGTGACCCCGACCCCGAGCCCGAAACGTTTCCTTCTGCCTTCATTACTACCCCTACTAATTCAATAATGCTTAAAGCTTTCTTTGCCAATATCTCAATCACTGAGGTGGCAAAATGAGCGCATTCAAACTCCCGGATACATCTCAATCACAGCTCATTTCAACAGCTGAGTTAGCTAAAATCATTAGCTACAAATCTCAAACCATTCGTAAATGGCTTTGTCAGGACAAATTGCCTGAGGGGCTACCTCGCCCAAAACAAATCAATGGCCGCCATTACTGGTTACGTAAAGATGTCCTCGATTTTATAGATACATTTTCTGTACGAGAAAGTCTGTAATAAATTACAGATTTAATTTTATTGATTTATAGCGATGTTGCCCCGAGAAAAATGGGGCAACACTGAGAAATTTCAGATAGTAGTTTTATATTGAGATAACAAAGAGGTTTCCTTAAAAATGTCTAATAGTGTTACTAATTTTGAGATGAGCAGCGTTCTACCAGGAAAAAAACCTTGTCAAGGCAAAAACAATGAGTCACAGGTAGTACAGACTACTCCCATAAAAAAACACTCAGTCACGTTCAAAAATCAATCTTCATTAGGAGTAATTGATCATTATGCCAGACTAACAAATAAATCTCACTCTTCCGTAATAGCGGAAGTTGTGGATTTGGCTATCCCTATATTAGAAAAATGCAATCGTCATAACTGGTCAATAAATGAAATAAAAAATGACCTGTTAAAGTTCTCTATAAAAGAAAGCATCAATCGAAGCCGAGGTAAAACAGAAGTAACTCTGGAAGAGTACTGTTCGTTAATCTGGAAAACGAACATCATGAGTCCATTAAAAATCCCCATTGCAGATTACTTTCAACTGAACGCTAATGATGAATTCATGGGGAAAGATGAAAAAACAGTTATACGTGAAAGGCTATCCTCGCTAAGGGAAAATTACGATATGGAAAAAGCCATTTACATTTACAATCAAAGACATTTTGATGTAAAGCATCAAAGTGTCTCAGGATATTCAAACATTATTCTTATTCATAGAACAACCTTTGAGGGTTATTACTTTGATGCCGGGCAGGCTCTACTCTTGTCAACATCCCAATTGATTATATTCGGGATAAATGAAGTTCTTAGAAGAAAGGGGATTGTTATGCCTTATCCGGTTGTTTGTTGGATTGATATTTACCATGTCAATGAAATGGTGGTTATGCTGCCAGTGCTCCGCAAAACAGATGTTTCCAACCGTGTTAATGTACCGGATGACATCATTATAAACCCATACTCACAAGAGAGCAGAACCTAAGAGGTAACAAAGAAGGACAAACAATTATGAGAGGTAAAATACTACTTTACCAGTTAAAGTATCGCTGGCAATCACTCTCTATTTTTGGTTGTTTTTTATGCAAAATGACATTATTCAGGTATCAAAAAATAATTTATGACACCGGAGTGCATCAGATGCGTTCATTTTTTTACACCATATGCAGTAGCGAACAGCAAGAAAGCATTACAGATCATCACTCACTTGCTGAGATATGCCAAAAATTTAATATTCTACCTGAACATGTTGTGATCGAGCAGGTAGATATTAAAGAGGTTGTTTCAGAGCAACGTTTACTCAGACAATTGATTCATCATGAAATGAACCGGCAGGACACGCTTGTCATTCCAGATCTAAGCTGTCTTGGCAGAACTGTGGAGGACTTACAGAATATTTTATTTTTTTGCCTTCAAAAAGAAATGTTTATCTACAGCTACCATCCAGCTTCAAGGATAGAGCCTTCTGCTGAAAGTTGCTTGTCTTTTTTGATTGCTCGTCAGGATACGATTGACATTCACAATCTGAAATCAACTAAAAGCCGATATCGACATGTTAAGAAAAAATTAGGACGAAAGGAGGGAAGCAAATACCGACGTGATATCACAATACTTAAGAAAGGTGGATTTACTCAGGCTGAGATTGCAAAGAAATTGAGTATCAGTTTATCGACTGTGAAGCGGCACTGGAATAACGGAATCATCGGTTAATTCCAGAAGCTAATTGCAGAGTAACTTTTTAACAGCCATCACAGGCTGGGGCTACCTTCGTCTCAAATTTAGATGTTGGATAGGTATTATATAATGGCATTGTGTACTCTTACTACCTGTATTCACCAGTAAGAGTAGTAATCAGATCAGTATGTCCGTACTAAAATCTGATACCAGTATATACCGACAACAGTGACCAGGAATAGCCCTGCCTGTATGGCATCCCTGTACGGTCTGCTATAGACCGTAGGACCAAATACAGGTATATATTATGAAAACATATCAAGGTACTCATGGAGTACATATCCTCGAATATCAGAGTAAGATTAATAAATTATTATGTTATTTGACTAACCGGTATCCTAGGTTAATTGCTGTACGTGTCGATCTCCACTATCCCAAAATAGTTGATAACGGTGACAATATCTGTTGCTTCCCTAACCTGGAACCTGGGGTGATATCCCGGATGCGTGAATCCCTCAGAGCTAAGCTGGAGGCTGACCGTACCCGTAAGGTGCGTGAGGATAAACGCATTTACCGTTGCCCTTTATTTATTATATGGGCGAAAGAGTATTCTGAATCAGGTAAATGCCACTATCACATTTGCCTGTTGTTCAACAAAGACGCTTACTACCACCTCGGGGATTACGATCAGGACGATAACCTTAGAGGGATGATCACAGGAGCCTGGTACAGCGCCCTGAGACTGGAGAGAGACGATCACCCTGGTCTGGTCCATTTTCCTGAAAACTGTAAGTATGTGCTAGACACCAATAGTACTGACTTCCAGCAGAACTACCAGGCGCTGTTAACCCGACTGGACTACCTGACCAAAGTTGAAAGCAAAGTGTTTGGTGAAGGAGACCGTAACTTCGGCTGTAGCCAAATCGAACTGTAAGTCGGTAATGGCCTTCTCAGTGAGAAGGCCTTATTTGTATTGTTTCAAAAAATTACTAAAATGCAGTTTCGTTACGCAATTTTCTATAGATTACTGATAGTCATCAGCAAGTCCGCTACTAAATAACGTTTCTGCATTTTCAGCGGTAGCAACAGCATCCTGCACATCCTGCCGTTTCAAATCTAACACTCGTAATTTACCCTTTACTTCGGCGACAGATTCGATTCGCCTGTAAGCATCAGAATGATGTTCGGCATATAGCGCAAGTCCTTCCAGTTTGGGCAAAGCATCAGCCAGATGTAGGCTATGTGGATCTACCAGGTCCACAACCATTTTGCCATCCTGTTCGGCAAAGAACAGGAAATCGGGACGAACAATCTTGTACTGTTCAGCTTCAACATAAGCGATTCCCAGTGACGACTGCCCTGTGTACTGTGGATTACGATACCAGAAAGCAAATCCTTCACGTTTGGTTTCGATCTCAAAAACCTTGGTTTCCCAATGGTTCAACAGAGCCGGATAGTTCCCGCTTTCGTCACACAACAAATGGTGTTTCCAGACTGGAAGGTCAGCTTCCTTTTCACCTTCACGCACCCTGGTCATTTCAAACTTGTTCGCCGGCCTGACCAGATCCACATCCTGCGGTTCGGTACTCATTTCGACGATTTGACGATAGGCCTCTTTACGCTCATCTTTCAACGACTTGATTTGCGGTGTGTACTCGGCCAGCCACGCCTTCGCCAGTCTATCGGCCTCGCCATCGAAGTAATCCTGCACCTCCATCACCAGCCCCATGCCAGCAACGGTAACACGAGCCTCCATGATTGCTTCCAGATATTCCTCTGCATCCTCTTCTCGATCCGCAACCTTATCGGCCAGATATTCGACATAGGTACGTGAAACATCCGGGCTGAAAATTCGGTGATGCTGCCAACTTACTGATTTAGTGTATGATGGTGTTTTTGAGGTGCTCCAGTGGCTTCTGTTTCTATCAGCTGTCCCTCCTGTTCAGCTACTGACGGGGTGGTGCGTAACGGCAAAAGCACTGCCGGACATCAGCGCTATCTCTGCTCTCACTGCCGTAAAACATGGCAACTGCAGTTCACTTACACCGCTTCTCAACCCGGTACGCACCAGAAAATCATTGATATGGCCATGAATGGCGTTGGATGCCGGGCAACCGCCCGCATTATGGGCGTTGGCCTCAACACGATTTTCCGCCATTTAAAAAACTCAGGCCGCAGTCGGTAACCTCGCGCATACAGCCGGGCAGTGACGTCATCGTCTGCGCGGAAATGGACGAACAGTGGGGATACGTCGGGGCTAAATCGCGCCAGCGCTGGCTGTTTTACGCGTATGACAGGCTCCGGAAGACGGTTGTTGCGCACGTATTCGGTGAACGCACTATGGCGACGCTGGGGCGTCTTATGAGCCTGCTGTCACCCTTTGACGTGGTGATATGGATGACGGATGGCTGGCCGCTGTATGAATCCCGCCTGAAGGGAAAGCTGCACGTAATCAGCAAGCGATATACGCAGCGAATTGAGCGGCATAACCTGAATCTGAGGCAGCACCTGGCACGGCTGGGACGGAAGTCGCTGTCGTTCTCAAAATCGGTGGAGCAGCATGACAAAGTCATCGGGCATTATCTGAACATAAAACACTATCAATAAGTTGGAGTCATTACCCGGTAACAGATATATCGCCTCCATCACCGCTGAAGTAATGAAGTAAGGCAGCAAGCCTCGCCATGTTCTCCGCCATTTTAGAAGCATAATCCTTAAAATCATAAAGAAGGCCAATCATTCTCATTTCTGACTCGACCTGGTTGTAGAATTCGATCCAATGTCTTTCTGCTTCTGCAGAGAATCGGAGGCAGATACGATTATTTTCACACACGGACGGGTTTGCCTCCACCTTTGTAAGAAAGAATTGTGAAATGGGGTTGCAAATGAATAATTACACATATAAAGTGAATTTTAATTCAATAAGTGGCGTTCGCCATGCGAGGATAAAATGTCCGATTTATACAAAAAACACTTTCTGAAACTGCTCGACTTTACCCCTGCACAGTTCACTTCTCTGCTGACCCTTGCCGCACAGCTCAAAGCCGATAAAAAAAATGGCAAGGAAGTACAGAAGCTTACCGGTAAAAACATCGCGCTCATCTTCGAAAAAGACTCGACTCGTACCCGTTGCTCTTTCGAAGTTGCCGCATTTGACCAGGGCGCGCGCGTTACCTATTTAGGGCCGAGCGGCAGCCAGATTGGGCATAAAGAGTCAATTAAGGACACCGCGCGGGTTCTCGGGCGGATGTATGACGGCATTCAGTATCGCGGTCACGGCCAGGAAGTGGTCGAAACGCTGGCGCAGTATGCGGGCGTGCCGGTGTGGAACGGGCTGACCAACGAGTTCCACCCGACCCAGCTGCTGGCGGACCTGATGACCATGCAGGAGCACCTGCCGGGCAAGGCGTTTAACGAGATGACGCTGGTCTACGCGGGCGATGCGCGCAACAACATGGGCAACTCGATGCTGGAAGCGGCGGCGCTGACCGGGCTGGATCTGCGCCTGTTGGCCCCGAAAGCCTGCTGGCCGGAAGAGAGCCTGGTGGCGGAGTGCAGCGCGCTGGCGGAGAAGCACGGCGGGAAAATTACTCTGACGGAAGACGTGGCGGCAGGCGTTAAGGGCGCGGACTTTATCTATACCGACGTGTGGGTGTCGATGGGCGAGGCCAAAGAGAAGTGGGCAGAGCGGATTGCGCTGCTGCGCGGGTATCAGGTGAACGCGCAGATGATGGCGCTGACCGACAACCCGAACGTGAAGTTCCTGCACTGTCTGCCGGCGTTCCATGACGACCAGACTACGCTCGGCAAGCAGATGGCGAAGGAGTTCGATCTGCACGGCGGGATGGAGGTGACGGACGAGGTGTTTGAGTCGGCGGCGAGCATCGTGTTCGACCAGGCGGAAAACCGGATGCATACGATTAAGGCGGTGATGATGGCAACGCTTGGGGAGTGATTGGGTCCGCTGCGCGTTGGTGCCCTCACCCCGGCCCTCTCCCACAGGGAGAGGGAGAACACCGGCTCCATTTCATTGATTTTTCATCCCGAAAAAGGTACGTTTTCGCCTTAATTCCAGCGTGGACATGCCAGCATTATGCCGATTATTCAGTCTGTTGAACGTGCGTTGCAGATCCTCGACCTGTTCAACGAGCAGGCCACCGAGCTTAAGATCACCGACATCAGCAAACTGATGGGGCTGAGCAAGAGTACCCTCCACTCGCTGCTAAAAACCCTGCAGCTTCACGGCTATATCGATCAGAACCCGGAGAACGGCAAGTATCGCCTCGGCATGAAGCTGGTCGAGCGCGGCCATTTTGTCGTGGGCTCCATCGATATTCGGCAGAAGGCAAAAGGCTGGCTGACGGAGCTGTCCCGGCGGACCGGGCAGACCACCCATCTGGGGATCCTGGACGGGCGTGAAGGGGTCTATATCGAGAAGATTGAAGGCAAGCTGGCCGCCATCGCCTATTCACGCATCGGCCGCCGCCTGCCGGTGCACGCCACCGCCATCGGCAAGGTGTTGATTGCCTGGCTGGGCGAGGCCGAGCTGAACGCCCTGCTGGAGGGCTATCAGTACACTACCTTTACGCCCGCCACCCTCGCGTCTCGCGAAGCCTTAATGAGCGCCCTGGCGCAGACCCGCGAGCAAGGCTACGCCCTGGACAGCGAAGAGAACGAGCAGGGCGTGCGCTGCGTGGCGGTGCCGGTGTGGAACCACGAGTCCCGCGTCATCGCCGCCCTGAGCCTGTCGACGCTGACCTCCCGCGTGGACGACGCGGAGCTGGCTAATTTCCGCGAGCAGCTTCAGCAGGCCGGGCTCGCGCTCTCGCGCGCGCTGGGCTACCCGGCCTGAGCCGTTAGACCGGCTCGTAGGTGAAGTAGTCGAAGTCCGCGTAGCAGCCGTCGCCGCTGATGTCCTCGCAGTGCAGGCCCACAAACGCGCCGGTGAAGAAGCCGCGCCCGCCGATGTAGTCGTCCGACAGCTTCCACGCCTCATACGTCACCGGCACGGTGTGCCACGTCTCGCCATCAAACGAGTAGCTGTAGCGGTAGACCAGCGTATCCACGTCCACCCGCAGCCAGACGCTCTCCGCATGTTCCGGCACCGGAATGGGCTGCTCGTGCAGCGGCCACGACGGCACGTTGTGGTCGAGCTGGATAACTTTGATGGTTCTACCCTGTCCCTCCTCGTAGTCCACAAAGCAGTAGCTCCAGTTTTTGCTGTTGTAGTAGCAGGTCAGCCCCGCGCTCTGCTGGAAGTGCACCGGCGAGAACTCCATCCGCGTTTCTGCCCGGAAGGCGAAGTGCTGCCAGCGGCGCGCCACGGTCGATTGGGTGAAGGTCGAATTGAGCGAGTCGTTGCCATAGAGCCGTAAGAAGCCCGGGCGCGCGGTGAGCGAGCCGAGGGTGTCGTCGAACGGAATGCGCAGGGTCTGCAGCTCCGGGTCAAGCGAACTGGCGTCGAAATCGTCCCGCCAGTTGCCCGGAACGGCTGCAGGCTGCTCGGCTACTTGCGGGCCTTTCACGGTCAGCTGCGCGTGCTTGCCGCCTTCCACGTACGGCCAGCCGTCGCGCCATTCAATGCGGGCGATGCCGGTCTCGCGCCCCAGCGGGCAGTAGCCGCGTCCGCCGGAGGCCAGCAGCGGCACGCCGGGCAGGCGCAGCGGGCGGCTGGTGAGGTAGGCCATGTACCATTCACCCGTATGCGTCTGCAGCAGCGAGCCGTGGCCGCTCTTCTGCAGCGGGTTCTCCGGCAGGTGCCAGCTGGTCATCATCGTTACGTCCGGGTGCAGCTCGTACGGCCCGTCGATATTTTTGGAACGCAGCACCACGACGGCGTGCTCGTAGCTGGTGCCGCCCTCGGCGGCCATCAGGTAGTACCATCCCGCGTGGCGATACAGGTGCGCGCCTTCGGTGTAGCAGAGCGGCGTGCCGGTAAACAGCGTTTTGCGCTCGGGCGAGAGCGTGCCGGTCTGCGGGTCAAACGCCTGTAACACGATGGTGTTGTGCGGGTTGCTGTGGTGGCGCGGCCCCCACGGGCGGTAGATATAGTATTTGCGGCCATCGTCGTCGTGGAACAGGGACGGGTCAAACCCGCCGTTGCCCATCGGGATTGGCTCGCTCCATGGCCCCTCGATGGAGGGCGCGGTGACGAGGAAGTTGCGGCCGTTTTTCCACGGCGAGTCGACAATCTTCACGTCGGTGTAGAGCAGCCAGAATTTACCGTCGGCGTAGCTCAGGCACGGCGCCCAGATGCCGCCGGAGTCCGGGTTGCCCTTCATGTCCAGCATCGACACGCGGTCCAACGGGGTGCTGACCAGCGACCAGTTTTTCAGGTCACGGGAGTGGTAGATGCGCACGCCCGGGAACCACTCGAAGGTCGAGGTGGCGATGTAGTAGTCCTCGCCCTGGCGGCACAGGGACGGGTCCGGGTTGAAGCCGGTGAGTATCGGGTTAGTGATTTCCATATTGCCTCCGGTTAATGGGATGCGGCTGTCGCGGCGTCGGGAACGGCCTCGCCCTGCGCCGCGCGGTGCTTAATCAGCTGCCGGCTGATGGCCTCCACGCGGGCATCGGTGAGCTTGTAGAGCGACAGCATGATGAACATGCCCGCGTAGAGCACCACCGGCACCACGCAGAACAGAATTTTGATGGTGGTGAGCACCTCAACCGGCTGCACGCTGCTGCTGGCGGAATAGTTGACGTACGCCAGGATCCAGCCCACCACCGCCCCGCCAATCGCCAGGCCAATCTTCAGGCTGAACAGGTAGGTGGAGAACACCAGCCCGTCGAGGCGGCGACCGCTGCGGCTCTCCTCGTAGTCCACCACGTCAGAAGCCATCAGCCACTGCAGCGGCGTGGTGGTATTAAAGACGAACAGGAACAGGATGTTGAGGGCAAAAATGAGCGCGATGTGCTCCGCCGGGGTGACGAAAATCAGCAGGCTGATCAGCGAGTAGGCGACGATGATCCACTTGAAGGCGGTGACGCGGTCGAAGCGGCCCAGCAGGCGTGAGGAGCAAAGCGAGCCGAACATGGTGGCGAGGCTGCCGTAAAGTAAAAACTGGGTCGCCAACTCCGGGTGATCCATCACGTATTTCACGAAGTAGAGCGTCGCCCCGCCGCGCACCACGTTGGAGCAGGTCGCCATCATCTTGAACGCGCACATGATGCGCCACTGGCTGTTGCCCAGCAGCAGCTTAAGGTCTTTCGCCACCGACGAGCCCGGCTGCACCTCAAAGGTGTAGCGCTCTTTGGTCGTGAAGAAGCAGACGTAGAGCAGCACCACGCCGCTCAGCCCCAGCACGCACATGGCGCCGAAGTAGCCCACCTGCTCGTCCCCTTTGCCGATGATGCTCACCAGCGGCAGCGCGATGCCGCTGATAGCGAGCGAGCCCGCCGCCGCCAGGAAGAAGCGCCAGGACTGCAGGGCGTGACGCTCTTTCGGGTCGGCGGTGATGACGCCCGGCATGGCGCAGTACGGCACGTTAACGAAGGTGTAGACCAGGGTCAGGAGAATGTAGGTCACGCAGGCGTAGATGATCTTGCCCTGTGCGGAGAAGTCCGGCGTGTAGAAGGTCAGCACGCAGACGATGCCGAACGGGATGGCCCCCCACAGCAGGAACGGGCGGAACTGGCCGTGCCGCGTGCGGGTGCGGTCTACCAGCAGCCCCATCAGCGGGTCGGTGACGGCGTCGAGCACGCGGGAGACCAAAAACAGCGTGCCCATAATCCCCGCCGACAGGCCGAAGACGTCGGTGTAGAAATAGGCCAGCAGGAACATCGTGGCCTGCCAGACGAAGCCGCAGGCGGTGTCTCCCAGCCCGTAGCCAATTTTGTCTTTCATGGTTAATTGCGTCATCAGAATTACACCCTTATGTAGTGTGCCGAATTACAACATCGTGTTAATGGAGTGTAATGAGCTATTCAATTAACCAGCAATGGTCATATCTTATTTCCGAATTACGTTATTTTGCTTTTGTGACGCCAACGATATATCTCAACTAATTGTTTAAATTAATAAATTTCAAAAACAACAAAGCCGTCTGCGGGAAATATTCCGCAGACGGTTTTATCTCTTAAAATAATTAAATTCCGAGCGCTTTTTTACCGGCGTTAATTACCTCGATAATTTTATCGGTGTCATAAATACAGCCTTTCCAGGTGCCGCCGCTCACCGACTGCAGTGCCGCCCACAGCCGGGTGTCGTCCGGCAAAAAGTCGTGGGCGTGCAGGTCCGGGTGCGTCTGCCGCCGCGCCAGCTCGCGCGCGCCCTCTTCCGGCGTCAGCGGGTTGTCCGCGGTGCCGATGAAGTTCACGCTGCCAGTTAACGTCAGACGATCCACGGCAATCTCGATGATGTCGTTATCGCGCAGCTTGCCAATCGGCCCGCCCGCCAGCGCCTCCGGCGACACGTGGCCGAAGCAGGCGCCCGTCGACACGCCCGAGAAGCGCGCATCGGTGATGAGCGACACCGTCTTGCCCCACGAGATATGCTTTAGCGCGGAGGTGAGCTGGTAGGTCTCTTCCATGCCGGTGCCGGACGGCCCGCCGCCGATCACCACCATGATATCGCCCTGCACAATCTCTTCCCGCTTGATCGCCTTGATCGCCTGCGCTTCCGAGACAAACACCCGCACCCGGCCGGTGTGGTGGTATACGCCATCTTCGCCCACCACCGACGGGTCGATCGCCGTGGCCTTGATCACCGAACCTTCCGGAGCGATGTTGCCCGTCGGGAAGCAGACCGTCGAGGTCAGCCCTTTCGCTTTTGCCTTCTCCGGCGGCAGGATCACGTCATCCGGCTCTACGCCGTCCTGCTCGCGCAGGCACTGGCGGAAGCGCGCCCGGCGCTCGGACGCCTGCCACCATTCAAGGTTCTCGCCCACCGTCTGGCCGGTCACGGTCATGGCGTCCAGATGCAGCAGGCCGAGGTCGCGCAGGTGGAGCATCACCTCCGGCACGCCGCCCGCGAGGAAGGCGCGCACGGTCGGGTGATAGTCCGGGCCGTTGGGCAGCACGCTCACCAGACGCGGCACTTTACGGTTGATGCGCGTCCAGTGCTCAACGTCCGGGATCGTGCAGCCCGCCGCGTGGGCGATGGCCGGAATGTGCAGCAGTAAATTGGTGGAGCCGCCGAACGCCGCGTGGATCACCATCGCGTTTTCGATGGCTTTATCGGAGAGGATATCCCGCGTGGTGATGCCGCGGCTATCCAGCTCGCTGACCGCGCGCGCCGACTGGCGGGCGATCTCCAGCCACACCGCCTGCCCGGACGGCGCCAGCGCGGAGTGCGGCAGCGCCAGACCCAGCGCCTCCGCGACCACCTGCGAGGTGCCCGCCGTGCCGAGGAACTGACACCCGCCGCCCGGCGAGGCGCAGGCGCGACAGCCCAGTTCGGCGGCCTCCTGCAGGGAGAGTTCGTGGTTGGCGAAACGCGCGCCGATGGTCTGCACCTTGCCCGCGTCTTCCCCGACGGTCGGCGGCAGCGTCGCCCCGCCCGGCACCAGAATAGTCGGCAGGTCGTGCATCGCGGCCAGCGCAATCATGGTGGCGGGCAGCCCTTTATCGCAGGTCGCTACGCCGATCACCGCCCGCCGCGTCGGCAGGGAGCGGATCAGGCGGCGAAACACGATCGCCGCGTCGTTGCGGTACGGCAGGGAATCGAACATACCGTGCGTGCCCTGCGAGCGCCCGTCGCACGGATCGCTGACGAAGGCCGCGAACGGGATCCCGCCATTGCGGGTGATCTCCTTCGCCGCCGCCTGCATCTGCATGCCGATCTCCCAATGCCCGGTGTGGTAGCCCAGCGCGATTGGGCGTCCGTCTCCGGCGCGGATGCCGCCCTGAGTGCCGATAATCAGCACCTCTTTGCCGGTGAGCTTGTTGGCGTCCCAGCCCATCCCGGCGTTCTGCGTCATGCCGAACAGGTTGCCGCTGGGAGATTCCATCAGCATCTGCGGGGTCAGCGGCAGAGCGCCCTGCGGCCCCGCCGCGTGGGTGATCACCGCATAAAACGCGTCGTCCTGCGGGGTGAAAATTTTCTCAATGGTCATCGTTATCGTCCGGCTCAGCAAAGCTTGAGCTGTTGCAGCAGGGTTTTCAGCTGCGCCTTGCGCGGCTCGTCCAGCGGCGAGGCGGGCGGCAGCACGTGCGTGGAGACAGGACGACCGCAGAGCACGATCGCCTCTTTAATCACGTTCACAAACGGCGTATCCAGCTGATACATCTGCGGAATTTGCAGCAAGGTCTGATGATACCCGGCCGCTTTCGCCACGTCCCCGTCGCGCCAGGCTTTCAGAAGATTCACCGACACCTGCGGGGCAAAGTTGCCGCTCGCCGATATCGCCCCGTCGCCGCCGAGCAGCAGGGTATTGAACAGATGATCGTCGTAGCCGCAGAGCACGGTGAAGTGCGGATGGGCACCTTTGACGGTATGGATCATGCTGCGCAGGTGGGCGACGGAGTCGATGGTGTCTTTGATGCCGATAATATTGCTGCGCGAGTCGGCGAGGGTTTTCACCAGCGCCGGAGTCAGATCCTGCCCGGTCAGCGCCGGGAAGTTATAGAGCATCACCGGCAGCGTGACGCTGTCGGCCACCTGCTCGAAATAGCGGATCAGGTTCGCTTCCGACACTTTCCAGTAGTAGGGGTTGATCACCACGATGCCGTCCGCGCCCGCCTGCTGCGCGTGCTGGCTGAGTTCGATGGTTTCCCGGGCGTTGGTGCCGCCGGTGCCGATCAGCACCGGCACGCGACGATCGACATGATCGATAGCAAAGCGGGCAATGGCTTTACGCTCTTCGGCGCCGAGCTGGGAGAACTCGCCACCGCTGCCCAGGAAGAACAGGCCGTCAACGCCTGCTTTGATCAGATCGTCGATCAGCGCGGCGGTGCCCGGCTTATCGAGCTGGCCGTCGGCGGTAAAAATGGTGGAGACAGGGGGAATGATTCCCGTGAACAACGCGGACTGCGGCATGAGATCTCCTTGCTGAATCATTTTGTTCTACATTATAGAACAGCGTTCGTTTATTTAACGATCATACTATGACGCAGAACAAGGAGAGGTAAATCGGAAGGGAAGAGGGAGTGCGGGAAATTTAAGCTGGATCACATATTGCCCCTCACCCCGGCCCTCTCCCCAAAGGGGCGAGGGGGAAAAGATGGCTCGGTGCAGTCCCCTCTCCCCTTTGGGGTGTACGGTCCGGGGACATAGTGAACACTTGTTCGGGGACATGGTAGACACTTACAACTAAGGCATAAGAACCCGTTTATGGAGTCGCTTATGCCCTGGGATGCGAGAGATACCATGTCATTACGTACTGAGTTTGTTTTGTTCGCCTCGCAGGACGGGGCGAACATCCGTTCCCTCTGCCGTCGCTTCGGCATTTCACCTGCCACCGGCTACAAGTGGCTCCAGCGCTGGGCTCAGGAAGGTGCCGCCGGTCTTCAGGACCGCCCGCGCATTCCGCACCATTCCCCGAACCGCTCATCTGACGACATCACGGCCCTGCTGCGTATGGCCCATGACCGTCATGAACGCTGGGGAGCCCGCAAGATTAAGCGCTGGCTCGAGGACCAGGGGCACACCATGCCCGCCTTCAGCACCGTCCATAACCTGATGGCCCGCCATGGCCTGCTGCCGGGCGCTTCACCGGGCATTCCCGCCACGGGCCGGTTCGAACACGACGCGCCGAACCGCCTCTGGCAGATGGATTTTAAGGGCCACTTTCCTTTTGGCGGTGGACGCTGCCATCCGCTCACCCTGCTGGACGACCACTCCCGTTTTTCCCTGTGCCTGGCGCACTGTACCGATGAACGGCGCGAGACCGTGCAGCAGCAGCTGGTCAGCGTGTTTGAGCGTTACGGCCTGCCGGACCGGATGACCATGGATAACGGCTCACCGTGGGGCGACACCACCGGCACCTGGACGGCGCTGGAGCTGTGGCTGATGCGCCTGGGTATCCGGGTGGGGCACTCCCGGCCTTATCATCCGCAGACGCAGGGGAAGCTGGAGCGTTTTCACCGCAGCCTGAAGGCGGAAGTGCTGCAGGGAAAATGGTTCGCAGACAGCGGTGAACTGCAGCGCGCCTTCGACCACTGGCGGACGGTCTATAACCTTGAACGCCCGCACGAGGCGCTGGATATGGCGGTACCGGGCTCGCGGTATCAGCCGTCAGCGCGGCAGTACAGCGGCAACACAACGCCCCCGGAATACGATGAAGGGGTGATGGTCAGGAAAGTGGATATCAGCGGAAAGCTGAGCGTGAAAGGGGTAAGTCTGAGCGCAGGCAAGGCGTTCAGGGGAGAACGGGTCGGGCTGAAGGAGATGCAGGAAGACGGCAGCTACGAGGTGTGGTGGTACAGCACGAAAGTGGGGGTGATCGACCTGAAGAAAAAGTCGATCACCATGGGTAAAGGATGTTAAAAAGTGTTCACCATGTCCCCGACCACCTGATTGTCGGCGGCAGGCAAATATTCTCATTCGCCGAACATGGTCTTCTTTAACAGGAATAAAATTATGAATAAAGACTCTACTCAAACTTGGGGGCTTAAACGAGATATCACACCGTGTTTCGGAGCACGACTGGTGCAGGAAGGTCATCGTCTGCATTTTCTGGCTGACCGGGCTGGATTCACCGGCTCATTCAGTGAGGTGCAGACTCTACAACTGGATGAAGCCTTCCCGCATTTTGTCGCACATCTGGAGCTGATGCTGCTCTCCTGTGAGCTGAATCCCAGGTACGCGCACTGTGTCACACTGTACCGTAACGGGCTGACTGGTGAAGCCGATACGCTGGGCAGTCATGGGTATGTATATATCGCAATTTTGAATCGCCACGGGTTTAACAGACACCTCCGAGTCATTTAAAATGGCTTAAAGAGAGGTGCCCATGAGCGGTAAGCGTTATCCCGAAGAGTTTAAAACTGAAGCAGTCAAACAGGTTGTTGATCTCGGTTATTCTGTTGCCAGCGTTGCAACACGTCTCGATATCACCACCCACAGCCTTTATGCCTGGATAAAGAAGTACGGTCCGGATTCTTCCACTAATAAAGAACAGTCAGATGCTCAGGCCGAGATCCGCCGTCTCCAGAAAGAGCTGAAACGGGTTACCGACGAACGGGACATATTAAAAAAAGCTGCTGTAGATTCAATCTGTCAATGCAACACCCCTTTCAATTATCTCTTTCGGTGTTTTGAACTTCAGTGTCTTTCTCGGTCTGTTGTTTAGCTGAGCAGCAACCAGATCTAGTTCATGTTGAGTATATTGGGCAAGACATGTCTTTTTAGGAAAGTACTGCCGAATTAGCCCATTTGTGTTCTCGGTGATGCTGCCAACTTACTGATTTAGTGTATGATGGTGTTTTTGAGGTGCTCCAGTGGCTTCTGTTTCTATCAGCTGTCCCTCCTGTTCAGCTACTGACGGGGTGGTGCGTAACGGCAAAAGCACTGCCGGACATCAGCGCTATCTCTGCTCTCACTGCCGTAAAACATGGCAACTGCAGTTCACTTACACCGCTTCTCAACCCGGTACGCACCAGAAAATCATTGATATGGCCATGAATGGCGTTGGATGCCGGGCAACCGCCCGCATTATGGGCGTTGGCCTCAACACGATTTTCCGCCATTTAAAAAACTCAGGCCGCAGTCGGTAACCTCGCGCATACAGCCGGGCAGTGACGTCATCGTCTGCGCGGAAATGGACGAACAGTGGGGATACGTCGGGGCTAAATCGCGCCAGCGCTGGCTGTTTTACGCGTATGACAGGCTCCGGAAGACGGTTGTTGCGCACGTATTCGGTGAACGCACTATGGCGACGCTGGGGCGTCTTATGAGCCTGCTGTCACCCTTTGACGTGGTGATATGGATGACGGATGGCTGGCCGCTGTATGAATCCCGCCTGAAGGGAAAGCTGCACGTAATCAGCAAGCGATATACGCAGCGAATTGAGCGGCATAACCTGAATCTGAGGCAGCACCTGGCACGGCTGGGACGGAAGTCGCTGTCGTTCTCAAAATCGGTGGAGCAGCATGACAAAGTCATCGGGCATTATCTGAACATAAAACACTATCAATAAGTTGGAGTCATTACCGGGCCAAATCGATAAATCGCTCGATGAAGCCTCACTCAGCCTGCGCGCCGGTTCCCTGCGTACCATTACGCACATCCTGCTGCCGCTGCTGCGCCCGGCGATCCTCTCGGCGCTGATTTACAGCTTTGTGCGCGCCATTACCACCGTCAGCGCCATTGTGTTCCTCGTCACGCCGGATACCCGCGTAGCGACGGCTTACATCCTCAACCGCGTGGAAGATGGCGAATACGGTGTAGCGATTGCCTACGGTTCCATTCTGATCGTGGTGATGCTGGCGATTATTTTCATCTTTGACTGGCTGATCGGTGAATCACGTACCTCCCGTTCAAAAGCCAAAAACCAGGCGTAATGGAGCGCACTATGACTCAGAAAAATTTCGTTGAACTGCGCAACGTCACTAAACGATTTGGCAGTAATACGGTAATCGACAATATCAACCTCACCATCCCGCAGGGGCAAATGGTGACGCTGCTCGGCCCGTCCGGCTGCGGCAAAACCACTATTTTGCGCCTGGTTGCCGGGCTGGAAAAACCGAGCGAAGGGCAAATTTTCATTGATGGCGAAGACGTCACCCATCGCTCTATTCAGCAGCGCGATATCTGTATGGTGTTTCAGTCCTATGCCCTGTTCCCGCATATGTCGCTGGGAGAGAATGTCGGTTATGGCCTGAAAATGCTCGGCGTACCGCGCGCAGAGCTGAAAGCCCGCGTCAAAGAGGCGTTGGCGATGGTGGATCTGGAAGGATTCGAAGACCGCTTTGTCGATCAGATCTCCGGCGGGCAGCAGCAGCGCGTGGCGCTGGCCCGCGCGCTGATCCTCAAGCCGAAAGTGCTGCTGTTTGATGAGCCGTTGAGTAACCTCGACGCCAACCTGCGTCGCAGCATGCGCGACAAGATCCGCGAGTTGCAAAAGCAGTTTGATATCACCTCGCTGTACGTCACCCACGATCAGAGCGAAGCCTTTGCGGTTTCTGATACTGTGCTGGTGATGAACAAGGGACACATCATGCAGATCGGCTCACCGCAGGATCTTTACCGCCAGCCCGCCTCCCGCTTTATGGCGAGCTTTATGGGCGATGCCAACCTGTTCCCGGCAACCTTCAGCGACGGATACGTTGATATCTACGGCTATCATCTGCCGCGCCCGCTGCACTTTGGTACACAGGGTGAAGGGATGGTCGGTGTGCGCCCGGAAGCGATCACGCTCAGCGATCGCGGCGAAGAGAGCCAGCGCTGCGTGATCCGCCATGTCGCCTATATGGGGCCGCAGTATGAAGTGACGGTGGAATGGCACGGGCAGGAGATATTATTGCAGGTCAACGCTACGCGTCTGCAACCGGACGTCGGCGAGCAGTATTATCTTGAAATCCATCCGTACGGCATGTTTGTTCTGGCGGATGCGGCATAACGTTTTGTGGTTTTGTAGGCCGGATAAGGCGCTTGTGCCGCCATCCGGCAATGCCTGATGCGCTGCGCTTATCAGGCCTACAATGAACGATGTAGACCCGATAAACCCTCAGCTTCGCGCTTTTAACGCGGCGATATCCGCAGGCGTGGTGCGACAGCACCCGCCAATCAACCGTGCGCCAGCGGCCTGCCACTGCGGCAGATAATCCGCCAGCTGCGCGCAATGTTCACCGTGATGATGCCAGGTTTTGCTCACGGCATCGTAATGCTCGCCCGAGTTCGGATACACCACCAGCGGCAGCACCGTTAAACCGTGTAAATGCTGCAACGCAGCGGTGGTGTTTTCCAGCGCAATACAGTTAATGCCTAGCGCCACCACCTGCGGATAACCCGCCAGCAACGCAACCACGTCACGCAGCGGCGTACCGTCGCTCAGGTGTTCGCTGTCGCGCAGGGTAAATGAGAACCACGCCCGCGCACGCGGATATGCGGTCAACAGCTCGGCCAACGCCTCAATCTCGGAAAAATTCGGCAGGGTTTCGCAGGCCAGCAGATCGGCCCCGGCATCCAGCAAGGCTTCCACGCGCGGGCGATGAAACGCCTGAAATGCCTCAACGCTACAATGATAATCGCCACGGTATTCAGAGCCATCCGCCAGATACGCGCCGTAAGGCCCGACGGATCCCGCCACCAGAAGCGTTCCCGCCTGCGGGTTCTCTGCCAGATACGCTTCACGGGCTTTACGCGCCAGCTCCACGCTTTTGCCAATCAGCGCTTTCGACTGCGCTTCATCCAGACCTCGCGCGGCGAAGCCCGCCGGCGTCGCCTGATAGCTGGCAGTGATCGCGCATTGCGCCCCCGCCCGGTAGTAATCAAGATGCACTTCGCGGATAAGCTCCGGGTTTTCTACCAGCACTTTGGCTGACCACAGGCTGTCGGCTAAGTTACACCCTCGCGCTTCCAGCTCCGTCGCCATCGCGCCATCCAGCAGCAGGATATCCTGTTTATCAAGAAGAGCGCGTAACGGATTATTCTGCGACATGTTCTGGCTCCTGTTTTGCGTTTCGGGGTTGAGTAAGGAAATAAGCACCATAGCACAACGCAACAAACGGTAACCCGCACCACAACGCAATTCTCTGCGCTGGATCGAATGCCAGCCCAACACAGGCCACCAGGCACAGCACAAAACCTAATACTGGCACCAGCGGATACCACGGCGCGCGATAATGTAATTCACTCAATGCCTTACCTTGTTGCAGATGACGGCGACGAAAAACAAAATGCGAGGCGCAGATACTCAGCCACACCGCTACCACCGCAAACCCGGAGATTGCCGACAGCGCAACAAATACCGTGTCCGGGGCCACCACGCTGGAAAACAGCGCCAGCACACCACCGAGCATACTGACCGACAGCGCCGTCAGTGGCACGCCGTTTTTCGTTACTCGCGCAAAACAGGCCGGTAGCGTACGTTCATTCGACAACGACCACAGCATGCGCCCGGAGGCATATAACCCGGAGTTCGCTGCAGAAAGAATAGCCGTCAGGATCACGAAGTTAAAAATATCAGCGGCGTACGGGATCCCTACTTTCTCAAATACCAGCACAAACGGGCTTTTCTCCACGCCCACCTGCTGCATCGGGATCAGCGCTGCCAGCACAAACACGGTGCCGATAAAGAAAATAATCAGTCGCGCGATGGTAGTACGAATCGCTACCGGGATAACTTTGCGCGGGTTTTCCGTTTCACCGGCGGCAATGCCGATAAGCTCGGTACCCGAAAAAGCAAAGTTCACTGCCACCATAGTCATCAAAATCGGTAAGCCACCGTGCGGGAACCAGCCTTCTGCCGTGATATTACTCAGCCCCGGCGCGGGCGAGCCATCCTGCATCGGAATAAAGCCGAAAATCGCCGCCCCACCGAGGATGATAAAGGCGATGATAGTGACCACTTTGACCAGCGAGAACCAGAACTCCCCTTCGGCAAAAAAGCGCGTGGAGATAACATTCAGACCAAAAATAATCGCGCAGAACACCACGCACCAGACCCATACCGGCACCTGTGGAAACCAGTACTGCATACAGAATCCAGCGGCGGTAAAGCTCGAACCCAGCGCCACGGTCCAGGTCAGCCAGTAAAGCCAGGCCACGGTATACCCGGTAGCCGGACCAAGATAGCGCGCGGCATAAACGTGAAACGCTCCGGTCTCCGGCATCGCGACCGACAGCTCGCCCAGACACTGCATAACCAGCCAGACCACCAGCGCACCAATCAGATAGGCCAGCAGCGTTCCCGCCGCTCCAGTGGTGGAAATGATGTACCCGGTATTGAAGAATAATCCTGTGCCAATCACGCCGCCCAAGGAAAGCATAATCAGGTGACGCGTTTTCATTGTGCGCTTCAGTGGCGCATTTTGTTGTGTTGTTTGCATATAACCTTCTAAACGTATGGACATCTAAACATCCAAAGAAGGTTTGTTATACCGCGTTTGTTAACAGAATGCAAAGTCAACCCTGCACCAGACGCAGATGCCCGCGCCGGGCGCTTAATAGCGGGTGGGGATTAATAATCAGATACAAAAAGGGCCGCCAGCTCATAACGCCTCCGGAAGGTGCGAACAAGTCCCTGATATGAGATCATGTTTGTCATCTGGAGCCATAGAACAGGGTTCATCATGAGTCATCAACTTACCTTCGCCGACAGTGAATTCAGCAGTAAGCGCCGTCAGACCAGAAAAGAGATTTTCTTGTCCCGCATGGAGCAGATTCTGCCATGGCAAAACATGGTGGAAGTCATCGAGCCGTTTTACCCCAAGGCTGGTAATGGCCGGCGACCTTATCCGCTGGAAACCATGCTACGCATTCACTGCATGCAGCATTGGTACAACCTGAGCGATGGCGCGATGGAAGATGCTCTGTACGAAATCGCCTCCATGCGTCTGTTTGCCCGGTTATCCCTGGATAGCGCCTTGCCGGACCGCACCACCATCATGAATTTCCGCCACCTGCTGGAGCAGCATCAACTGGCCCGCCAATTGTTCAAGACCATCAATCGCTGGCTGGCCGAAGCAGGCGTCATGATGACTCAAGGCACCTTGGTCGATGCCACCATCATTGAGGCACCCAGCTCGACCAAGAACAAAGAGCAGCAACGCGATCCGGAGATGCATCAGACCAAGAAAGGCAATCAGTGGCACTTTGGCATGAAGGCCCACATTGGTGTCGATGCCAAGAGTGGCCTGACCCACAGCCTGGTCACCACCGCGGCCAACGAGCATGACCTCAATCAGCTGGGTAATCTGCTGCATGGAGAGGAGCAATTTGTCTCAGCCGATGCCGGCTACCAAGGGGCGCCACAGCGCGAGGAGCTGGCCGAGGTGGATGTGGACTGGCTGATCGCCGAGCGCCCCGGCAAGGTAAGAACCTTGAAACAGCATCCACGCAAGAACAAAACGGCCATCAACATCGAATACATGAAAGCCAGCATCCGGGCCAGGGTGGAGCACCCATTTCGCATCATCAAGCGACAGTTCGGCTTCGTGAAAGCCAGATACAAGGGGTTGCTGAAAAACGATAACCAACTGGCGATGTTATTCACGCTGGCCAACCTGTTTCGGGCGGACCAAATGATACGTCAGTGGGAGAGATCTCACTAAAAACTGGGGATAACGCCTTAAATGGCGAAGAAACGGTCTAAATAGGCTGATTCAAGGCATTTACGGGAGAAAAAATCGGCTCAAACATGAAGAAATGAAATGACTGAGTCAGCCGAGAAGAATTTCCCCGCTTATTCGCACCTTCCATAACAGTGCTGTCAGCGATGCGGCGAAGTTTCTGGCTTTCTCCTGCGGGATCGTGTCGACCACTCGCATCTCGCCATAACGACTGCGTTTGCGAATGATCCTGTGCCCCAGAAAGATAAAGCCGTCATTAACATGGGTGATTTTAGTCTTATCCATGTTCAGCCTCAGTTTCAGACTGCCTTCGAGCACACCCCCGACACTCCTCCCTGATGGCTTCCGCCTGTGCTTTGGTGCCTTTGACGATGAGGACAAAATCATCGGCATAGCGGCAGTACGCCACCGCGGGTTTCCCACTGCCAGTTTTCTCTGACCGCCGTACTTCGGCCCCGTTGGATACTGTTATTCCAGTACCACCGATCTTTTCTGGCTTTCCCGCTCAGGTAGCGCTCATGCAGGTATTGATCGAACTCATTCAGCATGATGTTCGATAATAGCGGCGATATGTAACACCGCCCTGTGGTACACCTTCACTGGCCGCCCGAAAGAGACCGACATCGATATGTCCCGCCTTGATGGTTTTCCACAGCAGAGTCATGAAACGTGCGTCACTGATCCTGCGGCGTACAGCCTTCATCAGCAGTCGATGATGTACGGTGTCGAAGTAACTGGACAGGTCGCCTTCAATCACCCAGCGTCCCCGGGTTTCACCACAGTCTGTGAGCTGTAATTTCACCGTGCGGATCGCGTGGTGGACACTGCGCTCAGGCCGGAAGCCATATGAGAGCGTATGAAAATCACTCTCCCATATCGGCTCCATCGCCATCAGCATGGCCCGCTGAACAATACGATCCCGCAACGCGGGGATACCCCCTGGTCGCAGTTTGCCGTTGCTTCAGGATGTGAACCCGTTCTGGCGGGCAAGGGCTGGTAGTGGCCTGCGAGTAATTCATCCCTGAGGATTTGCAGCTCAACAGCCAGTCTGGCCTGTAGCATTGTTTTGTTCACGCCATCAACGCCGGGGGTATGGGCCCCCTTTGATGAAAGCGTGATCCGCGCCGCTTCAGCCAGCCATTCTGGTTGTGTTATCAGACGCAGCAGCCGTTGAATCCGTAGGGACGAATGGTGGCTGCCCATGTGGCAAGCTTGCGTTGCATTTCGCTGATTATCAAAGGTCTTCACCTCGTTAGGTCAGTTAATTCACGTCGCAAACACATTCAAACTGCTTCCCTTCGCCATGTAATGGGCTTTCCCCATCGCGGACTACTACGGAAGCTCCGCCAGCCAGCGCGTCATCGGAGCCATGCCCCCTTAACATCCGTCGCTGACCTTCCCCAGTTATTCCCTGGACTCAGGCATACTGAGGAGGCTGCCGTTCGCGCACTCTTTATCCTTGCTTGCCGCAAGTTGGCAGAAGTCAGCAACGCAAGCGTGATAGACGCTGCTGCCCCGGTGTTTCGCATACATGTCAAAACACCTTCGACCGGCAGTGCTTACGTATCACTGCCAGTTCCTCCCTGCCACGGCCTGTCAGATCACGTAGGCCGTGGTGACGTTTCGACCAGAGGCGGATTAACGGGTCATCTTCTTTCAGCCTTTCAGTACTTAACCTTGAGGATCATCTCGGCTTAGTGATCTCGCCTCAATCCCCGTTGTCAGCAGGTTACATCACCCTGCGGGCATGCCGCAGGTCGCTGCCACTGTCAGGTTCTCCACCGTCACACCCGGTGCGTGGGTTTCTGACGTCGTTGCAGCGATCTTCCAGACAGACTCGCGGTTCATTTAAGCATCCATGCCCGCCCTGAACTCCGGGCACACTGTAGGTCACATCACCGCACCACACCTGATTTGGTTCCGTTACGGCGAACTGTCGCTCAAGATGATTCGGGATAGCAACGTGCTCATGACCGCCACGCTTATACCGGTGAGTCGGCTGCTGGCAACTGACCAGCCCCAGCTCTTTCATGAGTCTGCCAGCAAGCCAGCGCCCCATCTGGTATCCTCTCTGGGTTGCCATTGTGGCGATGCTTCTTGCTCCGGCAGAGCCGTGGCTGATGCCATGCAGTTCAAGTACCTGACTGCGTAATACAGCCCGTCTGCCGTCTGGCTTTTCAGGACGGTTTTTCCAGTATTTGTAGCTGCTGCGATGAACCCCGAACACATGGCAGAGAGTGGCCACAGGATAACGCGCCCTGAGTTTCCCGATTATCGAGAACTGTTCAGGGAGTCTGACATCAAGAGCGCGGTTGTAGATTCAATCTGTCAATGCAACACCCCTTTCAATTATCTCTTTCGGTGTTTTGAACTTCAGTGTCTTTCTCGGTCTGTTGTTTAGCTGAGCAGCAACCAGATCTAGTTCATGTTGAGTATATTGGGCAAGACATGTCTTTTTAGGAAAGTACTGCCGAATTAGCCCATTTGTATTCTCATTTGTTCCCCGCTGCCAAGGACTCTGAGGATCGCAGAAGTAAACTTTAACGCCGGTGCTGACAGTAAATTCTAGATGTCTGGCCAGTTCCATTCCTCTGTCCCATGTCAGTGATTTTCTGAGTTCTGACGGTAAACTCAGGAATTTGTCGGTAAGAGCCTGATTTACTGAGACAGAATCTTTGCCCCTGAGTCTAACGATGATCGTATAACGTGATTTTCGGTCTACAAGTGTGGCTATATGAGAGTTTTTTGTACCTGAGACTAAATCGCCCTCCCAATGCCCCAGAGAGCGTCTGTTATCGATATTTCGGGAACGTTCGTGAATTGGTGTTCCGTTCACTATGTTAATCGTACCTCTTTCGCCTTTGCGGTATGCGGCTGCCATGGCGAAGGCTATGCGACCGTCGCAGATGCTGTATATTCAGGTGGTGTAGCGCTTCACGGCTACGAAAGTACAGCGTTTTATAAATTGTCTCAGGTGATATTCGCAGCGTTTTTTGACGTGGTTTTGTTCGCCTTAACCATCCTGATATTTGCTCTGGAGACCATTTCATCTCCAGCTTTTCCAGAAACAAGCTTTCGCAATGGTAAATTTGATTGAGTAAGCACGGTTTTGGCCTTTTCGCCATTCTGTTGGCTCGGTTATTAGCATCAACAGCTTTGTAATAGCGTCTGCCCCGATTACGCTGAACTTCACGTGAGATCGTCGAAGGACTGCGATTCAGCGCAGTAGCTATCGCACGAATGCTCATTTTGGCTGACAAACCAGCTCGTATCTCCTCGCGCTCAGACAGTGTCAGGTGAGCTACAGCCCGCTTACGCTCATGGGGTTTTATGCCGCCAGTATCCCTTAACATAGTGAAGATCGTTCCGGGTTTTGAACCCGGGATTTCGCTATTTCACTGAAGCCTGTTCCGTTCTTCCATAGTTCAAAAACAGAGGCTTTTTCCTCTGCTGTAAATGTTCGTCTCATTCAAAAAACCTCCGCAACCCCATGTTTTCACATAACTGTTGCGTTGACCAATTGAATCTACAGCAGTCTTGTTTAATATTTCATTTTCCATTTCAATACGTTGTAGCTTTTTCCTGAGCTCACGGATTTCAATTTGTTCCGGGGTAATGGGGGAGGCTTTTGGTGTTTTGCCCTGCCGTTCATCACGTAATTGTTTCACCCATCGCGTCATTGTGGAAAGGCCGACATCCATAGCGCTGGCTGCATCTGCCACGGTGTAGTTCTGGTCAACGACCAGTTGAGCGGATTCGCGTTTAAACTCTGCGCTGAAATTTCTTTTTTTCATTATGACACCTGTGTTGTTCTGAGGTGAGCATATCACCTCTGTTCAGGTGGCCAAATTCAGTAAACCACTTCATCCCTAGTGAAAAGGATTCATGAATGAAGCTCTTAGCAAAAGCACCTCTAAATCTGTTACGCGCCTTTGAAGCGGCTGGTCGTACCGGAGCTTTTGCGTTGGCCGCCTCTGAGTTGGAACTGTCACCCAGTGCGATCAGCCATGCCATCCGCAAACTGGAAAACTTGCTTGATGTACGCCTTTTTCAGCGCAGTACGCGAGAAATTACGCTGACGAAAGAAGGTGAAATACTGCTTGAGCACATACAGCGGGGATTTAACGAATTACAGCAGGGGTTGGCATTAGTGACGGCTGATGAATCCAGGCCTTTGCGCCTTCATACTGCACCGAGTTTTGCCCATCAATGGCTTTTACCACGTCTTGGTAAGTTCATACGTGAGAACCCAAGCATCGATCTGCGACTTTCAGCCAGCACAGAATATGCACGTTTTGAACAGGATGATTTTGATCTCGATATAGTCTACGGTGAACCCCGCCCATCACCCTATGAGAAGATCCCGCTTGCTGTTGAAGAACTTACGCCACTGTGTTCTCCCCAACTGGCTGAGCGGCTAAAGAAACCAGAGGATCTCTATGCGTTGACATTGATTCAGTGCGATGTGCAGTTGTACCAGTGGAAAGGATGGTTTGAGGCGAATAAGATGACGCCACCCAATAATTATGGCCTTCGATTTGACCGTAGCTTTATGGCGATTGCTGCCGCAGTTGACGGCTTGGGAGTTGTGCTTGAATCAAAACTACTGGCTGAACGTGAAATCGCTAGCGGTAAACTGGTATGCCCACTTGTAAACAGTACCAGCGAAATACATTACATCGGTCATTATTTGGTTTTCCCCCAGCACCAACACATGCATTCTGCGCTTGATGTGTTCAAAACCTGGCTACTGAATGAACTCAATCTGGGTAAAATTCGTTGATCATGTTCACATTAATCGGGGCTCTGAATTCAAAGTAACTTTATTACTAAGCATTATTTTGTGAAGGCTCTCTCTTTTGCTCGCGGCTCCGAAACTTTGCTGGGTCGAGATTTTAAGGTGTATCACGGCGGCTCATACTCTCAATAAATCCCTGTTAGTAAATGCTGCTATTATAACTCATTCATTGCCTGAGCCAGCAGTCGCGCAGCTGCCTCAAGCGCAGAGGATTGAAAAAATCTTCAGATATATATCATCACTCTGAACATACGCAATTAACGGCGGCATCTCGCCACTCTACCGTTTTTTATTATTTTTCAGAGGAGTAGTGATGAATAATTCTGAAGGTTTGAAGTCGTTTCAGCAATCGCTTGCTGATCTGCCGCAATGGGTATCAAAGCGGCTTCTGCAGCAAATTAACCAGTTAACTAACTACGAGCCAGTGATCGGCATTATGGGTAAAACCGGTGTTGGGAAGAGCAGTCTGTGCAATGCCCTGTTTGCCGGAGATATATCACCGGTCAGCGATGTGGCGGCCTGTACACGTGAGCCACTGCGCTTTCGCCTGCAAGTCGGCGACCGCTATATAACGCTGATGGATCTGCCCGGCGTGGGCGAAAGTGGCGCTCGCGATACCGAGTATGCTGCGCTGTACCGCGAACAGCTTCCTCGCCTCGACCTGGTACTGTGGCTGATTAAGGCCGATGACCGGGCGCTGACGGTGGATGAACATTTTTATCATCAGGTGATCGGAGAGGTATACCGGCATAAGGTGCTGTTTGTTATCAGCCAGTCGGATAAGGCCGAACCTACCAGCGGTGGGGACAGCTGTCCACGGCGCAGAAGCAGAATATCAGCCGCAAAATCTGCCTGCTGCATGAGCTGTTCCAGCCCGTCCATCCGGTGTGTGCTGTGTCGGTCCGTCTACAATGGGGGCTTAAGGTGATGGCCGAGCGGATGATTAAGTGCCTGCCACGTGAGGCCACCAGCCCGGTGGTGTCGCAACTCCATCCTTCCTTTCGCACGACGGTAGTCCGGGAACAGGCTCGTAGCGATTTTGGTGAAACCGTCGGGGCCGTACTCGATAGCATCAGTGCCTTTCCCCTGATACCCGCCCCTGTGCGGGCCGTCATTCAGGCCGTGCGCACCACCGTGGTCTCTGTGGCCCGCGCCGTCTGGGATTTCTTCTTCTGAGTATTTAATCCATCCCTGTTATTTCCCTGACCCTGTCGCCGATGCGACGGGGATCCCCTTTATTTGTTTTCCCGTTATGAGGAGTCTGCTTATGACCCGTCTGGCTTCGCGCTTTGGCGCAGCAAACCTTATTCGTCGTGACCGTCCGTTAACCCGCGAGGAGCTGTTTCGCGTGGTGCCCAGTGTATTCAGTGAGGACAAACACGAGTCCCGTAGTGAACGCTACACCTATATACCCACCATCTCCTTGCTCGACAGCCTACAGCGAGAAGGCTTCCAGCCATTCTTTGCCTGTCAGACCCGTGTGCGTGATCCGGAGCGTCGCGAACACACCAAGCATATGCTGCGTCTACGGCGTGAGGGACAGATAACCGGTAAGCAGGTGCCGGAAATAATCCTGCTCAACTCTCACGATGGCAGCAGTTCGTACCAGATGCTGCCGGGACTATTTCGTGCGGTTTGTCAGAACGGGCTCGTCTGCGGTGAGTCGTTTGGCGAGGTGCGGGTGCCACACAAGGGAGAGTGGTGAGTCAGGTGATTGAAGGCGCGTATGAGGTGCTGGGGATTTTTGACCGGGTGGAGGAGAAACGGGATGCCATGCAGTCGTTGCTGTTGCCACCCCCGGCACAGCAGGCACTGGCAAAAGCCGCCCTCACGTACCGGTTCGGTGAAGACCACCAGCCGGTGACTGAATCGCAGATCCTCTCCCCACGTCGCTGGCAGGATGAGAGCAATGACCTGTGGACCACATACCAGCGTATTCAGGAGAACCTGATTAAGGGCGGTCTCAGTGGACGTAACGCGAAAGGAGGACGATCGCATACCCGTGCGGTTCGTGGTATTGACGGGGACGTGAAACTTAACCGGGCACTATGGGTGATGGCGGAAGCGATGCTCGAGTGGGTTTCAGTCCTGAGCTTGTTATCAACATGAGGGACATTCCCTGTCCGTTTTACCTCCATTGGATTGAGTGTTTTATCACCGCATTCCACGGAGTACCGCGTCGGGCCTGCCTCCGGTGGCAGAAATAAAAAATAGTTCATTCCATGTCCATACCCTGTCCGCCCCCCTCTTTAAGAATCATTTCATATTCAGTCAGTTAATTTTTACGGAGAATCCATGACACAGGCAGAGCGCCGTCACGACCGGCTGGCTGTCAGGCTGTCACTGATAATCAGCCGCTTGGTTGCGGGTGAAACGCTGAACATGACGCGGCTTGCTGCAGAGTTTGGTGTGTCAGTCCGCACCCTGCGACGGGATTTTCGTGAACGGCTGATGTACCTCGACCTTGAGTATCAGTCCGGATATTGCCATTATCGCCATTGTTGTCATCGTCATCATTCTGAACAAAACCGGGGTGTCCGACAGTCTCGCGGCCCTGACCCTTGCCACTGTTGCCGCACTGCTGACGGGAGGTGGCGCAGCCGGTGCTGCCAGTGTCGCGCTGACACCGTTCGTCGGCGTGCCGGTGGGTATTTTCGTGGGCATTTATGTCTTTGCCAAAGTGGTTCGTCTGATTTCAGGAAAAAAATAATGAAACGTAAAACACTGCCTCTGCTGGCGCTGGTTGCCACCACTCTGTTTCTCATCGCATGCGATGACAGAAGTGATGACCTGAAGGCCATCAGTAAATTTAAGGACCTCACCCCACCGCGTTTCAGTGATGTGGTCAGCCACCAGGATGATGTCAGCGAAGAATGGTCACAGGTTGACTACTTATCCGGTCCCACCTTGCAGGTTTTACGTACCCGCCAGTCGCCCGATGGCTGCGAGGATGGCAGTTACTACTACCTCGTGGATATGCAGGAAAAAACCGTCCAGCCACTGATGAATGCGCTGTGTATTGCCGATAACATCAAACTGGAATACCAGGAGGTGACGGACCCGTATACCAAAGAAAAATACTTTGAGTACGCCCATGACGGCAAACTGATGGGGCAGCTACTGATACCCTCGAACCCTGACAATCAGGAATAAAACAACGACAAAGGAGACAAGAATGACAATACTTTCACTAAGTCGGTTTATGCTGGCGGGTGTACTGCTCGCGAGCTTTAATGCCTCTGCTATCCCGGGGTTCTGGCAGCAGGGTTACGGTCAGGGCAATACGGAATACAGCGTGACCGAAGCCAGCGGAAAGACGTTTACCATCAACTGCACAGGGAACCCGGACCAGAATGGTTTCTATCAGCATTCAGTCTTTCTTACCCTTGCCGATGACAAGATGGTCAGTTCGCACGATGACGACACTACTATCACCGTAGTGATGGATCACCAGCAGTACATTATTCCGTCCAGCCTGGGCTGGCGTAACGGCGATAACGCCTGGTTTGACTTCATCAGCAATATCTCTGAGGCCGGGCAGTTCGACGTCTACGTCAATGACCACAAAGCAGGGACCTTCACTGCGGACCGGAAGAACGCTGAGAAAGTTCTGTCCACTCTCGGAGACTGCAGCAACGACTGATAGTAGTATCTTCCCCAGCAAATTCACCCCGACAGCTAGCAGGCTGCCGGGGTTTTCTTTTATCAGGAGCCCGAAAATGACCCAATCCGTGTTGCTGCCACCGGGACCTTTTACCCGACAGCAGGCCGAAGCAGTTACCCGCCGGTATCGCAACATCGGCATTGAAAACGACCAGGGTAATCACTTCCGCCTGGTGGTTCGCGACGCCGAAGGCCGGATGGTCTGGCGGGCATGGAACTTTGAACCGGATGCCGGTGAAGGGCTTAACCGTTATATCCGCAGGTCAGGTATCCGCACTGACATTTTTCACCCGCTGACCCCGAATCATTTACCACCAGTAACCTCTCTGAACCCACTTTATTCCCCATGCGCCAGCCATTGTCGCTGCATTTTTCACTAATGGAGATATACCCATGACTACAGCGACGCAAAACAACCTCGCATCTGCTAACCAATCCGAATTTGAACTGACCGTAACGCAGGTCCCTGACGAACAGCGTATCTGCTTCTGGCCGCAGCACTTTGGCACCATCCCACAATGGACAACGCTGGAACCGCATATCTTCGCCTGGATGGACCGCTTCTGTGCAGACTACTGCGGTGGTATCTGGTCCTTTTACACCCTCAGCAACGGCGGTGCGTTTATGGCCCCTGATCCTGACAGCGACGAAAAATGGCACTGTTCAACGCATGAACGGCAACGGTGTGGAAATGAGCGCAGACGCCGCCGGCATCGCGGTCTGCCTGATGGAATACAGCCACCACGCCTGCCGCACAGAGTGCGACGCAATGACCGAGCACTATTACCGTCTGCGGGACTACGCCCTGCAGCATCCAGAAGCCACGCCATTCTGCGCATCATTGACTGACCGGAGGAACACCATATGAAACAGCTTTCCTTTTTACCCGGCGAGATGCCGCCACAGGACCGGCATCTCATTCAGCGGGCGCTAACCACTGCTGGACCGTCAGCTGCATGAACCCGGGGTGGCCTTCACCTCCACTCACGCCGTCCGTGAGTGGCTGCGACTGCAGCTGGCCGCGCTTGAGCGGGAAGAGTTCCGCGTATTGTTCTCGACAACCAGCACCAACTGATTGCCCACGAAACGCTCTTCACCGGCACCATTAACCGTACCGAGGTCCATCCCCGGGAGTTGGTCAAACGTGCACTGCAATTTAACGCGGCGGCGGTGATACTGGCGCATTGCCATCCTTCCGGCGAGACGACGCCAGCCAGCAGACAAACCCTCACAGAACGGCTGGGCAGACACTTCAGCTGGTCGATATTCGTGTCCCGACCACCTGGTGGTCGGCGGGAGGAAATATATTCGTTCGCCGAACACGGCTGCTGTGAGGTATGACCATGAAAATTATCAGCAAACGCCGGGCGATGACGATATACCGCCAGCATCCGCCCTCACGGTGTTTCGATACTGCAGTGGGAAATACCAGTGGTACGGCAGCGTCTGCCACTACACCGGACGGGAGGTGCCGGATATCAGCGGTGTGCTCGCGGTATTCGCCGAACGCCGCCAGGACCGCAACGGGCCGTATGCCTGCCTGACGAGATTACCCTGAACGACAATAACGGAGGTCACAATCAGCAACATCACATGGGGCCTGCAGCGGGATATTACGCCACGCCTGGGAGCCCGTCTGGTACAGGAGGGGAACCGGCTGCATTATTTCGCTGACCGGGCAGCAGCACCGGCCGCTCAGTGACGCAGAATGCCGGAAGCTGGATGTGGCATTTCCGTACTTTATCCGCCAGATGGAATCCATGCTGACTACCGTGAACTGAATCCTCGCCACACCCACTGCGTCACTCTGTCCCACCAACGGTTTCACCTGCGAAGCCGATACCCTTGGCAGTTGCGGCTACGTATATATCGCCATTTATCCCACTCAGCGCTAATAACTTCCACGAGAGCAAACATGAAATCTAAACCTGCAACAACTGAGCGCGCGGCGAAGCCCTGCCTGTCACCCGTGGATGTCTGGCAAATGTTACTGACACGTCTGCTGGAACAGCACTATGGTCTGACCCTCAACGACACACCATTCAGTGAGGAACGTGTTATACAGGAACATATCGATGCCGGTATCACGCGGGCTGATGCCATTAACTTTCTAGTGGAAAAGTACGAACTGGTTCGTATCGATCGCAGAGGGTTTAGCTGGCAAGAACAAACGCCATATCTCCGGGCTGCAGACATTCTGCGAGCGCGGCAGGCAACTGGCTTGTTGCGGCAAAGCCGTAACAACGTAGTACGATGAACATTGCGTACAACCTTCCCGATTTACATTTCTGAACTTCCTCCCTTGTTTACCTATTGCGTAATGCGCCTGCTACTACCCGGCAGGCGCGTTATCTTTTTACGGACAAACAATCATGCAACCAGAAGTTGAAGTATTAACCGATCATAATGAGCTAATTTGTTCGAGCTTTATTGAACACATTGCCAACACATTAAATTTAGGAGTGGTGTACAACTAAACCTGCAGCCAAGGATGTATAGTGAGCGAAGCCCTATCAGGCCTTTTTGGTCAGTAGATAAGATTGATCTTCGTTGATAGAATTTACTTACACCAGCTGTTACATTAAGATAATTTTTTGGTGGGAGAATGATAAGATCTTACGTAACTACTTGATTTTTATGGTGCCTGATAATAGGAGTCGAACCTACGACCTTCGCATTACGAATGCGCTGCTCTACCAACTGAGCTATATCGGCCCTGCAAGATGTGTCCACGGACGTGAATCACGAGGCAAAAGGTTAAGACTTACCGGGCGATGCGTCAATAGTCAGGTTAATCAACTGCCTATTTTTGCATCGCCCGCTATCAATTACGCACGAATGGTATCGTCGCCGAAGCCAATCCACTTGTAGGTGGTCAGTGCTTCCAGCCCCATCGGGCCGCGTGCGTGCAATTTCTGCGTGCTGACCGCGACTTCCGCACCGAGGCCAAACTGGCCACCGTCGGTGAAGCGGGTCGACGCGTTAACGTACACCGCCGAGGAATCCACCTCGTTGATGAAACGATTGGCGTTGCTCAGGGTGCGGGTCAGGATGGCATCGGAGTGCTGAGTGCCGTGGGCACGGATATGGTCGATAGCCGCGTCCATGTCAGCAACGATAACCACGTCAAGATCCAGCGACAGGAACTCGTTATCCAGCTCTTCAGGCTTCAGAGCCACCAGCTTCGCCGGGCCTTTCAGTCGCGCATTACCGTTTCATCGCCGTGCAGCGTCACGCCGCTTGTCGCCATCTGCTGGCTTAATGCCGGCAGGAAACGTTCAGCAATAGTCTGATTCACCAACAGCGTTTCCACGGTATTGCAGGTGCTTGGACGCTGAGTTTTAGCATTCACGAGAATCTTCAGCGCCGGCTCAATCTCGGCCGTATCATCCACATAGATATGACAAACGCCAATACCGCCGGTGATCACCGGGATCGTCGACTGTTCGCGGCACAGCTTGTGCAGACCCGCGCCGCCGCGAGGGATCAGCATGTCGATGTATTTCTATCGATGCGCAGCATTTCGCTGACCAGCGCACGATCCGGATTGTCGATCGCCTGCACCGCCGCTTCCGGCAGGCCACACTCTTTTAACGCCCGTTGGATAACCGCCAACCGTGGCGGCGTTGGTACGATAAAGTCTCTTTACCACCGCGCAGGATCGCGTCGCCAGTTTTCAGGCACAACGCGGCTACATCAACGGTGACGTTCGGGCGCGCTTCGTAAATCACGCCAATAACGCCCAACGGCACGCGACGACGTTCGATGCGCAGCCCGCTGTCCAGTAATCCGCCGTCAATCACCTGCCCTACCGGATCGGCCAGCGTGCAGACCTGGCGGACGTCGTTGGCAATCGCCGTCAGACGCGCCGGAGTCAACGCCAGGCTGGTCAAGCATCGCTTCACTCAGGCCACCTTCACGTGCCTGAGTCAGATCGTCTGCGTTAGCCCGCAGAATCTCATCGCTGTGTGATTCCAGATAATCAGCAATAGTTTCCAGAACCCGGTTTTTTTCACGGCTGGATAACAGCGCCAATTTGTAAGAGGCTTGCTTCGCTGGGATGCCCGATCTGTTCCAGCATGTTGAACTCCTTAACGGGTGATCATGTCGTCACGATGAACGGCAACCGGGCCTGACTCATAGCCGAGGATGGCATCAATCTCTTGCGAATGGTGCCCGGCAATCAACCGCAGCGCGTCGCTGTTATAGCGGCTGACGCCATGCGCGATGTCCCGACCTTCAAGGTTACGAATACGGATCACTTCACCACGGGAGAAGTTACCTGTCACGTTTTTAATGCCTTTTGGAAGTAATGAACTACCACGTTCCAGAATCGCGCCCGTCGCACCGGCATCGACAATCAGTTCACCTGCTGGAGGTGCGCCGAAGATCCAGCGTTTGCGGTTCTCCAGCGGCGTGTCCTGGGCATGGAAACGGGTACCGACGGAGATAATTCGCCATCACGTCACCAATCACGCCAGGCAGACTGCCCGCGGCAATAATGGTGTCGATACCAGCACGACAGGCAACGTCGGCGGCCTGTAGTTTGGTGCCCATGCCGCCGGTACCCAGACCGGAGACGCTGTTGCCGGCGACGGCGCGCAGTTTGTCATCGATACCGTAGACATCTTTCATCAGTTCCGCGTCCGGGTTGCTGCGCGGATCGGCGGTGAACAGACCCTGTGATCGGTTAGCAGCAGCAGCTTATCCGCGCCTGCCAGAATGGCTGCCAGCGCGGAGAGGTTGTCGTTGTCGCCCACTTTGATTTCAGCGGTCGCCACTGCATCGTTCGATTAATCACCGGAACAATGTTGTTATCGAGCAGCGCACGCATGGTGTCACGCGCGTTGAGGAAACGCTCGCGGTCTTCCATATCAGCGCGCGTCAGCAGCATTTGGCCGACGTGAATACCGTAAATGGAGAAGAGCTGTTCCCAGAGCTGAATTAAGCGGCTTTGGCCAACGGCAGCCAACAGCTGTTTAGAAGCGATAGTCGCGGGCAGTTCGGGGTAGCCCAGATGCTCTCGCCCGGCGGCGATGGCGCCTGAGGTGACGATAACAATACGATGCCCAGCTGCATGGAGCTGAGCACACTGGCGAACCAGTTCCACAATGTGCGCGCGGTTCAGGCGGCGCGATCCGCCCGTTAAAATAATGGTGCCCAGTTTGACGACCAGCGTCTGACTATCACTCATGATTCTCTGCCGTTAAATAGGAAAAAATGATACCAAACTCACGTTGTAGCAGGAGTCTGGCCGCTTGCCAACTGCCAGCATTGAAAGCGAGGGTTTTGTTGCGCGGGATCAGGCAGCCTAGAGGCGATTGTTGACATTTTTATGACAGAAAAAATTAATCATACTTTTTTAAAATATTTAATCGGACATTGTCATAAATTTTTAACACGCGAGGGATAAAAACGTTCCTGTTTTTTCACAGTGGTCTTTCACAGCAATTTTAGAACATAAAAAACCGGGATTAAGAAATGCAAAAAACTACGCTGGCATTAACGATGATGGGTATTATTGCGTCCTCTTCAGCGATGGCTGCTGAAGTATATAACAAAGACGGTAATAAACTGGACGTTTACGGCAAAGTCAAAGCCATGCATTACATGAGCGACGATTCAAGCTCCGATGGCGATAAAACATACGTTCGTTTTGGTTTCAAAGGTGAAACCCAAATTAACGATCAGCTGACCGGTTATGGTCGCTGGGAATCTGAATTCTCCGGTAATAACGACGAAAGCACCCTCTACCGCAAAAAACGCGTCTGGCTTTCGCCGGTCTGAAAGTTAAACAGTTCGGTTCTTTTGATTACGGTCGTAACCTCGGTGCGCTGTACGATGTTGAAGCCTGGACCGATATGTTCCCGGAATTGGCGGTGACTCCACCGGTAAAACCGATAACTTCATGACCAAGCGCTCAAGCGGCCTGGCAACCTACCGTAACTCTGACTTCTTCGGCGTTGTCGATGGTCTGGATTTAACCCTGCAGTATCAGGGTAAAAATGACCGTAGCACCTTACCAAGCTACCGCTAACGGCGACGGCTTCGGTTCTGCGCTGTCCTATGATTTCGGTGGCAGCGATTTCGCGATTAGCGCGGCGTACACCAACTCTGACCGTACCAACGTTCAGCAGGCTAAATCCCTGGCTAAAGGCGGGAAAAATGCCGAAGTCCTGGGGTACTGGTGTGAAATATGACGCCAACAATGTTTACCTGGCGATGATTTATACCGAAACCCGCAATATGACCCCAATTAAAGGTCTGGTCTCTGCGGATTAAGGTTTTGCTAATAAAGCACAGAACTTCGAAGCCGTTGCCCAATATCAGTTTGATTTCGGCCGTGCGTCTATCCTGGGTTACGTGCAGATGAAAGGCAAAGATCTGGATAACGGAATTGGCGATCAGGATCTGATGAAATATGTGGATGTCGGTGCGACCTACTATTTCAACAAAAATATGTCAGCGTTTGTTGATTATAAGATCAACCTGATTGATGAAGATGCCGTGACTCGAAACGTCTGGCTATTTATGACCGACGACGTTGTTGCGGTTGGTATGACCTACCAGTTCTAAGTGATTTATAAAAAAGCCTTCCAGATGGAAGGCTTTTATGACCAAATAAAAAGACCAGCGCACAGGCTGGTCTCTTTATTTGGTTTATGCCGGTACGCTTAACCGCTTCGTTGGCAAAACCTTCTGCCGGCTCCAGCGTCAGATCCAGCGTCTTGAGCAACTCTTTTGCCCGGTCATGGAAACCACGCAACGTTAACTGCAGACGTTCAACCACCTCGGGATCTTTGATCGCCACTGCCTGCCATACCCCATCTTTATCAACAGGCCGAACTGGTAGCTGTAAGTGAAGCGATTTTCTTGCGCTTCCATTTCCATCCACCAGCCCCAGAACTCAACGTTCTCCGGCGCAGGCTTTACGTTAACGCAAACGGCCAGACAGTCGAAAAAAAAAGCGGTTGTTCTTCGCACTGGGTTCATGGTGCCAACTTACTGATTTCGTGTACGATGGTGTCTTTGAGGTGCTCCAGTGGCTTCCATCTCCATCAGTTGTCCCTCCTGCTCAGCTACTGAAGGCGTGGTGCGTAACGGTAAAAGTACTGCCGGACATCAGCGCTATCTCTGCTCTCACTGCCGTAAAACATGGCAGCTACAGTTCACTTACACCGCCTCTCAGCCCGGTACGCACCAGAAAATCATTGATATGGCCATGAATGGCGTTGGATGCCGGGCAACCGCCCGCATTATGGGCGTTGGCCTCAACACGATTTTACGTCACTTAAAAAACTCAGACCGCAGTCGGTAACCTCACGCATACAACCGGGCAGTGACGTCATTGTTTGCGCGGAAATGGACGAACAGTGGGGTTATGTCGGCGCTAAATCACGCCAGCGCTGGTTGTTTTACGCGTATGACAGGATACGGAGGACGGTTGTGGCGCACGTATTCGATGAACGCACGTTGTCCACGCTGACGCGTCTTCTGGGCCTGCTGTCGGCCTTTGAGGTCGTGGTATGGATGACGGATGGCTGGCCGCTTTATGAATCACGCCTGAAGGGAGAACTGCACGTTATCAGCAAGCGATATACGCAGCGAATTGAGCGGCATAACCAGAATCTGAGGCAGCATCTGGCAAGGCTGGGCAGGAAGTCACTGTCGTTCTCAAAATCGGTGGCGCTGCATGACAAAGTCATCGGGCATTATCTGAACATAAAACACTATCAGTAAGTTGGAGTCATTACCAACCAGTTCACGAATATAGGGGCCAAGCGCAGCGAATTTCTTAATCAATCTACTCTTCGGGTGTCCACTCGGTAACGTCATTGCGATCTCCTTTAGTGATGCACCTGGTTTGACCAAATCAATAGACTTTATCAATCTATTAACAAAATCTATTGTTGATCGACCCGGCAATTTCTTTCAGCGCCTTGTCAAAGTTGCGATACACCGGGTTAAACGGGATCGACATCAGTTTCCCCTGCGCAGATGACGAAACAATTAAACGCGACTCTCTTCCGGGCTAAATGGATCATTATTCCAGAATCCTGAAAGCATTGGCGTTGGGCAGCGGCGTCCCAGCAGCCCCTGAGTTTTCAGGGAGTAGCGATTAAGTTCGACGCGCAGCGCTTCGTCAGACGCATCGTGCATGCCCAGTCGCGAGGCCAGCACATCGAGATACATCTCCGGCACGCGCCCCTGTTGCAGTGGATCATTCAAAAGACAATGCACCACCGGCCCCAGACAGGCGACAGCTTTTAGATTCTGCGCTTCCAGATACGCCAGGCGCACAGCGATGTTGGCCCCGAAGCGGAAACCAAAAGCGGCAACGCGGGTATGGTCAACCCACGGGATATTCGGCAGCGCACGGATCACATGCTGATGCAGCATGCTGGAGTCCTGAGTCAGCTTCCATTTTGAGGAGAAGCCGATAGAAGGCATATCCACCGTCAGCATCGCAATACCCAGCGGCGCAAAATAGTGTTCGTATAGGCTGTAATAATCGGTTTGCAGACCATCAAGGCCGCCGCACATCAGCACCGTCGGGAACGGCCCCTCGCCTTTCGGCAGACGGCAGGAAACCGGTAATCGGCGCCACACCAGGAATGGCAAACCAGCTCGCGCATCTCGCCTGGCAAACGCTTCGCCGCTTCTTCATAAGCACGGTTAGCCAGCGCCTGCGCCTGCTCGGCGAGGTCGTCCCCCTTCAGATGGGGATAGGCGGCAATGCTATAGAGGTTAGAGGCGTGCAGCCAGTGGCGTCCGCTGAGGGTTTCATCAGGCTCCTGAGCGGCTTTCTGCTGCCAAAGCATGGCCTGTGATGACCACGCAGCAATCCAGTTACCGCCCCGGTAGCCGACGACGGTGTCAAACAGCTCATCGTCGGTACGCTCGGCCTTGCTCATCACGATGCGTGACTGGACGTCGAGAATTTCCTGGCGGCGTTACCGCCACGCCAAATCCACATCAGACGGTTAATCATGCGGTACCAGTGCGGGATAATTACTTCCGCTCAAGCGCCGACTGCATACTGTCGGTCTTACCCCGTTGGAGAAAGCGGCGCACCAGCGTTGATGTTTTCTGGGTGTTTAAAGCGCGGTTTGAATAGCGTTTCGCTGAGATTGGCTTCTGGCATCACAAAACCTCCATAGGTACGATCCTGAGCTTATTGTAACGCGTGGAACGTTAAAAAAAACAACGCCCGGCATAACCGGGCGTTGGAAGCGCATTTATTGATGAATTAACGGCCAGAAATAGGCGGTACGAATACCACGCCCATGTCCCAAGGCTGTTCAATCCAGGTATCCTGCGGGATATCAACAACATAATCGTTAACCAGTGGGCGACCAGCTGGTTTAGCGAAGATGGTGACGAAATGCGCTTTCGGGTACATTTCACGAATAGCTACCGCGGTGCCGCCGGTATCTACCAGATCGTCAATAACGATAAAGCCTTCGCCATCGCCTTCAGCGCGTTTGAGAACTTTCAGTTCACGCTGGTTGTCGTGGTCATAGCTGGAGATGCATACGGTGTCGACATGACGAATGCCCAGTTCACGTGCCAGCAGTGCGGCTGGTACCAGACCGCCACGGCTAACGGCAATAATGCCTTTCCATTGTTCTGAAGGCATCAGGCGTGCAGCCAGTTTGCGCGCATGAATCTGCAACATGTCCCAGGTGACGACGTATTTTTCGCTCATGTGAAGTGTCCCAGCCTGTGTTATACGGCTTAAAAAGTGTTCAAGGGGGAAATGGGTTGCGCGAGATTATAGAGATCTGACGCACTAAAAACCAGTGTTTAGCGGAATTGCAGGCTCTTTTTACGTGGTTTCTTCTACCGGAGAGGGAGAAGAAGTGGTATTTTCAACCGCATCGCGCAAGCCAGTCTTGTGGTATATGTATGTGCTAACCCTTTACCTGCAAGCGACTTTTGCAGAACGCCGTAAGGAGACTCATCGTGTCTGAACTGTCTCAATTATCCCCGCAGCCGCTGTGGGATATTTTTGCCAAAATCTGTTCTATTCCGCACCCTTCTCATCATGAAGAGCAGCTCGCTGCCCATATCGTGGGGCTGGGCGAAAGAAAAAGGTCTGCACGCAGAACGCGACCAGGTCGGCAACATTCTGATTCGTAAAGCCGCGACGCCGGGCATGGAAAACCGCAAAGCGGTTGTTCTGCAGGCTCACCTTGATATGGTGCCGCAGAAAAACAATGACACCGTGCACGACTTCGCCAAAGACCCAATTCAGCCGTACATCGACGGCGAGTGGGTAAAAGCACGTGGTACAACGCTGGGTGCTGATAACGGTATTGGCATGGCGTCCGCGCTGGCAGTACTTTCCGACGATTCCGTTGAGCATGGCCCGCTGGAAGTGCTGCTGACCATGACCGAAGAGACCGGGATGGACGGCGCATTTGGTCTGCAGCCTAACTGGCTGCAGGGCGAAATCCTGATCAACACCGACTCTGAAGAAGAGGGGGAAATCTACATGGGCTGTGCGGGTGGTATCGACTTTACCAGCAACCTGCCGCTGACCCGTGAAGCAATTCCGGCTCGCTTCCAGACCTTCAGCTGACGCTGAAAGGACTGAAAGGCGGTCACTCCGGCGGTGATATTCACCTCGGCTTGGGTAATGCCAACAAGCTGCTGGCCCGTTTCCTGGTCGCTCACGCAGCGGAACTGGATCTGCGTCTGGTTGACTTCACCGGCGGTACTCTGCGTAACGCAATCCCACGTGAAGCGTTTGCCACTCTGGCGATTCCAGCAGATAAAGTTAGCGGCCTGAAAGATCGTAATAAACCTATCTGGACATCCTGCAAAACGAACTGTCGGCAAAAAGAGAAAAACCTGAACCTGGTGCTGGAAGCTCAGGACGTTGAAGGTAAAGCGCCCTGACCCCCAACGCTTCCCGCGATGCCTTTATTCAGTTGCTGAACGCGACGCCAAACGGCGTTATCCGCAACTCTGATGTTGCCAAAGGCGTGGTAGAAACCTCTCTGAACGTGGGCGTCGTCTCCTTTACTGAAGTACCACCATTCACTGCCTGATCTGTTCCCTGCTCGATAGCGGCAAAGATTACGTTGTTAGCATGCTGGAATCACTGGCGCGCTGGTGGGCAAAAACCCAGCCGAAAGGCGGCTACCCAGGCTGGCAGCCGGATGCAAGCTCCCCGGTAATGCAGCTGGTTCGTGAAACCTATCAGCGCCTGTTCAACAAGGTGCCAAACATTCAGATTATCCACGCGGGTCTGGAATGTGGTCTGTTCAAAAAACCGTATCCAAACATGGACATGGTCTCTATTGGGCCAACCATTACCGGTCCTGACCTTCCGGATGAGCAGGTTCATATCGAAAGCGTTGGCCAGTACTGGCAGCTGCTGACGGAACTGCTGAAAGCGATTCCGGCGAAGTAAGTTATTTGATTTGCTGCCGGATGGCGTTTAATCGCCTTCCGGCAGTTTCATCCTTCATTATCCTTCGATAAAAGCCATCCCTGTAAATGTCCGTCGCGGGTTGCCACGTTCAATCTGGTGATGGAACATTCGCCGCTGCGATTTCAGCGCCGCGCTATTTTCCTGTTGCTGTTGCTCCAGCTTCCAGGCAATCAGCAATCGTGCCAGCCGCTTGTTAGCATGCTGACTACGCTCTGACTGAACCTTCACGCTAATACCGGATGCCAAATGCGTGGCGCGTACCGCCGAGTCGGTTTTATTGACATGTTGACCGCCCGGCCCCGACGAACGCAGCGTCTCATAACGGATTGCATCCGATTGTTCCTGCTCATCAGCGGTAAAACGCCCAATGCCCAGAAACCAGTTTTTGCGCCCATGATGAGGCCGATACGGACTCGGACAAATCCACTGAATAGTGCCACACCAGCTTTCGCTTAATGCCCATGCGTTATCGCCATCGAGAGAAACCAGCGCCGAACGCAGTGTGTCAGAGTAGCGGCCCGTTTCTGTTTCCAGCACCGTTACCGCGACGTCTTGCCGGGTAAAAACGACCAACAGAGAAGAACGCTGCGCCAATCGGGTAGCCGCGTCCGGGGTGTAAATCTGGCATCCCCACTACGCGCTGCATGTTGGGTAAATTTGCCGTGGTGTGTAATTGTTGGATCGCTAAACTCTCGATCCACAGGTCATCAGATGCGATGGTAAATACCGCATCGGATAAGGGACGAATATATTTGCCCATGTACCATTCCATTTATACTCGTCATACTTCAAGTTGCATGTACTGCGACTGCGTTCGTTCACCCCAGTCACTTACTTATGTAAGCTCCTGGCGATTCACTCGCTTGTCGCCTTCCTGCAACTCGAATTATTTAGAGTATATAAATATAAAAATCAGGAAATGGCAGACGAATCCAGGGCAAGAAAAAAAGAATTAATCCTGGAAAGGTCTGCAAAGAGTCATTGATAAAGGATTTGTCATGATTTACCTCCTTGCAGTTTGTGGAATCAGAAAACGCGCACATACCAGGCGGGCGTTATTTTCATTGCAAGCTGGATTTAATGTTGCGGTTTATATCGCATATAAAAATTAGTAAACCACGCTCCCCGGCATTCAACGCGCTGCTGCTTAACTGTCTGAAAACCATAACGTTCAAAAAAGGGTTTTGCGGTTATGCTTGCGTCCACCGTAAGTTCGGATTCAGACTTAATCAAAGGTTTTAACAAAGCGCTGGCAACCCCACGGCGGGTGTATTCAGGGTCAACAAATAACATATCGATATAATGTTCAATGCGGGAAATAAAACCAACCGGTTGTGCATTAATGATCGCAACCCACACTTGTGATTTCGCGAGTTTCTCCTTCCAGCGAGATTCGTCAATCTGCGCCCAGGCGGAAATTTGTTGTGGTGAATAATGCTGACTGGCGGTCATCGTAACCGCTCTAATGAAAATAGCGCATAGTTGCTGAAAATCGCCAGGCTGATAGTTTCTTATTTGTATGTTATTCATAATATAAATTCAAAAACGCATGCGAAACGCTTCTGCCATTTTCCCAATTTTATGCATTTGGTTGTTATCTCGAGCCAGTTTATGAGGTTCAGGTTTCAGAATGGCAATGAGCAACCATGCTTGCTCATCAAACGCCCCCTGACAATATACCAAATGCGCTTCGTCATTCGTTCTGCTGAATTGGCGCAACTGTGGCGGAAATGGATTATTCTCATTTGCCAGATGAATATGAGCAACTCGCTCAAATTTGATTAATGGCCAGGTAAAGGAGTCGTCGTAGAGTGCATCGCGACCAAATATATCTGGCAAAACACCGTCACGCTTATAGGAAATAAAATCCGCCGTTAACGCATCAAGTTCCTCTGCTGTAAGTTGCAGGCGAATAAGTTTTGTTTTGAATACCCGCATCCTTATTCCTTAAAGTCATTGAAATCATCATCCGTCATATCATTAAGATATTGTTCAGCGCGGCGTGTAATTTCCTCTAATCTTGCAGCACTTGGACGGAAGCGCGCCTTTATGGGCTTTTTCTCCTCTTGTTCAGCAAGCATGTCCATTAACGCTTCGAATGCGCTGGCACTTAAGAGATATCCTGCGGGGCGATTATTAGAAAGAACCGCAACCGGTTGATCAATAAAGTATTTAGCTGGGTTTTTACGTAACTCAGTGATATTGACCGATTTTTCAGCGAGAATTCGATGCATACAGTGATACCCTCATAATAATGCACACCAGAATATACATAATAGTATACATCATAATCCCAGCACCAGTTGTCTTTCCATTTGCGGGTCAAGCAACGTCACATGCAGCCCCACCAGACGCACACCGCGCCCGCCGCGGCGTTCATCCCAGGTTTTACGCGCGGTGGCGATTAGATCAGCTTTATTCAGCCGCGGCCAGACGTGCTCCTGGGTGGTTTGCTGAAAATCGTCGAACTTTAATTTCACCCCCTGGCGAGCAATCAGTAAATCAGGTTTTACCTTTGCCAGACGGCGTTCAAGTTCCGGATACAGCCGCTCGATAATCGCTTCACATTCAGACCAGTGATGAATATCTTCCGCCATCGTGCGTTCCACGCCGACGGATTTTCGCAACCGTTCGCTGTTAACATCGCGTTCGTCAATCCCCTGACTACGCTCCCACAAAATGCGGCCAAATTTGCCAAAGCGTTTAAGCAGCATCACCAGATCACACTTTTGTACATCACCGCAGGTCCGCAGCCCCATCGCTTCCAGTTTTGCCGCTGAGACTTTGCCGACGCCGGGGATTTTTGCCAGCGGTAAGGTTTGTAAAAATGCCGGAACTTCTGCCGGCGTAATCACAAACTGGCCGTTGGGTTTATTCATGTCGGAGGCGATTTTGGCGAGAAACTTTACTGGTGCCACGCCCGCAGACGCCGTCAGTTGCAGCTCGTTGAAGATTGTCTGGCGGATTTCCTGGGCGATGAGGGTCGCAGAACCGTGGCAATGGACGCTATCGGTGACATCGAGATAAGCCTCATCCAGTGACAACGGTTCAATGCGCGAGGTGTAGCGCGAGAAGATTTCACGGATATGATTTGAGGCTTCTTTGTAGGCGTCAAAGCGCCCCGGAAGCAAGGTGAGATGTGGGCATAATTTGAGCGCCATCCCTGTCGGCATAGCGCTACGTACGCCAAATTTACGCGCGGGATAATTGGCGGTGCTGATCACCCCCCGACGTTCGCGGCTGCCGCCAATAGCAATAGGGATATCGCGCAGGGCGGGATTGTCGCGCATCTCCACTGCGGCGAAAAAGCAGTCCATATCCACATGAATGATTTTACGCATTGCTCACCTCTCAACACTGGTAAAGTATACAGTGATTTCAGGGTTTGAGAAATGCGTAAAGATTCAGCATTTAACGCGTTCGCTGCGAAAGCACCTGCTGCTTATCCAGCTTTTGCACCAGCGGCTGCACCACTTTATCCCCATGCTGACCAAAGTATTGATACAGCGTATCGGACGCACTTTTGGTCAGCACCATAATCTCAATGCGCCGGTTGCCCGCGCTTTGCGGATTTTTGGAATCCAGCAGCATCTGGTCCGCCATTGCGCTTACCTGCATCACTTTATCTTCCGGCATTCCGGCCTCTTCCAGCACCCGACGAGCCGAAAGCGCGCGGTCACCCGAAAGGTTCCAGTTGTTGTAGATATTGTTTTTGTAGGCCATCGCATCGGTATGCCCGGTAATAATAATTTTATTATCGAGCGAGTCGAACACTGGCGCGAGCTCCACCAGCAGCGTTTTAAAGAACGGCATAATCTTCGCGCTGCCGCGTTCAAACATATTGCGGTTCTGGTCGTCTTTAATCAGCACGCGTAATCCCTGGGGAACAATCTCCATCTCCAGATTCGCTTCCATATGCGCATCACGGGCAATGGTGTTGATACTGGTTGCCAGCTCACCAAGCTCGGTGGCGGATTTCTTCTTCAGCAGCGCCGTTTTCTCATTCACATCACGCGCTTTTTTCTCCGTCTCTTCCGGCACCGCCACGGTGGCAGGTTTTGGCGGATGAGACGGGCTGATTTTATTTAACGGCGACAGCCCACCACCGTTAAAAATCGACTGCCCGTGCAGCGCGGCGATAATGCTTTCACGCTCGGATTTACTGACGCTGTTGACAATCAACTTTATTGTCGTCACCAAAGGGGCCGAGCGTATTTCCGAGGTTTCTGCCCGCTTTACCTTAGACGCGATGCCCGGCAAACAGATGGCGATTGACGCCGATCTTAACGCCGGATTGATCAACCAGGCGCAGGCGCAAACCCGGCGTAAAGATGTTGCCAGCGAGGCCGATTTCTACGGCGCGATGGACGGGGCATCGAAGTTTGTGCGCGGGGACGCCATCGCCGGGATGATGATTCTGGCGATCAACCTGATCGGCGGCGTCTGTATCGGGATCTTCAAATACAACCTGAGCGCCGATGCTGCCTTCCAGCAGTATGTGCTGATGACCATCGGCGACGGCCTGGTGGCGCAGATCCCTTCCCTGCTGCTCTCCACCGCGGCGGCGATTATCGTCACCCGCGTCAGCGACAACGGCGATATCGCCCATGACGTGCGTAACCAGCTGCTGGCAAGCCCGTCGGTGCTCTACACCGCCACCGGGATTATGTTCGTGCTGGCGGTGGTACCGGGAATGCCGCACCTGCCGTTTTTGCTGTTCAGCGCCCTGCTTGGTTTTACCGGCTGGCGGATGAGCAAACAGCCGCTGGCGGCGGAGGCGGAAGAGAAAAGCCTCGAAACGCTGACCCGCACCATCACCGAAACCAGCGAGCAGCAGGTCAGTTGGGAAACCATTCCGCTGATCGAGCCTATCAGTTTAAGCCTCGGTTACAAACTGGTGGCGCTGGTGGACAAAGCACAGGGTAACCCGCTCACCCAGCGGATTCGCGGCGTGCGGCAGGTGATTTCTGACGGCAACGGCGTGCTGCTGCCGGAGATCCGCATTCGGGAAAACTTCCGCCTTAAGCCCAGTCAGTACGCCATTTTCATCAACGGCATAAAGGCTGATGAAGCGGATATTCCGGCGGATAAACTGATGGCCCTGCCCTCCAGCGAAACCTACGGCGAGATTGACGGCGTGCAGGGGAACGACCCGGCGTACGGGATGCCGGTCACCTGGATCCAGGCGGCGCAGAAAGCGAAGGCGCTGAATATGGGGTATCAGGTGATCGACAGCGCCAGCGTGATCGCTACCCATGTAAATAAGATTGTGCGCAGCTATATTCCTGATTTGTTTAACTATGATGATATTACGCAGTTGCATAACCGTTTATCGTCGACGGCACCGCGTCTGGCGGAAGATTTGAGCGCGGCGCTCAATTACAGCCAGTTGCTGAAAGTGTACCGGGCGCTGCTGACCGAAGGCGTTTCCCTGCGCGATATCGTCACCATCGCCACCGTGCTGGTCGCCAGTAGCACGGTGACGAAAGATCATATTCTGCTGGCGGCCGATGTGCGCCTGGCATTGCGGCGCAGCATTACCCATCCGTTCGTTCGCAAGCAGGAGCTGACGGTGTATACGCTGAATAATGAGCTGGAAAATCTGCTGACCAACGTGGTGAATCAGGCGCAACAGGGCGGGAAAGTGATGCTCGACAGCGTGCCGGTCGATCCGAATATGCTCAACCAGTTCCAGAGTACGATGCCACAGGTGAAAGAGCAGATGAAAGCGGCGGGGAAAGACCCGGTGCTGCTGGTGCCACCGCAGCTGCGCCCTTTGCTGGCGCGTTATGCAAGGTTGTTTGCGCCGGGGCTGCATGTGCTGTCGTATAACGAAGTGCCGGATGAGCTGGAGTTGAAGATTATGGGGGCGTTGATGTAAGTATCCAGCATTGGTGCACAACTGCCGGATGCGGCGTGAACGCCTTATCCGTCCTACCGTTCAGGCACAAGTTTGTAGGCATGATAAGACGCGCCAGCGTCGCATCAGGCATCTGCGCATAACTGCCGGATGCGGCATAAACGCCTTATCCGGCCTACCGATCCGGCACAAGTTTGTAGGCATGATAAGACGCGCTAGCGTCGCATCAGGCATCTGCGCACAATTATGAAATGATACGCTCCCCGGCACTAAAATCCGTTACGTCCCCCGCCCAATCGATGGGATATAACCCTCGCGCGACATCGCGATGGAACGTTGAGAATGGCCAATCACTCACTTGCTTTACCCAACCATGCTTTACTGGATTTATATAAATATAATCAACATGATGCCTATAATCTTTGGTATTGCGGATGGCGTGCTCCCAAAAACGTGGTTGCCAGATATTTTTCAATCCACAAGCATGGGTAAATTGCTTTTTAATTTCCCGCCAGCGCGAGGAAAAATCATCATCGCCTTCAGGTAATGTCCAGATACAGTGCATATGCTCTGGCAAAACGACCCAGGCGTTGATTTCAAAAGGCCTGTCTCGCTTAACTTTAATAATGGCGTGACGGAGCATCTGGTACTGGGTGGTCAAAAGTTGGCTTCGACGATTTCGTAAATTCACCGTGAAAAACCATGTTCCCCCCTTGATGTAATAACGACGATATTCAGACATGGCGACTCCTTTTTCTCAACGGTAAGAAGAAAAGGAAAGGTTGGCAATGAGGTTGTTTTATATCGGGAAAGCGGCTCGCAAATATTCGCGGGCTCGTAGGCATGATAAGACGCGCCAGCGTCGCATCAGGCACCTGCGTACAACTGCCGGATGCGGCGTAAACGCCTTATCCGTCCTACAAAATCGTCTCTTCCGTCAAAATCCTGCGCGCGCCCAAAAAATGGTCCTGCCAGAAAGGTTCGGCTAATCGGCTTATCCGAATGGTTTCGCCGGTACGTGGCGACTCGATAAATTGCCCATCGCCCAAATACACGCCCATATGATCGGCTATCTCGCGGCTGTGGATATGGAAAAACAGCAAATCTCCCCGGCGCAGGTCGTTGTTCGCCACAATCGTTGCCCGGCGATAGTGGTACATCTCATTGGCCGTGCGCGGGAGCTTAGCCTCAAGGATCTTGTTGTAGGCATAAAAAACCAACCCGCTACAGTCAAAGCCTTTATCAGGCCGCGTACCGCCCCAGACGTAAGGCTTGCCAAGCTGCTGCTCCAGGCGGTGAATCGCCACTTCGGTAATGTTATGCAGATGGTCGCTGCTTAAAAAGTGGTTGTTTTCCGCCAGCGCCTGCCAGCGTCTGTCACTCGCCTTGAGCGGAGCAGGAAACCATTCTGGATGCTGTTTTATCTGCTCCCGGTTGTGCTGGCGTAGCGCCCTTTTGCTTTCGGCATTGCCTTCCACAATATAGCTGGCCTGCTTTTTCAGATGAGTTTGGTACTGTTTTAATAAACGCGCACGGTTTTGCATCCGCTGGCGGGCGGCGTAGCTGAAAGAGATATGTGATGTGGTGGCGCTGGCAAATGAAGAAAACGGCAAACAAATCAACAGTAATCCCGACAATACAAAGGATGGAATCGACGGCAAGGACATACTCAATAATGGCTGGTCATGCTTTAATGTTGCAGTGTATCCCGGATCGTTTCTGAACAAACTTAATAAACCATTATTATAAAATTAACATATATATTTCAGTTAATTATGTAAAAACATCCGTTTATTAAATTACTCATGGATTGTCGCTGTTGCTCATTTGAGCTACAATTCAAGCTGAATAAATATACAGCACAGGAGATACCCCAATGGCTGCTAACGCGTTTGTTCGCGCCCGAATCGATGAAGATCTGAAGAATCAGGCAGCGGACGTACTGGCCGGGATGGGGCTGACCATCTCTGACCTGGTTCGCATAACCCTCACAAAGGTCGCGCGTGAAAAGGCATTGCCGTTTGATTTACGCGAGCCTAATCAATTAACCATTCAATCAATCAAAAACAGCGAAGCTGGCATTGATGTTCATAAGGCCAAAGACGCCGATGATTTATTTGATAAATTAGGAATTTAAATATGATTCAAAGGGATATTGAATACTCGGGACAATATTCAAAGGATGTAAAACTTGCACAAAAGCGTCATAAGGATATGAATAAATTGAAATATCTTATGACGCTTCTTATCAATAATACTTTACCGCTTCCAGCTGTTTATAAAGACCACCCGCTGCAAGGTTCATGGAAAGGTTATCGCGATGCTCATGTCGAACCGGACTGGATCCTGATTTACAAACTTACCGATAAACTTTTACGATTTGAGAGAACTGGAACTCACGCGGCGCTCTTTGGGTAAAGCCCGCTTCCGATGAAATTTGTAAACCCTGCGCCGACAGGCTTGCGTAAAACTCTTTTGGTGATAATGTGAGCCTTCCAAATCCAGACTATTCCGATTTGGGATCCATTTTGCCGTCCTGGCGTGTGTAACCGTTTTATCAAGGAATAAGCAGTATGCGTAAAATCGCATTAATTCTTGCGATGTTGTTGATCCCGTGCGTTTCATTTGCCGGTTTGCTGGGCAGCAGTAGCTCTACCACGCCTGTGAGCAAAGAGTATAAGCAGCAGTTGATGGGATCCCCTGTCTACATCCAGATCTTCAAGGAAGAACGTACGCTCGATCTCTACGTCAAAATGGGCGAGCAATATCAACTGCTCGACAGCTATAAAATCTGTAAATATTCCGGCGGCTTAGGGCCAAAACAGCGTCAGGGCGATTTCAAAAGCCCGGAAGGGTTTTATAGCGTCCAGCGTAATCAGTTAAAACCAGACAGCCGTTACTACAAAGCGATTAATATTGGTTTCCCCAATGCCTATGACCGTGCGCATGGTTATGAAGGGAAATACCTGATGATCCACGGCGATTGTGTTTCCATCGGCTGCTACGCAATGACCAATCAGGGTATTGATGAGATATTCCAGTTCGTTACTGGTGCGCTGGTGTTTGGTCAGCCGAGCGTGCAAGTGAGTATTTACCCGTTCCGCATGACCGACGCCAATATGAAGCGCCATAAATATTCCAACTTTAAGGACTTCTGGGAGCAACTGAAGCCGGGTTACGACTACTTTGAGCAAACCCGTAAGCCACCAACCGTTTCTGTGGTCAATGGTCGTTACGTGGTCAGCAAGCCGTTAAGCCACGAAGTTGTGCAGCCACAACTGGCATCAAACTACACGCTCCCCGAGGCAAAATAAGCGCCATTCGCCTGGCATAATCTTTTGCCAGGTTTCATTGCCCGTCAGCGGCTGTGTTGCAATCACCGTGACCACATCATTCGGTGTGGTCTGCGAGCTGAAGTCGATTTCCACATCCTGATCCAGCAACGTTGCCACGCCAAACGGCGCGCGGCGGGTGATCCAGTGTAAATTAGTCGAGCAATACGCCATTACATAGCGCCCGTCCGAAAGCAGCATGTTGAAAACGCCCTTCTGCCGCAGTTCATCCGCCAGTGAGGCGATATATTTAAATACCGCCGCCATGTTGCCCGGTGTGCGCGGGTAACGCTGCGTTAATTTATGCAGGAGCCAGCAGAAGGCTTTTTCGCTGTCGGTTTCGCCTACCGGGCGGAAGTTGCCGGTTTCCAGTGATTTGTAGCCCGTCAGTTGTCCGTTATGGGCATAAGTCCAGTTACGCCCCCATAACTCGCGGGTAAATGGGTGAGTATTTTCCAGCGCCACCTCGCCCCGATTAGCCTGGCGAATATGAGCCACCACCGAACAGGATTTTATCGGGTAGTCCTGGACAAGTTTGGCGATGGGGGAATTAAAGCTGGGTTGTGGATCTTTAAATGTGCGACAGCCTTTACCTTCGTAAAAGGTAATGCCCCAGCCATCTTTATGTGGCCCGGTTCCACCACCACGCTGTACAAGCCCGGTGAAACTAAAGCAGATATCGGTAGGGACGTTGGCGCTCATCCCGAGCAATTCGCACATGGGTAACCTCCACAACAGCGGGAGCGCATGGCCCCCGGCGAAGATTGATTTAAGAATTTTCAGGTCGGATGCGGCGTGAACGCATTATTCGGCCTACGGTTCGCGTACAGATTTGTAGGCATGATAAGACGCGTCAGCGTCGCATCAGGCATCAGCGCACAAATGCCGGATGCGGCGTAAACGTCTTATCCGGCCTACGCCAGACTTACTTAACCATCTCTTTTTCAATCAACTGGATCAGGATATGGATCACTTTAATGTGAATCTCCTGAATGCGGTCGGCATAACCAAAGTGCGGTACGCGAATTTCGATATCCGCCGTGCCAGCCATTTTGCCGCCGTCTTTACCGGTCAGGGTGATCACTTTCATTCCCTTCTCACGCGCCGCTGCGATCGCTTTGATCACGTTTGCAGAGTTACCGGAGGTGGAGATCCCCAGCAGTACATCGCCTTCGCGACCTACCGCTTCAACGTAGCGGGAGAAAATATCATTGAAACCGAAATCATTACCGACGCAGGAAATATGACTAACGTCAGAAATAGCAATCGCCGGGTAGCCCGGACGGTTTTCACGGTAGCGACCGGTCAACTCTTCGGCAAAGTGCATAGCGTCGCAATGGGAACCGCCGTTGCCGCAGGAAAGCACTTTGCCACCGGCTTTAAAGCTGTCTGCTAACAGGACCGCCGCGCGCTGAATGGCGTGAATATTGGCGTCATCTTTTAAAAAGTTAGCCAGCGTTTCCGCCGCTTCGTTCAGTTCGTTACGAATAAGATCCTGGTACATGAGGATATCCTTCAGCATAAATGTAATAGACAAAATGCAGTGTACCGGATACCGCCAAAAGCGAGAAGTACGGGCAGGTGCTATGACCAGGACTTTTTGACCTGAAGTGCGGATAAAAACAGCAACAATGTGAGCTTTGTTGTAATTATATTGTAAACATATTGCTAAATGTTTTTACATCCACTACAACCATATCATCACAAGTGGTCAGACCTCCTACAAGTAAGGGGCTTTTCGTTATGATGATTTTGAGTATTCTCGCTACGGTTGTCCTGCTCGGCGCGTTGTTCTATCACCGCGTGAGCTTATTTATCAGCAGTCTGATTTTGCTCGCCTGGACAGCCGCCCTCGGCGTTGCTGGTCTGTGGTCGGCGTGGGTACTGGTGCCTCTGGCCATTATCCTCGTGCCATTTAACTTTGCGCCTATGCGTAAGTCGATGATTTCCGCGCCGGTATTTCGCGGTTTCCGTAAGGTGATGCCGCCGATGTCGCGCACTGAGAAAGAAGCGATTGATGCCGGTACCACCTGGTGGGAAGGCGATCTGTTCTCGTGGCAACCCGGACTGGAAAAAACTGCACAACTACCCGCGTCCTCAGCTAACGGCGGAAGAGCAGGCCTTTATTGACGGCCCGGTTGAAGAAGCCTGCCGCATGGCCAATGACTTTGCGATCACCCACGAAATGGCCGATCTGCCGCCAGAACTGTGGGCCTATCTGAAAGAACACCGCTTCTTTGCGATGATCATTAAAAAAGAGTACGGCGGCCTGGAGTTCTCGGCTTATGCCCAGGCTCGCGTTCTGCAAAAACTCTCCGGCGTGTCTGGCATTCTGGCTATCACCGTCGGTGTACCAAACTCTTTAGGCCCGGGCGAACTGCTGCAGCACTACGGTACTGAAGAACGAAAAAGATCATTATCTGCCGCGTCTGGCACGTGGTCTGGAAATTCCATGCTTCGCCCTGACCAGCCCGGAAGCGGGTTCTGATGCTGGCGCGATTCCGGATACCGGCGTCGTCTGCATGGGCGAATGGCAGGGTGAGCAGATTCTGGGTATGCGTCTGACCTGGAACAAGCGTTACATTACCCTTGCGCCTATCGCCACCGTACTCGGCCTGGCCTTCAAACTGTCCGACCCGGACAAACTGTGGGTGGCGCGGAGAGTAGCGAATCACCTGTGCGCTGATTCCAACTAACACCCCGGCGTGGAAATTGGCCGTCGCCACTTCCCACTGAACGTTCCGTTCCAGAACGGGCCGACCCGTGGTCAGGATATTTTCGTGCCGATTGATTACATCATCGGTGGACCAAAAATGGCCGGTCAGGGCTGGCGTATGCTCGTAGATATGTGTCCGTCGGTCGCGGTATTACCCTGCCATCTAACTCCACCGGCGGCGTGAAATCCGTGGCGCTGGCGACCGGAGCCTACGCACACATTCGCCGTCAGTTCAAAGTGTCCATCGGTAAGATGGAAGGTATTGAAGAGCCATTGGCGCGCATCGCCGGTAACGCCTATGTGACGGACGCAGCGGCAACGCTGATTACCACCGGCATTACGCGGGGTGAAAAACCTGCCGTGCTGTCGGCTATCGTCAAATACCACTGTACCCACCGCGGCCAGCAGTCCATCGTTGACGCCATGGATATCGCCGGCGGCAAAGGCATTATGCTCGGTGAAGGTAACTTCCTGGCCGTGCTTATCAGGGCGCGCCGATTGCTATCACCGTGGAAGGGGCCAACATCCTGACCCGTAGCATGATGATCTTCGGCCAGGGCGCAATTCGTTGCCATCCATACGTGCTGGAAGAGATGGCCGCTGCGCAGAATAAAGATGTGAATGCCTTCGATAAGCTGCTGTTTAAACACATCGGTCACGTTGGTAGCAACAAAGTACGCAGCTTCTGGTTGGGGATCACCCGTGGCTTAACCAGCCCAACGCCAACCCGTGATGCTACTAAGCGTTACTATCAGCATCTGAACCGTCTGAGCGCCAACCTGGCTCTGCTGTCAGACGTATCGATGGCGGTGCTGGGCGGTAGCCTGAAACGCCGTGAACGTATCTCCGCGCGTCTGGGCGATGTGTTGAGCCAGCTGTATCCGCGTCTCAGTGTTGAAACGCTATGACGACGAAGGTCGTAATGAAGCCGATTTACCGCTGGTTCACTGGGGCGTGCAGGATGCGCTGTATCAGGCAGAACAGGCGATTGACGATCTGCTGCAAAACTTCCCGAACCGCTTCGTAGCAGGGGTTATGCGCGTGGTTATACTTCCCGACCGGTCGCCATTACTCTGCGCCGTCCGATAAACTCGATCACGCCGTAGCGAAAATTCTGCAAACGCCAAGCGAGACTCGTTCCCGTATTGGCCGCGGCCAGTACCTGACACCGAGCCAGTACAACCCGGTGGGTCCTGCCGGAAGTAAGCGCTGGTTGACGTAATGGCCGCTGACCCAATCCACCAGCGTATCTGTAAAGAGATTGGCAAAAACCTGCCATTCACTCGCCTGGATGAACTGGCGCATAACGCGCTGGCAAAAGGGTTGATCGACCAGGCAGAAGCCGCCATTCTCATCAAAGCTGAAGAGAGCCGTCTGCGCAGCATTAACGTTGACGACTTTGCTCCTGACGAACTGGCGACCAAGCCGGTAAAGCTGCCGGACAACGTACGCAAGGTTGAAGCCGCGTAAATGAATAACGGAGCCGAAAGGCTCCGTTTCTTTATCCGCTAATTATTTAAAATTAAAGCCATCCGGATGGTTTTCCAGGCTGCCGGTCAACGCCGCGAACAACACCGTTTTACCATCAATCGAAAGCGCATCGTTCACATTCAGCCAGGTGAGTTTCTCTTGCGACGTTTTCTCATCAATAGTCGAGAACAGCCCCGTCATCTGATTAGATTTCTCGGACCACATCACAGCGATACGTTGCGAGCCACAGTCATGCGGTTTGCACGCGCTCATCACCTGATACGTCTCATCTCCCAACGTTACGGTTTGTGCGGGAGTATAAGTACCGCCTTTCATCACCCAGGCAGGCAGCTTATGCCCTTGTACCATCTGATTAAATGCAGCTTTGGTGGTTTCGCCCTTTGCAAGGCTGCTAATGGTTAAATCATCCTGCGCCATTGCACTGGTGGCGATGACCAGAGCGGCGACTGTCGTTATTGCCTTAAACATCATTCCTCCCGAGCTTATCCTGCCCATGTTATTAACCTCCTAAAGCCTGGCGATAACACGATAATTTGCAAATCAGATATTTCCAATATCAGCATTTGTTATCAATTTATTCTGCGCTAAGGCAACTGCCTGATAAGGTGTTAAAGTTATAAAACCCTTCGCATAAAGGAGTTGTACACCGTGCCTGGTTTGAAGATTACGCTTTTGCAGCAACCACTGGTGTGGATGGATGGTCCTGCCAACCTGCGTCATTTTGATCGTCAACTGGAAGGTATTACCGGGCGCGATGTGATCGTTCTACCGGAGATGTTTACCAGCGGCTTTGCCATGGAAGCGGCAGCTTCGTCGCTAGCACAAGATGACGTAGTGAACTGGATGACAGCTAAGGCGCAGCAGTGCAATGCGCTGATTGCAGGCAGTGTTGCATTACAAACGGAGTCTGGTTCGGTTAACCGCTTTTTGCTGGTTGAGCCGGGCGGCACGGTACATTTTTATGATAAGCGTCATCTGTTCCGCATGGCAGATGAGCATCTACATTATAAAGCGGGCAATGCGCGAGTGATTGTGGAATGGCGCGGCTGGCGTATTTTGCCGCTGGTGTGCTACGACTTACGTTTTCCTGTGTGGTCGCGCAATCTCAACGATTATGACCTCGCCCTGTACGTCGCCAACTGGCCTGCTCCGCGCTCTCTGCACTGGCAGGCATTGCTGACGGCCCGCGCGATTGAGAATCAGGCGTATGTGGCGGGATGCAATCGCGTCGGCAGCGATGGCAACGGCTGCCATTATCGCGGTGACAGCCGGGTGATTAATCCGCAAGGAGAGATTATCGCTACTGCCGACGCGCATCAGGCAACGCGCATTGATGCGGAGCTGTCGATGGCAGCATTGCGGGAATATAGAGAAAAGTTTCCGGCATGGCAGGATGCGGATGAGTTTAGGTTGTGGTGAGTGGGGGTTGTGTTTAAGGACGGGGAGAGTCGGGGTATTACTACGAAAGCCCGCTCCCCGCAAGGACTGACGCCAGGTAGTTTCTGTCCATGGCTGCTTTTCGCATCTTACGTCTTAACCCTGCCTTGAATACCTTCTCATTCGTCAAAATATTAATAGCAATGTGCCGTATCCCTGAAAATAATTCTGCTGCGTTTCCTCTTCTTATTTTGTAGTCGTCTTCATTCATTACCACGTCCAGACGCCTGTGCAGCTTATTCTCCACGTGCCAGTGGTTTCGGATTGCTGTGGCGAACTTCTCTGCGGTTAAATCAGCAGAACCATAGAATTTATTATGAGTTCAGAGCGAGATCTGGTTAATTTTCTTGGCGATTTTTCAATGGATGTGGCCAAAGCAGTTATAGCCGGTGGTGTTGCAACCGCTATTGGAAGTCTGGCTTCTTTTGCCTGTGTTAGCTTTGGCTTTCCAGTAATTCTTGTCGGAGGAGCAATTTTACTGACAGGGATAGTGTGTACAGTTGTTTTAAATGAAATCGATGCTCAATGCCATTTATCAGAAAAATTAAAATATGCAATTAGAGATGGACTAAAACGGCAACAGGAACTTGATAAATGGAAAAGGGAAAACATGACTCCATTTATGTATGTTCTTAACACTCCACCCGTGATATGAGGATTAACCATGCGTTTACATGTTAAATTAAAAGAGTTTCTTTCGATGTTTTTTATGGCCATATTATTTTTCCCTGCATTCAATGCTTCTTTGTTTTTTACCGGAGTTAAACCTCTATATTCAATAATAAAATGCTCCACGGAAATATTTTATGATTGGAGAATGTTGATTCTGTGCTTCGGTTTCATGTCGTTTTCCTTTTTAAATATTCATGTAATTTTACTTACGATAATAAAATCATTCTTAATCAAAAAAACGAAGGTAGTCAATTTCGCCACAGACATAACAATACAGCTAACTCTTATATTTTTACTAATAGCTATCGTAATAGCACCTTTAATAGCTCCTTTTGTCACAGGATATGTCAATACTAATTATCACCCCTGCGGTAATAATACGGGAATTTTCCCAGGAGCAATCTATATTAAAAATGGCATGAAATGTAATAATGGATATATTTCTCGCAAGGAAGATTCAGCAGTTAAATAATTAAATATTCTAAAACAAACAGTTTTTAACTCCGGATTCCATGTCCTTTCTTGCACTGTCTTTGTCAAGAAAAATTTCTTATGCAAAGAATTTTGTATTATTGCCGCCAGAAATTCCTGGCGGCAGATATAATTTATTATTGATAGCGGTTAACCAAATCTTTTACCATCGCTTTATAGGTCTTTTGCTTAAGTTGCATGATTTGCTGCTCTGTCATATCAGTCGTACTGGCTTCATTCTTGTCGGGCAATGGTGGAAGCACTTTATATTCATAATTCACCGGCGACCAGGTAGCCCACTCACCTGTTGCCACATCCACCAGCGTGAAACGTACCAGGTAGCGCAGGGAGATAGCGTCAGTGAGTTTGTCATTTTTATAGTCGGACCATACTGTTGATTTCAGCGCAGAGTCATATTTTCCTGTCTGCAACATATCCTGGTAAACAATAATCGCTTTCTGATGTCCTTTTGCAGCCACAAAACGCAGTGCCTGCATCCAGTTCATATTCTCAGCACTGGCAACATCCTCGTTCTCATTTTTATCTTTGTTTTTGTTACAAGTCAGAGGCTTTTGCCTGTCCGGGATACCAGAGAATGTGGAAACAGTATAATATTTTCGCATCTCCTCCTGCATAATGGTTTCCGGTGCGCGGTTGCCGGATTGAACAAGTATTACAGGAGAATTAAGGGGAACGCGGAACTCATCTCCATCAAGCGCAGCTTGAATATCCTCTTCGGATACGGCCAGAGTGGTTTCATTACCGAATAAATCTTTGTCTGTCAGTTGCTGGGGAGTGTTTTTATTAATATTACTTTGTGTGACTTGAGCTTTTTTCTTCTTTTCATCAATAGAAGATTCAGAGGCACATCCTGCAAGCAGCGAGAATAACACACATATGCAACAAAGCTTTTTTGAATTCATAATTGGACACTCCCTCGCCTGTCATAATGATTAGAATATTTAGCATTGATAACGGACTCTAATTATATACCTCACTTAAATAATAACAAACAAAATCAATTTGAAATATACATTCATTTAATCAATATAAATTTATTCTCTAGAAATATATTTAAGCTGAATGGTTCGATATCATTATTGAATTTTAATGAATGAGACAACAAGCGAGAATCACGCACCTACGCCAGAGTAAAATCATTGAACAGAGAAATGGTGGAATTCAAATACAAAAAAACCGCAAAATTAAAAATCTTGCGGCTCTCTGAACTCATTTTCATGAGTGAATGTGGCGGAACGGACGGGACTCGAACCCGACCCCCTGCGTGACAGGCAGGTATTCTAACCGACTGAACTACCGCTCCACAACCTGTTCCCTTCGGAACGAGGCGTATACCACGGTTTCCCTGGAAAACCGTCAACGCTTTTTCTCTACCTTTTGAATCGTTTGCTGCAAAAATCGCCCATACGCTCATTTTCACGGCGAAAATAGACGATTTATCCCCGCCAGAGGCAGCTACCGCCCTTTTTCTGCACCAGGTCGAGGCGCGATTGATGGCTACCATTTCCTCATCGGTGGCGTAAACCACACGTAACTTACCCTCAGCCCGCGCAATACGCTGAATACCGGTATTCCCTGCCAGCTGCTGCCCCTCACCTTCCATCGCAAATTTAATCGACGTTTGCCCACCGGTCATCGTCAGGTAGACGTCTGCCAGTATCTGGGCATCGAGCAGTGCGCCGTGCAGCGTACGCTTGGTGTTGTCTATTTCATAACGCGAGCATAACGCATCGAGGCTATCACGCTTGCCGGGGAACATCCGCCGCGCCAGCGCCAGGCTATCGGTAACCTTACAGAAGGTATCGGTTTTTGGAATACCGCGGTTGAGCTTACTAAACTCATAGTCCATGAAGCCGATATCGAACGATGCGTTATGGATGACCAGCTCCGCGCCGCGGATGTAGTCCATAAACTCGTCGGCTACGTCGGCAAAGGTCGGTTTATCCAGCAAAAACTCATCGGCAATACCGTGAACGCCGAAAGCTTCAGGGTCCACCAGCCTGTCTGGTTTGAGGTAAACGTGGAAGTTATTACCGGTCAAACGACGGTTTATCACCTCGACGGCACCGATCTCGATGATCTTGTGGCCTTCATAGTGGGCACCGATCTGGTTCATACCGGTGGTTTCGGTATCCAGAACGATCTGTCGTGTAATTGCAGTGCTCATATCAGTCATTTATGTCAGACTTGCCGTTTTACTTTCAATTGCAGATACAGGAAGTCTACCAGAGATGCTTAAACAGGTAGAAATTTTCACCGATGGCTCTTGCCTCGGCAATCCCGGTCCGGGTGGTTATGGTGCTATTTTACGCTATCAGCAGCGGGAAAAAACCTCCAGCGAAGGCTATCGTCTGACCACCAACAACCGGATGGAAATGATGGCGGCAATCGTCGCGCTCGAAGCACTTAAAGAACCCTGTACCGTGGTGTTGAGTACCGACAGCCAGTATGTTCGCCAGGGGATCACCCAATGGATCCATAATTGGAAAAAGCGCGGCTGGAAAACGGCGGATAAAAAACCGGTCAAAAACGTTGATCTGTGGAAGCGACTGGATGCCGCCCTCGGCAAACATGAGATCCCCTGGGAGTGGGTCAAAGGCCACGCCGGCCATCCGGAAAACGAACGCTGCGATGAACTGGCGCGGACCGCTGCCAATTCACCGACCCATGACGATACCGGATACCAACCGGACGCTTAAGAGCCGGCTTGCGGTACTGTCGCGTCGCCCCAACGGCCTGCTGAATACGGCTTTTGGCTTTATTCTGCCGCATCGGATTAAGCGTAAGTGGAATGGTCCGCTTACGCGCGACAATCAGCTGTAAGCAGCCCAACGCGGGCAAATGCGTGCCCCCCAGCGCCCGCCCTGTTTCGCCCACGGCAACACCTGGAAGCGACTATTTCGTGCAGCACTTCGAAATTCAACAGCGCCAGCCAGTCGAGCTGGCGCGTCAGAGTGAACATCCGACTGTTGTATGGGACCGATTTACGCAGCACCGGCACCAGCTTGCGTAATCCCATCAAGCTCACCGGGTTGAAGCTGCTGATAATCAACCAGCCGTCATCGATTAAGACACGATCCGCCTCACGCAATAGACGGTGAGGATCGCTACACCAGGGAAGCGTATGGGAGAGTAGACAGGCATCAACCGACTTTTCGGCAAACGGCAGATGCAGCGGGTCGGCCATCACCTGAATGGGGCTGCCCTCCAGAGAAATGTTCACCTGATGGGAGATAGCGCAAGCTTCAGTGTTGATCTCTGCGCTCAGGTTCCCCACCTTGAGCAGGTGGAAACCGTACAGTTTCCCCGCCAGGGTTTCAGTTGACGATCGATAGCCTCGCGATAATATTCACCCCAGGGCATTTGCGCCCACGAGACAGGCGCCGAGACTGTTTGAGGTATCCTTGCCGGTTTCATCACAACCTTCCCTACGCGTAAGAGGTAACGGATGAATCTTAACAGTATTCCAGCATTTCAGGACAACTACATCTCGGGTTCTTAATGATGAATCCGGTCGTTGTCTGATCGTCGATCCCGGCGAAGCCGCGCCAGTGCTAAAAGCTATCGAAGAAAAGTGCTGGCAACCCGAAGCGATTCTTTTAACCCATCACCATAACGATCATGTCGGTGGTGTAGCGGATCTATGTAAGCAATTTCCGAATCTTGTGGTTTACGGCCCGGAAGAAACAATTAACAAAGGCGCAACAAAAAAAGTTGTCGATGGCGATCGAATTCACATTCTCGATCATGAGTTTCATGTTTTCGCCACGCCGGGACACACTTCAGGACATCTCTGTTTCTATAGCGCACCGTATCTTTTTTGTGGCGACACCTTGTTTTCCGGGGGCTGCGGACGGTTATTCGAAGGCACTGCGGCGCAGATGTATCACTCGTTGCAGAAAATTAACACTCTCCCGGAAGAGACACTTATTTGTTGTGCCCATGAATACACGCTCTCCAATATGAAATTTGCACTGAGCGTTTTACCGCATGATTTGTTCATTAACGAATATTACCGAGAAGTTAAGGAGTTACGAGCAAAAAACCAAATAACACTCCCCACAACTCTGAAAAATGAGCGTCGGATTAATCTCTTTTTAAGAACGGATGACATTGATTTAATTAATGAAATTGAGAAAGAAACAAAGATGCTACAATCTGAGCAGCGTTTTGCATGGTTACGGTCAAAGAAAGATAACTTCTGACACTTCCGGGTTGCGTTTTCGAAAGTTCGCCGTTATGATCGCTCGTCTTTTAAGCAACTATTGACACACACATGAAGGCAAAAGCGATATTACTCGCCTCTGTCCTGCTCGTGGGGTGCCAGGCATCACAGCATGGCAACGTCCAACAGCACGCACAGAGCCTTTCTGCGGCTAGTCAAGGGGAAGCAAGTAAGTTCGCAAGTCAGGCGAGTTGGATGGACAATGGGACATTCGACACGCAGAATCAGGACTTGTGGGCTTATATTGGCGACGAGCTAAAGATGGGAATCCCGGATAATGACCGGGTTCGCGAACAAAAACAGAAGTATTTGAAAAATAAGAGCTATCTCCACGATGTAACTTTACGGGCAGAGCCGTATATGTACTGGATAGCCGGGCAAGTTAAGAAACGTAACATGCCGATGGAACTGGTATTACTACCCATAGTGGAGAGCGCTTTTGACCCGCATGCAACGTCTGGCGCCAATGCCGCAGGCATTTGGCAGATCATTCCGAGCACCGGGCGAAATTACGGTCTGAAACAGACCCGCAGTTATGATGCACGCCGTGACCTTGTTGCTTCCACAACGGCGGCGCTGGATATGATGCAGCGCCTGAACAAAATGTTCGATGGCGACTGGTTGTTGACGGTAGCAGCGTATAACAGCGGTGAAGGCCGTGTAATGAAAGCGATGAAAGTGAACAAAGCCCGTGGCAAGCCCACCGACTTCTGGTCACTGCCGTTGCCTCAGGAAACCAAGCTGTACGTGCCTAAAATGCTGGCATTGAGTGATATTCTCAAAAACAGCAAACGCTATGGTGTTCGTCTGCCAAGTGCGGATGAAAGCCGAGCTCTGGCGCGCGTTCGTCTCGACAGCCCGGTGGAGATCTCCCAGTTGGCAGATATGGCAGGAATGCCGGTCAACAAGCTGAAGACCTTCAATGCTGGCGTCAAAGGCTCAACGCTCGGTGCCACAGGCCCGAAGTACGTGATGGTGCCAAAGAAGCATGCAGATCAGCTGCGTGAGTCCCTGGCCTCCGGAGAGATTGCCGACCTCCAGCCAACGCTGGTTGCCGACAACACGCCGTTGACCAGCCGCAGCTATACGGTCCGTTCGGGTGATACGCTGTCCGGTATCGCATCACGTTTAGGCGTGAAGGCGAAAGACCTGCAGCAGTGGAATAGCCTGCGCGGTAACAATCTGAAAGTGGGTCAGAGCTTAACGGTTGGTGCGGGCAGCAGCGCTGCGCGTCTTGCCGATAACAGCAGCATTACGTACCGGGTACGTAAGGGCGACTCACTGTCGAGCATTGCTAAGCGCCACGGCGTTAACATCAAAGATGTGATGCGCTGGAATGGCGGTACCGGCAACCTGCAGCCGGGCGATCAGCTCACGCTGTTTGTGAAAAACAGCGATCGTCCTGACTCCTGACAGGCAATCCATAAAAAAAGGCACCGATTCCCCCGGTGCCTTTTTTATTTATGCCGCTTTATGTGCATCTACCATGATGATATCACTGGTGAAAAAGCCATCATTCTGCAAGGCAAAATACGTTCTCACCTCTGTCGATGCGCTCTGTTGGTAAATGCGAATAGCGTCTACTAACGCTTCTGGCGTACGCATTCTCGCGACCCATGAAGAAAATTCCAGCGGTAACTTATCTGTAATTAAATTATCAACTATCAGATTGGCTTCATTGATTAACGTCAACCACTCACCGCTGGCGTAGTTTCGTACGTGAGAGGTATCGCGTAATGCTTCTACCGTCTGTAACCAGATGTCGCGCACTGGGTGACCCGGAGACATTACGTCCATCACAATCAGCCTACCGCCAGGTTTCAATATCCTATTCACTTCTCGCAGTGCTGCACCAACATCATGCCAGTGATGGGCAGAATAACGGCTGATAACAATATCAAATGCGTTATCGGCAAATGGCAGACTTTCGGCATATCCCTGGCGGGTGGTGATATTTTTCAGTTGCCGGGCTTCGGCAGCTTGTGCCACGACATCCAGCATGTGGGCAGATAAGTCATACGCCACCACCGCGCTCACGTTTTGCGCAGCGCCAAACGTTGGTCTGCCCTGTGGCAGACCTGACATACCTTATTTATCAGGCTTGCCGGGACTGAATTCAACGAGTAGCGGATTGTGATCGGAAGCGCGCGTAACCAGTACAGAAGCTTCACTGACGTTCAGACCACGGTAGAAAACAAAATCGAGCGGGCGACCAAACGCCCGACGGCGCTGATCATCGGTAAAACGCACCTGGCGCAGCGACATTTCCCGCGCAAAGCGATATAACGCGTTCATCCTTCTACGGCTCCAGGCATTGAAATCTCCCGCCATAATGACCGGGCCGCTGTGGTGAGCTATCTGATCGCCAATAGGAAGTAACTGCTTACTATAGACATCCACGCCCAGACTGAAGTTGACGGCGTGTATATTAACCACCATCAACAGGCGGGTGTCAGGTAATGGATAGACCGTCACCAGTGCCGACTTCGCCAGACGCAAAATGGGTTCTCGTTCACGTAACGGGCAGCAATACACTGGATGTGCCGCCGAAAGGGTCATTACGCCAGAAGGATGTTGTGGCAGCACGAAAGCGGGTACCTGATCGGCGGCAAGATAGTTAGCGGTCGCAAACTGTACTAACTCTGGCGTTGTCTGCGCTTCCTGCAATAACACCAGATGTGCATCTTTGCCGTAGTTCTTTAATACCGACAACCATTCAGCGCGTTGCTGTTTGTATATGTTCCACACCAGGATCCGAATACGCTCTTCGGTACTTAACGGTTCCCCAGGTGGTAATGCCTGGCCGATGCTCGCAAAAGACCCCGGCGGTAAGATCCTTTCCGCAGGTTGTCCGGCAACATAGCGCATGGCATAGGTGTTTTTTCGCACTTTTGACTTTGAAACCTCTATTACGTCAACCCTTCCGCACTCGGGAGGGTTCTACTGTTATAGGGATTTTAGCTCACTCTTTCAACGAGCAATTGTATATTGTTATGTAAGCAAGTGCTTACACCGGTCAGAATTTTGCTCATTATGGAGAACATTAAATCGCATGACATATCACGCATCCTGATGGTTTAATGACAAATAAATTCAAAATATCTCTTCTATTTTGCAACAGGAGCAAAAATGAAAGCCACGTCGGAAGAACTCGCCATTTTTGTTTCGGTCGTCGAAAGCGGCAGCTTTAGCCGGGCAGCGGAACAATTAGGGCAAGCAAACTCAGCGGTAAGCCGGGCGGTGAAAAAGCTGGAGATGAAACTTGGCGTTAGCCTGCTTAATCGGACCACGCGACAACTTAGCCTGACGGAAGAAGGCGAGCGTTATTTTCGTCGCGTACAGTCAATTTTGCAGGAGATGGCAGCGGCAGAATCAGAAATTATGGAGACGCGTAATACACCGCGTGGACTGTTACGGATCGATGCCGCAACTCCAGTGGTGCTGCACTTTCTGATGCCGTTAATTAAGCCTTTCCGTGAACGCTATCCGGAAGTCACTTTGTCGCTAGTCTCCTCCGAAACGATTATTAATTTGATCGAAAGAAAAGTGGATGTCGCGATACGCGCTGGTACGTTAACGGATTCCAGCTTACGTGCCAGGCCGTTATTTAACAGTTATCGAAAAATTATCGCCTCCCCCGATTATATTTCCCGCTACGGGAAGCCAGAAACGATCGACGATTTAAAGCAACATATTTGCCTGGGATTCACTGAACCCGCTTCCCTCAATACCTGGCCGATAGCCCGTAGCGATGGACAATTACATGAGGTGAAGTACGGTTTGTCATCCAATAGTGGGGAAACACTGAAACAGCTTTGCCTGAGTGGCAACGGGATTGCGTGTTTGTCCGACTACATGATCGACAAAGAAATCGCTCGCGGAGAATTGGTGGAGTTAATGGCAGATAAAGTGTTGCCAGTGGAAATGCCATTCAGTGCCGTCTATTACAGCGACCGTGCGGTAAGTACGCGCATCCGGGCTTTTATCGATTTCCTTAGCGAGCATGTAAAAACAGCTCCCGGAGGAGCTGTCAGAGAGGCTTAATCCCATTCAGGAGCCAGACCTTCCGGGCTAACCAGGCGGTCGTTGCAATCCAGTGCGGCGATCGCTTTTTTATCTTCGGCATCAAGCTGTAAATTTTGTGCCTTAAGATTACTTTCCAGGTTTTTACGTTTAGTAGAAGAAGGAATTACTGAGTAACCTTCCCCCATAGCCCACGCCAGAATCACTTGTGCCGGAGTCGCATTGTGTTTAGCTGCGATACGAGCAATAACCTCATCTTTCAGGGCCTTACCATACGCCAGCGTCATATAGGAAGTAATATGGATGCCGTGCTGTTTAGCCCAGGCAACCACTTTACGGTTTTGCAGATAAGGAGAGAGTTCAATCTGGTTAGTAGCGATGTTTTCAGCACCAACAGCAGCAATCGCTTTTTCCATCAACGGGATCGTGAAGTTGGAAATACCGATCTCACGCGTCAGCCCTTGTTTTTTGGCTTCCAGCAGCGCCTGCATAAACTCTTCAACAGAGACTTCATCGTTTGGTGACGGCCAGTGGATTAGCGTCAGATCAACATAATCGGTACGCAATTTTTGCAGGCTCTCTTTCAGACTTGGGATCAATTTGTCTTTGCTGAGATTTTCAATCCAGATTTTAGTGGTGATGTAGAGTTCATGACGTGGCACGCCACTTTCTGCAATCGCCTGACCTACTGCGGCTTCGTTATCATAGATTTGTGCGGTATCAATTGCGCGATAACCAAGTTCAAGCGCCGTTATCACAGATGAAATAACAACGTCGTCTTTCAGACGGAAAGTACCTAAACCAAATGCAGGGATAGCCATAATATGCCTCTTTTAATGCTATTTTCGTTAACTGAGGTGATTATGGGCTTCAGACTGTTGAGGAAAAAGAGCGTAAAATGCAGAGGATTTTTGCGATTCTGGCAATAATAGATATACAGACGAAAAAAAACCTCGAGCGTTAACTCGAGGCTTCTTAATAAGTGGCGGAACGGACGGGACTCGAACCCGCGACCCCCTGCGTGACAGGCAGGTATTCTAACCGACTGAACTACCGCTCCACCGAATTCTTTTACAACCACCGGTTTTATGACCGGCTTACTGCTTAATTTGATGCCTGGCAGTTCCCTACTCTCGCATGGGGAGACCCCACACTACCATCGGCGCTACGGCGTTTCACTTCTGAGTTCGGCATGGGGTCAGGTGGGACCACCGCGCTACGGCCGCCAGGCAAATTCTGTTTTATCAGACCGCTTCTGCGTTCTGATTTAATCTGTATCAGGCTGAAAATCTTCTCTCAATCCGCCAAAACAGCTTCGGCGTTGTAAGGTTAAGCCTCACGGTTCATTAGTACCGGTTAGCTCAACGCATCGCTGCGCTTACACACCCGGCCTATCAACGTCGTCGTCTTCAACGTTCCTTCAGGACTCTCAAGGAGTCAGGGAGAACTCATCTCGGGGCAAGTTTCGTGCTTAGATGCTTTCAGCACTTATCTCTTCCGCATTTAGCTACCGGGCAGTGCCATTGGCATGACAACCCGAACACCAGTGATGCGTCCACTCCGGTCCTCTCGTACTAGGAGCAGCCCCCCTCAGTTCTCCAGCGCCCACGGCAGATAGGGACCGAACTGTCTCACGACGTTCTAAACCCAGCTCGCGTACCACTTTAAATGGCGAACAGCCATACCCTTGGGACCTACTTCAGCCCCAGGATGTGATGAGCCGACATCGAGGTGCCAAACACCGCCGTCGATATGAACTCTTGGGCGGTATCAGCCTGTTATCCCCGGAGTACCTTTTATCCGTTGAGCGATGGCCCTTCCATTCAGAACCACCGGATCACTATGACCTGCTTTCGCACCTGCTCGCGCCGTCACGCTCGCAGTCAAGCTGGCTTATGCCATTGCACTAACCTCCTGATGTCCGACCAGGATTAGCCAACCTTCGTGCTCCTCCGTTACTCTTTAGGAGGAGACCGCCCCAGTCAAACTACCCACCAGACACTGTCCGCAACCCGGATTACGGGTCAACGTTAGAACATCAAACATTAAAGGGTGGTATTTCAAGGTCGGCTCCATGCAGACTGGCGTCCACACTTCAAAGCCTCCCACCTATCCTACACATCAAGGCTCAATGTTCAGTGTCAAGCTATAGTAAAGGTTCACGGGGTCTTTCCGTCTTGCCGCGGGTACACTGCATCTTCACAGCGAGTTCAATTTCACTGAGTCTCGGGTGGAGACAGCCTGGCCATCATTACGCCATTCGTGCAGGTCGGAACTTACCCGACAAGGAATTTCGCTACCTTAGGACCGTTATAGTTACGGCCGCCGTTTACCGGGGCTTCGATCAAGAGCTTCGCTTGCGCTAACCCCATCAATTAACCTTCCGGCACCGGGCAGGCGTCACACCGTATACGTCCACTTTCGTGTTTGCACAGTGCTGTGTTTTTAATAAACAGTTGCAGCCAGCTGGTATCTTCGACTGATTTCAGCTCCACGAGCAAGTCGCTTCACCTACATATCAGCGTGCCTTCTCCCGAAGTTACGGCACCATTTTGCCTAGTTCCTTCACCCGAGTTCTCTCAAGCGCCTTGGTATTCTCTACCTGACCACCTGTGTCGGTTTGGGGTACGATTTGATGTTACCTGATGCTTAGAGGCTTTTCCTGGAAGCAGGGCATTTGTTGCTTCAGCACCGTAGTGCCTCGTCATCACGCCTCAGCCTTGATTTTCCGGATTTGCCTGGAAAACCAGCCTACACGCTTAAACCGGGACAACCGTCGCCCGGCCAACATAGCCTTCTCCGTCCCCCCTTCGCAGTAACACCAAGTACAGGAATATTAACCTGTTTCCCATCGACTACGCCTTTCGGCCTCGCCTTAGGGGTCGACTCACCCTGCCCCGATTAACGTTGGACAGGAACCCTTGGTCTTCCGGCGAGCGGGCTTTTCACCCGCTTTATCGTTACTTATGTCAGCATTCGCACTTCTGATACCTCCAGCATACCTCACAGTACACCTTCACAGGCTTACAGAACGCTCCCCTACCCAACAACGCATAAGCGTCGCTGCCGCAGCTTCGGTGCATGGTTTAGCCCCGTTACATCTTCCGCGCAGGCCGACTCGACCAGTGAGCTATTACGCTTTCTTTAAATGATGGCTGCTTCTAAGCCAACATCCTGGCTGTCTGGGCCTTCCCACATCGTTTCCCACTTAACCATGACTTTGGGACCTTAGCTGGCGGTCTGGGTTGTTTCCCTCTTCACGACGGACGTTAGCACCCGCCGTGTGTCTCCCGTGATAACATTCTCCGGTATTCGCAGTTTGCATCGGGTTGGTAAGTCGGGATGACCCCCTTGCCGAAACAGTGCTCTACCCCCGGAGATGAGTTCACGAGGCGCTACCTAAATAGCTTTCGGGGAGAACCAGCTATCTCCCGGTTTGATTGGCCTTTCACCCCCAGCCACAAGTCATCCGCTAATTTTTCAACATTAGTCGGTTCGGTCCTCCAGTTAGTGTTACCCAACCTTCAACCTGCCCATGGCTAGATCACCGGGTTTCGGGTCTATACCCTGCAACTTAACGCCCAGTTAAGACTCGGTTTCCCTTCGGCTCCCCTATTCGGTTAACCTTGCTACAGAATATAAGTCGCTGACCCATTATACAAAAGGTACGCAGTCACACGCCTAAGCATGCTCCCACTGCTTGTACGTACACGGTTTCAGGTTCTTTTTCACTCCCCTCGCCGGGGTTCTTTTCGCCTTTCCCTCACGGTACTGGTTCACTATCGGTCAGTCAGGAGTATTTAGCCTTGGAGGATGGTCCCCCCATATTCAGACAGGATACCACGTGTCCCGCCCTACTCATCGAGCTCACAGCATGTGCATTTTTGTGTACGGGGCTGTCACCCTGTATCGCGCGCCTTTCCAGACGCTTCCACTAACACACACACTGATTCAGGCTCTGGGCTCCTCCCCGTTCGCTCGCCGCTACTGGGGGAATCTCGGTTGATTTCTTTTCCTCGGGGTACTTAGATGTTTCAGTTCCCCCGGTTCGCCTCATTAACCTATGGATTCAGTTAATGATAGTGTGTCGAAACACACTGGGTTTCCCCATTCGGAAATCGCCGGTTATAACGGTTCATATCACCTTACCGACGCTTATCGCAGATTAGCACGTCCTTCATCGCCTCTGACTGCCAGGGCATCCACCGTGTACGCTTAGTCGCTTAACCTCACAACCCGAAGATGTTTCTTGCGATCCATCATCGTGTTGCGAAAATTTGAGAGACTCACGAACAACTTTCATTGTTCAGTGTTTCAATTTTCAGCTTGATCCAGATTTTTAAAGAGCAAAACTTCGCAGTGAACCTTTGCAGGTACACTCTGAAGTATTTTTTATTTAACCACTACAGAGATGGTGGAGCTATGCGGGATCGAACCGCAGACCTCCTGCGTGCAAAGCAGGCGCTCTCCCAGCTGAGCTATAGCCCCATAACATGTAGTTAAAACCTCTTCAAATTTGCCGTGCAAATTTGGTAGGCCTGAGTGGACTTGAACCACCGACCTCACCCTTATCAGGGGTGCGCTCTAACCACCTGAGCTACAAGCCTGTAGAGGTTTTACTGCTCATTTTCATCAGACAATCTGTGTGAGCACTGCAAAGTACGCTTCTTTAAGGTAAGGAGGTGATCCAACCGCAGGTTCCCCTACGGTTACCTTGTTACGACTTCACCCCAGTCATGAATCACAAAGTGGTAAGCGCCCTCCCGAAGGTTAAGCTACCTACTTCTTTTGCAACCCACTCCCATGGTGTGACGGGCGGTGTGTACAAGGCCCGGGAACGTATTCACCGTGGCATTCTGATCCACGATTACTAGCGATTCCGACTTCATGGAGTCGAGTTGCAGACTCCAATCCGGACTACGACGCACTTTATGAGGTCCGCTTGCTCTCGCGAGGTCGCTTCTCTTTGTATGCGCCATTGTAGCACGTGTGTAGCCCTGGTCGTAAGGGCCATGATGACTTGACGTCATCCCCACCTTCCTCCAGTTTATCACTGGCAGTCTCCTTTGAGTTCCCGGCCGGACCGCTGGCAACAAAAGATAAGGGTTGCGCTCGTTGCGGGACTTAACCCAACATTTCACAACACGAGCTGACGACAGCCATGCAGCACCTGTCTCACAGTTCCCGAAGGCACCAATCCATCTCTGGAAAGTTCTGTGGATGTCAAGACCAGGTAAGGTTCTTCGCGTTGCATCGAATTAAACCACATGCTCCACCGCTTGTGCGGGCCCCCGTCAATTCATTTGAGTTTTAACCTTGCGGCCGTACTCCCCAGGCGGTCGACTTAACGCGTTAGCTCCGGAAGCCACGCCTCAAGGGCACAACCTCCAAGTCGACATCGTTTACGGCGTGGACTACCAGGGTATCTAATCCTGTTTGCTCCCCACGCTTTCGCACCTGAGCGTCAGTCTTCGTCCAGGGGGCCGCCTTCGCCACCGGTATTCCTCCAGATCTCTACGCATTTCACCGCTACACCTGGAATTCTACCCCCCTCTACGAGACTCAAGCTTGCCAGTATCAGATGCAGTTCCCAGGTTGAGCCCGGGGATTTCACATCTGACTTAACAAACCGCCTGCGTGCGCTTTACGCCAAGTAATTCCGATTAACGCTTGCACCCTCCGTATTACCGCGGCTGCTGGCACGGAGTTAGCCGGTGCTTCTTCTGCGAGTAACGTCAATCGCTGCAGCTATTAACTACAACGCCTTCCTCCTCGCTGAAAGTACTTTACAACCCGAAGGCCTTCTTCATACACGCGGCATGGCTGCATCAGGCTTGCGCCCATTGTGCAATATTCCCCACTGCTGCCTTCCGTAGAGTATCCGTTCCGTGTCTCAGTTCCAGTGTGGCTGGTCATCCTCTCAGACCAGCTAGGGATCGTCGCCTAGGTGAGCCGTTACCCCACCTGCTCGCTAATCCCATCTGGGCACATCCGATGGTGTGAGCCCGAAGGTCCCCAACTTTGGTCTTGCGACGTTATGCGGTATTAGCTACCGTTTCCAGTAGTTATCCCCCTCCATCGGGCAGTTTCCCAGACATTACTCACCCGTCCGCCACTCGTCACCCAAGAGCAAGCTCTCTGTGCGACCGTTCGACTTGCATGTGTTAGGCCTGCCGCCAGCGTTCAATCTGAGCCATGATCAAACTCTTCAATTTAAAAGTGTTTGATGCTCAATGAATTAAACTTCGTAATGAATTACGTATGTTCACTCGTTGAGACTTGGTATTAATTTAGCGTCTTGCGACGTTTAGAATCCGTATCTTCGAGTGCCCACACAGATTGTCTGATAAATTGTTAAAGAGCAGTGCAACACGGCTTTCGCTCACTGTTGAGAGGTGGCGTATATTACGCTTTCCTCTTTCAGAGTCAACCCTCAATTTCAGCTTCTTCTCTTCAAGAACCCGCTGACCCGGCGAAGTGATTCACCATATTTCCGTCTCAGTGGCAGCGTTACGTGGGGTAATTTCAGGCTGACGAGAGGAAAAATGCATTTTTTTCTCAACCGCTCACCTTTTCACCTTTTTGCCGTTTATTTCTGTTTTTTGATAGCGGCTGGCAGGTCCTCGAGGCTATTAATCGCCCAAATCGCGGCTTTTTCCGCATCTTCGGTGACAGGTTTACCGGTACGCACCAGCACTTTCATGCCAACGTTCGCTGCGGCAGCTGCCTGCATGTCTTCAATTTTGTCGCCAACCATATAAGAAGAAACATATCAATGTGCAGATATTCCTGCGCCGACTTGAACATTCCCGGATGCGGTTTTCGACGGTCAGTACCTGGCGGTACTCTTCGACTGTTCCCTGCGGGTGGTGCGGGCACAAGATCGATGCCATCAAGATCCACGCCACGGTCGGCCAATGACCAGTCCATCCATTGGTCAGCATGGAAACTGCGCTTCGGTAAATTTCCCGCGAGCAATACCCCGATTGGTTAGTGACGACCAGGGCATAGCCCATTTCTTTTAATTCACGCATTGCGTCAATGACGCCATCGATAAATTCGAAATCATCAATTTCATGGACGTAGCCATGATCGACATTAATCGTGCCATCACGATGAGAAAAATTGCGGGTACGGACTTTGCCACCGTGTTACTCCTGAATAAGGCATGTGTCTTTAGTATCGCATGTTTCAACAAGCAAGAAAAGCGGCGATCGCATAAAGAAGATTGATTTAGCCGTCTAGATGCCTTAACATCCGTTTTGTTGACGGTCATCGCCCGTCTCTGGCAGAACAAAATGCCGTGGATAACACCTAACCGATAATAAATAATCTAATGATTAAACTTTCAATATCACCAAAGTGTTCCCAGCAGGGCCACCGTACGATACCGGCGCTTGAATGGCACGTTAGCCTGCACGTGCCCGCCGGACAAATTTATGGCGTCATTGGCGCATCCGGTGCAGGTAAAAGTACGCTGATTCGCTGCGTAAACCTGCTTGAGCGCCCAACCGAGGGCAGCGTTCAGGTCGCAGGCGGCCAGGATCTGACTGCATTATCTTGAGGACCGAACTGACTAAAGCTCGTCGTCAGATTGGCATGATCTTCCAGCACTTTAACCTGCTCTCTTCGCGTACCGTATTTGGTAACGTTGCGCTGCCGCTGGAACTCGACAATACGCCAAAAGATGAAATCAAGCGTCGTGTCACCGAATTACTGGATCTCGTAGGTCTGGGGCGATAAACACGATAGCTACCCCGGCGAACCTTTCCGGCGGACAAAAACAGCGCGTGGCCATTGCCCGTGCGCTGGCCAGCGATCCTAAAGTGCTGTTGTGTGATGAAGCCACCAGCGCATTAGATCCAGCAACCACCCGATCAATCCTGGAACTGCTGAAAGATATCAACCGTCGCCTGGGGCTGACCATTTTGCTTATCACCCATGAAATGGACGTAGTGAAGCGCATCTGCGACTGCGTCGCGGTGATCAGCAACGGCGAACTGATTGAACAGAGTACGGTGAGCGAGATGTTCTCTCATCCGAAAACGCCGCTGGCTCAGCAGTTTCCTCAGGCCACGCTGCATCTGGATATCCCGGAAGGATACCAGGCACGTCTTAAAGCACAGCAAAACGCCGATAGCGTACCGATGCTGCGTATGGAGTTCACCGGCCAATCGGTCGACGCACCGCTGCTGTCAGAAACCGCGCGTCGCTTTAACGTTAATAACAACATTATTAGCGCGCAGATGGATTACGCAGGCGGCGTGAAGTTCGGCATCATGCTGACGGAAATGCACGGCACACCTGAAGATACGCAAGCAGCCATCGCCTGGTTGCAGCAACACCATGTAAAAATAGAGGTACTGGGATATGTCTGAGGCCATGATGTGGTTACTGGCGCGCGGCGTCTGGGAAACGCTGGCGATGACATTCGTGTCGGCTACAGGCTTCGTGATTGGCCTGCCGGTTGGCGTTCGTTCTATGTCGCCCCCGTTTTCCGGCGTCTCGAGAACGGTAAGGTGTATCGCGTGCTCTCCGCGCTGGTCAACATCTTCCGCTCCATCCCGTCGTTCCTGTTGCTGTGGATTCCTGGTTTACCGCGTGATCGTCGGAACCTCAATTGGTTTACAGGCTGCTATCGTGCCACTGACCGTAGGCGCCGCGCCGTTCATCAGCCGTATGGTGGAAAACGCCCTGCTGGAAATCCCAACCGGTTTAATTGAAGCGTCACGCGCCATGGGCGCCACGCAATGCAACGTCTGCAAAGTTCTGTTGCCGGAAGCCATGCCGGGTCTGGTGAATGCGGCGACTATTACTTTGATTACACTGGTCGGCTACTCCGCAATGGGCGGTGCCGTTGGTGCTGGCGGGCTGGGTCAGATTGGCTATCAGTACGGTTACATTGGCTATAATGCCACCGTGATGAATACAGTACTGGTATTGCTGGTCGAATTATGGTTTATTTAATTCAACTATCTGGCGATCGTATCGTTCGGGCAGTCACTCATCGTCGGTTTACACAACACAACTCAAAAGTTTAAGGATATAAGCATGGCGTTCAAGTTTAAAACCTTTGCGGCAGTTGGAGCCCTGATTGGTTCTCTGGCACTTGTTGGTTCGGCCAGGATGAAAAAGATCCGAACCATATTAAAGTCGGCGTCATCGTCGGTGCGGAACAGCAGGTTGCTGAAGTCGCGCAGAAAGTGGCGAAAGAAAAATACGGTCTGGACGTAGAGCTGGTGACCTTCAACGACTACGTTCTGCCGAACGAAGCGCTGAGCAAAGGCGATATCGATGCTAACGCCTTCCAGCACAAACCGTACCTGATCAGCAGATTAAAGACCGTGGCTACAAACTGGTTTCCGTCGGTAACACCTTCGTTTACCCAATTGCTGGCTACTCTAAGAAAATCAAATCTCTGGATGAGCTGCAGCCGGGTTCCCAGGTCCGTTCCGAACGATCCGACTAACCTCGGCCGTTCCTGCTGCTGCTGCAAAAAGAAGGTCTGATCAAACTGAAAGATGACGTAGGTCTGCTGCCAACCGTGCTGGACGTCACCGAAAACGCGAAAAACCTGAAGATTGTTGAGCTGGAAGCACCGCAACTGCCACGTTCTCTGGACGATGCACAGATTGCTCTGGCCGTCATCAACACCACTTACGCTAGCCAGATTAACCTGACTCCAGCGAAAGACGGTATCTTCGTTGAAGGCAAAGACTCTCCTTTCTCGTGAACATGATCGTTTCACGTGAAAACAACAAAGACGCTAAAACGTAAAAAATTGGTTCAGGCTTACCAGTCTGACGAAGTGTACGAAGCAGCGAACAAAATCTTCAACGGCGGCGCTGTTAAAGGCTGGTAATCGCATTACCGCTAAGCAGTATCCTTCAAGACGGGCGCATGCCCGTCTTGTCATTTATGCAAGCACCTGATTCAATAGCCCCTGGTCTACCCCATATCGAGGAATGCTATGCGTGCTTTACCGGTCTGTTTATTAGCACTCCTGTTAGGTGGCTGCTCAATGCTAAACAGATCTCCTGTTGAACCTATTCAAAGCACTGCGACCCCCGTCAAACGGAGACCGCGAAACCGAAAGCGCCACGCCCTACGCCGGTTGGAGACTTATCACTAATGCTGAAACCTGGTCGGCAAACCATTCCGCGACTTAGGCGAAGTGTCCGGTGATTCATGCCAGGCGACAAATCAGGATTCCCCTCCTAATATTCCAACCGCTCGCAAGCGCATGCAAATTAACGCCTCTAAAATGAAAGCGAATGCCGTCTTGCTGCATAGCTGCGAAGTCACCAGCGGTGCGCCAGGCTGTTACCGCCAGGCGGTATGCGTGGGTTCGGCGCTCAACGTTAGTGCGAAATGAGCCGTTTCTCATTTGAACAGATCGGCGTTATCCGCTCTCCTTATAAAGAGAAGTTTGCGGTGCCACGCCAGCCAGGGCTGGTCAAAAGCTGCAGCGGCGAGCTGCATCTTCTGCCGCCCTACAACCAGGCCGATGCCGTGCGCGGCCTGGGAGCGTTCAGCCATCTGTGGGTGCTATTTGTTTTCCATCAGACGATGGAAGGTGGCTGGCGCCCAACGGTACGCCCTCCCGGTTAGGCGGTAATGCGCGTATGGGCGTTTTCGCCACCCGTTCAACCTTCCGTCCGAATCCTATCGGTATGTCGCTTGTTGAGCTGCGCGATATTCGCTGCCATAAAGAGCACGTCATTCTGGAGCTGGGCGGACTGGATTTAGTTGACGGTACTCCGGTGGTGGATATCAAACCCTATCTTCCGTTTGCCGAGTCTCTGCCGGATGCGCGCGCCAGCTACGCTCAGGATGCGCCTCAGAGCGAGTATTGATGTCACGTTCAGTACAGAGATTACCGAGCGACTTGTCGGGCTGGAGAAACGTTACCCGCACCTGCGTCAGTTTATAGCCGAAGTGCTGGCACAAGACCCGCGTCCGGCCTATCGTAAAAACGAGGAAGAAGGAAAAACCTACGCCGTATCACTCTGGATTTTAACGTCCGCTGGCGTGTGATAACGTCAGGATTTGAAGTCTTTGCTCTGGAAACCCGGTAATTTCTCCGCGCTCTCTTTTGACATCTCTTTCTCGCTGGTAAACTAAACCACTTTGTCTTTGTGCCAGGCCCGTTTTGAGCCTGTTTTGTCGTCCAACTGGAACCGTAACAACATGCGTACTAGCCAATACCTGCTCTCCACTCTCAAGGAGACACCTGCCGACGCCGAGGTGATCAGCCATCAGCTGATGCTGCGCGCCGGGATGATCCGCAAGCTGGCCTCCGGGTTATATACCTGGCTGCCGACCGGCGTGCGCGTTCTGAAAAAAGTCGAAAACATCGTGCGTGAAGAGATGAACAACGCCGGTGCGATCGAGGTGTCGATGCCGGTGGTTCAGCCAGCCGATTTGTGGCAAGAGAGTGGTCGTTGGGAACAGTACGGTCCGGAACTGCTGCGTTTTGTTGACCGTGGCGAGCGTCCGTTCGTACTCGGCCCAACTCATGAAGAAGTTATCACTGACCTGATTCGTAACGAGTCAGCTCTTACAAACAGCTGCCGCTGAACTTCTTCCAGATCCAGACGAAGTTCCGTGACGAAGGCTCGCCCACGTTTCGGCGTGATGCGTTCGGCGAATTCCTGATGAAAGATGCCTACTCTTTCCATACCTCTCAGGAATCACTGCAGGAAACCTACGGGCACTCTATCGTGGCCTACAGCAAGATCTTCAGCCGTATGGGTCTGGATTTCCGCGCGGAACAGGCTGACACCGGTTCTATCGGCGGTAGCGCTTCTCATGAATTCCGGGCGTCTGGTGCAGAGCGGCGAAAGAGATGATGTGATCTTCTCTGATTCTTCTGACTACGCTGCCAACATCGAGTTTGCAGAAGCCGTCGCACCAAGAACTGCGCGCCGCTGCCACTCAGGAAATCTACGCTGGTTGATACGCCTAACGCGAAAACCATCGCTGAGCTGGTCGAGCAGTTCAATCTGCCAATCGAGAAAACCGTGAAAACCCTGCTGGTGAAAGCCGTGGAAGGCAGCAAGTCTCCACTGGTTGCCCTGCTGGTTCGCGGCTATTACGAGCTGAACGAAGTTAAAGCTGAAAAACCGGCGCAGGTTGCCAGCCCGCTGACCTTCGCCACCGAAGCTGGAAATCCGTGCGCCGGTCAAAGCTGGTCCTGGCCCTGGGTCCAGCGAACATGCCAATTCCGGTAGTTATCGACCGTACCGTTGCGGCAATGAGCGATTTCGCCGCGGGTGCCAACATCGACGGTAAACACTACTTCGGTATCAACTGGCACGCGACGTGGCAACCCCAGAAGTTGCTGATATCCGTAATGTCGTTGCCGGCTATTGAAGCCCGGACGGTAAGGGTACCCTGCTGATTAAGCGCGGTATCGAAGCGGGCCATAGCCTTTCAGTGGGGATGAGTAAGTCTCCCCAGCGATGAAAGCCTCCGTACAGGGTGAAGACGGTCGTAACCAGATCCTGACCATGGGTTGCTACGGTATCGGGGTGACTCGCGCGGCGGCGGCAGCCATCGAGCAGAACTTTGACGATCGCGGTATTTGCGGCCAGACGCCATTGCGCCTTTCCAGGTCGCTATCCTGCCAATGAACATGCACAAGTCCTACCCGTGCGGCAGGAACTGGCTGAGAAACTGTACGCAGAACTGCGTGCGCAGGGTATCGAAGTGCTGATGGATGATCCGGAAAGAGTGTCCCAGGTGGCGATGTTTGCTGACATGGAGCTTATCGGTATGCGCACACCATCGCGTGGGCCATTCGCAGCCTCGACAACGACGATATTGAATACAAATACCGTCGTAACGGTGACAAGCAGCTGATCAAAACCGGTGATATTGTTGATTACCTGGTGAAAGCCATTAAAGGCTGATGCCAGAAAGGGTCCTGAATTTCAGGGCCCTTTTTTTACATGGATTGTATAAAATGGATAAACCAAAGGCGTACTGCCGCCTGTTTCTCCCCAGCTTTCTTTTACTTTCGGCTTGTACCGTTGATATCAGCCAGCCAGACCCATCAGCCACAGCAGTAGATGCCGAGGCAAAAACATGGGCTGTCAAATTCCAGCATCAAAGCTCTTTCACCGAACAATCAATAAAAGAAATAACGGCACCTGATCTCAAACCCGGCGATTTGCTGTTCTCCTCAAGCCTTGGGGTAACCTCATTTGGAATCCGCGTCTTCAGCACTTCCTCTGTGAGTCACGTTGCAATCTTTCTGGGTGATAATAACGTTGCAGAAGCGACAGGCGCTGGCGTCCAGATCGTTTCCCTTAAAAAAGCGATGAAGCATAGTGATAAGCTTTTCGTCTTACGAGTCCCGGATCTTACCCCGCAACAAGCCACAGATATCACCGCGTTTGCCAATAAAATCAAAGATAGCGGTTATAACTATCGCGGCATTGTCGAATTTATTCCCTTTATGGTGACTCGCCAGATGTGCTCACTGAATCCGTTCTCCGAGGATTTTCGCCAACAGTGCGTCAGCGGCCTGGCGAAAGCGCAGTTAAGCAGTGTGGGCGAAGGAGACAAAAAGTCGTGGTTTTGTTCGGAATTTGTCACGGATGCCTTTGCCAAAGCCGGGCATCCACTTACACTGGCGCAATCGGGCTGGATTAGCCCTGCCGATCTGATGCATATGCGTATTGGTGATGTCTCTGCGTTTAAGCCAGAAACGCAGTTACAGTATGTTGGGCACCTGAAGCCTGGGATTTATATCAAGGCGGGTCGCTTTGTTGGTTTGACCCGGTGATAAAGTAAATGCCTTATCCGCCTTAAGGTATGAGGGGGGTTGTAGGCATGATAAGACGCGCCAGCGTCGCATCAGGCGTTGAGCACCATTGCCGGATGCGGCGTAAACGCCTTATCCGGCCTACAAAAAACGTGCAAATTCAAAATGTTGAAATATATCCTTCTGGCCTGTTTTGCGTTTGTTTCTGTCTCAAGACGGGTTACTGCCCCAAACTACTGCAATCCTGGTTGGGGTAAAATTTCCCTGCCGTATCGGGTGCCAATACTTTAGTCGGCGCACCGGTATCCGGATTACCCTCAAGCGTAAAGTGACCTTCTACTGACAGTAACACCGGTTTTTCACTGTGACCGCGCGCAGCCAGGTAGCTACGCTCCAGCTCTGCGTTATTCGCTACCATGAAACGTTTTCCGGTCGCGCAATCAGTGAAGGTCGCCGCATCAGCCATATAAAAATACATGCCCCGCAGGGTCATCGGCGTCATAGGTAAACTGGATTGTGCCGCTTCCAGCGTATAGTTGAACTGCGATTCAATCGGATTGCCTTCACGATCGAGCATCTCCAGCGCATCGCCTTTCGCCCGATAATATGACTTTTCACCTTTGCTGTCGGTTAATACCAGCTTGTCAGCGGTTCGCGCCCATGTACCGTAGGAAGCGAAGGAGGAAGGTTCTTCACGAGCACCGAGATAACGCTCATTCATCACCCATGTTCCGTCTTTTTCGAGGAACAGAGAGGTTTCGATTCCTTCGCAATCGGCACACGGCAGCACGCCGCGCCAACTTTGCGGCATCGGTTTCAGTTCGGCAGCCTGCGCCGGAGAAAGCGTATCGACTTCGGCCCGATTATTACATCCCATCAGAGTAAAGAGGCTGATTACAGCCATCGCTGTCACTATCGCTTTTTTCACCATCCATTCCTTCTTTTTATTCCCGACCGCTGCGCACTTTGCCGCGCATCGCCTTCACGCTTGATTTTTGTGCTTTCGATGCCAGCCTGCGCTCTTTCGATGCACGGGTGGGCCGCGTGGGTCGTCGGGCTTTTTTTTCTGTTGTTAATTCTTTAATCATAGCCACCAGCCGGGCCAGAGCTGCTTCGCGGTTCAGTTCCTGACTGCGGTATTCCTGTGCCTTAATGACAATCACGCCATCACTGCTGATCAAATGATGGCTGGCGGCGAGCAGACGCTCTTTGTAATACTCTGGCAGGCTGGACGCCCGAATGTCAAAACGCAGATGAATAGCCGTTGAGGTCTTATTAACATGCTGCCCGCCCGCGCCCTGCGCACGAATGGCGGTGATCTCAAGCTCACCATCGGGAATAGCAACATGTCGGGAAATCACAATCATGAAGGTTGTTGCCAGGCGGTTAAGTTCACTTCCAGATTATTCTTATCATCCGATAACCAGATCACGCCATCCTGAATCGTTGCCTGCAGCGTCATGGTACGATCGGCAAAGGCGCTTACTTTCGCCAGTTGTTCATCGTCCAGATACCAGACGGAAAGATTGGCAAACTGCACACATTTGCTCTGATTTTGCTGCCACCAGATTTGCGCCGCCCGACTATTATAGGTAAACAGCGCTACTTCTTTGCGACTGGCTACAGGCTTTCTTAATCCGCCGCTCATCCGGCAGGCCCAGCTCAATCCACAGGTCGATCCCCAGGTGAACGCTGACCACACTTCCGGCTCGTCCTCAGAGGAAAGGCCGCGGGTGAACTGCAGACGTTCATCGGCGTATTTTGTCACCACCAGCAGCCGCAGCATCATACATTATTAGGGGTTTCGACGGGTGACGGGCCAGCGTTAAAGACGCATCCAGAAACTGGTTGCGGTCGATATCCGCTACATTGACCACCGCTTTATAAATTGTTGCTTTCAGCGCCATGGGGTAACTCCTGCGAAAAATGGGGCTCATTGTAGCGAAATCAAGGGCAAAAGGCTGTCCTGAATTGCATCTGCCGACGCTCCATACTCGCTGATAATGCTTAAATGAGTATGATATAGTCACCTTGCTAAACAGAGATTTGTTCATAGGCTTAATTGAAGCGCTGACAGGAGGACATGTCGGCAACTATTGTGAATTAATTCGTCAACGCTATGCGGAAATTGCCAGCGGTGATTTGGGGCTATCCCGGACGCGCTGGGCTGTGTACTGAAAGTTTTGAACGAAGTTGCGGCGGATGACACCCTTTTACTGCCGTCGTCAGGGACAAAGCTGCCTATGCAGCGGCAAACTTACTGGTGAGCGATTATGTCGATGAATGATACTTATCAACCCATCAATTGCGATGACTATGACAATCTCGAGCTCGCCTGCCAGCACCATCTCGTTCTGGCGCTGGAACTGAAAGACGGCGAAGTGCTGAAAGCCAAAGCACACGATCTGGTCTCCCGTAAGAACGTCGATGCGCCCGGTCATCGATAGCGCGGGTGAACTCCGCGAGCTGCGGCTTGACCGCATAACCAGCTTCAGCCACCCGAAATCGGCACCGTCGTTGTCGCGAGTCATAATTCAGAAACGGAGCGGCTGGCTCCCGTTTTATCCCGCCGTAGTGTGACACCGTTTTCCGCATCACAGACTCCGTCCTGAGTGACAAAGTACCCCTGCTGCCGCAATCAACGTCTCACCGTAAAACGGCGGCGGTGTGGTATTATCGCCGCCAGGGCGGTACGCCTAGCTCCTGCCAGATTTTTTTCAGCTTACGCCCACCGTTGCGGCCAACAATATGCAGTATCCCCGGCGCTTTAAAGCGCACAGAGAGCTGTTTTTTTCCTGCTGACCGTGCGAAGCGAATACCCAACCAGACGTTAAGCTCGCCGAACTACGGTAGCATGCCAGTGACGTAAAGTGCGGGATCCGCCCACGGCAGCCGTTTCCGTTTGTCCGACCTGCGCCTCACCCACCACAGTCTTTGCTGGAAACGACGAACATCAAAGCTCCGCGTCACACCGATACGCTGCCTGCACGCGCCAGCGCAACTTGCCTGCCATAAGCGAGCCAACATTTCGCGCGACGGCATCGGCGCATGGTGCCCTGCCAGCCAGCGCCGTAGAAAGCGCCACCCGCTTTGGTGCACTCATCGCCGCCAGTGGTTCAATAGCCAACGCGCCTTCGGGAGAAACCGATTGAGAGAGTACTCACCTGCCAGCAGCTCATCCAGCAGTTGCTCCTGCTCACCGCACAGCTCGGCACTTCGCGCAGCCGCCTGCGCAAAGTGCGGCCAGCGCTCGTAGAGGTAGCGGCAATACCCGCAGGCGCAGGAAATTGCGGTCGTAGGTATCATCCTGATTGCTCTCGTCTTCAATCCACGTCAGTGCATGAGTAGTCGCCCACTGCAGCAGGGCGTACTGGCGTCTCGTGCAACAGCGGGCGCATAAGCTGTGTATTGGCAAACACCATGAAAGAGAACCGCATGGCCGCCAGTCCCGTAGGCCCGCTCCCTCGCTTAAGCGCAGGCCGGCAGGGTCGCTTAATGACGCAATGGCCGCCCTGCCACACTTCTACGAGGTATTCACGCATCAGCGGCAACGCCGGTAGCGCGCATCTCTGGCTTCAGCCTCCAGCCCGATGCCGCGTTGCGCCAGCGTGACCCGCTCAACCACCAACGGGACCTGCCAGGCGTCACAGACCTGCTGGCGGTGGCCGCCCACTATCAGCATCGGCGCTAATTCCGTGGTGGATATGTATCGCCCGCAGCACAATGGAAGGATCCTGCTGTCGCCAGCAGACCAGTTGATGCAGCGGCACCATCGAGATAAACCGCTAAACGCCACCAGAAACTGGCGGTGCGGGGAGAGCTGTTGCACAAGTGATGGTTGGGTCATCGTCATATCATGAAAGAAAAGAGTGTTTGCCCGGCACGTTACCCGTCCGGGCTAGCGCTGACAAGCCTTACTGCTGATACAGCTCCCAGCGGCAGGCCGTCAGGATCGTTGAAAAAGTTCATCATTACCGGTATTACGATCGACACGAATCTCCTCGCAGGCTCCACGCCATGAGCCGTCGAGGTGCACCACGGCCGCGTCAATATCGTCCACGCTGAAGGCCAGATGGCGAAGCCCGCAAGCCTCCGGACGACTGGCCGCGCAGGAGGAAACGGAAAGGAAAACAGCTCAATCACATATTGGCCGTTTAATGCCAGATCACCTTTCCACGAATCACGCGCTTCACGATAAACTTCGCTTTGCAGCGTAAAGCCGAGAATGCCGCAGTAAAAAGACTTACTTTTTGCATAATCGGTGGCAATAATCGCAATGTGATGAATCTGTTTTAATCCCAACATCCCCTCTCCTTTCACCGTTATCCTGCACGTTAACCGCGCGGAGCCGTATGCCCCAACCCCTTCATTTTTAAAGCTCTCACACGGTAAACGCCGTTTTCATCGCGTTTTGCACCATGGATATCGGTTTCAAAGCCCGGATAATATCGCCCAACAGAGCAAAGCATCAGCAGGAAGTCGAGCACAGAGCGACTCTCGGTGGTGATCATCTCCCCCGGCATCAGCAGCGGCACGCCCGGTGGATAGGCAGGATCATATTCGCGGAAATGCGCCCCACCAAATCCTCCAGCGCGATGGTTTCTACCTCGCCCTTAATCTGCTTTTGCCACGCCCGGTGTGGCGTCAGCTTCATCTCCGGTAATACGTCAAAGGCTCTGAGCATTAAGCTGGGAGATCATGCTGGCGAATCAACAAATGGATCCCCCGGCCAAATCCTGAATACGCATGTTGCGATAAAAATCAGGATCTGGGCATGAGATCCGGCAACATGTTTTTCACCCGCAGGTTGAGATCGTAGGCGCATTTAAACTCCGTCAATCCGCGAAACCGCCCCATTACCGGGTTTTATCGATCCCGATGCTGAACAGGAACAGCAGATTATAAGGACCGGTTTTTTCCACCACCACACCGTGCTCGTCGAGATTTTTTGCCACCAGCGCCGCCGGGATCCCCTCATCGCTCATCTCCCTGCTCGTCCATTCCCGGCGTCAGGATCGTCACCTTCACCGGATCAGGAACATATAATCGGCATCCCGTCGCTAAAGCCGTGCCAGTCTTCGCCAGGCGAAACAGGCCAGCATTCTCCTTCGACCTCCTCCGCCCACTGCCAGATGTCAAAGAACCAGCTATCTGACTCTTCCCGCAGTCGCTGGACTTCTTTACGGAAATGCAGCGCCCGCTGTCCGCAGCAATTAATCAGCCGTTTACCGGGATTACCACGCAGCATTGCAGCCGCAGTCTCGATAGAGGCCACAATCGGATAGCTCGGCGAAGTGGAGGTATGCGTCGTAAAGGCTTCGTTGAAAGTATCTTCGTCGTAGTCGCCTTTAATATGAATAAGCAACGCCTGCGACAGCGCCGCCAGCATTTTATGAGTGGACTGGGTTTCAAAGAATACCTTCCCCGGTACCCGCTCACCACTAATACCGCTTTTTCCCTGATAAATTGGGTCGAATGGGTGTACAGCGCCCCAGGCCGAGTCAAAATGAATAAACGGTACGTCGAGGGTCTATTGATCCAGTTGGTGTTGTCCAGCAAGCCATCGTAGGTGGAGTTAGTTATCACCGCGTGACCGGCCACTGCGCGGCGTGTAGCAGTCACCTTCACCTGGAGGCTGTCGCGGGTAAATTAGCGCTTCGGGATGCCGCCCAGATTGGCCACGCGTTGCGCGTGGGTTTCAGCCACAACGACACCACGTCGTTCATCGTCACGGATCTGCCAGAGATTTATGGCGATTACGGTCAATCAGCAACGTGCTGCCGCTAGGTGCGGCGTACATACCAACAATTTTATTCGACGTTGAGGTGCCGTTGGTGACCATATAACTGTGCTCGGCGCGAAAGGTGCGAGCAATATACTCTTCGGCTTCCAGATGCGGGCCGGTATCGTCTAGCAGCGATCCCAGCTCAGTCACCGAAATCGAGACATCCTTTCAACGTATTAGCACCGAAGAAATCGTAAAACAGGCAACCGACCGGGCTTTTCTGATAAGCCGTTCCCGCCATATGCCTGGCGTACAGAAGGTCTATTGCCCTCTGTGACGTAGGTAAATAACGCTTTGGTAAACGGCGGCGTGATGTTATCGAGATACTCGTCGGTACACTGACGAATGCGGGTGGCGATATCGTCGGCCTGACCCAGGGCATATTCAAAGAACCACAGCGCCATGCGCATATCATGCACGCTAACATCCATCGTGGAGTGGGCATTAATAAAAGCGTAAAGCGGCAGATATTCATTAAGCTGGTTAATTTCGCCGCAAAGATCGACGCTGTATTCACCCCAGTCAAAAATCACCCCGCTAATACGCGGGTTGTGCTCAATGAATTTTAGCACCTCTGCGCTGTTTTGCGGCCAGATGATTTTGAAGCCCTGCGACACAGCGCAACCTCAAGCTCCTTTACCGGCTCGTCTTTATCATAGACGCCGTGCAGCCCCATAATGGCAATAATATTCATGCGTTCCTCCTGGAAAACCTTCACCTGTCATAGCGCAGGTAGACCGCAGGTAATAAAAAAGGGCCACAAAACTGTGGCCCTTTTTCAGGAACGTCTTACGTTGGTATTACGCGTAGCCGTCAAATCATCAGGCGCTGGTAACGACGATTGAGCAGGTCTTCTTTGCTCAGCACATCAAGGTCTGCCAGGTCTGCCAGCGGCTGCGCTTTACGATACTGCGATCGCTTCCGGGTTGCGGTCACGCCGCCCACGGTTCCGGGATAATGGAATCGATAAGCTTCAGTTCTTTCAGACGCGGAGCGATGATGCCCATGGCTTCAGCCGCCAGCGGCGCTTTATGCGCGCTTTTCCACAGAATGGAAGCACAGCCCCTTCGGAGAGATAACGGAATAGGTGCTGTACTGCAGCATATTCACTTTATCGCCCACGCCAATCACCATGCACCACAATCGCCTCACCAATAACAGGTGCAGATAACCGGGACGCTCAGACGTGACATTTCACGCAGGGTTACGGGCAATAGCTTCAGACTGGCCGCGTTCTTCTGCGCCCACGCCTGGGTATGCACCCGGGGTGTCGATGAAGGTCACAATGGGCATGTTGAAGCGTTATCCCCATTTCCATCAGACGCAGGGCTTTGCGGATAACCTTCCGGTGCCGGCATGCCGAAGTTGCGACGATTTGGTTTCACGACCTTTCTGATGACCAATGATCATCACTGGGCGACCGTCCAGACGAGCGATGCCACCAACGATAGCTTTGTCGTCGGCATACGCGCGGTCGCCTGCCAGTTCGTCAAATTCATCAAACGCCAGACGGACATAATCCAGGGTGTACGGACGCTGTGGATGGCGCGCCAGTTGGGCTACCTGCCATGCGCCGAGATCGGCAAAGATTTTGCGCGTCAGCTCTACGCTTTTTTCGCGCAGACGATGCACTTCTTCGTCGATATTAATATCCAGTTCTTCATCCTGACGGCTAACCGCAGTCAGAGAATCAGATTTTGCTTCCAGCTCTGCGATCGGCTGTTCAAAATCAAGGAAATTCAGACTCATAGTATTCCTGTATTCCATGAAACTCCAGTTCCACCTGCTCCGAACCGATCAGGCTACGCAGATCATCATAAACAATGGCTCGGAGAGACACGCCAGGTTGCACCGAAACGCAACCGCGCACGTGCATCCGCCCTCTGATAGTAGAGATGTATGGAATGGTTCCCGAACGGTGAAAACCAAGAACTGACGGAGTCGGTTTAAAAGCTTGGTCATCAATTTGCCTGTCCGTCAGCGAGATAGCAAGCCCGCGAGCGTATTTTTCCCGGGCTTCGTCAATGTCCATAACTTCGCGGGCCATCATTTTAAGGCCGCCGCTGAAGATCATCAAAGCTGACCTGTCCGCTGACGATAAGTATGCGGTCGTTTTCCAGCAGATGCTGGTATTTTCCAGGGCTTCGGTGAAGAGCGTCACCTACTCTAGCCGCCCGGAGCGGTCATCCAGCGTACAGATGCCGATACGATTGCCGCGCTTGGTGACCATAACCCTGCGGCAATCACGAGCCCCGCAGCCGTGGTCGCTTTACCACGTTCTGTCGGATGCATGTCTTTAGCCTATAGCCGCCGACATAGCGCTCAATTTCTTTCAGGTACTGGTTAATCGGGTGACCCGTGGCGGATCTTAAGCCTAACGTTTCCCGTTCACCTTACGCGCCGTCTGTTCAGGCCAGGGCTGGCAGTTTGCGTACGACTGCTCAATTTGCTCCGGCTCTTCGGCCAACACGCCGAACATATCCGCCTGACCAATCGCCTCTCTTCGCATGCTGGTCAGCGGCTTGCAATGCGTGGCCCAGCGAGTTCATCGACGCTGGCGATGACCCAAGGCGGTCGAAGGCCCCGGACATGATGAGTTTTTCCAGCACCCGGCGGTTGAGTTTCTTGGTATGCCCGTTAGTGCACAGAGGTCAAAAAGCTCACGGAAATAGCCCCGTTATTGCGCATTTCAATGATCGCTTCAATTGGGCCTTCGCCGACGCCTTTAATCGCACCGATCCATCACGATTTCCCGTCATGATTAACGTGGAAATGATATAAACCGGAATTGATATCAGGCGGCAGAATTTATGAACCCCATCCGCCGACGCTGATCCACCAGGCCCACCACCTTTTCGGTGTTGTCCATATCGGCGGTCATCACCGCCGCCATAAACTCGGCGGGATAGTGCGCTTTCAACCACAACGTCTGGTACGAAACCAAAGCATAGGCCGCAGAGTGCGATTTGTTAAATCCGTAACCAGCGAATTTCTCCACCAGGTCGAAGATTTTCATCGCCAGTTCAGCGTTGATTCCGTTCTTTTCTGCACCTTCAGCAAATACAGAACGTTGCTTAGCCATCTCTTCCGGCTTTTTCTTACCCATCGCACGACGCAGCATATCCGCGCCACCGAGGGTATAACCAGAAAGCACCTGCGCAATCTGCATGACCTGTTCCTGATACAGGATAATGCCGTAGGTTGGCTCCAGTACCGGTTTCAGGCTTTCATGCTGCCACTGTACGTCCGGATAGGAGATCTCTTCACGACCATGTTTACGGTCGATAAAGTTATCCACCATCCCTGATTGCAACGGACCGGGGCGGAACAGTGCCACTAGGGCGATCATATCTTCGAAGCAGTCAGGTTGTAGACGCTTGATCAGGTCCTTCATGCCGCGCGATTCAAGCTGGAATACCGCTGCGGTTTCCGAGCGTTGCAGCATGTCGAAGCTTTTCTTGTCATCCAGCGGGATGGCTGCGATATCCAGCGGCAGCTCGCCGTTGCGTTCGCGGCGGGCGTTGATCATCTCCAGCGCCCAGTTGATGATGGTGAGCGTACGTAGGCCAAGGAAGTCAAACTTCACCAGCCCGGCGTATTCAACGTCGTTCTTATCAAACTGAGTGACCGGGTGCAGCCCCTGCTCATCGCAGTACAGCGGCGCAAAATCGGTAATTTTGGTCGGCGCGATAACCACGCCACCGGCGTGTTTACCGGCGTTACGAGTGACCCCTTCCAGCTTACGCGCCATGTCGATCAGCGCGCGAACCTCTTCATCGGCCTCGTAAATTTCCGGCAGCTGCGGTTCAGCTTCAAAGGCTTTAGCCAGCGTCATCCCCGGATCGGGCGACCCGCAGCTTAAGAGATACGGTCAACGAAGCCGTACGGATGCCCCAGTACGCGGCCTACGTCGCGGATAACCGCTTTCGCCGCCATGGTACCGAAGGTGATAATCTGCGAAACCGCATCACGACCGTACATTTCCGCCACGTGTTCAATAACCTGGTCGCGTTTCTCCATACAGAAGTCAACGTCGAAGTCGGGCATCGAGACACGTTCCGGGTTAAGGAAGCGTTCGAACAGCAGGTCAAACTCCAGCGGATCGAGGTCGGTAATTTTTAGCGCATAGGCCACCAGCGAGCCGGCACCGGAACCACGGCCAGGTCCAACCGGCACGCCGTTATCTTTCGACCACTGGATAAATTCCATTACGATCAGGAAGTAGCCCGGGAAGCCCATCTGGTTGATAACTTTCAGCTCAATTTCCAGACGTTCATCATAAAAAGGCGGGCGCTTGCGCACGTTCTTGTGGATCGGGAACAGGAACTCCAGACGCTCTTCCAGACCTTCATGCGATTTTGCCACGAGGAAATCCTCGGTGGTCATGTCACCAGTCGGGAACTGCGGCAGGAAGTATTCGCCCAAGCGCACCGTTACGTTACAGCGCTTAGCAATCTCAACGCTGTTTTCCAGCGCTTCCGGAATATCGGAGAACAGCTCGCAGATCCCCGTTTTCGCTGCGCATATATTGCTGCGCAAGCACGCGGGCGTTTTGGGTCATCCAGGGTGAAACCGTCGTGGATAGCCACGCGAATTTCATGGGCGTCAAAGTCACCCGGCTCAAGGAAGCGAACGTCATTGGTCGCCACCACCGGCAGGCCGCGCGTTTCCGCCAGCGCTACCGCGGCGTGCAGATAGGCTTCTTCATCCTGTCGGCCGGTACGAATTAGCTCAAGGAAATAGGCGTCGGGGGAAGTGCTCTTCATAAAATGCCGCACACTGTTCAACCAGTACCGTATTACCACGCAGCAAGGCGCGGCCAACATCGCCCATCCGTGCGCCGGAGAGCAAAATCAGCCCTTCTTTTAATTCGACCAGCCAATCGCGGTCGATAATCGGCCCCGCCGCCCCATAGCCGCGCTGGTAGGCTTTTGAAATCAGTAGCGTCAGGTTTTGATAGCCAACGTTATTAGCCGCCAGCACCGTTAGCTGAGCTCAGTTCGTCGCCAAACAGCTCGCTCTGGACGTGAAAATCCGCGCCGACAATCGGCTTAATCCCGGCACCGTGTCCCGCTCCGTAGAACTTCACCAGGCCGCAAAGGTTGGTAAAATCGGTGATCGCCAGCGCAGGCATGCCCAATGCGGCCGCCTTTTTTACCAGCGGCCGGTTTTTGCCAGCCCATCGATCATGGAGTAGTCCGCTATGCACCCGCAGGTGCACGAAACGTGGTTCAGCCATTATTAATTTCCGGTTTACTTATCTCGGCACGCGGATCAGGACACGAGCCCCAGCGCGCGTTTGACAGGAGCAAAACTGCGTCGGTGATGCTGGCTGGACCACCAGGGCAAGCGCCTCCAGATGGAAGGGCGTTGGATAGCCTTTGTGCTGGGCAAACCCGTACTGCGGAAGTACTTTGTCCAGTTCAGCCATTTCGGCATCGCGCGTCACTTTCGCCAGAATCGACGCTGCGCTGATTTCCGCCACGCGGCTATCGCCTTTCACCACCGCCATAGAAGGCATAGGCAGCGCCGGACAGCGATTTCCGTCAATCAGCACATATTCCGGGACAATTGAAAGTCCAGCGACCGCCCGCTGCATCGCGAGCATAGTGGCATGCAGAATATTGAGTTCGTCGATTTCATCCGCTTGCGCGCCAAGGCTCCAGCACAGCGCTTTTTCTTTGATTTCGTCAAATAGCGCCAGGCCGCGCTTTTCGCTCAATTTTTTGGAGTCATTCAAACCGACAATCGGGCGAGAAGGATCGAGGATCACCGCAGCCGTAACGACAGCGCCGACCAATGGACCACGCCGACTTCATCCACACCGGCAACTAAATCGGTATGGGGATAAACAAATTCAATCATTGTGCTAACTCCAGCACCGCATCTGCCGCCTCTTCATCCGCATTACAGCGAATTTGCAGGTGCAGCTCGCGGAAGGTGTCATGCATCGCATGGCTGGTTTGGCCATTAGCCAGTAATGGCTGCAGCGCCTCGGCAAGCAGCTCCGGCTGGCATTCGTCCTGCAACAGCTCTTTTACCAGCTCACGCCCGCCAGCAGATTCGGCAAAGAGACGTAGTCGGTCTTCACCAGACGTTTAGCCAACCAGAAGGTGAACAGGCTCAAGATACGATAACCGACAACCATCGGGCACTTGGCCAACATGCACTCAAGCGCGCGGTACCCCCGATGCGAGCAGCGCGGCATCGCTGGCGATCATCGCCTCACGGGCCATGCCGTCCAGGCATCTGCGCTGCCAGGTCCGGTGCGGCCTCTGCTTTGATTCGTTCGAACTGCTCGCGGCGTTTCGCATTCACCAGCGGTACAACCACCTCAAGGTCTGGGTACTGCTGGCGTAACAGCTGTGCGGTTTTTAAAAAGTCTGCGCTGAGCATTTCCACTTCGGCGCCACGACTGCCCGGCAGCATAGCCAGACAGTGAGCGTCGTGGGCAATTACCAACGTATCCCGCGCGGCGTTTTTATCCGGGTCCAGCGGCATAGCGTCTGCCATGGTGTGGCCGATAAAGCGGCACCGGGACGTTAAATTTGTCATAAAACGCTTTTTCAAAAGGCAGGAATGCGAGCACCAGATCGGTAGCTCTGCCAATTTTGAAGACGCGTTTCTGTCGCCAGGCCCACACGGACGGGCTGACATAATGAATGGTTTTGATCCCCTGCTTCTTAAGGTTGCCCTCAAGGGTGATATTGAAATCGGGGGCATCAATGCCGACAAAGACATCGGGCTTGAGATCGGTAAAACGTTGGGTGAGATCGGCGCGGATGTGCAGCAAGCGACAGTGGCCCAGGCGCTTTCAACGATTCCATCACGGCCCAGCTGTTCCATTTCATACCAGGCTTCACAGCCTTCGGCCTGCATCAAAGGACCAGCAACGCCGACAAAACGCGCGTTGGGTACTCGCGCCTTGAGGGCGCGAATGAGACCTGCACCAATATCGCCGGAGGTTTCTCCGGCGACCAGGGCAATCGTTAAGGGACGCTGCTCAGTCATTAACGAATCAGGCCACGCGTAGAGCGGGCGAAGAAGTCGCTAAATGGCTGAACTTCCGGATGCTGCTTCGCAAGTTCGGCAATTTCCGGTTTTACTTCTTCCAACGTTTTGCCACTGCGGTACAACGCTTTATAGGCGTTGCGGATGGCGGTGATCGCTTCACGGCTAAAGCCGCGGCGCTTCAGGCCTTCGATGTTGACGCCAAACGGTGTCGCGTGGTTGCCCTGAGCAATAACGTATAGCGAGACGTCCTGAGCGACGCCAGAACAGCCACCAACCATCACGTGTGCACCGATAATGCAGAACTGGTGCACCGCGGTCATGCCGCCGATGATCACAAAATCATCTAGCGAAACGTGACCCGCGAGGGTAGCGTTGTTTGCCAGGATGCAGCGGTTTCCGACCGTACAATCGTGCGCCACGTGGGCGTTGATCATCAGCAGGTTATCGCTGCCCACCTTCGTCAATCCACCGCCCTGTTCTGTGCCACGGTGAATGGTGACGCTTTCGCGAATGCGGTTGCGATCGCCAATTTCCACGCGAGTCGGTTCACCAGCATACCTCGAGATCCTGGTTAACTTCCCCGATAGAGGCGAACTGATAGATCTCGTTATCACGACCAATTGTAGTGTGGCCGTTAACAACAACGTGAGACTTCAGTACGGTGCCTTCGCCAATTTCGACGTTTGGCCCCACCGGATCCAAAACGGGCCAATGTGGGCATTAGCACCAATAACGGCACCGTCTTCCACAATGGCAGTAGGATGGATAAAGGCGGTTTTATCGATCACGGATTAGGACTCCGGCTACGCGCACACATCATTGTCGCTTCGCAAACCACTTTGCCATCGACCAGCGCAACGCCTTTAAAGCGAGTCAGGCCACGACGGGTTTTCTCGAAGGTGACTTCCATAATCATCTGATCGCCAGGCACGACTGGGCGCTTGAAGCGCGCTTCATCGATACCAGCAAAGTAATACAGCTCGCCCGGCTCCAGTTTACCTACGCTTTTAAACGCCAGGATACCGGTGGCCTGCGCCATTGCTTCCAGAATCAGCACGCCCGGTAAAATCGGCTTGCCAGGGAAATCTGCCTGGAAAAACGGCTCATTTACGGAAACATTTTTCACTGCGCGCAGAAAACGACCTTCTTCAAAATCCAGCACGCGGTCTACCAGTAAGAACGGGTAGCGGTGTGGCAGAAGTTAGAATTACTTCAATGTGCAGAGTATGGTATCAGTGTCAAAATACTCTTCCTGTCAAAATATACTAAGGGGTAATAATAACACGGCCTGCCGGATTACAAGAATGCCGACAGGCCGGGAAACTGAAAGGCGATAAAAGATGAAAACATAGTCTTGATTATTCAGCTTGCGTTCCAAAGCCCCTTGAGACGCTTGCTCATTTCATCAATATTCATCACCAGTGCGGCCGTTTTGCGCCATGCCTTATTCGGCTGGAGCGGGATACCGGATGAGTACACGCCAGGCTCGGTAATTGGACGCATCACCATACCCATACCTGTTACGGTCACTTTGTCGCAAATTTCCATATGGCCGTTAATCACGCTGGCACCGCCAATCATGCAGTAACGACCAATTTTCAGGCTGCCGGCCATGATAACACCGCCTGCAACTGCGGTATTGTCGCCAATCACCACGTTGTGCGCAATCTGGCACTGGTTATCAATGATAACACCGTTGCCGATCTGCGTGTCGTCAAGCGCGCCACGATCGATAGTCGTACAAGCACGATCTCCACGCGATCGCCAATAATAACGCGGCCCAGCTGAGAAATATTCGCCCAGTTACCGCGATCGTTGGCGTATCCCAAAACCATCAGAACCGATAACGGTGCTGGATTGGATCGGCAATTTTCACCGATCTCGACTTCGTGGTAAATGGTTACGTTCGCCCACAGGCGTGAACCAGCACATTTTGGTCTTTTTACCGACCAGAACACCGCCCCAATCGCCAGACGTTATCGCCAACAACGTCGGACTCAATCACGGCGTTTGCGCCGATCGAGACGTTGTTACCGCGTGGCGGACGGACTAACCACCGCGCTCGGCGCGATATCCTGCGCCGGTTGTGGCGTGGTATCTAAAATTTCAGCCATACGTGCGTAGGTCAGGTAGGGATTCTTCACTACCAGCGCAGCGCCTTTGGCATAAGGCAGTAAATCTTCCGTCAGGACAATCGCCGACGCTTCGCAAGCGGACAGATGTTCACGATACTTGGGATTAACCAGGAACGTGACATGACCCGCCTTAGCGGATTGCATGGACGCGACAGCGGTGATGACGATATCGCCATCACCGTGTAATTCCGCATCCAACTGCTGAGCTAAATCAGCCAGTCGATTGAAGGCATTACTTATTTAACCTGTTTCAGTACATCAGAAGTGATGTCTTTAACATCGCTGCTGTTGAATGCAACGGCGTTAGCGTCAACCACCAGGTCGATATCCTGGCTGTTGGCAACGGATTTCACAGCAGTCTGGATACGAGTAACCAGTTTGCCGCGTTCTTCGTTGGAACGACGTGCGCGATCCTGCTCAAAAGCCTGCGCTTTCTGAGCAAAAGTCTGGCGCTGAGCCATCACGTCTTTTTCCAGCTTAGTGCGATCGCTGCCCGCTTTCATGGACTGCAGCTTTTTCATTTTAGCCTGCAGATCGGTTTCCATACGCTGCAGTTCGCTGGCACGGCCTTTGAACTCATTTTCCAGCGTGTTAGAAACACCGGTTTTCTGCGCTACCTGCTGGAACAGGCTGCCCATGTTGACGATTGCAATTTTGTCAGCCGCCTGAGCAGAAGTTGCCAGTGCTAAACCGAGACCTGCAGCTAATAACCACTTTTTCACAATAAACTCCTTACCATCCCATTTGCACCGGAGGGTGCAGTTCTTTGCGTGGCCCGGCGATCTTATATTGATCGCCTAAAGTCATCGCTACACTACCACTACATTCCTTTGTGGAGAACACTTACCAGGTTTTACCGATGTTAAACTGGAACTGTTCTGCCTTGTCTCCATCGTACTTTTTGAACGGCTGGGCGTAGGAGAACACCAACGGCCCCAATGGGGACATCCATTGTAATGCGATACCCGCAGACATACGGATATTGCTTGGATCACTATAGTCCGGATATCCAGAATATTGGCTGGAATCCCAGTTTGTATCCCAAACGGTACCCATATCCCAGAAGAAGGAAGTACGAACCGAGTTAGCATACTTATCGCTAATAAACGGCGTCGGGGTGATGAACTCGAGGCTGGCAACCGCCATGGCGTTACCGCCTACAGCATCATCCGATTTACACAGGTCTTTCGCGCCGTCCTGAGTCGCACATTCGTAATCATAGTCCGGATCATAATTACTGGCCTGATGCGGGAAGTAAACTGCTTTCGGACCAATGGTATTGGACTGGAAGCCACGCACGGTGCTGGAACCACCGGCATAGAAGTTCTCGTAGAACGGCATCTCTTTGCCGCCTAAACCATCACCATAACCCCAGCGGGTACGCCCCAGAACAACCCATTTGTGATCGTCATCGATCGGCACATAAGTCGCCGTGTCTAACGTCACTTTGTAGTATTCGTTATCCGATCCAGGAATGGTCACTTTACCGGTCAGGTTGACACGTGAACCATCTGTCGGGAAGTAACCACGGTCAAGCTTGTTATAGGTCCAACCATAGTTGAACGTGAAGTCGTCCGTTTTGAAGCTGTTATCCTGATCAGAGGTGCTCGGATGTTCACCCATAGAGTACAGATAACGCCACATCGCAACCTGAGGCTGCATGTTGGACAGGGAGTTATGTACATAACCCAGACCTGCACGCAGCGAGTTATATTCGTTAATCGGGAAGCCCAACGTCACGTCTGTACCATAACTCTTGTTGGTATAGTCGGACAGGTCGGCGTCATCTGCCTGGAAGTCATTGTAGAAACACGACCGCCAAGGCTAACGCCATCAACCGTAAAGTACGGGTTGGTCACAGAAAGCTCGGTGTAGGTCTGGTAGTCGTTCTTTGGTACCGTTGATACCCACAGAGTAACCGGTACCTAACCAGTTATCCTGCTGAACGCCCGCCTGGAAGCTCACGCCGCTTTCCGTACCGTAGCCGATACCGAAGTTGAAGGCTACCGGTGTTACGTTCTTTAACCTTGTAGACAACGTCTACCTAGTCCGGCTGCCCGGTACGCGCTGGGTATCAGTGTCGACGGTTTCAAAGTGGCCCAGACGGTTCAGACGATCTTTACCCTGGTCAACTAAATCGCCGCCCAACCATGCGCCTTCCATCTGGCGCATTTCGCGACGCAGTACGGAATCTTTGGAGGTGTCGTTACCTTCGAAGCGAATATTACGCACGTAGAAGCGGTTGCCAGCATCTACGTTGATATGCAGCTTGACGGTTTTATCGGTGTCGTTAATTTCCGGCTGAGACTGAACGCGCGGATAGGCGTAGCCATAGCGACCAAGAAGTTTCTTAATGTTATCTTCCATTTTGGTCACTTTCGCGCCGTTATACAGTTCACCCAGCTCGATCTTGGTCAGCCCTTCGATTTCAGCTGAGTGGCCTGCCAGGTTACCCGTCACCTGCACACCAGACAGTTTGTACTGGTCGCCTTCAGTATCGTTAACGGTGATATAGATGCCTTTTTTATCCGGCGTCAGGCTCACCTGCGTGAGATCGATGTTGAAACGGGCATAGCCGCGATCCAGATAGTAGCTGCGCAGGGTTTCAAGGTCGCCCGCGAGCTTCTGTTATCGTATTGCGATCGCCAACCACGTTCCACCACGGCACTTCATCGCGCAACTGGAAAGTAGAAATCAGATCTTCAGTGCTGAACGCGTGGTTACCCACGATGTTAATCTGCTGGATTTCAGCTGACACACCTTCCTGGAACACCAGTTTTAGGTCAACACGGTTGCGCGGCAGCGGGGTCACGACAGCTTTTACGCTGGCGCTATATTTACCGACGCTGTAGTAGAAGTCTTCCAGACCTTTCTCGATATCGGCAATGGTGGTGCGATCGAGGGATTCGCCCACACGCACACCAGAAGCCTCGAGGTTTTGCTTCAGCATGTCATCTTTCACCGATTTGTTACCGGAGAAAGTAATGCTGGCAATGGTCGGACGTTCTTTTACCTGAACCAGAAGGGTATCACCATCACGAAGGACGCGAACATCCTCAAAGTTGCCGGTAGCAAACAGAGCGCGAATGGTATTACTGATATCTTCATCATTAACCGTGTCGCCTGTGCGCACCGGCATACTGAGGAGGGCCGCACCAACGGCGACACGCTGAAGGCCTTCGAAATGAATATCTTTCACTACGAACCCTTCAGCACCGTAGACGGTCGCGCTGCCAAAAAGCAGCGACGCTATGAGCAACTTTTTCATCGCCATTGTTATTATGCGTTCTTCCTAACTATCTCTCTTACAACCGAGAGAAATCATTGAAAAGTGCAAGCCCCATTAACAGCATCAGCAGGATCGAGCCAATGCGATAACTAAAGCTTGAACTCGCTCGGATACCGGGCCGCCTTTCAGCTTTTCGATCGCCAAAAACAGCAAATGTCCCCATCTAATACGGGGAGCGGAAACAGGTTGATTATGCCTAAATTCACGCTGATGAGTGCAAGAAACATCAGGTAGTAAATCAACCCAAACTCCGCAGACATCCCAGCCCCCTGGGCGATAGAAATCGGCCCACTGAGGTTGTTCAGTTTGACGTCACCGGTTATCAATTTTCCCAGCATACTGACCGTCAGCTTCATCAACTGCCCGGTTTTCTCCGTGGCTTCGACAATCGCGCTGAAAGGCCCATACTGGCGCACTGTTTTGTATTCCTCAGGCAGCGGGATAACTTTCGGGTGACTACCCCTGCAAACCCTTCCACTTTTCCGCTACCGTGTTTTGTATCCGGTATCAGAGTTAAAGACAAGGGACTCCCCTGCCTTTCGATCCCCAACTGTAACGCTTTACCCGGATTGTCACGCACCAGCGTAACAAACGTCAGCCATTGCGTCAGCGGTTGACCGTTGACTGTAACGATCCGATCCCCTGCTTGTAAACCAGCTTTACGTGCCGCAGAGTCAGATTGTACCTCCGCTAATACAGGTTCAATCTGTGCACCACGAGGGCGAATCCCAGCGAGGCTACCGGATCTTCTTTATCTGGCTCGAACGCCCAGTGACGCAGATCGAGGATCTTATCCTGTCGCTGGTCACTCCCGAAAGGGGCAACGGTGAGAGTGGTGCTTTCGTCACCGATTTTTGCCACTAACGCCATACGCACAGCATCCCAGTCAGGCGTTTCGATACCATCTATTGCTTTTAGTTCCGTGCCTGGTGCAATTTGTGCTTCCGCCGCGATGGAATCGGCGGTTATTTCACCAACAACCGGACGAACGCCAGGGACACCGATGATAAACACCAGCCAATAGGCAAAGATGGCAAAGAGGAAGTTAGCGATGGGCCGGCGGCAATTACGGCGGCGCGCTGGCCGACCGTTTTATTGTTGAATGCCATGTGGCGCAATTCAGGCGCCACTGCGTCAACCCGCTCGTCGAGCATTTTGACGTAGCCACCCAGGGGGATAAGGGCGACAACAAATTCGGTGCCGCGTTTATCAACACGGCGCCACAGCGCTTTACCAAAGCCGATGGAGAAGCGCTCTACACGGATACCGCAGCGCCGAGCAACCCAGAAATGACCAAATTCGTGTCGGTGATCAATACCCCTAGCGCAATAACAAAAGCGGCCAGGTTCCAGAGAATGCTCAGAGAAAGTTCATCCGTTAAATCGTCCTGAAAACGAGCAGCAACAGGCAGGCGAAGACCGGAACCGCAGCCGTCAGGCTGTCAATTCGGTCCAGTATCCCGCCGGTGTCCCGGGATCAGATGCCCGCTGTCTTTAATACCCGCCTCGCGTTTGAACATACTCTCAGTGAGATCGCCCAATACCGAAGCCAGTGCGGCAATGATGGAACAGGTTAACAGGATGGACGGTGCAACGTCCAGATTTGCCCATACGCCATAAGCCCAGGAGAGATAACGGCTGCCGTAATCAGGCCACCGATAAAGCCCTGCCAGGTTTTCCCCGGAGAGACCTTCGGCGCAAGTTTATGTTTGCCAAACAGCTTGCCAAACATATAGGCACCGGAGTCCGCTCCCCACACCAGGGATTATGACGTAGAGCAGCCACAGCGCGCCGCTGTAGTGGTTTTCGTCGTAATGCCAGGAGCGGAGCGCCAGCATGCCCCAGAAGAACGGTATAATCGTAGCGATACCGAAAATCAGACGCAGCGCCTTTGACTGGCGCCAGAGCGCAGCAGACCCAGGATAAGAGAGAACTAATACCAGTGCGACAACCCACCAAATCAGGGAGGCCCACAACGATATTTCGACAACCGGTTGATGAATATTATGGTGATATTCCGGTATCAAAAAGCAGCATCACCGCCAGCAGCAGGCCACAAAGTACGGCAAGCCACACGCGCTGAGTACGAGAAGTGAAACCAAAATTGCCCCCATTCCCACGCCGCCAGCATACATACCACTAGCGTCACAATGGCAAAGCCACCGGGTGGCAGCAAAAACAGGGCTGCGATAACAACCGGTATTAAAATCAATGCAGAAATCAGGCGATACTTCAGCAAAAGCTACCCCCATCAGGCTTTGTCGCCACCAGGCTCGGTGCCGCCGAAACGTCGCTCTCGATTAGCAAAAGCATGCAGCGCACCCTCAAAGTCTTGTTCATCGAAATCGGGCCAAAGAACATCTGTAAAGTAAAGTTCAGCATAGGCAATTTGCCAAAGCAAAAAGTTACTAATGCGATGCTCCCCCCCAGTCCTAATTACTAAATCTACAGGGGCCAGTTCATGGATGGCAGAGATCCGTGGATTCAGCAGCTCTTCAACTAATTTGATCGGGGTGGAGTTCCCCTTCCTGAACCTGTTCGGCTAAAAGCGCTGAACTCCCTGAATAATATCCCACCGACCGCCGTAATTTGCGGCGCGTTCAATGTTAACCCCGTATTTTTCTCCGTCAGCGTTTCCGCCTTACGGATCCGCTCTTGCAGGCGCGAATTAAACCGACGGGTATCGCCAATAATTCGCAGCCGAACGTTATGGCGGTGCAGGCTTTTTACTTCACTGTCCAGCGCCCAAACGAACAGCTCCATCAACGCACTCACCTCTTGTTCCGGGCGGTTCCAGTTTTCACTGCTGAATGCGTATAGCGTTAATGCCTCGATACCGTGACTCGCTGCGTAGGCCACAGCGCGGCGCACGGATTTCGCCCCGGCTTTATGTCCAAAGGCGCGAATCTTACCTTGCTTCTTCGCCCAGCGGCCATTGCCATCCATAATGATCGCTACATGACGGCAACCGTGGGCTGGCAGATTCTCGCTGATTGGTTGATTAGCAGACAACATAACGCGTTTTTAATCCATGAAAAGGGATGAAGCGGTACCCCGGACAATAGCTGGTGATATACTTTATCATTCAGGTAAACCTGAATGATTTTACGTATCTTTGTGTCGCAAAAAAGCCGTGATTAAGCACGGCTATCCCCCACATAGCAAAGCCAAAATACGGCGCTACCGAGTGGCGCAGACTATATCACTGAAGCCAGATGCTCACAAATGCCGTGATGGTTTGTATGCTGATTCCGCTCTCATTAACGAACGAAATGCTTCGCCTGCGCAGACGCTTCTTCGCGCGCCCTGACGTCAATTTCCATCACCGCCTCAACGCTCTGTGGTTCACTGAGCTCAAGGTGTTCCAGCACCGCCATATTCACAGCGGCAATATCGGTGAAACGGATTTGCCCTGTCGCAGGAATGCGGCAACCGCAATCTCGTTGGCTGCATTTAGCGCCGTAGTCGCTGCCTGGCCCTGTTCAAAGGCCTCCATCGCCAGTTTCAGGCAAGGGTAGCGCGCATAATCGGGCTCACTAAAGCTCAACGATCCCATCTTGCAGAAATCCAGCGGCTTCGCGCCGGAAATCACACGATGCGGCCATGCCATGGTGTTGGCAATTGGCGTCCGCATATCGGGCTCACCCAACTGTGCCAGTACGCTTCCGTCCTGTATCGCACCATTGAGTGAATCACCGACTGAGGGTGAATCAGTACTTCCATTCGCTGGCGCCATGCATTAAACAACCAGCGGGCTTCGATGTATTCCAGACCTTTATTCATCATGGTGGCCGAGTCGACGGTATTTTGACGTCCCATCGACCAGTTCGGATGGCGACAAGCCTGATCTGGCGTCATTGCGCTCAGTTCAGCGATTGGCGTTTCACGGAATGGACCACCTGATCCGGTAAGCAGAATGGATGACACACCATGCTGCGCCAGATCAGCGTACCGTGAAGTTGCTCTGAAAACTTTGCGGTAAACTCTGAAAGATAGCGTTATGTTCGCTGTCGACGGGGAAGAATCTGCGCATTATGTTGTTTGACGGCCTCAAGGAACAGACGCCCGCAGGTAACCAGTGATTCTTTATTGGCCAGCAAAATGGTTTTACCCGCGCGGATCGCAGCAAGCGTAGGTAACAGCCCAGCAGCGCCAACAATGGCTGCCATCACCTGATCAACATCCTCAAGCGCTGCCATATCGCAAGCGGCTTGTTGCCCACTTAAGACTTCGGTGCGGCTACCCTGTTGCTGTAGCATCGTTTTAAGAAGTTTCGCACTCGCTTCATCGTCCATTACGGCATAGCGGGGAGAGAATTCCAGGCACTGTTCTACCATGCGAGTGACATTTTTGCCTGCCACCAGCGCAACTACGCGGAAGTGTTCGGGATTATGGCGCACCACGTCCAGCGTGCTGCAACCAATCGAGCCGGTCGAGCCCAGAATGGTGAGTTGCTTCATGAAACATCCAGAGTTGAGACAGAATAAAAAGCAAAACGCCGCCAGCCGATCCGCAAGGATCTACTGAGCGGCGTTTTTGTCGTTCAAGAAATCAGAACTGCATCAGTTCTGCTTCTTTGTCTGCCAGCGCCGCTTCAATTTTCTTGATTGCAGCATCAGTCAGTTTCTGTACATCGTCCTGAGAACGGCGATCGTCGTCTTCGCTGATCTCTTTATCTTTCAACAGTGCTTTCACTTTGTCGTTCGCGTCACGACGCACGTTACGTACTGCAACACGCGCTTGTTCTGCTTCACCACGAACGATTTTGGTCAGATCTTTACGACGTTCTTCCGTCAGCGGCGGCAGCGGAACACGGATGTCGCTACCCGCAGAGTTCGGGTTCAGGCCAAGATCGGACGCCATAATCGCTTTTTCAACGGCCGGAGACATTGAACGATCAAACACGTTGATTTTCAGTGTACGGGAATCTTCTACCGTTACGCTTGCCAGCTGACGCAGCGGCGTCGGCGTGCCGTAATATTCCACGACAATGCCATCCAGCAGGCTGGGAGAAGCACGACCCGTGCGTATTTTGCTGATTTGGGTTTTGAACGCTTCTACGCATTTGTCCATGCGTACTTCAGCATCTTTTCTGATATCGCTAATCACGTTACGAATCCTTGAAAACTTGTCTCAGTCAGACCAGACAGTCACACACAGTGGAAGTGTGCTAAGTATAGCCCTGATTAAACATATTACGGGTAATCGTCTGGATTATTAGGCTATTTTATTTGCCATTTTGGCCCCGGGCAGTGCTCGCCATCCTCACGTACTTTTGTACGCTCCGGTTGCTGCGCGCTGGCCGTGACCAAACTGCCTGCAACAATAACGCCTTATAACCAGACTTACGCCCCCGCGATACTTACGCGGAATCTTACCCTTATTTATCCATCACGGGAATTATTCCGTGATTAAAGTCCCTTCTTTTTCACCCATTACCACACGGCGCAGCGCACCCGGTTTGTTCATATTGAAAACACGAATCGGTAATTTATGGTCACGAGCCAGCGTGAAGGCCGCCAGGTCCATGACTTTCAGCTCTTTTTCCAGCACTTCGCTGTAAGTCAGTTGCTCGTACATGGTTGCGGTTGGATCTTTCGCCTGGGTCAGCGGTGAATACGCCGTCAACTTTTAGTGGCTTTCAGTACCACGTCGGCTTCGATTTCGATGCCGCGCAGGCAGGCTGCGGAGTCGGTGGTGAAGAACAGGCTGCCGGTACCGGCGGACAAGATCACGACGCGGTTGTTACGCAGCAGGCTGATGGCCTCTGCCCAGCCTGTAGTTATCACACACGCCATTCAGCGGAATCGCCGACATCAGGCGGGCGTTCACATAGGCGCGGTGCAGTGCGTCACGCATCGCCAGGCCGTTCATTACCGTTGCCAGCATGCCCATGTGGTCGCCCACAACGCGGTTCATGCCCGCTTTTGCCAGACCCGCGCCACGGAACAGGTTGCCACCACCAATAACGACACCCACTGAATGCCCAGCTCAACAAGTTCTTTAATTTCTTGCGCCATGCGGTCAAGAATACTTCGTCAATACCGAAGCCTTCAGTCCCCTGCAATGCTTCGCCACTACACTTAGAGCAGAATACGTTTGTAGACAGGTTTTGCGTTGGTAGCCATATTTCTTTCCTGAGAGTGTCACGAATGGGATGAGTGACATCATGCGTTCCTTGCCGGTGACCCCCAATAGGAGCTGGCTGATTTCCACATGACGATTTTCTTCACTGCTTAAATCTATACTACACAAAAGAGAGCCGCCCTTAGGCGGCTCCTTTACAGCAATTAAGACTGCTTGGACATTGCAGCAACTTCTGCTGCGAAGTCAGCCTCGACTTTTCTCGATGCCTTCGCCCACTTCAAAGCGGATGAAGCCAGTCACGTCAGCGTTGTGCTCTTTCAGCAGCTGGCCAACGTTTTTGCTGGGTCCATAACGAAAGGCTGACCAGTCAAAAACTTCACCGGTGAATTTCTTCATGCGGCCTTCAACCATTTTCTCTGCGATTTCTTTCGGCTTACCGGACTGCATCGCGATATCCAGCTGTACCTGGTATTCTTTCTCTACAACTTCTGCAGACACGTCTTCTGGCTTAACGAATTCTGGCTTGCTTGCAGCAACGTGCATTGCCAGGTGTTAAACCAGCTCTTCATCATCGCCGCTAGCAGCAACCAGAACACCGATACGTGCACCGTGCTGGTAGCTACCCAGAACATCACCTTCCAGGATTGCAACGCGACGAATGTTGATGTTTTCACCGATTTTAGCAACCAGGGCAACACGCTCTTCTTCGAACTGTGCTTTCAGGACATCAACGTCAGTCACTTTGCCAGCTACAGCTGCGTCCAGAACTTTGTCTGCGAACGCCTAAAACCACCATCTTTAGCAACGAAGTCAGTCTGGCAGTTAACTTCCAGAATCACGCCGAAGTTGCCTTCGACTTTTGGTTTTGATCACGCCGTCAGCAGCAACGTTGCCTGCTTTTTTGCGGCTTTGATTGCGCCAGATTTACGCATGTTTTCGATTGCCAGCTCGATGTCGCCGTTAGCTTCAGTCAGTGCTTTTTTGCAATCCATCATGCCTGCGCCAGTACGCTCACGCAGCTCTTTTACCAGGGATGCGGTAATTTCAGCCATTCTAAAATCCTCGGAAGATTTGATCTGCCCGGCCGAAACCGCACAGATTTAAAAGTAAAAAAGGGGGCCATAGATACGCCCCCTAACCAAACGTGTACTACCTGGTCTATAAGGGCTCTAACGAGCGTGCCTTATTACTCAGCTTCTACGAAGCTTTCTTCCGCTTGGGAAGCCAGATCCTGAGAACGGCCTTCACGAACGGTAGCAGCAACTGCGCTCAGGTACAGGGTCACAGCACGGATTGCATCGTCGTTACCAGGGATAACGAAATCAACGCCATCTGGATCAGAGTTGGTATCAACGATAGAGAATACTGGGATACCCAGGTTGTTCGCTTCTTTGATAGCAATGTGCTCGTGGTCAGCATCGATTACGAACAGTGCGTCCGGCAGGCCGCCCATGTCTTTGATACCGCCCAGGCTGTTTTCCAGTTTCTCAAGCTCACGAGTACGCATCAGCGCTTCTTTCTTGGTCAGCTTGTCGAAAGTACCGTCCTGAGACTGAGTTTCCAGATCTTTCAGACGTTTGATGGACTGACGAACGGTTTTCCAGTTAGTCAGCATACCGCCCAGCCAGCGATGGTTCACGAAGAACTGGTCGCAGCTGTTAGCAGCTTCTTTCACAGCTTCGCTTGCAGCGCGTTTAGTACCAACGAAAAGGATTTTGCCTTTGCGAGAAGAGATCTTGTTCAGTTCAGCCAGAGCTTCGTTGAACATCGGTACAGTTTTCTCAAGGTTGATGATGTGAACTTTGTTACGTGCGCCGAAGATGAAAGGCTTCATTTTCGGGTTCCAGTAACGGGTCTGGTGACCAAAGTGAACACCAGCCTTGAGCATGTCGCGCATGGAAACAGTTGCCATGGTAAAAACCTCTATAGATAAAGTTGGGGTTAAGCCTCCACGTATCCCATATTACCGACCCCTAAGGGCACCCCGGAATATGTGTCGATACGTGTGTGTTATTACACAAAGTGAGATTTGTCGCTTCCAGCCAAAACATTGAGCGGAAGTTCGGCGCGCTTTATACCATAAATTCGCCGCAGATACCAACAGTTGTTATCGTACACCGGGGCACGAAAGGCGAAGTTCAGAATGATTCTCAATTTGGCAGGGACGGCTCCTGGCTGTTAACATTGACATCACTAATACTCAATTATTGTCGAAAAAATCGACACTGATGGACATATTCCATGGCTATTTCTATTAAGACCCCTGAAGATATTGAAAAAATGCGCGTTGCTGGCCGTCTGGCCGCCGAAGTGCTGGAAATGATCGAGCCGTATGTGAAGCCCGGCGTCACCACCGGTGAACTGGATCGCATTTGTAACGACTACATCGTCAACGAACAGAAAGCGATTTCCGCCTGCCTGAACTACCACGGTTTCCCAAAATCGGTCTGCATCTCGATTAACGAAGTGGTGTGTCACGGTATCCCGGATGACGAAAAACATCTGAAAGACGGCGACATCGTCAACATCGACGTCACGGTCATCAAAGATGAATTCCACGGCGACACCTCAAAAATGTTTATCGTTGGCAAACCGACCATCCTGGGCGAGCGTCTGTGCCGCGTCACCAAAGAGAGCCTGTACGTTGCGCTGAGAATGGTGAAACCAGGCGTGAACCTGCGTGAAATTGGCGCCGCGATTCAGAAGTTCGTTGAAGCGGAAGGCTTCTCGGTGGTTCGCGAATACTGTGGGCACGGTATCGGCGGCGGCTTCCACGAAGAGCCGCAGGTGCTGCATTACGACTCTCGCGAAACCGACGTGGTATTAAAGCAAGGCATGACCTTCACCATTGAACCAATGGTCAACGCCGGCAAAAAAGAGATCCGCACCATGAAAGACGGCTGGACGGTAAAAACCAAAGACCGTAGCTTGTCTGCGCAGTACGAGCATACTATTGTGGTAACAGACAACGGCTGCGAAATACTGACGTTACGCAAGGATGACACCATCCCGGCGATAATCTCGCACAACGAATAAGAAAAAGCCGGCGATTGCCGGCTTTTTTATAGGTGATAGTTTTTTCTTATGGGTGGTTTGATGAGTAACTCCTTACCTGAACTGGATGCGCAATTCTCCCCACCCTGCCCGGCCAGCCGGAAAACCCGGTTTGGCCGCAAAGCAGCCTGAACTGCGCGGAGATTAAAAACCGTCTTGATGATTTTCAGCGCTGGTGGGGGAAGCCTTCGATAACGGCATCTCCGCTGAACAGCTGATTGAAGCCCGCACCGAATTTATCGATCAGCTCTTACAGCGCCTGTGGCTGCTGTACGATTTTGGCGAATGGAAGACCCCCGCTGGTCGCCGTCGGCGGTTACGGGCGCGGTGAACTGCATCCGCTCTCTGACGTTGATTTGCTTATCCTAAGCCGCCAAAAGCTGTCTGATGAACAGGCACAAAAAATTGGCGAACTGCTGACGCTGCTGTGGGATCTTAAGCTGGAAGTCGGCCACAGCGTGCGTACGCTGGAAGAGTGCCTGCTGGAAGGGCTGTCAGATTTAACCGTCGCCACCAACCTGATTGAGTCCCGCCTGCTCATTGGCGACGTTGCGCTGTTCCTGGAATTGCAAAAAAACGTCTTCAGCGAAGGTTTCTGGCCGTCCGAAACCTTTTTCCGCCAAGGTTGAAGAGCAAGAAGCACGCCACCAGCGCTATCACGGCACCAGCTACAATCTGGAGCCGGATATTAAAAGCAGCCCCGGCGGCCTGCGCGATATCCACACCATTCAGTGGGTCGCCCGCCGCCACTTTGGCGCCACCTCGCTCGACGAAATGGTTAGCTTCGGCTTTCTGACCGAAGCCGAACGTAACGAACTCAACGAATGTCTGCATCTGCTGTGGCGGATTCGCTTCGCCCTGCACCTGGAACTTAACCGCTACGATAACCGTCTGCTGTTCGACCGCCAGTTGAGCGTCGCGCAACGGCTGAAATATGCCGGTGACGGCAATCAGCCGATCGAACACATGATGAAGGATTTCTATCGCGTCACCCGTCGGGTCAGCGAGCTCAATCACATGCTGCTCCAGCTGTTTGATGAGGCGATTCTCGCCCTCACCGAAGACGAAAAACCGCGGGCGATTGACGATGATTTCCAGCTACGCGGCACGCTTATCGACCTGCGCGACGACACGCTGTTTATCCGCGAGCCGCAGGCCATTCTGCGCATGTTTCACATCATGGTGCGTAACAGCAGCATTACCGGGATTTACTCGACCACGCTGCGCCATCTGCGCCATGCCCGCCGCCACCTGAGCCAGCCGCTGTGCTATATCCCGGAAGCACGCGAGCTGTTCCTGAGCATGTTGCGCCATCAGGGTGCGGTGAGCCGTGGTCTGCTGCCGATGCATCGCCACAGCGTACTGTGGGCCTATATGCCGCAGTGGTCGCATATTGTCGGGCAGATGCAGTTTGACCTGTTCCACGCCTACACCGTCGACGAGCACACCATTTCGCCTGCTGCTGGAGGCTGGAGAGTTTTGCTCGTGAACAGACACGCCCGCGCCATCCGCTGTGCGTCGATTTCTGGCCGCGTTTGAATCACCCGAGTTATTCTGATTGCCGCCCTGTTCCACGATATCGCCAAAGGGCGCGGCGGCGATCACTCGGTTCTCGGCGCGCAGGACGTGCTCAAGTTTGCCGAACTGCACGGCCTGCAAACTCGCGAGAAACCCAGCTGGTTGCCTGGCTGGTGCGCCAACATCTGTTGATGTCAGTCACCGCTCAGCGTCGCGATATTCAGGACCCGGAAGTGATCAAACAGTTCGCCGAAGAAGTACAGACCGAACATCGTCTGCGTTTCCTGGTGTGCCTGACGGTTGCCGATATCTGCGCTACCAACGAAACCCTGTGGAATAGCTGGAAGCAGAGCCTGCTGCGCGAACTATACTTTGCCACCGAAAAACAGCTGCGCCGTGGGATGCAAAAAACGCCGGATATGCGCGAGCGCGTACGCCATCATCAGATGCAGGCGCTGGCGCTGCTGCGCATGGACAACATTGATGAAGAGGCGCTGCACCAGATCTGGAACCGCTGTCGCGCCAACTACTTTGTGCGCCACACGCCAAACCAGCTGGCATGGCATGCCCGCCATCTGCTCAAGCACGATCTGACTCAGCCGATGATCCTGCTCAGTCCCCAAGCCACGCGCGGCGGGACCGAAATATTTATCTGGAGCCCGGACCGGCCTTATCTGTTCGCCGCCGTTTGCGCCGAACTCGACCGTCGAAACCTCAGCGTTCACGACGCGCAGATCTTCACCACCCGCGACGGCATGGCGATGGACTCCTTTATTGTGCTTGAGCCGGATGGCAGCCCGCTTTCCGGCGACCGCCATGAAGCCATTCGTTTCGGGCTCGAACAGGCGATTACCCACGCAGCTGGCAGCCACCTCAGCCACGTCGCCAGGCAGCAAAATTGCGCCATTTCTCCGTCGATACCGAGGTGAATTTCCTGCCGACGCATACCGACCGCCGCTCGTTCCTTGAACTGATTGCGCTCGATCAGCCAGGGCTTCTGGCCCGCGTCGGTCAGGTGTTCGCTGACCTCGGAATTTCGCTCCACGGGGCTAGAATTACGACAATTGGTGAACGAGTAGAAGATTTATAAAAAATCGCCACCGCGGACCGACGTGCCCTTAATAATGTGCTGCAACAAGAAGTGCAACAACGGTTGACAGCAGCCCTCAATCCAAACGATAAAGGGTAACGATTTTTTTATTAGTAAATGGAAAGAGTAAACAATGCAGCAATTACAGAACGTTATTGAGTCCGCCTTTGAGCGTCGCGCCGACATCACGCCGGCAAATGTGGATACCGTAACTCGCGAGGCGGTTAACCAGGTTATTTCTCTGCTGGATTCCGGCGCGCTGCGTGTGGCTGAAAAAATTGACGGCCAGTGGGTCACTCACCAGTGGCTGAAGAAAGCGGTTCTGCTCTTTTCCGTATTAACGATAACCAGGTTATCGACGGAGCAGAAAGCCGCTACTTCGATAAAGTGCCGATGAAATTCGCCGACTACGACGAAGCACGTTTCCAGAAAGAAGGCTTCCGCGTGGTACCACCAGCGGCAGTCCGTCAGGGTGCTTACATCGCACGCAACACCGTACTGATGCCTTCCTACGTCAACATCGGTGCTTACGTTGACGAAGGTTCCATGGTTGATACCTGGGCAACCGTCGGTTCTTGCGCGCAGATCGGTAAAAACGTTCACCTGTCCGGCGGCGTCGGCATCGGTGGCGTACTGGAGCCGCTGCAGGCTAACCCAACCATCATCGAAGATAACTGCTTCATCGGCGCCCGCTCCGAAGTAGTTGAAGGCGTGATCGTTGAAGAAGGCTCTGTTATCTCCATGGGCGTTTACCTGGGTCAGAGCACCAAAATCTACGACCGTGAAACCGGCGAAGTATTCTATGGCCGCGTTCCTGCAGGCTCCGTGGTGGTCTCCGGCAACCTGCCTTCGAAAGACGGTAAGTACAGCCTGTACTGCGCGGTTATCGTGAAGAAAGTTGACGCGAAAACCCGCGGTAAAGTGGGCATCAACGAACTGCTACGCACAATTGATTAATAAGATATGCACACGGGCAGCACGACGCTGCCCGATTTTTTTGCAGGGATGAGCGATGATTTCACGCCGCCGATTTTTGCAGGCTACTGCCGCGACGATAGCCACGAGCTCAGGTTTCGGTTATATGCATTACTGTGAGCCAGGCTGGTTTGAATTAATCCGTCACCGCCTCGCCTTTTTTAAAGACAACGCAGCACCATTCAAAATTCTTTTTCTGGCCGATCTCCATTACTCTCGTTTTGTTCCTTTAAGCCTGATTTCTGACGCGATTGCTCTTGGCATAGAACAAAAGCCCGATTTGATATTACTGGGCGGCGATTACGTATTATTTGATATGTCGCTGAATTTTTCGGCGTTTAGTGACGTACTCTCCCCCCTTGCCGAATGTGCGCCGACGTTTGCCTGCTTCGGCAACCACGATCGCCCTGTTGGTACAGAAAAAAATCACTTAATTGGCGAGACGTTGAAATCAGCGGGCATCACGGTGTTGTTTAACCAGGCTACGGTGATCGCCACGCCGAACAGGCAATTCGAACTGGTAGGCACTGGTGACTTATGGGCCGGACAATGCAAACCGCCTCCCGCCAGCGAAGCCAATCTGCCAAGACTGGTGCTGGCGCATAATCCCGACAGCAAAGAAGTCATGCGTGATGAACCCTGGGATCTGATGCTGTGCGGCCATACTCACGGCGGGCAACTGCGCGTACCGTTGGTTGGTGAACCTTTTGCCCCTGTCGAAGATAAACGTTACGTCGCCGGATTAAATGCCTTTGGCGAAAGACACATCTACACAACCCGTGGCGTGGGCAGTTTGTATGGTTTGCGTCTGAACTGCCGCCCGGAAGTAACGATGCTGGAACTGGTGTAGATCGTGAATTTTATCACCAGAATAAAGCAGGTAATTTTTTGATTTTTACGCCATGATAGAAGTCTGGAAGAAAAAGGCTTTCTGCGATCACAGTCGAGCCGGGCGGGCCAGGCCAAATGCTAAAATAAGCACAATTTACTGACTCATTTTGAGGTAACGCTATGTACGACAATCTGAAAAGTCTGGGTATTACCAATCCTGAAGAAATTGATCGTTACAGCCTCCGGCAGGAAGCCAACAACGATATTCTGAAAATCTATTTCCAGAAAGACAAAGGCGAGTTTTTCGCCAAGAGCGTTAAGTTTAAATATCCGCGTCAGCGTAAAACGGTCGTCGCTGATGGTGTGGGTCAGGGTTATAAAGAAGTCCAGGAAATCAGCCCGAATCTACGGTATATCATTGATGAGCTTGATCAAATCTGCCAGCGTGACCGCAGCGAAGTTGATCTTAAGCGTAAGATCCTCGACGACTTACGTCACCTGGAGTCAGTCGTAACCAATAAGATCAGCGAGATTGAAGCCGATCTGGAAAAACTAACGCGTAAATAATCCCGAACTGACGGTTAATTCGGGCATTCCCCTCTACCCTTCGGGCTGAGGGGAATGAGCCAGCGCCGCCTCAACCTTAACGCATAACCTACCGCTCTTCATCCAGTTGTAACGCCACATACAGCAGCAACCTGTCATCAAAATTGCCCAAATCAAGCCCGGTCAGTTCCGATATACGATTAAGCCGATACTCCAGGGTATTACGATGAATAAACAACGCCTTTGACGTTGCCAGCGGTTGCACATTGTGGCGAAACCACGCCGCCAGCGTTCGTCGCAGCAAGCCGTTATTGTCCATCGTTTTCAGCCGCGCCAGCGGTCGCGCCAGTTCGTTGGCCTGCCAGTCGCCACGCAAACTGTCGAGTAACACAGGTAACATCAGATCCTGGTAGAAATAGCTGCGGCTGTCGGGCATTCGCTGCTTGCCGACCATCATGGTGGTACGGGCAGTGCGGTAGGAACGGGCGATACTGCCCGGCCCGGTAAAATAGTTACCCAGCGCCACGCAAAGCGCAGGTGGCCGTTCTCCTTCATGCGTGAAATCAGCTGCTCTACACGTTTTTGATGATCCTCCGCATCCCAGCGACCGAACGGGTTCAACGCCGGTTTCAGCACCACCATTTCGGTCAGTGAAACGATCGCAATCAGGTTGTTGCGCTCCGGCGTGGTCAGCGCATTTTGCAGCTGCTGGAGTTCTGCCATGGCGCTATCCACGCCCAGCTGCCGCTGTCGACCTCTACCACCGCCGCGACGCGCGGTTGATTAAGATCGATACCCAGCCTCTGAGCCCACTCGGTCAGCGCGGGCGTATTCTCTTCGGCCTGGATGAGACCGTCGCCGCTTCTCACGCAGACGGCTATCCTGCGCAGGCAGGTGCATCAGGCGCGACTGTTCCAGCATCATATCCGCCGTCATACAGACCAGCTCACCGTACTTACGCAGCGTCTCCGGCTCACCGGTCAAACCGATAACGCCGACGATTTCGCCTTCCAGCCGCAGCGGCAGGTTAATCCCCTGACGTACCCCGTGGAGGTGACGGGCGACGGCATCGTCAATATCCACCACGCCCCTGGGAAAGCACCAGCAGCGCGCCTTCGTGCAATTCACCAATACGCTCGCGGTCGCCGCTGCCGATAATACGCCCACGGGCATCCATTACGTTAATCTGGTATCAATAATACGCATCGTGCGCGCCACGATATCCTGCGCCATTTTAGTATCGAGATGCCAGCTAGCCATAAGTCCTCCGTTATGCACGGCTTAGCATAAGGAAGTACGTAACGTACGGCATTGTGCAAATGCCTAAAGGATGATGAAGATGTATGGAGTTGTGGTGAAGTTCACAGATTGTAAGGAGAACCCCTTCCCGTTTTCAGGAAGGGGTTGAGGGAGATTACTGCATTAACAGGTAGATGGTGCTGTCGCCGCGCTGAATGTTGAGTGCCAGCACAGACGGTTTGCTGTCGAGAACTTTACGCAGTTCAGCGATGTTTTTCACTGCCTGCTGGTTCGCGCCAATAATCACATCACCTTTCTTCAGGCCGATCTGCGCAGCCGGAGTGCCCGTTTTCACGTTGTTCACTACCACGCCCTGATCTTTGCCTTTGTTGCTCATCTCAGCGCCTTCAATGCCGTTGAAGATGGAGCTGGAATCAACCTGATTCTGGCTGCTCTGCTGCAGTTCCAGGTTCACGTTAACCTGCTTACCGTCGCGCAGTAAGCCCAGGGTCAGTTTGCTGCCTACCGGCATAGTACCCACCTGAGCACGCAGTGCGGCAAAGCTGCTGATCGGCTTACCGTTCAGTGAGGTGATCACATCACCCGCTTTAATGCCCGCTTTTGCAGCGGAGGAATTAGGCAGAACCTGGCTTACGAAAGCACCGCGCTGGGCGTCAACTTTCATCGCTTTCGCCAGTTCGGAGTTCAGCTCAGTCCCCATAATACCCAGCTCACCGCGTTTCACCTGGCCGTATTCCACCATCTGCGAGGTCAGGTTTTTCACCATGTTACTCGGGATAGCAAAACCGATACCGATGTTGCCGCCGTCCGGTGCGAGGATCGCGGTGTTGATACCGATCAGTTCGCCGTTCAGGTTAACCAGCGCACCACCGGAGTTACCACGGTTGATCGCTGCATCGGTCTGGATGAAGTTTTCGTAGTTTTCGGCATTCAGGCCGCTACGCCCCAGCGCAGAGACAATCCCGGAAGTTACCGTCTCGCCCAGACCAAACGGGTTACCAATCGCTACGGTGTAATCACCCACGCGCAGTGCATCAGAATCCGCCATCTTAATTGCGGTCAGGTTTTTCGGGTTCTGGATTTGGATCAGCGCGATATCAGAGCGCGGATCTTTGCCAACCATCTTCGCGTCGAACTTACGGCCATCGCTCAGTTGAACTTTAATGACCGTCGCGTTATCAACAACGTGGTTGTTGGTGACGACATAGCCTTTATCGGCATCAATGATGACGCCGGAACCCAGCGCCATGAATTTCTGTTGCTGGCCGCCACCATTACCGCCCTGGCCACCCTGGCAGAACGGAGAGCTCTGGAACGGAGAACCTTCCTGGCAGAACGGAGAATCATCACCGAAGAACTGCTGGAAATTACGCGGCATACGCGGCGTATTAACGGTTGTGCTACCTTCTACGTTAATGCTGACCACTGAAGGCATCACCTTTTCGAGCATCGGTGCAAGGCTTGGCATCTGCTGGGCTGTCGTTGCTGAAGAAGTCTCAGCCGCCGTTGCAGAGAGCGGAGATAACGCCAAACCTAAACTCAGAGCCAGTGCACTCAGTGCTAATGTGGTTTTTTTCATGTATTTCAGTCTCGATTAACAGATAACGCAAAATTGCTGTGTTCTTCAGATTCGTTTTATAGCCTGAAGTTCCGAACTAAAGTTTCTGCAAAAGGTAAAAATTTATTGTTCGTCTTTACAAAAGCCTGGTTATTGTTCTACGGCCATCAGACGTCGGTATTCATCCCACGCATAGAGGTCGGTCATACCGCTGATATAATCCTGCAGCAGGCGGCAACGGTAATAATATTCCCATAGCGGAAACTCAGGAGAATCTGACGGTAATTTACTGACAGCCTCGACATAGGCCAGCCGATGGCGCGTCGAGAGTTTGTGGAATAAGCGCGATTCAATAGGGAAACGTTTCACCCGTTCTTTTTCTACCAGTTCAGTAAAGTCTGATAACGACAGGCTTAATAAAGGACGATAAATCTCTAATAATCCGCTAATGACCCGATAGCCCTGCAATTCAAGCCGCTCGACATCTGGATGGCTAAACACATGTTTTACAGCGACATTTTTATATAGCTTAAGAAGATCGCTGCATTCGCTGGCATCTTCCAATAATGCATGATTAAACGTTCCGGCGAAAATCGCAGGCAGATTATCAATAAATCGTTGTGCCGCGTAGGGTACCAGTTTATTTAGGGTGTTTACCCGTAAATACATAAAAAACTGATCTTCCGTACTGCGGCTTAAACTATTTGAGCGTGATTTTTCCCAGGCATTTTCAACCACCAGCGAAAAGAGCGAACCTTTCTCATGCTGGCCCCACGCTTCGTGCAAATGATGATAAAGCTGCTCAACGGTAAATATTCTTTTCTCTACCGCATCTTCAAGGTCTGCCACACAATAGGAGATGTCGTCGGCAGCTTCCATAATCCACGTTAATGGAAAACGACTGTAAAGCGCCAAATTAAGTTCTTTACGCAACCGGGCAATATAGGCTTCTTCAGAAAGATAATAACCCGGCTTTTTCATTAAATAGTGATGTGTCTCAGGCGTTTCGCCACGCCACCACGCCGGACGGGTATATTTTAAAATACCGCCAACCTGTGCCCAGGTGAGATTCATCCGCATCAATGTATGCACCAGGCGAATGCCTTGTGCATTCCCCTCAAAATGACATAAGTCCTGACGAATCTTGCGCCGCAGCTCGTTAAGCGGTTCTTCCCCGTCCCGTAAACGTAGTGCCGCCACGCTGCAGCGATCGTCAGTCAGAGGCTGGCTTTCGGCATCTTCCGGGTGCAAACGTTGGCGAAACCAGTCATTTATCGCCGCTTCGCCAAAATGACCAAACGGCGGATTGCCGATATCGTGCATCAGGCATGACATCTCAACAATGCTTTCAAAGGGACCGGTCAGTTCATCCAGGCCGTATGCTTCCAGTAATTTAAGCTCTTTCAGACGGCTTAAAATTTCTTTGGCGATGTAGCGCCCCACCTGCTGGACTTCCATCGAGTGGGTAAGACGCGTGCGCACCGCTGCGTTACGTTCGAGCGGGAAGACCTGGAGTTTTCTCTGTTAGTCGACTAATCGCCGGAGAATTAATAATAATGCGCCCGCGATCGCTCTCGAAGATGCGCAGGATTTCATGTTCAGAACTGACGCCTTGCGGTGAACGATAGCGCCGATGCCAGTTAATTTTATTGCGAAAATCAATCGTAGCCATAGCCTCTCCGTCGCGAGAAATGCGCTTCCCCTGAACCGCATGATAGACTATGCCTTTAAACATGGCACATCGCGAGTAAATCTATGAAAATCGGCATTATTGGCGCAATGGAAGAAGAAGTTACGCTGCTGCGTGACAAAATCGAAAATCGTCAGACCATCACCATTGGCGGTAGCGAGATCTATACCGGTCAGCTTAACGGCGTTGACGTCGCGTTACTGAAATCAGGCATTGGTAAAGTTGCCGCGGCAATGGGCGCAACCCTGCTGCTGGAACGCTGCCAGCCGGACGTCATCATTAATACCGGTTCCGCAGGCGGCCTCGCGCCAACCCTGAAAGTAGGCGACATCGTGGTCTCTGACGAAGCGCGCTACCACGACGCTGACGTTACCGCATTCGGCTACGAAATTGGCCAGATGGCCGGCTGCCCGGCGGCCTTCAAAGCAGACGACAAACTGATCGCCGCTGCCGAAGAGTGCATTAAATCCTTAGACCTCAACGCCGTACGCGGCCTGATTGTCAGCGGCGATGCCTTCATCAACGGTTCCGTCGGTCTGGGGAAAATCCGCCACAACTTTCCGCAGGCGATTGCGGTTGAGATGGAAGCCACGGCAATTGCCCACGTTTGCCACAGCTTTGCCGTGCCGTTTGTCGTGGTACGCGCGATTTCCGACGTTGCCGATCAACAGTCCCACCTGAGCTTTGACGAGTTCCTGGCGGTTGCGGCCAAACAGTCCAGCCTGATGGTTGAGTCACTGGTGCAGAAACTTGCACATGGCTAAGTCACTGTTCAGGGCGCTGGTCGCCCTGTCTTTTCTTGCGCCACTGTGGCTCAACGCCGCGCCGCGCGTCATCACGCTTTCTCCCGCCAACACTGAACTTGCCTTTGCCGCCGGGATCACGCCGGTTGGGGTCAGCAGCTATTCCGACTATCCTCCACAAGCGCAAAAGATTGAGCAGGTTTCCTCATGGCAGGGAATTAATCTGGAACGCATTGTCGCATCATACCTGATACTCTGGTACTGGCGTGGAAAAGAAGGCAACGCCGAACGCCAGGTGAACCAGCCGCGCTCTCGGGATCGACGTTTTTCAATGGGTGGATACTCACAGCATTGAAGAGATCGCCGCCACGCTGCGCCAGCTCGCGAAATGGAGCCCGAACGCCGGAGAAAGCCGAGCAGGCCGCAACCGCCCTACTGCATGACTATACGCAGCTCAAAGCGCAGTACGCCAACGCCCCGAAAAAACGGGTGTTTATGCAATTTGGCTTTAACCCCTATTTTCACCAGTAACAAAAACGCGATTCAAAACCAGGTACTGGAGATTTGTGGCGGTGAATAAATCTTCGCCGACAGTCGCGTCGCCTGGCCACAGGTGAGCCGTGAACAGGTGCTAGAATGCGTCAGCCGCAGGTCATCGTTGCCGCGGGCGAAACGACAGCTAATTCGAAAAATTCCAGCAGTACTGGCCAGCCAGTCCACAATCCCCATCATTCCCCTCAATAGTGACTGGTTTGAACGGGCAAGCCCACGTATTATCCTCGCCGCAAAACAACTCTGTACTGCACTCGAGCAGGTTCATTAATTGGGTAATTGGTCATGCTTGTTTATTGGCTGGATATTGTAGGCACCATGGTTTTCGCGGTCTCCGGCGTTTTGCTGGCGGGTAAGCTGCGTATGGATCTGTTCGGTGTGTTGGTGCTTCGTGTTCGTCCACCGCCGTCGGCGGCGGTACCATTCGTGACATGGCGTGGGCCAACGGCCCGGGTAATTCCTGGGTAAAAGACCCAACCGATCTGGTCGTGGCGATGGTCACCTGTATGCTGACAATTGTGCTGGTGCGCCAGCCGCGCCGTTTACCCAAATGGGTACTGCCGGTGCCGGATGGGTCGGTCTCGCGGTATTCGTCGGCATTGGCGTCAACAAAGCGTTTATCGCCCACTCCGGGCCGCTGGTTGCGATATGTATGGGTGTCGTCACCGGCGTCGGCGGCGGGATTATTCGTGACGTGCTGGCGCGTGAAGTCCCGATGATCCTGCGGACTGAAATCTATGCCACGGCCTGTATTGCCGGGCGGGATTGTCCACGCAACGGCTTACTATACCTTTGATGTGCCACTGGAAAACGCCAGTATGATGGGAATGGTGGTGACGCTGGCTATTCGCCTGGCGGCGATTCGCTGGCACCTGAAGCTACCCACCTTTGCTTTGGATGAGCCTGGCCGTTGAAGAGAGAAGATGTGCCGGATAGTTTATCCGGCACATGAACAACAGATTAGATACTAAAGGAAGAACCGCAACCGCAGGTGCTTTTCGCGTTCGGGTTGGTCACGATGAAACGAGAACCTTCCAGACCTTCGGTATAATCAACGGAACCGCCGACCAGATATTGCAGGCTCATCGGATCAACCACCAGGCCAACGCCCTGTTTTTCGATGGTCATATCGCCTTCGTTCACCTGATCATCAAAGGTGAAACCATACTGGAAGCCGCTGCAACCGCCACCGGTGATATACACGCGTAATTTCAGATTCGGGTTATCTTCGTCAGCGATCAGGCTTTTAACTTTGTTGGCTGCTGCGTCGGTAAACTCCAGCGGCAGTGCTACGTCATCACTCATATTTTGCTCCAAACGACATCGGCAATTGGGCAAATTCTAACCCAATAATAATCGCCATTATCTAATACCCTGGTATTTCGTTCAAGTATTCTCGCTGGCTGATGCGGCCTTGCTTCGCGCCAGTTGCTCAGCTTCCTGTTTTGCCAGCGTGCGCGCAAGAATCGCCGAGTATAGCGGTTTCCCGCCGGTAAATTGCGCTAATAGTGTTGCGCCAAGACCGGTAATAATCATTGGCAAAATGAGCTGGTAGTTATCGGTCATCTCCAGAACCAGAATGATCCCCGTTAACGGCGCGCGAATAGATGCCGCCAGTAATGCCCCCATTCCGGCAATAGCAAACGTCCCCGCCTCAAGGTGATATTGCGGAAACAGCTCAACGGCAACCATTCCGAAAGCGGTTCCCAGCACAGTACCCAGCGCCAGCATCGGGGCAAAAATACCGCCCGGCGCGCCGGAAGAGAAGCAGAGTAAGGTGGTAATGACCCGCGCGACGAAGATAAACACCAGCATTCCCATGCTGAAATTCCCCGCGGTAGCGATAGGAATCAGGTTAAAACCGCCGCCCGACGTTGCTGGTGCCACAAACCCCAGCAATCCACACAGACCGCCAATCGCACCGCCCATTAGCACCCATTTGGTAATATTGCCGCCGTGCACACGGTGCAGCAAATCCTGCATCCCCAGCACCCATTTATTAAAAATAGGGCCGAAAATGCCAAAAATAATACCGAGGATCAGATAAAGCCACAGCGTATTAAGCGGCGCATCAGAAAGTTTACCGACGTCAATCAACGCAACTTCATGATTAAAAATCCGGTACATAATGGTCGACATAATGACACCAATAAATACCGCTTTAATCGAAATTAACGTATAGCGAAACTGCGGACGCATCTCTTCGATAATAAACAAAATACCCGCCAGCGGCGCGTTAAAGGCCGCAGCCAGCCCCGCAGCAGCACCGGTTGCCAGCAGCGTATGGCGAGCTTCGTCACCTTTCAGGCGGAAAATATCAAGCACCATACGGCCAATGTTACCGCCGATCTGCACGGTTGGCCCTTCGCGCCCCAACACCATGCCTCCGCCGAGTGTCCCCAGCCCGCCAAAGAACTTCACCGGCAATACACGCCACCAGCGAACGGGACGTTGATCTTCCAGCGCCCCTTCAATTTCCGGGATCCCCGAACCACCTGCTTCCGGCGCGTATTTGCGCACCAAAAAGTAGCCAAACATCGCCAGCACCGCCGAACAGAGAAAAGCGACGGTTAACAGAAGCGGATAATTATCAGCAGTATGTACCAGCGCCCCCATACGTTGGTTCTGCAACCAGGCGACACCTTTGTCAAAAGCAACCGCTGCCAGCCCAACAAGCGTGCCGACGACTGCCGCCATAAACAAAATGGCTAACGGGGTTTTATCGCGCTCAAGAAGTTGGCGAATCAGTTGTCTGCGTCGCAGGCGCGCGGCCTGCGGTGTTTCTAAAGAGGGAGTATCAGTTTTCATCCAATGATCACTTATTGGTCATACAAATAAGATGACGGCATTTTACTCGCACGTTCCATGAAAATCCTTTGCAAAGCGTAATGTTTCAAATGCACAAAACTTTTATACTCTAAGAAATCAGGATTGCACCAGTACAAGCAGCCTGATGTTTGACGAGTATTTAACTTGTTATGAATAACATAGAATAGCAGCCATTCACTTTTTCCACGAACCAGGAACCTGGCAATGAGCAAATCTGAAAATCTCTATAGCGCTGCGCGTGAAATGATTCCCGGCGGCGTGAACTCGCCGGTACGTGCTCTTCACCGGCGTTGGCTGTGCACCGCTGTTTATCGAACGTGCGGACGGCGCGTATCTGTATGACGTCGATGGCAAAGCCTATATCGATTATGTGGGTTCCTGGGGACGAATGGTCTGGGCCACAACCACCCTGCCATCCGTAATGCGGTGATTGAAGCGGCAGAGCGCGGCCTGAGTTTCGGCGCACCGACCGAAATGGAAGTGACCATGGCCAGCTGTGACCGAACTGGTACCAACCATGGACATGGTGCGCATGGTGAACTCCGGTACCGAAGCCACTATGAGCGCCATTCGTCTGGCACGCGGTTTTACCGGTCGCGACAAAATCATCAAATTTGAAGGCTGTTATCACGGCCACGCCGACTGCCTGCTGGTGAAAGCCGGCTCCGGCGCGCTGACCCTCGGCCAGCCGAACTCACCGGGCGTACCGGCTGATTTCGCCAAACACACCCTTACCTGCACCTATAACGATCTGGCATCTGTACGCGCGGCGTTCGAGCAGTTCCCACAGGAAGTCGCTTGTATCATCGTTGAGCCTGTTGCTGGCAACATGAACTGCATCCCGCCACAGCCAGAGTTCCTGCCGGGCCTGCGCGCCCTGTGCGACGAGTTCGGCGCGCTGCTGATTATCGATGAAGTGATGACCGGCTTCCGCGTGGCGCTGGCCGGGGCGCAGGATTATTACGGCGTAGTGCCGATCTGACCTGCCTTGGCAAAATCATCGGTGGCGGTATGCCGGTAGGTGCCTTTGGTGGTCGCCGCGACGTGATGGACGCACTGGCGCCAACCGGCCCGGTTTACCAGGCGGGAACGCTTTCCGGTAACCCGATCGCCATGGCGGCAGGTTTTGCCTGTCTGACTGAAGTGGCGCAGCCGGGCGTGCATGGAACCCTCACCGAGCTGACCAATCAGCTGGCGCAGGGACTGCTGGATGCGGCGAAATATGCGGGCATTCCGCTGGTCGTTAACAACGTTGGCGGCATGTTTGGTATTTTCTTCACCGATGCAAAAGAAGTGACCTGCTACCAGGACGTACTGAAGTGCGACGTTGAGCGCTTTAAACGCTTCTTCCATCTGATGCTGGATGAAGGCGTGTATCTGGCGCCGTCGGCGTTTGAAGCGGGCTTTATGTCCATCGCCCACAGCGAAGAAGATATCGACAATACCATCGACGCGGCGCGTCGGGTGTTTACGAAACTGTAATTCGCGATTGCCGGGGCGGCTACGTAAGTACACAGTCTGTAGGCCGGATAAGCGCATGCTTATCCGGCTTTTTTATCGGCTCTGCTTTCTCAGCAGATAGATAAAGTACGGCGCGCCAATAAAGGTCGACAGTAGCCCGCTGGGATCTGATACGGGAACATCAGCATGCGTCCGCACCAGTCGGCAAACACCAACAGCAGCCCGCCAATCAATGCCGAAATCACGATATGCGGCATCGTACGACGGAAACCCATCATCCGCGCGATATGCGGCGCCATCAGCCCGACAAAGCTCAGCGGCCCGATAGTCAGGGTTGCCGCCGCCGTCAGACATGCGGCGAGCAGCAGCAGGCCGACGCGCGCAGGCGTCAGTGCCATCCCAATGGGAGCGAGCCGTTTCACCGCCGAGCGGTAAAGATAGTGAGCCAGCGACGGCACAGCGGCACCAGCAGCAACAGCACCAGCATGGCAATTGCCGATTGCACCACCTGCTTACCGGTGGCGTTGTAGGTCGAGCCGGAAATCCATGTCAGAATTTGCGCCATGCGCGGATCGCCGCTGGCCTGGAGCATCATCAGCAGCATGGTAAAGGCGGTACTCAGCGCCATCCCCGCCAGCAGCATGCGCTGCGGCGAAAAACCACCGCGCCCGGCAGCAACGAGAATCACGATAAAGCGTCACCGCAGCACCCAGACTCCCGGCTGGCAGCAGCCAGCCAAAGGCATTTCCCGGCACCATAAACAGCATCAACACCACGCCAAACGCAGCGCCGGAGCTTATTCCCAACACTTCCGGGCTGGCCATTGGGTTGCCGGTTAAGCGCTGAATAATACAGCCAGCCACCGCCAGCATCACCCCGGCAATCAGCGCCGATGCCGATAAACGTGGCCAGCGCCACTGCAGCAATTCATCAAGTAGCGTACCGGTTGCCCAATGCCATCCATGCGCATCACGACCAAACGACAGCGCCACCACCACAGCCATCAACAGCAGCACGCCGCCCGCGAGGGCAAACGCCAGCACATGTTGGCGTTCAGCCGCGACACGATCGTTGACCTTCATATCCGGCGCGCTAATGCTGCGTAAACGCGGCAACAGCCACAGTAGCAGCGGCGCACCGATCAACGCAGTGACCGAACCGGTGGACACTTCCATCCACACGCGAGTCAGCCAGAGGATGATTTGATCGGAAAGCCAGAGGATCAGCGCACCAATCAACGACGCCAGCATCAGTCGTGGCAGCAGACGCCGCGCCCCCAGCATTTTTGCCAGCAGCGGCGCGAACAACCCGATAAAGCCGATAATCCCCACAGCGTTCACCAGCAGCGCACTGATGACAATCGCCAGCGACAGCGCTGCCAGACGCGCAAGCGACAAGGCCAGCCCGAGATTGCGCGCCACGCCATCATCAAGCCCCATCAGGGTTAACGGACGAAGTAGCAGCAACGTCAGCATCACACCGCCCAGCAGCTGCGGCCATAAACGCTCAACGCCGCCCCAGTCGGTTTGCGTCAGCGTTCCAGTGCTCCACAGAAACATGCTTTGCAGTTGGTCATGATGGAAGATAACCAGTAACTGATTGATTGCGCCGCAATAAAGGCTCACTACCAACCCCGCGAGAATCAGCGTTACCGGCGACAGCCGTTTCCCCCACGCGACGCCAAAGACAATTAAGCCAACAACACAAGCCCCTGCCTGCGCAGCAAACTGGCTCGCCATCGCACCAGGGATCGCCCAGAGCGTAGTGACGGTAATCCCCAGTTGCGCGCCTGTAGCAACGCCAAGCGTCGTCGGCTCCGCCAGCGGGTTACGCAGCACTTGCTGAAACAGCACGCCCACCAGCCCCAGACCCGCGCCCACCAGCAGCGAAATCGCCAGACGCGGCAACAAGCTGTAGTGAAAAATCATCTGCTCGATGACGTCAATATCCGGCGACCAGGCAGCCTGCGCCCACTGGCTACGCGGCAGCGCCTGCGAGAAGTTCATCCAGGTGAGCGCCGTAGCGACAATCACTAACAGCGCCAGCAATAACGCCGGGAAAAGCGCAATTCGTTTACTCACGCTTTACCTCCGATGGCGTTATCCAGAACGCGCACAAAGTGCATTGCCGAGAGCGTCGCACCATAAAACCAGACTGCAGGTACGCGCTGAAAGCGTCCGGCGCGGACAAACGGCATGGCCTGCCACAGCGGCGTTGCCATTAGCGCATCCATGTCTTTGCTGTTGTCGTGATCAAAACAGAGCACATCAACGTCTTTATACGCCGCCAGACGATCGATACTGACGGCGGTACTGCCCCAGAAGTTGGTTTCCCCTTGCCAGGCATTTGGGATGCCGTACTCATCAAGAATTTCCTGGAACAAGCTGTTTGGACCGAAGACCAGCATATGGCGCGGATCGATAAGCGTCGTCAGCAATAACGGACGCGCACCACGCTTCACAAAGCGGGGTTTCATGCTGCGGATAAAGTCTTCATATTGCGCTAAATGCGTTTCCGCTGCGCTTTGCAGGTTAAGTAAATCTGCCATTTCCGTCAGCGATTTACGCGCCATCGCCAACGGCTGTTTGCCGTCACTGAAGTTAAATCCGCGACCCGGCGCAATACGAGCCAGCATTTCTGGTGAAGGGCCATAGCCTGCCGACCAAACGAGCATGGAAGGCTTCATCTGCGTCAACAGTTCGAGGTTCGGCTCGGTACGCAGTCCGACGTCGATCACCGAGTCCGGCAGCGCCGGTTCGTTAACCCACATCCGGTAGTTAGGAATATCCGCGACACCGTAAGGCGTGACGCCCAGTGCAGGCATCAGTTCGACGGGCAGCCATTCCAGTGCCACGATACGTTCGGCACTAATCGGCGCGGCCTGCGCCTTTTGCATCTGCCACAGCAGCGGTGAGAGCGCCATCGCCGTCAGTAAACGGCGGCGGCTAATCCGATTATCAGCCATCATCAATAGACAAAACTTACCGGTGCAGCACCGGCTGGATGCGGCAGGATGCCCATTGGAATACCGTCATTTTTTTCCAGCGTTTCGCTGCGCATCAGTTCATTCGGCGTGCCCTGACGATCATCTCGCCGCCGCGCAACGCGACCAGGTAATCGCAATAGCGCGCCGCCATATTGATATCGTGCAGCACGGCAATGACCGTCAGTCCGCGCTGCTCGCTAAAACGGTGTACCAGCGCCAGGACATCAACCTGATGGCAATATCCAGCGCCGAGGTCGGTTCATCGAGCAGCAAACAGCGGCTGTCCTGCGCCACCAGCATGGCGATCCACGCACGCTGGCGCTCACCACCGGAGAGACTATCAACCAGACGCTGCGCCAGCGGTTTTAATCCCACCAACGCTATCGCCTCATCCACTTTCTCACGATCGGCGACGCCAAAGCGCCCAACCCCCATGCCACGGATAGCGGCCAATGGCCACCAGTTCACGCACCGTCATCCCTTCCGCCGGCGGTAGCTGCTGCGGCAGATAGGCAACCTTACGGGCAAATGCTTTGCTGTTCCAGCTTTCCAGCGGCCGGCTATCCAGCGGGTATCGCCTTCTGACGGTGGCTGATGGCGGCCGAGCATTTTCGTAACGTGGATTTACCGAACCGTTATGACCGATAAGACCGGTCACTTTGCCCGCAGGGAACGTTAAGGAAAGTGGGTGAAGCAGCGTACGGCCTGGAACACGAAACACCCCCTGTTCGCAGAGAAAAGGTCGTATCAGAATGATTCGTGTTGTCCTGCATAACCGTCAACATGTTAAAGGGCGCGGAAAATCCGCGCCCTGGAGGTGGGTTAGAAACGGAACGTTGCGGTAGCAACAACCTGACGCTCTGCGCCCCAGTCACATGCATATTCGCTATAGCAGCTGGAGACGTATTCACGATCAAACAGGTTGTTAACATGCAGCGCCACGTTGGAGCCAGCCATGCCGACTCGCGCCAGATCATAACGTACTAACGCATCCACGACCGTATAACTTCCCACTTTAAAGGAGTTAGCCGGATCACCATAACTGGAGCCAGTATAACGACCACCGGTGCCCAGCGTCAGACCTGAAAGCGGACCGTCAAAGAAGGTGTAGTCAGCCCACAACGAAGCCATGTGTTTTGGCACCTGTGCAGGCGTATTGCCTTTATAGGTAGTATCGGTGGTGTATTCCGCATCGGTGTAAGTATAAGAACCGACTACGTTAACACTCGCCGACAGCGCCGCTTTCGCTTCGATTTCTACGCCACGTGCGCGGATCTCGCCACCTTCAACCGAGAAGAAGGAACCCTCAGGGTCCGCCATCAGGTTGTTGGTTTTAGTGAGATTATACACGGCACCAGTAACTACAATCGGACGATCTTCCGGTACATATTTCACGCCGACTTCATACTGCTTACCTTTAGACGGTGCGAAAATATTACCATCCTTCCCAACTTGCGAAGAAGGTTCAAACGATTCGCTATAGCTGAAGTAAGGTGTTACACCATTATCAAACAGGTAGTTAACACCACCACGCCAGGTAAACTGTTTGTCATCACGTTTATCGGTCGTCCCGGCAACGCGGTTAAGAGATTCTTGATCTGCCCAGTCATAACGACCGCCTAGGGTGACCAGCACTTTATCCCACTGCGCCTGATCCTGAACATAAACGCCCGTTTGTTTCTGTTTATTCAGAATGCGGTAAGGGCCGGAGTTTGCCGGATCTTTGGCATTGAAGTCGAAATCGGTATTCACCGGATTGTACAGATTGAGCAGTGGCACAGAGTCGTCGTAACCAAACCAGGCGTTGATGTCATTACGCATACGCATAAAGTCGACACCGGTCAGCAGGGTGTGGTCGATATCGCCAGTGGCAAACTTGCTCTGCAACTGGGTATCAACGGAGAAGTTTTGCAGCTTCTCATCATCAACGACGTATTTACGTGCCAGATAATGGCCTTTATCCGCTGGCGCTAATGCCGCACACTGTTTGCTGTAAGCATTCGCCGGATCGGAGCAGACGCCGTAACCATAAACGCTGTTTTGCGAGGTTTTGTTTTCAGCAAAGCGCAGGTTCTGACGCACAGTAAAGGTGTCGTTAAATTCGTGATCGAAGCTGTAGCCGACCATCTTCTCATTACGAGAATAGGTGTTGTTCTTCGCCCCTTCATTAAAGTCTGTCGGCAGACGCTTACCGTTCGGCAGCGGCTCAACGGTTCCCTCTTTCGGCAACCAGCCGTAATAACCGGTTTCCGGCTCGTTCTGGAAGTAAGAAAGGAAGGTAAAATTGGTTTTATCATCCGGACGCCAGGTGAACGCCGGTGCAATAGCATAACGCTGCTCTTCTGACCCTTTCTGCTGGGCATTGGCAGAACGCGCAAGACCGGTCAGGCGATAAGAGTAAACACCGTCATCATCCAACGAATCGCTAAAGTCAAAACCAGTCTGGAACAGGCTGTCAGTACCGGCTTTAAACTGAACTTCTTTCAGCGGTTCGGTGGTCGGACGCTTGCTGACCATATTCAACAGGCCGCCAGGACTGCTTTTACCGTAAAGCACGGAAACCGGGCCACGCATAATTTCAGCGCGTTCCAGCATATACGGGTCAATGACCGCATCGTTATAGAAGTTGCCCTGCAACTTCAGGCCATTCAGATAGTTATTCTGGCTTTGGCCTTCTGCCGCAAAGCCGCGAATGATCAGGTGGTCATAGGTGTTGGATGCGCCACGCGTACCAACAGAGACACCCGGCGTGTAGCTAAGCGCTTCTTTTACCGACTTCGGCTGATGCAGCGCCATCTCTTCGGCGGTCACAACAGAAATAGACTGTGGCACTTTTTCAATCGGGGTATCCGTTTTGGTTGCCGTTGCCGAGTGCTTGGCAGCAATCGTGACTGCGGCCCCCAGGCACTTTCCTGAGCCGCTGGAGCTGCGGTAACGGTGATGGTTTCTTCTTTCGGGTTTATTATATTGCAGCCTGTGCGTAAACAGACATGCCGCTAACCGCTGTGGCGACTACGACTGCGAGTTTACGCAGCGAGTGGGTTGGCTGAGCGGTTTAGGACGCGCCATTGGTATATCTCTAATGAAGTGAATGATAACGTAAACGAGAATTATTATTATAACCGAAAGCATAATAGCGACAGCCGATGGACGCATAGCAAGCGATATCAAGCCCCTACCAGAATTAAGGGGTTAAGAAATAAACAGATGAAATAAATGCGTTAAAAAAAAAGCAAAAAGAGATGTAAAAAAGCCCCTGTTTAAAACAGAGGCTTTTTATTTAGGGCAAGACAGGATTAATTACCGCCGAACATATCCTTAATCCAACCTGCGACGCCTTCGCCGTCTTTTTTCTCCTGCGCCGCATTGCTGCTGTTGTTGCTGTTGCTGCTGCGGCTGTGAACGAATCGAACGGGTTCGCTGACTGCTGCTGTTCTATCTGCTGCTGGCTCTGCTGGCAGAGCGCATGCGGGTATATCGTCCAGACTGGCAGCATACGTAAGCCACCGCCGCCGCAGATAAAGTTGCCGTTATCATCAACGCCCATGTTGACGACATCTTCAGGCGGCGTAGGCTCCAACGCGATAGGCGACTCGCTCGCCAGGTAACGCTGATAAATCGACATCGCCCCGCTAGCGCCGTACAGCTTGGTCGGCTGGTTGTTATCGCGACCGACCAGGTAATACACCACTTCACGCCCGTCAATCCCGGCAAACCAGGTATCGACGTTGTTGTTGGTGGTACCGGTTTTCCCTGCCAGATGCAGGTTCGGATATTTAGCACCCAGCTGACAGCCGGTGCCGCGTTGAACAACCTGCTGCATCGTCCACAGCGTCATGTAAGCCGCCTGTGCCGGAACGGCACGCTCAGCCTGCGGGAAGCTCTGGTACAGCACGGTTCCGTCTTCGGCAATCACCGAACGCAGCGCCGACAGCGGTGCACGATTACCGCCGCTGGCGATAGTCTGAACCTTCGCCACTTCAATTGGCGTCAGGTTCAGCGCCCACAGCATGCCGGAACAGCATTGAGCTGATCTTTCGGTGCCCCCCTTCAGCCAGGATGTTGAGTACGGCGCGCAGACCCAGCGCCATCCCGAGGTTAACGGTCGGCACGTTCATCGAACGAGTCAGCGCATCCACCAGCATCACCTGGCCGCTATAGCGACGATCGTCGTTCTGCGGCGACCATACCTGGCCATTTGGCTGACGCAGAGCAATCGGTGCATCGGCAATCCAGGTATTCAGGCGATACTGATTTCGGCTGGCTTAACGCCGTCAGATAGGTCGCCGGTTTTGCAGAGAACCAATCGAGCGACGTGCCTGCATCGCACGGTTGTAGCCGGCGAACTGCGGCTCGGCACCACCCACCATGGCTCGAACTTCACCGCTGAAACGGTCCACAACCACCATCGCCTTTCGAGATCGCTCACTTGCGCTGTTTCTTCAGTACCGGAATACCCTCCTCCGCCGCTTTCTCTGCCGCATCCTGAGCAACGGAGTCGAAGGTGGTGAAGATTTGCCGCCGGACAGGTCTTTGACCTTATCGCCCAGCTTCGCCTGCAGCTCCTGACGCACCATCTGCATAAACGCTGGCTGCGGTGAAATCACCCCACCGCGCGGCTGTACGCCCAGTGGACGGGCGCTCGGCATGTCATACAGTTCCTCATCAATAACCTTCTCCTGTTAGCAGGCGCGAACCAGTTACGACGTTCCAGCGCCAGTTTCGGGTTACGCCACGGGTTGTAGACGAGGCCCCTTTCACCGTGCCCACCAGCAGCGCCTGCTGGTCAAGACTAATTCTTCAACCGGACGGCCAAACCCGTAATAGAGGCTCGCCAGCGGGAAGCCGCCAATTCCATTGTCACCGCTCTGACCAGATACACCTCGTTCATATACAGCTCAAGAATGCAATCTTTGCTGTAGCGGGCGTCCATAATAGCGCCATCTACGCTTCGTTTGCCTTACGCCAGTAAGAACGTTCGCTGGAGAGGAACAGGTTTTTCACCAGCTGCTGGGTCAGCGTACTCGCCCCCTGCACCGTCCGTCCGGCGGTCAGGTTCGCCAGCACCGCACGCCCCATCGAGTAGAAGCTAATGCCATCATGCTCATAGAAATGGCGGTCTTCGGTCGCTATCAGGGTATCAATCAGCAGGTCCGGGAAACCGTTGCGCGGGACAAACAGACGCTGCTCGCCGTTTGGCGAAGACATCATGGTAATCAGGCGCGGGTCGAGGCGGAAGAAACCGAACTGGCGGTTGCTGTCCATATTCTCGATGGTTTCCAGATGATCGCCATCAAAGGTCAGACGCGCGCGTACCTGCCCTTCTTTACTGTCCGGGAAATGGAACGGGCGGCGAATCATCTCGATGCTGTTAGCCTGCACGGTAAATTCGCCCGCACGCGTCATCCGCGTCACCTGGCGATACTGGGTTGCCATCAGCAGCTGCACCATCTCTTTTTTACTGATGGTCATATCCGGCTCAAGGTTGACCATACGGCCATACACCGCCGCCGGAAGTGCCAGACTTACCGTCAATACGGCTGCGAATTTTTGATCCAGATAAACGCCGTAAATCGCCATCAATACCGCAAAGACGATGCCGAGTTTGACCAGGAACCAAAACCAGCGGTGTTTACCACGCCGTTTGCTTCCTTCGCCGCCGTTACCCGAACGCGATCGCGCTTCCTCGTCTCATCATCATCATAATCGTCGTCATACTCATCGTCTCTGAGCTGTCGACGGCTTACCTTTTGTTTGCCGGACGTGCAGGTTTCCCTTTCCGTCCAATCGGCTCGCGGTCATTCCCCGCCATGCTTTCTCTCCGCAACATTCAGGCATAAAGGCCTGATTCTCAATTCTTCTGTCACAGGACAGAAGAAGATATCTCTCAATTTTGCTCCCCGGCGTCAACATCTCAGCCGGGCTGGTACCATCATAAAGAATACTCCTTCGTCCGCCGCGTGGGCGCGGTATTCGCCGGATCGTCCGGCCAGACGTGTTTCGGATAGCGCCCTTTCATCTCTTTTTGCACCTCGCGATACGCCCCTTGCCAGAACGCGCTTAAATCGCGGGTTATCTGTAGCGGTCGCTGGGCGGGTGAAAGCAGCTCCAGCACCAAAGCCACTCGCCCCTGGGCGATGGTCGGCGTACTGGCTTCGCCAAACATTTCCTGCATCCGCACCGCTAACGCCGGCGGATTATCTTCATCGTAGCGAATGGCGATTTGGCTTCCAGTCGGCACAGTGTAATGAGTTGGCAAAGAACTCTCCAGACGTTGTTGTAATGACCATGGCAACCGGTCGCGCAGCGCCTGGTAAATATCCACAGATTTCAGCCCACGCAGAGAGTGGACGCCGGTCATATGCGGCAACAACCAGGTTTCCAGTTCATCGAGCAACGTTGCATCATCCACAGCAGGCCACGCCTCTTCCGGCAGCCACTGTGCAGCGCACTGTAAACGCAAGCGTAGCTGCTGCGCAGCACTCGTCCAGTTAAGCACGCTCAATCCTTTCTCGCGAATCCCGGTCAGCATCGCCTGATGCAGTTCGCTTTCGGACAGTTTGCCCACGGGCGTACGCTTAGCGTTAGCTGGCCAATCTGGCTACGTCGCAGGGCTTTTAAGGTCCCCTGAGTATCATCCCACTCAATCGTGTCAGATTGTTGAAGCAACGAGGGGCAACGGGCGGTCAGCGCATCGATATCCAGCGCGCAGGCCTGCAAAATACGCGCATCCGGCGCAGCGTTACCCTGTAACAATAGTGGCGCAATCAGCCATTCGTGGCGATTTAACGCATCGTCCGCGTCCAGCATCGCTCCCATTCCGTTCGCCAGTTGATAACGCCCTTCCTGCCCGCGTCGACGGGCGATACGGTCAGGGAACCCTTGCGCTAACAGCACAGGAATGGCGATGACGCTGTCCGGCTGCCCAGCGCGGCGATTAAGACGTTTACAAAGCTGCTGGCTGCGCTGCTGCCACTGACCCTGCGGGCGGGAAAATGCCTGTAACAGGTCATGATTTGTTCTCGCGCGGCGGCTCTTCGAGAATCGCCGCCAGGCGTGCGGCCGTCGCCACTTCATCATCGGTTTGCGCTGCCACCAACATTGCCGCCAGACGCGGATCGTTGCCACGTTGCCATTTTTTGCCCTTTCGCCGTCAAACGGTCATCAGCCAGCGCCGCAAGCTGCGTCAACAGCCGATGTGCCGCCGCCAGAGTTAATGGCTGGGGGTTAATCCAACCAATTGAGCTGCGTCGGATCGGTACAGCCCCACTGCAAGAGTTCCAGCAGCAGCGACGAAAGATCGCTTTGTAAGATCTCCGCATCGCTCTGCGCCGCCGCGCGTTCCGCCTGCTCTTTCGCCAGCAGGTGCACGCAAACACCCGGCTCCAGTCGCCCCGGCACGCCCGGCGCGCTGAGTCATCGACGCCTGGCTGACGCGCTGGGTTAACAACCGCGTCAGCCCGGTGCGCACATCAAAACGCGCCACGCGCTCCTGCGCGCTGTCCACCACCAGCAATACCTTCAATAGTCAGGCTGGTTTCAGCAATATTGGTCGCCAGCACCACCTTACGTTTCCCCGGCGGCGCGGGGAGAATCGCCTGCCGCTGTTCGTTAAGCGGCAATGCACCATATAAAGGACAAAGCAGCACATCGTCAGCCACCCCCAAGCCTGATAATTCTGCACCCGCTGGATCTCACCGACGCCGGGTAAAAATAACAACAGCGAACCTGGCTCATTGCGCAACAACTCAGCCGTGGCTATCGCCACAGCATCATAAAGCGCTGATGCGACGGCAACGACTGATAGCGGCGTTCCACGGGAAAGCGCGTCCTTCTGAGATAATGGTCGGTGCCTGTGGCGGCGCCGCTGGAGTTTGTCGTTATCCAGCGTCGCCGACATGATAAGCAGCTTGAGATCGTCGCAGACCTTGCTGTACATCCAGCAGCAGAGCCAGCGCCAGATCCGCCTGCAGGCTGCGTTCATGGAATTCATCAAGGATAACCAGCCCCACACCCGAAAGTTCAGGATCGTGCTGGATCATGCGGGTCAGGATCCCTTCAGTCACCACCTCCAGCCGGGTATTCGCGCCAACGCAGGTTTCGGCACGCATTCGGTAGCCCACCGTCTCGCCCGGTTTTTCGCCCCAACAGTTCCGCCAGACGTTGCGCAACGTTACGCGCCGCCAGCCGACGCGGCTCCAGCAGCAGGATGCGTCCTTCAATCGCGCCGTCGCGTAAAAATTTGCAACGGCAGCCAGGTTGATTTGCCCGCTCCGTCGGCGCATTCAGCAGCACCTGCGGGGATTGCCGTAAGGCGAGAAGAGGGTCAGGAAGGATGCTTGCGACCGGCAACAGGGACACGAATGGCTCCAGGGGTTAACATTAAACGGCGTACATTGTAGCATCGCGTCAATTCATAACCGAGTACCCACGATGTCTGAGTCAAAAAAGACTGTTTTTCGCCATTGAGATCCCGGCGAAAATTCAGAAGCAACTGGTGCAATGGCGAGCGGATAATTACCGCCGATGCCGGTGTCCGTAGCCGCCGCCAATATGCACATGACGCTGGCGTTTCTCGGCGAGGTCAGCGCAGAAAAACAGCGCGCGCTGGCGGCAATGGCCGGACGTATTCGTCAGCCTGGTTTTACGCTGCACCTCGACGATGCCGGGCAGTGGCTGCGCTCTCGCGTGGTCTGGCTTGGTACGCGCCAGCCGCCGCGCGGGCTGTTACAGTTAGCCAATATGCTGCGCGCAGGCCGCCCGCAGCGGATGTTATCAAAGCCCGCAGCCGTTCCACCCACACCTGACGCTGCTGCGCAACGCCGGACAGGCGGTGCCCATTCCCGCACCCGGCTTTCATTGGGACTTTCCGGTGACGGAGTTTGTTGTGCCTCAGATCGCGCTATGCCGGAGGGCGCACGCGGTATACGCCATTACAGCGCTGGACGCTCAGCGAATAATTAAGGAAATCTGCATGCAGTTCACGCCCCGCCGCTCCATCCCGCCACGCTCATTAAACGCTATAAACGCTTTCTGGCCGACGTGGTCACGCCTTCGGGCCAAGTCTTTACCCTTCACTGCCCAAACACCGGCGCGATGACTGGTTGCGCAACGCCGGGCGATACCGTGTGGTATTCAACATCCGAAAATACCAAACGTAAGTATCCGCACACATGGGAACTCACTCAGACGCAAAACGGTGCCGATTCTCTGCGTAAATACGTTACGAGCAAATACCTTAGCAAAAGAGGCAATAAACGCAGAGAGTAATTCCTGAACTTACCGGCTACAACACGCTGAAAAGCGAAGTGAAATATGGCGAGGAAGGAAGCCGGATAGATATTCTGTTACAGGCAGATGATCGCCCCAGATGCTATATTGAAGTAAAGTAGGTAACGCTTGCGGAAAATGAGTTTGGTTATTTCCCCGATGCAGTAACGGCGCGGGGTCAGAAGCATTTACGCGAGCTTATGGGCGTTGTGGCGAACGGAGAGCGCGCCGTTTTACTGTTTGCAATCTTGCACTCAGCCATTGAATATTTCTCTCCTGCACACCATATTGATGCCAAATACGCGCAAACTATTGAACGAGGCGCACAACAAGGGGGTGGAGATTTTGGCTTATAAAGCGGAACTTTCTGCCGATAATATGACTCTGATATCGCCGTTACCCGTGACGTTAGTTTCGGGTTAATTTGCATAGAAAGTGTTCGGGCTGCGGCGCAAATACGCTTTTCCTCACAGCATTGTCAAGTGTTACGTTTAGATAATTGCCAACCGGAAAAGCATCTGTTATTTATAGCGGCCTGATTTTTCCCCCGAACACGGGGATCGATAGTGCGTGTTAAGGAGAAACAACATGCAAGAAGGGCAAAACCGTAAAACATCGTCCCTGAGTATTCTGTTCCATCGCAGGGGTGGAGCCGTACCAGGTGAAACCGGGCGAAGAGTATATGAACGAAGCCCAGCTAGCGCACTTCCGACGTATTCTTGAAGCATGGCGTAATCAACTTAGGGATGAAGTCGATCGCACCGTTACTCACATGCAGGACGAGCTGTAAACTTCCCGGACCCGGTTGACCGTGCCGCACAGGAAGAAGAGTTCAGCCTCGAACTGCGTAACCGCGATCGTGAACGTAAGCTGATCAAAAAGATCGAGAAGACGTTGAAGAAAGTCGAAGATGAAGATTTCGGCTACTGCGAATCCTGTGGTGTTGAAATTGGTATTCGTCGTCTGGAAGCGCGCCCGACGGCTGACCTGTGTATTGACTGCAAAACGCTGGCAGAAATCCGCGAAAAGCAGATGGCAGGTTGATAGAACGCTAACACCCTACCAAGCGGGAAGTACTCCCGCCTTGTTGTTTTTTATTTTTATAAACATGTCATTACAACCTTATATAGGGCGTTTCGCCCCTTCACCTTCCGGTGAACTCCATTTCGGCTCGCTGATTGCTGCGCTTGGCAGCTATCCGCAGGCTCGCGCCCAACAGGGTATCTGGCGAATTCGCATCAAGATATCGATCCCCCTCGTGAAGTTCCCGGTGCTGCAACCACCATTTTGCATCAGCTGGAACATTACGGCCTGCTCTGGACGGTGACGTTCTGTGGCAGTCTCAGCGTCATGACGCCTACCGTGAGGCGCTAGCCTGGTTGAAAAATCAGGATTTATGCCATCTCTGTACCTGCACGCGCGCGCGCATTCAGAATCGGTGGTACCTACGACGGCCACCGTCGGGCCCTGAAAAGGGTCGAGAGAACGCCGCTTTACGGCTGCGCCAACTGCATCCGGTGCCGCAATTTACCGACCATCTGCGCGGCACGCTTCAGGCCGATGAAGGACTGGCCCGCGAAGACTTCATTATTCATCGTCGTGATGGTCTTTTTGCCTATAACTTGGTGGTCGTCGTCGACGACCATTTCAGGGGGTGAGCGAAATTGTTCGCGTGGCCGATTTAATTGAGCCGACCGTGACAGATTTCGCTCTACCAGCAGTTTGGCTGGCAAGCTCCTGACGAAATTCATCTGCCGCTGGCATTGACTGCAGAAGGTGCTAAACTTTCCAAGCAAAATCATGCACCTGGCTTTGCCTCACGGCGATCACGTCCGGTCCTCATTCAGGCACTACGCTTTTTGGTACAGGGATAGCCCAATGGTAGGATTTCAGTACGGCGCATTCATCGCAAAAAATGCGGTCCGCCGTCAAACATGGTCGCTTTCCACCGTGCCCGAGACGGCGATGTAAATCCACCATTCTCAAACGCGTTATGCTGAGCTATGATTAGCCGCTATTTTTTTGTCCTGGATACCTGATATTACCGAGGTGCACCATTTTTACCCGAGTCGCTAATTTCTGCCGCAAGGTGCTAAGCCGTGAGGAGAGCGAGGCTGAAAACGCCGTTGCTGAGCCTGTTATGACTGTCATTCCGCGCGAGCAGCACGCGATTCCCCGCAAAGATATTAGCGAGAACGCCCTCAAGGTTCTTTATCGTCTAAACAAAGCAGGCTACGAGGCATACCTCGTCGGCGGGGGTGTCCGCGACCTGCTTTTAGGCAAAAAACCGAAAGATTTCGATGTGACCACCAGCGCCACGCCCGATCAGGTGAGCAGCTGTTCCGTAACTGCCGCCGGTTGGTCGCCGCTTCCGTCTGGCTCACGTCATGTTTGGCCCGGAAATTATCGAGGGCGCCACCTTCCGTGGTCATCACGAAGGGCGCCAGTCTGACCGCACCACCTCCCAGCGTGGGCAAAACGGCATGTTGCTGCGCGATAATATCTTCGGTTCTATTGAGATGACGCCCAGCGCCGCGACTTTACCATCAACAGCCTTTACTACAGCGTGGCCGACTTTACCGTCCGTGACTACGTCGGCGGTATGCAAGACCTGTCTGACGGCGTGATTCGCCTGATTGGTGTCCCGGAAACCCGCTACCGTGAGATCCGGTACGTATGCTGCGCGCCGTGCGCTTTGCCGCCAAGCTGAGTATGCGTATCAGCCCGGAAACCGCCAGCCCTGATCCCTCGCGGGTCTGGCGACAGCTGATGATGATGCCGCCGGCGCGTCTGTTTGAAGAAGCGCTCAAACTGCTGCAAGCAGGCTACGGCTACTAAACTTACAAGCTGCTGCGTGAATACAACCTGTTCCAGCCGCTGTTCCCAACTATCACCCGCTACTTCACCGAAGACGGCGATAGCCCGACGGAAGCGCATCATTGCGCAGGTGCTGAATAATACGGATAACCGCATTCATAACGATGCGCGTCAATCCGGCGTTCCTGTCCGACGTTATGTTCCGGTATCCGCTGCTGGAAATGGCGCAGAAAATTGCTCAGGAAAGCGGTCTGGCCTATCACGATGCCTTCGCGCTGGCGATGAACGACGTATTGGATGAAGCCTGTCGTTTTTCGCCGGCGATTCCAAACCAATCACCGCGCTGGTGCGTGATATCTGGCAGCTACAGCTGCGGATGTCCCTGGCTTGTCATAGGGCAAACGCGCGTGGCAAAAGCCATGGAACATCCAAAATTCCGCGCGGCCTACGATCTGCTGGCGCTACGTGCTGAAGCCGAAAATAACCATGAACTGCAGCGCCTCACCCAATGGTGGAGCGAGTTCCAGGTTGTGGCACCGCCGGCACAAAAAGATATGCTGAACGAGCTGGATGACGAGCCGGATAACCGCCGCCGCCATCGCCGCCCGCGTAAACGTGCCCCGCGTCGCGAGGGCAGCGCGTGACGCCTGGTTCGGATATCGCACTCGGCAGCAACCTCGCCTCGCCGCTTGAGCAGGTGAATGCTGCCCTGAAAGCATTAGGCGATATCCCTGAAAGCCACATTCTTACCGTTTCTTCGTTTTACCGCACCCCACCGCTGGGGCCGCAAGATCAACCCGATTACTTAAACGCAGCCGTGGCGCTGGAAACCTCTCTTGCACCTGAAGAGCTACTCAATCACACACAGCGTATTGAATTGCAGCAAGGTCGCGTCCGCAAAGCTGAACGCTGGGGACCACGCACGCTGGATCTCGACATCATGCTGTTTGGTAATGAAGTGATAAATACTGAACGCCTGACCGTTCCGCACTACGATATGAAGAATCGTGGATTTATGCTGTGGCCGCTGTTTGAAATCGCGCCGGAGTTGGTGTTTCCTGATGGGGAGATGTTGCGTCAAATCTTACATACAAGAGCATTTGACAAATTAAACAAATGGTAATTTATTTATATTGCGAATATAAATATTTTCTGAAAATCATATCTCATCTCTTTCCTTAATTACGATTTTAGTTTAAACATCTCTTTGCGGAAATAATATAACTTCCTATAAATAAATATCAATCCCATCTCCATACCCTAACCAATTGCACTTGTGAACTTATTTTTACTTAATTTTGAATTAAGTAAATTTAATTTGTTCAAAAGCTTCTAAAGTGCACAATAGGCGACCTAATGAACAATGGTTGTAAATTTGGGTAACAAATATCATTGCTCATTAATATCTAACATTTGTTTCTCCTATTTGTGTCATGAATAGTCATTCTTCAAACATGTAGTCTGACTAATGGAATTTTATTAAAGGATTTTTATGTCTAAAAAATTAGGTTTTGCCCTGTCTGGTCTTATGCTGGCGATGGTTGCAGGTACTGCTTCTGCTGATATGGACGGCGGTCAGTTAAATATCAGTGGTCTGGTTGTTGATAACACCTGTGAAACCCGCGTTGACGGCGGTAACAAGGATGGTCTGATCCTGCTGCAAACCGCAACCGTTGGTGAAATCGATGCTGGCGTACTGAATGACACCGTTGGCGCTAAAGCTAAACCTTTCAGCATCACCGTTGACTGCAGCAAAGCAAATCCGAATCCAGGTAGCACGGCTAAAATGACCTTCGGTTCTGTTTTCTTTGGTAACAGCAAAGGGACTTTGAACAACGACATGTCTATTAACAACCCATCTGACGGCGTTAATATCGCTCTACACAATATTGATGGTTCCACTATCAAACAGGTTCAAATTAACAACCCTGGCGATGTGTATACTAAAGCCCTGGATGCAACGACAAAATCTGCTGTTTATGATTTTAAAGCGTCTTACGTTCGTGCCGTCGCAGACCAAACAGCAACTGCTGGTTATGTAAAAACTAACACTGCATACACCATTACTTATCAGTAAGTATTCACCAGTTAAATTGATTGAATGAATATACAGGGAATAATAATTTCTATTTTATATTATTCCCTGTTTTAATTAACTCTATCAGGGATGGTTTATGTTTTTTAACACCAAACATACAACAGCTTTATGCTTCGTAACCTGTATGGCTTTTAGTTCATCGTCTATTGCGGACATTGTCATTTCGGGTACTCGCGTAATATATAAAAGCGATCAAAAAAGTGTCAACGTACGTCTGGAAAATAAAGGGAATAACCCGTTGCTTGTCCAGAGTTGGTTAGATACTGGCGATGACAACGCTGAGCCTGGCAGTATTACAGTCCCTTTTACTGCTACGCCGCCAGTATCGCGTATTGATGCCAAACGTGGGCAAACAATCAAATTAATGTACACAGCCAGCACCTCACTGCCTAAAGACAGAGAGAGCGTGTTCTGGTTTAACGTACTGGAAGTTCCACCAAAACCAGATGCAGAAAAGGTCGCGAATCAAAGCCTGCTGCAACTGGCATTTCGCACACGTATAAAACTTTTCTATCGCCCGGATGGATTGAAGGGAAATCCCTCTGAAGCCCCGTTAGCCCTGAAGTGGTTCTGGTCAGGTTCAGAAGGTAAGGCGTCATTACGAGTGACCAATCCAACCCCTTACTACGTCTCTTTTAGCAGTGGTGATTTAGAAGCTAGCGGTAAACGCTATCCGATTGATGTGAAAATGATTGCACCATTTAGTGATGAGGTCATGAAAGTCAATGGCCTTAATGGCAAAGCGAATTCTGCAAAAGTGCATTTTTACGCCATTAATGACTTTGGTGGCGCAATTGAAGGTAATGCCAGGCTGTAATCAGGCAAGGATATAATTCCGCAGGAAGCATAGCGTGACTATAGAATATACTAAAAATTATCATCATCTGACCCGTATCGCCACGTTTTGCGCGCTGCTGTATTGCAATACTGCTTTCAGTGCTGAACTCGTTGAATATGACCATACCTTCCTGATGGGGCAGAATGCATCTAATATTGATCTCAGCCGGTACAGTGAAGGTAACCCCGCTATACCGGGTGTTTACGACGTCAGTGTTTATGTAAACGACCAACCAATCATTAACCAAAGTATTACATTTGTCGCAATTGAAGGAAAAAAGAACGCCCAGGCTTGTATCACATTAAAGAATTTATTGCAGTTTCATATTAATTCTCCCGATATAAATAACGAAAAAGCCGTTCTGCTTGCCAGGGATGAAACGCTCGGCAATTGCCTCAATTTGACGGAAATTATCCCTCAGGCTTCTGTTCGTTATGACGTTAACGATCAACGTCTGGATATAGACGTTCCTCAAGCCTGGGTAATGAAAAATTACCAAAACTATGTTGATCCATCGTTATGGGAAAACGGCATTAATGCGGCCATGTTGTCATACAACCTCAACGGATATCATAGTGAAACCCCTGGTCGAAAAAATGAAAGCATTTATGCTGCATTTAACGGTGGGATGAATTTAGGTGCATGGCGACTGCGTGCCTCGGGCAACTACAACTGGATGACCGATTCTGGCAGTAATTATGATTTTAAGAATCGGTATGTTCAGCGTGATATCGCCTCGCTGCGTTCTCAACTCATTCTTGGTGAGTCTTATACGACGGGCGAAACCTTTGATTCCGTCAGTATCCGAGGCATTCGTTTATACAGTGACAGCCGCATGTTGCCTCCGACTTTAGCCAGCTTTGCGCCTATCATTCATGGCGTTGCCAATACCAACGCCAAAGTCACTATTACGCAAGGTGGCTATAAGATTTATGAAACGACGGTGCCGCCAGGCGCTTTCGTCATTGATGATCTGAGTCCGTCAGGGTACGGCAGCGATCTTATTGTTACCATCGAAGAATCCGATGGCTCAAAGCGGACATTCTCGCAACCTTTCTCATCCGTTGTTCAAATGTTACGCCCTGGCGTTGGACGTTGGGATATTAGCGGCGGTCAGGTCTTAAAAGATGATATTCAGGATGAGCCTAATTTATTTCAAGCAAGCTACTACTACGGCCTGAATAACTATCTGACGGGTTATACCGGTATTCAGATAACCGATAATAACTATACCGCTGGTTTGTTAGGTCTTGGTCTGAATACTTCAGTTGGTGCATTTTCTTTCGATGTGACTCATTCCAATGTTCGTATCCCGGATGATAAAACATACCAGGGGCAAAGTTATCGTGTTTCCTGGAACAAGTTATTCGAAGAAACAAGTACTTCACTGAATATCGCGGCCTATCGCTATTCGACACAGAATTACCTTGGTCTTAATGATGCACTAACTCTAATTGATGAAGTGAAACATCCCGAACAAGATCTTGAACCGAAATCCATGCGTAATTACTCACGCATGAAAAATCAGGTTACGGTCAGTATTAACCAACCGTTGAAATTTGAGAAAAAAGATTACGGTTCATTTTATCTTTCCGGAAGTTGGTCCGATTACTGGGCTTCCGGACAAAATCGTAGCAATTACTCTATTGGCTACAGTAACAGTACATCCTGGGGCAGCTACAGTGTCAGTGCCCAGCGTTCATGGAATGAAGACGGCGACACTGACGATAGCGTTTATCTTAGTTTCACCATTCCAATTGAAAAATTACTTGGCACTGAACAACGTACTTCAGGTTTCCAGAGTATTGATACTCAAATAAGCAGTGACTTTAAGGGTAATAACCAACTCAACGTTAGCAGCAGTGGCTATAGCGATAACGCTCGCGTCAGTTATAGCGTGAATACTGGCTATACGATGAATAAAGCCAGCAAAGATTTGAGTTATGTTGGGGGTTATGCCAGCTATGAGTCACCATGGGGAACGCTGGCAGGTTCAATTTCTGCAAATAGCGATAACAGCCGTCAAGTTTCTCTCAGCACCGACGGTGGTTTTGTATTGCATAGCGGTGGACTGACTTTCAGTAATGATAGTTTTAGCGACTCCGATACACTGGCGGTAGTTCAGGCTCCAGGTGCTCAAGGAGCGCGAATAAATTATGGCAACAGTACTATCGATCGATGGGGTTATGGTGTCACCAGCGCTCTTTCTCCTTATCATGAAAACCGTATCGCGCTGGATATCAACGATCTTGAGAACGATGTTGAATTAAAAAGTACCAGTGCAGTAGCTGTACCGCGTCAGGGTTCAGTCGTCTTTGCTGATTTTGAAACCGTGCAAGGGCAATCAGCCATTATGAACATCACACGAAGTGATGGTAAAAATATTCCATTTGCTGCAGATATTTATGATGAGCAAGGCAATGTCATTGGTAATGTTGGACAGGGTGGACAAGCATTTGTTCGTGGTATTGAGCAGCAGGGAAATATCAGCATTAAATGGCTCGAACAAAGTAAACCCGTAAGTTGTCTTGCGCATTATCAACAAAGCCCAGAAGCAGAAAAAATAGCACAATCTATTATTCTGAATGGAATTCGGTGTCAGATTCAGTAACTACAAGGGACGTCAAATGATAAAAACAACGCCACATAAAATAGTGATACTGATGGGAATATTATTATCACCCTCAGTATTTGCAACGGATATTAATGTAGAGTTTACAGCCACTGTCAAAGCGACAACCTGTAACATCACACTTACTGGTAATAACGTCACGAATGATGGCAATAATAACTACACATTGAGAATCCCTAAGATGGGTCTGGATAAGATCGCGAATAAAACGACAGAATCTCAGGCTGATTTTAAACTGGTTGCCAGTGGGTGCAGCAGTGGCATCAGTTGGATTGATACCACTCTGACCGGAAATGCATCATCAAGCTCACCTAAGCTTATTATACCGCAGTCTGGTGATTCATCTTCGACGACAAGTAATATCGGTATGGGTTTCAAAAAACGGACTACTGATGATGCCACTTTCCTTAAACCTAACAGTGCGGAAAAGATACGCTGGAGCACAGACGAGATGCAGCCCGATAAGGGTCTTGAAATGACCGTTGCGCTACGTGAAACAGATGCAGGGCAAGGCGTACCGGGGAATTTTCGTGCACTGGCGACGTTTAATTTCATCTATCAATAAGAAGGATAATTATGATGACATTTAAAAATTTACGTTATGGATTATCCAGCAGTGTCGTTTTGGCTGCCTCATTGTTCAGCGTACTCTCTTATGCGGCAACAGACAGTATTGGACTGACCGTTATTACTACTGTAGAAATGGGTACTTGTACCGCTACATTAGTAAATGACTCTGATCAGGACATTTCTGTTGTTGATTTTGGTGATGTATATATTTCTGAAATCAATGCCAAGACCAAAGTAAAAACATTCAAACTCAAATTCAAAGACTGTGCGGGTATCCCCAATAAAAAAGCGCAAATAAAATTAACCAAGCGAGCCACATGCGAGGGAACTGCTAATGACGGTGCGGGGTTTGCAAATGGTTCCACAGCCGCAGATAAAGCAAGTGCTGTCGCCGTTGAAGTCTGGAGCACTGTAACTCCGGCAACAGGGAGTGCAACACAATTTAGCTGTGTAACACCAGCATCACAAGAGGTAACAATCTCCACTGCAGCCAATGCGGTCGTTTATTATCCGATGAGTGCACGCCTGGTCGTGGAAAAAAATAAAACCGTAAACAATGTCACTGCGGGTAAGTTTTCTGCACCAGCCACATTTACAGTAACCTATAACTAACAGACTTACAGATTCAGGAACTATATATGCATCCCACTCAACGTAAGCTGATGAAGAGAATAATTCTGTTTCTGTCATTACTGTTTTGCATCGCCTGTCCAGCCATTGCTGGACAGGATATTGACCTTGTTGCCAATGTAAAAAACAGCACCTGCAAAAGCGGAATCAGTAACCAGGGTAATATTGATCTTGGCGTCGTTGGGGTGGGATATTTTTCAGGTAATGTTACTCCTGAAAGTTATCAACCAGGTGGAAAAGAGTTCACTATCACTGTATCCGACTGTGCATTACAGGGAACTGGCGATGTGCTAAATCAGTTACATATTGATTTTAGAGCCCTTAGCGGTGTCATGGCTGCTGGCTCTAGGCAAATATTTGCTAATGAAATTTCGTCAGGAGCAAGTAATGTAGGAGTAGTTATATTTTCTACTCAGGATTCGGCGAATACATTCAATGTTCTTAATGCTTCAGGCGGATCTCGTTCCGTTTATCCAGTAATGTCGGATGACATGAATGGTTCATCCTGGAAATTTAGCACCCGAATGCAAAAAATCGATCCTGCATTGAGTGTTACATCTGGTCAACTTATGAGCCATGTGTTAGTGGATATTTACTACGAATAACAAACAAAAACAGCGCAAACCATAACAATAAAGAAACATTGGAGTAAAAATGAAGACTATCTTCAGGTACATTCTTTTTTTAGCACTGTATTCTTGTTGTAATACAGTCAGTGCATATACAAGTTTTATTGTGGGAAATAATGCAGGAGTTGATAACTATCGAGGCCCCTCCACTGCCGCACAGATGACCTTTAATTACACATCAACAGCAAGCAACTTGGTTTTTTATAAACCCACGCAGCTCGGCCCGACTGGGGTAAAAATGTACTGGTCATACCTGGATACAGGTACCGGTGGTGGTATTCTTTACTGCAATACATCTGGCAGAGCGAATCCTGGTCCAATAACTATTGAAAATGCCATGGTCTATTCAGGTAAAGATTATGGCGGACATAAACTATTTAATACATCTGTTCCTGGTCTGTATTACACCATGTTAATATCAAGGGTCTGGTCTGCATACGATACAATAACTGACATTCAATCGCCAGGAATCTATATCGGAGATCCTTCCAACCAAGAATTTTTCTTTTCCGTCACAGACAGCGATCTACAAACTAAGGGTTGCAACAAAGCAGACGACTACGATAAGTTTTGGGCTATTGGTGGTATAGTACACAACATAACTGTTGAATTTTATACAGATACTAATTTCGATCCTACACTTAATCAGCAAGTCCAGTTATCCAGTTCATCAAATTACCTTTATTCGTTTAAGGCCTACAGTCCTGGTACAAAAGTTGTAGATCACAGCAACCACATTTATGTCAATTTCACACTGAATAATGTCAAATTAACCTTACCAACATGTTTTACCTCCATACTTACCGGGCCATCAGTCAATGGTTCAACGGTTAGAATGGGAGAATATAGCTCTGGGACAATTAAAAATGGCGCTTCACCTGTTCCCTTTGATATCTCGCTTCAGAATTGTATTCGTGTGCGTAATATTGAAACAAAACTCGTCACTGGAAAAGTAGGTACTCAAAACACACAACTGCTTGGTAATACGCTTACTGGAAGCACTGCCGCCAAAGGCGTTGGCGTACTCATTGAAGGTTTAGCAACCAGTAAAAATCCGCTAATGACATTAAAACCTAATGATACGAATTCTGTTTATATAGATTATGAAACCGAAGATGACACCTCCGATGGGGTTTACCCTAATCAAGGTAACGGCACATCACAGCCTCTTCATTTCCAGGCAACATTAAAGCAAGACGGGAATATTGCTATCGAACCCGGCGAATTTAAAGCCACCAGTACTTTCCAGGTAACCTATCCCTGATAACGTAGCAGCACTGTCACCTTCTGGCAGTGCTGCTACGGATAAATCATTGCCCCCACCAATGTGACTGATAAAATGCCAGACAGCACAACATCAATTTATCAGGATACGTTATGAAACCGACCACCATCGCGGTATTCCAGAAATGCAAGCAAGAGAAAAACACTCGCTACCATTACGGCCTACGATTACAGCTTTGCCAAACTATACGCTGACGCGGGTATTAACGTGATGCTGGTTGGCGATTCCCTGGGGATGACAGTACAGGGCACGACTCCACCCTGCCAGTGACCGTTGAAGATATTGCTTATCATACCCGCGCCGTTCGTCGCGGTGCGCCAAACTGCCTGCTGCTGTCCGACCTGCCGTTTATGGCTTATGCCACCCCTGAGCGAGCGTTTGAAAATGCCGCCACCGTTATGCGCGCGGGCGCCAATATGGTCAAAGTCGAAGGCGGAGACTGGCTGGTCGATACGGTGAAAATGCTCACTGACCGCGCCGTACCGGTATGCGGACACTTGGGGTTAACGCCGCAGTCGGTCAACATCTTTGGTGGCTACAAAGTTCAGGGACGCGGCGACGCCGGTCAGGTACTGCTTGACGATGCGCTGGCTCTGGAAGCGGCGGGCGCACAGCTGCTGGTATTGGAGTGCGTGCCGGTTGCGCTGGCGCAGCGCGTCACCGAAGCGCTGTCGATTCCGGTTATCGGTATTGGAGCCGGCAACGTCACCGACGGGCAGATCCTGGTGATGCACGACGCTTTGGCGTCACCGGCGGCCATATCCCTAATTCGCAAAAAATTTCCTCGCCGAACGGGCGACATGCGCGCCGCGGTGCGGCAGTATATGGCTGAAGTGGAGTCCGGGGTCTATCCGGGCGAAGAACACAGTTTCCATTAAGGAGTCTTGTTGTGCTAATTATCGAAACCCTGCCGCTGCTGCGTCAGCATATCCGTCGCCTGCGTCAGGAAGGCAAACGTGTCGCCTTGGTCCCGACAATGGGCAATCTGCACGACGGCCATATGACGCTGGTTGAAGAGGCCAAAACGCGGGCCGATGTGGTCATCGTCAGCATCTTCGTCAACCCGATGCAGTTCGACCGCGCCAGGATCTGGCCAACTATCCACGCACACTACAGGAAGACTGTGAGAAGCTGAATAAGCGCAAGGTGGATTACGTTTGCGCGCCAGCCGTAGCCGAAATCTATCCGCAGGGCACTGAAAGCCACACCTTCGTTGACGTTCCCGGTCTTTCGACCATGCTTAAAGGTGCCAGCCGTTCGGGTCACTTCGCGGCGTCTCCACCATCGTCAGCAAACTGTTCAACCTAATTCAACCCGACATTGCCTGCTTTGGTGAATCAAGACTTCCAGCAGCTGGCGCTGCTGCGCAAGATGGTCGCTGATATGGGCTATGACATCGAGATTGTCGGCGTACCGATTATCCGTGCCAAAGACGGCCTTGGCGCTGAGTTCGCGCAACGGTTATCTGACGGCTGAGCAGCGTAAAATTGCCCTGGGCTGTATAAAGTGCTCAGCAGCGTGGCGGAAGAGTTTGAAGGCCGGCGAGCGCGATCAGGACGATAGCATCACCCTAGCAGAGCAGGCGCTGAATGAAAAAGGCTTCCGTGCGGACGATATTCAGATCCGCGACGCCGATACCCTGCTGGACCTGACGGAAAACAGCGAACGTCCGGTGATCCTGATGGCCGCCTGGCTTGGCGATGCTCGCCTGATCGACAACAAAATGGTCGAGCTGGCGTAATACTTAACTGGCGCTACGGCTGATGGCGCCAGTTATTAATTTACCCCACGTCATCTGTCATAACACAGGTAACTTAAATAAGGTTAATTACCTTATCAATCTCAGCAAGAGGTAAATTTGCCATCTCTGCAACGTCTTCCCGAGACATTCCTTTACTCAGAAGACGCTGGGCGAATTCCTGACTTACTTCCTGTCTTCCCTGCTGAATCCCCTTCTCAATCCCTTTCTCTTCAAACCACTGCGCCAGCGTCATCATAGACTCCCCTCCCGTTTCCCTGTCTCTCAACACACCGTAAAACAAATCCGCTTGTTCAGTATGACCGCGTTGCAGCATATAGTTTTGCATGGCAACTAACTGACTTCCGCTAGTGTACCCTTCGTCGATCAGCGTGACCAGTTGCTCAAGCAATAACATTAAGTCGCGCTGGCGAATATGTTTTTGCAGTAGTTCGAGAATCGCAATCCGCCGATGTTGCATGATTTCGTCATCCGGTGTGATGGTGATATCCACCAGCGGGAAAGGACTGTTATAGACGCGTCGCGCCAGCTCCGGCGAGTAAAACATATCAAACCAGCACATTGATAGCGGATAAGGTGTGGCCTCGCCCTGATAAAACAGTATCGGCACCACCAGCGGCAGCTTATCGTGGTCAGCCTCCAGATGCCGGTGCATGGCGGCTATAGAATAACGCATCATGCGAAAGGCCATTTTCTTATCCGGCTTGCTTTGGTGTTCAATCACAACATGCAGATAACCGGGATTGCCCTGCATTTGCACGGAATAGAGCACGTCCGTGCTGTGTCCTTTCAGGCTCTCTTCAATGAAACTCCCCGACTCTAAATGAAGCGTGTTGAGGTCACAAAGTTCGCGTAATTCCACTGGCAAATGTATCTCCAGAAAGTCGCGAGCCGTCTCCGCATGCATTAAAAATTGTTTAAATACCGCGTCATGCGGTGTGGTACTCGGTGCATCCATCTTCCCTGTCTTCCGTGTGGCTTTGCGTGAAGGCAGTATCCAGTCAAGGCGCGCTATCGTCAGCCACCTCTTTATTGTTTACCGAGCAGCGTTCAGAGAAATATCAATTCGTTACAGGCGATACATGGCACGCTTCGGCGCGGTACGCAAACTGCTGACGCAAATGCCGTCAGATGAGTAGACACTAAACAAAAATCGGGCAATACTGCCTGCCAAATTTCTCAAGGTAGCCGCTGGCTGCTTTGTTTCCGTTAAGAATTAAAGGTAGACGCTATGATTCGCACTATGCTGCAGGGCAAACTCCACCGCGTTAAGGTCACGCAGTCCGACCTGCACTATGAAGGTTCCTGCGCGATCGATCAGGACTTCCTTGACGCTGCAGGGATCCTGGAAAACGAAGCCATTGATATCTGGATGTGAGACCGGCAAGCGTTTTTCAACCTACGCCATTGCTGCCGAACGGGGTTCTAAAATCATCTCCGTTAACGGTGCGGCTGCGCATAACGCCGATGTTGGCGATATCGTCATCATCGCCAGCTTTGTCACCATGTCTGACGAAGAAGCCCGTACCTGGCGCCCGAACGTGGCCTATTTTGAAGGCGACAATGAAATGAAACGGACGGCGAAAGCCATTCCGGTACAGGTTGCCTGATATTCACTGGCGCCCTGCATTCGCTGAGCGCCAGCTTATCCCTGCGGCTGGTTACTGACTAACCGCGCCATCGTCTCCAGCGAATCCGTCCGCAGAATATACAGTCGTTTGAGCAGCATCGGATTATCCCCCGGCTTCACTTTCCCTTTCACCGTCGTCACCGCCAGATGAAAACCAGCATCACCCGCCGCCTTCACCGCCGTAGCGTTATAACCGCCAAACGGGTAGGAAAGGTACAGCACGTGCGGATTGAACTGCGCGAGGGCCCGCCGCGAGTGCGCAATACCAAACAGAATGTTGTGGTAGCTGCGGCTTAGCAAAATAGGCCGGCGATAACCATCCACCCGATGCAGGAAATGGGTATGCGACTGGAAATCGAACACATCTTTAATCTCTTCCAGTTCAGAGACGCTCATAAACTGCAGCGATTTCGGCGCCCACTTTTGCGGGTGACGCTTGATGCGCGACGAAATAATAAACGCGGTTGCTTTCATGCCGTACTGATGCAGCACCGGCCAGGCGTAGCGACTGACTGATTTCAGACCATCATCGAAGGTAATAACCACCGCTCGCGCGGGTAAATTAGCGCGATTATGTATGTAGTCTTCGAGCTGATACATCGTCAGCGTGGTGTAACCCATATCACGCAGCCAGGTCATTTGGTTGCTGAAGGCACGCACGGAAGTGGTGGTAGACGTATGGCGAAAACGGGTGTTTTCTTCATCACGCAGAATATCGTCATGTGAGCACCGGAATGCCGTTATCTGGCTGCGCATCCAGCGCGCTGATGTAGGCCAGGCGATCGCCAATGCGGATTTGATACCCGGTCTGGTTAAGGTGATCTTTGAGTCGGTTGATAACCGGATAGCGCAGGTTCTCCGCCAACGTACCGAACGGTGCGCTGCTAATGTCCGGAGCGCTCCGAATGGGGTATCTTTCCACGTCATCAGGTTCTGGTTGCTGAGAGGCTTATTTAAATCACCAAGTCCATCCTCAACCCGCTGACGCCCCTGCACCGGCTCAAGATGACCTTTGTCGATGAAGCCTTTGCCAAAGCCAAAATTGAAGGTGTAATAATCCTCAACGTCCGGCTCGATGGCGATGATTTGCCCCGCCCGCAGGTTCCCCACCGTCATCGTTTTATTACCAATGCGCGCCCAGACCGTTCGCATCTTCGGTGGTTTGCATATAACGCATAGGTAAAGCAGCGGCAGCGCCACCGGAGAGAAACACAAGCAGTAATACAACAGCGCGTATAGCCATCAACAATAACCAAAGCGGGAACCGACCTGACTATTGTAACAAAAGCCGCATCAATACCAACGTTTAATTCTCATACAAATCATGGAGTAGAACGAAGGGAGGATTTTTCTGCTGCTGGTGCCACAGGCTAGTCACCCAGGGCGTTCCCAGCTCAACGATACGTTGGCGAAAATCGCTGCTGCTCATTGACTGGCGCGGGAATCATTTGCTCAAGCAATGAATAATGGATACCGGCGATCACTTCACAGCCGCTGTGTTTATGGCTCATCAGCAATGCCACACGATACGGCGCGGCGCCTGCGCTGTCGGTAAGAAAGATAACACCGTCGCCAGAATCGGTCTGGTGTAGCGCTTCACACATCATGCGACTGAGCATATTGGCGCTCGTCCACACCAATAATTTACCGCTCGACATTGCGGTAGCGGACCATATTTTTTTTCCAGACGATCCAGCAGTTCCTGTGCGCGATCGTCATCAGCAGGAAATCACCCAACCGAACATAGCTTGCCTCCTTAGCAGGCAAGTAGTTTAGCGAAGCAATCGATATATTGGGGTGATGACTATTAAAAAACGCATCCCGGCAGGCGTTAACTGCCGGGAATAACAGCGTAATTAGCTACGCAGACCGCGTCCGCGCTGGATGAGATACCAGCAAAGCAGGTAGAAGGCAGCAATAAACACCACCAGCACGCCAAAGGTTGTTACCAGCGGCACATAGTTCATGCCAAGGAAGGTGGCGCGGAAGCCGCTAATCATGTAGACTATCGGGTTCAGGTGCGACAGCGCCTGCCAGAACAGGAGGCAGCAAAGTCAGAGAATAGAACACCCCGCCAAGGTAAGTCAGCGGCGTTAGCACGAAGGTCGGGGATCAGACTAATGTCGTCAAAGGTTTTGGCAAATACCGCATTCAACAACCCACCAGCGAGAACAGCACCGCGGTCAGTATCAGCGTGAGCGCCACAAAGACCCATGAGTGCGCCTGGAATGGCACGAAGAAGAACAGCGAAATCGCAGTCACCAGCACGCCCACGCACAGACCGCGCGCCACACCGCCGCCAACAAATCCGGCAATGATAACGTGCGTCGGCACCGGCGCCACCAGCAGCTCCTCGATGTTCGCTGGAACTTGGCGCTGAAGAACGACGAGGCGACGTTAGCATAGGCGTTGGTGATAACCGCCATCATGATTAGGCCCGGCACGATAAACTGCATGTAGCTAAAACCATGCATTTCACCAATCCGCGAGCCAATCAGGTTGCCGAAGATAATAAAGTACAGCGTCATGGTGATGACGGGTGGCACCAGCGTCTGTACCCAGGGATTGCGCATAAAGCGGTGGATCTTCTTTTGGCCAGATGCTTTTCAGCGCGACCCAATAAAGCTGCATCATGCGTCATCTCCTTGTTTTTCATGAACCAACGAAACAAACAGCTCTTCCAGACGGTTCGCTTTGTTACGCATACTCAGCACCTGAACGCCCTGCGCACTGAGCTGAGCGGAAGACGCTATTAATCCCCTGCTCGCGCAGCACTTCAACTTCCAGCGTCGAGGTATCGACCAGACTGTACTGGTAGCCTTCCAGCTTCGGCAGCGGGCTTTTTGGTGCCAGGTCGAGGATAAAGGTCTCTGACTTCAGTTTGGAAAGCAGGTTTTTCATCGAGGTGTTTTCCACCAACTCACCGCGCTGGATAATGCCGATCTGCGGCGCCACATTTCTGCCTCTTCCAGATAGTGCGTGGTGAGGATAATAGTGGTGCCTTTGTCGTTTAAATCCTTCAAAAAGCCCCACATTGAGCGGCGAAGTTCAATATCCACGCCTGCGGTCGGTTCGTCGAGAATCAGTAGTTTAGGTTCATGCATTAACGCACGGGCAATCATTAAACGGCGCTTCATCCCGCCAGATAACATACGCGCACGTTCGTTGCGTTTTCCCCATAGATCGAGTTGTTTAAGATACTTTTCGCTGCGGATGTACGCTTCTTTGCGCTCCACGCCGTAGTACCCTGCCTGATTCACCACAATTTGCTGCACGGTTTCAAACGGGTTGAAGTTAAATTCCTGCGGCACCAGTCCCAACTGACGTTTAGCGTTCACGACATCCTTCTCGAGATCGTAACCAAATACGCTGACCCGCCCGGAGGTTTTATTTACCAGAGAGCTGATAATACCGATAGTGGTCGATTTCCCGGCCCCGTTCGGCCCGAGAAGCGCATAAAAATCACCCGCTTCGACCTGCAAATCTATCCCACGAAGCGCCTGAACGCCGCCTGGATAGGTTTTTTTAAGCTGTTGAAGTTCCAGTGCAATGGTCATAAATTTTTACTTACCTTACGTTCTTACACTTTATCTGTGGTTTAAATCGTCCCGGAGTTGCCCTATATTAGCCAAACGTAATTATTTGGTTACAGGTCGTTAACCTCCATGAAAGACATAGATACACTCATCAGCAACAATGCACTATGGTCAAAAATGCTGGTGGAAGAGGATCCCGGGTTTTTTGAGAAACTGGCACAAGCGCAAAAACCGCGCTTTCTATGGATTGGATGTTCCGACAGTCGCGTTCCTGCAGAACGTTTAACCGGTCTTGAGCCGGGCGAACTCTTTGTTCACCGTAATGTTGCTAACCTGGTCATTCACACTGACCTGAACTGCCTTTCCGTGGTTCAGTATGCAGTGGATGTACTCGAAGTTGAACACATTATTATCTGTGGCCACTACGGTTGCGGCGGCGTACAAGCCGCAGTTGAAAACCCGGAACTGGGGCTTATCAACAACTGGCTGCTGCATATCCGCGATATCTGGTTCAAACATAGCTCATTGCTCGGCGAAATGCCGCAAGAGCGCCGTCTGGATACCTTGTGTGAACTGAACGTCATGGAACAGGTGTATAACCTGGGCCACTCCACCATTATGCAATCAGCGTGGAAACGCGGGCAGAAAGTTACCATTCACGGCTGGGCCTACGGCATTCACGACGGCTTGCTGCGTGATCTGGATGTTACCGCCACCAACCGCGAAACCCTTGAGCAACGTTACCGTCACGGGATTTCCAACCTCAAGCTGAAACACGCCAACCACAAATAAAAATGCCATGCCGGATGCAACACATCCGGCAACTTCACACTTACTCGTCCAGCAGAATCACTTTGCCGATATACGGCAGATGACGGTAACGCTGTGCGTAATCAATGCCGTAACCCACCACAAACTCATCCGGGATCGAGAAACCGATAAATTCTACCGGGACGTTCACTTCACGACGGGACGGTTTATCCAGCAGCGTACAAATCGCCAGCGACTTCGGTTCGCGCAGGCTTAAGATCTCACGCACTTTCGACAGTGTATTCCCCGAGTCGATGATATCTTCAACAATCAGCACGTCCTTGCCACGGATATCTTCATCCAGATCTTTGAGGATTTTCACATCACGGGTGGTGGACATGCCGCTACCGTAGCTGGAGGCGGTCATAAAGTCGACTTCATGAGATACCTGAACTTCACGGCACAGGTCCGCCATAAACATAAATGAGCCACGCAGCAGACCCACCAGCACCATATCGCTGCCGCTGTCTTTGTAACGCTCAGTAATCTGACGACCCAGTTCGGCGATACGCGCTTTAATCTCCGCTTCGGGGATCATTACTTCTACAGTATGTTTCATATCTCTAACCATATGATTTAAAAACAAATCACTTCGCACGGGCAGGTTTTGGCACCGCAACAAAGCGCAAGACACGCAGTATACCAGTAAAACTATTCATTCGCGGAATCTGTTAATAAAGCTCGAATTGTGATGACGATCACACATGTTAAAACCTATAATTAATTGCTACTAAAATATTAATGAATTGAAATGGTGTCTCTTTATGGCAATTAACAATACAGGCTCGCGACGATTACTCGTCACGCTAACAGCCCTTTTTGCAGCGCTTTGCGGGCTGTATCTACTCATTGGCGGAGGCTGGCTGGTCGCGATTGGCGGCTCCTGGTACTACCCTATCGCTGGCCTTGTGATGCTCGGCGTCGCCTGGATGCTGTGGCGCAGTAAACGCGCCGCGCTTTGGCTATACGCAGCCCTGCTGCTCGGCACCATGATTTGGGGCGTCTGGGAAGTTGGTTTCGACTTCTGGGCGCTGACTCCGCGCAGCGACATTCTGGTCTTCTTCGGCATCTGGCTGATCCTGCCGTTTGTCTGGCGTCGCCTGGTCATTCCTGCCAGCGGCGCAGTTGCCGCACTGGTGGTCGCACTGCTGATTAGCGGTGGTATCCTGACCTGGGCCGGATTTAACGATCCGCAGGAGATCAACGGCACCTTAAGCGCCGATGCCACACCTGCTGAAGCTATCTCCCCCGTAGCCGATCAGGACTGGCCTGCCTATGGTCGTAATCAGGAAGGTCAACGCTTTTCGCCGCTGAAACAAATTAACGCCGATAACGTCCATAATCTGAAAGAAGCCTGGGTGTTCCGTACTGGCGATGTGAAGCAGCCGAACGATCCGGGTGAAATCACCAATGAAGTGACGCCGATTAAAGTGGGCGACACCCTTTACCTGTGTACCGCTCACCAGCGCCTGTTTGCGCTTGATGCCGCCAGCGGCAAAGAGAAATGGCATTACGATCCTGAGCTGAAAACCAACGAGTCTTTCCAGCACGTAACCTGCCGTGGTGTCTCTTATCATGAAGCCAAAGCAGAAACCGCTTCGCCGGAAGTGATGGCGGATTGCCCGCGTCGTATCATTCTTCCGGTCAATGATGGTCGACTGATTGCGATTAACGCTGAAAACGGCAAACTGTGCGAAACCTTCGCCAATAAAGGCGTGCTCAATCTGCAAAGCAATATGCCAGACACCAAACCGGGTCTGTATGAACCGACTTCGCCACCGATTATCACCGATAAAACCATCGTGATGGCCGGTTCAGTTACCGATAACTTCTCAACCCGCGAAACGTCTGGCGTGATCCGTGGTTTTGATGTCAACACCGGGGAGCTGCTGTGGGCTTTTGATCCCGGCGCGAAAGATCCGAACGCAATCCCGTCTGACGAACACACCTTTACCTTTAACTCGCCAAACTCCTGGGCACCAGCGGCCTATGACGCGAAGCTGGATCTGGTCTATCTGCCGATGGGCGTGACCACGCCGGATATCTGGGGCGGTAACCGCACACCGGAACAGGAACGTTATGCCAGCTCGATTCTGGCGCTGAATGCCACTACCGGGAAACTGGCGTGGAGCTACCAGACCGTTCACCACGACCTGTGGGACATGGATCTTCCGGCACAGCCGACGCTGGCGGACATCACCGTTAATGGTCAGAAAGTGCCAGTTATTTACGCTCCGGCGAAAACCGGCAACATTTTTGTGCTCGATCGTCGTAATGGCGAACTGGTGGTTCCGGCACCGGAAAAACCGGTTCCCCAAGGTGCAGCGAAAGGCGATTACGTAACCCCAACTCAACCGTTTTCTGAACTGAGCTTCCGTCCGACGAAAGATTTGAGCGGTGCGGATATGTGGGGAGCCACCATGTTTGACCAACTGGTGTGCCGCGTGATGTTCCACCAGATGCGCTATGAAGGCATTTTCACCCCGCCATCTGAACAGGGTACGCTGGTCTTCCCGGGTAACCTGGGGATGTTCGAATGGGGCGGGATTTCCGTTGATCCAAATCGTGAAGTGGCGATTGCCAACCCAATGGCACTGCCGTTTGTTTCGAAACTGATCCCGCGTGGTCCTGGCAACCCGATGGAGCCGCCCAAAGATGCAAAATCCAGCGGTACGAGTCCGGTATTCAGCCGCAGTATATGGCGTACCGTTTGGCGTGACGCTCAACGCCTTCCTGTCACCGTTTGGCCTGCCATGCAAACAGCCGGCCTGGGTTACATTTCGGCGCTCGATGTCGAAACCAACAAAGTGGTGTGGAAAAAACGTCTGGGTACACCGCCAGGATAGTCTGCATTTTGCCCAATGCCAATTCCACTGCCGTTTAATATCGGGGATGCCGATGCTGGGCGGCCCAATTTCAACGGCCGGTAACGTGCTGTTATCGCCGCCAGCCGCGGATAACTACCTGCGCGCTTATAACATGAGCAACGGTGAGAAACTGTGGCAAGGACGTCTGCCAGCAGGCGGCCAGGCGACCCAATGACCTATGAAGTGGATGGCAAGCAGTATGTTGTCATCTCTGCCGGTGGTCACCATTAGTGGCACCAAAATGGGCGACTATATTGTGGCCTATGCACTCCCGGATGACGTGAAGTAAGACTTGCTCAGATTGCTGACAACGTGCGCGTTGTTCATGCCGGATGCGGCGTGAACGCCTTATCCAGCCTACAAAATTGTGCAAAATCAATGGATTGCACAGCTAGCGTAGGCCTGATAAGCGTAGCGCATCAGGCAGATTTGCGTTTGTCATCAGTTTAATGCCCGGAGAGATCCGGGCATATTTCCGAATACGGTCTTTTTATACCGTAAACCCTAACATCATCCCCGTATCTTCATGCTCCAGCAGATGGCAGTGCGCCATATAAGCATGTTCTTTCGGTGCATCGTGATTAAACTTCACCAGCACTTCGCTGACATTACCTTCTACCTTAACGGTATCTTTCCAGCCCGCGCGATGAGCCGCTGGCGGTTTGCCATTTTCTGACAAGATACGGAACTGCGTGCCGTGGATATGGGACGGATGCAGCATCATGTCGCCTTCACCGGAAATCACCCAGCGCTCGTATTGCCCTTTGTTGCGGCAAACATCGGCTCATTCATATCAAATGCTTTTCCGTTAATACGGTTAGCGTTATGGAAATTGAACCCACCGCGTACCATGATTCATGTTGCCCATTCCACCGTGATCAGATTCACGCCGCCATGTCCCATCATATTGCCGTGGTCCATGCCGCCCATCGCCTGATTGCCGTACTTCTTCATCAGCGCCTGCATCCCCATCATGTCGAGCATCGGGTCCATCGATAGCTGAAGCTTACGCTGGGTCAGTCCGTCCAGCGAAGGAAGCGCGGGCATAGAGGCCAGCGAATCCGGTAGCGTACCCGACCAACCGGAATCCCCACCGGCTGCACGCGCAGGATCGGTACCGCCTTGTCAAATGGCGCAACGGCCATCCCCATCTGCGTCACCGGCAGCGTAACCAGGTCAAACGGTTTGCCGTCACGCACATCCACCAGCACTTCAAAACGCTCGCCCATCAGCATCGGCAGTTCGCTAACCTGAACCGGCTCCGCCAGCAGACCGCCGTCGCTGGCAATCACGTACAGCGCGCGCTTATCGCTGGCGGCAATCGTCAGCGAGCGGGCGTTACAGCCGTTCAACAGACGCAATCGCACCCAGCCGCGCGGCGGCGCATGCTGCGGATACTGAATGCCGTTGGTCAGCAGGGTATCGCCAAACCAGCCGACCGCCGCACTCATAATATCGAGCTGGTAGTCAATTTCACCCGCTGCGGTGAATTTCTTATCCTGCATAATCACCGGAATATCATCGATGCCCCACTGTTTTGGCAGCATCAGCTTGCGGGTGTTCTCATCGTCAATCAACACCAGCCCTGCCAGCCCCATCGCGACCTGATGCCCGGTTTTTCCGTGCTGATGCGGGTGGAACCAACAGGTAGCGGCAGGTTGATCAACGTTCAACGTCACCGAGCGCTTGCCACCTGGCGGAATAATTCCCTGCGGGCCGCCGTCGACTTCACCCGGTACTTCCAGCCCGTGCCAGTGCAACGTTGTCTCTTCCGTCAGTTGGTTGTAGATATCAACCGTTACCGCTTTGCCGCGCTGTAATTTCACCGCCGGCCCCAGCAGATTGCCGTTATAGCCCCAGGTAGTTGCAGTTTTCCCGCCAAAGGTGGACTGGCCTGCGCCAATAGTTAACTGAATGCGATTACGGGCATCGGTCGTGAGCAAATCAGGGATCGGTAACGTTGGGCGTTCTGCCGCAAATACTGCGCGGCTCCACAGCGGCAAAGCCGAAGCCACACCCAGCGCGACGGAATATTTTAAGAAATCACGACGTTGCATAGTTATTTCCTTATTCTTAAGCAGGCGAAACAAAATCAAACGTTGAGCATAGTCCTTCCCCTTACGGGAAGGTCAAGCCGCAGACACAATTTAATCGACAATAATGGTCGTCGCCTCGCTCGCAGTGTGCTAACGTTTATCTTCTTTAAGCCCCTGGTAGAAGCAATGAAGACGTTTTTCAGAACAGTGTTATTCGGCAGCCTGATGGCCGTCTGCGCAAACAGTTACGCGCTCAGCGAGTCTGAAGCCGAAGATATGGCCGATTTAACGGCAGTTTTTGTCTTTCTGAAGAACGATTGTGGTTACCAGAACTTACCTAACGGGCAAATTCGTCGCGCACTGGTCTTTTTCGCTCAGCAAAACCAGTGGGACCTCAGTAATTACGACACCTTCGACATGAAAGCCCTCGGTGAAGACAGCTACCGCGATCTCAGCGGCATTGGCATTCCCGTCGCTAAAAAATGCAAAGCCCTGGCCCGCGATTCCTTAAGCCTGCTTGCCTACGTCAAATAATCCCTGATACCTTTTTGTAGAAATATTGACCGTGCATCCGCGGTCAATGTTAGCTATTATGTTGCGCCCTTTTTTTACGGGTGTTAACAAAGGAGGTATCAACCCATGGCCGAAAAAAAACAGTGGCATGAAACGCTACACGACCAGTTTGGGCAGTACTTTGCGGTAGATAACGTTCTGTATCATGAAAAGACCGATCACCAGGATCTGATCATTTTTGAGAACGCTGCATTTGGTCGCGTAATGGCGCTGGATGGCGTAGTACAAACCACCGAGCGCGACGAGTTTATCTATCATGAGATGATGACCCATGTTCCGCTACTGGCCCATGGTCACGCGAAACATGTGCTGATTATCGGCGGCGGCGACGGTGCCATGCTGCGTGAAGTAACCCGACATAAAAACGTTGAGTCAATCACGATGGTGGAAATCGATGCGGGTGTCGTATCGTTCTGCCGTCAGTATCTACCCAACCATAACGCCGGTAGCTACGACGATCCGCGCTTTAAGCTGGTGATCGACGATGGCGTCAATTTCGTTAATCAAACCAGCCAGACCTTTGATGTCATTATCTCCGACTGCACCGATCCTATCGGTCCCGGCGAAAGCCTTTTCACTTCGGCATTTTATGAAGGCTGCAAACGTTGCCTGAATCCTGGCGGTATCTTCGTCGCACAAAACGGCGTCTGCTTTTTACAGCAGGAAGAAGCCATCGACAGCCATCGCAAACTCAGCCATTACTTCAGCGACGTTGGCTTTTATCAGGCGGCGATCCCGACCTATTACGGCGGTATCATGACTTTTGCATGGGCGACAGATAACGACGCCTTACGCCATCTCTCAACCGAAATTATTCAGGCGCGTTTTCTCGCCTCTGGCCTGAAATGCCGTTATTACAATCCGGCAATCCATACGGCAGCTTTTGCCTTACCTCAGTATCTGCAAGACGCACTGGCTTCACAGCCGTCCTAAGGAGAAGATAAGAAATTGAAAAAACTGAAACTGCATGGCTTTAATAATCTGACCAAAAGTCTGAGTTTTTGTATTTACGATATCTGCTACGCCAAAACTGCCGAAGAGCGCGACGGTTATATTGCTTATATCGATGAACTCTATAATGCCAACCGTCTGACCGAAATCCTGTCAGAAACCTGTTCCATTATCGGGGCTAATATTCTTAACATCGCCCGCCAGGATTACGAACCACAGGGTGCCAGCGTCACTATTCTGGTGAGTGAAGAACCGGTTGACCCGAAACTCATCGACAAAACAGAACACCCCGGCCCACTGCCAGAAACGGTCGTTGCCCATCTTGATAAAAGTCATATTTGCGTACATACCTACCCGGAAAGTCATCCTGAAGGCGGTTTATGTACCTTCCGCGCCGATATTGAAGTCTCTACCTGCGGCGTGATTTCTCCGCTGAAGGCGCTGAATTACCTGATCCACCAGCTTGAGTCCGATATCGTAACCATTGATTATCGCGTGCGCGGTTTTACCCGCGACATTAACGGTATGAAGCACTTTATCGACCATGAGATTAATTCGATTCAGAACTTTATGTCTGACGATATGAAGGCGCTGTATGACATGGTGGATGTGAACGTCTATCAGGAAAATATCTTCCATACCAAGATGTTGCTTAAAGAGTTCGACCTTAAGCACTACATGTTCCACACCAAACCGGAAGACTTAACCGACAGCGAGCGCCAGGAAATTACCGCTGCGCTGTGGAAAGAAATGCGCGAGATTTATTACGGGCGCAATATGCCAGCTGTTTAACGGCTCTGGCGGAGCTCCCAGGCTCCGCCAGATTTATTTACTTCTGCTGCACGAAATTGCGGTAAGCCGCCACGACCTGCAGAAAATCCTCAACGCCGCATAGCGACAGGCTTTCTTCGTCGTAGTAGTTCATCCCCTCTTCCATTTCATCGCCAGCGAATTCCAGTTGATTGGCGCGAACCATCACCTCTTCACCGTCCATCCACAGGGTGTATTCATGCCCTGCCCGTTGCCAGGACCGTTCGCTACCTTTCAGTGCGTGCGCTGCTTGTTCCACTTCATCAAGCAAGGCCAGGTTTTCTTTCACCTCTTCATTAAACCAGTGCCCGACCACTTCATGCCCCATGGACATACGCACCTTTACCACTCCGGTAATATCGCGCAGAAATTCGTAATCCATAGTGTGTTCCTCTGCTCCCGGCAATGCACCGAAATCGCATTGCGCCATTGATGTAATTATCGCAGCCTTACCGGAGAAAAACAGCGGAACGGCGATGGTTTAGAAATAAAAAAATGCCCGGGAATCTCATTCACCGGGCATTGTGTCGTTTATGCGCAGCGCGTGCGCTGACTTTTTAAACCGCGGTCTGGAAAATCACACCATCGGCTTTCTCAGTGTACTGAGCCAGCTGGTCAAAGTTCAGATAACGGTAGGTATCAACCGCCGTCTTATCGACCTGCGCAACGTAGGTCTGATACTCATCCGGCGTCGGCAGTTTACCGATAAGTGCCGCCACTGCCGCCAGCTCAGCCGAAGCCAGGAAGACGCTAACGCCGGTACCTAAGCGGTTCGGGAAGTTACGGGTAGAGGTCGAAACCACCGTGGCACCGTCAGCTACGCGCGCCTGGTTACCCATACACAGGGAACAGCCAGGAATTTCAATACGCGCGCCGCTCTTACCAAACACGCTGTAGTAGCCTTCTTCCGTGAGCTGCGCCGCATCCATACGGGTTGGCGAAGCCACCCACAGACGTGTTGGCAGTTGGCCTTTATGCGCATCCAGCAGTTTACCCGCCGCGCGGAAGTGGCCGATATTGGGCATACAAGAACCGATGAACACTTCGTCGATCTTCTCACCCTGCACGTCAGACAGCAAACGGGCATCGTCAGGATCGTTCGGTGCACACAGAATTGGCTCTTTCATATCGGCCAGATCGATGTCGATCACCGCCGCATACTCTGCGTCAGCATCGGCTTCCAGCAGTTGGCGGATCCGCCAGCCATTTTTCCATGCCCTGTACACCACGTTCCAGAGTACGACGGTCGCCGTAGCCTTCTGCAATCATCCACTTCAGCAGCACGATGTTGGAAGTCAGGTACTCAATAATCGGTGCCTGGTTCAGCTTGATGGTACAGCCCGCAGCAGAACGCTCAGCGGAAGCATCGGTCAGTTCAAACGCCTGCTCCACTTTCAGATCTGGCAGACCTTCGATTTCCAGGATGCGGCCAGAGAAGATGTTTTCTTACCTTTCTTCTCAACGGTCAGCAGCCTGACGAATCGCGTACAGCGGAATGGCGTGAACCAGATCGCGCAAGGTGATACCCGGCTGCATTTTACCTTTGAAGCGTACGAGAACAGATTCCGGCATATCCAGCGGCATCACGCCGGTCGCAGCAGCAAACGCTACCAGACCCGACCCCGCCGGGAAGGAGATACCGATTGGGAAACGGGTGTGGGAATGACCGCCGGTACCTCGGTATCTGGCAGCAGCATGCGGTTCAGCCAGGAGTGGATAACGCCATCGCCCGGACGCAGCGACACACCGCCACGGTTCATAATGAAGTCAGGCAGCGTGTGGTGGGTAGTCACGTCAACCGGCTTCGGATACGCCGCGGTATGACAGAAGGACTGCATCACCAGATCCGCAGAGAAGCCCAGGCACGCCAGGTCTTTCAATTCATCACGGGTCATTGGACCGGTGGTGTCCTGAGAACCCACGGAGGTCATTTTGGCTCACAGTATGCGCCAGGCGAATACCGGTAACGCCGCAGGCACGGCCAACCATTTTCTGTGCCAGAGAGAAGCCGCGGTTGCTTTCCGCCACGTCTTTCGCTTGACGGAATACGTCGCTGTGCGGCAGACCCCGCGATTCGCGCGCTTTGGTGGTCAGGCCGCGACCGATGATCAGCGGAATACGGCCACCGGCGCGAACTTCGTCGATCAGTACGTCGGTTTTCAGTTCGAAGTTTGCCAGCAGTTCATTGGTTTCGTGATTACGCACTTCACCTTTGAATGGGTAAACGTCAATCACGTCGCCCATGTTCAGCTTGTTCACATCAACTTCGATTGGCAGCGCGCCCGCATCTTCCATGGTGTTGAAGAAGATTGGCGCAATTTTACCGCCGAGGCACAGGCCGCCGCCGCGCTTGTTAGGCACGTGCGGAATGTCATCGCCCATAAACCACAACACGGAGTTAGTCGCGGATTTACGTGAAGAACCGGTACCCACAACGTCGCCAACGTAGGCCAGCGGGAAACCTTTTTGCTGCAGCGCTTCGATCTGTTCGATCGGGCCAACGGCACCCGGCTGATCCGGATCAATACCTTCGCGGGCGTTTTTCAGCATCGCCAGCGCGTGCAGTGGAATATCTGGACGAGACCACGCATCCGGCGCAGGAGACAGGTCATCGGTGTTCGTTTCGCCGGTGACTTTAAAGACGGTAACGGTGATTTTGTCAGCCAGCTGAGGACGATTCAGGAACCATTCGGCGTCAGCCCAGGACTGGATAACCTGTTTCGCGTAGGCGTTGCCCGCTTTGGCTTTCTCTTCTACATCGTAGAAGTTATCAAACATCAGCAGAAACTGGACAGCGCGGTCGCCGCGATAGGAGCCAGTTTGGCATCGTCCAGAGCGTCGATCAGCGGATGGATGTTGTAGCCACCCTGCATGGTGCCTAACAATTCAACGGCTTTTTCAGGGGTAACCAGCGGAGAGGTCGCTTCGCCTTTCGCAACGGCTGCGAGGAAGCCCGCTTTAACATAGGCGGCTTCATCAACGCCTGGCGGTACACGATTAATTAACAGGTCTAACAGGAATTCTTCTTCGCCAACAGGCGGATCTTTAGCAGCTCAACCAAGCCGGCCATTTGGGTTGCATCTAAGGGTTTGGCAACAATCCCTTCGGCGGCACGCTCAGCTACGTGCTCACGGTATTCTTTTAGCACGACGGTATCTCCTCGCTCTCATTGTCATATGCGGTCGGCGATCTCTCACGCTCCTGTGAGACAGCAGTTTGTAGGGTAAAAGCCCGGTACCGCGTGGGCCAGCATAGCAGGATTTCCAGAGGGTGTTAATCCGTTTACAAAAAAGCAACATTAAATACTTGCTGAATCGTTAAGGATGGTCTAGAGATTGTTTCCCTCCGTAAAAACTTCGTTAATTCGCATGGTGATAATCACCTTTCTCAACGAATCCCAAGATTAGTCAAAATTTAAACTACCGCCTCTTTATACTCGGATTCACAGCACCTGCGGGTGGCAGTTCGCCGACCATTGCGATTTCCTTGAGATCCGAATTATGAAAATGACTTTGCCGTTTAAACCCCATGTGCTGGCGCTAATTTGCAGTGCCGGGCTTTGTGCCGCCTCTACCGGGCTATATATAAAAAGCCGCACAGTGGAAGCGCCTGTGGAACCGCAATCGACACAACTGGCTGTGTCTGACGCTGCCGCGGTTACGTTTCCTGCAACGGTTTCCGCACCTCCCGTAACACCCGCCGTCGTCAAATCCGCATTCAGCACTGCACAAATAGATCAATGGGTCGCGCCCGTCGCGCTGTATCCCGACGCCCTACTTTCGCAGGTGCTGATGGCATCAACCTATCCGACAAACGTTGCTCAAGCAGTGCAATGGTCGCACGATAATCCACTTAAACAAGGCGATGCTGCTATTCAGGCGGTATCTGACCAGCCGTGGGACGCCAGCGTTAAATCACTGGTGGCCTTTCCACAATTGATGGCATTGATGGGCGAAAACCCGCAATGGGTGCAAAACCTGGGCGATGCTTTTCTGGCCCAGCCGCAGGACGTGATGGACTCGGTACAGCGATTGCGGCAACTGGCGCAACAAACCGGCTCGCTGAAGTCATCAACCGAACAGAAAGTTATTACCACAACGAAGAAAGCTGTACCGGTAAAACAGACAGTCACGGCACCCGTCATACCATCCAATACAGTTTTAACTGCCAACCCCGTCATTACAGAGCCGGCAACAACCGTCATTTCCATTGAGCCCGCCAATCCTGATGTGGTCTATATTCCCAACTACAACCCAACCGTGGTTTACGGGAACTGGGCCAATACTGCGTATCCGCCGGTTTATCTGCCACCACCAGCCGGAGAACCGTTTGTTGACAGCTTTGTACGCGGATTCGGCTATAGCATGGGCGTTGCTACCACGTACGCACTATTCAGCAGCATCGACTGGGACGACGACGATCATGACCATCATCATCATGACAATGATGATTATCATCACCACGATGGCGGTCATCGTGACGGTAATGGCTGGCAACACAACGGCGACAACATCAATATCGACGTCAACAATTTCAACCGTATCACCGGTGAGCATCTTACTGATAAGAATATGGCATGGCGGCACAATCCAAACTACCGTAATGGTGTGCCCTATCATGATCAGGATATGGCAAAGCGGTTTCATCAAACCGATGTCAACGGCGGAATGAGCGCCACGCAATTACCTGCCCCAACGCGCGACAGCCAGCGTCAGGCGGCAGCAAATCAGTTTCAGCAACGAACACACGCCGCACCAGTCATTACACGAGATACCCAACGTCAGGCAGCGGCACAGCGGTTTAATGAAGCTGAACACTATGGGAGCTATGACGACTTCCACGACTTCAGCCGTCGCCAACCACTGACCCAGCAACAAAAGGACGCCGCTCGTCAGCGTTATCAGTCCGCCTCGCCTGAGCAGCGCCAGGCAGTTCGCGAGAGAATGCAGACTAACCCGAAGATCCAGCAGCGAAGAGAGGCAGCGCGTGAGCGCATTCAGTCCGCCTCGCCTGAGCAGCGCCAGGCGGTTCGCGAGAAAATGCAGACTAACCCGCAGAACCAGCAGCGAAGAGACGCAGCGCGTGAGCGTATTCAGTCCGCATCACCAGAGCAGCGCCAGGTGTTTAAGGAAAAAGTACAGCAGCGCCCACTGAATCAACAGCAACGTGATAACGCCCGCCAGCGTGTTCAATCGGCATCACCTGAACAACGTCAGGTTTTTCGGGAGAAAGTTCAGGAGAGCCGCCCACAACGTCTAAACGACAGTAACCATACTGTCAGGCTGAATAACGAGCAACGGTCAGCAGTATGCGAACGTCTCTCTGAACGTGGAGCAAGAAGACTGGAAAGGTAAATTGCAGACGTAAAAAAAGCGGCGTGGTTAGCCGCTTTTTTAATTGCCGGATGTTCCGGCAAACGAAAAATTACTTCTTCTTCGCTTTCGGGTTCGGCAGGTCGGTAATGCTACCTTCGAACACTTCTGCCGCCAGGCCCACAGACTCGTGCAGAGTCGGGTGCGCGTGGATGGTCAGTGCGATGTCTTCAGCATCACAACCCATTTCGATTGCCAGGCCGATTTCACCCAGCAGCTCGCCGCCGTTAGTACCGACAATCGCACCACCGATCACACGGTGAGATTCTTTGTCGAAAATCAGCTTGGTCATACCGTCTGCGCAGTCGGAAGCGATAGCACGACCAGAAGCAGCCCACGGGAAGGTGGCGGTTTCATAGCTGATGCCTTTCTCTTTCGCTTCTTTCTCAGTCAGACCCACCCATGCAACTTCTGGTTCGGTATAGGCGATGGACGGGATAACTTTCGGATCGAAGTAGTGTTTCTTACCGGCGATAACTTCAGCGGCAACGTGACCTTCGTGAACACCTTTGTGTGCCAGCATCGGTTGACCGACGATATCGCCGATAGCAAAGATGTGCGGTACGTTGGTACGCAGCTGTTTGTCGACGTGGATGAAGCCACGGTCGTCAACTTCCACGCCAGCTTTGCCAGCGTCGAGGTTTTTACCGTTCGGCACACGACCGATTGCTACCAGAACTGCGTCGTAACGCTGTGCTTCAGCAGGCGCTTTTTTGCCTTCCATGGAAACGTAGATACCGTTCTTCTTTTGCTTCAACGGCGGTCACTTTGGTTTCCAGCATCAGGTTGAACTTCTTGCTGATGCGCTTGGTGAAGACTTTAACGATGTCTTTATCGGCAGCCGGGATAACCTGGTCGAAACATTTCAACCACGTCAATCTCTGAACCCAGCGCGTGGTATACGGTACCCATTTCCAGACCGATGATACCACCGCCCATAACCAGCAGGCGCTTAGGTAATTCTTTCAGTTCCAGAGCGTCGGTGGAATCCCATACGCGTGGATCTTCGTGCGGAATAAATGGCAGTTCAATCGGACGAGAGCCGCCGCGATGATGGCATTGTCGAAGTTGATCACGGTTTTGCCGTTTTCGCCTTCCACTTCCAGAGTGTTTGCTCCGGTGAATCTACCCAGACCGTTTACCACTTTCACTTTACGGCCTTTAGCCATACCAGCCAGACCGCCGGTCAGTTGAGTGATAACTTTCTCTTTCCAGGTACGAATTTTGTCGATATCGGTTTTCGGCTCGCCGAAGACGATACCGTGCTCAGCCAGCGCTTTGGCTTCTTCGATAACTTTTGCTACGTGCAGCAGCGCTTTAGAAGGGATACAGCCGACGTTCAGACAAACACCGCCCAGGGTGCTGTAACGTTCTACGATTATGGTCTCCAGACCTAAATCTGCGCAACGGAAGGCAGCAGAGTAACCTGCCGGGCCCGCCCCAAGTACCACGACCTGAGTTTTAATTTCAGTGCTCATCATGACCTCTATCATTTATATCCGCGGGCTGACTCGTAGTTTTTACGCCCATGTTATGTTTTTACGCTCCACCACCGGGACGTTCTATCCGCGTGTATTTTACAAAATTGTTAACAATTTTTAAACAACAAACGGCAAACGATTTTGTCCTTTGCTGATAACCCCAAAACAGCCCAGGTTATCAGAAAAAAGCCGGCCGTCAGGCCGGCTTTTTCATTACATCACCAGGCGGCGAATGTCGGACAGCGTGTTGTTAATGATGGTGATAAAGCGTGCACCATCCGCACCGTCAATCACACGGTGGTCGAAGGAAAGAGAAATCGGCATCATCAGACGCGGCATAAACTCTTTACCGTTCCACACTGGCTCCATAGCAGACTTGGAGACACCGAGGATCGCCACTTCCGGCGCGTTACAATCGGCGCGAAGTGGGTTGTACCCAGGCCGCCGATGCTGGAGATGGTGAAGCAACCGCCCTGCATTTCGCCAGCGGTCAGCTTACCGTCACGCGCTTTCTTAGAGATCACCGTCAGTTCACGGACAGCTCGGTAATGCTCTTCTTGTTCACGTCTTTGAAGACTGGAACAACCAGACCATTTGGCGTATCAACCGCAACACCGATGTTGATGTATTTCTTCAGCGTCAGCTTCTGACCATCTTCGGACAGAGAGCTGTTGAAGCGTGGCATCTGCTCGAGAGCCGCGGCAACCGCTTTCATGATGAAGACCACTGGGGGGAATTCACGTCCAGTTTACGTTTCTCAGCTTCGGCGTTCTGCTGTTTACGGAACGCTTCCAGATCGGTGATATCGGTTTTGTCGAAGTGAGTAACGTGCGGGATCATCACCCAGTTACGGTCCAGGTTAGCACCAGAGATTTTCTGGATACGACCCAGTTCCACTTCTTCGATTTCACCAAACTTGCTGAAGTCAACTTTCGGCCAGGCAGCATGCCCGGGATACCACCGCCAGCGGCGGCTGCCGGAGCAGACCAGCACGCTTGATAGCGTCTTTCACGTAAGACTGCACGTTTTCACGCAGGATACGACCTTTACGGCCAGTGCCCTTCACTTTCGCCAGGTTGACACCGAATTCGCGCGCCAGGCGACGAATCAGCGGAGTCGCGTGAACGTAAGCATCGTTTTCAGCGAAATCAGACTTACCGGCTGCGGCTGCTGGAGCAGGTGCCGCGGTGGCAGGTGCTGCGGCCGGAGCCGGTGCTGCTGCTTGTGCCGGAGCGGCTGCAGGTGCTGCGCCTTCCACTTCGAAGATCATAATCAGGGAGCCGGTAGACACTTTGTCGCCGGTGCTGATTTTGATCTCTTCACGGTGCCAGCAAACGGCGCCGGAACTTCCATGGAGGCTTTGTCGCCTTCAACGGTGATCAGTGACTGTTCAGCGGCAATTTTATCACCGACTTTCACCATCACTTCAGTGACTTCAACTTCATCACCGCCGATGTCCGGTACGTTCACTTCTTTAGAACCGGAAGCCGCCGGAGCCGCCGCTGCTGCTGGAGCCGCAGCCTGAGAGCCGCCCAGCCGCAGCGCCTGCGGCGCCTGCCACTTCGAAGACCATAATCAGGGAACCCGTCGACACTTTGTCACCGGTGTTGATTTTGATCTCTTTAACGGTACCCGCGAATGGCGAAGGAACTTCCATTGAAGCTTTGTCGCCTTCAACGGTGATCAGAGAATGTCTGCTGCAACGGTGTCGCCCACTTTGACCATGATTTCGGTAACTTCAACTTCGTCGCCGCCGATGTCAGGTACGTGTACGTCTTTTGCCGCTGCCGCAGCAGGTGCTGCTGCCGGAGCCGCTTCTTTCTCGCCTTGGCAGGTGCAGCAGCTGCTGCACCGTCGGCGGAATCGAAAATCATGATCAGTTTGCCGGTCTCAGTTTTGTCGCCGACAGAGACTTTGATCTCTTTAACAACACCAGCCTGAGGAGACGGAACTTCCATAGAGGCTTTGTCGCCTTCTACGGTGATCAGCGACTGTTCAGCTTCAACTTTGTCGCCTACTTTTACCGGTGCCATCGGCGATTTCAACTTCATCAGCCCCGATGTCCGGGACATTGATTTCGATAGCCATTGTTTCTTTACCTTCTTACGCCAGACGCGGGTTAACTTTTTCTGCATCGATATTGAATTTAGTGATGGCTTCCGCAACCACTTTCTTATCGATTTCGCCACGTTTAGCCAGTTCGCCCAGTGCCGCTACAACCACGTAGGAAGCATCAACTTCGAAGTGGTGACGCAGGTTTTCACGGCTGTCAGAGCGGCCAAAGCCGTCGGTACCCAGTACGCGGTAATCATCAGCCGGTACATAAGTACGAACCTGCTCAGCAAACAGTTTCATATAGTCGGTGGATGCCACTGCCGGAGCGTCGTTCATCACCTGAGCGATGTACGGAACGCGCGGAGTTTCCATTGGGTGCAGCATGTTCCAGCGCTCACAGTCCTGACCATCACGTGCCAGTTCGGTGAAGGAGGTGACGGAGTAAACGTCAGAACCCTACGCCGTAGTCGTTCGCCAGGATTTGCGCTGCTTCACGGACGTGACGCAGGATAGAACCGGAGCCCAGCAGCTGAACTTTACCTTGCTACCTGCAACGGTTTCGAGTTTGTAGATACCTTTACGGATACCTTCCTCGGCACCTGCTGGCATCGCCGGCATGTGGTAGTTTTCGTTCAGCGTAGTGATGTAGTAGTAAACGTTCTCTTGCGCTTCACCGTACATACGCTCCAGACCATCATGCATGATGACCGCAACTTCGTACGCGTAAGACGGATCGTAAGAGATACAGTTCGGGATAGTCAGACGACGCTGGGCGTGACGATCTTCGTGCTGCAGACCTTCACCGTTAAGCGAGTACGACCGGAAGTACCACCTACCAGGAAGCCTCGAGCCTGTTGGTCGCCAGCCTGCCAGCACAGGTCGCCGATACGCTGGAACCCGAACATGGAGTAGTAGATGTAGAACGGGATCATCGGCAGGTTGTTGGTGCTGTAAGAAGTCGCAGCAGCCAGCCAGGATGCGCCGGCACCCAGTTCGTTGATACCTTCCTGCAGGATCTGACCTTTTTCGTTTTCGTAGTAAGCAACCTGCTCACGGTCCTGCGGGGTGTACTGCTGGCCGTTCGGGCTGTAAATACCGATCTGACGGAACAGGCCTTCCATACCAAAGGTACGCGCTTCATCGGCGATGATTGGCACCAGACGGTCTTTGATGGACTTGTTCTTCAGCATCACGTTCAGGGCACGAACAAACGCGATGGTGGTAGAAATTTCTTTGTTCTGCTCTTCCAGCAGCGGGCCGAAATCTTCCAGCGTTGGCAGCTCCAGCTTCTCATCGAAGTTAGGTGACGGCTTGGCAGATAACCGTGCAGTTTCTGACGCTGTGCGTGCAGATAGGTGCGCCTTTCGCACCTTTTGGGAAGGTTACGTATGGCAGTTTTTCGATATCAGCATCGGCAACCGGCACGTTGAAACGATCGCGGACGTAGCGTACGCCGTCCATGTTCATTTTCTTAACCTGGTGAGCGATGTTTTTACCTTCAGCGGCAGCACCCATGCCATAACCTTTGATGGTATGAGCAAGGATTACGGTCGCTTTACCGGTAGTTTCCTGCGTTTTTTCAGTGCAGCGAAGACTTTCTTAGGATCGTGACCACCACGGTTCAGGCCCAGATCTTCTCGTCGCTCCAGTCAGCAACCAGCGCTGCGGTTTCTGGATATTTACCGAAGAAGTGCTCACGAACGTATGCGCCATCTTTGGATTTGAAGGTCTGGTAGTCGCCGTCAACGGTTTCGTTCATCAGCTGGATCAGTTTACCGCTGGTGTCTTTACGCAGCAGCTCATCCAAACGACCGCCCCAGATAACCTGGATAACGTTCCAGCCCGCACCTGCGAAAATGCCTTCCAGTTCGTTAATGATCTTGCCGTTACCGGTGACTGGGCCATCCAGACGCTGCAGGTTACAGTTGATAACTAAGACCAGGTTGTCCAGTTTTTCACGGGTAGCGATGGTGATCGCACCTTTAGATTCTGGCTCATCCATCTCGCCGTCGCCCAGGAAGGCATAAACGGTTTGTTTAGAGGTGTCTTTCAGACCGCGGTGTTCCAGGTATTTCAGGAATTTAGCCTGATAAATCGCACCCATTGGACCAGGGGCCATAGATACGGTCGGGAACTGCCAGAAGGTTGGCATCAGACTTTTCGGGTGCGGGAAGAACACAGACCTTTACCGTGAACCTCCTGACGGAAGTTGTTCATCTGGTCTCGGTTCAGGCGGCCTTCCAGGAAGGCACGTGCGTACACCCCCGGGGAGATGTGGCCCTGGAAGTACACCAGGTCGCCGCCATCCTGCTCGTTGCGGGCGCGGAAGAAGTGGTTAAAGCACACTTCATAGAAAGTAGCGGAAGACTGGAAGGAAGCCATGTGGCCGCCCAGCTCGAGATCTTTTTACAACGCACGAGCACGGTCATGATGGCATTCCAGCGGATAGCAGAACGAATACGGCGTTCCAGCTCCAGATTGCCCGGGTATTCCGGTTCATCTTCAACGGCAATAGTGTTGGCGTAAACGCTCGCCCCTGCACCAGCAGCTACCTGAACGCCGCCTTTGCGGGCTTCAGAAAGCAGTTGGTCGACCAGATACTGAGCACGCTCAACACCTTCTTCACGGATGACCGATTCGATCGCCTGTAGCCAGTCGCGAGTTTCGATCGGATCACCGTCATTTCTTTAAACGTTCTGACATGGGGTATTCCTTATCTATCTAATACGTTTAGTTATCTGGAACCTGTCCCCTTGTGTTCTCACTCAAGAGCACAATAAGACAGGTTCTGCGTTTAGTTGCCGCGCGTTAAATAGCGCTTGATTTACAACATCTTCTGGTTAAATTTCTACCAGAAAAATCACTAATTCTTTCGTTGCTCCAGGCGGCGTAAGGAGCGTTCACGACGGCTTTCCTCACGACTTCTGTCCAGGAGAATATCTTCGATAAACGCCAGGTGACGGTGGGACGCTTCGCGTGCCTCTTCCGGTTTTCCGGCGATAATCGCTTCAAAAATACGGGTACGATGACCGCTAACCAGCGGCAGCATCTCGCGACGCGCGTACAACAATTCAAAGTTTTGCCGAACATTTTGCGCCAGCATCGGCTCCATACATCTCAGCAAATGGAGCAGCACGACATTATGTGCCGCTTCAGTGACAGCAATTTGATACTGGAGTACCGCATCAGATTCACCGTCAAGGTCGCCGGACTGTTGAGCAAGCTCAATGGCATGGTGGAGTTCACGGATACGCGTTTTGTCTTCATCCGTGCTACGTAATGCAGCGTAATAGGCCGCAATACCTTCCAGCGCATGGCGCGTTTCAAGCAGGTCAAACTGGGATTCAGGATGGTCGGAGAGCAGTTCTACCAGTGGGTCGCTAAAACTCTGCCACAGGCTGCTCTGAACAAAAGTGCCACCACCCTGACGACGCAGCAGTAACCCCTTCGCTTCGAGACGTTGAATCGCCTCGCGTAAGGAGGGACGGGAGACGTCGAACTGTTTTGCCAGCTCGCGTTCCGGTGGGAGTTTTTCCCCGGGGCGTAAAGTCCCCTCAAGAATTAAAAACTCCAACTGCTGCTCAATCACATCGGAGAGTTTTGGTTGGCGAATTTTGCTGTAGGCCATGATTTCCTGTCTTAAGCCATTTGCCCGAAGTCAATTGGTCTTACCAATTTCATGTTCTTGACGCTAAAGTAACAAAGTATTCACCTTCTGTCCATACAGGTTTTGATTCAAATCAGTAAACCCGGCACTTTTTAACAATATACAGAAATGATGTTTCAGAATTGTAACCTTGCACAAAAAAAAACAGGTTTACCTATAAAGAAGTACAATTAACCAAAATAAAAAAACAAAATTAAGCAAACTGAAGCGTTTCAATACCGCTAAGAAATGAATTTAAATTCAATTAATTCGACTTAATATGCAATGTTAATTCAATGCGGCATTTGCATGCCTGCGCGTGACAGCTGCTGGCTTTTTATCCAACCTGTTTTCATCCCTTCATAAAGCAGGTGCATTCGCTTCGCGCTTACCACTATTCTGCTGATGAGACGAAAGAGCTCTTACCTCTTTTTAAGAAAAAACGCCTTTCGTAAACAAAACAATACAGAAAGCGGAATTTCTTAAGTACATACGCAAACAGCGTCACAATAATAACCACACACGAGGTTTCACAATGGAAGGTCAACAGCAAGGCTCCCAGCTTAAGCGCGGCCTTAAGAACCGCCATATACAGCTGATCGCTCTGGGCGGCGCTATCGGCACAGGCCTGTTTCTCGGCAGCGCTTCCGTTATTCAGTCGGCAGGTCCGGGGATTATTCTCGGCTACGCTATCGCCGGTTTTATCGCCTTTATGATTATGCGCCAGTTGGGCGAAATGGTAGTTGAAGAGCCAGTAGCAGGCCCCTTTAGCCACTTCGCTTATAAATACTGGGGCAACTGTGCCGGCTTCGCTTCCGGCTGGAACTACTGGGTACTGTACGTTCTGGTTGCCATGGCTGAGCTTACTGCGGTCGGTAAATACATCCAGTTCTGGTGGCCTGAGATCCCAACCTGGGCATCGGCAGCCGTCTTCTTTATCGCCATTAACGCCATCAACCTGACCAACGTAAAAGTGTTCGGCGAGATGGAATTCTGGTTTGCCATTATCAAAGTTATCGCCGTTATCGCGATGATTCTGTTTGGCGCATGGCTGCTGTTCAGCGATACCCCCGGTCCGCAGGCTACCGTGCGTAACCTGTGGGACAGCCCGGCTTCTTGCCGCATGGCTGGACCGGGCTGGTCATGATGATGGCTATCATCATGTTCTCCTTCGGCGGCCTTGAGCTGGTCGGGATCACTGCGGCAGAAGCGGATAATCCTGAGCAGAGCATTCCGAAAGCGACCAACCAGGTTATCTACCGTATCCTGATTTTCTATGTGGGCTCACTGGCCGTACTGCTCTCCCTGATGCCGTGGACCCGTGTGACCGCTGATGTCAGTCCATTCGTATTGATCTTCCACGAGCTGGGCGACTCTTTTGTGGCTAATGCTCTGAATATCGTGGTGTTGACCGCCGCGCTGTCCGTTTACAACAGCTGCGTATACTGCAACAGCCGTATGCTGTTCGGCCTTGCACAGGGCAATGCCCCGAAAGCGTTATTGAACGTCGATAAACGCGGTGTGCCGGTGAATACCATTCTGGTTCAGCCTTTGTTACCGCACTGTGCGTGTTGATCAACGACCTGGCGCCGGAATCCGCGTTTGGCCTGCTGATGGCACTGGTGGTCTCCGCGCTGGTGATTAATGGGGAATGATTAGCCTGGCACATATGAAATTCCGCAAAGCGAAGCAGCAGCAAGGGGTGACGACTCGCTTCCCGGTGCTGTTGATCCGCTGGGTAACTGGATTTGCCTGGTGTTCATGGCCGCAGTGCTGGTCATCATGGTGATGACTCCGGGCATGGCCATCTCCGTATGGCTGATTCCGGTATGGAGATCGTCCTATCCTCGGCATCGGTTACATGTTTAAACAGAAAAACGTGAAAACCGTGAAAGCGCACTAATCTCTCTACGCCCTCACCCGTACAGGGTGAGGGCAATAATCTTTACACCAACGCCCCGTAAATCGTCAGTAGTGCAATCACCACCACGACCACGAACGAGGTTTTCTTCGCCATTGAAACCGCTGCCTTCGGCGTCTCCACCTTATCGACATGCGGTTCACGCGCCAGAGAGAACTGCGCCAGACGCGTTAACACCTGATACTGCGAAGTATGGAAATCACCCAGCGAAGCAAACCAGGCCGGTAACGCTTTCTCACCATGACCGATCAAGGCATATACCACACCCGCAAGACGAACCGGCACCCAATCCAGTACATGAAGCACGGCATCAATGCCGGACTGTAAACGATGATGCGGCGTCTGATATCGCGCCAGCCAGTATTGCCATGCACGCAAAAACGCATACCCCATCAGCGTAACGGGTCCCCAGGTTCCCCCCACAATCAGCCAGAACAGCGGTGCAAGATAAAAACGAAAGTTAATCCACAGCAATGCATTTTGCAGCTCACGCAAATACTCACGTTCGTCGCAGCCTGCCGGGACGCCGTGAATCATGGTGAGTTCGCCAGCCATCGTGGCACGGGCATGGCTATCATTACGTGAAGCAGCTGTCAGATAAGCATGATAATGAAGACGAACTTTACCTGCGCCAATACACAGCAAACCAATCAGCAGCCACACCAGTAGCGTGGGAACGTTGAACAATACTCCCTGCAATGCGCGTAACAGTAAAAAAGTCACGCCCATCGCAATAATGGTCATGCCTAACGTGCGCCCGAGAGAAAAATGTTTCACCCGCCGAAAGAACGCTTCAAGACGATGATCAAGCTGCCAGTGCTCGCCCAACTTAAACAGGCGCTCGAAAATTAACACCAGTAAGGTTGTAAATAGCGTCATGTTGTCTCCTTGCTGACCAGCGCACTAAAACGGGCCCAGTCAAAAGCTGGCTGGGATTGGTTTTGTGCACGGGCGCGATATCACAGTGACCGGTCATGTTGTCAGCAATCGCCGGGTATTCGCTCATTAAACAGCTGGGAGCTTAGTGCCGCCAGTTGCTGATACTGCGCATCGGTATAGGCCAGCGTATCGGTGCCTTCCAGCTCAATACCAATGGAGAAATCATTGCAAGCGCTCACGCCCTTGATAGCTGACACGCCCGCATGCCAGGCGCGTTTATCAAAAGGCACTAATGAACTATCTCACCGTCGCGGCGAATCAAGCAGTGGGCGGAAACACGCAGATGGACAATCTCAGCAAAGAAAGGGTCGGCATCAGGATCCAGCGTACCGGTAAACAGCGCGTTATATCGACGGACCGCCAAACTGACCCGGCGGCAGACGAAAGATCAGCTACACAACGAGCAGTGAAGGGGTTTCATTCTCCGGCGGCAATCATAATGAGGTGATGGCACACGCCTGCCCTAATGCCAACCAGCCAGCCCTTATCTATACTAAAGTCATTTCAGTTTCATCACGTCAGAAAAGGAGATGATCCTCAGGCACATACATAGGTACGCGGCAGAGGTAAACTAACATAACCACGGGCCAGACCGCCTAAAAGATCGCCGGTCAAACGGCATTAGGGATCTCCTTATGAGTGGTTATGCGTAAGAGCTGTTTTCAGAGTAGCATGTTTCAATCTTTCGCATCGTTACCATTTTGGAGCTCATCATGCCGCCTCGCCGCTATAACCCAGACCATCGACGTGACGCGCTGCTATAATGTATCAACCTCGATATCCCCAACGCTGTCGCCCAGGCGCTGCGGGATAGATCCCGGCGGCGAAAGTCCATGCTCATAATCATCCTATCCGCACAACTCTTGCCAGAAAACAGCCACTCGCATGCGGTGGTGATCACCCGCGAATATGTGCGTTTTGCGGTAAACGTTGGGTCTGAAGAAGCTTTATTCAACTGGCCGGTGATGATGTCACCCTCACCTGGCACGTCGCTGACGGCGATGCTGTTACCGCTGACCAGCCGCTGGTTCAAATTCTGGGCCCATCCCGCGTGCTGTTAACCGGTGAACGTACCGCATTGAATTTTGTGCAAACCCTCTCCGGCGTTGCCAGCGAAGTGCGCAAATATGTCAATCTGCTGGAAAGGCACACATACCCAGTTGCTGGACACCCGTAAAACGCTACCAGGCCTGCGCACCGCGCTGAAATATGCCGTGCTGTGCGGCGGCGGCGCAAACCACCGCCTGGGGCTTTCTGACGCTTTCCTGATTAAAGAAAACCACATTATCGCCTGGCTCCGTACGTCAGGCGGTGTGGAAAAAGCCTTCTGGCTGCATCCAGATGTGCCGGTGGAAGTGGAGTTGAAGAGTCTGAAAGAGCTGGAAGAAGCACTGAAAGCTGGCGCGGACATATCATCATGCTCGACAACTTCGACACCAGCAAGGGCCAGAGCGGTAAAAATAACCCGCGGTCAGGCACAGCTGGAAACTCTCTGGTAACGTCACCATCGAACACTCTGCGCGAGTTCGCCGAAACCGGCGTCGACTTTATCTCCGTCGGGGCGCTCACCAGGCATGTTCGCGCTCTCGACCTCTCGATGCGTTTCCGCTAAAATCGAAAAGAATCTCCTCTCACGCCCTCCCCTCTGGAGGACATTTTTTTGTGCCTGCTTCCCGTTTGTTATGTACCGCTGCAACGGGATGACTCATTCGGAATGCCGAATTCCTGAAACCATTTTTTCCTCGTCGTTCTTTCTGAAACTTCTCCAACACAGTGGCGTCAGACTCAGACAAGGAGGATATTATGGATAAACAAAAAGGCTTCACCCTCATCGAATTGATGGTTGTTCATCGGCATTATCGTGATCCTCAGCGCCATCGGCATTCCGGCTTATCGAGAACTACCTGCGCAAAGCGGCGTTGACCGATATGCTGCAAACTTTGTTCTCTACCGCACCGCCATTGAGCGGCATGCGCATCGATCGCGGCGGTATTGATAACTGCAACGCCAGCAGCAACGGCATCCCATCGCCGAGCACCACCCGCTACGTTTCAGGCATGAGCATTACCAAAGCAATGGGGACGCTTAACCGGCCAGAGAGCCTGAATGGGTTAAACCCCGTCACTTTGGTGCCCGGCTGGCATAACGCGAACGCAAAACCCGGCTGGCAGCGTACCTGCGGTATTCAGTCTGACAGTGCGTTACAGCAGGCCTGTGAAGATGTTTTCCGTTTGATGACGCCAACTAAGGAGCGGCAATGAATATTCCACAGCTCACTGCCCTGTGTCTGCGTTATCATGGAGTCTTGCTGGATGCCAGCGAAGAGGTGGTTCATGTTGCGGTAGTCGATGCACCTTCGCATGAGCTACTGGACGCATTGCATTTCGCTACCACCAAACGTATTGAGATCACCTGCTGGACGCGCCAACAAATGGAAGGTCACGCCAGTCGCACACAACAGACATTGCCCGTAGCTGTTCAGGAGAAGCATCAGCCCAAAGCAGAGTTGCTAACTCGAACGTTACAATCTGCGCTGGAACAACGCGCGTCTGATATTCATATCGAACCAGCGGACAATGCCTACCGCATCCGCTTGCGTATCGACGGCGTATTGCATCCTTTACCGGATGTTTCACCGGATGCCGGAGTCGCATTAACCGCCAGATTAAAAGTGCTGGGAAACCTGGATATTGCGGAACATCGCCTGCCGCAGGACGGGCAATTCACTGTCGAACTGGCAGGAAACGCCGTCTCATTTCGTATTGCGACCTTACCATGTCGGGGTGGTGAAAAGGTGGTATTAAGGTTGTTACAGCAGGTGGGTCAGGCACTGGATGTCAACACGCTTGGAATGCAGCCGTTACAACTGGCGGACTTTGCTCATGCCTTGCAACAACCACAGGGACTGGTGCTGGTAACTGGCCCTACCGGCAGCGGCAAAACGGTCACGCTTTATAGTGCCCTGCAAAAGCTGAATACCGCTGACATTAATATTTGTAGCGTCGAAGATCCAGTTGAGATCCCCATAGCCGGACTAAACCAGACGCAAATCCATCCGCGTGCCGGACTCACCTTTCAGGGCGTTTTGCGTGCGTTATTGCGCCAGGATCCTGACGTCATCATGATCGGAGAGATCCGCGATGGCGAAACAGCAGAGATCGCTATTAAAGCGGCGCAAACTGGTCACCTGGTGTTGTCTACCCTACACACTAATTCCACCTGCGAAACGCTGGTACGTTTACAGCAAATGGGGGTCGCCCGCTGGATGCTATCATCGGCGCTTACGCTGGTAATAGCCCAGCGTCTGGTACGCAAACTTTGCCCACATTGTCGCCGGCAGCAAGGGGAGCCCATCCACATTCCAGACAATGTATGGCCATCGCCGCTGCCCCACTGGCAGGCACCCGGTTGTGTACATTGCTACCACGGTTTTTATGGTCGTACGGCCTTATTTGAAGTTCTGCCCATAACGCCGGTCATTCGTCAGCTTATTTCCGCTAATACCGACGTTGAATCGCTGGAAACGCACGCACGACAGGCGGGTATGCGTACGCTTTTTGAAAACGGCTGCCTGGCCGTAGAGCAAGGCTTAACCACCTTTGAAGAGTTAATCCGCGTACTGGGGATGCCGCATGGCGAGTAAGCAACTCTGGCGCTGGCATGGCATAACCGGCGACGGCAATGCGCAAGATGGGATGCTATGGGCAGAGAGCCGTACTTTACTGCTTATGGCACTACAGCAACAGATGGTTACCCCACTAAGCCTGAAGCGAATCGCCATCAATTCTGCGCAGTGGCGAGGAGATAAAAGCGCGGAAGTCATTCATCAACTGGCGACGCTACTCAAAGCAGGGTTAACGCTTTCTGAAGGGCTGGCTCTGCTGGCGGAACAGCATCCCAGTAAGCAATGGCAAGCGTTGCTGCAATCGCTGGCGCACGATCTCGAACAGGGCATTGCTTTTTCCAATGCCTTATTACCCTGGTCAGAGGTATTTCCGCCGCTCTATCAGGCGATGATCCGCACGGGTGAACTGACCGGTAAGCTGGATGAATGCTGCTTTGAACTGGCGCGTCAGCAAAAAGCCCAGCGTCAGTTGACCGACAAAGTGAAATCAGCGTTACGTTATCCCATCATCATTTTAGCGATGGCAATCATGGTGGTTGTGGCAATGCTGCATTTTGTTCTGCCGGAGTTTGCCGCTATCTATAAGACCTTCAACACCCCACTACCGGCACTAACGCAGGGGATCATGACGCTGGCAGACTTTAGTGGCGAATGGAGCTGGCTGCTGGTGTTGTTCGGCTTTCTGCTGGCGATAGCCAATAAGTTGCTGATGCGCCGACCGACCTGGCTTATAGTGCGGCAGAAATTGCTGTTACGCATCCCGATTATGGGTTCACTGATGCGGGGACAAAAACTCACGCAGATCTTTACGATTCTGGCGCTGACACAAAGTGCAGGCATTACTTTTTTACAGGGCGTAGAGAGCGTCAGAGAAACAATGCGCTGCCCGTACTGGGTGCAACTTCTGACACAAATCCAGCACGATATCAGTAACGGTCAACCCATCTGGCTGGCGCTAAAAAATACCGGTGAGTTTAGCCCGCTCTGTTTGCAATTAGTGAGAACAGGAGAGGCATCCGGCTCTCTGGATCTCATGTTAGACAACCTCGCCCATCATCATCGGGAAAACACAATGGCGCTGGCGGATAACCTCGCAGCCTTACTGGAACCGGCGTTGCTGATCATAACGGGAGGAATTATTGGTACGCTGGTGGTGGCAATGTATCTGCCAATTTTCCATTTAGGCGATGCGATGAGTGGGATGGGATAACGCTGGCGTGTTGCTCCACGCCAGCGTTGGGAGATTACAGGTTGTTGAAGATGCGGTTTTCTTGTTCCTGCACACGAATAAACGTGGTGCGCTTGGTCAGCTCTTTCAGGCGTGAAGCCCCAACGTATGTACAAGCTGAACGCAGGCCGCCCAAAATATCTCGCGCGGTATTTTCAACCGGGCCTCGCAGCGGCAGCTTAACGGTTTTACCTTCTGCTGCGCGATATTCCGCAACGCCGCCAACGTGACGTTTCATCGCAGACTCGGAGCTCATGCCGTAGAACAGCATAAATTTCTCGCCGTTCTCCTCAACGATGCGACCGCCGCTCTCTTCGTGGCCCGCCAGCATGCCGCCAAGCATGACGAAATCGGCACCGCCGCCAAAGGCTTTCGCCACATCGCCCGGCGTGGTGCAGCCACCATCGCTGACGATCATTCCGCCCAGACCGTGCGCAGCATCGGCACATTCGATTACCGCAGAAAGTTGCGGATAACCGACGCCTGTTTTGACGCGAGTTGTACAAACAGAACCTGGGCCAATACCGACTTTAACGATATCGGCACCGGAGCAGCAATCAGCTCTTCACACATCTCGCCGGTCACAACGTTACCCGCACAGATGGTTTTAGTTGGCCACGCTTCGCGCGCTTTAGCCACGAACTGGACGAAATGCTCAGAGTAACCATTCGCCACATCGATACAGATAAAAGTCAGCGTGGGGATCAGTTCGAGGATCTGCTGCGTTTTTTCAAAATCAGCATCGGAGGTGCCGGCAGAAACGATCAGCACGCTTTAACACATCCGCAGACTCGGTCTGCACGAAGGTTTTCCACTCTTCAACGGAGTAGTGTTTGTGAACAGCGGTCAGAATACCAAAAGAGGATAGTACTTTTGCCATCTGGAAGGTGCCCACGGAATCCATGTTCGCAGCGATAATCGGTACGCCTGACCAACGTTGTCCAGAATGTTTAAAGGTGAAGTCGCGTTCCAGTTCAACGTCGGAACGGCTTTTAAGAGTATAGTGTTTAGGGCGGATAAGAACGTCTTGAAAACCTAACTTCTATTTTCTTCGATAAGCGCACGTGCGGATTCCTGGGGTTAATGGCAATTAAATTGAGAGCACAACTCCAGTAATGCAATCATACGCACTAATCAGGGCTTCGCAAGACGGCCAATTTCACTTTTTTTAAGCTACAATCCCATAAATTTACCTGGCGAATAGTGCCGTGCAACATCCAACAAACCCTTAGTTGCAGGATTGATAAAATCTTAACCCAATCATTTTCAGAAACCAACGAAGGCAAAGCGGTATGACTTACACAGTAGCGTTAACGGGCGGCATCGGCAGCGGTAACATGCGTTGCAGATGCATTTTTTCGCCTTGGAATTAACGTTATTGATGCCGATATTCTCGCCCGCCAGGTCGTCGAACCGGGTACGCCAGCGCTTGCCGCAATAGCAGAATATTTTGGCTCCCACATGCTGACTTCGGAAGGTGCCTTGTAACGCCGGGTTTTACGTGAGCATATTTTTGCTCACCCTGATGACAAAACCTGGTTAAACGCCCTCCTGCATCCCCTAATTCAGCAAGAAACACAGCGCCAGTTCCAGCAGGCCACCTCGCCCGATGCGCTGTGGGTTGTACCATTGCTGGTAGAAAAATAAGCTCCATCACCGGGCCGATCGCGTACTGGTTGTCGATGTCACGCGCGAGACCCAGCTTCATCGTACGTATGCAACGTGACCAGGTGTCGCGGGAGCATGCGGAAATAATTCCCCGCAGCCCGCGGCCACGCGTGAAGAGCGTCTGGCAGTGGCTGATGACATCATTAATAACAACGGCACACCAGATGCAATTGCATCGGATGTCGCTCGCTGGCACGCACGCTATCTTCAGCTCGCTGCGCAGGCTGTATCACAGGAAAAATCGTAATGCACACCCACATCCTTTTTGAGCATCCCTTGAACGAAAAAATGCGTACCTGGCTGCGTATTGAATTTCTGACAGAGCAAATGAATGCCAATTTACCTATCAGGGATCACGCCAGCGCACTGCATTTTTTTGAACGTTCGGGAGTTACTGGATGTGTTCGAGCGCGGGGATATCCGCACTGAACTCCTCAAAGAGCTGGAACGCCAGCAGCGAAAACTCAACGCATGGAGCGAAGTTCCTGGCGTCGATCTGAGCCGCATTGACGCATTGCGCCAACAGTTAAAAAACAGCAGCAGTATCCTGATGGCTGCGCCACGGTATCGGGCAATTCTTGCGTGAAGACCGCCTGATTGCGCTGGTGCGCGAGCGTCTGAGCATTCCAGGTGGATGTCTGCAGCTTCGATTTACCGACTCTGCATATGTGGCTGCACGCCGAAGCAGAGCCAGCGCGATACGCTGGTGGAATCCTGGCTGGCAAGCCTCGAGCCGCTCAATCAGGCGCTGGCTCTCATTCTCGATCTGGTGCGTAATTCCGCGCAGTTCCGTAAACAAACCAGCCTGAACGGTTTCTATCAGGACAACGGCGATGATGCCGATCTGTTGCGTTTGAAGCTGGAACTGGTATCGCAGCTGTATCCGCAAATAATCCCGGTCCAACAAGAGCCGCTTTGCCATCCGCTTTATGCCGCTGGACACTGAAAACGGACAGGTACCGGAACGTCTGGATTTCGAACTGGCCTGTTGCTAAGGAGTAAAAATGTCAGAAACTATTACGGTGAATTGCCCAACCTGCGGGAAAACGGTGGTGTGGGGTGAAATCAGCCCGTTTCGGCCATTTTGCTCCAAACGTTGTCAGCTGATCGACCTCGGAGAATGGGCTGCTGAAGAAAAACGAATCCCCAGCAGTGGCGATCTTTCCGAAAGCGATGACTGGAGCGAAGAACCAAAGCAGTGACATTTGTCTGATGCCGCACGTAGGCCTGATAAGACGCGGACAGCGTCGCATCAGGCATCTTGTGCAAATGTCGGATGCGGCGTGAACGCCTTATCCGACCTACAAAAACAAATTTATCAATGAGTTAGAAATCCCTTTAGGCCTGATAAGACGCGCCAGCGTCGCATCAGGCATCGTGTGCGAATGTCGGATGCGGCGAAAACGCCTTATCTGACCTACAGACGTTTAAGCTTCGCAATTACCGGTTCATTGGCTGGCGGAAAATCATCGGCATTAAGACCGACCAGCGACATCCACTCACCGGGTTGCCCTTCTTTACCCCACGGCTCCCCTTCCCAGCGTTCGACCAGCCAAAACCACAGTGTTATATGCCTGTCCGGGAATTCATATTCCAGTTTTTCAAATAGCGAAAAATGTTGGGGGGTAATCCCGACTTCTTCCTGAAGTTCACGCACCACCGCCTGTTCCGGCGTTTCACCCATTTCAATTTTACCGCCGGGAAACTCCCGCTTGTTCGCCATGTGTGCGTCGGCAGCACGCTGGGTGATATAGATTTACACCGCCGCCGCGTTGCGAATGATGCCGACAGAAATTTGCAGTTTTTTCATATTGTTTCACCCATAAAAAAGGCGCAGTAATCCTGCGCCTTTTGTTCTTCTTATTTGTCCTTAGCTCAGGCGGCCATGACACTGTTTGAATTTTTTACCGGAACCGCATGGGCATCAATGCATAGTCCCACTTTGCGTTCGCCAGTTTGTGCAGCCAGGTCTTGTGCAGCAACGGCGTCGTCGCTACTGATGGCTCAACTGCTGCATCTGCGCCAGACGCTCTGCTTCCTGGCGGCGCTGCTGTTCCATCTCTTCCACTTCTTCCGGCATACAACCTGAACCTTGCTGCGGGTGCTGATCACTTCATATTTCAGCGATTCCAGCATTGAGGCAAACATCGCGAAGGACTCACGTTTGTTCCTCCTACAGATCTTTCTGCGCATAGCCACGCAGGTGGATACCCTGACGCAGGTAATCCATCGCCGCCAGGTGCTCTTTCCACAGGGAGTCCAGGGTCTGCAACATCACGCCTTTTTCGAAGTGACGCATCATCTCGGTGCCGACCACTTCTTCTTTGCGCTTGTAGACTTCAATCGCGCTTTTCCAGAATGCGCTCACGCAGCGTCTCTTCATGCAGCTCCGGCTCTTTATCCAGCCATTCGGAGATCGGCAGTTCCAGATCGAAATCGTTTTTCAAACGTTCCTGCACGCCAGGGATATCCACATTTCTTCCAGCGACTGCGGAGGAATATGCGCATCGATAGTGGCTTTAAACACATCTTCACGGATGCTATTGATGGTTTCGCTAACGTCGTGACATCGAGCAGTTCGGCGCTCACAGTAGTGCGCGACGCTGGTCATTAGCAACATCATCATATTCCAACAGCTGCTTACGAATATCGAAGTTACGGCTTTCCACTTTACGCTGGGCGTTAGCAATTGCCTTTGTCACCCACGGGTGTTCAATAGCTTCACCTGGCTTCATACCCAGTTTACGCATCATGCCGAACACGGTCAGAAGCAAAGATACGCATCAGAGCATCTTCCATAGACAGGTAGAAACTGGAAGAACCCGCATCACCCTGACGACCGGAACGGCCGCGCAGCTGGTTATCGATACGACGAGATTCGTGACGCTCGGTACCAATGATGTGCAGGCCACCAGCGGCCAGCACGGCATCATGGCGCACCTGCCAGTCAGCTTTGATCTGCGCGATCTGCTCCGGCGTTGGTTCTTCAAGTGGGGCCACTTCTGCCTGCCAGCTGCCACCGAGCATAATAACGGGACTACGACCCGCCATGTTGGTGGCGATGGTAACTGCGGCTGGATAGGGCCCGCTTGCGCAACGATATCCGCTTCGCTGGCGTCGAACTTGGCGTTCAGCACGTTATGCTTGATACCTGCTTTAACCAGTTCATTCGAAACGACTTCCGATTTCTCGATAGAGATCGTCCCCACCAGAACCGGCTGGCCGTTGGCGGTACGTTCTCTGATATCTTCGATGATCGCCTGACTTTTTTCCGCTTCGGTCATGTAGACCAGATCCCGGCATATCTTTACGGATCATTGGGCGGTTGGTTGGAACAACGACGGTATCCAGTTTGTAGATAGAGCTAAATTCGAATGCTTCGGTATCAGCAGTACCGGTCATCCCCGCCAGTTTTTCGTACAGACGGAAGTAGTTCTGGAAGGTTATCGATGCCAGCGTCTGGTTTTCGTTCTGAATATCCACGCCTTCTTTGGCTTCCACCGCCGGTGCAGACCGTCAGACCAGCGACGCCCCTTCATGGTACGACCGGTGTGCTCATCGACGATAATCACTTCGCCATCTTTAACGATGTAGTCAACGTCGCGGGTAAACAGCACGTGTGCGCGCAGTGCGGCCGTCACGTGGTGCATCAGCATAATGTTCGCAGGGAGTACAGAGACTCGCCCTCTTCCATGATGCCTTCCTGCACCAGCAGTTCTTCCCCAGCACCAGACCGCGTTCGGTGATGTTTACCTGGGCGTGCTTTTTCATCTACGGAGAAGTGACCTTCACCCTGGAAGGTGTCTGAATCTTCTTTCCTGACGCACCAGGTGTGGGATGATTTTGTTCACTTTTTTATACATTCCGAGCTGCTTCCGCCAGACAGAAATGATTGGCAGAATCATGTAGAATTTTCATGATGAGGATGAAGTCAGCCTCATCCACCAACGCATAGTGCAGTTTACGCTGAACGCGCTCTTGGCTAAACGCCATGTTGTCGCGCAGGTAGTCAAAGCCGTATTGATTCTGGTACCGTAGGTAATATCCGCGTTGTCAGGCTCACCCTTAGCGGAGCCGGAAGGCCAGACATGTTGATGCCGACGGTCATGCCAAGGAATTCGAACAGCGGGCGGTTGTTTTGGCGTCACGTTGCGCCAGATAGTCGTTGACGGTAACGACGTGTACGCCCTACCGGACAGCGCATTCAGGTAAGCCGGCAGCGTTGCGGTCAGAGTTTTACCTTCACCAGTACGCATTTCTGCGATGCAGCGGTCGTTCAAGAACCATACCACCATAACTGCACGTCGAAGTAACGAATACAATTACACGCTACTCGCTTCACGCACTACGGCGAATGCTTCTGGAATCAGGCTTTCTACGCTTTCGCCTTTTTCAATGCGCGCGCGAATCGTTGTGTTTTGGCTTTTAGCTCGTCATCGGAGAGTTTTCCATCTCCGGTTCCATCGAGTTGATGAGGGTGACAGCTTTGCGCATACAACGCAGAGTACGGTCGTTACGACTGCCAAAAACTTTGGTCAATAATTTGATTAACATAATAAAATATCAAACGCCCCGACATTTCAGAATAAAAATAAAAGAATAAAAACGTTTATTAATTTCAGACGAGGCGCTGCCGGCCCAGCGCAGAATCCTTGCGCCTGGCTTATCCAGAAGGGATGTTAAAAACTAAAGGAGGTAAAAAGCGGGTAACACCGCAAGCCTGTGCAATGACAAGCGACGGCTCGCGCTTTCTACGTAAGTAACGCATTTAGCGAATCAAGTAACGCCAGATGCTGCGCCTGCAGCCGCGATGCGGTTTTCCACAACCGGCAGCGCCGATCGCCATCGCAAAGAGAGGTGACGAATAACCGTCCGGATAACATGTTGATGCCAGTAATCGACGGGATTGAAAGAGGACGGCGATTGTTTTTTCCAGCCGTGCCAATTGCGTAAAGTCGATTTTCGCTGACGGGCTATGGTTGCTGCTTGTCGTATTTACAGGCGAGATGGTCTCGGCGATTTTGCACAAGTGCAGGCAGACCAATCCCGCAGCAACCATCCCCAACAGGAGATGCCGCCAGAAGTAGCGTCTACCAAACTGTCGCCAGCGCGTCAGCATTCCACTCACGTAATGTTCCACCTTCGGTTTTATTGTCATTATTCTATTTTAGCGCCCAGGTGTCCCCCATTAATGCAGCACTACAGCAGCAGTAATGACGAAATCATACGCAAAAATGGTTCAAGAAATCAGCGGTTGCGCAGGAGTGTGATCTTTGCAGAGACACGAATAGCAGGATGGGAAAAAGGATGAGGGCAAAAAGAAAAAACGACTGGTTCCCTGACCGGAGAGAAAGCCAGGTCCGCCATCAAATTACCGTAAAAATGGTCAGGCTTACGCCAGAACCATTGTCGGTGCTTTGAACGCCAGCGGCAGTTCTAGGTCGTCTTCGAAGGTCACATATTCCCAGGCTTCCTGTTTGCCAGGACCGCCTGCAGAAGTTTGTTATTCAGCGCATGACCGGATTTAAACGCGGTAAATGCACCAATAATGTTGTGACCACACATGAACAAGTCACCGATAGCATCCAGCATTTTGTGACGAACGAATTCATCTTCAAAACGCAGGCCGTCTTCGTTCAGTACGCGATAATCGTCAACAACGATGGCACAATCGAAGCTGCCGCCCAGGCAAAGGCCGCGGGACTGCAGATATTCGATATCACGCATGAAACCGAAAGTACGTGCGCGGCTGATCTGGCGCATAAATGCGTCTGCGGAGAAGTTCATCGCATAACGCTGGGTGCTTGCATCAATCGCCGGATGGTTAAAGTCGATGGTAAAGTCCAACGAAAAACCATTGTACGGTTTGAATTCAGCCCATTTATCGCCATCTTCAACACGAACGGTGTCTTTAATACGGACGAATTTCTTCGCGCAGTTCAGTTCATCAATGCCACATCCATCAGCAGATAAACGAATGGCGCAGCACTACCATCCATGATCGGGATTTCCGGTGCATCAACTTCAATAACGATGTTGTCGATACCCAACCCGCCAGCGCGGCGTCAGGTGCTCTACGGTCGAAATCCGCACGTCATGCTCGTTGACCAGACAAGTACAGAGCATTGTATCACGCACAGATTTGGCATCGGCCGGAAAATCTACCGGTGGATTCAAGTCGGTGCGACGATAGATGACCCCGGTATTTGCCGGCGCAGGGCGTAGCGTCAGTGTGACGCTTTGCCGGTATGTAAACCGACGCCAGTCGCCTGAACGATACGTTTAAGTGTCCTTTGTTTGATCATCGTATAATCTCGCCAAATTAACTATCCAACCGAAGTGTACTATACATTCGGCGGGCCAGTTTAGCACAAAGAGCGCAGATTCCCTAATTCCAGCTAATTCTTAATCAGCTTGCTTACGCAGGAACGCTGGGATATCCAGATAATCCGGTTCTTTGGTGGTCTGCGCCGTATTGTCGTTTACCACTTTAGCTGCCGGTTTCTGCTCTTGCGTCAACGGTGCCATACCGTGCTGCTGATAGCGATCCAGCACCGGCTGTTGCGCCTGTTTGTTAGCGACAAGGGTAATCTCTGGACGTTTGTCCATGCCAATACCGGTCGCAACAACGGTGACGCGCAGTTCGTCGTTCATATCCAGTAAAGGGAAGTACCGATAACCACGGTCGCGTTATCCGATGCAAATGCACGGATGGTGTTACGCACGGTTTCGAACTCATCCAGACGCAGGTCGAAGCCAGCGGTAATGTTGACCAGAACGCCGCGAGCGCCGGACAGGTCGATATCTTCCAGCAACGGAGAAGAGATAGCCATTTCAGCCGCTTCTTCTGCACGGTCTTCACCGCTCGCAATGCCGGAGCCCATCATCGCATAGCCCATTTCGGACATCACGGTACGTACGTCCGCGAAGTCGACGTTCATCAGGCCAGGACCGGTGATCAGTTCGGCAATACCCTGTACCGCACCTTTCAGTACGTCGTTCGCCGCGCCAAATGCGTCGAGCAGGGAAATGCCACGACCACGACTTTCAGCAGCTTGTCGTTTGGAATGGTGATCAGCGAATCCACGTGTTTGGAAAGCTCGGTGATACCCTGCTCCGCAAACGCCATACGCTTTTTGCCTTCAAAGTTGAAAGGCTTAGTCACGACAGCAACGGTCAGAATACCTAAATCTTTAGCTACTTCAGCAACCACTGGCGCCGCACCGGTACCGGTACCGCCGCCCGTGCCTGCTGCTGCGATGAAACCATGTCTGCACCTTCCAGTGCCGCGCGCAGCGCTTCACGGTCTTGGTACACCGCGTTGCGGCCTACTTCCGGTTAACCCCCCACGCCAAGCCTTTGGTAATACCGTTACCGATCTGGATAGTCTGGCCAACGGCCGTTTGCGCAGTGCCTGCGCATCGGTGTTAACTGCAAAAAACTCAACACCTTCAATGCGTTCGCGCACCATGTGTTCAACGGCATTACCGCCGCCGCCACCGACGCCGATGACTTTAATCACCGCGTCGTTGGTCAGTTCCATAGGTTCAAACATAGTTTCTCTCCGTTTTGTGCCTGTCGCGCCTGAGACCGCTAACCTGCCCCCGGTCTCTTTACAAAAATTAAAACTCTTTCCGTAACCAGCTATTCAGTCGTTTGATCCACGATCCAACAGATGCGGTTACGCGCTTTTCTACTTCTGCTTCACCACTTAAGTGGGACTCTTTCCCGTAGTGCAGCAGGCCCACCGCCGTTGAATAATACGGCTCCTGGGCATAGTCCGTCAGACCAGTAATGTTCAGCGGTGCACCGATACGAACCTGCGTATGGAACACGCGCTGTGCGCAGGCAGCCAACCCCTCAATTTGCGCCGCGCCGCCGGTCAATACGATCCCCGCCGCCAGGTGGTGTTTCACCCCTTGCTGACGCAGTTGCTCTTGTAACTGTAAAATCTCTTCATTGACGAGGTTCAAAAGCTCGGTATAACGCGGCTCAATAACCTCAGCCAATGTCTGGCGCTGCAGGCTTTGGTGGACGTCCACCGCTGGCACTTCGACGCTTCTCATCTTCCCCGCCAATAGAGCCTAATGCGCAGCCGTGGCGCACTTTAATCGCTTCAGCATAGCTTGGCGGCGTACCGAAGGCGTAAGCGATATCGCTGGTCACCACGTTCCCTGCATAAGGGATCGCTTTGGTGTGACGCAGCGCGCCGCCGGTGTATACCGCGATATCCATTGTACCGCCACCGATATCCACGACGCAGACACCCAGCTCACGTTCGTCTTCCGTCGATACCAGAATAACTGGACGCCAGCCCGGCGAAAATCAGCTGATCAACCTTCATACCACAACGTTCAACCGCTTTGACAATGTTTTTTGCCATATCGTTGTGGCAGGTAATCAAATGTACTTTGGCCTGCATGCGCACGCCGGACAAGCCTACCGGGTTTTTGATCCCTTCCTGGTAATCAATGGCGTATTCCTGCGGAATGACGTGCAAAACACGATGCTCATCACGAACGCGAACTGACTTCGCCGTGTGCACCACGTTCTCAACATCTTCCAGCGTGACCTCTTCTTCTGGATCGGCACCATTCCTATCTCATTTTGACGGCTGATCTGCTTACCGGAAAGCGCCAGATACACCCCAGAGATCTGGCAATCCGCCATTAGTTCGGCCTGGTCGATAGCGCGCTGTACGCATTTCACTACCGACTGGAGGTCGTTGCGCACCCGCCTTTGTCCATCCCTCGGGATGGGCAACTGCCGACCCCAATGATATTAATCACTCCGTCGGGCAGAACTTCCCCTACTAAAGCGGCTACTTTTGCAGTGCCAATCTCCAGTCCAACTACCAGTTTTCTGTCCGTCGCCTTGATCATTGTTATTCTGCCTGTGCCTGATTCTGTTGTTGATTGGTGTCCGCCGCAGGTGCAGGTTCCCCACCTACTGCCGCCCCTGAGTCATAACGCAAATCAACATAGCTAATCCGATTACCCTCTGCGCCTGCTGCAACAGAACTGGATACAGTTCTACAAAGCGAGCCAAACGTTTCATCGTATCGCCCCGGCCAAGATTGAGCTTAATATCGTTATTCAGCGTCAACTGCCAGGAACGCCGCGCGGTCATCGCCGCTTCCTTCAGAGTAAATCTGTCCTTTGCCAGCATCTGCCCCATTTCGCGATAGCCCTGCAACACTTCATTGGCGCTGCCTTCCGGGCCATACAGCATTGGAAGCACCTGCTTGCTGGTGCGTTCTGGCGGCACGCTGAAGGTATTTCCTTCCGCGTCTACCATATGTTGATCATTCCACCGCGCAATCGGCACATATTCAACCAGATGAATCTTCAATTCATCAGGCCACTGCTTTCTGACGCTCACCTGCTTAATCCACGGCAGGCGTTGTTCTATTTGCGTCTGGATGATGTTGACATCCTGGGTCATAAAGGTACCCGGCTCACCCAATGCCAGGATCGACTGCCGGATATCGTCATTACGTGTGTAATGGCGTTCACCGGTCAACACCAGCTTTGAGAGCGGCAGGCGTTGCGCATCTTCCATCCAGCCCAACACGACCCAGCCGCTCACCAACACTGTCGTTAAAACGGTCAGCAGGAAAAGGATCCCCGCCAGACGCGTTCCATTATTGCGGCGAGAAGAAACCTCTTCTTCGCTGTTTCGCGTGTTCAGAGCAGCCTGCGACATATTAGTCCGCCAGTTCCAGAATTCGTACTACCAACTGCGAGAAGCTCATACCTGCCTGACGTGCCGCCATCGGCACCAGGCTGTGGCTGGTCATACCCGGTGAGGTATTGGCTTCCAGCAGATAAAACTGTCCATCGCTGTCCAGCATAACGTCAATACGTCCCCATCCTTTGCAACCTAACGTCGTCCATGCTTTCAGCACTAATGCCTGCAAATTGGCCTCTTGTGACGCTTCCAGACCTGCGGGGCAGAAATATTTTGTCTCATCAGAGAGATACTTCGCCTCATAATCATAGAAGGTTCCAGCAGGTTGGATGCGAACTGAGGGTAAAATTTCTTCACCGAGCACGGCTACGGTAAATTCCGGCCCACTCAGCCATTTTTCCACCAGAACTTCGTCATCATGTTGAAACGCCTGCGTTAACGCTGCGGCAAGTTGGTCACTCTCAGTGACTTTCGACATACCGACGCTGGAGCCTTCACGACTTGGCTTCACGATAAGCGGTAAACCCAGCGCCCGCGCCCGCCGCTAAAACCTCGTCAGACAGGCCATCAGCAAACATTTCACGCGTTATCGCCACCGACGGCGCAACCGGTAATCCCGCACCCTGCCACAGCAACTTGCTGCGCAGTTTATCCATGGAGATGGCCGAAGCCATCACGCCGCTGCCGGTATACGGCAACGAAATCAGCTCGAGGAGCCCTTGCAGCGTACCATCTTCCCCGCCGCGACGATGCAGCGCAATAAACGCTTTCTTAAAACCCATATTTTTCAGTTCGGTAACATCGGTCTCTTTCGGGTCTACCGCATGTGCGTCAACGCCGCTCACGCAGACCTGCCAGCACCGCAGCCCCGGAATTAAGCGAGACTTCACGTTCGGCTGAGGTTCCCCCCAAAAGAACCGCGATTTTATCAGCCATGGCGCGGTTCCTCCTGAGTTTGCGGCTTGAGTTTGATTTCAGCTAAGTTACGCGCGATTTTACCGATATTTCCCGCGCCCTGAATCAAGACTCAGTCATTACCCGTCAGTACCGATGCCAGCATTTCCGGGAACCTGGCCGGATCGGGAAATTAAAATCGGGTCAACTTTGCCACGCCCGCGAATGGTACGGCACAGCGAACGGCTGTCCGCGCCAGGGATTGGTGCTTCCCCTGCCGATAAACATCCAGCATTAGTAGCGCATCCACCTGCGTCAGCACGTGGGCAAAATCATCATACAGATCGCGTGTACGGGTATAGCGGTGCGGCTGGAATACCATCACCAGTTTTTTATCTGGCCAGCCCGCGCGTGCGGCTTTGATTGTCGCATCCACTTCCGTTGGGTGATGACCGTAGTCGTCCACCAGCATTGCGGAGCCGTTTTTTACCGTTAACATCAGCCAGCGGGAATTCACCCAGGAAATCAAAGCGGCGACCGGTGCCCTGGAAACTTTCCAGCGCGCGCAGAATCGCATCGTCGTCAATGCCTTCCTCGGTCGCTACCGCTACCGCCGCCGCCGCATTCAGGGCGTTGTGACGGCCCGGCGCATTCAGCGTTACGCGTATATTTTCCTTATCCTGGCGCACCAGCGTGAAGTGCCCCTGTGGGCCATTCGCTGGCAAGGCTTCGACGCGTACATCGGCGTCATCGCTAAAACCGTAGGTGGTTGTCTGACGGCCTACGCGCGGCAGCAACTCGCGAATCACCGGATCGTCAACACACATCACCGCACGGCCATAAAACGGCAAATTGTGCAGGAAATTAATAAATGTTTGCTTTAAATTTTCGAAGTCGCCCTGGTAGGTGTCCATATGGTCAGCTTCGATATTGGTGACGATAGCCACCATCGGCTGCAAATGCAGGAACGACGCATCGCTCTCATCGGCTTCCGCAATCAGATAACGACTGGCCCCAGACGCGCATGCACACCCGCCGCCTTCACCAGACCGCCGTTAACAAACGTCGGGTCCAGCCCGGCTTCAGCATAAATACTGGATACCATCGCCGTGGTGGTGGTTTTGCCGTGTGTCCCGGCAATCGCGATACCGTGACGAAAACGCATCAGCTCCGCCAGCATCTCCGCACGACGAATCACCGGAATACGCGCTTCAGCTCCGCAACCATTTCTGGGTTATCGGCAGAAATGGCCGTTGAGACCACAACCACGCTCGCATCGCGAACATTTTCCGGGCCATGGCTGAAATAAATCGTGGCGCCCAATTGAGCCAACTGCTGCGTCACCGGGTTCGGTCAGATTGGCAACCGCTAATCTGATACCCTTCATTAGCCAATACTTCAGCAATATCGCCAGTACCGGCGCCGCCATGCCCACAAAGTGAATGTGCCGGACGCGACGCATCTCGGGCACGATAGAACGCAGTTTCGCCAGTTGTTGTGTATTCATTCTCTAAACGCCATCAACTTCTACAAATTCGGGCGACGCAAATGCGCCGCGATGATTAAGCCTTTGCCGCCAGGTGGCCCATTTTCGCTACCCTCTCGGTAGCGTCCGGGATAGCCGCTGCGCGAGCGCGTTCGGCCATCTCTAAGAAGGTTGCCGCGATCCCAGCCAGCCAACGTGTCGGCTACTGCTTGCGCGGTAAACTGAGGCTGTTCAAAAATCTTTGCCGCGCCCGCTTGTTCCAGCGGTAATGCATTCCAGTACTGCTGCCGGTCTTTACGCCGAAACGGTACTAAAATCGCCGGCAAACCTGCCGCAATTTCACTTACCGTCAGCGCGCCGGAGCGGCACACCACCACGTCGGCCCATGCATAAGCCGCCGCCATGTCATCAATAAATTCCGTCACTTTATGCTGTGGTTGACCAGCATCGGCGTAAGCTTGCTCAACGGTCTGCTGCCCGCCTTTACCGCTCTGATGCCAGATAGTGACAGCATCGCCCAGCAGCGCCGCAACCTGCGGCACGGTCTGGTTTAACACAACGTGCTCCCTGCGAACCGCCCACCACCAGCACACGAATCGGACCATCGCGGCCGACCAGACGTTGTTCCGGCAGCGGCAGCGCCAGTACGTCAAAGCGTACCGGATTACCAACAACTTCCGCATCGGCAAATGCGCCAGGGAATGCCTGCATCACTTTGCTGGCGATTTTCGCCAGCCATTTGTTGGTCAGGCCAGCAATACCGTTCTGCTCATGCAGCACCACCGGAATACCCAGCGACCACGCCGCCAGGCCACCCGGCCCGGAAACATAACCGCCCATCCCCAGCACCACGTCAGGTTTGTACGCTTTCATAATCGCCCGCGCCTGACGCCAGGCGTTGAAGATACGCAGCGGGGCAGCTATCAGTGCTTTTATACCTTTTCCACGCAGACCAGAGATACGAATGAAATCAATTTCGATGCCATGTTTTGGCACTAAGTCCGCTTCCATACGGTCGGCAGTCCCCAGCCAGCGAACTTGCCAACCCTGAGCCATTAGATGGTGCGCAACCGCCAGTCCCGGGAATACATGTCCACCGGTTCCGCCTGCCATCACCATTAATCGCTTTCCTTGACCACTCATCGTGAACCTCGTACAAACGCCTGCGCTTTCTCCAGACGCGTTTCATAATCAATACGCAACAGCATCATGATGGCTGTCGACATAATCAGTAAGCTCGAACCACCGTAACTGATCAGCGGCAATGTCAGACCTTTGGTCGGTAACATCCCCGCCGCCGCGCCTACGTTAACCAGCGCCTGGAAGCTAAACCAGATGCCAATAGAACAGGCGAGAAAACCGGAAAAACGGTGGTCAATTTCTAATGCTTTACGGCCAATCGACATCGCGCGAAAAGCGACGAAGAATACCATTAAAAGTGCCAGCACCACACCGACATACCCCAGTTCTTCGCCGATAATGGCGAAAATAAAGTCAGTGTGCGCTTCCGGCAGATACTCCAGTTTTTGTACCGAGTTACCTAAACCTTGCCCCCAAAGTTCGCCGCGACCAAACGCCATCAGCGATTGCGTTAACTGATAGCCGCTGCCAAAGGGATCTTCCCACGGGTTCCAGAATGCGGTAACACGGCGGATACGGTACGGTTCGGCGAGTATCAGCAACACAACCGCTGAAATGCCCATACCGATAATGGCAATGAACTGCCACAATTTCGCTCCCGCCAGGAACAACATCGCCAGCGTAGTCACAAACAACACCACCACCGTACCAAGGTCTGGCTGTGCCAGCAGTAACACTGCCAACACCAGAATCACGCCCATCGGTTTCAGGAAGCCGCGCAGGTTATTACGTACTTCGTCGCCTTTACGCACCAGATAGTTGGCGATATAGCAAAACAGCGACAGTTTTGTCAGCTCCGCAGGCTGGATACGCAGCAAACCGAGATCGATCCAACGCGATGCCCCTTTAACCGAGCTACCCACTACCAGGACGATCATCAGCAGGATGATAGATCCGAGCAGCATCGTGGCACTGTAGCGTTGCCAGAACTCCATCGGCAGACGCAGCGTAATGATCGCCAGAATAAACGCCAAAATCAGATAGACACCATCACGCTTCGCGAAGAAGAACGGATCGTTGGTTAAGCGTTGCCCTATGGGCATTGACGCCGAGGTCACCATGATAAAGCCAATCGCCGCGAGGCCGAAGGTCAGCCACAGTAAGGTGCGATCGTACATGATCAGGCTGTCGGTATCTTTTTCCCGCGAGCCCATCACCCAGCCCTTTAGCGCCGTGGAGATCCAGACCAGGATACTGAATCCTGGCAGGCGCGGCATTTTCAGGCGAGGGAGAGATAAACGCATCAACCTAACTCCTTCGCCAGACGGGCAAACTCATTGCCTCGTTGTTCAAAGTTCTTGAACTGATCAAGGCTGGCACAGGCTGGGGAGAGCAGAACCATATCGCCCGGCTGAACACGCGGAGCCAGCAAGCGCATCGCCTGTTCCATAGTTTCGGTTTGTTCTGCCACTTCCGGGCGTAGCGCCGCCAGCTGCGCGCCGTCACGACCGAAACAATACAGACGTACGTTATCGCCATTCAGGTAACGCGCCAGTGGGCTAAAGTCCGCCGATTTACCATCGCCACCCAGCAACAAATGCAGTGTGCCGTCTACGTGCAGGCCATTCAGCGCCGCTTCCGTACTGCCGACGTTGGTCGCTTTCGAATCGTTAATCCAACGTACGCCGTTATGCTCCAGCACAACTTCAAAGCGATGCGGCAGACCAGTGAATGTGGTTAACGCTTTCAGGCTGCTGGCACGCGGTAACCCTGCAGCATCTGCCAGCGCCAGCGCCGCCAGCGCATTGGTGTAGTTATGCTGCCCGGAAAGTTTCATCTCTTTCACATTCAGCACTTTCTCGCCTTTAACCCGCAGCCAGGTTTCGCCCTGCTGATGATTCAGGTGATAGTCACCCATGTTGACGCCAAAGCTGACGCAGCGTTCATCCGCACCGCGAATCGGCATTGTTAAGGCATCATCAGCATTAACCACGCAAACTTTCGCGTTTTCGTAAATGCGCAGTTTTGCTGCACGATACTGTTGTAAACCAAACGGATAGCGATCCATATGATCTTCAGTCACGTTCAGAATGGTCGCTGCTACCGCCTGTAAGCTGGAGGTGGTTTCCAGCTGGAAGCTCGACAGTTCCAGCACGTACAGTTCACACTCATCATCCAGTAGCATCAACGCAGGCAGGCCAATATTGCCACCCACACCAACGTTAACCCCCGCCGCTTTCGCCATTTCACCCACTAGCGTGGTGACCGTGCTTTTGCCGTTAGAACCGGTAATCGCCACAATCGGTGCTTGTGCTTCGCGACAGAACAGCTCGATATCGCCAACGATTTCGATTCCGGCATCAGCGGCAGCGCTTAAGGATGGATGCGCCAGTGCAATACCGGGACTGGCGACAATCAGATCTGCCGCCATCAGCCATTCATCATTCAGACTGCCCGTGTGGCGTTCTACGGCTTCGGGTAATTTATCCAGGCCAGGCGGTGTCATACGCGTATCCATAACGCGCGGCGTCACACCGCGAGCGAGGAAAAAGTCCACGCAGGAAAGCCCGGTGAGGCCCAGGCCGATAATGACGACATTTTTACCCTGATAATCAGCCATGATTAACGTACCTTCAGCGTTGCCAGACCAATCAGAACCAGCATCAGCGAAATAATCCAGAAACGCACAATGACGCGCGGTTCCGGCCAGCCTTTCAGTTCATAGTGGTGATGAATCGGTGCCATGCGGAAGATGCGCTGTCCGCGCAGCTTGAAGGAGCCGACCTGCAAAATCACCGACAGGGTTTCAACCACGAAGACACCGCCCATGATGACCAGCAGGAACTCCTGACGCAGCAGCACGGCGATAATACCCAGCGCACCGCCCAGAGCCAGTGAGCCGACATCGCCCATGAAAACCTGAGCCGGATAGGTGTTGAACCACAGGAAGCCTAAACCCGCACCTACTATTGCCGTACAGACGATCACCAGCTCACCCGCGTGTCGCAGATAAGGGATATGCAGATAGCTGGCAAAATTCATGTTACCGCTCTCACCCCACCAGCGCAAAGCCCGCCGCCACGAACACGGTCGGCATAATCGCCCAGGCCATCTAAGCCATCGGTCAGGTTGACCGCGTTGCCGGTACCAACGATAACGAAATAGGCCAGCAGGATATAGAACAGGCCCAGTTGCGGCATGACGTCTTTAAAGAATGGCACCAACCAGCTCGGTGGCCGGCGCGTCTTTACCCGCAAGGTACAGCGCAAAGGCCACGCCCAGCGCAATCACCGACATCCAGAAATATTTCCAGCGAGCAATCAGACCTTTGGTGTCTTTGCGAACCACTTTGCGGTAGTCATCGACGAAACCGATAATGCCGTAGCCGATAAGCACCGTCAGCACGCACCAGACGTACGGGTTAGATGGGTAAGCCCAAAGCAGCACGGAACAATCGCGGTGAGGATCATGATCCCGCCCATTGTTGGGGTGCCGCGTTTGCTAAAGTGGGATTCCGGGCCGTCGTTACGCACGACCTGACCAAAGGACATTTTTTGCAGACGGGCGATCATGCGCGGGCCCATCCACAAAGAGATGAACAGCGCGGTCAGCAGGCTGACGATGGCGCGAAACGTCAGGTAGGAAAAGACGTTAAAGCCAGAGAATATTTGACCAGATGTTGAGCCATACGAACATGTCCCGTTCTCCTGGTAATGCGCGTACAACCTCTTCCATGGCGGCACTGCGTGATCCTTTCACCAGAATGGTGATAGTTTTATGTCTTCTTTAATCAGCGTACCTTAAGACGAGCAATTGCCCGCTGCGCTTTATCGGTGAAGTGTCCCCCTGCCCCGCTGGCGTCACTGATAGCCTGACTTAAATTACCAACGCTCAGTACGCTGTCGATGCCCGCCGTTTTCGCAGCCTCACCAACCTGGACGTGACAAGCTTCGCTTTCCGCACCCAGTTCCGCCATATCGCCGACAACCAGCACACGGTAGCCCGGCATCTCAGACAGCACCTGCACCGCCGCGGTCATTGAACCGACGTTAGCGTTGTAGGAGTCGTCGAGCAGAAGAGGGTTCCGACAGATGAACCGGAAACAGACCCCCGTACCGCTTTAAGCTGTGACAATCCGGCTTTCACCGCATTTAAGCGCACCTACCGCCGTCGCCAGCGCAGTTGCCGCTAGGGCATTGGCGATATGTGACGGCCCGGCAGCGGCAGGAGAACTTCTGCATTGCCATTTGGCGTGTTCAACGTGAATACGGTGCCTTGCGCGGTAATACCCAATGTCAGACGCGCTAAAATCGCTGTCAGACGCATTCGGCGAAAAGCGCCAAACGGTGCGATCGCCAATAATCTGCTGCCAGTTTTCCCAGTCGTTATTGTCAGCATTGAGGATCGCAATACCGCTGCCCGACAGACCGGAGAAGATTTCCCCTTTGGCCTTCGCCACGCCAGCTAATGAACCGAACCCCTTCCAGTGCGCGGCGGCTAAATTATTCACCAGCGCGGCTTCCGGGGGGGTCTGCCCAACGGTCCAGGCGATTTCACCCTGATGGTTTGCCCCTAACTCAATGACCGCAAACTGATGTTCTGGCGTCAGGCGAAGTAATGTCATCGGCACGCCGATGTAATTATTTAGATTACCCGCGGTATACAGTGTGTTGCCGCACTGCGCCAGAATGGCGGCGGTCATCTCTTTGACTGACGTTTTACCGGATGAACCGGTGAGCGCCACCACGCGAGCAGGAACTTGCTTCACCGCCAGGCCGCCAGTTCGCCAAATGCCAGACGGGTATCATTCACCACTAGCTGTGGCAGGTCGATAGCCAGTTTACGGCTGACCAGCAGCGCGCCGGCACCGCGGCTTTCGCCGTTTGCGCAAAATCATGCGCGTCAAAACGTTCGCCTTTCAGCGCCACAAACAGGCAGCCCGGAGTTATTTTTCGGGTGTCGGTCGTGACTTCGTCAATCAGCAAATCATCACCCTGGAGCTCACCGTTCAGTACGCCGGAAAGCTGGCTAAGCGTTACGCCAATCATGCCACCACTTCCCAGCAGACGCGCTGCGGTAATACGGTCTGAGTAATCCAGACGACGGTTGCCTACAATTTGATAATCTTCATGGCCTTTACCGGCCAGCAGCACGACATCGTTGTCTTTCGCCTGCATGATGGCGTTAGTGACCGCTTCGGCGCGGCCTTCCATTACCTTCACGTGCCCGGCATCAACCATGCCAGCCAGAATGTCGTTGATAATGGCTCGCGGCTCTTCGGTACGCGGGTTGTCGTCGGTGACGACCACAATGTCGGAGAACTCTTCGGCAATCGCGCCCATCAGCGGACGTTTACCTTTATCGCGATCGCCACCGCAGCCAAAGACGCACCACAGCTTGCCGACACAGTGCAGACGCGCTGCCTGCAGCGCTTTTTCCAGCGCATCCGGGGTATGAGCGTAATCCACCACCACCGTTGGTTTACCCGGTGCGCTGAACACTTCCATACGCCCACCAACTGGCTGCAGGCGGGCTGCTGTTTTCAGCACCCCGCCCGGGATAGCCCATCGCCAGCAGCGTGGCTAGCGCCAGCAACAGGTTGCTGACGTGATATGCGCCCATCAGGCGGCTTTCAATTTCGCCTTCGCCCCAGCTCGACTCGAAGCAAATCGTCGCGCCGCTGTCGTGATAATTCACGTCGACGGCTTTCAGCCAACGCCCGTGACAGTTCGGATTGATATGGTCTTCCATCGATACAGCCACGGCGTCCGGCAGACGGCCTAGCCAGCGACGCCCCACTTCATCATCGGCGTTCACAATCGCCTGACCGCAATGGTGAGTGGAGTAAAGCAACCATTTTGCGGCTTCGTAATAATCGATATCACCATGATAATCAAGGTGATCGCGGCTGAATTGGTGAACACGGAGGCGGCAAACTTAAGCGCGGCCACGCGATGCTGCACCAGGCCATGGGAAGAAACTTCCATCGCTGCCATGGTCGCGCCTTGCGCTACCAGCCCAGAAAGCACGTGCTGGACGTCAACCGCCGAACCGGTGGTATTTTCTGTAGGAATCACTTTGTCCAGCAGACCATTACCGACGGTACCCATCACCGCGCTGGTTTCGCCCAGCAGCTGGCACCACTGCGCAATCAGCTGTGTGGTGGTGGTTTTGCCGTTAGTACCGGTCACGCCAATCAGGCGCAGACTATCGGACGGTTCAGCATAAAAACGCCCGGCCAGCGCCGATAAGCGTTCATTTAACTGGCTGAGGTAAATAACCGGCACGCCGTGCATCTCGCGGATTTCACCGTCGGTCGCTTCATCTTTTGCCTCGGCGACAATCGCAGCGACACCCTGCGCAATTGCCTGCGGGATATACCGACGCCCGTCCGCCTGATGACCTACTACCGCTACGAACAGATCGCCCGATGCAGCCACACGGCTGTCGAGCGTCATCTCCCGCAGTACTCGCTCCGGCGCATTTGGCACCCACGGAGCAAGAAGGTCGCGCAAATTACGATCTGCCACCTGAACCCTCGCCTTGATTTGTCACAAATTCACTTTTATCGCCCGTTGCCAGTGCATCCGGTTCAATGTTCATCGTGCGCAGTACGCCGCCCATGATGGCCCCAAAGACCGGCGCGGAAACGGCGCCACCGTAGTATTTACCCGCCTGCGGGTCGTTGATGACCACCACCAGTGCAAAACGCGGCTGGCTGGCTGGCGCAACGCCCGCGGTGTAAGCAATGTATTTATTGATATAGCGCCCGTCCGGACCGACCTTTTTCGCCGTACCGGTTTTAATCGCGATACGGTAGCCTTTAATCGCCGCCTTCACGCCGCCGCCGCCAGGCAGCGCCACGCTTTCCATCATATGAACGACGGTGCGAACGATAGATTCCGGGAAGATGCGCTCGCCGGGTACCGGCGGGTCAACTTTGGTAATCGACAGAGGACGGTAGATGCCGTAGCTGCCAATCGTTGCATAGACTCGCGCTAACTGTAACGGTGTTACCATTAGCCCGTAGCCGAAAGAGAAGGTGGCCCTCTCTATGTCAGACCACCGTTGTTTTTGAGGGTATAAGCCACTGCGTTCCCCGACCAACCCCAAATTGGTCGCTTTTCCCAGTCCAAAACGTGAGTAAGTATCTACTAACGCTGAGGAGGGCATCGCTAACGCCAGCTTGGAGACACCGACGTTACTCGACTTCTGTAGTACCCCGGTTAGGGTCAATTCGCTGTAACGTGCCACGTCTTTGATTTCGTGACCGTTAATTCGATATGGGATGGTGTTCAGTACGGTATTTTCACGCACCACACCGCGCTGTAGCGCGGTCATCACGACCATCGGTTTTACCGTTGAACCCGGTTCGAACACGTCGGTGATCGCCCGGTTACGCATGGTGTCTTTCGCCGTGCCGGTAAGGTTATTCGGGTTGTAAGACGGGCTGTTGGCCATCGCCAGCACTTCGCCGGTGCTGACGTCAACCAGCACGGCACTGCCGGATTCCGCTTTGTTAAACGCCACGGCGTTGTTCAGTTCGCGGTAAACCAGTGCCTGCAGGCGTTCGTCGATGTCAGCGCAAGGTTGTGCGCAGCCTGGCTATCGGTCGAGGAGATATCCTCGATAACCCGGCCATAGCGGTCTTTACGCACAATACGTTCGCCCGGCTGGCCGGTGAGCCACTTGTCGAAGCTTTTCTCAACCCCTTCAATCCCCACTGTCGACGTTGGTGAAACCGATTAAGTGAGCGGTCACTTCGCCAGAAGGATAATAACGGCGAGACTCTTCGCGCAGGTAAATCCCTGGAAGCTTTGAGTTTTTGATGTAGTCGGCCATATCAGGGTTCACCCGACGAGCCAGATAGATAAAGCGCATCCGTGGGTTGGTGTTAATGCGTGATGCCAGCTGATCGAGCGGCATATTGAGCGCATCCGCCAGCGCCTTCCAGCGGTTGTTCAGCACCCACACCACCCGCTTCGTGCAGCTCTTTTGGGTCCGCCCAGATGGCTTTTACCGGCACGCTCACCGCCAGGGGGCGACCGGAACGGTCAGTGATCAGCCCGCGAGAAGTGGAGACTTCCTGCACGCGCAGAGAACGCATGTCACCCTGACGCACCAGCATGTCCGGTGCGATGATCTGTAGCCAGGCCACACGGCCCAGCAGGAAACCCAATGCAATCAGAATACAGCCGCAAAGCAACGCAAAACGCGAACTGATAAAGTTGGCCTGTTCTTCCTGACGTTTCGGTTTAGGCGTTTTTGCCGCCGGTTTCATGCGTTGCAATAATCCTTATTTCTGTACAACAATGTTTTCTTTTGACGGATCAACATGTTGCATCTGCAACTTATCTGTAGCGATACGTTCGACACGGCTATGATCGCCAAGAGCATTCTCTTCGAGGATCAGGTTTCGCCATTCAATGTCCAGCGCATCGCGCTCCAGCACCAACTGTTCACGTTGGGCCGTTAACAGGCGAGTATGGTGAGCGGTCGTCACCACCGTTACCGCCGTAACAATAATGCAAATGAACAGCAGAGTGGCAGCTTCCCGACCGGAAGGTCGTCGCGAATAACGCCAGGCAAGGCATGACGTTCGCCATTTCCTAACGACCCGGTAATTTTGCTTAGGGTTTCTGTCACTCTGCCGATCATGCGTTCGTCCTCTCTGCAATACGCAGCACTGAACTACGAGCACGTGGATTCTCAGCCACTTCTCTTCGCCCGGCATCAACTTGCCTAGCGCTCGCAAATGACGGCCACCCAGTTTCCTGAGTTGCTCTTCAGTCATCGGGATCCCCGCCGGGACCTGAGGACCGCGACTTTGTTCGCGCATAAAGCGTTTCACAATGCGGTCTTCCAGCGAATGGAAGCGACGATCGACAGCCGCCCACCCGGGGCCAGCACGCCAAGCGAGCTTTTTAGCGCCTGCTCTATCTCTTCCAGCTCACTATTCACCCAAATACGCACCGCCTGGAAGGTACGGGTTGCGGGGTGTTTGAATTTGTCTTTCACCGGCATCGCGGCGGCGATCACTTCCGCCAGCTCTTTGGTCCGGGTCATCGGTTCAATACGGTTGCGATCAACAATCGCGCGTAAATACGTTTGCCAAAACGCTCTTCGCCGAAGGTTTTAATCACCCAGGCGATATCTGCTTCTTCAGCCGTTTGCAGCCATTCCGCCGCCGACTACCCGCGCGTTGGGTCCATACGCATATCCAGCGGACCGTCGCGCATAAAGGAGAAGCCGCGTTCGGCGTCATCAAACTGCGGTGAGGAAACGCCAAGATCGAGAAGAATACCGTCGATCTTGCCGACAAGATCGCGCTCGGCGACGTAGTCCGCCAGCGCAGAGAAAGGGCCATGCACGATGGAAAAACGCGGATCGTCAATGGTCTTTGCTACCGCAATCGCTTCAGGATCGCGGTCGATCGCGATAAGGCGTCCCTGCTCGCCAAGCTGCGAGAGAATGAGACGCGAGTGACCACCGCGGCCAAAGGTGCCATCAATATAGATACCATCTGGACGAATATTCAGGCCGTTAACGGCTTCATCCAGCAGTACAGAAGTATGTTTAAAATTTTCCATCATATTTATAAGGACAAATCCTGCAATCGCTCCGACAGCGCCCCTGAAGCAGATTGCTCAGCGTCGATATCTTCCTTGACCCGTTGATACCAGGCCGTTTCATCCCACAGTTCAAATTTGTTGAACTGCCCGACCAGCATCACTTCTTTGGTCAACCCGGCATGTTGCCGTAAAACCGGCGCAATCAATAATCGCCCGGCATTATCCATCTGACATTCGCTGGCATGTCCCAACAACACCCGCTGTACGCGGCGCTCAACGGGATTCATGCTCGACAAACGCGATAACTTTTGCTCGATAATTTCCCACTCGGGCAGAGGATAAAGCAGCAGGCAGGGGTGATGGATGTCAATGGTACAAACCATTTGACCGGTAGCGCTCTCGAGCAGCATGTCCCGATATCGGACAGGGACGGCTAGACGCCCTTTGCTGTCAAGATTGACTAACGTTGCCCCTCGGAACATGCCAGCCTCTCCCCTAATTACCACTTTGCCCCACAAATTCCCACTTTAAGGAGTTTACGGAGCAGAGGAAAAGCTTGTCAAGCCAGCATGAATGCCAACAGAGTCCAAAATAGCGTTATTTACGGACGACAATAGCCCTGATTAAAATTTATCCAACCGACGAGGCAAATTAACGTCATGAATACCCGCAAGAAAAATACAGACAGATTCACAACGTGTTAACGCGACTTAATATCATCAAAAGAATTTATAAAGTGTCAGTTTGCGACGCGAGCGGCATTTTAGGACATTCTGCGGTTCGTTAACAGTCCTTGTGGCGCGCCCTTGCGAGGATTTCAAATGCGACAGTGACCCCATTCTGGTAGGTCAGCGAAGAAGTGTTTGTTATTTCGGCGATCTGCCGGGAGAATGTAACAAAATAATACACAAATAATATAATTTTACTTTGCGTTCACAATAATAAACGTCCGAAAACCGAAAAAGAGGGGAATTAAATAGAAGGCTAAGAAAAAATAAGGAATTATCTGAATATCCACACTGGAATAATGTTTTGCACGATGAAGGCAGCCTATTGCCACCTTCATCGCGAAATGATTACCGACGGCTCAACCGCGACGATAAAGATTACGGCGAATACGACTTAATCCAGGCTTTGGTTTACGCGGTTCATCGAGGCTCGCCAGCACAATTTCCAGCACGCGTTCAGCAACATCGCGGTGGCGCTGTGCAACCGCCAGCACCGGGCACTGTAGGAAATCGAGCAGCTCATGATCGCCGAAGGTCGCAATGGCAAGGTCGGTCGGCAACTTGCCTTCACGACGCAGCGTCACATCCATAACCCCCTGCAACAGCGCAAACGAGGTAGTGAATAATGCCTGCGGCATCGGGTGCGTTTCCAGCCACTTCTCAAACAGCACCGCCGACGCTTCGCGTTCGTAGCTGTTGGCGTAGAGGAAATTAACCTCGCGCGGATCGTCTTTCCAGGCAGTACGGAAGCCCTGTTCGCGCAGATAGCTCACCGACAACTCCGGCAACGCGCCAAGATAAAGTACGGTTTCAGCCGGGAAGGTGCGCAGCTCGGCGGCGAGCATTTCCGCATCGTCCTGATCGGCACCCACCACGCTGGTGAAGTGTTCACGATCGAGAGCACGGTCAAGCGCGACGATTGGGAACGTGTCGTTGGCCCACGCTGGTAGAAAGGATGTTCCGGCGGCAGAGAGGTAGAAACGATAATGGCATCGACCTGGCGTTGCAGCAGATGCTCGATGCAGCGCATTTCGTTATCCGGCTGGTCTTCCGAACAGGCGATCAGCAGCTGATAACCACGCTGGCGCGCCTGCCGCTCAAGATAGTTGGCGATGCGGGTATAGCTGGTATTCTCCAGGTCTGGAATCACTAAACCAATAGAACGCGTGCGTCCTGCACGCAGACCGGCGGCAACCGCGTTAGGGTGGTAGTTGTGCTCACGCACCACCGCCATCACTTTTTCGACAGTCTTATCGCTCACGCGATACTGTTTCGCTTTGCCGTTAATCACATAGCTGGCGGTGGTTCGGGAAACACCGGCAAGCCGGGCGATCTCATCCAGTTTCACAATTGCCCCTTGCTTTATAAGTATAATCCGTAACATCTAAACGCAGAACGATGAACTCCGGCAATAGCTTTTCTTCGCACTTCATGCTGATTTCGCAAAAAAAAGCCCGACGTCTTGCCGGGCTACGATAAAGCGATGAGATCCAGGCTAACGCATAATCTTGTCGCCGCGTGATAATCCCACCACCCCGGAGCGTGCGACTTCCACAATTCTGGCGACGTCACGCAGCGAAGCGAGGAATGCATCCAGCTTGTCGCTGGTACCGACCAACTGCACGGTATAGAGCGATGGCGTAACGTCGATTATCTGCCCACGGAAGATCTCCGTGTTGCGTTTCACCTCGTCACGGCCATAACCACTGGCCTGAACCTTCACCAGCATAATTTCGCGCTCAACGTGCCCGCCCTGCCCAAGCTCAGTGACCCGCAGTACGTCCACCAGCTTGTGCAGCTGCTTTTCAATTTGCTCAATGGTCTTTTTCATCGCCAACCGTCTGGATGGTCATGCGTGAAAGCGTGGGGTCATCCGTAGGCGCAACCGTCAGACTTTCAATGTTGTAACCACGTTGTGAAAAAAGCCCAATCACGCGCGACAGCGCACCGGACTGGTTTCCCAGCAATACAGATAATATCCGGCGCATAATTAGGTTCTCTCCGTTTTACTTAGCCACATCTCGTCCATTCGATCCCCCGCGAATCTGCATAGGGTAGACGTGCTCGCTCCCGTCGACGCAAACGTAAACGAACACCAGGCGATTGTTGTGCACCTCTTCCAGCGCCTCGCCGACTCCTCTCTAAACTCCGACGGCTGTGTGAACGATACCCACATGGCCGTAGGCTTCCGCCAGACGGACAAAATCCGGCAGTGATTGCATATAAGACTGCGAGTGGCGACCAGAATAGATCATGTCCTGCCACTGCTTGACCAGTGCCAGATAGCCGTTGTTGAGATTCAGCACCAGCACCGGCAGCTCGTACTGCAACGCCGGTCGAGTTCCCTGAATATTCATCTGAATGCTGCCGTCGCCGGTCACACAAACCACGGTAGCTTCCGGCAGCGCCATTTTGACGCCGAGAGCCGCAGGCAGGCCGAAGCCCATCGTGCCAAGGCCACCGGAGTTTATCCAACGACGCGGCTTATCAAACGGATAGTACAGCGCGGCAAACATCTGATGCTGGCCGACATCCGAGGTCACGTAGGCATCGCCGTGAGTGAGCTTCCAGATCGTTTCCACCACCGCCTGAGGTTTAATCTGCCCGCTCTGGGTGTCATATTTCAGGCACTGGCGTGCGCGCCACTGTTCAATCTGCTGCCACCAGTCGCGGATATCGTCGAGCGGTTGGGCGGCACTCTCTGATCCAGCAGCTCCAGCATTTGATCGAGAACCGCCCCGCATCGCCGACAATTGGAATATCCGCCGGTACCGTTTTAGAGATCGAAGTAGGATCGATATCGATATGCAACACGGTGGCATCCGGGCAATACTTCGCCAGGTTGTTGGTCGTGCGGTCATCAAAACGAACACCGACGGCAAAAATCACATCAGAGTGATGCATGGTCATGTTCGCTTCATAGGTGCCATGCATGCCCCACGTACCCCCACGCCTGTCGATGGGTGGCAGGAAAGCCGCCAGCCCCATCAGTGATGAAGCGACCGGTAAGTTGAGTTTTTCGATTAACGTGCGCAGTTGTTCATGGCATTCGGCATTCACCACGCCGCCGCCGACGTACACCACCGGTTTTTTCGCCGCGATAAGCGTCTGTAGCGCGCGCTTAATCTGCCCTTTATGCCCTGAGGTGGTTGGATTATAAGAGCGCATACTGACCGCATCCGGCCAGACATAAGGCATTTTATTGGCCGCATTGAGAATATCTTTCGGTAGGTCAACAACCACCGGGCCTGGGCGACCGCTAGCCGCTAACCAGAATGCCTTTTTCAGGACGCCGGGGATATCTTGGTCTGCTTGACCAGGAAACTGTGCTTCACTACCGGGCGTGAAAATCCCGACCATGTCGCACTCCTGGAAACCGTTCGTAGCCAATCAGCGAGGTCGCCACCTGTCCGGATAGCACTACCAACGAGATCGTCCATATAGGCCGTCGCAATTCCGGTAATGGCATTCGTCGCGCCTGGGCCGGGGATGCCCGTTCAACCCCTGCTTCACCCGTCGCTCTCGCCAGGCCATCGGCCATATGCACCGCCGCCTGCTCATGACGCACCAGCACGTGGTCAATACCACCAACCGTATGAAGTGCATCATAAATATCGAGGACCGCGCCTCCCGGGTAGCCAAATACCTGCTTTACACCCTCGATCGATTAACGATCGGACGACCATCTCGGCTCCAGACAACATCTCCATGGTTTGCCTCCAGGCTTGTATTGCGTCTTGATGGTCGAGGAACTCATTTTCCTGCGGCCATGTGCCGACGGCGCGTAACTCATCGCCAACGCTACATTATCGATAAAGACCTAACATTAACCGCTCGCCACAAGGCAGGCAATTCGCACATCAGGACGAACCGGTACTAATAAGTGAAAAAATAAGGAGAAAAGTAAAAATGATGGATGATTGCTTCAGCGATAAGCAAAGAATAGCGTGGATACTCCGGGTGAAACGCACCATTACAGCAAAACGTGCATTTTTCCACTTTATCGTCGGTCGAGCCAACCTTAACAACAGAATAATATTTTGCATTACTAAAAATTAGCCAAATAAATAGGATGCCGTGGCACCCTATTTATTTATCCGTATCTGCTGACGACAGGCATTAATCAGCAGTTCTCCATCCACTGATGACCTTTATCCCGGCCAGCGGCCTCATGCCAGGAAAGATAGCAGGTACGGCTATTTAGCTTCATTGGCAACGGTAGCAAGATCTGTAGGCCTAGCTGTTCAGAGAACTCTTCTGCCAGACGGCGCGGAGCAACGGCTACCAGATGCGTTTTAAAACAACATTCAATACGCTAATTAACGCCATACCCTGATAAGCAATACGATTTTGTTTATCCACCGTGTCATACCACGGCTCAGCTCAATGATGCATAGCGATCCAGAGAAACGACTGCATGTTCTTCCTGATAAACGCTGGCTCTTGACACCGGGCCATTAATGCGTGGATGTTTTTTACTGGCGACCAGTACCATTTCATCATTAAATAATGGCACGCAAGCAAACTCAGGGCGGCGGAACTCTTCATAACCCAGAACGAATTCAATTTCCTGGTAGCGAAGCTGATGCTCGGTATTTTGGTTTAACGCTGATTTAAATACCATATGAATATGTAGGCACAACGTTATGTACTTTATTGAGAACAATTAAAGACGTTAAATAATATTATCCAGCGGACTGCATACGCAAAGATTAAACACGCGTTCGCTGCTCAGCGGTTCAAAACCAGAGCCAGGAAGTTCATTTTGTACTAATTGCAGCGCCTGGCGAACCGAGCCAAACAGCTGGAATGCACGGGCTGTAGGCTGAATACCGCGTCCGTAACGCACAAATAATTCATCATTAAACATGACCTTAAGACGAGCTACAGCATTACTCACCGCAGGCTGTGACATCCCTAGCACATGCGCCGCACGCGTTATATTTTGTTCCTGCATCACCGCATCAAATACGGTCAGCAAATTTAAATCAACCATCCGGAGCTGCGGGGCTTCCGTCCTTTCATTAGCGGATGCGCTGCTTTTGTCCTCTGGTGCGCTAATTACGCTATCAGACCCCAATGTCATACAAAACTCCCTTTGCAAAATAAGCATAAATATATTGTGTCTATATGATTTACCATGCATATGAAATCCAAAGAAGATAATTTAATAAAAATAGGAATATATAAAGATGCAAAAAGCACAGCTTATGAAGGTTAAAAGCGGCTCTTATTTTATATCACCAAGTTTGATAGCACGCAGTTTACCCATGAATCAGACGAATACACAACATACCGAAATCGGAATGATAAATTTAGGGAATTTATTAAAAGTGTTTATATTGGAGAATAGCCATAATTAAAAACATTCTTGTATCAGATAACTAGCTTAACTATACAAAATACGATATATTAAAAATAAATCACATGACTATCATGACGATACAAACAACGTCAGCACATGACAAACTCATGGTTTGGATGCAATAAAAGATGTTCAAATGCGACAAAATATTAAAACTATGAAATTAGCCTAAAAATCATTCTCTATAAACTGAGACATTCATCAGCACAATTAGCTAATTACCCTTTCTCTCATGCTCTCTCATCTTCATTAGGGTTAACATCAGAAGTCATATCCAGTACCACTAATAGCATATCGAATTCATCTGGAGAATGATGACAATGTTTCGTATCACTCGCATCAACGGTCTACTACTACTAAACGCCTCTTCTGTGCGCGGTAGACTGGTGTGCGACGTATTACGTTAAGTCATCATCAGGAAAACGAAAACCCGCGCCGCTGCGCGGGTTTTTTATGTTCGTAGCAAGGCGCCCAAGTAAACCCAGGACCTAAACCATGAGCCAGCAAGTCATTATTTTTGATACGACCTTACGTGATGGTGAACAGGCATTACAGGCAAGCCTGAGCGTGAAAGAGAAGCTGCAGATTGCCTTCGCCCTCGAACGTATGGGCGTTGACGTAATGGAAGTCGGCTTCCCGGTATTCTCTCCGGGCGATTTCGAGTCTGTACAGACTATCGCTCGCAATATTAAAAACAGCCGCGTTTGTGCATTGGCGCGCTGCGTCGAGCAGGACATTGATGTTGCCGCCGAGTCGCTGAAGGTCGCTGAAGCATTCCGACTTCATACCTTTATCGCCACCTCACCAATGCATATCGCCACCAAGCTGCGCAGCACGCTGGAAGAAGTGATTGAACGCGCGGTCTATATGGTGAAACGGCGCGCAATTACACCGACGATGTTGAGTTCTCTTGTGAAGAGCGGCCGTACGCCAATCGATCAGTTGTCTCGTGTGGTTGAAGCCGCCATCAATGCCGGTGCGACCACCATTAATATTCCCGATACCGTCGGCTACACCCTGCCATTTGAATTCTCCAACATCATCACCGGCCTGTATGAGCGTGTACCGAATATCGACAAAGCAATTATCTCCGTTCACACCCACGACGATTTAGGCATGGCGGTCGGAAACTCGCTGGCAGCAGTTCATGCGGGCGCTCGCCAGGTTGAAGGCGCCATGAACGGCATCGGCGAACGTGCAGGTAACTGCTCGCTGGAAGAAGCCATCATGGCGATTAAAGTGCGCAAAGACATCATGAAAGTGCACACCGCCATCAACCACAATGAAATCTGGCGTACCAGCCAGACCGTTAGCCAGATCTGCAACATGCCTATCCCGGCCAACAAAGCCATCGTCGGCACCGGTGCCTTCGCTCACTCTTCCGGCATCCACCAGGATGGCGTCCTGAAGAACCGCGAAAACTACGAAATCATGACCCCGGAATCCATCGGTCTGAATCAGGTTCAGCTGAACTTGACCTCTCGCTCCGGCCGCGCTGCCTGAAGCACCGTATGGAAGAGATGGGTTACAAAGACACCGACTACAACATGGACCACCTGTACGACGCCTTCCTGAAGCTGGCGGACAAAAAAGGCCAGGTCTTTGATTACGATTTGGAAGCGCTGGCGTTCATTAACAAGCAGCAGGAAGAACCTGAACATTTCCGTCTGGATCACTTCAGCGTCCAGTCCGGCTCCAGCGATATCGCCACCGCCTCCGTCAAACTGGCCTGCGGCGAAGAGAGCAAAGCCTGAAGCCGCTAACGGCAATGGCCCGGTTGACGCGATTTATCAGGCAATTAACCGCATCACCGGCTATGACGTTCAGTGGTCAGATATGACCTGAATGCCAAAGGCCAGGGGAGAGATGCGCTGGGCCAGGTCGATATCGTCGTGACCTACAACGGTCGTCGTTTCCACGGTGTGGGCCTGGCGACGGATATCGTCAAGTCTTCCGCAAAAGCGATGGTCCACGTTCTGAACAATATCTGCGCGCCGCCGAAGTCGAAAAAGAATTGCAACGCAAAATTAAGAAGAACCAGAACAACAAGGAAACCGTGTAATGTCGAAGAATTATCATATTGCTGTGTTACCAGGTGACGGTATTGGCCCGGAAGTCATGACACAGGCATTGAAAGTACTGGAAGCCGTGCGCCAGCGTTTTGATATGCGAATCACCACCGTCTACCACGATGTCGGCGGCATCGACATCGACCGTCACGGCGAGCCGTTACCTCAGACAACCGTCGATGGCTGCGATCAGGCTGATGCGATTCTGTTTGGTTCAGTAGGTGGCCCAAACGGAAAGCTGCCGCCAGCCCAGCAGCCAGAGCGCGGTGCCCTGCTGCCGCTGCGTAAGCATTTCAAGTTGTTCAGCAACCTGCGTCCAGCGAAGCTGTATCAGGGGCTGGAAGAGTTCCGCCCGCTGCGCGCCGATATCGCCGCTAACGGCTTCGACATTCTGTGCGTCCGCGAACTGACCGGCGGCATCTACTTCGGCCAGCCGAAAGGCCGCGAAGGCAGCGGTCAGCACGAAAAAGCGTTCGATACCGAAGGTGATCACCGTTTCGAAATTGAGCGTATTGCGCGCATTGCCTTTGAATCTGCGCGCAAACGTCGTCACAAAGTGACCTCTATCGACAAATCCAACGTGCCGCAGTTTCTATTATGTGGCGCGAGATCTGCCAGTGAAATCAGCAAGAGATCCGGACGTTGCGCTGGCACACATGTACATCGATAACGCCACTATGCAGCTGATTAAAGACCCGTCCCAGTTTGACGTGCTGCTGTGTTCTAACCTGTTCGGCGACATCCTCTCTCCGACGAATGCGCGATCATTACCGGTTCCATGGGGATGCTGCCGTCCGCCAGCCTGAACGAAGAAGGTTTCGGTCTGTACGAACTGGCCGGTGGCTCCGCTCCGGATATCGCCGGTAAAATATCGCCAACCCGATCGCGGCAATCTTGTCATTGGCGCTGTTACTGCGCTATAGCCTGGACGCCAACGACCTACGCTTCCGCCATTGAAGCCGCGATCAACCGCGCGCTGGAAGAAGGCGTGCGCACCAGCGATTTAGCCCGCGGCGGCGCGGCTGTCAGTACCGATGAAATGGGCGACATCATTGCCCGCTACGTTGCCGAAGGGGTGTAACCATGGCGAAGACCTTATACGAAAAATTGTTTGATGCTCACGTGGTGTTTGAGTGCTGAAACGAAATGCCGCTGCTGTACATCGATCGCCACCTGGTGCACGAAGTGACTTCACCGCAAGCGTTCGACGGCCTGCGCGCCCACGGTCGCCCGGTACGTCAGCCGGGCAAACCTTCGCCACCATGGATTACAACGTCTCCACGCAGACCAAAGACATCAACGCCTCCGGCGAGATGGCGCGTATCCAGATGCAGGAGTTGATTAAGAACTGTAACGAGTTCGGCGTTGAGCTGTATGACCTGAACCACCCTTATCAGGGCATTGTGCACGTGATGGGGCCGGAACAGGGCGTTACTCTGCCGGGGATGACCATTGTTTGCGGCGACTCCCATACCGCCACTCATGGCGCATTCGGTGCGCTGGCGTTCGGTATCGGCACCTCAGAAGTAGAACACGTGCTGGCGACCCAGACCCTGAAACAGGGTCGCGCGAAAACCATGAAGATTGAAGTCAACGGCAAAGCAGCGCCGGGCATCACCGCCAAAGATATCGTACTGGCGATTATCGGTAAAACCGGCAGCGCCGGCGGTACCGGCTATGTGGTGGAATTCTGCGGCCAGGCCATTCGTGACCTGACCATGGAAGGCCGTATGACCCTGTGTAACATGGCCATCGAACTCGGCGCAAAAGCGGGCCTGGTGGCGCCTGACGAAACCACCTTCAACTACGTAGAAGGCCGTCTGCACGCGCCGAAAGGCAAAGATTTTGACGACGCGGTGAACTACTGGAAAACCCTGAAGACCGACGACGGTGCGACCTTTGATAATGTTGTCACCCTGCAAGCCGAAGAGATTGCGCCGCAGGTGACCTGGGGCACCAACCCGGGCCAGGTGATTTCGGTGAATGACAATATTCCGGATCCCGCTTCCTTTAGCGATCCGGTCGAGCGCGCCGCCGACAAAGCGTTGGCCTATATGGGCCTCAAGCCGGGTATCCCGCTGACCGATGTCGCTATCGACAAAGTGTTTATTGGTTCCTGTACCAACTCACGCATTGAAGATTTACGTGCGGCGGCTGAAATCGCCAAAGGCCGCAAAGTGGCTCCGGGCGTAGGCGCTGGTTGTCCCCGGCTCCCGCCCGGTGAAAGCACAGGCGGAAGCGGAAGGTCTGGATAAGATCTTTATTGAAGCCGGTTTTGAATGGCGTCTGCCGGGTTGCTCCATGTGTCTGGCGATGAACAACGACCGTCTGAACCCGGGCGAACGCTGTGCTTCCACCAGCAACCGTAACTTTGAAGGCCGTCAGGGCCGCGGTGGCCGTACTCACCTGGTCAGCCCGGCAATGGCCGCAGCGGCCGCGGTAAGCGGTCATTTCGCCGATATTCGTAGCATGAAATAAGGAAACCATCATGGCAGAGAAATTTACCCAACATACGGGACTGGTGGTGCCTCTGGATGCCGCGAACGTCGATACCGATGCGATTATCCCGAAACAGTTTTTGCAGAAAGTCACCCGTACCGGCTTTGGTGCGCACCTGTTTAACGATTGGCGCTTCCTCGACGATAAAGGCGAGCAGCCAAACCCTGAATTCGTGCTGAACTTCCCCAGTACAAAGGCGCTTCCATTCTGCTGGCACGTGAAAACTTCGGCTGCGGTTCCTCACGGGAACACGCGCCGTGGGCGCTGACCGACTACGGTTTTAAAGTGGTGATTGCCCCAAGTTTTGCCGACATCTTCTATGGCAACAGCTTTAACAACCAGCTGCTGCCGGTGACGTTGAGCGATGCACAGGTCGATGAACTGTTTGCCCTAGTGAAGGCAAACCAGGTATTAAATTTGAAGTGGATCTGGAAGCGCAGATAGTGAAAGCGGGCGATAAGTCTTATAGCTTTAAAATCGACGACTTCCGCCGCCACTGCATGATTAATGGCCTCGATAGCATCGGCCTGACGCTGCAGCACGAAGATTCCATTTCTGCTTATGAGAATAAACAGCCGGCGTTTATGCGTTAACCCCTCATATGCCGGATGCCCTGCGCATCCGGCATTATCATCTCACACGTCCTTCACCCGACAGGTCATTACCAGCGTCACCAGCGATATCCCCGCGATCATCCAGTACACCGAAAAGTGGCCGAAGCTTTGCGCCAGCGCGCCTTGCACAATACCGGCAAGGATCACTCCGGTTGAAATACTGTTGGTAAACAGCGTGGTCGCCGCCCCTGCGCGTCCCGGCATCAAATCCTGGAACCACAGCATACCAATCCCGGCGACGATACCGATAAACACGGCGTTGAATAGCTGCAATACCAGCAGCGACGTGTGGCTGTGGAAAAAGATAAGCCCCACATAGAACAGAACCCCCGCCGCGACCGCCGTGACCATCATCCGCCGCTTGCCAAAGCGCTTCACGTAGTAGCCCGCAAGGATCATTGCCGGAATTTCTAATCCGGCGGCGGTGCCCATCAGGATCCCGCCAGACTATCAGGTAGCCCAAATCGCTGCTGATCCACAGCGGCATATCGATGATATACATGGTGTTGCAGGTCCACATCAGCGTTGAGGCGATAAACAGCATGCGGACGTTGCTATCTTTCCAGCCGCTGACCGGATTCTGCTCCGCGTCAGCGGGTTGCTCGACTCGCGCCACCGAAGGCAACGTCAGGGCAATCAGGGCGAGGCTCACGGCAAAAATGCCGGCGGCGATAGAGAACATAGTGGTAAAGCCGTAGTTCAGCGCCAGCATAAAGGCCAACGGCGGGCCAATGACCACGCCAGCGAAGCTGCGCACGCATCACCGAGCTGAACATCACCACTTCACGCGCCGAACTGTCGGCATATTCGCGCGCCAGCGCAAACAGCTGCGGCATGGCGGCGTTGGCAATCGAGGCCAGCAGCACACCGCAGGTAATCAGCGTCAGATAATGGCGATTGAAGGCGAACAATAGCGCGTTGCCTACCGCCATCAGACAGCAGAACATGATGAGCTTACGCCTGTCTCCCGGCTATCGGATCGCTTTGCCAGCGCAAGGCTAACCACGATCCCGGCGACCGCGTTGACGGTGTAGAACAGGCCAACCCAGAACGGCTGCACGCCGACCTCACGGCTGAGATACAGGCTCAACGTCGGCGCCTGCAGCGCTCCCGCAATCCCCATCATAAACGCCACCATCATAAAGGCGGCATACACACCGTTGAGACGTCGTCCCATCGTCATTAACCAGAGCATCAGAAATCCTTTGTGCACACGAAAGAATAAAAAAAACCAGCAGATGATCTGCTGGCAAATACTCAGTCACACATGATTGGCGAATTAATGGTCAGAGGTCGGTCTCCCATTGCATCAGAGCGTTCAGCACTTCAAGCCACTGCGCGGTTGCCTGACGGGCCAGCAAACATTTTTGGTAGCAGAAAAATAACGCTGGTAGAACTGATACATGGACACCTCCTCGCTTCATCGAAAGCTATTATTGGCTTAATATAGGGATTAATAAATTGCTGAGTTTTTAGCGGGAGTTCCTCTTTTATGCCTTCAGGTCGACTGCAACAACAATTCATCCGCTTATGGCAGTGCGTGCGAAGGGAAATCGCAGGAAACCACGCTGAATAATCTGGCCGAACTGCTGAGCTGTTCCCGCCGCCATATGCGTACCTTATTGAACACGATGGAGGCTCGCGGCTGGCTCACCTGGGAGGCGGAAGTCGGGCGCGGCAAGCGCTCGAGGCTCACCTTCCTCTACACCGGGGTGGCATTGCAGCAGCAACGCGCGGAGGATCTGCTGGAGCAAGACCGGATCGATCAGCTGGTACAACTGGTTGGCGATAAAGCGACGTGCGCCAGATGCTGGTGTCGCATTTAGGCCGCAGTTTCCGTCAGGGGCGGCATATCTTACGCGTACTTTACTACCGCCCGATGCACAATTTACTGCCCGGAACGGCGCTACGACGCTCGGAAACCCACATTGCGCGGCAAATATTTAGCGCGTTGACCCGGGTAAATGAGGCAAATGGGGAACTGGAAGGCCGATATTGCGCACCATTGGCAGGCTATTTCCTCATTACACTGGCGTTTTTCTTTTTGCGTCCTGGCATTCATTTCCATCACGGACGCGAACTGGAGATGGACGACGTCATCGCTTCGCTGCACCGCAGCATGACGCTACCGCTGTTCTCCAATATAGCGCGCATCGACTCCCCGACCGCGTGGACGCTGGATGTGCATCTGCATGAGCCCGACCGCTGGCTGCCTTTGTTGTTAGGCCAGGTATCGGCAATGATCCTGCCGCGCGAGTGGCAATCGCTGCCCGATTTCTCCCGCATACCGGTCGGTACCGCCCGTATGCGGTGGCACGCAACAACCTGAACCAGCTGAAGATCCACGCCTTTGATGACTCTTTTAACTTCGTGCTTAATTGATGAAGTTAACGTCTGGGTGCTACCGGAAATTGGGGAAGAGAATAACTGCGGCCTGACGCTCCAGGGAGCACGACGCAGAGCGAAAAAGCGATCGAGAGCCGGCTGGAAGAAGGCTGCTACTATTTACTGTTCGACAGCCGCACCCATCGCGGGGCGAATCAGCAAGTCAGGGACTGGGTAAGCTATGTGCTTTCTCCAACTAATCTGGTCTATTTCGCTGAGGAACAGTACCAGCAACTGTGGTTCCCGGCTTATGGACTGCTCCCCCGTTGGCACCATGCCCGCACCATAAAGAGCGAAAAACCGGCTGGCCTGGAAAGCCTCACCCTAACCTTTTATCAGGATCACAGTGAGCATCGGGTGATTGCCGGGATCATGCAGCAGATTCTGGCAAGTCACCAGGTCACGCTGAAAATCAAAGAGATCGACTACGATCAGTGGCATACAGGAGAGATCGAAAGTGATATCTGGCTAAACAGCGCCAACTTTACCCTGCCGCTGGACTTCTCTGTTTTCGCACATTTATGCGAAGTGCCACTGCTACAACATTGCATTCCCATTGACTGGCAAGCCGACGCTGCTCGCTGGCGCAATGGCGAGATGAATCTGGCGAACTGGTGCCAGCAACTGGTCGCCAGCAAAGCGATGGTGCCATTATTGCACCACTGGCTGATCATTCAGGGGCAACGCAGTATGCGCGGCCTGCGCATGAATACCCTCGGCTGGTTCGATTTTAAATCAGCGTGGTTTGCGCCACCGGATCCATGATTGCTGGTTGATAACAAAATCACTACACTAACGCCGTTCTCAACGGGGTGCCACGCGTACGCGTGCGCTGAGAAAATACCCGTCGAACCTGATCCGGATAACGCCGGCGAAGGGATTTGAGGCTCCTTCTCAAGTCCTTTGCCACTCTTTTTTGAGGTGCAAAGTGTTAAAAAAATGTCTGCCCCTGCTGTTGCTGTGCACAGCGCCCGTTTTCGCTAAACCCGTTCTGACTGTTTATACCTACGATTCCTTCGCCGCCGACTGGGGGCCTGGTCCGGTGGTTAAAAAAGCCTTTGAAGCCGACTGTAATTGCGAACTGAAACTGGTGGCGCTGGAAGATGGCGTTTCGCTTCTCAACTGTCTGCGAATGGAAGGCAAAAACAGCAAGGCCGACGTGGTGTTAGGGCTGGAGATAAACCTGCTGCAGGCCGCTACCGACACCAAACTTGTTTGCCAAAAGCAACGTTCCTGCCAGTGCGGTGAGCGTCCCGGGCGGCTGGACTAACGACACCTTCGTGCCGTTCATTACGGCTACTTCGCCTTCGTCTACGATAAAAACAAGCTGAAAAACCCGCCTAGAGCCTGAAAGAGCTGGTTGAAAGCGACCAGAAATGGCGCGTAATTTATCAAGACCCGCGCACCAGCACGCCGGGGCTCAGGCCTGCTGCTGTGGATGCAAAAAGTCTACGGTGACAAAGCGCCGGAAGCCTGGCAGAAACTGGCAGCCAAAACCGTCACCGTCACCAAAGGCTGGAGCGAAGCCTACGGTCTGTTCCTGAAAGGGGAAAGCGACCTGGTGCTGAGCTACACCACCTCTCCGGCGTATCACGTTATCGAAGAGAAGAAAGATAACTACGCGGCAGCGGCCTTTACCGAAGGCCATTATCTGCAGGTGGAAGTGGCCGCGAAAACCGCCGCCAGCAAACAGCAGAAACTGGCAGACGAGTTCCTGAACTTTATGGTCTCCCCGGCGTTCCAGAACGCCATCCCGACCGGCAACTGGATGTATCCAGTTACCCAGGTCACGCTGCCCGAAGGCTTTAACAGCCTGGTGAAACCACAAACCGCGCTGGAGTTTACGCCGCAGCAGGTTGCAACCGAACGTCAAAACTGGATTAACGCATGGCTTCGCCAGCCAGCCGCTAATTCCACGCTGGCTGTACCCAGGGCTCACGGCCACCGCGTTGATGGTGGCCGTCGCCCTGGCGGCGTTTCTGGCGCTGTGGCTGAACGCGCCAGAATTTTCGTGGTCGGCACTGCTCAGTGATAGCTATCTCTGGCACGTGGTGCGCTTCTCCTTCTGGCAGGCGTTTCTTTCGGCGCTGCTGTCGGTTGTCCCAGCCATTTTCCTCGCGCGGGCGCTGTATCGACGCCGCTTCCCAGGCCGACAGCTATTGCTGCGGTTGTGCGCGATGACGCTGATCCTACCGGTGCTGGTCGCCGTGTTCGGCATTCTCAGCGTTTACGGGCGCCAGGGTTGGCTGGCGCAGCTTTACGCGTGGCTCGGGCTGGCAGTGGAATTTCTCGCCCTACGGCCTACAGGGTATCCTGCTGGCGCACGTGTTCTTTAATATGCCGATGGGCAACCCGTCTGCTGCTGCAAGCCCTGGAGCAAATTCCCGGCGAGCAGCGTCAGCTTGCCGCCCAGCTAGGCATGCGCGGCTACCCGTTCTTTCGTTACGTCGAATGGCCGTGGATGCGGCGGCAAATTCTGCCCATCGCCACCCTGATTTTTATGCTCTGCTTCGCCAGCTTCGCCACCGTGCTGTCCGCTGGGCGGTGGCCTTCCGCCCACCACCATTGAGCTAGCCATTTATCAGGCGCTGAAATCTCGATTACGACCCGGCGCGCGCGGCGATGCTGGCGATCATTGAAATGACCTGCTGTCTGGCGCTGGTGCTGTTAAGCCAGCGCTTAAGCCGCGCCATTGCCGTCGGTAATACACAGGTCCACGGCTGGCGCGATCCCGATGACCGCTGGCACAGTCGGATTAACGACGCGCTGCTGATTTTTGTCACGCTGTTACTGCTGCTGCCACCGCTGCTGGCGGTGGTGTTTGACGGCATCAACGCCAGCCTGTGGCAGGTGCTACAACAGCCGATTTTATGGCAAGCCATTGGCACCTCGCTGCGTATCGCCCTCGCCGCTGGCGTGCTGTGCGTAATCCTCACCATGATGCTACTGTGGAGCAGCCGCGAACTGCGGGCGCGCAATCGACCGCTGGCCGGGCAGGCGATGGAGCTAAGCGGGATGTTGATTCTGGCGATGCCGGGGATCGTGCTGGCCACCGGTTTCTTTCTGCTGCTGAACAATACCGTTGGCCTGCCGGAATCTGCCGACGGCATCGTGATTTTCACCAACGCGCTGATGGCGGTGCCTTACGCCATCAAAGTGCTGGAAACCCCGATGCGCGACATTACCGCCCTGGCTACAGAATGATTCTGTGCGAATGCCTGGGGACTGGCGGGTTTTAACCGGCTACGCGTGGTCGAACTACGGGCGCTGAAGCGGCCGCTGGCGCAGGCGCTGGCATTCGCCTGCGTCCTGTCGATTGGTGATTTCGGCGTCGTGGCGCTGTTCGGGCAACCAGAATTTCCGCACGCTACCGTTCTATCTCTACCAGCAAATTGGCGCCTATCGCAGCCAGGACGGGTGCGGTGACCGCGCTGATTCTGCTGCTGCTGTGCTTCGCCCTGTTTACCGTTATTGAAAAATTACCCGGACGCCATGCTAAAACTCAATGATGTCACCTGGCTGTATCAGCACCTGCCAATGCGCTTCACCTACTTCGATCACGCAGGGCGAAAAGGTGGCGATCCTCGGCCCTAGCGGGGCGGGTAAATCCACGCTGCTCAATCTGATCGCCGGTTTTCTGCCGCCAGCCAGCGGGACAATTATGTGGAAGGCCGCATCCATACGGATACGCCGCCATCTAAGCGACCGGTGTCGATGCTGTTTCAGGAAAATAATCTGTTTAGCCACCTGACGGTGCGTCAGAACATTGCGCTGGGAATGACGCCGCAACTAAAGCTCTTCAGCCGATCAACAACGTAAATTGCAGGTTATTGCCGGACAGATGGGCCTTGAGACCATGTTGAACAGGCTTCCCGGCGAGCTTTCTGGCGGCCAGCGTCAACGCGCGGCGCTGGCGCGCTGTCTGGTGCGGGAACAGCCGATTTTGCTGCTGGATGAGCCCTTTTCCGCACTCGACCCGGCGCTTCGTCAGGAGATGCTGCAATTGGTTGAAAACGATGTCTGTCAGCGCCAGCAATTGACGTTACTGATGGTGTCACACAGCGTAGAAGATGCCGCTCGCATTGCCACGCGGGCGATGGTGATTGCGATGGGGCGCATCGCCTGGCAGGGTATGACCAATGAGTTGTTGAGCGGTAAGGCGAGTGCTTCGGCACTATTGGGGATTACGGGTTAGTATGCACTGTCGGATGCGGCGTGAACGCCTTATCCGACCTACGGGTAGTGCGTTTTGTAGGCCTGATAAGACGCGGCAAGCGTCGCATCAGGCAACCCGCACAAGACTATCTCCTAAACCCCAACCACTTTACGCAAAATATCGATATACACCGGCATCAACGGGTGGCGAATTAACACCACCAGCGCCACCACGCCGATGGCAGAAATCAACGGCGTCAGCCACAACAAACGACCGCGGGACAAATAATGACTCAAACGGTCAGTCGCTTTACCGCTGCGCCATAACCGCCAGCACAGCCAGCCACCAACCCACAAAAACACCGCTGTTGCCAGCAGCAACCATTTAAACTCACCGCTCTGCATTCCGGCAGGAATATCGATCGCCGCGCCCGCCAGAATCCCTGGCAGGAAGTAAAACGGCGGCCACAGCAGGCAGCCGATAATATTCGGCGTAATAAATTTAGCCACCGGCAGATCCAGCATTCCCGCCACCATTGGCACCAGCGGACGCGTCGGGCCAACAAAACGACCGACCAGAATGGTGAACATGCTGTGTTGATGCAACGCATGTTCAGTTTTATCAAGTAGTGCTTTGTTTTTCTTCAGAAATGACCAGCGATGCAACGGCTTTTTAAAACGCCAACCCAGCCAGAAAGAAATCCAGTCGCCCATCAAGCAGCCAATAATCCCTGCCAGCCAGGCGTGCCAGAAACTTAACTCGCCGCTGCCAATCAGCGCTCCCAGCCCCGCCATCAGCACCGTACCGGGTAGAATCAAACCGACCAGCGCCAGCGACTCCAGAAAGGCCACCAACACCACCGCCATCAATGAATACACGGTGGATTGGGTAATAAAGTGTTCCAGCAATGCTTGCATAATGTGCCTGTCAAATGGACGAAGCAGGGATTCTGCAAACCCTATGCTACTCCGTCAAGCCGTCAATTGTCTGATTCGTTACCAATTATGACAACTTGACGGCTACATCATTCACTTTTTCTTCACAACCGGCACGAAACTCGCTCGGGCTGGCCCCGGTGCATTTTTTAAATACTCGCGAGAAATAGAGTTGATCGTCAAAACCAACATTGCGACCGACGGTGGCGATAGGCATCCGGGTAGTGCTCAAAAGCAGCTTCGCCTGACTAATGCGTTGGTCCTCGCGCCAGCTTAAGACGCTAATCCCTAACTGCTGGCGGAAAAGATGTGACAGACGCGACGGCGACAAGCAAACATGCTGTGCGACGCTGGCGATATCAAAATTGCTGTCTGCCAGGTGATCGCTGATGTACTGACAAGCCTCGCGTACCCGATTATCCATCGGTGGATGGAGCGACTCGTTAATCGCTTCCATGCGCCGCAGTAACAATTGCTCAAGCAGATTTATCGCCAGCAGCTCCGAATAGCGCCCTTCCCCTTGCCCGGCGTTAATGATTTGCCCAAACAGGTCGCTGAAATGCGGCTGGTGCGCTTCATCCGGGCGAAAGAAACCCGTATTGGCAAATATTGACGGCCAGTTAAGCCATTCATGCCAGTAGGCGCGCGGACGAAAGTAAACCCACTGGTGATACCATTCGCGAGCCTCCGGATGACGACCGTAGTGATGAATCTCTCCTGGCGGGAACAGCAAAATATCACCCGGTCGGCAGACAAATTCTCGTCCCTGATTTTTCACCACCCCCTGACCGCGAATGGTGAGATTGAGAATATAACCTTTCATTCCCAGCGGTCGGTCGATAAAAAAATCGAGATAACCGTTGGCCTCAATCGGCGTTAAACCCGCCACCAGATGGGCGTTAAACGAGTATCCCGGCAGCAGGGGATCATTTTGCGCTTCAGCCATACTTTTCATACTCCCACCATTCAGAGAAGAAACCAATTGTCCATATTGCATCAGACATTGCCGTCACTGCGTCTTTTACTGGCTCTTCTCGCTAACCCAACCGGTAACCCCGCTTATTAAAAGCATTCTGTAACAAAGCGGGACCAAAGCCATGACAAAAACGCGTAACAAAAGTGTCTATAATCACGGCAGAAAAGTCCACATTGATTATTTGCACGGCGTCACACTTTGCTATGCCATAGCATTTTTATCCATAAGATTAGCGGATCCTACCTGACGCTTTTTATCGCAACTCTCTACTGTTTCTCCATACCCGTTTTTTTGGATGGAGTGAAACGATGGCGATTGCAATTGGCCTCGATTTTGGCAGTGATTCTGTGCGAGCTTTGGCGGTGGACTGCGCTACCGGTGAAGAGATCGCCACCAGCGTAGAGTGGTATCCCCGTTGGCAGAAAGGGCAATTTTGTGATGCCCCGAATAACCAGTTCCGTCATCATCCGCGTGACTACATTGAGTCAATGGAAGCGGCACTGAAAACCGTGCTTGCAGAGCTTAGCGTCGAACAGCGCGCAGCTGTGGTCGGGATTGGCGTTGACAGTACCGGCTCGACGCCCGCACCGATTGATGCCGACGGAAACGTGCTGGCGCTGCGCCCGGAGTTTGCCGAAAACCCGAACGCGATGTTCGTATTGTGGAAAGACCACACTGCGGTTGAAGAAGCGGAAGAGATTACCCGTTTGTGCCACGCGCCGGGCAACGTTGACTACTCCCGCTACATTGGTGGTATTTATTCCAGCGAATGGTTCTGGGCAAAAATCCTGCATGTGACTCGCCAGGACAGCGCCGTGGCGCAATCTGCCGCATCGTGGATTGAGCTGTGCGACTGGGTGCCAGCTCTGCTTTCCGGTACCACCCGCCCGCAGGATATTCGTCGCGGACGTTGCAGCGCCGGGCATAAATCTCTGTGGCACGAAAGCTGGGGCGGCCTGCCGCCAGCCAGTTTCTTTGATGAGCTGGACCCGATCCTCAATCGCCATTTGCCTTCCCCGCTGTTCACTGACACTTGGACTGCCGATATTCCGGTGGGCACCTTATGCCCGGAATGGGCGCAGCGTCTCGGCCTGCCTGAAAGCGTGGTGATTTCCGGCGGCGCGTTTGACTGCCATATGGGCGCAGTTGGCGCAGGCGCACAGCCTAACGCACTGGTAAAAGTTATCGGTACTTCCACCTGCGACATTCTGATTGCCGACAAACACAGCGTCGGCTCGCGCACGGTGAAAGGTATCTGCGGCCAGGTTGACGGTAGCGTGGTGCCAAACTTTATTGGTATGGAAGCGGGCCAGTCGGCCTTCGGCGATATCTACGCCTGGTTTGGCCGCGTGCTCGGCTGGCCGCTAGAACAGCTTGCCGCCCAGCATCCTGAACTTAAAGAGCAGATCACAGCCAGCCAGAAACAGCTGCTGCCAGCGCTGACCGAAGCGTGGGCCAACAATCCGTCACTCGACCATCTACCGGTGGTGCTCGACTGGTTTAACGGTCGACGTACGCCGAACGCTAATCAGCGTCTGAAGGGCGTGATCACCGATTTAAATCTGGCGACCGATGCCCCTGCGCTGTTTGGCGGGCTGATTGCCGCCACTGCGTTCGGCGCACGCGCCATTATGGAGTGCTTCACCGAACAGGGTATCCCGGTGAACAACGTGATGGCGCTGGGCGGCATCGCCCGTAAAAACCGCGTCATCATGCAGGCCTGCTGCGACGTGCTCAACCGTCCGCTGCAGATTGTGGCTTCCGATCAGTGCTGCGCGTGGGCGCGCAATTTTTGCTGCCGTCGCCGCCCGCGTTCATGACGATATTCCTGCGGCCCAGCAGCAGATGGCCAGCCGCGTCGAACACACGCTACAGCCTCTCAGCCTGCGCAAGCTCAGCGCTTTGAACAGCTTTACCAGCGCTACCAGCAATGGGCCACCAGCGCCGAACACCATTATCTTCCTGCTGCTTCGTCGGAAAAATCCGCGACCTCCCCTGCAGCGTTGGATCATTAAAGGATACGACTATGACCGTTTTTGATAATTATGAAGTGTGGTTTGTCATTGGCAGCCAGCATCTGTATGGCGCAGAAACGCTGCGTCAGGTGACACAAAACGCGGAGCACGTGGTTAATGCCTTAAATGCCGAAGCCAAGCTGCCGTGGAAGCTGGTACGTCCAAATCCGTGGGGACGCGTCCGGATGAAATCACCGCGATTTGTCGTGATGCCAACTACGATAATAAATGCGCCGGCCTGGTTGTCTGGCTACACACCTTCTCGCCAAGATGTGGATAAACGGCCTGACCCAACTCAATAAACCGCTGCTGCAGTTCCATACCCAGTTCAACGCGTCCCTGCCGTGGGACAGCATCGACATGGACTTTATGAACCTCAACCAGACTGCACACGGCGGCCGCGAGTTCGGTTTCATCGGCGCCCGTATGCGTCAGCAGCACAGCGTTGTGACCGGCCATTGGCAGGCAAAACGCGCCCAGGAACGCATCGGCGACTGGATGCGTCAGGCCGTTTCTAAACAAGATACTCGCCAGCTGAAAAGTGTGCCGCTTCGGCGACAACATGCGTGAAGTTGCCGTCACCGACGGCGATAAAGTTGCAGCGCAGATTAAATTCGGCTTCTCGGTCAATACTGGATGGGCGATCTCGTACAGGTGGTCAACGCCGTGACCGACGGTGAAATCAGCGCACTGGTTGATGAATATGAAAGCAGCTATCGCCTGACGCCTGCCGCGCAGATCCACGGTGACAAACGCCAGAACGTGTTAGACGCCGCGCGCATCGAGCTGGGGATGAACGCTTCCTCGAAGAAGGCGGTTTCCACGCTTTCACCACCACCTTTGAAGATTTGCACGGCCTGAAGCAGCTCCCAGGCCTCGCCGTGCAGCGCCTGATGCAGCAAGGCTACGGCTTTGTGGCTGAAGGCGACTGGAAAACTGCCGCCCTGCTTCGCATTATGAAAGTGATGTCGACCGGTCTACAGGGCGGCACCTCATTTATGGAAGACTACACCTACCACTTCGACGGTGGAACTATTTGGCGCTCGGTTCGCACATGCTGGAAGTCTGCCCGTCCATCGCGGTCGAAGACAAGCCGCTGCTCGATGTACAGCATCTGGTAATTGCGGCAAGGCCGATCCGGCGCGTCTGATCTTTGACCCAGACTGGCCCGGCAATCGTCGCGAGCATGATCGATCTTGGCGATCGCTACCGCCTGCTGGTCAATACCATCGAAACGGTGAAAACCCCGCACAACCTGCCGAAACTGCCGGTGGGGAACGCTCTGTGGAAGGCACATCCAAATCTGGAAACCGCTTCTGAGGCGTGGATTCATCGCCGGTGGCGCGCACCATACCGTGTTCAGCCACGCGTTGACGCTGGAACTATATGCGCCAGTTCGCCGAGCTGCACGATATTGAAATCGCCGTCATTGATAACGACACCCGTCTGCCAGCGTTTAAAGACGCGCTGCGCTGGAACGAGGTGTATTTCGGTTCTAAACGCTAAGCCGTTTCCCCTCCACCCTAACCCTCTCCCAAAGGGAGAGGGGTAGACCGTTGAGTGTGCATATCCGCCTTTCCTCCTCTCCCTTTGGGAGAGGGCCGGGTGAGGGGAAAAAAATCCAGACACGGAGCAACCATGTTAGAAGATCGCAAACGTCAGGTGCTGGAAGCCAATCTGGCGCTTCCCCGGCATAATCTGGTGACCTTAACCTGGGGTAACGTGAGCGCCGTTGACCGCGAGCGCGGCGTGGCTGGTGATCAAACCTTCCGGCGTCGACTATAGCGTGATGACCGCTGACGATATGGTGGTGGTGAGCCTCGAAACGGGTGAAGTGGTCGAGGGTAAGAAAAAGCCCTCATCGGATACCCCAACCCACCGCCTGCTGTATCAAGCATTTCCCACGCTCGGCGGTATCGTTCACACCCACTCGCGCCACGCGACCATCTGGGCACAGGCCGGGCAATCTATTCCAGCAACCGGCACCACCCACGCCGACTATCTCTACGGTGCTGTCCCCTATATCCGCCGATGACCGACGCGGAAATCAACGGTGATTACGAATGGGAAACCGGTGCGGTGATCGTCGAAACCTTCCGGCAAAACGGCATTGACCCGACGCAAATGCCCGGCGTACTGGTTCATTCCCACGGCCCGTTCGCCTGGGGAAAAAACGCCGAAGATGCGGTGCATAACGCCATCGTACTGGAAGAGATTGCCTATATGGGTATCTTCTGCCGCCAGCTAGCGCCAGAGCTACCGGATATGCAGCAGACGCTGCTGGATAAACACTATTTGCGTAAGCACGGGGCAAAGGCTTATTACGGGCAGTAATGACTGTATAAAACCACAGCCAATCAAACGAAACCAGGCTATACTCAAGCCTGGTTTTTTGATGGATTTTCAGCGTGGCGCAGGCAGGTTTTATCTTAACCCGACACTGGCGGGACACCCCGCAAGGGACAGAAGTCTCCTTCTGGCTGGCGACGGACAACGGGCCGTTGCAGGTTACGCTTGCACCGCAAGAGTCCGTGGCGTTTATTCCCGCCGATCAGGTTCCCCGCGCTCAGCATATTTTGCAGGGTGAACAAGGCTTTCGCCTGACACCGCTGGCGTTAAAGGATTTTCACCGCCAGCCGGTGTATGGCCTTTACTGTCGCGCCCATCGCCAATTGATGAATTACGAAAAGCGCCTGCGTGAAGGTGGCGTTACCGTCTACGAGGCCGATGTGCGTCCGCCAGAACGCTATCTGATGGAGCGGTTTATCACCTCACCGGTGTGGGTCGAGGGTGATATGCACAATGGCACTATCGTTAATGCCCGTCTGAAACCGCATCCCGACTATCGTCCGCCGCTCAAGTGGGTTTCTATAGATATTGAAACCACCCGCCACGGTGAGCTGTACTGCATCGGCCTGGAAGGCTGCGGGCAGCGCATCGTTTATATGCTGGGGCCGGAGAATGGCGACGCCTCCTCGCTTGATTTCGAACTGGAATACGTCGCCAGCCGCCCGCAGTTGCTGGAAAAACTCAACGCCTGGTTTGCCAACTACGATCCTGATGTGATCATCGGTTGGAACGTGGTGCAGTTCGATCTGCGAATGCTGCAAAAACATGCCGAGCGTTACCGTCTTCCGCTGCGTCTTGGGCGCGATAATAGCGAGCTGGAGTGGCGCGAGCACGGCTTTAAAAACGGCGTCTTTTTTGCCCAGGCTAAAGGTCGGCTAATTATCGACGGTATCGAGGCGCTGAAATCCGCGTTCTGGAATTTCTCTTCATTCTCGCTGGAAACTGTCGCTCAGGAGCTATTAGGCGAAGGAAAATCTATCGATAACCCGTGGGATCGAATGGACGAAATTGACCGCCGTTTCGCCGAAGATAAACCTGCGCTGGCAACTTATAACCTGAAAGATTGCGAGCTGGTGACGCAGATCTTCCACAAAACTGAAATCATGCCATTTTTACTCGAACGGGCAACGGTGAACGGCCTGCCGGTGGACCGACACGGCGGTTCGGTGGCGGCATTTGGTCATCTCTATTTTCCGCGAATGCATCGCGCTGGTTATGTCGCGCCTAATCTCGGCGAAGTGCCGCCGCACGCCAGCCCTGGCGGCTACGTGATGGATTCACGGCCAGGGCTTTATGATTCAGTGCTGGTGCTGGACTATAAAAGCCTGTACCCGTCGATCATCCGCACCTTTCTGATTGATCCCGTCGGGCTGGTGGAAGGCATGGCGCAGCCTGATCCAGAGCACAGTACCGAAGGTTTTCTCGATGCCTGGTTCTCGCGAGAAAAACATTGCCTGCCGGAGATTGTGACTAACATCTGGCACGGGCGCGATGAAGCCAAACGCCAGGGTAACAAACCGCTGTCGCAGGCGCTGAAAATCATCATGAATGCCTTTTATGGCGTGCTCGGCACCACCGCCTGCCGCTTCTTCGATCCGCGGCTGGCATCGTCGATCACCATGCGTGGTCATCAGATCATGCGGCAAACCAAAGCGTTGATTGAAGCACAGGGCTACGACGTTATCTACAGCGATGCCGACTACCACCTTCGTCTGGCTCAAATGCGCCCATGATGAAGATAAAGCCGCCGAAATTGGCCGTTCGCTGGTCGCGTTTGTGAACCAGTGGTGGGCTGATGAGCTACAAAAAAGCGGCCTGACCAGCGCGCTGGAGTTGGAATTTGAAACCCACTTTTGCCGCTTTCTGATGCCGACCATTCGTGGGGCCGATACCGGCAGTAAAAAACGCTACGCCGGGATGATTCAGGAAGGTGATAAACAGCGCATGCTGTACAAAGGGCTGGAGACCGTCCGTACCGACTGGACGCCGCTGGCGCAGCAGTTTCAGCAGGCGCTCTATTTACGCATTTTCCGCAACGAGCCGTACCGGGATTTCATTCGCGAAACCATCGATAAACTGATGGCCGGTGAATTGGACGAACAGCTGGTTTATGGTCAGCGGCTTCGCCGCCCATTAGCGGAGTATCAGCGCAATATCCCACCGCACGTACGCGCCGCTCGCCTGGCTGACGAACACCCAACGTGCGGCTTCGCCGTCCGCAGCAGTACCAGCAGCGCGGCAGCATCCGCTATGTCTGGACCACTAACGGCCCGGAGCCGCTGGCATATCAGCGATCACCGCTCGATTACGATCACTACCTGACAAAACAATTAGCACCCGTTGCCGAAGGAATTACTCTTCCCTTTGTCGACGACGATTTTGCTACAATAGTGACAGGGCGACTGGTGCTATTTTGACAGGTGACTAACGTCTCGCCATCCAGTACCATAGCGCCCTTTCCATTCCTGGACCTCATTCACTCGCCGCCTTCCTTTAGGTGGTCGATAAATATGCCTGCAATTTATTAAAGATAGAGCCGAACGCATATGCCTTTTACACTTGGTCAACGCTGGATCAGCGATACAGAAAGCGAATTGGGACTTGGTACTGTTGTTGCAATGGATGCACGAACCGTCACCCTACTCTTTTCGGCAACCGGAGAGAACCATTGTATTACGCCGTAGTGACTTACCGTGACCCGCGTGATGTTCAATCCCGGCGACACGATAACAAGCCATGAAGGCTGGCAGTTGCTCGTTGATGAAGTTAAAGAAGAAAATGGTCTGCTGGCGTACATCGGTACCCGTCAGGACACCGAAGAAGGGGACAACAGTGCTGCTGCGCGAAGTGCTGCTCGACAGCGAACTAGTGGTGCTTAGCAAACCACAGGACCGTCTCTTTGCCGGTCAGATTGACCGTATGGATCGTTTCGCGCTGCGCTACCGCGCGTAAATATTCCAGCGAACAGTTCCGTATGCCGTACAGCGGCCTGCGCGGTCAGCGTACCAGCCTGATCCCGCATCAGCTCAACATCGCTCATGATGTTGGTCGCCGCCACGCGCCGCGCGTCCTGCTGGCTGACGAAGTGGGTTTAGGGAAAACCATTGAAGCCGGGATGATCCTGCATCAGCAACTGCTCTCTGGCGCTGCTGAACGTGTGCTAATTATCGTCCCGGAAACCTTACAGCATCAGTGGCTGGTAGAAATGCTGCGCCGTTTCAACCTGCGCTTTGCGCTATTTGATGATGAGCGTTATGCCGAAGCTCAGCACGATGCTTACAACCCGTTTGACACCGAACAGCTGGTGATTTGCTCGCTGGATTTTGCCCGTCGTAGCAAACAGCGCCTGGAACATCTCTGTGAAGCCGAATGGGACCTGCTGGTGGTCGATGAAGCGCATCACCTGGTGTGGAGCGAAGATGCGCCAAGCCGTGAATATCAGGCCATTGAACAACTGGCAGAGCACGTGCCGGGCGTTCTGCTGCTGACCGCGACCCCGGAACAGCTGGGGATGGAAAGCCACTTCGCCCGTCTGCGTCTGCTGGACCCGAACCGTTTCCACGATTTTGCGCAGTTCGTTGAAGAGCAGAAAAATTATCGTCCGGTTGCGGACGCCGTTGCCATGCTGCTGGCAGGTAACAAACTGAGCAATGACGAACTGAACATGCTCGGCGAGATGATCGGCGAGCAGGATATCGAGCCGCTGTTGCAGGCAGCAAACAGCGACAGCGAAGATGCCCAGAGCGCCCGTCAGGAGCTGGTTTCGATGCTGATGGATCGCCACGGCACCAGCCGCGTGCTGTTCCGTAACACGCGTAACGGTGTGAAAGGATTCCCGAAACGCGAGCTGCACACCATTAAGCTGCCGCTACCGACGCAGTATCAGACGGCTATTAAAGTCTCCGGCATTATGGGCGCACGTAAAAGTGCGGAAGATCGTGCTCGCGATATGCTCTACCCGGAGCGTATTTATCAGGAATTTGAAGGTGATAACGCCACCTGGTGGAACTTCGATCCGCGCGTTGAGTGGCTGATGGGCTACCTGACCAGCCATCGCTCTCAGAAAGTGCTGGTGATCTGCGCCAAAGCTGCCACTGCGCTGCAACTGGAGCAGGTACTGCGCGAACGTGAAGGTATTCGCGCTGCGGTGTTCCACGAAGGTATGTCGATTATCGAACGTGACCGCGCTGCCGCCTGGTTTGCCGAAGAAGACACCGGCGCACAGGTACTGCTGTGCTCAGAAATCGGTTCTGAAGGACGTAACTTCCAGTTCGCCAGCCACATGGTGATGTTTGACCTGCCATTCAACCCGGATCTACTGGAGCAGCGTATTGGTCGTCTGGATCGTATCGGCCAGGCGCACGATATTCAGATCCATGTGCCTTATCTGGAGAAAACCGCTCAGTCGGTGCTGGTGCGCTGGTATCACGAAGGTCTGGATGCATTTGAGCACACCTGCCCGACCGGACGCACTATTTACGATAGCGTATACAACGATCTGATTAACTATCTGGCTTCACCGGATCAAACCGAAGGCTTTGACGATCTGATCAAAAACTGCCGCGAGCAACATGAAGCGCTGAAAGCACAGCTGGAACAGGGTCGTGACCGCCTGCTGGAAATCCACTCCAACGGTGGCGAAAAAGCCCAGGCACTGGCAGAAAGCATTGAAGAGCAGGATGACGATACCAACCTGATCGCCTTCGCCATGAACCTGTTCGATATTATCGGTATCAATCAGGACGATCGCGGCGACAACATGATCGTGCTGACGCCGTCCGATCATATGCTGGTGCCGGACTTCCCTGGCCTGTCGGAAGATGGCATCACCATCACCTTTGATCGTGAAGTGGCGCTGGCGCGTGAAGATGCACAGTTTATTACCTGGGAGCATCCGCTGATCCGCAACGGTCTGGATCTGATCCTTTCTGGCGATACCGGTAGCAGCACGATTTCACTGTTAAAAAACAAAGCGTTGCCGGTAGGTACGCTGTTGGTGGAACTGATTTATGTGGTTGAAGCCCAGGCTCCGAAGCAGTTGCAGCTCAACCGCTTCCTGCCACCGACGCCGGTACGTATGCTGCTGGATAAAAACGGCAACAACCTGGCGGCGCAGGTAGAGTTTGAAACCTTTAACCGCCAGCTTAACGCGGTTAACCGTCACACCGGCAGCAAACTGGTTAACGCCGTGCAGCAGGATGTTCACGCTATCCTTCAACTGGGTGAAGCGCAGATCGAGAAATCTGCCCGTGCATTGATTGATGCAGCGCGTAACGAAGCCGACGAAAAACTGTCTGCCGAGCTGTCTCGTCTGGAAGCTCTGCGTGCAGTGAACCCGAACATTCGTGACGACGAACTGACCGCCATTGAGAGCAACCGTCAGCAGGTAATGGAAAGCCTGGATCAGGCAGGTTGGCGTCTGGATGCCCTGCGTTTGATCGTTGTAACGCATCAGTAACGGAGCCGAAAATGGGGATGGAAAACTACAATCCACCGCAGGAACCCTGGTTGGTTATCCTGTATCAGGATGACCATATTATGGTGGTCAACAAGCCGAGCGGTTTGTTGTCAGTGCCGGGTCGTCTGGAAGAGCACAAAGACAGCGTGATGACGCGCATTCAGCGTGATTATCCGCAGGCAGAATCGGTGCATCGTCTGGATATGGCTACCAGCGGCGTGATTGTAGTGGCGCTGACCAAAGCCGCGGAGCGGGAGTTAAAACGCCAGTTCCGCGAGCGCGAGCCGAAAAAGCAGTATGTGGCCCGCGTCTGGGGGCATCCATCCCCCGCAGAAGGTCTGGTGGATCTGCCGCTGATTTGCGACTGGCCAAACCGCCCGAAACAGAAAGTCTGTTACGAAACGGGTAAACCTGCGCAGACGGAATATGAAGTGGTGGAGTATGCGGCGGATAACACGGCAAGAGTGGTGTTAAAACCGATTACCGGGCGTTCGCATCAATTGCGTGTGCATATGCTGGCGCTGGGTCATCCGATTCTCGGCGATCGTTTTTATGCATCACCAGAAGCGAGAGCGATGGCACCACGTTTGTTGCTACATGCAGAGATGTTGACGATTACCCATCCGGCGTATGGCAATAGTATGACGTTTAAAGCGCCAGCGGATTTTTAACCTTTCCTGTACGTTTATACCCTCATCCTAAGGGCTGCCTCTTGTACATAAATCCCCGAGTCCGGGGATTTTTTGTTTCTGCCAAACTGCTTTCAGTTGTTGCGTGTGGCTACGCTTTCCATTCGGTAATTCCCTTCCTGCTCCACAGCGAATTTTTGAACTTTTTCTTCACCCGTTGACCGTCTCTTATATTTCATTTTAACGGGTCTGTTATGGTCCTTTCTGATTGTTATTCATGGGCTAATTAGCAGTCTGGTTGGCGATGCCCATCTCGGTGATCCGTGTCCTGCACGACGCCTTGCGTCACTAGCCTCTTCTCTAGCTCATCATGCAGGTCTTTCTAATTGTGAAATCATCCCACGCTACTGCTAAGGTTGAAGGGGCGTTCCAGCCCCTTCAACCTTAGCTTATTCTGGCTCATTCAATAATTGCGTTGTCAGTAATTTGTTCAGCAGTACTTTTTTAGTAGCAACTTCTTCAGTAGCAACTCCTTTAGTATCAATTTTTTTGGGGGGGATTTTATTAATAATAATTACCTCATCATATAAGGAGGTAGCACCGTTCACGGTAGCACCGTCCAGGTTAGCACCGTCCGGGTTAGCACCGTCCGGGGTAGCACCGTCCGGGGTAGCACGCCCAGGTTAGCATTCCACCCAGGTCTCTCATAAAGGATATCATTGCTACCTTTCATTGTTTTTTTACCAAGGTAACAATCCCTCATGTCAACGCCGGGAAGGTAAGCCTTTCTAAGATCAACGCCCAAGTTACCTTGGCCCTTATGCAGCTGCAACGTCTGAGTACATATCTTATTCTTTTCAATGAAAAAAGTGACACTTAACTCGATATCCCCGAAGGTCTGGGCGACCCAGCGCATATTGCCCTTTGCGACCAACTCATCCGGATTTTTTGCGCATGTTTTAAGTTTATTGAATAATTCCAGGCTATTGATAAACTTTTCTCTCTCATTCTCGTTGATAGCCCCAGTAAAGTATTCTGAGGCGTTGATGTTGCCAGTCTGGTTATTCACGAAATTGAACAGAAGTTTATAAGCCTCAGTCTGTTTATCTGACCAGAACAGATGGCGTAACGTCTCCCACAAGCGTTGAAAGATATTCATCTTCACGTCCATCTTGTCCCCGCTCACCATCTTATAAATATCGTTCTTGCTCATATTTAAAAGTGTAACCGGCATGCCTGGAACTGATACTTTCATGGTAATAGCCTCGCATTGAGTTAAAAACTCATGATGCGCGTTCTGAATAAATATACTTTCAAAAATCGCTCATTCAGGTATGTGTTTTTTATTTTTAAGACGTAAAAATATAATTCCGCTCGTCGTAAAGCTCTCAACCTTAAGCAGGGTCAACGCGATAAAACCTACAGAACCCCTCCCGTAAACCGTGCATTGAGCCTGTCCACCATTCTGAGTAAACGCCTTTTCTCAAAGAAGTGACCGCCAGGGCGGCCACCTTTAATCGTGGGCAGTTACTCAGCATCATTTACAGGGTCATTTAAACCCTTTCTGCTGCTTTATCAGCTCATATGCCTGCTGAATTTCCTGCGCTTTCTGCTTCGCCATCTCCATCATCTCAGGCGGCAAACCTTTCGCCACCAGCTTATCGGGATGGTGTTCACTCATCAGCTTACGGTAGGCACGTTTGATGGTGGTCGCATCATCCGTCGGCTTCACGCCCAGCACATTACAGGCATCTTCCAGCGTTGGGCCACGCTGCGCTTGCTGCCAGTTACCACCGCCAGTTTGCTGCTGATAACCGCCGCCAAACTGTGCACCGCCCTGCATCATGCGCAAAAACTGGTCAAACTGAGCGCGGGAGATCCCTAATTCTTCTGCAATGACATACAGCACCGCCCGTTCATTCGGGTGCAGTGAACCATCAGCAAACGCCGCCTGAATCTGGATCTCCAGAAACATACGAATTAAGTCAAAACGACCAAAGCAGACACTGCGAAACTGGCGCATCTTTTCGCGCAGCGGGTAATTGTCTGATTTTCCCACCCGGAACGCATTTTGCGCCGCAGTACGGGAAGCGCCATGAAGATTCATTCGGTCCATCAACTGGCTGGCGATATGAATATCAGCCTCCGTGACGCGACCTTTGGATTTGGTTAAATGCCCCATCACTTCAAAAGTGGTGGCAAAAAACAGCGCCTGACGCTCACGCTGGTTGGCGAACCACGCCATTTTACGGCTACGGGCTTTATCAAACATATGGCCAATTAACAGGCCTAACACTACGCCCCAAAAGCCGCCGCCCATCAGTAAGGCCACGGCCACGCCAATGATTTTTCCCCAATACTGCATATATTCCCCAAATCGACACACGGATATCAGGGCTATCTCCCACAATATAAAGGTGCTTTTACCGTTTTCCGGCTGCGGTCAATTGTGGGACATCGCCTATAATTTGCATTATCATACCTGTCATTCAATGCCGTGCCTAACACCACTGACGCTATTCGGACAGGATTAACACTAGCGTAGAGATGACGAGTACGTTAGTCTCTGACCGTTTGTCACGCGCAACGTTACCGATGATGGAACAATAAAATCAACGTATGAAAAAACGTATCCCCACTCTCCTGGCCACCATGATTGCCACCGCCCTTTATAGTCAACAGGGACTGGCAGCCGACCTCGCCTCACAGTGCATGTTGGGCGTGCCAAGCTATGACCGTCCTCTGGTACAGGGCGATACCAATGACTTACCCGTGACTATCAATGCTGACCACGCGAAAGGGGACTACCCGGATGACGCCGTGTTTACTGGCAGCGTGGATATCATGCAGGGTAACAGCCGTCTGCAGGCCGACGAAGTGCAGCTCCATCAAAAAGAGGCACCAGGACAACCGGAGCCGGTACGTACCGTTGATGCGCTCGGTAATGTCCATTACGACGATAACCAGGTGATCCTCAAAGGGCCGAAAGGCTGGGCGAATCTGAACACCAAAGATACCAACGTCTGGGAAGGTGATTACCAGATGGTTGGCCGTCAGGGCCGTGGCAACGCGGACGTGATGAAACAGCGCGGCGAAAATCGTTATACCATTCTGGAAAACGGCAGCTTTACCTCCTGTCTGCCGGGTCTGAAACACCTGGAGCGTGGTCGGTAGCGAAGTGATCCACGATCGCGAAGAACAGGTCGCGGAAATCTGGAATGCGCGCTTTAAATCGGCCCGGTGCCGGTTTTCTATAGCCCTTATCTGCAGCTTCCGGTGGGTGACAAGCGTCGCTCAGGTTTTCTGATTCCAAACGCTAAATACGGTAGCTCAAACCACTTTGAGTTCTCACTGCCGTACTATTGGAACATTGCGCCGAACATGGACGCAACCCTGACCCCGCACTATATGGACAAGCGTGGCGGCGTCATGTGGGAGAACGAATTCCGCTATCTGACTCAGGCCGGTGAAGGCCTGTTTGAGCTGGATTATCTGCCATCCGATAAGGTCTATTCAAACGATCACCCGAATGATGAAAACAGCCGTCGCTGGCTGTTCTACTGGCATCATGCCGGACTCATGGATCAAGTGTGGCGCTTCAACGCCGATTACACCAAAGTCAGCGATCGTACTTATTTTAACGACTTTGACTCCAAATACGGTTCCAGTACCGATGGCTATGCAACGCAGAAGCTGAGCGTCGGCTATGTGGTGCAGAACTTCGATGCGACCGTGTCGTCAAAACAGTTCCAGGTTTTCGACCGCGCCAACAGCAACTCCTATTCTGCTGAGCCGCAGCTGGACGTGAACGCCTATCAGAACGACGTCGGGCCGTTTGATACGCACCTTTATGCGCAGGCGGTTAAGTTCGTCAACAGCAACAGCAGCCTGCCTGTAGCAACGCGTGTGCACATGGAGCCGACCATCAACCTGCCATTGGGCAACCGTTGGGGTAGCATCAATACCGAAGCTAAGCTGCTGGCGACACACTATAACCAGAGCAGATCTGACAGCTACAATCGCGATCCAGACAACGCTAATCAGCTGGCCAGTTCGGTCAACCGCACCATGCCGCAGCTGAAAGTTGACGGCAAAATGGTCTTTGAGCGCGATGTTGAAAAGCTGACTCCGGGCTATACCCAGACTCTCGAACCGCGGATGCAGTACCTGTACATCCCGTACCGCGATCAGAGCAAAATCAATAACTACGACTCAACTTTCCTGCAGTCTGACTACTCCGGCTGTTCCGTGACCCCAGCTACAGCGGCCTTGATCGTATTGCATCAGCAAACCAAATCACGACCGGTGTCACATCACGTATTTATGATGACGATGGGTTGAAATGTTTAAAGATTTCGTTGGTTAAATGGAGTATTTCACCAGTTAAACCCCCATCAATAAATAAAAACAGCACAAAACGCTCATGGCCCAAGGTCACCTACCAGCTACCTACGAATGTGGAACCACCAAACCCGGCGACGACATCACCACCGAAGGATCGATGACGATGATGTCAGGATAAGTCATCCAGAAAATTCGAGGATCGACGAACTCCACCACCCCACCCCAAGCAAGATCGGAAGGGGATTTCGCAGGTTGGCGCGACGGCAAGCTGCGCCATCTCGTTCACTGCTGGTCCGTGGTGGGGTCCTATCACTTTGACACCAACACCCCATAGCTCGGCCGAGTCAGATGCTTGGCGTGCAGATGGAGTCTCCTCAGCCATGCGATCCGCGTAGGCTACGAGCGTAAGCTTAAATGGTGGGGATTACAACAGCAGCAACACTGGCGGTCGGTCCAGATATGATAACTCCATCGGCTTCAGTATTGAGCTGCGTGGTCTGAAGCTCAACCACGCCTGGGTACCCAGCAGATATGCTGCGTTCCAACATCATGCCGTACCAAAGCTCGCTGTAATGAGTCACTGGTTAGACACATCATCCGCATTGCGGTTAATTGAAATGGAAAAAGTATGAAGAACTGGAAAACGCTGCTTCTCGGTATCGCCTTAGTTGCGAATACCAGCTTCGCTGCCCCGCAGGTTGTCGATAAAGTTGCAGCCGTTGTAAATAATGGCGTCGTACTCGAGAGCGACGTTGATGGCCTGATGCAGTCCGTCAAAATGAACTCTGGTCAGGCTGGCCAACAGCTGCCGGACGACGCAACCCTGCGCCACCAGATTCTGGAGCGTCTGATCATGGATCAGATTATCCTGCAGATGGGGCAGAAAATGGGCGTGAAGGTTTCTGACGAGCAGGTCGATTGTAAGGCGATCGCCAATATTGCTAAGCAGAACAACATGACGCTGGATCAGATGCGTAGCCGTCTGGCTTATGATGGGATGAACTACAACACCTATCGAGCCAGATCCGCAAAGAGATGCTGATTTCCGAAGTGCGTAACAACGAAGTGCGCCGCCGCATTAGCGTGCTGCCGCAGGAAGTTGACGCCCTGGCGGAGCCAGATTGGCACCCAGAACGATGCCAGCACCGAGCTGAACCTCAGCCACATCCTGGTTCCGCTGCCGGAAAACCCAAGCTCCGATCAGGTCAACGAAGCGCAGAGTCAGGCTGAGTCTATCGTCGAGCAGGCGCGTAACGGCGCTGACTTCGGCAAACTCGCTATCACCTACTCTGCGGATCAGCAGGCGCTGAAAGGCGGCCAGATGGGCTGGGTCGTATTCAGGAACTGCCAGCAATCTTTGCACAGGCGTGAAGCACGGCGAAAAAAGGCGATATCGTCGGTCAATCTGTTCTGGTGTTGGTTTCCACATTCTGAAAATCAACGACATGCGCGGCCAGACTCAGAACATCTCTGTGACGGAAACCCATGCTCGCCACATTCTGCTGAAGCCATCGCCAATCATGACCGACGATCAGGCTCGCGCTAAGCTGGAGCAGGTTGCAGCGGATATCCGCAGCGGCAAAACCACCTTTGAGAAAGCTGCCAAAGAACTGTCTCAGGATCCAGGCTCTCTCGCCAACCAGGGTGGTGACTTAGGTGGCGACCCCGCAGATCCACGATCCATCATTCCGCGATGCGCTGATGAAGCTGAACAAAGGCCAGATGAGCGGCCCGGTTCACTCTTCCTTCGGCTGGCACCTGATTCAGCTGCTGGATACGCGTAACGTCGACCGCACCGATGCGGCGCAGAAAGATCGTGCCTATCGTATGCTGATGAACCGTAAGTTCTCTGAAGAAGCGGCTACCTGGATGCAGGAACAGCGCGCCAGCGCCTACGCTTAAAATTCTGAGCAACTAATGACACAACCCATCGCGTTGTTATCACTCCCGGCGAACCCGCCGGGATTGGCCCGGATCTCGTTATCCAACTGGCCCAGCGCGACTGGCCGCTCGAACTGGTCGTCTGTGCAGACGGCGGCCTGCTCATCGAGCGGGCCAGGCTCCTTGGCCTTCCCCTCACGCTTTTGCCCTACTCTCCCGACCAACCCGCAACACCACAACGCGCCGGTACGCTCACGCTGCTGCCCGTTGCGCTGACGCCGACGTCGCAGCCCGGCGCGCTGAACGTCGACAATGGGCGTTATGTCGTCGAGACGCTGGCGCGTGCCTGTGATGGCTGTCTGAACGGGGAGTTTGCGGCGCTGGTCACCGGGCGGTACACAAAGGCATTATTAACGATGCAGGCGTCGCCTTTACCGGCCATACCGAGTTCTTCGAAGAGCGCGCGGGTGCCAAAAAAGTCGTGATGATGCTGGCCACCGAAGAGCTGCGCGTTGCGCTGGCGACCACGCACCTGCCGCTCAAAGCGGTGAGTGACGCCATCACGCCGGATCTGCTGCGGGAAGTCATTACCATCCTGCACGACGATTTACACAACAAGTTCGGTATTGCCGAGCCCCACATTCTGGTTTGCGGCCTGAATCCGCATGCTGGAGAAGGCGGCCATATGGGTACCGAAGAGATCCATACCATTATTCCGGTGCTGAATGAGATGCGGGCAAAAGGGATGAACCTAAGCGGGCTGCTGCCTGCCGATACCCTTTTTCAGCCAAAGTATCTGGACCATGCCGATGCCGTACTCGCAATGTTCCACGATCAGGGCCTACCCGTGCTAAAATACCAGGGATTTGGTCGCGGCGTGAATATTACGCTCGGCTTACCCTTTATTCGCACCTCCGTTGACCATGGCACCGCCCTTGAACTGGCTGGCCTTGGGAAAGCGGACGTCGGCAATTTTATTACGGCGCTTATAATCTCGCCATCAAAATGATTGTTAACTCTAATGAATAATCGAGTCCATCAGGGCCACTTAGCCCGTAAACGCTTCGGGCAAAACTTCTTAAACGACCAGTTCGTGATCGACAGCATTGTTGCGGCCATTAATCCGGCAAAAAGGCCAGGCGATGGTTGAAATCGGCCCGGGCCTCGCTGCACTGACCGAACCGGTTGGCGAACGTCTTGACGAAATGACCGTTATCGAACTGGACCGCGACCTCGCGGCACGTTTGCAAACTCACCCGTTCCTGGCCCGAAGCTGACCATTTATCAGCAGGATGCCATGACCATGAACTTTGGCGAGCTGTCTGAAAAACTGGGTCAGCCGCTGCGCGTGTTCGGCAACCTGCCGTACAACATCTCCACGCCGTTGATGTTCCACCTGTTTAGCTATAACTAATGCTATTGCGGACATGCACTTCATGCTGCAAAAAGAGGTGGTTAACCGTCTGGTTGCAGGACCAAACAGTAAAGCCTATGGTCGTTTGACCGTCATGGCACAATACTACTGTAAATGTGATCCCGGTTCTTGAAGTTCCGCCGACCGCATTTACGCCACCGCCAAAAGTGGATTCCGCCGTTGTCCGTCTGGTGCCACATACCACCAAACCGCACCCGGTAAAGATGTCCGGCGTACTGAGCCGTATTACGACCGTGACGCTGAAGGTATGTCGGCAACACAGGTTCCCGGAACCAGCCCTGGGTAACGCCTGTTCAGCGTTGAGCTGTTGACGGAATTAGGTGTCGACCCAGCGATGCGTGCAGAAAATTCTGTTGCGCAGTACTGCCGGATGGCCAATTATCTGTCAGAGAATGCGCCCTCCAAGGAGAGCTAGACCATGATTGATTCGCCACGAGTTTGCGTCCAGGTTCAGAGCGTCTACATTGAGACGCACTCCCATGCCGGAAGAGGAACGTTACGTTTTCGCTTATACGGTGACCATTCGCATCTTCGGCCAACTGTGGTTCAGCTTCTTGGGGCGTTAACTGGGTCATCACCAACGGCCATGGCCGTGAACCGAAGTACAGGGTGAAGGTGTCGTCGGCGTTCAGCCGCACATTGAACCCGGCGGTGAATATCAGTACACCAGCGGTGCCGTGCTGGAAACGCCGCTCGGCACCATGCAGGGCCACTATGACATGGTCGACGTCGACGGTGTGCCGTTCGCTATCGACATCCCCGTTTTCCGTCTCTTTGTTCCCACGCTGATTCATTAATTATGTCTACATACCTTATTGGCGACATTCACGGGTGCTACGATGAGTTAATTGCCCTGTTGCAACAGGTTGAGTTTACGCCAGGCAAAGATACCCTATGGCTGACGGGAGATCTGGTCGCGCGCGGCTCGGGTTCGTTAGAGGTGCTGCGCTACGTTAAATCGTTAGGCGACTGCGTCAAAATCGTGCTGGGAAATCATGACCTGCACCTGCTGGCCGTCTTCGCGGTATCAGCCGCAACAAGCCGAAAGATCGCCTAACCCGCTGCTCGAAGCACCGGATGCCGACGATCTGCTCAACTGGCTGCGTCGTCAGCCGCTGATGCAGGTGGATGAAGATAAAAAATTAGTGATGGCGCATGCGGGTATTACGCCGCAGTGGGATATGGAAACTGCCAAACAGTGCGCGCGCGACGTTGAAGCCGTATTGTCCAGCGACTCCTATCCGTTCTTCCTCGACGTGATGTACGGCGATATGCCGAATAACTGGTCGGCGAAACTATCGGGGTCTGGCGCGTCTGCGCTTTATCACCAATGCTTTCACCCGGATGCGCTACTGCTTCCCGAACGGCCAGCTGGATATGTACAGCAAAGAGTCGCCGAAAACGTACCCGCTCCGCTGAAGCCATGGTTTATGCTGCCAGGCCCGATTACCGAAGAGTACAGCGTGGCCTTTGGTCATTGGGCGTCGCTGGAAGGTAAAGGCACACCGGAAGGGATTTATGCGCTGGACACCGGCTGCTGCTGGGGCGACGTTCACCTGCCTGCGCTGGGAAGATAAAATGTACTTCGTGCAGCCATCGAATCGGCGTCTGAATCCGGGCGAGAGTGAGGCGGTTGCGTCTTAAGGATCCCGGGCGGCGCTTGCTTGGCCGGCTACCCAAACAAAAACGCCGGGTTGGACCCGGCGTTTTTATTTCATGATGTATACAATTAACGACGCTCCAACACTTCGAAGCAGTAACTATGGGAGTTCTGCTCATCCGCATCGTGGAATTCGCTGAATACGGATTCCCACTGGTCGGGATCGTAATCCGGGAAATGCGTATCGCCTTCCACTTCCGCATCGATGTGCGTCAGGTACAGCTTCTGCGCTTTCGGCAGGAACTGCTCGTAAACGCGACCACCGCCAATGACCATAATCTCTTCCACGTCACCACAGGCAGCGATGGCTTCATCAACCGATTTCACCCACTGTACGCGATCGTCGGTGCCCGGCTGGCTGCTGATAACGATGTTTTTACGGCCCGGCAGCGGACGACCGATAAATTCCCAGGTCAGGCGTCCCATCACCACGGGTTTGTTTAATGTTGTGCGTTTAAACCAGGCCAGATCGGCCGGCAGGTCCCAGGCATGGCGTTTTCCATACCGATAACGCGATCTACCGCTAGTGCAGCAATCAGACTGATCATTGATTGGTGCAGATGCAAAAAAATTGTCGCCACTATACGGAAAGCATAAACTTTCGTCGACTGGCAGCCAGGTAAAGAATAAGAAAATTTTTAGATTTGCTGGCAAGTCCACGAAGCTAAAGTGGACAGCCAGCATTACAGTTCACCCGTGCTTACAGCGTTGGCTTGGCCTCAGGTTCATCCTGTGGATTGCCGCTGTGCTTCCCCTCTTCCGTCCCCTGCCAGCCGTGACGTTGTACCACCGACAGATGATTACGGTCTTCATTGATAATTTCGGTCAGCATGGCGCTGGTGCGTTTAAACGCCGCCGCCCGTGAAGAGGCATCATTTTCCGCCATCATCACCATCTCTTCCATCAGCTGCGTATTGAAACGACGGAACAGATCGGCACGCTCACGGGCTTCATAAGCGCCAAGCCCCAACGATTCCAGCGCCAGTCGGCCAGACTTCAGCGCCCCTTCAAAGGTTTCACGCTCCGGCGCCTTAACCCCGGCCTGACGCAGCTGGATATAGTGCTCAACGTCACGCGCACGGGCAATCACCGTCAGATGCGGGAAATGCTCCTTCGCCAGCTCCGTCAGCTGCAGGCTGGCCTGCGGATCGTCGATAGCGTTAATCAACACTTCCGCTTTCGCCGCCCCGGCGGACTCCAGCAGGTCGACCCGGGTAGCATCGCCGTAGAACACCTTCATATCGAATTTACGCAGCGTATCGACGTGGTCCGGATCGTGATCGAGGATGACCATTTTCACGCCGCTGGAGAGCAGCAGACGGCCAGTAATCTGACCAAAGCGGCCGAAACCGGCGATAATCACCCGCGGCTGCTCTTCATCAATTTCATCCGCTTCACGGGAATCCCCGGGGAGCTGGCTTTTTCCATACGCTTCAGCAGCACCAGCAGAATCGGTGTTGCCGCCATTGACAGCGCCACCGCCAGAGTCAGTGCTTTTGCCCAGTCAGCATCCAGCACATTCGCCATCTGCGCCGCGCCGAAGACCACGAAGGCAAATTCACTCCCCTGACCCAGCAACGCCGCAAACCACAGACGCTGGGAGCGCGGTACCTGCAACGGCTTGGCGATAAGCCACAGCAGGAACGATTTAATCACCAGGAAACCGACCAACAGCGTAATAATACGCAGCGGATTATGGATCAGCGTCCCGAAGTCGATAGACATCCCGACGCCAATAAAGAACAGCCCCAGCAGCAGCCCTTTAAACGGTTCGATATCGCTCTCCAGCGCGTGGCGGTATTCGGAGCTTGCCAGCAGCACCCCGGCCAAAAATGCCCCCATCGCCATCGACAAGCCAACTTCTTCCAGCAGCAGGCCGAAACCAAACACCAGGAACAGGGCCACGGCGCTGAATACCTCACGCAGCCCCGAACGAGCCACGAAACGTAACAGCGGTCGCGTAACATAACGCCCAAGAACCACCACCAGCGCCAGCGCCCCGGCGACCTTCAGCGCGGAGAAAGCAAATGCGCCAAGCGTTGTTGAACCGCCGCTGGTTGCCAGCAGCGGGATCATCGCCACCAGCGGAATTGCCGCGATATCCTGGAACAGCAGCACCGCAAAGGCGCTGCGCCCGACCTGAGTCACCGTCAGGTTACGTTCATTCATCGCCTGCATCGCAATGGCGGTCGAAGAGAGCGCCAGCGTCATACCGATTAATTCCGCCACCTGCCAGCGCAGGCCGAGGAAGATACAGAAGGCGCCAATCAGCGCCCCGCATAGCACCATCTGCAGCAGACCGCCGCCAAACACCGAGGCGCGGAGCTTCCACAGTCGCTGCGGGTCTAGCTCCAGGCCAATCACAAACAGCATCAGCACCACGCCAATTTCCGCGAAATGCAGAATCGCCTCCGCGTCAGTCACCAGCCGCAATCCCCACGGGCCGATAATGCAACCTGCAATCAGGTAGCCCAGCACCGACCCTAACCCCAGGCGAACGGCGATGGGCACAATCAACGCCGCCGATCCGAGATAAATCAGCGCCTGTATGAGCGTATGGCTATCCATTATTGTGCTCCTCCTGCCAGGCCAGCAGCCGTTGTTTATAGTGGCGCGCTTTCGCCTGCAGCGTCTCTTCATCGCAGATAAACGTGCAGTGCACCGCAAACGGCGGCAGCCATTTCATCCCGCAGTATGCAGTGGTCGCCTCCAGCGGTTGTCCCACGCCTCAAACCCCGGATGCGAGCCAATCTCAAAGTGGCTTTCACCACCGCCGGTCGTTACCGCCCACATCACGCTTTTACCGTGCAGCGCCGTACCGCCGTGGCCGTACGCCCAACCATGGGACAGCACTTTATCCAGCCACAGCTTGAGCAGCGGCGGCGTGCTGTACCACTGCATCGGATGCTGCAGGATAACCAGATCGGCGCGAGACAGCGCCTCCTGTTCGGCTGCAACATCAATATTAAAATCGGGATAGAGGTGATAGAGGGAGCGGATTTCCACTCCGTCGAGCGTCCTTACCTGCTCAAGCATTCGCTTATTCGCATGCGAGTGATGCGGATAAGGATGCGCATAAATAATCAGAATCATAGGTAGCCCGCGTGATTACGCCTTTGTTTTCCCACAAAGTGTAGTCATATATTCACGCGGCTTATAGTCAATAATATTGATTCAGAAAAGAGAGAAATCTGAACAATTTACCCCATTCTCTGCCCGCGGATCGTCATATTGCTGGTCTGCGCCAGTGACATCCCTCGAGTCTCCGGGGCAAACGCTACGGAAATCAACAAGCCAAACAGCGAGATACCCGCCCCCATTAGCATCGTGTTACTGATACCGTAATTATTGATAAAGATCGGTAGTGCCCAGGTCGAAACAATGGTGCCAATACGACTTAAGGACATAATCACGCCCACGGCAGAGGCGCGGATATCTGTCGGGAAGAGTTCATTAGGATAGAGCCACTGCAAATTACCCGGCCCGCCAGAGAAAAAGGCATACACCGCAAAGGCCATCACTACCAGCCAGATCCCCATATCCGGGATTAGCCCCAAAACCGCCAGCGCCAGCGTCATCATGGCAAAGCTGCCAATCAACAATGGACGCCGTCCGGCAGTGTTTAACCACAGCATCGGCGGAATACAGCCGAGCATAAAGAACAGGCTAATCACCACATTCCCTAGTGCCGCGTTTTTGCCAACCCCCAATCCCAACAAACCAACGATTTGCGGGCCAAAGGTGTAAATGGCGAACATTGGGATCACCTGGCAGGTCCAGATGGCGGCAACAAACAGAACAAAAGGAAAATGGCGGCGATTAAACAGATCGCGAAAACGGGTTTGCTGCGGCTGCTCTTCATCGAAAGCCACCGGTTCGCCAAACAGTTTGATCATCATCTCTTCGCACTCTTTTACTCGCCCTTTGCGTAATAACCAGCGGGGAGATTCAGGCAGTTCGAATCGACCAATCAAAATCAACAAACAGGGGATCGCCGCGCTACCCAGCATCCAGCGCCAGCCGCCTTCCACATCATAAAGCCAGTAGCCGACCAGATCGGCACAGGTCGCGCCGACATACCACATCGCGGCAATAAAGCTGATGGAAAACGCCCGCTGACGGGTACTGGAGAACTCGGTGATCATTGAGGTGGCGATGGGATAATCTGCACCGATGACAATGCCGATAAGTACCCGCATCACCAACAGTTCGACGGGGGATGAAACAAACATCGTCGCCACCGATATCACGCCGATGGCGATGATATCAATGAGGAACATTTTGCGCCGTCCGACTTTATCGGAAATATAACCAAACAGCGATGTGCCAACGAACAGCCCGGCGAGCGTTCCCGCGCCCAGCAAGCCAATCCAGTCAGCGTCCAGTTTCAGCGCCGGCGTCAGTTGCTCCAGCGCCACGCCAATCATTACCAGTACATAACCATCCAGAAACGGACCACCGCTTCCCCACAGCAAAATGCGGCGGTGAATAGAGGAGAATTTGAGATCGTCAAAGTTTCTGGACGGTTGCATGGTTATTCCTGTTTTTTGCAATGAGAGTCAGTGCGGCGTTACGTATCAAACCAACATCAGCCGTAACGGAACTCCACACCAAAGGTGCCGCGCGGGTATTCCCACTGTTCCAGCGCCGACCCCAGCCCCAGAATGCGACAGGTGCCGCACTCCAGACATCCGGCGTAATCGAAGCGCACACTGCCGTCATCCTGCTTCTTGTACAGACCTGCGGGGCACGCTTTCACCAGCAGCTCCAGCGCCTGTTTATCAGCATCGGCCTTCACAACAATGTGCGGATGCTCTTCATCGACATTGAATTTATTGACGCCCAGTTTGACGTCCACATTGACGGGAGAAGTCATAAAACGGTCACTCCTTTCATGCCATCCTTGATTAGATTGATGAAGCCCACTTTCTTGCCGTGGCGGAGGATTTTCTTGCGCATCAGTTCCGGCGCGCTGCCATCAATGGTGAACAGGTCACGCGCCACACCCACCGCCAGCTCCGGGTAGCCGCTAAACATGCGTGGGTTATCAAGGAACGCCGGTAGTTTCTGGTACATACGCATATCGCGCAGCGGACCACTCTCAAGATGCTGACGATATTCCGCCAGTTTTTGCTTACTGAAATCGTCGCTTTTCATCGCTGAAAGCACGGTTTTTGCTGCGGCTTCCCCGGCGGCAATCGCCAGATCCATACCGCGAATGGTAAAACCGAGGTTCATACACATTCCGGCGGCATCACCGGCAATCAATACGCCGTCACCAACCAACTCCGGCAGCATGTTGATGCCTGCTTCCGGCACTACGTGAGCGGAATATTCCACCAGCTTGCCGCCCGCGATCAGCGGTGCAACGGCCGGATGCTGTTTGAAATCTTCCAGCATTTGCGGCACCGATTTTTTCGCGTCATGCAGATGATGCAAACCACAAACCAGCCCCAGCGACAGGGTGTTTTCATTGGTATAAAGGAAGCCGCCGCCCATCAGGCCATCGGTGGGTGATCCCGCAAACAGGCAAGCCGCCCCCTGATTACCCTGCAACTGAAAACGGTCTTCAATAACCGACTTCGGTAACTCGATCAGTTCCTTCACGCCAACCGCCACATCCGTCGGTTTGACGCGTTTTGCCATCCCCAATTTTTCGGCAAGGATGGAGTTCACCCCATCAGCAAGGATCACCGTTTTCGCTTCAATCACATCGCCATCGGCTTCTACACCGACGACTTTGCCATCGCGCTGTACGAGGTTATCGACGCGGATCCCGGTAATTAACTGCGCGCCCGCTTCTTCGGCCTGCTCCATCAGCCAGGCATCAAATTTACTGCGCAAAACGGAGTAAGAACGCTGGGATGGCGAGGTTTCGTCACCATTGCAGTAGTCCATAGTCATCGCTGACTTTTCCGTCATAAACGCGAGTTTTTCATGGGTGATCAGGCGTTCTACGGGGGCGGAGTCGGCGAAACCAGGAATAATGTGTTCCAGACTGTGGGCATAGAGACGCCCGCCGGTGACGTTCTTGGCACCTGCGGAATTGCCACGCTCGATAACTAACACTTGCGCACCTTCGCGGGCGAGCACCAGTGCGGCAACCGAACCGGCAAGCCCTGCACCGACGATGATGGCGTCAAAGATATCTTCGGACATAAGAGCTCCCTGTCAGCGGCAGGGCCAAAATGCAGCCCTGCCAGAGTGGATCAACGCGCTAAAGCTGCGGTCAGCGCCGGAAGGATCTTCACGGCGTCGCCAACAATGCCGTAATCCGCGTACTGGAAGATCGGCGCATTTTTATCTTTATTGATGGCGAAAATGGTTTGCGACGCGTTAGCGCCAACCATGTGCTGGATCTGCCCGGAGATCCCCACCGCCAGGTACAGTTCAGGTTTCAGCATCAGGTTGGAGATACCGACATAGCGTTCGTGCTCCATCCATTTTTCGTTTTCCGCCACCGGACGAGAACAGGCCAACTCCGCACCTATCGCCTTGCAAAGCTGTTCTGCCAGCGCAATGTTCTCTTTGCTGCCAATACCGCGACCGACGCTGACCACCAGACGGGCTTTGTCGAGATCGACGCTGTTGCTCTGGCGCGCCTGGGTTGCCGTGCGGGTAATCGCCACAGCCGGAGCCTGCCACTCCACGGTGTGCGTTTCGCCAGTGCGTGACGCGTCTGGCTGAGCCGCATCGAACGTGCCGCTGCTGATGGTCAGTACCGCATACGGCGTGGCAATGCGTTCTTCGCCAATCGCCAGACCACCGTAAACCATGTGTTTCACTGTCGCTTTACCGTCCTGTACGCTGACGGTGCTGGCATCGTTAGACACCGCCGCTTTAAGGCGATAACCCAGTTTTGCCGCCAGTAATTTGCCGCGACGGGTGTTTGGCAGCAGCACCAGGCCGTCTGCGCCGTGCTGGCGAATAGTGTCAGCCATGACACCGGCGTAATCTTCGATCATCCGATCGTCCGGTTTGCCGTTTAATTTCCAGACATGATTAGCGCCGAGCTGGATTGCCTGTGCGCCGTCGGCATCATTGAGGACAAAGGTGTTGATTTGATTAGCTAAAGCCTGCGCACCGTTCATCAGTTCCGGCAGACGAGAAGGGGTATCGCTGAATACCCAGACTTGAGAAAACGTGTTCATAGCATCCCCTGTAATTAAATGACTTTGCGAAGATTTTCAGCAAATGCGGCGATCTGTTCTTCGCCGTCGCCTTCAATCACGATGCGCTGACGTTCGCGCTGTTTCGGCGCGGCAACCTGTTGTTCTGACCAGGCTGCCTCTGCGTTAAAACCAATATCCGCCGCCGACCATACCTGGACGGGCTTTTTCGCCGCGCCGAGAATGGCTTTCATCGAAGGAATTTGTGGGGAGTTGATATCAGTGGAAACAGCAACAACCGCAGGCAGCGGAATGCTTAAGGTTTCGGTTTCATCTTCCAGTTCGCGCTCAACGGTGAGGGTATCTGCCGTCAGGGAGATAATTTTGCTGACGCCGTTAACTGCCGGAATATTGAGGATTTCGCCCACCAGCAGACCAACCTGCTGGGCATAAAGGTCGGAAGAACCATCGCCACAGAGGATCAGATCAAAGCCTGCTTTCTGGGCGGCTGCAGCCAGTGCGCTCGCCGTTTGTTGCGGCAGTGCCTGCTCGAACTGGTCATCAATCACCACAATCAGTTCATCCGGGCCGCGCGATAGCACATCTTTACGCCCTTTGGCGTTGGTCAGGGCTTTACCGCCCACACTTAAGGCTGTCACCTGCGCCTCTGCTGCCTGTTGCTTTAGCTGGCAAGCCGCTTCAATAGCGTTGAGATCGTATTGGCTTATTTTGGCATCGGCTTTGCTGAAGTCTAATGAACCATCAGCATTATTGACCGCAATATCCTGTTCATCAGGCACGCACTTATAGCAAGTAATAATCTTCATTGCATCTCCAGAAATCATGAAGGAAACGTCGTTCATATCGGTGGTGTTAATTACAGATATCACGCCCTTTAATTTTGAAATAAAACTTTAATCACCAATATTGAAAATGTCACACGCAGATAAATCCAACTTTCAATATTGTTAAGTTCCTCACCAATATTGAAAACACGGCGTAGCAAAAAGAAATTTTCAATATTGTTTTATGGATCACCAATATTGAAAGTCAGATGTTATTTTTTACTCACAACAGAGCATAACAAACTGATTATTAATCAAAATTAACGAAAAAACGCCCTCTATTCACCCGAAACAAAAATGTGATACCAATCACAGAATACAGCTTATTGAATACCCATTATGAGTTAGCCATTAACGCGTCCACGAGGTTAATAATAATTATATTAAATGTTAACAAAAATAAAACAAACGGGAACGCAAAATAAATATTCGTTTTCACAGTGGAATTAACTCATGAAGAATGAAAAGAGAAAAACGGGAATAGAACCGAAGGTTTTCTTTCCGCCGTTAATAATCGTCGGCATACTTTGTTGGCTTACAGTCAGAGATCTGGATGCAGCGAATGTCGTTATTAATGCTGTATTCAGTTACGTCACCAATGTATGGGGATGGGCATTTGAATGGTATATGGTGGTGATGCTTTTCGGTTGGTTCTGGCTGGTGTTTGGCCCGTATGCCAAAAAGCGTTTAGGTAACGAACCGCCAGAATTTAGCACCGCCAGTTGGATCTTTATGATGTTCGCCTCCTGTACGTCTGCTGCCGTACTGTTCTGGGGATCGATTGAGATCTACTACTACATCTCCACCCCGCCGTTTGGCTTAGAACCGAACTCGACAGGGGCGAAAGAGTTGGGGCTGGCTTACAGCTTGTTCCACTGGGGACCTCTGCCGTGGGCCACTTACAGCTTCCTTTCAGTCGCCTTCGCTTACTTCTTCTTTGTCCGCAAAATGGAAGTGATTCGCCCCAGCTCGACACTGGTGCCGCTGGTAGGTGAAAAACACGCCAAAGGGTTGTTCGGCACTATCGTCGACAACTTCTATCTCGTCGCCTTGATCTTCGCGATGGGTACCAGTCTGGGCCTTGCCACGCCGCTGGTGACCGAGTGTATGCAATGGTTGTTTGGCATTCCGCATACCCTGCAACTGGACGCTATCATCATTACCTGCTGGATTATCCTCAACGCCATTTGCGTCGCTTGCGGTCTGCAAAAAGGGGTACGTATCGCCAGTGACGTGCGTAGTTACCTGAGCTTCCTGATGCTGGGTTGGGTGTTCATTGTCAGCGGTGCCAGCTTCATCATGAACTACTTCACCGATTCGGTGGGGATGTTGCTGATGTATCTGCCGCGCATGTTGTTCTATACCGATCCCATCGCTAAAGGCGGCTTCCCGCAGGGCTGGACCGTGTTCTACTGGGCATGGTGGGTGATTTATGCTATCCAGATGAGTATCTTCCTCGCCCGCATCTCCCGTGGTCGTACTGTGCGTGAACTGTGCTTCGGCATGGTGCTGGGGCTGACAGCGTCAACCTGGATCCTGTGGACTGTACTCGGTAGTAACACTCTGCTGTTGATAGATAAAAACATCATCAACATTCCAAATCTGATCGAACAGTACGGTGTGGCGCGCGCCATCATTGAAACCTGGGCCGCTCTGCCACTCAGCACCGCCACCATGTGGGGCTTCTTCATCCTCTGCTTTATTGCCACCGTTACGCTGGTTAACGCCTGCTCTTATACCCTGGCGATGTCCACTTGCCGCGAAGTACGCGATGGTGAAGAACCACCTCTGCTGGTGCGTATCGGTTGGTCAATTCTGGTTGGCATTATCGGTATTGTTCTGCTGGCGCTCGGCGGCCTGAAACCGATTCAAACCGCCATTATCGCCGGAGGATGCCCGCTGTTCTTCGTCAACATTATGGTGACGCTCTCCTTTATTAAAGACGCGAAACAGAACTGGAAAGATTAATTAACCCCCAAAATATCAAGAGGTTGAAAGATGGATTTTAATTTAAATGATGAGCAGGAACTGTTTGTCGCCGGTATCCGCGAACTGATGGCCAGCGAAAACTGGGAGGCCTATTTTGCCGAGTGCGACCGTGACAGCGTCTACCCGGAACGTTTTGTCAAAGCACTGGCGGATATGGGTATCGACAGTCTGCTGATCCCTGAAGAGCACGGTGGTCTGGACGCGGGGTTTGTTACTCTCGCCGCCGTGTGGATGGAGCTGGGACGTCTGGGGGCACCAACCTATGTGCTGTACCAGTTGCCGGGCGGGTTCAACACCTTCCTGCGCGAAGGCACACAAGAGCAGATCGACAAAATTATGGCTTTCCGCGGCACCGGTAAGCAGATGTGGAACTCAGCGATTACCGAACCGGGCGCGGGCTCCGACGTGGGTAGCCTGAAAACGACTTATACCCGTAGAAATGGTAAGATTTATCTTAATGGTAGTAAGTGTTTTATTACCAGCAGCGCCTACACCCCGTACATCGTGGTGATGGCGCGCGACGGGGCTTCTCCGGACAAACCTGTCTACACCGAATGGTTTGTTGATATGAGCAAACCGGGCATCAAAGTGACCAAACTTGAAAAGCTCGGTCTGCGTATGGATAGCTGCTGTGAAATCACCTTTGACGACGTGGAACTGGACGAGAAAGACATGTTCGGTCGGGAAGGTAACGGCTTTAACCGCGTCAAAGAAGAGTTCGACCATGAACGTTTCCTGGTAGCCCTCACCAACTACGGTACGGCGATGTGCGCCTTTGAAGATGCGGCGCGCTACGCCAATCAGCGCGTGCAGTTTGGCGAGGCTATTGGTCGTTTCCAGTTGATTCAGGAAAAATTCGCCCACATGGCGATCAAATTAAACTCCATGAAAAACATGCTGTATGAAGCAGCGTGGAAAGCAGACAACGGCACCATCACCTCTGGCGATGCAGCGATGTGCAAATACTTCTGCGCCAATGCGGCATTTGAAGTTGTGGATAGCGCAATGCAGGTGCTGGGCGGTGTCGGGATTGCGGGCAACCACCGCATCAGCCGCTTCTGGCGTGATCTGCGTGTAGACCGCGTCTCCGGGGGATCTGACGAAATGCAGATCCTGACGCTGGGTCGTGCGGTGCTGAAGCAATACCGCTAAGTCCGTGCGCTGCCTGATGCGACGCTGATGCGTCTTATCAGGCCTACGGGAGCACGAATGTAGGCCGGATAAAGCGTTTACGCCGCATCCGGCAGTCATGCGCTACATAAATTTTTCAGGAGCAAATAATGGATCATCTACCCATGCCGAAATTCGGGCCGTTGGCCGGATTGCGCGTTGTCTTCTCCGGTATCGAAATCGCCGGACCGTTTGCCGGGCAAATGTTCGCAGAATGGGGCGCGGAAGTTATCTGGATCGAGAACGTCGCCTGGGCCGACACCATTCGCGTTCAACCGAACTACCCGCAACTCTCCCGCCGCAATTTGCACGCGCTGTCGTTAAATATTTTCAAAGATGAAGGCCGCGAAGCGTTTCTGAAATTAATGGAAACCACCGATATCTTCATCGAAGCCAGTAAAGGTCCGGCCTTTGCCCGTCGTGGCATTACCGATGAAGTACTGTGGCAGCACAACCCGAAACTGGTTATCGCTCACCTGTCCGGTTTTGGTCAGTACGGCACCGAGGAGTACACCAATCTTCCGGCCTATAACACTATCGCCCAGGCCTTTAGTGGTTACCTGATTCAGAACGGTGATGTTGACCAGCCAATGCCTGCCTTCCCGTATACCGCCGATTACTTTTCTGGCCTGACCGCCACCACGGCGGCGCTGGCAGCACTGCATAAAGTGCGTGAAACCGGTAAAGGCGAAAGTATCGACATCGCCATGTATGAAGTGATGCTGCGTATGGGCCAGTACTTCATGATGGATTACTTCAACGGCGGCGAAATGTGCCCGCGCATGAGCAAAGGTAAAGATCCCTACTACGCCGGTTGCGGTCTGTATAAATGTGCCGACGGCTACATCGTGATGGAACTGGTGGGCATTACCCAAATTGAAGAGTGCTTTAAAGATATTGGCCTCGCACATCTGCTTGGCACGCCAGAAATCCCGGAAGGCACTCAGCTTATCCACCGTATCGAATGCCCTTACGGCCCACTGGTTGAAGAGAAACTCGATGCCTGGCTGGCGACACATACCATCGCGGAAGTAAAAGAACGCTTTGCTGAACTGAATATCGCCTGCGCCAAAGTGCTGACCGTACCGGAACTGGAAAGCAATCCACAGTATGTGGCTCGCGAATCAATCACTCAGTGGCAAACGATGGATGGTCGCACCTGCAAAGGGCCGAACATCATGCCGAAATTCAAAAATAACCCCGGACAAATCTGGCGCGGAATGCCCTCACATGGCATGGACACGGCTGCCATTTTGAAAAATATCGGCTACAGCGAAAACGACATTCAGGAGTTGGTCAGCAAAGGTCTGGCCAAAGTTGAGGACTAAACGCGTGGCGTCAGTCGGCTTGCCTGACTAGCGCCCGCCCAATAACAAACGAACAAAAATGGATAGAGGTGCAATGGATATCATTGGCGGACAACATCTACGTCAAATGTGGGACGATCTTGCGGACGTTTACGGTCATAAAACGGCGCTGATTTGTGAATCCAGCGGCGGAGTCGTTAACCGGTATAGTTATCTTGAGTTAAATCAGGAGATTAACCGCACGGCAAACCTGTTTTATACGCTGGGGATTCGCAAAGGCGACAAGGTTGCACTACATCTCGACAACTGCCCGGAATTTATCTTTTGCTGGTTCGGGCTGGCAAAAATTGGCGCGATTATGGTGCCGATTAACGCCCGCCTGTTGTGCGAGGAAAGCGCGTGGATCCTGCAAAATAGCCAGGCGTGCCTGCTGGTGACCAGTGCGCAATTCTATCCTATGTATCAACAGATTCAGCAGGAAGATGCCACTCAATTGCGGCACATTTGCCTGACAGATGTGGCACTTCCCGCTGATGATGGCGTGAGTTCGTTTACTCAACTGAAAAATCAACAACCTGCCACCTTGTGCTATGCACCGCCGCTATCGACTGACGATACGGCGGAAATTCTCTTCACCTCCGGCACCACCTCCCGACCGAAAGGTGTGGTGATTACCCATTACAACCTGCGCTTCGCTGGATATTACTCCGCCTGGCAGTGTGCACTGCGTGACGATGACGTCTACCTGACGGTAATGCCTGCGTTTCATATCGATTGCCAGTGTACTGCGGCGATGGCGGCGTTTTCTGCCGGGGCCACCTTTGTGCTGGTCGAGAAATACAGCGCCCGCGCCTTCTGGGGACAGGTACAGAAGTACCGCGCCACCGTTACCGAATGTATTCCGATGATGATCCGTACGTTGATGGTACAGCCGCCTTCAGCGAACGATCAGCAACACCGCCTGCGGGAAGTGATGTTTTATCTCAACTTGTCGGAGCAGGAAAAAGATGCGTTTTGTGAACGCTTCGGCGTTCGCTTGCTGACGTCTTATGGGATGACGGAAACCATTGTGGGCATTATCGGCGATCGTCCTGGCGATAAACGACGCTGGCCGTCGATTGGTCGGGTGGGGTTTTGCTACGAAGCGGAGATCCGCGACGATCACAATCGCCCGCTCCCGGCTGGTGAGATCGGTGAAATCTGCATTAAAGGCATACCTGGGAAAACCATCTTCAAAGAGTACTTTCTCAACCCACAAGCCACTGCGAAAGTGCTGGAAGCCGATGGCTGGCTGCATACCGGCGATACCGGATACCGCGACGAAGAGGACTTTTTTTATTTCGTCGATCGCCGCTGCAATATGATTAAACGTGGCGGCGAGAATGTCTCCTGCGTGGAGCTGGAAAATATTATCGCCGCGCACCCGAAAATTCAGGACATCGTGGTTGTGGGTATTAAAGATTCGATTCGCGATGAAGCCATCAAAGCATTTGTGGTGCTGAATGAAGGTGAAACATTGAGCGAAGAGGAATTTTTCCGCTTCTGCGAACAAAATATGGCGAAATTTAAAGTGCCCTCTTATCTGGAGATCAGAAAAGATCTGCCACGTAATTGCTCGGGGAAAATAATTAGAAAGAATCTGAAATAAATGAAACAGCAGGGAACTACCCTGCCAGCTAATAATCACACTCTAAAACAATATGCATTTTTTGCAGGGATGTTGTCGTCCCTGAAAAAGCAAAAATGGAGAAAAGGAATGAGTGAATCATTACATCTGACCCGCAATGGATCAATTCTGGAAATTACCCTTGATCGTCCAAAAGCGAATGCTATTGATGCAAAAACCAGCTTTGAAATGGGCGAAGTATTTCTAAATTTCCGTGACGATCCGCAATTACGTGTCGCCATTATTACCGGTGCCGGAGAGAAGTTCTTTTCCGCGGGCTGGGATTTAAAAGCGGCAGCAGAAGGCGAAGCACCGGATGCTGACTTTGGTCCGGGTGGTTTTGCGGGATTAACCGAAATTTTCAATCTCGACAAACCGGTTATCGCAGCTGTGAACGGCTATGCCTTTGGCGGCGGCTTTGAACTGGCGCTGGCGGCAGATTTTATTGTTTGTGCCGATAACGCCAGCTTCGCCCTGCCGGAAGCCAAACTGGGCATCGTTCCTGACAGCGGCGGTGTGCTGCGTCTGCCGAAGATCCTGCCGCCTGCCATCGTCAATGAAATGGTGATGACCGGCAGACGAATGGGCGCAGAAGAGGCGCTGCGTTGGGGGATAGTCAACCGCGTGGTTAGCCAGGCGGAACTGATGGATAACGCCCGCGAACTGGCTCAGCAGCTGGTTAACAGCGCCCCGCTGGCGATTGCGGCGCTGAAAGAGATCTACCGCACCACCAGCGAAATGCCGGTAGAAGAAGCGTATCGCTATATTCGCAGCGGCGTGTTGAAACACTATCCATCGGTTCTGCATTCGGAAGATGCCATTGAAGGGCCGCTGGCGTTTGCCGAGAAGCGCGATCCGGTGTGGAAAGGACGTTAACAACCGTGAGCTATTACGCCTTTGAGGGGTTAATTCCGGTGGTTCACCCGACGGCGTTTGTCCATCCCAGTGCCGTCTTGATTGGCGATGTGATTGTGGGAGCCGGTGTCTACATCGGCCCACTCGCCTCACTGCGTGGTGACTACGGGCGGTTGATCGTGCAAGCGGGAGCCAATATTCAGGATGGCTGCATTATGCATGGCTACTGCGACACTGACACTATCGTTGGGGAAAACGGCCATATCGGGCACGGAGCGATCCTGCATGGTTGTTTGATTGGTCGCGATGCATTGGTCGGGATGAACAGCGTGATTATGGATGGCGCGGTCATTGGCGAAGAGAGCATTGTTGCCGCCATGAGCTTTGTCAAAGCGGGCTTTCGCGGCGAGAAACGCCAGTTGTTGATGGGTACGCCAGCCCGCGCTGTACGCAATGTTAGTGACGACGAGTTACACTGGAAACGGTTGAATACCAAAGAGTATCAGGATCTTGTCGGGCGCTGTCATGTATCGTTACATGAAACGCAGCCACTGAGGCAAATGGAGGAAAATCGCCCCCGTTTGCAGGGGACGACGGATGTGACGCCTAAACGGTGATCTTGCCGGATGCGACCTGGTTGCTGGATAAGATGCTACAACATCGCATCTGGCAAGCAGGACGCCCGGTATCAACGAGATAAAATTAACGACGCATACTCTTTGACAACATCATCTGCCACTTCTGCTCGCGGTTAAGTTCCGTGAGCGGAACGGCAGGAATACGCGGCGTCTTTCTTACACCGACTAATTTTTCCCGACTGTTATTGCGCAGGCGCGCGTAAATTTGCTCATCGATATCGACCACTTTAACCAGTCGCTGACACTGGCATCCCCGCCCTTCCAGCTTATTAGGGATCATCTTAACTTCGCAGCTTATTTCTGTGACTTCCGACAGAATATAAGTCAGGGTATTAACCGCCTTGCTGTGTTCAATATCGAAATGAATAGAGATCTCTCTTGCTATCACCCACCGATTTTCAGCCATCATCCATTCGGCGATTAACAAGTAGAGTGGTTTTTCAACATATCCTTCACACATACGAACTCCAGTTTCACAAATTAAAAGTCTGGCTATGACTCGTTTTGAAGCAATTAAACAAGGCCATATTAAAATTGTGGATATATCGATAGTATGCAACTTCACCGTCGATAAGTGTGAGCTAAATCCTGCTTATGTCATCAAAAATATCGATTCCCCAAAAGATTTACTTAATGGGCAAAAAAAAACGGTCCTCATCAGAGAACCGTATTAGTTATTCGATCAAATTAGCGGATGAAAAATATCTGCCATGACACGCTATTATTTGATCTGTGCGTGCATTTCCTGAACCGAAGTCACTTTTTCAGTCGCATCGGCATTCAGTGCCATCGCGGTGGCAAAGCCGCCGTTCAGGGTGGTTGTAATGCACCTTGTACTGCAGAGCACTGCGGCGAATTAGCTTGGAATCCTGAATTGCCTGGCGGCCCGCGGTGGTGTTGATGATGTAGGTGTATTCGCCATTCTTGATACGGTCCTGAATGTGCGGACGACCTTCATGCACCTTGTCCACCAGACGTGGGTTGATACCCGCTTCACCCAGCACGACTGCGGTACCGTGAGTTGCATCCAGTTCAAAGCCCTGTTTCAACAGCTTAGCGGCCAGGTCAACCACGCGCTCTTTGTCGCCTTCGCGAACGGAGAGCAGCGCACGGCCCTGTTTTTTCATGGTTGAGCTACTGCCCAACTGTGCCTTAGCGAACGCTTCTGCGAAGGTGCGACCGACGCCCATCACTTCCCCGGTAGAGCGCATTTCTGGCCCTAACAGTGGGTCAACGCCCGGGAATTTGTTGAACGGCAGCACCACTTCTTTCACCGAGTAGTACGGTGGGATGATTTCTTTGGTGACGCCCTGCTGTGCCAGCGTCTGGCCTGCCATCACGCGCGCCGCCACTTTCGCCAGCGGTACACCGGTCGCTTTAGAGACGAACGGTACGGTACGGGCCGCACGTGGGTTGACTTCAATCAGGTAGACTTCGTTGTCTTTCACCGCAAACTGCACGTTCATCAGACCACGTACCTGCAGTTCGAAGGCCAGTTTCTGCACCTGCTGGCGCATCACATCCTGGATTTCCTGGCTCAGCGTGTAAGCTGGCAGAGAACACGCGGAGTCACCGGAGTGAACGCCAGCCTGCTCGATGTGCTCCATGATGCCGCCAATCAGCACCATTTCGCCGTCGCAGATAGCGTCGACATCGACTTCAATGGCGTCATCGAGGAAGCGGTCCAGCAGTACCGGCGCATCGTTAGAGGACGCTGACGGCGGTCTGGAAGTAGCGACGCAGGTCGACTTCGTCGTAGACGATTTCCATCGCGCGACCGCCGAGTACGTAGGACGGACGAACCACCAGCGGATAGCCGATATCTTTCGCTTTCTCGACTGCCATTTCGATGGCGGTGACGGTGGCGTTGGCCGGCTGTTTCAGCTTCAGACGGTCAACCGCATGCTGGAAGCGCTCGCGGTCTTCTGCACGGTCGATAGCATCCGGGCTGGTACCGATAACCGGTACGCCCGCAGCTTCCAGCGCACGCGCCAGCCTTCAGCGGAGTCTGGCCGCCGTACTGCACGATAACGCCCTTCGGCTTCTCGATACGCACGATTTCCAGTACGTCTTCCAGCGTCACCGGCTCAAAGTAGAGACGGTCAGAAGTGTCGTAGTCGGTCGAAACGGTTTCCGGGTTACAGTTGACCATGATGGTCTCGTAACCGTCTTCGCGCAGCGCCAGCGAGGCGTGTACGCAGCAGTAGTCAAATTCAATACCCTGGCCGATACGGTTCGGGCCGCCGCCGAGAACGATGATTTTATCGCGGTCAACGGACGGGTTGGACTCACACTCATCTTCATAGGTGGAGTACATGTAGGCGGTGTCGGTGGCGAACTCTGCCGCACAGGTATCGACGCGCTTGTAGACCGGGTGCAGGTCATACTGGTCACGCAATTTGCGGACTTCCGCTTCGCGGACGCCGGCCAGTTTAGCCAGACGCGCATCGGCAAAGCCTTTACGTTTCAGGTGGCGCAGGAAATCAGCGTTGAGGCCGGTGATACCGACTTCAGCCACTTTCTCTTCCAGACGAACCAGCTCTTCAATTTGCACCAGGAACCAGCGGTCGATGTTGGTCAGGTTGAAGACACCATCGACGACAGGCCAGCACGGAAGGCATCGGCGATGTACCAAATACGCTCGGCACCCGCGTCTTTCAGTTCGCGGCGAATTTTGGTCAGGGCTTCCGGGTCGTCGAGGCTGACTTTCGGGTCAAAGCCGGTTGCACCGACTTCCAGACCGCGCAGCGCTTTCTGCAGGGATTCCTGCTGAGTGCGGCCAATCGCCATCACTTCACCGACAGATTTCATCTGGGTGGTCAGACGGTCGTTCGCACCGGCGAATTTTTCGAAGTTAAAGCGTGGAATCTTGGTAACAACGTAGTCGATGGACGGTTCGAAAGAGGCCGGAGTGCGGCCGCCGGTGATGTCGTTCATCAGTTCGTCGAGGGTGTAACCCACCGCCAGTTTCGCCGCTACTTTAGCAATCGGGAAGCCGGTTGCTTTAGACGCCAGCGCCGAGGAGCGGGAGACACGCGGGTTCATTTCGATAACGATCAGACGACCGTCTTTCGGGTTCACCGAGAACTGAACGTTAGAACCGCCGGTCTCAACGCCGATTTCACGCAGTACCGCCATCGAGGCGTTACGCATGATTTGGTATTCTTTGTCGGTCAGCGTCTGGGCTGGCGCTACGGTGATGGAGTCACCGGTGTGGATGCCCATCGCGTCGAAGTTTTCGATAGAGCAGACGATGATGCAGTCGTCGTTTTTATCACGCACCACTTCCATCTCGTACTCTTTCCAGCCAATCAGCGACTCATCAATCAGTAGCTCTTTGGTTTGGGGAAAGATCCAGGCCGCGCTCGCAAATCTCTTCGAACTCTTCGCGGTTGTAAGCGATACCGCCGCCGGTGCCGCCCATGGTGAAGCTTGGACGGATAATGCACGGATAGCCCACGTCAGCGGCAACCGCCAGCGCTTCTTCCATGGTGTGCGCAATGCCGGAACGCGCGGTGTCGAGGCCGATTTTTCATCGCCACGTCGAAACGGCGGCGGTCTTCGGCTTTATCAATCGCGTCAGCGGTCGCACCAATCATGGTGACGCCGAATTCTTCCAGCACACCCTGACGTTCCAGCTCCAGCGCGCAGTTCAGTGCGGTCTGGCCGCCCATGGTTGGCAGCACGGCGTCTGGACGTTCTTTCTCAATAATTTTGCGTACCACTTCCCAGTGAATCGGCTCGATATAGGTCGCATCGGCCATTTCCGGGTCGGTCATGATGGTCGCCGGGTTGGAGTTCACCAGGATGACGCGGTAGCCCTCTTCACGCAGCGCTTTACACGCCTGGCACCGGAGTAGTCAAACTCACACGCCTGACCGATAACAATCGGGCCCGCGCCCAGAATCAGGATACTTTTTATGTCTGTACGTTTTGGCATGGCTCTATTACTCCTGATTATTTCGCGGACTGACGGTATTGCTCAATTAACTCGATAAAGTGGTCGAACAGCGGCGCAGCGTCGTGTGGACGCGGGCTCGCTTTAGGGTGGCCCTGGAAGCTGAATGCCGGTTTATCGGTGCGATGAATCCCTGCAGGGTGCCATCGAACAGCGATTTGTGGGTCACGCGCAGGTTAGCAGGCAGTGCGGCTTCATCTACCGCAAAACCGTGGTTCTGCGCGGTAATCATCACCACGTTGTTATCGATATCTTTCACCGGGTGGTTGCCACCGTGATGACCGAACTTCATCTTGATGGTTTTCGCACCGCTGGCCAGCGCTAGCAGCTGATGACCCAGGCAGATACCAAACACCGGAACCTCGGTCTGGAGGAATTTTTCAATCGCTTCAATTGCGTAGTCACACGGAGCCGGGTCGCCGGGGCGCTCGACAGGAAGATACCGTCTGGATTCATCTTCAGGACGTCTTCGCAGAGGTTTTCGCCGGAACCACCGTCAGGCGGCAGCCGCGGTCAACCAGCATGCGCAGATGATACGTTTCGCGCCGAAATCGTAGGCAACGACGTGGAACGGCAGCTCTTCTTCGGACTTCGCTTCCGGCAGTTCGCCTTCCAGCGTCCAGCGACCCTGGGTCCAGCCGTAGGTTTCAGCGGTAGTCACTTCTTTTGCCAGGTCCATTCCATTTAAACCCGGGAATGCTTTGGCCTTTTCGAGAGCCAGCTGCGCATCGAGGTTATCACCGGCGATGATGCAGCCGTTCTGAGCGCCTTTCTCGCGCAGCAAACGGGTCAGCTTACGGGTATCGATATCGGCAATCGCCACGATGTTATGGCGTTTCAGTTAAGAAGAGAGGTCTTCGGTATTGCGGTAGTTGCTGGCAATCAGCGGCAGGTCACGAATAACCAGACCCTGAGCGTGAACCTGGGAGGACTCTTCATCAGCGGCGTTGGTGCCGACATTACCAATATGGGGATAAGTAAGAGTGACGATTTGGCGAGAATAGGAAGGATCAGTGAGGATTTCTTGATAACCGGTCATTGAAGTATTGAAAACGACTTCCCCAACCGCCGAACCCGTTGCCCCGATGGCCCGACCGTAAAACTGGGTTCTGTCTTCCAGAACCAATAGCGCTGACTTAATCAAAACACCCTCCAGAGAATATTTTCTCGCTTGATTTGCATATTAATGCATAACAATGGCACAAATCAATGCAAATCTGCTTACCGACGTATTTCTGCAAAACGGCGGCATTCTAGAGACAGCCTCGGCAAAAGTCTACCTTAATGGACAATTTTTATCATTATTTTTGTGGCACTGGAGAAATCAGCCGCCAAAAGAGGTCAAAAAGAATCAGATAAGTCGTTGTGGAAAACGCTTGCGGACCAGGAAGAGTGTTAAATCGCATCAGGCAGAGTGAAAAAGTAGACCAGATGGTCAAAATTTACATTTAACCAACACATTATGGCAAGAAAACATATAAAAACAGCCAGCTCAGGCTTAATGTTAAAAAATACAGATAAAATAAATGGCGATAAAATATCGCCCTGCGTAATCAAGTAGTTATGATTACAACAACCACATCACGATGGGTAATAAACTCTTATAGGTCATTCAAATCAATACATCACGCATGTCAAAAAGACCATTTGATTTTGATTTAAGCCACAATGCCGATCTGACCGCGCCATTAGCAAACGTCATACGGCTGGAAGCCTTGTGCGTAATCTCCACTCGCTCGCCAATATCAGCAAACATCGCAGTGTGTTCGCCCACAATGTCACCTGCACGAACGGTGGCAAAGCCAATGGTGCCCGGCACGCGTTCGCCGGTATAACCTTCGCGAAAATAGACCGCGCAATCTTTCAAATCTTTATCCAGCGCCCCGGCGATCGCCTCACCCATCGCCAGCGCGGTGCCTGAAGGCGCCTCCACTTTATGACGGTGGTGCGCTTCAATAATTTCAATATCGGTGTAGTCACCCATCACCTTCGCCGCTTTCTCCAGCAGCTTCAGCATCACGTTGACGCCGACGCTGAAGTCGGCCGCAAACACGATGGCAATCTGCTGCGACGCATCACGAATGGCCTGCTTTCCGCATCATCGAAACCGGTGGTGCCGATGACCATGCCTTTACCGTGCTGACGGCAAAACGCCAGGTGCGTTAGCGTGCCTTCCGGGCGGGTAAAATCAATAAACACCTCAAAATCATCTTTTACCGCGTCGAGGCTGCTCTGAACGGTGACGCCTGATTTCCACGCCCGCCAATTCACCGGCATCGCTGCCCAGTAAAGAGGAACCTTCGCGTTCCAGCGCAGCGCCCGTTTGAACGCCTTCCATCGCCATCGTGGCCTGAATTAACTGCCGTCCCATGCGGCCGCCAGCGCCCGCAATGGCAACGCGGATTTGTGCATCATGCATAGCTATTCTCTTTTGTTAATTTTGCGTAAATCGTTTTCAGAGTAACTAGCCCGCAGCAGGGTCGCCGGCCGCAAACGTCCATAATTAGAATTTAATGATAAACAGAGAGGAATATCAGTAAAAGACATGAGTCGATGAATGACTGCATGCCAATAACATGTGACAGGTTACGACGCCAGAGCCAGCACCAACCACCCACTGCTGGAAGCCAGCAACATCTAGCCCCAGCGCCACTTGTGCATTGGCGGGGTGGCCGAGCCGTCCTTCGATATCCACAACGGTAGTGCCTGCGGTATATTGCCCGGGTTTCCACGGCGACAAAACACGATTGCAGCGTAAACAGCTCAGGGCGTACCAGCCATGCAATGGCGCACAGGTCGTGCATCCGCAAGCCGCTTTGCATGCTGCCGCTGCGATAGTGGCTAAACAGCGCGTGCAGCATATTGCCGGTTTCGTTGAGCGCAGGAAGGGAAGCGAGATAATCCGGCGCCAGCATCGCCTGATTGGTCACATCCAGCCCGCACATCACAATATCCAGCCCGCTGCGGAACACCAGCGCGGCGGCTTCCGGGTCGATAGCGATATTGAACTCCGCGTTTGGCGTAAAGTTACCGCGCCCGGCGGAGCCGCCCATAATCACCAGGCGGCGGATATTAAAGCGGCATTCAGGATATTGCGTCAGCAGCAGAGCAATGTTGGTTAGCGGGCCAATCGCCACCAGCGTAACCGGCTCCGGTGCCAGCATCAGCGCATCGCGGATCGCCTGAAACGCCGGCTTTGCTAGCGGCTGTCGGTTATGTTCAACAAAGTCGTAGCCTTCCATACCGGATTCACCGTGCACGGAGGCGGCGTCGCGTAGCGGACGAACCAGCGGTGCCGCCGCGCCCTGCGCCAGCGGGATATCGGCATCCCAGAAGTGCAGCAGCTGTAGCGCATTACGCGTGGTTTTTTCGACGGAGACATTACCGGCGACGGTGGTCATTAACTGCAGATCCAGCTCGGGAGCAAAAATCGCGGCGGCAATAGCGGCGGCGTCATCAATGCCGGGATCGGTGTCTAGAAATATTGGCAGGCGCATGATTTCTCCATAAAAAATGCCAGAGTTAAGCCTGGCATTTTTTCACATCTGCGGGAGATTTAATATTATTCGACTTCACGAACATCCATACGCAGCTCGCGTGGAACTTCAAAAACGATATTCTCTTCACGGCCTTCGAGGGTGATGGCTTCACCACCGCCCAGCGACTGCAGACGAGCAATCACGTTTTGCACCAGAATATCTGGCGCCGAAGCTCCGGCGGTTACGCCGACACAGGTGGCATCTTTGACCCAGGCTTCCTGAATATCCGTTGCGTCGTCAATCAGATAGGCGGCTTTACCCATCCGCTGCGCCAGCTCGGCCAAACGGTTCGAGTTGGAGGAGTTTTTCAACCGACCACCAGCACTACATCCGCCTGTAGGGCAAGCGAGCGCACAGCTTCCTGTCGGTTGGTGGTGGCGTAGCAAATATCATCTTTGCGCGGGCCGACGATTTTTGGGAAGCGCTGGCGCAGTGCATCAATGACATCGGAAGTATCGTCCACCGAGAGCGTGGTCTGGGTCATAAACGACAGTTTATTTCATCCTTGACCGCCAGCGCGACACATCGTCCGGTGACTAACCAGATACATGCCACCCCTCGGGTTGCTGTACTGGCCCATGGTGCCTTCCACTTCCGGATGTCCGGCGTGGCCCATAAGAATCGACTCTTCGCCGCGACGACTGGCACGAACAACTTCCATATGCACTTTGGTCACTAGTGGGCAGGTCGCATCAAACACCGTTAAATCACGGCCTTTGGCTTCATTACGCACGGCCTGAGAAACGCCATGAGCGGAGAAGATCAGGATCGCGCCATCCGGCACTTCGCTAATCTGCTCGATAAAGATAGCCCCGCGTTCGCGCAGGCTGTCCACCACGTAGCGGTTATGTACCACTTCGTGGCGCACGTAGATTGGCGCGCCATAAATGGCGAGCGCATTTTCAACAATGCTGATAGCGCGGTCAACGCCTGCACAAAAGCCGCGTGGGTTGGCCAACAGGATCTGCATTTTACGCCTCCAGTACCGGATCGACTTCCAGTACTTCAATATCAAAGTGAACGGTATGACCGGCCAGCGGGTGGTTGAAATCAACCGTGATCGATCACCGTTAATCTCGCGCACTACGCCCGGCATTTCGCTGCCATCCATTGCGGTGAACAGCACGATCGCGCCGATGGTTGGCTCGCCCGCATCCATAAATTCGCGGCGGGAAAAATACTGGATAAGGTCAGGCGTTGAAATACCAAACGCCGCATCCGGCTCCAGCGAGAACCTTTTTTTGTCTCCGGCTTTTAGGCCGAGAAGGTGCTGTTCCAGACCTTCAGACAGCGTAGCATCACCCAGACGAAACAGCGCCGGTTTGCCGTTGCTACGGGTTGACTCGGCGGTAGAGCCATCGTCCAGTTTTAGCGTGAAGTGCACTAGCACCGCACTATTGCTTTGAATCGTTTTAGACATGCAGGGACAGCCTTTTATCTTACGACATTGGAATGACGATTATTGTTATCAGTATGGCACCGTATTACGCCTTTCCGGGCCTACGATTCCGGCCGGATTCTGTAAGCCGGATAGCGCGAGCGCCATCCGGCATTTTTTATGCGGCTTTTTTCTCTTTAGAAGGTAAAAATCCTTCCAACACAACCAGCGCCGCGCCGATGCAAATGGCGGTATCGGCCAGGTTGAAGGTGGCAAAGTGCCAATCACCGACGTAGAAATCGATCATGTCGACGACGAAACCATGCCACAGACGGTCGAACAGGTTACCCAGCGCGCCGCCAATAATCAGCGCATAGGCGATGTTATTGAGCTTCTGCGTCGCTTTGGAGCGGTACATCAGTACCGCCAGGATAACGCAGATCCCCACCGCAATTCCGGCGAAGAACCAGCGTTGCCAGCCGCCGCTGTCAGCCAGGAAGCTGAATGCGGCGCCATAGTTACGCGCATAATGCAGATCAAGCGACGGGAACAGCGACACCGTATCCCCCAGAGCAAAGTTCTGGAGGATCAGGTATTTACTGCCCAGGTCGATAATCAGCACGACCACCACCAGCCATAGCCAGCGCAGCCCTGTTGAACAGACAGATTGACTCATCAGCAAACTTACGTTTTTCGCCATCACCGGCGATGTTGCTTACTAGCGGCCACAGATTTCTTCGTGTTCCGCCACCTTGCCAACGTCCTGGGTGTAATGCCAGCAGCGCGGGCACTTTTCACCTTCGGCTTTATTCAGCGCCACTTTCAGGCCTTTCAGCAGTTCGCTCTGGTGGGCATCCGCAGTCGCCTGCGCATAATCCGCAACTTTCGCGCCGGAGGTCAACAGGACAAATCGCAGTTCATCACCCAGCGCGGTCAGTTTCGCCGCCAGCTCTGGTTCGGCGTACAGGTCACCGCCGCTTCCAGCGAGCCACCAACTTTCTTGTCAGCACGCGCCTGCTCGATAACCTTGTTCACTTCGCCACGAACCTGCAGCAGAACGTCCCAGAACCCGTCATTCATCGCTTCGCTTTCGTCCAGACCAAACAGACCTTCGTACCATTCGCCGGTAAAGACGTATTTCTCGCGAGAACCCGGCGTCGCCCCGGATCTTCATCCGCAGTGAAGGACATGATCGGTGCCATCCAGCGAACCAGCGCTTCTGCGATGTGATACAGCGCAGTCTGGCAGCTACGACGCGCCACGCTGTCCGCTTTCGCGGTGTACTGACGGTCTTTGATGATGTCGAGATAGAACGAACCCATTTCAACGGAGCAGAAGCGCATCAGACGCTGTACCACTTCGTGGAAATCATAGGATTCGTACGCTTTCAGGACGTCTTCCTGCGCTTCTTTCGCGCAGCCAACCGCCCAGCGATCGAGAACAACCATCTCTTCCGGTTTCACCATGTCTTTTACCGGATCGAAACCGTTAAGGTTCGCCAGCAGGAAGCGCGCGGTGTTACGGATACGACGATAGCTGTCGGCAGCACGTTTGAGGATTTCATCAGAAACGGCCATTTCGCCGGTGTAGTCGGTGGATGCCACCCACAGGCGCAGGATATCCGCACCCAGTTTGTTCATCACGTCCTGCGGAGAAACGGTGTTACCGATAGATTTGGACATCTTACGGCCCTGACCATCAACGGTGAAACCGTGGGTCAGTACCTGACGGTAAGGCGCTTTGCCTTTCATCGCCGTGGAAATCATCAGGGAGCATGAACCAACCGCGGTGCTGGTCAGAACCTTCCAGATACATATCCGGGGTGTGGCCGCCAAATTCTGGACGCGCATCAACCACGGAATAGCTGGTAGAACCGGAGTCAAACCACACATCCAGGGTATCCGGCACTTTCACGTAGTTATCAGCGTCGTCGCCGGAGTTTAGCGGGTAGAGAAAATGCACCACGCCTGAATACCGTCTTTCTCAACGTATTTAGCGACTTATTAGATCAGCTCGGTGGTACGCGGGTGCAGCTCTTCGGTGTCTTTATGCACAAACAGCGACATCGGCACGCCCAACGTACGCTGACGGGAGATACACCAGTCAGGGCGGTTAGCAACCATCGATTCGATACGCGCTTTACCCCATGCAGGGATCCAGCCGCTCAGATTTTCTTTCGTCAGACCATCCTGCTCGATACGGTAAATACTTTGAGCGACTGAATACGCAGGCCTTTCTGATCCATGCTGATAAACCACTGCGGCGTCGCACGGAAGATGATTGGCGTTTTGTGACGCCAGCAGCACGGATAGCTGTGCAGCATTTTCTCAACGTGCAGCAGCGCACCTTTTTGGTCAACAGCGGAACGATTTTATCGTTGGCTTTGAAGACGTTAACACCGTCTAATTCTGGGTAGGTGCCTGCCAGGTAAGCGCCGTCTGGGCCAACCGGGTTAGCAATCTCCAGACCGTATTTCTGGCTGATAACATAGTCATAGGGCATCTTGCCACCCGCGGTGTGTACCGCACCGGTACCGGCATCCAGGGTCACGTGATCGCCCAGAATCGCTGGCACATCGAAGCCCATGAACGGATGGGTAAAGCGCATCAGTTCAAGATCAGCACCTTTAACGGTGCCAAGTACGGTGTAATCGGTCGCACCGATACGCGCCATGACGCCATCGAGCAGATCTTTCGCCACGATGACGGCCTGACCGTCAATATCTAGCCAGCGCGTATTCAAACTCAGGAGAGATAGAGATCGCGCGGTTCGCAGGCAGCGTCCACGGGGTGGTCGTCCAGATAACCAGGGAAACAGGGCCATTGACGTTGCTGGCACCAAATTTCGCTTTTACCGCATCCGCATCAACGGCGTGGAATGCCACATGGATGGATGGGGAAGTTTTGTCGTAGTACTCCACTTCCGCTTCTGCCAGCGCAGAACGGCAGTCAACGCACCAGTGAACAGGCTTAGCACCTTTCAACATGTGACCGTTGTGAATGATTTTGCCGAGCGCACGAATGATGTTGGCTTCAGTTTTGAAGTCCATTGTCAGGTACGGGTGCTGCCAGTCGCCAGCACACGCCCAGACGGATAAAGTCGTTACGCTGACCATCAACCTGGCCTGCTGCGTATTCGCGGCATTTCGCGCGGAATTCCGCCGCCGTGAACTTCTCACCCGGCTTACCGAATTCTTGTTCAACCTTAAGTAAATCGGCAGACCATGGCAGTCCCAGCCTGGAACGTAAGGCGAGTGGTCGCCGGTCAGTCCTTTGGACTTCACGATAATGTCTTTCAGAATCTTGTTAACCGAGTGACCAATATGAATGCTGCCATTCGCATAAGGAGGGCCATCATGCAGAATGAAGGTTTTTTTGCCTTTTTTAGCCGCACGGATGATGCCGTACAGATCATCATCAGTCCAACGCGCCAGCATTCCGGGTTCGCGCTTGGCGAGATCGCCACGCATCGGGAACCCTGTTTCCGGCAAATTCAGGGTTGATTTATAGTCACTCATCAGATTCTCGGTTCCGTATTTCGGTTTGATTACATAACAGGCTTAAGCCGGTTTTGTTAGCCCAAAAAATTCGCGGGCGGTTAATTCATCACGCGCAATCTGCGCCTTTAGTTCATCCAGCGACGCAAATCGCTGCTCATTGCGTATTTTCTTACGCAGCACTACATCTATGTGGCGACCATAAAGGTCCATTACAACGTCCAGCAAATGCACTTCCAGCTGCTGGCGAACGCCAGCAACCGTTGGGCGTGTGCCAATATTCGCCACGCCCGGCAGAGGTTTATCCCCCAGCCCCATCACTTCTACCGCATACACCCCTTTTACCGGGGAGACCTGACGCGCAGCGGCAGGTTTGCCGTCGGGAAGCCAATAGTGCGGCCCAGCTCATCGCCGTGCACGACGCGACCGGAGATAATAAACGGATGGCCCAGCAGGTTTTCGGCTTGCTCAAGGTTATCCTCGGCCAGCGCCTGACGCACCGCAGTACTACTAATACGCACACCGCCGTGACAGAAGGTTTGCGTACTGGCGATGTCGAAGCCAAACTCCGAACCCGCCTTCTGTAATAACAAGAAATCGCCCTGACGACCAGCGCCAAAGCGGAAATCATCCCCTACTGCAAGGAACTGGACGCCAAGACGTTTCACCAGCAGGTCGCTAATAAAAGCCTGGGCGGTCAGCGCGGCAAAGCGTCGGTCAAAGCGTAAGCAAACGACGTAGTCCACTCCACTTTCAGCCAGATAGCGCAGCTTTTCGCGCAGACGCGTCAGGCGCGCCGGGGCTTTATCAGCGGCGAAAAGTTCCAGCGGCTGCGGTTCAAAAATCATCACCACCACGGGCAAACCTCGCGCCCTGCCTTCAGCACGTAAGCCCTGCAGTAGCGCCTGATGCCCACGATGCACACCGTCGAAATTACCAATGGTCAGTACGCACCCATGTGGGTGCCTGACTGAGATTATGTATGCCGCGTATCAGCTTCATGTCTGGTCGAAAAGAGTGAAAATCGTCAGAGTATACCTTGTACAGCAGCTCACGTTAACCCGCTATTGCACCTCGTCGCCGAAAAAGAGGGAATGAATTTCATCGGCATCCGTCGGAATGGCAAGAAAATATAGCCGGGCCGGGTGTATTTTTGTGCCAGAAAGACTGTATTCGTTGCCCACAAGCTGGTAGAATCCTGCGCCATCACTACGTAATGCAGCGTTGTCATTTTAGCGGCGCTTATTTGCACAAATCCATTGACAAAAGAAGGCTAAACGGGCATTCTCCTCGGCCTTTGAATTGTCCATATAGAACACATTTGGGAGTTGGACCTTGGCTAATATCAAATCAGCTAAGAAGCGCGCCGTTCAGTCTGAAAAAGGCCCGCAAGCACAACGCTAGCCGTCGCTCTATGATGCGTACTTTCATCAAGAAAGTATACGCAGCTATCGAAGCTGGCGACAAAGCTACTGCACTGAAAGCATTTAACGAAATGCAACCAATCGTGGACCGTCAGGCTGCTAAAGGTCTATTGTCACAAAAACAAAGCTGCACGTCATAAAGCAAACCTGACTGCACAGATCAACAAACTGGCTTAATCGCCCGCTTGTTATCAGCTTTGAAAAAAAACCCGCTTTATGCGGGTTTTTTTATGCCTGCTGCTTTTGTGATGCGTGAGAGAACACACTGCCGGTTGCCAGATAGTCAAAAGAGACATGCCGTTGTACTATCTGAACTCTTCGTGGCTTAAGAATCGTAGAACCATCGGCTGATACATTCTGAACAAGAATATCTACTCAATCTCCAGACTCCCCCACAAAGAATATGGATATTGTGATACACATTGAGGTAGGTGATGCTGCCAACTTACTGATTTAGTGTATGATGGTGTTTTTGAGGTGCTCCAGTGGCTTCTGTTTCTATCAGCTGTCCCTCCTGTTCAGCTACTGACGGGGTGGTGCGTAACGGCAAAAGCACCGCCGGACATCAGCGCTATCTCTGCTCTCACTGCCGTAAAACATGGCAACTGCAGTTCACTTACACCGCTTCTCAACCCGGTACGCACCAGAAAATCATTGATATGGCCATGAATGGCGTTGGATGCCGGGCAACAGCCCGCATTATGGGCGTTGGCCTCAACACGATTTTACGTCACTTAAAAAACTCAGGCCGCAGTCGGTAACCTCGCGCATACAGCCGGGCAGTGACGTCATCGTCTGCGCGGAAATGGACGAACAGTGGGGCTATGTCGGGGCTAAATCGCGCCAGCGCTGGCTGTTTTACGCGTATGACAGTCTCCGGAAGACGGTTGTTGCGCACGTATTCGGTGAACGCACTATGGCGACGCTGGGGCGTCTTATGAGCCTGCTGTCACCCTTTGACGTGGTGATATGGATGACGGATGGCTGGCCGCTGTATGAATCCCGCCTGAAGGGAAAGCTGCACGTAATCAGCAAGCGATATACGCAGCGAATTGAGCGGCATAACCTGAATCTGAGGCAGCACCTGGCACGGCTGGGACGGAAGTCGCTGTCGTTCTCAAAATCGGTGGAGCTGCATGACAAAGTCATCGGGCATTATCTGAACATAAAACACTATCAATAAGTTGGAGTCATTACCAGCAATTACTACTCTTTTCAGCATCCCCATGAAGGAAGTAATCAGATTCCTCTATTTATTCGCCCGCGTACATATGGAAACAATGTCTCAAGCGGGCAAATAATGAGCCGAGTCAAAATCGTGGTAATGTACAACTAATCTATCTCCCCCACCTTAACTTTGGGGGAGCTGCCGATTAACGCACCGCTGGACTAAAAAGCGCAGAATAATCCGTATTGCAGATTCGCTGTACCGCCGGGTGCTGAATCATCCGCTCAGCAAAAATAGCATGGTACTCTTCCATCACATTCTCGACGCGACCAATTTCTACGACAGTTTTATCGGCATAAAAGTCATATGCATAAAGCGTTGGGGCAACGAAGATTGCATTGTGCATCGCACCAAAAGCTTTCATCAAAGCGGCATCATCAAACTCGCCGAGGATTTCTACGTTTAATCCCTGGGAGTTAAACCAGTTAAGCAATTTGCGCCCTAACATTGAACGTCGCCCAGGAATCAAAAGTCGCCGTTCTTCCAGACAAGCCGGGAACGGTTTTTCTGGTGGTGGATTTGTACACCAGAAACTCACGCCACATTCGCCAATTCTCACGGAGAACAGGCCTTCCTGCTGCGTAGAGTCTATCGGACAGTCAGAAATGATCATATCCAGTTTATGCTGACTTAATTGCTCCAGCAGCATTTCGTGGGTGGATTCGAAGCAGCGAAGATGAATGGGCTCGCCTTCTACCACTGCGGCGTTAAGTACGCTACTGACCAGGCGTTTGGAAAGTGCATCAGCCACGCCAACGTCAAACAATAAATTGGATTCTTTGCGATAGTTCACAATATCCAGCATTTCCTGGCTTAAGGTGAACATTTTATCGGCATAGCGATAGACCAGTTCTCCCAGCTCGCTGGGTTCGAGACCACGTCCCTTGCGTTTAAATAATTTGCCTTGCAGGCGCTCTTCCAGCGCTCGAATCTGTCCGGTAATGGTTTGTGGAGTTAAATAAAGCGCCTCCGCTGCGCCAACCACGGAACCTTCTTTATAGACATGCCAGAAGTAATACAAGTGGTTGTAATTGATATGAGACATGCTCATTTCTCTCCCTGATAACAATGAAAAGGGAGCCGTTTATGGCTCCCCGGTAAACCGTCCTGTCAAACTGATGGACGCAAACGAACGCGTAACCAGCTGTATCCAATTACCGCCGAAGAGATAGAACCGACCAGGATACCGAGTTTCGCCCAGTTAATCAGTTCTGGATCTACGCTACCAAAGGCCAGGCTGGCAATAAAGATAGACATAGTAAAACCGATACCGCACAGGATCCCCACCACCATAATTTGCTGATAAGTCGTTCCCTCAGGCAGATGCGCCAGTTTCAAACGCAGCGCCAACCAGCAGAACAGACTAATCCCCAGCGGTTTGCCAATCAGCAAGCCAGCGATGATCCCCAATGGCAGAATGGAGGTCAAGCCATCCAGCGTGACGCCTTGCAGTGAAACGCCAGCATTAGCAAATGCAAACAGCGGCAAAATCAGATACGCCACCCACGGGTGCAACACATGCTCCAGTCGCTTCGCTGGAGAACGCCCATGCTTCTCTTTCAAAGGAATAAAGAAGCCGACAATTACCCCCGCCAGAGTTGCGTGAACCCCCGATTTCAACACCGCAGTCCACAACACCACGCCAACAAGAATATAGACGCCCGTGCGGCGTGCACCACACAGATTCAATACCGCGAGTACCGCAATTGCTACAGCCGCGACGCCAAGAGAGGCCATCGATAAGTCATTAGTGTAGAACAATGCGATGATAATGATGGCCCCAAGATCGTCGATAATAGCCAGAGCCATCAAAAAGATCTTCAGCGCTAACGGAACACGACTTCCCAACAGCGCCAGTACACCAAGTGCAAAAGCAATGTCAGTAGCCGCCGGGATCGCCCACCCTTCGCGGGTAATCGGATCGGCATAGTTAAAAGCCAGATAGAGTAATGCCGGCACAATCATCCCACCAATAGCGGCGATAACTGGAAATGCGGCCTGGCGTAAGCTGGCTAGCGATCCTTGCATCAGTTCACGTTTAACTTCCAGACCGACTAACAGGAAAAATACCGCCATCAGCGCGTCATTTATCCATAACAGCATGTTTTTGTTGATTTCGAGTGAACCAACCCGGAGCTGAACCGGCGTCTCCAGAAAGTCGTGATACCATCCACTGGTTGCGCCGCTGTTGGCCATAATCATCGCCAGGATAGCGGCAATGATAAGAATAATGCCTCCCGAGGCATCACTGCTAAAGAATCGATGCAGATGTTTCACTTTTTATTTCTCTTTCAGGTGAATAGATCGTTTTTACTATTTTACCCCGCACGAATCATCGTTAAAATCAGATTATAGTGTAGGAATAATTCGTTTTTTACGAGCTATTGAAGAATTTGCGCCATCAGCGGTGAGATGCGTTTTTGACGGCTGTAAGCGCTCACGAGTGACCCTAAGCCTAGATAATCATAGCTTAAGGTGAGGATTCCTGAGGGATTAATTAGGAAAAGTAATAATTAATTTGTTGTCAGTCGGCGATGCTTGTTAGGCCAATATTTCAAAAATAATCCAGCTTGTCGTCAATAATTGCGATGAAGAGATAAATTAAAGTTAAATAATTAAATCATTAAAAAATTACGCCACAAAAATGCGAGGCGTCTTCAGGATTAGAATCGATAAAACAAAATGGGTTAAAGAGAGCGATATAATAGCGGCGGGTGCTTGAGGCTGTCTGTCTCAGGCATTAGCTGAACGGCAGATAGAGAAAAGCCCCGAGTGATATTTTACCATCAACCCGAGGCCTCCTATATGCTGAACACATGTAGAGTGCCTCTTACTGACCGTAAGGTCAAGGAGAAGAGAGCAATGAAGCAGCATAAGGCGATGATTGTCGCCCTGATCGTCATCTGTATCACCGCCGTAGTGGCGGCGCTGGTAACGAGAAAAGACCTCTGTGAGGTTCACATCCGAACTGGCCAGACGGAGGTTGCTGTTTTCACGGCTTACGAATCCGAGTAAGAGCAACGGCGGGGAGTGATCCCATAAGCGCTAACTTAAGGGTTGAACCATCTGAAGAATGCGACGCCTCGGTGCCTCGTTAAGACGATGCCTCGCGTTCTTCAATTGCGTTTTGTAGGCTGTCAGGGATACTGTCCCACGAATGGCCACCTGTAAGCTCCAGATGACCATTTTTGTTATTCTCCACAACGAGTTAGTTCTTCTTTTCGGATCCGGCACTTCTGGGGGGGAAATCCAGCGATGGCTGGATTATGTCGTCAATTAAAAATGCGGCGAGTAGATTAGCAAATATCCACGCTTTCGCGAGTTCAGGTTCCTTTGCACGCAAAGCATCCAGGTGCAGCAAACTTTTGAGCCGCTTAAAAGCCAGTTCAATTTGCCATCGCAGACGGTAACAATCAGCCACTTGCTCTGCTGAATATTCATCTTCCGGTAATGATGTTAGCAATAGCACATGGCCCGCTGCTTCCAGCGTTTCCGCCTGAACTACTCGTCCTTTTCGACGATTCTCGCTGAGCAGTCGGGTTTTACTGATTAATGCTTTTTCGGGAGGAAGTGATACGGCAATGAGACGTGCCGGAAAGGGAGCTCCGGCTTTTTTATTACCTGAATTGCCTATCATTACAGTGGTTTCACCGTTCTTACCGCAATCCAGCCCGCGCAGAAAACCCATCATGTCAAAGCGCATTCCTTCTGCAGTTAACCAGCGCAATCCTCGCCAGTGAACCCGGACGATATAATCAGCTTCTCCAAAAGCAAGTGAGCGGATACATTCGGGACGCGAACCGAATCCCCGGTCAGCAATGCGTATCTCGTCTGCCGTTTGCGCAAATCGGTCCAGCCGTTCAGCGTCTCTGCTGTCGGTTAGCTCAAAATCAGTGAACTGACAGGTATGAGGATCATATCCCATATGTAGTCGCCATTCAGCGCTGCCGCCCCCGGGCGCACTGATTGCTGTTCCATCGACAAGACGCAATCTCTTTCCGCTTGTACAACCCGTAACTGCGGCGCGTACAGCAAGTGTTTGTGCGGCAAGTATGCCAAACCAGTCGGCGGCATTCCGCAGCCGCTTCAGGAGAGCCACGTCAGATAATGTTGCAACGTCATGGAGCTGAGCCCATGCAGTGACTTCACGTAATGACATCCCCCCGGGGCCGTAAGCCAGCCCCAGACGTAGCAGAGTTGCAGCATCACGAATTTCGCGGCGGCGGGTTAGAGCCCCGGCATTACGTGCCGAAGTATCCAGTTCTTCGGGCTTACCAATATGGGCCAGAATTGCTGACCAGTTATCGTGAGAGTAATTCATCGGCACGTTAAATCATATCAGGCGTAATACCACAACCCTTAAGTTAGCGCTTATGGGAGTGATCCCCGCCACTTTACAGGTGCTCGCATATCTTCAACGCACCCTATTTTTACCCAGGCCTGCCCACGGGCAGGCTTTTGGGGAGGTTAGCGGGTCAGGTCGTCAAAGAACTTTTTCACGCCGTCAAAGAAGCTTTTGGAGCGCGGACTGTTGTTTTCACCGGTTGGGCCGCCGAAGCTGTCCTGCAGATCTTTAAGCAACTGTTTCTGCTTCTCGTTCAGACTCACCGGCGTTTCAACAACCACACGGCACAGCAAGTCGCCCTGCGCACCACCGCGGACAGATTTCACGCCCTTGCCACGCATACGGAACAGTTTGCCGGTTTGCGTTTCACCCGGGACTTCAGCTCCACGCGACCATCGAGCGTCGGAACTCCGATCTCGCCGCCCAGTGCCGCCATGGTGAAGTTAATCGGCACTTCACAGTACAGGTTGTTACCTTCACGCTCGAAGATAGCGTGCTGTTTCACCTGCACCTGAACGTACAGATCGCCCGCTGGTGCACCGTGTTCACCCGCTTCACCTTCACCAGAAAGACGAATACGATCGCCAGTGTCTACGCCTGCCGGAATCTTCACGGACAGCGTTTTGGTTTTCTCTACGCGACCATGACCGTGGCATTTGTTGCACGGAACTTTAATCAGCGTACCGCGGCCCTGACAGTGTGGACAGGTCTGCTGTACGGAAGAAGCCCTGGCGCATCTGCACCTGGCCTGCACCGTGACAGGTTGGACAGGTCTGCGGCTGTGAACCCGCTTTCGCACCGCTGCCGTGGCAAACGTCACACTCTTCCCGCGTTGGAATCCGGATCTCTTTGGTCACACCACGAACCGCTTCTTCCAGCGTCAGATCCATGTTGTAGCGCAGATCGGCGCCACGGGATGCACGCTGGCGACCACGGCCACCGCCGAAGATGTCACCGAATACGTCACCAAAGATATCACCAAAGTCTGCGCCGCCGCCGTAACCACCGCCGCCGCCACCCATGCCGCCCTGTTCAAAGGCTGCATGACCGTACTGATCGTAGGCCGCACGCTTCTGCGAATCGGTCAGGATCTCATAAGCTCCTTGATCTCTTTAAACTTGGCTTCGGCCTCTTTATCCCCCTGGTTGCGGTCCGGGTGGAATTTCATGGCCAGGCGTTTGTACGCCTTTTGATTTCACGCTCTTCCGCTGTTTTGGAAACGCCCAAAATCTCGTAATAATCTTGCTTTGCCATTGTTGTTTTCGAGCCCCTTAACATACGAGCACGGGCGTGGAGAGGAAATTCCCCTTCGCCCGTGCCAATTAACTACCCTGCATCAGGGCGATTATTTTTTGTCTTTCACTTCTTCGAACTCAGCGTCGACAACGTCGTCGTCTTTCGCATTGTTCGCGGAAGCGTCAGCGCCTGCTGCACCAGCCTGCTGCTGTGCGTGCTGCTGCTGAGCGATTTCCATCAGTTTCTGGGAAACCTGTGCCAGCGCCTGCATTTTCGCTTCGATGTCAGCTTTGTCTTCGCCTTTCAGAGACGCTTCCAGCGCAGTCAGTGCGGACTCGATAGCAGTTTTGTCTTCAGCTGGCAGCTGTTCGCCTGCTTCTTCAACCTGCTTACGGGTGCTGTGCAGCAGATGGTCGCCCTGGTTCCGGGTCTGAACCAGCTCTTCAAACTTACGGTCAGCTTCGGCGTTAGCTTCGCTTCGCGAACCATTTTCTGAATTTCGTCTTCGTTCAGACCAGAAGAAGCCTTGATGGTGATCTTCTGCTCTTTACCGCTGTTTTTGTCTTTCGCAGACACGTGCAGGATACCATCAGCATCGATATCGAAGGTCACTTCGATCTGCGGCATGCCGCGCCGTGCTGGGCTGATACCGTCCAGGTTGAACTGGCCGAGATCTTTGTTATCGGAAGCACGTTTACGCTCACCCTGCAGCACATGGATGGTTACCGCAGACTGGTTGTCTTCAGCGGTAGAGAACACCTGGCTGTGCTTGGTCGGAATAGTGGTGTTTTTGTTGATGAGTGCAGTCATCACGCCGCCCATGGTTTCGATACCCAGAGACAGTGGGGTAACGTCCAGCAGCAGTACGTCTTTCACTTCACCCGTCAGTACACCACCCTGGACTGCAGCACCGATAGCAACGGCTTCGTCCGGGTTAACGTCTTTACGTGGCTCTTTACCGAAGAACTCAGCAACTTTCTTCTGAACCATTGGCATACGAGTCTGACCACCCACCAGGATAACGTCCTGGATATCGGATACGGACCGGCCAGCGTCCTGCAGTGCAACTTTCAGCGGCTCGATAGAACGGTTAACCAGGTCTTCTACCAGGCTTTCCAGTTTCGCACGAGTCACTTTGATGTTCATGTGTTTCGGACCGTACGCATCTGCAGTGATATACGGCAGGCCAGCGTCGGTCTGCTGAGCAGAAAACAGCTCGATTTCGCTTTTTCTGCCGCTTCTTTCAGACGCTGCATCGCCAGCGGATCGTTGCGCAGGTCAATGCCCTGATCTTTCTTAAACTCATCAACCAGGTAGTTGATCAGACGGCTATCGAAGTCTTCACCACCCAGGTGAGTATCACCGTTGGTTGCCAGAACTCGAAGGTTTTTCGCCGTCAACTTCGTCGATTTCGATAACAGAAATATCGAAGTTCCACCACCGAGGTCATAAACCGCGATAGTACGGTTGCCACTTCCTTTGTCCAGACCGTAAGCCAGCGCAGCGGCGGTCGGTACGTTGATAATAAGTTTACTTCAGACCGCGATACCGCCGGAACTTTAGTTGCCTGACGCTGAGCATCGTTAAAGTAAGCCGGTACGGTGATAACAGCTTCAGTTACCGGTTCGCCCAGGTAATCTTCAGCCGTTTTCTTCATTTTTTTCAGCACTTCAGCAGAGATCTGCGGCGGCGCCATTTTCTGACCCTTCACTTCGATCCATGCGTCACCGTTGTCAGCACCAATAATTTTGAACGGCATGATGGAAACATCACGCTGTACTCTCTTCGTCCTGGAAGCGGCGACCAATCAGGCGTTTAATCGCAAACAGAGTATTTTGCGGGTTCGTCACTGCCTGACGTTTCACCGGCTGACCAACCAGAGTTCCGCCATCCTGGGTATATGCAATAATAGAAGGCGTGGTACGATCGCCTTCGGCGACTCCAGCACGCGTGGAGTAGTGCCATCCATAATCGCTACACAAGAGTTAGTAGTACCCAGGTCGATACCAATAATTTTACCCATCTGAACGTCACCACTATAAATTCATTCATCATGTGGTTGTGAGTCTGTAATAAGGGCGAAACCTACGGTTTCAACTACCCAATTTCATTTTTTTTCAGACTCACTCACTGCGGTTGACTACTAGATGGGGGCTCACCACGTAGTAAAGGGGCAGATCCTAAAAATTTTTTGTGCATTTGCGCAAAATTTCCCGATATTCACGACAAAACGTAAAATGACAGCAATTATATTCAATAAAGACTGTCACACCAGGCATTCATCAAAAAATTGTAATAAAAACGAAAGGCTTACGTGCGTGAATCTTCTCTTTTTCAGCTGTAAACAGTGGGTATTCATCCCTCTACCTCTTCCCACTAAGAGAACCCTATGAAAGCCATCTTAACTCTCTCCGCCTGCCTGGCGATCAGCCTGATGCTGGCGGATCCGCCCATGCCAACGACCATAAACCCCTCGGCGTCATTGCATTGCCCCGCAACGAAACCAACGACCTGACGCTTAAACTGCCGGTTTGCCGCATGGTGAAACGCATACAGCTCTCGGTCGATCACGGCGACGTACATTAAGCGGTGCGTCGGTTTATTTCAAAGCCGACCGTAGCAGCAGCCAGAGCCTGAACGTACCGTCAGCCCTAAAACAAGGCGTAACCACGAACTGGATCAATATCAACAGCGATAACGACAACAAACGCTGTGTCTAAGGAAAATTTCCTTCTCCGGACATACGGTGAACTCCTCCGATATGGCCTCGCTAAAAATCATCGGCGACGATTAACCCCGCCCTCAGACAAAAGCCGCATACCCAATGAAAGCCTTCTACCTGGATGACAACAACCTCGTTTTTCTTCAGCACTGTAGCGAAGAGCAACTGGCAAACTTAGCCCAATTGCTGACGCACAATGAAAAGGGAAAACGCCGTCTATCAAGCGCCCTCTTAAACAATGAATTGTATATGTCGATGGAAGGACATCCTGAACAACACCGTCGTAACTGGCAATTGATTGCCGGTGAACTGCAGCACTTTGGCGGCGACAGTATTGCCAATAAATTACGTGGTCACGGGAAACTGTATCGGGCCATTTTGCTCGATGTTTCAAAGCGATTGAAGCTGAAAGCCGACAAAGAGATGTCTACGTTTGAAATTGAGCAACAGTTACTGGAACAATTTCTGCGTAATACCTGGAAGAAAATGGACGAGGAACATAAGCAGGAGTTTCTGCACGCGGTCGATGCCAGGGTGAATGAGCTGGAAGAGCTGCTGCCGCTGCTGATGAAAGACAAATTATTGGCAAAAGGTGTGTCGCATTTGCTTTCCAGCCAACTGACCCGCATTTTACGCACCCACGCAGCAATGAGCGTACTTGGGCATGGTTTGCTGCGCGGCGCGGGGCTGGGAGGCCCTGTAGGTGCGGCACTAAATGGGGTTAAAGCGGTCAGCGGCAGCGCCTATCGCGTGACGATTCCAGCCGTACTGCAAATCGCCTGCCTGCGCCGGATGGTTAGCGCCACTCAGGTCTGATACCGGAAACCGGGGAAAATTTTCATTTTCCCCTCAAAAGATCGTAGACACTGCCCCACTGGCTGATTATTATGCCGCGCCCTGAAAACACTACAGTTATTCAGGGAAATTATTTCACCATTCATTCGATGATGATTTTTGAGGAATTATGGGCAACACTAAGTTGGCTAATCCGGCACCGCTGGGCCTGATGGGCTTCGGCATGACCACCATTCTGCTTAACCTGCACAACGTGGGTTATTTCGCTCTGGACGGTATTATTCTTGCCATGGGCATTTTCTACGGCGGCATCGCGCAAATTTTTGCTGGTCTGCTGGAGTACAAAAAAGGCAACACTTTCGGTTTAACCGCATTCACCTCTTACGGTTCTTTCTGGCTGACGCTGGTTGCGATTCTGCTGATGCCGAAACTGGGTCTGACCGATGCGCCAAATGCACAGTTCCTTGGTGTCTACCTGGGTCTGTGGGGCGTATTTACGCTGTTTATGTTCTTCGGCACGCTGAAAGGCGCACGCGTTCTGCAATTCGTTTTCTTTAGCCTGACCGTGCTGTTTGCCCTGCTGGCGATCGGTAACATTGCCGGTAACGCCGCAATCATCCACTTTGCCGGCTGGATTGGGCTGATCTGCGGTGCCAGCGCAATCTATCTGGCGATGGGTGAAGTACTGAACGAGCAGTTTGGTCGCACCGTTCTGCCGATTGGTGAATCCCACTAATTGTTTTGAGATCCCCCCGCTCGGGGGGATTTTTTTATTCGCTAACGTCGCGTCTTGCACTCTTCGGTCTGAATGCTGCAACCACTTCCGGTGCCGTTTCAACGTATGGCCCTTCCAGCAACTGAATGCAGTACGGTACGCTGGCAAAAATACCGTGTACCACAACGTTACCCTCAGCGTCCTTCACACCTTCCAGCGTCTCTTTAATAGACTTCGGCTGACCGGGTAAGTTAAGGATCAGCGCCTGTTTGCGAATCACGCCCACCTGACGCGAAAGGATCGCAGTTGGTACAAAATGCAGGCTGATCTGGCGCATCTGTTCACCAAAGCCAGGCATCTCGCGGTCCGCTACTGCCAGCGTCGCATCGGGCGTTACGTCACGACGCGCCGGGCCAGTTCCGCCCGTGGTGAGCACCAGATGGCAACTCATTTCATCCACCAGCTCACACAACGTTTGCTCGATGATCGCCTGCTCATCGGGGATTAAGCGGGTTTCCAGTTCAAACGGCGTGGTTAGCGCCGATGTCAGCCATTCTTCCAGCGCAGGGATGCCTTTATCCTGATAAACGCCGCTGGATGCGCGATCAGAGATGGAAACTAAGCCAATACGTAAAGTATTCATCAAGATTTTTCCGTTTAAACAGTCTCGTTAAACAGAATGATACACTGCGAAGGGAGTGACAGACAGGCTTCAGAAGAGGTAGCGTGACCGACTTCCCGGTCACGCTAAGAATGATTACAGCAGATCGCCGATCATTTTTTCCAGTTTTTCCTGGTCGATGGCAAACTTACGGATACCTTCCGCCAGTTCTTAATCCACAGCGATCGGATCCTGGTTGTGCTGCCACAGGAACTCGGACTCGGTGATGCGGTCTGGACGTGCTTTCACTTCACCGGTAAAAGTCAGTTTACGTTCCAGTACGCCTTCGCTTTCTGCCAGCTCTTTCAACAGTGCTGGAGCGATGGTCAGGCGGTCGCAGCGGGCCAGTTCCAGGATTTCACCGATGTTACGGTAAGTCTGCGCCCATAACGACAGTCTCGTAACCGTGCTGTTTGTAGTACTGGTAGATTTCGCTCACGGAAACCACACCTGGATCTTCTGCCGGGGCGTACTCTTTCTTGTCGGTATTGGCTTTGTACCAATCCAGAATACGGCCCACGAACGGGGAGATCACGTATACGCCAGCTTCCGCACAAGCACGCGCCTGAGCGAAGGAGAACAGCAGCGTCAGGTTACAGTTGATGCCTTCTTTTCCAGCTGCTCTGCCGCGCAGATACCCTGCCAGGTAGAGGCCAGTTTGATCAGAATACGATCGTTGCTGATACCAGCATCGTTGTACATTTTGATCAGGCGTTTCGCTTTTGCGATGGACGCTTTGGTGTCATAGGACAGGTGCGCATCAACTTCCGTTGAGATACGGCCAGGGACCAGTTTCAGAATTTACGACCGATATTTACGGCCAGTTTGTCGGTAGCATCTACAACCTGCTGAGCACGATCGCTGCTCTGGTTGCGCGCCCACTCTACCGCATCATCAATCAGTTTACGGTATGCGGGATCTGCGCTGCACCCAGAATCAGAGAAGGGTTGGTTGTCGCATCCTGAGGCTGATACAGCTTCATTGCTGCGATGTCTCCAGTGTCACCACTACGGTTGTGTACTGACGCAGAGATGTCAATTTATCCGTAATGATAGTGTTTCTCTTTAAACAGCTGTTAGGGGGATGTAACCGGTCTGCCCCGATAATATCACGCCGCACTCTCAGCGCAACCGCCGACGTCGCGAGAGCGCAGAAGTATAGATAAAAAACTGCAATATCAAACTTTGCAGGGTTGCGTTTCTGCGCCCTGATAGTGGTAGCGCTTACATTGGCTGAATCGAATCGTGTAAGGCAATCTGACCTTCCCGCGCTCAGCCCTCGATTTTGGCATAGACAAGAGGATGTTTAATGCCTGAGTTTCTCACCTTTATTCCAGCGAGATACTGTGGGGTTCGGTAATGATTTACCTCTACCTTCTCGGCTGTGGCCTATGGTTCACATGGAGAACCGGCTATATCCAGTTTCGCTACATCCGTCAGTTTAGCAAAAGTCTGAAAAGAAGCCTGACGCCCGTGAAGGCGGCCTGACCTCATTTCAGGTGTTATGCATTAGCCTTGCCGCCCGTGTGGGTAGCGGCAATCTCGCCGTGTGGCGTTAGCAATTACCCGTCGGTGGCCCCGGTGCGGTGTTCTGGATGTGGGTTGCCGCCATTATCGGCATGGCCAGCAGCTTTGCCGAATGCTCGCTGGCGCAGTTGTTCAAAGAACGCGACGCCAGCGGCCAGTTCCGTGGCGGCCCGCCTGGTACATGTCACGTGGGCTGGGGATGCGCTGGATGGGCGTCATCTTTTCCCTGCTTCTTGCTTCTGGCCTACGGGCTGATTTTCAATACCGTGCAGGCTAACTCAACCGCGCACGCGCTGGAGTATGCGTTCGATATTCCTAAAGCCGTGACCGGCGTGGTCATGGCCGTACTTGCGCTGCTGGTAATTATGCGCGGCATGAAAGGCGTGGCGAAGTTCAGTCAATGGGGGTCGTGCCCTTCATGGCCCTTCTGTGGGTCGCCGCGTGCCTGTCATCAGCCTGTGGCATATCGTCGAGCTACCGCCGCCATTATCGAAATGATTATCCGTAGTGCCTTTGGCTGGCAGGAAGCGGCGGCGGGTGCCGTGGGCTATAGCGTGAGCCAGGCTATCACGAGCGGTTTCCAGCGCAGCATGTTCTCTAACGAAGCGGGTATGGGGTCAACACCAAACGCCTTCGGCGGCGGCCTCCTCTTTCCCCACCGCGTCCGGCAGCGCCAGGGGATCGTCCAGATGATTGGCGTGTTAATCGATACCCTTGTCATCTATGACGCCAGCGCCATGATCGTGTTACTGGCGGGCCACGGAACAAAACCACCAGCTACGACGGCATTCAGCTGATTCAACACGCAATGAACGTGCTGGTCGGCGACTGGGGAGCGAGCTTCGTGGCGGTGGTGATGGTGTTGTTCGCTTTTACTTCGGTGGTGGCAAACTATGTCTACGCCGAAAATAACCTGATCTTTTTACGCTGGAATAATCCGTGGGCCATTTGGCTGCTGCGCCTTGCTACGCTGCTGATGGTGATAGCCGGTAGCTTGCTGGATCTGCCGGTAGTCTGGCAGATGGCAGACGTCATTATGGCGCTGATGGCCATCACCAACCTGACGGCGATTTTGCTGCTCTCGCCCGTGGTGAGAATTATTGCCACTGACTACCTGCGTCAGCGTAAATTGGGCGTGACGCCGGTATTCGACCCCTGACTATTACCCGGAGGTCCTGCCCACAGCTGGCGCCGGAGAGTTGGGATCAACCGCCGCGCCAATAGCAGCAATCGATCACCTGATGCCGTTTTTTTGTTAAAGTTGAGTGAAATTTTCTGCAAGGACTGGATATGCTGATTCTGATTTCTCCTGCTAAAACGCTCGATTACCAAAGCCCGCTGGCAACGACGCGCTATACCCCAGCCCGCGCTACTGGAACAATCCCAGCAGATTTGATCCAGGCGTTTCGCGTAAACTCTCCGCGCCGCAGATTAAGGCGCTGATGGGGATAAGCGACAAGCTGGCAGACCTGAACGCCACCCGTTTCCACGACTGGCATCCGGATTTCACCCCTGATAATGCACGTCAGGCGATTCTGGCGTTTAAAGGCGATGCTCTACCGGGCTACAGGCGGAAACCTTCAGCGAGGCCGACTCGACTTTGCTCAGAAACATCTGCGCATGTTGTCCGGCCTGTATGGCGTACTGCGCCCGCTGGATCTGATGCAGCCCTACCGTCTGGAAATGGGCATTCGCCTGGAAAACCCGCGCGGTAAAGATCTGTACCAGTTCTGGGGAGAGGAAATCACCCAAACGCTGAATGCGGCATTAGAGGCTCAGGGCGATGATGTGGTGGTGAATCTGGCCTCGGATGAATACTTCCGCTCGGTGAAACCGAAGGGGGACAAATCATCAAGCCGGTGTTCCTCGATGAGAAGAACGGTAAATTTAAGGTCATCAGTTTCTACGCCAAAAAGGCACGCGGGTTGATAAGTCGCTTTATCATTGAAAATCGCCTTACCAAACCAGAGCAGTTAACCGGGTTTAACACTGAAGGATATTTCTTTAATCCGGCAAGGGTACTCAACCCACGACGAGTTGGTCTTTAAGCGTCACGAACAGGGATAACTCGAAAAAGCCCGGCAATGCCGGGCTTTTTTTGCGGATTAACGATGATTTCGGCAGTGGTGGATCCGTCGCGATGATCGTTACCAGGACCGCGATTGTCATGCCCACGGTTGTCATGATGATCGCGGTTATCGTGATGCGGTTGTGGCGGTGGGGTATGAGCGTGCCAGCGGTTATCCCGCCATTCATAGTGATCTTTCCACCAGCTATGATCACGCCAGTTACCGCCATCCCAATAGCGCCCGCTATTATCCTGATCGCCAATCTGTAGCTTCACCGCCGGGATAAGCGTTATCTCCCGCGGCCTGTGCCCATTACCGGAGCTGCCCAGCATCATTGCCAGTGCAAACATCGCAGGTTTTAACATGGGGAACTCCTTTGTTCATCATTTGCCAATATGGCCGATGAAGAGAGCTTACCGTCGTGAGACACTGCTTTATTATTCTCCGCAATCCTATATTGTAACCTCCCGCATTTATTGGGAATTTCTCCTTTTTCCCTACGGAATTTTCTACATAATTTCTCCCTATTTCCCCCTCCGTTCAGAAAGGGGAAACGGAGACGTTACGCCTTGTCCATCATTAGCTTACGCAGTGCGGCATAGTCAGCCGGCAGGTTATGCGATAGCAGAGGCAGGTCGGCGCGATCCGCCAGCGCTTTTGGCAGCGGCAGCGTTTCGTGCAGGATCTTCTTCCACGCTCTCTTTGAACTTCGCCGGATGCGCAGTGCCAAGGAACAGCCCATACTCGCCCGGCTGAAGCTGATCGTGCAGCGCACGGTAGGCAATAGCAGCGTGTGGCTCGGAGGTGTAGCCCAGCGACTGCAGCTCGCGCATGGTCGCTTTGGTGGTTTCATCGTCCACTGCGGCGTAGCCCAGCTCGTTGAGACGCCAGATTTTACCAGCAACAGTTCTTCCACACGCGGCCAGTTGTTCGGCTGGCTGACGTCCATAGCGTTAGACAGGGTCGCCTGAGTCGCTTTTGGCGCCCATTTACCGTCCTGCAGGAAACGCGGCACGGTGTCGTTGGCGTTGGTCGCAGCAATAAAGCGCTTAATCGGCAGGCCTAATGATTTTGCCAGCAGGCCAGCAGTCAGGTCGCCAAAGTTTCCGCTCGGAACGGAAACCGCCGCTGATTGCGCGCTTCCTGCGGCAGCTGAGCCACCGCTTCGAAGTAGTAGCAAATCTGCGCCAGCAGACAGGCTGATGTCTGATGGAGTTCGCGGAGTTGAGGCCCAGTGCAACCTTCAGTTCTTCGTCATCGAAGGCCTGTTTGACCAGCGCCTGGCAGGCATCGAAATCGCCGTCGATGGCCGGTTTCAATATTGCCGCCCAAGGTGCAGAACAGTTTTTCCTGCAGCGGGCTGATTTTGTGCCGCGCGGGTTAGGAACTCACTACCTTGACGTTTGGCAGGCCATAAAGGCATACGCCACCACCCGCACCGGTATCGCCAGAGGTCGCGGTCGCAAGATCGTACCGGCTTTTCACCCGCAATAAGGGTCAGCATCTGCGCCATAAAGCGGCCGCCAAAATCCTTAAACGCCAGGGTCAGGCCATGGATCACTCCAGGCAGCCGATATCTTCCTGCACCTTGTTCACCGGCGCGGGGAAGGTAAATGCATTACCAATACGCTGCTCCAGCTTCAGCCTGTGGAATTTCGTCGCCGATAAACGCGGAGAGAATTTTCGCGCTACGGGCGACGAAATCCTGCGTCAGGAGGTCATCAATGTCGGTCAGGCTGAATTCCGGCAGATCGTGCGGAAAGAACAGTCCCTGATGTTTACCAAGCCCTTGAGTAATGGCCTGCGCAAAGCTGACCTGCTCATTATGATCTTTTAAATTATAGAGTTTCATCGGTTATCCCACGACTCGTGCGCCGGCTGTATCCAGTCGACAAATATGAACAAAACCTTCTTGATTCTGCAGGTAATTCTGGCCAGCCAGTCGGCCACGCGCTGCGCCGTCTCCGCTTTATCGCACAGGGCAAACAGCGTCGGCCCAGGACCCGGGATGCCGCAGGCTATTGCGCCAATACCGGCCACCGCCTGAGCGCACTTCGCTGAAGCCCGCGAGTTGGTCACGATACGGTTCCGCAATGACATCTTTCATCAATTTTGCCGCCAGCTGAGGCTGACGGGAGTAGCAGGCGTGAACAAAGCCCGCCAGGTGACGGCCATGAGCAATACAGTCCTGACGACGATACTGCGCCGGCAGAATGGCTCGCGCTTCCGCCGTCGAGACTTTGATGCCCGGATAAGCCAGCACCCAAAGCCATTCGTCAAAGCAAGGCACCTGTTGGCTGATGATGCCATTCTCTTCGATCATCAGCTGCATTCCCCGAGATAGCACGGCGCCACGTTGTCATAGTGCACGCTGCCGGAGATACGCCCTTCCAGCTCGCCCATCAGGGCCAGCACACGGGTTTCATCCAGCGGCTTGCCGCAATGTTCATTCATCGCCACCAGCGCAGCCACCACGGAACAGGCGCTGGAACCCAGTCCTGAGCCGATCGGCATGTTTTTTCCAGCGTCATCGCCACCGGAATCTCTTTACCTATTTCCCGGCAGAACAGTTCCCAGCACTGATGAACGATGTTTTCATGTGGCTCGGTTGGCAGCTTATCCGCAAAGCGCCAGGTTTTGCAGGCTGAAGCGGTCTGCCGCCTCAACCGTTACGTTATCGCCCAGCAAGCTGCCGTCAATTGGCGTCACTGCCGCCCCAAGGGCATCAAACCCGACGCTCATATTGGCACTGGAAGCCGGGGCATAAACCTTAACGATGTTTAAACTCCTAACTTCCATGAAAGCGTGCGCAGAAGATCGGCAAATACTTCCTGCCGCCGTAACATCGTTACCTGCGCCATAGCCGCGCAGCACCAGCGAAGCGGCTGATAATAATGGCTATAAAACGCCAATGCGTTTTCGCCATTTTTCACTTTATACAGTGGGTCATTGCCATCCACCGCGGCAACTTTCACCCGACAAACGCCGTCTTCTTGAATGTTGCCAACATAACGCAGTACTTTACCTTCATCACGGGCTTTCGCCACCCGGGCAGCAAACTCATCGTCCAACTGAGGCAGACGCGCCATAAAGCTTTCAGTATCGCCGGAGGCATCAAAGCTTTTCCGGCAGCACCGATTCAACCACGATATCACTCAGTTCAAGATGGCGCCCGAGTCACGCGCCAGGATCAGCAGCTTACGCGCCACGTCCATGCCCGACAGGCATCACGCGGGTCGGGTTCCGTAGACCCATTCACGTGCCACTTTCGTCGCTTCCGACAGGCTAATACCTTCGTCGAGCTTGCCGAAGATAAACGACAGCGAGCCGGAGAGGATACCGGAGAAATGCTGCAGTTCATCGCCCGCGTTGAGCAGGTTTTGCAGGTTTTCAATCACCGGTTGACCGGCACCCACGTTGGTATCGTAGAGGAACTTACGCCGAGACTGGCCTGCCGCGTGGCGCAACTGATGGTAGTAATCCATCGACGAGGTGTTGGCCTTTTTATTCGGCGTCACCACGTGGAAACCTTCGCGCAGGAAGTCGGCGTATTGGTCAGCCACGGTTTGATTAGAAGTACAGTCGACAATCACCGGGTTCAGCAGGTGGTACTCTTTCACCAGACGGATTAAGCGCCCGAGATTAAACGGCTCTTTCTGGCTTCCGCCAGCTCCGCCTGCCAGTTTTCCAGATTCAGCCCGTGTACGCTGGTCGGCGACGCACAGGGAGTTCGCCACGCCGCAAACGCGCAGGTCGATGTGCTTCTTCTTCAGCCATGCCTGCTGGCGTTTGATTTGATCCAACAGCGCACCGCCGACACCGCCGACGCCGATCAGGAACACTTCAATCACCTGGTCGGTATTGAACAGCATCTGATGCGTGACGCGCACGCCCGTTACCGCATCATCGTTACTCACAACCACCGAGATAGAACGCTCAGAAGAGCCCTGGGCGATAAGCGACGATGTTGATATTGGCGCGAGCCAGCGCGGCGAAGAATTTTTCGAGATGCCGCGCAGAGTGCGCATTCCGTCACCAACCACCGAGATGATCGCCAGGCGTTCCATGATCGACAGCGGCTCGAGCAGCTCTTCTTTCAGCTCCAGATAGAACTCATCTTCCATCGCCTTTTTCGCCCGCGCACAGTCGCTCTGCGGTACGCGAAAACTGATGCTGTATTCAGACGAAAACTGGGTAATCAACACCACCGAGATCCCGGCGCGTCGACATGGTTCAAAGACGCGAGCGGCCATGCCAACCATGCCTTGGTCCGGGCAACGTCAACATCGCCATGTTGTTGAGGTTAGAGATGCCTTTGACGGCAGATCACTTTCATCGCGGCTGGCACCAATGAGCGTGCCTGGTGCCTGCGGGTTGCCGGTATTTTTAATAGGACAAGGGATCTGGAACTGGGCGATGGGGGTAATGGTGCGGGGGTGAAGAACTTTAGCGCCGAAGTAGGAAAGCTCCATTGCTTCTTGATACGACATGCTTTTCAGCAGGCGGGCATCGGGTACCTGACGCGGGTCGCAGGTATATACGCCATCGACATCGGTCCAGATTTCGCAGCAGTCGGCGCGTAAACAGGCCGCCAGTACGGCAGCAGAGTGATCGGAGCCGTTGCGCCCCAAACCACTAGCTCACCTTTTTCGTTACCTGCGGTAAAGCCCGCCATCAGCACCATATGGTCAGATGGGATCTGGCTTGCCACGATGCGACGGGTAGATTCTGCAATATCAACGGTAGATTCAAGGTAGTGGCCGACCGCCAGCAGTTTTTCAACCGGATTAATCACCGTGACGTTGTGGCCACGTGCGCTCCAGCAGCCCCGCCATGATGGCGATAGAGACTTTTTCGCCACGGCGGATGAGGCCAGCGTTAACGCTATCCGGGCACTGCCCCAGCAGGCTGATGCCGTGAAGAATGTGTTTAATCTGGGAGGATTTGCAGGTCAACGGCGGCTTTCAGTTCAGCATGCGGGAAACCTGGCTGGGCGTCGGCAAGCCCGGAGAGCAATTCAGCAAAGATACGTTCGGCGTCGGAAATATTGGTCAGCGCATCCTGGCCGCCAATGGTTTTTTCAATCATCGCCACCAGATGGTTGGTGATTTTGCCGGGGCAGAGAGCGCCAGTTGCTACCTGCCCCTGCCTGGCGTTGCTTTCCAGAATGTCGGCTACGCGCAGAAACCTTTCCGCGTTTGCCACTGATGTACCGCCGAACTTCAAGACTCGCATGGTTTTGACCCCCTTCAATCTTTCCGTCGAAAAAAAAGCCCGCACTGTTTAGGTGCGGGCTTTTTTCTGTGTTTTCCTGTTTTACGCGTCAGCCCGCACCGTTACCTGTGGTAATAGTGAAGTGGTCGTAATTGTCATAATGCTGCTGATGCGAATCATGGATGTTGTGTTCTCTGTTATTTATATCTGTCTGTGCGCTATGCCTATATTGGTTAAAGTATTTAGTGACCTAAGTCAATAAAATTTTAATTTACTCACGGCAGGTAACCAGTTCAGAAGCTGCTATCAGACACTCTTTTTTTAATCCACACAGAGACATATTGCCCGTTGCAGTCAGAATGAAAAGCT